>NZ_CP108341.1:4800000-9188115 GCF_045040895.1 Streptomyces purpurascens | reverse complement strand
ACCACATCGCTGCGCGATGTGCAAGCGAACCCCCGTGCTGCGCACGGGGGTTGCGCTCCCGCTCCGCGGGAGCGCTGGCGGGTGGCTGCGCCACCCGCACACCCTCCTTGCTGCGCAAGGAGGGTGCCGGTCCGTCCGCTGCGCTTCCGGACCGGCGGGACCCCCGTCCCGCTATCAGGCTTCCGCTTCGCTCCAGCCTGCTCGGCGGGTCCGCTGCGCTCCCCCGCCTGACAGCCCTTCCGGCTGCGCCTTCAGGGCCGTTGAGTCCGCTAACGCGGACCAGTCTGGCTGCGAGGGAGGGGGCACTCGTTCGTGTCGGGTTCCAGTGTAGTGGCTGCATCAAATTGATGCAGCATGTACCGTTGGTGGAAACACGGGACACCCCCCAACTACTGAAAAATCCAACCCCCTGAGGGAGTCACCGCCTGATGACAGCTCACGTAGACCCTATAGAAATGCAGTTGAGCAGTGATCCTGAACAGCGAATCGGCGAGTACCGAAGGGCGCGCGGAACGCGCGACTGCGTGCTTACGCGCTCCTGGAGGTGGCCGGGTTGGAGCCCAGGGAAGTCGATGCGGTCGTGTCCGCCATCGAGGCCGGTGCCCTGGCAAGCGCCCACGGCGATGTGGAGCGAGGCAGTTGGGAACCTCCTGAGCCACGGGGGGAGTCGTACGCGCAGGGCTGGGCGGATGGTGTGGTCGCAGTGAGTGAGGGCCTGGTGCGCACGGCCGACCGCCGGTTCCAGCAGCGTGGGCGAGCGGCTGCGGCAGCCCGCTTACAGGCAGGGAAGCCCGCGCCGGACGGGGCTTGGGAGTTGGAGCGGCTGCGGGCCTTCGCGCGCCAGGCAATGCACCGGACGCACCGGCACACCATGGAGCGGCGCCGGGTGCTGGAGCTCCTGGGCGAGGACGGCCAGTTGTGCAACGCCCGCACGATCGAGTACTCCACTGGTGACGTCATCTGGTGCACGCGTGAGGCCGGCCATTACGACCCGGGGGTCAGACCCGAGGGTGAGGATCCGGGCGGCTGGCATCTGTGCAACGGCCGCCGATGGATGGATGACCGGCCCTACAACCACCCGCACAAGTCCGCCTGACGACCCGGGGGGGGGAAGGCCACAAGGGGAGGCTAGGAAATGCCTGCAATTCAGCTACGGGACCACCAGGTGGACGCGAATGTGCGTATCCGTAGGTGGGTGGGATTCTCTGCAAGGTCATCAGTGCCCCCTCGGGGGGCGCGGGCCACCGTCGTGTCAGCGACCGGGTCCGGGAAGACGATCACGGCCGCGTGGGCTGTGCTGGAGTGCTTCCGGGGCGGGCGGATCCTCGTCATGGTCCCCACCCTCGATCTGCTCGTGCAGACCGCCCAGGCGTGGCGCAGGGTCGGCCACACGGGGTCGATGGTCGCGGTGTGCTCGCTGGAGAAGGATGACGTCCTGGAGCAGCTCGGGGTGCGCACCACCACCAATCCGATCCAGCTCGCGCTGTGGGCCGGGCGCGGGCCTGTGGTGGTGTTCGCCACGTACGCCTCTCTCGTGGACCGTGAGGACCCCGAGGACTGGTCGGGGTGGCGGAAAGTGCGCGGGCCGCTGGAGGCCGCTCTGGCGGGCGGGGAGCGGCTGTATGGCCAGTCGATGGCCCCGTTCGACTTCGCGGTAGTTGACGAAGCCCACGGAACTACTGGTGATCTTGGTCGGCCGTGGTCGGCGATCCACGACAACCACCGCATCCCGGTCGACTACCGGCTCTACCTGACCGCGACCCCGCGCATCCTCGCCTCGCCCCGGCCGCAGAAAGGCAAGGACGGTGAGGAACTGGAGATCGCTTCGATGCGAAGCGACCCCGAAGGACCCTACGGCGAATGGATTTTCGAGCTTGGACTCTCGGAGAGCATCGAGCGCGGAATTTTGGCAGGGTTCGAGATCGACGTGTTGGAGATCCGCGATCCTCAGCCAGTCCTTGGGGCCTCGGAGGAAGCCGTGCGCGGCCGGCGCCTGGCGCTCCTGCAGACCGCCCTCCTGGAGCACGCCGCCCGGTGGAACCTCAAGACGGTGATGACGTTCCACCAGCGAGTCGAGGAGGCCGCCGCGTTCGCGGAGAAGCTGCCGCAGACGGCAGCCCGGCTGTACGCCAACGACGCCTCGGACGAGGACCTGGAGGCCGCGGAAGAACTGCCGAAGTCGTCGATCGACGCGGAGTTCTACGAGCTGGAGGCCGGTCGTCATGTGCCGCTGGACCGGGTGTGGTCGGGGTGGCTGTGCGGCGACCACCGGGTGTCCGAGCGGCGCGAGGTCCTGGCGCAGTTCGCCAACGGCGTCGACGCCGACGGCAAGCGGGTGCACCGGGCGTTCCTGGCAAGCGTTCGCGTTCTCGGTGAAGGCATCGACATCGTCGGCACCCGGGGAGTCGAGGCGATCTGCTTCGCGGACACCCGCGGCTCCCAGGTGGAGATCGTGCAGAACATCGGCCGGGCGCTCAGGCCGAATCCGGACGGCACCCAGAAGACGGCCAGGATCATCGTGCCGGTCTTCCTCCAGCCCGGCGAGGACCCCAAGGACATGGTGGCCAGCGCGAGTTTTGCACCCCTTGTAGCGGTGCTTCAGGGCCTGCGCAGTCATGATGAACGCCTGGTCGAGCAGCTCGCCTCGCGCGCCCTGTCCCGGGGTCGTGAGCAGCGGCGGGTGCACGTCCAGCGCGACGAGGAGGGCCGGATCGTCGGGACCGGCGGCGAGGACCAGGAGCACGATGACACGCAGGCCGCTGCCGAGTCCGCCCTGCTCCACTTCTCCAGCCCGCGCGACGCCGGCACCATCGCCGCGTTCCTGCGCACCCGCGTGTACCGGCCGGAGTCGCTGGTGTGGCTGGAGGGCTACCAGGCCCTGCTGTGCTGGCGGGAGGAGAACGGCATCACCGGTCTGCACGCGGTCCCGTATGACACCGAGACCGAGCTGGGCGTCACCGTTTTCCCCCTGGGGCGCTGGACCCACCAGCAGCGGCGCGCGTACCGCGCCGGTGAACTCGACTCCCACCGCAAGGAGCTGCTCGACGAAGCCGGAATAGTGTGGGAACCGGGCGAGGAAGCCTGGGAGGCGAAGCTGGCGGCGCTGCGCTCCTACCACCGTGCACACGGGCACATGGCCCCGAGGCAAGACGCTGTGTGGGGAGACGCTGAAGGTGAGCTGGTCCCGGTCGGGCAGCACATGGCCAACCTCCGCAGGAAAGGCGGCCTCGGGAAGGACACGGAGCGGGCGGCGGACCGCGCAAAGCAGCTGGCGGCCATCGACCCGGACTGGAACTGCCCGTGGCCGCTGGACTGGCAGCGCCACTACCGCGTCCTCGCCGACCTGGTCGACGCCGACGGCCACCTGCCAGACATCGCACCCGGGGTGCTGATGGACGGCGACGACATCGGACGGTGGCTCCAGCGGCAGACCCAGCCGGGTACATGGGCGCAGCTGTCGAACGAACAGCAGGAGCGACTGTCCAGGCTGGGCACCAAGCCCGCTGAGGCTCCGTCTGGCGCCCCGGCAGCCACGCGGGCGAAGGGCCCGAGCAAGGCGCAGCAGGCGTTCCAGCGCGGCCTGGCAGCCCTCGCACAGTGGGTGGAACGGGAGGGCCAGCGGCCGGTACCGCGCGGCCACAGCGAAGAGATCGTGGTCAACGGCGAAGCGGAACCGGTGTCCGTCAAGCTGGGCGTGTGGGTATCGAACGCCCGCGCGAGGCGGGACAAGCTCACAGCGGACCAGCGGTCGGCCCTGGCTGAGTTGGGCGTCGACTGGGCGGGCGCGGCATCGGCGCCGACCGCCCAGGTTGTCCCGGCCCAGCCGACGAAGGGCGGCTCCGTACGGCCCTCGCCGCCGAAGCCGCCGGTCCGGCACCACCATGCCGAGTGCGACAAACCGTTGTACGGCGGCGGCACCTGCACCTGCGACCTCATCGAGCAGTACGGACCGCCCTCCGAACGAGACGACTACTGAGAAAGCCTCCGCCTGCTCCCTCCCCACCGCGCCGGACCCCGGGCCCTCCCTTCAAAAGGCCTTGGGCCTCGTGCTGTCGGCACGGGCGGGCGGACGTCGTCTAGGTCAGCCGGGCCGATGCGGGACCCACTCGTGGGTCGTCTCCTCCCGAGCACGGAGTTATGAGATGAAATTATCAAATGTTGACGTCCAGAACGCCATAGGTCGCAAGCTGAACACGCAAGGGTTCCGAGCATCAGATGTGGGCCTGCCTGCGGCTTTTGGTGAACAAAAGTTTCCTATCGGGGTCATCTGTTATCTCATGTTTTCCGACTAGCCGAGCTGAGCGGGCGTCCGGCCGGGCGTGCGCTCCCGTATCCGGCACCCGAACCGCCCTGTCTGGGGCGCATAGTTGGGCCTGTGAACACCGAACTGACCGTGCTCAAGCGGGACAAGGTCGTGAGCCAGGGCGAGACGATACGGATGCTGCTGGACGAGTCCAAGCGCTCCAGCCGTGCTGTCCCCATCCGGCGCGCGTTCGTTCAGGACACTGTCCCCGGCCCTCGCCTGGTCACGCGGCCCGGCCCTCTCCGTCACCTACTGCGCAGCCCCGAGCGGCTGGAGCTCTTCCTCCTGGTCCACTGCGTCGCCGCACGGGGCCCACTCCCGCGCGGTCGCGTCGACGGCGACTGGGGCGTGACTCGCCGGTCCGAGACATGGGGCCGCGCCGCAGGGATCTCGTTCGCCACCGACGGCACGGCGAGCGCCGCGGTCTCCCGGCACCTGGCCAAGCTGAAGAAGCTGAAACTGATCAGCACGGCGCCGGACGGCCGGATGACCCGCATCATCAAGCTGCACGAGGACGGCTCCGGGGACCCGTACACGCTGCCGTCAGGCAACTGGGAGGGCTCCCGCAAGGACATCTATTTCAAGGTGCCCTTCGCGTACTGGGAGCAGGACTACTACAAGTCGCTGACGATGCCGGCGAAGGCGATGCTGTTCATCTTCATGAGCCAGCGCAGCCGGTCCTTCGTCCTGTACAAGGACAAGCAGTTCGCGTCCTGGTACGGGATCTCCCCGGCGACCGTCGGGCGCGGCATCACGGAGCTGAAGACGAAAGGGCTGCTGTACGAGTTCCTCACTGAGCAGTATCTGGACGGCTCCTCCATCTTCGGCCAGAGCACGGGTGTGCGCTGGGCGCTCGCCGCGCCGTTCGACCTGAACGTCAACAAGACAGACCGGGAGGCGGCGGCCGCCGCCTGGAGTCCAGCGGGGGTCGCCGACACCGCGCTGCGGATCGCCTCCGGTGTCCCCGTGCTCTCGGGGGCGATGGCCCCGAAATGAGCAGGGCCGGGCGCTGCGGCGACCCGGCCCCACGACTCCCGGTCCGGCGCAAACACGGGTCGGGCATGGCGCAGGTCGCCGCCCCGCAAACGGGCGACGGCCCCCTGTTGGAGCAGGGAGCCGTCCAGTGAAGAAACCGACAGTCACTCCCCAAGGAGGCACCATCAGCATGTTCAACGAGCCTAAGGGCACCGACCGACCGACGTCGACCCGGCACCACCAGGGCAACGACAAGCTGCGTCACATCCGGTCCGAGATCCGGGCCCGGCTGCTGCAGCTGCTGGACGGCGGTCGCCGCCGTCGTCTGCGCGCCCTCGCCCGTACGACGGGCTACGGCATCGTCCGCGGCTCCGCTGGCGCCGTGGGCGCGAGCGGGACTGGGTGGATCATCTGGTGGATCCAGCAGCGCTAACTGGCGCACCCGCTGATCCGATCTCCGCCGACATGGTGGTCCCGGTCCCGAGGCCGGTGGCCGGTGGCCGGTGGCGTCTCCCCCGTACGACGGTCACCGCACTCGGGCCGTAGTACGGAGGAGACGGCGAGGACCAGGCGCCGGAGTTCGGACAGCGGCGGCGCCGACGCGCAACACCGGCGAGCGCGGCCCATGCCGCCCTCCATCACCCGCAACTCCAGTTAGGGACATGGGTGAAAGCGGCCTCAATGGGGATGCCCCGAATTCGATCGCACCTGTATACAGGTGCGGTTACCGTCCTGGCATGGACGATTCACTCTCGTTCGAGAGCTTCCTGACGGGTGCCGGAAGAGCCGCGTACAAGGCCATGGAGGACCACGGGCGCGGCGAGTACGACGAGTTCGCTCTCCACGGTGGCGTTGCCGTCGAGCGGCTCGCCAAGGCTGTCCTGGTCAAGAAGAACCCGACCTATCTGGTAGAGATGCGCAACGGGAACTCAGATCTGCTGCTGTACTTCGGCGGTGATGTGGAGCTGGACCCGGACAAGGTCCGCACTGTCGGAGCCAAGGAGGCCCTCCAACGGCTCCGGCGCATAAAGGTGCTCCCGCCTAATCCTCAACTCGATCGGTTGATCGACCTCCGGAACGGCACCGCACACACAACTGTTGGCGACGAGGCCAGGTCTCTGCTGCCGACACTTGCCGAGACCATCGCAATCCTGTTGAAGGCCGTCGACATGCCGGCTGAGCAGTTCTGGGGTCGCTGGATCAGCGCGGTCCACGTGGCCGTCGACAAGCAGCGGGATGCGATCCAGCGGGACGTTGAGGTCCGGATCAAGCAGTCCCAACACCTCTTCGATGACCGGTTCAAGGGACTACCTGAAGGCGCCAAAGAGAGGGCACTCAAGGAACCCGTCGAAGGCCCTCACGCCGTCGCGGTGTCCGGGGAAGACGACAAGCTCATCGTGCTGATCTCCACTCTCGCGTGTCCTGCATGTGGTGGAGAAGCACATATCCGGGTGACACCAATCCGCTCGACCACCACAGGGGCAGAGGTAACGGTGGACCTTCTGGACTGCCCCCTGTGTGGGTTGAAGCTGACCGGCCCCGAAGAGATCAAAGCTTCCGGTGCCGATATCGAGAAGGCCGTGGTGCCATCGAACATCATCGTCTCGTGGGGCATGACCCTCCCGACTCCGCTCGACTTGAGCCGCATAAATACGGCTTGACCATCAAAACTCGCCGACCCGAAGGCCGAAGCCGAGAGCTACGGGTACGGCTACCACGGCCAAGCGGCCACCCGCGTCCTGGCCAACCTGATCGCCGACTTCGCCGGTCTGCGCCCGCTGCTCACCGTCCCGCAGCCCACCGTCGGTAGGGTCGCGGCTGTGCGTACGGCCGGACAGATGGCCGGGATGACCGCGATCGTCCTGTACGACCTGGGCAGCCGCCGGGAATCCCGCGCCTGGTTCGCCACCGCCCAATCCGGCAATTCCCAGCTGCACGCCTGGGTGCTTGCCCGGGAGGCCATGGTGCCGCTCAACTACGGCGCCCCGAGGGCGGGGGCCGGCCTCGCCGACCAGGCCCGCCAGGCCGCAGGTCACCAACAGACCGAGCAGGCCCACGCCGCACTCGCCGGCGCCCTCATGGAGCGGCTCCCCGAGGGCGAGCGGTCAGACACGTGGCTGACGTACGGCGAGCAGAAGCACCACGTCCGCCTCAGCCACGCCTTCACCACGCTCGCAGACACCCGCCGCCCGAACGAGAGCCAGCAGCGTGCCCTGGAGCTGTCCGCGCCGTCCCGCACCATGACGCGCTCCCTGCTACACATCGACGCGGCGGCGTGTTCCCACCGGGGACGTCCTGGTGGACGATAGCCGTACGCGGCGACCGCTCGAATCACCGGCGTTGGTGTTGGACCAGTCCCCCAGCAGGCGGCTGCCCCGTGCCGTCAGATCCGCCGGCACGCGTTCGCTGACCAGGGCTTGGAATGCGTGTGAGGGAGCAGGCCGCCACGTGGCCATTACCTGATGGGATGCTCATCGGTTGAAGGTGCATGTGGCAGCAAGGCTCCTCGGCGCACTCGGCGGTCGCTGATCCCTGTCGATACAGCGCCCGGTTCCTGGATCCGTACGGTGGAGAACAGCGGATGCCGTGGGGCGAGGCCGCTCGTGTCGTTCGTCTGGAGGACTGCGGTCCGGTACGTCCGTTTCCCGTGCGGTCTGGCCGTCGTTTCGCGCCGGGCTGGTGGTGGTCGGCAACGACCGGGCGACTGGTGCACTACGGGTCGGGTGTCATGCGCACCCAGGTGATGCTGCTGGACCGTGATCCTTCGGTCATGACGATGGCATGCCGCCCTGTGGAGCTGTCCTGGCGGGGATCTGAGGGGACCGTGGTGTCGCATGCGCCGCACCTGATGGCACGGTTCAGCGATGGCGGCGGTCTGCTGCTCGACTGTGCCGGACGAGGGAAGATCTCTCCCCGGCTCGCACACCGTGCTGACGTCATGGCAGCGGTGGGATGGCAGTACAGGGTCACCTCGCCTCCCGAACCGGTTGTCGCCGCCAACCTGGGCTGGCTGTCGGGATACCGGCACCCTCGCTACCGGAACACCGCGCTCATGGAAGAGGCGGTGCAGGTCTTTGCCCGTCCTCGGCCGCTGATCGAAGGAGCACGTGACCTCGGGGACACCATCAGGGTTCTCCCAGCCCTCTTCCATGCCCTATGGACCGGGGCACTGTCAGCCCCGCTGAACGATCCCTTGCATGAACAGGTGACCGTGACAGCAGGCCCGGGCGAGTGGGCGTCTGCGTGACGGCGGCAGTACTCGAGGTGGGGAGCCAGGTGCGGTTCGAGGACCGCTCCTGGACGGTCGTGATGCTCGAAGGGGCCCGTGCCCGGCTGGTCGACTCGGACAACTCCACGGCAACGGTGCTGGTGAGCTATCTGTTCGCCGCTCCTGACTTCGAACTCGTCGGAGCGGCCCGCCCCCGGGTGCCTCCGTTCGGGCTCCTGGAGGAACTGCCTGTGCAGGCACGCGAGCGTGCTGAGGCCTGGGAGCGGCACGTACGCGAGGTGGAGACCGGCCTTCCTGTGCCGGGGCAGGGCGGTGTGCCGCGGGCGGAGTTCGATCCGGCGCAGCGGAATGTGGCTGAACGGGAGGAGGCCAAGGCAGCGGAGTTGACCGCGGCGGGGCAGCCGACGAGTGCGGTGACCGTGCGGCGGATGCGGGCCCGGTACCGCGAGAAGGGGCTGTGGGGGCTGGTCGACCAGCGCACGGCGCGCAGGCGTTCTGTGGTGGGACGGGCCGATGAGCGTGTGGTCGCTGCGATCACTCAGGTGCTGGAGGCACAGCGGGAACGCTCCAGTGGCACGCTGAGCCGGCTGCGGCGCATGGTCGGGTGGGTTCTGGAGGAAACCCATGGTCCCGGCGCGGTGGAGGTACCGCCGGTGACGACGTTCAACCGGCTGGTGCACGCGCTCGCCGACGGCCATGGACTGCTGGGGTCGGCGGCACAGCAGCGGCGGCGCACGTCGCGGCCGGCCCCTCCCTTCACCCCGACCGTGACGCTGCGGCCGGGTGAGCTGGTGATGCTGGACAGTACGCCGCTTGATGTGCTGGTTGTCCTCGCCGACGGGGTGACGGGGTCGGTCGAGTTATCGATCGCGTTGGACGTGGCGCGCAGTATCTGTGCCGCGGTGGTGCGTCCGGTGGGCACAAGATCGGTGGATGCGGCGGTGCTGCTGGCGCAGATGGTCACGCCCATGCGGATGCGCCCGGGGTGGGAGACGGCCCTGGCGATGTCCCGGTCAGTCATCCCCTATGAGCGGCTGGTGTCGTTGGATGCGCGGCTGGAAGGAGCAGCGGCCCGGCCGGTGATCATGCCGGAGACGGTGGTGGTCGACCAAGGTGCGGTGTTTATCTCCCATTCCTTCATTGCCGCGTGCGAGAGCCTGGGGGTGTCCGTTCAGCCGGCGCCGCCGGCCAACGGCCCGGCCAAGGGCCATGTCGAGCGGACGTTCCGCACCATCGGGGACCGGTTCTCCCAGTACGTGGCCGGCTACAGCGGCTCGGATGTCACCCGGCGCGGCACGCGCGTTGAGGACGAGGCGTGCTGGACGCTTGCGCACGTTCAGGACCTGCTGGATGAGTGGCTGGTCACCGACTGGCAGCACCGCCCGCACGCGTCGCTGCGCCATCCGCTGGCACCGAAGCTCGCCTTGTCGCCGAACGAGATGTGGGGCGCGCTCGTGGGAGTCACCGGCTATATCCCGGTGCCGCTGAGCGCGGACGACTACATCGAGCTCATGCCCATCAAGCGGGTGGCCATCAACGACTACGGCATCCGCTTCGACTACCGCACCTACGACCACAAGGTCCTCAATCCGCACCGCGGGGACCCATCGGGTGCACCGGACGGCAGATGGGAGGTGCACCACAACCCCTACGACCCCAATCAGATCTGGGTGCGGCTGCCCACCGGCTGGGAAGAGGTGCCGTGGATCCACCGCGGCTGTGTCAGCCTGCCCTTCACCGACTTCACCTGGCAGCACGTCCGTGCCGCAGTCGAGCGCCGCGGCGACCGCGTCGAGCACGAGCGGCAGCTCGCTCAGGCCCTGGATCGCCTCCTGCGGCGTGCGAGCAACGGTGCCGGGACTCGCCGCGAGCAGACGGTGGCGGCGCGCGCCAGCGCCGCAGCGTCCCTGGCCCGACCGGCCGTGCCGCAGGCGGTCCCGGACCCCGTGGCGGCTCCGACCCTCTCCTACGGCCTGGTGGGTGCCTTCACGCCGCTGGAAGAAGAGGATCAGCAAGGGGAGACAGGTTCGAGGACGGCTGGGACGAGGACGACAGCCTGCCCGGCCCCGCTGACGCCGATGTGCCTGCCGGAGACGAACGGCCGGACTCCTCAACGAAAGTTCCGCGTCCCTCCCGGATCTATGACGCCTACCAGGAAGCAGCACAGTGGTGACAGACGCCCCTGCCGACAGCACCCTTCACGACGGAGCGAGGGCCGCGGCGTACGCGCCGCCGACCACGTGAGACGGCTGGCAGCAGTTCGTCGCCACTCCCCCGCTGCAGCCCCATCCGGCCGCCGACGAGGACTGGTCGCTGGAGGAACGGCTGGACTACCACTCCCGGTTCGTGGTGCTGACCACCCCGGCCATGGAACGCATCTCCCTGTCGTTGCGGCGCCTGATGCTCCTCAACCGCCGTCAGCAGGGCACCGCACGCCGCGGCCTGATCGTCTCCGGACCGCCCACCACCGGCAAGACCACCACCCTGCTGGAAATGGGCCGCACCTTCGAACTCGCCGAGCAGCGCCGGCACCCCGACCGCATGGACCGCCTGCCCGTGGTCTTCCTGGCCGTGCCACCGGCCTCCACACCCAAGATGCTGGTCAGCGAATTCGCCCGGTTCCTCGGCATCCCCATCGCGGCCCGCATGAACCAGGCACAGATCACCGACGCCGTCTGCCACCTGCTGTGCCTCCTGGAGACGAAGCTGGTCCTCGTGGACGACGTCCACCTGCTCGACACCCGCACCCGGTCCGGCGCGGAAACCTCCGACCAGATGAAACACCTCGGCGAGCGCATCCCCGCCACTTTCGTCTACGCCGGCGTCGACGTCGAAGCCTCTCCCCTGCTGACCGGGCCGCGCGGCGCCCAGCTCGCCGGCCGCTTCACCCTGATCCGCAACACCGCGCTGCCCTGCGCCACCGAAGAGCAACGCGAGATCTGGCGCGCTCTGGTCACCGACATGGAAGAAGCCCTGCGCCTGCGCCACCACACCCCGCACACCCTGGCGCAGCACGCCGACTACCTCCACCAGCGCACCGGCGGCGTCATGGGCAGCCTCTCCCACCTCATCCGCGAAGCCGCCCTGACCGCCCTGACCGCCCTGCTCGACGGCAGCGAAAAAATCACCAAGAAGCTCCTGGCCTGCATCCAGCTCGACATCCGGGCCGAACAGCAAGGCCGCCCGCCGCGAAAACGCCTCCCTCGCCCGCGCAGCCACAGCGCGGGATCCTGAGGGAGGTCGGAGCAGCGGTGATGCAGGCCCCAGCGGACAGCAGGCGCAGCCACTTGAGCGCGAGCAGCCCGAACTCTCGGGGCACAGAGGGGCTTTGGGCGCGGTGCGGGTAGCGCCGCTGCACAGTGAGACGACGCTGTCCTACATGAGCCGAGTCGCCTCCCGCTACCGGCTCACGGCCAAAGAGCTCATCTGGGCACTCGTGGACGTGGGACGGCGTCCCAACCTCTTCACCGTGCGGCCCGACGGCGAAGTCGTCTTCAACACCGAGGCCCGGACGGTGGTCGCCGCCTTCTGCCGCATGCCCGAAGAACACTTGCGCCGTGCCCTTCCCGCCTGGGGCCGGGAGGTTCCTTCGAGCAGGCTGGGAAGCGGTCCGGCCGCCTGGGTCCGCACCGCAGCCACGATCCCGCCGACCGGCCCCGGATGCCGGGCCTGCACCGCGAGGGCCACACAGGGCGGGGAAGAGGCACGCCGCTACCTCCTGCCGCACGCACGGGTATGCGTCAAGCACCAGTGCGGGATGCTGGAAACACCCGTCGTCGACGAAGCGACGGCCGGCCCTGGGCAGCTGGACGTGCGGCACGTGCCGCAGATCGCAGCGGCCCAGCGCCGTCATGCACGGCTGCTGCGGCGCACCCCGCACGCCGGCGAAGCGTTCGCTGTGGCGCAGGCGGTTACAGCGTCGTGGTGGGACGAGGCCTGGCCGGACGAGACCCTCTGGCCCGACCGGCTGCGGCTGATGGCTCACGGCAACGGCTTCGCATGGCGTGTAGCGGCGCGGGATGCGGTGACCTATCCGGAAGCCGTCACGCTGGCCGCGGCCCTGGCCGATGCGGGTGTGCAGCAGCTGCTGCTCAACGAGGCGGGCCGGCATCAACCGCACTCGCTCGCCGATGTCCCCCGCCTCGTCGGCGAACTGGCCCGGCGGCTTGGGCGGCCGTGGATCGCCGACCGCCTCACTGCGGTCACGACAGGGCCGCTGAACGCCTGGGTGCGCGCCTGCGTCCGCAGTCAAGCCGGGCACATACCGAAGACGCGGAACATGTGGCGCGTCTCCCCGCCTCACCGGCCCTCCCCGGTTTCCCAGCTCCTGGCGAAAAGCAGTGACCGGGGCGAGACACCCGCACAGCCCGAGCCTGCGTCGCTCCCAGAGAGCACCGAAGACGCGGCCCGGGGGTTCGCACGTGGGCTGCGCCATGCCCGTGCCTACGCCGCCGAGCACGGCCACCTGTGCGCGCCCAACACGGTGCAGATGGAAGGCTTCGCCGTCGGCCTGTGGCTCGCCAACCAGCGGGCCGCAGGACCTGAGCTCGCTCCCGAACGCGCCGCCACCCTCGACGCCCTCGACCCGTGGTGGAACCCGCCTTGGAACCTGTGGTGGCAGCGCATCTACCACCGTGCTCAAGCGCACGTCCGAGCAGGACACCCCCTGGCTCCCGAGCTCGGATTCCCCGGTACACCCGAGGGCCTCGGAGAGTGGCTGCATGACCAGTGCACCGACTACCACCAGCTCCACCCTCAGCAGCAGCGCCTCCTCACTGAAATCGGCATCACACCCGAGCGAGCGCGTGTGGCAAAGCCCCGGCGCAAGAACATCAAGGCCGTCCGCCACACCGCTCTGGATCACGCCCGCACTTACGCCGCCCGGCACGGACACCTGTGCGCCCCCACTTCGGCCAGCCAAGACGGCTTCATGGTCGGCAAGTGGCTGCACAGTCAGCGGGTACGTGCTCGGCGCGGCCACCTCGACCCGGTACTGAACCAGACGCTGACCGAGATCGACCCCTGGTGGAACCCGCCCTGGCCCACCGACTGGCAGCGCGAGCACCACCATGCTCACGCCGCCGTCACCGCGGGCACCCTCCTCGACCCCCAAGCCGGGTTCCGGAACTTCGACGACCGCACCGGGCAGTGGCGGTACGCCCAGTGCGTCAACTACACCGCCCTCCAGCCCGGCCAGCAGCACCTCCTGGCCCGCCTCGGCCTCACCGAACCCGTCGCAGGCACCGCCGTGCCCAACCCGGCCACCCGGCATCCCGCCATGGAAACAGGGCTGCACTACGCCCGGGACTGGGCAGCCCAGCACGGCGCCCTCGACCTCCCCCGCACCGCCCCCCCCACCTAGGTTTTCCCCTCGGCCGCTGGCTCGCCACACAACGACACCAAGCCAACCTCCACCGCGACCTCTTCGACACCCCCTGGCCGCACGACGAACACCTCGCCCGCATCGATCCGTACTGGAACCCGCCCTGGGGCATGAAATGGCAACGCCGCTACCAGGCCGCCCGCAACCAACTCACCCCCGGCCAAAACCTCGCCCCCCAGGAGGGCTTCCTCAACACACCGGACTGGACCGGACACTGGCTGTACAGCCAGTGCGCCGTCTACGACGGCCTCCACCCCCGCCAGCAGCAACTCCTCGCAGGCCTCGGCCTCACCTCCGAAGGCGCCCGCACCGCCCTACCACGCCGCAAAACCCAAGCCGCCTCCTTCGTTGCCGGCCTCGCCCACGCCCACGCCTGGGCCCAGGAGCACGGCAACCTCGCCGTTGCCGAACCCGCCCGCCACGACGGCTACCGCCTCGGCGCCTGGCTGCGCACCCAACGCCGCCGCGCCAGCCGCGGAAAACTGCCCGCCGACCGCATCAAAGCCCTGGAAGCCATCGATCCCCACTGGAACCCGGTGGGAGGGCTGCGCTGGCAGCAGGCCTACCTCGCCGCCCGCACCCACACCTCCGGCCGCTCCCTGACGACCACGGCCGACCTCAACGCGCTCCCGTCGGCGACAGCGAAATGGCTGTTCACCCAGTGCTCCAGCTACGGCAGCCTCCACCCCGAGCAGCAACAGTTGCTCGCCGAGATCGGCCTCCCCAGCGAACGCGCCCGCGCGCTGGCACCACCACCGAAAACTCCCCAGCCCGCCCGCCCAGTCCGCCCGCGGCTGAAGAACCCGCCCTGCGCCTTCGCGGCCGGCCTGCCCTACGCCCAAGCCTGGACCGCCCAGCACGGACACCTCACCTCAGCCGACTACCGCACCGAACACGACGGCTTCCCCCTGGGATGGTGGCTGTACAAACAACGCCGAGCCGCCCACGCCCACGTGAAACGCACCGGCCGGCCCTGGCCCCACAACCCGCAACTCGCCGCCCTCGACCCGTGGTGGAACCCACCCTGGCGCGCCACCTGGAACCACAGCTGGCACCAAGCCCACACCTACTACAGCACCGGCATGCCCTTCCCCAACCAGACCACCAAATGGATCCGCACCCAACAACACACCTGGGACCAGCTCCACCCCCACCAACAACACCTGATGACCACCATCGGCATCCACGGCCACGCACCGCTATGGCGCTACAACAGTCGCCCAGTGCACCTGACCGACCAGCCAACAGAACTGATCAACACCCACGAGACCAACCCAGAGCACGAACTCCGCAGTTCACAGGCCCGCCCAGTCGGGACCCGCAAGCAACGCCAAGCACCTCGCCAGCACCCACCACACCGCCAGACCCAACCAGCCAACTGATCAGCCCAGCTCAACCCTCCGGCCACCGATCAGAAAGAACGAACCACGACAGCTACACACTCGCTACCAAACTGGTCAACGAGCTGGTCGAAGCCGCGGACGAGAAGATCCTGACCAAGACCATCGCCCGCTACGGACGCGTCGATCTGCTCTGCATAGACGAACTTGGCTACATGGAGCTGGACCGCAGGGGCGCTGAGCTGCTGTTCCAGGTGCTGACGGAGCGGGAGGAGAAGAACAGCGTCGCCATCGCCTCCAACGAGTCGTTTGGAGGGTGGACAAAGACATTCACCGATCCGCGGCTTTGCGCGGCCATCGTCGACCGCCTCACCTTCGGCGGGAACATCATCGAGACCGGCACCGACTCCTACCGGCTCGCCAGCACCCGGGCCGCCCGGGCGCAGAGCGCAGTCTCAGGCTGACCCGTCCGAGCCCCAAAAACCGGCCAGAGGCTGCGTTCACCGCTACCCATGCCACGACCGAGTGCGCGTGCGCTGAACACGCTAAGCCGGGCGGGGGAGCGAGTTGAGGCCGTCGATCGCGATGTCGGTGGCCCTTTGAACGGCTTTGTAGGTCTGCTCCGGCCGGTTGCCCCGCTTTTGGCATGCGGCGACGACGACCTTGATCGCCCCGACCAGCGAGCCCACCGCCGCGGCGGCCTCGACGAGGTCCAGCTCGGGGCAAGCGAGGTGGAGCGCTTCGGTCAGCTGCAGCTGGATGTCGAACAGCAGGTGCAATTCGCGCGCCTGAAGTGCCGGGACCGACGCAATCAGCCGGGTCCGAGCCGGGCCGACCTTCCGCGCCAACTCCGAGTCCGTGTCCGCGAAAACACTCTGGTCGATGACGCGCCGCAGCAGGTCGGCCACCGGTTCGCCGGGCTGCCGTTCTCCGATGATCTCGACCGCGCGCTCCAGCCGCGACCTGTCGTCGAAGAAGACGATGTCGTCCTTGCTGTCGAAGTAGCTGAAAAAGGTCCGTGTCGCGACGTCTGCGGTGGCCGCGATCTCCGCCACGGTTGTCTGGTCGTAACCCTTCTCGGCGAACAATCGCAGGGCGCCTTCGATGAGCGCTTGCCTCGTGCGCATCTTCTTCCGCTGGCGCAGCCCTGGGTCGCTGGTCACGACAGCACCCTACCGCATGTGATGCAATTTTGCATTAATTGACGTTTTGCATCGAGTGCTGTTTTATCGGGAGGTCCGTACCGACCGAGGAGCGGCCGATGGAGAGCACATCCCCGGCAACGGTCATGCCCACGGCCCGCCAGAACCCCTTCGACCCGCCCGAGGAACTGCACCGCCGGCAGGGACTCGGCCCAATCCATCGGATGACCTACGTCGACGGCGGTCAGGGGTGGTTGGTGACCGGCTTCGCCGCAGCGCGGGCGATCCTGGCAGATCCCCGATTCAGCGTCCGCCCGGACCACATGCGCTCACCGGTTGCCCAGCCGGCAAGGACGCCCGTGCCGCCGGGATTCTTCCTCCGCATGGACCCGCCCGAGCACGACCACTATCGGCGGTTGCTCACCGGTGACTTCACGGTGCGCCGGATGAAGCTCCTCGAACCGGAGATCGAAGCGATCGTCAATGACCAGTTGAACGCGATGGAGCTCGCCGGGGGCCCGGCCGACCTGTTCAAGGCATTCGCGCTGCCGATCCCGTCACAAGTGATCGGCGAACTGCTCGGGGTGCCCTACTCCGACAGGCAGGGGTTCCAGCGGAACGCCGCCACGCTCTTGAACATCGACCTCACAGCGGAACACCGGCAAGAGGCGGTCAGGGAGCTCATGGCATATCTGCGGGACCTGCTGCGCCACAAGCGTTCCTGGCCAGAGGAAGATGTGCTCAGCGGGCTCGCTGCGCACGAGGGACTTACTGCGGACGAGAGAGCCGGACTGGCGCTCCTGCTCCTGATCGCCGGGCATGAGACAACGACGAACATGCTCGCGCTGGGCGCTTTCGCTCTGCTGGCCAACCCCGCACAGTTAGCCGAGGTCCGCGACAAGGAGGAAGACACCCCTGCGGTGGTCGAGGAGCTGCTGCGTTACCTCACGATCATCCAGCACGTGGTCCGCGTCGCGCTCGAGGACATCGAGAGCCACGGCTGCCTGATCAAGGCTGGCGAGTCCGTCACCGTCGCACTTTCCGCGGCGAACCGGGACGCTGACCATTTCGCCGCCCCGGACGCGCTTGACCTCACCCGCTCCACGGCCGGACACCTCGCGTTCGGTCACGGCCTCCACCAGTGCCTCGGGCAGCGGCTGGCCCGCGCCGAAATGCGCATCGCCCTCCCCGCACTGCTTCGCCGCTTCCCGGCACTACGTCTCACTGTCGCGCCCGAGGAAGTGCCACTGCGGTCGGCCATGACGGTCTACGGCGTCCATGAACTCCCGGTCACCTGGTAGGCAGATCAAGGTCGAGAAGAACGACGTGTGCTCGGCGCCTCGCAGCGCGACGTGTGAGTCTGAGCAACGCCCCTTCACTGCCAGCTCCCCACCGCCATCCGGCCCTTCAAGTCCGGGTCTAGATCAACTCACTCAGGCACACGGCATGGATCAGTTGCGGCCTCCGGTGTTGTCACTTCTCATCGACATCTCCGACCCGAGTGATCGCTAAGTGCTGCCGGAAACCGCCGACAAATGTTGTCCGCTCCCACCTACGAAACCATGGAGTTGACGGGCGCGCAGACGAACGGTCGGCGGGGCTCGCGGCTGTTCGGGATCTACAGGTCGAACTCGAGGTGCTCAATACCGGTGAAGCGGACGGACTCCAGCTGGCCGGCGCGGCGGCCGTTGTCCTGGAAGTACACCTCCTTGAGCGCTTCGGCGGCGATCTGCTGGAGCTGCTGGTCGCTGGCGCCCTGCTCCTGGGCGTCGAAGAGGCGGGCGGCGTACTGCGGCGGCAGCGCCACGGTCAAGTGCCGGAGGCGGTCCTCGTCCGTCGTCCCGATCGGCGCGGTGTAGCCGATCCGGGCGCGGGTGTCGATGACGATGCCGCCGGTGGTCGCCGCCTTCTGCCGCGCCTGGGCACGGATCTGCGGCTGCCACCGCTTCTTCACTTCGGCCTCCAAACGGGCGGCGAGGTCCGGGCGGGGCTTCTTGATCTGGTCTTTCACGTACCGCTCGACCGTGCGCTGCGAGATCCGCAGCATCTGGGCGACCGCCTTGGTGCCCTTGAGCTGCTTGACCAGGTACCGCATCTGCGGGCCCGCGTTCTTGGGTGCCGGGCGGGTGAATGCCTTCTGCACCGCGGCGTCCAGGCCGTCCCCGAACAGGCTCATCACCTGCTACTCCCCGCTGTCGACGTCGGTGACGGTGCCGTCCTTGATGTACCGGGCGAGGTTGAGCTCCGGGGCGTTGAACCGCTCGCGGACGCCCTCGCCCCACAGCACGCTCTGAGTGCCCTCGTGCTTGACCAGCCCGGGGTTGACTCCGAGTTTGAAGCCGCCGGGCAGCGGCTTGCCGTCCCGGTAGGGAAGGAAGTCCAGCGGGGAGGGCCCGTCGGAGGCGTAGACGGCGCAGTCCGAGAGGATCGCCACCGGGTACTGACCGGTGAAGGCGGCGTGCTTGACGATCTTGCGGTGCATGTTGATCCGGGTCCGGGAAATGACGGCGGCGCGGATGTCGGGGCGCCAGGTGGGCCGGGCGAGGGCCCGCCACGGCTGCCCGGGCTTCCAGCCCTCCCCGCGCGGGCGCTCGCGCAGCTTGCCGATGCCGCCCTTCACGGTCGCCTTGATCGCGGACACTACGACCGCCAGCTGTGGGTCACGCTGCCGGTAGCCGTCCATCGCTGCGAGGAACTCTTCCGGCGCCAGGTCGGCGCCCACCCCGAGGTCGGCCATCGTGGCGAGGTAGGCATCGCGCAGCCGGTTGTACCAGCCGTCCAGGTAGCGGCCGTTGTCGTGGCGGACGTACGCCTCGATCGGCGTCACGTCGTAGCCGAGCTCCACCGCGTACGCCACGGTCGGCGTCGCGTACCAGGCCGGACCCGCCGGGCGCTCGCCCTTCGGCGTGAACGGGCTCGGCAGCAGACTGCCGTCCAGCTCCGCCCACTTGTCCTTGGCAACCTTCACCCTCGACAGGTCGACGTGGGACAGGTCGACCAGCCAGGAGCCGGGCAGTTTCGCGTCGAAGACGGGGTTCTTGACGTGCGTCGGCGCGCCCAGGCCGACCGTGAGGCCGTTCGCGCCGGCGGCGAAGGCCATGTTCACATCGATGCCCACCAGGTGAGGGCGCAGGCATTCGGCGTCGGTGAGCGGGCGCGCCCAGTCGTACGCCTCCTCCACCAGGACCTCCGCCGGAGTGCGGTGGTGGAAACGCGGCAGGTCTGCGAGCAGCGGGTGGCCGTCGGGGGCCTCGCACGGTGCGCAGTCCACCGGCTCCTTGCCCAGCGAGCCGGGGTTGTGCTCGGAGTGCCGCTTCCCCGTCTCATCGGGTTCGGAGGCGCGGGTCGGCGGATGCAGGGCGGTCATCAGCTCCAGGCCTGTGACGGCGGTGGAGCCGCGCGGCGTCATCACCCGGGCCGCATACGTGCCCAGCAGCCGGGCCAGATCCGCCGGTGGCAGCTGCCCCGTGTTGGCCCAGTGCCGGGTGTCGAGCGCGTCCCACGACGGGATGCACAACTGCACACACGCCCGCTCCGAACCCTGCGCGGGGCGGTAGATCCTCGCCCATGGTCCGAAGCCACGCTTCGTCAGCTGCCAGTTGGCGCGCGTCAACTGCTTGATGACCTTGTGGCTCTCCGGAATCCGCCCGGCCAGGCGCTCCTCTTTTGTGAGCGTGACTGGCAGGCCGTAGTGCTCCAGCGCAGCCTCCGTGAGTACGAGCAGCGGATCGCCGTCCTTGCCCGGCCCGGACAACTTCGGCTGACCGAGCCGCCCCTCGCTCAGCGTCCACTCCACCAGGGCCGCAATCGACTTCGCCGGTACGCCCAGGACCAGGCCGCCGACGCAGTACGCCCGCACCTGACCATCTGCGTCGACGTCGACGACCGCGAGCGGCCCGTTCTCGAACCGCGTATCGACACCACCGGCTGGGCTGCCGACGGGGACGGTCTTACGCGCGGGCGGCCGACGCGATGTCGGCCTGGTCGTGGTCACCGGATACGGCACAGCGGCGGGGCGCAGCGCGGTGTCCTCGGAAACAGGCTCCGGGATCCGGTCTGCGGGTTCGGTGCGAGCTTTGGCTGGTTCAGCGACCGATGGCGCAGAAACGGCCGGGACGGCAGGCGTCCCGGGGACCGCCGTGTCCCCAGAAGGCACCGGGACGTTGGCGGGGTAGAGCTGAGCGAGCTGTTTCAGCAGGCGGGCGTAGGCATCACGCTCCGGCGGCCGCGGCTCGGTCTTACCGGCCTCCCAGCCGCTGACCGTCGCCCGCCGCACCTGCAGTGCGGCGGCCACCTCATCCAGCGTCAGACCGTGCGCTTGGCGCAGCCGTTTGCGTTCCGCCGGGGGCGGCAGCGTGGAGCGGGACGAGACCAGCGCGTCGACCGCGTCGAACAGCTCGGACATACAGAACCTCCTACCCAGACTCTAGCGTGAAGCGCATATTTCGCGTACCAAACGCGTACGGATAGCGTAAATGCGGTTGGGGTGTTCACGGTTGCTTCGGGAAGGGCGTTCTCAGGCTTGGGTTACTGCTGGCTCTGTAGCCGAGGGCCGCAGTTGGTGTCCTGGCTATGCCTGAACTGACCGAGGAGAGCGGCTTGGTGTGAGAGATCTGGGAGGGCAGACGGCCGCCGTGCACCATCCATCGCGGTGGCAGAACGCTCGGGGGCGACCATGGGTGAGATCGTCAAAGGGCTCGAGCGGGCGTTACTGACCCGTCCCGTGCCTACGAGGGATGCCGCTGTGCGTTGCCTGCTCAGGGCGGAGAAGGGCTCCACGAAGAACGTAGCTCTCCTCCTGGGGATCTCCCAGCGCACGGTACAGAGGTGGGTCACCACCCGGCCGGGAATGCGCCGCCGTCCCAGTGCTGTGCATGCGGGGCTGATCGATGAGGCCGTCAGGGCACGGTGGCAGCCCCTGGTGCGCGCCCGCCGAAGGGCCCGGGCCGAGGCCGACGGGTTTGTCTTCCACACCAGGGCGCGGTTCGGATTCGCCGCTCCGGCAGGCTCGTCGGACGATCCGCGAGTACGGCTGATCACCCAGTACCTGTCGGGAGAAGTGGCCCGCGAGCTGTTCGCCGCCCGGGACGCCGGCGGGGGCGAGCAGCAGCAGATTGTGATCCTCGCCCGTGCTCTGGGGCATGCCTACTTCCGGGATGGAGGCCGACGCGCCCACGGTCTCGGGATCGCCTTCACCGACGTGGAGTTCGCCGATTTCTCCATCGACTGACGTGCACCTGGCTTCGGGCTCAGGACGAGGGCGGGATCTGGTGCCGTGTCAGCATCGCGTCGTAGCACTGCGCTTCCTTACGTTCACGCCAGTCCCACTGGATACGGCCGACAGGACCAGTGCGCTGGCTGGCGGGCGGCTGGGTCGGGCGGAGCCTGGCCGCCTCCGCCAC
The DNA here is from genome assembly GCF_045040895.1 of Streptomyces purpurascens. Classification (NCBI taxonomy): domain Bacteria; kingdom Bacillati; phylum Actinomycetota; class Actinomycetes; order Kitasatosporales; family Streptomycetaceae; genus Streptomyces; species Streptomyces purpurascens. The sequence continues at coordinate 9,166,341 of NZ_CP108341.1, read as the reverse complement.
GCGCAGGCGGTCGTGGGGGCCGGCCAGCAGATGCTGGTCCTGGCCAGGAGCGAGCCGGGCGAAGCAGGCGGCGGCCTTCAGGAAGACGCGCGCCCACGGCGGCACCCGGTGCGAGGCGCAGCCGTCGGTGTAGCGGGCGCGGTCATGCAGGGCCAAGGCGGCCGAGGCGTCGTCGTAGTCGCCGGAGACACCGGTGAAGAGCGCCGCGGCGAGCGCCGCGGCCAAGCGGGGGTGGGCGGTCACGGCGGCCAGGCGTCGGGCGACTTCCCGGGCTGTCTGCTCGGTGAGCGGTGCGGGTGCCGGGCGGTGCCGGAAGGTGATCGCCGGCGGCGCGCACGGGGCGGTACATGGAGCAGGGCTGTCGTAGGAGACGAGACGGTCCAGCACGGGCAGGGTGAGCCACCGGTCAGCCGGTCGGGCGGGCTGGTCAACAAGCTGGGGTACGGGGGCGGTCGCGCCGAAGTAGTGGCGGCGGGCGGCCTGGAAGTCGGCGGTGACGCAGTAGTCGGCCGTCTGCAGCGCCTGGTGCAGGGCGGCGGGCAGATGGGGGCGGTGGCAGACCAGCGTCAGGTGGATGCCGGTGAGTGCGCGCAGCTGCAGGAGGCGCATCGTGCGGCGGGCGGTGAGGCGGTGGGCGCGCAGGACGGTCAGCCGGGTGACGGGCAGGGCAGTGATCCAGGCGGCGGCGGCTTCCCAGGCGGGCTGACGGCCGGCGGGGAAACGCCCCGGGAGCAGGGGCGGTTTGCCCAGGGCGGCGAGAAGGTCGTGGGCGAGGCCGGTCTCGCTGGTGGTGCCCGGGCCGGGGTGCAGGGTGATCCGCCCGGAGGACGGATGGTGGGCGACCATGGCTGTATGCGTGTGGACCGCATCATCGCCCGCGTCGATGACCACGGCGACGGACGGCGGGGGCACGGCGGGCGCCATGGCGGCGTGGTGGTCAGGCAAGGCGGCTGAAGGCCCAGCGCAGCAGCTCCTGATCCACACGGGAGCGGCCGGTGCGGGTCAGAGCCGTGCGGGTGTGGGCGGTCAACTGGGCCCACGCGCGAAAGTTGCCGTGCGCGGCGTGCTGGTCGGCGAAGGCGATGTCGTCGGGATCGGCGTCGGCCCACACCGGATGGAACAGGGGAATGGCCTCCAGGACCTCGGCGGGGGTGAGGCGGGTGAAGTGCTGCCAGATGAAGATGCGGGAGGACAGCATCGGTTCGCGGCGCAGCACCGTGTGGCAGCCCTCGCCGCCGACAAAGATGACCGCGAAGCGGGTGGCGGGCTCGTCCCACAGGTAGCGGAAGTATTCGAACGCCTCCCCGTTGAGCCACTGGGCCTCGTCGACCAGGAAGGTGCGGGGGTGTTCGGCCAGGGCGTTCTTGAGCAGGCGGTCGAACTCGCTGGGGTGGCGGGGCGGCTCGCCGGGCAGGTCGAGGGCGGTGAACAGCTCGTAGCGCACGGCCCGGGCGGTGGGGCGGGCGCGGAAGGTGACCCGTCGGACGTCCTCTGCGGCTTCGAGGTCGTGCAGGCAGGTGTTGACCGCGAGCGTCTTGCCGTGGCCGGCGCCGCCGTGGATGCACATCATGGCGCGTGCGGCGACGGTGTCGGTGATGTTCTCCCGCGCGGTGAGCAGGGCCCGGGTGGTGACGACGGCCGCGTCGGGCAGGTCGACGTACTGGTAGGTGGCCGCGGTCATCAGGCGTCTCCTGCGGGTCGGGAACCGGGCTCCGGCGCAACGTCCGCCGACGGGTCTGCTGGAACGGCGGCGGGCGGGGGCGTCGCGGTGCTGGCCGCAAGGGTGGGCGAGGTGCGCCAGTGCGCCGGAGGCGGGGCAGGCGGGATCAGGTCGGGCAGTGCCAGCCGTGCGACGTCGGTGTTGTCGGCGGCGGCGAGTTCACGCTCGGCCTGGGCGGCCGTGACGGCACCCAGCCGCTGGGCGGGCTCCGCACTGGTAGTGGGGGCGAATCGCTGACGTCGCAGGCGTTCGGCGGCCTTCGCGTCGGCACGCAGGCGCCGGGCGCGCTCCGCACCTGCCTCGCGCAGCGCCTGCAACTGCTCGGAGGTGGCCGCGTCCGCGAGGTGCGCCGGGCCGAGGTGGTGGCCACGGGCGTCGCAGACCTCGATCTCGTGGTCGTGATGCGGCATGCAGCGCACGCGGACCTGGCGGCCGGCCTGGCCGGTCATCCACGCGGCGGTATAAGTACGGCCGCGCCAGCTCACGCCGTGGCTGGTCAGCTTCCTCGGCCGGCCGTCGTCCTCGAGGGTGAAGGCCCACAGGCCAGCGGCGGGGATGTCGGTGACAGGGGTCGGATCGGCCTGCCACGCCTCCAGCGGCGTACGGGTCCTCGTCGCCCCCCGCAGAGAAACCGCGCCTGGCCGAGATCCGCGACAACCTCGCCGACCGGATCGCCGAAGCCCAACGTGAGGGATGGCTGGGCGAAGTCGAAGGACTCTCCGTCAGCCTCGCCGCCGTCGAGGAAAAGCTCGACCAACTTGACGCACAACAAGAACGGAGGGACTCCCCGGTCTTCCTGGGGATCCCCACGTTCAACCAAATCGCTGCTCGCCTCAGCAACCGCGATAACCTACGCCCATGGAGCTTGCCTTGAAGGTTGATGAGGTGGTCGGTGGCGAGTCAAAGGCTCTGCTCCGTTGGCTCCATGCGGAGCGAGACCTCCGTGGGCGCGCGCGGATGTTCATGGGAGGGACTCAGCCTCCGCCTCCGGGCAGCATGGGCGTCCCTCTGGAGGTCGTGAACGTCGTACTTTCTAACTCGATCGCCCTTGGCAGCCTGGTGACGACGTTGGTGGCCTGGCGCTCCAGCCGCCCGTCACCGCCGCCAGCGGTGCGCATCGAGGTTAACGGAGTGCCGGTGACCATGGACACCGACGACCCTGAGGTCATCCGTTCCCTCATCGAGGCGCTCCGCAGCGCGGACTTGGGCTCCGACTCCGGACCGGACACCTCCGACAGCGGTTCGACCACAGGCACCTGAGGTATGCGCGACCCCCTCTCCGTAGCCAATGCCTCAAACGTTGTACTCATCGGCTGCCACCGCTACACCGCACTGGAGGAATTGCCCGCTGTCGAGCGCAATCTCACCAGCCTCCGGGACATGCTGACCAACCCCCGCGTCTGGGGGGTGGGAGGCAGGATCGAGATGGTGCAACAACCGTCGGATGATCGCGAAGTCTTAAGCGCGGTGAAGCGCGCCGCGCGCAGCGCCCGTGACACTCTCGTCGTGTATTACGCGGGGCACGGCCTGATCGACCCGTTTACCGATGAGCTGTATCTGGCCCTCACGGAATCGCGCGAGGAGGAGCTGTACGTTGAACGAGCGCTTCGCTTCGAGCTTCTGAGGCGGGTCATCGGCAGCAGCGGCGCGGACAAGAAGGTGTTGTTGCTCGACTGCTGCTACAGCGGCCTGGCGCTGTCGGGTGCGATGGGTGGCGACGGCGCCACACACGCAGCCGACCACGCCATCGTGGAGGGCGTCTGCGTCATCACCTCCGCTTCGGAGACGGCTCGGTCTGTCGCACCGCCGCGAGAGAGGTTCACCGCGTTCACCGGCGCGCTTCTCGACACCCTCGAGATGGGGGTGCCGGGTGCTGGCGCATATCTCGACATGACGACCCTGTACGACACGATCAAATCCAAACTCGAAGTCCGGCGAATTCCTGAACTCGAAGCCCGGCGACTTCCTGAGCCGCAGATGCGGAACCGCAATACGGCGGGGCGGATCTGCATCGCCCGCAACCTCGCCCCTGCCCAGGCATCGCCTTCCTCGCCTGCTGAACGCCCAAGACCTTTGCCGCCGTCGGTAGATGGCCTGAGGCTGGAACCGTCACAAGTGCGGATCTACTCAGCCGATGGTGACGTGACCGGTTCCGGGTTCCTCATCGCCGCCGATGTGGTGTGTACCTGCGCGCATGTCGTCACTCAGGCACTCAGAGTGCCGGATACCACGGATCCGGCGGCCGACCAGCCCCTGGAACTCGACTTTCCACTGCTCAGCGGCCGTCCCAGAGCAGAGGCAAGAGTAATTTACTGGCGACACGATGAGGACGTGGCACTGCTACAGCTCGATACGGCAGTCGAGGGCACTCGGCCGGCTCCGCTTGCGAACGGGACCAGCGTCTGGGGGCACACGGTCCGGGTGCTCGGCTTCCCGCGCCACTTGGAGGGCGGCGTATGGGTGACGGGAGCACTACAGGCACGGACGGCAGACGGATGGCTGCAGGTGGAGACACCGCCACAGACGAATCGCATCACGGCCGGGTTCAGCGGATCACCAGCCTGGGACGAAGCGCAACGTGGCGTCGCCGGGATGGTGGTCGCCGCGCACCGCGGGGAGCCAACCGCCTACCTGTTGCCATATGCAGACCTGATCGCGTCTCTACCGGAGTGGTTCCGGCCCAGTGCGACGGGCTGCCCGTTCCCAGGGCTCACGGCGTTCGCAGAGGACGACGCGGAGTTCTTCTACGGCCGCGAGGCCGACACCGACCGCGTGCACGGGACCGTATGCAGGCAGCCGGTGACCCTGCTGACGGGGCCTTCAGGGTGCGGGAAGTCGTCCCTCGTGTCGGCCGGGGTACTGCCCCGCCTGCGGGCCGAAGGGATGAGCGTGTCCAAACTGCGGCCCCAGCCCGGCGAACCGCCGGCCTTCGCTCTCGCTTGGGTGCTGGCCGGCATCCTGGAGCCAGAGCTTGGCGAGGTCGAGCGGCTCGCCAAGGCAAAGGACCTGATGCGCTGGCTGGAGACGGCCGACGACGAGCCGTCACAGCTGCGACGGAAGGGTCTCATCCTCCCCGAAGGTTCCAGGCACGTCCTCTTCGTCGACCAGCTCGAGCAGTACGTCGACGCCGAACCAGACGCCGCACGCAGCTTGTTCAACCTGATCGCCGCCCTGCCGGGCCAGGACAGCCCGGCCGCACTGCGCATCGTCGTCACCGCGCGACCCGACTCGCTCCACGTGCTGGCGACGCCCCGCACATCAGACCTCATAAGCAACGCCGTGCAGATCCTCGCCCCGCTGGCCGGCGATGACCTGAAGCGAGCGATTACCGCGCCCGTCGACGCCGTGCCAGCGGTGATGTTCGAGCCGTGGCTGCCAGAACGCATAGTCGCGGACGCGGGCGATGAGCCCGGGCGGATGCCGCTCGTCCAGGTCGTTCTCGCTGAGCTATGGCAGCGCCGAACCGACTCGATGCTCACCCACGCCGCCTACGACTCCTTGGGCGGCCTCCCAGGTGCTCTGGTCATCCACGCGGAGCGCGTGCTCGCCGAGCTGACCCAGGATCAACAGGAGTGTGCCCGAAGGCTGTTCGTACAGCTCGCCCGCCCCGGCGACGGTGACACCTTCATCCGCAGATCCGCAGGAGCAACTGAGCTGGCACCCGAAGTCAGGAGTTTGGCCAAGACGCTGGCCCACGACAGGCTCATTGTCCTGTCCCACGCCCCGGGCGGCACCGGGCAAGAGGAGATCATCGACTTGCCGCACGAGGCGCTGACCAGGCTCTGGCCGCGCCTGCGGCATTGGCTTATCGATTCCCGGGATTCCCGTCTCTGGCAGGAAACACTACGGGCTGATCTGAAACGCTGGGACGCTCAGGGCCGCGACCCCGACCGCTTGCTGCACGGAGCCGACATGGCCCAGGCCTATCGCCGGATGGCATCGGATCTTGGAGACCTCTCCGTCGACGAGCGCGACTACATCCTGCTCAGCCTCAGCCATCACTCGCGGCGCCGAGTCCGGCTAAGGCAGGCCGTCATCGGGGCCGTGACCGTACTCACCGTGCTGGCCACGGTACTGGTAATCACCATTTGATCTTTTACGCGCACAGGTAACACTCTGGTCGGCGTATTCGTTTTCTGCCAGCAATCATGCATACGTCTCGCTGGGCGATGTCCCGGCGGAACCTGTCGTGACAGCAATTCTTTAAGACGCGGACGGCCGCACCCTGATCTTGATGAGTGCCGGCACCTCTGCAACGCCATCGCCCAGCGAAATCTCCATCCGAACTCGGGCGATTCACTTCAGCCCTGCGGGTCGGCCTGGTTCAGGGTCGTGGTCGGTGCCGTAGACCCGGCCGCGCAGCAGCTGCTCGTCATCATGGTCCATCCGCTCAGCCTTGCAGCCGCCACTGACGGCCGGGTCCGGTCGCGTCACCTGCGGAAGCGGGAGAGCCAGGTTCCGCCGGCCTTCTGCTCGGGCACGGCCTGGCCCTGCTCTTAATGCCGGTGCTCGTCCGGCCAGGCTTGCTGAAGGTCGGTGACGAACCGCCGGTCGCATTCCCCGCACAGAGACGGGCGGGGCTCTGAGGTAGCGACCCAGCCGACGCGCTCGGTCGCCTTCCACCGTTCGTCGGTGAACGCGGCACCGCACTCGGTGCAGACGGGACGGTGAGGCGAGCGCTGGAAGCCCTGCTGCTCTGCCCCACGACGCACCGGCTCCTGGTGCTCCTGCGCGCCAGCAGCGTGGCGTTCGGCGGCGATGGCCCTTTGCTTGCAGTCGTCGCACAGGCGCGGGTGGGAGTCCTTCGGGGCTCCCCAGTCCGTCGCCTGAGCCGCCTCCCAGCGTTCGTCGGTGAACTTCGCCCCGCAGCCGGTGCAGACGGGACGGCGTGCCTCGCGCTCGGCTGCCTGCTTCGCCGCCTGCTCCTGGGCCGCCCTCCGCACCTGTGCCTGGTACTCCTCCTGACGGGCTGTGGCCTCTTCCCGGGCACGGGCATCGGCCGCCCTACGCCGGGGATTGCCGATCGCTTCCCTCAGAGGCTGCATGTGGTCGCGGCCGAAGCGGAGGAGCACCGGTCCGGCCGGGCCGTGCTTGCTCAGGTTCCCCAGGCCGGTCGCAATGATCGGGATCCTGCCGTCGTAGTGGTGGTAACCGCCCTTCTGCCGCTCCCCCTGCCACAGGTGCCGGGTGAGTTCTGCCAGGCGCGGGACGGTGCGGTCGGGGTTGCGCTCGCCGAGGCGGTTGAACACCAGCAGGACGGGCGAGTGCGTCCCGTCGCCGGACCAGGTGTCCGGAGCGCTCCAGCGGGTGCGCCACATCGGGCGCTCCTTGCCGTCGGTGTCCTTCACCTTCCGCCGGAAGAACCGGGCGTACTTCTCCAGCTTGTCGGCAAGCTCCTCAGCACTCTCATGGCAGTTGTCGACCTCAATGAACAGCAGCGGCACCTAATCCTGCGGGGCGGTCAGGACGATGTCGGCCTGGGCGCCGCCCTTGCCGGGTGCGTTCCACGTGCCGGTGGCGGGCAGCGATACCTCGGTCCAGTACGAGGCGATGGTGCCGATGCTGTCCGGTGCGTCGACGGCGGCCTGGACATGCGGCGGGTCGACGGCGACGGCCATGTTCGGCTTCGGACGCAGCATCGCGATCACGGTCTCGTTGACGGCCATCGGGTGGGAGGCCCCGCTGGAACCCGCGCCGCGCGCGGTGGAGCCCATCTCCGTCACCGGACACCGCAGCTCGTAGGAGGCGGCTTGCAGGCCCTTGGTGGTCAGGTGCCGCAGGGAGTCCCCTGTCTCGGTGGAGCCGCCGTTCTCGGACAGGCCGTGCTTGCGCATGTCGGAGAGTGCGCCGGTGTGCGAGGCGGTGCGGGCCTGCTTCCGCTTCGACGGGGTCTCCTTGTCGGCGTGCCGGAAGGTCAGGTGGGGAGCGCCGATCCGCTGGATCTGATCAGCCGCGGCCACCTTCAGCGCCCCGAGCACGCGCAGCACGTCGCCGCGGTAGCTGTTCGTCGACCCCGCCGGGTTCTTCTTCCTCTTCCCCGCCATCAGCTCTGCTCCCTCGTTGCTCGCGACCGGCCGCCGGCCGACCGCCGCTGGCCGCGCCCGGCCTGGGAGAGCGTCCAGGCCCCCCGGAACCCGATGCTCACCCCCACTACAGACAACCAGAGGAGAAGAGAAGAGGGTTGTGACGGCGCAGTTTTCGCGCCGATCACCGCTCTGACAAGGGGTCTTCCTACGGCCCCGGGTGCCGGGCACCAAAGGGGATTCCTGAGTGCCTTTCGAAGTGGGCACCCAGGAAGGCCCCTTTGGCTTGCCCGCCACGGGCAGGCCTTCCGGTGTGGATCATCTGTCGGCTTGTCATGGTTACTTCTCCAGACCGGGCCATGAGAAACGGAGATTACCTCCGTTTACGTTCTCGAGAACACGGAGGCATCCTCCGAATGGTCAAGAGCCGTGCAGGCGCTGATCCCGGGCTGGCCGAGTGGCAGCCCGGGACCCGGTGCCGGATCGCTCCTGCGGGCGAAGGAGCTACGGCCTGTCGAGGATCCCCGGGGTGTCATGCAGGACCACGCTCCGCTGCAGCGGAACCCGCTCCGTGCGGAGCGTGTTCACCGGTGCCGCCGGGTCAGCCATGCCGAAGGAGATGCCGAACAGCAGCTTGAGCTCCGCGGGGACCCCCAGGAACTCGCGGACGGTGTCGGCGTAGACGCCGAGCACGGTCTGCGGGATGCCGGCCAGCCCGCGGGCCGCCAGCGAGAGCAGGAAGTTCTGCGCGTACATGCCGATGTCGCCGGCCGTCCGCACCCCGTCGCCGAGCTCTGGCATGAAGAGGAAGGCGACATGGGGGGCGCCGTAGAACTCCAGGTTCTCGCGGACCGCCGCCCTCCTACCGTGCCGGTCCGAGCGCTCGACGCCCCGGGACCGGTAGACACTCGCGCCCAAGGCTTTCGACCGCTCGAGGTAGATGCCCTCGCCATAGCCATCGGTGAAATCCGGGGAGGTCCGTCCCTCCTCCTCTGCCCGGAGCAGCTCTTTGCCCAGGGCGTCCCGCGCCGCACCTGAGACGACGTGCACCGTCCACGGCTGGGTGTTGCTGTTCGAGGGGGCCGTCTGTGCGTCTTCCAGCACGCCGCGGATGTCCGAAGGGGACAGGGCGGTGGGCAGGAACCGCCGGGGGGAGCGCCGGGAGCGTGCGATGTCGGTGAAGGGTGATGCGGTGCCGGGCAAGGCGGTTCCTCTCCATGGTGCGCAGTCGCCGCCACGGCGGCCGCCGCGCAGCGCAGTACGGCAGGCCACGCAAGGAGGCAGCCGACGTAAGGGCCGAGTGCGGACGCACCCTTGCGGGGACCGGCAGGCTTGCGGATGCTCGCAGGCAGCGGCGTGCCGGGACTGCAGGCCGCATCGCGGGGGACTGTGCGCTCTTCGTGTTCGTCTTGTTCGTTCGTGGCATGCCGGTGCTGCCGCCCTCGTGCCGTTGCGTGCACGAGAGCCCTGTCGGGTGACTCAGCGGTGGGCGGCGCGGTTCATCTCGACGACATCCTCCAGGGTGGCCGTGGCCGGGAGGGTGGCGAGGCGTTCGGGCACGCTGTCGCGGATGCGGGCGTCCTTGACGCGGTCGGCCGCGGCCAGGGCCACCGGCAGCTCGTCGAGGGTCAGCTCGGTGCAGTAGGCGGGGCTGTTCGGCTGCTGACGCCAGGAGTCGGCCAGCGGGCCGGCGTCGTAGGGGTCGAAGCCGGTGTCGTCCACGAGCTGCATGGCCACACGCCGCGCCTCCTCGGAGTCGCCGGCGACGGGGATGGCGATGCGGCCGGGCGTTCCGGCCGGGACACCTCGGGAGCGCTGGGTTTCGGCCAGGGCGGCGTTCCACGCCTTGACCACGGGGCGCCCCAGTTGCTCGGCGTTCCACACGCTCTCGACCTGGCCGTTGTCCACGGCTTCGATCTGCCCGTTGAGGTGGGGATAGTAGTTCGAGGTGTCGATGATCACCGTCTCGACGGGGACCGAGGCGAACAGGTCCGCCAGCTTCCCCGCCACCCCGAAGGGGATGGCCAGGACGATGACGTCCCGGTCCTGGACGGCGTCGGCGAGCTCCGCCGCGCGGGCCCCGGACTCCAGCACCTCTGCCCGGACGGCCTCGGGGCCGCGGGCGTCGGCCGCCTGAACGTCGTGACCGGCCGTGCTGAGCTTGGCAGCGAGGTTCCCGCCGATGGCGCCAGCGCCTATGACTGTAATTTTCATGATTTGTCCTTGTGGAGGTTGCACTGCCCCTGAGGGCGGCGCGATGTGACGGCTGGGTGGTGGTGCCACCTGGTGTTGCGGGGCCCGGTCGGAGGTCTGACCGTCTATGCCTGTGTGTCCCGCTCGCGGTAGCCGCTCGCGATGAGCGTGCGGAGCCGGTCGAGCGGCTCCTCCTCGGTGCCGTTGCCCTTGATCCAGGCAACGGAACAGGCCGCGAGGAACAGGTCGTGCCCGCGTACCGACGCGCGTACGCGCCCCGCGAGCTGCGCGGCTCGCACGTACTGATCGGTGGCGGAGATGAGGATGTCGCAGGGAATCGTGAGCGGGTTGTCCGGCTCCTGCGCCCTGGCCGCGGCCATGAGCGGGTCCGGTAGCCCGCTGAAGGCGCTGAAGTAGTCCTCCATCGCCCGCAGCCACTGCTCCAGCGCCTCGACGGGGTCGTGGAGCTGCTCGATGTCCGCCTGGCGGGACACCAGTTCTTCGGAGCGCGTCTGCAGCACAGCCGCCAACAGCGCCTCCCGGGTGGGGAAGTGCCGGTACAGGGTGGCGGGCCCGACGCCCGCCTCCTTGGCCACCGCCTCCAGGGAGGTGCCAACCCCGTGCTGCAGGAAGTGACGCTGCGCGGTCTCCAGGAGGGCAACGCGATTGCGCTGGACGTCCGCGCGGGGCTTGCGTCCCCGCTGTTCACCGGCGCTCATGCGCCCTCCTTCTGCTGCCTTGATCCTGCGACCGCATCAAAACGGATGCTGCCTCCGTATGCATCCGAGAGTAAAACGGAGGCGGCATCCGGTCAAATCACCGGCCCACGGAGCCCGGACAAGACAGGGGCTCGACATGTCTGGCCGTAGAGCGCAGGGCAAGAGCCGTGCGGAGCTGGGTGGGCGCGGTGCCGCACTTCCGGTTGCGACGACTTCCGGCGTCCTGGACCGTGACCCGCTTGTTCGGCCACTTTGCGCCGAACCCTGTCCCCATCTCCCGCCCAGGATGTCAGGGGGTGAGCTGCTTGTGCCCTATGACGGAGAGCAGTTCGAGTTTGCTGTAGCTCTCCGTGCCGGGGCGAGTGGTCAGCACCACCAGGGTCTGGGCGCGGTTCTCGGTGAACAGGACCTGTGCGTCGACGTCGATGCGGCCGAGTTCGGGATGGAGGATGGTCTTGCAGTCGTCGTAGCGTTGGGCGACCTCCTGAAGTTCCCACATGCGGACGAACTCGGGGCTGTGTTCCTGGAGTTCGGCGAGGATCCGGGCGGCTCGGGGGGTGTCGCTGCCGGCTGTCAGCGCGGCCCGCAAGCGGGCCGCCTGTGCACGGCCGTGGCGTTCGTGGGTCTCCTCGGGAACCATCAGACGTTCGGCCGAGTCCATGAACCAGCGGTAGTAGCCGCTGCGGGCCAGACCGGTGTGGCGGGTCTGGTCGCCGAGCAGCGCCACGGCCAAGGGGTTCATCGCGAGAGTGTCGAACAGATCGGTCTGCACCATGGCCGGGGAGTCGTCCAGGCGGTCCAGGACCCGCATCAGCGGCGGGCTGACATGTTCGGAGCGCTGGAAGCGGGCCGGTGCGTTGTGGCCGATGAGGACGAAGAGATGGTCGCGCTCGTCCAGGGAAAGCCGCAGCGCCCGGGCGAGAGCCGTGGTGATCTGGACGGAAGGTTGCGGAGCACGCTGCTGTTCCAGCCGGGCGTAATAGTCGGTGGACATGCCGGCGAGCTGCGCGACCTCCTCGCGGCGCAGTCCTTGGGTACGCCTGCGCGGCCCCTCGACCAGCCCGACGTCGCGGGGCCGCAGCGTCTCACGCCGGTGGCGCAGGAATTCCGCCAGTTCCTTCTTGTCCATGCCCCCATCCTCGCCGTACCCGGGCCGGCTATCCAGAGACCGCCGATCCATGGCTGAGCAGTCCACTCCCACCCGCGCGAAGCCGCCTATGAGTGAGGCCGACGCCGAGGCCGCTCGCGGCAGGAAGACCCGATCGGGCCCTTGGCCTGCATGACCCGCTAGGAAATTCGCTGGCCGTCGGCGGAGCGCCGCAGGACGCCGGTATGGAAGGCGGCCGTCGGCGGCGGTCCCCCGTCGACGGCGCCCGACGCTCTGGGAGCGGCCTCGGGCCTCGTCGGCCGGCCTGGCCGAGGCGACGATGTGGGCCGCGTCGGCCAGGCGCTCGCCTGCCCGACGGCACTCAGGACGGATCCGGCCCCTCCCGTGTGACGACCGTGGCGACGCTGAAGACGCTTCCTCACCGTCCGCGTCTTCGGTGAGGCCCTCCCCCCAGGCGTTCCAGTTCGCGTTCGTCCATGATGTGGCCCAACAGGACCTGCCCGCGTGCTGTTGTTCCGCGTCGGCCACTACAGGTCGGTCAGCTGCTGGCGATCATGGCGAGGACGTCGTCGTAGGAGCCGGTGGCCACCGCGTCGCGGATGAATCTGGCGCGCTCGACAACAATCTCCTTCGCGTCGGGCTTCTCGCGCAGCAGGTCGAGAGCCTGGGTGAGGAAGTCGTCCAACGGGATGGCGTGGTCGTTGTCCTGCTGGCCCAGCAGGGTCGTGCGCACACCCGGCGGGACCATCTCGATCACCTGGACGCCGGCGTCAGCACCGGCGAGTTGGATGCGCAGGCTCTCGGAGAAGGAGTGCAGCGCGGCCTTGGTCGCGCTGTAGGCCGGGGTGCTCGGGAACGGGACGAATGCCAGCGCCGAGGTGACGTTCATGACGACCGCGTCGTCCTTGCCCACCAGCAGCGGCAGGAAGGCGTACGTCATCCGGATCGTGCCGAGCAGGTTGACCGTGACGTGGTCCTCAGCGGCCGGAAGTCCGGCCGGGTCGAGGAGGTTCTCCCGCAGCATGATGCCGGCGTTGTTGACCAGGACGTTCAGCCCCGGGTGGCTCGCCGCCACGGTCTCTCGGGCCCGGTCGATCGAGTCGGGGTCCGCGACATCGAGGACGAGCGCGTCGATGCCCGGGTGCTCGGCCGTGATCTCGTCGAGGAGTTCCTTGCGCCGGCCGGCGACGACCACCTTGTTGCCGGCCTGGTGCAGGCGCAGGGCCAGGCCGAGCCCGATACCCGAAGTTCCGCCGGTGATCAGGATCGTGTTGCCGGTCATCTTCATACGGGTCTCGCTCCTTCGTTACGGCGGGCCGGTGAGCGCCCGCGACCTCGACCGTAGGAGTGCCCGCGCCGGGGCGGGAGAGGAAGGTTGATCCATGGACCGGTGGTCTCTGCCTGATGGAGTGGTCCAGCTGCTCCGGCCCTGGCACGCTGGGGGCCCGCATCGGCGGCTCCCAGAACGACTACCTGCTGCGTCAACGGCCATTTCGTTCTCCCCCTGGTACTGCGATGCGGGCCGAGGGCTTCGAGGTGCTGATCGTCACCGGCGACCGCGACTCCTTCCAACTGGTCAGCGAGCACACCACGGTGCTGTGTCCCACGAGACGACGTCCCGGGTCGCCGTCCGGCCGATGAGCACCGGGCCCAGGCACCGGCCTCGGCTGGCGACGGCGAGCGCGGTGACCGAACCCGTCGAGTGCGGTCACCCCTCGACTGCGTATACGTCACCCACCGGCAGCACCCTTTAGGCCGCCGCGCACCGGGACAGCTACTTGTCGGCGCCGACCTTGGTGGTGTCCAACTCGGCCTGCGGCGGCGTGTTGGTGCGGGAGTGCAGGATCTTGCGGGCCTGCTCGGTGTCGAAGTCGTTCTCCCACTTGCCGATCACGATGGTGGCGACGGCGTTGCCGAGGACGTTGATGAAGACGCGGCCCTCGTTGAGGATGCGGTCGATGCCGACGATCAGGGAGAGGGCGGCGAGCGGGATGTGGCCGACCGCGGTGACGGTGCTGGCGAGGACGATGAACGCGCCGCCCGCAATCCCGGCGGTGCCCTTGCTGGTGAGCATCATGACGCCGACCATGATCAGCTGCTGCTGCCAGGACAGGTCGATGCCCATGGCCTGGGCCAGGAAGAGGGAGGCCATCGTGAGGTAGACCGCGGAGCCGTCCAGGTTGAAGGAGAACCCGGAGGGGATGACGATGCCGACCACGGGCCGGCCGATGCCGAGGATCTCCAGTTTGCGTACCAGCTGGGGCAGGACGGCCTCGCTGGAACAGGTGCTGAGGGCGACAAGCAGTTCGGCCTTGAGGAAGCGAATGAGGCCGAACAGGCTCAGGCGGCAGGCCCGCATGATGGCGCCGAGGACGACCAGGACGTAGATGATGCAGGTCGCGGTGAACAGGATGATGAGGTAGCCGAGCTGTTTGAGGCTCTCGGCGCCGTAGGTGGCGACCACGGTGGCCAGGGCGCCGAAGGTGCCCAAGGGCGCGAGCCGCATCACCCAGCCCACGATGCGGAAGACGACGTCCGACAGCGCCTTGATGCCGCGGGTCAGCGGTGCCCCTTCTTCGCCAGCCATGTTCAGGGCCACACCGAAGACGATCGAGACCATCAGCGCGGCCAGGATCGCATCCCCGGTGATCGCGCCCAGCAGGGAGACGGGGATGAGGGAGGAGATGAAGCCGGTGAAGGTGGCGTGCTCGGTGGCGGTCTTGGGCACGTCGTCGGCGTTCAGTGACGAGGGATCGACGTGCAGGCCGGAGCCGGGCTGGAAGATGTTGGCGACGACCAGCCCGATCAGCATGGACGCCAGGCGATGCCGGTGGTGACCACGCAGAAGACGACCGGGATCACGATCATCTTGACCAGCGCGATGAACCAGTCGTTGAGCGGCTTCAGGTCCTCACCCAGCCCGGGCGCGAGGATGCCGACGGCGATGCCGAGGACGGCGGCCAGTACGACCTGGAACCACAGCTCACGTATGAGACGGCTCAGCCGTGACCGCTGCGGGCGGCCGGCGGTGTGGGTGCTTGTCATCGTTGGTGCTCCCTTGCACGACGATCGTGTGTAGCCCTGTCCCGTGGGGGGTGCGGGGGACGCGACACGGCTCGCGCCCCTCTCGTGTGTGGCGCCCGTCCGGCGGGGCCGGCCGAGGGCGCCCGCCCGGTGGCGGGCGCGTCTGCGGTGGGGTGGCGGTCAGCTGTGCAGGGCGCGCAGCACCTTGTAGAAGGCGGCCTTGCTCTCGAAGCCGATGCCGGGGGTGTCGGTCAGGCCGACGCGGCTCTTCTCGACGACGGCGTCGTCGGCGAAGCCGCCGGTGGGCTGGAATTCGCCCGGGTAGGACTCGTTGCCGCCGAGTTTGAGGGCGGCGGCGATGTGCAGGGAGAACTGGTGCCCGCCGTGTGGGATGCAGCGCCTCGATGACCAGCCGTGCTGGCGGAGCATGTCCTGGATGCGCAGGTACTCCACCAGACCGTAGGAGAGTGCGGAGTCGACCCGGATGGTGTCGCGGTCGGGGCGCAGGCCGCCGTAGCGGATCAGGTTGCGGGCGTCCTGGAGGGAGAAGAGGTTCTCGCCCGTGGCGATGGAGCCGGTGTAGTGCTCGGCGACGGTGGCGTTGAGGTGGTAGTCGAGAGGTGCCAGCGATCTGCCACCTCCAGCGCGTCGGGGGCCGCCTGGCTGGTGGCCTTGGTGAAGGCCATCAGCCGGTCACGGCAGACGATCTCGGCACCGGGGTGCTCAAGGAGCCATGAGGCGACCGTGCTGGTCTCGCGATCAGGCAGTACGTCCACCGGCCTGGACGCTTCGACGTCGACGAGGACCGTTCCGTAGGTCCGTCCCCGGCGGAACGCGAACTCGTCGATACCGAGTATCCGCGGCGCCCGGGTCGGCACGGCCGGTGCCGGCAGCTGTCCCAGGAGGGCAGTCCGTCGGCCATGGAGTCGTAACTCCGTACAGAGGCGCTGGCCCGGACGACCGCCGAGCCCCACCGCGACCGCCTTCATGGCAGCCCGAGCCGCGGTCGAACAACGACGTCGTGGTTCGGTCAGGCTCGCAACCTGTTCCACGAATGTCCGACGCCGGCACTGGCCCTGATCGCAAAAGAACCGACGCACGCGGAGGCGGACGATCATCCTGTGGCCTCCGACGGGCAGCCCGGCTACCTGCCGCCAGTACCGGCTGTGAATCCGTGCGGCGGGGTGCTGACATTGGGGACATGTCCCCGGCGGTCCGCAGCCTGCCGCGTCGATCATCAAGTTGTCATCAGTAACCGCGGCCTGGCGCACCACGAGGTTCAGGCCCGGGAAGAGGACCTCTTCGAGCGTCTCCGCCTTCATGACGACGTGGTCCCCTGGCGGAACGGTCCTGCAATCCGCACCCACCCAGTGCCTGCGGTCGGTGCGCGACGTTCCGGAGAGTTCGGCGTCCGGGTCGCCGTTTCCGTCCCGTGTGGCCATAGTCACCGCGACGCACTTTACCTTCCGGATGGTAAAGTAGAAGCATGGCAAGGAACGCAAAGCGTCAGATTCTGGATGGTGCGCTTGATCTGCTCCGGACCGAAGGGGGCGGGGCGATCACCCTGGATGCGGCGGCCAGGCAGGCTGGGCTGACCAAGCCGGGGCTGATGTACCACTTTCCGACCAAGGAAGCGCTGATGCTTGCTGTCGTCGACCATGTCGCCGACCGGTGGGAGACCCTCCTGCTGCACCGACTGGCCCGGCCGCTTCAGACGGCCTCACCGCATCAGCGGATCCGCGCCTACGTCGAGGTCGCCCTGGCCGAGCCGTTCGACCGCGCGGACTTCGCGATCTACTCCGATGCCCACTACCGCGACACCCTCACCGATACCTGGGTACGCCGCTTCGAACCGTGGCTAGCCCTCCCCGACACGCTGGCGGACGCTGCACGCGCCCGGCTCACTGCCGCCCGGCTGCTCGCCGACGGCTACTGGACGGCGGCAGCCACCGGCGTCTTCCCTATCCCCGATCACGACCGCGCCCAACTCCTGGCACTCGCCGAAGACCTCCTGAAAGACGAGACCTCCTGATGAGGCAATGGCTGCTGCTCATCGCGGCGATCCTGCTCGAAGTCACCGCCACCCTCTCCCTGCGCGGAGCCCTCGACCACCCGGCGCTGTACCTCGTTGTCGCCGCCGGCTACATCGGCTCCTTCACCGCCCTGTCCTTCGTGCTCCGCGCGGGCATGGCCCTCGGCGTCGCCTACGGCATCTGGGGCGCCTCCGGTGTCGCCCTGACCGCCGTCCTGGCGACCGTCATCTTCGGCGACCCGCTGACCGCGATCATGGGCGTGGGCATCGCTCTGGTCATCGCCGGCGTGCTGTGCGTCGAACTCGGCTCGCAGGCCGCGCACGCCCGCCAGGCCCACGAGGAAGGAGCGACGGCATGACCTGGGTCTTCCTGATCTGCGCCGTCCTGTTCGAGTGCGCCGCCACACTGTCGCTGCGGATGGCCTCGCAGGGTGGCAGCAAGAAGTGGTTCATCGCCGTGGTCGCGGGCTTCCTGGCCGCGTTCGTCTTCCTCACTCTGGCCCTGGACGGCGGCCTGGCCCTCGGTGTCGCCTACGGGATCTGGGCGGCCAGCGGTGTGGCCCTGGCCGCCGTCGCCTCCCGTGTCCTGTTCCACGAACCTCTCACCAAGGTCATGGGCACGGGCATCGGCCTCATCGTCGTCGGCGTCCTGGTCATCGAACTCGGCGCCGCCCACTGACCGGCCGCCCGACAGGCGGGCAGGTCATAGATGCTGAGTGCTGCAGCCAACTAGCTGGTTGTGACCGTGCGGCCGGGACCGGTACGGTCGATGCATTGGCGGACCGTACCTCGTCGAGTCGATCCTTCACGGAGGCGCAGCCAGAACCCCACAGTTGGCCAATGAGCACTTCACTTGGCCTCGGTGGCGCTCAGCCGCTGGCCGGGGGGCGACTGATCGGGATAGACGGCACCCTGCCTGGGTGAGGTCAGCCGCGCGGGTCGAAGGTGTTGTTGGCGGGGCTGGCCTTGAGGGCGTCGGCGACGGCGGTGGCCAGGGGGTGGAGTGGCGGACGATGAGCTGGGGCAGGTCGGTGCTGTCGGTGTACCAGTCGCCTCGGGTGGCCGCGAGGCTGGTGTCTGCGAGGAGTTCGGCGAACGCGGCGGGCAGACCGGCGCCGGTCAAGGCTTTGGCGTACTGGTCGACCGGCATGTCCTGGTAGGTGATGGGGTTGCCGGTCTGCCGGGATACTTCGGCGGCCAAGTCGGACATGGTTAACGCGGTTCCGCCGAGTTCGTAGATCTTTCCTGCCCGGTCATCGTTGGTCAGAACGACGGCGGCGGCTGCGGCGAGGTCCGCGCGGATGGCCCCGGAGAACTTTCCGTCGCCGAAGGAGCCGATCCCGAAGCCGGTCCACCCCCCGTAGAACAACGCCACGACCAGGCCGAGCGCGGTGACCGCGAACGACCAGCCGAACGTTTTCAGCAGCACTGGCTACCCCATCGCTTTGTGCGGGTCTCCCCCGCGCTGTACCTGGCTTTGCGAAATTTGAACCGAAGTCTGGAGAGACGCCTCGCAGCCCTGACGGGCCGACGGCGCGGAACCTCCACTCGCCACAGTGCCGGTAGACCTCGCCGAAGATCATCGCCGTCTCCGGGGACGCGTCTTCGCTGATGTCATAGCGGGCGAGTAGCAACGCCGGGGATCTCAGGGCCTGGGCCGGGCAGTAGTGCCCGCATGGATCGACGTCAGGATCCGGCGGTGGGCACGTAGCGGATCAACTCGGTGGCCAGACGGCGCATGACCGTGCGGTTGGCGCGCTGCATCGTAGCCCGGACAACGGGCGCCAGCAGGCGGTCGGCGAGAGGGGCGCGCACCCAGGCGTACGTGAACGAGACGTGGCTCCCACCGGTCCGCAGTGGCTCGATGGTGTAAGTGCCGTGGGCAATGCGCCGGCCGGCCGCGCTGACGTTCCGTTCGACGATGCGCCGCGGCGCGTCGGCCTCTACGACCTCGATGGTGACGTCGGTCTTCGTGCCACCCAGCGCGGCGGTGACCGCGGCACACGATCCTGTGCCGCGGCCGGGTCCGCTGTAGCGCCAGTCGGTCAGATAGTGGTTCGTGAACCGCTCATGGTGAGCCATGACGTCGAGGAAGTCGTAGACCTGCTCGGGCAGGTGGGGAACATCGATCGACACGGTGACAGGCTTCATGTACCACACGGTACATAGGTCATGTACCGATTGGTACACTCACGACGTGGTGAATACGGACGACGTGCATCCCGAGGGTGAGGCCGCACACGGCGCGGACGGAGACCGGCGCGCTCAACTGGTGGACGCGGCCGTCGACTACGTGGCGGCACACGGCATCGCGGACCTGAGTCTGCGCCGCCTTGGCGCCGCGATCGGTGTCAGCCATCGCATGCTGATCCACTACTTCGGCTCCAAGGAACGACTGCTCGTCGAGATCGTCAGGGCGTCGGAGCGGCGCCAGCGCGATCTCCTGTCCCGGCTCCGTCTGACACCCGGCCTCTCGCCCGTTGCTGTCGCGCGGCTCCTCTGGCAGCAGCTGACGGACCCTCGGCTGGCCGGTCAGGAGCGGCTCTTCTTCGAGATATACGGGCGCGCGCTGCGGGGCCACCCCGAGGCTGTCCCGATCCTGGAAAGGCTCGTGGCGGACTGGCTGGAACCACTCGAGGCCGCCGAGATCGCTGCGGGGGCAGACCCTATCGCAGCCCGGAACCGCGCGAGGCTGGGGCTCGCCACCACCCGCGGTCTGCTACTTGACCTGCTCGCCACCGGTGACCGCGTCGGCGTCGACGCGGCGATGGACGAGTTCCTCCGGCTGTACTACGGCTCGAAGTGACGCATTCGCTAATTAGGCCTCAAAGCGGCGGAATTGCGTCAGCGGGAGCGTGTCAATGACGGTTGGCCGGAGCGGGCGACGCGGCAACACCGGCGGGCGGCCACCAAACCTGGTGGACGACGCCCGTATACCCGAGGAATTCACCATCGTGAGCCACGGCCGACGCGAGCACATGAGCGACATCATCCAGGCCATCGCCGGACTGCTCTCCCACCAGCAGACCGCCACCATGAACAGCGGTGCGCGAACGTGAACCCAGCGGCGAATCCGCGGCTTTCGACGTGCCACGGCCAACCATGCACGAGGTCGTTAGCCGCAGCAGTGATTGCGGGCGGAGCGGCCTTCGCCGGTGCGTTCCTGTTCCTCGACAAGGTCATCGGCAACTGAAGCCGAAGCAAACGCGTTGGAAATAGAGTTTGCCGAGGGTGCTTCGTGCAGCTCGGGGCCGGTGATGATGATGGCAGTGAGTGCAACAGGTGTGTGTTTGTAAGCACTTGTTTGGACCCCACCCGGCGGGTTGTTCTGGCCCCACCCTTGATCATTTCCAGGTTGCATTGGCCCCACCTGGTTGCGGCGCCGACCGGCCGACCACGACCCTCGGCTGACCGCTAGCGCAGTTCCTGTCCCGCCGCCCAGCCCGGAGCGTCGAGGTTGATGGGCGAGTCGCCGACGAATTGGGCGAGCTGCGTTTCCAGCTCGGCGAGTTCGGCGGCGCCCAGACGCACTTCCCAGCGGGCCCGCACCTCGTCGAAGATCGCCGTGCTCTCGGTGATCAGCCCGATCCCGTGATCGGTGATCCGGATGTTCTTGCGGCGGATGTCGGCGGGGTCGGTCTCGGTGGTGACGTACCCGCGTTCGACGAGCGCGGCGATCGTCTTCGCCGCGGCCTGCTTGGTGATGGCGAGTCTGCGGGCCAAGTCCGAGGCGCTGTCGGCGCCGGCTCGGATGGCCCGGATCGCGTACTCGTGCGACGGCCGGGCGTCGGGGTATCCCCGGGTCGCCAGCTCCCGGACCACTTCGTCCACCAGATTGCGATAGCTGCCCAGGAGCAGCAGGGCGAGATCGGCGCCGGATCGTGAGGACATGACCACAGTCTAGATCTTCCCTTGACCTGGACAACCAGGTTGACCAACACTGGAGTCAACCTGGTTGTCTATCTTGGGAGTCATCGCATGACCAGCTCTTTCGTGACCGCCTCGCCCGCCGTGGCGGGCGTCACGCACCACACCGCCGAGGTCAACGGCACCACGTTGCACTACGTCTCGGCGGGCGACACCGGCTCCCCGATCCTGCTGGTGCACGGGTGGCCGGAGTCCTGGTGGGCCTTCCGCGACGTCATCCCGCTGCTCGCCGCCACCCACCAGGTGTTCGCCGTCGACCTGCGCGGCTTCGGCGACTCCGGCATCGCCGACGGCGACCACGACTTGGCCACCATGGCGGAGGACCTGCACCGGCTGGTCGCCCACCTCGGCGTCGGGCCCGTGCACGTGACCTGCCAGGACATCAGCGGCGGGCCGGTCTTCGCGTTCGCGGCCACGCACCCCGGCGACGTCCTCAGCTTCACAGGCGTCGAGACCACCCTTCCGGGGTACGGCTGGGAGATGCTGGCCGACGTGAGGAACGGCGGCTCCTGGCACGTGGGATTCCTGGCCGCCCCGGGAATTCCGGAGCTGTTCCTGGCCGGCCGCGAGCGAGTGATGCTCGACTGGGCCGTCTCGTTGATGACGATGGTGCCGGGCGGGGTCACCGAGGCCGACCTCGACGAGTTCGCCCGCACCTACGCGCGGCCGGGCGGCTGGCGCGGCACCGAGGGGCTCTACCGTTCCTCCTTGACCGGCGGCGACCGGATGCGGGCACTGACCGAGTCGCGGCCGCTGACCGTTCCCGTGCTCGCCGTCGACGGCATCAACGCCCCCTTCACCGAGCGGACGATGCGCCAGGTCGCCGGCGACGTCACCGCGGTCACGATCCCGGACGTCGGGCATTTCGTCGCGCAGGAGGCGCCCGCCGCCTTCGCCACCGCGGTCGGCGACTTCGTCGACCGCGTCGACCGGAGCCGCTGAACGGCCGAGTCCCTGCACCGCCACTCTCCGTGCCCTCTCCGGCCTGCCGCTGACGCGGCCTACTGGCGCACGAACTTGACCATGCGCGGCACGCCGCCCAGCACTTGAAGCGCGTGAACGTGGCCTTCCAGGAATGCTTCCTGCCCGCACGAAGCAAAGATCTTGTGCACGGCCTTCCCGCTGAATGAAGGGCGCAGCGAGAACAGGAACACCTTGGTGGACACGCCGTCCAGGTGGATCCACACGTCCCCGAAGTCAACCTCCGCCTCGTCGCCGCGGCGGTGGGTCTGCGGCACGAACGCCTGCGGCGGGCCGCGGCCCTCTTCCTCCCGGATCTCCGGACGGCGTCCGGCGATGTAGGCGCGGACCATCGAATACGTCACGCTCTGGGCGTCGTGCTCGTCGATCAGCCGGTCGAAGACCCGTTTGACGGTGTGCCGCTGCTTGCGCGGCGCGTCCAGGTCATCCCGCAAGATCTGGTCGATCGTCGCCTTGAACGGATCCAGGCGCGAGATCCGGGGTGGATTCTGCTTGCGAGGCGCCGGCCACACCGACTCCAGCGCCATCGCGACCGTCCTCCGGCCCACCCCGTACTGGGCCGACAAAGCCCTGCTGGACAGCCCTTCGACCCGAGCGTCATGGCGGATCGCCTCGTACAACTCGACCTTCGAAAGGGGCACTTGAGCCACCCAGGGCTAGCTGATGCACTCCGATACTCCCACCGCAAGGCCCCCAGAGGAGTCAGAACTCACCGACATCAACTGTCCGCCGACACCACTGGAGTCAGAACCCACCCACCACTTGCCTCAAAACTGACCTACAAAGCCGGCGGTACGTGCGTCGCGTTCCGAGGTGAGGCTTTGCGCGGCGAGGTCGAAGGCGAGGGGGAGGGTGAACTCGGCCTTGTAGAGGTCGGTGACGTCCAGAACGAAGGAGAGGGCGTTGCCTTGTGTGGACGAAGCCGAGGGCAGGGATGGCGCCCAGTCCGGTGACGGCTGCGTGGCAGATGCCGTAGAGGGCCGAGTTGGCGGCGGACAGGAGCCGGTGGAATTCGTCGCCGGCGGCGAAGGCGTCGCCTGGCTTGTAGTCGCGTTTGGTCCAGGGCACCCCGGTCCGTTCGGCGTGTTGGGTGTAGAGCCGGCGGATGTGGGTGCTCTCGCGGCCACGGAGTTGCTGGAGGGTCAGGCTGGTGGTGTCCTCGCCGGGGAAGCGCATGTCGTACATGCGGCGGGCGACGGCGACGCGTTGGCGCGTGTTCCTGGCGTGCGTGCACGCCAGGAACAGGTCGTCCGGACGGCTGATTCAGCTGCCGGATCTCGCCCGCGCGACGGACTTCACGAGGATGTCGGCGACCTCGTCGGCGTGGGACAGGTGCGGGGAGTGCCCGGAGGCGATGCGAACGCTGTGGGCCGCGCGCGCGGCCCACTGTTCCTGCACGGCGGGCGGCAGCGCCGGATCCTCGGTGGCCACGACATACGTCAGGGGCACGTCGGTCGGTGCGGCGCCCAGCTTCTCGGTGAAGGCCCGCAGGCCCTGCCAGTTGAGGCGTTTGACGGCCTCGGCGGTCAGGGCTGGGTCGACTCCGCTGAAAATGGACTCCTCCGCGTCTCCCGCCTTGACGGCGTGGCCGTCGGGCGAGTGGACCCAGGTGGGCGGGAAGTCGCCGCCCATCCACTCCATCATCGAGGTGCCCGCTTCCAGGGCGAAGGCGGCGATGCAGACGAGCTCCACTACCTGGTCCGACTCCGCGGCGGCCCAGGTCGCAGGTACTCCGCCGTAGGAGTGCGCGGCGAGCACGACAGGTCCGTCGACAGCCGCGACAGCGGCGCGCACCACCTCGACGTCCTCGGTCAGCCCCTGGGCGGCGGCGCTGTCGGGGTTACTGCTGGGCAGTTGCACGGCACGGGTGGTGATGCCGCGGGCGGTGAGCCGCTCACGCAGTGGGGCGAAGATCCACGGGGTGTGCATCGCTCCGTGCACGAGCACGACGGTGGCGTTCATCTGTGCTGTCCTCAGGTAGCGGGAGGGTCAGTCGGTCATGGCGTCGCGGACGAGAGCGGTGTCCACGAACTGTTCGAAGCGGACGATCAGGCCGCCGCGTACGACGAAGTGGTGGGCGACGCGGACGTCGATGTTCTTGCCGGTGGCCTTGTTGGCCGCCGTGTAGCGGGCGAGGACGACGACGTTCTCGCCGTCGACGACGTAGGTGTCGTCGTGGGCGGTCCAGCCGTCCCATTCCTTGCCCAGCTGTTCCATGACGTTGGAGGTGACCCCGTCGGGAGTGCGGTAGGTGCCGGCGAGGGGGAAGCCGGCCATCTCGGTCCACTCCACATCGGGGGCGAGGGTGGCGCGCAGGGCTTCCAGGTCACCGGCCGCGGAGGCCAGGTACTGGTGGCGTACGACGTCTGCGGGGGCGGTGGACGCTGAGAAGTCGGTCATGGTCAGCCCCACTTCATCTCGCCCTTGGTGACCTTGGCGCCGATCTGGGCGGCGATGAGCATGCCGTTGTCGGGGTAGCGGGCGACCAGAGCCTCGGTGAGGGCTGCGCCGTCGGTGGCCCTGCCGAGCTCCTCCTCGAAGGCGAGCAGGTAGTCGCGGGTGGCGGAGATCGCGGAGGCGTTCGCCGGGGCGTTGGGCAGGCGGTGGCCGGGGACGACCAGCTCCGGCTGGAGGGCGGCCATCTCGTCCAGCAGCTTGACCCATGCGGCGCGGTCGTCGGGGGTGGGGGTGTCGGCGACCCAGACGTGCTCCTGCTGGAAGAGCAGGACGCCGCCGAGGAGGGCGCTGTGCTCTGCCTGCCACAGGTAGTGGCGGTCGGGCAGTCCGGCCGGGCCGCCCCTGAGCTCGAAGCGGTGTCCTTCGAGGGTAAGGTCGCCGGTCAGGGGCTCGAGGTCGACCAGGCGCGTGGGCAGGTTCGGGCCGAGGGCCTCCCAGGCCTTGAGCTTGCCCTCGTAGGAGTGCTGGATGTGCTCGATGACGATCGGGGTCGCGACGAACTTCGCCTCGGGGAAGGCGTCGGCGAGGACCTCGGCGCCGAAGTAGAAGTCGGGGTCGCCGTGGCTGACGAAGACGGTGGTCAGCTTCTTGCCCGAGTCGAGGATCTCGGCGGCCAGGCGGTGGCCGTCGGCGCGGGTGAAGGCGGCGTCGACCAGCAGCGCCTCGCTCTCGCCGGTGACGAGGGTGGCCGTCTTGTTCTTGCTCCCGGCCGGGAAGTTCAGGTCGAAGATCGTGAAGGAGAGGGTGCTCATGGTTGGTGCTCCTTGCGTGGGTGAGGATGGCGCAGTCAGGAGAGGGCGGCGAGGCGCCGGTCGATCTCGTCGGCGGTGGCGTGGCCGCGGGCCAGGACGGTCACGCGGTCGCCGTCGACGGCGAGCAGGGTGGGGAAGCCGGTGACGCCCAGCTCGGCACAGCGACGGAAGTCGTCCGCCGCAGCGTCGTACGCCTCGGGGGACGCGAAAGCGGTCACCACGGCGTCGGCGTCCAGGCCGGCCTCTTCGGCGACCTTCCGGTAGGTGGCGGCGTCGGACAGGCTGAGGCCGTCGACGTAGAAGGCCCGCTGCAGGGCACCGGCCAGTTCCGCCGCGCGGTCGGGGGCCGCCCGGCGCAGGGCGGCGACGCCGCGCGCTGCGTCTTCGGAATCCATCACGAACGAGCCGTCGGTGATCAGCCGGTCGTATCCCCCACCGAACTGGGCGCCGGTGAGCTCGGCGATCTGGGCGTTGGCCCCCTGGACGTAGCCGAACGCGCGGATCGGGAGACGGCGCGAGCCGGTGAACAGGCCACCGGAGATGACCTCCACGGGCAGGTCCGGGTGGCAGGAGACGAACTCGCCCAGGGTCGGGGAGAACCCGTGCGACCAGCCGCAGTAGGCGTCGAAGGCGTAGACGAGTTGCATCGAGGACCTCGGCATAGGGGTGGGGTGCTCGCCTGGCGCGAGCGGTTTCACCGAGGACAACAGTACCTGACTAGTCAGATATTCCTGAGGTCGAGTGTCAGGCCGCCCCCGGCGGGGTTGAGGTCCGCCCGGACGCAGGGGCGCAGGGGCGCAGGGGCGCAGGTCGATGGAGTGCCGCGGTGTCGGGGCAGTCGCCGGTCCAGCGGCGCGAGTGGAAGCGGCCGCCGGGAACGGGGACGCACAGTCCTCAGGGAAGCCGGGGCAGCGTGTCCCGTGCGGTGTGGCTCAGGATGCGGAGGTCTTCGGCGAACCGGTCCCGGTCCTCCACCGGCAGGGGCGCCAGGAAGTAGCGCCTGATGTTCTCCACGTGGATCCGGGACGCGGAGACCGTGGTCTCCTCCCCGAGCTGCGTCAGGCGCACGAGCCGTCCGCGCCGGTCAGCGGGATCCTCGACGCGTTCGACGAGGCCGGCCGCCTCCATGCGGTCCACCAGACGCGTGGCGCCACCTGTCGTGAGGACCTGCTCCTGGGCGACGGCCCGCATCGACAGCCCCGGCTCCCCCGCCCTGCCCAGGATGAGCAGCACCTCGAACATCAGATGGCTGATGCCGCACTCCACCTCCAGAGCCCGCCCCAGGATGTACTCCAGCCGGTTCGCGGCCCCCTGCAAGCGCCCGAAGGCCAGGATCAGCGCGTTGTTCGCGGCGTCGCTCGATGTCGTGATCTCCGCATGCCCGTCCACGGTCCTGACGCCCCTTCCGTTCCTGCTTCCACCCGACCACCGATCATGCCGCACCGGCTGAGCGGCGGTTCTGCCGACTCGGCTATCGGCCCTGGTGGGCCAACCGGAACGCACCCGGGGTCACACCTGCGTGACGGGTGAAGAACTTGCCGAAGTTGGTGGGCTCGGGGAAGCCGAGGCGCCGCGCGATGGTGGCCACCGGTTCGTGGGTGTGGGCGAGCAGACGCTGGGCCTCCAGGGCGACGCGGCCGTCGATGACGTGTTTGACGGGCTGTCCGGTGGCGGCCGTGCAGGCCCGGGTGAGGGTCTTGACGGTGTAGCCGAGGCGTTGGGCGTAGTCGGCGGCGCGTCGGGTGGTGGCAAAGCCGCGTTCCAGCTCGGCGCGGAACCGGGCGTACACCTCCCCGCCGGCGTGCGGGTCGCCGCTGCCTTCAGGGTGTGGCAGCCGGTCGATCTGCAACAGCACGGTGGCCAGCAGGAGTTGGAGGATCTCGGCTGACACGGTCTGCGGGCGGTCGTACTCGGCCCGCAGCTGGCCCAGCAGGGTGGACAGCACGGCGTATTGAGGACCGGCACTCAACTGCCAGCACCCCGGCCCGTACCACTCGTTCACCAGCCGGTCGGCGCTGCTGTTGTGGGGCGGGAAGGCCGGCGTGAACAGCAGGTGTGTGCCGTTGGTCGTACCCGGCCGGACGAAGCGCTGGACCTGCCCCGGCCGGACCCACAGCAGGGTGCCGGGACGGCAGGGGTAGGTCACGAAGTCGATCGCGTGCTCCCCGCTCCCTTCGGTGATGAGGGTGAGCGTGTGGAAGTCCACCCGGTGCACCAGGTCGGGCCGCCTGCCCCGCCGTCGACGCCGCTCGTGGAGCGTGGCCAGATCGATGATCTCGAAGCCGGGGACCCGCACCTCGGGCGGATGGAAGCCCAGCCGAAGGATGGCGCCGTCCCGGACAGGATCGGCTCCCCCGGGAGCCGCGGAACACATCACGATCTCCAGATGTCCTCGATTTACCACACCGGGTCTCCAGCGTATCTCGTCTGCCTGCGCTTTCCCGGCGAGAGTAGGAAGGCGTCAAGGCGGCGCGAAGCCGCCTCCGCCTCAAGGAGATTCCCCATGAACGGCATGGTCACGGTCCTCGACAAGGGTGCGGTCCGCATCCACAGCTACATGTCCCCGGCGGACACCTTCCACACCACCACCCAGCTGATCGAGACCTCGGCACGGATCATCGCGATCGACGCCCAGCTGCTCCCCGCCTACACGGACGAGGTGATCGCCTACGCCAAGGGGCTCGGCAAGCCGCTCGACCGGCTCATCGTCACCCACGCCCACCCGGACCACTACAACGGCGCCGCCCGCTTCGGGGCCCCCGTCCACGCGCTGGCCGAGGTGCGCGAGCAGATCATCGCGCGCGGCGACAGCAAGCTGCCCACCGGCCAGGTCATCCCGGTCATCGACTTCACACCCGACGTGGAGCTCGTCCCGGGCACCGAGGTCATTGACGGCGTCCCGTTCGTCTTCGAGGCCGTCTCCGGCGGCGAGGCCGCCGACGAGCTGCTCGTCAAGCTGCCCGACCAGCGGGTGCTGATCGCCCAGGACCTCGTCTACAACGACGTCCACCTCTACCTGGGCAACAACGACATCACCGGCTGGGAGAAGGCGGTCGACGCGCTGGCCGCCGAGTCCGGTTACGACACGGTCCTGGCAGGTCACGGCCTGCCGACGGGGCCGGAGGTGTACGCGGAGGTCCGCCGCTACCTCGCCGACGCCCGCGAGCTTCTCGGCGACGACGGTGAGGCGTACAAGAAGGCGATCGTGGACCGCTACCCCGCCCACGTCGGCCCGTTCATCATCGACATCGCCAATCGGTCCCTGTTCGGCGCCGGCCACTGAGCACGCCTCCTGCACAGCAGCCCCGGCCCGTGCCCACCAGATGCACGATTGCCGGCAGCCGGACCATCCCCGAGGGCATCGCCCGACACCGCGGGCCGCCCTGCTCCTGCGTGGGCACTGACGACGGCACCGTCTTCCGCGGTGGCGTCGGCAAGCCGACGACCGAGGTGTTCCTGCCGGACGGCCGGGAAGGGCGCACCTCCGCCACCGGTCTGAAGACCGACGACGTGGGCCGACTCATCGTCGGCGGCGGCGCCACGGGCAAGGCGTTCGTCCACGACATCCGAACCCGCGCCCTGCTGCACGTCTACGGCGCCGGTCGCGGCGACGCCCACCTGAACGACGTCGCCCTCGCTCGTGACGGGAGCGTGCATCTGTCCGACTCGGCCCGCCCGGTCCTGTGGCACATCACCGCTGCCGAGCCGGCGAGCGGTGGCCCGGTGCACCAGCCGCCGGAGGTGGGCGTCGGCCTCGTCAGCACAACCACCCCGAGGGCCGGGTCAAGGTCCTGTGGTTTTCCCGGGGGTTCACCCACGCCACGCTCGTGCGCACCCTCCACGGCCAGGGCATGGACCTTCCCTCGACGGCGGCCCTCGACGGCGAGGACCTGCTGATCGTGAACGTTCAGTTCCAGGCCTCCGATCCCCGACATCCGTTCGACGTGGTGCGGGTCCGAGCCGGGTAGCGGCTCCGGCCGCACAAGAACAAGAAGCGGACCAGGCGGCAGCACTTTGCGTGCCGCCGCGCGAAAGGAACCAACCATCATGAACATCACCATCATCGGCGCGGGGAACATGGCCCGGGGCATAGCCACCCGCGCCCTGGCGGGCGGGCACACGGTGCACATCACCGCCAAGGACCCGGCCAAGGCGTCCCAGCTCGCCGAGGAACTACGCGCACAGCCCGCCGGCGCTGCCGTACGTGCCGGCGACGACTCCGCGGTGGACACCGCCGACATCGTCGTCCTGGCGGTGCCGTACACCGCGGCGAAGGAACTCGCCGCCGCCTACGGGGCACGGCTGAGCGGCAGGACCCTCGTGGACATCAGCAACCCCGTCGACGCCTCGCTCGACGCCCTCCTCGTTGCGCCGGGCACTTCGGCCGCCGAGGAGATCGCCCGGGCCTCGGCCCCGGGCACGCACGTGGTCAAGGCGTTCAACACCACGTTCGCCACGACCCTGGTGGCCGGAAGGGTGGACGACACTCCGCTGGACGTCTTCATCGCCGGGGACGACGAGGCCGCCCGCGAGCAGGTCGCGGAGCTGGTGGCGTCGGGCGGTCTCCACGCCGTCGACGTCGGCGCGCTCAAGCATGCGCGCGAGCTCGAGGGGTTCCAGCTGCTGCACATGGCCTTGCAGATCCGCGACGGCGGCTACGGGTGGGCGAGCACCATCAAGCTGATCACGCCCTGAGCCCGCACCCCGCCATCACCGACTTCGCCCTGCCACCGCCCGATCCGGCGGCAGGCCCCCACGCACCGATCCAGGAGAACCACCCGTGCACGCCCGCTCCTCCCTCATCGCACTCGCGACCGCCGGGGTCCTGCTGACCTCTGCCGGCACCGCCACCGGCGCCACCGAACCAGTCTCCAAGGCCCGCCTCGTGGCCCACTTCCCGCTGGCGGCCGGCCGGCAGCCCGAGAACATCACCGTGGACGACGCCGGATCCGTCTACCTGACGTTCTCCTTCGCCCGGCAGATCGCCCGCGTAACCCCCTCCGGCAACGTCCGCGTCCTGGCCACGCTCCCGGCCCCGGCGAAGGCGAACACCCCCAACCTGGGCAAGGCGTTCGTCGGCGGCATCGCACGTGCCGACGACGGCACCGTCTATGTCACCTACGCCACCGGCACGCCGGACCTCACCGGCGTCTGGGCCGTTCGTCCCGGCGGCCGTCCGCACCGCGTCGCCGCGCTCCCCGCCGACGGCCTGCCCAACGGCCTCGCCCTGGACCACGGCACCGGTCGTCTGTACGTCACGGACTCCGTCCACGGCGTGATCTACCGCGTCCCGGCCCGCGGCGGCGAAGCAGCCGTCTGGGCGGAGGGTGACGCCCTGAAGCCGAGCACCTTCGCCGGCGCGAACGGTCTGAAGCTCCACAACGGCGCCGTCTGGGCCACCAACCTCGACAAGGGAACCGTGCTGCGCATCCCCGTCACCGTGCGAGGCGCGGCCGGACCGATTCAGATCCGGGCCACCGGCATGCCGTCCATCGACGACTTCGCCTTCACCGGGCGCGGCGACACCCTCCTCGCCGCCCTCGACAACGACGAGGTCGTGCTCGTCCGCCCCGACGGCACCCACCTCACCGTGCTTGCCGCGGCCGACGGTCTGCAGACCCCGACCTCTGTCGACGTCCACGGCAGCACGGTCTACGTGCCCAGCGCCGCCTACCTCACGAACAAGGACCCCAACCTGCTGCGGGCCCACCTCAGCCACTGACTCGGAACGGGCAGGGGCAGCGCCGGTGCACGTCAAGCGCCCGGCCCGCCCTCCCCCGGCAAGCCCTGGAACAGACATGCCCGAAAGACCCCCGGCCGGCCCAACCACCGACAACCCGCCCGGCGTCGCGTCCGCCGACCGCCGCCCCCGCCGCCTGCCTCTCGTACTGATCCTGGGCTCCCTGACAGCGCTCGGCCCCCTCACCATCGACCTCTACCTGCCGGCCCTCCCCCAGGTCAGTGCAGACCTCCACGTCTCACAGGCCGTCACACAGCTCACCCTGACGGCGTTCATGATCGGCACAGCGGTCGGCCAACTGGTCATCGGCCCGCTCAGCGACACCCTCGGCCGGCGCCGTCCTCTGCTGGCCGGACTGGCCGGAGCCGCAGGCATCGTCATCGCCAGGGCCGTCGTCCGCGACCTGTACGACGGACTGGCCGCCGCCCGGCTGCTGTCGTCACTGATGCTGGTGTCGGGAACCGCACCGATCCTCGCCCCGGTGTTCGGCGCGCAGTTGCTCCGCCTCACCTCCTGGCGCGGCGTCTTCGCCGCTCTCAGCCTGCTGGGCCTGGCCGTCCTGGCCGCCACGGCCGCCCTGCTGGTGGAGACGCTGCCCACCGCACAGCGCCGCCCCGGTGGCCTGGCCATCACCCTGCGCACCCTGCGCGGCCTGCTCCGCGACGGCCCCTTCACCGGCTACCTGCTCACCGGCAGCCTCGGCTTCGCGGCGCTCTTCGCATACATCGCAGGCTCGTCCTTCACCCTGCAACGGATCTACGGCGCCTCGCCCCAGACCTACAGCCTGCTGTTCGCCCTGAACTCGATCGGCATGGTCGCCACAGGCCAGCTCAACGGCAAGCTGCTGCTCGGACGTTTCCCCTCCCCCGCATCCTGGCGACGGGCCTGACCGCACTCCTCTGCGCGGGCACCGCCCTGATCCTCCTGGTCACCACCACGCACGCGGACCTGCCCTGGATCGCCGCCGCACTGTTCCTGACCGCCTGCCCGGTCGGCATGATCCTGCCCACCACCACGGCTCTCTGCCTCCAGCGCGCCCCTCACACGGCGGGCAGCGCCTCCGCGCTGGTGGGCACCACCCAGTTCCTCATGGGCGCCCTCGCACCTGCATTGACCGGACTCGGTGGTCAGCGCACCGCCCTGGCCATGGCCACGTCGGTTCTCGGCCTCGCACTGGCCGCGACGGGGTGCTGGATCTTGCTCTCGCTTCGCCGATGACAACAACCTGCCACAGCGGCTGCGTACGTCGTTGATGAAGGGCTTAAGTCTCCACCAACGCGCGGCCTGTGACGGCTGGTCGGAGGAGGAAGCCGGTGGGCAGTGCACCCCCCATCCGCAAATCCTCCACGCTTGACGACCGCGTGGCTGGCACCAATACTGCCGGCTCTTTCGGCAACAGTCGTGTACACGCCGCCATGGACCACGCCCTACGGAGGGTGGCGGTCCTCGCCGAGGTCGACATGTCCGCCCAGACGGGAACCCTGCTTCCTCAACACCCAGCGGCGGGCGTCACGTGTCAGGGCCTACTCAGCTCGGGGGCCATGGCCGTGCGCATCGAGATGACGCAGGAACCAGTCCACAGCAGCACGAGAAGCGACCGAGAATTGAGCGTCGTACGGCGCGAAGTGCCCTCCTGGCACGGTCACCAGACTCTTCGGCTCCAGCGCACGCCCGTAAGCCTCGAGCTGCAGATCGGTATTGGTGATCACATCCTGCATGGCGACGATCATGAGTAGCGGCGTCGGTGAGACCCGAGCGATCCACGTCGACGGCTCGTACATCCGCGCCGTTCGGGAAGAACGCAGGGTGAGCTCATTGGTCCAGGCGTGTTGTGCGGCGGGCTGGGTGTAAAAGGCGACTGCCCCGGGGTCGTCATATGCCGCGGACATCCCGGGCGCCGTGGCCACCACAGCGATCCGCGCGGGCAGCTTCCCGCCGAAGCGGCCTCGGTCATCCTCACAGAAGGAACTCTCCAACTGTGCGACCGCCGAAGCAGGCACGCGCCGTCTGCTCTGCTCAAAACCGCTGGTCGTCGGCACCTGCGCGACAACACAGCGCAGACGGCCATCGGTCGCCCCGAGGATGACCGCATGTCCGCCCGCATAGCTGGTTCCCCAGATTCCAATCCGCTCCGAATCCACCTCGGGCCGTGTTTCAAGGAACGAGACAGCACGTCGCCAATCGGCGATCTGAGCCCAGGAATCCACGTCATGCCGCGGTACGCCGCTACTCCCGCCGAAACCGCGATGGTCATGAACGAGCACGACGAACCCGGCATCGGCAAATACACGGGCGAACCGGTCCAGCCCGTGCTCGCGGGTCGCGGCAAACCCGTGGGCCATGGTGACCGCCGGATTCGGCCCCGGCCGCGCGGGCAGGTACAGCCAGGCGGCCAGCGTATTGCCGTCCTCCCCAGGGAATTCGACCTCATGCCGCCGGGTCACGGCTGCGCCCTGGTGGCTGAAGGTACCGCATCATGGGGGAACCGCTGTGGGTGCCGACCCACGATGACGTCGCGCCCCCGGCCGGTATCGGCGTAGAGCCAACAGAACGTGTTCTGCCCATCATGGGCCTTGAACAGGAATAGGTGCTCGTTGCACATCCCCGCCGTGACCGGCACACCCTCGGGGCGAGTGGACGGTTCTGTCACCATCGCGGTGCCCCGTTCGCCAGCTGCAGCTCTCCCCGGCCGAAGGAGAAGTTCTCGTTCGGTACAGGGACAAGGGCCACGAAGATGTCGTCGGGCGACACGCCCAGCGCGTCCACAACGAGCCTGTTGACAGCCGACACAAGCTTCTCCTTATCCGAGAGCGGCCGATGCGCCCCGAACAGCACGGAGATGATCATGGCGTCCTCTGTCCGCTCCATCTCCATGAAGGATGGGTCCAGATGCAGCTCCCCTTCACCGTGCTCGGTGATCACTATGAACCGGTCCCCGGCGGGAATCCCCAGGCTCTGAACAAGGGACTGGTTCAGAGCGTCCGCCAAAGCGCGCTTCTTCTCGACAGAGAAGCGTCCGGCTGGGACGTGAGCCTCAAAGACGGGCATGAGCAAACCTCCGATCGACTGCGGCAGGCCGGCGGCCACCGCCAATACGAGCATATGCTCGTAGCTGGTTGATCTGCAAGAGACTGTTGCAGGAGCGAGGACTGCCTGCCCGTCATGCTCGGGGTACTTGAGAGGCCCAAGGCACGCAGGGCGGTGGCCCGTGTCCGTCCGTCCCCGTACCGGCGAACGGGTCCCGCCCCCTGACCGCGCAAGTCGCGCGGGCGAGCAATCCGGGCGGCACGACGGCGATGTGGGTGCGGGATCGCCTCGGCGGGCTGTGGTGGGACGTGGCCACCAACCCCTCTGCGATCAACGATCACACCGCAGCGGACCAAGCGGCGTCGGCGATGTCCGAGACGTCGTCAGGCCATGAACGCGCTCCTCGGTGCGGCCGACCGGGACATGGGAAACGAGCTGTCTCAAACGTCACGGATCAGTGGGTGGTGGCCCCGGTGTCGGGCGCCGGGCGCACCATGCATGTGAGTCGGGCGGAGCATACGCGGCGATCTTGTTCGTCGCTGATGACGATTTCATACGTGGCCGCGGAGCGACCCAGGTGGACGGGCGTGGCGACGCCGGTGACGCTGCCTGAGCCGACGGCGCGATGGTGGGTGGCGTTGATGTCGACGCCAAGCGCGATCCGGTCGGGGGCAGCGTGGAGCATGGCGCCGACGGAGCCCAGGGTCTCTGCGAGGGCGAGGGAGGCACCGCCGTGCAGGAGCCCGTAAGGCTGCGTGTTGCCCTGTACGGGCATCGTGCCGACAACGCACTGCGGAGTCGCCTTGACGAGCTTGATGCCCAGGCGGTCCACGAGGGCGCTGGCGAAAGGGCCCAGGTCTGCAGATTCGGGCTGGAGTTGCGTGCTGCTGTTGCTGCCCATACGGCTCCGATCATGGCGTGGGAATTGCTCGTGATGTGGGTGTGCTACGAGGAGGCGGTCGGGCATGCGCCGCGGGTGGCTTGGCCCAAGGTGCCTGAGGGGCCTGAGGGGCCTGACGCCACTCGTATCGGTGGGAACCGACGACCCGCCTACGATGGCTTCACTGCGGCTGCAAGGTGTAGAGCGGTAGGGCGTTACTGCGCCACTTGAACCTTGGCCGGGGTCAAAGGCGCGACGTCGCCCTGGCGGCCGACCGTATGACGAATGGCAGCACGGTCTCGGCGAGGGCCTCCGGCTGCTCGGTGTGCGGCCAATGCCCGGCGCGATCGATAACGGCCCTCGCCGGTTCGTTGAATCGCGGGGTGACTCGCTGGAGAAGGTCATCGGTAACGAAGCCGTCTCCCGCCCCACGAACGATGAGCACCGGCCCTTGGAAGCGGCTCGGAGCCTCTCCGGCGGAGTCGCCGTCGTTCCACGCGTCGGCGAGCGCGGAGACAACTGCGGGCGGGATGCGGGCCCCCGCTGCGACCTGCAGGTCGACTGTTTGGGCCGACGGGGCCACCGTCAACTGGGAGCGCACCGCGCGTTGGGCTTCGAGATTCCCACCGAGTGCCCGGAACGGTGCGATGTCCGGGTCGGGAAGGCGGGTGCCGGCGAGAGGCACAGGCGTCAGGAGGATCAGCCCCCGCACGGCGTCACCGCGCGGCGCGGCCACCAGTTCGGCCACCTGGGCTCCCATGCTCTGACCGAGGACGACACAGGGTTTGCCGAGCGAGTCGACGACCGCGCCGGCGTCCTCGGCCATGCGCCGCAAGGTGAACGGGCCGGATGCGTTGACACGACCACCGACTCCGGCGGGCTCGAGCTGCACCACATCTACGCCGGCCCTGGCGATCAGATCGGCGAACACGGTCCAGACAGTGGCGTCGTCCAGGAATCCGGGAAGCACGACGAGCGCCGTAGGGCCCTGGCCTGTGCGACGGGCGATCGCAGATGCCGCTTCCACGACGGTGATGCCGACTGAGGGTTCGGTCATGGCGGTTCTCCTCGAACGACCGTGATGGCTCCCGGCGGTGACTATGTATCGCTGACGATGGGAGACGAGTCGTCAGGTTGTGAAGAGCGAGATCGCCCGCTCACGCGAGCGTCGCCCGCGGGTACCGGCGCGGCTCCCGGCCCGCCATCACGTCCCGGCCGCGCGCTGTGTCTGCGTAGAGCCGTCCGAAGATCACCTTGCCGTCCCGGACCTTGAACAGAAACAGGTGCTCATTGCACATGCGGATGCCGTGGATCGACAGGGCGTCCGTGCGAACCGGGACGACGATCGTGTCGCCGGCGTCGATGATCTCGTGGGCCTCGTACCGGAAGTACTGCCACTCCTTGCCGACCTCCTTCCAGAACGCCGTGAACTCGTTTGCGCCGACGTAGACCCCGCCGTACGGCAGCGAGTCCGACATCTCGAATTGGAAATCGTCCGCCAGCAACGCGACCAGCGGAGCGCGGTCGTTCGCGTCGTAACCGGTGAAGGCAGTCTTGATCGCCGCCAGGATCTTGTCGTTTTGCATCTCGGTCTCCGGCAGTCGGGCCATTCAGAGAAAGGAGCACATGCTCGTTCGAACGGAAGGGAGCATATACGCGTATTGGCTTCGCTACCAGCCTCTGGAGTCATGTGAAGTTGATGTGCGCCTCTGGCGCCTCGGCAGCGCCGCACGCCTGCGCCGAGACGTCACTCGGCCCAGGGGTCGAAGCCCGTCTCCAGCACCGCCCGCAGCGCCGCTCGCAGTTCAGCGGCTTCGGACGTGCCGAACGCACTCTCGAACTGATCTTGAGCGGCCCTCCACAGTGGCACCGCCGCCTCCAGGCGCTTCAGACCTGCCTCTGTGATCTCGACTGCGCGAGCGCGTCGGTCGGTGTCCGAAGGCTGGACGACGAGCAAGCCATCGCGCTCCAGCGGCTTGAGATTCGTCGCGAGGGTCGTGCGATCCATCGCGATCCGCTGGGAGAGTGCCGTGATCGTCGTGCGGCCTTCCAGTGCCAGTCGGTGCAGAATGTTGAACTGCGTCGTCCGTAGCCCAACCGGGGTCAGCGCCTTGTCGTAGGCGGCAGTCAGATACCGGGTCGCCCGTCGGCTGGCTGTGCAATTGCACCGACCGTCCATCTCGGCGAGGGTCGCGGCGAACGACGCCTTCGGCCGAGCCTGCCCGTCGCCCGCCCTCGCTCTGGTTGCGGCAGTCGCGGACGCTTTGTCGGTCATGATGGTCCCTCCCAGATGCCGCCTTCCAGGATAGGCGCATCTGCGCGAAACCACGTAGTCCATCCGCCGGGTGATCGACTCCGCGAGCGCCTGCTGGTTACGGAGAAGGTCAGGCTGCCCTGCTCATCGCGTGTGCATCACCGCCTTGAGGCTCCACGCCGTGCTCCCGCACCCTGCTCCGGAACGCGTCCACCGCTGCCGGCTTGACTTGCCACCGGGCAACGCTCCGATCCGCCGCTGTCCGACGCCCTCGCCTCCGTGGTCAGCCCGCTATGGCTGGTTTCACCGCCTCTGTGCAGCGGTCGCAGAGGCACACGCGGCGAAAGCACAGAAGCGGCGCGGCCGCCGGCTCACCCTGGAGCGGGAGTTGCTCCGCCAACTCATCGGCAAAGCGCCTCGCAACGACGCCACCGCCACCGGACTCGGCTTTCAGCTCGACGACGCTTTCAGCGTTGTCTGTGTCACCGGGCTTGCGCAGCGTGCTGACAGCGAGCGTCTGGTGGAGCTCCTGAACAAGACAAGTGACCGCCCAGGGCCTCGACGTGTCGCAGAGATGTGCCGCCATCGAGGCGATCAGCTCTGCAGCGAGGATTGGTGTCGGCATCCCGCGTACCGGACTCGCCGGCGCCGCGGCCGCTCTCCAGGGCACCCAGGAGGCCGTCGCGCGCACGACCGACGAGCATCGGGTCGTCGAGTTCGAACGTGACTGCCTGATGCCCAGCCTCAAGCCATCAGGCACCGGTTCGAGGCTGCCCTCCAACCGACGGTGGCGGTGGCACGGCGGCACCCGCAGCTGGCCGAGACGGTACGGGCGTACTCGGAATGCCGGTACTCCGTGAGCGCGCCTGCGCCCGTCGGCTGCACATCCATCCGAACAGTGCCCGATACCGCCTCGATCGGTGGACGGAGCTGACCGGGCACGACGTCGAGACAGTCGACGGACTGAGCGCTTCCGTCATCGCGCCCGAACTGAGCCGCTAGGTGTGTTCCCGGAGAGGCTGGTGACGCCCTTTGCGGCAGGCGGGCTGGATGCTCGTGGCATCGGTCAGTCGTCGGCTGCCACGGTGCTCAGCAGGGCGGGTGCCGCGACCACTTCGACCTCGCCTGGCGGCAGGATGTGGCCCTCGGTGCAGGAAAGCCGTGGGTGAACCTGTGCCCCGCAATCCCGGTGCCGCAGGCGTACGGGACCTCCGTCGGGGGCGGCATGCCGGTCGCCCCACTCCATGAGGGCGAAGAAGGCGACCATGAGCTCTTCGCCGGGCGGGGTGAGTTCGTAGCGGTGACGTGTGCGCTGGCCGGCTTCCTGGTAAGGCACTCGGGTCAGGAGCCCGACGTCCACGAGTTCTCTGAGTCGCTTGGCCATCGCGGGCTCGCTGAGCGGGGTTTCCCGCACGAAGTCCTGGAAGTACGTCGTGCCGTAGAACGCCTCGCGCAGCACCAGCAGGTTCGCCGGGGTGCCGAGCACCTCCAGGGCACGAGCGGCGGAACAGCGCTCGGACCGCCAGCTGTCGCGGTCGGCCAGCAGACCAATCAGGGATGACGTCACCACTCCACTCTACGGCGACGCTGACTTAAGGTACATTAAGTCAGCCACCTCACCCGCCTATGGAGGTTCTCCATGTCAGCTGCAGCGCTGGAAGCAACTCTCGATCACGAGCAGGTGGTGGTCCGGTCAGGCCGCCGGACCGGCCTCCCTGTGATGATCGCCGTCCACTCGACCCGCCTTGGGCCCGCGGTGGGCGGTGTACGCATAGCCCGCTACGCGTCCCCGGCCGACGCGTTCGTCGACTGCCTTCGGCTGAGCCGGGGCATGACGTACAAGGCCGCCGCCGTCGGCAACGGCACAGGCGGCGGCAAGGCTGTCGTACCGCTGCTTCCCTCCGGCCCGCAGCAACTGGACGAGGCGCTGCGCGACGGGCTGCTGATGGACCTGGCCGAAGTGGTGCACGAACTCGATGGCGCGTACCACGTGGCGCCCGACGTGGGCAGCAGCACCGCCGACATGCTCCGCATCCGCCGTCGCACGCCGTACGTCGGCGGCTACTCGACCACCGAGAACGGACTGGGGGCGACGACGTTCGGCACGGCCGCGGGCGTGGAGCACGCGATGCTGGCCACTGCCGAGCATCTGTGGGGTACCGCCGATCTGCACGGCCGGGACGTCGTGGTCGTCGGCTTCGGGGCAGTGGGGCAGGAACTCACCCGACGCCTGGTGGCCGCAGGAGCCAAGGTCAGGGCAACTGACATCGACCTCACCCGTCGCCCAGCCGCGGAGACGGCCGGGGCGCAGTGGGTGGAACTCGACGGCGCCTACACACTGGAGACGCAGATCCTGGCGCCGTGCGCATTGGGCGGAGTGTTCACCAGTGAGCTGGCGGCCGCGCTGCGCTGCCGCGCAGTGGTCGGCTCGGCCAACAATCAGTTGGCCACCGACGAGGTAGCCGCCGATCTCGCCAAGGCAGGAATCGTCTGGGCCCCCGACTTCGTGGCCAACGCCGGCGGAGTGATGTACGGGACTGGCGTCGAACTGCACCACCTGAGCCCCGAGCAGTCCCGGGACCGGCTGAAGTCGATTCAGTCGACGACCGCCGAAATCCTGCGGCAGAGTGACGAAGAGGCGACGACCACCCTGGCAGCCGCCAACCGGATCGCGGAGCGCGCTCTGGCCGCCGCCGGACGATAACGCTCTGCTCGACGACCGACCCGTCGGTCGAGGGACGCCTGCATGCCGCGGACGCCCTCGTCCCGCCAAGCCGTGCTCGTGCGCCGCCGTCTGAGAATTGTTCCGATCTTGGTGCTTGCCCCGGCGCGAAGGCTCAGTCGGCGGCGTTCGCCCCCTCTTCTCGGCTCGCATTCACCGCGCGGCACGACACCCCCAAACGCCGACCGCCCCCGCTACGGGTCACGGCGCATCTCACGGAGAGAATCAATGAGTACGAGTGCGGCCCTGCGCCGCGTGGCCCACGCCGGGGTGCTGCGATGCGCCCGGCCCTCCGACATCTGGTTCAAACCCGCGCTGAGCGTGCTCGCCGCTACCGCCCTGCCCGCTCTGTCCATGCTCGTGCTGGGCAGGCTCGACCTGGCGATGTACCCGATAGCCGGTGCCATGTCCGCGCTGTACTGCCACCACCGCCCGTACGCCGCCCGGTACCGGGCCCTGGCCTGGGTGGTGCTCGGCATGGTCGGTGGCCTCGCCGTCGCGCTGCTCACAGCGGCGCTCACCACCAACGCAGCTGTCCTGGTCGGTGTCGGCGCTCTCATGGCCGCCCTGCAGAAGGCCGTCTGCGACGCCACCCGCATCGGACCGCCCTCGAGTGTGGTCCTCACTTTCATCAGCTCGACCGCTCTGTTCTTGCCTCAGACTCCCGCTCAGGTCCCCGGCCATATCGGGCTGGCCCTGCTGGGGGGTGTCTGGGCCTGGCTGGTCTGCATGGCGCCCGGCCTGCTGCGCCCCCACGGACCCGAGCGTCGCGCCACCGCCCACGCCCTCGACACGGTCGCCGCGTACGTCGCCGTGAGCACGGCCGAGGTCCAGGTCAAGGCCCACGCCGCCGCTGCCGCGGCTGTGCAGGCCGCCTGGCAATGCCTGCCGGCCGCCGACGCCCGAAGCGACCTCACACGCCGCTCCCTCATACGGCTCGTCGCGCGCGCCGAGGCCGCCGTCACCGCTCCTGGGGATGCCGACCCGGAGCGTCTGCAGGCGTGGGCGCGCAACCTGCGCGGCTCGGGCCCGATCCCGTACGTCGGCCACCCGGTGCCGGAAGGCGAGGAACTCCTCGGCCTCGACGCCGAGACGACCGCGTCGCCCCGGGCGGCGTGGTGGAGCCGGCACAATCTGCTCGCCCCCCTCGCGATGCGCACTGGGATCGGATGCGCGCTCGCCGGATACGCCTCCCTCGCCCTCGGGATCGGGCGCCCGTACTGGGCCCTCGTCACCGCCGCCTCCCTGTACCAGGCCAACCTCACGCTCACCCGGCGACGAGCAGTTGAGCGGGTCGTCGGCAACCTCATCGGCGTCCTCGCCTTCGCCGCGATCGTTCCGCTCGCCCACCTGCATCCGGCGGCCCTCGTGCTGTGCTTCCTCGCCTTCTGCTTCGCCGCCGCGGCACTGATCGGCCCCAACTACTGGCTCCATACCGTCTGCGTCACCCCGATGGCCCTGCTCATCACCGAGTTCGCCCGGACCCAGGACTCCGTCCAACTGATCAGTGGACGGATCATGGACACTCTCGTCGGCACGCTCGTCGGCCTCGTCGCAGCCATCGCGGTCACCAATCGGCGCGCAGGCGACCGCCTCGAGCACGCGCTCACCGCCGTCGAGCACGCCCATGCGCACACGGCGGCTCTCGTCGCCGAGCCGGATCCCGTGCCCAGCGCGCTGAACGCCTCCCGACGTCGCCTCGGCGCCGCGCTGGTCGAACTGCGTGCCTCGGCCGACACCGCAGCCGGCGAGTGGTGGCAGCGCGCCCTGCCAAGCGACAGAGTCGTGCACGCCGAGCAGTCCGGACACCAGACGCTGGCCGAGGTACTACGACGTCAGAGGCCGGCATCCCTGAACCAGGACGCGGGCACCACTGGGCGGGACGCCTGGGCATGACCGGGACAAACCCAACGAACCTTGGGGGACTGCCACCCTTCGAGCCGCCGGCGTTCCGCCAGTCGGGGTTCTAGCCGAGATTCTCCGCGCTGGGCACGACCACGTACTGCCGCAGGTACAGATCGCGGAAGCTCACCGGCCCACGCGGACCGGGAACCCGGTCGATGTTGATACCAGTCTCCGGCAGTCGCAGCAGCTTGAAGCCGTCGAGAAGTCGCGTGGGGGAATTCCAGAAGACCCCAGAGCCGCCGTAAGCGTCAATGAACCGGGCAGCGGCGGCCGGGTCGTCGGTCACGATGGCGGCGGCCAGCCCGGACGTCTCCTCGTTCGCGATCCGAGCCGCGTCCGACGGGCCGTCGGCGGCGTCGATCGTCACAGTTGCCGCACGCTCCGAGTCGAGTGACCACTCGTATCCGCGCGGATGGCTGTGCGGGGGAAGAGAAGCGGTGATGCCCAGGCGGTGCAGGAGCTGAAGAATGCCGGGCAGCCGCTCTTCGTACACAGGCCGGTCGATGAGCAGCAGATTGAGGCGATTGCACACGCCCAGGCGGTCGAGGCTGTCGATGATCAGCTGGTGCGCGGTTTTTTCGACGGCGGCCGAGTCCACGTACAGGACTCCGCCGCCGTCGGCATGGGCGAGGGTCCGCACACCGTGACGTGCGCCTTCCTGGCCGAGGTCGCGGGTGCTGTCGCCGCTCCCGCGCAGGATGACCAGCGGGATGAACTCGGGCAGGGCCACCAGCGCGTAAGCCGCCGAGCGGTCTTCGCTGGGCACCAGCTGGATGGCGTCCGGATCCAGCCCCGCCTCGGCGAGCGCCGGTGCGATCACTTGATCCACCAAGGCCCGGGACGAGCCGAGCGCAGCCGATCCGGTGCGCAGCACACCCGCGTTGCGTGACTTGAGGAGCTGGGACGCGATGTCGAGCGTGACGTTCGGACGAGCCTCGAAATTGGCGCCGATGACCCCGACCGGACGCCTGCGCTCCAGCAGGGTGAGGCCGTCCGGGCGCACCTCGACGACCCTGTCCCTCGGCTCGTGCGCGGTATCCGCCAGCATGCGCAGCTCCGCCGCCATTGCCTCCAACCGCGTTGAGGTCAGTCGCAGGCGATCCTGCAGTGCGGGCGACATGCCTGCGGAGACGGCAGCCGCGAGGTCCTTCTCGTTGGCGGCCATGAGAGCCGACTGCGCCGATCCCAGACGCTCCGCCATGCCACGCAGCGCCAAGTCGATCTCGGCGTCCGAGGCACCCACGAGAGCGATGCCACCCTGCTTGGCTCGGATGGCACAGGCACGCACGACATCCAAGGAGGCGGATGCTCGGTAGTCCTCGTCGCTTGTCACGGGCGTCCTCTCACTGTCCGAATGCCGCAGCAACCTGGCAGTCAGGATCGTAGCATCGTTCAACAATCTTGCTCGGCGTTTGTGTCCCGGTGGTAGCGGAAGCCGCGAGGACAACCAGCCGCTCGGCTACCGGTGCCGTGGGTGCGGCGTGCCGTGGACGGCAGCCTGAAGGACCTCCCGTCCGCGCTCCGTGACCGTGGCAGCTCGATCCGCAACAACTCCGACCGCACCGCCCTCGTGTATGAGAAGCGCAACCACAGCGGCCGGCATGGGTGTTTCACCCGCAGCGGCGGCTCCATCCACGATCTGTGCGGCTACGACCTCAACGACCAGACCCGCTCCCGGAAAATCACCGCAACGACTGCGGCTGCCCCTCCCCCACCCACCGAGCCAAGCACCCGGCTGGTGCACAGCAGTCAGCCCCGCCCGGTAAGCAGCGCCGGGCGGGGCTGATCAGCATGCGCGGTCGTGAAGGGCGGTCGCCTACGCGGCGAAAGGCACTGCAGGGCTTCAGCCGAACGATCTTCCCTGCAGGCAATAGGTGAGGCCCGGGGACACTGTCCCCTTCACGACCACACTCCTCCCAACACAGCCGGCCAGGCACCTATTCCGGCAGTACGCCACACCATGCTGCGCACGCGTGATCACGCTCCGCGTGCCAGCCTGTGGCGTCGGCAGACGGCATGCTTGGTCGCCGCCGAGGGTGGGCAACGGCTTTGGCGAACCGGCACCCGGGCCCCGGCGAGCCCGGCCTACGGCTGCGCTGCTACTTGGACGTGCGCCAGAACCTCAACTCCTAGCCCACGCCCGGTGCTCCAGGACGGACCGCGAACACAAGGTGCGGGCCGCTGACCTGGGGTGTCCCCGAAAGAGACACCTCAGGTCAGCGACCGCGCAGGTCGGCACGCGAATCGTGCGGTCCCCCTGGCACCGTGTGGGGCCTCGCGGTTCGTGTCGAATCCCACCCCGTGACCTGCTTCATCTTCTGTGGCCTCACGGCGTGTCGGACATCGGATCCTCAGCTTCGTGTCGCTTCCTCGACGGTCTGTCTTGATCGGAGCAGACCGCGGGGCTGACCTGGGCTGTCGCGCACCTTGTGAGCCAGCAGCCCGCAGGTCTCCCACCTGTGCGGTTGCCAGGTGGACTGAGGACAAGCGCGGTGGCGGGTCGGAAGCGCGGCACGCACGCGTCGACGCCGCCGGCGAGGGCCTTGGACGGGGGCTGCCGGAGCGGAACTCACGTGGACAAACCTCCGGGCGTGAGACCCGCTCGAACGCGCCGTGCGGTGGATGTTCCTGGATGGTCGGGCGGGCGGATCAGCGCAGTCCGGCGAAGAGATCGTTCTCGGGTACGGCCGCTCCGGTGGGGTCCTGGACACGTAGGAAGGTCTCCATGCCCATCAACTCGCCGAACCTCTCCTTGCCCATCCTGAGGAAGAAGATGTTCTCGCCCTGA
Organism: Streptomyces purpurascens; assembly: GCF_045040895.1. Classification (NCBI taxonomy): domain Bacteria; kingdom Bacillati; phylum Actinomycetota; class Actinomycetes; order Kitasatosporales; family Streptomycetaceae; genus Streptomyces; species Streptomyces purpurascens. Next base: position 9,122,089 of record NZ_CP108341.1, on the reverse strand, counting down.
CTGGCGTGCGCGGCCAGCGCGTCGAACTTCTGGCCGCTGAACGCGGTGGTGTCCACCCACGTGGTGATCTCATAGTCGGGGAGGCCGATCTCGGCCATCGCGGCGGCCTCGGCGGGGTCCGGCTCCGGCATGTCCTCGTGAAACTCGCGCATGATCTCGCCGAACCGCTGCATCATCGAGCGGGGCATCGTGGTCCAGTACACCTTCGGGGACAGCTCGGTCATCTCCAGCGCCGCCATCGTGATGCGGTGGGCCTGGATGTGGTCGGGGTGGCCGTAGAAGCCGTTCTCGTCGTAGGTGACGACCACATCAGGTCGGTAGTGCCGCATGAGTTCCGCGAGTCGGGCCGCACCTTCCTGCACGGGGGTCTGCCAGAAGGATCCGGGGGCGTCATTGCTCGGCCAGCCCGCCATCCCGGAGTCGGCATAGTCCAGCATCTCCAGGTCGCTGACCTTCAGAACCTCACAGCTCGCCTCAAGTTCTTGACGGCGCATCAACGCGACCGCCGCCGGATCGTGCCCGGGATCGCCCGGCTTGACACCCCCCGGTCCGTCACCGCAACCGCCGTCGGTACACGTCACGAGAACCGTGCGGATGCCTTCCGCCGCGTACCGCGCGAGGACACCCCCGGTGCCGGTGGCCTCGTCGTCGGGGTGGGCGTGTACTGCCATGAGCGTCAAAGGCCGGTCAGCCATGAAAGAGTCCTCCTGCAGACATACGTCTTGATCCAAGCGCGCGGCGGGCGTACCGCGATCCTGGGGCCCGGATCCTGGTGGGGCGGACGACTTTGTGGTCTCCGTGCTCCCCGCCCGTGCGGCGCCGGTCCCTCGGTCGATGTAACCCTGCCGGCCGGACCGGCTGTTCCCGGCGCGGCCGCTTGGCCTTCCATGCGTCGGCATTCAACGCGAACGAGGTACAGGCACGACTGCGATCACGTTACGGGCCCACCCGCCATGACTCACGAAGCTGGCGCAGGACGCTAGCGTCGTCCTGTCATGCAGGGCCCCGGGGGGAGGGTTCGTGCGGCGTGATCAGAACCGGCAGTCGAGAAACCGCATGGCGCGACATCGGCCGAGTCCGGACCGGATCAGAGGAACCAATCCTGATCCGGCGCACCGCTGGGGAGATCATGACCTGGGCAGGCTCGGATTAATCACGACGATCGTGGCAAGCGGCGCAGGGCTTCTGCTGACGGGGATCGCAAAGCGGTCCCAGCCACGGCCTGGCGCCCGGCGGGGGTGACACGGTGCCCTCGCGGATCAGCGATTTCGACAGCTTGGCACCGGTGTCGGTGAGCACCATCGGGGTGAGGTTTCGCGGCGGGGCGCCCGGGCCGGGCAGGGCGGCGAAAGCCTCTTCGACCAGCTGGCAGCCGTAGGCCCAGTCGCCGCCCTTGACCATGACGTTGAGAGTGCGCGGCGGTGAGGGCAGGCGCTCCTTGACCAGGTTGCGGTAGAGGGTGGCCAGGTCGAGTACGGCTCGGGCCGGGCGGGAGTGACCAGTACCTCGTAGGGGCCGTGATCAGTGCACGCGGCGGAGCCGTTCAGGTTGCGCGGCGCAGAGGGACGACGATGTCCTCCCTGGTGCTCTTCGCACTGAGCCGGCAGTAACTGATGTGAGCGAGCCGCTCGGATTCCTCGAGCCAACCGGCCTCTACGACCCGGCGCCGGGTGCGGGAGAGCTCAGTCGGGGACATGCCGACAGCCTTGGCGAGGTTGGCGCCCGTCTCGACGACGGCACCGGCTCGGTCGGTGGGGTGCATCGCGGGAGTCCTCCAGGGCCCTGGCCCAGTCCCGCTCGAAGGCCGGTACCCAAGTGTCGGCGCGCGGTCGTCGCGCAGCTGGGCGGCAGCAGCCGGGGCTGGCGGGGCGGGAGCTTCCTCGGGCTGCGCGCTCATCGGCACCTCCAAGCGGGTCGTATCGCCACCGTACGCGCGGTGCATGGCGGTGGGGACTGACATGCGGTGATCCCTTCCCGTGCTCATGGGTGGCAGTCGGCGCCGTAGTCGAAGACTCCGTCGCCGGACCTGCCGGTTCGCTGCGTGTCCGGCCTCGTTTTCCGGTTTCGGGAACGAGCACGCCAGTTGGCCACACTGAGCGTGCCACTTGGCCGGACGCTGCGACGGGCACGCTTTGAAGGTGACTGCCTTTCTGAACCAGCTGCCTGCCCTCATAGGTGTCATCGTCGGTGTCCTGGGGACGCTGCTCACAGCCCGGCTCAACGACAGGGCTCAGTGGGAGCGCGCCCTCTCGGTGCGGTGGGATGAACGGCGATTGGACGCTTACTCCGAGTTCGGTCGGGCGCTCAAGGAGGTCCACCTACTTGCGCATCGCCTCACAGCGTCGTCACGACCCTCATCGCGGGCACATCCGATCGATCGGGACACAGGACTTGAACTGATCGCCCAAGCTGACGCCCAGCGGACCAAAGCGTGGGAGGCGGTGCTCCTGCTGGGCGATGCCGACACGGTGGCCGCCGCGCGCGAGTGGCGCTGGGCCGTGCTGCAGCTGGAGCGGGCGGCACGTGGTGTTGCCGCCGACGGCTTCGACTGGGTAACTGCCGTACGACGCACGGACGAAGGCCGGGACCGCTTCTACGCCGCTGCCAGGGCCAGCTTGACCGTGGGCAGCGGCAATGTAGCCCAGGCGCGATGGCTCACCGATCGACAGATGAACTCGTGATTCCGACGTGGCGGTAGAGGCGGACTCGTCGGTGAGCGCCCACGTGGCCAACTGAAGCTCTCAGCGGCCAACTGGCAGGTTGTGACCGCGCTTCCGTGACGGCTACGACCGATGCGCTATCGACAGTCGCCCGAGCCAGTGACTTTCCGTCAAGTCACACTCATCGATGGTTGATCGGTGTACGGGCTGCTGGACGAGAGGGGCGGCGGGGTCAGGCGGGCAGCTCCGCCCGGCCGTCATGGGCCGTCTCCGACCTGGCCTCCTCAAGGGAGGTCGGAGATGTTGGTGCCCGACGGAAGCCGGAGCCCGGGAGGAAGCGTCTGCAGGCCGAAGTGCGGAGGCTGGGTGAAGTCGGCTGCTTGAGAGAAGTCGACGGTTCCGCCGCTGAAGTGGGCGGGCGGCACTGTGCGGTAGATGGAAGGGAGATGGTGCTCACCGAAGTTCACCGTGCTGCCGGTGAAGGAAGCGCCGCTGAAGTCGATGCAGCCGTCGGAGAACTCAGCGTCCTCGAAGAGGATCTCGCCCGCCGTGAAGTTGGCTTCCCGGAAGTTTACTTGCGCGCCCGTGAAGCTGGCAGAGTCGAACGTAACCCAGCCGCCGCTGAATGTGGCACGGTTGAAGCGAACGGAGCCGCTGCGGAATTCGGCGAGCCGGAAGTACACGTGGCTGCCTTTGGCGAAGTCGACATCGTCGAAGATGATCTGGTCCCGGCCGTGAGCGACGAAGACTGTCTCGACGAAGACGATGTCGCCGCCGGTGAAGCGCGCACCGCGGAAGTCGGCCGCATCGATGACGGCGCCGGCGAAGTTCAGGTCGTATCCCTGCCAGGATTCAGGTGCACCGTCGCGTAAGTGGGCGCCAATGAGTTGCAGGACGGTCTCGCGGACCTTCCGCTCTCGCTGCCAGGTCGTCAGCGCCTGGTTGTCGCTGGGTGGATCGAGAGCGTGAGGCATTCGCAGGTAGCCGCACAGCACGTCGATGCACATCTGCCGTTCCTGTGGCCATTCATCGGCGAGTCGCGCCATCGCGTAGGCGCCCGCCATGCGTACGGCTGGCTGTTCCGCTCCGAGTTGCTCGGCAGCGGCGCCGAATCGTTCGATCAGCGCCTTGTCGTGCTCCCGGGCGTCGGTGGTTTCATTGAGGTGCTGGCGTCGGTAAGCGACCACGAGTGCTACCACGCCGCCGCCTCCGGCCACGATCGCCAACGCAATCTTGATGGCATCGTATGTGTCGCTGGGCCTGAGCGGTCCGGGTACCTGCACTCGAGGTGCCCCCAGCCCCAGCCATAGCAGTCCTAGGACTGTAATCGCTGCAACCGCGGCCAGCACCAACACTACGGCGATGTGCAGGCCCAATGGCCAGCGCATGACACCGCGCGGAGACCCGCCCGAATTCCTCACAGTCGCAGTCAAGCTCCCTCCCTCCACCCGAGGCCCCCGTCAGAGACCACGAAGTCGAAGACGACCGCAGGCTCAGTGCCGTGAGGAAGCGATGTTTCATTCACGGCTTGCCTTCTCCTGGTGACTAGCGTGGCGCACGTCCAGCATGCGCACCAGATCGCCAGCGCCGCCGTGGAGGGTTCCGGGTATGGCTATGGAGGCTGAGCCGCATGGCTACCTCAGCAAGGTGACTCCGGCCGGATCCGCTACTCGGCGTAGCCATCACGGAAGGGCGGTCAGAACCAACTGGCATGCTCAGTCACAGGCAATTGGTGCTCGCCTAAAGGGTCTGGATTCAGTGAGCCTCCGCCAACTCGAAGTCGCAGGTAAAAGGGCTGGTGTGGCGGTCTCTCGGGATGCTCGTGCTGGTCGCGGGCGGCAGTCTGCTGAGAAGATCGTCTGCCGGGCTGCGGCAGAACCATCGTTCTGTGACGCTCGGCGTCCAGTTACGGCCGACGCCGACAGCCCTTTCTGAACGGAGGCCGTGACGCTTCAGCCGTGTTGGTGCCTGACGGCCATCGTGTGGAATATCTTCTTCGGTTCCCAGCGGGCCTCGTCGAGCACCCGGACGACGCCGTACGAGCCAAGGTCGTGCTGCCTGGGCCTGCTGTAGCCGGCGAAGGTGAACCAGAGCGCGGTGTCCACGCCTTCCTCTTCGAAGATGTCCAGTAGCTCGGTGAAGTAGCGTGCCTGTTCGTCCTCGTCCGGCACCGCGCCGTGCGGCACTTGCCAGGCCATGCCGCCACGTTCGCCCGCGCCCTGGTAGGCGCAGGTTCCGTACTCGGTTACCGCGACGGGCTTTCCGTGGGCGAGGTGGCCGCGCAGTTCGTCCCGGAAGCTGTCGGCGTTGTAGGCAGCCCGGTAGGCATCGATGCCGACGAAGTCGAACGGATGCCAGTCGACGAACTCCCAGGGCGCCGAGGCGTAGGTGATCCGCCCGCCGAAGTGCGTGCGGGCGGTCGCGGCGGCTTCGGAGAGGAACTCATTGAGGCGTTCTTGCACCGGTCCGAGGGAGGACCACCACTCCATGTCGGCGCTGGCCATGGCCCGCAGGCGGTCGCCGTAGGTGTCGCCCGGGATGAAGCCCCCGCAGAACGCGCTGATCTCGCAGCCGGCGACGAACACCACGTCGGCGCCGGCCTCCCGCACAGCTTCGGCGCGTTGGGCGCAGTCGGCGAAGAACGGGAGTAACTGGCCGTGAGGGAGGTCCACGGGAAAGGGAGCGAACCAGACCTCAAGGCCCGTGTCTGCAGCATGCCGGGCAGCGATGCTCAGCCGTTCGGGCTCTCGCCCGGAGATACGAACGACGTCGCAGTGGAGCTCCCTGGAGATCACCGCCATGTCGTGCTGGACCGTTTCAGGGGTGAAGCTCTTGCGGGAGAGTTCTTCCCCAGGAAGGAATCCGGTGTCGTAGTTGATGCCCCGTGCGCGCACGCCCTTGCCCCTTTTCGCTTGACCGGTGCCGTGTTCTGGCAAGTCAATGCCGTGCCCGGGGTCTTTGGCCAGAGGGGGAATGCTCCGGACGAACGTCGGGCATTGCATGCGGCGTTGTCTCAGCGGCTGACTTCGAGGTTCGTCAGGACGAGCAGGGCGCGCAGGAGTTGGGTGGCGCGGGCGGGATCGGTGCGGAGTTTGGTCAACACGCGCCAGTTCTTGAGGTGAGCGAAACCGTGCTCGACTGGGGCGCGTCCGGCGGCCAGCACGTGGTTCGCCGTCTGCTGTCCGGGGGTGAGTTTGCGGTAGCGGGTGGCCTTGAAGCCGGTGACGATGACCAGGTCGTCGGGGTCGTCGGGTTTGTCCACGCCGAGGAAGCCCAGGTCGGCGAGGGCGCCGAGGCCGGCTGCTTTCAGGTGGTTGACGAGTTGGTCGTGGCGGGCGGCGGTGGCGTCGTGGGTTCGGCCGGGCCGGGCGGCGGAGGTCCAGATCAACCGTCCCTTCTCGTCGGTCAGGGCGAGGAAGTGCAGGCCGTGGCGGTGGTGCTTGCCGGAGAAGTTCTTCCGGTTGTCGCGCCCGGTGCGGCGCTGGGTGGGGATGAGGGTGCCGTCGACCAGGACGACTTTCCCGCCCCGCTTCGCGATCTTCTTCAGGGCCCGGTTCAGGCGCGGAGCGCGGGCGGCGAGCAGGTGGATCATCTCGTCGCGCCAGCGGCGGACGGTGGACTCGGCGACGTTGTTGCCGCCGGCCATGTCGGCCAGGCGCTGGTCGTGGCGGAGCACGGCCAGGACAATCACCGCGATCTTCCCCGGCGGCAGCGACCGCCAGCGCGAGCCTATCGATTTCAGGTGGCGCCGCAGCAGGCGGGCGAGGTGGTTGACGGTGTGCGTGGACAGCGGCAGACGGCACTGGTAGACAAGGGACACGGTGTCCCCGGCGCGCTCTTCGGTTTTGGTCACACATTCCCAACGAGCCCCGGGGACACCGTAGTTACGGCCCTCTTTGCTGGCTCGCGCCTCACGGGCGGACGGCGAACCGCCCGTCGGGACGCTTGTGCAGCCAGCCGCGATCGGCCAACTTGGTCAGCTTCCCGCGCAGCGGCTCCAGTTTGCCCCGCACCCCGGTATCCAGCCCGATCGCCTCACCGACCTGGCGGACCGTGACGGGCCCGCCCGCGTCACGCACTGCGGCGAGAATGCGCTGGTACTCCGGTGGGAGCACGGTCTCGGTGACCTCCGGCGCGCGGTGCGGGATCAGCAGCACCCCTTTCCCACCCACCTGCGCGACAGTCGGCGCCGTTACGGCTCGTTCGGCGGCGATCTGCTCGCCCATCCGGGTCAGCACCCGCTCGGCCGCGGCGAGGTCATCGCGCTCGGCCCGCACCTCCGCCAATTGCTTGACCAGATGTTCTTCCAGATCGTCCAACTCCGCGCGGCGTACTGAGATCCGCTCGGTCACCTCGGGATCCACCATGCGCCGGATCGTAGGGAAGAGGGCGAGGCAGCGGACCGGAACAGGCGAACCGCCCTGCCAGATGATCTACATGCTGGACACTGCCCCACCACCAGCCCGAACAGCCCCACCCACCATCACGCCAGGGCCCTGAGCCGAAGCTCAGGAGTTGTCACCAGCGGGACCGGCTGAGCTGGTGAATGGGGACGGTCGAGGCAGCCTGGTTGTCACAAACGAGGCATCCGACTTGTCACAGACGCTCATTCAGCAGTCTTTCTGTCACCAGAAACGAAGATCGGGAGCCTGAGGTTCTCCGTGACGCTTCCATGAGCTCATGGCGGCTACACGTGCTGGGTCGGGAAGGTTCGTAGAAACCGCTGACGCCGGGTCCGTCTGGTCGCATCGGTGCAGCTGGGAGGACCTTTCGTGTCGACGGACGTCGATGCGGGCAGGCCTGGCCTGGATCTGGGTGACGGCTGGACGAGGCGGTGGGCGGTCTCGTGGCGGGCGGATGGTGACGACGCGTCGTGCTCGGTGCACGATCTCGTACAGGAGCCGGTGCTCACGAGCGACCCGATGCGGCACTTCACCTGGCGCCGGGACCAGCGGCACCGTCCTGGCCTGCAGTTCCTGACCAGCACCGGCCGTCACCACGGCGCGGAGAGCCTGGAGGAGAGCCGGGTGCTGCTGGCCCTGGACTTCGCCGGCGACGTGGTCGACGTCGTCTCACAGCCGCTGAAGATCTCCTTCACAACCTGCGGGAAACGCCGCTCCCACACCCCTGACTACCTCGCGGTGACCCGCCACGGCGTCTGGCTAATCGACGTACGCCCCGAGCCTTTGATCAAGGAGTCGGACCGGGAGTCGTTCGCCGCGGCCGCCGAGGTCGCCGTCGCCTGCGGCTGGCACTACGCGGTGGCCGCCCGCTGGCGCGAGCACGCCTTCGCCGGCCTGGACGCGATGGCGTCGCGGCGCCGGCTGAAGTCCGATCCGCTGGGGCTACGGCCGGTGCTGCTCGCCGAGGCCGGGGGCAGACGGAGGTTCGGCGAGCTCGCGGCGGCGACGGGCTGCGAACCGGTCGCCCGGGCCCAGCTGCTGCACCTGCTGTGGTCCCGGCAACTGGGCATCGACCTGGCCGGCCCGCTCCAGGACCGCTCGCTCGTGATGCCCGCTCGGGAGGCGGGCCGGTGACCGCGGCGGCGGTGCTGGACCTTTCCCCCGGCGCCGGGCTGGTGCTGGACGGGACGGAGTGGACGGTCGAGCGGCGCGAACCGCACCTGGGCCGGGTGCAGTTGGTGAAGGACGACGGCACCCGCGAGCGGGTGACCTTCCGGTTCCTGGCCAACCATCCGCAGTGCCGGTCCTCGTCGCGGACGTCGGCGGCGGGGGCCGATCGGGGCCGCCAGCGCAAGGCGTCCGAGGACCTGAGAGCGGGCCGGCTGGAGCTGACCGAGCTGCGGATGGCTCACCTGCTGGAAGTGGCGACCGGGTTCCGCTCCGGTGACCCGTTCCACCCGGGCCCGGGTGAGCCGAGACCGGAGTACGACCCGGCGACGACGACGCTCACCGAGCGCCGGCACGCGAAGGTGGCAGAGCTCGCGGCCCTGGATCCGCAGCACGCGAAGCTGCTGGGGCTGGGCTCGGTCGGCTACCGCACGCTGATCCGGTGGGAGAACGCCCGACGCCGGTTCGGGCTGGTCGGCTGCGCGGACGACCGCTGGCTGCGCCGCAGCGGCGGGACACGGACGGTTTCCGAGCCCGTGAGGGAGGGCGTCCTGGCGGTCCGCGAGGAGACGAAGCGGATGGCGAAGGTGTCGATGCGGACCAAGGACCGCATGATCCGCCAGTACGTCCGCGAGGAGTTCGGGCCCGAGACGAAGGTGCCCAGCTACGACACCCTGCGCCGGCTCTGGCAGGAGTGGTTCGGCCCCGGCGGCGCCCGGCAGCGCTACGCGCGATCGGCCGATCTGCCGGAGTCGGAGGGGCACGTCCTGGTGCACCGGCCGGGCCAGGTCGTCGCGCTGGACACCACGGTGCTGCCGGTCATGGTCCGCGAGCACGTCTTCGGCGACCCGGTGAAGATGCACCTCACCCTGGCCCTGGACGTCTGCACGCACTCGCTGGTCGCCTTCCGGCTGACGCTGGTCTCCGACACCTCGGTCGACGTCGCGATGGTGCTGCGGGACGTGACGATGCCGCTGCCGATGCGGGCGGACTGGGGCGAGGACCTGGAATGGCCCTACCCCGGGCTGCCGGCCGCAGTGGTTGCCGAGTTCGCCGGGCACGCGGTGGCGGGCCTGCCGTTCTTCACCCCGGAGACGGTGACCACCGACCACGGATCGGTCTATCGCAACCACCACCTGGTCGAGGTCGAGCGGGTGCTCGGCTGCCAGGTCCTGCCCGCGCGGGTGCTGCGGCCGACCGACAAGGCCGCCGTCGAGCGGGCTTTCGGCGTGATCCGGCAGCTGCTGTTCGAGCACCTGGTCGGCTACACCGGCGTCGACGTCGCCGACCGCGGGGCCGACCCGGCCGCGGACACAGTGCTGACGGCCGACCAGCTCGAGCACCTGATCGCCACCTGGATCGTCGCCGTCTGGCAAAAGCGCAAGCTGGGCGAGTACGCCCCGGCCTGGGATCCGGACGGCTCGCACAGCCCGAACTCACTGTTCGCGGCGTCGTTCGCACAGACCGGCTTCGCGATGGACATCCCCTCCCCGGAGCTGTTCTACGAGCTGCTGCCCGCCCACTACGTCCGCATCGACAAGCGCCGCGGGGTGAAGATCCGCGGACTTTGGTACGACGACGCCGACGTCCTGCGGGACTACCGCGGAGAACTGTCGACACGGGGCGGCAAGCACAAGGGCAAGTGGCTCATCCGCCGCGACCCGCGTGACCGGCGCCAGGTGTTCTTCCAGGACCCGATCAGCCATGCCTGGCACCCGCTGCCCTGGACGGGCATGCCGCGGGCCGGGCAGATGCCGGCCTTCGGAGACGCGCGGGCCAGCACCCTGCTCACGAAGGCCGACGCGGCCGGGCTGAAGCCGAAGTCGGACGCCGAACTGCTGCCCGTGCTGCTGGAGCTAATCGGCTCGAACATCCCGGTCAGCAAGTGGCCGACCCAGATGACGAAGTCCCAGCGCACCGAGCACGCCCGCGAGACGTACCAGGCCAGGGCCGCGCAGGCCGACCGGTCGCCGAGCCCGCCCGCACCGATCCCACAGCCCGCCTCCGCTCCTGCTGGGGAGGAGACGGCGGCTGTGCTGAGCTGGCCGGGCCGGGCCCGCCAGACGCAGGACACGGTCGCCGGTGAACGACGCCGGCGGCGGGAGGCGGCACGACCCGCGCCCGTCCCGCCGCCCGAGCTGGGCCACAGCTTCCGGGCCCGAAGCGTGTTCGTCCTGCCCGAGGACGACCTGGAGGAGGACCGTGGTGGACCAGACGTCGCCCGATGAGCACGCGGTCGTCCCGTTCCTGCGGGCCGGCCCGCCGCCCGACCGCACCCGTTGGGAGGGCTGGCAGCAGTGGCGGAAGATCCGCGGCGCGTTCGCGCCCGCATTGCGTCTGAGCCTGGCCGAATACCAGAGCCTGAGCCCCCGGCGGCGGGCCCTGCACGACCTGCATCGCACCGCGACGCACGTGAACATGCGGCTGCAGGAGACGCCGATGAGCGCGCGGGTCGCGAACCTGATGCGCGGCCGGCTGCAGAACAACGCGGTGAAGTTCATGCCCGGCACCCGCGACGGCCTGATGATCAACGGCGGCGGGTTCCAGGGCAAGACCGAGACCGCCTGCGACGCGGCCGCGTCCTTCGAGGACGTCTGGCGTGAGGTCCACCACCAGCTGCTGCCCGGCCCCACCCCCGGCACCCGGGACGTGTTCGTGCCCGTGGCCTACTGCCGCCTGCCGGTCCGCGCGACCCCCAAGGGCCTCTGCAAGGCGATCTTGAACGTCTACGGCAACCCGCACCCCGGAACGCTGGACGACCTGGTCAGAGCGGTGCGGGACGCGATCCGGGACCATCACACCACTGCCCTGCTGATCGACGACATCACCCGGCTCCGGCTCCACCGCGAGGACGACCAGGACACCCTCGACCTGATCCGCGAACTGATGGACCTCAACGTCACCCTCATCCTGATCGGCGTGGACATCCCCGGCTCCGGACTCCTGCGCGGCGCCTACGTCGACCAGCGCACCGGACAGTGGGTCTTCCCCGACAACGAGCGGGGCGGGCGGCACAACGCCGCGGCGGCCACGCAGACGGGCCGCCGGTTCGACATGGTCGAGCTCGATCCGTTCGACTACTCCACCCCGGCTGGCATCACCGCCTTCCTCGACCACCTGGCCGGCATCGAGGACCAGCTGCGGCTCCTGCGGCCCTTCGAGGGCATGCTGACCACCGGCGAGATGCCCGAGTACCTCTTCGGCCGCACCCGCGGCGTCGTCGGCCTGCTGCGGCGGCTGATCGAGGACGGCTGCACCGAAGCGATCCTCACCGGCGAAGAACGCCTCACCCCCGAGCTGCTCGGAAAGACCACGATCCACCTCGGCAACCTGGGCGGCCTCGACCCCGGCGCCGGTGAGGTCCCCGACATCCCGCAGAACACCGCCCCGCCCACAAAGTCCAAGCCCCGCCGCCGGCGCGGACGCAACACGGTCCTCGACGACCGCGGGAACAGGCCGGCCGCGGGTGACTGACGCGACCACAGGCGCTGGGCTGCGGCCCTTCGGCCGCAGCCTCGACCCGCTGGAGGGCGAGTCCCTGGCCGGGTTCGTCCTGCGCCTGGCCCACCGTCTGCACGTCTCGCCCCACGAGCTCGCCCGGCTGACCGGCCTGACCAACCACGACCGGCTCGGGCGGGCCCGGGCATCACTTTCGACCTTGCTGACCCCAGCCGAGATCAGCCGTTGCGCCCGCACAACCCGGCTGGACCCCCGGGAAGTGCGCGCGATGACGCTGCAGCCCCTCGCCTCCCGCTATCCGCCGGCCGCCCGCAGCCTCGACGACATCCGGGCCGGGAGGGTCTACTCCATGCACACGGACGGATGGCTGTTCGCCACCACCGCCCGCTACTGCCCCCGCTGCCTCGCCGGCGACGGCTCCGACATCCAGAACGCTCACGGCGGTCCCTGGCAGATCCTCTGGCGTCTGCCCGTGGTCTTCGCCTGCCCTCTCCACAAGGTGTTCCTGGAACACCTCTGCCCCCGCTGCCACAAGCCGATCAACTTCAGCAGCAGAACGCAGTTGTTCCCCCGCCCCGCCGCCACCGGGATTCACCCCGCCCACTGCCGGTCCTCCACGCCGCAGGACGTCCCGACCAGCCGGCCCGGCGCCCCATGCGGGGCGCCGCTCGCGCACGACCCAGTGCACCACCACCGGCCCGGCCCCGCTCTGCTCGAGCTCCAGCGCAAGATCCTCGGACTGCTCGGCCCCGGCCGGCCGAAACGGCGAGCACAGCAGTACTTCACCGAGCTCATCCTGCTCGCCGGACTGGTCATGATCTGCTGGCCGCGCATCCAGGCGGTCGGCACCACCCGCCAACTCGCCGCGGCCGTCGACCGGCACCTCGCCATCCACGAGGGAGCCGACTCCCGTCCCTACCGCTCCAGCGGGGCACCCGTCGACGCCCTTGCCTGCGCCGGTCTCCTCCAGGTCACCGATCACATCCTGACCGCCGGCGACCTTCGCGAAGCACTCGCCCCGCTCGCGCCCGAGGAGAACCGGACCCGCAGCGGAATCCCGCCCACGCGGCACCTGATCTGGGACAAGAACTTCAAGAAGCAGCGCAGCGCATGCTCCGAGCGCTTCCAGCTCGCCGCCGACACGATCGTTCCCACCTTCCGGCGCACCGGCAAAGGCGGACTCCGCCTCCCCTCCACTGGTGCCGGCCTACAACCCGAGCACGTTCCCGCGTGCTTGCCCCAAGCCCTTGCCGAACGCCACCTCAGCTTCCTCTCGGACATCACCCCTAAGATGCGCCGACGCACGGCCGCGGTCTTCCTCGTCCGGCGCGCACGCGGCGGGAGCCTGAACGATGCCGCCCAGTTTCTCGGGATCAACACCGAGAACAAGAGGATCGGCTACACGCAGCTGCTGAACCGCCACCTCCGTACCAGCGGCACGGCCCGCGACTTCGAACAAGCCCTCGACGCCATCACCGCCGAGCTCATTGCAGGTCCCGCCATCGACTACCGACACCGACGCGATGCCCTCGCCACCTGGACGCTGGAACCCCAGAACTGGCAGCACATACTCACCCAGCTCCCGGACCTCACCAGCCACCGAAAGCCCCTCAGCGACGACCGCAGACGCCTGGCCGTCAGCGCCTACATCTGGACCCGCGTCACCGAAGGCCAACCCGACTTCGCACCCTGCCCGCCACACATCGCCCTCGACCCCGCACTACGCGCCGTCTGGACCCGGGAGCGACACAACGTGTTCCACTGGCTCTGCACAACTGACCACCAGCCTTACTACGGCGCCCTCAAGCCGCTGCTCGAAGACCACGCCGAGCACCTGGCCAAGGAGATCGACAGACTCTGAGCTTCAGCGTGATGGGGAAGATGGGGATGGGCAAGGTCAGGACCGCGCGGCACGCGGAAGTCGTGGGCGAGGGAGAACATGGCGCCGGCGGCGAAGGTGTGCCCCTGCGTGATGTTGTGGGCGCCGGAGAACGTGACGGCCCGGTGCCGGAACGCGGCCGCGGGGATCGCGCGTTCGTCTTCCAGGGCCTCGGTGTTGGCGAGCCGGAGTGGCTGGGACGGGCTTCGGTGGGAGCATCGGGACGGGCCGACGTTGCGCACCTGCGGGGGAGGCGTTCGTCGTCCTGTTGACGGAAGGTTTCACCGTTGGAGCGGGCGCTGCGTGAGCGGGTCGGCCAGGCGCGCAAGGAGCACCGTGCGGAGATCCGCCGGTACTTCAGGTTCCGGTGGTGCGTGCTGGCTGACTCGGACAGGCGGCCGACAGGTTGGCGGGGGAGGGGCATGCCGATACCTCAGGTGCTCGATGAGTTGTTGCGTCAGCTGAGACCTCGTGTCGGTCAGGATGCCGATCTTGATCCGCAGGCGCTGATCGATTGGTTGGGACGGCAGCTCGGCGCGGAGATCGCCCTGGTCGACCGCGCGGGCAAGGTAGAGGTGTCCACTGCCCGGCTTGCGCCGGACATCCTTGCCGGTCTCCAGCCGGTGCTGACGCAGTTGTCAAGCGGACAGCTGGCCGCTGCGGCCTCGCAGGTGGGCGTGTTCCATGTGCGGTGCGAAGCGCTCGGACGGCAAGTGCCGCGTCCGGTGCTGGTGGTGGGCAGCCCGTTCCCGCTGGCGCGGGAGGCGCTGGTGCTGGCGTCCCATGTCGGCGCCGTGGTCGAGGTGTCGCGACGTGTCCGGCAGGCCGACGACCTCGCACTGCGCTACCAGCAGGCGGCAGCGCGGCTGCGTCTGGCGGTCTTCACGGCCCTGATGGCTGGAGAACTGACGCTGGCCCGCCGGATGACGGCCGGTGCCGTTCCGCCGTTGCTAGACGCTGAACGTCTGCGCATCCACCTGCTGCGCTGCCCGCCCTCAGACCGCGGCAGGCTCATCGACGCCTACCAGGATGCGTCCGGCTATCACGGTCGCGGCCTGATGGTGCGATGCCCCGTCTACGACCACCACCTCATCTGTCTCCTGCCCGCGGACCACGACGGCGACAGCGTGGACGGCGGCCTGGCCGCGCCCTTGAGGTTGCTGGTACGAGACAACCCGCACTACGCGCTCGGCATCAGCGCCCCCGTGCCCCTGTCGGCCACTGCGCAGGCCTACGATCAAGCCCGCCATGCCCTGGCCGTCGCCGGCCACACACTCGAACGGGTCGCCGACTACCACGGCCGGCCACCGCTGGCCGGGCTGCTCCCCCGTCGGCAAGCCGTCGCCTGGGCCCGGGCCTTCCTGGAGCCGATGAGGGAGGCCCCCCGGCTCACCCTCGACATCACCAGCCTTGCCCTGAACTTTCCCCGCTCCGGTGTGGCGCGGCTGCTCGACGTCAGCCGCAACACCGTCACCGCCCATCTCAGACGGGTCCAAGACGCCCTCGGCCTCGACCTGCAGGACCCCCGCAGCCGCGCCGAACTCGCCCTGGCCCTGGCGATCACCGACCTTCCGCTACCCGACGGCAACGCCGCAGCCGAGCATGTGCCAACGTTTTCGGTGGACTGTCTGCTGTCCACCGAAGCGGCCATCACCTGGGCCCACGCCTTCCTCCAACCCCTGCGGCTCGGCACGGACCGCACCGTGCAACAGACCCTGCGAGCCTGGATCGAAGCCGGCACCGATGCCCAGCGAACGGCCCAAAACCTCGGCATCAGCCGCACCACCGTCCGCGCCCACCTGCGCACCGCCGAACAGCACCTGAAACGCAGCCTCCAGGCCCCTGGCCCCGGCCCCCACGAACTCATCCACGCGTTCCGCATCGCCGACCGTGCACCGTGAACAGCCGCCACCCCGCAACTGCGCACCGTGCGCATTGCTGCCATCCCCAGCCCTCCCTACAGTCTGCTTCACCCGGCTGCGACTGCGCCTGGGGCGATCTGCAGACGACAACGACGAAATGTGCGCTCCGCGGCCTCTCGTCGTCCCCGTATGCCGACTATCAACTGGCGCCGCCTCCACGCGACGTGACACGACAGGACGAGACTTCATGGAGATCAACCGCACCCTCCGCACCAGAGCGACGGCTCTCGCCGTAGGAGTGACCCTGCTGTCCGGCGCAGCCGTGGTCGGCACCGCCGGGCCGGCCGCGGCCGCGAGCGGCTGCAACGCGACCTATACCAGCGCCAAGAGCTTCATCGAGTGGCGCGGGGAGGCACGCATCCCCGCCTGGAGCGACGGCACCTACCTGAGTCTCAACTGCTCGATGCAGGAGGGGTCCTCCGGCGCTGGTGTCAGGGCGCTGCAACTGACCCTCAACAAGTGCTACCGCGAATCGTTGGACGTGGACGGGGACTTCGGGCCGCGGACACGTGACGCGCTCAAGCGAGCGCAGGCCAGGGAGCACATCTCGGTGGACGGCGGCTACGGCCCGCAGACGCGCAACGCGCTCGCGTGGTACTACAAGCCGGTCACCGCCATGGGCTCCGACGAGTGCAGCCGGCTCTGACGAGCTGGCGCTCAGAGCGAAGCGACTATCCGCACCGGCGGAGCGGACCGGAGCGAGAGTGAGCCTCTTCAGCGCGGCCAATGGAACGGGAGCCCCATCGATTCCCGCTCCCGCCGGTGCGCGGTAGCGGTCGGCCGCTCCCGCCCGCCGGCCACCCGGCGACTCCCCCGCTCCGCCCGGCGCACCGCGCGTCGCGCGCTGCGCAGACGAACCTGAACCGTGGAGGATGTGCATGTCGGAAGACCCGAATATCTTGGCTGCTCAGCAGTGGCTCAACGCAACCTACGCGAACGCACCCGGCTACGTGCCGTGCGAGCCAAACGGCAAAACGGGCTGGGCAACGGTGGACTGCCTCACCCAGGCACTCCAGCACGAACTGGGGATCTCCCCCACCGTAAAGAACTTCGGGCCGGGCACCGTTGCGGCGGTGAGACAGCGCTACCTGTTCCCCGACCAGGAGACCAACCAGAACATCATCCGCATCTACAGCGCCGCCCTGTGGTGCAAGGGCTACTACGGCCCGGCGCATCCCGCCATATGGGACTTGAGAGCCAGGACCTCCCTCGCCGAGCTCTACAACGACATCGGTATCGACTATCGCGAGCCCCTCGACGCAGACCTGTGGGCCCGCGTCACCCGTTCGCTGCTTCGCATGGACCAGTTCCGTACCGTGGCCGGCGGCGACGGCACCACCAAGCGCATCCAGCAGCACCTCAACCGGCGCTACGTCCAGCAGATCCGCATCCCCGCCATGAACCTGGTGCCGACCGACGGCATCTACTCGCGCGACGTGCAGCAGGGGCTGATGCTGGCGGTCCAGTACGAACTCGGTCTGGACAAGGCCACCATCAACGGCAATTTCGGCGACGGTACAAAGCTGGCCCTGAGGACCAAGGGCACCGGCGACGACCTGCCCTACAACCTGCGGGTGCTGTTCCGTGCCGCCTGCTGGTTCAACTCCCCCACCTGGGACAGCAATGGCAGCGCCGTCCACTTCCACCCCGAGAACGTGCTCGACGAAGACCTCTGGCCCGCCATCGAGGACTGGGTGCACACCTTCCAGAGGTTCTCCCAGATCGCCACCGATGCCGAGAACTACAACTTCCAGACCTGGGCCCAGCTCCTCGTCTCCTGCGGTGACACCATGCGCGATGCCTTCGGCTGCGACACCGCCGCGTACACGAGCATGGAACGCGCCCAAGCCCTCCGGGACAGTCGCTACCTGATCATCGGCCGGTACCTGGACGAGCACCTCGACCCCGACGACGAGCACTACCTCGGCAAGGCGCTCAAGCCCGGCGAGGCGCAGGACATCATCAACGGCGGGCTCCGGCTGTTCCCGCTGTTCCAGTACAACGGCACCCAGCTGTTCAACTTCAACGAGGCAAAGGGGTACGACCAGGGGCTCAAGGCCGACGCCAAGGCCAGGGAGCACGGCATCCCGCACGGCTCCTGCATCTACTTCGCCGTGGACTACGACGCCCAGGACCACGAGATCACCTCGAACGTCGTGCCGTATTTCCACGGCGTACGCACAGCCCTCGAGAGGAGCGGCGCCCGCTACGTCTTCGGCGTGTACGGCACCCGCAATGTCTGCGAGCGCGTCTCCCGCGAGGCCGGTGCCCGCTGGTCGTTCGTCTCGGGCATGTCCTGGGGATACTCCGGGAACCTCGGCTACCCGATGCCGCACAACTGGTCGTTCAACCAGATCCGCGAGTACGACTTCCAGGCCGGCTACGGCCTCGACGCCAACGTCTGGCGGTGGGCAGGCGACCAAGGGGTGTCCAGACTCGACTCCGCAGGCCAGAGCGATCAGAGTCTGCGGGGGTACATCGACTTCGTGAAGAGCGTCGAGGGCGTCATCTCCACCATGGGATCCGGACCCCCCCGGGGTTCGGTGATCGACGCGACGCTCGCCTTCCTGCGCTCCGCCGAACCGAACTACCGCGAGCGAATATGGGCGGCCGTCCTGGGCGCCATCTGGCAGGAGGTCACGGATGCCTGCGCGGCCGAGGGCATAAGGCCGGAAGACAGGCGCACCTACTACGACCCGCGGGCGAACCACAACATCACCATCGCGCACTTCGGCGCCGCCACCGAGGGCCACTACGCCCACCCCGGCAGCGGCACCGACGTGACGATAGGAGAAGGCTGCGGATGGGCGGGGGACATCCTCAACGCCTACACGCAGTGGCGTGAGAACCACCGCTCGATGTCCGGCGAGGACTTCTGCGTCCAGGTCGTCGGATCCGCCACGGTCGAATCCCGGTTCGGCAGTGACAACCTCATCGCCGACGTCGACGCCTACAACCTCTCCCAGATCCTGTTCGGCACTGACGGCGAGCCCGGTGGCGGGGACGACCGGCTGCTGTCCGACGCCCTGTTCACGTATCACTTCTGGGATGGACCGAACCGCTCGGCGAAGCGGTTCACCCACTTCTACGAGAGCCGGTTCGGCGGCAGCGCCGCCACGTTCCGGGCGGCCGTGCGAAACGTGCTGCTGGATTTCGAGCCCTGGTCCTTCTTCGACTTGTTCAAGTGGAAGTTCCTGCCCGACGAAGACCAGTGGCCGGACAGGATCCCCTCGGACCAGCTCGACTCGTTCGTCGAGGGATTGCACACCGTCATCACCCGACGTATGGAAGGGGAATCGGCGTGAGTCGCACCTTCACGCGGCGGAGCGTCCTCGCCGCCGGCGCAGGCACCGTCGCCGCCGCCTGGATCGGCCAGACCGCATCGGCCGCCGCCGCGCCGGACGCGTCGTCCGGGAAGCGGGGCCCGTGGACCGGGAAGAGATCCGCGAACGGCTGGAGCATCGATCCCGGTGCCGTCAGCCAGCATCAGGTGGAGGGGGCGTCGGCCGCCGTGATGCTGCGGGACGGTCCCGCGGCCGCCGTGCTGCTGCACGTCGCGCGGCGCTGGCACTACGAGATCGCGCCGCTCGACACCGGCGAAGGCGGGGGCGTCAGCGGGCATACGACCAGTCGGGCCGTCGCCGCGGCGTACGAGTCGAACTACCTCTCGGGCACCGCGCTCTGCTTGCACCCCGCCGCGTACCCCCTGGGCGGGTCCGAAGGACTGTGGCCGCACCATGAGTTGATCGTGCGGGACATCCTCCTGGACTGTGCGGGCACGGTCGTCTGGGGCGGCGACCTCGCCCCCGTGAAGCCGTCGCACTTCCAGATCGCCGTGGGGCCGGGGAGCGAGGAGCTGGAGCGTGTTGCCGAGCGGCTTGTGCCGCCGCCCGGCGCCACGCGGACTCCTGTGGCGGGGGCGGTCGAGGATCCCGCCCAGCCCGCCCGGCGTGTCAAGGCGCTCCGCCTCTCACGTACGCAGAGACGTTGATCCGATGGAGGGTGCCGCGTTCACGAGGTTCTCCGCGACCACGTGGAGTGCCTACACCGACTCGAAGAGGAGGCTGGGGGTGTGTCGGACTCGGCGGCGAGGTCGAGGTATGCGGCAAGCAGTCGGATGAGCGCCGCGTCGAACGGGAGGAGCGCCGCATGGACCCGGGACAGATCCGTGAACGGCTGGCCCATCGCCCCCGGATCATCGGCCGGTATCTGGACGAGCACCTGGCGCCCGACGACGACTCGATCGACGGGATCGTCGGCACCAACACGATCAAGGCGCTGCAGCGCATGCTGCGGGGCCACGGCTACAACGGTCCGATCGACGGCATCGCCGGGGACGGCACCAGGGCCGCGTTCGCGAAGTTCGCCGACGTCCACGGTTGAACTGTACGCGCCTGCCTCACCTCATTACGGGAGAGGTGAGGCAGGCGCGCTCGTCTTCAGCGTGACGCGGACGGTGTGGCCGGAGTCGGCGTGGCCGAGGTCGGCTTCAGGGCTCCTTCGCAGTGGGGCCAGTCGCTGAAGTCGCGCTTGCGGCTCCGTAGCTTTCGAGCGGCCTGGAAGTTCCTTTCGAGGCCAAGCGTCTTGGCTGGCGTGCCACCCAGTTCGCTGAGGCGCGCGTCGGAGATCTGGAGCAGCGGTTTCTGGAGCCGTCGGTGTTCGGCAGGATGTGAAGGGGATCCAGGAAGGACTGGCAGCCGGTGATGGCGTCGTCCGGGATCTCCATGCAGACCTCGCGGACGGGCTGGGCGGACTTTCTGCGGCGACCAGGTCTCCATGCGTACACGCGACTCGAGGAGGGCCTTCTTCGTCGGGTCCCCGACGATCCCGCGCGGCCGTCCTGCAGTCCTGGCTCGACTCCCCCGCCACCGGTGAGATCTTCTTCCGCTCCGAGGTCTACCGCGCCGTCGTGAAATCCCGCTACCGCACCCTGGAGCACCTGCGCCAGATCCCCGCCGACGAAATACTCGCCCGCCACGAACCCGAAGTCGCCCTGAAGATCCGTCTGGACCACTGCGGGCGCAGCACCGACCGGTGGGGGGCACTCGCCGCCGCCATGACCTTCGACTACGACGGCGAGAAGATCACCTTCGGAGGGCTCCTCGACTCCTTGGCCGGCACGACCGCGCGGCCAGGCTGCTGCAGTGGTCAACCTGGCGCAGACGCCACCAGGCAACAGCCCGGCACAGCCACTACCGAAAGCGATCCGTCGACGCACCCGCCAGATAGATCACGAAACCGCACTGGAGCACTAGGAAGCCGAACACAGGTGACCACAGTTGTCGACCTGTCGCGCTCAGGGCCCAACCGCCCACAACACCGTCGGTGACAACCAGCCTGCCTATGTGACGACCATCGCGCTTCGGCTCAGGCCCGCGACCAGCCGAAATCAAGATGGCGGAGGCTCAGTAGTCGAGATCCAGGTAGTCGATGTCATTAATGACCACGTCCGACAGTCCCATGGCGCGGAGCCCACCGTCCTGGAAATACACGTCCTTGAATCCGTCGGCGATGATCCCACGCATCCCCTGGTCGCTGGCACCAGCGTCGCGGGCCTCGAACAGACGCTGTGCATAATCCGGGGGGAGGTGCACGGTGAGTCGCCGGAAGCGTCCGTCGTCGGTCGTGCCGATCGGCGCGGTGTAGCCGAACCCGGCCCTCGTCTCCACCGTGATCCCGCCCGTGGCTGCGGCCTGCCGTCGCCGGCGCTTGCGTACCTCAGGCTGCCGGCGAGCACGTACCGCATCGTCGATCTTCGTGGCGACGTCGGAGCGGGGGTGCTTGCGGGCGCCGCGCCGGTAGCGGTTGACGGAGTCGGCGGTGACACCGATTTCCCGGGCGACGGCCTTCGCGCTGCCCAACTGCCGGATCAGGTAGCCGATCCGGCCCTTGAGCGTCTTGGGCGGCTCGCGGGTGAAGCCCTCCCTGTCGGCCCGCTCGATGGCGTCCTCGATTGCTCCCACGGTGCTACTCGCCTTCGTCCCCTTTCCTTGATCATTTCAGGCGATGCGCCGCTGAAGTGTGCCTCCAAGCGATTGTCCTGTGCCATCCAGGCTTGAGCGCATGCCAGCGAAGCTTGCGCGGACGCTCGTCGGTGCCATCGAAGTTTGATCAAGCTGGTCACCAACCTGTGCAGCGGACATGAAGGTGCCACGTGCGCCAGCGACAGACGATGCGTGACCACGGCGTCATACGGCTCGTTCCTGGATCGTGAAGACCACGCTTATCAAGCTCGCGACCACGTCCGCGATGGCCCTCGTCGTCACTTCGACCGCCGCGATCCCCGCCGATGCAGCGTCCCGCCACCCTGTCCAATCCTCGCCCGCACCTATCCCCCAAACCATCTGCAAAGTCAGCGGCATCCTCGGGTGGTTCGGGGGCATGGTCGGCGGCAATGACGTGTGCGGCGACAATTACGACGACCAGCCCTACCGCTCCCGCAACGACCACGCGTTCCCCGAAGTCTCTATCTGAGAGAGCGCCCGGCGATCAGGCGCACGGCCGGGGGCGCATCTGGGTGCAGCTGATCAAACTTCGTTGGCACCCGCTCAGGGTTCGATGGCACGGGACAGCGATATTTGGCAATCTCTCGAACTCTTTCCCCGTCTCTTTGCCGCCTGCGACTACACGGACCTTCGCGCCCGTCTGGAGGCCTGGCCTGCCTGTGACCGGCCGCGCCGACATCCCCGAAGTTCGGGATACGTCGGGCTCGACGACAGCGGTCCCGACGCCGATCCGGCGGTGATCACCAGCTACAAGGCAGCCAGGAACCGGCCACTGACGCGAAGACAGAAGCTGTCCTACAAAGCCCTCGCCGCAGTACGGGCGCCGGCCGAGCACGGCTTCGCCCACCTGAAGAACTGGCGGGTCCTCGGCAAGGTACGCACCGACCCGAAGTGGGCGACCACGCTGGTGAGGGCTCTGCTGGTCCTGACGAACCGCGAAGTCTCCCGGTGACCGACGATCTTCACCGAAGTCATCCGCCCGCGACCAGCACGAGTATCCCGGACATCACACACACCAGACCCGTGACCTGCAACGTCACGATGCACGGTGCTCACTGGACGAGGTGGCAGGCGTGGACGCATCGCCAGGAATCTGTGGACTCTGTGCGTTGGCGTGCCTACCGGGGTGTCTCTTAGCGTCATCGAAAGCGAGCCGATGTCCGTCATGGCTCAATGGAACGACCATGAGGAGAAATACAGATGCGATTGACGTTGCGGCGGTCCGCGAAGGCGTCGGCGGTGCTGGGAATCGGGGCGGCACTGGCCCTCTCCCTGCCGGGGCAGGCTTTCGCGCTGACCAAGATTGGACACAACGTCGGTGACCTGCCGGATGTCCGAATGCGGTGTACATCCCAGCCGCAGGACCTCGATCCTGCCGGAATCGTCTGTTTCGTGCCGGACGGTGATCGAGTGTACGTCTGGGACAGCCGTGCCGACGGCCACCGGACGGTCGCGCAGTTGCAGAGTGCGTCCACCAACGATCCCAAGTGGTGGGAATGCCATGACACGGACGGAGCGGGCAACGGATGGAGTCTGTGTAACTTCAACATGCCGGAGAACATGATGATCCACGCGCAGGCGGTATCACGCGAGGGCGCCTGCGGTCCCCGGCAGGGGTGCACGGACCGCAACAAGGCCAGCAGCATGCCGATCGCGACATCCACGTCCTGAGCGGCAGTCAGGACGCGCGGAAGAGATCTCATACCTACGAGCGGTCAAGCGTTCCTGCCGTCGTTCAGGACGGCGGCGTCCGGCGCGGTGGAAACCTCAAGCCGGGGGACGGTCACTTTTCTGGGCTCCCCAGTGAGCACCGTGCATCGTGACGTTGCAGGTCACGGGTCTGGTGTGCGTGATGTCCGGGATACTCGTGCTGGTCGCGGGCGGATGACTTCGGTGAAGACCGTCGGTCACCGGGAGACTTCGCGGTTCGTCAGGACCAGCAGAGCCCTCACCAGCGTGGTCGCCCACTTCAGGCCGGTGCGTACCTCCCGGGCTTGACCTGCAAGACTCGACGGCGGGATGCGTTTCTCGTGGTCCCGTGAATCGTTGATCACAACATGAAGCCACGCAGCGCACTCGGGGCCCTCGCCCTCGTGACCATGCCCTTGTTCCTGGCGACTCCCGCCCAGGCCGCCGAACCCGAAGCCCCGGTGTCCCTCAGCGGCGCCCCGGCGACTCGCAACGGAGGGCCGGTGGGCCCCGGTCTGAGCGAGCTCGTCGCGATTGCAGAAGGCATTCTTCGGAAATACGGCATCTGAGCGCGCTGACGGCCGGTAGTGGTAGCAGGCGCGCATCTGCCCATTGGCTTTGTCGCTGAAAGCCGGTTCTGGCTCAGCTTCTGTGGCCAGTGACGGAGAGCTACTAGGTCGGCCCACCTGTTCAATCACATCACCCTTGCCCCAGACGGTTAGCTGTATGAGGCCAGGACGTTGGTTACGCCTGCGCGTAGTCGCAGGCTGGCGGTTGGCCTCCCCGCGCTGTGGGGGCGGTGGTAGTTGTAGTGGATGTTCCAGACGCCGAGGGCGTCGCGGCGTTGATCTTCGGAGACCCAGTTGCGGGCGTAGAGGAACTCTTCGGCGATGATCCGGTTGTAGCGTTCCACCTTGCCGTTGTGGCGGGGCGTGTACGGCGTGATGCGTTGGTGTCGCGCGCCGAGCATGGCCCGGGCGAACCCGTTGGCGCGGTAGCAGGCGCCGTTGTCCGTGACGATGCGTTCGATGTGAACGATGCCGTGGGCTGCGAACCAGACCCTGGCCCGGTGCAGGAACGCGATGGCGGTGATGGCCTTCGCGTCGGGCAATGCTTCGGTGTAGGCAAGTCGGCTGAAGCCGTCGACGGCGGAGTGCAGGTAGACGTAGCCGCCGCGTGTTCCCTTGTTCTTGCGTCGCTCGACGGTCTTGGCCTGGTGACTTCCGCGTCCATGGATCCGCCAGCCACCATCGTCCGGGATCCGGCCGACCTTCTTCACATCGATGTGGACCATGTGTCCCGGACGGCGAGCGGTAATCTTCCGCGATTCCCGGTTCGTTTCACTGCTGGGATCGATGAACCGGCGCCGATTCAGACCGAGGGCATGCAGATGCCGCGACACGGTGCGACGACTGAGTGAGATCCCCTCGGCCTGGAGTTCAAAGGCGATCCGGGACGCTGACCACTTCTCAGCACGGCGGAGTGCCTCGATCCTGGCCACAACGTCAGGATTCATCGCCGTCGGCTGACGCCGAGGTGTTGAGGAACGGTCCAGCAGACCGAGTTCACCATGCTGACGATAGCGGTTGACCTATTTCGACGCGCAGGCACGGGAGATCCCCATCTCGGCTGCCACGTGGGCAATCGGGCGGTTCTGACAGCGCTGCACGAGCCGAAGTCTCCCTTCGGGGGACAGCGGAGCATTCCGATGAAGCACAGGCGTTCCTAGCGCCAGGGATCGAGGGCGAACTTGCCCCAGGTCTGGCCCGCTTCGAGTTGCTGCAGCACTGCCGGCCCCTTGGCCAGGGGATGCACGTGGGGAGTACCGGGTGAGTACACGCCGTCGGCGATAAGGGCCTCGATCTCGACGAGCAACGACTGGTAGAGGGACGGGGCCGCGACCGCCAGTGCGCCGATGTGCAGACCCTTGACTTGGACCGGGTGGGTGAAGACCAGGTCGTGGGTGGTGAGGGTGGCGTCGCCGGAGGCGGCGCCGAACACGACGATGCGTCCGGTGAAGGGTTTGGCGACGGACAGGCTGGTCTTGAACGTGGCCTGTCCCACTGATTCCAGGACCAGATCGACACCGCCGGTCAGGCGGGTGATCTCCTCGGCCAGATCGGGGCGTCGACTGTCCAGGACCTCGTCGGCGCCGAGCTCTTTGACAGTGTGATGCTTCTCCGGTGAGGCCGTGGCGATCACGCGTGCACCGTAGTGGCGGGCGAGGCGGACGGCGGCCTGCCCGACGCCGCCGGCCGCGGCATGTATGAGGGCTACCTCACCCGTCTTGATCTCGCCCAGCGGCTTCAGTGCCGCCAAGGCGGTGGCCCAGTTCAGCACCAGGCCGAGGGCTTCGGCATCACTCCAGCCGGACGGCACGGGAAGCACACCCGCGGCCGGCATCGTCATGTACTGCGCGAAGGCGCCCGGTCCGGCTCCCACTACATGGGTGCCGAGCTGTAGCGGAGTCTCGACGTCCGGGCCGACCGCCACGATCTCGCCGGCGGCCTCGAAGCCCGCCACGTAGGGAGCCTGTGGGCCTCCTCCGTAGGTGCCGTGAGTCTGCATGACATCGGCGAAGTTGACCCCGGCGGCCCCGACGCGGATCAGGTACTCGCCGGGCCCCGGGGTGGGGCGGCGGTGATCGGTCGTGAGAGCCAGGTCCTTCGGTCCCCGGTGCGAGTGCTGGACCAGTGCCCGTACGGTCTGCACGACGGTGTTCTGCTGCTTGTTGACCTCCATGCACCGAACGTAGGAGCCTGACACTTACGTCAAGGTCAAGCGGCTGTCAGAGATCAGTACGGCGGGCCTCTCGCAGGTAGGCGTCGAGTGCGGCCTGCTGATCGCTGAGAACGGCGATGCGGGCAGCGAGCCGATCGCGATGGCTCTGCACCTCGTGGAGGAACTCCTCGCACACCACATCGGTGCTGGCACCGAATCCGTCGGTGAGGCTGGGCAGGACTTCCTTGATCAGCCGCACGGGCAGCCCGGACTCCAGCAGCGAGCGGATGACGAGCACCCGGTCGATGGTGGACTGGCAGTAGTCACGGAACCCGTTGCTGAAACGGCCAGGGACGATCAAGCCCTCGTCCTCGTAGTGCCGCAACGATCGCGCACTCACGCCGCTGACTCTGGAAGCCTCGCTGATCTTCATACATGCAGCCAACGTCCAAGAGCACCGCAATCTTCCAACACGCGCTGCGACGAGTTGAAGACCTGCTCAGGCGTCAACAACCTCATGTCCCACAACAGTTAGCGTTTCCTAATGCCATCCGTGAGCCTGCGTCACTCAGTACGCGCGATCATCCTCGACGAGGACGACCGCATCCTTCTCTGTCGGTTCGCAATTCCCAAGCCGGCGGGAACGGTGGTGTGGGCAGCTCCGGGCGGAGGAATCGAACAGGACGAGTCGCCACTTGCCGCATTGCGTCGCGAACTGCGGGAAGAGGTGGGCCTCGCTGTCAGGACCGATCCTCCCCACGTGTGGCACCAGGAAGTGGTGGCGCCTGGGCACGCAGCGGGCTACGACGGCGTCATCAATGACTACTTCCTCGTGCGCACTGCGAGGTTCAACCCGCGCGGAACGCTGTCCGACGACGAACTCGCCGCAGAGAACATCAGCGGGCTGAAGTGGTGGCACCCGCAGGAAGTCGCCAGTTATGGCGGTCCAGACCTGTTTTCCCCCCGCGACCTTGCGGCCCCTTTGACGGCATTGATCACCTGTGGTGTTCCAGCCGGACCTGTGCTGCTCGGCCTCTGAGCAGACAGCCCGATCGGGCAGGCGCGCCGCTGGCCCGGCCCACGCGACGCACAGCCGCGCCGCTACGGAGGTATCGGTGAGGTGGTTCCACGCCGGTTCACGTTGGGGCTTGCCACGCAGGCTGAAGACGCGCGGTCCCCACATCTGCCCTCCGCGCACGGTCGGGTCGAGCACCGCTCGGACCGCGGGCCATGCGCCGGCGTGCTTGCCCTGGACGATGAGGGCGGCTGGTGCCCCGCAGAGCCGCGCACCAGCGGTCCGCACATGGACTGGCGGGCGTGACGGTCAGGGAGTCCAGCGCGCCGCCTGGATGGACCACCACGCTTGCCACCGTGCTGTCGACGGCGCGCAGGTGGCGGTCGAGTTCGAGGGCGAAGTACATCTGCGCCAGCTTGGAGCGTCCGTAGGTGCGCTTGGGCCGGTAGTCCTTCCGGGACTGCAGGTCGTCGAGGTCGAGCCGCTCGGACTTCGCCGCGAAGCTGCCCATGGTCACGATGCGGGCCGCCGGTGCGGCCGACAACAGCGGCATCAGCCAGTGGGTCAGCGCGAAGTGCCCGAGGTGGTTCGTGCCGAACATGAGCTCGTGACCGTCCCCGGTCTCCCGGCGCGGCGGGTCGTCGAGCGCGACGCCGGCGTTGTGGACCACCGCGTCGAGGCATTCCACGTCCAGTGATTCCACCACTGTTCTGAGCGACGAGAGGTCGGCGAGGTCCAGCCGTACGGCCCGCACCCGCGCGCCAGGGACACGCGAGCGGGTCGAGGCCGTGGCGACTTCGGCCTTCGCGGGATTCCGGCTGCCCAGTAGTACGACAGTGGCTCCGGTTGCGGACAACTGCTCCGCGACGAAGTACCCGATGCCGACGTTGCCGCCGGTGTCCAGGAAGACGCTGCCATCGGCACGCGGCAGCCGTTGAACATCCCAGGGCAGGATGGAGGACATGGCGGCGGGGCTCCCTTGCCGTTGAAGGCGGCTGCGGCTGCCTTGCAGGGCAGCTCGACGCCCACGGTTCCAGCGGCCCCCGACACATCGCCTACCCATCACCAACAGCCCCGCCGGACGGCCGACATCCTGCCGACGCGGTGCTGGCCCGTCGCAGCCCACTCCTGGACCTGCATCAAGCCGCCGACCTGTAGGCCCGCGGCGGGCGCGGGCTCCGCCTGGACTTCACCGCACCCTCGAGAGATGTGCCCGTCCCCCTGCATGGAGCAGAAGGACGGGCTGGGTTTCTGTGTCGCCGGAAGTCAATCGATGATGGTCAGGACGATTCCGATCACTCCCAGCACGATGCCGGTCCAGATGAGAGTGGCAAGAAGTGATTTCTTGGTCATTGGCATGAGTCCACGGTGCTGAGTCCGTTACCGATGAGGCCTATCCCGCCTCCGGTCGCTGCCACGGATGCAGACGTGGACAAGCCTCCTGACCGATGGCAGACGCGATTCCCGCGCCAAGGGCGACTGCACCGCCGAGGAGTTGCAGGCCTGAGCCGATACACCCCAACGAGATCGTGCCGGTCGGGTCGGTGCGGTTGATGCAATCTCCGGCGGCGTACAGGTAGGGATTGTCCTCCTGGCCGGAGGGGTCGGGCTGGGTGAAGCGACCGAGGGTGGGGTCGTAGTAGCGGTGCCCCATTTTGTACAGCCCGGTCGGATCCAGGTGGGCGCCGGTGTAGCGGTAGGGCTAGGGGGGTGGCCTCGGTGGTGGTTCCGCGGGGCAAGCCGGTGGGGCCGTAGGCGTAGGTGTGGCTGCGCTTGCCGGTGGCGTCGACGAGGCCGAGGACGTTGCCCGTGGCGTCGGTGAGGTAGTAGTAGGACTTCCCCCCAGTCGTCATGGAGTCAAGGTGCCCGCGGGTTCGCGGATGAGTCCGGTGTCGATGCCGTTGGTGGTGGTGGAGGTCAGACCGATTGCGGTGTGGTGGAACCAGGTCGAACCCAGCTTGGTGCGCTCGGAGTTGTCCGTGCCCGCGTGGACCAGGTCGTAGGTCTTGCCGCCTGCGGTGATGCCGGACAGTTGGCTGTAGTCGGTCCAGGACTCGCCCGTGCGGGCGGTTCCGCCGGCTGCGGCGGTCTCGTTGCCGATTGGCGGATCAACGAAGCGCATGTCGCACAGCCGGGCCTGGCCGTGGTCGAGGTCGCAGCCGCCGACGACCAGACCGCGTTCGCCGTCCAGGAGGCGTTCGCCGGGCGGTGGGCGACGGCTCCGGCGGACCGTACGTCCCGGGCCCCTGGCGAGCCCGGCGTACGGCTGCGCTGCTACCTGGACGTGCGCCAGAACCTCAATTCCCAGCCCCACGCCCGATGCTCCAGGACGGACCGCGAACACATGGTGCGGGCCGCTGACCTGAGGTGTACCCGAAAGATGACGACTCTGTGGGCCCCGGGGCGTAGAGTCGTGTCGCTTCCTCGACGGTCTGTCTTGATCGGAGCAGACCGCGGGGGATCGTCGGCGCTTCGCGCCTCCGGCCCAGGGCCGATTCCGCGGCGGACCGACGGCCACCATGTCGTCGCGCGCTTCGTCCGGGGTCACCAGGGACGAGGGCGGACCAGCCACTCGGTCATATGGTCGAGTGCCTCCTGTCCGCCGGAGGTGGTCGGCCGGTCAAGTGAACCGTGGGCCTCACCCTTGAGCAGGTGCGTCTCGTGCGGGACACCCGCCTCGTCGAGTTGCCGTGCGAAGCGCTCGGCCGACGGACGCACCGTGTCGTTCTCGCAGTTGAGGAAGAGGGTGGGCGGGTGCCCGTCCAGGGGATCTCCCTCGCCGGGGAAGACGGCCGGATCACGCGTGTTCGTCAGGCCCGCGTAGTGGGTGTTCTTGTCCTCGATCCAATCCAGTGCGAAGCACGCTCCGTGCGTGGCCGCCTGCACGGCCGCCAGAGCGGCAGGGTCCCACTCCGCTACGCGGGCGTGCACGGTCGCGTAGGCCAGCACCAGAGAACGGGGTGCTGGGGCGCCTTCTTCGATCAAGCGTCGTGTGACGGAGGCGGCCAGATTGCCGCCCGCGCTGCCGCCGCCCAGATGCAACGCGTCCGGTGCGACGCCGAAGGCCTCGGCGCTGTGCTCGACGGCCCAGCGCCAGCCGGCCATCACGTCGTCACGGGGCACGGGATAGCGCACCCCGTGCAGGGCCTTGCGGTAGTCGAGTGCCAGCACCGGGATGCCGCGGGCCGCGAGTGACAATGCGACCCAGTGCGACTCGTGCATGTCGAGGCTTCCGCTGACGTACGCACCGCCGTGCACCCAGACCAGGGCCGATCCGGCGGAAGGGGCCGGGTGCCGGTACACACGCGCGGGGACCTCCGCCGGGCCGAGCCGCAGGGGGCGGACCGCTACCTGGGCCAGTTCCGGGAACTGGCCCACAAGGTCGACCTCCTCGGGGTTGGCGAGCATCCGGTCGGCGGCGGGTCCGAGCGCCTCCAGAAAAGTGACGAAGTCCGCGAACGGCGGGGGCGAACCGCCCTTCTCCGCGCCTCGACGGGCCATGGAGCGCAGCACTCCGGCGGGGAGTCTGCGCATGACATGCCCGGTGAGCGCGAAACGCAGTCGCCGCGAGCGCCGGGTGCCTCCAGGTGTGGGCACGGTGGCCTCCTTGGGTAGGGGAAAAGGGAGGATGTGGGTCGGAGCCGGGGCGGCGCGAGACCTCAGCGGTTCTCGGCATCGGATGTCAGGGCGGTGAACCGCTCCTCCAGGTCGGCGAGGAAGTTCTCGCCGTTGGGCAGCATCGCGGCGATCGACCGGACGGTGGTGCCGACCGGAGCGCTGCCGGAGCCGCTCTCGATGAAGTCAGCGGTCTCCGGGATATATGTGATGAGCATGTCCTTGAAGGCGAGGGCGGCGTCCTCGTGCCCCATCAACTCGTCCATGGTCATGTCCACGGACAACGGAGCCTGTGCGGTCGGGCTGTCCGTGTAGGGCACCGTCCAGGTGTGCCGTCCTGATCCGACCTCCACGGTCCCGTCGCTGGACGGCAGGACCACATCGGCCGTCGTGTTGGGCGGGACGAGGGACTCGACGACGAGTTGGCCACCGGACAGCGTCCAGGACACCTCCGCGGGACCGTACGGCGTCTCCAGACGGGCTTCGGCGTGGGTGAGTCCGCCGCCCGGACGCGGCTCGATACGCAGTCGGCGGTAGCCGGGCCCGGCGGGAGCGAGACCGGCGACCGTGCGGTGCAGCCAGTCGGCGACGGCACCCAGCGCGTAGTGGTTGAAGGACGTCATCCCGCTCGGGTTGACCGTCCCGTCGGGCAGCAGACTGTCCCATCGCTCCCAGATCGTGGTCGCGCCCATGGTGACCGGGTAGAGCCAGGACGGGCACTCCTTCTGGAGAAGCAGACGGTACGCCGTGTCGGCGTGACCGGCGCGCGTCAGGGCGTCGCAGATCAGCGGGGTGCCGACGAAGCCGGTGGCGATCTTGTGGCCGCCCGCGCGGACGAGCCGGGCGAGCCGGTCGCCGGCGTGGGCGCGCTGGGCGTCGGAGTCCAGCAGGTCGAAACAGAGGGCGAGGGCGTATCCGGTCGGCGCGTCGGACATCATCCGGCCGGCGCCGGTGACGTACTCGGCCTGGAAGGCGGCGCGGATCTCGTCGGCGAGGGCGCGGTAGTGCTCGGCGTCGTCGGCCCGGCCGAGAATCCCGGCGGATCGGGCGACGATGTCGGCGGAGCGGAAGAAGTAGGCGGTGGCGACCAGTTCGCCGGCGGTCGCGGCGGCGTCCGGGCGGCCGGCGGGTGCCGTCGGGTCGAGCCAGTCACCGAACTGGAAGCCGCGGTCCCAGAGGCGGTCCTGCCCCGCGACCGAGGCCACATGGTCCACCCACCGGCGCATCGAGTCGTACTGCGCGGCAAGGATCCCGGTGTCGCCGTAGCGCTCGAACAGCACCCACGGCACGACGGTGGCGGCGTCGCCCCAGGCCGCGGTGGGTGTGTCGGCGCCCGGGACGACCTTCGGCACGACGAAGGGGACGACACCGTTCTCGCCCTGCTCGGCGGCGAGGTCCGCCAGCCAGGAGCCCAGGAAGCCGGCACTGTCGTAGAGGAAGGACGCGGTGGGTGAGAAGACCTGGATGTCGCCGGTCCAGCCGAGGCGCTCGTCACGCTGCGGGCAGTCGGTGGGGACGTCGAGGAAGTTGCCGCGCATGCCCCACACGACGTTCTCGTGCAGGCGGTTGACCAGGTCGTCGGAGCAGGCGAAGTGGCCGGTGCGCGTCAGGTCGGAGTGGAGGACGACGGCCCGCAGGGCGGTCGCCGGATCGAAGCCGTCGGGGGCGCCCGTGATCTCGGCGTAGCGGAAGCCGTGGAAGGTGAAGCGAGGTTCGAAGACCTCGACCCCTTCGCCGCGCAGGGTGTAGGTGTCGGTCGCGGCGGCGGTGCGCAGCGGCCTGGTGCACAGCTCGCCGTCCTCCAGGACCTCGGCGTGCCGCAGGGTGATACGCCGGCCGGCCTCACCGGACACGGTCAGGCGCAACCGGCCGACAAGGTTCTGGCCGAAGTCGATGACCGTCCTGCCCGACGGAGAGGTGGTCACCGCCACCGGGACGAGTTCCTCGACGCCGCGCGCCGGCGGGCCCTCGGGGGCCACCAGGACGCTCAGGTCCCGTTCCAGGGCGCGCACCCCGCGCCAGCCGGAGCTGTCGTGTCCGGGCTCGGACCAGCCGGAACGCTCCAGGGGGGCCTCGTACGCCTCGCCGTCGTAGAGGCCGGACGAGACGATCGGGCCGGTGGCCGCCCGCCAGGAGTCGTCGGTGGTGACGCGGTCGGTGGTGCCGTCCTCGTACGTCACTTCCAGCTGAGCGAGGAAGGCCAGCCGGTCGCCGTAGATCGCGCGGGTCTTGCCGTCGAAGCCGATGCGGCCGCGGAACCAGCCGTCGGCGAGGATCGCGCCGACGGCGTTGCGGCCCGGGCGCAGCAGGGCGGTGATGTCGTAGGTCTGGTACCGCAGGCGCTTGTCGTAGGCCGTCCAGCCCGGGGCGAGCACCTCGTCGCCGACGCGGGTGCCGTTGATCTCCGCCTCGTACACGCCGAGCGCGGTGGCGTACAGGCGGGCCGAGCGCACCGGGCCGCGCAGGTCGAACTCGTGGCGCAGGAACGGGCAGGGCTGGTCGCTCTGCGGGTCCTCGTCCCAGTCCGGGGAGACGAAGACGGCCGACCAGTCGTCCGGGGCGAGCAGTCCGGCCTCGGCCGTCGCCGGTTCGCTCCACGGCGAGACCTGACCGTCGGAGCCGGTGACACGGACGCGGACGGCGGCCCTGGCGCGGGCCGGGAGCGGCTCGAACGGCCACACGACGAGGACGGAGTCGGCCGACTCGACCCGCACCGTGACCGCCGGATCACCGCTGTCGGGGACGGCCAGCTCGATCTCGTAGGCCGTCTGGGTCCAGTCCCGGGCTTGCGTGAGCGTGGTCCACGACAGCCGCGGGCGACCGGTTCCGAGGCCGAGCGCGTCACGCACGTGCTCGAACCGGACATCGGTCACGACACCCGTCCGGTCAAGGGTTTCCTGACTCACCTGAGGTCCTCACTCTCGCGCCTGGCACAGCGACGTGCCTGTATCCATCATGAGTCCCACCGGGTTGAATCGATTCAAATTCCGAGGGCGGAAAGGCTTGCACACGGAGGGGATGAGCGGAGATCCAAGCGGCGACTCAAAAGAAGTTATGGCTGAAACCCTAGCCACGAATCCCGAACGTAGCTAGGTTTCCGTCACGTGAACTTCCCGTTCGCTCTGGATCCAACCGATTCAGGGGTCTGCGGGAGGCATGCTCCCCACTGTTCGTCCCGCTCGCGCAGCCCGGCCCAACAGCCGGAACAAGACGGGTTGACACACCGGAGTGAGGCTCCCACCATGGCCGCCACGGAATTGAAAGGTTCCAACTCCCCGGGCGCAGATGTGCTGTTGCCCGTCTCCCCCTCGGATGCGTCGTTCGTCCCGCGCGAACCTCCCCCACCGCCCCGACGAGGCCATCCTCCGCAGAACCGCCGCTCGCTCCTTCTCTCCGAAGAGAGGCCACACCGCCGTGTCTTCTTCCACCACGCCCTCACCGCCGCCCGCGACCGCACCCACCCCGGCGGCGAAAGAGCCCAGAGCCGGTATGGGAGCGCGTTTCGCCCTCATCGCCCTCGCCCTGATGTGGCCCACCCAGCTGCTGTCGCTGGCCGGCCTGCTCGGCGGCAACGCGCAGGCCTCCGTCGCGCTGCACTTCCGCACCACGGAGATCGGCTGGTTCATCCTCGTCAACGCGCTGGTCGCCACCGTGATCACGCCGTTCGTCGTGAAGCTCGCCGACTTCTACGGCAAGCGCAACGTCATGATCGCCATCACCGTGCTCGGTCTCGTCGGTGACATCACCGCCGCGCTGGCCACCAACTACGGCATGCTGCTGGTCGGCCGGGGCATCGCGGGCTTCTACGGCCCCATCGCGGCCCTCGCGTACGCATCCGTCCGCGAACTCTTCCCGCCCAAGCACATCGGCGCGGCCAGCGGCCTGATCGGCAGCGGCATCGCCTTCGTGGCCCTCGGCGGTCCCTTCCTCACCGGCTGGGTGATCGACAGCTTCGGCTTCCGGGGCGTGATGTGGTCGCTGGCCGCCGCCACGGCGATCGGTC
Organism: Streptomyces purpurascens; assembly: GCF_045040895.1. Lineage (NCBI taxonomy): Bacteria > Bacillati > Actinomycetota > Actinomycetes > Kitasatosporales > Streptomycetaceae > Streptomyces > Streptomyces purpurascens. Next base: position 9,087,551 of record NZ_CP108341.1, on the reverse strand, counting down.
TGCTGCTCCTGCTCACCGTGGTGCCGGAGACCCCGCACCGTGCGGAGCGCACGAAGGTGAACTGGCTCGGCGGCGTCCTCCTCGGCGGCGGCGCGGCGGCAATCACCTACGGCATCGGCAAGGGCGGCGAGTGGGGCTGGACCGACGCCGGCACCCTGGCCTTCCTGCTCGGCGGTGTCGCGGCCGTGCTGCTCTACGTGGTGAGCGACGTCAAGGCCGCCCATCCGCTGTTCGACCTGACCATGATGTCCCGGCGCTCCGTCTGGACCGTCATGCTGGCCACGGCACTGATCTCCGCGACCGTCTTCGGAACCGGCGTGATCGGCCAGCTGCTGGTGCTCTTCCCGAAGATCCCCGGCGTCTCCGACGGCCTCGGCATGACCGCCACGCACTACGCGATCATCGGCATCCCCGCCAGCATCCTCATCCTGGCCGTCGGCTTCGGCACCGGCGTCGCCCTGCGCAAGGTCGACGCCCGGCTGCCGCTGGCCCTCGGAGCGGCACTCGCCGCCGTCGGCTTCCTGCTTCAGCGGCAATGGCACTACACCGACACCCAGCTCATGCTGCTGGGCACCGTCTCCGCCATCGCCCTGGGCATGATCGTGTCCTCGGTCCCGGTCCTGATCATCGAAGCGGTGACGCCCGACGAGCAGGCCACCGCCAACGGGCTGCAGGGCATGGTCCAGGGCGTGCTCACGACCGTCATCACCCAACTCGTCTACGTCATCCTCGCCAAGGACAGCACGGTGTTCCAGGGCACCCGCTTCTACCACGACGCCGCCTTCAAGAACGCGATGCTGTTCGGCGCCGGCCTCGCCCTCCTCGGACTGCTCGCCGCCGTCCTGATCCCCCGGCTCAAGCCCGCCCAGGACATCGAATCGGAGACAGCCGTGGCCGCCTCCTGATCGCACCCCCTCATCTCCGGGGCTGCCGCCCGAGCACCGCCCCGCCACGACAGCCCCGGATCCCCGACCCCACCCCTCGCACGAAAGGCAGGAACGGCCCATGACCCGTCGACAGACGGTGGACGAAGCGGACCTCACCCGGCGCATCGACGCCATGTCTCTCAAAGAGAAGGTGACCCTGCTCACCGGCGGCGACGCCTGGACCCTGACACCCGTCGTCGCCGCCGGCCTCGCTTCCCTCGCCCTGTCCGACGGGCCCGTGGGCCCACGCGGCACCACCTTCGGCGACAACGCGGCCCCCGCGCTCCTCTTCCCCAGCCCCAGCTCCCTCTCCGCGGCCTGGGACGAGGACACCGCATACGAAGCCGGCCGCCTCATGGGCCTCAAGGCCCGGGAGATGGGCATCCACGTCCTGCTCGCCCCCACCGTCAACCTGCACCGATCCCCCCTGGGCGGACGGCACTTCGAGTGCTACTCCGAAGACCCGCACCTCACCGCCCGCACCACGGTCGGCTTCATCAAGGGCGTGCAGTCGACCGGCGTGGCCGCCACCGTCAAGCACTTCGTGGGCAACGACTCCGAGACCGAGCGGATGACCTACGACGCCCGGATCGACGAGAAGACCCTGCGCGAGACGTATCTGCCGCCCTTCGAGGCCGCCGTGAAGGAGGCCGGCGCCTGGGTCGTGATGGCGGCCTACAACTCGGTCAACGGCACGTCGATGACCGAGAACGGCGAGCTGCTGAACGGCCTGCTGAAGGAGGAGTGGGGATTCGACGGCGTCGTCGTCTCCGACTGGCAGGCCACCAAGTCCACCGAGGCCTCGGCCCTGGCCGGGCTCGACCTGGTCATGCCGGGCCCCGACGGACCGTGGGGCGACGCCCTGCTGGCCGCCGTCGAGAAGGGCCGGGTCCCAGAAGCCGTGATAGACGACAAGGTCCGCCGCGTCCTGCGGCTGGCCGCCCGGGTCGGGGCGCTCAACGGCGTGGAAGCCAGGCACGCCGTGGACGACACGGACAGCACGGCCGGCGCGGACGCCGCTCCGGTACCGCAGGACGTACGCTCCCGCATGCGGGATCTGGCGGTCCGCGGTTCCGTCCTCCTGCGCAACAACGGCCTGCTGCCCCTGCGGACCGACACCCTGCGCAAGGTGGCCCTGATCGGTCCCAACGCCGTCCGCTTCACCGCCCAGGGCGGCGGCAGCGCCCACGTCACCCCCGAGCACGTCGTCACCCCGTTCGAAGGACTGCGCCGGGCGCTCGGCGACGACGTCGAGATCACCGTCCGCCAAGGCGCCTTCCCGCACGCGACGCTCCTTCCACTGGACGGGAACACGGCCACCGACCCGGTGACCGGCGAACCCGGCGTGCGGCTGGAGTACCGGACGGCCGACGGCACCGTGCTCTCCGAGGAGCACAAGGACCCCGCGACCACCTGGTTCCCGATCCTCCTCGCCGACGAGGTGGCGGAACTGGCCGTCCGGACCCGTCTCACACTCCAGGAACCCGGCATCCACCGGCTGTCGGTCCTCGGTCCCGGCCACATCACACTCCACGTCCCGGGACACGCGCCGCAGACCCACGAGCAGCTCCAGGACAACGACGACATCGGCTCACTGGTGCTCCACCCGCCGACTCACACCTTCGCCTTCCCCGCCGACCGCGGCGAGACGGAGATCCTGGTGAGCTTCCGGCCGCAGCGTCACCTGCCCTACCCCATCGCCCTGCTGGGCCTCGGGTACGACACCCCGCGCGGAACCGACGACGAGGAGCTGGAAGCCGCGGTCGCCGCCGCGACGGACGCCGACGCCGTCGTCCTGATGGTCGGCAGCGACGCCCACACCGAGGCCGAGAGCGTCGACCGCACGACCCTCGCCCTGCGCGGACGACAGGACGAACTCGTCGAACGGGTCTGCGCCGCCAACCCGCGCACCGCCGTCGTCGTCAACGCCGGCTCCCCCTTCCTCCTCCCGTGGGCCGACCGGCCCGCTGCCCTGCTCTGGTCGTGGTTCCCCGGCCAGGAGGGCGGGGACGCCATCGCCGACATCCTCACCGGGACCGAGCCGGGCGGCCGCCTGCCCACCACCTTCCCCGCGGCCGAGGCCGATGTCCCGGTCCTGTCCACCCAGCCGGTCGACGGAACGCTGGACTACACGGAGCGCGACCTCATCGGCCACCGCGCCTACACCGCGTCCGGCACCGCTCCCCTCTTCCCCTTCGGCCACGGACTGTCGTACACCATCTGGGACTACCAGGACTTCGTCGTCACCGGCGACCTGGGACGCGGACTCACGGTCCGGGTCACCATCCGCAACACCGGGGAACGCCCCGGCCGCGAGGTCGTCCAGGCGTACCTGGATCCGGTCGACGGCGACGAGCCGCAGCGGCTCATCGGCTTCGCCGCGGTCGAGGCGAACGCGAGCGAGTCCGTGACCGCCACGATCACCGTGCCCGCACAGGCCCTCACTGTCTGGACCCCGGCCGGCTGGGCTCCGCGATCCGGGCCGTACCGGCTCCGGGTGGGGCGTTCGGCGGCCGATCTCCGGCTGCCCGCCGCCGTACCCCGTTCGTCGTGATCGCCGGCGGCGACCCAGCGCCCCTGCCCGTCCATGAGTGAAGTACGGTCGGACCGTGAGCACACCGCGCAAGCCCAGGGGCCCCTACCGCAAGGGGCTGGAGCGCCGCGAACAGATCCTGCGGGCGGCCCTGGACGTCTTCAGCGAGCGCGGCGAGCGCGGCTCGTCACTCAAGGAGATCGCCGACCGCGTGGGCATGTCCCAGGCGGGTGTGCTGCACTACTTCGAATCCCGGGAGGACCTCCTGCTGGCCGTGCTGGCCGAGCGGGACGCCCTGGACACCGAAGCGACCGCCGATGTCATGTCCCCGGGCGAGGCAGTGGCCCGGACGGTCGGTCACAACGCCCGACAGCCAGGCCTGGTCGACCTGTTCGTGACCCTGTCGGCCGCCGCCTCGGATCCGGCCCATCCCGCCCACGCGTTCTTCAAGCGGCGGTACACGGACCTGGGCGCCCGGATCCAGGAAGGCCTGGACCAGGGCCGGCGGCAGAAGCAGATCCGCGAGGACGTCGACTCCGACCTCATGGCGCGACTGCTGCTCGCGGTGTCCGACGGCATCCAGTTGCAGTGGCTGCTGGATCCGAGCGTCGACATGACCGCGTTGGTCCAGGCATTCAACCGGATGTGCGCCGCCGCGCCGGTGGGCGACAGCGACGACCCGTCGCCCACCGGCGAAGGCGACTGACGCGCACAGCCGATCCTCCCGGACGGATCGTCACGACGGCAGCACCGTAAGCGCCGCCGTCAGCTCACACGTCGTGCTGCCCCGACGGCACTCCGCGCCGACGCTCTGCTCGGTGTGCCCTCCTGAGCCGCGCACTCCCCTCCTCAGGCGTGGTCGCGCCACGCCCTTTTCGCCCCTGGATCGCCGACGCGGTCACGCGCCCCGCCGACGACCGCGTCGGCCCTTCCTCCCCCCGTACGCGCACACCCGACAACAGAGCCAAGGGAGAACTGACATGGAACGGCTGGCCGACCGACGGATTCTCGTCACCGGTGCCGCCTCGGGCATAGGCCGGGCGACGGCACTCAGGCTGCTCGCCGAAGGTGCCCGCGTCGTCGCCACCGACATCACCGGCGACGCCCTGGCGGAGACACTGGCCCTCGCCGCCGAGGCCGGTACGGCCGACCGGCTCGTCACCGCGTTGATGGACGTCTCCGACGAGAACGCGGTCAACGAGGGCACGGCACAGGCCGTCGCCACGCTCGGCGGGCTCGACGCACTGGTCAACGTGGCCGGCATGCTGCGCGGGGCCCATACGCACGAGTGCTCCCTGGACTTGTGGAACCGCGTCCTCGCCGTGAATCTCACGGGCACCTTCCTGGTCACCAGGGCCGCCCTCCCCGCCCTGCTGGAGACCGGCAAGAGCGTCGTGGTCAACTTCAGCTCCACCTCCGCCCAGTTCGCGCACCCGATGATGGCGGCGTACTCCGCGAGCAAGGGCGGCATCCTGTCGTTCACCCACAGCATCGCGCAGGAGTACGGCAAGCGGGGACTGCGTGCGGTGAACGTCAATCCGGGGAGCATCTCCAGCGGCATCACCCAGAACATCTTCTCGCTGATGCCCGAGGAAACGGACTGGAGCCTGCTCTCCAAGCTCACCGCCTGCGTAGGTGAGGGCTTCGGCTCGCCCGAGGACGTGGCCGGGGTCGTGGCGATGCTCGTCTCGGACGACGGCGCCTTCATCACCGGTACCGAGATCCGCATCGACGGCGGAACCCACCAGTAGGGCGTACTGGGTTGGCACCGGCACCGCGTCCGGTCCGGGGCCAGGCCCCCGGGGGCCCGTCAGCACCGGCCCACCCCTCAGCCCGACCGGCCGGAGACCGCCATGGGCACATCCCTCAGCCGAACGCCCCGCTCACACCGACAAGGAGCAGGACACCGACGGCCCCGCCCCGCTCGGCCGCCGGTTCATCACGCTTTATGTCATCGCCTACCTGGGTCTGTACCTCGCGGTCATGACCCCGCTGCTGGTGTCGCTCGCGATCCGGCTGGAGGACGTAGACCCGGACGGCAAGACCCGCAGTCTCGGCATCGTCGTCGGTCTGGGAACGCTGGTGAGCATCGGGGCCAACCTGGTCATCGGAGTGCGGAGCCGCAGGACCACCTCCCGGCTGGGCCGACGCAAGCCCAACCCCCGACGCCATCCGGACCTGGGCCGGGCGCTTCCTGATCCAGCTCAGCCTGATGTTCCTGTCGACCTACCGGCTGTCACGAACCCGCGCACCACGGACGGGGGGCTCTTCCGGCGCACGCCGACCTGGTGACGATCACCGTGGGAGGCAACGACCTCAACCATGTGGGCGGCATGTTCAGAGGTCGCCGGACCCCTTCGGGCGCGGAACTCGTGCGGATGGGAGAACGCGGCCGCGTTCGGCGCTCAGGGGCGCCTCGGTCGACTTCGGCAAGGGCGCAGACCGCGCGTCAAGTGTCCGGCTCTTCCCTCCGAATGCCTCTCCCTGCTGGATCACGAGTTCCATTCGTCGCAGTACTCGATGTGAATCTCGCGTGCGTCGCCGAGGACGCCGTCGTTGGAGTGGAGCTCTGTGCAGAAGTACGGGTAGTTCGGGTGGACGGGGACGTAGTCGGGCCCGTTGCGAGCAACGTCGAGGAAGTGCCGGGCGGTCTGCCTGAACACCTTGGTGCTGCCGGTCATGAACAGGGTCTCGGCATGGAGGTGCTGGTGGAACAGGTCCCGGTTCTCCTGGTAGTGCCGTGTCTCGTGGTCGGTGACATCGCTTTTGAGCCCTGAGTCGGGCAGCGTCACGGTCTGCGGACGGCCCGGGCCGAGGCGGCTGCGGAGTTCTTTCCAGCGTGTCGGCGCGAACTGCAGCGAGTGATGTAGCAGTACGAGATCAAGCTGTCGTGTCGCGTCCTCCGGCAGGTCGCGGGAGGGGGGTTGGTTGCCGCGAATCGCCAGGTGGATCAGGGCGCGCGGTGACGTGGCGGCGAGTACCCATAGGGCGCCGATCCGGCGTGCGGCGTCCTCGTCAAGGTAGGCGTCCAGGTGCCGGTCGTGATCGATGAGCACTGCGCGAGGCAGTGGTTGGGCAGGGCGGATGACCTTGAACTCCGTTGGCCCGAGGCGTGTGTGGTGAATGGTGATGGGCAGTCTCATTGGTTCTCCGAGACACGTTGGCTGACGTCGGCGGCGTAGGCGACCCGGTCGCCCACCGATGCCTTCTGCCACTGAACGGCGACTTTGGTGTGGACGCCGAGCATCCGGGCGAGGATCGCGGCGGGAAGCTCGGTCGCGAGGGGGAACAGCGCGGTGGACCGATCCTGTTTGGGGCGAATTCCGATGCTGTGGAGGCGCTTGCCGATCTGGCTGTCGGTGAGGGGGCGCCCTGGATGGCCGCCCGGGAACGGCCAGGGGCAATCGTCCGGAGTGACGTTCGAGGACGGTGATGGCCCGGACGGCCGGGGCGGTGACGATCCAGGTGGCCTGAGCACCGTGGGCGTCCTCGCCCTTGAAGGCGAGGCTGTGCAGTTGGTGGCGGTGGACGCGGCCATCGGGATCGCCTTGGACGCTCAGGCAGCCGCGCCGGAGGTGTTCGGCTACTGGCGGGAGGGGGTTGTTCCGACCGTGCACTATTCCCTCAACTGCCCTCAGGATGAGTGCGGCCGCGGCTCAGCAAGTGGCGGGCCGTTCCCTCAGGCGTGAAGGTGAAGCCGTCCATGAACAGGGTGCCGCCGGCGCGGAACGCCCAGAGGATTGGCTCGGCATGGACGCATGACGACGATGGGCTTGGGCTCGGCGTGGAACTGTTCCAGAGGTGAAAGCAGAGAAGGATGTCGTCTCGCCGATCGGTCGTATAGGCAAGTGTCTTGGGGTAGTTGGGGTTGGTCCCTCCGAAGAGCACCGAGGGCGGACCGAACGCCGTGACGACGTCGCTGAGGGACCGATCCTCTCGGCACCAGGTCTCGCTGGCGTGACGGATCTCGTCGTATTCGCTTGAGGTGAGGGTCCGGTCGAGAATCAGCCATCCCTGGCGGTGTGCAATCTCGGCATACACCGACGCCACAGAGCCCTCGTGCGTATCGCCCCAGAGCTCTTGGAAGGCTCCGCGCACTCCAGTAGAGAGGACCACTTTCGTTTGGAGATCCTTCAGTTCCTCCTGCCACACCTGCTCAGCAGCGTCGGCGAACGCCACTGCGTCGAGGTAGATCCTGAGCGCCGTCTCGCCGCCATACATTCCGGGGCGGCGCAAAGCAGCGTTCAAGCTCGCGAGTAGGTACTCGCGTACTTCTTGTGCTGTGCGCCCGTCGCTGGTCGGGGCGGTCATCGGTTGTCCTCCTGTTGCTCCTCGGCCCGGGCGGCGAGGTACTCGGCCCAGTCGCATCGGGCGTAGGCGACGCAGGTGCTGGCGCACGCGGTGCACTCCGCACCCGGGGCGCACCGACAGCCGCACCACCGTGGGGGTGGACGCGCACCGGTGCCGGGGCCCGTCGCGTCATCCTCGTGCATTGGGACGACTTCTTCGTCGGTTTCCACCGCCCTCTGCGGCCCATGCCCTACTTCCTCGACGGCGTCGATGCCACGATGAACCGGCTGCCGCCCCTGGCCCGCCGCGCGGCGGCTGCCTCCTCGGCACCGGGCGGAGAGACTGCCGCGGCCAGGCATCCCGCTCGCCCGGGTCGCCCCTCTTGGAGCGAAGGGGCGCCCGGTTGGTCTCGGTGTGTGCCCGCAGCGGGGTGTTCAGGGGGGCAGCACGAAGCGGATGGGGTCGCCGATCTTCTTCATTGAACCCAACCCGGCCAGCCGGGTTGTTAGTGTCAAACAGTCGCTCGCGGCGGCGCGGCCCGAAGGGCACATCAGCCCCCAGCGTCATCTCCCGGTGCGGCACGCTCTCGCGCCCCACGGTCGGCGACGGCGTCCGCGAGCGGCGCAGCCAGGTCTCCGCTGTATGTATTGTGCGGACATGACAAGAAGTGAGCGGATTGCGGACCAGCTGGACTGGCACTGGCAAAAGAACCTGCGGCCGCGGCTGCACGGTCTTGCCGATGAGGAGTACTTCTGGGAGCCGGTGCGTGGCTGCTGGAGCATCCGCCCCCGTGGTACGTCGGCCGCACCGAGGTCGGATGGTTCGGGGGAATGGACGATGGACTTCGCGTGGCCTGGCCCCGAGCCGGCGCCGGTGACCACGATTGCCTGGCGGCTGGCGCACATCATCGTCTCCTGCCTGGGCTATCGGGTCGGATGGCACTTCGGCGGCCAGGAAGTCGACTCTCAGACCTTCGCCTACGCGGGGACCGCTGACGAGGCGCTAGAACAGCTCGATGAGATGTATGGGAGATGGAACGCGGGGGTCCGCGAGCTCTCGGACGCTGCCCTGGAGAATCCGCCCGCGGTGGGTCCCGAGCGGTTTCCCATGGAGGGCATCGTCCTGCACGTCAACAGAGAGCTGATCCATCACGGCGCCGAGATTTCCTTGCTGCGCGACCTCTACCGCTGGCAGGACGGAGCCGAACCGCGCCGAGTATGACTTTCCGTTAACCGGCGATCGAGCTTCGGAAACCTACGTGGACTCCGCGACGCTCCGTGGCTGCGAGCTTCAGTGAAGCTGCGCCCTCTTGAAGCCGGTGACGACCACGGGGTCATCCGGGTCTTCGTCCAGGCCGAGGAAGCCGAGATCGGCCGGGACGCCGAGGCCGGCGGCGCGGGGCTGCGCACCGGGCTCTGAGGCCCTGTCTGCCGCGTGCTGGGACCATCCATCCGCGACAGACAGAGGCGGTTGGGGGTGGCGAGCCCCCGGGCCCGCCCCGGCTGGTGCGGGGATGCGGAGCGGGCCAAAGGGGCGTAGCGGATCAGAAGGTGAGTATCACCTTGGTGGCGCGGCGCTCGTCCATCGCCTTGTAGCCCTCGGGGGCTTGCTCCAGCGGCAGGGTGAGGTCGAAGACCTTGCCCGGGTCGATCTTGCGGTCCCAGATGAGCTGAATCAGCTCGGGCAGGAACCGGCGTACAGGGGCGGGGCCGCCGAGGGTGTGGATGCCGGCGAAGAACAGCTCGATGCCGGGGATGGTGACGTCGTAGTTGACGCCCACGTAGCCCAGGTGGCCGCCGCCGCGGGTGGCGCCGATGGCCTGCATGAAGGACTCCTGGGTGCCGACCGCCTCGACCACCGAATGCGCGCCGAGCCCGTTCGTCAGCTCCTTGATCTTCGCGACGCCTTCGTCGCCACGTTCCTCGACGATGTCGGTGGCACCGTAGTAGCGGGCGAGCTTCTGCCGCTCGGGGTGACGGGACATGGCGATGACGCGCTCCGCACCCAGCTGCTTGGCGGCCAGGATCGCCATCAGGCCGACTGCGCCGTCGCCGACGACCGCGACGGTCTTGCCGGGTCCGGCCTCGGCGGCAGCGGCGGCGTACCAGCCGGTGCCGAGCACGTCGGAGGCGGCCAGCAGGGAGGGGATCAGCTCCGGGTCGGGCTGTCCCGGTGTGGCGACCAGGGTGCCGTCGGCGTGCGGGATGCGGGCCTTCTCGGCCTGGGTGCCGATCGTCTGCGCGACGAATTCGGCGTGCACGCACTTGGACTGGAAGCCGGCCTGGCAGATCTCGCAGGTGTTGTCGGAGATGACGAACGACCCGACGACGAAGTCTCCGGGCTTGACGCTTTTGACCTCCGAGCCGACTTCCTCCACCACGCCCACGTACTCGTGGCCCATGACCTGGTGATCGGCGGGCTCGAGGCCGCGATACGGCCACAGGTCCGAGCCGCAAATGCAGGTCGCGGTCAGCTTCACGATCGCGTCGGTGGGTTCAACGATCCTCGGGTCCTCGCGCTCTTCCACCCGGACGTCGCCGGCGGTGTACATCACTACTCCACGCATGGTGGGTCTCCTTGCTCTGTCGTGCCGGCGTCCGACACGCCGGTGGGTGTTCAAGAAGGCGCGGCCGTGCCGCGGCTTTCTCTGGTTTGGCGGGCTCACGCCGTCGAGCCCTCTCGAAGGGCCTAGCTGTCCAGTCCCGGGCTCGGCGTCACCGCCGCCGGCGGCGGCGCTGGGTGAGCGCGATGGCGATCGTGGGGATCAGCGTGAGAGCGGCGATGGCGGTGCCGACGGCGGCGGGACCGGTAGCTCCCAGGGGCGACTCGAGAGCAAGGCCGGCGGCCCATGAACCGATGGCTGTGCCGAGATTGAACGCCGAGACGGTGAGGGCGGAGCCCAGGGTGGGGGCCTGGCCAGCGAAGCGGACGCCCAGGGAGATCAGCACAGGATTCGCGCCGAGCCCGAACAGCCCCAGCAGGGCGACCAGCACAATCGTGGGGACGGCGTAGCCGGACAGCAGGCAGATCGCCGACAGCACGACGGTGGTCGTCGCAGCGGCAGCGATGGTCGTCGCGTGCGGGCGGTGGTCTCCCAGGCGGCCTCCCACGAGGAAGCCCGCCAGGGCACCGACGCCGAAACCGACCAGGACCAGCGGCACGAGGCCGGAGGACAGCCCGGCTCGGTCGGTCAGCAGTGGCGAAATGTAGGAGTACGTGGACAGCACGCCGCCGGTGGTGGTCGCGCAGGCGGCAAGGGTCAGCCACAGGCGCCCTGAGCGCAGAGCGGACAGCTCGGAGCGGATCGACACCGCCGTGCGGCCGGATCCGTCGTGCGGGACATGGCGGGCGATCAGCACCATGGCGGCTGCCCCAAGGGCCGCAAGCGCCCAGAACGGGCCCCGCCAGCCCATGAGCTGCCCGGCGAAAGCGCCGAGCGGCACGCCGACGACGTTGGCGAGCATGGCGCCGGCGCCCACGACGCCCAGGGCGCGCGAGCTCGCGGCGGGACCGGCAGCGCGGGCGGCCACCACGTTGGCCACCGCCCAGAACGCACCGGTCGCCAACGCGGTGAGGAACCTGGCGGCGAGGAGCAGGGCGAAGCTGGAGGCGACGGCGACGACGACGTGCCCGGCCGCGAAAATGCCCAGCGCCAGGATGAGCGTCAGTCTCCGGGGCAGCCGCAGCGTCAGCATGGCCATCAGCGGCGCGCCGACGATCATCCCGACCGCGAAGACAGTGATCAGCAGGCCGGCCTGGGCCACGCTCACCTGCACATCGCCCGAGATCTCCGGCAGCAGGCCAGCCACGACGAACTCGGTCGTGCCCATCAAGAACGTGCCCAGCGCCAGGACGTATACGACGAGCGGAAGCCGTGCGGGCGGCTGCCCACGGCTGCTTGCCCGCACGTCGGCGGGGGCGTCGAGGGTTTCTCCTCGCGTCGTCATGCTTCATCTCCGCAGCGGATCGAGATCGGGGGCGCATTCGAGGAAACCGCGTCTGCCAGGGACGCGGCAGGCTGTGTTTATGGGGGGTACAAGCTCGACCCCTCTTCCCTGGGGTGAGGGTCGTAGCGTTGAGCCATGGAACGCCTCCCCGACCACCGCGCCGACATCCGTGACTTCCTCGCCACCCGGCGCGCCAAGATCACCCCGGAGCAGGTCGGGCTGCCCACCAGCGGTCGGCGGCGGGTTCCGGGGCTGCGGCGCGAGGAGGTCGCCGTCCTCGCCGGCGTGAGCACCGAGTGGTACACACGGCTGGAGAAGGGCCACATCAGCGGCGTGTCCGAAGACGTCCTCGACGCGGTCGCCCGCGCGCTGCAGCTGGACGAGGACGAACGGACCTACCTGTTCGACCTGGCCAAGGCTGCTCGGCCGACCAGCCGCACTCCGCGTCGCCGCAAGGCCGTCGACCTGCCGCCCCGCGTCCAGTGGCTGCTCGACTCCATGACACTGTCCGCGGCGTTCGTCACCAACGGCCGCCTGGACATCGTCGCCACCAACGCACTCGCCCGCGCCCTGTTCGCACCACTGTTCGACAGCGTGACCACGGACGAACGCGGACGTCCGAACTTCGCCCGGTACTGGTTCCTCGACCGCGGGGCACCCGACTTCGTTGCCGACTGGGACGGTGCCCTCGGTACCACGGTCGCGATGCTGCGCGCCGAGGCCGGGCGCTACCCGCACGACAAGGTGCTGCGTGAGTTGATCGGCGAACTGTGCACGCTGAGCGCCGAGTTCCGCACCCGCTGGGCCTCTCACGACGTGCGTATCCACCACGGTGGCGTCAAACAGTTCCAGCACCCTGACGCCGGGCCTCTCGAACTCGTCTACCAGCCGATGGACCTGCCCATTTCCCCACGCGAGGTCCATTCGCTGACCATCTACACCGCTGAGCCGGGCACCTCTGACGAGGACCGGCTCAAGCTCCTGGCCAGCTGGGCAGCGACCCATTCCCAGGTAAAGAGCCCCATGGACGAGCGAAACCCGTGAACCCCGGTGCTGATCACGGGTGTGTGGACAGAAGCTTGCGCGTGGAGCAGCGGGCGAGTGAAGGAGCCAGCTCGTACTTCGCGCTCTGGTCCGGGCAGGCATCGGCCAGCTCACGCAGAGCAGCAAGCTCGGCTTGGTCGGACGCCATGTTCCAACGGAGCTTGGTGCCCACTATGGGGTCCGCCGAAGCCGCGATAACGGATGTGCCGGGGCCGCCTGTTGCCCGGTCGGCCAGGCCGCCTGTGGCGAACTCCAGGGTCGTGGCTGTTCCCGTCGTCCCTGGCAGATGTCAGGGACGACGGAGGTCTGCCGCGGTCGTGTGTGCGTTCAGGGAGCAGGTGTTCAGGAGTGTCGCGGGGTCTCGTTCGGCGGGCAGCGCGACGGTGTGGGAGGCGGGTGGGCGGTGTCCTGGCGTGAGCCAGTTCTCCAGGGCTGTGAAGGCCGTGCGGTGGCACGGCGTGAGGGGGCGCAGGCGTTCCGGGTAGGTGTCGACGAGGGCGTCCGTGTGGGTGCCGCCCTGGATGCGGTAGTAGCGATGCAGTTCGCCGCGGCCGGCCTGGCCCACCATGCGGGCGTAGACGTCGGAGTCCTGGGAGATCGGCAGCAGGACGTCCAGGGTGCCGTGCAGGGTGATCAGCGGTTTGCCGATCCGGCCGGTCAGAGCGATCTTCTCCATGGCTCTGCGGACCTTGTCGGGACGGGCGGCATAGTCGTAGTCGGCGTCACAGGCCGGCGTGCCCGGCGCGCAGAAGGGCGTGCCCGCCTCGGTGGGGCCGTCGAAACCGGGGTCAAGTTCCTCGCGGTAGACGCGCTGGGTCAGGTCCCAGTAGACCTTGTGGTGGTACGGCCAGAGGAACTCGGAACCGGCCGGGAAGCCGGCGGCGTGCAGGGCTCTGCGCGCCGCGTCTGCTTCCTCGCCGCCGCCGGCGTACGCGGGGTAGTCGCGGAGCGCTGCGGGCAGGAAGTTCAGCAGGGTGGGGCCGTCGGAGCGCCACAGGGTGCCCTCCCAGTCGACTCCCCCGTCGTAGAAGCCGGGATGGTTCTCCAACTGCCAGCGCACGAGGTATCCGCCGTTGGACATGCCGGTCACCAGGGTGCGTGACGGCGGGCGGTGGTAGTGCCGGGCGAGCGTGGCGCGGGCGGCTCGGGTGAGCTGGGTGAGCCGGTCGTTCCATTCGGCGATCGCGTCGCTCGGCTTCTTGCCGTCCCGGTAGAAGGACAGTCCGGTGTTGCCCTTGTCGGTGGCGGCGTAGGCGTAGCCGCGGGAGAGCACCCAGTCGGCGATGGCCCGGTCGTTGGCGTACTGCTCCCGGTTGCCGGGGGTGCCGGCGACCACCAGACCGCCGTTCCAACGGTCGGGCAGGCGCATGACGAACTGGGCGTCGTGGTTCCATCCGTTGTTGGTGTTGGTGGTTGACGTGTCCGGGAAGTAACCGTCGATCTGGATACCGGGGACCCCGCTGGGCACAGCCAGGTCCCTGGGTGTCAGGCCCGCCCAGTCGGCCGGGTCGGTGTGGCCCGAGCTGATCGTGCCCGCCGTGGTCAACTCGTCCAGGCAGGCAGCCCGCTGGTGCTCGGCCCCTGGTACGCGCACCTGGGTGAGGTGCGCGCAGTGGCCGCCGCCCGCGTTCACCGGTGCTGCCCTGGCGGGCAGGGGTGTGAGTGTGAGTGCGGCCAGGGCAAGGGCCGCTGGTCCACCGCGTCGCCAGGAGCGTGGCAGGGGGCGGAGAGAGAGACGCATGAGTGAACCTCCGTGGTCGGGTATGGGGATGCGCGGGAGGCTAGAGCGCGGCTTCGCTGCGACATATGGGGCTGCCCACCACCATCCAGAGCCACGGCGTAGCTGTCGGCACCACCCGGCACAGGGCGCAATAGGCCGTACGGCCCGGGCCTGTGGACTCCTGCGCTACACGACGCTTCACGAGCCGGGACATGTCCCGCCGGCACACAGGTTCGCGCCACCTGTGGCTGTCCCACCCATGCCGATGCCGGCACGCGAGCGCCGATGATGCACGCCACGCTGGTCACCGTCCTGTCGGTACCGGCGAGGCCCCCACAACATCAGGAGGCAGTCACCATGGGACAGTCGCATCCTGCGTTCCGCTTCTCCCGGACGCTCGTCCGGGGTATTCGCCGTCCGGCCACCGCCGCCGGGGCTCTGGCCTTGACCGGCAGCCTGCTCGTCTTCAGCCCTCAGGCATCCGCCGCTGGTCTGACCCAGGTCACCGGGTTCGGCACCAACCCCGGCAACCTGTCGATGTACACCTACGCGCCCGACGCACTGCCTGACGGCGCCCCGCTGGTCGTCGCCCTGCACGGCTGCACGCAGAGCACGAACGACTACTACGCGCACTCCGGCTGGCCCAAGTTCGCCGACACCTACGAATTCGCGCTGGTCCTCCCCCAGACGAGCAGCGCCAACAACGCCAACTCCTGTTTCAACTGGTTCGAGCCGGGCGACAGCGGACGCGGTCGTGGCGAGGCACTGTCGATCAAGCAGATGGTGGACAAGGCCGTCTCGCTGTACGGCGGCGACACCAGGCGCATCTACATCACCGGCCTGTCGGCGGGCGGCGCCATGACGGCGAACATGCTGGCCGCCTACCCCGACGCATTCGCGGGCGGGGCCATCAACTCCGGACTGCCCACCCGCTGCGCGAGCGACGTGGCCACGGCCTACACCTGCATGTATGTCCCGCCGGACAAGAGCCCCGCCCAGTGGGGGGATCTGGTGCGTTCCGCCGCTCCGGCCGGCACGACCTCCTGGCCGCGCGTGGCAATCTGGCAGGGCACCGCCGACACCACCGTGAAGCCCGCCAACGCCACCGAGTTGCGCGACCAGTGGACCAATGTGTGGGGCATCGGCCAGACGCCCTCCCGTACGGAGAATCTCGGTGGGGGTACCACGCTGAGCGTGTTCGACGACGCCTCTGGCCGCTCCGCCGTCGAGGTCTACTCAGTCTCCGGGATGGGGCACGGGCTGGCTGTCGACCCGGGCAGCGACGCCCAACAGTGCGGCAGCGCCGGCACCTACTATCGCGACACCATCTGCTCCAGCTACCACACCGCCCGCTTCTGGGGGCTCGACGGCAACTAGAACAAGGGCGCCCGGCCGGGCGTGCCGACCACCCCTGGTGCAGGCGGCCCCCGCGACCGGGTGGGACCTTCGTGTCGCGAGACAACGGCCGGCCGAGCGCACGCGTCTGGGCGATCACCGTACGGCCGGTCCGGCCTGATCTGCGGCGTGCAGGGCCCGCGCAAGCCACTCCAGTTCCTCGGTCGCGTCGGGCGACGAGTCCTGCCGCGCACACGGGCGACGAGTCTGCGGTAGCGCTCCGCCCCTGCCTCGATGCCGGCCTCCAGGCTGCGCAGCACGGCGGTCCGATCGGCGTCACCGAACAGCTCGGACAGCACCTCGGCCGCTGCCGGCCCCTCGGGAGCGACCCCGCGTTCTCTGACCTCAGCGACGGTCTGCACGACCTGCCTGGCCCACCAGATGGACGCCCCGGGAGGATGACCCTGCCCCGGTACGGGCGTGTTGAGCTCCATCCACGTGCGCAACCGGGCGCGAAATCCAGGGTCCCGCACCAGTTCGGCCAGTTCGATCCAGGCGTCTACCTGCTCGGGGGTGGGATCGTCGGGCAATTCGATGCTGAAGCTGCGCAGGCGGTCACGCACGCGCGGCTCGACATCGAGACCGCCGAACACCTCCTCCTTGAACTCGTCGATGATCTGCTTGCGTTCGGCGGCGGAAAGCCGCGCCAACCGGTTCATCAGTGCTGTCTCCTCAGCGGTCGAACCACGTGTCGCCACGGTGGACAGGACGGCCCGGCTCACCTTGAGCGAGCGGATCTGCGCGTCGAGCGCGGCCACATGCGCGTCGGCGACCTCGGCGACCGTGGTCCGACCGCTCAGCACCCGGCACACCTCGTCGAGCCCGAGGCCCAGCTCCCGAAGAGTGCAGACCAGCTCGACGCGGGCCACGGACCCGGCGTCGTACAGCCGGTAGCCGCTCGCGGAGCGGGCCACAGGCGGCACCGCCCCCTCGTCCGACCAGAAACGCAAGGTTCGCACCGGAAGTCCGGTGCGGTGCGCGAGCTGGCCGATGGTGAGCACATCGGGGCGTTCGTCGTCCATGGGTGAGATCCTGGACCTTACAGCCGCTGGAGACTCAAGCGGCTGAGGGCGACATCTGGTGAGTTCTCTCCAGAGTGTGCCGAGCTCCCTGCCACCGCCAGGCGTCGGGGCGCATGGCGATCACCACGCGTGGTGAAGACTGGGCAGATGCCTCATCATCCCGGCGGACTTCTGTTCGTAGCGCTCGGTCTCGTTCTTGTCGCCGTCGGCTTCGTCTGGCGGGGGCGTGTCCTGCGCCCTTTTTCGGTGAAACGGGCTCAGGCGGCCGCCATCCGGGACCGTTCCCGGAATCTGCTGTGTTCTGCGGACATGGCGATCGCCGAAGCGCGCCGCCGGGCTGCCAGCGGAGAACCGGTCATCGTGACGGTCGAAGACGTGATCGGGGTGGCGAGCGGACACTACGGACTCTCCGTGGAGCGTGAAGAGGCAGCTGCCGCCCTCCGCCAGCGCTACGAGGCCGCCGACTGCCGGGTGGACTGCATGACCGACGCTTTCGACTGACCGCCTCGCTTCCCGGGGTCATGATGCCGGTGGCTGCATCGCCTCGCTGATCGCGGAGGCGAGTTCCGGCAGGCTCCAATACACGGAATGGGTCCATAACCCTGCGGTGGCGGCGTGAGGCAGCGCCAGGTCGACCGGTGATGTTCCGTCGGCAAGACGGAAGACACGGGAGGCGGCGAAGGCGAGTACGTCGAGTGGTTGCCAGAGGTTGGTCCAGCGGGCCAGAGAGTTCGGCAGGCTGACCGGTTCGTGGCCGGCGTAGGGGGAAAGTTGGCCTCCACGGGGGTCACACAGGTGGAAGTACGCGGATTGAGAGCCGAAGGTGAGCAGCGACGAAGTCCACAGCGGTTCTCGCGCCGTGGCCATGTCGACAGCGATCACCCCGCCGAGACTGTGTGCGACCAGCCGTACGGGGCGGCCCGGGGTGCGTCCCAGTTCGGGGTCGACGGCGGCTACTTGTTCCCATACCCGGGCGTGGATCTGCTCGCGATGGCGTTGATAGACGAGTACATCGCCCAGGAACCTTGTGGCGCCTGGCCCGAGGTGGTGGCGCAAGCTGTGGTTCATCCTGCCCGCGACCGCCTTCATCGCCGCGCCTGCGACGCGGTCCAGGTCCGCGAGTCGACGCCGGATCAGCGAGCGGAGTGTGCCGTCAGCGGGCGGTGCGCCACGAAGCCCGGCCCAGGAATCGTCCGTCTCCTGCGTGCAGGTGACCGCGCGGGCGATGGCCGTTCCGGTCTCGTTGAGAAGTGACGGGTCATCGGACCGTGACAGCCACTGGGTCGTCGGCCATTCGTCGGCGAGCGCCGCAAGCACCTGGTCCGCGTCCGGACTGTCGCGGCCGTCACGCAGTCCGCTGTTCCGCGATGGGTCCAAGCCTTGACGGATCGCGTCCCGCAGGGGCATCGGCAGGTCTCCTGACGCGGGCTCCACCGCTTCGTCGAGCAGGGTGGCCAGCAGCAGCTCGGACGGTGCGTCAGCGGTCTCGGGCGTATCACGCAGCCCGGCGGAGCGGAAAGGCAGTGCAAGGTCGATGAAGCGGTCATCCGCGCCGAGGTCTCCCCAGTAGACCGGTACCAGGGTTGTCCCCGCGGCAGCCTGCAGGGCCGCCACGGTTGTGGTGAATGCCTGCGGGTCACGGTTGCCGACGCCGTGGATGACGAAGACCGGCTCGTCCATGCCTCTCCTGTCCGGGGTCTGCCAGTGGGCTCTAACGTATGGCGGCACACGCTGCGGGGCTGCCATACACGGCGTACGCCAGCCAGGTGGGATCCCCGCTCTGGTCGCGGATCGCTCGCCGTGCGTTCAGGGATGCCTGCCCCAGACTCTCGCCCCCAGCGACCAGACACTCGTAGAACGCATCGGCGAAGAGCAGCGCGGAGTCGGACCGTACCGGCCACAACGTGCCGACGAACGCCCCTGCGCCCGCCTGCAGAAACTGCGGCGCCCACCCCAGGCCGGTCGAAAACCAGTCGATCTGGCCGGCGCTGCGACAGGCGTTGAAGAAGACCAGCGGGTGGGTGGTACGCAGGGCTCCGGAGTGGGTGGCGTAGGCGAGATCGATCGGATCGAACGGGCCATCCGCCATCGTGACGTGAGAGCCGGCACTCGTGAACGAGTTGTGGCAGGCGAAGTGCAGCAGCCCGTCGAGTCCCTCGCCGATGAGGTCGCTCACGGCGGCGCCATGGGTCAGCGTCCCGCCGTCGGTCACCGCGTCACCCAGTCTCGCCCGAAGTGCGACCACCTCACGCTCTGCTTCGGGCGGCGAGCCAGGCGGCACCACGAAAGCAGCGCGAGACAGGGACAGTTCGCGTACCCGGTCCTGCCCGAAGACCCGGCGCACCACGGGAAGCCACTCAGCGAGGAATCCGTCGCCCTCCTTCTGGCCGTCCAGGGGATACAGCAGCTCCCAGGGCACGACGTCGTGCTCACCGAGCACGGTCAGAGCGGTGACGTGCCCGATCTCCTCCCAGAACTGCTGACGCACGGCATCGGGCACCGCCGTGGCCCACAACTGCACGCCGAGGTTGATCAGCCGCCGCCGGGCCTGACGATGATCTCTGCCTCCACCCTGCCCGGCCGCGGCCGCCGTACGGCGAAGCTCGTCGTAGATCCGTTCCCTCGCACCGTGGGAATCGCCTGCCACGAGGCGGAAGGACTCGGGGGCGTAGGTGGTTTCACTGAGGAGCTGGAAACTGTGGGCACCGTCCGGGCCTTTGAGGACCTGCAAGGTCACCTCGCCCGGATCGAACGCGAGCGTGGTGAGCGGTGCGGTGCGCGGTGGGCCGTCCCTGGCCGGTGTGCCGGGCTGTACGGAGACCTGGGAGCGCAGTTCGCCGAGGAAGGTGCCTTTGTGGAAGGCCCGCACGGTAACGGTGTGCAGTCCGGGTGTCATGGTCCGCAGGCCGAATTGCAGCCAGTGCGAGTCCTGGCCGGGAGGAACGGTCAGCTCTTGCTGCAGGTCTCCGAGGGCCAGCAGGCCGGGCGCGTGCACGGTGATCAGAAGTCGCGCTCCCCCTGCCGGGATGTGAAAGCTCCGAAGTGCCATGCCAGGAACATCAGTTCCCCGGGTGACCCGCACGTGCAGGGGCACCTCCCGCCCGGGAGGCGCCTGCTCAACCAACTCCGCTTCCAGTAGCCTCGGCTCCCGGCCGTGCGCGTCACCGCCGGTGGGCTGCGGCTGGTGCGGGCCGTTGCCCCCAGGGCGAAGCACGCTCATGGTGTCCTCGGTCCCCACCGCACCCGGGCGCCCGACCGCGCGGACCGTCTTGGTCGACCGTGTCGCCAGGGTCATCTCGTCAGCGTCGGCGACCTCTGTCTTCAGACGCACACGGCCGGTGGAGGCATCGACGACGTCCACCACCCTGGCGAGCAGTCTCGTGGTCTCGTCGTTCCCCAGAGCGCCGGCGAGCCGAACCGCGCGGCCCAGTTTGGCCGTTGCCCCCTCGTCGTCACCCGCCCTGCGGGCGTCGAGTCCCTCCTGAATGGCCTCAGCCAGTTCCACCTGTCCCGTGTAGTGGGCGACCCGTGAATTGATCGAGGCGACCGCCGCCATGTCGTCGGTCCACACCGCACGGACCAGGCCATGGCCGAGCGTGTGAGCCCTGCCGTCGTCCTCCTGTGCGACCAGCGAGATGCGGGCAGCGAGCATCTCCTGGCCGATGCCCGCCTCTGGGACACGGACGGAGATGTGGTAATCGCGGGACTCATCGCCCCAGGAACCCGTCGGATAGTCATCGGCGCGCGGTCCCGCCGATGCACGCCGGTCGGTCAACTCCTCGACGGTGGGGGCGACCTGCCTCACGAACGAGGTCTCGACGCCTACGGGGGTCCACAGCCGCAGCGCGACGTCGGCGACTTTCTTGCCCATCGCCTTCTCCATCAACTGCGTGAAGTCGTCCACCAGACCGGCCGGGTCGGCGACGATGTCCGCGCTGCCCAGCAGCGCCGAGGCGATGCCCGTGACCTCCTTCACCTCCCAGTCCGTACCCACCCCGCGCGCGTCGCAGGTGAAACGGCCTGAGCAGGCATCCAGCGCGGCCTGCAGGTCCTCGGGCGACTCGTGCTCGTTCCGTCCGTCGGTGAGCAGGATCGCGTGCCGGATCCCCACGTCTGCGGAGTGCAGCAGCCGGTCGGCGAGCCGTAACCAGGTACCGATCGCGGTGCCACCGCCCGTGGAGATCTTGCGCAGCGCCTGTTTGGCCTCCGCCCGGGAGCGGGCGTCGGCGACGGCGAGGTTGCCACCAGCCGGATAGACCTCCGTGGCCTGGTGTGTACCGCCCACGACCGCGAAGTGCACGCCGTCGCGCAACGCGTCGATCGCGGCGGCCGTCGCCTCCATGACTTGACGCATTTTGGTCGGCGGAAAATCCATGGACCCGGAACAGTCGACCAGGACCACCACCGCCGCGCCTTGGCCCGACGCGGTGCCGTCCAGGTGCGGTTCGGTCACGCGACTGCCGATGCCGCCGCCGGTCGCCGTGACCGTGACGATGGCATCGACCTCCCGGCCGCCCGCCGGCAGATGCTCATTCTGGTAGACCTCGACTGTGAACTGCGGCGCAAAGGATTTGAAGAAGTTGGCCATGGATTCCACTCCCCCTCGGACTTCCCGCGGCAGTTGGGCGACATCTCCTCGCTGGCCGTGATCGTGCGTCTCTGCCGATCGGCAGTCGTGTCCCTTGCTGATGTGGCGCGCAATCCAGGCACTCTGAGCTCCAGGACGATACTGCCCCCGGCGGCTCATCCGGGGGCAACCTGCCATACCTTCACGACCCGCGATTGACGTAGGTGTCGTCGGGAGCGCCTCGGCAACAAGGCACTCCCGTAAGGCAACAACGCCTGTGCGCCTCATGTTCGACGTGATCAATACCGGGTGCGGGCCGCGCTGTCGCTACCGTCGTCCGGCTTTCTCCCTACCCTCGCCTAGGGTGATCACCATGGCGTATGTAACACCGCGTTCCGACGGCCAGGTGCGAGCGATCATGTTCACAGGGGGGCTCTTGAGCCTGCCGTCGGGTGTCGGACTGATGGTCGGCGTGCTGCTGGGGCTGAGCGGCTGGCTCTACTTCAACTCCACCCCGCCCGGTGACGGTCTCTCCGCCCGCGCCTGGACCATCGCCGTCGGCAGCGCGGGGATCGCCTGCCTGATCGGCCGAGTCGTGGCCGGCGTGCAGCGGCAGCTGCTACACCGTCGCCGAGGCTCATAGCCGGTGAGGACATGAGTGTCGTCGCGCCCCAGCCCAACTACGTCGAGCGGGTCACCACCCTCCGTCCGAAGTCGAGGTCCTGACCATGGCACGCAAGACAAGGCTCACCGGCTTCGCGCTGTCCGCCGTCGTCGCGGGCACGCTTCTGACGGGCTGCGCGTCGGACGACGAGTCCCTGACGTATCAGACGGACTACAGCAATCACCGGCCGCTGCGGGTCGTCGGCTACCCCTCCACGGGAAGTCTCGAGACGGTGCAGAAGGCAGTGTGGCGGCTCGCCGACCGTGACGCCGACGGGCTGGCCGCTCTCGCCGTCGACGACACGCACGCCGATGCCACGGCCCGCAACTGGGTCAAAGCCTTCGGCGCCGCCGCCAAGGGAGACGTGACGGCGGAGTTCTACGACGAGGGTTCCGTGCGGCAGGTCGTGGTCCTGTACTTCGCCAAGAGCAACCAGATCAAGGAGATCGAGGCCCGCGTCGGCGAGGACGACTCGTGGGGACTCACCCTCGCCGAGCCCGACCCGGCCGAGGCGACGGCCAAGCCCACATGGGCCCCGCCGAAGCCGGGCCGCTCCGGTTCCCGCACATCCGGCGCCCCGTCCGGGAGCTAGCGGTCACCTGCCCCGCAGCGCCCCTCGAGGACCGCACTCCGAACAATCGGGGTGCGGTCCTCCGTATCTCGCAGAGACGGAATTCCGTTTGAACGCGGGCCCGGGGCTGGTGACGGTAGAGATACGAGACGCCGGCACGGCCACGGTGCGAGCGTTACTGCTCCCGGTGGCCCTGACCGTCACATGTCGACGAGCCCCCGTGGCGGGCTGTCACGGCGCCATCTCGTACGCCCCGGACAGTGCTTCCACACGCTCCCAGACGCGCCCCGAACGTGCTTCGTCGACGACGGGACGCCGGACGGCACTGAGCGCCCAGCGCTGCTGATCCACAGTGGCGGAGTCCTTGCCATGCAGTTCGACGGCGAAGGCGGAGAAGTCGCGGACGAGGACGGAGAACAGCTCGTCGAGCACGTCCTCGTCGAGGTCCGTCAGGCGGGCCTGCTCCAGGATCAGCTGGCCGTGCACCACCAGCGCGAAGAGCTGGCCGACGGCGAGGAGAAGATCGAGGTCGCGGCTCTGTTCCTCGTCGGGGGCCGCGGTGGTGACGAACTCGCACAGGGCGTCGGCCTGCTCCCGGAAGCGGGCGACGTTCGGCACGTCGGCGTATGCGTCGTAGGCGGGGCGCCAGTCGTGGAAGCGTACGGAGCCGAGGCCGCGGGCCGGTCCCTGCTCGAAGAGGAACGTGTCGTCGGCCGCTTCGAGGCGGATCGGTACAGGCGCGAACTCGGCGGGGTTCAGGAGGTGGTTGCGCATGAACTTGAGGATCAGCGCGAGGTTGACGTGGACCGTGCCCTCGAGCTTGGGCAGTCCCCGGATCTCGACGGCGGCCTGGGCGAAGTAGGTGTCCTTCTCGAAGCCCTTGGCGGCTATCACGTCCCACATCAGGTCGATGACCTTCTCGCCCTCCGTGGTCACCTTCATCTTCGTCATCGGGTTGAAGAGCAGGTAGCGGCGGTCGTCCGGCGAGGCGGAGCGGAAGTAGTCGACGGCGCGGTCGCTGAACAGCTTCATGCCGACGAGGCGGACGTACGCGTCGGCCAGCTCGCGGCGTACGTGCGGGAATGCGGTGACGGGGCGGCCGTACAGGATCCGGTTGTGCGCGTGGGTCACCGCCTCGTACATCGCGTGCTCGCAGATGCCGATCGAGGCGGTGCAGAGGTTGAACTTGCCGACGTTGACGGTGTTGAGGGCGGCGTCGAAGGCGGCGCGGCCCGTGTGCAGGACGTCGTCCTGGCCCACCGGGTAGTCCTCGAGGCGGAACTCGCTGACGTACTTCGAGGAGTCGACGACGTTCTTGACGAGGTGATACGCCGAGTGGCGGCTGTCGGCGGCGAAGAAGACGTAGCCGTCCGGGCCCTCGATGTCGGTGCGTCGGCCGAAGACCGAGACGAGCCCGGCGGCGTTGCCGTTGCCGATGTAGTACTTGGAGCCCGTGGCCGTGAAGCCGCCGTTGCCGTCCGGCGTCAGCAGCATGTCGGTGGAGTAGATGTCGGCGCCGTGGGTCTTCTCGGAGAGGCCGAAGGCGAACACCTCGCCCTGGGTGAGGAGTTCCGCCGCGCGGGTGCGGGCCGCGGTGTTGTCGCTCTGCCAGACCGGTCCGAGACCGAGGATGGTCACCTGCCATGCGTACCAGTAGTCGAGACCGTAGAAGCCGAAGATCTCGTTGAGGGCGGCGATCCGGGCCGTGTCCCAGCGCTGGTCCTTGTGTCCGGCGGCGGACGCCGGGGTGAGGAAGGTGGCGAACAGCCCTTCCTTGGCTGCGAACGCGAGGAAGTCGGCCAGCCAGGCGCGGGAACGGTAGTCCTCGATGAGCCTGCGCTTGCCGCGGTCCTCGAACCAGTCGACGGTGGCACGCAGCAGCCTGCGGGTCTCGGGATCGAACTGCGCCGGGTCGTACGTACGGGGGTTGAAGAGGAGGGGGTCGGCCATGAAGGTTCGCCTTCCGAGGGTTGAGGGTGGAGGGTGCGGGTCTGAAGGTCGCGGGGCCCGGGCGGCGGTGGCCGGCAGGTCAGGCGTGCGGGTGTGACGTGCCGAGCCGGCGGAGGGTGGCGAGTACGTCGTCGAGCCAGGCGATCGTCATCCGCTCGTACGCGATGCCGCCACGCAGCACGACATGCTGGAGTTCCTGACCGGCGTCGAGCGGGGTGGGGGACGCCGGGCCGGTGAAGTCGCGCAGCTCCCCCGCCACATAGTGCGCGAGCCGGTCGCTGTGCACCTGGCGGTGCCGTTCGACCTCACGGATCAGCACAGACGGGTCGTCGAAGGCCGCGCCGCGGATCTTCACCGCGAGGTCGTGCCGGATGCTCTCGGGTTGGATCGGTTCGTGCAGCCACTGAGAGAGGGCGGCGCGGCCGGGGCCGACGACGGAGTACTCCTTCTTGTCCGGTCGGCTCTGCTGCGACAGCTCACGGACGGCGAGCAGGCCCTCGCTCTCCATGCGCTTGAGAACGCGGTAGATCTGCTGGTGCGTGGCGGTCCAGAAGTATCCGATGGAGCGCTCGAACCGCCGGGCCAGCTCATAGCCGGAGCCCGGCTTCTCCAGCAGGGAGACGAGGATCGCGTGCTCGAGCGCCATACGTCGATCCTCTTATGCAACTCGTTGCATAGCCAAGGGGCACTGCCCAGGTGAGACAGGGCTCACGCGGGACGGCGGTGGACGGCCTGTTCACCGCGCACGCGTGGATCGGCCTTCCTCCGACCGCCTCCCCGGCAGGTCCGGCCGTCCGCCACCACACCGACGGCGCACGCCTGCTGCCGGATCAGCCACTGCGCAGGCGTGCGGTCTGTTCGGTGCCGACATTGGTGGTGCGTCGCAGGTAACGCTCGATCACGGTGAGCTCGTCGCCGCTGAAGTCCTCCAGCGCTTGGCCGAAGGCTTTACCGGGCGGGCCTCAGGCGGCTTGCGTGGACCGTCGCCTCGTCCGTCGGCCTATGCGCCGAAGCGGGCACGCTGCCCAGACGACGGGAGTGGAGGAACCGGTTGCCGGACTTGTGCGACTTGAGCGACCGGTCCCGCGAGTTCCTCGTCGGAGCAAGGCATGGGCGAACAGCGAGCCGTGAGAAGTGAGTCGAAGCGTGGTTGGCCGGCCGCTGTCAACTGCGGCCGTCCGGCCCGCTGACCCACCCCAGGCATTCCGTCACCCCATGAGCCCCATTTCGTCGGTTCCCCTCCGCGGCGCGGGCATGGTGAACGCGCTGCGCTGCTCGGTACCGGGGGCAGGGGGAGGCGACAACACCAGTGATCTCCCGCAAGGCTCGCATCTCGGTTACACGGCGACCTGAGGCACGGAGGCCACGCATGTCCGACTTACGACGCTGACACCTCGTGTTGGCTGAAACATCAACTCATCACACCTGAAACACAGTTGTCGCACATCCTTCTGGTTGGCAGACTCGCCTCGCCGACGGAAACACGCGGACAAGCGTGCGAACACGCACGCGGAAGCATCACGTCGGCGCACGGGGGCTTACGTCATCTCACCAGGGGGAACATCCATGAACCTCAGCCTGCCCAGACGTGTCCTGGCCCGTGCCACCGCCACCCTCGCGCTGGCGCTGGCCATGGCCACCGGCACCACTGGCCTGCTCTCCGGCACCGAAGCGCACGCCCTGCCGGTCACCGGGGGCTCCTTCAGCTTCAGCGGCGACGAGGACGACTACATCAGCGGCGGCCAGTCCTACGCCTACGCGACGGCGTCCGAGGACCGTATGAACATCTCCGGCAACACCGACAACAGGGTGGTCACCGTCTCCGTCGACGGAGCGAACGGCGACTGGTGGACCCTGAACCTGGCGGCGCCGTCCGGCAAGGCCCTGACGCCCGGGACCTACACGGGAGCCACCCGCTACCCGTTCAACGAGGGGACCGAACCGGGCCTGTCGCTCAGCGGCAACGGCCGCGGCTGCAACCAGCTCACCGGCACCTTCACCGTCTCCGCAGTGGAGTTCGGCCCCCAGGGCTACGTGAAGAAGCTCGACGCCACCTTCGTGCAGCACTGCGAGGGAGGCACCTCGGCCGCGCGCGGCGAGGTCCACATCGAGAACCCGGCCCCGCCGGCCGAACTCGGCCTGGGCCTCGACATCGCCCTGGACGGCACCGCGAGCTCCCTCAACGGCAAGGCCACCTTCCACGGCACGGTGAGCTGCAACAAGCCGGTGCAGGTGACCGTGGCGGGCGACGTCACGCAGGTGAAGAAGCGGGACCTCATCCGCGGTTCCTTCTCCACGTCCGTGTCCTGCACCCCGGGCGCCCCGGTCGCCTGGACCGGTACGGCCGTACCCACCGGCTCGGTCCCCTTCCAGAAGGGGGACGTCGAGGTCGAGGGCCGCGCGACGGCGACGGACCCGGACTACGACCAGCCGGTAACGGTCAGCGAGACGGTGGCGGTCCGCCTCACCCGGGTCTGACGCCCACGCCCTGACGCACAGCCACACCGCCCGGCCCAGGCCCTGGTCCTCTAGAGGAGCGGGGCCCGGGCCGGGTCGCGTTGTGCGGCAGGCACCTGGCCCACGGGGCTCTTTGGATGTGCCCTCCGGAACAGGAGGGAGGGCGGAGATGGCGACGACGGCTTCCCTGGTTCTGTGAGGGAGGCGCCGGGCTCGACGGGATCGCCCCAGTGCCGGCCGGGGAGGACGACCGGCGGGGAGCGCACGCTCACGGCCCTCCAGCTGGCGTGATGTTGTGGTTGAACCGGAACACGTTGTCCGGGTCGTAGCGCCGCTTCAGCTCCGCCAGCCGCCGGGTGTTCTCCGCGCCCAGCCCCTCCACCACGCGCTCGTCGCCTTCGTCGCCGATGAAGTTGAGGTAGACGGCACCGGTGCTCCACGGCCGCGTGCCGGCGCGTACGTCCCGCACCCATTGCCTGCACCGCTCGTCGTCCGCCGGGTCCTCCCAGATTCCGAAGGGATGCACCGCCCAGGGCGCGTCCCGGTAGGGCACCGGGTACTCGGGCGGCCCGGCCGCGATCGCACCGCCCTGCGGGAACAGCACATGCTGGGTGCCGGTCGGCACGGGCACGGACTCGGCAAGGGAGCAGAAGACGTCCACGAAGTCGTCCGGCGCCCCCGTCAGGTACTCCGCCGACCAGTAGTTCCGCATCCCCGGCGGGTCGTCGATCATGCACTGGAGATCGGCGTACGGTATCGCGCCGACGACCTCGGCCTCGTGCGGCAGCGCCAGCAGGGGCTGGGCGATCTTGCGCATGTCGTCCTCGCTGCCGGCGTACGTGAGCAGCGCACCGCACGCCAGTCGGCCGACGAGGTGTTCCGGCACGAACTCCTCCGGCGGGGCGGTCAGGTAGATGACGCCGCCACCCGCCTCGTCGGGCCCCGTCGCGATCACTTCGCGGAAGGTGCGGACGGCCTCCGGGCCGTGCTCCGGGAGGTACAGCACCAACGCCATGGAGAACTCGGGCAGTTCGTGCAGCCGCAGCGTGAGCGCCGTAGCGACGCCGAAGTTCCCGCCACCGCCGTGCAGCGCCCAGAACAGGTCCGGGTTCTCGTCGGCGCTCGCGTGGACGCGTTCGCCGTCAGCGGTGACGAGTTCAACGGCAAGCAGGTTGTCGACGGCGAGCCCGCAGCAGCGGTCCAGCCAGCCGGTGCCGCCGCCCAGCACGAAGCCGCCGACGCCCGTGGTGGAGGCCCGGCCGCCGGTCGTCGCCAGCCCGTGCGGCTCGGTGGCCCGGTCCAGATGGCTCATCGTGGCCCCGCCCGCGACCCGGACCGCCTGCCCCGCCGGATCCACGGACACCGCGTGCATGCGGCGCAGATCGACCACCACGCCGCCGTCGTTCGTCGCCATGCCCGCCACGCTGTGGCCGCCGCCGCGTACCGCGACGGGCAGGTCCAGCTCCCTGGCGAACCGCACGGCCCGCACCACGTCGTCCGCGTCGGCACACTGCGCGATCGCTGCGGGCCGCCGGTCGATCATGGCGTTGAAGACGGCCCGGGCCTCGTCGTAGCCCGCGTCCTGCGGGCTGAACACATCGCCGCTGAGTTCCTCGCGCAGCGCCGCAAGAGCCGCGCCCGCCTTCCAGAGGGGAGCCATGGCGCCCCCTTCCGACAAAGGGGAATCGTCCGCTTCCAGCCTAGGCGGCCGCCGCCCGTCCGGCCCGTTCAGCCGCCGTAGGCATCCGAGGCCGTCAGACGCAGGGCCCAGGCGTAGAGCGTGTCGGCGTCGCCCTCTCCGGAGCACGGCCCCAGCCCTCCCAGCCGGCCTGCCGCCATAGGGTCGCCGTCCTCACGGCTCTGCCGGACGGCCACCGCACCGGCCTGGCCCACCGCCGCGCCCAGACCAGTACGAGACGATCCCCGCCCAGCACTACCACGAACGCGCCGTCCAGGAGCTGCGGGACGTCCTGGCCGCCTGAGCGCAGCACCGAGCAGAGCCGCTGGAGCTCCAGCGGGCTCTTCTGCACGAACCCAGCACCCCCCACCCGGCTGTGGAAGTGGCCGCCCGCTACCTCCCCTCCGGCCGCAGCGTCCTCGTCGGCGGCGACTGGTACGACTCGATTCCCCTGGCCGATTCCCGCCCTTGCTGGTCATGGGGGACGTCATGGGCCACCCCGGGCGAGCACCGCCTGGCGGGTCGTGGCGCCCGCCATGAGCTACACACTCAGCGTATACACGGCGTGTATAGTGCTCGGCATGTCCATCGGTCACACTCTTTTAGGGCTCCTGGAGTCCGGCCCGCGGCACGGTTACGACCTGAAGCGGGCCTTCGACGGGACGTTCGGTCACGACCGGCCGCTGCATTACGGCCAGGTCTACTCGACGATGTCCCGTCTGCTGAAGAACGGCCTCGTCGAGGTCGACGGGATCGAGGCCGGCGGCGGCCCGGAGCGCAAGCGCTACGCGATCACCGACGCCGGCATCACCGACGTCGAGCACTGGCTCGCGACACCGCAGAAGCCGGAGGACTACCTCCAGTCGACCCTCTACACCAAAGTCGTCCTCGCGCTGCTCACCCACCGCGACGCCGCCGACATCCTCGACACCCAACGCTCCGAGCACCTGCGCAGCATGCGCATCCTGACCGACCGCAAGCGCAAGGGCGACCTGGCCGACCAGCTCATCTGCGACCACGCCCTGTTCCACCTCGAGGCGGACCTGCGCTGGCTGGAACTGACCGCCGCCCGACTCGACAGACTCCGAGAGGTTGTGGCCCGATGACGACGTCTCCCCCTGGTTCCCTGCTCACCGCGCAGGACCTGCGCAAGACCTACGGGCACACCCACGCCCTCGACGGCGCCGAGTTCTCCATCCACCCCGGCGAGGTCGTCGCCGTCATGGGCCCCTCCGGCTCCGGTAAGTCGACGCTGCTGCACTGCCTCGCGGGCATCCTGCCGCCCGACTCCGGGTCGATCACCTACAACGGGCGCGAGGTGACGACGATGAGCGACGCCCAACGCAGCTCGTTGCGCCGCTCCGAGTTCGGCTTCGTGTTCCAGTTCGGGCAGCTCGTGCCGGAACTGACCTGCGTGGAGAACGTCGCCCTGCCGCTCAGGCTGAACGGCACCTCCCGCAAGGAAGCCGAGCGGGCGGCGCTCGGCTGGATGGAGCGTCTGGAGGTCGACGGCCTGAAGAGCAAGCGTCCCGGCGAGGTCTCCGGCGGCCAGGGCCAGCGCGTCGCCGTGGCACGCGCGCTGGTCACCGGCCCCCGGGTGCTGTTCGCCGACGAACCGACCGGCGCGCTCGACTCCTACAACGGCGAGCGCGTGATGGAACTGCTCACCGACGCGGCCCGTTCCACCAACGCCGCCGTCGTCCTCGTCACCCACGAGACGCGGGTGGCCGCCTACTCCGACCGCGAGATCGTCGTACGCGACGGCAGGTCCCGGGACATGGAGCGCGCCATATGAGTCCGCGCCACTGGTCCAGAGACCTGGCCATGGGAGCCCGGTTCGCCGTCACCGGCGGCCGTGAGGGCTGGGTCCGAGTGACGCTGACAGCGGTCGGCGTCGGCCTCGGCGTGGCCCTGCTCCTGTTGTGCGCCGCGATGCCCAACGTGTTCGCCTCGCGCAGCAAGGTGGAGGACGCCCGCTACGCCAACGTGTACTCCCAGACGGTCCCGCCCAAGGCCGACAACACTCTCCTGATCGCCGACGCCGACACCACCTGGCACGACGACGACATCCAGGGCCGGTTCGTCGAACCCGAGGGCAGGCGGGCGCCGCTGCCCCCGGGGGTCGACCGCTTCCCGGGTGAGGGCGAGATGGTGGTCTCCCCCGCGCTCAAGGACCTGCTGGACTCGGACGACGCGAAACTGCTGCGGGAGCGCCTGCCGTACAAGGTCACCGGCACGATCGGCGAGAGCGGGCTGATCGGCTCGCACGAACTGGCTTACTACGCGGGCGCCTCGGGGTTGAAGCTCACGGACTCCTCCCTGGTGACGCGGCTGGCCACGTTCGGCAAACCGGACGCGACGCCCGAGAAGACCGACCCGGTGCTGCTGCTGATGGTCTTGGTCGTGTTCGTGGTGCTGCTGACGCCGGTCGCCGTGTTCATCGCCGCCGCCGTCCGCTTCGGCGGCGAACGCCGCGACCGCCGCCTCGCCGCGCTGCGCCTGGTCGGCTCCGACCGGGGGATGACCCGGAGGATCGCGGCGGGCGAGGCGCTGGCCGGAGCCCTGCTCGGCCTGACCGTGGGCACCTGCTTCTTCTTGCTCGGCCGCCAGAAGCTGGGCACCGGCGAGCTGCTGGGCGTGAGCGTCTGGCCCAGCTACCTGGACCCCACTCCCGCGCTCGCCGCGCTGGTCGCGGTGGCGGTGCCGGTCGCCGCGGTGCTGGTCACGCTGCTCGCGATGCGCGGCGTGGTCGTCGAACCCCTCGGTGTCGTGCGCGCGGCCAAGCAGAGCCGCCGCCGGCTGTGGTGGCGGCTGCTGCCGACTCTGGCCGGCCTCGGGATGCTCTACCCGATGATCGGACAGGGCCACAAGAACGGAAACTTCAACCAGTACCTCGTCATCGGCGGCGTCCTGATGTTGCTGATCGGCATCACCGCCCTGCTGCCCTGGGTCGTGGAGACGGTCGTCGTCCGGCTCGGCAAGGGCCCGCTGTCCTGGCAGCTGGCCGTGCGACGGCTGCAGCTGAGCAGCGGCACTGCCGCCCGCATGGTCAACGGCATCGCCGTGGCGGTGGCCGGGGCCATCGCGCTGCAGATGCTCTTCACGGGAACGCAGAGCCAGTACACCGAGAACACCGGCCAGGACCCCAGCCGGGTCCAGATGCAGGTCGACCTCAGCGGCCCCAAGCCGCTGTCCGGCATCGAGCGCGAATTCACCGGCACCAAGGGTGTCCGGGCCGCGGTGGCCCTGGCCCGCTCCCAGTACGGGGACTCACGTCGCGACCCGGAGAACAGCAACGGCCTGACCGTGGGCAACTGCGCCGCCCTGCGTGAACTCGCCACATTGCCCTCCTGCAAGGACGGTGACGTGTTCATCACGCGGACGCGGAGCGGCTACTCGGACCCCAGCAACGCATCCGAGATCGCCCTGGTGAAGCCCGGTCGGCAGCTCTACATCGACCCGTCGTACGACGGCGCCGAACGCGGCCTCGAGGTGCCGTGGACCGTTCCGGTGAACATTCGGGAGGTGAACGTGCGCAAGGACTCATTGCAGGACTACACCAGTCTGCTGGTCACCCCCGCCGCCCTGCCCGCCAAGGCCGCACCCGCGGTGTCCTCGGACGGTGTCTACCTGCGTCTGGATCCCTCGGTGCCGGACTCACGGGAGTACGTACGCAACGTCGCCGCCCGCATCGACCCCCTGGCACAGACCTTCGGCTGGTCGGCGACCCAGGAGAACGTCAAGTACACCTCCATCCGCACCGGCCTGTTCGTCGGCTCCGCCTTCGTGCTGGCACTGATCGGAGCGAGTCTGCTGGTCTCCCAGCTGGAACAGCTGCGCGAACGCAAGAGGCTGCTCTCCGCGCTGGTCGCCTTCGGCACCCGGCGCCGCACGCTGAGCCTGTCCGTGCTGTGGCAGACAGCCCTCCCGGTCGGACTCGGTCTCGTACTGGCCACGACGGTGGGCGTCACCCTCGGCGCAGTGCTGCTGAAGATGACCCGTACACCGGTGACCATGGACTGGGCGAGCGTGCTCACCATGACCGGCGTGGGCGCGACCGTGGTCGGCATGGTCACGCTGCTCAGCCTGCCGCCGCTGCTGCGCATGATGCGCCCGGCGGGCCTGCGCACGGAATAACCCCTCATCCACCCCATGGAGTGGGCTCCTCCTACCAGGAGGAGCCCACTCCTGCACACAGGGTGGGGTACGACTGGATGCTGCGCTTGAGTCGGATCAGGCCTGCCGAGTCGATCGAGGTACGTTTCGGCACGTCCAGGGCCGGTGCCGTGTGGCCTGGTTTACCCGACCAGGACGCGCGGCGGCAATCCGCCAGCTCGTCCTCCAGGCCAGCGGCTTTCGCCGACGGCGTCTTACGAGGTCCCCGTGCCGGACTCGTTCGCGTTGACCCTGGGGGACCTGGTGGCGCTGCACTTGTTCTGGTCGTTCTTCTGCACCCAGACCGTGCCGCGGAAGTAGTTGAACTTCTTTCCGAAGCCGTTGCCCCCAGTGGTCGAGGCCCAGTTGATGACCTGGGTCGCCTGGTACCGCCGGGACAGTACACCGCGGCGCTCGCGGACGGAGCGGCGATGAGGCCTGCGGACAGGAGCGCGCCCGTCAGCAGAGAAGCTCCGACCGCGCCGCGGATCTTGCGTGACTTCACAATCCACCCCCGTGGGACTGCCTGACTGCGCGGAGAGCCAGGCGCTTGATCAACTTTCTCTCCGGGATCGCATCTGAATTACCGTCATCAGCAGATTGCCGGGTGCCCAACAGCATTTCGTCAGCGGAGAGTCCACACCTGATTGGTCTTGCGTCTACTCGGGGAAGCCCTGCGCTCCCTGGCGGTAGTCCCTTGGGGGAATGCCATAAGCGGAGCGGAAGGCACGCGTGAAGTCGGCGGCCCGGGGGAAGCCCCAGCGGGCGGCGACAGCGTGGATGGGGGTGGCCCCTAGGGCGGGCTCCGCGAGGTCGCGGCGGGCGCATTCCAAGCGCTGTCCACGGATCCAGGCGGAGATCGACTGCTCTTCGTGCTCGAAGAGTCGATACAGGTAGCTGCGGGATATGTGGTGCGCCGCAGCGATGGCGCCGGGGTTCAGGTTCGGGTCGTGAAGATGATCCCGCACGAACGCACGGATGCGCACAACGAGAGCCTGCTGTCGAGTTTCCGGTGGAAGGGAGTTTTCCGCTTCGAGGGCTTGGGCGAACAGCGCTGACAGCAGGTCGACCGCTACTGACCCGAGCCGCGGCCCATCGGCGGGCTGGTACGCATCGGTGCCTCGCGCCAGCTGAGTGAGCAGTTGTCTCAGCAAGGCGCCGAATCCTTCCCGCACCGACAATCGCAGTCCGGTCACGTGGTCCAGCCGGTTCCGCGGCAGAGGCAACAGCGCCTTCGGGACCTCCAGCCCGACTCCCGAATGCGGAAGAGAGCCATCGCCCCCATGGACGTCGACGGTGCGCGACGTGTCGACGACACACAGGCTGTCCGGACCGTACTCGGTCTCCTCCTCACCCCGCACTGTGCGCAGCGCCCCGCTCAACGGCAGAGATACATGCAGCCCCTCGGGGTCGGACTGCCGGATCAGCTTCGGCGACCGCCGAAAGCACACCGGCTGGAACGTGGTGGGCCACACCGATACAGCACCGAGGTCCAGCACACGTTGAGAAGCCCGAAAATCCGCCCGATGGTCACTGCGTAATTCCAGCGGAGCATGGGTCCGACTGACCAGCTCGCGCCAGCAGTCGAATCGGTCCGCCGCCGGCAGATCATCGCTCCGGAACACCGTCTCGCTCAGCATGTCCCTCCTCGCCGTCTCACGAGTCCTGGAATGGCTTGCCTCCTGCCTCTCCCCGATGAAAGGCAGGACAGAGTCCACCAGTCACAGTAATCAACGTCCAGAAATCCGAGTGGGACAGTGGTGCGGAGCGGGGTGTACCGCCGCATGACAGGCAGAGAACGGCCCGGCACGGCCGTCTCGCCCCTGTCCGCCAGTGGCCGGCCCTCGCAGTCGGCGTCTGGCACAACTGGACCCACCGGCGCCAAGATCAAGCGGTCCTTGATCGCCTTCGACCACCTAGAACATCGGACTCATTCATCCAGCCTGCGGTTGCGCTGGACCGAGGAGAAGAAAGACCAGGCGATCAGGACGACGCCGACGAGGCCGGTGATGACCTCGTGGATCTCGTACTGGATGGTGACGAGCAGGATCACGGCGAGGGCACCGATCGCGTAGTGCGCGCCGTGCTCCAGGTAGACGTAGTCGTCGAGGGTGCCCTGGCGGACGAGGTAGACCGTGAGCGAGCGGACGTACATCGCGCCGATGCCGAGGCCGAGCGACATCAGGACGATGTCGTTGGTGATCGCGAAGGCGGCGATGACGCCGTCGAAGGAGAAGGACGCGTCCAAGACCTCCAGGTAGAGGAACAGGAAGAACGCGGCCTTGCCGGCCATCACGACCGCCGGGACCTTCTTGCCGCTCCTCTTGGCCTCTTCTTCGGCCTCGTGCTCGCGCTCCTCCTCTTCCTCGAGCTTGTTCTCGAAGTAGCCGGAGAGGCCGCCGACGATCAGGTAGGTGATCAAGCCCGCGATGCCGGCGATCAGAACGGTCTCCGCCTTGTCCGCATGGATGCCGCCGTGCTGGTGGGCGTTGGTGGCGAAGGTCATCGCGGAGACGAGCAGCACGATGAGCGCGACGCAGACGGAGAGCATGTCGACCTTGCCGAGCTTGGCGAGCGGGCGCTCCAGCCAGCCGAGCCACTTGATGTCCCGGTCCTCGAAGATGAAGTCGAGGAAGATCATCAACAGGAACATGCCGCCGAAGGCGGCGATCGACGGGTGGGCGTCGGTCACCAGCTGCTGGTACTTGTCCTTGTCGTCGAGCGCGAGCCGTACCGCTTCGATCGGGCCGATCTTGGCGCTGACGGCGACGATCACGACCGGGAAGACCAGGCGCATGCCGAAGACCGCGATCAGGACGCCGATGGTGAGGAAGATCTTCTGCCAGAAGGCATTCATCTTCTTCAAAATCCCGGCGTTGACCACGGCGTTGTCGAAGGACACCGAGATCTCCAGGATGGACAGGATCGCCACGATCCCGAAGCCGGTCCACCCCCCGTAGAACACCGCCGCGACCAGGCCGAGCGCGGTGACCGCGAACGACCAGCCGAACGTTTTCAGAAGCACTGGCTACCCAATCGTTTAGTACGGGGGCTCCCCCGCGCCGTACCTGGACGAATCATTGACCTAGGCAAGTGGGACCATCCTACGTAGAGGGCGCCACTCAACCGCCGTCGTCCCCACGGGAGTTCAGCCGTAGCCCTGCGTTGCGGAGGTTGTATTCGACGAGGCCGGCCTGGTCGACGGTGAGGGTGTAACGCAGAGCCGTGCCAACGGGCCACCCGGCTCACCGACGAGTTCCAGCACACCTGCGACGTGGTCAAGCACGGCGCCGACGAAGCCCAGGCCAGCCCCACCGCCCCCGCCGCAGGCAGCGAGCACTGCTGAGGCCGGCGCGTCCAGGGGTAGGCAGGCGTCACGGATTCGCGAACAGTGGAACGAAATCCCCTCGCGGGAGAACCGCTTCGCCTTCACGGACGCGTTGCTCGCCCGCCAACTTGAGGCGCGGTCGCGGTGCTTGACACACCTTGGTCCTCTTACCGCCGCACCTCCGGTCCGGTCACCTGGTCTGCGGCGGAGGTTCCGAACAGCGGCCCGGCGTTGCCCTGCTCTCACCACGTCCACGAGGCGTTGGCGCGGGCCGACATGGGCGTCCAGTACTACTGCGGCTACTACGACGGCATCGTCGGCCCAGTCACCTGGGTCCGTATGCGATGGGGCGGGTGACGCCGGGGCCGCACGGGCAGTCGCCTCCGGGATCTCCCGGCACCGGTAGGTGCCCAGAACGAGCTGTGCCGTGACAACAGGCTCCCCACGACGGCGGCCTGCCGATAACCACCGCCTCGGGTGCGAGCCCGTACACGGTGACGGCGGCGAACAGCGCGTCCAGCATCACGTCGAACTCCACGGCGACCGACTCAGATCACCTCGTCCAACTCGACCTGCATCTGCGCCGCTTCGGCGTCGCGTGCGACGGCTTGGGCGAGCAGCATCCGCAGCACGAGCACGATGAGCGCGACCCCCAGGATGGCCACGCCAACCCCGCCCATGATGACGGTGACGCCCGGGTCGTCCCGCTGGCCCGGCGCATTGAGGCCCGTGACCGCGAACCACACGAGGGCAGCCGCCACGATCGCGCCGATCACGACGTCCACGTACCGGAAGGCGGCGTAGGAGAACACGGTTCCGCGTCGCACCATCGTCACCAGCCGCCATACGCAGACCAGGGCGACCTGGACCGACACCATGCCCAGGATCGTGATCACACGCAACGGGGTCAGTGGGAGCGACCCGTCCTCCGGGTCACTCCCACTGACCAACGCCCACACCATGAGCGCCTGCACGAACACGGTGCCGACGAGCAACACCGCGAGCACGGCACGCAGCGCACGGACTGTCAGCTTTCCCACGACCCATCCCTCCATCGAGTTGCGATGGGAATCTATCGAAACTCGATAGGCAAAACAAGAGCTGGGCCGGAGAGTGGGCATGGTGTTGCGCAAGCGACTGACGGCCGTCTCACCAGACCGGTGACAGCAGATCTCACGCCTGGACGGTGGGGCGAACGTTGATCTCGCCGATCTCGACGTCGCCGGGCTGCTCGATGGCGAAGGCCACCGCGCGGGCGACCGCCGCCGGAGGGATGCCCATCGCGTCCATGTTCTTGCGTGTCTGCTCGCGGATGTGCGGGTCCGCCATGGAGTCGGCGAGATCGGTGCGGACGTATCCCGGCGAGATGGCTGTCGTACGCACCGCCCCGTCGGCGGACTCCGCACGCAGCCCCTCGTGGACCGTGCGCACCGCGTTCTTGGTCGCGGCGTAGACGGCCATCGAGGGGGACACAGACGACAGGCCGGCCACGGAGACGATGCTGACCAGGTGGCCCGACCCCTGCTCACGGAAGACGGGCAGCGCGGCGGCGACGCCGTTGAGCATGCCGCGCAGGTTGACATCGATCATGGCCGACCAGCCTTCGGTGTCGAGGTCGGCCAGCGGGCTGATCGGAGCGATGCCTGCGTTGTTCACCAGCACATCAAGACGGCCGTACTGGTCGACGGCGATGGAGAGCAGGCGCTGCAGGTCCTCGGCCTTGGTGACGTCGACGACGCACGCCGCAGCACGGCCCCCCTCCTCCCGGATGTTCCGTGCTATGGCGTCGATGCGCTCGCTGCGGCGCGCCGCGAGGACGACCGCGGCGCCGCGCCGGGCGAGCAGACGGGCCGTGGCTTCGCCGATGCCGCCACTCGCTCCGGTGATAGCGACGATCTTGCCGTCGAGAGAAAGCACGACTGCCTCCAAGTAAAGTGGACACGTGTCCGGTGCGTGATTCACCCTACCGGACACGTGTCCACTTGCCAGAGGCGGAACATCAGGAGAGACCCATGAGCGCGCCAGCACGCCGCCCGGATGCCGTGCAGAACCGGATCCGAATCCTCGAGGCCGCCCGCGCGGCCCTCGCCGAGTCCCGCCACGTCCACCTCAACGAGATCGCCAAGCGCGCCGGCGTGGGACAGGGAACGCTCTACCGGAACTTCCCCAACCGCGAAGCGCTCCTCGCCGAGGTCTACCGGCGCGACGTCGAAGAACTCGTGACCGCCGCCTCCGCTCTTCTGGCGGAACACGAGCCCGTGGAAGCCCTGCGTCACTGGCTCTACCGGGTGATCGACTACGCCGAGATCAAGTACGGCGTCCTGGCGGCACTCGAGCCGGTGGCGTGGCAGGACCTTGTCGCCCACAGCCACAACCCCATCGAAGGCGCCCTCGGTCACCTGCTGGACGCCGGGAAAACAGCCGGTTCCATTCGCACAGACGTGGACGCCCACGGGGTCCTCCTGCTCATCGCCTACCTCGGCCGACTGGACCGGGATGAATGGGAATCAACGGCCCGGCCCCTGATGAACGTCATCCTCGACGGCCTTCGCCGAGAGGACACGGGCCGGTGAGGGCCAGCGGCCCCGGGAATCGGCGTTCGTAGGTTGCCCGGCGTCGAGAGCTGCGAGGCCGCCACGGACGGCAGCAGCCATCTTGTCGAGTTGGTCTCGTTCCGCGACGCGCCAGTCAGCATCGATACGAAATGGGTCACCTGCGAAGCGGGGAAAGACATGCAGATGAACGTGGAAAACCTCCTGGAAGGCTGCTTCCCCGTCCGCAAGGAACAGGTTGACGCCCTCGCATCGCAAGCTTGATCGGCGCAGTGCGCGTCCAAGCTGATGCGCAACTTTCCAGACCTGCACGCCGGCGTCCTCCTGGAGATCCTCCAGGCCCACCGCATGTGCCTTGGGGATGACCAGCAAGTGGCCTGGGGTGACCGGCTGGAGATCCATGAAAGCGATCACCGATTCGTCTTCGTGGACGATGCTGGCGTCCGCCTGACCTCTCGCTATTGCACAAAAGATGCATCCGTCGTCCGTCACAGCCCGCCCCTCGAGTCCCGAGTACCTCGTGCCGCTCACAACATCAGAAGCGGCACCCAGGCGCGAGCGACTTTCACCCCGGATCTGGCAACTCTCCCTCGCCCCGATCCGCCGCTCGTCCTCTTCGCCTCAACCCCGGCTAACCAGTCGTCGAGTTCATCCAGGCATCGGATGTGTGGCTTGAAACTCCATGCTGACATTGTTTTTTGGCTCCCAGCATCTCTGGGAGCGGCCCAAAAAAGATCGATTTACGATCGTTGGCGATTGACGTCTATTGGACCGTCGCTCGGACTGTTGAGTCTGTGGGCCATGATGCTGAGCAGTACCTGAACAAGGCAATCGCACCGGCACGTTCGATCCCTTTGTCAGGACCTCTTATCTGCGTACGCAGCCGGTGAGGAATATCCGACGCAGGCGTCGGATACCCACTCGCAGGCGAGTCGACGCCACCGGGACAGGTGACCCGGCTGGAGTGGGCAGAGCTGCACGTCGGAGCTGATGGCCGCGGGCGTGTGGGTGGGGCTGCGCAGCGAGGCGCTCGTTAACGGCCTGCCCGTCCCACACACACCCGCCAGCGGCGCCGGCCAAGACCAAGCTCAGCGGGTGCGTTTGTAGTGGCGGCGTGCCTTTTCGCGGTTGCCGCAGACAGCCATCGAGCACCAGCGGGCGCGGTTGGCGCGGCTGCGGTCGAGCAGGAACAACTGGCACTCGTCGTTGGCGCAGGGGCGTAGCCGACCGGGCAGCTGCTCCTCGGTGGCGGCCCAGGCGAGAACCACCTCGACGGCCAGCCGGGTGTGCGGCGGAGTCTTGACTGTCCACTGAAGACCATCCGAAGTGATCTCCGGGATCTGGTGGACCCCTTCGAGCAGCGGGCTCAACGCGGCGGGCGAGCATTCTCCGCGCACTACGTCCCGCAGGATGTCCCGCGCCTCGCGCAGCAGCGCCAGTTCCGCGAGGCTGCCGTCGCCGCCGTGCTCCCGCGCCCAGCGTCTACCTCCGGCCGGGTCGCCGAGCGCGTCCTGTTCCTCGCCGTTGACCAGTGGCCTGCTGTTGAGCAGGTCCAGCAGCGTGTCCATCGGGTACCGCTCTCCCTCTAACCAGATCGAGTCATTTGACAGGTTAGTCCATGCCGTGCTTGCATGACGAGTGGCTAACCGGATCAAAGACTCAAAGGGGTTAGACATGAGCTCGATACACCACCGGACCGCCACCGTCGACGGCTACGAGATCTTCTACCGCGAAGCCGGCCCCGCCGACGCCCCCGCGATCGTCCTGCTGCACGGCTACCCGACCAGCTCGTTCATGTTCCGCGAGCTGATCCCGCTGCTGGCCGACGACTACCACGTCATCGCGCCGGACCACCTCGGCTTCGGCCACTCCGACGCCCCCCGCGTAGGGGAGTTCACCTACACCTTCGACGCCCTCGCCGAACTCACCTCCGGACTGCTCGACCAACTGGGCCTGGACCGCTACGCCCTCTACGTCCAGGACTACGGCGCCCCCATCGGATGGCGCCTCGCGCTCAAGCACCCCGAACGGATCTCCGCCCTCGTCACCCAGAACGGCAACGGCTACGAGGACGGTTTCGTCGAGTCGTTCTGGACCGACGTCTGGGCCTACGGGGCGAACCCCGGTCCCGACACCGAACCAGCCGTCCGCGCCGCGCTGAGCGTCGACGCCATCCGCTGGCAGTACGTGCACGGCGTGCCCGACCCGAGCCTGGTCAGCCCGGACACCTGGGAGCACGACTTCGCTCTCGTCTCCCGCGAGGGCAACGACGAGGTCCAGCTGGCACTGTTCCGCGACTATCAGAACAATCGTCCGCTCTACCCGCTGCTGCACGAATTCCTGCGCACCAGCGAGGTGCCGGTGCTCGCCGTCTGGGGCCGCAACGACGAAATCTTCGGCCCGGCCGGCGCGCGGGCCTTCGCCCGCGACGCAAAGGACGCGGAGGTGCACCTGGTCAACGGCGGTCACTTCCTGCTGGAGAGCCACCTGGACGTCGTCGCGGGTTACCTGCGCGGCTTCCTTGGGCGGGTGCTGGGCTGAGCGGGTGTCTCGCGACTGATCTTCCAGCTCCGCCTCGCCCGGCCACTGGCCGCGGATCTCCTCCGCCCCTCGGAAAGGCCGGCTGGGCTCGGGAAGCTCACCCCCGCCCGGGTTCGCCGGGGTTCAGGAACCTCCGCCCGAACATGCCCCAGCTCCCACCCGTCAGACGGCAGTCAGGGCCGACCACAGGGGGGCGACGGCCTCGGAGATCAGGACCTCGGCGCCCGTGTTACAGCCGTCGGACGGGTTGGCGCCGGCGTTCCAGTGACGAAGGCATCCCGGTCGTCCGCATGGGCCAGCGCACCCGTTCTCCGCTTCCTTGATCGGCAGAAGCGGCTCGGTGAACACCCGACAAAGGCGGTACGGGGAATGTCGGGTGAGCGGGACCTACGTCGCCGCACGCTGGGGGCATGGATGACACGACCTTGGTATCCCGCTTCCTCCACGACGGCTTCGTGAAGTTGGAGGGCGCTGTCGCGCCGCGCGTGGCCGCGGACTGCGCGCGGCTGCTGTGGCGAGAGACGGGCTGCGACCCGGACGATCAAGCGACCTGGACGCAGCCCGTGCGCTGGGTGGCCGGCATGGCGCAGGGGCCGTTTGCCGCCGCACCCAACTCCCCGGCCCTGCACCGCGCGTACGACCTGCTCGTCGGCGCGGGACGCTGGGAGCCGCGCTACTCGCTGGGCACCTTCCCGCTGCGCTTCCCGCACGAGGAGGAACCGGGCGACGCGGGCTGGCACATCGAGGGGAGCTATCTACCGGAGGGCGAGAGCTGGTACTTCACAAATCTGCGCTCCCGGGGCCGGGCGCTGCTGATGCTGTTCCTGTTCAGCGAGGTCGGTGAGGAGGACGCCCCGACCCGGATCCGAGTCGGCTCACACCTCGACGCGCCAAAGGTGTTGGAGAAGTACGGGGAGGACGGGGCGAGCGGGCTGACCCTCACGCCCGATCTGGTGACGGCGTCCGACCACCGGCCACTCGCCCTCGCCACCGGATCCCCGGGCGACGTCTTCCTGTGCCATCCGTTCCTGGTGCACGCGGCGCAACCGCACCATGGGGTGCGACCGCGCTTCATGGCCCAGCCGCCGCTGATGCCGGCCGCGCCGTACGAACTGGAGCGGGCCGACGGCGCGTACTCACCCGTGGAGACCGCGATCCGTCGGGGCCTGGGACAGGGCCCTCCGGTCACCAGCCTTCGCTGAGAAACGCTCAATCTTCACTCCGAGGAGGCCGCCCGCAAACTGGGCGTCGCCTCGGCCTCCCTCCGGGCCAGTCGTCCCGCACCAGCGGTGTGATCCACGAGCCGGACCACGGCCCCCGTTGGCTCGACCGATGCCGGGAGTGCTTCCTCGCGACGCCGCCGACGCTGCGCGTGCCGCCGGCCCGCTGCCTCGAGGAACTGCGCGATTCCGCGGCCGGCGCGCGGCTGCCGCTCCGTACCTACGCCGACGAGGACGGGTGGGAAGGTGACGTTGGCCGCCTGGGGGGTGGAACGGCCCGTAGCAACTCCCACAGTGGCCGTGAGCCCGACGCCCACACAGCCAGCGTCTGGCGGTCCACCACGTGCAGCCGCTGTTGCTTGGCGAAGTCCACCGCCGGCGCAGTCACCCGGCCGTTCGTCACGATCACTGCGACGTCCGCCCCGTGCACCGGCCGGGCCGTCCCGTTGAGGACCTGCAGATCCGGCGTGCCCACCGCCGATCCTCGGACGCCGTGGCGGCGGTGCTTGCACTGGATCACCCAGCGCCGCCCGAGCGGGTCCGTGGCCTTCACGTCCGCGCCCAGGTCGCCGCCCCCGCCGACCCGCTGGGCGTCCCGGCAGCCGTCCCGGCGCATCAGGTCCCGTATCGCCTCCTCGAACTTGGCGTGATGCAGCACGTCCAGGTCGGGCAGCCCGTAGCGCAGACCTTGCGCACGGACGGCATCCCAGCGGGCCTGCTGCTGCCGTTTGCAGAGCAAGCCGACGCCCGCGAGCAC
The DNA here is from genome assembly GCF_045040895.1 of Streptomyces purpurascens. Lineage (NCBI taxonomy): Bacteria > Bacillati > Actinomycetota > Actinomycetes > Kitasatosporales > Streptomycetaceae > Streptomyces > Streptomyces purpurascens. The sequence goes on along the minus strand of NZ_CP108341.1, from coordinate 9,044,234 downwards.
GGCGAGCACCAGGGCGACCAGGAGCACCCACCAGTGGGACAGCAGCCAGTTGACCACCATCACCACCAGGCCGATGGCCGCCGTCGCCACCACAGCAAACGCGATCAGCTGAGCATCCCGCTGCTGCCGCCGCTTGCTTGTGCGCCGCGTACGCCGACGCGTCGCCGGCCGCCGACGCGTCACCGGTTCCCCTCCGTCTCCGGGAACCGGACCGGGTACGACACCGTGGGCCGCGGCTGTTGAATCCGTGACGGCGGGGCGTCGTCGAACCGGATCGGATACTCCACCGTCGACTGCGACCGCGGAGCCGCACCTCCACGCCCCGCCGACACGTTGCCGCTGCCGTTGCCCAACGCCATGACGGCTAACGCGAACAAGGCCAAGACTGTCATCTCCCGTCTGGCGCCCGGGGCCCACCGCGAGTGCCCCCTCACCGGCGTCCCATCAGAGCGCACGTAGTCCCGTACCCAAGGCATACAAGCCTCCCCCTCGAAGCGAATGACCAGGACCGCCCATGGTGACAGCAGGCACTGACAACCGGTCAGCACTGCACCACACGCGGTGATCAAGGAAGGCCGGAACAGGACGTCTGCCGCCCCCAGCAGCGCGACCATCACCGTCTCCGTGGGACCGAACGGGCCCCAGCTCCCAGATCCCAGCCACCAGAAGGTTTTACGCTCAAGGCGGTGTGCCGTGCCGTCCAGCTCGCCCAGGGAGGGTGTTCATGTCGCAGCAGTCGAGGCATGTCGTGGTGACCGGGGCCGCGGGATTGGTCGGCTCGGCGATCGCGCGCACCCTCAGGGCTGCGGGATGCTCGGTCGTCGGTGTCGATCGACTGCCGTCGCCCGACACGTCCGTGGTGGCGGACCTGCGCGACCCTGCGGCGTGGAGCCGCGCACTGTCCGGGGCCGAGGCGGTCGTCCACACAGCGGCCCTGCACGCGCCTCACGTCGGTGTACGCCCGGACGAGGAGTTCCGTGAGATCAACGTCGGGGCGACCCGGGACCTGCTGGACGCGTCGTCGGCCGCGGGGGTGCGCCGTTTCGTCTACACCAGCTCGACCTCGGTGTACGGGTACGCGCTGGAGCCGGTGGACGAGGCGGTCTGGGTCACCGAGGACGTCGCCTGCCGGCCGCGCGATATCTACGACGAGACGAAACTCGCGGCCGAGGACCTGGTGCTCTCCGCGGCGGGCGCGATGAGCACGGTGTGTCTGCGCATCGCCCGGTGTTTCCCCGAACCGCCGGCGGTCCAGGCCCGGCACCGGCTCTACCGGGGTGTGGACATAGCCGATGTGACAGAGGCTCACCTGCTCGCCGTCCTGGGCCCCCACGAGGCGGCCGGGGTGCTGAACATCGCCGGTCCGTATCCGTGGCGGGTCGAGGACCGTGGGCAGTTGCGGCACGATCCGGCCGCGCTCATCACGCGGCGGGCCCCTGAGGTAGCAGCTGGGTTCGGTCGGCACGGATGGGCGTTGCCGACGTCGATCGACCGGGTGTACGTGTCGGCGCGGGCGCGCGCGGTACTCGGCTACCGTCCCCGTCACGGGGTGACGGCTTTGATGGCCGAGGCCCGCACGGCCGGCTGACCACCCCCCTCCCTTCACTGGTGGAGAAGGCCGGGGACGCCCATCCCTCAGCCCGGCCGGTGCGCTTCGCAGGTTCGAGGACGAGGTTGTCTCCCCGGGCCATGGTCTGGAGCAGCCCGCACACGGTCGCTTCGGCGACCAGACCGACCGGGCTGCGGCGCGGACAAGGGCGGCCGCGAACGGGTGCAGCAGTGTGCAGGCGTAGAGCGTGGCGGCGAGGGCCGCCGCACGGTCATGCGTAGGGCCGACAACACGCTCTTCGGCGCACTCCGAGGGGAGGCGGCGCGCGGACCGGTTGCCCGGGCGGCCGGGGGACGTGCCCGCGAACCCGGCACACCACACCTCACACCCGGCGCACCCTGATAGATGTCAGGAGCGACCCGTCCCGCTGCTGTGGTCCTCTGGAACAGCTGTGCCAGTGAGAGGGCTGAAGGGAAGCAGCGATGGTGCTCTGTGAGCCGGCGTTGGTGGACCGGGCGGCATGCCGCGGGTGTCCTGGGCGCGGGACTTCTTCCAGGGGGTCGGCGCAGGAAGAACCCAGACGCGCACACCGCGCGACCGTGGCCGCGTAATGGCCTGCCTTCGGCGAGTCGCTCCATTCTGACTGCGTACCGGGCACGAAACCGGTCGCTTCCGTGGCCGTTGACGGTCAACTCCAAGGGCGTTTGACGCCCCGAGTGTTGGCCGATGTTGGCCCGTTGACACCATCCCGTCTCACCCTCAACAATCGGCAGATCGGCCTGGGCCGGAAATGACCATTCCCTCGGCGCGACACCCTGCAGGATTCTCATCCCGCCTCGTCACCTCTGGTGATTCGCGCCCATCAGGCCCACCGATGTCGGCTGCATCGGTCACCGGACCCCACGGGGAGAACATGTTCAATTCTCGGGACGCCCGTCTTCCTTTATCGGCAGCTCAGACCGGCATCTGGTATGCCCAGCAGCTGGCCCCGGAGAACCCGACCTACATTCTCGGGGAATACCTGGAAATCCACGGTCCGGTGAACACTGCGTTGCTGCAGGAATCAGCCCGGCGAGCCATCGCGGAAGCGGAAGCTCTTCAGGTCCGCTTTGTCACCGACAGCACCGGGCCCTGGCAGATCGTCACCCCGCCGGCCGACCTGACCGTACCGCTCATCGACGTCAGCGCGGAGCCGGATCCACGCCGAGCCGCCCTGGCCTGGATGGAGACCGACCTGACCCGACCGCTCGACCTGGCCTCCGCCCCGCTCTACACCTGCGCCCTGTTCACAGCGGCCCCCGACAGGTTCTTCTGGTACCAGCGTGTCCACCACATCGTCATGGACGGCTTCGGAGCAGCCCTCGTCATCCGACGGCTCTGCGACATCTACAACGCGCTGTCAGGCGGCCTGCCGGTCGATGACGAGACATTCGGTCCCTTGCGTCTTCTCCTGGAGGAAGAACGCACGTACCGGGCGTCCCACCAGTTCACTCAGGACCGTGAGTACTGGACCGGACGATTCGCCGATCTGCCCGAACCGGCGGCCCTCGCCGGCAGGTTCTCCCCCACGTCCCACAGCGTGCGGCGGGCGACGGCCCGGCTTCCCGTGTCGGGCATGGACCGGTTGCGGGCAGTGGCTCGTGGCGCGCGGACGACCTGGCCCTCGGTCGTCGTCGCCTCCACGGCCGCCTATCTGCATCGCATGACAGGCGCACGCGACGTCACGGTCGGCCTCGGCGTCACGGGCCGCGACACGGCCCTTTCCCGGAAGATACCGGGAATGGTGTCGAACGTGCTGCCACTACGCCTGGAAGTGCGGCCGGATACCGTATTCTCCGACCTCGTTCAGCAGGCGTCGCAGGAAGTCTTTTCCGTACTCCGGCACCAGCGCTACCGGTACGAGGACCTACGCCGGGATCTGGATCTGTTCCGCGACGACCGGAAACTGTTCGGCCCGGTCGTCAATATCATGCCCTTCGATTACGGCCTTCGCTTCGGTGACTCCCCCGCGACATCCCACACCCTTTCGGCAGGCCAGGTGGAAGACCTGTCGATCACCGTTTATCAGCGGGCGAAGGAACAAGGGCCGCGGATCGATTTCGACGCCAACCCCGCACTGTACGGAGATGATGAGCTCGCAGCTCACCACCAGCGCTTCCTGCGGATCCTGGAGGCCGACGCCGACCAGCCGGTCGGCGCGATGGAGTTGCTCTCACCGCAGGAGCACCATCAGCTCGCGGCATGGAACGACACGACGAACACGAGGCCCGCGGCCGGCGCCACCGCCACCGCCACCGGCACAGGCACAGGCACAGGCACAGGCACAGGCACCATCCAGCACCGGTTCGCCGAGCAAGTGGCCCGCACCCCGGACGCACCGGCCGTCCGGTCGGACGACGAGGAACTGACTTACCGGGAACTGGACGCCCGGGCCAACCGCCTCGCACACCGGCTGATCGACGCAGGGGTGGGACCCGAAGCCCGGGTGGCCTTTCAGCTCCGGCGTTCGGCCGACCTGGTGGTGGCCATCCTGGCGGTCCTGAAGACCGGCGGCGTCCATGTGCCGCTGCACCACAGCTACCCGGCCGCACGGAAACAGGCCATCATGGCCGAGACCGAGGCCAAGGTGTTGCTCACCGACCGGGCCACCCAGGTGGCCCGGGCCGCAGAGAACCACGCATTCCCGCATGACGCACGGGTCATCGTCGTCGACGACGATCGGCTCCTCGCCGACGAGGACGACAGCGATCCCGCCGTGGACGGTCACCCGGACCAGCTGGCGTACATCATGTACACCTCCGGGTCGCTCGGTGCGCCGAAGGGCGTGGCCGTAACCCACCGGGACGTACTGAGCCTTGCTTCCGACCGGTGCTGGCGCGGCGGTGACCATGAGCGGGTACTTCTGCATTCTCCGCATGCGTTCGACGCGTCGACGTACGAGATGTGGGTTCCTCTGCTCAACGGCGGCCAGATCGTCGTGGCACCGCCCGGTGAGCTGGACACCTGGACTCTCGCGCGCCTCGTCGCCGGCGGAAGCATCACGGGCCTGTGGCTGACCGCGGGCCTCTTCCAGGTGATGGCAGAAGAGTCCCCCGGCAGCTTCGCCGGCGTCCGGGCCGTGTGGACGGGAGGCGATGTCGTCCCGGCCGCGGCAGTCCGACGGGTGCTGGATCACTGCCCGCAGACCGTGGTCGTCAACGGTTACGGCCCCACCGAGACCACCACCTTCGCCGCGCACCACCCCACACGGGCGCCGGACCGCGTGTCGCGGAGCGTGCCCATCGGCCGTGCCATGGACGGCATGCGGCTGTACGTGCTCGACAGTGGCCTGCGGCCGCTTCCGGTCGGTGTGGTGGGCGAGCTCTACATCGCAGGGGCCGGTCTGGCACGCGGTTACTTCGGCCGGCCGGCCCTGACCGCAGAGCGGTTCGTCGCCGATCCCTTCGGCCCGGCGGGCTCCCGTATGTACCGCACGGGTGATCTGGCCCGGAGGCGTTCCGACGGGGTCCTTGATTTCGTGGGCCGGGCCGACGACCAGGCGAAGATCCGGGGTTTCCGGATCGAGCCGGGTGAGGTCGAGGCCGTGCTGTCCCAGCACCCCGGCCTCGCCCAGGCCGCTGTCGTCGCCCATGAACACCGGCCGGGAGACCAGCGTCTCGTCGCCTACGCGGTGCCGGTGGCAACAGCCGGACCGGCGGACAGCGAACCGATGTGGACGCAGACGCGTTCCGAGGCGGACATCGAGGCACGGGAAGGGACACAGGCAGCGGCGCCTGCCCAGGCAGTCGCCGAAGCACAGCAGGTCGGGGAATGGCAGTCGATCTACGACTCGCTCTACGAAGACGCCGCCGCACAGCCGGCCGGGTCGAACTTCACCGGGTGGAACAGCAGCTACGACGGGCAGCCCATCCCCCTGACGGAAATGCGGGAATGGCGTGCTGCCACGGTCGAGCGGATCCTTTCGCTGCGGCCGCGACGCGTGCTGGAGATCGGCGTTGGCACCGGGTTGCTTCTGGGACCGATCGCCCCGCGGTGCGAGGAGTACTGGGCGACCGATTTCTCCGCCTCGGCCGTCGATGCTTTGCGGGCACAGGTCGACCGCGCCCCCGAGTTGGCCGGTCGAGTGACGCTGCGGCACCAGCCGGCACACGACTTCGACAGCGTGCCGACCGGGTTCTTCGACACCGTGATCATCAATTCGGTGGTGCAGTACTTCCCCAACGCCCGCTATCTGGTCGAAGTACTGCGCAAAGCCGTGGAAGTCGTGGTCCCCGGCGGGGCCGTTTTCGTCGGCGACATCCGCAACCTTCGCCTCCAGCGGTGCTTCCACACCGCCGTCGAGGTTCGCTCCCGCGCCCTCGCCAAGGACGCGGCCCACATCCGCCGCGCCGTCGAGCAGAACATGGCCCGGGACAAGGAACTGCTGATCGACCCGGAGTTCTTCACGGCGCTGCCACGCACCATCGCCGCCGATGGCGTCGAGCTGCGTGTCGATCTCCGCGTCAAACGCGGTCAGCACCACAATGAGCTCACCCGGCACCGCTATGACGTGGTCCTCCGCAAACAGCCCGAGGCGCCCCTCGCGCTGAGCGAGGCGCAACGCCTGCGCTGGGGACAGGATGTCGACGGACTGCGGGAGCTGCGCGAGCAGTTGTCCGCCCGGCACCCCGGAACGCTGCGGCTCACCGGAGTGCCCAACGCCCGCCTGTCCGGCGAGCTCGCCACGATGCGCAGGCTGGACGACGACGGCGACTTCCACGAGAGCCTCGAGACCGACCAGCTCCCGAGCGACCCCGGCGACACCGAGGGCCCCGACCCCGAAGCCTTCCACGAACTCGGCACGGAACTCGGCTACTGGGTGGCCGTGACCTGGTCGAATGCCGAAGACCCAGGCAGCCTCGACATCGTCTTCGCCGACTCCGCGCGGATCGCGTCCACCACGCCCGTGGACGCCTATTCATCCCCCGCCACTGAGCACAGGGAGCTCTCGGCCTACACGAACGACCCCGACGCCGGCCGACGGACCGGCGCACTGGTCACCGATCTGCGCTCGTACCTGCGGGACCGGCTGCCGGACTACATGCAGCCGGCCGCCGTCGTCGTGCTCGACCGCCTGCCGTTGACCGTCAACGGCAAGCTCGACCGCGCGGCCCTGCCCGCTCCGGACTTCGGTGCGGCGTCGACCGGTCGTGCCCCGCGGACCGCCCAGGAAGAGCTTCTGTGCGGACTGTTCGCGGACATCCTCGGTCTGTCCGCCGTGGGCATCGACGACAGCTTCTTCGACCTCGGCGGGCACTCCCTGCTGGCCACCCGCCTGACCAGCAGGGTCAGGTCGGAACTCGGCGTCGAGCTCTCGGTCCGCCGGCTCTTCGAGACACCGACCGTCGCCGGCCTCGCCGAGCGGCTGACCACGGCACGACCGGCCCGGCCTGCGCTGCGCCCCGTGGCCCGGCCCGAAGAGATTCCCTTGTCCTTCGCTCAGCGTCGGCTGTGGTTCCTGCACCGGCTGGAGGGCCCCAGCGCGACGTACAACATTCCACTGGCCGTGCGGCTGTCGGGCGACGTGGACCGACATGCCCTCACCGCGGCACTGGCCGACGTGGTAGCCCGGCACGAGAGCCTGCGCACCACGTTCCCCGAGCACTCCGGGCGGCCGTACCAACTGGTCCTCGATGCCGCAGCCGCGCTTCCGGTGCTGCGGGTCTCCGAGGTGGCGGCGGCCGACGAGGTGAAGCTGGCGGAGAGGATCGCCGAAGCAGTCCGGTACGAGTTCGACCTGGCCTCCGAGCTGCTGCTGCGTGCCACGCTGTTCACCCTCGGTCCGCGGGAACACATGCTCGTCCTCGTCATGCACCACATCACAGGTGACGGATGGTCGCTGACGCCCCTGGCCAGGGATCTGAGCACCGCCTATCGCGCCCGGGTCACCGGCACCGCACCCGCGTGGTCGCCGCTGCCGGTGCAGTATGCCGACTACACGCTGTGGCAGCGCGAGCTCCTCGGTGACGAAGGAGCCGATGGAGGTGAAGGAGCCGACAGCAGCGCGGAGGGGAAGGCGGGGGAAGACGACGCGGCCGGCCTGGCATCGCAGCAGCTCTCGTACTGGCGGAATGCCCTGGCAGGACTCCCCGACCGCCTTGAACTGCCCACCGACCGCCCGCGCCCGGCGGTGGCCAGCCACCGAGGCGCCAACCACAGCTTCACGCTCGGCGCAGAGCTGCACCGCGGGCTCGTCGACCTCGCGCAGCGGAACCAGGCAAGCGTCTTCATGGTTGCGCAAGCGGCCTTGGCCGCCCTGCTGACCCGACTGGGTGCGGGCACGGACATCCCGATCGGCTCCCCGATCGCCGGGCGCACGGACGAGAGCCTGGACAACCTCATCGGGTTCTTCGTCAACACCTTGGTGCTGCGCACCGACACCTCCGGGAACCCGAGTTTCCGGGAACTGCTGGAGCGGGTCCGGGAGACCGACCTGGCCGCCTACGCCCATCAGGACCTGCCGTTCGAACGCCTGGTGGAAGACCTGCGGCCCGCACGCTCGCTCTCCTATCACCCGCTCTTCCAGGTCACGCTGGCCTTCCACAACACCGCCGAGCCCGATCTCGAGCTCCCGGGTCTGCGGGCCGAGGCCGAGGGTGTACGGACCGGTACGACCAAGTTCGACCTGACCATCGAGCTCACCGAGCGCCGAGCCGGAGACGGCACCGGAAGCAGCGTCATCCTCGGCATCGACGGCCTCGTCGAGTACAGCACCGACCTGTTCGACGCTCCCTCCGTGCGGGCCCTCGTCAGCAGGTACCAACGGCTCCTGGAAGCCGTGGTGGCCGACCCCGACCAGCCGATCAGCCGGATCGAGATCAGCAGCCAGGAGGAGCGCGAGCACCTGCTGGTGAAGTGGAACGACACCGCGCGTCCGGTGCCGGAGTCCGACCTGCCGACCCTGTTCGAGACGCGGGCCGCACACAGCCCGCAGGCCCTTGCTCTGGTCTTCGAGGGCATCGAGCTGACCTACGCGGAGCTCAATGCCCGGGCGAACAGGCTCGCGCACTTCCTGATCGCACGGGGCGCCGGCCCCGAACGCGTCGTGGCCGTCGCCCTGCCGCGTTCGACAGAGCTGGTCGTGGCGCTGTTGGCGGTGCTCAAGACCGGCGCCGCCTACCTGCCCGTCGACCCGGCCCAGCCTGCCGAGCGGACCGTGTTCATGCTCGAGGACGCGCGACCAGTGGCCGTCCTGACCGCCGCCGGGGGCGAGCCCGTACTGCCGCCGCACGCGCATGGCTCAGCACTGGACGAGCTCGACGCGACAGGCGCCTTGGACGCCTTCCCGAACACCGACCCTGCCCGTACGGGCAGGCCCGCCCCGCTCCACCCGGCCTATGTCATCTACACCTCCGGCTCCACCGGAAAGCCCAAGGGCGTCGCGGTCCCGCACAGCGCGATCGTGAACCGGCTCCACTGGATGCAGGCCGAGTACCGCCTCGACGCGACCGACCGCGTCCTGCAGAAGACGCCCTTCACTTTCGACGTCTCGGTCTGGGAGTTCTTCTGGCCCCTGCTCGAAGGGGCGACCCTGGTGGTGGCGCAGCCCGAGGGCCACAAGGACCCCGTCGGTCTTGCCGACCTGATCCGTACCGCACGAGTGACCACTGTCCATTTCGTTCCGTCGATGCTGCGCGCCTTTCTGGAAACGCCGACCGCGAAGGACTGCCGGACGCTGCGCCGGGTGTTCTGCAGTGGTGAGGCACTGCCGCCCGAACTGATCACGCGGTTCCAGCACACGCTGGCCGCGCCGCTGTACAACCTCTACGGACCGACCGAGGCCGCGGTCGACGTCACTGCCTGGGCCTGCCCGCCGGACTTCGCCGGCACGGTGTCCATCGGCACGCCGATCTGGAACACACGGGTCCATGTGCTGGACGATGCCCTGCAGCTGGTTCCGCCGGGTGTGGTGGGTGAGCTGTACCTGACGGGACGGGGACTGGCCCGGGGGTACGTGAACCGGCCCGGAACGACGGCGCTGCGGTTCGTGGCCGATCCTTTCGGTCCGGCGGGTTCGCGCATGTACCGCACGGGGGACCTGGCACGCCGCCATGAGGACGGAACGCTGGAGTTCCTGGGCCGGACGGACGACCAGGTGAAGGTCCGGGGCTTCCGCATCGAGCCCGGTGAGATCGAGGCGGTGCTGACGCAGCATCCCGGTGTGGCCCGGGCCTCGGTGACACTCCGGGAGGACGGGCCGTCCGGGCAGCGGCTCGTGGCCTACGTGGTACCGGTGGCCGGTTCCGTTCTGGATGCCGCGAGGCTACGGGAACACGCGCAGGGCCTGTTGCCGGACTACATGGTCCCGGCCGCATTCGTGCTGCTGGAAGAGCTGCCCTTGCTGCCCAGCGGCAAGCTGGACCGCGCGGGACTCCCCGCGCCCGAGGTGACTCGCGCGCCCGGGGGGCGCCCGCCGCATACACCGCGGGAACGGCTCCTGTGCGACCTGTTCGCCGAGCTGCTGGGCGTGACAGAGGTCGGCGCCGACGACAATTTCTTCGCTCTCGGCGGCGACAGCATCGTGTCCATTCAGCTGGTGTCCCGGGCACGCGAAGCAGGCCTGGCCATCACCCCTCGCGACGTGTTCCTGCACCAGACCGTGGCGGCCCTGGCCGGGGCCGCCACCGCAACCGACGTCGAGGAAGGCGGAACGGCCCCCGGGCTGCCGCTGATCACCCTGACGCAGAACCAGCGCGAACGGCTGGCGGAGGTGTGGGGTGAGCCGTCGGATCTGCAGGAGGTTCTTCCGTCCTCGCCGCTCCAGGAGGGACTGCTCTTCCACTCGCTCTTCGACCGGCAGACGCCCGACGTCTACACCGTCCAGCTGGTCTTCGAGCTCCACGGACGTGTCGACGCCGCAGCGCTGCGGGCCGCGGTGGCGACGCTGCTGCACCGGCACCCGAACCTGCGGGCGGGATTCTGGCAGCAGGGCGCGGACCAGTTGCTGCAGGTGATCCCGCGCGAGGCGGAGTTGCCGTGGCGTGAGGTGGATCTGACCGGCGGTGACGGCCAGGAGCAGACACCGGAGCAGGAGCAGGACAAGGAGCAGGAGCTGGCCCGGGTGGTGGACGAGGACCGGACCAGGCGATTCGATCCGGCTCGCCCGCCGTTGCTGCGCTTCACTCTGATCCGGCTCGCCTCCGAGCGGTACTGCCTGGTGTTCCTGAGCCACCACCTCCTGATCGACGGGTGGTCGCTGCCCAACCTCGTCCAGGAACTGTTCACTCTCTACTCCCAGCGCGGGGACGACACCGGGCTGCCGGCCGTCGTGCCGTACCGGAACTACCTGGCCTGGCTGGCGAGTCAGGACCGGGGCGCGGCCGAGGAAGCCTGGCGGGAGGCGCTGGCGGGGGTGGAGGAGGCGACGTTGCTGGCCCCGGCGGGCGCCGGCAGCACGGTGACACCTCCCGAGGAGATCGCGTGGGAACTGTCGGAGGGGGTGACCTCGGCGCTGACGGAGGTGGCGCGCGGTCACGGACTGACGCTCAACACCCTGGTCCAGGGCGTCTGGGGAGTTCTGCTGGGGCGTGCGCTGAACCGGCACGACGTGGTCTTCGGAGCCACCGTCTCCGGTCGCACTCCGGAGATCTCCGGCGTCGAGACCATGGTGGGTCTGTTCATCAACACCTTGCCCGTACGCGTGCGCTGGGACGAATCCGAGTCGTGGTCGGACATGCTGGCGCGGCTGCAGGACGAACAGTCGAAGCTGCTGCAGCATCAGCACCTGGGACTGGCCGAGATCCAGCACATCGCGGGGATGCGCGAGCTGTTCGACACCACCACGGTGTTCGAGAACTACCCCCTCGACACCGATGCCGTTCAGGCGGCCCTGGCGGACGTCGAAGTGACCGGCCTGACCGCCCATGACGCGACGCACTACCCGCTGACCCTCATCGCGTTCCCGGGCAAGAGCCTGCGCTTCACGCTCGGCTACCGGCCGGACCTGTTCACGCCGGACGCGGCCGAGACGATCGCGGCACGACTCAACCAGCTGTTCGAAGCTGTGGCCGCCGATCCCGGACGGCCCCTCGGGCAGAGCGACGTCCTGACCGCCGAGGAGCGACACCGGCTCCTGGTCGAATGGAACGACACGGCCCAGCCCGTACCGCCCGTGAGCCTGCCGGAGTTGCTGCAGGCGCAGGCCGCTCGAACTCCGGAGAAGACCGCGTTGGTCCTCCCGGCCACCGTACGGTCGTCCCCGCAGGACACCGGGCTGACCGCCCATCCCGACACCGTGGTGTCCTATGCGGAACTCAACGCGCGAGCCAACCGGCTTGCGCGGGAGCTGGTCCGACGGGGAATCGGCCCCGAGAAGATCGTCGCCCTTCTGCTGCCCGAGCCCGGCGAACTGCTGGTGGCGATAGTCGCGGTGCTCAAGGCGGGGGCGGCCTACCTGCCGCTGGATCCGGAGCACCCGGCCGAGCGCATCTCCTTCCTCCTCGAGGACGCAGGGGCGGCGCTGGTGCTGACGGCATCCACGGTCGAGGCCAAGGTTGCCGCCGCTGTGCCGCGCATGGTGCTCGACCACGAACACACCAGGTCCCTCGTGGGCAGCCGGCCGGGCACCGACCTGTCTGACGCCGACCGCATCTGCCCCCTCTCGCCGCACCACCTGGCCTACGTGATCTACACCTCGGGTTCCACAGGAAGGCCCAAGGGCGTCGCCATGTCCTGCCGCGGGCTGATGAACCTGCTCACGTGGCAAGCGACAGCTATCCCGATCGGCGAAGGCGAGAGCGGTCGTACGGCACAGTTCACGACCATCAGCTTCGACGTGTCCGTACAGGAAATCCTCGGCGCGCTGACATCCGGTCGTTCGTTGGTGGTCACCGCCGAAGACGTCCGCCGCGACGCCGACGAGCTCGTCCGCTGGCTGGAGCGGCACGAGATCAATGAGCTGTTCGCCCCGAACCTGGTCGTGGACGCGGTGTGCGCGGCAGCCGTCGAACAAGGCCGGCGGCTCCCTGCGCTGCGGCACATCGCACAGGCCGGCGAAGCACTGACTCTCACGGACGCTGTGCGCCAGTTCTTCCATGAGGAGACGCGGCGGCTGCACAACCACTACGGGCCCACCGAAACGCATGTCGTGACCGCGCATCACCTGCCGGAGCACGCCTCGGAATGGCCGTCGGCAGCACCCATCGGCGCTCCGATCGCCAATACGCGGGTGTACGTGCTGGACGGTGGTCTGCGGCTGGTGCCGCCGGGTGCGGTCGGCGAACTGTACGTGGCCGGGACAGGAGTAGCCAGGGGATATGTAAACCGCCCCGGCCTGACGGCCGAGCGATTCGTGGCCGACCCGTTCGGCCCGCCCGGCTCACGCATGTACCGCACCGGCGACCTGGTCCGCTGGACCCCTGACGGAGAGCTGGCCTTCACAGGCCGCGCCGACGACCAGGTCAAAGTCCGCGGCCACCGGATCGAACCCAGCGAGATCGAAGCCGCCCTCTCCCGCCACCCCGACCTCACACAAACCGCCGTCGTCGCCCGGCAACACAAACCCACCGGAAAACGCCTCGTGGCCTACGTGGTGCCCACAACCGGAACAACCGTCGACACCACACACCTGCGCGACTTCATCCGGCACACACTGCCCGACTACATGATCCCGGCGGCATTCGTCCCCCTGGACGAACTGCCGCTGCTGGCAAACGGAAAACTCGACCGCTCGGCACTGCCGACACCCACTCCCGGCACAACCCCGACAACACGAGCCCCGCGCACACCCCAGGAAGAACTCCTCTGCAACCTCTTCGCCCAAGTACTCGGCCTCCCCCAAGTGGGCGCCGAGGACAACTTCTTCGAACTGGGCGGACACTCGCTCCTCGCCACCCGGCTGACCAGCCGGATCCGGTCGGCATTGGGCGTCGAACTCGTCGTCCGCACGCTTTTCGACGCCCCTACCGTCGCGAGTCTCGCCGAGCGGCTTTACGGGCATACGCGCGCACGCGTGCCGTTGCGCTCGATGGCACGGCCGGCAGAGGTCCCCCTGTCCTTCGCACAGCGCCGGCTGTGGTTCCTCAACCAGTTGGAAGGACCGAGCCCGACGTACAACCTCCCGCTGTACGTGCGGCTGTCCGGCGAAGTGAACGTACTAGCCCTCGAAACAGCGCTGGGTGACGTCCTCAGCCGCCACGAGAGCCTGCGAACGGTGTTCCCGGAGGCACAGGGCATGCCGCGCCAGCACGTCGTCGACACCGTCGACGCCCTGCTGCGCCCCTCGCTCGAAGTCGTGCAGACCAGCGAGAACGACCTGGCCGTAGTGCTGAACGCGGCGGCCCGCCACCCCTTCGACCTCGCTGGCGAGCTCCCGGTCCGGGCCTGGCTCTTCGCCGTGGGGGCCCAGGACCACGTGCTGGCCCTCGTCGTGCATCACATCGCGGCCGACGGCTGGTCACTGGCACCGCTGGCGCGTGATCTCGGCGTGGCATACGCCGCGCGGTGCGGGGACCAGGCACCGTCGTGGCCGCCTCTGCCGGTGCAGTACGCCGACTACGCCCTCTGGCAGCACGACGTACTCGGCAGCGAGAACGATCCGGACAGCGTCATCTCCCAGCAGTTGGCCTACTGGCGCAGCACCCTGGAGGGACTGCCCGACCAGCTCCACCTGCCGACCGACCGCCCCCGGCCCGCCGTCGCGAGCCATCGCGGGGACTCGGTCGCGTTCCGCATCCATCCGGAACTGCACCGCGCCCTGATCTCGCTCGCTCAGGACCACCAGGTCAGCCTGTTCATGGTGGTGCAAGCCGCGGTTGCCGCCCTGCTGACGCGTCTGGGCGCGGGAACGGACATCCCCATCGGCAGCCCGATCGCCGGCCGCACGGACGAAGCGCTGGACGAACTGGTCGGATTCTTCGTCAACACGCTGGTGCTGCGCACGGACACGTCCGGCAACCCCAGTTTCCGTGAACTGCTCAGGCGGGTCCGCGAGACCGACCTGACGGCCTACGCCCACCAGGACGTGCCGTTCGAACGGCTCGTGGAGTCGCTCAATCCGGACAGGTCGCTCGCCCGGCACCCGCTGTTCCAGGTGATGTTGGCCTTCCAGAACACCCCGGAGGCCTGGCCGGAGCTCCCTGGGCTCGACTGCGCACCCGAGCCGGTCGAGGTCAGCGTCGCCAAGCTGGACCTGGCCGTCAATGTCCGGGAAACCCGGGCGGACGACGGGACTCCGGGCGGCCTGGAATGCAGCATCGACTACAGCACGGACCTGTTCGACCGGCGTTCCGTCGAACCGATGGTGACGCGGCTGCGCCTGCTGCTGGAGGCGATGGCCGCGGACCCCGGGCAGACCTTGGACCAGGTCGACGTGGTGACCGCCGAAGAGCGACACCGGCTGCTGCGGGAGTGGAACGACCCCTGCCAGGAAGTTCCCGCCGCCACCCTGTCCGAGCTGTTCGAGGCTCAGGCGACCCGCACACCGCACGCGACGGCCGTGGTGTTCCAGAACCTCGAACTGTCCTATGCGGAGCTGAACGCGCGGGCCAACCAGCTGGCTCGGTATCTGATCGGCCGAGGGGCCGCACCGGAACACCTGATCGGCCTCGCCGTGCCCCGCTCGGCCGAGATGATGGTGGCCCTGCTCGCGGTGCTCAAGACCGGAGCGGCCTACCTACCCGTGGACCCGGGGTACCCGGCTGACCGGATCACGTTCATGCTGTCGGACGCCCGCCCCGTGATGTGGCTGACGACGCGCGCGGTCGCCGACGGCCTGCCCCGCACGGACACACCGCTGATCGTGCTCGACGGGACAGGGACGAGCGAGGACATCGACCGTAGGGCAACAGGTGACCTGGAAGCGGGGGAAGGCCACCGGGCCGTTGCGGACCATCCGGCCTACGTCATCTACACCTCGGGCTCAACCGGCCGGCCGAAGGGCACGATGGTCTCCCACCGCAGCGCCGCGAACCTGGTGCGCTGGGCCGTCGACGAATTCGGCTCCGGGCAGCTGTCCCGGGTACTGGCCTCGACGTCGTTGAACTTCGACGTCTCGGTCTTCGAGATGTTCGGCCCGCTGGCATCCGGCGGGACCATCGAGGTCGTGCGCGACGTACTCGCCCTGACCGAGCGCCCCGAGGACCACAGGTGGAACGGCACCTTGATCAGCACCGTGCCGTCGGCCCTGTCACAACTGCTCTCCCACGACTTCAAGGTCGCGGCCGACGTGGTGGTCCTGGCGGGCGAAGCGCTCGCGGCCCGCACCGTCCGCGACGTCCGCACGACGCTGCCGGGCTGCCGCGTCGCGAACATCTACGGCCCCACCGAGGCCACCGTCTATGCGACGGCCTGGTACGCGGGCGACGATCCGGACGCCGTACCCCTGATCGGTGCTCCGATCTCCCAGGTGCGGGCGTACGTGCTGGAGCCCGGTTTGCGGCTGGTACCGCCGGGTGTGGTGGGCGAGCTGTATCTGGCAGGAGCTGGAGTGGCGAGGGGGTATGTCAACCGCCCTGGCCTGACGGCCGAGCGCTTCGTGGCGGACCCGTTCGGCCCGGCCGGCTCACGGATGTACCGCACCGGCGACCTGGTCCGCTGGACTCCTGACGGGGAGCTGGCGTTCGTGGGCCGGGCCGACGATCAGGTCAAGGTCCGGGGCCACCGGATCGAACTGGGAGAGATCGAAGCTGCTCTTTCCCGCCATCCCGATCTCCGGCAGGCCGTGGTTGTCGTCCACGAGCACGAGCCTTCCGGAAGGCGTCTCGCGGCCTACGTGGTGGCGACAACCGGGTCGGCCGTGGATGCCGCAGGCCTGCGGAGCTTTGTTCGGCGCACCCTGCCGGACTACATGGTTCCGGCGGTGTTCGTGGTGTTGGACGAACTGCCTCTGCTCCCGAACGGGAAACTGAATCGGGCGGCGTTGCCCGCACCCGATCTCGCCGGAAAGTCAAGGACCCGTGCTCCTCGCTCGCCGCGGGAGGAATTGCTCTGCGGCCTTTTCGCCCAAGTACTCGGCCTCCCCCAGGTGGGCGCCGAGGACAACTTCTTCGAGCTGGGCGGCGACAGCATCATGTCCATCCAGCTCGTGTCCAAGGCTCGCGCCGCCGGGCTGGCCATGAGCGCCAAGGACGTCTTCCAGCACCAGACCCCCGCCGGTCTGGCCGGTGTCGTCACCGTGAGCGAGGCGCATGCACACGCCTCTGACCTGGGTGTCGGCCGGATACCAGCCACTCCGATCATGCACTGGCTACGGGGACAGGAGCGGGACCAGGAGCACGGTCTCGACCGGTTCAGCCAGACGGTACTGCTCAACGTTCCCGCAGAGGTGACCGAGCAGCAGTTGACCGACGCGTTGCAGGCCGTCATCGATCACCACGATGCGCTGCGGACTCGCCTGGAGCGGTCGGCCGACGGTGAATGGTCGCTGTACAGCAGCCCCCGCGGGTGCGTGCTCGCAGCGGACCTGATCCGGAGGATCGACGTCAGCCGTGGGGACGGGCACGTACCGGGCCCGATGGTCGCGCTCGAGGCCCGCGAGGCGCGTAGGCGGCTTGCCCCTGGTGAGGGGGTGATGGTGCAGGCGGTGTGGTTCGATGCCGGACCTGCCCGGCCGGGCCGGTTGTTGCTGGTGCTGCACCATCTCGTGGTGGACGGGGTGTCCTGGCGGATCCTGCTGCCGGATCTGGCCTCCGCGGCGGCTGCCGTCGCAGCGGACCGTCCAGTGGACCTGGCTCCCGTGCACACATCGTTCCGCCGATGGGCCGAGCTACTGGTGGAGCAAGCCCAGGAGCCGAAGCGAATCGCCGAGACAGCGTGGTGGGAGCAAGTTCTCGACAGTCCAACCGCGGAGCCGGCCGAGCGGCCGTCCCGGGACGGCCGCGGGACGCGCTCCTTGGTGGTGACGGTGCCCACGGAGCGCGCGGCAGCTCTCCTGAGCGACGTACCCGCCGCGTTTCATGCGAACGTCAGCGACGTCCTGCTGACGGCGTTGGCAGTTGCTGTGCTGGGTCGGCAGCAGCGCCGCGGCGAGACAGGGGCGGCGCTGCTGGTCGATGTGGAGGGGCATGGCCGGGACGAGTTCGTTGCCGGTGTCGACGTGTCGCGCACAGTGGGCTGGTTCACCAGTCTCTTCCCCGTACGGGTCGACCTCCGCGACATCGACCTCGAACAGGCGCTCGCCGGAGGATCCGCCGCCGGACAGGCACTCAAAACAGTCAAGGAACAACTGCGAGCGGTCCCGGACCACGGACTCGGCTACGGGCTCGTCCGCTACCTCAATCCACAGACCCGAACACGCCTGTCGAACCTGGCCGCACCGCAGGTGGGATTCAACTACCTGGGACGATTCACCGCGGCGGACACCGGACAGTGGGCCGTCGCCGACGAAGCCGACGCCCTCTTCGAGCCGGCCGACGCAGCACTGCCACCTGCGCACCACCTGGAATTCAACGCCCTGGCCACAGACCGTGCCGAGGGCCCCGAGCTGGTGGTCTCCTGGACGTGGAACGAGCAGGAGCTGTCCGAGAAGGAGGTGCACGAGCTCACCGAGCTGTGGGCCCAGGCACTGGACGCGTTCGTCACTCACGCCGGCCAACCCGGAGCAGGCGGTTGGACGCCCTCGGACCTGCCACTGGTTTCGCTGGACCAGGCGGAGATTGACGCGCTGGAAGCGGAGTGGGGGGACCAGGAATGAGGAAGCCGGGACTGCAGGACGTCCTTCCGCTCTCGCCGCTCCAAGAGGGACTGCTCTTTCACGCGGTCTACGACGGCCGCACCCCTGACGCCTACGCCGTTCAAGTGACCTTCGACCTCGAAGGTCCACTCGAGACCGGGGCTCTGCGCGCGGCTGCCGAAGGTTTGCTTCGCCGGCACGCGAACCTGCGGGCGGCGTTCCGGCAGCGCTCCGAAGGGCGGCCGGTGCAGGTGATTCCGCGCGAGGTGGTCTTGCCCTGGCGTGAAGTGGACCTGAGCGAGCGGAGCGATCAAGAGCCGGAACTGGCCCGGCTGCTGGCCGAGGACCGCGCCCGACGCTTCAACCCGGCCCGCCCCCCGCTCCTGCGCTTCACCCTCATCCGGACCGGCCCCACCCAGCACCGCCTCGTCTTCACCCACCACCACCTGCTCCTCGACGGCTGGTCACTCCCCATCCTCTTTCGCGAGCTCTTCGCCCTCTACTCCCAAGACGGAGACGACACCGCCCTCCCACCCCCCATCCCCTACCGCAACTACCTCACCTGGCTCGCAACCCAGGACCGGAACGCGGCCAAAAAAGCCTGGCAAGCAGCACTGACCGGCACAGAAGAGCCCACACTGCTTGCCACGACCCACCGGGCCCACTCTTCGGTGACCCCGGAAGTGTTGCCCGTCGCGCTCTCGGAAGAGTCGACATCGGCGTTGGCGATGACGGCGCGCGGTCACGGGCTGACGCTCAACACCGTTGTCCAGGGAGTGTGGGGAGTCCTGCTGGGGCGTTTGCTCGGCCGGAACGACGTGGTTTTCGGCTCTGTCGTCTCCGGTCGTGGCCCGGAGGTCGCAGGCATCGGAGACATGGTGGGGCTGTTCATCAACACCCTGCCCGTACGCGTGCGCTGGCACGAAACCGAGACGTGGGCCGACCTGCTGACCCGGCTGCAGGACGAACAGTCGGAGCTGCTGGAGCACCGGCATCTGGGGCTGGCCGACATCCAGCATCTGACGGGGATGCGGGAGCTGTTCGACACCACGACCGTGTTCGAGAACTATCCCCTGGATGCCTCGGCCTTGGAGAAGGCGGGATCCGATCTGCGGGTACGGAACATCAACGCGAGCGACGGCACGCACTATCCGCTCAGCCTCGCGGTGGTACCCGCGCGTGAACTACATCTGCGCTTGAAGTACCGGCCGGACCTGATGGAGCGAGACGCGGTCGAGGCCATCGCGGTGCGGCTTCGCATACTCCTGGAATCAGTCATCGCCGATCCCGGGTGCCTTGTCGGACAGAGCAGCGTACTGACCGCCGAAGAACGACATCGGCTGCTGGTGGAGTGGAACGACACGGCGTCCCCGGCGGCGCGGGCGAGCCTGCCGGTGTTGTTCCAGGAGCAGGTGGTCCGCACACCCGGCAAGCCGGCCGTGCTCTTCGAGGACACCACGCTGTCCTATGGGGAACTCAACGCTCGGGCGAACCGGCTCGCCCACCATTTGATCGCGCGGGGCGTCGGCCCGGAGGACGTCGTCGCCGTCGTGCTGCCGAGGTCGATCGAGCTGCTGGTGGCGCTGCTTGCGGTGCTCAAGGCCGGGGCGGCGTATCTTCCGGTGGACCCGGCGCATCCGTCCGAACGTCTTTCACTCATGCTCGCTGACGTTCGCCCTGCGGTGGTTCTGGATGCCGGTGTTCTGGCCGGTGACATGAGCCGATATCCGGACTCAAATCCTGGTGACACCGACCGCACCGCCCCGCTCTCGTCGGCCAATCCGGCCTATGTCATCTACACCTCCGGTTCCACCGGCGTGCCCAAGGGCGTCGCGGTGGAGCACCGGTCGCTTGCGGACTATCTGGCCTGGGCCTGTGAGGCCTATCCGAGCGCGCGTGGAAAGGTGCTACTGCACTCCTCGGCAGCCTTCGACATGACCGTTACGGCCTTGTTCGTCCCTCTCCTGACCGGTGGCTGCATTCACCTCGAAGCGCTGGAGGAGCGCTCACGGCCCGGCGAGGGACTCGCGGGGGCCCGGCCCACGTTCCTCAAGGGCACGCCGAGCCACCTGGCGTTGCTGAATTCGTTGCCCGCGGAGTTCTCGCCGACGGAAGAACTGCTGCTCGCCGGTGAGGCGCTGCTGAACGAGTCTCTCGAGGAGTGGCGCCGCCGACACCCCTCGGTGACGGTGTTCAACGTGTACGGTCCGACCGAGACCACGGTCAGCTGTACGCAACGCCGGATCGAGCCGGGTGCCACGCTTTCGCCGGGAGTCGTGCCCATCGGCCGGCCACTGCGGAATACGCGGGTGTACGTGCTGGACGGTGGACTGCGGTTGGTGCCGCCGGGTGCGGTCGGCGAGCTGTACGTGGCCGGGACAGGAGTGGCCAGGGGATACGTCAACCGCCCCGGCCTGACGGCCGAGCGATTCGTGGCCGACCCGTTCGGCCCGCCCGGCTCACGCATGTACCGCACCGGCGACCTGGTCCGCTGGACCCCTGACGGAGAGCTGGCCTTCACAGGCCGCGCCGACGACCAGGTCAAAATCCGCGGCCACCGGATCGAACCCAGCGAGATCGAAGCCGCCCTCTCCCGCCACCCCGACCTCACACAAACCGCCGTCGTCGCCCAGCAACACAAACCCACCGGAAAACGCCTCGTGGCCTACGTGGTGCCCACAACCGGAACAACCGTCGACACCACACACCTGCGCGACTTCATCCGGCACACACTGCCCGACTACATGATCCCGGCGGCATTCGTCCCCCTGGACGAACTGCCCCTGCTGGCAAACGGAAAACTCGACCGCTCGGCACTGCCGACACCCACTCCCGGCACAACCCCGACAACACGAGCCCCGCGCACACCCCAGGAAGAACTCCTCTGCAACCTCTTCGCCCAAGTACTCGGCCTCCCCCAAGTGGGCGCCGAGGACAACTTCTTCGAACTGGGCGGCGACAGCGTCGTATCCATCCAGCTCGTGTCCAAGGCTCGCGCCGCCGAGCTGATCATCTCCGTTCGCGACGTGTTCCAGCACAAGACCCCTGCGTCCCTGGCTCTGACAGCGACGGCAGTCGGAGAGAGCGAACTCGGCGGTGAGGCGCCTGATGCCGGCATCGGCCGGCTGCCCATGACCCCGATCATGCACCGGCTACGGGAACGTGGGGGTTCACTCGACCAGTTCCACCAGACGGTGCTCCTGAACGCTCCCGGTGGTCTCGGCGCCGCTCGCCTCACCGCGGTGATGCAGGCGGCGCTGGATCAGCACGACGCTCTGCGCATGAGGATGATCCGGCATCCCGGCAGCGAGTGGCAGTTGGAGATCGCCCCGCGCACCACGATCGCGGCGAGCTCGTGCATCCACCGCGTGGACATCGTCGGGCTGGAAGGTGCGGCCTTGCGCGCGACGATCGCCGCAGAGGGCACTGCCGCAGTGCGGCGGCTTGCCCCTGGTGAGGGGGTGATGGTGCAGGCGGTGTGGTTCGATGCCGGACCTGCCCGGCCGGGCCGGTTGTTGCTGGTGCTGCACCATCTCGTGGTGGACGGGGTGTCCTGGCGGATCCTGCTGCCGGATCTGGCCTCCGCGGCGGCTGCCGTCGCAGCGGACCGTCCAGTGGACCTGGCTCCCGTGCACACATCGTTCCGCCGATGGGCCGAGCTACTGGTGGAGCAAGCCCAGGAACCGAAGCGAATCGCCGAGACAGCGTGGTGGGAGCAAGTTCTCGACAGCCCGAGCGTGAAGCTGGCCGACCGACCGCCCCAGGCGACGGACACCACACGGTCGTTGACCATGGCGATTCCACCGGAACGGGCGGTGTCGTTGCTTTCGGACGTACCGGCCGCATTCCACGCCGGCGTCAACGACGTCCTGTTGACGGCCCTGGCCGTGGCGGTCATGGGCTGGAACCATCAGCGTGGAAGGACGGGGGCGGCGCTGCTGGTCGATGTGGAGGGGCATGGCCGGGACGAGTTCGTTGCCGGTGTCGACGTGTCGCGCACAGTGGGCTGGTTCACCAGTCTCTTCCCCGTACGGGTCGACCTCCGCGACATCGACCTCGAACAGGCGCTCGCCGGAGGATCCGCCGCCGGACAGGCACTCAAAACAGTCAAGGAACAACTGCGAGCGGTCCCGGACCACGGACTCGGCTACGGGCTCGTCCGCTACCTCAATCCACAGACCCGAACACGCCTGTCGAACCTGGCCGCACCGCAGGTGGGATTCAACTACCTGGGACGATTCACCGCGGCGGACACCGGACAGTGGGCCGTCGCCGACGAAGCCGACGCCCTCTTCGAGCCGGCCGACGCAGCACTGCCGGGACCGGGGCCGGCGCACCACCTCGACATCAACGCCCTGGCCCGCGAAGGCACCGATGGGCCCGAGCTCGTGGCCTCCTGGACATGGACCGAACAGGCACTGTCCGAATCAGACGTCCATGAACTCACCAGCCTGTGGTCAAAGGCCCTCGACGCGCTCATCACCCACACCGGCGAACCCGGTGCAGGGGGCTGGACGCCCTCGGACCTCCCCCTCGTCTCGCTGACTCAGCACCAGATCGACCGTCTGACCGGGTCCCGCACGGAAGAGTCAGGTGTTGAGGAGATCCTTCCGCTCTCACCGCTGCAGGAGGGCTTGCTCTTCCACTCCGCTTTCGACCAACAGCTGCCGGATGTCTACACCGTCCAATTGGCCCTCACCCTCCAGGGACAGCTCAACGTGCCGGCGCTGCGGTCCGCGGCAGCAGCCTTGGTGCGCCGGCATGCGAACCTGCGGGCGGGCTTCTGGCAGGAGGACGCGGATCGCCCGGTGCAGGTGATTCCGCGCGAGGTGGTCTTGCCCTGGCGTGAAGTGGACCTGAGCGAGCGGAGCGATCAAGAGCCGGAACTGGCCCGGCTGCTGGCCGAGGACCGCGCCCGACGCTTCAACCCGGCCCGCCCCCCGCTCCTGCGCTTCACCCTCATCCGGACCGGCCCCACCCAGCACCGCCTCGTCTTCACCCACCACCACCTGCTCCTCGACGGCTGGTCCCTCCCCATCCTCTTTCGCGAGCTCTTCGCCCTCTACTCCCAAGACGGAGACGACACCGCCCTCCCACCCCCCATCCCCTACCGCAACTACCTCACCTGGCTCGCAACCCAGGACCGGAACGCGGCCAAAAAAGCCTGGCAAGCAGCACTGACCGGCACAGAAGAGCCCACACTGGTGGCTCCGGCCGGTTCTGTCCGCGACACAGTTCTTCCCGCGGAGGTGACGGGTGAGCTGTCGGAGACGCTGACTTCGGCATTGATGACGTGGGTTCGCCGACACGAGTTGACGCTCAACACCGTCGTCCAGGGGGTCTGGGGAGTCCTGCTGGGACGCTTGCTCCATCGGCACGACGTGGTCTTCGGCACCACGGTCTCCGGCCGCCCGCCGGAGGTCGCCGGTGTCGAGGAAATGGTGGGGCTGTTCATCAACACCCTGCCCGTACGCGTGCGCTGGCACGAAACCGAGTCCTGGGCCGACATGCTGACCCGACTGCAGGACGAACAGACGGCCCTGCTGGAGCACCAGCATCTGGGGCTGGCCGAGATCCAGCATCTGACGGGGATGCGGGAGCTGTTCGACACGACCACGGTGTTCGAAAGCTATCCGGTCGGCACCGGGGAACTGGAGAAGACCGCCCCTGCCTTGCGACTGGCGGACATCGAGGCAACCGACGGAACGCACTATCCCCTCAGTCTCGCCGTGGTTCCCGGTCGGGCCCCGCGTCTGCGATTGCAGTACCGCGCGGATGTGGTGGAGCGGGATGCCGCCGAGGCCTTCATGACGCGACTGCGTCTGTTGCTGCAGGCGGTGGTCATGCACCCCGAGCATCCCATCGGGCACGTTGATCTGCTGACCGCCGAGGAGCGTGGCCGCCTCCTCCCGAGGCACGCCGGCTCTGCAGCGCCCCTGCCGCTGCCCGCTTTCGAGGCTCAGGCCAAACAGGCGCCCGACGCCGTCGCGGTGCTGCACGACGACGTCGAAATCACCTACGAGGAGCTGAACGCCCGGGCGAATCAGCTGGCCCGTGTGCTGCTTCGGGGCGGTGTCGGTCCTGACCGAGTCGTTGCCGTGGCGCTGCCGCGGTCGGCGCATCTCGTGGTCGGCTTGCTGGCCGTGCTGAAGGCGGGCGGCGTGTACCTGCCGGTGGACCCGGAGTATCCGGCCGACCGGATCGCGTTCATGCTGGCCGACGCCCGGCCCTCCTACGTGCTCTCCGACTCCGTGACCGCACCTCGACTGCCGGATCTCGGCGACGTCCCATCGGTACTGATCGACCGGCTTGACCTCGGCCAGCAGGGCGGCAGGGACCTCACCGACGCGGATCGCCCGGCGCCGCTGTCACCGGAGCAACTGGCCTATGTGATCTACACGTCGGGATCAACAGGTCATCCGAAGGGCGTCATGATGTCCGGTGGCGCGTTGGCCAACTTGCTGGCGTGGCATGCCTCGGCCATGCCGGTCGGCCCCGGCGCGCGGGTCGCCCAGTTCACCGCGATCAGTTTCGACGTGTCGGTCCAGGAGATCCTCTCGACCCTGCTGTCCGGCGCGTGCCTGGTGATTCCTCCCGAGGGCGTCCGCCGTGACGCGGCGGCCTTCGTGGCGTGGCTGCGGCGACACGAGGTCGGCAAGGTGTTCGCGCCGAGCCTGGTGATCGAGGCGTTGTGTGAGGCGGCTGTCGAAAGCGGAGACCCGTTGCCGGCGTTGGTGGACATGGCCCAGGCCGGTGAGGCGCTGCGTTTGAGCGAAACGGTCCGCCGCTTCCACCGGAGCGTACGGCGCCGGTTGCACAACCACTACGGCCCGGCCGAGACACACGTGGTGACCGCGTTCACGCTGCCGGAAGAGGAAGCGGAATGGCCGGGCGCGGCACCGATCGGACGGCCGATCCGCAACGTCGAGACGTACGTGCTCGATGCCGGACTGCGGCTGGTTCCCCCGGGTGTGGTGGGCGAACTGTATCTGGCCGGTGCGCAGTTGGCTCGCGGCTATCTGCGGCGCCCGGGGCTGACCGCCGGGCGGTTCGTGGCGAACCCGTTCGGCGGCCCGGGGACGCGGATGTACCGCACCGGGGACCTGGTGCGGTGGAACTTCGCCGGGGACCTGGAGTACGTCGGCCGGGCGGACCGCCAGGTCAAGGTGCGAGGGTTCCGTATTGAGCCCGGCGAGATCGAGGCGGCCGTCGCCCGGCACGAGGACGTGGGCCAGGCCGCGGTGCTGGCCAGGGAGGACCGGCCGGGCGACACACGTCTGGTGGCGTACGTGGTACCGGGGCCTGGACAGCGGGTGCGGATCCCCGAGCTGCGCCGGCACCTGGCGGCACTGCTGCCGGACTACATGCTTCCCGCCGCCGTGCTCGAACTCGACGCCCTACCGCTGACCCCCAACGGAAAGCTGGACCGGGACGCCCTTCCTGCGCCCGAGGCGGGTACGCCGTCAACCGGCGCCGCACCCAGGAACTCCCGGGAGGAAGTCCTGGCGGACTTGTTCGCCGAGGTACTGCGACTGCCGGCGGTGGGTATCGACGACGACTTCTTCGCGCTGGGCGGGCACTCGCTGCTCGCCACCCGCCTGATCAACCGGATTCGGTCGGTATGGGGCACCGAGTTGTCGGTCCGCGCCCTTTTCCAGTCACCCACCGTCGCGGGACTGGCAGCGGCCGTCGACACCGCCGAGCGCCCTCCGGCCGACCTGGCGGACAGCGCGGACCGCATCGATTTCCGCGCCGAAGCGGTGCTCGATCCGGCGATCACGACTGAGGGCTGCCGGCCCGTGGATCCCCGGGTACACGCTGTTCCCCGGCGCATCCTGCTCACCGGCGCCACCGGATTTCTTGGTTCCTTCCTGCTCCGCGAGCTGCTGGACCGGACGGAAGCCGATGTGTGGTGTCTGGTGCGGGCAGCGAACGACGAAGAGGCAGGAGAGCGGCTGCGCAACGGCCTGGCCGCGTACCAACTGTGGGACGAGGCCCTGCGCGCGCGGATCGTCGCCGTGGCGGGAGATCTGGAGAAGCCGCTGCTCGGCCTGACCGAGGAACGGTTCGCCCTGATGGCGGACCGGATCGAGGTCATTTACCACAATGGCGCGCGGGTGAACATCGTCGACTCGTACGCGAGGCTGAAGGCGGCCAACGTCCTGGGCACGCAGGAGATCGTGCGCTTGGCGGCCACTGCGCGGGTCAAGCCCCTGCACTACGTCTCCAGTTCCGCCGCCGGGGTGGGGCGGGACCGGACTCCGGATGTCGTCCGGGAAGACCGCCGTGTTGCCCCGGACCATGTGGCGTCGAACGGCTACGTCGCCACCAAATGGGTGGCCGAGGAACTGGTGCGGGCCGCCGGAGGGCGGGGAGTTCCCACCGTGATCTACCGGCCGAGCCGGGTGAGCGGACACACTGGCACGGGCGTGTGTACGACGGGGGACGCACTGTGGACGATGGTCCGAGCGATCATCGAGTTGGGTGCGGCGCCCGACCGGACAGTGCGGGAAGGGATGCGGTTCGACGTCGACCTCGTGCCGGTCGACCATGTGGTCAGGGCCATCGTGCATCTCGGCCGGCAGCCGGAGTCGGACGGCAAGACCTTTCATGTGACGAATCCTGAGCCGCTGAGCTTCGACGCGTTGATCGACTGTCTGCGGCGGTTCGGTTACGACGTGGCGAGTCTGTCCTACCAGGACTGGAAACACTTGCTCCTCGGCACCGCCGACGGGAAATCCTCGCTGACTCCGGCAGCCCTGCTGGCACAGGCACTGCAGGTCGGCGTCGCCAGCCCACGCTACGACCGGAGCAATACCGAGCACGGTCTGACGGGCTCCGACATTGCGTGCCCCGTCGTCGGCGACGACCTGATCGCCATATATATCCGGCATTTTGTCGGCTCGGGCTTCTTGCCGGAGCCGGCATCAACGACTGGCGGCTGAGGGCTGGCCGCCTTGCGGAGAAAACCACACGTTGCAGGTGAGGAAGGACAGGACATGAACAATCCCTTTGACGACGACAACGGGCGTTTCCATGTACTCGTCAACGACGAGGGCCAGCACTCGCTGTGGCCGGTCTTCGCGACCGTCCCCCAGGGTTGGTCCATCGCCCTGGAAGACCAGGACCGGGCCGCCTGCCTGGAGTACGTCGAGCAGCACTGGACCGACATGCGCCCCAAGAGCCTCGCCGAGGCGATGCACGCGGCGGCGGCCAGGACCGATCCCGCCTGAGCCCGCCGCCCTGGCTGGCTCCCATCTGGAGTTGGCGGCCGGGGAGGCTTCGGGGCGTCATCCCCAGGGCGGTTACGCAGACGGCGCGTGAGTCGCCGTGGAAGCCGCCGGACTCGGAGGGACCGTCCTGTGGCCGCGACGAGGATGGACAGGGCGTGTCCACCTGACAGCCAGCTGATCTTCGGTGTCGGGGCCATGTCGGAGCGCTGTCGGGGGTTGTCGGTCGGATGTCGGTGGCTCGTCGGCGGGGGCTGGCACCTTTCCAGAGACGGCCGGCCGGAGCTCACCGGGCGGCCCGATCCCGAAGGAGAGCCACCATGGACACCCCTGTCACGATCATCGGCGCGGGACTCGGCGGACTCACGCTGGCACGCGTCCTGCACGTTCACGGAATCCCTGTCACGGTCTACGAGGCGGAGTCCTCCCCCTCGGCGCGCGCGCAGGGCGGATTGCTCGACATCCACGACTACAACGGGCAGCTCGCACTCAAGGCGGCCGGGCTGATGGACGAGTTCCACGCCATCGTTCTGGAGGGCCGCCAGGCGCTGCGGGTCCTCGACCGGGACGGGACTGTCCTGCTCGACCAAGCCGACGACGGCACGGGTGGACGCCCCGAGGTGCAGCGCGGCGACCTGCGACAGGTCCTGCTCGACTCACTCCCGGCAGACGCCGTGCGGTGGGGGCACAAGGTCAGCCGCACCCGTGCCCTCGGCGAGGGTCGCCACGAGGTGACGTTCGCCGACGGCCGCACCGTCGTCACCAGCCTGCTGGTCGGCGCGGACGGCGCTTGGTCACGGGTCCGGCCGCTGCTGTCCACCGCCACACCCGAGTACATCGGTCAATCGGTTGTCGAGACCTACCTGTTCGACGCCGGAACCCGGCACCCGGCCGCCGCGAAGGCGGTCGGCGGCGGGATGCTGATGGCTCCTTCGCCGGGCAGGGAGATCTTCGCTCACCGGGAGAAGGACGACACTCTGCACGCCTACGTGGGGCTGTCCGAGCCGCAGGACTGGTTCGCCGCCATCGATTTCGCCGATGCCGCCACGGCCACCGCGCGGATCGCGCAGGAATTCGACGGCTGGGCGCCGGAGCTCACCGCACTGATCACCGACAGCGACGTCGCGCCGGTCCTGCGCCCCCTCTACGCTCTGCCGACCGGGCACCGGTGGGACCGGGTGCCGGGGGTGACCCTGCTCGGCGACGCCGCCCACCTCACGGCTCCCAACGGCGAGGGCGCCAACCTGGCCATGCTCGACGGCGCCGAACTCGGCACGTCCCTCGCCGCGCACCCCGACGACATCGAGACGGCGCTTACCGAGTACGAGCAGGCCATGTTCCCCCGCAGCGCCGAGTCCGGCACCGACGAGATGCTCGGGATCGACTCCGCCGACAACACAGCCCACGGCCTGATCAACCTGTTCACCGAGAAGGGGCAATGAGCAGCCGTCCAGGTCCCACGTCCGTTCCCGGAAAGGGCAACGAATCGGCATAAAGGCGGAATTCGCGCGAAAAGCGGGCACAAGTCGATTCTGCCCAGCGACGAGGTCTACCCAGTAGGTGTGACCGCAATGGTTTCACCGGGGTGGCGGTACTGTCCGCGCATGAAGCAGCTCCCCTGCACCTTAGAAGCCCTTGTTGTGCGCACCGACTTCTCGGCGGACGGTGTCTGGGACGCCGTTCAAGCGACACTGTCCTCGCCCAGCAAGGACGGCTTCTTGGCCGACGTCGCGCTCGTCGATGACCGGCGTTACGAGGGCCTGACGCCCGACCAAGCCCTCGAACTGATCCATCCGGGGTATCGGCATCCCCTACTTGTCCTGGCGGACGCCGTGGCTGTCGCGTCGACTGAACTGCCGCTCCTCGTAGTAGACCTGTGGGGTGAGCGTGGCCGTCATGTGCGCGTCGTAGCTGCCGAGCTGTGGAGCATCGAGAACAACCTCTCGGGCGCGAACATGGATTTCGAGGAGTTCGCCGGTGCCGTCGACAGCGACGATGTCTTCCGGGGCTTTTGAGTAAGCGCCGGCGTGTACCGAGGTAACGATCACTCCGCTGATCTGGGGTTTTTGCGCTGGTTGGCTTGGAAGCGTGCTTTCTTCTGGCGATTCCCGCACGTGTTCATGTCACACCATTTGCGGGTGCGACTTTGACTGGTGTCGAAGAAGGCGGCTTGGCAGGTTGGTGACGCGCACAAGGCCAGTTTTCCGTCTCGTTCGCCTGCGATGATGCTGATCGCGTCGGCGGCGATCACGCCGAGGGCATCTTCCACGCAGGACGCCGGGCCGAGCCGCCATCGCCGCTTGCCCTCGGGCGTCAGGATCGCCGAGGCCCGACCCCGAGCGCTGCAGTCATTGATGACTTGGACAGCAGCAGCGGGGAGAGCGTCCTGGATCGCGGCCGCTGTCGCGGCGGCGTGGATCGACTCCCTCAGTTCCCGAGCGAGGTCGAGCTGGGCGGTGGTGCAGGAGTCCACGGCGAGACCGTTGACCGCCAGCCAGTCGACGAGTCGCTGCGGCGTGGGGATGCGCTCCACGGCCTCGCCATGACGCTCCGACAGAGTCCCCGTGAAGCTGGTCGCCAGCACAGTGCCGAGGCGGAAGTCAGGGAAGGCAGCACGCATGGAACCACCTTAGCCGGTTGCGGCGTGGCTCGGAGAACTGCTAGAACCGTCAAAGCCGGTTCGCGACAGGTCGTAGCCGGTTCCCGCGATGGCAGGAGGTCTCATGCCCCGTCCCACCAGCGACGTGCAAGCATTTGAAGCCCACGCAACCGACGCCGACCTCGACGATCTGCGGGCGCGACTGGCCGCGGCGCGACTACCGGAGGCCGAGACGGTCTATCGCGCCGCGCCCGGCCCTCGCCGATGGGAACAGGGCGTTCCGCTCGCCGACCTCGTCGATGTCGTGAACTACTGGCGCACCGGGTACGACTGGCGGTCGTTCGAAGAGCGCCTCAACCGCATCGGCCAGTTCCGCACGACCATTGATGATCTGGGAATCCACTTCCTGCACCGCCGATCCGCGCGCGCAGATGCCACTCCTCTGCTCTTGACGCACGGCTGGCCGGACAGCATTGCTCGGTTCGTCGATGTAGTGGACGAGCTGGCAGATCCGAAGGATGCAGACGCGCCGGCGTTCCACGTCGTGGTCCCGTCGCTACCAGGATTTGGTTACAGCGACAGGCCGGCCACCACTGGGTGGGGAACCGAAAAGATCGCCGCCGCCTGGGTGGAACTGATGGGAAGGCTCGGCTACAGCAAGTTCGCGGCCCACGGCGGCGACTGGGGAGGCAATATCACCACCGTTCTCGGCGGCAGGTTTCCGGCGCACGTTCTCGGCATCCACACCACGTTCGCGGAGGGGCCGCCCGGTTTGACAACGGACGGGCTGACGGCGGTCGAGCGCGAGTGGACCGAGGAAACCCGCGATTTCTGGAGCCGCCGCGCGGCGTACGCGAAGCAGCAGGCGACCCGGCCGCAGACCATCGGCTACTCTCTCGTCGACTCACCGGTCGGGCTTCTCGCCTGGATCCTGGACAAGTTCGCCGAGTGGTCGGACACCGAAGACAGCCCGTTCGAGACGATTTCCAAAGACAGGGTTCTTGACAACGTCACCCTGTATTGGCTGACGCGGACCGGCGCGTCGGCGGCGCGCATTTACTACGAAAGCCACAACTCACTGGACCCCGAACTTCGGGTCGACGTCCCGTCAGCACTCACCATGTATCCCCGCGACGTCGAGAAGTGTCCGCGCCCCTGGGCGCAGGAGCGATACCGGCAGATCGTCCGATGGAGGGAGCCCGGCATCGGGGGACATTTCCCGTCGCTGGAGGTTCCCGAGTACTTCGTCAAAGATCTGCGAGAGGGCCTCGCGGCACTGCTGGCCGCTGATCGGTGAACAGCGAGCTGACCCCGCCCCCTGCACATAAGCCCTCGCCGCCCGAATCGACTGAGACGCCGCGGCCCGACCCAGCTGGGTCATGCCGGACGGATCAACAGGGCCCACGTGTCGGGGTGTCGTCAAGGCTGCGTGCCAGGGCGGCCGAGGACGCAGAACTCGTGACCCTCCGGGTCGGCCAGGCACGTCCACGGGACGTCGCCCTGGCCGAGGTCGAGGTCGGTGGCGCCGAGGGTCCGCAGACGGGCCACCTCCGCTGCCTTGTCGTCACCGGGGTACGGCAGCAGGTCGATGTGCACGCGGTCTGGCACGGTCTTCACGCCGGGTGTGCGGAGGAACTCGAGATACGGGCCGACGCCCTTGGCGAAGCGCAGCACCGCGTGATCGTCGGTCACGTCGTGCAGGGTCCAGTCCGTCGCCTCGCCCCAGAACCGGGCCATGGCCCGCGGATCCACGCAGTCGACCACCACCGCGGCGATCGGCCCGGTGTCCCGGTAGACCTCCCGAGGCTCCAGCACGCAGAACTCGTTGCCCTCCGGGTCGGCGAGGACCGTCCACGGCACGTCGCCCTGGCCCACGTCGGCGGGCGTCGCACCGAGAGCCTTCAGGCGCGCGACCAACTCCGCCTGATGGGCCACGGAGGTGGTGGCGAGATCGAGGTGCGCACGGTTCTTCGTCGTCGTCTTGGGTTCCGGGACCGTGACGACGTCGACGCAGACGGCGATCGGGTCCGGCCACACGTAGCCGCCGACGGGTTCAACGTTGGTCACGCCGGGTCCCTCGCTGGAAACACCCCAGCCGAGCGCCTCCGCCCAGAATCGGCCGACCGCAGAATCATCAAGAGCCTTCATGTTCACGTTGACAGGTCGCAGGGGCATGCCGACGATCCTATGCAGAGATCAACTCGCTGCTGCGTCAGTAGTCGAGATCCAGGTAGTCGATGTCGTTGATGGCGACGTCCGACAGTCCCATCGCGCGGGCACCGCCGTCCTGGAAGTACACGTCCTTGAACCCGTCGGCGATGATCTGGCGCAGCTGCTGGTCGCTGGCGCCGGCGTCGCGCGCGTCGAACAGGCGGCCGGCGTACTCCGGTGGGAGGTGCACCGTGAGGCGGCGGAAGCGTCCGTCGTCGGTCGTGCCGATCGGCGCGGTGTAGCCGAACCGGGCCCTCGTCTCCACCGTGATCCCGCCCGTGGCTGCGGCCTGCTGTCGCCGGCGCTTGCGTACCTGCGGCTGCCAGCGGGCACGTACCGCATCGTCGATCTTCGTGGCGACGTCGGCGCGGGGGTGCTTGCGGGCGCCGCGCCGGTAGCGGTTGACGGAGTCGGCGGTGACACCGATTTCCCGGGCGACGGCCTTCGCGCTGCCCAACTGCCGGATCAGATAGCCGATCCGACCCTTCAGCGTCTTGGGCGGCTCCCGCGTGAACCCGCCGCAGGGCCTCCAGCGGCTGGACGTTGTAGCCGAGTTCCTGGGCGTAGGCGACGGTGTGGGTCTGGTACCAGGCCGGGCCGGCGGGACGGGTGCCGGACGGTGTGAACGGGCTGGGCAGACGCGGGTCCAGCTCGACATGCGAGAGGTCCACCAGCCAGGAGCCGGGAATCTTCGGGTTGAACACCGGGGCACGGAAGTGGTCCGGGGCGGACAGGCCGACCACCAGGCGGGAGGCGGAGGCGAGGAAGGCGGTGTTCAGGTCGAGCCCGAGTGCCCAGGGCAGGGACACCTCGTCCCCGGTGAGGAGGTTGACGTCGCGCACCCACTGGTAGGCCTCCTCGTTGAGGAAGTCGCCCTTCCAGGAGCAGAAGCTGAATGTACTTACTCAGTGCCGGTGCGGTCCGGGAGGAGCGTCCCCACGGCGCGCTCCACCTCTGCGACGCGGTCGGCGAGTGCTGCCGTGTCGGCCTCGGCTTCCGGTCTGTTGCGCAGCAGCAGCTTGATCTCGGTGAGCTGCTGGGCGATCTCGGTGAGCCGGTCCGTGTCTGTGCCGGTTGCCCGCATGGCCAACTGGCGGTTCTTGCGGTGCAGATCCAGGAAGACGGTGACCTTGGTGCGCAGTACCCAGGGGTCGACCGGTTTGGCGATGAAGTCCGCGGCGCCGATGGCGTATCCCCTGTAGGCGTAGTCGGCGCCGCCTTCCGTTCCGGTCACCAGGATGATGGGGACGTCTTTGGTCTGGTCGAGGCGCTTGATGTTGGCGGCGGTCTCGAAGCCGTCCATGCCGGGCATGCGGACGTCGAGGAGGACGACGGCGAACTCCTGGCGCAGCATGGCTTTCAGGGCTTGTTCGCCTGAGCGTGCGCGGACCAGGTGCTGGTGCAGCGGGCCGAGTACGGCCTCGAAGGCGATGAGGTTTTCCTCCATGTCGTCGACGATGAGGATGCTGCACGGGTTGGCCAGGTTGGTGTTCATCGTGCGTCCTCGGGCGGATCGTCGGCGGTGTCAGGGATGGGTGGCGGCTCTTCGGGGTCGTCGGCGGTGCCGGGGTCCGGTGTGGGCAGCGGGCGGTCGTCGGGCGGGTCGAGCAGGTCGCAGATGGCGGAGAGCAGGCGGTCGATGTTGACCGGTTTCGGCACGTAGTCGTTGGCGCCGCTGTCGATCGCTTTGTCGCGGTCCTGGGGCATGGCCTTGGCGGTGAGCGCGATGATCGGCAGGTGGGCGAGACGGGGAGTGTCCCTGATGCTGCGGATGGTCTCGTAACCGTCCATTTCAGGCATCATGATGTCCATCAGGACCAGGGAGACGTCAGAGGCGCGTTCCAGGACCTCGAGGCCCTCACGGCCGTTCTCCGCGTACCGCACGGTGATGCCGACACGGCCCAGTGCGTGGGTGAGGGCGAAGACATTGCGGATGTCGTCGTCGACGATGAGGATGCGGCGGCCCGCCAGGACGCGGCCGGGGCGGCCGCTGAGCCATTCCTTGAGCCGGGTGGTCGCCGGCCAGATGTCCTCGCGGCCGTTGGAGGCTTCGGTGGTCTGTCTGCCCGTCAGGTCCTCCGGCAGGTGCGGCGCCGGGGTGCCGGGCTGGAGGGTTTCCGTGCTGTCGAGCATGCGCTCGGGTGAGGTGTCCAAGGCGGCGGCCTCCGGCGGCCCGGGCTCCGGGGGAAGGGCGGGCGCGGTGCCGACGGTGCGCAGGTCCGCGGGGCCCTGTACCGCGGTGGCGCCGGGGTGGAGGGCGGGGATGTAGAGGGTGAAGCGGGAGCCCACGCCCGGCTCGCTCTCGGCGACGATCTTGCCGCCGAGCATTCCGGCGATCTCCCGGCTGATGGACAGGCCGAGGCCGGTGCCGCCGTACTTGCGGTTGGTGGTGCCCTCGGACTGCTGGAACGCCTCGAAGATCATCGGAAGCTTGTCGGGGGCGATGCCGATCCCGGTGTCCTTCACGGAGAACGCGATGACGGCTTCGGCGTTCTTGAGCGTCTCCTCCGTGAAGTGCAGGCCCAGCACCCGGCTGACGCGCAGCTCCACATGGCCGTCGTGGGTGAACTTCACGGCGTTGGACAGCAGGTTGCGCAGTACCTGCTGAAGGCGCTGCTCGTCGGAGTACAGCTCGGCCGGTACGTCCTTCTCGACCGCGATCTCGAAGCCCAGGCCGCGGTCGATGGTGAGCGGCCGGAAGGTCGCGTGGACGTAGTCGAGCAGCTTGATCAGCGGGAGCGTCTTGGGGCGCACGTCCATCCGCCCGGCCTCGATCTTCGACAGGTCGAGGATGTCGCTGATCAGCTGGAGCAGATCCGAGCCCGAGCGGTGGATGGTGGTCGCGAACTGCACCTCCTGCTCTGCCAGGTGTCCGTCGGGGTTGTCGGCGAGCAGCCGGGCCAGGATCAGCAGGGAGTTCAGCGGGGTGCGCAGCTCGTGCGACATGTTCGCCAGGAACTCCGACTTGTACTGCGAGGCGGTCGCGAGCAGTGCGGCCTTCTCCTCCAGTTCGGCGTTGGAGCGCTGCAGTTCGTCGGACCGCTCGCGCAGCTCGGAGGTGAGCCGCTGGGACTCCGACAGCAGCGACTCCGTACGGGAGTTGGCGATGATCGTGTTGGTCGAGACGCCGATCGTGTTGACGAACTGGTCGATGAAGGCCAGGTGCACATCGTTGAATTTGCTGAGCGAGGCCAGCTCGATCACTCCGAGCACCTGGTCCTCGAAGATGATGGGCAGGATGACGATGCTGGCCGGGCGGGCTGTGCCGAGCCCGGAGTTGATGGTGATGTAGTCGGGCGGGACGTCCGTGATGAGGATGCGCTTCTTCTCCTGCGCGGCCTGTGCGATGAGCCCGCGGCCCGGGGTACCGGTGCCCGGCAGCGGGCTGCCCCCGCCGGCCTGGTCCGTGCCGTACCCGGCGATGAACTGCAGACCCTCACCGGGTGGCGCCCCCGCTTCGGCCAGGAAGAACGCCCCGAACTGTGCGTTCAACAGCGGGGTCAGCTCGCGCAGGATCAGGTCGGCGACCTCCACCAGGTCGCGGTGGCCCTGCATGAGTCCGGCCATGCGGGTCAGGTTCGACTCCAGCCAGTCCTTGGCGCGGGTGGTCTCGCGGAGGTTGGAGACCATGAGGTTGATGTTGTCCTTCAGCTCGGCGACCTCGCCCTGCGCCTCGACCGTGATGGCGCGGGACATGTCGCCCTGGGTGACCGCGCTGGCCACCTCCGCGATCGCCCGGACCTGGGTGGTGAGATTCAGCGCCAGCTCGTTGACGTTGGTGGTCAGCCGTTTCCACGTTCCGTAGACGCCCTCGACACGCGCCTGACCGCCCAACTGCCCCTCGCTGCCGACCTCCCGGGCGACCCTGGTGACCTCCGAGGAGAACGAGGAGAGCGTGTCGACCATCGTGTTGATGGTGGTCTTCAGCTCCAGGATCTCGCCGCGCGCGTCCACGTCGATCTTCTTCGACAGATCGCCCTGGGCGACGGCCGTGGCCACCTGGGCGATGTTGCGGACCTGCGAGGTCAGGTTGTAGGCCATGAAGTTGACGTTGTCCGTGAGGTCCTTCCACACCCCCGACGCCCCGCGGACCTGGGCCCGGCCCCCCAGGCGGCCCTCCGTGCCGACCTCGCGGGCGACCCGGGTGACCTCGTCGGCGAACGCCCGCAGCTGGTCGACCATGGTGTTCACGGTCTCCTTCAGCTGCAGGATCTCGCCGCGGGCATCGACGGTGATCTTCTTCGACAGGTCTCCGTTGGCGACCGATGTCGTCACCTGCGCGATGTTGCGCACCTGCGAGGTCAGGTTCGACGCCATGAAGTTGACGTTGTCCGTCAGCTCCTCCCACACCCCCGACACCCCGCGGACCTGCGCCTGCCCGCCCAGGTTGCCCTCGGTGCCCACCTCGCGGGCGACCCTGGTGACCTCACCCGCGAACGCCGACAGCTGGTCCACCATCGTGTTGATCGTCGACTTGAGCTCCAGGATCTCGCCCTTGGCCTCCACCGTGATCGTCTTGCCCAGATCACCCTGGGCGACCGCCGTGGCCACCTGGGCGATGTTGCGGACCTGCGAGGTGAGATTGTCCGCCATGAAGTTGACGTTCTCGGTGAGGTCCTTCCACACCCCCGACACCCCGCGGACCTGGGCGCGGCCGCCGAGACGGCCCTCGGTACCCACCTCGCGGGCGACCCTGGTGACCTCGCCCGCGAACGCCGACAGCTGGTCCACCATCGTGTTCACCGTCAGCTTCAGCTGCAGGATCTCGCCCCTGGCGTCCACCGTGATCTTCTGACTCAGATCGCCGGTGGCGACCGCCGTGGTCACCTGGGCGATGTTGCGCACCTGCGAGGTCAGGTTCGACGCCATGAAGTTGACGTTGTCCGTGAGGTCCTTCCACACCCCGGACACGCCCGGCACCTGGGCCCGGCCGCCCAGCTGTCCCTCCGTGCCGACCTCGCGGGAGACCCGGGTGACCTCGTCGGCGAACGCCCGCAGCTGGTCGACCATCGTGTTCACCGTCAGCTTCAGCTCCAGCAGCTCGCCGGTCGCCTCCACGGTGACCTGCCGGGTCAGATCACCGCGCGCGACCGCCGTGGTCACCACGGCGATGTCGCGCACCTGCGCGGTCAGCCGGGACGCCATCGTGTTGACGGCCTCGGTCACGTAGCGCCAGTCGCCGGCCAGTCCCTGCACCGTGGCCCGCCCGCCGAGACGGCCCTCGGTACCGACCTCCCGGGAGACCCGGGTGAGCTCGCCGGTGAACAGCGACAGCTGCTCCACCATGCGGTTCACCCCTCGCCCCAGGCGCCGCAGATCACCGCGCAGCTGGCGCCGGCCGTCGTGCAGCTCGGCGCGCTGCGTCAGATCACCGTCAGCGACCGCGTCCAGGACGCGTGTGGCATGCACGATCGGGACGGCCAGTGCCTCCAGCAGCGCGTTGGCCGCATCCACACTCGTCGTCCACCCACCCGACCCGGGACTCGCCGCCAGCCGCTCGTCCAGCCGCCCCTGCCGGACCACCTCCCGGCGCACTCGCTCCAGCTCCGAAGCCAGATGCGCGTTCCGCGTGGTGATCTGGTCGAACGCCCCCGCCAGCTCCCCGACAATCCCTTCGGGCACGTTACCCATACGTACAGTGAAATCGCCGTCGCAAAGAGAATTCATGGCCGCCAGCAGCGGACGCAACTCGGACACATGCACCCACTCGCCCCCCGGGCCGGGCGCAGACCGGCCCGCGGCCGCGGAACCGGGTCCACCGGGCTCCCGCTCCCCGGATTCCGGCTCAGACGAAACGAGTTCAGAGCGAGCGACAGAATCCATGGCAACTCACTTCTTCGGGCACAAAAATATGACCACTCCCCATTTAGGCTACATTCGTCCTGTACTCGTCCGCAGTGAGCTGGGCAGGGGTTGCCGTGAGGCCACAAGCGGGGTCGCAGACAGGACGGTCCTTCGGTCCGCGTTCAACAACAGCAGCACGGATGCATGTACCCGCCAACGAACTCGCGGCCGCAGCGGCACGCAAGTTCGTGCGCGCCGTGCTCACCGAACGGACCGCACCCCACTCCCCCGAGGCGCCGGCGATCAGCGACCGCTCCGTCGACGATGCCGTGCTGCTCGCCAGCGAACTGGTCACCAGCGCTGCCGCACACGCCGGGTCCGGCCTCGAAGTGGCCTGTCACCTCGAGGTCGGACCGGGACCGCACGCACCCGGCCCCTGGGCCGAGGACGGGGCCGCACAGGCCGGTTCCCGGGCCGGGTGGGTGGGTGTCGTGGTCGAGGTGCTGGAGCACGGTCCCGCCGGCCGTCCCGGCGGCACGACAAGCCCGCACAGCCCCGTGCACGGCTACCGCCGGCAACTCATGCACGCACTGGCCGAATCCTGGGGCGTGACCTCCCGGCGCGCCGGGAAA
This sequence comes from Streptomyces purpurascens, assembly GCF_045040895.1. Taxonomy (NCBI): domain Bacteria; kingdom Bacillati; phylum Actinomycetota; class Actinomycetes; order Kitasatosporales; family Streptomycetaceae; genus Streptomyces; species Streptomyces purpurascens. Next base: position 9,005,581 of record NZ_CP108341.1, on the reverse strand, counting down.
GCCACATGGGTCCGCGTGGAGTGCGCGACGGCGCTCCCGCTCGCCACCACCGAGCACCGCATCGCCGACCTGCCGGCCGAGGTCACCCGCCGCCCGCCGCCTCCCCCCGAGCCCGCCCTGCCGCGCGGCCACCCCGGCCACCGAGCCCAGTGGGCCGAACGCGAAGGACAGTGGTTCCTCGCCGAGGCCGGAGAACTCCTCGCCGGACAGCTGGACGAGGACATGGTCGCCGCCCTCGCCGGACAGCTCCTGGTCCCCAGACTCGCCGACTGGTGCGCCATATGGCTCACCACCGACCACGCCGGCCTACGGCTTTCCCGCGTCTGGCACACCGACGAACAGCACATCCGCACCCTCCGCCGGTCCCTGGAGAAAGATCCCCCGAGCGCGGCACTCAGCACGACCGGCCTCCCCTGGCCCTGGCCCGAAGGCGAGACGAGCCGCAACACAGGCGGCTCCGCGCTGGCCTTCCCGCTCGTCGCCGGCGGCCGATACCACGGCACACTCCTCATCGGCCAGGCAGGACAGCCCGAACTGACCGACACCGTCGTACGACTCATCGAGGACGTCGCCCGCCGCACGGCCCAGGCGGTGGTCACCGCCCGCCACTACACCCGCCAGGCGACCATCAGCCGCACGCTCCAGCGCCGGCAGCTCCCCACCTCGCTCGCCGCCATCCCCGGCATCGACACGGCGATCGTCTACGAGCCCTGGGCGGAAGGCCAGACCGTCGGCGGGGACTTCTACGACCTGTTCCCCATGGGTCGGCACCGGTGGTGCTTCCTCCTCGGCGACGTCTCCGGCCACGACATGGAGGCCATGTCCGTCACCGGTCTCGCCCGCCACCTCGTACGGCTTCTCGCACGCGAGGGCCACGGCGTCGAAGCCCTCCTCAACCGCCTCAACCACGCGATGACCGAGGAAGCCGCCGAAGCACCCCGCAGCGAACACGAAGGGCCTCGCCTGCTCAGCCTGCTCTACGGAGAGCTCGAACCCGACCCCACCACCGGCAACACCCAGTGCACCATCGCCAGCGCCGGACACCCGCCACCCCTACGACTGACGACAAACGGCACCGTCACATCCGCCGCCCGCCCCCAAATACTCCTCGGCGTCGAGGAACAGGCCAATTACCGCGCCGACACCATCACCCTCACGCCAGGCGAAACACTCCTCTGTGTCACCGACGGCGTCACCGAACGCCGCAACGGCACACAGCAACTCGACGACAACAACGGCCTCGCGCGCATACTCGCCACCTGCACAGGGCTCGGCGCCAAGGCCATCGCCGAGCGCATCCGCCAGACCACCCACGACTTCAGCACCCAGCCCATCGACGACGACCTCGCCATACTCGTGCTCGAAGCAGTGCCGGTACTCAGGAGCGCGGGAACCATCACCACCAGCGACCCTCACGGTGGGTACTGACTCGCCGAGTGGCTGGGCAGTTGCTTGGCCCGCCCTCGCGGAAGAGATCATCATGTGGGGATGTCCGACGAGCAATTCCCTGTGGCACCAGCGGTGGTACGGCTCCCCCACTACACGAAGGCGGAGCAGGACGAGATCCTCGGCGACGGCGATGACCCCTTCGGTGTTGCCGCCACCGGTCTGACCTGGCTGCCCAAGAAGGAACACTTCGGCATCAGGCACGGCGACCGGCTTGTGGCGCACGCGGGCCTGTTACGGCTGCCCGTCGCCATGGGCGACGTCGAGACGGAAGTGCTGGGCGTCGGCGGAGTGGCCGTCGCACCCGACATGCAAGGCCGAGGGTTGGCTCGGCTCGTGGTCCGAGCGGCACTTGATCACGCCCGCACGATGGGGCCTCAGCACGCGCTCCTGTTCTGCAGACCTGCCCTCGTGCCGCTGTACCAGCGCCTCGGGTGGAACCCGCTCGATGACGACGTACTTGTCGAACAGCCCGAGAACCGCCTGGTGTCCATGCCGTTGCGGACCATGGTGACCGCGCTGGGCGACAACGCGTACTGGCCTTCGGGGCCAGTGCGCCTGCTCTCGCTCCCGATGTGACGAGCCACGTCCTGAGTGACTCAGAAATCGGCGGTGAATCCGGCTACTTCACTCGCGCGCAGGACCATGCGGACATTCCCTGCAACGCGGCCAAACGCCTGGCCACCGTGATCTGCTCTTTGCGGGTGGCCAGGTCGGCGCGCGGGGCGAACTTCCGTCCTCCGGCGGCTACCCAGCTGGACTGGGTGAACTGCAGGCCGCCGTAGTGGCCGTTGCCGGTGTTCGCCTTCCAGTTCCCGCCGGACTCGCACGCGGCGATGGCGTCCCAGTCGGGCCCGAACCGGGCGGACGGCAGGGCCTCCGCGCTGGTGGCAACGCCGAGTATCACGGCCGCCGCGAAGAGCACGAAGGCCGGACTCGCCCTGCGGCGGCGACAGTCGCGCGTTCTGATCATTTCAGCGTTCTGTGACGAAACCATATGCAGACCGTGGCATCTCGTCACATAAGTAGCGAACTGGGAACAAGAACTCCTACGCCAAAAGAAGCATTTGGTGAGGGTTTCCGGGGGCCCGGTCGAAGCCTTCGGCGCGGAGCCGGATCACCGAGGGACTGAGATTCGTCGTGCTCTACTCTCTCGTGCATGGCCGGTGGTGCTTTTCGGCCTGCCAGGTGGCTGAATCAGTCACTTGCGCCCAGGTGAACACCCGAGATCCCCGTCAGGAGGACCGTTGCACCACGATGAGCGGGCAGACCGGCCCGGAAGTCGGGGCGAGCACCAGATCCAACGTGAGTTGGGCACCGTCGGCCGCGCCGACCGGTTCTACGACGAGCAGGTGCTGGACCGGCTCAACCCACGCATGCGGGAGTTCGTGGCCCGCCAGGAGATGTTCTTCCTCGCGACCGCGGACCGCCACGGCGAGTGCGACAGCACCTTCCGGGCCGGCCCGCCCGGCTTTCTCCAGGTGCTCCATGAAGGGGCCCTGGCATACCCGGAGTACCGCGGGAACGGCGTCATGGCCTCGCTCGGCAACATCCGGGAGAACCCGCACGTCGGCCTGCTGATGATCGACTTCGCCCAGGACCGTATCGGCCTGCATGTCAACGGCCGGGCGCGGCTGGTCGCCGACGACACGATGCGCCAGAGGTATCCGGACCTGCCGGTTGATCCGGTACCCGGCCGCCGTCCCCACGTGTGGGTGGAGGTCGAGGTCGAGGAGGCGTACATCCACTGCTCGAAGCACATACCGAGGCTGGTCAGAGCGCCGCTCCGGCAGAACGCCGACAGAGCGGACGGTTCCGCCCCCGAGGGCGAGCGGGCCTGGGGCACCGACGACGTCAAGCGCAAGGGTGGCGACTACTTCGGGGCGGCGGCCCAGGAGCGGGGGCTGGCCTCCCGCTGAGCGCCGGCCGGCCTTCGCCCGGATACCGCTGAACGGCGGGCGCCCACCGCCTCCTCTCCCCCGCCACGCGGAGCGATGAGTCAGGACCTGTGGGTGGGAGCCGCGCCGACCCAGCGGTGATAGGCGTCTACGTCGACGTTGCCGCCGCACACGATGGTGACCACGTGCCGTCCGGCGAAGCGGTCACGGTCCTTGAGGATCGCCGCGATGCCGAGCGCGGCCGACGGTTCGACGACGAGGCCGGCGTGGTCGAGGAGCATGCGCATACCGGCGACGCGCCGGCCGCGCCACGAGTGTGTCATCGCCGGTGCGCCGAGCGGCTGGACGCAGATCACCTCGACTCCGGGAGCCAGGGCCTTCACCACCTGGCCCACACCGGTGGCCAGTGCCCCGCCGCCGAGGGCGATCAGGACGGCGTCGAACGACGGCACGGTGTCCACCGGTTCCAGGCCGACGGTCGCCGCGCCCTCGCAGGTCTCGAGGTCCAGGCTGTCTTCGACCAGCCGGATGCCGTCGTGGCGCGCGATGACCGCCGCCCGGCCGCGACCGGACCAGGCCTTGAAACTGCGGACCGGGTTCGCCGTTTCGAGCGTGATGCTCACCGTGCACCCGAGATCGGGTTCCAGGGCCTCGCAGCGGTACAGCGGGGTGTCGAGGAACACCGGGTCGATCACCCGGCGAGCCGCCCGGATCCGAGAGCTGTCGAGGCGCGTCTTCCGCACGACGCGGCAGCCTATTGCGGCCTCGACGAAGGAGGGGGTGCCAGGGCAAATTGACCCATGATTATGGCCTTGAAATGCACCCGGCAGCCGGTCGATCGGCTCCATAGAGTCGTAGTCATGACGACGAAGACGAACGAGACCACGCAGACGACGCAGACCACGCAGAACGCGGACTTCGGCCCGGTCCTCACCCGCGCCGCCGACGCCGAGACGACCCGTGACCCCAGCAGTGTCATGACCCTTCTCGCGGACTCCGGCCACACCGGCGGGCGGCTCACCAGCTACCGGTCGACGTTCGCCGAAGGCGCGGTCGGAGCTCCCGCCCATCTGCACACCAAGGCGTCCGAGATGTTCTTCGTGATCGACGGAGCGCTTCAGGTGCTGGTGGGCGAGGAGATCACCGTCCTGGAGGCGGGCGACTTCCTCCTCGTGCCTCCGCACACCCCGCACGCCTTCGCCGCGGCGCCCGGCAGGACGGCCGACGTCCTGTTCGTCTTCACCCCGGGCGCCGGCCGCTTCGACTATCTGCGGCTCCTCGGCCGGGTGATGCGCGGCGAGGCCGACCCGCAGGAGATCAAGGACTCCTCGGAGCGGTTCGACAACCACTACGTCGACAGCCCGGCGTGGCGCGAGGCACTCGCCGCGCGCAGCTGAGACGGGAAGCGGCCGCCGACGCCCTACCTGGAGGCGTGCGGGGACTGAGGGGTCAGCCTCGGTACTCGTCGCGCGCGGAGCGGGGAAAGGAGAAGCAGGACAGGACGACCGTGAAAGGCCAGACCGACTGGATCGTCGTCACCGCACGCTCAGCTGCGCCAGGTGCGCCCTGCTGGTGGAGTTCGGCCAGGAACCATGCCGCGCCCAGCGCCATCACGGCGGTCGCCCCCAGGGAGGGAAAGGGCCGGAGGGCCCATGGCACGGCGTGGCCCCTTCTGGCGGCCAGGACGGGCCAGACCGCGAGGACGACGAAGCCGACGACGGCGACCGAACCGTGGGGGAGGGAGCCGCCGCTGCTCGGCGACGGGAACAGGGCCACCGCCAAGGCCGCCACTCCCCCGGCCGCCAGGGCCGCGCGTCCCGCGGGCGCGGCCGGGCGCAGCCCCCACGCGGTGAGCAGGTGGCAGATGCCCAGGGTGATGAAGGCGGCCGTCATCACCCAGTAGCTCGAGCCGCCGGGAGCAGCGAGGACGCTGATCGTCTGGACGGCGGGGTCGTAGGAGGGACCTTGCAGGGATGCCGACACCGCCCAGCCCATGATCAACACTACGGGCGCGCAGCCGGACGACATCAGTACCCATTTCGGAACAGAGCGCACCAGAACACCGTAAAGCGGATCTTCGGCTCCTCGCCCAGCGAGTGGCGGGTGGGGAGGTTCGCACCGCAACCGGTCGTCGCGCGGTGCCGTCCTAAAGGGCACCATGATCCCTTCAAGCTTCGCCGGCCCCTGGGCCGCACCGGTGCGTCAGCTGCTCGACTTCGCGTGGACACAGACGCGGGCCTGCGCGTTCGCCATCGCCCTGCTGTGCGGCGTGGCCGTGTCCACGCTGCTGCCCGAGCTCCCTGTGGCGCGCTACGACTTGCTGGTGGTCTACGGCGTGCTGCTCACGCTGGTGTTCTGGATGCGCGGCTGGGAGAACGGGCGGGACGTCGCCGTCATAGCGGTCTGCCATGTCATCGGTCTGGCGTTCGAGCTGGTGAAGGTGTCGCTCGGCTCCTGGAGCTACCCGGAGCCCGCTGTGCTGAAGTTCGCCGGTGTACCGCTGTACGGCGGGTTTCTCTACGCGGCTGTCGGCAGCTACATCTGCCGTGCCTGGCATCTGTTCGACCTGGAGATCGTGCGCTATCGGCCGCGTGCGACCGCTGCCGTGGCGGCGGCCATCTACGTCAACTTCTTCAGCCATCACTGGCTGCCCGACGTGCGGTGGGTGCTGGCCGGGCTGCTCGTGGCCGTCACCATGGGGACGTCGGTGCACTTCACGGTGCGGGGCGTGCGTCGGCGGATGCCGCTGGCCGTGTCGTTCGTCCTGATCGGGTTCTTCCTGTGGGTGGCGGAGAATCTGGCCACCCTGGTCGGCGCGTGGCGCTATCCGTATCAGCAGCACGGATGGGAGCCCGTGGGGCTGGGAAAGTTCGGCGCGTGGGCGTTGCTGATCAGCGTGACCTTCGTCCTCGCGGCGGTCGGCCGGCGTGCGGACTCCGGGGTGGCCGGTCGGGGCGGTGAGCGAGCGCGGGGAGCGTGAGTCGTCGCCGGAGCCCTGGACTGAGTATCATCCTATGGACGTATTTTAAGTGATTTTCCACCGAGGGTTGTCACCGACCGTGACCACCCTCGCCGGAGTGATCAATGTCCCGCACCGGCACCACGGACGACGGCGACGAGCTGCTGACCAGGCTCGGGGATCTGACGGCCCAGGCGCGAGCGCAGGCCGAGATGCAGCGTTCCCGCGTCGAGCTGGCCCTCGCGCTGCAGAGCGACATGCTCCCGCGGGATCTGCCCGTCGCCCGGCGGCTACATCTGGCCGTGCGGTACGCGCCCGCGTGCCAGGGCCTCAACGTGGGCGGCGACTGGTACGACGCCTTCACGCTGGGCGACGGCCGTATCGGTCTGTCCATCGGTGACGTCCAGGGCCACAACATCGAGGCGGCCGCCTTCATGGGGCAGGTGCGGGCCGCGCTGCGGGCCCTGGCCTCCGTCACCAGCGAGCCTGGCGAGGTCCTGGCCCGGACCAACGATCTACTGCTGTCCCTCGGCTCGGACCTGTTCGCCACCTGCACCTTCATGCGGCTCGATCCGTGCGCCGGGGTGCTGGAGAGCGCGCGGGCGGGACATCTGCCCTGCATCTGGGCCACGGCCGACGGGAAGTCCGGCCTCACCGCGGACGAGGGCGGGCCGCCTCTCGGCGTCCAGGCGGGGACGCCGTATCCGGTGACCCGGTACGAGCTCACCACGGGCGGTGTGTTCGTGCTGCTCACGGACGGTGTCGTGGAGGGACCGTCGATGCGGCTCGAGGAGGGGCTGGACCAGGTGACGCGGCTCGCCGGCATCGCGGCGGTGGCGGGCATGGACGTGGACGCGCTCGCGGCCGCCGTGATCAAGGGCGCCGAGCGTGTGGGGCACGACGACGACGCCGCCGTCCTGGTGGTCGGCCTCGACGGGCCGGACGCTCAGCCATAGGGCCGCAGGGCCCCGCTCTCACCTCGCCGACGCGACGGCCTCGGTGTCTGATGGCTGCTGTGGTGGGTAGCCAGGATCTGCGTACGCCGGTCGTCCTCGCTCTGCAGACGCTGGCCGTCGCCGCCTGCTATTACGTGTCGGGCAAGCTGGGCCTGCTGCGGGAGCTGGTCGTCGAGGGCGCGGTCGTCACACCCATCTGGCCCCCCACCGGCGTCTCGGTGGCCTTCCTGCTGATCTTCGGGCTGCGCTGCTGGCCGGGGATCGCCCTGGGTGCCTTCTTCGTCATCCTGTCCATCACCTCCCTCACGCCCTCGGCGCTCGGCGTCCTGGCGGGCAACACGGCGGCACCCGTCGTCGGGTACCTGCTGCTGCGCCGGGCCGGATTCCGGAACGATCTCGCGCGGTTGCGGGACGGTCTCGCCCTGGTGTTCCTGGGGGCGTTCACCGCCATGCTGATCAGCTCGACCGTGGGCGCCGGCCTCCTGATCGTCACGGACAAGCTCGACGGACCCAGTTTCTGGGCCGTGTGGCTGGCCTGGTGGGTGGGTGACGCGATGGGGGTGCTGATCGTCACCCCGGTGCTGCTCCTGCTGGCCCGCATCCGCCCGCCCCTGCGTCTGACGCGCTGGAAGGAGGCCTCGGGCCTGGCGCTGATCGCCTGCTGTGTCGTTCCGCTGGCCGCGCACAGCTGGCTCAGTCTGCTGTTCCTCGTCTATCCCCTGCTGATCTGGGCGGCTCTGCGTTTCCAGCTGGCGGGCAGCATGCTGTGCGCTCTCTTCGCCTCGATCATGGTCACGGTGGCGGCGACCGACCGGGCCGGGCCGTTCGACGGGCTCAGCCGCGTGGAGGTGATGCTCAAGCTGCAGGCCTTCAACGGGGCGATGGCCCTCACGGCGCTCATCCTGTCGGCCGTGATCACCGAGCAGATCCACACCCGGCGTTCCGTGGAGCGCGCGTGCCAGGAACTGGTCGAGGTCCTGGAGCACCTCACCGCGGGCGAGTCGGCGGACGGCCGGGGCCCTCCGGAGGAGGACGGGCTCGCGCGGAGGAAGGACGAGTGAGGACGTGACGATCGACCCCGGCGCGCAGCGTGCGGTGCGTGCCGCTGAGCGACGGGGCCCTCACGCTCGGCCCGGCCACGTTCCGGGTCGTGGCCCGGGCCGACGCCGTGTCGTGAGCCGTACGGCCGCGCCCGGAGTGGTCAGCCGGCCGACGGGGCCATGCGGATGGCGGCGATGTCGAGCTGCAGGCGCACCTTCTCGCTCACCATCGCACCGCCCTCGGCCAGCCTGCTGTTGTAGGTCAGCCCCCAGTCGGAGCGGTTGATGGTGGTGGTGCCGTCGAATCCGGCCCTTTCGTATCCGAAGGGGTCGGTGACGTGTCCGATGTAGGTCAGATCCAGTACGACGGGGCGTGAGACGCCTTTGATGGTGAGCTCGCCCGACATGCGGAAGAGGTCGGCCCCCGCCTGTTCCACGCCGGTGCTGGTGAAGCGCATACGCGGATAGGTCGCGGCGTCCAGGAAGTCACGGCCGACCAGATGGGCGTCGCGTTGTTCCACCCCGGTGTCGACGCTGGAGGTGAACAGAGTGATGTCGGCCCGCGATCGGGCGGGGTCACGCGCGTCGAAGTAGAGCCGGCTTTCGTACTCCAGGAAACAGCCGCGCACGGTGGTCACCATGGCGTGCCGGACGGAGAAGCCGATCCTGCTGTGCGCGGGGTCGACAACCCATTCACCGGTGAGGTTCGTCAGGTGGGGGTCCGGCAGCACGGCAGTCGATGCCGGTGCGCCGGCCGGACGCTGCGGGGGGACGGGCGGCGCCTGCCGGCGGGACGACACGACGCGGTTGAACAGGTTCATGATTCATCTAGGTACTTGAGTTTGGTTATTGCCGCAAGTCCCCTTCCCTTTTGCGGCTGTTGAGAACGAGCGCGTGACCTTTTTGCCGCCGCTTTGCACAAAACCCACACACGCCTGTCGCGGCGCTTTGACGAAATAACCACCCGAAACTCCATGGATTTTCATTTCGGGCATGTCGGTATTCGGCTTACGTCATCTCGATCGCGAGGTCGTTGTCGACGGTGTAGTAAGGACGCGCGGCTGTTCCGTCCGCGGTGATGGCCGGGTAGACAAAGACGTGCTTGCGGTCCGCCACGTCGTCGAGGAGCCGGCCGATCCTGATCGGCCGCGCGTCGGCGGTGGGCCGGACGAAGGCGTCCCAGAACCGGCCGGCTCCCCCGCCGTCGACCGCCAGGTCCTTCCGGCCGGCGGTGAAGGAGAATCCCCTGCCGTCCTCGTCGATCCGGGGGCGGAGGCTCCGTACGGTGTCGCTGCCGCGCAGGCGCAGCCGCACGGTGGCGTCCTCGTGGAGCCGGGCGCCGTGCAGGCGGGCCTCGACCGTGATGGCCCGGTCGGTGACGTCGAGCCTGCGGGCCTCGGCGTGGGCGGTGCGCAGCCATGCCCGCAGGGCGAGGAAGCCGTCCTTCGTGACGTACGGGATCCGGACGGCGACCGGCGAGGGCCGGTCGCGGAGGTGTCCGTCCACGAGGGCGCGCAGGTCCCGCAGGCCGGGGCGCAGCCGCTGTCGTTCGGCGCCCGGTTCCGGCAGCAGGTACAGGTCCCAGCGGCCTTCGTCGAGGGCATGGTGCGGTTCCAGCACGGCGCGCCACTTGCCGTCGGCCGGGTCGGGTTCCAGCTCGAGGTGGTGGCGGGTCGTCTCGGGCCGGCCCTTCTTGGGGCGCAGCGCCAGGAGCAGCTGGGGGCGGGCGGCCGGGGTCGGGGGAAGACGGAAGGTGATCCGGCCGTCCGTGTCGATGGCGCAGTCGGTGCGCTGGGGGGTGTCGTGGTGCTTGCTCATCATCGTCCCTTCCGTATCGCGCGCAGGGCGCCGTAGGCCGCGGTGTGGGCGAGGTCGCGGGCGGCATGGCCCCGTCCCGTCAGCGGACTGTCCGTCCGGCGGGCCTGCCCGATGCTCCGCCGGCCTGTGTCTCTGGCCGTCACGGCCTCGTCGATGATGCGTTCGGCCTGTGCGACGACGGGGCCCGGGGCGAAGCGGTGGGCGTTCTCCAGGGCGGTGCGGCCCATGCGGCGGCGGCGCTCGTCGTCGCCGACGAGTTCCAGCAGGGCCGAGGCGAGGGCGTCGGGGTCTCCGACCGGCACCAGCCGGCCGTCGGCTCCGTCCTTGATGATCTCGCCGGGGCCGTAGGGGCAGTCGGTGCTGACGACGGGCAGTCCGCAGCGCATCGCCTCGACGATCGTCATGCCGAACGGCTCGAAGTCGGACGTGGCCGCGGCGATCGAGGCCTTGGCCCATTCGGCCTCCATGGGGGTGGCGGCCCCCATCAGGAACACGTTGTTCCACAGGCCAAGGCGTTCGATGAGCTGCCGCAGCCTGGGCTGTTCCTCGCCCTTGCCGTAGATGCGCAGCTGCCAGTCCGGGAACGCGGCGGCGACCTGGGCGAACGCCTCGATGAGGAGGTCGTAGCGCTTGACCCGCACCAGCCGGCCGGCGGCGATCACGATCTTGGCGGTGCCGTCGGCGGGAGGCAGCGCGGGGTCGGGAACGCTGTTCGGGAGGGCCTCCACATGGACGCCGGGCAGCCACATCTTGCGCCGGTAGGCGGCGGCGTCCGCTTCCGTGACGGTGGTGACGACGTCGAGGCGGCGGTAGGCGCGGCGCAGCGCGGTGCGCAGCCGCGGCGAGTGGTTGTCCAGGGTGAGGTGCTCCTGGCCGACGCGCAGGACGTGCTGCGGGGCCTGGCGTGCGATGTGCACGTTGAGGCCCGGGCGGGTGCCGATGACGACGTCGGCGTCGAGCGACTCGAGGTGCTCGCCGATCCGCTGGTCGGTCAGCTCGCTGTACTGCTGGTGGCGGTACTCGGCGGGCGGGTACACCCGCGCCGGTCTCCGGTGCAGCGGATGGTCCGCTTCCTTGCGCAGGTCCACCAGCGACCGCAGCCGCACCCGGGGGTGCGGGGTGAGATTGGGGTGCTCGCGGTGGCGTAACGCGGAGACGATCTCGACGTCGTGCCGCTCGGCGAGCGCCCCGGCCAGGTTGAACGTGGTGGTGATCGTGCCTCCGATTCCGTAGGCGTTGTGGATCAGGAAAGAGATCTTCATGGTGGCCTAGACCGCGTCAACGACCGGACCGTTGTTCGTCGTTACCACTCTGTGGCCGTGAGGGGGCAGGGCGGGCGTTCCCGCCGGTTCTGACGTGATCTCGGACATAAGTGGTCTGGGCCATACCGGTTTGCCGCCCGGTTGTGGATAGCTTGATGTGTTTGCCCGCAGCAGCGTCGCGTCATCGGGTGCACCCTCGTATCGATCTTCAGGAGACCCATGCGCCCCCGAATAGCCTCCCTTCCGCGCATCACGTCCCTCCCGCCCTTCGCCCTGGCCGGCGGCGCGCTGGCCGTGGGGGTCGGCGGTCTGTATCTGGCCGGGCTGATGCTCGCGGGCGGGGAGATCGACACCGGGACGACCGTGCGCGGGGTGGATATCGGGGGGCTGAGCCGTGCCGAGGCGGTGCGGAAGCTGGAGCGGCACCTGGGCGCGGACGGCTCGCGGGAACTTCCCGTGAAGGTCGGGGAGCGCACGGGCTCGGTCGATCCGCGGCGCGCCGGGCTCTCCTTCGACATCCCGGAGACCGTCGACCGGGCGGCACGTACCGGTGCCGATCCGTTCAGCGTGTTCGGCGGCTTCTTCCGTTCGGGCGGCGTGATCGAGCCGGTCGTACGCCTCGACGAGGACAAGGCCCGGGCGGCCCTCGGGCAGCTGGCGAAGGGGCTCGACCAGAAGGTCCGTGACGGTGCCGTCTCCTTCGACGGCGGACGGGTCGAGGAGGTCGCGGCGCGCACGGGGTACGCGCTGGACGTGAACGCCGCGGTCGGTCCCCTGCGCGCGTCCTTCCTGCGCGGGGACGCCGACGCGGTCACGTCACTGCCGGCCCGTGAGACCCGGCCGAAGGTCACCGCCGACGAGGTCAGGCGGGCGGTGCGTACGTTCGCGGAGCCGGCCGTGTCGGCGCCCGTCACGCTCACCGCGGGCGGCAAGCGGTTCACGGTCGGCCAGGACGCGCTGGGCGAGCATCTGGCCATGCGGCCGGACGGCGGCGGCAGGCTGAGACCGGAGCTCGACGCCAAGGGGCTGCGCACCGACCCCGCAGTGGCCGGCCCGCTGGACGACGTCACCACCACCGCCGAGAACGCCAGGCTGGGGTCGGACGGCGACAAGGTCGTGGTCGCCGAGGACGCCAGGGTGGGCCAGGAGGTCACCGACAAGGCGCTGGGCAAGGCGGTGCTGCCGCTGCTCACGCGATCGGGCTCCGGCCGCGACGGCGAGGTGGCCGTACGCGAGATCCAGCCGGAGGTCACCCGGGGGAACGCCCCGGAGCTGGGGCTGACGGAGAAGATGTCCTCCTTCACCGTCCACTTCGAACCGGCCGAGTACCGCACGAAGAACATCGGCCGGGCGGTGGAACTCATCAACGGCTCCCTCGTCAAGCCGAACGAGACGTGGAGCTTCAACCGGACCGTCGGCGAGCGCACCGAGGCGAACGGTTTCGTCGAGGGCATCATCATCCTCGACGACAAGTTCACCAAGGCGGCCGGCGGCGGCGTCTCGGCCGTCGCGACGACCATGTACAACGCGCTGTTCTTCGCCGGGGTCAAGCCCGTGGAGCACGGCGCGCACTCCTTCTACATCGAGCGCTACCCGGAGGGCCGCGAGGCCACGGTCGCCTGGGGCAGCCTGGACCTGAGGTTCACCAACGACTCCGGCAAGGCGATCTACATCCAGGCCGAGTCCACGGACACGTCCGTGACCGTCTCCTTCCTCGGCACCCGCAAGTACGACGAGATCAAGTCGGTCAAGGGTCCGCGCACCGAGGTGAAGAAGCCGGCGAAGGAGACGAGCGACGACAAGGAGTGCGTGCCGCAGACGCCGCTCGAAGGCTTCGACGTCACCGTGGAGCGCGTCTTCTACAACGACGGCAGGGAAGTGAAGCGGGAGCCGTACCGCACGCACTACACGCCGCGTGACGAGATCGTGTGCGAGTGAACCACCCGCCGTTCGACTTCTCGTGGAACTCTCCTTTCCTGCCGGGGCGTTGACCCGTCCTCAGGGCGTCAGCAGAATGAGCGCGCAGTGCTGAGAGCGCTCTCAAGGGAGATCCATGACTGGCAGACAAGGCCCGGCGTTCAGCCGGCGTTCGCTCATCGGTGCCGGACTCGGCATCAGCGCCGCGGGGCTTGCCGCGGCCGGCACCGGGCAGGCCATGGCGGCCGGTTCGGCGGTCGCCGGCCGGGGATCGGCCCCGGCTCGGGGACGGGCCTTCCTCGCCGCGGCCATGGACGCCTATCCCGACCACGGCGCCATCCGCCTGACCCAGAGCTACACCGACCAGGCCGGCCTGTTCAGCACCGCGTTCACCTACGACAACGCCCTGGCGATCCTGGCCCACCTCGCGGCCCGCACCGCGGGCGCTCTCACCAGGGCCACGGCGTTGGGTGACGCCCTCCTGTACGCCCAGTCGCACGACCCGGCGTACGACGACGGCAGGCTCCGGCAGGCCTACAACGTCGGGCCGTACACCTTCTACGACGGTTCGCTGCAGCCGGACGGCTTCGTACGGGCGGACGGCACCGCCAACGTCGGCACACAGTTCGGCTTCACCGGCACGGCGGTGGGCGACATGGCCTGGGCGGGGATCGCGCTGAGCGCGCTCGCCCGCCGTACCCGAGCGCGCCGCTTCCTCGCCGGTGCCGTACGGATCGGCGAGTGGATCGAGCGCACCGGCCGGACCGACGAGCCCCTGGGCGGCTACAAGTTCGGGGTGGACGGGGCGAACCAGAAGCTGCCGTTCACCTCGACCGAGCACAACACGGACCTGGCGTGTCTCTTCGGCCGGCTCGCCCGGCTCACCGGGGACCGGGCGTGGCTGGAGCGGCGCGGGCGGGCCGAGGCGTTCGTGAAGAGGATGTGGGAGCCGTCCGGGGGCTTCTTCTACACCGGCACGAACGACGGTGTGACCGTCAACAAGTCCCCGATTCCGGAGGACACACAGACCTGGACCCATCTCGCGCTCGGCTCCGGTGGCCGTGGCCACTCGCGTTCGCTGGACTGGGCCGCGGCCGAGCTGACGGTCCTGGACCATGCCGGGCGCAGGAACAGCGCGGTGCCCGCGGGGCAGTCGTACGAGGGAGTCACCTTCAGTTCGGCGAGCCTCGTGGCGAACGAGGACGCGCCGATCGCCGAGGGCCAGCCCAGGCCCGACCGCAACGGGGTGTGGTTCGAGGGGACTGCCCACCTCGCGCTCGCCCTGCGGGACCGGCGGGACCGTGGTGACGAGGCACGGGCCCGGCGTCTGATCGCCTCGATCGAGCAGGCCCAGGATCTGCTGGGCGGCGGTCAGACCGTCGGCGGCAGGGCGCTTCCCGAGCGCTGTGGGGTGGTGTCCGCGAGCAGTCCGCTGGACACCGGGTTCGGCTTCGGCTACTACCCCTACCGGCACACCGGGGCGACCGCCTGGTACCTGCTGGCGGCGGCGCGCTCCAATCCGCTGGAGGCGTGACAGGGCTGCCCGGTCCGCCGACGCGTGCGGCGGACCGGGCAGTTTCTCAACTGACGTGGTGGACGGTCTGGTCGGTCAGCTCGTAGCGGGCTCCCACGATCGCCAGCTTGCCGGTGGATATCTTGGCGGCGAGGTCGGGCTCCGCTTCCAGCTTGGAGCGTACGAGCCTGACATGGGCGTCGACGGTCGCGTCGATGCGGGCGTCGCCTTCCTTGCTGTGGTCTATGGCCGGACTTATCTGGTCGGCCAGGTACTGGATGTGCGCGGGCAGGTGGCTCCCGGACCGCTCGGCCTCGACGGCGGCACGCACGGCGCCGCACGACTGGTGCCCGAGCACGACGACCAGCGGTATGCCGAGTTCCAGAACGCCGTAGGCGACGCTGCCGAGCACGGCCTCGTCCAGGACCTCACCGGCGGTGCGGACGGTCATCAGGTCCCCCAGCCCCTGGTCGAAGACCAGCTCCGGGGGGACGCGGGAGTCGATACAGCCGAGCACGACCGCGAAGGGGTGCTGAGCTGTGGCCAACGTGCGCCGGATGGCGGGGGTTTCGTGCGGGTGGCGTTCGCGGTAGGCACGCCAGCGACGGTTGCCCGCGGCCAGCTCTTTGAGGGCCTCGGCCGGGGTGCCGGGCCGTGAACCTCGGGTGGGGGCGGCGGTGGCCGGCCGGGCGGCGCCGAGGCCCGCGCCGAGGGCTGCGGCCCCGGTCAGCGCGGTGCGCAGGAGAGTGCGGCGGACGGTGCCACCGGTGGTCGGCCGTGGACCGGCGAAGGGGTGCGCTTCACGGCCGGCGCCTCTGTGGGCAGCGGAATCTGTGTTCACGGCCAGAACGTATGCCCGAGTTCGGGGCCGGCAGCGATCCTTGCCGATTCATGGTGAGAGTTGGGTAAGTGATGTTCTTACCTTGAACGGTTCTTGACGGTCCCTCAGAGAAAAGCAGGACGTCCGGTCCCGGCCCTTGCGGGCCGGGACCGGACGTCCTGTCAGGCGGAGGTGATCAGACCAGGTCGAACCGGTCCAGGTTCATGACCTTGACCCACGCGGCGACGAAGTCGTTCACGAACTTCTCCTTCGCGTCGTCGCTCGCGTAGACCTCGGCGAGCGCGCGCAGCTCGGAGTTCGAGCCGAAGACCAGGTCGGCGCGGGTGCCGGCCCACTTGACCTCGCCGGTGTCGGCGTCGCGGCCCTCGAACGTGGTCTGGTCCTCGGACGTCGACTTCCACGTGGTGCCCAGGTCGAGCAGGTTGACGAAGAAGTCGTTGGTCAGCGAACCGGGCGTCTTGGTGAAGGCACCGAGCGGGGACTGCTGGTAGTTGGCGCCCAGGACACGCAGGCCGCCGACCAGGACGGTCGTCTCGGGCGCGCTCAGGGTGAGCAGGTTCGCCCTGTCGAGCAGCAGGAACTCGGCCGGCAGGCGGTTGCCCTTGCCGTGGTAGTTGCGGAATCCGTCGGCGGCCGGCTCGAGCGCCTCGAAGGACTCGGCGTCGGTGTGCTCCTCCGTCGCGTCCACACGGCCCGCGGTGAAGGGAACCTGCACCTGGAAGCCGGCTTCCTTGGCGGCCTTCTCGACGGCGGCGGAGCCACCGAGGACGATCAGGTCGGCGAGGGAGACCTTCTTGGCACCGGCGCCGGAGTTGAACTCCGCCTGGATGCCTTCCAGGACGCGCAGGACCTGCGCGAGCTCGTCGGGCTCGTTGACCTCCCAGCCGCGCTGCGGCTGCAGGCGGATGCGGGCGCCGTTGGCGCCGCCGCGCTTGTCGCTGCCGCGGAAGGTGGACGCCGAGGCCCAGGCGGTGGACACCAGCTGCGAGACGGACAGGCCCGACTCGAGGAGCTTGGTCTTCAGCGTCTCGATGTCCTCGGCGCCGATGGTCTCGCCCTCGGCCTCGGGCAGCGGGTCCTGCCAGATCAGGGTCTCCTCCGGGACCTCCGGGCCGAGGTACAGGGACTTCGGGCCCATGTCACGGTGGGTCAGCTTGAACCAGGCGCGGGCGAAGGCGTCCGCGAACTCCTGCGGGTTCTCGTAGAACCGGCGGGAGATGGGCTCGTAGATCGGGTCGAAACGCAGCGACAGGTCGGTGGTGAGCATCTTCGGGCGGTGCTTCTTCGACGAGTCGTGCGCGTCCGGGACGATCTCCGGGGCGTCCTTGGCGACCCACTGGTTGGCACCGGCCGGGCTCTGCTCGAGCTCGTACTCGAACTCGAAGAGGTTCTTGAAGAAGCCGTTGCTCCACTGGGTCGGGGTCGTGGTCCAGGTGACCTCGAGGCCGGAGGTGATGGCGTCCCCGCCCTTGCCCGTGCCGTAGGTGCTCCTCCAGCCCAGGCCCTGCTCCTCCATGGAGGCGGCCTCGGGGTCGGCGCCGACGTTGTCGGCGGGGCCGGCACCGTGGGTCTTGCCGAAGGTGTGGCCACCGGCGATCAGGGCGACGGTCTCCTCGTCGTTCATCGCCATGCGGCCGAACGTCTCACGGATGTCGCGGGCCGCGGCGATCGGGTCCGGGTTGCCGTTCGGGCCCTCCGGGTTGACGTAGATGAGGCCCATCTGGACGGCGCCGAGCGGGTTCTCCAGCTCGCGGTCGCCGGTGTAGCGCTTGTCGTCGAGCCAGGTGGTCTCGGGACCCCAGTAGACGTCCTCCTCGGCCTCCCAGACGTCGGCGCGGCCACCGGCGAAGCCGAAGGTCTCGAAGCCCATCTGCTCCAGGGCGACGTTGCCGGTGAGGATCAGGAGGTCGGCCCAGGAGATGGACTGGCCGTACTTCTTCTTGACCGGCCACAGCAGACGGCGGGCCTTGTCGAGGTTGCCGTTGTCCGGCCAGCTGTTGAGCGGGGCGAAGCGCTGCTGGCCGGCGCCGGCGCCGCCGCGGCCGTCATGAATGCGGTAGGTGCCGGCGCTGTGCCAGGCCATACGGATCATCAGCGGGCCGTAGTTGCCGAAGTCGGCGGGCCACCAGTCCTGCGAGGTGGTCAGCACCTCGGCGATGTCCTGTTTGACGGCGTCGAGATCGAGGTTCTTGAAGGCCTCGGCGTAGTCGAAGTCCCCACCGAGAGGATTGGCCACCTCGGGGTTCTTGGCAAGGATCTTCAGGTTGAGCCGCTCGGGCCACCACTGGCGGTTGCCGCCACCCTGGGTCGGGTGCAGGGCGCGGCCGTGCGCGACCGGGCAGCCGCCTCCCGTCTCCTCCGACTTCGGTTCGGTGACGATCGCGTCGTGGTTCTCAGTCATGGAAATCCTTCCGGAGGGGGTGGATCACAGTGCTCGGGTGGATCACATTGCTCAGGAACTGCGTGCGGTGGAACAGGCGGGGCACAGGCCCCAGTAGATGACCTCGGCCTCGTCGACGGCGAAGCCGCGGTCGTCGGACGCGGTCAGACAGGGAGCGTGGCCGACCGCGCAGTCGACGTCGGCGACGGCCCCGCACGACCGGCAGACGAGGTGGTGGTGGTTGTCGCCGACCCGTCCCTCGTAGAGGGCCGGGCTGTTCGGCGGGTCGAGGCGGCGTATGAGTCCTGCCCCGGTGAGTGCGTGGAGTCCCTCGTACACGGCTTGGACGGAGATGTGGCCCACACGGCCGCGGACCTCGGAGGCGATGGCCTCGGCGCCGAGGTGGTCACCGTCCCGCACGGTCTCGAGCAGCGCGACGCGGGCGGCCGTCACCCGCAGGCCGGCACCGCGGAGCTCTTCGGCGGTGGTCGGGTTCCGGGATGCGGTCATGCCGGACAACCTAACGGCACAAACACGAGCGGTTCAAGAAAACGAACGGTTCAATTTTGGTGTCGTCTTCGTGAGGCCTTGTGTGGCGGGCCTCATCGCAGGTTTGTGAACTCCGTCACAGTGATTGTGCCGTGGGGTGCCGCCGGCGGGTGTCAGCCGTGTCCGTGGCGTGTCAGCACCGCTCGTGCCGTCGCCGCCATGGCCTCGTCGACCATCTGGCCCTCGAAGGAGAGCGCGCCGGTGCCGGTGCGCTGGGCCGACTCCACGGCGGCGACGAGGCGGGCACAGCGGTCGAGTTCTTCGGGGGTGGGGGCGAAGACCTCGTTGATAACGGGGATGTGGGTCGGATGGATGGCCATCATGCCGTCGTAGCCGAGGGCGCGGTTCTGCTCGGCGAAGGCGCGCAGGCCCGTCAGGTCCGCGATGTGCGTCCACAGTCCGGTCACCGGGTACGGCGCTCCGGCGGCGCGGACGTCGAGCAGCACGCGGGAGCGCAGCGCCACTGTCTCGGTGCCCTGGGGGCTCCAGCGGTAGCCGACCGCGCGCTCCACGTCGCCGCCGGGTGCGGTCAGCGCGCCGGCGTGGGCGACCCGGGGGGCCGCGGCGGCGATGTCGTAGGCGTCGTGGAGGGCGCGGGCCGACTCCAGCAGGGGGACGAGGGCCGTCGCGCCGACGGGCAGGCCCTGTTCCTGTTCGCACCAGGTGATCAGGCGGTCGGCGAGCCGCACGTCGGCGGCGGTGTGAACTTTCGGCAAGACGATCCCGGCCGTTCCGGGGCGTACGACGGCACGCAGTTCGTCGGCGGCGGTCCAGTCGTCGAGCGGGTTGATACGGACGAACAGGGGCATGGCCCCTGCCGGTTCCGCGGCGGCCTCCGCCAGCGCCTCGGTGACCCGGCCGCGGGCGAGCGGCTTGTCGGGCGCGGGTACCGCGTCCTCAAGGTCGAGGATGACGGCGTCGGCGCCGGCGGCTCGGGCCTTGGGGAGCCAGTCGGTGCGGTGGCCGGGGACGAAGAGTAGGGAGCGCAGGTGGGCCGTGGCGCGCGCCTCGCCGCTAGTGGGTGTCCCGGCGTCAGACGGCATCGTTCTTCTCCAGGGCCGCGAGTTCCTCGTCGCTCAGTCCGAGCCAGTCCCGGTACACGAGGTCGTTGTCCTGGCCGAGTGCGGGGCCGGTGCGCCAGATGCGGCCGGGGTGTTGCCGGAAGTGCGGGATGACCGCCTGCATGCGTACTTCGCCGAGGTCGGGGTCGGCGACGGTGACGATGTCCTCGCGCTCGGCGTAGACGGGGTCGGCGGCGATGTCGGCCGCGTCGAACACCCGGGAGGCCACGACCTCGGCGCGGGCGAACGCCTCCAGGCACTCGGCCTCGGAGCGCTCCGCCACCCAGGCCCGCAGACCGTCGTCCAACTCCCCGCGTCGTGCGTGCTGTTGCTCCGACGTGGCGAACTCCTCCTCCGGCAGGCCCAGCAGCCGGGCCACGTTGCGCACCGAGCGCAGGGTCGCGGAGGTCACCGTGATCCACTGCGCGTCGCGGGAGCGGTAGGTGTTGATCACGGCGGCGGGGGCGACCGCCAGCTGGTTGCCGGAGCGCTGCGGCACCGTGCCCAGCTGGTCGTGGACGATGACCTGCCACTCGACGAGCCGGAAGAGGGGCTCGAACAGGGCGAGGTCGATCCACTCGCCGTCGAAGTCGGGGTCGTGGTCGCGCCGGTGGAGGGCGGCGAGAACGGCGTAGGCGCCCATCAGGCCGGTCACGGCGTCGCCGTGCGAGAAGCCGGTGTGGACGGGCGGGCCGTCGGGGGAACCGGTCAGGTGGACGACGCCGCTGCGCGCCTCGCCCATCTTGCCGAAGCCGGGGGCGTCGGCCTGGCTGGAGGTGGCGCCGAAGCCGGAGATCTGCAGCAGGACCGCCTGGGGGTTGATCCGGTGCACGGCCTCCCAGTCGAGGCCCCAGCTGCGCAGCCGCCCGGCGCGCAGGGTGACGATGACGACGTCCGCCCAGGCGACGAGGCGGTGAGCGACCGCACGGGCCGCCTCGTGGTGCAGGTCGAGGGTGACGGAGCGCTTGTTGCGACCGGCGACCTTGAACCACAGGGGAACGCCGTCGCGCCGGGGCCCCATCGCCCGGGCGGCGTCGCCGGCGCCCGGGGGTTCGACGTGCACGACGTCCGCGCCCTGGTCGGCGAGCATCGAGCCCGCGAGCGGGCCGGCCACCACATGGGCGAACTCGACCACCTTCAGCCCGCGCAACTGCCCCTGCCCGGTGGCGTTCGGCTTGTCCTTGTCCGACACGGATGCGTCCCCTCGGCTCAGCTGCTGGTTCTTCAGACTGCCGAGACGCAGAAATGCCTGTCCAGCAAAAGAACGCCATCAATCAATGCGGAAATCGCATGAATGGCCTCCGGGACGGCTCAGGCCCAGGACACCCCGGGCGGCAGTTCCCTGCCCTTGGCCCGGAAGTCCTCGAGCGTCTCCAGGAAGCGCTCGGTGACGCACGGGAGGGTCCGCCGTGCACGCAGGGCGATGTCGAGGCGCCGGTCGACCACGGGGTGGACGAGCGGCCGGAAGACGAAGGGCCCGGTGCCCAACAGGGGCAGGACCAGGGCGGGCAGCGCGCTCACGCCGAGGCCGGCGGCCACGAGGCCGCCCACGGTGGCGACACTGCCGGCCTCCGCCGCGGGTACGGCGTGCGCGTCGACCTGGCCGAACGCGGCATCGGTCAGCCGGCGCACGCTCGAGTCGCGCCCGACGGCCAGGAACGGTTCGCGGGCCAGGTCCGCCCAGCCGACCTCGTCGCGCTCGGCGAGCGGGTGGTCCTCGCGCAGGACGGCGACGAAGCGGTCCCGGACCAGGGGGCGGTGTTCCAGCCGCTCCGGGGGCACCCCGACCGTGGTGATCGCGAAGTCCGCGTCGCCGGACAGGACCCGGTTCAGCACCGCGCGTTCCAGACCGTCCAGCAGGCGTACGGCCACGCGCGGCCGGTCCTGCCGGAAGCCGGAGATGACCTGCGGGAGCAGCACCGCGGCGACGGAGGGCAGGGTGGCGACGGCGACGGTGCCGGACTCGCCGAGCAGGAAGCGGTCCAGTTCCTTCATCCCGGCCCGGTGGGCGCTCAGGATCTGCTCGGCGATGCGCAGCGCCTCCGCACCGGCGGCGGTCAACTGCACATTGCGGGTGTCGCGTTCGAGGAGTTGCGCGCCGACCTGCCGTTCCAGGTCGGCGACCGCGCGGCTGAGGGACGACTGCGAGACGCCCAACCGGGCGGCGGCCGCGGTGAAACTCGTCTCCCGGGCGACGGCCGCGTACGCCGAGAGCTGCCGCAAGGTGGCTTCCATGGCCGGGAAGCGTACGTCAGTGCGGGCCGATTGATGCGCGGATCGCATGAACAGATCCCGGTTTGATGCTGGACATGGATCTTCCGGCGCTCGGACACTCTCGGCTATCCCCGTACGCCCCGCTCTCCGCCGCCGGGGACCGCCACCGAGAAAGCGAGCGTCACCATGCAGGCAGCCCTGGGCTTCGCCACGATCGCCCTGTTCCTGTTGCTCACCATGACCAGACGCGTCTCGGTCCTGGTCGCGCTGGTGGTGCTCCCGGTGCTGGCGGCGTTGGCGGGCGGCTTCGCGGGCGAGCTGGGCGGGATGGTGCTCGACGGGCTGTCGAAGGTGGCACCCACCGGCATCATGATCGCTTTCGCCGTTCTCTACTTCAGCCTCATGGTGGACGCGGGCCTGTTCGATCCGCTGATCCGCGGTCTGCTGCGGACGGCGCAGGGCGATCCGCTGCGCATCACCGTCGCCACGGCCGTCCTGACGCTGTGCGTGGCCCTGGACGGCGACGGGGCTTCGACGTTCCTCATCACCGTCTCGGCGCTGCTGCCCGTCTACCGGAAGCTGGGCATGAGTCCGCTGGTGCTGTCCGGGGTCGTCTGTCTGGGTGCCGGCGTGATGAACATGGTTCCCTGGGGCGGGCCGACGGTGCGTGCCATGGCGGCGCTGAAGCTGGAGAGTTCGGACGTCTTCACGCCTGTGCTGCCCGCGATGGGCCTCGGCATCGCGTGGGTCCTGGTGGCGGCCTGGCTGATCGGCCGCCGGGAGCGGCAGCGCCTGGGCACCATCGCTGTGCCGGGCCAGGAGGCCGTCGCCGACGAGCCGGTTCCCACGACCGCCACCGCGCCCGGCGCCGGCCCCGGCGCCGTCCGGGTGACGGAACCTCCGCGGCTCTGGCTGACCGTCTTCAACCTGCTGCTGACCGTCGCCCTCGTCGTCTCCCTGATCCTGGAGGTCATGCCGCTGCCGGTGCTGTTCGTCCTCGGGTTCGCGGTGGCCCTCCTGGTCAACCACCCCACGTGGGAACAGCAGCAGGCGCTGCTCGACAAGCACGCGAAGAACGTCGTCCTCGTCACCACGATGATCTTCGCGGCCGGTGTGCTCACCGGAGTCCTGACCGGGACCGGGATGATCGACGAGATGGCCGAGGCGCTCGTGTCCGTGATCCCGGACTCCCTGGGCGGTCATCTTCCGGTGCTGGTGGCCGTCACGGGCATGCCGCTGAGTCTGGTCTTCACCCCGGACGCGTACTACTTCGGTGTCCTGCCCGTCCTCGCCGAGACGGCGCACGGCTTCGGCACCGACCCGGCGGAGGTCGCCCGGGCCGCGATCCTCGGCCAGATGACGACGGGTTTCCCCCTCAGCCCGCTCACCGCCTCCACTTTCATTCTGGTCGGCATGAGCGGCGTCCAGCTCGGCGAGCACCAGCGCTTCATCTTCCGCTGGGCCTTCGCCACCACGCTCGTGATGACCGCCGGCGCCCTCGTCACCGGCGCCCTCTCCCTCTGACGGAGGCTCAGCATGCCTGCCCGCACCGCGCGGTTCGTCCCGCTGCTGTTCGCCGTGTCCCTCGCCGCCTCCGCCCTGCCGGCGTCCACCGCCCGGGCGGTCCCCGACAGCACGCTGCCGTCCTTCGTCGGTTCCGTCACCTCGCGTTCCTACGACGGCGACGAGGACGACCTGCTCACCGCCGGGCTGGGGTTCTCGGGTCTGCGCCGTGCCACTCCCCCGGCGGTGGCCGACCCCGGCCGTCCCACGCCGGCCGAGCTACGGCGGTGGGCCGTGTGGGCCGCGGCGGGGCTCTCCGGGAGCGACGCGGGCGGGCTGGGGCGGCTGTACGGGCCGAACATCGGCGCCGACGGCCGACCAGTGCCCGGTGACGGGAGGATCGCCGGCACCGAGTACACCGTCACCGCAGGCACGGGCGCGCGCGGCGTCACCTTCGTCGTCCAGGTCCCGGCGGACCTCGACCGGGCACGCCCCTGTGTCGTGGCCGCGCCGGCGACCGGGCTGGCGAACGTGTACAACGCCGTCGGCGGCGCCGGGGCCTGGGGACTGCACCACCGCTGTGCGGTCGCCCTCACCGACAAGGGCATGGGCCCGGGCTTCCACGACCTGCGCTCCGACACCGTCATGGCCACCGACGGCACCGTCGGCTCCCGCGCGCGGACCGGCCCCGGCGCGGCCTTCGACAGCGGACTCGACGACACCGCCCGCCGGCGGTACGACGCGCGCCACCCCTACCGGGTCGCCTTCAAGCAGGCCCACTCCCGGCAGAACCCCCAGGCAGGCTGGGGACGCGACGTGCTCCGCTCGGTCGAACTCGCCCTCGCCCTGCTCAACCGCGACTGGCGGAAGGGCGCACCCGTTGCCGGGTACACGCCCGCGACCACGACGGTGATCACGGCGGGCGTCTCCAACGGCGGTGGGGCCGCCGTCGCCGCCGGGGAAGAGGACCGGTCGGGCCTGATCGACGCGGTGGTGGCCTCGGAGCCGCAGCTGAACCTCGCCCCGCTGCGCGGCCTCGCCGTCGAACAGGGCGGGCAGCGGGTGACGAGCGCCGGGCTGCCGCTGGTGCGGTACGCGTCCCTGGCCTCGCTGCTCCAGCCGTGCGCGGTGCTCGCCGAGCCCTCGGCACCGGGCTACACCTCCTTCGATCCGGAGGCGGCACGGCGCCGCTGTTCCGACCTGGTGGGTGACGACCCGCGGCTGATCCCGCGGCGTGACGCCGCACGCGCCGGGCTGCGCGGGCTGCCCGTGCTGGCGCGGAAGGCACTGGTCCGGGCCGGGTTCCAGGCCCGGTCCGGGTACTTGCAGGCCTCGCACTACGACCCGCAGACGCCCATCTCGTACGAGATGGGCTTCGCCCGCGCGTCGGTGACCGACGCGCTGTGCGACTACAGCTGGGCGGCCACCGACGCCTCCGGCCGCCCCGCCCCCTACACCCGTTCCCAGCTCGCCGCCGCCTTCGCGACCAGCGGCGGGCGGGCGCCCTCCCCCGGCACGCTGATCGACGACGGCTCGCTCGGCGGGCCGGTCGCCGACCGGCGGTCCATCGGGCCGGACGGCGCACTCGACTACAACCTCGACGGCGAACTGTGCGCCTACCGGCTGGCGTTCCCCGACAGGGCCGAGACCTCCGAGGAGCGGATGTGGGCCCGGCGGGTGGCCCAGGGGCTCGACGCCACCCGGCGCGACGGGAACCTGCACGGCAAACCCGCCCTCGTCGTGCACGGCCGCGACGACACCCGGGTCCCGGTCAACCACAGCTCCCGGCCCTACCTCGGGCTCAACTCCCGTACCGAGCACGGCAGGAGCTCGCTGTCCTACATCGAGGTCACGCACGCCCATCACAGCGACAGCACCGCGCCCGGCTACGACAACCGCTATGTGCCGCTCGGCTACTACTTCCAGCAGGCACTCGACCTGATGTGGGCCCGGCTCACCGAGGACCGTCCTCTGCCGCCCAGCCAGGTCGTACGGACCGTGCCCCGCGGCGGCGAACCCGGCCACGCGCCCGCTCTCACCCGAGCCCATGTGCCGCCCATCGCGCCGTCGCCCGCGCCCGGGGATCGCATCAGCGTGCGGTCCGACACGGTCCAGGTGCCCGGCTGAGCACGGCAATCTGTCAGGTGTTCGCCGAGGTCAGGCGTTCGAGCTGGGCGGCGGCCGTAGCGGCCTTGCGCTCCGCTTCGCGGACGCGGCGGTCGGCCGTACGCGCCTGTTCCCGGGCGGTCCGCTGGGCAAAGCGGGCCTGCTGGTGCTCGCCCCTGATGCGTTCCAGTTCCTCGGTGAGCTCTCCCACCCGCCGCTCGAGGCGGTCCACCTGCTGTTTCGCCTCCTCCGCTGACCGGCCGGCGGCCGCCGCCTCGTCCTGCAGCGCCCGCAGCTCCCGCTCGGCGGCCTCGGCGTCGCGCCGGGCCTGGGTCACCCGCTTCCGCTGCTGCCCGTCGGCCTTCCGGTCCGGGCTGGAAGGGGCAGCCGCGGCGGGTGGGCGACTCTGCCCCTGGGGACCCCCTGCGACGGCACGCTCCCCGACTGCCGGAAAGCCGACGGCGGCACTCAGCGGTTTGACCAGCCGGCCGCTCGCCCAGGCCTGGGCGGCCTCGGGGTCGGCGAGGACGGCGTGCAGGGTGTTCTCGACCTCGCGCTGCGTGCCGTCGCCGATCGAATGGCCGGCCTCCGCGGCGACCTGCCGGGCCTGAGCGGACAGGGCACGGACGACCGCGTGCTGCTGCCTGCTCAGCTCGCGCAGCTGTGTGCCGTCCAGGTCGTGGTGGGCCTGCCGCAGTCCCTCCCCCAGGCGGAGCAGGGGCTCGACCTCGCCGGGGAGGGCCCGGACCAGGAGGTTGCCGACCCAGGCCGCGAGGCTGGGCTTGCGCAGCGCGCCGATCCGCTCGGCGAGGTCCCGGTCACCGGCGGTACGGGCGGCGGCGACGGCCGAGGCGCGGGCCGCGGTGAACTCCTCCGGCCGCAGGGCGTACAGCTCGTCGGCCACGGCGTCGTACTCCATGAGCGTCCCTTTCGCCTGGAAGCTCCGTTTCGATCGTCTCAGGCCACGCCATCCGGGGCTCGCGGGAGGTTCCGGAGGCACCCCGTTCATGATTGGGAAATCGACGGTTTAACATATGAGCGCCGCCTAGCTCGAAAGATGGATCTGTGACTGTCAACGACGACTCGTTCACCAACTGGAAGAACCGCGAGGAGATCGCGGAGTCGATGATCCCGATCATCGGGAAGCTGCACCGGGAGCGGGACGTGACGATCCTGCTGCACAGCCGCTCCCTGGTGAACAAGTCGGTGGTCAGCATCCTCAAGACCCACCGGTTCGCCCGGCAGATCGCCGGTGCGGAGCTCTCCGTCACCGAGACGCTGCCGTTCCTGCAGACTCTCGCCGCCCTCGACCTCGGTCCGTCGCAGATCGACATCGGCATGCTCGCCGCGACGTACCGCGAGGACGACCGCGGTCTGTCGATCGCGGAGTTCACCGCCGAGGCCGTCGCCGGTGCCACCGGGGCCAACAAGATCGAGCGCCGCGAGGGGCGTGACGTCGTCCTCTACGGCTTCGGCCGCATCGGCCGGCTCGTGGCCCGGCTGCTCATCGAGAAGTCCGGCTCGGGCAACGGTCTGCGACTGCGGGCCATCGTCGTCCGCGGCGGGGGTGACCAGGACATCGTCAAGCGCGCCTCGCTGCTGCGCCGCGACTCGATCCACGGCCAGTTCCAGGGCACGATCACCGTCGACGAGGCGAACAGCACGATCGTCGCCAACGGCAACGAGATCAAGGTCATCTACGCGAACGACCCGTCCGAGGTCGACTACACGGCGTACGGCATCAAGGACGCCATCCTCATCGACAACACCGGCAAGTGGCGCGACCGCGAGGGCCTGTCGCAGCACCTGCGTCCCGGGGTCGACAAGGTCGTGCTGACCGCGCCCGGCAAGGGCGACGTCCCGAACATCGTGCACGGCGTCAATCACGACACGATCAAGCCGGACGAGCAGATCCTGTCCTGCGCGTCGTGCACCACGAACGCGCTGGTGCCGCCGCTGAAGGCGATGGACGACGAGTTCGGGGTCCAGCGGGGCCACGTGGAGACCGTCCACTCGTTCACCAACGACCAGAACCTGCTGGACAACTACCACAAGTCCGAGCGCCGGGGCCGCTCCGCGCCGCTCAACATGGTCATCACCGAGACCGGTGCCGCCTCCGCCGTCTCCAAGGCGCTGCCCGACCTGAAAGCGAAGATCACCGGCAGCTCCATCCGGGTGCCGGTGCCGGACGTCTCCATCGCGATCCTCAATCTGCAGCTCGCGCGCGAGACCACCCGCCAGGAGGTTCTCGACTACCTCCGTGACGTCTCCCTGACCTCGCCGCTGAAGCGTCAGATCGACTTCATCAGCGCCCCGGACGCGGTCTCCAGCGACTTCATCGGCTCGCGCCACGCCTCAATCGTCGACGCCGGCGCCACCAAGGTCGAGGGCGACAACGCGATCCTCTACCTCTGGTACGACAACGAGTTCGGCTACTCGTGCCAGGTCATCCGTGTCGTGCAGCACGTGTCCGGCGTGGAGTACCCGACGTACCCGGCTCCGGCGGTCTGATCCCGGCCGACGACGCGGGGCGTGCCAGGCCGGCACGCCCCGCGTTCTCGTGCGTCAGGAGCGGGTCAGCTCGATCCGGTACTGCCGGGTCTGCGAGCCGTTCTCGCTGCTCACGGTCACGACGGCTTCGCGTTCTGCCCCCTTGCGGACGGTCACGGTCGCGTACGGGTCGCGGGACGTGGCGGTGATCCTCGCCCGGTCCGGGCGGTCGGAGGTCACGCGGTAGCTCGTCCGGTCCGGGTCGAAGCCGCCGACCGGCACACCGTCGACCTCGATCGAGGCGGCCCCGGCGTCCGAGGAGGTCCCGGGCGCCTTGGCGCGCAGCTCGATCTCTCCGAGGGTGATGTAGCCGCCCGGGCGTGCCGTCATGGCCACGCGGACCCCGGTCACCGGGCTGGTGGCGCGCACCGGGACGTCGACCACAGGTGTGCCCTCGGTGCCTACTGCGACCTCGTCGCTCGCGTCGGCCCAGGTGCCGTCGGCCCCGCGCGTCTGCACCTTGAGGGACTCCGCGAAGCTGAGGTTGGCTCCGTCGCGGTGGAAGTGGGTCACGACCCGGGTCAGATCGCGCGCCTCGGGCAGGGTGAAGGTGATGGTGTCGGACGGGTTCTTCGTGCCTGATCTCCAGTTCGACCAGGCCTTCTCGGACGTGTTCCCGTTGTGCAGGCCCGCGGCGGAGTAGCCGCTCTCGGTGTACGTCGCGGCGGCCGTCACACCCTCGTCGAGCGCGGTGTTCGTCTCCCGGGGTGCGGTGACCTGGACGCGTACGGCCGCCGCTGCCGTCGTTCCGCCGGGGACCTGGGCGGTGCCGCGCAGGGTCACCACCCCGGCGTCGTCGAACGCGCCGTCGGGTGCGGCGTCCCAGATGACCGGGAGGTCGGCCGTTCCGCCGTGGCGTCCGACGCCGGTGACCGTGGTGGGCAGGTCGGGGCGACCGCCGGTGTAGGTCTTGGCGCGGGCCGGATGTGTCGAGGCGATGGTGTCCACGGTGACGAGCGCTTCGGCCCGGACGGTCCGGCCGAGCGCGTCGGTGGCCCGGCCCTTCACCCGGACGGTTCCGGCCTTGCCCCACCGTGACTCGGAGGGCAGCGTCCATTGCACGGGGAGCGATCCCCGGGCGCCGTCCCGGTAGACGGGTGTCACGGTCCCGGGCAGTTCGGGCGTGCGGCCGGGGACGGTGAACGCCTTGGCCTGCTGGGTACGGAGCACCGTCTCGTCGGTGACGGCCCACCGCTGGTTGGCGTTGGAGGTCGGGAGGAAGGCCGATACGCGGGCGCCGTCCGTTGTCGACTGGCCGACGACGTCGAGCAGACGGCCCGTGGCGGCGTTGACGAAGGTCCAGGTGCCGTCCCCGGTGGTCGACATGATCCACTGCGCGGCCGGGGTGTCGCCCTCTTCCAGTACCGCCTCGTTGTCGCGCACGGCGAGGCGCGTGCCCGTGGCGGCGTTGACGAGGGCGTAGCGCTCACGGTTGCCGTCGCCCCTGGTCAGCTGCTTCACGGACCACAGCTGGGACGTGGCGGCCGGGTCGGCCGTACGGACGACGACGCCGTCGCCTTCGGCGGACGGGGCCAGGGACTTGCCGCTCTGGGCTCCCTGGAGGCGGTAGACGTGGCCGGGCTGGACGAGCGCGGCGTCCTCGGCGGTGCCCGACACACCGTCGACGAGGAGGGACGTGACCGACTTCGCGGGCACGGTCACCGTGGCGGAGGCGCCGTTCACCTTGACCGGTGTGCCGCGGACGAGGGCGCCGTCGGCGCTGGTCACGACGGGGGTCACCTGGGCGCCGGGGGCGACGCGCCCGAAGCGCGAGAGGTCCAGGGTCACGGCGCGCGGGGCCGTTCCGCTGTTGACGTGCACGACGGTCGCTCCGCGGCCGGACTTGCGGACGGCTGCGACGCTGGAGGGGTCGTCGGCCTTCACGAAGTGGTCGCCGGGGCGGATGTGGTGGGTGAAGTTGCGCAGGGTGTGGAACTTGGTGTTGGCCCGGATCGGACAGCTCTCCAGGGTGTCTTTCGCCGTGCAGTTGAACGGGATGTGGATGCTGCCCCAGTTCTTGCCCGCCTGCGCCTGGGGGATGGAGTCCTCCACGGGCTGCCACAACACCCAGGCGGACGGCTCCAGTTCACGGATGTCCTCGACGACCCGGGTGGCGATGCCGAGCCCCGGCTCCATGCCGGTGAAGTCGGTGCCGGTCCCCCAGGTGCCCTCCACCTCGCTCATCCAGAACGGCCGGTCGGCGGCCTTGGCGCTGTCGCGGGCGCTGGTGCGCATGCCGGTGCCGTAGGTGTGCACGTTGAGCTGATCGACGGCGGCACGCGCGGAGCCGTCGTAGGCGTTCCAGTTGCGGACGAAGGTGCTCGGGTTGGTCTCGTCCATGGCGGAGACGGTGGCGCGGGTCTTCGCCTTGTCGAGGGCGCGGCGCACGGCCAGTACGACCTTCTGCTGGAGTTCCGGGCCGGCGTGCGCGCCCTCCTGGCGGCCGCCGGTGGGCTGTCCGTCGGGGCCGATCTGGGTGCCCCAGTAGTTGGTGTTGGGCTCGTTGAGCGGGGCGAGGGTGTCGAACGTGATGCGGTGTTTCTTCTCCAGTTGCTCCGTCACCTTGACCAGGTAGGTGGCGAAGTCGTCGACGCGGTCCGGTCGTATCTGGTCGGTGTTGGCGTCGAAGCCTCCCGAGACATAGCCGCTGACGGTCTGGAACCAGGGCGGCGAGTTGCTGAAGGCCTCCCACTTGGTCACCTTGCTCTTGACCCGGTCCACCCACCAGCGCTGCCCCGGGTCGGCGGACCAGTCCCAGTGGTCGGGGTCGTCGGGGTTCCACCAGTCGGTGTCCTCCCTGGTGGTGCCCGCCGGGGCCTTCCAGAAGCCGTCCATCGTCGCGCCGGTCTTCATGTAGTCCTTGCGGACGTCGGGCGCGTTGCCACCGCCGATGTTGTAGCGCGCGATGTTGAGACGGAGGCCGTCCTCGCCGAACAGCATGTCGGCGAGCTTCCGGCGGATGGGTTCCGGGTAGCGGCCCGTGATGTTGGCGAACCAGACGAGGCTCGTCCCCCACCCTTCGAACTCCTGCTGTCGGTAGGACGGGTCGATCCGTACCGTGACCGCGCTGCCGGGCGGTTCGGCGGCAGCGGCAGGATGCGCGGTCACGAGTCCCGCGGCGAGGACGAGGGGGACGGCGACCGCCAAGGCCGGGGCGAGGCGATGTCTGCTGGACATGGAATCCCTTCGGGAGTGAACAGAACCGCGCAGAACCAATCGAGTTTCCCGAATGTTTTAGGACGGCAATCAACACGTCAAGAGGTGGGGCGAGTTGGGAACCGACGCACACCCCTTGACGCGTTCCGCCTCGCCACCCCAATAATGACCATCCACCTACCGTCCACATATCTAAACGACGTTCTCTGTTGTGTACGTGAGCGAGCACGGAGGCGCAGTGACCGGTTTATGCACCACCCGCAGTCGTCCGATCGTCGCCTCCCTCGCCGCCCTGCTCGCCGTCTCCGGCTGCTCGGTGGCCGGTGCCGACCCCATCGGCGGCGGTCCGGACACCCTGCGCATCGTCCTGCCCGAGGAACCGCCGACCCTCGAACCCTGTGACGCCTCGCTGACCGCGACGGGCCGGGTCACCCGGGCCAACATCACGGAGGCGCTCACCGAGCGCGAACCGTCCACCGGACGCCTGGAACCCGCCCTCGCCACCAAGTGGACCCGGGATTCGGCCACTTCGTGGACCTTCACCCTCCGCGAGGGTGTCACCTTCCACGACGGGACACCCTTCACGGCGGCCGCCGCCGCGTTCTCCCTCGAGCGCGCCACGGACTCCGGCATCGACTGCAACGTCGACGGCTACATCTTCACGGACAGCGAGCTCACCGCCACGCCCGTCGACGACACCACGCTCCGGGTCACCACGGCGAAGCCCGACCCGATCCTGCCGCTGCGCCTCTCCTTCGTCGAGATCGTGCCGACGAGTACCGACCCCGACTCCCGGGTGCGCGAGCCGGTCGGCACGGGGCCCTACCGGATCGACGAGTGGAACCAGGGCCGTCACCTGCGGCTGAAACGCTTCCCCGGCTACTGGGGCAAGGCTCCCGAGTTCGCCGCTGCCACCTACGTCTGGCGCGCCGAGGGCAGTGTGCGCGCGGCCATGGTGACGAACGACGAGGCGGACGTCGCGATCGGGCTCGCCCCCGAGGACGGGGCCGGTGACCGCGCGGTCGAGTTCGCCACCAACGAGGTGTCGTACCTGCGGATGGACGCCACGAAGCCGCCCTTGGACGACCTCCGGATCCGACAGGCCGTCAACTACGCGATCGACCGGGAGGGGCTGGTCACCGCGGTCTTCGCCGGCCGGCCCAGCGGGCAGCTGGTGTCGAAGGGCGTCACCGGCTACAACCCGCGCATCAGGCCATGGCCGTACGACCCGGAACGGGCCCGAGGACTCGTCGCCGAGGCCCGCGCCGACGGAGTCCGCACCGGCACCACCATCACCCTCATCGGCCGCAACGGCATCTACCCGAAGGCCGCCGAGGCGATGGAGGTCGTCCAGGACGGGCTGATCAAGGCCGGGCTGAAGGTCAAGATCAAGATGCTCGACGTCAACGCCTGGCTGGAGTACCTGCTGCGTCCCTTCCCCGCCGGCGACACCGGCCCCACCCTGCTCCAGGCCCAGCACGGCAACCAGGCGGGCGACGCCGCTTTCACGATGGGACAGATCTACGGCAGCGAGGGCGCTCAGAGCAGCTACGGCACCGACGCGCTCGACACGCTCATCGAGGAGGCGCAGCTCGCCTCGGGCGGGAAACGGCAGAAGGCGTTCGCGGAGGCGTTCACCCATCAGAACGACAAGGTCGTCCGGGACGCCGTCATGGCCAACATGACCGGACTGCTGGCCCTCTCCCCCAAGGTCCGCTACCGGCCCGACTCGGCCACCAACGACGAGATGCGGCTCGCCGACATGCGCCGCGCGGACTGAGGGAGGACATCACGTGCTGACCTTGCTGCGCCGCCGCGCGGTCTCCAGTGTCGTCCCGCTGCTCGTGGTGGTCCTCGGAGTCTTCTTCCTGGCCCGCCTCACCGGAGACCCCGCCAACCTGTATCTGCCGCTGAGCGCGACGCCCGAGATGCGGGCCGAGTTCGCCGCCCGCAACGGCCTGGACGACCCGCTGATCACCCAGTTCGGCGACTATCTCGCCCAGGTCGCCCACCTCGACTTCGGTGAGTCGCTGCGCACCGCCCAGCCGGCGGGCGAGGCCGTCCTGCGGGCCTTCCCCGCGACGCTCCAGCTGGCCGGCTGGACCATGCTGCTCGCCGTCCTGGGCGCGGTGGTCATCGGCAGTCTTGCGGCCTACCGCCCGAACTCGGCGACCGACCGGATCGCGAGCTTCCTGTCCTCCACGGCCGCCAGCGTCCCCGACTTCTGGATCGCCATCATGGGCGTGCTGGTCTTCGCGGTCACCCTGGGCTGGCTGCCCACCTCCGGCACGAGCGGCGCGGCGGCGTGGGTGCTGCCCGTGGCCACGCTGCTCATCCGTCCGTTCGGTGTGCTGGTCCAGGTCGTGCGGGGCGCCATGGTCTCGGCGCTGTCCGCCCCGTATGTGAAGGTGGCGCGCGGCAAGGGGGCCTCCGAACTCCGGGTGGTCTTCGGGCACGCCCTGCGCAACGCCGCCGCACCGGCGCTGACCGTCGCGGGGGACCTGGCCGTGGGGCTGGTCAACGGGGCGGTCGTCGTCGAGACGATCTTCGGCTGGCCCGGTATCGGCAAGCTCATGATCGACTCGGTGCTGCAGCGAGACTTCGCGGTGCTTCAGGCGGCCGTGCTCCTGACCGCGCTGGCGATCTTCGCCCTCAACATCCTGGTCGACCTCTGCCACGCGCTCCTCGACCCGCGGGTACGGCAGCGGGCGGCGGCATGAGCCAAGGACGGGACATGCTTCAGAAAACCGCATCCCAGACGGACGGCACGACCGTACGGCGGCGGTGGTTCGCCCTGCTGCTCCGGGACCGGTTCGCCTGCGCGGCGGCCCTGCTCCTGCTCCTGGTCGCGCTGAGTGCCGTACTGGGGCCGCTCCTGGCCGGGGACCTGGCGACCCGTCAGAACCTGCGTGACCCGGGCCGGCCTCCCTTCAGTCTCGACCACGGCTGGGCCTTCGTCCTCGGCAGCGACTCCCTCGGCCGGCCCGTCGCCGCGCGGCTGCTGGCCGCGGCCGGGACGACCCTGGCGGTGGCGGTGCCCGCCGTGCTGTGCTCGCTGGTGATCGGCTCGGTGTGGGGCATGTGGGCGGGCTATCACGGCGGCTGGCGCGAGAGCGTGTCGCTGCGAGTGGCCGATGTGATCCTCAGTTTCCCGTCGCTGCTGCTGGCCGTGGTCGTGCTGTACGTGTTCTCGCCGAGTGCCGCGAGCATCGTGCTGGTGCTGGCCGTCGCCCGGATCCCCGTGTATCTGCGCACCGCCCGGGCCGAGGCCGCGGAGTTGCGCAGCCGGCTGTTCATGGACGCGGCCCGGACGTTCGGCACCGGCAGCTGGGCGGCCATCCGGCGCCATGTCGCGCCGAGCGTGCTGCCCACGCTGCTCACCGTGGCCGCGCTCGACTTCTGCTTCGTGATGCTGGCCGAGTCCTCGCTGAGCTTTCTGGGCATCGGCATTCAACCACCGGACGTGAGCTGGGGGTTGATGGTCGCCCAGGGACGGCAGGAGTTGCAGAGTGCGTGGTGGATCGCGCTCTTTCCGGGGCTCGCGATCGTCGTCACGACCGTGTCGGCGACCGTTCTGGCCTCCTGGGCCCGGCTGACGACCGACCCGGGTCAGCGGTGGCGGCAGGGGCTCGGGCGGCGTGCCCGGGGGCCGCGTGCGGCGGGCGGGGACGGCAAAGGTCCGGTGGCGGGGAACGCGGCCGGTGTCGGCGACCGTACGGCGAGCGTGAGCGGTGCGGTGCCCGCCGACCCGTCCACGGGCACCGCCGCCCCGGTGGACAGCGACCGCACCGAGGGCTTGTCTCCGGGCGGCGTCCTGGTCGTGGACGACCTGTCCGTCGACGTGCACACTCCGGCCGGGCCGGTTCCCGTCGTCCGCGGCGTGAGCTTCGCCGTGCGGTCGGGCGAGACGCTGGCGCTGCTGGGCGAGTCGGGCTGCGGCAAGAGCATGACGGCACACGCCGTCGCCGGTCTGCTCGACCCGGTCGCGCAGGTGGTGGGCGGGCAGGTACGGCTCGAAGGACAGGATCTGCTCGGGCTCGGAGCGCGGGCCAGGCGCCGGCTGGCCGGCCCGGGTCTGGCCATGGTCTTCCAGGACGCGCTGAGCGCGCTCAACCCCGTCCACACGGTCGGAGCGCAGCTGGCCGAGCCGTTCCGCATCCACGAGGGCATGTCCCGGCGCGCGGCGCGGGCCAGGGCGGTGGAGCTGATGGAACGCGTGGGCATCCCGGAGGCCCGCTCCCGGGCGGACGCCTATCCGCACCAGTTCTCGGGAGGCATGCGGCAGCGCCTGCTCATCGCGACGGCGGTCGCCCTGCGGCCCAAGGTCCTCATCGCCGACGAGCCCACGACGGCCCTGGACGTCACCGTGCAGGCGCAGATCATGGACCTGCTCGGCGAGTTGCGCGGCGAACAGCGGACGGCGCTCGTCCTCATCACGCACGACCTCGGGCTCGCCGCCGAGCACGCGGACCGGGTCGCCGTCATGTACGCGGGGACGGTGGTGGAGACCGGGCCGGTGGCCGAGGTGTTCGGCCGGCCCCATCACCCGTACACCCGGGGCCTGTTGGAGTCGGTGCCGGCCGAGCAGCACCGGGGCTCCCGCCTGACGTCGATTCCCGGGAGCCCGCCGGACCCGGCCGCGGTGCCGGCCGGCTGTGCCTTCCGTACGCGCTGTCCCCTGGCCCGGGAGCGGTGCGTGACCCACCGTCCGGCGCTGACCGGCACCGGAGCCGGCCGGGCCGCCGCCTGCCACTTCGGGAAGGAACTGGCCGATGCCTGAACGCGGGACCCTGCTGGAGGCCGCCGGCCTGGCCAAGAGCTTCACCGTCCGGCGGACCGTGCGCGGCGGCACCCGGCTGCGGGCGATTGACGGGGTGGACCTGGCCCTCGGGCGCGGGGAGACCCTCGGCCTCGTCGGCGAGTCCGGCTGCGGCAAGTCCACGCTGGCCAGGATCCTCCTGCTGCTGGAGCGTCCCGACGCGGGCACCGTGCGGTACGAGGGCGTCGACCCGTTCGCGTTGTCGGGCGCTGAACTGCTCGCCTGGCGGCGGAAGGTGCAGATGGTCTTCCAGGACCCGTTCGGTTCGCTCAACCCCCGCCTCAGCGCGGCGGATCTCATCGGGGAGCCCTGGCTGACCCATCGCGACCTGGTCCCCCCTGCGCGGCGGGCGGCGCGCGTCGCCGAACTGCTGGAGATGGTCGGCCTGCGCGCGTCGGACGCGGCCCGCCACCCGCACGAGTTCTCAGGAGGACAGCGGCAGCGGATCGGCATCGCCCGGGCCCTGGCGCTGGAGCCCGAAGTGATCGTCTGCGACGAACCCGTCTCCGCGCTGGACCTGTCGGTACAGGCGCAGGTGCTCAACCTCCTGTGCGACCTGCGGGACGAGCTGGGGCTGTCGTACGTGTTCATCTCCCACGACCTGTCCGTGGTGCGGCACCTCGCCGACCGGGTCGCCGTGATGTACCTCGGCAGGATCGTGGAGACGGGCCCGACGGAGGAGGTCTACGAGCGGCCGCGCCACCCGTACACGGAGGCGCTGCTGTCGGCGGCCCCTTCCCCTGTGGCCGGCGGCGGGCGCCGGCGGCAACGCATCGTGCTCACCGGCGAGATCCCGTCTCCTGCCGACCCGCCGTCGGGTTGCCGGTTCCGGACCCGGTGTCCTCGGGCGCGGGACCTGTGCGCCGAAGCCGTACCCGAACCTCCGCCCGGTGCGCCGCTCCACGGTGCGGCATGCCACTTCCCGCTGGAGGAGACACCCGAGGGGACGTCCGCGGTCACGGCTTGACGGGTGGTGTCATTCGATGTCGTCCACCAGGAACTCCTGGTCCCGTGCCCCCGTGCAGCGCTGCTGGGCGATCTCGGCGCCCACCGCCCGGTCGTCGGCGCCGTTGATGCCGAGGCACATCCCGTTCTGCACCACGTGGATCCGATAGCCGTCGGCCTCGGAGCCTCCGGCGGGGTCGAAGAAGAAGTGCTGGCTGGTGCGGTCCGCCGAGCAGCTCTCCCAGGGCCAGGGTTCGAGCAGTCCCTCGACGACATGGCCGGTGCCCAGCGCGGTGAGACAGCCGTCGCTGTACACCGGGTGGCGCCATTGGATGTAGTACGAGCCTGTGTTGCCGACCGACACCAGTGACAGGTCAGGCGGTGTGGCGTCGGCACAGGGGCGCTGGACGGCGACCTGGCTCCGGTAGCGCCCCTTGCGGTCGTGGCCTTCGGTGACGCACAGCTTGGGGGCCAGGGCCGGGCGGATCCGGGATGGTCCCGGCGGCGGGCCTTTGACGTCGGTGGTCGAGGAGGGGACCGAGGAGGGATCCAGGCGTGGTCCGGCACCCGCCGCGTGTGTTCCCGTGCCCTGGTCGCTCGTCTCGCCGGGCAGCAGCGCCCAGGCTCCGACGGCGGCGAGCAGGAGCGCGGCGACGGCGCACGCGGCCAGGACTCGTCGGTTCTTGACCCGGCCCGCGACGGGGTCGGCGACCGGGCGCACGGCTGGGGGCCCGGTGGGGTGCTCCGCGGTCGAGGCGGGTGTCGGACCGGGCGTTGGGGCATCGGCGGCGTGTGCCGGGTGATCGCCCGCGTGCGTCGAGCTGTCGTGCCCGGGGGTCTGTCCGTCGTGCGCGGGTGTCGACCTGTCGTCCAAGGGTGTCTGCCCGTTGTGAGCGGGCGCCGACCCGCCGTCCACGAGCGTGGCCCCGTCGTCCGCTTCCGGCGGCTCGGCGGCGGCCAGCCGGTCCCTGGCCTCCAGCCAGACGGCGGGATCCTCGTTTCCTCCGCACGCGCGGACGAACGCGACGACCACCTCGGCTCGCGGCAGCGAGTCCCGGCGCAGTGCGTCGGCCACGGTGCTGCGCGCGAGCACGTCACCGCGCCGTTCCGCGTTCGCTTCCAACTGCCGGTAGGTCAGGCCGGCCTGTTCCTTGAGCCATCGCAAGCAGGCCACGAACTCCGCGGCGCTGCGCGCCTCGTGCGGCAACGGACGCTGTCTCCCCATGTCCGGCCATCCTCGTCGTGCCTCTGGCAACGGACAATCCGGAATTCTGCCAATCCCCGTCCCGTCACTCTCGTGTTCCGGACACCGCCGCGGCGGTGCCGGACAGGACCCGGACAGGGCCGCGAGCAGCCCGGACAGCGCCGGCCGCGTCCGGGACAGCCGAAGTCCCTGGTGCCCGGAATGCTCGTCCGCCCAGGCTGGGTGCCCTGCCGGTCGAGCCCGTCCGAGGCCGACCGGCCGAATCAACCGCCCCGTGCGTCACGGGGACCACCCGACGAAAGGACATCGCCCGATGAAGTCGATTCGTACTCTCGCCGACCGGATGCTGGACCGCCTGCTGCCGCGGGAGACCGCCGGGGCGTGCGAGTGGTGGTACCGCTGCATCCGCAACCAGCCCTGTTCTTCCCACAACCAGTACACGCAGCGCGTCTGGTCGTGCGATCTGAACCGCCGCGAGTTCGTGCGGTGCGGCTGCACGTCGTAAGGACGGCCCTGTTCCAGGCGGCCGGGCCTCCGGTGGGGGGGCGGGGCCCGGCCGCCGTTCTCCGTTCTCTGATCTCTGATCTCCGGTTTTTCCTCACGAGGAGCATCCGTGACCTTCCTTTCGATGACATGCCAGGCCCTGCTCGCGCTGGTCTTCGCGATCGCCTGTGTGAGCAAGGCGCGCGGCCGGGCGTCGTTCGCGGGGTTCACGGACGCCGTCGTGGCACTGGGGCGCGTGTCCCGCCTCCGGGCGGTCTGGGTGGCGGCCGGGATCATCGCCCTCGAGGGCGCGACCGTGCTGTTGCTCCTCGTGCCGGGGTGGGGCAGCGCGGGGCTGTGGGTGGCAGCGGTCCTGCTGACCGGCTTCACGTACGCCGTCGCCCGCGCCCTGCAAGACGGCACCGCGGTCGCGTGCCGCTGCTTCGGGGCGTCCGGCGATCACGCCCCGGGACCGGCCCAACTCGTCCGCAACGCCCTGCTGCTCGCCGCCGTCGCGTTGGCCGTGCCAGGGGTACCGGGCGCCGGATCCCTGTCCTGGCAGGGCTGGTTCGCGGCCTGGCTGATCGGCGCCGTGTGTGCCGTGGTCGTGGTGACCGGGGACGAAGTGGTCGCGTTGTTGCGTCCCACGCATCAGGTCCCTGTACCCGCCGCCCGCCCGCACGAGGCCGTCTGATCCACCGTGATGCGCCAAGTCACCAAGTCGCCAAGTCACCAAGTCGTCTTCTGCTCCGCCTATCCGGAGAGGCCCACCATGGTCTACCTGGCCGTCGCCCTCGTGGCTGTCGCCGCCCTGTGCACCTGGGATCTGTTGCTGACCCTCGCCGTCCTCCGCAGACTCCGCGACCGGCCCCACAGCACCATGGGGGCCGACTCGGGCGGCATCCCCGTGGGGGCGACCGTGGGTTCCTTCGCCACGCGCTGCGCGGAGGGCGCCCCGCTCACCGAGCGGGACATCGCCGACGGGGCCCTGGTGGCGTTCTTCACCACCGGCTGCCTGCCGTGCCGCAACAAGCTGCCCGCCTTTGTCGAGGAGGCCAGGACGATGGGTGGTCGTCGCCAGGTGATCGCCGTCGTCGTGTCGCCCGGTGCCACGCCGGACGAGACGGCGGAGGCCGAGACCATGGCACGCCAACTCGCGCCCGTCACACGGGTGCTGGTGGAGGAACCCGACGGCCCCTGCACCGCGGCCTTCGGCGTCACGGCCTTTCCCTCCCAGTTCGCCGTCGCGGCCGCTGGCGGAACGGCGCCCACCGTGCTGGCCGTGGGAAATGCGGCGCTCACCGCCTCGCCGGTCGGGTCGGCATGAGCGGCACACCCGCCGGCGCCGCCCGTACGCCGGACCGCCCTGGCCGTGCTCCCGCCACTCCCGGCGCCCGGGACCTGGGCCGTGCCCTGGGCCTGGCGCTCCGGCTCGCGTTCCGCTCGTCCCCGTGGGTGCTGGCGAGCCATCTCGCCGTGACCCTGGTGTCGGCCGCCGCGCCCGTCGCGGCCACCTGGCTGGTCAAGGACATCCTCGACACGCTCACCTCGGGAGCGTCGGGAACGTCCACCGCCGGAATCGCCGCTCCGGCGGCCGCCCTGGCCGCCATCAGCACGGTGGCCGCCGTAGCCCCTCAGCTCACCGGCTATCTGCGCGCCCGGATGATGCGCGCGACCAGCCTGCGCGCCCACGAGGACCTGCACGCGGCCGTCGACACCTTCACCGGGCTGCGCCGGTTCGAACACCCCGAGTTCCTGGACCAGTTGCGGCTGGCTCAGCAGGCGGGGGGACTCGCCCCGTCCCAGGTGGTCGAAGGGGCGGCCGGTCTGACCCGCAGCGCCGTGCTGCTGGCCGGGTTCGTCGGGTCCCTCGCGGTCCTCGACCCGTTCCTGGCCGCCGTGGTGTCCCTCTCCGGCATTCCGGTGCTCTGGGCGGAGATCACACTCAGCCGCAGACGCGCACGCACGTTCTGGGACATCAGCCCTTCCGAGCGCCGGGAGATCTTCTACGCGACCCTGCTCACCAGCGTCGAAGCCGCCAAGGAGATCCGGCTCTACGGTGCCGGGGGCTTCCTGCGGGGCCGGATGATGAGCGAGCGCCGTGCCGCCGACGTCCTGCGGGAACGGATGGACCGCAGTGAACTGCGCATCCAGTCTGCGCTCCAGACCGCCGCCGCCGTCCTCGCCGGGGCCGGTCTGCTGTGGGCGGTCGGGGCCGCCTCGCGCGGGGCGATGACCGTCGGCGACGTCTCCATGCTGCTGGCCGCGATCCCCGCCGTGCAGAGCGGCATCGGCGGACTGGCCGGTGAACTGGGCCAGGCGCACCACTCGCTGGTGATGTTCGACCACTACGTCACCATCGTCCGGCTCGGCCCCGACCTGCCCGCTCCGCACCGGCCCCGCCCGGCGGGCCCGCTGCGCGAGGCGATCGAGATCCAGGACGTCTGGTTCCGCTACGAGGACGAACTGCCCTGGGTGCTGCGGGGCGTGGACCTGCGTATCGAACGCGGCACGGCACTCGCCCTGGCGGGCGTCAACGGCTCCGGAAAGTCCACACTGGTCAAGCTCCTGTGCCGGTTCTACGACCCCACACGCGGACGCATCCTGTGGGACGGCACCGACCTGCGCGACATCCCGGCGGCCGAACTGCGCGCACGCGTCGCCGCCACGTTCCAGGACCCGATGCGCTACGACCTCACCGCCCGGGAGAACATCGCCATCAGCGAGCTGACCGCGCTCGAGGCACCCCGGCGCTGCGAGGAGGCGGCGCGGCTGGCCGGCATGCACGAGGATCTCGCCCGGCTGCCGGGCGGCTACGCGACCATGCTGAGCCGGACCTTCCGCTCCGGTGAGGGCGACGGCAGCGGGAGCGGGGTCCAGTTGTCCGGCGGACAGTGGCAACGGATGGGCCTGGCCCGGTCGTTCCTGCGTACGGACGCGGATCTGCTGATCCTGGACGAGCCCAGTTCGGGCCTCGACCCGGCGGCCGAGTACGAGATCCACGCCCGGCTGCGCGAACGCCGTGCCGGGCGGACCAGCGTGCTGATCTCCCACCGGCTCGGCGCGGTCAAGGACGCCGACGTCATCGCCGTCCTGGAGGACGGGCAGGTCCGTGAACTCGGCGACCACCGGCGGCTCCTCGCCCGCGGCGGCACCTACCACCGGTTGTTCACACTTCAGTCCAGCGGCTACCGGGACGAGCCGGCCGAGGCGGAGGGGGCGTGCTCGTGATGCCGATGAGCTTGGCGGGTCCGGCGGCAGTGGTCCTGACGGTCGGGGTGCTCGCCCTCGTCCTGCGCAGGTGCTGCGTACTGCTCGATGTCAGCGGGGGCAGTATGCGTCCGGCCTTCGCGGACGGGGACCGGCTGCTGGCCGCCAGGCTGCCGGTGCGCCTGGTGCACGTCATGTCCCTGATGCGGGTGGTACGACGCGGAACGGTGGTGGCGATCAGGCTGAAGCCGGCCCCCGGCCCGCGCACCGCCTACTCCGCATCACCCACGTGCATGATCAAGCGGGTCGCGGCTCTTCCGGGCCAAGCGGTTCCGGGGGCGGAGAGAGTGCCCGCCGGGCACGTCTACGTCCTGGGCGACCATCGCGCGACCAGCTGGGATTCACGGCATGCCGGGCCGATTCCCTACGAGCGGCTCACGGCCGTGATCGTCTGCCGGGTCCGCCGCGGTGACACGAGCACCGCGGGGCTCCCGACGGGCACGTGAAAGGGGCCCTGCCGCAGCAGGGCCCCCACGGGCTCAGTGTTTGAAGACGTCCTTGGTCTTCTCCTTGGCCTGCCGGGCGTCTCCCTTGGACTGCTCCGCCCGGCCCTCGGCCGTCAGCCGCTCGTTACCCACCGCACGGCCGATCGTCTCCTTGGCCTTTCCCTTGGCCTGCTCGGCCTTCGCCTTTGACTTCTGCTCTCCAGCCACGATTCGCTCACTCCAAGTCGGGTCCGACTTCGGGGTCACCTGCCGAGTGACCTCGGGAGGGACGGCCAAACGTGCCCTACGGCGTACTGATCGGCCCGAACGGTAAGGATGTGTCACCCAGAGTCATCACGCGCGTCGACGGCCGGGCTCTGCGGGACCTACGCCCGTGTGAACCCGTGGCTCCGCTCCACTTTCGCCACATGCAGCGTGTAGCTCTGATACCACTC
This sequence comes from Streptomyces purpurascens, assembly GCF_045040895.1. Classification (NCBI taxonomy): domain Bacteria; kingdom Bacillati; phylum Actinomycetota; class Actinomycetes; order Kitasatosporales; family Streptomycetaceae; genus Streptomyces; species Streptomyces purpurascens. The sequence continues at coordinate 8,962,811 of NZ_CP108341.1, read as the reverse complement.
GGCTTGCCCGCGCTTCTGCGCCGCGCGGTGCTCGGCGTTGTTCCGCCACTCCGTGAGGGCGTCGGCGTCGCGGAAGTACCCGACGGTGATGCCCAGCCCGCCAGGAGTCTGCGCGTGGTCCATCCCCAGGAACCCGGGGACGCCCTTCACCAGGTCTTCCATGCGTGCCGCGGTCTCGCTGTAGCCGCTCTGGTCCTGAGTTCGCACCGTAGTGAAGACAGCCACGTAATAGGGGGGTTCAAAGGCCTCGACGGGCGCGACAGGCGCTCCGGAGTGACTGCTCATGGCGTCACTGTAAGGCAGCCTCACCGGGGGCAGGGCTCATGCCCGGCGAATCGCGTACCCCAGATACGTCACCACCGGGCTGCCCTCCGGCTCGAGCACCATGTCGACGAGCTCCGGCAGCTGATCGTCGGTCAGCGTGCCACGCCTGCGCCCGTACGTCGCGCGCACCAGGTCGCGTGCGTCGCGCGGCTTGAACGCCGAGACGTCCCTCGCGGACAGCCCCGCCCGGTCGAGGGACTCGGCAAGCTCCACCGGGCGGCGCAGCCGGTGCGCGGCGTATCGGCCCCGGGGCATGATCCGTGTTCCCGGGAAGGCCTGGAAGGCACCGAGGTAGACGAGGCGGGACACGGCGGTGCGGTTCACCGTGTCGTAGACGAAGGCCGCGCCGGGGCGCAGCACGCGCGCCGCCTCCCTGAGGACGACGTCCGGCCGTTCGGTGATCTCGAGGGTGTCGGCGCAGTACACGAGGTCGAAGGAGTCGTCGGGGACGTCGAGTTGCTCCGCGGGCGTCGTCAGGTAGGTGACGCCCAGCCCGTCGTCCGCGTCCAGGGCCAGGGCCGTCGCGGCGGGGGACGGATCGGCGGCGACCGCCTCGAATCCGAGCCGGGCGAGGCCGCGGGCCAGCAGGCCGCGCCCGCTGCCGACGACGAGCGCCCGGCTGCCGGCCGCCGCGAGGCTCAGCTCCCCGAGTACGCGCCCCAGGTACTCCATCCGTACGGACTGGAAGGTCAGGGCCCGGATGTGGCGGCCGTCGACGGCAGCGGGTCCGGCCGCGTCGAGTGCGATGTGCGGGGCGGTGCGCATGGCAGGCTCCCTCGGCGCTCAGGGTCACATTCCCTGAGCGAACGTAACATCGACGAGTTCCTCGCCGCGCGGCTGACCCGACTGGTCGAGGAGGGCGTGCTCCCGCGCGATCCGTTCCAGGTCAGCCCGCCCGGCCACGGAGACTCACCCGGGCCGTCTGCCCGGCTGAGGCGCTCAGGGCCGCACCGCCGACGACACCTCGGCCAGGAGCCGCTCCACCTCGCTCCCCCAGCGTGAGGCGATCACCAGGTCGCGTGCCGGGTCCACCCACAGCAGGTGGTTGCCGCCGTTGCCGCGGGCGCAGCGGCCTGTGCGCGGGGCCCGGGGCCATACCGTGCCGTGGTCGTTGAGCCACCAGGACAGGCCGTACTCGGGCTTCACCGGGCAGGGCGTCCACAGCTCCTCGATCCAGCGGCGCGACACGACCTGACGCCCGCCCCACCGCCCGTCCCGCAGGCAGAGCCGGCCGATGCGGGCCAGGTCCAGGGCGCTGATCCACAGTCCGCCGCCCCAGTGCGCGCCGCCGGAGACCACCGGCACCTCGGCGCCGTCGAGGGCGATCACCGCGTGGTCGTAGCCGTGCCAGGACCAGCCGTCGGAGGCACCGGTCAGGGCCATGACGCGCTCGCGCAGCACATCAGGCAGGGGGCGGCGGAGCAGGACCGTGAGCGCCAGGGCGGTCAGGTTGACACGCACGTCGTTGTAGGCCCAGCCGGCGCCGGGAGGTCCGCCAGCCGACTCGGTCCCCTCGCGGGTGCTCTGTGCGTCCACCCAGGTCGGCTTGGACCACAACTCACCCTCCCACTGGCTGGTCTGGTCCAGCAGGTGGCGCCAGGTGATCGCCCGCCCGTGGGGGGTGTCGAACTCGGGCAGGTCCACGGTCTTCGACACCGGCTCGTCCAGGCGCAGCGCCCCGTCGTCGTGGGCGATGCCCGCCACCAGCGACAGCACGCTCTTCGTGGCGCTGAAGGCCATCTCGGCGCGCGTGGGGTCGCCCCACGAGGCGAGGACCGTGCCCGCCCGGACCACGACACCGCCGGCTCCCTGCCCGTCGAGGAGCGGGCCGATGACCTCGCGGTGCGACGCGTCGGACACCTGGGCGGCGAGATACGACGCCATGTCGTCGATGCCCGCCACCGGTCGCGCCGCCTGCGCGCGCACGGCCCGCGCGAGTGCCGCCGCGTCCACTCCCTCCCAAGGGTCCTGGGTCCGGTCGCCGTTCTCCAGGACCTCTCCGTCGTATCGCGATGTCACCGCGTCCACGTCCACGCCCATCCTCCGCCGCCTGTCGGCACCTGTGTCCTCTGTTCGGCCGCCCAGCATGTCGAGCGAGCGGTCCGGTTCCCGCCCGGGTCAGCCGATCGCGTCCTGCAGGCTGCTTCTGCGCGGGAGCTGGGCGAGTTGGCCGCTGCCGAGGCGGATCCGGTCCTCGCTGATCATGACCCGGGCGGAGAGCACATCGCGTATCTGGCGGCTCAGGCTCCATTTGCTCGCCGACGGCTCCCGGTAGGCGTCCACCCCGATGACCTGGAAGGAGTCCAGCACGCTCTCGTTGGCCCGGGCGGCGGCCGTCAGGCGCAGCGCGTTCGAGCGGCGCACCATGGTGTCGCTCGCGGTCCCCCGCAGTTCCTCGTACTGGCCGGCGAGGGAGTGGATCTGCTCGGTGAGTTCGTCGATGGTGTCCGACGCCCGTCCCAGCCGCATCGTCCTGGCCGTGAGGACGTCGGGTGCGGTCCGGCTCTGCTGGCGCCGGAAGGCGTCCTGTGCGGTGGCGAACGCGGACTCGGCGATGCCGAGCCAGCACGCGGCCCAGCCCAGGTTCGACAGGGGCATGATGACGCGGGCCGAGGCCTCGCTGAACGACTCCTCCAGGATCCGGTCCCGATGCGTCCGGGCCCGTACCCGGCCGCCGCCGCTGCCCGTGCCCCGCATGCCGAGCGCCTGCCAGTCGCGCCATGGGGAGATGACCAGTTCGTCGCGGTGCACCAGCACCAAGGCCCCCTCGGTGACCGCGTCGTCGGCCGAGCGCCTGGCCACCAGCAGTCCGGCGTCGGCCTGTTGGAGGTAGGAGGAGACCGACACGTTCTTGTCGATGACGATGGCGCCGCTGCCGTCCGGGTCCTCACGGCAGTGGGCTCGGCTCTCGCGGGGGCTCGCGGCTCCGGTTTCCGACATCAGGCTTGCCACCAGTGGCTGGGTCTCCCACGCGGAGTCGATGAACTCCTGGACCGGCGTACTGGTCTTGGGCTGGCGGGCGACCGCCTGGATCTGACCCTGGTGCATGGCCCAGATCATGGCGGTGGAGGCGCATGCCTGGCCGAGCGCGTGGGCCACCGCGACGGTCTGCGGCGCGGTCCACAGTCCCTGGCCGGGGACGGGCTCGGGGGCGAGCAGCCGGTGCCGCTTCAGCGCGGCGACGGCCTCGGCCGGGAAGCGGCCCGCGGAGTCCACGTCCACGGCGTGGGCGCGGGCCACCTCCACGGCTGCGGCGACCCGTTCGCGCAGGGTCGGACCGTCCCCGTTGTCGGTGTGGTTCATGCCTTCCAGGTCTTCGGTCATGGCCTCTTCCGTACGTGGGTGCTGTTCAGCGGCTCGCCGACGGGCCTTCGGCCCGGCCGGCTCAGCCACCGAATTCCATGAGCTTCTTCCGCAGCCGCGGCCCGGATTCCGCCAGCTTGTCGGGGTCGAGCATGCGCAGGTGCGGTGCGGCGGTCGCGATCGTGTCCGTCTCGCCCTCGAAGAGGCTCTCCCAGTACCGCCCGTCGAGGACCGAGGTGCGGTCCGCGGCCAGGAAGTGCGTGAGACCGCAGGACACCCGGGGCGGCGGCCCGGCGAGGTCGACGTCGGCGGCGTCGAACATCACCACGTGCTCGATCTGGTGGCCGCGTTCCTGGAGTTCGGCCGCGACGCCGGGTGCCAGCGCCGCGCCGATGGACCAGCCGACCAGCACGATCGGTCCCAGCACGTCGATGTCCTCCACCGCCGAGACGAACTCGTCCAGTACGGCGGCCGGATCGGCGGATCGCCCGTCCGCCTCGAGGACCGGCGACAGGACACCGTGGACGGGCATGTGCTTCGGGAGATACGGCAACAGCTGGACGAAGCTCCACGCCGTGCCGCTGACCGGCGGGAGGCAGATCACCGTCGGCTCGCCGCCCGCGGCCCGCAGCGGGACGGAAGGCTCCGGAACGAACTCCGGGCGCCCGAGCCGCTCGGCGAAGGTCCGCGGGGTCGGGAAGCGGAAGACCTCGGCCGTCTCCAGGGTGACGCCGAACATGTCCTGGAAGCGCAGCACCATCTGCACCGCGAGCAGCGAATGCCCGCCCAGCTCGAAGAAGTTGGAGTCGCGTCCGATGTCGTCGCGCCCCAGCAGGTCCCGGAACACGCCACGGATCAGCTGCTCGTGGGGCGAGCCGCCGTCCTGGTCGGCCACCGGCGCCGGCTGGGTGGTGTCGGCCAGGCCGCGGCGGTCGAGCTTGCCGGCGGCCGACATCGGCAGCGCGTCCAGCCTGACGTAGAGGGACGGGATCATGTACGGGGGCAGCGTCCGGGAGAGCCGCTCGCGCAGTTCGGCCGCCTCGGGCAGGGCGTCGCCCTCGGGGATGATGCCGGCGATCAGCCGGTCGGCGGTCTCCGGGTCGACGCCGACCACCGCGTCGGCGACGCCGGGGCACTCCGCAAGCCGCTTCTCGATCTCCTCCAGCTCGACCCGGAAGCCGCGTACCTTGACCTGGGTGTCGAGCCGCCCCAGGAAGCGCAGCCGCCCCTGGGCGTCCCAGCGCCCCGCGTCCCCGGTGCGATAGCGGCGGTACCCGTCGGCCGCGATCCGGTCGAGCGGGAAGCGGCTGGCGGTGAGCTCCGGCTGCCCGACATAGCCTTGGGCGACCTGAGGGCCGGCCAGGAAGATCTCGCCGGGTACGTTGACCGGGCAGGGACGGTAGGACGCGTCCAGGACGTAGGCACGGTTGAGGCCGAAGGGGGCGCCGACGCAGGAGGTCGTCTCGACCGGAGCGGCGTGGGCCTTCCCGCCCCCGTCGGAGCTCTGGACGGTGCAGTAGACCGTGGCCTCGGTCGGTCCGTAGAAATTCCAGTACGCGAGCCCGCGCCCGTCCAGATAGGCGGCGAACTCGCCGGGCAGCGGTTCACCGCCGAGCATCAGCTTGGTACCGGCCGCTACCTCGACTCCCGCCTCGCGCAGGGACTTCCACACAGTGGGAGTGCCGCCGACGTACGTCACCGGTGGATTCGTCGCCAGTGCCCGCCCGACCGCCGCCGGGTCGGTGGCTCCCTCCGGGAGCAGGTGGACCGACGCGCCGGCCAGCAGCGGAACCAGGTACTCCAGCAGGGAGATGTCGAACGACGTGGTGGTCAGGCTCAGCGAGACGTCGTCGGAGGTGAACCCGAGGAGGTCGACCGCTGCCGCGCAGAAGGCGGAGAGCGCGGTGCGGGCGACGGCCACGCCCTTCGGATCACCTGTGGAACCCGAGGTGTACATGATGTACGCGGTCATCTCGGCCTCGGCCTCCGGGCGGGCGGCCCGCTCGGCGGTACGCCCCCGCAGGCCGGCCGGGCTCACCGTGCGGACCCCCTCCATCGCATCCGTGTCCTCGTCGGTCACCACCAGCCGGGCGTTCGCGTTGTCGAGGATGAAGGCGATCCGCTGGGCGGGGTGTGCGGCGTCGAGCGGGAGGAAGACCGCACCCAGCTTCCACACGCCGAGCACGGTGGCCAGGAAGTCGAGGTCGCGCGGCAGACGGACCGCGACCACATCGCCGCGGCCGATGCCCTCGGCGGCCAGTGCGTCGGCGAACGTGTCGGCCTCCCGGTCCAGTTGGCGGAAGGTCAGGGTGTCGTCCGCGGATCGTGCCGCAAGCCGGTCGGGCGAGGCCCGCACTGCCCGACCGAACCGGGTGAGGACGTCCGGCACGGGCCGGGACGCGGCTTCGACGCTGCCCAGCCCGGAGAACTCGCCCACCCGGTTCTTCTCCTCCTCGGAGGCGAGGTCGAGATCCGCCACCCGCACCGACGGTGTACCGGCGGCCTGCAGCAGGACCTGGCCGATGTGGGAGACCAGGGTGCGCAGGGTGCTCTCGTCGAAGCGGGCCGTGTCGTACTGGAGCCGCAGGCGCAGGCCGCCGGCCTCGGGCACGAAGGTGGTCGTCAGGTCGTACCGCGCCCCGCTCAGCTCGACCCAGATGTGCTCGGTGGGCTCAAGACCGGCCAGCTCGAAGGGCAGGTCGGGCAGGTTGGCGACGGACAGCGAGACCTGGAAGACCGGCGAGACGTTGTCCTGCCGCTGCACCGACAGGCCCTGGAGGACCTGGTCGAACGGGAGTTCCTGGTGCTGTATCGCCTTCAGGCTGGAGCTGCGGGTGGACTTGAGCAGGTCCAAGAAGGAGGCCTCGTCGTCGACCTGGACCCGGACCGAGATGAGGTTCAGGAAGAGTCCGACGGTGGACTCGAACTCCGTCCGGGTCCTTCCGGCGACCGGCGTGCCCAGCACGACGTCCCGCTGGTCGGAGTACCTGGTGAGCACCACGGACAGCGCCGCCGCGAGCACCATGTACAGGGTGCAGCGTGCCGTGGAGGCGAGCTGCCGGGCCGCGTCGTGGATCTCGTCGGGCAGCATGATGTTGATCATGGAGCCGGTCATGTCGCGGCGTTCGGGACGCGGGCGGTCCCAGGGCAGCTCGATCTCGGCGGGGGCTCCCTCCAGGTAGCCGCGCCAGAACTCGGTCTCCTCCCGGATCCGGTCCTCGTCGAGGTGCTCCCGCTGCCATGCGGCGAACTCGGGGTACTGGACCGTCACTTCCCGGGGCTTCTGGTCCGTGGCGCCGACTTCGCGGTTGTAGAAGAGGGCGATCTCCTCGATGACGTTGGTCAGGGACCAGCCGTCCAGCGCGATGTGGTGCCCGATCACGACCAGCGCGTGCAGCGTGGGGCTCCAGCGCAGCAGGTAGGTGCGCATCGGCGACTCGGACGCCAGGTCGAAGGGCCGTCCGGCGGCTTCCCGTACGAAGGCCTCGATGTCCGGCCGCAGGGCGTCGGTGGACAGATCCGCGGCGGACATCTCCACCACTTCCAGCGGCTGTCCGGCCTGCGGATCGACCCACTGCATGGGCTCCTGACCGCCGGTCGCGGGGGTGATCCTGGTGCGCAGGGCGTCGTGCCGCTCGACGACCGTCCGGACGGCGGTGCCGAGCGCGTCGACGACGAGCGCACCGCGCAGAATCCTGACATCGGGGTTGATGTAGGCGACGTTCCCGGGCGCGACCTGCTCGACGAACCAGATGCGCTGCTGGCCGAAGGACAGCGGCGTCTCGATGCGGGACATGGCGGAGCTCCAGAGGTCAGGGCCGGTGGGCGTGGTGGGGGCGACCGATGCCCCGGGGTGCGTCGCGGCCGGCGAGATCGAGCCGGATCGCGTCGAGCACCTCCGCCGTCCGGTCGTGCGGGAAGAAGTGACCGCTGTCGAAGTCCCGGGTCGTCACCGACTCGGCGGCGCCCGTCCAGCGGGCGAGCGACTCGGGCGGGGCGAGCGGGTCGGTGCGGCCCGCGTACACGGCGGTGGGGGTGGTGAGACGACGGCCGTCCCATGCGAAGCCGCGCAGCGACGCGAGGTCGCCCAGGAGCATCGCGACGGCCAGTTCACGCATGCCGCGGTCTTCGAGCACGGCCGCCGGTGTGCCGCCCGCCCCGCGGAGGAAGTCCACCGCCTCCGCCTCGGTTCCGTTCGGCACGGGCATCGGTCGGTGCAGCTGGGGCGGGTTGGTGGCGCAGACGACGAGCAGCGCCGGGACCGCGTGGGGATGGTGCCGCTCCAGGTGCAGGACCGCCTCCGCGGCGATGAGTCCGCCGAGGCTGTGGCCCACCAGGACGAAGGGCTCACCGAGTTCGGCCAGGGACTGGGCCAGTCTGTGGGCCCGGTCCCGGACACTCGGAGCCGGGGAGCCCGCGGCGGGCGTCACCGTGCGGGTGCCGAACACCTCGAGCCCCCGGGTCCGGGCCGGTGTCGTCCAGCCGCGGAAGGCGTGCGCGGTCCCGCCCGCGTGCGGCACGACCACGAGCGGGAGTCCGGACGGTGGCTCCTGCTGCCGGCGGCCGGGGTCGAGTGGGAAGAGAACGGAGTTCATGCCGGGAACGCCTCCTGCTGTGGCTCGGAGCCGCCCTGCCGACCGAGCTCGCGCAGCCTCGACCGGTCGATCTTGCCGCTGGCGGTCATCGGAAAGCGGTCGAGGACGGTGAACCGGGTCGGGACCATGGCGGGCGTGAGACGGTCCAGCGCGTGACGGCGCAGCTCCGCCCGGCCTGGCGGGTCGGCGGGGTCGACGACGAGACAGGCGACCAGCCGGTCCCCGCCGGGTCCCTCGGTCTTCACGACCGCGCTCGCCCGCACTTTCGGGTGCTGGTCGAGCACGTGCTCGACCTCCCCCGCCTCGATGCGCACCCCGTGGATCTTGATCTGCTGGTCCATCCGTCCGTGGTAGTCGAGGACCGCGCGGCCGTCGGCGGACGACACCGCGGTGGACCACCGGACGAGGTCGCCCGTGCGGTACATCCGTGCGCCCGGCCCGGTCGCGAAGGGGTCGGGAACGAACCGCTCGCGGGTGAGATCCGGAGCACCGGCGTACCCCGAGGCGAGGCAGGCCCCGGCCAGATGGAGTTCGCCGACCGCTCCGAAGGGCGCGGGTTCACCGTTCGGCGTGAGCACGTAGGCGCTGACGTTGTCGATCGGCCCACCGATCGGCACGGCGGGGCCCGGCTCGGGTGTGCGGCAGTCCCAGGCTGTCACGTCGACCGCGGCCTCGGTGGGTCCGTAGAGGTTGTGGACACCGGCCCCCAGCATCGAGGCCGCCCGGTTCGCCAGCGCGGGCGGGAGCACCTCACCGCTACAGACCACCCGGCGCAGCCGGGTGCACTCCCCGGCCCGCGGCTCCCGCAGGAACTGCTCCAGGACGCAGGGCACGAAGTGGGCGACCGTGACCTCCTCCCGGATGAGGGTCTCGGCCATCTCCTCCGGGTCGAGGTGCGCGAGCGGCGGGGCCATCGCGAGGCGGGCCCCGACGAGCAGCGGCCAGAAGAACTCCCACACGGACACGTCGAAGTCGAACGGGGTCTTCTGGAGGACGATGTCCGATCCGTCGAGGCGGAGGTGGTCCTGCATCCACAGCAGGCGGTTGACGATGGCGCCGTGCGGAACGACGACGCCCTTGGGGCGCCCGGTCGAGCCGGAGGTGAACAGGACGTACGCCGGGTCGTCCGAGCGGGCCCGGAGCTCACCTGCCGCTCGGGGGACCGGCCCGGCGGAGGGCGGCCCTGACAGCCGTACGCCGGACAGGGTCAGCGAGGTCACGTCCGGCGCGGCCTGCCGCACCTTTCCCGCGGCTTCTTCGGCGCATACGACGATCCGCGCCCCGGCCGTTTCGATCATGGTCCGGAGCCGGGCGGGCGGTGCCTCGGGGCTGAGCGGCAGATACGCCCCGCCGGCCAGCAGGATGCCCAGCAGTACTCCGGGGAGTTCCACGGAGCGCCAGGTGCTCACTCCGATCACGTCGCCCCGACGGACGCCCTCGGCCCGGAGCCGGTCCGCGAACGCGCGTGCCTGGACGAGGAGTTCCGTGTAGGTCAGCGACTCGTCCCCGGCGGTGACGGCCACCCGTGAGGGGTGGAGCTCGGCCGTCCGCACGATCAGATCGTGCAGCGAGGACGGCGGGCGGGCCACCCGCGCTCCCCCGAGGGACAGGAGCATCCGGCGCTCCTCCGCGCCGGCGACCACCAGATGGTCGAGACCGGCCTCGGGAGTGGCAACGAGCCGCTCCAGCAGGGTCCTTGTCCGCTCGGGCGCCCATCGGGTGAAGGTCCCACCGCACCCGTGAACGACTGTCGGCAGCCCGTCCTTCCCGCTGTCCGGCAGTTCGAGTCGGCAGGGCCGGTGGTCTGCCGCGCCCTCGCGGCAGCTGTCACAGTGCACGTCGAGCCGGACCGTGCCCCGTCGGCACCGCTCGCCGATCGCCTCGGCGAGCCGGGTCACCGCCTGGTGTCCGCCGTCCGCCAGGGGCACGCTCGTCCCCTCGCCGGAGGTGTCCGATCCGACCTCGACAGTGACGTGCCCGGTGTGGCAGACCCGCGCCGCCACGACGGCGGCCGCCAGGGCGGCCGAGGCCCGGTCGGGGGCCTCCACCGTGACGCGCTGTGCTTCGATCACTTCGTGCTGCGTCACGGTCGACTCGCTTCCCCCTGCGTCCCGTTGGTCATCTCGTCGATCAGGTCGGCCATGGCGCGGGGCGTCAGGTCGACGCCGAGCAGATTCCTCGCCGGGATCTCCAGGCCGCAGCTCCGCGAGAGCCGGACGGCCAGCCGGACCAGGGTGAAGGAATCCCCGCCGAGCATGTACAGGTCGGCATCGGGCTCGATGTCCCTGAGGCCGAGCGTCTCCTCCCAGGCGCGGAGCACCAGGGACAGCGTCCCGGCCTCCGCCTCCGCCTCGGTCGACGCGAGGCTGCCGTTCCCGCTCTGCCGGGCGGCCGGGGCGGGCGCCCCGGGGCGGGGTGCGTCGATCCAGTGCAGCCTCCGGTCGAACGGGTAGGTGGGCAGGGGCACCCGGCAGTAGCCGTCGGCCCCGTTGGCCCGTTCCAGGTCGACCCGGGCCCCCGCCGACCACAGCCGGCCGAGCTGGGTGAGGAAGGACACCAGGCCTGTGGCGGGCAGCATCGGCAGCACGTCGTACAGGCCGTCGTCCCGGACGTGCGGGCGGAACAGGTCGCTCAGCGACCGGCCGGGCCCGATCTCGACGACCAGTGCGCCCTTCACCATGTCGGTGAGCGTGCGGGCGGCGTCCGGGAAGCGCACGGGTCGCGGCGGCCCGGCGGCCCAGAAGCCGGGGTCGCGGCCCTTCCGCTGATCCACTGCCCGGCCGGTGCACGCGGAGACGACGGGCAGGGCCGGCGGCTTGAGGGCGAGACTCTCGGCACCCTCCGGGACGGGCTTCGCCAGCAGGTCGGCGCCCGCGACCGCCGGGAACTCGCCGGCGAGACAGGCCGCGGTGTACTCCCCGATGCCGTGGCCCAGTACGGCGGCGGGTGCGACGCCGAGGAAGGCCAGGAGGTCGGCCATGGCCAACTGAGTGATGTACAAGCCGACTTGGTCCAGTTCGGCGGAGGGCGCCGCCCGGTCGGTCTCGTCCAGCAGGACGGCGCGGATCCTCGTTCCGTCCTCCTCGCCCAGGTGGGCGAGGACCTGCTCCACCCGATCGCGCACCACGGCGTAACGGGGGTACAGACCCGCCAGTACGCCGCGCACGCCGGCCTCCTGGCCGCCGAAGGCCCACACGATCGGGGGTGTCTTCCTCGGTGCCCGGCGGGGCGCGTCCTGGAGGGACTCGCGGGCCAGGCCGTCCGGGGTGAGCACCGCGCCGAGGCGTACGGGGAAGCGGCGCCGGCCGGAGGTGAAGGTGCGGGCGGCATCGCCGACCCGGCCGGGACGGGCGGCCACGTGGGCCGCCAGGGCGTCCCGATAGCGCAGCACTCCCTCCTCTCCCCTCGCCGAGAGCGGGATCAGCGCCGCCGCCAGGTCCTCCTCGGGCCCGGGCCGGGAGGGCCGGTACTCCTCGACCACGACATGGCTGTTGGTTCCGCCCATGCCGTACGAGCTGACCCCGGCCCGTCTCGGCACGCCCGGCTCCGTGGCCCACGGCCGGGCGGCAGGGTCCAGCACGAAGCCGTCCGGCAGGTCGTCCGCGGCGGCATCGTCACCGGCGCCCACCAGGGGCGGGAGGACGCCGTGGCGCAGGGCCAGCACCGTCTTGATCAGGCCGATCACCCCGGCGGCCGCGCCCGGATTCCCGATGTTGGCCTTGACCGAGCCGAGCGGGAGCGGTTCGTCCTCCCCGTCGCGGGTGAACACCTCGGCGAGTGCGGCGAGTTCGATGTCGTCGCCGACCTCGGTGCCGGTGCCGTGTCCCTCCAGGTATCCGACCGTCGCGGGGTCGACTCCGGCGTCCCGGTAGGCCGTGCGCAACACATCTACCTGGCCCGCGAATCCCGGAGCGGTGTATCCGGCCTTGTCGCCGCCGTCGTTGTTCACCGCCGAGCCGCGGATCACGGCCAGGACGGTGTCGTTGTCGGCGAGCGCGTCTCCGAGCCGCCGCAGGGCGACCAGGCCGAGACCGTTGCCCGGTACGGAGCCGTCCCGGCCGGTCTGGAACGGGCGGCAGCGGCCTCTGTGGGAGAGCACGCTGCCCGAGGTGACCGAGTAGCCCTCGTCCTGCGGCAGTTCGACACTCACCCCGCCGGCCAGCACGAGGTCGGCATCCCGGCCGCGCAGCGCCCGGACGCCCTGGTGCACGGCGACCAGAGAGGTCGAGCAGGCGGTCTGCACGGTCATCGCCGGGCCGGTCAGGCCGAGCCGATAGGCGATCTTGGCGGCGAGGTGGTCCCGGTCGTTCGCCAGGACGAGGGGCAGCAGCCCCTCCGCCTGCTCGATCGAGGGATCGGTGAGGATGTGGCGCAGCAGGTAGTAGTTCAGGCCCGCGCCGGCGAAGACGCCGACCCGACTGCCGGCGCGGCCGTCGCGCCCGCCGCCGGTGCCGTGCCCGGCCCGCTCCAGAAGCACCCACGCGGCCTCCAGCAGCAGCCGGTGCTGAGGGTCGGTCAGTTCGGCCTCCCGCGGGGGCATGCCGAAGGCTTCGGCATCGAACTGCCCGATGTCCGCGAGGACTCCGCGCCGGGCGACCCGGTCGGACCGGCTGCCGACGGCCGGGGCGGTCGTCGCCCCTTCCGCCACCGGCTCGGCGTCGGACAGGGCGGTCACCGCCTCCCGGCCCTCGGCCACCATGTGCCAGAAGGCGTCGAGATCGTCGCCCGCGCCCGGGGTACGGGCGTACACGCCGATGACGGCGATCGGTTCCGTCTCCGTCTCCGCTTCACGCACCGCGCATGCCCTCCCTGATGCGGGCCGCCAACTTGTTGACCGTCGGGGCCCGGTAGATGTCGACCGAGGTGATCCGGACTCCCGGGAATCGCTTGCGCAGCGCGTTGCGCATCTCGGTCAGTTGCATGGAGTCGCCGCCCGCGTCGAAGAACGCCTCGTCGTAGTGGAAGTCGTCGCCGCCGAGAAGGTGCCGCCAGACATCGGCGACCTGCTCCACGACGGCGTCCTCGGACGGCGCCGGGGAGGGCGGGGCGGGTTCCGCCGGGGCCTCGCCCGGCACGGGTGCGGCCGGTGCCGTGGGGGCGGCCGGTGCGGGGCTCTCGGCCAGGAAGTGCTCGGTCGTCAGCGCCCGGGCCGCCAGCGCGTCGGTGTCCACCTTGCCGTTGCGGCTCAGGGGCAGGGACGGCACGAGGCACCACAGGCCGGGCAGCGCGTACGACGGGAAGGTGTCCGTCAGCGAGGGCACGAGCCGCCGCAGGGCGGACCGCTCCGGGCCGACGACCGAGGCGAGGACGGCCCGGTCGGTGCGGTCGTCGCCGACGGCGCTCACGTCCGCGTCGACGACACCCGGCCAGGATCTGATGTGCGACTCGATCGCGGCGAGCTCGACCCGATGGCCGCGGACCTTGATCTGCCGGTCGCGGCGGCCCCGGAACAGCAGCTCTCCGGCCTCGTTCCAGCGGACGATGTCCCCGGTGGCGTAGGCGCGTTCGCCGGCGAGCCAGGGCACGGTGACGAAGGCCGAAGCGGTGCGCTCGGCGTCCCCGGCATAGCCGTGGGCCAGGCCCAGGCCGGTGGCGTACAGCTCGCCGTCGACCCCGGGCGGGACCGGACGGCCCGTCTCGTCGAGCACGAGAACTCCGGTGCCTTCGATGGGCCGGCCGATCGGAACGGCGTCGCCGACCTCGTCCGCCGAGGTCACATGGTGGACGGTGGTGAACGTCGTGTTCTCCGTCGGGCCGTACCCGTTGGTGACCCACAGTCCGGGCGAGGCCTCCAGGACGGCCCGGACATGGTCCGGTGAGACCACGTCCCCGCCGGTCAGCAGCTGGCGCAGCGAGCCGAGCGAGGCGGCGTCGTACTGGGCCACCAGACGGAAGATCCCCGAGGTCAGCCAGGCGTGGGTGATCTCCTCGTCCCGCAGGAAGGCGCGGATCGCCCGGGGCGAGGCGGGGCCCGGTGGCAGGATCGCGATCCGGTCCCCGTTGAGAAGCGGGTGGAAGAGCTCCAGGGTCGAGGCGTCGAAGGCCAGGGGTGCCATGCGCAGCATCGAGCGTCGGCGACCGGGGTCCTCGTCGTCCGCCGGGCGCAGCAGGCCGGTGTCCGCGGCCAGGCGGATCACCGCGCGGTCAGGTATCTCGACTCCCTTGGGCGTACCCGTGGTCCCGGAGGTGAACGAGATGTAGGCCGGGCTGTCCCCGGCGCGCGGGTGCGGTTCCGCGAGCGCCCCGGTCTCCTCGTACGGAGCCGGGTCGGGGGACCACGGTGCCACCAGCCGCATGTGCCGCGGCCAGTCCCGGCAGTGGTCGGCGGAGGCCACGGCCACCGTGGCCCCGGTGACGCGGAGCACCTCGTCGCGCCAGGTGCCGGCCAGCTGCTGCGGCACGGGGACGTAGCAGGCCCCCGTCCGCAGGACCGCCAGTACGGCGACGACCTCCGCGGCCGAGCGGTCGACCTGGATGATCACCCGGTCCCCGGCTCGGACACCCGCGTCGTGCAGGACGGACGCGTAACGCGTGGCGGCCTGTTCGAGCCGGCGGTAGGTCAGCGTGTGGCCGTCGGCGGGATCGGTGACGGCGACGGCATCGGGACTCCTCCCGGCGGTCGACACGAAGCGCTCCCACAGGCCTTCGGGCCCGTCCGCCGTGTCGGGGGTGGAATGCGCCGGCGTGGCGATCCGGGCTCGTTCGACGGCCGACAGTCCGGTGAGCCCGCTGAGCGGTGCGTCCGGGGTCCGCTCGAACTCGAGCAGTGTCGCGAGCAGCGCGCCGGCCAGCGCGGTGGCGGTCTGCGGTCCGACCCGGGAGTGCGAGTACTCCAGGGCGAGGGCCGGTTCGCTTCCCCAGCGCCGGTGGTAGAGGATCGCGTCGAACACCGCGCCACGGCAGTGCCCTTCGACCACCTCGGCCGGTGTTCCGGCGAGGTCGAGGGTGGCCGGGACGAGTTCGTCGTGCGCGGCGAACGCGAACGGGGTCAGCGCGTTGGAGCCGCGGACCGGGCGCGCGTCGAGGTGGCGCACGATGTCCTCGTACGGGGCCTCCGAGTCCCGTATCGCGGCGTCGTAGTCGGCGGCCGCCCGGGCGAGGTACCCGTCCACCGTGAGCTCCGGCTCCAGCCGGAGCCGGACCGGTGCCACCCGGGTCAGCAGACCGACCGCGTCGAACTGGTCCGCGCGGAAACGCCCGCTCGTGGGCATCCCGAGGACGAGGTCGTCGACGCCTGCCCGGCGCCCCAGCACCAGGGCCCAGGCCGCCAGCAGGACGACCGGGCGGCGTACACCGGCCCGCCGCGCCACGGCCTCGACGGCGTCCCGCACATCGGGCGGCAGTACGAAGGGCAGACGGCTGCCGTCCGGGTCGAACGGCCCGTCCTCTCCCCCGGCCGCCCAAGGGAGCCGGAGGTCGCTCGGCGCTCCGGCCAGCCGTTCGGCGACCCTGCCGAGGTCTTCGGCGAGTCGGCCCGATTCCGCCCTGGCCTGGTACCGGGACAGCGAGGAGTCCGGTACAGGGGGGTTCGGGTCCTCGATCCGGCCCTTGCCGTAGCACTCCGAGAACTCGCGCAGCAGGACGCCGATGCTCCATCCGTCGACGATCGCGTGGTGGAACACCAGGGTGAGGACGTCACCGACACCGGCGGAGCGGCCGATGAACGCGCACCAGGGCGGTTGTTCGAAGGGCCGCAGGAACCTTCCGGCGGCCGGGCCGACCAGCGCCTCCATCCGCTCGGCGAGGCTGTCGACGCCCGGCGGGAGCTCCACCTCGCGCAGCGGGACCCGCCACTGCGGAAGGACCCGCCGGGCGAACACGTCGCCGTCGGCGACGAACCGTGTCCGCAGGGACTCGTGCCGTGCGGCCAACGCCCGCAGCGCGGCGGTGACCCGCGCGGTGTCGAGGTCCTGGGCCACCACGGAGAACATCAGCCGGTACGTCGCGTCGCGTCCCGCCAGATGAGCCGTCAGCATCTGCGACTGACCGGGCAGCAACGGCCGGTCACCGGGGGGTGGCACCGAGACGGGCCGGTCGGCCACCGGCCGCGCGTCGGCGAGTACGTCGCCCAGCCGGGCGCCGCTCAGCAGCAGCTTCAGGTCCAGTGCCCGGCCGAGCCGCCGCTCGCCGAGCGCCACCAGGTGGTACGCCTGGAGCGAGGAGCCGCCCAGCTCGCCGAAGGTGGCGTCGGCCCAGGTGCCGGGAGGACGTGTGGCATGGCGCAGCGCCTCGTCGAGCAGCGGCTCCCAGGCCTCGGTCGTCGGCGCGGGACGCGATGCGTCGGTGCTCACTGGGTGTTGTCCCCCTCGCTGTCGGACACCGGCACCTTCTCGGCGTCGGGTTCGGGCCTTCGGGTCGCCGCCTCGATCGCCCGATCGGACAGGTAGGCCCGGATCGGGATGATGGTCAGCAGGGTCAGGGCGGTGGACACGGCGAAGAGGACCTGGGCGTCGACGGCGAGCGCGACGGTGCCGCCGATCGCCGAACCGACCGGTGTCATCCCATAGGTCAGCATCCGCGAGGCACCGCTGACGCGGCCCAGGTCCGCCCGGCTGACGGTGAGTTGCCGTACGGACATCGACTCGACCGACCACATGCCGCCGAGCGCGCTGCCGACCGTCATGACGGCTGTCAGCGGGAATCCCTCGGCGAACAGCGGGCCCGCGAAGACCAGCGCCCAGCCCACCCGGGTGAGGGTGAGGGTCGTGCTCCGGCCCAGCCACCGCTCCACCCGGTGGGTCATCAGGGCGCCGACGGCCGCGCCCACCCCGATGGCGCCGACGAGAAAGCCGTACTGCGAGGCGGACAGTCCGAGGGGGCCCGGCGAGATCGCGTACACCACGAGGAGGGTGAAGAAGATGCTGTTGGCGATCGTCGTCAGACCGCCCACGGCGACGATGGTCGCGAGGATCGGCTGCGAGAAGACGATCCTCGCCCCGTCCCAGAAACCGGTGGAGCCTTCGCCCGAGTCCGACCGCACTCCGGCTTCGGTGCGCGGCAGCTGGGCGGCGACCAGCGCGGCGGCCAGGCACGCCGCGCCGGACAGCACGCTGGGCAGCACATGGTCGACGTCGACCAGCACGCCCGCCAGGGCGGGTCCCAGGAACTGGTAGAAGAGCCGGGTCGACACGGCCAGCAGTCCGTTCGCCCGGGTGCGGCGCGCGTCGTCGACCGCGTTCGCCGTCACGACCTCGGCCGCGGTGTCGACCACGGTCTGGAGGCAGGAGACCACGAAGACCAGCACCGGGACGGTGACCGCGAGCGCCACGTCGGCCCAGATCAGCCCCGCGAGGCCGAACATGGCCACGCAGCGTCCGAGGTTGGCGAGGGTGACCGCGCGGACCGCCCCGATCCGGTCCACCAGGACACCGGCCGGCACCGCGACGATCAGCCAGGGGAGAGTCGCCGCGACCGTGACCGCGGCCACCGCCATCGCCGAGTGCGACGCCGCGGCCGCCGTGATCGTCGCCGCCACGGCGAAGACGCCGTTGGCGGTGTCCGAGACGGCGGTGGCGGTCAGGAACCTTCTGAACATGCCGCTCATCGGGTGGCTGTCGCGGTGCCGGTTCCCGCCATGTCGTCCCGGAGCCTGGCCAGCCGCCGCAGGCTGCCCAGTACCTGGCGCTGTGTCAGGCCGAAGTCGACCAGGGCGCCGATCTCGTTCACTCCGGCCTCCCGCAGGAGCTCGCACCGCTGCCGCACCGTGGCCGGATCGCCCAGCAGGGCCCGCTCGCCGCGGAACTTCCGGTAGGCGCGCCGCAGAATGGCGTCGACGTCCCTCGGGCTGGCCCGGTCCAGGTCGATCCGTTCCTCCGGCAGGGCGGCGGTGAGCGTGCCGAGCAGCTGGGTGTGACTGCGCAGATAGCGCAGGAAGGGGTCGTGGCAGACCTCTTCCACCATGTCCTCCGACTCGCCCACGTAGCAGTGGACCATCAGGGTGACGCGGCCGGTCTCGGGGTCGTGCCCGGCTTCCTCGCGCGCCTTGCGATAGATCCGGATCTTGTCGGCGAGTTCGTCGGTCTTCAGCTCCAGCAGGGCGGTGAGGAGGTTGACGCCCAGCGTGCCGGCCCGGCGGAAGCTCTCGTCGTTCGAGGTCGCGGTCAGCCAGGTCGGCAGGACCGGCTGGACGGGCCTCGGGTACAGGGACACCTGGATCCTGCCGCCCGTGCCGTCGACGGCGTCCGGTGCGACGCCGTCGGACCAGAGCGTGCGGATCCGGCGGACGTCGTCCTCGAAGGTGTCGCGGCGGCCCGCGAACCGGTCGGGGGCCAGCACGTAGTCGCTGGGGTGGAAGCCGGGGGCGAAGGACACCCCGATCCGGCCGCCCGAGATCCGGTCGACGATCCGCCAGTCCTCGATCAGGCGCAGGGGGTTGTGCAGCGCGGGGATGACGCTGCCCGCCCGGATGTGGATGCGCTCGGTGGCCGTCGCCAGCGCCGCGCTCAGCACCGCCGGGTTGGGGTACTGCGCCCCGAACTCGTGGAAGTGCCGCTCCGGCGTCCAGATCGCCTCGTAGCCGAGCGCGTCCGCCTCGCGGGCTGCGGCCAGGATCAGGTCGTAGTCGGATCCGAGCTCGCCCTGTGCGGAGGAGAAGAAGTAGACGCTGGTGGTGAGGTCGCCGGCCGGGGCCGCCGGGCGGTGCTCCGTCGGCACGGGCACCGGTGCGGCAGTCACCGGCGCCGGTGTGACCGTGACAGGTGCCGCCGGGGTCTGCGCGCGCGGCGGTGCGGTCGGTGCCGGTGAACCCAGCCGTTCCCGCACGACCCCGGCCAGCCCGCCGAAGGTCGACTCGTCGAAGAACGAGTCCAGGCTGATCTCCAGCCCCAGGGCATCGCGTATGCGGGCGCTCAGCCGCAGCGCGGCGAGCGAGTGCCCTCCCTGGTCGAAGAAGTCGTCCTCGGGGCTCACCGCATCGACGCCCAGCACCTCGCACCACAGGGCGCTCAGCACCGAGTCGGTGTCCCCCGTCACGTCGCTCACGGCCGCCTCCACTTCCTTCACGTCGCTTGGTTCGTCGATCTCTATGTCCTGCGAAACGTGTGACTCGCGCGGGGCGGGCACGGTGGCCTCCGGCTCGATCCAGCACCGCTCCCGGGTGAAGGAGTACGTCGGGAGCGACACCCTCCGGACGCTCTCGCCCTCGTCCCGCCACAGCTCGCCGAGCCCCCGGCGCCACAGCTCCCCGACGGCTTCCAGCCCCGAGGCGAGGGACCCGCCGTGCCGTGGCCGGTCGAACCCGGCGAGCAGCGGCTTGCGGTCCCGCAGGATGTCGCTCACGAGCCCCTGCAGCGTGGAGCCCGCTCCCGTTTCCCACCAGACGGCGGGCGAGAGGTCGTCCGAGAGGGCGCGGACCGCGTCGGAGAAGCGCACGGGCAGGCGGATCTGCGAGGCCCAGAACCGCGGGTCGACGGCCTCGGAGTCGCCGAGCCGGCGTCCCGTCGCGCCCGAGAACAGCGGTGTCCGGGGGGCGTTGAGGCCGAGTCCGGCCATCACGCCGGCGAAGTCGGCCGCGGCGGCGGCCATGCTCGGCGAGTGGAACGCGCGCGAGGTGCGCAGCCGTACGGTGGTCAGTCCGGCCGCCCGGCAGCGGTCCGTGAAGGCGGTCACGCTCTCGGCCGGGCCGGAGACGACCGTCGAGTGCGGTCCGTTGTGGGCCGCGATGACCGGACCGGCCGTCTCCTCGCTGGGTCCGCCGACGCCGAGGGCCGTGCCCTCGGCCAGCAGCTCCGCCACGTCCTCGGCCGGTGCGACGACGGCCGCCATGGCACCCGGCGGCGCGGCCTCCATCAGCCGTGCCCGCGCTGTCACCGCGGTCATCCCGTCCGCGAGGGTGAGGACTCCGCCGACGCAGGCCGCGGACAGTTCGCCGAGGCTGTGTCCGACGAGCGCCCGCGGCTCGACTCCCCGGGCGGTCAGGCTCCGTGCCGTGGCGACCTGGTCCAGGAAGAGGCAGGGCTGGGCGAGCAGCGTGCTCATGGAGCCGTCCGGCGCGTCGGCGCGCGCGGAGTCCGCCCGGACGAGCAGCGTGTCCGCGACCTCCTGCCGGAGAGCGGGGTCGACGGCCTCAAGTCCCTCGTCGACGCAGGAGCGGTAGACCGGGTCGGCGTCGTAGCGGGCACGCCCCATCCCCGGTCGCTGGGTGCCCTGGCCGGGGAACATCAGCACCGCGCCCGATCCGGCGCTGACGCCGGCCTGGCCGAGTGTCGCCCGGCGCAGCAGGGCCGGTGCCCGAGCGGTGTCCGGGGCGACGACCGCCGCACGCCAGGGGAGGCGGGCCCGGCCGACGCGGAGGGTGTACGCCACATCGGCGAGGGAGAGGCTTGGGTTCGCTTCCAGATGGTCGGCCAGGCGGTGGACGGCCCGGCCCAGGGCGGCCTCGTCGGCGGCCGAGAGCGTCAGAAGCTCGGGGGTGGAGGAGGCCGGAGCCGAGGCGGACTTGGCGTTGTCGGCGGCCTTGGCGGACGGTTCCTCCACGATGACATGGGCGTTGGTCCCGCCGATGCCGAAGGAGCTGATCCCCGCGCGCCGGGGCGTAGGCCCCTGTGGCCATGGCAGCGGCGTGGCGGGGAAACGCAGTGCGGTTCCCTCCGAGGCGAGCCGTTCGGCGGGGCGGGTGAAGTTCGCGATCGGGGGCACCGTGCCGTGGCGTACGGCGAGTACGGCCTTGATCAGGCCCACCACTCCGGCAGCGGCGTCGAGATGACCGGTGTTCGACTTCACGGCGCTGACGTACAGCGGAGCGCTTTCCGCGTCCCGCGCCTCGTCGAGGAAGACCTCGCGCAGAGCCGAGACCTCCACCGGGTCGCCGAGTCTGGTGGCGGTGCCGTGCGCCTCCACCAGGCCGATCGACTCCGCCGGGACCCCCGCCACCTCGAGGGCGGCGCGGATGACCCCGGCCTGGGCGGACGGGCCGGGCGCGGTGTAACCGACCTTGCGGGCACCGTCGTTGTTGACGGCGGACCCGAGGATGACGCCGTGGACGACGTCCCCGTCGGCGAGTGCGTCCTCCAGCCGCTTCAGTACGACGACGCCCGCCCCGTCACCGGGGATGGTGCCCTCGGCGTGCTCGTCGAACGGCCGGCACAGACCGTCCGAGGAGAAGATGCCGCCGGGCTCGTGGACGTAGCCGTGCCGGGAGGGCGGCGCGAGCGAGCAGCCGCCCGCGAGGGCGAGGTCGCTTTCGTACGCCAGCAGGCTCTGCACCGCCATGTGCGTGGCGACCAGGGACGTCGAGCACGCGGTCTGGACCGTGATGCTCGGCCCCTGGAGGTTGAGCTTGTAGGAGATGCGGGTGGACGCGAAGTCCTTGTCGGTGGCGATGACCACCTGGAGGGGCCCGGCGTTCTGCGAGATCTTCGGGTTGGCGAGCACCTCCTGGAGATAGGCGTTGCCGCCGATTCCGGTGAAGACACCGGTGCGGTTCTCCTCAGGCCCCGCAGGGGCGTACCCGGCGTCCTCCAGCGCGCGCCAGGCGCACTCCAGCAGGATCCGCTGCTGCGGGTCGAGCAGGGACGCCTCCAGCGGCGAGTAGCCGAACAACTTCCGGTCGAATCCCCGGACATCGTCGAGAGCGGCTCGCACCGGGACATAGCCCGCGGCGTCGCGGCTGCTCCGCGGCACACCCGCGGCGCGCAGCTCTTCCTCGCCGAAGCGGGCGGCGGCGTGCTCACCGGCCACCACCATCCGCCAGAACGCGTCCAGATCCTCGCCGGTGCCGGGCAGCCGCGCCGCCATGCCGACCACGGCGATGCGCCCGTCGACGGGGCGCCGGCGACCGGAGGACCGGACCGCCGGCAGCGGCTCTGTCCCGTCCGCCGGGGAGGTGCCGTATCTCCCGTGCAGGAACCGGGCGCAGGCTCGGACGGTGGTGTGGTGGAAGAGATCGGTGACGCTGATCTCCAGACCGGCCCTGCCCAGTGCCTCGTGGACCTTCAGCAGGGCGAAACTGTGTCCGCCCACGTCGAAGAAGTTGTCGTCCAGCCCGATGCCGGACTGTTCGAGCACCGTCTGCCAGGTCGCCAGCACGGTCCGCGTGAGGTCCGCGAGGTCCCGCCCCTGGGAGGCAACCGGAACGCCCCCGGACACGGCTGTCCGCTCGTCGGTCTGCTGCTCGTCGATCGGCTGCTCGTCGATCGGCCGCTCTCGGGACAGCAGGCCGAGCATGCGGGCACGGTCCGCCTTCCCGTTCTGTGTCAGCGGAATACCGTCGAGCTGGACGAAGCGGCTCGGCCGGAGGTAGGGCGGGAGCACCGACCGCAGGTGGTCGCGCAGTTCGGTCTCCGGCAAGGGCCCGTCGACGACCACGAAGGCGACCAGGGTGTCGTCATGGGCGAGGACGGCGCAGGCCGAGGGGCGGCGCCGTCCGGGCAGCCGCAGCACGGCCCGTTCGACCTCCGCGGGTTCCACGCGGTGGCCCCGCACCTTCAGTTGGTCGTCGTCGCGTCCCAGATACTCGAGCTCGCCGCCGGTGCGCCAGCGGGCGAGGTCGCCGGTGCGGTAGATCGTTGCGCCGGCGTGGAACGGGTCGGGAGCGAAGCGTTCCGCGGTCTGCGCGGTGTCGTTCAGGTAGCCGCGGGCGACGTGCCCGCCTCCGATGCAGAGCTCGCCCGGCACGTCGAGTCCGGCGGGCTCGCCGTACTCGTCGAGCACGTAGCAGCGGGCCTGCGGGAGCGGAACACCGATCGAGTTCGTCCGCACCGAGTCGAGTGCGGAGGTATGGACCGGCCGAGCGGTGACGTGGACGGTCCCCTCGGTGATCCCGTACATGTTGACCACGGTGGCGTCGAGGCCGCTGTCACCGAGCAGCAGGGCCAGCCGGTCCCAGTCGAGTGCCTCGCCGCCGAGCACGATGTAGCGCAGTTGCGATTCGTCCGGCCGGGCCGCGGCGGTCAGTTCCGGGGCCAGGCGGTAGAGCGAGCCGGGCGTCTGGCTGAGGACCGTCACCCCGCGCTCGGCGACCAGTGCGGCAAGCGCCGCCGGGTCGCGCACCTGGTCGTTCCCCGCGATGGCGCAGGTGCCGCCGGTGGTCAGCGGACCCCAGATCTCCCAGACCGAGAAGTCGAAGGCGAACGAGTGCGTGCACAGCCACACATCCGTCCGGTCCGTCTCCAGCCCGGCGGGCCGGTCGGCGAAGAGCTGGGAGAGGCAGGAGTGCGGCACCTCGACGCCCTTGGGCTCCCCGGTCGAGCCGGAGGTGAAGATGACGTACGCGGTCTGTTCGGGGGCGCTGTCCTCGAGTGGCGGGGTGTCGACGACGTCGGCAGGGGCTGCGGGAACTGCGGGAGCTGCGAGGTGTTCCCGCGTATCCACCACGAGGCAGTCCAGAGCGGGCAGCCACTCCTGGAGCACCGGTCGACTCGCCCGGTCGGCCAGGACCAGGCCGATCCCCGCTCGCGCCGTGATCGACCGCAGGCGCTCGCTCGGGCCTGCGGGGTCCAGCGGTACGTACGTCGCCCCGGCCTTCCACGCGGCCAGCATCGCGACCACGCTCCAGGGGCTCCGCTGTCCGCAGACGCCCACCCGCGCGCCCGGTGCCACTCCGGCGCTGCGCAGCTCTCGGCACACCCGGTCGGCGTGGCCGTCGAGTTCCGCGTAGGTCAGCGTGGTCGTCCCGTCGGTCACCGCCGGGTGGTCGGGGTGGGCCGTGCGTGCTCGCCGGAACCGGGCGAGCACGCTCTCGGTCTCGGCCGCGGCCGGCGTCGGGTTCACCCCGAGGGTGAGGTAGTCGGCCTCCTCGGCGTCCACCATCCGGGGCGGCTCGTCGGGCGACTCCACCGCGTGCCGCAGTGCCGACAGCAGGTGGCGCACCAGGGTCTCGGCACTGGGCGCGAGCAGGATGTCGGCGTCGTACTCGAGCCGCAGGGAGGGGTACTCACCCGAGAGATCGACGGTCAGGGCCACGTCCCACTTCGCCCTGTCGCTGTGCACCTCGACTTCGGTGACCGTCACTCCGGCGAGCTCCGGCAGTGCCGCGTCGAAGTTCTGTACGGCCAGCGAGCACTGCATGAGCGGCGATCGTCCGGCGGCCCCGCGCAGGCCCAGTTCCCGGACCAGCACATCGACGGGCACGTTCTGCCGTGCCATGGCCGGGAGTACGGCGCTTCGGGTCCGGCGCAGCAGGTCGGTGAAGCCCGGACGGCCGGAGACGTCCAGGCGCAGCGGGACCATGTTGATCTGGCATCCGACGAGGGACTGCTCCTCCTCGGAGTTCCGGCCCGCGACGGGGCTGCTGATCACCACGTCGTCCTGGCCGGCGTACCGGCCCAGGACGGTCGCGTAGATCGCGGCGAAGGCCATGAAGACGGTGGCGCCCGCCCGCTGTGCGGTGTCGCGCAGCCGGGTGACCAACTCCTCGTCGAGGGGCACCAGCAGGGATCCGCCGGCACCGCTGGGAACCGCCGGGCGCGGCAGGTCGGTCGGCAGGGCCAGAGGTCTCATCCCGGCCAGGTGACCGCGCCAGAAGTCGAGATCGGCCGACGAGGCGTCACCCTCCGCCCATAACGCGCGCTCGCGCTCCGCCCAGACGAGCGGACTGGGTGCCTCGGCGTCGAAGAGCCGCTCTCCACGGTTCGTCACGCGTGCCGCGTACGCGGTCTCGAGGTCGCGGAAGATCACACCCAGCGACCAGCCGTCGCACACGATGTGATGGGCCACCATGACCAGCCCGAACTCCCCCGGGCCGATCCGGGTCAGCCCCCAACGGACCAGCGGACCGGCCGCCAGATCGAACGGCGGCGCGCTCAGCCGACCGGCCAACTCCCGCACCGCATCCGACCGCTCGGCGGCCGGATCGGCCTCGGTGACCGTCCACGAAGGCCCGGCCGATCGGTCCGGGATCCGCTGGACCAGCGCACCGCCCTCGAAGACGAAGGTGGCCCGCAGCGAGTCATGACGAGCCGTCACCTCCTGGACGGCCCGGCGCAGTGCCTCGACGTCGAGGTCACCGTCGATGAGCATCGCCACGGTCACCAGGTAGACGTCATGCCCCTCCGCCTCACTGCTGACATACAGCCGCTCCTGGGCGAACGTCATCGGTCCCGTACTGGCTGACGCGGTCATCATGTCCCCCGTGGACTCAAGATCGTCGTTGCCTGCAAGCTACGTGCCCCGACTCGATGCAATCTGCACCCACGTTCGATATGACACGCATCACAGGTCACTCCAGCACCAGCTTTCACATCTCGGGTGGGCACGGGCGAGGTGTCCTGGCAGTGGTGGGCGCAGTGCCGCAGGCAGTAAACGAGTTGATGGCGAGCCCGAGGCAGGCGACCACTGAGGAGGCGTCACTTCTCACGTACTGCAGCGACCATGGGCAGCCCGTGAAGGCGGCTGCGAGCCGGTCCAGGTTGTCGGGTCGGCGAGGGGTGACCCTGGACACACCGTCTCAGCGGGACATCCAGCGGTCCATCTCCCGCGCCCGGGTGTCCAACGCGGTGAAGACAGCGGCTGACGCGGTCCGAGGGTTGCAGGGAACCTGCACGTCGGGCTGGACACCACCAGACATATGGCCGAGCCCTGGACTCGGTGTCTCCACCTCGATTCCGGCACGCCGCGCAAGCGCGACCGCCGTCGCCACGAACCCCTCGGAGAGTGCGAGGATCACGGAGTGTCCCGTCCGGCAGTGCCAGGCGACCAAGCCGCGCGCGAACTCCGCGTACACGGCCGGATCGACCTCGAGTGTGTCCGGGTCGCCCCAATGTTTGTGACCGATTCCCGAGGGCAGCTTGAGTTCCGCCTCGAAGACCTCGACCTGCCGCACGAAGAGTCGGCCGGCACCGTTCGAGGGGTTCCACAGCGTCTCGTCACCGATGTCGAAGTACATGCTCATCGTCGATCCCCCTGCTCAGCCGCCCCGGCAGAGGGTAGAAGATCAGGCGTGCAGTAGGCACCTGAGTAAGGCGGGCCTTGAAGGCGGAGGCTCGTTGCTCTGGCATGGGCATGGTTGAGCAGTTGGTGCCGGACGGCCTGTGGAAGATCTTCCAGGACGTGGCACACCCTCATCTGCTACCGCCGCTGCACCAATTGAGACGACGTCCTCCACGCGACATTTGCCGCGGTTGGCCTGTCTGCTCTCGTCATGTCGTCGGCTCGGGCGCTGACGGTGGTGAAGGTTCTGGGCGGGATCTATCTCGTCATGGTTGGGCGTGGCCCACGTGGCGTTCAGCACGTCGAGGCGTCGAACCAACGACACGCAGGCGATGACGCCTGCCGTGGGCTCAGCTCGGTGGCTTTGGCCAGGGACTGTGATCCAACGTTCTCAATCCGAAGGCTGCGTCGGTCTATCTCGCTGTGCCTCAGCTTCTGACCTCCAGTCGCCCCATCGCGCCGCGGATCGCCACGCTTGCAGTCGCGCCTCGTGCCGAGCCAGCCCCCGGGCCACCGCCCGCCCCATCTCCTCCTCGTTCACACCGCTCCCCCGTCTCCGACCGCACCGATCTTCAACAGGCCTCACTCTCCGTCAAGTTCAGTCATGAGGACGCCCCAGCCCTCAGCCGAGGAACGGCTCAAGCCCCAGGTGCTCCGCCCCGGGGAGGAGCCGCCAGACCACAGTAGGCCGGGCGTAGCCATCGGCGGCGTGTCCGGGCGGCGGTTCGCCCGGAGGGCCATCGGCGCTGCTCACACTGGCCGGATGTCCGACGCGCCTCCAGCCCTCGCGACCGATGCCCGGCGGGTGGCCATCATGACCGTCCTCACCCTGCTGGCCGGTGCAGTCGACGCCGTCAGCTTTCTGACGATGGGGAAGGTGTTCTGCGCGCTGGCGACCGGCAACGTGCTCTTCCTGTCTTTCGCACTCGCCGGTGAGGGTGACGTCCCGGTGGCACGGCCCGCCACCGCGATCGGCGCGTTCATGGCCGGGGCTGCGATCGCGGCCGTCGTGCTGAAGTGGCTCGCGGAGCGCGGTAGGGCCTGGTTCCAGGCCGGGCTCGTCTGCGAGGCCGTGCTGCTGGTGTGGGCCGGTGCGATGGCCCTGTGGCGGCACGGCACCGAGGCCGCCGGTTCCGATCACGGCCTTGTCGCCCTCGTCGCGCTGGCCATGGGGGTGCGTGCCTCCACCGCGCTGCGGGTGCATGTACCGGGGATGCCGACTCTGCTGAGCCAGACAGCCATCGCCGAGCTCATCAACGACGTATTGAAGCGCCCTCGGGCGACGCTGCGCGGGATGTCGGCCAGACAGCGGCTGGCCCGGACGCGGTGGACGGCCACCGTGGGCGGAATCTTCACCAAAGGGTGCTGGGCACGCTGCTGCTGGTGCCGCTGGGCACCGGGCGGGCGCTGCTCGTCATCGCCGCCGCGGTACTGCTCCTCGCGGCGGCCACGCTGGCCGTACCGCCGCGACGGGAGGCGACGGGGCAGGATCTCAAGGGTCCGTAGATGCCGGGTGGCCCTACTGCGCCGCCACGCAGCCCGGCGTCGCCGAGCCCCCTTGCCGCAACCGGTACGCACAGCCACCGCCGCGGCCGGCCGACATGCCGACGGACACGGCCACGGTGGCTGTGTTCGTCCCCGACATCGCCAACCCGGTCTTCGGCACCTTCGTCATGGCCGCGCAGGCCCTGGCGGACACCGACTTCGACCCGGACCACGAGCGGGAAGCCACGGTCCGGTCGTCGACGAGGACGCCCTGTACGCCGCGTGGCGCGACGGTGTGACCGGGGGGCGCGGCAGGTCAGTGGCAGCACCCGTCGTCCGGCTGAGGGCCGGGCTCCGTTTCCAGGCGGCAGAAGCAGGACGCCTCGATGGGGACATCGGCCAGTGCGGTCGCCATCTTCAGCTGCTGGGCGACGAGGGCCGCCTCGCCCGTCTTGCCCGTCCGGAGCAGGCATTCGTGGAAGCCGTGCAGGGACCAGACGTTGCCGGGGTGCTGGAGGGCTCGGGGCAGGGTGCCGTCGAGGCCGAGGTCCGCGCGGTAGACGGCCTCGGCCTCCGCCACGCGGCCCTGTTCCAGCAGCAGTGCGCCGTAGGCGTGGCGGGTGGGCTGCATCCAGCCCCACGGCTCGTCGTAGGGGAGGCTGTCGTCCAGTTCGATGGAGCGCTCGAGGGCGGTGAAGGCGAGGTCGTGGTTGCCCCTGCGGTATTCGAGCTCTCCGTCGAGCATCGCCGACGCGATGGCGAGGATGTCGTGGCAGGTGTTGTTGAACAGCATCCGCGTCTCGGGCACCCGGCTCACCGCCTCGCGGAAGAGCTCGCGCTCGGCCTCCGCGGGGCCGACCTCGCCGGTGGCCGAGAGGGCGACGCCGCGGGCGTAGTGCCGCATGGCGGTGGTCACCGAGTAGAGCTCGGGGTCGGCCGGGGCGGGCAGGGCGAGGATGTCGGCCCACCGGCCGAAGCGGATCAGTACGTGGACGCGCATGGCCAGGAAGCCCTCGAGCCAGTCGGCCATCGGGGGGCTCGGCACGCGGAGCAGGTCTTCGGGGATGGCCGCTTCCAGCTGAGCGGCCGCGTCGAGGGCGACCTGCGCCTGGCCGAGGAACATGGCCCCGTAGATCTTGAAGTGGTGGTTGTGCGCCCGGTAGAGGGTGTAGAAGTTCATCGCGCCGGCGCGCCGGTGGTACTTCTCGTCGACGGCGATGGCGTCGCTGTTCGCCGCGACGACCCGGCGGTAGTCGCCGCACAGGACGTCGAGGTGCGAGGGCATGTGGTGCAGGTGCCCGGCGTCGGGCACGATGCCGCGCAGGCGGTCGGCGACGGTGAGGGCCTGCTCCGGCGTCGGGGACATCTCCATCAGGTGGATGTACAGGTGCAGCACCCCCGGATGCCCGACGCCGGCGTCGGTGGCGAGGGCCCCGTCCAGTACGGCCTTGGCCTCCACGGTCCGGGCGCCCTCGGCCGGCTGCCCGGTCCTCAGGTCCCACAGCTGCCACGGGGTGAGGTTCATCAGGGCGTCGGCGTGGAGGGTGGCGATGTCCGGGTCGTGAGGTGCCAGTTCGTACACCGTGCGCATCGCGTCCGCGTAGGGCACGTTCCAGACCGAGCAGTCCTCGACGGCTTCCGACTGCGGATAGCGGGCGCGCAGCGCGGCGATCAGGGCCTGTTCGACCGGGGTGGCGTGGAGGGCCTTGTCGTGGGCCCGTTCGACGGCGGTGTGGGTGCGTTCGACGGTTCGTGCCAACTCGTAGTCGTCGAAGAATTCCCAGGGCTTGTTGTAGTTCGGCCCGAGCGCGTAGGCGATGCCCCAATACGCCATCGCGCACTCCGGGTCGGCCTCGGCGGCCTTTTCGAAGCAGGCGACGGCTTCCTCGTGGTGGAAGGCGTACGTCCACAGCAGACCGCGATCGAACCAGAGCTGAGCTGCGGAAGAGGACGTGGTGACGGCACGGCTGTAGGTGCCGAGGTCGTAGTAATCGTCCATGGTCATCTCCTGGAAAATCGGCCCGACCCGGTGAGAATAGCGGCCGCGCACATCCTCTCGACCCTCCACCAATTCCGACTATTACCAGATCACCATTTCGGTTTTCGGTAAAGTGCACGAACGAGGAGGAGGACCGGGCATCGTTGAAGGCATGACTGACATGACTGACTTCCCGAGCTTTCCGCCCGGCTTCGTCTTCGGGGCCGCCACCGCCTCGTATCAGATCGAGGGTGCGGCGCAGGAGGACGGCCGTGGGCCGTCGATCTGGGACACCTACTGCCACACCCCCGGCCTGGTGGCGAACGGGGACAGCGGTGACGTCGCCTGTGATCACTACCACCGGTATCCGCAGGACGTGGCGCTGCTGCGCGAGCTGGGCGTGGACTCCTACCGGTTCTCGATCGCCTGGCCGCGGATCGTGCCGGACGGGTCCGGTCCGGTGAATCCCAAGGGGCTGGACTTCTACTCGCGGCTGGTCGACGAACTGCTCGCGGCCGGCATCGAGCCCGCGGCCACGCTCTACCACTGGGATCTGCCGCAGGCACTGGAGGACCGCGGCGGCTGGCGGGTACGGGAGACCGCCGAGCGGTTCGGCGAGTACGCGTCCGTCGTCGCCGCACATCTGGGCGACCGGGTGCCGCGCTGGATCACCCTCAACGAGCCGTGGTGCAGTGCCTTCCTCGGCTACTCCGTCGGCCGGCACGCCCCGGGTGCCCGCGAGGGCCGGGGCGCGCTGGCCGCGGCCCATCACCTGCTGGTCGGGCACGGCCTGGCCGTACAGGCGTTGCGGGCGACCGGCGTACGCGAGGCGGGCATCACCCTCAACCTCGACCACCACCTCCCCGCCACCGACTCCCCCGCCGACCGGTCGGCCGTGACCCGCGCCGACACCCTGCACAACCTGGTGTGGACCGAGCCGATCCTGGCGGGCCGCTACCCGGCCACCGAGGAGGAGACCTGGGGCGAGCTGATCACCGGCCAGGATTTCCGGCGGGACGGCGACCTGGACCTGATCTCCCAGCCGCTGGACTTCGTCGGCATCAACTACTACCGGCCGATCGTCGTCGCCGACGCCCCGTACCGCGAGAGCGACCCGGCGCCACGTGTGGCGACCGACAACCGCTACGAGGAGGTACGGCTGCCCGGGGTGCGGCACACCGCGATGGGCTGGCCCGTCGCACCCGGCACTTTCACGGATCTGCTGGTGGGACTCGAGGAGCGCTACGGCGATGCCCTGCCGCCCCTCCACATCACCGAGAACGGCTCGGCGGAGGACGACGAGGTGAGTGCCGACGGGGCCGTCCACGACAGCGACCGGGTCGCCTACCTGCGCGACCATCTCACCGCACTGCGGGCCGCGATGGACGCCGGCGTGGACGTCCGTGGCTACTACGTGTGGTCCCTCCTCGACAACTTCGAGTGGGCGTTCGGCTACGACAAGCGGTTCGGCATCGTCCGCGTCGACTACGTCACGCAGCAGCGGACGCCGAAGGACAGCTACCACTGGTACCGGGCCATGATCGCCGCACAGCAGCGGTGACGGCCCGGCCCGGGGAAATCATCTTGTCGTTCGATCCGGTGGATGTGCTCCGAGAGGCTGGCACCGCCCAACTCCCGCTCCCTAGGATGTACTTCCTGTCCAGCCAGGCCGTAGGCGCGGCACTTTGCAGGGGGAACGATGCACTCCGAGAAGCAGTTGTCCACCGAGATCAACGCGAACGTGCCGACGGCAGCGCGCATGTACGACCACTACCTGGGCGGCAAGGACAACTACGCGGCGGACCGCGCCGCGTGCGAGGAACTCGACAAGGTCGTGCCCAGCACGCGCCACCTGGCCCTCAACAACCGGCGTTTCCTCCAGCGCGTCGTGCGGACCCTGTCCGAGGAGTACGGCATCCGGCAGTACCTGGACCACGGCTCAGGCCTGCCGACGCAGGACAACGTGCACCAGGTCGCCCAGCGCATCGACCCCACCACCCACGTGGTGTACGTCGACAACGACCCGATGGTGCTGGTCCACGGCCGTGCACTACTGGAGCAGGACGAGCGCACCACCGTGATCCACGCGGACATGCGCGAGACCGACCTGATCTTCGATCACCCCGACACCAAGCGACTGATCGACTTCTCCCAGCCGGTGTGCGTGCTCTTCAACTCGGTGTTCCACTGCATCCCGGACAGCGACACCGACGGGCCGCTCGCGGTGGCCCGCCGTGTCCGGGAGCGGCTCGCGCCCGGCAGTTTCCTGGTGATGTGCCAACTGGTCAGCGAGGATGCCGAAGTCCGGGACTTCGTCACGAACTTCATGGACCAGGCCACCCAGGGGCACTGGGGCCGCGTGCGTGAGCCGAAGGACGTCGAGGCGTACTTCGAGAACCTGGAGATCCTGGAGCCGGGCCTCGTGGAGGTGTCCACCTGGCGTCCGGACACCGAGGTGGCGCCGCGTCAGCTGACCCACGAGTGGATCGAGTTCGGCGGCGTGGGACGGATTCCGCTGGAGAAGTAGCGGGTCTCCAGGGAGGGCCTCGCTCAAGTGCCTCTCGTAGGACGCCGGTCGTCCCGCGAGAGGCACCCGCGCGTCACGGGTAGCGCTGCTCCATCGTCTGACGCATCAGTTCCAGGGAGTCACGGGGCTTGAGAGCCTCGTCCGCGAGCCGGTCCAGCGCGATCCGGTACTCCTCCGTCTCGTCGCGGTCCTCGAGGAAGTTCGCGCTCTTGATGTGCTCCAGGTAGACCACGTCGGGCAGGTCGAGACCGCCGAAGCGCAGATACGTGACCGGGATGGCCGGTGCCGAGGCGTTCGTGACGCTCAGCGGCACGATCTGCACCGTCACATTCGGCCGCTCGGCCATCTCTACGAGGTGCGCGAGCTGTTCCCGCATCACGTCGGTACTGCCCAGGACGCGCAGCAGCACGGACTCGTCGATGACCGCCCACAGTTGCGGGGCCTCCTGCCGCAGCAGCAACCGGGCCCGGTTGCTGCGGAGTTCGACACGCCGCTCCACCTCGCCGGCCGGCGCGTTCGGCAGACCGCGCTCCACCACTGCCCGGGTGTAGCCGGGTGTCTGCAACAAGCCCGGCACGTACTGGATCTCGAAGGTGCGGATGGTCGCGGCGGCCTCCTGGAGTCCGACCAGCCGGTCGAACCACTCGGGCATCAGCCGCTTGTCGTACCGCTGCCACCAGCCCGGCTCGCCGGCCCGCTGCAGCAGCTTGAGCAGTACCGACACCTCGTAGTCGTCGGTGTTGTACAGCCGCAGCAGCGCGCGGACGTCGTTCTCCGTCGGCGGGCGGCGGCCCTTGCCCGACTCGATGCGGGACAGCTTCGCGGGGCTGAACCCGACAGCGCGCGCCGCTTGGTCCTGGGCGAGCCCGGCGTCCTCACGGAAGCCCGCCAGCTGCACACCGACCAGCATCTTCAGCAGAGTCGGCGCCGGCTCGGGCCTGTCCAGGTAGGGTTCCAGACGGGAGATGCGATGCGACGCGGCGGACATCCTGACTCCCAGCAGACCGGCACAAGGGCGACCAACACTATCGCACCCGGCCGGGCGTCTCCGCATCGGCCCGTAGATGCCCCGCAGAAGTAGAGAGTTGGGCTCCGCTTCACCATGGGCGCTTCACAACGCCGGGCTCCGCACCGCCCTTTACAGCAGGTGGTCGAACTCGCCGTCCTTGGCACCGGCCAGGAACGCCGCCACCTCCGCCGCCGTGTAGACGAGCGCCGGCCCGTCGGGATCACGTGAGTTGCGCATCGCGATCCCACCGTCGACGAGAGGGGCGACTTCGACGCAGTTGCCCTCGGCGTTGCTGTGCCGGCTCTTGATCCAGCAGGCGTCCAACATGCTCGCCCGCACTCCGTTCTGCACTGGTGGCACCGCAGTCTCCTTGCTGTTCTCGTACCCCGCCGCGCACGGCGTGCCCGGCCCTCCAGCCGAGACCGGCCGCGTCCCTCGGCCGCACTCGTCCCGGCTTGCGTACCCGCAACGGCTTGATTTTCACGCAATTTCTCGTGCAATTGCACGCGAGCGCCGTCAGCGTGGATAATAGCTGCGGCGTCAACCCCTGTGCTGGCGCCGCGTCCTGACGTCGCATCGGGGAGATGACGTGTCATCACCTGCGCAGCACGTGCTCCGGCCGCCGAGTGGGGCTGCGGCACACGCGAGCGCACCCGGCACGAGCCACGGTCTCCCGCCCGGCCCGCACACGCCGACGCCGTACGAGGCGACGCCCTACGGGACCGCCCCGACACCGGAGGCGAGACATCAGCCCCCCGGCGCCCTGTCCGCCTCGGCCGCCCTGCGCGTCGAGTGCAGCCGGGAGGGCTTCGCGCGAGCCCGGTCCTTCACCCGTGACACCCTGCGCGTCTGGTCGCTCGACCACTGCTGCGAAGACACCACCCTCGTCATCACCGAACTCACCGCCAATGCCGCGACACACGCGGCGCCGGGGACATCGGGTGCGCCGGAGGTCCGGCTCGGATTCCGCCTGAATCCCACCCACCTGCTGGTCACCGTCTCCGACCCCGACGACCATCCGCCCGTGCACGCACCCGCCGACTCCGCTCTCGAGGAGCACGGCCGGGGCCTGTGCATCGTCGAAGCCCTGTCCGAGGAATGGGGCTGGACCCCCTGTCCTCCGGCGGGCAAGACGGTCTGGGCCAGGTTGTCGACCTGTCCACCCCTCTGACACGACTGCCGCGGAAAGGCCCCTCGCCATGCGCAGCGCTTCGACGGAACACCCGAGCAGCGAGCGCCCACAGCGCCCCGACATCCCGACCGGCGTGGCCCGGGCCACGCCGCTCACGGCACTGGACCGCGTGCCGTGGGGCGACATCCAGGACTCCACCGGTTCGGCGGCGGCCATTCCCCTCCTGCTCAACGGCATCGCCTGGGGCGACCCCGACACCGCCCGGTCCGCACTCCACGACCTGCGGAGACGGATCTGCCAGTTCGGTTTCGTCGTGGAGCAGGCCACCGCCGCCACGGTTCCGTTCCTGTGGGAGCTGGCGAAGCTGCCGCAGGTCACCTGCCGCGCCCAGATCATCCAGCTGCTCAAGAGCATCGCCGACGCCCGGCAGTGGGAGAGCACCGCCGCCGCCTATCCGAAGCTGCTCAACCATCGGGAGAACCCGGTGGTGTGGGAGCGTGCGGCGCGCCAGGCAGTGCGCGCCCGGCGCGGCGAGCTGGGACGGCTGATGGACGACGAGGACACGGAGATCGCCCGCGCCACGAACGAGCTCGCGCGCTCGCTGGGAACCTGAGACCCGAGGCCCTGAGGCCGCCGAGATTTTGCGGAAGGTTTCCGATCGGGCCAAGGTGAGTGTGCGCGCACGGCCGCAGACGGCTCCCGGGTGCTCAAGGCGCCGGGAGACGTGACGAAACCGTGAGGGCCCGCTGTCACCATGGGTGATGCCCCTCGCCTCCCGGGGCCGGGCAGTGTAGACATGGCACATGGTCCGACTCTTGGGTCGATCCGGGACTCGATCGCCCCTGCGGCCCGGCGCTGCGCCGTCCGCACGGCAGCGGCGGGAGGCGGGTCCGTCGCGGTGGCATCCGATGGCGGGGCTGCGGTCGGTCGTGGGCGGACGCAGCGTCGCCGGACAGGTGTTCCTGCTGGTCGTGGTGATCGTACTGCTGCTGGTGGTGGCCGCGGTGGTGGCGCTCGTGCTGCAGGTACGGCACGACACGACCCAGGAGGCCCGTAACCGTTCGCTCGCCGTCGCGGAGACCTTCGCCAACGCGCCGGGCACGGTCGAGGCGCTGCAGAGCCCCGATCCCACGGCTGTGCTCCAGCCGCGTGCCGAGGCCGCCCGCGAGCAGGCGAAGGTCGACTTCGTCGTCGTCATGAACACCGACGGCATCCGCTACACCCACCCCAAGCCGGACCGCATCGGGAAGCAGTTCGTCGGAACGATCGCGCCCGCGCTGGCCGGGGAGTCGGTGACCGAGGAGATCGAGGGCACGATCGGCCACCTCGTGCAGGCCGTGGTGCCGGTGAAGGACCCGGACGGCCGGGTCGTGGGCCTGGTGTCGGCGGGGATCACGACCGAGAACGTCGGCGGCACCGCCGACCGTCAGCTGCCGCTCGTGCTGGCCGCCGCCGCGGTGGCCCTCGCCCTGGCGACGGCGGGCGCAGCGCTGGTGAGCCGGCGGCTGCTGCGTCAGACCCACGGGCTCGGGCCGCACGAGATGACCCGGATGTACGAACACCATGACGCCGTGCTGCACGCCGTCCGCGAGGGCGTGCTCATCCTCGACGGCTCGGGCACCCTGCTGCTCGCCAACGACGAGGCGCACCGCCTGCTCGGACTGCCCGCCGACGCCGAGGGCCGGCACGTCCTCGACCTGGGGCTCGACCCCGGCACCGCCGATCTGCTGGCCTCCGGGCGCGTCGCCACGGACGAGGTGCACCTCGTCGGGGACCGGCTCCTGGCCGTCAACCAGCGGACGACGGAGAGTGCGGGCGGCCCGCCCGGCAGCGTCGCCACGCTGCGCGACTCCACGGAGCTGCGTGCCCTGTCGGGCCGTGCCGAGACCGCGCGCGAACGGCTCAACATGCTGTACGACGCCGGCGTGGGCATCGGGACGAGCCTGGACGTGACCCGTACCGCCGAGGAGCTGACCGAGCTGGCCGTGCCCCGGTTCGCCGATTTCGTCACCGTGGACCTGTTCGACGCGGTGCTGGGCGGCGGGCAGCCGGACGCGGCGGCCGCGCTGAGCCGTACGGCGCTGAGCGGGATCCGCAAGGACGCTCCGCTCTATCCCATCGGCGAGCGGATCAGGTTCGTCGACTCCTCTCCGCAGGGCCACAGCCTCGACACCGGGCGGGCCGTCCTCGAACCCCGGCTGGGTGAGGCCCCCGGCTGGCAGGCACAGGACCTCGAGCGCTCCGCGCAGATCGTGGAGTACGGCATCCACTCCCTGATCACCGTGCCGCTGCGGGCCGGCACCCTGGTGCTGGGTGTGGTCAGCTTCTGGCGCTTCGAGAAGCCGGAGCCCTTCGACGCGGACGAGCTGGCCCTGGCGGAGGAGTTGGTCGCGCGGGCCGCCGTCTCGATCGACAACGCGCGCCGCTACACCCGCGAGCACAGCATGGCCGTGACGCTCCAGCGGAGCCTGCTCCCCCGGAACCTGCCCGAGCAGGGGGCGCTGGAGATCGCCTACCGCTATCTGCCGGCGCAGGCCGGGGTGGGCGGCGACTGGTTCGACGTCCTGCCGCTGTCGGGGGCCCGGGTCGCGCTCGTGGTCGGGGACGTCGTCGGCCACGGGCTGTACGCCGCGGCCACGATGGGGCGGCTGCGGACGGCCGTGCACAACTTCTCGGCCCTGGACCTCCCGCCGGACGAACTCATCGCCCTGCTGGACGAGTTGGTCGGCCGCATCGACCAGGACGAGACCGAGGAGGACGGCAGCGCCCCGGTCACCGGCGCGACCTGCCTGTACGCCGTGTACGACCCGGTCTCCCGGCGCTGCACCGTCGCGCGGGCCGGGCATCCGCCGCCGGCTCTGATCCACCCCGACGGCAGTGTCGAGTTCCCGGAGGTGCCCGCCGGTCCCCCGCTCGGGCTCGGCGGTCTGCCGTTCGAGACGGCGGAGCTGGAGCTGGCGGAGGGCAGCCGGCTCGTGCTCTACACCGACGGGCTGGTCGAGGACCGGGAGCGGGACATAGACGTCGGTCTTGAGATGCTGCGCGAGGCACTGAGCCGGGCCGGTCAGTCCCCGGAGGACACCTGCCGGGTCGTGCTCGACTCGCAGCTCACGGCCCGGTCCAGCGACGACATCGCCCTGCTCGTCGCGCGCACCCGGGCACTCGCCACCGACCAGGTCGCCGAGTGGCCGGTGCCGGCCGACCCTGCGGCCGTGGGCGAGGTACGGGCGGCGGTCACCCGGCAGCTGGCCGAGTGGGGACTCGACGAGCTGTCGTTCACCACCGAGCTCATCCTGAGCGAGCTGGTCACCAACGCGCTCCGGTACGGCGGCGGCCCCATCCATGTACGGGTGCTGCGCGACCGCAACCTGATCTGCGAGGTGTTCGACAGCAGCAGCACCTCGCCGCATCTGCGGTACGCGACGATGACGGACGAGGGCGGTCGGGGCCTGTTCCTCGTCGCACAGCTCGCCGAACGCTGGGGGACGCGCTACCTGCCCGCCGGGAAGGTGATCTGGGCGGAGCAGCCGCTGCCATAAGCAGCGGTTGGAGGTGCTCATAAAGTTGCCTTATGAGCTCATAGACCGGACCCGCGTACCGACTTAGGCATGCCTTAGTTTAGGCTTCCCGACGAGATCGCTTGTCGCCGCTCGAAGGGAACCTGACCATGCCCCGCCCCCTGCGGGTAGCCATCGTCGGATCCGGCCCCGCCGGGATCTACGCCGCCGACGCCCTGCTCAAGTCCGAGGTGGCCACCGACCCCGGTGTGTCCATCGACATCTTCGAGCGCATGCCGGCGCCGTTCGGACTGATCCGCTACGGCGTGGCGCCCGACCACCCGCGGATCAAAGGCATCATCACGGCCCTGCACCAGGTCCTCGACAAGCCGCAGATCCGGCTCTTCGGCAACGTGGACTACCCCTCCGACATCAGCCTGGACGACCTGCGCGCGTTCTACGACGGTGTGATCTTCGCCACCGGCGCGACGGCCGACCGGGCGCTGCCCCTGCCCGGCATCGAGCTCGACGGCTCGTACGGCGCCGCGGACTTCGTGTCCTGGTACGACGGCCACCCGGACGTACCGCGCACCTGGCCGCTTGAGGCGGAGAAGGTCGCCGTGCTCGGCGTCGGCAACGTGGCCCTCGACATCGCGCGCGTGCTGGCCAAGACGGCGGACGAGCTGCTGCCGACGGAGATCCCCGCGAACGTCTACGAGGGTCTGAAGGCCAACCGGGCCAAGGAGATCCACGTGTTCGGCCGCCGGGGCCCGGCGCAGGCGAAGTTCAGCCCGATGGAGCTGCGGGAGCTGGACCACTCCCCCAACATCGAGGTCATCGTCGACCCCGAGGACATCGACTATGACGAGGGCTCGATCGCTACCCGGCGCGGCAACAAGCAGGCCGACATGGTCGCCAAGACCCTGGAGAACTGGGCGATCCGCGACGCCGGCGACCGGCCCCACAAGCTCTTCCTGCACTTCTTCGAGTCGCCGGTCGAGGTCCTCGGCGAGGACGGCAAGGTCGTCGGTCTGCGCACCGAGCGCACGGAGCTCGACGGCACGGGCAACGTCAAGGGCACCGGCACCTTCAACACCTGGGACATCGGCGCGGTCTACCGCGCGGTGGGCTACCTGTCCGACAAACTCCCCAAGCTGCCCTGGGACATCGACTCGGGCACCGTCCCCGACGAGGGTGGTCGGGTCATGCAGGAGTCCGGCGAGCACCTGCAGTCCACGTATGTCACCGGCTGGATCCGGCGCGGCCCCGTGGGCCTCATCGGGCACACCAAGGGCGACGCCAACGAGACGGTGTCCAACCTGCTGGCCGACTACGCGAACGGCCGGCTGCAGACGCCCGCCACCCCCGCTCCCGAGGCCGTGGACGCGTTCCTCGCCGAGCGGAACGTCCGCTTCACCACCTGGGAGGGCTGGTACAAGCTGGACGCCGCGGAGAAGGCGCTGGGCGAGCCGGAAGGCCGCGAGCGCGTGAAGCTCGTCGAGCGTGAGGACATGCTGCGGGCCAGCGGCGCCTGACGCCCGTCCTGTACGCCTGTAGGGCGGGTCCGGTGGCAATGTCACCGGACCCGCCCTTATGCGTGCTTGAAGCGTGTACGATCCGGATGCTTCACCGAATCATCACATGGCCTTCACGAGAAGGTCTTGTAAGGGGGGACGAACGTCCATGCACATACGCCTTGTCGCCACCACGGCGGCCGTTGCCGGAGCCCTGATCGCCCTGACGGCGGTTCCGGCCCAGGCCGCCGAGTACAGCTCCGCACTGAAGATCCGCGGCATCCAGTACGACGCTCCGGGACGCGACTCGAACCGCTGCTCGACGGGGAACACCGACGAGGAGTACCTGACGATCGAGAACTACTCGCGGTCGACGACCGTGAACCTCAAGGGGTACGTCGTCAAGGACGCCGCGGGGAACAAGTTCACCTTCACGGCCAGCCACACTCTTCAGCCCGGTGACTACGTGAAGCTGCGCGGCGGCAACGGGTCCGACTCCGACACGAAGAACGTCGTCTACCGCGACAACTGCAACTTCATGTGGAACAACGACAAGGACACGATCTACGTGTACAAGCCGTCCGGCAGCCGTGCCGACGTGCACTCGTACACCAAGAGCGGATCCGACAAGGACGGCAACGGGTACATCACGTACCACGGTTGAGTCGCATGAACGTGAGGCCTGTTGCCGTTCCGGCAACAGGCCTCACGTTCTTCCCGCCGGGCGCAGCATGATCAGGGGACCGAGTACCCCGGGAGGATCCATGCCACAGACGTCCGCCATCGGCCCGACCCACCGCCTGGTGCCTTCACCGGCCGGTCGCACCCACCTCGTGGAGCAGGGGGACGGACCGCTGGTTCTGCTGCTGCACGGGTTCCCCGAGTCCTGGTACGCGTGGCGCCACCAGCTGCCGGCGCTGGCCGCCGCCGGCTACCGCGCGGTGGCCGTCGACGTCCGTGGCTACGGGCGCTCGTCCCGGCCCGCGGCGGTGGAGTCGTATCGGATGCGGGAGCTGGTGGAGGACAACGTCGCCGTCGTGGAGGCGCTGGGCGAGCGGTCGGCGGTGGTCGTCGGACACGACTGGGGTGCGAGCATCGCCGCGACCTCCGCGCTGCTCCGGCCCGAGGTGTTCCGCGCGGTGGGACTCCTGAGCGTGCCTTACACCCCGCCCGGCGGCCCGAGGCCCGGCGAGGTCTTCGCCCGGATGGGCGGCGACGAGGAGTTCTACGTCTCCTACTTCCAGGAGCCCGGCCGGGCCGAGGCCGAGATCGAGCCGGACGTGCGCGGCTGGCTCGCGGGCTTCTACGCCGCCCTGTCCGCCGGCACGATGCCCGAGGCCGGCGCCCCCGACCCGCACTTCGTCGGCCGCGGCGGAACGCTGCGCGACCGCTTTCCCGTCGGCCCGCTGCCGCACTGGCTGGACGAGGCCGACCTCGACGTCTACTCCGGGGAATTCGAACGTACGGGGATGACCGGCGCCCTGAACCGCTACCGGAACATGGACCGCGACTGGGAGGACCTGGCCGGCTTCGCCGGCGCCCCCGTCACCCAGCCGTCCCTGTTCATCGGCGGCAGCCTGGACGCGTCCACGACCTGGCTGGCCGACGCGATCGAGGCGTACCCGACCACTCTGCCCGGCCTGACGGCCTCTCACATCCTGGAGGGCTGCGGCCACTTCCTGCAGCAGGAACGGCCCGGCGAGACCAATCGGCTCCTGATCGAGTGGCTCGCGGGTCTTCGCTGACCTAGAGGGCCAGGCCCGGCAGCCAGCGCTCGAGGTAGGCGCGCAGACCGGTCAGGTCGTTTCCGCGCGCCACGTAACACAGGTGTCCGTCGGGGCGCACGAGGGCGTGGGTGACCTCCGGCCAGGGGCTGTCCGTGCCGAGGTGGTGCACGCTGAGCAGGTCGTGGCGTCCGGGCGCCGGCACAGGCGATGGCCAGAGGTGGGCGGGGCCGGTGAGCAGGAGGTGGTAGCCCGGTGCGGCGGTGTGCTGGTGGAGTCCGGGTGGGACATCGGGGAGCCGGTCCCCCGCCTGAGGGCCCTGTCGTGGCCGGTGCGGTCCGGAGGTGGAGGCAGGTCCGCGGCGGTAGTGGATGCCGAGTTCGGAGACCGTGCGGAAGAGTCGTGCGCGGGGGCGGGTCGTGCGCAGCAGCAGCGGGGCCAGGCGCGGGGCGAGATGCGTGCGGGCGATCCGGAGGGCCGGGTTGCTGCTCGTGCCCAGGGTGAACGCGCGGTCGGTGAGGCGGCGCACGCCGTGGCCGACCGGGGCCCGCTCCGCCTCGTACGTCTCCAGCAGTTCCTCGGGCGCCGCGCCCCGGCAGACGTGGGCGAGCTTCCAGCCCAGGTTGAGTGCGTCCTGGATGCCGGTGTTCATGCCCTGTCCCCCGGCCGGGCTGTGGATGTGGGCCGCGTCCCCGGCGAGGAAGAACGGGCCGTTGCGGTAGTGGGTGGCGCCGCGGTTGTGGATGCGGAAGGCGGTCATCCAGACCGGATCGCGCAGGATCAGCCGGTGGCCGTGGTGGCCGGCGCGGTCGGTGGTCCAGTCGTCGGCGAGCCGCTGGAGGAGGCTCAGTGTCACCTCGCCCCCGCGAGGACCGGGCGGGCGCATCGCGATCATCCGCCAGGGGGCCGGTGTGCCGAGCGGGAAGAAGAACAGCATCCCGGCCGCGGTCATGTACGTGTGCGCGGCGCCCGGCTCCAGCCCGTCGATCTCGAGGTCGGCCAGGAGGAACGTCTGTGGATAGGCGTGTCCCTCGAAGGCGATGCCCGCCTGGGTGCGCACGGTGCTGTGCGCCCCGTCGCAGCCGACGACGTAGCGGGCCCGCACGGTCTCCTGACTGCCGTCCGGGCACCGGAGCCGGCAGCTGACGTAGCCGCCCTCCCGCTCGGTGCTCACCAGTTCCGTGCCCCGTTCCACGGTCACGTCCCGGGCGGCCAGCCGAGCCGTCAGAACGGCTTCGGTCTCCGACTGCGGGAGGAAGAGCAGGAAGGGGTACGGGGTGTCCTCGCAGCCGACGTCGAACACCGGCACCCGCAGCTCCCGCCGGGGCAGATGAAGGTGCAGCCGGACCGCCGTACTGCCCCGGTCGACCAAGTCGTCCGTCACGCCGAACCCGGCCAGCATCTCCAGGGTCCGGGGCTGGATGGCCGGCGCGCGTGACTCCCGGGCACGGTCCAGTGAGCGGTCCACGATCCGGAACGGGGTGTCGTACGCGCGCAGTTGCGTCGCGAGCGCGAGGCCGGTCGGGCCCGCGCCCACCACCAGCACATCCAGCGGTGCCGTCATGGCATCAACGGTAGTCGCGGCCGACCGCGGGCCCGCCGGGGCCCTCCGCACCGTGTTGCGTCCGGAGGGCTCCCGTGGTGCCGGTTCAGGGTGGTGCGGGCTCAGACCTCCAGGTCGGCTTCGATACGGCGGAGCTGGTGGCGGGCCATCGCCAGGTTGGACCGGCTCCCGTCGAGCACGAGGTAGAGGAACAGCCCGCTGCCTCCGCGCCCCTTGATCAGGCGGATGAGGTGGTACTGGGAGTTCAGGGTGATCAGAATGTCCTCGATTTCCTCCTTCAGTCCCAGAAGTTCCATGGTCCGCAGCTTGGCCCGTACGACGTCGGTGTTGCCGGCGGCGGCGACTTCCAGATTGAAGTCCTTGGTGCCGCCGAGGGTGCCGAGGGCCATGCCACTGGTGTAGTCGACGAGGGCTGCTGCCGTAGCCCCCTCGATGGAGCTCAGACATTCCTTCAGCGCGGTCTCGGTGTTGGCCATGCGCTCGGTTCCTTTCGTTCCGTTTTGCCTGGGTCGGTCGGTCGTGAGGTTCGGGTGGTTCGGGTGGCTCAGATGCCGGTCTGCGGGCGTGGCTGGTGGGTGGGCCGCTGCGGTGTGCGGACCGGGAGGGTGCCGATGGGGCGGGCCGTGCCCGGGGGCGCTGCGGCGAGGTGTTCGGCGGGCGCGGGCCGGTCGGCGTGGCGGCCGGTGCCCGGTCCGACGCGCGTGGCCACCAGGTCCGCGATCCGGGCGCCGCTGCGGCGGCCCTCGAGATGGAGCCGGCCGACGTTGACGCGGTCCTCGGCGAGGAGGGTGAGGACGGCGGTCGTTCCGGCCGCGTAGGTCGCGACGTAGCCCCGGGAGCCGCGCACCAGCAGTTCACGGAAGTCGCCGCGGCCGGAGGCGTCGGTCATGCGGTACGCGACGCCGAGGGCGGCGGCGGTGAGTGCCGCGAGTCCCTCCGGCTCGGTCTCCGGCACGTCGTGGGCGAGGACGAGTCCGTCGACGGTGGCCGCGAGGGAGCCCGTCAGCCGGGGTATGCGGGTACGGAGCCGACGCAGTTCGTCCAGGACGTCGGTCTCGACGGCCATGAGCATTCTCCTTTCGGCACGCTGTCTTCGCGCGCGGATCACAGTGCCTCCAAGGCGTGCAGGAGCCGTCGCAGCAATGCGGTGTCGGGCTCGTCCGGTGTCATCGGACGAGGGGCGGGGCCAGGCTCGGCGGACGCGGGGGCGGGGACTGGGGCGGGAGCGGGGGCTGGGGCCGCTGCTGTGGCGACGGGGACGACCATCCCGGCGGCGGCCAGGCGGCGGAGTTCCACGAGCGTGTGGAAGGTGCGGCAGGCGAGGGCCGTGGCGATCTGGGCGGCGGTGCGGACGCCGTCGACCTGGGCGAGGGTGCGGCTGCGGCGGGCCGGCAGGTCCGAGGGGGCGACGTCGGGCACCCGGGCGAGCGGGACGAGGTCGACGCAGGGTTCGGGCCATATGCGGTGCAGCAGTTCGCGGCGGCGTCTCGACTCTCGCAGGACCGCGTCCACCGGTACGGAGCGGACCGCGCCGAGCCAGTGCGCGACTCCGGGACGGAAGCGGAGTGCCGGTCCGTCGTGGGCGAGGACGAAGTACGCCGCGTCGAACAGGGCGCCCAGGTGGCACAGCTCCAGCGCGCCGGCGGCGAGTTGGCCGCTGTCGACCAGCTGCCTGCCGACCCTGCAGCGGCGGCCTGCCTGGTCGATCGCGGCCCACCAGCCGTCCGGGGCGAGCGCACCGCTGTGGGTGAGCAGGTCGCCGAGGGCGGGTGTGACTGCGGATTCGACGTGGACGACGTGTCCTGAAGCCAGGTAGACGATGCCCGACTCGGTGGACAGGGCGCCGCTCGCGCCCTGCTCGGCAAGGGTGCCGAGCAGGGCCGAGGCCGGTTCGTCCGTGCGTGCGGTGCGAGTCGTCGTGGTCATCCGAGCACCAG
This sequence comes from Streptomyces purpurascens, assembly GCF_045040895.1. Taxonomy (NCBI): domain Bacteria; kingdom Bacillati; phylum Actinomycetota; class Actinomycetes; order Kitasatosporales; family Streptomycetaceae; genus Streptomyces; species Streptomyces purpurascens. The sequence continues at coordinate 8,918,357 of NZ_CP108341.1, read as the reverse complement.
TCGGTCCGCCATCTCGGCCAGCCGGATGCGGGCCAGAGCCAGGTTGCCGTCGCTGCGGTCGAGCCATAAGTGCAGGAACACGGTGCTGTCGAACGTCGTGCTGACGAACCTGAGCAGGTGGTACGAGTCGGCGTTCGTGATGATCAAATCCTGTACGGGTGGTTCTTTGCCGGACACTTCTCCCGCGTCGCCGCCGGCCGACGCGAGGAGGCCGCTCTCCGTGGCGAGGCGGGCGAGTTCGGCGGTCTCAGCCGCCGTCGCCTCCAGGTCACCGCCCGGTGCGTCACCCACCGCACCCAGGGCGAGACCACTGATCCAGTCGACCACCGATGCCCCTCGCGCGCCGGGCAACCGCATGGCCTCCAGCAGACTCTCGTCAATTCCGGGCACGCCGAATCCCCCTCCCCTGCACGGCCGTTCCCGCGAACGTGAGCACGACACTACGGTGTGTGCTCGGTGCAGGTGAACGCTTTGGCATTTTCCAAAGGAATGTGCAGGGAAGCGGGCGAGGGTCGAACCGGGTTGATCGGAAGCGGGCAGGATGCATCGCAGGGCGCCACAGGGTGGTTGGCCACTCACCCTGACCTGCACCTTCACGACGTAGGCACACCAGGGCACCCCTGCGGCGATTCGCATGTTCGGCAAGCTTTCGCAGGGTTTCGCAGGACTCATGCCGACCACTTGCCGACTTTACTGACGAGTCATCAGATCGATGCGACGACCTCGCCCGCACTGTCGCGCATCGGCCCCAGCGATGCCGGCCGGCCAAGGCAACGGCTCTCGAGACCGGCCGCTGCGGACTCAGACTGACGTCGTCACGGGGCCGTCGCACCGCCACTGGGCCGCACCATCTGACCTACGGCCGATTGTGCTAGGTCCAATGGTGAGAAGAATCGCCGGTTTGGCCAACCGGCGGTTCACGGCTATCTTCCGCCTGCCTCGGCCTGAGGAGCCGATGCCGGCAGATGAGTGTGCTGCAGCCCAAATTCCTCAATCGAGCCGCCAGTCGGCTGAGTCTGTACTCACGGCCGCCCGACAACAGTTCCCCCTCAACGACTCCTCATCGCCCCAACCAAGACAGCGAGGTCAGATCGCTGATGAGACGTCTGGCCGACCGCGCCTACGGGTGCGTGTCCGTGATCGCGATGACCTCGTCGAGGTGGTCCAGGGCGGCCTGCAGGTCGTCGATCTTGGCCTGGATACGCTCGCGCTCGGCTCGCAGCATGGCTCGTTGCCCGGCGTCGGTGTGCCCGGAGTCCCAGCACGGCAGGAGTTCGGTGATCCTTCGGCTGGTGAGGCCGGCGGCGAACATCTGCTGGAAGAAGCGGACCAGGGGGATGGCGTCCTGCCGGTACAGGCGCTGGCCGGGCCGGCTGCGCTCCGCGATGAGCAGCCCTTGCTGCTCGTAGTAGCGCACGGCGCGCACTGAGACGCCGTCACCTCGTGCCACGTCGCCGATGCGGACCAGCCGCTCGGCTGCGGCCACTGTGACAGTCATGGTGGTCCCTCACCCCTGGCCCTGACGACCAGCACTTGCCTCTGACGCTAGCGTCAGGTTTTAGCGTACCGGCCATGGATATCAACAACTCCGTCGCCCTTGTCACCGGAGCCAACCGCGGCCTGGGCCGCGCCTTCGCCCAGCGCCTGCTCGAACGGGGCGCCCGCAAGGTCTACGCGAACGGCCCGCCGACCGGAGACCGTGGACCTGCCCGGGGTCGAGGTGCTGCCCCTCGACATCGCCGATCCCGCATCCGTGAGGGCCGCCGCCGAGGCCGCCCCGGACGTCTCGCTACTCATCAACAACGCGGGAATCAGTACGGGGACCGACCTGGTGACCGGTTCGCTGGACGCAGTGCGCCACGAGCTGGAGACCAACATGTTCGGCCACCTGGGAATGATCCGGGAGTTCGCGCCGGCGCTCGCCAGGAACGGCGGAGGCGCGGTCGTCAACGTCCTCTCCGCCGTGTCGTGGTTCGGGGGCAAGGGCGCCAATGCCTACCACCTGACCAAGGCCGCCGCCTGGGCCATGACCAACGGCGTCCGCCTGGAGCTCGCCGAGCAGGGCACACTCGTCACAGCGGTACACCTCGGCCTGGCCGACACCGCGGGCTGGCCCGTGGCCAAGATCGCGCCGTCGGACCTGGCGGACGCGGCGCTCGACGTTGTCGAGGCGGGCTCCGCCGAGGTCCTCGCCGACCAGTGGAGTCGGGACGTCAAGTCCCGTCTGCCGCTGACGCCGGAAGAGTGCAACGCCGCAATGGACCGCGCCCTGGCGGCGCTGATGGCGGCCTGAGGGGCCCCTCGGGCCTCACGGACTTCGGTCGGCTGCTTCTCCATCGGCCTCTCGAACTCCTCTACTTGAGGTTGAACTCGTGGTGTCGTCTCGCTGATCAGGCGGGTCCGATGGTCAGGCCGGTCTCGGCGAGGCAGCCGTCTATGAGGTGACTGCGGTACTGGATGAGGCGTAAGCCGCGTCGGATGCGCTGGTCGAGGCGTTCGGGGGTGCTGAAGGCGACGTTGGAGAGCCATCCGCGTCGCAGGAGAGACCAGATGCCTTCGACGGGGTTGAGGGCGGGTGCGTAGGGCGGCAGGTGGTAGATGGTCAGCCACTCCCGGGCTGCCGCCCACTGCCGCAGGTCGGCGGCTTTGTGGACGTTGAGGTTGTCCCAGACCAGGACGATCGGGCCGCCGAGCTGCTGGTGGGCGGCGATCAGCAGGTCCCGGTAGTCGCGCCAGGAGAAGCTCTTGCGCCCGTCGCGTCGGCCGTCGTCTCTGCGTGGCCGGTAGATCAGACTTGAGCGGTGGCCGGGTTTGTAGCAGGTCAGTGCGGCAATGGATATCCGTCTGCGGGAACGGCCACGGACCCGCACCACCGGTGTGTGTCCGCGTTGTGACCAGGTCTTCGCCTGCGGCAGCGTCATGGAGAATCCGGCTTCGTCCTCGAAGACGAGCCAGGCTCCACGAGCCGCCGCGAGTCTTCCGCGCAGTGCTACATTCCTTGACCCAACCGGCGACCGCGTCATCGTCCCGCTCGACAGCGCGTCGGGTTGGAACCTGGCAGGACCAGCCATTGCAGACCAGAAGTTTCCGCACGCCCTGGATCGTGTAGGTCAGGTGAGCGCCGGCCGATCACCGTCTTTGACCCGCGCCAGAGTCCACCGCTGATCCTCCCAGCCATGCGCGGCCGGACCCTTGGCCGGCTCCGCTTCCAACTGCCCGAACTGCTTTTCGCTCAGCCTCGGAAACGATGCCTGCCCCTGCGACCGCAGCGCCCGGGGGCCGCCCTCGTCCCGCGTCCGCCGCCACCCCTGCACCGAACGGACGCTCACCCGTAGGTCCTTGGCGATCACCGAGCTCGCCTCACCCCCGAGCGAACCGTTCCGCCGCCGGGAGCCGTAACTCCTCACGAAACTGCTGCCGTTCGGCGGTCAGCCCACCCCCTTGTGGATACCGCATGCCTCCGGTGATGCCGCGGCCGACGGCCAGCCGTCAGCCCCTACGACACCACGAGTTCAACCTCAGTAGTTGCGGTTCAGGAAGTGCTGCTGCGAATGTTCTTGGGGCCAGCCGGATACTACAGAAGTGTGCCGCATCCCGGCTGGTCCCCAACTTCAGAGGCCAGGTATCAGGCAGTTGCGAGGTCGCAGGCGATGTCCGCGTGACGAGCACTCACACCCAGACGCCACAGCACGTCGCTGCAGATCGGATGGGCCTTCCCCTCTGCATGGCCGACCAGGAGGGGCAGCAGGATCAGACAACGCATCCCCAGAATGGCGAGGGTGCACAGCAACGTCGTCAGCAAACAGTCGCCAGTCTTTTAGCAGCCAGTCCACTCACGGACCCAGGGCCCCGTCTGATGCCGGTAGCCCCTGGGAGAGACGCCGTAAGCACGCCGGAAGGCGCACGGCAAGTCCGAGCGGGCAGCGATGGCCGTATGAGGGTGCCGGCATGGCAGTTGTCGCCGAATCGGCGCGTCGCCGGCCACAGAATCGGGCCACGGGCGGCGTTCTGGACTGAAGGGGCGGGGCGGTCGGATTCGAACCGACCTCCGAGATGATGTCGCGGCGCACTACCTCTGTGCTACGACCCCGCATTGCCGGTGATCATAGTCCTCACCTACGGCGGCGAACAGGAGATAGAGCTGCCGAGGTCGCCACCAGCACTCCGCACGTCTCCCATTCGAACGTCGCACGCTTCGGAGACAAGAGCATGGCGGTGTGACAACCATCGAGCCTCGGCTCAGGTGCAGACTATTTGGCACTCCAAATGAGACGACGTCCAAAGCACCGTTCCACCACGTTGGGACGTGTGTAGAGCTGCTTGTCGAAGGCCGACGGCCGCCCGCCTCGGCTGCCGCGCCGGAGCCGGTTTCGGACTGGGTCGGCCCGCTCGGGGATGGTGTGGCCGATACCGCGCCGTCGCAGCCAGGGTACGGATGGCTTTGGAGCTGTAGCCCTTGTCGCCCAGGGCATGGGCGGGCCGCACGTGGGGCCGTCCCTGGCCCATGCGGGGCACCCGTATCGCTTCCATCACGGCGGTGAACTGGGTGCAGTCGTTGGTGTTGCCGCCCGAGACGGTGAACGCCAGGGGCGGCAGAAGACGTCGCAGGCGAGCTGTATCTTGCTGGTCAGGCCGCCTCGGGAGCGCCCGAGGCCACGCCCACGGCGTCCGCCTGCGCCTGAGCTGCCTAGAGCATCCGCTCAAAGGTGCCGTCTGCCGCCCACCGGCGGAAGCGGGTATGCAGTATGGCCCACGGCCCGTACCGCTCGGGCACATCCCGCCAGGCCGTCCCGGTGCGGAACTTCCACCCGATCCCGTTGAGGACCCTTCGGTCGTCCAGCCGCTTCCGCCCTCGCAGGGACGCGGGCAGCCGCAGACGGACGCACTCCCGCTCGGCATCGGACAGTTCATGCCGACGTAATACCCGGCCATGAACCGCCATTCAAGATCATTTGACGACAGGAACTAGGGTCCGTCTTCAAACAGATCTTGCCCAGAGCAGGAATGACGCGAGTGTGACCGCCGCTTCGTATGAGGCGGCGGTCTTTTCGTATCGGGTGGCGATGCCTCGGAAGCTCTTGAGGCGGTTGAAGCAGCGTTCGATCACGTTGCGTCGGCGGTAGGTCTCCCGGTCGAATGCTGTTGGTCTGCCGCCGTTGCGGCCGCGGCTCAACCTGTGACGTTGCTGGTCGTTCTTCTCCGGGACGGTGCATGCGATGCCGCGTTTACGCAGGTAGGAACGGAAGCCGCGGGAGCTGTAGGCCTTGTCGGCCACGACCTGGTCGGGACGGCAGCGTGGTCGGCCCGGTCCGGTCCGGGGAACTCGGATGCGTTCCAGGAGCGGACGTGCGCAGATGCCGTCGTGGCGTTGTCCTGGCGTCACCAGGATCGCGAGCGGTCGGCCTTTGCCGTCACAGGCGAGGTGGACTTTGGTGGTCAGTCCTCCGCGGGATCGGCCGAGGGCGTGATCGTCCGGTTCGCCCTGATGGTGCAGCCCCCTTTTTCGCCCCGTGGCGGCGGCGTGCTGGTGAGCGCGGACGATGGTGGAGTCGATCTGGACTAGCCAGTCGATATCGCCGGCCTCGTCCGCCTCGGCCTGGATGTGCTGCAAGGCTCGGGCGAACACGCCGTCCAAGGCGTAGCGGCGGAAGCGGGTGTACACCGTCTTCCACGGGCCGTAACACTCCGGCAGGTCACGCCAGGAGATCCCGGTCCGGATCTTGTAGACCATCCCGTTGATGACCTGCCGGTCCTCCACGCGCGGACGCCCCGTGGCAGCCCGTGGTATCAGCGGAGTGAGTAACTCCCACTCCTGATCGGTGAGTTCATGACGGCGTATCACCTCATCATGATTCACCATCCGATGATCTTTGAGGTGGAGTGCTGCAAGGCGTCGGGGCGGGTGAGACGCCAGCGAGTGACGGCGCGGGCCGACCGTGGGGCCGTCCGGTGGCAAGGCGGGCGTTCATCTTCAAGGGCGGAGGATCAGCTTCCCCTTCGTACGGCGGCCAAGAAGGTCCTCGTGCGCGTCACGGGCCCGCGCCAGGTCGTACTCCGCACCGACCAGGGGGCGCAGGCGGTGCCGCGCCGTGAGGTCGAGCAGCTCCGCCAGCTCCGCACCGCCGGCTCCGTTCCTGACGATGAGCGGGATGACCCAGAAGCCGGCGGCAGTGATGCTGTCCACCGCCAGTCGGCTCGGCGCAATCGCTGAGGCTGTCTGCCGGGACGAGACGCCGTAGGTCACCAGTCGGCCGAGGTATCCGAGTGTGTCCAGGGCGGCGTCGAGGACGGGGCCGCCGATGGCGTCCAGGACGATGTCGACCGGATGTCCGTGGTTGGCGTCGAGGACCCTCTCTCGATAGCCAGCTGCGTCGCCGTCGATCGCCGCGTCCGCGCCGAGTTCGAGAGCAAAGGCCCGCTTCTCGTCGGACGACGCCGTGGCGATGATCCGTCCCGCCCCGAACTCCCGGGCCAGCTGGACCAGGAGACTGCCCGTCCCGCCCGCGGCGGCATGGACCACCACGCTCTCACCGGGCCTGATACGCGCGACCGACCGCAGCAGATGCCACGCCGTCAGCCCCTGTACGAGAACTGCCAACGCCTCGCCCGCACCCATCCCCGGCGGCAACGCGACCAGGTGTCGGTCGGCGACCACCGTCTTGGCGGCGTAACCGCCCTGCGGAACGTAGCCGAGGACTCGTTGGCCGGCTTTGGTCCTGCCGACGACCTCCATGCCGGGAATACGGGGCAGCGGGCCTTGGGGGGCGTACGGACCGTCGGTGTGTTCGCCCGCGATCTGCTTGATGTCGCCGAAATTGACACCCGCGGCCTCCACCTGGACCAGAGTCTCGCCCGGCCCCGCCGACGGATCCGGCACATCGGCCTCCTCCAGGACCTCCGGGCCACCGAACCTTCCGAACCGCATGGCACGCATGAATGCCTTCCTCGAGATCACTGTTTCCAGCCCGTCCGAAAAGCTGTCCCGGAACACTGGTCAACGGCCGAGCATGTGCGGAGTGCGGTCACCGGCCCGGGAAGCTGGCGCCCCAGAGTTCCTCTTCCAGGAGGAGTCCATTGGCCAGGTAGCTATTGGTGCGGTACCAGCCGGCCAGCACGACGCGGCGCGCGTTCGGACTGGCAGGAGAAGCCTCGGCCGCCCATTCGAGGCCACGCAGGCGTTGCCGACGACTGCTTCGTCAGCCAGGCCGAGGCCGGCTGTGACCGCCCTTAGCTCGGGTGCCTGGGCGACGTGCTGCTTCACCGGGCCCGGGTCGAACGACGCTGTCACGCTGTCGCGGTTTCGGATGGCCCAGCCTTCGAAGCTGCGGCTCGTCGTACACAGCACGGCGTGGTGGTCGCTGCCGCCTTCGCGTATGGCGAGCAGCGCCAGGGCCGCGACGGTGCCGTGGCCGCAGGCAGGCAGTTCGCCTTCGGCGGTGAAGAACCGGAGCGAGTACGAGGGACGGCCGCGCTCAACTCCGGTGGCACGGATGAAGACGGCGTGCGAAGTGCCCAGTTCCCCGGGAATGCGGCATCGCTCCTCGTCGGTGAACGACGCTTCGTCGAGAACAGCGGTCGGGCTGCCGCCCCGGCCCTGCCGCTGACACGCGTCGATGACCACTACCTCGGGCATGGCACCGGGTCGGTCGTCAGCAGCATCGTCAGGTCCAGCGCGGGCGCGCTGTGCGTCAACGCGCCGACCGAGATGAGGTCGACTCCCGTCTCGGCGATGGCGCGGACGCTGTCCAGACGGACGGTGCCCGAGGCTTCCAGCAGGATCCGGGAGGCGTCGGCACGCTCGGCCCGGATTTTCACGACCATTTCGATGTCGGCCACCGGCATGTTGTCGAGCATGATCCAGCGGGCCCCGGCATCGAGGGCCTCAACGGCCTGCGCCACGGTCTGCACCTCCACATCGGTCTCCACCTTCTGCCCGGTGCGCGCCATCCCGCGCCGGACCGCGTCGATCGCGGTGGTCACGCCGCCTGCCGCGGCGATGTGGTTCTCCTTGAGCAGCACCAACGCCGCGAGGTTGAGCCGGTGGTTGCGGCCGCCGCCGACGGTCACCGCGTACTTGTCCAGGGCGCGCAGGCCCGGCGCCGTCTTGCGGGTGTCCAGGATGCGCGCCTCGGTCCCGGCCACGGCCTGGACGTAGCGGTCGGTGAGCGTCGCGATGCCGCACATGCGCTGCAGGAAGTTCAGCGCCGTACGCTCCCCGGTAATCAGGCTGCGCGCCGAGCCGGACAGGCGCACCAGGACATCGTCGCCGGTCAGCCGGGCGCCGTCGGGGACGAGCGCTTCCACTGTGACCTCGGGGTCGACCTGGGCGAAGACCTCGGCGACCACGGGGAGACCGCCGGCGATGCCGCATTGCCGGGCGCGGATCTCGGCCACGGCCGCCATGCCTTCGGGAACGCTCCACGCGGTGGTGATGTCCTGGCCCGACTCATCCTCGGCCAGGGCAGCGGCGACGGCGGTTCGCGCCGCCTGTGAGGGGAACTTTGTCATGGTCCGTGGTCTCCAGTCCTGTGGTTAAGGGCCGAAAATCTGAGGTGTCCCCCGCGCGGACCGCTGTCAGAACCGGTTGCGCTGGCACCCTCGGCGGCAGTGGGCGGGGCGTCGGCAAGCTCGGCAGCCCACCGCTGCGACCACTCGGTGACATAACGCCGGCCTCGCGGGCGTCGTGGCCGAGCGGGGTGAGGGTGTAGCTGCCGTTGCACAGCACCTCGGCGAGTCGAACCTTATGGAGCTCTGCGAGCCTTCAGTGAAGATCCGACTGGACCTCGGTCAGTCGATGCCTTCGACGATGCGGAAGTCGCGCTCGACGCCGTCGGAGAGGGCGACCAGCGCCTCCTGGTAGGCCGGACTCTCGCGCGCCGCGACGGCCTGCTCGATGCTGTCGAACTCGACCAGGACGGTGCGCTCGGCGATTCCGGCGTCATACGCCACGACCCGACCGCCGTCGGCGCGCGAGAGCGAGGCTTGTCAGCGTCGTGATCGCCATGGCGCCGATGCCGACCAGCGCCGCGGTGGTGTAGGCGTTGTCGTCGGGGAAGAGGTGGCCGGGGTCGGTGCCCGCGGCGAGGATCAGGCCGCCGATGGCGCTGCCCAGGGAGTATCCGACGCTGCGGACGACGTAGTTGAAGCTCATGGCGCTCGACGTCTCGCTCTTGGGGGTGACGGCCAAGATGACGCCGGGCATCGCGGCCGAGAAGCCACCGACGCCGAAGCCGAGCACGCCCATCGCCACGAAGAGTTCGGCCAGGTCCGACCGGGCCGCCGCGAACAGGGCGAACCCGCCGCCGACCACGACGGCGCTGCCGGCCAGGAGCAGGGGGTCGGTGATCCGCGTCCGGACCCGCGGCGTGAGCTTGCCGGCGATGAACCCCAGCACCGAGAACGGGATGAGGACCAGCCCCGCGACGAAGGTCGTCAGCCCGAAGCCGTAGCCGGCGCCATGCGGCGTCTGCGCGTACCGGGTGATGAGCGTGAGCAGGAGGTACATGCCGATCCCGCCGACGAACATGGCGAGGTTCGCCCCGGCGACCGCCGGGTGCCGCACCGCCCGCACATCGACCAGGGGCGTCGTGCTGCGCAGCTCGATGACGGCGCAGACGCAGAGCAGCACCACCGCGACGACGGCGAGGCCCGCCGCCACGGCGAGGTGCCGGCTCCACAGATTCCGTTCGCCGGCGAGGAACAGCACCAGGAGCAGCGCAGCGGCCAGGACGACCGCGCCTGCCACGTCCACGTGGGCGGAGCGGCCTTCGGGGGCTTCGGGCATGGAGCGCCACGCGGTCAGGAGGGCGGCGGCGGTGACGACCAGGCCGAGGCCGTAGGCGGCCCGTACCCCGCCGAACTCGGCGAGCAGTGCGGCCAGCGGGTAGCCGACGCCGGCCCCGATGATCGAGACCACCGAGATCAGGGCGATCACGGCCGCGCTGCGCTCCTCGGGGAGGTGGTCCCTGGCCACGCCCATCATCAGCGCCGTCAGCCCGAGCCCGACGCCCTGGGCCGCCCTGCCGGCCAGCAGCCACGCGAACGGCAGCGGCAGCACGGTGAGCGCGCTGCCGGCGACGACGACCGCCAGCGTGGCGAGGATCGTGGCCCGCCGGTGCGGGCCGGCTCCGAGCCGGCCCAGGACCGGCGTGGCGACGGCGCCGCTGAGCAGCGCGACGGTCAGCGTCCACTGCGCGCTGCCGAGCGAGACGTGGAACGAGGTCGCCACGCTGGTGATGAGCGGCGCCCCGAGGCTGGCGACCGCCGCCACGACCAGAGCGATGAACATCAGGGCGGGGACCAGCAGCCGCGCCTCGGAACGCGCCGCCGGGAACGCCTTCACCGTGGCCCCGCCGACCGGCTGCCCGGTCACTGCTTCGGCCCTTCGCGGTCCTGGCTTTCGAGCTCTGCCAGATGCTTCAGCGCCGGAAGGGCCGCCACCAGCGCCTCGACCTCGTCGCCGGTGAGCTCGCCGATTAACCGCTCGAACGCGTGGACGCCCGCCTGGCGCCGCGTCCGGACATAGGAGGCGCCGGCCTCGGTCAGGCACACCAGCGTGACCCGCTTGTCGGACGCGTCGCCCCGCCGCTCGACCAGGCCGGACTCCTCCATCACCCGGACCAGGGCGGTCATCGCGGGCTGGGTGACGCCCTCGACCGCGGCCAGATCGGTGATGCGCCGCGGGCCGGTCCGGTCCAGGGTGGCCAGGGTGGCGGCGGACGTCAGGCTCATGTCCCGGGGCAGGCGTCTCGCGGCCCTGGTGGCCAGGCCGTAGAGGACTGCCCCGATGTCGGCGGACGCGCCAGGAGCGGTGTCTTGACGACTCACACTCGAAGCATAGCATTTTTATATTCATAGGTTATGGAAATGGTGACTGGCGCGGGCGGCCTAGATCCGCACCCGCGACGGCGGCCGGCCATCGCGCTCGGTGCGCGCCGGAACCTGCCGCGCCCGTCGACCAGGAAGTGCTAGTCCAGCACCCTTGGCCCGTGGTGGGCCATGGCCGTCTCAGTGCCCGGCGATAGAATGGCGGCCCGCGCGCCCGCCCACGGCGTTTTAGTAGTACCTCGACAAACGAGGACTGCCCCGGCCTCTGTGGTGGAGGCAGGGTAAATGACCCCGAACCTCAAGATTCCCGACAGAGTCGCTCTATGAAGCAGCGGTCTCCCTGGCCTCGTGCCTGCTTTGGGCAAGATCCGTTTGAAGACGGACCCTAGCTCGGCGGTGCCCCTGCGGCGGGAGAGCCGAGGACCGGAGTGCGGGGCGCTGAACGCGTCACCCTCACCCGGCGGCGTGTCATGCGGCGAGCCAACCGACCTTTTCGATGACCTCTCGAGCCGCGTCCTCCTCCGACCTTTCGTGCGTGGAGACGAGGAAGTCCCGGATCTTGTCGAGATCGTTCCGCGCGTGGTAAACGTCGACCCAGCCGCGCAGGCCCTCCCGCCAGAACTCGTTCGGCTCACGCGCCGTGACCCGCTCCTTCAGGACGGTCTCAGGCGCGGTCAGCTCGCACACGGCGAGGTTCGCGCCGGGGAGAGCGTCGCGCAGGAGCACCAGTTCCTCCTCGTCCGCGATGACGCTTGGCAGCAGGAGTCTGAGACCGGGGACCGCAGCGTAGCGGGGCCAGATGGCCTTGAGGTTCTCGCGCGCGAAGGAACGGCCCTGGTCGGGATGCACCAGCGAGATCTCATCCAGGTCGATCACCCCGTGGACCAGATCGGCCTCCCGCAGGATTTCCGAGACGGCCCGCGCCAGGGTCGTCTTCCCGGCGCCCGGCGATCCGTGCAGGACGAGCACATCGATGTTTTTCACGAGCTGAACCTATTGGCGGCAGTCGGGGGCGCTCAATCCCATTTCGGCCGCCTGGTTCGCACATCCTGCGGCGGTGCAGCAGGCTGCCGTCCAGCGGCGCGCCGAGAGCCGGGGCGACCGGTCTGCTCGGCCTCCCAGTCCTGTTTTCCTGCTCGTACGCCGTGGCAAGGGCGGTGGTGAACGCGGTCACGAACTCGGTGGAGATGCGGTCGTTGAAGCAGCCGCCTCACGCTGGCGGGCCGAGGGAGTCGTTGCAGGCGTTGATGCGCCAGAGCCCGTTGTCTTCGCCTTCAGGGAGATGGCCCAGGCGTACGCGCCGGTCTGGGGCGCCCACGTACAGGTTGGAGTCCTCGTCGCACCGGAGGTTCCCAGCCGAGGTCGAGTAGCGGGGCGAGGGCAGGGTCGCCGGTTCCGGTGGTGGCGGCAAGGTGGCGCGGGAGGACGTAGACATCGCCATCGGTGTCGCGGAGCGGATCGGGCTGAGGGTTCAACGGTCCGTCCTTGTGGTGACGGTGATCGCGTCGGCGGCGGTGTCGAGGCGTTCGGTGACCTCGGCGGTGGTGCGACCGGTGACGATGTAGAACCCGGCCCGGGCGGTGAACAGGTCGCCGTCTGGGGGGCAGGAGGAGTCGGCCGCCGGTGTCACGGCTCCATCCACTGCACCTGGCGCGGTTACGGGGTGTGGGCGGCGAAGGGCTGGTTGATGTGCCGTGCGGTGAGGGGGCCGGAGGCGTCCGGGTAGAGCATGCGGATGCCCGCGGCCCCGCTGCCGGCCCGCCGTGCCGCACACCGCCCACCTTCCCCGGCGGCCGCGTCCACCCGCGCAGGTCAGACTGGTTCCACTGGTTGGAGGGGCACTTGATAGCCGAGCATGTTGAGCTGGCTGACGGGGCGCCGAGTCTGCCGCGCTCGGCCGGTTCGCTGGACGAAGTAGTCGCCTCCGAGGTCGTGGTAGCTGGCAGCGGGCCCGTACGGCGCGCTGCGGCGCCGCAGCGCGCCCTCTTCACGGCCCATGTACCCAGGAAGCAGCCGTCATCGGCACATCCGGTTCCGACGGTGGCCGAGGATCAGCCGCCCGGGGCAGGCTCAGCACCATCGTGAGGCCGCCGCCCGGGGTGTCCTCGGCGTGCAGGGTCCCGCCGATGGCCTCGGCGAAGCCGCGGGCGACCGCCAGGCCCAGCCCCACACCGGCGCCTCGTGGGGCGTCGCCGTAGCGCTGGAAGGGTTCGAAGATGCCGTCCTTGGCCTCGTCGGGGACACCTGGCCCGCGGTCGACGACCCGTACTTCCACGCGGTTCGCCAGGGCGCTCGCCGAGACCAGGACCGGGGTGTCCGCGGGGCTGTACTTCACCGCGTTCTCGACGATGTTGGCGACGGACCGCTCCATGAGGCCCCGGTCGACGGCGACCATCGGCAGCGTCTCCGGGATGTCCAGTTCGACACTGCCCTCGGGTACGCCACCGAGGACCATCGGGATCACCTCGTCCACGTCGGTCTCGCGGATCATCGGCGTGACGGTGCCGGTCTGGAGGCGGGACATGTCGAGGAGGTTGCCCACGAGGAGGTCGAGGCGGTCGGCGCCCTCCTCTATGGCTGCCAGCAGCTCTGCCTGGTCCTCCTCGGACCATTCGACGTCGTCCGAGCGAAGGGAGGTGACCGATGCCTTGATTCCGGCGAGCGGCGTGCGCAGGTCGTGGCTGACGGCGGCGAGCAAGGCGGTACGGATGCGGTTGGCCTCCGCGAGTTCCTTGGCGTGAGCGGCCTCGTGCTGGAGGCGCTGACGGTCCAGGACCACGGCGGCCTGGGCGGCGAAGGCGGCGAGGACCCGGCGGTCCTCGGCGGGCGGTACCCGTCCGATGAGCGCCAGTGCCATGTGGTCGCCGACCGGTACGTCCACGTCCGCATCCTCGGGGGTGGCGCAGGGATGAGGGCCCACGCTTCCCGCGCAGGTCCAGGGCGTCACGTCGCTCTCGCGCTCCAGCAGCGCCGCCGATTCCATGCTGAAGGTCTCACGGACCCGCTCCAGGAGTGCTTCGAGGCTGGTCTCGCCGCGCAGCACGTTTCCTGCCAGGAAGGAGAGAATCTCCGACTCCGCCCTCAGGCGGGCGGCCTGGTGGGTGCGGCGGGCGGCGAGGTCGACGACGGAGGCGACGGCCACCGCGACGCCGACGAAGATCGCGATGGCGACGATGTTCTTCGGGTCGTCGATGGTGAGGGTGTCGACCGGTGGGGTGAAGTACCAGTTCAGGAGCAGGGAGCCGGTCGCCGCCGACGCCAGCGCCGGGAGAAGCCCGCCCAGCAGGGCTGCCGCCACCGTCATCGTCAGGAACAGCAGCATGTCGTTGGCGAGCCCGACGTCCGGGAAGACGCCGCTCAGCAGCCAGGTCAGCAGCAGGGGGCCGCCGAGGCCGGTCAGCCAGCCCGAGATCAGGCGGGACCGGCCCAGCCGGGCGCCCCGGTTGACGGGGAGTCCGCGCCCCTTGCCCGCCTCGTCGTGGGTGATGAGGTGGACGTCGAGGTCGGGCCCGGAGTCACGGGCGACCGTGGCGCCGACGCCCGGGCCGAAGACGTACTGCCAGCTCTTGCGGCGGGAGACGCCCAGGACGATCTGGGTGGCGTTGACCCCTCGGGAGAAGTCCAGCAGGGCGTCCGGTACGTCGTCGCCGACGACCTGGTGGAAGCTGCCCCCGAGGTCCTCGACGAGGGTGCGCTGGACAGTGAGTTCCTTCGGGGAGGCCGCGGTCAAGCCGTCGCTGCGGGAGATGTACACGGCGTGCACCTCACCGCCGGCGCCCTTCTCCGCGAGCCGCGCGGCCCGGCGGATCAGTGTCCGGCCTTCCGGACCGCCGGTCAGCCCCACCACGATCCGCTCGCGTGAACCCCAGATCGCCGACACCCGGTGCTCGCTGCGGTACTCGGTCAGATACGCGTCGACCCGGTCGGCCACCCACAGCAGCGCCAGCTCGCGCAGGGCCGTCAGATTGCCGGGCCTGAAGTAGTTCGACAGGGCCGCGTCGACCTTGTCGGGCTTGTAGATGTTGCCGTGTGCCATCCGTCGGCGCAGCGCTTCCGGGGACATGTCGACCAGTTCGATCTGGTCGGCCCGCCGTACGACCTCGTCCGGGACGGTCTCCCGCTGCCGTACGCCCGTGATGGACTCGACGATGTCGCCGAGGGACTCCAGGTGCTGGATGTTCACCGTGGAGACGACGTTGATCCCGGCGGCCAGCAGTTCCTCCACGTCCTGCCAGCGCTTGCCGTTGCGGGAGCCGGGGACGTTGGTGTGGGCGAGTTCGTCCACGAGCGCCACCTCGGGGCGGCGGGTGAGGACCGCGTCCACGTCCATCTCGGTGAAGACGGTGCCCCGGTACTCCAGCTCCCTGCGCTCGATCTGCTCCAGACCGTGCAGCATCACCTCGGTGCGCGGCCGGTGGTGGTGCTCGACGTAGGCGACCACGCAGTCGGTGCCCCGCTCCACGCGGCGGTGCGCCTCGGACAGCATGGCGTAGGTCTTGCCGACGCCGGGGGCCGCGCCGAGGTAGATCCGGAGCTTGCCGCGTGCCATGTTCATCCTTCGAAGCGGTAGCCCATTCCGGGCTCGGTGATGAGATAGCGGGGGTGGGCGGGATCTGCTTCCAGTTTGCGCCGCAGCTGGGCCATGTAGACCCGCAGGTAGTTGGTCTTGCTGCTCTGGGAGACGCCCCAGACCTCCTGGAGCAGCTGCTTCTGCGTGACCAGCCGCCCCGGATTGGTGACCAGGATCTCCAGCAGATGCCACTCGGTGGGCGTGAGGCGTACGTCGTGGCCGGCCTTGTTCACCTTCCTGGCCAGCAGGTCGATGGTGAACCCGGCCGTCTCGAAGAGCGTGGTCCCTGGTCCGGGCGTGGCTTCCTCGGTGCGGCGGACGGCGGCCCGCAGCCTGGCGAGCAGTTCGTTCATGCTGAACGGCTTGGTGATGTAGTCGTCGGCGCCGACGTCGAGCGCGGCGACCTTCTCTTCGGACGCCTGGCGGGCGGAGAGTACGAGGATCGGCACCCGGGTCCAGCCGCGCAGGGCCTTGATGACGTCGACGCCGTCCATGTCGGGCAGCCCGAGGTCGAGCAGGACCACGTCGGGCTGCCGCGCCGCGGCGAGCCGGAGCGCGGTGGCACCGTCCGGGGCCGCGTCGATCCCGTACCGGCGTGCCTGGAGATTGATGATGAGGGCGCGTACGAGCTGCGGATCGTCCTCCACCACCAGCACCCGTGTCATGGGTGATGCCTTTCGTGTCGTACGAGCGGGAGCCGGCGGAACGGGCTGCTTCCCGGACCGCCGACTCCCTGTGGAGTGGGTAATGCCATCAGCTCTTGGCCAGGAGGCCCTTGAGGGCGATGTTGAGTTCCAGGACGTTCACCCGGGGCTCGCCCATGAAGCCGAGGGTGCGGCCCTCGGTGTGCTCGTCGACCAGCTTCTGCACCTGGGCGACGGGCAGGCCGTTCTTCTCGGCGACTCGGTGGGCCTGGATGTCCGCGTACTGCTGGGAGATGTTCGGGTCGAGGCCGGAGGCGGAGGAGGTGACGGCGTCCGCGGGGACCTGGGCCGGATCGACCTTGTAGTCCGCCGTGGAGTTGTCCTTGACGACCTTGGCCTTGGCCTCCTTCACCCACTTGATCAGCTCGGGGTTGTCGGCGGAGCGGTTGGTGGCGCCGGACAGGATCAGCTTGTACTGGGTGTTGACCGAGTTCTCACCCAGGCCGTTGGCAGGCCGCGGCTGGAAGTAGTCCAGGCCGTAACCCTGTTGGCCGATCAGCGACGAGCCGACGACCTTGCCCGTGTCGTCCTTGATCTCCGAGCCGTTCGCTTTGCCGTTGAACAGCCCCTGCGCGATGCCCGTGACGACCAGCGGGTAGATGACGCCGGTCACCAGGGTCAGCACGAGGAGGGCACGCAGGCCCGCTCCGAGCAACCGGGCAGTGTTCGTAACCGAGTTGTTCATGATCCTTCACCCGATCCCTGGGATCAGAGAGATGAGCAGGTCGATGAGCTTGATGCCGATGAACGGCGCGATCAGCCCTCCGATGCCGTAGATGGTGAGGTTGCGGCGCAGCAGCTTGTCCGCGCTGACGGGCCGGTACTGCACGCCCTTCAGCGAGAGCGGCACCAGCGCGATGATGATCAGAGCGTTGAAGATCACCGCCGACAGGATCGCGGAGTCCGGTGAGGACAGGCCCATGATGTTGAGCTTGTCCAGGCCCGGGTAGACCGCCGCGAACAGCGCCGGGATGATCGCGAAGTACTTCGCGACGTCGTTGGCGATCGAGAACGTCGTCAACGCGCCCCGGGTGATGAGGAGTTGCTTGCCGATCTCGACGATCTCGATGAGCTTGGTGGGGTTGGAGTCGAGGTCGACCATGTTGCCGGCCTCCTTGGCGGCCGACGTGCCGGTGTTCATCGCGACGCCGACGTCCGCCTGGGCGAGGGCGGGGGCGTCGTTGGTGCCGTCACCGGTCATGGCGACCAGTTTGCCGCCCGCCTGCTCGCGCTTGATGAGGGCCATCTTGTCCTCGGGGGTGGCCTCGGCGAGGAAGTCGTCGACGCCCGCCTCCTCGGCGATCGCCTTCGCGGTCAGCGGGTTGTCGCCCGTGATCATGACCGTCTTGATGCCCATGCGGCGCAGCTCCTCGAACCGCTCCCGCATGCCGTGCTTGACGACGTCCTTGAGGTGGATGACGCCCAGGACCCGGGCACCGTCGGAGTCCTCCACGGCGACCAGCAGCGGCGTGCCACCCGCCTCGGAGATCGTGTTGGCGAGCCCGTCGGCGTCGGCCGCGACCGTGCCGCCGCGCTCCTGGACCCAGGCGATGACGGAACCGGCCGCGCCCTTGCGGACCTTGCGGCCGTCGACGTCCACGCCCGACATCCGGGTCTGCGCGGTGAACGCGATCCACTCGGCGCCGGCCAACTCCCCTTGGTGACGCTCGCGCAGGCCGTACTTCTCCTTCGCGAGGACGACGATCGAACGTCCCTCGGGTGTCTCGTCCGCCAGCGACGACAACTGTGCCGCGTCAGCGAGTTCGGCCTCGCCGACGCCCGACACCGGTGCGAACTCGGCGGCCTGCCGGTTGCCGAGGGTGATGGTGCCGGTCTTGTCGAGCAGCAGCGTGGAGACGTCACCGGCAGCTTCGACGGCCCGTCCGGACATCGCCAGAACGTTGCGCTGGACCAGCCGGTCCATGCCCGCGATGCCGATCGCGGAGAGCAGTGCGCCGATCGTGGTCGGGATGAGACAGACCAGCAGTGCCACCAGCACGACCATCGTGAGGTGCGTGCCCGCGTAGTCCGCGAAGGGCGGCAGCGTGGCCACGGCGAGCAGGAAGACGATCGTGAGCGAGGCGAGCAGGATGTTCAGCGCGATCTCGTTGGGCGTCTTCTGCCGGGCAGCGCCCTCGACCAGGTTGATCATCCGGTCGATGAAGGTCTCGCCGGGCTTCGTCGTGATCCGGATGACGATCCGGTCGGAAAGGACCTTGGTACCGCCGGTGACCGCCGAACGGTCGCCGCCGGACTCGCGGATGACCGGGGCGGACTCGCCGGTGATGGCCGACTCGTCGACCGACGCGACGCCCTCGACCACATCACCGTCACCCGGGATGATGTCGCCGGCCTCGCAGACCACCAGGTCACCGATCTTCAGCTCCGTGCCGGGCACCTGCTCCTCGTGCTCGCCCACGAGCCGGCGGGCCACCGTGTCGGTCTTGGCCTTGCGCAAGGTGTCGGCCTGGGCCTTGCCCCGGCCCTCGGCGACGGCCTCCGCCAGGTTGGCGAAGATCACGGTCAGCCACAGCCAGGCGCTGATCGTCCAGCCGAACCAGTCGCCCGGGTCCTTCAGCGAGAAGAGGGTGGTCAGCACCGAGCCGACGAGGACCACGAACATCACGGGCGACTTGACCATCACCCGCGGGTCGAGCTTGCGGAAGGCGTCCGGCAGGGACTTGACCAGCTGCTTCGGGTCGAAGAGGCCTGCCCCGACACGGCCCTCGGGGGCCTTGTGTCCGGTGGGCGCGTCCTGGTGGGGCGCGAGAGTGGGAGTGGACATGGGGTCCTGCTTCTTTACGTCGGTGGTCATGACGCCAGCCCCTCGGCCAGCGGACCCAGCGCGAGCGCCGGGAAGTACGTCAGACCGGTGATGATCAGGATCGCGCCCACCAGCAGACCGGTGAACAGCGGCTTCTCCGTGCGCAGTGTGCCCGCCGTGACCGGCACCGGCTTCTGCTCGGCGAGCGAGCCGGCCAGCGCCAGCACGAACACCATCGGCACGAACCGGCCGAGCAGCATCGCGATGCCGAGCGTGCTGTTGAACCACTGCGTGTCCGCGTTCAGGCCGGCGAAGGCCGAGCCGTTGTTGTTCGAGGCGGACGTGTAGGCGTACAGGATCTCGGAGAATCCGTGCGCCCCGCTGTTGGTCATCGAGTTCGCGGGCGTCGGCAGGGCCATCGCCGCCGCTGTGAACACCAGGACGAGTGCCGGGGTGACCAGGATGTAGCAGGCGGCCAGCTTGATCTCGCGCGTGCCGATCTTCTTGCCCAGGTACTCGGGCGTCCGGCCGACCATCAGGCCGGCGATGAACACCGCGATGACCGCCATGATCAGCATGCCGTAGAGGCCGGAGCCCACACCGCCGGGCGCGATCTCACCCAGCATCATGCCGAGCATGGTGATGCCGCCGCCGAGTCCGGTGAAGGAGGAGTGGAAGGAGTCCACCGCGCCGGTCGAGGTCAGGGTCGTGGAGACCGCGAAGATCGAGGAGGCGCCGACGCCGAAGCGGACCTCCTTGCCCTCGTACGCCCCGCCCGCGGCCTGGAGTGCCGGGCCGTGGTGGGCGAACTCGGTCCACATCATCAGGGCGACGAAGCCCAGCCAGATGGTGAACATCGTGGCGAGGATGGCGTACCCCTGCTTCACCGAGCCGACCATGACCCCGAAGGTGCGGGTCAGCGCGAACGGGATCACCAGGATCAGGAAGATCTCGAAGAGGTTGCTGAACGGGGTGGGGTTCTCGAAGGGGTGGGCGGAATTGGCGTTGAAGTAGCCGCCACCGTTGGTACCGATCTCCTTGATGGCCTCCTGCGAGGCGACCGCGCCGCCGTTCCATTGCTGCTGCCCGCCCATGAACTGGCCGACCTCGTGGATGCCGGAGAAGTTCTGGATCACGCCGCAGGCCACCAGCACGACCGCGGCGACCACGGACAGCGGCAGCAGGATCCGCAGGGTGCCGCGCACCAGGTCGGACCAGAAGTTCCCGAGCTCACCGGTGCGCGAGCGCGCGAAGCCCCGCACCAGCGCCACCGCGACGGCCATGCCGACGGCGGCGGAGACGAAGTTCTGCACGGCCAGACCGGCGGTCTGCACGACGTGCCCCATGGCCTGCTCGCCGTAGTACGACTGCCAGTTGGTGTTGGTCACGAAGGACGCGGCCGTGTTGAACGCCTGGTCCGGGTCGATCGAGGAGAAGCCCAGCGAGCCGGGCAGGACGCCCTGGAGCCGCTGCAACAGGTACAGGAACAGCACACCGGCGACGGAGAAGGCGAGGACACCGCGCAGGTAGGCGGGCCAGCGCATCTCGGTGTCGGGGTTGGCACCGATGCCCTTGTAGATCCACTTCTCGACCCGCCAGTGCTTGTCGGAGGAGTAGACCTTGGCCATGTAGTTGCCGAGGGGGACGTAGGCGAGCGCGAGCGCCGCTATGAGGGCCAGCAGTTGGAGCACGCCGGCGAGTACGGGACCCATGACGTGTCTCAGAACCTCTCCGGGAAGAGCAGGGCGAGGACGAGGTAACCCAGCAGGGTGACGGCCACGACCAGGCCGACGATGTTCTCGAGGGTCACAGCTTCGTCACCCCCTTGGCGACGAGAGCCACCAGCGCGAAACCCGCGATCGTGGTGAGGACGAAGGCCAGATCGGCCATCGCGAACTCCTGGAGTGAGGTTCGGGAAGTACGGACGTATCGAGGAAAGCGCGTCTGTGGCCGGATCCGGTCGTCCGTTGACGGCCCTCTTACGGCGACACCGACAGCTTTGACGGGACCTTGACGCCTCCGTTCCCGACTGTCGGGAACGCCGTTCGCAGCCGTATCGAGAGTCACGCTCACAGCAGCCGGAAGCGCAGCCGGCAGATCACCGCGTCCGTCTCACGCCGCACGGCATGGGCGACGACTGCGCCCCGCTGGTTCTGCAGCAGCCGCTGCCAGAGCCGCTCGGGCTCCGTCTCCGGGATCAGGACGGTGATCCGGGTGGCCGGCTCCTCCGCCGCCGCCTCACGGACGTATGCGGCAATGGGGCGGCCCAGGCTGCGGCGCTCGCTCACCAGCCCGACCAGTGGCACTCCGGGGTCCCATTCCGCCCAGGAACGCTCCAGGGCGTGCATCTGGGTCCGGTCCTCGGGATCCGGATAGCAGACGGTGACCGCGCGCACCTCGTCACCCAGTGAGGCCGCGGCGGTCAGGGCCTCGGACGTCAGGCGGGAGAGTGACGAGACGGGCACGATCACCAGCGAGCGGTCGCGGTGCGGTGTCTCGGGGATACGGCCCAGGGCCAGCCTCTCGCCGATGCGGCTGTAGGCGCGGTGCACGGCGACGAACGCCGCCACGAGCAGCGGTAGCGCCACCACGACCAGCCAGGCGCCTTCCTCGAACTTGGTCGCGGTGACGACGACGGCCGAGACACCGGTCAGCAGCCCGCCGAGGCCGTTGAGCAGGGCCTTGCCCCGCCGTCCCGGCCCGCGCTCGATACGCCAGTGCCGGACCATCCCCACCTGCGCGATGGTGAACCCGACGAACACCCCGATCGCGAACAGCGGCACGAGCGTGTTGGTGTCGCCGCCGGAGAACACCAGCAGCGCGGCCGAGACGACGGCCAGGGCCAGCACGCCGTGCCGGTGGACCTGCCGGTCGGCCTTCAGGGCGAACACGTGGGGCAGGTAGTTGTCCCGGGCCAGCAGCTTCAGCAGGACCGGGAGGCCGCCGAAGGAGGTGTTCGCGGACAGGGCCAGCAAGATCATCGTCGCGAACTGGATGACGTAGAAGGCCCAGTTGTGGCCGAACGAGGCGTCCGCGAGCTGGGCGAGGACGGTGACGCCCTCGACCGGCTGGAGGTGGAAGCGGGAGATCAGCACCGACAAGCCGATCAGCATCACGCCGAGGACGGCACCCAGGGCGACTTCCGCGCGCTGGGCGCGGTTGACGCGCGGGACGCGGAAGGACGGGACGGCGTTGGCGATGGCCTCGACGCCGGTGAGGGCGGAGCAGCCGGAGGCGAACGCTTTCAGCAGGAGCAGCGCGCCCACGGTGGTCGCGTTGTCGGCCAGGACCGAGGCGTGCCCGGCGGCGGTGGCGGTGCTCACCGGCCCGGACCGGAACAGCCCGACCGCGATCAGTACGACGATGGAGCCGACGAAGACGACGGTCGGCACGATGAACACCTTCGCCGACTCCACGATGCCGCGCAGGTTCACCGCCGTGATCAGCGCCAGCACCACCAGGCAGAGGACCAGCCTGTCGCCGTAGAGGGCCGGGAAGGCGCTGGTCAGCGCCGCCACGCCCGCCGTGACCGCGACGGCCACGTTCAGGACGTAGTCCAGGACCAGCGAGGCGGCGGCCACCAGGCTCGTGCGCGCTCCCAGATGGGCCTTGGCGACCGCGTACGAGCCGCCGCCGTCCGGGAAGGCCGCGATGACCTGCCGGTACGAGGCGACCAGTACCGCCAGCAGGCCGGCGATGGCGAGTGTCACCGGGAGGGTGAATCCAAGGCCGTGTGCCCCTGCGGCGGCCAGCACGAGGACGATCGCCTCGGGGCCGTAGGCCACCGACGCCATCGCGTCCAGGGACAGGGCGGCGAGGCCCGTGACGGCGGTCAGCCGGTGGCGTTCGCCGGTATCGGGGGGCTCTTCGCCGGCGGGGGTCGCACCCGGCAGGACGGTCAGGACGGACATCGGTGCGTGCTCCTTCTTCGTTCGACCGCGCGTATGGCCGACCGGGCTGGCATGCGCGTGAGCCGACGCGCGCGAGGTGCACCAAGCGTGTGTCCGATTCCGGCCACGGCCGACCGGTCCTTGCGGTTTCTTCGCGCCGAACGGCCCGAATTTGACGAGGCCCTGACGGGTGGTGTGAGCCGCGTGACAGGGCCCGTCAGCATCCCATCAGGGTCCCGTCAAAGGTGCGGTGCGACGGTTCCCCGGCTCCCTAAGGTCGCGGCCATGGCACCCCGCAACGACACGCTCGAACAGCGCCACGCCGTGGCACACGATCTCCGCTGGGCGCGGGACGTACGGGACTCGGTCCGCTCCGCAGGCGTGCTGCTGGCCCTGCTGATGCTCATGGACTGGGGCTCCGGCCGCCTCACACCCTGGCGGAGTGCTCTGTGGCTCGCCTTGGGGCTGCTGCTCTTCATCGTGCTGTATCCCGCCCGGGTCTCCGCCGGCAAGGGCTGGCTCGCCTCGCGCGGCCTGCTGCGCGAACACCGCGTCCATACCGATCTGCTGGTGTCGGTCCGCTGCCTCGGGGGTGTGTCCCAGCGGCTCGTGCTGCGGGACTCGGTCGGCGGCCGGGCGGAGATCGACCCCGACGTCCTCCTGAGGAACCCTCGGCTGTGGCTGCTGGTGGAGGCGGGCGCGCGAAAGGCGACGGCCGACGGCATGCTGCTCTGTGGAGCAACCGCGTTGCGCCGCCTCTCCCGGCGGATCGACGGCGAGACCGCCCGCGCCGTCTTCAGCGCCTCTGGCCTGGAGTGAGGTGACGCTCCGCCGTCAGCCCTGCCCGACCGGCCCCGCCGTGTCCAGCGCCGCGCCCGTCTGGTCGGCCAGTGTCACCGCGACGAGCCGGGCCTGGAACGGTGGTACCGGGCCAGGGCCCGGCGTGAGCAGGAACCGGCCGAGGTAGCGGCCATTGCCGTACGCCCGCAACTCGACGTCGTCACGCGCCCACCCGCGCGCTCCGGTCACGCTCCCGTCCTCGATCAGGCGTGGTGGCCGCCCCATCAGCGTCCCGTACTCGAAGCGGCAGGCGCGCAGTCCGAGCAGCTCGACGAGTTCTCCCCGGACGTGGTCGACCACGGTGTCCGCCGAGTTGGCCGACTGGGCGAGGCCCGCCGTCCGGTGGATGCGCGCCAGGTGGGCCGCGTCGGTGACCGTGATGACCTTCAGCCGTCCGGACCGTACGTCACTCATCGCCGCCGACGCGCTCCGCTCACTGGTTCCACTCCCGGGTTCAACTCCCTCGGGAGGCGGGGTGGTTCTCCCTACGGTGCGCCTCCGGGGACGGAGCGGGGCGTCCGTTAGCGCTTTCTTGGCGCCCTCGCCGGGGACTTTGACACCGTCTTGACGTCCCTGGTCCGGACAGGGTGCGGGCGGTGTGCCGGGAAGTCTGGTCGGCGGGGAGCCACGGCGGCTCCTTCGAAGCCCCAGGGGGACGGTATGCGCGGCGTAGGGACGGTTCTGACACTGGTCACCCTGGCCACGGTCGTGGCGACCTTCGCCCGCCGGTGGCGCATTCCCGCACCGTCCCTCCTGGGCGTGGCGGAACCGGCCAGGAAGCGGCGGCCGAGGGTGCGTGTGGGGTGAGACGGGCCGTCGCCAGCGCCTGGCGCGAGCGGATGGGCCCCGGTCCCGTCTCTCAACCCACACCCGGCAGACAGTCACCTACAGAGAGGTCAACCCGATGGCACAGCCCGACCCGACGACTGCCCAG
Organism: Streptomyces purpurascens; assembly: GCF_045040895.1. NCBI lineage: Bacteria > Bacillati > Actinomycetota > Actinomycetes > Kitasatosporales > Streptomycetaceae > Streptomyces > Streptomyces purpurascens. The sequence continues at coordinate 8,893,828 of NZ_CP108341.1, read as the reverse complement.
GCAACCCTGGCCGCCCTGCGAGACCGGCACGGGCGATGGGGCCGGAGGCCGCACGTCCAGGGCATGGCGGCGGACTCGTAGCGACGGAAGTACGGCCACAAGTCCGCATGCGGACGGTCGCGTTGCCAAGCGAGGTGGGCGTCGTTCCGGGTGGTCAGATCGGGCCCGGACACCGTGCGGAACCGCATGATGTCCTTCGAGCGAGCATCGGTCCGCCGGTCGTCGAGCGGCTATGACCGACCACCTCACAACTACCCTCTGCTGACGCCTCCTTGATGGGATGGAAGCCTTTCCAACCACCGGTGCGCTCGGCCAGCCGGGAGATGCGCATCGTGCTCATACGGCCGACCGTAGACCTTCGACCTGGCTCGAAGGTCAAGCGTGCTCCGCCTCCACATTGTTCAGAGATTCCTGAATTCAGGATCTGCTGTACCATCCTGCCCCATGCTGAGTCTCGCCACCGACCTCGACGCCCTGACCCGCTTCGGCCGGGCGCTGGCCGACCCGATCCGCTGCCGCATCCTGCTGACCCTGCGCGAGGAGCCGGCCCACCCGGCCGCGCTGGCCGACCTGCTGGAGATTTCGCGCACCCGGCTGTCGAACCATCTGGCATGCCTGCGGGACTGCGGCCTGGTCGTGGCCGTCCCCGTGGGGCGGCGGACGCGTTACGAGCTGGCGGACGAGCGGCTGGGGCATGCGCTGGACGACCTGCGGACCGCCGTGCTCGCCGTGGAAACCGACCGCACCTGCGCGGACGCCGAGACCAAGGACTGCTGCCGATGACCGCGATGTCCCTCGGCCCGGCCCCCGCCCGCCGCGACCACCTGGCCCGGCGGATACGACTCCTGGTCGCCGCGACCATCACCTACAACATCATCGAGGCCGTTGTCGCGATCACGGCCGGCACCCTCGCTTCCTCCACCGCCCTGATCGGCTTCGGTCTGGATTCGGTCATCGAGGTCTCCTCCGCGACAGCGGTCGCCTGGCAATTCTCCGCGTCCGAGCACGCGGTGCGCGAGGCGCGGGAGAAGACCACGCTGCGGATCATCGCGGTCTCCTTCTTCGCCTTGGCCGCCTATGTCGGTTTCGACGCCGTGCGGGCCCTGACAGGCACCGGCGAGGCCGAAGGGTCCGTCCCCGGCATCGCGCTCGCGGCCCTGTCCCTGGCCGTGATGCCTTTCCTGTCCGCCGCCCAGCGCAGGGCAGGACGCGAGCTCGGCTCCGCCTCCGCGGTGGCGGACTCCAAGCAGACCCTGCTGTGCACCTACCTCTCGGCGGTCCTGCTGGTGGGCCTGGTCCTCAACGCCACCCTCGGCTGGTCGTGGGCCGACCCGATCGCCGCCCTGGTCATCGCCGCCATCGCCGTCAAGGAGGGCCGTGACGCATGGCAGGGCAAGGGCTGCTGCGCACCGAACACCACTGCGCCGGGCGGCGCCGGTGCGAGCGCGACCGGGACGGATGCGTGTGGCTGCCGGGCCGGCTGCGACTGCTGCTGACAGGTGGAGAGGGCAGTGCACGGCGAGGCGATGACCTGATCGGTGAGCTCGTCCGAGTCGGCTGGGTGAGGATCTGGGAGACCGTGCACCTGTCGCTGGGTGCCGACGCCGGCCGGACCGCGAGTTTCTTCGCCTGCGGCATGCTCGGCGACACTCTTGCGGCCCTGGGGCTCCCCCCGAACGCGGGCCGGTAGGGAAGCGTCCCGGAGGGGTGATGCGTCAGCGCATGCGCGCCGCGTCGAGCAGGGTGGTCACCGTGGGTGCGACGAGCCCCGTGAGGCTGTCCGCGCCGATGCCCGCGCGGGCGCTGGCACCGTCGAAGACCAGGCTGAGCTGCCGGGCCAGCAGACCGGGATCGTTCGCTCCGCCCTGCTCGGCCTCGGCGCGGAAGAAGGCGGTCAGGTTCTCCTTGACCTGGTGGGCGACCCGGCTCGCGGGGTGGTTCTGGTCCTTGAGCTCGATCTGCGCGGCCAGGAAGGGGCAGCCGTAGAACTCGGGCGCGCCCGACTGCGATTCCACCTGCTCGAAGACATGCAGAATCCGCTCCCGGGGTGAACGGTCGTCGTCCGCCGCGGGAAGGAGTGCCGCCACGTAGACGGAAGTGCGCCGCTCCAGACTCGCCGCCAGCAGTTCGTCCTTGCTCTGGAACAGCTGGTACATGGAGCGCTTCGACACTCCCGCCGCCTTACAAAGCGCCTCGACGCCGATACCGACGCCGTCGCGGTAGGACAGCGTGGCCGCCGCCTCCAGCAGCCGCTCCCTGGGGCTTTGTTTCACTTCGGTGGTCATACCGCGAGGTTAACCCAAAGGGAAGCAAATGAAAACCGATCGGTTTCCAGGATGGCGTGTGGTCTGCGCTATGCCGGGGCCGCCGTCTTTTCGGGCGCCGCCTCCACCGGGATACGGTGCAGCCCCTTGCGGTCGTACCACCCCAGTACGCCGAAACCGAACAGTGCTGCCGCCACGAGGCCGGCTGCCATCATGACCCAGCCCCGGGTCAGCCCCGCGTCACCCTGGGCGTCGTAGTAAAGGATCGAGCGGATGCCCCCGGTGATCTGCCGCAGCGGCTCGAACTCCGCGAGGAAGCGGTAGAAGCCGGGTAGCGCCTCGATGGGGGTGGTGGCCCCGGACGTCGGCACCGCCATCCCGATGAAGACCAGCGTGACCACCAGCATGCCGGGGGTGCCGAAGACCGCGAGAAGGGTGAGCGCGCCGATCCCGCAGACCGCGATGGCGCACACCGAATACAGCCACAGCAGCGGCAGGTGAGAGGCGTCCATACCCATGACGCCGACCGCGCCCCCCATGACCAGGGTGCCCATCAGCAGGGACAGTCCCACCATGAGGGTGCTGCTGATGGCGAGGGTCTGCACCCGGGTCGCCCGGATCAGGGGGCGGTGCAGGCGCAGGGGGCCCATGTCGTTGTGGGTGTAGCCGAGGGCGTGGTCGACCTGGCCGCTGATGACGTTGGCGGAGAGCATGCCGACGACCACGAGGGTGAGTGCGTAGTAGAACGCCGTCAGGCCCAGGCCGCTGTGCGAGTCGAGGGGATGGCCGTCCTCGACCGTGACGGCGGCCGGGTCGGCGAGCAGGACACGTGCCGCGCCGGGCAGCTTCGCCTGCCGCGCGCCGTTCCCCGTGGTCAGTTCCTTGCCCATCTGGAGCGAGGCGTTCTCGGCCGCCTGGGTCGTCGCCGTCCGAGCCAGGCCGGAGCCCAGACTGCCGGCGGACTGATTGGTCAGCACCGTCAGCGTCGGGCGGGCCGGGGCCCCGGTGGTCGTGGTGCCGGTCAGCGCGGTGATGGAGGAGGTGAAGTCGGCGGGGACGACGAGCGCGCCGTACAGCTTGCCCTCACCGAGTTGCTCCTTCATGTCCTTCTCCCCCATCACCTGCCAGTCGATCTTGTCTCCGCTCGCGGTGGACTTCTTGATCGACTCGGTGATCCGAGCTCCCAGGTCGACCTGCTTTCCGTCGACGGCGGCTCCCTTGTCGGCGTTGACCAGGCCGACGGGCAGCTTGGTCATGTGATCGACCGGATCGATGTTGGCGCCGACGTAGAACACGGCGAACAGGAGCGCGAGTACGCCCGTGATGACGCCGTTGGCGATCCACAGGGGTTTCGCGCGCAGGACGCGGAAGGGGTGGATGCTGCTACTCATGACGTACGTTGCTCTTGCTCGGTGGACGCGGAACGCTTCGCCGGGGGCTGCCAGCCGCCGGTGACTTCCTTGACGGGCTTGTGGGGAAAACGGCGTTGGGCGTACTCCCGCGCGTGAGAGCCCGGCAGGACGTAGAGCGTTTCCCTCTTGTCCTGGAGCGGGCGCAGCACGGTGTCCATGAACGACTTGCGGTCGTCCAGGTAGGGGCCCAGGACGTCCTCGCCGGCGGGGCAGACGGCAAGGCAGTAGCCGGACTTGTAGCCGGGGGGTGAGCTCAGGCTCTGCCACATGGAGGCGTTCTCGGAATCGGTGACCCGGGAGCGGTAGTCGGCGGCGTCCTCGCTGTCGGCCACGGTCTGCGCCCAGTCGGTGAACCCGCTCATGAACTCGCGGTAGTTGTGCGTGGTGCAGGCCAGCGCGTCGAAGGCGCCGTCCTTGGCGATGGCTCCGACCGGGCAGGCCGCGACGCACAACTTGCAGTCGATACAGGGGTTGTAGTCCAGCGCCTGCCCGTACTCGCTCACCTCCGCGTCCACCAGCACGGTGACCAGCAGGACGAAGCTGCCGAATTTCGGGTGGATGACGTTGCGGTGCAGACCCATCACGCCGAGCCCGGCGGCCACCGCGACCGTCTTGTGCGCCACCACCCAGATCCGCTCACTGGGGAAGTGGTCCATCTCCTGGGGGAAGCCGACCGACGGATTGAGTGCGCGGTAGCCGGCGTCCTGGAGCGCCTGGGTGACGTTGCGCGCGGCGTGGTTGGCCTGTTCGTCGGCCTGGTGGAACTCCTGGTTGGCCACGCTGCGGGCCGGGGAGCGGCAGTTGTCGCGGTTCATCCGGACCGCCATCGCGATCAGGGTGCGGGTGCCGGGCAGCGCGGACTGCGCGTACTCGCGCTCGCCGGCCAGGTCGGGGTGGTCCAGACTCACCGCGGCCGCGTCGTCCGCACCGGCCGCCAGGCACAGTTCGCGCAGCCAGGCCGCGTCGATCACCGCCGGCGGGCGTGCCGCGTCACCGGCTCTGCGCCGGGCGAGTACGGCCTGTACCGACGGGTGGGCGGTCAGCTTCGCCGGAAGCCTGGGACTCGGCAGTTGTCCCTCGGCGTCGCGCGCGGCAGTCATCCGTGCTCCTCGTGACTCGGGTCCGGAACTCGCCCGCCTGCACGACGAGAAACCGATCAGTTTCATCACCGTAAACTGATCGGTTTCCACGCGCAAGCCCGCGTTGCCGGCCCGAGTCGCGGACCGCCCTCCTGTGAGTACGCGAGCTCCGACGACCCGCTCCCGGACAACACCACGGAGCCGGGCCGTGGGCCGTTCGCCAGAGCGACAGCGCGACAACCTCGAGGTCGGACGCGGAACCGAACCCGCCCGGCCCGCTGCCCGCGGCGCGCTCCCCCATGACGGGTGCCGGATCACCCGCCCCTTCCGGCCACCCAGAGGCCGACACACCCTTCCTCGCACGTCCGCGCCGACCCGCCTGCGCCTGCCGCCCGGGAAGGCTCTCGCGCCGACCGCGCCGCCGACCGCTCTCGCCCTCGGGAACCCAACGCGACTACTCCCTCCGATGACCTTGCGCCTGGAAACCGATCGGTTTACCGTAATGGAAACCGATCGGTTTCTGATTCTTGTGGAGGCAGTCATGACCGCTTTGAAGGGCGCAAACGTCTTCGTCACCGGCGGCAGCCGGGGCATCGGCAAGGCGCTGGTGGAAGAGCTGTACGCGCGCGGTGCCGCCAAGGTCTATGCCACGGCCCGCGACCCGCGCAGCGTGACGCACCCCGACGCGGTCCCGGTGGCGCTGGAGGTCACCGACCCGGCCTCGGTGGCGGCGGCCGCCGCACAGGCGCAGGATGTCACCGTGCTGATCAACAACGCGGGTGCCGCGGTCGGTGCCTCCTTCCTCGACTCTCCGGTCGACGACGTACGCAGGGAGTTCGAGACCAACTTCTACGGCCCGCTGCTTCTCGCCCGGGCCTTCGTGCCGGTCATCGAGCGCAACGGCGGCGGCCACATCCTCAACGTGCACTCCGTGCTCTCCTGGCTGGCCCTCGGCGGCTCCTACAGCGCCTCCAAGGCCGCCCTGTGGTCGCAGACCAACTCCCTGCGCCTGGAGCTTCAGCCGCGCGGCATCGCCGTCACCGGACTGCACGTCGGTTACGTCGACACGGATTTGGCGGCGGACGTCGACGCACCCAAGTCCGACCCGCGTGACGTCGCCGCCCTCGCCCTCGACGGGGTCGAGTCGGGCGCGTACGAGGTGCTCGCCGACGACATCACGCGCCAGGTCAAGGCGGGCCTGGCCGGCGACCTGGCCGGGCTGTACGCCCAGCTGGCCGAGTAGGACAGGAAGGGAGACTGCGAGATGCCCAGCCAGCAACCGCGTCCCACGATTCACATCCCGGGGACCACCAGCCACACCATCGCCCCGCGCGCGGGACACAGACGCGAGGGAACGCTGCGCTACCTCAAGGCGGGCAGCGGCGCTCCGCTGGTCCTGCTGCACACCGTGCGCACCCAGGCGGAGCACTTCCGCCTCCTCATCCCGTTGATCGCGGAGCGGTACACCGTGTACGCCCTCGACCTGCCGGGGATGGGCTACTCCGAGATCGTGCCCGGGGCGTCGTACGACGAGCCGGCCATGCGCGCGGGCGTCGAGCGGCTCCTCACCGAACTCGACCTGCACGACGTGACGTTGGCCGGGGAGTCCATGGGGGCGGTGCTCGCCCTGACCACCGCGGCCGATCTTCCGGAGCGGGTACGGCGCGTCGTCGCGGTCAACACCTACGACTTCCGCGGCGGGATCGCCCGCTCCAGCCTCCTCGCCCGCGTGGTCATCAGCGGTGTCCTCACGCCCGGGGTGGGCCCGGTGATCGCCGGGGTGGAGCCCAAGCCCGCCCTCAGCAAGATCCTGCAGGGCGGCCTGGGCGACAAGAGCGCGCTGCGCGCGGACTACGTGGACGAGCTGCTCCAGGTGGGCGCCCGCCCCGGCTACCCGACCGTCGCCCGGGGCGTGTACCAGAACCTGCCCAGCCTCATCGCGGCCCGCTCGCGCTACCCCGAGGTCAAGGCTCCCATCCACCTCGTCTACGGGGAGAAGGACTGGTCCCGGCCCTCGGACCGGGAGGCCAACAAGCAGCTGCTGCCTGCCGCCGACTTCACGCAGGTGCCGAAGGCCGGCCACTTCATCGCCCTGGAACGGCCCGACGTGCTGGCCGACTTGCTGAACGCGGTGGCGTAAGCGTCCCGAGACCGGATGTCTACCGGCCCGGCGGCAGCGGACCGCGGCCGGTCCTGCTGAGCAGGCCGCCGTACGGGAAGCAGATGGCCCTGGCGGTCGCACTCCTCGACCGGGGCCCAGGGCAAGCGCGACGCGCCCAGGGGGCCCGCGAAGGCACTGCTGAGCACGTCACGTGCGCGAGGCTTTGGCCGGAAGGCCAAAGCGGTCCACGGCGTCTTGGCCGACGCGCACACCCTCTCCGCGCCCCCGTTACGCATCATCAAGGGCCGGAGCGGGAGTCGTGAGAGGAGTGCACGCGTGGACAGTGTGCGAACCAGGCCGCGGAGATCCGTTGGCGAGGCCGGTATCTGCGGCAGGCTGACGCGGCGGCGGGATATCGCCGACCTGGTGGCCGAGGCCGGCGGAAATCAGCTCCGCCGGACCATGGGGCTCACCCAGCTCACGCTGCTCAGTGTGGGTGCCACGCTGGGCACCGGGATCTTCGTCGTGCTCGGCCAGGCGGTGCCCGAAGCGGGCCCGGCCGTCGTCTTCTCCTTCGTGCTGGCCGGGCTCACCGCGCTGTTCTCCGCCCTGTCCTACGCCGAGCTGGCCGGCATGATCCCCGGTGCCGGGTCCTCGTACAGCTACACCTACGCCACGCTCGGCGAGCTGGTCGCCTGGGTCTGCGGCTGGTGTCTGGTGCTGGAGTACGGCGTCTCGGTAGCCGCCGTCGCGGTCGGCTGGGGCCAGTACGTGAACGAGCTGCTGGAGCTCACCGTCGGCTGGACGCTGCCCGCGTCGCTGGCCGCCCCGCCCGGCGCGGGCGGCGTGCTGAACGTCCCGGCCGCCGCGATCGTCGTCCTCGCCATGGTGGTGCTGCTGCGCGGTGCCCGGGAGAGCGCTGTCGTGAACGCGGTCATGGTGGCGGTGAAGGTGGCAGCCCTCGTGCTGTTCTGCGCCGTCGCGTTCACCGCGTTCCGCGCCGGCAACTTCCGGCCGCTGTTCCCGCTCGGCATGGCCGGGGTGAGCGCGGGCGCCGCCTCGCTGTTCTTCTCGTACATCGGCTTCGACGCCGCCTCGACCGCAGGTGAGGAGGCGAAGAACCCACAGCGCGACCTGCCGCGCGCCATCCTTCTCTCCCTCGGGCTGATCACCGCGCTGTACTGCGCGGTGGCCATCGCGGCGGTCGGCGCGATGCCGTGGCAGCGGTTCGCCGGCACCGAGGCCACCCTCAGCGAGGTGCTGATCCACGCGGTCGGCGGTGGCAACCTGTGGCCCATCCTGCTGTCCATCGGGGCGGTCGTCGCCACCACGAGCGTCGTACTCGCCGTGCAGTACGGGCAGACCCGCATCCTGTTCTCGATGGCACGCGACGGGCTCGTCCCGCCGCTGTTCGCCAAGGTCCACGCACGGACCGGCGTGCCCCGTGCCAACACCGTCATCGTGTCCGCGTTCATCATGGTGCTGGCCGCCCTGGTACCGCTGGGCGCGCTCGCCGACGCCACCAGCATCGGCACACTGTTCGCCTTCGCACTGGTCAACGGTGCCGTCCTGATCCTGCGCCGGCGCAGCCCCGGAGCGCCGCGCAGCTTCCGGGTACCGCTGGCGCCCCTGACCTGCACGCTGGGCGCCCTGTGCTGCGGCTACGTGATGTGGGGACTCGGCGCCGACACCTGGACCGCGTTCGGCCTGTGGATGGCCGTCGGAATGGCCATCTACGCGCTCTACGGCATCAGACACTCCCGGCTCGCCCGGCCCGCACCTCAGAAGGAGAGCACGGAATGATCCCGCTGGACCCGGCCGCGAACCCGGTGGGCCTGGTGGACCTGGTGGACCTCACCCGAGCCCTGGTGGACACCCCCTCCGAGAGCGGCGACGAGGCCGGCCTCGCCGACGCCGTGGAGTCCGCGTTGCGCGCCCACCCGCACCTCGGCGTCGTACGCGTCGGCAACTCCGTGGTGGCCCGCACCGATACGGGCCGCGCCGAGCGCGTGATCATCGCCGGACACCTGGACACCGTCCCTGCCGCCGGGAACCTGCCCTCCCGGCTGGACGGTGAGCGGCTGTACGGGCTCGGGGCGTGCGACATGAAGGGCGGCGTCGCCGTCGCCCTGCGGCTCGCGGCCGGCCTCGCCGCGCCGGTGCGGGACGTGACGTACGTCTTCTACGAGTGCGAAGAGGTCGCCGGCGACCGGAACGGCCTGAAGCGCATCGCCGCCGACCGCCCCGACCTGCTCGAAGCGGACCTCGCGATCCTCATGGAACCGTCCGACGCGGGCGTCGAGGCGGGCTGCCAGGGCGTCCTGAACGCGGACATCACGGTGCGCGGCGAGCGCGCCCACACCGCCCGCTCCTGGATGGGCGTCAACGCGGCGCACCGAGCGGCCGCCGCACTCCGGCGCCTCGACGACCACAGCGCCGAGCGGATCGTCATCGACGGACTGGAGTACCGCGAGGGGCTCAACGCGGTCGCCGTCCGTGCGGGCATCGCCGACAACGTCGTCCCCGACACCTGCGTGATCAGCGTCAACCTGCGTTTCGCGCCGAGCCGTTCGCCCGAGCAGGCGGAGGCGTATCTGCGCGCGCTGTTCCCCGAGTACGAGGTGGAGGTCACCGAGGTGGTGCCGGGGGCCCTGCCCGGGCTCGGCCAGGGACCGGTGGCCTCGCTGGTGGAGGCGCTGGGTGCCGTTCCCCGCCCCAAGCTGGGCTGGACGGACGTGGCCCGCTTCACCGCGCTCGGCACTCCCGCGCTCAACTACGGCCCCGGCGACCCGACACTGGCGCACACCGCCGGGGAGTACGTGCCCATCGGGCAACTGCGGGAGTGCGAGCGGCGGCTCGCCGCCTGGCTGGGCGGCTGACCACCCACGCGCGCGTCAGGACCGGCCGGCGCCGCGCAGACCCCCGAGCGTGCGCAACTGCAGCCACAGCACCAACCGCTCGTCCGGGTCGTCCAGATCGACACCGAGGTGCTGCTGCGCCTGCCTGAGGCGGTACCGGCAGGTGTTGGGGTGGACGGCGAGCAGCCCGGCCGCCCGCGCGACGTCGCCCCCGGCGTCCAGCCAGCACACCAGGGTCCTGGCGTAGTCGGTGCCGTGCCCGGCGTCGTACGCCAGGACCTCCCGCCAGGACCCGGCCGTCAACGCCCGCTGCCCGTCCATGAGTTCCCGCAGCCGCAGCAACGTGACCCGGGCCCGTACCTCCGTCACGACGGCGACGTCCTCCCCCGGGCCGAGGACCCGCAGCACCAGGTCGGCATCGTCCCGCGAGCCGCGCACGGCCGCCGGCTCCGCCACCGCCTCGCCCAGCCCGGCCCGCACCCGAATCCGCAGCGCCTGAGCCGCGCGCCGCACGATGTCCTCGGCAAGGCGCTGGTGCCGCTCCTTCCGCCCGCCCGAGCCGCTCGGCTCCGCACCGGTCACCGGCAGCAGCGCGTACACACGCCCGTCGACCAGCACGCACGCGTGCCGCCCGTACCTTGCCTCGCAGTGCAGCCGTACGAGGTCGAGCAGCCGCAGCGCGGTCTGTTCCTCGTCGGGCGTGGACACGGCGCCGTCGAGGGAGAAGGCCACGACCCGCACCAGAGTTCCCTCGGCGAAGCCGAGGCGGTGCGCGGCGCCCACCGGATCGGCGCTGCCGTCGAGGAGACGGCGCAGCAGGTCGCTCGTCAGCTGCCGGGACAGCTCCTCGCCGGCCCGCGCCCGCAGCAGGAGCAGGGCGGCCGTGGACGCGCCACGGGCGAGCGCCTCCTCGCTGTCGGGGGCGAGATGTCCGTCGTCGACGACCCACACCGACCCAAGCGTCTCGCCGCCCGCGCGGATCGCCACGGCGAGCCGCGGCAGTTCCTCGCCGTCCAGCGCGGCGAGGCGTACGGGACCGGGAGCGGCGAATAGGACGCGGTACTGCTCGCTGTTCTCGGGACTGCTCGGCACCTGACGGCCCAGAATGCCCTGCCGTCGGGCCTCGTCGACGGCCTGCCGGGGCAGGGTGGAATGCGCCAGGATCCGCTGCCGGGCGTCCTCGATGACGGTGGCCCCGCCCACCGCCGCGGCCACCGCGTTGGCCAGCGAGAACAGGTCCCCGAACGCCGCTCCGCTGTCTCCCGGTCCCGGCCGGGACCCGATCGCCGAGGCCAGCAGCAGATGGACGTGATGCCAGGCGGCGTCCTCGTCGACGGCGAGCAGCGCGAGGCCGTGGGCCTTCGCCGCGGCCACCGCCTCGGGCTGCGAGGCACCGCCCCGTACGACGAGTCCGGCCACCCCGGCCGCGGCGGCGTCGCGCGCCAGCGGCTCGATCTGGCCCGGCGGCAGCCCGACGGTCAGCACCAGGGCACCGGGCACGCTGCGCGGGAACGGGTCCCCGTGGCCGTACAGCAGGATCTCGGAGACGGGCTTGGCGAGGCCGTCCGCCGGGGCGGTGAGCACGCGGAGCAGGGGCTCGCCGAGGGTGCCGATCAGTTCCTCGAGGGTGCGGGCGTCCATGGCTGGTCGGGCTCCTGGGACGGTGGTGTACGGAGGGGTCGGCGGGTTTCCATCGGGCGATGCTCCCGGTCGGCCTTGGCCGATCGCAACAGCGGCACGTGCCTTCATTGTGCCTGCCGACAACGGCCGCGGCGCCCCGGCGCCGGAGACTCACCGCATGACACCTGTGAGGATCTCCACCGCCGGGTCCGGGCCGGCGGAAGCACCCCGCACGGCCGGGGGAAGAGCGCCCGGTGCCTGGGCGGGCATCGCCGAGGCCGCGGCCCGCACCGCCGCGGTCACGGTCCGTACCGTGCACGACGTGGCCCGTATCCACGCCGTGGCCGACTTCCTCGCCGACGTGTGGCAGACGCCCAGGGCCACCCCGCCGTACCCGGCCGAGGTGCTGCACAGTCTGGTGCACGCCGGCGGCGCGGTGCACGCCGCGTACGCCGCCGGGCCGTCGGGCGAGCGGCTCGCCGGGGCGGCGGTGGCCGTGTTCGGTGCGCCCGCCGAGCGGGACGTGTACTCGTTCGTCGCGGCGGCGACCGCGGCGGGCCGGGGCGTGGGCTTCGCGGTCAAGCAGGCGCAGCGACTGTGGGCGCTGGAGCGGGGCGCCACCACCATGCGCTGGACCTTCGACCCGCTGGTCCGCCGCAACGCCCGCTTCAACCTGGTCAAGCTGGGCGCGGTCGGCAGCGAGTACCTGGTCGACTTCTACGGGCCGATGAACGACGGAGTGAACGACGGCGACGAAAGCGACCGGCTGACCATCACGTGGGACCTGGCGACGGGGACCACGCGCGCGGACGACCCCACCGCGGACCGCTCGGCAGCCGACGTCGTGAACCGGGCACCGGACGACGGACCGCTCGCCCTGCGCGACGCGGACCGGCTGTGGTGCCGCGTGCCCGAGGACATCGTCGCGCTGCGCGCCGCCGACCCGGCCCTCGCGCTCGCGTGGCGGCACGCCGTCCGCGAAGTGTTCACCGAGGCGTACGCCGAGGGCCTGCGCGCGACGGCCATGTCACGCGACGGCTGGTACCTGTTGACCCGTTCGTCGTGCGGCAGCCCCGGCGAGACCTCCCACGAGAGGCAGCGATGAAGCTCGAACGCGTGGAACTGCTCCACGTCGCCATTCCGCTCGTCACCCCCTTCCGCACTTCATTCGGAACGATGACCAGCAAGGACACCTTCCTGCTGCACGTGGTGACCGACGAGGCCGAGGGCTGGTCGGAGTTCGCCGCCGACCCCGAGCCCCTGTACTGCTCGGAGTTCGTCGCCGGTGCCGAGATCGTCATCCGGGACTTCCTGCTGCCGCGCGTGACCGCTCTCCCCGCGCCGACGACGGCGGCCGTCGCTCCCGCCATGGCCTCCGTCAAGGGCCACGAGCTGGCCAAGGCGGCCCTGGAAACCGCCCTCCTGGACGCCGAACTCCGCGCCTACGGGATGTCCCTGGCGACGTTCCTCGGCTCGGTGCACGAACGGGTGCCCGCGGGCGTCTCGGTCGGCATCAAGAACTCCGTGCCCGAACTGCTGGACGACGTCGAGCGCTACCTCGCCGAGGGCTACCTCCGCATCAAGCTGAAGATCGAGCCGGGCTGGGACGTGGAGCCGGTGCGCGCGGTACGCGAACGCTTCGGCGACGCACTCCCGCTCCAGGTCGACGCCAACACCGCCTACACGCTCGCCGACGCCGACCATCTGCGCAGACTCGACGACTTCGGGCTGCTGCTGGTCGAGGAGCCGCTGGAGGAGAACAACCTCCACGCCCACGCCCGGCTCCAGCAGCGCCTGCGCACCCCGATCTGCCTCGACGAGTCGATCCACTCGGCGCGCGACGCCGCCTCCGCGATCGCGCTGGACGCCTGCCGGGTCGTCAACGTCAAACCGGCCCGCGTCGGCGGCTACCTCGAAGCCCGCCGCATCCACGACGTGTGCGCCGCCCACGGCGTGCCGGTGTGGTGCGGCGGCATGCTGGAGACGGGCATCGGCCGCGCCCCCAACCTGGCGCTGGCCGCCCTCCCGGGCTGCACCCTCACCGGGGACACCTCGGCCTCCCGTCGCTACTTCGCAGAGGACATCACGGAACCCTTCACCCTCCACGACGGCCACCTCCCCGTCCCCACGTCCCCCGGCATCGGCATCATCCCCCTCACGGACGCACTCGCGCGCTTCACGATGTCGAGGCGGGAGCTGTACGCGGTACGGCGGTGACGTCGAGCTCGATCGGAGGACAGCGGAAGCAGCGAGATCGGCCCGCAGGCCAACAGAGTTCGCGTACCCCGGTCGGTGTCGCACGTGGACACGGGTGAGGTGAGCAGCCCGCCAGCCCTGCGAACCGCCTGCACAAGCCGTCGGAACCGGCGCGGACGAATGGACTGCCCTTCGCCGGCCTCGGCCGGTGGGTCATGGCGTGGCATCAAGCCGCCATGACCCACCGGCCGGTGTCTCTGGAGACGGACCTAACGCCGATGATTTCCGATGGTGATGATGCCCTTCGTCCTGGCGCCGGTCTTGTTGTCGTAGAGGACATCGCCGGTGGACTTCTTCCAGATCTTGATGCGGAAGCTGTCCGGGCCGTCGGTGGCGGTGACTCTGAAGGCGTAGCCGCTCTTGCCGCCCACCGTGCCGGTGCCCTGGTAGACGGCCTGGGAGCCGTTCACCACGAGCCAGTCGGAGCCGGTCGAGCGGAAGGTGAGTCGGGCGGAGCCGAGGACGAACGTGGCCTTGCCGGTGGGGACAGTGGCTCCCTTCCGGTACTGGGCGCCCAGGGTGAACGCCGCCTTTCCGGTCAGCCCCGGCCTGGCCGGGTAGGCACCGGCCGGCGAGGTGATCGTCCCGGCGCCGGCGGCGGGCCCGGCGGCACGGTCGTAGACGATCAGCTCCGCGAGCGTGGTGGTGTCCGTGCCCTCGTCATCGTCGGTGACCGTGACGACCGGGCGGTGGATGCCCGCGTCGTCGTAGACGTGTGCAGCGCGGCAGCCGGAGTCGGTGACGGTGCCGGTCGTCGGCCGGCTGCCGTCCTTCCAGTCGACTCTGCAGGTGTGGCGGTCGGCCGTGCCCGCGTCGACGAAGGAGGCCGTGACCACGGCGGCCTTGCCCACCGGGACGGGCGAGCCGGGGCCCTTGGCGGATGTGATCGTCGGGGCGGCGTTGGAGACCTTGACGGTCGCGGTGTCGGTGCCGCGCCCGCCGGTCAGGGTGACCTGGAAGGTGCCGTCGTCGGTGCAGGTGAGGGTCGTCCGGGCCGCCGCGGGGTCCTTGACGGCGCACGGGGCGCCGTCCTGCACGGTCCACTTGGGGGTGCCGGCCCCGGAGACGGTGCCGGCGAGCGTGATCGCCTCGCCCTCGGTGCCGCCGGCGTCCGGCCCGGCGCGGACGACGGTGACCGGGTCGATGCCGCCGAGGGTCGGGACGACCTTCTTGATCAGGCCGTCGGAGTCGAACTCCAGCTTGTCGATGGTCGTTTCGCGGTGGGTGCCGTCACCGCCGGGGATGGCGAAGCGGTGGTAGGCGATGTACCAGTCGTCGGTGTTGGGGACGTGGACGACGGAGTGGTGGCCCGGGCCCTTGATGCCCAGAGACAGGTCCTTCTCCAGGATCACGCCCTGCTTCGTCCACGGGCCGGTGGGCGAGGGGCCGGTCGCGTAGGCGACGCGGTAGTTCTCGTCCCGGGTGTCGTTCTCCGACCACATGAAGTAGTAGGTGCCCTTGCGCTTGATGACGAAGGTGCCCTCGTTGTAGCCGCTCGGGGTGATGTCCGTGACCTTCGAGGTGTCGATGGAGGTCATGTCGTCGCTCAGCGGGACGACGTAGGCGCGGCCGTTGCCCCAGTAGAGGTACTGCTTGCCGTCGTCGTCGGTGAAGACCGCCGGGTCGATCATCTGACCGCGGAAGTCACCGGCCTTCAGCAGCGGCTTGCCCAGGGCGTCCTTGAACGGGCCGGTGGGCGAGTCGGACACCGCGACGCCGATGTTCGCGTCGGCGCAGAAGTAGAAGTAGTACTTCCCGTCCTTCTCCGTCATCGCCGGCGCCCAGGCCCGGCTGTCCGCCCAGCTGACGTCCGGCCCCAGGTCGAGGATGACGCCGTGGTCCTTCCAGTGGACCAGGTCCGTGGAGGAGTAGGCCTTGAACTGCGTGCCGCTCCAGCCCTCGAAGCCGTCGGTCGTCGGATAGATGTAGAAGGTGTCGCCGAAGCGCACGATGTTCGGGTCGGCGTTCAGCCCCGGCAGGACCGGCGTCTTCATGATCAGCGCCGAGACCTTCCAGGTGCGCTTCTTGCCGTCCGACCCGGTGACCTCGTACGTCACCGGCCGGGTGAAGTCGCGCACGCTGCCGGAGGCGGGACTGATGCTCGCGCCCTCGGCGAGCGCGAACTCCGGTGCCAGGGCGGTGAGATCGGCGCCCGCTTTCATCGGCAGGGTGATCGTGCCGCCCGCGTTGTCGATGAGCGCGTCGACCTTGAGCTGCGGGTGCGTCGCCTTGGCGATGCCCGTGGTGTTGCCGCTGAGCTCCATGACCTCGGCGCCGGAGAGGGCGCGGTCGTAGACGCGGAAGTCGTCCACCTCGCCGCCGAAGTAGGGGTCGGCCGCGTACAGGGAACGGCCGATGTAGCCGCTGTGGTCCTTGGCCGCGTCGTACAGCTCGGACGGCTTGATGGTGGTCGTCGTGCGGGCCGCCTCGACGCCGTCGGCGTAGAGGACCATCGTGCCGGTGGTGCCGTCCAGCGTCACCGTGACGTGCCGCCACTGCCCGGGCGTGAGCTGCGAGCCGGCCGTCAGCTTCGACTCTGCGGACCAACTCGCCTTCGTGATGGCCGAGTAGAGGCTGGAGCCGCCGTTGGACGGGGTGGCGAACAGGTACTTGTCGCTGTCGGGCCCGAGCCCGAACAGCCACTGGAAGCTGCTGCCGCCCTTCCACTTGGCGTACGTCGACACCGTCACGCTGTCGGCGTTCTTCAGCACACCGTTCGGGATCTTCACGTACGGCGAGTCGGAGTCGCCGGACATCTTGAACGAGCCGCCCTCGACACCGGTGCCGAACTCGGGCGTGCGTACATAGGTGCCGTGGTGTCCGTGCCCGCTGGAGTCACGGGCGATGCTGCCGCCGGTCTCGTCGAAGTCGTAGTGCAGCAGCAGGTCGGCCGGGATGTCCGGCCCCTCGTCGGACACGGTGACTTCGGCCCGGACCGGGAGCGCGGCGCCGTCCGGCAGACTGCCGGTCACGGTGAAGGTGCCGGCCTGGGCGTACTTCGACGCCGGTACGTTCTCCCAGGTGACCGCGACGGGACGCTTGACGCCGTCGGCGTACTCGGCGATCACCGTGGCCGGAAGCACCGGCGCCCGGCCGATCCCGGTCTTCACGGAGACGCTTTCGACGCTCCGCACGACCTGGTCCGGCTGGTAGGCGCGCAGCAGCCGGTCGTACTCGGCCTGGGTGACCGGGAGCACGGTGCCGTGGCGGGGCTTGGCGGGCAGGTCGTAGCCGGTGGAGGGGGTCCAGGTGCCGGAGTCGAGGTCGGTCGTCTCGAAGGGGATGTAGCCGCGGCCGCCGAACTCGTCGAGGAAGGCGTACCACTTCTCCTCGGTGTTGGACTTGAACACCAGCGGTCCCTCGGCGGCGTTCATCGCGCCCTTGCCGATGCCCTCGGCGACGGCGGTCCAGGACGGGTTCAGGATCGAGTCGCTCTTCTCCTCGAAGATGAACTTGCTGTTGGGGGTCGAGGAGCTGTTGTTCCGCTCGTCCTTGGACAGGCGGTAGTACGTGCCGTCGTGCCGGATCATCGTGGAGTCGATGACCGAGTAGCCGCGGTCGATCCAGACCTTGGGTTCGCTGAAGGTGTAGAAGTCGCGGGTGGTGGCGTACATCATGCGGTTGTACGTGTCGCCGGAGTGGTCGGCGTTGTCGTAGAGCTTCGACGCCCAGAAGACGACGTACTCGCCGCGCTCGGCGTCGTAGAACGCCTCCGGCGCCCAGGTGTTGCCCGCGCTGTCGGGTGAGACCTTGACCAGGCGCTGGTTCGTCCAGTGCACCAGGTCGGTGGACTCCCAGACCATGATGGACTTGCTGCCGGTGCGCTGGGAGGCGTCCCAGTCGCCGTTGCCGTAGATCCTGAGGTCGGTGGCGATCTGGTAGAACTTGTCGCCCTCCGGGGAGCGGATGATGAAGGGGTCGCGCAGGCCCTTCTCGCCGAGCGTGGAGGTGAGGACCGGCTTGCCGTCGTTCAGTTCGCGCCAGTGCAGCGGGTCGTTGCCCTTGCTGAGGGCTGCGTAGAGCTGTTCGCCGTCCGAGGTGCCCTCGCCGGTGAAGTAGCTGAACATGTAGCCCTTGAGGGCCGCCTCGGCGGGCAGTTCGGGCACCTCGGCCGTCATGACGCGGGTGGCCTTCGCTTCGCCCTTGGTGACGGTCGCGGTCAGCTCGACGGTGGTGGCGCCGTCGCCGTGCGCGGGGCGGTGGACCTCGCCGTCGGCGGAGAGGACGTCAGGCCTCGCGGAGGACCAGGTGACGGCCGTGCCGTACTTGCCGCTCTTGGGCAGGGTGAGGTTGCCGCGTGCGTCATCGAGGTTGTGGACCGTGAGCGCCTCGGCGGCCTGCCGGGTGGCGGCGTCGTCGTCGAGCGCGGGCCGGACCGTGATGTCGAAGGTCTTGGTGCCGGTCACGGTGCCCTTCTTCAGGGTCGCCGTGAGCGTGGCGCGGCCGTCCGGTGAGCCGGCCTCGGGGCGGGTCACCTGGCCGGTGTCGGACACCACGGACGGGTTGTCGCTGTCCCAGCTGATGGAGGAGCCGCCGGCCGGTCCCGTTCCGGGCAGGTCGAGGTCGGAGGTGACGCCGCTGGTGTCACCGAGGCTGAGGGCGTCCTTGTCGTCGGCGACGCCCTGTGTGGCGACGGGGAGGGAGAGCTGCTCGACCTCCGGGCCGTCCAGTGCCCGGTCGTACACACGGAAGTCGCGTATCCGGCCCTTGAAGAGCTTGTCGCCGTCGTAGACGGACTTGCCGATGTAGTTGGCCTTGGTGGTGCCGGAGCCGATGGCGCCGGGCGTGGTGGTGACCGAGCTGTTGCGGCCGACCTCGACGCCGTCCTCGTAGAGCACGCCCGTGGAGCCGGTCTGGGCGTAGGTGATGTGATTCCACACCCCGCGGGTCAGGTTGTGGGAGTCGGACGGCTTGGTGGTCTGCTCGGTCGACCAGTTGCCCGTCGCGACGGAGGTGCGGAAGGAGTTCCCGGTGGTGAACAGGTAGCCGTTGCCCGTGCCCGCGCTGGTGTTGCCGAAGCCGTAGAGGAAGTAGGGCGTGCTCTGGGCGGAGTCGATCAGTACGTCCATGGAGACGGTGATCGAGTCCATGCCCTTCATGACGTCGTCCGGCACCTTGATGTAGGTGTCCGACCCGTTGAAGGCGAGCCCCTGACCGGATGCCGACCAGTCGGCGGTGCCACTGACCGTGCCGTTCCGGCCGTTGCCGGAGACGTCGGTGACGGTGCCGCCGGAGCTCGCGTCGAGCTTGTACCACAGGGCCAGGCCGTCGGTGATGTCCGCGGCTTCGGCCGCCGGGGCCGCTGGTTCCGCTTGCGCGGGAGCGGCGGGTCCGGCGAGGGTGAGCAGCATCGACGCGGCGGTCAGTCCGGCGAGATGGCCCGCCCAACGTCTCGCGCGGCTGTGAGGTCGTGCGCATCGTGCGACGTGCGTCATGTCGAGGTTCCCTGCTGAGGCATGGCTGATGACGGGCAAGGCGGAACGCGGAAACGAGGAACCGACGAGGCGACGGCAAGTCCTTGCCGTGGGCCTGCCGTTACACGCGGGTGACGTGTGTGTTGCGAGAGTCTCAGCCGACGCCCAGGGCAGCGTCAATAGGTTTCGAACAATGTCCGACAGGTCGAACACGTCCGCCCCGCTAGCGGTGGCGCTAGAACATGGTGTTGTCGTTCTTGGAGATGGGCGGGATGACCTGGAGGACGTCCCAGTGTTCGACGATCTTGCCGCCCGCGTCGAAGCGGAAGATGTCGATGCCCGCGTACTCCTCGTCGGGCCAGACCTGGTGGCAGTGCAGGATGACGTGGTCGCCTTCGGCGAAGGCCCGCTGGAATTCGACGCGCTTGCCGGGATACTCGGCGGCCATGCGTTCGAAGTAGTCGATGAACGCCTGCTTGCCGTCGGCGACATGCGGGTTGTGCTGGATGTAGGTGTCGCCGACGAACCGGTCGATGGCCTCGGCCGGGCGGCACTGGTTGAACATCAGGTCGTAGAACGCTTGGGCCGTGGCCTTGTTCTTCTCGGGGTCGCTCATGGTGCCACCGTAGGGTCGAGCGCCGGGTGCGGCGCGGTGAGTACGTCGAGCAGCCGGTCGGCGCCGGCGGGGACGGGCAGGGCCCGGCCGGCGAGGTCGGCGGGGGTTTCGGGACGGTCGGGGTTGACCCGGACGAGGCGTGCGGCGGGGAACCGGCGGGTGAGGTGTTCGCCAGGCCATCGGATCACCCCCGGGGTGTTGAATCCGGCACCGAACTCCAGGATCAGCAGGCGGGTGTCGGCGGGGGCCGAGCCCAGCCACTCCTGGAGGCGGTGGCCCACGGGAAGGTAGGGGGTGTCGACGAACCGGGGGCCGGTACGGACGTTGATCTCGGCCTCGCCTCCGCAGTTCGGGCATCGGGGCAGGGCATCGGGGTCGGTGACGGCGCCCGTGGCCGGGTCGTAGGCGGCGCGGAGCCGTTCGACGAGAGGGCGGCTGTCCCAGGTGGTGGGGGTGCAGGGGGTACCGCACTGGTAGCGGCCGTAGTCGCCCTGCGGGGTGAGATCCGGTCGGGGGCGAAGCCGCCCCGGGCGAAGAGACCGTCCACGTTGGACGTCATCACCCAGTGGTCCTTGCCGTCGACCAGTGCGCGCAGCCGCAGGTACAGGGGTTGGGGGCGGTGGAGAAGCGAATGTCGTCGATATGGACGGCCCAGTAGCCCCACAGCAGGGCCGCGCCCGAACCCGACGCCACCTACCTGCGCTTCCGCGATGCCGTGGAAAAGGACTTCGCGCGCACCCGCCGGGTGGAGGAGTACGCCGAATCGCTCGGCTACTCGGCCCGCACCCTCTCCCGCGCCACTTCCACCACCGCACCGGCCAGACCCCGATCGCATTCCGCGACACGGTCCGCGGGCACCCCGCGAAGTGAAACGCGTCCCGCGGCGCCGGAGGGCCGCCCCCGACGGTCATGGGCCGACAGGAGCGGGCGGGCGTGCACCGTGCCTTGAGTCAGTAAGGAGGAGGCGGACGCTACCGACGTGCGACGCATGCGCACTCCCGCTGCCGCGGCTCGTCGGCCTCAAGCCGTCGGACGGCGAGCTCATCGACCTGCAGCCGCAGCCGCTCCTCGCCGCGTGGCAGCGGGGCGACATCGACGCCGCCTGCGTCTGGCTGCCTACCCACTTTCGTGCGCATGCCATGCACCCGTGACATTCCGGCACGACTGTCCTCACACCACGCTGACCGGATGCCGCACCACCGCGTCGAACAGGTAGCCCTGTGTGTTGGGCACCGCGAAGTCCGGCTGCGTACGGCCGGCGGTGTCCGTGGCGCGGGCCAGCAGGTGGGTGGCGCCGGGTGCGTCGGGCTGCCAGCTGAGGGACCAGCGGGTCCAGGTAGCGGTGCGGGGACGCTCGTGCAGGCGGGCGGGCCGCCAGTTCGCCCCGCCGTCGGTGCTGACGTCGACCCGGGCGACGGCGCCCGCGCCCGACCACGACCGTCCGTGCAGCACGTGCCTCCGCCCCACGGTGAACGTGGCCCCGCTCGCCAGCTCGAAGGCGCTCTTCGTGGCCTGCCGGGTCAGCGGCGCGCTGCCGCCCTCCGGGTGGGAGGGACCGAACAGCCGGTAGAAGGTGGTGTTCCAGGGCGAGTAGAGCGGCTGCGCGGACACCTCGATGTCGCCGACCCACTTGATCGACGAGATGCCCACCCAGGAGGGAACCAGCACCCGCACCGGGTATCCGTGGTCGTACGGAAGCCGCTCACCGTTCATCTCGTACGCGAGCAGCACGTCGTCCAGGGCCTTGGCCAGCGGCAGCGGACGCCGTACCCGGCCCAGGTTCTCGCCGCCGCTGACGTATTCGGCGTCCAGGCCGCGCGGCTGCACGTCCACGGCGGAGGGGGACAGCCCGGCCCGGCGCAGCACATCGGCCAGGCGCACCCCGCGCCAGCGTGCGACGCCGATCGCTCCCAAGGTCCACGGGGTGCCGCTGACCGTCTCGCCCTGCTGAGTCGTGTAGGAGGAGCGGCCGTTCCCCGCGCACTCGACGAAGGCCGTCCGGGTGACGGCCGGCAGCGCTCGCAGATCGTCGTACCCGAACTCCACCGGCCGGTCCTCGCCGGGGGTGCCGCGCAGCCCGCTCCCCCACAGCCGCAGCCGCCAGTCACCGGCCTCCAGGACGGGGGTGGCGGTGTGGTTGCGTACGAAGAACAGCTCGTTGGGGGTGTGGTGGCCGGTTCCGCGCAGCGCCTCCCAGCGGGTCTCGGCGTTGGTGCCGCGCTGGATGAACCACTCGGGCGGCAGGGGCTTGACGATCGGTGCGTCGGCGGCATGGGCGGGCCGCGGGGCGCCGAGTGCGGTCCCCGCGGCGGTGGCGGCGAGCAGGGTGAGCAGCCGGCGGCGGCTGACCCCGTCGGCCCTGGCCTCACCGGCGAGCCACTGGCGCAGCCTTCGGCGGTCGTAGTCGGTTTCGGGGCGGTGACCGGCAGGGGTGGGAGACGGCATGGCGGGTCCTCGTCATGGGGAGCGAAGGAGCACGACAGGGGCTCTACGGCACAACGGGCGTGTGCGGCACGGTCGTTGACGGAGTCGTCAGGGAGCGCGCGATCAGCCGGTCGTCCGACACAGCGCGGCGGCTATGCGGACGAGGTCCACGGCGCGGCGGCGGGTCAGAGGCTCCGACAACGGCATGGCGGGATGCAAGCACGTGGGCCGGAGGGTGTCAACGGAGCATCTCGCCGGCGCGCCACGGGCCACGACGGCCTTGCTCTGACCGCCAGTTGCCCGAGGGGTGTCGACCATGCGCCCATCGGCTGAGACTGCCCGGCCGATCTGGTGCGTTGCCGCCCCCGTGTGGTTACCTGGCCCCATGACCGTGCTCGTGACCCGCCGCCACGTCGATTACGTGCGTGTCACCACCACGGGCTGTTCCGCCGTGAGCTGACGCCTCGCTCCGGCTTCCGACCCGCATTTCCTCCACCGCATCACGCTGACCGCTGTCCTGGACGCACACGGGCGCGGCCGCCTGTCCAGCGGTGTCCTCGCGCTTGCCGTCTTCTCTGCCCTCAGCACAGGGAGTACCGCAGCGCGCCCCAGCCCGTGCCCGCACCCTCCTGACCATCAGCGCCGAATCCAGCAGGAGCACACATGACCGTCCAGGACACCCCCACCGACATCGACGCCTTCGCCGCCGCATGGGAGGCATGGCATCAGCTGAGGGACTCCGCCCTCGCCCATGAGCACGGATTCCTCGCCGTCACCGGCCTGCACTGGCCCACCAGCGACCCCCAGCGCTTCCCCGGCGCACCCGGCACCTGGTCGTCGGGCGACGACGGCGTCACCGTCGTGCTCGAAGACGGGGAGGAACTCGTCATCGACGGCACCGCGGTGCACGGACGGCACACCTTCGGTGTCATCCCGGAACGCGGTGCCGTCACCGCCGGCTGGGGCGATGCGGTGATCGAGATCGCCAAACGCGGCGGCCACGACGTGATCCGGCCACGGCACCCGGAACATCCACTGCGTACCGCGTTCACCGGGACACCCGCGTACGCACCGGACCCGCGGTGGGTGGTCACCGGCACGTACACGCCGTTCCCGGAGCCGCGACCGACCACCGTGGGTGCCGCAGTCGAGGGACTGCAGCACGTCTACGACGCGTCCGGCAGAATCCGCTTCCGGATCGACGGCCGGACGCTGGGCCTGACCGCGTTCAACGGGCACACACCAGGCAGCCTGATGGTGCTGTTCACCGACGCGACCTCCGGCGTGACCACGTACGCGGCCAATCGCGCCCTGCGGATCGACGCACCCGGACCCGACGGCACCGTGGTGCTGGACTTCAACCGTGCCACCAACCTTCCATGCGCCTACACCGACTTCGCGACCTGCCCGCTGCCGCCCGGCGAGAACCGGCTGCCGGTGGCGATCGAGGCCGGTGAGCAAATCCCCCACGAGCGGAAGCCGATCGCGCAGTGAGCTCCTCGCCCCTCCCCCGGATCCGCTCGCTGTCGTTCCTGACGCCGGGCAACTACGCGGATGACGACCCGTACGCGGGTCTCGAGGCCACCCTGCGGCTGTTCGAGTACGGCGAGCGCACGGGGTTCGACGGTGCCTGGGTGCGGCAGCGGCACCTGGAGCACGGAGTGTCCTCGGCGGCGGTGTTCCTCGCCGCCGCGGGCCAGCGCACCGAGCATATCGAGCTGGGCACCGCCGTGATCCCGATCGGGTACGAGAACCCGTTCCGGCTCGCCGAGGACCTCGCGCTCGCCGATGTGCTCTCCCGGCGGCGGCTGCAGGTCGGTTTCAGCACGGGCATGCCGCATGCGGAGCTGATGGCGCAACTGGTCCATGACGGCGACTGGCGAACCTTCGATCTGTCGTACGGCCGTATCGCCCGGGTGCGCGACCATCTGCGCGGAGGCCTCATGGGCAGTGAGGACACCGTCATCCAGACGCCGGGCGGCGCACAGCGGCCACGCCTGCAGCCGTACAGCCCCGGGCTGGTCGACCGCACCTGGTACGGAGCCGGCAGCCTGCGATCGGCACGGTGGGCGGGCGAACAGGGGCTGAGCATGCTCAGTGGGAACATCGTCGCCGGTGAAGGCACCGACGACTTCTCCACCGCGCAGCTGGCACTGATCCACGAGTACCGTCGCCTGCTCGGGCCGGAGCGACCGGGACGGGTGGCGATCGGCCGGGTGATCGTGCCCTTCGACAGCGCGGACACGGCGACCCGGCGGCGCTACCGCGCCTACGCGGCGAGCCGCCACGAGCGGACCCTGAAACCGCAGGGGGCCAAACGCACCCTGTTCGCCCCCGACGTGGTGGGGACGTCGGAGGAGATCCTGGAGGTGTTGAACGCCGACGCCGCACTCACGGAGGTGTCGGAGCTGCGCCTGGAATTGCCGTACGAGTGCGGACTGGGCGACTACGAGCAGATCCTGCACGATGTGCGCCGGCACATCGCTCCCCGGCTGGGATGGCGGCCTGCCCGGGACCACGGTCAGCGCATCGTCGCCCGGTCGCAGGCGGCGGGATGACTCCGTGCTCGTCG
The DNA here is from genome assembly GCF_045040895.1 of Streptomyces purpurascens. Lineage (NCBI taxonomy): Bacteria > Bacillati > Actinomycetota > Actinomycetes > Kitasatosporales > Streptomycetaceae > Streptomyces > Streptomyces purpurascens. The sequence continues at coordinate 8,869,212 of NZ_CP108341.1, read as the reverse complement.
TGATCGGGGGTCTGCCCGCCACCGGAAAGACCACGCTGGCCCGCCTGCTGGCGGCGGAGATCGGCGCGGTCCACCTGCGCGTGGACACCATCGAGCAGGCACTGGTCCGGTCCGGCCTGGCCCGGCATCCGGTCGGTCCGGCGGGCTACGTCGTCGGGTACGCGCTGGCCGAGGAGCAACTGCGGCAGGGTCTGAGCGTGATCGCGGAGTCGGTGAACCCGCTGGCGGTGACGAGGGACGCCTGGCGTGGTGCGGCCGCACGGGCGGGTGTGCCGTCCGTCGAGGTGGAGGTCGTCTGCTCCGATCCGGTCGAGCACCGGCGCCGGGTGACGTCGAGGTCGGTCGACATCCCGGACCTGCCGCTGCCCGACTGGCAGCGGAACCTCGAGCGGGAGTACGAGCCGTGGGACCGGGACCGTGTCGTCGTCGACACCGCGGGACAGCGCCCGGAGGCGTCGTCGGCCGTGCTGCTGGGGGCTGTGCTGTCGGCGGCTGCCGGTGAATCCGGGTAGCGGTGCCGTCCACCTCGATGTGGCCTTCCCTACATTTCCCATCGAATTACTAGGGAAACGTTGACGGCTTACCCAGCAGGTGCGCAGGATGATGTACATGCCCCACACGCAGCAACGACTCGTTCGTCGTCGGCATGTCGACTTTGGTCACGTCGTCAGCGCCGCCTGCTGTCACGTGTGAGGCACGCGGCTCACCGACAGCGCGTGCCGCTCCGCTCCTTCTCTCTTCGCCCAGGTGCCCGGGCGCACCCGCTGCGCCTGATGGCCCGACGTACTTCTGAAGGACGACCGCCATGACCACGGCACTTCCGACCCACGCCATCCCGTCGGATTCCCCGCTCCCCGACATACGCCGTCTCCGACTCGTGGGCGACACCGCCCAGGAGGGCGACGAGGGGAGCGGTTCCGCACCCCTCGTCGGCTATCTCGTGCTCGTACCCGAGGGCACCGACCCGGCCCAGCTCTTCGCCAAGGACGTGACACGGCCGGAGATCCGGCCGGTCGCCTACACGGACTCGCCTGCCCCGCACCGGACGGGAGCGGGAGGCGGTGGCGTCCGCGTCGATCCGGCACGCCGTGTCGCCGAGCTGGACGGACGCCAACTCGACCTCACCTACCTGGAGTTCGGGCTGCTGGCCCACCTCGTACAGCATCCCCACCAAGTGCATTCGCGCGAACAGTTGATGGCCGGCGTCTGGGGCTACGACCACATCGGCGACGGCCGCACCGTGGACGTCCACATCGCGCGCCTGCGCCGCAAGCTCGGCGCGGCTCACCGGCACCAGGTCGTCACCGTGCGGCGCGTGGGCTACAAGTACGTGCCCGACCAGCAGGAGCACCCCACCACCGCAACGTGCCGCCGACCCTGAGGAGACCACCACCATGGGCGTTGCCACTGCGCCGGCCGACCCCGCCTCGGCATCCGACCGGACCGGGCCCGGCCGTGCGCACTGGCTGCGGGTGGCCCGTGAGACGGCGGACGATCTGGCCACGGACGCCGTGGCCAGGGAGCAGGCAGGCAAGCCCCCGTTCGACGAGGTGTCCCGGCTGCGCGAGTCGGGACTGCTGACCCTCCTCGTATCGGCCGAGTTCGGGGGCGGCGGCGCGGACTGGCCGACGGCCTACGCCGTCGTCCGGGAAATCGCCGCCGCCGACGGCGCGATCGGGCAACTCCTGAGCTGTCATTACTTCCTGTCGTGGAGCGCCCGGTTCCTCACCGAGCCAGCTCTCGCCGCTCAGGTCGAGCGGTCCGCGGCGGAGCAGTGGTGCTGGGGCGGTGGTCTCGCCCGCCAGGACCTGCCCCTGGCGCTGGCCAGGACAACCGCCGGCTATGTGCTCGACGGTCGGCAGAGTTACGCCACCGGGGTCCTGGTCGCCGACCGCCTCGCCGTGCGGGCCGTACGGCCCGATACCGGCGAGCCGTTCGCCGTCGTGGTCGACCCCGCCCGTCACGGTGTGAGGATCGACGGCGACGCCGACCCGTTCGGACAGCGGCTCGCGGCCGGCGGGAGCGTGGAGTTCGACGGTGTGCTGATCGCCGCCGACGAGGTACTCGGCTCTCTGTCCGCAGACGAGGACGTCCTGTCGCCCCTGACCGCACTGGCCTCGCCGGTCGGGCGGCTCCTTTCCGTCCAGCTCTGTCTCGGCATGGCCGAGGGAGTGCTCGCCGAAGCCCGTGACTACAGCAGGGCGGGCCACTCCCCCTGGCACCCGGACCGGCCCGTCGGCTCGCCGCAGGACCCCCAGGTGCTGACCGCGTACGGGGAAATCACCGTCCTCACCCGCTCCGCCTCCGCACTCACCGACCAGGCACAGGACGCGGTGCAGCGCGGGCTCGTATGCGGCGAGGACATCACCTACGACGAGTACGCGGAGATCTCCGTCCTCGTGGCCATGGCCGAGGCCGCGGCGTCCAAGGCCGCGCAGGAGACCACCGCCCGTGCCCTCGACATCATCGGTGTCCGCTCCGCGTCCGCGCGGCTGGGCTTCGACCGCTTCTGGCGCAATGCCCGGACCCACACCCTGTACGAGCCCGTCACTCACCGGCTCCGGGATGTCGGGGACTATTTCCTCAACGGGGCGCACCCTCCGTTCATCCTGCCCGTCTGACAAACCGGCGTGCCGGCCCAACGGGATTGATCGCGTCGCCGCGCGGCCGGGCGATTGTGAACGCTGTACTTCACTCGCGTGTCGGACAGTTGCGAACATGAGACGTGTACGCAAGCGACATTGACGTGGCTGGTTTTCGCTGCAACTCTCTTGGCTGTGAGCCATTCCGAGAACCTTGCCGCTCGCCTGCACGTCGACTTGCGACGCCAGGCCAGCGCCATCTGTGCCGTCGGTATCTGAGCCCCTGACGGGCACCGCTCTCCCTCGCTCCATTTCACAGTCGGCTGTCACGTCGCACTGATGTCGCCGTAGAACGCCGCAGTCCTCGCAGTTCTCTCTCTGCCGAGGTCATATTCCCGCTGTTTCGCCGCGGTTTCCCGTGCTCTCGGCACGCCACAGGCGACCTTCTCGGCACGTCCGTTTCCCCATTCCCTTGAACAGGATCCTTTCATGGCCACGACGGCATCGACCAGACGTCAATTCCTCTCCCTGCTCGGCCTTTCGGCGGTGGCCGTGAGCTGCGGCACGACCGCCGGAGCCTCGTCCGGCAAGGGCGGGACCAAGACGCTGCGCTATCAGGGCTGGGCGGGACAGGTCACTCTGCCGGAGCTGGCCGAGGACCTCGGCTATCTGGAGGACGTGAAGCTGGACTGGGTCGGCAACACCATCAGCGGGCCGCAGGACATCCAGTCCGCGGCGACCGGCCAGGTCGACTTCGGCGGCGCGTTCAACGGCGCGGTCGTCAAACTGGCCGCGAACAAGGCCCCCATCAAGGCCGTCATCAGCTACTACGGCGCCGACAAGTACGCCTACAACGGCTTCTACGTCCTCAAGGACAGCCCCATCCGCTCGGCCCGCGACCTCATCGGCAAGAAGATCGGGATGAACACCCTCGGAGCCCACTCCGAGGCCATGCTCGACATCTACCTCCAACGGGGCGGCCTGTCCCAGTCGGACATCGGCAAGACGGAGCCCCTGGTCGTCCCGCCGGTCAACACCGAGCAGACCCTGCGCCAGAAGCAGATCGACGTGGCCGTACTCGGCGGCCTCCTGCGGGACAAAGCCCTCGCCACCGGAGGCATCCGCCCGCTGTTCACCGACTACCAGCTGCTCGGCGCCTTCAGCGCCGGCACCTACGTGATGACCGACCGCTTCCTCAAACAGAACCCCGACACCGCCCGCGTCTTCGTCACCGGCGTCGGAAAAGCCATCGAATGGGCCCGTTCCACTCCACGCGAGGAAGTCGTCGCCCGTATGACGGACATCGTGAAGGAGCGTGGCCGCAACGAGGACCCCGCACCCCTCAAGTACTGGCAGTCCTTCGGCGTCGCCGAGAAGGCGGGCCGCATCACCGGCAAAGAGCTCAAGCTGTGGATCGACTGGCTGGCCGAGCGCGGTGACATCAAGAAGGGTCAGGTCACGTTGTCGGACCTCTACACCAACGAGTTCAACGCCAGCGGGAGCTGACCCCTTATGCCGGAATCCACCACACCCAAGATCGAGTTCGAGAACGTGACGAAGGAATTCACCGTAAAGGACCGGAAGGGGGCTCGGCAGACGACCCGGTTCACCGCACTCGATGGAATCGATCTGCAGATAGCGGCCGGTGAATTCGTCGTCCTCGTCGGCCCGAGCGGCTGCGGAAAGTCGACCCTGCTGGATCTGCTCGGCGGCCTCACCCGGCCCTCCGGCGGACGCATCCTGCTGGACGGCACACCCGTCACCGGACCGGGCCTGGACCGCGGCATCGTCTTCCAGCAGTACGCGCTGCTGCCCTGGCGCACCGCGCAGGGCAACGTCGAGTTCGGCCTGGAAGCCACCGGGGTTCCACGACGCCAACGCGCCCAGCGGGCCAGGGAGTTCCTGGACCTCGTCGGCCTCACCGGCTTCGAGGACCGCCATCCGCACGAACTGTCGGGCGGCATGCGCCAGCGCGTGGCGATCGCCCGCAGCCTCGCCTACGACCCCGATGTGCTGCTGATGGACGAGCCGTTCGCCGCGCTGGACGCCCAGACCCGCGAGTCGCTCCAGGACGAGCTGCTGCGCATCTGGCAGCGCACCGGAAAGACCGTCGTCTTCATCACCCACGGCATCGACGAGGCCGTCTATCTCGGACAGCGCGTCGCCGTCATGACATCCAGGCCGGGCCGCATCAAGCAGATCGTGCCGGTCGCCCTCGGCTCCCGTGACGCCACGGACGACCTGCGCTCCAGCCCCGAGTTCGCACGCCACCGCCACGAGATCTGGTCACTGCTGCACGACGAGGTCGCCAGGGCCCAGCAATTGGAGAAGGAGGCGGCTGCCGTATGAGCCCCGCAACCGGAACGGTCACCGACAAGAGCACCACGTCCGGCTCCATCGAGCTCGCCCCGGTCCCCTCCCCCGAGGTGTCGCCGCATGCGCGCCGGGTCCCCGTCACGACGGCCCGGGCCCGCCGGGTGGTCCGCCGGCTGCCGGATCTGCTGGTGAGCGGAGCGACCAGGTCCGCGGCGATCGTGGCCCTGCTCCTGCTCTGGGAGACCGCGCCGCGCCTCGGGCTGGTCGACCGGACGTTCCTGCCGCCGTTCAGCGAGGTCGCCCGCGCCTGGTGGGAACTGGCCGCCGACGGCCAGCTCGCCGACAACGCCCGTGCCAGTCTGGTGCGTTCGTTCAGCGGATTCGGCCTCGCCGTGCTCGTCGCCGTGCCCCTCGGCCTGCTGATCGGCTGGTACCGGCCGGTGGCCGACCTCCTCGGCCCGCTGCTGGAGGTCTTCCGCAACACCGCGGCTCTGGCCCTGCTGCCCGTCTTCGTGCTCCTGCTCGGCATCGGCGAGACCTCGAAGATCTCCATCGTGCTCTACGCCTGCACCTGGCCCATCCTGCTCAACACCATCAGCGCGGTCCGGGGCGTCGACCCGACGCTGCTGAAGCTGGCGAAGTCGATGGACCTGTCCGCGCCCAGGCTGTTCCAGAAGGTCATCCTGCCCTCCGCGGTACCGGTCGTCTTCACCGGCATCCGACTGGCCGGAGCAGTCTCCATCCTCGTACTCGTCGCCGCCGAGATGATCGGCGCCAAGGCGGGCCTCGGCTACCTGATCAACGCCTCGCAGTACAACTTCGCGATCCCGCAGATGTACGCCGGCATCGTCACCATCTCCGCCATCGGAGTGGCCTTCAACCAACTCCTGGTCGCAGTGGAACGACGGCTCAGCACCTGGCGCCTCCCGGCCGACGGCTGACCTCGCCCCGCCACCTGTGTCTCACCGCCCCGATCCGAGGAACCCCATGACCGCGACCAGCCCGCGACGCCTGCACCTCAACGCCTTCCTGATGAACGCCGGCCACCACGACGCCGCCTGGCGCCACCCCCGTACCCAGCCCGAACGGGTCACCGATCTGCGCTACTTCCAGCAGCTCGCACGGACCGCCGAGCGCGGCCTGTTCGACTCCGTCTTCCTCGCCGACGGCCTCGCCCTGTGGGGGAAGGTCAGACACAACGTCCTGGGCGGCTTCGAACCGCTCACCCTGCTGTCGGCCCTGGCGGCGGTCACCGAACACGTCGGCCTGATCGCCACCGTCTCCACCACCTTCAACGAGCCCTTCCACACCGCCCGCAAGTTCGCCTCCCTGGACCACATCAGCGGAGGCCGGGCCGGCTGGAACATCGTCACCTCCGGCACCGTGAACGAGGCCCGCAACTTCGGGCAGGACGAGCACCTGGAGCACGCGCTGCGCTACGAGCGGGCCCGGGAGTTCGTCGACGTGGCCACCAAGTTGTGGGACAGCTGGGAGGACGACGCGATCCTGCTCGACCGGGAGCGCGGCGTCTACGCCGACACCGCCAAGGTGCGGGAGATCAACCACCGCGGGGAGTACTTCGGGGTACAGGGCCCGCTGAACGTCCCCCGCACACCTCAGGGTTACCCGCTGCTGGTGCAGGCAGGCTCGTCGGAGGACGGCAAGGAGTTCGCCGCCCGGTACGCCGAGGCCGTCTTCACCGCCCAGCAGACCCTCGCCGACGGCCAGGCCTTCTACAAGGACCTCAAGACACGGCTCGTCCGCCATGGCCGCACCGAGGACCAGCTGCTGGTGCTTCCGGGCATCGCCCCGGTCATCGGCTCGACGGAGGCCGAAGCCCGCGCGCTGGAACAGGAGCTGACGGAGCTACAGGTACCCGAGTACGGGCTCGCCCAGCTGTCCGCGATGCTCGGCACCGATCTGACCGGGCTGCCGCTGGACGGGCCGCTGCCCGAGCTGCCCGAGGAGCGGGACATCAACGGCAACAAGAGCCGTTTCACGCTCGTCGCCGAACTGGCCCGCCGCGACGGCCTCACCCTGCGCGAGCTCATCGCCCGCCTCGGTGCCGGCCGTGGCCACCGGGTGTTCGCCGGCACCCCGGAGCAGGTGGCCGACCAGCTCGAGGAGTGGTTCACCCAGGGCGCCGCGGACGGATTCAACATCATGCCGCCCCATCTGCCGGGAGGCCTGGAGGACTTCGTCGACCACGTCGTACCGATCCTGCAGCGGCGCGGCCTGTTCCGCACCGAGTACACCGGCCGCACCCTGCGCGAGCACTACGGCCTGCCCCGCCCCGCCAACCGGCTGGCCGCAGCGACCGCAGGAGAAGGGCGGCCGGTATGACCGGACTGGAACTCACCACCGACGTCCTGGTGATCGGCGGCGGCCCGGCAGCCACCTGGGCCGCGCTCAAAGCGGCTCAGGACGGAGCGGATGTCGTCCTCGCCGACAAGGGCTACTGCGGCACCAGCGGCGCCACCGCCTCCGCCGGAACCGGTGTCTGGTACGTCCCCCCGGAGCCGGCGGCGCGGGAGGCGGCCATGGCGAGCAGAGAGGCCCTGGGTGGATTTCTGGCCGACCGGCGCTGGATGACCCGGGTGCTGGACCAGACGTACGCGGGCGTGAACGAGCTGGCGGCGGCCGGACGCTACCCGTTCCCCACAGGGCCGGACGGAAAGCAGCTCAGGAACGGCCTGCAGGGACCGGAGTACATGCGCAGGATGCGGATCCGCGTCCAGCGCGCCGGGGCACGCGTCCTCGACCACAGCCCGGTCACCGAGCTGCTCACCGATCCCTCCGGAGCGGTCGCCGGGGCCAGGGGGCACCGGCGCCAGGCCGGGGAGCCGTACCGGGTGCGCGCCGGGGCGGTCGTCCTGGCCACCGGCGGCTGCGCGTTCCTCAGCGGTGCGCTCGGCTGCAACGTCAACACCGGCGACGGAGCGCTGTTCGCCGCCGAGGTGGGCGCGGAGCTGTCCGGAATGGAGTTCTCCAACGCCTACGGCATCGCGCCCGAGGGGACCTCCGTCACCAAGACCGCGTTCTACTCCTTCGCGACCTTCTACCACGCGGACGGTACGGTCCTGGAGGGCGCGGCCAGCCAGGGCGGCCGGTCCGTGATCGCGAAGGCACTGCTCAGCGAGAAGGTGTACTGCCGCCTGGACCGGGCGGACGCCGCGGCCCAGAAGGCGATGCGGCTGGCCCAGCCCAACTTCTTCCTCCCGTTCGACCGGCTCGGTATCGACCCGTTCACCCAGCTGTTCGCCGTCACGCTCCTCGCCGAGGGCACCGTGCGCGGCACCGGCGGGATCCGCATCACCGGCGACGACTGCTCCACCACCGTGCCCGGACTGTACGCGGCCGGCGACGCGGCGACCCGCGAGCTGATCTGCGGCGGCTTCACCGGCGGTGGCAGCCACAACGCCGCCTGGGCCATCGCCTCCGGCACCTGGGCAGGCCGGGGCGCGACCCGCCATGCCCGCACGCTCGGAGTCCGCGCCGGTACGAGGCGCCTGGTGGCGGCGGGCGGGGCGGGGCTCCGCCCCACCGGTACCCCGGGCCCGGCCGACGGCTTCCGCGCGATCGTCACCGCGGTCCAGCGCGAGGTGCTCCCGTACGAGAAGAACTATCTGCGCCACGGCGACCGGCTCACCGCCTCGATGAAGGTGCTCGACAGCGTGTGGGAGGAGTCGCGCACCGCCCTGCACGCCGGGAGCGGGGACACCGTACGGGCCAGGCAGGCCGCGGCGATGGCGGCGCATGCCCGCTGGATGTACGCCTCGGCCCTGGCCCGCACGGAAACCCGCGGCATGGCCAAACGGCTCGACCACCCGGCACAGGACCCCGAGCAGCACCACCGCATCGTCACGGGAGGCCTCGACCGGGTGTGGACCCGCACCGAGCCCCTGTCGGCCGCACCGACGGCACCGCTGGAGGTGGCCTCGTGATCGAACTGGTCTCGGCGGAGCGCTGCATCACCTGCGACAAGTGCATCAAGGTCTGCCCGACCAACGTCTTCGACCGCGGTCAGGACGGCATCCCGGTGCTCGCCCGCCGCGACGACTGCCAGACCTGCTTCCAGTGCGAGGCGAACTGCCCGGCCGACGCGCTGTACGTCGCACCCCTGACCAGCCCGCTGTCCGACGACTCCACCGCGCGGGACGAGGAGAACCTGGACCGCGCCGGCCTGCTCGGCAGCTACCGCCGGCACATCGGCTGGGGGCAAGGCCGCACGCCCGGTGCGCTCCGGGCCGTCGGCCCTTCCCTCGGCCCGCCGGGATCCAAGGGAACCTCCCCGCCGATCACGTCCTGATGCCCTCCGACGACTCACCTCTCCACCGTTCGCACCCCGAAAGGAAGACCCGCACATGACCACCAGCACCGGCTTCGACATCCGCAGGATCGGCGGCCGCATCGGCGCCGAGATCCTCGGCGTGGACCTCTCCGGCGACCTCGACCCCGCCATCGTCACCGAGATCAACTCCGCCCTCCTGGAGCACAAGGCACTCGTCTTCCGCGACCAGAACCTCGACGACGCCGGCCAGCTCCGCTTCGCCTCCCTCTTCGGCGAACTCACCACCGCACACCCCACCGTGCCCTCCGTCGAAGGCCAGCCCCAGATCCTGCCCGTCGACGGCGACGAAGGTATCCGCGCCAACCGCTGGCACACGGACGTCACCTTCGTGCGGACACCCCCCAAGGCCTCCACGCTGCGCAGCATCGTGGTCCCGCCCTACGGCGGCAACACCCTCATCGCCAACTCGGCCGCCGCCTACCGGGACCTGCCCGAGCCGCTGCGCGAGCTGGCCGACAAGCTGTGGGCCGTCCACACCAACGACTACGACTACGCCGCCCCGAAGAACGACAAGGCCGCCGAACACCGCAAGCGGTTCGTCTCCCGCAAGTACCGCACCGCCCACCCGGTCGTCCGCGTCCACCCCGAGACCGGGGAACGGGGCCTGTTCATCGGCGGCTTCGCCCAGAGCATCGTCGGCCTCGGCCCGTCCGACTCACGCGACCTGCTGCGCATCTTCCAGGCCTACGTCACCCGCCCGGAGAACATCGTGCGCGTCACCTGGACACCCGGCGACGTCGTCCTCTTCGACAACCGCATCACCCAGCACTACGCCCCCGACGACTACGGCGACCTTCCCCGCCTCCTCCACCGCGTCACCGTCGCGGGCGACGTCCCCGCCGGCATCGACGGCACCCACAGCCACGCCCTCGAAGGAGACGACGCCTCCCACTACACACCCGCGGCCTCCTGAACCACCCGGGCAGCCGGGAGGGGCGAGTCCCCTCCCGGCTGCCCGCCCTGTCGCCGACGCCCAGGACATCCCGCACAAATGGCTGGTGGCGGGGGTCAGTGCTGTCGGGCGCGGTAGAGGTCGCGCAGCAGGGCGATCTCGGCCCCGTGGTGCAGCAGTTCCTGGTTGACCCACCACACGATGTCGATGAACGGCTCGTCCGGGTCGCTGCCGTGCGGGTAGGTGCAGTACCCCACGGTGTCGAGTGCTGCCTCGTCCACGCTCAGCAGCGCCGTCCGCCAGGCCGCGGCACCGGCGTCAAAGGCGGTGACCGCCCCTGTGGCATCCCCGACGACGGGAAAGTCGTCGCGGGTCAGCGCGTGGGCGCCGGCCGTGTGGTCGGCGCGCAGGGTCAGCATCTCGCTGAGGTGGCTCAGGCGCCATGCGATGGTGGTGATGGGCGGGGGCCAGGGGTGCGGGTACGGGGCAGCGTCGCGTCCCCAGTCGCCGGTACCCGCAAGGAGAGTCGCGTGAGGACCCGGCCCGTTCACGCGACGCCGTACCGACCAGCAGCGGGGCGCCGGCTCCCAGAGGTACTCCTCGTCGGTCATGGGGTCGACGTTCGTATCCGTCCCGTCGCCGCTGTCCATGACGGGTCCTGTCATGCGGTGGACGAGGCGCTCGCGTGCGAAGTCGAACTGCTCCAGCAAGGGAGACAGGCGGGACGGTGCCGTCATCGAGTGCTCCTGTGTTCGAAACTGGTCCTGTGCGATCCGCCAGCCTGGCACAGTGAGGGGCATCTCACCTGGCCATCGCTCACCCCAGCAGTCCTGATTTACGCCTGTCCCTCACCGCCCGACCCCGACACACTGACATCCCGGACCAGCGCACGGGTGCCTGCACACCACGCTCGCCTCGGCGGACGCGGCATCAAGTCAAAGTTGCGTCGTCCGTCTTCCGGGATTGTTGCCTCGCCCATATCCTCGTGCGCCGGTGTTACCGACGGTAAGGGGTAGCGATGGGCGGCACCACGCGCAGAGGGTTCCTGGGCACGGCCGCGGCCGCCGGCGGCGGGGTCGCCCTCGGAACCCCCGAGCGGGCTTCGGCCGAGAACGGCGCAGCAGAGCGGACCGTGGCCGTACTGGGCGGGGGCGTCGCCGGGCTCACGGCCGCGCACGAACTCGCCGAGCGCGGCTTCCGGGTCACGGTCTACGAACGCAAGGCACTGGGCGGCAAGGCCCGCAGCATGGACGTACCGGGCAGCGGCACGGGCGGCCGCCGCCCCCTGCCAGGAGAGCACGGCTTCCGCTTCATCCCCGGCATCTACCACAACCTGCCCGACACCATGCGGCGCATCCCGTTCCCCGGCAACCCCAACGGTGTCCACGACAACCTCGTCGCCCCCAAGGAGATGCTGTTCGCCCGGTCGGGCGGCCGCGAGGACATCCGGATACCGCTGCCCTGGCCCGGCAACACCCCGGCCGAACTCACCCCCGACGAGATCCGCCGCGCCTTCACCTCGGTCCTCGACACGGCCTTCAACCTCCCCCTCCACGAGGCTCTCTACTTCGCCAACCGCTTTCTGGTCTTCCTCACCAGCTGCGACGAGCGCCGCGACGACGTCTGGGAGCGGACGCCGTGGTGGGAGTTCGTACGGGCCGGACGGATGTCCTACGACTACCAGCGGATCCTCGCCGTCGGCATCACCCGCAACATCGTGGCCACCAAGGCGGAGGAGGCCAGCACCCGTACGGTCGCCACTCTGCTGGAGGCCTTCGCCTTCAACCTCCTCGGGCGGGGCGCGGACGGACCGCTGGACCGGATCCTCAACGCGCCCACCAACGAGGCCTGGATCGACCCCTGGGTGACGCACCTGAGGTCACTCGGCGTCGAGTTCCGCGTCGGCTGGACCGTACGGGACCTGCCCCTGGACTCGGGTGTGATCGCCGGGGCTGTCGTGGAGGACCCCGCAGGCGCGCGCCGGACCGTCACCGCCGACCACTACATTTCGGCGATGCCGGTAGAGCACGCCCGCCGCACATGGAACTCCGCCGTACGCGCCGCCGATCCCCAACTGGCCGCGTGCGACCAGCTGGAGACGGACTGGATGACCGGCATTCAGTTCTATCTGACCGAGCGCACGCCGATCCTGCACGGCCACCTCGACCTCATCGACTCCCCCTGGTCGCTGACCGCGATCGCCCAAGCCCAGCACTGGCCGGGCCACGACTTCCCCGCCGACTTCGGCGACGGCACGGTCGCGGACTGTCTGTCCGTGGACGTCTCGGAGTGGGACCGCCCGGGGATCCTGTACGGCAAGACGGCCAAGCAGTGCACCCGTACCGAAGTCGCCCGCGAGGTGTGGGCGCAGCTGAAGGCGGCGCTCAACGACAGCGGCCGTACGGTCCTGAAGGACTCCGTGCTGCACTCCTGGTTCCTCGATCCGGCCGTGGACGGACTCGGCACGCCACACCCCGTCAACGAGGAGCAGCTGCTCATCCATCCGGTGGGGACCTTCCTCCACCGCCCGCGGTCGGCCACGAAGATCCCCAACCTCTTCCTGGCCGGCGACTACGTGGCCGTTCCCATCGACCTCGCCACCATGGAGGGCGCCAACTCCTCGGCCCGGCAGGCCGTCAACGCCCTGCTGGAACAGATCGGCTCGACGGCCGAACGGTGCACGGTGACCCCCTTGTACCGGGCCCCCGAGCTGGAGGCACTCAAGCGGCACGACCGCACCCGTTACCGCCTCCGGCTGCCGAATGTCTTCGACGTCGGCTGAAGGCCGGTGGAACCGCTCAGTCGGGTCCGGTCAGGCCGGCGCGGGACGCGGCGGCGAGGGGAGACTTCTCCGCCACGTACGCGCCACCGTCACAGGACGTCCGCGAGCCGGTCCACCTGGTTCGGGTCGAGGCCGTAGCAGTAGAGCATGACCTCGTCGGCGCCGAGGTCGGCGAAGGCGGCGATCGCGTCGCGGACCTCGGCCGGCGTGGTGAGCATTCCGGCCACCATCCGGTCTGGCATGCCGGTGAAGGTGTAGTACGCGTGCATGTTGGTCCGGGCGTCATGGATCACGTCTTCTGGGCCGAGCGCGACGTTGACCTGGGCGACGAGGCGTGGTTCGCCGTCGCGGTCGTACTCCTTCCAGAACCTGCGAGCGGTGTCGAACAGTCCGCCTGCCCAGGAGGGCGCCGCGGCGGCGAGGAAGCCGTCACCCCAGCGCGCGACGCGTTCGATCGCGGCGGGCTTGAAACCGCCGAAGAGGACCTCGGGCCCGCCGGGCCGGGCGGGTTCAGGGCCGATCGGGCCGACCCCGTCGCCGTACGGTTCGCCGGACCAAAGCCGGCGCATGACCGCCATCTGCTCGTCGAGGCGTCGGCCTCGGGTGCGTATGTCGACGCCCGTGACCTGGTGGTCGTCGTCCCGGCCGCCGATGCCCAGACCGAGGCTCAGGCGGCCACCGGTCATCCGGTCCAACGTGGCGGCCTGCTTGGCGAGGAGCGCGGTGTCGCGCAGCGGGGCGAGCAGCACCTCGGTCTGGACGCGGATGCGGGAGGTGGCACCCGCCAGGACGGCGAGCGCGACCAGGGGTTCGGGGTTGTCGTAGACGAGCCGGTCGAGCAGGCCGAGCGTGCTGAAGGGCCCGGCGTCGGCGCGCTGGGCCCAGGTGAGCAGGGTGGCAGGGTCGCCGATGGGCAGGCCGATACCGACGTTCATGAAGGAAGCCTCCGATAGGAAGGGTCGCCAAAGACTGCTGCCGCCCCTCCGGCACCTCAGCGAGGTGGGACGCTCCCGCTCTGCGGCGTGCTTCTGGGGAACGTCTCGTCGAAGTGATCTCACCGTAGGGCGAGTTGACCTGTCGGGCAAACCAATTAGGGCCAGCCGCCGGCCTGTCCCCGGGTCGGCCGACCGGGCGCCGCAAGCTTCGCGAGTCACCCGAGGGCCCGCTTGCGGTCCCACGTCCCGCCACATAGCATTACGATCATACTTTTATAGAGGAGGCCGACTCCACTCCGGCCCCTTTAGCGATCCACCACTCATACATCCGAGGAATCGCCCATGCTGAACGCCTTGTGGAACCCGACCGTCGCCGGAGAGATCCCCCTGCCGCACCGGCTGGCCATGGCCCCCCTGACCCGCAGCCGGTCCACGCCGGAGGGCGTACCGACCGAGCTGAACGCCGAGTACTACGCCCAGCGCGCCTCGCACGCGCTGATCATCACCGAGGGCACCCAGCCCTCCGCCGACGGCCAGGGCTACCCGGCGACCCCAGGCATCTACACCAAGGAACACATCGCCGGCTGGCGCAAGGTCACCGACGCCGTCCGCAAGGAGGACGGCCGTACAGTCATCCAGCTGATGCACGCCGGGCGCATCGCCCACCCGGACAACACCCCCCACCACCGGCAGCCGGTGGCCCCCTCCGCGATCAAGCCGGCGGGGCTCACGTTCACCGTGTCCGGACTCCAGGAGATGCCGGTGCCGCGCGAGTTGTCCACCGAGGAGGTCGCCGCGACGGTTGACGACTTCCGGCGCGCCGCCGCGGCAGCCATCGCGGCCGGCGCCGACGGCGTCGAGATCCACGGGGCCAACGGCTACCTGGTCAACCAGTTCCTCTTCCCCAGCGCCAACCAGCGCACCGACCAGTACGGCGGTTCCCTCGACAACCGGATCCGTTTCGCGGTGGAGGTCACCACGGCCGTGGCCGACGAGATCGGCGCCGGCCGCACCGGCATCCGGATCTCCCCCGGCAACCCCTTCCAGCTCAACGACCTCGAAGAGAGCGACCCCCATGAGCTCTACCCGCACCTCCTGCGCGCCCTCGCACCCCTCGACCTCGCCTACCTCCACATAGGCCACGGCGGCGACGAGGAACTCCTCTCCACTCTCCGCGAGCTGTGGCCGGCCACGCTGATCCTCAACCGGGCCGGCGCCGACATCGCCACCCGCGCCAAGGACATCGAAGACGGCGTGGCCGACGTCATCGCCGTCGGCACCATGGCCCTCGCCAACCCCGACCTCGTCGAGCGCGTACGCTCCGGCGCACCCCTGAACGCCCCCGACCCCAACACCTTCTACGGCGGTGGCGCGGCCGGTTACACCGACTACCCTTCCCACGCCGCCTGACGAAGCGCCTGACGCCCGGGGGGACTCAGCCTTCGGGCGTCTCAACACGGCTGCGGCTCACCGCGAGGGAGGCACCGGGAAGAGCATGCAGCTACTGGTGGCGTGGGCGAGCAGGCGGTCCTTCGCGTCGAGCAACTGCGCCTGAGCCAGGGCGGTTTGACGGCCCCGACTGACAACCGTGCCGATGGCGCGCACCACTCCCGTGTCCGCGGTGATCCGCCGCAGGAACTTCACCGTCAGGTCGAGCGAGGTGTATGCCATGCCCTGCGGGAGGGTGGACTGGACGGCGCAACCCGCCGCCGAGTCGAGCAGAGTGGCGAAGACGCCGCCGTGCACGCTGCCGATCGGGTTGTAATGCTCCTCCCCCGGCGTCAGCGAGAAGACCGCCCTTCCGGGCTCCACCTCGTCCAGGGTGAAGTCGAGGGTGTGGCTGATGGGCGGCCCCGGCATCCGCCCGGCCTGCAGCTCGCGCAGGAAGTCGATACCGGCCATGCGTCCGGCAGCCTCCGCCAGGACCGCGGGATCTTCCCATTGATACGTACGTGTTCGCCCCACAGCCCAGCGCCTTCCCGTCTGACTTTTTCAAATGAAGCTAGACTCCCACTCAGCTGACTGTCAATGACGAAGCCAGGCCCTTACGATGGCGGGATGGAGTGGCTTGAGGCGAGCACGGAGAACTGCCCCGTTCAACGCACGCTTGACGTGGTCGGAGAGAAATGGACGTTGCTGATCCTGCGTGACGCCGTCAACGGAGTCCGCCGCTTCGACGACTTCCACCGCCATATCGGCCTGTCGGAGGCCGTTCTCAGCGACCGACTCCGGAAGCTGATCTCGGCCGGCGTACTGAAGACCGCCCCCTACCGGGAGCCGGGCAGCCGCTCCCGCAACGAGTACCGTCTGACGCGCAAAGGCTGGGACCTGTGGCCCGTCCTGATGGCGCTGAGCCAGTGGGGCGAGAGGCACGCCCTCGGCCCCGAGGGTCCTGTACTGGACGTCCGCCACACCGACTGCGACGCTCCGGTCCGCGTCGTCGTCGAGTGCTCCGCGGAGCACTCCGCCCTCACCCCTGGGGAGGTCACGGCCCGGCTGGGACCTGGCGCTCGGCTCCGGTCGTGAGCCATCGGCACCCAGCCCGCAGGGTCACAGATCGGCAGCCGCGTTCACCTGCCGCTTATAGCATTACGTACGTCAGGCCATCGACGGGGCTTGAATGCGAGGCGACGGCCTCACGGAGCGATTGGAGGAAGCTCGTGGTGCGCTACGCCAAGGAGCACAAGCAGGTGACGCGGCAACGGATCATCGAGAAGGCCGGCCAGCGGTTCAAGCAGGACGGCATCGACGGTTCGGGCATCTCCAGGCTGATGTCGGACGCGGGGCTCACCAACGGAGCGTTCTACGCCCACTTCGCCTCCAAGGACGACCTCGTCGCCCATGTCGTGACCGACGAACTGCGCACACAGGTCGCCAGGTACGGCACCCTGCGGCCCGGTCGCCCGGGACTCGAGGACCTCATTCGCGAGTATCTGTCCCCCGAACATCGGGACCACCCCGGCCTCGGATGCCCGTCCGCCGCCCTGCTCGACGAGATCGGCCGCTGCGAAGAGGGGACCAAGCAGGCTTACACCGACGGAGCGCGGGCAGTCGTGGAGGAGATCTCCGCCCGCCTGACGCCGGAGGACCCAGGGTCCGCCCGGGCCAAGGCCATCGGGCTCTTCACCATGATGGTGGGGACGCTGCAGCTGTCCCGCGCCCTGTCCGACCGGAAGTTCGCCGATGAGGTCCTTGAGCAGGGAATCGAGAACGCCCTCGCGTTCATGAGGTGAGGGGAGCTGCCGACAGCCGCCCCACGGAGGCGCCCACCACGCCGGTCTCGGCCCAGGTGACGACCGCGCCGCACGCCTCCTACCGCTCGAGGAACTCGAGAGCCGTCTCCACGAACTGCCGGTGGAACTGGAAGATGCCGCCGTGGCCGGCGTCGGGGTAGAGCACCAACTCGCCGTTCGGCACGCGCCGCGCCAGGTCGACCGAGTTCCGACTCGGAACCATCCTGTCGCTCTCGCCGTTCGCGACGAGCACGGGCTGGTGAATGACGGAGAGATCCTGGGGCCGCTCCAGCCCCCAACGGTGAATCGCCTTGAGCTGGGCTCCGTACGAGGCGAGAGAGATCGCCTTGTCCCGGTCCTGGGTGCGCTCCTTCAGTCGGCCCAGGAAGTCCTTGCCCGCCCGGCGCCCCTGGGGGGTACGGGTGAAGAAGAGGAACTGCTTCGGATCCTGCAGGGTGAGCAGCCCTCGGACGGTGTCGAGGTGGGAGAGCCGGGTCACGTCCTTGATGCCCTCGCCGCCCGCGGGACCGGTACCGGTGAGGATCAGCTTACGAACGAGGTCCGGGTCGGTCTGCGCGATCACCTGGGCGATCATGCCGCCCATCGAGAAGCCATGGAGATCGACGCGCTCGAGCCCGAGCGCCCGTATGAAGGTGACGGCGTCCTTCGCCATGGCCTGGACGGTGCGCGGCGTCGAGCCGCTGGAAGCGCCGACACCTCTGTTGTCGAACGTGATGACGTGACGCTTGGCGGCGATGCCGTCGACGACCCGGGGATCCCAGTTGTCGAGAACCGCCGCGAGGTGGGTGAGGAAGACCACCGGGACGCCGGTCCGGGGGCCGAGCTCTCGATAGGCGAAGGTCACTCCCCCGGCGGCGACGGTGCGGGTCGGTGCGCTCTTGTACGACGTCATCACGTCGCCTCGCACGTCCTGTGAATCCGGCATGGTCGTTCCCTTCGGTGGCGACGGTCGAAGACCCGTAGGAGCCGGAACCCGGAGCGGTCCGACCCCTCGGCATCACGTCGATAATTAAAGTATGACCGTAATCCTATGAACCCGCAAGCGTGCGAGCCGGACGAAAGGACATCGCTCGCCCGTGGGCCGTCAGGCGGCGAGGAAGTCGGCCACCTGCCGGGTAAAGGCCTTGGCGTACTGGAAGAGGAACGCGTGGCCGGCGCCGGCGTAGAGCACGAGAGTGGCGTTGTCGAGATGCTGGACCGCGACGTAGGAGTTGTGGGCGGGGATCATCACATCGTCCAGACCGTTCGCGTACAGGACGGGATGCTTGATGGCCGCCAGTTCCGCCACCACCTGGTCGAAGGGGCCCCGCCAGGAGCGTGGCCACCGCGGTGAGCATCCCCTGGGCCGCCGTCTCGGAGACCGCGGGGCCGCCGTTCGCGAGCCGGGCCGAGACGTGGTCGAAGTGCTCGTACCCAGAGGCCCGGGCCGCCTCCGTCTCGGGGTAGAAGAGGTACAGCATGGTGAAGCGTCTGGGCGCGGACGTTGTCGTCGACTACAAGAAACAGGCGTTCGAGACGGTGCTGCGCGACTACGACGTCGTCCTGGACTCGCTCGGCGGTGAGACGCTCGCGAAGTCCCTGGACGTGCTCAAGCCCGGCGGGAAGGTCATCAGCGTCGCGGGTCCTCCCGACGCCGCTTTCGCCAGGGAGCTGGGAGCGAATCCGATCATCCGGCTGGTGATGTACGCGCTGAGTTTCCGGACCCGACGACGCGCCCGGCGCCGCAACGTGACCTACTCGTTCCTGTTCATGAAGGCCAGCGGGGACGAGCTGCGCGAGATCACTGCTCTCGTCGAGGCCGGCAGGATCCGACCGTCGTGGACACCGTGTTCCCGTTCGAGTCGACCCATGAAGCGCTGGAGTACGTGGAGGCAGGGCGCGCGAAGGCCGGCAAAGTCGTCGTCAAGATGACCTGAGAAAATGGATTCGAGAGTCACCCCGAGCCACGGGCGGGTGGCGGGAGGTCAGGCACCGGGACGGGACGGAGCACCGTCAGAGACTCTTCCCGGCGAGCCACCATCGCGAAGGGGAACCTGTCGATTTCCAGGCAGAGATCGACATCGTCCGGGTGGAATCCGCTCCGCAGCCCACCGGCGAGGTCTGCCGCGGCACGAGACGTCCTCGCTCGGTGGAGATACGGGGCCGCCTCGACATCGTCTCCGGCCATGCGTTGACCGATGTATTCAGCGCAGGCCAGGTCCTCGTCGGCCTGGCCTCCCTCGCCGGTGACAACGAAGGTCACCGGACCGGAATCCTCGTTCTGCAGGAATCGCGCGGTCGGTCCGGCCACCACGAAGCTCGCGCACAGGACCAGCGGCGCGTTCGCGACGGCCAGCGCGCCCACGGTTCCTGCCGTCGTCTTCTGCACCAGCGTGCGACCGGCGAAATCGCGTGACCTGAGCAAGCCGGGTGAGTTCACCGCGTCGAAGCCCGCTGCTGGAGCTCCGTCCTTCAGAGCCAGCCAACCGGAGCGGCTCTCCTTCAGGGCGAGTGCCTCACTCTCAGTCGAGGCCAGGACAATCCTCTCGACGCCACGCGAGAAGGCCCAGGCAGCCACGGTGAAGGCGCGCATGACGTCGATGACGACGGCGACACGGGGAAGGCCGGTCAACTCTGGGATGCCGACGAAGTGATGCTCCATCGCACCATTCTGACGAACTGTGCAGCAGTGCGAGCTTGCCTCGTGCGTCCGGCCGTCTACAGCCAACCGTTGCGCTTGAAGCCGCGGTGGATGACGAAGCAGGCAGTGGCGATGACGACCAGGGCAAAGGGGTAGCCGAAGCGCCAGTGCAGTTCGGGCATGTGGTCGAAGTTCATGCCGTAGACACCGCACACCATGGTGGGTACGGCGATGATCGCGGCCCAGGCGGTGATCTTGCGCATGTCCTCGTTCTGGGCGACGGAGACCTGCGCGAGGTGGGCCTGGAGGATGGAGTCGAGCAGGGCGTCGAAGGCGTTGATCTGCTCGGTGACGCGGGTGAGGTGGTCGGCGACGTCCCGGAAGTACGTCTGTATCTCCTTGTCGAGACAGCCGCGGGGTTCGGTGGCGAGCCGGTCCAGAGGGCGGGCGAGCGGGACGACGGCCCGCTTCAGTTCGAGGAGTTCCCGCTTGAGCTGGTAGATGCGGCCGGCGTCGGCGTTGCGGGGACTGCGCGGGGAGAAGACGTCGGTCTCGACCTGGTCGATGTCGATCTGTACGGCGTCGGCGACCGTGACGTAGTCGTCGACGACATGGTCGGCGATGGCGTGCAGCACGGCGGAGGGGCCATGGGCCAGCTGCCCGGGATCGGCTTCGAGGTCCTCGCGCAGGGGACCGAGGGAGCCGTGGCGGCCGTGGCGGACCGTGACGACGAAGTCGGGGCCGGTGAAGACCATGATCTCGCCGGTGTTGACGACCTCGCTGGTCGAGGTCAGCTCGGCGTGCTCGACATAGGTGACGGTCTTGAAGACGGCGAAGAGGACGTCGCCGTACTGCTCGACCTTGGGACGCTGGTGGGCGTGGACGGCGTCCTCGACGGCGAGCGGATGCAGACCGAACAGTTCCGCGACGCCGGCGATCTCCGCCTCGCCCGGTTCGTGCAGGCCCAGCCAGACGAAGCCGCCCCGGCGCTTGCGGACCTGCCGTACGGCGTCCTCCACCGAGTCCGTTTCCGGCCCCCGGAGACCGTCGCGGTAGACGACGCAGTTGACCACCGTCGAGCCGAGCGGCGAGCGGGCCGGGTGGCTGAGGTCCACGCGGCGGCGACTGCGCCGCGCCAGGTTCGCGACTTTGCGCAGGTTGCCGACCATCGACATGCGGGCTCCTTCATCACCGGACCGTCCGATCCGGACAGTGTGCCAAATGGCGATGAGGCGCTCGTCAGAGCCAGCGCTTCCTGCGGAAGACCAGGTAGACGAGGGTGACAAGGGCCGCGGTGATGATCAGCATCGCCGGGTAGCCGAGCAGCCGTTCCAGCTCGGGCATGTGGTCGAAGTTCATGCCGTAGACGGCCGCTATGGCGACGGGGATGGCGATCAGGGCGGCGGCCGCGCTGATGCGGCGCACGTCGTGGTTCTGCTGGACGCTCGTCTGGGCGAGGGCCATGGACAGGGCGTTGTCGACGAGTTCGGTGAGTACCGTGACCCGTTCGGCGGCCTGGGCGAGGTGGTCGGCGACGTCACGGAAGTACGCGGCAATCTGCCGGTCCACGCCGGGGACGCGGCGCTCGGCGAGATCGGCCAGGGGCTGGGCCAGCGGCGCGACGGTGCGACGCAGTTCGAGGAGCTCGCGTTTGAGCTGGTAGACGCGGCCGACGTCGTGTCGGGCGTCCGGGGAGAAGGCGTCGAATTCGACCTGGTCGGCGTCCGCCTCCAGGGCGGCGACGACGTCGAGGTACTGATCGACGACCGTGTCCGCGATCGCGTGCAGCACCGCGACCGGGCCGTGGGCCAGACGCCCGGGGTCGGCTTCCAGGCGGGTGCGGACACCGCTCAGATGCCGGGCGGGGTCGTGGCGTACGACAACGATGAAGTCGCGGCCGACGAAGGCCATGATCTCGCCGGTGCCGACGATGTCGGTGGTGGGCGTCAGCTCCTCGTGTTCGAGGTAGACCGCGGTGCGCAGGACGAGGAAGAGGGTGTCGTCGTAGCGCTCCAGCTTGGGTCGCTGGTGGGCGTTGAGGGCGTCCTCGACGGCGAGCGGGTGCAGGCCGAAGGCCCGGGCGACGATCTGGAGCTGTCCGGCGGTCGGGGCGTGCAGACCGATCCAGACGAATCCGCCAGGGGTGGTGCGCGTGGCGTCCATGGCCTCGTCCAACGGCAGCCGTCCGGGCCTGCGGCGCCCGTACTCGTACAGGGCACAGTCGACGACGGGGATCTCTTGCCGAGGCGGGTCGTGGGCCGTCATGGCGCACCTCCTCGCGGGACGCGGGTGTCGCGCGTGCCGCGATTACCACCATCGCATGGACGTGCAAGCAGCGTCATGGGACGAGGGGCGGGCCGCGCGGTCGGTGGCTGGTCACCTCCCGGCGGGACAGGACTCGGATCTGCCGTCGACGGCCACGAAGGTGTGGCCGTCGGTGTGGCCGTCGGTGCGCTTGACGGACACGCTATGCCCGGGTCGCCGGGTCCTCCGACCCTTCATGACGGGACGCTGACGGCGATCGGGCCGATGCTGACGCGTCCCTGACGTGACGCGCCGGGGCCCGGTGATGCGCAGTCCCGGACGGGCCGAGGGCGAGCGGCTGCGCCGCGTACGTGATGCGGACGACGCCGTCTTCGTGCCGCTCCGTCCTGCCCAGTACGCCGAAGACACCGCGCAGGATGTCCGGTGTCAGGACATCCAGTACGGGTCCGGCCGCCACCACCTCGCCCTCGTGGAGGACGACGAGGTGGTCGCAGAGCCGGGCGGCGAGGTCGAGGTCGTGGAGGACCGCCAGGGTGGTGATCCCGGTGCTGCGGATCAGGTCCAGGAGTTCGAAACGGGCGCGGATGTCGAGGTGGTTGGTGAGTTCGTCCAGGACCAGGAGATGCGGGCGCTGGGCGAGGGCGCGGGCCAGGAGGACGCGTTGGCGTTCCCCGCCGGAGAGGGTGGCGTAGTCCCGGTCCGCGAAGGGTGCGACGCCGCAGCGGTCGATGGCCTCGGCCACGGCCCGGCGGTCCTCGGTGCCGTCCCGGCCCATGAGGCCGTGGTGGGGTGTGCGGCCCAGGGCGACGATCTCGGTCACGGTCAGGCCGGTGGTGGTGCCGGCGTCCTGGAGCACGGCTGCCGTGCGGCGGGCGGCGGTGCGCGCGGACAGCTCCCAGACGTCGTCATCCCCCACTCTGACCACGCCGCCGGCCGGGCGCAGTGAGCGGTAGACCGTGCGGAGCAGGGTGGACTTGCCGCTGCCGTTGGGCCCCACGAGCCCGACGATGTCGCCCTTGGCGGCCTCCAGGTTCACCTCGCGGAGGATCGGCTTGCGGTCCAGGGTGATGTGCAGGTGGTCCACGGTCAGTCTCATACGGTGTCCAGGCCCTTGTTGCGGCGCAGCAGCCACAGGAAGAAGGGGGCGCCGAGCAGGGCGGTGAGGATGCCCAGCGGCAGTTCGTTGGGGCGGTTGACGGTGCGGGAGAGCAGGTCCACGACGACCAGGTAGACGGCTCCGAGGAGTGCGGTCAGGGGCAGCAGCCTGCGGTGGTCGGCGCCCACGGTGAGGCGGACCAGGTGGGGGAGCATCAGGCCGACGAAGCCGATGCCGCCCGCGACGGCGATGACGGTGCCGGTGAGCAGAGCGCTGATGACCAGCAGGACGGCACGCAGCCGGTTGACGTCCACGCCGAGTGCGGTGGCGGACTCGTCGCCGGCCAGCAGAGCGTTGAGCCGCCGTCCGAACAGGGTCAGTACGACGGTGCTCGTCAGGACCACGACCGTGACGGTGGGCAGTTGGTCCCACTGGGCGCCGGCGACGCTGCCCAGCATCCAGAACATCACCGTCCGCAACTCGGTGGGTGTCGCCATCAGCTGGACGAAGCTCGTCATCGACAGCAGGACATAGCCGACCGCGACTCCGGCCAGGACCAGGCGGGTGGGGGCCAGGCGGCCCCGCCGTTGTCCCAGGGCGAAGACCAGGGCCCCGGCCGCCAGGGCACCGACGAACGCGGCCCCCGACACCCCGAGCCCGGCCAGCCCGCCGAGGGCGACACCGCCGAGAGTGATGACCAGTACGGCCCCGAACGAGGCGCCGTAGGAGAATCCCAGGACGATCGGGTCGGCGAGCGGGTTGGAGACCAGGGTCTGCAGGACCGCCCCGGCGACGGCCAGTCCCGCGCCGACCAGGGCGGCGAGTGCGACGCGTGGAGCCCGGAAGCTCCAGACGATCTGGTCCGTCGCCGGGTCGGCGGTGGCGCCCTGCCCGGTGACGTGGTGCAGCAGGATCCGCCACACGTCGGCCACCGGGATGGTGACCGCTCCGATGCTCACCGCCACCACCATGACGGCGACGAGCACCACCAGCAGTGCGCCGACGGCGAAGGACAGCCGCAGGCCGTTCAGACCTTGCCGGGGTGCAGCATCTCGGCGATCTTCTGCACGGCCAGGTCGTTGCTCGGGCCGAGGTACATCGAGTCCGAGAGCGCCACGTACTTCTTGTTCTTCGCGGCCGGCCACTGGGGGAACTCCTTCAGCAGTTTCCTGGCGTAGGCCGCCGGGTCGGGGTCGTTGTAGCCGATGACGACGAGGGCGTCGACGTCGGTGGCGGCCACCTTCTCCTTGCTCAGGTCGGCGAAGGAGGTCTTGGAGGCGTTCTCGAAGGCGTTGGAGCCGCCGGCCTTGGCGAGGATGTCGTTGTAGATGCCCTTGGCGACGACCGAGCTGAAGTCGTTGCCGCCCATGGCCATGTTGGAGAACAGGACCATGACCTTGGGCTTCTTCTCCCCCTTCACCTTGGCGGAGACGTCGGCGATGCTCTTCTCCAAGGCGGCGATCAGCTTCTCGGCGCGGTCGCCGGCGTGGAAGATCCTGCCCATGTCGCGCAGCAGCGTGTAGCTGTCGGCGATGGTCATCCTGGAGGTGTCCTGGTCGCAGCCCTGCGGGGAGACATAGGTGTTGGCGCCGATCTGCTCGAGCTGCTCGCGGGTGGCGAAGCCGTTCTTCTCGTCGAAGCCGTAGGAGGTCGTGGACAGCACCAGGTCGGGGCGCAGGCCGATCATCGCCTCGCGCGGGATGTCGTAGGCGTCGTTGAGCTTGACGTCGCCGTTGGGCAGCGCCTTGATCGCCTGGGCGCGACCGGGGACCTCGGACATGCCGTAGCTCTGCTGGTTGGCGACGATCTTGTCGCCGAGGCCCAGGGCGAGCAGTGTGGAGACCTCGGCGACCGAGGCTCCGTTCATGACGACGACGCGGCCGGGCGCCTTGGTGAACTTCTCCGGCACCCCGCAGTTGTCGAGGGTCACGGGGTAGCCGGACCGCGCGGCGGCCGCGGACGCGTTGCCGCCTGGAGCGCCGTCCTTGTCCGTCGAGGAGCCGGCGCACGCCGTGGTGATGAGGCAGAGGGCACCGGCCAGGGCGGCGGCGACCGGCCGTTTCGTCGACATGCTTGCTCCTTGTGACGGACTTACGGGCTCACGGGCATACGGACTGATGGGCTGCTCGTGAGCCGTGGTGGGTTCCGGTGCAGTAGTCGGGGGGCGGAGCCCTTGAGTTCCCGACGAGGGCAACTACTTCGCGGGGGCGGTGAGATGGCCGTGTTTCCGGGCCGGGGCGGGCAGCGCTCCGGTGGCGACGCAGTGATCGAGGTAGCGGAAGAAGAGGTCCCGGTCGACAGGCGGGCAGGTGATGCCGCTGCCGCGCAGGCCGCTCACGACGTTGTCGGCGCGGACACGCCCCAGGCGCAGGTCGGGCTCGGTGGTGGCCCAGGAGTCGAAGAAGGCGAGCGTGGTCGCCGCCGCGCCGGACGTGCGTGGAAGCTCGGCACGCCACTGGTCCAGGGGCATCCGCCGCAGGGAGTAGCCGTACTCCTCCAGCCAGTCATGAACATCGCCCAGTCGGACGGGGACGCTGTCGGCATGGTTGAACACCCTTGCCACCGAGGAGAGTTGACCGAGGCAGAGGTGGACCAGGGCCTTCGCGGCGTGGTCGACCGGCGTCCAGACCTCCTCCTCGAACAGGTCGGGCACGATGCCCTCGGGCACCCCCGCGCGCAGCACGCTCCACAGGAAGTCCCGCTCGTTCACGTGACCAGTGGTGGCCGGGCCGACGATGCGGCCCAGCCGGTGCACGGTGACCGGCAGCCCCCGCTCGGCGGCCTGTTCGAGCAGGCGCTCGGCCGCCCACTTGGACTGCTGGTAGCCGTAGCGCAGTCCGGGGTGGGGCGGCAGGAACGCCTCCGGTACTTGAGGACTGAGGGCGAGGGGCGGGGCGACGGAGAGGGTGGAAACGAAGTGCAGGGGGGCCGACCGCACGGCCGCCATGCTCAACAGGTCCTTCGTGGAGAGGGTGTTGGCGGCGCGGAGGGTGGCGTACTCGCGCATGATGCTGACGGTCGCCGCGTTGTGGAAGATCGCCCCGCAGGTGCGGGCGAGTTCGCCGAACGTCTCCTCGTCCAGGCCCAGTCGGGGGCGGGCCAGGTCCGCGCAGACCGCCGTGATGCGCTTCTTCGCTGTGTCAGGGAGGTGGATCCGGTGGGTTTCCATGGCCTGGTGAAGGCGGGCGGTGGCCTCGGCGGCGCTTCGGGCGCGGACCGTGCAGACGACCTCCGCGTCGGTGCCCGTGAGGAGTTCGGCCAGCAGGTGTACGCCTACGAAGCCGGTGGCGCCGGTGAGCAGGACCCTGTCCGGTGCGCTGTCCGTCCGAGAACCGTCGCCGGGCCGGATGTCCGGGTCGAGGACGGTGTCGGTGAGCAGGGCCGCCGGAAGACCTGGAGCGGTTGGCTGTCCCTGCCGCTCCAGGTACCGGGCCAGCCCGGCCGGGGTCGGATGCTGGAACAGCCAGGCCACCTTCACTTCGCGGCGCAGTTCGACGCCGAGTCGGTTGGCGACCTGGATGGCCTGGAGTGACTGGGCGCCGAGGTCGAAGACGTCGTCCTGTGCCGATACGGCGGTCACGCCGAGCATGTGGTGCCAGACGTCGGCGATGGTGCGCTCCAGCGAGCTGTGGGCCACCGCCGACTGCTCGTCGGGCGTGGCCAGCGCCTTCCTGTCGATCTTCCCCGAGCTCGTCCGGGGCAGGCGGTCCAGGAACGCGACGGCCGACGGGATCATCGCGGCGGGCAGCACCGCCCGGAGACGGTCCCGGATCGAGGCCGTGGCAGGGGCGGGCCCGTCCGGCACGACGTACGCGCTCAGCCGCCGTGTTCCGTCGCCCAGCACCTGACCGACGACAACGGCGTCGCGGACTCCCGGGTGGGTCACCAGGACGCTCTCGACCTCGGCCGGGTGCACCCGGTGTCCGCTGATCTTGAACTCGCCGTCCGCACGGCCCAGATGGCGCAGCTGCCCGTCGTCGCCGATCCGCACCAGGTCACCGGTGCGGTAGGCGCGGGACGTGCCGGGGAGTCGGTCGAGCGGGGCGAAGCGGCAGGCGTCCGGGACCGGTTCTCCCCGGTAGCCGAGGGCCAGGTTCTCGCCCAGGAGGTGCAGTTCGCCGTCGACGACCGCGGCCCGGGTGCCGGGGAGCGGCAGCCCGATGGGGACGTCCCCCGGGGCCAGGGAGGGGTCGTGGAGGTCGGCGACGGTGGCGACCACGGTGGCCTCAGTGGGGCCGTAGGTGTTCAGCAGCCGGACCGACGTCCCTACGGCCTTGCGCCAGCCGTCGACCCGTGCGGGCAGGGCCGGCTCCCCGCCGATGACGACGGTGCGTATCTCGGTCGGCAGGGTCGCGGCACCGGTCGAGACGGCGTAGGCCAGTTCGTGCCAGTACGCCGTCGGCAGGTCGAGGAAACTGATCCGCAGCCGGGCGCAGGCGTCCAGGAACCCGGGGACCGACTCGGTCATGGCGCCGGTGCGGAGGACGAGGGTGGCGCCCGCGCAGAGGGTGAGGAAGAGCTCCTCGACGCTGGTGTCGAAGTGGAGCGGGGCGAACTGCAGGACGCGGTCCCCGCGGTGGAGGCCGTAGCGGTGCGTGGCGCCGGCCACGAAATGGGCCAGGGCCCGGTGGCCGATCTCCACGCCCTTGGGGCGGCCGGTGGAGCCCGAGGTGTGGATGACGTAGGCGAGGCCGTCCAGCGCCGGTGTCGTCGGCGAAGCGGCCGCGGACTCGGGGTCCGGCCGGTCGAGTCGCAGAATCGTTTGGTCCGTGAAGTCGCCGGCGTGGGCGCCGGACGTCACCACGAGCGCGGGACGGGCGTCGTCCAGCAGCTCGGCCCTGCGCGCCGGGGGCGCCGTCGGATCGAGCGGGCAGTAGGCCGCCCCGGACAGCAGGACACCCAGGACGGCGGTGACGGCCTCGATGCCGCGCGGCAGGGCGACGGCCACCAGGTCATCGCGGCCGACCCCACGAGCGGACAGGCGGCAGGCGAGCGCGCGTGCCGCGCCGAAGAGCTGCGCGTAGGTGATGCCGCGCCCGTCATGCTCCACGGCGACGGATCCACCGCTCCGGGCCGCGTGGCCGGCGATCAGGGCGAGGACCGGACGCGCCGGGCCGGGCAGCGGCCCTCCGTCCAGGACCTGGACCGCCTCACGTGCGCGCAGCTCCCCGAGCGCCCGGTCGGGGGCGGCGACGGCCTCTCCGAGCAGGGAGAGCAGCCCCTCCTGGAACGCGGTGACGTCCTTCTCGTCGTAGAGGTCGGGGTTGGCGTCCACGGCGATGCGCAGGCCCCCGCCCTCGGAGCGGTCGTAGACGTTGACGGACAGGTCGTCGACGGGGCCGGCCGAGACGTTGTGGACCGTGCTGCGGTGTCCGGCGAAACGGAGGTCGTACGCGAAGGGCATGATGTTGACGCCCGGCCCGGACAACCGGCGCTGTCCGCCGACGAGTCCGAGGTCGCGCCGCAGTTGTTCGTAGCGGTAGCGCTGGTGCGGCAGTCCGGTGCGGAGTTCGGCGGAGACGCGGGCGGCGAGGTCGCGCAGGCTGTCCGAGGGGGTGACGGTGACGCGCAGGGGCAGGATGTTGCGCACCATGCAGGGGACGCGCAGTGAGACGGAGCCGAGGCGTCCCATCGCCGGCAGGCTGAGCACGGCCTCCGGGGCTCCGGTCACGTGGTGCAGGTGGGCCGCGGTCACGGCCAGCAGGATTTCGGACCAGGTGACCTCGAGGTCGCGGGCGACGGCGCGCAAGGGCGCCGTCCGAGCGGCGTCGAGGTCGACCACCCGGCGGTGGAAGGTGCGCGCGGGCAGCGCCGTACGGCCGGCGGGCGTGGCCACGGGCGGCCGGTCCGCGTAACGGTCCGTCCAGTGGGCGCGGTCCTGGGCGAAGCGGGGTGACGCGCGGTACATCCGTTCCTCGTCCCGCACCGAGGCCAGGGTGCCGAAGCCGCTGTCCTCGACCGGCTCGCCCGCCGTCAGGGCCGTGTAGACCCGGGCGACCCGGCGGGCGACCAGGGACAGGCCGAAGCCGTCGAGGGCGATGTGGTGGACGCGGTGGTACCAGAGGTACTCCTCCGGTGCGATGCGGATCAGGGCGTGGCCGAAGAGGGGGCCGCGCGTCAGGTCGACGGGACGGGCCATGTCCTGGTCCATCCAGGCCAGGGCCGCCGCGTGCGGGTCGGGCTCGGTGGTGAGGTCCGCGGTGTGCGGACGCCAGCCGTCGGCCGGGGCGTCGATCTGCCAGGGTCGGCCCTGGTCGTCGACGACGAAGGCGACGTTCAGTGCCTCCGTCTCCGCGACCACGTGGTGCAGCGCGGCGTCGAAGGCGGACGTGTCCACCGGTCCGTGGATGTGGACGTACTCGGCGGTGTTGTAGGCGGGACTGTCCGCGTCGAGCTGCTGGCCCGTCCAGATGCCTTCCTGGGCGGCCAGCAACGGATGGCGCACCGCTGTCACCTGGTTCCTCCCCGAGGTACGGAGAGCAGCTGCCACCACTGGGCGAACGAGGTGCACTCGGCTAGGTCGACGAAGGTCACTTCCACGCCGTTCTCCCGCCACCGTTCGATGAGGGTGACGACGCGCAGGGAGTCCAGTCCCGCGTGGAAGGGGTTCTCGTCGAGGTCGACTTCGTCGGGCTGCTGGTGCAGGAGCTCCGCCAGGTCCGAGCGGAAGCCCTCCAGGGTGAGGGGAGCAGGCATGTCGTTCTCTCTCGATGGGCCGTTGTGGCCGGTCAGTTGACCTTGCGTGCGGAGTCGCCCCAGAAGCGGTCGCGGAGTTCCCGGCGCAGGATCTTGCCGCTGGGGTTGCGCGGGACGCGGTCGATGAACTCGTAGCGGGCGGGCAGCTTGAAGCTCGCCAGCTGCGGGACGAGGAACGCGTGCAGGTCCCGGGGCCTGGGCTGCTGCCCGGCCGTGGGAACGACGAAGGCGTGGACGTACTCGCCCCAGCGTTCGTCGGGGGCGCCGACGACGACGGCCTCGGCGACTCCGGGGTGGCTTTCCAGGACGTTCTCGATCTCGGCGGGGTAGACGTTCTCGCCGGCGACGAGGACGGCGTCCTTGATCCGGTCTCGGATGAAGAGGTAGCCGTCCTCGTCGACGTATCCGGCGTCGCCGGTGTGGATCCAGCCGTCGACGAGGGTCTCGGCGGTCTTGTCGGGCAGTCCCCAGTACTCGACCATGTGCGCGGGCGTGGCCAGGCAGACCTCCCCGACGGTGCCCGGCGGCAGTGCGCGGCCGTCGCCGTCGATCACCTTGGTGCGGACTCCCGGGTAGGGACGGCCCGCGGCCTGCATGAGGGGGCTGCCGGGGACGTGGGCGGCCGGTGGCAGGCAGACGGCGGTGTTGCCGGTCTCGGTCAGGCCGTAGATCTGGGCGAACTCGCAGTCGAGGACGGCGAGGCTCTCCTCCAGCAGGGCCTCGGAGATCGGGGAGCCGCCGTAGACCGTCTTGCGCAGGGTGGTGAAGTCCTCGGCGCCGGCGCCGGGTTCCGTCAGCATCATGCGGAGCATGGCGGGCACGAGGCAGGCGGTGGTGATGCCGAGGTCGCGGATGAGGTCGACGGCCTGGCGGGCGGCGAAGGCGCGCAGGGCGACGACCGTGGTGCCGGCATTGAGGTTCTGCGTGGCCCACCACAGTCCGCCGATGTGGAATCCGGGGATCCCGATCAGGGCGATGTCGCCGGCCCGCCAGTCGATCCAGTCCAGCCCCTCGCTCGCCAAAGCGTCCCGGATCGCGAAGAAGCTGCGGTGGGCGAGGACGACGCCCTTGGGCAGTCCGGTGGTGCCGCTGGTGTAGAGCTGGGCGACGGGGGTGTCGGGGGTGGCCTCGAACTGCGTGTCATGGTGCGGGTGCGGTGCGCGCCATCCTTCCAAGGAGCCCAGATGTACGACGGTTTCGGGCTCCGACTCGACAGCTGCCGCGAACTCCTCTTCCACGAAGAGCAGCCGGGTGCCGGAGTCCTGGAGGATGTGGCTGACCTCGGGTGCGGTGAGGCGCCAGTTGACCGGGACGAGGACGGTGCCGCTCTTGGCGCAGCCGAAGAGGATCTCGTAGTAGTGCTCGGACTCCTTGCCGAGGTAGGCGACCCGGTCGCCGGGGGCGAGGCCGGCGGCGCGCAGGGCGTGGGCGACGCGGTTGCTCTCGCGGTGGAGGCCGTCGTAGGTCAGGCTGCGGCCCTCGCACAGCACCGCCGGGTGGTCCGGCCGGCGTTCGGCGTGGTGCCGGGTGGTCTGGACGAGCGTCTTCATGGGCGAACCCTTCGGCGGTCAGGGGACGTCGACGAACGCGAGGGTCGCCTCGCCGTCGCAGCGTCCCGATGCGGCGTCCCGGTAGCGGAAGGCGGTCTCGGCGTGCAGGAACGGGGTGCCGTCGGCCCGGGTGCGCCGGGTGACGGACCGGAACTCCATCTCCCCGGAGAAGGCACGGGGATCGACCGGGCGCCGGAAACGCGCCGAGAAACGGGCGATGAGAATGTCGGGAAGCTGGTGCTTCCAGAAGTCGTCCAGCGTCCAGGATTCGAATCCCGTACCGATCCCGTCTTTCACGGACTTGGCGACGAGGTAATACATCATCTGGTTGTAGCAGATGTTCACCTCGACGGAATTCAGGTGTCCGGTGTCGTCGATGTAGCACGACTCGGGAATCTCGAACTCGCAACGGGCTGAAGCCCGACCGTCCGTTTCCGTCACGACAGCCGAACGCAGGTACTTGCAGTGCTCCTTGTACGGCGTCAGTACCCGGGCCAGCAGAGCCTCGTCCGTCATGCCGCCCCGATCCCGTCGTGGAGCCCGCGCTCGTCGTGCACGGTGACGCGGAAGGAGACGGTCGGCTCGGGCGTGGTCGTGTGCCGGGCGCGGTGGATGAGGCTGCGGTTGTCCCAGACCAGCAGGTCGCCCTTCTCGAAGCCCTGCAGATGGATGTTCTCGTGCGCGAAGGTCTCGTCGAGCTGACCGGTGGCGTCGAACAGCCGCTTCAGCAGCTCCTCGTCGAGCGGCCGGCCGCTCTCGTCCTCGATACCGACCGTGAAGCCCTCACTGATGTAGAGGACCGTCTCACCGGTCATGGGGTGGGTGAAGGTGGTCGGCCGGCGGACGGCCGGGGTCTTCCGTTCGACCTCGTCCATGATCTCGGAGAGAGGCCGGTAGACGTCATGGGGCCGTATCTTGAAGTACTTGCGCACGGAGTGCCTGCAGTACGTTCCGGTGATCTCCTTCTTGAGGTCCTCGGGCAGTTTCTCGTAGGCCCGGCCCATGTCGATGAAGTACGTGCCGCGGTTCTGCTCCGGGATGACCTGAGGGTGGATGAGGGTGATTCCGAAGGGGTCCGGCATGAATTGATAGTCGGCGTGCCAGAACTTGCCCGTCTTCGGCACACCGATCTGTTTGCCGTTCTCCGGCACGTTGGAGGAGACGAATATCTCCGGGACCTCCGGATGCCGGTACATCGGCTCGTAGTACGTCTCGGGGCGGCCGAGCCGTTTGCCGAGTTCCAGGAACTCCTCGGGGGCGAGGTCCTGGCCCTTCAGGATCGCGATCTTCTGCGTGTAGACGGTGTTCTTGAGCGCCGCGATGTCGGAGTCCGAGGCGGTGGTGTGGTCGAATCCGTCGACCGTCGCGCCCATCGCTTCGCCGGGCTGTTCCTTGATTTCCATAGTGGGTGTCCTTCCGTGGGTTCAGACGGTTGCCCGGCGGGCGTCGATGCCAGGCGATAGGAGCAGCGCGAGCGCGCCGCAGCCGATACCGCCCGCGATCACGAAGACGGCGGTACGGATGCCGTCGAGGAGCCCCGGTCCTGATCCGTTCTGCCCGACTCCCCCGGCGACCGCGACCAGCACGGCGAGGCCGACCGCCCCGCCCACCTGGAGGGTGGTCGACGCCAGCCCCGAGGCGATGCCCTGGTCATCGGGGGCCACTCCGGCGGACGCGGCGATCCACATCCCCGTCCACGCGGCCCCTTGGCCGAGGCTCAGCAGCACGATCCCCGGCAGCAGCGCGGGATACGAGCCGTCCGAGGCGAGCGCCAGACCGAGTGCCGTGGCTCCGGCGGCACCCAGCACCATGCCGCCCACCAGCATGCGGCGTGTCCCGAAGGCGGACACGGCCCGCTCGCCCGCCTGCGTACCGAGGGCCACCACCAGGGCGGGCACGAGGAACGCGAGCCCGGTCGCGACCGCGCTGTAGCCGTGGACGGTCCGGAAGTACAGGGTCAGGAAGTACGGCACCGAGCTGAACGTGGCGCTGAACAGGGCGGTCGCCCCCATGGCCGTGACCAGGCCGCGGTGGGCGAACAGCCTTGCCGGCATGAGCGGATCACGGGCTCTCGTCTCGACGACGGCGAAGAGCGTCAGCAGACCGACCGAGAGCGCCGCGCTCGTGAGCGCCGTGGGAGTGCCCCAGCCCTCCGCGGGGCCCTGCACCAGCAGGAACACCAGGAGTGTGACCCCGCCCGTCGCGGTCAGCGCGCCCGCCACGTCGAAGTGCCTCGAGCGGTCGAACGGTCCGTCACCGGGGAAGAGCAACCACGCGCCGACCGCGAGGGCTCCGGCCACGGGCACGTTGACGAAGAACACGGCCGGCCAGCCGAACGCCTCCACCAGGAAGCCGCCGAGGAGAGAGCCGCAGCAGAGCCCGCCGGCGCCTGCGGCACTCCACACCGCCAAGGCGCGGTTCCGGTGCGGTCCTTCGTCGTACACGGTGCTGATCAGGGACAGCGTCGCCGGGAAAAACAGAGAGCCGCCGATACCCTGGACCGCTCTGACGGCGACCAGGACGCCGGGTGACTCCGAGACTCCGCCCACCAGGGAGGACCCCGCGTACAGCAGAGCCGCAAGGACGAACATCCGGCGTCGGCCGAGCAGATCCGCGGCCCGGCCGCCCAG
Source organism: Streptomyces purpurascens (assembly GCF_045040895.1). Taxonomy (NCBI): domain Bacteria; kingdom Bacillati; phylum Actinomycetota; class Actinomycetes; order Kitasatosporales; family Streptomycetaceae; genus Streptomyces; species Streptomyces purpurascens. Next base: position 8,835,243 of record NZ_CP108341.1, on the reverse strand, counting down.
CAGCAGGAAGCCCCCGGTGGCCACGACGTAGGCGCTCACCACCCACTGCAGGTCGTGGTCGGAGAAGCCCAGCCCGGTGCCGATGTCGGGCAGCGCGACGTACACGATGTTGTAGTCGAGCGAGATGACGAGCTGCGCCGCCGCCAGCACGAGCAAAGGAAGCCCGAGGGGCTTGCGCAGCGTGGTCTTCCCCGGCTCTGTCGCGGCCGTCATCGATCAGCCCCGCTCTCTCCCATGAGCCGACGGATCTCGGTCATGAGGGCGACCAGTGCCCGACGCTCCGGAAGGGTCGTCTCCGGGTGCCAGAGGTCGATGAGCAGGCAGGTCCGCGGCCTGGTTCCGTCGTTACGCGCCTCGTGCTCGAAGGAGTAGTCGAAGAGCAGGCATTTCCCCTCCTCCCATGACCGGGTCTCCCCCGCGACCGTGATGCCGCACCCTTCGGGGATGTCCACGGCGAGATGCAGATTGATGCTGAAGTTCCACAGATCGCAGTGGGGTTCTATGAAGGCGCCCGGCAGCAGGGTGGAGAAATGGCATTCCAGGAGTGGGCATATCTTGCCCGTGTCGACAGCGACGTCCTTCAGTACCCGGTAGGCAGTCGGAGCTGTGATGGCCGATTCCTCGACGAGGCCGCCCTTGCGGTAGAGGTACAGGGCCTGCCAGTTCTCTTGGCGCGTCAGATAGTGCTCGTAGGCGGCGAACGCCTCCCGGCGTGCCTCCCATGCGCTGTGCAGCTCCTCCTTGATGGCCTGGTGATGGGCCTCCAGCTCCTGTACGACGGGGGCCAGTTCGGCGTAGGCGTACGGATCGTGCCAGGGCGTGGGCGAGAGGCCCGGCATGATCCACTTCGCGGCTTTCTGCAGCGGATGCCGTTCGCCCCCGCCCGGCTCCAGCATCCGCTCGACACGGGTGATCGATTCCGCGCCGAATTCGGCCCTGACGGCGGAGAAAGCATTCTCTATCTCTGGTGTCACACCGTTCTCCGCAGTACCGTTCCACGGCGCTCGAAATCCAGGATCGACTCCGCGGAGGACTGCGGCAGACGTCTGCCTCTCACCTGTTCCGAACCGCCTTCACCTCGAGCTGTTCTGTCGGGCTAGTAGTCGGTCGGGGACGGGCTTGAGTTCCCCGCTTGCGCCGGCTTTCTCGGCCTCCTCAATGAGCGCGACAACGGTCGCCCGGGCCCGTGCCACCCGCGAACGGATCGTGCCCACCGGGCAGCCGCCGGCTTGCGCGGCATCTTCGTAGGGCAGCCCCGCCAGTTGAGTGAGGACGAACGCCTCACGGCGCTCGGCGGGCAGCGCGTCCAGCAGGTCGAGCAGGGCCACGCCGTCGTCGAAGCCGGGCAGACCGGTCGGCTGGGCGCGTTCGACCCATGCCGTCCAGTCGTCGACGTCGGCCGATTTCGGGCGCGTGGCGGCGTACCGCAGGCTGTCGACGACCGTGCGGCGCGCGATGGACAGCAGCCAGGTGCGGGCCGACGAGCGGCCCTCGAATCGGTGCAGGCTGCCGAGCGCCCGCAGGAACGTGTCCTGTGTCAGGTCGTCGGCCAACTGGCGGTCGGCGGAGAGGTACGTGACGTAGCGGACGACGTCCGGACGCAGTGCGCGTACGAAGCGGTCGACGGCGTCGGGGTCGCCGGTCCGGGCGGCGAGAGCCCAGGCCGTGGCGCGGTCGTCGCGGACAGGAGTGATCACCTGATGTCCTTCTCGGGTGCTCCGGGACCGGTTCGGCAAGGCGGCACGGGTGAACGCGCCACGGCCGCAGGGTCCCGGGACGGTGGTGGGATGGATCCGGCTGTCTCAGCGGACAGCGGTCCCGGCCGGAGGCCCCCGAGAGGTGATCGTGTAGGCGAAGGTCGGACGAGGGAGCCGCTCCGCGCGCTCGCGCGTCGGCCGGAGGCTGGGTCGACGTGGCGGGGCGGGCAGCAGCGGGGGCAGCCGCAGCGGAGCGGCGAGCCGGCCCGCGACGGCCCGCAGAAGACGGAACGCGGCCTGCTCGCCGAACGCCAGCCACACACCGGTCAGCAGAGCGGCCAGCAGGTGGGCGGCGAGCATGCCGAGCGATGACGTGTCGCCAGTGCCGTGGGCCATGTGGCCCAGATGCTCGGCGTGCGCCGCGTGGCCCACGTCCATGGACCCCATGTCCATGGACCCCATGTGCATGGACCCCATGTGCATCGAGTCCATGTGCGTGCCGCCCATGTGCGGCGGCGCCCCGGCACCCGTGCCAGAGCCCGCCGCCGTCGACTGGCCCCACGAGAAGGCCGAGTGGAGCGCCCCCTGGGCGACGACGGCCACGGACACGACGAGCGCGAAGCCCCGTTCACGGCACGCCAGTACCCAGCCGACGCCGCACGTGACGGCGAACCCGGCGGCCCGCGTCCACCCCGGCACGGTGGAGCCCGACATCACTACGTGCCCGAGGGCGGCGAGCAGCACGCAGACGGCCGCGAACACCGCGGCCCGCACCGTGCGCGCACACCACCCGGCAGTCATGAGGGCTGCTCACCCCCTGTCCTGGCCCGGACGGACCACCACCGCGAGGGTCTTCACAGCTCCGCTGCGTTCGAAGTGCAGCGTTAAGGCGACGAGGTCACCGGGCTGCCAGCCCTTTCTCACCGGCACGATCACGTCGAGGCTCGCCGGTGACATCGCGAGGCTCCGCCCGGCCGGGATTCCGACCGAGGACACCGTCCGGTCGGAGGCGGTGTTGGAGCCGGTCATGACGTGACGGCTCAGAGTGGGCCCGCGGTCGCCGGTCTCGGCGGTCGTCACCTTCAGCAGCCGGTCCGGCGCGCCTCCGCTGTTGGTGATGCGGAAGAAGGCCGCCGTGTCCGGGGTGGCACCGGTGGGCGCGAACACCTTGCCGTCGGTGACCGTGATCGAGGCCGGGGCGCCGGCGTTGCCGAAGGCGGTCCAGACACTCAGTCCGCCGAGGGCGAGCCCGCACGCGGCGACGGGCGCGACCGCGGCGAGCAGGGTGTCGGCGAGCCGGCGGCGGGTCGGGCGCCAGGGGCGCTGTCCGCTCATCGGGTATGCCTCCGGGCGGCGGGGGAGGTCGAGGGCGAGGGCTGCCAGGCGCGCAGCCGAAGGCTGTTGGCGACGACCAGCACCGAACTGGCCGACATCGCCGCGGCGGCGAGCATCGGGTTCAGCAGGCCCACCATGGCGAGCGGGACGGTGACGACGTTGTAGCCGAAGGCCCACACCAGGTTGGCGCGGATCGTGACCAGCGTGCGCCGGGCGAGCCGGACCGCGTCCGCCAGGGCCTCGATGTCGCCGCGCACGAGCGTGACGTCGGCGGCGCCGACCGCCACGTCCGTGCCGCCGCCCATGGCGATGCCCAGATCCGCACCCGCCAGCGCGGCCGCGTCGTTCACCCCGTCACCGACGACCGCGACCCGGTACCCCTGCTCCTTCACGTCCCGTACAAGAGATGCCTTGTCCTCGGGGGTGCAGCGGGCGTGCACCTCCTCGATGCCGAGCGCCTGTGCGACGGCCCGGGCGGGCGCCTCACGGTCACCGGTGGCCAGCACCGGCCGTATGCCGAGGCGCCGCAGCCGGTCCACGGCCCGGTAGCTGCCGGGCCGCAGGACGTCCCCGACCTCGATCAGGGCCTCGGCCGTGCCGTCCACGCGGACCATCACAGGCGTACGAGCGGCGGCCTCGGCCCCGTCCAGGGCATCCACCAGTTCGCCGGGCAGGTCGTCGTCGGGGGCGAGGACTTCGACCAGCCGCCCTTCGACGCGCCCCCGCACTCCGCGCCCCGGCAGCGCGCTGAACTCGCTGACGTCCGGCAGCCTCTGCTCGCCCTGCTCCCGCCGCGCGTAGGCACAGACGGCCCGCCCCAGAGGATGCTCCGACCCCTGTTCCACCGCTCCCGCCAGCCGCAGTACCGCCGCCCTCCCGAGCCCGTCGGGTACGGCCGTGACCCGGGCGACGGTCATGTGTCCGGTGGTGAGGGTGCCGGTCTTGTCGAGCACGACGGCGTCGAGATGCTGAAGCCCCTCCAGGGCCTGCGGGCCGGTGACCAGAACGCCCAGCTGAGCGCCCCGGCCGGTCGCGGCCATCAGCGCGGTCGGTGTGGCGAGGCCCAGCGCGCACGGGCAGGCGACCACCAGGACCGCGACGCAGGCGGTGAGCGCGGCCTGCGGATCGGCACCGGCGCCCAGCCAGAACCCGAGCGCGGTGACGGCCAGAGCGAGCACGACCGGCACGAACACCCCGGCCACCGAGTCGGCCAGCCGCTGGGCGCGTGCCTTACCGGCCTGTGCCTCGGTCACCAGCCGGGTGATCCGGGCGAGTTGTGTGTCGGCACCGACGGCCGTGGCGCGTACGAGCAGCAGTCCTCCGGCGTTGACGGCGCCGCCCACCACCGCTGATCCCGGTCCGACTTCCAGGGGCTCGCTCTCGCCGGTGACCAGGGACAGATCCACGGCCGAACTGCCCTCCGTCACCTGCCCGTCGGTGGCCACCCGCTCGCCCGGCCGCACGAGGAAGACCTGTCCGGCTCTCAACTCCTCGATCGCGATGAGCCGTTCCGAGCCGTCGTCCGCCCGGACGGAGACCTCCTTGGCCGCGAGCCTGGCCAGCGATCGCAGCGCCTCCCCCGTCCCGTGCCGCGCCCGTGCCTCCAGGAACCGCCCGGCGAGCACGAACAGCGGTACGCCCACGGCCGCTTCGAGGTAGAGGTGCGCGACGCCGTCCGAGGCGGTGGGTACGAGGGTGAACGGCATCCGCATCCAGGGATCGCCCGCGCCCCCGAGAAAGAGCGCGTACGCCGACCAGGCGAAGGACGCCACCACGCCCAGCGACACGAGCGTGTCCATCGTCGCCGCCGAGTGCCGCAGCCCCCGGACCGCCCGCACATGGAAGGGCCAGGCACCCCACACGGCCACGGGCGCGGTGAGTGCGAAGCACAGCCACTGCCAGTTGCGGAACTGCAGCGCGGGCGCCATGGACAGGACCAGCACGGGCAACGCGAGCAGGGCGGTGACGACCAAGCGGTTCCGTTCCCGCCGTGTGCCCTCGTCATCGTCGCCGTCATCGTCCGCCGGCTCCTCCGCCGTGGGCGGCTCGGGCAGGGCGGCGGTGTAGCCGGCCTTCTCGACGGTGGCGACGAGTTCCTCCGGACCGATGTCCGCCGGATGGCTCACGCGCGCCATGCCGGTGGCCAGATTGACTGTCGCGGTGACCCCGTCCAGCTTGCCGAGCTTCTTCTCGACCCGGGTCACACAGGCCGCGCAGGTCATGCCGCCGACGGTCAGGTCGGTCGTCACCAGCACCGCCCCTGGTTCAGCCCCCATCAGCCGTGTCCCCCCTGCATGCCGTCCATGTCTCCCATGCCCCCGCCACCGCCCGGGTCGCCGCCGTCGCGGCTCGTGCTGTCACCGTGCATCCCGGGTGCGACAGGGCCGGCGCCGACGCCCACGGCACAGGACACCGCGAAGATCAGAACCAGCAGCAGAAGGAAGCCGCAGAGCGCGGGCGGAGGCGCCGCTTTCCGCAGGCCCTCGCCCACGCCGCTCGAAGGGGACTGCTGGGCCTCGTTCATCAACCGCGTCTCCAGGTCACGTCGTACGACGTCGCTCGGATCGCGCCGCACGGTTCAGTGGTCGGACGGGCCGTCAGGTGAGTTCCTGAGCGTGTCTATGGCGCGTGTCACACGAGGGCGGAGCACTACGCCGAACGAGCGACTTAGGCATATTTTCTGCGGACTTGTTCCACCTATGAGCAGGGAACGAACGCCGAATCAGCCAGACCAGCGGGAGAGCGCGCCCATGTCCGGGACAGCCGACCAGCCCCAGAACTCCTCGCGACCCCTGGCCGACTGCGCGGCCGAGCCGATCGCCGGCATCGTGGCCGAATTCGTGGACAAGCGCATGGGGCAGCGGATCTCCCAGGGCCAGGACCCGGTGCTGCGGCCGGTCTTCGTCAAGTACCACGGCACCGCCCGAGGAGTGCTCACGGTCGCCCCCGATCTGCCGCCGGACCTCTGTATCGGATTCCTCAAGGCCGCCCGGGACCAGCAGGACGGTCTGACCGCCTGGGTTCGATTCTCCAGCGACATCCTGCCGGACCGTCCGGACTTCCGCCGGACCCTCGGCATGGGTATCAAGCTGTTCGGCGTTCCCGGCCCGAAGCTGCTGGAGGACGAGGGCCAGACGGACACGCAGGATCTCATTCTGCAGAACCATGACGTGTTCTTCGTCGACACCGCCCGGGACATGTGCGAGTTCCAGCAGGACCCGGTGGCGTACCAGAACGCGCATCCGGAGACCCGCAGCATCCTGCTGGCCATGCGCAAGCCCGAGGAGAGCACGCTGACGGCCAGGTACTGGGGCGTGCTGCCGTACGCGTTCGGGGCCGACCGCCATGTGAAGTACGTGCTCGCACCGGTCTCCTGCCCGCCCGGTGACCCGCAGGCGGCACCCCCGGACGAGGACCCCTCCTTCATGCGGGGAGATCTGCGGCACCGGCTGGCCGCGGGCGAGGCCGCCTTCGACCTGATGGTGCAGTTCCGCACGGACCCGGACCGGATGCCTCTGGACCGTGCCACCGTGCGCTGGGAGGAGTCGCTGAGCGCACCGGTCCGCGTGGCGCGGCTGACTCTGCATCAGCAGGATGTCCGGGCGCGCGGTCAGGACGCCTACGGCGAGAACCTGGCCTACAACCCCTGGCACTGCCTGGCCGAGCACCGGCCGGTCGGCAGTGTGGCCGACGCCCGCAAGGTCGTGTACCGGGCGTCGGCCGCACGACGCCGCGACGCGAACGGCGTTCCGGTCGCGGAACCGGGTCCCGCACGGCCGCCGTCCACCGAACCCCACGGGCGTGACACCCGGATCGTGCGGGCCGCGATCCATCCCGCCATCGGAGTGGCGCGGGTCGGCGACAGCGCGGACGAGTTCTTCCTCGCACCGGAGGTGGACGCCCCTCCCCCGCTCCCCACCGGCTCGTACAAGGACGCGACCGGCGCCCTGAAGCGGCAGGCGGCGCGCTTCCGCGTCTACGGCTACAACGCCGCCGGGGAACCGGTCGCCGAGCTGACCGCGGACAACGCGGACATCCGGTGGACCGTGCGGGTGGCCAACAAGAAGGCCGCCTGGTACCAGTTCCAGCTCGCCCTGGACATCCCCGAAGCCACGGCCGCGCCCACCACCACGCCCCGCAATCCCAAGGTGCCGCCCGCGGAGCGCGGCAAGCTGGTCATCGACCCCGGTCCGCGCTCGATCCGGGGCCGCGACCGCCTGGGCCGGCCCGAGTACCGGTTCGACACGGGCCGCTTCCTCGGCAAGCCCGTCCAGCTGGGCGAGGTGCGCACCGACGCCGTCGGCCGGCTGTTGTTCCTCGGCGGACACGGCGTCTCGGCCTCGGTGGACCACGCTCAGGCCACGCACTTCGCCAACAACGACGGCTGGCACGACGACATCTCCGACGGGCCGGTGAGCGCGATGGTGCGCGTCGACGGCCGTTCCGTTCCCGTCGAACCGGCCTGGGTGGTGGTGGCCCCGCCGAACTTCGCGCCGGAGCTGACGTCCGTACGCACGATGTACGACCTGATGCGTGACGTCTTCGTCTCGGCCGGCAGCCTGCCACCGCCGGACAAGGTCTCCTTCACCCGTGACGTCCTGCCGATCCTGCGGCGTCTGTGCGACCTCCAGTGGGTCAATCGAGGGATCGCCGCGCTGTTCGGGCACGGCGGGCGGGAGCACTTCCTGGCACCCGGGCGGCTCGCCAGGCTGGCCGACCCCGGGCCGCGCAACGCGGAGTTGCGACAGCAGATCTGGGCCACGATGCGGGACCTCGACCGCGACGGGCTCTCGCCGGTGCCCTGGCCGCCGCTCTACGGCGACACGATGAGTGTGCGGCCGGTCTACCCGCGGCAGCATCTGACGCTGACCTCGTTGCAGTACCGTTCGCTGGCCCGATGGGCCGCGGGGGACTTCGTCGCCGACCACGACCCTTCGGCGGTGCCGCCCGAGAACCTCGACGCGGTGCCGCTGAGAGAGCGGCCTGGCATGCTCGACCGCGCGGCCCTGTCGTTCTGTCTGGCCGACGCGTTCCACCCGGGGTGCGAGATGTCCTGGCCGATGCGCCACAGCACCCTGTACGCGGCACCGTTCCGGGTACGGCACCGCGATCCCGGCACGCCCGAGCCCGACTACGGCGCGATGCTGACTCCGCAGACGGCGCTCGGCGCCGGCGGTCCCCTGTACGGGCAGGGCCCGGGCGATCTCACGCGCTGGATGGCGGTGCCCTGGCAGACCGACACCGCCCGCTGCCGCTCCGGCTACTACCTCGGGTACGGCCCGCGCTACGACCCCTACCTGCCCACCTTCTGGCCCGCCCGGGTGCCCAACCACGTCCTCACGGAGCAGGACTACGAGAAGGCGATCGCCCCCGGCGGCCCGGCGGAGGAACGCCGGACCGCCTTCGAGCGCCGGGCCGTGTGGGACAGATGGCTGCCGCCGGACCGCATCGAGCAGATGAACGCCATGGTCAAGGACTTCGGCAAACTCGGACTCGTCGAACGCCGCACGGGTGCCTCGGACGACCCGGAGCTGCCCACGACGATGTTCGTGGAGACCGCGGTGAGCTTCCATCCGGAGCAGCCTCCGCCCGCTCTGCGGAATCTGCGGTGCCTGCATGTGCCGGAGGCGGCGGACTCGGGCGACGGCGTCGTGGCCGCGGCCCTCGCCCAGACGGACGTACCCGAAGAGCAGGTGATGGCGGGTTACTTCGAGAAGGTCGAGCGCTTCCCGGACGAGCGGTGACCTTCGAGGTGGTCGTGGCCGGAGGCGGTCCGGCGGGCGCCGTCGCGGCGCTGGTCCTGGCGCGGGCCGGCCGTCGCGTCCTGCTCGTCGACCCGGGCACGGACGGTCCCCGGTCCTCCTTGTCCCGGATCGGCGAGACCCTCCTGCCGGCGGCCGGACCGCTGCTGCACGATCTGGGCCTGTGGGACGAGTTCGCCGCGGGGCCTCACCTGCGATGCGTGGGGACCTACGCCTCCTGGGGATCGGAGACCCTCCACGGCCGCAGCCACCTCCACGACCCGCACGGGCACGGCTGGCACCTCGATCGAAGCGGGTTCGACGCGTTTCTGCGCGGCGCCGCCGAGTCCGCCGGCGCCGAAGTGCGCCGGGCCGAGGCCGCGCCGCCGCCACCCCGTCCCCCGCACCCGGGCGACCGGCGCGTACTGCTCCGCGAAGGCGGCCGGCTCGAAGAGGTGCGCTGCGAGTGGGTCGTGGACGCCACCGGCCGTCGCGCCGTGATCGGCCGCCGGCGGGGCCGGCGCCGCAAGCAAGACCGGCTCGTCGCCGTGTACGCGTTGTTCGGGCGACGGCTCCCCGGCCGGCGCACCGAGGACACCGAGCTCCGCACGCTCGTCGAGGCGGTCCCAGGCGGCTGGTGGTACACGGCCAGGGTTCCGGCGGGACGGCTGGTCGCGCACCTCACCGACACCGACCTGACCCACTCCGCCCTGCGCACCACCGAGGGCTTCCTCGGCGCGATCGGGGACACCCGCCACGTCCGTACCCGCCTCGACGGCTACGACCCGGCCCATGCCCCGGCGCCACGCTGGACCGCGGCCCACGGGCTGCGTCTGTGCCCGGCGGCGGGCCCCGGCTGGATCGCCGCCGGAGACGCCGCCCTCGCCTTCGACCCGCTGTCCTCCCAGGGCCTCCTCACCGCCCTGCACACCGGAGCCCGCGCCGGCCGAACCGTCGACCTGTGCCTGTCCGGCCAGACGGCCGCCCTCGACGACTACTCCCGGTTCCTCGAGGGGATCACGGACGCCTACGAGCGGCATCACGCCGAGACCTACGCCCAGGAGCGACGCTGGCCGGGGCACACGTTCTGGGAGCGCCGCTCATCCACGACGGCCTGAGGCCGCCCGCATGACGTCGATCTACATGACTTCGATGCTGATGATGCAGGTGTCGTCGTCCGTGTCGGATCTGCTGTAGGTGAGCAGATGGTCGAGGCGCTGGTCGAGGGTGGTCTTCTTGGCGCTGGCGGTCATCAGGAGGTGCTTCAGGGACTCCTCCATGGAGCGGTCCCTGCGTTCCACCAGTCCGTCGGTGTACATCAGCAAGGTGTCGCCGACCTCCAGCCGCATCTCGGCCTCCTGGTAGGTGATGTCCGACGCCGCGCCGAGCAGCAGCCCCTTGAGCAGGGGCAGGGTCGTCGCCTGTCCGTCCCGTACGAGAACCGGCGGCAGATGCCCGGCGCGGGCCCAGCGCAGGACACGGGAGGAGGGGTCGTACAGCGCGCAGACCGCGGTCGCCGTCACCGAGTCGGAGAGGTGGTGGGCGACGCTGTTCAGCCAGGACAGCAGTTGGGCCGGGCCCGCTCCGGTGACGGCCAGACCGCGCAGGGCGTTGCGGAGCACGACCATGCTGGTGGCCGCCTCGATGCCGTGCCCGGCGACGTCCCCGACGCTCAGCAGGATGTGCTTCGAGGGCAGGACCACGGCGTCGTACCAGTCGCCGCCCACGAGGTGATCGGTCTCGGCGGGCCGGTAGCGCACGGCCGTGCGCAGTCCCGGCGCGTCCAGGGGTGCTGCCGTGGAGGGCATGATGGCCTGTTGCAGTTGCAGGGCCAGCCGGTTCCGCTCCGCGGACTGCTGTTCGGTGTGGGCGAGTTGGTCGCGGGTGGCGGCGAGGGCGACCTCCGTCCAGTGCTGCGCCGAGACGTCCTGGTAGGCGCCCCGCACGGCGAGCAGGCTGTCGTCGATGTCCACGACGGGTTCGGCGACCACCCTGATGTGGCGCGTCACCCCGTCCGGGCGCAGCAGGCGGAAGGCCGCCGACGCCGGCTTGCGGTGGTGCAGTACGGTCCGCAGGAAGCGGCCGATGGCGACGGCGTCGTCCGGGTGGGCGTGGGCCCGCAGGTCCTCGACGGGGGCGGGCCCGTCGGACTCGGCCCTGCCGTAGAGGGCGAACAGCTGGCTGTTCCAGGTGATCTCGCCGGTGACGAAGTTCTCCTCGAAACCGCCGATCCGGCCGAGGCGTTGGGCGTGCTCGAGCAGATTGGCCAGGCGTGCCATCTCGTCCTCGATCCGCCAGATCAGCAGCACGCTGTCGCCGTGCCGGGTCATGCTGACCTCGGCGACGGAGGACAGCGGCACCTGGTCCACGAGCGCGGTGAGTGTCATGTGGCCGGCCCGGAACGGCTCGCCCGTGGCGTAGACCCGTTCCAGGTGGCTGAAGAGGCCGCTCTCGTCCGCGGCCAGGGGATAGGCCTCCAGCAGCAGGGCGCCGTCGACGGTGCTGCGGGGGCGCCCCGCGGGGTCGCGGAAGCTCTGGTTGACGTGGTGGATACGGAAATCGGTGAGATGTCCGGTGTCGTCCACTTGGGGGATGAGCACCAGCGCGGGGTCGTACAGCGAGTCGGCCAGGTCCGCCAGTTCCGACAGGACGGTCCTGGGCGGAGAGCCGTCGGGCGTCGTGGAAGCGGAGGGTGAGTGGATCTCCAGGGTGTGGGCGCACAGTTCCGCGAGGGCTTCGAACTGGCGGACGACGACGGGCGGTTGCGCGGCCAGCGGGGCCGGCCAGCAGATCTCGAGCACGCCGTGGATCCGTCCGCCCACGCCGGTGGGGACGGCGACCCTTCCTCCGTCGGGGTGGTGGGTGCGGCCGATGGACGGAGGCCCGGCTGCCAGGGATCGAATCCACTCGGGCCTGCGCTCGGTCAGCGCGGTGCGGGCGACGGTCGCCACGCCCGGCGGCACATAGCGCCAGCGCTCCGCCTCGCCCTCGGGAAACCCGGAGCTGCCCGCGAGCGTCAGGGAGCCGTCGGCGCCGGCCGCCCAGATCGCCACGCCGGTCGCCCCGAGCGGTTCCAGCGCGTGCTGCAAGAGGGAGTCGGCGACCGCCTGGGTGTCCTCGGCGGCCAGGGCACTGCATTCCGCCGTGCGCAGGCGTACGGCGGCGGACACGGTGGGTGGGATGGCGGGTGGGGTGCCCCGGACCGCCGTGGCGAAGTCGACCGCGACTTCGGTCAGACGGTCGTGTGCCGCCTGGTTGATGATGTCGACGGCCAGCTCGAGAGGGGTCATCGCCGACTGTTCGGCGAGTTCGGACAGTTGCCGGGCGGCTTCGGCGGGACCGCAGTGCAGGCGCTCGACGAGCACGCCCTTGGCGAGATCCATGAGGGCGCGTCCATCGGCCGCTGCGTGCGCCGCTTGGACCTCGTGGCGCAGGCGTTCCACCGTGACGGCCAGCCGGCCGACCGGAGAGGTCAGCGGTCCGCCGGGCGGCTCGGCGACCGGGATGCCGTCACCCTCGGTGGGCTCGTCGGCCGAGGGGCCCGCCGCGGCGCCGTGCCGTCGCGGCTCATCGTCCAAGGGATCCCCGGACAGATCGGTGTTGCTCACGTGGACGCTTGCTCCTTCTGACCCGCACACCGTGTGGGAGGCGTCGTGATGTCGGTGGGTTTCGGCGTCACGCGGACAGCCAGTGCCGCACGCAGGCGATGAGGTCGTTCGCGTCGACGGGCTTCGTCACGTAGTCGCTGGCGCCGGCCGCCAGGCTCTTCTCCCGGTCGCCCGGCATGGCCTTGGCGGTGACCGCGACGATCGGCAGGCCCCGGTACTCGGGCATCTTCCTGATCTCGGCGGTCGCGGCGTACCCGTCCATCTCCGGCATCATCACGTCCATCAGCACGAGACGGATCTCGGGGTGCGCGGTGAGGATGTCGATGCTCTTGCGGCCGTTCTCCGCGTGCAGCACCCGCAGGCCGTGCAGTTCGAGGATGCCGCTGAGGGCGAAGAGGTTGCGGGCGTCGTCGTCGACGACGAGCACCGTGTGTCCCGCCAGGGTGATGTCGACCTCCGGCGCCGTGCCCAGGCTCTCCTCCATCCGGACGAGCGGCACCACGTCCCCGGGTTGCTCGGCCGACAGGTGCAGGGTGATCCGTTCCTTCAGCTCGTCCAGGCTCGACAGCACCTCCAGGGGGCGGTTGTCCGCCCGGGCCTGCAGGGCGGCCTCCTGAGCCGCGCTCGGACGGTGGTTGTTGTGGACGAGGACCGGAACGGTGGCCAGCGCGGTGTCACCGTCCACGGCCTCGAGCAGCCGCGGGCCCTCGCCGTCGGGCAGATCCATGCTGAGGACGACGCAGTGGCACGGACCGGCGGCCAGGGCGGAGGCCGCCTCCTGGGCGTCCATCGCGGTGACGATCTCCACGGCGTCATGCTGATCCCGCGCGGCACGGCTGTGGTCCAGGTCGGCGACGGCGCTCTCCGCGACCACGGAGAGCAGCCCGCGCACGCGCTCCTCGACGATCAGCAGCCGCCGCGTGTGCGGCACCGGGAGTGCGGGAGCCGTACCCGGGCGCCGGCCCTCGGCCGGCTCGACGGCGCTGTCGTCGTCCTGCGTTCCGTCCAGCCGCGGTGCGGCGGAGAGCTCCTCGAAGTCGGCGCGCGCCACCGGAAGATAGAGCGTGAAGGTGCTGCCCTGCCCCGGATTGCTGTCCACGGTCACCGCGCCGCCCAGCAGGTGGGCGATCTCCCGGGTGATGGACAGGCCCAGACCGGTGCCCCCGTACTTGCGGCTCATGGTGCCGTCCGCCTGCTGGAAGGCGCCGAAGATGGTCTCCAGCTGCTGTTCGGGAATGCCGATGCCCGTGTCCTCGACACGGAAGGCCACCACGGGGCCGCCGCGGTACACGATCTCGGGTACATCGTCGTCGGCCGCCGGCTCGATGCGCAGCTCGACGCCGCCTCGCTCGGTGAACTTCACCGCGTTGGACAGCAGATTGCGCAGCACCTGGCGCAACCGCGCGTCGTCCGTGACCAGGTCGGCGGGCGCGCCCGGAGCCCTGGTGATGGCGAAGGTCAGGCCCTTCTGGGTGGTCATCGGCCGGAAGGTGGCCTCGACGTAGTCCAGGAGGCGCCGCAGCGGCACGCGTTCCGGGGCGATGTCCATCTTCCCCGCCTCGACCTTCGACAGGTCGAGGATGTCGTTGATGAGCTGCAGCAGGTCGGAGCCGGCGGAGTGGATGATGCCCGCGTACTCCACCTGCTTCGGCGTCAGGTTCCGGGAGGGGTTCTGGGCGAGCAACTGGGCGAGGATGAGCAGGCTGTTCAGCGGGGTGCGCAGTTCGTGGCTCATGTTGGCCAGGAACTCCGACTTGTACTTCGAGGCCAGCGACAGTTGCTTGGCCCGGTCCTCCAGCTCTTGGCGGGCCTGTTCGATCTGCAGGTTCTTCGCCTCGATGTCCCGGTTCTGCGTGGCCAGCAGGGTGGCCTTCTCCTCCAGCTCCGCGTTGGACCGCTGCAGCTCGCCCTGGCGGACCTGCAACTCGTCGGAGCGGACCCGCAGTTCCTCGGCCAGCCGCTGGGACTCGCCGAGCAGTTCGTCGGTGCGGGCGTTGGCGAGGATGGTGTTGACGTTGACGCCGATGGTCTCCCTGAGCTGCTCAAGGAAGTCCTGGTGGATCTGGGTGAACCGGGTGACCGAGGCCAGCTCGATGACGCCGAGCACCTGTTCCTCGACGGTGAGGGGCAGCACCGTCAACGAGGTCGGAGTCGTCCTGCCGAGCCCGGACGAGATGGTCACGTAGTCGGCCGGGAGCTCGTCCACGGTGATGGTGCGGCGGCTGCGTGCCGCCTGGCCGATCAGGGTGTGCCCGAGGGGGATGCGCTCGAGGCGGTCGCCGTCGGCGGGGTAGCCGTAGGAGCCGATGAGCCGCAGCTCCACGCCGGTACCGGTCTCCTCGGCCAGGTAGAACGCCCCGTACTGCGCGGAGACCAGCGGCGTCAGCTCGTCCATGATGAGCTCGGCCACGACGTCCAGGTCCCGGTGCCCCTGCATGAGGGAGGACACCCGGGCCAGGTTGGACTTCAGCCAGTCCTGTTCCTGGTTCGCCTGCGTCGTGTCCCGCAGGGACTCCACCATCGCGTTGATGTTGTCCTTGAGCTCGGCCACCTCGCCGGAGGCGTCCACCGTGATCGACCGGGTGAGGTCGCCCTCGGCGACGGCACTGGCCACCTCGGCGATCGCCCGCACCTGCCGGGTCAGGTTGCCGGCCAGTTCGTTCACGTTCTCGGTGAGCCGCTTCCAGGTACCCGAGACACCTTCGACCTCGGCCTGACCACCGAGCCGGCCCTCGCTGCCCACCTCCCGCGCCACGCGGGTGACCTCGGCGGCGAACGAGGACAGTTGGTCGACCATCGTGTTGATCGTGGTCTTGAGTTCCAGGATCTCGCCGCGCGCGTCGACGTCGATCTTCTTGGACAGGTCGCCGTTGGCGACAGCCGTGGTCACCAGCGCGATGTTGCGGACCTGCCCGGTCAGGTTGTTCGCCATCGAGTTGACGTTGTCGGTGAGGTCCTTCCACGTGCCGGCGACGTTGGGCACATGGGCCTGGCCTCCGAGGCGTCCCTCGGTGCCGACCTCCCGGGCCACGCGGGTCACCTCGTCGGCGAAGGCGGACAGGGTGTCGACCATCGTGTTGATCGTGCCGGCCAGCGCGGCGACCTCGCCCTTGGCCTCCACAGTGATCTTCTGTGACAGGTCACCGCGGGCCACGGCCGTGGCCACCTGGGCGATGGAGCGGACCTGCCCGGTCAGGTTGGAGGCCATCACGTTGACGTTGTCGGTGAGGTCCTTCCAGGTGCCCGACACTCCGCGCACGGTGGCCTGGCCGCCGAGGTTGCCCTCGGTGCCGACCTCCCTGGAGACCCTGGTGACCTCGTCGGCGAAGGACGACAGCTGGTCGACCATCGTGTTGATGGTCTCCTTCAACTTCAGGATCTCGCCCCGCGCGTCCACGCGGATCTTCTGCGACAGATCGCCCTGTGCCACGGCCGTGGTCACCTCGGCGATGGAGCGGACCTGGGCGGTCAGGTTGTCCGCCATGAAGTTCACCGAGTCCGTCAGGTCCCGCCAGGTACCCCGCACACCCTTGACATCGGCCTGCCCGCCCAGCCGGCCCTCGGTCCCCACCTCCCGCGCCACACGCGTGACCTCGTCCGCGAACGCCGAAAGCTGATCGACCATCGTGTTGATGGTGTTCTTCAACTCCAGAATCTCGCCCCGGGCGTCGACGGTGATCTTCTGGGACAGATCCCCCTTGGCGACCGCGGTGGCCACCTGGGCGATGGAGCGCACCTGACCGGTCAGGTTCCCCGCCATGAAGTTCACCGAGTCCGTCAGGTCCCGCCAGGTACCCCGCACACCCTTGACATCGGCCTGCCCGCCCAGCCGGCCCTCGGTCCCCACCTCCCGCGCCACACGCGTGACCTCGTCCGCGAACGCCGAAAGCTGATCGACCATCGTGTTGATGGTGTTCTTCAACTCCAGAATCTCGCCCCGGGCGTCGACGTCGATCTTCTGCGACAGGTCGCCCTTGGCGACGGCGGTGGCCACCTGGGCGATGTCACGCACCTGGGTGGTCAAGTTGCCGGCCATGGCGTTGACCGAGTCGGTCAGGTCGGCCCAGGTTCCGGAAACCCCGGGTACCTGGGCCTGGCCGCCCAGCGTGCCCTCGGTACCGACCTCGCGTGCCACCCGGGTCACCTCGGAGGTGAACAGCGACAACTGGTCGACCATGCCGTTGAACACGGACGCGATCTCGCCGAGCAGGCCGCCGGCCTCTTCCGGCAGCCGGGTGCCGAAGTCGCCGTCGCGTACCGCCGTCAGCCCGGCCAGCAACCGCCGTAGCTCCGGCTCCCCCGGCACTGCGCTCGGCTCCTGGATCGCGGTACCCGCCTTGTCCATGCTCTCCCTCTCCCCGAACGCCCCGCGGCATTCGCACCGACATGCGGACCTGCCGTCAACTGCCGGAACTCTCGCCCCCACCGGCAGCCACGAACGGTCTCATCGTATGGCCCGGCCGGCCCCCGATTTGATTCCGGCAAGTATTGTCACCCGACAACGGCCGAAGGTCGACCGACAAGCCTTCCGGTAATCGCCCGGGACGCGATTCGCCCGGGACTCCGGCCGGCACCGCCGCCGGACGCCGCGCGAAACGACGCGGCGCCCCTACCTGCGGTTGCTCCAGGGGATCGGTATCGTCCGCCCCGATGCCCCGGGTCCGCGGCTCGACCGCCCGCACGAGGAGGAGCACCATGGCCGATCGCCGGCAGGGAAACGCGTCGGAGGACGGGTCCGCGTCGCCGGCACTCGAGGCCCGTCGGGCGAGTACGCACGACACGGTGCGGCTCGCGGTGGTCATCGGTGCTCTCGGTGTGGTCTTCGGCGACATCGGGACCAGCCCGATCTACACCCTCCAGACGGTGTTCAATCCGAGCGACCCGCACCCGGTTCCGGTCAGCACGGACAACGTGTACGGGGTGGTGTCCCTGGTTTTCTGGTCGGTGATGATCATCGTCACGGTCACCTATGTGCTGCTGGCGACGCGCGCCGACAACGACGGCGAGGGCGGCATCATGGCGTTGATCACCCTGCTGCGACGGTTGAGTTCACAGCGTGGGCGCCGGGCCGCCGCCGCACTGGCCGCGCTCGGCATCTTCGGTGCGTCGCTGTTCTTCGGCGACAGCATGATCACCCCGGCGATCTCGGTGCTGTCCGCGGTCGAGGGCCTCAAGGTCGTCCAGCCGTCACTCGAAGACGCGGTCGTGCCCATCACCGCGGTGATCATCGTGCTTCTGTTCCTGGTGCAGCGCAGGGGAACCGCGGCGGTGGGCCGGGTGTTCGGCCCGATCATGATCGCCTGGTTCGTGGCCATCGGCGCGTGCGGCGTCGTGGGCATCGCCGACCACCCGGACATTCTCAAGGCGCTGTCACCGACGTACGCGTTGGGCTTCCTGTTCGGCCACTGGGGTACCGCCTTCTTCGCCCTGGCCGCGATCGTCCTCGCGGTCACCGGGGCCGAGGCGCTCTACGCCGACATGGGGCACTTCGGCCGCCGGGCGATCACCCGGGGCTGGCTGTTCCTCGTCCTGCCCGCCTGCGTTCTGAGCTATCTGGGCCAGGGCGCGCTGATCCTCGACGACGCGGACAACATCAGCAGCCCGTTCTTCCTGCTCGTGCCCGGCTGGGGACGCTGGCCGATGGTCCTGCTCGCCACGGCCGCGACCGTGATCGCCTCCCAGGCGGTCATCACCGGCGCGTACTCGGTCGCCTCCCAGGCGGCCCAGCTGGGCTATCTGCCGAGGCTGCGCATCGCGCACACCTCCGAATCCACCATCGGCCAGATCTACGTCCCCTGGATCAACTGGCTCCTGATGGTCTCGGTCCTCACCCTGGTCTTCGCCTTCCGCGCCTCCGAGGCGCTGGCCTACGCGTTCGGCATGGCGGTCACCGGCACCATCACCATCACCACCCTGCTGTTCTTCTACGTCGCCCGCGCGAAGTGGGGCACACCCCGCTGGCTGCTCGCCGTCGGCGCGGGCGTGCTCCTCTTCGTGGACCTGCTGTTCGTGGCGGCCAACATGACCAAGCTCGTCCACGGCGCGTGGCTGCCGCTGCTGATCGGGCTCACCGCGTTCACCGTCATGACGACCTGGCAACGCGGCCGGGAACTGGTCACCGCGGAACGGGCGCGCCAGGAAGGCCCGCTGCCCGAGTTCATCGAACACCTCCGGGAGGGGCAGGAGCCGACGGTCCGGGCACCCGGCACGGCCGTCTTCCTGAACCGGGGGAAGGAGACCGCGCCCCTGGCGATGGTGGCCAACGTCGAGCACAACCACGTGCGGCACGACCATGTCGTGATCCTGGCCATCAGGACCGAGCCCGTGCCCCGGGTCCGGGCCGACCAGCGGATCGCCGTCGACGGCCTGGGGTACGCCGACGACGGGATCATCCACGTCACCGCCCGGTTCGGCTACATGGAGACACCGGACGTGCCCGGCACCCTGGCCCTGCTCGACCCGGCCGACACCGAAGGGCCGCTGCAGATCGACCAGGCGTCCTACTTCCTGTCGAAGATCGAGCTCCGGCGCGGGAAGGCCCCGACGATGGCGCCCTGGCGCAAGCGGCTGTTCATCGCCACCTCCTACATCACGGCCGACGCCGCCGAGTACTTCGGCCTGCCCCGCGACCGCACGGTCATCATGGGCTCACAGATCGAGGTGTAGGGCGCCTCGGCGGGGATGGCC
This sequence comes from Streptomyces purpurascens, assembly GCF_045040895.1. NCBI lineage: Bacteria > Bacillati > Actinomycetota > Actinomycetes > Kitasatosporales > Streptomycetaceae > Streptomyces > Streptomyces purpurascens. The sequence continues at coordinate 8,816,175 of NZ_CP108341.1, read as the reverse complement.
GTGTCGCGGGGTGAACGGGAGCGATGCGCTCGACCGGGGTGCGGGACGACGTCCCGCACCCGGCGGTCGCAACGAGAACCCGGAGCCGGAGCGGTCAGTCCTCGCCCTCGAGGTTCCCCTCCGTCTCCAGGTACACCTGCCGCAGCCCCTCCAGCACCGCCGGGTCGGGCTTCTCCCACATCCCCCGCGACTCGGCCTCCAGCAGCCGCTCGGCGATGCCGTGCAGGGCCCAGGGGTTGGCCTGCTGGAGGAACTCGCGGTTGGTCTCGTCCAGGACGTAGGTCTCGGTGAGCTTGTCGTACATCCAGTCGGCGATCACGCCGGTCGTGGCGTCGTAGCCGAACAGGTAGTCCACCGTGGCGGCCAGTTCGAAGGCGCCCTTGTAGCCGTGGCGGCGCATCGCCTCGATCCACTTGGGGTTGACCACGCGGGCGCGGAAGACGCGCGAGGTCTCCTCGACGAGGGTGCGGGTGCGGACCGTCTCGGGGCGGGTCGAGTCGCCGATGTACGCCTCGGGCGCCGTGCCCCGCAGGGCGCGGACCGTGGCGACCATGCCGCCGTGGTACTGGAAGTAGTCGTCGGAGTCGGCGATGTCGTGCTCGCGCGTGTCCGTGTTCTTCGCGGCGACCTCGATGCGCTTGTACGCCGTCTCCATCTCCTCACGGGCCGGGCGGCCGTCGAGTTCACGGCCGTAGGCGTAGCCGCCCCAGACGGTGTAGACCTCGGCGAGGTCGGCGTCGGTGCGCCAGTCGCGGGAGTCGATGAGCTGGAGCAGACCGGCGCCGTAGGTGCCGGGGCGGGAGCCGAAGATACGGGTGGTGGCGCGGCGTTCGTCCCCGTGCTCGGCCAAGTCGGCCTTGACGTGGGCCCGGACGTGGTTCACCGAGGCCGGCTCGTCCAGCGACGCCGCCAGGCGTACGGCGTCGTCCAGCAGCCCGATCGTGTGCGGGAAGGCGTCCCGGAAGAAGCCCGAGATGCGCAGGGTGACGTCGATGCGGGGGCGGCCCAGCTCCTCGGCGGGGACGGGCTCCAGCCCGGTCACGCGGCGGGAGGCGTCGTCCCAGACCGGGCGGATGCCGAGCAGGGCGAGGGCCTCGGCCACATCGTCGCCCGCCGTGCGCATGGCGCTCGTGCCCCACAACGACAGCCCCACGGAGGTGGGCCATTCGCCGTTGTCGGTGCGGTAGCGCTCCAGCAGGGAGTCCGCGAGGGCCTGGCCGGTCTCCCAGGCGAGGCGGGAGGGGACGGCCTTGGGGTCGACGGAGTAGAAGTTGCGGCCGGTCGGCAGGACGTTGACCAGGCCGCGCAGTGGGGAGCCGGACGGGCCGGCCGGGACGAAGCCGCCGCCCAGCGCGTGCACCGTGTGGTCGATCTCGGCGGTGGTCCCGGCGAGGCGCGGCACGACCTCGCGGGCCGCGAACTCCAGGATGGCGGCGACCTGTTCGCCGTGCTCGGTGGGAACGGCGGCCGGGTCCCAGCCCGCGTCCTCCATCGCCTGGACCAGGGCGCGGGCCTTCTCCTCCGCCGCGTCGGCGGTCGTGCGGGTGGCGGCGGACTCGTCGAGGCCCAGCGCCTCGCGCAGGCCGGGCAGGGCCGTGGTGCCGCCCCAGATCTGGCGGGCCCGGAGGACGGCTAGGACCAGGTTGACGTGGTCGCCACCGGTGGGCGGGTTGCCGAGGACGTGCAGACCGTCGCGGATCTGGGCGTCCTTGACCTCGCAGAGCCAGCCGTCGACGTGGAGCAGGAAGTCGTCGAAGCCGTCGTCGTCGGGGCGGTCGTCCATGCCGAGGTCGTGGTCGAGCTTCGCGGCCTGGATGAGGGTCCAGATCTGGGCGCGGATCGCCGGGAGCTTGGCGGGGTCCATGGACGAGATCTGGGCGTACTCGTCGAGCAGTTGCTCCAGGCGCGCGATGTCGCCGTAGGAGTCGGCGCGGGCCATGGGCGGTACGAGGTGGTCGACGAGGGTGGCGTGGACGCGGCGCTTGGCCTGGGTGCCCTCGCCGGGGTCGTTGACCAGGAACGGGTAGATCAGGGGAAGGTCGCCGAGGGCGGCGTCGGGGCCGCAGGCGGCGGACAGGCCGGCGTTCTTGCCGGGCAGCCACTCCAGGTTGCCGTGCTTGCCGAGGTGGATCATCGCGTCGGCGCCGAAACCGCCGTCCTCGGCACGCGCGGCGATCCAGCGGTAGGCGGCCAGGTAGTGGTGGGACGGCGGAAGGTCCGGGTCGTGGTAGATGGCGATGGGGTTCTCGCCGAAGCCGCGCGGGGGCTGGATGAGGATCAGCAGGTTGCCGAAGCGGAGGGCCGCGAGGACGATGTCGCCCTCCGGGTTGCGGCTGCGGTCGACGAACATCTCGCCCGGCGCCGGACCCCAGTGCTCCTCCACCGCCGTGCGCAGTTCCTCGGGGAGCGTGGCGTACCAGCGGCGGTAGTCGGCCGCCGGGATACGCACCGGGTTGCGGGCCAGCTGCTCCTCGGTGAGCCAGTCCTGGTCGTGGCCGCCCGCCTCGATCAGCGCGCGGATCAGCTCGTCGCCGTCGCCGGAGGCCAGGCCCGGCACCTCGGCGTCCGTGCCGAAGTCGTAGCCCTCCTCGCGCAGGCGCCGCAGCAGGGCCACCGCGCTGGCGGGGGTGTCGAGGCCGACCGCGTTGCCGATGCGGGAGTGCTTGGTCGGGTAGGCGGAGAGGACCAGCGCGAGGCGCTTGTCGGCGGGCCGGATGTGGCGGAGCCGGGCGTGGCGTACGGCGATTCCGGCGACGCGGGCCGCGCGCTCGGGGTCGGCGACATAGGCCGGGAGGCCGTCCTCGTCGATCTCCTTGAAGGAGAACGGGACGGTGATGAGGCGGCCGTCGAACTCGGGGACGGCGATCTGGCTGGCCGCGTCGAGCGGGGAGACGCCCTCGTCGTTCTCCTCCCAGGCGGCACGCGAACCCGTGAGGCACAGGGCCTGGAGGATCGGGACGTCCAACTCGGTGAGCGCACCGGCGTCCCAGGACTCGTCGTCACCGCCGGCCGATGCCTCGGCGGGCTTGGTGCCGCCCGCGGCGAGGACCGTGGTGATGATCACGTCGGCGGCGCGGAGTTCCTCGATGAGCTCGGGCTCGGGGGCGCGCAGGGAGGCGACGTACAGGGGCAGGGCCCGGGCACCCCCGTCCTCGATCGCGTCGCACAGGGCGGCGACGAACGCGGTGTTGCCGCTCATGTGGTGGGCCCGGTAGTAGAGCACGGCGACGGTCGGACCGTCGGCGCCGTCGCGGGGCGTGCGCTCCAGCGGGCCCCAGCTGGGTGCCGCCGCCGGTGCCTCGAAGCCGTGGCCGGTCAGCAGGACCGTGTCGGAGAGGAAGCGGGCGAGCTGCTCCAGGTTGGCCGGGCCGCCGTGGGCGAGGTAGGCGTGCGCCTCGGCGGCGATGCCGACGGGGACGGTGGAGGCTTCCATCAGCTGGGCGTCCGGGGCCTGTTCGCCGGTGAGGACGACCACCGGGCGGCCGTCGGCCAGCAGCAGGTCGAGGCCGTCCTGCCAGGCCCGGATGCCGCCGAGGAGGCGTACCACGACCAGGTCGACCCCGTCGAGAAGGCCGGGGAGATCGTCGAGGGCGAGACGTGAGGGGTTGGCGAAGCGGTAGGACACCGGACCCGCGGCCGCGCGGGCGCTCAGCAGATCGGTGTCGGACGTCGACAGGAGAAGGATCATGCGGCGTCGGCCTTCCTCGGGGTGTCCGCGCCCCGGGTGGTTCGAAACGGGTCTCCCCTGCTCGGGCGATGCCGAGCGCTCGGGGAAGGGAGTTCCTGACTCGCCCGGCCGCAAGGGCCGGACTCACAGTGGCGGGACCGCGCCGGACTCACACCGGCTTCCTCCCCTGTCGCCGTCGTGGCGATGGCGGACCGGATGATCCGCCGCGATCATAGTAAGTGCCAGGGGAAGAGGGCACGGCATACACCAGGTGTGATGGTAGGTATGCTCGCCGCCATGTCCACGGCTGTCCCGCGCTCATCGACCCAGGCCACAGCGGTCCCACGAGACCGCGGTGACGCCTGTCCGGGGACGCTGCGGCTGCACGCGGCGGACGACGGAGCGCTGGCCCGCGTCCGGCTTCCCGGTGGTGTGCTGACCGTGCGGCAGGCGCGGACGCTCGTGGACGTGGCGGAGCGGCTGGGCGACGGAGACCTGCATCTGACCTCGCGCGGCAACGCGCAGGTGCGGGGTCTGCCCGACGGATGCGCCGGGGAGCTGGCCGAGTTGCTGGACGCGGCCGGGCTGCTGCCCTCGCGCGGGCACGAGCGAGTGCGCAACATCGTGGCCTCGCCGCTGTCCGGTCTCGACGGGCGGGGCCTGCTGGACGTACGCCCCTGGCTGACGGCCCTCGACGCGGCGCTGTGCGCGAGCGAGGCGGCGCGGGCCCTGTCGGGACGTTTCCTGTTCGCGCTCGACGACGGACGCGGCGACGTGGCCGGGCTCGATGCCGATGTGACGGTACGGGCGACGGCGGACGGCGTCGCGGAACTCGCCCTCGGAGCGGCCGGGCAAGCGCTGCACGTCGGTGTCGCGGAAGCGGCCCGGGCCGCGCTGGTGGCCGCGGAGGCCTTCCTGGAGGCGGCGCGGACGAGCGGGGACCGCGTCTGGCGCGTGGATGAACTGTCCCTTTCCGGCGACGAGTTGCTCGATGCGGTCGGTCGGCGGCTGCGGACCGAGGGCATCCGGCACGAGCGGCGGGACCGGGCGACCGGCCGCACGGCAGGCCCGCCCCCGGGAGTCCTCGGTGCCGGCCTCTCCGTGCACGTTCCGCTGGGACGGCTCTCGGCGCACCAGTGGCGGGAACTGACGCACGTCGCCGCCGGTGAACTGCGTCTCACCCCGTGGCGCGGTGTGGTTCTTCCCACACACGGAACGGACCCGGACGAATCCCTCACCCGCCTCGCCGCCACCGGCCTGGTCACCGACCCCGGCTCCCCCTGGCTCCGCGTGGGTGCCTGTATCGGCAGGCCCGGATGCGCCAAGTCACGGGAGGACGTACGGACCGACGCGGCCGAGGCCCTCGACGCGATCGAGCCGAACGGCCTCCCCTTGTACTGGTCCGGGTGCGAACGCCGCTGCGGACACCCCCGGGGCGACCGCGTCGACGTGGTCGCCGCTCCGGGAGGCGGCTACCTGCTCTCCACCGCCGTGAGCGGCCAAAAACCCCGGACCGCCTCGATGGACGACCCCGCCCGACTCGCCACCGCCCTGGCGGCGATCACCTCATGACCCCTACGACGACCGAAGGTAGCGAGAAGAACACCGTGACCACGTACGACTACGAGAAGGACGGCCCGGCCATCTACCGCCAGTCCTTCGCCACCATCCGCGCGGAGGCGGACCTCGCGGCCCTGCCCGCCGACGTCAGCCAGGTCACGGTCCGGATGATCCACGCCTGCGGGATGGTCGACCTCGTACGGGACGTGGCCTACACCCCGGCCGTCGTCGCCCGCGCCCGCGAGGCCCTGCGCGCCGGCGCTCCCATCTTCACCGACGTGCAGATGGTGGCCAGCGGCGTGACGCGCAAGCGGCTGCCCGCCGACAACGACGTGCTGTGCACGCTCTCCGACCCGTCCGTGCCGGAGCTCGCGGCGAAGCTGGGCACCACGCGCAGCGCCGCCGCGCTGGAGCTGTGGCGGGACCGGCTGGAGGGCTCGGTCGTCGCCGTCGGCAACGCGCCCACCGCCCTGTTCCGGCTGCTGGAGATGATCGAGGAGGGGGCGCCCCGGCCTGCCGCCGTCATCGGCGTCCCGGTCGGTTTCGTCGGGGCCGCCGAGTCCAAGGACGCTCTGGCCGCGCACCCGTCGGGCCTGGAGCACCTGGTCGTGCGCGGCCGTCGCGGGGGCAGTGCCATCGCCGCCGCCGCGCTCAACGCGATCGCGAGTGAGGAAGAGTGAGCGGCAAGCTGTACGGGGTGGGGCTCGGCCCCGGTGACCCGTCCCTGATGACCGTACGGGCCGTGGAGGCCATCGCCGAGGCGGACGTGATCGCGTACCACAGTGCGCGGCACGGTCGTTCCATCGCGCGCTCGATCGCGGCGAAGCACATCCGCGCCGACCACATCGAGGAGCGGCTGGTCTACCCGGTCACGACCGAGACCACCGACCACCCCGGCGGCTACAAGGGCGCGATGGAGGAGTTCTACACCGAGGCGTCGGCCCGGCTCGCCGCGCACCTGGACGCGGGACGGACGGTCGCGGTCCTCGCCGAGGGCGACCCGCTCTTCTACGGCTCCTACATGCACATGCACAAGCGGCTCACCGACCGCTACGACACCGAGGTCATCCCCGGCGTCACGTCCGTGTCGGCCGCCGCCGCCCGGCTGGGCACCCCGCTCGCCGAGGGTGAGGAGGTGCTGACGATCCTGCCGGGCACGCTGCCCGAGGAGGAGCTGACCGCACGGCTCGCCGCGACCGATGTGGCCGTGGTGATGAAGCTGGGGCGGACCTTCACCAAGGTGCGCAGCGCGCTGGAGAGTTCGGGGCGGCTCGGCGAGGCCCGCTATGTCGAGCGGGCCACCATGGCCGGGGAACGGCTCGCCGAACTGGCGGACGTGGACGCGGAGTCGGTGCCGTACTTCTCGGTGGCCGTGCTGCCCAGCCAGGTCGACGCCGAGCGGCCCGAGGCCCGGGAACGGGGCGAGGTCGTGGTGGTCGGGACCGGGCCGGCCGGTCCGCTGTGGCTGACGCCCGAGACGCGGGGTGCGCTGGCCGCCGCCGACGACCTGGTCGGCTACACCACCTATCTGGACCGGGTGCCGCAGCGGGCGGGGCAGGTCCGGCACGGCTCGGACAACCGGGTCGAGTCGGAGCGCGCCGAGTTCGCCCTCGATCTGGCCCGGCGCGGGCGGCGGGTCGCGGTCGTCTCGGGCGGCGACCCGGGCGTCTTCGCCATGGCGACGGCCGTTCTGGAGGTCGCGTCGCAGAAGGAGTACGCGGACGTCCCGGTGCGGGTGCTGCCGGGTGTGACCGCCGCCAACGCCGCGGCGGCCCGCGCGGGCGCCCCGCTCGGGCACGACTACGCCGCCCTCTCGCTCTCCGACCGGCTCAAGCCGTGGGAGGTCATCGCCGAGCGGCTGAGCGCGGCCGCCTCCGCCGACCTGGTGCTGGCCCTGTACAACCCCGGGTCCCGCAGCCGCACCTGGCAGGTGGGCAAGGCTCGTGAGCTGCTGCTGGAGCACCGAGCGCCGGACACCCCGGTGGTGATGGCACGGGACGTGGGCGGCTCCGGTGAGCGGGTACGGATCGTGCGGCTGGCCGATCTGGACCCGGCCGAGGTCGACATGCGCACGATCCTGCTGGTCGGGTCCTCGCAGACGCGGGCCGTCCGGCGTGGGGACGGCGAGGAGATCGTCTGGACTCCGCGCCGGTATCCCGAGGCGTAGGCACGTGGGGCCCGGTTCAGCTCTCCCCGGCCACCGAAACGGGGGCCGGGGCGGGCTCGGCCAGGCCCTTCGTCCACTTCTCCTCGATCCGGCCGGCCTTCCACACCAGCAGGGCCACCGCCCAGGTGGCCACGAACAGGCCTACGACGACGTAGCCGATGACGTTCAGGTCGAGGCCGGACACCCAGTCCCAGAACGGACCGTGCAGGTCCGCCTGCTCGGCGATCAGGCCCAGCAGTTCGACCGTGCCGATGAGCAGCGCCACGGCGACGGACAGGCCGGTGATGGTGAGGTTGTAGTAGACCTTGCGCACCGGCTTGGAGAAGGCCCAGCCATAGGCGAAGTTCATGAACGAGCCGTCGATGGTGTCGAGCAGCGACATGCCGGCCGCGAACAGGACCGGCAGGCACAGGATCGCGTACCAGGGCAGGCCGGACGCGGCGCCCGAACCGGCGAGCACCAGCAGGGCGACCTCCGTCGCCGTGTCGAAGCCGAGACCGAAGAGCAGCCCCAGGGGGTACATCTGCCACGGCTTGGTGATCGACTTCATCAGGCGGCCCAGGAGCCGGTTCATGAAGCCGCGCTTGTCGAGCTGTTCCTCCAGGGCAGCCTCGTCGAAGTCGCCGGTGCGCATCCTGCGGAAGACCTTCCAAATGCCCGCCATGATCACGATGTTGATGATGGCGATGACGTAGAGGAAGGTTCCCGAGACGGTCGTCCCGATCCAGCCGGTGACGCTGTGCAGTTCGGAGTCGTCGTCGGCGACCGGCCCGGACAGTGCCCTGACGCCGAGGGAGAGCAGGAAGGTCAGGGCGAACACGATGCTCGAGTGGCCCAGCGAGAACCAGAAGCCGACCGACAGCGGGCGCTGTCCCTCGCTCATCAGTTTCCGCGTGGTGTTGTCGATCGCCGCGATGTGGTCGGCGTCGAAGGCGTGGCGCAGGCCGAGCGTGTAGGCCGTGACGCCGATGCCGATGCCGAAGGTCTTCGCCCCCAGGGTGTAGTGCTCCGGGGCGACGATCACGACGAGCGTGAACCAGCCGATGAGGTGCAGGGCCAGGATGAACGCGGCCATCCCGCCGATGCCCGCCCACTCCTTCCGGGTCATCGACGTGCGGATGCGGTGCCGGGCGGAGCCGGGAGCGGTGGTCATGGGGGCACAGGCCTCACGGGTCGAGGAACGGCTGTTCTCAGCCGCGCCCTCAAGGCTTCTGCGTGGTGTTTGCAGGTACAAGCCAGGTGTGGCAAAGCCCGTGCCAGGTTTCAGTCAGCTGCCGGGACAGCGCGCCGGTGCGGAAGTTCCCCGATCCATCGGGCCGCCTCTTCCGGGCCGGCCACGGCGGGCACGTGTTCGGGAACCGGCGGCCGGCGGACCACGACCACGGGCACTCCCGCCTCCCGCGCGGCCGTGAGTTTCGGAGCGGTGGCGGCTCCGCCGCTGTCCTTCGTCACCAGGACGTCGATGCGATGGCGGTGCAGGAGTTCGCGCTCTCCGTCGAGGGTGAAGGGACCGCGGTCGAGGAGCACCTCCATGCGGGCGGGGTGCGGGGCCTCGGGCGCGTCCACGGAGCGTACGAGGAACCACAGGGCGTCCAGACCGGCGAACGCGGCCAGGCCCATGCGTCCGGTGGTGAGGAACACCCGCCTGCCGAGGGCGGGCAGCAGCTCCGCGGCCTCCTCCAGGGAGCCGGCCTCGTGCCAGTCGTCGCCGGCGACCGGGACCCAGCCGGGGCGCCGCACCGCGAGCAGGGGAACATGGGCGGTGGCTGCGGCACGTGCCGCGTGGAAACTGATCGTCCCGGCGAAAGGGTGGGTGGCGTCGATGAGCACGTTCACCGCGTGCTCGGCGAGCCACGCGGTCAGCCCCTCCACGCCGCCGAAGCCGCCGATCCGGACCTCGCCCGGGGGCAGCCGGGGGCCGGCCACCCGCCCGGCGAGGGAGCTGGTCACGGTCAGACCGGGTGTGTCGTGGAGCAGTTCGGCAAGACGGCGGGCTTCCGTGGTCCCGCCGAGTATCAGTACGTGCATGGAAGTTCAGGTCCGTTCATGAGCAGCGAAGTGAAGGGTGGCCGCAGGGCCCAGCTGGAGCACACCGGCCTGCGGCACGGGTGGACCACCGGCGCCTGTGCGACGGCGGCCACGACGGCCGCGTACACGGCGCTGCTGACCGGGGAGTACCCCGACCCGGTGACGATCACCCTGCCCAAGGGGCAGACACCGTCGTTCGCGCTGGCGGCCGAGGAACTGGGCGACGGATACGCGATGGCGGGCGTCGTCAAGGACGCGGGCGACGACCCCGATGTCACGCACGGCGCGCTGGTCCGGGCCACGGTACGGCGGCTGCCCGCCGGGGCCGGGGTGGTCTTCAGGGCCGGGCCCGGGGTCGGGACGATCACCCGCCCCGGCCTGCCGCTGCCCGTCGGCGAGCCCGCCGTGAACCCCGTCCCCCGCCGGATGATGCGCGAGCACGTCGCCGAGGTCGCCGCCCGGTACGGTGGCACCGGCGACGTCGAGATCACCGTCTCCGTCGACCACGGCGAGGAGATCGCCCGCTCCACCTGGAACCCGCGGCTGGGCATCCTGGGCGGCCTGTCCATCCTCGGCACCACCGGGATCGTGGTGCCGTACTCCTGCTCGGCGTGGATCGACTCCATCCGCCGGGGTGTGGACGTGGCGCGGGCCGCGGGCCGTACGCATGTCGCCGGGTGCACCGGGTCGACGTCGGAGAAGACGGTCGTCGCCGAGTACGGGCTGCCCGAGGACGCCCTGCTCGACATGGGCGACTTCGCGGGCGCCGTGCTGAAGTACATCCGCCGCCACCCCGTCGACCGGCTGACGATCTGCGGTGGCTTCGCCAAGCTGTCCAAGCTCGCCGCCGGCCACCTCGACCTGCACTCCGCCCGCTCCCAGGTCGACAAGGGCTTCCTCGCCGAACTGGCCCGGCGGGGCGGCGCGGACGAGGCGCTGCGCGCCGAGGTGGCCGAGGCCAACACCGGGCTGGCCGCCCTGCAGTCGTGCATGGCCGCCGGTGTGCCGCTCGGTGACCTGGTCGCCAGGACCGCTCGCGACGAGGCACTGGGCGTGCTGCGCGGTGCGCCGGTGACGGTGGACGTGATCTGCATCGACCGGGCGGGCACGGTGGTGGGGCGCAGCTCGGTGGCCTGAGGCCCCGGGCGCCGGAAGCGCCTCCCCGAGCAGCTCAGCACACGTGACGCTCCCGCTCCGCCGAGTAGAGGTGGCTGTCCCGGAACCCCTCCGCCCCCAGTGTCCGCCCGACCATGATCACGGCCGTGCGCAGCACACCGGCCTCCTTCGTCTTCCCGGCGATCTCGTCGAGGGTGCCGCGGATGATCACCTCGTCCGGGCGGGAGGCGTAGGCGACGACCGCGGCCGGGCAGTCGGCGCCGTAGTGCGGGAGGAGTTCGTCGACCACGCGGTCCACGTAGCCGGCGGCCAGGTGCAGCACGATCAGCGCGCCGCTGCGGCCCAGGGTGGCCAGGTCCTCCCCGTCGGGCATGGCGGTGGCACGCTGGGCGACGCGGGTGAGGATCACGGTCTGGCCGACGGTCGGCACGGTCAGCTCCCGCTTCAGGGACGCCGCCGCGGCGGCGAAGGCCGGGACTCCCGGGACCACCTCGTAGGGCACTCCGGCCGTGTCCAGCCGTCGCATCTGCTCGGCGACCGCGCTGAACACGGACGGGTCCCCGGAGTGCAGCCGCGCCACGTCGTGCCCCTCCTCGTGGGCGCGGACCAGCTCGGCGGTGATCTCGTCCAGGGTGAGCTGCGCGGTGTCCACCAGCCGGGCGTCCGGCGGACATTCGGCCAGCAGCTCGCGCGGGACCAGGCTGCCCGCGTACAGGCAGACCCGGCAGGCCGAGAGGGTGCGGGCGCCGCGCACTGTGATCAGATCGGCGGCACCGGGTCCGGCGCCGATGAAGTACACGGTCATCTGTTGGCTCCCGAAGGGGTGTCGAGGGTCTTCTGTGCGGCCCACTGGGTCACGGGCATCGCCTGCCGCCACCCGGTGAAGCCGCCCACGGGCACGGCGTGCGCCACCGCGAGCCGCACCAGCTCGCCGCCGTGCCGACGGTGGGCGTCGGCGAGGAGCGCCTCGGACTCCAGGGTCACGGTGTTGGCGACCAGCCGCCCACCGGCCGGCAGGGCCTCCCAGCAGGCGTCGAGGAGACCGGGCCCGGTGAGGCCGCCGCCGATGAACACGGCGTCGGGCGGGGGCAGTTCGGCCAGGACCGAGGGCGCGGCTCCCGTGACGACCCGCAGGCCGGGCACGCCGAGGCGGTCGGCGTTGCGGGTGATGCGTGCGGCGCGCACCGGGTCCCGCTCGACGGTGACCGCGCGGCATGAGGGGTGGGTGCGCATCCACTCGATGGCGATCGAGCCCGAGCCGCCTCCGATGTCCCACAGCAGCTCCCCGGGGGCGGGGGCGAGCGTGCCGAGCGTGACGGCGCGGACGTGCCGCTTGGTGAGCTGCCCGTCGTGTTCGTAGGCCTCGTCCGGGAGGCCGGGCGCCGCGCCGAGGCGCGGGGCGTCCGGGGCGCGGCGGCAGGTGACGGCGACGATGTTCAGGGGGTCGCCGGGTGGCCGCGCGTCCGGCCAGTCGTCCGCGGTGGCCTCGGCGGTCGTGTGCTCCCGCGCGCCTCCGAGTTGCTCCAGGACCCGCATCCGGCTCGCTCCGAATCCCCGGTCCCGCAGCAGGGCGGCGACCTCGCCGGGCGTGTCGGCGCCCGCGCTGAGGACGAGGATCCGCCGGCCGTCATACAGAGCGGCGGCGAGACGGGCGGCGGGCCGGCCGACGAGCGTGACGACCTCGACGTCCTCCAGCGGCCAGCCGAGGCGGGCGGCGGCGTAGGAGACGGAGGAGGGGTGGGGCATGACGCGCAGGGCGCCCGCTTCCCCGACTTCCTCGGCGAGGGCGCGTCCGATGCCGTAGAACATGGGGTCCCCGCTGGCCAGTACGGCGATCCGGCGGCCGGCGTGAGCCGCGAGCAGGCCGGGGACCGCGGGGCGCAGGGGCGAGGGCCAGGCGATCCGCTCCCCGGCGCACCGCGGGGGCAGCAGGTCCAGCTGACGCGGGCCGCCGATCAGGACCTCGGCCTCGCTCAGCGCGGCACGAGAGGCGTCGGTCAGCCCCTCCCAGCCGTCGGCCCCGATCCCGACGACGGTCACGGCGGCGGTCGGTGCGGGACGTGCGGGGTTCACTGCGCGGTACCTCGGGATTCGGGGGCAGCTCTCGTGGGGCGACAAAGGCGCACTCTACTGGGCGCCGACCAGCACACCTTTGCTCGGGTGCACAGGCTCCGGCTCCGATGGCGATGAGCGCCCAGCGCCGGCCGGAGGCCGTGGAGGTCACGTCGAACGGGGCCCGGTGGGACAGGCCGAGGCTCCGGCGAGCCCGAGTTCGCGCTCGCCGAGGGGGGCGAAGAACCGCTCCACGTCGGCTTCGGTGACCTCGTCGAGAGTCGCCGGTGACCAGCGGGGATCGCGGTCCTTGTCGATGACCTGGGCGCGGATGCCCTCGACCAGGTCGGGCGTGCTCAGGGCGGCGCAGGAGACCCGGTACTCCTGCTCCAGCACCCGTTCCAGCGGGCCGAGCCGGCGGGCGCGGCGCAGGGCGGTGAGGGTGACCTTGAGGGCGGTGGGCGACTTGGCCAGCAGGGTCTCGGCGGTCTCCTTCGCTGCCGGGTCGCCGTGCGCGAGCAGCCGTTGGACGATCTCCTCGACCGTGTCGGAAGCGAAGCAGGAGTCGATCCACTCCCGCCGCCCGGCCAGTTCCCCTTCCGGTGCGGGCTTCACATGCCGGTCCAGGGCCTCCCGTACGGGCGTGCCGGCGAGGTCGTCGACGAACCGCCCCAGCGCCTCGGCGGGCACGTAGTGGTCGGCGAGACCGGCCAGGAGTGCGTCCCCGGCTCCGATCTGGGCGCCCGTCAGCGCGAGATGGGTGCCGAGTTCGCCCGGGGCGAGGGCGAGCAGGTAGGTGCCGCCGACGTCCGGGACGAAGCCGATGCCGGTCTCGGGCATGGCGATCCTCGACCGCTCGGTGACGATCCGGACGCTGCCGTGCGCGGAGACGCCGACGCCACCGCCCATGACGATGCCGTCCATGACGGCGACGTAGGGCTTGGGGTAGCGGGCGATGCGGGCGTTGAGGTGGTACTCGTCGCGCCAGAACGCGGCCGAGGCGGTGCCGTCCCCGTCGCGGACGTCGTCGTGGATGCCGCGGATGTCGCCGCCCGCGCACAGGCCGCGCTCCCCCGCACCGGTGATGACGACGGTCTCGACGGCCGGGTCCCGCTCCCAGCCGGTCAGGGCCTCGTCGATGCGGCGCACCATGGCGTGGGTGAGGGCGTTGAGGGCCTTGGGCCGGTCGAGGACGATGTGGGCGGCACGGCCCGCCGTACGGAACCGGACGTCGGTCATCCGAGTTCCTCCGTCAGGCCGCGGGCCACGATGACGCGCATGATCTCGTTGGTTCCTTCCAGGATCTGATGGACTCGCAGGTTACGGGCGATCTTCACGATGCCGTACTCGCCGAGTCCCCCCGGCACAGCTGCGGTCGAGGGTGCGTGACGGACATCACACCGCGCATTTCGCTGTCCTCAGGTCATCATATGACCTGATCTCCCGGGGACGGTTGAGGCAACCGCTCCGGACGGCACGGCAACGCGAGGATGGGCATGAGCGACCAGAACGAGCCCGCGCGACCGCGGGTGGGCGTGGTGGGCCTAGGAGCCATGGGCCTCGGGATGGCCCGGAGCCTGCGGGCGGCGGGGTACGACGTCGGCGTTCACGACCTGCGGCCGGAGACGGCCGCGGACTTCGCCCGCGAGGGCGGGACGGCGTTCGGGACCTGTGGCGAGCTGGCAGCCGCGGTGGACGTCCTGGTCGGCGTGGTGGTGAACGCCGCGCAGGTCGAGACCGTGCTGTTCGGTGCCGAGGGCGCGGCCGACCGGCTCCGCCCCGGCGCCGTCTTCGTCATGTGCTCCACGGTCGATCCGGGCTGGTCCGCCGCGCTCGAGGGCCGCCTGGCCGAGCGGGGGGTGCTCTACCTGGACGCGCCCATCTCCGGCGGCGCCGCGCGGGCGGCGGCCGGTGAACTCACCATGATGACGTCGGGCTCCACCGAGGCGTACTCCCTCGCCGACCCACTGCTCGAAGCCATGAGCGGCACCGTCTACCGCTTGGGAGAGCGCGCCGGCCTCGGCTCGAAGGTCAAGATCGTCAACCAGCTGCTCGCGGGCGTGCACATCGCCGCCGCGGCCGAGGCGATGGCCCTCGGTATCAAGGCGGGCGTTCCCGCCGAGGCGCTCTACGAGGTCATCACGCACAGCGCCGGCAACTCCTGGATGTTCGAGAACCGTATGGCCCATGTGCTCGACGGTGACTACACACCCCTCTCGGCCGTCGACATCTTCGTCAAGGACCTCGGGCTCGTGCTGGACACCGCCCGGCCGGAACGGTTCCCGCTCCCCCTCGCCGCCACCGCCCACCAGATGTTCCTCCAGGCGTCGGCGTCCGGACTGGGGGCCGAGGACGACAGCGCGGTCATCAAGATCTTCCCGGGGGTCGACCTGCCCAAGCCGGTGGAGGCCTGACATGGGGATCCGTCTCGGATGCATCGCCGACGACTTCACCGGCGCCACGGACCTCGCCAACAACCTGGTGCGCGCGGGCATGCGCGTGGTCCAGCTGATCGACACACCACCGGCCGGAGCCGCGCAGGCGATCGACGCGGACGCCGTGGTCATCGCCCTCAAGTCGCGGACCGTCCCGGCGGCCGACGCCGTCGAGGCATCGCTGCGGGCACTGGCCTGGTTGCGGTCCATGGGCGCCGAGCAGATCTACTTCAAGTACTGCTCCACCTTCGACTCGACACCGGCAGGCAACATCGGGCCGGTGACCGAGGCGCTGATGGACGCGCTGGGCACCGACTTCACGGTCGCGACGCCGGCCTTTCCCGACAACGGGCGCACGATCTTCAAAGGGCATCTCTTCGTCGGTGACGTGCTGCTCAGCGAAAGCGGCATGCGCCACCACCCGCTCACCCCGATGACCGACTCCAATCTGGTCTCCGTCCTCGGCGCGCAGACCACGCGAGAGGTCGGCCTCGTCGACCACACGGTCGTCGCCGACGGCGTCGAGGCGATCCGGGCCCGTGTCGACGCCCTGCGGGAGGACGGCTTCGGGATGGCCATCGTCGACGCCGTCTCCAACGACGACCTCGTGCGCCTGGGCGCGGCGGTCCAGGGGTTCCCGCTGGTGACCGCCGGTTCGGGGCTGGCGATCGGCCTGCCCGCGAACTGGGGGTTCAAGCCGTCCCGCGCCGCAGCGGAGCTGCCGCCCCCTTCCGGTCACCGGGCCGTCGTCTCGGGCTCGGTCTCCACGGCCACCAACCGTCAGGTCCTCGAGTACCTGCGCACCGGCCGGCCCGCGTTCAGCGTGGACCCGCTGCGCGTGGCCGCCGGCGAGGACGTGGTCGGGCAGGCCCTGGCCTTCGCCGAGTCGCACCTGGACGACGGGCCCGTCCTCGTCTACTCCACCGAGTCGGCCGAGACGGTCCGCACCGTCCAGGGCCGGCTCGGTGCCGCCGAGGCCGGTGAGCTCGTGGAGCGGACGCTGGCCCGCATCGCACAGGGGCTCGTGGCACATGGCGTGCGCCGGCTGGTCGTCGCGGGAGGCGAGACCTCGGGGGCGGTCGTCCAGGCGCTCGGTGTCACCGGACTCCGGATCGGGCCGCAGATCGACCCCGGTGTGCCCTGGTGCGCGGCGGCTCTTCCCGACGGAGACACGCTCCACATCACGCTCAAGTCCGGCAACTTCGGCGGCCCCGACTTCTTCACCCGCTCCTTCGCGCTCCTGGACGAGGAGGCAGCATGACCCCGCAGCCGAGCACCGCCGCCGGGACAGCGCACGACGAGGCGGTCGACCTGGCCCGCGAGGAGATCGTCCGCGTGGGCACCAGCCTGTTCGCCCGGGGCTACGTCCACGCCAGCGCTGGCAACATCAGTGCCAAAGTCGGCGACCACCATCTGATCACGCCCACCGACGCGGCCCTGGGGTTCCTCGAACCCGGCCGCCTGGCGCTGGTCGACGCCCGGGGTGAGCAGATCGCGGGCGACCGTGCCAGCAAGACCCTGACGCTCCATCGGCGCATCTGTGCCGCCGACCCCACGGCCCGGTTCGTCGTCCACACCCACTCCACGCACCTGGTCGCGCTCACGCTGGCCGGTGTCTGGAGCACCGCGGACGTGCTTCCGCCCCTCACGCCCTACTACGTGATGAAGGTCGGGCACGTGCCGCTCATCCCCTACCACCGGCCCGGCGACCCCCGCGTGGCCGACCTGGTGACCGCCCTCGTCGCCGACCGCGCAGCGAGCCGAACGCCCATCAGGGCGGTGCTGCTGGACCGGCTGGGCCCCGTGGTCTGGGGCCCCGACGCGGCCACCGCTCTCGCCGTCCTCGAAGAACTCGAGGAGACGGCACGTCTCTGGCTCCTGACCGACCGTCGCCCCGAGCCGCTTTCCGATCACGCGCTCGATGAACTCAGGTCCACCTTCAACGCCGCGTGGTGAACCCCTTCTCCCTTGCCGGAGAATTCCCCTGAGCCGCTCAAAGGATCGCCATGTCCATGCCCAAATCGGCGTCCCAAGTCCCCGACGTCGCCCGTGAGAACGCCGTCTTCCGCAAGGTCGTACGACGTATCGTCCCCTTCCTCGTCCTCTGTTACGTCGTCTCCTACCTCGACCGGGTCAATGTCGGCTTCGCGAAGCTGCAGATGTCCGACGACCTCGGATTCAGCGAGGCGGCGTACGGCCTCGGCGCCGGCCTGTTCTTCATCGGCTACTTCCTCTTCGAGGTGCCGTCGAACCTGATGCTGCAGCGCGTCGGCGCCCGCACCTGGATCGCCCGGATCATGATCAGCTGGGGTCTGGTCTCGGCGTCGTTCGTGTTCGTCAGCAACGAGGCGACGTTCTACGTCCTCAGGTTCCTCCTCGGCGCCGCTGAGGCGGGGTTCTACCCGGGGGTGATCCTGTACTGCACGTACTGGTTCCCGTCGCAGCGTCGTGCCCGGGTGATCGCGATGTTCATGTCCGCGATCCCGGTGGCCGGCATCTTCGGCAACCCGCTCTCCGGCTGGATCATGGACCGGTTCCAGGGGGTGAAGGGCTGGCAGGGCTGGCAGTGGATGTTCCTGCTGGAGGCGATACCCGCCGTCCTCATCGGTGTGGCCACCCTGTTCTACCTCGACAACAGCGTGCGCGCCGCGAAGTGGCTCACCGACGAGGAGAAGGACGTCGTCGAACGGGCGATCGCCGAGGACGCCGCGCACCAGACCGTGCACGGCCGGGTCTGGGACGCCTTCCGCGAGCCGAAGGTGTGGCTGATGTGCCTCATCTACTTCTGTTTCGTGATGGGTCAGTACGCCCTGACCTTCTGGATGCCCACGTTCATCGAGTCCACCGGCATCGAGGGCAACCTCGCGATCGGGGCGCTCAGCGCCGTGCCGTTCCTGGCCGCACTCGTCACGATGAACGTGCTGGGACGTTCGGCGGACAAGCACCGCGAGCGCCGCTGGCACCTGGTCGTCCCGAGCCTCATGGGCGCCGTCGGCTTCTCGCTGGCGGCCGGCTGGGCCGGATCGACCGCGCTGTCCCTGGCCGCGCTGTCCTTCGCCGCCGCCGGGGTGCTGACCTGCGCGCCCCTGTTCTGGTCGCTCCCCACCGCGTTCCTCGGGGGGACCGCCGCAGCGGTCGGCCTCGCGGCGATCAACTCGGTGGGCAACCTCGCCGGCTTCGTCAGTCCGTACATGATCGGCGCGCTGAAGGACGCCACCGGCTCGACATCGCTCCCGATGTACGTCCTGGCACTCAGCCTCGTCGTCGGCGCCGCCGCGGTGCTCACCACCGACAAGCAGACCGTCAACCGCTGACCGGCCCCTCCCGGTCCCCTCACAGGAGCCAGCATGCCGAGGTTCGCAGCGAACCTGTCCATGATGTATCCCGAGCACGACTTCCCCGACCGCTTCGCCGCGGCCTCGGCGGACGGCTTCACCGCCGTCGAATACCTCTTCCCCTATGCCTACGACAGCGCGGAGTTGCGGCACCGGCTCGATGACCATGGCCTCACGCAGGTGCTCTTCAACGCACCTCCCGGGGCCTGGGAGTCCGGAGAACGCGGGATCGCGGCGCTGCCCGGCCGCGAGGCGGAGCTCCGCTCCGGGTTCCCCCGGGCCCTCGAGTACGCCGCCGCGCTGGACTGCCCGCGGTTGCACGTGATGGCCGGTCTCGTGCCGCCGGACGTGACTCCGAAGGAGCGGGCCGAGCACCGCGACACCTACCTGGCCAACCTGGAATGGGCAGCGGAGCGAGCCGCCGAGCTGGCTGTCGACATCCTGGTCGAGCCGATCAACGGCCGCGACATGCCGGGCTACTTCCTGTCGAGGCAGGCGGAGGCCCATGCGGTGGTCCAGGAGGTGGGCGCCCCGAATCTCAAGGTGCAACTCGACCTGTACCACTGCCAGATCGTCGAAGGCGATCTCACGACGACGCTGCGCCGCGACCTGCCGACCGGCCGGGTCGGTCATCTGCAGATCGCCGGCGTGCCGGACCGCCACGAGCCGGACAACGGCGAGCTCGACATCCGGCATCTGTTCGGCGTCGTCGACGACCTGGACTTCGACGGGTGGATCGGCTGCGAGTACATCCCCCGTGCCGGCACGAGTGAGGGCCTCGGCTGGCTGAACGACTACCGAGGAGACAGCGCATGAGGATCGTCATCACGGGCGGCTTCGGCTTTCTGGGACGCGAGATCACCGACACCCTGCTGAGGACCCGGACGCACGGTGGTGCGCCGATCGATCAGCTGGTGCTCACCGACCGTTTCGTTCCGCCCGGGGCGCCGCAGGCGGCCGATCCCCTGGTGGAGATCGTGCGGGGTGACTTGGCCGAGTGTCTCGACGAGGTGTTCGCGGAGCCGGTCGATGTGCTGATCCACCTCGCCGCCGCCGTCTCGGCCGAGTGCGAGGCCGATTTCGACCTCGGGATGAGCGCCAACCTGGACACCACCCGCGCCCTCCTCGAAGCCGCCCGGGCCCAGTCGGCGGCCGGCGGGCCGGTGCCGCGCCTGGTGTTCTCCAGCAGCGTGGCGGTCTACGGTTCCGACCCGGCACTGCCGCTCCCGCCGGTCGTCAGCGAGTCGACCCTGCCCACGCCCCGGTCGAGCTATGGGATCCAGAAGCTCGTCTGCGAGCAGCTGGTCGCGGACTATACGCGCCGGGGCTTCATCGACGGACGCGTCGCCCGGCTGATGACCGTGTCCGTACGTCCCGGCAAGCCGAACGCCGCCGCCTCCGGCTTTCTGTCGGGCATCGTCCGCGAGCCGCTCGCGGGCCTCCCCGCGATCTGCCCCGTACGCCCCGACCTGCGGGTGGCCCTGGCGTCACCACGGCGCACGGTCGAGGGGATCCTCCGCATCGCGGAAGCCGAGCGCGGCAGCGGGAAGGGCCGGCTCGACGGCGGGCTGCCCGTCAACCTCCCGGCCCTCACGGTCTCGGTCGCCGAGATGCTGAGCACGCTGCGGCGCGTGGCGGGCGACGCCGCGGCCGATCTGGTGACCGTCGCGCCCGACCCCGAGGTCGAGGCCGTCGTGGGATCGTGGCCCTCCGTCTTCGACAACTCGCGTGCCGCCGCGCTCGGGCTGGAGCCCGACCCGAGCTTCGAATCGGTGGTGCGGGCCTACCTCGCCGACCACCCCGACGCGGTCCTGGTCAAGGCCTAGCGGAAAACGGAACGACGAGACCCGGGCCTATAGACTGAAAACCATGTTTTCTAAGGTGAGCGGTCCCGTCCGGCTCGCAGATCAGGTCGCCTCGACCCTCTCGGAGGAGATCGAGTCGGGGCGGCTGGCCGAGGGCGACCGACTGCCGACAGAGGTCGAACTGGTCAGGCAGTTGGGCGTCAGCCGCACGGTGGTGCGCGAGGCCCTGTCGCGGTTGCGCAACGCGGGCCTGATCGAACCGCGCCAGGGCATCGGTGTGTTCGTCCTGCCGCGGCGCACCCGCCCGCTCGATCTCGAGGCCGCCGATACCAAGGCGAAGGTGCTGCAGATCGTGGAGGTGCGCCGTGCCATGGAGGGTGAGGCGGCCCATCTCGCGGCCACCCGGGCCACGCCCCTCGACCTCGCACGGATGCGTCAGGCGCTGGACGCGATCGACTCGGCGGTCGCGGTCGGCGGCGACGGCGTGGACGAGGACCTCGCCTTCCACCGGTCCATCGCCGAGTCGACCGGGAACACGGTGCTGGTCTCGAC
Source organism: Streptomyces purpurascens (assembly GCF_045040895.1). Taxonomy (NCBI): domain Bacteria; kingdom Bacillati; phylum Actinomycetota; class Actinomycetes; order Kitasatosporales; family Streptomycetaceae; genus Streptomyces; species Streptomyces purpurascens. The sequence goes on along the minus strand of NZ_CP108341.1, from coordinate 8,795,458 downwards.
CCTGCGGTACCTGGGCGATGTGTCGCGCAGCGGCATCCGCGTCACACGGGCGAACGAGGCACGCCGGAACGACTTCATCGAAGCGGTCCGGGCGGAGCACCACGCCATCCTCGCCGCGATCGAGGCCCGCGACGCCGAGGCGGCACGCACGGCCGCCCGCCTCCACATGAATCACGCCGCCGCCCGCCTCCAGGACGCGGACGACGGTTTCTGGACCGACGCCGAGGAGATCGAGGTGGATCTCGACGGCGCTCCCTGACGCGCCGGGTACGACCCAGTCGCGATCCTCCTCGGTCCGTCAGTCGTCGTGTTCCGCGCCGATGAGGACGAAGACCATGGTCGCCGCCCGTCCGCTGCGGTTGCGCCAGGCGTGACGTGTGCCGTTCTGGATCACGATGTCCCCTGCGGAGAGCGGCGTGCGGTGGCCGTCGTCGAGTTCGAGGACGATCTCGCCCGTCAGCACGATCCCGTAGTCCACGGTCGTGGTGGCGTGCATGCCGTCGGGTTCGATGAGTTCGGCGATGCCGCCGTTGGTGATCCACATTTTGGAGCCGTTCAGGACCCAGTCGTCACCGTCGCGGACGGCCCGGGTGCGCATGCCGGACGGGTTGCTGCCGAAGTCGGGCTCGGTGAGGCCGAAGCAGCCGATCGCCTCACCGGCGGCCAGCCGGGGAAGCCACTCCAGCCGTAAAACCACTCGCCGATGTGCGGGCGCACCCGGTCGGCGAGGAACCTGGCGACAGTGGACTGGATCTCACGCTCCTCGTCGGAGAGGACGGAGGTGATGTCGAGCAGGTCGAGGGGGTCCTTCATCGGCTTGCGGCTCATGGTGGGCTCCTTGGGAACGACGGGGTGTCGAGAGACGGGTCAGCGGCCGGAGATGCCGCGGAGGATCTCGTCGGTGTGCTGTCCCAGCAGAGGCGGGGGCAGCAGGTACCGCGCGGGCGTCGCGCTCAGCGCGAGGGGGTGGGCGACCTGACGGGAGGGCCTGTCTCCTTCGGCGCCGACAGCCGCAGCGGGGAGGTCGACGACGCCGGGCAGGCCGAGTTCGTGGGCGAAGGTGAACGCCTCGTCCAGGTTGTTGACCGGGCCGGCCGGTACTCCGGCGGCCAGCAGGACCGCCGACCAGTGGTCCGCGCCGTCGGTGCTCAGCAGCCGGGTCAGGATCTCCGCCAGTTCGGTGCGGTGGGCGACCCGGTCGGCGTTGGTGCGGAATCGGTCGTCGAGAGCGAGACCGGGTTCGCCGACGGCCTCGGCGAGGTCCGCGAACTGCTTGTCGTTGCCCACCGCGAGGGCGAGCGGACGGTCCGCGGTGGGGAAGGTCTCGTACGGGGCGATGCTCGGGTGCGCGTTGCCCATGCGGCCCGGGACCACACCGGCGACGGCGAACGCCGAGGCCTGGTTGACCATGGCAGACAGCAGGGAACTGAGCAGGTTCACCTCCACGAGCTGCCCCTCGCCGGTGGCGTCCCGGTGCCGGAGGGCGGCGAGGATGCCGAGTGAGGCGTGCAGCCCGGTGATCACGTCGACGAGGGCCACACCTGCCTTCACCGGCTCCCCGTGGGCCTCCCCGGTCACGCTCATCAGGCCTCCGGCGGCCTGCACGAGCAGGTCGTATCCGGGGATCGCGGCGCCCGCACCGCTGCCGAAGCCACTGATCGAGCAGTAGACCAGCTCCGGGTGCCGTGCACGGAGCTCCTCGTGTCCGAGGCCCAGCCGCTCCATCGTGCCGGGCCGGAAGTTCTCCACGACCACGTCGCACTCGGCGACCAGGGACCGCGCCTGTTCGCGGCCGGCGTCCGTGGCCAGGTCCAGGACGACCGACCTCTTGTTCCGGTTCACGCTCAGGTAATAGGTCGACGTACCGTCGTGGTCCGCGGGAGGCCGCCAGGCCCGGGTGTCGTCCCCGACGCCCGGCCGCTCGATCTTGACCACGTCGGCGCCCAGGTCGGCGAGGAGCATGGTGGCATAGGGTCCCGCGAGAACCCGGGAGAAGTCAGCGATGCGCACACCGCCCAGTGCGCCCCGTCCGTCCGGCATGTTGTCCTGGGTGCTCACGCACCCTCCTCTCTGATCGTCCCGCTCGGCCGTGGCTCGGCGGGGGCCGTGTTCCGTCACCACCACTGCCGCAAGGGCGTTTCCGGGTGGATGAGTTCAACCACGGGAAGGCCCTGGCCGTGGGGAGCGACGGCCCGTACGACCGTCACCCGGGCGCCCACCGCCACGACGACCGGTGCCGTTCCGGTGACCTGGCAGAGCAGGTTGAAGCCCTCGTCCATCGCGACGAACCACGTGTTCTGCTGGACCTGACCGTTGCGGCGGACCACGACTCCGGCACCCGCGCTGCGTTCCCGGCCGAAGGCCACGGCCCCGCACGCACGGCAGTACGAGCGCCGGTAGGCCGGAGTGCCGCACCAGAGACAGCGCTGGAAGAAGAGGCTTTTCCCGAGTTCTGTTTCTTCCCGGGTCTCTGTCTGGAGCATCGCGGCCTCCTGCACGCAATTCGGTGACCGGAAAAAGGTGACCGGAATCCGATGTCCCTTTCACCCTGGCCCTGCCCCCGAGCACCGGTCAACGACGACCTGGCGCATCTTTGTGCGTGAAAAGCGATCCGTGTACCCCGTGTATCGCCCAACGACTACGATCGAACATCCGGCATGCCCTTGTTCGGCCCGCTGGACGATGCCGACGTGAACCTGCGGAGGATGAAATCACCATGGCGAAACGGGACGGCGCGATCGGCGCACTCTTGCCCCGCGACATTCCGGCGCGGGACATCATCACGTTCGCCCGGCGGGCGGAGGAACACGGCTTCGACGAGCTGTGGGTGGTGGAGGACCTCGGCTACCGGGGTGGGCTGGTGCAGGCGGCCACCGTCCTCGCCGCCACGTCGCGGATCCGCGTCGGCGTCGGCCTGCTGCCGGCCGCCGCCCGCAATGTCGCCTTCGCCGCGATGGAGATCGCGACTCTCGTCCAACTGCATCCCGGCCGCGTGGACATCGCCGTCGGCCACGGCATGCCCTCGTGGATGCGCAGCGTCGGGGCGTGGCCGAAGAGCCCTCTCACGCTCCTGGGCGAGTACATCACCGTCCTGAAGTCAGTGCTGAGCGGCGAACCCGTTCACCACGACGGGCAGTACGTCCGCGTCGACGGGGTGCGACTGCACGAGACCGCGACACCCGCGGCGGCCCCCAGCGTCCTGGCCGGCGTGCGCGGCCCCAAGTCCCTGGCCGTCTCCGGTGACGCGGCCGACGGCACTGTCCTCGCGGAGCCGGTCACCCCCGCCTATGTACGAGAGGCCCTCAAGCACATCGCCCCGACCCGTCCGCACCGTCTGGTCGCCTACAACGTCGCGGCGATCGACGAGGACCCCGCCGTCGCGCTGACCGCGGTCCGCCCCGCCCTCGAAGTGGTGGGAGAACCGGACTGGCGGCCCCACATCGCCCCGCTGCCCTTCTACGACGAACTCGTCGCCCTGCGTTCCCGCTGCGACAGCCCGCAGGACTTCGCCCGCGCCCTGCCGGATGATTGGGTGGGGCAGCTCGCCGTGGCAGGCACGCCGGGGCAGGCCCGTTCCAGGGTGACGGAGTTGTTCGACGCGGGCGTCACCACGGCAGTCCTCACCCCGGTGGGCGACGATTGTCTGGCGTCACTGGATTCGCTCGCTGCGATCCTGTGAGCAGTCCACCGACACACGTGAAAGAGCTTGGCTTTTGATGGACCTGGCCACGCGCCGCCGCCGAGCGGCGCTGTTCCTCTTCTTCCTCATACCCGGACTGTCGATCTCCTCGTGGGTGACCCGGACACCCGACATCCGGGACCAACTCGGCGTCTCGACGGCCCAGATGGGGATCGTCCTGTTCGGGCTGTCCGTCGGCTCCATGATCGGCATTCTCAGTTCCGGAACACTCGTGGCCAGGTTCGGCACCCGGCCCGTCATGGGCGTCGCGACGCTGCTGATCATCCTCAGCATGGCCGTCATCGGCGGCGGGACGATGCTCTCCTCCGCCCCCGCGACCACCGCCGGACTGTTCCTCTTCGGGGCCGGAATGGGCGGCGGGGAGGTCGCGATCAACATCGACGGCGCCGACGTCGAGCAGATCACGGGACGGACGGTACTGCCCACACTCCACGGGTTCTTCAGCCTGGGCACCGTCGTGGGAGCCGCGCTCGGCATCCTGTGCACCGCCCTCTCCTTTCCGGTGCAATGGCATCTGACCGCCATGGCCGCCGTCACAGCAGCCATGTTCGCCCATGCCTTCCGAGCCATCCCCCACGCCGTGGGCAAGACCCGGGGCACCGACTCGCGGCCTGACGCCGGCACCCCGCCGGCCGAAGCCCAGGTCTGGAAGGACCCGCGGCTGCTGCTGATCGGCGGCGTCATCCTGGCCATGGCCCTGGCCGAGGGCTCCGCCAACGACTGGCTGCCCCTGCTCATGGTCGACGGCCACGGCATGGACCCCGCCCTGGGATCCGCCGTCTACACGGGCTTCGCCGCCGCCATGACCACCGGCCGTTTCGGCGGTGGACTCCTCATCGACCGCCTCGGCCGCGCCCCCGTCGTCCGGGCCAGCGCCGTCTGCGCGACCCTGGGCATCGCCGTCGTCGTCTTCGCCGACTCGGCCGTTCTCGCGGGGGCCGCCGTTCTCCTCTGGGGCCTGGGAGCGTCGCTCGGCTTCCCGGTCACCCTCTCGGCGGCCGGTGACTCCGGGCCCGACTCGGCCGCGCGTGTCAGCCTCGTGGCGATGATCGGCTACGTCGCGTTCCTCGTCGGGCCCCCCGGTCTCGGCTTCCTCGGCGAGCACTACGGCCTTCGCCTCGCCATGATCGTCGTCCTCGCCTTCACCGCCGTGGCGATCATCCTCGCTCCTGCCGTCGGCAAGCGCTCCACCACGGCCTCACCGGCCACCGAGTCGGCGACCCGGCCGTGAGGGTGTGACGGCAGAGGGCCTCACCGGTCCTGAGACAGGGAGACGAGTTCGGCGAAGAGCCCGCCGGCGTTCGCCAGGTCCTCGTACGTTCCCTGTTCGATGACACGGCCCTGGTCCATGACGAGGATGCGGTCGGCCAGCTTGGTGTTCTCGAGTTGGTGGGTGACGACGATCGTCATGCGTTCGGCGGCGATGCGCTTGATCTCCAGGAAGATGGCGTGCTCACCGCGGGCGTCCATCTGCGAGGTCGGTTCGTCCAGGATCAGGAGCGGGGTCTCCCTGTAGAGCACGCGGCCGCACGCGAGGCGCTGCCACTGCCCGCCGGACAACTCGGCACCGCCCCACAGTTCTTTGGCGAGAAGGGTGTCGAGTCGCTGGGGCAGTCTCTCGATCGCCTCGCGCATGCCGACGGCGTCGACGACATCCCACACCGGCCCGTCGTCGTGCGTCCGTGGCTGGCCGAGGGTGATGTTCTCGCGGGCACGCAGGGGCCAGCAGGCGAAATTCTGGGGGACGAGCGCGGTGCGGTTCCACACGGCGTCCGGATCGGCCTGGGCGAGGTCGATGTCGTCCCACAGGACGCGGCCCTTGTCGGCGAGCAGGATGCCGGTGATGAGTTTGGTCAGGGTCGACTTGCCTGAGCCGTTCTCGCCGACGACGGCCAGGATCTCGCCGCGGCGCAGCGTGAGCGATACGCCCGCGACGGCGGGCTCCTCCTTGCCCGGGTACTGGAACACGACCTCGTCGAGGCGGATCTGGTCCACGCGTTCCGGGATGGCCGATTCCCCGCGCCTGGGGGCGCGTTCCTGTGCCATGTCGAGGAAGGAGCGCATGTCGGCGAGGTAGAGCGAGGTGTGGAACAGGGCGGCGCCGTGGATGACGAACTGGGAGAGGGCGGCCAGTGTGGTCTGGACGGCGATCACGGCGGTGGCCGCGACGGGCAGGGCGATACGGCCGGTGGCGGCCAGCCAGGCGAGGGTGGACCAGGTGCACAGCAGGAAGGTCCCGCCCAGGGCGCCGGCGCCCAGGGTGATGTGCAGCATGCGCGGCGCGGCGGTCAGGGTGCGCTGGTCGATCCGGTCGGACAGGGCGCGGTACCAGTAGGTGAGGTAGCCGGTCATGCCGTTGGCGCGGACCTCGTCGCCGAAGCGGGAGTAGGTGGCCCACCAGCGCATCATGGAGCGCACGTTGCGGTCGCCGAGGTTGAGGTAGTGGGTCTCGTAGTCGACGCGTGCGGACAGGACGGCTCCGGCGCCGGCCGGGAGAACGGCCAGCAGGAGCAGGGGAAGCAGCAGCGGGTGCAGTGTCGTGACCACGCCGCTCGCGGCGATCATGCGGATCAGGGCGGACATGAACCGCTGGGCGTCCTGCACCATCAGCCGGGTGCGGGTGACGCCGATCTCTGCGGCCTCCTGCCGGTCGGCGAATCCGTCCTCGCCATAGGCGCTCGACTCCACGCGGCACACGGCGGTCACGAGCGCGACGTCAGCCTCGGTCATCAACAGCGGGGTGATCCTCCCGTCGGCGTAGGAGGACAGGGCACCGCTGACGCGGCCGATGGCGGCGGCCGCCGTCACGACGATCAGGGCGGGCAGCGCCGCGTGCAGGCGTTCGGACACGGTGCCGGTGCCGAGGATGTGGGTCATCGCCTGTGCGGTGAAGGTCAGGACGACGGCGGCCGCGGTGCCGGTCAGCAACTGGCAGGCGAGGAGCAGAACGACGCCGGGCCTGTCGACGGCCCACGCCATCCGAGCGGTGTGCAGGAGCACGGAGGGCAGCCGCCGGCACATCGCGCCGAAACCGGCGTCTGCCAGCGGATTCTTGCCGAACTTGCCCTCGAAGCTGATGGTGGCCGGCGGTGGAGGGGGCGGCGTCTCCGCGTTGTCGGTCGAGGTGTCAGTCACAGTCACCTGCATCCCTCCTCAGGGTCGATGCCGCGCCTGGGTGGCCCGGCGGTGCACGGCTTAACGACCCGGCACGGGAATCGAACGCGAGCGATTCCGGACGCGTGCGGCCCCGGACACAGCAAGGGCCCGGACACGGGAACGCCGCGTTGAAGCCGCCGTCGGGCGGCAGGAGTTGTCCGAAACACCGATGTCTGAAACGCGAGTGACGGATGAGGTTCGAGGATTCCCGCCGGGTGTCTCCGGGCTCCCTTGCGCGGATCAGCGAAGCGCGTTGACCGCGTACAGGGCACCGAGCGCCGTCGCCAGGGTGCCGAGGACGAGGCGGAGGAGGGGCTCGGGCAGGCGCGGCTGGAGGCGGGCTCCGAGGTAGCCGCCGAGGAGACCCCCGAGGCCGCAGGACAGGCCGAGGAACCAGTCGGGGGCGATGCTGCCGCTGTGGGCCAGGGACAGCAGGGCGTAGGTGGCGGCGCCGACCACCGAGGTGGCGAAGGTGGAGGCGAGCGCGGCCGGGGCGACCTTGGAGACGGGGACACCGCGCCCGACCAGGACGGGGCCGAGGATCGAGCCGCCGCCGATGCCGTAGATACCGCCCACCACGCCGACCGCCAGCGCCAGGCGGGTGACCGTCCGGGGCGCGGGCTCGGGGCGCCGGGTCTCCGGGCGTGCGGGGCGCAGGGTCCGGACGATGAGCCAGCCGCCGAGCGGCAGCATCAGCGCGGCGACCAGCAGGCGAAAGACGCTCGGGCCCGGAAGGGCGAACACCCGGATGAGCGCTCCCAGGACGACACCGGGCAGGGTCCCCAGCACCAGGCGGCGGACGAGCGGTCCCGCCAGGGAGCCGTCGCGCCGGTAGCGCAGCAGGGCGCCGGGGCCCGCCACCACGTTGTAGAGCAGGTTCGTGGGCGTGACAGCCGGGTTGGGCACGGCGAAGACGCTGAGCTGCACCGGGAGCAGGAACACCGCCCCGGAGACCCCGACCGGCGCGGTCACCACGGCTATCAGCATCCCGACCGCGAGGCCGGCCGCCCCCAGTTCCCACTCCACGCGATGTCCCCCGCCGCCCTCGGCCCGTGCCGGCCTGTCCCGCCCGGCCTTCCGGTGACAGCGTAGATCGCGACCTCGCTCCGCCTCTCGGTTCCAGGGCGCTGAAACCGTCGTGAAACCGCGCTGAATGCGCCCTGCCGCAAGCTCTGCGGCATGACCACGACGACATCGCACTCTCTCGCCATCGCGGCCCAGGGGCTGCGCAAGGCCTACGGGGACAAGACGGTCCTCGACGGCATCGACCTGGCGGTGCCGGCCGGCACGGTCTTCTCCCTGCTCGGTCCGAACGGCGCCGGCAAGACCACCGCCGTCAAGATCCTCTCCACCCTCATCACCGCCGACGCCGGTGAACTGCGGGTGGGCGGACACGACCTGGCCGCCGACCCGCAGGCCGTGCGGGCCTCGATCGGTGTCACCGGGCAGTTCTCCGCAGTCGACGGGCTGATCACCGGCGAGGAGAACATGCTCCTCATGGCGGACCTGCACCACCTGCCCAGGCAGGAGGGTCGGCGGGTGGCCGCCGAGCTGCTGGAACGCTTCGACCTCTCCGACGCCGCGAAGAAGCCCGCCTCCACCTACTCCGGCGGCATGAAACGCCGCCTCGACCTCGCCATGACCCTGGTCGGGAACCCGCGGATCATCTTCCTCGACGAGCCCACCACCGGCCTCGACCCCCGCTCCCGTCACAACATGTGGCGCATCATCCGTGAGCTGGTCTCCGACGGGGCGACCGTCTTCCTCACCACCCAGTACCTGGAGGAGGCCGACGAACTCGCCGACCGCATCGCGGTGCTGAACGACGGCGTCATCGCCGCCGAGGGCAGCGCCGAGGAACTCAAGCGGCTCATCCCCGGCGGGCATGTGCGGCTGCGCTTCACCGACCCGGACGTCTACCGCTCGGCCGCCTCCGCGCTGCGCGAGGTCACCCGCGACGACGAGGCACTGGCACTGCAGATTCCGAGCGACGGCAGCCAGCGCGAGTTGCGCTCCATCCTCGACTGGCTCGACACGGCCGGCGTCGAGGCCGACGAGCTGACCGTGCACACCCCCGACCTCGACGACGTGTTCTTCGCCCTGACCGGCCCCACCACCGTCCCCAGTCAGCCCAGCCAGTCCAAGGAGAACGTCCGATGAGCTCCCTCGCCCTCGCCGTCCGCGACTCGTCCACGATGCTGCGCCGCAACCTGCTGCACGCCCGCCGCTATCCGTCGATGACGCTGAACCTGCTGCTCACGCCGATCATGCTGCTCCTGCTCTTCGTCTACATCTTCGGCGACGTGATGAGCGCGGGCATCGGCGGCAGCGGCGCCGACCGCTCCGACTACATCGCCTACATCGTCCCGGGCCTGCTGATGATGACCATCGGCAGCACCGTGATCGGGGCTGCTATCGCCGTCTCCATGGACATGACCGAGGGCCTCATCGCCCGCTTCCGCACGATGGCGATCTACCGGGGCTCCCTGCTCATCGGGCACGTCGTCGGCAGCGTGCTGCAGGTTCTCGCCAGCCTGGTCCTGGTCAGTGCCGTCGCCGTCGCGATGGGTTTCCGCTCCACCGACGCCACCCCGCTGGAATGGCTCGCGGCGTTCGGCCTGCTCGCCCTGTTCTCCCTCGCCCTCACCTGGATCGCCGTCGGCATGGGTATGGCCAGTCCCAACCCCGAGGCGGCCAGCAACATGGCCATGCCGCTGATCCTTCTCCCGCTCATCTCCAGCGCCTTCATCCCCGCCGACACCATGCCCGGCTGGTTCCAGCCCATCGCCGAGTACCAGCCCTTCACCCCCGCCATCGAAACCCTGCGCGGTCTGCTCCTCGGTACCGAGATCGGCAACAACGGCTGGATCGCCATCGCCTGGTGCGTCGGCCTGAGCGCGCTCGGCTACCGCTGGTCGACGGCACAGTTCAACCGCGACCCGAAGTAGCGGCAACCGCCATGACGGCGCGGGCCGCATCCCGCAACTCGTTCCGCTCCAGGGCGGCGTACTCCGACACGGCGTCGGCGTAGGCCGCCCTGTCGGCTTTCTCGGCCGCCCGCCGGGCCCGGGCCGCCGACATCGTCGGCTGGTAGTCGCGCAGCACCCGCAGCCGTTCGGCCAGCGCGATCATCCGCACGGCCGAGGCGTCGCCGGAAGCCAGCCCCGCCATGCCGAGGGCGTGCAGCGCCGTCCCGTACCGGAACTCCATGGGCGAGCCGGCCGGACCGTCGAGCATGGTCCGCAGCTCTTGCCGCAGCCGGTCGACCACGTCCGCGACCAGCTCGAGACGGCCGACGTGCGCGTGCGCCGTCACCGCCGCCGACTGGATCTGCAGCACCCACCGGTCGAGGAAGGGATCGCCGCCGTCCACCGGGCCGACCTCGGCCATCCCCTCCACGGCGCTGCGCCACAGGCCGAGCCCGACTTCCGTCAGCCCGCGTGCGAGCGCGATCTCGGCGCGCCCGCCGAGGCCGGGGCTGTGGAAGTCGTCCTGCAGCGGGGCGTTGTGGCCCTCCGCCTGCCGCAGCCAGTACTCGGCCTCGTCGGGGTCCCCGCGGTGCAGGCAGGCGAGGACGAGGCCACTGCGTACGCCGATGGAGTCGTGCTCGTCACCGAGCCGGGGCAGCGCCTCCAGCGCCGCCTTGAGATGCTCGTACGCGGCCTCGCCCTGCTCCGTCCTCAGGCACAGTTCGCCCAGCCGAGCATGACCCATGACCTGCAGGAACGGGTTGTCGACCGGGCCCAGCGCGGTGACGATCCGGCGGGCCGAGGCGAGCGCGCGGTCGATGTCGTGCTCGTACTCCCAGACGTAGGTGGCGACGCACTCGGCGATACCGGCGAGCAGCGGCTGCTCGCTGTCGCAGAGCCTGCGCAGCACCTCGTAGTCGGGCGGCAGCATCTCGGGGACCGCGCCCAGCACGATCGCGATGGCGCGCACCAGGGTGTCCGGCGGGGCCGGGGGCAGCCGCCGGAGGGTGACGAGCTGGCGTACGACGTGCGGACCGTAACCCATGAACAGGGTCGCCGTGGACAACACCGCGGCGGCGCGGGCGACTTCGACGTACTCGGGCTCGGGGTGGTAGTGCGACAGGGGCGGGCCGGTGTCCGCGGCGAGGGTGGTGAGGCGGGTGAAGTTGGAGCCGGTGGACCACAGGGCGGTGAGGACCGCGGTGAGGGCGGCGATGGTGGGGCCGTCCGTACGGGCCAGAGCGTGCCGCAGGGCCGGCACGAGGTTGTCCTGCTCGGCCCTGATCCGCTCCCAGGCGGACAGCGGTCCCGAGCCGAAGAACCAGTCGTGGTACGCGACCCCGAAGTCCCGCGCCCAGGCGAGGAACCGGCCGACGGCCTCCTCGTCCTCGCCCGCCTCCGTGCGCCGGGCCGCGCTGAACTCCCGTACGGTCTCCAGCATCCGGAACCGCACACCGGCCGGGGTGTCGGCGACGGTGAGCAGCGACTGGTCGGCCAGCTGCTCCAGCAGGAACAGCGCGTCCTCGTCCTCGCCCAGGACCTGTTCCGCCGTCTCGCCGGTGAAGCCGCCGGGGAAGACGGACAGCAGGCGCAGCGCCGCCCTGGCCTCCTCGTCGAGGAGGTTCCAGCTCCATTCCACGACGGCGTGCAGGGTGCGGTGGCGTTCCGGCACGTCCCGCGCCCCGCCGCGCAGCAGCGCGAACCGGTCGCCGAGGCGGCGGGCGATCTCCGGCACCGAGAGCACCCGAACCCGCGCGGCGGCCAGTTCCACGGCGAGCGGCAGCCCGTCGAGGTGGCGGCACAGCCCGGCCACGGCGTCCGGCGGCAGCTCGACGCCGGACCTGGCGGCCCTGGCTCGCTGGGTGAACAGCTCGACGGAGGTGGTGAGTTGGAGCTCCGGCAGCGCGTACACCGCCTCCGAGGTGAGGCCCAGCGGGGCCCGGCTGGTGGCGAGCACCCGCAGGTCCTTCGAGGACGAGACCAGGGCGTGTACGAGGCCGGCGGCGCCGGCGACGACCTGCTCGCAGTTGTCGAGCACCAGCAGGGCGGGCCCGGGGCCGAGCACGCCGAGGATGCCGGGCACCGGGTCGTTGCTGGTACCAGGGCCGGGCAGCCTCTCGCCCGCGCCGAGCGCGGAGGCCACCTCGGCGGCCACGTCCGCGTCCTCGGTGACACCGGCGAGCGGCACGAAGTACACGACGCGCTGCTCGGCCCGGCGGCTGACGGCGTGCGAGAGCCGGGTCTTGCCGAGGCCGCCCGGCCCGACGACGGTGACGGCGCGGGAGGCGCGCAGCAGCCGCTCCACCGCGGCGATGTCCTCGTCCCGGCCGAGGAGCGGGTTCGGCTCGTGCGGCACGCCGTGTCTGACCGCGGGCGCCTCGCCGCGCAGCAGCTCCCGCTGTACGGCCTTGAGCCCGGCGCCGGGATCCGTGCCGAGCTCGTCACGCAGCTCGCGGCGGTAGGCCTCGTACCGGGTCAGCGCGGCGGACGGGCCGGCCGTCGCGGCCTCGCCACGCAGCAGTTCGGCGAGCACTTCCTCGTCGCGCGGATGCTCCGCGGCGGCCGCGGCCAGCGGTCCGGCCGCCTCCGCGTGCCGTCCGAGGCGGGCGAGCGCGAGGGCCCGCGCGCGGACGAGCGCGCCGTGGACGGGGGCGCGCTCGGTGCGCAGCGCGGCCAGAGGGTCGTCGGCGTCGTCGGCCTCGACAGGGGTGCCTTCCCAGAGCGCGAGCCCGGCCTCGGCAGCCGCCAGCGATCCCGCGTGGTCTCCGGCCCTGGCCCGGTCCGCGCCGGCGGCGGCGTGCCGCAGCAGGGCGGAGCTGTCGACCTGGTCCTCGGCGAGGGTGAGCCGGTACCCGGTCGGCGTGCTGGCGATGACGTCGGCGCCCAGCTGGGCCCGCGCCCTGGACACGAGGACCTGCACCGCCTTTCCCGGCTGCTCCGGCAACGCGTCCGGCCACAGCCCCGCCACGAGCCGGTCGGTGCTGCAGCCGGTGCGCAAGTCGCCCGCGAGCAGCGCGAGGAGGCCCCGGAGCCGGGGCGCGGTGACCTCCTGTCCGCGGTAGGCGACGCGCGGCAGCAGGGTCAGGTCGGTGGTCACCCGTGCAGATTAGCCAAGGCCCGGCCGCCGGAACTCGCGGCCTTGATGGCGCGGTGGCGCGCTACGCCGCCCGGTCCGTCGCGCAGGACGCGAGCAGGGCCCGCACGGCCTGGACCGCGGCCCCGGTCAGGGAGGGGTCGGAGCCTCGTCGGGCGAGGGCGCTGAGCCGGACCGGTGGGACCGCGGGGAGGCCCCGGTACGGGACGAGCCCGTCGGGGTGCTGCCCGCCGGGGACGGCGAGCAGGGCGGCGCCGAGCCCGGCACGGGCCGCGTCCAGGACGCCCGCGAGGTATCCGGCCTCGGCGACCACGGTGGCCGGCATGCGACAGGCGGCCAGTTCGGTGAGGGCGCGACGGCGGATGACGCACGGCGCGTTGACGGCGACCAGGGGCAGCTGCCCGGTGGCGGGCGGCTGCCAGCCCGGGGCGGCGTACCAGCGCAGCGGGAGGTCTCCGACGGAGGTGCCCTCGGTGGTGGTCGCTTCGGTGACGTAGACGGCGAGGTCGAGTTCGCCGCGTCCGACCGCCTCGGTCAGCCGCGCCGAACGGTCGATCCGCACCCGCACCTCGGCGTCCGGCCGGACCTCGCGGACGGCGTCGGTGAGCGCCGGGAGGATCTGGTCGGCGCCGTGTTCGGTGGCGCCGATGACGACGGTCGCGGCTGTGGCCCCCTCCTCGCCCAGGAGGCGCTGGACGGCGGCGTCGTGCGCCCCGAGGATCAGCCTTGCCTCTTCCAGCAGTTGGGCGCCGAGGGCGGTGAACCGGGTCTTGCGGCCGTCGCGTTCCACGACGGGATGTCCGAGGGACTTCTCCAGGCGTCGTACGTGCTGGCTGACCGCGGACTGGCTGAGCGCGAGTTCCCCTGCAGCCCGGTGGAAGCCGCCGTAGTCGGCGACGGCGATGAGGCTGCGCAGTGCCACGATGTCCAGAACCGGCCGCATGGTCGCAGGCTAGCACCCATCGATGACGAATCCTGATCGGTTTTGATGGCGAATCGTCGTTGGACGTCGGTCTCTTGCCTCGTGCATGCTGAGCGCATGCTGCGTTCAGCCCTCGTGACGGCCCGCCGGCCGCGCGCCCACCGCATCGGACCCTGGCCGTCGGCCACCGGGTCGGCGGCGCGCTGCGGCGCGGGCGCCTGGCTGACGCAACGGCGCGTGGTCGACTTCGGCCGCAGCGGCGCCATGCGCTGTCGCTGACCCCTTCGCCTCCCTTCGAGCGCGCCCCGCTTCGCCACTCGAGCGATGCCGCGCCCTCCGCGCGGCCTCCGTACCGCCGTACCGGCTCCCAACCGCCGTGCGGGCTCCGTACCGCCGTGCGCCGCTTCTCCCCTCCCGCCCACCGCACCGCCACGCCCTGCCCGGGCGTCGCCGCTGTCGATGAATCGAGTCACCATGAGCTCTTCTCAGCCTGTCCACTCCTGGGACGAACCCGAAGGAATCGCCCCGCGCGGCACCCTCGTCGTCCTCCCCGGCCGGGGTGAACACGGCGGTGTGTACGAGCGGTTCGGCCGCCGTATCGCCGCCGACGGGTACCGCGTACGGGCCCTGGGAGACGCCTCCCTGGACCCGGCGGCCGTCATCGACGCCGCGGCCAAGCTGCTGCGCGACGAGACGCTGCCCGGTCCGCGGGTGCTGGTCGGCTCCGACACCGGCGCGTCGTACGCCGCGACGCTGGCCGCCCGCGACACCCCCGGCCTGGACGCGCTGATCCTCGCCGGTCTGCCGACGGGTACCGACGCGGGCACCACGGCGCCTGACTGGGAAGGCGAACTGGAGCAGCGCACCGCCTGCCCCACGCACCGGGGCCGGCTGACCGCCGACAGCGCCTTCCGGCGGGGTGCTCTGGAAGAGCCCGCGGCACAGGAACTGCCCGCGCCGGACCGGATCTCCCTGCCGGTGCTCGGTCTGCACGGCGCCGACGACGGCATCAGCCCCCTCGAAGAGGCCCGTCGCGTCTACAGCGCGCTCCCGGAAGCGGAGCTGGTGAGCCTGGCCGGGACCCGCCACGACGTCCTCAACGACGTCACCCACCGCACCGCCGCCGCCACCGTCGTGCTCTTCCTGGAGCGGCTGCGGCTCTCCTCCGACCTGGCGCCCATCGCCGTCGCCGAGGACATCGCGTGACCGCGTTCGAGAGCCTCCCCGTGCTGACCACCGCCGCCGAACTGGACCTCCTCGTGCGCACCGGTGACCCGGCCCCGGTCGTCCTCGACGTGCGGTGGAGGCTCGGCGATCCGCACGGCCGCGAGCACTACCTCAAGGAGCACGTCCCCGGCGCCCTCTACGTCGACCTCGACACCGAGCTCGCCGCTCCCGCGACACCGGAGGGTGGCCGGCATCCGCTGCCGGACCCGGCGTCGCTGCAGGCCGCGGCGCGCCGCTGGGGGCTCTCCGCCGGGCGTCCGGTGGTGGTCTACGACGACAACGGCAACACCGCGGCCGCCCGCGCCTGGTGGCTGCTGCGCTGGGCCGGGGTCGAGCAGGTGCTCCTGCTGGACGGGGCCCTGGACGCCTGGCGTGGGGCGGGGCTGCCGACGGCGAGCGGCGAGCCGGAGACGCCCGCGCCCGGTGACATCGTGCTCCGCCCGGGGCAGTTGCCCGTCCTGGACGCGGACGCGGCGGCCGAGGTCGCCCGCGGCGGCGTGCTGCTGGACGCACGGGCCGCGGAGCGGTACCGGGGAGAGGTCGAGCCGGTCGATCCGCGTGCCGGACACATCCCCGGTGCCCGCTCCGCCCCGACCGGCGACAACCTCGCGGCGGACGGCACCTTCCGTCCCGCCGAGGACCTCGCGCTGCGCTTCACGGCGCTGGGCGCCGACGACGCGACCCAGGTCGGTGTCTACTGCGGCTCCGGCGTCACGGCCGCCCACACCGTCGCGGCCCTGGCCCACGCCGGCATCCCGGCCTCCCTCTTCACCGGCTCCTGGTCCGCCTGGTCCGCCGACCCCGCACGCCCCGCAGCACAGGGAGAACAGCCGGGCTGACCCCCGCCTCCTCCCCCGTCCCCGACCGAGAGGCCGCCGCATGCCCTCCCCGCACTCCGCCGTGTCGGAAACCTCACCGCCGACACACGGGTCCGCACCACCGACGACACCCACCGCACAGGAAGCCGCGGCGCCCACCGGACCGGCGCGGCCGCCTCGCCCCACCGCCACGAAAAACGCCCGCCCCGCAACCCCGCGCAAGCGGTCCCGCTTCCGTGTACCGCGTGGCGTGCGCCGGGCTTCCGGGCCCCTGGGGCTGGTGCTGGTCTGGTTCCTGGCGAGCGCCACGGGCGTACTGCCCGAGTCAGTGCTGGCCTCCCCCGTGGACGTCGTCCAGCGGGCCGCCGACCTGATCGGCACCGGTGAACTGCCGCAGGCCATCGCCGCGTCCGGCCGCCGCGCCGCGACCGGGTTCCTCATCGGTGCGACCGTCGCGCTCGCGCTGTCGCTCACCGCGGGGCTGTTCCGGCTCGGCGAGGACGTCATCGACGCGTCGATGGGCATGTTCCGGGCCATCCCGTGGGTGGGCCTGATCCCGCTGTTCATCGTCTGGTTCGGCATCGACGAGACCCCGAAGATCGCGCTGGTCGCGCTCGGCGTCACCTACCCGCTGTACTTCAACATCTACGGCGGCATCCGCTCCGCCGACTCCCAGCTCATCGAGGCCGGACGCATGGCGGGGCTCGGCCGCATCGGTCTGATCCGGTACGTGATCCTGCCGTCCGCGCTGCCCGGCGCCCTGGTCGGCCTGCGCTACGCGCTGTCCACCGCCTGGCTCGCGCTGGTCTTCGCCGAGCAGGTCAACGCGGACGCCGGCATCGGCTACCTGATGAGCAACGCCCAGCAGTACTTCCAGACCGACGTCATCGTCCTGTGCCTGGCCGTCTACGCGGTGCTGGGGCTGCTGTGCGACTTCGCCGTACGGCTGCTGTCGCGGCGGCTGCTGGCCTGGCGGGCCTCGTTCGACGGCGAAGGAGCGTGAGAGAGCGATGAGCACGACTGTGAGCACACCGGTGGAGGTACGCGGCCTGAGCCGCGCCTTCGACGACAAGACCGTCATCGACGATCTCGATCTCAGCATCCGCCAGGGCGAGTTCGTCGCCCTGCTCGGGCACAGCGGCTGCGGGAAGTCGACCCTGCTGAAGATCCTCGCCGGGCTGGACAGCGAGACCGAGGGCGAGGTGACCGTGCCCGAACGCCGCTCGGTGGCCTTCCAGTCGCCGCGGCTGATGCCCTGGCTGCGGGTGTGGCGCAACGTGGTGCTCGGCCTGCCCCGCTCCAAGGACCGGTCGCTCGCCGAGCGCTATCTGGCCGAGGTCGGCATCGAGGAGTACGCGGGCCGCTGGCCCAAGACCCTCTCCGGCGGGCAGGCGCAGCGCGTGTCGCTGGCCCGGGCGCTGGTCCGCGAGCCCGAACTGCTCCTGCTGGACGAGCCGTTCGGCGCCCTGGACGCCCTCACCCGCGGCCGGGCGCAGCGGCTGGTGGCCGACCTGTGGCAGCGGCACGGCTGCTCGGTGCTGCTGGTCACCCACGACGTGGAGGAGGCGCTGCTGCTGGCCGACCGGGTCCTGGTGATGGACGGCGGGCGGATCGCCTACGAGGCCGAGGTCGGCCTGGAGCGGCCCCGCGCGCTCGGTTCCCCTGACTTCGTACGGCTGCGCGGCGAACTGCTGCACCGGCTCGGCGTCCACGACGCCTCGGCGCCTCGCGAAGAGGCCACGACATGACCGACAGGAACGGCACCCACCTCATGACCCGCACGATCACACGCCGCGCCCTCGGCGCCGCCCTCTCCCTGACCGCCCTGCTCGCCACCACCGCCTGCGGCGGCAACAGTGAGGCCGCCTCCGACGGGAGCGGCTCGCAGACCCTCACCATCGGCGACCAGGCCAAGAACCTGCAGACCCTGTTCAACGCCTCCGGCGCCCTCGAAGGGACGTCGTACAAGGTCAAGTGGGCCGAGTTCGAGGGGGCAGCGCCGCTCTTCCAGGCCGTGCAGGCCGGGGCCGCCGACACCTCGTACGCCGCCGATCTGCCCACGCTCCAGGCGCTGTCGGGGGGTGTGCCGGTGAAGGCGGTGGGCGCGCTGCGCAACGACGGCACGCACACCGGGATCGTGGTCCGCGGGAACTCGTCGGTGAAGAGCGTCAAGGACCTCAAGGGCAAGAAGGTCGTGGTCTCCTCGGCCAAGGGGTCCATCGCCGAGTACCTGCTCGCGCACGTGCTGCAGCAGGCCGGGCTGAAGTACTCCGACGTCAAGGTGCAGTACCTGCTGCCGACCGACGCCCAGGCCGCGTTCACCTCCGGCAAGATCGAGGCCTGGGCGACCTTCGGGGTCTACAAGGCCGTCGCCGAGCAGCAGGGCGGCCGCCTCCTGGTCAACGGCGCCGACGGGCGGGTGAGCGGCTACGGCTTCATCGGCGCCTCCGAGAAGGCCCTGGCCGACAAGGGCAAGAAGGCCGCCATCGCCGACTACCTGCGTCGCCTCGACAAGGCCCTGGCCTGGTCGCGGAAGCACCCGGACGACTACGCCAAGGCGATCCAGCGCAACAACGGGGCCTCCCCCGCGATCGCGAAGACGCTGGTGAGCCAGGCCAACGGCGAGCTGCTGCCGGTGAATTCGCAGGTCGTCGACGCCGTGCAGAAGGTCGGCGACACCATGCACGGCATCGGTGTCCTCACCCCGAACCCGACCGTCGCCGACCACGTCGACTCCAGCCTCGTCAAGGAATGAGCCCCGCCATGCCCGTCGAGTTCATCAGCGCCGTCCACCCCAACCCCGCCACCGAGGGCGACCCCACCGCGGGCACGGGCATCGACGTCGACTACGCCCGCCGCTACGCCCGCGCCCTGGACGACGGCGGCTTCGACTACACCCTCGTCACCTACCACTCGGCCTCGCCCGACGCGCTGCAGCTGGCGCAGTTCGTGGCGAACCACACCGAGCGCATCAAGCCCGTCCTCGCCCACCGCCCCGGCGTGGTCTTCCCGACCCACGCGGCCCGTGCCCTGGCCACCCTGGACCGGATCAGCAAGGGCCGTCTGGCGGTGCACATCATCTCCGGCGGCAACGACGAGGAGCAGCGCCGCGAGGGCGACTACCTGAACAAGAGCGAGCGGTACGCGCGTTCCGACGAGTACATCCGGATCCTGCGCGAGGTGTGGGCGGCCGACGGGCCCGTCTCGCACGAGGGCCCGTACTACCGCTTCGAGGGCTTCCGCTCCGATGTCACCCCGTACCACGGCACGATCCCCATCTCGGTGGGCGGCTCCTCGGAGGACGCCTACCGGGTGGGCGGGCAGCAGGGCGACATCTTCGGGCTGTGGGGCGAGCCGCTGAAGGAGACCGCCGAGCAGATCGCGGCGGTGAACACCTACGCCGACGCCGCCGGCCGGCCCCGCCCGCGCATCTGGGTCTCCTTCCGCCCGATCATCGCGCCCACCGACGAGCTGGCGTGGGAGAAGGCGCACCGCGTCCTCGGCACGATCACCACGAACCACGAGGAGCGGGCCAAGCGGCGCCACTATCCGGCCCTCGGCCAGGGCACCCCGGCCAACGTGGGTTCGCAGCGGCTGCTGGCCGTCGCCGAACGCGGCGAGGTCCACGACCGCTGCCTGTGGACCGCGCCGGCCACGGCCACCAACGCCGCCGGCGCCTCCACGGCACTGGTCGGCTCCCCCGAGACGGTCGCCAAGGCGCTGCTCGACTACGTCGACATCGGCTGCGAGCTGCTGTCCATCCGTGGCTACGACCCGCTCAACGACGCGATCGACTACGCCCGGCACGTCCTTCCGCTGGTCCGCCAGGAGCTGGCGCACCGGGCCGTCTCGGGAGCGGCCGCGTGAGGCGGGCGGGGCGCGCGCTCGCCCTCGCCACCGTCGTCCTGTCCGTGACCGCCCTGACCGGCTGCGGCGGCTCGGCGGGAGCGGAGGGCAACGGGCAGGGGTCCTCCGTCACCCTGCGCGTCGGCGCGACGGGCTGGAAGGGCGAGGAGGCCCTGCTGAGGTTCGCCGGCCTGGACGACACGCCGTACGAGGTGCAGTGGAGCCTGTTCCAGGGCGGTGACAAGCAGTTGGAGGCCGTACGGGCGGGAGCGCTGGACGTGGCCAGCTCGAGCGAGATCCCGCCGGTCTTCGCGGCGGCCGACGGGAAGCCCAACTTCAAGGTCGTCGCCGTACAGCGCGGCAACACCCTCAACCAGGAGGTGGTGGCTCCCAAGGGCTCCGAGGTCACCTCGATCGCGCAGCTGAAGGGGAAGAAGGTCGGCTACGTCAAGAACACCACCGCCCACTACTTCCTGTACGAGCTGCTGAAACGGGCCGGACTCGGCTGGGACGACATCACCGCCGCCCCGCTGGAGCCGGACAAGGCGCTCGCCGCACTCAACGGCGGCTCCGTCGATGCCTTCGCCGGATACGGGAACTCGATCATCGCCGCCCGGCAGCAGGGCGCGCGCACGATCGGCTCCGGCAAGGGCGTCCTCTCCGGCAACTTCCTGTGGACGGCCTCCGACGACACCCTCGGCGACAAGGCCGAGCGCGAGGCGCTGACCGATCTGCTCGCCCGGCTCGACCAGGCGAACGCGTATGTCCGCGACGGGCGTGAGAAGGAGTACGCGAAGGTCGTCGCCACCGCGACCCACCAGCCGGTGGACCAGGCGCTGGAGGAGTACAGCGAGGGGCAGGCGCAGCGGAAGACCGAGGTGCGGCCGGTGAGTGCCCGGGCCACCGCCTCCCAGCAGGTGGTCGCCGACGCCTTCCTGGACCTCGGCGCGCTCAAGCAGGGGCTGAAGGTGAGCGGCTTCTGGAGCGACCGGCTGAACGCCCCGCTGCGGAAGGAGCTCGCCCGATGACCACCGGTCTGCTGCTCCGCGCCCCCGACCTGGGAGCCCTGCCCGAGGTCACGGAACGGCTCGCCGCCACCGCCGCCGCTCACGACCGCGGCGGCACCTTCCCCGCCGAGGGGATCCGCGCCGCGTACGAGGCGGGGCTCCTCACGGCCACCGTCGGCGCCCGGTACGGCGGGCCGGGGCTTGGAGTCCCGGACACTGCCCGGATCCTGCACGCGCTCGGCGAGGGCGACCCGTCGGTGGCGCTGATCGCCGCGATGAGCCTCACCGTCCACCACCGCCAGGCCGTACGGCCGCACTGGCCGGAGGAGCTGTACGGGCAGGTGCTGTCCGAGGCGGCTCACCGCCCGGTGCTCCTCAACCACGTACGGGTGGAGCCCGAGCTCGGCTCTCCCGCGCGCGGCGGGCTGCCCGCGACGGTGGCCCGGCGCACGGCCACCGGCTGGTCCCTCACCGGCCGCAAACGCTTCGCCACCGGTGTGGAAGGGCTGGACTGGCTGCTGGTCTGGGCGACCACGGACGAACCCACCCCGCGCGTGGGCACGTTCGCCGTGCCCGGCACGGCCCCCGGCGTCGAGATCACCCACCGCTGGGACCATCTGGGGCTGCGGGCCAGCGGCAGCCACGACATCACGCTGCACGACGTGGAAATCCCGGCCGGGAACGTGGTGGAGATCGCCCCGCACGGAGCGGGCGCGGAGCAGGACAACCGGGCCGGCGCCGCCCTCCATCTCCCGCTCGCCGCCCTCTACCTGGGCGTGGCCCGGGCCGCGCAGAAGTGTTTCCACCGGTTCGCGCACGAACGGGTCCCCGCCAATCTCGGCCACCCGGTGGCCCGCACGGAGCGCTTCCGTCGCGCCGCGGGCGAGATCGCGCTGCGGCTCGACTCCGCCGAACAGCTGGTGTTCGCCGGTGCCGAGCGGGTGGAGGCGGCCGACGACACCTATACGCCCGAACAGGCCCTGGGCGCCCGCGTCCTGGCCGACCGGCACGCCACCGAGGCCGTCGCCCTGGCCGTGCGGCTGCTCGGCAACCCGGGGCTGACCCGCGACAACCCCCTGGAGCGCCACTTCAGGGATGTCCAGTGCGCCCCGGTGCACGCCCCGCAGGAGGACACGGCCCTGCTCGCCATCGGAGCGCGGGCACTGGAAACGGGCCGGTCCGGCCACTCCTAGGCGCCCCTCACCTCGTACGCAGAGAGAACGGTTTCATGCCACTTCCCCACACCGGTCCCTCGGCCGCGCGGCTCCTCGCCGTGCTCCGCCGCGAACTGCCCGAGGGTGCGCTCGGCATCGGGCCCGAGGCCACCGCGCCGTACGCCGCCGACCGCTCGGGCAGCCGCCCGGACGGGGAGCCGCTGGCGGTCGTGCACGCCACCCGGGCCGAGCACGTACAGACCGCGCTGCGGCACGCGCACGAGATGCGGGTGCCGGTCGTGCCGCGCGGGGCGGGCACCGGGCTGTCCGGCGGGGCGAACGCGGGGGCGGGCAGTGTCGTCGTCGACCTGTCGCGGATGAACCGGATCCTCGAACTGAGCCCCGAGGAACAGACCGCCGTCGTGGAGCCGGGCGTCATCACCGCCGAACTGGACCGTGCGGCGGGCGAATTTGGACTGCGCTACGCGCCCGACCCGGCGAGCGCGGCGATCTCCACGGTGGGCGGGAACATCGCGACCAACGCGGGCGGGCTGCGCTGCGCCAAGTACGGGGTGACCCGGGACGCCGTCCTCGGGCTGGACGCGGTGCTCGCCGACGGGACGCTGATACGGACCGGTCGGCGCACCGTCAAGGGAGTCACCGGCTACGACCTGACGGCGCTGCTCACCGGCTCCGAGGGCACCCTGGGTGTGATCACCGCCGCGACGGTACGGCTGCGGCCGGTACCGGAGTCGACCGCCACCGTCGCCGCGTACTTCGACACCTTCGCCGAGGGTGCCGAGGCCGTGTCCGCGCTCACCGCCGCCCACGTCGAGCCCGCGATGGCCGAGCTGCTGGACGGTCCGGTCCTGGCGGCCGTGGACGCGGCCCAGGGCACGGACCTGCGGTCGCGGGGCGGTGCGCTGCTGCTTCTGCAGTGCGACGGGCGGGCCGCGGAAGCGGAGGCTGAGGCGGCGGTACGGCTGCTGCGGAAGCATGCGGCGTCCGTCGAGACCACCACCGACCCGGTGGAGGCGGACCGGCTCCTCACCGCCCGCAGGCTCGTCCTGCCCTCCCTGGAACGCCTGGGCCGGGTGCTGATCGAGGACATCGCGGTACCCAGGGCACAACTCGCCCCGGCGGTCCGGGAGATCGCGGCCATCGCCGAGCGTCACGACGTACGGATCTTCACCTTCGCCCACGCCGCCGACGGCAATCTCCACCCCATCCTCGTCCTCGACCCCGACTCCCCCGACGTCCCGGAGGCGGCCTGGCAGGCGGCGAGCGACATCTTCGCCACCGCGCTGCGCCTGGGCGGCACGCTCACCGGCGAGCACGGAGTGGGGACGCTCAAGCGGCGCTGGCTCGCCCAGGAACTCGGCGCCGAGCAGCACGCGCTGCAGCGACGCGTCAAGGCGGCCTTCGACCCGCACCACGTCCTCAACCCCGGCAAGGCCCTCTGACCACCCGTCAATCCCGGCGGGTCGCGGCCGACTCCCGCTCCCGGGCGGCCAGTTCGCGGTACTCGGCCGCCGGGTGGTCGGCCCGGACACGAGGTCCGCCGCCCGGGCCGTGCAGGCGTTCGCGCAGCGTGGTGCCGGTGGGCGTGTCCGGGAGCCGGCCGCGTTCGCGCAGCTCGGGCACGACCAGGTCGACGAAGTCGGCGAAGGTGCCGGGCGTCACGGCGTAGGCGAGGTTGAAGCCGTCGATGTCCGCCTCCTCCACCCAGCGTTCCAGTTCATCGGCGACCGTGGCCGGGGACCCCACCACCACCGGGCCGATACCGCCGATCCCCAGGTAGCGGGCTACGTCGTCGGGGGTCCAGCGACGGGTCGGATCGGCGGTGGAGAAGATCGCGAGTGCGGAGCGGACGGCGTCGGTGTCGACGTACTCCAAGGGCTGGTCCGGCGCGAGTTCGGACAGGTCGAGGCCGCTCCAGCCGCCGTAGAGCGCGAGGGCGCCCTCGTAGGAGGCGTAGGAGATCAGGTCGGCGTACTTGGCCTGGGCCTCCTCGTCGGTGGGGGCGGTGATCGCGGTGAGCAGGATGAAGATCTTGACGCTGTACGGGTCGCGGCCCTCGGCGGCGGCCTTGGCCCGGATGTCGTCGACGACGCGGCGGGTCGCCTGCGGATTGACGGCGTTGATGAAGACGCCCTCGCCGTGCCGGGCGGCGAAGGCCCGGCCGCGCGGGGAGGCGCCGGCCTGGAAGACGACCGGGGTGCGCTGCGGGGACGGCTCGGACAGGAACACGCCCGGCACGGTGAAGTGGCGGCCCTTGTGGGCGATGTCCCGGATGCGGGCGGGGTCGGTGAAGACGCCCCGTTCCCGGTCGCGGACGACCGCGTCGTCGTCCCAGGAGTACTCCCACAGCTTGTAGCAGACCTCGAGGAACTCCTCGGCGACCTCGTAGCGGTCGTCGTGCCCGACCTGTTCACCGAGCCCCAGGTTGCGGGCGGCGCTCTCGAGGTAGGAGGTGACGACGTTCCACGCGATCCGGCCCTTGGTCAGGTGATCGAGAGTGGTGAGGGTGCGGGCGAGCTTGTACGGCTGCTCGTAGGTGAGGGACACGGTGACACCGAAGCCCAGACGCTCGGTCACCGCGGCCATGGCGGAGACGGCGGGCAGCGGGTCGGACAGCGGGATCTGCGCGCCTTGGCGGACAGCGGCGTCACGCGAGCCCTGATAGACGTCGTACGCGCCGAGCACGTCGGCGATGAAGAGCGAGTCGAAGCCGCCGCGCTCCAGCAGCCGTGCCAGGCCGGTCCAGTAGGCGAGGTCGGTGTAGCGGTGGGCCTGGTCGTCGGGGTGCCGCCACAGGCCGGGCGACTGGTGGCCGACGCAGGCCATGTCGAAGGCGTTCAGATGGATGCGGCGGGTCATTTCAGGGCTCCGGAGGACAGACCGGCGACGAGCCGGCGCTGGGCGGCCACGGCCAGGACGTAGACGGGCGCGATGCCGATGAGGGAGACGACGGCCTGCTGGCCGAACTCGACGTTCTTGTCGCCCTGGAAGAGGGAGAGCAGCACGGGCAGGGTCTGCGCGCTGCTGTCCTGGGCGAAGCTGAGGGCGAAGAGGAACTCGTTGTAGCTGAGGAAGAAGCAGATCAGCGCGGCGGCCGCGACACCCGGCGCGATGAGCGGCAGGACGACGCGCCTGAGGCTCGCCCAAGGGCCGAGTCCGTCGAGCCAGGCGGCCTCCTCGATCTCCTTCGGCACCTTCCGTACGAAGCCGTCCAGCAGCCAGATCGCCACCGGCACGTTCGCCAGACCGTCCACCAGGGCGAGCCCGGTGACGGTGTTGTTCAGCTCCAGGTTCCGCAGCAGGTAGAACAGCGGCAGGACGGCCACGACGGGCGGCGCGCAGTAGCTGGACAGCACCAGGGTCGCGAGGCGGCCCCCACGGCGTCCGGCCCGCGCGGTGAAGTACGCGCCCGGCACGGCGATCAGCAGCGTGAGCACGACGGAACCGGCCGCGACCGTCCAGGAGTTGACGATGTAGTGGCCGACCTCGACGGCCCGGAAGGTGTCGGGCCAGTTCCGCCAGAACAGGCGGGAGGGCAGCAGTCCGCCGTTGAGGACGTCGTCGCGGGAGCGGACGGAGAGTGAGGCGACGTACAGCAGCGGTACGGCCATGAGCAGGGCGATCACCGTGAGCAGCGCGGTGAGTCCGGTGGTGCGGCGCGGGGGCTTCTGGGGCGCGGGTTCGGCCGCCACCTCTTCCCGTACGGCTTCGAGTGTGGTCACACCGCCACCTCCTCGTACTTCTCGCGGCGTATCGCCACCAGGCTGGTGACCAGGCCGATCAGCAGGGAGAACAGCACGGTCGCGGCTGCCGCGCCGCCGACGTCGAACTCCTGCAGCGCGGTGCGCTGGATGTCGTACGTGCTCGTGGTGGTCGAGAAGCCGGGGCCGCCGGCCGTCACGACGTAGACGATGTCGAAGACCTTGAAGCCGATCACGAGTTTGAGCAGCAGGACGGACAGCAGGGTCGGTTCGATGTACGGCAGGACGATCGAGCGGAGGGTGCGCGAGCGGCCGGCGCCGTCGAGGGCGGCGGCCTCGCGCAGCTCGTCCGGTACGCCGAGGAGGGCGGCGTACACGAGCAGCATCACGAAGGGTGTCCACTGCCAGCTGTCGATGACGACGAGGGTGGTGAAGGCTCCCGTACTGGTGCCGAGCGGGTTCACGCCGGGCAGTCCCAGCGCGTGCAGGACGCCGTTGAGGGCGCCGCCGACCGGGGCCAGCAGCAGCTTCCACGCCACGCCGACCATGACGGGCGGCGTGACCAGCGGCAGCAGCAGAAGGGTGCCCAGCAAGCCGGGGCGGGTGGCCCGGGCGCGCAGCAGGAGCGCGAGGGCGGTGCCCAGCACCAGTTGCACGGCGGCGGCGAGCACCGCGAAGAGCACCGACCGCCACAGCGATCCGGTGAACGACTGGCTCTCCAGCGCGGTACGGAAGTTGTCGAACCCGGTCCAGCGTCGCAGGGGCCGGGCGAGGGTGGAGTCGGTGAAGGCCAGGCCGATGACGTAGACGAGCGGGTAGGCGGCGAAGACCGCGAGGAAGACCACGGACGGCGCGGCGAGCGCCCCGGGGACCCGGGCGGCCGGCCTGGCTGTCATCCGGACGCTCCCTTGAGTTCCTTGGCCCAGGCGCGCTGCGTGTTCCCCAGGGCGGTCTTCGCGCTCTGCTTGCCCTGCAGGCCGAGCGCGAGTTCGTCCACGAGGGTCTGGAGCACGTCGGGTGCCTTGGGTACGGTCGGCCAGGGCAGCGGGTCGCCCGCGAGGCCGGTGCGGACGGCCTCGTAGGAGTCGGGCGAGTTCTTGCGGAACGCCGAGGAGCTGAGGGTGCTGGTGCGGATCGGGTCGGCGCCCGCGTCGGGCCGGGCGAGCACGAGGAGGTTCTGCTGTGCGGCGGTGGCCCACTTGATGAAGGCGGCGGCGGCCTCCTTCTGCTTCGACGCCGTGGACACCGCCAGTCCGAAGCCCGCGTCGAGCGAGGTACGGGGCTTGGTGTTGTCGCCGCCGACCGGGAGCGTGGTGACGGCCCACTTGTCGACGACCTTCGACTGCCCCGGGTCCTGGGCGCGCTTGGCGAAGTCGGTCCAGAAGTCGAGCATGGCGCCCTTGCCGTCGAGGAAGGCGGGCAGCGCCTGGTCGAAGCCGATCTGCAGCGGGGTGGGCAGCGCGCTGGGCGCGGCGTCGAACAGCACCTGCGCGGCCTCGATCGCCTCCGGGGTGTCGAGGGTGGGCGCGCCCGACGCGTCGAGGAACGAACCGCCGTACCCGGCGAGGCGGTTGGCGAAGGCGCAGCCGAGGATCACGGGGACCTGCTGGGCCTCGATGATGGTGCCGTAGTACTTGCCCTTGGCGTCCTTGGTGATCTTCGCGGCGATGTCGTTGTACTCCGCCCAGGTGCGGGGTGCCTCGACCTTGTGCCGTTCGAAGATCTCGGTGTTGTAGAAGAGGATGTGGGTGTCGCCGTCGTAGGGCAGGCCCCAGCGCTTGCCGTCGTAGCGGGTGTAGGTGTCGTACAGGGACGGCAGGAAGTCGCTCTCCTCGATGTCCTTGTGCGCCTTGATGTACGCGGTGAGGTCCTCGATGACGCCGCCCTCGGCGAGGGTGCCGACGGCCGCGTACCAGTACATGAAGACGTCGAACTGGCCCGCCCCGGACTGCACGTCGAGCACGGCCTTCGCCGTGAGCTTGTCGTACGGCACGGGTGTCACCGACAGCTTGGCGCCGGTGGCCTCCTCGAAGGGCTTGCTCAGGTACTTGAACGACAGGGCGTTCGGCTGGTTGGCGAGGATCTTGAGGGTGACCCCGTCGAGGTCGGGCTTGGCGGTCGGGTCGAGCGCGGCGGCCTCGGAGGAGCCGCAGGCGGTCAGGAGCGGGCCGGCCGCGGCGAGGGCCGCCGCACCGCCGGCGGCGCGCAGCAGGTGTCTGCGGGAGAGCGGGGAACGCGGGAGGCGCGGGGGCGGGGTCATGGGGTGGTTCTCCTGGCTTCTTCTTACCTGCTCTTGGGTGGAGAGAGTTCTCAGGTGTAGAGGGTGAAAGGCGCGTGGGCGCCGTTCAGGAAGTGGTCGCCGACCTCGCGGAGCTTGTAGGCGACGGGGTCGTGCAGGGTGTGGGTGCGCACGTTGCGCCAGAAGCGGTCGAAGCCGTGCGCGGACGCCGTCGCCCTCGCGCCGGTGACCTCGAGGATCCGGGCGGTGATGTCGAGGGCGGCCTTGGTCGAGGCGACCTTGGCGGCGGCGACGGTGACGGCGATCTCGCCGCGCTCCTCGGCGGTGAGGTCCTGGCCGCGGTCGATGCCGCGCTGGACGGCTTCGGCGGCGTGGTCGGCGAGGAGCCGCACCGAGCGTGCGGACACGGCGAGTTCGCCGTAGGTGGCCAGGGTGTAGGGGTCCTGGGTGGCGGAGTCGACGCCCGACAGCGGCCAGGGGCGGGTGGTGTCGCGGGTGTAGTCGGCGGCCGCGGCGAGCGCGCCCTCGGCGATGCCCAGGTAGAAGTGGACGAAGACCAGCTGGATCGCGGGGGTGACGAGGGTGGCGAACGGGGTGAGGGTGCCGGCCTCCTCGGAGAGGGACCCGATGATGTCGTCCGCCGCCACCGGCACGGCGTGGAACTCCACGCTGCCGCTGGCCGAGAGCCGCTGCCCGAAGTTGTCCCAGTCGTCGTGGCGTACGACTCCGGGGTGGGCCGGGTCGACGAAGACGACTACGGGTTCTCCGGTGTCGGTGCTGGTGGCACCGGCTACGAGCCGGTCGGCCACGCGGGCGCCGGTCGCGAAGCTCTTGCGCCCGTCGAGCCGGAAGCCGTCGCCCTCGGGGGTCAGGGTGACGTCCGGGTCCCGGGGGTTGAACGCCCCGCCCCACAGCCACTGCCCCTCGGCCGCCGCGCGCTCCAGCCGCTCGGCGGTGGCGGGCTCTCCGAAGAAGCGCGGGTTCCAGGACAGCAGGTAGTGGTAGCCGAGGAGTTGCCCGATCGAGCCGTCCCCGGCGGCGATCTCGCGGATGACGGCGTAGGCGGTGCGCCAGTCCGCTCCCCCACCGCCGTACTCGGCGGGGACCAGCAGCGTCAGCAGCCCGGCGGCACGCAGCCGTTCGGCCTCCTCGAAGGGCGGCTTGTTGGCCTTGTCGCGCTGGGCGGCGTCCTGGGCGAGGTCGGCGGCCACGGCGCGGGCGGTCGCGATCCAGTCGGTCGTGGTCATGGGGTCCTCAGACGATTCCGTTGGCGGGCGGGGCGACCCCGTTCAGGGCGTGGTTGCCGAGGTGCTGGATCTTCCAGCGGCGCGGGTCGTGCAGGGTGTGGGTGCGGGCGTTGCGCCAGTGCCGGTCCAGGCCCCGGCCACCGGTCACGGACCGGGTGCCGATGAGCGCGAAGACGTCGTTCGCCACGGTCAGCGCGGCGGTGTCGGCCTGGGCGCGGGCGGCGGCCACGGCCACGGAGGCCTCGGCCGCGAGGCCCGCGTCGCCGGGGGCACCACGAGCGGCGTCGAGGGCGGCTCCGGCCCGGTCGAGGAGGGCCTCGGCGGCGCGTACGACCAGGGCCAGCTCGCCGAACTTGTTGATCACCAGTGGTTCTTCGTTCGCCCGGTCGGCGCCCGACTCGCCCCACGGCCGGGCGATGTCCCGGATCAGCTCGCCGCCCTCCTCCAGGGCCCCGCGGGCGATGCCGGTGTCGACGGCAGCGTGGATGAACTGGCCGAAGGCGCCGAAGACCTCGGGCCGTTCGAAGGTGAGGTGATGGGGCACCACCCGGTCGGCCGGAACATGCACGTCCGTGAAGCGCACGGTCCCGCTCGCGGTGCCGCGCTGCCCGATGCCGTCCCAGTCGTCGACGACCGTGACCCCGGGGGCGTCGTACGGGACGAACGCCGCGGTGAGGCTGTCGTCCGGGGCGAGGGCGAAGACCGGGATCCAGTGGGCGAACAGGGCGCCGGTGGCGTAGTTCTTGGTGCCGGTCAGGGTGTACGAGCCGTCGGGGCGGGGCTTCAGGCGGGTGGAGAACTCCAGCGCGTGCCGGGTGCCCTTCTCGGCGAGGGCGTTGCCGAACCTGCGTCCCGCCAGCAGTTCGGCGTGGAAGAGGTCCCGCTGCCCGGCCGTGCCGTTCTCCTTCAGCACCTCCACGAAGAAGAAGTGGTTCTGCGGGATCTGGCCGATGCTGGCGTCGGCCGCCGACAGCAGCCGGACGACCTCGCCGAGGGTGCGCGCGCCGACCTCGGCACCGCCGTGGGAGCGGGGCACGGTGATGCCCAGCAGCCCGGAGGCGGACAGCCGGTCGAGCTCGGCGCGCGGCAGGATGCGCTCGGCGTCGCGCAGGGCGGCGTCGCGGGCGAACTCGGCGGCGAGTCCGGCCGCGACGGTGATCGCCTCGGCGTCGTCGGCGATCACCTGCGTCATCGTGGGTTCCCCGCGCCCGCGAAGGGGACCTGGGCGGCGGCCGCGACCTGCGGGAAGGGGTGCTGCCACAGGCCCTGTGCCTCCAGCCTCGGCAGGACGCCCTCGCCGAACCAGTAGGCCTCCTCCAGGTGGGGGTAGCCGGAGAGGACGAACTCCTCGATGCCGAGGGCCGCGTACTCCTTGATGCGCTCGGCGACCTCGTCGTGGCTGCCGACCAGGGCCGTGCCCGCCCCGCCGCGCACCAGGCCGATGCCGGCCCACAGGTTGGGGTGGATCTCCAGGCCGTCCCGGCCGCCGCCGTGCAGGGCGAGCATGCGCTGCTGCCCGGCGGACTCGCTGCGGGCCAGTCCGGCCTGCACGGACGCCACGGTCTCCGGGTCGAAGCCGTCGAGCAGCCGGTTGGCCTCCGCCCACGCCTGCTCGGAGGTGTCGCGGGTGATGACGTGCAGCCGGATGCCGAACCGTACGGTGCGGCCCTGCTCGGCCGCCAGCTTCCTGATCCAGGCGATCTTCTCGGCGACCTGCGCGGGCGGTTCACCCCAGGTGAGGTACACGTCCACGTGCCGCGCGGCGATCTCTCCGGCGATCGGCGAGGAGCCGCCGAAGTAGACCTCGGGGACCGGGTCGGGCACCCGGGCCAGCGTCGCGTCCGCCACCTGGAGGTGCTCGCCATGCAGATCGACGGTCTTGCCCTCCCACAGCTCCCGCACGATCTGCAGGAACTCGCCGGTCCGGCGGTAGCGCGCGTCCTTGTCGAGGAAGTCTCCGTAGGCACGCTGCTCGTGGCTCTCGCCGCCGGTGACGACGTTGAGCAGCAGACGTCCGCCGCTCTGCCGCTGGAAGGTGGAAGCCATCTGCGCGGCGAGCGTGGGCGAGACGAAGCCGGGCCGGAAGGCCACCAGGAACTTCAGCCGCTCGGTGTTCTGGCTGACCATCGCCGTCGTCAGCCACGCGTCCTCGCACCAGGCGCCGGTGGGGGTGAGGGCGCCGACGAAGCCGAGGTCCTCGGCGGCGCGGGCGATCTGGCTCAGGTAGGCGACCGTCGGCGGCCGGTCCCGGCCGGAGGCGGTGGCCGGGGTGCCGTGGCCGCCGCCGACGACATGGCGGCTGTCGCCGTTGGTGGGCAGGAACCAGTGGAAGGTGAGGGACACGAGAGATCTCCGATCAGGAGGAAGGCGTTCAGAAGAGGGGGTGGTCAGAGCAGGCCGTGCCGGGGCGGCCGGGTGCCGCTCAGCACGTAGCGGCCGATGTGCTGGACCTTCCAGCGGGCCGGGTCGTGCAGGGTGTGGGTGCGGGCGTCGCGCCAGTGGCGGTGCAGGCCCAGGGAGTCGAGCGCCGACCGGGTGCCGGCGACCTCGAAGAGGGCGCTGCCGATCTCGACGGCGGTCTCCGCGGCGGTCACCTTGGCGGTGGCCACCGCGATCGAGGCCTCGGCGGCCGAGTCGTCGGTCAGATCGTCTCGAGCGGAGTCGACCGCCCGTGCGGCCTCCCGCAGCAGGGCCTCCGCCGCCCGCAGCCGGATCGCGAGTTCGCCGAACCGCTGGATCAGCAGCGGATCCTCCGCGGCCGTCTCGAACCCGCTCTCGAACCAGGGCCGGCTCTTCGTGCGGACGAACTCCACGGCCTCCGCCAGCGCGCCGGATGCGATCCCCGCGTCGATGGCGGCGTGCAGCAACTGGGCCACGGCACCGTGGAGTTGAGGCCCCTGGAAGGTGAGGTGGTGGGGCAGGACCCGGTCGGCGGGAACGGGCACCCGCTCCAGGCGGACCGTTCCGCTGGCGGTGGTGCGCTGCCCCATGCCGTCCCAGTCGTCGACGACCGTCACGCCGGGGGTGTCGCGCGGTACGTACGCCACGTGCAGGGTGTCGTCGTCGGCGCGGGCCAGGACGGGGATCCAGTGGGCGAACAGGGCGCCCGTGGAGTAGTGCTTGACGCCGTCGAGGACGTACGAGCCGTCCGGGCGTCGCGCGAGCCTGGTGCGGATGTCCTGGACGTGCTTGGTGCCCGCCTCGGACTGGGCGTTGCCGAACCTCCTGCCCCGCAGTACCTCGCCGAAGAAGAACTCCTGCTGGGCGTGCGTGCCCTGGCGGCGCAGCACGTTGACGTAGACGAAGTGGCTCTGCGGGATCTGGGCGAGGCTGGCGTCGGCGGAGGCCAGCAGCCGGAAGATCTCCGCGAGCGTCTCGGTACGGACGTCCGCGCCGCCGAACTCCGCGGGAACCGTCACCCCGAGCAGCCCGGAGGCGGACAGCCGCTCCAGTTCCGCGTGCGGAAGCCGGCGCCCCGCGTCCCGCTCGGCGGCGTCCTTGCGGAAGTCCGCGGCCAGTTCGGCGGCGACGCCGAGGGCCTCGGCGTCGCCGGCGAGCACGGTCACGGCGGTCATCCGGTGGCCGCCAGCAGGGTCGGGCGGCCGCCGAGGGCGAGCGAGAACTGGTCGGTGACCTGAGCCAGGGCCTCGGCGGTGCCGGGCGCGACGGTCAGGGAGCCGTCATCGCCCACGGTGATGTCCTTGTCGAGGGTGAACCAGCCCGGGACGATGTGCGCGGCGCCCATGGAGCTCAGCACGGGACGCAGGGCGTAGTCGATGGCCAGGACGTGGGCGACGGACCCGCCGGTGGCGAGCGGCAGGACCGTCTTGCCGGCCAGTGCGTACTGCGGGAGCAGGTCCAGCAAGGACTTCAGCAGCCCGGAGTAGGCGGCCTTGTAGACGGGGGTGCCGATCACGATGCCGTCCGCGCGCTCGACCAGGGCGGTGGCGTCGACGATCGCCGGGTGCCGGAAGTCGGCGTACAGCAGGGCCTCGGGCGGGAGGGTGCGGACGTCGAACGGGATCACCTCGTGGCCCTGGGCGGCGAGCCGGTCGTCCAGGTGGCGCAGCAGCCGGGCGGTGCGGGAGGTGGCGGAGGGGCTGCCGGAGACGGAGAGGATGGTGGCCATGGGAAAACCTTTCAGGAGTACCAGGTGGGCTGCGGCAGTTCGCCGGTGAGGACGTGGCGGCCGATCTCACGGCGCTTGTAGGCCACCGGGTCGTGGAGGGTGTGGGTGCGGACGTTGCGCCAGAAGCGGTCGAGGCCCTCGGCGGAGGCGGTGGCGCGGGCTCCGGTCACCTCGAAGATGCGGTTGGTGACCTCCAGAGCCACGTCGGTCGCGCGGGCCTTCACGGCCGCCACCCGCACCTCGAACTCACCGCGGGCCTGTTCGGTGACCGCGTCGGGGTCGTCGTGCAGCTTCTGGCCCTCGGCGGCCACGGCGTCGGCCAGTGCTTCGGCGGCCCACAGCTTGGCGGTGAGGTCGCCGTAGGTGTCGATGACGTAGGGCTCGTCAACGGCGTGCTCGTGGCCGCCGTGCAGCCAGGCGCGGGCCTTCGTGCGGGTGTAGGTGGCGGCGGTCTCCAGGGCGCCTGTGGCGATGCCGAGGTAGAAGTTGACGAAGACGAGCTGGATGGTCGGCACATTGAGGGTGTTGTAGATGCGCGGCCGGAACTGCTTGTCCACGTAGCCCGCCGCGGCCGACCAGGGGACGCGTACTGTTTCGAGGGTGACGCCGCCGCTCTCGGTGAGGCGCTGGCCGATGTTGTCCCAGTCGTCGTGGAAGGTCAGGCCCTCGCTGTCGGACGGGACGATGGCGAAGACGTGGTCGTCGGTGCCTTCCAGGACGCCTTCGAGCACGGTGACGTCGGAGACCTTGCTGCCGGTGGAGAAGGACTTGCGGCCGGTGAAGGTGAGGGTGTCGCCCTCGTCCCGCACCACCACGTCCTCGTCGCGGGGGTTGACCGCGCCGCCGAAGAACCACTGGTTGCGGGCGGCCTCGGCCTCCACGTGCTCCCACTGCTCGCGGGTGGCGACCAGACGGGCAGCCCAGTTCCACAGGTAGTGGTAGCCGAGCAGCTGGCCGATGGAGCCGTCCGCCTTGGCGACCTCGCGGACGACACGGTAGGCGGTGGGCCAGTCCTGGCCCGCGCCGCCGTGCTCGACGGGGCCGAGGAGGGTGACCAGGCCGGAGTCCTTCAGCAACTGGACCTCGGCGTACGGGGTGGCGGCTGCCTTGTCGCGGGCGGCGGCGTCGGCGGCAAGGACGGCGGCGACCTCGGCGGCGCGGGCGAGCCAGCCCTCTGCGTCCTTCGGGGTGGTGGCGGTCTTCCAGTCGGCCGGTGCGGCGGTGCTCATGGTGGGAACCCCTTCACTCTCGGATGCGGGTCAGGTGCGGGTCGGGCGGTCAGGCGCGGACGGCGGCAGAGGACTCCGACTCGGCTTGCTGGGCCTCCAGTTCGCGCACGAGGGGCAGCACCCGCTTGCCGAAGTACTCGACCTCCTCGTGGTAGTGCAGGAAGCCGAGGAGGAAGAGGTCGACGCCGAGCCGCTTGTAGGCGACGATCCGTTCGGCGATCTGCTCGGGCGTGCCGATGAGGCCCGTGCGGAAGCCGTCGTTGTACTGGACGAGGTCCTCGAAACTGGAGTCCTGCCACATGCCCTTGCCGTCGGCGGTGGACTGTCCGGCCTGCTGGACGGCGTCGCGGAAGCCGTGCACGGCCTCGGTGTCGGCGTGGGCGACGATCTCGCGGAGCTGCTCGCGGGCCTCGGCCTCGGTGTCGCGGGCGATGAGGAAGCCGTTGAGACCGAACTTCGGGGGCGTGCGGCCCGCCTCGGCGGCGGAGGCGCGTACGTCGTTGATCTGCTCGGTGACGCCGTCGAAGTCCTTGCCGTTGCTGAAGTACCAGTCGGAGACCCGGCCGGCCATGGCGCGGGCGGCGGTGGAGTTGCCGCCCTGGAAGATCTCGGGGTGCGGGCGCTCGGGGGTGTTCAGCGGCTTGGGCTTGAGGGAGAAGTCGCGCACCCGGTAGAAGTCACCGGCGAGTTCGGCGTGGTCCTCGGTCCAGATGGTGCGCAGGGCGGTGATGAACTCCTCCGCACGCCGGTAACGCTCGTCGTGCTCCAGCCACGGCTCGCCGAGGGCGGTGAACTCGCCCTTGAACCAGCCGCTGACGACGTTGACGGCGAAGCGGCCACCCGACAGGTGGTCGGCGGTGGCGCCGAGTTTGGCGAGGACGCCCGGGTGCCACAGACCGGGGTGGACGGCGGCGATGACCTTCAGCCGCTGGGTGGCGAGCAGCAGGGCGAGGCTGAAGCTGGTCGACTCGTGCTGGTTCTCGGCACCGTAGCTGGCCATGTAGCGGACCTGGCTGAGCGCGTAGTCGAAGCCGTTGTTCTCGGCGAGGACGGCCAGTTCGCGGTTGTAGTCGTAGCCCCAGTCGGTGCGCTGCTCGATGGTGCTGGTGACCAGGCCGCCGCTGACGTTCGGCACCCAGTAGGCGAAGCGGACGGGGTCGGATGCGGGCGGTACGGGCATGGGGAACTCCTGGGAGAGCGGAAAGGCACGCGAAACACACAGGCGTCGGCACGAAAACGTGCTCGCGAGGGGAATTCAGGCGCGCTGGAACAGCGGTCCCGGGAAAGCCGTCAGCACGACGGAGAACGTCCGGGACCGGAATTCATGAACGGAGAGGGCGCAGAAAGCGAGTGGGAGGGTTTCCCTCGGTGCGCTGCGCTCAGACGCGGCTGCGACAGCAGGAGCTGGAGACACGCGCGAGATCGACGTGGCGTCGCTGCGTGAGGTCCTGTCGCTTCATGTCAACGATCCAACCAAGCGCGGGTCCGGCCGGTCAAGCAGACCGGGTGGAGATTCCACATGGTGAGAGTCGGTATTCACGAGGTTGTGACAGGGATTCCCTTGAACCGGGCTCGCGGGGGACGCAGTCTCCTGTCGTGCGTATAGAACAGCTGGAATACATCGCCGCCGTCACCCGGTTCGGTTCGCTGCGGCGTGCCGCCGAGGAACTGCACCTGTCCCAGCCCGCGTTGAGCGAGACCGTGCGCAATCTGGAGCGGGAACTCGGTGTGGACCTGCTGGAGCGCAAGCGGTCGGGGGCGAAGGTCAGTGACGAGGGCCGGGAACTGCTGCCGCACATCATGACGGTGCTGGACGCGGTGGACCGGCTGCGCGGCGCGGCCGGCGACCAGCACCGCATCAGCCGCATGGTGCGGCTCGGCACGGTCAACACGGCCACCGTTCCGCTGCTCATCCCGACCGTGCGCGAGTTCCGCTCCGCGCATCCGGCCACCCAGGTCGAGGTGGTCGGCGCGCAGCAGGCCGACATCCACCGCGGGCTGCTGGAGGGCGCCTTCGACCTGGGGCTGGTGAACTATCTCCACGGCGACGACATGCCGCCCGGCTTCGAGACGACCGAGCTGCTGCGCGGGCGGCCGGTGGTGTGCGTACGCCCGGACAGTCCGCTGGCGGCCCTGGACGCGGTGGATGTCGACAGTCTCCTCGCCGAGCCGCTCATCGTGATGCGGTCCGGCTATGTCATGCACCGCTACGTCCACCGGCTGCTGCGCGGCCGGACGCCGTCCTTCTCGTACTCCACCGACGGGGCCGAGATGGGCAAGCTGATGGTCGCCGAGGGGCTGGGGGCGACGGTGCTGCCCGACTTCAGTGTCCTCGGCGATCCCCTGGAGCGGCGGGGCACCCTCACCGTACGGCCACTGGCCGGGGACGAGACCGATGTGCTGCTGGTGCTGCAGCGCCGCCATGCCGTCTCGGTCCCCCGGGCCGTGCGTGATCTGCACGCGCTGTTCGTACGCAACGCGGATGCACACCGGGAGTCGTGAAGGCCGCCGCCCTGGCCCGAACGGGTGGTTCACCCACTCGGGCGGCGTAGGAGGACGCCTCTCGCGGGGCGGCCGGGCCGGGGCGCGCCGGAAGCTCCAAGGAGATTGGAGTCATCATGCTGCGTACGAATCCGCCCCGCGTCAGCGTGATCATCCCGGCGTACAACTCCATGCCGGAACTGACGAAGTGCGTCACCTCCGTCATGGAGCAGACGCTCGGCCTGGACAAGATCGAGATCATCGCGGTCGACGACGGCTCGACCGACGGCACTGCGGACGAACTGGACCGGCTCGCGCGCACCTGCCCCAGCCTGCGCGTCGTCCACCAGCCCAACAGCGGAGGAGCCGGCGGCCCACGCAACACCGGTCTGGACAGGGCCGGCGGTGACTACGTCTTCTTCCTCGACTCCGACGACTACCTGGGCCCCGACGCCCTGCGCCGCATGGTCGCGATGGCGGACGAGAACCGCACCGACGTGGTCCTCGGCAAGATGGTGTCCGTGGGCGGACGTGCCGTGCCGACGGCCGTCTTCTCGCACAACCAGCCCCGGACCGATGTCTTCTCCTCGGCCGCCTATCGCACCCTGGGCTGCTGGAAGCTGTTCCGGCGCTCGCTGATCGAGCGGCTGGACCTGAGGTTCCCGCCGTTCCGCAACTGCGAGGACAAGCCGTTCACGGCCGCGGCCTTCCTCAACGCCGACGGCATCTCCGTGGTGGCCGACTACGACTGCTACTACTCGCGCAACCGCCAGAACGGCAACAATCTCACCCTCACCGCCGCCGACCTCGTCCACCGTATGGACGGCACCCGGC
The DNA here is from genome assembly GCF_045040895.1 of Streptomyces purpurascens. Classification (NCBI taxonomy): domain Bacteria; kingdom Bacillati; phylum Actinomycetota; class Actinomycetes; order Kitasatosporales; family Streptomycetaceae; genus Streptomyces; species Streptomyces purpurascens. Next base: position 8,757,684 of record NZ_CP108341.1, on the reverse strand, counting down.
TGTGCTTCGAGACGGTCGCCCGCTATCTGGAACCCGGCCCGCGCCGGGACCAGATCATGCGCCGCCATGTGGAGTGGGAGCTGTGCGGGCCGCTGCGCGCCCTGCTGCCCAAGGAGAGCGAACAGCAGGCGCGGGAGCGCTTCTATCCGCAGTTCCGGGACTGGGCACTGAGCTACGTCACCGAGGGTGTCTTCCAGCAGCTCGCCCCGCAGGACCGGCTCATCGTCCACCTTCTGCGCGCGGACCGGTACGAGGACCTCATCACCGTGGCCCGGCACGCCAAGGAGGACGCGGCGCGCGGCAACGTCGTCGACAAGGGCCGCGTCTACTGGTGCCACCCCTTCTTCCGGGACCCGGTGAAGGCGGTCCCGGACGCCTGCTTCGACGCCACGGACCGGCTCCCGGTCCGTCATGAACTGGCCGAAGCGGCGTGGACGGGCGACGGCGGTGTGCTTCGGCTCGCCGGCCACGCCCGTATCGAGTCCCTCGGCGCCCTGGAGCCCACCACCCGGCTGATCCTGCGCCCGCGTGGCTTCCCGCACCCGGACATCCGCGTGCCCGTGACGGTCCGTACCTCCTCCCACCAGCCCGACGACCAGGCCACCGGCTTCCTCGTCGAGGTGGATCTGAGCACCGTCGACTCGGGCGCACCGCTCGGCGCCGGGGTGTGGGACCTCCACCTGGACGTGCGGGCCAAGGGAGTCAGCCGGACCGTCAGGCTCCGGCAGGCCGGGACCGACGCGAACGGCCGGAGGACCGCCCCGCCGAGGCGCGAGGTCGGGGCCACCACCGCGCGTCCGTTCTTCACCCCGTACGGGAACTTCTCCCTGGACGTCCGGCGGACCGAGGACGAGCCGGTCTGCCACGTGACCGGGATCGTCTGGGACACGTCCGCGCCCGGCACGCTCGTCGTCAGCGGGCGCCTGGCCGATGACGCCACGGGCCGCCCCGGGCCCACGGCCCTGCGCGCCGAAGGCGACTCGGGCTCGGTGCGAGAGGTGCCCCTGCGGTACGCGCCGGACGGCGGCGGCACCGGCTTCACCGCACGCCTGCCGGTCAGGAGGCTGCCTCCGGGACGCTGGACGCTGACCCTCCGTACGGACGAGCCGAACAGCCGGATTCCCGTCCCTCCCCTGAAGGGACTGACCGGCACCCGCTGGTTCCGCGCCGCCCGGCTCGGCCGCCCCTACTACGCCAAGCCACTCCCTCGCGGCTCGAAGGGAGCCGTGGTGCTGCGCGTGGCGCCGGTCGGACTGACGGCGGCCCTTCGCCGACGGCTCGGTCGACACGGATCCGGCTCTCGCCCGTGATGCCGTTCTGATGACCCGTCAGTAGGTCATCTGTCCCGGACTCTTGACTCGTAAGGCGGTAGTGGTCATCCTCGTCGCACCATGGGCGAGGTCATGACAATCGGGCTGTCGCTCCCCGGCCCACAAGGCCCAGACGGCCCGATACGTCGACCCCGCCATCCCGCCGACCAAGGGACGTGGGCTGTGACCAGTTCCGGACGCCCGTACCGCAGACGCAAGAACATCACCGTCGTGTCGCTCCTCCTGCTCGTGCTGTCCCTCGCGCTCGGTCCCACACCGAGTTCGGCGGCCGGAACCGACTGGTGGAACCCGACCGCGCGGCCCGCGCCGGACTCCGGGGTCAACGTCACGGGGGAGCCCTTCACCGGCACCAACGCCCGGGGCGAGGTGCGCGGCTTCGTCGACGCGCACGACCACATCTTCTCCGACGAGGCCTTCGGCGGCCGTCTGATCTGCGGAAAGCCGTTCTCCGAGCAGGGCGTCGCGGACGCGCTCAAGGACTGTCCCGAGCACTACCCGGACGGCTCGCTCGCGATCTTCGACTTCATCACCAACGGCGGTGACGGCAAGCACGACCCGAACGGCTGGCCCACCTTCAAGGACTGGCCGGCCCACGACTCGCTGACCCACCAGCAGAACTACTACGCCTGGGTGGAGCGGGCCTGGCGCGGCGGCCAGCGCGTGCTGGTCAACGACCTCGTCACCAACGGCGTCATCTGCTCCGTGTACTTCTTCAAGGACCGCGGCTGCGACGAGATGACGTCCATCCGGCTGCAGGCCAAGCTGACGTACGACATGCAGGCCTACATCGACAAGATCTACGGCGGACCGGGCAAGGGCTTCTTCCGGATCGTCACCGACAGCGCGCAGGCCCGTGAGGTCGCCGAGCAGGGCAAGCTGGCGGTCGTCCTCGGCGTGGAGACGTCCGAGCCCTTCGGCTGCAAGCAGATCCTCGACATCGCGCAGTGCAGCAGGGCCGACATCGACAAGGGCCTGGACGAGCTGTACTCGCTGGGTGTGCGCAGCATGTTCCTGTGCCACAAGTTCGACAACGCGCTGTGCGGTGTCCGCTTCGACTCGGGCTCGCTCGGAACGGCCATCAACGTCGGGCAGTTCCTGTCGACGGGCACCTACTGGAAGACGGAGCAGTGCAAGGGGCCCCAGCACGACAACCCCATCGGCAACGCCTCGGCGGCGGAGGCCGAGAAGAAGCTCCCGGCGGGCGAGGAGGTCCCCTCGTACAGCGCTGACGCCCAGTGCAACGTCAGAGGGCTCACGGGACTGGGCGAGTACGCCGTCCGCGGCATGATGCAACGCGGCATGATGCTGGAGATCGACCACATGAGCGTCAAGGCCACCGGCCGGGTGCTCGACATCTTCGAGGCCGAGTCCTACCCCGGCGTGCTCTCCTCGCACAGCTGGATGGACATGGACTGGACCGAGCGGGTCTACGGTCTCGGCGGCTTCATCGCCCAGTACATGCACGGCTCCGAGGGCTTCATCTCGGAGGCGAAGCGCACGGAGGCCCTGCGCGACAAGTACGGCGTGGGCTACGGCTACGGAACCGACATGAACGGCGTCGGCGGCTGGCCGGGACCGCGCGGCGCGGACGCCCCCAACAAGGTGACGTACCCCTTCAAGAGCGTCGACGGGGGCTCCGTCATCGACCGGCAGACCACCGGCGAGCGCACCTGGGACCTGAACACCGACGGAGCCGCCCACTACGGCCTCGTCCCGGACTGGATCGAGGACATCCGCCGGGTCGGCGGCCAGGACGTGGTGGACGACCTCTTCCGCGGCGCCGAGTCCTACCTCGACACCTGGAAGGCCTCCGAGAGCCACGAGGCCGGGCCCGATCTCGCGCGCGGCGCGGCCACGTCGGCCAGTTCCTCGGAGTGGAGCCTGTTCACGAATTACAAGCCGCACCGGGCCGTCGACGGCGACCGCGGCACCCGCTGGGCGAGCGACTGGAGCGACGACCAGTGGTACCGGCTCGACCTCGGGTCCACGAAGCGCGTCGAGCGGGTCACCCTGGACTGGGAGGACGCGTACGCGAAGTCGTACCGCGTCGAGCTCTCCACCGACGGTGAGAACTGGCGGACCGCCTGGTCCACGACGGCGGGCGACGGCGGCCTGGACACCGCGAGATTCACCGGTACACCGGCCAGGTACGTACGCGTCCAGGGTCTGGAACGCGGCACCGACTGGGGCTACTCCCTCCACGAGGTCGGGGTCCACGGCAGCTGACACCCACGAGAGGGGCTCCATGGCACGGTTGCCGTCCGCCGAGCGGCGGCGACAGCTCACCGAAGCGGCGATCAGGGCGATGGCCCGGGACGGCGTCCCCAGGACGACGACCCGGTCCATCGCCGCCGAAGCGGGCGTCTCGCTGAGCGTCTTCCACTACTGCTTCGATTCCAAGCAGGAGCTGATCGAGTCCGTCATCACCACCATCACCGGGCACTACGTGACGGTGGTGAAGGAGGCCCTGCGTCCCAGGGCCACCCTCGAGGAGACCGTCCGGGCGGGCTTCCAGGCGTACTGGGAGCACGTCCGCGCCCACCCCGACGAGCACATGCTCACCTATGAGCTCACGCAGTACGCGCTGCGCCAGCCCGGCTTCGAACATCTGGCGCGGCGCCAGTACGAGCTGTACGCCGAGACGTACACCGAGCTCATCGGCCAGCTGCGGCAGACCATGGGCCTGCGCCTGCGCGTACCCGCCCCCGTCCTGGCGCGCTACCTGGCCGCCATGACCGACGGCCTGACCCTCAACTACCTCGTGCTCGGCGACGACGACGCCTGGTCGGGCATCCTCGACACGGTCACCGCACACATCGCCGGCCTGGTGCGCGAGCCCTGAGAACAGGCGGGATGCGCGTCCGGCTCCTTACGCTCGTAGGGAACGGGTTTTCCCGGACCGGACCGTGCGGCAACGGTCCCGGAGGTGACAGTGATGCGAGCCTCGCTGATCCAGCTGTCCGTGGACGCTTCGGACTCCGCCGAGGAGCGCCGCCGCAGGGCTGCCTCGCTGGTCCGCGGCCGGACCGGCGACGATCTGGTGGTCCTGCCGGAACTGTGGACGGCCGGCGCCTGGTCGTACGACGGCTGGGGGCGCGACGCCGAAGGGGTCGACGGTCCCACCGCCGAGGCCATGTCCGCCGCGGCGCGCGCGGCCGGGGTCTGGCTGCACGCCGGATCGATCGTCGAACGGGACGCGGACGGGACGCTCTACAACACCGCGCTCCTCTTCGACCGGGCCGGTGACCTGCGCGGCCGCTACCGCAAGATCCACCGGTACGGCTTCGACACGGGTGAGGCGACCATGATGGGCGGGGGCGGCGACATCGTCACCGTGCCCACCGAATTCGGTGTGATCGGTCTCGCCATCTGCTACGACCTGCGCTTCCCCGAGCTCTTCCGGGGCCTGATCGACGAGGGGGCGGAGCTGATCGTGGTGCCCGCCGCATGGCCGGCGGCCCGGCTCGGCCACTGGCAGCTCCTGACCCGCACGAGGGCCCTGGAGGAGCAGGTATTCCTCCTGGCCTGCTGTGCCACGGGTACCCATGGCGGTATGCGGCAGGGCGGGCACAGCGTGGCCGTCGACCCCTGGGGGACCGTCCTGGGCGAGGCCGGCACCGCGGCGGAGACGGTGACGGTGGACGCCGACATGGGCGAGGTCGCCCGGATCCGCTCCGAACTCCCCGTCCTGCGTGATCGCGTCCTCGCCGTGGGGGCCGTCGGCGGTCGGTGACGCCGGCCATCCGCCTATACGACGCCCTGGGCCGTCATCGCCTCCGCGACGCGGAGGAAGCCCGCGGTGTTGGCACCGAGGACGTAGTCGTCGGCGTCGCCGCCGTAGGTCTCGGCGCTGACACGGCACTGGGTATGTACCTGTCCCATGATGGCGGCGAGTCGGTCCTCCGTCCGCTCGAAGGTCCAGCTGTCGCGCGAGGCGTTCTGCTGCATCTCCAGCGCGGAGGTCGCGACCCCGCCCGCGTTGGCCGCCTTGCCGGGGGCGAAGAGGATCCGTTCCTCGCGGAACACCTCGATCGCCTCGGGTGTGCAGGGCATGTTCGCGCCCTCGGCCACGGCGAGCACGCCGTTCTTCACCAGCGCGACGGCGTCCTGCCGGCCCAGCTCGTTCTGGGTCGCGCACGGCAGGGCGATGTCGCACGGCACGTCGTACACCGACCCCCGGGCGGAGGTCCGCGCGGTCGGCTTCGCCTCGGCGTAGGCGGAGAGCCGGGCCCGGCGCACCTCCTTGACCTCCTTGAGCAGGTCCAGGTCGAGGCCGTCCTCGTCGACCACGTACCCGGAGGAGTCGGAGCAGGCCACCACGCGCCCGCCCAGGGCGTGGACCTTCTCGGCGGCGTAGACGGCGACGTTCCCCGACCCGGAGACCACGACCCGGCGTCCGTCGAAGTCGTGGCCGCGGGTGGCGAGCATCGCCTGGGCGAAGTACACCGCGCCGTAGCCGGTGGCCTCGGTGCGGGCGTGCGAACCGCCCCAGCCGACCGGCTTGCCGGTCAGGACGCCGGCCTCGTAGCGGTTGGTGATCCGCTTGTACTGACCGAAGAGGTAGCCGATCTCGCGGCCGCCCACCCCGATGTCCCCGGCGGGCACGTCCGTGTGCTCGCCCAGGTGGCGGTACAGCTCCGTCATGAACGCCTGGCAGAAGCGCATGACCTCGCCGTCCGAGCGGCCCTTGGGGTCGAAGTCCGACCCGCCCTTGCCGCCGCCGATCGCCATGCCGGTCAGCGCGTTCTTGAAGATCTGCTCGAAGCCGAGGAACTTGACGATGCCCAGGTTGACGCTGGGATGGAAGCGCAGGCCTCCCTTGTACGGCCCCAGCGCGCTGTTGAACTCCACCCTGAAACCGCGGTTGACCCGTACCGTGCCCTGGTCGTCCACCCACGGGACCCGGAACATCAGCTGCCGCTCGGGCTCGCAGAGCCGCTCCAGGATCCGCGCCTCGGCGTACTCCGGGTGGGCCCGGAGCACGGGGCCCATGGCGTGCAGGACTTCGTGTGCCGCTTGGTGGAACTCCGTTTCCCCGGGGTCCCGTCGGCGGAGGGTGTCGTAGACGGCCTCGATGTGGGCGCTGACGTCCATACGTGCTGTGTCTCCGTTCCGGTGCGGCCGGTCAGTCGGCCTGTGGCTGTTCAGCCGCAGCCCAGCCGATCAGGGCGCCGCGCAGTGCGGCCACCAGGCGGCCGGCGGCCTCGTCCTCGGTGCGTCCGCTCTTGATGAGGTCGAGGATGTCGCGCGGGTCGAACAGCGCGTTCCACAGATAGAGGGCTTCGTCGCCGAGGTCTTCGAGGCCGAGTTCCTCGGTGGTCTGCCGCAGCGGTTCGGCGAGGGCTTCGGCCTGCGGCGTGAGGTAGCCGGTCCCCTCGCGCAGGCGCTCGAGATAGCCGCGGTGCGAGCGCATCTGGGCCATCGCGCCGCCGTGTTCGAGGACGAGGGAGACCCAGTGCCGCGACACCGCTTCGAGTTTCGCCATGCCGCTGCTGGTCTGCCGGGCACTGAAGTCCCGTAGTTCGGAGCCCACTTGGGCGCGGAAGGCGTGCAGCACCTCCTCGACGGAGGAGAAATGGCGGTAGGCCGTCGCGGTGGACACCTCGGCGTGCTTGGCGATCTCGGCGAGGCTGACGGGCGTGGGCGAGTTCTCGAACAGTCGCGCGGCTGCCTTGATGAGGTGCCTGCGGTTGCGCTCGGTGTCACTGCGCATGGGTCGATTCCTCGTCGTGTACGGGACGGTGCTCATCGCAGGGCCGAAAGACCGGCGGCCAGGCGGCGGACACCCTCGGTGATGGACTGCGGGCTGGCAGCGTACGACAGCCTCAGGTGCCCCTCACCCCGCGCTCCGAACTCGCTGCCGGGCCGGACGGCGACGCCGTGCCGCGTGCGCAGCGCCGCCACGACCTCCACGGACGGCAGATCGATGTCGTAGCGCGGGAATTGGTAGAAGGCGCCTTCGGGTGCGCTGAGGGTGAGGCCGGGGATCGCGGCCAGTTCCCTGCGCATGAGCTCGCCGCGCTCCTCGTAGGCGGCGCGCATCCGGGCGACGTCGTCGTCGCAGCTCTCGACCGCGACCAGCGCGGCGTCCTGGATGACGGTGTTGACGGAGCCGTTGAAGGTGTTGTGGACGCGCGCGGCCGCCTGGATGAGCGGCGACGGACCCCAGAGGTAGCCGACGCGCCAGCCTGTCATCGCGTAGCTCTTGGAGAAGGTCTGGCAGTAGACGGTCCGCTCGCGCAGGCCGTCGACGGAGAGGGCCGAGGTGAAGGGACGGCCGGTGTAGTCGAGGTCGGAGTACGCCTCGTCGGAGACGACGATGGTGGGGGTGCCGTCGAGCAGGGCGGCGAGCGCCTCGAGTTCCTCCCGGCCGTGCACGATGCCGGTCGGGTTGACGGGGTTGCAGAAGACGAAGAGCTTGGCGTCGGTGAGGGCGTCGGCGAGCCGGTCGAGGTCCCAGTGCAGGTCCGGCGCGAGCGGGACGGGGACGACGGTGCCGCCGGCCATCGCGACCAGGTCGCCGTAGAGGGAGTAGGTGGGGTCGGGGACGACCACCTTGTCCCCGGGGTCGACGAGGGACAGGATCGACGCGGCCAGCCCGGCGGTGCCGCCCTGGGTGATCAGGACGTCGGCGGCGGAGGCCGGGGTCCCGGCGGTGGCGGTCAGCTTCGCGGCGAGGGCCTCGCGCAGGGCCGGTTCGCCGAGGAGCGGTGAGTAGTGGGTGCGGCCGGCGCGCAGCGCGGCGTGGGCCGCCTCGGTCACCCGCTCGGGTGTGTCGAAGTCGGGTTCGCCCATCGCGAGGGAGACGAGGTCGGACCGGGACTGCGGCTGTTGCGTCCGGCGGGAGGCGGCCGCGATCCGGGCGACGGCGGCGGCGGTGCCGAACAGGGGCGGCTGCGTGGTGACGGTGGGCGGCATGCGCTCCTCCTGGTGACGGGGTGTCAGGCGTGCGGTGCGGTGTCGGCGGGGGCGCCCGCCCGGCGGCTGATCTCGAGGTCGGCGGAGACGTCGCGCTGGTGGGTGGGAGCGACGACGATCTCCTGGAGGACGACGCGCTGGGGAAGCGCGACGGCCAGGCGGATGGCCTCGGCCACGTCCTCGGGCCGCACCATGCCGGCGCGCTCCTCCGGCGCCGGGGGCCGGGCGCGGTTGTCGAGGATGGGGGTGTCCGCTTCGCCCGGCAGCACGGTGATCGCGCGCAGGCCCTGGTTGCGGAAGGTGTTGTGCAGGAAGGTCATGAAGTTGCGTGCGCCCGCCTTGGCCGCGCCGTAGGCGGCACCGCCGAGCAGGTTCGGATTGACGGCGGCGAGGGAGGAGACGGTGACGATGGTTCCGGCGCCGCGGTCGAGCATGTCGGGCAGGACGGCCTGGGTGAGCTGGAAGACGGCGGTGAGGTTCACGTCGAGGACCTGGCGCCACTCGTCGTGCGGGAGCCACTGCGGGTTGAGCACCGACGAGGCGCTGCCCGCGTTGTTGACGAGGACGTCGACCGGGCCGAGTTCGCTCCGCACCCGGTCGAGGACGCGTGTCACGTCGTCCGCGCGGGTGATGTCCGCGGCGAGGGCGAGAGCGGTCCCGCCGTCGGCGCGGATCGTGGCGGCGACCGAGTCGAGGGCCTCCTGTCTGCGGCCGATCAGGACCACGGCGGCACCGTCCCGGGCGAGCAGGCGCGCGGTCTCGAGCCCCATTCCGCTGCCGGCTCCTGTGATGAGCGCGATCGCGCCGGGCGATGTCGTCACCGTTCCTCCTTCATGGGTGATATGAGATTCACCTTGCATATGAGAATAGATTCTCACATTGTCTGGGGCAAGGGTTGAGGCAAGGGCTCGGGCGTGGGTGCGGGCGAGGGCGCGGTGAATCCGAGTGCGCCGAATGCCTCGGCAGCCGCCCGTCCGAGCGCACGGACCTCGGACTCGCGGCGGGCGAACCGGCGCAGCGAGGTCTCGCGGTCGATCCAGCGGAACCTGAGCTCACGCCCCGGCCCGGCCTGCCCGAGCAGGGGCAGGGACGCGCGTGCGGCGACACCGACGATGGGGTAGCCGGCGGTCAGGCTCCGGTAGCGGCCGAGAACGATCAGCTCGTCCGCGTGCGGGATCTGCAGCGCCCCGATGGGCACGCCGTGCGACACGATCTCGGTGTCGGTGTCCGGGTGCAGCACCGGTCCGTCGAGCCTGAGCCCGACGTGGTTGGAGCGCGGTGTGACGACGTAGGTCGCCTCCTCGATCACCTCGCGGATCCCCGCGATCGTCCGCATGCCGGGGGTGGGGACGACGTCGACGACCCACGGGCCGTCGTCGAAGCGCGGGACGGGCACGGGGAGCCGGAACAGCTGCGCCTCGAACGGCCGGTGCCTGAATCCCCGGAACGCCGTCTCCAGCAGGACGCGCGAGCCGCGGGCGACGGCCTGCCCGAAGCCCATCCGGGCGTCCGGGGCGGCGCTGCCCAGCAGCGTTTGCGTGCTCAGCGTTCCGTTCACCGCCAGATAGGTGCGGGTCCCCCGGCTCATGTCCCCGCGGATCCGCACCTCGTGACCCGCGGGGACGACCAGCGGCGACCAGCAGTCGGCGGGCGAGCCCGCGACGGTGACCCGGGCGGGCGCGCCGGTCACCGCGAGCAGCACGTCGGCGTCTGGCACGAGGGCCAGCTCGCCGCCGAGGTTCTCCAGCAGGGTCGCGCCGCGGGGGTTGCCCACGAGGAGATTGGCCACGGCCGCCGAGTGCTGGTCGGCCGCTCCCCCGGTGGGAACGCCGCGCTGTTCCGTGCCGCTCCGGCCGAGGTCCTGGAACGTGGTGATCCATCCGGTGCTGGTGAAGTCGAGCGTCACGGCCGTCATACGGCCACCTCCGTCGGCAGCAGGAAGCCCTCGCCCAGCGCCTCGGCCTCGTCCCGCGTGACGGGGACGAAGCGCACGACGTCGCCGGTGCCGAACGACACGGGGTCCGGGCGGGAGATGTCGACGATGGTGTGCGGTGTACGTCCGACCACCCGCCAGCCGGTCGGGCCGGGGAACGGCTGGATGATCGCGTTGGTCCCGGCGATCATGACGGCGCCGGGGGCGACGTCCGTGCGCGGCTCGGCGCGCCGGCGCACCGGCCGGGGCACCTTGAGCCCGTCCATCATGGGGGCCATCGCCGCACCGAGGAGGCAGATGGTGAAGGTGGACCGGGCGATCGCCTCGACGACATCGGCGGCGGCCAGGCCGAGTTCCTCGGCGACGGACACCAGGTCGGGGCCGGTGTCGTCGTCGAAGACCACGGGAATGGCGAACGTCCGCACCTGCCGTGCGCGGGCCGGTCCGTCCGCGGGCGACGGCGCCCACCGCGCCACCAGCCGCGCCGCGTACTCCACGTGCTGGAGCGCGGTCCGCAGCGGGTCGAACTCGATGAGCAGGGATTCGAGCCCGGAGACGACGTCGAGCACACCGTGCGGGCGGTGCGCCAGGAACCGGTCGCGGAACGCCACGATCCCGGCCCTGCGGATGGCCTGGTCGGCATGCGGGATGGTCACCATCACCGCCGAGTCGCCGTAGGGCTCGACGGTGAGGTCGCCGTACTGTGCTGTGGTCATCACCTGGTGCGCCCCGCCCTCAGCCGGCGAGCGCTACCTCCGCCTTCTGCGCCAGGACCTCGCGCAGGCCGCCGACCCGGATGCCCGCCTTGTCGAGCGCGGCACGCAGCGCGGTGCCGTTCGCGAGGACGGTCGGGTGGTCGCCGTGCAGCAGCAGGACGTCGGCGTCGTGGCCGAGCGGGACCACGTTGCCGTCGACCGAGCGCACCGTCCCCTCCCGTACGACCTGGGCCGAGCGCTCGCCGATCAGCTCCGGGTCGTGGATCAGTCCGCCCTCGTGGGAGCGCGGCACGGGCATGCCGTCGTCGCCGTAGCCGCGGTCGGCCAGGAAGACGTAGCCGACCTCCAGGCCGCGCTTGCGTGATTCCTCCGCGAGCAGGCCGCGCTGGCAGATGACGATGTAGTCGGTGTTGTACGCGGCGATCGCGTCGGTGATGGCGCGGGCGTGCTTGGCGTCGGTCTGCGCGATCGAGCCCATCCGGCCGTGCGGGGCGACATGGCTGATGGTGCCGCCGTGCACCCGCGCGAAGGCGTCCAGGGCGCCGAGCTGGTAGAGGACGTCGGTGCGGATCTCCTCCTCGGTCGCCTCGATGAGCCGGCGGCCGAAGCCGACCAGGTCGGGGTAGCCGGGGTGGGCTCCCAGTTCGATGCCGCGCTCGACGCAGTCGGCGACGGTCCGGTCCATGATGCGCGGGTCACCGGCGTGGAAGCCGCAGGCGATGTTCGACGAGGTGACCAGGCCGAGCAGGGCGCCGTCGTCGCCGATCGTGTAGTTGCCGAAGCTCTCGCCGAGGTCGGCGACGACGGCTACGGAGTTGATTCCCATGGTGTCTCTCCTCGTGGGGGGGGGATGATTCAGCGTGCCGCGAGGGGCTGGCCCTTGGTCTCGCGCAGGAAGGCGACCGTGACCAGGGTGATCAGGGCGGTGATGATGGAGGCGAACGCCGGGACGAGGTTGGAGCCGGTCGACTCGATCAGCTCGGTCATCACCAGCGGGGCGCTGCCGCCGAAGATGATCGTCGAGAGGCTGAACCCGATGCTGTAGGCGGAGTAGCGCACGGTGGTCGGGAACATCTCGGCGAGCATGGTGTGTACGACGGCGGCGTGCCCGGAGAAGGCGATCGCGAGGACGACGGTGCCGATGCAGGCGAGCCCGAACTCCCCGGTGGTGATGAGCCGGAACATCGGGTACGAGACGGCGGCCATGGCGACGGCCGAGCCGGCGAGTACGGGCTTGCGGCCGATCCGGTCCGACAGACGGGCCATCAGCGGGATACACATGACGATGGCGACCAGGCTGACCGCGGTGACCGTGAGCGCCCGCAGCATCGAGAAGTTGTGCTCGCCGAGCGAGGTCTTCAAGTAGGTCGGCATGTAGACGAAGAGCAGATAGTAGCCGGGGCCGTTGAGGGCGGGGAGGAAGATCGTGAGGACGATCGCCTTCAGGTGGCGCCGGTTGGTGAAGGCCTCCCTGAGCGGGTTGCGCACGACGGTGTTCTGCTCGCGCAGCGCCTTGAAGTGCGGGGTCTCCTCCAGCCGGCGGCGGATGTAGAAGCCGACGTAGCCGAGCGGGACGGCGAGCAGGAACGGCACCCGCCAGGCCCAGGAGGTCATGGAGTCGTCGCCGAGGGTCGTGATGAGGACGGCGGAGAAGGCGCTGCCGAACATCAGGGCGACGAACGAGCCGACGGCGATGAAACTCATCATGTAGTTGCGGCGGGCGTCCGGCGCGTACTCGCCGACGAAGGACATGGCGCCGGCCACCTCGCCGCCGGCGGAGAAGCCCTGCAGCACCCGGAGCAGCACCAGAAGGACGGGCGCGGCCACGCCTATGGCGGCGTGGGAGGGGATGAGACCGATGGCCGCGGTGGCCGCGGAGATCAGCACCAGGAGGGCCGCGAGAAGGCTCTTTCGCCCGAGCCTGTCGCCGAGGAAACCGCAGATCACGCTGCCGAAGGGGCGGGCGACGAAGCTGACCAGGAAGCCGACGTTGGTGAGGAAGAGGCCTCCGGCCTCGGCCTCTCCCATGATGTTGATCGCGAGATAGGTGACGAGCAGGCCGTAGATGCCGTAGTCGTACCACTCGACGAAGGAGCCCACCGAGCCCGCGACGGTGGCCTTGCGGACGACCTTGCGGTTGGCGGAGACGACGTCGACCGCTGCCGCGCCGGGCGTCTGTGACGATGCCTCGTCACGGTCTGAGGGGATGTCGAGCCGATCTGACGTTGTCATACGCGTTCACTTTCGGTGTCGCGGACTCCGGGGACGGTGTCCTGAGGATCGTGCGCCGAGCGGAGTGGTGGCCGGTGATCGCTCATGCGCCGAGATGCGCCCACGGAGGTGGGGCCAGGAGGGGAAAGCGGTGACAGTGCCTCAGGGGCGGGTGACCACGGCGCTGTTCGCATGCGGCCCGCGCCTGACGGGGCGGGCGGAAGTGTCACGGTGGAAGACCGCGGAACAGCGCCGGAGCCGAGTTGCGACTGGAATCGCGAATGAGAATAGGTTCGCATTCTCGGGCGGTCAAGGATGTGTTCACCTTCTCGTCAAACCCTCGCCCCCACCCCACCCGCACCTTGGACTCTGCGACTCCCGCGGCGAAATGGCACCGGATTCCACGGCCCGCCCGCTTCCGATGCGACCCGTTTCGGCCACCCCTTGTGCCGCGCACCCGATCGATGCACACTGACTGACGCGAAACGCGAAAGGTTTCGCATTTTCTGGAAGGACTCTGCGATGACCCAGGACAACGTGCGCGTCAACACGGCGTGGGATCGCGTCGACGAGCAGGTGCTCAAGCGGTTCCGCGCCCACTCCGTGGCCAACCTCGGCGACGCCCTCGACCGGCTGAACATCGTCGACGGAGGCATCGCCCCCATCTGGAACGGCGCCACAGCCGTCGGCACGGCGCTCCCGGTCCTCACCGTCGCGGGCGACAACAAAGCCGTGATCGAGGCGCTCGAGCACATCCGCCCCGGCGACGTCCTCGTCATCAACGCCTTCGGCTACGACGGCCGAGCGATCATCGGCGACAACCTCGCCCAGCGGTTCGCCGTGCACGGTGCCGCCGGCGCGGTCGTCGACGGATACGTACGCGACGCCGCGATCATCGAACGGCTCGGCGTCCCGGTCTTCGCGCGGGGGCTGACTCCCGCCGGACCCTTCAAGAACGGCCCGGGCACCATCGGCGAAGCCGTCGCCATCGGCGGTGTCGTGGTGAACCCGGGCGACATCGTCGCCGCCGACGGGGACGGCGTCATCGTCATCCCGCCGCACCGCGCCGAGGAGGCGCTCAGGGCCGTGGAGGAGATCGTCGCCCGCGAGGCCGCGCTCGACGCCGAGGTCGAGGCGCTGCGCGGCCAGGCCGTCCGGTGACCGGCCGGGACCGGGTGCCGGGCCGCCTGCGCGTCGCCGTCGCCGCCCCGCTGTCCGAGGAGAACGCTGCGCTCATCCGGCGGCTTGAGCCGCGGATCGACCTCGTCGTCGACCACTCCCTGCTGCCTCCGATGCGCTGGCCCGCGGACTTCTCGGGCGAGCCGGGCTGGCAGCGCGCTCCGGGGCAGCAGCGTGCCTACGAGGCCGCGATCGACTCGGCCGACGCCCTGTACGGGATCCCCGACGTGGACCCGGCCGCCCTGGCCCGCGCCGTCCGGGCCAACCCGCGCCTGCGCTGGGTGCACACCATGGCCGCGGGCGGAGGCGGCCAGGTCAAGGCCGCCGGGCTGAACGCCGAAGAGCTCGGCCGGGTCCTCTTCACCACCTCGGCCGGGGTGCACGGACGTCCGCTCGCCGAGTTCGCCGTCTTCGGCGTGCTCGCGGGAGCCAAGGATCTGCCCCGCCTCAACCGCCAGCAGCGCGACCGCGCATGGAGCGGCCGCTGGACGATGGGGCAGGTGAGCCGGCAGACCGTTCTCGTTCTCGGACTGGGCGGGATCGGCCGGGCCGTGGCCACGGCACTGCACGCGCTGGGCGCGACGGTCATCGGTACGAGCAGAAGGGACGTCACCGTCCCGGGAGTCTCCACCGTGGTGCGTCCCGACAGCATCACCGAGGTGGCTCCCACCGTGGACGCCGTCGTCAACACGCTCCCCGGAACCGAGGCGACCGAGCACCTCCTCGGCAAGCGGTTCTTCGACGCCCTGCGGCCCGGGGCCTCGCTGGTCAACGTGGGGCGCGGCACCGTCGTGGACGAGGCAGCCCTCGCCGACGCGCTCGACTCGGGCCGGGTCGGCTTCGCCGCGCTGGACGTCTTCGAGACGGAGCCGCTGCCGGCCGGCAGTCCTCTCTGGCACCACGACCAGGTGCTGGTGAGCCCGCACACCGCCGCGCTCGACGCGTCGGAGGACCGCCTCATCGCCGAACTCTTCGCCGCCAACGCCACCCGGCTCCTCGACGGACAGGAGCTGGTCAACCGCGTGAACACCGTCGAGTTCTACTGAGCCACACCATGGCTGCGGATCAGCAGCATCGGCAGCGTCCGGTCCAGCTCCCGCCACCAGTACGGCGGAGAATGGGTACCGGCGTAGAAGTGCGTGCTCACCTGGACACCGGCCCTCCTGAGACGGGCGGCGACGGCACGCGACTCCTCCCCCATCAGGGTCTCCGTCGGCGAGATCACGTCTTCTGGGAACGGATGGTCCGGATCCTCCAGACCGGGGATGTGCGGATCGGGTTCGGTGCCCGGCGGGTCGAGCGCTCCCGCCCTGCCGTCGCCGCTGGACAGGTGGACGCGGGTGCCCCGCAGGCGTTCGGCCAGATAGTAGGGGTCGCGCTCCTGCCAGATGGCGCGCTGGGCCACGGGATCGCCCCACAACGCCAGCCAGTCGAGGCCCAGATAGGTCATGCCCGCCCGTACGGCGTGCGGGTGTTGCAGCGGGTGCACGAATCCGCTGTAGCTGGTCACGGCACGGAAGAGACCCGGGTGCCGGGCCGCGTAGGAGAGTGCGCCGAAACCGCCCTGGGACTCCCCTGCCGCCACCCGCCGGGTGCCCGCGCCGTAGTCGCGTTCGAGCAGGGGCAGCACCTCGCGCAGATGGAAACTCTCGACGGCGGGCGGTCCGCCGCGGCCGTGGTTCCACCAGTCGCTGTAGAAGCCGTACAGCGGCATCTCGGGCATGACGACGAGGATGCCGCGCAGCTCCGGTTTCTTCTGGACCCCGTACTCCCGGGTCCAGGCCTCGTGGTCGCCGTCGCCTCCGATGAACAGGTACAGCACCGGCCACTGGTCGTGCCGACCGCGCCGCTCCCAGCCGTCCGGGGTCAGCAGCCGGACGCGCGCGTCGCGGCCGAGGGCGGCCGAGCGCACGGTGAGGTCGACGATCCGGCTTTCCGTCCGCTGCTCGTCCACGACCCGGACGCCCTCGTGGGCGTGAGCTCGGGCTTGCGCTTGGGCGCGCGGCGCCGCGAACGCCAGGAGGCCCGCCGCGCTCACCAGTGTCGGCATCGTCAGGGCCAGGAACCGCCGGCGGTCAGCCATCACGTCCCGCACCATACCGAGACCCCCACACCCCTCACCCAGCCGACACGACAGCGCTGGTGAAGCGAACAGGACCCGCCCCGATGCGGATGGTGGGCGGGCCCTGCTCGTGCGGTCCATTGTCGGGATCGTGGGCGGGCTGGGCCATGAGTGTGATCCGTCGGTGTGCGCGCGGCGCGCACACCCCGTGCGCATGGCGCACCTCACATGGCAGCGCTCACCAGGGGTACGCCCATAGGTGTGACCCCGGGTTATCCCGGTCGGCCTGCGGTGACGATACTGGCAGGCGCACCTGCTCCCAGCTCACAGATGGACCCATGCCGATCTCCTCCACCGTCCGCCCCCAGACGCCCGCCACGGTGTGGCTGGCGCGCGGCCGCCATGCCCCCGGCGCCGCGGAAGACGTACTCCGGCGCTCGCTCCAGCAGCGCAAGGACAGTCAGGACATCGACGACTTTCTGGAGTTGCCCGAGGCCGAGGCCGGCCCGTCGGAGCGGGTCTTCGAGGCCCGCTGGCAGGTCGGCGACGGGGTGACCGTACGGGCCCGGCTGAGCCTGACGCCCGGTCCGGACGGCGAGGGACAGGAGTGGATCCTGGTCGCGGAGGCCGAGCAGCCGTGGAACGACGACTGGCCGTCGCCGACCGGTCTGTTCTGGCCGCAGGAGCCGGACACCGCCTGGGACCGGGACGCCGACGCGGATCTGTCCCTGCGGGAGATCAATCCGCTCCCCCAGGACGACAAGGAGACGAAGCGCCTGCTCCGGAACGCGGTGCGCGGCGGATGGCACATTCACGTGGTCGTCCATGAGGCGATGACCACGGACGAGCAGGGCCGCAGGCCGGTGGCGCGGTGGCTCCCGCCGGGCCTGCGGCACCGGGTGGTGGAGCACCGAGCCGTCCCGCAGCAGTCGCGGGGACTCAACTGGGCCCTGCGGGACTCCGGCGTGCAGGTGCCGCGGGGCGGTGCCGTGGTGCTGCCCGGCACCCCGGCACCGGAGGGTTACGACGCCGAGGACTTCTCCGTCCGGGCGGTCTTCCTCGACGGTTCGGAGCCGGCCGACCTCGTCGATGCGGTGAAGCGGTTCGCCGCGCTGCCCAGGCCCCTGCCCGACGGCGCCGAGGACGCCCTCACCGCGCTGCGGGAGGACTGGCACCTGCTGAATCTCCAGGAGGAGCTGGACCGCCAGCGTGGTCTGGTGGCCATGTACGCCGACGCGCTGGAGGCCATGACGAAGTCCCGTGATCTGTACCGGGAGGCGGCCGAGCGCGCCCACGAGGCCCTGACCGCCTACCAGGAGTCCGGCGGGACCGCTCCCGCCCGGCAGCAGCCCTCCGGTGCTCCCGTCGGGTCTCCGCTGCAGCAGCTCACACGGACGTTCGAACGCTTCAAGGGAAAGTCCCAGCGTCCCGTGACCCCGTCCCGGGACGAGCGCTAGAAGGCCTTCCTCGCGGGGCGCACGTGTCAGTCGTGGCCAGGTGGATACGCGGTCCGTACGGCAGTACGGCCCGCCCGGGAAGGTCCTCCACGACATGGGCAACGACCAGCACCACTCGGAGACCACACTCCGCGTCAACGGCAAACCCCACACGCTCACCGTCGACCACCGGCGGGTCCTGCTGGACCTCCTGCGGGAGGATCTCGACCTCACGGGCGCCAAGAAGGGCTGCGACCACGGCCAGTGCGGCGCCTGTACGGTCCTGGTGGACGGGCGGCGCGTCAACAGCTGTCTGCTGTTCGCGGTCGCCCTCGACGGCTGCGAGGTCACCACGATCGAGGGTCTGTCCGGCGACGGTGAGGAGCCGCACCCGCTGCAACAGGCCTTCCTGGAGCGCGACGCCTTCCAGTGCGGCTACTGCACCCCGGGCCAGATCTGCTCCGCGGCCGGTGTGCTCGCCGAGGCGGCGGCCGGTCATCCCTCGCACGTCACCGACCCGGCGACGCCCTCGGGTGAGCCGGTTCCGCTGGGCCGGGAGGAGATCCGGGAGCGGCTGAGCGGCAATCTGTGCCGGTGCGGCGCGTATCCACGGATCGCCGAGGCGGTGGAGGACGTGATCCGGTGAAGGGGTTCGCCTACGTCCGTGCCGGGAGCGTCGAGGAGGCGACCTCCGCGTACGCCTCCCACGCCGGCGCCCGCTATCTCGGCGGCGGCACCAACCTCGTCGATCTGATGAAGCTGGGCGTCGAGCGGCCCGCCGCCCTCATCGACGTCACCCGGCTGCCGCTGGACGCGGTGGAGGAGCTGCCGGACGGTGGGCTGCGGATCGGGGCGATGGTCCGCAACAGCGACCTCGCGGCCCATCCCCTCGTACGCGACCGGTACCCGGCGCTGTCGCAGGCGGTGCTCGCGGGTGCCTCGGGGCAGTTGCGCAACGCGGCGACGACCGGCGGAAATCTGCTCCAGCGCACCCGGTGCCCGTACTTCCAGGACCTGTCGAAGCCGTGCAACAAGCGCGAGCCGGGCAGCGGCTGCGGCGCGCGGGACGGTGTCCACCGCGATCACGCGGTGCTCGGGCACTCCTCGCACTGCATCGCCACCCATCCGTCGGACATGGCGGTGGCGCTGGCCGCCCTGGACGGGCGTGTCGAGCTGTACGGGCCGCAGGGCGCCCGGGGTGTCGCGGCGGCGGACTTCCACCGGCTGCCCGGGGACCGGCCCGAACAGGACACCGAGATCCGCCCCGGCGAACTGGTCACCGGTGTGGTGCTGCCCCCTGCCACGGCGGGGCTGCCGTCGGCGTACCGCAAGGCCCGCGACCGGGCCTCGTACGCCTTCGCGCTCGCGTCCGTCGCTGTGGTGCTGCGGGTGTCGGACGGTGTGATCGAACATGCCGGGCTCGCCTTCGGGGCGCTGGCGCACCGGCCCTGGCGGGCCCGGCGGGCGGAGGAGGCGCTGCTGGGCGCGGCTCCGACCACCGCCGCGTTCGAACACGCCGTCGACCTCGAGCTGTCCGCCGCGCGGCCGCTGCGGGACAACGCCTACAAGGTGCCGCTGGCCCGCAATCTCGCCGTGGACGTGCTGTCCCGGCTCGCGGACCCGGCCCTCACGAGGAGGACTCCATGACCGGCAGCGTGGGCGCTCCCGCCGAGCGCCGGGAGGGACGGGAGAAGGTCAGCGGCACCGCCCGCTACGCCGCCGAGTACCACTCCCCCGGCCGGGCCCAGGCCTGGCCCGTGCCGGCGGCTGTCGCCCGGGGCCGGGTGACGGGCGTCGACACGGCGGCGGCCCTGGCCGTGCCCGGTGTCCTCGCCGTCCTCACCCACGAGAACGCGCCGCGGCTCGCCGAGCCGGACGATCCCACGCTCGCCGTGCTCCAGAGCCCCCTGGTTCCGCACCGGGGCTGGTTCGTGGCCCTGGTGGTGGCCGAGACCCTGGAGGCGGCCCGGGCCGGTGCGGCCGCGGTGCGCGTCGC
Organism: Streptomyces purpurascens; assembly: GCF_045040895.1. NCBI lineage: Bacteria > Bacillati > Actinomycetota > Actinomycetes > Kitasatosporales > Streptomycetaceae > Streptomyces > Streptomyces purpurascens. The sequence goes on along the minus strand of NZ_CP108341.1, from coordinate 8,737,902 downwards.
CTACGACGCGGAAGAGCACGACGTGGAGCTCACCGCGTCGCACCCGGGCGTGTACGTGCCCGAGGAGGCCAACGGCGGCCATCCGGCCGTCCGTGAACAGGGCGACCCCGACGGAGCCTTCGGGTCCTCGCCCGCCCGGGTCGATGTCGCGTACCGGGTGCCGCCGCTGCACAACCACCCCATGGAGCCGCACGCCAGCACCGCGCGCTGGGACGCCGGCCGGCTGACGGTGCACACCTCCAGCCAGGGTGGCGGTGTCGTACAGGCCGTGCTCGCGGGGCTGTTCGCCCTGCCGAAGGAGCGGATCGTCGTCACCGCCGAGCACGTCGGCGGCGGCTTCGGGTCCAAGGGCACGCCACGGCCCGACGTGGTGCTCGCCGCGATGGCGGCACGGCAGACCGGGCGGGCGGTCACCGTGGCCCTCCCCCGGCGGTATCTGCCCGCCGTCGTCGGGCACCGTGCTCCCACCCTGCACCGGCTGCGGCTCGGTGCCGACGCGGACGGCCGCCTCACGTCCCTCGTGCACGAGGTCACCACCCACACGTCCCGTATCAAGGAGTTCGTGGAACAGGCGGCGGTGCCCGCGCGCGTGATGTACGCCGCGCCCCACAGCCGTACCGTGCACCGGGTCGCGGCGCTGGACGTGCCCTCGCCGTCGTGGATGCGGGCACCGGGCGAGGCTCCGGGGATGTACGCGCTGGAGTCCGCCATGGACGAACTCGCCGGCGAGCTGGGCATGGACCCGGTCGAGCTGCGGGTCCGCAACGAGCCGGACGTCGAGCCCTACAGCGGCAAGCCGTTCAGCAGCAGGCACCTGGTCGAGTGTCTGCGCGAGGGTGCCCGGCGCTTCGGGTGGGCCGGGCGCGATCCCCGCCCGGGCTCCCGCCGGGAAGGGCCCCTGCTGCTGGGTACGGGCGTGGCGGCGGCGACGTATCCCGTCATGGTGTGGCCCGCCGCGGCGACGGCCCGCGCACTGCCCGACGGGACGTTCCTGGTGCGGATCAACGCCACCGACATCGGGACGGGGGCCAGGACCGTGCTCGCGCAGGTCGGCGCCGACGCCCTCGGGGTGCCGCTGGAGCGGGTGCGGACGGAGGTCGGCAGCAGTGAGCTGCCGTCGGCGCCGCTGGCCGGCGGCTCGTCCGGCACGGCCTCCTGGGGCTGGGCGGTCCACGAGGCCTGTGCCCTGCTGGCGCGGCGGCTGGCCGAGCACTCGGGGCCGCTGCCCGAGCAGGGCCTCGACGTCCGCGCGGACACCAGGGGCGCGGCGGACGCCGAGAGCGCCTGGGCCCGGCACGCCTTCGGGGCGCACTTCGCCGAGGTCGCGGTGGACACGGTCACCGGCGAGGTCCGGGCCGGCCGGCTGCTCGGGGTGTACGCCGCCGGGCGCATCCTCAACGCCCGCACGGCACGCTCCCAGTTCGTCGGCGGCATGACGATGGGGCTGGGCATGGCGCTGACCGAGGGCAGCACGATGGACGCCGCGTTCGGGGACTTCACCGAGTCGGATCTGGCGTCGTACCACGTGCCCGTGCACGCCGATGTCGGCGAGATCGAGGCGCACTGGCTGGACGAGGACGATGCTCGCCTCAACCCGATGGGCGGCAAGGGCATCGGGGAGATCGGCATCGTCGGGACGGCCGCGGCGATCGGCAACGCCGTGCACCACGCCACCGGCGTCCGCTTCCGGGAACTCCCGCTGACGCCGGACCGGGTGCTGGCCGGGCTGCTCGATCGCCGGGCGCCGAACGACGTCCGGACCGGACCCGCTGCGAGCGGATCCGGTCCGGTGCGGCAGTCGTAGGCGTCACTCCGCCATACTGCGTGCCTCGGTCGCCGGCAGGGGCGACCACTGTCCGCCCGCGAAGGGCGCCACCGCGCGGAAGACCAGCGCGACGAGGGCCAGCAGCGCCGTGCACACGGCGGCACCGGCGGCGAACCACGGCGGGGCGACCGCGAGGTCCACGGCCCGGGTCAGGGAAGCCGACGGGAAGGAACTCCCGTACGCCTGGGCCCCGGCCAGCACCGTGGGTACCACCACCGCCCCGACCAGTACCGGCGCGACGGGGCGCAGGGCCAGCAGCAGCGCCAGCACCGTGCAGAGCACGGACAGGCCGAGGGCGACGGCGTGCAGATCCAGGGACGCTCCGCCGCGCTGCAGCGGGAAGTGGGCCACCGCGCACACGGCCAGGGCCAGGGCCGTGAGCCAACTCGACCACGCCATGGACTTGGTGAGCCGTTCCGTCGCGCGGTCGCGGTCCGTGGGCGCGGAGTCGAGGGTCCGGCGGATCTCGCGGCGCCTGGCCGGCCGGGCGGCCGGCACGGGCTGCGTGGTCTCGGCCTCGGGACGCGCGGTGCCGGTCGGCACGCGGCCGTTGCGGTCCAGCCGTTCCAGACCGAGGCGGTCGATCAGCTCGACCAGTTCCCCGACGGACCGGCCGGTGGCGGCCGCGCGCAGTGCCTCCTCGCGGACGTGGGGCATCTGCGGCTCCTTGTGCAGCAGGACCACCAGCCGGGTCACTTCCTCCACCGGCCGGTGGGCGGCCGCGGCCCGGATCGCCTCGTCCGCGCTGTCGGCGTCACGCGGGGGCTTCGTCAGCAGGGCGATCATCCGGCTCACGTCCTCCACGCGCCGCTCCACGCCGGCCGTGCGGAGTGCGTCGACCATCGCTTCGGCGTGGTCGGGCGACTTCTCCAGCGAGGTGATGAGGGCGACGACCTCCTCCAGCGGCCGGTCGGCCACTGCGGCGTGCACCAGGTCGCTGACCGCGTCACCGTACGGCGCGGGGGCGGGGCCCGTGCCGGGCCGCAGTTCCACCGGATTGTCGTCCAGCGAGCGAATCACGAACGGCCGCGCACTCGACTGCTCGGCCTCACCCGGGCCGGACGCACCGCGCTGAGCGGCCTCTCCCGGCGCGGGGTCCACCGGGCCGTCCCGGTCCGGCTGGGCGTGCGGCGGGTCCACCTGGTCCTTGCGGAGGGCCGCGGGCGCGGCCGACGGCCGATCCGGCTGGTACGGCCCTGAGACAGTGGGCTCGACGGACGGGGGGCTCACCGGGTTCGGACCGGGGGCCGCGGGCGCGGACGGCCGGTCCGTCTGGTGGAACCCTGACGCGGCAGGCTGGGCGGCCTGCGGGTCCATCTGGTTCGAACGGGAGGCCCGGTCCGCGTCGTCCGAGCCGGGAGCGGCCGGCCGTACGGACGCCGGGTCGCCCCGGTCGGGGCCGCGGTCGGCGGACCGCTCGGTCGCCGTGCCCGAACCGGGCGCAGCGGACCGGTCGAAGGCCACCCCCGCCTCGTCCGAGGCAGAGTCAGGGGCACCAGCGACAGCCGACCGTGCCGGATGCGCCCCGTTTACGACAGGGGCAACAGGCCCGGCAGACGACAGAGCCACCTCGTCCACGCCAGAAGCGGGCGGCGGCGCCGCCACCTGGTCCGCCCCGTTCACGGCAGGGGCAGCAGGCGGGGCGGACAACTCGGCCGCCTCGTCCCAGGAGGGGGCGGCCGGCTCCGTGCCCGGCGGGCCCGCCCGGTGGGACGTGGCGGGAGGCTCGGTGCCCGCACGGTACGTCTCGTGCGAGGGGGCGGCGGGCTGCGTGCTCGTCTGCTCCACCTGGTACGCGCCGGTGGCGACGGTGGTGTCGGCGGACGGCTGGGCGGACCCGTTCGACTCGCCGGTTATGGCGGATCCGTTCGAGCGGGGTGATGAAGAGCAGGTGGTCATACTCGCCTCCATGGGAAGAGTGCGGCCGCTCCTGCGCCCCCCGTCGTGTGACGAGCGACGTTACGCTGACCATTACTAGGCGCCCCCTTCACCCCGTGCCACTCGTGTGAGCCACCGGGATGACCACCCGCACGGGAAAATCCGCCGACTCGCCGACATGTCGGGCCCCGGCCGCAATACAGCCGCCGGAAACGGGAATCCAGGTAGGGACACCCCGTGTCGCGGCACGCCAGGAGGAGGGCAACCCGTGGATACGACCGCAACGGTGATCACCCTGGCCGCGATTCTCGCGGCCTTCGTCCTCGTCCTCGCCGTCCGCATCTTCGTGAGACTGGTCCGGACCCGACGCGACCTGCGGAACGCGGGCCTGCCCACGGGGCCGCGCTGGGTCTTCTGGGGCGCGGTTCTCTACTTCGTCCTGCCTGCCGACGTGCTGCCCGACCCGGTGTACCTGGACGACATCGGTGTCCTGCTGCTCGCTCTGCGTACCGTCCGTGGCTCCCTCGGCGAGCGGGATCGCAGGACGACACGCCGGGCTGACCACGAACCCGCCCAATAACTACGGAGAGTAAGGAAACCAACCACCCGTTCGATTCGTATAAGTCTCTGGAAGCCGAAACAAGCGAGCGGCCGGGGGGCCGCGCCCAATGACCAACGCTTGGTCGGCGCAGTACCGACGAGGGAGAGACGATGCAACCGTTCGCGCTCAACTACGCGCGCCCGGCAGTGGAGTTGGAAGCTGCTATTCCGTATGTGTACGACACCGGACTGCAGTTGAACGTGCTCCTCGACGGCCGAATCGCGGCCAGCGACTTCGGCCTGTTGAGAGAGGTGGGCACCACGACGTCCACCGCAGGCTCCAAGACCCACTTCGACGACTGACCACGGGCCGCCGAAGATGACCGTACTGATCCTCACCTGTGAGGAGGACGTGACCGCGGACATGGTGGTCGTGCACCTGAACGCGACGGGGGTTCCGGTGGTCCGCGTCGACCCCGCCGACCTGACCGGCGGTGTCGCGCTGTCCGGCGAGTTCGTGCACGGCCGTTTCCGTGGCCATCTGTCCGCCGGGGGGCGGCTGGTGAGCATCGGGGGACTGCGCTCGGTCTGGGTGCGCCGGCCCGGCACTCCGGCCGGGCGGGCGGCCCAGCCGTCCGCGTGGCTGACCGAGGAGGCCGCTCAGGCGCTCTACGGCATGCTGCGGGGCTCGGACGCGCGCTGGATGAACCACCCCGACGCGGCCCGCCGGGCCCGGCACAAGCCGTGGCAGCTGCGTCTCGCCCAGCGGTGCGGCCTGCCCGTGCCGGCGACGCTGATCACGACCTTCCCGCGCGCCGCCCGCGAGTTCGCCGAGCGCTACCCGGACCTGGTGGTCAAGCCGGTGTCGGGCGCGCATCCGCAGGACCCGCCCCGGGCGGTGCCGACCAGCCGGGTCGCGCCGGACACGGACTTCTCCGCCGTCGCGTTCGGGCCGACGCTGCTGCAGCGGCGGGTCGCCAAGCGGGCCGACATCCGTCTCACCGTCGTGGGTGAGCAGATGACGGCCGCCCGCAAGGCGACCGCCGCGGACGCGGACCCGGACGACGTCGACGTGCGCTTCGCCGCGCCCGGCTCGCCGTGGCGCCCCACCGATGTGCCGTCGTGCGTCGCGGCGGGCGTCCAGGCCTACCTGCGTGGGGCCGAACTGGCCTACGGCGCCTTCGACTTCGTCGAGGACGCGGACGGGACCTGGTGGTTCCTGGAGTGCAACCAGTCGGGGCAGTTCGGGTTCGTCGAGGTGGAGACGGGTCAGCCGATCGCGCGCACCATCGCCGAGTGGCTGGCCCGCCCGATCCCGGAGGAGTCGCCGCATGTCAACGGCTCGAGCACGACGGTCCGTTGAGCACCGGGGCCCGGCCACCCGCCGGCCCCGGGCCGTCTCATGACCACGGCCTCCCGGCTCACGGCTGCCGCGGGGCGGGGAGCATGGCCGTGCGCTGCCAGCCCGCGCCCGGGGCCTGCGGGCGGTCGTAGCCGGGGGACTGGTAGGGCCGCATGGCCAGCTCCAGTTCCCTGCTCACGCGTTCGGCCTCGCGGCGAACCTGTGCGGGCACATCGCCGCACTCCGCGATGAGTCGGTCGTAGATGGGGGAATCCTGGAACACCCGGCAACGTGCCTCTCTGCTCGTCGTCCCCGTGCGGGGGCAAGACTGACGAGTCTAGGCGGCCCGGCATCCCGGAGTGTGAATTCCCTGGGATGACTTGACGCAGAACGGACATCTGTGCCAGGCGGAGTGGCGGGGCTCTCAGGCTCCCGTGGTGGAGCCCGGCCGGACGATCATGAGGACGGTGACCGTCGCCCACAGGAGGTTGAAGATGCCGGTGAACATGGCGAGCTGAACGGTGTTCTGGTGATCGACGGCCTGTTCGCCCTTCAGCCGGTCGAGGAGTTCCTCCTGGCGGGGCAGGACGAAGGCGGCCAGGACCCCGGCGGCGGCCACGGTCAGCGCGATGGAGGTGACGAGCCATCCGCTGCCCAGGACGCCCATCGCGGCACCGGTGGCGAACCCGAGGACCGGGACGGTCAGTCCGACACCGGAGTAGACGCGGCAGATGCGGTGCAGCAGCGCGACCGTGCCGACCGCCGAGGGGTCGGGGGCCTCACCGAGCGCGGCGGCCGCGCGGCGCGCCGCCGGCGGGAACATGCTGGCCGCGACGGTCACGGGACCGATGGCGACGATGGCGGCCAGGACATGGAGGGACAGCAGGAACTTGGTCACCGGGACTCTTTCCATGACGCGATCAACGATGCCGGGCTCACGTTAGGGAGCCGGGACGTGATCGCCCATGGGCTGGAACGACAGCTTCCCACGGGTTCTCGCCAACTCGTCCGACCTGCGCCCTCGCCTCACGGGCCGCCCCCTCCCCGGGTCACACCGCTGGCGGGAACACACCTAGGGTGACGGTCATGCACTCCGTGGCGATCCTGGTTCTCGACCGAGTGGTGCCGTTCGACATGGCGGCGCCCCAGCAGACGTTCGCCTGGACCCATATGCCGGACGGGCGGCCCGCCTACCGGGTCCGGTTGTGCGCCGAGACTCCGGAGGTACGCGCGGACGGCGGTTTCACCCTGCGCATCGACCAGGGGCTCGAGGCGCTGGCGGAGGCCGACACCATCATCGTGCCGGGCTGCTCCCCCGACGCCGCGCCGCCCTCCGCCCGGGTGCTGGCGGCGCTACGGCGGGCGGCCGAGTCCGGCACCCGGATCGCGTCCGTGTGCGTGGGTGCCTTCGTGCTGGCGGAGGCCGGGCTGCTGGACGGGCTGCGTGCCACCACGCACTGGGTGGCCGCCGGCGAACTGGCCCGGCGGTTCCCGCACGTCGAGGTGGAGCCGGACGTGCTGTATGTCGACAACGGGCAGATCCTCACGTCGGCCGGTGCGGCTGCGGCGCTGGACCTGTGTCTGCACATGATCCGGCGGGATCTGGGGTCGGCCGTCGCGGCGAACATCGCCCGGATGTCGGTCATGCCGCTGGAACGGGAGGGCGGGCAGGCCCAGTTCATCGTGCACGAGCACCCGCCCGTGCCCCGGGGGTCGGCGTTCGAGCCGCTGCTGGAGTGGATCGAGGACCATCTCGCGCACGAGGTGACGCTGGGCACACTGGCGGCGCGCGCGGGGATGAGCGAGCGGACCTTCAGCCGCCGCTTCCGCGAGCAGACCGGCACCACGCCGTTGCAGTGGCTGCTGCGGGCGCGGGTGCGGCGCGCGCAGTACCTGCTGGAGAACACGGACCACTCGGTCGAACGGATCGCGCGTCAGGCGGGGTTCGGCTCGCCGACGGCGTTCCGGGAGCGGTTCCGCAAGGTGGTGGGCACCACGCCGTACGCGTACCGCACGGCGTTCCACGGGAAGACGAACGCCCCGGCGGCCCGTCCATAGGCCACCGGGGCGGTACCCGGCCGTGCGCCGGGTCTCACACGTTGTCAGCCGACCAGCGTCAAGCCGTTCTCCCCGTCCGGCTCCGCGGCCTCGGACCGCCCCTTGGTGAGCAGCAGGGTGTCGGCCTCGGCGATGGCGTCGTGGATGACGGACGTCCCCATCATCACGCACAGCGTGTAGCTGACGTCCTCAAGCTCGCGTGCCGCCGTCGGCACGTGCCTCTCCGCCTGAGCGATCCTCAGCGACGCGTACCGCGTCAGCAACTCCCTGACGACCTTCCGGTCCGGTACGAGCACGTAGCGCCCCTCTCTCTGTTTTCGCTGCGTATGCCCGAACCACGCGGAAACATTCACATGTTTTACGCACCCAGGGTGGAAATGACTGGAATTGATCGGTCTGTTGTCACCGGGGGATGAAAGCTCATGCCGAAGGACTCAACTCCCCCACACAGAACGGTGATTCGCTCGGCTTCCCCCTGCCTCACTGCCACAGTCGAGAGCCCCCTCGGAGGTGGTTGTGAGCACAGAGGTGAGCGGGAGCACCGCGGAACGCGTCGCCGGCCTGGCATCACGCCGGGACCGGGCGGTGGCCCCGGGCGGGCCGCGCAGGCGCGGGGAGTTCTCGGCCCGGGAGCGGATCGAACGGCTCGTGGACAAGGACTCCTTCACCGAGACGGGTCTGTTCGTGCGGGCCCGGCCCGCCGGGCAGGACGCCCGCCGCCCCTACGGCGACGGGGTGGTCACCGGGTACGGCACGGTCGACGGCCGCCCGGTGTGCGTGTTCGCCCAGGACTCGACGGTGTTCGGCGGCAGCATGGGCGAGGCCTTCGGGGAGAAGACCGTCGCCCTGATGGACCTCGCCCTGAAGACCGGCTGCCCGGTGATCGGCCTGAACGACTCCGGCGGCGCCCGCATCCAGGAGGGGGTCGCCGCCCTCGCCCTCTACGCCGAGCTGGTGCGCCGCAACGTCAAGGCGTCCGGGGTGATCCCGCAGCTCTCGGTCGTCCTGGGGCCGTGCGCGGGCGGCGCCGCCTACTCCCCGGCGATCACCGACTTCACGGTGATGGTGGACGGCGCCTCGCACATGTTCGTCACCGGCCCCGACGTCATCGAGACGGTCACCGGTGAGCGCACCACCGCCGAGGAGCTGGGCGGCGCCCGCACCAGCAACACCGTCAACGGCAACGCCCACTTCCTGGCCGCCGACGAGGAGGACGCCCTCGACACCGTGCGCGACCTGCTGTCGTACCTCCCGGCCAACAACCTGGAACGGCCCCCGGAGTACGCACCCGGGCACGCTCCGCCCGGGGCCGGGCTCGACGAGGTCGTCCCGGACCGGCTCGGTGAGGCCTACGACATGCGGGACATCCTGCACGCCGTCGTCGACGACGGTGAACTGCTCCAGGTGCAGGAGCTGTTCGCGCCGAACATCATCTGTGCCCTGGCCCGGGTCGAGGGCCGCTCGGTGGGTGTCGTCGCCAACCAGCCGCTGTGTGCCGCCGGCGTCCTCGACATCGACGCGTCGGAGAAGGCGGCGCGGTTCGTACGGTTCTGCGACGCGTTCGGCATCCCGCTGCTGACCTTCGCCGATGTGCCCGGGTACCTGTCCGGGGTACGGCAGGAGCAGGCCGGGATCATCCGGCGCGGCGCGAAGCTGCTGTACGCGTACGCCGAGGCGACGGTGCCCAAGGTCACGGTGGTGGTGCGCAAGGCCTACGGCGGCGGATACGCGGTGATGGGCTCCAAGCATCTGGGCGCCGACGTGAACCTCGCCTGGCCCACCGCCCGTATCGCCGTCATGGGCGCCGAGGGGGCCGTGGGCGTGCTGCACCGGCGCGAACTCGCCGCGGCCGAGGACCCGGAGGCGCTGCGCGCCCGGCTTCTCGCGGAGTACGAGCGCACCCACGGCACTCCGTATCTCGCCGCCGAGCGCGGCTATGTCGACGCCGTCATCGCACCGCGCGAGACCCGGGAGCAGGTCTGCCGCGCGCTGCGCGCCCTGCGCGGCAAACGCGCGCCGATGCCGGAACGCCGGCACGGCAACATCCCGCTCTGACCTCGCCCTTTTCGACTCGTAAGCCGATGCACGCCGTGAGGAGCCCCGCCTGATGGACAGCCGCCGCCCCCCGCTCGCGCCCGCGTGCCCGACGCTGCCGGAGTACGTGTGGCACTGGGCCGAAACCACCCCGGACCGCCGGGCGTTCACCTTCGTCGAGCATCCGGCACAGCACTCGCGCGGCGTCCACCGCACGCTGACCTGGCGCCGCCTGGACGTGCGGGTGCGGGCGCTGGCCGCGCGCCTCGCCGAGCGGGCCGGGCCCGGAGACCGGGTCGCCCTGCTGTGTCCGCAGGGCACGGAGTACGTGACCGCCTTCCTCGCGGCGCTGGCCGCGGGGCTGGTCGCCGTACCGCTGTATCCGCCGGACCTGCCCGGGCACGCGGACCGGCTGGCGGGCGTCCTGGCGGACGCCCGTCCCTCGGTGGTCGTGACGACGAGCCGGGCCCAGGACGAGGTGCGGGACTTCCTCGGTTCCGACGGACCGCGGATCGTCCTGGCGGACCGGGTGCCCGACGACGCCGCCCGCGACTGGCGGCCCGTCCCGGCGGACGCCGAGGCGACCGCCTATCTCCAGTACACCTCCGGTTCGACCCGCGCCCCGGCGGGCGTGGAGATCAGTCACGGCAACGTCGTCGCCAACGCCCGCCAGGCGCTGACCGCCTACGGTGCCGACGCCCGCCCGCTGACCTGCGTGGGCTGGCTGCCGCTCTACCACGACATGGGTCTTGTGCTCAGCGTCGCGGCCCCGGTGACACGCGGGCTCCTGTCGGTCCTCATGGACCCGGCCGCGTTCCTGCACGAGCCGGTGCGCTGGCTGCGGCTGCTCGCCGCGCATCCGAACGTCGTGAGCGCCGCGCCCAACTTCGCCTACGACTACTGCGTCGCGACCGTGACCGCCGAGCAGAAGGAGGGGCTGCGGCTCGACAGGGTCACCGCACTGATCAACGGCAGCGAGCCGGTCCGCCCGGGCACGGCCGACCGCTTCCACGCGGCGTTCGCCGGCCAGGGCCTGGCGCCGGAGACGCACTGCCCGTCGTACGGCCTGGCCGAGGCGACCGTGTTCGTCTGCGCGGCCCGGCCCGGAGAGCCGCTCACCCGGTTCGCGCTCGACCGTGACGCCCTGGCGGCCGGGAAGGCCCTGCCCGCGCGGCCGGACGACCCCCGGGCCGTGCTCCTGGCGGGCTGTGGCACCCCGGCGGGCCAGCGGGTCCGGGTCGCCGACCCGGTGACGCGGGCCCAGTTGTCGGAGGGTGAGGTCGGCGAGATCTGGGTGCAGGGGCCGAACGTGGGACGCGGCTACTGGAACCGGGGGTCGCAGGAGGTGTTCGGCGCCGCGTTCGCGGACGCCGCGGCCGGTCCGGGCGGCTGGCTGCGGACGGGCGATCTGGGGACGGTGCTGGAGGGGCAGCTGGTCGTCACGGGGCGGTTGAAGGACCTGATCATCGTGGACGGCCGCAACCACTATCCGCAGGACGTCGAGGCGACGGCCCAGGACGCGGACCCGGCGGTGCGCCGGGACCGGCTCGCGGCGTTCGCCGTGCCGGGCGGCGCCGGTGAGGGGGTGGTGGTCGTGGCGGAGCACGCGCGGACCGCGCGCCTCGCCGAGCTGGACGTGCCGGCCGTGGTGCGTGCCGTGCGCGGTGCCGTCTCCGCCCGGCACGGGCTGCGGCTCGCCGACGTGGTCCTGGTACCGCCGGGCACGGTGCCGCGTACCTCCAGCGGGAAGGTGTCGCGGGCGCTGACCCGGACCCGGTATCTGGAGGGTGCGTACGGCGGCCGGGCCCGGGCGGCGACGGCGGGTGCCGCGGGATGAGGCCCGTCGACGAGGGCGCGCTGCGCCGGCTCATCGCCGAGCGGGTGGCCGCCTGGTGCGGCACGGCCCCCGACGCCGTCCCGATGGACCGGCCCCTGGCCGACCTCGGCATGTCGTCACGGGACGCCGTCGCCCTGGCCGGTGAGCTGTCCCGGGCCACGGGTCAGGAACTGCCGACGACCCTGCTGTGGGAGACGCCGACCGGAGAGGCGCTGGTGGCGCGGCTGTGCGGCGCGGGATCCCCACAAGCCCCGGGATCCTCGCAAGCCCCGGGATCCTCGCAAGCCCCGGGATCCTCGCAAGCCTCGGGATCCGGGGCGGCGACGGGCGCGCGAGCCGGACTGCCGAGTGGTACGGCCGAGCCGGTCGCGGTCGTCGGGATCGGCTGCCGGCTGCCCGGCGGGGTGCACGGCCCGGACGGCTACTGGCGGCTGCTCAGCGAGGGCGTCGACGCGATCCGGCGCGTCCCGGAGGACCGCTGGCGCGACTTCACCGCCTTCCCGCCCGCGGACGCGCACCCGTACGGCGGGTATCTCGACGACATCGCCGGGTTCGACGCGGACTTCTTCCGGATCACCCCGCGCGAGGCCGCGGTGATGGACCCGCAGCAGCGGATCCTGCTGGAGGTCGTGCACGAGGCGCTCGACCACGCCGCCGTACCGGCCGGGTCCCTGGCGGGCACCGCCACGGGCGTGTTCGTCGGCGTCTCGGCCCCTGAGTACGGGCAGCTCACGGGCGCCGACCCGGCCGCCGTCGATCCCTGGGCGCCGGCCGGGGGCGCCCTGAGCGTCGCCGCCGGGCGACTCTCCTACGTCCTGGACACCCGGGGGCCGAGCATGGCCGTCGACACGGCCTGTTCGTCCTCGCTGGTCGCCGTGCACCACGCCTGCGTCAGCCTGCGCACGGGCGAGAGCGACACGGCGATCGCCGCCGGGGTCAACCTGCTGCTGTCTCCGGCCGTCTCGGTCGCCTTCCGGCGAGCGGGGGCCCTCGCGCCGGACGGGCGGTGCAAGCCGTTCTCGGCGTCGGCGGACGGCATCGGGCGCGGCGAGGGCTGCGCGGCCGTGATCCTCAAGCGGCTGTCCGACGCCGAGCGGGACGGCGACCGCGTCCTGGCCGTCGTCCGCGCCACCGCCGTCAACTCCGACGGCCGCTCCAACGGACTCATGGCACCCAACCCGGCCGCTCAGCAGGCGCTGCTGCGGAGCGCGTACACACGGGCGGGGCTCGCCACGGCGCACGTCGACTACGTCGAGGCACACGGCACCGGCACCCCGTTGGGCGACCCGATCGAGGCGGGCTCGCTCGGCGCGGTGCTCGGCGCCGACCGTGACCCGGACCAGCCGCTGCTGCTCGGTTCCGTCAAGGGCAACCTCGGTCATCTGGAGTCGGCCGCGGGCATCGCGGGCCTGGTGAAGACCGTGCTGGCCCTGCACCACGACAGCATCCCGCCGTCCTTGCACTGCGCGGAGGGCAGTTCCCTGGCCGATGACCGGCTGCGGGTGGTGACCGAGCCGGAGCCCTGGCCCCGTTACGGCGGCACCGCTGTCGCGGGAGTCTCCGGGTTCGGCTTCGGCGGCACCAACGCGCATGTGGTGCTGGAGGAGGGGCCGCCCGGCCTGGTCCCCGCCCGGCCTGCCGAGGAACCCGCGGCCCGCCTGCACCTGCTCTCCGACCTCGACGCCGAGCGCCTTCGCGACACGGCGGGCGGACTGGCCGACTGGCTGCGCGAAAGCGCCGCGCACCCCGCCGACGTGGCCCGGACCCTGGCGGGACGCACCGGCCGGGGTCCCGTACGTGCCGCCGTGGCCGCCCGGGACCGTGCCGAACTGACCGATGTCCTGGGGGCGTTGGCGGCAGGGCATCCGGACGCGCGGGTGGTGACCGGTGACCGCGACCGCGTCGGGCACGGCACGGTGTGGGTCTTCTCCGGCTACGGCAGCCAGTGGCCCGGCATGGGGCGCCGGCTGCTGGCCGAGGAACCCGCGTTCGCCGCCGCCGTCGAGAAACTCGACCCGCACCTCGCCCCGGAGTGCGGCCTGTCCCTGCACGACCACCTGTCGTCCGGTACCGGTCTCGACCGCCTGGAGGTCGCCCAACCCGTCCTGTTCGGGCTGCAGTTGGCGCTCGCCGAGCTGTGGCGTTCCTACGGGGTGGAGCCCGCCGCGGTGATCGGCCACTCCATGGGCGAGGTGGCGGCGGCCGTGTGCGCGGGCGCGCTGGACGTGGCGGACGGGGCGCGGGTCATCGCCGTGCGGGCCCGGCTGCTGAGCGGGCTGAGCGGCGGCGCGATGGCCGTGGTGGACCTGGACGACGCCGAACTGGAGTCTCTGGAGCGAGACTTCCCGGGTGTGCACGTCGCCGTGCACTCCTCGCCCCGGCAGAAGGTCGTCACGGGAGAGGAAGCGGCGGTGGCCGGGCTCGTGCGCCGGCTGGAGGGGCAGGGCCGGGCGGCGCGGGCCATGCGGGTCGTCGGTGCCGGGCACTCGCCCCAGGTGGACCCGCTGCTGCCGGAACTCGTCGACGCGCTGGCCGGTGTCCGAGGGCGGCGACCGAGGGTCCCCGTCTATTCCACGGTCCTCGACGACCCGCGCGGCGACTGCGGGTTCGGCGCGGACCACTGGGCGGCCAACCTGCGACGGCCCGTACGTCTGGACCGGGCGCTCGCCTCGGCAGCGGCCGACGGCCACACGGCGTTCCTCGAGATCTCGCCCCACCCGGTCCTGACGGGGGCCGTCGCCGACACCGTTCCCGGCGCCCTCGCCCTCGCCACCCTGCGCCGGGACGCCGACGGTTCGGAGGCGTTCGCGGGGCAGCTCGGCGCCCTGTACGTCGCGGGCCAACGGCTGCCCGTGCCGCCCGGCCGGGTCGTCGATCTGCCCCTGCCCCGGTGGCGGCATGTACGGCACTGGTGGACGGACGGCCGGGCCCACACCGAGCCGGTCACGGAGGAGCCCCCCGCCGAAGTCGCGGAGCCCGCCTCGGTCCTGGCCCGGCTGACCCAGCACATCGCCGCCGTCACCGGCCACCCGCCCACCCGGGTCACCCCGGGCACCGCGCTGGCCGACCTGGGCCTGGACTCGCTGATGGCCGTCCGCGTCCGTACCGCGGTGGAGCGCGAGTTCGGCATCGCGCTGCCCCTGCGCGACCTGTTCGCCGCCGTCACCGTCGAGGACGCCGCCGCCCGGATCCGGCAGGCCCTGCCCCGCGAGGACACCCCGCTGCGCCCGCTGCGTGCCACCGGTTCCCGGCCCCCGCTGTTCCTCGTCCATGCCGCGGGCGGCCCGGTCACCGTCTACCGCACGCTCGCCGAACGGCTCGGGGACGACCGGCCGGCGTACGGGCTGGAGCGGATCGAGGAGGCCCGGACCGTGCCGGAGAAGGCGCGGCGCTACGCCGAGGCGATCAACGCCGCTCACCCCGACGGGCCCTGTGTGCTGGGCGGCTGGTCCTTCGGCGGCTTCGTCGCCCAGGAGACCGCGCGGCACCTGACCGCCGCGGGGCGGGAGGTGCGGCTGGTCGTGCTCATCGACTCCGTACGCCCCCTCCCCCGGCCGGGACTGACGCGGGCCGATCGGATCCGGGCGCATTTCGAGGGCTTCGCCCGCCACGTCGCCGGCACCTACGGCGTGCGGCTGGAGTTGCCGTACGACGACCTGGTGGCCCTGGACGACGACGGGGCACGCATCGACACCGTGTTGCGGGCGCTGCGTGAGGCGGCCGACGTGCCACCCGCCGCGCTGGAGCACCAGCGGGCCTCCTACCTGGACCTGGGCATCGGGGAGTCGCACCGGCCCGGGACCCACGACGGGCCGGTGGTTCTCTACCGGGCCACCGAGCCCGCGCCGCACACCGTGCGCGACCCGGCGTACGAGCGGGACGACGAGGCGCTGGGCTGGGACGAGGTGTGCCCGCGCCTGGAGGTCGTGCCGGTGCCCGGCCACCATCTGTCGCTGCTCGACCCGCCGCACGTCGACGAGATCGCCGCCCACCTGAGCCGGGTGCTCGCCGAGCGGGCCCCCTGACACCTGAACCCGAGGAGCCGCCATGTCCGACCTGTCGCCGAAGCCCGCCGCCGGAGTGTCCCGGCGCACCGTCGCCAGAGCGACGGCCGCCGCCGGCCTCGCCGTCCTGTTCGGGGCCGCGAGCGGCACGGCCCGTGCCCGGGCGGCGACCCGGCTCGGGCCGCGCACGCTGGACGTGTCCGTGCCCTCCGCCGCGCTCGGCCGCAGCGCGCCCGTCCGGCTGATCCTGCCGTCGGACTTCGGCACGCGGCCGGAGCGGAAGTATCCCGTGCTGTACCTGCTGCACGGCGCCCACGACGACTACACGTCCTGGACCCGCGAGACGGACATCGAGGCCTTCACCGAGGGCCGCGGCCTGATCGTGGCGATGCCGGACGCCGGCCCCACCGGCATCCCCACGGTCTGGCGCGGCGGCCCCGACTACGAGACCTTCCAGGTCAAGGAGGTGCCGGCGCTGCTCGCCCGGGACTACCGGGCCTCCGGCGTACAGGCGGTCGCCGGGGTCTCCACCGGCGGCTACGGGGCGATGGCCCACGCGGCCCGCCACCCCGGCGCTTTCAGGGCCGCGGCCTCCTACAGCGGCATCCTCGACACCACCGCCCCCGGTGTTCCCGCCATCATGGACGCCATCGTGGCCCGGGAGAACCTGCCGGCGTCGTCCCTGTGGGGCCATCCGGTGCTCAACCTCCTGACCTGGCGGGACTTCAACCCGCGGGCCCGCGCCACCGGGCTGCGCGGCACCCCTCTGTACGTCTCGCAGGGCAGCGGAGTGGGCGGCGGCAGCGGGGACCCGCTGCCCGGCGTGCTGGAGAGCGCCCTGTGGCCCTCGGCCCAGGGCTTCGCCCGCACGCTGGCCCTCATGGGGGTCCCGGCCACCACGCACTTCTACGGCGGAGGCGGACACGACTGGGCCCACTGGAAGCCGGAGTTCAAAGCCTCGTGGCCGATCCTCGCCCGTGCACTGGGCGTGCCCGAGTGACGGGGGTGCCGTCGGGGCACGGAACGGAGCGGAGGGGTCGTCCGTCCAACACTGGACTTCCCACTCGCCCCACAGGCATCAGCCCGCGGGTGAGCCGCTTCCGGTCGAAAGGAGTGTCCGTGATGGCTGTGCCCACCCCGCACAGCGTGCCGGACCGCCCCGGCACGCCGCCGGTGCCGCCCGAGCTGGCGGACCTGCTGCGCGCCCAACTGGCCTCCGTCGCCGACCTGGTGGAGGAAGAGGTCTGCCGTCAGGTTCCCGAGTACGCGCGTCCCGCCGACGGGACGTACCGCAAGAACCTGCGGTCCGGGGTGGTGCAGGCACTCACTCTGTTCGTCGACCACATCGCCGACCCGCGCGACGACGGGAGCGCGATCGCGGCGACGTACTACGAACTCGGGCGCGGCGAGGCCCTGGAGGGCCGCAGCCTGGACGCGTTGCAGTCCGCGCTGCGGGTGGGCGGGCTGCACGCCTGGCGGCTGATGGGCTCCACGGCGGAGGAACTGGGACTTGACTCCACCGTCGTCGCCGCGCTCGGTGAACTGGCGTTCCGGACGGTGCACGAGGTCGCGCAGGCGGCCGCGGCCGGCTACGCGGAGGCCCAGCTGCGCAGCACCGACGAGCTGGAGCGGCGTCGCAGGCGGTTGCTCGACCTGCTGCTGGAGGACGGCCCGGTGGCGCTGGAGGCCGTGCAGGATCTGGCCCACGGTGCGCGCTGGCCGGTGCCCCGGACGGTCGCCGTGGTGGCGCTCGCGGCGGCGCCGGACCGGCGGGAGGAGGACCGGCCGCTGGCGGCGGCGGGCGCTCTGGTGGACATGGAGTCCCGGCCGCCGCGCATGCTGGTGCCCGACCCGGACGGCTCCGGCCGCTTCGGCCGGGCGTTCACGCTCGCCCTGCGCGGCCGGCCCGCCGCGATCGGCCCGACGGTGGCGGTCACGGAGGCGGCACGATCGCTGCGCCTGGCCACCAGGGCACTCGGGCTGATGGGGCGTGGCATCCTGCCCCGCCAGGGCGTGGAGCGCTGCTCCGACCATCTGTCGACCCTGCTGCTGTACGCCGACGAGCCGCTGCTGGAGCGGCTCCAGGCGCGCGTCCTGGCACCGCTCGACACGGTCTCGGCGGGGCAGCGCGACCGGCTCGCCGAGACGCTGCTGGCCTGGCTGCTCAGCGGCAGCAACGTGCCGGACGTGGCCGCGCGGCTGCACATCCACCCGCAGACGGTCCGCTACCGCCTGCGCCAGCTGGAGAAGCTCTTCGGCGACGCCCTGCACGATCCGGGCACCCGCCTCGATCTCATTCTCGCGTTGCGCGCGGAATCCCTGCACACGCGGCAGAACTGACTCCCGCGTTCAGCGGCGTACTCAATCGGCGACAAAAAACAGCGGGGATCCCATAATCCCGTCCATAACTCCCGGCGGGAGAAAGCGAATACGTTCGGGCCGTCCTTTTTCGCAGGCGCTCGACGCGCCTCACACGCGGAGGATCCCCCATGCGTATCCGTTTGTGTCTCGCCGCGCTCTCGCTGGTCGGCGGGGCCGGGCTCGCCACCCTCTCGGCTCCCCCGGCCTCGGCCGCGGCCTGCTCCGACGTCGAACTCGTCTCGGCACGCGGCACCTTCGAGCCCGGGACGCTCGGCTTCATCGTCGGCGACCCGGTGTTTTCCGCGCTGCAGAAGAAAGCAGCGGGCAAAAACCTGTCCAGCTACAAGGTGAACTATCCCGCCGACCTCTCCCCGACGTCGGCGGCGCAGGGCAATCTGGACCTGGTGAACCATGTGAAGAGCCAGGCCGCCGCCTGCCCGAACCAGAAGTTCGTTCTCGTCGGCTATTCGCAGGGCGCGAACGTCGTCGACAACTCGATCGGCATCAGCAGCGCGGGCGCGGTGGTCGGCAGCCCCATCGTGGCCACGCTGCCCGCCGCGGTCGAGCCGAAGATCTCCGCGGTGCTGCTGTTCGGCAACCCGATCCGGGCCCTCGGCAAGAGCGTCACCGGCACCTACCAGAGCCGCACCCTGGACCTCTGCGCCAAGGGCGACCCCGTCTGCGAGAACGGCGGGGGTGACGTCGGGGCGCATCTGAGCTACCGCGACAACGCCGACGCGGCCGCCACGTTCGCCGCGGGCAGGCTCTAGTCCCGGCAGGCACGCCAAGGGGCCCGGGAGGATCTCCTCCCGGGCCCCGTTCCGGTGTCCTAGCGGGGTGACCGGGCGAATCCGGCGAGGCTGGTGGAGACGATCTCGGGCCTGCCGTCGTTCTGCGTGGGCGCGGCGGTCAGCACGTCGAGGTGCTGGTAGCCGTCGGCGACCACGGGATGCAGCTCGGGCGGCACCCGGCCGGCCAGCAGCCCCTCACCGGCGAGGACGGTGAGCACCGGGTTGGCGGTGAGCCCGCCCGGATGGACGACGAGCTTCTTCACCTGCGGCGAGGTGCCCAGCTGGATGTCCGTGACCAGCTTGGTCGGGAAGTACTGCTCGGTGAAGTCCAGTGGCTGCTCGGCCAGGCTGCGGGCCAGTTGCCGCACGTCGGTGACCTCCTCGCCCGCACCGGTGAACGGGGTGCCGTCGGCCGACCGGTATCCGGGGTCGTCGGGGTCACCGACGCGGTCGTAGGTGCGCCAGGTGTAGAGCGGGCCCTGCGGCCGGTCCGGGATGGCCTTGTACGCCGTGCCGTACAGACCGGGCTGCTGCGTACCGCCGTTGGCCACCGGGAAGCTCTTGTCGGCGATGGGCCCGCCGTCGAAGAAGCCGACGCTGGTCTGCAGGAACGCCAGTGGTACGGAGTTGTCGTCCAGCAGCGCCCCGAGCACCGCCCCGTTGGTGAGCCGGAAGTCCTTCACCGCCGGCGAGCCGCTGAGGAAGGCGGTGGTGTCCTTGGAGAACAGGAAACGGTTCGTGGCCTCGATGTTGACGCCGGAGGGCAGATAGCGGGGCAGGTCGGCCTCACCCTCCAGGTCCTTGAGGGCGCCGAGGCCCGCGATACCGAGCAGGGTCATGGTCTCGGGGTTGAGCAGCACCGGCGCGGACAGCGTGCGCGACAGCAGCCCGCTGTCCAGTCCGGCCTGGACGACGCCGTAACCGAGGCCGATGTCGGGCAGGTTGGTGTCGTCGGGCAGGTTGCCGCTGAGGTCGGCCAGCGAGGTGGAGACGGTGGTGTCGAGGGCGAAGTAGCCGGCGCACTGGTTGTACCCGGCGTCCGCCGTGGTGGCCCGGTCGCCGTCGAAGTCGGCGGCGGCGAAGTACCCGGTGATGACACCGCCCAGCGAGTGCCCGCCGCACAGCACCTTCCGCTTGCGCTGGGTCTGGTCGGGCAACTCGGCGGTGAGCAGGTCGTACTGGTCCCGTACGGTCTGCTCGATCCCGAGCTTCGCCATCCAGCCCAGCTGTCCGTTGCCGGCGTAGCCGCCGAAGGTCCGGCCGTCGACCTGCTTGCCGCGGTAGTAGTAGTCGACGGCGCTGTGCTGGTCCCCGGAGGCGATGCCGGTACGGTCCTCCAGACAGTTGGAGCGCCGGTCCAGCGCCCAGAACTCGATGTGCGCGCCCTGCTCGGCGGCCCTGGTGACGGTGTTGCGGGCGACGCTGTCGAACGCCCCGGCTCCTTCCAGGATGCCGGGCTGGGCGATGAGGATCCGGTCCGCGGCGGCCGACGCGGCGGGCCCGTCGGCCGAGCGGTAGCGCAGATACGACAGCCAGTCGCACGCGGCCGGACGAGGTCCGGCCGACTCCGGCAGCGGTACCTTCACCCGTACGACCGACTCGGTCACCCCGGTGACGGGGGACGTCGACGCGACGGGCGTCTCGGTCCGCGCCCCGTCGGCCCGGGCCCCCGGGGCGGCGGCCGTGAGTGTCCCGGCGGTCAGCAGTACCGCGAGCACGGCACCGCGCCACTTCCCTCTGCTCCTGCGGTTCATGTCCATGCCACGGACGCTAGGGCTGTGGCGGGAGGGCCCTCAGGGGGTGCTGACGAGAATTCAGTTTCCCGGTCGCGCCTTGTCACCGGCGCACAGAGCACCCGGCGCCGGGGCTCGGGACCGACGCGCCGTGCCGGTTCGTCCCGCGTATGGTCCAGGCCGAGCTGCGAACCGCCCGTTTCGGGGGCATGGTGGGGCTATGGACGGTCAACCCCCCGTGGTCGTGCAGCCGCCCGCGTCGGACGGCGGACGGCTGGTGACCATCCACGGCGAGCGCATGGGCGTCGCCTACAGCCTGTTCGACGTACTGGACCTCCTGCACCGCGAGGGCCTGCCCACCGCCGACACGGCCGTCGACGACACCGAGCTGATCGAGTGGCGCGGCGGAGGCCCGTACGACTGGAACAACGGGGAGTCCGGGTCCGACGAGGCGTGAGCTTCGGTGCGACGCCTGAGGGCTAGTCCGACCCTGATTCCGCCCCTTCCGCCTCGGCCAGCCGGTCGAGGCGGTCGCGCTGGGCGGGCGTCAGCTCGAGGTCCGCCGCGGCGAGGTTCTCCGCCAGGTGCTCGATCCGGGCCGTACCGGGGATCGGCAGGACGACCGGTGCGCGGTCGAGGAGCCAGGCGAGCGCGACCTGCGTGGGCGTGGCCCCGAGGTCGGCCGCCACGGCGGCGATCTGGGCCTCGGCCCCCGCCTTCCCCCACGCCACGGGCCGCCACGGCAGGAAGGCGATACCGGCCGCCGCACACGCCGCGAGAACGGGCTCGTGCTCGCGGTCGAGCAGGTTGTAGCGGTTCTGCACGCTCACCACGTCGACGATCTCCCGGGCCTCGGCCAGCTCGGCGACGGTGACCTCCGACAGCCCGATCCGTCCGACCAGGCCCTCGGCCTGAAGCTCGCGCAGCGTGCCGAGCTGGTCGGCGAGGGGTGTGTCGGGGTCGACGCGGTGCAGCTGGAGCAGTTCGATCCGCTCGACCCGCAGCCGGCGCAGGGCCTGCTCGACCTGGTCGCGCAGGATCTCGGGCCGCCCGTCGAACCTCCACTCGCCTCCCGGGCCGGTACGCGCGACACCGACCTTGGTGGTGATCAGCAGCCCCTCCGGGTAGGGGTGCAACGCCTCGGCCAGCAGCTCCTCATTGGCTCCCTCGCCGTACAGGTGGGCCGTGTCGATCAGGGTGACGCCCAGTTCCACGGCCCGCCGGGCCACGGCGAGGGCGTTCTCCCGGTCGGGCCCGGCCCCGGTCGACAGGTGCATGGCTCCGAAACCGAGCCGGCGAACGTCCAGATCCCCGCCGATGCGGAAGGTGGTCGATGTCATGAGCTGTCCCCATCCCCCTCTGGTCAAGGGCCAACGCTAACAAGTCAGTTGGCGTCCGCTCCGGCCTGCTGGCGCCCGCCTCGCACCCGCTCCCCCACCGCCTGCGCGGCGCGCTCGGCGCGCCATTGTCAGTGCCCGGCGCTACGCTGCGCGCAAATGACCCTTTTGCCCCTCCGGGAGGTTCACATGGTCACGCGCCTCAATCCGTACCTCACCTTCAACGGCGAAGCCCGGCAGGCGATGGAGTTCTACAAGGAGGTCTTCGGCGGCAACCTCACCCTCAACAGCTACGGCGATTTCGGCCAGGCGGACGCCCCGAACGCCGACAAGATCATGCACGGCATGCTGGAAACGACCAGCGGCTTCACCCTGATGGGCGCCGACAACCCGCCGGGCATGGAGTCCGCGCCGGGCACCCCCTTCTCCGTGAGCCTGAGCGGTGACGACGACGCCGAGCTGCGCGGCTACTGGGAGAAGCTCTCCGACAGCGGCTCGGTGTCGGTGCCGCTGGAGAAGCAGATGTGGGGCGACGAGTTCGGCATGTGCACGGACCGCTTCGGCACCCCGTGGATGGTCAACATCGGCAGACCGGAGAGCTGAGCAGGACCGACCGGGACGGTCCAGGACCGTCCGCCCGGAGCCGCCCGCACACGCCGCCCCCAGGCCGGCGCGCACGGGCGGCTCTGCCGTACCGCCACCCCCGTTTTGTTGGTACGTCCTGACAAAGCTGTTGACATCCCCGGAAGGGCGGCCGCATAGTACCTGCCACTAGAGCGCGCTAGTAACGCGCTCCAGCCACCGAGTACGCAGGAGTCCTCACCCAGGACCACCGCGGCCCCCGATACCGCCGCCCAGGACACCCATGCGCCACCCGCCTCCCCGGACCGGGCGCGGCACCCTCTCTCCCTCCCCGCACAGTGAGGTGCACCCGACATGCGCAGACACCACAGACCCGCCGCCCTGACCGCCACCGCCCTCGTGGGCGCGCTGCTCGCCGCCGGCTGCTCCAGCGGCTCCGGCGGCAAGCAGTCCGAGACCGGGGGCACCGACGCCGCGGCGGGCAAGGCCACCACCCCGCGGATGACCGTCGCCCTGGTCACCCACGCGGCGCCCGGCGACACCTTCTGGGACCTGATCCGCAAGGGGGCCCAGGCCGCTGCCGCGAAGGACAACATCAAGCTCGTCTACTCGAGCGACCCCGTCGCGGGAAACCAGGCCAACCTGGTGCAGAACGCCATCGACCAGAAGGTCGACGGCATCGCGCTCACCGCGGCCAAGCCCGACGCCATGAAGGCAGCGGTGGCCAAGGCCAAGGCGGCCGGCATCCCCGTCGTCGGCTTCAACTCCGGCCTGGACGACTGGAAGGAACTCGGCATGCTCGAGTACTTCGGCCAGGACGAGAACATCGCCGGCCAGGCCTTCGGGGAGCGCCTCGACCAACTGGGCGCCAAGCACGCCGTCTGCGTGATCCAGGAGCAGGGCCAGGTCGCGCTGGAGGCACGCTGCGCCGGCCTGAAGAAGGGCTTCAAGGGCACCACGGAGAACCTGTACGTCAACGGCACCGACATGCCCTCCGTGAAGTCGACGCTGACCGCCAAGCTCCAGAAGGACTCCACCATCGACCAGGTGGTCACGCTCGGCGCCCCGATCGCCCTGACCGCGGTGCAGTCGGTACGGGACGCGGGCAGCGAGGCCAAGGTCGCCACCTTCGACCTCAACAAGGACCTCGTCGCCGCCGTCCAGGACGGCGACATCGAGTTCGCCGTCGACCAGCAGCCCTACCTCCAGGGCTACCTCGCCGTCGACGCACTGTGGCTGTACAGGACGAACGGCAACTTCAGCGGCGGCGGAGCGGCTCCCGTACTCACCGGTCCGGCGTTCATCACGAAGGACAACGCCGACACCGTCGCGGAGTTCGCGAAGAAGGGGACGCGCTAGAGCGGCCCCGGGCGGGCGGGGCGGCGTGCCTGCTCCGCCGGGGCCGGCCCGCTGGTCCCCCGTACCACCAGCTTCGGATCCAGCACCGCCTCACGCGGCGGCAGTTCCCCGTTCTCCAGCCGCTCGACGGCGAAGCGGACGGCGTGTTCGGCCATCAGGACCGCGTCCTGGCGGACCGTGGTCAGGCCGATCGGCATCAGGTGGGAGAGGTGGCTGTCGTCGTAGCCGACGACGGACAGATCGCGCGGGACCTCGACGCCCGCCCGGGTGAGGGACATCAGCAGGCCCATCGCGCAGCGGTCGTTGCCGGCGAGGACCGCCGTCGGCAACGGCAGCCCGCTGTCGCGCTCGGCCAGGAGCAGACGGCCGGTCTCGACACCGGAGTCCTCGGTGTGACGGCCGGGAATCACCCGGGCCTGGTCCTCCAGCCCGTGGCGGCGCATCGCGGCACGGTAGGCACGCCGCCGCTCCGCCGAACCTGGCCCGCGTCCGCCGTCGATGTGCACGATCCGGCGGTGCCCCAGCTCCACCAGGTAGTCCATGGCCTGCCGGACGCCCTTGCCCTCGGCGGAGTGCACGAAGTCGACATGGGCCTGGGGCACGCGGCGGCTGACCGAGACGGTGACCGTGCGCTGCCCGAGTTCTTCGAGGTAGCCGGGCTGGGCGTCCGGGCCGAGCAGGATCACCGCCTCGCAGCGGTGGCTGAGCAACGCCTCGACCGCCTTCGCCTCGCTGCGCCCCTGGGTGGAGCCGGAGAGCAGGACGTCGTACCCGAGCCGCTCGGCCTCCGGATAGATGCCGGTGATGAGATCCGTGTGGAAGGTCTGGTGCACGGCGAACATCACGCCGAGCGTGCGGCTGCGGCCACGGGCCAGCAGCCGGGCCGCGCTGTCGGGCCGGTAACCGATCTCGTCGGCCACGCGCAGGACCCGCTCCCGGGTCTCCCGGCCGGCTCCCGCCTGGTTGCGGAAGATGATCGAGACGAGGGCGCGGGAGACGCCCGCCTTCTCGGCGACGTCCGCCATCGTGGGCCGCTGCCTGCCCGATGCATCCACCTGTGAACCCACCCTCCGACGGCGCCCACCTTACGGGGTGTCCCGCGCGGGGATCCGGCAATGGGGCCCCGCAATCTCCCAGCAACAACCTATTGACATGACATTTGGACAGGGGTCATCGTACTCGACTAGAGCGCGCTAGTAGCGCGCGTCACATCGCTCAGGCACCCTCCCCCTCTCCTCCAAGGACACTGACCATGGCAACGGCGCCCGTCCCTCTCCGTACCACCGTCGGCAACCTGTGCCTCGGCTCCGCCCCCGACTCCTGGGGGGTGTGGTTCCCCGAGGACGAGCACCAGGTGCCGTACACCCGTTTCCTCGACGAGCTGGTCCAGGCCGGATACGAGTGGCTGGAGCTCGGCCCGTACGGCTATCTGCCCACCGACCCGCGGCGGCTGAAGGCCGAGCTGGACGCCCGGGGGCTGAAGGTCTCCGGCGGTACCGCGTTCGGCGCGCTGCACCGGCCCGAGGCCTGGGACGAGATGCTGGCCCATGTCCGGCGGGTCGCCGCGCTGACCGCGGCCGCGGGGGCGCATCACCTGGTCTTCATTCCACCCATGTACCGGGACGAGAAGACGGGCGCGTTCACCGAGTCGCCCGAGCTGACCGCCGAGCAGTGGGCCGGGTTCGGCCGGGCCGCGGACCGGCTGGGCAGGCTGCTGCTGGAGGAGTACGACGTGCGGCTGGTCGTCCATCCGCACGCCGACAGCCACCTCCAGACACAGCCGGAGATCGAGCGGCTGCTGAACGAGTCCGACAGCCGCTACACCAATCTGTGCCTGGACACGGGGCATGTGGCGTACGGCGGTGGGGACAATCTGGATCTGATCCGCCGGTTCGGTGAGCGGGTCGGCTATGTGCACATCAAGCAGATGGATCCGGAGATCCTGGCGCAGGTCGCCGCCGAGGACCTGTCCTTCGGTGAGGCCGTGCGGCGCGGGGTGTGCGTCTCGCCGCCCGCCGGGGTGCCCGATCCGGCCCACGTGGTGGGTGAACTGGCCGGGCTCGACGCCGAGTTGTTCGTGATCGTCGAGCAGGACCTGTACCCGTGTGCTCCCGAGGTGCCGCTGCCGATCGCGGTCGGCACCCGCGAGCACCTGGCCGGCTGCGGACTTTCGGGTACCCGCCGCCCGGCCATCGACAGGTAAGGAGCGGCCATGGACGTCAGGGACGACACGACACCAGCCTCCGGCCCGGCCCCGGCCACCGGCGTCGCGGACGAGACCCCGCCGGCGGTCTCCCGGCGGCTGCGGATGATCACCATCATCGCCACGTTCGGTGGTCTCCTCTTCGGCTACGACACGGGCGTCATCAACGGCGCCCTGCCCTATATGACCGACGACCTCGGCCTGACCCCGGTCACCGAGGGCATGGTCACCAGTTCGCTGCTGCTGGGTGCCGCGCTGGGCGCGGTGACCGGCGGCCGGTTGTCGGACGCGCGCGGCAGGCGGCGCAACATCCTGCTGCTCGCCGTGCTGTTCTTCGTCGGCGCGCTCGGCTGCACGCTCGCCCCGACGACCGAGGTGATGATCGTGGCGCGCTTCGTGCTCGGTCTCGCGGTCGGCGGTGCATCCGTGACCGTGCCGGTGTATCTCGCGGAGGTGTCGCCCGCCGAGCGGCGCGGTGCGCTCGTCACCCGGAACGAGCTGATGATCGTCTCCGGTCAGCTGCTGGCGTTCACGTCCAACGCGATCATCGCGCAGGTCGGCGGCGAGTCCGGCGGTGTGTGGCGCTGGATGCTGGTCATCGCCACACTGCCGGCGGTGGTGCTCTGGTTCGGCATGCTGGTGATGCCGGAGAGCCCGCGCTGGCTGGCCTCCCAGAGCCGTTTCGGCGAGGCCCTCGAGGTGCTCAAGCAGGTGCGGTCGCGGGCCCGGGCCGAGGCCGAGTTGAAGGAGGTCTCCGCGCTGGCCGTCAAGGACGAGCGGGAGAAGCTCGGCGGCTGGCAGGACATCAAGAGCACGCCGTGGGTGCGGAAGCTGATGTTCGTCGGGTTCGGCATCGCGATCGTGCAGCAGATCACCGGCGTCAACACGATCATGTATTACGGCACGCAGATCCTCACCGACGCCGGTTTCGCCGCCGACAGCGCGCTGACGGCGAACATCGCCAACGGTGTGATCTCGGTGCTGGCCACCTTCGTCGGCATCTGGCTGCTCGGGCGGGTCAATCGCCGGCCGATGCTGATGACCGGCCAGCTCGGCACGACCGTGGCCCTGTTGCTGATCGGCGTGTTCTCCCTCGTGCTGCCGTCGGGTGATCCGCGGGCGTTCGCGGTGCTCGCGATGACGGTCACGTTCCTCGCCTTCCAGCAGGGCGCGATCTCGCCGGTGACCTGGCTGATGCTGTCGGAGATCTTCCCGATGCGGATGCGCGGCTTCGGCATGGGCGTCGCGGCCGTGGTGCTGTGGCTGACCAACTTCGTGATCGGTCTTGTCTTCCCGTCCCTGGTCACCGGGATCGGGATCTCCAACACCTTCTTCCTGTTCGTGGTGGCGGGCCTGCTGTCCCTCACCTTCGTGAAGCTGTACGTCCCCGAGACCAAGGGCCGCACCCTCGAATCCCTCGAGGCCGAGCTCCGGACGCGCTTTTCCTGATCATCCTTCGAGGAGTTCTCCATGACCGTACGTGTAGGCGTCATCGGCGCCGGAATGATCGGCCAGGATCACATCCGGCGGCTCACCGAGGTCGTCACCGGGGCCACTGTCACGGCGGTGGCCGATGTCGACACCGAGCGCGCCGCCGAGGTGGCGGCCCGGTGCGGGGCCACCGCACTGCCCACCGGCGCTGATCTGGTCGCCTCCCCCGACGTGGACGCCGTCCTCGTCACCTCGTGGGGGCCGACCCACGCCGAGCACGTCCTGAACGCGATCGCCGCCGGCAAGCCGGTGTTCTGCGAGAAGCCGCTGGCCACGACCGCGGAGGACTGTCTGCGGATCGTCGAGGCCGAGCGGGCGCGCGGCCGCCGGCTGGTGCAGGTCGGGTTCATGCGCCGTTTCGACGCCGGGTACCGCCAGATGAAGGAGGTCCTGTCGACCGGTTCGCTCGGGGCCCCGCTGATGGTGCACTGCGCCCACCGCAACCCGACCGTCCCGGAGTCGTACCACTCCGCGATGGCCGCGCAGGACACGGCCGTGCACGAGATCGACGTGCTGCGCTGGCTGCTCGACGACGAGATCGTCTCCGCCCAGGTGGTCACCCCGCGCGCCACGAGCAAGCGGTTCGGTCACCTGAAGGACCCGCAGATCATAGTCTTCGAGACCGGCGAGGGCGTCCGTATCGACCTGGAGGTCTTCGTCAACTGCCAGTACGGCTACGACATCCAGTGCGAGGTCGTGGGCGAGGACGGCCTGGTCCGGCTGCCCGACCCGGCGGCCGTCGGGATCCGCACCGCGGCCCGGCACGGCACGGGTGTGCTGCAGGACTGGAAGGACCGGTTCGCGGAGGCCTTCGACACCGAGTTCCGCGAGTGGGTCGCCACCGTGGCGGCCGGTACCGAGCCCACCGGGCCGTCCGCCTGGGACGGTTACGCCGCCACCGTCATCTCCGACGCCGCCGTCCGCTCCCAGGAGGCCGGCGGCGGAGAGATCGTCACCGTCGACATCAAGCCCCGCCCCGCGCTCTACGGAGGCACCGCGTGAAGATCGCCCTCGACCCGTACATGTTCCGTGCCCTGCCGATCGACGAGATGGTGCGCGCGGTCGCCGAACTCGGCTACGAATACATCGAGTTGTCGCCCCGCGAGGACTTCATGCCGTTCTTCCTGCACCCGCGGGCGGACGACGCGCGGGTGGCGGAGCTGAAGGAGTCGCTGCGCAGGCACGGTGTGCGGCTGTCCTCGGTGCTGCCGCTGTACAAGTGGTCCTCGCCGGACGAGACCGAGCGGCAGACGGCCGTCCGCTACTGGAAGCGGATGATCGAGATCACCGTGGATCTCGAATGCCCCCTGATGAACTCGGAGTTCAACGGCCGCCCGGAACGCGCCGCCGAGAGCGAGTCCGCCTTCTGGCGTTCGCTGGAGGAGTTGCTGCCGGTCTTCGAGCGGGAGGGCATCGCCCTGAACCTGGAGGCCCACCCGGACGACTTCTGCGAGGAGAACACCCCGGCCGTCGATCTCGTCCGCGCGATCAACAAGCCGTGGGTGAACTACCTCTACTGCGCCCCGCACACCTTCCATCTCTCGGGCTCCGACCCGACGGCGGACATCGCGGCGATGATGCGCTACGCCGGTGACAAGCTCCAGCACGTGCATGTCGCGGACTCCTTCAACCACAAGGGCTCCAGCGGTCTGCGGTACATCCTCAACCCGCCGGGCACGCCCGCCCGGATCCATCAGCACCTCGACATCGGTCAGGGCGAGGTCGACTGGGACACCTTCTTCGGCACACTCCGCGAGCTGGGCTTCGACGGTGTCGCCACGGCCTGTGTCTTCGCCTGGGAGGAGCGGGCCCGGGAGTCGTCGGCGTTCATGCTGGACCGCATCCGGAAGGAGCTCACCGCGTAGGACCGGGGCTCGTGAGGACGACGAGCTGCCGGGTGGCCCTGGTCATCGCGACATAGCGGTCGACCGCTCCCTCGACGCCGGTGCCGAAGTCCTCCGGGTCGACGAGGACGACCAGGTCGAACTCCAGCCCCTTCGACAGCTCCGGGGTCAGCGACCGGACGCGTGACGAGGGGGGCTGGAACGCGGGATCGCCGATGACACAGGCGATCCCGTCGGCATGGGCGGCCAGCCAGGTGTCGAGGATCGAGCTCAGCTCCGCGGCGGCTCCGTGGACGACGGGGACGCCGCCGCTGCGGATGGAGGTCGGCACGTTGGCGTCCGGGAGCACGGTGCGGATGACCGGCTCGGCCTCCGTCATGATCTCCTCCGGCGTGCGGTAGTTGATGCTCAGCGAGGCGAGGTCGATCCGGCCGAACCCGACCCGTTCGAGCCGTTCCCGCCACGACTCCGTGAAGCCGTGCCGGGCCTGGGCGCGGTCCCCGACGACGGTGAAGCTGCGGGACGGGCAGCGCAGCAGCAGCATCTGCCATTCCGCGTCGGTCAGTTCCTGGGCCTCGTCCACGACGATGTGGGCGAAGGGGCCGGTGAGCACGTCCGGTTCGATGGTGGTCAATTCGGCCTCGTTGACCAGGCTGACCTGGGCGTCCTCGCCGCGCAGCATGGACACCAGGCCTTCGCCCTCGTCACCGTCGGCGCCCGAGTCGGCCGTGGCATCGATCAGGTTGTCGACGACCCGCGCCATGTGCGCGCGCTGGTCGGCGAGGATGGCCTTGTTCCGGCGCTTGCGCCGGGCCGCCTCCGGGTCGCCGAGCCGCTGCCGTGCGGCGTCCAGGATCGGCAGGTCGGACACGGTCCAGGCCTGGGCGTCCGCGCGCTGCAGTCTCC
Source organism: Streptomyces purpurascens (assembly GCF_045040895.1). NCBI lineage: Bacteria > Bacillati > Actinomycetota > Actinomycetes > Kitasatosporales > Streptomycetaceae > Streptomyces > Streptomyces purpurascens. Next base: position 8,707,777 of record NZ_CP108341.1, on the reverse strand, counting down.
GGACCTCGTCCCGGCTGAGCCAGGGCGCGCACATCCGCAGATAGGCGGGCACCGACCACAGGTCCGACACGAGGTCGGTCGCTTCGAGCAGCGGCCACGCGCGGTTGAAGACCGTGCGCAGTTCCCTGTTCTGCGACAGCGATCTGCGGAGCAGGTCGGCCGACACGTCGCCGTCGTGCTTGTCCTGGATGATCGTGAGCAGCTCCTCCCAGACCTGGTCGCGCGCCTCGTTGTGCGGGGTGCCGGGCTCCGCCGCCGCGAAGGCCACGGCCCACTCGCGGGCGCCGAGGTGGACGTCGGACCAGTGGGTCGTGACCGTCATCGGCTCGGTGGGCGGCTCCTCGTAGAACGTGACGGCTTTCTCGATCGCCCTCACCATGTCCGCGGACGACTTCAGGCGTGCCACGTCCCGGTCGGCCTCGGTCCCGGCCGCGGCTCCCTCGTCGACGAGGTCCCGCAGGACGCAGGTCTGCACGCCCTCCTCGCCGAGGCTGGGCAGGACGTCGGAGACGTAGGACAGGTAGGGCCGGTGCGGGCCGACGAAGAGCACGCTGCCGCGGCGGTGCTGCCCGAGGCGCGGGTCGGAGTAGAGGAGGTAGGCGGAGCGGTGCAGGGCGACGACGGTCTTGCCGGTGCCCGGGCCGCCGTCGACGACGAGGGCGCCGCGGGAGCCCGCGCGGATGATGGCGTCCTGGTCGGACTGGATGGTGCCGAGCACGTCCCTCATCCGGGGCGAGCGGTCGGTGCCCAGGCTGGCGATGAAGGCGGACTGGTCGTCGAGCGCGGCATGCCCGGAGATGCCGTCCGCGGTGAACACCTCGTCCCAGTAGTCGCTGATCCGGCCACGGGTCCAGCGGTATCTGCGGCGGCTCGCCAGGCCCATCGGGTCGGCGTGGGTGGCTCCGAAGAACGGCTCGGCGGCGGGGGAACGCCAGTCGACCAGCAGCCGGCGCCCCGTGCTGTCCGTGAGGCCGAGTCGTCCCACGTACACGGGCTCGGAGTCGTCGGCACCGACCATGTGCCCGAGGCACAGGTCCAGTCCGAAGCGGCGCAGTGCGCGCAGGCGGGTGGTCAGCCGGTGGATCTCCGCGTCCCGGTCCATCGCCTCCCGGCCCTTGCCGCCGGGCGCCCTGCGCTCGGCCCGCAGCCGGTCGGACAGTTCGGCGATCGACTGCTCCAGACACTCGGCGACGGCGGCGAAGTGCCGCTCGTCCCCGGCGATCAGCACAGGGTCGGACTTGTGGGAGAGCCGGTCGGGAAGATCGAACGCGCTCATGGTCAGGGGGGTCACGTCATGCTCCCGTTTCCGCAGGTCCTGGGCTTAGGCCGGACAGTTTGCGGCACGACGGGGGCCTTGCCGCAAGACCCCCTGTGCGCTATAAGTTGAGAGTGGCAAGGAGACGACTCCTTGCCTTTCTTGTTGTGCGGCCCTCCCGGTCGCCGGTCTCTTCGGTGTGGCACTCTCTTCGTTCAGGCAGCGTGGAGAGGCGGCGGCATGCGGATAGGACTGCTGGGCACCGGACCGTGGGCGCAGATGGCCCACGCACCCGCACTGAGCCGGCACGAGGGGCTGGACTTCGCCGGGGTCTGGGGCCGCCGCCCCGAGGCCGCGAAGGAGTTGGCCGAGCGGCACGGCGTGCCAGTGTACGACGACGTCGACGAGCTGTTCGCCGACGTGGACGCGGTCGCCGTGGCGCTGCCTCCCCAGGTGCAGGCCGAACTCGCCGCGCGTGCGGCGCGGGCCGGGTGCCATCTGCTGCTCGACAAGCCTCTCGCGCCGACGGTGGAGCAGGGGCGGGCCGTGGTCGAGGCCGTCGAGGAGGCGGGGGTCGCCTCGGTCGTGTTCTTCACGACCCGCTTCCAGCCCGAGCCGGAGGCGTGGATCACCGAACAGGCGGGAGTTCCGGGCTGGTTCACGGGGTGGGCGCAGTGGCTCGGGGCGGTGTTCACCAGCGAGAGCCCCTTCGCGACGCCGTGGCGGCGGGAGAAGGGCGCCCTGTGGGACGTCGGGCCGCACGCCCTGTCCGTGCTGCTGCCGGTGCTCGGCGACGTGCGGCATGTGACGGCGGCCGCGTACGGTCCCGGGGACACGGTGCATGTCGTCCTCGACCACTCCGGTGGCGCGTCGAGCACCCTCACCCTGAGCCTGACGGCACCGCCCGCCGCGGCCGGTGCCGCGCTGGAGGTGCGGGGAGAGGCCGGGGTCGCCGTCCTGCCGGAGAGTGCCGACGGAGCGGTCCCCGCCCTGATGCGGGCCGCGGACGCCCTGCTCACCGCGGCCCGCACCGGCCGCCCGCACGCGTGCGACGCGGCGTTCGGCCTCCGTGTCACGGAGATCCTCACGGCGGCCGACGACCTGCTGAACGACGGCGCACGCTAGTCCGCGTCGCGCCGCCGAACACCTGCCTACACCCTGTGGAAGTTGAGCCGTTCCTTGACCACCGGGAAACCGGCCTTGGCGAAGTTCGCGGCCATGGGGAAGTTGCCCTGGTCCGTGGCGGCGGCGACGAACTCCGCGCCCTGTTCGACCAGGAAGCGGGTGCACTCGACCAGGAGGTCGTAGGCGTAGCCGCGGCCTCGCTGGTCCGGCAGGACGCCGATGAAGCCGATGCACGGGCCCGAAGGGTTGTGGGCTGGAATGTGGATGCCGACCGGCTCGCCCTCCGGTGTGGACGCGACCTGCCACCACTCGCGCGGCGAGGGGCACCAGCGGAAGAAGTCGAGTTCCTCCTGGGCCGCCCGGTCGAGTCCGCCCTCCTCGATGTCCTTCAGCGCGTGGGCGTCCAGGGTGACGGAGTGGATGCGGCGCAGCGCGTCGAAGAACACGGCGTCGTCCGGTTCGGCCCGGAAGACCAGGCGCCCGGGCCGTTCGGGCAGGCCGTGCCCGGGGGTCCACCGGTACAGCAGGCGTTCGACCAGGAGGTCGTAGCCGGCCTTCCGCGCGGCGGTGAAGCGGGTCTCGGCGGCGGTGCGCAGGGCCGGGGTGTCGCGCCAGCCGGGGGGCAGGTTCAGCTCGAGTTCCACCTGCCAGGGCGCGGAGCGCAGGAGTGCGGCGCCTGCTTCCTCCTCGCCTTCCGCGACATCGAACCAGTTGAGGTTGACGGGCTCGGTGTCGTCGGGGCCGCCCCACCAGGCGCCGCGGGCGACGACCTTGCCGTCGCGCAGGGCCACCCGCTTCCATTCGGGGCGGTGCAGGGTCCGCTTGTGCCCCTCACGGGCGCCCAGCGGGTCGGGCAGGGTGTCGAAGAGATCGACGGCGCTCGCGTCGAGCGCGCGGATGACCACGTCGGTCATGGACTTCCTCCGGGAAGCATGCTGCGAAGAGCGCTCCCGGTCAGGTCGGTCGAGACACGCCGGGGACGAGGGTCAGGGAGCGCTGGAACGGTGTGAACTGCACGGCTCTGCCCTCCTTCCACGGGTCTCGAGGCGTGGCCCGCCACAGGCTACGGGGCCGCCGGCGGACCGTCCAACGAATTTCCGGTTCGGCTCAAGCGGCCCTCCGGTCCGACCGACCACGACGCCCGGCTGACGCCCACGCCCTCACCGCCGGCCCAGGGGCGCCCGCGCGGGCCCGGCGTGCGGCGCCCGGTCGGGCGTAGCAGCGTGGTGGTGTGAGCAGCGTGCGCGACCGGCTGCCGCGCCGGGACCGGGACCGGCGCGGCTGGCTGCGCGGCGCGCCCCCGCCGGGCTGGGCGCGGGTGCTGCCGTCCGCACTGCTGGCGGGCGTGTGCGCGGCGGAGCTGATCAGTCCGGAGCCGCTCGACATCGGCTTCCTGCTGGGTGCCATCCCGCCCCTGGCCGTGCTCGCGCACGGGCCGCTGGCGACGGCGGTGCTGGGCGCGCTGGTGGTGGTCGTGCTGACCATCCCGGTGTTCAGCCTGAACGACCCCGGCAGCACCGATCTGCTGACCGTGTGCTTCGTGGCGGTACTGAGCGTGCTGCTGTCGTTCGTCCGCAGCAGGCGTGACGCCCAGCTGGTCACCGAACGGGCCGTCGCCGAGGCCGCGCAGCGGGCCGTCGTGCCGCCGCTGCGGGAGCGGGTCGGGCCGGTGCGGTGCGCGGGGCTGTACCGGGCCGCGCAGAGCGGGACGCTGGTCGGGGGCGACTTCTTCGACGTACGGGCGGGCCCCTACGGCGTACGGGCGGTCATGGGCGATGTCCAGGGACACGGTCTTTCAGCCGTCGCCACGGTCGCGTCGCTGCTGGGGGCGTTCCGGGAGGCGGTGCTGGACCAGCCGGATCCGGAGGCGGTGGCGGCCCGGCTCGACCGGAGGCTGGTGGCGGACTCGGCGGGCGAGCCGCACGCCGAGTTGTTCGCGACGGCGGTGCTGCTCGGGTTCTCCGCCGACGCCCGTGTGGTGCGGATCGTGGCGTGCGGGCAGTCCGGGCCGCTGCTGCTGCGCGACGGGCGTGCCGTCGAGCTGGACATCGAGCCGTGCACACCGCTCGGTCTCGGCCTCGCCGAGGCGGCCGCGCCCCGGGTCGTCTCGGTGCGGCTGCGCGCCGGTGACCGGCTCTTCCTCGCGTCCGACGGGGTCACCGAGGCCAGGGACGCCGAGGGGGTCTTCTACCCGCTGGCCGAGCGGCTGCCGGGCTTCGCCGAGGAGGAGCCGACGGCCCTGGCCGAAAGGGTTTGGGCCGACCTCGTCCGGCACTGCCCGGACATACGGGACGACGTCACGATGCTCGTGCTCGCGCCCCGCCCGCAGAGCGGGCCCTGACGGCGGCCGGCGGCGGCCCGCGAAGTTTCGCGGGCCGCCGCCGGCGGGGTCGTGCGACCGGTGCGTCAGTCCTTGATCGAGCACTTGTTGCCGATGGCGGAGTTGAACGCGCCGATGAAGTTGACCGAGTTGCCGCAGATATTGGCATCGATGTCGATGGGGATCTGTACGACATTGCCGGAAAGGAAGCCGGGGCTGCCGACGGCGATGGCTTCGGCCTCCGCGTCGGCGCTGGCCGTACCGGCACAGGCCAGCAGGGCGGCGCAGGCCAGGCCGAACGCGGCGGTCACACGTGTGCGCATGGGAAAGCTCCTGTCAGTCGCAGGGGACACGTGTGTCCACCGTCGCCCGGGGTGCGGCGAGGCGACATCGGTGGGCGTCCGAACGGGGGGCCTGGGTTTCCCCGGGCCCGGTCCGTGCTCTCCGGATGCACGCCGCGCTCCCGCGGGGAATGGTGATAGCGGACCCGTTTTTCAGCACCGGGGCCGCCCCAGCGATCCGGACCCTAGGAGCAGAGAACATGTCGACGTCACAGCCCCACGCGTCACGGCCGCCCGAGGACCGCGCCACCCCGGACCGCCTGCTCCACGCCCGCACCGGCACCGATGTGTCGCCGGAGGACCTTGTCCTTGCCTCGGGCAAGGACCTCACCCCGCACAACCTCGAATGGGCCAGGCGCAAGCTGGCGGCCGAGGGGCCTGCCGCGCTCGAGAAGCTGCTGCCGTAGCCGTCGGCCCCCTCGGCGTCCACCGGGGGGGCGAACCTCCCGGCCGCGGGCGGTTCACGCCCCGTCGTCGTCCCCGGGCAGGGTGCCGTCGTCCTCCACCACGTGCACGGCGGCCTCCTCCGCGCCGGCCGCGCCGCCGTCGATGCCGACGTCGGCCGCGACGGTCTCCTTCGTGGTGTCGGCGTGGGCGCCCTCGTCCGGGGCGACCAGGCGTCCGGCTCGGGCGGTGCCCGCCTCCGGGTCCACCGGCTCGCCGTCGCTGTCGGGGCTGTCGCCCACGCCGTCCCCGGCCGGCTCGGCCGACACGTCGGGGACCTCCTGGGACAGCCGCTCGTCGAGGGTCTCGCCCTCGTGCTGCTCGGCGGCGGTGGTGCCGCTCCTGGTGACGCCGAGCGGCTTCTCCGGCGGGGAGTAGCCCTCGTCGAGGGTGTCGTCGTAGGTCCGTTCGTCGACGGCGTCCTGCAGATCCAGCGGCGCGGCGTCCGCCTGCTCCTCATTGGTCCCGGTGGGCTGGTACGCGTCGTCCGCCATCGGTCCGGGGCGCGTCGGTTCCGTGCCCATCACTTCTGCCTCCCTGTCGCGCGCTGCGTCGACCCGTCGGTCTCATGTGCCCGTTCCGCGTTTCCCGTTACGCGGTCTCTAACCTCGGCGGCCACCGCCCCGTCCCGCCGCTGCCGCGGTGCAACACGCACGTCGAGGTCCGAGATCCGGTGGACGGGCCAGGTGCGGGCGTAGCGGGGCGGGGTGCCGCCGGCCGGTGCGAGGTGGGCGACCGGGAGACGGTCAGCGGTGCGCAGGATGGCGCCCGCGGTGGTGTTCTCGTTGTTGCCGGAGGTCGCGCCCGAGGAGCAGCCGGTGTAGTAGCCGATCGGGATGGACTCGTGGCCGGTGAGCAGGCAGGGCGGGCGGACGCCGAGGCGGTGCAGGGCGTCGGCGGTGCGGCCCCAGTCGCGGCGGCTCTCGGTGTTGCGGGACACGGCGCCGTCCAGGACGGCGAGCTGCGCCGCCAGATGCCCGGCCAGGCCGAGCGCGACCAGGGTCGCGGCCACCGGGCGCCATTTCCCGCCCGGGGCCTTGACCAGGTGCCACAGGGCGTCGGCGACCGGGATCGCGAGCAGTGCGTAGGTGGGCGTGAGGAAGCGGGGCGCCGCGTAGCCGATCATGAAGAGGTACGGCAGGGCGGCCGTGGCGGCGCAGGCCAGCGGGACGAGCGTCCGGCCCAGGCGCCGGGCGCGGGCCGCGACGAGCAGTCCGAGGCCGGCCAGTGCGGGCAGGACGAACCACCAGACGACGACCAGGGGGTTGGGCATCGGGCCGGTGCACGGCCGGCACAGGCCCCGGCCGCCCAGGCTGCGCAGCTGGTCGTCGACGGCGATGTGCCAGCCCAGTCCGCCCTGGATCCGGGAGGCTTCCGAAAGGCGCTCCCCCAGGCCGCCGTGGCCGACGTAGGCCTCGATCACCCACTGCACGGCGCCCGCGGCGAGGCCCGCCAGGAGGACGAGGAGCAGGCGCCGGTGGCGGCGCGCCAGTGCGAGGACGAGCAGCGGCACGGTCACGTAGACCGCGTCGGTGGGCCGCATCCACGCCATGAGAGCGGCGCCGGCGGCGACACCCCACAGGGCCACTCGGACGGAACGTTCCTGCCGGGCCCGCAGGAAGCAGCCCACGCAGATCAGGGCGCCGACCGCGACCCAGTAGTTGGGCATGGCCTGCGGACCGTAGAAGAGGGTCACCCACAGGGAGGCGAAGAGGGCGCCGCCGACGACCAGGACACGGGTCGGGAACAGGCCCCGCCAGGCGCGCAGGGCCAGGTAGAGGGCGAGGCCGGACACCAGGGCGAGGTAGACGCGCAGCAGCGGGACGGACGCCGACCAGGACGCCACGGGCGCCACGAGCAGCGAGACGCCCCGGGAGCGCGGTGCGCTGAAGAAGGCCGCGGGGGTGTGGGGGGTAACCTGGCTGACGTAGACGATCTCGTCCCAGCCGAGGCCCAGCACGGGCCGGACCAGGGCGAGTTGAGCCAGCGTGAAGACGGCCGCCACCGCGGCGAGGGCCCGTTTCCCCCGGTCGCGTTGGGGCGCGCCCGGCCCGGCCGTCTGTTCGCGTCTTCGCCTGCGAACCAGGATGGCGTTCGAGCCGTCGGTCATGTTCCGCCCCTTGTCCCTGTGTTCGAAAAGCTGACAAACACGGTCAAACTAACCTGCGGGGTGAAGGAACGCAGGGCGGAATACGGCCAAGTGCCTGACGCGAAGTGAGCGTCAGCGGGCGTTCGGGGCGCGGTGCGGGGGCTGGCTCGGGGCCGGGCGCTGTGTCAGCGGGGGGACGGGCCGGGACACCGGGGCGTCTTCACTCACCGTCAGCTCGGTGCCGTGGTGATGGAGCGTCAAGGGCGGACCGGAGCTCAGGGTGTAGGTGGCGCGGTCGGCGGTCAGCTCCACGCGCAGGCACCGGCCGAGGAACCCCACCGTGAAGGCCAGCCGGCTGAACCTCTCGGGCAGGCGCGGCGCGAACCGCAGGGCGCCGTCGGTGCACCGCATGCCGCCGAACCCGGCGACCAGCGCCATCCAGGTACCGGCAAGCGAGGCGATGTGCAGTCCGTCGCGGGTGTTGTGCTCCAGGTCCCCCAGATCCATCAGCGCGGCCTCGGCCGTGTAGGCGTAGGCCAGGTCCAGATGGCCCGCCCGGGCGGCCATGACGGCCTGGACGCACGCCGAAAGGGAGGAGTCCCGCACGGTCAGCGGCTCGTAGTAGGCGAAGTTGCGCGCGATCTGCTCCTCGCCACGGCCGTCGAAGGACCCCTCGAAGAAGCTGCCGCAGGTGTACATCGCCAGCACCAGGTCCGCCTGCTTGATCACCTGCTTGCGGTACAGGTCGAAGTAGGGGAAGTGGAGCATCAGCGGGTACTGGTCCGGGCCCGTGCGGGCGAAGTCCCAGCGCTGACAGCGGGTGAAGCCGGCGTGCTGTTCGTGCACGCCGAGCTCCTCGTTGTAGGGGACGTGCATGGCCTCGGCGGCGTCCCGCCAGGCGGCGCTCTCCTCCTCGTCGGCGCCGAGCCGGGCCGCCTCGTCGGGGTGGCGTTTGCAGGCGTCGGCGGCCGCCAGCAGGTTCGCCCGGGCCATGAGGTTGGTGTACGTGTTGTCGTCGGCGATCGCGCTGTACTCGTCCGGTCCGGTGACGCCGTCGATGTGGAAGGCGCCCCGGTCGTCGTGGTGGCCGAGGGAGCGCCACAGGCGGGCGGTCTCCACCAGCAGCTCGACACCGACCTCGCGTTCGAACCTCTCGTCGCCGGTGACGGCCACGTACCGGACGACGGCGTCAGCGATGTCGGCGCCCACGTGGAAGGCGGCCGTGCCGGCCGGCCAGTACGCGGAGCCTTCCGAGCCCTCGATGGTGCGCCAGGGGAACGCGGCGCCCCGCAGGCCGAGTTGGGCCGCGCGTTCCCGGGCGGCGGGCAGCGTGTCGAGGCGCCAGCGCAGTTCCTCGGCGGCGGCTTGCGGCGCGGTGTAGGTCAGCAGGGGCAGGACGAACGCCTCGGTGTCCCAGAAGGCGTGGCCGTCGTAGCCCGAGCCGGTGAGTCCCTTGGCGGGGATGGCGCGCTGTTCGGCACGGGCGCCGGCCTGAAGGACGTGGAAGAGGGCGAAGCGGACGGCCTGCTGGATCTCCTCGTCGCCGTCGATCTCGACGTCGGCGCGGCCCCAGAAGTCGTCGAGGTAGGCCCGCTGGTCCTTCAGCAGCCCCCACCAGCCGCTGTGCGCGGCCGCCGCCAGCGCCGCCTCGACCTGGTCGCTCATCGCGGGCCGGGAGCGGACGCCGGACCAGCCGTGCGCGACCAGCTTCTCCACGCGCAGCCGCTCCCCCGGCTCCAGCACGGAGGTGACGGTCAGCCGGGCCACGTCCACATTGCTCTCGCTGCTCGTCGTGGTCCGGTCAGGGCCGGTGACGACGTGGTCGGCGGCCACGGCGACCCTGAGGCCGCTGCGCCGGGTGCGGTGGACCAGGCGCAGCCGGCTGCCCGAGGCGAGGTCCTCCTCCGGTTCCAGCGGCGACTTCAGCGCCTTGGCGGCGCGCGGGTCGCCGTCCGGCTCGGGCAGGCTCTCGTTGGCGACCAGCTCCGACTGGACGACGACGCGGGTACGGCTGTCGACGGGCTCCACCTCGTACGCCACGGCGGCGATCGCCCGCTGGGTCAGGGACACCAGCCGTGTGGAGCGCACACGGACGGTCGAGCCGGCCGGGGAGGTCCACTCGCAGACCCGCTCCAGCACGCCCCGCCTGAGGTCCAGGGTCCGCTCGTGGGTGACGAGCCGTCCGTAGCGCAGGTCGAACGGCTCGTCGTCGACCAGGAGGCGCAGCACCTTGCCGTTGGTGACGTTGATGGACGTCTGGCCGGACTCCGGGTAGCCGTAGCCGGCCTCGGCGTAGGGCAGCGGGTGCAGTTCGTGGACGCCGTTGAGGTAGGAGCCGGGCAGGCCGTGCGGTTCGCCCTCGTCCAGGTTGCCGCGCCAGCCGACATGGCCGTTGGACAGGGCGAACACGGACTCGCTCTGGGCCAGGACGTCGAGGTCGAGTTCCGTCTCGCGCACGGTCCACGGCTCGACGGCGTACGCCCGCTGCTCGATCACTCCCGGCCTCCCAGCTCGTCGAGGTCCTTCACGACCACGTCGGCGCCGTGGGTGTACAGCGCGTCGGTCTGTCCGACGCGGTCGACGCCGACGACGTACCCGAAGCGGCCCGCGCGGCCCGCGTCCATGCCGGCCAGGGCGTCCTCGAAGACGGCGGCTTCGGCCGGAGCGATTCCCAGGTCCTCGGCGGCGGCCAGGAACGTGTCGGGGCGCGGCTTGCCGGGCAGCTTGCGCTCGGCGGCGACCACGCCGTCGATCCGGACGTCGAAGAAGTGCTCGGCGCCGATCGCGCGCAGTACGTCCCGGCAGTTGGCGCTGGAGGAGACGATCGCGGTGCTCAGGCCGTGGGCGCGGACCGCCTCCAGATAGCGCAGGGTGCCGTCGTAGGCCTCGACGCCGTCGGTGCGGATCTTCTCCAGGACCAGCTCGTTCTTGCGGTTGCCGAGCCCGTGCACGGTCTGCGCGGCCGGTGGGTCGTCAGGGGCTCCGTCGGGCAGGTCGATGCCCCGGGAGGCGAGGAACGTCCGCACGCCGTCGGCGCGTGGCCGGCCGTCGACGTACTCGTCGTAGTCGGCCGCCGCGTCGAACGGCCGGAAGTCCTCGCCGTCACGCTCGCGCAGGAACGCGTCGAACATCTCCTTCCAGGCGGCCGCGTGCACGACGGCCGTCTTGGTGACGACGCCGTCGAGATCGAAGAGGCAGGCGTGGATGTCGTCGGGAAGACCGAGCTGCGTCATACAGGTCCGGTTCCCCGCCCGGAGATGTCCAGTGAGTGGCGCACGCCACATCCACGGGTACGCGCCCCGGACGGCCCAGTAGCGGGGTGACACACTCTGCGGTGTGCCGCTCACCTTCGACGACCTGGTCCACCGTGCCGGCGCCCTCCCCCGGGGCGGCCGGCGCGCGATCCTCGGCATCGCCGGCAGCCCCGGCGCGGGCAAGTCGACGCTCGCCGAGCACCTGGTGCGGGAACTGAACGGATCCGGCGAACCCTGGGTCGCGCACGTCCCCATGGACGGCTTCCACCTCGCCGACACCGAACTGGAGCGGCTCGGCCGCAGGGACCGCAAGGGCGCGCCCGACACGTTCGACGCGGCCGGGTACGCGGCCTTGCTGGGACGGCTGCGCGAGGAGAGGCACGACGACGTCGTGTACGCGCCCGGCTTCGAACGCGTCCTGGAACAGCCGCTCGCGGGGGCGATCCCGGTCCCGCCGACGGCCCGGCTCGTCGTCACCGAGGGCAACTACCTGCTCCTGGACACCGGCGCCTGGGCCCGGGTGCGCCACCGGCTCGACGAGGTGTGGTTCTGCGAACTCCCCGAGCGGGAGCGCGTCCGCCGACTCGTCGCCCGCCACGAGCGGTTCGGCAAGTCCCACGCGCAGGCGGTGGCGTGGGTGTCACGCTCGGACCAGCCCAACGCCGAGCTGGTCGCCACGACCCTGGGCCGGGCCGACCTGGTGGTGCCGGAGTCGGCGCTGCCACGCGTGGAGAGGTGACCATGGGCCTGGACATCACGGTGCTGGCCGTCGACTGGGAGCGGCTAGAGCAGACGCCGTTCGAGGAGCGGTACGCGCTGCTCGAGGATGCCGCGATGCCCGAGGACGAACTCGACTGGGATGCCGAGCCGCAGCGGGGCTGGGTGTGGCCCGCCGCGTCGAACGTCCCGTGGTGCGGCCGGTACGAGTTCCACAGCACCACCGGCTCCTACAAGCCGCACTTCTGGGCCGGGCAGGCCTGGGACGACGTACGGGAGCACGCGGGCCCGGAACCGCGTGAGCACCTGGACGCGTTCCTGCGGGATCTGATCTGGGACACCGACACCGAGGACGCCTCCGTCTCCGGCCTGTTCCCCGCGGACACCGACCCCTGGCACCGTCGGCTGCTCCTCGCCTGCCCGCCGGCGACCGTGTCCGCACTGGCCGGGCACTGGGCACGAGCCGAGCCCCTGCTGGAGGGCCTGCGCGTGCCGTACGGCACGCATGCCGCGTGCCCGGGGCGGTGGATCGAGGACTTCGACGAGTTCTCGGTGCTGCTGCGGGAGTGGGGCGTGGTGGTGACCGAGGCGGAACGGCGCGGGTGTGGGCTGGTCGGCCTGCCCCTGTGATGCCTGGGCCGCCTCACGCGGACGGCGCCGGCTCCGGTTCCCCCGCGGCGTAGTGGGTCGCCGGAGTCACACGACAGGTGCGGGCCGGCGGGCGCGCAGTGCGACGGTCAGTGTGTGCGGGCCGAGTCCACCGATGTAGACGCGGTTCCCGGTCGTCGCATCGGTGCCGCCCACCACGGTGTAGTCCTGCCCCGGGTCGTACCGCAGTACGTCGCTCCGGTCCGGCCCGGCCAGCGGTTCGCCTGCCTCGACGTCGGCCTCGATCCGGATCTCGTCGTCACCGACCCGGTAGGTCATCGGCCCGGTCGTCAGGCACCAGCGCCCGTCGCCGACCGGTACGGCGCCCTCCGGCACTCCACCCGGCCGGAAGGTCAGTTCGAGGGCCCAGGGCACCCGCGGTCCGCTGATGTCGATCCGCAGGTCGGCACCGTCCTCCCTCAGGTCCACCTCGACGCGGGTCGTGTGGGAGACCTCGTCCCGAGGCCGGTCCGGGAAGGCCATCGCGGCCGAGAAGCGTCCCTCGTCCGCCGTACGGTAGGCGCCGTCGTCCCGGCGCCGGTCCGGTGGCAGCGGCTGGTAGTAGGCGGCCGTGAGGGTTTCGGTGAGCCGGTACCGGTTGTCGGCGGGCTGTCGCATGACGTCGGCGCGGAACGGGCCCAGGTCGAAGAATCCCCGTGAGAGGCGGACCGCGTCGAGGACCGCGTCGCCGGCGAACAGGCGCAGGAAGGTGGGATTGCAGGCGAGGCCCGAGCGGATGCGCCGGTGCTCGGGCACGTCGGAGCCGCCGTACACCACCGTGTGCGCGGTGGCCGAGGCGCGTGCGGCGAGGCGCGCGGTGGTGATGTACCGATCACGCGGAAGCGTCTCCGCGGCCGGTGCCGGCAGGACGTGGCACAGGTCCGGGGTGAGGAGGGTCTCGGCGAGCAGGTCGGGGTCGTCGATGCCGCCGGCGGCCGCCAGCCGCGCCGCCCGGCTGAAGTCGCCCCGGCCGGTGCGGATCGCGAGCAGCCGGTAGTGCGGCAGGTAGGGCGCCAGCGGGAACGGGTGGTTCTGGTCCTGCCGTCGCGAGTGGATGGTCTCCACCGTGCCGTCCGGCCTGATGAGGTCCAGGGTGGTGGCGAGATTGCGTTCGACGGCGTCCATCAGGTCGGCGCGGCCGAGGACGCCGGCCAGCAGCAGCAGCGACGGGTTGGACACGTGGGCCGCGTAGTTGGCGCTCCGTTCCGAGTACAGGCCCTCCGCGTCGATGTCGACGCCCTCGGAGAGCCACTCCTCGACACGGTCGAGGAGCCGGTCGTCGGGGAACGACCGGTGCAGCCGGGCCAGCGCCGCGCACAGCTCCCAGCGGTGGTTCGGGGTGTGCACCCCACCGGTCAGGAGACTGCCGGAGGCGGCGCCGGCGATCTCGGCGAGGGCGGCCGTGACATCGCGCAGTTCCGGCCCCGCGCCGGCGGCGAGGACGTGTGCGTCGCACACGTCGTTGACGGTGAACGCGGAGTCCGGCGGTGACTGCACGTTGTCGCCGCCGGCGAAGAGGCCGGTGGATGTCTGCGCGGCCCGGAGGGCGCGGAGGTGGGTCGTCGCGGCGGCGACGGCCTGCCTGCTGCCGTGCAGGGCCGAGTCCGGGGACCGGTACGCCGCGACCAGAGTCTTCACCCGGCGCGCCAGGGCGCGGTGGTGCACACCGGTGGGTTCCTCGTCGGGGTCGGCCGCCAGCGGGGCGGCCGGCCGGTCGGCGGCGCGGGCCGCCGCGCGGACGAATGCGTGGTCGAGCGGGGTGGGCACGGTCAGTCCTTCAGTCCGGCATTGATGTCGGCGCCCATGACGTAGCGCTGGAAGACCAGGAAGATGGCGATCAGAGGGATCATGGAGATGACCGATGCGCCGAGCAGTACCGACCAGTTGATGTTCTGCGCGCCGACGATGCTCTGGATGCCGATCTGCACGGTGAACTTGTTGGGGTCGTTGAGCATCAGAAGCGGCCAGATGTAGTCGTTCCACCGCCACTGGAAGGACAGGATGGCGAGGGTCAGCATGATGGGCCGGGAGAGCGGCACCATGATCCGCAGGAAGATCGACAGTTCGCGGGCGCCATCGATGCGCGCGGCTTCCACGAGTTCGTCGGGAACCGTCAGGAAGAACTGGCGGAACATGAAGCATCCGGTCGCGGTGAGCACGGCCGGGAGGATGATGCCGGCGAACGAGTTGTAGAGGCCGAGGTCGCGGACCACGAGGAACTCCGGGGCGAGCATGACCTCGGACGGCAGCATCGTGGTGGCCAGGATGCAGAGGAAGAAGACCTTGAGCCACTTGTTGTCGTACTTGGCCAGCGCGTACCCGGTGCAGCAGCTGACGCCCACCGTGAGGATCGTCGTGATCACACACACGATGGTCGTGTTGATGAAGTACTGGGAGAAGTTGGCGCTGTTCCACGCTGCCTTGAAACCCGACAGGGTGGGGTTGTGCGGAACCAGCGTCAGCGGATAGGAGAACAGGTCGCTGGCCGGCTTGAGGGAGCTGAGGATGAACCACAGCACCGGCAGCCCGTAGAGGCAGGCCAGGAGCCACAGCAGTGTCGTCGCGGACACGGCCTGCCGGAGCCCACCGGTGGCCGCTCCGCGGCGCCGCTTCTTGGAGACGGCCCGTCCGCCGGCCTCGACCGGGCTTGGCATGTCTGTGGTTGTCATCGGTTCTCCACCCGCCGGTTGACGATCAGCTGGATGATCGCGACGGCCATCAGGATGAGCATGAGCACGAACGACGCGGCGCTGGCGTAGCCGATCTGGCCCCGTTTGAAGCCCGTCTCATAGATGTACTGGACCATCAGGTTGTTCGACGTTCCCGGGCCGCCGTTGTTGAGGGCGACGAACACCGGGTATTCCTTCATCGCGTTGATCGTGTTGAGCAGGATGACGATGAACGAGGTGGGCGCGATGCTCGGCAGCGTGATGTGGAAGAACTGGCGCCACGGACCGGCGCCGTCGAGCGAGGCCGCCTCGTAGTACGACACCGGTACGTTCTTGATCGCCGCGATGAACAGCAGCATCGAGAAGCCCGTCCAGGCCCAGGACGCCGCCATCACCACCACCAGCAGCGACAGGTCCGCGTTCGACTGCCACGGAACGGCGTGCCCGCCGAGCTCGTGGATGAGGTAGTTGACCAGTCCGAAGTTCTCACCGAACAGCCACCGCCACAGGACACCCACGACGATGGGCGACAGCA
The DNA here is from genome assembly GCF_045040895.1 of Streptomyces purpurascens. Classification (NCBI taxonomy): domain Bacteria; kingdom Bacillati; phylum Actinomycetota; class Actinomycetes; order Kitasatosporales; family Streptomycetaceae; genus Streptomyces; species Streptomyces purpurascens. Next base: position 8,692,380 of record NZ_CP108341.1, on the reverse strand, counting down.
GCCACGGGATGAAGAAGATGACGCGGGCGACCGAGGCGCCCTTGGCGTACTTGCTCACCACCACGTTGGCGATGAGCAGCGAGAACACGAAGTTCAGCGGGACGAAGAGCACGGCGTACAGCAGCGTCCGGGTCAGCGCGTCGTAGAAGGTGGAGTCCCCGAAAAGGTTCTGGTAGTTGTCCAGTCCGACGAACTGGAACACCCCTACGCCCGTGTAGTTCGTGAAGGAGTAGACGAGCCCGATCACCGCCGGCCAGACGAAGAACAGCGCGAAGAGCACGACGTTGGCCGCGATGAGGACGAGCGGCGCAAGGGTGTACTTACTGCGTCTCCTGGGCGGGCTCGCGGACACGTCCGGGGCGCGTTTGGTCATCTTCCTGACTCCGTGCTGGTGGAATGGGTTCCTGTGGGCTCAGGCCATGAGCCCGGCATCACGTGGGGGCCCGAGGCCGGGCGGCGGTGTCTCGACCCCGCCGCCCGGGCCTGCCGGCCTGCGCTCAGCCGCCGACCTGCTGGTTGTAGACGTCCACGATGTTCTGCAGGGCCTTGTCGGAGGACTGCTGGCCGTTGATCGCCTTGCCGAGCTCCGTCTTGGTCGGGTCCTCGGGGAGGCTCTTGCCCTTCAGCACCCACTTCGTCTGCGCGCTGTTGAAGTAGCCGGAGATCGGGGCGTAGAGCGGGATCGACTCGTTGTACAGCTTGAACGCCGCCTGTGCCGCCTCGGACTTGAAGGGGTACTTCGGGTTCAGACCGCTCTCGACCGGCAGGAAACCGGACGCCTCACACAGCTGGCGGTAGTGATCCGGCTCGTACAGCCAGGACAGGAACTTCGTCGCGGCGGTGGCCGCGGCGCCGTTGTTGTTGAAGCCCACCGTCATGCCGCCGCTGTTGACATCGCTGGCCTGCACCGGCTGGGCGGGAGTCGGGACGCTCGCCCACTCGAACTTCTTGATGCTCTCCGCGAAGGCGGGCACCTGCCACACGCCGGACCAGTAGGCGACCACGTCACCGCTCTGGAACATCGCCGACGGGTCGGCGCCGCTGGTCCACACCGACTTCGGCATGGTCTTGTCGTCGTTCCATCCGACGAAGGTGCTCACGGCCTTCTTGGTCGCCGCGTCCACCGAGAACTTGCCGGAGGAGTCCGCGTGGACGTACTTCCCGCCCTTCTCGTACACCATGGCGCGGAGCCGGGAGGGCGACTGGTCGAACGTGAGGGAGTACTTGGCGCCGGTCTTCTCGCGGACCTTGTCCGCCGCCTTGATGAAGTCGGTCCAGGTCCAGGTCTTCTGGGGCGAGGCCGGGAAGGAGACGCCGGCCTTCTTGAACAGCGTCTTGTTGATGAACAGGCCGGACGCGGTGACGTCCGAGGGGATGGACAGCACCTTCCCGGACGAGTCCTTGGCGAGGAAGTTGGGGTTGATCTTGTTGCTCTTCTTGTTGGCGATGGAGCTGAGGTCGATCAGCTTGTTCGCCCAGATCGGGTCCAGCGCCGGCACGGCCGCCACGTCGGGCAGGGAGTTCGCCTGCGCGGCGTTGTGCAGCTTCGTCGGGTAGCCGTCGTAGGGGATGTTGACGAGGTTGACCTTGACGCCGGTTTCCTTCTTGTACTGCGCCACCATCTTCTTCCAGCCCGCGTCCTGCCCCGGAACCGTGGAGATCCAGAACGTCAGCGACTTGGCGTTCCCGCCCGAGTCGGACCCCGACCCGCAGGCGGAGAGCAGAAGGGCACCTGCCGTGGCCACGGCAGCGAGGGGAACAACGCGGCGTATGCCGCCGCGGCCGAGCCGGCGAGAGCGCCGCACACCCAGACTGGTCATCTTCAATCCCTTTTCGTCGTAGCGGAAGAAGCACGGCGCCAGCCGAGGCGGCACGGGTGCATTTTGCAGGAAATTTCGCTTTCCGGGGGCACGGCCTCGCCCGGCCGCGTCGCCTTGACGGGTGGGGTCCCCGGCCATGACGGCCGACGTCGCACAAGCACGCCCTAGTGCGGCTGCCGTACTGCTCGTACGGGCGGGAGGCTCACCCGGAGTCGGCGTCCCGGCCGACTCAGAAAGCGCTTGTCCGGACATTGGCAGACCGATGGCGCAGCCGTCAATGCTTCGCCAGCACCGCTCCGGTCACGGTTTGAATTCCATGGGCGACGGCGAGCTTGCTGGCGCCCGCCACCGTGCCGGTGTCCCCCACCACGCTGCTGACCACCTCGGTGGGCCAGCTCAGCCGGGCCAGCTCGGCCCGCACCCCGGGCAGCAGCTGTGGATCCGCGCCGGTGGCGCCGCCCAGCACGATCAGTCCGGGGTCCATGACGGCGACGACGGCGGCGGCGAGCCGGCCCACGTCGGCGGCGTGCGCGTCGAGGACGGCACGGGCCGTGGCATGCCCCTGCCCGGAGAGCGTGAGGAGCCGCTCGGCCGTGCGCGGGCGGGGGCCGTCGGTGTCCTGCCAGGTCTCGGCCGCCCGGCGGAGCAGGGTGCGCGATCCCATGCGCTGCTCAAGGCCCTCGTAGTGCGGGGCGCGGCTCTCGTCCCAGGGGTAGGGCAGCCGGGCCACCTCACCGGCGGCGCCGTTCGCACCGCGCAGGACCCGGCCGCCGATGACGACGGCGAGGCCGATGCCGACGCCGATGCGCAGGTAGCCGAAGGTGTCGCGGCCGACGGCGGCGCCCTCGTGCAGTTCGGCGAGCGCGGCGCAGTTGACGTTGTTCTCCAGGTGGACGGGCACGCCCTCGGGCAGGGCGACGGCCATGGCGTCGAAGACGGGGCCGGCCTTGGCGGTGGCGGGGCGCTCCCCGGCACCCTCCCCGTCGCGCGTGGTGACGTCACCGACGGCGACGACGACGGCCCGCAGCGGGGCACCGGCCGGCAGGGCGTCGAGGACCTTGCGGACGGTGTCGGCGGCCTCCGGGCGGGTGCCGGTGCCCTCGGCGAGCAGGGTGCCGTCCAGGGCGCAGCCCCGCACCCGGGTCCTGGCCGGGCCCAGGTCGACCGCCAGCACGGCACCGGCGGCGGGGCCGAGCCGGTAGACGGCGGCGCTGCGGCCGGTGCCACCGGAGGCCCGCCCGGAGTGGGCGGCGAGCTCGACGGCCTCGAGTTCCGCGACGGCGGCGGAGACGGTCGGCTTGGAAAGGCCAGCACCGGCCGCCAGCTGGGGGCGGGTGGCCGTGCCCGCCTCGGCCAGTACGTCGAACACCACACGGGCACTCTCACTCAGGTGCATGGTCTCCCCAGGTCGTGCTGCGGCCGTGCTGGGCGGTCGCAAGGGTGGCGCGGCATCGGGAATTCCGTGCCTCTTGACGCACCCTACTTCGTTAGTTAACTTCCTAACGAACTTCACGGTACTCGCCTGCCGTGTTCGACAGAAGCCCGTCCCGGGGCTTCCCTACCTCTTCAACTGCCGTGGTCCGACGGGTAGTTCGCCTGCCGTCCGCCGTGACCGCGCAACGACGAAAGAGGAGCCGTGCAGGACTCCACGCCTTACGCGGTCGGTATCGACGTGGGCGGCACCAAGACGCATCTGCGCGCCGTCGCGGGCGGCGCGGACGTCGTCGATCATGTCCGCAGCAGTACGGGATGGCGGCCGCACGACCCCGAGGCCGCCGCCGACTGGCTGGCCGGCCTGATCGCCGACGCCCTGCCTTCGCCCCTCCGACCGTCCGCTCTCGCCGTGGGCGGTCACGCCTGCGAGACCCCACGCCAGTGCGCGGGCATCCGGGCCGCTCTTCAGGAGCGGCTGGGGGTGCACGCGCTCGTCGTGGGCGACGCCGAACTGCTCGTCCCCGCCGCGGGGCTGGACAAGGGTGTCGGTCTGGTCGCCGGTACCGGTTCGGTCGCGGTGGGGCGGTTGCCCGACGGCGGTCCGGTCCAGGTCGGCGGCTGGGGTGCCGTACTCGGCGACGAGGGCGGCGCGGCCGGGCTCGTCCGCGAGGCCGCGCGGGCCGTCTGGGCGGCGCACGACCGCGGCGAGGAGCCCGACGCGCTGGCCGCCGGGCTGATCACCGCCTTCGAGGTGGCCGAGGTGCCCGCGCTCGGCGCGGCACTGGAGGCCGCCAGGGACGTCTCCGCCGAGTGGGGCCGGCACTCCCCCGTGGTGTTCGCCGCCGCCGAGGCGGGCTCGCCGCTCGCCCGTGCCGTGATCGCCGAGGGCGGCCGGGCGCTCGCCGCACTCGTCGTACGGCTCGCCCGGCGCGGGATCGCGGTGGACGACGTGGTGGTGGCGGGCGGCACGGTGCTCGCCCAGTCCGCGCTGTACGAGGCGTTCACCTCCGCGCTCGCCGAAGTCCTGCCCGGAGCCCGGCCGCAACCCCTGCGCGTGCCGCCCGTAGAGGGCGCCGTGGCACTGGCCCGTTCGCTTCTGTGAGCCGGGCGGCCGCCGTTCACGTCCCGGACACCGGCCCGTGGCCGTTCCCTCTCCGAAGGGTCACAACACGGCCGTAGATCTTCGCTCGTACGCAACAGGTGCCACAGAAGTCGCCAGAGGCACCCCGAGTCGCACACTCTGCACCATCTCCCGGCCGTACGGCCGAAGCACCCGTCGCAGAACTCAAGAGAGGCGCACCGCATGCCGTCATCAGCCGGGCACCGCAGCACCGCAACCGTCGACCGACGGGGCTTCCTCAAGACCTCCCTCGGGGCCTCCGCGGGCCTGCTCGCCGCACCGGCCTTCGCCACCTGGCTCACCGCCGCCGACGCGAAGGCCGCCACCGGTCCCGCCGCGTTCGTCGACGACTACAAGTCGAACGTCACGACGAACCTGACCCCCGAGACCAACGCGGTCGTCCGGATCCTGGGCGGCATGTCGAAGGTGTGGAAGACCGGCGGCGCCTGGGACACCGGCCGGGTCCTGGACCGCGAGGTGCTGCGCGCCAACATGCGCTACTGCGCCCGGATCACGACGGCCCGCACCGAGGCCCAGGCGAAGGAGGCCTTCCTCTACGACCGCCAGCACCAGAGTTACGCCATGATCGCCGGGCTGGGTCCGCTCGCCGAGCTGTACAAGACGGGTGCCAAGGCCGTCACGTCGATCACCAGCGCCCCGGACGGCACGCCCGCCGGCAAGATCAACGACGCCGTGCCCGCCGACGCCCCGGCCGGATCCGCGCTCGGCGCCGGCTCCTACGACTCGGAGCTCGGCAAGGTGGCCAAGCTGGTCGACACGGTGCGCGGGCCGTTCGCCTCGGGCAACCCCGGCAAGTTCGCCTTCCAGTACCCGCGTCCGTGGCGGATGAACGAGGACAGCGAGGTCGTCGACACCGGCAAGAAGGACGCGCTCGGCTACCCGGTGTACGACTCGGAGGTGGTCGTCGCCCCGCAGCTGCTGCGCCAGCGCTCCGAGGAGCCCAAGGAGGACGGCGGTTTCCCGAGCGGCCACACCAACGCCTTCCACCTGGCCGGACTGGCCTACGCGTACGCGGTGCCCGAGCGGTTCCAGGAACTCGTGACGCGGGCGTTCGAGCTGAGTCACACCCGGATCATGTCGGGCATGCACTCCACCGTCGACGTTCTCGGCGGCCGGATCATGGCCACCGCCCTGACCGCGGCGACACTGGCCGACCCGGCGAACGCGGAGCTCAAGGCGGCGGCACGCGCGCAGGCCCTCGCCTACTTCACACAGCGGACCGGCACCACCGCGGACACCCTGTACGCCCACGCGCACGCGGACGCCGGTGACGCGTACGCCGACCGTGAGGAGAACGCCCGGGCGATCGAGCCCCGGTTGACGTACGTCCTGCCCCGCCGCGGCCGCAAGGACCCGCTCACCGTGCCGAAGGGCGCGGAGGTCCTGCTGGAGACGCGGCTGCCCTACCTGGACGCGGCCCAGCGGCGCGAGGTGCTGCGCACGACCGCACTGCCCTCCGGGTACGTCCTGCTGGACGGCTTCGAGCAGTGGGGCCGGCTGAACCTGTTCGCCGCCGCGGACGGCTACGCCGCCTTCGACCACGACGTCACCGTGACGCTGGACGCGGCGGCCGGCGGCTTCCACGCGGCGGACAGCTGGCGCAACGACATCGAGGGCGACGGCGGGCTGACCAAGCGCGGCACCGGCACGCTCACCCTCACGGGCCACAACCGCTACCACGGCGGGACCGTCGTCGAGGACGGCGTGCTGGTCGCCGCGTCGCCCAACGCCCTGGGCGAGGGCGACGTCCGGGTCACCGGCGGCACGCTCCGCACGGACAAGGTCCTGCGGGTGCGCGGCTCCTACGTCCAGGAAGGCGAGTCGACGCTGGAGCTGCCGCTCCGCAAGAACCACGGCCCGGCGCTCACGGTGAGCCGGCGGGTCCTGCTGGGCCGGGGCAGCGTGCTGTCGCTGCGGCTCGACACCGAGCGCCCCCCGGTCGCGGGGACGACCGTCCCGGTCCTGTCCGCTCCGGCACTGCGCGGCGGGTTCGCCCGCGTCGAGCTGGATTCCGACACGCTGCGGGCCGTACCCGTGCACACCTCGGAGGGCCTGTCGGTACGACTCGTGCGGCGGTGACGCCGTGCGCGGCGGGGGCTGATGCAGAGTGGGCCCATGAGGGACCTCCGGATCGCTCCCGCCGTCCCGCGGCCGCTGTCGCTGCCGCCCCCGTCACCGGCGGGGGCGACGCGTCGGTCGGCCAGACGGTGGCCGGTGGCACTTCTGGTGGTCGTGCTGCTCGCGCAGATGGCCTTCGCGATGGTCACGACCGCCGTGCAACAGACCCCGACCATCGACGAACCGGTGTACGTGGGCGCGGCCGCCGAGTACACGCACGAGCACCGGCTGCGCCACAACCCCGAGCATCCGCCGCTCGGCAAGCTGGTCATCGGCGCCGGGGTGGCCCTCGCGGATCCGCGCATCGACCCCTCCTTCACCGGAGACCAGGGCAGGCTGGGACGGCACCTGCTCTACGAGTCGGGCAACGACCCGTGGCGGCTGATGCTGTGGGCCCGCCTCCCCGTGATCGCGCTGACGCTGCTCTTCGGTCTGGTCGTGTTCGCCTTCGCCCGTGAACTGGCCGGGACGGCAGGGGCGTTGACCGCGCTCGCGTTGTACTGCTTCTGCCCCGACGTCATCGCCCACGGCTCACTCGCGACGCTCGATGTGCCGGCCGCGGGTTTCGTGCTGACGTCGGCGTGGCTGCTGTGGCGGGCCCGCCACAGACCCGGGCTGTACGTACCACTCGCCGGGGTGGCGCTGGGGGCGGCCCTGGCGACGAGGATGAGCACGCTCCCCGCCGTACCGGTGTTCATGGCCCTGGGCGCCGTATCGGTGTGGCACGCGTCGGCGGGCGGCCGGGACCGGGCTCTGGCGCGGGCGGTCGCGGGCGCGGGTGTGGTGGCGCTGGCCTCGGTCGCGGTCGTGTGGGCCACGTATGTGATGGTCGATCCGCGGCTGCGCTGGGCTCCCGAGCAGCATGTGCCGAACGTGCGGGGGTTGCGGGGGCTGCTGGTCGAGCTGCTGCCGTTCCCGGAGGCGTACCGGGACGGGATGCGGGTCCAGTTCGGTCTGGAGAACCGTCCGTGGCAGGGCTTTCTCTTCGGCCGGCTGTACTCGGGCTCGCTCTGGTACTACCTGCCGGCCGCGCTGCTGGTGAAGACGCCGCTGGGGATGCTCGGCCTGTGGGTCTGCGGTGCGGTGGTGGTGATCGCGGTGCGGCGGTCGCGGCCGGCGGCACCGTATGTGCTGGCCGCTCCTGTGGTGCTGCTGGTGGTGGCCATGCAGGGGGCGCGGGACTTCGGCACGCGGTACGCCGTCTTCCTGCCGCTGTTTCTCGCGGTGGCGGCGGGTTGCCTTCTCGTGGCGCGACGGCTGTGGGTGCCCGGTCTGGTGGGGGCGCTGGTGCTGTTCGTCGCGGTCAGTTCGGTGCGTACGTTTCCCTGCTATCTGCCGTACTCCAACGAGGCGTTCGGAGGCCCGGGCCGGACGCGGGAGCGGTTGCACGACTCCAATGTGGACTGGGGACAGGATCTCGGGCGGCTCGCGGAGCGGTTGCGGGAGGAGCGGTACGCGGGTGAGCGGGTGTGGCTCGTGTACAAGGGCAGTGGGGTGCCGGCCTTCTACGGGATCGAGTCCGCCGATCCGCGTCGCATGCCCGTCGGTGATGTGCGGGGGTTGCTGGTGGTGTCCGCCTCCGCGGCCGCGAAGGCGACGGGGCGGCTGGCCGGGTTGATCCGCGGCAGCCGCCCCGTTGACGATGTCGGGCACTCGATCACGATCTATCGCCGTTGAGCGTGCGTTCGGTTCTCAGTGTGCCGCGTCGAAGAAGCCGTCCACGCTCACGTGCTCCATGACACGACTGGCCACTCGGTAGCGGCCGTTGGGGACCTCCGGGCACCTGGCGACGTGTACCGCCAGCGGGCCCGCGAACTCGTAGCCCTTGCGTTCCGCGTGGCGGGCCAGGCTGTCGGTGAGGGCCTGGCACACATGGGTGCTGTGGCTGGCCAGTCGGTCGTGCACCTCGTCGGCGAGTTCCACGTCGTAGGCGTTGGGGACCATGACGCGGCCCTGCCCGCACACCACGGTGTTGTCGTCGCACTCGCGTCGCAGGGCGTCGACGACCTCGACCGGGTCCTTGTCGAGGACCCGCGCCCACAGGGCGTCCCAGCGATTTTCCAGTGTCTCTTCCAGCGCACTCAGCGCGCCCATACGGTGTCACCTGCCGGAAGCTTCGTCGGTTCGGTCGGAGTGGCCGGGGGTGGTGCTATCGCTCGTCGTAGTCGTCGGGTCGCACCTCGGCCTCCTCCAGGGCCTCGCGCAGCGTGCGGCCGGTGGCGCCCGGCGGCCGGGACGGGTTCTCGTCCCGGTGTTCCAGGTTCTCGTCCGTGGTCCGCGTCTTGGGCCGGTTCTCCTCGGGGACGGTCATGGCGGTGACTCCTCTCGTGATCTTCTGGGGCGGCGGGTTCCCGCATCGCCTCCGGGTATCCACGCGCCGGGCATCTCATGTGCTGTCCGGAGAAGCCCTGGTCACCACGGTGCGTGGGCTATGTTGAACGTCAATGGGAGACGAAGGAGGCGCACCGGTGCCATCGCCGCAGCAGGCACGCGCACAGGCATCCGCGATCACCTCGGGGAAGGCCGCACCCGAAGCGGAGGTCTCCCCGTCCTCCCAGCTGCGAACGCTCTTCGACCGTCCCCGGCTGTCCCCTGGCCAGCGGCGCATCGCCCAGTACCTGATCGAGCACATCACCGAGGCGGCGTTCCTGTCGATCACGGATCTCGCCGACCGGGTCGGCGTGAGCCAGCCCTCGGTGACGCGGTTCGCCTCGGCGGTCGGCTTCAGCGGGTACCCGGCGCTGCGGGAGAAGCTCCAGTCGATCGCGCTCGGCACCCTCGCGGGCGGCCCGGCCGAGGAGATCCGGGGCAACGAGCTGCAGGCGGCGGTCGACGCCGAGATCGAGAACCTGGAGAACCTGCGGCGGGACCTCGCCGATCCGAACCTGGTGATCGACATCGGCCGCAAGCTGTCGTCGTCGACCCCGCTGACCGTCCTCGGCCTGCGCATCTCCGTCTCGCTCGCCGAGTACTTCGCCTACGCCGCCCGGCGGATCCACCCGGACGTACGGCTCGTGACCCGGGGCGGCAGTGTCGCCTACGACGCGCTGCTGCAGTCGCGTGAGGCGGGCGGCACCTGGGTGCTGGCGTTCTCCATGCCCCGGCACGCGCAGGAGACCCTGACGGCCGTGCGCGTGGCACGCGGCGCCGGGCTCAAGGTCGCGCTGATCACCGACCTGGCGCTCGGGCCGCTCGCGGACGAGGCCGACGTCGCCTTCGCCACCGGCACCGGATCGCGCCTGGTCTTCGACTCCTACGCGGCCCCGGGCGTGATGTGCTCGGCGCTGCTGCAGGCCATGACGGACGCGGATCCTGAGCGGACGCAGGCCCGGCTGGAGGAGTACGAACAGGTCGCCGACCAGCACCATTTCTTCCTCAGGGACTGAGGGACAGGCAGCCGGACGGACAGCCGGCCAGGCAGCGGGACCAGACAAAGGGATCATCCACAACAAAGCGCGCATGAATGTTTTCATGCTCCTTGCAAACCGGATGGCATATATAAATACTGCTCACGGATCGCGACCCGGCCCTTCCGGATCCGTTCCACACCCGAGGAGGCCGGGTCCTACCCGCTCCGGCGTCCCGGGTGTCCGTGGCGGCCCCGGCCATCCCCTAGGCCGGGGCCGCCCCGACCCGTCGTCCACCCTCACGACGCCGCACACCCGGAAGCGATGATCATGCCCCTGACGTCCACGCGCATCAGCCCGGACTGGCCCTGCCAGGTCAAGACCCCCGGGAGCTACGACTGGGAGCGCTCGGCGGCCAAGTGGCTGCGCGAGCTGGTGCCCTCGCGCTACGGCGGCTACCCCGTGTTCATCCGCCACCCCGTCCTCCTCGCCCGGCACGCCCAGATCCAGGTCCAGCAGGAGATCCGGGTGGCCCGCACCGCCCTGCAGACCGCCCGCGCCGACCTGCCCGGTCTCGGCCTGCACGAGGGCGTCATCGAGCACACGATCAAGCTGTACGCGGCCGAGGTCATGCAGTTGCAGCACATCGCGCGCAGCGTCCGGGCGGTCACCCAGGCACTGGTGGAGGCGAACCGCCACCCGTGACCCGGATCCCCCGGAGGCATGACCCGGGCCGTGCGTGGCACACGTGACGGAATGAGCACCACCGAAGTCCGGCGCGGAGAGCCGGTGACCACGGTCCTGACCTGGCAGGTGCGCCCCGGCCACGAGCGGGAGTTCGAGGAGTGGACGCACGGCATCGCCCGCTGCGCCAGGCAGTTCCCGGGCAACGAGGGCGTCTCCTGGCTGACACCGGAGGACGGCCACCGCTTCCACGCGGTGCTGCGCTGGTCCGACCAGCACCGGCTCGCCGCCTGGCTGGAGTCCGAGGAGCGGGCGCACTGGCACCGGAAGATCGAGGACATCGCCACCGAGGTCAGCAGCGAGCGCCAGTCGACCACCGGGATGGAGACGTGGTTCAGCCTGCCGGGCACCACGGTGCAGGCCCCGCCCCGGTGGAAGATGGTCCTCACGACGTTCCTCGGCGCCTATCCGTTCACCCTGCTCATCCAGTGGCTGGTGACGCCGCAGACCACCGGCTGGCCGCTGCCGCTGCGGGCCGCTGTGTTTCCCCTGGTGCTGCTGCCGGTGCTGACCTATCTGGTGATGCCGCGGCTCAGCCGGCTGCTGCGGCTGTGGCTCTATCCCCGAGACGGCCACTGACCAGCGCGGGGGGTCGGACGGGACGGGCGGGCAGGACGCCGCGGATCCGCGGGCGGTCCGTGCGCACAAGGCAGTCTTCGAACCGGCCCGGATGTGCGATGCTCAACGCGTGACGAGCGAGCCTGTGAGGCCGGCGCAGCCCGGTGCCGCACCGGACCTGGTCGAGCTGGCCAAGATCGTCGCCCGGCAGCGCGCCGAGCTGGACCGGCTGCGCGACCAGGCGGCGATGTCCGCTGTCGTGGAGCGGGCCACGGGCGCGGAGATGGCGCTGACCGGGTGTTCCGCCGACGCGGCCGGCGAGCAGTTGCTCCAGCGGGCCAAGGCGGCCCGTCACACCCTGCTGGAGGAGTGCTGGATCACGCTCGGGAGTCTGGCGCCGGCCGCGCCCGACCCGGGCGAGGCGACCGGTCCCGTCGGCACCGGCATCGCGGGCCCCGGGTCCGGAGTCCCGGAGGAGACGGCCACGCCGGACGACGTCGCCGCCGCCCTGGCCCGCCTCGGCCAGGCCCTCGTTCGGGTGACGACACCGCACGACCTCGCCCGGTGTCTGCTGGAGCACCTCGCGCCTGACATGAGGGCGGACGCCGTCATGCTCTACGCCCGCAGGCCCGACGGCGGCCTCGACCTGATCGGGCACGCCGGCATCGAGGACAAGCTGGCCGCCCAGTGGAGGCAGGTGCCGCCGCTGAGCGGGATCGCCGCGCTGGACGCGCTGCGGGCGGGCGAGCCGCGCTGGCTGGAGGACTTCGCCATGGACGCCCGGCGGTACCTGCTGATCGGGGAGCCTCCCGAGCAGTGGCGGTCGCGTGCCTGGCTGCCCGTGACCGCGGCCGGCTCGGCCGGGGTCTGCATCGGCGTGCTGCGCGGCCGAGCCGGGTCGTTCACGCCCCGCGACCGCGCTCATCTGCGGGGCGTCACCGGGCTGTGCGCCGGCCGGCTGCGCGCCTTCGACGCACCGCCGGAGCGGCCCGCCGACGCCGCCACGGACGTGGTGCAGACGCTGTTCGACGCGCTGCCGCTCGCGGCGATGCTGCTCACCCCGCTCACCGCCGCGACGGGTGAGCCCGAGGACTTCCGGGTGGAGGCCGCGACCGCTCAGGCGGGCGACCTGCTGGGCCGTCCCGGTGAGGAGCTGGCCGGGCGGCGGCTGCTGGAGTTCCGGCCCGCCCTGGCGGGCGAGCCGCTGTGGTGGGGCTGCGTGCACACGCTGACCACCGGGGAGTCGTACGAGAGCGAGCCGTTCGCGCACGAGGAGGTCCTGGCGGGCATCGCCGCGCTGTCCACGTACTCGGCGCGGGTGGCTCGGCTGGGCGACGCGCTGGTCGTCAGCTGGGTCCGGCACGGCTCCTCGGACCGGCAGGAGCAGCGGCTCGCGGATCTCCAGCGGCTGGGCAACATCGGCTGGGCGAACTGGAACCTGGCCACGCTGGAGGCCTCCTGGTCGACCCAGGTGTTCGCCATCTTCGGTCGGGACCCGGCGGACGGACCGGTGGGTCTCGCCGGTCTTCCGGAGCTCGCGCTGCCCGAGGACGCGCCCGCGCTGACCCGTGCCGTCCGCGCACTCGTCCAGGACGGGCGGGCGTTCGATCTGCCGTTCCGCATCAGGAGGTCCGGCGTCATCCGGCACCTGCGCCTGGTGGCCGAGACCGTGGCCGACATGCACGGCACGCCCGTCGAAGTGCACGGTGTCGTGCAGGACTTGACCGCCCGGCGACGGGCGGAGCTGGCCCTGGTCGAGAGCGAGCAGGCGATCCTCACGCAGAACGACGTGCTCCGGGCCGAGCGGACCCTGGCGTCCCGGCTTCAGCACGCGCTGCTGCCGATGGCCAACCGGCCGGTGCAACTGGCGGGACTGCGCGTCGAGGTCGCCTATCTGCCCGCCCAGTCGGGTGTGCACGTCGGCGGCGACTGGTTCAGCGCCGTGGAACTGCCCGACGACGGCGCGCTGCTGGTGGTGGGCGATGTCGCCGGGCACGGCGTCGGCGCCGTCGCCACGATGGCCCAGCTCCGCTTCACCGCGAAGGGCATGGTCATCACCGGCTCGTCGCTGACCGGCGCGCTCGCCCGGCTGAACACGCTGCTGCTGCACTCCCGCGACTCCCATGCGACGGCCACGATGGTGCTGGCCCGCTACAACCCCCGGCAGCGGCGCCTGGTCTGGGCCCAGGCCGGGCATCCCCCGCCCCTGCTGCTGCGGGACGGCGAGGCACGGTATCTGCGCCGGCCCCGCGGCATGGTGCTCGGGGCGACCTCCACGCCGGTCTACGAAGAGGCGGAGTGCCGCCTAGAACCGGGCGACCGGCTCATCCTCTTCACCGACGGCCTGGTCGAGCACCCTCCGGAGAGCATCGACCGGGGTCTGGAGCGGCTCGCCGAGGCCGTGGCGGCTCCGCACACCGACGGGCCCGGGTCGTTGGGGCCGTTGCTCGCGCAGATGTTGCCGGACGAGCGGCGGGACGACGTGTGCGTCGTGGACGTCCGGGTTCCGAGGGTGCGGGAGCGGTAGTTTCGCGGCGGACGGGGTACCGCACTCGTCGCCCCGGCCCCGGGTGAAGCCCGTCGGCCCCGCCGTCCCGCTCCTTTCCCAGCTGTTGCCCGGTGTTCGAAATACGGGGCGCGAGATCAGTCGACGGGGTGACCGGGCGCGATGGTGTGGGCGTCGGAGAGGCGCAGCAGGGGACCGTCGTACGCCTCCTGTCCGCCCCATTCGACCGGGTCGAGAACGAAGCCGATGTGGTCGCCGCCCCCCGCACGCGTCACGATCCGGCCGACGAACCAGGCCGGCACGTCCTCCAGGACGACGGCCCCGCCGTACGCCTCCCGCGACCGCAGCCCCTGGAACTTGTCCGTCCGGTCGCCGGTCTGCCCGCCGAACAGCTCGGCGAGGCGGCGCTGTTCACGGTCGAGCAGATGCACGGCCAGCACCTCGGCGTTCCGGGCCACCCGGAAGGTGTGGTTGAGCTCGGACAGCCACACCACGAACCGCACGGGCCGGATCGAGCACTGCGAGGCGAACCCGACCAGACAGCCCGCCCGTTCACCGCCCGCGACGGCCGTGACCACGCACATGTCGGGATCCAGCCGACCGACGAACGCGTCCATGCCCACACCACTACTCCTCCACCACGGTGGCTGACGCCCCTCGGCATCACCTCACCATGCCGGGAGTGGGGGTGCCATCCCGGGACACGGTGCCGCCGTGGGGGCCGATGCCGCCCGACGGCAGAGGCAGGCGATGCCGTCCGGCAAGCGGCCCGACCGCCAGGCGGTCCACCGGGCAGGCCCGGCGATGCCCGTCAGCTCGTGTTCGGTGCTGTGCGGGATTCCAGTGCCGTGCGGGTGTCGTTGCCGTAGACGCCCGTTTCGTCGCCGCGGATGCCGTACCAGAGTTGGAAGCGGGCGACCGCCGCGGTCAGGGTGGGGTCGTAGCTGCCGCTGGTGGAGCCATCGCGGTAGACGTCCGGGATGCGCAGGAGGCGTTCCTGGAGTTCGGTCACCTCGGGGCCGGTGGCTCCCTCGCGGAGGGTGCCGGGGCCGTCCGGGTCGGCCGGAGCCGCGACGGGCGGGGTCGGTGTGGGGGTGGGGGCGGACGCGGTCGGGCGGGGTGCGGGGGCCGCGCTGTCCTCGGTTTTCTCGCCGCCGCGGAGCAGAAGCGCACCGCCGAAACCGATCACCGCCGCCGCGACGACCGCCACCGCGACGGCGGCGCGGCGCAGCCCGGATCCGGGGCGTGCGGCATGGCCGTCACGGCGGGCGCGGGCGACCGGCGGGAGTTCCTGCGTCAGGGCCTCGGAGCCGGGCGCGGGTCCCGGCAGAGTGACGGACTCGTAGCCGCCGGACCCGCCGGACTGAGGACCGCCGGACGCGGAGGCGGTCTGCTCCCGATACTCCCGCATCAGTTCCGCCAGCGCGTCGGTGCGGCGGGGGCGCAGGACACGGATGGGTTCCAGGGCCGGGCCGTCGTGCGGCTGCCGGGGCTCGGACGGTGTCGACACGTTGCTCTCCTTCCGTCCGGGCTCGGAGGCGCCCGTCTTCGAGGATCGTTCCGCCGCTAGATACGCGGCTGCCGCGCCAGGAGTTCAGAGAGCACTCAGTTCCTCCCTATGACTGCACTGAGTGCCATGAGCGGCCTTTCGGGTGCTACGTTCCAGCCCATGAGCTCCGAGAAAGCCGACCTCGGGAACGGAAAGCCGCCCATGCGGGACGCCCTGGTGGCGGCGGCCTTCCAGCTGTTCCTCGAGCGGGGTTACGAGCAGACCACCGTGGACGACATCGTGGCGCTCGCCGGCGTCGGACGGCGCTCGTTCTTCCGCTACTTCCCCTCCAAGGAGGACGTGGTCTTCCCGGACCACGAGCGATGCCTGGCCGACATGACGGCCTTCCTGGCGGAGGGCTCCGATGACGACGAGCCCGTGCGGAGGGTCTGTGACGCGGCCCGGCTCGTGCTGCGGATGTATGCCGAGAACCCGACGTTCTCCGTACAGCGCTACCGCCTGACCAAGCAGGTCCCCGGGCTGCGCGCCTACGAACTGTCGGTGGTGTGGCGCTACGAGCGCGCCCTCGCCGAGTATCTGCGCCGGCGTTTCGCGGTCCGCCGGGACGGGACCCTGCAGGCCGACGTGATCGCGGCGGCGGTGGTCGCGGCGCACAACAACGCGCTGCGCTCCTGGCTGCGTTCGGACGGACAGGACGAGGCGAGCGCCACGGTGGACCACGCGCTGGCGTACGTGCAGTCGGCGTTCGGGGAGGCGCCGGCAGCCGTGGCGGACCCGCAGCCGGAGGACGTGGTGGTCGTCGTCTCGCGGCGCGGAGCGCCTCTGTGGCGGGTCGTGCAGGAGATCGAGTCGACGCTGGGACGGCCTGAGGGTCCGCACATTTGAGGGTACGGAGTGCCTTTACGAGTGGCACTGAGTGCCATACGCTGTGCTGCGTGCACGGTGGCACGGCGAACCGGGCACACCTGTGCGCGGGTGACCGCGCACCCGGGATTCCGCCCGAGTGCAGGGAGTTGACCAGCGTGTACCACCACTCAGGAAGCGTGACTCAGCAGGCAGCCGGCTCTTCGACGGGTCTCCTCGACCCGAGGGGCCAGGACACGGATGCCATCCTCTTCCAGCGCTGCACCTGGTGCGGCACCGCCATGTTCCACCGCCTGCTGTGTCCGGTCTGCCGGGGCAGCGACCTGCGGACGGAGCGCAGCGAGGGCGCGGGCACGGTGCGCCACTCCACGGTGGTGCACCGCAACACGCCCGCGGCGCGCAATGTGTCCATGATCGAGATGGCCGAGGGGTTCGTCGTGCGCGGCCGGGTGATGGGCCCGCCGATCGGCATCCACAGCGGGGACCGGGTGCGGCTGTCCACCGCCAAGGACCCGGTACGGGGCGAGCCGGTCTTCCAACTGCTGGACGAGCCGTACCGGGCCTGGAGCTGACCGTTCGCCGGTCAGCGGTCCTGACGTCCCCTCAGTCCGCGATTCCGGCGTCCCCCCGGCCTGCGATCAGTTCGTCCGTACGCACCGGCCGCCCTGTCTCGAAGCTTCGGTTCGCCGCCAGACCGACCGCCAGCGCCAGTGCTCCGTCGCGTTCGGTGGCCGTCGGATGGTCCGCCACCGCGGTGTCCGCGGGGCGGGTGGCGTCGGCGGGACCGAACAGGGCGTCGAGCATGCGCGGGTCGCCGCCGCCGTGGGCCTCGTGGGCGACCGCGAGCGGCACGTTTACCGGGGGCTGCCACAGCGGACGCAGCGTGAGGCGGGCTCCGCCCGCGTGCTCGGCCGCCGTGTCCCCGTGCAGGGCGCCGGCGGTTGACGTGACCCGGGTGAGGGCCGGCTGCCAGCGGCTCTCCTCTACCTCCAGTTCCAGCCGGCCCGCGCTGCCGTTGAACATCACCCGGTAGCCCTCCCACGGGGAGTAGGCGGTCAGGTGGTACGTCATCGTCGCGCCGCGCGAGTAGCGCACGAGGACGGACATGTCGTCCTCGATGCTGATCGGCCCGTCGAAGACGTTCCGGTCGCGCAGGTATCCGTCGTCCCGCTCGGCATCCAGATAGAGGGCGCGCAGGGTGTCGTTGGCCGCGAGGTCCAGGGCGTAGGGGTCGTCGGCGGCCCGGTCGGCGCCGTGGGCCCGGTCGTACTCCCGGCGCAGCCCGTGCCGCTCCCCCGCCGTACGGCCGTAGAAGCCGAGCCGCCCGTAGCCGAAGGCCTCCCGGGGCTCGTCGGCGAGCCACCAGTTGACCAGGTCGAAGTGGTGCGAGGACTTGTGCACCATCAGGCCGCCGCTGTGGTGTTTCTCGCGGTGCCAGCGGCGGAAGTAGTCGGCGCCGTGCCGTACGTCGAGCAGCCACTCGAAGTGGACCGACAGCACCTCGCCGATCGCTCCCTCGGCGAGCAGGGCGCGGACCTTCTCGTGCACGGGATTGAAGCGGTAGTTGAAGGCGACGGTCAGGGAGTTGCCGGTCTCGCGGACGGTGTCGAGGATGCGGGCGCAGCGCTCGGCGTCGACGGTCATCGGTTTCTCGGTGACGACCCGGCAGCCCGCCCTCAGGGCCGGGACGATGTAGCGGTCGTGTTCGGCGTCGACGGTGGTGACGACGACCTCGTCGATGTCCCCCTTGGCGAGCAGGTCGGTGAAGCGGTCGGGCTCCCACGGGGTGGCGGCAGGTGCGCCGGCCTCGGTCAGCAGCCGGTTGTGGAAGGCCATCCGGGTGGGGCTGGGGTCACAGAGAGCGGCCACGAGGTGGCCGGGGCGTTCGGTGAGGCCCCGGGTGAACAACTGGGCCCGGTGGCCGGTGCCGACGAGGGCTGCGCGCAGGACGGGAGTTCGGCTCATGGCAGGTGGCCTTTCCCGGGGACGGGTCGTCCACTCTCCCGACGGAGAAAGCGCTTGCCGAATCTCGGGGGGATCTCAGGGAGCGAGAACGATCCGCAGACCCACGGTGCCGTCCAGGCCCCGGCGCAGCCGGCTGCCGAGCAGCGTGAGCCGGCCCGTGAGGCCGTACTTGCGTGCGATCAGCTTCCGGTAGCGGGCGGTGGTGGCGGGGTCGCAGATCTCCGCCGTCGCGGGCACCTGCTCGCCGGTGGGATTGCCGCGCAGGTCACAGGGGCCGGCCAGGACGTCGGCGCGGTTGCGGATCCGCTTCACCTTCCAGGAGTCGGCCACCGTCCAGACGCCGAGCGCGTCCCCGTCGCGTACCACCCAGACGGGGGTGGCGACCGGCGTACCGTTCCTGCGGTAGCTGGTGATCAGCAGGTACTTGCCCGCACCCAGTTCGTCCAGCGCACTGTCGTTCATGGCGGGCAGTGTACGAGCGTGACCTGCGCGGCGCGCCCCGGGGGTCAGCGCAGCGCTGCGGCCGTTCTGCGCACCGCCTCCGTGATCACCTCGGGCGAGGTCGCCAGGTTGAGGCGGACGTGACCGGCGCCGCCGGTGCCGAAGGGCAGGCCGGAGTTGAGGGCCACGCGGCCGCGGTGCAGGAAGACGTCCGCCGGGTCTTCGCCGAGGCCGAGCGCGCGGCAGTCGAGCCAGGCGAGGTAGGTGGCGTCACCCGGGCGGTAGCGGATCGCGGGCAGGTGCTCGGCCAGCAGATCCGCGAGCAACCGCCGGTTGGTGTCGAGGCCGGTCAGCAGGGCGTCCAGCCAGGCGACGCCGTCGCGCAGGGCGGCGGTGTGGGCGATGATGCCGACGTGGCTCGGTCCGTGCCCGACCTCCTCGGGCATCCGGGCCAGGTCGGCGGCGGCCCCTGGGCCGGCGATCGCGAGGGCGGCCTTGAGTCCGGCGAGGTTCCAGGCCTTCGAGGCCGACATCAGCGACAGGCCGCGCTCGGCGCCCGGCACGCTCAGATACGGCACGAAGTCCGTGCCGCCGATAACGAGCGGCGCGTGGATCTCGTCGGCGACGACCCGCACGCCGTACCGCTCGGCGAGCGCGGCGACGGCGGACAGTTCCTCCGCCGTGTGGACTGCGCCGGTCGGGTTGTGGGGGCTGCACAGCAGGTAGGCGGCCCGGCCTCCGTCCGCGACCGCCTGCCGGAAGGTCTCCTCCAGGACACCGAGGTCGATGCGCCCGTCCGCCCCGAGCGGGGCCTCCACCACGCGCCGGTCCATATGCGCGACGAACTGGTAGAACGGCGGGTACACCGGCGGATTCACGACCACCGCGTCCCCGTTCCCGGTGACCAGTCTCAGCATCTCGACGACGCCCAGCATGACGTCCGGCACGATCGCGGTGCGCTCCACGGCGAGCCCGTCCCAGTTCCACCGCTTCTCGGCGAAGGCCGCCAGCGCCTCCGCGTAGGCCGTGCCGGCGGGGTAGCCGGTGTCCCCGAGGGCGAGGGCGTCGGTGACGGCCCGCACGACGGGCTCGGCGAGCGGCACGTCCATCTCGGCCACCCACAGGGGCAGCACGTCCTCGGGGTAGGTGCGCCACTTCATGCTCGTGCGGCGGCGGAGACGGTCGAGCGTGAGGGCTTCCAGGGGATTCGGTTCACCGGACGTCTCGTGCGGGATCCTGGTCATGGGCACACGATAGGGGGCTGTGGGTGAGCGGGAATCTTGCGGACGGGGTGCGGGGAGGGCCGGCGGGCCCGTTCCTGGAGATCGCCTGCGACGAGTCGGGGTCGGACGGCGAGAACCTCACCGGCGGGAACACGGACGTGTTCGCGCACGCCAGTGTCTCGCTGTCCGTGGCGGCGGCCGCGGCGGCCGTACGGGAGATCCGGGACCGGATCCGTTCGCCCGCGGAGGAGTACAAGGCGAACCACCTGCTGCGGGAGAAGCACCGCGCGGTGCTGGAGTGGCTGCTGGTGCCGGAGGGGCCGATGCACGGGCAGGCGCGGGTGCATCTCATGGAGAAGACGTTCTTCGTGGTGGACCGGGCGGCCGGCCTGCTGCTGGGCGACCCGGCCGCGGCCGTCGTCCTGTTCCGCGAGGGCAGCCGGACCTTCGGGGATGAGGGCTGGCGAGCGTTCCTGGAGGCGGCCAACCAGTTGCTGCGGGTCCGCAACAACGGAGAGCCGGGCGCCCCTGTCGAGGGGTTCTACGGCACGGTCGACGCCCTGCGGCGGGCGCATCCGCGTACCGACGCGGGAAGGATCCTGGCCCGGCTCGGGGCGACCCGGTCCCGCGCGGTGTCCTATCGGGCGGACTTCCTGGACGGGCCGCCCCTGATCCCGGTGCTCAACCCGCTGCTCCCGGCGATCGTGCGGACGGCCGCGCTGTGGAGCGGGGACGGGCGGGAGGTCCGTCTGGTGCACGACCGGCAGAACATGCTGACGCCCGACCGCATCGCGTGGATCGAGGAGGCGGCCCGGCGGGCGGGGGTCGGCCTGGCCGGGCTGCGGCTCGTCGTCGCGCGCGAGGACGCGCGGGTGCAGGTGGCGGACTTTCTGGCCGGGATCGCCCGCAAGATCGCCTCCGACGAGCTGAACGGCCGCGGGGACCCCGTGCTCACCGCCCTGCTGCGTCCCTACGTCGATCCGGCCTCGGTGTGGGGCGACGCCCGCAGCCTGGCCCTGCTCGCCGCCCCGGCCGCTCCGGTCACCGGTCCGCGGTGAAGAGATCACGCGCGCACTGAACACGGCAGGGCTCCGCTCCGTATGGAGAACAGGGCGCTCAACTCAAGGAGGGCCCCGCGGTGTTCGCACCGCGATGTTCGGGTTCGGGAGCCATGCATGAGGCACGCACGACGACGGGTCGTCCGGCGAGTGACACAGCTGGCGGCCGTCGGCGGACTCCTCCTCGGAGGAACGATGGTCACCAGCGCTGTGGCGAGCGAGCCCCCTGACGCATCCGTCGGCGTCCCCTACTCGGCGAAGCCGGGCACGGGCATGGGCACCGACCTCGTGTCCCGGCTCGGGACCTCCCGCACGGCGGGCAGCTGGGTCGACGCGTCCGGGCGGCCGGTCGTCGCGGTCACGGACGAGAAGGCGGCCGCCGAGGTCAAGCGCGCCGGTGCGCAGGCGAGGATGGTGCGCCACAGCATGAGCGCCCTCAAGTCCGCGACCTCGACGCTGCGTTCGGCACCCCGGGTGTCCGGGACCTCATGGTCCCTGGACTACCAGAAGAACCAGGTGGTGGTACGGGGCGACAGAACGGTCTCCTCCTCCGACTGGTCCCGGCTGACCGAGATCGCTGAAGGCATCGGCGGCTTCGTGCGCATGGAGCGCACCGAGGGCACGTTCACGACGCGGATCAACGGCGCGGAGCCGATCCTGTCGACCGCCGGGCGCTGCTCGGCGGGCTTCAACGTGACCGACGGGACGACCGACTACATCCTCACGGCAGGGCACTGCGGCCCCGACGGTTCCGTCTGGTTCTCCGACGACCGGGGCCGCGATCAGGTCGGCACATCGCTGAAGGGGAGCTTTCCCGGCGACGACTACTCCCTCGTGAAGTACGACAGCGGTCGTGCGGGCAAGGGCGCGGAGGTCGTGGCGGTCGGCGAGGACGAGGGCGTGCGGATCACGGGTGTGGCCGATGCCGAGGTCGGGGAGAAGATCTTCCGCAGCGGCAGCACCAGTGGGCTGCGCGAGGGTGAGGTGACCGCGCTGAACGCGACGGTCAACTACCCGGAGGGCACGGTCACCGGGCTGATCGAGACGAACGTGTGCGCCGAACCGGGCGACAGCGGTGGCCCGATGTTCGCCGACGGCATCGCGCTCGGCGTGACCTCGGGCGGCAGCGGGGACTGCGCCGCGGGCGGTACGACGTTCTTCCAGCCGGTGACGAAGGCGCTGACCGAGCTGGGGGTCAAGCTGATCGTGGCCAAGCAGGCCGGTGGCGCCGCACCCGCGCCGTCGGCCTCGGGCGCCGCTTCGCCGGGCTCGTCCGCGCCGGTGACGGGCGAGGACGTGTCGAGCCTGCTGACCCGGCTCACCGACCCGCGCAACGTCGGCCCCGGCCTGCTGGTCATCGCGGGCAGCCTCCTCGCTCTGGTGGCGACCCGCTGGATCCGCTCGGAGCAGGACCGCAAGGCGTACCGGCAGTACTACTCGGCCACTTGGGGGTGATGCCGGGAAACGGGGTTGCGCCCCGGCGGGTGTCCCCCTCACCCCAGGGTGAGCAGCACGGTCGCAACTCCCGCCCCCAGCAGCCCCATCGCCTGGCGGCGACTGATCCGCTCGTGCAGGAGGGCCACGCCGAGGATGACGGGCAGGGCCGGATAGAGGGAGGCGAGGACGACGGCGACGGCCGGCAACTGCCGCTGGGCGGCGAGCAGATACAGCACGAGGCCGAGGGCCGCCCCGGCTCCGATGAGGAGGGCCTGCACGCAGCGGACCGGCGGCGGCTTCAGCCGGCGGGCATGGCGTGCGGCGTCAGGCAGGAGGACGAGGACAGCGGCGACACGGCCCGCGGCGACGGGCCACAGCCCACTTCCCGGACCGGCCTGCCCCAGGGCGAGGTACTGCACGGCCACGCCCGCGCTGGCGAGCAGTCCGTCCGCCGCCCCCTTTCCCGCACCGGCCGTGCCGCCGCCGACGAACCACAGCGCGGGCACCGTCACGGCGATGCCGAGCCAGGCCAGGGCGCCCGGGCGGTCTCCGAGGACGAGCACCCCGCACAGCACCTATGTGCCGGGACAGCAGGCCGCCGGCGAAGTCGACGATGCCGTAGCAAACGGCCGAGGTAAGTGCGAGAAGGGCACCCATTCGATCAGGGGTGCCCGGGGACGAGGGTCCGATGCGTCAGCGGACCTGGATGACGCTCAGGCCGCCGGCACGGACTGTGGGGCCGCGGCGGCCCACTCCAGGACGAGCCGCCGGTACTCCTCGCGCTGCTCGACACTCAGTGTCCCGCCCGACCGGCGCCACAGGGCCCGGATCTCCTCGTTGACCTCGTCAGCCGATCGCTCGGATGAGGATTCAACAGTGGTGGACATGCTGTGAAGCATACGGTCCCGGACGTGAAGGCGATGTGATTAATCACGAGCCAAACGGGCATTCCGGACAGTGTTGCTGATCACGTCCATCTCCCGGTAAACGTGAGGCTGTTCACGCTTCGGCCGATCCCAGGACCAGCACCTTGATAGCCAACACGGCCGCGCCGCGCGCCCAGTCGTGAAAATCGGACACCTTCGTCTCGAGGTCGACCGGTGCGGCCAGGGGATGCCGGTTGTCGCGGATGGCCTCCTCGACCGTCTTGCCCGCCACATCCATCAGCCCGACCCCCTCCCCCGCCAGCAGGATCTTCTGCGGCATCACGAAATTGGAGATCTGGGCGACGAGCGTGCCCAGCGCGCGTGCCGCCTCGCCGATGACCCGGGCGGGCATCGGGTCCCCGGCGGCGGCCAGCGCGAGGATCTCCTCGTAGGTCCGGTCACGGCCGGTGGCGGCCTGGACCTGATAGCGGATGTTGGGGATGGTCAGCAGTGAGACGGCGCTGCCGCGGCGGCCGTCGGGGGTGAGCGGGCCGTTGGGGTCCACGATCCAGTGACGCCCGAAACCGCGGTCCTCCTCCGCGCAGGACACCCGCTTGCCGCCCAGGACGAGCCCGTAGCCGATGCCGGCGCCGATGGTGAGGACGGCGAAACGGTCCAGGCCGCGTCCGGCGCCGAACCAGGTCTCGGCCTCGACCAGGGCGGCGACGTCGTTCTCGACGACCACGGGCAGTCCTGTGCGCTCCTCGACGAGTTCGGCGAGGGGGACGTCCCGCCACAGCAGGAAGGGCGACTCCCCGACCACGGCACGATCCCGCACGAAACCGCCGACCCCGATGCCGATCCCGGCCAGCCGAGGGTGCTCGGCCGCCAGTTCCGCGGTCATCGCGCCGAGCAGGTCGGCGACCTCGGCGGGGTCATGGGTGGCGAGCGGACGGTCGTAGCGGGCGACGATGTGGCTGCGGAGCGTGGTCACGACGCAGTAGACCGTGTCCTCGGTGATCTTGAAGCCGAGGAAGGACCCGGAGTCGGCGACGACGTCCAGCGGCTGCGAGGGGCGGCCCTGGCGGGCCTCCGTCGGCGCTCCGGCCTCGGCCACCTCGATCAGCAGGTTCGACTCGATCAGCGGCTTGGTCAGCCGGGTGAGGCTGCCGGCCGACAGCCCCAGCCTCCGGGCGAGCTCGGTCCGGGACAGGGGGCCGTGGACGAGAACTTCGATCGCCACGGAGCGCTCCCCCGCGCTCAGCGGCAGCCAGCCGGCGGTGCCTGCGGTCATGTACGTCCGACTCCCCTCAGCCTTTTTTTCGCACCGAAACCAACATGACCACTCTAAGGCGATGATGGTTCCTGGGAAAAGATGTTTGCGCACCCCTTGACGCAGCAATTGTTTCGCACCAAAAGTAAGTCCCGCCAGAGGACGAGCCGCCGTATGCGAGGGAGTCGCCCGATGACCATCGCCTCCAGCAGTCCTCCGTCGCGTCTGCCCGCGGGCGGCGCCGCGGAGGCACGCAGCAAACCCAGGACACGCCGGACCGAGGTGGGGGACAACCGGGGAGACGGACGGCTGGCCGCGGTGTTCATCGCGCCGGCGCTGCTCGGCTTCGTGGTCTTCCTGCTCTGGCCCACGCTCCGGGGCATCTATCTGAGCTTCACCCGCTTCAACCTGCTGACGCCGGCGGAGTGGGTGGGCCTGGACAACTACGTCCGCATGGTCAACGACCCCATCTTCTGGGACTCGCTGTGGGTCACCGTCGAGTACGTCGTCATCAACATCGGCGTGCAGACGGTCGCGGCGCTCGCCATGGCCGTCCTGCTGCAGCGGCTGACCCAGTCGGCGATGCTGCGCGGGATCGTGCTCACGCCGTACCTGATGTCGAACGTCGTGGCCGGCCTCGTCTGGCTCTGGATCCTCGACACGCAGCTCGGCATCGGCAACGAGATCATCAGCGCTCTCGGCGCCGACCGCATCCCGTTCCTCGCCGACGAGACCTGGGCGATCCCGACGATCGCGCTCATCAACGTGTGGCGGCACGTCGGATACACCGCCCTGCTGCTGTTCGCCGGTCTCCAGGCGATACCGAACGACATGTACGAGGCGGCCAGGGTGGACGGCGCGAGTGAGTGGCGGATGTTCTGGCGGATCACCATGCCGCTGCTGCGGCCGGTGCTCGCGGTCGTGCTGATCATGACCGTGATCGGGTCGTTCCAGGTGTTCGACACCGTCGCGGTGACCACCGCGGGCGGTCCGGCGAACGCGACCAACGTGCTCCAGTTCTACATCTACGGCTCCGCCTTCGGGCGCTTCCAGTTCGGCTACGCCTCGGCCATGTCCGTCGCCCTGCTGGTCGTGCTGAGCGCGATCACCGTCCTCCAGTACCGGCTCACCCGGGCCGGCCGGACCGACCTCGGCTGACGGAAGGGAGACACCGACATGGCCACCGTGACGACAACGACGCCGACGACCCTGCGACCGGTCCGGCGCAAGTTCCCCTTCGGGCGGGCCGCCGCCTGGACCGTGATGGGGCTGATCGTCCTCATCACCCTGCTGCCGTTCTACTGGATCCTGCGCACCGCGCTCTCCACCAACGCGGGCCTGAACGCCGACCCGACCAACCCGCTGCCGGTTGACCTCACCACGAGCGGATTCGAGCGGGCCCTGGGGATGCAGTCGGCCGAGGAGGCCGTCAAACAGGGCGGCGCGGGCGGCGGGCTCGACTTCTGGCGCTACCTGCTCAACTCCGTGCTGGTCTCGACCCTGATCACCGGCTGTCAGATCTTCTTCTCCGCGATGGCCGCGTACGCGTTCTCGCGGCTGCGCTGGCGGGGCCGGGACAAGGTGTTCGGGCTGTTCCTGGCCGGGATGATGGTGCCGGCCATCTTCACGCTGCTGCCGAACTTCGTGCTCATCAAGCAACTGCACCTGATCGACACACTCCTCGGTATCGCGCTGCCCACCATGTTCATGACGCCGTTCGCGGTGTTCTTCCTGCGGCAGTTCTTCATGAACATCCCCCAGGAGGTCGAGGAGGCCGCGCTGCTCGACGGCGCCGGGAAGATCAAGATCTTCTTCCGGGTGGTGCTGCCGATGGCGTCCACGCCGATCATCACGCTGGGCGTGCTGACGTACATCACCTCCTGGAACGACTACTTCTGGCCGCTGATGGTCTCCTACAGCGACAGCTCGCGCGTGCTGACCGTGGCGCTGGCGGTCTTCCGGGCGCAGACCCCGGCGACCGGCGTCGACTGGTCCGGGCTCATGGCGGCGACGCTGATCGCCGCGCTGCCGATGCTGGTGCTGTTCGCCTGCTTCGCCCGCCGCATCGTCAGCTCCATCGGCTTCACCGGGATCAAGTAAGGGGACTGTGATGCGAATTCGTACGCTCGTCGCGGCGACCGGAGCGCTGGCGCTGTCCCTGGTCAGCGGATGCGCGCAAGGAGGCGCGGCCGGATCCTCCGCGAACACGGTCACGTACTGGCTGTGGGACGCCAACCAGCTGCCCGCCTACCAGGCCTGTGCCAAGGGGTTCGAGAAGGAGAACCCCGGACTGAAGGTGAAGATCACGCAGTTGGGCTGGAGCGACTACTGGACCAAGCTCACCGCCGGGTTCATCGCGGGCACCGCTCCGGACGTGTTCACCGACCACATCCAGAACTTCGGCCAGTTCGCCGATCTGAAGGTCCTCGAACCGCTCGACGACCTCGGTATCAAGAACTCCGACTACCAGCCGGGCCTCGCCGCCAACTGGATCGGCAAGGACGGTCACCGCTACGGCGCTCCCAAGGACTGGGACACCGTCGCGCTGTTCTACAACTCGAAGATGGCCGAGGAGGCCGGGCTCACCGCCGAGCAGCTGGGCGAGCTGTCCTGGAACCCGAAGGACGGCGGCACCTTCGAGAAGGCCATCGCCCATCTCACGGTCGACAGGAAGGGCAAGCGGGGCGACGAACCGGGCTTCGACAAGAACAACGTCAAGGTGTACGGCCTGGCCACGGGCGGCGGCGGCTTCGGCGACGGCCAGACGCAGTGGAGCCCCTTCACCGGCTCCGCCGGGTGGAACTACCTCAACAAGGCGCGCTGGGGCACGAAGTACCAGTACGACAGCAAGACCTTCCAGTCGGTCGTCGAGTGGTACTTCGGCCTGGCGAAGAAGGGCTACATGCCGCCGCTGTCGGACTACAACATCCAGTCCAACCAGCAGAACACGCAGGTCGCGGCGGGGAAGGCGGCCACCGCGTTCGACGGGGCCTGGATGATCTCCACCTACACGGGCTTCAAGGGCCGGGACATCAAGACCGCCCGGACGCCGGTCGGGCCGACCGGCAAGCGCGCCACCATGATGAACGGCCTCGCCGACTCCGTCACGAAGGCCTCCAGGAACAAGGCGGGCGCCAAGAAGTGGGTGGCGTATCTGGCCTCCGACAAGTGCCAGACCGTCGTCGGCAAGTACGGCGTCGTCTTCCCCGCCACCGCGGCCGGGACCGAGGCCGCCGTCGCCGCGTACCGGAAGAAGGGCATCGACGTCTCGTCCTTCACCGAGCCCGTGGCCGACAAGAAGCGCTTCCGGACGTTCTCGTACCCGATCGCCAGCTACTCCGCGGACATGACGGCGCTCATGCAGCCGGCGATGGAGGACGTCTACGGCAACGGGAAGCCGGTCAGCAGCCTCGACCAGACCAACGACCAGATCAACCTGATCCTCTCGCAGTGATCACCCGCACAGTGAAGGGCATGCCTCATATGACGTTCTCCATCGGCATCGTCGGCGCCGGACAGTTCTCGGGCCAGTTCGCCACCCTGTTCCAGGCCCACCCGGGCGTCAGCGACGTCTACGTCACCGACCTGCTGCCCGAGAGGGCCGAACAGCTCGTCGCCGCGCAGGGCCTCGCCGGCTCCTTCCCGTCGTACCAGGCCATGCTGGAGTCGGAGGACGTCGACGCGGTCGCGATCTTCACCCAGCGCTGGACGCACGGCCCGCTGGTGCTCCAGGGCCTCAACGCCGGCAAGCACGTGTACTCCGCGGTCCCCATGGCGATCAGCACGGAGGAGATCGCGGCGATCATCGACACGGTCAAGGCCACCGGTCTGACGTACATGATGGGCGAGACCAGCGAGTACAACCCGGCGACCGTCCACGCCCGCAACCAGATCGCCGAGGGCGCCTTCGGGCGGCTCTTCTACGCCGAGGGCGACTACGTCCACGACATGGACCTGGGCTTCTACGAGGCCTACCAGTACAGCGGCGGCGAGAACTGGAAGGCCACCGCCAGCTATCCCCCGCTGCTGTACCCGACGCACGCGATCGGCGGGGTGCTGGGCGCCTGGCAGACGCACGCCGTCAGCGTGTCGGCGATCGGTGTCGTCGACGACCGGGGCGACGGCGTCTTCGACCAGGACATCAGCCAGTTCGGCAACGACTTCTCCAACGCCACCGCGCTGTTCGAGGTCGCCGGCGGCGGCTCGTTCCGTACGAACGAGTTCCGGCGGGTCGGCTACCCCTCGCACATCCGGGAGTCGCGCTTCCGCTTCTTCGGCACCGAGGCGAGCATGGAGCAGCTCGCCACGGTCGCCCTGTGGCAGGACAAGCAGGGGGTGAAGGACATCAGCGAACTGCTGGAGCCCAAGCCCACCATGGCTCCCGACGACCCGTCGCTGCAGCACATCGCGCCGGAGCTGCGGGCCGCCTTCACCTCCGGGTCGGCGCCCGTGCACGACCGGGAGCGGCTGCCGAGGGAGTTCGACAACCTGCACAACGGCCATGAGGGCAGCCACCACTTCCTGGTGGACGACTTCGTGACGGCCGTCAACTCGCGCACCCTGCCGTCGGTGAACGCGTGGGTGGCCGCCCGTTACACCTTGCCGGGCATCATCGCGCACGAGTCCGCGCGGCAGGGCGGGGTGCGGCTGGAGATCCCGGACTTCGGGGACGCGCCCCGGTAGGAGCCCGAGCGGGCCGGGTGCCTGGGATCAGGTGCCCGGCTTGCGGCCGTACACGAAGACGTCGTCGCCCTTCTTCAGCAGCGACCAGTACTTCTTGGCGTCGGTCTTGGTCATGTTGACGCAGCCGTGCGAGCCCGGCGGGTTCCACACGCTGATGCCGACCGAGTGGAAGGCCTGGCCGCCGTCGAAGAACTGGGCGTAGGGCATCGGCACGTCGTAGATCGACGAGACGTGGTCGATGTTGCGCCAGTAGATCTTCTTCAGGCCGGTGCGGGTCTCGTTGCCGTCGCGGCCGGTGCGGACCGGGACGGGACCGTAGACGAGCTTCTTGCCGTCCTGGATCCAGCTCAGCTGGAGGGTCAGGTTCACACAGGCGATCCGGCCCTTGTTCACCGGGCACTTGCCGTCCTTGTTGGGGTTCGTCCCGACGGCCTTCTGCTTCTGCATCAGGTCCATCACGCCCCAGGTGACGGGCCCGGCGTAGCCGATGTTCGGGGAGATCCCGTGCTTGGTCTGGAAGGCGCGGATGGCCTTGCAGTCGGTGGCGGACTGCTTTCCGTCGACCGGACGGCCGAGGAACTTCTCCACCTGCTTCTGGTACGGGCCGGTCTGCGTGGTGCAGCTCGCCGCCTGCGCCGGGGTGGCGCCGAGCGCGAGTGTGAGCGGTGCCACCAGGCCGGTGATCCCGAGTGCGACGGCTCCCCGTCTGCGTACGTCCCCCATGGCTCGTCCTGCCCTTTCGCGGAGTTGGTCTGCGGTGTTCTGCCAGCTAGACGGGCGAAGGGCGGCTTCGGTTGTGCGGGGGTCCGGCCTGCGACGAAACGGTGACATACCTCACCGCACAGCCGGGCGGAAGGCGCTGCCGCGAGGGGCCGGTTCCCGCTATGGGCGCAGGGCGTCGTGGAAGGCCGTGTTGACGGCGGTGAGGCCGCCGTCGACGGTCAGGGTGGTGCCGGTGATCCAGGAGGCGTCGAGGGAGGCGAGGAAGGTGACGGCCGCCGCGATGTCCTCCGGTTCGCCGACCCGGCCCAGGGGGTAGAGCCGGCGCAGCGCTTCCAGGTCCTCGTCGCGGCCCTCCCAGGCGGTGGTGCGGACGGTGCCCGGCACCACCAGGTTGACGCGGACACCGCGCGCCGCGGCGTGACCGGCGAGGGTGCGGGTCAGGGATCCCAGGCCGGCCTTGGCGGCGCTGTAGGCGTGGTTGCCGAAGTCCTGCAGGCCGTTGACGGAGCCGATCGAGACGACGGCGCCGCGCCCGGAGGCGGCCAGGTGCGGCAGCGCGGCACGGCAGCAGCGGTACGCGCCGGACAGGGTGACGTCGAGGTCGCGCGCCCACGACTCGTCCGGTTCGTCCTCGAAGAGGGGCACGTCGGGCGAGCAGTGGGCGGCGCTGTTGACCAGCACGTCGAGCGAGCCGAAGGTGTCCACGGCGTGAGCGACGGCGTCCTCGACCGCCGCCCGGTCGGCCACGTCGCACGCGCGCCCCTCGGCGATGAGTCCCTGGTCCCTCAGGAGCCGCGCGGTCCGCGTGACCGCGGCCGGGTCCTGGTCGGCCACCAGGACCCGTGCGCCCTCCCGCGCGAACCGGCGGGCGGTGGCGGCACCGATGCCGCGTGCCCCGCCGGTGATCAGAACCCCATACCCCTCGAAGCGCCTGGTGTCCGTCATGGGCCGACCGTACAGCCCCGGGGGTGGCTCAGCGGTAGCCGCTCGTGTCGGCCGGCTTGCCCGTGTCCTGGACCTCGACGAGATAGCGCCAGGCGTCCGGGCGGCTGCCGTCGAGGTCGGTGAAGCCGTACACCTGGGCGAGTCCGCCGCTGGAGAGGGACCGGCCGTTCCAGCGCGCCACGTCCGGGTCGGCGGCGAGCGCGGCCACGGCCCGGCCCACGTACCGCGGGGTCTCCGAGATGGCGAAGTGGGGGACACGCTCCAGGGCGTCGCGCCAGTTCTCCTCCCGTACCCCGAACCCGTCCAGCATCATCTCCGAGCGCAGCCAGCCGGGAGTGAGGGCGACGGCTGTGGCGCCGCGCGAACCGAGTTCGTGGCCGAGGGCGAAGGCCATGCGCAGCACGGACGTCTTGGCGAGGTCGTAGAAGAAATTCACGCGGTAGTTGTCGCCGTTGTAGTCGGCGGTGCCGTCGGTGACCTCGACGACCAGGCCGCCGGGGTGGCGCAGCAGCAGGGGCAGGGCGTGGTGGCTGGTGATCGCGTGTGTCTCGACGGCGAGCCGGAGCAGGCGCAGGCCGTTGTCGAGGTCGTGCTCCCAGACCGGGACGTCCCACCCGAAGAGCTTCTCGCCGCCCCAGATGTCGTTGACGAGGACGTCGAGGCGGCCCTGCTCGCCGTCGATCCGCTCCACGAGGGTGCGGACCTGCGCCGGGTCGAGATGGTCCGTGGGGACGGCGATGCCCTGGCCGCCGGCCTCGGTGACCAGGTCGGCGGTGTCCTCGATGGTCTCGGGCCGGTCGTACTCCGAGCGGCGGGTGCGCGTGCTGCGTCCCGTGACGTAGACGGTGGCGCCCGCCGCGCCGAGTTCCACCGCCATGCCCCGTCCGGCGCCCCGGGTCGCCCCGGCGACCAGTGCGACCTTGCCCTTCAGCGGAGCTGACATGTCCGACCTCCCGTTGCCGTGAATGCGTGGTGCTTCGAGAGTGACGGGTAAGCCGGACATCTTCTGTCGTCTTTTCCCGCGGGTGTGTCGTGGCGGCACGCGGTCAGTGGCCGCGGGCGATCCACTCCTGCAGCTGCGGGGCCTCCGCACCGATGGTCGTGGGGTCTCCGTGGCCGGTCAGGACCTTCGTCTCGGGCGGCAGCGTGAGGAGCCGGTCGCGGATCGAGTCGATGATCGTCGGGAAGTGCGAGAAGGACCGGCCGGTGGCGCCGGGGCCGCCCTGGAACAGCGTGTCGCCGGTGAAGACGGTGGCCAGCCCGGGCTCGTGCAGACACACCGCGCCGGGCGCGTGCCCCGGAGTGTGCAGGATCCGCAGGTCGGCGCCGCCGGCCTCGATCGTCTGGCCGTCGACCAGCCAGGCGTCGGGCTCCCGGTCCGGGTGGGTCTGCTTCCACAGCGGCAGGTCGTCGTGGTGCAGCCAGATCGTGGCCCCGGTGCGCTCGGCGAGGGCGGGGGCGGCGTCGATGTGGTCGTTGTGGGCGTGGGTGCACACGATGGCCGTGAGCCGGCGGTCCCCGACGGCCCGGGCGATGGCGTCGGCGTCGTGGGCGGCGTCGATGACGATCGCCTCGTGGTCGTCGCCGACGATCCACACGTTGTTGTCGACGTCCCAGGTACCGCCATCGAGGCTGAACTGGCCGGAGGTGACGAGGCGTTCGACTCGGGTGGTCATCAGAACACCACCACCGAGCGCAGCACGTCGCCGTGGTGCATCCGCTCGAACGCCTTCTCCACCTCGTCCAGCTGGATGGTCTCGGTGACGAACGCCCCGAGGTCCAGGCGCCCTTGCAGATGCAGGTCGATCAGCATGGGGAAGTCGCGGGAGGGCAGGCAGTCGCCGTACCAGCTCGACTTGAGCGATCCGCCGCGGCCGAACACGTCGAGCAGCGGCAGTTCGAGCTTCATGTCCGGGGTGGGCACACCGACGAGGACGACCGTGCCGGCGAGGTCGCGGGCGTAGAAGGCCTGCTTGTACGTCTCCGGGCGGCCGACCGCCTCGATCACGACGTCGGCGCCGAATCCGCCGGTGAGCTCGCGGATGGCCTCGACCGGGTCGGTCTCGCGTGAGTTGACGGTGTGGGTGGCGCCCATCGTCCGGGCGGTCTCGAGCTTGCGGTCGTCGATGTCGACGGCGATGATCCGCGCCGCTCCGGCCAGATGCGACCCGGCGACGGCCGCGTCACCCACGCCGCCGCAGCCGATGACGGCGACCGTGTCGCCACGGCCCACGTTGCCGGTGTTGATCGCGGCGCCGATGCCGGCCATGACGCCGCAGCCGAGCAGCCCGGCCACCTGGGGGGCGACGTCCGGGGCGACCTTGGTGCACTGCCCGGCCGCGACCAGCGTCTTCTCGGCGAAGGCGCCGATACCGAGGGCCGGGGAGAGCTCCTGGCCGGTCGAGGCGAGGGTCATCTTCTGCCCGGCGTTGTGGGTGTCGAAGCAGTACCAGGGCCGCCCGCGCAGACAGGCCCGGCACTTTCCGCACACCGCACGCCAGTTGAGGATCACGAAGTCGCCGGGCTCGACGTCGGTGACGCCGTCGCCGACCGCCTCGACCACGCCCGCCGCCTCATGGCCGAGCAGGAACGGGAAGTCGTCGCTGATGCCGCCCTGCTTGTAGTGCAGGTCGGTGTGGCACACCCCGCAGGCCTGGACGCGCACGACCGCCTCTCCGGGGCCGGGGTCGGGCACCACGATCGTCTCGATCCGCACCGGCTCGTCCTTGCCGGGTGCGATCACACCGCGTACTTCCTGCGCCATGGCGCTGACTCCTTCGTCGGCCGGGGTCCGTCCCTTCCGACCCTACGCGCGACTGATCGGTAAGGGGCACGGATCGGCCACCTCAGACGCATGATCACGAGTTCGCCCACCGCCGAAAAGCCGGGCACCGTACGAGCCCCGCGCCGTAGCCTGAACGCTCCGCCCGACGCCGAAGGAGCGACGTGAGCATCGCAGAGACCGATACCGCCGTGCCCCCCTGGCGGCTGCTCCTCGGATACGTCCGGCCGCATCGCCGGTCCCTGTTCGCCGGTGCCGTGCTGTCACTGGTCACCGGGGCGACCGGGCTGCTGCTGCCGCTGGTGGCCAAGGGCCTGATCGACGATCTGTCGCACGACCGGGCCATCACCGGAGCCCTGCTGGCCATGTCGGCGCTGGTGCTGGCCAACGCGGTGGTCGGCGCCCTGGGTTCGTACGTGCTGCAGCGCACCGCCGAGTCGGTGGTGCTCGGGGCGCGGCGCGCGCTGTCGTCCTATCTGCTGCGGCTGCGGATCACGGCCGTGGACCGCAGCGAACCCGGGGACCTGATGGCCCGCATCACCTCCGACACCACGCTGCTGCGCCAGGTCACCACCAACTCGCTGGTCGGTCTGGGCACGGGCGGTCTCACCCTCGTCGCGACGATCGTGATGATGGGCCTGGTGGATCTCGTGCTGCTGGGCGTCACGCTGGCCGTGATCGCGGGTGCGGGGGTGATCCTCGGCGTGATCGTGCCGCGCATCAACAAGGCGAGCCGGCGGGCGCAGGACGCGGTGGGTGTCATGGGTGCCTCGCTGGAGCGGGTCCTCGGCGCCCTGCGCACGGTGAAGGCGTCCGGTGCCGAGCACCGGGAGGAGGCCACGCTGCACGAGGCGGCGCAGGAGTCCTGGCGGCAGAGCGTGCGGGCCGCCAAGTGGTCGGCTGCCGCGGGCAACACGGCGGGGCTCTCCATGCAGATCGCCTTCATCACGGTGCTCGCGGTGGGCGGCGCCCGCGTCGCGACCGGCGCCGTCGACGTGGGCACGCTGGTCGCGTTCCTGCTGTACGTCTTCTACCTGATGTCGCCGATACAGCAGGTCGTCGGCGCCGTCACGCAGTACCAGACGGGCGCCGCGGCCCTCACCCGCATGCAGGAGGCGCTGCTCCTGCCCGCCGAGCCGTCCGCCCGGTTCGCGCCGCTGCCCTCCCCCGACGCCCGGCCCGCCGCCCTCGCCTTCGACGACGTCCGCTTCCGCTACGCCGACGACCTGCCGTACGTCCACCACGGCGTGACGTTCGCCGTGCCCGCGCAGGGCATGACGGCGTTCGTGGGCCCGTCCGGCGCCGGCAAGACCACCGTCTTCTCGCTGATCGAGCGGTTCTACGACCCCGACTCCGGCGTCATCACCCTGGACGGCCGGGACCTGTCCGACTGGGATCTGCCCCAACTGCGCGCCGCGATCGGCTATGTGGAGCAGGACGCGCCGGTCCTGTCGGGCTCGCTGCGGGACAACCTGCTGCTGGGCAACCCGGACGCGGACGAGGACGCCCTCGCGCGAGTGCTGAAGACGACCCGTCTCGACGGCCTGATCGCACGGCTGCCCGCAGGGCTCGACACGCTCGTCGGGCACCGCGGCACCAAGCTGTCGGGCGGTGAGCGGCAACGCGTCGCCATCGCCCGCGCCCTGCTGCGCCGCCCCCGGCTGCTGCTGCTCGACGAGGCCACCTCGCAGCTGGACGCGGTGAACGAGGCGGCGCTGCGGGACACCGTCGCGGACGTGGCCCGTACGACCACGGTTCTCGTCGTGGCGCACCGGCTGTCGACGGTGACGATGGCCGACCGGATCGTGGTGATGGACGCGGGCCGGGTCCGGGCCGTCGGCACCCACCGCGAACTCGTGACCTCCGACCCGCTCTACGCGGAGCTGGCGGCGACCCAGTTCCTGGCCGCGGCCGGCTGAGCCGTCGTGTCGGGGCCGGTGGCCCGGCTGCGCTTGCCGAGCCCGGCGGGCGGGAGGAGGCTCAAGGGTGAGGCTTCTCGCGGCCCGCTCCCCGTCGGGTCGCGGCCCTGCGAAGGAGGTCATCATGGGAACCGCGGCAGACTCCGCCTTCGACCGAGACACCCTGCGCCGGGGCGTGGAAGGACAGACCCCGGACATCCTGCTCTCCCTCTACGCCGACGACGCGGAGCTCCGCATCGTGGACCGCACGACCCAGCCCAGCCACCCCAAGGTCCTGCACGGCCGGGAGGAGATCGGCCGGATGCTGGAGGACGTCTACAGCCGCGACATGACGCACAAGATGGAGCGGTGCGTCGTCCAGGGCGACGAGGCCGCCTACAGCGAGAGCTGCGAGTACGCGGACGGCGTGCGCGTCCTGTCCGAGTCCATGATCTCGCTGCGGGGCGGCAAGATCACCGATCAGACCTTGATCCAGGCCTGGGACGAGTAGGAGCGACAGCGTCAGGGTGGGGCCGGGCCGTGACTGGCGCTGAGGTGGAGCACCACCGGGGAGCGGCCCCGCGGAGCCGGATGCCGTGCGCCTGGGCGAAGCAGCACCCCAGCCCAGGAGTGGATCATGTCCAAGGCACGGCTCATGGACGGCACGTCGCTCGCCCGGCAGATGGTGGAGCGGGCCGGAAAGCGCGCGACGCACCTCACCGAGCAAACGGGCACCGCCCCGTGTCTCGCGACGGTGCTCGTCGGCGAGGACCCCGCGTCCGTCACCTACGTCCGTATGAAGCAGAACCGCTGCCGCAAGGCCGGTATCGCCTCGCGGCAGGTGACGCTGCCCGCCGCCACGACCACCGGGGAACTCGTCGGCACGCTCGAGGCACTGTCCGCCGACCCCGGTGTGCACGGCATCCTCCTCCAGCACCCCGTCGGCGAGCACATCGACGAGCGGGCCGCGTTCGAGGCGATCGCGCCCGGGAAGGACGTCGACGGCGTCACCTTCGCCTCCTTCGCGACGATGAGCTTCGGCCTGCCGGGCTTCGTGTCCTGCACGCCCGGCGGGATCATGCGGCTGCTCGACGAGTACGGGGTCGACCCGTCCGGGAAGCGGGCCGTGGTCGTGGGCCGCAGCGCGATCCTCGGCAAGCCGGTCGGCATGCTGCTGCTCGCCCGGGACGCGACGGTCACCTACTGCCACTCGCGCACCCGGGACCTGTCCGCGGCCGTGCGCGAGGCGGACGTCGTGGTGGCCGCGGTGGGACGGCCCCGGCTGATCCGCGGCCAGGACATCAAGCCCGGCGCCGTCGTGATCGACGCCGGGTACAACGCCGGCAACGTGGGCGATGTCGACTTCGACTCCGCCGTGGAGCGGGCCTCGCTGATCACGCCGGTGCCGGGCGGGGTCGGCCCGATGACGATCGCCACGCTGCTGGAGCAGACCGTGGACGCCGCGGCCCGGCAGCTCGGTCTGCCCGGGGTGTGATCAGCGCATCCAGGCGCTGTACGACATGACGGCGCCCTTCTTGACGCCGTACTCCGGTTCGTCGGCGGTGAAGGTGCTCTCCAGGCCGAGGACGGCACCGGTGGCCGGGTCCGTGATCAGCATGTGGCGGACGCCGGAGCCGTCGTACACGTACGCCTGGCCGCGCCGGCCCAGCCGGTCGGTCACCTGGCCGACCGGCCGCAGCCCCTCGGCGTCGGCCAGGAGCCGGACGAGCGCCGCGGTCTCCCGTGCGCCGAGGGTCCAGTGGTCGAGCAGTACCTCGACGGCGTCCAGCAGTTGGGGCGTGGTCAGCGGCCCGTCGGTGTACTGGGCCTCCGTCAGATAGGCGCGCAGCCGTGCGGGGTCGCTCGGCGGAGGAGACTGGGGCGGTGCGTCGCTCCAGCTCGGCGGGTAGGTCCGGTCGCTGATGACGTGCCCGTCGTCGACGAGGTGGGGCTCGCCGCCCGCGTCGGAGAGGACCGGGCGGCCCGGATGCCGCGGGTCGGTGGCCACGACGAGCGCGGTGTGGCTGGCATCGGCCCGCCAGCGCACGATGCGTTCCTCGGGCAGCGTGATCGGGGGCTTGTCGTCCGACATGCCCAAGCTCCAGGACTGCACGTGCGTGCCCTTGCGCAGGCGGGGCGTGCCGTCGGCCGCGGCCTGCTCGGCACGTTCGGCCAGCCGGTCCAGGGGCACGGGGGTGGAGTCGGTCTGCACCACCAATGGGCGGGGGGCCGCGACCGCCGGTGCGGTGTCCGGGCCGCTCAGCACGAGGGTGAGGGTCAGGCCGGCGACGACGGCCGTGGCCACGAGCCCCCACGCCAGCCGGGGCCGGCCCGGGCCCGGCGGCAGCCTGTCCCGCAGACGGCCGGAGGGCCGCTCACGCAGCAGACGCTCCAGCCGGCGCTCCGCGTCGTGGTCCAGGGGGCCGT
Organism: Streptomyces purpurascens; assembly: GCF_045040895.1. Taxonomy (NCBI): domain Bacteria; kingdom Bacillati; phylum Actinomycetota; class Actinomycetes; order Kitasatosporales; family Streptomycetaceae; genus Streptomyces; species Streptomyces purpurascens. The sequence continues at coordinate 8,654,617 of NZ_CP108341.1, read as the reverse complement.
CGCCGAAGTGGGGGCCGTCGTGCGGCACCGGGTTGGCGCTGCGCAGCAGTTCGAGTTCGTCAGCCATGGCCGTGTTCCTTCGGGGCGGTCATGCGGGCGGCGGGCAGGCGGCACGGGGCACTGGTCTCGCCCGCCGTGGGAGCCGCGCCCGGGGAGGAGGCGTGGGCGGCGCGGGCGTGACGCCGGACGCGCCGACGGCCCGTCGGCGACGGCGGATACGAGGCACCGGGCCGGCTTTCACCGGCCGTCATGTCCCCGCTCCTCGCGCAGCCGTGGGCAGCGTAGGCGCGGCGCCCACCGGGCAGGCCTTCGGTCGTCGTGGAGGACGCGTCAGTCATCGTCCGGCCCTCCCACGGAGTGCGCGTCGGCCTTGGCGCGCTCGGGGGCCATGCGGTCGATCTCGGTTCTCAGGCGGCGGCGGGCCCGGTGCAGCCGCATGGCGGCGGCCCGGCTGCCGCAGCCGAGGGCGACCGCGACCTCGTCGACGCCGAGTTCCTCCCAGGCCGTCAGGCGCAGCACCTCCTGGTCGGCCGCGGAGAGGCGGGACAGTGCCTCGTGGACCCAGGCGCCGGGTGTGTCGGCCTCGGGGCCCATCGCGATGTGCCGCCCGTGCGCGGTGTCGTCGTTGCCGAGCCGGTCGACGAGCCGGCGGCGGCGTCCGTGGCCGCGTACCGCGTTGGCCAGGCAGTTGCGTGCCACGCCGTACAGCCAGGGCAGCGGGGAGGGCGGCAGGTCGGCCCGGCGCCGCCAGGCGACCGTGAACACCTCCGCCACCACTTCCTCCACCTCACCGGCCCGCCCCTCCAGTCGCCGTGCGACATAGCGGCTGACCGCCCAGTAGTGCTCGCGGTAGGCAGCGGCGAAGATCTCGTCGTTGCTCATGTCCCGTTCGTGTCCGGCACCTTGTCGATCGTCACACCCGTTTTCGTGATTCTCGTCGCGTCCGCGCAGTGTGACGCCCGGGCGGGGCTCGGACACAGGCGGGGTATGAGGCACCTCAAGTGGCTGACGACCACAGATCACAAGACGATCGGCACGCTGTACCTGGCGACGTCGTTCGCCTTCTTCGTCATCGGTGGCGTGATGGCGCTGTTCATGCGCGCCGAGCTGGCCCGGCCGGGTCTGCAGATCATGTCGAACGAGCAGTTCAACCAGGCGTTCACGATGCACGGCACGATCATGCTGCTGATGTTCGCGACGCCGCTGTTCGCCGGCTTCGCGAACTGGATCATGCCGCTGCAGATCGGCGCGCCCGACGTGGCGTTCCCGCGGCTGAACATGTTCGCCTACTGGCTGTACCTGTTCGGCTCGCTCATCGCGGTGGGCGGCTTCCTCACCCCGCAGGGCGCGGCCGACTTCGGCTGGTTCGCCTACAGCCCGCTCTCGGACGCCGTCCGCAGCCCGGGCATCGGCGCCGACATGTGGATCATGGGTCTGGCCTTCTCCGGCTTCGGCACCATCCTCGGCTCGGTCAACTTCATCACCACGATCATCTGCATGCGCGCCCCGGGCATGACGATGTTCCGCATGCCGATCTTCGTGTGGAACGTGCTGCTGACCGGTGTGCTGGTCCTGCTCGCCTTCCCGGTCCTGGCGGCCGCGCTGTTCGCCCTGGAGGCGGACCGCAAGTTCGGCGCCCATGTCTTCGACTCGGCCAACGGCGGGGCGTTGCTGTGGCAGCACCTCTTCTGGTTCTTCGGGCATCCAGAGGTGTACATCATCGCGTTGCCGTTCTTCGGCATCATCTCCGAGGTCATTCCGGTCTTCTCCCGTAAGCCGATGTTCGGTTACACGGGTCTGATCGGGGCGACGATCGCGATCGCGGGTCTGTCCGTGACGGTGTGGGCGCACCACATGTACGTCACCGGCGGTGTGCTGCTGCCGTTCTTCTCCTTCATGACCTTCCTGATCGCGGTACCGACCGGTGTGAAGTTCTTCAACTGGGTCGGCACCATGTGGCGCGGAAGCCTGTCGTTCGAGACGCCGATGTTGTGGGCGATGGGCTTCCTGATCACGTTCGTGTTCGGCGGGCTCACGGGTGTGCTGCTGGCCTCGCCGCCGATCGACTTCCACGTCTCCGACTCGTACTTCGTGGTGGCCCACTTCCACTACGTCATCTTCGGGACGGTCGTGTTCGCGATGTTCTCCGGCTTCCACTTCTGGTGGCCGAAGTTCACCGGCAAGATGCTGGACGAGCGCCTCGGCAAGATCACCTTCTGGACGCTGTTCATCGGCTTCCACGGCACGTTCATGGTCCAGCACTGGCTCGGCGCGGAGGGCATGCAGCGGAGGATCCCCGACTATCTGGCGGTGGAGGGCCTGACGACGCTCAACACGGTGTCGAGCATCTCCTCGTTCCTGCTCGGCATGTCGATGCTGCCGTTCTTCTACAACGTCTGGAAGACGGCGAAGTACGGCGAGCAGGTCACGGCCGACGACCCGTGGGGCTACGGCCGTTCCCTGGAGTGGGCCACCTCCTGCCCGCCGCCCCGCCACAACTTCGTCGCCCTCCCCCGGATCCGCAGCGAGTCCCCGGCGTTCGACCTGCATCATGCGGAGGTCGCGGCGGCGGAGAGGGAGCTGACGCTCCGGTGACCGCGAGGGAGGGCCTCCCTGTGGACCTGCGGGCGTTCCATCACGAGGTCGAGGGCCATCTGCTCGCCGCCGCGGCGCGCGAGGAGGCCCGCACGGCCGCCGAGCGCTTCGCCGCCGGACTCGACTGGCTGCCCGATGCTCAACGGCGGGAGGTGGAACGGCTGTTCGCCGCGGAGCACCTCGCCCTCGCCCGTGCCTCGTGGCAGCGGACGGTCCGCCGCGGGGAGGAACTGCGGGGCGAGTACGAGGCGGTGTACCGCGGGCTCCGCGCGCGGCTGCTGGCCGCTCTGCTGCTGGGAGTCACGCTGGTGGCGGCGGTGAACCTCGTGGTCTTGGTGTCGGGCTAGTCCGCTCAGTCCCGCGCCGGGGGCCGCAGTACCTCGATCAGGCTGGCGTAGCTGTCCTGTCCGTGACCCGCCGCGGCGGCCTTCTCCATCGCGGTTTTCAGCAGCTCGGGCAGCGCGTTGTCGATGCCCCGGGCCGCGGCCGCGTGGATGAGGTGGTCGATGGCCGCGATCTGCACGTCGACGGTGGCGTCGTCGCCCGGGTAGCGGCCCGCGTCCACCTGGGGCGCGTACGTCGTGAGGAAGCCCGCCACGGCGGTCAGCCAGCGGATCGCGACGGGGGTGAAGTCGCCGGCGGGCGTCCCCTCGGCGCCGACCAGTGCCGTGCCGTGCAGCCAGCCGGTCATGGTGGACCACATCAGGCCGAGCAGCGCGGCGTCGTAGAGGGAGGCGAGGCCGGGGTCGGTGCCCAGGTACAGGGGGTCGCCGAGGGCCGTCAGGGTGGGGCGGTGGGTTTCGAAGATCTGCCGGGATCCGCTGTACAGGAACATCATGGCGGGGTCGCCGACGCCGGGCGGGGTGGTCATGATGGCGCCGTCGAGGTAGTCGGCCCCCTGGGACCCGGCCCACTTGACGGCCTCATGGGCCTGCTCGGGAGAGCCGGAGGTGAGGTTGACCAGGGTTCTGCCCGCGAGGTCGACGGCGGCCGGGTCGAGGACCGTGTACAGCGCCTCGTAGTCCAGCACGCAGGCGATGGTCAGTGAGGAGGCATCGATCGCCTCCTGGGGCGTGGCGGCCAGGCGGGCGCCACGCTCGACCAGGGGCCGGGCCTTGTCCGGGGACCGGTTCCAGACGGTGGTCGGGTGGCCCCGGTCCAGCAGCGCGGCGGCCAGGGCCGAGCCCATCGAGCCCAGTCCGAGAACGGTGACGGCCTGCTGTTCTGCGTTCATGCCCAACTCCTCGTGAAGCGTACGTAGGTGATGCGTGATCACGTACGGCAACGCTCGCAGGGCGCGAAGATCGGGAACAGTGACAGTGGTGACGGCGTCCACCAAATTCCTGCCATACGCTTCGGGGCATGGGTGCTGGTTCCGTCGCCGTGGTCGTGACCGAGGAGATCGGGGTCCCGTCGTGGGATCTGTACGAACTGAGCATCCCCTGCACGGTGTTCGGCAAGCCGCAGCCGGATCTGGCCGATCCCTGGTACGACCTGCGGCTCTGCGGGACGGGGTCGCGGGCGCAGGATGGCGCGGAGGGCCACGGACTGACTCTGCGGACCCGCTACGGACTCGACGACCTGGCGGACGCGGACACGGTCATCGTGCCCTCGGTGCCCGACCCCTGCGTCGACGAGGGCAGGCCGCTGCCGGAGGGATTGGTCACGGCCCTGCGTCGCGCCCATGACGCGGGTGCCCGCATGGTGTCCCTGTGCACCGGCGCCTTCGCGCTCGCCGAGGCGGGGCTGCTCGACGGACGCCGCGCCACCGCCCACTGGATGCACACCGACCGGCTGGCCGAGCGGTACCCGAAGGTGCAGGTCGACGAGTCGGTGCTGTACGTGGACGACGGCGATGTCCTCACCAGCGCCGGGCTCACCGCCGGCCTCGACCTGTGTCTGCATCTGGTGCGGCGCGATCTGGGCGCGCACGTCGCCAACCAGCTGGCGCGCCGCATGGTGGTGCCCGCCCACCGGCCGGGCGGGCAGGCGCAGTTCATCGAGCTGTCGGTGCCGCCCAGCGACGACGAGGGGCTGGCTCCCGTCCTGGAGTGGGCGAGGGCGAACCTCGACCGGCCGCTGACGGTCGCCGATCTGGCGCGGCGGGCCTCGATGAGTCCGCGTACCTTCTACCGGCGCCTCCAGGCGGCGACCGGGACGACACCTCTCCAGTGGCTCCTCGACCAGCGGCTCGGGCGCGCCCGGTCACTGCTGGAGTCGACGGACCTGCCGGTCGAGAAGGTCGGGGAACTGAGCGGCCTCGGCACGGCCAACAACCTCCGTCACCACTTCCTCAAGCACCTCGGGGTGTCGCCGGGCGACTACCGGCGGGCCTTCCCGGGGGCGCCCACCGGCGGACGCGGCCGGACACGGGTCTGACTCACGTCCGGGGAGTCCAGCCCGGCGGGCGCAGGATCCCCAGCAGCTGCCGGACCAGTTCCTCGACCACCTCGTCCAGGGTCGCGTCCACCCACCCGGCGCTCCAGTCGTGCAGCAGCCCGTTGACGCTGCCGATGAAGCCCGTCGCCGCGAGGCGGTAGTCGCGGGGTGCGGCCTCCCCGCGCGCTGCGGCCGCTTCGGCCTCGGCGCAGATGAGGCCGACCCAGCCGGCCCGGCGGGCGAGCCGTTGTTCCTCCAGGCGCGGGCTGACGCCGATGATCTCGACGAACGTGATGCGGATCCGGCGCGGATCGGCCGCGAGGTTCCCGGCGTAGGCGCGGAAGATCGCCGTGGCGCGCTCGACCAGCGGCAGTTCGGCGGATGCCGCCGCGGCCTCCAGGACCGCTGTCTCGGCCCAGCCGTTGACCTGGAGATGCAGCGCGGCGAGCACGTCCTCCAGGGTGCGGAACTCCTCGTAGAACTGGCGGGTGGACAGTCCGGCCGCCTCGCTGAGCGCCGCGACCGTGGTGGAGCGGAAGCCCGGGGTGTCGCCGAACAGCTGAAGCGCGGCGTCGAGGAACCGCCGGCGCCGCTCGGCCTGCCGCTCCTCGGCCGTCTTGCCGCCGTAGCGGCCGGTCGGCGCTCTGAGTCTGCCCGGCACCGGCTCTCCCTTCGTGGTTCGAACACCGATTTTGTCGTGCACGCGCTCTTGTGGAGAAGGCCACCCCTTCCTTACTTTTCAGTAAGTTCATTCTGAAACCACGTGTGTTCAGATTCCAAGGAGCAGTCATGCCTGCTTTCCGACGACGGCACCTGTGCTCCGTAGCCGCCGCCCTCGCCCTGACCTTCACCGTCCCCGCGACCGCTGCCCACGCGGACGCCCCGGCCGCCTCCGCCGCGCTGCGCGAGGTGCTGTTCGTGGGCAACAACTGGGAAGGCACCGCCGATGTCATCAGGTCCACCGGCGACTTCGCGAAGATCGGCCGGATCGACGTCGTCCCCGACAAGGACGAGCGGATGGCGGAGATCAACGCCGATCCGATCCGGTGGATCGCCTTCATGACGATCCGCAACAGCGTCGGCGAGGGCCACGACCAGTTCGTCGACGACATGTACTCCACGCCGGACGGGAAGTCGGTGGTGGTCTCCCGGCCGAGCTTCGCCGACGTCGTCTCGATCGACCTCGCCTCCGGGCGGATCAACTGGCGCTTCCCGGTGTCCGGTTTCCGCGCCGACCACATGGCGGTCTCCCCCGACGGCAAGCGGGTCGCGGTGTCGGCGTCGACCGGCAACTCCGTGCACGTGCTGGACATCGAGACCGGCAAACAGCTCGGCAAGGCGGCCACCGGGGACAAGCCGCACGAGAACATCTTCACCAAGGACGGCAAGTACATCTACAACATGTCGATCGGCGAGGTGAACACGCAGACCGACGCCCCGTGGCTGGACTGGACGAAGGGCGACCGTCGCATCACCGTCATCGACGCGACCACGTACCAGCAGGTCAAGGTCATCGACATGCGCCAGCGCCTGGACGCGATCGGTCTCAAGGACCACTCGGACGCGGTCCGGCCGGCCGTGTTCTCGCCTGACGAGTCGAAGCTGTACTTCCAGGTGTCGTTCTTCAACGGCTTCTTCGAGTACGACCTGGTCACCGACAAGATCACCCGCACGAAGACCCTGCCGAAGAACCCGGCGACCAGCGACGACCGCACCACGTTCGTCAACGACTCCCGCCACCACGGCCTCTCGATGAGCCCGGACGGCCGCAAGCTCTGCGTCGCGGGCACCATGGACGACTACGCCACGGTCGTCGACCGCGCCACCCTCCAGGAGGGCCCGCTCGTCACCGCCGCCAAGCCCTACTGGGCCACGGTCAGCGGTGACGGCAGAAGTTGTGTGGTCTCCGAGAGCGGCTCCGACCAGGTCACGGCCATCGACTTCGCCACCGGGAAGAAGGTCGTGTCCGTGCCGGTCGGAGACCACCCGCAGCGCGTCCGGCTCGGCCATGTGGAGGCCGGCTGGACGAGCCCGGCCGGCTAGTCGACCTCCTTCGCGGCCCATGTCGCCAGCTCGGAGCGGGCCGCCTTCAGCAGGTCCGCCGAGGGGGCCGTCGCCCCGTTGGTCACCAGCGCGTAGTGCAGGACGCCCGAGTCCGGCGCGGTGAGCAGCAGGCGGCGGCTTCCCGTGCCGCCGGGCTCCTGCGCCACGCCGACCGGGGTCGTCGAGGTGTACGCCGGCGGGGCATGGGCGGTGCCCAGGTCGGAGACGACCGTGGTGGACGCGGTCGGGAAGCTCGCCGGCAGGTGCAGTTCGGTGGGCGCCGAGCCGCCGTCCGAGCGCCACAGCAGCAGCCCGTACTGCCCCGATCCCACTAGCCGTTGTACGTTCGACAGGGAACTCGGCACCGGGTTCCAGGTCAGCGTCGTCGAGCCGTCCCGGGAGCGGTCCTCGTAGGTGAAGCCGACCGTTCTGCCGGCCGTGGCGGTCGGGTAGAGGCGGTCCAGGAGCCTGGCGTCCTGGCGCAGCACGGGCTTGCCCGAGTCGTCGAGGCGTACGGCGGACAGGTCCTCGTCGTTCCAGGCGTCACCGGTGGTGAGGACCTTGTCGGGGTTGCCGTTCATCAGCTCGCGGTGCCGGCCGTTGTAGATGTCCCACTGCCACTGCGAGCCGGAGAGCACGGGCCCCGAGGCGGCCGGGTCGGACCACCAGTCGGCGCCCTTCAGGCGGGAGTCGAGGGCCTGGTACATGGCCTTGAGGACGGTCGGCGCCTTGTCGGAGACGTTGCCGGCCAGCGGGTGCCCGAACTCGCTGACCACGGCGGCTGTCTGCGCGGAGGCCGCCCGGTCGCGGACGGTGCGGAAGTCGTTCGCGTACTGGCCGTCGGCGGCCTTGCCCCACATGAAGACGCCCGAGATGGCCTTCTGGTCGTAGAAGTGGGTGTTGAACACGTAGCGCGATCCGAGCGTGCCGGCGTCCAGCAGGCCGCCCTCCTGCTTCTGGAAGTCGAGGTTGGCGTTCCAGAAGAGGTTCGGCTCCACGAAGGCGGGCTTGTCCCGCCAGCCGGCCGTGTCCATCCGGGCCCGGAACTTCTCGTAGAACGGCCACAGCACGTCCTTCTCCCAGGCCCGGCTGGTCTGCCCGGAGTCGTAGACGCCCGCGTGCGGCTCGTTGTAGGGGTCGAAGCCCACGATGCCCTTGAACCGGTCGGCGTCCAGGTGCTGCCGGACGTACGCCATGGTCTTCTCGGCGGTGGCGAGGAAGGCGTCCTGCACACCGTGCGCGTTGTGCCAGAAGTCGTACGAGGCGCGCTTCACGGCCTCGTTCTGGGTGATGTTCTGCCCCCAGAAGAGGCAGATCCCGCAGGACTCGTCGGGGTAGTTCCCGGCGTCCACCGCCCACTGGGGCGCGCCGTCGCCGGTGTACCAGCTGTCGGCGTCGAACAGGTGCCGGGAGTAGAGGTCCTGGTGGAAGTCGGGGTAGACGCGGATGCCGGCGTCGAGGAAGGCCCGCATCTGGTCGGTGGCGGCGGCGAGGTAGGCCGTGTCCACCTTGCCGCGCTCGGGCTCGGCGTAGGCCCAGGAGAGCAGGAAGCGGACGGTGTTGCCGCCGCCGAGGGCGCGCAGGGCGGTCGCCGACTTCTTCGCGTCGGCGACCGAGGCGAAGGGCAGGCCGCCGTTCTCCGCCAGCTTGGTCTCGCCGGAGACGTTGTAGCCGCGGAGCACGATCTCGCGGCCGGAGGCGTCGGTGAAGCGGCCGTTCCGCACGGTGACGGTCGGGTCGTCGAACCAGAGGGAGCCGGGAGGGGGCGCGGCGGTGGCGGGCGGGACGCCCGCCACCGTCACGGAGCCGAAGAGGACAGCCAGGACAACCAGGAGACGTGCCCGAATAATTGGCATGTCCACTACAGTCCGGCCATTTCAGGACACCGTCAACACCCCTGACTCTGGAGTAAGTTCCCGCTCGGCCGGCCCGCACACGTCATCCGGCCATCCTTCGTGTCACATTCAACAAGTACTCCTTCCTGTTCAGCGGGTTGTGGTCGGTGCGCGGGCGCCTCGGAACCGTGCCGTGCGTGACGGGCGCGTAGTGGTCGAAGACGCTCTCCAACTCGCCCTCGCCGCGGGTGAGCCCGGGCAGCCGCTGCTCCAGTTCATGCACCCGCGCCGCGGGCACCGTGCCCGCCAGGACGCATCCGGCGCCCCGGGTCTCGGTCGTCTGCGGTACGGCGTTGAGCGCGGCCAGCACCGGCAGCAGCGCGCCGAGGGTGTCCGCGGGGGCTTCGACACGGAAGCGGTGCATCGGCTCGTGGACCCGGGTCCCGGCCCGCCGCAGCGCTTCGACGAGCACCAGTGGGGTCAGACCGCGGAAGTCGGCGCCGGTGCTCGACATGCTCTTGTCGAAGCCCTGGTGGGCGTGGCTCTGGCGGGGCGAGTAGCCGCTGTGCGTCATGGTGACCGTGCAGTCGGGGATCCGCCAGCCGTGCGGGCCCTGGTCGAGGGTCTCGCGCACGGTGTCCTCGACGGCCTTGAAGAAGGCGTACGGCATGGAGCCGAGCTCCACCTCCAGCCGGAAGGCGACGCCGGAGCCGACCGGTGCGGGATCGACGCGCAGGCCGACCGTCGCGAGGAACGGGTTGGCGTTCTTCTTGTTGAACTCCACGGCCTGGCCCGTGCCGACGAGCCGTTCGACGCACAGAGGCGTGGTCTCGCGGAAGGTGACGCCGAGTCCGTACTCCTCGGCGAGGGTGGCCTGGATGACCTCCTTCTGCACCTCGCCGTACAGCGACACGGAGGTCTCCTGCCGCCGTTCGTCGTGGCGCAGGCCGATCAGCGGGTCCTGTTCGGCGAGTTGGGTGAGCGCGAGGTGCAGTGCGCCGCTGTTCACGTCCGGGCCCGGGACGACGACGGTCTCCAGGGTGGGCGGGGCGAAGACGTGCTCGTACGCCTTGCGGGGTTCGCCGATCGCGTCGCCGATCCTGATGTCGCCGAGCCCCCAGAGCCGGGCGATCTGTCCGGCGACGACGGCGTCGCCCCGGGTGTCCGTCCCCTGTCCGAAGACGCTGATCGCGGTGATCCGGCCTTCGGCGCCGTCCGTGCCGAACGGGATCCGGTCGCGGGTGCGCAGGGTGCCGGAGAACAGCCGGGCGTAGGCGGCCTTCTCCCCCGCCGGGCCCCGCTCGACCTTGAACACGGTCCCGGAGAGCGGCCCCTCCGCGTCCCCGTCGGCCGGGGGCAGCAGTTCCTCGATGCCCGCCAGGAGCGCGTCCACACCGGCGCCCGTGGCGGCGGAGCCGAAGAAGACGGGGTGGACCAGGGCCTCCCGGGTCCGGGCGACGAGGGAGGTGTGCAGGAGGGCGTCCGTGACGGTGTCCTCGACGTACGCGGACAGCAACGTGTCGTCATGGCCGGCGAGGACGTCGAGCGCGGCCGGGACGGGACCGGGCGTGAAGCGAGCCCGGCGCGTGCCGAGGCCGGTGGCGGTTCCCATCGGCACGATCGCGGGTGTCAGCCGGGTCGAGATCGCCCGCAGCACCTCCTCGTACCGTGCGCCGCGCCGGTCGATCTTGTTGACGAAGAGCAGGGTCGGGATGCGCAGCCGCTGGAGCGTCCGCATCAGCACCCGTGTCTGCGCCTGCACTCCTTCGACGGCGGAGACGACGAGCACGACGCCGTCCAGCACGCCGAGCACACGCTCCACCTCGGCGATGAAGTCCGGGTGGCCGGGGGTGTCGATCAGGTTGACCGTCACACCGTCGAGGGGGAACGAGACGACGGCGGACTTGATGGTGATGCCGCGCTGCCGCTCCAGCGCGAGGGTGTCGGTACGGGTGTTCCCGTCGTCGACGCTGCCGATCTCGTCGATCACCCCGGCCGAATGGAGCAACCGCTCGGTCAGGCTGGTCTTACCGGCGTCGACATGGGCGAGGATTCCAAGGTTGAGCACGTGCACGAAGCGTCATGTCCTTCGGAGAGAGGTCCGTTCCTGGCTGGGGGGACATGAACGCAGTGCGCATCTGCTGCTCCTCGGGACTCGGTGACGTCGCTGTCCTGTGCAGTGCAGCAGAAGAGGCCGAGGGGCCACAACGGAATTAGGGGCCTTCCGGGGTACCCGGTGCGGTGTGTGGAAGGAGCGGATCGTGCGTGACATCCTCCCGGCGATCGGCCGCTGGTACGGGGCCGGGCTTCCGTTCGGCCTCGCGACGGTCGTCGAGGTCAGCCGCAGCGCGCCGCGCGCCCCGGGCGCGGCGATGGCGGTGGGCCCGGGCGAGGAGGTCGTGGGGAGTGTGTCCGGGGGCTGTGTCGAGGGCGCGGTGTTCGAGCTGGCGCGGGACGTCGTGACGAGCGGCGAGGCGCGTCTGGAGACCTTCGGCTACAGCGACGAGGACGCCTTCGCCGTCGGCCTGACCTGCGGCGGCGAGATCACGCTGCTCGTGCGTCCCGTCACGCCCGAGCGGAATCCCGCCTTCGGCGCGGTCGCCGACTCCGTCGCCGCGGGTGAGCCGGTCACCTTCGCCACGGTGACCGACGGCCCGGCGCCGCGCGGGGCGGCGCTCGCCGTCTGGCCGGACCGGGTCTCGGGCACCCTCGGCACGAGCGGCCTGGACGCGGCCGTCACCGCCGACGCCCGCGGCGAGCTCGCTCTGGGCGCGACGGGTCTACGGCACTACGGGCCGCAGGGGCAGCGCCGTGAGGACTCCGTCAGCGTGTTCCTGGAGTCCTTCGCCCCACCGCCACGGATGCTGGTCTTCGGCGCGATCGACTACGCCGCGGCCGTGGCCCGCATCGGGGACTTCCTCGGCTACCGGGTCACCGTCTGCGACGCCCGCCCCGTCTTCGCCACGCCCCGGCGCTTCCCCGCGGGCGTCGAGGTGGTCGCCCAGTGGCCGCACAACTATCTGCGCGACACGGACACCGACGCGCGCACGGTGATCTGCGTCCTCACCCACGACCCCAAGTTCGACGTGCCGCTGCTCCAGGAGGCGCTGCGCCGGCCGGCCGCGTACATCGGGGCGATGGGCAGTCGCCGCACCCACGCCGACCGGGCGCGACAGCTGGCCGGGGCCGGCCTCACGGAGCACGAGCTGTCCCGGCTGCGCTCACCGGTCGGCCTCGATCTCGGGGCCCGTACACCCGAGGAGGTGGCGGTGTCCGTCGCCGCCGAGATCGTCGCGCTGCGCTGGGGCGGCAGCGGCGCCCCACTGACCACCACGGAGGGAGCGGTGCACCCGCACCGCTCCTCCTGATGACCCGTGCCGCTCCCGGTCACGTCGCCATTCAGCCGGGTTCGTACGATCGTGTCGCCGTCAGCACATCAGCGAAGGGAATCCCATGATCTTCATCACCGCCAAGTTCCGAGTCCGTCCCGAGCACGCGGACCGCTGGCCCGAGATCACCGCTGACTTCACCCGGGCGACGCGCGCCGAGCCCGGCTGTCTGTGGTTCGACTGGTCGCGCAGCGTGGACGAGCCGACGGAGTACGTCCTGGTCGAGGCCTTCCGCGACGACGAGGCCGGGGCCGCCCATGTGCAGTCCGCGCACTTCAAGGCCGCGCAGCAGACGCTGCCGCCCCATCTGGCCGAGACGCCACGCATCGTGAACGCGACGATTCCGCAGGACGACTGGGCGCTCCTCGGGGAGATGGCGGTCCCAGGACAGGAGTAGCGCGGCGGACTCACCGGACGTCGGACGAACCGCCCGCGCGCCACCGTCTCCTCGAGCGTCGCGGGGTCCAGCCCGGCAACGTCACCGAGTTCCGTGGTGCGGGCCAGGTACGCGCGCTGGGCTGCCGGCGACTCCGTCGTCGTGGTGGCCGCCGGCCGAGCTGGTGTTCGTCATCCTGCCTCCCGGGCAGGTCGGGGGTCACGCTCCGCAGCTGGAACCACCTTCGCGGCAGTCCTCGACGACGTTCGGCGCGAGCGAGCCGCGGATCTGCTCATCGCGTCCGATCCGCCACTGACCCGGGTTGCTCGCAACGTCGGGCTCCGCGAGGCATCCGTCCTGAGCCGTAGATCGCACCGGGTCCCCTCTTGTCTCGGACCGCGCGGCACCCGTACGCTCCCCCTCCATACCGACTAGCCGGTATGAACTTGGGAATGTCGGTTCGACTGTCGAAGGAGCCGCCGGAGATGAGCACCATCAACCGCCAGATACGCCTGGCCGCACGCCCCGTGGGAGAACCGCGGCCCACCGACTGGGAGCACGTCGAGGAGCCGGCCGGGCAGCCGGGCGACGGGGAATTCCTGGTACAGGTGCTCTGTCTGTCGATCGACCCCGCGATGCGCGGCTGGATGAACGCGGGCCGGTCCTACATCCGCCCGGTCGAGATCGGCGAGGTGATGCGCGCCGGCGCGGTGGGAAGGGTGATCGCCTCCCGGCACTCCGGCTTCGCGGTCGGCGACCATGTGTCGGGCTCGTTCGGCGTGCAGGAGTACTGCGTGTCGGACGGACGCGACGTGACCAGGGTCGACCCGGCGGCGGCCCCCTTGCCGACGTATCTCGGCACGCTCGGCATGTCGGGCCTGACGGCCTACTTCGGCCTGATCGAGGTCGGGCGTCCCGAGCCCGGGCAGACCGTCGTGGTCTCCGGAGCGGCCGGGGCCGTCGGCAGTGTCGTCGGGCAGATCGCCAAGATCCTGGGCTGCCGGGTCATCGGCATCGCCGGCGGCGAGGCCAAGTGCCGGATGGTGGTGGACGAGTTCGGGTTCGACGCCGCGATCGACTACCAGAGCGAGGACGTCCGCAAGGCGCTGCGCGAGCACGCCCCCGACGGCGTCGACGTGTACTTCGACAACGTCGGCGGAGACGTTCTGGACGCCGTGCTGCTGCGGCTGGCGCGCGGTGCCCGCGTCGTCGTGTGCGGCGCGATCTCCCAGTACAACAGCACCAAGCCGCAGGGCCCCGCCAACTACCTGTCACTTCTGGTGAACCGCGCCTCCATGACGGGCATCGTGGTGTTCGACTACGCCGAACGGTACGCCGAGGGCATCGCGCAGATGGCCACGTGGCGGGCGGAGGGCCGGCTGAAGTCCCTGGAGGATGTAGTGTCCGGCCCGGTCGCGGCCTTTCCCGAAACCCTGATGCGGCTGTTCCGTGGTGACAACCACGGCAAGCTGGTGCTGAAGATCGCGGACTGACCGGCCGAAGGGAGGGAGAGAACCGATGAAGGCACTGACCTACCACGGCCGTCACGACATCCGCTACGGGGATGTCCCCGACCCGGCCGTCACCAGCCCCACCGACGCGGTGGTGCAGGTGACCACGGCCGGCATCTGCGGCAGCGACCTGCACATCTACGGCGGCAACGCGTTCAGCCCGGAACTGGGCTACACACCGGGACACGAGTGCGTCGGCGTGGTGGCCGACACCGGCGGCCAGGTCACCCGGTTCAAGCCCGGCGACCGGGTTCTGGTGCCCGCCTCTGCCGGCTGTGCGCACTGCCGGTCGTGCGCAGCCGGGTTCACCGCCCGGTGCGAACGCGCCAAGTCGAGCACGGAGCTCTGCTACGGAGTGAGCCCGCAGCTCCCGGGCAGCCAGGCCCAGGTCCTGGCCGTGCCCTACGCCGACGTCAATCTGGTGCACGTGCCCGAGGACATCTCCGACGAGGCCGCCGTCGTCCTCACGGACAACGCCCCCACCGCCTGGTACGGCTGCCGCCGAGCCCGCATCCAGCCCGGCGAGACCGTCCTGGTCATCGGCCTCGGCCCGGTCGGCCTCATGGCCGCCCAGGCCGCCTTCGCGATGGGCGCGGCGCGGGTGCTGGGCGCGGACCTGGTCGCGGAGCGCCGCGACTTCGCCTCAGGTCTGGGCGTCGAACCGGTCGAGGGGGACGACGCGCGGTCGGCCGTCCGGGACCTGACCGCTGGACGCGGGCCGGACGCCGTGGTGGAGGCCGTGGGCTCCGACGCCACCATCGAGCTCGCCCTCAAGGCCGTCCGGCAGGCAGGCCGGGTCAGCGTCATCGGGGTCAGCCAGAACAAGGCGTTCCCCTTCCACATGGGACTGGCGCAGATCAAGGAACTGGAGTTCGCCATCGGGCTGTGCTCGGTGCACTACGAACTCCCTCCCCTGATCGCCCTCACCCGTGCCGGCCGGATCCAGCCCGAGGTCGTGGTCTCCCACCGCTTCGCCCTCTCCGACGGCCCTGCGGCGTACGAACTGTTCGCGGGCCGCTCCGACGGCGTCCGCAAGATCCTTCTGGACCCGGCCCAGTGAGCCTTCCGACCTTCACTTGTTAAGCGTTCAGTCAGTCTCCTAGGGTGAGCCCCTCGGACACTGGAGGTCGCCATGTCACAGCGCGACGAAGCCGCCCGGCAGCCCCGTCCACGACTGCTGCCGCTCCCCGAAGAACAGTGGGACGCACGGACCCGGGAACTGCTGGCCATCGCACCCCACGACCCTGGGGACCGGATCCCGAACATCTTCACCACGCTCGTGCGCCATCCCGATCTCTACGAGCAGTTCCTGCCCTTCGGCGGCCAGTTGCTCCTCAGCGGCCGGCTGCCGGAAGAACTGCGCGAGTTACTCATCCTGCGCACCGCGTGGAACACCGGCGCACGGTACGAGTGGGGACGGCACGTTCCCCTGGCCAGGGCCGCGGGCGTCACGGACGCGGACGTCGACCGGATCGCCGAGGGGCCGGAGGCACCCGGCTGGACGGAACTCCAGAGGCACCTGATCCGGGCGGCGGACGAGCTGAACCGCGAGGCAAGGATGTCCGACGCGACCTGGGAGGCTCTGGCCGAGCACTTCGCCGACGCCGAACTGATCGAGATCGCCATGCTGGTGGGGCAGTACCACATGGTGGCCTTCTTCCTGAATGCCACCGGTGTGGAACTGGACCCCGGTTTCGACGCTGTCACGGCCGTTCCCGGTGCGATCGGGCCCGGCCCGGCCCGGGCCGGCGCGGCACGCGCGGCGGCAGGCGGTGCAGTTCCACGTCGGTGAGCCGGCCGTCGGCGGCCGTGGCGGTCATGTAGGTGCAGTGGGGCTGGCGGCGGCGGTCCGTCGGGGAGCCCGGGTTGAGCAGGCGCAGGCCGGTCGGGGCGGTGGTGTCCCAGGGGATGTGACTGTGGCCGAAGACCAGCACGTCGAGGTCGGGGAAGCGGGCGGCGCAGCGCTTCTCCCGGCCCTGGGCGGGGCCCGTCTCGTGGATCGCCCCGAAGCGCAGCCCGCCCAGTTCCGCGTACGCCACCTCGGGCAGCCGGGCCCGCAGGTCCGGTCCGTCGTTGTTGCCGTAGACGGCCACGAGCCTGCGGCAGCGGCTCTCCAGCAGGTCGAGGGTGGCCGTGTCGACCCAGTCCCCGGCGTGGAACACGACGTCGGCGTGCGGAAGTTCGGCCAGCAGCGGCGCGGGCAGTTCCCTGGCCCGCTTCGGCAGGTGGGTGTCGGACATGAGGAGCAGACGCACGCCCTCAGCCTAGAGGCAGCGGCCCGCTCCGCCCCGGAACCGACTTGACCGCGAACAGACAGACAGCGCAGCTCAGTTGTCGTGTCGACCGAGATGATCACGGCCAGGTCTCGAAAGGTGAGGCAGCGTTGCCTACCGGGTTAGCATCGGGCAACACGCAGTAAGACAGGACGTCTACGGCAAGCGACCCGAAGGGGCCCGGAAACCCGATGCCGGTCAAGGTCAGCGTCATCATCCCCGTCTACAACCCGGGGATCTACATCGAGGACTGCATCACCTCGCTGCAGAGGCAGTCCCTGCCTCCCGAAGAGTACGAGGTGATCTTCGTCGACGACGGCTCCACCGACGCCACCCCGGCCCGGCTCGACGCGCTCGCCGCCGAGGACCCCCGGATGAAGGTCATCCACCAGGAGAACTCCGGCTGGTCGGGCAAGCCGCGCAACGTCGGCATCGCCGCCTCCAGGGGCGAGTTCGTCATGTTCGTCGACAACGACGACTACCTGGGCGACGAGGCCCTGGAGCGGATGTACGACTACGGCGTGGCCAACGGTGCCGACGTCGTCGTGGGCAAGATGGCGGGCAAGGGCCGCGGCGTGCCGGTGGAGCTGTTCCGCCGCAACCACCCGCGCGCCACCGTCGAGAACGCCCCGCTCATCGACAGCCTCACCCCGCACAAGATGATCCGCCGTGCCTTCCTCGACCGCACCGGCCTGCGCTTTCCCGAGGGCAGGCGGCGGCTGGAGGACCACGTCTTCATCGCCGAGGCGTATCTGCGCGCGGAGAACGTCTCCGTGGTCAGCGACTACGTCTGCTACTACCACATCCGGCGGGACGACAGCTCCAACGCCGGCTTCGAACGCTTCGACCCCGCCGGATATTTCAAGAACCTCCGCGAGGCCCTCGACGTCGTCGAGCGGTACACCGAGCCCGGCCCGGTGCGTGACAGGCTCTTCCGCCGCTGGCTGCGCGTGGAGATGGTCGAGCGGCTGCGGGCCCGGCGCTTCCTGAATCTGCCGGACGACTACCGCAAGGAGCTGTTCGGGGAGATCCACGAGGTCGTCGTCGAGCGGTTCGGTCCCGGTGTCGCGGAAGGGCTGCAGCCGACGCAGCAGGTCGTCGCCGCGCTGACCGCGGCCGACCGGTACGACGACGTCGTGTCCTTCGCGGAATGGGAGGCCGGCATCGCGCCCAAGGCGGCCCCCGCGCACGTGGAGTGGCGGGACGGTTCCCTCAGCATCGGCTTCACGGCCGAGTACACGTCCGGCGGCGAGCCGATGACCTTCCCCGCCGACGCCGAGGCGGCCCCGCTGAACGACACGCCCAAGGACGTGACCGAGGCGGTGGAGTGGGTGGCCGCGGAGACCGCCGCCCGCTTCGGGCAGGCCACGGCCGATCTGCTGCTGCGGGAGCGTTCCAGCGCCGCGCAGTATTTCCAGCCGGTGGAGTTCACGCGCGAGACCGTTCCCGTGGGGGACGGCGAGGTCCGGCTGGTGCTGCGGGCGACCGCCACCGTCGACCCGGCCGGCCTGCCCGGTGACGGCGTCTGGGACGCGGTCGTGCGGGTCAAGCTGGGCGGCTGGACCAAGGAGTGCCGGCTGGGCCCGGCGCCGCGGGCGACCCGGCCCACGCCGGACGTGGGACTCGTCGGCGACCGGCCGGTTCTGCCGTACTGGACGGAGCCGCACGGCAACCTCTCCCTGCAGTTCGGCGCGCGGGGCAAGCGGCTCGGTCTGGGCGGCGTGCAGCCGATGGACGTCACCGTCTCCGGGGACCGTTTCCGTGCTCCGCTTCCGCTGCACGTCGAGGGCGACAGCGAGGTGCGGCTGAGGTTCGTCTCCTCGAGCCGGATCCTCGACGCGTCCGGCACGCTCTCCCCCGCTCCGGACGGGCGCGGGGCGGTGCTGGAGGCGGCGATGCCCGCCAAGGACCTCTCGCGTGACACCTGGCGGGTGGCTCTGTGTCTGACCCCGGGCGCCGACCGGCCCCGCTTCACCGGGCTGCCGTTCGCGCTGCGCGCCGCCGACGGCCAGGTGCTGGTCGTGCCGGTGCCGGGGCCCGGTGTCGCGCTGCGGCTGGCGCGACGGGCGCGGCGGGTGGTCGGTACCGCGCGTCGGAAGGTGGTTTCCCGTATCAGGATCGGAGGGCAGTGACAGCATGCGACCACTGGGGATAGAGGGCGCCTGGATTCTGGAGCCCAAGATCTTTCCGGACGACCGGGGCAGCTTTCACGAGTGGTACCGCGGCGAGGAGTTCCGCGAGGCCACGGGCCACGATCTGGCCCTGGCCCAGGCCAACTGCTCGGTCTCCCGGCGGGGCGTGCTGCGTGGCGTGCACTTCGCCGATGTGCCGCCCAGCCAGGCCAAGTACGTCACATGTGTGCGCGGTGCCGTCCTGGACGTGGTGATCGACATCCGGGTGGGCTCCCCCACCTACGGCCAGTGGGAGGCCGAACGGCTCGACGACGACACCCGCCACGCGGTGTTCCTCGCCGAGGGGCTGGGCCACGCGTTCATGGCACTCACCGACGACGCCACGGTGGTCTATCTGTGCTCCACCGGCTATGCCCCGGAGCGTGAGCACGGCATCCACCCCCTCGACCCGGCGCTCGGCATCGCCTGGCCCGAGGGCATCACCCCTGTCCTCTCCCCGAAGGACGAACAGGCCCCGACCCTGGCCGAGGCGGAACGCCAGGGCCTGCTCCCGTCGTACGAGACCTGCCGTGCGTACTACGAGGAGTTGCGGGCCGGCCGGGGAGACGGCTGACGCCCTCACCCCCGCGGCACACGGAACATGCCGCAGGCCCGGGCGCGCGGCGCCCGGGCCTGTTTCACAGCAACCCGAAACGGGGTCAGCGGCTGACGCCCACCTGCTCCAGGGACTTGCGCAGGGGCTCCCAGCCGATGCGGCGCGGTAGGCCGCGGTTGCGGGCCTGGGTGAGGGGGCCCCAGAAGCCTGCCTCCAGGAGGGTCTCGGGGCGTACCGCGCCGGCCCGTTCGAGAATCGCCTCGGGGACCTTCTGCGGGTCGGGCACCTTGTACTCGGCCATGATCTCGTCGTACTTGTCGTGCAGGACCCGGTTGTTCGGGTCGGCGCCGAAGACGACGAGCTGGCCGGTGGGGGCGGTGTCCACCTGGATCGTGACCAGGTCGGGGCGGTAGCGCGCCAGAACCTCGGTGATCTTGTAGACGTCGCCCGTCCAGGCGTTGGTGTGCCGGTCCCGGGCCGCCTCGTCCACGCTGCGCGGCAGCATGTCGTCGAAGACGATCACGCTGGACCAGTCGGAGTGCTTCTCGACGTTCATGAAGTCGCGCAGGGCGTACTCGAAGATGTGCATGCCGTCGATGAACGACAGATCCAGCGTGGTGCGGCGCCAGTAGCCGATCGGGCTGCGGCCGCGGCGCAGGTTGCGCAGCGGGTGACGGCCGCCCTTGAGGTGCTGGAGGGGGTTGTCACGGGCGAAGAAGTCGTCACTGGTGGCCTTCACCAGGTGGACGTCGCACTTCAGCTCCGAGACCACCTTGAAGGCGGGGTCGATCGCGATGCTGGGGACACGGGACAGGCGCAGGCTGCGCCCGTCGTTGACGCCGATCTCCAGGTAGTTGCGATTGGCGCTGACTTTGTGCAGTCCCCGGAGGAACTCATGGCGTTTCACGAAGTGGGACCTTCCTTGCGGATGCGGGGCAGTGCTTCGTGCAGGGCGGAGCGCCAGTCGCGCGGCAGGGGCAGGCCGATCTCCTGCCACCGGCCGTGCGCGAGGGCGCTGTACGCCGGGCGGGGCGCGGGCCGGGGGAAGGCCGCGCTGCTGGTGGGGCGCACCCGGTCCGGGTCGGCGCCGAGAAGGGAGAACACCTCGCGGGCCAGCTCGTACCAGGTGGCCTCGCCGGCGTCGGTGGCGTGGAAGACGCCGTGCGCTTCGGGACCGAGCCGGGGTCCGAGGTCGGCGATCCGCTCGGCGACGTCCGCGCTCCAGGTGGGCTGCCCGCGCTGGTCGTCGACGACGTCGAGGGTGTCGCGGCGGGCTTCGAGACCGATCATGGTCCGCACGAAGTTAGTGCCGTGGACCCCGTAGAGCCAAGCCGTGCGCACGACCGCGCTCGCCCCGGGGAGCTCCTCCAGCACGGCCCGCTCGCCGGCCAGCTTGGTGCGGCCGTAGGCGGTGCGCGGGCCCGTCGGATGGTCCTCCGGGTAGGGGGCCGTGCGGGCGTCGCCGGAGAAGACGTAGTCGGTGGAGACGTGGATCAGCCGGGCGTCGTGCGCCGCGCAGGCGCGGGCCAGCAGGCGCGGTCCGTCGCCGTTGATCTCCAGGGCGCGGGCCTCGTCGGTCTCGGCGTCGTCGACGGCCGTGTACGCGGCGCAGTTCACGACGAGGTCGGGACGGTGCTCCCGCACCGCCGTGCCGACGGCCTCGGGGCGCGTGATGTCCAGGGCGGAGCGGTCCAGGCCCACCACGTCCTCGCCGCGCCGGGTGAGTTCCTCGACGACGTCGTGGCCGAGCATTCCGCCCGCTCCGGTGATCAGCCACCTCATGCGCGCTCCTGGGCGACGCGCCGCTTCAGGGGCTCCCACCACGCACGGTTGTCGCGGTACCAGGCGACGGTCTCCGCCAGGCCGGTGGTGAAGTCGTGGCGTGGGCGGTAGCCGAGTTCGTCGCGGGCCTTGCTCCAGTCGACGGAGTAGCGCAGGTCGTGGCCCTTGCGGTCCTCGACGTACTCCACCCGGTCCCAGTCCGCGCCGCAGGACTGAAGGAGCAGGCCGGTGAGTTCCTTGTTGGTGAGTTCGGTGCCGCCGCCGATGTTGTAGACCTCGCCGGGCCGGCCCTGGGTGCGGACGAGGTCGACGCCCTGGCAGTGGTCGTCGACGTGCAGCCAGTCACGGACGTTGCGGCCCTCGCCGTACAGCGGCACCGTCCCGCCGTCGAGGAGGTTGGTGACGAACAGCGGGATGACCTTCTCGGGGAACTGGTGCGGGCCGTAGTTGTTGGAGCAGCGGGTGACGCGCACGTCCAGGCCGTGAGTGCGGTGGTAGGCGAGGGCGAGCAGGTCGGAGGAGGCCTTGGAGGCCGAGTACGGCGAGTTCGGCTGCAGCGGGTGGTCCTCCGGCCAGGAGCCGGACTCGATGGAGCCGTAGACCTCGTCGGTGGAGACGTGCACGAACGGGCCCACGTCGTAGCGCAGGGCGGCGTCCAGCAGGGTCTGGGTGCCGAGCACATTGGTGCGGACGAAGTCGGCGGCGCCGGTGATGGAGCGGTCCACATGCGACTCGGCGGCGAAGTGCACGACCTGGTCGGCACCGGCCATCAGCTTGTCGACGAGTTCGGCGTCGCAGATGTCGCCCTGGACGAACTCCAGCCGGGGGTGGGTCAGTTCGAGGTTGTCGAGGGTGCCGGCGTAGGTGAGCTTGTCCAGCACGGTGACGCGCGGCGCGTCGGGCTCGTCCGAGGCGAGCAGCGCACGGACGTAGCGGGAGCCGATGAACCCGGCGGCACCGGTGACGAGGAGGTTCATGAAGTGATCTGCACCTTGCTGTGGTCTCCGAGGACGAGTCGGTGAGCGCTGGGGACGCTGGGGGCCGGGGTCACCTCGACATGCCGGCCGATCAGCGAGGACTCGATCCGGCCGACGCCCTGGATCGAGGAGTCCCGCAGCACGATCGAGAATTCCAGTTCGCTGTCGGTGATCCGGCAGTTCTCCGCGATCGAGGTGAAGGGACCGACGTAGGAGTCGCTGACGAGGGTTCCCCTGCCGATGACGGCGGGCCCGACGATGCGGGAGTTGACGATCCGGGCGCCCTCTTCCACGACCACCCGCCCGATGGTCTGCGAGGCGTCGTCCACAGCGCCGTCGATGCGGCGCTCCATGGCTTCGAGGACCATGCGGTTCACCTCGAGCATGTCGCCGACGTTGCCGGTGTCCTTCCAGTAGCCCTTGATGACCGTGCTGCGCACGTCGGCACGGGAGTCGATCAGGTGCTGGATGGCCTGGGTGATCTCCAGTTCGCCGCGCCACGACGGTTCGATGGCGCGCACGGCCTCGTGGATCACGGGCGTGAACAGATAGACGCCGACCAGGGCGAGATCGCTCTTGGGCTGGTCGGGTTTCTCCTCCAGGCCGATCACCTGGCCGGACGGGTCGAGTTCGGCGACACCGAAGGCGCGTGGGTCGGCCACGCGCGTGAGCAGGATCTGGGCGTCGGGCCGACTGTCGCGGAACTCCTCGACGAGGTCGGTGATGCCGCCGACGATGAAGTTGTCGCCGAGGTACATCACGAAATCGTCGTCGCCGAGATAGTCCTGGGCGATCAGTACCGCGTGGGCCAGCCCGAGGGGCCGCTCCTGGGGGATGTAGGTGACCTTCAGGCCGAACTTCGACCCGTCACCCACCGCTTCCTCGATCTCGGCGGCCGTGTCCCCGACGATCATTCCCACGTCGGTGATGCCGGCCTCGGCGATCGACTCCAACCCGTAGAAGAGCACAGCCTTGTTGGCCACTGGCACCAGTTGCTTGGCCGACGTGTGTGTGATCGGCCTCAGTCTTGTTCCTGCGCCGCCGGACAGCACGAGAGCCTTCATTCGGTTCACCTTAGTCGTGATCCGGCGGATGTGAACATCACTTCTTTTGGTTGGCGATGCGCGGAGTTACTCGGATCGTCACCGCGCGGCCTTCCGGGGAGCGGTCAGTCCTCGCCCCTGACAATGTTCCACTCCGACCCGGAGCGTGTGATTCCGGGAGTGGCCCGGTCCTCGACGGCGGGGAGGCAGGTCCGCAGCGCGGCCTTGCCGCGCAGGCGGCGTGCCTTCGACCAGCCGGTCTCCGGCCGACGGACGACGGGCTTCTCACTCAGGATCATGGACGTCACGACTCATCATCTTCCTTCTGGGTCCGCTGCTGTTCGAGTAACCCGAGAGAAACCGAACAAACGCGGGTCGTGACGCCTGGGACGAGGCTCTCAACGCGCCTGCGGGGCAGACCCGTTCACACCTGTCACGTGGTGGGGCGCGCGGCATTGATGCCGCCCAGCGCGGACTCCGACACGGTCGGTGACCAACCCGGCTCCTGGCGGTTCCCCCGTCCGACGTCGCTCGGGTACCCGGAGCACCCGCCCGGTCACCGGGAATCCGAGCGGGGCGTTCAGCGCCCCAGCGTCATCTCCGCCCACACCTGCTTGCCGCCGCTGACCGGCAGTGTGCCCCAGGTCGCCGAGAGTGCCTCGACGAGGAGGACGCCCCGGCCGCCGGTGGCCTCCCAGCCGATGCTGGTCGGTCTCACCGGGGAGCGGGGTGAGGCGTCGGCGACGGCGACGCGCAGGCGGTCGTTGATGAGGGTGAGGTCCATGCGGACCTGGCCGTCGGTGTGGACGAGGGCGTTGGTGACGAGTTCGGAGACGACGAGGAGGGCGGCGTCGAAGTCCTCGGTGACGCCCCAGGAGCGCAGGGTGCGCCGGGCGAAGCGGCGGGCGTGCCCGACCGCCTGCGGCACGCGCCACACCGTCCAGCTCTCCCGCAGCGGGCGCAGGTCCATGCCGTCGTAGCGCAGGAGGAGCACGGCGACGTCGTCGCTGCGCTGGGCGTTGCCGAGGAGGGCGTCGGCGACGAGCCCCAGGTCGCCGGGGGAAGACGCGGCCAGCTGGTCGGCGAGGCGCTCCATGCCCTCGTCGATGTCGGAGTCGGGCGTCTCGACGAGCCCGTCCGTGACCAGGGCGATCAGGGTGCCGGGTGGGAGCCGGAGCGGGCTCATGGGGAAGTCGGCCTGGGTGATCACACCGAGGGGCGGGCCGCCCTCGGCCTCCGCGATCTCGGTCGTGCCGTCAGGGTAGCGCAGCACCGGCGGCAGGTGCCCGGCGCGCACGCACCAGGCGGAGCCCTCCTCCAGGTCGATGTCGACGTAGGCACAGGTGGCGAAGAGGTCGCTCTCCATGTCCATGAGCAGCCGGTTGGCGTGGGAGACCACCACGTCCGGCGTGTGTCCTTCGACGGCGTAGGCGCGCAGGGCGGTGCGCATCTGGCCCATGAGGGTGGCGGCGCCGGCGCTGTGGCCCTGGACGTCGCCGATGACGAGGGCGACATGGTGGTCGGGCAGCGGGATGACGTCGTACCAGTCGCCGCCGAGCTCCAGCCCCGCCGTGCTGGGCAGATAGCGGGTGACGGCCTCGGCTCCCGGCAGGCGGGGCAGGCGGCGGGGCAGCAGCTGGCGCTGGAGCATGCCGACGAGTTCGTGTTCGGCGTCGAAGGCGCGGGCCCGCATGAGGGCCTGTCCGGCGAGGCCGGCGCAGGCGGTGAGCAGGGCGCGTTCGTCGGAGCCGAAGTCGTGCGGCGTGTCCCAGCCGATCAGGCAGGCCCCGGCCATGCGGTTCCCGGCGGGCAGCGGCAGGACGGCGAGGCCGCCGGGGCCGACCTCGGACAGGCCGCGTTCCAGGGCGCTGCCGGCGGGCCAGATCCGGGCGCGGCCCTCGCGCAGGGCGGCGGCGAGGGTGGGCATGGCGCGTACGGGCGCGTCGGGCCATTCGGTGCGCCACTCCCGGCGCCACAGCTCGGGCCAGGACTCGGGTTCGGGCGGGTCGAGGACCGTGACGACGAGCCGGTCGCTCTCCAGCTCGGCGAGCGCGATGCGGTCGGCTCTGAGCGGCCGGCGCAGGGCGGCGACCACGGCCTTGCCGACGTCGCGGACGGTGACGGCGGTGGCCAGCGCGGTGGCCAGGCGCTGGACGCGGGCCACGTCGGTGACGTCGGAGCGCAGCGTGGAGGCGTCGTCGACGGTGCCCACGAGCCGTGCGGAGTGGCCCACGCCGCCGGGCAGGAGGCGCCCGCGCAGCCGGAGCCACTTCGGCGGTCCGGTGGGCTGGAGCACCCGGAACTCCAGCTCCCGGTCGCCGATGGACATGTGGTCGGCCTCCACCACGGACATCAGCGAGGGCAGGTCCTCCGGCACGGTCAGGCCGAGCAGGGTCTCGACCCGGCCGTCGAACTCCACGGGGTCCAGGCCGAACAGGTCCAGCAGGTCGTCGCCGGCCCGGACGCGGCCGGTGTCCATGGCGAGGCTGAACGCGCCCGGCGGCAGTTCACCGGCCTCGGCGGGGGCGGCCGGGGCGGGGAAGGCGACCGCCTCGGAGATGAGGTGCAGGCACTCGCGGTCGTCGGTGTCGAATCCGTCGGGGCGCTCGCACACGGCGAGGAGACAGCCGCCGCCGTCCCCGTGGACGGGCAGGGCCGTCAGGAAGAAGTCCCGGGACGGCACGCGCCGGGCCTGGACGTGCTCGGCGAGTTCCGCGGGGCCCAGCGAGACGGGACGTCCGCCGCGGTGGGCCTCGGCGACCGGGGACCGCCCGGTGCGCGGATAGCTGTCGCGCAGTCCGTACAGCGTCCTCGGCACCCCGGCCGACTCCACCAGGCGCAGCAGCTCGCCGTCCTGGCTGGGCGTGTACAGGGCGGCGAACGCGGCGCCGGCGAAGACGAGTGCCTGTTCGAGGACACGGTGCACTCGTTCCGGCGATTCCTGATCGGCCGCGATCGCTTTGAGGGCACCTTCGGCACGCAGCGTTCGCGTTCTGCGTTCTTGGGGTTCTCGGGCGCCCTCACTGACCACGTTGGCCATTACAGCGCTTATGCGACACCTGCGCAGCCCCTGTGGGCGTTCCGTGGACCAGCATCGACGCCTCCGCTCGAACGGAACCGAACACGTCTTTACCCATGCGTTCCGCACGCTGTTCTCGTGACAGCCGTGACTGTCCCGGCCCGGCGCGTGGCTGGAAAGCTCGGTGCCGATCACGGAGGGGGACGCATGGACAAGCGGTACGAGGTGTACGCGCTGGCCGACCGGCACTTCTACGAGACACCGGACCGGCTGGCGCGAGGCGGGCAGGAGGCCTCACAGGGGGCGGCCGCGCACCTCTACGAGACGGCCCGCCGGCCCGTGCCCGAGGGGTGGGAGACGGCGCGGATCGGCGACTGGCTGACGATGACGCCGCCCGGTCCGGACGGCGAGCCGCTGCAGGGGCCCGCGCAGGGCTGGAAGATCCACGCCTCGGCGACCCGGGCGAACGCGGAGAAGATCGCCGGGATCGTCTGGGACTACTGCGTCGAGCGGCGCGTCCCCTTCAAGTTCGTGCCCGGCCCGCACCTGCTGCACCTGCGCAACACCAAGTACGCGCCCCGCGACGGCAGCGGCAAGTTCGTCACCGTCTATCCGGCCGACGAGGAGCAGCTGCACCAGGTGCTGCGCGAGCTGGGCGCGCTGCTGGAGGGGTTCGAGGGGCCGTACATCCTCACCGATCTGCGCTGGGGCGAGGGCCCGCTGTACGTCCGCTACGGCGCCTTCGCGCGCTCGTTCGTCGTGGACGAGCGGGGCTCGCTGGTGCCGGCGGTGCGCGACGGCGCGGGGCAGCTGGTGCCGGACCGGCGGACGCCGTCCTTCCAGGTGCCGGAGTGGGTGACGCTGCCGGCGTTCCTCCAGCCGCACCTCGACGCGCGGAACAACACGACGACGGGCGAGCTGCCGTACCGCATCGAGAAGGCGCTGCACTTCTCCAACGGCGGCGGTGTGTATGTGGGCACCGACACCCGCGACGGTCGCAAGGTCGTCCTCAAGGAGGGCCGGCCGCACGCGGGGCTCGCCTCGGACGGGGCCGACGCGGTCGCCCGGCTCGAGCGGGAGAAGCGGGCGCTGGAGCAGGTGGCGGGCACGGGCGTGGTCCCGGAGGTGCGCGACTGGTTCGAGCTCGGCGGCCACCGGTTCCTGGTGATGGACTTCCTGGAGGGCCGTCCGCTCAACTCGTTCTTCGCCGAGCGGCATCCGCTGCTGGCCCAGGATCCCGACGCGGGGGCCGTCGCCGCCTACACGGCGTGGGCGCTGCGCATCCACCGCGAGGTGGAGGAGGCCGTGGCGGCGGTGCACGCGCGCGGCATCGTCTTCAACGACCTGCACGTCTTCAACATCATGGTCGCGCCGGACGAGGAGTCGGTCTTCCTCCTGGACTTCGAGGCAGCGGCCCCGGCCGAGGAGAACGGCCGCCAGGTCGTCGCCCACCCGGGCTTCTTCGCGCCGCCGGACCGCCGGGGCGCCGATGTCGACCGCTACGCCCTGGCCTGTCTGCGACTGGCCCTGTTCCTGCCCGTGACCACGCTGTTCGTGGTCGACCGCGGCAAGGCGGCGCATCTGGCCGAGGTGATCTCGGAACAGTTCCCGGACGTGCCGCGGGGGTTCCTCGACGAGGCGGTCGCGGAGATCACGCGGGAGGTGTCCGGCCGTTCGGTGGCCGCTCCCTCCGCACCGGTGGATCCCGGCGACTGGCCGTACAGCCGCGACTCGATGGTCAAGGCGATTCTCGCCTCGGCCACCCCGGAGCGCGACGACCGGCTCTTCCCGGGCGATGTCGCCCAGTTCTCCGACGGCGGCGGGCTCGGGCTCGCGCACGGCGCCGCCGGGGTGCTGTACGCGCTGGACGCGACCGGCGCCGAGCGGTACGAGGAGGGCGAGCGCTGGCTGCTCACCCGGACGGCACCGGCCCCGGTCGGTACGCCGCTCGGCCTGTACGACGGGCTGGCGGGCGTCGCCCTGGTCCTGGACCGGCTCGGGCACCGGCAGCGGGCGCTGGACCTGGTCGAGGGCATCCTCGCCGAGCGGTGGCAGAACCTCTCCTCCGACCTGCACGGCGGACTGGCCGGACTGGGGCTCGTCCTGGGCCGGCTGGCCGAGACGACCGGCGAGACGGAGCTGCGCGACCGGGCCGACGAGGCCGCGCGGATCCTCGTGCAACGGCTCGCCGAGCCGCTCCCCGCCACGCCCCGGCGGCGCGCCGGACTGCTGCGGGGCGCGACCGGTCCGGCGCTGTTCCTGCTGCGGCAGTACGAGTGGACCGGCCGGGCCGAGTGGCTCCAGGCGGCGGCCGTGGCACTGGGCCGGGACCTGGAGTCCTGCGTGACCCGCGAGGGCGGGTCGCTGGAGGTCGACGAGGGCTGGCGGACCCTGCCCTACCTCGGCGACGGCAGCGCGGGACTCGGCATGGTCCTCGACGACCTGGTGGCCCACGCGCCGGACCTCGCCGGGGAGTTGGAGCCGGCCCGCTCCGGTGTGCTCACCGCCGCCACCTCACGCTTCTACGCGCAGCCCGGGCTCTTCCAGGGCCGCGCCGGAATGATCCTGCACCTCAGCCGCACCACCACGCCGGACGCGACCGCGGACCGGCTGGCCGGGCAGATCGCCGGACTCGGCTGGTTCGCGATGGCCTACCAGGGCCAACTGGCCTTCCCCGGCCACCAGATGATGCGGCTGTCCATGGATCTCGCCACCGGAACGGCAGGGTGCCTGCTGGCGCTCGGCGCGGCCCTCGACCCGGCGACCGACGCCCACCTGCCGTTCCTCCCACCGCCGAACCGGCGGCCCCTCTGACGCGGTTCCGCGATCCCGCGGAGTCGTGACACCACCCCGTCCCCACGGATGACCACGGACGGACACCCAACGGAAGGACACACCATGGCACTTCTCGACCTGCAGACGATCGAGTCCGAGGAGCGGACGGACGGCGGCGGCAACAGCACGGTGAGCCTGCTCTCCTGCATCAGCGCCGCGAGCGTCCTGCTCTGTCTCTGACCGCGTCTGCGGTACGGCTCCGGGCGGCCTTCTCCCTTCGGGGACAGGGCCGCCCGGGGCCCCTCCCGTCCCGCGAAAGGCCCCTATGACCCCGCGTGGTGACGACGACCCGGCGGCCGCACACGCCCGCACGCTGCTGCGTACGGCCACCCGGTACAGCGGGGCCCGCTGTGCGGCCCTGTGTCTGGTGAGCACCGCCGCGATCGGCGCCGGACTGCTGCTGCCGGCCGCGCTGGGCCGGGCCCTGGATCTTCTGCTGGCGCAGGCTCCGGCGACCCGCTGGGTGCTGTACTGCGCCGGCCTCGTGCTGCTGCTCGCCCTGCTCGACGCGGCGCAGACCGTCCTCACCGGCACCGTCGACGCCCGGAGCACCGCGTGGCTGCGCCGGAGGCTGACCGGGCACGTCCTGGGCGTCGGCCCCCGGGCGGCGGACCGCTTCGGCTCCGGTGACCTCGTCGCCCGTCTGGTCGGCAACGCGGCCGAGGCAGGGACCACCCCCGCGGCCCGGGCCGCACTCCTGGCCGCGCTGGCCGGCCCGATCGGCGGAGTGGTCGCGCTCGGCCTGATCGACTGGTGGCTCGCGGCCGTCTTCCTCGCCGGAGCCCCCGTCCTCACTCTTCTGCTGCGCGCCGTCTCCCGTGACACCTCGGAGAGCGCGGCCCGGTACCAGCGGGCCCAGGGCCGGATCGCGGCCGCGCTGGCGGAGGCCGTCGAGGGCGTCCGCACCGTCCGGGCGGCGGGTACGGAGGACAAGGAGACCGCCCGCGTGCTGCGCCCGCTGCCCGAGCTGTCCCGGGCCGGACACCGCATGTGGCAGGTGCAGGGGCGGGCCGCCGCGCAGGCGGTCGCCGTGGCGCCGCTGCTGCACCTCGGGGTCGTCGCCGTGGCCGGTGTGCTGCTCACCCGGGACCGGCTGTCGGTGGGGGACGTCCTCGCGGCCTCGCGGTACGCGGTGCTCGCGACGGGGGTCGGCGTCCTGGTCGGCCGGCTCGCGGGCCTGGCCCGGGCCCGGGCGGCGGCCCGGCGTCTCGGGGAGGTCAGGGCCGAGCCCGCGACCGGGTTCGGCGTACGCCGGCTGCCCGACGGGCCCGGCCGGCTGGAGCTGCGCGGCGTGACGGCCCGGCGCGGCGGACGCGTCGTGCTCGACGGCGTGGACCTCGTCGTGCCGGGCGGCACGACACTGGCCGTGGTCGGCCCGTCCGGTGCGGGCAAGTCGCTGCTGGCCGCGCTCGCCGGGCGGCTGGCCGACCCGGACGAGGGCGAGGTGCTCCTCGACGGGGTGCCGCTGCGCGATCTGCCGCACGCCGACCTGCGTCGCGCCGTCGCCTACGCCTTCGCCCGCCCGGCTCTGCTGGGCGGCACGGTCGAGCAGGCGATCGGCCTCGGCCTGCCGGAACCCTCCCCCGCCCGCGTGCGTGAGGCGGCCCGCACGGCCCTCGCCGACGACTTCGTGCGCCGCCTCCCCGACGGATACGACACGGCCGTCGCCGACGCCCCGCGCTCCGGCGGCGAGTCCCAACGGCTCGGTCTCGCCAGGGCGTTCGCCCACGGCGGCCGCCTGCTGATCCTCGACGACGCCCTCTCCAGCCTCGACACGGTGACGGAACGCCACATCACCGACGCCCTCCTCGGCGACGGCCCGGGCGGCACCCGGCTGCTGGTCGCCCACCGCAGCGCGACGGCGGCGTGCGCCGACGCGGTGGCCTGGCTGGACGACGGGCGGGTGCGGGCTGTGGGGCGGCACGAGGAGCTGTGGCGGCTCGCGGCGTACCGGGCGGCGTTCGGGGAGGGGACGGAATCGGCGAGTACGGACGCCAGTGCGCAGGGAGGTGTGCCGGCATGACAGGCCGGATCCGTGCACGGAGCCGACGTGGGCAAGAGGCCCCCGGGCAGGACGGAACGCCCGCCGACGCCGGTCTCCCCGCCCGGGGCCTGCGCTTCCTGCTGGCCCGCCGCCGGGTGCTGTTCCGCCTGGTCGCCTGGTCCGTGCTCGAGACCGGGCAGACCTTTCTCATCGGCTACGGTCCCGCCCGCGCCCTGGACGAGGGGTTCCTGCGCGGGCGGGCGGAGGTCGGGCTGATCTGGCTGGCGGTGACCGGGCTCGGTGTGCTCGTCGGCGCGTGGGGGACCGCGCGGGTGTACGCCGCTGTCGCCGCGCTGGTCGAACCCCTCCGGGACCGGCTCGTGGAGCGGGTCGTCTCCCGCGGGGTGCGGACCGGTGACACGGGGTCGTTGTCGGGGCTCACGCAGCAGGTGGAGATCGCCCGGGACACCTTCGCCGGGCTGGTGATGGTCTCCCGCTCGTTCGTGTTCACCGCCGCCGGTGCCCTGGCCGGCCTGTTCGCCCTCGCCCCGCCGCTGCTGCTCGTCGTCGGGCCGCCCCTCGTCGCCGGAGTGGCACTGTTCGCGGCGACCCTGCGGCCGCTCGCCCGGCGGCAGGAGACGTTCCTCGTCGCCGACGAGGCGCTGGCCGGTGAGCTGGGCGCCGTCTGCCCGGGCCTGCGGGACATCACGGCGACCGGCGCGGAGGCGCACATCGCCGCCGGCACCGGCGAACGGGTCGAGGCGGAACTGCGGGCGGCGCGCGCCCTGGCCCACTGGGGTGTGCTGCGCGTGGCGTCCCTGGCGATCGGCGGCCAGCTGCCGATCGTGCTGCTGCTCGCCGCCGCCCCGTGGCTCCTGGCCCACGGCGTCACCACGGGCGCCCTGGTCGGTGCCCTCGCCTACGTCACCCAGTCCCTGCTGCCCGCCCTGCGCAATCTGGTCCACGGCCTGGGCACGAGCGGCTCCCGCCTGACGGTGGTGCTGCGCAGGCTGGTGCGGGCGGACACCGGCACGCCCACGGGGAAGCCGGGCCCCGGACTCCCCGCGCCGGAGCCGGCCGAGGGCACGCCCCCGGCCTTCTCCCTCACCTCGGCCACCTTCGCCTACGGTCCCGCCAGTGCCCCCGTGGTCCAGGACCTCGACCTCACGCTCCCGGCCGGCTCGCACCTGGCCGTCGTCGGCCCCAGCGGCACCGGCAAGTCCACCCTCACCGCCCTGGTCGCCGGGCTCCTCACGCCGGACCAGGGAACGATCACGGTGGGCGGACACACCGTGCCCGGACCGGAGGCGGCCGCCGCGCGCGTGCTCATCCCGCAGGAGGCGTACGTCTTCGACGCCACCCTGGCCGAGAACCTCGCCTACCTGCGGCCGGACCCGGTGCCCGAGGAAGAACTGCTGGCCGCGGCCGAGGCGGTCGGCCTCGCCCCGCTGGCCGGCCGGCTCGGCGGCCTCGGGGCGCGGGTCGCCCCGGCGGCCCTGTCGGCAGGCGAACGACAGCTGATCGCACTGACCAGGGCCTATCTGTCGTACGCCCCACTCGCCCTGCTCGACGAGGCGACCTGTCACCTGGATCCGGAGACGGAGGAGCGCGCGGAGCGGGCCTTCGCCGCGCGGCCGGGCGGGACCCTGGTGGTCGTCGCCCACCGCATCAGCTCGGCCCGCCGCGCCGGCCGTGTGCTGGTCATGGACGGCAGGAGCACGGCGTACGGCGGGCACGAGGAGCTGCTGCGGACCTCGGCGCTCTACCGGGACCTCGTCGGCAGCTGGGCGCCCGGTCCGTCCCGGCGGCGGTCAGAGCCAGCCCTGCCCCTGCGAGATGCGGATGGCGTCGATGCGGTTGCGGGCCCCGGTCTTGCGGGTGATGGCCGCCATGTAGTTGCGCACGGTCCCGTGGGACAGGTGCAGGCTCCCGGCTATCTCCGCGATGGAGGCTCCCTCGGCCGCGAGGGTTAACACGCTCAGCTCTCTTCGGGTGAGCGGCATCTCGGCAGCCTTGAGGAAACCGAAGCCCAGTGAGTCGTTGACGAAACGTTCCCCCTCAGCAACGCGGCGGATTCCGCGCAGCAGGTTCTGCGGCGAGCTCTCCTTGTCCACGTAGCCGAGCGCGCCCGCCTCGACCGCCCGCTTCAGCAGTCCGGGCCTGTTCGCGGTGGAGAGGACGAGTAATCGGGGGCGGGCCCGGTCCGGGCCCGGCCGGCACAGTTCGCCCAGCGGAGGGATGCCGTAGGAGTCCGCGCACTCCAGGTCCGCCGCACAGACGTCCGGGCGCACGGACCGCACCAGGCCCGGGGCGCCGCGCCACGACGTGTCGTGGACCGCCAGATCAGGCTCCCCCCGCAGCCACTCCGCCAGTACCGATCTCACCAGACACTCGTCATGCACCAACAGCACCCGGATCACTGCCACCCCCTCGGCTCGCCGTACGCCCCCCTCGTCGTGTTGAGCGTCTGCTCCATTGTTCGTGAGGGTGACCCTGCGTGGGCGCGAAGATCCGGCCATCAGGGTGCGCGGGGGCGCACGCGCGGCGCCCGTACGCCTGGCCGCGCTTCGACTTCGGCGGCATGGG
Organism: Streptomyces purpurascens; assembly: GCF_045040895.1. Lineage (NCBI taxonomy): Bacteria > Bacillati > Actinomycetota > Actinomycetes > Kitasatosporales > Streptomycetaceae > Streptomyces > Streptomyces purpurascens. The sequence continues at coordinate 8,621,263 of NZ_CP108341.1, read as the reverse complement.
ACACGACGGTCGGGGTACGCGAGTTCCCTCTGCGGAGCCGGAAGGCTGTAACCGACGGTAACCGTAAGACCGTCCCGGTGCCGCTCGTCGTGCGCGACGGGCCGCCAGGGTGGAGATTTGTTCCTGAGCCCGGTCGCGCGGCCGTGCGAGGAGGTGGTCGGCGTGTCCGACGGGCAGTCGTCCGCACAGGCGCCGGCAGCCGCCAGGACGCAGGTCGGCCGTCCGCTGCTGTCTCTGGCGCTGGCCTCGATGATGGACGAGGTGCACGCCCACTCCGGCGCGGTGTACCTGATGGCGCCGGATCAGCCGGTGCTGGAGATGGCCGTGATGGCCGGGCTGCCCCGGGCGTTCGCGGCGCCCTGGGAGCGGGTGGGGCTGAGCGCGCCGATCCCGGTCGCCGACGCGGCGCGCGAGCGGCGGCTGGTCTGGGTCGGCGGCGAGGAGGCGATGGCCCGCCACTATCCGCGCATCGCCGTGGTGCTGCCCTACCCGTTCGCCCTGGCCGCGGTGCCGGTGGCCACCGAGTCCACCGTCCACGGCGCGGTCTTCGTGACCTGGCCCGGCGCACATCCTCCGGAGCTGTCCGACCATGAGCGCGAGCATCTGACCGCGGCCTGCGACCGGCTCGCGGTGCGGCTGGAGCGGGCGGCCGAGCTCAGCATCCCGCCGCACCCCGAGACCGACATGCTGGCCTCGCCCCTGGTGGGCGGGATCGCCGGCACGCTCGGCACGGTCGAGGCGGCCCGGATGGTGAGCCGGCTGCCGTACGGACTGGTCTCGCTGGATCTGCACGGGCGGGTCGGCTTCGTCAACGCGGCGGCGGCCGAGCTGCTGAACGTCCCGGTCAGCCGGCTGCTCGGCACCCAGCTCTGGGCGTCGGTGCCGTGGCTCAACGACCCGGTGTACGAGGACCGCTATCGGGCCGCGCTGCTGAGCCAGCACACCACCTCGTTCGTGGCGCTGCGCCCGCCCGGAGAGTGGCTGTCGTTCCGTCTGTATCCGAGCACGACGGGCCTCAGTGTCCGGATCACCAGGTCGCGGGCGGTGTCGGAGATGAACCGGTCCGCACCGCCGCCCGACGGGACGCCGTCCCGGCTGGTCACCATGTCGCAGGTGCTGGACCTGGCGAGCGCGCTCACCGAGGCGGTCGGGGTGCAGGACGTGGTGCAGTTGGTCGCGGACGAGATCGCCCCGGCCGTGGGCAGCCAGGCCCTGGTCGTGCTGGGCTCGCAGGCGAACCGGCTGCGCGTGCTCGGGCATCGCGGGTACCGGGACGCGCACGTGGTGGAACAGTTCGACGGGATGCCGCTCAGCGAGCCGATGCCCGGCACGAAGGTGCTGCGGACGGGCGTGCCCGCGTTCTTCGAGTCGCGGGAACAGCTGGAGCGCCTCTACCCGGCGCGACTCGCCACCCCCGACGGGTTCGCGGCCTGGGCCTATCTGCCGCTGATCGCCCAGGGACGGCCGGTGGGGACGTGCGTGCTCTCCTTCGCCGAGCCGCACCCCTTCCCGACGGAGGAGCGAGCGGTGCTGACCAGCCTGGCCGGGCTGATCGCCCAGGCGCTGGAGCGGGCACTGCTCTACGACGCCAAGCACCGGCTCGCGCACGGCCTCCAGGAGGCGCTGCTGCCGCACTCGCTGCCGTCGCTGCCGGGTATCGAGGCGGCCGGCCGCTATGTGCCTGCCACTCAGGGCATGGACATCGGCGGCGACTTCTACGACCTGGTGCGCACGCAGGGGATGGCGGCGGCGGTGATCGGGGACGTGCAGGGGCACAACGTCACGGCGGCCGGGCTGATGGGGCAGGTCCGTACCGCGGTGCGCGCGTACACGGCCGTGGGCCAGGCGCCCGAGGAGGTCATGCGCAGCACCAACCGGCTGCTGCTCGACCTCGGGTCCGACCTGTTCGCCAGCTGCCTGTACCTGCGGCTCGACCCGGCGCACGGCCGGGCCGTGATGTCCCGGGCGGGTCATCCGCCGCCGCTGCTGAGACGGCCGGACGGGCGGGTGCGCGTCCTGGACCTGGCCGGGGGCCCGCTGCTGGGCATCGACGCCTCGGCGGTGTACCCGACGACGGAGGTCGCCCTCGCCCCCGGCTCGCTGCTCGTCCTCTACACCGACGGGCTGGTCGAGTCCCCCGGCACGGACTTCGAGGAGGCCCTCGCGGACCTGGGCCGGCGCCTGGCCGACGCCGGGGACCAGCCACTGGACGAGCTGGCCGACAGTCTCATTCATCAGGAGCGGCACCACCGGGACGGGGAGGAACGGCTCGACGACATCGCCCTGTTGCTGATCAGGGCCGTCGGCTAGGGCAGGCCGAGCACGGTACGCGGAAGGGCCGGTCCTCCCGCGGGAGGACCGGCCCGGTGCACCGCCGGGCGGTGCTCGAAGCGCCGGTGGGCCGGCCCGGTCCGCCAGGAAGGGGGCGGAACCGGGCCGGCGTCGTCGGACCGGCTCCGACGGTTTCAGGTCAGCGGGACTCGGTCAGACCCGAGTTGTCCTCGACGCCCTGCCCGGCGTCCTGACCGGCACCGGCATCCGCGCCGGCTCCCGCTTCCTCGCCTCCGGCCTGCTCGCCGGCACCAGCACCGGCCTCTTCACCGGCACCGGCTTCCTCACCGGCACCCGCACCGGCGCCGGCCTCCTCGCCCGCACCGGCCTCTTCACCAGCACCGGCTTCCTCGCCAGCGCCCGCACCGGCGCCGGCCTCCTCGCCCGCACCGGCTTCCTCGCCGGCACCGGCCTCTTCACCGGCACCGGCACCGGCGCCCGCGCCGCCCCCCGCGCCGAGGGTCGCGCCGACGGCTTCCAGGGCGGTGGTCACCGGCTGGAAGAACGTCTCACCGCCGGCCGTGCAGTCACCGCTGCCGCCCGAGGTCAGGCCGATCGCGAGACCGTCCTGGGTGAACAACGAGCCGCCGCTGTCGCCGGGCTCGGCGCAGACGTCCGTCTGGATGAGGCCGGTGACGGTGCCCTCCGGGTAGTTCACCGTGGCGTCGAGGCCGAGCACCTGGCCGTCGTTGAGCCCGGTGGTGCTGCCCATCCGGAAGACCTCCTGGCCGACGGTCGCCTCCGCGGCCTCGGTGATCGGGACGGTCTGGTCGCCGGTGTTGACCTCGCTGGGCGCCTCGGTCGCCGGGTCGTCGTACTTCACTAGCGCGAAGTCGCCGTCGCCCGGGAAGGTGGACTGGTCGACCGTGGCGATCGGCTGGCCGCCCTGCGCGTCCGACCACTCGTTGCCGCCGAGGGTGCAGTGACCGGCCGTCAGGAAGGCGGGCGAGCCGTCGCCCGCGGTGACGTTGAAGCCGAGGGAGCAGCGCGAGCCGCCCGCGAAGATGGCGTCGCCGCCGGAGACGAACGGCTTGAAGGTGCCCTCGGACTTCGAGAGGGTCGCCATGTCGGCGCCGAGGCTCTTGACCGTCGATTCCAGTCTGTCCCACTTGGCGCCGGTCACGGTGCTGTCGGCGGTGACACGCAGCTTGTTCGTGCGCGGGTCGATCGACCACGAGGTGCCCGCGATGGTCGCGTCGGACTTCAGGGTCGACGCGCCGCTCTGCAGCTCCGACCAGCTGTTGTCGACCTCGCGGACCTGCGCGCCGGCCGCCTTCGCCTGCACGATCACGTTGTTGTTGTCGCCCGGTACGACGTTGACGACGAGCTGCTGGCTGTCGCCGTCGTAGTAGGAGCCGCCGAACGCCTCACCGAGGAGCCCGGAGAGCTGCGAGGCGAGATCCGAGGCGTCGCCCGCCTTCAGTGTCTTCGGCGCGGCGGCCGCGTCGCCGGACGAACCGTCCTGTGACGCGTTGGCGTTGGGGAGCAGGATCGCGGCCGCGCCGAGCGCCACCACGCCGCCCGCCGCTATCGCGGCCTTGCGCTTCGGAATTCGCTTGTGACTCAAACTTCTCTCCTCCTGGGGGGACGGAGCCTGTGCCGCCGTTCGGCAGCTTTGGGGGGCGCCTGGATGGCTGTTGGTACGCACGTGCCGCGTGGGGCGTTCAATCGCGTTTGCAAGTGATCCCTTCGCATCGCGGAATCAGCCAACTCCCGCTGCCCGCACACCGACTGCTGGGTCTGCGACTGCCCTGGTCACAGCGAGGGGCCGGGCGGAGGACTCCCGTCAGCCCAGGACGGCGCCTGGCCGGATGACGGTCTTTCGAGTGCGGCCCTCGCCCCGGCCCGCCGAACCGACACGATCCGTATCCGACCGGAAACGATCTGTTGCGAACACCGAGTCGAATCCCGACTTCAGCGAATCTGCACATCGAATGCTCAACCCAGTCACCAAGCGGAGGGTTATCCACAAGCGGGTGGCGCCTGTCATGCCTTAAAGGCGGGAGTGCCGGATTCGCCGCCCCGGTGAGCAAGGCGCCGAATGAGCCGATGCTGTGGCGCATGTGAAGGACTCGCCACCGAGACGTGCACACTCCTGCACGGATAGGTACCGCTGGGGCGCAAGTTCCCTGGTGAGAAGCCTGGTTGATTGGAAGCGTGGACCCGCAGCGTGCTTTGATCCATCGCATCGCGGGAGCCGCGGAGGGCACTCCGGAAACGGGTGCCCGGCGCTCGCGGTCGCGGCCGTCATCTGTCCCCAGAGGGGGCCGCTCCCCCCTTGTGAGATATCCATATGAAGGGAAGTTCCATCATGAACTCCACCCCCCAGGTTGAGACCGTCGAGATCGCCGACGCCCAGCTGGACGCCATCTCCGGTGGCCTGTCCGTGAACGCCGTCAACACCGTCACCGACACGGTTGACAGCATCGCCCCGGTCTCCGGCGTGGTCGACACGGCCGTTGGCACCGTCGAGGGCGTCACCGGCCTGAACACGGCCCCGGTCACCGGCCTGGTCTCCGGCCTCTGATCGAGCCTTGTGCCGTTGACTCCCGGAACCGCAGCCGGCGGTTCCGGGATCTTCGGGTTCCGTGACCCTTTCCGTCACGGCGATGAGAACCTCTTCTACGGGTGAGGGAAGTTCCTTGCAGTTCCGCCAACAGGCCCTCGCCAAGCTCCAGTCACCGGAGGAACTCGACCTCCCGGTGCGTTTCGCCCGCCCGCAGGGCTGGCTCGTGCTCGCGGTGACCGTGGTCGCGATGGCGGCCGCCTCGGTGTGGGCGGTGACCGGCTCGGTGGCCTCCACCGTCAGCGCACCCGCCATCCTCACGCACGGGCAGGGCAGTTACCTCCTCCAGAGCCCCGTCGCGGGCCAGGTCACCGCGGTGCTCGCGAAGCAGGGCGAGCAGGTGACCGCGAACTCCCCCGTGCTCAAGGTCCGTACGGCCAAGGGCGAGGTCGTCGTCCGCGCGCTCGACGCGGGCCGTGTCTCCGGGCTCGCCGCGACCGTCGGGCAGATCATCCAGACCGGCGCGAACGTGGCCGCCGTCGAGAAGGTCGCCCACACCAAGGACGCGTTGTACGCGACCGTCTACGTCCCCGCCGAGAACGCCGCCTCCATCCCCGACGACGCCTCCGTGGATCTGACCGTGCAGTCGGTGCCGACCCAGGAGTACGGCGTGCTGCGCGGCCATGTGAAGTCGGTGGACCGCGCGGCCCAGTCCCCGCAGCAGATCGCCGCGTTCCTCGGGGACAGCCAGCTCGGCGAGCAGTTCACCAAGAAGGGCAGGCCCGTGGCCGTGACGGTCCGGCTGGACAAGTCGTCCGCCACGAAGAGCGGATACAAGTGGTCGTCCGCGGACGGGCCGCCGTACAGGCTGACCTCGATGACGATGGCCTCGGGTTCGATCCGGCTCACCGACCAGCGTCCCGTCGACTGGCTGCTGCCATGAGCGCCACCGCACAGGAGCCCCGGAGCAGGCGCCGCGCGGCCCCGCCGAAGCGCAAGGTGCCCAAGGCCGCCGCGAAGACCGTCCGTACCCCCACCGTTCTCCAGATGGAGGCCGTCGAGTGCGGCGCCGCCTCCCTGGCGATGGTGCTCGGCCACTACGGCAAGCACGTCCCGCTGGAGGAGCTGCGCATCGCCTGCGGTGTCTCCCGCGACGGCTCGCGCGCCAGCAACCTCCTCAAGGCGGCCCGCAGTTACGGCCTGACGGCCAAGGGCATGCAGATGGACCTGGCCGCCCTCGCCGAGGTGAAGTCGCCGGCCGTCCTGTTCTGGGAGTTCAACCACTACGTCGTCTACGACGGCATGGGCCGCCGCTTCGGGCGCCGTGGCGTCTACATCAACGACCCCGGCAAGGGCCGCCGTTTTGTCCCCATGGAGGACTTCGACGGCAGCTTCACCGGTGTCGTGCTGGTCATGGAGCCCGGCGAGGACTTCGCCCGGGGAGGCCGCAAGCCCGGCGTCCTGGGCGCGATGCCCGCCCGGCTGCGGGGCACCGCGGGCACGATGCCCGCCGCGGTGGTGTCGAGCCTGCTGCTGGTGGCGGTCGGCGCGTCGGTACCCGCGCTCAGCCGCACCTACATCGACGAGTTCCTGATCGGCAACCAGACCTCGCTGCTCAGTGTGCTGTTCGCGTCGATGGCGGCGTGCGTGCTGCTCACCGTCGTGCTGACCTGGCTCCAGCAGGCCAACCTGCTGCACGGCCGCATCATCTCGTCCACCCTGTCCAGCGCGCGCTTCCTGCGGCATCTGCTGCGGCTGCCGGTGACGTTCTTCTCCCAGCGCAGCCCGGCCGACCTCGTGCAGCGCCTGCAGTCCAACGACGCGGTCGCCGAGACCCTGTCCCGCGACCTCGCGGCGGCGGGCGTGGACGCGATCGTGGTCGTCCTGTACGCGGTGCTGCTGTACAGCTACGACCCGCAGCTGACGTTCGTCGGCATCGGCGTGGCGCTGCTGAACATCGTGGCGATGCGGGTCGTCGTACGGCTGCGCGCGACCCGTACGGCGAAGCTGCGCGCCGACACGGCCCGGCTCACCAACACCGCCTACACCGGTCTTCAGCTGATCGAGACGATGAAGGCGACCGGCGGCGAGGACGGCTACTTCCGCAAGTGGGCCGGGCAGCACGCCACCACGCTGGAGGAGCAGCAGCGGCTCGGCGTGCCGAGCGCCTGGCTGGGCGTGGTCGCGCCGACCCTGGCCACCCTCAACAGCGGGCTCATTCTCTGGATCGGCGGTATGCGGGCGGTCGAGGGCCATATCTCGGTCGGTCTGCTGGTCGCCTTCCAGGCCCTGGTCGCCCGCTTCACCGCCCCGCTGACCCGGCTCAACGGCGTCGCGGGCCGCATCCAGGACTTCGCGGCCGACGTGGCCCGGCTGAAGGACGTGGAGAACTTCAAGGCCGACCCGCTCTACGGCCGGCCCGACTCCGGCGAGTCGACGCGCCGTCTGCAGGGCCACGTCGAGCTGGAGAACATCACCTTCGGCTACAGCCCGCTCGACAAGCCCCTGCTCACGGGCTTCGATCTGACGGTCGGCCCCGGCCGGCAGGTCGCGCTGGTCGGCGGTTCCGGCAGCGGCAAGTCCACGGTGTCGAGGCTGATCTCCGGCCTGTACGCGCCGTGGGAGGGCGTGATCCGCATCGACGGACAGCGCATCGACGACATTCCGCGCGGGGCGCTGGCCGCCTCCGTCTCCTTCGTCGACCAGGACGTGTTCCTCTTCGAGGGCACCATCCGCGACAACGTGGCGCTGTGGGACCCGTCGATCCCGGACGACGCGGTGGAGGACGCGCTGCGGGACGCCGCCCTGTACGACGTGGTCACGCGCCGCCCCGGCGGCATCCACAGCAAGGTCGAGCAGGACGGCCGCAACTTCTCCGGCGGGCAGCGCCAGCGGCTGGAGATCGCGCGGGCGCTGGTGCGCCGGCCGAGCATCCTGGTGCTCGACGAGGTGACGAGCGCGCTGGACGCGGAGACCGAGCTGGTCGTGATGGACAACCTGCGCCGGCGCGGCTGTGCCTGTGTGGTGATCGCGCACCGGCTCAGCACCGTGCGCGACAGTGACGAGATCGTCGTCCTGGAGCACGGCACGGTCGTGGAGCGGGGACGGCACGAGGAACTGGTGGCGCGCGGCGGCGCGTACGCCACGCTGGTCAGGGAGCGGTGAGATGACGACCGTTCAGGGACATGAGGGTGACCTCGTCCTCAACGCCTTCGGGCAGATGGGCTCGCGCATCGACTGCGCCGGGTTCAACCGTCTCGACCTGGAGGGCCCGCAGGTGCTGTGGCTGGTCGCGGCGGGAGCCGTCGACCTGTTCGCGGTGGACGCCGGCCAGCAGGGCCACTGGCACCACCTCGGCCGGCTGGAGGCCGGCTCGCTGGTGCTCGGCCCGGTGCCGGGCCCGCAGCACACGCTGGTGGCCCGCCCGCTGCGGGACTGCGTGGTGCACCGCATCGGCCTGCGTGAGCTGTACCAGCCCGCCGACACCGCGACCTGGTCGTACGACGAGTACGGCAATCCGCAGTACGTGCCGCCGACGACGAGTCCGCTGGAGTACGCGCTCGCCCTGGGCGTCGGCCGCAGTCTGTCCATCCTGTTCCAGGCGCCGATGGCTACCGAGCGGGCCGCGGCGCCCACGGACGACGACGTGTTCTGGATGCAGGTGCCGCCGGGCAGCGTGCAGTACGGCTCGCTGTACGGTGCGGAGGCCGCGGCCGATCTGCTGATGGACCCGGGTCTGTGGCAGAGCATGGTCGACCAGCAGTACCGGCTGCTGACCACGCTGGACCGCTGGATCGAGCAACTGGAGCGCACCCACGAGACGCGCACGGCCGAGGGCATCAAGGCCGGTGAGGCGGTCCGCGCCCAGGCCGACCAGACGCTGCTCGCCTCCATCGGCAAGCGGTCGTCGAAGCGGACCACCTCGGCCGATGCCGACGCCTCCTACGCGGCCTGCAAGCTGGTCGGCCAGGCGGCCGGGATCAGACTCACCGAGCCCACGCAGAAGGGCACCGGCGGCGACCGCCTCGACCCGGTCGAGCAGGTCGCGCTGGCCTCCCGCGTCCGCACCCGGGCCGTGCGCCTGGACGGCCGCTGGTGGCGGGACAACGTAGGGCCGCTGGTGGGCCACCGGGCCCTGTCGGGTGCGCCGGTGGCGTTGCTGTGGCGGCGCGGCGGATATGTCGCCGTCCATCCGTCGACCGGCCGTGAGACGCCCATCGAGAAGGCCAACGCCGACGAGTTCGAGCCGCGTGCGGTGATGTTCTACCGTCCGCTGCCCGAGCGGGGGCTCAGTCCGCTGGGGCTGCTGCGCTTCTGCATGCAGGGCATGCGGGGCGACCTGACCGGTCTGCTGCTCAGCGGCCTGGTCACGGTGGCGATCGGCGCACTGGTGCCCGTCGCCACCGGCAAGGTGCTCGGCGAGTTCGTGCCGAAGGCACAGACCGGCCTGATCGTGCAGGTGTGCCTGGCGGTGATGCTCAGCAGCGTGGTGGCGGCGGCCTTCATGCTGTTGCAGAACCTCACCATCCTGCGGATCGAGGGCCGGATCGAGGCCACGCTCCAGCCGGCCGTGTGGGACCGGCTGCTCAGACTGCCGACGAGGTTCTTCACCGAGCGCTCCACCGGCGAACTGGCCAGCGCGGCCATGGGCATCAGCTCGATCCGCCGGCTGCTGGCGGGAGTCGGGCCGACGGTCGCCCAGTCGGTGACCATCGGGGCGATGAACCTGGGGCTGCTGCTGTGGTTCAGCGTGCCGATGGCGATGGCCGCGATCGGCATGCTCGTCGTCATCGCCTCCGTGTTCCTGGGGCTGGGGCTGTGGCAGGTGCGCTGGCAGCGGCGGCTGGTGGTGCTCTCCAACAAGCTGAACAACCAGGCGTTCCAGACCCTGCGCGGCCTGCCCAAGCTGCGGGTGGCCGCCGCCGAGAACTACGCGTACGCCGCGTGGGCGTCGGAGTTCGCGCGCAGCCGTGAGCTCCAGCAGAAGGTCGGCCGCATCAAGAACCTCTCGACGGTGCTGGGCGCGGTGTATCTGCCGCTGTGCACGCTGCTGATGTTCATGCTGCTGGCGGGTCCGGCCCGGGGCTCGATGTCGGCGGCCGCGTTCCTCACCTTCAACACCTCGGTGACGATGGTGCTGACCTCCGTCACCCAGCTGACCGGCTCGTTCGTCTCGGCGGTGGCCGCGCTGCCGTTGTTCGAGGAGATCAGGCCGGTGCTGGACGCGACGCCGGAGGTGCGGACGGCGAGCACCCGGCCGGGTCCGCTGTCCGGTGCGATCGAGGCGCGGCGGGTGTCCTTCCGGTACTCGGACGACGGTCCGCTGATCCTGGACGACGTGTCGTTCGAGGTGAAGCCGGGCGAGTTCGTCGCGGTCGTCGGCCCCAGCGGCTGCGGCAAGTCGACGCTGCTGCGCCTGCTGATCGGCTTCGACCGGCCGCTGTCGGGCAGCGTGCTGTACGACGGGCAGGACCTGGGGGCCCTCGACCAGTCGGCGGTGCGCCGCCAGTGCGGTGTGGTGCTCCAGCACGCGCAGCCGTTCACCGGCTCGATCCTGGACGTCATCTGCGGCACCGAGCCGTACACGCCGGAGGAGGCGATGGCGGCGGCCGAGATGGCGGGTCTCGCCGAGGACATCAAGCGGATGCCGATGGGCCTGCACACCATCGTCTCGGGCAGCGGCGCCGTCTCCGGCGGTCAGCGCCAGCGGCTGATGATCGCGCAGGCGCTGATCCGCCGACCGCGCATCCTCTTCTTCGACGAGGCGACCAGCGCCCTCGACAACGAGACCCAGCGCACGGTCATCGAGAGCACCAAGGCCCTCAACGCGAGCCGGGTCGTCATCGCGCACCGGCTGTCGACCGTGATGGACGCCGACCGGGTCGTGGTGATGGAGGACGGCAAGGTCATCCAGCAGGGCCCGCCCGGCCTGCTGCTCGCCGACACGAACGGCCGGCTGCACGAGCTGGTGCGGCGGCAGATGGCGTGACCGGTCAGTCGAGTCCGGGGACCGGGGCGCCGGAGGGCACGCCGGCCGCGACATAGGCGGCGTAGAGCTTCTGCCAGGGCGCGTCGGCCCCGGCATGCGGGCCGGCGACCTGCTCGCCGCGTGCCCTGGCGTCCAGCGCGGTCAGGCACACCTCCCAGCCGGCGCCGTTGCGGGCGGCGGAGTCCTCAGCCTGGAGGACGTTGGTGAGCGTGAAGAGGGTGCGCTTGTCCTCGGCCTCCTCCAGGTCGAAGTGCAGTTCGTCCCCGCCCCACTCGAACGACAGGTGCCGGGGCGGGTCGACGGCGATGACCCGGCCCGTGGAGTCCGCCATGTGCGGGTCGCCGCTGAACCTGACCGTGCCGCCGGGGCGCAGCTCGATCTCGGCGCGGGAGGGGAACCAGCGCTCCAGTTCGTCCGGGTCGGTCACGAACTGCCAGACGCGGTCGACGGGATGGTCGTAGGTGCGGCTGAAGCGGACGGCGGGACGGCCGTCGTCCAGGGTCAGATAGGTGCCGGTGAGTTCGGCTGCCATGGGGATCAGTCCTTCGGTGCGGGTGGTTCCGTGGTGTCCGGCGTCTCGTCGAGGCGGCGGCCCAGCGCGTCGAGGCTCTCGTTCCAGAGCTTCCGGTACGGGGCGAGCCAGGCGTCGAGGGCGGCGATCGGGCCGGGGTCGAGGGCGTAGACGCGGCGCTGCGCGTCCTGCCGTACCCGGACGAGGCCTGCCTCCCGCAGCACTTTCAGGTGCTTCGAGGTGCTCGGCTGGCTCAGTCCGCACGCCTCGACGATCTCACCGACGGCCCGGGGCCGCTCCAGGAGCAGCGCGACGATGGCCCGCCGGTGGGGGTCGGCGAGGGCGGTCCAGAGGGCGGCGTCGGACATGCCTCCAATATGCCTCTGCCGTTATATGCCAGTCAAGGAATACATCGACAGAGGGCCCACGCCGGGTGGCGTGACTTCGCCGTACTCCGCGCACACTTCCGTTGCTCCGGCGCGTAATTGGGTACCCACGCCGCATGCGAATCAGCGTGGTGGACGTGGGATCGAACACGGTCAGACTGGTCGTCTCGGACGCGGAGGACGGCGTACCACTGCCGGTGCACACCGCGAAGTGGCGACTCAGACTGTCCGAACAGGTCACACCGGGGGGACCCATCCCTGAACAGGCCGTCGGGCAACTCGTCGACGCGGTCGCCGAGGCGACCAGGACGGCCACCCGGTGGGGCGCGGCCGGCCCGCTCGCCTTCGCGACCGCCGTGGTGCGCAACGCGCCGAACCGGCACGAGGTGCTGCACACCGTCCGGGCCCGTACGGGCGTGGACCTGTGCACCATGCCGGGTGAGGTCGAGGCCGAGCTGACGTTTCTCGGGGCCCGGCGCTGGATGGGCTGGCGGTCGGGGCCGCTCGCCCTGCTCGACATCGGCGGCGGCTCGCTCGAAGTCGCCTTCGGGCGCGGGCGGTTGCCCGACTTCGTGGCATCGCTGCCACTGGGCGCGGGGCGGCTCACCCACGAGTTCTTCGAGGACGAGGACCCGCCGTCGCCGGAGCGGGTGCGGGCGCTGCGCCGCAGGGTCCGCCATCAGCTGCGGGACGTCGCGGCGCGGATCCGCTGGGAGGGCCCGCGTACGGCGGTCGCCACCTCCCGCACGTTCCAGCAGCTGGGCCGGCTGTGCGGCGCCGCCCCCGGACGCCACGGCCCGTTCGTGGACCGGGAACTGCACCGGGCGGGGCTGCGGGAGGCGATCACGACGCTGGCCGCCCTGCCCGCCGCCGAACGCGCGCGCCTGCCCGGCGTCTCCGCGCCGCGTGCCGCGCAGAGCCTGGCCGGCGCGGTGGTCGCGCACACCGCGATGAAGCTGACCGGCATCGGGTCCGTCACGGTCTGCCCCTGGGCGATCCGCGAGGGCGTGCTGCTGCGCCACATCGAGGACGGCCCGTCCTGGTGGGCGGAGGTCATCCGCCACAACGAGGAGGCCGCCCCTCCTGACCCGGTGCCGCTGCGCATCGCCGCCGCCGCGGCCAACTGAGCACGGCGGACGGAACCGGCGTACCGACGCAGGAAGGAGACCCCCGTGTCCCAGGACAACAACAACCGCGACGCCTCCGGCGAGCGGCCCGAGACGGCGCTCGAGGAGGTCCTGAGCGAGATCGAGGACGCCGAGAACCGCACCGAGGACTCCGCCGGGCAGCGACGCCACCGGGGTGAGGCCGGCGATGCCATCACACCGAGCGAGCGAGCGCGGGAGGAGTCCGGGGGAGAGTGACGCGGGCGGGTGACCGGGCCCCGCCCGGGTACCCGGCACGCATGGAGCACGACCGCGACGAACCACCGCTGCCCACCCCGCGCGGCCCGCTGAGCAGCGGTGTCGAGGCGTACCTGCGGGGCGCGGGCCGGCTGCCCCGTCGCGAGGGGATCGACCGGGCCCAGGTGTACGGCGACGACCTCCAGCTCGCCCTGTACCTGTGCTACGAGCTGCACTACCGCGGCTTCGCGGGCGTGGCCCCGGAGCGGGAGTGGGATCCCGACCTGCTGCGCACCCGAGCGGCCCTGGAGCAGCGCTTCCTGTCCGCGCTGCGCACCGACGCCCGGGTCCACGACAGCGTGGCCGAGGCGCTGCGAGGCCTGCTGGTCGAGCCCGTCCACGGCACGGGCGTCACGCACTTCCTGCGGGACGAGGGCGAGCTGTGGCAGGTGCGCGAGTACGCGGCCCTGCGGTCCCTGTACCACCTCAAGGAGGCCGACCCGCACGCCTGGGTGCTGCCGCGGCTGTGGGGCCGGGCGAAGGCGGGGATGGCGGCGGTGGAGTTCGACGAATGGGGCGGTGGCCGCGCCGACCGTGTGCACGCGCGGCTGTTCGCCGACCTGATGACGGACCTGGGCCTGGACACCAGGTACGGCCGCTATCTCGACGCGGCGACCGCCGAGGCCCTGGTCACGGTGAACCTCATGTCCCTCTTCGGCCTGCACCGGGCCCTCAGGGGCGCCCTGGTCGGCCACTTCGCGACGGTCGAGATCACCTCGTCACCGGGGTCGCGGCGGCTCGCGCAGGCGATGCGCCGCACGGGCGCCGGGTCCGCGGCCGAGCACTTCTACGACGAGCATGTCGAGGCCGACGCGGTCCACGAGCAGGTGGTGCGCCACGACGTCATCGGCGGTCTGCTGGAGCAGGAGCCGTACCTCGCCCCCGATGTCGTCTTCGGGATCGACGCCACCGGGTTCGTCGAGGACCGCTTCGGCGCCCGGCTGCTCGGCGACTGGCGCGCATCACGTTCGTCACTGTGTGCACCGGTTTCACGTGAATCGACCCATATCTCCTGAACGCCGGGGTACCCGAGCCGCGTGAATCCGCTGGCACCCCCGGGCGTCTACGCCCCGCAGGAGGACACCGAGCTGCTGGCCGGTGCCCTGTCCGACGAGTCGTTGCCTTCGGGCGCAAAGGTTCTGGATGTGGGCACCGGGACCGGTGCCCTGGCCCTGGAGGCCGCGCGCCGCGGTCTCCGTGTGACCGCCGTGGACGTGTCCAGGGGCGCCGTGTGGGCCACGCGGCTCAACGCCCGGCTGGCGGGGCTCTCCCTGCGCATCCGGCACGGGAACCTCTTCGATCCCGTGCGCGGTGAGTCGTTCGACCTGATCCTGGCCAATCCGCCGTATGTGCCGACGCCGGACGCCCGCGGGGAGCCGCGCGGCGCGGCCCGTGCCTGGGACGCGGGCGGTGACGGACGGCTGGTCGTCGACCGGATCTGCCGGGAGGCGCCCGCTCTGCTGCGTCCGGGCGGGGTGCTCCTGCTCGTGCAGTCGGCGCTGAGCGACCCGGACCTGACCGTCGGGCAACTGCGCGCGTCCGGCCTGAAGGCCGCCGTGACCCGCCGGCACCGGATCGCGTTCGGGCCGGTGGTGCGCGGCCGGGAACGCTGGCTGCGGCAGCGGGGACTGCTGCCCGCCACCGAGAACGAGGAAGAGCTGGTGGTCGTCCGTGCCGAACTCCCCGTCTGACCGGTCCGCGCCGCCGCGGCGCGTCACCGTCCAGCGCAAGGGCCCGCTCCTGGTGGAGGGCCCGGTGGAGGTGGAGCTGGAGGACGGCTCCCTCGTCCGCTCCGACCGCTTCCGCGTGGCCCTGTGCACCTGCCGCCGCAGCCGCCGCTACCCGTGGTGCGACACGAGCCACCGCGACCGGGCGTGACCCCTGGGCCCGGCCGGGTGCAACGCCCAGGGGCCGACGGGCGGCCCCACTCCGCCCGCCGGCCCCCTTGTACGAGATCGCTTCCCGCGACGACAACCCGGCTCCCCAGCAACGGGCCGCCTACTTCACGGGAACAGCGCGATCCCGGTCTCAGAACGCGAAGAGGCCCGAACCGTGGGCGTTCTTCACGCACTCGTTGGAGAAGGTGCGCTCATAGGAGACCCTCTGGCCCTGCCAGACACCGTCGACGGTGATGACCACGGGGTCGTACTGCTTCGTGCACATCACTCCGTCTCGGGCGGTCAGGGCGTCGATGTTGCCGCCGACGCCCCGCAGTTCCGTACAGGCCGAGCCGGCGGCCGGGTGCGTGCCGCTGGGCTTCGGGGCACAGGTCAGGGTGACCGCGCGTTCCGGGGTCACGGCGATCGCGCTCTCACCGTGGCCCACCGTGAGTACGAGGGCCGACGGGGCGTAGAGCGCGGTGGGGGCCTGACCCGGACTGGCGAGCGCGGCCCCGGAGAGGGGTCCGCAGACGGCGGTGGCCGTCAGGCCGAGGGTCATGGCCCAGCGCGCGGTGTTCCGCATTGTGTGCATCCTTCCGCTCGATTACAGGGTGTGCCGATCCATGCTCGTTCGGTGCCGGATCGGCGAGCGCGAGTCTGCCGAGTCCACCGCCGAAACACACATCGACCCCACCGGTTTCAGTAACATTGCGTATTGAATCAGTGGCGCGAAGTTACGGAATCCGGCCGGGTGAAGCCCGTAACCGCACGGCTTCCGAGGGCACGATGCGGCCAGATGGCCGATTTCCAGCTGCTCGTTAATAGGCCTGAAACATTCCGATTCCGCTCTCAGCCGACCACTTCGCAGCCCCTTGTGTTCATGCTCGGGTCGAGTAATCGTCATTACATGATTACGAAAGAGCAGCGAGAGAAGCTGCGCGGCTGGTTCGCCGGCCGCCTTCCCGACGACCTCTTCGAGGAACTGACCGAGCTCACGGTCGACCGCGAGGAGATCACCGTGATCGGCCGCATCCCCGAACCCCGGCTGGCGGAGGACGCTCCGGACGCCGAACGGGAGGCGGCCCTGGAAAGCCGGGTGCAGGAGTTCCGGGAGCGCACCCGCGAGGACCGGATGGCCGTGGCCCGGGAAGCCGAGCACCGGTTCGGCCGGAAGGTGTCCTGGGGCGTGGAGTGCGGTGGGCGGCGCGTGCTCTTCACGCACGTGGCCGCGCCGGTGATGACGCGGCTGCGCCAGCCGGAGCGCCAGGTACTCGACACCCTGATCGCCGGCGGCGTCGCCCGCAGCCGCAGTGACGCGCTGGCCTGGTGCGTGCGTCTGGTCCAGCGTCATACGGACGACTGGCTCGCGGAGTTGCGCGACTCCCTCGAACACGTGCAACGGGTGCGGGCCCAAGGGCCGGACGCCGAGACGGACCAGGCACCGCCCGCGGACGACGAGGAGTGACCGAGGAGTGGAGGAATCGTCCAGCGAGAACGCCGAGAATGGATGAACCGTCCTCTGGTGTCGCCCGCCGGTGATCGTTTACGGTCGGCAGACCCCATGAGGACGGCATCCGCTCGCCGCCGCACACCCACGCGTCCGGTGAGCGGCCGTCCGCCCCGCCACCGCGCCACGCCGCGCTCCACCGCCCCGTCCCCGCTGGAGCCCTCTTGTCCTCGCCGGCCGAACGCCCCGCTGACGCCGACCGTCCCGAAGACGCCGGCCACCCCTCCCCCGCCGCGTCTCCCCCGTCCCTGACGGAGGTCGAGGCCCACGGCGTCGACCGGATCCCCGACGCCGAGCGCTCCGCGACCCCGCTGGACCTGTTCCGGCTCGCCTTCGGCGGCGCCAACACCTTCTCCACCTGCGTCCTCGGCGCCTTCCCGATTTTGTTCGGCCTCTCCTTCTGGCAGGGCCTCGCGGCCACCCTCCTCGGGGTCGTCGCGGGCGCGCTGATCCTGTGTCCGATGGCGGTGTTCGGCCCGGTCAACGGCACCAACAACGCCGTCTCGTCGTCCGCGCACCTCGGTGTGCACGGCCGGGTGGTCGGTTCGTTCCTGTCCCTGCTGACGGCCGTCGCGTTCTTCTCCATCTCGGTGTGGAGCTCCGGCGACGCCCTGGTCGGCGGCGCCCACCGGCTCTTCGGACTCGCCCGCGGCGACCTGTCCTACGCCGTCGCCTACGCGCTGTTCGCGGTGCTGGTCCTCGCCGTGTGCGTGTACGGCTTCCGGTTCATGCTGTTCGTCAACAAGATCGCGGTGACCTCGGCGAGCGCCCTGTTCCTGCTCGGCGCGGTGGCGTTCGCGGGTGACTTCGACCCGTCGTACGCGGGCGTCTTCACCGACTCGGCGGACGCGGCGACGACGGACCTGTTCTGGCCGTCGTTCATCGGGGCGGCGCTGATCGTGCTGTCGAACCCCGTCTCGTTCGGGGCGTTCCTCGGCGACTGGTCGCGCTACATCCCGGCGAACGCCCCGCGCCGGAGGGTGGTCGGGGCCGCGTTCCTGTCGCAGATCGCGACGCTGCTGCCGTTCCTGTTCGGTCTGACGACCGCGAGCGTCATCGCGGACAAGGCGCCGGAGTACGTCGATCCGGCGGCCCCCGACTTCGTGGGCGGGCTGCTCGCGATCTCCCCGGGCTGGTTCTTCCTGCCGGTGTGCCTGCTGGCGCTGATCGGCGGCATGGCGACGGGCACGACGGCGCTGTACGGCACCGGGCTCGACTTCTCGTCCGTGTTCCCGAGGCTGTCGCGGGTCCAGGCGACGCTGCTGGTCGGCGCGTTGTCGATCGCGTTCATCTTCGCCGGCCGGTTCGGGCTCGACCTCGTACGCTCCATCTCGACCTTCGCCACGATGATCATCACGTGCACCACACCGTGGATGGTCGTGATGATGCTGGGCTATTGGACGCGGCGCGGCTGGTACGACCCGGAGGCGCTCCAGGTCTTCAACCGCCGTCAGCGCGGCGGCCGTTACTGGTTCACGCACGGCTGGAACTGGCGCGGCATGACCGCCTGGTGGGTGGCGGCGGTGCTCGGCGTGCTCTTCACCAACATCCCCGGGCAGTTCGTCGGCCCGCTCGGCGACCTGGCGGGCGGTGTCGACATCAGCCTGCCGCTGTCCCTGGTCGTGGCGGCGGTGCTGTTCCTGGCCCTGCTGTGGCTGTTCCCCGAACCCCGGGCGGTGTACGGCCCCGAGGGCGCCCGGCTGGCCCGGACCGTCGAGGTGCCGGTGCCGCCGATCACGGGGCCCGGCGCCGAGGGGGCGCTGTCAGACCCCTCGGCTACGTTGCCGGCATGACCGATTTCGTACTGGTGGCAGGGACTTGGCTCGGGGCGTGGGCGTGGGACGAGGTGGCGGCCGAGCTGCGCGCGGCCGGACACGACGTGCATGCCGTGACGCTGTCGGGCCTCGCCGAGAGACAGGGGCTGCCCGCGGGGCAGCAGACGCACGTCCAGGACATCGTCGACGCGGTCGAGGGGCTCGATCCGCGGAACGTCGTCCTGGTCGGGCACAGCTACGCGGGCGTCCCGGTCGGGCAGGCCGCCGAGCGGATCGGCGACCGGCCGGCCCGGGTGGTGTTCGTCGACGCCATGGTCCCGGTCGACGGCGAGTCGGCCCTCTCGGGCTGGCCGAGCGAACCGGTGCGGGAGGCGATCGCCGCGAGCGGCTTCTGGCCGCCTCTCACCGCGCCCGAGTACGCGGGACAGGATCTGACGGACGAGCAGATCGCCCGGATCGTGCACGGCTCGACCCCGCACCCGGGCGCCACCGCGACCGAGCCGGCCGTGCTGCGGAGTGACCTCGGCGAGCTCCCGGTGACGTACATCAAGTGCCTGCTCGACGGGGACGAGCCGATGCCGGTGGTGGCGGAGCTGCTCAAGAGCGACCGCTGGGAGCTGATCGAGATGGACACCGGCCACTGGCCGATGTTCTCCCGGCCGCGCGAACTGGCTCGCATCCTGCACGAGTCGGCGACCCGACCCTGATCACTCCCGTCCTGCCTACCGGTCGGTATGGTCGGCGTACTGCGCATTCTCAGCGACGAGAGGCGGGACGGACGACATGGCGAAGCACTGGGCGGACTTCCAGTACGAGATCTATCTCAACGGGATGACGGGTGCCGTGCCCCGCCTGCCCACCGATCTGACCCGGCTGGAGGAGCTGACCGAACAGCGGCTCGGGCCCGGCCCGGTCGGTTATGTGGCGGGCAGCGCGGGGAACGGCAGCACCGCCCGCGCCAACCGGGCGGCCCTGGAGCGTCGCCGGATCGTGCCGCGCATGCTGCGGGACGTGCACGAACGGGATCTGTCGGTCGAGGTGCTGGGCCGCGCCCTGCCCGCCCCGCTGGCGCTGGCCCCGGTCGGCGTGCTGTCGATCATGCACCCGGACGCCGAACCCGCCGCCGCCCGGGCCGCCGCCGCGCAGGGCGTGCCGTACATCCTGTCGTCCGCGTCGAGCACGCCCATGGAGCAGGTCGCCGAGGCGATGGGCGACGCCGAGCGGTGGTTCCAGCTGTACTGGCCCAAGGACCCGGAGGTGGCCCGCAGTTTCCTGAACCGGGCGAAGGCGGCCGAGTTCAGCGTGCTCGTCGTCACCCTGGACACACCGCTGCTGTCGTGGCGGCCCCGAGATCTCGACCAGGCGTATCTGCCCTTCCTCCACGGCGTCGGCACGGCCAACCACTTCTCGGACCCGGCCTTCCAGGCGGGCCTGGCCAAGCCGGTGCACGAGGACCCGAACGCGGCCGTGATGCACTTCGTCGGCATGTTCTCCGACCCGGCCAAGTCCTGGCCGGACCTGGCGTTCCTGCGGGAGAACTGGGAGGGCCCGATCGTCCTCAAGGGCGTCCTGCACCCGGACGACGCGCGGCTGGCCGCGGAGGCGGGCATGGACGGCGTCGTCGTCTCCAACCACGGCGGCCGCCAGGTGGCAGGGTCCGTGGCCGCCGCCGACGCGCTGCCCCGGGTCGTGGACGCCGTCGGCGACCGGCTCACCGTCCTCTTCGACAGCGGCGTCCGCACCGGCGACGACGTCTTCAAGGCCCTCGCGCTGGGCGCGCGGGCGGTGCTCGTCGGACGCCCGTACGTCTACGGTCTCGGCCTCGACGGACAGCCCGGCGTCGAACACGTCATCCGCTGCCTCCTGGCCGAACTCGACCTCACCCTGGCCCTGTCGGGCCACGCCACGCCTGCGACGATCGGTCCGGCCGACCTGACGGAGGAGCCGGGCTGAGGCGTGGGCGGGGGCGAGGCCGAGTTCACCGCTCAGGCGTTCAGCCGTTCGGCCCTGTCACCTGCCGTGCGGTCGGGACGTCCTCCTCCGCGATCGACAGGGAACCCGCGGCCGTGGGCACGGGCTCCGGCTGCCAGCGCTGCTCGTCGGACCGGTCGCGGACCTTGACGACGATGTCGGCGTCCGGGTCGTCGTCGGTGGAGGTGAGGGCGAGCTGCTCGTCCCAGCGGGGCAGCAACTCCCCTTGCACGGTGAGGTCGTAGCGCACGTCCCCGCCCCGCTCGGCGTCCTCCTCGGCGCAGGTGCCGAGGACGACGACGCCGGCGTCCTTGTGCGAGTCCAGGCACAGCCCGGGATCGGCGACGCTGCGCAGCAGCCCGTCGTTCTCGTACGTCCACTGCTGGGTCCACGCCGTCGAGCACGAGGCCAGTTTCGCCCCCGAGCCCTCCTTCGGCAGGTCCCGGATGTCGAGGCACAGGTCGGCGCCCGCGTTGCGCAGCCGCGTCACGCCCGGTGCGGTGGGCAGTACGGCCGTGTCCGGCGGTGTCACGGACCCGCTGCCGTTGCCGCCGGCGGCGCTGTTGGAGCCGGCCGGGTCGGCCTGGCCGCCGTCGTACGACGAAGCGCTGATGATGAGCACCGTCGCCAGCACCCCGGCCGACACCGCGCCGACGCCCGAGAGCAGCGCCCGGGAGGACCGCAGCGCTTCCGGGATCCGGACGCCCGGGACCCGGCGGGCCGGCATGGGGATCCGGGACAGCAGACGGTGGCGCGCGTTCCCGGACCGCCCGCCGCCGCGCCGGCCGCCGCGACCACTGCGCGTACCGTGCGAGGCCCGGCCCGGACGCGAGTCGAGGTAGCGGCGCGCGCCCCAGCCGAGCACCGCTTCGGCGATCAACGGGCCAAGAGCGCCCTCGAAATGGCTCAGTTGTTCGGCCGCGTTCCGGCAGTAGCGGCACTCGGCCAGATGCTGCTGGACGTCCGGCAGCAGTGCGCCGCCCCGACGGATCGGGACGTCGAGGAGGCGGTTGTAGAACCGGCAATCATGGGTCGGCGCGAGTTCACGATGGGCATGTACACAACCCTCGCGGAATTTGTCACGCGCCTGTTCGAGGGCGGCCGACGCGATGTCGGTATCCATGCCCAGCAGGCCGGCGGGGACGCTTAAAGGATCTGCCTCGACCTCGACATGCCAGAGCAAACAGCGCGCGGCTGCGGGAAGTGCCTGGAATGCCCGCTCCGCGAGTGCCCGATTTTCGGGCGTCATGGACGTCGCCGCACGCAGCCCGCGCCCTCCGGCCGGTTTCTGCAGCGCCGGCAGTACGGCGGATATTCGATCGTCGCCGGACCACTCGCGGATCGTGTCGCGCACGGTCACCAGAAGGACCGGGCGCAGCGCGACGGCCGAGTCGCCGAAGGCGACGCGGTTGAGGGTCCGGTGGAAGGCGGTCCCGGTGACCATGGCGGCGACCTGCGCCGACGAGGCGAGACAGATGACCGCGTAGTCGTACACCGGCTGCCAGTGCCGCGCCATCAGCAGCGCGACGGAATGGGCGGCGACCTCGCCCTCCGGGCTGCCTCTCAGCGGGGCGGCGAGTGATTCATCGGATTCCCCGGGATCCCCGCCGGGCGGGGGATACGGGGGACGAGGGGGGTGGGGGGTGGGCACTGAGATGGTTCCTTCCCACGCGCAGGTGACACACAGAAGTCCTGCCGCCGAAAAAGGAGCCCGGTTGGTGCGAACCTTTTCCGGCGCGGCGCGGGAGGTGCGAATTCATCGGTGGCGAATCGGACCCGGTCTGCAAATCACGTGCGACACCCGGCCATTCCCCCCGCACGTGTGTTTCACTCTTGCACAACCCCCACACGACCAACAAGGCGCCCGTGCAACATCCGGCCCATTGACAGAAAGTCAGAAACGGGGAACATGCGTACGCCGCTCGTACCCGTTTTCGACATTTCCGTGCGCCCTGTGTGAATCGGGTCAGATCTGCCAGGACCGCAGCCGGTCCGCCGCGCCGTAGACGTCGGTCGCGTTGGACATCAGGTCGCGGGCGAGGTCGACGAGGGCGCCGTAGGGCGGGTCGATGCCGACGCCGCTGACGAACATGTAGGCCACGGCCGTCGCACAGGCGAAGCGGGCGTTGGCCGTGGGCAGCGGCCGGAGCACGGCGAGGGTGTGCAGCAGCGCGGCGGCCCGCCAGGCCGGGTCGGAGTCCACCCCGAGGCGCGGCGGGTCCACGCGGTGCCGGGCGACGGCGGCGACCAGCGCGGAGAAGTCGTTGACGGTGGGCTGGTCCGGCAGGACCTCCTCATGGCGCTGCAGCAGCCAGGGCACGTCGATATGGATGACGGGTGCCATCGGTCAGGCGGCCCGCCCCTCGTCCTTCGCGGGCGGTTCGTCGTCGGGGAAGGCGGCGGCGAACTCGTCGGCGTGGGTCGCGAAGAACCTGCGGAAGGCCTCCGCGCCCTCCTGGAGCGCCCGGTGGCGCGCTATGTCGGCCGCGGCCGCCTCCCGCACGAGCGCCTTCATCGACGTACCGCGCTCCTTGGCGATCTGCCGCAGGTCCTCAAGCTCGCGGTCGCTGAACTCCACGTTGAGAGCTGGCATGCCTTCACGGTACCGCTCGGGTACTGACTCGTAAATATCGCCAGGTCAGAGAGGAAATCAGACGGTACCGGGCAGCGGTGCGCCACCGATCGGCCGCTGAGACCCGCGTCACATGGCACCCCGGCGATGTCACATTCCCGGTCCCCTCCCGGGTCCCAGTGGTGAGCGCGTCTCTGGGAGGACCACGCATGACCGAGATCACCGCACCCGGCACCGACGCCCCGATCGACGAGGCGACCGGGGTGTTCGTCGACCATCGCGAGCTGCTGTTCGGCGTCGTCTACAACATGCTCGGCAGTGTCGCCGACACCGAGGACGTCCTGCAGGAGACCTGGCTGTCCTGGACGGCCCGCGGCGGCGGCGCTCCCCTGGCCGGCGTCGACAACCCCCGCGCCTATCTCGTGCGGGCGGCGGTCAACCACGCGCTGCGCCGCCGTGCCACGATCAGCCGCAGGCGGGAGACCTACGTCGGCCAGTGGCTGCCCGAGCCCCTGGTCGCCGAGGGCGAGGCCGGCACCGCCGACGGGCCCGCCCTGCGCTCCGAGTCGGTGTCACTGGCGATGCTGGTGGTCCTGGAGTCGCTGACCCCGCTGGAACGGGCCGTGTTCGTCCTGGGCGAGGTGTTCGGCTACCCGCACGCCGAGATCGCGGAGGTCATCGACCGCTCCCCCGCCGCCGTACGGCAGTTGGCGCACCGGGCCCGGGAGCATGTGCACGCGCGGCGGCCGCGGTACGAGGCGCATCCGCGGGTGCGGCGGGAGGCGACCGAGCGGTTCGTGCGGGCGGCGCTCGGCGGAGACATCGCCGCGCTGATGGAGGTCCTCGCGCCGGACGTCACGGCGTGGACGGACGCCGGCGGCAAACGCAAGCCGGCGAGCCTGCGCCCGGTGCACGGCCGGGACAAGGTGGCCCGCCTGCTCACGTCCGGGCGCGGCGGTCCGCGCAACCCCGTCTGGCGCTACCGCCGCGTCAACGGCGACGACGCCGCCGTGCTGTTGGACGGGGACGCGCCGTTCGCCGTCCTGGTGCTGGACCTCACCCCGGAGGGCGACCGGGTGCGCGGCATCTATGTCGTGGCCAATCCGGACAAGCTCGCCCACGTGCCCAAAGAGGAGGCGTGAGCGGCCGGGGCCGGCCCGCTCAGGACCGGGCGCGGCAGAACTCCCGGACGGTCCGGTTGAAGGGCTCCGGGGCTTCGATGTTGCTGAGGTGCCCGATGCCCGGAAGCACGACCAGCGTGGCGTGCGGGATCGCCGCCAGGAACGGGTGGGCGACCTGCTCCACCGGGGAGCGCGTGTCGAGCTCGCCCCACAGCAGGAGCGTCGGCACCGTGATCCTGGGCAGCAGGTCGCGCTGGTCGGCCTCGGCCATGACGGTGAGTTCGGTCCGCATGCTCTGGGGGCGTGTGTCGGCCGACATCACGGACAGCAGGCGTACGGCTTCGGCGGGTGGCGCGCCCGCGAACAGCCCGGGCATGGTCGGCGCAAAGTCCTCGGCCGGGACCGCGAGCATCCGCTCGGCCCCCTCGACCCGTGCCCGTACCTCCGCCGCGGGCAGCGAGCCCTTCCAGCCGGCGTAGGTGTCGACGAGGAGCAGCGTCCTGACGAGATCGGAGTGGTGCCGGTAGAGCTCCAGCACGATGGTCCCGCCCCAGGACAGGCCGAGGACATGGGCCGGGCCGAGCCCCACGTCCTTGATCACCGCCGCCAGACAGCGGGCGTAGTCGGCGAGGGTGAAGGAGGGCGGCACGTCGGAGGAGCGGCCGGCTCCCGGTTCGTCCCAGGCGACCACGGTGAACGCGTCGGCCAGGTCGGCGACCTGGCCACGCCAGAGGCGGGCGTCCGCGGTGGCGCCGTGCACGAGCACCAGGGGCGGGCCCGAGCCCGCCCGGTCGTAGGCGACCTCGACGCCGTCTACCCGCACCGCGTGCATGTGACCAGGCTACGCGCGGGTGCCGGAGGCGTCCTGTCGGCGGACTCCCCCGGCACCGGACACGTTCCCTACCCCTGGTCCGCCACGAAGGCGGCCATCCGGGTCAGGGCGGCGTTCCAGTTGATCGTGTGTTCGTTGGTCGACCAGGACTGGATGTCGTCGATGTAGCAGAACTGTCCGACACAGCCCTGGAGTTTGCTCTGTGCGTAGGGGTCCTGGATGCTCGAGTTGGGCCCGCCGGCGAGGGTGCCGTTCGGCGGGTGGGGCAGGCCGGGGTCGAGCTGGCGGGCGTACCAGCGGCTGTGCTGGTTCTTGGCGCTGACCTCGCCGTAGCCGGTGACGTAGGAGATGTTCAGCGCGTTCCGGCCGAGGATGTAGTCCATGCTCTGCAGCGCGCCGTCCCGGTACTTCGAGGCGCCGGTGATGTCGTACGCGGTGGCGAGGACGACGGCGTTGTTGAGGACCTGGTGGCTGGAGCCCCAGTCGTACGTGTTGCCGTCCGGCGCGTAGGGCATGCCGTAGGGCTGGTCCTTCAGGGTGGCCAGATAGCGGTCGGCGCCCTTGACGACGGACTGGCGCACCTTGTCGCGGCCCGGCAGCTTGTTCGGCACCGTCGCGAGGTCGAGCCGGCCCGCCGCCCCGGTGCGGGCCCAGTCGAAGCCGAGGGGCTTGAAGAGGTCGGCCGTGTGGACCGGGGACTTCAGGACGTACTCCTCGAACTGCTTCTCCCCCGTGCTGAGATACAACTCGGCCGCCGCCCAGTAGAAGTCGTCGGTCACGTCGTTGTCTGGGTAGGCGCCGCCGCCGATGCCGTCGCTCTCGGAGGCGTGGCGGTCCGGGTGGGCGAGCGCCGCCGACCACGCCTTGCGGGCGGCCGCCAGGGCCCTGTCGGCGAACTCCTTGTCGTAGGACCGGTACAGGCGGGCCGCCTGCGCGGCCGTGGCCGCCAGGTTCAGGGTGGCCGCGGTGGACGGCGGGTGCAGTTCGCGCTTCTGCGGATCGTCGCCGGGCAGCAGCGGCAGCCCGGTCCACTGCTCGTCGTGCATCTTGTGGTGGGCCATGCCGGCCAGCGGCTTCCCGGCGGGCACCTGCATCTTCAGCAGGAACTCCAGCTCCCAGCGGGCCTCGTCGAGGATGTCCGGGACCTTGTTGCCGCTCTCGGGGATGGCGAGCGTGCCGTCGCCGAGCTTGCCGGCGTCGCCGGTGCGGGCGTGCAGCGCGCGTTCGTGCGTGCTCAGCACCTCCCAGGTGGAGATGCCGCCGTTGACGACGTACTTGCCGTGGTCGCCTGCGTCGTACCAGCCGCCGCTGACATCGAGCGTGTAGTCGCACACCCCGGGCTGGCACGGCACGGCGGTGTCGCCCTGGTTGGGGGCCACGCCCACATGACCGGCCGGGCGGCCGTACCCGGGCCGCAGGTCCTCGCGGATCTCGATGCCGCTGCGCTGGGTGTAGTAGTACTTCGCCGAGTCCAGCCGGAGCCGCTCCCAGACGCTGGCGTCGACGTCGAAGGGGCGACTGGTCTCGCCGTCGGCGACCAGGGTGAAGCCCGTGCCCTTCGTGCGGTAGGTACCGAAGTCGATCGAGTGGACGTTCTGCCCGGAGGAGGCGTCGACGCCGCGCGGCACGGTCGTGCCCCGGGCGACCACGGTGCCGCGGGCGTTCTTCAGCTCCCAGGGCAGCTTCGCCGTGGCGTCGGTGACCAGGGTGGCGTTCTTGGGCCCGGCGGGCAGGTAGGCGACCTGGTTGACGCGGACCCGGGGGCCGGTGTCGGGCTCGTACGGCTCCGGCGCGACGCCGCCCAGCAGCGAGACGTCGTCCATGCAGAAGCGCCAGGCGTCCGCGCTGCCGCCGAGCTGGAAGCCGACCTGGCCCTGGGCGGTGTCGACGGGCGAGGTGAAGGTGTAGGAGTAGCTGTCGCCGGAGACGCTGAGCTGCGGTGTCACCTCGTAGTAGGTGTCGTACGGGGACACCGACAGGCCCACGATCGCCCGCACCACGTGCCCGGCGGGCGTGCCGGTCGCGCTGAAGGAGAAGCGGTACGTCTCGCCCTTCACGAGGGTGATGTCGTTCTGCCCGACGGCGGCGTCCCAGCGGTTGGTGGTGCCTCCGGGTACGTCGGCGCAGAGCCGGCCGTCGGACAGACCCCCGGTGACGTTGCTGGTCGTCCACCAGGGGGCGGTGGTGGTGTCGAAGGTGCCGTTCTTGACCTGTTCGACCTCTTCGGCCCCGGCCGGTGCGGAGGGCAGCGCGGTGAGCGCGGTCGCCAGGAGGGCCGTCAGGGACAGCAGGGCGGTTCTGCGTCGTTTCACGTCCGGGCTCCTCGGGAGAGGTGCGGGTGGCGCTCGTCATGGGAGCGCTCCCAGATGCGGATGCCGCCATGGTTGTGGCTCATGTGACACCCCGTCAACGGTCCGGACAGGACTGGCTGTCCGCCGCCCGTCCGGACCGGTGTGGACTAGAGCGTGTCCAGCCGGCTGATGCGGATCGCTCCCCGCGCCTCGCCGGGGTGGCGGCTCGTCAGGGTGAGCCGGATCCGGGAGCCGCGGACGGCCTCGAAGGTGATCGCCGTGGGGGCGTCGGAGGCGGTGGCCCAGTCGATCGCGGTGTCCCGTACGGCCCGCCACGCCCGGCCGTCCCACACCGCCACCTCGATCGCCGCGGGCAGGCTGTGGGTGGCGTCCACCGTGAAGGAGACGTCCACCCGGTCGAAGGCGCGGGTGCGCCCGTGGTCGACCGAGACCCAGTCCTCGCCGCGTGCCCCGTCGAAGGCGGGCAGCAGGGCCGTGGCCTGCTTGAAGAAGCCGTTGGACCAGCCGGTGGCCGGATCGCCGTCGAGCATGGCGGCGGGCAGGGTGTCCGGGCGGCCGGAGTAACTGGCGTCCGCGTGCGGGTGGTCCAGGGGTGCGGGGTGCTCCGGCCTGAAGGCGGGCGGGGCCGTCTCGGCCCGGTCCCGGGCCGGGGTGGCGCGTACGGTCGCCGTGCCGGTGCGCAGTCCGTCGGCGCGGGCGGTCACCTTCACCGTGCCCGTCCTCGTGCCGGAGCGGACGATGGCGAGGGCCTTGCCGTGGTAGGCGGTGCGGGTGCTCGCCTGGTAGCGCTCGGCGCTCTCCTGCCGGCCGTTGTCGAGCCCGGCCAGGGAGCCGCCCGCCACCTCGAAGGAGATCAGGTGCTCCGCGCCGGGCACCACCACGCCGCGCCGGTCGACCACCTCGGCGGTCACGAAGACCAGCGAACGGCCGTCCGCGGCGGTGGACTCGCGGTCCGGTGTCAGACGGATCGCGTGCGGGGCGCCGGCGGTGCGCAGCACGTCGGTGGCGACCGTCTTGCCGCCCTTGCGCGCGACGGCCTTCAGCTCACCCGCCGCGAAGGGCACCTTCCAGGTCAAGTGGAGCTTTCCGGCGCTGCCGTTCGGGCTGGTGTAACTGCCGGGGTAGGGGCCGTCGGTGAAGGTCTTGTCGTCGCCGGTCGCCTCGGTGGTCTCCAGGTACGCGCGGCCGTCGGTGGTCTTCTTCGTGTCGAACCGCCGCACGCCCAGCGACTTCCCGTTGAGGAAGAGTTCGACGGTGTCGACGTTGGCGTACGCCCAGACCTCGACCGTGTCGCCCTCGGCGTGGTTCCAGGTCATCGGGAGCAGGTGGACCATCGGCTTCTCGGTCCACTGGCTCTGGAAGAGGTAGTACATGTCCTTCGGGAACCCCGCGGTGTCGACCGCGCCGAAGAAGGAGGCCTTGACCGGGAAGACGTCGTACGGCGTGGGCTCGCCGATGTAGTCGATGCCCGACCACAGGAACTGCCCGGCGAACCACTTGCGGTCCCGGTCCTTCTTGTGGCCGTACTCGCCGCTCATGGTCCACGAGGCGAGGTTGTTGTCGTAGGAGGAGGTCGCGCGCCGGCCCGGCGTGTAGTCCTCGCCGGTGTTGAGGTGTTCGGGCTCCTGGTAGGCGCCGCGGGTGGAGGTCTCCGAGGACGACTCCGACTCGAACAGGAACAGCTTGGGGTAGCGGGCGTGCAGGGCGTCCACCGACTTGGCGGTGTTGTAGTTGAGGCCGAGGCCGTCGATCTTGGCGAGGATCAGGTCGCCGGGCGAGCCCGGGGCGGGCACGCTGCGGTGCCGGTGGGAGCCGATCACGATCGGGCGGGTGACGTCGTACGCCTTGATGGCGGCGATGAGCCGGTCGGCCATGGCGAGACCGGCGGTGGAGGTGAACTCGCTGACCTCGTTGCCGATGGACCACATCAGGACGGCGGGCGAGTTGCGGGCGGCCAGGACCATCTCCGCGATGTCCTTGTCGGCCCACTCGTCGAAGAAACGGCCGTAGTCGTAGCGCGTCTTGGGGCTCTTCCAGCAGTCGAACGCCTCCACCAGCATGACGATGCCGAGTTCCTCGCAGACCTCGATCATCTCCGGGGAAGGCGGGTTGTGGGAGGTGCGGAAGGCGTTGACGCCCATCGACCTCATGATCAGCAACTGCCGGCGGATGGCGTCCTTGCTGACGGCGGCGCCGAGGGCGCCCAGGTCGTGGTGGAGGTCGACGCCCTTGAGCTTGTGGTGGGTGCCGTTGAGGAAGAAGCCCTCGTCCGGGTCGAAGCGGAAGGTGCGGAAGCCGAAGGGCGTGCGGTAGGTGTCGGTGGTCCGGCCGCCGACGCGCAGTTCGGTGTGCAGGGTGTAGCGGTGCGGGGCTTCGATGTCCCACAACTCCGGGCGCTTGACGGTGAGTTCATGGGTCTCGGTCTGCTCGTCGGTGACGGCGACCGTGGAGGAGGTACGGGCGACCGTCCGGCCCTTCCGGTCGACGATCCGGGAGACGACCTCGACGTCCGCGCCCGCGCCCGACGCGTCGACGACCGAGGTGTCGATCCGTACGACGGCCCGCTCGGCGGAGATCTCGGGCGTGAGCACGCGGGTGCCCCAGCGGGCCACGTGCACCGGCTCGGTGACCACCAGGCGGGCCTCGCGGTAGATGCCGCTGCCCGAGTACCAGCGGCTGCTGGGGAGCCGGTTCTGGACCTTGACCGCGATCACGTTCTCGGTGGTGCCGTCGGTGTGCACCAGGTCGGTGAGGTCGAAGGCGAAGCCGGTGTAGCCGTAGGGGTGGCGGCCGGCCTCCTCGCCGTTGCAATAGACGTGGGAGTCCATGTAGACGCCGTCGAACTCCACCGAGATCCGCCGGCCGGCGAGGGCGGGCGGCAGGGTGAAGGCGAGGCGGTACCAGCCGAGGCCGCCGGGCAGGAAGCCGGTGCCGCTGGTGGTGCCGTGCTCGGTGGTGGGGGCCTGCTCGATGCTCCAGTCGTGCGGGACAGCGACCTCGCGCCAGCCGGAGTCGTCGTAGCCGGGAAGCGCGGCGTCGGCGTAGGCGCCGGTCGGGTCGGTGATGCCGCCCGGGTTGACCAGCGCGAAGCGCCAGCCGTCGCGCAGGGCGATGGTGCTGCGGCCGGACGCGCCGCGCGCCTCCTCGGCGGCCCACGCCTCCGGGGTGCCGAGCAGCGCTCCGGCCGCGGGCGCGGCCGCGGAGGCGAGCAAGACCGATCTGCGCGTGACCGACATGACGGCTCTCCCTCATTAAGGCCCAGAAGTACTCACAACTGATCGCGAACAAACAGATTCTGTCGAGGTGTCACACAGGGCCGTCAAGAGTGCGGCGACATCCTTCTGTCCCGGGCGTCACATCGGCCGGAATCGCGCCTCGCCCCCGCACGGCCGGGCGCCCTCGGGGTTACCGGTTCATGTCGGGCGCCTACGGACTAGGCTGGAACGCAAGCGACCTCTCTGATCACTGTGAGTGTCCGTATGGAGTGGCGACGATGAGCCCGGACGAGCCGTTCGACGATGACAGGGCCGCGCGTGCCGTCATCGCCGCCGACGGCGTGCTCACCGAGTGGAGCGAGGGCGCCAGCCGGCTGCTGGGCCACACCGCCGCCGAGGTCGTGGGCCGCCCGGCCGCCGAGCTGCTGGCCGACGACGCGGACACCCCGCCCGCACCCCGCGATGCCCGCTGGAGCGGCATGCTCGCGCTGCGTCACCGCGACGGCCGTACGGTGTCCGTGTGGGTGCTCGCCCACCGCAGACCGCCGGAGGGCGAGACGGCCGAGTGGTTCGCCGTGTCCCCGCCGGAGGCCGCCGGTGCGGATCTGTCGGACGACCCGCTGGTGCGGGCGGCCCTCACGCAGTCACCCTGCGCCACGATGATCTTCGACGAGGGGCTGAGGCTGCGCGGCGTCAACGACGCCATGGCGGACCTCCTCGGGATGCCCGCCGACCGCCTGCGGGGTCTGAGACCCACCGACATCGGCAGCCGGCCGCAGAACACCGAGCTCGAGGAGAATCTGCGCCGGGTGCTGAGCACCGGCCGGCGGCACAACATGCAGACGTACATGAAGGCCAGCGGCGAGACCCGGGGGGCACACGCCTGGCTGGCCCGGATCGCCCCGCTCACCGACCCGTCCGGCCAGGTGCGGGGCGTGTGCGTGACCGCCCACGACTTCAGCGACCAGTACCGGTCACGGCAGCGGCTGCAACTGGTCAACGAGGCGAGCGTGCGCATCGGCACCACCCTCGACGTCACCCGTACGGCCCAGGAGCTGGCGGACGTGTGCGTCCCGGCGCTCGCCGACTTCGTCAGCGTCGACCTGCTCGACACCCGGGAGCACGGCGGCGAGTCCGCAGGGCCGCCCGTCCCGCCGGTGAGTCTGCGCCGGGCCGCCCACCAGTCCGTCAACACGGGCAGCCCCGAGGCCGTCGCCAAGCCGGGGCAGGTGGAGGTCTACCCGGCGTCCTCCCCGCAGGCGGCCTCGCTGATCGTGGGCCACGCGGTGGTGGCCTCGGGTTCGGCAGACGACCTCGAACGGTGGCTCGCCTGGGACCCGGTCCGCTTCCGGCGGGTCCGCGAGTACGGCATCCACTCCACGATGTCCGTCCCGCTCCAGGCCAGGGGCACCATCCTCGGGGTCGCGGTGTTCACCCGCTTTCGCCGCTCCGAGGACTTCACGGACGACGATGTGCTGCTGGCCGAGGACGTCACGGCCCGGGCCGCCGTCTGCATCGACAACGCGCGCCGCTACTCCCGCGAGCGGGAGACGACCCTCACGCTGCAGCGCAGCCTGCTGCCCCGCCACCTGCCGCACACCGCCGCGGTGGAGGCGGCCTCCCGCTATCTGCCCGCCACCCGCTCCGGTGTGGGCGGCGACTGGTTCGACGTGATCCCGCTGTCCGGGATGCGGGTCGCCATGGTCGTCGGGGACGTCGTCGGCCACGGCATCCAGGCCTCGGCCACCATGGGCCGGCTGCGTACCGCCGTCCGCACCCTCGCCGACATCGAC
The DNA here is from genome assembly GCF_045040895.1 of Streptomyces purpurascens. Taxonomy (NCBI): domain Bacteria; kingdom Bacillati; phylum Actinomycetota; class Actinomycetes; order Kitasatosporales; family Streptomycetaceae; genus Streptomyces; species Streptomyces purpurascens. The sequence goes on along the minus strand of NZ_CP108341.1, from coordinate 8,589,159 downwards.
CTGGCCCCCGACGAACTGCTCACCCACCTCGACGACCTGGTCGTCCGGCTGTCCCAGGAGTCCGGCGGCGAAGAGGCGGCCGGCACCGGGGAGGTCGGCGCGACCTGCCTCTACGCGGTGTACGACCCGGTGTCGCGGCGCTGCACCCTGGCCCGGGCCGGGCACCCGCAGCCCTTCCTGGTCCCACCGGACGGCCCGGCCCGGCAGCTCGACCTGCCCTCCGGTCCCCCGCTCGGTGTCGGGGGGCTGCCGTTCGAGAGCGCCGAGGTGGAGCTGCGGGAGGGCAGTGTCCTGTCGTTCCACACGGACGGGCTGCTCGCGAGCCGCGAGCGGGACGTCGACACGAGCCAGCGGATGCTCGGCGAGTCCCTGTCGGCCCCCGCCGGCTCGCTGGACGAGATCTGCGACCGCGTGCTGCAGGCGCTGCTCCCCTCGGGCGGCTCCGCCGACGACGTGGCCCTGCTGCTGGCCCGCACCCGCGGCCTGCCGTCCTCCCAGGTCGCGACCTGGGACATCCCGGCCGACCCGGCGCTGGTGGCCCCCATCCGCAAGCAGGTCGTCGAACAGCTCGAGCGCTGGTCGCTGACCGAGGCCACGTTCACCGCGGAGCTGGTGGTGAGCGAGCTGGTCACCAACGCCATCCGCTACGGCGCCAAGCCCATCCGGCTGCGGCTGATCCACGACGCGGCCACGCTGATCTGCGAGGTGTCCGACACCAACCACACGGCCCCGCATCTGCGCCGGGCCAAGACCTGGGACGAGGGCGGCCGCGGTCTGCTCCTGGTCGCCCAGCTCACCCAGCGCTGGGGCAGCAGGCACACCCCCGAGGGCAAGACGATCTGGGCCGAGCTGACGATGCTCGACGCGCTGTGAACGGACAGTGACCACGGCGGCACCGCTGGTCACGCTCCGAAGCGGGCCGTATGAAAGCCCGTGCACGGATTCTTACCGGAGCCTGGTTTCATGGGCGGGCACCGCCTGCACACGCCCCGGAGGACCCCGCCCTGAACACCCCGCTCGCCGAAGTCCTGTCCGTGGCGTTGCTGGCCGCGGTCCTCGTCTGGGCCGTAGTCCGTCCGAAGGGGCTGCCCGAGGCCGTACTGGCGGTTCCGGCCGCCGGGCTCGCCGTCGCCGTCGGAGTGATCTCGCCCACGCACGCATGGGAGGAGATCCAGCGGCTGGGGCCCGTGGTCGGTTTCCTCGCGGCCGTGCTGGTGCTCGCCCACTTCTGCGACGTCGAGGGACTGTTCACGGCGTCCGGGGCGTGGATGGCCCGCTGGGCGGCGGGGCGTCCCGGGCGGCTGCTGACCGCGGTGTTCGCGCTGGCCTCCGTCATCACGGCCGTGCTCAGCCTGGACGCCACGGTCGTCCTGCTGACACCGGTGGTGCTCGCCACCGCCACCAGGATGGGCGTCCAGGCCCGGCCGCACCTCTACGCGTGCGCCCACCTGTCGAACACCGCCTCGCTGCTGCTGCCGGTCTCCAACCTGACCAACCTCCTCGCCTTCACGGCGAGCGGGCTGAGCTTCACCCGGTTCACGGCACTCATGGCGTTGCCCTGGCTCGTCGCGATCGGCGCCGAGTACCTGATCTTCCGGCGGTTCTTCGACGATGAACTGGCCGCCCCGCTCCCCTCCCCCGACCCCGCGCGGCCCCCCGAGCTGCCGCTGTTCGCCCTGGTCACGGTGGGCTGCACACTCGCCGGGTTCGTCGTGGCCTCCGCCCTCGGGATCGCACCGGCGTGGGCCGCGCTGGCGGGTGCGCTGGTGCTGGCCGGGCGGGCGCTGCTGCGGCGGCGGGCCACCCCGCTGACGGTGGTGCAGTCCGCGGCCCCGGCCTTCCTGGCGTTCGTGCTCGCGCTCGGCGTCGTCGTGCGCGCGGTCGTCGACAACGGTCTCGCCGACGCGCTCCACCGTGTGCTGCCCGACGGCTCGGGCCTGCTCGCGCTGCTGGGCGTGGCCGTACTGGCCGCCGTCCTGGCGAACCTGATCAACAACCTGCCCGCGGTGCTGGTGCTGCTGCCGCTGACCGCCGGGGCCGGTCCTGGTGCCGTGCTGGCGGTGCTGCTCGGCGTGAACATCGGCCCCAACCTGACCTACGCCGGATCGCTGGCGACCCTGCTGTGGCGGCGGATCGTGCATCAGCACGGGCACCGCGTCGAGCTCGGGGAATTCACCCGGCTCGGGCTGCTCGCGGTACCCGCCGCGCTGGTGCCGGCCGTGGTGGCGCTGTGGCTGTCGCTGGGGGTCGTGGGGGTCTGAGCCGCGCCCGGTCAGCGGCCGCGACCGCCGTAGCCATCCCCGTATCCGTATCCGTATCCATAGCCGTATCCATAGCCATCGCCGTATCCGGGGTAGCCGTGGTCGCCGTTCCCGGAGCAGTAGTAGCCGTAGTAGTGGCACGTGGTGCTGGGCGACGGGCTCGTGGGCGCCGGCCGGGACGTCGACGGAGTGGCGGTCGGGGTGGGGGTCGGCTCGGGTGTCCTCGACGGTGTGGGGGTGGGGGTCGGGGTGGGCTCGGGCTGCGGCACCGGAGCGGCGGCTTCCCAGTTGACGACCTCCATCTGGAGATCGGTCTTGGAGGTGTCGATCACCCAGCGCTGGACCTCGTCGTCCGCCCGGGTCTTGAGGACCAGGGCCCCCGAGCCGTCGGTCGCGGCCGGGGCCAGGGCGAGCTCCTGGTCCCGGCGGGGCACCAGGGCGCCCTGGAGGATGAAGTCGTAGCGAATGTCCTTGATGTCGGGGCGGGACGGGCCCGTGCAGGGGGCCAGCCGCACCGAGTAGCCGAGCCGTGAGTCCAGGCACAGGTCGGGGTCGGCACCGTTGCGCAGCAGCCCGTCGGTCTCGTACGTCCACTGCTGGGCGGGGGCCGAGGAGCAGGTGGTGAGTTCGGCTTCCGCGTCCTCGACGGCCTTCTTGCCCTCGATGCCGACACACAGGCCCGAGGCGATGTTGTGCAGCCGGCCGCGCAGAGCGCCCTTGCGGGGCTCGCCCGCCCCGATCCAGGACGGGTCACCGGTCGGCTTGCCCGCGCCCGGGCCGGATGCCTCGGAGGGCCGGTCCGCGCCGGCCGGCGGGGCGGCGTCGCCGGAGTTGCCGATGGACCACAGGACCAGCGGGAGGACGACCAGGCCGCTGACGGTCAGGACGCCCACGGTGAGGTTACGGCGGCGGGCGGCACGGCGGGCCGCCTTGTGGGCGGATCTGCGCGAGGCGGTGCGGGGGCCAACGGCGCCCGGGCCGGGAGCCGTTCCACCGGCCGGTGCCGGCGCGTCGGGCGGGAGGGTGGGGAATGCCTCCTGGGCGTGAGCCAGTGCCTGCGCCTGGTCCTGTGTCTGGACCCGGACCCGCGGTGGGGCCCCCGCTTCCCCTTCGGCTGCGGGGGCGGGTGGGGCGGCCACCGGCTCGACGGGGTCGGTGAACGACTCCCCGATCGCGCCGGCGAGGGCGACGGGGTCCGGGAACGCCGCACGCGCGGCACCGGCCGGTTCCGTGCCGGCCATGTCCCCGGGAACCCCGCTCTCCAGGGAGGCCTCCGCGGCGGCGCTCGACGCGCTCTCCACGTAGTCCTGCCCGCCCCAGCCCAGCACCGCCTCCGCCAGGGCGACGCCGAGCCCGTGGTTGAACCGGTCGAGCTGGTCCGCGGCGGCGCTGCAGTGCCCGCATCCCTCGATATGCGCGCGTAGATCGGGGTCAAGCTCGAGGGCGCCACGTCGGTACGTCACGTCCAGCAGGCGCAGATAGCGCCGGCATTCCTCGTCGGGGGCGAGTTCGCGGTGCAGCTGGAGGCACTCCTCACGCATCCGGTCCCGGGCCCGGGCCAGTTCGACGCGCGCGCCCTCCTCGTCCAGGCCGAGCAACCCGGCGGGAGCCGTGAGCGGTTCGGCCTCGACCTCGATGTGCCACAGCAGGCAGCGGGCCGACTGGGGCAGCCGCTGAAAGGCCCCGGACAGCAAGCGCCGGTGCTGCGGCGGCAGCAGCCGGGCGGCCGGCCGCTCCCCGTCACCGGCCTCGGACAGCAGATCCGGGTGGAGCATGTCTCTTCGGTGGTCGGTGGCCCACTCGGCCGCGATCCGCCGCACGGTGACGAGCAGTTGGGGCCGCCAGGCGGACGTCGGACCGTTCTGGCGCAGGCTTTCGCCGAAGAGCCGGGTGAAGGCCGCGGTGGTGAGCATTCCGGCGAAATGCGGACCGGCGGTGCACAGCCGGGCGTAGGCGAATGCCGCCTCCCAGTGCCGGTCCAGCAGCTCGCCGACGGGATGAAGTGCGGGCGTCGCGCCCGTCCACTTCCTGAGCTCGGCGCTCAGTTGCTCGTCCGTCGGGCCGAACCTGCGGGCCGGGGCCGGGGAATTCGACGGACTTGCGTCGTTCACGGCTGCATTCCTCTCAAGGACATGCGGAATAAAGTCCATACCAAGGGGTATGCCGGCACGGCGGCCTCGCGCATACGAAAGAACGGCGCGCTGTCCGCACGCCGACAGGGCACACCTTTGCACAGGTCAGCGACAGGGAACAAGAGATCTCGCGGTTTCGTGCATTACGTAGACGGCCAGGGCTTTTTGACAAAATGTCAATCAGCGGTCCGAAAGGGATTTCCGGGCTGCCCGCTCGGTTTTTATGGCAGGTATTCGCCCGGTTCCCGTCGCCGTCCGGAAACCGCTGGGCCGGACGGGTCGCCGTACTTTGTCCGGTACGCGCCGGGCGGCATCCCGTAGCGCTCACGGAAGACGCGGTTGAAGTGGAACGGGCTGGCGAAACCCGAGGCCGCGGCCACCCGTTCCACGGGCAGGTCGGTGCCCTCCAGCAGCCGCGCGGCGTGCCGCAGCCGTGCCTCGCGCAGGGCGTGCATGGGCGACTGGCCGAGCTGCCGGCTGAACAGGTGGGCGAAGCGGGACGGCGACAGGGCGACGCCCTCGGCGAGCGAGCGGACGGTGTGCGGGGCGCCCGGGTCGGCGGCGATCAGCTCCTCGGCCCGGCGGATCCGTGCGTCGAGGCCGGGGCGGGGTGCCGCCGGGCGGGCGCCGGCAGTGGTGAGGAGGACGATCTCCTCCAGCGCGCACAGGGCGAGTTCGCGGGCCGCGCTGCCGTGTGCGACGGCGACCTGCCCGTCAGGGGGCGCCGGTGCGGCCGGTGCCTCGGTCCCGGTCCAGCGGGCGTCGGTGTGTATCCGCCGGAACGCCGACTCGACGCGTCCGTGCACACCGGGGGCGGACGTGACCACGTACACCCCGTCGCCGGCGTCGTACGGCCGCAGCCACCCGGCCCACGACGGGCGGGCCTGGCAGTGCGCCCACCAGAACCGCCAGTGCCGGGCGCCGGGTTCCACCGCGTACCCGTGCGGGACGCCCGGCGCGAGCACGACGAGGTCACCTGCGCCGACCGAGGTCTCCACCGCGCCCTGCCGCAGTCGGCCCCGGCCTCCCGTGGTCCAGGTGAAGAGCCAGCTCGCGGAGCCACGCGGGCGGTTGACGGCGTAGCCGGGCGGCTGGTCGAAATGGCCGAGCACGACCAGACCGGGCGGCGGGGCGGGGGCCCCGTCGTTCCCGTTCTCAGCAGTGCGGGGCAATCCGTCAGCAGGCACGGGCATCCTCCTCGACGACAGGGCGGCCTAGTGTCGGACCGTGGACACCCAACCGAGGAGTGCGCTCATGACAGTCACGGGCAACGGCGCCGCCGGCGCTCCCATCCTGGACCCCGCCGGGCTCCGGCGGTACCGGGAGGGGTTCGAGGAGGACGGTTTCATGGTCGTACGCGGGCTCTTCGGGGCCGACGAGATCGAGCGGCTGTGCGGCGAGTTCACGGCACTGCACGCGGCCGGGCCGGTTCCCGGGCACTTCGAGCCGCGTGCGTCGGGGGCGGACGCCGATCCGCTGCGCGTCTGGCCGCGGGTGATGCACCCGCACGAGATCAACGGCCTCGCGCGGGACGTCCTGCTGGACGCCCGGCTGCGCACGGTCCTGGAGGTGCTCCTCGGGGAGGAGGTCCTGGCCGCGCAGAGCATGTTCTATTTCAAGCCGCCGGGCGCCCGGGGCCAGGCGCTGCACCAGGACAACTTCTATCTGCGGGTGGAGCCGGGCACGTGTGTGGCGGCGTGGCTGGCGTGCGATGTGATCGACCGGGAGAACGGCGGTCTTGAGGTCGTGCCGGGCACGCACCGGATGGAGGTGTTCTGCCCGGAGGAGGCGGATGCGGGGGTTTCCTTCGCCCGGGAGTATGTTCCGCCGCCGCCCGGGCTGGCGCCCGTGCCGGTGGACATGTCGCCGGGGGATGTCCTGTTCTTCAACGGCAGCCTGGTGCACGGGTCGCAGCCGAACCGGTCGCGGGATCGGTTCCGGCGGTCGTTCATCGGGCACTATGTGGGGCGGTCGGCGGAGCGGATCGGGAGGTTCTACCGGACGTTGTCGATGAGTGGGGGGCGGGTGGCTCTGCCGGAGAGTGAGGGGGCGGGGCCCTGCGGGACGGAGTTCGCGTCGCCGCAGGGGCCTCACTGATCGGTGGTCTGCGCGCTCGTTGTGGCTGATCGCGCCCACGCGGCGGAGCCGCACATCGATGCAGACCCGCGCCCCTGGAGAGCAGGGCGTTTCAGTGGCCGGCGATCGGATGCGCTGTGTAGGGGCGTTCCAGTTCCTCGAGTTCCTTGTCGCTGAGCTGGAGGTCGACGGCGGCCACCGCGTCCTCCAAGTGCCGAGGCTTCGACGCTCCTACGATCGGCGCTGTGACCGTGGACTGGTGGAGCAGCCACGCCAGGGCCACCTGGGCGCGGGGCACGTCACGGTCGGCCGCGATGCGGGTGACGGCCTCGACGATGGTGCGGTCGCCCTCCTGGTACAGGTTGCTGCCGAAGGTGTCGGTGGCGCTGCGCTCGGTCGTGGTGCCCCAGTCACGGGTGAGGCGGCCGCGGGCCAGCGGGCTCCAGGGCAGTACGCCCACGCCCTGGTCCGCGCAGAGGGGCAGCATCTCGCGCTCCTCCTCGCGGTAGATGAGGTTGTAGTGGTTCTGCATGGAGACGAAGCGCGTCCAGCCGTTCAGCCGCGCGGTGTACTGGGCCTTGGAGAACTGCCAGGCGTACATCGAACTGGCCCCGATGTAGCGGACCTTGCCGGCCTTGACGACGTCGTGCAGGGCCTCCATCGTCTCCTCGACGGGGGTGTGCGGGTCGTAGCGGTGGATCTGGTAGAGGTCGACGTAGTCGGTGCCGAGGCGGGTCAGGCTCTGGTCGAGCTCGGTGATGATCGCCTTGCGGGACAGTCCGCCGCCGTTCGGCCCGGGCCGCATGCGGCCGTGCACCTTCGTCGCGAGCACGATCTCGTCGCGGCGGGCGAAGTCGCGCAGGGCACGGCCGACGATCTCCTCGCTGGTGCCGTCGGAGTAGACGTTCGCCGTGTCGAAGAAGTTGATCCCCGCCTCGACCGCCTGCCGGATCAGCGGGCGCGAGGCCTCTTCGCCGAGGGTCCACTCGTGACGGCCGCGGTCGGGCAGGCCGTAGGTCATGCACCCCAGACAGATCCGGGAGACGTCCAGGCCCGTCGAACCGAGCTTCACGTACTGCATCGTTGCTGCTCCTGCCTTCGGGAGGGGTTTCCAGGGGGAGCGTACGTGCTCGTGTGCGCTCGAAGGCAGGGTGCGCCGGACCGGCTGACGGGCCGTCATCGTTGCTGCCCCCAGGTGACCGCACGGCGTGGGAGCGGCGAGACGGCCGGACCGCTGCCGCATCCTCGGCGCAGGTGACCGGCGCCCGGCCGGTCGGCGGTGTACGGGAGATCGCGTGGCGGCACGACGGAGGACACTCAGGATCCTGACCGGGGCGGCCGCGGCGTCCCTCGCCCTGATCTCGACCGCCTGGAGCCGGCCGGCCCCGCCCGGACACGAGGTCCGGGCCCAGGCTCCGGCGGCCGAGGGACCGGCGACGCTGTGCACACCCGCGGGGGTCCTGAGCGGCGCGGACGGCGAGCGGGCCACGGTCAGCCTGTGCGCGGGCAGCGGCACCCCGGTGATGGCGGTCTCGGCTCCCGCGAACTGCAGCCGTCCCGGCACGTCCGTCCGCTACGCCTGTCTGACCTCCGGTACCTGGACGGCGAAGCGCCAGGGCAAGACGGTCGCCTCCGGGACGCTGCCCGGGTCCCAGCCGTACCCCGGCCCGGGTATCTACGACGTCACGGCCACCGTGCACGTCCGCTCCACGCCGGGCGGTGTGGACCTGCGCGGCACGGTCCGGGCCGTGCTCACTCTGAGCGCGCCGAAGCAGCGGCCCACGCACCGCGTCGAGGTCGACCGGACCACCCTGCGTCGCGGGGCCACCACCACGCTGACGTACCGGGTGTACCGCGACAGCGAACAGGGCGACGGCAGTGCCCGCTTCGGGCTGATCGGCGAGGAGAGCACGGGGGTGCGGATCAGCACGGCGGACGCCCGGTGCGTCAACCCGCTCATCGGACGGGCCCCGTCCGAGGCCAGGCTGACGTACTCCGTGGACTGTGCGCTGACCGACCTCCAGCCGGGCCGTCCGGCCACCGTGCGGGTCCAGGTCACACAGGGGTCCGCCTGCTCGACGGTCGTCTCGAAGCTGGGCTACTGGATGCCGCGCGGGCAGGCGCTCTACACCGGCGGCATGGTGGAGGGGCCCACGGTCGGCTGCGGCTGACCGTCAGCCCCGCTCGACCAGGTCCAGCGCCCGCTCCCAGCCGAACTCCGGCCGCCCGCCGTCCTCGCCCGGCTCTCCGGCGTACGGCTCCCCGAACCGCACACCCATCCCCCGCAGCCGCTCGAGGCTGTCCCGGTAGGCGGGGTGGGCGGCCAGCGCGTCGGCCACGCACGGGAGGACGGCGATCGGCACGCCGAGCCCCGCGACCTCGCACAGGGTGCCCAGCGCGAGGGTGTCGGCGATGCCGGCCGCCCACTTGTTGACGGTGTTGAAGGTGGCGGGTGCGACGACCAGGGCGTCGGGCGCCGGGAACGGGCGGGGCTCGCCCGGGGTGCGCCAGGCGGAGCGGATCGGGCGGCCCGTCTGGGCTTCGACGGCGGCGGTGTCGAAGAAGCCGTTCATGGCGACCGGAGTCGCGATGACACCGACCTCCCAGTCCCGCTCCTGCGCGGCGGTGATCAGTTTGCTGACGTCCGCGGCGATTCCGGCCGCGCAGACGACGACGTAGAGGAAGGGCTTGCGGGCGGCCTGGTCGGTCATCCCGGAAACCCTAGCGACTCCCCCGCGCTCACCGGACCGGGAAGGTGCGTCCGCGGTCCTGTTCAGGCCGCGGGCCGAAGATGCGGCGCTCCTTCTCCTCGATCGGTACGTCGTTGATGCTTGCCTCGCGGCGGGTCATGAGGCCGTGCTCGTCGAACTCCCACAGCTCGTTGCCGTAGGAGCGCCACCACTGTCCCCCGGTGTCCCGGCACTCGTACTGGAAGCGGACGGCGATGCGGTTGCCGTCGAAGGCCCAGAGGTCCTTGCGCAGCGCGTACTCCCGCTCGCGCTCCCACTTGCGGGTCAGGAACTCGGCGATCCGGGCGCGGCCGGTGACGAAGGTGTCGCGGTTGCGCCAGACGGAGTCCTCCGAGTAGGCGAGGGCGACCTTGTGCGGATCGCGGGTGTTCCAGGCGTCCTCGGCGGCCTGGACCTTCTGTGCGGCGCTCTCGCGGGTGAAGGGCGGCAGGGGCGGGCGGGCGGTCATTGATTCTCCCTGGTCACAACGGAGAACGAGCGTTCTCCTGATGACTGCTACGGTAGGAGAACGCTCGTTCTCTCGTCAAGGAGTGGTGGTACATGGACAGCGCGGCGGCCCGGGAGCGGGCGCTGGACGCGGCCGAGGAGCTGTTCTACGGGCGGGGCGTGCGGTCCGTCGGGATGGACGACGTCCGCGGCACGTCCGGGATTTCACTCAAGCGGCTCTACCAGCTGTTCCCGGCGAAGGAGCAGCTGGTGGAGGCGTATCTGGAGCGGCGCGACACGCGCTGGCGCGGGCAGCTGGCCGAGTACGTCGAGCGGCACGGGGAGCCCGAGGAGCGGATCCTGGCGGTGTTCGACTGGCTCGGCGGGTGGTTCGGCGAGCCGGGCTTCCGCGGCTGCGCGTGGATCAACGCCTACGGCGAACTCGGCGCGACGTCCGCGCGCGTGGCCGGCCAAGTGCGCGCGCACAAGCGGGCGTTCCGGGACTACCTCGCCTTGCTCGTGGACGCGGCGGGGCTGCCCGACGCGCTGGCCGGGCAGCTGTTCCTGCTGGCCGAGGGTGCCATGGTCACGGCGGGTGTCATCAGGAGCGCCGAGCCCGCGGCCGAGGCGCGCGAGGCGGCCCGGCTGCTCCTGCGGACCACGTGAGGCCGGGCTTCAGCTCACCCTCTCCGAGACGGTGATGGCGCTCACCGGGCAGGCGCGGGCCGCCTCCCGCACCAGCGGGCTGCCGCCGCCGTCCTCCTGTCCGGGCAGCAGGGCGCTGTAGCCGTCGTCGTCCTGGGTGAACACCTCCGGGGCTGTCAGGGCGCACTGGCCCGCGCCGATGCAGACGTCCGTGTCGATCTCGATGTCGATGTGCATGTGCGGAAGCCTCTTACCAGGTCACGGGGAGTTCCAGCATCCCCTGGATCGTGTCGCCCGGCTTGAAGGGGATCTCGTCGGCCGGGGCGGCCAGGCGCAGGCCGGGCAGCCGGTCGAAGAGGGTGTGCAGGGCGATCTCCAGTTCGGCGCGGGCGAGGTTCTGGCCGAGGCACTGGTGGATGCCGAAGCCGAACGCGACATGGTGCCGGGACGGGCGGTTCCAGTCGAGCGTGTCCGGCTCGGGGTAGACCGTCTCGTCGCGGTTGATGACGGAGGTCGCGAAGACCACGCCCTCGCCCTTCTTGATCGTCGTCCCGGCCACCTCGATGTCGTCGACGGCCAGGCGCAGCATGCCGTCCGCGATCGACAGCATCCGCATCAGCTCCTCGACCGCGGTCGGCAGCAGCCCCGGGTCCGCGCGCAGTTCGGCGAGCCGCTCGGGGTGCTGGAGCAGGGTGAAGGTGCCGAGCGAGATCATGTTGGCGGTCGTCTCGTGGCCCGCGACCAGCAGGATGAGAGCCATGGCGATCAGGTCCTCGCGGTCGAGTGCGCCCTCGTCCGGCTGCCGGTGGACCAGATCGTCCAGCAGACCGGTGCCCCGGTCCTTGCGCTTGCGGTCGATCAGCTCGCCGAAGTACGACTCCAGCCGGTCTCGGGCGTCCAGCACGTCGGCGGTCTCCGGGCCGCGCAGCAGCCGTCGCGACTGGGTCTCGAAGAAGTCGTGGTCGGAGTACGGGACGCCGAGCAGGGCGCAGATCACCATGGACGGCACCGGCAGCGCGAAGGCGGTCACCAGGTCAGCGGGCGGGCCCTGGGCGATCATCGCGTCGAGCCGCTCGTCGACGATCTGCTGGATCCGTGGCCGGAGTTCGACGGCCCGTTTGAGGGTGAAGTCCCCGACGACCATGCGGCGCTGGACGCGATGCTCGGGGTCGTCGACGCCCAGCAGGGCCGTTCTGCGGTTCTGGATCCCGGCGAACCGCTTGGTCGGGGCCGGGAAGCCGGGCCGGTCGCGGTTGGACGACAGGCGGGGGTCGGCCAGCAGGGCGCGGGCGATCGCGTGCCCGCTGACCAGCCAGGCCTCGCGGCCGTCGAAGAGGGTGATGCGGGTGAGGGGGCGCTCCGTGCGCAGCGAGTCGTAGGCGGCGGGCGGGTGGTAGGGGCAGGTCCTGCTCTGGGGGAAGGCGACGGGTGCGGTCGTGTCCGTCATGAAGACCTCGCAGACGAGTAGTGCGTCGTGCCGATCATCATTAGATGCCCCGGGCACCTAAAGGACGACGCGAAGTTCGGCCAGATCGGTGGCGGCGGCAACATGGCCGGGGAATGCCGTCCTCACGTTCGAAGACCGGGGTCGGGACCTGTGGTGCGCGATCGGGGTCCTTGCCGGGAGCGGGGGCTCCGGGCAAGTCACGGCGGCGATTCGAAAACCGGTTGTCGAGGCGGCGGGACAGGCCTCAGGATCCAGCCATGCCCACGCTCGATGTCCTTCCGCCGTCGCTGCCGCTGTCCGTCGCCGCTTCAGCCGCGCGCCGACAGCAGCGGTCCGGCCGCCGTGGAGGGCCGACGCCGCCGCGGTCATGACGGCCGCGCTCGTCGCGGGGCTGCTCGCCGGGTACGGCATCGCCGTCCCCGTGGGCGCGGTCGGGACCTACCTCGTCTCCCTCACCGCCCGCACGTCCCTGCGTACCGGTGTCTGCGCCGCGCTCGGCGTCGCCACCGCGGACGGGCTCTACGCCCTCGCCGCCACGCTCGGGGGCACGGCCCTGGCCGCCGCGCTGCGGCCGGTGCTCGGGCCGCTGCGCTGGGTCTGTGTCCTGGTGCTGCTCGGGCTGACGGTGTGGGGCGCGGTCACCGCCCTGCGCGAGTACCGCGGCCACCGGCTCGCCACGCGGACGGCCCCCGCTCCCCCGAGTCCCGCCCGGGCCTACGCGGGGCTGCTCGGCATCACCCTGCTCAATCCCACCACCGTGATCTACTTCGCGGCGCTCGTGCTCGGCTCCCGGGCCACGGGTCCGGCCGGGCCGGTGGAGCAGGGTGTGTTCGTCCTGGCCGCCTTCGCCGCCTCCGCCAGCTGGCAGGTGCTGCTCGCCGGGAGCGGTGCCCTGCTGGGCCGGGCGCTGACCGGTCACCGGGGCCGGCTGGCGACGGCGCTGGTGGCGAGCGGGGTGATGACGGCGCTGGCCGTGCGGATGGCCGTTTCTCCAGGATGATTCCCGGGTGTACCGGTGTTGAGGGCTGGTACCAGTTACCAGTCGGCTTCTGACACGACGATGGGACGGATTGCCATGCCTCTCGAAGGCGAGTACGAACCCAGCACGACGCAGTGGGTGCGCAAGCAGGTGGAACTGTACGAGAGCTCCGGCGGCACGGAGGGGACGACACTGCAGGGCTCCAAGATGCCGGTCGTCGTCCTGACCTCACGGGGCGCCAAGAGCGGCAAGCTGCGCAAGACGCCGGTGATGCGGGTGGAACACGAGGGGCGTTACGCCGCCGTCGCCTCCCTCGGCGGTGCGCCCAAGCACCCGGTCTGGTACTTCAACCTCAAGTCCGACCCGCATGTGGAGCTCCAGGACGGGCCCCGGAAGCAGGACATGACCGCCCGTGAGGTCACGGGCGAGGAGAAGTCCGAGTGGTGGGACCGGGCCGTCGCGGCGTATCCGGCGTACGCGGACTACCAGAAGAAGACGGACCGGGAGATCCCGTTGTTCGTGCTGGAGCCCGTCGCCGGAGACTGAGGCCAGGGCGGGCGGCAAGGAATTTCCGCTCGGGTTGCATGAACCGTTGGCGGCGGGGCACGCGTGGTTCAGGCCCCGCCGCGTTCCCCCGTCGCGGCGGGGCTTTCTGCTGCCTCCCGGGCGCGGCGGTCCGTGACGTCGAGGAAGATCTGGTCCGCCTCGGGCACCGTCCGGGCGATGGAGCGCTTGATGCGGACGGCGACGTCCTCGACGTGCTCGCTGTCCAGGCCGGGCACCAGGTCGACGCGGGCGGCCACGAGGGTCGAGTCGAGGCCCGTCTTCATCGTGAACAGTGCCTCCACACTGTCGATCTCGGGCTGCGCCCGCAGCAGTGCCTGGATCCGCCCGCTCGCCTCCGGGTCGGCCGCCTCGCCGATCAGCTGGTCGCGCGCGTCACGGCCCAGCCGGAAAGCGACGTAGACCAGCAGGGTGCCGATCGCGAGTGAGGCGGACGCCTCCCACACCACCTGGCCGGTGACCATGTGCAGCGCCATGCCCACCATGGCCAGCGTGACGCCGAGCACCGCGGTGCCGTCCTCGGCGACGACCGTCCGCAGGGCCGGGTCGCGCAGCCCGGCGCGCGTACCGCCCTGCCGGCGCACCTGGTACAGGGCGCGCAACAAGGAACCGCCCTCCGCGAGGAGGGCGATACCGAGCACGATCAGGCCGGCGACATAGCCGCTGAGTTTCTCCTCCGATCCGCTCGCGAGGGCCTCGAAGCCCTGAAAGAACGAGAAGCAGCCGCCCATGACGAAGATCCCGACCGCCGCGAGGAGCGACCAGAAGAACCGCTCCTTGCCGTAGCCGAAGGGATGACGCCGGTCGGCGGGGCGGCGGCTGCGGCGCAGCGCCGCCAGCAGGAACACCTCGTTCAGGCTGTCGGCCACCGAGTGGGCCGCCTCCGACAGCAGGGCGGGTGAACCCGCCAACAGTCCGCCGACGGCCTTGGCGACCGCGATCACCAGGTTGGCCGCGAGCGCCACCAGCACGGTGACGCGTGTCCTCCGATCAGATCCCTGTTCAGTCACCCACGCCGATTGCCCCGGTCGGCGGTGCTCACACCGTGCCGTCGGCGGAAAAAGGGGAACGCGTTCACCAGGGCACCCGCACGACCGGCAGGCCACACGCACGGCAAGGAGGTCACCCCCATGAGCCGCGACGACGTCGACGGCAACAGCGCCTATGGCAGGAGGACGTTCCAACGGTCCAAGGCGCATTTCGCGGACCGGATCACGACGGACGGCCGGGACGGCTGGCCGGTGGAGGCGGGCCGCTACCGTCTGGTCGTCAGCCGCGCCTGCCCGTGGGCGAGCCGGTCGCTGGTCTCCCGGCGGCTGCTCGGCCTGGAGGACGCGCTGTCCCTGGCCGTCGCCGACCCGATCCAGGACGACCGCAGCTGGCGCTTCACGCTGGACGAGGACGGCCGCGACCCGGTCCTCGGCATCCGCTACCTCGGCGAGGCCTACGACCGGCGGGAGAGCGACTACCCCGGCGGTGTCAGTGTGCCGGCGATCGTGGACGTGCCCAGCGGGAGGCTGGTCACCAACGACTACCAGCAGCTCACGCTCGACCTCGCGACCGAATGGACGGCCCTGCACCGGGACGGCGCCCCCGACCTGTACCCGGACGCGCTGCGCGACGAGATCGACGAGGTGATGGCGGACGTCTACCAGGACGTCAACAACGGCGTGTACCGGGCGGGGTTCGCCACCGGGCAGGAGGAGTACGAGACCGCCTGCGCGGGCGTGTTCCGGCGGCTGGAGCTGCTCGCGGGGCGGCTGGAGCGGCAGCGGTACCTGGTCGGCGACACGATCACCGAGGCGGACATCCGGCTGTTCACGACGCTGGTCCGCTTCGACGCGGTCTACCACGGCCACTTCAAGTGCAACCGCTGGAAGCTGACGGAGAACCAGGTGCTGTGGGGGTACGTCCGTGACCTGTACCAGACGCCCGGGTTCGGTGACACCGTCGACTTCGACCACATCAAGCGCCACTACTACCAGGTGCACACGGGCATCAACCCGACCCGCGTCGTGCCGCTGGGGCCGGACCTGTCCGGCTGGCTGACCGCGCACCACCGTGCGGAACTGGGCGGCAGGCCGTTCGGTGACGGCACACCGCCGGGGCCGGTCCGCGCCGAGGAGCGGATACCGGCCGCGCACACCCCCTGACCCCCTCCACCCACCCCCCTGAGCGACCAAGGAGATCCCCGTGGCCAAGAAGAAGAAGATGCCCCTCGCCTACCAGCCCCTCGGGTTCGTGCTGGGCTGGTCGAGCGGCTGGCTGGCCGGGCTCGCCTTCCGCAAGACGTGGATGGCGATCCGGCACGAGGAGGACGCGCCCGACGCGCTGGACCGGGACCGCGGCTGGGGCGAGATCCTGCTCGCCGCGGCGGTCCAGGGCGCCATCTTCGCGGTGGTGCGCAGCGCCGTGGACCGCGCGGGCGCCAAGGCCATCGAGCGTTCGACCGGCGCGTGGCCGGCCGACGAGAAGGGCGGCCGGGACTGACACCTGCCCGGCCTCGCCCGGCCCCGTCCGGCCTGTGCGGCGGGCGGGGCCGGCCTGTGCCCGGGGTCCGCTCAGCCGTCGACCTTGATCGTCTTCATGGTGAGGTGGGACTCGAGACGCAGGACGGCGGGCAGGCCGCTGAGCCTGCCCATCATGAAGGCCTCGTAGGCGGCGTGGTCGGCCACGGCGACACGGAGGAAGTAGTCGGGGCGCCCGTACATCCGCCGGAACTCGACGACCTCCTCGTAGGAGGCGACGGTGGCCTCGAACTCCTCGACGGTCCTGCGGTCCTGGGCGTAGATCTCGACGTCGATGAGCACCTCGAGCTCGCGGCCCACGGCTGCGGGGTCGATGACGGCCCGGTAGCCGGCGATGACGCCGCTCTCCTCCAGACGCTTGACCCGGCGCAGACAGGGAGGCGGAGTCAGTCCCACCCGCTTGGCCAGCTCGACATTCGACAGCCGGCCGTCCTGGCGCAGATGAAACAGAATTTCGCGGTCGACGGCATCGAGGCCACTTTCATTGCCCATAGGGAGATCATAGGGCCACAATCGGCAACCATATGAGGCGCGCACTTTCCTAAAATGTCGACATGCGAATAAGCCCAGCGGCGCGGGCCGCTTTCCAGGACTGTGCCTCCGTGGGCCTCGGGATGGTGCCGCTCGGTCTCGCCTTCGGGGCGCTCGTGGTCCAGTCGGGGCTCGACTGGTGGTGGGCCGGGCTGTCCGCGGCGCTGATCTACGGCGGTTCCTTCGAGTTCCTGCTCATCGGCATGGTCGTGGCCGCCGCGCCGCCGGCGTCCATCGCCCTGTCCGCCTTCCTGGTGCAGGCGCGGCACGTCTTCTACGCCCTGTCCTTTCCCCTGCACCGCGTGCGGGGCCGGCTCGCCAGGACGTACAGCACCTTCGCGCTCACCGACGAGGCGTACGCGCTGACCGCGGGCGGGCGGGCCCGGGACTGGTCGGGCCCGCGCATCCTGTGGCTGCAGTTCTTCATGCATCTGTACTGGGCCGGCAGCGCGACCGCGGGAGCTCTGCTGGGCTCCCTCGTACCGGACGGTGTCACCGGACTGGACTTCGCCCTGACCGCCCTGTTCGCCGTCCTCGCTCTCGACGCGATCCGTGACCTGCGGGGCGACCTGCCGACTCCGGTGCTCGCCCTGCTCTGCGCCCTGGGCGCCCGCCTCCTCTTCCCCGGGCAGCTGCTGCCGGCGGCCTTCGCCCTGTTCACCGCCGGACTCCTGGCACGCCGGCTCGCCACCCGGAGGAAGCCCGCTCATGTCTGACACCTACGCCGTCGTCGCGGTCCTCGTCACCGCCGCCGTCACCTGGTCCCTGCGCGCCCTGCCGTTCGCCGCCCTGGCCCCGCTGCGGGCCAGCGCCACCGTGCGGTACCTCAGCACCCGGATGCCCGCCGGGGTGATGGTGATCCTGGTCGTCTACTGCCTGCGCGATCTGCCGCTCACCGAGTCGCGCGCCGCGGCCCCGACGGCCGCCCTGGCCGTCACCGTCGGCCTGCACCTGTGGCGTCGCAACGCCCTGCTGAGCATCCTCGCCGGCACGGCCGTCCATGTGGCCCTGGCCGGCGCGGTCTTCGCCCACTGACTCCCCTCACCGAAAGGCACGCGCCCCTTGCACACCGGCGGCTACTACGAATCCGTCGACACGCACCGCTTCGAGCCCACCGCCCACGCGAGCGGTGTGTGGGACCCGGACGAGCAGCACTTCAGCCCGCTCGCCGGCCTCATGGTCCACGCCGTCGACCGGTATCTGGCCGGACGGCCGGACACCGGCCCGACGCTGTCCCGGATCAGCTTCGACATCCTCGGCCGGCTCGCCCTGGACGAGTGCGAGATCCGGGTGGAGACCCTCCGGCCCGGCCGCACCATCGAACTCCTCGAAGCGGTCGCGCTCATCGCCGGCCGTCCCGTGGTGCGGGCCCGCGCCTGGCTCCTCGCCGACCGTGACACGACGGAGGTAGCCGGTGACACCGCGGACGCGCTCACCCCTCCCGAGGCGCTCACCCCTTGGCCGCTGACCTCCGTGTGGCCCGGCGGATACATCGCCTCCCTGGACGTCCGTCCGCTCGCGCCCCCGCGGCCGGGCCGCACGACGGCCTGGGTCTCCACGCGGCTCGACCTCGTCGCCGGACAGACCGTGAGTCCGCTCGCTTCCTACATCGCGCTCATCGACACCGCCAACGGCATCGCCGTGCGACAGCCGCCCACCGCCTGGATGTTCCCCAACGTCGACCTCACCCTCCACCTCCACCGCCGGCCGGAAGGCCGCTGGACCGGGCTCGACACCACCGTCACCTTCGGTCCCGCCGGCCAGGGCGTCACCAGCACAGTCCTGCACGACCTCACCGGCCCCGTCGGCCATGCCCAGCAGATCCTCACCGTCCGCCCCCTGCCGGCGACCGACTGAACGGCGTCGGCGGAACGTCGCGTTCAGCCCTGCTTGGGTGCCGTCGGTGGGGTGCGGCGCAGGATGAAGGAGTGGCCTGCCGGGTCGGCGTAGCCGCGCTCCTCCAGGGGGCCCGAGGCCTCCTTGGCCTCCAGGGGGCGCCCGCCGAGGCTGACGACCCGGCGTTCCACCGCGTCGAGGTCGTCCACCACGAACTCCAGGTGGGCCTGGAGGGAGTTCTCGGGGCGCGGCCAGCTGGGCGGGGTCGCGTTCACGTCCCGGCGCAGTGCGATCCGGAAGCCGTCGGCGGTCTTGATCTCCACCCGGTTGGCCGTCGCGTCCGACTCCTCCCCTTCCAGCAACTCCTTGTAGAACACGGCGAGCTTTTCGGGCTCGGCGCAGTCGAGCACCAGGACACCCGCTTTCACCAGGGCCATGTCTCCTCCGCAGGATTCCGGCCGCGGGGCGATCGTGCCCCACGGCCTCGTACCTTGCGGTTATCCCGGTCCGGCCGATTCAGTCGGCCACCAACCACCGTCCGTCACGCATGAGTTCGCGCCCGTCCAGTTCGTCGGCCTCCCGCCAGGCCTGCACCCGCCGCGGCACGACACGGAAGTAGAGGTACGGCGTGGCCAGCCGGCGGGGATCGAACCCGGTCTTGGCGGCGAAGAGTTCGGCGTCCTGCTCCGTGAGCTCGCCGGGCTGGACGGTCTCGACGGTGCCCTCGACGAGGACGACGTCACGGGTCGGCCCGATGCCCACGCGGGCCCGGCCGGTCGCGGTCAGATTCCGTCCGGTGGGGCTGGACGCGGGCGTGGCGAACAGCAGATACGAGCCGTTCCAGAGGAAGGACAGCGGGACGAGGTACGGCGCCCCCGACGCGGGGTCGGCCGTGGCGACCCAGGCGTCCACGTCGTGGTCCAGACGGTGCAGGGTGTCCTTCTTGCGCTGCTCAGCGCCGCGTACGGGTGGGGACGTCATCGTCGGTGCGCCTCCTGAGGAGTCGTCAAACGGGCGAAGTCCAGTGTGACGCCAAGAGGCTGGGGAGGCCCGGCGGACGGGCCATGCCGGGTGAGGGACGAGGGAGTATACGCAGCTCAAGCGGTTCCTGCAGTAACCGAGATCACGGCGGGGTCACGGAATGGCTTATTCCCGCCGTGGGCAGTCTCGTACCGCTTCTCGGTTCAACGTTCGCAGTACGAAACCGAGTTCGAGTGCGCGGCCGGCCATGGCACCGTCCGCTCGCAGGGGCGGGGGGCTCTGCGGTCCGTCTCCCGAAAGGAACCACATGCCTCAGGACGTCCGGTTCGGCCTCCCCTTCGACACCCCGGTCAGCTACCCACACGCCTCGGGCGAAGCAGCGCATCCCGGCTCCAGGGGTCGCGCTACGCCTGACGGACCGCGAGTGCTTCCTGATCAACACAGCTGAGGCGGCGATGCAGGTGCTCGCCTTGCAGCAGGAGTGCCGTCATCGAGTCCGGCTGTCCGGCGAGGCCGTCGCGGAAAGTACAGAAGATTCCCGGACACGGCAGGTCAACGACCACGGTCGATCGATTCCGTTGCCAGGACCACAGCTTATTGGGAGACCGGTGTGAAATCTCGAGTCGCAGGTGCTGTTCCGAAGGCATCCGCCGCCAGCTCGCTCCCGGCGCAGCCAAGCGCCCAGCTCCAGCCCACGGAGGCGGCGAACACCCTGGCCCGCCTCTTGGTGAAACAGATCAATGGGAGCACGGAGCAGTACCGAAGGTCCCAGAACGCCGCTCAGCAGCGGCTGAACGCATTCGGCTCCCCCCACTCCAGCACGACGCTGCATGTGGAGGGAGCCCTCCATCTGGCGCGGCCCGCGTTCCTCCCGCCCGACGAGGAGGGCTACGCCAGGTTGAGGCACCTCGACACCAGACTGCGCATGATCGAAGCAGCCTTCCCCCAAGTCAGCACCGACATTGAGGTCTGCAGACTGACCTGCACCATGCTGGAAGGGGCCTGGAGGAGCCGGGCACTCGCCCCGCCGCGCGAGGAGGAGCAGACAACCGTCTGCGCCTGCCCTCTGTGCCGTCGGCTGCCCACGCCCCCCGCACGCACGCTGGACGACTACCGTTGGCGGCAGAGCGCCGGTCGTCCCCTCACCGTCAAGACCTGGCCATACCGCCGGGAACTCGACAGCGTCCTGACCGGTGGATGGTCCTGGACCCGGCAGATGAACGACCTCGAACGAGACCTCGGCCACCGCCACCGCTTCGAGAACGACATCCTCGTCTTCCACGAATACAAACGCGTGATCGACACCATCGACACAACGCGCCTCACCCAACACGTCGAAGGCCGCCTGGCCGAGAATTTCAGCACCAACAGCGCACGGGCCCTGGTCTCCGGACTCTTCGCAGCCCACAAGCGATCCGTCGACGAGTACTGGCTCCAACAGCACGACGCGGGCAGCGTCATGCTCCCCCAGACCAACCCGCTCAACCAGAGCACCTACTCAGCCCTGCAGATGCTGGACTGCCTGTTCTGGCACGTCGCCCCCGACACCGAACTCTGGCAGGAAGAAAACCTCGCCTCCCTGCTGCTGTGCCGCGTCATCGACGACATGGCCGATGTACGAGCCGACGCCCTCACCGGCGAGATCAGCAACTTCTGGCTCGCCGACATGCCCACCCACACCAAGGCGCTCTACGCTGCCTGCGCGATAGCCCTCGTCAAGTACGGCTGCATGCCCGAGGCCCACAGCCCGATGTGGAACACCTGGCTGATGACCACCACCACCGTCTGGATGGGGCTCACGGGCCGCCACGCCCTGTGGTTCGACGGCATCACCCAGGCCCTCCCCCCGGCCGAGGAGTGCCCGCTGTGCGACCTGCAGCCCAACCCATGCACCGGCCTCCTCACCCACGGCACCACCCTCACCATCGCCCCACGGCCCACCGCACCAGCACTGAGCACCCGGACCGCCGAACTGTCCGCACGCTGTCGAGCCCAATACCCCCGGGCATGGCACCTCTTCGACGCCGAGCTCCATGCCTTCGAAGCACTGCACGGCCCCTGGTACGGCAACACGGACAGCACATGGGAGATCTTGCGCCGCACCTACATAGCCGCCGTGGAGGCATCCAGCGCCGCACCATCGCCGGACCGCGCCCGTCATGTCCAACAAGACGCCGGCGTAGTCGGATCCGAGAGGTTCCACACCCTGCACGACCCTCAGACCGGGAGGGAGGACACCGCACTGCTCGCCTACATGTTCGGCTGTGCCCACCCGCATTTCCTCTGGAACGCCACGGGATACCGTCCCACGGGCGTCGCAGGCGACTGGCTCGACGGCTGACGCCTCGATCCTGACGGCTCGGGCCGCTGCTCGCACCCGCCTGGTGGTGGTAACGGCCCGGCCTGTGCCCGGCCCCACCGCAGACGCGAAAGCACTGCCAGGGCATGGCCGTACTCGGCGACGGCGCTTACCTCGACATCGGCCTGATCGTCCCCCACCAGCTCGGTTGACGACCTGCTGAGCGTGTGAGCCACCGCCTGCACCCACGCACGGCGTTGCCCGGCCGGAAGCCGGCCGGGCAACGGTCCGCCGGCGTGGCCTAGACGGCGAACTCGACCGGCAGGCTGTCCAGCCGGGACTCCCACGTGGAGGCCGTCGAGCCGAGTTCTTCCGGCGGTACAGCCAGGCGCAGGTCCGGCAGCCGGTGCAGCAGAACGTCCACGCCGATCTCGATGATGGACTGGCCGATGTTCTGCCCTGGGCACTCGTGCGGTCCGGCGCTGAACGCCAGGTGCGCCTGGTTGCCCTGCACGGCGACGGCCGAGTCGGGCCGTACATCCGGGTCGAGGTTGCCGGCGGCCAGGCCCAGGATGAGCAGTTCTCCCTCCTGGACGTGATGGCCTCCGAGCTCCATGTCGGCGGTTGCGAACCGGCCCGGCAGCACGGACAGCGGCGGGGCGTCCCACATGACCTCCTCCACCACTGAGGAGACGTTCAGCTCCCCGCTGACCAGACCGGACAGCCGGGCGGCGTCGGTGAGGACCCGTTGCAGGACCCGGGCCAGCAGATTGCTGGTGGTGGTGTGCGCGGCGATCAGCACCAGGCGCAGATGGCTGACGACCTCGTCGTGGTCGAGGCCGGCCGGGTGCTCCAGCAGGGCCGTGGCGAAGTCGGAGCCCGGCTCGGCCCGCTTGCGCTCGGCGAGTTCCGCGAGGATCTGCATGATCCGGTCGTTGTGCTCGAGGGCACCCGCACCGCCCTTGAAGACCTCGGCGCACGACTCGATCATGCGTAGCCCGTCCGCCGCGGGAAGGCCCAGCATCCTGGTGAGCACGAGCATCGGCAGCTGCTCGGCGTAGTCGGCCACGAGGTCGGCGCGCCCGGCGTCGGCGAACGCGTCGATCTGCTTGTTCGCGAAGTACGTGACGTGCCGTCGGATGCCCCGGGTGGCAGCCGCCTGCAACCCGTCGGTGACGGCGCCGCGGAGCCTGCGGTGCGGTTCGCCGTCCTGGGAGACACAGTCGGGGCGCCAGCCGACCATCGGCATGATCGGCGAGGTCTCCTCGATCCGGCCCTCCCGCCAGTCCCGCCAGATCCGCGCGTCCCGGCTGAACTGGCGGGGGTTGTCCAGCACCCGCCGGTTGTCGCGGTATCCGAGTACCAGCCAGGCGGGCACGTCGCCTTCGAGCAGGACCGGCGCTACCGAGCCGTGCTCCTTGCGCAGCCGCTCGTAGATGCCTCCCGGATCGGTCGCGGCGTCCGGGCCGTACAGCCTGGTCAGGTCGGCGCCGTGATGGGCGACGGGGCAGCCCCGTACGGCCTGGAGTCCGGATTCGGTCGAGTCGTTCATCGGGGCTCCAGGGCCACGGCCGAGCGTTCCCTCAGGTGGTGGATCAGGGCGACGAGGACGTCCCGGCTGGAGGCCCGGTCGCGGGCGTCGAAGGCTATGACCGGGGTGTGCTCGGGGATGTCCAGAGCGTCCCGGATCTCCTCGACCGGATAGTTGTTGGAGTCGGGGAAGACATTCAGGGCGACGACGAAGGGGACTTCCTGCCGCTCCATCTCCTCGATCGCCCGGAAACTGGATTCCAGGCGGCGGGTGTCCACCAGGACGATCGCGCCGAGCGCCCCTTTGAACAGCCCGTTCCACAGGAACCAGAAGCGCTCCTGGCCCGGCGTGCCGAACAGGTACAGCACCAGGCTCTCGTTGATGCCGATCTTGCCGAAGTCCAGGCTGACGGTGGTCTGCGTCTTGTCGGCGACGCCGATGAGACGGTCGACGTCGGCACTGGCCTGGGTGAGGGTCTCCTCGGTGGTGAGCGGCTTGATGTCGCTGACCGACCGGACCATGGTGGTCTTCCCGGTGCCGAACCCGCCGGCGATCATCACCTTCACCGAGCGGGCGTCCCCGCCCGCCCGCCCTCCGGGTTGGTCAAAGCCTTTCAAGTCCACTGAGTACCTCCTCAAGGAGCGCGAGGTCGGGCCCGCGGCCGGCGTCGTGTGCCGGGATGGGGTTACGGGCTTCGACGCGACCTGCGACGAGCAGGTCCGACAGCAGCACTGCGAGAATGTTGAAGGGCAGCCCGAGGTGAGCGCCGAGTTCGGCGACCGACAGCGGATCGCGGCACCGGCGGAGAATCTCCTCGTGCTCGTGCTGCATGCCCGGTAACGGGGCGGCGCGGGCGACGACGAGCGTCGCCACGTCGAGGCTCGACGCCGAACCGCCCGGTCCGCTGCGTCCGCCCGTGAGGACGTAGTAGCGCTCGAGACCGGACGGGTCCACGGGCCTGCGGGGAGCACTCATCCAGAGTGCTCCTCCAGGCGCGGAGTGGTGCCGAGAAGCTCACCCATCCTGCGGGCCAGGTCTCTCATCTGGTGCCCGAGCAGGCCCTGGTCGAGGCCTTCCCTGGCAAGGACACCGAGGTAGGTCTCCACACCGGCGCGGACCACGAAGAGGTGCCCGCCGTCGACTTCGATCATGGCGAGGCGCAGCTGCCCGGCGTACTTGGGGAACTGCTCGGCGACCGGCTGGGCGAGTGCCTGCAGACCGGCCACCACGGCGGCGAAGCGGTCGACGTCGTCGGGGTCTTCGGCGCCGTAGGAGGTGATGGCCTTGCCGTCGCTGGAGGCCACAAGGGCGAAGCGGATCTCCTGGATGCTCTCGACGAGATCGCGGAGCGCCCAGCTCACATCTGTTCCTTGTTGCGTCATGAGGACTAGTCGCTCTCTTCGGTGCGGTGCTCGTTGGACTCGCGTCCGGCGTCGGTGTCGCGGTCGCCGGCCGCCTGGGACGCCTCTTCGGCGTCGCGTCCGGCGGTGGCGAAGGCGGCGAGGCCGGAGAACGAGGCGTCCGGCGGGATGGCGGAGGCGGCGCTCCGGTCCGTCCGCTCGGCCTGCCTGGGCTCGGCCGCTTCGTTCCGCTTGCTGCGGCGCCGGGGCAGTCCGCCGGGCGTGGTCTCCGCGGCCTCGGCCGGGCCGTCCGGTGCCGGTGCCGGTGCGGTGACCGTCTCGCGGGCCGGGGCCGCCATGGCGGTGCGGACCTCGGGCGCGGCCGGTGCGGCCGGTGCGGCGGCGGGCAGCGGGCTGAAGTACTTGTGCGGAACCACGACCACCACGGAAGTGCCGAGCCACGGGGAGTCCGCGAAGGTGACGCGGATGCCGTAGCGGCGGGCGAGAGCGCCGACGACGCGCAGACCGATGTTCGCGTCCTCGGTGATGCCGCCGAGGCCGGCGCCGGGAGCGGTGCCCGCGAGGGCGTGCTCGGCCTCGCGCTTCTTCTCTTCGCTCAGGCCCTTGCCGGAGTCCTGGATCTCGATGCCGACGCCGTTGGGCACCTCCTTGCCGGAGATGAGCACCGGCTCGGTGGGCGGCGAGTAGCGGGCCGCGTTGTCGAGAAGGTGGGCGAAGATCAGTGTGAGGTGGTCCACGAGACCGCCGTCGACGCCGAGTTCGGGCAGGTGGCGGACCTGGATCCGGTGGAAGTCCTTGATCCGGCCGATGCCGCCGCGCGCCACGCTGAGCAGCCGCTGCGGCTCCTGCCACTGCCGGCCCGGGCGGTCCGAGCCGCCGAGCACGCCGATGCTGGCGGCGAGACAGTCGGCGGGGCCGATCTCCTGGTCGAGCTCCATCAGGCCCCGGGCGACGGCCGGGAGCCTGCCGTGCTCGCCCTGCATCTCGTGCAGGCGGCCGCGGAGCTTGCTGGTCAGCACGTGGATGCGGTTGCCGATGCTGATGACGGCCTGCTCGGCGGAGGTGGAGCGGTCGAACTCCGACTCCAGGCCGATCAGGGCGGTGCGCAGCACCTTGCGCAGCTCGGCCTGGAGGTCGGAACTGACCTTGGCGCACTGGTTGACGGTGGGCAGGACGTCGTCGATGGCGTCGCCGGAGCGCAGCGCCTCCATCGCGGAGGGCAGCTGCTCGTCGGCGAGCCGGGCGACCGCGGCGAGCTGGTGGGAGAGCTGTTCCTGCCAGACCTCGGCCTGGTCGGCGAGCTGGGCTTCGTAGGACGTGGCCTGCTCGGTCAGCCGTTCCTCGTAGGCCCGGGAGGTGTCGGAGAGTTGCGTCTCGTACGTGGCGCCCTGGTCGGCCAGGCGCCGCTCGTAGGTCGCGTTCTGCTCGGAGACCTGGGACTCCAGGGAGGCGCGCTCGGCGGAGAACTTCCGTTCCAGGCCCGCTACGTGCTGCTGCCACTGCTGGTTGTGCTCGGCCTGCGTGGTGCGGAAGGAGTTCTCCGCCTTGTGCAGTTGTGCCCGGGTGCGCAGCAGCAGGCGCACGCACACGGCACTGGCCGCCGTCGCCGCGAGACCGGCGACGGCCGCGGTTATTCGCTCCGAGCTCATGAACGTGGCGGCAACCGTCCCGCCTCCCAAGCCCAGCGGCATCAACCACCAGCTGTACCAGGCGACAGGGGCCCGCGCCGCCGGTGGCGGAGTGGCGAGTTCCATCTGCATCCTTCGAACAAACACGATCGAACAGGGGGTGTGTGGATCGCACTCATGAGTACGCACCGCGAGCCGACCGGACGCGATCGCGTCAACTCGCAGCGCCGATCGGAACCTTATCGGGTTTGAACCCGAAAGGATCAAACGCGTCGCTCTGCGGACGTGAGGGTTCCGTCACGCTTCGACAGAAGGCAACAGGTCGACAAATGTTCATGCCAGCCTGCGGAGTTGGCCGCGCACCGGCCCTCACGCGGCAGGCAGGCGGGTCAGCGGGCGGTCTGGAACGTGCGGCGGTACGCCTGCGGGGACACCCCGATCGCCGCGTTGAGATGCTGGCGCAGGGACGCGCCCGTCGCGAAGCCGACCCGGCCGGCGATCTGGTCCACCGTGAGGTCGCTGGACTCCAGCAGGTGCTGGGCCCGGGCCACGCGCTGCTGGATCAGCCAGCGGCCGGGGCTGAGGCCCACCTCGCCGTGGAAGCGGCGGGCGAAGGTGCGCTGACTCATCCGGGCGTGGCCGGCGAGGTCGGCCAGGGTGAGGGGCTCGCCGAGGCGTTCCAGGACCCAGGCGCGGGTGGTGGCGGTGCTCGCGGCGCCCTGTTCGGGGACGGGCTGCTCGATGTACTGGGCCTGGCCGCCGTCCCGGAACGGCGGGACCACGCAGCGGCGGGCGACGGTGTTGGCCAGGTGACTGCCGTGGTCCTTGCGGACGAGGTGCAGGCAGATGTCCACGCCGGAGGCGGCTCCGGCGGAGGTGAGGAACGGGTGGTCGTCGACGAACAGCACATCCGGGTCGAGGTCGACGAGCGGGAACATGCGCCGGAACCGGTCGGCGACCTGCCAGTGGGTGGTCGCCCTGTGCCCGTCGAGGAGCCCTGCTGCGGCGAGGACGAAGGCGCCGGTGCAGATGGAGACGATGCGGGTCCCGGGCCGGATGAGCGCGAGGGCGGCCAGGACGTCGTCGGGCACCTCGTCGGTCAGACGGTCGGGCGCGACGGGCGCGATCACCACCGTGCCGGCGGTGGCCAGGGCCTCGGGGCCGTGCTCGACGGTGACGCCGAAGTCCGCGTTGGTGCGCACCGGACGGCCGTCGACCGAGCAGGTCAGCACCTCGTAACGGCCGTCGGCCGCGCCGAGGATCCGGCTGGGGATGCCCAGCTCGAAGGGGTACACCCCGTCCAGGGCCAGGACCACCACTCGTTCACGTCGCATGGCACGATCCTATCGAAGGTTGGCAATCTTGCCATTGGCGGGTGGGGCGCGGACCGGCAGGCTGGGACACCATGAGCACACAGAACACGATGCGAGCCATCAGCCAGGACGTCCTCGGCGGTCCCGAGGTCCTGAAGGAAGTGGAAACCGAGCGCCCGGTACCGGGACCGAACCAGGTGCTGGTCCGGGTGCGGGCCGCCGGGGTCAACCCGACCGACTGGAAGCACCGCGAGACCGGCGGCTTCCTGGGCGAGGCGCCCTTCGTCCTCGGCTGGGACGTCTCCGGGGAGGTGGAGGCGGTCGGCATCGGAGTCGTGGCCTTCGCGCCCGGTGACGAGGTCTTCGGCATGCTGCCGTATCCGTACGGGCACGGCTCGCACGCGGAGTACGTGATCGCTCCGGTCCGCGCCCTCACCCGTAAGCCGGCCGGCATCGACCACGTCCAGGCGGGCGCGCTGCCGCTGGTCTCGCTCACCGCGTGGCAGGCGCTGGTCGAGCACGCGGACGTACAGCCCGGGCAGCGGGTGCTGATCCACGCCGCGGCGGGCGGGGTCGGGCATGTGGCGGCGCAGATCGCCAAGGCGCGCGGCGCGTACGTGATCGGCACCGCGAGCGCGGGCAAGCACGAGTTCCTGCGCTCGATCGGCGTGGACGAGACGGTGAACTACCGGGAGACGGACTTCACCGAGGCCGTGAAGGACGTCGACGTCGTCCTGGACACGCTCGGCGGCGACAACGCCCTGCGCTCCCTGCGCGTCCTGCGCCCCGGCGGTGTCGTGGTCTCGATCCTCCCGGGAGGCTCGAACGACTTCTACGAGGAGGCCGAGCGGCTTGGCGTACGGGGGCTCCGCATGCTCGTCGACGCCGACCGCAGCGACATGCGGGCGATCGCGGAACTCGCCGAGGCGGGCAAGCTCCGCGCCACGATCGCGGGCACCTTCCCGCTGGCCGCTGCCGCGGAAGCGCACACGCTGGGCGACACCGGGCGTACTACGGGGAAGCTGGTGCTGGTGAACGACTAGCCGGGCTGGGCGGGCACACCTTCCCCCGGCCTGTGCCGGCCCTGGCCGGGCCGGCCGGACCTTGATCGGGCTGGCCGGACTCCAGGAGGATGCCGGTGCGGCGCGAACACGACGATCTACGTTGTCGTGGGAGGCCGAAGGAGGACGGGCCGGCTAGGTGGAGGTCCGAGCCGATCCCACGCCGATGGCTGGGCGTCGACCGGGTGCACAGCACGGCATCGGGGTGGTCGACAGGGCCGACACTGGTGTCGAGGGCAGGCAGGCGTGCCCGTGAGCCGCAGGGGGGATTCAACGCTGGCTGGCCATCTGTGGGCTTCGGCGGCGAGGGCCGGGCCAAACGGAATGACTGGGTCAGGCTCAGCTGGACGCCGTCGAAGCCGGGGAGGAGAGAGGGCTCCCCCTCCCCTCCCCACCAGATCGCCACGTGGCGCAGGACACGTTCATGTCAGGATTGCACTTGGGAAGGTTCAGGGAAGTCATAGGGGCGCCCATGAACCCATGATTGCCGTGAAGGTGATGACCCGTGACGTCCACTGCGCCTCCCCCCATACCTCGAGCCGCAGGATCGTTTCCGTTCATCGGCCACACTCTGAAAATGCGCGACAACCTCGGCTTCATCGACTCGCTGCGCGAGACACGAGAACCACTTGTCGAGATCATCCTGCAACCCGGGACACGCACCATCGTGGTCCAGGACCCGGCCCTGATCCACCAGATGCTCAAGGCCCTGGGGCCCAGCCTCGACAAGGGCCGACTTTACGACAAGCTGGGCCAGCTGCTGGGCGACAGTGTCGTCACCGCCACCGGCCGGACCCACGTACGCAAACGCCGCCAGCTGCAACCGGCGTTCGCCCACACCGAGATCAGCCGGTACGTCGACATCATGCGTGCCGAGGTGACGGCCACGGTCGCCGGCTGGGAGCCCGGGCGAACCCTCGACGTACGCGAGGCGATGGTCGGGCTCAGCCTGGACATGCTGGCCAAGACGGTGTTCGCCGGCAGCCTCGACGACCGAGTCTTCCGCCGGCTGCGCAGCGACCTGTCGGTGGTGTTGAACGACGTCGGTGTGCGCATCATGCTGCCCGACTGGGCCGAGCGTCTGCCGCTGCCCTTCAACCGCCGCTTCGACCGGGCCCGGGCCGGCGTACGCGCCACCATCAACACCGCCGTCGACGAACTGCAGGCCTCCGGGCACGACACCGGGGACATGCTCTCCATGCTGCTGCGCGCCATCGACGAGGAGACCGGCGAGCCGCTGACCGGGCATCAGATCTGCTCCGAGATCCTTACCCTGGCCGTCGCGGGCACCGAGACCACCGCGTCGGTGTTGTCCTGGGCTCTGTACGAACTCGCCCGCAACCCCGACATCGAGGCCCGGGTCATGGCTGAGCTGGACGAGGTCCTCGGCGAACGGCCGGTCGCCTTCGACGACGTGATCCGGCTGCCGTACCTGAACCGGGTCATCACCGAGACCCTGCGGCTGCACCACCCTGGCTGGCTGGTCACCCGCCGCACCACCGAGGAGACTCGGCTCGGCGAGTGGATTCTGCCCGCCGGCACCGAACTGGCCTACTGCCAGCACGCCCTGCACCGCGACCCCGAGCGCTTCCCCGACCCGCACACCTTCGCCCCGGACCGGTGGACCGACCCCGCGCAGGATCCTCCGCCGGGCGCGTTCCTGCCCTTCGGGGACGGCAAGCACAAGTGCATGGGGGACCGTCTCGCCCTCACCGAGATGGTCACGGCGCTCGCGACGATGCTGCGTTCGGTACGGCTGGAACTCGCCGAGGGCCAGGTCATCCGCCAGGTCGCCCGGCTCACCGTACGGCCGCACACCCTGCGGATGACGGTCCGCCGCCGGAACCGTCCCCGAGCCGGGGGCGGTCTCTAGGGCCTGTTCCAGGTTTGGATCACGTTGGTCGGAGGCTGCGGATCCAGATCACGGCACCGCGTAGGTGGAGTCCAGCGAGGTAGCTGGTGGCGGTCTTGTCGTATCGGGTGGCCAGGCCCCGCCACTCCTTGATCTTGTTGATCCAGCGTTCGACGGTGTTGCGTCCTTGTTCAGCTCCGGATCGTGACCGACCGGGCGGGCCGCCGCGAGAACCCTTCTTCTGGCGGTTGGAGGCCTGTTCGGCCTTCTGCCCGGCTCAGTCGCCGGGGTCAGAACGTCAGAACCGGCTTGATCGTCTTGCCCGACTTCATGTCCTGGACCGCCCGGTCGATGTCCCCGAAGGGGTACGTGCTGATCAGGCGGCGCAGCGGCAGGCGGCCCTCCTTCACCAGGCGGACCAGGGCGGGGATCATCGTCTGGGTCTCGCTGTCGCCGAGGGTGAGGCCGACGATCCGCTTGCCGCCGAGCAGGCCGTTGACGTCCAGGGCGACTTCGGTGCCGAAGGGCGGGGCGCCGACGACGACCAGGGTGCCGCGGGCGGCGAGCGCGTCGACGCCCTGGCGCAGGACGCCGACGTTGCCCGTGGTCTCCACGGCACCGTCCGCGCCCTGGCCGCCCGTGATGCCGGCGAGGGCCTCGGCCAGGTCCTCCCGGCTGGTGTCGACGGTGTGCGTGGCGCCCAGCTCCGTCGCCAGCGACAGGCGTTCGGCGACCCGGTCGACGGCGACGATCCTCGTGGCCGGGGTGAGGGCCGCCGCCATCACGGCCGACAGGCCGACCGCCCCGGCGCCCAGGACGACGACCGTGCTGCCCGTGTCGGGCTTCAGGACGTTCCAGACGGCGCCCACACCGGTCTGTACGCCGCAGCCCAGCGGGGCGATCGACTCCAGCGGCACGTCCGGGTCGACCTTGACCAGGCTGCGCTCGTCGGCCAGTGCCCGCTCGGCGAAGGAGGACTGGCCGAAGAAGTGGCCGCCCAGGGCCTCGCCGTCCCGGCTGATGGTGTTCGACCCGTCGGCGCGGCTGCCGCCGAGCAGGTTCAGCGGCAGCCAGGTCGCGCAGTACGCGGGGTGCCCGCCGCGGCAGTTGCGGCAGTCGCCGCAGGAGGTGAAGGAGAGCAGGACGTGGTCGCCGGCCGCGACGCCGGTGACGGCGGAGCCGACGGCCTCGACGACGCCCGCGCCCTCGTGGCCGAGGACCCCGGGCAGCGGGAAGGGCAGTCCGCCGCTCGCCACGCCGAGGTCAGTGTGGCACAGGCCGGTGGCGACCATGCGGACCAGCGCCTCGTGGGGCCCTGGCTCGTCGAGGACGACGTCGGAGAGGGTGAAGGGCGCGCCGCCGGACTCGACGACCGCGGCACGGGTGGTGGTGGGCATCGCGATGGCTCCTTGACGGTGTCTCAGTCGAGCGAGACGACGACGGACTTGACCTTGGTGTAACCGGCGAGGGCCTCGGGCCCGTACTCACGGCCGTAGCCGGAGTCCTTCACACCGCCGAAGGGCACGGCGGGGTCGAGCATCGCCCAGTCGTTGATCCAGACGATGCCGGCCTGGAGCCGGTCGGCGACCCGGTGGGCGCGGGCGAGGTGGCTGGTCTGGACGCCCGAGGCCAGGCCGTAGGGCGTGGAGTTGGCGAGGGCGACGGCCTCGTCCTCGTCGTCGAAGGGCTGCACCGTGAGGACGGGGCCGAAGATCTCCTCCTGGATCACGCGGGAGTCGTTCGACAGGTCGGCGATGACGGTGGGCTTGTAGTAGTAGCCGCCGTCCAGGTCGAGCCGCTCGCCGCCGCAGACGATGCGGGCGCCCTCCTTGCGGGCCAGGGCGACGTACTCCTCGACCTTCTTCAGGTGCTTCTCCGCCGCCATGGGGCCGATGACCGTGGCCGGGTCGCGCGGGTCGCCGATCGGCACGCCGGGCACGGCCTCGGCGAGGATGCCGAGCAGCGTCGGGTACACCGAGCGGGCCACCAGCAGGCGCGGGCCGCCCATGCAGAACTGGCCGGTGTTGAAGACGAAGCCCTTGATGACCGCGCCGA
Source organism: Streptomyces purpurascens (assembly GCF_045040895.1). Lineage (NCBI taxonomy): Bacteria > Bacillati > Actinomycetota > Actinomycetes > Kitasatosporales > Streptomycetaceae > Streptomyces > Streptomyces purpurascens. The sequence continues at coordinate 8,556,903 of NZ_CP108341.1, read as the reverse complement.
CCGCCTTCTCCAGGTCGGCGTCCTCGAAGACGATGTGGGCCGCGTTCCCACCCAGCTCCATGGTGACGGGCTTGAGCGCCTCGCCGGCGACGCTCGCCACGTGCCGGCCGATCGCGGTGGAGCCGGTGAAGGCGACCTTGTCGACACCGCGATGGCGCAGCAGTGCTTCACCGGCCACCGGGCCGCTGCCGGTCACGACGTTGACCACGCCGTCCGGTACGCCCGCCTCCTGGAGGAGCCGGGCCATGTACAGGGCGCTGAGCGGGGTCTCGTCGGCGGGCTTGTGGACGACGGTGTTGCCGGCCGCGAGCGCGGGGCCGAGCTTGGAGCCGGCGAGGATCAGCGGGAAGTTGAACGGGGTGATCGCGGCGACCACCCCGAGCGGCTCGCGCCTGGTGTAGGCGAGGGCGTTCATGGGGGTGTCGCGCAGGGCGCCGTCCTGGCTCTGGGCGAGGTTCGCGAAGTACTCGTAGTCGTTGGCCGCGTTCGTCACGTCGACCGCTCCGCACAGCGAGATGGGCTTGCCGACGTCGAGGCTCTCCAGGGCGGCCAGCTCGTCGGCGTTCTCGCGGATCAGCCGGGCGACGCGGTGCAGCACCCGGCCCCGCTCGCGGCCGCTCAGTCCGGACCAGGCGCCGTCGTCGTAGGCCTCGCGGGCGGCGCGTACGGCCGCGTCGACATCGGCGGGGCCCGCCTCCGCGACGGTGGTGACGACCGTGCCCCGGGACGGGTCGACCACCTCGGTACGCGCCCCGTCGGCGGCCTCGCGCCACTGGCCCCCGATGAACAGCTGTCCGGGTTCCCTCTCGAAGGTGGTCATCGCCGCTCCCCAGCGTCGTCGCCAAGATTTCAACCAACAGGATTCCTGTTGGTTCGCAGTCTCTTTACAGACAGGTTTCCTGTCAATGCTCTAGCCTGCATCCATGCTCGACACACAGGCGACCAAGGCGCCCCCTTCCCTGCTCTACATGGTCAAGCAGGTGGAGCTCGTCGTGCGCTCCCACCTGGACGAGCTGGTCAGACCTTCCGGGATCACCGCTCTCCAGTACACCGCGCTGACCGTCCTGGAGCGACACGACGGACTGTCGGCGGCCCAGCTGGCGCGCGACTCCTTCGTCACCGCGCAGTCCATCGCCGATCTCGTCCGCTCCCTGGAGGGCCGCGGGCTGGTACGCCGGGAGCGCAACCCCCGCAACCGCCGGGAGCTGCTGATCCTGCTCACCGACGACGGCAGGGAGCTGCTCGCCCGGCACGCCGGGCCGGTCCGGGAGCTGGAGGAGCGGATGGTGCGCGACCTCACGGCACACCAGACCGAGCAGTTCCGCCAGGCCCTCACCAAGGCCTGGCACGCCCTGTCCTAGCGCGGAGCGCACCCTGTCGCAGCTTGGAGCGCACGCCTGGAATCGCGCCCGCGCTCACGCCCGCGCACTCCCCCGCGCGAACCTCGGCCAACTCGCCCGCAATTCAGAGACATATGTCAATCGAACATGCTCAAATTCACTCGTTGGAGGGTAACTTGCGGGGCGGGGAACGGTTTTGAGGACCGTGGCCCCTCCCCACGCACGGAGCAAGCTGGAGGCGATCTCGTCGTGCGGCAGGAACCTGCACCGCTCACCCGGCATCTGCGCGTCCGCCAGGAACGGGGGCACACCGTGCTGGAGTTCCGCGGCGAGATCGACCTCGCCGCGGCCACGGAGATCGCCCCGCACCTGGACCGGGAGACGAACCGCCCCGCCGCCCGGGTCGTGATCGACCTCAGCGGGATCGAGTTCTTCGACTGCTCGGGCCTGCGGTTGCTCTACCGGGCCAGGAGCCGGGTCCTCGACCGGGACGGCCGGGTACTCCTCGTCTGCGCCCACCCTCTGACCCTGCGGGTCCTGCGCATCACTGGCCTGTCCCGGCTGCTGCCACCCCAGCCGACGCTGGACGCGGCCCTGGAACAGCCGGAGGCCACGTCCGGCTCGGTGTGACGCCCCGAGTGCGCCCTTCGTGCTTCCGCCGAAGTCCTCCCGTCTTCAACCGGCCGGTCTGGCAGGGGATGTGGCGGGCATCCGGACAGTAGGAAGGAGGGCCGTCGCATGACGACTCCCGTCAAGCGCCTCCCCAGGCGCATGCCCGGCTGGGCCAAGGTGGTGGGCGCGCTCGTCCTGGTGCTCGTCGTGTTCTTCGCCGGGATCCGGCTCAGCGTGATCCCGGGCCTGAAGGACCTGTTCGGCACCGACACCCACGACCGGTCCGGCCCCGCGCTGCTGAAGTCCATCCAGGACATCAGCCGCTACGACGCCGCCTCCGGCAACTTCCAGGTCGTCGTGGACCTGGAGAAGGACGCCAGGTTCCTGCCCGACGCGATCCGCGGCACCCGCACCCTGTACGTCGGTGCGGGCACCGTGGACGCCTACGTCGACCTGGGCAAGGTCGGCGAGAACGACGTAAAGGTCAACGGCGACCGTACGTCCGCCACGCTCCGGCTGCCGCACGCGCAACTGGGCAAGCCGGCCCTCGATCCCGACCGCTCCTACGCCGTCTCCAAGCAGCGCGGTCTCTTCGACCGCCTCGGCGACCTCTTCTCGGACAACCCCAACGGTGAACAGGCCGTGCAGAAACTCGCGGTACGGCACATCGGCGCCGCGGCGAAGGAGAGCGAGCTGACCGCACGCGCCGAGAAGAACGCCACCGGCATGCTCGAAGGCCTGCTGCGCTCCCTGGGCTTCAAGGAGGTGCGCGTGTCGTACGGGAACTGACCGGCCACGAGTACTTGGGACAGGGCGGAGTGCCCCGGCGGAACGCGGGCAACAGTGGCTGGGAACGATCCCCGGCGGCATCGTCTTTACGCCCCTGGGTAACCGCCCTGTCACACAGGGAAGTTGAAGACTGGAGGACCGTATGGCCAGCGCAGCCTCACGTCCCCGCACCGTCGGGTCCCGGAACGAGCGACATCCGCTCCCCCTGCCCGTCCGGCTGCTGGCGACGCTGTGCGCCTTCACGTTCATGGTCGCCTTCGCCGTGGTGCTGGCGCAGCTGACCCTGCAGCCCTCGCCCGCCTCGGAGGCACTGACCCACACCAACCTGCGGCCGGGCGACTCCCTGAAGGCCTATCTCGACCAGCCGGAACTGCGAGACGCCGTCCGGCAGATCGGCGGCAACATCCTGCTCGGCGTCCCCTTCGGCATCCTCGTGCCCGTCGTCGCGCCGCGCACGCGCGGCATCCTGCGCGTCCTTCTGATGACCTCGATCGTGATGCTGCTGGTGGAGTTCGCCCAGGGAGCCCTGGTCACCGGCCGCGCCTTCGACATCGACGACGTCATCCTCAACACGACGGGCGCGCTGATCGGCTACCTGCTCCTGGGCCGCCGCCTGAGCCGGGCGGTCCACGCGCGCAGGCCCCGGCGCGGCCGGGCGGACAGGAAGCCGTCGGCCGAGAAGGCTTAGTGCAAGGTCCAGGTGTACTTGTCTCCGCCCACCCAGCGGACCACGTCCGGATCGTCCATGTCGTGGACCGTGATGCCGAACGCGGCCGCCGCCGTCAGTACGTCGGTGGCGGCCTTGGCCTCCCCGACCACCTGGCCGTCGATCTCCACGATCCGGAACGGCGGTGTGCCCGGCTGCACCCCGAGCACGATGATCCGCGGGTGGGATATGTACGGGCTCGCGCTTTCGGTCATGCATCGAGAGTAGAGCGCAACCGGCGACAGCGCGGGGTTCAGTCCGCCGTGCGGCCCGCCGGGCGCTGGGGAACCCTTGAGGTGGAGGTGGCGATGGATCCCGTCGAGGCACTGGACCGGATCGCCTTCCTGCTGGAGCGGTCCCTGGCACCGACGTACCGCGTGCGCGCCTTCCGTACGGCGGCCCGGGTGCTGAAGGAGCTGGGCGACGACGAGGTGCGCCGGCGGGTGGCGGACGGTTCGCTGGAGTCGCTCAAGGGCGTCGGTCCGAAGACCGCGCAGGTGGTGCGGGAGGCGCTGGCCGGGGAGGAGCCCGGCTATCTGCGCACGCTGGAGGGCGAGGCCACGGAGCGGCCCGCCGTGCGGGGCGGCGAAGGGCTGCGGGAGCTGCTGCGCGGGGACTGCCATCTGCACTCCGACTGGTCGGACGGCGGCAGCCCGATCGAGGAGATGGGCCGGGCCGCGGCGGCGCTGGGCCACGAGTGGGCGGCGCTGACCGACCACTCGCCGCGGCTGACCGTGGCGCGTGGCCTCACGGCCGAGCGGCTGCGGGAGCAGTTGGACGTGGTGGCGGAGCTGAACGAGACCTGGGCGCCGTTCCGGCTGCTGACCGGCATCGAGTGCGACATCCTCGAGGACGGCTCGCTCGACCAGGAGCCGGAGCTGCTGGACCGGCTCGATGTCGTGGTGGTGTCGGTGCACTCCAAGCTGCGTATGGACGCCCGGTCGATGACCCGGCGGATGGTGGCCGCCGTACGCGATCCGCACTCCGATGTGCTCGGGCACTGCACGGGGCGGCTGGTGAGCGGGCGGGGGCGGCCCGAGTCGGAGTTCGACGCGGACGAGGTGTTCGCGGCGTGCGCGGAGACCGGCACGGCCCTGGAGATCAACAGCAGGCCGGAGCGGCTCGACCCGCCACGGCGGCTGCTGCGCCGGGCCGTGGCCGCGGGAGTGCTGTTCTCCGTCGACACCGACGCGCACGCGCCGGGGCAGCTGGACTGGCAGATCAACGGGTGCGCGCGGGCGGAGGAGTGCGGGGTGCCGCCCGAGCGTGTGGTGACGACGTGGTCCCTTCCGGAGCTGCTGTCCTGGACCCGCGAACGGCGGGTGCCGTCCGGCGTGGCAGGCGGCTGAGGTGGTACCCGGGCGGGCCGGAGAGGAAGGGGCAGCATCCATGGGCAGCGCGGAACGGGCGGCCGTGTTCGACGTCGACGGCACGCTGGTCGACACCAATCACCTGCACGTCGTGGCGTGGTGGGAGGCCTTCCGGCAGGCGGGCCACCAGGTGCCGACGCACGCCGTGCACCGGGCCGTGGGCCTGCCCTCCACCGACCTCGTCGCCCACCTGCTGGGAGACAGCCGCGACAAGGACCAGGACGCCGGCATCAGCGCCGCCCACAAGGCGCTGTACGGGCAGTACGTCGACCGGCTGCCCGCGCTGCCGGGGGCCGGGCCGCTGCTGCGACGGCTGCACCGGGAGGGCTGGGCCGTGGTGCTGGCCACCTCGGCGGGCGGCGCCGAGCTGAGCGCGCTGCGCCGGGCCCTCGACGCGGACGACGCCATCACCGCCACGGCGAGCGCCGACGACGTCGACGAGGGCAAGCCGGCGCCCGAGCCGGTCGAGCACGCGCTGGAGCTGGCCGGGGTGCCGGCGGAGCGGGCGGTCTTCGTCGGCGACACCGTGTGGGACATGCTCGCGGGCAGCCGCGCCGGGGTGCGCTGTGTGGGCGTGCTGTGCGGCGGCATCCCGCGCACCGACCTGGAGAAGTCCGGCGCGGAAGCGGTCTACGCCGACCCCGCGCACCTGCTGTCCTCCCTCCGCGGCAGTCCGCTGGCATGAGGCCGGCATGAGGCGTGAAACCCCCGGTCACGCGGATACTCGCCGCGCATGACGCGAGTGACGAGTGCGGTTCGCCGGACGGCTCGGGCCTTCCGGCCGGAGAGGGACAGAGGCACTCCGGCCGATGAGGGGCAAGGAAGGATCCGCGCGCTGGAGCAGGGGGTCCGCGGTACACGGCCGGTGGACTCCGTGCGGCGGGAGACGCGGGCCGCCTGGGACGCCCTGCGAGCCGCCTGGAACAGGCCCGGGCGGGAACGCGATCTGGTCGTCCAGTCACTCAAGGCCGCCGCGGCGGCGGTGCTCGCCTGGGTGGTGGGCGGCGTCTGGATGGGAGATCCGCTGGCGCTGATGGCACCGTGGGTGGCGCTGGTGCTGGTGCAGGCCACGGTCTACAGCTCGCTGGTGCAGGGCGCCCGGCAGTTCGGGGCGATCTGCGTCGGCACCGTGCTGGCCTCGGCCGCACAGGCGCTCACCGGCGACACGACGGGCGCGCTCGCCCTGTCCGTCCCGGTGCTGATGCTGCTCGCGAACTGGTCCCGCTTCGGCGACCAGGGCATCTACGCGGCGACCACCGCCCTGTTCACCCTCACCGCGGGCTCCGTGAGCATGGCCGGCGTCGGGCACCGTGTGGGGCAGGCGGCACTGGGCGCCGTCATCGGCGTCGCGGTCAACGCGCTCGTCCTGCCGCCGGTCCATCTGCGGGACGTACGGGAGAACCTGGCGGCCCTCGCCCGGGAGGCGGGCGATGTCCTGCGCACCGTCGCCGCCGATCTGCGCCAGGGCGAGTGGGACGCGCAGACCGCCGCCGGCTGGCTCGGCGCGTCGTCCCGGCTGGACCACCGCCTGGAGGCGCTGCGCTCGGCGCGCCGGTGGAGCAAGGAGAGCCTGCGCCTGACCTACGGCCCGCTGCGGCGCCTGCACCGCGTGCCGCACGGGGGCGCCTTGCCACCGGTGGACGAGGACGAGCGGTTCGGCCGGGTCACCGGGCACGTCGCCGCGCTGACCCGGGCCCTGGCGGTGTCCGTGGACGACAACCGGACGCCCGCCCCGCCCGAGGGCCCGGCCCTGGACGCGTACGCGCGTCTGCTGGAGCTGATCGGGGAAGCCTGCCACACCGAGGCCGACAGTCTGCTCGACGGCAGCGTGCGGCCCCGTCCGGACAAGGAGACCGAGGAGGCGATGCGGGAGCTGCACCAGGAGCTGCAGGAGAAACTGCGCCGGCACGCCGGGGAGGGGGCCGCGCACACGGCGGTCCTGGGCACGCTGCTGCTCCAGGCGGAGAACCTGTGGGCCGAGACCGTGCCGGACGACCAGGGGCAGTGACGCACCTCACCGGACGGGGCGTCCGAGCGTGGAACACCCAGCATTGGTTGCCCGTTGAACAAGGTGTGGGTCCGTGCCCACCCCTTCGAGCCGCCCCGGCCGTGATCCCCCGTCCGGCCGGGGCTTCCTTCTGCCCACGCGCGATGGATCCGCCCACGTGCAATCCGTGCGACCCCCGGGTACTCGGTCACCGCTGGCGGAACAACGCGGCCGAGAGGAGCGGAAGGTGAGCAGCGGAACGGGCAAGAGGATCGTCGTCACGGGCGCCACCGGCAATGTGGGCACCAGCGTGGTGCGCCTCCTCTCCGAGGATCCGGAGGTCGCCTCCGTGCTGGGCCTGGCCCGGCGGATCCCCGAGTGGTCGCCGCCGAAGACGGACTGGTCCGCGGTCGATCTGGCCTTCGCGGAGTCCGACCTCGTGGAGCGGTTCACGGACGCCGACGCGGTCGTCCATCTGGCCTGGGCGTTCCAGCCGACGCACGACCCGGCGACGACCTGGCGCACCAACGTCCTCGGCAGCATGCGGGTGTTCGATGCGGTGGCCGCAGCGGGGGTACCGGCGCTGGTGCACGCCTCGTCGGTCGGCGCGTACTCGCCGGGTCCGAAGGACCGGACGGTGGACGAGTCATGGCCGACGCACGGCTGGCCGGACGCCGCGTACTGCCGGGAGAAGGCCTACCTGGAGCGTGCGCTGGACACGTTCGAGCGCGATCATCCCGAGACGCGGGTGGTGCGGATGCGGCCCGCCTTCCTCTTCCAGCGGGAGTCCGCGAGCGAGCAACGCCGTATCTTCGGCGGGCGTTTCCTGCCGGGCCCGTCGGCCCGTCCGGAGCTGCTGCCCTTCCTGCCCGACATCGCGGGGCTGCGGGTGCAGGCGCTGCACACGGACGACGCGGCGCACGCGTACCGGCTGGCGGTGCACTCCGACGCCCGCGGCGCGTTCAACCTGGCGGCCGAGCCGACGGTCGACGCGGAACTCCTGGGCAGGATGTTCGGCGCCCGCCCGGTGCGGCTGCCGCGCACGGCGGCCCGTTCGGCGATCGCCGCCGCCTGGGGCCTGCATCTGCTGCCCGCCTCACCGCACCTGTTCGACGCGGTGCTGCGGCTGCCCCTGATGGACTGCGCACGCGCGCGTACGGAACTCGGCTGGCGGCCGGAACACACGGCGCCGGAGGTGCTGGAGCAGTTCCTGCAGGGACTCCAGCAGGGTGCGGGCGCGCGGACGGAACCGCTGCAGGGACACAAGGTGGGCTGACCGCGGGCCACGCCGCACCCGCACCCCGCACACAACCGATGGCCGCAGCCGGCCCCCACGGTCGGCTGCGGCCATCGGCGCTCAGGGGCACTCAGTCGGCGGGCTCGTCCGGCACCGGATGCTCGGGGTGCACCGTGCCCTGTCGCGGCGACTCCCCCTGCCGGCCCGTCCCCGCCTCGTCCGTCTCGGGGACGTCGGCGGCGGGCTCGTCGGCGTGGGTCTTCCCGTCCTTCTCGTCCTCGCCGGTGCCCGTGGAGCGCGAGGCGGCCTCCCACGGGTCCTCGCCCGTGGCGGCCTGCTGGTCCGGCATGTCCCGCGGGACGGGCCGACCGTTCTCGCCGGGTCCTTCGAGGCGGTGGTCGGTCACGGCGTCCTCCCTTCGTGGTCCGGGCGCCGAGCGAGTACCTCCGGGGTGACCAGCGAAACCTCAGCGTGGTGCCCGCTCCTGAAGTACCGCGTGCCACGCGGGGAGCGGACTCTCCGGTGCCGGATCGGGACGCCGTCCGCCGCGTGCGAAGAAGTCGGCGAGCGGCAGGATCGCGGCGCCGACCGTGACCGCGTCGGGCCCGAGCCGGCCCAGCTCGACGGTCACCCTCCCGGCCGGGTGGCGCAGCGCGTAGGACATGGCGTGGCGGCGTACGGCGGGCAGGAAGCGGGCGCCGAGGGCCAGGCCCGCCCAGCCGCCGATGAGGATGCGCTCGGGCTGGAAGAGGTTGATCAGGTCGGAGAGACCGGCGCCCAGGTACTCGGCGGTCTCCTCCAGGACGGCCAGCGCGACCGGGTCCGCCTCGCCGTCCCCGGGCGGGTACGCCGCGGCGAGCATGGCGGTGAGCGCGGACTCCTCGTCGGTGCCGTCCTGGCCCCGGCCGCCCTCCTCCCGCCAGCGGGCGAGCAGCGACTCGGCACCCGCGTAGGCCTCCAGGCAGCCGAGCGCCCCGCAGCGGCAGCGGCGGCCGCGGACCCGGACGGTCAGGTGCCCCCATTCGACGGCCCGGCCCTGCTCCACCTCGGGGGTGACGAGGCTGGCGCCGACGCCGGAGCCGAAGAGGACCACCACGGCGTTGTGCGCGCCGCGCCCGGCGCCGAACCACATCTCGGCCTGGCCCAGCGTCTTGGCGCCGTTGTCGATGAAGTACGGGACGGTGTCCGGCAGCGGGGTTCCGGTGCGGAGCAGGGCCTCCAGCGGGACGGCGTCCCAGCCGATGGTCTGCCCGTGCACGAGTGCGCCGCGGTCGGGAGTGCGCTCGACGATGCCGGGGACGCCGATGCCGACGCCGAGAAGCCGCTCGGGCGCGAGACCTGCGGTGTCGAGCACCTCGGCGATGCCCTGGCGGATGTGGTCGACGATGACCTCGACCTCGTACCGCCGGCCGGCGAGCGGGCGCTCGACGCGGGCCAGCTCGGTGAGGGTGAGGTCGAACAGTTCGACGCGCACCCGGGTCTCGCCGACGTCGACGCCGATCATGTGGCCGCTGCCGGGCGCGACCCGCAGCAGGGTGCGGGGGCGGCCGCCGTCGGAGTCGACGCTGCCGGCCTCCTCGACCAGCCCGTCGGCGAGCAGATCGGCGACGACGTTGCTGACGGAGCCGGAGCTCAGTCCGGTCGCCGGGCCGAGTGCGAAGCGGCTGAGCGGGCCGTCGAAGTAGAGCCGTTGCAGCACGGCCGTGCGGTTGGCCCGCCTCAGATCGCGTACCGTGCGCCCGTTCCGCCCCGCCATGTGGCTCCTTCCGCCCCTGGTCCGACCTGCAACATACCGCCGGGGCAGGCTCGGCGCGACATTCCTCCACCCCTTATTTCACGCTGTGAGATTTCCTGCCGAGGAGTTCCTCGATCTCGTCCAGGGCCACGACGAGTTCCGGGGCGACGGTCTTCTGCACCCAGCGCTCCTGCTCCTCGCCGACCTCGCGCGGAATCGTCTCGGTGAGCATGATCAGGTACAGGTAGGCGCGGTACAGGGCGAGGCGGACGCGGGCCGGGGCGTCGAAGCCGGCCCGGCCGCCGGACTCCCGGTAGCCCGCCAGGAACGCCTCGTCCTCCTTGATGTCCCCCAGCAGCGCCAGGGAGACGAATTCGGCGAGGGGGTCGCCCCAGAACATGCGCTCCCCGTCGATGAGGCCGCCGATTCGGGCTGCTCCGTCCGAGCGGTCGACGAGGATGTTGCCCCGCCACAGGTCGAAGTGCACGAGACACGGGACGGTGACCTCGTCGAGGACGCCGTACGCGGAGCGGGCGGTACGGGCCACCGCGTCGACCGGGCGGGGCAGCCGGGCCCCGTAGCGCCGGGCGTCGTCGAGGACGGCGTCGAACATCGTCGTGAACGCGGTCCGCCAGTCGGGGGCGAGCGGGCCGAGGGCGCCGGAGGGATAGCCGAAGCCGGGGCCCGTCACACGGTGCAGACGGGCCGTCTGGCGTCCCAGCTCCGTGCGCAGTGCGGTCTGCTCCGCCGCCGTGAGGGAGTCGTCCCAGGAGTCACCCGGGCAGGCGGTCATCAGCAGGAAGTCGTCCCCCATGGACACCAGCCGCGGCGCGTGCACACCGGCGCGGGCGGCACAACGGTAGAACTCGGCCTCCGACACGAGGAGCCGGCGCTCGTGCCGGAGGCCGGGAACGGCCGCGGCGGGCGGGATCTTCAGCACGTGGCGGGTGCCGTCGGTGAGCCGGAGCTCCTCGACGGTGTTGTACGTGCCGCCGGTCAGCGGGCGGAGGCGGGCGAGGCGGCCGGGATCCAGACCCGCCTCCTCCAGGATGCGCCGGGCCCGTTCCCAGGAGTCCACCACCGTGCGCCCACCCCTCCCCTGCGACTTCGGTCAGCCGGCCGCGTACACGTCCTCGACGTAACGCCCGTCCGCGACCAGCCCGTCGAGCCACTGCTCGGCGGCCGTCTCGTCAGCGCCTGTGTGCTTCCGGTACAGGGTACGGAACGCCTCCCGCACCCCGGGCGCCATCCGCGAACCGTCGCCGCACACGTACACCCGCGCTCCGGCGTCCAGCAGGCCCCAGACCTCCTCGGCCTCGGCGGCGATGCGGTGCTGCACGAAGCGCACCTCGCCCTCGGGGGTCTCGCTGAAGGCGGGGCGCAGCGATACGGCCCCGGCGGTGTCGGCGGCGCCCAGTTCGTCGGCGTGCATGAAGTCGGCGTCGGGCGCGTCACAGCCGAAGTAGCAGACGGCCGGGGCGAGTTCGGCGCCCGCTGCGAGGGCGGCCGTGCGGTCGGCGATGGCGCCGCGGAACGGGGCGAGGCCGGTGCCCGCCGCGATCATGACGACGGGTGCGGCTCCGCCGGTGGCGTCGATACGGAAGGCCTCCCGGCACGGCTGCACGCGCGCGTAGACCGTGTCGCCGGGCTCCACCGCGTTGAGGTGGCCGGATCCGGTGCCCCGGTAGACGCCCTTGCCGGAGCGTGCGGGTGCCTGCAGCAGCGACACCATCAGGTCCACGTGGCCGGGGTCGACGGCGGGCGAGGAGGAGATGGAGTAGTGGCGGGGGCGCAGCGGGGTGAGGAGGTCGAGGAGGAGCGGCCAGTCCAGAGCGCCCCGCAGGGCCGGGTGGTCCTCGAGGATCTCCACGAGCGTGCGCGGGTCGTCGGTGAGGGCGGCCAGGGCCATGCGCTCCGGCGGGCACGGGTTGGCGGCGGCGAGCGCGGCGAGCTGCCCGGCGCTCGGGCGCTCCTGCAGCTCCACGTGGTGGGTGAGGAGCTGCCGTACCGTCACGGGCCGGTCGACGGCGATGCCGTCGCGGCGCGGTCGGGTGGCGCGGATGTCCAGGACCGTGTCGAGGTCGAGGCCGAGCGCGGTGGCGGTGCGGGTGACGAGGTCCGGGTCGTTGGCGGGCAGCACGGTGAGGTGGTCGGCCGTGCGGTAGGTGACGCCGTCCGGGAGGGCGACGCGGAGGAACCGCTTGCGGCGCGCGTAGCCGGGCGCGGCGAGGTCGTAGGCCTCGGTGACCCGCATGGGGACGAGTTCGTGCCGTTCGGCGAGGGCGTCCAGCGGGCCGCCGGTCAGGGTGCGGACCTCGTAGGCGGCCGTGGGCTCGGGGTCCGGGGTCGTGGCGTCCGGGTCGCCGTACTGCCGCAGGAGGGCGGTGCGCAGGGCCGCCGTGAATTCCCGGACGGTGCCGGTGAGGTCGCCGGAGGCGTCGGCGGCGGCGCGGTCGAGCAGCCGGGTGGCGCCGGACTCCGCGAGCCGCTCGTCGATCCGGGTGGGGACGTGCTGGTAGGTGGCGGCCCAGTTGCGGTCGCCGACACCGAGCACCGCGTACGTCACGCCGGACAGGTCGTGGTCCTCTTCGAGGCGGGCGGCGAAGGCGGTGGCGTCGTCGGTGGGCCGGCCGTTGTAGGAGGCTGCCGTGATGACGACGGGCCGGTCGGTGGGCAGGCCGCCGGCGTAGGCGTCCAGGGCTGCCACCTGGGTCTCGCAGCCGACGGCGGCGGCCTCGTCGGCGAGCTGGGCGGCGAAGTCGCGGCAGGTGCCGTAGTTGCTGCCGTGCAGGAAGAGGGCGGCGGTGCCGGGGCGGACGCGCGCGGGCAGGTCCTGCGGCTCGGCCGCCTCGGTGTCATGGAGCGGGGTGGCGCCGGGCAGCGGCGTGTGGACGCGGTCGGCGCAGGTGCGCGGGGTGAGCGCGAGGGTGAAGCCCTCGGGCTTGAGGGTGAGGGTCTCCTTGATGTCGAGCCGGTAGTCGGCGTGGTCGCCCAGCCGGTAGCGGTGCACGATCATGGCCAGCAGCATGGTCGCCTCGTGCAGCGCGAACTGACGGCCGATGCAGGCGCGCTCACCGGTGCCGAACGGCTTGAAGGCGTGCACCGGGCGCTCCGCCTCCGCCTCGGCGGTGAAGCGGGCGGGGTCGAACAGCTCGGGGTTGTCGCCCCAGACGGGCTGCCGGTGCAGCATCGGCGTGAGCACCAGGGCGGAGTCTCCGGCGCGCATCGGGATCCGGCCGCCGAGCAGCGTGTCCTCGCGGGCCTGCCGGGCGAACACGGCGGCCGTGGGCCAGAGCCGGAGCGCCTCGTTGAGGACCTGGCGGGTGTAGGTCAGCCGGCCGATCTCGTCGTACGCCGGCTCGACGTCCGCCGCGTCGCCCCACAGCTCGTCGACCTCGCGCTGCACCATCTGGAGCGCGGTCGGGTGCTTGGCGAGGTAGTACAGCGCGAACGACATGGCCCCGGAGGTGGTCTCGTGGCCCGCGATGAGGAAGGTGATGACCTGGTTGCGGATGTTGGCCGTGTCGAGCGTGGTGCCGTCGGCCGGGTGCTCGGCTGTGAGCATCAGGCCGAGGAGGTCGTCGGCCTGGCTCTGGTCGGTGCCGGTGCGGGCGGCGATGACCTCGTCGACGACCTGGGCGAGGTAGGCGGAGTCGTCGTGGAAGGCCGCGTCCTGCGCCGAGTAGTCCTGGCCCGGGACGCGGGCGAGGCGGGTCATGCTCCATTCCAGGCAGCGGACCATCGACTCGACGAAGGGGTGCGGCTCGGCCCGCTCGAAGGAGCCGAAGTCGTATCCGAAGCCGGCGAGTCCGATGGTGTCGAGCGTCATGCGGGTCATGTCGCCGGGCACGTCGACGGGCTTCCCGGCACCGGCGTCGCGGTCCCAGGACGCGATGAGCCGCTGGGCGACCCGCAGCATCACGGGGTGATAGGTCCGCATCGAGCCCAGCGCGAAGGCGGGCATGAGGATGTCGTGCGCCTTGGCCCAGTTGGGCTCGTCGTTGTACGCGGTGAACAGGCCGTCGGCGGCGAACTCGCGGACGTTCTCCAGGCCGGGCCCGATGTGCTTGGCGAACCGCTGCTCGTCAGCGAGGTCGGCGACCAGGTCCAGGTCGCCCACGAACAGGGTGTCCCGCCCGTACAGCCGCCGGACGAACGCGGACCCGTGCTCGCGCATCAGGTCCATGGCCTGCTGGATGGGCGCGGGGCCGGGTCCGGTGGCGGTGATGTCGGCGACGGGGATGTCGTCGCGGGTGTCTGCGGTGCGGGAGGTCTGTCCGGTGGGGGGCATGACGCGGCAACTGCCTTTCGCGGTACGGAAGTACTGCGATCCAGCGTGATCCACGGGGCCCGGCGGGCGGTGCCGCGCCCCTACATGATTGTGTAGTGCAAGCAGATGCGTCGCTCTTGCGCGGGAGCGACCCGGCGTGGCAGGAGACGCTTGTGGACCTGGCCCGGCACGAGGCCGTGACCTGGCGCAACCGCGCCCTGCTCCTCTTCGACCGGGTCGCGATGCCGGTCGCGGTGTGCGACGTGTACGGCGCGGTGCTGCTCGCGAACCCGGCGATGGCCGCGGAGTGCGGTACGACGCCGGGGCGGCTGCGCGGCCGTGACGTGCTGGAGCTGTTCAGCCCGCGGGAGGCGACGCAGGTGGAGCGGATCGCCGAGGCGCTGCGGCTGCGGCACCGCTCGCGGTACCAGGTGTCGGTCCGCTGGCGGGCACCCGGCGGAGCGGAGCGGTACGGGGAGCTGACGGCGGACCCGGTGAGCGACACGGTGGAGGAGACGCCCGCCCTGCTGGTGATGCTGCGGGTGGACGGCGAGCACGAGGCCCGGAGCACCCCGCCCGCCGAACAGGTCACCCCCGCTGAGGCCCGCATCCTGGCCCTGCTGGCAGCGGGCGCCACCACGGCCCGGGCCGCCCGCGAGACCGGCCTCACCACCGACGGCGTGACATACCACCTGCGCCGTCTGTCCTCCCGCTGGCACGCCGCCAACCGCACGGAACTGGTGGCCCGCGCCTACGCACTGGGGGTACTGGCCCCAGGGGTGTGGCCGCCGGAGGCCTCGGCGGCGGGGCCGGACTGAGACGCGACGCAGAAAACCGCTCGCCCCCTTCGTCGCGGCTGTCTAACCTGACCTGGCCCGCAAAACCTAGGACCCCTAGGTTTGACCGAAGACATCCAGGAGCCCTCGCATGAAGCCGCTCACCGAGCAGGACATCCGCACCTCGTTCATCAACTGCTCGAAGGGAGAGGCCAAGCGGCTGGCCGTCCCCCGGGATCTCGGGGAACGCCCCTGGGACGATCTCGACTTCCTCGGGTGGCGGGATCCGGGTGCGCCCGATCGGAGTTATCTCGTGACCGAGCGGGAAGGCCGGCTCGTCGGGGTGACGATGCGGTTCCAGCCCGCGCAGCGGGGGTCTCTGCAGCGCAGCATGTGTTCGCTGTGCCTGACGACGCACCCGCGGGGCGGGGTCTCGCTGATGACCGCCAGAAAGGCCGGGGCGGCCGGGCGTGAGGGGAATTCCGTCGGTGTGTACATGTGCACCGACCTCGCCTGCTCCCTCTACGTACGCGGGAAGAAGGTCCCGGAGAGCGGGTCCCGTCTCGAGGAGAGCCTCACCCTGGCGGAGCAGATCGACCGGACCACGGACGGGCTGGCCGCCTTCCTCGACAAGGTGTACGCCTGAGCGTCCTCGGTCGCCCCTGTTTTCCCGCGGCGCTAACGTCCTTCATGGATGCGTTCGATGCGCCAGGCGAAGGGGAACAGCCCAAGGATGCGAGAGGTACGCGAGTGGACGGCGCACGCCACGCGGATCATGCACAAGCGCCGGGATCCCGTGGTCGTCCAGACGTTCCGGTCCGCGACCGCGGCGACGATCGCGTACGTCATCGCGCTGCGGCTGAGCCCCGAGCCGGCGGCCGCACCTCTCACCGCTCCCCTGACCGCGCTGCTGGTCGTCCAGGTGACGCTGTACGCCACGCTCACCAACGGCTTCCGCCGTGTGAACGCCGTGGTCACGGGAGTCCTCGTCGCCATCGCGTTCAGCCTGCTGGTGGGCCTGACCTGGTGGAGCCTGGCGCTGCTCCTCGTGGCCGCGCTGGTCGTGGGGCGGCTGGTCAAGGTGGAGGAGTACGTCCCCGAGGTGGCGATCAGCGCGATGCTGGTCCTCGGGGTCACCACCGTCGGGAACACCGCCTGGGCCCGGGTGGTGGAGACACTGATCGGCGCGACGGTCGGGCTCGCCTGCAATCTGCTGCTGGCTCCGCCGGTGTGGGTGGAGGAGGCGGGCGAGTCGATCGAGGATCTGGCCCGCCGGCTGCGGCAGCTGATGCTGCGCATGGGCGAGGAGGCCGCCCGCGGAACGCCCGTGGACCGCGCGGCGGAGCGGCTGCACGAGGCGCGGCGCCTGGACCACGACATCGTCGAGGTGGACGCGGCCCTCAGACAGGCCGAGGACAGTCTGCGGCTCAACCCGCGCGTGCAGGACAGCGTGCTGCACCGGGTCGTGATGCGCACAGGCCTGGACACGCTGGAGATCTGCACGGTCGTCCTGCGCGTGCTCGCGCGTTCCCTCACCGACCTCGCGAAGGAGCGCGAACCCAAGCCGCTGTTCGAGGCCGAGACGGGTGCCGCCCTGGAGCAGCTGCTGTCCGAGATCGCCGACGCGGTGGTGAGCTTCGCGGTGCTGGTCACCACCCACCTCAGCTCGAGTGCCGAGTCGGCCGAGGAACGTCTCGCCGCCGAACTGCGCACCGCGGCGGGCACCCGCGACAAGCTCGCCCTGCTGCTGCGCGAGGAGGCCGAACGCGCCCCTGACCACTGGCAGCTTCCGGGCGCCGTCCTGACGGAGGTCAACCGCATCCTCGACGAGCTCGACACCGAGCACCGCACCCGGCGCCTGTTCGAGGAACTGGACCGCGTCTCGCGCGAGCAGCGCGCGCGGATGCCCCGGCTGACACGACTGCGCGAGCGGCTGGGCGTCACGGAACAGCTGTGGCGGAACCGCGCCGGGTTCGACGGGCGCTCTCGCTGAGACGGCGCTCTCGCTGAGGGCTCGCCGGCGGCCGGCCCGTCGGGGACGGGCACTGATAGCCGGCGAGGCGCGTTGCGCCTCGCGCAACGCGCGGTGCCGTTGTTGCACCCGGTGGGTGATCCACGCCAAGGTGGCTGTCGCGACGGGGACGAGTGACGACCTGAGGGGCGACATGGGCAGTGCTGGCTGGAGCAGGCGCCGGTTCGTCGGCGCGCTGGCAGGAGGATCCGCCGCGGCGGCGCTCCCGGCCTGTGACAACGCGCCCCCACCCTCGACCTCGACGACCCCGTCGGCCCCCGAGTCGAGCCCGTCCCGCGAGGCCCGGCGGCCTTCCGGACCCCGCCCCCTCTACCTCGGCACCTACACCTCCGTCGAGGGCGGCGGCAAGGGCATCGGCCTGGCCACCTACGACGCGGAGACGGGCCGGATCACCGGCACCGGAACCGTGACGGGCGTCGGCGACCCGTCGTACCTCGCGATCCACCCGGACCGCCGCACGCTGTACGCGGTGAACGAACGCGAGGACGGCGCCGTGACCGCCGTCCGGCTGGCCGACCGGAAGGTCCTCGGCAGCCGGAGCACCGGGGGCGCGGCCCCCTGCCATCTCTCGGTGCATCCGGGCGGACGCTGGCTGCTCAGCGCGAACTACGGCTCGGGCAGCGTGGCCGTGCATCCGATCGACCCCTCGGGAGCCCTCGGCGAGCGCACCGACCTCGTCCGGCACTCCGCTCCGCCGCCCGGCCCGGGCCAGGACGGGCCGCACGCCCACCAGATCTTCACCAGCCCCGACGGGCGGCACGTGCTCGCCGTGGACCTCGGTACGGACACCGTCTACACGTACCGGCTCGACGAGAAGGCCGGCACGCTCACCGAGGTGTCGCGGGCGCGCACCCGGCCGGGCGCGGGACCGCGTCACCTCACGTTCCACCCCGGCGGCCGGTACGCCTATCTCGCCGACGAGGCCGACAACACGGTGGCCGTCTGCTCGTACGATCCGGCCTCCGGCCGTGTGACCGTCGGTGAGGCGCAGTCCACGGGAACGGGTTCGGGCACGAGCTACCCGGCGCAGCTCCTGGTGACCGCGAACGGCCGGTACGCATATCTGGCCAACCGCGGCCCCAACAGCCTCACGCGCTATGCGATCGAGGCGGACGGTGCCCGGCTCAGACTGCTGGACACCGTGCCGGTGGACGGGGACTTCCCCCGCCAGATCGCCTTCTCGCCGGAGGGCACGCTGCTGTTCGCGGCGAACCAGAAGTCCAACACCGTCACCGTCTTCCACGTGGACGAGACCAACGGTGCGCTGCGGCGCGCAGGCGAACCGTTTCCCTCACCGGTCGCCGTCTGTGCGCTGCCGCTGTAGGGCCCGCGGGCAGGACGCGGCGCTCGCCTGGGTGAGCAGGACGTGCATGCGCTCGGTGAGCTGCGCGACGTCGTCGGCGGGTGCGTGGAACGCCAGGCGTACGTCGCCGTGGGCGCGGGACCGTTCGATGCGCAGCGTCAGTCCGTGCCGGTCCACGGCGAGCGGCTGGACGCGGACGGCGCCGTGCAGGCTGTCGTGCTCCACGAGCCGGGTGAGCCGCTCGACCGCGTCGGCGTGGCAGTCGGCGAGGTGCGTCAGCAGCCGGGCCTCGGCCGTGGTGAGCGGGTCGGGCACGGCGGCGGCGAACTCGTCGAGGTCCACGACCACGGCACCGGACGGCTGCCGCAGCACGACACGCGTGGGCCGGAAGGCCAGCTGCCCCTCCTCCACGGCGAACCAGCCCGCGAGCCACAGCCGGGCGCGGATCCGGTTCCGCACGGGGACGGGCGCGACGTCGGCGAACTCCAGCACCGCGGACGGCTCGCCACGGGGCGCGCAGATCGCGGCCGCGAGCAGGGCGCTGTCCTCCGGCACGTCGACGAGCACCCTGCCGTCCTCGGTCACCGTGTGCGCGCCGACCAGCTCCTCCCGCGTGCCCTCCGCGGTCACCGAGCATGACCACGCGGCGGCGAGCACCGAACGCGCCCGCTCCGCCGCGGCAGGGGCCGCCGTCCAGCTTTGGCTGTCGTCACCCATCCCAGACCTCCTTAGGTAAGCCTTGCCTAACCTACCGAAGATCGGGGTGTGAGCCAACCACGTCACGTGATCTTTACGAGGCCTTTCAGGGAGTGAGCACACCCAGCAGGGCGCGGGCGCACAGTTCGCGCACCTGCTCCCGGCCCAACTCCGCGTCGCGCAGCCACTCCAGGCAGACGGCCGTGGTGAACGCCAGCCAGCCGCGCACGGCGAGCCGCACCTCCGGCCGCACCTCGAAGGCCGGGCCGAACTCCGGGTCCGCGGCGAGCGCCGCGAGGATCTGCCGCTCCTGCGCGGCCAGGGCCCGCTGGTAGACCCGCCGCACCGCCTGGTCCCCGGCCGCGTCGGCACGGTGGAAGGCGCGGTAGCCGTGCGCGTGAGCCCGGACGTACTCCAGGAACGTGTCGAGACCGGCCGCGAGTTGCTCGCGCACCGGGACGCCCGGAACCGCCGCCGTCATGCGCAGCATCCGCTCGCTCTCACGCTCCACGACCGCCGCGAAGAAGTCACGCTTGGTCGGGAAGTAGTGGTACAGCAGCCCGCGGGACACCCCGGCGATCTCGGCGACCTGCTCGATCCACACGTCGTCGTACGGGCTCTCCGAGAACAGCCGCGCCCCGACCGACAGGAGCTGCTCCCGGCGCTCCTCGGTGCTGAGCCGGCGGCGGGTGCGCCCGCCCTGGTTCGCGGCCATGCCAGCACTTTACTTGACGCCGGTTCAACAACGGGACCAGACTGAACCGCGCTATTGAACCCACGTACAACACGTGCGAACCCGCCGCCGGATCAAGGGAGATCGCGTCATGACGGAGGCGCCGATACGGACTGTAGGGCCCAAGGGGTTCCGGAGTGCCGAGCTGGGCTGGCCGGAGCTGGACCGCATTCCGCATCCGCCGCGCCGGATCCCGCTGCTCGGTGATGTGGTGGGCGTGAACCGGCGCACTCCCCTCCAGGACTCGCTGCGGTACGCCCGGCAGCTGGGGCCGGTGTTCCGGCGGAAGGCCTTCGGCAAGGAGTTCGTGTTCGTGTGGGGCGCCCGGCACACGGCCGATCTCGCGGACGAGTCGCGGTTCGCCAAGCACGTGGGGCTCGGCATCGCCAACCTGCGGCCGGTCGCCGGGGACGGCCTGTTCACGGCGTACAACCACGAGCCGAACTGGCAGTTGGCGCACGACGTGCTCGCCCCGGGGTTCAGCCGCGAGGCCATGGCCGGCTACCACCCGATGATGCTGGATGTCGCTCGGCGGCTGACGGAGCACTGGGACCGGGCGGCGGCGACGGGCCGGTCGGTGGACGTGCCCGGCGACATGACCAAGCTGACGCTGGAGACGATCGCCCGGACCGGCTTCGGGCACGACTTCGGGTCGTTCGAGCGCTCCCGGCCGCATCCCTTCGTGACCGCGATGGTCGGCACGCTGACCTACGCGCAGCGGCTCAACACCGTGCCCTTCCCGCTGGCCCCGCTGCTGCTGCGGAGCGCGAGCCGCCGCAACGCGGCCGACATCGCCCACCTCAACCGCACGGTGGACGAGCTGGTCCGGGCCCGGCGCGCGACCGGCGGCGGCGACGGGGACCTGCTGGACAGGATGCTGGAGACGGCCCACCCGGAGACCGGGGAGCGGCTCTCGCCGGAGAACGTCCGCCGCCAGGTGATCACCTTCCTCGTCGCGGGCCACGAGACCACCTCGGGCGCCCTCTCCTTCGCCCTGCACTACCTCTCCCGGCACCCCGAGGCCGCGGCCCGGGCCCGCGCCGAGGTGGACCGGGTGTGGGGCGACACGGCGGAGCCGGCCTATGAGCAGGTGGCCAGGCTGCGTTACGTCCGGCGGGTGCTGGACGAGTCGCTGCGGCTGTGGCCCACCGCGCCGGCCTTCGCCCGGGAGGCACGGGAGGACACGGTGCTGGCCGGGGAGCATCCCATGCGGCGCGGGGCGTGGGCCCTGGTGCTGACGCCGATGCTGCACCGGGACCCGGAGGTGTGGGGCGCGGACGCCGAGCGGTTCGACCCGGACCGCTTCGACGCGCGGGCCGTACGGTCCCGCGCCCCGCACACCTTCAAGCCGTTCGGGACCGGGGCGCGGGCGTGCATCGGACGCCAGTTCGCGCTGCACGAGGCGACGCTGGTCCTCGGCCTGCTGCTGCGCCGCTACGAGCTGCGGGCCGACCCGGCCTACCGGCTGCGCGTCACGGAACGGCTGACGCTGATGCCGGAGGATCTGCGGCTGCACCCGGAGCGACGGACTCCGGTGCGGGAACCGGCCTCAGACCTGCGCTGTCCAATGCCCGGGGCGGGTGACTGACTCCGGGAGCCGGGTCCCGGCGCTCCCCCGGGCCGCGTTCAGCTGCGGCTGGGTGAGGAAGAACGCGCCGGTCAGGTCGGCGTCGGTGAGATCCGCGTCGCGCAGGTCGGCGCCGATCAGGTCCGCGCCCCGCAGGTCCGCGCCGGTGAGGTCGGCGGCGATGAGGTACGCGCCGCGAAGAGTGGCGCCGCGCAGGTCGGCGCCCCTCAGCCGGGCGCCCATGAGGTCCGCCCCCCGGCGGTTCTTCTTCCGGCCCTGGGTGCCGGCCCTGGCCAGTTCACTCGTCCTCAGCAGCAGGACGTTGATCTCCTCGCGGTGCGCCGCCACGTCCAGCTCGGCGAGTTCCTCGGGGGTCCCGCCGGTGAGCTCCTCGGTCTTCTCCAGGGCCGTGCGCAGATCCGCGTGGACCGGTCGGGCCGCGGGCAGGGCGAGCGCCTCGGTCAGGTACCACAGCAGCTCGTGCAACTGCCGGACGACCGGGAACACGTCGAACATGCGGCGGGCGTGCTCCGGAGGCCCGGACCTCCAGCCCTGCCCGCCGAAGGTGATCTGCGAGACCTGCTGTCCGGCGCCGAAGCAGTCGTAGACGGTGCAGCCGGTGAACCCTTTCTGCCGCAGCCTGGCGTGGATGCCGCAGCGGTGGTCGTCCTGGAGGTTGCGGCAGGGGGTTCCGGCGTCCTTGTCGACCGCGAAGTCGGCCGATCGCGCGAAGGGCAGGGCGACACAGCACAGCCCGAAACACCGCTCGCAGTCGCCGCGCAGTTCCGCTCGCGCGGCTTTGTGATCTCGCATGACGTTCAGCATACGAAACGAAGAACGCCCGTCAGCCCGTGAGTCCGGGCGCCTCCAGACGCTCCAGCCGCTCCGGGTCGGCCAGGATGTACATGCCGGTGATCCGGCCGTCGGCGATCGTGACCCCCATGACCGACTGCACCCGTCCCTCGGGCGCGTGGAGGAGGCCGACCGAGCCGTTGACCAGCACGAGCCGCGCGGACCGCGCGTACCGGGCGAACATGAGCGCCTGCTCCGCCACCGTCTTCGCGCCCTGGACGACCTTGGACGCGGCCGCGCCCCGCACGAGGGCTCCCGAGTCGGCCCGCAGCACCACGTCCGGGTGCAGCAGCGCGAGCAACGCCTCGAAGTCGCCGCCGCGCGAGGCGGCCAGGAAGGCGTCGAGCACCTCCTTCTGCCGGCCGAGGTCCGGCTCGGCCGAGGGCGTGGCGCCGCGCACCCGGCGCCGGGCGCGGCTCGCCAGCTGCCGGGTCGCGGCCGGGCTGCGCTCCACGACCGGCGCGATGTCGTCGAACGGCACGGCGAACATGTCGTGCAGCACGAACGCGAGCCGCTCGGCGGGCTCCAGGTTCTCCAGGACGACCAGCAGGGCCAGGCCGACCGAGTCGGCCTGGAGCACCTCCTCCGCCGGGTCGACGTGCGACAGAGGCCTGAGCACCGGGTCCGGGACGAAGGCGTCGCCCATCGGCTCCTCACGGCGTGCGGTGCGCGAGCGCAGGAGGTCGAGGCAGATGCGGCCGGTCACCGTGGTGAGCCAGCCGCCGAGGTTCTGGATGTCGTCCGGGTCGGTGCGGCTCAGCCGCAGCCAGGCTTCCTGAACGGCGTCCTCCGCCTCGGTCAGCGATCCCAGCATGCGGTACGCGACGGCTCTGAGGTGCCCGCGGTGTTCCTCGAACCGGTCGGCCAGTTCCTCGCTGCCCGTCATGCTCTCCCCCGTCGTCCCTCGTCCGTCGTCTGCCGAGTCATCTGCTGAACAGTTCGAACGCCACCGCCGGCCTGCCCCCGAACCTCTCGCCCGTGGCCTCGGCGTGCCGGGTCAGGAAGCCGCGGACGTACGTCTCCGGGTCCTGGTCGGTCAGCACCTCGATGTAGGTGCGGTGTTCGAGCAGCGAGGCCACCGCGCGCTCCAGACCGGCCGTCGCGTCGACGGCGTGGGTGGGTGTGCTGGAACCGGCGACCGCGACCCAGCGCACTCCGTCCCACGGTTCGAGGCCCTGCTCGACGAGTTCCGGGAAGATCCACCGGTTGCCGGCGTCGCCGGCCGCGTCGAGCGTGGCGCGGCCGACGGCGACATGGTCCGGGGTGTTCCAGGCGACGCCGCCCCAGGTGTCCCGGTGGTTGAGCGTGATGACCAGCTCGGGCCGGTGCCGGCGGATGGCGACGGCGATGTCGCGGCGCAGGGCGGTGCCGTACTCGATGACGCCGTCCTTGTGGTCGAGGAACTCCACGGCCGAGACGCCGACCACCGCCGCGCTCGCCCGCTGCTCGCGCTCCCGCAGCGGGCCGCACTTCTCCGGCTCCAGCGTGTCGATGCCCGCCTCGCCCCGGGTCGCCAGCACATAGGCGACCTCGCGGCCCCCGTCGGTCCAGCCGGCGATCGCCGCCGAGCAGCCGTACTCGAGGTCGTCCGGGTGGGCCACGACCGCGAGGGCACGCCGCCAGTCGTCGGGCATGGGCTGGAGTTGAGTGGTCGTCATGTCGGCAGACTAGGGCCTGTCGTTTGGATCAGGTCGCAGGGAACTGGCGGTTTCTCGTCAGCGCCGGTGAGCGGGGTCTGGTGCGTGCAGTTGCAAGGCGGAGGAGGGAGTCGACGCGATGGGGGCACCGCCCGCGCGAGCGCAGCCGAGCGTGGGGGAGTCGGCGAGTGACGACAACGCCGCAGATGTGCGTGCCAGACCCCGCGTCTGCGGCGTGATCCAAACGGCAGGCCCCTTGTCCGGGCCACCGGCCTCAGGCCTCGTCACGCGCCATGGCCAGCAGCCGGTCGAGGACGCGGGTGCCGCCGGTGCGCACACCGTCGTGCTCGAACTCGTCCGTGATCCAGGTGCGCAGGCCGCGGATCGTGCGGGCGGTCCGCAGGGAGTGGGCCGTGTCGACGTACATGTCGTCGTGGTAGACGGCCGCGACGACCGGAACCTTGTTGGCGGCCAGGCGGGCCGCGTCGTACAGGGGTGTCCAGTCGGTGCGGGCGGCGAGCAGGTCGGCGGTGTCGCGCAGGGGGCGCAGGGCCGGGTCGCAGTCGAACATCCAGGGGTGGATCGACTCGCCGGTGAACAGCAGCGGCTCGTCACCCGCGAGCGCCTTGGCCGCGTCGAACTGCGGGAACTCGGCGCGGACCCGCTCGGCCGACCAGGCGGTGGGCCGGCCGTCCTGGCCGTAGATCGCCTCGTGGACCAGGGCGTACAGCGGGTGGCGGGCGTAGGACAGCATGCCCTGCGCCTGCTCCTGGAAGGCGTCGGACAGGGTGAAGCCCTGCGGGGTGCGGACGAAGGCGTCCTCCAGGAGGTGGTGGAGGCGGTGGGTGCCGTCGCCGGTGCCGAGGAGGATGCCGAGGGACTGGAACGCCTCGACGGTGAGCCGGTAGCCGTTCGGCAGGACCACGTCGTGTGTCAGCAGGTGGTCGGCGATCCGGCGGGCGCGCTCGGCGTCCTGCGGGTAGCGGGCGTAGTGGGCGGCGACCTTGCGTTCGACGCGCGGGAAGGCGGCCCGGTAGACGTCGTCGGCGTGGGCGTCCAGGGCGGGCAGCCCGCCGGTGATCACGGCGGTGGCCAGGCCCTCGGGGGCGAGGGAGAGGTAGCTGGTCGCGCAGAAGCCGCCGAAGCTCTGGCCGAGGACGGTCCAGGGCGCGCCGCCCGTGACCAGCGGGCGGATGGCCTCGCAGTCGCGGACGATCGAGTCGGCGCGGAAGCGGGTGAGGTAGTCGGCCTGCTCGGCGGGGCCGCCGCGCAGCGGGAGCGTCTGCCGGTTGGCGGGCGTGGAGTGGCCGGTGCCGCGCTGGTCGAGGAGCAGGACGCGGAACTCCTTCAGGGCCCTGCCCAGCCAGCCGGGCCTGCCGACGGAGCGGTCCGCGCCGAAGCCGGGACCGCCCTGCAGATAGAGCAGCCAGGGCAGGTCCTGGTGGGCCTTGCCGCTCGCCACGACCTCGCGGGCGTACAGCTCGATCGTGTCGCCCTCGGGGTGGTCGTGGTCGAGGGGGACGGTGAAGCGACGGTCGGTGAGAACGACTCCGGGCTGGCGGTAGCTGACGGTCAACAGGGCTCCCGGGACGGACGGATTTTCGGACCGCGTCCCAGTTCATCACAGGGAACGTCCGCGGGTGGGCCCTTCGGATCATGAAACCTTGCTGAACGGCCGTTCAGGCTCAGCGGGCGGACAGACTGGAGCGGCGGACCACCAGCTCCGGCTGGAGGACGACCCGTCGGTGCTCGTGCGGCTTCACCGCGCCCTCCGCCTCCGTCTCCTCCAGGAGCAGATCGGCCGCCATGGCGCCCATGGTGACGGCGGGCTGCCGTACCGAGGTGAGCGGGACGGCGGCGGCGGCCGCGAACTCGATGTCGTCGTAGCCGACGATGGCGAGGTCGTCGGGGACACCCACGCCCGCCGCGTACATGGCCTGAAGCACGCCGAGCGCGAGCAGGTCGTTGGCGCAGAACACGGCGGTGGGCCGGTCGGCGAGGCCGAGCAGCCGGGCTCCGGCGTCACGGCCCGCGGCGACGTCCAGCCGTTCGGTGGGCAGCTCGCGCAGCGCGTCGGGGCCGAGCCCGGCCTCGGCGAGCGCTTCCAGGGCGCCCGTACGCCGGTCGCGGACCTGGTTGAGGCCGGGCGGGCCGCTGACATACGCGAGGGAGCGGTGCCCGGCGTCGACGAGATGGCGTACCGCCAGGGCGCCGCCCGCCACGTCGTCGACGGAGACCGAGCACTCCGTGGTGCCCTCGGCGACCCGGTCGACCAGGACGAACGGGATGCCGTGCCGGCGGAAGGCCTCGATGTTGCGCCCCGTCGCGTCGGCGGGGGTGAGCAGCACGCCGCGCACGCGCTGCTCGGCGAAGAGCGACAGGTAGTCGGCCTCCTCGCCCGGGTTCTGGGCGCTGTTGCAGACCATCACGCCGAGTCCGGCCTGGCGGGCGGCGCGCTCGGCGCCGCGTGCCACGTCGACGAAGAAGGGGTTGCCCATGTCGAGGACGAGCAGCCCCATGATCCGGCTGCGGCCCGCGCGCAGTTGCCGCGCGGACTCGCTGCGGACGTAACCGAGCCGGTCTATCGCGGACTGCACGCGGGCCCGGGTCTCGGTCGCGACCGTGTCCGGGCGGTTGATCACGTTCGACACCGTGCCGACGGAGACTCCGGCGGCACGGGCGACGTCCTTGATACCCACCGACTGGGACATCGGGCAGGGACCTCCAAGGGGGAGACGAGGGGCGGCGGCCGGGGCGGCTTCACATTACCGGCATGCCGCCCAGGCGACCGGATCCGGTCAGGCGGGGAGCCGGAAGTCGACGACGTGCAGCGCCGAGGGTGTCGTACCGCTGGACTTCTCCTGGTACATGAAGGACAGCACCCCGTCCTGCCCGACACGTGTCTCGTCGATGACGACCTCGCCGAAGGCGTTGAGGCCACTGCCGTCGAAAAGGATCTTCCAGTCGGTGTACCCGGAGGCCGCGGAGGCGCCGGCGATCCGGCCGAACGGGTAGATCGCGTACGCGTTGTCGTACTTGTCCAGGATCAGCTTGGTGCGCTGGCTGGAGTTCAGCGGGACGGGGATCTCGGTCTTCTGCCAGGTGCCGGAGGCGTTCCTGCGGACGTGGAAGGCGCGGCCGTTGGCGGTCCGGTTCGCGACGTAGTCGGTGGTGCACTGGCCGAAGCGGCCGGGGACGTAGGAGATGATCGCGTGCGGCCGGCCCGCGGAGTCGGTGAACTGGCTCTCCTGGTTCATCAGGGAGTGGTCCGGGTTCAGCGGGTCCACGACCAGCCCGGCGTCGTTCACGGACACCTTGTCGGAGCCGCCGGTGACGCCGACGACGCTGCCGGCGTTGTTGCGCCAGGTGCGGCCCCGGTCGTCGGAGTAGACGTAGCCGGTGTCGTGGTTGCTGATGCCGCCGCCGTCGCACATCACGGCGCCGTTCTGCTCGCGCCAGGTGAAGAAGGAGTGCAGCCGCCCGTTCCGGTCGTAGTCGATGCCGTGCAGGTACATGTTGCGGGCGGTCGAGGAGCCGTGCTCGCTGGTGTACGTGCCCGTGGAGGCGGACCATTCGCCGAGGTTGGCCCACTTGGTGCCGTCGTACTCGGCGAGCGCGTTGCGGCCGTTGCCGGAGACGGCGACGCGGTAGCTCAGCTGGAGCTTGCCGTCCGGCGTGGAGACGAACTGCGGGTAGGTGAACTGCGAGGTCAGTGCCAGGCCGTCCAGAGTGGACTGGGGTGCTCCGAAGCGGGCGGCGGTCCAGCTGAGGCCGCCGGGGTTGTCCATCAGTCCGGCGACCGACTTGACGTAGGTGAAGCCGTCGCTGTGGGAGTCCATGTTGAGGTGCAGACGGCCGTCGACCTTGGAGACGCCCATGGAGATGACGTTGTGGGAGTCGTCGTACCGCAGGGTGTGCCCGACCTTCACGGTGGACCAGGTGCTCGATCCGAGGGCGCGGCGGCCGACGACGGCGTTGCGGTCGGCGGTGTACCAGACGGCGTACTGGTAGCCCTTGTAGGTCAGCAGGCCGTTCTTCTGGAACGCGTTGTTGTTGACCAGTCCGTCGTACGACACGAAGAAGACGGCCTGGCTGTCGAGCGTGGTGGTGCCGGTCCGGGTCACGGAGGGCCCCGGACCGGCGGCCCGGGCGGTGCCGGAGGCGAGGGCGGGGGTCACCACGGCCCCGGCGAGGGCGGCGGCCAGCAGCGTACGTCTGTGCATCTCATGGACTCCATCGTCATGCGAGGTGGAACACTTCCGTGAGCGGTTTCATGGCCTCGTCGGGCCGGGCGCCGTCCAGCGACTCGAAGAACGGCGCCATCTCCGCCTGCCAGCGGGCGTTGACGTCGGTGGCTTCCATTCCGGCCTGGGCGGCTGCGAAGTCCTCGGTCTCGAGGTAGCCGACCAGCAGTCCGTCCTCGCGCAGGAACAACGAGTAGTTGTGCCAGCCGGTCTCCGAGAGCGCCTGGAGCATCTCGGGCCACACGGTGGCGTGCCGCTCGCGGTACTCGTCGAGGCGGTCCGCCCTGACCTTCAGCAGGAAGCACACGCGCTGCATCGACACCCCTTTCGGTGATCGGAATCCAGTGATCAGAAGTTGAACTGATCGATGTTCTTGGCGTCGAACACCGTCGGCTTGCCGAGGCTGATCACACCGTCCTTGCCGATGGTGTACTCGCCCATGGAGCCGGCCTTGAAGGTCTCGCCCTCCTTGCCGGTGATCTGCCCGGAGGACAGGGCGACGGCGGTACGGGCGGCCAGCTCGCCGAGCTTGGCCGGGTCCCACAGCTCGAACGCCTCGACGGTGCCGTTCTTGACATACTTGCGCATGTCGTTCGGGGTGCCGAGGCCGGTCAGCTTGACCTTGCCCTTGTACTTGGAGCCCGACAGGTACTGGGCGGCGGCCTTGATGCCGACGGTGGTCGGGGAGATGATCCCCTTCAGGTTCGGGTACTCCTGGAGCAGGCCCTGGGTCTGCTGGAAGGACTGCTGGGCGTCGTCGTTGCCGTACGCGGTCTTCACCAGCTTCATGTTCTTGTACTCGGGCTTCTTCAGCTCGTCCTTCATGAAGTCGATCCAGGTGTTCTGGTTCGTCGCGGTCTGCGCGGCGGAAAGGATCGCGATCTCGCCCTTGTAGTCGATCTGCTTGGCGAGCAGCTGCACCTCGGTGCGGCCCAGGTCCTCGGCGGACGCCTGCGAGACGAAGGCGTTGCGGCAGTCGGGCGTGGTGTCGGAGTCGTAGGTGACGACCTTGATGTCGTTCTTCATGGCCTGCTTGAGCGCGGTGCACAGGGCGCCCGGGTCCTGCGCGGAGACGGCCATCGCGTCGACCTGCTGCTGGGTGAGCGTGTTGACGTAGCTGACCTGCCCGGAGGTGTCGGTGGCGCTGGACGGACCGACCTCCTTGTAGCTGGAGCCGAGCTCCTTCAGCGCCTTCTCGCCGCCCTTGTCGGCGGAGGTGAAGTACGGGTTGTTGACCTGCTTGGGCAGGAAGCCGACGGTGAGGCCCTTCTTGGTGGCGGCGTTCGGATCGGCCTTGCCGGCGGTGGCGGCGGATGCCCCTTCGTTCGCCACGTCCTTCTTGGTGGTGCCGCCGCATGCGGTGAGGGCCAGGGCGAGGGAGGTGGCGGTGGCGAGCGCCGCGCAGCTGCGGCGGAGGGTGGACTTACGCATGACGGTTTCCTTTGAAAGAGGTTGAGGGAAGCGCCGCTCAGGGGCGCGGGGAACTGCGCGACGAGCCACGAACAACGGGTCAGCCGGACGATTGCGCACGCAACACGGCGATCTGCCGAGCCACCCGCGGCCCGAGAACGGAAAGCACGAGCAACACACCGGTCACGACGATCTGCGACTGCGCCGAGACATCCTGAAGGCTCATCACGTTCTGCAACGCGCCGAGCAGGAACACCCCGGCGATCGCACCACCCAACGTGCCCTTGCCGCCGTCGAAATCGATACCGCCGAGCAACACCGCGGCCACGACCGACAGTTCGAGCCCCGTAGCGTTGTCGTAGCGGGCGCTGGCGTAGTGCAGCGCCCAGAAGATGCCGGTCAGCGAGGCCATCAACCCGGTCAGCGTGAACAGGAGCAGCTTCTGCCGCTTGACGCGGATGCCCGCGAAGCGCGCTGCCTCCTCACTCGCGCCGATCGCGAACAACGACCGTCCGAACGGCGTGGCGTGCAGTGCGACCACGGCGATGGCGAGCAGGACGAGGAACGGCAGGAAGGCGTACGGGATGAACGTGTCGCCGATGCGCCCGGCCGCGAACTCCAGGTACTGCGAGGGGAAGTCGGTCACCGCGTCGGACCCGAGCACGATCTGCGCGATACCCCGGTAGGCGGCGAGCGTGCCGATGGTGACGGCGAGGGACGGCAGTCCCAGCCTGGTCACCAGCAGACCGTTGACCATCCCGCACACCACACCCAGCAACAGGCAGATGGGGATGATCGCCTCGATGGTCATGCCCTGGTTCCACAAGCCACCCATCACGGCACCGGACAGACCGGCGGTGGACGCCACGGACAGGTCGATCTCCCCGGACACCACCAGCAGGGTCATCGGCAGGGCGATCAGCGCGATCGGCAGCGTGCTCCCGATCAGGAACGACAGGTTGAGCGCGTTGCCGAAGCCGTCGACGAACCCGAAGGAGAACAGCAGGACCACGACGAGCAGGGCGCCGACGACCGTATCCCAGCGGATCGCTCGGCTCAGGGAGATGTCAGCCATGGCGGGCGTTCCTCTTCTTCAGGGCGGAGGCCACGCGCAGCGCGACGACCCGGTCGACCGCGATCGCGAGGATGAGCAGGATGCCGTTGATGGCGAGCACCCAGACCGAGCTGACACCGAGGGCGGGCAGCACACTGTTGATGGAGGTCAGCAGCAGCGCGCCGAGGGCCGCGCCGTAGACGCTGCCGGAGCCGCCGGTGAAGACGACGCCGCCGACGACGACCGCGCTGACGACGGTCAGTTCGTAGCCGTTGCCGGTGCCGGAGTCGACGTTGCCGAACCGGGCGAGGTACATCGCGCCGGCGAGTCCGGCGAGGGCGCCGCAGAAGGTGTACGCGGCGAGGATCCGCTTGCGGACGGGGATGCCGGCGAGCCGGGCGGCCTCCGGGTTGGAGCCGAGGGCGTAGAGCTCGCGTCCGCTGCCGTAGTGCTTGAGGTAGTACGCCGTCGCCACCAGCACCGCCAGGGCGATCAGCGCCAGGTACGGCACCGCCCAGACGCCGCCGGAGCCGAAGTCGACGAACCCGCCGGGCAGATCGGCCGCGGTGATCTGGCGGGAGCCGACCCAGATGGAGTCGATGCCGCGGATGATGTAGAGCGTGCCGAGGGTGACGACGAGCGCGGGCACCTGGCCGAGACTGACGAGCAGTCCGTTGAGCAGTCCGAAGCCGATGCCGAGCAGGACGGCCAGCGCGATGGCCACGACCGGGTTGCCGCCGCCCTGGAGATACGTTCCGGCGGCGAACGCGCTGATGCCGAGCGTGGATCCGACGGACAGGTCGACGTTCCTCGTGATGACCACCAGGGACTGGCCCGTGGCGACCAGCACGAGGATCGTCGCGTTCAGCAGCAGGTCCTTGATGCCCTGCTCGGACAGGAACTCGCTGTTGCCGGCCTGGGTGACGGCGATCATCACCAGGAACACGACCAGGATGGCGAGTTCGCGCATCTTGAAGACGCGGTCGACCAGCCGTGTGCCGCTCGACCTGGGCACGTCGGCCACGGGGGCCTCTCGGGGAGTGACGACCGTCATGCGGCGGCCCTCCCGGTGGCTGCGGCCATCACGGTTTCCTCGGTGGCGTCGGAGCGCGGGATCTCGGCGGTGAGGCGGCCCTCGTGCATCACCAGCACGCGGTCGGCCATGCCGAGGATCTCGGGCAGGTCGGAGGAGATCATCAGGACGGCCACGCCGTCGGCGGCCAGCTGGGACAGCAGCCGGTGCACCTCGGCCTTGGTGCCGACGTCGATGCCCCGGGTCGGCTCGTCGACGATCAGTACCTTGGGGCCGGTGGCCAGCCACTTGGCGAGCACGACCTTCTGCTGGTTGCCGCCGGACAGGGTGTTGACGGTGTCGGCGATCCGGGCGTACTTCACCTGGAGCTTGACGGCCCAGTCGAGGGAGCGGCTGCGCTCGGCGCCGCGGTCCATGAGCCCGGCCCTGACGGTCGTACGGAGCCCGGTGAGGCCGATGTTCCGCTCGATGGACATGTCCATCACCAGGCCCTGGGCGCGCCGGTCCTCGGGGACCAGGGCGAGTCCGGCGGACATCGCGGTGGAGGGGGCGCCGTTGAGGAGGGCCTTGCCCTCCACGGAGACCTCGCCCGCGTCCCAGCGGTCGATGCCGAACACGGCCCGGGCGACCTCGGTGCGGCCCGCGCCGACGAGCCCGGCGAGGCCGACGATCTCGCCGTGCCGCACCTCGAAGGAGACGTCGGTGAACACGCCCTCGCGGGTCAGGCGGCGCACGCTCAGGGCGACTTCGCCCGGCGTCACGTCCTGCTTGGGGTACAGCTCGTCGAGGTCGCGGCCGACCATGCGGCGCACGAGGTCGTCCTCGGTCATGCCGTCCAGGGGCTCGCTGGCGATCCAGGCGCCGTCGCGCAGGGTGGTGACCCGCCGGCAGATCTCGAAGATCTCCTCCAGCCGGTGGGAGATGAACAGCACGGCGGCGCCCTGGTCGCGCAGGGTGCGTACGACGCCGAAGAGGCGGGCGACCTCGCTGCCGGTGAGGGCGGCGGTCGGCTCGTCCATGATCAGGACGCGGGCGTCGAAGGAGAGGGCCTTGGCGATCTCGACGATCTGCTGGTCGGCGATGGACAGGCCGCGGGCGGGCCGGTCGGGGTCGAGTTCGACGCCGAGGCGCTCCATGAGGGCGGCGGTCGCGTTGTGCGTGGCCTTGTGGTCGATCCGGCCGAGGGCGCGCTTGGGCCTGCGGCCCATGTAGATGTTCTCGGCGATCGACAGGTCGGGGAAGAGCGTGGGCTCCTGGTAGATCACGGCGATGCCGGCGTCGCGGGCGTCGCCGGGGCCGTTGAAGACGACGGGCGCACCATCGAGCAGCACCTGGCCGGCGTCCGGCCGGTGTACTCCGGCGAGCGCCTTGATGAGGGTGGACTTGCCGGCGCCGTTCTCGCCGGCGAGGGCGTGCACCTCCCCGGGGAACAGCTCCAGGGAGACGTCCCGCAGTGCGCGGACCGCGCCGAAGGACTTGGACACGTCCCTCAGTGCCAGAACCGGTGCCGGACCCGTGGTGGACGGGTGGGTCATGAGGGCTCCTCGACGACGCCGGCGGGAGGCCCTCCCGGCGTCGTGAAAGGTTTCAACTGGGTTGCCGGGACGTTAGGCGGGCCGCGCATGTCACGTCAATGGGTACCGGTCGAAAATATTTCGAGGACAGAAGGTCACGCACCGGTCACGGGAAACCGTGTGAGCCGGAGGGGTTGACACCCCTTCGGGGGGCCCATAGCTTCGCGTCCTGAATCGTTTCATTCGGTGGTCGTTACGACCCGATGCCACAGGAGCCCTGACGTGACCGAGCTCGCCGCGGCGAAGACCGCTCTCAAGACCCAGGCCGTCGAGACGCCGTCGTGGGCGTACGGGAACTCGGGCACCCGGTTCAAGGTGTTCGCGCAGGCGGGTGTGCCGCGCGATCCGTACGAGAAGCTGGACGACGCGGCGAAGGTGCACGAGTTCACGGGGGTCGCCCCGACGGTGGCCCTGCACATTCCGTGGGACAAGGTCGACGACTACGCGGCGCTGGCGAAGCACGCGGAGCAGCGTGGTGTGCGGCTCGGCGCGATCAACTCCAACACCTTCCAGGACGACGACTACAAACTCGGGAGCATCTGCCACCCGGACGCGGCGGTGCGGCGGAAGGCCGTGGATCATCTGCTGGAGTGCGTCGACATCATGGACGCGACTGGGTCGACGGATCTGAAGCTGTGGTTCGCCGACGGGACGAACTATCCCGGGCAGGACGACATCCGGGGGCGGCAGGACCGGCTGGCCGAGGGGCTCGCGGAGGTCTACGAGCGGCTGGGCGAGGGGCAGCGGATGCTGCTGGAGTACAAGTTCTTCGAGCCGGCGTTCTACACGACGGATGTTCCGGACTGGGGGACGGCGTATGCGCACTGCCTGAAGCTCGGGCCGAAGGCGCAGGTCGTGGTCGACACGGGGCATCACGCGCCGGGGACCAACATCGAGTTCATCGTGGCGACGCTGTTGCGTGAGGGGAAGCTCGGAGGGTTCGACTTCAACTCGCGGTTCTACGCGGACGACGACCTGATGGTGGGGGCCGCGGATCCGTTCCAGTTGTTCCGGATCATGTATGAGGTGATTCGGGGTGGCGGGTTCACGCCCGAGGTCGCGTTCATGCTCGATCAGTGTCACAACATCGAGGCGAAGATTCCGGCGATCATTCGGTCGGTGATGAACGTGCAGGAGGCTACGGCGAAGGCGTTGCTCGTTGACGGGGATGCGCTGGGTGCGGCGCAGGCGTCCGGGGACGTTCTCGAGGCCAATGCCGTGGTGATGGATGCGTACAACACGGATGTGCGGCCGCTGCTTCGGGAGGTGCGGGAAGAGACGGGGTTGGACCCCGAGCCCATTGCCGCCTACCGGCGGTCCGGGTGGGGCGAGAAGATCGTGGCCGAGCGGGTTGGTGGGCGGCAGGCGGGGTGGGGTGCGTAAGCGTCTGCCGAGATCTGTTGTCTGCGGGGTGCGGGCCGGTTGTTGCTGGTCGCGCAGTTCCCCGCGCCCCTGAGGAAACCTCCACTCTCCTTTGAAAGGAACTGGCATTCATGGCTACCCATCCCGAAGCTGCCGCTCTGCTCGCTCGGTCGCATCGGCTCGGTGCTGATCCCCGTAATACCAACTACGCAGGAGGCAATGCCTCCGCCAAGGGCACCGAGACCGATCCCGTCACCGGGGGTGATGTGGAGCTGATGTGGGTCAAGGGGTCCGGTGGGGATCTCGGGACGCTGACCGAGGGCGGGCTGGCCGTGTTGCGGCTGGATCGGATGCGGGCGCTGGTGGATGTGTATCCGGGGGTGGAGCGCGAGGACGAGATGGTCGCCGCGTTCGACTACTGCCTGCACGGGAAGGGCGGGGCGGCTCCCTCCATCGACACCGCCATGCACGGGCTCGTCGAGGCCGCTCATGTCGATCATCTGCATCCGGATTCCGGGATCGCGCTCGCCTGCGCGGCCGACGGGGAGAAGCTGACCGCCGAGTGTTTCGGGGACAGTGTCGTGTGGGTGCCCTGGCGGCGGCCCGGGTTCCAGCTGGGGCTGGACATCGCCGCCGTGAAGGAGGCCAATCCGCAGGCCATCGGGTGTGTTCTCGGCGGGCACGGGATCACCGCCTGGGGTGACACCTCCGAGGAGTGCGAGCGGAACTCGCTGCACATCATCCGGACCGCCGAGACGTTCCTGGCCGAGCGGGGGAAGGCCGAGCCCTTCGGGCCGGTGATCGAGGGGTACGCCGCGCTGAGCGCCGGTGAGCGCCGGGAGCGGGCCGCCGCCCTCGCGCCGTACGTCCGCGCCCTCGCTTCCGAGGACCGGCCTCAGGTCGGGCACTTCGACGACTCCGAGGTCGTTCTCGACTTCCTCGCGAGCGCGGAGCATCCGCGGCTGGCCGCGCTGGGCACCTCCTGCCCGGACCACTTCCTGCGGACCAAGGTCCGGCCCCTCGTCCTCGACCTGCCGCCGGCCGCTCCGCTCGACGAGGCCGTCGCCCGGCTCAAGGAGCTGCACGCCGGGTACCGCGAGGAGTACGCCGCCTACTACCAGCGGCACGCCCTGCC
Organism: Streptomyces purpurascens; assembly: GCF_045040895.1. Taxonomy (NCBI): domain Bacteria; kingdom Bacillati; phylum Actinomycetota; class Actinomycetes; order Kitasatosporales; family Streptomycetaceae; genus Streptomyces; species Streptomyces purpurascens. The sequence goes on along the minus strand of NZ_CP108341.1, from coordinate 8,521,449 downwards.
CGACTCCCCCGCCATGCGCGGCGCCGACCCGGCGATCGTCCTGGTCCCGGGCGTGGGCATGTTCAGCTTCGGCAAGGACAAGCAGACCGCCCGGGTGGCCGGGGAGTTCTACGTCAACGCCATCAATGTGATGCGCGGGGCGGAGGCTGTCTCGACGTACGCGCCCATCGAGGAGTCGGAGAAGTTCCGCATCGAGTACTGGGCGCTGGAGGAGGCCAAGCTCCAACGGATGCCGAAGCCCAAGGCGCTGGCCACGCGCGTCGCGCTCGTCACCGGTGCGGGCAGCGGGATCGGGAAGGCCATCGCGCGGCGGCTCGTGGCCGAGGGCGCGTGTGTGGTCGTCGCGGACCTCAACGGTGAGAACGCCCGGGCCGTCGCCGAGGAGCTGGGCGGGGCGGACAAGGCAGTCTCCGTGACGGTGGACGTCACATCCGAGGAGCAGATCGCCGAGGCGTTCCGGGCGGCCGTGCTGGCCTTCGGCGGAGTCGATCTCGTCGTCAACAACGCGGGTATCTCGATCTCCAAGCCGCTGCTGGAGACCTCGGCCAAGGACTGGGATCTGCAGCACGACATCATGGCGCGCGGGTCCTTCCTGGTGTCGCGGGAAGCGGCGCGGGTGATGATCGCGCAGGGGCTCGGGGGCGACATCGTCTACATCGCGTCGAAGAACGCCGTGTTCGCCGGGCCCAACAACATCGCCTACTCGGCCACCAAGGCCGACCAGGCCCACCAGGTGCGGCTGCTCGCCGCCGAGCTGGGCGAGCACGGGGTCCGGGTCAACGGGATCAACCCGGACGGTGTCGTGCGCGGGTCCGGGATCTTCGCCGGGGGGTGGGGGGCGAAGCGGGCCGCCGTGTACGGGGTCGAGGAGGAGAAGCTGGGTGAGTTCTACGCCCAGCGGACCATCCTCAAGCGCGAGGTGCTGCCCGAGCATGTCGCCAACGCCGTCTTCGCCCTCACCGGCGGGGACCTGACCCACACCACCGGGCTGCACATCCCGGTCGACGCCGGCGTCGCGGCCGCCTTCCTGCGATGAGCGCCGCTGTGAGGTCATACGCCGCGGTCGACCTCGGCGCGTCCAGCGGGCGCGTCATGGTCGGCCGGGTCGGCCCGGACTCGCTGGAGCTGAGCGAGGCCCACCGCTTCCCGAACCGGCCGGTGCGCGTGCCCGAGGGGCTGCACTGGGACGTGCTCGGGCTCTACGCCGGGGTGCTGGACGGACTGAAGGCGGCCGGGCGGGTCGACTCCGTCGGCATCGACAGCTGGGCCGTGGACTACGGCCTGCTGGACGCCGACGGGGCGCTGCTCGGCAACCCGGTGCACTACCGCGACAGCCGTACCGAGGGCGTCGCGGAGAAGGTGTGGGCGACCGTGCCCGCCGAGGAGCTGTACGCGGCGACGGGTCTTCAGTACGCGCCCTTCAACACCCTGTATCAGCTGACCGCCGCCCGCTCCACGGACCGACTCGACCAGGCCCGGCGGCTGTTGCTGATGCCGGATCTGCTGACGTACTGGCTGACCGGTGAGCAGGGCACGGAGCTGACCAACGCCTCGACGACCCAGCTGATCGATCCGCGCACGCGGGACTGGGCGTACGGGGTCGCGGAGCGGCTGGGCATCGACCTCGGGCTGTTCGCGCCGCTGCGGCAGCCCGGGGACTCCGCGGGTGTGCTGCGGCCGGAGGTGCTGGAGGAGACCGGGCTGACCGGTCCCGTGCCGGTGACGGCCGTAGGGTCGCACGACACCGCGTCGGCGGTCGCCGCCGTGCCGGCGCCGGGCGAGCGGTTCGCGTACATCTGCACCGGCACCTGGTCGCTGGCCGGTCTGGAGCTGGACGCGCCGGTGCTGACCGAGGAGAGCCGGGCGGCGAACTTCACCAACGAGCTGGGTCTGGACGGCACGGTCCGGTATCTGCGCAACATCATGGGGCTGTGGCTGCTCCAGGAGTGTGTGCGGGCCTGGGGCGAGACGGATCTGGGCGCGCTGCTGCTGGAGGCGTCCAAGGTGCCGGCGTTGCGGTCGGTCGTCGATGCCGGTGGCGCGGCGTTTCTCGCGCCGGGGCGGATGCCCCAGCGGATCGCCGAGGCGTGCCGGGCCTCGGGGCAGCCCGTGCCGGAGTCGCCGGCCGAGGTGACGCGCTGCATCCTCGACTCCCTCGCCCTCGCACACCGCAAGGCCGTGCGGGACGCGCAGCGGCTCGCCGGGCATCCGGTCGACGTCGTGCATGTGGTGGGCGGTGGCACGCGCAACGCGCTGCTGTGCCAGCTGACCGCCGACGCCTGCGGGCTGCCGGTGGTCGCCGGGCCGACGGAGGCCGCCGCCCTGGGCAACGTGCTGGTGCAGGCGCGGGCGCACGGCCTGGTCGGTGACCTGGCGGGGATGCGGCGGCTGCTCGTCCGTACGCAGCCGCTCACGCGGTACGAGCCGCGCGGCGGGACCGAGCGGTGGCGTGCCGCGCAGGACCGGCTCGCCGGGGACTGACGGGGTCTCCCCCGGGTCTCGTCCCCGGACTACGCTGCACTCATCCGATGATCGACCACAAGGAGCCGCGATGCGTGTCGCCCTGTTCCTGACCTGCGTCAACGACACGCTGTATCCGGACACCGGGCGCGCCGTGGTGAAACTGCTGACCAGACTGGGCGTCGACGTCGACTTCCCGATGGCGCAGACCTGCTGCGGACAGGCGCACTACAACACCGGATACCGTCACGAGGCCGAGCCGCTCGCCCGGCATTTCTCCGATGTCTTCGGTGGGTACGAGGCGATCGTGACGCCGTCCGGGTCGTGCGGGGCGATGGTGCGCGAGCTGTATCCGCGGATGGGCGAGCGGGCCCGGGCCGAGGGGCGTGGGGACACCCTCGCGGCCACGCTGGCGCCGGTGGTGCCGAAGACGTACGAGCTCACGGAGTTCCTGGTGGACATGCTGGGCGTGACGGACGTCGGGGCGTACTACCCGCACACGGTGACGTACCACCCGACCTGTCACGGGCTGCGTGGACTCGGGCTCGGCGACCGGCCCCGGCGGCTGCTCCAGGCGGTGAAGGGGCTCGAGCTCGCCGAGCTGCCGGGGGCCGACGAGTGCTGCGGGTTCGGCGGCACCTTCGCCCTGAAGAACGCCGATGTCTCGGCGGCGATGGGCACCGACAAGGTGCGCAACGCCGAGTCGACGGGCGCCGAGGTGCTGTGCGCGGCCGACAACTCCTGTCTGATGCACATCGGCGGGACGATGACCCGGCTGCGGACCGGCATGCGGCCGGTGCACATCGCGGAGATCCTGGCGAGCACGGAGGAGGAACCGGCCGTATGAGCGGGACGTATCTCGGCATGCCGGCGTTTCCGGAGGCCGCGCGGGAGGCCGTGGGCAACGAGACCCTGCGCGGCAATCTGCGACACGCCACGCACACCATCCGCGCCAAGCGGGCGAAGGCCGTGACGGAGGTGTCCGACTGGGCCGAGCTGCGCGAGGCGGGCAAGCGGATCAAGGACCATACGCTGCGCCATCTGGACCGCTACCTCGTGCAGTTGGAGGAGTCGGTCACGGCCGCGGGCGGCGTCGTGCACTGGGCCGCCGACGCGGACGAGGCCAACGACATCGTCACGCAACTCGTGAAGATGACCGGCGAGTCGGAGGTCGTCAAGGTCAAGTCGATGGCCACGCAGGAGATCGGGCTCAACGAGGCGCTGGAGGCCGAGGGCATCCACGCCTACGAGACCGATCTCGCCGAGCTGATCGTGCAGCTGGGCAAGGACCGGCCCTCGCACATCCTCGTCCCGGCCATCCACCGCAACCGGGGCGAGATCCGGGACATCTTCCGCTCCGAGATGAGCGAGTGGGGCCGCCCGGCCCCCGAGGGCCTCACCGATTCGCCCGCCGAACTCGCCGAGGCGGCCCGGCTGCATCTGCGGGAGAAGTTCCTGCGCGCCAAGGTCGGCATCTCCGGCGCCAACTTCATGGTCGCCGAGACGGGCACCCTGGTGGTCGTCGAGTCCGAGGGCAACGGCCGGATGTGCCTGACCCTGCCCGAGACGCTGATCTCGGTCGTCGGCATCGAGAAGATCGTGCCGACGTGGCAGGACCTGGAGGTGTTCCTGCAGACCCTCCCCCGTTCCTCGACGGCCGAGCGCATGAACCCGTACACGTCCACCTGGACCGGCACGACCGGTCAGGACGGGCCGAGCACCTTCCATCTGGTGCTGCTGGACAACGGCCGCACCGACACCCTCGCCGACGAGGTCGGCCGGCAGGCGCTGCGCTGCATCCGCTGCTCGGCGTGTCTCAACGTCTGCCCGGTGTACGAGCGGGCCGGCGGCCACGCCTACGGCTCGGTGTACCCGGGCCCGATCGGCGCGATCCTCAGCCCCCAGCTGCGGGGCACGGCCAGCGAGATCGACGCCTCGCTGCCGTACGCGTCCTCGCTGTGCGGGGCGTGCTACGAGGTGTGCCCGGTCGCCATCGACATCCCCGAGGTGCTGGTGCATCTGCGGGAACGGGTCGTGGAGGGCGGGGAAGTCACCCGGGAGGGCAACAAGGTGGTGCTGCGGCCCGCGAAGGGACATGCCGCCGAGCGTGCGGCGATGCGGGCGGCCCGCTGGGCGTTCACACACCCGGGCGCGCTGCGCACCGGCCAGCGCGCCGCCTCCCGGACCCGGCGCTTCCATCCCCGTACGCTGCCGGGGCCCGGCCGGGCCTGGAGCGGGACCCGGGATCTGCCGCCGGTGCCCGCCGAACCGTTCCGGGACTGGTGGCAGCGCACGCGTGGCGGGAAGGACGGGGCCAAGTGAACAGCAGGGAGCGGATCCTGGGGCGGGTGCGGCGCGCGCTGGCGGATGTGTCGGCCGACGAGGCGCCGATCACGCGGGACTATCTGCGCGAGCACGGGCAGCGGACTGTCGCGGAGACGGTGGATCTGCTCGCCGAGAACCTGGCGGACTACCGGGCGGTCGTGCATCGCTGCACGGACGACGAGTTGCCGGACGTGCTCATGCGACTCCTGGCGGAACGGGGCACGCGATCCGTGCTGGTGCCCCCCGAACTGCCGCCCCACTGGCTCAAGGCGGTCGACGCGACACGCGTCCACGACCGGGCCGTGAGCACGCCGCACGAACTCGACCGTGTCGACAGCGTCGTCACCGGGTGTGCCGTCGCCATCGCCGAGACCGGCACGATCGTCCTCGACGGCTCGCCCGACCAGGGCCGACGGCGGATCACCCTCGTCCCGGACCACCACATCTGTGTCGTCCGGGTGCCCGGCCAGGTCGTATCTTCGGTGCCGCAGGGCCTCGAACGCCTCGACCCGGCACGCCCGTTGACATGGATCTCCGGGCCGTCGGCGACCAGTGACATCGAGCTGGACCGGGTCGAGGGGGTGCACGGTCCGCGCACGCTGGAGGTGATCCTGGTGACCGAGGACCGCCCCAGGGATCAGGGCAGGATCGAGTCGACGTAGCCGCCGTCGACGCGCAGGGCACCGCCCGTGGTCGCGGAGGCCTGGTCGGAGCCGAGATAGACGACCATGTTCGCGATCTCCTCCGGCTCGATCAGCCGCTGGAGCAGGGACTGCGGCCGGTGCTGTCGCATGAAGGCGCGCTGGGCCTCGTCCCAGGGCAGGTCGCGGTCGACGAGCTGATAGACGAAGTCCTCGACGCCGCCCGTGTGGGTCGGCCCGGCGATCACGGAGTTCACCGTGACGCCGGTACCGGCCGCCTGCTTGGCGAAGCCCCGGCTCACCGCGAGCAGGGCGGTCTTCGACATGCCGTAGTGGATCATCTCGGCGGGGATGACGACCGCCGAGTCGCTGGCGATGTACTGCACGCGGCCCCAGCCGCGTTCGGTCATGCCGGGCAGGACGAGCCGGGTGAGGCGTACGGCGGCCAGGACGTTGACCTCGAAGTAGCGCCGCCACTCGTCGTCGCTGATCTCCAGGGGGTCCGCGGACTCGAAGACGCCGAGGTTGTTGACGAGGATGTCGACCTGCCCCAGGGCGTCCACCGCCTGCCGCGCGCCCTCTTCGGTCGTCACATCGGCGGCCACGGGCACCAGGTCGGCGCCGGGGACCTCGCCCCGCATCCGGTCCACTGCCTCCTGCACCCGCCCGGGCGAACGGCCGTTGACCCCCACCCTGGCGCCCGCCCGGGCCAGACCCGAGGCGATCGCGGCGCCGATGCCCTGCGTGGAGCCGGTCACCAGCGCGGTGCGGCCCTTCAGATCGATCTGCATGCCGTGTCATCCCTTTCGGTGCTGGTCTGATCGGGTACCCCCGGGGTGTCGCTGAGTACACCCCCCGATACGGGTTCTGCGGCCAGTGTGGTCACGTCGTCTTCTCCGTAGCGTCGAGGACGAGACACAGGGCGTGTCGGACGAAGGGGGACGACGATGGTGCGGATGAGGGGCCCACGACAGGACCAGGACCCGGGACCCGCTGCCGAGGCGTTGCGGCTGGTCAAGGTCACCAAGACGTACGGGAGCGCCGACAGCGCCGTGACCGCCCTGGACGGTGTGACGCTCGGTCTGGGGCGTGGCACGTTCACGGCGGTGATGGGGCCGTCCGGTTCCGGCAAGTCGACGCTGCTGCAGTGCGCGGCGGGGCTCGACCGGCCCGACAGCGGGATCGTGCAGGTCGACGGCACCGAGCTGACGGGCGGCGGCGAGGCCGAGCTGACGAAGTTCCGGCGTGGCCGGATCGGGTTCGTGTTCCAGCAGTACAACCTGCTGGAGACGCTGACCGTCGCTCAGAACACGGTGCTGCCGCTGAAGCTGGCCGGGCGGCGGGTGGACCGGCAGCGGGTCCGGGAGGTGCTGACGGCGGTGGGACTGGGTGACCGGCTCGGGCACCGGCCCCATCAGTTGTCGGGCGGTCAGCGCCAGCGGGTCGCGATCGCCCGGGCGCTCGTCACCGAACCGCGGGTGATCTTCGCGGACGAGCCTACGGGCGCGCTGGACACGCGCAGTGCGCGGGACGTGCTGCACCTGCTCCGGCAGGCGGTGCGGGTGCACGGCCGGACCGTGGTGATGGTGACGCACGATCCGGTCGCCGCCTCGTACGCCGACACCGTGCTGTTCCTGGCGGACGGCCGGCTCGCGGGCCGGATGGACGCGCCGACGGCGGACGCCGTCGCGGAACGGCTGGCACATCTGGGCGACGACGTGCGGGCGGGGGTGTGAGCCGTGTTCGTCCTCGCGATGCGGTCGATACGGCAGCGGCCCGGGCGGTTCCTGGCGACCCTGCTGTCCGCGTTCCTCGGTGCGGCGATCGTCATGACGTTCAACTCGATGCACGACACCGCCGGGCAGCCCGGCGTGGACCCGGTGAGCAAGGAGACCCTCTCCACCGCGGCGGGCGTGGTCGGCGGCTACGGCACCCTGCTGGTGTTCTTCGCGATCGCCTCGACGCTGACGGTGAACGTGCGTCAGCGGGCCGCCGAGATGGAGCTGTTGCGCTGCTCGGGGGCGACTCCGGCGCAGATCAAGCGGATGGTTGTGGGTGAGGCGCTGGCCGTGGCCCTGGTGGGCGCGGCGCTGGCGATCGGCCCGGCGCTGCTCGGCGGCCGGGCGCTGCTGGAGGTGTTCCAGGACAGCGGTCAGGTCGCACGGTCCGTCGGCCACTCCTTCGGTCCGGTGGCGCTTTCGTCCGGCATCGGCATCACGCTGTCCGCCGCCGTGGGGGCCGCGTTCCTCGCCGTGCGGCGGGCGACGGGCGGGAGCCGGCAGCGGGGCCGGGCGCGGACGGTCCTCGCCTACGCGGCTCTGGTGGCGGGTGCCGCGTCGGCGACCTCGACGTTCGTGTTCTCGGCGACGGACGCCGCGCTGATGGCGCCGCCGGCGTACGGGGCGATCCTGCTGTCCGTCGGCTGCGCGCTGCGGGCGCCGCGGCTGCTGGCGGCCGTGCTGGACCGGCTGCCGCTCGGCGGCGCGAGCGGCTGGCTGGCGGTGCGCAATCTGCGCGAGCGGGCCGGGCAGCTCGCCGGGATCCTGATGTCGCTGATCCTGTTCACGGCGGTCGCCACGGCGACGCTGACCATGCAGGCGGTGGAGAGCGATGCCGTCGAGGCTTCGGGCATGGTCAAGTCGGTCGACGCGAAGAACCTCGAGACGCTCAACTTCACGGTCGTCGGGATCATCGTGGTCTTCGTGTGCGTCATGCTGGTCAACTCGCTTTACGCGGCGACCAGTTACCGGGTCCGGGAGTTCGGGCAGCAGCGCCTCGCGGGGGCGACTCCGGGGCAGGTGCTCGGGCTGGTGGGGGTCGAAGGGCTGATCCTGATGGTCACGGGGGTGTTCTTCGGCACGCTGGCGGCGCTGGCGGGGGTCGTGCCCTTCACCGTGGCGCGCACCGACGAGGTGGTGCCGGGTGAGTTCTTCGGCATCGGCGCGGCGGTCGTCGCGGTCGCGGCGGTGGTGACGCTGGGCACGAGCCTGGCCACGGCCCGGCGGACGTTGCGCACTCCGGCTGTCGGGGCGGTCGCGGTGGCGTGAGGAACAGGTCGGTCGCGAGGGGCGGTCGCTTCGGCGGCCGCGAGGGGGCGGTCGCTTCGGCGGCCGCCCCTTCACCGCATGGCGGACGCCTCCAGCAGCGCGGTCACAGTCGCCGTGGTCAGGCCGTCCAGCGTCTCGATCCCGGCCAGTGCGGCCACCTCACCCCGGACAGCGGGGAAACCGATCGGTCTACCACCTTCCGGTGCACGGAACCCCCGTGACATCCTGACTGAACAAGCGCTTGGATAGTGCTCTGACCCTCGCCGCCGTCCTGGAGGCCCCGTTGTTCACATCCGTCGACGACGTCTCCGCACGTCTGGCCGAGACCGGGTATCTCGCCTCGCCCGCCGTCGCCACGACCGTCTTCCTCGCCGACCGCCTGGGCAAGCCGCTGCTGGTCGAGGGCCCGGCCGGGGTCGGCAAGACGGAACTGGCCAAGGCCGTCGCCGAGGTCGCGGGCGCGCGGCTGGTGCGCCTCCAGTGCTACGAGGGGGTCGACGAGTCCCGGGCGCTGTACGAGTGGAACCACGCCAAGCAGCTCCTGCGCATCAGTGCGGGCCGCGACGAGTCATGGGACGAGACGCGCACGGACATCTTCAGCGAGGAGTTCCTGCTCACCCGGCCGCTGCTGACCGCCATCCGGGGCGACGACCCGAAAGTGCTGCTGATCGACGAGACCGACAAGGCGGACGTCGAGGTGGAGGGCCTGCTCCTGGAGGTGCTCAGCGACTTCCAGGTGACCGTGCCCGAGCTGGGCACCATCACCGCGACCCGCCGCCCCTTCGTCGTCCTCACCTCGAACGCGAGCCGGGAACTGTCCGAGGCGCTGCGCCGCCGCTGCCTCTTCCTCCACATCGGCTTCCCGGACGAGGCGCTGGAGCGCCGGATCGTACGGCTGAAGGTGCCGGGGCTCGACGAGGCGCTGGCCCGCTCGGTCGTCCGGGTCGTGGGCGCGCTGCGGGCGATGGACCTGCGCAAGGTGCCGTCGGTCGCCGAGACCATCGACTGGGCGCGCACGCTGCTCGCACTGGGCGCCGGCACCTTGGACGAGACGGTCGTGCGGGCCAGCCTCGGCGTGCTCCTCAAGCATCAGGAGGACGTCCTCAAGGCGAGCGCCAAGCTCGACCTGGACGCCCTGTGACCACCCCGACGGGCACGGGCGTCGCGGAGCGGCTGACGTCCCTGGTCGGGGCGCTGCGCGCGCATGGCATCCGGATCGGCACCGGCGAGACGGTCGACGCGGGGCAGGCGATCGAGGCGCTCGGTCTCACGGACCGGGAGCTTTTGCGCGAGGGGCTGGCGGCGACGCTGCTGCACGGCACCGGGCAACGGCAGGTGTTCGACCCGGTCTTCGACCTGTACTTCCCGCGCGGTGTCGGCGGCCCGGAGCAGAAGGGCGCCGGACGGGAGGATCTGCGCGACCGGCTGGCCGCCGCACTCGCCGCCGACGACCAGGCGCTGCTGGGCCGGCTGGCGGTCGAGGCGATCGACGGTTTCGGGGGCTACGGATCCTCGCCGGAGTCGGACGGCTGGTCGTCGTACCAGGCCCTGGAGCGGCTGCGCCCGCAGACCCTGCTCGCCCGGGTCCGCGACACCGTGCGGGGGCAGGGCGGCAGTTCGGGGTTCGCCGACCGGCTGCTGGAGGACGAGATCCGGCGACGTATCGAGAACTTCCGCGCGTTGGTGGCCACGGAGGCGCGGCGCCGGGTCGCCGAGCGGCGCGACCGGGACGAGATCGCCCGGCGGGCGGTGGCCCCGACCGCCGACCGGGTCGACTTCCTGTTCGCCGGGAAGGCCCGGCTGGCCGAGCTGCGCAGGGCGGTCCAGCCGCTCGCCCGCAAGCTCGCGACCCGGCTCGCGGCCCGGCGCCGCCGCGCCTCCCGGGGCACGATCGACCTGCGGCGGACGCTGCGCGGTTCGCTGTCGACGGGCGGGGTGCCGATGAAGCCGGTGCTGCGCCGGCGCCGCCCCGCCCGCCCCGAACTGGTGCTGCTGTGCGATGTGTCGGGGTCGGTGTCCGGCTTCTCGGACTTCACGATGCTGCTGGTCCAGGCGCTGCACGACCAGTTCAGCAAGGTGCGGGTGTTCGCCTTCGTCAACCGGATCGACGAGGTGACCGCGCTCCTTCGGCACGGCACCGCGGATCCGGAAGGGCTCAGCGCCCGGATCGGGGCGGAGGCCACCCTCACCGGATGGCACGACAGCAGCGACTACGGCACGGCGCTGGGCGAGTTCGCCGAGATCCATGGCGACGCGGTCGGCCCGCGCACGACCGTGTTCGTCCTCGGTGACGCGCGGACGAACGGGAGCGACCCGAATCCGCCCGCCGTGCGGCGGATCGCCGAACGGGCGCGCCGCGTCTACTGGCTGAACCCCGAGCAGCGCTCCCTGTGGGGCACGGGCGATTCCGTCGCGCCGGTCTATGCCGAGCTGGTCGAGATGCACGAGTGCCGCAACGTAGGACAGCTCAGCGCACTGGTGGCGCGGCTGCTGCCGGTGTGACCAAGGGCGTGATCAGGCGACGGCGAGCTGCGGGTACAGAGCGGCGGGGTCGGCCGCCAGCCCGGTGTCGAGTCCCTACAGGAAACCGATCGGGTTCCCACGAGGGGAAGCGTAAACCGATCGGTTTCCGAAGAGCGAGGGAGCGCTACTTCTTCGCGAACTCCCTAGCCGTCTGCCCCTGGAAGTCGTAGACCACGGCCTGCTCGTCGCCCACGACCCAGGCGTCGTGTCCGGGTGAGACGACGTAGACGTCGCCGGGGCCGACCTCGATCTCGCCGCCGTCGTCCATGCGGATGCGCATGCGGCCCTGGAGGACGTAGCCGTTGTGGTGCATCTGACAGGTGTCGGTGCCCGCGATCGGGGCCACGGACTCGGTCCAGCGCCAGCCGGGCTCGAAGGTCGCCACGGCGAAGTCGAGATCCGTCATGTGGACGGCTTCGAGGTGGCCGCGGGGGAAATCACGCCGCTCGTCGGGCTTGTCGAGCGTCTTCACTTCCAACATGACGCGCTCCCTTCCGGCCGCGTCGCACCGCGGCCGGGGGGCCGGTCTCCCCGGCGGCCCTGGACGCCGCCGTCGGCGGCCGGCCTCCTACTCCTCAATCGTCCGCCCGTCCGTCCGGGGCCGCCAACCGAAGAACTTCCGCTCAGACCTCGTTGCCACAGAGTTCGGCGAAGCGCCCGGCGTCGATGTTGCCGCCGGAGAGGATCACGCCGACGCGGCGCGGGAGGCGGCCCGCTCGGCGGGTCAGCAGGGCGGCGAGCGGGGTGGCGCCGCTCGGCTCGAGGACGATCTTCAGGCGTTCGAAGGCGAACCGCATCGCGTCCCTGATCTCGTCGTCGGTGACCAGCGCGATCTCGTCGACGAGCCGCCGGTTGACGGAGAAGGTGAGTTCGCCCGGTGTGTGCAGGGCCTGTCCGTCGGCGATGGTGTGCGGCACCGGGACACTGATGCGCCGTCCGGCCTCCAGCGAGCGCTTGGTGTCGTCTCCGGCCTCCGGCTCCACGCCGATCATCCGGATGTCCGGGTGCAGCCCCTTGGCCACCGTGGCACTTCCGGCCATGAGCCCGCCACCGCCGACCGGTGTCACTATCGCCCCCAACTCCCCCACTTCTTCGAGGAGTTCGAGCGCGGCCGTGCCTTGGCCGGCCATCACGTGCGGGTGCTCGTACGGCGGGATGACGGTGAGGCCCCGCTCGGCAGCCAGGGCCTCGGCGATGGCCACGCGGTCGCCGGTGTAGCGGTCGTAGGTGACGATCTCGGCGCCGTAGCCGGCGGTGGCCGCCCGTTTCGACGGCGGGGCGTCCTCCGGCATGACGATCACGGCGGTGGTGCCGAGCTCGCGGGCGGCCAGGGCGACGGCCTGGGCGTGGTTGCCGGAGGAGTAGGCGGCGATACCCCGGGACAGCTGCTCGGGGGTGAGGCGGGAGGCGGCGTTGTAGGCGCCGCGGAACTTGAAGGCGCCGACGCGCTGGAAGTTCTCGCACTTGAGGTGGATCTCGGCACCGGCGAGCGCGTCGAGGGTGCGGGAGCGCAGCACCGGGGTGCGGTGGGCGACGCCCTTGAGCCGGGCGGCGGCGTCCCGGACGTCGTCGAGGGTGACCGGTGGGGTGGTGGTCGTCACGCGGGTCCTCCGGTGGAAGTGTCGTGGGCGGCCCGGGCCTGGGAGAGGTAGTTGTAGGCGGAGGCGCGGGAGATGCCGAGCCGGGCGGCGACCTGCTCGACCGCGCCGCGCACGGCGAAGACACCGCGCGCGTCCAGGCCGCCGAACAGCTCCAGGCGCTCGGCGCGGTCCAGTTCCGCCCAGCTCCCCCGCTGCTTCGACTGGTGGACGTCGACGAGGGCGTCGACCACGGAGTCGATGTCGTTGCCGAAGGTGGTGGTCGGCAGCTCCGCCGGCTCGGGACGTATTCCGGCGAGTGCGCCGAGCAGGCCGTGGACCTGACTGACGGCACCGACGTCCACGTTGACGCAGAGCGCGCCGAACACGGCCCCCGTGGAATCCCTCAGCACCATCGTGGAGGACTTCACCAGCGCTCCGTTGCGGGTGCGGGTCACGTAGTTCAGTTCGTCGGCCGCCCCGTCACCTCCGGCGAGGACGCGCATGCCGATCTCGCTCATGGCGCCACCCACCGTCCGCCCGGTCACCGATCCGGCGACGGCGACCACCGACTTCTCCGGATTCCGGTAGTCGTGCAGCACGACTTCGCAGACCGGCCCGAAGGTCGCGGCGATTCCTTCGACGACCGGCGTCAGCGCGGCGAGGATCGCATCCCGTTCCGCGGTCAGAGTCTCTCGCATGGATTTAGACTACGCGTCCAATGCCTGGATTTCCAGTCCAGACCAGTCCGGATCTCCGCTTCAACAATTGGCAATGGTTTTCACATGACTTCGACCAGAACCCGCTCTTGACATTCATTCCCATCTAGCGTGGCGCTGCCAAGTACCCCTGTGCATGTCCGTCCTGGAGGAGCCATGCCCCTGTCCACGTCCCGCCGCCTGGCGCTGCTGACCAGCGCGTCACTGGCCCTTCTCGCGGGCTGCGGCAGCTCGTCGGACTCCCCCGGCGGCAAGAGCACACCGGCCCGCGTCGCGGTGGTCGCCTCCACGGACGTCTACGGCGACATCGTGCGGCGCGTCGGTGGCGACAGAGTCGACGTCACCTCGGTCATCAGCGACCCCGACCAGGACCCGCACTCCTACGAGGCCGACCCCCAGAACCAGCTCGCCCTCTCCAAGGCCGAGGTCGTCGTGGAGAACGGCGGCGGCTACGACGACTTCGTCGACCGCATGCTGAAGGGCGGCCACAACGACTCCGCCCAGGTGATCAACGCGGTCGAGGTGTCCGGCAAGACCGCGCCGAAGGGCGGCGAGCTGAACGAGCATGTCTGGTACGACTTCCCCACCGTCGCCAAGGTCACCGGCCGGATAGCCGCGGCCCTGACCAAGGCCGACCCGTCCGACGCGGCCGTCTTCAAGAAGAACGCCGCCGCCTTCGAGGCCCGGCTCACGCCACTGGAGGCGAAGGAAGCCCGGATCAAGAAGGAGCACGGCGGCGCGGGCGTGGCGATCACCGAGCCCGTGCCGCTGTACATGACCGAGGCGAGCGGCCTGGTCAACCGGACACCCGCCGAGTTCAGCGAGGCGATCGAGGAGGGTGACGACGTATCCCCGCGGATCCTCCAGGAGAACTTGGCGCTGTTCAGCGGCAGGAAGGTCGAGGCGCTCGTCTGCAACGCGCAGACCTCCGGCCCGCAGACCGAGAAGACCGAGGCGGCGGCCGAGGCGGCCGGCATCCCCGTCGTGCCCGTGACCGAGACCCTGCCGAAGGGCAAGGACTACCTCGGCTGGATGACGGCCAACGTCGACGCGCTCGCGGGCGCGCTGGCCAAGTGACCGCGATATCCCGGCAGGACGGCGTTCCTGTCATCAGTCTGCGCGGCGCGGCCCTGTCGTACGGCGCCCGCGAGGTGTGGAGCGGCCTCGATCTCGACGTACGGGCCGGGGAGTTCCTGGCCGTGCTGGGGCCGAACGGTGCGGGCAAGACCAGTTTCGTACGGGCGCTGCTGGGCCGCCGGCCGCTGTCCGCCGGGACGCTGACCGTCCTCGGCCGGCCCGCGCGTGACGCCGCCCGGGACATCGGCTACGTGCCGCAGCAGGCCGCGCTGTCCGCCCAGGCGATGCTGCGCGCCCGGGACCTCGTACGGTTCGGCGTCGACGGGCACCGCTTCGGGCCGCGGCTGCGCACCGGCGGGGTCCGCCGCCGGGTGGACGAGATCCTCGAGGCGGTCGGGGCGTCGGCCTACGCCGATGTCCCGCTCGGGATGCTGTCCGGCGGCGAACGGCAACGCGTCCGCATCGGGCAGGCCCTGGCCACCGACCCGCGGATCCTGCTGTGCGACGAGCCGCTGCTGTCGCTCGACCTGAACCACCAGCGGGCCGTCACCGAACTGATCGACGCCCGGCGCCGCGCCCACGGCACGGCTGTGGTCTTCGTGACGCACGAGATCAACCCGGTGCTGGGACTGGTCGACCGGGTGCTGTACCTGGCCCCCGGCGGCCACCGCGTCGGCACCCCCGACGAGGTGCTGACCTCCGAGTCGCTGTCCCGGCTCTACGGCACGCAGGTCGATGTCGTACGGGTGCGCGGCCGGGTGGTGGTCGCGGGCGCGCCCGACGAACCGGCCGCACCGGCACACCATCCCGAGCAGACGCACGAGACGGACGGAGTGCGCGCATGACGCTCGCCGCCGGGATCTGGCACCAGATCTTCGACTTCACCGACTACGGCGAACTCCTCGCCCTGGTCCACAACTCCCTCGTCGCGGGTGTGGCGCTGGGGCTCGTGGGCGGGCTGGCCGGGGTGTTCGTACTGATGCGGGACCTGCCGTTCGCGGTGCACGGCATCAGCGAACTGTCCTTCGCGGGCGCCTCGGCGGCGCTGCTGCTGGGCGCGAACATCGTGGCGGGCTCGATCGCCGGCTCGCTCCTCGCGGCCGGGGCCATCGGGGTGCTGGGGACGCGGGCCCGGGACCGCAACTCGGTGATCGGCATCATCATGCCGTTCGGGCTGGGCCTGGGCGTGCTCTTCCTGGCCCTCTACAAGGGCCGGGCGGCCAACAAGTTCGGGCTGCTCACCGGGCAGATCGTGGCCGTGGACACCCCGCAGATGTCATGGCTGCTCGGCACGTCCGTGCTGGTGCTCATCGCCCTGGCGGTCATGTGGCGTCCGCTCACCTTCGCCAGCACCGACCCGGACGTGGCGGAGGCCCGCGGGGTGCCCGTGCGGGCTCTGTCTTTCGCGTTCATGCTGGTACTCGGCCTCGCCGTCGCCCTGTCGGTGCAGGTCGTCGGCGCGCTGCTGGTGCTCACGCTGGTCGTCACCCCGGCCGCTGCCGCCGCCCGCGTCACCGCGTCGCCGGTGCTGCTGCCCGTGCTGAGCGTGCTGTTCGCCGTGGCCTCGATCGAGGGCGGCATCCTGCTCGCGCTCGGCAGCAGCATCCCCATCAGCCCCTACGTCACGACGATCTCGTTCGGCATCTACGCGGTGTGCCGGGCGGCCGGCGGGTACCGGACCCGGCGGTGGGGAGCGAGGAGGGCGGTGGTGCGGGCGGCGTGACGCGCCCGCCGGCCGCTCAGCGTTCGAAGACCACCCGCCCGTCGAACACGGTGAGATCCACCCGCACTTCGGTGATCTCGTGCGGGTCGAGGCCCAGCAGCGGCCGGTCCAGGACGCACAGGTCGGCGGCCCGGCCCGGTTCGACGGTGCCCTTGAAATCGTCGGCGAAGTCCTGCCAGGCGGCGGTGGCCGTGTAGGCGCGCAGGGCGTCGGCGAGCGGCACGCACTGTTCGGGGCCGCTGGGCCGGCCGCTGGCCTTGGACTCGCGGAGCATCATCGAGGCCACGCCCTGCCGCCAGTCGGGCTCGGTGATCGGGGCGTCGGAGCTGGCGCAGACCCGTACTCCGGCGTCGAGCGCGGAGCGCACCGGCCACTGGTAGGCGGAGCGTTCGGGGCCCACGACCTCGTCCATCAGGTCGGAGATGGTCCATTTGATGGCGGGGTTCATGTTGACGCCGTAGCCGTGTGCGGCGAGCTTGGCCAGGCTGCCGGGGCCGATGAAGTCGCCGTGGATGACGTAGTGGCGGGCGTCGGGGCGGGGCGCGGCGGTGTTCGCGGCGACGAAGGCGTCCACGACCGTGTCGATGGCCCGGTCGCCGGTGACGTGCACGCCGAGCTGGAAGCCGGCCTCGTGGGCGACCCGGATCATCTCGCGCAGTTCGTCCGCCTGGAGCGCGGGGGTGTCGCCGTGCACGCAGAGGGCGCCGTGACCGCCTTCCGGGTAGGGCTCGTTCATCCACGCCGTGCGGTTGGGCGGTACTCCGTCGCCGAAGACCTTGACGCCGATGGCCCGCAGGAGCCGGGGGTCGGCCGACTCGGGGCGGCGCAGTTCGGCCAGGCCCTTGCGGACGTCGTCGGCGGAGCCGCCCATGGGGGCGGGCAGGAGCAGGACGCTGACACGGGCTTCGAGTGCGCCCTCGGCCGCGAGTTCGGCGTACGCGGTCCAGTTGTCGGTGCTCAGGCCCCCGAACAGGGTTCCGGCGCCGCCGGGGCCGAGGCCCGGCTCGGTGTAGCTGGTGATGCCGCGCGCGTGCAGCTCGCGGATCACGCCCTGGATGGCCTGGCGGCGCTGGGCGACGGTGGGGGCGGGCAGCTCGGCCTGGACGAGCCGCCCGGCGGCCTCGCGCAGGATGCCGGTCGGCCGGCCGTCGGGGTCGTGGTCGATGACGCCGCCGGGCGGGGGCGCGGTGTCCGCGTCGATGCCGCAGCGGCGCAGTGCCTCGGAGTTGGCCCACACCATGTGCGAGGAGAAGTCGGTCAGACAGACCGGGTGGCGCGGCGCCACCGCGTCCAGGTCCCGGCGGTGCGGGAAGCGGCCCGGCTCGGCCAGGCACTCCGCGAGATAGCCGGGGTCCCAGCCCAGACCGACGATCCACGCGCCGTCCGGGGCGTCCCGTGCCGCCCGGCCCACGGCCTCGGCGATGTCCGCGAGGGAACCCACCGCCGGATGACCGACGTCGATGGCGAAGGGCGGTTTCGTCATCCCGTAGGCGGCCCCGTGCAGATGCGAGTCGTTGATGCCGGGCAGCACGGTCCGGCCGCCCAGTTCGACGATCCGCGTGCCGGGTCCGGCCAGGGCGCGCATCTCCGCGTCGCCGCCGACGGCCAGGATGTCCCGGCCGCGCACGGCCACGCCTTCGGCGACGGTGAAGCCCGCGTCGACGGTGAGGACCTGGCCGCCGGTCAGGACGAGGGTGGGGGCGGTGTCGCTCACGGATGCGGTCTCGCTCACGAGTGACCTCTTTTCGGGATGTCAGGGGGGAGTTGGGTCAGCGCCCGGTGCGGGGAGCGAAGTACGCCAGGGCCGCGCCGGCCACCAGCGCGACGCCCTGGGCCATCTGCTGCCAGAATGTCGGCACGTTCAGCAGGGTCAGGCCGTTCTGCAGGCCGCCGAGGAAGAGCACGCCGAGCAGGACGCCGAGGATCGAGCCGGTGCCGCCGGTGAGGGCGACTCCGCCGAGCAGCACCGCGGTGAGGACGGTCAGTTCGAACCCGGCCCCGGAGGTTCCCGCGACCACGCTGTCCAGCACCGACGCCTTGACGGCCCCGGCCAGGGCGGCGGCCACGCCGGTGACGACGAACAGCGCGAACGGGGTCCGGCGGACCTGGATGCCCGAGAGGTGGGCGGCCTCCCGGTTGACGCCGATGGCGAAGACGTGGCGTCCGGCCGGGGTGAGCGCCAGGAAGAGCGTGCCCGCCGCCAGCACCAGCGCGGCGATGACGACCGGCGCCGCGACCCCGGCGATCCGCGCCCCGCCGATCCAGGCGAACCCGGAGCCGAAGCCGCTCAGCGGCAGCGGGAACAGCTGCTGTGCCAGGCCCCGTACGGCGGTCAGCATCCCTAGGGTGACGATGAACGCGGACAGGCCGAAGTAGCAGCACAGGACGCCGTTCACCGCCCCGACCGCCGCCCCGGCGGCGAGCGCCCCCAGCAGGGCGACGGCGGGTGACTGGTGGTGCTGCCCGGCCAGCCAGCCCGCGACCAGCCCGCCGAGGGCGAGCGTGGAGCCGACCGACAGGTCGAGGTAGCCGCTGATGACGAGCAGGGCCAGCGGGACGGCGACGATGGCGAGCGTGGCGGCGTCGGTGGCGATGCCGCTCAGGTTGGCCGGGTCGAGGAAACTGCCCGTGGTCAGCTGGAAGACCAGCACCATCGCGACGAGCACGACCAGGAGCGGGTTGCGGCGTACGGTGTCCAGCCCGCCCGTGGCCAGGAGTCGGGGGCGCGTGAGGACGCGGTCGGCGGTGGTCATGCTGCTCCTTCGGCGGGCAGGGGGGTGTGGACGGCCGACAGCAGGGCCTGTTCGGTGAGTTCGGCACCCGAGAGTTCGCCGGCGATCCGTCCCCCGGCGACGATCAGGCAGCGGTCGGCGAGCGCCACGATCTCCTCGGGGTCGCTGGAGGCGAACAACACGGCGGTGCCCCGCTCGGCGGCGAGGGACGACACGACCCGGTAGATCTCCTGCCGGGCCCCCACGTCGACGCCCTGCGTCGGCTCGTCCAGCAGCAGCACGTCGACGTGCCGGGCCTCGTTGATCCACCGGCCGAGGACGAGCTTCTGCTGGTTGCCGCCGGAGAACGCGCCCGCCGGCAGCCCGGGCCGGGCCGGACGCAGCCCCACCTCCGTGGCCAGCGCCTCGAACACCCGCCGCTCGGTGCGCAGCGCCCGTACGCCGTGGCGGGCCAGGGGCCGGACGGAGGGCAGCAGCGTGTTGTCCTGCGCGGACAGCGACGGGAAGAGGCCCTGTGCGCGCCGGTCCGCAGGCACGAGCGCGATCCCGGCGGCGAGCGCGTCGGCCGGCCGGGCGGGGGCGACGGTACGGTCACCGACCCGGATCGTTCCGGCGGTGGCGCGGCGCCTGCCGTAGAGGGTCTCCAGGACGCGGGTGCGGCCGGAGCCGATGAGCCCGAACAGGGCGACGCGTTCGCCTTCGCCGACGGTGACATCGACGGGGCCGAAGCCGGGGCCGCGCAGGGCTTTGACGACGAGCCGGGGTGCCGTTGATGTACGGCGGGGCTTGGGCCTGCGCACCTCCTCCGTCGGCCGTCCGGCGATCGCCGCGACCAGTTCGGCCCGGGTCTGCCCCGCGACCGTGCCCTGGTGCGCGACCCGTCCGTCGCGCAGGACCGTCACCGCGTCCGCGAGCCGCTCCACCTCCGCCAGCAGGTGGGTGACGTAGACGATGGCGAGCCCCTGGGTGCGCAGGTCCTCGACCCGTTCGGCCAGGGCGTCGGTCTCCGCGCCGGACAGGGCGGCCGTCGGTTCGTCGAGGACCAGGACGGAGGCGCTGCGGCTGAGGGCCTTGGCGATCTCGACCAACTGCCGCTGCCCCATGGGCAGATCACCCACCCGGTCACGCGGGGAGCACCGGGCCGCCACCCGCTCCAGCAGCCCGGCGGCGACGTCCTCCTGGGCGCGCCGGTCGATGCGGCCGTACCGGGTCCACTCCTGGCCGAGGAAGATGTTCTCCGCCACGGTCAGAGCGTCGACCACGCTGAGGGTCTGGAAGATGATCGCCACGCCGGCCGCGATCGACTCGCGGGGGCTGAGGCGGGTGTGTGTCGTCCCGCCCACCTCGATGGTGCCGGCGTCGGGCGGGAAGGCGCCGCCCAGGCACTTGATGAGGGTGGACTTGCCGGCGCCGTTGTGGCCGAGCAGGGCGTGCACCTGTCCGGCGGGGACGGTGAGGTCCACGCCGTCCAGGGCCCGGACTCCGCCGAACGACTTGGTCAGGCCGCGGATGCGGAGGTTCGTGATCGTCATGGCGGGCCTAGGCGTTCTGTGCGAGCAGTTTGTCGATCTCGGCCCCGTCGCCGCGCTGGACCAGCGTGATGGGCACCTGGGCACTGGGGTTCGCCTTGCCCGCCGCGACCGCGCGCGGCACCTCGACGATGGCGGCGGCGATGTCCTTCGGCGCCAGGGCGGCGGAGGCCCGGTAGAAGGTGCCCTGCTTGACGGCGAGGAGGGAGGGCGCGGCCCCGTCCTGGCCACCGACGAAGGTCTTCGCGTCGTCCTTCCCGCGGCCCGCCTGCTGGAGTGCCTTGAACCCGCCGTACGCGGCGGCGTCGGTGACACCGAGGACGAGGTTGAGGTCGGGGTGCTTGGCGAGGATCGCCTTCGTCTTGGACAGGCCCGTGTCCGGGTCGATGGCCTGTTCCCGGGCCACGACGTCGACGCCCGGCGCCAGCTTGGTGAAGGCGTCGATCATGCCCTTGGTGCGTTCGCGGCCCAGTTCGATGGTGCTGTCGGTGAGGAAGGCGATCTTGCCCTTGCCGCCGAGGTGCTCCTCGGCCCACTTCGCCGCTGCCTCGCCGAGCAGCGTGCCGCCCTCGCGGAAGCTGAACCGGATGTCGGCGCTCTGGTGCCGCAGGGAGCCGCCGTAGGTCACCCAGATCAGTCCGGCGTCCAGGGCCGCCTTGGCGATGGGCTCGGCTGCCTCGAAGACCATCGGGAAGGACACGATCGCCGGCACCTTGCGGGCGACCCAGGTGCGGAGGTTGCCGGCCTGGGTGTCGGCGCTGGCGTTGTCGCTGGTCGTGAGCAGCGAGATGCCGTGGCTCTTGGCCTGGGCGGTGGAGAGCTTCACCAGCGTGGAGTAGAGCGGGAGCTGGGTGAAGGGGTAGTCGAGGCCGATCTTCGTCAGGGGGGTGCCGCCGGAGGGTGCGGCTTCGGCCGAGGCGGCCGTGTCCCGGGGTGCCGAGCATCCGGCCGCCGCCAGGGCGGTGGCGGCGGAGAGGGCGAGGAAGTGTCTGCGCGAGGCGGCGTACGACGGTGGGGTCATGGCAGGGGCTCTCCGAGGGGCGGGCCCGACTGGAGCGGGCGTCCGGCTGTGCCGAACAGGAAAGTCCCGCCGGGCCCGCCGCACCATCCGTACAAATACCGACTGCCGGCGGCGGCCGGCGGAACACCGATCCCGCGCGCGAGTCGGTGAACACCTTGTCGGGCACCGGCCGCACCCCTATCGTTAGGCCCCAAACGATATCGTCGCCCGAGCCGCCCGGAGGCTCGCCATGCCCAGCCACCACCAGATCGCGGCAGCCGCCCGCATCGGCATGCTCACCCGCGAGCGCGACACCGCGTCGGCCTCCGCTCAGGCCCTGCGCGAACTCGCCCGCGCCCTGCCGCTGGACGCCGCGACCCTGCTCACGATCGACCCGCTGACCGGCTCCCACGTGCAGGTCGCGAGCATCGGCTACACCGCCGCGGCCTCGCAGGCCCTGGCCGGGGAATTCGTCGGGACGCCCTGGTACCGCAACGTCGTACGGCAGAAGCTGCCGCCGTCCATCTCGCAGGACGCGGAGGATCCCGAGGACGCCGGACCGCGCTTCCGGCACGGCTGGTTCTACGCCGAGCGCGTCCGCCCGGCCGGCTTCCGGGACGGCGTCACGGGAGCGCTGCGGCATCGGGGCCGCCTGGTGGGCCTGGTCCATCTCTCCACCGAGAGCGCGGACGCCTACGACACCGACGCCCGGCTGCTGCTCGCCTCCGTGATCCCCGCCCTGGCCGCGTTCGCCGACCCGCTGGCGCACGCCGGTGACCTGCACGGTCTGGCCGAGGAGGACGCGGCGAGCCTCGTCACCGGCGACGGCGGGGTGATCGACCTGCCGGGCCGGGACCGACCCCTCGTGCTGCGGGGCGACGGGCCCTTCCACGCGCTGCTCGACGCCTTCACGGGCACGGGAGGCCGGCGGCTGCGGCTGCTGTGGCCGGCCGGGGGTGGCTGGCAGCGGGTCGCCCTGCACCGGCATCCGCCGGGCCCCGGCCTCGCGTCGGAGGCGGTACTGGTGCACGAGACGCCCACGGAGCTGCCGTACGGACTGAGCCCCCGGGAGCTGGAGGTGCTCACCCGGGCGGCCACGGGGCAGACCAACCAGGCCATCGCGCAGGCGCTGTTCCTGTCCCCGCGGACCGTGCACAGCCATGTCGAGCATCTGCTGCGCAAGACCGGCTGCGCCTCCCGCGCCGAGGCCACCGCGCTCGCGGTCCGGGACGGGCTGCTGCGGCCGGACCCGGATCACCTCGCGCGTTTCGTCGAGCGGTGATCCGGGCCCCGGCCCTCAGGTAGTAAGCGCCTCGACGCGCCGCATGACCTCGCGGCAGAACGCCCCGACTCCGTCCGGGTCGTCGATGAACTGGTTCGGTTTCACGCAGAACGTGGTGAAGCCCTGCTCCAGTTGCTCGGGGATCACGGCGAGCGCCGCGCCGAGGTCCGCCGGTGCATGGTCGTCGGGGAAGACGGCCCGGGTTCCGCCGATCATCTCCAGACCGGCGATGTCCCGCCCGGCGGCGGCCATCGACTCCTTGAGCGTCCGAAGGTCCTCGGGCGTGGGCCGGCCGAGCGGGTGGAAGCCGTGGCCGTACCGCACCAGGCGGCGCAGGACGGGTCCGTGCAGGCGCTGTCCGCCGAACCAGAGGCGGGGGCCGTCCGGGCGGTGGGCCTTGGGCTCGAACCAGACGTCCTGGAAGGGATAGTGCGGTCCCTCGTGGGACAGCGGGGACGGACCCCAGGCCTTCGCCCAGACCTCCAGATGCTCGTCGAGGAGCCGTCCCCGCCGGGCGAAGGGCACGCCGAGGGCGTCGTACTCGTCCTTGCTCCAGCTGACCGTGGGCTGCACGACGAGCCGTCCCTCGCACAGGAGGTCGAGGGTGCCGAGCTCGCGGGCGAGCAGCAGCGGGTGGCGCAGCGGGGCGAGGACGGCCGCGGCGGCCAGCCGCAGCCGGGAGGTGACGGAGGCGATGGAGGCGAGCAGCAGCAGGGAGTTGGGCCAGGGGGTGTGCGGGTCCTGGTTGCCCGGGAGGGCGTAGTCGCGGGGGTTGCCCATGATGCCGGCCGCCGCCGCGTCGGGGCCCAGGACGATGTGCTCGCTGACCATGACGGCGTCGAAGCCGGCGTCCTCGGCCTCGCGGGCCCAGCGGACGGCGGCGGGCAGATCCGCCCGGCCCCCGGTCAGGGTCCAGTTCTCGCTGAGGACGAGGAGCATGCGGGGAGGCGTGGGCATGTCGGGTTTCCCTTTCGACTTCGTACAATTTGAGTCCGAACGACTGGGGGCGCGGATGAGCCGCCCCCGTGCGTGACGTGTCGTCGCGACCAGACAAGGGAGCCGCCCGTGCCGGGCCACCGATCCATCACCGAGGCCGAGAAGCTCGCAGCGGCGAAGCTCGGCGGTTTTCCGATCCGGCGTGAGCAGATGGCGGCGGTGGCGAACATCTACCGTGCGGCGTCCGCCGTGCGGCAGCACCTGGAGAACTCGGTGCTGCGCGGTTCCGACCTGACCTGGACGGCCTTCGTGGTGCTCTGGGTGGTCTGGGTGTGGGGCGAGTCGGAGACCCGGCACGTGGCGGAGGAGGCGGGGATCTCCAAGGGCACGCTGACGGGGGTGGTGCGCACGCTGGAGTCGCGGGGTCTGTTGCGGCGGGCGGACCATCCGAGCGACGGGCGGCTGGTGCTGCTGAGCCTCACGGAGGAGGGCGACGCGTTCATGCAGCGGGTCTTTCCGGCGTTCAACGAGGAGGAGGCCTTCGTGACGGCCCGGCTCAGCGGCGCGGAGTGCCGCAGCCTCGCGGAGGGGCTGCGCAGCGTGGTGCTCCAGGTCGAGGAGCACGGCGAGGAGCGGCGGCAGTCCCTGCTGGGCGGTGCCGAGCCCGCGCCCCGGCGCAGCGGCCGGCGGCCCCGGGCCTGACTCCCGCGGCGGCCTCACCGGGCGGCGGCCCGTACGAGCGCGTCGAACAGGCCCTGCTGGGCGGGGTCTTCGTGGGCGGTGTCCTCCGGATGCCACTGGACGGCCGTGAACCAGCCGTGGGCGCCCGGGAGTTCGAGGGCCTCGACCGTGCCGTCGGCCGCCCGGGCCGTGACGCGCAGGCCGGTGCCCAGCCGGTCGACACGCTGGTGGTGGTAGCAGGACACGTCGGTCTTCTCGGCACCGGTGGCCCGGGCGACGACCGAGTCCGGTTCCAGGGTGACGGGGTGCACCAGGTGCCGGTGCTCGCGTTCCGGGCCGCCCATGTCCTGCTCCAGGGTGCCGCCGAGGGCCACGTCGACGACCTGGAGACCGCGGCAGACCGCGAGCAGGGGCAGGCCCGACTCCAGGGCGTGGCGGGCGACGGCGAGGTCGAAGGTGTCCTGGAGGGTGTCGACGTCGTAGACGGTGTCGTGCGGGGCGGCGGCGCCGTAGCGGGCGGGGGCGAGGTCGCCGCCGCCGGGGAGCAGGACACCGTCGAAGCGGGCGAGCCGGGCGGCGGTGCCGGTGTCCGCCGGGTGGATGCCCACCGGTTCGCCGCCGGCCCGCCAGACGGCCTCGATCAGGGCCCGGGCGTTGACCTCGGCGGCGTACCGGAGTGCGGAGGTCCGCGCGGAGAACCGTGCGGGGACGGCGATCAGCGGCCTCACAGCTGGATCCAGGTGGTCTTGAGCTCGGTGTACTTCTCCAGCGCGTGGGCGGACTTGTCGCGGCCGTTGCCCGACTGCTTCATGCCGCCG
This sequence comes from Streptomyces purpurascens, assembly GCF_045040895.1. Taxonomy (NCBI): domain Bacteria; kingdom Bacillati; phylum Actinomycetota; class Actinomycetes; order Kitasatosporales; family Streptomycetaceae; genus Streptomyces; species Streptomyces purpurascens. Next base: position 8,496,379 of record NZ_CP108341.1, on the reverse strand, counting down.
AAGGGCACGGTCAGGTCACCCTCCTCGTAGCAGTTGACCCAGACCGTCCCGGCCCTCAGCCTGCGGGAGACCTGGTGGGCGGTGGACAGGTCGGAGGTCCACAGGCCGGCGGCGAGGCCGTACTCGGTGGCGTTGGCCAGGCGGACCGCCTCGTCGAGGTCGTCGAAGGCGAGCACGGACAGGACGGGGCCGAAGATCTCCTCCCGGGCCAGTCGCGAGCCGGGGCCGACCTGGTCGAAGACGGTGGGCTCCAGGTACGTCCCGCCCGTCTCGGCGAGGACCCGTTCGCCGCCGGTGCGCAGGCGGGCGCCTTCGTCGACGCCGCGCCGGACGTGGTCGTGTACGCGGTCCAGATGTGCCCGGCCGGCCAGCGCGCCCATCTCCGTCGCCGGGTCCAGGGGGTCGCCGACACGCAGCTCCCGGGCCCGCCGGACCACGGCCTCGGTGACCCGCTCTGCGATCGAGGCGTGCACGAGCAGCCGGGAGGGGGCCGTGCACATCTCGCCCTGGTTGAAGAAGATGCCCCAGGCGGCCGTGGCGGCGGCCTGGTCGAGGTCGGGGGCGTCGGGCAGGACGATGTTGGGCGACTTGCCGCCGAGTTCCAGCCAGACCCGCTTGAGGTTGGAGTCGGCGGCGTAGCGCAGGAAGTGGCGTCCGACGGCGGTGGAGCCGGTGAAGGCCAGGACGTCGACGTCGTGGTGGAGGCCGAGGGCACGGCCGGCTGTGGGTCCGTCGCCGTTGACGACGTTGAGCACGCCCGGCGGCAGTCCGGCCTCGGTCGCGAGGCGGCCCAGGAGCAGGGCGGAGAGCGGGGAGTGCTCCGAGGGTTTCAGGACGACCGTGCAGCCGGCCGCCAGCGCCGGGGCGATCTTCCAGCCGGCCAGGGTCAGCGGGAAGTTCCAGGGGACGACCGCTCCGACGACTCCGGCGGCCTCCCGGGTGACCAGGGCGAGGGCGTCCGGGGCGGTGTGCGGGGACTCGTCGGTGAGCTTGTCCGCGAGCTGGCCGTACCAGCGGAAGGTGCTGATGACGGCGCGCAGTTCGATGCCGTGGGCGTCCGTGATCGGTTTGCCCATCTCCAGGCTGACGGTCAACGCGAGTTCCTCGCGCCGCTCGTCGAGCAGGTCGGCGAGGCGGAGCAGGGCCCGGCCGCGCTCGGCGGGCGCCAGGCGCGGCCAGGGGCCGGTGTCGAAGGCCCGCCGGGCGGCGGCGACGGCCGCGTCCACCTCGGCGGCGCCCGCGTCGGCGACCTCGGCGATGATCCGGCCGTCCCGCGGGGACACGACCGGGAACGTCGCCCCGCTCCCGGGTTCGTCGGCGCCGTCGACGTGATGGGCGCCGGAGAGCTGGAACGCCTTGGCGCGGCGCAGCCACTCGTCGTGGGTGACGGCCGGCATGGAACCTCCTTGGGATGTCTGTGATCAGGTCATGCGTTCGCGGACGGCTTGCGCACCCGCGCGGCCACCACGCCCAGCGCCATGACCACCGGGACCGACAGCGTGAGCCACAGGGCCGTGGTGCGCTCGCCGCCGATGAGGGTGGTGAAGTTGGCGAGGATGAGCCAGATCGCCCCGGCGATGCCGAGGGCGCCGAGGGCGGGTGCGATCAGGGTGTTCCAGGGGCGGGCATCGAGACGTTCGCGGCGGAAGAAGACGACGACGGACACCGACGTCAGCAGGTACAGCAGCATCATCGCCAGGACGGCGACCCCGCTGAACCAGGAGAACAGCGTGAGCACCGGGTCCTTGCCCGCCAGCGCGAAGGGGAGCACGAGGAGAACGGCCAGGACGGTCTGGACGCAGCCGGCCGCCCAGGGGGCGTGGCGGCGGTTGAGCCCGCACAGCCGGCGCGGCAGCAGCCCGTCGCGGCCGAGCGAGAACAGGTAGCGGTTGGCGGAGTTGTGGAAGGTGAGGATGCCCGCGAAGAGGGAGGTGGCGAGCAGGACCGGCAGTACGTCGCCCACCCAGCCGCCGAACTCGGCCGCGATGGGCGCGAAGACGAACCCGGCCCCGTCGCCGCCTTCCAGGGCCTTGCCCGCGGCCTCGGTGGCCCTGGAAGCTCCGTAGGAGGAGACGATCATCCAGGAGGTCAGGGCGAAGAACCCGGTGACCACGGCGACCGCGAGGTAGGTGGCCCGCGGCACGGTCTTCCTCGGTTCTCGGGCCTCCTCGCCGTAGATCGCGGTGGCCTCGAAGCCGAACATGGACGCCACGGCGAACATCACGGCCACGCCCGGCGCTCCGTCCAGGGCGGCGGACGGGGAGAAGCTGTCCGCGAGGCCGAGCCCCTCGGGGCCGCCGCCCTGGACGAGGGTGACCAGGGCGAAGACCGCCAGGATGCTGAACTCGGCCAGGACGAAGACGGCCAGCACCTTGGCGCCCATCTCGACACCGGCCGCCCCGAGCGCCTGCACGACGGCCATGGTGGCCAGCGTCCAGACCCACCACGGCAGGTCGAGGCCGGTGTGGCTCGCGACCAGGCCGCTCACGATGGAGCCGTAGAGCCCGTACATGGCGGCCTGGATGGTGCAGTAGGCGAAGAGCGCGAGGCCCGCGCTGCCGGTGCCGGTGGTCCGGCCCAGGCCCTTGCCGATGTAGGTGTAGAAGGCGCCCGCGTCCACGACATGGCGGCCCATGGCGACGAAGCCCACCGAGAACAGCAGGATCACCAGGCCCGCCACCACGTAGGCGGCGGGCACGCCGGGCCCGTTGCCGAGCGCCACGGCGATGGGGGCCGCGCCGGCGATGCCGGTGAGCGGGGCCTGGGCGGACAGGACGAAGAAGAGGATGCCCAGGACGCCGAGGGCGTCGGGCTTGAGCGTGCCTGCGGTGGGCGCGTCCGGTTTCGCCGTGTGCGGGGAGACCGTCTGACTGTCCACTCGGATCACCTGCCAGAGGGAGGAAGGATCGTTTCAGGCCAAACGAGTTGCCTCATCGTGGGGCGGAACTATCCGTTTGGCAAGGGGTGAGGGACGAGGAATTCCAGGGCTCCGGGGCCGAAGAGGCGCGGAGAGGTCAGGCCTCGTCGCCCCGCCGCTCGGCGAGCAGCCGCAGCACCCCGCGCAGCTCGTCGAGGGCCTCCTCGATGACCTCACGCTCGCCGAAGACCAGCTGGTGCAGGACGAGTCCCTCCAGCGTGGCGAAGACCATCCGGGACAGGCCCTCGTCGACCGGTCCGGGCAGCATCTGGGTGAGTTCGCGCCGGGTCGCGTCGAAGTACTCGTCGTACAGCGACCGCAGGTGGGCCAGGAGCTCGGGACGGCGCCGGGACTCCAGCAGCAGTTCGTACTGGAACGCCTGGAGGTCTGGCCCCGACTCCACCATGTCCGTCAGCCCCACCGAGAAGTCGGCGGCCTCGCCCGTGCCCGGTTCGAGGGCGCTGCTGCTCAGGGAGGAGCGGATGGCGTGGGCGACGGCCTCCTCGATCAGGGCGTCGCGGGAGCCGAAGTGGTGCACGACCAGGCCGTGGGTGACGCCGGCCTCCTCCGCGACCGCCCGGTAGGTGAGCCTGCGCAGCCCGCCCCGGGCGACGACCCGCACGGCGGCCTCCAGAAGGGCCTCGCGGCCCGTGCCGTAGTTCACGCGCTTGCGGGGGCGGCGGCCGGCGGGCTCGGTCATGTCCGCGACCCTACCCGGGCCGTCCCGCTCGGCGACGCGGCCGGTTGCCACGTCGGCGACGCCGCATCCGGTCCCCACGTCAGCGGCGCGGCGGCCGGATGCCACGGAACTCCCAGTCGCCGCCGAGCGCGGTCGACAGCACCTCCTCCGACTCGGTGGGCTGGGCACCCACGTCCGTGCGGACGGCGGTCGGCCCGGTCACGATGTGGTTGGTGAGCCGCCCCAGCCCTTCGACCTCCACCTCCACGACGTCTCCCGGCTGGACGGGGCGCGAGTTGGCGGGCGTACCGGACAGGAGGACGTCGCCGGGGTGGAGGGTGATGGTGCGGGCGATGTCGGCGACGAGGTAGTGCATGTCCCACGTCATCTCGTCGGTGGAGCCGTCCTGTACGACCTCCCCGTTGACGTAGGTCCGCAGCCGCTTGCCGTGGAAGTCCCAGTCGGTGACGAGGCCGGGGCCGAGCGGGCAGAGGGTGTCGGAGCCCTTGACGCGGAGCATGGAGCCGGCGTCGGTGTCGCGGAAGTCGTGCAGCCCGTAGTCGTTGGCGACGGTGTAGCCGGCGATGTACTCCCCCGCCTCGGCCGGTGCGATGTTCCGCGCGGTCCGCCCGATGACGATGGCGACCTCGCCCTCGTAGTTGAGCCACCTGCAGCCCTCGGGGCGGACGATCGCGCCCTGGTGGGCGTTGAGGGCGGAGGTCGGCTTGTGGAAGTAGGTCGGGGTGCCGGGCAGGCCGATCCGGAACTCGTCGACCCGGCTGCGGTGGTTGAGATGGACGGCGATGACCTTGGAGGGCACGACCGGCGGCAGGTGCCGGGCGTCCCCGGCCTTGACGCGGCGACCGTCCCCGGCGACGAGTTCGTCACCGTCGACGGTGACCTGGACGGCGGCGCCGTCGAGGAGGATGCGGCGGTACTCAGGCATGGGCGGACTCCTGCGCGGGGGTGTGGTCTGCGGTCCAGCCGCCGGCCGGGCGGTCGAACCAGAGGTGGACCTGGCCGGTGCCGACGGAGTTCTCGTACGCGCCGTACTGCCGGGCCCGGGCGACACAGGCCTGCTCGCCGAGGGCGCCGGCCAGCATCAGGTAGTGGAAGAACTTCGCCTCGGGCTTGTACCGCCAGAACTCGTCCATGGTGTCGAGGACCTTGTCGTGGCGGCCCTCCTTGAACCAGGCGATGCGCTCGCGGTCGGCCTCGCGCGCCTCGGGCGTACGGATGTGCACCGGGTCGCTGGCCTCGTGGTCGCGCAGTTCGCGCAGCGGCCAGAAGGTGTGCGACAGGGCGCCCGAGGCGATGACCAGGACCCGTCGCCCCGGGGTGGCGGCGATCCCGTCGGCCAGCGCCCGCCCGAGCCGCAGATGGTCCTCCATATCGCCGGTCTGGCAGACACCGATGGTGACCCACCGCTTGTCGGGCAGGCCCTCGCCCAGGTACTTCCAGAGGTTGAGGGTGGCGTAGTAGATCGGCAGATACGCGTCGTCGATCGGGGTGATCCAGGTGCCGTGCCGGTCGGCGAACTTGGCCACGTTGTGGGCGAGTTCGGGGTCGCCGGGGAAGTCGTACGGCATCCTGCACATGCCGCGCGGCAGCTCCTCGGAGGTGAACAGGCCCGCGCGCCGCTCCTGCGCGGTGACGACGAACTCGACGGTGGTCGCCCAGTGCGAGTCGAGCACGACCACGGTGTCGTAGTGGTCACGCTCGAAGACGTCCCCGCGGAGTTCCCGGAGCCCGGTCACGAGGGTGATCTCCTTGCCCTCGTTGAGCTCCAGCCGGTCCGCCTCGGGCAGCACGATGGTGGGCACGTGGGCGAGCAGCCCGGCCCCGACGATCTCACCCATGGTCGTGGTTCCATCCCTTCGGGGCGGTGACGGTGTTCTTCAGGTCGCAGTAGAAGTCGAAGCTCCAGGTGCCGCCCTCACGGCCGACGCCGGACTGCCGGGAGCCGCCGAAGGGCGCCTGGAGGTCGCGTACGAAGAAGCAGTTGACCCAGACCGTGCCCGCGACGAGCCGGGCGGTGACCCGCTCGGCACGGTCGCGGTCGCCGGTGGCGACGGTGGCGGCCAGCCCGAAGCGGGTGTCGTTGGCGAGCCGGACGGCCTCGTCCTCGCCCGCGAAGGTCTGGAGGGTCAGGACCGGCCCGAAGACCTCCTCCTGCACGATCTCGGAGTCCTGGGCGACATCGGTGAGCAGGGTCGGGGCGTAGTACTGCCCGTCCTTCCGATGCCCTCCCATGACGGCCCGCGCCCCGGCCGCCACAGCCCGCTGCACGAACCCGTCGATCTTCTCCAGCTGGCGGGGATGGATGGTGGGCCCGACGTCGGTGGCCTCGTCCCGCGGATCACCCTGTTCCAGAGCCGTGGCCTTCTCGACGAACCGGCGGGTGAACTCGTCGGCGACCGTCTCCTCGACCAGCAGCCGGGTGCCCGCCAGACAGACCTGCCCGGCGTTGTCGTACTGCTCGACGGCGAGGTCGACGGCCAGTTCGAGATCGGCGTCGGCGAACACCAACAGCGGTGACTTACCGCCGAGTTCGAGGCTCAGGGGGGTGAGCTGGGCGGCGGCCGACTCCGCGATCCGCTTCGCGGTCGGCACGGACCCCGTGAAGCTGATCCGGCGCACGTCCGGATGCGAGGTCAGGGCGTCCCCGATCTCCGAGCCGTACCCCTGGACGACATTCAGCACCCCGGCCGGCAGCCCCGCCTCGGCTGCGATGTCGGCCAGCAGGGAGGCGGTCAGCGGGGACCACTCCGCCGGCTTGAGAACGACGGTGTCGCCGGCGGCGAGGGCGGGGGCGACCTTCCAGGTGGCCAGCATCAGGGGTGCGTTCCAGGGGGTGATCAGCACGCAGGGCCCGGCCGGGTCCCAGCTGACGTGGTTGGTGTGCCCCCGGGTCTCGAAGTCCTCGTGGCCGAGCGACAGCAACCAGTCGGCGAAGAACCGGAAGTTGTGGGAGACGCGGGGCATCACGCCCCGGCGGTGCGAGCGCAGGAGGGCGCCGTTGTCGGTGGTCTCGACGACCGACAGCTCTTCGATCCGCTTCTCGACCCCGTCGGCGATGGCGTGGAGGAGGCGGGCGCGTTCCGTGCGAGAGGTCGCCGCCCAGGCGGGAAAGGCCTCCCGGGCAGCAGCCACGGCGGCCCGAGCCTCGTCGGCACCGCCCCGGGCGATCTCGCCGAGGACGCTGCCGTCGATCGGCGAGTGGTCCGTGAAGGTACCGCTGGAGGCGACGCGCCGGCCACCGATCCAGTGCCGGGTATCGACGTCGACTCCGCCGACAGTGATCTTGTCAGGCATGAAAACAGCTCCTTTTGTATCGGGGGGCGGGGTCTCGCCCTCCAGGGGCGCGGGGAACTGCGCGACCAGCCACAACGAACCCGCACCCACCCACACAGCTCACTCGGCAGACGCCCCCGACGTACCGACCTCCAACAGCCGCCCCCCATCCCAGACCACCCCGACCTGCCGGTAATACGCAGCGATCGGCTCACGAACTTCCAGCCGAGCAAGCTCCTCGGTGGGCGCCTCGAACAACTCCAAATCCGCATCACCGACCCACGGCTGCCCACCCTCAAAGGAAGCCGCACCCGACTCGACCAGCTCGTCGAGAGCCAGCCCCTTGCCCTCGATCGACGGCAACCACCGGTGATGCGCCATGGGATGCGCGTTGACGAAGCCGCCGGTCTCAGAAGGCTCGCGCAGCGTCACCACGGCCTGAGCGATACGCCGGTCCGCCGCGGCCAACGTCGCCCCGAACCGCGCCCCCGCCTCGATCCGCGGCGCGGGCCCGTACGGATGCGGCCGCGTCTGATGAATGGACCCGAGCTTCTTCGGATACCCCTGATGCAGCCCTCGCGCGATCGCGAAGTCCTTGTCGACCCAGATGTAGACGCACCGCGAGTAGGTCCGCCCGCGGAACACGCACCGCACGACCGCGAACGCCTCCTTGTACTGCGCCCGCACAGGATCGAGCAGCTCCTCCCCCGCACCCGAGCACGACTGCCAGTCCGCCCAGATCAGGGCGACGGCCCCCGGATCCTCGTCGGCCAACTCCAGCGGTTCGGGGAGCAGTTCGCGCACCCGCGAGGGATCCGTCCGGTACTCGACGGTCAGCAGGTCACCGGAGTAGCGCCACGGCGGCGCGGGAATCAGCGACGAGGCACCGCTCGCCGTCTTGGGGTGGAAGTAACCCTGAACAACGGTCACTTGAGGGCTCCTTGCACAGTGAGGGCGGGCTGCTTCAGCAGCTCGGCGCGATAGCGGGCGGCGGCACGACCGACGGCCGGCCCGCCGAGCGCGACGACACCGACCAGCAGTCCGTCGCGGTGGTAGCCGGCCAGGACGTCCCCCGACGGATCGCCGTCGAGGACCCGGACGTCACCGAGCCCCAGGACGGGCGCGCCGAAGGACTGGAGCCGGAAGTCGTGCTGGTCGCTCCAGAACGTGGGCAGCGGAGCGAAGGGCGTCAGATCGGCCACGCCGCCGACCAGCACCTTCGCGGCATGCTTGGCCGAGTCCGCCGGGACGGACCAGTGCTCGACCCGGCGCGGCACACCGTCGTAGCGGGCGTTGGGGAAGCGGGCGACATCGCCGACGGCGACGACGTCGGACCGGCCGCCGACGCGCAGGTGTGCGTCGGTGAGCACCCCGTCGTCCAGGTCGAGTCCGTTGCCGTCGAGCCACTCGGTGTTGGCGGCCGAGCCGACGGACTCCACCACGACATCGGCGGGGAGCACGGAGCCGTCGCCCAGGACGACACCGGTGACGCGGTCCTGCCCCTCGAACCCGGCCACGCCCGCACCGAGCACGAAACGCACCCCGCGCTCCTCGTGCCGCCGCAGCAGCGCGCGGGCGAGCAGTTCGCCGAGCGGCCCGACCATCGGCAGGGGCAGCGGGTCGACCACCGTCACCTCGGCCGCGCCCAGCCCGAGCGCCGTCGCGGCGACCTCGCAGCCGATGAACCCCGCACCGACCACGACCACCCGCACCCCGGGCCGGGTGAGTTCGCCCCGCAGGACCTGGGCGTCGTCGATCGTGCGGACGGTGTGGCGGCCGGCGACCGGCCCGGGGCAGCGCAGCCGCCGGGGCCGCATGCCGGTGGCGACGACCAGGCCGTCGTAGGAGAGCACCGAGCCGTCGTCGAGTGCGACGGTCCGCTCGGCGAGCCGGGCCGCGACCGCCTTCGTGCCCAGCCGCCACTCCACGTCCGCCACGGACGCCTTCGGGGTGAAGGCCAGCGACGTGAAGGCCGCCTTGCCCGCGAGGACCTCCTTGGACAGCGGGGGCCGGTTGTACGGGGGGTGCGGCTCGTCGCCGAGCACCGTGATGCCGCCGGTCCAGCCGGCGGTGCGCAGCTGCTCGGCCGCCCGCAGGCCGCCCAGGGAGGCGCCGGCCACGACGATGCGCCCGCTCATGTCAGTCCTCGATCCGGATGGCCTGGAGCGGGCAGACGTCCGCGGCTTCCTCGACCTCGTCGCACAGGGCGTCGTCGGGGTCGGGGACGTAGGCCAGGCGGCCGGCGTCGTCCATGTGGAAGACGTCGGGGGCCGCGAAGACGCACTGGCCGTGGTCCTGGCACTTGTTCATGTCGACGACGACCTTCATGGCCGGTCCTCCTGAATGTGAGGGCGTCGAAGGGGAGGGAAAGGGGCCCGGCCGGAAGGGCCGGGCCCCGGCCAACGGGGTGCGGTCTGACACGCCCCGAACTCGTTTGGCTTCAAACAAGGTAGGCAGGGGCCGAGGTCTGGTCAATAGCTATCCGGATGGATAAATTCTTGCCCCGCCCTCTTGCGGCACCCCTCACCCACCCCTACCGTTTGGCATCAAACAAAGCACCGGGCGGTCCCTGGCTCCGCCGCGCCCGGCCTGCTCGCTCTCCCGCCACCCGCCTCCCCGGCCCCGTGTCCCGGAGGTGTCCCGACGTCCGCCCGAGGAGACAACGGTGAGCGCTCACGACCTTGAAGAAGTCCGCCGCCACATGGAGCGGCTCGCCGCCGACGGCATCGACGTGGTCCGGGTGACCTATCCCGACCTCATCGGCACCGACCGGGCGCGTGACGTGCTGCTCGAGGAGCTGCCCCGGGCCTGCGCGCACGGTCTCGCGTTCTGCCGGGCCGTCTACCACACCAGCCCGCGGGGCGACGTGGTCCCGGTCAGCGGCGGGCTGGACGCGGGGCTGCCGGACATCTGCGTACGGCCCGACCTCGGCACGCTGGTGCCCCTGCCCTGGGAGCCGGGGGTGGCCGCCTGTCTGGGCGAGGTCGTCGACCCGGCGACCGGCGCGCCCGCCCCGGAGTCGCCCCGCGACCTGCTGCGCGCCGTCCTCGCCCGGTGCACCGACCACGGGCTGCGGCCGGTGGTCGGGCCCGAGCTGGAGTACTTCCTGTGCGAGCCGGACCCGTCCGGCGGCTGGCGCCGCTACGCACCCGACCCGGGCGTCGTCTACACCGCCGGGCTGCGCGCCGACCCCGCCAACCACCTGCTGCGCACCCTGCGCCACGTACGCGATCTGGGGATCGGGGCGATCAGCGGCAACCACGAGTTCGACGGCGGCCAGATCGAGATCAACCTGGCGCACTCCGACGCCCTCTCGGCCGCCGACCGGTCCTTCCGCTTCAAGGCGGCGATCAAGGAACTGGCCCGCAAGGAGGGCAGGCTGGCCACCTTCATGGCCAAGCCCTTCAACGACGCGGGCGGCTCCGGCTTCCACCTCCACCTCTCCGGCGAGGACGACCAGGGCCGCAACACCTTCGACGACCCGTCGGGCCCGTACGGCCTGTCCGCCGTCGCCCGGCACGCCGTGGCCGGAGTCCTCGCCCACGCGCCCGCCCTGGCCGCGCTGCTCAACCCCACCGTCAACTCGTACAAGCGCTTCGGCCCGGACACCCTCGCGCCCTGGCTGATCGACTGGGGACTGGACAACCGCAGCGCCATGGTGCGCATCCCGCCCGAGCGCGGCTCGGGGGCCCGGTGCGAACTGCGGCTGGGCGACGCGAGCGCCAACCCCTATCTGGCGATCGCCGGCACGACGGCCGCCGCCCTCCTGGGCGTCCTCGCCGGCGAGGAGCCGCCCGCACCGCTGGAGGGCTACGGCTACGACACCTCCCGGTCCGCCGCCCTGCCGCAGACCCTGTCCGCCGCGCTGGACGCGCTGGAGGCGGACACCGCCCTGACCGACCTGCTCGGCAAGGGCTTCACCACATCCTTCCTCTCCTACAAGCGCGACGAGGTCGAACGCTTCCACCGGCACGTCACGGACTGGGAGTTCACCGAGTACGCCTACCACCTGTGACGCCCCCTGTGCCGCCGAGGAGCTGTTCCATGACCACCGAGACCCCGACCGACGCGCTGCGCGAGCCGCTGCCCCTGGCCGACGTGAACCTCGCCGACCTGGACCGTTTCACGGACGGCGTCACACCCTGGCGGATGTTCCACACCCTGCGTCACCAGGACCCCGTGCACTGGCAGCCGGAGGAGGCACCCAACTCCGGTTTCTGGGCGGTGACCCGGCACCGGGACATCGTCCGGGTCGACCGCGACCCGGAGACCTTCACCTCCACGAGGTTCGTCAACCTGGAGGAGGTCGACGACGACCAGATCAAGAAACGCGCCTCGATCCTCGAGCTGGACGGGGTCCGGCACCGGGCACTGCGCAGCCTGATCCAGCGGCAGTTCGGCGCGAACGTGATCAGCGGCTACACCGACTTCCTGCGCGGCCTGACGGCGCGGACCCTCGACACCGCGCTCGCCAAGGGCCGCTTCGACTTCGTCGAGGACGTCTCGGCGGACTTCCCGATCAACGTCCTGGCCCGGCTGCTGGACGTGCCCCCGGAGGACAACCAGCGGCTGATCGACTGGGGCAACCGCATCATCGGCCACACCGACCCGGACTACGCGGACGTCCTGCTGCACAGCGAGGAGAGCGAGAGGTACCGCGATCTGCCCTTCCGCTCCCCCGCCTCGCTGGAGGTCTTCGAGTACGGCCGGGAGCTGGCGCGGCGGCGACGCGGCGGCGACGGCACCGACCTGGTCTCCCGGCTGGTCAACACCACCCCCCGGGACGGTGTGCCGCTCTCCCCGCAGGACTTCGACAACTACTTCCTGCTCCTGGTCGTCGCCGGCAACGAGACCACCCGGCACACCATCTCCCACTCGATGCTGGCCCTGATCCAGCACCCCGAGCAGCTGGCCCGCCTCCAGGAGGACCCCTCGCTGATCCCGGTCGCGGTGGAGGAGTTCCTGCGCTGGGCCTCCCCCGTCTACCACTTCCGCCGCACCGCCACGCGCGACGTCGAACTGGGCGGCAGGCGGGTCAGGGAGGGCGACAAGGTCGTGATGTGGTTCGCCTCCGGCAACCGCGACGAGGAGGTCTTCGGCGATCCGTACGACTTCGACGTCACGCGCGCCGACAACGACCACGTCACCTTCGGCAAGGGCAGCCCCCATCTGTGCCTGGGCAATCTGCTCGCGCGCACCGAGATCCGGATCATGTTCGAGGAGCTGATCCCGCGCCTCGCGGACATCCGCCTGGCCGGTGACGTGCCGCGAGTGCGGTCCAATTTCGTCAACGGCATCAAGAAGCTGCCGGTGGAGGTCACCCTGACCTGAATCCGCGGACAGCCGGGCGGTGGCTCTCCGCCGGACATGCACAGCCGCGCGGTCGGCGGGAGGCTGGTGATAGCAGCACGGTCACGCGTCCCGAGGAGATCGTCATGAACAGCGCCACCCTGGAAGACATGCGGACCACGCTGCGAGGACCGGTCATAGGCCCACGGGACGCCGAGTACGACCAGGCCCGCAAGATCTACAACGCGATGATCGACAAGCACCCCGCGGCCATCGTGCGGTGTGCGGACGCCGCCGATGTCATGGCCGCGCTCACCTACGTCCGCGATCACGGCCTGGAACTCGCCGTGCGGGGCGGCGGGCACAGCGGACCGGGCCTGTGCCTGGTGGACGACGGTGTCACCATCGACCTGTCGCCGATGCGCGGGGTGCGCGTCGACCCGGCGGCGAAGACCGCGCAGGCCGGCGGCGGCGCTCAGCTCGGCGACCTGGACCACGCCACGCACGCCTTCGGCCTGGCCACCCCGACCGGCATCATCTCCATGACGGGGGTCGGGGGCCTGACCCTCGGCGGCGGGCACGGCTATCTCACCCGCAAGTACGGGCTGACCGCGGACAATCTGATCGCCGCCGACGTCGTGCTGGCGGACGGCAGCTACGTCACCGCGAACGCGGACGAACACCCGGACCTCTTCTGGGCCCTGCGGGGAGGCGGCGGCAACTACGGCATCGCGACCTCCCTCACCTACCGGCTGCACCCGGTGGACACGGTCGGGGTCGGGGTGACCGTCTGGCCGGTGGAGCACACCCGCGAAGCGCTGGCGTGGTACCGCGAGTTCCTCCCGCAGGCGCCCGAGGACGTGTACGGCTTCTTCAACGTCTTCGTCGTCCCGCCCGGCCCGCCCTTCCCCGAGGAGCTCCACCGGCGGAAGGTGTGCGGCATCGTGTGGTGCCACACCGGCGACCTGGACCGGCTCGACGAGACGCTCTCCGTGGTGCACGAGGCCGGACCGCCGGCCTTCCACTTCACGACTCCGATGCCCTACGTCGGGCTGCAGAGCATGTTCGACGAACTGATCCCGACGGGCTACCAGTGGTACTGGCGCGGCGACTTCTTCGACCAGATCCCGGACGCCGCCCTGGACGTGCATCTCAAGTACGGCGAGAACAACCCCACCCAGCTCTCGCTGATGCACCTCTACCCGGTCGACGGGGCGGCCCACCGGGTGGGCCCGGACGACACGGCGTGGAGCTACCGGGACGCGGTCTGGTCCGGCGTCTTCGCCGGTGTGGACCCCGATCCGGTCAACGCCGGGGCCATCAGGCAGTGGTGCGTCGACTACCAGGAGGAGCTGCACCCGTACTCCATGGGCGGCTCGTACGTGAACTTCATGGGCACGGGCGAGGGCCAGGAGCGGGTCCGGGCGACGTACCGCGACCACTACGACAGGCTCGCCCGGGTCAAGCGGACCTACGACCCGGACAACCTGTTCCACGCCAACCAGAACATCGCGCCGGCGCGAGGCTGACGGCCACGGTTCCCTGCTCCGGGAGGCGGCCATGGGACAGATGATCGACGCCGGCGGCGTGGAGCTCTGGGTCGAGCGACGGGGCCAGGGGCCCGACGTCCTGCTCATCTCCGGGCTCGGGGATCCCGTCGAAGCGTGGCAGCCACAGCTCGACGGGCTCGCGGACCGCTACCGGCTCACCGCCTTCGACAACCGGGGCGCCGGGCGTACGCCCCTGCCCGAGGGGCCGCTCACCATGCCCCGGATGGCCGACGACGCCGCCGCACTGCTGCGCACGCTCCAGATACCGGCCGCCCACGTGACCGGTTTCTCGGGGGGCAGCTTCATCGCCCAGGAGCTGGCGCTGAGGCATCCCTGTCTCGTCCGCAGCCTGGTCCTGATGAGCACGACGGCCCGCCCGGACCCCTACTTCCGCGCCATGACGCGCTTCTGGGAATGGATGGTGGAGCGGGCCCCGAGCGAGCGGGCCATGCTGGAGGCGTTCTACCTGTGGATCTACACGCCACGCGCCCACTCCGACGGCCTGGTCGACCGCCTCATCGACGAGACGCTGGCCTTCGAACACCCGCAGTCCGCCGAGGCCTTCCGCCGCCAGCTCGCGGCGTTCTCCCGCCATGACACGTCCGACCGCCTCGGCGGCATCACCGCGCCGACCCTCGTCCTCGCCGGCGAACTCGACCTCGCGACGCCGCCGCGTCTCGGCCGTGAGGTCGCGGAGGGCATCCCGGACGCCGAGTTCGAGGTGCTGCGCGGAGAGGCTCATCAGCCGTTCCAGGAGGTGCCGGAGGTGTTCAACGCGCGGGTCGAGGCCTTCTGGCACAAGGTGGAGGCGGAAGACTGACGGCTCGTCACTCCTCGAGCCGGCGCAGCCGTTCCGTGTCGCAGACGCGGGGGCAGGTGCCGCAGGCCTCGTCGGGCCGGATGGCGTAGTAGAGGCAGCAGCCGGCGCGCGTGCGGGTCGTGTGACGGCGGCCGTCGGTGCCGGTCAGCAGGCGGAAGTCCGCTCCCGAGGGGTACGGGCTGACGGGTTCGGGGAGCAGGGCGGTCGCCGCGCGTACGGCGTCCTCCTCGCGGCCGAGGGTCCGGCCCAGGTACCAGATCCCGGAGACGAGGTCGTCGCCGACCATGCCCCACAGGGCGCGCGGTCCGCGGCGCACGGCGGGGCCGAGGGCGGTGAGCAGCGGGCGCATGTGGTCGGCGACCGCGGCGCGCAGCTCGGCCCGCAGGGCCTCCTCGCCCGCGACGGTCACCGCGCCGGGCAGCGCGGCGACGGGATCCCCGGGCAGGCAGGCGACGCGGGGCTCGGGCGTGATCGTGTACGCCCCGGCCGCGAGGTCCAGGCGCACCGACTGGGGCCGGATGCGCGGCACCCGGCGCTCCAGGTACCAGACGCCGCTCATCAGGAGGGCGACCGACCAGGCGTAGTCGTGCAGGGCGCGTGAGGCGGTGACATGGGAGCGGGGGGTGTGGGCGAAGCGGGTGTGGATGCGCGTCGCCTCGGCCTCCAGGAAGGCGTCGAGGGCTGACTGGTCCGACATCAGTTCGGCGCCGGTGAAGGCCGGTTGATCGTAGGCCGTCCGGGGGTCCGCGACCTCGACGGTCAGCGCCTCGCAGATGCCGGTCAACCGCCGGTAGGCGGTACCGAGGACGGAGACGAGGGTCGGCGGTGACTCCAGGACAGTGCGCATCGATCACTCCTACGGGCAGTTGCAACCCGCGATTGGATAGGTAAGGCTAACCTAAGGTACAAGATCGTCGGACGCGCTCGTGAACGCCCGGCCGATCAAGGGCCGTCCACGTCACGGGGGTCTCGCGCGGGCTGCCCGCCGCCACCCCCCACCCACCAAGGGAAGACCGCCATGCGCCTGTACCTGCTCGCCCTCAATCCGACCGACTCCGTCACCGAGGGTTTCCTGCCCGCCGCCGCCCGGCTGGGCCTGGACGTCACCGTCCTCACCGACCAGCCCGACGCCCACCGGAGAACCTGCCCGGACGTCGAGGTCCTGGAGTGTGACGTGCGGGACTTCCGGGCCGTCGTGTCGCGGATCTCGGTCCACGACAGCCCGGGTGCCGTCTTCACCAACAGCGACCACCTCCAGACCCAGGCCGCCCTGGCCGCCGCCTACTTCGGCCTGCCCGGCAAGGACTGGCGGGCCACCCTGCGTTGCAAGGACAAGGCGGAGACGCGCCGCCGGCTGGCCGCCGCCGGAGCGGACACCGTCTGGTCGGCCGAACTCACCGCACCGACCGCCTTGGACGCGCCCTACCCGTGTGTCGTCAAGCCCCGCGAGGGCGTGGCCAGCGAGGACGTCGTGCTCGTGGACGGCCCCGAGGACCTGGCGATCCGCACCAAGGAGATCCTGGAGCGCCGGCCGGGCACCACCCTGGTCGTCGAGGAGTACCTCCCCGGCGAGCTGTGCACGCTGGAGACCCTGGGCGACGGCCGGGTCCGGCACGTCCTGGGCGGCTTCCGCACCGAACTGTCGCCGCCGCCGCACTTCGTCGAGCAGCGCCTCACGTTCGTCCCCGCCCACCCCGAGCCGGTCGTCGCACAGGTCCTCACCCAATTGGACGCGCTCGGCGTCGGATTCGGCGCCTGTCACACCGAGTTCGTGGTGCACGAGGGGCGGGCACGGATCATCGAGGTCAACTACCGGGCCATCGGCGACCAGTGCGACCTGCTACTCGAACGGCTCCTCGGCATCCCGCTGTTCGAGTACATCCTCCGCACCCACCTGGGCGAACCGCTCCCGGCCGATGCGGGTGCCCGGCGCGACCGCGCCGCCCTCCTGGAGTACCCGTGCGCCGACCGGGCCGGGACCCTGACCGACGCCCCGGCCGCCACCGAGCTCAGCGTCGACGGGGTGTGTCTGACGTACCGTCCGCTGCGGGCGGTGGGCGAGCGGCACGAGCTGTACCGCACCAACCGCGACTACCTCGGCGTCCTGCGGGCCACCGGCACCGACCAGGACACCGTGGACCGCGTGGCCGCCGGTTTCCTGGCCACCCACCGCTGGGAGATCCGGGCGTGACCGTACTGCCACCCGCGCCGGACACCTGCGCGGCCGAGCTGATCACCCGGGTGCTGAGCGCTCTGCTGCGCGAGGACGTCGTCGGACTGCGCACCCGGAGCACCCTCGTCCACCGGCCGGACGGACCCTGGCTGCGGCGTGCCGCGGGTCGCGACGCCCTGCTGCTGCCGGTCGCCGAGGACGGCTTCCAGTGCGGGTACGCCGCCCGGCTGCCGCTGCTCCTGCGCGCGTCGGACGGCGCCGAGCTGACGTCGTACGAAGAGGTGCTGAACGCGCTGCGCGCGCTCGCCGAGCCCGAGGACCGGGCCGGTTTCGACGCCTTCGCCGAGGAGTGCCGGCAGACGCTGGCCACGTTACGGCTGCACGCGGACACCCGCGATGCCGTCGCCGGGCGGCTGACCGACCGCCACGGTGCCGATCCGGCGCGCTGGACCGGCCTCGGCGGCGGGCCGGCGTTCGACACGCTCGCCGCCCGTCTGGACCATCCGGTGTACCCGACCGCACGCGGCCGGGCAGGGCTGGACGAGGGGCACCTGCGGTCGTACGCGCCCGAGTTCCATCCGCGGTTCCCGCTGCGCTGGCTCGCCGTGCCCCGGGAATCGGTGCTGCTGACCGGCACGCTTCCCGAGCTGTGGCCGACGCCCGGGCGGCTCGGGCTGGCCGGGCTGGAGCGCACGCACCTCGCCCTGCCGGTGCACCCGCTGACCGTCGGCCCTCCGCTCGACGCGGCCTTGCGCGCCACCGGCCTGCGCGGGCGGGTGGTACTGGCCGAACGGGGCTGCCTCGACGTCGTACCCACCCTGTCCATGCGGACGGTGGCGACGGTGGCGGACCCGGCGCTGCACCTCAAACTGCCCCTAGCCATCTCCTCGTTGGGGCTGCGCAACAAGCGGTCCGTCAAGCCCGGCACGCTCGTCGACGGGGCCGTGGGGCAGCGGCTGATCCAAGAGGTGGTCGCTCGCGAGCCCCGGTTCCGGGACACGGTCCTGCACGCCGACGAGACCACGTACGCCCACGCGGGACACGAACTGCTGGCCGTGCTGTGCCGCCGCCACCCGGCCGGCCTCGGGGACTCGGTCGTCGTGCCGATGGCGGCGCTGCTCGCCGAGGCGCCGGACGGACGGCTGGTCGTCGACCATCTCGCCGACCGCTTCTACGACGGCGACCCGCTCGCCCTGCTCGACGCCTGTCTGACGCTGCTGTTCGACTGGCAGACCACGCTGTTCGGGTACGGCGTCGCGCTGGAGTCGCACCAGCAGAACATCTCCCTGGTGCTCCGGCCGGGCGGTCTCCGGCTGCTGTTCAAGGACAACGACGGGCCACGCGTGGACACGCGGCGGCTGCATGCCCGGCTCCCGTGCCGGTGGGACTTCGACGACCCCCGGATCCTCGGCACGGAGGACGGGCCGGTGGCCGACCTCTTCGCCACCATCACCGTCCATCTGTGCGCGGGCGCCTACGCGTTCGGGCTCGCCCGGCACGGCCGCGCCCCGCTGCCCGTGCTGCTGCGGCTGGTGCGCGAACGGCTGACCGAGGCCGTGGAGCGGCTCGGCGGAGAGGCGGGTGACGTCCTGCGCGCCCGGGTCCTCGACGCCCCGGAACTGCCGGTGAAGGCGATGGTCACGGCCGGGACGCTGCTCAGCAAGGAGCGGTCGGGCGCCGCCGACATCAACAAGCACTACACCACCGGTCCCAACTACCTCCTGCCGTCCCGGAGTACGCCATGAGCGCCGCGAGCCGGACCGCCGGTTCCGCCGTTCGTCCCCCGTACTTGCCCCCTCCTTCCCACGAACCCGCGCAACCGCTGGAGCCTGCCATGCCCCCGCTGACCGAATCTCCCGGCCGCACCGCGGCACCGGTCCGCCTGCCCACCGCCGACGACGTGGTGGCCCACACCCTGCTGAACTGTCTGCTGCGCGAGGTGTCCGGGCCCGAGCGGCAGACCGTCGTCGCCGACGGCCGTCTGCTGCTGCGGCTGCCCCGCCGCGGGGTGCTGCTGTGTGTGGCCCTGCGCCGTACGTCGCTGCTCGGCGCGCACCGGTTCACCGGCCCGGTGCGCGAGGAGCGGGCCGGCGGCTGGGCGGACGTGGACTGGCGGCGGCTGGCCGAGTACACGCGTGACGAGTTGTCGCTGCGCACCGGTGTGCGCAACGAGGAGTTCCTGGCGCAGGTCGTCTCCAGCCACACGGCCGTCGAGGGTGCGCTCACCGCCGGACACGCCCTGCCCCGAGCCCCGGGCCTGCCGGGTGACCCGCGGTCCGCCTACCTCGCCTCCGAGCAGTCCCTGCTCTTCGGGCACCGCTTTCACCCCACGCCCAAGGCCCGCACCGGCGATCCGCGTTCCTGGGCCGCGTACGCCCCCGAGACGGGCGCCTCCTTCCCGCTGCGGCACCTCGCCGTGCGGGAGCACCTGATCGCGCAGGAGAGCGCCGAACCATGGGCCACCGCCGCCCTGGACCGGCAGCGCCCGGAGGTCCCGGCCGGCTACCGGCTGCTGCCCGCCCACCCCTGGCAGTACGAGACGCTCCGGGAGCACCCGCTGCTGCGCGCCGCCCTGGACCGCGGTGACGTGCTCGACCTGGGACCGGGCGGCCGGCCCTTCGCGGCCACCGCGTCCGTGCGCACGCTGTACGACGGGGAGACGTTCCTGAAGTTCAGCCTGAACGTGCGGATCACCAACTGCCTGCGCAAGAACAGCAGTTACGAGCTGACCGGGGCGGTCGCCCTCACCCGGGCACTGACCCCGGCCCTGGCCGACCTGGCCGGGCGTTTCCCCGGCAGCGCCGTGCTGCGCGAACCCGCCTACCGCGGCCTCGCCCTGCCCGGCCCCGACGGCGTGCCGGACCGCGACCTGCTGGAGGGCTTCGGCGTCATCGTCCGCGAGGGCCTGTCCCGGCGGGCCGCCCCCGGCATCACTCCCCTGCTCGCGGCCGCCGTCGCCGACGAGTACCCGACGGGTGCCGCCCAGGTCTCCCGGCTCCTCGCCGGTGCGGACGCGGCCACGGTGCTCGACTGGTGGTCGGCCTACCTGGACCTCCTCCTGCCGCCCGTCCTCGCCGCCTACTTCGACCACGGCCTGGTCCTGGAGCCGCATCTGCAGAACGTGCTGCTCTGCGTCGACAACGCCGGCCGGCCCGCCCAGGTCCTCTTCCGGGACCTGGAGGGCACCAAGCTGGTGCCCGAGCAGCACTCGGAGACACTGGCCGCGCTGCCGCCCGAGGTGGCCGGACCGATGACGTACGACGCGCGGCGCGGCTGGGACCGGGTCGTGTACTGCCTGCTGGTCAACCACGTGGCCGAGATGCTGGCGGCCCTCGCCGACCTGCATCCGGAGACGGAGGCGGCGCTGTGGGCACGCGTGCGGGACACGCTGCGCGCCTACGCCGACCGGCACGGCTGCCCACCCCGCCTGGCCGCCCTCCTCGCCGGGGTGCCGCTGCCCGCCAAGACCAACCTGCTCACCCGCTGGGAGCGCAAGGCCGACCGCGAGGCCGGATACGTCCGGCTGCCGTCGCCGCTGGGCGAAGAGGTGCTGCACGAGGCGAAGAGGAGCTCCCGATGACCCACCCGACCCCCGCGGTGCGCGAGCGTGCCCTGTCGCTGCCGTCCCCGGAACTCCCCGCCTACCTCTACGACTTGGCGGCCCTGCGCGCACACGCCGCCGGGATCCGGGCCGCGCTGCCCGGGCGGGTCGAGCTGTACTACGCGGCCAAGGCCAACCCGGAGGCGGAGATCCTGGCCGCGCTGGAGCCCTGCGTCGACGGATACGAGGTCGCGTCCGGCGGTGAACTCACGCATGTCGCCAAGGCGGTGCCGGGCCGGCCGCTGGCCTTCGGCGGGCCCGGCAAGACGCCGGACGAGGTGACGGCCGCGCTGGAGCGGGGCGTCGAGCGTTTCCACGTCGAGAGCGAGCACGAGCTGCGCGTGCTGGCCGAGCTGGCCCGCCGCGTCGCGCCCGGGCGGCGTGTCGGGGTGCTGCCGCGCGTCAACCTGCCGGATCCCGACGGCTCGCTCGCCGGGAGCTCGCTGGCGATGGGCGGGCGGCCGACGCCCTTCGGCCTGGACCCCGCCCGGGCCGAGCCCGTGATCCGGGCGCTCGCCGACGGGACGTACCCGCAACTCGAACTGCGCGGCGTCCACGCCCACCTGGCCAGCGGCCCGGAAGCGGCCGAGCTGGTGGGGATCGCGGAGAGCGTGGTCGGCTGGGCCACGGGGCTCGGTGTGCCGGTCGCGGAGGTGAACGTCGGGGGCGGCATGAGCGTCGACTACACGGACCCGGAACGCCGCTTCGACTGGGCCGCGTACGGCGAGGGGCTGGACCGGCTCACCGAGGCGCATCCGGGGCTGACGCTGCGGATCGAGCCGGGGCGGGCGCTCACCGCGTACTGCGGCTGGTACGCCACGGAGGTGCTGGACGTGAAGCACAGCCACGGCGAGGAGTTCGCCGTCGTCCGGGGCGGCACGCACCATCTGCGCACCCCGGCGACGAAGGGACACGACCAGCCCTGCTCCGTCCTGCCCGTGGACACCTGGCCGCACCCCTGGCCGCGACCGGCGGCGAAGAACGGGCCCGTCACGCTCGCGGGGCAGCTGTGCACACCGAAGGACGTGCTGGCCCGCCGGGTACCGGTGCCGGAACTCAGGGCCGGGGACCGGGTGGTGTTCTCCCTGGCGGGCGCCTACGCCTGGAACATCTCGCATCACGACTTCCTGATGCATCCCGGGCCCGGGTTCCACTTCCTGGACGACGACGCCCAGTCCTCCTGAGCCGCTTGCGAGCGGGGTGCCCGCCGGACGGAGCCGGCGGGCACCGAGGGCCGTGGTACGTCAGGCCGCGGCCAGGGCGGGTGACCGCGGCCCAGCCGGTGTCGCCGTCTGCTCCGCCTCAGCGAGCAGGGCCATGAGCGTCGCCCGGGCACGGGCCACCCGGGAGCGGACCGTGCCGACCGGGCAGTCGCTCAGCGCGGCGGCCTCCGCGTACGGCAGACCGAGGAGCTGCGTGAGGACGAACGCCTCGCGCCGCTCCTCGGGCAGTCCGTCCATCAGCTCGAGCAGTGCCACGCCGTCGTCGAAGCCGGGCAGGCCGCGCGGCTGGGCGAGCTCGACCGCCAGCTCCCAGTCCGCCAGATCGGCCGGGCGGGGGCGCACGGCGGAGTACCGGAGGCTGTCCGCCACCGCACGCCGGGCGATGGCCAGCAGCCAGACGCGCGCCGAGGAACGGCCCTCGAACCGGTGCAGGCTGCCGAGCGCCCGCAGGAACGTGTCCTGCGCCAGATCGTCCACGGCCTGCGGATCGGCGCACAGGTGGGCGACGTAGCGGATGACGTCACGGTGCAGGGCGCGCACGAAGTGGTCGACGGCGGCGGAGTCGCCGCCGCGGGCGGCCAGCGCCCAGGCGGTTATCGACTCGTCGGCCGACGGGCTTCTCTCGGATGAAAGGGGCAGGGCAGGAGTGATCACCTGGTGTCCTTCTCGGAATTCCGGGAGCACGCGCACGCGCGTGCGGCCCGGTGAGCGGGGATACGGCCGCATCCGTACGGCGTGAGGTACGGACGTACGACCGAGACCGGGGCGCGCGGAGTGCTGCCCCGGGACTGCCGGCTGCCGTCAGGCGGCAGCGGCCCCCACGGGCGGTCCTCGAGAGGTGATCGCGTGGACGAGAAGGAGAAGGCGCGGCGCACGGTCCGAGGACCAGCGCCGAACGCGCACGGGCGGGGGCGGCGGCGTGGGAAGGGCGAACAGGAGCCGCAGCGGCGCGGCCAGCCGGCTGCCCACGGCGCGCAGCAGCCGGAAGACGGCCCGTTCACCGTGGCCCAGCCACAGACCGCACAGCAGCGCGGCCAGCAGGTGGGCGGCGAGCATACCGAGGGACGAGTCACCGTCCGGGGTGTGTCCCGTATGCGCCATGTGGTGGGACATGGAGCCCATTTCGTGCCCCATGGAGCCCATGCCATGGCCCATGGAGGGCATGTCCATGGAGTCCGTGCCACCCACCGCCCCGGAGGCCGGCGCCGGCACGAGCGAGAAGGCCGAGTGCAGTCCGGTCTGGACGATCACGGCGACGGCGACGACCAGCCGGAGTCCGCGCTCGCGGCCCGCCAGGCACCAGCCCGCCGCACCCGTCACGGCCCACCCGGCCACCAGTGTCGACAGGGGCACATGGTCGCCGGACATCATGACGTGCCCCAGGGCGGCGAGCACGACACAGACGGCCGCGAACACCGCGGCCCGTGTCGCGCGAGCACACCACCCAGCTGTCATGGCGCCTCATCTTCGCATCCGGCCCCACCCCGTCACCCCTGGGTACGGAAATCGCCCGGCCCTGATACTCAATCCGTGACGTGTGATCCAGGCCACTGACCAGGAATCGATGCCTCCGGTCGGGTCACGGCAGAATCCCCGGCGTGGACATCACCGCGCAGGAGCTCAACCGGGCGACCCTCGGACGTCAGTTGCTGCTGGGCCGGGAGGTGATGGAGGCCGGGGAGGCCGTGCGGCGTGTGGTGGCGCTCCAGGCGCAGCATGCCGCTTCGCCGTACGTGGCGCTGTGGAACCGGCTGGCCGGCTTCTCTCCGGCCGAGCTGGACGACGCCTTCGCGCGGCGTGCGGTGGTCAAGGCCACCCTTATGCGGATCACGCTGCACGCGGTCCACGCGGACGACTACCAGGTGTTCCGTGAGGCGATGCAGCAGACCCTGTACGCCTCACGGCTCGGCTACCGCTTCGCCGCCGCGGGTCTCACACCGGCCGACGGCGAGGCACTCGTCCCGGAGCTGCTTGACTTCGCCGACCGGCCGCGGACGGCCGCGGAGCTTCAGGCATGGCTGGAGGATCGGGTCGGCGCGGACAAGAAGGCCGGTGCGTGGTGGGGACTCAAGGGGTACGCGCCGCTGCTCCACCTCCCCACCGGGGGACCGTGGTCGTTCGGCACCCGGGCGTCGTTCGTCGCGGCGCGGACCGGTCCCGTGCCGACGGGCCGGGAGCCGGCAGCGGAGGCGCTCGGGCAGCTCATCCTTCGGTATCTGAAGGGTTTCGGGCCGGCGTCGGTCGCGGACGTGGCGCAGTTCGCGATGCTGCCGCGGCAGCCCGTACGCCAGGCGCTCCTCTCCCTGTCCGACGCGGTGGAGCAGCTGCGCGGACCGGACGGAACGGTCCTGTTCGACGTACCGGGCGCCCCGCGCCCACCGGCGGACACCCCGGCCCCACCACGGCTCATGGCCATGTGGGACAGCGTCCTGCTGGCCCACGCCGACCGCAGCCGCGTGATCCCCCCGGACTATCGCCGTCTGGTGATCCGCGTCAACGGTGACGTGCTGCCCACCCTCCTGGTCGACGGCCGGGTCGCCGGCGTGTGGCGCGCGCTCGACGGCGGCATCGAGGCCACGGCGTTCCACGACCTGCCACGCACCACGTGGGACGGTCTCGCGGCAGAGGCCGCGTCGCTGACAAGACTCCTGACCGACCGCGACACCGAGGTCTACCGCCGCTACCACCACTGGTGGCCGAAGCTCCCCGAGGGTCAGGTACGGCTGCTCACCGGCCGCGGGTGACTCTCCTGCGCCGAACGGTGACTTCGCGTCAGTGGTGGGCGTGCACGACGGCATGACCCTTGCCCCGGCCGATCATCCACTTGTTGACCGGGGTCGTGATCAGGAACGCGACCGCGAAACCGCCCAGCAGCGCGGACCAGAACAGTCCGTCCGTGAGCTGGGCCTCCATCGCGCCCGGGGTGAGCGCGATGATCGCGTTGTCCACGAGTTCCATCACCGCGATCGAGACCGTGTCCGCGGCCAGCGCGACCTTGATCGCGGCCTTGAGGCCGAGGCCGGCCCGCAGGACCGCGAACAGGGTGAACGAGTAGCCGAAGACGAAGGCGAGCCCGATCGCCAGGACCATGGTGGGCACGTTGCCCCAGGCGAGCGCCGTGCCGATGACCATGCCGAGGATCTCGCCGATCGCACACCCCGTCAGACAGTGCAGCGTCGCCTTCACGGCGGTCCCCCAGGACGCCGTCCCGCGCGGGTGCCGTTCGGGGTGGTGAGGGGTGTGGTCCATGACGTGCCAGTATGCGGCAGCCGCGTGTTCCGG
Source organism: Streptomyces purpurascens (assembly GCF_045040895.1). Classification (NCBI taxonomy): domain Bacteria; kingdom Bacillati; phylum Actinomycetota; class Actinomycetes; order Kitasatosporales; family Streptomycetaceae; genus Streptomyces; species Streptomyces purpurascens. Next base: position 8,471,551 of record NZ_CP108341.1, on the reverse strand, counting down.
GGGGCGTGGACGGCACGGGCTGTCACCCTGTCCCGCCGTCTCCCCCTGTGATCGATCGGCTTAGAGTGTCGGGTCATGACGACACAGGCCGCCCGGTCAACGCAGGCGTATCTCTCCGAGTTGTTCTCCCTGGACGGCCGCGTCGCGGTGGTCACCGGCGGCAGTTCCGGCATCGGTCGCGCCATCACCGGCGCCCTCGCACGCGCCGGCGCGAGCGTGGTGGTCGTGGCCCGTGGCGAGGCCGGACTGACCGCGACGGTCGAGGAGCTGACGGCTCAGGGCTGCCGCGCCGCGTGGGTCAGCGCGGACCTGAGCACGCGTGAGGGTGTGCGGACGGCCGCCGAGCGCGCGGTCGAGGCGTTCGGGGAGCCCGACATCCTCGTCAACAGCGCCGGGATCAATCTGCGCCCGCCGATGGAGGAACTCACCGAGGACGTCTGGGACCTCACGATGGCCGTCAACCTCGAGGCGCCCTTCCTGCTCGGGCAGCGCTTCGGCCCGGGCATGGCGGAGCGCGGGTTCGGGCGGATCCTGCACATCAGCTCGCAGCAGGCGCATCGGGCGTTCGTGCAGAGCGGCGCGTACGGCGCCTCGAAGGGCGGTCTTGAGTCGCTGGCGCGTTCCCAGGCCGAGGCGTGGTCGCCGCGCGGCGTCACCTGCAACGTCCTGGTGCCGGGCTTCGTCATGACTGCGCTCAACAAGCGCCTGTCGTCGGACCCGGAGAAGGTGGCCGCCCTCGCCGAACGCACGCTGATCGGGCGGAACGGCCTGGCCGAGGACTTCGCGGGCGCGGCCGTCTTCCTGGCGAGCCCGGCGTCCGCCTACGTCACCGGACAGTCGGTCTACGTCGACGGCGGTATGTCCGTCCACTGACGCGGCCGACCACGCGTTCAGGCAGTGGCCGGGGCCTTCCGCCACACGAAGACCTCCGTGCTCGGTGCCCGTTCGGAGAACCGGCCCGACGGCGAGGCCTCGCGCAACAGCAGCCGCAGGTCCGCCTCGAAGTCGCCGCGGCGCCCTTCGAAGAGATGCGGAGCCGAGAACGACATGGAGAACACCCAGGCGACTACATCGTCGAAGGTCCGCTCCAGCACCTGCCCGCCGGGCACGACGAGACGCCGGGGGCCGGAGAAGCCCGCCCGGGCGAACACCTCGTCCTCGGCCCCCGGTGTCCCTTGCGCCAGCACCCCGCGGCCCGCTCGTCGCACGGGACCCAGATACCGCTTCACCAGGTCGTCCACCCCCGTATAGGGGAGCGCCGGGTGCGGCATGCCGTCGACGGTCCGGGGCTCCGTCTTCAGGTCGGCGATGTGCACCAGGGCCCCGCCGGGCCGGAGCATGTCCCGGACGGTCGCGGCCACCAGGTCACGGTCCATCCAGTGGAAGGACTGACCGAAGGTGGCGACGGCGAACGTGCCGAGCCCCGCCGGCAGGTCTTCGGCCCGCGCCCGCACCCACCGGGTCTTGGCGCCCACTCCCCGGCCGGCGGCCCCGCGCCCGGCTTCGGCGATCATCCCGCTGTCGGGGTCCACCCCGACGATCTCGCCGAAGAGATGCGCGAGGCTCAGGGCGATGGTTCCGGGCCCGCAGCCCACGTCGAGGAGGCGGCCCTGCCCGTCGAGCCGCAACTCCTCGGCGAGCGCGTCCGCCAGCCCGGCGGCGTACGGCAGCCGCCCCCGCTCGTAGTAGGCGGCGGTGCCCGAGAACAACGTGTCGTCCCACTCCCAGCCGACCACCACGCCCGCCACCACCCTCACAGCACAGAACTCCGCGACCACCCGACCGGTCGACGACCCCCGATGATTCCACGGCCGGACCACCCGCCGGGGATCATCACCGGGCGCACCCGGCCGTCACCGGGCAGCACCGACCCGAGGTCCCCCGTCGGAGAGCGGCCGACGGGCGCTTGTCAGTGCCCGGTGTCACGCTGGGCACACTGGACCTGCGGAAGGGAAGCATCGCCATGATCACCACGGAGTTCGCCCCCGGTTCCCCCTGTTGGCTCGACCTCGGGGCTCCGGACGTCCGGACCGCCGCTGCCTTCTACGGCGCCGTGCTCGGGTGGGACTACGAGTCCATGGGCGAGAGCGAGGACTTCGAGGGCGGGATGTTCCGGAAGGACGGCAAGATCGTCGCCGGCATCGGCAAGCTCACCGAGGAGGGAGCCCGCTCGGCCTGGATGCTCTACTACAGCGTCGCCGACGCGGACGCCACGACCAAGGCCGTCGAGCAGTCGGGCGGCAGCGTGCGCGTCCCGCCGATGGACCTCGAGGGATGGGGCCGGATGGCGCAGTACACCGACCCGCAGGGAGGCCAGTTCGCCGTCTGGCAGCCGGGGACGACCAAGGGCCTCGACCTGGTCGACGAGCCGGGCTCGCTGTCCTGGACCGAGCTGTACACGAGCGACGCGGCGGCCGCGAAGGAGTTCTACGGCGGACTCTTCGACTGGCGGTTCAGCGACATGCCGCTGCCGGGCGGCGGGGGCACGTACACCCTCATCACCCCCGCCGGACTGCCCGAGGAGCGGATGCACGGCGGGCTCATGGAGGTCGGCAAGTCGGACCTGTCGCTGGCGAACGGGCGGCCGTACTGGCACCCGGTCTTCGCCGTCGACGACTGCGACGCCGCGGTGGCCAAGGTCCGGGAGAACGGCGGCAGCGTACAGATGGGTCCCGAGGACGCGGAGGGCGTCGGCCGGCTGGCCGTCTGCCTCGACCCGGCCAACGCGGACTTCGTGGTGCTCACCCCGGCCCAGGGCTGAACCGGCCCGCCGCCCGGTGAACGGGTGGTGCGGCCGGCCCGCAGCCGGGCGATTCACCACCAGCGATGACTGTCCCCGGCGATACGCCGCTTCCCGAGCGGCTGCACCTCGCGGGCGTTGCCCTCGGGGAAGAGGCTCCGGTAGTGCTCCAGCGCGGCGGCGGACGCCTGGACGGGATGGGTCAGGACCGTCCAGCGCACCCCGGTGGTGTAGGGGCAGGTCGTGGTGGACCCGAGGTAGTGGTAGGACTCGGTGCAGGGCGGCAGCAGGGTGTCGATGTCCACGTCGGGCACGTCCCAGGGGTCTTCGTTCCGGCGGGCGGATTCCAGCAGCCGGTCCAGGGAGCCGTTGGGGTCGCCCGGGTGGACGAAGACGGCGAGCACCGCGTACTCCTTCGCACCGGCCGCGCTCGCGTCCCCGTCCCCGTCCCCGATCGTCCGTGCGTACTTCAGGTGCTGTTCCATCGGGAACGCCACCCCGCCGACGGTGTGCTCGGACGGCGTGTGCCAGTGGATGTCCTCCAAGTAGTAGGTCGCGTCGCCGACGCTCATCAGGCAGTCCTGTCCGCGCGGCGGCTCGGCCTTCACCGAGCCCTCCTCGGCCCGGACGCAGTCGGGCCGGTGCCGCTTCGGGCGCTCGAAGCGCAGACGCATCGTGAGCCGCGCCGGATGGCGCAGGCGCAGGGGTGGCAGGGCCGAGACGTCGGTGGCCTGCGGACGGATGTCGACCGGGCTCTGGGACTGCGGCGCGGTGCCGACGGCGGAGTGGGCGGGAGCGGTCAGGGACACGGGGGATCACCTTCGGGCGGCGGGCGGACGGCCGGGCAACGACGACCGCATCCTTTTCCCTCGGCGGCGCCCGGGACGCGCGAGGTCACCCGGACTGCTGAACACCCCGGATCGCGGCCTTGACGCGCTACGGTCGCGAGATGAACCAAGGTCCCGACGCGGCGGCTGAGGAACCCGGCGAGGACACCGTCCGCGAGCTCGCCGGTCTGGCGCGGGACTGGGCGGCGGCGATCATCGCCAACGACCCCGCACTTATCGCGGACTTCATGGCGGACGACTGGGTGATCGTCTCCGCGTCGGGAATCGACCCGAAGGAGAAATTCCTCTCACTCGTCGAGTCCGGGGAGCTCACCCACTCCGCGATGGACCTCAGGACCCGTCCCAGGGTCCGCGTCTACGGCGACACGGCCGTGGTCACCGGACGGGTCACCGACACGGCCCACTATCGGGGCGAACGCTACGACGCCGACGAGTGGACGACGGACGTGTTCGTGAAGCGGGACGGGCGCTGGCGGTGCGTGCTGAGCCACATCACATCGGCCGCCCCCGACATCACATCAGCGACCCCCGAATGAGCGTTCATGTGATTTGCATATGATGCGCAAATGCACGACTACAGCATCAGGGAAGCCACGCCTGCGGACATCGACGGGGCGCGGGCGGTGATGCTGGACGCCGTGTACCGCGACTTCGACACCGGCTATGTGCCGCGCTGGCACGCCGACATCATCGACCCGGTGCCGTTCTACGTCGAACCGCCGCGGCACACCCTCCTGGTGGCCGTGGACGAGCGGGACGGGACGGTGGCGGCCACGGGGGCGCTGGACGCGCGCGGGCCGGCGCATCCGCCGAACCCGCGCTGGCTGGCCGAGCGATACCCCTCGGGCGAGACCGCGCAGCTGCGGCGGTTGTACGTCGGCCCCGCACACCGGCGGCGCGGACTGGCCCGGCGGCTGGTGGCAGGTCTGGTCGGCTTCGCCCGGGCCGACGGTGGTTACCGGTCCGTGTATCTGCACACGTATCCGCACTCGCCCGGTGCGATGGGCCTGTGGCGGGCGCTGGGCAAGGTGGTGTGCGACGAGCGGGAGGAAGTGCCCGGCGGGGGCACCGGCGTGGTGCACTTCGAGATTCCCTTCGCTTGAGCACCACGGGGACGACGCTGAACACCTCGACCTCACCCCTCGCCAAGGGCCTCGCCGCCCTGCGCGTCCTCGCTCGGGGCGGTGGCCCGACGCTGCTGTGGCGGGCCGTGCTCATGGCCGCCCTGGTGGGCGCGATCGGGCTGCTGCCGTGGCTGTCGCGCACCGACCCGGCGCTGACCGTGCTCAAGGCCCGCTCGGCGGACCGCGATCCGACGCCCGAGACCCTGCGCGCCATCCGCGACCAACTCGGCCTGGACGACGGCCCGCCGGCACTGCTCGGCCGCTGGCTGGGCGGGCTGCTGCACGGGGACGCGGGCACGTCGTGGGTGTCCGGCGGCCAGGTGCTGCCCGGCGTCGTGCAGGCGCTCGGCGCGTCGTTGCTGCTGATGTCCGGGGCGCTCGTGGTCGCGGCGGGCACCGTGGCGGCGGTGTGCGCCCGCACACTCCGGCTCGGCTCGCGGGGGCGACTCGCCGCACGCGGCCCCGGCGGCACGGCGTCGGCCGTGCTGGCCGCACTGCCCGAGTTCCTCGTCGCCTCCGTGCTGGCCTCGGTGATCGGCGTCCAGCTGGGCTGGCTGCCCGCCCTCGGCTGGTACGGGCCGCAGTGGATGGTGCTGCCCTCGCTGGCCCTCGGTCTGCCCGCGGGGGCGATCCTCGGACGGATGCTGGACGACCTGCTGCCCGGCGCGTTCGCCGAACCGTGGGCACTGGCGGCCGCGGCACGCGGCGTCCCGCCGAGGTCCGTGGCACGGCAGGCGGTGCGCCGCTGCGTGCCCGGGCTGCTGCCCAATCTGGGCCTGTTCGTGGTCGGCCTGACGGGCGGTTCGGTCGCCGTCGAGCAGATCTTCGACATCCCGGGCCTGGGCCGGCTCACCCTCCAGGCCGCCCTCGCCCAGGACCTGCCCGTCCTGCAGACCGGCGCCCTCGCCCTCGTCCTGGTCGCGGCCCTCGCCGGGGTCCTCGCCCGGCTGTCGGCCCGGCTGCTCATCGGGCCCGCGCTGCGCGACGGCGCCCTGCACTCCCTGCACCGCCCCGGCCCGACCGCGCCCCGCGCCCTGCCCCTGCTCTACGGGGCGCTGCTCGCCGCCGTCATCGGGTTCGGCCTGCCCCGCGACGCGCTCGCCCTGGACACCCTCGCCCGGTTGCGGGCCCCCTCCCTGGCGCATCCGTTCGGGACGGACGCGCTGGGCCGGGACGTCCTGGCCCGGGTCTCCCACGGCGCGCTGACCACCCTCGGCATCGCCCTCGCGGTGAGCGCCGCCGCCCTCGTCGCCGGGCTGCTGCTGGGGCTGCTGCCGAGGCTGTCGGGGCCGCTGGTCGACACCGTCGCCGCCGTGCCGCCCGTCCTGGCCGGACTCCTCGTCGCCGGCATCGCGGGCAGCGGGCCCTGGACGCCGGCGTTCGCCGTGGGCGTCGTGGCCTGGTCCCCGCTGGCCGCCCACACGTCCTCCCTGCTGCGGCAGGAACGCGCGACCACCCACCTGGCCGCGACCCGCGCGCTGGGCGCCGGCCGCTGGTACCTGCTCTGGCACGAACTGCTGCCGGCCGTGCTGTCGCCGGTGGCCCGGCACGCCCTGCTCCGGCTGCCCGGCATCGCGCTGAGCCTCGCCGCGCTCGGCTTCCTCGGCCTGGGCGCCCAGCCGCCGTCCCCCGAGTGGGGCCTGCTGCTCGCCGAGAACCAGCCGTACGCCGAGCGCGCCCCCTGGGCCGTCCTCTTCCCCGCCGCCGTACTCGCACTGCTGGGGGCGCTCGCGGTGACGGCCGCGGGCGGCGTACGGCTGCCCCGGCGGCGCAAGCGGCCCGAGAGCCCGGCCGGGCCGCCCGGGGAGCGGGTCATGCCCCCGCGGCGGCAGCGGAACAGCCCCGACGCCCTCCTGGCCCCTGTGCCCACCTCTGTGTCCACCTCACCGGCGGAAGAACGATGACCGACCTCATCTCCCGCGTGCTGGCCCGCCGGGCCGCCCGTACATCCAAGACCCCGGCCGAGAGCACCTGGCGGCTCTGGAAGGAGCTGTCGCCGCTGCTGCGGCTGCTGATCCTGACTCAGCTCGCCTTCAACGTCGGCTTCTACGCCGTCCTGCCGTTCCTCGCCGAGCACCTGGGCACCGCGATCGGCATGGCGGGCTGGCTGGTCGGGTTCGTGCTCGGGCTGCGCACCTTCAGCCAGCAGGGGCTGTTCGTGGTCGGCGGCTGGCTCGTGGACCGCTTCGGGGTGCGGCCGGTCGTGCTGGCCGGCTGTGTGCTGCGGATCGCCGGGTTCGCGTGGCTCGGGTACGCGGAGGCGAGCTGGGCCGTGATCGGCGCCGTGCTGGTGATCGGTTTCGCCGCCGCGCTGTTCTCTCCCGCCGTGGAGTCCGAGGTGGCCCGTCAGGCGGTGGTCTGGGAGGAGGAGGGACGCGGCTCGCGCACGCGCCTCCTCGCCCTGTTCAGCGTCGCGGGCCAGGCCGGGGCCTTCGTCGGACCGCTGCTCGGCGGGTTGCTGCTCGCCGTCGACTTCCGCACCGCGTGCCTCGCCGGTGCGGCGGTCTTCGTGCTCGTCCTGGCCGGGCATCTGTGGCTGATGCCGCAACACATCCCGGGCCGGGCCCGCACCCGGGAGCGGGGCGGGGCGCGCGTGCTGCTCCGCAACCGCCGCTTCCTGGCCCTGTGCGGGGCGTACGGCTCGTACCTGCTCGCCTACAACCAGCTGTATCTGGCCCTGCCGGACGAGGTGCAGCGCGCGGCGGGCTCCCAGGCGCCGCTGTCCTGACTGTTCGCCCTGTCTTCGGCGCTGGTGGTGTTCACCCAGCTGCCGGTGACCCGCTGGGCGGGCGACCGGCTGGACCTGCGCCGTTCCATGACGGCCGGGCTGCTGCTGATCGCCGCCGGTTTCGCGGTGGTGGCCGCGGCGCGCCCCGCCGGCTGGACGGGCGTCGCCGGGCTGCTGCCCGCCGCGGGCTTCGTCGTGCTGCTCACCGTGGGACAGATGCTGGTCGTGCCCGCCGCCCGCGCCTGGGTGCCCGACCTGGCCGAGGAGGGCCGGATCGGCCTCTACATGGGCGCGTTGTCCTCCGTCTCCGGCCTGATCGTCCTGGCCGGCAGCGCGGCCACCGGCTCCCTGCTCGACCTCGGCCTCCCGGCCGCCGTGCCCTGGCTGGTCCTCGCGGCCGTACCGGCCCTGACGGTGGCTCTGCTGCCGCGCCGGGAGGAGCGGGCAGAGGGGGCGGACGAGCCGGCCTGATCCGGCACGCCCGGGCACCAGAAGACGACCCCGGCGCCCCGAGACGCGCGAAGGACACCCCCGGCAACCGCGCGCACCGCACCGTCACCCCGCCGGGCGATTCCTCCGCTCCCGGATTTCCGGGACCGTACCGTCCCTCCGCACCGCTGCGGAGATCAGTGGTCGCGCGGCGCCAGTATCCTGGGTCGGCTGCGACGTTCCCCACCAACCCCCGCGTCAAAACGGGGAGTTCGGCATGCGGCGACGTACCTTCCCCCACGCATGAGACGAGGACGAGTGCTGCTAGCGGGCCGCTACCGGCTGGATGTTGAGATCGGGCGCGGTGGAATGGGAGAGGTCTGGCGCGCGTACGACGAGACGCTCGCCAGAGCGGTGGCCGTCAAGCTGCTGCTGCCCCAGGACACCGATGTCACGGCGGCCTCCCGGTTCCGTCTGGAGGCCCAGACCGCCGGGCGTCTCAACCACCCCCATCTGGTCGGTGTCCTGGACTTCGGCGAGTACGACAACCGGCTGTACCTGGTGATGGAACTGGTCGAAGGCGACAGCCTCGCCGGGGTGCTGGCCGTCTCCGGCGCGCTTCCCGCCGAGCGGGTGGCCGATCTCGCCGCGCAGGCCGCCTCCGGGCTCGCCGCCGCACACGCGCAGGGCATCGTCCACCGTGACGTCAAACCCGCCAACCTCCTGCTGGACGCCCACGGCACCCTGAAGATCGGCGACTTCGGCATCGCCCGCTTCCTCGACGATCCCGGCGCCGCGCTCACCGCCACCGGCCAGATCGTCGGCACCGGCCTCTACCTCGCGCCCGAACGCGCCCTGGGCCAGCCCGCCGGTCCCGCCTCCGACATGTACTCCCTGGGGTGTCTGCTCTACCAACTCCTCAGCGGCCGACCGCCGTTCCAGGCCGACACCGCCGTCGCGCTCCTCCACCAGCACCTCGATTCCGCGCCCGTACCGCCCCGCGAGCTCGGTGTCGCCGGGCTCCCGCCGGCCTTCGAGAACTACCTGCTCGGCCTGCTCGCCAAGCAGCCCGAGGACCGGCCCACCGCCCAGCGGACCGCCGAGTGGTTCGCCGGCGGCGCCTGGCGAGGGCTGCCCGAGCCGCTGCCGGACGCCGCGCCCCCGGTGACGTCCGCCGCGCCGAGGCCGTATCCGGCCACCGAGACCCGCAACCCGGCCACGTACGCGCTGCCCGGCGCCCCGGGGCTGCGCACCGGCCGCACGGCCCAGACCGGTCGTGCGCGTCGCGCCGCACCCCGGGGCGGCAACGACAACCGGCGCAGAGCGGCCGCGACGATCGCCGCGGCGGCACTCTTCGCCGCCGCGATGCTCGCCGGCATGCTGTGGTTCTCGCCCGACGACACCGCGACGGAGGGCACGGAACCCGACGCGTCCCCCTCCGCGAGCAGCCCCGCCGCCACGCCGTCCGCCGGCTCCGCCTCGCCCCTCTCCTCCGCTCCGGCGGCGGGCACGGCTCCGGACGCGACCGCTCCGGCCGCCGGCACAGTGGCCGATATCACCCCGTCCACCAACGCACCCGCTCCCCCGACCCCGGTCGAAGCGACCCCCAGCCCCACGGCTCCGGCGCAGGAGACGGCCGACCCGCCGCGAAAGGCGGACAAACCCCGGCAGGAGAAGCCCCGTCAGACCTGGGAGAACGGCGACGACGATGACGACGGGGGCGACGACTGAGCGGCCCTGCGCCGCCGTGCGAGCGGTCGCCCCCTCGCGCGCCCCCTCTCGCGCCCCCTCGGGTGGCTTGTCATCGTCCTTATCTCGGCATTACTGTCACCACGCCTTGGTGAACGGGAAAGCCGGTGTGATGCCGGTGCGGCCCTCGCCACTGTGAATCGGGAAGTCCGGCTCCGGCCCTCACGGGCAGCCACTGGGTCCTTGTGACCCGGGAAGGCGGAGTACGGGCGGTGGTACCCGTAAGCCAGGAGACCGGCCAAGGCGCGTCAACCATCCACGAGGTGCTGGAGAGGGTCTGCTGAGCCATGCACATAGCCGAGGGATTTCTGCCGCCGGCACACGCGGTCGCCTGGGGCGTCGCGTCGGCGCCGTTCGTCGTCCACGGGGTCCGGTCGCTCACCCGTGAAGTGCGCGAGCACCCCGAGAGCACCCTGCTCCTCGGTGCCTCCGGTGCCTTCACGTTCGTCCTGTCCGCTCTGAAACTGCCGTCGGTCACCGGCAGTTGCTCCCACCCCACCGGAACGGGCCTGGGAGCCATCCTTTTCCGGCCACCCATCATGGCGGTGCTGGGCACCATCACCCTGCTCTTCCAGGCGCTGCTGCTCGCACACGGCGGTCTGACCACGCTCGGCGCCAACGTCTTCTCCATGGCGATCGTCGGGCCCTGGGCCGGATACGCCGTGTACAAACTGCTGCGGCGGTACGACGTGCCGCTGATGGTCGCGGTCTTCTTCGGGGCGTTCTTCGCCGACCTGTCCACGTACTGCGTCACCAGCGTGCAGCTGGCGCTCGCCTTCCCCGACCCGGGCAGCGGGTTCGTGGGCGCGCTCGGCAAGTTCGGCACCATCTTCGCCGTCACCCAGATCCCGCTCGCGGTGAGCGAGGGGCTGCTGACGGTGCTCGTGATGCGGCTGCTGGTGCAGTCCAGCAAGGGCGAACTGACCCGGCTGGGCGTGCTCCTCGCCAAGAAGCAGTCCGGGACCGAGACCGAGGTGGCCGCCCGATGAAGAAGAACACGAAGATCAACCTCCTGCTGCTGCTCGCCGTGGCCGCGCTCGCCGTACTGCCGCTCGCACTCGGCCTCGGCGACCACAAGGAGGAGCCGTTCACGGGCGCCGACGGTGAGGCGGAGACGGCGATCACCGAGATCGAGCCGGACTACAAGCCCTGGTTCTCGCCGCTGTACGAACCGCCGTCCGGTGAGATCGAGTCGGCGCTGTTCTCCCTCCAGGCAGCCCTCGGCGCCGGTGTCCTCGCCTACTACTTCGGTCTGCGCCGGGGCCGGCGGCAGGGTGAGCGGCAGGCGCGGGAGCGGGACGCCGACAGTGCGGCAGCCGGCACCGCCGAGGAGTCCACGGCCGAAAGGGCCTGAGCCGCGTGCTGCCGATCGACGCGGCGGCGCACAGCAGTCGCTGGCGCCGCCGCCATCCCGTGGACAAGGCCGTGCTCGGTCTGGGACTCACCGTGCTGGCCATCTCGCTGCCGCCCTGGCCGGGCGCGGCCCTGGTGCTCGTGACGGCCGTGTCCGTGCTGCTGGGGCCGGCCGGGGTGCCCGCCCGCCGGCTGTGGCGTGCCTACCGCGTGCCGCTGGGCTTCTGCGTGACCGGCGCGGTCACGCTGCTCGTCCAGGTCGGCGGGCCGAAGGGCTTCGTCTCCCTCGCGGACGACGGGCCCCTGCGGGCCGGGGAGTTGCTGCTGCGCACCTCGGCGGCCTCCCTGGGGGTGCTGCTGTTCGCCTTCACCACGCCCATGTCCGACCTGCTGCCGCGCCTGGTCCGGGCCGGCATCCCGGCGCCGGTCGTCGATGTCGCGCTCGTGACGTACCGCATGAGCTTTCTGCTGCTGGACTCCGTGCGCCGGATCCGCGACGCGCAGGCCGCCCGGCTCGGCCACACCACGCGGGCCGCCGCCTGGCGTTCGCTGGGCGGGCTCGGCGCCACCGCGTTCGTCCGGGCCTTCGACCGGGCGGCCCGCCTCCAGGCCGGTCTCGCCGGGCGCGGCTACGACGGGACCCTGCGCGTCCTGGTGCCCGAGGCCCGCGTCTCCGTCCGCTTCACGGTCGCCAGTTGCGCGCTCCTCGCGGCACTGGCCGTCCTCACCTTCGTACTGGAAAGGCCGCTGACATGAGCGAGCCCGCCCTCGTCGCCCTGCGGGGCGCGTCCTTCGCCTACGAGGACGGCCCGGCCGTGCTCAGTGGCCTCGACTTCGAGATCCGCGAGGGGCGCGCGCTCGCGCTGCTCGGCCGCAACGGCAGTGGCAAGACCACGCTGATGCGGCTGCTCAGCGGCGGACTGCGGCCGCACGAGGGGCGGTTGACGGTCGACGGGCAGCCGGTGACGTACGACCGCAAGGGCCTGACCCGGCTGCGGACGACCGTCCAGCTCGTGGTCCAGGACCCGGACGACCAGCTGTTCGCGGCGTCCGTCGAGCAGGACGTGTCGTTCGGGCCGCTGAACCTCGGGCTGGCCGATACGGAGGTACGGGCGCGGGTGGCGGAGGCGCTCGCCGCCCTGGACATCACCGCACTGGCCGACCGGCCCACCCATCTGCTCTCCTATGGGCAGCGCAAGCGGACCGCCATCGCAGGCGCGGTCGCCATGCGGCCGCGTGTCCTCGTCCTCGACGAGCCGACGGCCGGACTCGACCCCGACGGCCAGGAACGGCTTCTGGAGACGCTCGACGGGCTGCGTGCGAACGGCACCACGGTGGTGATGGCCACCCACGACGTCGATCTCGCCCTGCGCTGGGCCGACGACGCGGCGCTCCTCACCCCGGACGGTGTGCACATCGCTCCCGCGCCCACGGCACTGGCCCGGACCGATCTCCTTCGGCAGGCGGGACTGCGGTTGCCGTGGGGTGCCGCCGCCGCGGACCTCCTGCGCGCGCAAGGGCTGTTGACCGGTTCGGCACCCGGCCCGCGCACCCCGGACGAGCTGGCCGCCCTGGCGGCGGGGCGGCCGGTGAGGGGCGGCTGAGGGTCGCTTCCGCGGCCTTCCCGTGTATAGGCTGGCGATGCAGCTGGTTCGCCCCGTCAGCCAGGCGGGATGCGTCGCAAGAGGGAACCCGGTGGGAATCCGGGACTGCCCCGCAGCGGTGAGCGGGAACGACCGCCGTCATACGCACTGGGCCCACGAAGGGCCCGGGAAGCGACGGCCAGTAGGAGTTCTCACATGGTGAGGACGTGCCCGCGAGTCCGAAGACCTGCCAACTGCCCGCGCGCGGACGATGCGTGCGCGGACATTCCGGTGACCTCGAGGGCGGGTCGGCGTACCTACCAGGCGGACGACCGCGCTGTGCCGCGCGAGGTCGTCACCGTCCGGTTCGTCACCCCTTCGCGCTCTCGTCCCGTCGCCGGGATCTCAGGGATTCGTCTCGCGAAGGAGATCTCCGTGACCACCAAGCCCGCAGCCGCGGCAGCACGGGCCACCGTGTACGGCTACCCCCGCCAGGGCCAGAACCGGGAACTGAAGAAGGCGATCGAGGGCTACTGGAAGGGCCGCGTCACCGCCGACGCCCTCCGGGCCACCGCCGCCGACCTGCGTGCCTCGAACTGGCGGCAGCTGGCCGACGCCGGCATCGACGAGGTCCCGACGGGCGACTTCTCGTTCTACGACCACGTCCTGGACACCACCGTCATGGTCGGCGCGATCCCCGGCCGCCACCGGGACGCCGTCGAGGCGGACGCCCTGGACGGCTACTTCGCCATGGCGCGTGGCACGCAGGACGTGGCGCCGCTGGAGATGACCAAGTGGTTCGACACCAACTACCACTACCTGGTGCCCGAGCTGGGTCCGGACACGGTGTTCACCGCCGACTCGTCCCAGCAGGTCGCCGAGCTGCGCGAAGCGCTGGCGCTCGGCCACACCGCGCGCCCCGTCCTCGTCGGCCCCGTCACCTATCTGCTCCTCGCCAAGCCCGCCCCGGGGGTGCCCGCGGACTTCGAGCCGCTCACGCTCCTGGACCGGCTGCTGCCCGTGTACGCCGAGGTCCTCGCCGACCTGCGCGCGGCGGGCGCCGAGTGGGTCCAGCTGGACGAGCCGGCCCTGGTCCAGGACCGGACCCCGGCCGAGCTGATCGCCGCCGAGCGCGCCTATCGCGACCTCGGAGCCCTGACCGACCGGTCGAAGCTGCTGGTCGCCTCGTACTTCGACCGGCTCGGGAACGCCCTGCCGGTGCTGGCGAAGGCGCCGGTCGAGGGACTCGCGGTGGACTTCACGGAGTCGGCGGCGGCCAACCTGGACGATCTGGCCGCGGTGGGCGGTCTGCCGGGCAAGCGGCTGGTCGCCGGTGTCGTCAACGGCCGCAACATCTGGATCAACGACCTGGCGGCCTCGCTCTCCCGGCTCGGCACGCTCCTCGGCCTGGCCGACCGGGTCGACGTCTCGGCCTCCTGCTCCCTCCTGCACGTGCCGCTGGACACGGGGGCGGAGCGGGACATCGAGCCGCAGGTCCTGCGCTGGCTCGCCTTCGCGCGGCAGAAGACCGCCGAGATCGTCACCCTCGCGCGCGGTCTCACGCAGGGCACGGACACGATCGGCGCGCAACTCGCCGCGAACCGGTCCGACCTGTTCTCCCGGGCGAACTCCCCGATCACCCGCGACCCGGCCGTCCGTGCCCGCACGGCCGCGGTGTCCGAGGCGGACGCCCGCCGCTCGCTGCCGTACGCCGAGCGGACCGCCGCCCAGCGCGCCCGGCTCGGTCTGCCCCTGCTGCCGACCACCACGATCGGCTCCTTCCCGCAGACCGCTGGGGTGCGCACCGCCCGCGCGGACCTGCGCGCGGGCCGTATCGACACGGCCGGCTACGAGGAGCGCATCAAGGCCGAGATCCAGGAGGTGATCTCCTTCCAGGAGAAGGCCGGACTGGACGTCCTGGTGCACGGCGAGGCCGAACGCAACGACATGGTCCAGTACTTCGCGGAGCAGCTCACCGGCTGTCTCGCCACGCAGCACGGCTGGGTCCAGTCCTACGGCACCCGCTACGTCCGCCCGCCGATCCTGGCCGGCGACATCTCCCGCCCCGAGCCGATGACCGTGCGCTGGACGAGGTACGCGCAGTCCCTCACGGACCGTCCGGTCAAGGGCATGCTCACCGGCCCGGTCACCATGCTCGCCTGGTCCTTCGTACGCGACGACCAGCCGCGTGCCCAGACGGCCCGGCAGGTCGCTCTCGCCCTGCGCGACGAGGTGGGAGACCTGGAGGCGGCCGGGACGTCGGTCATCCAGGTCGACGAGCCCGCCCTGCGCGAGACGCTGCCGCTGCGTGCCGCCGACCGGCCGGAGTATCTGGGGTGGGCCACGGAGGCCTTCCGGCTCAGCACCGGCGGCGTGCGGCCGGACACGCAGATCCACACGCACATGTGCTACGCCGAGTTCGGCGACATCGTGCAGGCCATCGACGACCTCGACGCGGACGTCATCAGCCTCGAGGCCGCCCGCTCCCATATGCAGGTCGCCCGCGAACTCGCCTCGCACGGTTATCCGCGCGAGGCGGGGCCGGGTGTCTACGACATCCACTCCCCGCGGGTTCCCGGCGCGGAGGAGGCGGCCGACCTGCTGCGCAGCGGCCTGAAGGCCATCCCCGCCGAACGGTTGTGGGTCAACCCCGACTGCGGCCTGAAGACCCGCGGCTGGACCGAGACCCGCGCGTCCCTGGAGAACCTGGTCACGGCGGCCCGAGCGGTCCGCGGCGAACTGGCCGGGGAGCGCCCCGCCCGCACGTGACGACCGGGGGCCGGGGGCTGGGGCCCCCGGCCTCCGGCTGGGTCGGCGTCGTGTCCCCGCGGGTCAGTCGGCGGTCGCCGCTGCCGCTGCCCGGCCCGCTGCCCGGCCGGAGAAGAGGCAGCCGCCCAGGAAGGTGCCTTCGAGGGAGCGGTAGCCGTGGACGCCGCCTCCGCCGAAGCCGGCGACCTCGCCGGCGGCGTACAGGCCGTTGATCGGTTTGCCGGAGGCGTTCAGGACGCGGCCGGAGAGGTCGGTCTGGAGGCCGCCGAGGGTCTTGCGGGTAAGGATGTTGAGGCGTACGGCGATCAGCGGGCCCGCACCGGTGTCCAGGATCCGGTGGGCGGAGGCGGTGCGGCTGAGGGTGTCGCCGGGGTAGGCGAGGGCGTTGCGGATGCCCATGACCTGGGCGTCCTTGGTGTACGGGTTGGCGATCTCGCGGTCGCGGGCCTCGATCTGCCGCTGCAGGCCGGCCAGGTCGATCAGGTCGTCCCCCGTCAGTTTGTTCATGCCGGCGACGAGTTCGGGCAGGGTCGTGGCGACGACGAAGTCCTCGCCCTTCTCCTTGAACCGCTCGATCGGCTCGGGGGTCTGCCAGATGCGCGACAGCAGCTTCCAGACGTTCTTCTCGGTGAGGTCCGGGTTCTGCTCCGAGCCGGAGAGCGCGAACTCCTTGGCGATGATCTTCTGGGTCGTGACGAACCAGGAGTAGTCGTAGCCGGTGTCGGTGATCGACTTGAGGGTGTGGAGCGTGTCGTAGCCCGGGATGTCGGGGCTGGAGAAGCGCTTGCCCGTGGCGTCGAACCACATGGAGGACGGGCCGGGCAGGATGCGGATGCCGTGGTCGGGCCAGATCGGGTCGTAGTTCTTCAGGCCCTCGGTGTAGTGCCACATGCGGTCGGGGTTGACGATCCGTCCGCCCGCCTTCTGGGTGATCGCGAGCATCCGGCCGTCCACGTGCGCGGGCACACCCGTGATCATGGACTTCGGGGGCGTGCCGAGGCGTGCGGGCCAGTTCTGCCGCACGAGGTCGTGGTTGGCGCCGATGCCGCCCGAGGTGACGATCACGACGGGGGCGCTCAGTTCGAAGTCGCCGACGGCCTTGCGGGAACTGGGCTTGCCGCGTGCCGCGCTGCTGGGCTCCAGGACCTTGCCGCGTACCCCGGTGACGGCGCCGTTCGTGACGATCAGGTCGTCCACCCGGTGGCGGAACCTGAAAGTCACCTTGCCGTCCTCCACGGCCGCGCGCACCTTCTTCTCGAAGGGCTCCACCACGGCAGGACCGGTGCCCCAGGTGACGTGGAAGCGGGGTACGGAGTTGCCGTGCCCGTCCGCGAGGCCGCCGCCGCGCTCGGCCCAGCCGACGATCGGGAACCACTGCATACCGAGCCCCGCGAGCCAGGAGTGCTTCTCCCCCGAGGCGAAGTCCACGTACGCCTCGGCCCACTTGTGGGCCCAGTGGTCCTGGCCCGACGGGTCGGTGATGCCGCGGTCGAAGCCTGCCGTGCCCAGCCAGTCCTGCCAGGCCAGTTCCTGCGAGTCCTTGATGCCCATGAGGCGCTGCTCGGGGGAGTCGACGAAGAACAGCCCGCCGAAGGACCAGAAGGCCTGCCCGCCCAGGCCGGCCTCCGGCTCCTGGTCGAGCAGCAGCACCTTGCGTCCGGCGGCGGCCAGTTCGGCGGTGGCGACGAGCCCGGCGAGGCCGTGGCCGATGACGATGGCGTCCGCGTCCGACGATCCGGCGCCGGCCGCGAAGGCCGGGAACGTCGCCTGCGCGAGTGCGGCACCGGCGAGCACACCGCCCGCCACGGTCAGGGCACGGCGGCGGGTGAACGCGGCGGGTTCTGACGGGTGTTCCATGGGCCGCCTTCCGGAGGAGGTGCGCAGGGGTCGGGAGAGGCCCCTGTGGCAACCAGGGGTGTTACCGACGGTAGCCCAGGGGTTCTGGAGGCCGCCAGAGTCCTGCGCCGATGAACTCAAGGGCCCGGTTCGGGAGTTGGCACCAAGGCGCACCGGCCGCCCGAAATGCGTTTGTCCGCCCGCGCGGCACGGCACTACGGTGCCGAGGTGGATCTCTTCTCACGCTCCTGGACGGCATTGCGCGCGGCGGTCGCCGACCTGGCCGACGAGGACTTCGCCCGGCCGTCCGGCTGTACCGGCTGGCTGGTGCGGGACCTGGTGTGCCATCTGATCATCGACGCCCAGGACGTTTTGATCACCCTCGCCACCCCTTCCGACCGGGAGCCGACCCGTGACGCGGTGACCTACTGGGAGGTCGCCGACACGCCGCCGGCCGGTGACGACCCGCTCGACGCGCTGACCGTCCGGCTCGCCGCCGCGTACGAGGAGCCGCACCTGCTCACGTTCCACCTGCACGACGTCGGCTCCGCCGCCGGACGCGCCGCCCGGCTCGCCGACCCGGCCGGCCGGGTCGGCACCCGCGACGAGGTCCTCACCGTGGAGGACTACCTCTCGGTGTACGTCCTGGAGTGGACGCTGCACCACCTCGACCTGATCGCGTACCTCCCGGACGCGGAGCAACCGCCGGCGGAGGGGCTCACCCGTTCCCGCGAGCTGCTGGAGCGGATCGCGGGGAGCGCGTTCCCCGCGTCGTTCACGGACCGGGACGCGCTGCTGGTGGGCACCGGGAGGCGGGCGCCCACGGAGGCGGAGCGGGCCGAACTCGGCGAGCCGGCCGCGAAACTCCCGCTCTACCTGGGCTGACCCGGCTCCCCGCCCCTCCGCGGTGGTTCGTCAGTTCGTGTACACCTCCGCCCGGTCCACGCTCACGAACGCGCCCCGGGACTGGGCGTTGTGCTCCCCGGTGACCCGGATCCGCAGGGTGTGCCGCCCGTGGGGCAGCTTGGGGCTGACGTACCGCAGGGTCTCGCCCGTGCGGATCGCACCGTGAAAGTCGACACGCTGTTCGGCTCCGCCGTCGACGCTGATCCCGGCGATGCCGTTGCCAGTGTCGCGCACGGACAGCAGGGCGATGCGGGTCCCGGTGAAGGTGAGGGTGGCGGTGTCGCCGGCCCGGTCGCTCCAGTGGTCGTCGCCCCGGAAGCACTGGGTGGCGCAGCCGGTGCCGGAGTTCCAGCGGCCCGTGTAGGCCACGCTTCCGGCGCCGCTGGAGCGGCCGTCGTCGTTGATCCAGTACGTGCCGGATCCGGGGTCGCCGGCGGGCAGGTCCTGGGTGGCTCCGAGGGCGAGCGGCCGGCCGAGGTCCGGGCTGCCGTCCGCGTTCCAGGTGATCTTCTGTGCGCGGGTCGTGCGGTCGGTGTAGGTGTTCGTCGAGGTCGTCTTGGCGTGGTAGACGATCCAGTCCTCGGTGCCGTCGGGCGAGCGGAAGAAGGCGTGGTGGCCGGGGCCGTACACACCGCGGTCGTCTGCGCGCGAGAACACCGGCCCCGAGTGCTGGGTCCAGTTGCCGGGCACGAGCGGGTCGGCGCCGTCGCGCAGGGACATCATCCAGACCTGGTAGTCGGGCTTGCCGGTGTCGCAGGTCGAATACGTCATCCAGGTACGGCCGTTGCGGTGGAGGAACTCCGGCCCCTCGCGCACCTCGGGGCAGCCGCCGGCGGCGTCCAGGGGGACGGCGTCACCGGAGACGGTGTAGGGGTTGGACATCGGGGCGATGTTGAGGCCGTTGTGCTGGTACTGGTTGAGGCCGGCGTAGGCGAGGTAGAGACGGCCGTTGTGCTGGAACACACCGGGGTCGATCGCGTACTTGTCGGCGTGGTTGGGCGGAGTGAGCTTCGCCTTGAAGCGGTACGGGCCCGCCGGGTCGTCCCGCTCGGACTCCAGGACGTACAGCCGGTGGTGTTCGTCGACCCCGTCGTCGGCCGTGTAGTAGAGGTACCAGCGGTCGCCGAAGCGGTAGAACTCCGGCGCCCAGATGTTGCGGTTGCGGGAGCTGTCGCTGTCCTTCCACACGGTCACCGGGTCCGCGGTGAGAAGCGTGCTCAGCGAGGGCGAGCGCCACATGCGGATGCTGTCGCCCTGGGTGGTGGTGAGGTGGTAATTGCCCTTCCAGTGCGAGACGTACGGGTCCGGGCCGGGGTTGAGCGGGTTGCGGAAGGTGCCGGCGGCGGCCTTGGTCTCCTCGGCGCCGCCGGCCGCCGACGGGACGGCGGTGAGCCCGAGCAGCAGGGCCAGGAGGACGGCGAGCAGTGGACTCCGGGATCGTAAGCGCATGAGCGTTTTCTCCTTGCATCGTTGCAATCACTGACGCTGTGGTGCGTTCTCGAAGGCGGCCGGGCGGGTCTGGGCGTCGCGCAGGAGCGTGGTGTCGACCTTCTCGGAGCGGTCGAAGCGGTAGACGCCGTTGCGTTCCTGGAAGACGTCGGTGAGCTGGGTGTAGCAGTAGCCGAACATGTCCGGGTCGTCGAGCAGTACGCCGGTCAGGCCGTTGAAGCGGGCCACGAACTCCTCGGCGCTGCGGGGCCGTTGCCCGTAACCCCACGAGGAGTCCTGGTCGTCGCCCGCCGTGCCGGCCACCGCCTCCGGGTCCCACCAGATGCCGCCGAACTCGCTGCAGAAGTAGGGCTGCCCGCGGTAGGGCACCGACCACGGCCGTCCGTCCGGCGCCTGGTTGACGTACGGCCGGTCCTGCGCCAGACCCTCCATCGTCTTGGCGAAGGCGTCGGCGTCCTGCTCGTAGCAGTGGGAGTCGTAGACGTCGGTCTCCGGTACCCGGTGGGCGTAGCCGGACGCGTCGATCACCGGGCGGGTGGGGTCGGCCTGCTTGGTGGCCAGGAACATCGCCCGGGTGACGTCGTCGAGCCGGGTGACGCGGTCGTGCAGCGGCTGGTAGGTCTCGTTCAGCGGGCACCAGCCGATGATCGAGGGGTGGGAGTGGTCGCGCTCCAGGGCCTCCAGCCACTGGGTGACGTAGGAGGCGTCGGGGCGCTGGTTGTCGTCGCGTACGCCGGTCTCGCAGCCCCAGTCGCCGAACTCGCCCCAGACCAGGTAGCCGAGCCGGTCGGCGTGGTGGAGGTAGCGCTCCTCGAAGACCTTCTGGTGCAGACGGGCGCCGTTGAAGCCGGCGCGCAGGCCCAGTTCGATGTCCCGGACGAGGTCGGCGTCGGTGGGTGCGGTCATCAGGCCGTCCGGGTGGTAGCCCTGGTCGAGGACAAGCCGCTGGAAGACGGGTTCGCCGTTCAGCAGCAGCCGCTTGCCGTGGACGGCGACCGAGCGCAGACCGGCGTAGGAGTGCGCCGTGTCGACGACCGCGCCGGACGCGTCGAGGACCTCCAGGGTGAGGTCGTACAGGTGCGGGTCCCGCGGTGACCAGACGCGCAGGCGGTCGGCGGGCACGGGCAGGACGAGCCGGGGGCACAGGTCGAGGTCGGCGCGCACCTCGGCGGCGACGACGTCCCCGCGGCCGTCGGCGAGCGTGGCACGGACGCGGTGGCCGGGCGCGTTGGCGGAGAGCGGGAGTTCCAGGAAGAAGGAGCCCGAGGCCAGGTCGGGCGTGATGCGGGGGCGCCGGAGAGCGACGGTGCGCGGGACCGGCTCCAGCCACACGGTCTGCCAGATGCCGGTCGTCCGGGTGTAGTGGCAGTGGGAGTTGGCGTACCAGGTCGCCTGCTTGCCGCGCGCCTGGACGCCGTGACGGCTGTCCCGGGCCCGTACGACGATGGTCAGTTTTTCGCCGGGGACGGCGACTTCGCCGAGGTCGGCGGTGAACGGCGTGAAGCCGCCGCGATGCCGGGCGACTTCACGGCCGCCTGCCCAGACGGTGGTGTCGTGGTCCACGGCCCCGAAGTGCAGCAGCACCCGGGAACCGGCCCAGTCCGCGGGCACGGTCACGGTCCGCCGGTACCAGACCGCTTCCATGAAGTCCGTGTCCCCGACCCCGGAGAGCTCCGACTCCGGGCAGAACGGGACGACGATCGTGCCCTCGAGTTCGCGCGTCGCCAGTCCGCGTTCCAGGCCGGTGTCCGACCGGTCGATCTCGAACTGCCACGCGCCGTTGAGGTTCAGCCAGGCGTCACGGACGAACTGTGGCCTCGGGTACTCGGGGCGGGGCACGTCCATGGGGCTCCTTGTGTCGCGTGTGCCGGTCGATGCCCATGGCACCATGGGTTTACATCGATGTAAACCCACCGGACGACCCGAGGAGCGGAGTCGGTACGATCTCGGCAGTCGGAAGGACGGGACAGCGTGGCGGCCAGACCCAGGATCAAGGACGTGGCGGAGTACGCCGGCGTCTCCCCCAAGACCGTCTCCAACGTGATCAACAACTTCGAGCATGTCTCGGAGCGGACCCGCGCCGCCGTCCAGGAGGCCATCGAGGCCCTGGGCTACCGCGTCAACATCGCCGGGCGGCAACTGCGCCAGGGCCGCACCGGCATGATCACGCTGGCGGTCCCGGAGCTGGACGTCGCCTACTTCGCCGAGCTGGCCAAGCACGTCATGGCCGAGGCGGACCGGCGCGGGCACACCGTCCTGCTGCACCAGACCGGGGCGGTGCGCGAGCGGGAGCTGGCGGCGCTGCACGGTTTCGACGCGCAGTTCTCCGACGGCGTCATCCTCAGTCCGCTCTCCCTGCAGCCGCGTGATCTCGCCGTCCGCGACCGGGGCCTGCCCGTGGTCCTGCTCGGCGAGCGCTCCGCCGAGGGCGGCACCGACCACGTCGGCATCGACAACGTGCGCGCGGCGCGCGAGGCCACCGAGCACCTCCTGTCCCGGGGCCGCCGGCGCATCGCGGTGGTCGGCGGTGCCCTGCACGGCCGCCAGGGCACCGACCGGCTGCGCACCGACGGCTACCGCGAGGCCCTCGAAGGGGCGGGCCTGCCCTTCGAGCCCGGCCTGGTGGTGCGGGTGGACGCCTATCACTGGCGGGACGGCGCGCGGGCCGCCGTCGCGCTGATGGAACGCGACCCCCGCCCGGACGCGCTGCTGTGCCTGAACGACCATCTCGCCCTGGGCGCGCTGCGGGCCCTGCACGAGCTGGGCCGCTCCGTGCCGGGCGAGCTCGACGTGGTCGGCTTCGACGACATCGAGGCCTCCCGTTTCAGCGTCCCCACCCTGACGACCGTCGCCCCCGACAAGCAGGAGATCGCCCGGGCCGCCGTCGCCCAGCTGCTGGCCCGGATCGACGCCCCGGACACCGCGCCGCCGGGCGACCATGTGGCCGGGCACCGGCTCATCGTGCGGGAGAGCTCGGGGAGCTGAGGCGCGGGAGGGCGATCTTCCTCACCCGGGCGAGACACGCACAACCGGCCGCATCACCCATTCGGATGGCCGATGCCGGCCCGGTCACGGCACACGACATCGTCCACGCCCGCCGAAGACGACCATGGCGCTACCCGGCCTGCCGTCGAACCGTGCTGGTCAAGGTGGGAGCATGGCGACATGGACATCCGCCGCAGGAACAACGTGAACGTCATCGGCCGCGACGACTCGCCGGTGCTGGTCCTGGCACACGGGTTCGGCTGCGACCAGAACATGTGGCGCCTGGTGGTGCCGGTTCTGGCGGAGCGGTACCGGGTGGTGCTGTTCGACTACGTGGGCTCCGGCGGATCGGACCTGTCGGCCTGGAGCGAGGAGCGGTACTCCTCGCTCCAGGGCTACGCATCCGATGTCGTCGACGTCTGCGAGGAGCTGGACCTCCGGCAGGCGGTGTTCGTGGGGCACTCGGTCAGCGCCATGGTCGGGGTGCTGGCCGCGCAGGCCGCGCCGGAGCGGATCGGGGCGCTCGTGATGGTGACGCCCTCGCCCTGCTACATCGACGACGAGGGGTACCGCGGCGGCTTCAGCACCGAGGACATCGACGAGCTGCTGGACTCCCTGGAGGCGAACTACCTGGGCTGGTCGTCCGCGATGGCCCCGGTGATCATGGGTAATCCGGAGCGGCCGGAGCTGGGTCAGGAGCTGACCAACAGCTTCTGCGCCACCGACCCCGACATCGCCCGGGTCTTCGCCCGTACGACCTTCCTGACCGACAGTCGCGAGGACCTCAAGGGCGTGTCCATGCCGACCCTGGTACTGGAGTGCGAGCAGGACGCCATCGCGCCCCGCGAGGTCGGCGCCTATGTGCACACGACGATCCCCTCCTCCCGCCTGGTCACCCTCGACGCCACCGGGCACTGCCCGCAGCTGAGCGCGCCGGAGGCCACCGCCGAGGCGATCCTCGACTTCCTGGAGTCCCTGAAGTGATGTGCCGCACGAACGGCGCGCCCGAGCCGGCCGGGACCGGAGGCACAACAGGCACGGACGCGGCGTTCACCGCGCTGCTGGAGGACAGCGCGGAGGACCTGTACGAGTCGGCACCGTGCGGCTACCTGTCCACGCTGATGGACGGCACCATCGCCAAGATCAACACCACGCTGCTGGACTGGCTCGGCCTGGAACGCGAGGCCGTGGTGGGCCACAAGCGCTTCACCGACCTGCTCACCGTCGGCGGGAAGCTGTACCACGAGACGCACTTCGCTCCGCTGCTGCGCATGCAGGGCGAGCTGCGGGGCATCGCCCTGGACCTGAAGCGCCAGGGCCATGGCCGGCTGCCGGTCCTGGTCTCCGCGGTGGTCAAGTACAGCACCCGGGGCGAACCCCTGCTGATCCGTGTCACCGTCTTCGACGCCTCAGACCGCCGCTCCTACGAAACGGAACTCCTGCACCGCCGCAAGGAAGCCGAGCGGGCCCACGCCGAGGCGGACGAGGCCCGGCGGCAGGCCGAGGCCGACCGGGCCCGGCTGGCCGACGCGCTCGCCGTGCTGCAGCGGTCCCTCGTGCCGGACTCCCTGCCCGACGTACCGGGTCTCGAGACGGCCGTCCACTACCACACGGCCGCCCCGGACCAGCTCGGCGGCGACTTCTACGACCTGTTCCCCGTCGCCGGCGACCGGTGGGCGTTCTTCCTCGGCGACGTGTGCGGCAAGGGCCCCGAGGCCGCCTCCCTCACCTCGCTGACCCGCTACACCCTCCGGGCCGCCGCCCACCACGACCCGGATCCGGCCGCTGCCCTGGCCACGCTGAACGCCGTACTGCACGAGCGGTACACCGCCGGCGGCGACCCCCGCTACTGCACCTGCGTCTTCGGGATCGTCGAGCCCGGCGGGGAGCACGGTCCGACGGTCGTGCGCCTCGCCTCCGGCGGTCATCCGCCGGCGCTCGTGCTGCGGTCCGACGGTGGCGCCGAGTTCCTGCACACCCCCGGCGGCCTGCTCGTCGGCGTGCTGCCCGACGCACCGATCAGCACCGTGGAGACGGTCCTGGCGGCCGGCGACACGATCGTGCTGTACACCGACGGTCTCACCGAGGCCCGCACCGGCCCCGGCCGCGACGACCTGTACGGCGAGGACACCCTGCTGGGCTTCGGCACCCACCTCGCTCCGGCCGCCCCGGGCGAGGTGATCACCGCACTCACCGGGCTGCTGGACGGCTTCGGCGACGGACTGAACGACGACACCGCCCTGCTCGCCCTCGGCGTCCCCGCCGACACCTCCCTCATACGCCCCGCAACGAGCCTCCCCTCATGAAAACGCTGACCATAAGCCACCGCGACGCCGCGACCGGACCCGTTCTGCACGTGGCCGGCGAAATGGACTACGACCAGGCCCCCGAACTGCGCCTCCAGGTCGACCGGCTCTCCCTGACACCGGGACAGTGCCTGGTCCTCGACCTCTCCGGCCTCGAGTTCTGCGACTCCACCGGCATCACCGCCCTGCTCGCCGCCCGCCAGCACGCCCTGGCCGCCGGTGCCGACATCGTCCTGGTCGGCGTACCGGCGAACCTGCTGCGTGTCCTCACGCTCGTGGGCCTCGACCAGGTCTTCACTCTGCGCCCGGACAACAGCCCCATGTCATGACCCGCCCGGCGGCTCGGCGGCGTCGGGGATGTGGGCGCGCACGCTGTCGCGGGCGAAGCGCAGGGTGACGCCGGTGAGGTACATGTCGAGCAGAGGCAGCTCGCCGGGACGGTCGCAGCGATACGGGTGCCGGGCGGAGTGACTCGGGTTGCACCTTCCGTAGCGGTATGTGGTCCGGTGGACTCACGTCCCGCCCCACCGAGGAAGGCCCCTGCTCATGTATTCGTCTTTCATCCCGCCGCGCCAGGTCAAGATCGGTGACGCGGCGGCCTTCGTCGGCACCACACCGCGGGCGATCCGTCACTACCACGAGATCGGCCTGCTCCCCGAGCCCGCGCGGGGCGGCGACGACCGCCGCCGCTACGGCTACGAAGACATGATCCGGCTGCTGTGGATCCGCAAGATGGCCGACGCCGGGATCGCCCTGGACGACATCCGTGACGCCTTCGCCGACACGGCTTCCGCCGGTGCCGACAGCGATGACCGCATCGCGAGCATCCTGGAACGGCTGGAGGAAACCCTCGTCGCCCAGGAAGCAGAACTGCGGCGGCAACGGACTGCCGTGCAGCGCATGCGTACCGAGGGCAGCAGGATGGGTCTGCTCTCCGACTTCGTCACCAGCCGCCTCAAGAGCCTGCCCGAGGGCTCCCTGCGCCAGGCGGACCTGGACAGCCTGCTGGTCACCGAGCGGATCTTCAGCCCGCTCGGTGCGGCCGTCCAGGCCACCCGTTTCATCGCCCTGGCCACTCACCCGGATCTGCGGGAGGAATCCGACCGTATTGATGCCGCCGAGGAGGCACTCGATGACACGATCGCTGTCGATGACCCCCGCGTGGCCCGGGTGGCTGCCGAACGGCACGCCTTCGAAAAGGCGCTGCAAGCCGTTATCGAGGATTCCGACCTGGCGGACAGCGACGACGCGCTCTTCGACTCCTGGGACACTTTGCACCCCGCTACCGCTGATGAGGGTGAGGACGAGGCCGGCCAAAGCTCTGGCAGGGGGCAAGAGTCCATGAGCGTATTCGAAGCCACAGGAAAGATGCCCTACGACTTCTCCCCGGCCCGCCTGCGCTGCATGGAATTGGCCGAAGAACTCGCCGCCCACGAGTCACCCGCTTCCTAAGACACGGCCTAGCTCTGCGGTGGTCGCCGGGACCTGGAACATTGGGCACAGGGACGTTTCGAGAAGGAAGGGATCGGCCGGCCATGTCACTCGCTCGCGTGCACAACTTCTCCATCTCGCTCGACGGCTTCGGCACCGGTGAGGGGCTGAGCCGTGAGGCCCCGTTCGGACATGCCGGCGAAAGGCTCCACGAGTGGATGTTCGCCACCCGGTTCTGGCATGAGATGACTCGCCAGTCCGGCGGGACCCGAGGCCTCGACGATGCCTTCGCACGGCAGCACACACCCGGGATCGGCGCCGAGATCATGGGCGCGGGGAAGTTCGGATACCCCGGATGGCACGACGACCCGGAGTGGAAGGGGTGGTGGGGGCCGAACCCGCCGTTCCACACACCGACTTTCATCCTCACCCATCACCCTCGCCCGTCGATCGAGATGGAGGGCGGCACGACGTTCCACTTCCTCGACACCTCGCCCGCCGAGGCACTCAAGACGGCCCGCGAGGCAGCGGGCGGTTAGGACGTACGCATCGGCGGGGGCCCCACCGTGGTCCGCGACTTCCTCGCCGCCGGGCTCATCGACCACCTGCACCTCACGGTGGTCCCGATCCTGCTCGGCCGCGGCGTACGCCTCTGGGACGGGCTGCAGGACGTCGAGAAGGACTACGAGGTCGAGGCCACCTCCTCGCCCGGCGGAGTCACGCACGTGACGTTCACCCGTACGGGCCTGTGAGAGGCCGCCGGCGCCGGCCTCGCCGCTCTTGAGCGGGTCGGCACCGGCCCCCCATCCCCACGCCGCACCCCTAAGCGCTCCCCCGCGCACCACCGCCCGGCCGGAAAACGCTTGGACGCCGCGGTCGCCGTCGCGGGACACTGCCGGACTCGACCGAAATCCACACATTCGTTGCGGCGATGGCCCCTGCCCGCGTGAGCGCGTGGCGGGCTGCCACAGGACGACACAGGGGTGGGATGGAAACGCCTGATTCTCGCAGGGTTCAGCCGGGCAAGCGCTCGGTCTTACTCGCACTTCGTTACTACGGACGGGAGTTGGCCCGGCTGCGCCGGCTGACGGTACCCGCGATGCTGCTCATGGCGCTGGGCAACATCGGAATCAACTACGTGGCGCCGCTGATCGTCGCCAAGCTCGTCGGCGACATCGCCGGCGACCAGGACGTCACGGTCGACTCGGCACTGCCGTACGTTCTCGGCTTCGCCGGCGTCCTGCTGCTCGCGGAGGCACTGTGGCGCGTCGCCCTGCACTGCCTCAACCGTCTCGACGCCCTCGGCATCGAGCATCTGTACGTGCTCGGGATGGACGAACTGTTCGCCAAGGACGCCGCGTTCTTCCACGACAACTTCGCCGGTTCGCTGACCAAGCGGGTCCTGAGCTTCGCCTCGCGTTTCGAGCAGTTCGTGGACACGGTGACGTTCCAGGTCGTGGGCAGCTTCGTGCCGCTGGCGTTCGGCGCGGTGGTGCTGTGGCGCTACGAACCGCTGCTCGTCGTCGGTCTGCTGGTGATGATCGCGCTGACGGCGGTGCTGGTCGTGCCGCTCATCCGTCGCCGCCAGCGGCTCGTCGACCAGCGTGAGGAGGCGATCGCCCGGGTGTCGGGCCATGTCGCCGACAGCCTGATGAACATGGACACCGTACGGGCGTTCGCCGCGGAGGAGAGTGAGGCGGCCGAGCACCGCTCCCGGGTCGCGGTGTCGCGCCGGCTCACCGTGCGGTCGTGGGACTACGGCAACCTGCGCATCGACACACTGGTCGCGCCGATGTCCGTGCTCACCAACGCGATGGGCCTGCTGCTCGCGATCACGCTCGCCGGGGGCGCGCACGGCGTGGAGGCGATCGTGGTCGCGTTCGCCTACTACGGCAACGCG
This sequence comes from Streptomyces purpurascens, assembly GCF_045040895.1. Lineage (NCBI taxonomy): Bacteria > Bacillati > Actinomycetota > Actinomycetes > Kitasatosporales > Streptomycetaceae > Streptomyces > Streptomyces purpurascens. Next base: position 8,443,415 of record NZ_CP108341.1, on the reverse strand, counting down.
ACCCGGATCATGTTCGAGTTCAACCAGATATACCGCCGGCTGGAGAGCTCGATGACGGAGGCCGCGCAGTTCACCGAGCTGCTCCTGACGCCGCCGACGGTGCTCGACCCGCCGGCGCCGGAGCCGCTGCGGACCCGGGCGGCCGACGTCCGCTTCGAGAAGGTGACTTTCGCACACCGTGGCGGCCGACCACTGTTCGACGGGCTGGACCTGGCCGTGCCGAGCGGGGCGAAGCTCGGCCTGGTCGGCCGGTCCGGTGGCGGCAAGACCTCGCTCACCCGGCTGCTGTTGCGGATGACCGACATCGACGCGGGCCGCATCCTGATCGGCGGTCAGGACATCAGCCGGCTGCGCCAGGCCGATCTGCGCAGCCGGATCGCCTATGTGCCGCAGGACCCGGCGATGTTCCACCGCACCCTGCGGGACAACATCGCGTTCGCCCGGCCGGACGCCACCGACGCCGAGATCCGCCAGGCGGCCGAGGCGGCCCATGTCACCGAGTTCGCCGACGCCCTGCCCGACGGCTTCGACACCATGGTGGGCGAGCGCGGCATCAAGCTGTCCGGTGGTCAGCGCCAGCGCGTCGCCCTCGCCCGGGCGATCCTGCGGGACGCGCCGATCCTGCTGCTCGACGAGGCGACCAGCGCCCTGGACTCCGAGAGCGAGCTGCTCGTCCAGGAGGCGCTGTGGCGGCTCATGGACGGGCGGACGGCGCTGGTGGTGGCGCACCGGCTGAGCACGGTCGCCACCATGGACCAGCTCGTCGTCCTCGACCGCGGCCGGATCGTCGAGCAGGGCACCCACCAGGAGTTGCTCGCGATCGACGGCGCCTACGCGAAGCTGTGGCAGCACCAGTCGGGCGGCTTCCTTGACGACAACCCGGGGCGGGCCGAGGTGGTGTGAACGCAGGCGGCGCGGCAGCCGTTTCCCCTTGCGGAGACGGCCGCCGCGGCGCGCTGTGCGGGACTGCTGCTAGGCGAGGTCCAGTCTGCTGTGCACCAGTTGTGCGAAGTGGGTCAGGGTGCGGTCGCTGCTCATCAGCTCGGTGGCCGCGAGGCGGACGTCGAAGTGCTCGCCGGCGCGGACCAGGAACTCGGTGCTCAGCAGCGAGTCGAGGCCGAAGTCGGTCACGGGCCGCGCGGGGTCCAGGTCCTCGGGGTCGCTGTGCAGAACGGCGGCGAGCAGCCGGGCCAGGGTCCGGGTGATCGCGGCCCGGGCTTCGTCGGGGGTCAGGGCGGCCAGTTCGCGCAGCAGCTCCGCGCGGCCTTCCGGTCCGGGGGCGGCGTCGGCCGGCACGAGGCCGGTGAAACGGGCGGCGGCCAGGGTGGACAGCAGGCGGCGGGCGCGGGCCCAGCGGTAGCGGCCGATGCCCGCCACGTCGGTGTCCGGCCGGAGCAGGCCGTCTGCGGTGGTGAGGGCCTCGGCGACGGTGAGGGGCTGGAAGCCCCGGTCGGCCATGGCGTCGCCGATGGCGTGACGGGCGACGTATCCGGTCTCGCCGATGGGGCCGAAGGCGAGGGCGGTGGCGGGACGCCCGTGGGCGTGGCGGGCGCGGGCCTGTGCCTCCAGGTAGGCGTTGCCGGCCGCGTAGGGGGCCTGGCCGATGTTGCCGACGGCGGTGGCAATCGAGGAGTAGGTGAGGAACAGGTCCAGGTCGTGGTCCGCGGTGAGGCGGTCCAGCCGGGCGGCGCCGTCCGCCTTGGGGGCGAGGACGGCGGTGAACCGTTCGTCGGTGAGGTCGGCCAGGGGCGCGTCGTCGAGGTGCATCGCGGCGTGTACGACGCCGCGCAGCCGGTGCCCGGTGGCGTCGATCGCCTCGATGACCCGGTGCAGAGCCACCTCGTCGGTGACGTCGGCGGCGTAGGCCGTGGCGTGTACGCCGCGCTGGGCCAGGTCGTCCAGGAGGGCCGGGGCCTCGGGGCCGGCCTGGCCGCGGCGGGAGACCAGCGCCAGGTGCCGGGCGCCGTGGTCAGCCAGCCGACGTGCGGTCGCCGCGCCGAAACCGCTCAGCCCGCCGGTCACCAGGTAGGTGCCGTCGGTGTCCAGGGCGGGCAGGTGGGGCGCGGGCTGGACGGGCACGGGTTCGTCCAGGGGGCTCTCATCGGCCTGGAAGGAGACGACCACCTTGCCGATGTGCCGGGAGTGCTGGAGGACCTGGAAGGCCTCTTCCACCCGGGCGGCCGGGTAGACGGTGTGCGGCAGCGGCCGGTACACGCCCCGTTCGATGAGGGACAGGACGTCGGCGACGAGACGGGAGCCACGGTCGCGGTCCAGCACCACGTGGTCGAGATTGAAGCCGATGAAGGTCAGGCTGCGGTCGAAGGGACGCAACGGCAGCGTGTTGTTGCCGAAGATGTCCCGCTTCCCCAGTTCGACGAAGCGGCCGTTGGGGCGCAGCAGGTCGAGCCCATGGGCGATCGCCTCGCCGCTGAGGGAGTTGACCACGATGTCGACGCCCCGGCCCTCGGTGAGTTCGCGGACGCGCGGAACGAAGTCCAGGCCGCGTGAGTCGAGTACGCGCCAGGCCCCGAGGCTGCGCAGCAGGTTCCGCTTGGTCTCGGTACCGGCGGTGGCGATGACGCGGGCGCCCCGGGCGTGGGCGCACTGCAGCGCGGCCAGTCCCACGGCGCCTGCGCCGCCGTGCACGAGAACCGTCTCACCGGGAGCCACGCGTGCCTGGTCGACCAGGGCGTGGTGGACCGTCAGGAACGCGACGGGGAAGGTCGCCGCCTCGGCGTAACCCATGCCGTCGGGGATCTTGGTCAGGCCGTAGTCGTAGGCGACACCGTGGGAGGCGAGGGCCGCGGAGATCAGGCCGCAGACCCGGTCGCCGACCACGAGGTCGCGCACTCCGGGTCCGACGGCGCACACGATGCCGGCACCGTCGGTGCCCAGCCCGCGGCCGAGCCCGCTGTCCTCCACCGCCTCGGGGGGCAGCAGGCCGTTGGCACGCATCGGGTCGCGGTAGTTCAGTGCGACCGCGCGCATCTCGACGGCGACTTCACCGGGGCCGGGCCGCGGGACGGCTGTCTCGCGCCAGACCAGGCGCCGGGCCGGTCCGGGGTCACGGACGTCGAGGATGAAGGGCCCGCCGGTGGGGACGGCGGGTGGCTCGTCGGCCGGGTGCTCGACGTGGAGAGGGGTGAAGCGGCCGGCGGGTGTGAGGACGACCTCGTCCTCGACCGCGCCCTCGTTCCCGTTCCCGTTCTCGTTCTCGTTCTCGTCAGGAGTGCGGCCCGCGACGAGCAGCTCTGTGGCCAGGCGGTGGGCGTCGGCTGCCGGGTCCGCCGTGCGGTCGAGGGAGATACGCCGTAGTCCGAGGCCGGGCTGTTCGTTGGCCAGTGTGCGGGCCGCGCCCCAGATGGCCGCGTCCTCGGGGTGCGCGGGGCGTTCCGGGGCGGGGAACAATCCGGTGGGGCGCGTCACCAACCACACGTGTACGGCCCTGCCTTCGGGCAGGGTCCGGCAGGCGGCGGCCAGGGAGCGCAGGACGGCCGCGCGGTGGGTGGTCCGGTCGACGAGCCGCTCCGGGTCGGGCTCGGCCAGGAGCAGGACGACGCGTGGCGCGGCCTCGGTGGGCAGTGCCGCGGTCCACGCGGCGGTGTCGGTGACGGCCGGCAGGAGGGCGGCCGGGCCCAGCAGTGCGGCCAGTTCCCTCGCGGTCGGGGTCTCGGTGTCGTTCTCCGTGGCGACGACCCAGGCCTCGCCGGGCAGTGGGGCGGGAAGGGCGGGCGCGTCCGCCGCCCCTCGGGACGCGTCCGCTGCCTCCCGGGGCGCGTCCGCTGCCTCCCGGGGCGCGGCGGCCATCACCACCGAGTGGTCCGCGGGCCCCGTCTGCCAAGGGCTGGTGAAGCCGCACCGCTCCAGCAGGGGCGTCCACGCGTCGCGGGGCAGCAGCCGGGTGGTGGGGCGCAGGGCCCGGTCACCGCGTTTCCACAGGGCCTCAAGGCCGCCCAGCAGCAGGGCGTCGAGCCGATCGTGGTGCCGCTCGGTGGCGAGCAGGTGGCCGCCCGGGGCGAGGAGCGAGCGCAGGTGTTCCAGCGCGGCGGTCAGGCCGGCGGCGGTGTGCAGGGCGTCGCCGGCCAGGATCAGGTCGAAGCCGCCCGTCGTGAAGCCCTGGACGGCCGGGTCGGCGTCCGGGTCGAGGGTGCGGTGGTCGAGGAAGCGGCAGGCGGCGAAGCGGTGCCGGGCGCGGGCGAAGGAGGTGTTGGACGGGGCCGTACAGGTGTAGCGCGTGCGGTCGGCCGGCAGCAGCGGCAGCACGGCGGCGGTCAGGGCCGTGCCGGTCGCTCCCACCTCCAGGACGCGCAGCGGCCGGTCGGCGGGCCAGTCGTGGACGATCCGGTCGAGCAGCGCCTGCACCACGCGGTGGGTGAAGCGGTGGGCGGGCGCGGTCTCCTGCCACTGTTCGAGGAAGCTCTCTCCGACGGGCAGCAGGTCCTGCGGGTCGACGGTGCCGCGGAGCACTTCGGGCAGGTGCCGCAGCTGGCTGTTGATCAGCAGCGCTGCCGGGCCGAAGCGGGGGTGGTCCTCCGTGAGGCTCCGCAGGGCCGCCTCGGGGCTCATGGGGACGTCGGTCAGCCGCCATGCCTCCCCGTCGGCCTCGGCCAGTCGCTGCTCTGCCAGCAGGGGCAGCATCAGACGCACCAGCCTGCGGTGCCGGGGCACGAGGCCCCGGCCGACCAGGTCGGGCATGGTGAAGGGCTCGTCCGGGTGGGGCAGCAGGCCGCGCAGGGCCGCCGCCCAGCAGTGGGCGCCGGCCCGTTCGGCGGCGGCGGTGAACGGTGCGTGGCCGCTCTCCTCCAGTTCGGTGCGGGCGGCGGCGATGCGCGCCCGGGCCGCGTCCGCCACCTCGGCGGGAGCGGGCAGCGGGGACGGCGGGGCGGGCAGCGAGGAGTGCGGGGCCGCGTGCAGCACGGTGCGCTGGACGGTCAGCGGGGCGTGGTCGCTGAGGCGGGCGCGCCGGGTGCGGCACTTCTCGATCTCGGCGGTGACGGTGCCGTCGAGGTCCGCGTAGGTGATGTCCCAGCAGACCTCGTTGGCACTGCGGCCGCGCCGCCGCAGATGGACGACGCCCTCCTGCGCGGGGGTGCGCCACACCCGTACCGCTCCGAAGGAGGACGGCAGGTAGCCGGCGGCTTCCCGGGTCGGCTGCTCGGCGAGGGCGACGGTGGCCTGCAACGGTCCGTCCAGCAGCACGGGGTGGACCGTGTAGGCGTCGGCCGGGTGGTCGAGCCGGTACCACGCGAGCAGTTCGCCGTCTCCGACATCCAGGCTCCGCAGGAGCTGGAACGCGGGACCGCACTCCAGGCCCACACGGTGGCAGTGCTCGTAGTGGTCCGGGCCGGTGACGGTGCGGAAGCAGCGCGCCTTGACCGCGGCGATGTCCAGCGGACCCGGGGCGGTGCTCAGCCGGGTGCGTACCTGGGCGCGGACGACCGGCTGGACCTCGGCGTCGCGGGTCTCGCGCGTGCTGATGGTCAGCATGCCGTCGGACGGGGTCACGGCGGTCTGGAGCGCGGCTCCCGCCGGGTCGGGCCAGTCGATCGCGAACGGGCGGGAGATGTCCAGGTGCCGCACCTCCACCGGGCGGGCCAGCGCCCGCAGTCCGGCGGTGACAGCCATCTCCACGTACGCGGCGGCGGGCAGCAGGACGCTGGCGCCGATGCGGTGGTCACCCAGCCAGGGCACGAGCTGAGGCTCGACGGTGCCGTGCCACAGGGGGTGGGGTGCGGGCAGGCGTTCGCCGAGCAGGGGGTGGTCCAGCGCTCCGGTGCCGCTGGTGTGCAGGACGAGGCTCTGCGGGGTGCCGTGCCAGTGCCGGTCGCGCTGCCAGGGGTAGGCGGGCAGGTCGGCGACCCGGCCGGGGTGCGGGAAGTGTGCCTGCCAGTCCGCCTCGGCGCCGGCCGCGAGCAGGGCGGCGACCGCGGCCATGGTCTCACGCGGCCCGTCCCCGTCCCGGTGCAGCGTCGGCACGTACGACAGACCCGTACGCCGCAGATAGGGGCGCAGGACCGGGTGCGGGCCGATCTCCACGACGATGCCGATGCCCTCGTCCGCGAGCCGGGCCATGCCCTCGGCGAAGCGGACCGGCTCGCGTACGTTGCGCCACCAGTACGCCGCGTCGAGTTCTCGCCCTGTCAGCGGAGTCCCTGCGACGGTGGAGATGAACGGTACGCGTGCCTCGGCGGGAGTCAGACCGGCGAGGCCCGAGCACAGCGGTTCCTCGATGGGGTCCATGGCGCGGCTGTGGAAGGCGTAGTCCAGATCCAGTTCGCGGAAGAAGACGTCGCGGGCCGTCAGTTCGAGGCGGAGCGCGGCCAGCGCGTCGGGGTCGCCGGCGATCGTGACGTCGCGGTCGCTGTTGATCCCGGCGATCTCCAACGCACCGCCGAAGCGGGCCAGTTCCGCGCGGGCGGCGTCCTCGGCCAGGCCGACGGCGGCCATCCGGCCGCGGCCCGCCGTGGCGGCCTGGGTGCGGCTTCGCAGACTGATCACCAGAGCGGCCTGCTCCAGTGTCAGCGCCCCGGCCGCGTGAGCGGCGGCCACCTCGCCGACGCTGTGCCCGGCGACGGCACGCGGGCGCAGGCCCTGGGAGGCCAGCAGCGCGGTCAGGCCCACCTGTACGGCGAACAGCACGGGCTGGGCGATCTCCGTGCGCGCCCAGCGTGCCGCGGTGGGGCGCTCCAGCTCCTTGGTCACGGACCAGCCCAGGTACGGGGCCAGCGCGGCGTCGGCCTCCTCGACGGCGGCACGGAAGACGGCGTCACCGGCCATCAGGTCGGCGGCCATGCCCGGCCATTGGGAGGCGTTGCCGGAGTAGACGAACGCCACGGCGCCCCGCTCGGCCCTGCGGGTCACCGCCCCGTGGGACGGCGCGTCGGTGTACAGGCTCTCCAGGCGGTCGGCCGCCTGGCGGGGATCGCCGGCCAGTACGGCGGCACGGTGCGGGTGGGCGCTGCGCCGGAGCGTGCTGGTGCGGGCCAGGTCGTAGAACTCCTCCGGTGCCGCTTCGCGCAGCCGCTCGGCCATGCGCGTGCTCAACTGCCGGAGTGCCTTGGGCGATCGCGCGGAGACCACCACCGGCACCGGCCTGTCCGTCGGCGCTGCTCCGCACGGCACCGGCGGTGGTGGTACGAGGAGGGCGTGGGCGTTGGCACCACCGAAACCGAAGGAGTTCACCCCCACCGCGGCCCGTTGCGAGCGGGGCAACTCCACGGGCGTCACGGTGGGTGCGAGACCGAGCGCGTCGAAGTCGATGGCCGGGTTGAGCGGGAGGGCGTGCAAGGACGCGGGTGCTCTCCGGTGGCGGAGCACCAGGATCGCCTTGAGCAGACCGGCCATGCCCGCCGCGGGCTCCAGATGGCCCAGGTTGGACTTCACCGACCCGATGGGCAGCGGGCCGTTACCGCGGGGCGCGCCGAGGGCCCGGCCGATGGCCCGGGCCTCCGCGGGGTCGCCCACCGGTGTGCCGGTGCCGTGCGCCTCGAAGTAGACGAGGTCGTCCGGGACGATCCCGGCCTCCTGGCACACGGCGCGCAGCAGCGCCTCCTGCGCCTGTGAACTGGGCAGTGTCATACCGTTCGTACGGCCGTCGGAGTTGCTGCCGGTGCCGGCGAGGACGGCGTGGATCCGGTCTCCGTCGGCCACCGCGTCCGCGAGCCGTTTCAGCACCAGTACCGCGCCGCCCTCGGCCCGTACGAAGCCGTCGGCGCCGGCGGAGAAGGCCGCGCACCGGCCCTGCCGCGACAGCATGCCCGCGTAGGAGAAACCCGCGTACGAGTAGGGGTTGATGAGCACGTTGACGCCGCCTGCCAGGGCAACGCGGCTGGTGCCCTCCCGCAGGGTGCGGCAGGCGCGGTCCAGCGCCACCAGCGACGAGGAGCACGCCGTGTCGACCGCCATGCTGGGGCCGCGCAGGTCGAAGGCGTACGACAGCCGGTTCGCCGCGATGGACAGGGTGGCGCCGGGCATGCTGTGCGGACTGGTGTGGTCCTCCATCATCGTCAGGAAGGTGCCGTAGGCCGGATCGGAGACGCCCACGTACACACAGGTGTCGGACCCGGCGAGCGCCTCGGCCGGGACGGCGGCGTCGTCGAGCGCCTCGGCGGCCATCTCCAGCAACAGCCGCTGCTGCGGATCGAGGTGCGCCGCCTCCTTGGGCGAGATGCCGAAGTACGCGGCGTCGAAGGACGCGATGTCGTCGAGGAAGCCCCCGGCGGCCGTGTAGCTGCGGCCGGGGCGCACGGCTCCGGGATCGACGAACCGGCCCTTGGGGAACCGGTCCGCCGGCATCTCCCCGATCAGGTCGCGCCCGTCCCGCAGGGCCGCCCACAGCCCGTCCAGGTCGGTGATGCCGCCCGGCAGCCGGCAGCCGACGCCCACCACCGCAACCGACCGGTCGTCCCGTCCCACACCCATGACCCGCCCCCTGGTCCCCTGTTCGTCCTGTTCGAGCGGGGTGACACTGCCCTGATGGCCCGGCGGCCAAGGCCTGTTTCACCCATTGGTGTGGTCTCGTCCGGCAAACGAGTGAACTTGGGGTCACGGTGCGTGACCGGCCGTTACGGTGGCGCGGTGCTCGATGCCCCGCGTGCCCGCTTGACGGCGACCGCCGTCCATCTGCCGTCCCGCTACCGGACCATGGAGGAGATCCGGGCCCGGATCGCCGCCGCCGGAAGTCCCTACGTACCGCCGCCCGGCCTTCTCGAGGACATCACCGGTGTGCGCGGTGTCCACGCCTGCGACGAGGGAGTGTGTGCCTCGGACCTCGCGGCCGCCGCCGCCCGCAAGGCCCTCGCCGACGCCGGCGTGACCATCGGCGAGGTGGACCTGCTGCTGTTCGCCGCCACCAGCCAGGACATGCTCGAACCGTCGACCTCGCATCTGGTGGCCGCCAAACTGGGCGCCACCTGCCCGGTGTTCGACGTGACGAACGCCTGCAACAGCGTCCTCAACGCGATGGAGGTGGCCGGCGCGTTCATCGCCACCCGCCGGTACCGCACGGTGCTCATCGCCTGCGGCGAGGTCGGATCCATGGTCACGCGCTGGCACGTCCCCGACCACGAGGCCCTGTTGCGGGCCATGCCCGGCTACACCGTCTCCGACGCCGGCGCCGCCATGCTGCTCACCGCCGGGCCCGCCGGGGACAACGACCCCGGAGTGCTCACGCTCCGGTTCGCCGCGGACTCCACCGCCTGGAACGCCTGCACCGTGCTGGGAGGCGGCTCCATGCACCCGCGGGCCTTCGACGACGAGCACCTGACCATCCGGCTGAACGGCGACCTGCTGCGCACGACCGCGGTCGAGGGCCTGCAGTTCCTCCAGCAGGCCGCCGAGCGGGAGTTGGACGCGGTCCGCTCCAGCGCCTTCATCGCCTTCCATCAGATCGGTGTGCCTCAGTACCAGGAGATGGTCGACAAGCTCTCCCTGCCCGCCGACCGGTGCATGCCCGCCGTGGCCGAGCACGGCAACTGCGCCGCGGCCTCCCTGCCCCTGCAACTGGTCAAGGCGCGGGAGGCCGACCGCGTCGAACCGGGCGACACCGTGGCGATGCTCGGCCTGGCCAGCGGCATGAGCTTCGGTCTGGCGCTGGTCCGCTGGTGACCGCCGGGAACCGGCGCACGACCGCCGCCACGCGCTCTTCCGTCCTGCAGCAGTTGCTCCCCGGCTACCCCGCTCGCGAGCACTGGCGGCTCGTGCCGTCGACGGGGCAGCACTATCTCGACGTCGGCACGGGCGAACCGCTGCTGTTCCTGCACGGCAATCCGACCTGGAGTTACGCCTGGCGCAAACTGCTTCCCGCCCTGGTCCCGCACGCCCGGTGCCTGGCCCCGGACCTGCCCGGCCTCGGCCTGTCGCAGCCCATGGCGCTGCCGTCCGACCCCACGGCCCGCTACCTGAGCCAACTGGACCATCTGGACGCCCTCTACCGCCACTTGGTCCGTGCCCAGGGCGTCCCGCCGAAGGGCTGGACGTTCGTCGTGCACGACTGGGGCGGCCCGCTCGGCGTCTCCTGGCTCCTGCGCAACCCGGGCGTCGTCTCCCGCCTGGTGGTCCTCAACACCATCGCCTTCCACTGGCCCGAGGGCTACCGGCTGCCGTTCTACCTGCGCTGGATCAGAGACCACCGGCCCGTGGCCGCCGCGGTCCACACCACCAACGCCTTCGCCCGGGCCACGGTCCGCCTCGGCGTCACCCACCGGCTCAGCGCCGCCGAGCGGCGCGCCTACCTGCTGCCCCATGCCCGCCGGGACAACCGCCGGGCGATCGTGGACTTCGTCCGCGCCATCCCCCGGGATCCCGGGGACGCGGCCTGGCGGCTGCTCACCCCCTCGGACGGGGCCGACGACCTCGGGCGGCTGCCGATGTTCATCGGCTGGGGCATGCGCGATCCGGTCTTCACACCGCTGGTCCTCGACGAGTGGACCCGCCGCCACCCGCACGCCGTCGTCCACCGCTTCCCGCGCGCCGGCCACCTGGTGATGGACGACGCCGGAGACGAACTCGGCGTCCACATCCGCGACTTCCTGCGAGGACAGCGATGACCGCCGCACCCGACAGCTTCGTCACCCGACTGACCCGGCTGGCCGAGCGGCCGCGAGCCACCGTGCTGGTCCGCTGTACCGGTGCCCTGTCCGCGCGGGAGGTGACGGCGGCGCAGCTGCTGGACGGCTGCGGCGGCACCGCCGGCGCTCTCCGGGCGGCCGGAGTGCGACGCGGCGACAAAGCGGTGGTCATGACGCGGGACGTCTGCCAACTCGTGGCGGCCGTATACGCCTTGACCGCGATCGGGGCCGTTCCCGTGCTGATCGAGCCGCGGGCCGAGGTGCGGCGCTGCCTGGACGAGATCGCCCCCGGCGTCTTCATCGGGGAGCCGCTGGCACATGTGGCGCGCCGGGCCCTGGGCTGGGGCCGCGGCCATGTCCGTACGGCCCTGGTCACCGGCCGCGACTTCCCCGGCCGGGGTCAACTCCTGGGACAGAGCCTGCCCTTGGCGATCCCGGACGGCAGCGGCCCGGCTCCGCGGGTCCCGGAACCCCGGCCCGAGGACCTGGCGATGATCGCCTTCACCTCCGGCTCCACCGGCCGGCCCAAGGGCGTCGAGTACCGCCACAGCACCCTGGCCGGACAACTCGGCGCCCTGGACGCCGTGCTCCGTCCCGAGGCCGGCGACGTCCTGCTCTCCTGCTTCCTGCCGTTCGCCGCGCTGGGCCCGCTCCTCGGCCTGACGACCGTCGCCCCGCAGGTCGACCACCTGGCCCCGGCCCGCACACCCGCGGGACATCTCGTGGGCCCCCTGCTGCGCCACCGGGCGACCCTCGTCCTCGGCTCACCGGCGGTCCTCGGTCTGATCGCCGGGCACTGCGCCCGCCACGGCCTGACACTGCCGTCGGTCCGCCGCGTGCTGTCCTTCGGCGCACCCCTGCGCCCGCGGCTCGCCGAGGGCCTGGCGAAGGCCCTGCCGGCCGAGGCGGAGATCCTCAGCGTCTACGGCGCCACCGAGTGCCTGCCCGTCGCCGCCATCGACGCCGACGCGCTGAGCTCGCTGCGCATCGAGCCGCCTCCGGGCCACGCGGGCACCTGCCTGGGCCGGCCGCTGCCCGGCATCAGCGCGCGCATCCTGGACCCGGACACCACGGGGCTGGGAGAGATCGCCGTCGCGGGGCCCGTCGTCAGCCCGGCCTACCACGCACGGCCCGACGCCACCGCCGCCGCCAGGACGGTCGCCGACGGCACACTGTGGCACCGCACGGGCGACCTGGGACGCCTCGACGACGAAGGGCGCCTGTGGTACCTCGGCCGCAAGGCCCACCTCGTCACCGGCGATGGTTTCACCCTCACCACGGAGGACATCGAGGCCACGGCCGACACCGCCGCCGGCGTCCGGCGCACCGCCGTGGTCGGCGTCGGCCCCGCCGGTCGCCAGCGGGCGGTGCTCTGTATCGAGCCCGAGCCCGGCGTGCGCAAGGACGCGGTCCTGGACGCGTTGCGTGCCGCCCTCGGCGACCACCGGCACGGCCGCCGCATCGGCACCGTGCTGTTCCACCCTCGCTTCCCGACCGACATCCGGCACAACTCCAAGATCGACCGTGCCCGGCTGGCCGCCCTTGCCTCCACGTACCGGAAGGGAGGCCTGCGTTGAGGGTCCTGGTCACGGGCGGGAGCGGGTTTCTGGGGCAGGAGATCTGCCGGCGGCTCGTCGCCCGCGGCACCCCGGTGTCCTCCCTGGGCCGCCGCCCGAGCCTCGTCCTGGAGGGTCTCGGCGTCCGGCACCACCAAGGAGACCTCGCCGATCCGGCCGCCGTCTCCCGTGCGCTCGCGGGCTGCGACGCCGTCATCCACAACGCCGCCCTCGCCGGCGTCAGCGGCCCGCTCAGGCCGTACTGGCGAACCAACGTCCTCGGCACCCGCAACGTCATCGACCAGTGCCGCGCCCACGGGATCGGCACGCTCGTCCACACCTCGACCGCCAGCGTCGTCTTCCGGCCCGGCGGTCTGGAGAACGCCGACGAGCACTGTCCCTACCCCCGTCGGCATCTGGCCGCCTACCCACGCACCAAGGCACACGCGGAAGCCCTCGTCCTGGCCGCCGACAGCCCCGGCCTCGCCACCGTCTCCCTGCGCCCCCACATCATCTGGGGCCCCGGCGACCCGCACTTCGCCCCGGCCCTGGCACGTGCCGTGCGCGCGGGCCGGCTGGTGATGCCCGGCGACGGCACGAACCTCGTCGACACGACCCACCTGCACACCGCGGCCCACGCCCACCTGCTCGCTCTGGACCGGCTCCGAGAGGGCCGGCCCATCGGGGGCCGCGCCTACTTCATCACCCAGGACGAGCCCCTCCCCCTGCGCGACATCACCGCCCGCTTCCTGCGTGCGGCAGGACGCCGAGCCGTCTGGAGCACCGTCCCGCGCCCGCTCGCCCACGCCGCCGCGGCCACCAGCGAGACCGTCCTCCGGCTGACCGGTCTGCCCCGGACGCACGCACTCAGCCGCTTCCTCGTCGCCGAGCTCGTGCACCCCCACTGGTTCAGCGTCGAAGCCGCCCGCCGTGACCTGGAGTTCGAGCCGCCGATCACCTTCGACGCGGGCATCGCGGCCCTGTCGGACACCATGTGACAGGGCGCTCGCAACGGTTCTCATCTCGTGGACTCCTGCCCGGGAGGCGGGTGAGGTGCCGTCGCTGCGCTGGGCCTCGGGGGCGCTCCAGCTGGTGAGGAGGGCGAGGGCCTGGGCGGAGGCGGAGCCCGGTTCGGCGGTGTGGGCGCACACGGTCTGGCCCGGGTCGGCGGGAAGGCGCCTATCTGGCCCTCGAGAAGGCCGCGAAGGTCCAGAGCGGGCAGAGCGCCCTGGTGCCCGGGCCACCGGCTCACTGGGTCACGCCGTGACGCGGACGGCCAGGGCACTCGGGGCGCGGCCCGTCGCCCTGGTCTCCTCCGCGCGCGAGGCGCGCCGGGCAGCCGAGGCCGGAGCGACGGCGGTCGTCGACTCCTCCTCTCGGAATCCCGACGAGGCCATCGCCGAACTCACCGAAGGCCAGGGCGTCGACATCGCCCTGGACCCGGTCGGCGGCCCGCGCCTCGGCGAACTGATCCGCTCCGTCCGCCGGCACGGCACGGTCGTCTCGCTGGGCTTCACCGGCGGCAGGCAGGCCACGGTCGGCATCATGGACCTCCTCGCCGGCGCACGCGTCGTCACCGGCTACGGCGTGCACGGCGACTCCGGCGAGGAGATCGCCGAGGGCCTGGACGACCTCGGCCGCCTGGCCGCCGAGGGCCGGCTGCGACCCGTCATCGACAGCAGGTACGCCCTCGACGCCTTCGAGGCCGGGTACGCCCGGCCCGCGTCCCGGGCAGCCGTGGGGTCCCTCGTCCTGGAACTCTGACGTCCCGGGTCAGCGGGGGGAGCGCCGGCCCGCCGGAGCCCGGGCCGTCAGGGCCTCCAGCAGGAGATCCACCGCCTGTTCGAAGGAGCTGTCCGCCATGCCGGGCAGCTCGGGGCGGACCGCGGTGAGGGACGGGTAGGTCTCCGGGTCCAGGTCCTGGTAGACGTCCCGCCATGCCCGGTGGTCGGCCTCGCGCTGCTGTCGCGGGAGGGCGTGGAACGCCGCCTCCGCGGCGGCGTGGCTGAGCACGGTGTCGATGAAGGCCAGGTAGAGCCGGGCGGCGTCGGCCGGTGCGAAGCCCGCGTTCAGCAGGAGGCCGATCCCGGTGTCCACGGCGTGGATCTCGTTCCGGCGCCGGGTCACCCGGTGTGCGGCCATGGCGGCCGCCCGGGGATGGGCGAGGTATCCGGCGCGGACTCTCAGGGCCATCTCGCGCAGCGAGGCCACCCAGTCGTCTTTGGGGACGAAGCCGGCCATCGCGTCGCCGATGATCCGGTCGGCGATGGCGAGCACCAGGTCGTCGGTGCCGTGGAAGTAGCGGTACAGAGCGGTCGGGTCGCAGCCCAGGGCCGCGCCGAGCCGGCGGACACTCAGCGCCTCGGGGCCGTGCTCACCGATCAGGCGCAGGGCGGTCTCGACGATCAACTGCTCGGACAGCACGACCCCGGAACGGGTGGGCCGGCGGCGCTTGCGCTCCTGCGGGACACGGGTGGTCATGACCGGTTTCCTCTCCTGCCCTGCCGACTCCGTTCAGTGAAGGGCCCGCCCCCGCGTTACGTCAACAGGGTTGACCCAATGTGGACACCGGTTGTTCCATCGCATTCCCGCGCGGCTCTTCCCGACCCTTTCCCCCGAGGAGCCCTCCATGTCGTCCGCCCCTTCGAGTCCGACCACCACGCTGCGCCGTTCCCTGGGTGTCGTCGACGGTGTCGCCATCGCCGCGTCCAGCACCGCGGCCACCACCAGCATCGCCATCGGCATGGGCACGATCGCGACGGTCGTGGGCCTCCAGGCCCCGGCGCTCCTGCTCCTGGCGTTCCTGCCGGTGCTCGGCATCGCCACCGCCTACGCCCGTCTCAACCGCTCGGAACCCAACTGCGGCAACGGCTACGTCTGGGTCGGCAGATCCCTCGGCCCCTGGCCCGGGTTCCTGACCGGCTGGGTGACGCTGGTCGGCTCGGTCATCTTCTGCGCCTACACCAGCGCGATCATGGGCTCGGTCGTCCTGCTCTTCGCCAACAAGGCCGGCCTGAGCAGCCTCGCCGGCATCGCCCTCGATCCGACGTCCACCGGCGTCAGCACGGCGGTCGGGCTGGTGATCCTCCTCGCCCTGACGGCCCTGGCCGTCACCGGGATGCGGGCCGCGACCCGGTTCCAGTTCGTCCTGCTGGTCTTCGAGTACGCGGTGCTGCTGGGCTTCTGCGGCTGGGCCCTGGTCACCGGCGACCACGCCTTCTCCTTCTCCTGGTTCAACCCCTTCGAGATCTCCAGCGGCACCAGCTTCGCCCAGGGCATGGTCCTCGCGGTGTTCTTCTTCTGGGGCTGGGACGCGGCCTTCAGCGTCACCGAGGAGACCAAGCGCCCGGACGACTCGGCCCGCGGCGGTCTCATCGCCCTCTTCGCCATGCTCGGCCTGTTCCTCTTCGCCTCGGTCGCCTTCCAGCGGGAGATGAGCCTGGCCGAACTCGTCCGCAACGGCCCCCAGGCCCTCCCCTACCTCGGGGCGAAACTGGCCGCCGAGCCCTGGGCCACCCTGCCCCTGGTCGCGTTGATGTTCTCCGCCGTCGCCTCCGTGCAGGCCACTCTGATTCCCACGGCACGGGGACTGCTCGCCATGGGCCGCGACCGCACCATGGGGCCGGTGTGGACCCGGATCCATCCGCGGTACGGCACGCCCGCCGTCGGCACGGCCCTCGTGATGACCGTCGCCGCCGTGATCGCCCTGTTCGCCTTCGCGATCCCCAAGCTGAGCGACATGCTGCTGGCCGCCGTCAACGCCATCGGTCTGATCGTCGCCCTCTACTACGGCCTCACCGCGCTCGCCTGCGCCGTGCGCTTCCGCTCGGCGCGTCACGACGGACCGCGCGAGGCGCTGCTCGCCGTCGGTGTGCCCGCCGTGGCCGGGCTGGTGCTGCTGGGCCTCGGCGGCTACCTCGGATACTCCTACCTGACCATGAGCGATCACTTCGAACTGAGCCCGGACAACGGCTGGTTCATGTTCTCGCTGCCCGCCGTGATCGTGCTCGCCGGGCTGGGCATGGCGGCCGTGGCCAAGTACGTCCGGCGCTCGCCGTACTTCACGACGGGGCACGGCACCGACGCCGATGCCCTCACCCTCCCGATGGACCGCACGGCGGTCTGAACCCACCCCCATGGAGTTCACCCTCATGTCGCACCCCCACGCCACGGGACCGGCCGACCTCGTCTTCACGGGCGGCCCCGTGCACACCGTCGATCCCGCCCGCAGCCGCGCCACCACCGTGGCCGTGCGCGGCGGGCGGATCGCCGCCGTCGGCCACGACGAGGTGCGCGAGCTGATCGGGCCGCGCACCGAGGTCGTCGACCTCGCGGGGAAGCTGCTGCTGCCCGGCTTCCAGGACGCCCACGTCCATCCGCTGGGCGCGGGCATCGAGCTCGGCCAGTGCCATCTCGGCGACACCGTCGACCCGGCCGAGTACCGGCGCAGGATCAGGGCGTACGCGGACGAGCACCCGGACGCCGAGTGGATCACTGGTGGCGGCTGGTCCCTCGAGGCGTTCCCCGGCGGCTCCCCCACCGCCGCCGCCCTCGACGCGATCGTCCCGGACCGCCCCGTCTTCCTGCCCAACCGCGACCACCACGGCGCCTGGGTCAACAGCCGGGCCCTGGAGCGCGCGGGCATCGACGCCCGTACGCCCGACCCCGCCGACGGCCGCATCGAGCGCGACGCCGGGGGAAACCCCACCGGGATGCTCCAGGAGGGCGCGGTCCACCTGGTGGGCCGGCTGCTGCCGGACCCCACGCCCGAGGAGAAGCTCGCCGCTCTGCTGCGCGCCCAGGCCGTGCTGCACTCCCACGGCGTCACCGCCTGGCAGGACGCCATCATCGGCACGTACGCCAACATGACCGACCCGGCGCCCGCCTACATGGCCGCCCTCGACCGGGGCCTGCTCACCGCCCGGGTCGTCGGCGCACTGTGGTGGGACCGCGAGCGCGGCGCCGAGCAGATCGCCGAACTGGCCGCCGCCCGGGACGAGTTGAGCCGGGACCGGTTCCGCGCCGGCACGGTGAAGATCATGCAGGACGGCATCGCCGAGAACCACACCGCCGCGCTGCTCGACCCATACCTGACCGGCTGCGGCTGCTCCTCGGACAACAGCGGGATCAGCTTCGTGGAGCCGGGAGAGCTGCGGAAGTACGTCACCGAGCTGGACGCGCTCGGCTTCCAGGTCCACTTCCACGCGCTCGGCGACCGCGCGGTGCGTGAGGCGCTCGACGCGGTGGAGTCCGCCCGGGCGGCGGGCGGCCACCGCGACACGCGGCACCACCTCGCGCACCTGCAGGTCGTCCACCCCGACGACCTGCCGCGTTTCCGCACCCTGGGCGCGAGCGCCAACCTGCAGATGCTGTGGGCCGTGCACGAACCGCAGATGGACGAACTGACGCTGCCCTTCCTGGGTGCGGAGCGCGGCGGATGGCAGTACCCCTTCGGTGATCTGCTGCGCGCCGGCGCGACCCTCGCCGCGGGCAGCGACTGGCCGGTCAGCAGTCCGGATCCGCTCCAGGCCATCCATGTCGCCGTCAACCGGATCTCCCCCGACGCACCCGGGGGCACCCCCGCCTTCCTGCCGGAGCAGCGCCTCGACCTGGGCACGGCCATCGCCGCCTACA
The DNA here is from genome assembly GCF_045040895.1 of Streptomyces purpurascens. NCBI lineage: Bacteria > Bacillati > Actinomycetota > Actinomycetes > Kitasatosporales > Streptomycetaceae > Streptomyces > Streptomyces purpurascens. The sequence continues at coordinate 8,425,657 of NZ_CP108341.1, read as the reverse complement.
CGGCGGGCAGCGCCTATGTGAACCACCTCGACGACACCACCGGCAGCATCACCGCCGGGAAGTCGGCCGACCTCGTCGTCCTCGACCGCGATCCCTTCGCGGGCCCGCCCGAGGAGATCGCCGCGACCCGGGTCCTGGAGACCTTCGTCGAGGGCCGTCGCGTCCACACCGCCGGGTAAAGGGCCTGGGCGCGGACCCGTAGGCGTGTTCCAATGCACCTGCGGGTGCCGCGTGAATCGGGGGGACGAGACATGGTGGAGTCGCCGGGACGCGAGGCGCTGCGGTCCGTTCTCTGGCTGGTGATCGCTGTCGCGGCTCTCGTCTTCGGGGTGGCGTCGGCCCTCGAGATCCGGGGAGCGCTGGAGCGGGAGCGGGAGTTCCGTGCCGCGCCGGCCTGTGCCTCTGTTCCGGTGCGGGCGTCGGGGTGCGTGTGGGAGCAAGAGTTCACGGTCCGGGAGGCCGACACGAACCGCGGTGAGCGGAACGCCTCCCCGGAGGCGGAGTTGGTGCTGCCGTCCGGCAAGCCGTGGAAGGTGACGTTCCTGCGGGCCGATCCCGTGGTCTCCGAACTGGAGCCGGACGACAGGGTCGTCGGCCTGATCTGGCACGGGCGGGTCGTCGAGGTACGGGACTCCGACGGGCGGCGGCAGCAGACGTCCTCCGGCCCGGTGGGGTGGCCCGAGGACCGGCTGGGCGGCGCGCTGGCCTGTGTGTCGTTCGGTCTGACGGCCCTCGTGGGAGGGCTGTGGCCGCTCCTCGCGCGGGGCGACCGGCGTCATGCGAAGGCGGGGGCCGTGGTGCGATGGCACGGTGTCGGCCTGGGCGCCACCGCGATCCTGACCCTCTGGGCCCAGTCGGCCAATGACTGGCCGATGTGGGCGATACCGGCGATCTGGGGGCCGCTCGCGCTGCTCGTCCTGGCCTCCATGACGGCCTTCGCCCTCGCCGCCGTCCGCGGCGACCTGGACGACGACGCGCCGCGGCGAGCCCAACCGCAGACCATGTGAGGCCCTGCCGCGTGCGCCTCAGGTCTGCCGGGCGTGCACCGGGCTGTTGGCGACGTCCTCCGTGCAGGTCCCGTGCGCCTGCCGGCTCCGCCGGTCGCGCCGCCAGTCGAACGTCGCGAGGGCCAGGGCGGCCGCCATGCCGACGAGTGCGGCGCCCAGTGCGATGACGAGGGCGCCCCGGTAGTCGTCGCTCCCGCCGAGCACGAGATAGAAGAGGCCGGGCAGGACGGCGGTGCCCACGGCGGCGCCGAGCCGCTGCCCGGTCTGCAGAGCCCCGCCCGCCGCACCCGCCATGTGCACGGGCACATCGCGCAGGGTCATGGTGATGTTCGGGGAGATCACGCAGCCGCTGCCGGCGCCGCCGAGGAACAGCAGCGGGGCGGCCGCCCAGGGCGCGATGTCCAGGGGCGCGAAGCGGAGCAGCAGCGCGGTGCCGCCCAGGCCGGCGATCACCGCCGCGAGCCCACCGACGGTGAGCATGCGCCCGAGCCGGTCCACCAGCCGCCCGGCGATCGCGGCCGCGCAGGCCGAGCCGAGGGCGAAGGGGGTCACGGCGAGGCCGGACCGGAGCGGGGAGAAGCCCAGACCGTCCTGGTAGTAGAGCGCGAAGACCAGCCAGACACCGCTGAAGCCGACGAAGTAGAGCGTGCCGACGCCGGCACCGACGGCGTAGCCGCGCACGGTGGTGAACAGGCGCGGATCGAGCAGCGGCTGGGTGCCGCGGGCCACCAGTCGGCGCTGCCGTCGGGCGAAGGCGACGAGGAGCGCCGCACCGGCGGGGAACAGCCACCACAGCCGTCCGAAGCCGCCGGAGCCAGCCTGGACCAGCGGAAACATCAGCGCGAGGACACCGAGGCCGAGGAGCACGACCCCGGGCAGGTCCACATGGCCCCGGCCGGAGCGCCGGGTGCGGGGCAGCAGGCGGCGGCCGAGCAGGACGGCCAGGATGCCGATGGGGACGTTGACGTAGAAGATCCACCGCCAGCCCTGGGCGCCGTCGGCCAGGGCGAGGATCATGCCGCCGACGAGGGGGCCGACGGCGGAGGAGATGCCGACGGTGGCGCCGAAGAACCCGAAGGCGCGACCGCGTTCGGCCCCGCGGAACATCTGCTGGATGAGCGCGGAGTTCTGGGGAGCCATGAAACCGGCGGCCAGGCCCTGGGCGAGCCGGGCCGCCACCAGCAGCGCGATGCTGGGGGCCGCCCCGCAGGCCGCGCTGAAGACCACGAAGCCTCCGAGGGCGAGGAGGAAGATGCGGCGGCGGTCCAGCGCGTCACCGAGGCGGCCCGCGGTGACGAGCGCGAGAGCGAAGGCGAGGGCGTAACCGGACACCACCCACTGCACCTGCGCGGGAGAGGCGTGCAGGCCGCGCTGGACGGAGGGCAGGGCGACCACCACGATCGAGACGTCCAGCAGGCTCATGAAGCCGGCCACCAGTGTGACCCACAGGGCCCGCCACCGGCGCGGATCCGGCTCGTACCCGGCAGCCTCCTGTGCCGACGCTGTCACCTGGGCTCCTCTCACCGGGGCCCCACCTTCACCCGGGGAATCACGTTCCCCCACCAGGGGACGGGCACACGCCTCAGCCCGCAAGCGGAACAGGCCGGACGCCAGGAAGATCGTCTGTGACGTGAACGGGCGTTTGAGCGCGCGAGAACTGTGCAGGCGTTGTGCTTGGGAAAACGACCGGCGAAAGGAACGACGTAATGGCGGCGCCCGACAATGACGAGTCGGTGGATCCCGCGGCTGTGAGACGACACCGGGTTCTGTTCCGCGCGATCGAGAAACGACGCCACCCGAAGCTGCGCCGCAGCGACATCACCGTGACCGACGACGCGGCGGTCAAGCGCGCCACGAAGGCCGCCGCCCTCGGCAACGCGATGGAGTGGTACGACTTCGGCATCTACAGCTATCTGGCCGTGACCATCGGGAAGGTCTTCTTCCCGTCCGGGAACGACACGGCCCAGCTGCTCAGCTCCTTCGCGACGTTCGCGGTGGCCTTCCTGGTGCGTCCGCTCGGCGGCATGGTCTTCGGGCCGCTGGGCGACAAGGTCGGCCGCAAGCGCATCCTCTCCCTCACCATGATCATGATGGCGGTGGGGACCTTCGCCATCGGCCTCGTCCCCTCGCACGACGTCATCGGCCTGTGGGCTCCGGCCCTGCTGATCTTCTTCCGGCTGGTGCAGGGCTTCTCGACGGGCGGGGAGTACGGGGGCGCCTCGACGTTCATCGCGGAGTACGCGCCCGACAAGCGGCGCGGCTTCTTCGGCAGCTTCCTGGAGCTGGGCACGCTCGGCGGCTATGTCGGGGCCTCCGGTCTCGTCGTCGTCCTCAACAGCGTGCTCAGCGCGGACGAGATGCTGGCGTGGGGCTGGCGCATCCCCTTCCTGGTGGCGGCGCCGCTCGGGTTCATCGGTCTCTATCTGCGGCTGAAGCTGGACGAGACGCCCGCCTTCCAGAAGCTGGAGGGCGGCCAGGTCAAGGCGAGCGAGGCAGCCGATTCCGTGGAGACTTCGGCCACCGGTGACCTCGGCAGGATCTTCACCCGGTACTGGAGGCCGCTGTTGCTGTGCCTCGCGCTCGTCGCGGCGTACAACATCAACGACTACATGCTGTTGTCGTACATGCCGACGTACCTGTCCGACGAGCTGGGCTACGGCACCAATCACGGGCTGCTGATCCTGCTCCTCGTGATGGTCCTGCAGATGTGCGTGATCAACTACGTCGGGCGGCTCTCCGACCGCTTCGGGCGCAAGCCGCTGCTGATGACGGGGATGCTGGGCTTCCTGTTCCTCTCCGTGCCGTCGTTCCTGCTCATCCGGCAGGGCAGTGTCGTCCTCATCGCGCTGGGACTGCTGCTGATGGGGCTGTCCCTGGTGATGATGCTCGGCACGATGTCGGCGGCGCTCCCGGCGATCTTCCCGACCCACGTCCGCTACGGCTCCCTCTCGGTGGCCTACAACCTGGCCACCTCGCTCTTCGGCGGTACGACGCCTCTGGTGATCACCGCTCTGATCAGCGCCTTCGACTCGACCCTCATGCCGGCGTACTACGCCACGGGCGCCGCCGTCATCGGCGTCATCGCCGTCCTGTGCATGCGGGAGACGGCGAACAAGCCCCTGGCGGGCTCGCCGCCGTCCGTGGAGACGGAGGCGGAGGCGGAGGAACTCGTCCAGGCGCAGTCCCCTCAGCCCAAGTTCTGACGACGTGAAAGGCCCCGTCCGCGTGGTGCGGGCGGGGCCTTTCACGGTTGGGTCCTGGCAGGCCGGGAACGCGGTGCGCTGTACGACCCCGAAGCGAGGCAGGTACCGCGATGACCGAGTACGAACGTTCCCGCACGATGCCCGCACAGCCCGAGCATGTCTTCGACGAGGCCGCGAACGTCGGCCGGCTGGACTCCTGGCTGCCGGAAGCCCTGCATGTGCGGGCCGAGGAACTGCCCGCCGTCACCGTGCACGAGGACCGCACGGACGAGGACACCTCCGCCCTGCTGCGCGCCCGGCGCGATCAGATGCGGATCGAGTGGGGCACCCGGGACCAGGGCGGCTACGCGGGATGGCTCCAGGTCGCCGGTCTCGGCAGCGGAGCCAGTGAAGTGACCGTGCACCTCTCGTTCTTCGACGCCGGCCACGATCCAGGCGAGCGGGCCGTCGGCGACGCGCTGGACACCAGCCTCGAGCGGCTGGAGGAGCAGGTGCGGCTGCGCGTCGACCACGCGGCCGGCTGACCGCGGCACACGCGACGGCTCGCGGCAGGCAGTGCGCCGATGCCGCGACTCACCCGAGCACTCGGGGCAGGTCCGCCACACTGTCCAGCACGTGCCGCGCCCCCGCCGCCCGCAGCGCGTCCGCGTCGTGCGCGCCGGTCAGGACACCGGCGACCACGCCCGCCCCAGCCCGGACCCCGGTGAGCATGTCGAACGAGGTGTCGCCCACGACGGCGATCTGCCGGACGTCGTCCGCCGCCGCGGTACGGAGGAACGCGGTCAGGACCATGTCGGGGAACGGTCGCCCCCGGCCCCCGGCGTCAGCGGGGCACAGCGTCAGCGGCACCAGGTCCTGCCAGCCCAGCGCGGCGAGGATCGCGTCCTGTGTGGTGCGTGCGAAGCCGGTGGTCAGTACGACGGTACGGCCCTGGGACGTGAGTGCCTCGATGGCCTCGCGCGCACCGGGCAGGGCCGCGACCCGGCCGCCGTCGACGAGTTCGGAGTAGGCCTTCTCGAAGGCCCGGTTGGCCTCCTGGGCCTTCGCCTCCTCCCCGAACAGATGCCGGAAGACGGAGATCTTGGACTCGCCCATGGTGGCGCGGACATAGTCCAGCATCGCGTCGGGGTCCGCGCCGAGGCGCCCTGCCGCCGCCGCGAACGCCTGCTCGACGAGGCCGCCGTCGGCGACGGTCGTACCGGCCATGTCGAGGACGACGAGTCGGATGTCCTCGGGTGTGTCTACCATCCCAGCTCCTCGGCGGTGGTCTCGGCTATCGCGGGCGAGCAGGTCATGCCGCGCCCGCCGGGCCCGGTGACGAGCCACACCCCGTCGCGCACCTGCTGCCGGTGCACGACCCGGGCGGTGTCGGTGCACTGGGCGTACACCCCGGCCCAGCGGCGCCGGATCCTCGGCAGCGGGCGGCCGAGGAGGGACTCGACGACACCGGTGAGGTGGTCGTAGGGGTCTTCGAGGGTGTCGAAGGCGAAGGGGTGCTCGTACTCGTGGGTGTCGCCGATGGTCAGCCCGCCGTCGGCGCGCTGGACCATGAGCAGCTGCATCCGGTGGGCCGCGGCGGTCTCGGTCTGCGGCCTGCCGGCCTCGAGCGCGTCGAGTGCGGCGGAGGCGTAGGCCGGGTAGTAGCGGAAGCTGTCGGCGTCGGCGACCGAGGTGGTCAGCGGCTCGCCCAGTGGGTCGGTCTGCATCATCTGGAGGCGTACGCGGCGCACGGGCAGGCCGGGTCCGGCCAGCTCGCGGACCAGGCCGCCCAGCCAGGCGCCGGTGCAGAGGACGACCGCGTCGCCCTGGTGGATGTCGCCGTGGTCGTCGCGGACGGCGCCCGGGCCGACGACGTCGCGGACCTCGCGGCCGGACAGGAAGCGGTAGCGCGGGGACTTGAGCAGTTCCGCGCGCAGGGCGAGCTGGGCGGTGCGGGGCTCGACGGCCGCGTCGCGCTCGCAGTACAGGGCGGCGGTGAACTCGCCGCGCAGGGCGGGGTTCAGGGCGCGGGCCTCGCCGGGGGTCAGCAGCTTGTAGCCGCGGGCGGCGGCGTCCGGTCTGGCCACGGCGGCCTCGGCGACGGCGAGTTCCAGGTCGCCGCGCACGGGGGTGAGGGAGCCGTTCGGGCGGAAGCCGAGGGCCGGGACCCGGCCGCCGATCTGTTCCCACAGCTCCCGGGCCCGCAGGGCGGTGTCCAGTTCCTCGCCGCCCGCGCGGCCACTCACCCAGATCTGGCCGAAATTGCGCAGGGACGCGCCACGCGCCTCCGCCTCGCGCTCGATCTGTACGACCTCATGGCCGCGTTTCACCGCCTGCCAGGCGTGCATGGTGCCCACCACGCCGGCTCCGACGACTGTCACTCTCACGTCCTGCACGCTCCTTGTACTCGGGGGCCGGATGGGTCCGGCTCCCTACGACAGCGTGAACCAGCCACCACTTTTGGGCTAGACCCGTTATCATTTCGTGATCTCGGAGAGGGTGAGATCTGGATGCCTTCAGCCGTGCAGACGGGTCGTGAAGGAAAACCGGTCGCCCCGGTAGAGGGCCCGCACCCGCTCCAGCGGCTGCCCCTCCGTGTCCCGGGACACGCGGTGGATCAGCAGCATCGGCAGCGCGGGCGGCGTCCCGATGAGCAACGCCTCGCGCGGCGTGGCCAGTACGGTCTCGATGCGCTCGTCGGCGTCGCCGAATCCGATGTCCTGGCTCTTGAGCCAGGCGTAGAACGAGGAGTCGGGGTCGAAGTCGCTGTCGAGCCGGGGCACCCGGGCCACCGCGACGTACGTGCTCTCCAGGCCCACCCGCTCGTCGTCGGCGAGCAGCACGCGCTCCAGGTGCCAGACGGGCTCTCCCCGCCGCAGCCCGGTCTCGGCGGCGAGCGCGTCCGGGCAGGGGAAGCGGTCGAGGGTGACGAGACTCCGTCCCGGGGTCCGCCCCTGCCGCCGTACGCCTTCCGTGTAGCTCGCGAGGGACAGCGGCTGCTCCAGCTTGGGCCCCGCGACTACGGTCCCCCGCCCCTGCCGCCGCAGCCTGCCCTCCAGCACCAGCTCACGGATCGCCTGCCGGACGGTCTCGCGGGCCACCTCGTACCGCTCGGAGAGCTCACGCTCGGTGGGCAGCGGTCCGCCCTCCCCCAGTTCCTCGACGAGCCGGTCCAGCCGCGCCTTGACCGCGTAGTACTTCGGGATGCGGCCGTGCTCCGGGATGCCGGAGCGGACGGGGGCGCCGGGGGCCTGGTCGTTCGGGTAGTCCACGCGGAGATCGTCGCATGACGGCCCGTTCCCTCGAGCCGGCCGCCCCGACGGCTACCTCGGCGCCCGGGTGTCGCCGGACGCCGATGCCAGGCCGTCGCACGCCTGGGCGGTGCCGCACGCGGCGGCTCGGGGCCGGATGGGGACGCCGTTGGAGCGCAGCACCTCGCGGACGTCCAGGATCAGGGAGAACACCTCGTGGTTGCGGTCCTCGCCCTGCTCGTCCCAGGCCCGCTGCTCGGCTTCGACGGCCATGCGGTCCTCGGCGAAGACGCGTTCGGTGAAACGCCTGATGAACGGCCAGGCCAGCTGGAGCGCGCCGGGAACCCGGGGCTTCTCGATCATCAGCAGACCGTAGGTGTGGCAGACGCGCTGCTCGGCGTCCTCGGGCACATAGGCGGCCCAGAGGCGGAAGGCCGGACGCTCGGCGTTCTCCGGGACCAGGTCGAGTGTCTGGTACGGGTACGCGGTGCGGATGGTCATGATGTCGCTGGAGTCGCTGCCCCTGATCCCCTCGGCGGCCAGCAGGCTGGCGCCGCGGTTCCGCTTCCCCCCTGCGTGGGTGAACAGATAGCGGGCCTCCACCGACCGCGCGTCGGTCCGGTGTTCCAGCAGTTCGGGGTGGAGCCTGCCGACGACGCCCCGGTGCAGGAACTGGTGGTTCATGTCGAGCAGGTTCTCGTGCATGAACGAGTAGTGGCAGCGCACGGTCCGGGAGTAGGTCATGGTCCTGTACCGCGGTGAGCCGAAGGCCGGAAGCTCGGGCAGGGCGGTGTCGGCCGCCTTGTCCGGGTCGCCCGGGAAGACGAACACCAAGCCGTAGGCCTCGCGGACGGGGTAGCCGCGCACGCCGCGCGGCGGCCGGCCGTCGTCGCGGGACAGATACGGGATCTGCGAGATGCGGCCGTCACCGCGATAGGCCCAGGCGTGATAGCAGCAGCGGAGGGTGTCGCCCTCCACGACGCCCATGCTCAGCGGCACCTGCCGGTGCGCGCACCGGTCCTCCAGCGCGTGCACGGTGCCGCTCTCCCCGCGGTAGAGCGCGATGCGCTCACCCGCGAACGCCGTCGCGACCACCCGCTTGTTCCGGACGCTCCGGGACAGTGCGACCGGGTACCAGAAATCGGGGTGCGCGCCGACGCGCCGGAGGTCGGTCGCGCCGGTCCCGGGGCCGGGGTGCGGCGAGGGCCGGCTTCCGTCCTCGGCAGGGAGGATCCTGGCCCTGTCGGTCTCCGCCATACCTCTCCCTCGCACGCACACGGCTGTCCCGGGCACCTCCATCCTGAAGGCCGCCTCCCGGCCACGCCTTGCCCAGCGCGTGCGGACGGGTGAGTCGCGCGTTCAGTGGGCGAAGGGCGGCGCGAAGCAGCCGCTCTCCGGGTACGGGCCGTTGGCCACCGCCGAGAAGTTCGTCTTCTGGACGAACGCCATGACGCAGGCGTCGTCGTGAACGCGCAGGGCGACTTGCGCCCCCTCGGGCGTCACGTAACCGTCGTCCTTCCAGCGTGAGGACATCTCGGTGACCGTGAGCGTCCCGCCGAGCCGCTTGCCGTCCCGCGTGACGCGCTCCTCCTCGTAGCCGAGCCGCAGCAGGGCCTCGCGCACCGTCGCGGGGTCCCACGTCCGCCGCTTCCACAGCCGTTCGAGCACCGGCCTGATGCGATCGGCCTCCCGCTCGGCATCCTTCGCGTGGGCCGGGGACATCTCTCCGGGACGGCGGTGGCCGTTGTTCTCGTTGTAGTGCGGGGCCCCGTCACCGGCCCCGGGCTCCACGTACGGCGACGCTCCGGCAGCACTGGGCGAGGCTCCGGCAGCACTGGGCGAGGGCCCGGCAGCACTGGGCGAGGGCCCGGCGGACCTGCTGGGAGCGGCCCCGGCCGTCGCGCCGGAGGCGTGCAGATCACCGCAGGCGGTGAGGGTCAGGATCGCGACGAGGACGAGCCCCACGGCGGCAGCAGGGGCCCGGCGGGCGGAGGTTGAGGCGGACATGCAGCGACCCTCTCATCGCGACCGGCCGACCGGATCGGTGGTTTCGCGGGCCTCACTGAGTACGCGTACTCATGACGGCGGGACGTCTGGAGGCATGGCGAGTTCCCCCAGGACCCGGGCCGCCGGCGCCGGGTCGACCAGCCACTTCAGGTGGCTGCCCTGGAGGGTGCGGACGTCGTACGGGTTGTCCGGCGTCAGCCGGTCGCCCTCACGGATCAGCCGGTCCTGCAGGGCGAGGGGCATGCTCGCGTCGTCGGCCAGGCGGACGAAGGTCTTCGGGACACGGCCCCAGGTAGCGGCCTGTGCCCGGTCGGTCGAGGCGCCGGCGTCCAGGTTCTCGTCGGGCTGGAAGGTGTTCAGGAAGGTCAGGAACTCCTCGTCGGTGCCGTCGGCGAGGAAGGCCGCCTTGAACGCCGCGAGCGCATCCGGGTCGGCGGTGCGGAAGTTGACGCGGAGCAGGCCGAGTTCGGCGGGGTCACCGGCCATCGCCGCACCCAGCGCGGCGACGTCGACCGTGGCCATCTCCGGCTCGGCGTAGTAGGCGCCGACGTCGAGATCGACCGGGCACCAGGCCGCGACGTAGACGATGCGGTCGATCAGGTCCGGCCGCGCGTTGGCCGCGGCCGTGGCCGTGACGCCGCCCCGGCTGTGGGCGACGAGGATCACGGGGCCGTGGCGCTTGGCCCGTTCCAGGACCCCGATGAGGTGCGCGGCGTTGTCGGCGAGCGTCACACCCTTGATCGAGCCGGGCGCTCCGGCGAGCCCTTCGAGATCCTGCGGCGCCTGATACGCGCGGGTGTAGGTCGCCCCGAATCCGTGGCCGGGCAGGTCGACGGCGACCGAACGGTGTCCGAGGAGGCCGAGTTCGGCCTGGAGCGGTGCGAAGGAGAAGGAGTTCGCGAAGGCTCCGTGCACCAGCACGAACGTCGGCTGCCGCTGTCCGCTCACGTCAGGGCCTCCTCGACCGTGGAGTGGCAGGCGACGACGGAGTCCAGGCCGACGAGCTGGACCACCCTCATCACCGATCCCCGGACCCCGGCCAGGCGCAGCCATCCCTGGGCGGCGTCGGCACGCTGATGGGTGTGGATGAAGACGTTGATGCCGCTGGAGTCGATGAAGGTCACGCCGCTGAGATCCGCCACGATCCGGGGCGCCCCGCCATCGCCGTCCCGGGGCGACAGGGCTTGCTGCAGTGCGTCCTTGACTCCGTGGTCGATCTCGCCGCGCAGGGTCACGACGCGGATGCCGTCGACGGTGGAGTGTTCGATGGACAGCCGGTCCGGCCGGCTCGTCCCCTGGTTGTCGGTCACCGTCTCCTCAACTGCGCCTGGGCTGCCCCGTGCAACGTCTGTGCCGACGATTGTGCCGCACTCGCCCGGCCGGACGCATCCGATCGACTGTGCCGAACAACACGCCCGTGGCATGCATGACAAAGTGAGGGGTACACGCACGCGCGTGAACGGGGAGTTGAAGGACGATGCTGTTGGAGCCGCAACCCGACGGGGACCGCAATGAGCCCGGCGCCCGACCGACGCAGGTCGGCTACGCCTTGGGCGGGGACGACGGCTGCATCGCCCAGGCCCGGCACCACGCGGCCGACTTCCTCACCCGGCTCCGGGAGGAGCACGACGTGGACGTCTCCCCGCGTGCCATGGACCTGACCCAGCTGGTCGTCAGCGAGCTGGTCACCAACTCCCGCAAGTACGCCCCCGGTCCCGTCCTCATGGAACTGCGCGTCGCGGGCGCCGCGGTGGAGGTCGTCGTGTGGGACAGCGACCCCGCCGTGCCCGCGGCCCGGGCCGCCGACCCGGACCGCGTCGGCCAGCACGGCCTGGAGATCGTCAAGGCCGTCGCCCAGGACCTCGACATCGAGCGGCAGCCGGTCGGCAAGCGCATCACCGCCCGCATCTCCCTGACCGACACGAGGCCCTGACCGGCACACCCTTCGCCCGCTACTCCTCGATCACCAGTCCCTTCGCCGCGAGCAGCGGCTCGAGATTGCAGATGTCGATGACGGTCCGGCCCGCGCGGTACGCGGCGATGTAGTCCGCCTCGGTGTCGACCCGCTCCTGTGAGGCGGCGGCCACCTCGGCCGCGTCCTCGCGGCGGACGAGGACCACGCCGTCGGCGTCGGCCCGCATCACATCACCGGGTCGGACGAGCACGCCGCCGACGGTGACGGGCTCGCACATCGGCCCGACGGTCTCCTTGACCGTGCCCTTGATGGAGATGCTGCGGGAGAAGACGGGGAATCCCAGGGCGCGCAGGTCCTCGGTGTCCCTCACGCCGGTGTCGGTGATCAGGCCGCCGAGCCCCTTGGACCGGCAGGCGTTGGCGAGGACGTCCCCGAAGGAGCCCGCCTCCTCGTAGGCGCCGGCGGAGACGACGATGACGTCCCCCGGGCGGGCGTAGGCGATGGCGGTCTGAAGCATCAGGTTGTCGCGGGGTGCGCACTGGACCGTGAAGGCGGGGCCGCACAGGGACATGCGGTGGTCGACCGGCTTGATGACCGAGTCCAGCGCCCCGAGCCGGCCCTGCGCCTCGTGGATGGTGGCCGAGGAGAAGGCCCGCAGCCGCTCGACCAGTGCGGCGTCCGGCCGCTCGAACTTCGTGCTGACGCGGATCATGACGACCTTTCAGACGGAGGGAACGGCGGAGGGGGCGGCGGACAGGTCGGCGCACGCCGTCGCGATGCGCGCGCAGGCCTCGGTGAGCACGTCCGTCGACGTGGCGAAGGAGATGCGGAAGTAGCCGGGCGCGCCGTACGCGGCTCCGTGGATGACCGCCACCTGCCCGCTGTCGAGGAGGTGGCGGGCGAAGTCCTCGTCGCTCTCGATCCGGCTTCCCGACGGGGTGAACTTCCCGATCGTGCCTTGGCAGTTGACCAGGAGGTAGAAGCCGCCGTCGGGGACGGTGCAGCGGAGACCGGGAATGTCGTTGACGAGCTTCACGGTGGCGTCGCGGCGTGCGCGGTAGACGCGCACGGTCTCCCGGACGAAGTCCTGCGGTCCGGTGAGCGCGGCAGCGGCGGCGGCCTGGCTCACGGAGGAGGGGCAGGAGGAGGTCTGGGACTGCAGCGTGTTGATCGCGGTCACCAGGTCCGCCGGGCCCACGCCGTAGCCGATGCGCCAGCCGGTCATCGCGTACGTCTTGGAGACGCCGTTGGTGAGGAACACCCGCTCGGCCAGGAGGGGTTCGACGGCGGCCAGGGACGGGGCGTCCTCCTCGCGGTACCAGATCTCGTCGTAGATCTCGTCGGTGAGGACGCGCACCTGCGGATGGTCCAGCAACACCTGGGCGAGCGCCCGCAGTTCGGCGGTGGTGTACGCGGAGCCGGTCGGGTTGCCGGGGGTGTTGAGGACGACCCAGCGGGTGCGCGCGGTGATCGCCGCCCCGAGCCGCTCCGGAGTGAGCTTGAAGCCGTCCGCCTCGGGGCAGTCGACGACGACCGGGGTGCCGTCGTTGGCGCGGACCATGTCCGGATAGGACACCCAGTACGGGGCGGGGACGATGACCTCGTCCCCTTCGTCCAGGGTGGCCATCAGGGCGAGGAAGATGACTTGCTTGGCTCCGCCGCCGACCGCGATCCGCGCGTCGGTGCACTCCAGCCCGTGGCGCTCGCGGAGTTTCCCGGCGATGGCCGAGCGCAGCCGCGGGGTGCCGTTGACGGGGGTGTACTTGGTCTCGCCCGCCTCGATGGCCTCGATCGCGGCGGTCTTGACGTGATCGGGGGTGTCGAAGTCGGGCTCGCCCACGGTCAGGTCGAGGATGGTGTGGCCCTGGCTCTTCAGCTCGCGCACGCGCTGGGCTGCCGCCGTGCTGGGCGAGGGCTTGATACGGCGTACCCGCTCTGCCGTGTTCATGCGATCAGCCCTCCCTGCGCTCGAAGTTGAGGCCGCCGGGGACCTGGAAGGTGGGCAGGATCTCGATGTGGCCGATGTTGACGTGCCGGGGTGAGTCGACGGCGAACTCGATGGAGTCGGCGATGTCCTCGGGCTTGAGGGACTCGTAGCCGTCGTAGAACCGCCGCTGGGCCTCCTCCATGTCGCCGAGCAGACGGCCGAAGATCTCCGTCTCCACGCGCCCCGGGCAGATCTCGGTGACCCGGACCCGGCGGCCGTAGCCGTCGACCCGCAGCTGGCGGGAGAGGGTGTGCACGGCGGCCTTGGTGGCGTGGTAGATCGTGTTGCCGCCGAAGTTGTAGACGCCGGCGATGGAGCTGATGTTGACGATGTGGCCGAGGTCGCGCTCGACCATGCCGGGCATGAGCAGGCGCACCAGGTGCAGAACGGCCTGGATGTTGACGGCGACCTGCTCGTCCACGGCGAACTCGTCGGCGGTCAGGATGTTGCCGGTGCGCGAGACACCCGCGTTGTTGACGAGGACGTCGATCTCCAGGCCGTCCAGTGCGGCGGTGAGCGCCTCGGTGTCGGTGATGTCGACGGCGTGCGGGATGCAACCGGTGTCGCGGGCGAGCGCGTCGAGCCGTTCGGCGTTGCGCGCCACGGCGTGGACCTCGAGGCCGTGCTTGGCGAGTCGCTCGACGACCACGGCTCCGATGCCGGTCGACGCTCCGGTGACGAGGGCCGTCCTGTAGTCGGAGATGGGCATGCTGCTGTGCTCCTTGGGGTGGGGGGCGTGCGGGTGCGTGGGTCGGTCAGGCGTCGCGCAGGGGCAGGTGGGCGCGGTCCTTCACCCGGGACACGGCGATGAGGGTGCCGAGGGCGGTGACGACGGCGTAGAAGGCCGGCATGTTGACGTTGCCCGTCCGGGCGATGAGGTAGGTCATCAGCAGCGGGGCCGTGCCGCCGAACAGCGCGGAGGAGACGTTGTAGCCCAGGCCGTAGGCGGAGTAGCGCACGCGGGTGGGGAACAGTTCGACGAGCAGGATGTGGATGACGCCGGTGTGCCCGGCGAACACGACGGCCATGACACAGGCGCCGACGACGGCGAGGGCGAGGTTGCCGGTGCCGATCAGGAGGTAACAGGGGATACCGACGACGGCCATGGCGATCGCCGAGCCGGCGATGACCTTCTTGCGTCCGATCCGGTCGGAGAGACGGCCCATGTAGGGGATGGCGATACAGATCGCGACCAGGCTGGAGGCGGTGACGAGCAGCCCCTGGACCTTGCCGAAGTCGAGCTCGCTGCTCATGAAGGTGGGCATGTAGCTGAACAGGACGTAGTACCCGGAGCCGTTCATCAGGGGGATGAACAGGGCCAGCAGCATGGCGCGGCGGTGCTCGGCGGAGGTGAACGCTTCCTTCAGGGGGTTCTTGGACAGGCCGCCCTGTTCCTTCAGGCGGTTGAAGTTGGGGGTGTCGCTGATGCGCTTGCGGATGTAGATGCCGGTGATGCCGAGCGGGACGGCGAGCAGGAACGGTATGCGCCAGCCCCAGGACTCCATGCGCTCGTCGCCGAGTCCGCTGGTCATGGCGGCGGCGACCAGTGTGCCGGTGAGCAGGGAGAGGAAGGAGGCGATCTGCGCGTAGCTGGTGTAGAGGCCGCGCTTGCCCTCCGGGGCGTGCTCGGCGAGGAAGCTCATCGCACCCGACGCCTCGCCGCCGACGGAGAAGCCCTGGGCGACGCGCAGCAGGATCAGCAGGACCGGTGCCGCGATGCCGATGCTCGCGTAGGTGGGCAGGATGCCGATGGCCGCGGTGGCGACGCTGATGAGCATGATGACGAACACCAGCATCCGCTGGCGCCCCATGCGGTCGCCGAGGTGGCCGCAGATGATGCCGCCGAGGGGGCGGAAGAAGAAGGAGACGGCGTACCCGAGGAAGACGAGCATGATGGCGTCGTCGGAGCCGGGGAAGAAGACGGCGGCGAGCGTTCCGGCCATGAAGCCGAAGATGCCGTTGTCGTAGAGCTCGGCGAAGATGCCGACGCATCCCGCGAGGGTGACCTTCCGGGCTGTTCTGGGGTCGACGGTGTTGGGGACTGGCTGAGCGGCCATGGTGGTCATGGCGTCTCCTGTCTTGCGGCGGGCTGGGGACGAGGTGAGGGGCTCCGTGCGGGCGGGCGAGGGGGACGGGCGGGGAGGCGGCCGGGCGTCAGGCCGGGTCGGGAGCGCGGATGCGCAGGGCGTCGAAGGCGGTGCGGACGCGGGTGCGCAGGGCGTCGACGGCGCCCCGCTGGGCGCGGTGGGCGGTGACCGCCTGGTCGAGGGTGCGGTGGCGGAAGCGGATGCTCTGCCCGGGGCGCACCTGCCCGAGGGCGGACAGGCCGGTGGCGGTGACGACGGCGAGGACGGGGTAGCCGGCCGTGACGCCGCGGCCGCGGTGCAGCACGAGGAGTTCGTCCCCCGCCGGCACTTCGACGGCGCCGATGGGGACGCCGCGGGAGAGGATCTCGCCCTGGGTGACGCGGCGGGGCACGTCGCCCTGCAGTCGCAGGCCGATGTGGTTGCTGCGCGGGCTGACGGTGAAGGGAGCCTCGAACAGCCGGCTTCCGGTGTCTCCGAAATCGGCCCGGTCGGGGCCGTCGGTGACGTCGATCGTCCAGGTGGCGGGGAACGGGGGGACGGGGGCGTTCAGACGGAACAGCGGGATCCGTGAGAAGGGGTGGTCGAGGGGCGGACAGGCCGCGCGCAGCACGAGTTCGTCGCCGCTGCTCAGGGCGGGGCCGAATCCCAGGATGGTGTCGGGGGCGCAGCTGCCCTGAAGGTAGTCGGCTTCGAACGAGCCGAGCACGGCCAGGTAGACGCGCAGTCCCCGGCGGATGCCGGTGACGCGAAGGGTCTCGCCCGCGCACACGGAGACCGGTTCCCACTGGGGGCGGACGCCGCCCTCGACGGTCACGTCGGCGGGGGCGCCGGTCACGGCGACGAGGATGTCGGCGGAGGGCACGCACGCGAAGTCGAACGCCGTGATCTCCAGCAGCGGGGCGCGGTCGTCGTTGCCGCACAGGACGTTGGCGACGCGCGCCGAGTGCTGGTCGGCGGCTCCGCCGGCGGGCAGACCGTAGCGGGAGCGGCCGACCCGGCCGAGGTCCTGCACGGTGGCGATGCCCGGGGTGCGGATCGTGAGGGTGTCAGCCATGGCAGGCCGCCAGGGAGGTGCCGGCGTGGTCGTCCCACTCGTCGGGTGTGATGGGGACGAAGCGGAAGGTGTCCCCGGGCCGGTAGGCGGTGATCGGGTCGCTGTGCAGGTCGAGGACGCGCACCGGGGTGCGTCCGAGGAGCGGCCAGCCGCCGGGCGAGGGCATCGGGCAGATGACCGCCTGCCGGCCGGCGACGGCGACCGTGCCGGGGTCGACGTGGGTGCGGGGCGACGCCAGCCGCGGCACCGGTTTCGGGAAGAGCGGCCCGTCCGTCATCGGCGCCCCGGCGGGCGCGCCGAGGCAGCGCACGGTGAGGTCGCTCCCCGAGTGGAGGGCGACGACCTCGCTCTCGGTCAGGTCGAGTTGGCGGGCGACCTCGGGCAGGTCGGGCCCGTGGTCGCCGCCGTAGACGACCGGCACGACGAAGCGTCGGGGCGGTACTGCCGGCGCGGGGTCCGGTCCGAGGCGGGCGGCCTCGTGCGCCACGATCCGCCGGACGGTGTCGTGGTCGGTGCCGGTGCAGTCGAACTCCACGAGCAGGGCGTCGTAGGTGGGCACCACGTCGTGGACTCCGGGGAGCCGGACCGTGTCCAGGGCGTCGGCCAGGGCGTGGACGAGCCGCCAGGCGTCTTCGGCGTCCAGGCCCACGGCCCTGGCGGTCAGGGCGGAGTCACCGCAGTCCGTGATCGTGATGTTGCCGTTCATGTCAGGCGCCCGTCCCGCTCAGCACCTTGTCGAGCGAGGTGATCTCGACACCGGCGGCGAGGAGTTCCTCGCGGATGCGGCGGGCCAGCGCGATCGCTCCGGGGCTGTCGCCGTGCAGCAGGACGGTGTCGCACGCGACCGGGATGTCCTTGCCGTCGGCGCTGCGGATGACTCCCTCGGTGACCATGCGCAGGGTCCGCCGGGCCACCTCGTCCGGGTCGTGGATGACCGCTCCGGGCTCTGAGCGGGGGACGAGGGTCCCGTCGTCGCGGTAGGCGCGGTCGGCGATGCCGACGATGCCCACGCGCAGTCCGCGGGCCCGGGCGGCGTCGGCGAGCTCACCGTCCTGGGCGAGGACGATCAGCGACTCGTCGAGGGAGGCGACGGCGTCCACGACGGCACGGGCGTAGTCGGCGCGTACGGCGACCAGGTTGCCCAGGCGTCCGTGCGGGGCGACGTGCTGCACCCGGGTGCCGTGCGCGACGGCGAACGCCTGGAGGGCGCCGATCTGGTAGAGCATGTCGGTGCGGACCTCCTCGGGCGTGAGGTCCATGGCGCGGCGGCCGAAGCCGACCAGGTCGGGAAAGCTCGGGTGGGCGCCCACGGCCACCCGGTTCTGCACGCAGGTCCGGACGGTGGCGTCCATGATGCGCGGATCACCGGCGTGGAATCCGCAGGCGACATTGGCGGACGTCAGCATTTCCAGAAGGGCTTCGTCGTCGCCCATCGTGTAGGCGCCGAATCCCTCGCCGAGATCGGCGACGAGATCAACCATGGGGGTCATGACGTCCTCCGGGAGAATATGGGGAAGGACAATGCGAGGAAAGGGAATGCCATCACGTCTTGGTGATTTCCCGAGAATCATCCGGGCTGGATGTTCCGCTCAACTTAATCCCATGCTCGCTTGACCGCCAATATGCGTTCGATCTGGCGTTATCGCGAACGGTTATGACCTGCCTCACACCCCTGACCCCTCTCGGGGGTGTGCTTCGGGGTGGCCCCTCCCTACGATGAGGCTCCGCTCCCCGTGGAAGGCCCCGCATGGACACCAGGCGTCTGTACTCGTTCATCAAGATCATTGACGCGGGGAGCATCACGCGCGCGGCCGACATCCTGCACATCGCCCAGCCCGCGCTCAGCCAGCAGCTGTCCGCGCTGGAGGCGCAGTTCGGGCAGCAGCTGCTGATCCGCAGCAAACGCGGGGTCGCCCCGACCGAGGCGGGCCGGGCGCTGTACCGGCACGCCCAGCTCATCCTGAGGCAGGTGGACCTCGCGCACGCCGCCGTGGAGGTCTCCGGCCGGGCTCCCGCCGGCAGCGTGTCCGTGGGGCTCGCGCCGTACAGCCTGGGCGCGGCGCTCGCGCTGCCGCTGCTGAAGAGCGTGCGCGAGCGCTACCCGGACATCCTGCTGCACATCAACGAGAACTTCGGCGGTGTGATCAGCGAGGCCATCATGACCGGCCGGATGGACATGGCGTTCATCTACGGGGCCGGTCCGCTGCGGGGCGTGCAGTTCGAGCCGTTGCGCACGGAGGACCTGTTCCTGATCGGCGCCCCCGGCGGTACGGCCCCGCACGGAGCGGGCGAGGTGGATCTGGACGAGCTCAAGGACGTGCCGCTGCTGCTGCCCAGCCGCATCCACACGATCCGGCAGGTGGTGGACGCCGCCTTCCAGCAGGCCTCGCTCCTGCCGAACGTGGCGGGTGAGGTCGAGTCCGCGCTGACGCTCGTCAACGCCGTCGACGCGGGCCTCGGCGCCACCGTCCTGCCCTGGTCGGCCGCGCGCGCCATCCTCGACGTCCGCTCCCTGTCGGTGCGCCGCATCGTGCATCCCGTGATCCAGGTGAAGCTGTCCCTGGTCACCTCGGACAACCAGCCCCTCTCGGAACCCGCCCTGGCGGTGCACGACCTGTTCCTGGAACTCATCACGGATTTCGACGGTTCTCTGCACGACGACTCCCCTCACGAAGAATAAGGAGCCGCAATAGCGTCACACGAAACATCTATTTGTCCCCGGTGAGTGCCGCGGCTACGTTTTCACAACGCCGCACGGTCGACATGCGAAGCCCGAAACCGGAGACACAGATGAAAAAGCGTGTGCTCACCACCCGTGAAAACCTGCCCGGCAACGGCCTGGACCGCTTGTCCGATGCGGCGGAAAGGGTGGCCTGGCCCGGCGACGGCAAGCCCGGACCCTCGGACCTCGCCGCGCTCGCACCCGGAGTCAGCGGAATCCTCGCCTTGGGCAACGACCCGGTGGACGGCGCGCTGATGGACGCCGCCGGCCCGACTCTACGGGTGATCGCGCTGGCGAGCATGGGCTTCGACAACGTCGACCGGGCCGCCGCCGCCGAGCGCGGCATCGTCGTCACCCACACCCCGCGCGTGCTCGCGGAGACCACCGCCGACCTCACCTTCGCCCTGATCCTCGCCGCCCGCCGGCGGGTCGGCACCGCCGCAGCGAGCCTGGCGTCGGGTTCCTGGGGTCTGTTCCGGATGCACGACTACCTCGGTCTGGACATCCACGGAGCCACCCTCGGCCTGGTCGGCTACGGCCAGATCGGCCGCGCGGTGGCCCGCCGGGCCCACGGGTTCGGCATGCGCGTGCTCCACCACGACCCCTACGCGCCCGACGACGACCTCTCCGCCTCGGTCGAGCTGTCCACACTGCTGGCCGAGTCCGACGTCGTGTCGCTGCACGTGCCACTCACCGAGGAGACGCGGCACCTCATCTCCGCCCGCGAACTGGCCGCGATGAAACCCACGGCCACCCTGGTCAGCACCTCCCGCGGCGGTGTCGTCGACGAGGAGGCCCTGCTGCACGCCGTCCGGGAGGGGCGGCTGCACTCCGCCGGGCTCGACGTCTTCGAACGTGAGCCGATGGGAACGGAGTTGTCACCGCTGGTCGCCGAGCCGAACGTGGTCACACTGCCCCACATCGGCTCGGCCACCGAGGCCACCCGGGCCGCCATGGTCGACCTGGCGGTCGACAACATCCTGGACGTCCTGGCCGAACGCCCCGCCCGGACGCCGCTGCCGGGCAGCCCGGCGGTGCCGTCCCCGACGGAGGCGGCACCGCGGTGAGCGGGATCCTCACGCCTCCAGACCGCCGCGCTTGACGAGCTGCCCCGCGATGACATTGCGCTGGATCTCGTTGGTGCCCTCGCCGACGATCATCAACGGGGCGTCGCGGAAGTAGCGTTCGACGTCGAACTCGGTGGAGTAGCCGTAACCGCCGTGGATGCGGACGGCGTCGAGGGCGATGCGCATGGCCGCCTCGGAGGCGAAGAGCTTCGCCATCCCGGCCTCCATGTCCACGCGTCGGCCCGCGTCCGCCTCGCGGGCCGCGTACAGCGTGAGCTGCCGGGCCGCGGTGAGCGATGTCGCCATGTCCGCCAGATAGTTGCCGATCGACTGGTGCTTCCAGATCGGCTTGCCGAACGACTCCCTCTCCTGCGCGTAGGCCAGCGCGTCCTCGAAGGCCGCCCGGCCGACTCCGAGCGCGCGGGCGGCGACCTGGAGGCGTCCCGTCTCCAGGCCCTTCATCATCTGCGCGAAACCCTTGCCCTCCGTCCCTCCGAGGACGGCGTCGGCCGGTGCGCGGTAGTCGTCGAAGGACAGCTCGCAGCTCTCGACGCCCTTGTAGCCGAGCTTGGGCAGATCGCGGGAGACCGTCAGGCCGGGGCCGTGCTCGACGAGGAGGATCGAGATGCCCTGGTGGGCGGGCGTGGCCTCGGGGTCGGTCTTGCACAGCAGGGCGATCAGGCCGGAGCGCCGGGAGTTGGTGATCCAGGTCTTCGAGCCGTTGACCAGGTAGCCTCCCCCACTCTCGGCTTCGCTCGAGCGGGAGGTGCCCCCATCGTCCTTGCGGGCGACCGTGCGCAGGGCCTGGAGGTCGGAGCCGCCGCCCGGTTCCGTCAGGGCCATGGTGGCGCGGACCTCGCCGGTGGCCATCCTCGGCAGATACCGGCGCTTCTGCTCCTCCGTGCCGTGGTGCAGCAGCAGCTTGGCGACGACGGTGTGCCCGCCCATCGCTCCGGCCAGGCTCATCCAGCCGCGCGCCAGTTCCTCGGTGATCAGGACGTAGCAGGAGGTGGAGACGGGTGTGCCGCCGTACTCCTCGGGGACGGCCAGGCCGAAGATGCCGAGGCTCTTCATCTGCTCGATCAGGGCCTCGGGATAGGTGTCGCTGTGCTCCAGTTCCCGGACGACGGGCTTGACCTCCTTGTCCACGAAGTCACGCACGGTGCGGACGACGAACCGCTCGTCCTCGGACAGGATGTCGAGGGTGCTCATGAGGGAACTCCTTGTGGTTCAGATGACGCTGTCGGCCCTGAGGCGGTCGATGTCGGCGCGGGCGTATCCCAGTTCGGCCAGGAGGGTCTCGGTGTGCTCTCCGGCCGCCGGGACCGGGTCCATGCGTGGGGCGGTGCCCGCCAGGTCGACCGGCGGCAGCAGTGCCGGCACCTCGACGCCCCCGGGGATCCGTACGTCCCGCCAGCGGCCCCGTTCGCTGAGCACCGGGTGGGCCAGGAACTCCCCGACGTCGTTCACATCCGCGTGAGCGATGCCCGCCTCCCCGAGCAGCTTCACCACCTCGTCGCTGCCCAGTTCCCCGAACCGCTCGGCGACGATCGCGTTCAGCTCCGCGCGATGGCCCACCCGGGCGGCGCCGGTGGCGAACCGGGGATCCGCGGCGAGCCCGGGCAGGCCGAGGAACCGGTCGCACAGGGCCGCCCATTCGCGCTCGTTCTGGATGGAGAGGAGGACGTCCTTGCCGTCGGCGCAGGTGTAGGCGCCGTAGGGGGCGATGGTGGCGTGCTGGGTGCCGAGGCGCGGGGGCTGGGTGCCGCCGAAACGGGTGTAGTAGGCGGGCTGACTCATCCACTCGGCCAGGGCCTCGAACAGCGACACCTCCACGGCCCGAGCGACGCCCGTGGTCGCCCGGGTGAACAGGGCGGTGAGGATGCCCGAGTAGGCGTACATCCCGGCGGCGATGTCGGCGACCGACACCCCGACGCGGGCGGACGCGTGCTCGTCGCCCGTCAGCGACACGAGCCCGGTCTGGCACTGCACCAGCAGGTCGTACGCCTTGCGGTCGGCCCACGGGCCGCTGGTTCCGTAGCCGGAGACGGTGCACGGGATGAGGGCGGGGAAGCGCTCGGCGAGCGCCTCGGCGCCCAGGCCCAGCCGGGCGGCCGCGCCCGGAGCCAGGTTCTGCACGAACACGTCGGCTCCGCCGAGCAGTTGGTCCAGGACGGTCCGTCCCGCGTCCGCCTTCAAATCGAGCGTCACGGACTCCTTGGACCGGTTGAGCCACACGAAGTAGCTGGACTCGCCGTGCACCGTCGTGTCGTACCGGCGCGCGAAGTCACCTCCTCCCGGGCGCTCCACCTTGATCACCCTCGCGCCGAGATCGGCCAGCTGGCGGGTGGCGAAGGGAGCGGCGACCGCCTGCTCGATGCTGACGACGGTGATGCCGGAGAGCGGCATGGCTTCCGGGCGTTCGCTCATGTGGTGACCTCCACGTGGGTCAGGGTCCCCTCTCGGGACGTACCATCATGAACACTCATGACGTCGTAATTGAAATAGCAATCCGTCATACCCCCATGCGTGCCGCGGATGGCCGCCGCGCGCGTCGGCGGCCGGCGGAGAGGAAGGGCCCTTCGTGGACATCAAGCAGCTCAGGGCGATCGTCACGGTCGCCGAGGTGGGCAGCGTCACGCGCGCCGCGGAGCTGCTGCATCTGGTGCAGCCCGCGGTGACCCGGCAGATCCGTACACTGGAGCAGGAACTCGGCATCGACCTCTTCGAGCGGACCGGGCAGGGCATGCGCCCCACCGAGGCCGGAGCGATCATGGTGGACCGAGCCCGGCGTGCCCTGGGCGAACTGGAGCGGGCCCGTGCCGAGGTGCAGCCGGCCCCCGGGGTCGTGACCGGCATCGTCACCGTCGGACTGCTGGAGAGCACCAGCGACCTGCTCGCCGAGCCCCTGGTGACAGCTGTCGCCCGCGCCCACCCCGGTGTCGAGCTGCGTCTGATGACCGCCTACTCCGGGCATCTCCAGCAGTGGCTCGACGACGGGGACCTGGACCTGACCCTGCTCTACAACCTCGACAGCACGCCCTCGCTCAACGCCCGCCCGCTGGTGCGGGAGCAGCTGTGGGCGGTGGCGCCCGCGTCCGCCGGTCTGCGCGCCGACCGTCCCGTTCCGTTCGCGGAAGCGGCCGCGCACCCACTGGTCATGCCCGCCTCGGGGCACGCCCTGCGGCGGCTGATCGACGCGGCGGCGGCTCGCTCCGGGGCCGCCATGGACATCGTCATGCAGACCAACTCCATGCGGGTGCAGAAGCAGCTCGTTGGCGCCGGGCACGGCTGGACCGTCCTGCCCGGAGTGGGGATCGCCGAGGACGTCGCGCGGGGCACGCTGAGCGCCGCACCCCTGAGCGAACCCGATGTGCGGCGCTCGATCGTCCTCGGCACCCCGCGGTTCACCCGCGTCCCGCCCGCGGTGGAGATCGTGGCGCGCGAGCTGGTCCTCCAGATCAACACGGCGGTGGAACAGGGCAGATGGCCGTCCGCCCGGATACAGGGCGGCGACAACTCCCCTGCGACCGAAGGCCCCTGACGAACAGCGCCGAAGGGGCCGACCAGCCGTCGGCGCCTGGCATGCGAGCGGGGCATGCGGGCATCACGATTTTCTATTGTCTATTCTCATTCATCAGCACCCATGATGTGTGGCACCTCGAGCCGACCGATCAGCGGAGTCGCTACGAATGAGTCAGACACATGCCCCGGCACCCTCCTGGCAGGAGGACGTCTTCGCCGCCTTGAAGAAGCGCGATGTCCGGCAGATCGCCTACGTCCCGGACTCCGGCCACTCCCACACCATCCGTGAGGCCCAGCGAGACCCCGACATCCGCGACGTGGTGCTGACCACCGAAGAGGAGGGCGTCGCCGTCGTCAGCGGGGCCTGGCTGGGCGGGCAGCGCGCGGTGCTGCTGATGCAGAGCAGCGGCGTCGGCAACTGCGTCAACATGTTCTCCCTGCTCCAGATGGGCCGGTTCCCCTTTCTGACGCTGGTGACCATGCGCGGCGAGTACGCCGAGTTCAACCCCTGGCAGGGCCCCATGGGCCGCACCACCCAGCAGGCCCTGGAACTCATGGGCATCACCGTCCTGCGGGCCGACCGCCCCGAGGATGTCGGGGAGACCGTCGAGGCGGCCCTGGACTCGGTGTTCGAGGCGGGCGAGCGTGTCGCCGTGCTCCTCGGGCAGAGGCTGATCGGCCGCAAGAAGTGGGAGCGCGACTGATGACCTCCGTCCGGCTGGACCGCCGCCGTTTCGTCGCCGACCTGGTCGGCCTGCTCCCCGAGGACACCCTGCTGGTGACCGGCCTCGGCTCCCCCAGCTACGACGTCTTCGCCGCCGGCGACCGCCCCGGCACCTACTACCTGTGGGGCGCGATGGGCGCCGCCGTACCCCTGGCCCTCGGTCTCGCCCTCGCCCGGCCGGACCGCCCGGTCGTCGCGGTCACCGGCGACGGCGAACACCTCATGGGCATCGGCACGTTGGCCACGATCGGCGTGCGGCTTCCGCCCAACCTCACGGTCGTCGTGCTGGACAACGCCCACTTCGGCGAGACCGGCATGCAGCCCAGCCACACCGGCCTGGGCACCGACCTCGTCGCCGTCGCCCGGGGCTTCGGCATCCCCGACGCCGTACGGATCACCGACCTCGCCCAGACCGAGGACCTGGCTCAGCGCGTCAAGGCGCGCGCGGCGACGACGTACGCGCAGGTGCTGATCGACACCACCGAACCACCCCGTGCCCTGCCGCCCCGCGACGGTGTCGCCAACAAGAACGCCTTTCGTGCCTCCCTGGGCCTGAACACCTTCTGACTCGGCCGGAGCTCCCCATGCAGCGCTACGAGATGTTCATCGACGGCGAGAGCCGCAAGGCCTCCGGCGGTGACTGGTTCCCCACCGACAACCCCTACCTCGGCACCCCGTGGGCCGAGGTCGCCCAGGGCACCGCGCAGGACGTCGACGACGCCGTACGGGCCGCCGACCGTGCTCTGCGCACCGGCCCCTGGGCCGAGCTCACCGCCAGTGCGCGCGGTGCCCTGCTGCGGCGGCTCGGCGACATCATCGCCGCGAACGCCCGCCGCCTCGCCGAGATCGAGGTCCGCGACAACGGCAAGCTGTTCACCGAGATGCACGGACAGCTCTCCTACGTGCCGCAGTGGTTCCACTACTACGGCGGGCTGGCCGACAAGATCGAGGGCACCGTCCCGCCGATGGACAAGCAGGGCTACTTCGCCTACACGAAGAAGGAACCCGTCGGGGTCGTCGCCGTCATCACGCCCTGGAACTCCCCGCTGTTGCTGCTGGCGTGGAAGATCGCCCCCGCGCTCGCGGCCGGCTGCACCGTCGTCGTCAAACCGTCCGAGTTCACCTCCGCCTCCACGCTGGAGCTGGCCCGGCTCTGCCACGAGGCGGGGCTGCCTCCGGGTGTGGTCAACGTGGTCACCGGCTTCGGGCAGGACGTCGGCGCCGCCCTCGTCGAACACCCCCTGGTCCGCAAGGTCACCTTCACCGGCTCGGACGCCACCGGCCGCCGTATCAACGAGGCCGCCGCCCGCGACTTCAAGCACGTCAGCCTCGAACTCGGCGGCAAGTCACCCAACATCGTCTTCGCCGACGCCGACCTCGACGCCGCCGTCAACGGCGCGGTCTCCGGCATCTTCGCCGCCACGGGGCAGACCTGTATCGCAGGCTCCAGGCTGCTGGTGCAGGAGAGCGTGCACGACGAAGTCGTAGGCGGAGTGGTCGAGTTGGCCCGGACCGCCCGCATGGGTGACCCGATGGACGACAGCACTCAGGTCGGGCCCGTCACCACGCGCGCCCAGTACGACAAGGTCCTCGACCACATCGGCAGCGCGCAGCGGGAGGGCGCCCGGACCGCCCTCGGCGGCGGAGCCGCGGAACGGGGCGGATGGTTCGTCGAGCCGACCGTCTTCACCGGTGTGCGCAACAGCATGCGTATCGCGCAGGAGGAGGTCTTCGGGCCCGTGCTGGCCGTCATCCCCTTCAAGGACGAGGAGGAGGCGGTCGAGATCGCCAACGACAGCCGCTACGGCCTCGGCGCCGGTGTCTGGACCCGTGACATGGGCCGCGCCTTCCGCATGGCGGACCGCATCCGCTCCGGCACCGTCTGGGTCAACACCTACCGCGCGGTCAGCTATCTGACCCCCTTCGGCGGCTTCAAGGACTCCGGCGTCGGCCGCGAGAACGGCATCGGCGCGATCGCCTCCTACCTGGAGGACAAGAGCGTGTGGATCAACATCGGCGCCCCCACCGGAAACCCCTTCGTCCTGCGCTGAAAGCCCCCGACCCGCAGTCACCCCAGGCGACAAGAGCAACGGAGCTTCCCATGTCGCAGCCACCCGCCCCCTCCCCCGCTCCCGACCGCTCCCGGGTCACCGCCAATGTCGTACGCGGCTGTCTGGGCAACCTCGTCGAGTGGTACGACTGGTTCGTCTACGCCACGTTCAGCGTCTACTTCGCGGCCGTGTTCTTCCCCGCGGGCGACCAGACGGCCCAACTGCTGTCCACCGCCGTGGTCTTCGCCGTCGGCTTCCTGATGCGGCCCCTCGGCGGCTGGCTGCTCGGCGCGTACGCCGACCGCTTCGGCCGCCGCCGTGGCTGACCCTGTCGGTCACGCTCATGAGCATCGGCTCGCTGACCATCGCCGCCACTCCCTCCCACGACACCATCGGCATCTGGGCACCGGTCCTGCTGGTGCTGGCCCGTCTGGCTCAAGGGCTGTCCGTCGGCGGCGAGTTCGGCTCCAGCGCCTCGTATCTCGCCGAGGTCGCACCCCCGGGCCGGCGGGGCTTCTACTCCAGCTTCCAGTACGTGTCCATCGTGCTCGGCCAGCTCGCCGCCCTGCTCGTGATGATCCTGCTGCAACGGCTCCTCACCGAGGACCAGTTGCAGACGTGGGGCTGGCGCGTCCCCTTCGTGGTCGGCGCCGCGGCCGGTCTCGTCGTGATGTACCTGCGGCGCACCATGGAGGAGTCGCAGCACTTCCGGCAGGAGCGGGCGAAGGCCGAGAGCACCGCGGGGGAACGCAAGGGGTTGCGCGCCCTGTTCGGCGAGTACCCGCGCCAGCTGATCGCCGTGTTCGGGCTGGCCATCGGCGGCACCGTCGCCTTCTACACCTACACGACGTACCTGCAGAAATACCTGGTGAACACCGCGGGCATCGAGAAGTCGACCGTCTCCGTCATCGGCTTCGCCGCCCTGTTCGTCTACATGCTGCTGCAACCGGTCGCGGGCCATCTGTCCGACCGCTTCGGCCGCCGCCCGGTCATGTTCGTCTTCTCGGCCGGCGGCATGCTCCTCACGGTCCCGATCATGACCGTCCTCGGTCGCACCGGCAATCCGTGGCTCGCCTTCCTGCTGATGACCACCGCGCTGACCTTCCTGACCGGATACTCGGCCCTGGCGGCGATCATCAAGGCCGAGATGTTCCCGACCAAGGTCCGGGCGCTGGGCGTGGGTCTGCCGCACGCGCTGGTCACCGCCACCTTCGGCGGACTGACCGAGCCGATCGCGCTGGGCCTGAAGAACAGCGGCCACGAGACGGTCTTCTTCTGGTATGTCACGGGATGCGTCGCCCTGACCTTCCTGGCCACCCTGCTCATACCCGAGCCGTCCCGCACCTCCCTCCTGGAGGCCACCGAGGCCGCACCCAGCCGTCGCTCCGAGGCGGCCCGGCTCACCTGACCGCACGCACATCCCCCAGAACGGAAGGCCCATGCAGCCCACCTCACCAGCGCCCCTCGGCTCATACGTGGAGTCGTGGACTCCCGGGCCGCTCACGGACGAAGACCCCCTGGCCACGGGGCCGGTGGCGGCCCTGTCGGCGGCCCTGGACCTGCCCGGCACCGTCGCGGAGGCCGGGGACCCACTGCCTCCGCTGTGGCACTGGCTGCACTTCCTCACCTGGCCGGCCCAGCGTGACCTGGGCGCCGACGGCCACCCGCTGGACGGGCACTTCCTGCCGCCCCTGCCCGACCGGCAGCGCATGTGGGCCGGCGGCCGCTGCGAGATCACCGAGCCGCTGCGCCTCGGTACACCCGCCGTACGGGTCAGCAGCCTCGCCTCCGTCACCGCGAAGCGGGGCCGCACCGGGGAGCTGCTGTTCGTCACCGAGCGCCGGGAGTTCCGGCAGGGCGGCCGGACCTGCCTCGTCGAGGAGCAGGACATCGTCTACCGGTCGGGGCGCAGTACCGGGCAGCACCCGTCCGCCGTCGACGAGTCCGCCCTCCCCCGGCCGGACGACCCGTGGCAGCTGCCGCTGCGCCCGGACCCGCCGCTGCTCTTCCGGTTCAGCGCCCTGACCGCGAACGCGCACCGCATCCACTACGACGCCCCGTACTGCCGGGACGAGGAGGGCTACCCCGGTCTCGTCGTGCACGGTCCCCTGCTGGCCCTGCTCATGCTCGAACTGCCGCGCCGCCGCGCCCCGGCACGGCAGGTGCGCTCCCTGTCGTACCGGCTCCGGCACCCGGCGTTCGCCGGTGAGGCCCTGGCAGCGTGCGGCACTCCCGCCGGCGACCATGCCGAGCTGCGGGTCGCGACCCACCGGGAGGAACGGCACGCCACGGCGGAGGTGACCTTCGCATGAGCCCCTTCCATGACGGCATCAGCTCTCTCCACGACCGCGTCGCCACCGCTCGGAGCCTGCTCTTCGTCCCCGGGGACCGGCCCGACCGCTTCGACAAGGCCGCCTCCTCCGGCGCGGACCTGGTCATCGTCGACCTGGAGGACGCGGTCGCCGCCCCGGACAAGGCGCGGGCCCGGTCCGACGCCGCGGCCTGGCTCTCGCTCGGCAACCGGGCCGTCGTACGGATCAACGCCTCCGGGACTCCCTGGGCCGAGGACGACCTGCGGACGGCGGCCGAGCACGGCTGTCCGGTGATGGTGCCCAAGGCAGAGGACCCGGACGCCCTCGCCGATATCGCCGCCCGCACGGCAGGGCGGTGCCCTGTCATCGCGCTCATCGAGACCGCCCTCGGCGTGGAGCACGCCCTCGCCGTGTGCGCCACACCCGGTGTCACCCGCGCCGCCTTCGGCAACGTCGACCTCGCCGCCCGGCTCGGCGTCGCCCACGACGACCACACGGCACTCGCCCACGCCCGCTCCCGTCTGGTCCTCGCCTCGGCCGCCGTCGGCATCGGCCCGCCGATCGACGGCGTCACCACCGCCGTACGCGACTCGGACACGCTTACCGCCGACATCGCCCACGCCCGACGGCTGGGATTCACCGGCAAGCTCTGCGTCCATCCGTCCCAACTGGCGGGCGCGGCCGACGGATTCACACCCTCGGAGCGGGAGCTGCGCTGGGCCCGGACCGTCCTCGGCGCGGGCGACTCCGTCACCACGATCGACGGCCAGATGGTCGACACACCGGTCCTGGAACGCGCCCGGCGTGTCCTGGCACTGGCCCGCACACCGCACAGCACGTCCTGACACCGCCAGGTACCAAAGGTCCGGGACAGTCGCCGGCCGACTCGGGCTGGTGGTCCAGGACCCGACCGGTGGGGTCACGCCCGGCCCGGGCGGTGTCGTGCCCGTTGTGCGTCCAGGGCCGCGATGGCGACATGCAGCTGTGCCCGGCAGTCGCCGGACTCGAGGTCCGCGCGCAGGATGTCCTCGATGAGGTGCAGGCGTTGGTAGAGCGCCTGCCGTGACAGGTGGCTCCGCCGGGCCGCGATCGACTTGTTGCCCGCGGACGCGAGGTAGTGGCGCAGGGTGGTCAGCAGGTCCGTGCCGTGGTCCTGGTCATGGGCGAGCAGTGCCGCCAGCTGACGCTCGGCGTAGGCCTGGACCCGGGGGTCGTCGCGCAGCGAGTAGAACAGCTGGGGCAGGCCGATGTCGGCGATGGTGTGGACGGCCGCAGGCCCGACGGGCGGAACGGCGTCGGCGACCTGTTCCGCCTCGGCGGCGGAGCGGGCCACCTCGGACAGTTCGCCCACCTCGGCGCCGACATAGACGGGTGCACCGGCCAGTTCGCTGATGTCGGTGGCCAGCGGTCGCCAGCCACCCGGCTCCCGGTAGGCCAGGAGCACACCGATTCCGCGCTCGCCCAGGTCTCCCACGAGGGCGCTGCCCTCCAACCGTGCGCGCAGCTTGTCGAGCAGCGCGTCGCGGTCGGCGGCGCAGACCAGGACGACGGCGAGTCTGCGCCCGTGGGTCGGTACCCCGAGCGCGGTGATCTTCGTCCGGGTGTCGCGCCAGGACAGGTGCCGCTGCTCCAGGACGTCGAGCAGCGCGTCCCGTTGGGCCTGTTCCTCCCAGCGCGTCTCATGGGTGAGCCGGGACAGGGTGAGTGCGATGGCCGCCCGCTCCAGGACCATCACATGGTCGGTGTGGAACCGCTGCTCGGCGGTGCTGCCCGGCAGCATGGCCAGCCGTCCCCACCGCTGCCCGCGGAACTCCACCGAGGTGACCAGCCAGCCCTCCTGTCCGCACACCTCGGTGCGTTCGGTGGGCGAGGGAGTGACCCGGGACCGCTCCTCCCACCGGTTGAGCGCGTCCTCCACCATGGCTTCGCCGGGGGCGCAGATCAGGGCCTGGTGGGCCAGGTTCTCCAGTACGACGGCACGGCCGGTCATCGTCGCGGCGGCCCGGACGACCTCGTCGGCCCCGGCTCCGCGCAGGGAGAGCGCGGTGAAGGTGTCGTGGACGTGCTGCGCGGCCCGGAGCGTACGGACCTGGCCGGTCAGGATCATCGCGTGCACCTCCTGGGTCACGTCGACGAACTTGATCCCCCGCTGCAGCACGATCAGCGGCACGCCCCGCGCGCGGCACGCGGCGACCAGCTCATAAGGCGCTTCCTGGAAGCGGCGGCCGAGTTCCAGCACCAGGGCGGCGGCACCGATGTCCGCGAATTCGGCGGCCCACTCCTCCAGCCGGTTGGGAAAGCCGAACCCGGTGGTCAGCACCAGCTCGCCGCCCCGCAGAGCCGAGGCCGGGTGCTCCCACTCGGTGACATGCACCCAGCGCACCTGCCGGTCCAGTCGGTCGTGCCCCGCGAGGACCTTCGGCAGCCCGCGGACCAGCACGGGAAGGGCCAGTACCTCGGCCACCGTCACTGTCCCGCCGTCGCTCACTCTGACAACTTGCATGCTTTCGAGCCACCACGCAATGGGTCACGGCTGCCGGACCGGCACGGCTTCGGTCTGAGTCGTGGAGGTGAGGGGGCGGTCCTTCGTCTCCGGCGCCAGGGCCAGGGAGACCACCAGGCCGACGAGCGTGATGCCCGCTCCGATCAGCAGCGTTCCGGAGTTGCCCACACCGGCGATGAGCAGCGGCAGACAGAAGGTGCCGCCGGCTGACCCGATGCGGCTCATGGCGGAGGCGAAGCCGACCCCGGTCGCCCGCAGATCGGTGGGGAAGAGCTCGCTGGGATAGAGGAACTGCAGGGCGCTGCCGGCGGCCTCGGCGAAGTGGAACACCAGGAACAGCACGATGATGGGCAGGGCGAGGTGCAGCGGCAGCACCGCCAGACAGAACAGCGCGACGAAGATCGCGACGAAGCTGCCGATCAGCAGCGGCCTCCTGCCGACCCGGTTGACCAGGAACAGACCGGTCGCCACGCCCAGGATCGGGATCAGCATCATGACCGCCGCGCTGGTCGTGGCGTTGCCGACACCCATCGACGTGAGGATCTGCGGCTGGAAGGTCCGGATCGCGTAGCCCGTGGCCACCTGGCACAGGAAGAACGTCGAGCAGAACACCACCTGCTTCGTGTAGCCGCGGCGGAACACCTCACCGATGTTGCCCAGGCCCGACCCCTTGCGCCGCGGCACCCTGCTCTCCTCGACGAGTTCGTCGACCCGGACGTCGGGTCCGATGTAGCGCCGTACGATCGCGGTCGCCTCGTCCACCCGGCCCCGGCTGGCCAGCCACCGCGGTGATTCCGGGAGTCCCGCCCGCATGGCCAGGAAGATCGCCGCCGGAACGACCCCCGAGACCAGCATCCACCGCCACGCGTCGTCGCCGACCCCCATCAGGGCCAGCCCGATCCAGTAGCTCACGCCGTAGCCGATCCACCACGACAGCACCAGTCCGGACAACGCGCTGCCCCGAAGTTTCCTGGGGACCAGTTCGGCGGTGAGGGCCGAGGCGATCGGATAGTCCGCGCCGACGGCGATCCCGATGATCAGGCGCAGTACGAAGAGCTGCCAGGCCTCGTTCACGAAGAACTGCGGGATCGACGCGGCGACGAACACCACGAGGTTGAGCACGTACATCAGCCGACGTCCGACCCGGTCGGTGATCGCTCCGAAGACCATCGCTCCGACGAACACACCGATCAGGGCGGAACTGGCGAGCAGTCCGGACCACACGGAGCCCAGGTGCAGCTGGGGAGTGATCTGGCTCAGTGCGATGGCGATGATGCCGAGCAGATAGCCGTCGCAGAACGGGCCGCCCATCGCCACCGCGACCAGGCGGCGATGGAACCGATTGACGGGAACGTCGTCCAGGGTGGTTGTCATGGTGGTGCGCCTTTCGTCGGCAAGGGCCGGGTGCAGACACTGTGGGACAGCTCACCTGGGACCGACAGGTACAGATTGTCAGGTGGTCCCGGGCCCGGTTGACACGGCGTTCCGTTCCTCGCCCGCCGGTACCGCGCGGCCTGTCGACTGCGGTACAGCTGGTCGCCATGGAACAGAGAACCGCGCTGGTCACGGGCGCGAACCGAGGACTGGGTGCCGCCATCGCCAAAGGCCTGGCCGGACAGGGTATCCGCGTGTGGCGCGGCGTACGAGAGGGCGGAGGCGCGGCACGCGACGTGCGGCTGGACGTACGGGACGAGGACAGCGTCACCGCGGCGGTGCGGCGGATCCTGGACGAGGACGGACGCGTCGACATCCTCGTCAACAACGCCGGCATCACCGACGGCAAGCAGGCGCCCGCCACCGCCGATCTCGATGTCGCGGCCCGGGTGTGGGACACCAACGTCCTTGGCGCCTGGCGGTGCGCTCAGGCGGTCGTCCCGGGCATGGTCGCCGCCGGTTACGGCCGCATCGTGAACATCGGCAGCACGCTCGGCTCCCTCGCCCTCATGGACCGCCCGACCGAACCCGGCTACCGCGTCTCCAAGGCCGCGCTGAACGCGCTGACCCGGCTGCTCGCCGCGGAGCTCGCCGGCACCGGGGTCCTGGTCAACGCCGCCTCGCCCGGCTGGGTGCGCACCGACATGAGCCCGACCGCGACCCGCGGCCCGGCCGAGGGGGCCGACACCCCGGTCTGGCTCGCGACCCTGCCCGACGGCGGCCCCACGGGCGGCTTCTTCCGGGACCGGGAACCGCTCGCCTGGTGAGCGGACGCACTGCTCAGCGAGTCCACCGGCCTCGACACGACGCCGTGTCAAGCAGAACCGCAATGCGCTGACAGTCTGTGCCTGTCTCCCCACAACCCCGCGGCTCAGAGTGAAGAAAACATCCCGCCGCTCGCAGGCGGCACGACCACTGAGGAACGCCCATGGCTCCGAGGCCCGTCGTCTCCTTCGACTGCTATCGCACCCTGATCGACTTCGACCTCAACCGCGCCACCCTGCCCATCGTCCGGGACCGCCTCGACGAGGTCGGCGTCGACCACGAGGTCTTCCTCGACAACCTGCGCGTCATGCGCTTCCAGGGCGTCGTCCAGCCCTACCGCCGCTACCGCGAGATCGTGCGGGACAGCCTCGAGAACTGCATGCTGCTGCACGGCATCGAGTACCGCGACGAGGACTACGACCGGCTGATCGCCGCCGCCGAGAGGTTCCCGGTCTTCCCCGACGTCCCCGACGCGCTCCGCACGCTCAAGGAGCGCTACGACATCGCCATCCTCACCAACAGCGACGACGATCTGATCCCGTATCACCTGGAGACCATCGGCGTCCCCTTCGACCATGTGGTCACCGCGCAGCAGGCAGGCGCCTACAAGCCCCGCCGCCAGGCCTTCGAGAAGCTCTTCGAGGTGCTGCCGCAGAGCAGGGACCAGATCACCCATGCCGCGCAGGGCTGGGACTACGACATCATGCCCACCAAGGACCTCGGCATCGCCCGGCGGGTCTGGGTGAACCGCTACGACCTCAAGGGCAGCGACGCCTACCAGCCCTACGACGAGATCCGCGACCTGTCCGAACTCCCCGCGCTGCTGGGGATGTGAGCAGGGCCATGGACGCTGCCACCACGCCACGGGCGGATCCCGTCAACGGAAACGTCTCCTTCTGGTTCGAGGCCATCGGCGGCCGCCCCCCGCTGCGACCCGCGCTGCCCGGCGACACCACCGCTGACGTGTGCATCGTCGGCGCCGGGTTCACCGGACTGTGGACCGCCTACTACCTCAAGAAGGCCGACCCCTCCCTGCGGATCGTCGTCCTGGAGCGGGAGTTCGCGGGCTACGGCGCCTCGGGGCGCAACGGCGGCTGGGCCTCCGGGCTGCTCGCCGGCTCCCGGGACAGGTTCGCGGAGCTGTACGGCGTCGACGCGACCAAGGCGCAACAGCGCCTGATGCACGAGGCCGTGGACGAGATCGTCGCGGTCGGCGCGGCCGAGGGGATCGAGGCCGATGTCGTCAAGGGCGGCACCATCCGCATCGCCTCCTCCCCGTCGCAGGTGCACCGGCTGACCTCCGGCGTCACCGAGGACCACAGGTGGGGCGTCACCGAGTCCCGCCTGCTGGACGACGGCGAACTGCGTGAGCGCCTCCGTATCCCGGAAGCCCTCAAGGCCTCCTACACCCCGCACTGCGCCCGGATGCAGCCGGCCCGCTATGTCCGCGGTCTGGCCGACGTCGTCGAGTCCCTCGGCGTCACGATCCGGGAGTCGACCGCCGTCACCCGGATCGAGAGCGGCACGGCGCACACCGACCGGGGTGTCGTCCGGGCCCCCGTCATCCTGCGGGCGACCGAGGGCTACACGGCGTCCCTGGCCGGGGAACGGCGCACCTGGCTTCCGATGAACAGCTCGATGATCGTCACCGAGCCCCTGCCGCGGTCCGTGTGGGACGAGATCGGCTGGAACGGGGGCGAGACCCTCGGCGACAAGTGCTACTCCCACATGTACGGCCAGCGCACGGCCGACGGCCGGATCGCGATCGGCGGACGGGGCATCCCCTACCGCTTCGGCTCGGCCACCGACCGCGACGGCGCCACGCAGGAGGCGACCATCCGGTCCCTCACCTCGATCCTGCACCGCAGGTTCCCCGCCACGCGCGGCCACCGGGTGGAACACGCCTGGTGCGGTGTCCTCGGCGTCCCCCGGGACTGGTGCTCCAGCGCGGTGTTCGACCCGGCCACCGGGCTCGGGCATGCCGGCGGATACGTCGGCCAGGGCCTCACCACCACCAACCTGGCCGGCCGCACCCTGCGCGATCTGGTCCTCGGCCACGACACCGAACTCACCCGGCTTCCCTGGGTGGGTCACACCTCACGGAAGTGGGAGGTCGAACCGTTGCGGTGGCTGGGCGTGCGGTCCATGTACCTGGCCTACAGCCGTGCGGACCGCAAGGAACTCGCCGGGCGTCAACGGGCGTCCCGGCTGGCGAGGCTGGCCGACGTCATCAGCCGGCGCCCCTGACGGCGCGGGCGGTCAGAGGGCCATGAAGGTCCACAGCAGATTGGTGCTGTGGTCGTACGTCCACTGCTTGGTGACGGAGCCCGAGGGCACGTTGCCGCCGCCGTCGAGGACCAGTCCGGTGGTCCGGTTGGCGATCGAGTAGCGGCCGTCGCCCCGGTGGGTGATCGTCCACTGCTGGTTGTTTCCGCCGTTCCAGGCAGCCTGCCGGGCGGCGGAACCATCGGCCGTGGCGCCCCAGCCGTCGGCGACCATGCCGTTGGTGCGGTTGACCAGCTTGTAGTAGCCGCCTCCGACCTCCTCCGCCTGCCACTGCAGATTGGTGCTGCCGTCCCAGGTCCACTGCTTGAGGTCGGCCCCGGAGGCGACGTCGCCGCCGCTGTCGAGGGCGAGTCCGTCGGTGACGTTGGTGATGCGGAAGTACGTCGAGGGCCTGAACCGGACCTTGAGCGAGGTGACCCGGTCGTTGCCGCCGGTGCCCCGGAGGTCGGCGTTGTCGGCGGTGAACGTCCAGGAGGTGCCGGTGAAGTTGTCGCCGGACCAGCCGATGACCTGGTAACCGGGGGCCAACCGCAGGGAGGAGAGGGTGCGGGTGCCCAGTCCGGCCGCGGTCAGTTCGTCCGCGGTGTAGTCGCCGAGGGGGAGCACGGCGGCGACGCCGGAGTAGTTCACCTCCCTGAAGCCGACGGCACCGGTCAGCGGGCGCAGGCCGGGGATCCGTCCGGAGAAGGCGAGCTTCAATACGTAGGCGTCGGCACTGTACGGCGCCGAGGACGGCAGGGTGACCGTCAGCCCCGACGCGTTCTGTGTCGGCTTCGGCAGGCGGGTGTAGGTGCCGGCGGTGGAGCCGAGCAGCTTCACCGAGGTCAGCGACGAGAGGTCGATCCGGTCCGAACTCAGCGTCTTGATGGTCAGTGAGCTGCCGGGCCAGCCGAGCACGGTGGCGTACAGGACGGTGTTCGCCTTGTTCCGTGTGAAGCGGATGTCCTGCGCGGTGCCGGCCGTGGGCCGGGTGAAGGAGCCGCCACCCATCTTCGTCGGCCCCTCGCCGTACGCGGTCCACGCGCGGGTCGAGTACACCGACTCCCCGAAGCGCTTCAGGTGGTCTCCGATGCCCAGCAGGATGTTCTTCTGGACCTGGGGAATGGTGCCGTCGGCCATCGGCGCGATGTTCAGCAGCATGTTGCCGTTCTTGCTGACCCGGTCGATGAACGAGTGCAGCATCTCCTGGGTGCTGTAGTAGCCGATGTTCTGCGTGTAACACCAGCTGCTGCTGGAGATGCTGTCGTCGGTGAGCCAGTACGGGGCGGTGAGGTCGGCCGGGCCGCCGCGTTCGTAGTCGAAGACCTCGCCCTTGCCGTTCATGCCGTCCTTGTACGTGGCGACGACCTCGCGGCCCCAGCCGATGGCCTGGTTGTAGTAGTACGCCAGGAAGTTCAGCCGCTGCGTCTCGTCGACGGCGTCCAGGTTGAAGTCCTGCCAGAGGATGTCGGGCTCGGCCCGGTCGATGACCTCCTTGAGCTTGTCGTACCAGAGCTGGTTCTCCTCCGTCGCGCTCAACTGCCCGTAGAACTTCTTCAGGCTGGGGTCCGTCTGCGCGGGCGCGTACTCGTAGTAGCCGGTGAAGTTGTACGCGTGGTGCATCGCCACCAGCAGCTTGAGGCCCTTGGCGCGGATGGCCGTGGTGAAGATCCGCAGCAGGTCGAGGCCCGGGCCCTTGTCCACCGAGTTCCACTCGTTGACCTGGCTGTCCCACATGGAGAAGCCGTCATGGTGCTCCGCCACGGGGCCGGCGAACCTGGCGCCCGCGTCGACGAACAACTGCGCCCACTCGTCGGGGTCGAAGTTCCCGCCCGCCGACTTCAGCTTCGGCGCGAACTTCACGGTGTTGCCCGCCAGGTCCCGCGCGCCGTCGATGAAGTTGTGGAACGGCCACTGGGATGGCCGGCCATAGGTCGCGATGTGGTGCTTGTTGGCGTTGCTGCCGCCCTCGTACATGTTGCGCGGGTACCACTCGCTGTCGTAGGCCGGAACGCTGAAGGCGCCCCAGTGGAAGTAGACGCCGAACTTGGCGTCCTGGAACCACTCCGGGGCCGGCGGATGGCGGTCCACCGAATCCCAGTCGGGCGTGTACGTCCGGGGCGCCGCCTGCGCGCTGCCGGCACCGAACGCACTTGCGGCGCCGGCCGCCGCGGCCACGCAGGTGGCGCTGGCGAGGAACTGGCGTCTGTTGATCGAAGACCTCGGCATGGAGACATCCCTGGTATGAGGGGGCAGGAGACGTTACGCACGAAGATCGACCCTGATTCATGGGATGTCAACGGGTGTGACGGAATGAACGGCGCCCGCAAACTCTGCACCACACCTGACATTTCCCCCCTTACCATTTCTTTCCGGTCGGCCAGACATGGTATGTTTCCCGGCACCATCCAGCTGGTGAGGAGTTCGCGATGTCGCTCACGGACAAGGCCATCGAGCAGATTCGCGAGCTGATCAGGACCGGCGCCCTGCCTCCCGGCTCGAAGCTCCCTCCGGAGGCGGACCTGGCCGCCCAGTTGGGCCTGTCCCGCAATCTGGCGCGCGAAGCCGTCAAGGCACTGGCCGTCGCGCGAGTACTGGAGGTCCGGCGGGGCGACGGCACCTATGTGACCAGCCTGCAGCCGAGCCTGCTCCTCGGAGGGCTCGGCGGTGCGGTGGAACTGCTGCAGGGCGACTCGGCCGCGCTCCAGGACCTCATGGAGGTACGGCGGCTCCTCGAACCGGTCGCCACGGCGCTGGCCGCCACCCGGATCTCGGACACCCAACTGGCCGAGGTGGAGCGGCACTTGGATGCCATGCGCGAGGCCCGTGACGATGTCGAACAGCTCAACGCCCATGACGCCGCCTTCCATCGCGCCGTCGTCTCGGCCACGGGCAACGAGAGCCTCCTCACCCTGCTGGAGGGCATCTCCGGCCGCACCTTGCGCGCCCGCATCTGGCGCGGCCTGGTCGACGCCCGGGCCGCGGGCCGGACCCTCGCCGAGCACGAGGCGATCTTCAGGGCCCTGGCCGCCCGTGACTCCGCCCTCGGCCAGGCGGCGGCACTGCTTCATGTGAGCAACACGGAGCAGTGGCTGCGGGAACACCTGGGCGCGGGCGCGGCTCTCCCGAGCTGAGGTGACGGTTCAGGGCGCGGGCGGCAGGTGGACCGTCATGATCAGGTCGCAGGGTTCGGTGCCGGAACCGCGGTAGGTGTGCGAGGCGTCGCCGTCGAAGGTGGCGGTCTGTCCGGCTTCCAGGGTGTGTTCCATGCCGTCGACGATCAGGGTCATGCGGCCTGAGGTGACGCTGACGGTCTCCACGACTCCCGCCTGGTGGGGGTGGCTGGGGTATTCCTCGTCCGGCTCCAGGCGCCAGCGCCAGACCTCCACCGGGGCCGGGCCCGAGGTCGTCAGCATGAGGCGGGCCTCGCTGCCCCGCTCGCCGGTCCACAGGGGTGCCACGGCGTCGGCGGCCACGACCCGGACACGCCCTTCGGGCGGCCCCTGCATCAGGGCGGACACCGAGATGCCGAGCGTGTCGGCCAGTCGGACCAGGGTGGCCAGATTGGGATTGCCCTGGGCTTTCTCCAGAGCGACCAGGGCCCCCTTGCTCACCTGGGCCCGGCGGCCGAGCTCCTCCAGGGACAGGCCGGCCCGGGTGCGCGCCGCCCGGACGTTGTGCGCGACCGTCCGCAAGGTCGCGGCTGTCTCGGCCATCCGGTCTCCCTCCTCGCCATCGACCATTCCACTGCACCGCACGGTCGTTTGGTTGACATTATCCGGTCGTTGCGTTGTACGGTCTGGTCGTTCCATTGAATGGTAAGGGACGTGCTGTGATCGCTCTGCTGGAAACGGAAACCCGCCCATGACCTCCTTCCACCTCTCCCCCGCCGTCGCGGACGCCTTCCCCGGCACCCTCATCGCCCTGGTCACCGCCACCGGCCTCCGCGGCCGCGAGCCCTGGCCCCAGACCGGCGGAGCCCTGGAGGAGCTGGAGCAGCAGGTCGCCGCCGGCACCTGGCACCCGGCCGACGAGACCGACCCGCGCATCGAGGCCTGGCACACCGCCTACCGCTCCTTCGGCACCAACCCCCGCCGTATCCGCCCCAGCGTCGACGCACTCGGCCGCCGCTTCGCCAAGAAGGGAACACTGCCGCGCATCAATCCGGCCGTCGACTCCTACAACGCCGTCTCCGTCCGCCACGGCCTGCCCGCCGGCGCCTTCGACCTGGACCACGTCACCGGCGACATCGGCATCCACCACGCGGACGGCACCGAGTCCTTCACCCCGCTCGGCGAACCCGACACCGTCGAGCACCCCAAGCCCGGCGAGATCATCTACGCGGACGCCACCGGGGTCCTGACCCGGCACTGGAACCACCGCGACGCCCACCGCACCCGCGTCACCGAGGACTCCACCCGCGTGGCCTTCGTCCTGGAAACCCTCCACGCGGAGCGCGACGGCGACCTCCTCAAGCTCGCGGCCGACCAACTGCTGGACCTGCTCGCCCCGCACGCCACGCGGACGGCCGGGTACCGCCTCAGCCCCGCCCGGCCCGAGGCCACCGTCTGAGGCCGGCCGTCTCGGGTCAGTTGTCGCCGATGCAGTGACCTTCGCCCCCGGCCCGGGCCGTCCCGTCGGTGTCCTCCGGCGCCGGGCACAGCAGGACGTCGATGCCCGCTCGTAGATAGCGCTCCACTGTGGCGTCCGGCGCCGAGGCCAGGGCGGGTGGGCGAATCTCCGATCGCATCAGGCTGGTGCCGAGCATCCAGGCCGCCAGGAGTTCCGCCCGCAGGTCCGCGTCGGGGCCGCCGAGCCGGGCGGCCAGGCGCTGGGAGAACACCTCCGTGAAGTCCGCCCGCAGCCGCGCCACCGCCTCGTCCCGGCCGGAAGAGCGCAGCACAGACAGCACCGGATGCGGGAAGTCGCCCTCCCTCGGCGGGCCCATGAGCAGCGCGCAGAACCAGTCGGGTATCGCCTCGACCGGCTCGTTCAGCAGCGGCTCGAATATCTTGCCCGTACCCGACACGTCGTTGAACAGCGCTTCTTTCGAGCCGAAGTAGCGGTAGACGAGGGCCGCGTCCACACCGACGTCGCCCGCGATGTCGCGCACGCTGGTGCCCTCGTAGCCGTACTTGCCGAAGCGGAAGGCCGCGGCGGCCCGCAGCGCGGTGCGCGTCCCCGACGCCGAGCGTTTGTGGGCGGGCCGACAGGCCTCCGCCTTCGGCGCCTCGCTCTTGTGTGCTCCGGTCACGTACCGCACCTCCGTGGTCCACGGCCCCTCGGCCATCCGCCCATGTTCCAGTCTGCGGCGACTGTCTCAAAGTCACCGACCTATGTCATCAATCGTTGACTTGCGTTCTGACCCCATGACATACCTGACTCAGGTCAACGATTGGTGACTTGAGTCCTCGCTGTGCCCGGGCCGTACGACGGAGTCGGCCCTTCAGGTCTGCCCGCAGGACACGACGGCGCACGTCCCGAAGCCGCCGCACGCGGGCACCCCCACCGACCGGAAAAGGTGATCTTCTGTGCCTGCTCGACGCGTCGCCGTCATCGGAACCGGCTACGTCGGACTGACAACCGGCGCCTGTCTGGCCTCTCTCGGGCACTTCGTGGTGTGCGCGGACGCCGACCCGCACAAGGTCGAGCGACTGCGCGAGGCCCGGGTGGACATCCTGGAGCCCGGTCTGCCCGAGGCCGTCCGGGAGGCCCTGGACGCGGCCCGGCTCGACTTCACGGGCGACACCGCGGCCGCCGTCGCCGAGGCGGATGCGGTGTTCCTGTGCCTGCCCACGCCCATGGGGGCGGGCGGCGCGGCCGATCTCGCCGCCGTGGAGGCCGTGGCCGCGCAGATCCGCGACGTACTGCCGCCCGGCTGTGTCGTCGTCAACAAGTCGACGGTGCCCGTCGGTACGTGTGAGCGCGTGGCCGCGCTGCTCGGCCGGGACGACGTGGCCGTGGTGAGCAACCCGGAGTTCCTGCGCGAGGGCCGTGCCGTCCAGGACTTCCTGCACCCCGACCGGATCGTCATCGGCGCCGCCGACCGGGACGC
The DNA here is from genome assembly GCF_045040895.1 of Streptomyces purpurascens. Classification (NCBI taxonomy): domain Bacteria; kingdom Bacillati; phylum Actinomycetota; class Actinomycetes; order Kitasatosporales; family Streptomycetaceae; genus Streptomyces; species Streptomyces purpurascens. The sequence goes on along the minus strand of NZ_CP108341.1, from coordinate 8,383,744 downwards.
CGGCCGGCGCGTGGCCGACCTGTACGCCGCACTGGACGCGCCGCTGGTGCTCACCGATGCCGCCAGCGCCGAACTGACCAAGTACGCGGCGAACTTCTTCCTCGCGATGAAGCTGTCCTTCGCCAACAACCTCGCCACCGTCTGCGAACGCTTCGGCGCCGACATCGACGATGTCACCGAGGGCATAGGCCGGGACCCCCGCATCGGCTCCGCGTTCCTGCGGCCCGGGCCCGGCTGGGGCGGTTCCTGTCTGCCCAAGGACACCCACGCCCTGCTGACCGTGTGCGATCTGGCCGGGGTCGACTTCCCCCTGCTGCGCGCCACCATCGAGACCAACGTCGCCCACCAGCGGCAGCTCGTCGATCGGGTCGCCGCCGCGTGCGGACGCGCCGAGGACGGCTCGCTGCACGGCGTACGGCTCGCCCTGTACGGCCTGACCTTCAAGGCCGGCACCTCCGACCTGCGCGACTCCCCCGCGCTCTCCGTGGCCCGGCTGCTGCGCGAGCGGGGCGCCGAACTCACGGCGTACGACCCGGCGTTGCGTGCGGAGCGGCCCGACCTGAGCGATCTGGTCGAGCTCGCCGACGACCCTGTGCGGGCGGCGGAGGGGGCGGCGGCCTGTCTCGTCCTCACCGAGTGGCCGGAGCTGCGTGACCTCGACTGGGCGGCGATCGCCGCACGCATGGCCGGCCACGAGGTCCACGACTTCCGCAACCTGCTGGACGCGGACCGGCTCGCGCGGGCCGGACTGAGCTGGCAGGGCATCGGCCGCGCTGAGGCGCCGACGCGGGTGGCGTGACACCTGGGCAGGGGGCGGTCCGCGCCCCCTGCCCCTCTTCCCTGCCGCCGAAGAAATCCCGAGAGAAAGGCTCACCCCATGCGGGTTCTGTGCACCACGCTCGGCAGTCCCTCCCACGGCCGTGCTCAACTGCCGCTGCTGCGCGCCCTCTCCGAGGCCGGGCATCAGGTGCTGGTGGTCACCACCGAAGCCCTCGCCCCCGTCTTCCGTGACGACGACGTTCAAGTGAACGCCGCTTTACCGGAGTTCGATCCGCTCGCCGCGATGGGCCCGTACCTCGCCGAGCTCCAGGAGACCGCCGACCTCACGGATCCGACGGCCGCGCTGACCGGGCTGCTGATGCGGCACGTGGCCGGGCCGGGAGTCAAGCCGCACCTGGACATCCTGCTCCCCCTCGCCAAGGACTTCCGGCCGGATGTGATCCTGCGGGACGGCATGGACATGGGTGCGGTGCTGACCGCCGAGCTGCTGGGCGTACCGCAGTTGCCGACGCCTTCGGGGTTCAGCAACATCCTGGACCCCGCGGATGTGCTGCCGCAGCTCAACGAGCGGCGCGAGGAGCTGGGACTGCCCGTCCGGGACGACCCGCTGTCCCTCGTTCCGCACGGCCGCGTCGACTACGTGCCGCCCGCCTTCTCCTTCGCCCGGCATCTGCACCAGGCGTGGGCCTACCGGCAGACGGTGGACGTCGAGCGCGGCGGCGCGCTGCCCCAGTGGGCGGCCCAGCTGCCGACGGACCGGCCGCTGGTGTACGCGGCGATCGGCACCGCCCTGCCGGTGATGCGGGAGCGCATGGCGGACCGGGACACGCCGCTGCCCGTGAAACTGCCGGACCCCACCGAGAGCCTGGACGCGATCCTGGGGGCGGCGGCCGGACTGGACGACTGCACGGTGGTCGTGTCGACGTCCGGGATCCCGGTGGACACGGAGGGGCTGCCCGGGCACATCCACGTCGCCGAGCGGGTGCCGCAGCCGCTGCTGCTGGAGTCGGTCGACCTGTTCGTCACCCACGGCGGCTTCAACAGCATCCGCGAGGCCATGCGCACCGGTACGCCGCTGGCGGTGCTGCCGCACTTCGGCGACCAGCCCGCCAACGCGGACCGGGTGCAGGAGCTGGGGCTCGGCCGTCACATCACGGACCGCGGCGCGGCCGGCATCGCCGACGTGTGCCGGGGACTCCTCGCCGATCCCGCGCCCCGGGCACGAGCCCGGTCGGCCCAGCTGGCGATGCTGACGCTGCCGGAGGTCGATCAGGCGGTCGCCGACCTGGCGAAGATCGCCGGCTAGCCGCCCGCTCCCCCGGGTACGGGCCGCTCCGGAGCCCCGGGGCGGCCCGTGCCCGCGCGTTGTACCCGCCCCCTCCCAAGGACGACACGTGACCTTCTCCGACACCCAAGAACAGGGCGCGGCCGGGGACATACCCCCGCGGCTCAGTCACCGGCAGATCACCACCGTCATGTCCGGACTGGTCCTCGGCATGTTCCTGGGGGCGCTGGACCAGACGGTGGTCTCGTCCGCGCTGCGGACCATCGCCGACGACCTGCACGGGCTGACGGCCCAGGCGTGGGTGACGACCGCGTACCTCATCACCGCCACGCTCGCGACACCGCTCTACGGCAAGCTCTCCGACATCCACGGCCGCAGGCCCGTCTACCTCGCCGCGATCGCCCTGTTCACGGTCGGCTCACTGCTGTGCGGATGCGCCACCTCGATCTATGAACTCGCGGCGTTCCGCGCCGTTCAGGGACTCGGTGGCGGCGGGCTGATGTCGCTGGCGATGACGATCATCGCCGACATCACCTCCCCGCGGGAGAGGGGCCGCTACCAGGGTTACTTCATGGCCGTGTTCGGCGGCGCCAGCATCGTCGGACCGCTGGTGGGCGGTGCGTTCGCGGACCGGGCCGACCTGCTCGGCATCGCCGGCTGGCGCTGGATCTTCCTGATCAACGTGCCGCTCGCCGCCGCGGCCGCGGTGACGATCATGCGCGTGCTGCGCTTCCCGCACCGGCGGGTGCGGCACCGGCTCGACTACGCCGGGGCGCTCGCCCTGGCCGTGGGCATCGTGCCGCTGCTGACCGTCGCGGAACAGGGCCGTTCCTGGGGGTGGGGCTCGCCCCTGTCCCTGTCGATGTACGCGATCGGTGTGGCAGGTCTGGCCGTGTTCCTGGTCGTCGAGCGGCGGTCGGGCGACGCCGCGCTGCTGCCGCCGCGCCTGTTCCGCATCCGGACCTTCCGGCTGGGCGTGGGGCTGCACTTCGTCGTCGGCATCGGCATGTTCGGCGCGATGACGACGCTGCCGCTCTACTTGCAGCTCGTACGCGGCATGAGCCCCATCGCGGCGGGCCTGGCCACCCTGCCCACGGTCGCCGCGAACCTCGCGGTGACGCTGCTGACGGGCCGGATGATCGCCCGGACCGGCAGGTTCAAGGTCCATCTCGTCGCCGGTGTCGGCTCGTTCACCGCGGCGATGCTCGTCTTCGCCACGCTACGGGCGGACAGCCCGCTGTGGCACCCGGCGCTCGGCATGGCCCTGATGGGCGCCGGGCTCGGCGCGTCGATGCAGACGCTCACCACGCTCGCGCAGTGCGAGGTGCCCCGTACGGACATGGGCGCGGCGACGGCATCGGTCAACTTCTTCCGCTCCAACGGCGGCACGGTCGGCACCGCCGCGTTCCTGTCGATCCTGTTCACCACGGCGGCCGGCAGCATCGCCGACCGCCTGGCCGAGGCCCGCCAGGACCCGGGCTACCGCCGGCTGCTGGCCCAGCCCGACAACGCGCACGCCCTGACGGGAGTGCTCCGCCCCGACGGCGGCGTCGACCTTGAGGACTCCGCGTTCCTGCGCGCCCTCGACCCGAGCGTGACCCTGCCGTTCCTGGAGGGCTACGTCGCCTCGATGCGCATCGTCTTCCTCATGGGCGCAGCGGTGTCCCTGGCCGCCTTCGTGATCGCGGCCTGGCGGGTCCCGGACCTCACGCTGTCCGACGAGTAGCCGCCGGCTCGGGGCTGCCCACTGTCGGACCTCAGCGCCGGGCCAGCGCCAGCACGCTCAGACCGAACATCAGGACGCCCAGGGGGAGATGGACCGACGGGACGTGCGCGATGCCGAGCACGACCTGGGCCGAGGCGAGGACGAGAAAACCCGTGGCGTGCCAGACAGGCCGGGGCGAACCGCCGCCCGGCTTCCACGCCAGCACCGCCGCGAGCAGGTACAGCATCGACGCCCCGTACATCACCCGGGCTCCGACATCGTGCAGCACCGCCCCGTAGGACGAGGTCAGCAGCAGTCCGGCCGAGACCGCCTGGAGGAAGATGGTCAGGGTCTGGATGGCGATCGCGATCCGCAGGAACGAGGAAGTGCGCTGTGCGTTCGCCGGCGCGGTCGCCGTCACCTGAGTGGCCATGTCACAGTCCCCTTTTCCCGCCGTCGGGCGGTAGATCGATAAGGTCTCACCAGCCCGACGACGCGGGACCGCGAAAGGTAAGGCGAGGGGGCGGCCGGAAGCATGGGGACCGGCGGGACGAGGACGGATGAGATAGCCGGCGAGCGACGCCAACTGATCAATGTCGCTTACCGGTTACTCGGTTCGGTGACCGAGGCGGAGGACGCCGTACAAGACGCCTACGCGCGCTGGTACGGGCTGTCACGAAGCCGGCAGGAGGAGATCCTGTCCCCCGGCGCCTGGCTGACGACCGTGACCAGCCGTATCTGCCTGGACCTGCTCGGCTCCGCCAGGGCGCGCCGTGAACGCTATGTCGGCGCGTGGCTGCCCGAGCCGCTGCCCGACCGCACCGAGTGGGACCACGCAGGCGGCGCCGACGCCACCGGCCCCGCGGACCCCGCCGACCAGATCGTCCTGGACGAGTCGGTGACCATGGCTTTCCTCGTCGTCCTGGAGTCGATGACGCCCGCCGAGCGGGTGGCGTTCGTCCTGCACGACGTCTTCCGCTACCCGTTCGCCGAGATCGCCGGCGTTCTCGGCCGTACCCCTGCCGCCTGCAAGCAACTGGCGGCTTCCGCCCGCCGGCGGGTGAGCGCCGCGCGCGCTCCGGTGCCGGCGACCGGCCGGGCCGACGTGGTGAGGCTTGTCAAAGAGGCATGGGAGACCAAGGACATCGCGGCCCTCGTCGGACTCCTCGACCCGGCCGCGGTGATGACCGCCGACGGCGGCGGCATGGTCGGCACCGTCCTGCGCCCGGTCGAGGGCGGCGCACGCATCGCCCAGTACATGGTCGCCATCGCCGACAAGGCCCCCGGGCTCGAACTCCTGGAGCGGTCGGTCAACGGTGTGCCCGGCCTGGTCGCCCAGCGCGCCGGCGTCGTCATGACCGTCGCGGCGTTCGACGTCTCCGACGGACGCGTCACCCGGATCTGGGCGATCCGCAACCCGGAGAAGCTGCGGCCGTGGGCACGGGAGGACTAGCCGTCCCACGCTCCCCCTGTGGCCGATGCCGCCCGCATCGGCGTTCGGGTCCGCGTCGCCCGGCCTGCCGATGCCGCGCTGGCCCGGCCCGGACGGTACGCACCCGGAGGGCCCCGGTCCGCAGGCTCGGGACCATGCGCGGTTGCTCCAGCGAGATCTTGCTCTCATCCGCCGCCACGCAGCCTGGGCAGGAGCTGGTCGCCGACGCGGATGGTCTCCTGCCTGTAGGGCGTGTCGGAGAGCACGAAGTGGGTGATGCCGAGCTTGCGGTACTTGTGCAGGGCCGTGGCGACGTCGGTGGCGGAGCCGACCAGCCAGGTGGTTCCCGCTCCGCCACCGCCGAATCTGCCGGGCGTCGTGTAGAGGCAGGTGTCGAGCACCTCGCCCCGCGCGGTGAGGTCGAGGAGCCGTCGCTGTCCGACGGCGGTCCTGCGGTTGCCCGTCCACGTCAGCTCGCGCGCCCCGGCCGCCGCCATCGTCGCGGTCCTCTCCTCGGCCGCCTGCCACGCCTCCTCCGTGGTGTCGCGCACCAACGTGGTGATCCGCAGCCCGAACTCGAGGGGCTTGTGCCGGCGGCCCACCTGCTCGCTCAACGCCCTGAGCCGGTCGATGCGTTCGGCGATCCCGTCGAGGGGCTCGCCCCAGAAGAGCTGCACATCCGCCTCCGCCGCCGACACCCGTTCGGCGGCCTCGGAGGCACCGCCGAAGTAGAGCGTCGGGTGCGCCCTCGCGTCGGTGGCGTACGGCCGTGGCGTCACCGTGGACCGCTCGACCTGGAAGTGCTCGCCGGTGTACGTCACGTCCTCCTCGGTCCACAGCCGTCGTACGAGACGCAGGAACTCCTGGGTGCGCGCGTACCGTTGGGCGGGGTCGCTGCGGGTGTCGCCGTACGCGGCCAGGTTGTCGAGTCCGCTGACGATGTTGATGAGGACCCGGCCACGGCTGAGCTGGTCGAGGGTCGCCGCGGCGGTGGCGAAGTGCGCGGGCTGCCAGTAGCCGGGGCGGACGGCTATCAGGGGTTTGAAGGTGGTGGTCCGGGCGGCCAGCGCGGTGGCGACGGTGAAGGTGTCCGGCCGCCCCCACCCGGTTCCGAGGAGCGCACCGCCCCAGCCGTGTTCCTCCGCCGTGCGGGCGAGGTCGGTGGAGAACTCGATGGAGCCCCAGCCGGTCGTCGTGTCGTCGCCGCGGTGGCCCGGCTCGACGGTGTTGGGGATGTACCAGAGGAATTCGGGGCTCATCCTGTCTCCGATCACGGTCGGCCGGCGCCGGGACGCTGGGCCCGGGCCGGCAGCACCTCGGCCTTCGCCAGGGACGCCGCTCCGGTCGGGACATGCAGATCCCCGTCCCGCAGCCGGCCCGTCGCCCACACACTGACCAGGCCGGTCAGTGCCAGATAGCCACAGGCCCACCAGGGGCTGCCCGAACCGAGTGCCAGCAGGGCGGTCATGATCAGCGGGGTGATGCCGGACGCGAAGATGCCGGACATCTGGTAGACGAAGGACATGCCCGTGTACCGGACCGGGGTGGCGAAGAGCGCGGCGAACAGCGTGCCCTGCGCGCCGTAGAACCAGGCGTGCACGACCCCGAGCGTCACGACCAGCGCCGCCGCGAAGGCCCAGGTCCCGCCGGTGCCGAAGAGCCAGAACGCCGGGAAGACCGAGACGGAGAACGCCGCCATGCCGGTGACGTAGACCCGGCGGGCCCCGCGGTGGTCGACCGCCGCCCCGGACACCGGTATCAGCACGGCCATCACCAGCGCCGCTGCGGTGACCGCGAGCAGCACCGGCGTACGGTCCAGCTTCAGCGTTCCGGTCGCGTAGGTGATGGCGAAGACGGCCCAGGTGTTGAAGGCGGCCCCCTCGCCCCACCGGGCAAGCATCCCGAGCAGGACGTGCCGGCGTGCCTGCAACGCACGCATCAGCTCCACCAGCGGCGCGGAACGCGGCAGTTCCTGAAGTCGGCGTACGGCACGGAACGCCGGCGTCTCGTCGATCTTCAGCCGCACGGCCAGCCCGACCACCACGAGCACCAGGCTGACGAGGAAGGCGATCCGCCACCCGTAGGCGAGGAACGCCTCGTCGCTGAGCGCGTCGCTCAGCAGCGCGAACACGCCGGTGCCCAGGGCCAGTCCGAGGGCCAGCCCGATCTGCGGGCGGCTGCCGAACCGGCCCTTGCGGCCGTCGGGCCCGTACTCCACGGCCAGCAGCACCGCCCCGGCCCACTCCCCGCCCAGCGCCACGCCCTGCGCGACCCGCAGGACCAGAAGCAGCGCGGGGGCGAGGACGCCGACCTGCTGATAGGTGGGCAGCAGACCGATCAGGGCGGTGGAGACGCCCATCAGCCCCATGGTGAAGGCCAGGGTGTGCTTACGGCCGATCCGGTCTCCGATGTGCCCGAAGAGCAGACCGCCCACGGGGCGGGCGACGAAACCCACGGCGAACGTCGCGAAGGACAGCATCGTGCCGACCGTGCCGTTGGACGTGGGGAAGAACAGCTTGTCGAAGACGAGTCCGGCGGCGGTGCTGTAGAGGAAGAAGTCGTACCACTCGACGGTGGTGCCCAGCAGGCTGGCGAGCACCACGGTCCTCAGCCGGGAGGGGGCGGGGGCATCCTGTTCCGGCTTCTGGGCTTCCGTTGTCCGCGACGGGACGGGCGCGGCGCTCATCGCGCACCACCGCCCGGGCGGCGGTCACCGGTTGTGGGCGGGAACAGGGACAGGGCATGCGCGGACATGTGGCTCCGAGTGGGGTGCGGAGACGGCGTGCGGGCATGCCGACGCGAAAGACGTACGTCCAGGGACGCGTCGGGGCACGCAAGGGCGCGTGAAAGGGGATGGCCGCAGCCTTGACCGGTGCGCATGCTGCTGTGGGGGACGCGGACGGGCGAAGGCTGACGACCCGGTGGCCCTACGCCGCCGGGGAACTCATGGGCTCTTGGTCGTCAGCCGCGACAGGTCGCGCTGGACTGGCGGCACAGATCGACGTGCAGTCGTCCCACGAGGATGTCGGCGGCAGCGGTCATGCCAGGCATTGTGCGTGAGTTACCCCGTCGAGCTCAAGTGGGCAGTTCACGCACTCGTTCCCAGGCCGAGGTTCTCCAGGACGGTGACCAGTCGGCGTCGGGCGTCGGAGGGCAGGCCCCGCAGGGGCAGCGGGAGGTTCGGCTCGGTCGCGAGGCCCAGCTGCGAGGCGGCCGCCGACATCACGCGCAGGCCGCCGTACTGGCGGATGAACTCCCAAAGGGGCTCCAGCCGCTCGGAGCGAGCCGTGGCGCCGGCCGTGGCGCCGGCCTGGGCGGCCCGGGTGAGGGCGAGGGCGGTGGCGGGGAACAGGCCGCCGATGACCGAGTACCACGCGTCGCATCCGGCGTTCAGTCCGGTGGCCGCCGTCCAGTCGCCGCTCACACCGATGCTGACCGTGTCCGGGAGCAGCGCCCGCAACGCCGCGACGCGCTGTCGCGCGGCCGCCGGGTCGTCGGGCACCGGCGGAATCTTGACCGCGGCCACGTTCGGCAACTCGGCGATACGGCCGTGGAGTTCGTCGGTGAAGTGGACGTGGGTGGTGCGGGGGTTGTCGTACACGCACAGCGGCACCGACAGCTCACGGGCGACGCTCTCGTACAGGCCGAACACCTCGTCGTCGGTGAGGGACTGATACGTCATCGGGGCGAGCAGGACCGCGGACACGCCCGCCTTCTGCGCGTCCTCGGCGACGGCGAGTACCTGCGAGGTGCGCAGTGCCCCGATGCCGGCCATGACCGGGACACCGCCGGCGGCTTCGACCGCGAGCCTCGCCACGCGGGCGCGCTGCTCGCGGGTGAGGTAGGCGTAGCCGCCGGTGGAGCCGAGGGCGCCGATGGAGTCGACGCCCGCCGCGGCGAGGCGGGAGACGAGGGCGCTGAACGCCCGCTCGTCGATGCCCTCTTCCGTCGTGGGCGTGAGAGGGAAGGCGCTGAGGCCGCGGAACATGGAAGGACTCCTCGGTATCGGTTGTTTCTTGGACCGCGACTGGCTTTGCGCCGCGTGCGCCGCGTGCGCCGCGTGCGCCGAGGCCACAGACGGCCGGCCTCCGCGTCGCCGACGAGTAGGGCCCTCCCCCGCGGCTTCAGCGGCGTCGCTTCCCACGGAAGCTTGATCAGGCAGGAACCTCAAAGATGAGTTCGAGGCCGTCTTCCTCGTCCCATTGCTCTCCGACCTCCACGAAGCCGAACCCGGAAATCGTGGCCAGGGAAGCGGTGTTGTCCGGACTGATCGTCGCCCGCACGATCCTGACCCGGGCTTCGGAGGCGGCCCGCCGCACCAACGCGGTCAGTATCGCCCGGGCGTAGCCCTGACGACGGCAGTCAGGGACCACCGAGTAGCCGAGCTCCACCATACCCGCGTCGTCCGGCGGCCCATGGAACCCGGCATACCCCACGACGACACCCTCCGGCTCGGCCACCACAACCTGCGTGAGCCACCCCGCGCATCCCGGGTCCGAAGTCAGCTGATTCACCCGATACCGCCACACCCACTTCGCCCTGTCGGTGACGAAGTACCCGGTGAGAGCGACACCCGCTTCGGCACTGGCTTGAGCCAGGTCGTCCTTCAGCAACGCGATCATGGCCGCGCTCGACAACTCGACGAATCGTACGGATTTCGCGCTCGTGGGGACTGAGGTCGGGCGTTCGGCATTGTCTGTCACAGCGCGAATGGTCATGGAGAGCCCAGGACGTGTCCAACTGTTTTCGCCTCGTGCAGCAGTGTGCGCCGTGTCACGCACGGCAAAAACCACCTAAGTTGCCCAGATCACAGCGCAAATGTCCCTTTAGCCTCCATTCTCGAGGCGGACGCAGAAGCACGAAGTAGAGCGCACCGCCATTGACTTGGATGCGCCGTGCCCAAGTGATCCACGACACAGCCTTCGTGATGTTCTGCCTCGTTCCCCCGAGAAAGGTGCCCACCATGGCCGCATACCTGTGCCCGCCTGCCGTGATACACGGCGAGCACACCGTGAAGACCAGCCAGATCGTGGCGGAAGTGCGCGACCGGCACCCGCACGCGCCGTGGGCGCCGCGGATCGACGGCATCGCGGCCAGTACGGGCATCGAATCCCGCGGGTGGATGCTGCCCCTGGAGACCGCCGTCGCGCCGGGCAACGGGAGCGCCCTGCCCGCTGCCGGCGTCGGGCCGGCCCGAGCGGCCCTGGCCGGCGACGGGTTCACCGCACAGGACGTGGATCGCGTGATCGCCGCCCTTGAGGCGATACCCGCGCCCCAGACCGTCCAGGAGCGCACCGCGCCGGCCTGGGCGGCCGTGCGGTCCTGCGGGGAGCGTGCGGCGCGCGGGGCCCTGCAGATCGCCGGGCTGGACGCCGCCGACGTCGACTGCTTGATCACCAGCAACTCCACCACCCCGGCGCTGCCGGGGCTGGACGTCGCCCTGGCCAACGAGCTCCCGCTCCGCAATGACGTGATGCTGCTGCCGGCCACGCAGTGGGCCTGCGTCGCCGGAACCCGCTCCCTGGCGCTGGCGGCGGATCTCGTGGCCGCGGACCCCGACCGGGTGGTCCTGGTCGTGATCGCGGAGGCGCTGAGCACGACCTACCAGCCCGCGGACGACACTCTGGAGTCCTTGATCGTCCGGTTGCTGTTCGCGGACACCGCGGTCGCCGCGGTGGTCACGGGCCGCCCGAGGCCCGAGTCGGTGCTGCGGCTGGACGCCGCCTGGCACCACACCCTGCCCGGCACCCAGGACCTGCACCGCCTGGAGACACGGGAGGACGGCACCCACTTCGTGATGGACCGGCGCGGGCCACGCGCCGTGCAGGAGACGGTCACCGCGATGTGGGAGTGGTTGCGTGTCCGCTACCAGGACGACCCCGACTCCTGGCACCCCGACGTGCTGCTCGCGCACCCCGGCGGGACGCGAGTGCTGGAGTACATGGAGCAGACGATGCCCGACGGCTGGCCGTCGGGACTGCTGGACTACAGCCGGGACAGCTACACCAGCGGCAACCGCGGAGGCGCCGCCGTGTTCGACATCCTGCGGAGAGCGCACGACGCCGGGCAGGAACGGGGCAGTCGCGCCGTCCTGTACGCGGCGGCCCCGGGCCTCACGGCCACCGCACTGCAAGGAGAGTGGTTGTAGCGCGAACTCGCGCCACACCCGTACCAGTGGTCCCGGCCCGTACCGCCGGTGACGCAGCCCGACGAGCACTCGCCGCCCGGCTCCCCACAGCCGCGTCACCTCGCGGCTGAGGCCACCGACGCCCAGACCACCTTGCCGGTGTCGGTCCACCGCACCCCCCACCGGGTGGTGAGTCCGTGCACGACGTGCAGGCCACGACCACCGTCGTCGAGGAGCCCGCCCCGGCCCAGCCGCGGCCTGCCGTTGCCGGTGTCGCCCACCTCGCACAGCAGCCCGTGACCGGCCCTGATCAGCCGTATCGTGATGGGTCCCTCGGCGAAGCGGACCGCGTTGTCGACCAGTTCGCTGACCACCAGCAGCACGCTGTCCCGGGTGTCGGCTCTGGTGCGCCATCGCACCAGCAGCGCGGAGACCAGCGTGCGGGCCCGGGCGGCCGCGTCGCCGCGGGCGGGCAGACGCCAGGTCGCGGTGTCCCCCTTGCGGTAGCCGATCATGCGCGCGAGCAGCAGGGTCACGTCGTCGCGCCGGCGCACGGGCGCCAGGTCGGAGACCACGCGCCGCGCGGCCTGCTGCAGGGCATCCCAGGGGTGCACCGTGGACACGGCGTCCGCCAGCCTGTCGATGCCCTCGTCGATCGAGAGGGCGGGATCCTCCACCAGGCCGTCGGTGTAGAGGGCGAGCAGCGAGCCCGGAGGTACGGGGAACGTGTGCACGCCGAACGGCTCCCGCAGCGCGAACTCGGCCCCCAGCCCGGGGTGGGGGCTTACTGCGACAGGGCCGGCCGGCCCGTCCGGCGGCACCAGGACCGGGGGGAGGTGGCCGGCACTGGACAGCGCCACATGGTGGCTGACCGGGTCGTAGACGGCGATGCAGCAGGTCGACCCGAGGGCGCTGTAACCGGCCGCCAGCCCGGACTCCGTGTCGTCCAGCAGCGTCACGGTCTCGTCCAGATGCTCCAGCACCTCGTTGGGCGCCAGCCCCGCGGACAGCAGCGCGCGGGCCTCCATGCTCAGCTGTCCCATGGTCGCCGCCGCTCCCAGACCGTGCCCGACGACATCACCGACCACCAGCGCGGTACGGCCGTCCGGCAGGGGAAAACTGTTCACCCAGTCACCGCCGACGCCCGCGCTGTCGGGGGTGGCGGGCTGGTAGACGCTGGCGGTCTCGATGGTGTCGCCGCCGGACCGTGGCAGCAGTCGGCGCTGCAACGCCAGCACCTGCGTGTGCTCGCGCTGGTGCTGACGGGCCAGGTCCACGTGATGAGAGGTCCTGGCCACCAGCTCCTGGAGGTCGAGCAGCTCGCTGTCGTGGAAGGGGCGGTCCGCCCGCCGCCAGACCTCCGCCACCCCCAGAACGACGGGCGGCGCGCCGTCCAGGACCAGCGGTATGTACGCCACACCCGCCGCCCGGTCACTGGGCACCAGGGCACGTACCAGTCGCGCACTGCCGAGGACCCGCTCGATCGCCTCCCGGTCGGGCAGGACGATGGCCTGCGCGGCGTCGTCACGCCGTATCGCCTGCGACAGCAAGCGGCTCGCGTCGCCGGGAAGATCGTCGCCCGGAGTCACGTAGCCGTCGGGCCACGCCCGGTCCGGCACCAGGGCCGCCCGCCGCAGCCGGATGCGCCGCTGCGGCTGCTCGGTGACCACCTCGCCCGTCCACACGGCGAGGTCGAGGTCGATGGCGGCCACGTCTCCCCAGGCCAGCAGAGACTGCGCCAGCGACTGCGCGGTCTCGCCGATGTCCAACGAGGTGCCGATCGCGGTCTCGGCGGCGTACAGGTGCAGCCTCCTGGCCATGGCGATCAGGGAGACGGTCAGGCCCTCCTGAGGCGCCGCGGCGGCCAGGATGCTCATCGAGACCACCAGCTCTGACCCGTCACCGCGCCGCAGGCGCTGGACCCGGGCGACGTGCGGCTCACCGGTCTCGAGGACCTGCCGCAGCCGCCGGGTGACCGTCGGTACGTCCCAGGGAGGCAGAAGATCGACGAACGAGCTCCCGGTTACGGCCTCCACCCCCGCGAACACGGGGGCGTCCAGATTGCAGCGGGTGATTCTCAGATCCCGGTCCAGGTTGACCGCGCCGAGGATCTGCTCCTGACGGCCGGAGGCCGGATCGGCGGGTACGCGTGGGCGGGCGGCACTGTCACCCTGCGGGTCGGCAGAACCGGCGGCCGCTGCCGCCCCGCCACGTGGGATGTACCGCCCCAGGGCGCCGCTGACCATGTCGAACGGCGACGCGGACGAGGGGGAGGGGGTGGAGTCCATGCGGCTCTCTCAGCTCGCTCGCCAACCCCGGCACAGCGCCGGGGCCGTACCAGAACCCGGGCGACAGGGCCCCGAGATTCCTGACCGCACACCTCATTCAATAACACCCGGCGCCGCTTCGCCTACGCCGGCGGACCGCACCGTGAACACGGACCGCGAGGGAAGGATACGTTCGGTGACGAATGGACGGGCCCGTGCTCGACGTCGTCCGCGACGGTGACGACCCCGCGCAACCACCCTCGTCAGGCGGTGAGGTCTTTCCTGACGAGGGTGGTGAACGCGGTGGCCGACGCCTCCTGCTGCGCGTCCACACTGGGAGCCGCGCCGCTCACCGAGGGGAGCCTGAACGCCTTGACCTCGGAGGCGGGGAAGTCCTCTCGGGCCAGGCCGAGCGTTACATGGGGCCAGAAGCCGTCCTCCACGATGTTCAGGTGCTGGGTGATGTCCTGGTGGATGCGGGCCAGCTCGGGGTTGTGTTCGACGCCCAGGCGGACTTGTTCTCCCTTTTGCACGGTGGCCTCGTCGTATTGGTAGGCCGGGTTCTTTCGCAGGGTCCAGCTGCCGTGGCGTACCTCGCCGGTCAGGCGGACGGCAGGTGCGGCCCATGTTCCTTCGCTGATGAAGGAGCGTGCGTCGGCCAGTTTCCGGTCGTCGGCGCCATGCAGGAAACCCAAGGTGATGTGGATGTGCTCCGGGGACTGCGGGTCGACGCGGTCCTGAAACTCGCGTTGCAGGTCGACCAGAGCGTCGACCAGCTCGGACGGGACCCTCAGGCAGATGAACGCGTTCGTCGTCCGGCCACTCGCCATTGCTTCCTCCGTTTTCACTCTCCGCGCCCACAGCGGATTGCCGCGCAGGGGCGATCTCGTGGCCTCGGCTTCAACATGGGGCTTCCGCACGACCGAGGCGGACGAATGCCCCTCCAAGAAACCAGCCCCGCCGCCCCCGCGCACCTCGAGTTGTCACGCTTGGTGATGAGACCAGCCCGCTGGCGGAACACCGCGATGCCGTTCGGCATGGGCCAAAGGATCAAGTGGAACCGGGAACGCCGGGGCATGTCCCAGCACATGCTCGGGCCCCTGCCCCAGGGCAAGGCCCCCGCTGACCGAGCGGTGCCGGTCCTTCCACGCGGTGATCACCGGCTCCACCACGGCCCTGTCCTCGGTAGGGGCCCCGCGCTTGGGAGACCTGTATCCCCTGCCGGAGTTCAGCGCTTCCACGGTCGACGGCTTCCAGGGCACCATGCGCTCGGTGACCCTGCAGGACACCGCCGTCAACGAACTCTGGGGCTCCTCCCCGGTGAGCACCCAGGCAGTCGGAACGCACGAGCACGACCAGATCAGGCTGTACGTCGTGCTACGAGGCGCGGTAACCCTGCGAGACCCGCACGACCAGGGCCGTGACGCCTCCGTCCCGGCCGGCACCTACTTCCTTATGCTCCGCTTCTGCGGCGGCGAGGCGCGGCCGAGCGAGGCGGCGTCGAGCGCATGTGGTCGCGCACCGGTGCCAGCAGGTCGGCGAGAGCCTTGACGTCGTCGCGCGAAAGGGGCGCGAACAGGAGACCGCTGACCACCTCGATGTGACCCGGCAGCACTCGCGCGAGCAGCTCACGTCCGGCGTCGGTGAGGGTGACGGTGATGCTCCGCTCGTCGTCCGGCGAGGGGGTGCGGACGACCAGGCCCTCCTTTTCGAGGAGACCTACCTGGTAGGTCAGGCCGCTGCGGCTGTAGACGACGCCGTCGGCCAGGTCGGTCATGCGGTGGCTGCCCGTCGGCGAGTCCCCGAGGCGGGCCAGCAGCTGGAACTGCACATAGCTGAGATCACCGGTCTCGCGCAGCTGCTGCTCGACCGCGTGCCGGAGCAGGCTGGTCACCTCGACGAGGTCGAAGTAGGCGCCGAGCTGCACGGGGTCGAGCGACGGCGGTGAATCAGGCATGACCGGAGTCTACTGCTTCGAATTCGAAGAGTGTGGCCTGCGGTGTGGGCAGCGTTGGGCCCGACTGAGCACCGCAGAACATGGAGATCGGGCAGTGGTGCGGCGCAGGGTTGCGGAAAGGAGGACGGCGCCGCCGCCCACGGATCCCGAGGCCCGGAGGGCTGGAGAAGATGTTCCGCCACGCGGGCTGTGACCTTCGTGAACCGCGCCCGGAGGGCTTCGAGATGCCGGCCCGCGCAGCTGCTCGCCGAAGCCGCGGAAAGGTCCGGCGACGTCGCCCTCGACCCTCCCCGATGACGGCACCACGGCCCGGCCGCGGGGAAGAAGCCATGAACACGATGACGGGATGAGCACCGCCGCGTGGAGTCCGGTGTCCTTGGCCGTCGTGAGCGCCGGTGTCGGCCATGCCCGTCCGACTCGCCTGCTCGCGGACTGGGTCGCGGAGGCTGTGTGCCGGTCACTGGCGGCCGGCGGTGCGCGCGCCGAGGTGGAGGCGCTGGAGCTGCACCGGCTGACGGCCGACGTCGCACAGGTGACACGCGGGCGCCTGACCGACGTGCACGCCGACCCCGTGCCCACGGTCGTCGTCGCGGGCCGACAGCACTTGCTTCGAATTCGAAGCAGAGGTACCGTCATCAACAGTTGCTTCGAATTCAAAGCAATGTGGATCGCAGTGAAGGTGAGAACCGAAATGAAGGCAGTACGTTTCCACGAGTACGGCGACCCCGGCGTCCTGCGCCATGAGGACGTGGAGCAGCCCCTCCCTGGGGCCGGTGAGGTCCGGATCCGCGTCGCCGCGACGTCGTTCAACCCCGTCGACGGCAACATCCGCGGCGGTTTCATGCGTGGCCCCATCCCGGTGGTGCTGCCGCACACTCCCGGCATCGACGTCGCCGGCACGGTCGACGCGCTGGGCGAGGGCGTGGACGGCATCGCGGTCGGCGACGATGTCATCGGCTTCCTGCCGATGGACGGGAACGGCGCCGCTGCGGAGTACGTCCTCGCGCCGGCCGAGGTCCTGACGCCGGCCCCCAAGGGCGTCCCGCTGCCCGACGCCGCCGCACTGCCGCTCGTGGGCCTCACCGCGTACCAGGCGCTGTTCGACCACGGCAAGCTGACGGCCGGGCAACGCGTGCTGATCAACGGCGCCGGCGGAGCGGTCGGCGGCTACGCCGTGCAACTGGCCAAGAACGCCGGTGCCCACGTCATCGCCACGGCCGGCCCGCGCAGCAGCGAGGCGGTCACGTCCGCCGGCGCCGATGAGGTCATCGACCACACCACCACCAGCGTGACCGCGGCGGTGACCGATCCGGTCGACGTCGTGCTCAACCTCGCACCGGTCGACCCGGCCGAACTGGCCGCGCTCGTCACGCTGGTCCGCCCGGGCGGCGTCGTGGTCAACACGACGGTGTGGATGCCCGCACCCGTCGACGAGGAGCGCGGCGTGCGCGGCATCGACCTGTTCGTCCGCAGCGACGCCGACCAGTTGGCGAAGCTGGTAGCGCTGATCGACCGCGGGGAGCTGCGCGTCGCCGTCGCCGAGCGGGTGCCGCTGGCCAAGCTGCCGGCGCTCCACACCCGGGCCGCCGAAGGCGCGGTGCACGGCAAGGTCATCGTCGTCCCGTCCGCCGCCTGACGCCGCACCTCCACCGGAGGAAAAGGCCATGGCACTCAGCCTGGATCCCGAGATCGCCGAGGCGCTGACCCCGATGGCCGGCGCGATGGCGGACGCCACACCACCGGCAGTGGGGGACATCGCGGCGCAGACGTCGTGACGGCTACACCACACTCAGAGTCCCCCGGAACGATGCCCATGAGGACGACAGGGGCCTCTCGTCCCGACGACGTCCCCTACGTGTCTGGCTCAACCCAGAGCACGGACTAATCCTGCTCCAGCTCGACTTCGAGCTGTGCTGGGCCACCACATGGATGGACGACGCCAACCGGTGGATCGCACCGGTCCTCGGCCTTCCGGAACTCCCCTTCGTCGACTTTGGCGACGTCCTGCTCCAGGAACGCCCTGACGGGGTCCACTGGAAGACCGGGCCGCTGGTGGACTACGCAGGCGGCCGTCCTTTCGCCTGGGTGGACGACGAGCAGAGCGAGCTGGATCAGACGTACGTGACCGCCCACCACCAAGGCCCCGGGCTCCTCCACCACATCAACCCGCGGATCGGGCTAAGGCAGGACGACTTCCGCGCACTCGCCGACTACGCCCGGTCCCTGAACACCTCACGAACCACCAGCTGAGCACTTCAGCAGCGCTACAGGCTGCCTCGCACTCGAGGCCAAGATCTTTGCGGGACAGCCCTTAGGAAATCAGGTCCCATTTCCGGCCGTGGAATTTCTCGTTCCCGTTCTTCGTCAGGGACACTCTGATACCCACGCGAATATCCTCGGGGACGACACTGGCGAAACTCTTGCTCTCGCAGTCCCCTTTGCCGTCGTTCGTCTTGAGCGTGGCCATGTCCACAAGAGTGCTCATCTTGAACAGGTGAATCCTGACGTTGTAGCCGTCCGCCTGTTCGTCGCACACCTTGATCCAGTCGCCGTCGTGCCCGAAGGCGCCGACGCCGCCGGGATCGTAGTCGCTGGTATAGACCCAGCCGCTGTTCGTTCCGGCGCTGCTCGGCGTCGGGAAAAGCAGCACGGTGGCCGATGCCGTGAGAATTGCCGTGATCAATCGGGACTTTCGCATGGGTTTCACGGTAGGTGGTGGTCGCACGGATTTCGTTAGCGCTGAGTGCACACTGTTTTGGCGATGCGTCTACTCGGCGAAGGGCAGGGCTTGGCGACGGTAGTCCCTGGGCGGGGGGCCGTAGGCGGTGAGGAAGGCGGCCCGGCGCTCTCGTCTCGGTGGTGACGCTGCCGGCATCCGCCGCCGACCACGCCCGCCCCGAGCGGTCCAAGGTGAAGATCAACCAACACCGGCCGCCGCAGCGTCAACCTCGACGGCTGGACCCCCGAGGACGAGGACGGCCGTACCTACACCTTCGACCACTACCGCCTGGAAGGCCGCGCCACGGTCCGCGTCCACACCGGCATCGGCCGCGACACCGACAGCGACCTGTGCCAGGACCGCCGCCACTACGTCTGGGACAACCGATCCGACACCGCAACCCTGCGCAACGACAACGGACGCCGCATCGACGACGAGCCTGGGGCCACCACCGCCACGGCGGCCACCACCGCCCACCCACCACCCTGCGGGCATGGACTGCAGGCCTCACCCATGCCCCGACAGGACACCACGCACCCGGCCGGAGAGGCCGGGTGCGTCTCGTTTGGAGCTGTCCGAGGCGGAGTAGCACCCCCAGCAGGGTGTCGCAGTGACAGATCCGGCCATCCGCTCGCGCTGTCAGCCGGCCTACGGCCTTGGCCATGATCCGAGCTGAGTCCGTGATCGGGCGCCGTCGCCGGCACCTTGCGGCCCGTTTCTCGCGGGCATCTTCATGTTCTCGGTCGCGTGCACCGGGCCATGGGTAACCGCTGCACGCTCCAGAAGAGAGAACTGCTGTGGTCAAGGGAAACTCGAAGGGACAAAGAGCGCCATGGGCAAGAAGAATGGACGTTCGCACGGCAACGGCCACACGGCAATGCCAGGCCAGACGAAGTCCGGCCGATCCAAGCGCGCGTCCGGCAAGTTCGTGCGCATGTACCGCCGCTACCACGCGTGGCGTGCCCCGTTCCCGCTGTGGGCGCGGATCGCGTGCGACATCCTGTTCTGGGCCGTCATCGCCGCCGCCGGGTACGTGGCAATCGGCAGCCTGTGCGGAGCAATCCTCATCGCAGCTCCCCTTCTCGGGTTCCTCGGGCTCGCGTCGAGCAAGGAGCACGACGACGGCATCGACTGGAGCGACCACCGAATGGGTGGGCAGCCCAGGAACCCCGGGCCCAAAATTTAGGGCGTTAATGGGTTGCTGTCTGGCGCCGCGTCGCCGAGGTGACGGCGGCGCGCGTTGCGGCGGGGCGGCCGGCATCAATGCCTCCGTCATCGCGGGGTTGCGCTACCGGGAGTGTGAGGGGCGGCCCTCACACAGGGCCGTCTGGACGGCGGCCTCCATGTCGTCGTCCTGCGCGTCCGTGCCGCCCGGGTCGACGTTGGCCATCACCGTGGCCTGCCTGCCGTGGGTGGTGGCGCCGCCCGCGGTCTGGTAGCCGAAGATGTCGCCGCCGTGGCCCCAGTACACGCCGCCGCAGGGGGTTAGCTCCTTGCTCTCCAGACCGAGGCCGTACTCCCGGCCCTTGTCGCCGGTCGGGTGGGTCGTCATCATCGCCTTGAGCTGGGCCGGGCGCAGCAGCCTGCCGCCAATCAGTGCGCCGAGGAAGCGGTTGAGGTCGCTGGCGCTGGAGATCACCTCGCCGGAGGCTCCCGCGATCGACGGGTTGATCGCGGTGAGGTCCATCAGCGGCGCGCCCTCACCGGGGCGCACGTAGCCACGCGGGTGCGGGCCGTTGATCGCGGCGGCGTCCCCCGGCACGGATGTCTGGCGCAGGTGCAGCGGCTCGATGATGCGTCGGCGGATTTCCTCGCCGTAGGGGTGGCCGGTCACCTTTTCGATGAGCATCCCGGCGATCAGATAGTTGGTGTTGGAGTAGCGCCAGTCCTCGCCGGGCCTGAACGTCCGGGGTTGGGCGAGCGCGAGGTTGACCAGGTCGCGGGTGTCGTGGTGGGCGAGCGGGTCCTCGAGGATCTCCGCCAGGCTGAGGAAGGTGAGGTACTCGGG
This sequence comes from Streptomyces purpurascens, assembly GCF_045040895.1. Lineage (NCBI taxonomy): Bacteria > Bacillati > Actinomycetota > Actinomycetes > Kitasatosporales > Streptomycetaceae > Streptomyces > Streptomyces purpurascens. The sequence continues at coordinate 8,363,464 of NZ_CP108341.1, read as the reverse complement.
CAGGCCGCTGGTGTGCTGGAGCAGCTGACGGACGGTGATCTTCCGGTCGTCGTTGTCGTGGCCGCGGAGGAGATCGGGCAGGTAGCGCGCTACGGGCGCGTCGAGGGCGACGCGATGTTCTCCCACCAGCTGGAGCACGACCGTGGCCACGAAGGGCTTGGTCATGCTGCCGATCCGGAATCTGCTGTCGGGCGCCACCGGGGCGTTGCTGTTCACGTCCGCGACGCCGCTGGTCAGCACCCTGAAGCCGTACCGATCCCGCGTTTGCAGGAGCGCGCCGGGCGCACCGTCGGCCGTGGTCAGCCGGTGCATGAGCGCACGCAGCTGCGCGTCGTCGCTGGTGGTGGCGGGCGGCGCGGCGGTGGACTCGGCCGTGGTCGCGGCGGTGGCGGCGCCTGTCGGCAGCGCGACTGCCACGGCACCGATCGCCACGGCCAGCGTGAGTGCCCCACCCAGCGAACGCTTGTACTTGATCACGTGTTCCTCCTTGACAGCCGGCAAGATCACCGCGGATGACGGTGGCCCGTGACGCAGAGCCTTCAACCCCCGCTCTGCGCAGGCAGTTTCAGCATGTCGAAGCGGTAGGGGCGCGGCGATGGGGTGATCATCCGGATCGGAGGTGGGGATAACCCCCTGTTACGTGCGATGGCGCAACTCGGCGATGCCCGGGCTGGTGTAGGGGATCAGTCGTTGGTGGTGGTGGGGAGGGTGGTCGTGTCGGTGTTGGTGTAGACGGCGGCCATGCTTTCTTCGGAGAGGCAGCGGCCGGGGGAAAGTGTCCATCCGTCGTGTAGCTCGGCGAAGGCGGCAGTGGCGAGCCGCAGGACGGCGTCGGGGTTGGGGAAGACCACGACGTCGGTTCAACTTCGTATGCCCGTGGAGCCCGGACCCACCAATACCGCGCAGGAGAGAAGTGCTTACAGACAGCGCGTCGTGGCGCGACCTGCAGAGCACCCCGTCCGGCCCGCGCCGCAGTAGGGCCCCGGAGGCTTCGTCGTACCGGTGTCTGGGCGGAACGCCATGGTGTCGGAAAGGCACCAACTGATGTTCGGTCTTGTCGCTTCTGGACATCCCCGATGTGTTCATCGGGTCCACCGACGACGGGCACACCTTCGTCGTCCTCAACCGCCGCATCCGCGATGGCGACCGGCTGCTGACCGAGGCCGGGTTCCGCGCCCGCGAGCACCTCGGCCGCATGCTCTACCTGCTCCCACCGGGCACGGCCTAGGACGTGCACGAGCGCGCCCGGATCGCGATGTACGGGCTTCTGGCCCACACCCACGATCTCGTCGATCTCTCCTGGACGACGTGCTGGCGGCGGACGGCTCCTCTTGCGGTCCGCCTGGCGGGTTGGACGCGCGTGGCCTGCTCGGCGCCGTCACGGCTGGCGAGGCGCACGCCTACACCCACGGTCTCGGTGCCCGCGTCGGCCTCGGCATCCCCACGCCGTGTCTCGCCACCGGGCGGAAGACCCCGGCCGGAGCCCCGTTCACCACCCCGGCGGGCGAGGCCCTCCTCCGCCGCGCCGGGGTGTCGTCCCGCGTCTACGCGGTCCCCTCCGCGGGGGCGCCCGGGACGGCAGTCTGCGGGATCCACGGCGCGTGGGCGAGGAAGGCGGCCAGCGGAGTGGGCCGCGGGGTCACGGCGGAGTCGGTGTGGCGTACGAAGTGCCTCTCCAGCGCGGAGTCGAGCCAGGAGAAAGCGAGGCCGTGCACGATGAGTTCCGCGTAGCGCCTGCGGTCCTCCTCTCGCCAAAGGCGGCGTAGTCGTCCTGTCCGGGCAGCACGGCCGAGATTGGCGACAGACTCGGGCCCTTCCAACGGATCTCCCGAAACCGGCGGTGCCGCCGGTACTGCCGAATGATCTGAACCCATGCCGGGAATCAGGCCGCGACGAGCTCCGGCTCGCGGTCCGGAATTTGGGACTTGGGCTTCTTGTTCGGCAGCGAGAGCCGGAAGACCTTGCGCCACGCGGAGAACACCTGCTTGGGCAGCGGCCCGGTGACGTACTCCAGCTCGTACTTTTCGAACAACGCGCGCACCTTCACCGCGACCTCGGCGTACCGGTTGCTCGGCAGGTCCGGGAACAGGTGGTGCTCGATCTGGTGCGACAGATTGCCGGTCATGAAGTGCATGGCCTTGCTGCCGCTGATGTTCGCCGAGCCCATCATCTGGCGCAGGTACCACTGGCCGCGCGTCTCGCCCTTGATCGACCGGCGCTCGAAGACCTGCACGCCCTCGGGGAAGTGCCCACACATGATCACTGAGTGGGTCCAGAGGTTGCGGACCAGGTTCGCGGTGAACGTGGCGGCGAGCGTGGGGAGGAACGACGGGCCCGACAGCAGCGGGTGGATCACGTAGTCCTTGAGCACCTGCTTGCGGATCTTGCGGCCCACGGCCCTGGCCCGCGCGCGGAACTCCGGGTTCTTGCGGCGACGCTTGTGCAGGTTCTTGCCGAGCTCCAGGTCGTACGCTGCGATGCCGTACTCGAAGAAGCAGGCGTTGATGAAGTTCCACAGCGGCTGGCCGAGGTGGAACGGGTGCCACTTCTGGTCCTCGTCGACGCGCATGATGCCGTAGCCGAGGTCGTTGTCCTTGCCGATCACGTTGGTGTACGTGTGGTGCAGCTCGTTGTGCGAGTGCTTCCACTGGTCGGCCGGCGAGACGTGATCCCACTCCCAGGTGGTGGAGTGGATCTTCGGGTCCCGCATCCAGTCCCACTGGCCGTGCAGGATGTTGTGGCCGATCTCCATGTTGTCCATGATCTTCGCCACGGACAGACCGGCGGTGCCGATCAGCCACGCGGGCGGGAAGATCGAGAACAGCAGCACGCCCCTGCTGACCAGCTCGAGCTTGCGCTGTGCCGAGATGACCTTGCGGATGTAGGCGGCGTCCTTCTCACCGCGGTCCGCGATCACCTCGTCGCGGATCGCGTCCAGCTCGCGGCCGAGCTCCTCGATCTGCTCCGCGGTCAGGTGGGCGGTGGGGTCGATGGCGGTCAAGGTGCTCCTACCGTTCGATGTCGCAGGGGCCCGCCGCGGCGGACACGCAGGTCTGGATGAGAACGCCCGGCTCGGCCTCGGTGATCTCGCCGGTGCGCAGGTCTCGGACGGCGCCCGCCTTGAGCGGCGTGACGCAGCCGAAGCAGATGCCCATGCGGCAGCCGGACGGCATGAGCACGCCGGCCTCCTCGCCGACGTCCAGCAACGGCGTGGCGCCGTCCGCGTCGGCAGTCTTGCCGGTGGAGCTGAACGTGACCTCGCCACCATCACCGGTGGCGACGATGCTGGGGCGGAAGCGTTCGGTGTGCAGGCGCTCTCGGACGCCGTGTTCGGTCCAGTGCTCTTCGGCGGCGTCGAGCAGTCCCGCGGGCCCGCAAGCCCAGGTCTCTCGCTCGGCCCAGTCGGGCACGAGTTCGTCGAGACGGGCGATGTCGAGCATGCCGTCCGTGTCGGTGTGCAGCTCGGTGAGACGCAGTTTCTTGTCCGCGACCAGGTCGTGCAGATCGTCGCGGAAGATCACGTCGTGTGGCTGTGGCGCGGAGTGGACCATGACGACGTCGTCGAACTCGGTGTCGCGCAGCATGCCCATCACGGGCGTGATGCCGCTGCCGGCCGTCAGGTAGAGCACCTTGGCGGGTTTGGTCTCCGGCAGCACGAAGTCACCGGTCGCCTGGTCGAGCTGGATCAGCGTGCCCGGTTTCGCCCTGCGGACCAGGTGGTTGCTTACCTTGCCGTCCGGGATCGCCTTCACGGTGATCGTGACGCGGCCGTCCTGGCGGTTTGTCGGCGAGGTGAGCGAGTAGGCACGCCACAGGCGCACGCCGTCGACGTCGACCCCGATCCGCACGTACTGACCGGCTGTGTGGCCGCGCCAGCCTCGTCCCGGCCTGATCACGATGGTCGCGGCGTCACGTGTCTCGGGGTGCACGGCCTCGATGCGCCCACGCAGGTCTGCGCCCGCGCGCAGCGGGCTGACCAGGTCGAGGTAGTCCGACGGCAGCAGCGGCGTCGTGACCATCTCCAGTAGTTTCCACGCCCTGCTGCGGAGGGCTGTACTCGTCATGGCTCCAGCTTGCTGTGCCTCAGGGCGTAAAGTCCTGACCACAAGACGTAAATCTGGTCGACTAGATTGTTCGCAGGGAATAAAAAGTGAGCCATGTGATCCGGAGGGCCAGCGAACTGGCCTTGGATGAGACGACGGTCACCGTACTTCGGGCTGCGCTGAAGGCCACCGCCGACGAGGTCGTCCAAGCGATCATCGACGAGGTCCCTCCCTACGCCAACGCCCTCTCGGGCCACATGGGCGCCACCATCCGCCGCGCCGTCCGCACTGCCCTGGGGCACTACCTGGACCTCGCGAGCGGGAATGCCACCGGCGGCGACGGCGGTGACGCGGCCTACGAGCTGGGCCGCGGCGAGGTCCGCGACGGCCGTTCGATGGACGCCCTGCTCAGCGCCTACCGCGTCGGCGCCCGCGTGGCCTGGCGATGCCTCGCAGCGGGTGCCGTACCCGCAGGTCTGCCCGCCGCCGAGGTCGCCAAGTTCGCCGAGCTGACCTTCGCCTACATCGACGAGCTCTCCGCCGCGAGCGCCGCGGGCCACGCCGACGAACTTGCCGCCCGGGGCAGGGATCACGAGCGCCACCTGGAGCACCTGGCCCGCGACCTCCTCGCCGGCGCGAGCCCGGATGTGCTGCTGGCCTCTGCCCAACGGGCCGGGTGGCAGCCTCCGGTTTCGCTGACCGCGGTCCTGCTGCCCGCCGCCCAGGCCCGGCCTGCCTACCGCGCGCTCGACCCGAGCACCCTCTTCCTCGACGATCTGCCGGATGTCACCGGTGTGCTGCTCGTCCCCGATGCCGACCGATCACATCTCTTGCGGCAGCTGACCGACCGCACCGCCGTGGTCGGCCCGGCCCGGCCATGGACTCGTGCGTCCGCCTCGTACGAACGAGCCATACGCGCGCGCTCACTCTCCTCCGATATTCGCGACACCGAGAACCACCTGCCCGAGCTGATACTGAGCGCCGACGGGGACGCGTTCGCAGACCTGCGTGCCCGAGCCCTCGCTCCGTTGCAGACCTTGCCTGTCGCGACCGCACGGCGGCTGGAGGAGACGTTGCGGGCGTGGCTGCTGCACCAGGGCAGGCGGGAGGAGGTGGCGGCGGCGTTGTTCGTCCATCCCCAGACCGTCCGGTACCGGATGTCGCAGCTGCGGGAGCTGTTTCCGGATCTCGCATCGCCGCACCGGGTCCTCGAACTGACGCTGGCGGTCGGTCTTCGGGTCAGCTGACGCGTTCTTCGACGGTCCACGTCCGCGTCCGCGAGCGGTCCAGGAATCGTGCCTCGTCCTCGGCGCCATCAGCTGGCTCATGCGGCCCAGGGAAGAGCGGTATCAGCCAGCGCTGAGACTCGCGTGTGGATCGGTCCCCGGGGTGGACGCAAAGGGCGTGCCTTCCCGGGTGATCGATAACCAGCTCACCGAGTAGGCCCGCCTTGCAGCACGGGTCGGGAAGGGTGACACGCCCGTGCTCAGCGTAGTGAACGCCGACGGTTTGACCGAGTCCGGCTCCCTGATCGACGAGATCGTCCGTGAGGGCGCCCGCCGCATGCTCGCCGCGGCTCTGGAGGCCGAAGTCAACCAGTACATAGCCGAGTTGGCTGCGGAACGCGACGGGAGCGGGCGACGCTTGGTGGTGCGCAACGGCCGCCATCGGCCCCGCGCTGTGACCACCGCCGCCGGTGCCATCGAGGTGGCCGCGCCGCGGGTGAACGACCGCCGCGTCGACGCGGCCACCGGCGAGCGGAAGCGGTTCTCCTCCAAGATCCTCCCGCCGTCGTGCCGCAAGTCCCCGAAGGTCAGCGAGGTGCTGCCGCTGCTGTACCTGCACGGCCTGTCCAGTGGCGACTTCGTGCCCGCGCTGGAGCAGTTCCTCGGCTCGGCCGCCGGCCTGTCCGCGCCGACCGTCACTCGTCTGACCAAACAGTGGAGCGACGACCACGCCGCCTTCCAGCAGCGCGACCTGTCGGGCAGCGACTACGTGTACGTGTGGGCCGACGGCGTGCACCCCAAGGTCCGCCTCGGCCAGGCCCACTCGTGTGTTCTGGTGCTGATGGGCGTGCGCATCGACGGCACGAAGGAGCTAATCGCGCTGGCGGAGGGGCTGCGCGAGTCGACCGAGTCGTGGGCGGACCTGCTGCGCGACTGCCGGCGTCGCGGCATGCGCGACCCGGAGCTGGTCGTCGGCGACGGTGCGATGGAGCTGTGGCGGGCGCTGGTGGAGGTGTTCCCCGCCGCTCGGCATCAGCGCTGCCGGGTCCATAAGATCCGGAATGTCGTGAATGCTCTGCCGAAGTCCGCCCAGCCGGGAGCGAAGAGGGCGTCGCAGGAGATCTACAACGCGGAGGACCGCGAGCATGCCGAGAAGGCCGACTTCTCCACGGTCAAGCTCCGGACCAAGGTCACCCGCGGCGCGGGCAGCCCGGCCGCCGCGCTCGCCATGGTATTCAAGCTCGCCGAGTCCGCCCAGTCCCGCTGGCGCACGGTCACCGCGCCGCACCTGGTCGCCCTCGTCCACACTGGGGCCCGCTTCGAGAACGGCCGGCTCGTCGAGCGTCCCGAGGCCGCCGCCGCCTGATCATGAATGAACGAATCCCTTGACTTCCGCCGTTCTGGCAGGCGGGTGACCGTGCGGCGCGGCGGTGTCGGGGCTTGCTGTGGACCCGCCCGACTGTCTTCGTTCGTCAAGCGGCGCCTCGTCATGCCTCTGGGGCCCAGGCCGCGACCAGGTCGAGTAGGCCGGGGAAGCAGGCGTTGAGGTCGTCGACGCGTACGTGACTGCGGCGTTCGAGCCCGTACTGGCGCTGGCGCGTGACCCCCGCCTCTCGCAGCGCCTTGAAGTGGTGCGTGAGCGACGACTTGGGCCGGTCGAAGCCGAACCAGCCGCAGGAGTGGTCGAACTGCTCTGACTCCAGGAGGAGTTTGCGGACGATCGTCAGCCGCAAGGGGTCGCTGAGCGCCCCGAGAACGGTCTCCAGGCGCAACTCCTCGACCGTCGGCTCCGGCAGCGGTTCGGGTAGGCCGGGAGGGGCCGGGAGCACCTTGATGGCGGGTGCGGTGCCCGCAGTCGAAGACATGGGCAGGTCCTCACGACTCGATTCCTTAGTACGACTCCAATCGTACTGCATGCTAAGTTCGACTAAAGTCGTACTGCAGGAAGTCGGAGGGAACAGTCATGTCCGAGACCCGGAACGCGCCCGTCCAGGCCGTCGACGGAAGGCTGCGAAGTGGCACCGCGGAGCCCGGCGGAGGATCCGCCGCTCCGCGGGGGTGGGTATGGCTGGCCGCCTGGCCGGTCACGGCCGTCTTCGTCCTCTCGAACGCGGCAACACCGTTGTACGTGCTGTGGCAGCGAGACATCGGCTTCTCCAAGGGCACCCTGACCGTGGTGTTCGCGTTCTACATCCTCGGGCTCATCGGCTCGCTCCTGGTGTCCGGAGTGGTCTCCGACCGGCTCGGGCGCAAGCCCGTGCTGCTGCCCGCCCTGGTGCTCGCCTTGGCCGCCTGCCTGATCTTCGCGACCGCCACCACCGTGGCAGCGCTGATCGTGGCACGGCTGTTCACCGGAATCGCCGTCGGCGCCGTCGTCTCGGCCGGCATGGCCGCGGTGACCGACGTGGCTGGTCCCGAGCGCAAGCGGATCGCCGCCCTGCTCGCCTCCTGCGCGATGGTCTTCGGTGCCGGTCTCGGCCCGCTCCTGGCCGGGGTGCTCTCCGAGTCGCTGCCCGGGCCGACCGTCACCGTCTTCGTCGTCGAGGCCGTGCTGCTCCTCACCGCGATGCTTGCCGTGCTGCGCATGCCCCTCCGGCGTCCCGCGGCGCCCGCGAAGGGCGCCTGGGTGCGGGTGCCCGGCGTGCCGCACGGCAACGGCCGCCAACTCACCCTCGGCATCGCCGTGTTCGCGCCCGGCATCACGGCCACCTCCTTCGTGCTCTCACTTGGCCCCTCGCTCCTGACAGGCCTGCTCGGCACCACCAGCCGGATCGTCGCCGGGGCCATGGCCTTCGTCATGTTCCTCGCCGCCACCGGCGTGCAGTTCGCCGTGCAACGCCTCGACCGGCGGACCATCCTCACGGCCGGCGCGGTCAGCACCACGCTGAGCATGATCACGCTGATCGTCGCCGTGCACACCTCGTCGGTGCCGGTCCTCATCGCCTCCGCGCTGCTCGCCGGCGCCGGCCAGGGCATGGGCCAGCTCGGCGGCCTGTCGCTGCTCAACTCCAGCGTCCCGCCCCAGCGCCTCGCGGAGGCCAACGCCGCGCTCAACGTCGGCGGGTACGTCCCGGCGGGGCTACTGCCCGTGTCCGCCGGTTACCTCAGCGACGCCGTGGGCCTGACCAGCGGTGCCACGGTGTTCGGTGCCGTCCTCATGGGCCTCGCGGTCATCGGCGGCCTGGTTGTCCTCGCCAGTCGGCGCCAGGCGACGGAGCCAGCCTGACGGCCGCGAGCCACAGCAAGCCTCGACACCGCCGCTGATCACTAATGCCTGCCAGAACGTCGAAAGTCGAGCGAATCCACAACTCTTGACAATTGCTCCCTCCACAAGACGACAGGCCGAGCACCAAGTCCCCGTACCGGCCTGTGACTCGGTCACTCTCCCAGTCGGAATCCGTCCGGTGGCCACCCCAGCCTTACATCGGGCGTGCAACGCCCCCAGCCGCCCTCCCGCACGCGGTGGAGCCGCGGAAGGCAACACAGGGCGGCCAGTCACCCACCCGTCACCGACCAATCAGCTGTCTCCGCAGGTCAGCGGACCCTTCCCCGCGGTTTCAGAGGCGTGGCCGGCAGTTCCGGGGCCTGCAACGAGTCTCCGTCGTACCCCTTCACCTCCCCGAACCGTGTCCCTTCCATCCAGTCCCGCCGCGCCTGCTCGATCTCCTCCTGAGACCGTCCGATCCAGTTCCAGAACATGATCAACTCCTCCTCGAACGGCTCGCCGCCCAGGAGCATCAGAGCCGCGTCCGACTCCGCCCGCAGGGGCAGTTCGCGTCGGCCGCAGCCGAGGTAGAGCATCGAGCCGGGCAGGACCGGGACGCCGTCGACGTGGGCCTCGCCGGACATGGACAGGACGGCGTACTCGAAGTCCGGTTCCAGGGGGAGGCGTACGTCCGCGCCTCGGGTCAGGGACAGGTCGGCGCCCACGATCGGGGTGTACGCCGTGCCGGGCGAGGTCGCTCCGTCGAGGTCGCCGAGGATCAGCGTGGCCTTGACGCCGGGGGCCGTGACCACCGGCAGGTCGGCGTGGTGTTCGAAGCGCGGGTCGGTGTGGCGGTGGCCGTCCGGGAGGGCGACCCACAGTTGCGCGCCGTGCAGGAAACGGGCGTGCGAGCGAGGGCTCTCCTCGGAGTGGCTGATCGCCCGGCCGGAGGTCATCAGGCCCAGTTCACGCGGGCGGATCGTCTGGAGGCTGCCGGTGGAGTCGCGGTGCAGCACCTCCCCCTCGTGCAGCCAGCTCACCGTCTGCAGACCCATGTGGGGATGCGGCGGCACCTGCATACCGGGCTCGTCGGCGATGTCGTCGGGGCCGTAGTGGTCGACGAAGCACCAGGCCCCGACCATTCGGCGGCCGAGGTTGGGCAGCAGCCGACGGACCTCGCTGGACTCGCCCAGTTTGACGTGCCGAGGGCTGAGGAGTTCACGCACCGGCTCCGCCACCACGAAGCCCCGGCCACCGCACAGAGCGGGGGCCGGCTCGCGCTCAAGATTGCTCATGGCCACAACCTAGTCCGGCGGGAGGCCTTGCGTCAGTGCGTCCCTGCGCCACTGCGTCATCCGGGCGGCCATCCCCTTGGGCACCTTCTGAATATAGTAGCCATGTACATAGTAGCCATGTACTGTATCGACCATGAGCAATGGTTCCGAAGGCGCGACGCCCGGCTTCCTGGTGTGGCGGCTGTCGATGAAGTGGCGGGTGGCCGTCGACCGGGCCGTCGCCCCGCTGGGGCTGACCCATGCGCAGTACTCGCTCATGGCCTCGCTGTACGGCATGCGGCGGTCGGGCGAACGGCCCAGTCAGCGCCGCCTCGCCGACCACACCGGACTCGAGCCGCTCTACGTGTCGAAGCTCGCCCGCGCGCTGGAGGCCGCCGGCCTCCTGGAGCGCACCCGGGACCCTCGCGACCCGCGCGCGGTGCAGCTCGCGCTCACCGAGCAGGGGCGTGACGTCACCGCGCGGGCGATCACCGTCGTACACGGGCTGCTTCAACAGCTTCTGGAGCCGCTCGGCGGTCTCGACAGCGCGCGCACAAGGGAGTTCGCGCGCGACCTGTCGGCCTTGCTCGACGCACCTCTTGATCCCTTCAGCGAGAACGAGACGGAGCAGTCATGACCACCACCACACCCCTGGTCGGCCCCCGCGTCATCGCCCTGGCCCACTACGCCGGCCGGGCGATCCTCGAGAACGTACTGGCCCGGCACGGCGTCACCTTCCAGCAGTCCGCCACCCTCCGCCTCGCGGCCGTCGCCGAGGGCCCGGTCGGGCGCGAGCAGCTCGTCGACGGGGTCACCGGCGCACTGAAGATCGACGCGGCGGAGGCGCACGGCGTGATCGACGAGCTGATCGCCGCGCGGCTGCTGACCCCGGACGAGGTGCCGGGCGTACGGATCACGGATGCAGGGCGGGAGCTCTACGACAGGACCTCCGGCGAGACGGCGCCCCTCACCGCCCGGATCTACGACGGCATTCCGGCGGAGGACCTGGCCGTCGCCGGCCGGGTACTGAGCCTGATCACCGAGCGGGCCGATGCCGAGCTGGCGACCCTGGCCGAGTAGCGGGCCCGCCCAGGCCCACCGGGCCCGCCCAGGTAGTGGAATATTGAACCAACCGGCCTGGTTGTCGGCCTCGAAGGAGGCCCCGAGTGAACACGACCTACGACGCCACGTACTACGCCCATGGAACACCGGCGGAGCGCTGGGAGCGCGCGCAGTTGTTCTTCGACGCCAAGGACTACGCCGCCGCCGCGCGGGTCCTGGTCGGGCTGGTCGAGGCGGTGCCCGAGCAGACCGGGCCGCGGCTGCTGCTGGCGCGCTCCTACTACCACTCCGCCCAACTGTGGCGTGCGGAGACCGAGTTGCGGACCATCGTCGAGCGCGACCCCGTCGAGCACTATGCCCGGCTGATGCTCGGCCGTACGCTCCAGCGGCAGGGGCGGTACGAGGAGGCGGAGTCGCATCTGCGGATCGCCTCGGCGCTCGCGGGCGACTTCGAGCAGCGCTGACTGTCGGTGATACGACCGGTGCCCGGCTCCCCAGGGAGCCGGGCACCGGCGACAGAGGGCCGTCCGCTACCGCGCGGGCGTCCCGGCTCCGTACAACCGCCGCCCCCGCCGGTAGGCGATCTCACCCAGCAGGATGTCGACGGCGAGGAAGGCCGCCAACGGGATTCCGAACAGCGGCAGGAAGTAGCCGAGCACGGCGACCCCGGCCAGCAGCGGGACCAGGATCTGGGGCGGTACCTGCTGCCAGGCGCCGCGCGGAATCGGCCGGCCGAAGGCGGAGCCGCGGCCGCGCTGCCACCACATGCGGTAGCCCCACACGATCAGCAGGATCAGCGAGAGCGTGAGCAGCATCAGGACGATCTGGTTGGCCAGGCCGAACAGGATGCCGGTGTGCAGGTCGATGCCCCACCGGGTGAGCTTCGCGAGCACGGGGTAGTCGGCGAACCGCAGCACGTCCACGACCTCGCCGCCGGCCGGGTCGATCGCGACGGAGTCCTGCTTCTCGGGCCAGCTGCGCTGTACCTGCTTGACGACGTACGCCGAGGTCGCGTCGGCCGGCGGCACGATCTCCACCGGGTCGCCGAGGCCCTCGGCCCGCGCCGCCGCCAGGACCTTGTCCAGGCCCACGCCGTGCGCGGCGTCTCCCGACTGCCCGGACGCGGAGCCGTGGCCGGCGTGTTCGCCGCCCGCCGCCGCCGACACCGACGGGGTGGCGTGGCCCAGCGAGGTGCGCAGCTCGTCGATGTTGGCCCCGGCGTAGGCCGACCAGGTGAGACCGGTCGCCGAGAGGAAGAAGAACCCGGCCGCCGCCCATACGCCGACGCTGCCGTGCAGTCCGAGCGTGCGGCGCCGTCCGTTCGTCCCCCGCACCTTGCGCAGGGCCCGGCGGCGGGAGAACCACAGCACCAGTCCGCCGGCCGAGATCACCCACAGCCAGCTGGCCGCCAGTTCGCTGTAGAGCCGCCCTGTTTCGCCCAGGTGCAGGTCCCGGTGGAACTCGTCGATCCAGGTGCGCAGCGGCAGCGCGCCGGTCGAGCCGTACTGTTCGAGGGAGCCGCGCACGTTCGCGGTGTAGGGGTCGACGAACACGGCGAGCGCGTGGCCCTCGTCGACGCCCGGGACGCCGGACAGCATGACCCTGGTCGTCGCGTCCGCCTCGGGTGAGGGACGTACGGCCGAGATGGTGCCCTCGGGGTGGGCCTTGCGGGCGGCGGCCACCTGCTCGCTGATCGGCAGCTTCCGCTCGCCGACGGGGACGGTCAGTTCGTGGTCGTACACGATCTTCTCGGCCTGGAAGGAGGCGGCGTACAGCAGGCCGGTGACGGCGGCGACGAGGAGGAACGGCGCCACCAGTACCCCGGCGTAGAAGTGCAGGCGAAGGACCAGCGGGCGCAAGGGGGCCCAGCTGCTCTTCGACGGTGCCGGGGTGGCTGGTTGCGGGGCCTCGTCCGTGGTGGTCGAGGGAGCGGTGGTCATCGGCGGGCTTCTCCGGGGGACGTCTTCTTGGCCGTTGCGGTGGTCGTCGTTCGCGGGACGGTGGTGGTGTTGCGGTGCAGTAGTCGGAGCGGAGGGGCGTTCAGTTCCCGACGAGTGTGTGTGACGTGCGTCACGCGAGCGGGGAGGGTGCCGTGTCATCCTGACGCGATGGGAACTCCGAGCGATCGCGTACCGCTGGCCGAGCGGGTCGAGGAACTCCTCGCGGACGGCGTCCCGTTGACCATCGTCGCGGCCGGGGATCCCGTGCTGCGGCGGGGTACCGAGCCGTACGACGGTCAGCTGGAGCCCGCGCTGCTGGCCCGGTTCGTCGAGGCCCTGCGGGTCACCATGCGCGCGGCGCCGGGGGTCGGTCTGGCGGCGCCCCAGGTCGGTGTGCCGCTCAGGATCGCGGTGATCGAGGACCCTGCTCCGGTGCCGGAGGAGGTGGCTCTCGCGCGCGGGCGGGTGCCGCAGCCCTTCCGGGTGCTGGTCAATCCCGCCTACGAGCCCGTCGGCGGCACGCGGGCCGCGTTCTTCGAGGGCTGTCTGAGCGTGCCGGGCTGGCAGGCGGTGGTGGCGCGGCACGCCGAGGTGCGGCTGACCGGGCAGGACGAGCACGGGCGCGCGCTGGACGAGGTGTTCTCCGGCTGGCCCGCACGGATCGTGCAGCACGAGACGGACCACCTCGACGGCGTCCTGTATCTGGACCGGGCCGAGCCGCGTTCACTGTCGTCCAACCTGGCCATGGCGGAGCGCTGGGCTCAGCCGACGCCGGAGGAGGCCGCGCGGGCACTCGGCTTCGAGCTGCCGTAGGGCGCAGAAAACCTCAGGCGCCCCGTCAGGCGCCTCAGCTACCGTGACGCCCATGTCCACGCCCCGAATTTCCTAGCCGAGGACCCGCTTCCACGCCACCCGTGTGTCCTCTTGCTTATTCGGAATTCTTGTTCGGAATTCTCGTTCGGAGCGTTTTCTCATGATCACCGTTCGTGACGTCGACGTGCGCGTGGGCGCGCGTCTGCTGCTGTCCGGCGTCTCCCTCCACGTCTCCCCCGGCGACCGCGTCGGCCTGGTCGGCCGCAACGGCGCGGGAAAGACCACCCTGTTGCACACCTTGGCGGGCGCCCTGCGGCCCGCCGCCGGTACCGTCGCCCGCACCGGCGACGTCGGCCATCTCCCGCAGGACTCCCGCGCGGCCGACCAGTCGGTCACCGTCACCGACCGGATCCTGTCCGCGCGCGGCCTGGACCGCGCCGTACGGGCGCTGCGCCGAGCCGAGGCCGCGATGGCCGACGGTACGGAGCGGTCGATGAACGCCTATGTGCGGGCCGAGGCCGAGTTCCAGGCGCGCGGCGGCTACGCGGCCGAGGCGGAGTCCGCCCGGGTGGCCGCCGGGGTCGGGCTGCCGGCGGGCCTGATGGACCGGCCGCTCGGCGCCCTTTCGGGCGGTCAGCGCCGGCGCGTGGAGCTGGCCCGCATTCTGTTCGCCGGGCACGGCACCCTGCTGCTGGACGAGCCGACGAACCACCTGGACGCGCACTCGATCACCTGGCTGCGCGCCTTCCTGGCGAGCCATCAGGGCGGTCTTGTGATGATCAGCCACGACACGTCCCTGCTGGCCGGCACCGTGAACCGGGTGTTCCACCTGGACCCGGGGCGGGCCGCGCTGGACATCCACAACACCGGCTGGGACGCCTATCTCGCCCAGCGGGACGCCGACGAGCGGCGACGGGCGCGCGAGCGGGCGAACGCCGAGCGCAAGGCGGCGTCGTTGCACGCCCAGGCCGACCGGATGCGGGCCCGGGTGGCGACCGCGGTGGCCGCCCGGAACATGGCCCGCCGGGCCGACCGTATGCTCGCCGACCTCGAACCGGCCCGGCGCGCCGAGAGGACGGCCAGGATCCGGCTGCCGGAGCCGGCGCCCTGCGGCCGGATCCCGCTCGGCGCCGTGAGCCTGACCAGGTCGTACGGCGGGCAGCACGTCCTGCGGGGCGTGGATCTGGCCGTCGACCGGGGCAGCCGCCTGGTCGTACTCGGCCCCAACGGCGCGGGAAAGACGACCCTGTTGCGCATCCTCGCGGGTCAGGACACACCCGACAGCGGCCGGGTGGTCCACGGGCACGGGCTGCGGCTCGGCTACTTCGCCCAGGAACACGACACACTGGACCCGGAACTGACGGTGCGTGAGCACCTGGCCGGTGCCGCGCCGCACCTCACCGACGGCGAGGTCCGCCAGGTCCTGGGCGCGTTCCTGTTCACCGGCGACGACACCGGCAAGCGCGTCGGCGTCCTCTCCGGCGGCGAGAAGACCCGGCTCGCCCTCGCCGGCCTCGTGCACTCGGGCGCCAACGTCCTGCTCCTCGACGAGCCCACCAACAACCTCGACCCGGCCTCCCGCGCCGAGGTCCTGGCCGCGGTGGGCACCTACCCCGGCGCGATCGTCATGGTCACCCACGACGAGGGCGCGGTGGACGCGCTGCGGCCGGACCGGGTACTGCTGCTGCCCGAGGCTGAGGAGGACCTGTGGAGCGACGACTACCGGGAGTTGGTGGTGGCCGCGCACGCGTGACCCCGGCCGGTCAGGCGTCCCGGTACGCCTCCAGCAGCCGGAGCCACACCTCGCTGATCGTCGGGTAGGACGGGACCGCGTGCCACAGGCGGCTGACCGGGACCTCGCCGGCTACGGCGATCGTCGCGGAGTGGATGAGTTCGCCCACGCCCGGGCCCACGAGGGTCACCCCGCGGAGGATCTCGGCCTCGACGTCGACGACCATGCGGGCGCGGCCCTTGTAGCCGTCGGCGTACAGGCCGGCGCCGGCGACGGTGGAGAGGTCCACGTCGACGGACTTCACGCGGTGCCCTGCCTGCTCGGCCTCGGCCAGGGACAGGCCCACCGCCGCCGCCTCCGGGTCGGTGAAGACGACCTGGGGGACGGCGGCGTGGTCGGCGGTCGCGGTGTGGGCGCCCCAGGGCTGGGCGAGGAGGGATTCTCCCGTGGCCCGCGCGGCGATGGCGGCGCCCGCGATACGCGCCTGGTACTTGCCCTGGTGGGTGAGCAGGGCGCGCTGGTTGACGTCGCCGACCGCGTAGAGCCAGTCGTGGCCGGTGACGCGGAGGCTGTCGTCGACCGGCAGCCAGGAGCCGGGGTCGAGGCCGATCGTCTCCAGGCCGATGTCGTCGGTGCGTGGCGCGCGGCCGATGGCGAAGAGGATCTCGTCGGCCTCGACGCGGTCGCCCGTGTCGGTGACGGCCACGACGGTGCCGCCCTCGCGGGTCACCGACTCGACCGACGTGCCGGTGCGGACGTCCGTGCCGGCCTCGGTGAGCGCCTCGGCGATCAGTTCCCCGGCGAAGGGCTCCATCCGGGGAAGCAGGCCCTTGCCGCGGACCAGCATGGTGACCTGGGAGCCGAGGGCCTGCCAGACCGTGGCCATCTCGGTGGCGACCACGCCGCCGCCGACCACGATCAGCCGGCCGGGCACGCTCGGGGAGCTGGTGGCCTCCCGGCTGGTCCACGGCCGGACCTCGTCGAGCCCGGGCAGCTCGGGCAGGGACGCGCGGCTGCCGGTGCAGACGGCGACGGCGTGCCGGGCGGTCAGGACGTGCTCGGCGCCGTCGGGGCCGGTGGCCGTGAGCGTACGGGGGCCGGTGAGCCGTCCGTGGCCTCGGTACAGGTCGGCGCCGATGGAGTCGAGCCAGCCGACCTGGCCGTCGTCCTTCCAGTGGGAGGTGTAGTAGTCCCGGTGGGCGAGGACCGCGGAGGCGTCGAGGGGGCCCTGCGCCGACTGGCTCAGGCCGGGTACGCGGCGGGCGTCCGCCCGGGCGATGACCGGCCGCAGCAGGGCCTTGCTGGGCATGCACGCCCAGTACGAGCACTCGCCGCCGACCAGTTCGCTCTCCACGACCGCGGTGGTCAGACCGGCCGCGCGGGCGCGGTCTGCGACGTTCTCCCCCACGGGCCCGGCCCCGAGCACCACGACGTCGTACGCGTTGGTTTCCGTTTCCGTCATGGGGTCAGTCTGGTGGGTGGTGTGCGCCCTGGCCACACGGGTAGGGGCGCGGAATACCTACCAGGTCGGCCGTGTTGTGCCGACGGTTTGCCCCCACACCAGGAAGAGGGATTTACACCATGAGCAGCACCGTGGAGCTCACCAAGGAGAACTTCGACCAGACGGTCACGGACAACGAGTTCGTTTTGATCGACTTCTGGGCGTCCTGGTGCGGGCCGTGCAAGCAGTTCGCCCCGGTCTACGAGAAGGCGGCGGAGGAGAACCCGGACCTGGTGTTCGGCAAGGTGGACACCGAGGCGCAGCCGGAGCTGGCCGCGGCCTTCGGTATCCAGTCGATTCCCACGCTGATGATCGTCCGCGACCAGGTCGCCGTGTTCGCCCAGCCGGGTGCCCTGCCCGAGGCCGCCCTGACCGACGTCATCGGCCAGGCCAGGGGCCTGGACATGGACGAGGTCCGCAAGGCCGTCGCCGAGCAGCAGGCCCAGCAGCCGCAGGGGAGCGAGTAAGCCGCCCGGGGCGGGCCGGCCGCCCCCGAGCGACCACCCCGGGCCTGGCCCGGCCGGGCCTGCCGGCCGGGCCGGGCCGGGCCCTGCGTCGTGTCCGGCCTAGAAGGGGTACGGGGCCACGTCTCCGCGTACCGTCGTCCAGCGCAGTTCGGTGAAGGCCTCCAGATTGGCCTCGCCGCCGAAGCGGGCGCCGGTGCCGGAGGCGGCCACCCCGCCGAACGGCGCCACGGCCTCGTCGTTCACGGTCTGGTCGTTGATGTGGACGATGCCGGTCGGTATGCGGTCGGCGAGGTCCAGGCCGCGGGCCGGGTCCCGGGTGACGATGCCCAGGGAGAGGCCGTACGGGCTCTGCGCGGCCAGGGCCGCCGCCTCGTCGGCGGTGGTGAAGGAGCGCACGGGCGCCACCGGGCCGAAGACCTCCTCCGTGTACGCCGGGGTGTGGTCGTCGACATGCGCGAGGACCGTGGGCCGGTAGAAGAGCCGGTCGTGCGTGCCACCCGCCGCGATCTTGGCGCCCGCCGCCCTGCTGGACTCGACCAGGCCGCTGATCTTGGAGAGCTGGCCGGAGTCGATGATGGGGCCCAGGTGGACGTGGTCACGGTGCGGGTCGCCGACGGCGAGGGAGTCCGCCTTGGCGGCCAGTCGCTCGACGTACTCGTCGTACAGGGACGCGTGCACCAGGTGGCGTCCGGTCGTCATGCAGATCTGGCCCTGGTGGAAGAACGAACCCCAGGCGGCGGTGGAGATCACCGCGTCGAGGTCGGCGTCCTCCAGCACGATCATGGCCGAGTTGCCGCCCAGTTCCAGGTGGGCCCGCTTGAGGTGACGGCCGGCGGCCTCGCCGACGGCCCGTCCCGCGGCGGTGGAGCCCGTGAAGGAGATGACCGGCACACGCGGGTCGGAGACCAGGGCCTGTCCGGCGTCCGGGCCGCCGGGGAGCACGTGCAGCAGGTCCTGCGGCAGGCCCGCGGCGGCGAGGACCGCCGCGAGGGACAGTCCTCCGCAGACGGCGGTGCGCGGGTCCGGCTTCAGGAGAACCGCGTTGCCCAGGGCCAGGGCCGGTGCGACGGAGCGGATGGACAGGATCAGCGGGGCGTTGAACGGTGAGATGACGCCCACCACCCCGGCCGGGACGCGGCGCGTGTACGACAGGCGCGGCGCCTCGCTGGGCAGGACCTGGCCGGCCGGGCGGGAGGCGAGCGCGGCGGCCTCGTAGCACTCCTGGGCGGCGACGTGCAGTTCGAAGTCGGCCTTGCCGGGGACGGAACCGGACTCGCGGACGATCCATTCGCGCAGTTCGGCGGCGTGCGCGGTGAACAGGTCGCCCGCCTTGCGGAGTACGGCGGCGCGGGCGAAGTGCGGGGCGCGGGCCCACTCGCGCTGGGCGGCGGCCGCGCGCCCGGCGGCGGCGCCGACGTCCTCGGGGGTGGCGAGGGCGAGGGCGCCGAGGGCTTGGCCGGTGGCGGGCTCGGTGACGGTGTACCCGGGCCCGGCCAGGGCGCGGGGCTGCCAGGTCCTGGTGTCGAGCAGCGGCATGACGGCTCTCCGATCGATCGGTCACCGGCGTGCGGGGTGGGTGAACTCCCGCTGGAACGTGGCCGGTTCGGCGGTCACAAGGGCGGGGCGCGGCGATCCCGGGCAGCCGTGTGGGCTGCGGCCGCGTTCGCACGCGCCCCCATTTTGTTGATGATGCAACATCCTAGTCATGCGCTGGGCGATGACCGGCGCGCCGCCTGCCGGCCGGATGATTCCGGCCGTCTGCCGAGGAGTTGTCCTCCGGGTCGGGTCAACTCGAGTCGCGGTGCAGCACCGTCGCGCCCAGCACCTTGTGCGTCTCGGGCTCGGTCGCGGGTTTGCGCACGGCGCGGTCGACCAGTTCGGCGAGTTCACGGCCGGACGGCAGCTCCAGGTGGACCGTGCTCAGCCGCGGCCGCAGCAGCCGGCCGAGCATCAGATCGTCGGCGCCGACCACGGCCGTCTCCTCCGGGACGCGGATGCCCTCGTCCTGCAGGGCCCGCATCAGCAGCATCGCGTACTCGTCGTTGTAGGTGAACACGGCGTCCAGACCGAGGGTCCGCCAGCGGGAGGCGAGGCGCGCCGCGGCCTGTTCCTCGTAGGCGAGGGGCAGTTCGGTCACCGTGGCGTCGGTGCCCCGCAGGGACTGGCGCACACCGTCGAGCCGGGGCGCGGAGAACGCCTCGAGGCCGGCTTCCTGCGGGACGACGACGCCGATCCGGCGGCGGCCGCGGTCGTAGAGGTGGGCGCCCGCGCTGTAGCCGACGACGTCGTGATCCATGAGCAGGGCGTGCGCGCCCTCGATGGTCTCGGGGCCGAGGGTGACCACGGCCCGCGCCCCGGAGCGCTTGAGCACCGCCACTCCGCGCGGACCGAGTCCGGAACCGGGCACCAGCACGGCCACGGGCCGCAGTTCGGCCCAGGCGCGGGCGGCGTCGTCTCCGTGCGGGCCGCCGGTGCCGTACTGCACGACCGTGTAGTCCAGGCCGCTCAGCGCTACCTGGAGGTCGGTGAGGAACCGGCTGTAGAGCGGGCCGACGGGGAAGGTCGGCGCGGGGATCAGGACCATACGGCTGTGCCCGGCGCGCAGGGAGCGGGCGGCCGCGTGCGGCACGTACCCGAGTTCCTTCGCGGCCTCGTGGACCCGGCGGCGCGTGGGCTCGCTGATCCGTACGGCGCTGGTGTTGTTGAGGACGTAGGAGACGGTCGCGCGCGAGACGCCGGCCAGGCGGGCCACATCGGCGCTCGTGGGCACGGAGCGCATCGGTGCGGGGGACGGGGGCGCGGGCGTTTTCGGTATCTGCACCATGACGTACGGCATCTTGGCAGAAGCCTCAATGCGCGCTTCCGGCGGGGGAGTTGTGACGAAGCCGTGAGCGTTCACGGAGGGTGGCGGGCGCTCCTAGGGGGCGGATTCCGTGCCCGTCAGCCGGTCGACCAGGTCGGTCCACGCCTCCTCGAGGCGGGCCAGGGGTATCCCGCACTGCTTGGTCAGGTGGTGGATCAGGGCCGGGTCGAGCTGACCCATCAGGGTGTGGGAGAGGAGTTCGCAATCCGCGTCGGGGACCGCTTGCCGCAGGAGCATGGCCACGTGGTGGCGCAGCACCCGGCGGGCGGGGACGACGAAGCGGCGGTTCGCGCCCGGCTCGGCCGCCAGTTGCAGCTCCAGTTCGTCGACCGACCGGCGCAGCATCCCGCGGCCGAACGCCCGCAGCCGCTCCGCGGGCGGCGCGCCGGGTCCGAGGGGCGGCGGGCCGCTGAGGAACGCGGCCTGGAACTTCTTCTCGGAGTGGTCGAGCAGCGCCGTCAGCAGACCGGTGCGGTCGCCGAACCGGCGGAAGACCGTGCCCTTGCCGACGCAGGCCGCCGCGGCCACCGCCTCCATCGTGACGGCGTCCGCGCCGCGCTCCGCCACCAGCCGCCCGGCGGCCTCCAGCAGCCGGGCCCGGTTGCGCGCGGCGTCGGCCCGCAGGCACGGCTCGTCGGCCTCCGGGGTGGTCTCGAGCTGGAGCAGCTCGGGAAGGGCGACGGGCTCCTGAGGCGTCGGGAAGGGGGGCGGGGCGGTGGACATGAAGCCAGCGTAAAGCATCGGGAACAAAACTGGACCGCGGTCCGGTTAGGATGCTAGAACATTAAACGGACCTCGGTCCGGATCGTAACGGCTGTGTTTCGCAGCAGTCTTTCTCTACGTGGGAGTCACCATGTCTGTTCGCATCCTCGCGCTCGTCGGCAGCCTTCGCGCCGGGTCGCACAACCGCCAGCTCGCCGAGGCGGCCGTCAAGCTCGCCCCCGAGGGTGCCGAGGTGAACCTGTTCGAGGGCCTCGCCGAGATCCCCTTCTACAACGAGGACATCGACGTCGAGGGCAGTATTCCGGCCGCCGCCGTGAAGCTGCGCGAGGCCGCAGACGCGGCCGACGGCCTGATCCTGTTCACGCCCGAGTACAACGGCACCATCCCGGCCGTCCTGAAGAACGCCATCGACTGGCTGTCCCGCCCGTACGGCGCCGGTGCCCTCAGCGGCCTGCCGGTCGCCGTGGTCGGCACCGCCTTCGGCCAGTTCGGCGGTGTCTGGGCGCACGACGAGACCCGCAAGTCCGTGGGTATCGCCGGCGCCAACGTGCTGGAGGACGTCAAGCTGTCCATCCCCGGCTCGCTGACCCGCTTCGCCGAGACGCACCCGGCGGACGACGCCGAGGTCGCCGCGCAGCTGACCGAGGTCATCGCCCGTCTGCACGGCCAGGCCACGGAGCCGGCCGCCGCCTGACCCGTCACGCGACCGGTGCCAGGGAGGGCCGCAGCCGTCACCGGCTGCGGCCCCTTCGGCGTGTTCTCGACGGTGTCAGACCGCTTGGGGCAGCTGCTCGGCCCGGTGGATCGGGGTCTCCGAGCCGGTGAGCGGCAGACCCGTGCCGCCACGCCGTGCCGCGACGATCTCCGCCGCGATGGACACGGCGGTCTCCTCGGGCGTACGAGCGCCCAGGTCGAGGCCGATCGGTGACCTCAGCCGGGCCAGCTCGTGCTCGCCGACGCCCGCTTCCCGCAGGCGCCGGTTGCGGTCCTGGTGGGTGCGGCGGGAGCCCATGGCACCGACGTAGGCGACCGGCAGTCGCAGGGCCTCCGTCAGCAGGGGCACGTCGAACTTCGCGTCGTGGGTGAGCACGCACAGCACCGTGCGTCCGTCGGTCTCCGTCGCCCGCAGATAGCGGTGGGGCCAGTCCACGACGATCTCGTCGGCCTCGGGGAAGCGGGCCCGGGTGGCGAAGACGGGGCGGGCGTCGCACACGGTGACGTGATGGCCGAGCAGCTTCCCCGCCCGGACCAGGGCCGCCGCGAAGTCGATCGCGCCGAAGACGATCATGCGGGGCGGCGGCACGGCCGACTCCACGAGCAGGGTGAGACCGCCCGGGCAGTGCGAGCCGTCCTCGGAGAGCTCGACCGTGCCCGTGCGGCCGTTGTCCAGCAGGGCGTGGGCCTGGCTGATCACCGTGCGGTCCAGCTCCGGGGTGCCGCCGAGACCGCCTTCGTGCGAGCCGTCGGGGCGTACGAGCACCGCCCGGCCGAGGAGGTCGGCGGGCCCACGGGCCACCCGGGCGAGAGCCACCGGCTCGCCACGGGCGGCCGCCGCCAGCGCGCCGGCCTGGGCCGCCCGGTCGCCGCCGAACGGAGTGATCATGACGTCGATGGTTCCGCCGCAGGTCAGACCGACGGCGAAGGCGTCCTCGTCGCTGTAGCCGAACCGCTCGACGAGCGTCTCGCCCTCCTGGAGGGCCTGGAGGCAGAGGTCGTACACGGCTCCTTCGACACAGCCCCCGGAGACCGAACCGATGGCGGTGCCGTCGGCGCGGACGGCCAGGGCGGCGCCGGGAGGGCGCGGGGCGCTGCCGCCGACGGCGACGACCGTGGCGACGGCGAACTCCCGGCCCTCCTCGATCCACTCGTGGAGCTGCCCGGCCAGGTCAAGCATCGCCGCCCGCCATCAGGACACGGTCGGGCCGGATCGGCAGGTTCCGGTGGCGGACGCCGGTCGCGTGCCACACCGCGTTGGCGACCGCCGCGGCGGCACCCACGATGCCGATCTCACCGATGCCCTTGATGCCGACCGGGTCGTCCGGGTCGGGGTCGTCGACCCAGTCGGCCTCGATGTGGGGCACGTCGGCGTGCGCGGCGACGTGGTAGCCCGCGAGGTCGGCGCCGTAGAGGCCGCCGCTGGCCCGGTCGCGTACGGCCTCTTCGTGCAGGGCCATGGAGATGCCCCAGGTCATGCCGCCGACGAACTGGTTCCGGGCGGTGAGCGGGTTGACGATCCGGCCGGCCGCGAAGATGCCCAGCATGCGGCGTACGCGGACCTCGCCGGTGGCCGGATCGACGGCGACCTCGGCGAACTGCGCCCCGAAGGAGTGCCGCTCCTTCTGGGCGAGGGCACCGATGGCCTCGGTCGTGTCGGACCGTACGGTGATGCCCTCCGGCGGGATGTCGGCGCCCGGCGCGAGACTCCGGCGCAGCTCGTCGGCGGCGGCCGTGACGGCCCAGGCCCAGGAGCGGGTGCCCATCGAGCCGCCGGCGATCATCGCCGGGCCGAGGTCGCTGTCCCCGATGCGTACCCGGACGCGGTCCGTCGCCACTTCCAGCGCGTCGGCGGCGACCAGCGTGAGCGCGGTCCTGGCCCCGGTGCCGATGTCAGCGGCGTTGATCCGCACCGTGAAGGTGCCGTCCGCCTCCGCGGTGACGGCCGCCGTGGAGGGCATGGCTCCGGCGGGGAAGGAGGCGGCGGCGGTGCCCGTGCCGAGCAGCCAGCGGCCGTCGCGGCGCACCCCCGGCCGCGAGTCCCGGTCCGCCCAGCCGAACCGGCGGGCGCCCTCACGGAAGCAGGCGATCAGGTTGCGGCTGCCGAACGGCAGCCCGGACACCGGCCCCACCTCGGGCTCGTTGCGGATGCGCAGCTCGATCGGGTCGAGGCCGCATCGCTCGGCGAGTTCGTCGAGCGCCGACTCCAGCGCGAACGAGCCCGGTGCCTCACCCGGGGCGCGCATCCACGTCGGGGTCGGTACGTCGAGCCGCACGATCCGGCTGGCCGTGTGGTGGGCGTCGGCGGCGTACATCGACCGGCCCGCCGCGGCGCTCGGCTCGACGAACTCGTGCACGGCCGAGGTGAGGTTCAGGGACCGGTGGTCCAGCGCGCGCAGCCGCCCGTCCGCGTCCGCGCCGAGCCTGACCCGCTGGGCCGTGGGGCTGCGGTAGCCGGCGAGCGAGAACATCTGCCGGCGCGTCATGACGACCCTGACCGGGCGCTGCAGAACGGTCGCGGCCATCACGGCGCCCACCTGGTGGGCCCGGACGCCCTTGCTGCCGAAGCCGCCGCCGACATGCTCGGACCGCACCCGCACGGAGGCCGGGTCGAGGGAGAACAGGTTGGCGAGCTCGCCGGCGACCCAGATGGTGCCCTGGTTGGAGTCGACGACCTCGAGCCGGCCGCCCTCCCAACGGGCCGTCGCCGCGTGCGGCTCCATCGGGTTGTGGTGTTCCTCCGGAGTGGTGTATTCCGCGTCCAGTACGACGGCGGACGCCGCGAGCTCGGCCTCCAGGTCGCCCTTCTCGACCACGCCCGGCATGTGGCCGTCGAGCGCGTACGCCTCGGTCTGCCGCTCGGCGGAGAACGCGACGTCGTGCGGCTCCTGGTCGTAGTGGACCACGAGGGACTCGGCGGCCTCCCGGGCCTGTTCGGACGTCTCGGCGACGACCAGTGCCACCGGCCAGCCCAGATGGGCCACCCGGTCGTTCTGGAAGAGGGCGATGCTCGGGTCCGGGGCCATGCCCATCAACCCCGCGTAGTCGGTGTCGACGCGCGGGGCGTTGTGGTGGTGGAGCACGCTGAGGACGCCGGGCATGGCGAGGACGGGTTCGGTGTCCAGGGCGCGGATGCGGCCGCGGGCGACGGTGGACAGCACCAGCCAGCCGTGGGCGAGTTCGGCGAACGGGATCTCGCCGGCGTAGCGGGCGGCGCCGGTGACCTTGTCGCGGCCTTCCACGCGGGTGTGCGCGGAGCCGACGGAGCCCCTGGTGGCGGTGGTCATCGAGTGGCCTCCTCGGCGAGTTCGCTCAGCACGGCCACGACGAGGTTGCGCATCAGGGTCACCTTGTATCCGTTGTGGGGCAGGGGCCTGGCGGCGGCCAGTTCGAGCTCCGCGGCGGCCGCGAAGGTCTCGGCGTCGGCGGGTGCGCCGAGCAGGACGCCCTCGGCCGCGCGGGCCCGCCAGGGGCGGGAGGCGACGGCCCCGAAGGCCAGGCGCACGTCGTGCACGACGCCGTCCCGGACGTCGAGCGCGGCGGCGATCGAGCCGATGGCGAAGGCGTACGAGGCGCGCTCGCGGACCTTGCGGTAGCGGGAGTGGGCCGCGACCGGGGCGGGCGGCAGGGTGACACCGGTGATCAGCGCGCCCGGCGGCAGGGCGGTCTCCAGATGCGGGGTCTCCCCCACCGGCAGGTAGAAGTCGGCGAGCGGCACCTCCCCCGGCCCGTCCGCCGTCTCGTACGACACGGTCGCGTCGAAGGCGGCCAGGGCCACGCCCATGTCGGAGGGATGGGTGGCCACGCAGTGGTCGGAGGCGCCGAGGACGGCGTGGTTGTGGTGCTCGCCCTCGATCGCGGGGCAGCCGCTGCCCGGGCTGCGCTTGTTGCAGGGGGCGGTGACGTCCGCGAAGTATCCGCAGCGGGTGCGCTGGAGCAGGTTGCCGCCGACGGTGGCCATGTTGCGCAGCTGCCCGGAGGCACCGGCCAGCACGGCCTGTGCCAACGCCGGGTAGCGGCGCCGGACTTCGGGGTGCGCCGCGAGGTCGCTGTTGGTGACGGTCGCACCGATGCGCAGCCCGCCGTCCTCGGTGGGCTCGACGCGGTTCAGGGGCAGTTCGCGTACGTCGACGAGGAGGGCGGGCCGCTCGACGCCGGTCTTCATCAGGTCGACCAGGTTGGTGCCGCCGCCCAGGAAGCGGGCTTCCCCCTCGCCTTCGAGCAGCGCCACGGCGCCGGAGACGTCGTAGGCCCGCTGGTAGCCGAACTCCCTCATGCCGCCGCCCCCTTGGACTCGGCGGCCCGGGCCACGGCCTGGACGATCGACACGTACGCGCCGCAGCGGCAGAGGTTGCCGCTCATGCGCTCCCGTATCTCCTCCGGCGTCAGGGGTGGTGGTCCCGCCTCGGGCCGTACGTCGTCGGTGGCCGCGCTCGGCCAGCCGGCCGCGTGCTCCTCGATCACCGCGATGGCCGAACAGATCTGTCCCGGCGTGCAGTAGCCGCACTGGAAGCCGTCCAGTTCGAGGAACGCCTGCTGCACCGGGTGCAGCCGGTCGCCCTCGGCCACGCCTTCGATGGTGGTGATCTCGCGCCCTTCGGCCGCCACGGCCAGCTGCAGACAGGCGACGCTCCGGCGGCCGTCGACCAGGACGGTGCACGCGCCGCACTGCCCCTGATCACAGCCTTTTTTCGTGCCGGTCATATCGAGTCGTTCGCGCAGGGCGTCGAGCAGCGTGGTGCGGTGGTCGACGGTCAGCGTGTACTTCTCGCCGTTGACGGACAGGGTGAGGTCGCTGGACGTCGATGGGGGCATGGAAGCCTTCTCTCTCATGTCGCGAGGCCAGGAGGCGGGGACGCGGGCTGTCCGCGCGGACGGCGCACCGATACGATGGAGCAAGCGGACAGTTGTCCGTTACCCGGAAACGTAACGGACAACTGTCCGCTTAACAAGGGCCGGGTTTCGGCCATGGGATCGCGAGGAGGGCGAGTGCGGCAGAAGAAGGACGCTCCCCTGCGCTCGGACGCGCAGCGCAATCGCGAGCGCATCCTGGAAGTGGCACTGGTCGAACTGACGCGTTCGGCGGACGCTCCGCTGAGCTCGATCGCCAAGAAGGCGTGCGTCGGGCAGGGGACCTTCTACCGCCACTTCCCCAGCCGTGAGGCACTCGTCCTGGAGATCTACCGCCACGAGATGCAGCAGGTCGCCGACACCGCAGCGCCCCTGCTCGAGAGCCGGGAACCCGACCGGGCGCTGCGCGAGTGGATGGACCGGCTCGCGCGGTTCGCGATGACCAAGGCGGGCTTGGCCGACGCCATCCGCCAGGCGACGAGCGCACCGGGGCAGCCCGCGAAGCCGGGACACACCCCGGTGACGGAGGCGGCCGAACTGTTGCTGCGCGCCGCCGAGCAGGCCGGCACCATCCGCCCGGGGATCACCGCGGACGATCTCTTCCTCACGATCGGCGGGCTCTGGACGATCGACCCCCACACCGACTGGCAACCACGCGCCACCCGGCTGCTGGACTTCGTCATGGACGCGCTGCGGGTGGGGGCTCCGGGGCGCTGAGGGTCCGTCCTCGGGCGATCCCTGGCGCAGGCGCCGCGGGCGGTCAGGCGACCGCCGTGGGGGCCAGTTCGCGCAGTTCCCGCAGGGCCGCTGTGACCGCCGGGCGGGCGTGGCCGCCGCCGCGGGTGCAGGTCAGGAGCTTGCGGTGGGGGTTGCCCGTGCAGCGGACCCGGGTGATCGGAAGGTGCGGGGTCAGCTGGGCCAGGCGCGGGACGAGGGCGACGCCGAGCCGGTGGGCGACGAGGTGGGCGGCGACGTTCCAGTCCAGGGCGTGGTGGACGACGTCGGGCGTGAACCCCGCAGCGCCGCAGGCGGAGAGGACGTGCGGGCGGCAGGGGCTGTCCTCCACCGGCGCGATCCACGCCTCGCGCGCCGCCTCGGCGAGGTCGACCCGGGCCCGCCCGGCGAGCCGGTGCCCTTCGGGGACGACCAGGTCGAAGGGGTCGTCCAGCAGCGGCTGCTGGTCGAACCGCGCATCGCTCAGCGGCGGGTTGAGCGGGGTGGCCTCGACGATCGCGAGGTCGGTCTCCCCCTCGAAGAGCAGGTCGAAGCTCTCCGGGACCCCCACCTCGGCGATCCGTACGGACAGCCGCGGATGCCGCTCGCCCAGCCGGGCCGCCATCGGGGCCAGCAGCACCGAGATCGCCACGGGGAAACCGGTCACGCGCAGCACGCCCGACGGTGCTCCGTGGTCGGCCCGTAGATCGAGTTCGGCCAGGTCCCAGCGGGCCTGAATGGCGTCGGCGTGCGCCAGGAGGCTCTCGGCGGCCGGGGTGAGGCGCACCCCGCGCCCCTGGGGCTCCAGCAGTTCGACGTCCAGGTCACGGGCGAGCTGCCGGATCTGCTGGGAGGCGGCGGACGGAGTGAAGTGCAGGGCCCGGGCGGCGGCGGTGACCGTGCCGTAGTGGGAGACCGCCCTGAGGACGTGCAGCCTGCGCAGGTCAATCATGTAGGCCACGCTTCACAATGGCGTCCAAAAAGTCAACCTGGACGTGTACGGAGATCTCGACGCACCCTGGCTGTGTCGCGACGGTCAACCAGCCACGACGTACGAGGAGTCAGTCATGACCAGCACCCACGCCACCGCCTGCCCGCACTGCGGCTGGCCTGACGGAGGCGAGCCGTTCCAGGTGCTGTCCCGGCACACCACCGCCACGGGCCGCACGGAGTGGACGCGCTGCGGGTGCGGCTCGCTGCAGGTCCGGGTCGTCGACGGCTGCGGGACGCGCGTCGTCTCCCGCAGCGGGCCGGCCTCCGGCTCCGCTCCGGCACGGTCGGGCAGCGCGAGCCGCTGAGCGCTCAGACCGCGCCCTGCCGCGCCAGCCGCTCCCCCAGCGGGCTGCGCCGGTGGAGCACCCGGCGGCCGTCGCGGGCCCGGGTGACCAGGCCCGTCGCGTGCAGGACACGCAGGTGCCGGGACACGGCGCCCGTGGGCACCCTCAGGCGCCGGGCCGGCTCCACCGTCGGGAGCGGCTCGGCCGGCAGCCGCGGCAGCGCGGTACGGGGCGCGCCGAGCAGGGCCGCGAGGGCGGGGCCTCCGGCTCGGGTTCCCGGCTCGGGTTCCCGGCTCCGGTTCCCAGTTCCGGTTCCGGTTCCCACAGGGTCGCGGCGCCCCGGCTCGGATGACCTGCGCGTATCTTGGTGGCGCCGTCGGCTCGTGGCTGGGCATGCGCGTGTACGGCCGCTTCGGGTGGCCGGCGTGTGCGTGCCGGTCGCCGCACTC
This sequence comes from Streptomyces purpurascens, assembly GCF_045040895.1. Classification (NCBI taxonomy): domain Bacteria; kingdom Bacillati; phylum Actinomycetota; class Actinomycetes; order Kitasatosporales; family Streptomycetaceae; genus Streptomyces; species Streptomyces purpurascens. The sequence goes on along the minus strand of NZ_CP108341.1, from coordinate 8,334,610 downwards.
ACGGCGGTCGCCCTCACCCGTCACACGAGCGCCACCCGCCGTACGGCGGGCAGGTTCCGCCGCTCGGCGGCGTCCGCGGCCGGGGCGGCGGGCCGACCATGGCAGCACGAGCCGCCGTGACCTCGCGTGAGGAGACGCCATGACGCATGTTCCGCCCCCGTTCGACCCCGAACTCGCGGGTGCCCTGGAGCTGATCAAGGACATGATCAACCCTGGTCTCACGCTGGACCAGATCGCCGAGGTGCGCCAGGGCCCGGGCATCGAGCTGCTGGCCGAGCTGGACCTGACGATGGGCGGGACGTTCGAGGTGGAGGACCGGCAGGTGCCCGGTCCGCAGGGCGAGCCCGACATATCGCTGCTGATCTGCCGGCCGTCCGCCCCGGCGGCCGCCGGGCCCCGTCCCGTCATCTACCACGTGCACGGCGGCGGCATGGTCATAGGGAACAACCGGGTCGGGGTCGACGTCCCGCTGGCGTGGGCGCAGGCCCTGGACGCGGTCGTGGTGTCCGTGGAGTACCGGCTGGCGCCGGAGCATCCGCATCCCGCGCCGGTCGAGGACGTGTACGCCGGGCTGCTGTGGACGGCCGACCACGCCGACGAACTCGGCGCCGACCCCGAGCGGATCGTCATCGCGGGTGCGAGCGCGGGCGGCGGACTGTGCGCGGCGCTGGCCCTGCTCACCCGGGACCGCAAGGGGCCGCAGCCGATCGGGCAGGTCCTGATGTGCCCGATGCTCGACGACCGCAACGACACGCCGTCGACGTACCAGATGGCGGGCCTCGGGGTGTGGGACCGCACCGCCAACGAGACCGGCTGGACCGCGCTGCTGGGCTCACTGCGCGGTGGGCCCGACGTACCGGCGTACGCGGCACCGGCCCGTGCCGAGGACCTGACCGGGCTGCCCCCGGCCTTCCTCGACGTCGGCTCGGCGGAGACCTTCCGCGACGAGGTCGTCGCCTACGCCTCGCGCATCTGGCAGGCCGGTGGCGTGGCCGAACTCCATGTGTGGCCGGGCGGCTTCCACGGCTTCGACGGTTTCGCACCCCAGGCGGCGCTGTCCCAGTCGGCCCGGGCGGCGCACGTGAACTGGCTGCGGAGGCTTCTGAACGGGTGACGTCAGGGCTCCCGCGGCACCCGGCCCCGGCCCGGTTCCGGACCGCGGCGTCTCCTCGGCGGGCAGCCGCATGGCGCACCATAGGCCTATGAAAGAGCTGGCCGGACGCCTGACCGCGCTCGACCCGGATGCCGGTGCGGCGGTCCGGGTCATCGCCTACTTCGACCGCCTGGCCGAGTCCAGGGCCGGTGTCGAGGCACTCGTGCGCGGCGCCGCCGTACTGTCCGGCTGCCCGGCCCGGCTCGTGGACCCCGAGCGGCGCGTCCACGTCCGCGTGCAGCCCGACGGCACACGCCAGGACACCGAGACCCCACCGAACCCCACCTGGCCCTCCGCCCGACTGAGCCCGAACGGACCGGCGATCCTGTGGCTGGAACGCGGTGGGGCGGAGCGTGGCGAGGGCACCGGGGAGGAGGCCGGGGTCGACGGGGGCGTCGCGGAGCAGACGGGGGCCGCACCCGGCGTGGCCACCACAGAGCCCGGCGGGGCGACGCCCCGCCGGGGCATTGCGGAGCAGGGCGGGGCAGAACCCGCTGTGATCGTCACGGAGGACGCCGGGGCCGCACCCAGCCGGGTGGACGCGGAGCAGGCCGGGGCCGCGCCCGGCACGGCCGACACGGAGCAGACCGGGGCAGCACCCGGCACGGCCGACACGAAGGACACCGGGCCAGTTCCCAGCCGGGTCGACGCGGAGCAGGCCGTGGACGCACCCAGCGTGGCCATCGCAGAGCACGCCGCAGCGACACCCAGCCAGGTCGTGGCAGGACAGGCCGGAGCCGCGACCGGCACGGTCTTCGCGGAGCCCGCCGCGCTCGCGCTCAGCGTCGTCGACGCCGTGATACTCGAACGCGCCGCCGTTGCCCTGCGGCTCGTTCTCGACCGTACTCGCGGTCGGGCCCCGGCCGATGACCCGGCGCTGGTGGAGACCCTCCTCGATGCCACGGCCCCGGAGCAGGCGCGCCTGTACGCCGCCCGTCGGCTCGGTCTGGACGCCATGGCACCGGCGCGGGTCCTCGCCCCGCAGAACAACCGGCCTCGGGTCGTACCCGCCGGGACGGAAGGCGCCCCGCACGGAGATCCGGGCGTCGTGGAGTCCCGCCCGGCTCCCCCGGACGCCCGCTTCCCCGCCGGCCGGCTCGGGGTCGGGCCCGCCGTGCCCGTGCTCGAACTGCCCCGGTCATGGGCGGCCGCCCGTACCGCCCTGCGGTTCACCGCCGAGGGCACCTCGCAGGACCCCGGGCCACGGGTCGTGTACGCGGATGAGCTGGGCGGGATCGCCCTGCTCGCCGACCTCGTCGTACCGGGCGTCGAGCCGCCGCCCGACGCCCGTGCCCTGGAAACGGCGGCGGCGACCACGCCCTGGTTGCTGGCCACGCTGCACGCGGTCGCGTCCACGGTGAGCCTGCGGGCGGCCGCCGCCGGGATCAACGTCCACCACTCCACGCTCCAGGACCGGCTGACGCACGCGGAGCACCTGCTCGGCTGGCCGGTACGCACCCCACAGGGCCGGCTCCGGCTCCAACTGGCCCTGGCCATGCGGCACCTGGCCCGTCCATAGCCGACCGGTCGCGCGGGGACCACCCGGCTGTGATACGACCCGTCGTGATCCAGATCGCGCCCATGGCCCGTGCCACGGCCCGCCGCCCGGGAGAGACTGTCCGGGCGCCGTCCGTACGAGGTTCAGGAGCATGAGGCATGAGCGTGCAGCGCTACCCCCTGTCCGGAGTCACGGTGGTCAGTGTGGAGCAGGCCGTGGCCGCGCCCTACGCCACCCGGCAACTCGCCGACCTCGGTGCCCGTGTGATCAAGGTGGAGCGGCCGGGCGGCGGCGACTTCGCCCGCCGGTACGACACGACCGTGCACGGCCACTCCAGCTATTTCGTGTGGCTCAACCGGTCCAAGGAGTCCCTCACGCTGGACCTCAAGGACCCACGCGGCCGCGAGATCCTGCACGACCTCCTCGACGGGGCCGACGTGTTCGTGCAGAACCTCGCACCGGGCGCCGCCGGCCGGCTCGGCCTGGACGCGGCCACCGTCACGAGCCACCGCCCCGGCCTGATCCCCTGCACGATCTCCGGCTACGGCACGACCGGCCCCTGGGCCGACCGCAAGGCCTACGACCTGCTGGTGCAGTGCCAGACCGGGCTGGTGTCCCTGACGGGAACCCCTGAAGGGACCGCCCGGACCGGGATCTCCGTGGCCGACATCGCCGCCGGGATGTACGCCTACAGCGGCGTCCTCACCGCCCTCTACACCCGCGCCACCACCGGCGAGGCCCACCCGGTGGAGGTGTCCCTGTTCGAGGCGCTCGCGGAGTGGATGGGCCAGCCCGCCTACTACACCCGGCACGGCGGCACCCAGCCCCCGCGCCTCGGCACCCAGCACGCCACCATCGCGCCGTACGGGACGTACCCGGCCGCCGACGGCAAGGAGGTGCTGTTCTCCATCCAGAACGAGCGGGAATGGGCGGCCCTGTGCGCGGAGTTCCTCGACCGGCCGGAGCTGGTCGACGATCCGCGCTTCGCCACCGCCTCCGACCGCGTCGCCCACCGCGCTGAGCTCGACACCGTCATCGCCGGCCGCTTCGCCCGCTCCGGATCCGACGAGATCCTCAAGGACCTGGAGCGCATCGGCATCGCCTGCGCCGGGGTCAACGACGTCGCCGCGTTCCTGGACCACCCGGTGCTGGCCGGCCGCGGCCGCTGGACCGAGGTCGCGGTGCCGGGCGCCACCGTCGAGGCCCTGCTCCCGCCCGCCGACCTCGCGGGCCTGCCGGCGCGCATGGACCCCGTACCGGCGGTCGGCGAGCACACCCGGGCGATCCTCACCGAACTGGGCCGCACCGACGAGGAGGTGGCGGCACTGCGCGCGGACGGCGTCGTCTGACGGCAAGCCCCCAGGAGGGGGCCTACCGGGACTCGCCGACCGGCCGCGCCGCCTGCTCCGCCTCCTGCTTCTTCGAGGCCCGCAGGCTGGTGATCGTCGTGACGGTCAGGACCAGCACGATGAAACCCAGCGAGAAGGGGATGCTGATCTCGGGCACATGGACGCCCGACTCGTGCAGGGCGTGCAGCACCAGCTTCACGCCGATGAAGCCCAGGATGATCGACAGGCCGTAGGAGAGGTGGACCAGCTTCTTCAGCAGGCCGCCGATGAGGAAGTACAGCTGGCGCAGGCCCATCAGGGCGAAGGCGTTCGCGGTGAACACGATGTACGGGTCCTGCGTCAGGCCGTAGATCGCGGGGATGGAGTCGAGGGCGAACAGCACGTCGGTGGAGCCGATCGCGAGCATCACGACCAGCATCGGGGTCATGATCTTCTTGCCGTTCTCGGTGATGAACAGCTTCGTGCCGTGGTAGCGGTCGGCCACCCCGAAGCGCTGCTCCGCCATCTTCAGCAGCTTGTTCTCCTGGTACTCCTCCTCGTGCTGGTCCTTGCGCGCGTCCTGGACCAGCTTCCACGCGGTCCAGATCAGGAAGGCGCCGAAGATGTAGAACACCCAGGAGAAGGCGGAGATGATCGCCGCGCCGGCCGCGATGAAGACAGCCCGTAGCACCAGGGCCACCAGCACGCCGACCATCAGCACCCGCTGCTGGTATTGCGAGGGCACCGCGAACTTCCCCATGATCAGGACGAACACGAAGAGGTTGTCCACGCTCAGTGACTTCTCGGTGATGTACCCGGCGAAGAACTCACCCGTGGGCCCGCTCCCACCGAAGTACCAGAGCCCCAGCCCGAACAGCACGGCCAGGACGATCCACACCACCGTCCACGTCCCGGCTTCCTTGATCGACACATCGTGGGGCTTGCGGCCGACGAAGAAGTCGACGGCGACGAGCACGCACAGGGCTGCCACCGTCAGCAGCCATACGGATAGCGAGACGTTCACTGTTGCTCCTGGTACAGGTGTGGGGATGGGACATCGTTGTCCGTTGTGGCTGATTTCCGCCACACCTGCCAGGTGAACAATTGGTCAAAGCTGCACGTGGAGCGCTTCCAGGACGTCCTGGTCCGTCAGCTGGTCGAAGTCCTCGTACCAGAGGCCCACGGCCATGAACGCGGCCGGCTGGTGCAGGCAGAGCACCTCGTCGGCCTCGGCGCGCATCAGCTCGGCCGCCTCCGGCGAGCACACGGGCGCGGCCAGCACCACCCGTGCGGGCGCCTGGCGGCGTACGGAGCGCAGCGCGGCGCGGGCCGTGGAGCCGGTCGCCAGGCCGTCATCGACGACGATCACCGTACGTCCGCGCAGGTCGGGAGCGGGACGGCCCTGCCGGTACAGCCGCTCGCGGCGGCGCAGTTCCGCGCGCTCCCGTTCGATGACGGGGGCGAGGGCGGCCACGCCGAGGCCCAGGTGACGCAGGGCCTCCTCGTCGAGGAGCGGCACCTCGTCCCCGGCCATCGCGCCGACGCCGTACTCCTCCTGGAAGGGCGCCCCGATCTTCCGTACGACGAGCACGTCGAGCGGGGCGTCCAGCGCCGCCGCGACCTCGCTCGCCACGGCGACCCCGCCGCGGGGCAGGGCGAGGACGAGCGGTCGGGGCAGGGCCCCTTCGTCCTGCCGGGCGCGCAGCTTCTCGGCCAGTTCCCGGCCTGCCTGCCGGCGATCGCGGAACCGCATGACGGTCACCTCTGCTTCCCGCACGGAGAGGGCCCTCGGCCGGCCCGGCCTCCGCGTACCCCCTGCCCGGCGGACGACGCACCCGGCGGCCGGGGCCGGCCGGTGTCAGCCCGCCGGGGTGCTCAGCCGCTCGTCGCACCACTGCCGGGCCGCCTCGGTGACGCGGTCCAGCGCGCCCGGCTCCTCGAACAGATGGGTGGCGCCGGGCACCACGTGGAGGGTGTGCGGGGCGTTCAGCCTCCGGGCCGCTTGCTCGTTGAGCCGCAGCACGTGCTGGTCCCGGCCACCCACGATGAGCAGCACCGGGGCCCGGACGGCGGCCAGGGCGTCGCCCGCCAGGTCGGGCCGGCCGCCGCGCGAGACGACCGCCGGGACCCGGCCGGGCCGTTCGGCGGCGGCGACCAGGGCCGCGCCCGCGCCGGTGCTGGCGCCGAACAGGACGACGGGCAGGCTCTGGGTGCCGTACCACTGCTCCAGCCAGTCGATGGCGGCCACCAGCCGGCGTCCCAGCAGGGGGATGTCGAAGCGGAGTTCGGCGGTGCGCAGCTCCAGTCGTTCCTCCTCTTCGGTGAGCAGGTCGATCAGCAGGGTGCCGAGTCCGGCGGTACGCAGGCCGGCGGCGACCTCGCGGTTGCGGGGGCTGTGCCGGGAGCTGCCGCTGCCGTGCGCGAACAGCACGACCGCGCGGGCGTCCGGCGGCAGGTTCAGATCACCGGTGAGCGCGGCGCCGCCGGCGGGCACGGTGACCGTCTGGGTGATCATCGGAGGCCTCCTCTCCCCCGGTTCCCCCCGGGTTCCCTCGGTGGGTCCTGCCGTCCGCCTACCCACGCCGCGGCAGGCGTCCCGCGTGTGACGTGGCGCGATCTGTGGGATGCGTGTCGTTGACGCCATGCCCCGGGCGGACGGAGCGTAGAAGCGTGACTGCGCGAGTGACTCCACGTCGTATCGTCTTCGTCGTCTTCGACGGCTTCCAGCCGCTCGATCTCACCGGCCCGCACGAGGTGTTCCACAGCGCGGGCGACTACGCCTGCGAGGTCGTGGCGTCCCGGCCGGGACCGGTCAGGTCGGCCGGCGGGCTGCTCGTGCACGCCGGGCACGGCGTGGCGGACCTCGACCCGGCCGGGACGGACACCCTGGTGGTGGTCGGCGGCCAGGGTGTCGACCGGGCCAGGGAGGACGCGGCGCTGGTCTCCTGGATCGAGGCCGCCGCGGCCGGTGCCCGGCGCGTCGCCTCGGTGTGCAGCGGGGTGTTCCTGCTGGCGGCCGCGGGGCTGCTGGACGGGCGGCGGGTCACCACGCACTGGGCCCGGGAGGAGCAACTGGCCCGGGAGCATCCCGAGGTGCGCGTGGACTGCGACCCGATCTTCGTCCGGGACGGGCGGGTGTGGACCTCGGCCGGGGTGACCTCCGGCATGGATCTGGCGCTCGCCCTGGTGGAGGACGATCTGGGCCGGGACGTCGCGCACGCGGTGGCCCGCCGGCTGGTGCTGTTCCTGCGCCGTCCGGGCGGCCAGTCGCAGTTCAGCGTGGCGCTCTGGTCGCGGCAGCCGGCCACGGACCCGGTGCGGGCCGCCGTCGGCGCGATCCACGCCGATCCGGGCGCCCGGCACGACATCGCCGGCCTCGCCGCGCACGCCGGGCTGAGCCCGCGTCACCTCCAGCGCCGCTTCACCTCCGAGCTGGGCGTGCCGCCCGCCGCGTATGTCGAGCGGGTGCGTGTCGAGGCCGCCCGGCGCGCGCTGACCGAGGGGGACGAACCGGTCGAGGCGATCGCCCGTCGCTGCGGCTTCGCCACGGCCGAGACCCTGCGCCGCACGTTCCACCGCCGGCTCGGCGTCGCGCCGTCGGACTACCGCGCCCGGTTCCGCTCCACCACGGGTCCCACCGGCGCCCACCACGTCCCAGAGGAAGGGGAAACCGTATGACGACCTACGGACTGCTGGTCTTCGAGGAAGCCGAGGAGCTCGACTTCGTGGGGCCCTGGGAGGTCTTCAACGTCTCCGCCCGACTGCGCGACGGCGCCGACACGGCGGTGCTCGTCGCCGAGCGTCCCGGCCCGGTGCGGTGCAACAAGGGCCTGCGTGTGCTGCCCGACCACACCCTGGACGACCATCCGCCCCTGGACGTGCTGCATGTGCCGGGCGGGCGGGGCGCGCGTGAGGTCCAGCTGCACAACCCGGTGGTCATCGACTGGATCGGGCGGACGGCGGAGCGGGCCGCCTGGGTGCACGGTGTGTGCACCGGCACCTTCCTGCTGCACGCGGCGGGTCCCGCCCGCGGACGACGGGTGGCCACCCACTGGAGCCAGGAGGACACCCTCGAGGCGCGGGGCGATGTGACGGTCGTCCGGGACGTCCGCTATATCGTGGACGGCAACCTGGTGACCAGCCAGGGCGTCTCGGCCGGCATCGACAGCGCGCTGTGGCTCGTCGGCCGGCTGCACGGCCGGGACCACGCGCGGGCCGTGCGCCGCTACATCCAGTACGACCCGGCTCCGCCGTACCTCGCGGACGAGCCCCTCTGACCGCTGCGGCGGCCGGCGCTGCATGGGTGGGCCGGTGTCGGGCAAGCGCAGTTCATGGGCGGCGACAAGGGCGACGGCGGGCAGGGACGGCAGCCGGGCGAGTGCGGGCACCGGGCGGTGCCGCATCCGGGTGATGTCCGGATCGAGGCGTGGGCGGCGTGCCGGGAGCACTGTCTGGCGGAGGCCGTCCTGGCGCTGGTGGAGTGCTTCGCGGACGTCTCCGGGGTGCGGGCCACCGCCGTGGACCGGGTGCGCCTGGCCGAGGCCAGCGACGACGACCTGCTGGCCACGCTGCTGGACGAGGTCATCTTCCGGTGGGAGGAGTACGGCCAGGTGCCCGTGGACGTGGAGGCGGACGAGGCCGACGGCGGCCTGGACGTGCGGCTGGCGGTCATCGGGCTCGCGGACGTGGAGATCACCGGGTCGGTCCCGACGGCGGTGGCGTGGGAGGAGCTGCGGATCGGGCCGGATCCGTACGGGTGGTCGTGTGCGGTGAGGGTCGACGCCTGAAAGGCCTGAAAGGCCTGAGCGGCCGTCCTACCGTGGAGGTGTGGGCAGCGGCATCGTGACGCTGTTCCTGTGCGGTGACGTGATGCTCGGGCGCGGCGTGGACCAGATCCTGGCGCATCCCTGCGATCCGGCACTGCGGGAGGCGTACGTCGAGGACGCGCGGTCCTACGTCCGGCTGGCGGAGTCGGCGCACGGCCCGGTGCCCGCGCCCGTCCCGCCCTGCTGGCCGTGGGGCGAGGCGCTGCGCGTGCTGGACGAGTCCGCCCCGGACGCCCGGATCGTGAACCTGGAGACGTCGGTGACGAGCGGCGACACGTTCGCGCCGGACAAGGAGATCCACTACCGGATGCACCCGGCCAACCTGCCGGCCCTGGCCGTGGCCCGGCCCGATGTGACCGTCCTCGCCAACAACCACGTCCTGGACTTCGGCCGCCCGGGCCTGCTGGAGACCCTGGACGCGCCGGCCCGGGCGGGCCTGCGGACGGCGGGCGCGGGGCGTACCGCCGACGAGGCGTACGCACCCGCCCCGGTCCCCCTCCCGGGTGGCGGCCGGCTGCTGGTGTTCGCCCTCGGGGCACGCTCCAGCGGGATCCCGTCCGGCTGGGCGGCGACGGCGGAGCTGCCGGGGGTCGCGTACCTACCCGCGCTCTCGCCCACCGCGGCGGACGCCGTGGTGCGGCACGTCCGGCGGGCCGGACGGGCCGGTGATCTCACCGTGGTGTCCGTGCACTGGGGCTCGAACTGGGGCTTCCACGTGCCCCGGGAGCAGGTCCGCTTCGCGCACGCCCTGGTGGACGGCGGTGTCGACGTCGTCCACGGGCACTCCTCGCACCACCCCCGCCCGCTGGAGGTGTACCGGGACCGGCTGATCCTCTACGGCTGCGGCGACTTCGTCGACGACTACGAGGGCATCTCCGGCTACGAGGAGTACCGCGACGACCTGCGGCTCGCGTACCTCGTCTCGGTCGAGGCGGACAGCGGACGGCTGGCCGGGCTGCGCATGGTGCCGCTGCGGGCGCGGCGGATGCGGCTGGAGCCCGTGTCCGGGGCGGACCGTCTCTGGCTGCGGACGACGCTCGACCGGATCAGCGGCGGGGTGGGCGTGAGGCTGGAACCCGACGGATCGCTGGCCCTGGCGGGTCGATGATCCGGTGGCCGCTCAGCCGGGCCGGGCGGCCGGGCGATCGGTCCCGAATCGCATGTCCGGGTCCCGTAGGGGTACCCCGGGCCACATGACCGGCATCGAACTCAGCAGCAACGCGTTCAACGACCACTCCTTCATCGCGCGCCGGTACTCGTACGAGGGACCGAACGTCTCCCCGCCGCTGGCCTGGAGCGGCGTACCGGACGACGCGGCGGAGCTGCTCCTGCTCTGCGAGGATCCCGACGCCCCGTCGGGCACCTTCGCGCACTGGGTCGTGGTCGGCATCGACCCGCACAGCGACGGTGTCGAGGCCGGGCACTGTCCGCCGGGCGGCACGGAGCTCGTCAACAGCTACGGGCAGCAGGGCTGGGGCGGCCCGCATCCCCCGCCGGGTGACGACGCCCATCACTACTTCTTCCGGCTGTACGCCCTGTCCGAACCGTGCGTCCTGCCCGACGCGCCCGGCGCGGACCAGGTGCACCAGGAGGTCGAGCGGCGCCGGCTCGCGGACGGGACGCTGGTGGGGCTGTACCAGCGCTGACGCGCCGAGGCACAACGGTTGGTTGTGGCTCGGGTGACGGACGGTTGTTTGCCTGCCCGGCCCGGTCCTCGCTTGGATGGCTCCCGGTCAACACCGGGTTGTCCGCGGGAGCTGGGAGTGTGCGCCGGGTATGGCGGGCAGACGGTCGCTGGGGCGGCGGTTCGGGTGGCTGTGGGGTGCCTACGCGGTCAGCACGGCCGGTACCTGGCTCGCGTTCGACGCGTTCGCCCTGATCGCGGTCCTCGCGCTGGACGCCGGGCCGGCGCAGGTGGCGCTGCTGGCCGCGGTGGGACCGGCGGTCGGCGCGGTGGTGTCGGTGCCGCTCGGGCCGTGGGTGGAGGTCCGCCGCAAACGGCCGGTGATGATCGCGACGGACCTGGTCCGGTGCGTGGTGCTGCTGAGCATCCCCGTGGTGTTCGCGCTGGGACGGCTGAGCTTCGGTCAGTTGCTGCTGGTGTCGGTGGCGGTCGCGGCGGCCGACATCACCTTCAACGCGGCGGCCGGGGCGTTTCTGAAGGACTTGGTGCCCCGGCGGGACCTGCTCGTCGCGAACGGGCGGTTCGAGGCGACGAACTGGACCGCGAGCATGCTCGGGCCGCCGCTGGGCGGGGCCGCGATCGGGCTGTTCGGCCCGGTGACGAGCGTGGTGGCGAACGCGGTGAGCTATCTGCTCTCGGCGTTGGGGATCGGGGCGATCGGCGGCGGCGAGAAGCCCCCTGCCCCGCCCCTGTCCGCCGAGGCCCGGCCCCGTGCGGGCGACCTGCTCGACGGCTGGCGGTTCATCCTGGCCGATCCGGGCCTGCGCCCGCTGTTCTTCCACACGGTCCTGTTCAACGCCCTGGTCATGGCGGCCTCGCCACCGCTGCTGGTCCTGATGGTCGACCACCTGGGCTTCGCCCCCTGGCAGTACGCCCTCGCCTTCGCGGTGCCCTGCACCGGCGGCCTGCTCGGCTCCCGGCTGGCGCCACGGCTCGTCGCGCGGTTCGGCCGGCACCGGGTCCTGCGCACGGCCGGGGTGCTGCGGGCGGGCTGGTCGCTCGGACTGGCCTTCGTCGGACCCGGCGCGGCCGGGCTGGCGCTGGTCATGGTGGTCGAGTTCGGGCTGATCACCTGCTGCGCCGTGTTCAACCCGGTGTTCGCCACGTACCGCCTGGAGCGGACCCCAGCGGGCCGGGTCACCCGCACCCTTTCCGCCTGGTCGGCCACCGGCAAGGCCACCCTCGCGGCCGTGACCGCGCTGTGGGGGCTGCTGGCGGGCCTGACCGGCCCCCGCACGGCCCTTGCCCTCGCCGGTGCCCTCCTCCTCACCACCCCGTTCCTGCTCCCCCGCCGGGACGGGACACCGGACATCGGCCCCGGGCCGACTCGCCTGCCGCTCAAGGCGGACGGCGGCTGACCGGGGCCGACAGGGTGGTTTCCGGGCCGGCTCAGACCGCCCCGGGCACGTCCTCCGTGACGCCGTTCAGCGGGGAGGACGGGTCGGTGCCGTACGGGCGGGTGATGATCTCCAGACCGTGGCCCGCCGGGTCGAGGAAGTACACGCCCCGGCCCCCGTCGTGGCGGTTGATCCGGCGCGGCTGATTGCCGTGCGGGTCGGCCTGGATGGGGATCCGGGCCGCGACGAGACGGGCGAGGGCCTCGTCGAACTCTTCCTCGGATACGAGGAACGCGTAGTGCTGCATGGGAATGTCGGCGTCGATGGTGAGAAAGTCCAGCGTGACGCCGTTGGCGGTCGTCACCGGCAGGAACACCCCGGCCGGTGCCCCGACCTCCAGTCCCAGGATCTCCGCGAGGAAACGAGCGGACTTCTCCCGGTCTCGGGACAGGACGATGGTGTGATTGAACTCGACTGACACTGGTCAATGCCTCCACGGGCATCTCCGCGGCGCCTCCATGCCTCACCCGGTCGGTGACCGGCACGCGATGCCGCGCCGTGGATCGTAGACAGAGGTGGTGCGGGGCGTCGAGCGGTTTTCGGCCGCGTCCGGCAGGGTGGCCGAACGCCCTCGTCCCCGCCGTCCCGGACAACCCTGACAATTGTCAGGGACCGCGTCGCCCCAGGTCTCCCTACAGTGCTGAGCGTCGGCCACGAGCCGCACCGCTGCACATCAGTTCAGGGGGAACTCGACATGTCCACTCGCATCTTCGCCAGGGCCGCGCTCGTCGGAGCCGGGGCGCTCGCACTGCTCGGCCCGCTCACCGCGGGAACCGCCGCGGCGTCGGCCGCCGGCCAGGAGGGCGTTGCCCGCGTCAAGGCGGCGCCCTACGCGGTCGTGCCGTACGAGAACGTCAACGTCCGCTACGGGCCGGGCACTTCCTACGGCAAGATCACCACGAGCCCTGCGGGACAGCCGCTCGGCGCCTACTGCTGGACCCGTGGCGAGCGCATCACCGACAACGGCTACAGCAACGACGTCTGGGTGAAGCTCCTGGAGGGCTACGTCAGCGCCGTGTACCTCAAGGGCAACGAGTACGGCGACCTGCCGTCCTCGGCGCGCTGCTGACCCGGACCATGACCACTCCCGACCACATCGACGTCCTACGGGGGACAGACACATGAAGCGAATGATCAGCCGTACCACCATGGGCCTCGCCGCCGTCGCGCTCACCGTCGGCGCGCTCGCCGGCACCGCCCACGCGGCGCCTGCCGCCGTGGCGAACAACGGCGACCCGACCCTCACCGACGTCTACATCTGGGCCACCGACGTCAACCTGCGCCAGCAGCCGACCACCGACTCCCCGCGTCTCGCGGTCCGTTCGAAGTGGTGGGGGGACGCCGTGTGCCAGACGCAGGGCCAGCGGGTCACCGACCCGGCCGTGGGCACCAACAACTGGTGGACCGCCGTCATGGAGTTCTCGGGCAGTGACATCGCCTGGGTGAACAACCTGTACATCCGGGGCGGCGAGAAGATCGCCGGAGTCCCGGACTGCTGACGCATCGTCCGCTCCACACGACTGCGGCGGGTCACCGGGAGACCGGTGACCCGCCGCAGGCTCGTGCTTATCAGCAGTAGCCCATCGGGCCCATGTCCGTGTAGAAGACGTAGTCGACCTTGACCCACCCGGTGACATTGCCCCGGTGGGCCGTCAGGTAGATCCAGTGGCCGTCGCCGTTCCAGCAGTGCGCGGTGAACGTCTCGCGGAAGTACCCCTGGCCGTGGACCGTGCCGTCCACCGGCCTGCTGCGGATGTTGACGCCGTCACCGAGGAAGTAGCCGCCCCGGGACTGCACCTGCTGTGTGGACGTGCCCGAAGCGGGCGCCTGCTCCTGGGCGTTGGCGGTGACGGGCGACAGCATCAGGGCCGCGCCCGCCAGGGCGAGACATGCGGCGCGCCGGATGTGTGTGCGCATGACTGACTCCTTCTTGTCGTCCTGTGTGGCGTGTGCGCGGCTCAGTACCAGCCGGTCGAGGTCAGGTCGTGGCCGTCGCAGGAGAGCAGCGCGCGCGAGACGCGGCCGCTGAGGTTGTTGCCCATCTGCGTGTAGGCGTAGTTGATGCCGGAGTCGACGGTCTCGGAGACCCATCCGTCGACCCGTCCCGCGCCGCTGTCGGATCGCTGCAGCACGGCCGCGCAGCCGGGCCGGGAACTCTCGATCCGGGCGAAGGAGCCGCACTTGTCGGAGTAGAAGTACTTCAGGGCCATGCCTTCGGCGTACTTGGTGGGCCCGACCTGCCGGAACGTGCCCGAGCAGAAGGAGGTGGTGGGGTACTGCCCCTCCATCCCGTAGGCCCCGTAGTTGCCGCCCGAGTACGGCGCGGCCTGGGCGGAGGTGGGGAGGAGCGCCATCACCGCGGCGGCGCCCCCGGCGGCCAGCAGTGTCCTGAGCGATCGGCGGCTCATGAGCTCTCTTTCGTTGTCGGCGGGTGGTCTGGTCGTGACCGTACGGGGCGTCACCACATCCACGACACCTGACACTTATCAGGGTCGAACACCCAGGTCGTGTCGTTTCGGGGGCTCCCTGACATACGTCAGGACCGCCCGCACCTCTGCGGCTCCTAGGGTGGCGCCGCGGGGCAGACCCCGCCGGACACCCGGGCGACCCTGAAGGGCAACCATGCGCACACTCCTGCGCGGCGCCGCCGCGCTCGCGACCGTCGTCACGCTCGTGTCGCTTCCGGGCGGCGCGACGGCGGTTCCCCGGCCGGCCACGGCCGTTCAGGACGGCCGGAGCGCCGAGGCCGCCCAGATCCCGGACGGCGTCACCGCCGGGGTCGCGGTCTTCGACCGCCGCACCGGCACATTCACCGAACAGGTCGATGAGAGCGCGCGGTTCCGGTCCGCGTCGGTCGTCAAACTGCTGCTGGCCCTGGACTTCCTGTGGGACCGCGGGCCCGACTACACCGTCCCCGAGTCCGACCGGGCCCGGCTGGAGCCGATGCTGCGCAGCAGTCAGGACGATGCCGCGGACCACTACTGGTCGGAGTACGGCGGCTCGGCGATCATCGACCGGATGTCCGCCCGGCTCGGCCTGCGCGACACGGCGCCGCCGCCCGCCGGGTACGAGGGCTACTGGGGCTACACCGCCCTGTCGGCCCGCGACACCGTGACGATCTACCGCTACCTCCTGGAGAAGGCGCCCGCACCCGTCCGTGACTTCGTCATGGACAATCTGCGCCGCTCCACGCGCTGCGCCTCGGACCGCTTCGACCAGCACTTCGGCATCGCCGGGTCGTTCGAGCGTCCCTGGGCGGTGAAGCAGGGCTGGTCCGGGACGTACGCGAAGGGGACGTGCGGGGCCGCGGGAACAACGGCCGCGGCGGAACCGGCCCCCGCTGACGCCGAGAAGGCCGCCGCGGCCGTGGACCTCACCCGTCCCGCGCTGCACACCACCGGCACGGTGGGCGCGGACGACCGGGCGATCGTGGCCGTGCTGACGCTGCATCCGGTCGGGACGTCGTACGGGAAGGCCTACAGCGACCTCGGCCGGCTGACCCGTTCGCTGAACGTGCCGGGCGGGGTGCGGCCCGCCGGGGCGTGGTTCGGCACCTGGGGCGAGTTCGTGAACGTCCGCAAGGGCCCGGCCACGGGCGACGGCAGGGTCACGCAGCTCCCGGCCGGGGTCGAGGTGCTGGTGGGCTGCCAGGTCCGGGGCCAGGTGGTCAGCGTGCCGCCCTACACCAACGAGTGGTGGGCCTACTTGCCCCAGTACGGGGGCTACATCTCCAACATCTACATCAGCTCGCCGGACAACCGGCTGCCGAACGTCCCGGAGTGCGGCTCGGCTCGGCCGTGACGGGAACGGGGGACGAGCGGTGGGCGGGGCCCTGACGGGTCCCGCCCACCGCTCGCGTATGCCCGGGGGTCACCGCTCGTAGGCGGCGAGGTAGCGCAGCACCCTGTCCACGTGCGGCCGTACCCGGGCCGGGACGCCGCCCTCCTCGATGACCGTGCGGTCGCTGGTGCGGTAGCCGGCCGCGACCAGCGCGGGAAGGTCCTTCTTCGGCAGCCCGGCCTGTTTGAAGCGCTGGTCGAGCCAGCACACGTACAGGCTCATCGTGGCGATCGCGTCCGGTGGTGACATGTGGTCCTTGTCGCCGTCGCCGTCCCCGTCCACGGCCCAGGCGCGGAACACCGACGGGGTCCACATGGCGACGCCGTACTCCTCGCTCTCCGGGCGGGACGCGTTCGTGTCGAAGCCGCTCTCGGCCTTGATCAGCGCGGCGAGCAGGACGGGCGTGATCTCCTCGTCGGTGCAGCGGTGGGCGGCGCGGGCGATGACGGGGCGCAGCGCCTCGGGTACGTCGGAGTCCGCGGGTATCTCGCCCGGCACCGGTCTGCGCGCGTCGGTGACGGTGGCGGAGACGCCGCCGTCATGGTCGTCGTCCCGCGTGCCGACGCCGCCGCCGAGCAGTGCCACCCCGGCGACCGCTCCGGCGGTGAGGACGACGAATCCGGCCGCGACGGCCGGCACCAGGCGTCGCCGGCGGCGGCGCGGACTGCCGGTGATGTCCTCGATCCGGGCGGCGATGTCGCGCGCGGTGTGCGGGAGGCGGGTGGTGTGGTCCGGTGCCAGGCAGTCGGCGATCAGCCGGCGCATGTCGCCGGTGAGGCCGGCGTCGAGCCGCAGGGGTGCGGTGCCGCGTGCGTAGCTCTGGGCGGAGAGCGAGCGGGCCCGGGCCGTCGCGCCCGCGAAGGGGTGGAGTCCGCCGGTGAGCACCTGGTGGGCGAGGACGCCGAAGGCCCAGATGTCGGCGGTGGGCCGGACGACGGCGCCCTGGGTGCCGGTGCGCTGGGACCACCACTCGGGCGGCAGATGGTCGAGGGTGCCGAGCGGCGGCAGATGGGCGTGGGTGCCGTCGAGTTCGGTGGCCAGTCCGAAGTCGGCCAGCCACACCTGCCCGCCCGGTCCCAGCAGGACGTTGGCGGGTTTGAGGTCGCCGTGCACCCAGCCGGCGTCGTGCATATGGGCCAGTCCGGCGGCGACTCCGCGCAGGACGCGTTCGGCGCCGTCGATCGGCCGGCCGCTCCCGGCGGCGTCCAGTACGTCCTTCAGGCTCGCCTCCGCACGGTCCATCACCAGTGCGATCGCGCCGTCCAGCGCGGGCAGTTCCGGGGCCTCGACCGTGCACACGGCGTGGGTCCGGACGAGGTGGGGGTGGTCGGCCTCCGCGCTGAAGCGGACCTCGCGTGCCACGAGTTCACCGAGCGCGGCGCGCTGGCCGGGGCCCAGGGCACCGGTCGGCAGCACCTTCACCGCCACGGGCGTGCCGTCGGCGACCGTGCGGGCCTCGTACACGGTCCCCCAGCCGCCGGAGCCGATGACCGCGCCCGTCTCCCAGCCCTCGATCCGGAAGCCCTCGGGGAGGCGGGGGCGAGGCGCCTCGAGGTCGTCGTCCTGGGAGTCCTGGGGATCCTGGGGATCCTGGGCGTCGGCTGTCGTCATGCGCCGGCCTCCTGCGGGGCGAGGCGGCCGGCGCTGCGGGGCGGCAGCAGACCGAGGTGCTCCTCGCGCACCAGGCCGAAGCGCAGGGCCACCGAGGCGAGCCGGGTGCGCTTGGCACCGGTGCGGCCGCCGTCGGCTCCGGCCGCGGCCTCCTCGCCCAGGTCCAGGCGCAGTTTGGCGAAGGCGAGGTAGTCGATGTGGTAGTTGACCGCGGAGCGGGTCAGATCCCGGCAGCCTTCCAGTGGCCGCAGTCGCTCCACGATCTGTCCGACTCCGGGCAGCGCCGAGTCGGAGGGATCGCGCAGCCGGGGCTCGCACAGGGCCACCAGGACGAGGAAGTACTTCGACGTGGGGTCAAGGGCGAAGGGGTGGACGGTCTGTTCCCCGCCGCCCGGCACGGACCGCTCGCCGAGGTAGGCGTGCTGGGGTGCGAACACCTTGAAGGCGGCGTTGCCGGACAGGGCAGGGAGCACCACTCGGGAGAACTCGAAGGGCACGGGCGCACCGAGGCGCCCGGGGGCGACGGTGAGGTACTCGCCGGCTCCCTCCAGGTTCTCCACGACGTACGACACGCTGCGGCTGTAGTTGGACAGCCGCCAGTAGTCCCCGGCCGCCTCGAGCTGCCCGGCGCGGCGGGAGACGCCGGGGTCGGTCAGGGTGATGCGCACCCCTGTTCCGCCGGGCATGCCGCGTCCGAAGTCGGCGATGTCCCCGGGCCCCAGGTGGATCAGTTCGGGACTGCCCGTCTCGTCCGCACTCCACTGTGCGGGACCGGGCAATTGCACGATGATCGTTTCCACAACGGATTTCCCCCGATGCTGACGGCCCCCGATTTGGTCGCGAGGATTGTACGGGCGGATTCCGGTTGCGCGGAGCCGGCGGGGCCGTCTCAGTGGGAGGTTTCCGGACGCCGTGCGACGAACACGAACTCCTTCCCCGGCCGGTCGGGCGCGTCGCGTACGTCCTCCACCACGAAGCCCCGCGCGGCGAGTTCCGTCTCGACCTCCCGCCGCTCGCGGAAGCGCAGCGTCGACTCCGAGGTCAGCACCTGTCCGTCCGCGGCGAACCGATAGACCTGACGGAACGTCACCAATGGGCCGGACACGTCGAGCAGTTCGACCCAGTACTCGACGGCGCCGGTTCCGGGGACGTCCGTCACGGCGTACGTGGCCTCGCGGTTCCACTCCTCCCAGGCGCGGCGAGCCGGGATCCGGGTCTCGAAGACCAGGCGACCGCCCGGCCGCAGAGCCGCTCGGGCCCCTCGCAGGAACGCGTGCCAGTCCTCGGGGCCGGTGATCTCCTGCGCGGCGTTGCCCGTCATCGTCGCGAGGTCGGCGGCCGGCGGCGGGAGGGCCGTCACATCGCCGTGGATCCACCGCACCCGCTCGCCGCCCGGCTTGCCGCGGGCCACCTCCAGGGACGCCCCGGCGGGATCGACGCCGATGACCCGGAGGCCGCGTGCGGCCAGGCGCAGCGCGAACACACCTGTCCCGCAGCCGATGTCGAGCACCTGGCGCGCCCCGAACTCCTCCGCCATGCGCAGATACGGGTCGAGGTCGCCGCGGTCGGGGTCGAGCGGGTCGTAGACCGCGGCGAGCCGCGGATGCCGGAAGCACTCGTCAGCCATGCGCCCGAAGGTACGAAGAGCGGGCCGCGGGCGGCCACCGGTTTTCGGCGACCGCCCTCTCGTCACTCAGCCCAGGCAGATGACCAGCAGGCAGAGCTCCTTGGACTTCGAGTCCGAGTTCGAGTTCGAGCCCGAGTTCGAGGGAGAGGTCGGCGTGGGGCTCGCCGCCGGCGGGGGTGTGGTGGGGTCCGCGGGCTGCTGCGTGTCCGCGCCGGACTCCGACGCGGGCGGTGTCGTGCGCTCGGTGACCTTCGACGTGGACGTACGGGCGTTGCCGGTGACCGTGTCGACGGTGCTCGGGACGGTCGTCCGCTGCCGCGGGGTCGTCAGCGGCAGCTCGCGGGGCGTGGCGGCGGCGTCCGTCCGCGGGTCCGCCGGCGTGGTGCGGGGAGCGGCGGTCCGGGGCTGCTCGCGGTGCGGGGCCTTGCCGGCCCCGGGCTCCGTGGGCGTGGAACGCGGGGTGTCGCGCTGGGTCGACGTCGGTTCGGTGTACGTCGGGGCCTCTCCCCCGGCGCCGCCCATGGTCGTGTCCTCCGGCGCCGTGGCCGCCTGGACACCGGGCGTGGAGTCCCCCTTCATGGCGGCGACGGTCAGACCGCCTCCGACGAGCGCGACGGCGGTCGCCACCACGGCCCGGCGCTGGTTCTTCTTCCAGCGGGCCATCTGACGACGCCGGGCCGCCCGCCCCTGCTGCGGGACCTGGTAGTCGTCGGCCGCGGCGGTGCCGGCGCTCCCGTGACCGCCGGACGGGTCCGTGTCAGGGATCTCGTGGCCACCGGCCGGGTCGGTGGCCGGGTTCTCGCGGCCTCCGAACGGCCCGGTGTACGCGAGGGGAAGCTCACGCGTGCCGGAGCGGGCCCCGTCCCACACGGTCCGGTCGTCCCACACGTTCCCCTCGCGCCACGCGGGGGGCGCGGCGGGGCCGGTACGGCCGTCGGCGGCGGAGGGGTCGATGTCCGGGGCGTAGGCGCCGCACCCCGGGCAGACCAAGGCGCCGTTGAGGTGCCGACGGCACGAGGAGCAGTAGTCCATGTGTGGTCTTCCCGATCTGGCTGACTGTGTCGGCGGCGCGCCGGCCGCGGCCTGGTCACGTTCGCACGTGGGATCGAGCCGTAACGCTAACGAGACTTTGAAAGGGCCGTGTGCAGCCTGTGTGACACCCCTGCGCAGATCCTCTGGATCTCGCGTGCGCTGTAAGTGACCCATGAGTAAAGCCGGAAGGGCCTGGGCACACTCAGGCACCCGCCGCCGGAGCTTGCGGCCCGGCCGGCCCCACGGACCGGATTCTCGCCCGCGTTCTGAGCATCTCGCCTGAATTTCCCGCGAGTTGGCGCACAACCCTTTGGATCCCCTGCGGGTCACACCATGCAGGAGCAACCACCTCGAAGAGTTGCAAGGGGGAAATATGAGATTTACCCGTTCCGTCCTGGCCGCGTCCGCCGTGGCGGCGCTGTCGGTGGGGACCATGACCGCCCTGGCGTCGCCCGCCTCCGCCGCGCCCAACACCACTCCGCAGAAGGTCTGCGGAAGCGGCTACAAGACCGTGAACTCGGCGGCCGTCGGCTCGCTCGGCACGCTCTACCTCACGTACAACGCGTCCAACGGACACAACTGCGTCACGACCATCCGCAACAACCCGGGGACCGCCGTGGACATGTCCGCGTATGTCTGGGTCCCCGACACCGAGGAAGGTGACTCGGACGCGGGGCTCTTCAAGTCGTACGCCGGACCGACCTACGTCCGTGGCAAGGGCCACTGCGTCGACTGGGGCGGCAGCATCGCCAACGTGTACGTCCAGGTGGTCGGCTCCAACTGCGGCTCCCTGAAGGAACACCGGACCACCTTCACCCGCTGACCCCCCTCCAGCCGGGTCACCACACCCCTGCCGCGCGTTCGCGGGGACCGTGGTGGCCCGGTTCTTCACGCGGCCCCTTGACCGTCGGCAGGGCGGAGACCCGGGGGCGGCTGCCCCGCACCCATCTCCGCTTCGGCAAGGACCGGACGATCGCCACGAACGAAAGCTCCCGCGGGTGGCGATCCCTGATCTTGGGCACACGGTGGAAATGATCTTTCCACCGGCCCCATCAGGGGGTATGCCGTGACCGCACCCGCGCGTCGTACACCGCCCGCGAACCGTCGGCGCGGGTTCGACCTTCGCTCGACCGCCCTGTTCTTCGTGCTTCTCGCTTTGGTCGTCACGGTCCTGGGCCTCATGGCTCGCATGGTGGCCGACGCTGTCGAGCGGCGTCCCGCCTGGGTGTTCGTCCTGGTCGTCGCAGGTGTCGCGGGCTTCGTGGGCCTGCGGCGCCGCGTGCACGTGGCAAGGGCGGCACGCCGGGCCGCAGCAGTGCTCGACGAGGCGGCGCGGGAGGCGGCCGACGAGCTGGACACTCCCGCGATTCCCCATCAGCGCCCGGTCGCCGAGGCCACCCCCGACTACGACGCCCTGACGCCCGAGGAGTTCGAGGAGGCGATCGCCGCCCTCTGCGAACGCGACGGCTGCTCCGCCGTCGACGTCGCGGGAGGCGCCGGCGACCTGGGCGCCGACGTCGTGGCCGTGACCCCCGACGGGCACCGGGTCGTCATCCAGTGCAAGCAGTACGTCGACACCCACTCGGTCGGGTCCCAGGATCTTCAGCGCTTCGGCGGCACATGCTTCACCGTCCACGAGGCCGACATCGCCGTCGTGGTCACCACAAGCGACTTCACCACGCCGGCGCTGGAGTACGCCGACCAGTGCGGGGTCGTATGCGTGGACCGGGAGGCCCTCCGGTCATGGACGGACGGCACCGGCCCCCGCCCCTGGGAGGCCGCCGCCACGGCAGGAGAGGCAGCGGGGCGGGGAACGGCAGGCGCCGAGACGCAGGTTCAGCAGTGAGGCGAGCCAGGAACGCGTGACACGGGAGGACGCCGGCACGCGCACCTCCCGACACACGCCCCGTCCAGCCCCCGTCTTCCTGCGAGGCGTCGAGGAAACGGCCTACCGGGAACTCACCGCCCCCGACGCCTGGCTGCCCTACTCCGACACCCAGCCCACACTCCGTGCGCTGCGCGCCCGCGGACTGCGCATCGGCATCGTCAGCGACTTCGCCTGGGACCTGCGCGTTCACCTGGCCCACGCCGGGCTGGAGGACCTGATCGACGGCTGTGTCATCTCCTACGAGCAGGGCCGCGAGAAGCCCGATCCACAGCTGTTCCTCAAAGCCTGTGCCGACCTCGGCGCCGACCCCCGCGCCACCCTCATGGTCGGCGACAACCCGGTACGCGACGGCGCCGCCACCGCCTGCGGTCTGCGCGCCTACATCCTCCCGGCCGAACACCGCACCGGCGACCGGGGCCTGGCCGAGGTCCTCCGGCTCGTGGCCTGACCCACCGCCCACGTGGGTGTCCCTCAGGTGCGTGACGTGGCGATGCTGAGCGCGTTGGCGGCCACGATGGCCGCGATGGCGGCCGACTCGGTCCAGCCCAGGTTCTGACCGAGGACGATCCAGCCGACCACGGCGGCCAGCACGGGATTGACGCTCATGAAGAGCCCGAAGACCCGGGCCGGGACGCGGCGCAGGGTGAGAAGGTCCGCCAGGTACGGGACGGCCGAGGACAGGACGCCGGCCACGAGGGCGTAGGCGACGGACCCCGCGGTCGGCGGATGGTCGACGACGAGGACGATTCCGACCGGCAGGAACATCAGCGCGGAGACTCCGGCCGCGGCGGCCGATCCCTGCACTCCGGGGACGCGTCGGCCGACGGTGCGGTTGAGCAGGATGTACGACGCCCAGCAGACGGCGGCCAGCAGCCCGAGGCCCATGCCCAGGTAGTCGGTGGAGGGCTGCGGCCGCATCAGGGTGACGACACCTGCCGCGGCGATCAGCGCGCAGCACGCGTCCACACGGCGGCGTGAGGCGGCGAGGGCGATACTCAGGGGCCCGAGGAACTCCAGGGTCACCGCGAGGCCGAGGCCGATGCGGTCGATGGCGCTGTACAGGGACAGGTTCATCGTCCCGAACACCAGGGCCAGCAGCAGGACCGGCCACCACTGCTCCTTGGTGAAGGTACGCGGACGGGGGCGGCCGACGGCCATCAGGACGATCGCGGCCACGTACTGGCGTACGGCGACGACACCGATCGGCCCGAGGACGGGGAAGGCCAGGGACCCGATCGCGGCGCCGGTCTGATTGGACAGACCGCTGCCGAACATGGTGACCACACCGGCCAGGCGTTGTCCGCCGGGGTCCGGGGCGCCGAGGTGCGGGGCGGAGGACGTCGCGAGGGTTCCCCGCGCGGGTGCCGGCGTCGGTGCGGAGGCTGCGTGCATGGCCCGATCCTGGGACGGCACGGGGGTTGCGCAAAATGCATCCGGGGCTGCGTCTATACGCTGGAGTCATGGATGTGGAGCTGCGGCAGTTGCGCTGCCTCGTCGCGATCGTCGACGAGGGCAGCTTCACCGACGCCGCCATCGCGCTCGGGGTCTCCCAGGCCGCCGTGTCCCGCACCCTGGCCTCCCTCGAACGTGCCCTCGGGGTACGGCTGTTGCGGCGGACCTCCCGTGAGGTGAGTCCGACCGGAACGGGGCTGCGCGTGCTGGGACATGCCCGGCGGGTGCTCAGCGAGGTGGACGATCTGGTCCAGGAGGCCACCTCGGGTCATGCCTGTCTGCGGGTCGGTTACGCCTGGTCGGCCGTGGGCCGCCACACGCTGGCTTTTCAGCGCCGCTGGGCCGCCACACGCCCGGAGACGGAGCTGCGGCTCGTCCGCGTCAACTCCGCCACCGCCGGCCTCGCGGAGGGGGCCTGTGACCTGGCCGTGGTCCGCAGGCCGCTGGACGACCGCCGCTTCGACTCCGCCATCGTGGGCCTGGAACGGCGCTTGTGCGCGATGGCGTCCGACGACCCCTTGGCCCGGCGCCGCTCCGTCAGACTCGCCGACATCGGCGGACGCACGCTGCTGATCGACCGGCGGACGGGCACCACCACGACACAGCTGTGGCCACCGGACGCCCGTCCGGCGACCCGGGCCACCCATGACGTCGACGACTGGCTGACCGCGATCTCGCTGGGCCGCTGTGTGGGGATGACGGCCGAGTCGACCGCACACCAGTACCCGCGTCCCGGCATCGTCTACCGGCCGGTGCGCGACGCCGAGCCGATCGCGGTGCGCCTGGCCTGGTGGCGGGACGAACCGCATCCCGCCGCCCAGGCCGCGCTCGAACTGCTCACGACGCTGTACGGCACGGGCTGACCCGGCTGTACGTGCCGCGGGAGAGTCCCGGTTCCGCCGGCGGTCCGTCCGGGTGACCCCGGGGCGCGCTTCGCGGGTGCGGCCGTCCGCCCGCGATAGGACGAGGCTGCCTCTTCCGCCACCTCAGGGTGCCGTTTCCGCGGTTCGGTTCGGCCGCCGTGCGCCGCGGCACCCGGGAAAGGACCCGCTGGTGTCCGTGCCCCAGAGCATTGATCACTCCGTCACCGCATACAGCCTTCCGCACGCCTACTGGATGGCCAAGGCGTCCGACCTGGCCTACAAGGACCGTGCCACCATCGAGCAGCAGGCGCGAAAGTGGGGGTTCGACCGGGTGCTCCATCACGAAACGCGGTTCACGCCGCCGTTTCCGCTGGAGGACACCCAGGCGTACACGATGGCCAGTGACAGGATGATCGTCACCGGTTTCCGCGGCACGGAGCCGGTGCAGATCCGCGACTGGCTCACGGACGCCGTCACGCCACCCGTACCGGGCCCGGCGGGCACCGGATACATCCACCACGGCTTCGGCGAGGCCCTGGAGTCGATCTTCCCCACGGTCCGGGACGGGCTCTCCGAACTGCGCGACCAGGAACAGTCGGTCTGGTTCACCGGCCACAGCCTGGGCGGGGCACTCGCCATGCTGGCCGGCTGCCGGATGTACCTGGAGGAGCCGCGGCTGCGGGCCGACGGCGTCTACACCTTCGGCCAGCCCCGTACCTGCGACCGGCTGCTCGCCAAGGCCTGCGACAAGGGCTTCAAGGACCGGCTCTACCGGTTCGTCAACAACAACGACATCGTCCCGCAGATGCCCCCGGAGCCGGCCTTCACCCACGTCGAGGCCCTGCGGTACATCGATTCCAAGGGCAAGGTGCACACGACGCTGCCCTTGGTCACCGGACTCGTCGACCGCGTCGGCGGCATGACCGCCGACGCCTTCGCCCCGGCGAGCGACGGCGTGCGCGACCACTTCATCGACAACTACGTCACGGCCCTCGAACGCAACCTGGCCTGAAGGGTGGGGGCACAGGACGCCGGCCCCGCCCTCAGTGCCCCAGCCCGGCGCCGCCGTCGACCGGGACGACGGCGCCGCGCACATACCCGGCACCGGCCAGGAACGCCACCGCGTCGGCGACCTCCTCGGGGCGGGCGAGGCGTCCGGCCGGGGTCCGGCGCAGCAGATCCTGGCGCTGCCGGTCGGTGAGGGCGCGGCTCATGTCCGACTCGGTGAGGCCGGGCGCCACCACATTGCAGGTGATGTCCCTGGGGCCGAGCTCGTGGGTCAGCGACCGTGCGAATCCGACCAGCCCCGCCTTCGCCGCCGCGTAGTTGGTCTGCCCGGGGGCGCCGTGCAGCGCCGCCGTGGAGGAGACCAGCACGATACGGCCGTGGCCTGCGCGGAGCATCCCGCGCACCGCTCGCCGGGCGACCCGGAAGGCCCCCGTGAGGTTGGTGTCGATGACGGAGGTGAAGTCGGCGTCGCTCATCCGCACCAGCAGGCGGTCGTTGGCGGCGCCCGCGCCCGCGACCAGGACGGTGACCGGGCCGTGGGCCGCCTCGGTCTCCGTGAAGGCCCGGTCCACCTGATCGCTGTCCGTCACATCGCACCGTACGGCGAGGAAGCCCTCGGAAGCGGGCGGCTCCTCGCCTCGGAAGGTCACCGCCACCCGGTCTCCCGCCGCCGCGAAGCGGCGGGCTATGGCCAGGCCGATCCCCCTGTTTCCCCCGGTGACGAAGACCGAACGGGCCGTTGCCTGTTCCGGCATGGCTTCCCTCTCCTGTCCTGCTCCCGTGCCGTGGCCTCTCACGTGGATTCCACCGGCTCGTCCCGTGCCCCTCGTTCCGGGACGTTCCGCGGCCGCGGTGCTCGGGTGCGCAGCCCCACGACGGCCACCGCGCATCCGACGAGGGCCAGTGCGGCGACGGCGAGGGTGGCGGCGTACATCGCGTCGAGGAAGGCCCGGTCCGCCGTGGCCGCCAGGTCGGGCAGGCGCAGTGAACCGGCCAGGGAGCGGGCCGCCTCGGCGGAGGCCCGGGCCCGTTCCTCGGCGGCCGGGGACAATCCCTGTGCGGTACCGGGCAGTTCGGCGTCCGCCATCCGCTCCCGGTACACGCCGGACAGGATCGAACCGGCCATCGCCACCCCGAGCGTTCCGCCGACCTGCCGGGTGACGCTGTTGACGGCCGAGCCTGCGCCCGCGAGATGCGGTGGCACCCCGCTCATCATCGCGGCCGTGACCGGCGTGCCGACCAGGCCCATCCCGAAGCCCTGGATCCACAGCAGCGCGACGATGAAACCGATCGGGGTCTGCCCGTCGAGCCAGGCGTAGGCGACGTAGGTGGCCGCCGTGGCCAGGACACCGGCCGCGACCGTCCACCGGGCCGACAGCAGCCTGCTCAGCGCCGGGGACGCCTGACTGCCCAGGACGATGCCGACCGCGGCGGCGATCATCACGGTGCCGGCCTCGGCTGGCGACAATCCACGGGGCCCCTGGAGATAGAAGGCCGCGTAGAACAGGTGCCCGGCCAAGGCCATGAAGGCGATCAGCAGCACCACGCTCCCGGCCGTGAACCCGGGCCGCCGGAAGAGCCGCAGATCCAGGCTGGGCGCCGGGGACCTGCGCTGACCGGCGACGAAAGCGCAGAGCAGGGCGCCGCCCAGGACCAGCGGGAGGAGGACGTGCGGCCCGTACCAGGGCTGTCCGTCGCCGGCTTCGATGATCCCGTAGACCACGCCGCCGAGGCCGAGCACCGACAGGGCCAGGCCCGGGAGGTCGAGCGGTCTGCGCCGGGGACCCTTCAACTCGGGTACGACGGCGGCGACTCCGGCCAGGCACACAGCGACGATCGGCACGTTGACCAGGAACACCGATCCCCACCAGAAGTTGCTGAGCAGCGCCCCGCCCACCACCGGGCCGACGGCCACGCCCAGACCGCTGGACGAACTCCAGATCGCGATCGCCCGGGTACGTTTCGCCTCCGGGGTGCTCTGCACGATCACCGACAGGGTCGCCGGCATCAGCAGTGCGCTGCCCCCGCCCATGAACGCGCGCGCCACGACCAGCCACGCCGGGCTCCCCGCGAACGCGCCGGCGGCGGACGCCGCGCCGAACAGCGCCAGTCCGGCGAGGAGGGTGGCCCGGGGGCCGAACCGGTCGGCCAGCGCGCCGCCCGCGAAGAGACCGCCGGCGAAGACCAGGGTGTAGGCGCTCGCCACCCACTCCAGTTCGGCGGGCGTCGCGCCCAGGCCCTCGGCCGGGTCGGCCAGGGTGGTGACGGCGACGTTGAGGATCGAGGTGTCCAGCCAGATCAGCATCTGGGCGCAGACCACGACCAGCAGGACGGCCCACGGCCGAGACGGGAGAGCCTCCGGCCTGCCGGGCCCGGTCATCGTGCCCCCAGCCCGTCGCGCCAGCTCGGCCGCAGCGGCTTCCAGCCCAGCGTCGTACGCGCCCGGTCGTTGGACGCGCCCCGCGCCGCGGTGAGCTGATGGGCCGTGAACCAGCCGAGCAGCCTGGGCGCCATCGCCGCCGGAACCGTGCGCGGGGCCGGGGCGCCCAGCGCACGGGCGTAGTGCGCCAGCCACTCGGCGGCCGGGGCAGGTTCGTCGTCCGTGATGTGGAGGACCCCGGTGGCCTCCGACTCGACGGCCGCCACGGCCGCTCCCACGGCGTCCTCCACCTGCAGGAACGAGGTGATCCCCGACCCGCCCTCGGGCAGCGGGAGCTTCCCCGCCAGCACCCGCTGCCCGGTCCCGCCGGTACGGGCGTACGCGGTGCCGGGGCCATACAGGGTGCCGTACCTGAGGACCAGACCGCTCAGGCCCGCACCGCTCAGCACCAGCCGTTCCAGCTCGGCCACGGCCCGTACGGTGGCGGCCCAGCCGGGGTCCGGGGCGTCCACGTACAACGGTGCGTCCTCGTCGAGGACCAGGACCCCGGCCGGGGCCGCGGCGAAGGCGATGGACTGCGCGACCAGCCGTCGCGCGCCGGCCGCCCGGGCCGCCTCGACCAGGTGGGCGGTGCCCGCGGTGCGCAGCCGGGCGGTCTGTGCGAAGGCGCCCGCGGGATCGTCGCGCAGCAGCCGCAGCGCCGTCATCTGGTGCACGACCACGTCGGGCCGGGCGGCCGAGACCGCCGGCAGCAGGGACGCGCGGTCGAGGGCGTCGGCGACCACGGCCTCGTCCGCGTCCGGGGCCCGGGAAGCGTCCCGCACCAGGGCGCTCACATGGTGCCCCCGCGCCCGCAGCGCGCCCACCAGCGGATGTCCGACCACTCCGGTGGCACCGGCGACAAGTACCCGCACCGCTCAGCCCTCCGTACCCGGGGCGACCCGCATCAGCAGGCGGCACGCCTTGTCGCCGTCGCGCAGACAGCTCTCGGCCCGGTTCTCGGTCAGGGTCACACCGAGTCCTTCGGACCAGCCCGCGTGGATGTCGGTGCAGGGACACCGGTAGCCCTCCAGCGAACCGGCCATCCGCACCATGGTGATGGCGAAGTTCCGCCGCAGCGTGAGGACGATTCCGTCGTCGCCCTCCACCTCGGTGGAGGCGTTGCGCAGTTCCGGCGGGAACATGCGGTCGCCGCACTCGTCGTAGCGGCGGCGCAGTTCCTCCAGGTCCTTGCCGGTGTCGCCGCTGTCGGGCAGCGGGCCCGACCGGCGGGCGACGCGCTGCCCGACGTGCAGGGCCACCTTGCGCATCGCCTCCGCGTTGATCTCGTTCGCGGCCTCCTGCCCGAAGCGCCCGGCCACCCCCTGGTACCAGTGGGCGTCGTGCTGCCACCACAGCCGGTACGCGTCCACCGTCTGCGCGCGGTGGTTGGTCCCGTCGTCACTCACTCCTGCCCCCTGGTGGCGAACCGGTCGCGCATCACGCGTTTGAGGACCTTGCCCGTGGCGCCCTTGGGCACATCGTCGGGTTCCATCCGCAGGGCCCGGGCCACCAGCGGGAACCCGGCGGCCGCCAGGACCGCGTTGACCCGCCCGGTCCACGCCTCGCCGTCGCCGGCGGGGGCGTCCTCGTCGGCGAGTTGGAGCAGCGCGTACGCCTCGGCCTCTCCCCCGCCGTCCCAGTCCGCCCGTACGCCCTCGGGGGCCACCCCGACGACCGTGCAGTCGGCCAGTTCGGGCAGCTCCCGCAGGAGCAGTTCCTCGGTCCGGGTGCTGAACAGGATCCCGTCGCGGGTCCGGATCGCGTCCGGTGCCCGGTCGAGGTGGTAGAAGTTGCCGTCCTCGTCCTGGTGGGCGAGGTCCCCGGTGAGCCAGTAGCCGCCCAGCCGCAGCCGGTTCCAGGTCAGCGAGTCGTTCCAGTAACCGGGCGTGAGGGTCGGCGACTTCAGGCCGAGGCGGCCGATCCGCCCCGGCGGCAGCGGGGTGCCGTCCTCGGCGAGCACGGCGGCCTCGGCGAAGCTGATCGGCTTGCCGACGCAGCGCGAGTAGGACGAGGTGTCCTTGGTGTGCCGGTTGTGGAAGACGGAGTAGCCCGCTTCGGACGAGCCGAGCCCGTCCACGAAGACGGAGCCCTCGACCCGCGTACGCCGCAGATCGCGCCCGATCCTCTCGTGGCTGCCGTACCGCACCAGCGCCCGGATGTGCGCCTCGTGCGCCGCGTCCCCGGTGTTGAACCACACCTGGACACTGTCCAGATGGCGTCTCGTCAGGTCCTGCGCGGCCATCTCGCCGAAGGTCCCGGCGAAGGCCAGCACCGTGGTGGGCCGGAACTCCTCGATGGCGTCCAGCACATCGGTGCCGCGCCGGCTGGAGAGCAGCTTGATGTCCGTGCGGAGCAGCAGGCAGTACAGCAGGGTCGCCACCATGGCGTTGTGCGCGCCCGGCAGCCCGACCAGGGTGCGTTCCATGTCGGTTCCGGTGGAGTAGCGCAGCCGGTGCAGCTGCGCGTACATCAGCGTCCGGTGGGTGTGCGGAACCCCTTTGGGCGTGCCGGTGGTTCCGGACGAGTGCGAGATGAGCACCGGGTCGGTGGGGTCGTGCCGGTACGGGTACGACGGCGGCAGGGCCGCGCGGTCCCCGGGGCGGATGCCGGCGGCGGTGACGCAGAAGCCGAGCCCCGACCCTGACAGCACCGGGTGGTGCTCCCGGTCCGTGAAGGCGCCCACCGCCCCCTGTCCGCGTACGTACTCCCGGGCGGTCTCGGGGGCCAGGTTGCCGTTGACGAACGAGGGGATCGCGCCGAGGGAGGTCAGCGCCAGGAAGTTCACCGCGAACTCGGCGCTGGAGTGGGAGTGCACGGCGACCGGGTCGCGGGGCCGCACCCCTCGGGCGGCGTACCAGCCCGCGTAGGTCTCGACGGCCTCGATCAGCTGCCCGAGCGTCAGCACCCGGGGGCGGCCGCCGTCCGGCGCCTGCCAGCTGCCGTCCGTCCGCAGCACCGGCTCGTCGAGCGGGCGGCCGTACGCCGTCAGGCGCTCCAGGACGTTGCCGGCGCCCAGTTCGGTGTCGGAGCAGATCCGGGCGCGCTCCTGCCTACTGATGAGCATGGGTCTCCGTTTCCTTCCTTGCCTCGGAGTGGGTGGCCGCCAGATCGAAGAGGCCCTGGATGCTTCCGGGGCAGGCGGCGGTCCCGGTAGCCGAGTCGTGCGTCTCGTCCGCCCGGATCGTGACGGGGATCCCGGCGCCGGGACGGGCTAGCAACAGCGCCGCCGCGATACCGGCGTTCGCGGGAAGGCCCGCCAACGGGTGACCGTCGACGGCCAGTTCCCGGTACACGGCGGCCGCCCGCTCACCGCCGCCCAGTTCGACACCCAGCACCAGCACCCGGTCCAGCTCCGGGTCCTCCAGCAGGAGATCCGCCATGGCCAGCAGTTCGGTCAGCGAGTCGTCGAGGGTGGCGAGGCTGAACATCTGTCCGGTGATCCGGAACTCCCGGCTCATGTGGCCCAGTACGGAGTTGGGCGTGGCCTGCATGAACAGCAGCGGGTTGTGGACCCGCCCGGCGACCATCCGGCTGCTGGCGAGATCCGCGGTGGTCGTGTCGCCCATCAGGCCCGCCAGGACCACGGCGGTCCGGGAGTCTCCCCCGCTCTCGGCTTCTCCCCCACGCTCGGCTTCGCTCGCGCGGGGGGACCCCCATGAGCGGGAGGTGCCCCCGTCGGGCCGTTCGGCCAGGCACTGTCTGGCGACCTCGAACGCCAGCGGGCTGAACGCCGACTCCACGAAGCCGGGCAGCCTCGGCAGCTCGATGTCGTCCGGGCGCCCGGTGCGGTGGGTCGCGGTGGCGCTCGCCAGGATGCCGAGAGCCGAGCGTGGTACGGGTCTGTCCGTCGTCACGGCCGCTCCAGCACGAGTGCGGTGTTGGCGCCCCCGAAGGCGGCGTTGATGGTGAGGGCCCGGCGCGGGTCGGCCCGGCGCGGCCGGTTCGGCACGTAGTCGAGGTCGCATTCCGGGTCGGGCCGGGTGAACCCGGCGGTCGGCGGCAGCACACCGTCCGTGAGGGCCAGCAGGGTGATGACGAACTCCACGATGCCCGCCGCCTCCAGGAGGTGCCCGGTGGTGCTCTTGGTCGAGCTCACCGGGATCGACCCGGCCCGCCCCCCGAGGGCGGCTCGCAGTCCCCGGGTCTCGGCGCCGTCGTTGTACTTGGTGCCGGTCCCGTGGGCGTTGACATAGCCGAGGGCCGCCCCGTCCGGGTCGCCGGCCAGCCGCAGCGCCTGCCGTGCGGCCCGGGCCAGGCCGGCCCCCTCCGGATGCGGCTGGGCGATGTGGTGGGCGTCCGTCGCCGCGCCCCAGCCCGGCACGGACGCCAGCGGCCGGGCACCGCGCCGCCGGGCGTGCTCGGCGGACTCCAGTACGACGGCCGCGACTCCGTCGCCGAGCAGCAGCCCGCTGCGGTCGGCGCTGAACGGGCGCACCATGCCGTCGCGGGAGAGTGCCCGGCCGGAGTCGAACTTGCCGAAGGTCTCCTCCTCAACGAGATATCCGCCCGCGCAGACCGCGACGTCGATCCGGCCGGAGGAGATCAGCCGGCAGGCGTGGATGATCGCGGCGGCGGAGGCGACACAGGCGTTGGTGAAGGCGAGCCGGGGCCCGGTCAGCCCGAGGTGGCCGGCCAGCAACTCGGCGAGCCGCGCGGGCACGGCGTCGGCGAGCCGCGCCGCGGCACCGCCCGGCTCGGCACCGGGACCGCCCGTGGTTACGGCGCCCGCGTTCGGGCCCGCGCCCTCGCCCCCAGAGCCGTTCGGCATCACGTCCGCGGTCCGGGCTACGTGCTCACGGGCAGCGCCGTTCGGGACAACACCCCCCGTCCGGCCCGCGTCCTCGCCCGGGACCATGTCCGATTTCCGGGCCACGCCCTCACCGGCGACGCCGTTCCGGACAACACCCCCGGTCCGGCCCGCGTCCGTTCCCGGCCCGGGCACCGATACCGACGCGGCCTCCCCGGGCCGGCTCCGCCAGTACCGCGTGACGCTGGTGTGGTCGCCGGCGACGCCGAGCAGGATCGCCGCCTCCGTGCCCGGGCCGAGGCCGGCCATGTCGAGGGCTTCCGTCCCGCAGCGGGCGAGTGCGTGGCGCAGCGCCCAGTCCTCGACCGCGTCGGGTCCGTCGGGGGCGGCGGCGGCCATGGGCGTCCGGTACGGGCCGGTGTCGAAGCGCGTGGTGGGGCGGAAGGCGGGGACCCCCGCGAAAACCCCGCGCCGCAGGGCGTCGGCGCCCGTGCCGAACGCGGTGCGTACGCCGAAGCCGGTGATCGTCACGTCACCGCTCATCCCGGCCGCTCCCTTCCGCCCGGTCCGTCTGTGCCGCGCGCAGGTATCCGGTGAGCCGCCGCAGTGAGGTCAGCCCGGCGATGTCCTCGTCGGTGGGCTCGACGACCAGGCCGTAGCGCTCCTCGACCACGTGGAGCAGCCACACCAGCCCGAGGGAGTCCAGCACCAGTTCGGCGTCCTCGCCGAGGTCGTCGGGCAGCCCGGGGAAGACCTTGCGGTCCGACAGCAGCTGCCGGACGGTGTCGGTGGTGATGGTGGACAGCGAGGCCTCCGTGCTCATGCCCGCGCACCGCGCCGGACGACCTCGGCGACGAGTCCGCCGAGGGTCAGGGAGGCCAGCGGCTCGATGTCGGTGTCCGGGATCTCCACGCCGAACCGGGACTCCAGCCGCATCGTGAGCTCGATCAGGCTGAGTGAGTCGACGTCCAGCCCGCCGACGGTCACCGGGCTGTCGTCGGTGATGCCCTCACGGCTGGTCAGGATGTTCATCTCGTCGATGACCGCGGTCAGGACGAACTCGCGGATCTCTTCTTCCAGGGTCGATGTGCTCATGGTCGACAGAACTCCAGTGAGAGGTACCGGTGGGGGAATCGTGCGGAAGGTGTTCGGGCGGCCCGGGCCGGACTACGACGCACCGCTCGCCGCCGCCCGCAACGCCGCCGCCTGGCGCAGCAGCTTCCCGTTGGACGTACGCGGCAGGGTCTCCAGCAGCCGGATCACCCGGGGCAGCTTGTAGTCGGCCAGCCGCTCCCGGCACCACCGCAGCAACTCCTCCGCGGACGGGTCCTCGGCATCGGCGGCCACCGCGACATACGCCTCGGTCACGCCCTCGTGGACCAGGACCGCCTGCTCGACCGCCGGGTGCTCGCGGAGCACCTGCTCGACCTCGGTGAGATCGACCTTCAGACCGCCGATCACGACGAGCGAGTCGGCCCGGCCGTGCACGCTGACCGCGCCGGTGTCGTCCACGGTGGCCCGGTCGCGGGTGTGCAGCCAGCCGTCCGCGTACCGCGTACCGCCCGAGTCGAAGAGATACGGGGACTCGGCCAGCGCCACGTCCAGTTCGCCGCGGTACTGCCGTACCACCACGCCCGGTGCGGCCCGGCCGACCGAGGGCCGCAGCGCGCCGCCGACGTCGATGGCGACGATGCCGGTCTCGGTGGTGCCGTAGGCCTCGCCGACCGGGACGCCGTACCGTTCGGCGAACCGCGCCGCCACCGGCGGGGGCATCAGCTCGCCGCCCGACACCGCGATCCGCAGCTCGGGCAGGGCGGGCGGATCGAGGGCGGCCGCGAGCAGTTCGAAGTGCGTCGGCACGCCGAACAGGGCGGTGACCCGGTGGTCCACCGCGGTCCGCAGGATGTCGCGGGCCGAGACGCGGGGCGCGAACACCACGGAGACGCCGGCCGCCAGGGAGCACAGCAGCCCGCCGATCAGACCGAAGCTGTGGGCTGTCGAACTGAGCAGCAGCAGCCGGTCGTCCTCCCCCGGCATGCCGGGGACCGTGGCGAACGCGTCCACTTCGGCGGCGAGCGACCGGACGGTCCTGCCGATCACCTTCGGCCGTCCCGTGGAGCCCGAGCTGAACTGCACCAGCCGGTGCCCGGTGGCGGCCGGCCGGCCGGTCCTGCGGCACTCGGTGGTGACCTCGTACTCGGGCCGGAAACCGAACGCCGCCCGGACGTTGGACCCGGCACCGACCAGGAACTGCGGCCGGCAGACCGCGCAGAGGGACTCCACCTCGGCCGGCTTGAGCCGGAAGTCGAGGAGCAGCACCTGGGCGCCGAGCCGCCACAGCGCGAGCAGCACCTCCACCTGGGTGAAGCTGGGCGGTGTCCGCAGGGCCACGGTGCTGCCCGGGCCGATGCCGTAGCCGGCGAACACGGCGGCCTGTTTGGCCACCCGCTCACGTAACTCCGCCCGGCTGACCGTCTCCTGTCGGTGTATCAGGAATGGCAGGTCGTCGTCCCGCGCGTCGAACAGCCGCTGGACGAGGGTGCCCATCGAGTCGGCCGGGTCTGTCGCGAGTTCGCCCATGGGGCCTCAGACCTCCTTGCAGAACTCGCCGATGGGCAGGCCGACATGGCGCTTGTCGGTGGCCAGATAGCCGAGCAGTTCGTCACCGGTCCGCAGTTCGGTGACGTTGAGGACCTTCCCGCCCGGGCCGAGCACCCGTACGTGCCAGTCGTCCTGCACGGTCAGGCTGACCAGCCGTCCGTCCTCGGCGTGGGTGCGGATCTCCAGCAGCGGCCGGGACTCCAGCTTGGCGCGTCCGACCACGACCCGCCGGGTGCGGCCGTCGGCGCCGACCGCCAGCAGGACGCTGCCGGAGCCCACCTCGCTCAGGTAGTTGGTGCGGTTGTCCGGTCCGAGCGTGTACGAGTGCAGGGCCCCGGCGTTGACCCGGAACGGCCGGGTCGGCATGTACGGCAGCGGGTGGGTCTCGCTGCAGCACAGGACGAAGCCGGAGGAGTACGAGCCGACGAGGATGCCCTCGTCCTCCTCGAAGTGGGAGCAGGTGTCCACGCAGACCCGGTCGCCGAGTCCGACGTGCCGGATGCTCTCCACGGTCAGCGTGGACAGCTCCAACTGGGGCGTGGTGGCCTGCAGCAGCCGTGCCAGCGCGAACACCTCGTCGGCGCTGCGGGGCGCGTACAGGATGCCGTCCGAGCCGCGCTCCAGCACGTCGAAGACGATCGCCGCCTCCTCCAGGCCGTCGACGACGGTCACCAGCTTGCCGTCGGCCGACTCGGCCGCGGCCAGCACGATCTCCAGCGGGATCTTGGTCGGGTCGGCGAAGTGGATGACGGTGTACGGCAACTTCATGGCACCCGCGCATGACAGCTGGAGCGTGCGGTCGTCCCGTACGTCGACGATGCCGGCGGCGGGTGTGCCGCCGGTGGCGCGGTTGCCGGCGGCGAGGGCGTCCAGCTCGTCCTCGGTGCCGAACCTCCGTAGCAGGACGTCGATTCCGGTGGCGGCCGGGGAGTTTCCGGACCCGGACGGGGAGCCGGTTTCGGCTGCGTCCTTCGCCTGCTTGGCGGCGGTGCCCTTCCCCTCCTTGTCACCGGGCTTCTTCGGGGCGGCCGGGGCCCGGCCCTCGGGCGCCAGCACCCGGGTGACGGTCGGGGGCAGCGTCGCGAGCAGCTCGGCATCGGCGGCCACCACCCCGGCCATCCGGGCGTGGACGGCCGCGTCCACCACCCCCTGGAGCTGCCGGCCGGGGACTTCCCGCAGATCGATCCATGCGAACCTCATGCGACTCCTGCCACGAACGTCGAGGGACGGGTCATGCTCATGCCATTTGAAGCGCCGCCGGCGCCGTGCACGACCGCGGCGAGGCGAGCCACCAAGGAAGCGGGTGAGGGGGCCGAGAAGATCCGGCGGCCGACGGCCAGTCCCCGGCAGCCGGTGGCCATCACGGCGGTGCCGTACTCGACGAGGTCGGTGCCGTCCGGCGGACCCCCCGCCGCGAGGACGGGGATGGGGCTGCCCGCCACCACCTCCGCCATCCGCTCGACCGGCAGGGCGACGGAGGTCTTCACCATGTCCGCGCCCAGGTCCGCGGCGACGTTGGCCAGGTGCGCGAGGAGGGCGGGGTCGCGCGGGTCCTCGATCCGGGGGCCGCGGGGGTAGACCATCGCGATCAGCGGCATGCCCCACGCGTCGCAGGAACGGGCCACCGCCCCCAGGTCGGAGAGTTGCCGCGCCTCGGTGTCCGAGCCGATGTTCACGTGGACGCTGACCGCGTCCGCGCCGAGCCGCAGGGCCTCCTCGACATCGGCGACCAGCACCTTGGCGTGGACGTCGGCGGAGCAGGCGGTACTGGCGCTCAGGTGCACCACCAGCGCGCAGCTCTTGAGGATGTCCGGCGCGAAGGCGCGGGCGCGTCCCTTGTGGACGATGATCCCGTCGGCCCCGCCGTCCACCAGCGCCCGGAGCAGGTCGTCCCATTGGCCGGCGGGGACGATCGGGCCGTCCGAAACGCTGTGATCGAGGGGAACGAGCAGATGCCGGCCGTCACCCGCCAGCGAAAGTCTTCTCAAGCGTAATAACTTGCCGGTTTTCAGCATGGGTAATACGCCTCCCCAGCCGGTGGCCGCATAAAGTCCGAAAAACGATGGTCGTAGAACTTTCAAGTTGCGCCGTTGTGAGCATTTACCGCGCGGCGGCCGGTTGGCAAGGTGCGATCACTGGTCAATATTTATGCAGAACTCGGCATGAATATTGACAGCGATATGACAGGTGCAGCGGGATTGACGACCGCATGAGGTGCTGTTCGTGGAGTCTCGGGCGCTTTGTTGCGGATGCCACGTGTAAACGGCCGGAAACTCTTCCCGCAACCTCTGCGGTCGCGTTCGATAATTCGGACGACCGGATTTTCCTGACGCTTCCTTGTCGAATTCGAATTTCCGGGCCTAGGGTGACTCCCCATGCCCGAATCGCTGTCCAAGACGACAGAGAAAGCCGCCGCGCGGACCGAGGCCCCGCGGGTCGCCGCCGCGAGCCTGGTCGGCACCACGATCGAGTACTACGACTTCGCCGTGTACGGCACGGCCTCCGCGCTCGTCCTCGGCCCCGCCTTCTTCCCCTCCGGCAACCCCACCGTCTCCTCCCTCGCCGCGTTCCTCACCTTCGCCGCGGCGTTCCTGTCCCGTCCCCTGGGCGTCGTCCTGTTCGGAACGATCGGTGACCGGCTGGGCCGAAGACAGGCCCTGGTCGCCTCCCTTCTGCTGATGGGCGTGGCCACCGTCGGCGTCGGACTGCTGCCCACGTACGAGACCGCCGGACTCCTCGCTCCCGTCCTGCTGGTGACACTCCGTCTGCTCCAGGGCCTCAGCATGGGCGGCGAGTGGGGCGGGGCGGTGCTGCTCGCCGCCGAGCACGCACCGCCCGGCCGCCGTGCGCTGTACGCGTCCGTCCCGCAGGCCGGCCCCTCGCTCGGCTTTCTGCTGTCCAGCGCCGTCATCCTGCCCACGCTCCACATCGCGGGCCGGGACGGCTTCGCCGACTGGGCCTGGCGCATCCCGTTCCTGCTCAGCACCGTGCTCGTCGTGATCGGCCTGTGGGTGCGGACGACGGTCTCCGAGTCACCCGTGTTCCGCGACGCGGCCCATCGCACCGCGCAGGCACCGGCCCCGGCAGCGGAGTCCCGCTTTCCGCTGGTCACGCTCCTCAAGCGGTATCCCGGCCGGCTGCTGCTCGGCACCGGCGCGGCGATCGGCGGTTCGGCGGTCTACTACCTGACGATCGTCTACAGCCTCTCGTACGGCCCGAAGGAACTGGGCATCCCCCAGAACACGATGCTGACCGCCGCGAGCATCGGCGCCGCGGCCGGCATCGCCCTCACCCTCCCGGTCGCCAGGCTGTCCGACCGGATCGGCCGCCGCCCGGTGATGCTGACCGGAGCCGTCGGCTGCGTGCTGTGGGCGGTGCCCATGTACGCCTCCCTGAGTTCGCGCGACGCCTGGCTGATCACCGGCGCCTACACGGTCGGCCTCATGCTGCTCGCGCTCATGTTCTCCCCGGTGGCCGCGTTCCTCCCCGAACTGTTCCCCGCCCGGCTGCGCTACAGCGGAGCCTCGGCGGCCTTCATCCTCGCCAACACCCTCGGCGGCGGCTTCGCCCCGCTGGTCGCCACCTGGCTGAACAGCCGCTGGGATTCCCCGCTCGTCCTGGGCTTCTACACCGGCGCCCTCTGTCTGCTGAGCCTGCTGTGCCTGCTGGCCCTCCCGGAGACCCGCGACCACGAGTTCGGCACCTGACGGTTCGTGTGTTCATCCTGCGGTGAACCGTTCGGCGGCATCCCAGAGTTCGCCTTCGCGCCGCGGGTTGTAGGAGTCCTCGGACGAGCGGTCCACACGGTCGCGGTCGATGTAGGAGCCGGTCGGCGCCTGGAACGTGCCGAGGACGACATCGGCGAGGTGGCGGCCCGCGGCCTCGCGGCTGGTGGCGAACGGGGTGAGGGTCATCACCGGCAGGATGCGGCGCATCGCGAACCGGGAGACGGGGCCGGCGTTGCGGGCGAGGCCGGTACCGGGGACGAAGCCCGGGTTGTGGGCGACGGCGTCGATCCCGGCCGGCAGGCGGCGCGCGTACTCGTGCACGAGGTAGATGGCGGCCAGCTTGCTCGTGGAGTACGCCGTGCGCCCGGCGGCCGTGGTGTCCGGCTTGGCGAACGCGCCCGTGCGGGCGAGCACGTCCGGGGACTTCCAGGCCGGGCCGGGCACCATGCCCATGTTGTGCCTGAAGTCACCGAAGTGGGTGTCGCTCGCGGTGATCACGATCCGGGCGGGAGGGGCGAAGCGGTCCTGGAGCAGGCGGACGAACAGGTGGTTGGCGAGCACGTTGACCGTGAAGGTGGCCTCGAACCCGTCGGGTGTCTCGGTGAGCGCGTTCGTGTACTGCATGCCCGCGTTGCCCACGAAGCCGCGCAGCGGCGGGAGGTCACCGCCCTCGAGCCGGTCCCGGATCTCGGTGGCGGCCGAGCGGACGCTGTCCAGCGAGCCGAGGTCCGCCGAGACGTGCGAGACCGTGTGCCCGCCCGTGGCGAGTTCCGCGGCGAGCTGTGCGCCGGAGGACGCGCGGGCGACGACGAGGAGGTGCAGGTCCGGCGACCGGCGCAGGATGTTTCTGGCGGCGACGCGGCCGATCCCGCGGCTCGCGCCCGTCATCACGATGGTGTGCTTCACGGAAGGCTCCTTCACTGCTGCGCCGATGCCGTCCGGCTCGGGCACACGTCCACGTTCACCGCTCGCGCCACCGCCGGCCAGGGCCCTCCCCGTCACCAGGACTGGCAGTACCCAGGCTGATGCGGCGCCGCGCGGCGACAATGGCCCCATGGCTTCTTCCTCCCGCTCCGCTTTCGGCGCCCTCGTGCGCGCCTGGCGAGACCGTCTCGCTCCGGCCGACGCCGGCTTCACCGTGACGGACGGCCGTCGTGCCCCGGGACTGCGTCGCGAGGAGCTCGCGCAACTGGCCGGGCTTTCCGTCGACTACGTGCTGCGCCTGGAACAGTCACGCGCCAGGAACCCCTCGGCCCAGGTCGTCGGCGCCCTCGCCCGGGCCCTGCAGCTCTCCCGCGCCGAGCGGGACCAGCTGTACCGCAGCGCCGGGCTCCTGCCGCCGCAGGACGGGACGGTCAGCACCCATGTGCCCCCGGGCATCCAGCGGCTCGCCGCGCGTCTGGGCGACGTCCCGATCGGCGTGTTCAGCGCGGACTGGACCCTGGTGTGGTGGAACAGCATGTGGAGCGCTGTGTTCGGCGACGCCGCCGTCGTCCCGCCCGCCGAACGGAACCTCGCTCGTGCGCTCTTCGGCAACGGACTCGCACACGCCGCGATGCCGCCCGTCCGGTCCGAGCGCGGACCGGACGTCTTCGAGGTGTCGATCGTCGCCGACCTCAAGGACGCGGTGTCCCGCTACCCCGGGGACGCCCAGCTCGATCGACTCGTGCGGGAACTGCGCGGCGTGTCCGGCGCGTTCGCTCATCACTGGGCCACGCGGACGGCATCCGCTCCACACACCACCGACCGCAAGACGATCCGGCATCCGGAGGTCGGCGACATCCAGGTCGACTGCGACGTCCTCATCGTCCCCGGCGCCGACCTGCGCATGGTCACCTACACAGCGGCGACCGGAAGCAGTGACGCGGGGAAGCTGGACCTTCTGCGCGTCGCAGGGGGCCAAACGGCCACCGCACCCCCTGACGGGCGGCCGCAGGACGTCGGCGACACCGTCGGCGGCCGGGTCGATCCCGCTGCCTGATCGGGTGAGGGATCTCCGATCAGGTCCGCCGATGCGACGCGGCGTTCCTCAGGGAGCCACCGCGTGCCCCTCCGTCTGCCCGGCGGGGCGCCTCCACCCGGGCGGCAGGACCTGCATAACGTACACAGAGATCACCACCTGCCCGGGAGTTCCCATGATCGGTACCCGCCGAAGAAGGCCGTCGGACGCCCTCGAGGCGATCGAGCCTCCGGGCAACCTCGAGCTGGCCTTCGGCGTGGTGTCGGTGACGGCCCTGGTGGAGATCCTCGGTGCCCTGTCCGGGTCCGAGGTGTGGCTCCTCGGTCTCCTGGTCTTCCTTCCGGGTACGGCGTCGGCGCTGTGCACCGTGCAGCAGACGAGGTTCGTGTCCGCCTGGACCACCGTCTTCGTCACCCTCACCGTGCTGCTACGCGGCAGTGACGTGGGCCGGTCGATCGACCGTGCCCTGCTGGTGGTGCTCACTCTCGCGCTGGCGGTGACCTCCGTCTACGCCTGCCACCGCCGTATCAGGCGCGAGCACGAGATGCTCCGCCTGCGCTCCACCGCCGCCGCCATGCAGCGGCACATCCTGCACCCCCTGCCCCTGGTCACCGAGGACGTCCTGGTCAACGGCGTCTACGAACCCGTACAGGAGGACCGGCTCGTCGGCGGTGACATCTACGAGGTCGTCGCCTCGCCCTGGGGAACACGGGTGCTGATCGGTGACGTGCAGGGCAAGGGACTGGCCGCCGTGGGGGCCGCGTTCGCCGTCATCGGCACCTTCCGCGAGGCGGCCCACAGGGAGGCCACGCTCACCGCGCTCGTCGACGCCATGGACGCCTCCGTCGTCCGGCACAACTCCTACGCCGAACAGAACGGCGACGAGGAGCGGTTCGTCACCGCGCTCGTCGTCTCCGTCGACGCCCACACCGAGGCGCAGGTCGTCAACTGCGGGCACATCCCACCCCGGTTGGTGCACGACGGCATCGTCACCACGCCGCCGCTGGAGTCGGGTGTCCCGCTCGGTCTCGCCGAACTGGCCTCCGAACCGACCACCGTGGGCTGGTTCGAGTTCCCAGCCGGTTCGACACTGCTGCTGACCACCGACGGCCTCACCGAGACCCGGGCCGCCGACGGCACGTTCTACCCGGTCGACGAGCGGCTGACCGAACACCTCGCCCTCTCCCCCACCCAACTGCCCCAGGCCCTGTACCAAGACGCCCGCGCCTTCGCCGGCAGCGGCAGCCAGCACGACGACGTCGCCGTCCTGACCGTCCGCCGCTCTCCGTACGGCTGAGCGAGAGCGCAGGTCAAGCCCAGGCCGTGACCGGTACGAACGAGCTGTCCTGCCGGAAGAGGTCCGTCCCGTTCGAGCGTTCCACGCGGAGCTGGTAGGCGTAGTGGCGCAGGTAGTGCCCCGGGTAGTTGTACGACTCGAAGCGGACGGAGCCCGACGCCGTGCCGGCCCGGAGGACGAACGTGGCGTCCCTGGCGAAGGTGCTCGTGCCGTCGTTCGGGTCGAAGCGGGCGCGGAAGTCCCAGTGGCGCAGGTAATTGCCGGCCGCGTCGCGGAAGGAGCAGGCGTTCGCGTCGGCGAGGCCGGCGACGACCGTGAAGGTGGCGGCCTGCTTCTCGGCGGAGGTGCTGGAGCCGCTGACCACGGGCAGGTTGAGAAGCGCGGACTGCTGCTGCCAGTAGCGGGTCGAGTAGTTGGCCGACCGGAAGGAGCGGGTGGTGTTCCGGGCCAGGCTCGGGCCGCCCGAGACCGTCTCCTTGACCACGGTGAAGTGCCGTGCCGTTCCGGAGATCGCGGGCAGGGCGGCCGGTGCCGACCAGGTGGCGAAGGTGTCGTGGCTGTCGCTGTAGTAGTAGTTGCCGTCGCCGTAGCCGTCGAAGAAGATGCGCCAGCCGCCGTTGTCCAGCTGGACCAGCGCGGGGCCCTCGCGGTAGCTGCCCCAGCCCGCCCAGTCGCCGGTCCGGCGGATCGTGTACGGGCCGGTGAGGTTCGCGGCGGTGGCGTACTCGATATACTTCGTCGTCTCGTTCTTCGGGAAGGCGTGGTACGTCGAGCCGGCCTTCACGATGAAGGTGTCGATGTGGTTGGCGCCGATGCCGGAGAGCGCCACCGGTGAACTCCACGCCGTGAGGGCGGAGTTCGTGGCCCTCAGCAGGTACGGCGTGAAGATCCACTCGTCGTTCGTGGTGGAGCAGGACACGACGACGTTGACGCTGCCGTCGCTGTCGACGAACCATTCGGGCGCCCAGGCGCGGGAGAGGTTCGCGACGGGGACGGTGTAGTCGTACAGGAACGTCCAGTTGACGCGGTCGGAGCTGCGGGCGAAGCCGATGGTCGTGCTGGTGTCCTGCCAGGTGTGCGTGGTGTAGGTGACGTAGTAGTTGCCGTCGGTGTGCCTGAGGACGCTCGCGTCGCGGATCCGGCCCGCCGGTGGCGTGTACGCGGAGGAGCGCAGCAGCCGGAAGTCGGTGGCGTCGTCCGACTGGTAGACGTTGACCGTGCCGTCATCGCTGTTGAGGAACGGCACGATCGTGTAGCGGGTGGCCGAGCCGTTCGGGGGTGCGGCGGCCAGGGCGCTGCCGAGCAGTCCGGGGGTTTCGCCGAGCAGCAGCGCCGAGGCGGGCAGGGCGGCCAGGGCGCGCAGCAGGGTACGGCGGGACGGGGCGGCGGGTCGGGGGGTCATGTGCGGCTCACTCTCGACTCAGTGGGTCGAAATACCGAACAAGGTTCGGAAAGTCGGTCAGAAGGTAGAGCTGAGGCAGAAGTGCGTCAATGGTCTTGTACGAGTGCCGCAGAGCCCAGGAGGGATCGGTGAACATCCACTCCGTCGCCGCCGTTCCGCCACCGGCCACCGGACGTTACCGTTCGGTAGACCACCCGCTTCCGGAGGTGTCCGCATGACGCTCGACCGCGCCGCAGGCCTGACGGAGACCGCCCGTGCGCTGGCCGCCGGGGAGGTGACGTCCCGCGCCCTGGTGGAGCTCACGCTGGCGCGGATCGAGGCGACGCAGGGCAGCCTCAACGCCTTCCGGATCGTCCGGGCCGAGGCGGCGCTCGCCGAGGCCGATGCCGCTGACCGGGAGCTGGCCGCGGGCACCCGC
The DNA here is from genome assembly GCF_045040895.1 of Streptomyces purpurascens. Lineage (NCBI taxonomy): Bacteria > Bacillati > Actinomycetota > Actinomycetes > Kitasatosporales > Streptomycetaceae > Streptomyces > Streptomyces purpurascens. The sequence goes on along the minus strand of NZ_CP108341.1, from coordinate 8,290,828 downwards.
AAGCCGCTGCTCGGCGTCCCCGTGGCGGTGAAGGACGACATGGACGTGGCCGGCGAGCCGACCGCCTTCGGCTGCTGCGGGGAGTTCCCTCCGGTCGCCGAGGACGGCGAGGCGGTACGGCGGCTGCGCGCGGCCGGGGCCGTGATCGTCGGCAAGACCAACACGTGCGAGTTCGGGCAGTGGCCCTTCACCGAGGGGCCCGCCTTCGGCGCGACCCGCAACCCGTGGAGCACGGAGCACACGCCCGGCGGGTCGTCCGGTGGCTCGGCCGCCGCGGTCGCCGCCGGGCTCGTACCCGCCGCGCTCGGCTCGGACGGGGCCGGCTCGGTGCGGATCCCCGCCGCGTGGACCCATCTGATCGGCATCAAACCGCAGCGCGGGCGGGTCTCCACCTGGCCGCGCGGCGAGTCCTTCCAGGGCATCACCGTCAACGGAACCCTGGCCCGTACGGTCGCCGACGCGGCCCTGCTGCTGGACGCGGCGAGCGGCAACCACCCGCAGGACCCGCACCGGCCCCCGGCCGTCGACGCCTCGGCGGCCCTAGGCCGCGATCCCGGGCGGCTGCGGATCGCGCTCTCCCTCAAGCCGCCGTTCACGGCGGTGCCCGCCCGTCTGCGTCCGGAAGTGCGGACCCGGATCGTCGAACTCGCCGAGCGGCTCGCCGCGTTGGGGCACACGGTCGAGGAGGCGGACCCGCCGTACGGGCAGATCGGGCTGACCTTCGTGCCGCGGGCCACGGCCGGGATCGCCGAGCGGGTGGGCGAGGCGCCCTTCCCGGCGCTGCTGGACCGGCGTACCCGGGACGCGGCCCGGCTGGGCCGGCTGCTCGGCGGGGCCCCGCTGCGGGCGGCCCGGCGGGCGGAGGCCGTCCTGCACCGCCGTATCGGAGGGTTCTTCACCTCGTACGACGTCGTTCTCGCGCCCACGACCGCCGCTCCGCCGCCCCGCATCGGCGCCCTGCTCGAACTCAGCGGTTTCGCCACCGACCGCGCGATGATCGCCGCCTGCCCGTACGCCTGGCCGTGGAACGTGCTGGGCTGGCCGGGGGTCAATGTGCCCGCCGGGTTCACGGCGGACGGCCTGCCCGTGGGGGCGCAGTTGCTGGGGCCGGCCGACAGCGAGCCTCTGCTCATCCAGGTGGCCGCCCAGTTGGAGGCGGAGCTGCGCTGGTTCGCGAAGTGGCCGTCGCCGCCGGTCACGGCACGTTCCGCTGCCGTCTGAGCGACCGTACGCTGTCTGTCATGGCGGACGCGTCGATGGTCGGGCTCATGGGGCGGGTCACCGGAACGGTCGGGCCCGGGCTGGTCGGCGAGGTGATCGTCCGTGTGCGCGGCGGCGCCGAGCACTTCCTCGCCCACCCCGCCTCTTCGACGGACCGCATCGAGCCGGGCACGGTCGTGACGGTGGTCGAGTACCTGCCCCCGAGGACCGTCTACGTCACGGCGGCATACGACAGTTGAGCCCGCTGCGACGCAGGTGAGAGCCGTACGCGTCAAGGTTTGGACAAGGATGCGCGGGCGTCTGTACCCGGGCCCCGCGCAGGAGCACACTCCCCTTCGTTCGGTGCCGAGAGGGCACCATCCAAAGGGGGCGCATGCCGATGGTCATCGGCGTCGTGGCAGGGGCGGCGGTTGCCGCCGTTGCCGTTCTGATCGGTCTGTTCAAGCTCATGTGGCGGGTCGCCGAACCCAACGAGGCACTCATCATCTCGGGGTCCAAGCACCGCACGGAGGGCATCGAGGAGGGAATGGGGTTCCGCATCGTCACCGGGCGCGGCACGCTCGTGATGCCCGGTGTGCAGGCGGTGCGCAAGCTCTCGCTCGACCTGAACGAGACCGAACTCCAGGTGGACTGCGTGACCCACCAGGGCATCCCGCTCAAGGTGCGGGGCGTGGTCATCTTCAAGGTGGGCGACGACTTCGTGTCCATCGCGAACGCGGCCCGCCGCTTCCTCGACCAGCAGAAGCTGATGTCGGAGCGGGTGCACAACGTGTTCGCGGGTCATCTGCGGTCCATCGTGGGCGGGTTGACGGTCGAGGACATGATCCGGGACCGGGAGAAGCTCACCGGTCAGACGCGGGCCGCGTGCGGCACCGAGATGGAGAAGCTGGGTCTGATCGTGGACTCGTTGCAGATCCACGAGATCGAGGATCCGACCGGGTACATCCGGAATCTGGCCATGCCGCACGCGGCGGCCGTGCAGCGGGACGCCCGGATCGCGCAGGCGGAGGCGAACCGGCTGGCCACCGAGGCCGAGCAGCAGTCGTTCGCCCGGATGGCGGAGGCCACCCGGGACAGCGAGATCCTGCAGGCCGGCTACCAGGCCGAGCGTGACAAGGCCGCCGCCAAGGCCCGGCAGGCCGGGCCGCTCGCCGAGGCCGGGGCCAGGCAGGAGGTCGTCGTCCAGGAGACGCGGGTGGCGGAGCTGGAGGCGCACCGCCGCGAACAGCAACTCCAGGCCGATGTCCGCAAGCCCGCCGACGCGGCGGCCTACGAGACGCGCACCCTGGCCGAGGCGGAGCGCGACGCACGGATCTCGGGGGCGCAGGCCCAGGCGAAGGAGACGGAGCTGGCGGCCGCCGCCGAGGCGACCCGGGTCAAGGCGGCCGCGGGTGCCGAGGCCGAGGCGACCAAGGCGCGGGGCGAGGCGGCCGCGCAGGCCACCCGGGCCACCGGTGAGGCCGAGGCGGCGGCCGCACAGGCCAGGGGGCTGGCCGCGGCCGAGGCCGCAAAGGCGAAGGGTCTCGCGGAGGCCGAGGCCATCAAGGCCCGCGCCGCCGCCCTCGCCGAGAACCAGGAGGCCGTCGTCGCCCAGCAACTCGCCGAGAACTGGCCGGAGATCGTCAAGGCCGGAGCGTCCGCCTTCGGCAACGTCGACAACATGGTGGTCCTCAACGGCGCCGACGGCATGGCGGACATGTTCGCCAAGGCCCTCACCATGGGAGGCACCGGCCTGGGCCTCGCCCGCCAGCTGCTCGCGTCGATGAACCAGAACGGGCAGGCACCGAAGGAGACCCCGCCGCTCAACGGGCTGGCCCAGAAGGTGCCGATGGACGACAAGTGACCCGTCGGGCGCGGTCACGGGGGCAGCCTCTAAGGTGCCCCCGTGAGCACGTTTACCGACGGGAACGCCCCGGGCCGCGACGGCCCCACCGCCACCACCGAAGCCGACCCTCGCGCGGTCGGCAGGGTACGCACCGAGTACTCACCCGCATACGACGGCGACCCCGACCCGGGCGAGATCGTCTGGACCTGGGTGCCCTTCGAGGAGAACGACGGGCGCGGCAAGGACCGGCCCGTGCTCGTGGTCGCCCGCGAGGCCGGCGGGACGTTCCTCGCCGTGCAGTTGTCCAGCAAGCGGCACGACGGCGACCGGGAGTGGGTGCCGATCGGCAGCGGGCCGTGGGACCGGTCCGGCCGGGAGTCGTGGGTCGACGTGGACCGGGTGCTGCGCCTGCACGAGGACGGCATGCGCCGGGAGGCCTGCGCGCTGGACCGTATGCGGTTCAACCTGGTCAGGCGCCGGCTGCAGGAACGCTACGGCTGGACCTGAGGGTTTCCTCGAACGCGCCCCTCACCGCACGGTCCGGCGTCCGGTCCAGGATCCCGAACACCACGTGCTCGAAGGTCTCCGCGAACCGTCCGCCGGGCTCCAGCAGCGCCCGGAACGCCCCCGCCACCTGGGCCGGGTCGTTGCGGAACACCCCGCAGCCCCAGGCGCCCAGTACCAGCCTGCGATAGCCGTGGGCGGCGGCCGTCTCCAAGACCCGTTCGGCCCTGACGGCCAGGGCCCTCGGCAGCTCGGGGGCCCGCTCGGGTGCCGTGCGCAGCACCACGCCCGCGTTGGGCGCGGGCGAGGTCAGGAAGCCGGCGGTGTACGGCTCGTCCAGCAGCCCGCCCCGGTCGTCACGGAAGACGGGCACGGCGGGTGAGTGGATGACACGGTCCGTGTAGAACGGGTCGCGGTGGGCGCGGTGGTGGTCGTAGTACGCGCGGGCCTGGAGCAGGCAGGTGTACAGCGCGGAGGCCCGGCACAGGGCCTCCTCCTGGGCCTGGGCGCCGTTCAGGTAGCCGCCGCCGGGATTGCGGGCCGAGGCGAAGCTCAGCACGGCCACGTTCCCGCCGAGCCTGCGGGCGGCCTCCAGGCTGCTCTCGCCCGTGACCTCGATCCGCGCCTGCGCCTGAGTCACCCGAACGGAGGGCACCGGTACCGGTTCCGGCGTGCCCTCGCGCGCCGCCCGCAGTTCCCCGGCGATGGACACCTCGCGGCCGTTCGGCGCCCGGTAGGCCCCTGCCGCCACGATCTCCTCGGTCTGCCGCGCGATACCGCGCAGGCGCGCGCTCACGGCGCCACCCCCGTGCGCGCCGTGACCGCACGCCCCGCGGTCTTCTTTGTCGTGCTCACGCAGGCATCGTGAGTGATGCCGGAGCCGCGGCGCAACGGAGTTTCCGTCGCCGGAGAACGCCGGGGAAAGCCCCGGGAAACGTCCGGCCGGCCTCGATGACCGGCCCGGAACGCCCTGGTTCGCCCCCTTGTGCCGAGCGGCGTGAAGGTCTTGGGTGGAACGAGTGATCCCGGCCCGGGCCGCCAAGAGCCCGGACCGGTGGCATGGTGGAATCTCAGGAGGATCCCGACATGTCCGATTCGGTTAGTGGCTGTACCGAGCCACCCACCGCCCTGTCCGCCGCAGACGTCGAGGCCCTGGTCCGCGGCATCTGCTTCAAAACCGGCCCGCCACGCCGCCTCGGGGTCGAGGTGGAATGGCTCGTCCACGAGCTGCGCGCACCGCAGCTCCCCGTCACACCCGAACGACTCGAAGCGGCCTACGCCGCAGTACGGAACCTGTCCCTGAGGTCGGCGCTCACCGTGGAGCCCGGCGGCCAGCTGGAGCTGAGCTCGCCCCCCGCCGCCTCGCTGACGGAGTGCATAGCCATCGTCTCCGCCGACCTCGACGCCGTCCGCACGGTCCTGCGCGAGAAGGACCTCGCGCTCGTCGGCCTCGGCCACGATCCCTGGCACGAACCCCGCCGGTTCCTGCGCGAGCCGCGCTACGACGCCATGGAGCGCTGCCTGGACCGCACGGGCCCCTCCGGCCGCGCCATGATGTGCACCTCCGCCTCCGTGCAGGTGTGCCTGGACGCCGGCCACGAGGAGCCCGGGCCCCTGGGCCTGGTGCGGCGCTGGTGGCTGGCCCATCATCTGGGCCCGGTCCTGGTGGCCGCGTTCGCCAGCTCCCCGCTCGCCGGTCACCGGCCGACCGGCTGGATGTCCACCCGGCAGCTGCTGTGGACGCGGATCGGCGCCGGCCGGGCGGGCGGACCACCGCTGGACACCGACCCGCGCGGCGCCTGGGCGCGGCACGTGCTGGACTCCCCCGTGATGTGCGTACGGCAGGACGGCGCGCCCTGGGACGTCCCGAAGGGGCTCACCTTCCGGGAGTGGATCCGGACGGGGGTGCCGAGACCGCCCACCAGGGAGGACCTCGACTACCACGTCACGACGCTGTTCCCGCCGGTAAGGCCCCGCGGCCACCTGGAGCTGCGCATGATCGACGCGCAGCCCGGGGACGACGGCTGGATCGTGCCACTGGCCGTGACGGCGGCGCTGTTCGACGACCCGGAGGCCGCCGAGACCGCCTACCGGGCCGTGAAGCCGCTGGCCGAGCGGACGCTGGGGCTGCCCGCGCCGCACAACCCGCTGTGGCTCGACGCGGCCCGCGGCGGGCTGGCCGACGCCGAACTGCGCGAGGTGGCCGTCACGTGCTTCACGACCGCGCTGGACGCCCTGCCCCGGCTCGGCGCCGAGCCCGAGGTCCTGGAAGCCGTCGCGGCCCATCTGGACCGCTATGTCGTCCGGGGCCGCTGCCCCGCCGACGACCTGCTCGACCGACAGCGCGGCACGGACGGCCGCGCCCACGGGAAGGACATCCGCACATGACCGACACCGATCCCGCCGTCGACGCCGATGCCGTCGACCCCGAGATTCTGCGCGAGCGCGCCGTCGCCTCGCTGATCGTCGCCCGCGACCGCACCACCCTGCTGACGAGCTGTGTCGAGGAGCCCGACCTGACCGCGCAGCACTCGCCGCTGATGTCGCCGCTGGTGTGGGACCTGGCGCACATCGGCAACCAGGAGGAGCAGTGGCTGCTGCGGGCCGTCGCCGGGCACGAGGCGATACGGCCCGAGATCGACAGCCTCTACGACGCCTTCGAGCACCCGCGGGCCGAGCGGCCGAAGCTGCCCCTGCTGTCACCCCAGGAGGCACGCACCTACGCGGCCGACGTCCGCGGCCGGGCACTGGACGTGCTGGAGCGGGCCGCGTTCCACGGGACGCGGCTGACGGAGGCCGGGTTCGCCTTCGGGATGATCGCGCAGCACGAACAGCAGCACGACGAGACCATGCTGATCACGCATCAGCTGCGCAGGGGCCCGCAGGCCCTGACCGCGCCCGACCCGGATCCGGCGCCGCTGTTCACCGGCCCGTCCGAGATCCTGGTCCCGGGCGGCCCGTTCACGATGGGCACCTCCGGCGAGCCGTGGGCCCTGGACAACGAGCGTCCCGCGCACCGGCGCGAGGTCGCGCCGTTCCACATCGACACCACGCCGGTGACGAACGGCGCGTACCAGGCGTTCATCGAGGACGGCGGCTACGACGACCCGCGCTGGTGGACCGCGGACGGCTGGGCCCACATCCGCCGGAACTCCATCGCGCACCCGCTGTACTGGCGGCGGGACGGCAGGCAGTGGCTGCGCCGGCGCTTCGGCCTCACCGAGGTCGTGCCGCGCGACGAGCCGGTGCTGCACGTGTGCTGGTACGAGGCCGACGCCTACGCCCGCTGGGCCGGACGCCGGCTGCCCACCGAGGCGGAGTGGGAGAAGGCGGCCCGGTACGACCCGGCCGCTGACCGTTCCATGCGCTACCCGTGGGGCGACGCCGACCCGGGGCCCGAGCACGCCAACCTCGGCCAGCGGCACCTGCGTCCGGCACCGGCCGGGAGCTATCCGGCCGGCGAGTCCCCGCTCGGCGTACGGCAGCTGATCGGCGACGTGTGGGAGTGGACGGCGAGCGACTTCCTGCCGTACCCGGGGTTCAAGGCGTTCCCGTACAAGGAGTACTCGGAAGTCTTCTTCGGGCCCGACTACAAGGTGCTGCGCGGCGGTGCGTTCGCCGTGGACGCGGTGGCCTGCCGGGGCACGTTCCGCAACTGGGACCATCCGATCCGGCGGCAGATCTTCTCCGGGTTCCGCACGGCCCGCTCGGAGGAGGTCTGATGTGCCGTCATGTGGCGTACGTGGGACCGGAGGAGCCGCTCGGGCGGCTCCTGGTGGAGCCCCCGCACGGCCTGTACCGGCAGTCGTGGGCGCCCCGGCGGCAGCGGTACGGGACGGTCAACGCCGACGGTTTCGGCGTCGGCTGGTACGCCGAGGGCGACCCGGTGCCGGCCCGCTACCGCCGGGCCGGGCCGATCTGGGCGGACCTGTCGTTCGCCGATCTCGCCCGGGTCGTAAGGACGAACGCGCTGCTCGCGGCGGTGCGGGACGCGACCCTGTCGGGCGCGGACGCGGAGGCCGCGGCGGCGCCGTTCGCCGCGGGGACCTGGCTGTTCAGCCACAACGGCGCGGTCAAGGGCTGGCCCGGCTCGCTCGCCCCGGTGTCCCGGAGCCTGCCGCCCGAGGACCTGCTGTCGCTGGAGGCCCGCAACGACTCGGCGCTGGTGTGGGCGCTGGTGCTGGCCCGGCTGCGCGGCGGTGACGAGGAGGGCCAGGCCATGGCCGACACCGTCCTGGAGGTCGCCGCCGCGGCCCCCGGCTCCCGGCTGAACCTCCTGCTCACCAACGGCGACACCATTACCGCGACCGCCTGGGGCGACACCCTCTGGTACCTCACCCGGCCGGGCGGCGGCACGGTCGTGGCCTCCGAGCCCTACGACGACGATCCGCACTGGCAGGAGGTCCCCGACCGCACCCTTCTCGCGGCGAGCCGCACGGACGTGCTGCTCACGCCGCTGAAGGAGCCGGCCGACGCCCTCGTCCCCGAACCGTTGAAGGAGCCCCGTACGTGAGCCCGTTCCGCCTCACCCGCACCCTGCCCGAGGACGCCACGGACGCCGCGCTGCGCGCCGACGTCCACCGGGGTCTCACCGGCACCCCCAAGACGCTGCCGCCGAAGTGGTTCTACGACGCGCACGGCAGCGACCTGTTCGAGAAGATCACGGAACTGCCCGAGTACTACCCGACGCGCGCCGAGCGGGAGATCCTGCTCGCGCGCTCCGGCGACATCGCCGCGGCGACCCGGGCCCGCACCCTGGTCGAACTCGGCTCCGGGTCCTCCGAGAAGACGCGGCACCTGCTCGACGCCCTCACGGACCTGCGCACCTACGTCCCCGTCGACGTCAGCGAGAGCGCCCTCACCCAGGCCGGGCAGGCGCTCGTCGCCGAGCGGCCGGGGCTCGACGTGCACGCGCTGATCGCCGACTTCACCGCGGAACTGACGCTGCCGGACACGCCCGGGCCCCGGCTGGTGGCGTTCCTCGGCGGCACGATCGGCAATCTGCTGCCCGCCGAGCGTGCCGCGTTCCTGGCGGTCGTGCGGGGCATGCTCGCCCCGGGCGACGCCCTGCTGATGGGCACGGACCTGGTCAAGGACGAGGAGGTGCTGGTCCGGGCGTACGACGACGCGGCCGGGGTGACGGCCGCGTTCAACAAGAACGTGCTCACGGTGATCAACCGTGAGCTCGGCGCCGATTTCGAGCCCGCCGCGTACGACCACGTGGCGCGGTGGGACGCCGAGCACGAGTGGATCGAGATGCGGCTGCGCTCCCGTACGGCGCAGACGGTCAAGGTGCCGGCGCTCGACCTCGCCGTCGACTTCGTGGCGGGCGAGGAGCTGCGCACCGAGGTGTCGGCGAAGTTCCGGCAGGAGGGTGTGCGCGCCGAACTGTCCGCGGCGGGGCTGGACCTGGCCCACTGGTGGACGGACGGTGCGGGCCGGTTCGCACTGTCGCTGAGCATGGCGCGCTGACACCCGGCGAGCCCTTGGACGGCGGCGGAGCGGGAGGCGACGTCTCGCGCTTCGCCGCCGTGTGGGGCACGGTGGAGTGACGCGTGGCAGATCCGCCAAGGGAACGAACGTCAAGGAACGTCACTGGAAGAGGAGCAGCGGCATGTCGAACCACACCTACCGGGTCACGGAGATCGTCGGGACCTCGCCCGAGGGCGTCGACGCGGCCATCCGCAACGGCATCGGACGGGCCTCGCAGACCCTGCGCAACCTGGACTGGTTCGAGGTGACCCAGGTGCGCGGCCAGCTCGAGAACGGGCAGATCGCGCACTGGCAGGTGGGGCTCAAGGTGGGCTTCCGGCTGGAGGAGGGCGAGTAGCCGGAAGCACGCGCCCTCAGGTCCGGCCTTCCCGCTCCTGCGCCGCCTTGAGCTCGGCGGACCGGGCGGCCCAGTCGGCCCGGACGACGGTGAAGCCCGCGCGCCGGGCGTCCTCGCAGACCAGTTCGTCGTCGTCCACGAGGACGCGGACCTCACGCGTGCGGGCGAGCCGTCGCAGGATCTCCAGCTTGGTGACCCGGGCGGGCCTGCGGTCGGCGTTCGTCCGCATGTGGACGCGCCCCTCGGGCAGCCCCTGGGCGGCCAGCCAGTCGAGCGTGTCGCGCCGGCAGCGCTCGGGCCGACCGGTGAGGTAGACGACCTCGCACTCCCGCGCGCTCTGCCGGACCATCGCGATGCCCTCGGGCAGCGGCGGGTCCTGCGGAGCCGCCGCGAAGAACCCGTCCCAGTCACGCGGCCTGCGCTCCAGGAACCGCTGCCGGTGCGCGGTGTCGGCAAGGGTGTTGTCCAGGTCGAACACGGCCAGCGGCGTCTTGCTGCGATCGTCACTCACACAGCCCACCCTAGGCCGTGTCCGCCCGGCACTTCCCGTCGCCGCCCGGCAACCTTCACTCGCCGTGCGGCCACTGCTCTGCGACACCAAGCAGGCAGAGGCAGGAGGCCGTATGCGCAACACAAGGATCTGGTCGGCGGCGGTGACGGGGGCGGCGCTGGCCATGGCGCTGGGCGGTCCGGCGGGGCCGGCGGTCGCCGCGGGCACGACCCTGGGCGTGGCGCCGAACGGGGACGACTCCGCCCCCGGCACGCTCGCCCGGCCGCTGAAGACCATCCAGCGGGCGGTGGACCTGGCGAAGCCCGGCGACACCATCAGCGTGCGCGGCGGGACGTACGCCCTCACGGACAACATCACCGTCACCACCTCGGGGACCGCGTCCCAGCCCATCACCCTCGCCGCCCACCCGGGCGAGCGCGTGGTCGTCGACGGCGAGAGACTGCCCGCGAGCCACACCCCGGTCGGCGGCAGCATCCCGCGGGCCGAGCGCGGGGCGCTCCACATGGAGGCGTCGCACTGGCGGATCTCGGATCTGGAGATCGTCAACGGCCCGTACGGGGTCTACTGCGACGGCTGCGACGGCAACGTCTTCTCGCGCCTGAGCACGCACGACAACTACGAGTCCGGCTTCCAGCTCCAGGGCGCCTCCAGCGGCAACCAGATCCTGAACCTGGACAGTTACGGCAACCGCGACCCACGCAAGAACGGGGAGAGCGCCGACGGCCTGGCCGTCAAGGAGGGCAGCGGCACGGGCAACGTGGTACGCGGCGCCCGGCTCTGGAACAACGTCGACGACGGCTTCGACGCCTGGGAGTTCGCCTCCCCGGTGACGATCGAGAACACGGTGGCGTACGGCAACGGGTTCAACCGCTGGAACTTCCCCGACTTCGCGGGTGTCGGCAACGGCTTCAAGCTCGGCGGCGGCAGCCCGGCCCCGGCAGTGGCCCACACCGTGCGCGACAGCGTCTCCTTCAAGAACGCGAAACACGGCTTCACCGACAACGGCAACCCCGGCTCCCTCAACCTGAGCCGCGACTCCACGTACGGCAACGCCGGTACGGGTTTCGACGCCGACGTCTCGGGCGGGACCGCCCGGCTCACCGGCAACCTTTCCATCGCGGACCAGCGCGCGGCAGCCGTCGGGGCCAAGACGGTCGCCAGCGGCAACTCCTGGAACCTCGGCGGCACCTGGAACGCCTCCTCGGTACTGAGCACCGACCCGGGTCCGCTCACCGGCCCCCGGGCGGCGGACGGCTCGCTGCCGAAGGCGCCGGCGTTCCTCGTCCCACGGTCCGGCACCGCCGTCGGCGCCCGTTTCTGATCCCGGCCGGCCGGGCTGTCCGAAGGTACGGCACGTTTGAGACAGCCTGGCCGGAGAAATGGTCCGGACTATTCATCAGAAGCCACTTTCACGCAGGCCGTCGCAGTTCCGTCAATCCTTCAACGGGGACGTGAACGAGCCATGGACACAAGTCAATTGACCCTCACAGTTGATGGCTCAAGCACAGCACTGACATACTCCGCATTCAGCCTCGCCACCACCCGCGGCCGGGGCTGGTCGGGGATCTCCACACAGAACCCCGAGGCCGTCCGCGTGATTCCGAACAGCGAGTCTTTCGATTTCACGAGCCCCCCACAGAGCCCGCACCCCCTCACCATGTCCGGCGTCCCTCCACCCTGCTCGAAAGCCGGACGCGGCACCTCCCCGACGGGGTCGAGTGCGGGGCACGAAGCAGCGAAGAAGGTGCGCCTGTGCCCGAATTCCCACCCCGGCGGGAAGACACTCCCACATTCCCGCTTCCGCACATCGAACACACACCGCCGTCTCGCATATCCGACCATCCCGAATTCCACTCACTGCGTCGCGCGCAGCGCCGGTTCGGCACCCGGGCGACGATGCTCTCCGCCGGCGGATTCCTGCTGTATGTACTGCTGTCGAGTTTTGTTCCCGCGATGATGAACCAGCCGCTGTTCGGCCACCTCACGATCGGGCTCACCCTCGGCCTCGGGCAGTTCGTCATCATGGGTGTGACCGCCTGGTGCTATGTCCGGCACATGCGCAGCCGGGTCGATCCGCTCGCCCGCGGCCTCAGGTCCCGCCAGTACGAGAACGACCACCGTCACGCCCGTTCGGCCACGGCGCCCCAGGGGGCCGGGCAGCCCCTCCAGCACGGCACGAGGGGGTTCCGCACGTGGTGACGACCGCCGCCGCCATCGACGACAGCAGCCTGCAACTGACGTTCGTCCTGTTCCTGACCGTGGTCGTGATCACCCTGTTCACGGCCCTGCTGACGGCCCCTCAGCGCGACGAGATCAGCGAGTTCTACCTCGGCAACCGCACCATGTCGCCGCTGCGCAACGGCCTGGCCATGTGCGGCGACTACCTGTCCGCCGCCACCCTGCTGGGCAGCACCGGACTGGTCGCCCTGACCGGGTACGACGGGCTGATGTACCTCGGCGGCACCACCGTCGCCTGGATGATGGTGCTGCTGCTGATCGCCGAACCCCTGCACCGCACGGGGAAGTTCACGCTGGGCGACACGGTGGCGCTGCGCCTGCCCCGGCAGCAGCGGCCGGTGCGGGTCGCCCTCGCGGTCTGCATCCTGGCCATCGCGACGCTCTACCTGGTGGCCCAACTCGTCGGCAGCGTGGCGCTGTTGACGCAGTTCACCGGAGCGCCGAGTGCCACCACCCGCACGCTGTGCGTGGCCGTGATCGGTACGTTCGTGATCCTGTACGCCTCCCTCGGCGGCATGCCCGGTGCCACGGTCATCCAGATCATCAAGGCCGTGATGCTGGTGGTGGGCGTGCTGTTCACCGCGGGCTGGGTGCTGTACCACTTCGACTGGAACCCCAACGCGCTGCTCGAGAGGGCGGCCGAACGCAGCGGCACCGGCCTGCAGCTCCTCGAACCCGGGCAGCGCTACGGCGGGACCGTCAGCAACAAGCTGGACTTCTTCAGCCTCGAACTGGCCATCGTCCTCGGCCTCGCCGCCCTCCCGCACGTGCTGATGCGGCTGCTCGCCCCGCGCAAGAGCGGCGTGCTGCGCTCCTCCCTCCTGTGGGCCGTCGGCCTGGTCGGCGCGGTCTGTTTCGGGGCCGGCATCCTCGGCCTCGGCGCCACCGCGCTCCTCGGCCGGGACACCATCGAGAACACGGACCGCACCGGCAACGCCTCCGTCCTGCTGCTCGCCCATGAGCTGGGCGGCAGCGTGCTCACCGCGCTGCTGACCTGCCTGGCCTATCTGACCCTGCTCGCCGTGGCGGTGGGCCTCACCCTGGCCGCGGCCTCGTCCCTCGCGCACGACCTGTACAGCGAGGTGATCCGCAAGGGCCAGGCCAGTGAGACGGAGGAACTGACCGTGGCCCGGCTGTCCGGTGCGGTCATCGGCATCCTCGGCATCCTGCTGGCCCTCGTCGCCTGGGGGGCGAACACCGCGACGCTCGCCTTCCTCGCCTTCGCCATCGCGGCGTCCGCGATCCTGCCGACGATCATCTACACCCTCTTCTGGCGGCGCTTCACGGCGAAGGGGGCGCTGCTCAGCCTCTACGGCGGCCTGGCCACCTCCGTCCTGCTCGCCGTGTTCTCCCCCGTCGTCTCCTCCGCCCCGGCCTCCTTCTACCCCGACGTCGACTTCGCCTGGTTCCCGCTCCAGAACCCGGGCATCGTCTCCATCCCCGCGGGCTTCCTGTTGGGCTGGCTCGGCACGGTGCTGGACAAGGGCCCGGCCGAGGAGAGCACCACGCACGAGGAGTTCGAGGTGCGCATGCTGGTGGGCGCCGACGACTGACGCGCACCAGGGGCATCGGCGGCCGGACACCGAGGAGGAGTCCCATGGCTGTCCCGAAGCGGAAGATGTCCCGCAGCAACACCCGTCACCGCCGCGCCCAGTGGAAGGCGGCCACCCCGACGCTGGTCCCGGTCACCGTCGACGGCGTCCGCCACCTCGTACCGCAGAACCTGGTCAAGGCCTACGAGCGCGGGCTGCTGCGCCCCGAGGGCTAGGAGGGGTCACGGCGTGACCACGGGGTCCGGGTGCGCGGCGAGCCAGTGCTGCAGTTCGGCGTGGCGGAACTGGTAGGCCGGACCGGAGTAGCGCATGAGGCCTGCCGCGCAGGCCCAGTCCAGGAAGCGGCCCAGCCGGAAGGGCAGCCGTCGGCGCGCGCACAGCAGGAAGACCAGGTAGCGCCGCGCGGCACTGAGACCCGACGCCTGGCCGGAGGCGATCGCGGTCGCCGCTCCGACGACGAGACCGGTGCTCGGCTCCAGCAACAGCGCCACCGTGCCGCCGACGGCCAGTCCGCCGAACAGCCCGGTGGAGACGGCGTAGACGAGTCCGTAGACGGTGTCGTCGCGCAGCGCGACCGGAGGGCTGACCGCCGTCGTGGGCGCCGCCCCGCGCAGCCCGGCCGCCACACTGAACCGGAAACCGGCGCCCAGCCCGGAGACCCAGCTGGTGACCGTCCCGACGGCGAGCGCGGCCGAGGGGTGGCCCGCCGCCGCGATCGCCGCGCCGACCGCGAGCCCGGCGGCGACGCCGACGAAGGTGGCGAGGACGGGATTGACGACGAGCCCCAGCACGAACGGCCCCCGGAGGCCGGGCATGTGCCGCTTCTGCCAGTCCAGCCTGCTGGGGCTGAGGGCGAGCGCGGCAGCCAGTCCGCACGCCACGGCCAGGGCCAGCACACCCGCCGCGGCCTCACCCGGCTCGGGGGTCAGCCAGGCGGCGGGCAGGACCGCGCTGATCGTGCAGAACGTGAGCAGCGCGTCCGCCACCCGCACCCTGCGGGGGCCGGCCAGCGGCCACAGGCCGTGCACGGTGATGTCGGTGGTCGGATAGGCCGTCGCGCCGGTTCCGGTCAGATGCCCGGTCAGGTGATGCAGCCAGCGGTGGACCTGCGTCGGCGGGTAGCGAGCGGGGGCCGGGTCGCCGGCCGCGGGTTCGACGGCTGCCTGGATGTAGCGGGCCAGCAGATGCCGGTCGAGTGCGTCGGTGTCGCGCAGCGTGAGCAGCTCCGCCGGGTCGCCGTGGTAGCGGTAGACGGTGGCGGTCAGGCCGAGCCGCCAGGGGGTCGACAGGATCTGGGCGTGCACGCAGGACGGCTGTGCGTCGAGGTGGTCCAGCAGGCACTGCCAGCGGGCCTGATCACGGCAACGGTCGCGCAGGTAGGTCAGCGCGGGCTCGGACGCCACGGGCGCGATGACCACCAGCGCGGCGTCGACCAGGGGTTCGTGCGCCAGCAGCGCGTCGTAGTTCGCGATCCGGCTGGTGAGCACGAGGGGGCCCGCCTCCAGACCCCGCTGGTAGGCGTTCAGGTGCTGTACGGCGGCCCGCGCACGCGGTGCGTCCGGGTCCGGCGAGCCGTCGTCGCGTGGGGGATCCATCTCGTCCAGGCCGTCCAGGACGGGCAGCACCATGCCGTGGTCCACCAGCCGCTCCGCCATCTCCCGGGGCCAGTCCAGGGCCTGCGTGAGGTGGTCGGCCAGCAGTCCGGGCAGGGTGTGGGCGGTGTCCCACTGGGCCATGGGGATGCGCACGGGCACCGGGTCGGTGTCGGCGCGGTCGGCGGCCAGGGCCAGGACGAGCTCCAGGGCCAGAACCGTCTTGCCGGAGCCGGGGGCGCCGGCGATGACGAGCCGCCGGGGCCGGGTGGCCCGGAAGAACCCCGCTATGTCCGGGTCCGCGCCGGCGCCGTCGGAGTCGCGAAAGGTTCGTCCCGCCCCCGGGGCGTCGGCCGCGGGCCCCGGCACCGCCCGCAGCGTGTAGCTCAGGTCGATGCGCCGGGTGTCGCGGCCGAGCAGCTGGTGACGCAACTTGCCTTCGCTCTGCTGGACTTGAACGGCCAGCGTCGCGGCCCACTGCCGCACCAGCTCGGCGTCCGTCCCCTGCACCGGGCGCCGCAGCGCCGCCACCGCGGCCACCAGCCCCGCGACCCCGAGCGGCAGCCCGAGCAGCCCGGCGGTGTCGGCCGGTTCGAGCCCGCCGCGCAGCAGCTGGGACACCGCGTAACCGGCACTCGCCATGAGCAGCACCACACCGAGCACGGCCCCTACCCGGCGCCGCTCTCGTTCCCGTCGCCCCCCGATCCCCACCATGCCTTGCTGCATACCCGCCCCGGGCACGGAACTCTCCCTGCGGCAGCGACTGCTGAACAACAGGACCGGGGTGTCGGGGGCCGGTGCCGGGGCCCTCACACGGGCGGTCGAGATACGGCAGCACGGCCTTCGCGGTCGCGGCGCCGCGCAGGTGGCCGCCCGCCTTGCCGGAAGGTGGACAGGGAGACGACCAGGGTCGGTGTCTCCGTCGGGGCGCACTGCTCCGGGGAATCGGCAGGCCGGCGGGGAATCCCTGCGCTCCCCGGGTGTTGAACCTGGTGTGAGTTCAGTGATCGCCTCCACCCGCTTCTCCGTCCTCGACCGCTCCCGCACCCGCGAGGGCCACACCCACCCCGAGGCGCTACGGGACACCGTGCGGCTGGCGGGGGAGCTGGAGCGGCTCGGGTACCACCGGGTCTGGGTGTCGGAGCATCACGGCGTTCCCGGGGTCGCCGGGTCCGCGCCGACCGTGCTGGCCGCCGCCGTCGCCGCCGCGACCCGGACGATCCGGGTCGGCACCGGCGGGGTGATGCTGCCCAATCACCGGCCACTGGTCGTGGCCGAGCAGTTCGGGGTGCTGGAGTCGCTGTTCCCCGGGCGGATCGACATGGGCCTGGGCCGGTCCGTCGGCTTCACGGACGGGGTACGCAGGGCCCTGGGCCGTGACAAGGACGACGCCGAGGACTTCGAGGCCCAGCTGCGGGAGCTGCTCGGCTGGTTCCGGGGCACCTCCCCCACCGGGGTCCATGCCCGCCCCGCCGAGGGGCTGACCGTCCCGCCGTTCGTCCTGGCCATGGGCGAGGGCGCCGACATCGCCGCCCGCGCGGGGCTGCCCATGGTCATCGGCGATCTCCGGAACCGGGAGAAGATGCGGCGCGGCATCGACCACTACCGCGACCACTTCCGCCCCTCCGCCTGGGCGCCGGAGCCGTACGTCGTCATCTCGGGCACGATCGCCGTGGCCGCCACCCCCGAGGAGGCCCGGCGGCTGCTCGTCCCGGAGGCCTGGGCGATGGCGTACTCCCGTACCCACGGCACGTTCCCTCCCCTGCCGCCCGCCGAGCGCGTCGAGGCACTCACCATGACGGCCAAGGAGCACGGCTTCTACATGTCCGGTCTCACCGGCCAGCTCGCCGGCACCGAGGAGCAGGTCGCCGACGAGCTGGAGACGGTACTGAAGGAGACCGGGGCGCAGGAGGTCCTGGTCACCACCAGCACGTACGACCGCGAGGCCCTGCTGGACTCCTACCGGCGGCTGGCCTCGATCACCTCCGGTTAGAGTCCTGCTCATGCACGACCCCCACACCCCCCACGACCCTTACGTCCGCGTCCGCGGCGCCCGCGAGCACAACCTCCAGGGCATCGACGTCGACATCCCCCGGGATGTGCTGGCCGTGTTCACCGGCGTGTCCGGCTCGGGGAAGTCGTCCCTGGCGTTCGGCACGATCTACGCGGAGGCCCAGCGGCGCTACTTCGAGTCGGTCGCGCCGTACGCGCGCCGGCTGATCCACCAGGTCGGCGCGCCGAAGGTCGGGGAGATCACCGGTCTGCCGCCGGCCGTCTCGCTCCAGCAGCGCCGCGCCGCCCCCACCTCGCGCTCCTCCGTCGGCACCGTCACCAACCTCTCGAACTCCCTGCGCATGCTGTTCTCCCGGGCCGGCACCTACCCGCCCGGCGCCGGGCGCCTCGACTCCGACGCGTTCTCGCCCAACACGGCGGCCGGGGCCTGCCCGGAGTGCCATGGTCTCGGGCAAGTGCACCGTACGAGCGAGGAGTTGCTGGTCCCCGACCCGTCGCTGTCGATCCGCGAGGGCGCGATCGCCGCGTGGCCGGGTGCCTGGCAGGGCAAGAACCTGCGGGACATCCTCGACGCGCTCGGCCACGACGTGGACCGGCCGTGGCGGGAGCTGCCCGCCACGGCCCGGGAGTGGATCCTGTTCACGGACGAGCAGCCGGTGGTCACCGTGCACCCGGTGCGGGACGCGGACCGCATCCAGCGGCCGTACCAGGGCACGTACATGAGCGCCCGGCGGTACGTGATGAAGACCTTCTCGGACTCCAAGAGCCCGACCCTGCGGACGAAAGCCGAACGGTTCCTGACCAGTGCGCCCTGCGCGGCCTGCGGCGGGAGCCGGCTGCGCCCCGAGGCACTCGCTGTGACGTTCGGCGGCCGGACCATCGCCGAGCTGGCGGCGCTGCCGCTGGTGGAGCTGGCCGCCGGTCTCGACGCGACGTCGGAGACCGCCCGGGTCCTCACCGCCGACCTGACGTCCCGGATCGCACCGGTCGTCGAGCTGGGCCTCGGCTACCTCAGCCTCGACCGGCCCACCCCCACCCTCTCCGCCGGCGAACTGCAACGCCTGCGCCTCGCCACCCAACTGCGCTCCGGCCTGTTCGGCGTCGTCTACGTCCTCGACGAGCCGTCGGCCGGGCTGCACCCGGCGGACACCGAGGCGCTGCTCACGGTGCTGGAGCGGCTGAAGGCGGCCGGGAACTCGGTGTTCGTGGTGGAGCACCACCTCGATGTCGTACGTGGCGCCGACTGGCTGGTGGACGTGGGCCCGGAGGCGGGCGAGCACGGCGGGCGGGTGCTGCACAGCGGCCCGGTGGCGGAGCTGGCCGGCGTCGAGGAGTCGGCGACGGCCCGCTACCTGTTCGACCGCTCCCCCGCCCCGGCCCGGGAGGTCCGCGAACCGGGCGGGTGGCTGAAGACCGGCCCGGTCACCCGGCACAACCTGCGCGGGGTGACCGCCGATTTCCCGCTCGGTGTGTTCACGGCGGTCACCGGGGTGTCCGGCTCCGGCAAGTCCACGCTCATCGGGGAGATCACGGAGGACACGGCGGGGGTGGGCCGGCTGGTCTCGGTCGACCAGAGGCCGATCGGGCGCACCCCGCGCTCGAACCTCGCGACCTACACCGGCCTCTTCGACGTGGTGCGCAAGGTGTTCGCGGCCACCGACGGGGCGCGCGAACGGGGCTTCGGCGTCGGCCGGTTCTCCTTCAACGTGGCGGGCGGGCGCTGTGAGACCTGCCAGGGCGAGGGGTTCGTCAGCGTGGAGCTGCTGTTCCTGCCGAGCACGTACGCGCCCTGCCCGGACTGCGGCGGGGCCCGGTACAACCCCGAGACGCTGGAAGTGTCGTACCGGGGGCGGGACATCGCGCAGGTGCTGGACCTGACGGTGGAGAGCGCGGCCGAGTTCTTCGCGGACACCCCGGCCGTGGCCCGCAGCCTCGGCACCTTGCTGGACGTGGGCCTCGGCTATCTGCGTCTCGGCCAGCCCGCGACCGAACTGTCCGGCGGCGAGGCGCAGCGCATCAAGCTGGCGAGCGAGCTGCAGCGCGGCCGGCGCGGCCACACGCTCTACCTCCTCGACGAGCCGACGACCGGCCTCCACCCGGCCGACGTCGACGTCCTGATGCGCCAGTTGCACGGCCTGGTCGACGCCGGGCACACGGTGATCGTCGTCGAGCACGACATGTCCGTCGTCGCGCGGGCGGACTGGGTGATCGACCTCGGCCCGGGCGGCGGCGACGCGGGCGGCCGGATCGTGGCGGCGGGTCCGCCCGCGGCGGTGGCACGGGCGCAGCCGAGCGCCACGGCACGGTATCTGGGCCGGGCGCTCGGCCGGGAGCGGCCGTAGCCCGTCAGCGGTCGGCGAGCAGACCGGCGACGAGGTCCCGGGGCAGGCCGTGGGTGTCGTGGAGGTAGCCGTAGTCCTCCTCGCTGAGCGGTTTCCGGTACTCGGGCCGGGAGAGCAGACGGCTTCCCCGTTCCAGGAGCCTGCCGAACCGCTGTTCCTCGTCGAGGAGGACCTCCCGGACGAGGTCCAGGCCGACGGACTGGCGGAAGTGGTCGAGGGTGTGCTCGATCAGCTCCGGGGGCAGGTCGGCGAGGGTGCGGGAGGAATCGCCGCCGCCGAGCGTGGTGAGGAGACGGCGGATCAGCCGGCGCAGGACGTAGCCGCGGCCGGTGTTCGACGGCCGTACGCCGTCGCCGAGCACGACGATGCCGGCGCGCAGGTGGTCGCTGACCAGGCGGGTCGACGGCCCGTCCAGGTCCCACAGCGAGGGCACGGTCCGCATCCACGGTTCGAAGACGTCCGTGTCGTAGACCGACCGGTGCCCCTGCAGGACGGCGACGAGGCGTTCCAGCCCCATGCCCGTGTCGACTCCGGGCTGCCGCAGGGGGACGAGAGTGCCGTCGGCGTGGCGCTCGTAGCGCATGTGGACGTGGTTCCAGAGTTCCGTCCAGCGGGGGTCGGTGCCGGGGCTGCCCTGGGGCGGGGTGCCGCTTTCGCCCGTCCAGACGAAGATCTCCGAGTCGGGGCCGCACGGGCCGGCCGGGCCGTTGGACCACCAGTTCTCGTCCCCGGCCCGCTCCACCGGCAGCCCCAAGTCCTCCCAGACGCGCAGTGATTCGGTGTCGGGGCCGACCTGGTCGGATCCGCCGAAGACCGTGACGTGCAGGCGCTCTTGCGGGATGCCGAATCCGTCGCGCAGCAGTTCGTACCCCCAGCGAAGGGACTGGGCATGGTCGTAGTCGCCCAGTGACCAGGAGCCGAGCATCTGGAACACGGTCAGGTGGGTGGTGTCGCCGATCTCGTCCAGGTCGGTGGTGCGCAGGCAGCGCTGGAGGTTGACCAGCCGCCGCCCCTGGGGATGCGGGCGGCCCCGCAGATACGGCGTGAGGGGCTGCATGCCGGCCGTGGTGAACAGCACGGGATCGGAGGGCGGGGGCAGCAGCGTGCTGCCGGTGACGAGCCGGTGCCCGCGCTCACGGAAGAAGTCGTTGAACGTCCGTACGGTCCGGTCCGTGTCCATGGCGGTCTCCTTGAGGTCAGGGGACCGGAACGAACCGCGCGGGAGGAAGCCGGAGGGTACGGGGTCCTGGCGGTCCGTTTCCGGCCGCCGGGAAGGGGTGACGAGGTCAGGCGTCGGCAGCCGGTGAGCTGGTCGCTCGCGCGGCTGCGGCGTCGGTGCGCTTGATGACCTCCATGGATCCGACGGTAACAGCGGGCGCGGGGACCGTCGCGGGGTTTTTCGTGCCGCCGTACGGCCGGGTCACCAGTGCGGCGTGGGTCCAGGCGGGCTCTGCGGGCCGCGTCGGCTGTGCGGCCCGGGCGAGTGAGCGCCGGTCGGGGTGGGCGCCCGGGGGTATGACGTCCTGTACGTCCACGTCGGCCACCAGTCCGCGTGCCGACACCACACGCCAGACCGAGGCCGGCAGCGAATCGTCGCCGACGAAGGCGGGCACGGTGCTCGTCGTCCCGCCGGCGATCCGGTACCGCAGGTGGACCGGCTGGACGGCGGCTCCCGCGTCCAGCGCGGCCTGGAAGACGGCCCGGCGGAAGACTCCCTGGGAGCGGCCGCACCAGGTGCTGCCCTCGGGGAAGACCCCGACGGCCCGGCCGTCGCGCAGCACCTCGGCGATCCGGGCGACGGTGTCCGGCAGGGCCCGCAGCCGGTCCCGGTCGATGAACAGGACGCCGCCGCGCGCGGCCAGCGGCCCGGCGACGGGCCACCGCCGCACCTCGGTCTTGGCCAGCATCCGGGCGGGACGTACGGCGGCGAGCAGCGGGATGTCCAGCCAGGAGATGTGGTTGGCGACCAGCAGCAGGGGGCCGGTGGGGGCGGCGGCGCCGGTGATGCGGACCTGGACCCCTGCGGCCCGCACGATCCACCGGCACCACCGCCGGACCAGGGACGCCGGAATCCTCCCCCGCAACCGGGGGGACCCCCAGCCGAACGACGTCAGCGCGATCCCGGCGAGGAGGAGCAGGACAACCGCGGTGAGCCGCAGCACGGCCCACGGCACGGCCCTCGCCACCGGCTCGACACAGGTCCTGGGCGTACAGGGCGCGAGGGGCAGCCAGGCGCTCATCAGGCCGGCACGAGGGAGAGGAAGTGCCGCAGGTAGCGCGAGTTGACCCGGCTCATCGGCAGCAGCACGTACAGGTCGGCGACGCCGAAGTCCGGGTCGTGGGCCGGTTCGCCGCACACCCAGGCGCCGAGGCGCAGGTAGCCGCGGAGCAGGGCGGGCAGTTCGACGCGGGCGGCGGGTGCGGGACCCGGGGTCCAGGGCAGCAGCGGCTGGACGCGGTACTCCTGCGGCGACAGGTGCTTGTCCCTCACCCGGTCCCAGGTGGCGGAGGCGAGAGCGCCGCCGTCGGCCAGCGGGATGGAGCAGCAGCCGGCGAGCCACTCGTGGCCGCGGTCGACCATGTAGCGGGCGATACCGGCCCAGATGAGGCTGATGACCGCGCCGTCGCGGTGGTCGGGGTGCACGCAGGAGCGGCCGACCTCGACGAGTTCCTGCCTGATCCCGCCGAGGGAGGTCAGATCGAACTCGCTCTCGGAGTACAGCCGCCCGGCGACCGCCGCGCGCTCCGGCGGCAGCAGCCGGTAGGTGCCGACGACCTGGCCGGTCGTCTCCTCGCGGACGAGCAGGTGGTCGCAGTACGCGTCGAACGAGTCGACGTCGAGGCCCGGCTGCGGGCCGGCCAGCAGGGCGCCCAGCTCTCCGGCGAAGACGTCGTGCCGCAGCCGCTGCGCGGCACGCACGTCCTCCTCGTTCCGGGCGAGGGCGACGGTGTAGCGGGTGGGGGCCGTGGGCTGCGCGGGGCGGTCGACGGTCAGTACGCCGGTCATGGCTCTCTCCTGGTCACGGGCCGGAGGCGGCGAGCGGTGCCGCCGCCCACTGTTGTGCCCATGCCGCCTGTCCTGCGCGTGACGAGTGCCAGGAGCGCGGGTGTGCGCCTGTTGAACTACTGCTTGGCGACCCTCCGCGTGGCCCGCAGCCACTCCTTGTTCATGCTGGTGATGGACATGAGGGGAATTCCCTTGGGACAGGCGGTGGCACACTCCCCGGTGAGGGTGCAGCCGCCGAAGCCCTCCTCGTCCATCTGCTCCACCATGTCCAGCACCCGCGTCTCCCGCTCGGGCGCCCCCTGCGGCAGCACGTTCAGATGGTTGACCTTGGCGGACGTGAACAGCATCGCCGCCCCGTTGGGACAAGCCGCCACACATGCCCCGCAGCCGATGCACTCCGCGTGCTCGAACGCGAGGTCGGCGTCCGGCTTCGGCACCGGCGTGGCATGCGCTTCCGGAGCCGCGCCCGTCGGCGCGGTGATGTAGCCGCCGGCCTGGATGATCCGGTCGAAGGCGGACCGGTCCACGACCAGGTCCTTGATGACCGGGAAGGCGGAGGCCCGCCACGGCTCGATGTCGATCGTGTCGCCGTCCTCGAAGGACCTCATGTGCAACTGGCAGGTCGTGGTGCGTTCCGGGCCGTGCGCGTCCCCGTTGATCACGAGCGAACAGGCACCGCAGATGCCCTCACGGCAGTCGTGGTCGAAGGCCACCGGATCCTCACCCCGCAGGATGAGTTCCTCGTTGAGCGTGTCCAGCATCTCCAGGAAGGACATGTCGGGCGAGATGTCGTCCACCTCGTACGTGGACATCGTGCCGTCGGCGTCGGCGTTCCGCTGTCGCCAGACGCGCAGGGTGAGCTTCATGCGTAGCTCCGCTGGGTGGGGTGGACGTACTCGAAGGCCAGGTCTTCCCTGTGCAGGGTCGGAGCCTCGCCGGTGCCGGTGAACTCCCAGGCGGCCGCGTACCCGAACTCCTCGTCCTTGCGGGCGGCCTCGCCGTCGGGCGTCTGGGACTCCTCGCGGAAGTGGCCGCCGCAGGACTCGTCGCGGTGCAGCGCGTCGAGGCACATCAGCTCGGCCAGCTCCAGGTAGTCGACGACGCGGTTGGCCTTCTCCAGCGACTGGTTGAACTCCTCGCCGGTGCCGGGCACCTTGACGCGCCTCCAGAACTCCTCGCGGATCTGCGGGATGCGCTCCAGTGCCTTGCGCAGTCCCGCGTCGGTGCGGGCCATGCCGCAGAACTCCCACATGAGTTCGCCGACCTCGCGGTGGAAGGAGTCGGGGGTGCGGTCGCCGTCGACGGACAGCAGCAGGTTGAGCCGGTCCTGGGTCTCGGCCAGCACCTCCTGGACGACGGGGTGTTCGTCGGTGACCGCGTCGTGGTGCGGGTTGCGGGCCAGGTAGTCGTTGATGGTCGCCGGGAGGACGAAGTAGCCGTCGGCGAGGCCCTGCATCAGCGCGGAGGCGCCGAGCCGGTTGGCCCCGTGGTCGGAGAAGTTGGCCTCGCCGATGGCGAAGAGCCCCGGCACGGTGGTCTGGAGGTCGTAGTCGACCCACAGGCCGCCCATCGTGTAGTGCACGGCGGGGTAGATCCGCATCGGCACCCGGTACGGGTCCTCGTCGGTGATCCGCTGGTACATGTCGAAGAGGTTGCCGTACTTGGCCTCGACGGCCTTGCGGCCCATCCGCGCGATCGCGTCGGCGAAGTCCAGGTACACGCCCTGGCCGCCGGGACCGACGCCCCTGCCCTCGTCGCACACGTTCTTCGCGGCCCGCGAGGCGATGTCACGCGGTACGAGATTGCCGAAGGACGGATAGACGCGCTCCAGGTAGTAGTCGCGCTCGTCCTCGGGGATCTCGTTCGGGGGCCGCTGGTCCCCCTTCGCCCTGGGCACCCAGATACGCCCGTCGTTGCGCAGCGACTCGCTCATCAGCGTCAGCTTGGACTGGTGGTCGCCGGTGCGCGGGATGCAGGTGGGGTGGATCTGGGTGAAGCAGGGGTTGGCGAACAGGGCGCCGCGCCGGTGGGCCCGCCAGATGGCGGTGGCGTTGGAGTTCATGGCGTTCGTCGACAGGTAGAAGACGTTGCCGTAGCCGCCGGAGGCGAGCACGACGGCGTCCGCGAAGTACGTGTCGATACGGCCGGTGACGAGGTCCCGCGCCACGATCCCGCGGGCTCGCCCGTCCACGACGATCAGGTCGAGCATCTCGGTCCGCGGACGCATCTCGATGTTCCCGGCGGCGATCTGCCGGCTGAGAGCCTGGTAGGCGCCGAGGAGGAGCTGCTGGCCCGTCTGGCCGCGGGCGTAGAACGTGCGCGAGACCTGCACCCCGCCGAAGGAGCGGGTGTCGAGCAGCCCGCCGTACTCGCGGGCGAACGGGACGCCCTGGGCCACGCACTGGTCGATGATCTCGACGGAGATCTGGGCGAGCCGGTGGACGTTGGACTCGCGGGCCCGGAAGTCGCCGCCCTTGACGGTGTCGTAGAACAGCCGGTGGATGGAGTCGCCGTCGTTGCGGTAGTTCTTCGCGGCGTTGATGCCGCCCTGCGCGGCGATGGAGTGGGCGCGGCGCGGGGAGTCCTGGTAGCAGAACTGGACGACGTGGTAGCCCTGTTCGGCGAGGGTGGCCCCGGCGGAGCCGCCGGCGAGGCCGGTGCCGACGACGATGACGGTGTGTTTGCGCCGGTTGGCGGGGTTGACGAGTTTGGCTTCGAAGCGGCGCTTGTCCCAGCGCTCGTTGACCGGCCCGGACGGGGCCTTGGTGTCGACGACCGGCTCACCGGTCGCGTAGTCGGCGTAGGAAGTCATCTTCAGCTCACCACTCCGGTCATGACGCCCACGGGTACGGCGATGAAACCGGCCGTGAGCAGCAGCGCGAGAACGTTGGCGACGGTCTTCAGGGCGCGGTCGCGGCTGCGGCTGCCGACGCCGAGGGTCTGGGCGGCGCTCCAGAAGCCGTGCCGGATGTGCAGGCCGAGCGCGAGCATCGCGACGATGTAGACGACGTTGCCGTACCAGGTGGAGAACGTGTCCACGACGTTCTGGTACGGACGGCCCTCCTGGAAGCCGCCGGGGTGCACGGTGCCGGTCGTCAGGTCCAGGATGTGCCAGACGATGAACAGCCCGAGGATGATTCCGCCCCAGCGCATGGTGCGCGTGGCGTAGCCGGCCCGCGGCTTCTTGTGCACGTACTTGCTCGGGCGCGCCTTGATGTCGCGGCGGCTGAGCTGGTACGCGGAGGTGGCGTGGGCGACGACGGCGGCGACCAGCACGATCCGGACGAGCCAGAGCGTCCACTCGTAGTGCATGAACGGCTCGCCGACGACCCGCAGCCAGTGCGCGTAGTCGTTGAACTCGCCGGCCCCGAAGAAGATCTTCAAGTTTCCGATCATGTGGACGACCAGGTACAGCAGCATGATCAGCCCGCTGACCGCCATCACGGTCTTCTTGCCGAGGGTGGAGTCCCACACGGTGCGTGCCATGGACGGCCGTTTGTCCGTCCGCGTTGCCAGAGCCATGTCCAGCACGCTACGGACGCGCGGCTGATCGGTCCAAGACATGGTCCGGCTTGATTCCATAGGCCAGGGCTATCGTACGAGTATGCAGTTCCAGCAGCTCCAGTACTTCGTGGCCGTCGCCGAGACCCGGCACTTCACCCGGGCCGCCGATCTGGTCCATGTCGCGCAGCCGTCGTTGTCGCAGCAGATCAAAGCGCTGGAGCGGGAACTGGGCGCGGACCTGTTCCGGCGCGCCCGCGGCAACATCACGCTCACGGACGCCGGGGAGGCGCTTCTGCCCCTGGCCCGGCGGATCCTGGCCGACGCGGACACGGCCCGGCACGAGGTACAGGAGCTGGCACAGCTGCGGCGGGGACGGGTGCGGCTGGGGGCGACGCCGAGTGTGTGCACGGGCCTGCTGCCGGATGTGCTGCGCGCGTTCCATGATCGCTATCCCGGGATCCGGCTGCTGATCGAGGAGGGCGGCTCTCATGATCTGGTGCGGGAGCTGGCGCGTGGTGCGCTGGATCTGGCGCTGGTCGTGCTGCCCCTGCCCACGCCGTCACCGGCGCTGACCACGGTGGAGCTGCTGCGGGAGGATCTTGTGGTGGTCTCCTCACCCGACGCGCCGAGACCCGGCGGGGGGCGGCGCACGGTGCGCGTCGCCGATCTGGAGGGTGAGCGGATGGTGATGTTCCGGCACGGGTACGACCTGCGGGAGCTGACCGTGGCGGCGTGCCGCGCCGAGGGGTTCGAGCCGGACTTCGCGGTGGAGGGCGGGGAGATGGACGCGGTGCTGGGGTTTGTGCGGGCGGGGTTGGGGGTTGCGGTGGTGCCGCGGATGGTCGCGGCCAGGTCGGGTCGTGGTCTGCGGGTTACGCCGCTGGCCAGACCCGGCCTCCACCGCACGATTGCACTCGCACACCGCAGTGATGTGGCTCCGCCTCGGGCTGCTCGGGAGTTGCAGCGGATGTTGCTTGAGCGGTGAGGCGGTTCAGGGGCGCCGTTCGAGGGTGCGGGTTGTGTGTGGCTGGTCGTGCCCACGCGGCGGAGCCGCACATCGAATACAGCCCCGCGCCCCTTGAGGCATGACCCCCTAGCCCGTTGCGTCGACCAGGGCCAGTTCGTGCAGGCGCTCCGGAGGGCCCGGCCTCGCGTAGTACCAGCCCTGGGCCGTGTCGCAGCCCAGTATGCGCAACTGCTCCGCCTGCGCACCCGTTTCCACGCCCTCGACCGTCACCGCGAGGTCCAGGCTGTGGGCCAGGGAGACGATTCCCTCGACGATCTTGAGGTCGACGGGGTCGGCCGGGAACTGTTGCATGCTCTGGGTGAAGGAGCGGTCCAGTTTCAGGATGCTGACCGGCAGGCGGCGCAGGTTGGCGAGGTTGGAGTAGCCCGTGCCGAAGTCGTCCAGGGCGATGTCGACGCCCATCTCCGCCAGCCGGCGCAACGGCTTCAGCAGGTCGTCGTCCGCGCCGATCAGCGCCGACTCCGTGACCTCCAGGCAGAGCGCGTTCGGTTCGACGCCGGTGCGTTCCAGGATGTCGACGGTGTCCTGGACCAGGCCGGGGTGGGTCAGCTGGCAGGGCGAGAGGTTGACGTTGATCCGCAGCGGGCCCACGGCCTCCGCGCCGCCCTGCAGTTCCCGCCACTCGCGGGCCTGCCGTACGGACTGCTCCAGGACCCAGCGGCCCAGCGGCACGATCAGCCCGGTGTGCTCGGCGAGCGGGATGAAGCGGTCCGGGCCGAGCACGCCGTGCTGCGGGTGCAGCCAGCGCACCAGGGCCTCGGCTCCCCGGACGCTGCCGTCTCCGAGGTGGACCAGCGGCTGGTACTCGATGAAGAACTCGCCCCGCTCCAGCGCGGTGGGCAGGGCGGTGGTCAGTCCGTGCCGGGTGATGGCGCGGGCGTCGGCCTCGGGGTCGGCGAGTTCGAAGCGGTTGCCGCCCGCCGACTTGGCCCGGTACATGGTGATGTCGGCGCTGCGCAGCACCTCCGCCGGGCTGCGCTCCCCGGCCGGGCCCTCGACGATGCCGATGCTGCCGCGCACGGTCAGCTCCCGGCCGTCGACGCTGATCGGCGCGAGCAGCGCGTTCATGATGCGGCCGGCGAGCTCGTCGACCTCGCGCTGGGTGTCGGTGCCGGTGGTCAGTGCCACGAACTCGTCGCCGCCGAGCCGCGCGACCATCTCGCCGGGCGCGGTGGCGCAGGACTGCAGCCGGTCGGCGACCTCCACCAGCAGCCGGTCGCCGGCCGCGTGGCCCAGGCTGTCGTTGATGGTCTTGAAGCCGTCGAGGTCGAGGTAGCACAGCCCGAACCGCTGGCCTTCCCCGGCGCCCAGTGCCTTCTCCAGGCGCTCGAAGAAGAAGGTGCGGTTCGGCAGGCCGGTGAGCGCGTCGTGCGTGGCCTCGTAGCGCAGCCTCAGGTTGAGCAGCCGCCGCTCGGTGGTGTCCTCCATGAGGGCGAGCTGGTACTGCGGATCGCCGTCGGCGTCGCGCAGCAGGGAGACCGTCAGGTTGGTCCACAGGACCGTTCCGTCAGGGCGGTAGAAGGCCTTCTCGAGGTGGTAGTGCTCACGCTCGCCGCGTACCAGCTCGTCGTAGAGCCGCCAGGTCTGGGGCGCGTCGTCGGGGTGGGTCCACTCCCTGACGTTGCGGCTGCGCAAGGTCGGCTCGGAGATCCCGAACATGCGCAGCAGCGCGCCGTTGACCTGCAGGATGTTGCCCTCGAGGTCGGCCATGCCGATGCCTATGGCCGCGCCCTCGAAGACCGCCCGGAACCGGGCCTCGCTCGCGTGCAGGGCCTGCGCCACCACGCCCTGCGCCTGGAGGGCGGCCTCGGCGATGGCCTCCTGCTCGGCCAGCGTCCGCTCGCGCAGCGCCCGGGCGAAGCCGGCGGACATCGCGTGCTGCAGTCGCGCGCAGCGCGCCCGCAGGTCCTCCTGGTCGCCGTCGCCCCCGCAGTACAGGACCAGGTAGGCGTCCACGCAGTCCAGCGTGTGGCTGAGCGCCTCGGGGTCGGTGCAGTGCGCGTCCACGAGGGCGGCGCCCACGGCCTTGCCCTCGTCGGAGTCGAAGGCCCGGGCCAGCAGCGCGTCGCTCAGCCGACGGGCCAGCGGCAGCAGTTGCTCCTCGAACTCAGGGCGGGTCGACGACGTCGAGGTCACCGGGAAGACCGCCCGGCTCCAGATCGTCGCGAATCTGCGCAGTCTGTCCTCCGGCCCGTCCGGTTCCGCGATCACGCCGTACGCCCCACGCCCGCGAAACCGGAGAACGCATAGGGATCCTCGTCCTCCGGTGCGGTGTCGGGCCGCCAGCGTGGCATCGCCACCAGTCCGGGTTCCACCATGTCGTACCCCTCGAAGAACCGCGCGATCTCCTCGCGCGAGCGCATGATCAGCGGGTTGCGGATCTCCTCGTACACGTCCACCGCACCCCCGGCCCGCTCCGGCGGCAGCGGGATCCCCTCGTAGGAGGCGTGGGTGAGCACGAGCAGGCTGCCGGGCGCGAGCGCCTCCCGCAGCTCGGCCACCGCCCCGTACGGGTCGTCCTCGTCTTCCACGAAGTGAAGTATGGCAACGAGGAGCAGAGCCACTGGCTGATTCAGGTCGATCAGCCGCTCCACCTCGGGGCTGCTCAGGATGTCCTGGGGCTTGCGGAGATCCGCGGCGACGACGCCCGCGCCGTCGTTGCCCCGCAGGACCGCCTCGCTGTGCGCCACGGCCACCGGGTCGTGGTCGACGTACACCACGCGCGCGCCGGGGCGGGCGGCCTGGGCCACCTCGTGCACATTGCCGAAGGTGGGGATGCCGGAGCCGATGTCCAGGAACTGGGTGATGCCCTGGTCGGCCGCGTAGCGCACGGCTCGGCGCATGAACGCGCGGTTCGCCTGCATGATCTTGGGAAGTCCCGGCAGGAACTCCATGGCCCTGCGGGCCGCTTCCCGGTCGACCTCGAAGTTGTGCGATCCGCCCAGATAGAAGTCGTACATCCGGGAAACGCTGGGCACCGAGATGTCGATGCTCCGTGGGGCCCAGGCGGGACGCTCCATCTATCTCTCCAAGGCGTAGGCGATCCGGTGTTCGAGCAGAGGCTACTGATCGCCCGCCAATGGAGCGACCCGAAACGGAAATTGACCATCCGTTCCCGGTCACTGCCTGCGGCACGTGCCGAATTGATACCCGCCCGCATGCCCTTCGAACATATGACGAACAGTGTTCGAGGCATTCCGGAGAGTTCCGGTCCGGAAGGGGAAGAGTGCTGAGAATTCGATGAGTTCAGGTGAAGCACGGCAAAACGGTCCGCCCCTCCGTGAGACACGGAGGGGCGGACCGGGTCGGCTCCGTCGGGTGACGCGAGGGTCAACCCTGGGGAGGTTTCTCTGCTATTCCGACGCGCCGACCAGCTTTCCGTCGGGCCGCACGGCGTACCAAGTGCCGCCGACTCCCTGGCCGTTGGTGTCGCCCGGAGCCTTGTCGCCGGCGAAGGTGTAGATCGGCGAGCAGTTGATCGTCTGCTGCTTGCCCTTGCCGTCGGTCCGGTCGAAGATCATGTAACCCTTCTCCTGGATGCCCTTGGTGTCGGCGAAGTCGACGGGCTCCACGAGCGGCCACTTCTCCAGGCACTCACCGGTGCAGTTGGAGACGGGCTTCGGCCAGGCCTTGTCCTTCTTGAACCGGTAGACGGTCATGCCGTTCTTGTCGACGACGATCTCGCCGAGCTTGGGGTCCTCACGGGTGGACAGCCCGGCCTCCGCCTCGGCCCCGCCGCCGCCGGCGGCGCCCGCCCCGCCCTCCTGAGCCTTCTTGCCGTCGGGGGCCAGCGCGTACCACTTGCCGCCCACACCCTGGCCCTTGACGTCACCGGCGTTGACGTCCTTGGCGTAGCGGTAGGCCGGCCAGCCGCCGACGGTCAGCTGCTTGGTGCCGTCGGCCCGGGTGACGGTGCCGAGCAGCGCCTTGTCGATGCCCTCGCCGGCCTCGGCGTCGTCCGCGGGGACCGGCGGCCAGGTCTTGGCGCAGTCGCCGTCGCAGTTCGACTTGGGCGGCTGCTCCGTGTCCTGGTCGAACCGGTACAGGGTGAGGCCGAGGCTGTCGGTCACCACCTTGCCGATCTCATCGGCGGTGGACACGGACAGCTTGCCCGCGGGGTTGGACGGGCTGGACGCGCTCGGCGCGGCCGGGCTGCTCGCGGTGCCGCCCACACCGTTCCCGGTGCCGGCGCCGATGTTTCCGTAATCCCCGGGCGCCGCCGTGGCGCCCACGTTCTGGCTGGCCGCCGGTGGGCTGTCCTGACCGCACGCCGTCGTCAGCGCCAGGACCGCCGCGGCGCTCGCCACGAGTGAGGCGCTCCGCCAGGAGGTCTTCATCGTCAACTCCCCATAATCGCAAGGGTGTTGCAGCGCCCTGCTGCGCCGCCGCACGGCCATGAGTACGCACGGGAGCGGCGATTGTGTTCAACGACCGGCCAAATTTCTTTCCGGAACCTGTGACGAGTGCCGCACACCGTCGTACTGGCGTGCGCGTCGAGCGCCCTGCGGGTGTCCGCTGATCAAACCGAGGACACCCGGAAATCCCTCTTTCGGGGCAATCCCCTTGCGCACCGGCACGTCCCGGCGGAACAAGGCTCATGATCTTCGTCGTGTATGGACCCCTCTCGATTCAACCCGCCGTCGCCGTACGGGCCTTGGCGGTGGCGGCGCTGACCTGGGCGCTCGTCGGCGCACCGGGTTCAGTGGCGGTGGCCACCGCCTGCGCGTACGCCTCGACGGGGCCGGACGGCACGAAGGCGGTGGCGTACGCCGGGAGCAAGACCTGGCCGACCAAGCCGCCGTGCCCGACACCCACACCGACGCCCACGCCCACGCCCACACCCACCCCGACACCCCCGCCGCCGAAGCCGACACCGACACCGACGCCGACGCCGACGCCGAGTCCATCTCCGGACCCGAAGCCTCCGCCGCCGAAGCCGACGCCCACGGCCAGACCCGAGCCGCCGCCCGCGCCGCCGCCGCCCGCTCCACGCCCGGCGGCGCCCCCGCCCGAGCCGACCCGCAGGCCCGAGCCACCGCCGCCCCCTCCCCCGGCTCCGGCACCGAAACCGTCGGCCACACCCACGCCGCGTCCGTCCGCTTCGCCCGTGCACTACCCGCGGTATCGCGCCGCGCCGCCACGGCCACGGCGGACGGGCAACGCGATGTCGCCGCTCACCTTCGTCCTGCTCGTCACGGTGCCCGCGGTGGTCGCCGTCGCCGCGCTGCGCGCGCGCTGATCCCTGAAGCCCTGGAGGTACCTCTTGCCGGAATGGCTTGTTCTCACCCTCGCGATGCTGGCCGCCTGCGCCGTGGTGGTCATCATCACCCTCGTACGCCACCGCACGGCGTCCGACGACGAGGACCCCAGTGAGACCCCGGACGTCATCGAGTACATGACGATGTGGATCGGCGTGGTGTACGCCATCGTCCTGGGCCTGGCGATCGCCGGTGTCTGGGAGGGGCGCAGCGCCGCCCAGGACCACGTCCAGGCCGAGGCCACGGCGCTGCACGAGATCTCGGAGCGGGTCCGGGTCTACCCGCCCGACGCACGCGACCGGATCCGGAACGACATCGAGGCCTATGTGGGACACGTCGTCACCACCGAGTGGGACACCATGGCCGACGAGGGCCGTGTCACCGAGCGCGGCCACCGGCTCTTCGAGCGCGTCCGCCAGGACGTCACCGACTACGAGCCGAAGACGGACTTCCAGGCCCAGGCCTACCAGCCGCTCCTCGACCAGGTGACCGCGGCCAACCAGGCCCGGATCGCCCGGGCGGAGTCGACCGGGGAGACCATGCCGGGCGTGGTGTGGTTCGGGCTGATCGCCGGAGCCGTCATCACCATCGGGATGATCTTCGCCCTGCAGATCCGCAGAACGACACGTGAAATGGTCCTCGCCGGGCTGTTCTCCGCGCTGATCGCCTTCCTGCTGTTCCTGATCTGGGACTTCGACTCGCCGTACAGCAGAGGCGTGACCGCGTCGGCGGACCCGTTCCTCAACCTCTTCCCGGGCGCCGGGGACTGACGGCGCCCGCACCACGGATCCGGGCCGGGGGGCGCGCGACACGCCGTCGCCGTCCCCCGGCCGCGTAGCGGGGTTCCCCCGGGCGGCCCACACGCGTGCCCCATTCGCGCTACTGCGATCGCGCTACGGCGCACCCCTTCCTAGCGTTTCGGGCATCGAGGTGCATGTCTGACGTGAGCGGAACAGGTCCGCGACTGCTCCTCGGGGACCCGGAGGTCACCATGCGCGCGATACGCGTCGCTTCGGCCGTACTGCTGGGCGCCGGCGCCCTCGCCTCCTGCATGCCGACCGCCTACGCGGCGGTCCGGACCGATTTCGGCTTCGCTGTCGAGCCCTCCACCGTCGCGGCGGGCGAAAGGGTCACGCTGCGGGTGGTCCGCAACGCGGCGTGCCGGGGAGAGGCCGTGGTCTCCTCACCGGTCTTCGACCTGGTGGCCATCCCGCCCAGGGAGTCGTCGGCGCGGGCGGTGGTCGACTGGGACGCCAAGCCCGGCGCCGTGTACGACGTGGAGTTCGTCTGTGACGAGTCGAGCGGCACCGCGCGCCTGACCATCGCCGGCGGCCGTCCGACCCATCACCCCACACACCGGCCGACGGACCACTCCCCGCACCACCCGGGGGACCACCACCGCCACCCGTCGAAGGGCGCGCACGCCGGAGAGGGCGGCACCCTCGCGGGCTTCGACCTCAAGGAGATCGGCCTCGGCGTCGCGCTGATCGCCGGCGCGCTGGGGACGACGTACCACCTCGCCCGCCGCCGCACCGACGAGGAAGCCGGCTGACCGGCCCGACGCGGATGCCGCCCGCGGGTCCTGTCCTCGCCCCGGGCCCTCGAGGGTCCGGGGCGAAGACCGTTCACGTGCGATGCGGCTCGCCGAAGGAGCCGGAAGCGAGGCCTCAGACGCGCCGCTCGGCCCGGCGGCGCATCCAGAACACGCCGCCGCCGACGGCCGCCGCCGTCACGAGGCCGCCGCCGATGGCCACGTCGGTCGGCGTCGCACCGGTGGTGCTGCTGCCGCCGATACCGCCGCGGACACCGCCGATGACGGTGAAGGCCTGCGGCTTGGTCAGGGTCCTGCCGTCGCACCTGACCGTGATGTCGTACGGACCCGGGCGGGCGTTGTTGTTGATCGTGGCGGTGCCCCTCGCCGTCTCGTTGGCGCCGCGGATGGGCGAGAGCCTGGTCGGCGAGAACGCGTTGGAGGTCGCGACACCGCCGTTGCGGCAGCCGTCGACCGTGATCGTCAGCTGACCGCCGCGGGCGATCACGCTGGGCAGGGCGACGATGTTGCTCGGTCTGTCCCACGCGACGGCCGCGGGGGCGGAGAGCCCGAGGGCTGCGACCGCTGCGCCGGCGACCGCCAGAGCACGAGTGTTACGCATGTGAACCTCCGCGGAAGACGCCCCGGGACCCGTCCCCGGTCGATCGGCGAGAAAGCGCCTCCCAGAAAGACAGTCAGTTGCCGTGCCCGGACCCGCATTTCGGGAATGGTCCGTCCTGGTGAGAGCGGATACCGCGGGAAATCCACGCAATCGGATATCGCCGCAGGTCACGGACCGTCAGAAATTTCCTCGCGGCGGCAACTCGGATGGCTCACCTGAAATAGCCGGGCCACCCCTTACCGGCCATGGCCACCCGTTCGCCCCCGCCCCGTCGCCGGTTTCGTGCGCGGCACTTAGCGTTCTGGTATGCGCGAAAGACACGGCGACGGCCGCGTCGAGAGGGGATGGCGAATGTCTGCGTCCGAGCTGGCCCAGGCGGAAGAGGAGGCGCGGCCGAGGAAGCGCGCCCCGTGGGGCGTGATAGCGCTGGTTCTGCTGACCGGCCTCGCCCTCATCCGGAATGGTTCGGGGGAGTTCGACGAGGGTCCGCCGCAACCGGCGACGGCGGCCGCGACGGACAGCAGGGTGCCCGGCGCCACCTTCGCCGGGACCGTACAGCCCCTGCCCTACTCCCTCCCGGACCGGGTCAGGATCCCGGCGATCCAGGTCGACACGCCGATCATTCCCGTGGGCCTGGACGCGGACGGCTGGGTCGGCGCGCCCCCGCCGGAGGACCCGAACCTGGCGGGCTGGTTCACCGGGGCGGTCACCCCCGGCGAGAAGGGCACCGCGGTCGTCGTCGGCCATGTCGACAACCAGTTGGGCCCTGCCGTGTTCTACGCGCTCGGCGCCCTGAAGAAGGGGAACCGTGTCGAGATCGCCCGGCAGGACGGAAAGACCGTCGTGTTCGAGATCTACGGCATCGAGGTGTTCGAGAAGGACAACTTCCCCGGCGACCGCGTGTACGCGTCCAAGGGCGCGGCGGAACTGCGGGTCATCACCTGCGGCGGCGGTTTCTCCCAGCAGAACGGCTACGCGGGCAATGTCGTGGCCTTCGCCCGCGCGGTCGAGGTGCGCTGAGCGTTCCCGCCCGGGCGGGCGAATGCCTGACGGTGCCTTTCACGCGTAATGCCGCCGGGGGACGGAGATGTGGTAGCCGGCGTCCAGCAGTTCGGGCAGATAGCGCTGCAGGGCCCGCACGCTCTGCGAGCGGTCGCCCCCGGCGTCGTGGGAGAGCACCACGACGCCGGGGGCGGCGCCGTTCTCCACCCGGCGGATGATGGACCGGGTGCCTGGGGTCGTCCAGTCGAGGGTGTCGACCGTCCAGGCGAGGGGTTCCATGCCGAGTCCGGCGCCGAGCCGGAACGCGGTCCGGTTCCAGGCGCCGTAGGGGGCGCGGAACCACTCGGGGCGCTCCCCGTAGGCATCCTCGATGACGTCGCAGGTGCGTTCCATCTCGGCGCGGATCTCCCTGCGGGTGAGGCGGGTGAGCAGCGGGTGGGACCAGGTGTGGTTCCCGACGGCATGGCCCTCTTCGGCCATCCGGGCCAGCAGTTCCTTGTTGTCGGCGACCATCCCGCCGCACACGAAGAACATCGCGCGCACGTCGTACTTGGCGAGGGTGTCCAGGACGGCCGGGGTGTAGCGGGGATCGGGTCCGTCGTCGAAGGTCAGCACCATGTGGCGGCCGCGTTCGGAGAAGCGCAGCAGCGGTGCGCGGCGTACCAGGGTCCGGCGGGGCGCGGCGTGCGGCGGGCCGTATCCGGTCAGGGGCTGGAGCCGGTACGCGGAGGAGCTGAGCGGGCGGCGGGCCTGGGGCCCGGCGACCGGGACGGTCCCGGCGGGGCCGCCCCCGGTGACCCCCGCGAACACACCAGCCGTGACGGCGACGCCCACGGCGCCGGTGCCGGCGAGCAACACCCGGCGACGGGTGAGCAACTGATCCTTCTTCATGACTCATGAGTCGCCCGGCGGGAGACCGGCGCACCTGAGCAACACCGGTGCGGCGGCGCCGTTTCACCCGCACGGCCCACGCAGACGGGTCAGCGGCGGCGCACCAGGGGGAACGGCAGGGTCTCCCGGATCGTCAGTCCGGTGAGGAACATGACCAGCCGGTCGACGCCGATGCCGAGGCCGCCGGTGGGCGGCATGGCGTATTCGAGGGCGTCGAGGAAGTCCTCGTCGAGTTCCATCGCCTCGGGGTCGCCGCCGGCGGCGAGCAGGGACTGGGCGGTGAGGCGGCGGCGCTGCTCGACGGGGTCGGTCAGCTCCGAGTAGGCGGTGCCCAGTTCGGTGCCGAAGGCGACGAGGTCCCAGCGTTCGGCGAGGCGCGGGTCGGTGCGGTGCTGCCGGGTGAGCGGGGAGACGTCGGTCGGGAAGTCCTTGTAGAAGGTGGGCAGCTGGGTCCGCTCCTCGACGAGCCGCTCGTACATCTCCAGGACGACGTCGCCGGGGCCGTCGTCGGCGGTGTACGGCACGCCCACGCGGTCGCACAGCCGGAGCAGCTCGGGCAGGTCGGTGCCGGGGTGGATCTCCTCGCCGAGGGCCTCGCTGATGGCGCCGTGGACGGTCTTGACGGGCCACTGCCCGGAGATGTCGTACTCCTTGCCGTCCTTGTGGGCCACGGGGGCGCCGAAGGCGGCGGTGGCGGCGCCCTGGACGAGTTCGCGGACGAGGTCGAGCATCACGTCGTAGTCGGCGAAGGCCTGGTAGGCCTCCAGCATCGTGAACTCGGGGTTGTGCTTGTAGGAGACGCCCTCGTTGCGGAAGGTGCGGCCCAGTTCGAAGACCTTCTCCAGGCCGCCCACGCACAGCCGCTTCAAGTACAGCTCGGGGGCGATGCGCAGGTACAGGTCGAGGTCGTAGGCGTTGATGTGGGTGGTGAAGGGGCGGGCGTTGGCGCCGCCGTGAATCTGCTGGAGCATCGGCGTCTCGACCTCGAGGTAGCCGCGTTCCAGCAGGCCCTGGCGCAGGGCCTGGACGGCGGTGGAGCGGGCGCGGATCACCTCGCGGGCGTCGGGGCTCGCGACCAGGTCGAGATAGCGGCGGCGGACCTTGGCCTCGGGGTCGGCGAGGCCCCGGCGTTTGTCGGGCAGGGGGCGCAGGCACTTGCCGGTGAGCTGCCAGTCGGTGACGAACACGGTCGGCTCGCCCCGGTCGCTGACGCCCGCCCGGCCGGTGGCGGTGATGTGGTCGCCGATGTCGGTGTCGGTGGTGAAGCGGTCGAGGGCGTCGCCGGAGCGGTCGCGGGTGAGGGCGAGTTGGTGGTCGCCCGACCAGTCGCGCAGGACGAGGAAGACGATGCCGCCGAAGTCGCGGACCAGCATGATCCGGCCGGCGACGGTGACCTGTTCGCCCTTCGCGACCTCGGCGAGGGTGTGGGTGCGGGCCGGGATGCCCACGGGGTAGGGGTCGGTGCCGGCGGCGCGCAGCCGGTCGAGCTTGCGGTGCCGGACACGGACCTGGTCGGACAGGCCGGAGAGAGGGTCGGCGGGCTCGGTCCCGTCCCCTCCGGCGAGGCCGAGCGCCGCCAGTGACGGCAGCCCCTCCGTGGTGACGGGCCGCTGTCCGCCCTTCGGGTGCCCTCTTCCCCACAACTTGCGCATCGACGGTACGGAGACGAATCCCTCGGCGATGCCGGAGGCGAGACCGACCTTGGCGAGGGAGGCGGCCTCCGCGTAGCAGAGGAAGCGGGGGTACCACTCGGGGCGGTACTTGGCGTTGGACCGGTACAGGGCCTCCAGTTGCCACCACTTGGAGAAGAACAGCAGCAGGCGGCGCCAGAGGCGGAGCACCGGTCCGGCGCCGATGCGGGCGCCCTCCTCGAACACGGAGCGGAACACGGCGAAGTTCAGCGAGACCTTGCGCACGCCGAGTTTCGGGGCGGCGTGGCACAGTTCGGCGACCATGAACTCCATGACGCCGTTGGGGGCGGTGCGGTCACGGCGCATCAGGTCCAGGGAGACGCCGTCCTTGCCCCAGGGCACGAAGGACTGCAGGGCGAGGAGCCGGCCGTCCTTGTCGTGGGCCTCGACGAGGAGGCAGTCGCCGTCGGCCGGGTCGCCGAGCCGGTCCAGGGCCATGGAGAAGCCGCGTTCGGTCTCGGTGTCGCGCCAGGCGTCGGCCCGTTCGACGATCTGCCGCATCTCCTCCTCGCTCAGGGTGGAGTGGCGGCGGACGCGGCAGCCGGCGCCGGTGCGGCGGACGCGGTTGACGGCCTGGCGGGTGACGCGCATGTCGCGGCCGTCGAGGTCGAAGTCGAGGACGTGCAGGATCGCCTCGTCGCCGAGCTGGAGCGCGCCGAGTCCGGCGCGCACGAACGCCCGGGCGCCTTCTTCGGAGGCGCCCATCACGGCCGGTACCCAGGCGTACCGGCGGGCCACGTCCTGCCAGACGGCGATCGCGTGCGGCCAGGCCTCCCGGTCGCCGACCGGGTCGCCGCTGGCCAGGCAGACCCCGGCCTCGACGCGGTAGGTGACGGCGGCTTTGCCGCTGGGTGAGAAGACGACGGCCTTGTCGCGGCGGGTGGCGAAGTAGCCGAGGGAGTCCTGGTCGCCGTAGCGGCCGAGGAGGGCGCGGATGCGGGCCTCCTCGTCGTCGTGCAGGGCGGCTTCCAGGCGCTGGGAGCGGAAGAGGGTTGCGGCGGCGTTCAGCAGGGCGAGCGCGCCGAACAGGCCGAGCAGGAAGTACAGGGCGTGCGGCGGGCGGCCGTCGAAGCTGCCCGCGGGCACCAGGCCGCCCAGGACCCGGTTCGCGGCCCAGGCCAGGCGCTGGTTGCCGGGCAGTGTGCCGGGGAAGGCCGCCACCAGGGCCCAGCCCGCCAGGATCGCCACGACCAGCCCGGCCACCAGGACGGCGAGGGCGCGGCGTACGGCGGCGCGGCGGGAGGCGGCGTAGAACTCCCCGCGGGCGACGATCAGCAGGGCCAGGGCGAGGCCGCACACCACGAAGGACGGGACGGATTCGGCGAACTCGCCGACGGCCATGCCGACGATGTCGGACAGGACCAGCAGGCCCAGGTAGACGACGACCAGCCACCAGGCGATCTTCTTGCGGGCGCCGGTCGCGGCGGCGAGCAGGAACAGGAAGACCGCGTAGGCGAGGTTGGCGCTGACGGGGACGAGCAGCAGGTCCAGGAAGCGGACGAGCGGGCGCAGTCCGGTGCGCAGCGGTGGGATGAGCGCCAGCAGGGCGCAGAACAGGCCGAGGACGCCGAAGAAGACCGCGAAGCCCTCGGGTACCCGGCCCAGGAGGCCGTGGCCCCGGCCGCGGGGCCGGCGTATCGGTCCCCCGGTGTCCTTCTCGGCCGTCCCGGCGTCCGCGATGGCACTCATGCTTTCGACTCTAGGAACACCCGCCTCTTCTCGCCCGTCGAGCGCTCCCGGCCGGTGGCCGGGGTGGGGGTCTCCGATAGCCTCGCGGCGTGACGGAACAGCACGCCCATCAGTTCGAGCGGGGCACGGACGGGCCGAAGGTGATCCTCGTCGGAGTGGACGGCTCCGACTCCTCCCTGCGGGCCGCGGCCTACGCCTCTGGCCTGGCCCGGCGGCAGCACGCGCTGCTCGCCGTGGTGTATGTGCAGCCGGTGCTGGCGGCGGGGGCGGCGCTCGGGGCGCCGGTGGCCGAGACGACCGACGAGATAGCCGAGGACCTGGTCGCACAGATCCGGGACGCGGCCGAACGGCTCAAGGGGATATTCGAGGTCCGCTGGGAGTTCCACACGTTCCCCGGCGATCCGTACAACGGCCTGGTGCAG
The DNA here is from genome assembly GCF_045040895.1 of Streptomyces purpurascens. NCBI lineage: Bacteria > Bacillati > Actinomycetota > Actinomycetes > Kitasatosporales > Streptomycetaceae > Streptomyces > Streptomyces purpurascens. The sequence continues at coordinate 8,250,555 of NZ_CP108341.1, read as the reverse complement.
GCGGCCGACGAACTCAAGGCGGACGCCGTGGTCGTGGGCGCGTCCGAGCAGGCGGGCCACCGGATCGTCGGCTCGGTGGCGGTGCGGCTGGTGAAGGCCGGGCGGTGGCCGGTGACGGTGGTGCCGTAACGGGACCTGGGTCCCTGGTCGGTGGGCACGAGGTCGCACGCACCCGAGGATGCTGCCGTGACTTCCTACGCGTTCGACGTGGACGCCTTCCTGCGCCGGCCCCTCACCGCACGCCTCGCCACCAACGGGCCGACGGTCCGCCCCGTCTGGTTCCTCTGGGAGGAGGACCCGTTCTGGACCACCTCCACGACGATCCGGCGCTGCGCGGGACGGTGTGGCTGCGGCTGCGGCCCGCCTCCCTCGTCGCGCACCACCTGAGTTACGCCGTGGCCCCCTGAGGCGGCCACGGGCGCACGGCCGGGCGACGCTCCCGGCCTACTCCCCCATCACCAGTCCGTCCCCGGCCGCGCCCCTGCCGAGTACGACGTCCCGGATGCGGTCGCGGACGGCCTGTCCGTCGGCGCCCTGGGCGATCGCCCGGTTGAGGTTCACGACCCGGCCGGCGTCGACGTCGAACAGTTGCGGGACGAACTCGGCCTTCGTCACCTCCCAGCGGCCGCCCTGCCGTGCGGGTGGGGCGAAGGTGAAGCGGCCGAGGGTGGACTGGTTGCCGCGCGGGTCCTTGGCACCCTGGTGGTTGGTCATCTCGCCGGCGATCTGGTCGCCCATGCCGTAGATCACCCAGGTTCCGTTGACCTTCTCGTACGCCTGCGGGACGTGTGCGTGGGTGCCGAGGATCAGGTCGATGTCGGGGCGTCCGCCGCTGCGCGCGGCGGTGAGGTTCCGGGACAGGGCCACCTGCTGGTCGTCGGGCGCGTCCTGCCACTCGGTGCCCCAGTGCAGGGAGACGACGACCACGTCGGCGCCCGCCCGGCGCGCGGCCCGGGCGTCCGCGAGGACCGTGCCCTCGTCGATGAGGTTCACGGCCCAGGGCTGTCCGGCCGGCAGCGGGATCCCGTTGGTGTCGTAGGTGTAGGCGAGGTGGGCGATCTTCGCCGAGCCCGCCTGGAGGACCGTCACGGTGCGCGCCTCCTCCTCGGCGCGTGCCGAGCCGGCGTGCCGTACGCCCGCGCGGTCGAGGGCGTCGAGGGTGCGGCGGATGCCGTCGGCGCCGTCGTCCAGGGTGTGGTTGGAGGCGGTGGAACAGCCGTCGTAGCCGGTGACGGCGAGGGCCTGGGCCACCTCGGGCGGGGACTTGAAGGTGGGGTAGCCGGTGTAGGCGCCGTTCTCCCCGTAGACGGTCTCCATGTGGCACAGGGCCACATCCGCGCGGGAGACGACGGAGCGGATCCCCGCGAGCATCGGCCGGAAGTCGTAGCCGGTGCCGCCGGCGTCGAAGCGGGCCCGGTCGATGATCGAGCTGTGCGGGAGGACGTCGCCGGAGGCGACCAGTGTGAAGCCGCGGGGCATGCCGGTGGACGGTGCCGGGCGTCCCGGGCCGCGCGGTTCGTGGCTGCCGCGGGCCTGGCAGGCCGCTCCCGCGGCGAGGACGACGGTCAGGGCCAGGGCCATCTGCCGACTGCGTGCGATCATGCCATTCACCCCACTGTGGGCGTTGTGGTCGTATTTACGCACCATCAGGAAAGAAGGCTCATGCCGTCCCACGCGGCTCCGACACGCCCATTAGCCCGTCCGGAACGCACCGGTCCGGGCGCGGTGACCGTTCGTCGAACCGTTCGTCGACGCGATCGACCGTCCGCCGCACGGGCGGGTACGTGCCCTGTCCCCCGGCTGTGCCCTGCTGTGGCATACGGCCATGACGGCCGGATCCACTCTTACGAACGGGACGACCGCCGAGCACGAGCTCGCCGCACTGCAGCGGGAGCACGGCCGGCCCCTCTTCGCGCTGCTGCTCCGGCTCTGCGACGGCGACCGGCAGCGCGCGGAGGACCTGGTGCAGGAGACGCTCGTACGCGCCTGGCAGCACCCCGAGGCCCTGCGCGCCGACGACTTCGAGTCCGTACGGCCCTGGCTGATGACCGTCGGGCGGCGGCTCGCGATCGACGCCCGGCGGGCCCGGCAGGCGCGTCCGGCCGAGGTCGGCGACGCGGTGCTGGAGAACGCGCGGGTCATCTCCGACCACGCCGAGCGGGCCGCGGCGATGCTCGACGTCCGCCAGGCTGTGAAGACACTCACTCCGGAGCACCGTGAAGTCCTGGTGCTCGTGTACTTCCAGGGGGCGAGTGTGGCGGAAGCCGCGACGGCCCTCGGGATCCCGCCCGGTACCGTGAAGTCCCGCGCGTACTACGCGCTGCGCGCCCTGCGCCGGGTGCTTCCCGGATACGCCGCCGACCTGCGCTGAAACCAATGGCTGGGTCAAGCCTCCGTAAAGCGCCTTGCTGAACACCCCGGTTGAGTAATCGGCTGTTCTCATCCGTGTTCCGGAGAGGGCCGACAGCGCCCCCGGGGCCCGGTGTCGGGCGACGCGCACGTACCGGAGGAAGGCAGGAAGGGATGCTGCACAGAGGTGAAGAGAGCACGGACGGTGCCGACGGTGAACTGACCGTCCCCATGGCGTGGTTGTACGCCGAGTACATCGCCGACGAGCTGCTGCGGACCGGCGATCTCATGCCGCCGACGTCCTTCGAGTTCCGGGCGGGGCGGGACGCCCTGGCGCTGACCATCTTCCTCTCCGACACCGACGGAGAGCTGTCCGGCATCAGGGTCGTCACCCAGCTGGAGACGTGGCTGTCACTGACCGCGTACGACCAGCCGTGGCAGGAGTGGGTGCGCGGGCGGCTGACCGAGCTGGCCGTCGTGGCCGCGGAGTCGGGGCGGCCCGCGCCGGACCTGGATCTGGCGGACGAGGCCTGGCGCTGGCTGCAGGAGACGGAGCTGCTCGCGCCCGATCTGAACGCGGTGCCGGGCGGTGCTCCGGTGGTCGGGGAGGACGAGGGGCCGAAGGTCTGGACGCCCGCCTGGCAGCTCGGACTGCCGCTGGGACACCTCGCGATCCATCTTTTTTAGATTTCCGCGTCCTCGGACCAATCCGCCGGGCGGAGGGCTCCGAATCCATAGGTTGCGATTGTGTCACCGGCTTGAGTGATTCCGCTGCCTGGTCCGTACCGGTGGGAGCAAGGAGTAACCCCACCCGCACCCAACGGCACGAGGATTCGGCATGAGGTCCCTGGAAAGGCATCGCGACGTCGGCGCCTACGCGCTCGGCGTGCTGGACGAGGCGGAAGCATTCCGCTTCGAGGACCACCTCATGGAGTGCCCTCGGTGCGCTGCAGAGGTGACGGAATTCGGCGTGACGACACGGCAGTTGATGCTGTACCGGCGGGCGACACCACGGTTCGTGCACCCGATGGCGCAGCCCGGGCCGCGCATGCTGGACCGGCTGCTGGCCGAGGTGGCGACGAGGCGCCGGGCCGGACGCAGACGCCTGCTGTTCGCCCTGGCCGCCTCGGTGGTGTTCGCGGTGTCCGTACCCGGCGTCGCGATGATGGCCGAGGACAGCAGCGCGGACGAGGGACCCGTGACGGTCGCGGCGACCGACGCGCGGTCGGGCGTCTGGGCCCAGGTCACCGTCGAGGACAAGGCCTCGGGCAGCCAGGTCGAGCTGAAGGTCAAGGACGCGTCCGGACCCCGCTCCTGCCACCTGGTCATCGTCGGCCGCGACGGCACCGAGGAGACCGCGACCAGCTGGCACGGCCCCGGGCACGACACCCACCCCAACACGATGATGGCCAGCTCGTCCAAGCACCCGGACGAGACCGCCCGCTACGAGGTCCGCTCGGCGTCCGGGGAGGTCCTCGTGAAGCTTCAGCCGCGCTGAGGCGTGTCGTCCGTCCGCCCCTGTCGCCGGGCACCCCGCGTGGCCCGGTGTGAGACTGCTGGTTGGCGCACCCGGGAGGCAGCCGGGTGTGCGCGGTCCCGACGAGGGGAGGCGAGGTGGCGGCGTCAGAGGACGGCGACGGCCGCCTGGAGGAGTACCTCGCCGATCCGCGGAACAGGACGCTGGACCTGACCACCGCGGTGGCCCGCTGCACCGAGGCCCTGGGGCTCCAGCACTCCGCGGTGTACCTCGCCGACATCCAGCAGCGCCGGCTCGTGCCGCTCACCGACGTGGCCTCACCTCTGCTCGTCGACGACTCGCTCGCCGGCTGGACCTACCGCACCCAGTCCCTGCGCGTGGAGGAGTCCGAGTCGGGCGGCATGACGGCCTGGGTCCCCCTCGTGGACGGCGCGGAACGCCTCGGCGTCCTCGCCGTGCACTCCGCCTCGCTGACCCCGGCCGTGCTGCGCCGCGGCAAGGCCCTGGCCTCGCTCCTCGCCATGATGATCACTTCCACCCGGGCGTACCAGGACTCCTTCGTCCGGCTCACGCGCACCAGACCGATGCGTCTGCCCGCCGAGATGCTGCGGGCCTTCCTGCCGCCGCGCACGATCGGCACCGCGCACGTCGTGTCCACGGCCGTGCTGGAGCCGGCGTACGAGCTCGGCGGCGACGCCTTCGACCACTCCCTCACCGAGACGACCCTGCACGCCACGGTCCTCGACGCCATGGGACACAACCTGGCCTCCGGTCTCACCACGGCCGTGTCCCTGGCCGCGAGCCGCAATGCCCGGCGGGCCGGGGCGGACCTGCCCGACCTGGTGCGAAGTGTGGACGACGCGCTGGCGCAGTGGCTCCCCGACCAGTTCTGCACGGGGGTCCTGGCCCAGCTGGACCTGGTCTCCGGAGTGCTGCGGTGGTGCAACTGCGGGCACCCCACCCCGCTGCTCATCCGGGACAGACGGCCGGACGTCGACGCCATGCGACGCGAGCCGGAACCGCCGATGGGGCTGCCGTCCCGGCTGGCCGGGCTGAACCGGCGGACGCACGAGATCGCTCTGAAGCCCGGCGACCGGGTCCTGATGTACAGCGACGGGGTCACCGAGGCCAGGGCCGTCGACGGCGCGGAGTTCGGTCTTGAGCAGTTCGCCGACTACATCATCCGGGCGACGGCCGCGGGCGAGCTGGCGCCCGAGACACTGCGGCGGCTCATCCACTCCATCCTCGACTCGTCCGGCAGCCGGCTCCGGGACGACGCGACCATCCTCATGTTCGAGTGGTCGCCCCCGGCCCGGTGACGGCGCGTCACTTCAGCAGCCGGGACATCCTGCGGTCCGCCAGCGGCTTGCCGCCCGTCTGGCAGGTCGGGCAGTACTGCAGCGACGAGTCGCTGAAGGACACCTCCCGCACGGTGTCGCCGCACACCGGGCAGGGCTCGCCGGTACGGCCGTGGACGCGCAGGCCGCTCTTCTTCTCGGCCTTCAGCCGCCCGGCCGCCACGCCCCGGGAGCGTTCGACCGCCTCCGTGAGCGTGTCGCGCAGGGCCGCGTACAGCCGCTGGGTCTCCTCCGCGGTCAGGGACGCGGCCAGCTTGAAGGGCGACATCCTCGCCGCGTGCAGGATCTCGTCGCTGTAGGCGTTGCCCACGCCCGCGATCAGGCTCTGGTCGCGCAACGCGCCCTTGAGCTGCCGCCGTTCACCGGCCAGGAGTTCCGCGAAGCGCTGCTCGTCGAAGTCGTCGGCGAGGGGGTCCGGGCCGAGCCGGGCGACGCCCGGGACCTCCTGCGGGTCCCCCACGACGTACACGGCGAGCCGCTTCTGGGTGCCGGCCTCGGTCAGGTCGAAGCCGGAGCCGGTCTCCAGGGCCACGCGCAGCGCGAGGGGGCCCTTGCCGGGGCGGGGCGGGCCGTCGGGCAGGCGGTCCTTCCAGTGCAGCCAGCCCGCGCGGGCCAGGTGCGTCACGAAGTGCGGGCCGTCCGCGGTCGCGACGTCGAGGAACTTGCCGTACCGGCGTACGGCGGCGACCTCGTGTCCCTCCAGCGCGGACAGGGGCGGGTCGTACGTCTTCAGGACGCTGATCGCGACGGGCAGCACCCGGACGATCTCGTGGCCGACGAGGTGCTCGGTCAGGAAGTCCTTGAGCGCCTCGACCTCGGGGAGTTCCGGCATAGGTCCAGAGTGCCACGTGGGGTCAGTCGTGGTCGGGCACCACGAACTCGCACCAGACGGCCTTGCCGCCGCCGCGCGCCTCCACGCCCCACACGTCGGTCAGCAGCTCCACCAGCAGCAGGCCCCGCCCGGAGACGCCCGACTCGCCCGCCTCGCGGCGGCGCGGCAGGGCGCTGGAGGAGTCCTCGACCTCGACGCGCAGCCGGGGCCCGGAGCCGGTGAGGGCCCGCAGGGTGACGATCGCGGAGCCCTCGGTGTGCATCAGGGCGTTGGTGATCAGCTCGTCGGCGACCAGTTCGATCTCGTCGGCGCGGTCCCCGGCTCCCCAGACGCCGACCGCGGTGCGGATCATGTGCCGGGCCTCGGCCAGGGCCGCCGGGTCGCCCGGGGCCACGTGCCGCTGGAGCCGGCGGCCGGACTGCGGGCCGTCGGGGCCGCGCCGGCGCAGCAGGAGCAGCGCCACGTCGTCGTCGCCGCAGCGCTCGGCGGCCACGTCGATGAGCCGGTCGGCGAGGTCGCGTACGTCGTCGGGGCCGGTGGCGACGAGCGCGGTGAGGGTGCGCATGCCGTCGTCGAGGTCGGCGCCGGGCTGCTCCACCAGGCCGTCGGTGCACAGCAGCAGGGTGTCGCCGGGGTCGAGCTCCACGGTGCCCACCGGGTAGTCGAGGCGGCCGAACTCGGCGGACAGGCCGAGCGGCAGACCTCCCGGGACGGTGACGCGGCGGCAGGAGCCGTCGGTGTGGCGTACGAGCGGGTCGAGGTGACCGGCCCGGACCACCTGGACCACGCCCGTGGACAGGTCGGCCTCGGCGTAGAGGCAGGTCGCGGAGCGGTCGGTGTCGAGTTCGTGCAGGAAGACGGAGGCGCGGGCCATGACGGTGGCCGGGGTGTGCCCCTCGGCGGCGTAGGCGCGCAGCACGATGCGCAGCTGGCCCATGACGGCGGCCGCGTGCGTGTCGTGGCCCTGGACGTCGCCGATGACGGCGCCGACCCGGCCGCCGGGCAGCGGGATGAGGTCGTACCAGTCGCCGCCGATGTCCCGGCCGACGGAGCCGCCGGCGCTGGCGGCGCGGTAGCGGACGGCGACGTCGGCGCCGGGCACGCTCGGGATGGTCCGGGGCAGCATGGCCTGCTGGAGCCCCTGCGCGAGATCCCTCTCCTGCTCGTAGAACATGGCCCGCTGCAGGCTCTGCGCGATGCTGCTGCCGAGGGCGACGAGGATGTTGCGCTCCTCGGGGGTGAAGCCGTGCCGGTCGCTGTAGAGCAGGCCCATCGCGCCGATGGGCCGGGCCTGGACGATGAGCGGCAGATAGGCGGCCGAGGTGATGTTCAGGTCGGTGATGTGCGGCCACAGGATCGGGTAGCGCTCGGCGAACTCCTCCGGCGATTCGATGAAGCAGGGGCCGAGGGTCCGCACGGCCTCGCTCATCGGGTAGGGCTCGTCGATCCGGGTGACGCGGGTGCCGGGCACGAAGCTGTCCGAGGGCCCTTCGGCGACCAGGCGGATGCGCCCGGCCTCGACCAGGCCCATGACCAGGCTGGTGGCGCCCAGGTGAATGAGGCCGTGGGTGTCCTTCAGGACGTCGATGACGTCCTGGACGGTGCGGGCGTGGGCGAGGGCGGCCGTGGTGAGTTCGACGACGCTGGTCTGCTCCCGGCGGGCCTCGTCCCGGGCGGCCTGGTCGAGGCGGGCCTCGCTCTCGCCGAGTTCCCGGGTGGCGTCCCGGACGATGCCGATGATGCGGCGGGGCCGTCCGGTGTCGTCGCGCCGGATGTAGCCCTGGGTGTGGGTCCAGCGCAGGGTGCCGTCGCGGCGGCGCATGCGGAAGTAGGCGCCGTAGTTCTCGCTGCCGTCCTTCAGTGCCTGGGAGACCGCGGTGTCCAGGCGCCGCGCCTCGCCGGGCGGGACCCGCTTGGCGAGCGTCTCGGGGCGGTCGTCGTACTCGTCGAGGCGCACGTCGAAGACGTCGTGGGCCTGGGCGTCCATCTGCATCAGGCCGGTGTCAAGATCCCAGTCGAAACTGCCCATCCGGTTGAGCGCGAGGATCGCGTCCGGGTGGGCGGGCCAGTCGTCCGGGAGTGACAGGGAGCTCCCTCCCCGGTCAGCCATGGGGCTACCTTGCCAGGAATCATCCGATTCTTCGACCGATGTGCCGGGCGTACGGGCCGCCGGGCCGGACCGATCGTCAGTCGCCATCGGGGATCAGACCGGCTCCGTCGGGCAGGTCGGGGCTGTCCGGCACGGTGTCGGGGCCGACCTCCTCGGAGCGGCCCGGGTCCGCCGCAGCCGGTTCGTCGGGAAGCGGGTCGGTCTCGTCGGGCGGTGGTACGGACGCGTCGATCGGCGGTGGCACCGCGTCCGCCGGGGAGCCCGCGTCCCGGGGAGCCGTACTGCCCACGCCCGGGGATAGGCCGGACTCGGGCGGAGCCACGCGGGGCTCGCGCGGGGTGACGTCGGATTCGCCCGGGGCCGAGGGCGAGGGTGCGCGGGACGCCGGGGGCTGCTGCGCCCAGAGCGGTGGCGGCAGGGCCCGGTCGTGGCGTACGTCGTGGCCGGTCGGCCGTTCGATCCAGGTGCGGGCGGCGACGTCGATGATCGTGAAGTCGGTGATCACCTGCGGGGCCGGGGTCACGACGATCACCTCGCCGGGCCGGTAGCCGGGCCAGGGGGTGCCCTGGCCGCGCGGCGTGCCCCGCATCGCCACCGGCGGACGCAGCGGGTTGCCGCAGGCGCAGCGGACGCGCGGCAGGCCCCGGTCGTCGACGAGGACGGCGGTGCCCGCCTGGAGGACGGACTGGTAGCCGCCCGCCCGTCCGGCCCGGAAGCCGTGGTTGGTGACGCGGGTGTCGGCGCGCAGCACGAGGGGGGTCAGTCGGCGCACGTAGTCCGGGACGGCCGCCGGGGAGACGCCCGCGACCCGGGCGAAGGCGCGGATCCTGGCCCGGTCGCGGGTGAGGTGGCCGATCTGCCGCGCGATGTCGCAGCTGCCGGTCCGCTCGATACCGCCGTACAGGCCGGGTGTCCCGCCGGAGAGCGAGCGTAGTCCGCCGAGGCCCGCGGAGATCCGGGACGGGCCGTCCGGGCCGGCTCTGCCCGGCGTTCGCGGGGCGGGGGACGGGGTAGCCGTCGTGGTGGCCGTGGAGTCCGTGAAGGGGTCCGGTCCCTGTGCCGCGGCCGGCTGGAGGAGGAGCTCTCCGCCGGCGTCCGCGTCGTCGCCGTCGCCGTCACTGTCGGTGCCGCAGCCCGAGAGGAGGAGCACCGTCGAGAGCACACAGGCCATGACGAGGGTCCCGGTGTGTGTCCGCACCCAGTCCTCCTGCCTCGTTTCTGGCCATTCGTCACTATTGTTTGCTTCACTCACTTGGGTTACGCAACCGGAGCGGCGCCGCACGGAGCGTGACACTGGGTTCCGGCGCGGCATCGGGAGGAGCGCACGGCCGTGGACTGGTTCACCGCATCCGACTACTGGCTGAGCCGGCTGGTCTTCCAGCGGGCGCTGGCCGCCGTGTATCTGGTCGCGTTCCTGACGGCGGCGTCGCAGTTCCGCGCGCTGATCGGGCGGCGCGGCATGCTGCCGGTGCCGGAGTTCGTCGAACGGGTGCCGTTCAAGCGGGCTCCCAGCCTGTTCCAGCTGCACTACTCGGACCGCTTCTTCGCGCTCTGCGCCTGGTCGGGCTGCGCCGTGTCGGCGGCGCTGCTGGCCGGGCTCGACTCGCTGCTGCCGCTGTGGGGCGGCATGCTGCTGTGGCTGGTGCCGTGGGTGCTGTACCTGTCGATCGTGAACGTCGGGCAGACCTGGTACTCGTTCGGCTGGGAGTCGCTGCTGCTGGAGGTCGGCTTCCTCACCGTGTTTCTCGGCAACGACGAGGTGGCGCCGCCGGTCGTCGTGCTGTTCCTGCTGCGGTGGATCCTGTTCCGCGTGGAGTTCGGCGCGGGGCTGATCAAGATGCGCGGCGACGCGTGCTGGCGGAAGCTGACGTGCCTGGACCACCATCACGAGACGCAGCCGATGCCGGGCCCGCTGAGCTGGTTCTTCCACCATCTGCCCAGGCCTCTGCACCGGGTCGAGGTGGCCGCGAACCATGTCACCCAACTCGTGGTGCCGTTCCTGCTGTTCACGCCGCAGCCGGTCGCGACGGCCGCCGCCGCGCTGATGATCGCCACCCAGCTGTGGCTGGTGCTGTCGGGCAACTTCTCCTGGCTGAACTGGATCACGATCGTGCTGGCCCTGTCGGCGGTACGGTTCCCGGCCGATCCGCCGGACGTGCCCGAGGCCCCGCTCTGGTACGTGGTCGTGGTGCTGGCGGTGGCCGCGCTGCTCGTGGGCCTCAGCTACCAGCCGGTCCGCAACATGCTCTCCCGCCGCCAGGTGATGAACCGCTCCTTCGACCCGGTCCATCTGGTCAACACCTACGGGGCGTTCGGCAGTGTGAGCCGGGTCCGCTACGAGGTGGTGGTCGAGGGCACCGCGGACGACGTGCCGCGTACGGACTCGCGGTGGCGGGAGTACGAGTTCAAGGGCAAGCCGGGTGACCCGCGGCGCTGGCCGCGCCAGTTCGCGCCGTACCATCTGCGGCTGGACTGGATGATGTGGTTCGCGGCCCTGTCCCCCGCCTACGCCGGATCCTGGTTCGGCACGCTGGTGGAGCGGCTGCTGGAGAACGACCGGGCCACGCTGAAGCTGCTGCGCCGATCGCCGTTCCCGCCGGACGAGCCCCCGCGGTACGTACGCGCCCGCCTGTTCCGCTACCGCTACACGACGTGGCGCGAGCTGCGGGAGACGGGCGCGTGCTGGGAGCGGACGTACGTACGGGAGTACCTGCCGCCGACGCGGCTGGCGGAGACGGTTCAGAGGCCGTAGACGCGGGTGGCGGTGGTCGCGAGGATCTGTGTGTGGTCGTGCGGGTCGATCAGCCGGCGGGTGATGTCCAGGGTCTCGCCGTACGGCGCCGCCAGGGTGGAGACCGGCCAGTCCGAGCCGTACATCAGCCGGTCCGGCCCGAAGGCCTCCAGGGCCACGTCGGCATACGGGCGCAGGTCCTCGACGGTCCAGGACGCGAGGTCGGCCTCGGTGACCAGGCCGGACAGCTTGGCGACCGTGTTGGGCAGGGCGGCGAGGGCGCGCAGGCCGGACGCCCAGGGGTCGAGGGCGCCGGAGGCGATGGGCGGTTTGCCCAGGTGGTCCAGGACGAAGGTGAGGCCGGGCAGCTCCGCGGCGGCCCGCGCGCAGGCCGGGAGCTGGTGGGGCAGGACCACGAGGTCGTAGACCAGTCCGGCGTCGGCGACGGCGGCCAGTCCCCGGCGTACGTCCGGGCGCAGCAGCCATTCCGGGTCGGGTTCGCCCTGGACCTGGTGGCGGATGCCCTTGAGGTGGCGGCCGCCGGGGAGTTCCCGCAGCCGGGCCAGTTCCTCGGCGACACCGGGGCGGGTGAGGTCGGTCCAGCCGACGACGCCCGCGATCAGGTCGTGCTCGTCGGCCAGGGCCAGGAACTCCGGGGTCTCCTCGGGCACGGTGACCGTCTGCACGAGGACCGTGCGGTCCACTCCGGCCGCTCTCGCCCCGGGTTCGAGCTCCTTCATCGTGAAGTCGCGCCGCAGCGCCCGGAGTTCGGGCCCGGTGATCCAGTCCTGGTCCCGTACGGACAGGTCCCACACATGGTGGTGGGCGTCGACCACGGTCATGACGGCAGCTCCCAGACGACCGGCAGGCCGGCGTCGGCGCCCTCGCCGGAGTAGTCGTGCACGACGTCCAGCAGCTCGGCCATGCGGGCCTGCCAGGCGACGTTGACCGGCAGCTTCTCCAGTTCGGCGAGGAGACGGGCGTAGTCCTCGCACTCCAGGACGTGGAACAGGTCGGTGCCGCTGCGCCAGATCGTCCAGGAGGTGGCACCGGCGGCGCGGATGGCGTCGGTGAGTTCCTCCGGGACCTCGCGGTGGGCGGCCTCGTAAGCGGCGATGCGGTCGGCGCGGACCTTGGTGTGCAGGGCGACTCTCATGACGGTTCCTCGTGGGGTACGGGGGCGTCGGCGGGCAGCAGTCCCTCGGCGCGCAGGTCATGCCAGAACGCGCCGGGCACGCGCGCGGCGAACTGGTGGGCGCAGTCCCGGACCTCGTGCGCCGAGCGAGCCCCGACGAGGACGCTGGCGACGGCCGGGTGGGCGGCGCAGAAGGCCAGGGCGGCGGCGCGCAGCGTGGTGCCGTGGCGGTCGGCGACGGACTTCAGCCGCAGGGCACGCTCGACGAGCTCGGAGGGGGCGACGGTGTAGTTGTACGTCGCGCCCGGCCGCGGGTTCGCCAGCAGGCCGGAGTTGAAGGCGCCGCCGATGACGACGGACGTGCCGCGTTCCTGGGCCGCGGGCAGCAGGTCGGTGAGTGCGCTCTGGTCGAGCAGGGTGTAGCGGCCGGCGCACAGCACCACGTCGACGTCGGTGTCGCGGACGAAGCGGGTGAGCATCTCCGCCTGGTTCATACCGGCGCCGATCGCGCCGACCACGCCCTCGCCGCGGAGCTTCTCCAGGGCCGGATAGCCCTCCCGGAAGGCCTCTTCGGCGTGCTCGTCGGGGTCGTGGAGGTAGACGACGTCGACGCGGTCGAGGCCGAGCCGTTCCAGGCTGGCCTCCAGGGTGCGGCGTACGCCGTCGGCGCTGAAGTCCCACACGCGGCGGTGGGTGGCGGGCACGGCGAACCCGTGGGCCAGGTCGTCGCCGGTGCCGTCCGAGGGTTCCAGGCGGCGCCCCACCTTGGTGGAGATCGTGTACTGGCCTCGGGGGCGGTCACGCAGGGCGGCGCCGAGGCGGCGTTCGGAGAGGCCGAGGCCGTAGTGCGGGGCGGTGTCGAAGTAACGGATGCCCCGCTGCCAGGCGGCCTCCACGGCGTCGTGCGCCTGTGCCTCGCCGACTTCGGAGTACAGGTTGGCGATCGCGGCGGCGCCGAAGGACAGGGCGCTGACCTCGACGCCGCTGCCGCCGAGCCGGTTCACCGGGCCACCGGGCGCAGCCGCAGGCCCTGCATGCCGCCGTCGACGGCGAGCGCGGTGCCCGTGGTGGCGCCGGAGAGAGGTCCGGCCAGGTAGGCGATGGCGCCCGCGACCTCGGCCGCGGAGACCAGGCGGCCGGTGGGCTGGCGGGCCTCCAGGGCGGCGCGTTCGGCGGCCGGTTCGGGCGCGGCGTCGAGGAGGCGGCCGACCCAGGGCGTGTCGACCGTGCCCGGGTTGACGCAGTTGACGCGGATGCCCTCGCGGACGTGGTCGGCGGCCATGGCGAGGGTGAGGGAGTACACGGCGCCCTTGGTGGCGCTGTACAGGGCGCGCTGCGGCAGGCCCGCGGTGGCGGCGATGGAGCAGGTGTTGACGATCGCGGCGTGCGCGGAGGCGCGCAGCTGGGGCAGGCAGGCGCGGGCGGTGCGGACCATGCCGACGACGTTGACGTCGTAGACGCGGTGCCAGTCGTCGTCGGAGTTGTCCTCGACGGTGCCCTGGGCGCCGATGCCCGCGTTGTTGACCAGGACGTCCAGCCCGCCGAGGTCGGCGACCGCCGCCGAAACGGCCTGGCGCACGGACGCGTCGTCGGTGACGTCCGCGCGGTAGGCGAGCAGCGGCTTGTCGACCGGCGACGGGTCCAGGTCGAGGACGGCGACCTGGGCGCCGCGCTCGGCCAGGAGGTCGGCGGTGGCCCGGCCGATGCCGGAGGCGCCGCCCGTCACCAGGGCTTTGATGCCCTCGAAGTCGCTCATACGGCCTGACCCTTCTTCCGCTCGTCGAGGTCGGCGGCCCAGAACTCGCCGCCCGGGTAGGTGAATCGCGCCAGGGACTCGGGCCGCATGGCGGCCGAGAAGCCCGGCGCGGTGGGTGCCGTGTAGTGAGCCTGGCGGATCACCACCGGGTCGAGGAAGTGGTCGTGCAGATGGTCGACGTATTCGATGACGCGGTCCTCAGTGGTGCCGGACAGGGCCACGTAGTCGAACATCGACAGGTGCTGGACGAGTTCGCACAGGCCGACGCCGCCCGCGTGCGGGCAGACCGGCACGCCGAACTTGGCGGCGAGCAGCAGGATCGCGAGGTTCTCGGGGACGCCGCCGACGCGGGCCGCGTCGATCTGGACGACGTCGAGCGCGCCGGCCTGGAGGAGCTGCTTGAAGACGATCCGGTTGTGCACGTGCTCGCCGGTGGCGACCTTCACGGGGGCGACGGCCCGGCGGACCGCCGCGTGGCCGAGGATGTCGTCGGGGCTGGTGGGCTCCTCGATCCAGTACGGGTCGAACTCGGCGAGGGCCTTGGTCCAGCGGATCGCCTCGTCGACGTCCCAGCGCTGGTTGGCGTCGACGGCCATGCGGATGTCCGGTCCGATGACGGAACGGGCGACGCGGCAGCGGCGGATGTCGTCCTCGAGGTCGGCGCCGACCTTGAGCTTGATCTGCCGGAAGCCGTCGGCGACGGCCCGGGCCGCGAGCCGGGTGAGTTTCTCGTCGTCGTAGCCGAGCCAGCCGGGTGAGGTGGTGTAGGCGGGGTAGCCGCGCTCCAGCAGCCGGGCCGTGCGCTCCTCGGCGCCCTCCCGGCCCCGGCGCAGCAGGGTCAGGGCCTCCTCGGGGGTGAGGGCGTCGGTGAGGTAGCGGAAGTCGATCTGGCGCACCAGCCAGGCGGGCTCGGCCTCGGCGAGCAGCCGCCACAGCGGCAGGCCGGCGCGCTTGGCGGCCAGGTCCCACACGGCGTTGACGACCGCGCCGATCGCCATGTGCATCACGCCCTTCTCGGGGCCGAGCCAGCGCAACTGGCTGTCGCCGATCAGGTCGCGGTTCAGGATGGACGGGTCGGCGCACAGGTCGTCGGCCGAGCGGCCGATCAGGTGTCCGCGCAGCGCGTCGATCGCGGCGACCTGCACCTCGTTGCCCCGCCCGATGGTGAAGGCGAATCCGTGCCCCTCGTGGCCGTCGGCCGCGTCCGTGCGCAGGACGACGTAGGCCGCCGAGTAGTCGGGGTCCGGGTTCATCGCGTCGGAGCCGTCGAGCTCGCGCGAGGTGGGGAAGCGGATGTCGTGGGTGTCGACCGCGATGATGCGGGCGGGCGTCGGGGACACGGAGGGCCTTTCGGTTGCAGGGGGCGGGGGCGTCAGTCCTGGGCCCGGCCGGTGGTGACCCGGGCGATCATGAGGGCGACCAGGATGATCCCGCCGTAGATGGCCTGGATCCAGAACGACGGCACCTGCGCGAGGGTGAGCAGGTTCTGTACGACCCCCAGAAGGAGTACGCCGGTCAGGGCGCCGAACATGGTGCCCTTGCCGCCGTCGAGGGCGATGCCGCCGATCACCGCGGCCGCGAACACCGTGAAGATCATGTTCTGGCCCTGGTTGGCGCTGATCGCGCCGACGTATCCGGTCTGCATGATGCCGCCGACCGCGGCGAGGACGCCCGCGACGACGAACACACCGAGCATGACGCGCTCCACCCGGATGCCCGCCGCCCGGGCCGCGTCCGCGTTGCCGCCGATGGCGTACAGGGCGCGCCCGACCCGGTGGTACTTCAGGATCAGCCCGGCGACCGCGAAGGCGATCGCGGCGAGCCACACCGACAGCGGGGCGGAGAGGAAGGTGGTGGTCGCCAGGGAGTAGAAGCTGTCGGGCATCCCGAACAGTGTCTTGCCCTTGGTCGCGCCGACCAGCAGGCCGCGCAGCACGATCAGCATCGCCAGCGTCACGATGAACGCGTTGAGCTTGAACTTCACGACCAGGATGCCGTTGAAGGCGCCGACGGCCGCGCCCGCGACGAGGATCGCCACCAGGGCGAGGGCGGCGGGGAGTTCGGTGCCCCAGCCGGACTGGGCCGCGGGCAGGACGAGCAGCGCGCCCACGGCGGGCGCGATACCGACGACCGATTCCAGGGACAGGTCGAACTTGCCGGTGATCAGGACGAGCGACTCGGCGAGCACGACCATCGCGAGGGCGGCGGAGGCGCCGAGGATGGAGACGATGTTGCGTTCGGTGAGGAACGAGTCGTTGACGACGGCACCGAGCACCAGGAGCAGCAACAGGGCGGGAACGAGGGCGAGTTCGCGGGCCCGGCGGAGGAGGACGGCCTTGGCGGCGCGCGGGTCGGTGGCTCGCGCGGGCGCGAGCGGCGGGGCCGCCTTGGTGTCAGCCATGGTCCACTCCTTCGATGGAGGCGATGAGCTCGTGGTCGCGCCAGCCCACCGGGTGCTCGGCGACGACACGGCCGTGGAAGAGGACGAGGACCCGGTCGCAGCGCCTGAGGTCGTCGAGTTCGTCGGAGACGACGAGTACGGCGGTGCCGTCCTCGCGGGCGGTGTCGACCCGGGCGAGCAGGGACTCCTTGGACTTCACGTCGACGCCCGCGGTCGGGTTGACCAGGATCAGGAGCCGCGGGTCTGAGGCGAGGGCCCGGGCCATGACGACCTTCTGCGCGTTGCCGCCGGACAGGTCGGAGACGGGCTGCTCGGGGCCGGCCGCGTGGATGTCGAGGCGTTCGATCAGCGCGGTGGCGACACCGCGTCTGCGGTCGGTGCCGACGAAGCCGTAGCGGCCGAGCCGGTCCAGGACGCTGAGGGTGGCGTTGTCGCCGATGGACATGCCGAAGACCAGGCCCTGTTCGTGCCGGTCCCGGGGCACGAAGCCGACGCCGGCCTCCAGAGCCTTGCGGACGTCGCCGAACGGCAGCGGCCGCCCGTTCAGCCGGGCCGTCCCGTTCGTGGGGGTGTGCAGTCCCGTGAAGGACTCGGCGAGCTCTATCTTGCCGCTGGCGCTCGATCCGGCGAGTCCGACGACCTCGCCGCGCCGGACGGTGAGGTCGACGTTCTCGTACGCGGTCGAGGTGAGGCCCCGGACATCGAGCAGGACGGGACCACTGGCCCCGAGGGTCCGCTGCCGCTCGGCCTGTTCGGCGATCGTCTCCCCGGCCATGGCCTCCACCAGGGCCTGGCGGGGCAGGTCGGCGACCGGCGCCGTGGTGATCCAGCGGGCGTCGCGCAGGACCGTGACGGTCTGGCAGACCTCGTACACCTCCTGGAGGTGGTGCGAGATGAACAGGAAGGTCACGCCCGAGTCCTGGAGGGAGCGCATGCGCGTGAACAGCCGCTCGATCTCCCGGTTGTCGAGCTGCGCGGTGGGTTCGTCGAGGATGATGAAGCGGGCGCCGAAGCTCAGCGCCCGGGCGATCTCCACCATCTGCCGGTCCTCGACCTTGAGATCGGCCGTGCGGGCGTCCGGGTCGACGCGCACGTTCCAGGTGTCGAGGAGCCGGGCCGCCTCGGCCTTCAGGCGGCGCCAGCTGATGAACCCGCGCCGGAGCGGCTGCCGGTTGATGAACAGGTTCTCGGCGACGGTCAGTTCGGGGACGACCGTCGGGTGCTGGTAGACGCAGGCGACCTTGCGGCGCCAGGCGTCCCGGTCCGTGAGCGGGGGCGCGGGGTCGCCGTCGAAGCGGACGGTGCCCTCGTCGGGGGCTTCCAGGCCGGTGAGGATCCTGACCAGGGTCGACTTGCCGGCGCCGTTGCGTCCGACGAGGGCGTGGGACTCGCCCGGCAGGACGGAGAGCCGGCCGTCGGCGAGGGCGGTGGTGGGGCCGTACCGCTTGACGACGCCCCGCGCTTCAACCAGTGGGCTGCTCATTTGACCGTGTTGCCCCAGAGCTTGGGGTCGTCGACGTTGTCCTTCGTGACCAGCGGCGCGGGCAGCTGGTCCTCCAGGATGCCGCTGGGCAGCTTGACGATGGTCGAGTCGTGGTCGGTCGGGCCGGGCTTGAACGTCTTCCCCTGCATCGCCGCCTTGATGTAGTACATGCCGTACTTGGCGTAGGCGTCGGCGGGCTGGGAGACGGTCGCGTCGATCTCGCCCTTGCGGATCGCGTCGAACTCCTGCGGGATGCCGTCGTTCGAGACGATGGCGATGTGGCCCGACTGCCCGGCCTTCTTCAGCATCCCCTTGGACTTGAGGGTCTGGAGGGTGGGCGCGAGGTACACGCCGCCCGCCTGCATGTAGATGCCCTTGATGTCGGGGTTGGCGTTGAGGAGGGTGTCGAGTTTGGAGGCCGCCGCGTCGGACTCCCACTTGGCGGGGATCTCCAGGACCTTGAGCTTGGGGAAGTTCTTCTTCACGCAGGCGCGGAACGCCTCGGAGCGGTCGCGGCCGTTGACCGAGGCGAGGTCGCCCATGATCTGCACGACCTTGCCGGAGGTGATGTGCTCGCCGAGGTACTGGCAGGCCTTCTCGCCGTACGCCACGTTGTTCGCGCGGACCACCATCGCGACCTTGCCCTTGTCGGGCGCCACGTCCACGGCGACGACCGGCACGCCCTTGCGCTCGGCCTGGTCGAGGCCCGCCTCGATGGCGGCGCTGTCCAGCGGGGCGACGACCAGGCCCTCGACGCCCTGGTTGAGCTGGTTGTTGATGTCGGTGATCTGCTGCGAGGGGTCGCTGTTGGAGTTGACGGTCTTCATCGCGTCCACCCCCTCGGACTTCGCCATCCTGGGCACGTAGTCGTTGTACGACTGCCAGAACGGCGAGGTCAGCAGGGGCAGGACGACCCCGACCTTGCCGCTTCCGTCGCCGCCGCCGGCACCGGAGGCGCCGGTGTCCTTGGTGCTGCCGCACGCGGCGAGCACCAGGGAGGCGCCGGCGGCCAGCGCCACCGCGCCGGCGATCCGGGACCTGTTCCGCTTCCGCACTGTGCTTCCGGGCATCTCAGGGGGCTCCCATCGACCGGGGTTCGAGCAGATGCCCGCATACTTATCAGACCACTCCCCCGCCGGAACACCCTGCGACGACACATTTTCCCGCTCCGGGCTCATAGTGGTCCGACCACCTCGCTGGTTAGACTGCGCCGGAGCCTGTGATCGGAGGAACGGCGTGGACGACGAGACCGCCCCGCAGAAGGGCACCGTGACGCAGCGCGCCATCGAGCGGATCAAGGCGATGATCGGCGAGGGCCGGCTGGAGCCGGGCCAGCGGCTGCCGACCGAGCGTGACCTGGCCGCCCAGCTCGGCATCTCCCGCAGCTCGATGCGGGAGGCGATCCGCGCGCTCACGGTGCTGGGCGTGCTGGAGGCCCGGCACGGGTCGGGCATCTACGTCACACAGCTGGAGGCCGGGGACCTGCTGGAGACGTTCGGTGTCGTGGCGGACCTGTCGCGCGGCCCGCGTCTGGTGGAGCTGCTGGAGATCCGGCGGATCCTGGAGTCGACGGCGACCGCACTGGCCGCCGCCCGGATCACCGACGACCAGCTGGCCGAGGTCGAGAAGCACCTGGCGGCGATGAACGCCACGGACGATCCGGAGGAGATCCTCGCCCACGACCTGGCCTTCCACCGGGAGATCGCGGCGGCAGCGGGCAACGAGACCATGGCCGCGATCCTGGAGGGCCTGTCCTCACGGACGTTCCGCGCCCGCGTCTGGCGCGGCTACCAGGAGGAGGGCGCCTTCGAACGCACCCGCCGCGAACACGCGGCGATCCACCGCGCCCTGGCCGCCCACGACCCGGAGGCGGCCCGCGCGGCGGCGGCCGCGCACGTGGGCGAGGTGGAGGAGTGGCTGCGGGCGCAGCTCGGGCCCTAGGACAGTCCCAGGGCCCGCTGCTCCGCCGCTACTTGAACTGGCCGGCCTGATAGCCGCCCGCCGGCTGCTCGAGCATGACGTTCAGCCGGTTGGCGGTGTTCATGAAGCCGATCAGGGTCACGAGGGCGGCGAGCTGCTCCTCGTCATAGTGCTTGGCGGCCCGCTCCCAGACCTCGTCCGGGACACCGCCGGCCCCGTCCGCGATACGGGTCCCCTGCTCCGCCAGTTCCAGCGCGGCCCGCTCGGCCTCGGTGAACACCGTGGCCTCCCGCCAGGCAGCGACCAGATGGAGCCGTACGGAGCTCTCGCCCGCGGCGGCCGCCTCCTTGGTGTGCATGTCGATGCAGACCGCACACCCGTTGATCTGGCTCACGCGGAGCGAGACCAGTTCCCGGGTGGCGGCCGGCAGCGGTGATTCCACGACCAGCCGCCCCAGGGCGGTGAACTGCTTGATGACCTTGCCGGCGCCGGGGAGGGCGAAGACGTCCAGACGCGCGCTCATGGTGAGCTCCTCTGTCGTTGTCGTTGCGTACACCCCTATGAGTCAGCGGCTCACCGCGATGTGACATCGACAGTTGTGACCTGCGTCACCGACTATCCGCGCCGCAGTCGCAGCGTCATCAGCTCGAACGGGCGCAGCCGCACCGCGATCCGCCCGTCCTGGACCTCCGGTGCCGTCGCATCGGCCAGCGGCCGTTCCAGCAGGTCGGCGACCGAGACGGCCGCGACCTCGAACCCGGCCGTGAGCGTGGCGCGCGTCCGGCCTCCGAAGGCCTCGTGGAACCGGACGACGACGTCCCCGCTGCCGTCGTCGGCGAGCTTCACCGCCGTGACGACCACCGCGTCCCGGTCGGCCGTCACCAGCGGCGCCACCTCGCCGGCACCGGTGAGCCGCCGCTCCGGCACATTGATCCGCCAGCCCTCCCGCACCGCGTCGGCGATGCCCGCGCCCGGCACGAGCGCGTGCCGGAAGCGGTGGACGCCCTGGTCGGTCTCCGGGTCGGGGAAGCGCGGGGCGCGCAGCAGCGAGACGCGCACGGTGGTGGTCGTACCGCCGTCGCCGTCGGTGCGGACGGTGCGGGTCACGTCGTGGCCGTACGTCGAGTCGTTGACGAGCGCGACGCCCCAGCCGGGTTCCTCCAGGTGGACGAAGCGGTGGTTGCACGCCTCGAACTTGGCTGCCTCCCAGGAGGTGTTGGTGTGGGTGGGCCGGTGGAAGTGCCCGAACTGGGTCTCGGACGCGTACCGTTCGGCGTGCACGTCGAGCGGGAAGGCGAGCTTGAGGAACTTCTCCGTCTCGTGCCAGTCGACCTCCGTCTCCACCGTCAGCCGCCGCTCCCCCGGCGCGAGTGACAGCAGCTGGGTGACGCGGGAGGCGCCGAAGGTCCGGACGATCCGCACACCGTCCCCGTCCGGGACGACCTCGTCCGCGTCGGTGAGGTCGGTGACCGTGTTGCGGTAGAACTCGTCGACGTCCCAGGCATCCCACATGTTCGGGAAGTCGGGGTGGAGCTGGAGGAGGTTCGCGGCCCGGCCCGGGGCGACGGTCTCGCGGTCGGCTTCGATGTCGTACGCCGAGGTCATGAGCCCCTGGGCGTCGATCTCGACGCGGAGGAGGCCGTTCCCCAGGACGAACCCGCCCTCGGCCCGTGGGGACAGCTCCGCCGGGCTCGGCGAAGGCGCGGCACCGGCACCACCGGCGGGGATCCCGGCCCGGCTGTGGGGTGCCGAGTTGAACACGAGGTTCCGCGTGCCTTCCCCCGCGAGCGCCCGCTGCGCCGCGTCGATGATCCCGGTCAGCTCCTCGGCCACCCTCTCGTACGTCCGCCGGGCCTCGCGGTGCACCCAGGCGATGGACGACCCGGGCAGGATGTCGTGGAACTGGTGCAGCAGCACCGTCTTCCAGATGCGGTCCAGGTCCTCGTAGGGGTAGGGGAAGCCGGTGCGCACGGCCGCCGTGGCCGCCCACAGTTCGGCCTCCCGGAGCAGGTGCTCGCTGCGGCGGTTGCCCTGCTTGGTCTTGGCCTGGCTGGTGAGGGTGGCGCGGTGGAGTTCGAGGTAGAGCTCGCCGACCCAGACGGGCGGTTCGGGATACTCGGCCGCGGCCTTGGCGAAGAACTCGGCCGGGGTCTCCCAGGTCACCGTCGCCGCGCCTTCGAGGTCGCGCAGGCGGGCCGCCTTGGCGACCATCTCGCGGGTCGTGCCGCCGCCTCCGTCGCCCCAGCCGGTGGGGGCGAGGGAGTGGCGGGCGACGCCCTTGTCCTTGAAGTTGCGGGCCGCGTGGGCGATCTCGCTGCCCTTCATGGAGCAGTTGTAGGTGTCGACGGGCGGGAAGTGCGTGAAGATCCGCGTGCCGTCGATGCCCTCCCACCGGAAGGTGTGGTGCGGGAACTTGTTCGTCTGCGACCAGGAGATCTTCTGCGTCAGCAGGTACTTGGAGCCCGCCGCCTTGATGATCTGCGGCAGTCCGGCGGCGAAGCCGAAGGTGTCGGGCAGCCAGGCCTCGTCGTTCTCGATGCCGAACTCGTCGAGGAAGAACCGCTTGCCGTGCACGAACTGCCGGGCCATCGCCTCCGAGCCCGGCATGTTGGTGTCCGACTCCACCCACATGCCGCCGGCCGGCACGAACCGCCCGTCGGCCACGGCCTTCTTCACCCGGGCCCACACCTCGGGCCGGTGCTCCTTCACCCACGCCCACTGCTGCGCCTGCGACATGGCGAAGACGAACTCCGGCTCGTCGTCGAGCAGCGCGGTCATGTTGGAGGTCGTCCGGGCCACCTTGCGCACGGTCTCGCGCAGCGGCCACAGCCACGCCGAGTCGATGTGGGCGTGACCGACGGCGCTGATGCGGTGGGCGGAGGGAGCGGCGGGCGTGGCGAGCACGTCGGCGAGGCGGGAACGGGCCCGGTCCGCCGTGCCGCCGATGTCCTGGAGGTCGAGGGCGTCGAGTGCCGTGTCGACCGCCCGGAGGATCTCCCAGCGGCGGGCCGACTCCACCGGCAGCTCGGCCATCAGCTCGCCGAGCACCTCCAGATCGATCACGAGCTGCCACACGGTCTCGTCGAGGACGGCGAGGTCCATGCGGGTGAGGGTGTACTGCGGCTCGGTTCCGGCGGTCTCCTTGTCACCCAACCGTGTGGGCAGGAAGGGGTGGTAGTCGAGGATGACGGGGTTGGAGGCGGCCTCGATGTGCAGGCGCACCTGCTCGCCGCCCTCGACGGGGGCGCCGACGCGCACCCACTGGTTGCGCGGGTTGAGGCCCTTCACCGGCGTGCCGTCGGGCCGGTAGACCAGGCCCTCGCACTGGAAGCCGGGCATGTTCTCGTCGAAGCCCAGGTCGAGGATCGCCTCGACGGTCTTCCCGGCCCACGCCTCGGGGACGGTGCCGGTGACGCGGAACCAGCTGGTGCCCCAGGGAGCACCCCACCGGGCGCCCGCCTCGATGGGCTCGGGCTCGGCCGCCAGTCCCTCGGCGACCGGCACCGGTTCGCCGGGCGCGTGCCACACGGCCACCTCCAGCGGCACGGACTCGGGATACACGGCGGGGCGGACACGCTCGTCGAGGACGCGCTTGAGGCGGGCTTCGACCAGGCTGCGGTCGTCATGCATGCGGGGTGCTCCGTAGGTCGTCCGGGTGCGGGTGGTTACCAGGGGTGGGTCACGGTCACGGGGGCCGACGAGGTGTAGAGCTCCCCCACGGCACGCACTTCGAACCGTGCCGCCCGTTCGCCCTGTTCGGGCTTCAGACCGGCGACGAAGAACGCGCGCTGGCAGGTGCCGCCGAGGAAGCGGCGGGTGCCGTCGGGGAGGAGGCGATGCAGGGTGTAGTGCCGTACGGCGCCGCGGGCCGGGTTCCACACGAAGCGCAGGTCGCCACCGGACGCGGCGCTGACGCGCAGGCCGGAAGGAGCAGCCGGTGTCCGGGACGTGGTCCGCACGGCGAGCCCGCCGAGCCGCCACCGCACGGGACCGCCGTCCGCCGGGGTGAGCCGGACGCCGATCGCGTGGGCGGTGCCGCTCAGGCCGGTGAGCCGTACGGCCGAGGTCCCCCAGGTGCCGGCCGGGTCCACGGGGACGTAGGTGTAGGGCGGTGTCGCCCCGGGCGTGTCCGGATCGGCGGTGGCGACGGCCAGCTCGACGTGCACGCGGCCGGAGTCGGTCCGGTGGGTCAGCTCTACGACCGTGTCCGCGGTGAGCGCCAGCCGGGTGGCGTACAGGTCCAGGACGGCGGGTTCGTCGAGTTCGCCGTCGACGAGCACGCTGCTTCCGCCCCGCCAGGCGTCCTCGAAGTCGAAGCTCACGGCCGGGCGGCGGCCTTCGGTGTGCACCACCCAGCGTCTGGAGGGCAGCCGGTCCTGCAGTCCGAGGTGGTTCCAGGGCCCGTCCGAGGTCACCACGCCGTCCTCGTACCACCGCAGCCCGTGCCCCGTGTTGAACACGCTCGCGAACGGAACCGACGTGACCGTGGAGCGGTCGGCGACGGACACGGCGGGTGCCCGCCAGCTGTCCGTGCCGTCCGGCCGGGACGGATCGAGGGAGCGTCCGGTCCAGAACCGGTCGTCGGCGGCGTGGAAGTCCCCGGGTGTCCTGCCGTCCGCCGGCAGATGGTTGCGGGTCCACTCGGGCCGGTAGAGGCCGACCGACGCGATGTGCGCCTGGTTCGCCGGCACGATCGCGTCCCAGCGCACGGAGGAGTTCCAGCCGTTCGCCTCGACGTCGACGCCCGCCCACAACGCGTAGCGGCTGCGACCGAGTTGCTCGGCCCGGCTTGCTGACGAGACCAGGCTGTTCGCCGACCAGCGGAAGTCGACGAACATGTCGTCGGAGGTCCGGAAGAACGGCTCGTTCTGTCCGTTGAGCGCCCCCTGCCAGCTCACCGTGCCGTTCACGGTCATCGCGTCGTACCAGGTCACCCGCTGCCCCTTGGCCGCCGCGAGCGACTTGAGCTCCGTGAGGAAGCTCAGCATCGCGGCGCCGAGGGCGGTGTCCCCTCCCCCGGTCTCGGCGTTGACGAACCACCCGTCGAACCCGTACGCCTCGGCGACCGCGACCAGCCGCTCGGCGAGCGGATGACGCCCGGCGGCGTCCTTCTGCACCAGGTCGCGGGTCCAGCGCAGTTGTCCGCCGTAGGCGACGGGCGGCAGGAAGACGTTGCCGAGGACGGGCACGCCGTGCCGGTGGGCGGCGTCGACGATCGGCGCGTTCGGGGCGAGGATCAGCCCCTCGCCCGACGAGCCGCCCCAGAACACCAGCTCGTCGATGTAGGCCCAGTGGGTGAGGGCGTAGTAGTCGGCGGTGGCCGACCCCTGGGACGGATTGCTCGCCGTCGGCCCGAAGGAGACCAGGGACTGGATGCGGGCCTGGCCGGCGCGGGCGGTCGGGTTGGCCGGGGCCGGGGTGAAGCGGGCGGCCGGCGGCACGGACGCGGCGTTGAAGGCGAGGTCCGGGTCGTCCTCGGCACGCCAGGACTTCAGGCTGCGCCAGGTGATGCCGGGACCCGGGGCACCCGAGGGGAGGGAGTCCGGGTACCAGTAGGACGCGTACGGCTGGGTCGCGGCGGCGGCTTTCGGGGCTGCCGTGGCCGGAGCTGAGGGGAACAGGGCGGCCGCGGCGCCGGCGAGCAGGACGGTGCGTCTGGTGGGTGTCACGAGCGGGTGCCTCCTGGTGGGTGGGGAAGTACCTGGTCGGGAGTGACGACCTCGGTGATGCCGCGCGCGGCCAGGTGTTCCTGGTCGGCGGCCAGCACGTCGAGGACGGTGGTGGGGCGTGCTCCGTCGGCGACCAGCCGGAACCAGGCGTCGAAGACGGGACCGCCGGGGGCGCAGAGCGAGCGGACGGCAGGGTCGGCCGGGACGACCAGCGCCGTCGTACGGGCCGGGGCCGGCTGCGACGGCTCGCGCGCCGCCCGTTCCAGCACCCTGGCCATGTCCTTCGGCTTGCGGTCGTTGGTCAGCAGGCCGAGTCCGTACTCCAGTTCCGGGAAGTCGGCGAGGTCGCGGGAGACGTCGTGGGAGCACCACCAGGTGATGCCCCACAGGCCGGGGCAGTCCAGGGCGTTGGCCACGGTGGCCTCGGTGAAGGCGGCGGCGTGCTCGGCCGGGACCAGGGGCGCGGGGGCGCCGACCTCCTGGAGCCAGACCGGCCGGTGCGGGTCGTCGGCCCAGGCCTTGCTCAGCTCGACGAGGTACGCGGCGTGGTGCTCGGCGGGGACGGAGGTACGGCCGTGGCGCTGGGCGGTGCCGTTGAAGACCCAGGAGTGCACGGCCGTGACGGCCCCGTGCCGGGCGGCCTGACCCGGGGTGAAGGGCTGGTCGTCCTGGTACCAGGTGGCGTCGTACTCGGCGTGCAGGTGCAGCCGGCCCGGGGCGCCCTCCTCGCAGGCGGCGAGCATGCGGGTGAGCCAGGTGTCGATCTCGTCGGACGTGGCCCGGTCGGGGTCCGGATGGGGGCCGGACGAGAACTGGTTGACCTCGTTGCCGAGGGTCATGCCGATGAAGTTGGGCCGGTCGGCGAGTGCGGCGGCGAGCGTGCGCAGGAGGTTCTCCTGGCCGTCGAGCACGTCCGGGTCGGTGAAGAGGTTGCGCCGGTGCCAGGTCCGGGTCCAGGCGGGCAGGAAGTCGAAGCTGCTCAGGTGCCCCTGGAGGCCGTCCACGTTGACGTCGAGGCCGCGTTCGGCGGCGGCGTCGGCCAGCGCGACGAGCTGTTCGACGGCCCGGGGCCGGATCAGCGTGCGGTTGGGCTGGAAGTACGGCCACAGCGGGAAGACCCGGATGTGGTCGAGTCCCAGTGCGGCGATCGAGTCCAGGTCGGCGCGGACGGAGCCGAGGTCGAAGTCCAGCCAGTGGTGGAACCACCCTTCGCTGGGGGTGTAGTTGACGCCGAAGCGCACGGCAGAAGGCATGGGGGTCCTTGCGTTCGGTGGGAGGGTTCAGCCCTTCACCGCGCCCTCGCCCACGCCGCGGAAGAAGTACCGCTGGAGACAGGCGAAGAGGGCGATCAGCGGTGCGACGGCGATGACCGTGCCCGCGGCGACGAGACGCTCGTCGTTGGCGAAAGTGCCGTGCAGATAGTTGAGGCCGATGGTCAGCGTGAACCTGGACGGGTCGCTCAGCACGATGAGCGGCCACAGGAAGTCGTCCCAGGCGCCCATGAAGGCGAAGATCGCGACGACCGCGAGGGTGCCCTTCACCGACGGCAGTGCAATGCGCAGGAACCGCTGCCAGACGTTGGCGCCGTCGACAAAGGCCGCTTCCTCGATCTCGTAGGGCAGGTTGAGGAAGGCGTTGCGCATCAGCAGGACGTTCATCGCGCCGATGCAGCCCGGCAGGACCACGCCGATCAGGGTGTTGTTGAGGCCGAGCTCCCGCATGGTGGTGAACTGGGCGATGATGATGCCCTCGACGGGCACGAGCATCGCCAGGATGAAGGCCAGGGTGGCGACACGGCGGCCGCGGTAGCGGAGCCGGGCCAGGGCGTAGCCGGCGAGGGCCGAGCCGACGCAGTTGGTGACGACGTTGGCGGTGGCGACCTTCAGGGAGTTGAGGGCGTAGTCCCAGACGGGGATGGTGTCGGCGACCCGCTCGTAGTTGTGCAGGGTCGGATCGCCCGGCAGGAACGTCGGCGGGGAGCTGTAGATGTCCTCGGTGGGGCCTTTGAGGGAGGTGGACAGCTGCCACAGGAACGGGCCGATGGTCAGGGCGAGTACCGCGAGCAGCAGGACGTAGCGCAGGGCGAGTTCCCACACCCGGACGCGGCGGCCGTGCTCGTCGGTGATCCGGGGTTCGCGGACGGCGACGGGCGGCTTCTCGACGGGAGCTGTCTTCTCGAGGACGCTCACGACTCCTCCTTCCGGTCGGCGCGCAGCACCAGCAGCATCAGGGCGACGGTGACGGCGAAGACGACGACGGAGATCGCGGAGGCGTAGCCGACGCGGCCGGTCAGGCCGGTGCCGGTGCGCTGGACGAGCATGACGAGGGTGGTGTCCTCGCCCGCCGGCCCGCCGCTCGGGCCCGCCAGCAGGTACACCTCGGAGAACACCTTGAACGCGGCGACCGAGGAGAGAGCCCCGACCAGCACCATGGTGGAGCGGACGGCGGGCACGGTGACGGTCAGGAAGCGGCGCACCGCGCCCGCGCCGTCGACGGCCGCGGCCTCGTGCAGCTCCCGCGGCACGTTCCCGAGCGCCGCCAGATAAATGATCATGTAGTAGCCGAGGCCCTTCCACACCGTGACGGCCATGGCGCTCAGCAGGATCAGCCACTGGTCGCTGAGGAAGCCGACCCGGCCGGCGCCGGCCGTCTCCAGCAGCGAGTTGACCAGTCCGCGGTCGTCCAGCAGCCACACCCAGATCAGCCCGACCACGACGATCGAGGCGACGACCGGGGTGTAGAAGGCGGACCGGAAGAAGGTGATGCCGGGGATGTTCTTCTGCACGAGCAGGGCGAGCAGCAGCGGCAGGACGACGAGCGGGGGTACGACCCCGAGGACGTAGAGCGTGCTGTTGCGCAGGCCGGTCCAGAACATGTCGTCCTGGAGCAGTTCCCGGAAGTTGGCGAGCCCCACGAACCGGCCGGGGATCAGGGTGCGGCGGTCGGTGAAGGCGTTGACCAGCGTGGAGAGAAACGGGTACAGGATGAAGGCGCCGGTGACGAACAGTCCGGGCGCGGCGAACAGCCAGGGGCTGGTGGGCAGTTGGCGCCGTACCCGGGAGATGCCGGAGAGAGCCATCGGGCGTCAGCCCTGCTGCTGCAGGAGCCGGTCGCACTCCTTGACAGCGTTGTCGAGAGCTTCCTTCGGGCTCTGCTTGCCCTGCAGCGCCTTGGCGACCTCGTTGCGCAGCGCGATCTTCATCTGCTCGCTGAACAGCACGGGCGTGTAGTTGACCGCCGCCTTCAGGGACTTGGCGGCGGCCACCCGCACCCGTGTCTCGTCGGTCCCGTCCTCCTTGGTGAAGTACGGGTCGTCCAGCGAGCCGGCGGTGCTCGGGAAGATGGCGACCTTCTTGGCGAACGACATCTGGTGCGCCGCGTCGGTGACGAAGTGCGCGAAGGCGACGGCTGCGGGCTTCCGCTTCGACTGGGAGTTGACCATCACGCCCATCACGTACATGTTGACGTGCCCGGTGCTGGTGATCTGGTCGGTGATGCCGATGTTCTTGTACAGGCTCGGCGCCTGCTTCTTGAAGTTGCCGAGGTCCAGGGCGCTGCCGGGGTTCATGGCGACGGCGCCGGTGAGGAACTTCTTGCCGGACGACTCCGGGGTGGCGGTCAGCGCCTGCGGGTCGAGGGCCTTCGCGTCGTACAACTCCTTGTACTTGGTGAGGAGCCGTACGCCCTTGTCGCCGTTGAAGGAGAAGGCGGTGCCTTCCTTGTTCATCAGCGGCACGCCGTAGCGGCCGAAGTCCTCGATGGTGGGCACGTTGGCGAGGGTGGCGACCTTGCCGCCGCTCTTCTCCGCCATCCTCAGGCCCGCGGAGAAGAGTTCGTCGTACGTCTTCGGCGGCTGGTCCGGGTCGAGCCCGGCCTCCTTGAACAGGGTCTTGTTGTAGAAGAGCGGGCCGGTGTTGAGGTACCAGGGGAAGGCGTACGTGCCGCTCATGCCCGGTATCCGATGGCCCGCCCAGGCGCCCGGCAGATACTCCTTCTCGTACTGCGGGGCGGCCTTGTCCAGGTCGAGGGCGAGTCCGGCCTTGGCGAGCGGGGCGACGAGGTCCGGGGAGACGTTGACGACGTCGGGCAGTGTGCCGCCGGCCGCGTCGGCGCTGATCTTGTCGGCGTAGCCCTCGGCGGGCTGGTCGACCCACTTCACCTCGGTGCCGGGGTACTTCTTCTCGAACTCGGCGATCAGGCCCTCGAAGTACGGCTTGAAGTTGGCGCGCAGGTTCCACGTCTGGAACGTGATGTCGCCCTCGACCTTGCCCGAGGCATCGCTCGAACCGCCTCCGCCGCCCCCCGAACCGCAGGCGCTCAGTGGCAGGAGGACAGCGACGGCAGCGGCGGCGAAGGCTCTGCGGGAGATGCGCACGGTGACCGGCTCCTTCGAAGACAGGGCGGGAGAGGGTGGCGGAAATGGCGCCGGGCCAGACCTTGCATCGTTCTCTTCGGGGAAGTCAATGGATTCTGCTCAGCTAAAGTCTTTAGTTGGACATAGTCGCAGGTCAGCGAGGAGTCGGACGACTTCTTGTATTCGATCACTAATGCGCTTTAGGGTAGGGACACTCAAGCGCATTAGTGCACAGGGTTCGTCGAATGGAGAAGCAAGCGTGACGGGAAAGCGCTCACCGGCGCGCCGGCCGACGATGAAGGACATCGCCCGGCGGGCCGGGGTCTCCGAGAGCGCGGTCTCCTTCGCGCTCAACGGCAGGCCCGGGGTCTCCGAGGTGACCCGGGACCGGGTGCGCCGGGTCGCCGAGCAGTTGGGCTGGCGGCCCAGCACGGCGGCGCGCGCCCTGTCCGGGGAGGGCGCGGCGACGGTCGGCTTCGTCCTGGCGCGTCCGGCGGGCACGCTGGGCGTGGACTCGTTCTTCCTGCAACTGGTCTCCGGAATCCAGGAGGTGCTGGCCGAGCGTCATCTCGGTCTGCTGTTCCAGATCGCCGAGGACATCGACGACGAGTGCGCGGTGTACCGGCGGTGGTGGGCCGAGCACCGGGTGGACGGCGTCCTGGTGGTCGACCCGCGCACCGACGACCCCCGGCCCGGCCTCCTCGACGAACTCGGGCTGCCCGCCGTGGTGATCGGCGGCGCCCCGGACGAACGGCACCCGGGTCTTTCGACGGTGTGGGCGGACGACGCGGGCGCGATGGCCGCGGTGGTGGACGGGCTGTACGCGCTCGGCCATCGCCGGATCGCGCACATCGCCGGACTGCCCGGGCTGGCCCACACCGAGCGCCGCATCCGCACCCTGCGCGCGGAGGCCGGGCGCCGGGGCCTGTCGGAGGTGCAGTCGGTGCCGACCGACTACTCGGACGAGGCGGGCGCGGCCGTCACCCGCCGGGTCCTGGACGGCCCCGCCGCCCCGACGGCCCTGATCTACGACAACGACGTGATGGCCGTCGCCGGGGTCGCCGCCGCGACCGAGCTCGGCTACGCGGTGCCGGCCGACGTGTCGGTGGTGGCCTGGGAGGACTCCGCCCTGTGCCGCCTGGTCAAGCCCTGGCTGTCCGCGTTGTCCCGGGACAGTGTCGAGTTCGGCCGCACGGCGGCCCGGGAACTGACCGCCCTGCTCGACGGCGGCCCGGCCCGGGCGGTCCGGGTGCCGGTGCCGCGGCTGATCGAGCGGGACAGTACGGGTGCGGTGCGGGGGGTGTGAAACCGGGCTGGGGCGGGCGGCGAGGTCTCGTCCGCCGCGGCCGATGTGCGGCGGCCGCCGAGCACGCCGCGCGGTGCGAGCGCCGGCGGCCGTGCCGAGCGAGGCAGCGCCCGGGCCGCCGGGGGGCCTGCGGCACGAGGCGCCGCAACCGAGCCGGGCCCACGCCCCACGCGGGGCTGCGCCTCGCGGGCCCGCGGCGCGACAATGGGCCGTATGCGGCTACGGGGCACCGCCTGGGCAGCCGCCGGACTGCTGCTGACCGTCGCGATCGGCTGCACCGGCGGTGGGGAGGACGGCGCGCCCGAGTCCTCTCCGACCTCCGCCCGGGCCACGACCGAGAAGCCCCGCACCACGCCCTCCCCCGCACCCTCCCCGGCCGACCCCGTCTCCCTCCCGGCCCTGATGCGGCGCGAGCACACCGGCTCCGGGCTGCGTCTCGGGGCCGTGCTCGACCGGACCTCCGCCTACACCCGGTACGCCGTCACGTACGAGGCGAACGGCCTGACGATCTCGGGGATCATGAACATCCCGGAGGGTGAGGGCCCCTTCCCGGCGCTGGTGCTGGCGCACGGGTACATCGACCCGGACGACTACTTCAGCGGCCAGGGCATGCCACGCGAGCAGGACCGCCTGGCCCGCAGCGGCTATGCCCTCCTGCACACCGACTACCGCAACCACGCCCGCTCCGACCAAGACCCCGACAACGACGTGAACCTGCGCCTCGGCTACACCGAGGACGTCATCGGCGCCGCCCTGGCCCTGCGCGACTCCGGGCGCCCGGAGATCGACGGCGACCGCCTCGGCCTGTTCGGCCGGTCGATGGGCGGCGGGGTCGTGTACAACACGCTGGTCGTGGCGCCCGGTCTGTTCGACGCGGCCGTGGCGTACGCGCCGGTGAGCGCCCGCCCGCAGGAGAACATCGACCACTTCCAGCGGCCCGACGGCGATCCCCTCGTGGCCGAGATCGACGAGAAGCACGGCACCCCCGGGGAGAACCCGGACTTCTGGCGCGGTGTCTCGCCCCTCACCTACGCCGACCGCGTGACCGAACCCCTGCTGATCCAGCACGGCACCGCGGACGACACCTGCCCCCTCGCCTGGTCACGGGAGGTCTCCGCCGCGTTCGAGGAGGCCGGCAAGGACGTAGAGCTCCGCACCGTCGCCGGCGAGGGGCACACGTTCGGGCCTCGGTGGGCAGCCGAGATGGACGTCACCGAGGCATTCTTCGCACGCCACCTGCGCTGAGCCCGTTCAGACCCGGGACCGGTACAGCCCGAACTCCGCGATCCGTACGGCCCCTCGCGCCCCGGTCACCCGCACTCGCCACCGCCGGGCCCGCACGGCGCCGGGCAGCAGCAGGATCCGGCTGGCTCCGACGACCCCCGCCCGGGCCACCTCCGACCAGCCGCCGTCGCGGTACGCCTCCACCACGAAGCTCTCCACCTGCTGGCCGTACCGGATGTCCTCCGCCAGCCGGACCCGGTCCACCTCCCGCTCCCGGCCGAGGTCGACGGTGACCCGGCCCGGCGTGGCGCTGGTCCGGGCACCGTGCGCCAGGTCCTCGGGCAGTTCGCGGTCGATCCGCTCGCGGAACTCCCGCAGGCGTGTGACGTCGACGGCGGGCAGCAACCCCTCGGTGTCCGGCGGGATGTTGAGGAGCAGTACCGAGTTCCGGCCGACGGACCGGAAGTAGATGTCCGTCAGCTGCTCGACACTCTTGGGCTGCTGGTCGGCGTGGTAGAACCAGCCGTCCCGGATCGACACGTCGCACTCGGCGGGCCACCACTGGAGGTAGTCGGCGACCGGCCGGGCCGCGACCAGGGCGTCCCGGCTGCCCATGTCGGGGGCGTCGTAGGAGAGGGCGTAGTCGGTCCGTCCGTAGTCCTTCTCCTGGACGGGGACGACGCTCCACTCGTCCTCCCGGGCCAGCCCGCCCTCGTTGCCCACCCAGCGGACGTCCGGCCCGGTCACGGCGACGACGGCGTCCGGGGCGAGGGACCGTACGAGGGCGTACCAGCTGTCCCAGTCGTACTTCTCGACCTTGTCCGGCGGGATGTGCCCCTGGGCCCCGTCGAACCACACCTCGTCGACCGGGCCGTACTCGGTGAGCACCTCGTAGAGCTGGTTGAGCATATGGGCGCCGTAGTCGGTGGCGGGGAGCGTGTACGAGCGGGGCGGGGTGCGGTCGTCGCCGTCGACGAGGGTGGGGATGGTGCGGTCGGCGCGGGCGCTGCCGTTGGCGTACACACCGTGCAGGTACTGGTTCTCGTCGGCGGGCGAGATGTAGACGCCGACCTTGAGGCCGTGCCGCCGCATCGAGTCGGCGAAGTCGCGCAGGACGTCGCCCCGGCCGTTGCGCCAGGTACTCGACGCCACCGTGTGGCCGGTGTAGCGGGAGGGGTGGAGGACGAAGCCGTCGTGGTGCTTGACGGTGAGGATGGCCAGCTTGAAGCCGCCGTCGCGCAGGGCGCGGGCCCACTGGTCGGTGTCGAGGCCGACCGGCTGGAAGACGTCGGGGTCCTCGTCTCCGGTGCCCCATTCCAGGCCGGTGAAGGTGTTCACGCCGAAGTGCAGGAAGGCGGTGCGCTCCAGGCGCTGCCAGGCGATCTGCCCTGCGGTGGGGCGTACTTGGGAGGCCTTGCGGACCAGGTCCTCCGGGCTGTCGTCGGGGCCGACCGGGATGCGGCCGCGACGGGGGTCCGGCGGGGCTGCCAGTGCGGGTGCCGTCATGCCGGCGGTCGCGGCGAGGACGGCGGCTGATGCGACGAACACGCGTCGGGACACGGCCATGGCGACGACTCCTCAGGTCAGATGCCAGACGGCGGGGGTGCGCTGGTCGGGCGGGTACTGCGCGAGCCGGCCGTCGTCCGGCACGCTCACCGTCATCCGGGTGATGGCGTTGACGAGCCGGTAGCCGCCTCCGCCGGCCGGCTCCAGTGCCCAGCGCTGGAGGGTGCCGGCGGGATCGCAGGCCTGCGGTGTCACCTCGACGCCGGGCTGGAGGGGCACGTTGAGCGTGAGCTTTCCGCCCCGCACCTCCAGGCAGCCGTCCTGGGTCCGCAGGGTGACGTAGCCGTCGGCCGTGCGCCGGACGGCGGCGGTGAACGACCGGCCGGACGTCCGGAAGATGTACGTCCCGTCCGCTACCGGCACCCGGGTCAGGTCCCGGAAGCCGGGCGCGTGGCCCACGGCCGTACCGCGCGCGGTGAACCCGTCGTACGTGGCGTCGGGATGCGGGTCGCCCCAGGTGGCCTGCGCGATGTGCCGCAGGGCGGGCCACAGGGCGACGGCCACCTCGTTCTCGGTCTCCCCACGGCCGTTGTCGGGCCAGAGGCTGATCTTCGCGCCCGTGATGCCTTCGCGGGAGGCGAGCTTCTCGCCCTCGAAGCCGCGCGGGTCCCAGCTCTGGTCGTACAGCGCCTCGGTGTCGGTGTGGAAGCCGCCGCGGACGAGGTAGAGCGCGTACGCCGCGTTCATCAACGGATAGCCCTCGGCGATGAGTTCGCTCGGCTTGACCGCGACGTTCAGCCAGTGCTCGACCGTCGTACCGGCCGCGACCGGCACGGTGCCGGCGCCGGTGAGCCCGTCGTTCCAGATGCGCAGCCGCTTGCCCTTGGAGGCCGCGTAGGCGTGGACGCGGTTGACGAAGTCGACGAAGGCGTCCTGGGGTGTGGCCTTCGGGCCGTATCTCTCCCGCGCGTACTTCAAGACCTGCGGGTACTTGGCGAAGTCGGAGCCGAGCATGTACTCGTCGGCGCCCATGTGCCAGTCCCGCCCGGGGAAGACCCGGGCGTACTCGTCCATCAGGCTCGTGTAGTAGGCGAAGGCCTCGGGCCGGGTGATGTCCAGCCGGGACGGCTGCTTGGCGCCGTCCGTGTCGGTGAGCTGGAGGTCGGGGCGGTTCTCTATCCACGGGTCCATATGGCCCGGGGAGTTGATCTCGGGAATGATGTCGACGTGGTACTTCTCGCCGAGCGCGACCAGCCGGCGGATCTCGCCCTCGGTGTAGTAGCCCCAGGTGTTGGCCTCGGGATGGGCGGCGCTCTTCACCTTCAGTTCGAGGAGCAGCTGGTTGAGCTTGTGGTACGCCATCTCGCGCACCAGGTTCTCCAGCCAGGGCAGCGAGACATGGACGTAGCAGGCGCAGACGCCGACGCCCCGTTCCTTGTAGCGCGGCACGTCGACGGTGCGTCCGGCGGGGACCCGGTCGCCCTGGGCGAGGAGCTGAAGGAGGGTCCGGGTGCCGTAGAAGGCGCCGGTCTCGGTCGCGCCGGTCACCGACAGCCGTCGGCCGGCGTGGAGTTCGTATCCCTCCGGGCCGAGCGAGGATCTGCCGGGCTCGATGTCGATAACGATGTCACCGGCCCGGGCTCCGCCCCCTACGACGGGGACCGTGCCGTGGCCGGCCGCCCGGAGGTCGGCGGCGAGGGTGCCGGCGACCCGGCGCTCGGCTCCGGTGCCGGCCACCAGCCGGGTGTCCCGGCCGTAGGCGTAACTCCCGGATTCCGGGGACCAGTCGGTGAGTGCGGGCACGGTGACCGGTGTCCGCAGTTCCTCGCGCGCGACCGCGGGTGTCCCCGGTGCCGCCGTGACGAGCAGCGCCAGCGCCGCCAGGACTCCGGGCCACCACTGTCGCCGTCTTCTGCGCTCCGTCATACGGCTCCCCATTCATCGGACGTCTGATCATTGAGCTGGCGCCGACAGCTGTCAATGGGGCGTGCAAGCGTGAAAGTTGAGCCATTGATCGGATGTCCGGGGGCGCATGGGGCGTGCCGAGGGGCGCTGTCCGGCCGGTGACCTCGACGTGCGCCCCCTGCCGGTGCACAGTTCTCCCTACGTACTCGCCAGTAAGCCCGTCCGTCTCCCTTCCGATCCCTTCCGAGGAGTTTTCGTGACCAGTTGGGCCGGCCGCACCGCCGCCGAGATATCCGCCGCCGTCCGTGAGAAGCGGGTCACCCCTCGCGAGGTCGTCGCCGAGCACCTCGACCGGATCGAGCGGTTCGACGACCGTGTCGGGGCCTTTCGCACGGTGCGTGCCGAGGCGGCGCTGGCCGAGGCCGAGGAGGTGGCCGCGCGCGGCGACTTCGCCGATCTGCCCCTGGCCGGGGTGCCCGTGGCCGTCAAGGACAACCTCACGGTGCGCGGCGAGTCCCGGCGCGTCGGATCGGCCGCCACACCCGACACCCCCGCGGCCGAGGACCATGTGACGGTGGCCCGGCTGCGGGCGGCGGGCGCGGTGGTGGTGGGGCTGACGAACGTCCCCGAGCTGTGTGTCTTCGGCACGACGGACGGCGTGCTGGGCACCTCCCGCAACCCCTGGGACCCCACGCGCTCGGCGGGCGGTTCGTCGGGCGGCAGTGCCGCCGCCGTCGCCGCCGGGATGGTGCCGATCGCCCTCGGCAACGACGGCATGGGCTCACTGCGCATACCGGCGGCCAACTGCGGCCTCGTCACCATCAAGCCGGGACACGGAGTGGTCCCGACGGGCGACGGGGACAGCGACTGGTTCGGCCTGTCGGAGAACGGGCCCCTCGCCACGACCGTCGAGGACGCCCGTCTGATGCTCTCGGTCCTCGCCGGCACCGGGCCCGAGCCCCGGCCCGAGCCGAGCGCCCTCCGGGTCGCCGTGTCGCTGCGCAGCCCTCTGGCCGGGGTCACCGTCAGCCGGCCGTACACGACCGCCGCCCGGGAGGCGGCCGAGGTGCTGATGAAGGCGGGCCATCAGGTCCGGCGCGCCGACCCGCCTTACCCGATGTCGCTCGCCGTGACCTCGCTGATCCACTGGACAGCGGGCACGGCCGCGGACGCCCAGCACCTCGACCGGCGTCTGCTCACCCGCCGCACCCGGGTCCACGCCGCCCTCGGCCGACCCTTCGTGGGCACGGCACGCTCGGGGGCGAGCCGGGAACAACTGCGCCGGCGGCTGGAGCCCTTCTTCGCCGACCACGACGTGCTGCTCACCCCCGCGCTCGCCCGCCGCTCCCCGAAGGCCGCGCCCTGGCACGAGCGGGGCTGGCTGCGCAACGTGCTGGCGAACACGAACTACTCGCCGCTGACGCCCGCGTGGAACCTGACCGGCTGGCCCGCCCTGTCCGTCCCCTGCGGAACCCTCCCCTCCGGCGCCCCCTGTGCCGTGCAGCTGGTGGGGCGCCCCGGCACGGAGTCCCGACTCCTCGCCCTGGCCGAGCAGTTGGAGGAACGAATCCCGTGGCGGCGTACGGCGCCGGTCGACTAGAGTCGGCCGGGTGACTGCCGGGTCGGCCGTAGGCCATGCACGAGTGAGGCGCCCGGCCTCGACGTGAGCACGGCGGGGGTGACCCCGCCCGGGCCCGTCCGAGAGCCGGTGAGGGCACGAGCCCCGCCTCTCGTCTCCGTTTCCCCGTACCCCGCGCCGCTGCGGCGCTTCACCACGGATCCCGAAACCCGGAGACGAACCCACTCATGTCCTACGCACAGCACACGCCCGATCTGCCGACCACCGTCGCCCACCTCAACCACACCGCCGTCTTCGCCTCGGACCGCCAGTTGTCGGCGGAGTTCCTGGCGGCCGTCCTGGGCCTGGAGGTCGGTGCGCCCTTCGGGCCGTTCCTGCCGGTCGACCTGGGCAACGGCGTGACCCTCGACTACTACGAGAAGCGCGACGAGCCGATCCAGTCCCAGCACTACGCGTTCCTCGTGCCCGAGGAGCGGTTCGACGCCATGATCGGCCGCCTGGAGGCGCTCGGGGTCACCTACTACGCCGACCCCCGCCACACCGAACCCGGCCGCGTCAACGACCTCTTCGGCGGACGCGGCGCCTACTTCGACGACCCGGACGGCCACAACATGGAGATCATGACCCGGCCGTACGTCCGCCCCTGAGCAGGACCCGCCGCTCTACAGCTCCCGGTACATGATGTGCAGCCCCACCCGGCCGTCGCGGGGGTGGTCGAACGCCTCCGGCACCGTGCCGAGGATCGTGAAGCCGAGGGAAGTCCACAGCGTCACGGCCGGGTTGGTCTCGACGACGGCGTTGAACACCATGCCGCGGTACCCGGCGGCCCTGGCTTCGGTCAGGAGGTGTTCGGCGAGGGCACGGCCGTAGCCACGGCCGCCCTGGCCGGGGTCGACCATGAAGCCGGCGTTGGCGATACGGGCGGCGGGGCCACCGTAGTTGGGGGTGAGATAGGCGGAGGCGACGACACTGCCACGGTCGTCCTCGACGACATAGACCCGTTTCGCCGGATTCATCCACAGGACCCGGGCCTCCTCCTCGGAGGTACCCGGGTCCCATGCGTAGGTCTCGCCCGCGGCGACGATGTGGTGCCAGAACGGCCAGATGCGCGGCCAGTCGTCAGCCGTTGCTTCCCTGATCAGCATGGGCGCGAGTCTGGCACGCCCATGCGCTCGGCGAACGTGGAGGGGGTGCGCCCTTGGTCAGTCGACGCTGGGCAGGATGTGGGGCTCCGCGAGGTCCTCCTCGTAGCCCGCGAGGCGGATCGGGGCCGACCGGGCCCACACGTCAAGGCTGCCGAGCTCGTCGGCCCGCCGGCCGGCGCGCTCGCCGCGTTCCTTGGGGCGCTGATCTCGATTCGTCTTCTCCGGTGTCACCGCGCACTCCTTATGTGTCGGTCACCCTCGGGACGCACGCGCCGGTCCTGCTGCGCCTGACGCCCGCTCGGGTCTGATGTCAAAAGCAGTTCGGACGCGGTGGCGCCGGTCGACTCACGGGAGAGCAGGCGGTGGTGAACCGGCGTGTCCCATGACGGACCGTGGGTGTGGGTAGGACCCCGTACTGCTGTCCGTCCGGACCAGATTAACCAAATGAGCGACCCCCCGCTCGATGGGGCTGAAAACGGCCGGTAACAATCGCGCGTCATCTGGTGTTCAACTCGGGTTTAGGCAACGATTTGTTCACTTACAGGTGTTTTGAGTACCACCCGAACGGCGTACAAGGGCGTAGGCACTTTCGACACGGTTGCGCAGTTCAAGTGCCGTTGGCTGAGTCGAAAGCTCGCCATGGTCTGCTGCCGCACGGCAACGGCTGTCTCGCAGGAGGACTGACGCATGGAGCTGCGCAGCGTCGAGGAGCTGATGGACCTGCTGTACACGTGCCGGGGCACCAGGGACGCCCCGGACCGCGACCGCCCGCCGGTCGACCTCCACGACCACGCGCTGCGGACCGCCGCGCTGCTGCGCCGCGGCCGCCCGGCCGACAAGGAGCTGCAAGTGGCGGGTCTTGTGCAGCCTGTCGGCGGGCTGCTGTGGCCCGGCGATCCGGCCGCGCGCGCCGACCACGCGGCCTACGCGGTGCGCGCCCTGCTCGGCGAGCGGGTCTTCCGCCTCGTACACCGGTGCCCCCGCCGGGACGCCGTCGCCGACGACGACCTCCTCACCCTGCGCCAGGCGATCGAGGAGGGCCGCACGGCCGGGTTCGACGCCGGGGTCCTGGAGGACTGGCGCACGGTGCTGGACCTCTTGGCCGCGCGCAACTCCCGCCTGGGAGCTGTTGACTGACGGTATGTCATGAGACCGTACGCCGATGATGTCGTCGTACGGGCTAGAGGGCAGAGCCGCCGTGATCACGGGAGCGACGCGCGGGATCGGGCTGGCCGTCGCCCGGCACCTGGTGAACGCCGGAGCACGGGTGTGCGTGACCGCGCGGGACGCCGACGAGGTACGGCGCACCGCCGAGGAACTGGGCGGCATCGGGCTCGCGGGCAGTGTCGCCGACCCGGGCCATCCCCGGCGTCTGACCGAGCTGGCCCTGCGCGAGTTCGGCCGTCTCGACATCCTGGTCAGCAACGCGGCGACCAACCAGCCGTACGGCCCGCTCATGGACGTCGCCCCCGAAGCCTGGAGCGAGGCCTTCGCCGTCAACGTCGAGGCACCGCTGCGGCTCGTCCAGTGCGCGTGGCGGGCGTGGATGTCGGAACACGGCGGCACGGTGGTCAACGTGTGCACGGAGGGTGCCGGACACGTCGGCCCGAACGTGGGCGCGTACGGCACGAGCAAGGCGGCACTGCTGCATCTGACCCGGCAGCTGGCAGGTGAGCTGGGGCCCCGAGTGCGGGTGAACTCCGTCTCCCCCGGCCTGGTTCGCACCGAGATGGCCCGGTTCGTATGGGAACCGGGCGAGCGTGAGGTGGCGGCCGGGCTCCCGCTGGGGCGGATCGGGGAGCCGGAGGACGTCGCCCGGGCGGTGCTGTGGCTGGCGTCGGACGCGGCGGAGTGGGTGACCGGGGCGGACCTGGTGGTGGACGGGGGTACGCGGGTGCGGGCGGCACTGCAACCCCCTAGGGGCGCGGGGAACTGCGCGACCAGCCACCCACTACCTGCAGACGCCTCTCCCGGCTCCGCCTACCACTTACCCGGCGCGTAGTCCTTCAGGAAGACCCCGTACAGATCCTCGCCCGCCTCACCCCGCACGATCGGGTCGTACACCCGGGCCGCACCGTCGACCAGATCCAGCGGCGCGTGGAACCCCTCCTCCGCAAGCCGCAGCTTGTCGTAGTGAGGCCGCTCATCCGTGATCCACCCCGTGTCGACCGAGGTCATCAGAATCCCGTCGCCCTGGAACATCTCCTGCGCACTGGTCCGCGTCACCATGTTCATCGCGGCCTTGGCGGCGTTCGTGTTCGGATGCCCCGCGCCCTTGTACCCGCGTCCGAAGACGCCCTCCATCGCGGAGACGTTCACGACGTACGCGCGCCCGCTCTCCGCCTTCTTCGCGGCCTCGGCCATGGCCGGCCGCAGCTTGCTGATCAGGATGAACGGCGCCGTGTAGTTGCACAGCTGGGTCTCCAGCAGCTCCACGGGCGAGATCTGCTCGATCGTCTGCACCCAGGTGTTGGAGTCGACCACGTCGGGCACGAGCCCGCCCGCGTCGATCGCCGTGCCGTCCAGGTGCCGCTCGACGCTGGCGTTGCCCGCGACCAGGGCGAGGTCGGCGACCTTCTGCGCGTCGAGGCCGCTGGTGCCGAGGGGCAGCGCGGCCAGGCCGTCGACCGCGCCGGAGTTGAAGGCACCGATGACGTGGTGGGCGGGGAGCTCCCCGGCGGGCAGCGGGGCGCTCTCGCCGTCGACCAGGGCGGCGTAGGCGGAGGGCAGTCGGCGCACGGTCTGCGTCGCGTTGTTGACGAGGATGTCGAGAGGGCCGGCGTCGGCGACCTGGTCGGCGAGGGCCACGGCCTGCGCCGGGTCGCGCAGGTCGATGCCGACGACCTCCAGGCGGTGCATCCAGTCCGCCGAGTCGTCCATCGCCTTGAAGCGGCGGATGGCGTCCTTCGGGAAGCGCGTGGTGATCGTCGTGTGCGCGCCGTCGCGCAGCAGCCGGAGCGCGATGTACATGCCGATCTTGGCGCGGCCGCCGGTGAGCAGGGCGCGCTTGCCGGTGAGGTCGGCGCGGACGTCGCGCTTCTCGCGGTTCACGCGGGCGCAGTCGGGACAGAGCTGGTGGTAGAAGTAGTCGACTTCCACGTACCGGGCCTTGCAGGTGTAGCAGGAGCGCGGGCGCTGGAGTATCCCCGCGATCCTGCCCGCCTCGGTGGCCGACGACGGCAGGATGCCCTCGGTCTCGTCGTCGATGCGCTGGGCGGAGCCGGTCGCCGTGGCCTCCGTGACCGCCTTGTCGTGGGCGGTCTTGGCGGCCCGGCGCTCCTGGCGGCGACGCTGCTTGACCGTGCGGTAGACGCCCGCGGTGGCCCGGCGCACGGCGACGGCGTCCGGGTGGTCGACCTCCAGCTCGTCGAGCTCCTCGAGCACGCTGAGGCAGACGGCCAGCCGCTCCGGGTCGATGCCGGGTCCGTACGAGAGCCCGCTCGCCTCGTCCATGGCCTGCGGGCCGTCCTCTGTCACCGTCATCGCCGCTGTCGTTCCCTGCTCTGCCGTCGCGGCGCGCCGGTCGCGCCCGCATTCGAAGGGCGAATTTTACGGAGCGCCGGGCCGGACCGCCAAACCCGCTCCTGATCACGACTGGCAGGCCGTGATCAGCGTCCGCACCTCCTCCTCGATGGCGGCGGCGAATCGGTCGAGGTCGGGGACGGCCTCGGCGTCGGCGACGAGCCCGTAATGGACGCTGCCCCGGTACGTCGAGACCGCCACCGCCAGGGAGTGGCCGGGGGCCAGCGGGGCGAACGGGAAGACGGCGGTGAGCGGGTGGCCGCCGAGCTTCAGGCCGAGGCTGGGCAGGGGCACGCTGGTCACCAGGATGTCGAACCAGAGCCGGGCCGCCTGGCCGACCAGGGGGCCGCCGAGCCGGTGGGCGAGGGCGGGCACGTGGTCGGCGAGCAGGGCGACGGCGCCCGCGCCCCGGTTGGGGCCGGCGTCCTTGTTGCGGTCCATGGCGGTACGGACCGAGGCGAGGCGCGCCAGCGGGTCCGGGTCGTCCACCGGAAGCCGTATCAAGTAGCCGGAGAGCCGGTTGCCCTGGGGGTAGGCGGTGCGCGGGCGGCGCTTGGAGACGGGGATCAGGGCACGGGGCGCCACGCCCTCGCTGGCGTCACCGCGCTCGTCGAGCCAGCGGCGCAGGGCGCCCGCGACGACGGCGATCAGCACGTCGTTGACGGTGCCGCCGACGGTCTTGCGGACGCGGTGCACGTCGTCGAGGTCGAGCACCACTCCGGCGGTGCGGCGCGTACTGCTCGGCTCGCAGGTGAGCGCGGGGGTGGAGCGCACATCGAGGGAGGAGCGGGCGACGGAGGCGCCGATGTCCAGGGCCCGGGACACGTCGGACAGGGCGCCGCGCACCAGCCCGGGCAGGTCGCGCACGTCCGGCAGCAGAGGGCGCGGGGGCGCGGCGGGGCGGGGCCGGGGCGCCGGCATGTCGATCGGGTCCATGAGGCCCGCGGCGAGGGTCAGTGCCCGCAGCCCGTCGGCCAGGGCGTGGTGGAACTTGAACAGCACCGCGAAGGAGCCCCCGTCCTCGCCGGGCAGCACATGGGCTTCCCAGGGCGGCCGGCCGCGCTCCAGCGGACGCCCCATGAGCCGGCCGGCCGTCGCGTGGAAGTCGGCGGTCGGGGCGTGCAGCCGTACATGGTGCTGGGAGTCGAAGTCCGGGTCCGCTTCCCGCGCCGCGCCGCCGAAGGCGAGCGGCCGGCGCAGGGCCGAGGGCAGCGGCTGCCACACGTCACGGATGCGCATGCGCAGTCCGGGGACGCCGGCGGCGCGGGCCGCGAGCAGGTCCGCTGCGTGGGCGCCCGCGGTCGGCGTGTGGGCAGGGAAGATCCCGAGCGCCCCGAGGTGCATCGGGTGCTCGGCGGACTCGAGGTTCCAGAACGCCAGGTCGAGAGGAGCGAGCAGGTCAGCAGTCAAGGGCTTGCCTCGCGTCGACGACGGGGTGGGTCAGCAGTCAACCGCCCCCAGCCGATTACGGTCAAGTACGATCAGGCTACGTACAGTTAACAGCAGATTAAGTCCCGCCCCGGCGAGAGGGGCGGGACTTATGGTGCATGTGCGGTCAGTCCAGCACAGGTTGCGCCGCCGGGCACCCCGTGGGAGTCACCCGGGAGGCGTCACGGATCAGCGCCTGGTGCGCGGCCTTCAGCCGGGCCGTGTCCGGTTTCAGCACCGCCCGGTCGTACGTCAGGAAGCCGTTCAGCTCACCCTCGACGTCCGCGATCTGGGTGTACACGGCACCGTTGCTGCCCCGGCAGACCAGGGCCCGGA
This sequence comes from Streptomyces purpurascens, assembly GCF_045040895.1. Lineage (NCBI taxonomy): Bacteria > Bacillati > Actinomycetota > Actinomycetes > Kitasatosporales > Streptomycetaceae > Streptomyces > Streptomyces purpurascens. The sequence goes on along the minus strand of NZ_CP108341.1, from coordinate 8,207,029 downwards.
CCTCGTCGAGCCTGGCCAGATAGTCCTCGGTGTAGGTGGCCGGGTCGACGTCGACGTACGACTGCTGCACCGACCAGGCATGGCCGGGCACCGCCAGTCCAAGGCCTCCGTACTCGCCGCTGACCAGGGCGCGCTCGCCGTCCGGGCGCGGTGGCAGCGCCGGGCTGGGATAGCCGTGCTCGTCCATGAGGTCGCCGGTGCCGCCGTCGGCGCCGAGGTTCAGCCCGGACTGGCCGTTGACCAGCCGGGTGGGGTCCCACGCCTTGGCCTGCTCGGCGACCCGGCCCACGTCGTACTGGCCCCAGCCCTCGTTGAAGGTCACCCACATGACGACCGACGGGCTGCTGATGTGCTCGTCGATCATCTCCTTCATCTCGCGCTCGTACCGCGCGCGGGAGGACGCGCTCGGGTTCACCCCGGCCGTCATCGCGGGCATGTCCTGCCACACCAGCAGCCCGAGCCGGTCGGCCCAGTAGAACCAGCGGTCCGGCTCGACCTTGATGTGCTTGCGGACGGAGTTGAAACCGAGCCGCTTGTGCGCCTTCAGGTCGTAGGCGAGGGCCTCGTCGGTGGGCGCGGTGTGCAGGCCGTCCGGCCAGAAGCCCTGGTCGAGGGTGGCCATCATGAAGACCGGCTTGCCGTTGAGGACCGTGCGCGGGACGCCGTTCACCTTCTCGACGGCGATGGAGCGCATCCCGAAATAGCTGCCGACCCGGTCGGCGCCGACCGTCACCTTCAGGCCGTAGAGGAACGGATCGTCGGGTGACCACAGGTGCGGGTCGTGGACGGTCAGGGTCAGCGGCCGGCCGGTGCGGCCGCTCGCCGTGGCGACCTCGCGCTTCCCGTCGTACGCCGTCGCGGTGATCGGTACGCCGTCCCGGACGCCCCGGGCCTGAACGGTCAGCTTCTCGCCGGCCACGTCCGGGGTGAGCTTGAGGGAGTCCGCGTGGTCGGGGGCCACCGGCTCCATCCAGACCGTCTGCCAGATGCCGGAGGACGGGGTGTACCAGATGCCGCTGGGGTCCAGGCGCTGCTTGCCGAGCGGCGGGTTCTCGCCGGATGCCGCGTCGGTGGGGTCGTAGACGCCGACGATCAGTTCCTGGGTGCGGCCGGGCTTGAGCGCGTCGGTGATGTCGGCGCCGAACTTGTCGTAGCCGCCCTCGTGCGTGGCGACCTCGGTGCCGTTGACGTACACCTCCGAGCGCCAGTCGACGCCGCCGAAGTTGAGCTTGAGCCGCTGGCCCGAGCCGATGTCCCAGTCGCGCGGGACCGTGAAGGTGCGGCGGTACCACATGCGGTCCTCGTGCCGTTCGATGCCGGAGAGCTGGGACTCCACCGGGTACGGGACGAGGATGCGCTCCTTCAGGTTCTTGCCGACGGGCGGCTGCTCGCCGGGCTCGGCGGCGGCGAACTGCCAGCGGCCGTTGAGGTTGCGCCAAGCAGCCCTGGTCAGCTGCGGGCGCGGGTACTCGGGGTGGGCGTTGCCGGGCCCGACCTCGTCGGCCCAGCGGGTGCTCAGCTGGTGCGTCGAGCGGTTGGGGCCGCTGCTCCAGAACTCCTTGACAACGTTGCCGTCGGTGTCGGAAAGGCCGCCCTGACCGTCGTAGCGGACGTCGGCGGTGCCGCGGGCCGTGCCCGTCTTGTTGCCGACGACCGGCTCGTCCAGGGCGACCAGGAGGGACGTGGGGTCGGACGGGTCCGGTCGCGCCGCGCCCAGGGGCCACTCGGCGCCGCCGATCACCGCCTTGAGGTGGTCGGTGAAGCCCGCCGGGGGCGCGGCCAGGGGCTGCGCGAAGTCCAGCTTGAGCGTGCGGCCGGTGGCCTGGACCGTGGCCGCGAGGGCTCCGTCGTAGTCGAAGCCGTCGGGGAGGCGGAACGCCGACTGTGGCACGGGCTCCTTGCCGGCGCCGGGCGGGGTCCAGCGGAGGTGGAGGTTGGAGCCGCCGTAGTGCTCGAAGTACTCGACCTTGATGTCGTAGGCCTTGCCCGCGGTCAGGTCGACGGGCTGCGCGGTCTGTTCGCGGTCCCAGTCGTCCACCCAGTGGTCGATGACGGGCTTTCCGTCGATCCAGAGGCGGAAGCCGTTGTCGCCGATGACCGAGAAGGTGTGGGGGCCGGTCTCCTCCGGGACGATCTTTCCGGTCCAGCGGACGCTGACGTCGTCCGACCGGCCGGTGGTGAAGTTCAGGCGCGGCTCCAGGTTGTCGAAGTCGAGGTCCTGGTCGAAGGTCGTCGCCTTGAGGGTGTGGAAGTCGAAGGCGCCGGGGGCGGAGTGCGTGTAGTACTCGCCCTTGAGGCCGTGGATCTCGGCGGGGTCGTCCGCCAGGGCGGGGGCCGCGGTCAGGCCGGTCAGGGCGAGGAGCGCGGCGAGCAGTAACGCGAGCCGGTTTCTGAGGGGTCCGGTACGCACGGAACCTCCGTTTACAACGATGTCATGTGCGGGCGCAGGCATGACAACACGGATTCCCGCTCTTCGTCCAGAGGCAGGACAAAGTCCCTCGAGCCGCCCCGCGTCAGGTGACCAACTGGTCCTTCCCGAGGGCGATGACCCCGCCCTTGGACACCGTGTACAGCTCCGCGTCCCGCTCCGGGTTGACGCCGATCGTCGCGCCCGGCGGCACCTCGACGTTCTTGTCGAGGACGGCGCCGCGCACCACGGCACCCCGGCCGATGTGCACGTTGTCGTGCAGCACGGAGCCCTGCACGACGGCCCCCGGGTCCACCACGACACCCGGCGACAGCACGGACCGCGTGACCTGGCCGCGCACCAGGCAGCCCGCGCTGATGATGGACTCGCTGGCGATTCCGCCGGCGTTGAAGCGGGCCGGCGAGAGCTGGTACGAGTGCGTGTAGATGGGCCAGCTGCGGTTGTACAGGTTGAAGGCCGGGCGCTCGGCGATCAGGTCCATATGGGCCTCGTAGTAGGCGTCCAGCGTGCCGACGTCCCGCCAGTAGCCCTGGTCACGGGTGGTCTCGCCGGGCACGTGGTTGGCGCTGAAGTCGTAGAGCGCGGCCTCGCCCCGGTCGGTGAGCTGGGGCAGGATCGAGCCGCCCATGTCGTGCACGGAGGCCTCGTCCTCCGCGTCCCGCCGCAGCGCCTCGATGAGGGACTTGGTGGTGAAGATGTAGTTGCCCATGGAGGCGAAGACCATGTCGGGGTCGTCCGGCAGACCGGGCGGATCCGTCGGCTTCTCCAGGAAGCGCTCCACCGTCTGGCCGTCCGAGCCCGGCGTGATCACACCGAACGACGAGGACTCGGTGCGCGGCACCCGGATCCCGGCCACCGTCACGCCCGCGCCGCTGTCGATGTGCTGGGCGAGCATCTGGCGGGGGTCCATGCGGTAGACGTGATCGGCGCCGAAGACGGCGACGTACTCGGGGCGCTCGTCGTAGATCAGGTTCAGCGACTGCAGGATCGCGTCGGCGCTGCCCAGGTACCAGCGCGGGCCGAGGCGCTGCTGGGCGGGCACGGGTGTGACGTAGTTGCCGAGCAGGTTGGACATCCGCCAGGTGGTCGTGATGTGCCGGTCCAGCGAGTGCGACTTGTACTGCGTCAGGACGCAGATGCGCAGGATGTCGCCGTTGACGAGATTGGACAGCACGAAGTCGACCAGGCGGTAGGTACCGCCGAAGGTGACCGCTGGTTTGGCACGGTCCGCGGTCAGCGGCATCAGGCGTTTGCCCTCTCCGCCGGCCAGCACGATTCCCAGGACCGAAGGACCACCACGACGCATGGCCGCTCCCCTCACGCCGATTTCCCGATGCCTGCCCCTGAGCGGGACGGGCTAAGCCTGTTTCAGGATCTCCTCGTAGAGCCGGACCGTGCGGCGGGCCACCGCGTCCCAGCCGAATTCGCCGACCGCCCGCTCCCGCCCGGCCTCGCCCATCCGCCGGGCCGTCTCCGGGTCGCCCAGGACGGTGTCCATGGCCCGGGCGAGACCCGCCTCGAAGCCGTCGCCCGCCGGGACGAGCAGGCCGGTCCTGCCGTCGCCCACGACCTCGGGGATGCCGCCGACCGCCGAGGCCACCACGGGCGTGCCGCAGGCCATCGCCTCCAGGTTCACGATGCCGAGCGGCTCGTACACCGAAGGGCAGACGAACAGGGCGGCGTGCGTGAGGAGCTGGATCACCTCCGGGCGCGGCAGCATCCTCGGAATCCAGAACACGCCGTCCCGGACCCGGCTCAGCTCCCCGAACAGCTCGCGGAACTCCTGGTCGATCTCCGGCGTGTCCGGTGCTCCCGCGCACAGCACGACCTGCGCGGCCGGGTCGATGTCCCGCACCGCGCGCAGCAGGTGGGGCACGCCCTTCTGCCGGGTGATACGGCCGACGAACAGGACGTACGGACGGGAACGGTCGAGCCCGATCCGGTCCAGGGCGTCCGTGCCGTGGTCGGGCCGGTACAGGCTGGTGTCGATGCCGTTGTGCACGACATGGACGGTCTCCGGGTCCAGGGCCGGGTAGCAGCCGAGGATGTCCTCGCGCATGGCCCCGGACACGGCGATCACCGCGTCGGCGGCCTCGATCGCGGTGCGCTCGGCCCAGCTGGACAGCTCGTAGCCGCCGCCGAGCTGCTCGGCCTTCCAGGGGCGCAGCGGCTCCAGGGAGTGGGCGGTCATCACGTGCGGGATGCCGTACAGCAGCTTGGCGAGGTGGCCGCCGAGGTTGGCGTACCAGGTGTGGGAGTGGACCAGCTCGCGGCCCTCCAGGGCGGCGGCCATGGCGAGGTCCACGGAGAAGGTGCGCAGCGCGTCGTTGGCGCCATCGAGCGTGGACCAGGGCCGGTGTCGCCGCACGCCGTCGGTGCGGCCCTCGCCCCAGCAGTGCACGTCCAGGTCGACCAGGGCTCTGAGCTCCCGGGCGAGGAACTCCACGTGGACACCCGCACCGCCGTACACATCCGGCGGGTACTCCCGGGTCAGCAGTCCCACTCGCACCCGCAACTCCCTGCTCTCAGCGGCCGTTCCCTTTCATGGTCACCCAGATGGGGCGTGTGGGGAAGAGCGAGGCGGCCGTGTGAAGCAACAGTCGCCGCAGACGCCCCCGCCGGGCACCCGGTAGTACAGACAGCAGCTGCGGCGCCGGAACGCTGTTCCGGTGAGGGTTCCGGTGCCTGCGAGCAGGGGGTGCGCGAGGAGTTCAGCGGCCAGGGAGCGGGCCCGGGCGACGGTGTCCGTACGGTCGTGCCGCCGGGCCCAGCGGTCGAGTTCGCGGGCGGCGCCCGCCAGTGCGGAGGCGGCGTTCCCGCGCAGCAGGCCGGGGGCGAGGCGGTAGTGGGCGCGCAGGGCCGCCGCCAGGGGTTCGAGGTGGCCGTGCAGGACGGTGTCCGCGAGGGTCGCCGCGTCCCCGGGGAGCGGCCGTACGTCCGAGAGCCACAGGTCGTCGGGGGCGCTGCCGTCGGCGTCCCAGTGCAGCAGCCGGGCGTCGAGGTCGGGGATGCGGTCGTAGAGGGCGGCGCAGCCGAGCGCGACGGACCACAGGCGGGCCGCCAGGCCCAGATGGGCCACGGAGGCCGCGACGCGCAGCTCCGGGGAGCGCAGGGCGTCGGCCACCTTGTTGACCCGAAAAATCAGGGGATTTCCGCACACGTCCGGTGCCGTTTCGCGGTAGGCCTGTGCGAGAGTGGGAAGAGGCCTGGCCGCCGCTCTTTCCGTGCGCAGCACGAAGAAGCCGCCGAGCGGGCGGAGCGCGGCGAGGTCGGGGTCGAGGTCCACGAAGACCAGTAGTACCAAGGCCCCTAAGGGATGCGACCCGGTGGCCCCCGACGTGGTCGCCCACCTTGGGGATGACGGTGCTCCCCTCGTACTCCATCGGCAGTAGGACCCAATGAGTGCTCAGGGACGACGACGGGAAGACCTGGACACGGCAGGGTGTTGGACATGAAAGCCGACCTTTCGCCGCGCCGGGCCGATAGCCCCCGCCTGACGCAGAGGAGCAGCCGATGAGCGCCCTCGCGTTGTCCGTCCTGCTCTCCCTCGTGTCCGCCGTCGCGTACGCGGGCGGGGCGATCGTGCAGGAGCGGGTGGCGGAGTCGTCGCCGGGCGAGCAGTACGCGCCGCTGCGCCGGCCGGGCTGGTGGGCGGCGGTCGGGCTCAACGGTCTCGGCGGGGTGCTGCACGTGGTGGCGCTGGCGTTCGGTCCGCTGAGTCTGGTGCAGCCGCTGGGCGCGCTGACCATCGTGGTGGCCCTGCCGATGGCGGCACTGTTCGTCGGCCGCAAGGCGGGTGCCACGGCCTGGCGGGGCGCGATCATGGCGACGGTGGGGCTCGCCGGTCTGCTGTCCCTGGTCGCCGCGTCCGACGCGCGGTCGCTGGACACGGCTCAGCGGGTGGCCGTGGCCGTCGTGACCGCCGGTGCGGTCGTGGCGCTGATGATCGCCGCCCGGGCCGCGCACCGGCACCCGGCGGTCCGCAGCATGCTGCTGGCGACGGCCTCCGGTATCGCGTTCGGTATGTCCTCGGTGTTCACCAAGACCGTGGCGGTCGACTGGACCGGCGGTGTGTCGGCGGCCGACGTTCCCTCGCTCGCCGTGATCGGCGTCCTCGCCACGGCCGGCATGCTGCTGTCGCAGGCCGCGTACCGGGGCGCCGGCCTCACGGCCCCGCTGGCCACGCTGACGGTCGTGAACCCGGTGGTGGCGGCCGCGGTCGGCATCACGATGTTCGGAGAAACCTTCCGCTACGGCACGACGGGCACGGCGCTCGCCCTGAGCTGTGGTGTGGTGGCGGCGGGTGGTCTGATCCTGCTGACGACGGAGCGGCTCGCGCAGGACCAGCCGGAGAGGTCGGGGACGGGGCTGGAGGTCGCCGGTACGGGGCTGGTCCCCGTCGACACGGGCCTCGGGGCGTCGGGGGCGGTGCGCGAGCCCGCCGCCGGGAGCGGACGGGGCCGGCGGCCCGAGCCGGTGGGTGCCGGGTCCGCGGGCACGGGCGATCCGGGCGGGGCAGTGAGCGGCCTGCCCGGAAGCAGGAGCGAACCGCACGAGACGGTAGGCGCATCGCCCGCCACCGCGGGCAGCCCGGCCCGGGCAGTGAGCAGCCTGCCCGGAAGCAGGAGCGAGCTGCCCGAGACGGTAGGCGGGTCGCCCGCCGGCGTGGGTGGCCTGGCCGGGGTCGTGAGCGCCTCGCCGGAGACCCCGCGTGTGCCGACCGAGGTCGGCACACTGCCCGAGACCGTGGGCGCCCCGCCCATGGCCGTGAGTGTACTGCCCAGGACGCGGGGCGTCGGAACGGCGAGCGCGGGGGCGGGTGACCGTGGTGGGACCGGTCGCGCCCGGCCCGAGGACGAACCGGTGTCCGTGCCGCCCCGTCCCCAGGCCGCCGAGGAGCCCGAGGCCGCCCCGGACGTCCCGTACGAGAGCGGGGAACCGCCGGTGTCCTCAGGCCCCGGCGAACGCCGCCCGCTCTCCTACGTGCCCTTCTACGGCATCCCGTACGTACCGCTGCCCACGGTCGACCGGCACCGCACGCGCGTCAGATCGTGACGCCGCCGGCCCTGAGATAGGCCACCGGGTCGACGTCCGTACCGAAACCGGGCCCCGTCCGCACCTCGAAGTGCAGATGCGGGCCCGAGCTGTTGCCGGTGGAGCCGGAACGGCCGATGCGCTGGCCGGCGCTCACCGTCTGCCCGTCCCGTACGGAGATCGCCGACAGATGGGCGTACTGGCTGTAGCGGCCGTCGCCGTGCCGGACCACGACCTGGTAGCCGAACGAGCCGCCCCAGCCCGCGCTGACGACGCTGCCCCCCGCGACCGACCTGATGGACGTGCCCATGGGCACGGGGAAGTCGACGCCGGTGTGGTACCCCTTCGACCAGGACGAGCCCGCCTTGCGGTAGGGCGTTCCCAGGGAGCCGCTGACGGGGGCGACGAGGCCCTGCCGGGCGGTCGACCGTCCGGCACGGTCCTTGCTCTCGTCCTTGGCGCGCTCCTTGGCGTGTTCCTTCGCGCGGTCCGGCTTCTTGGGTGACGGCTTGGCCGACGGGGCCGGCTTCGCGGAAGGGGCCGGCTTGTGCGCGGGGCGCGTCTTCGTGGCGCCCCCACCCTGCAGCGCGAGCCGCTGACCGGGCACGATCAGGTCGGGGTCGGCTCCTATGGCCGAGCGGTTGGCTGCGTACAGACCCCGCCAGCCGCCCCGGACCTCCTGGTCGGACGCGATACCGGAGAGGGTGTCGCCGCGGACCACCGTGTACATCTCGGCGTTGCCCGCCCGGGACTGCGGCGTGGACTGCGGCCGCACGTCCTCGATGGAGGTCCTGGGCTTCTTCCGCGCGTCCTCCTTCCCCTCCTTCTTCCCGTCCTTCTTCGTGCTTCCGGAGGCCGGCCGGATGTCCGGCTCGCCTCCGCCCCGGGTCAGTCCGGCCCGTTCCGAGCAGACCGGCCAGGCGCCCGGGCCCTGCCCGTCGAGCACCTTCTCGGCGACGGCGATCTGCTGGTCCTTGGTGGCCAGGTCCGCGCGTACCGCGTAGGTCCGGCCGCCGTAGGCCTCCCAGGTGGACTGGGTGAACTGCAGACCGCCGTAGAACCCGTTGCCGGTGTTGATGCTCCAGTTGTTGGTGGACTCGCAGGCGGCGACCTTGTTCCAGGTGTCGACGTCCGCCGCGTGGGCGGCGCCGGTGCCCATGAACGGCAGTGCCATGCCCGCGCCGCCCGCCGTGACGGTGAGTGAGGCGCGGTTGATCCTGTTCGGCTGATACCGGCGGTGCCGGCCGCGTACGGCCATCGATTGCCCCCCTAGACATGCGTCAGGAGGGGCAAAAGTAAGCGCTGCGAACCGGCCAGAACAAGACGGCTATCAGCCGCCCGGGTGCCCAAATGGCCGGTATGAGGCCCCTGTTGCGCGACGTGCGCCACGGCGGTGCATCGCGTACGCCACCCGGTGCGCGGGTGCGACGTGCGCGGGGACGCGTACATCGACTGAGTGCGACGGGGCTTTCGTGCGTATCACGCTGCGCGACGTCGTACGACCCGCGCGTGCGGACGGAGTAGCGGCACGTCAGGATGGTCGACGGGGGCATGCTGGTGGACACCACCCGCAGCACCGATACCGAGGTCTTTAGGAGCCAACCGAATGAGCAGTACAGCGCAGATCGGCGTCACGGGTCTCGCGGTCATGGGCCGCAACCTCGCCCGCAACTTCGCCCGCAACGGCTACGCGGTGGCGGTGCACAACCGGACGCCCGCGCGCACACGCGCCCTGGTCGAGGAGTTCGGCGGCGAGGGGGACTTCGTCGCGTGCGAGAGCGCCAAGGAGTTCGTCGCGGCGCTGGAGCGGCCGCGGCGTCTGGTCGTGATGGTGAAGGCCGGTGACCCGACGGACGCGGTGATCCAGGAGTTCGCCCCGCTGCTGGAGCCCGGCGACATGATCATCGACGGCGGCAACGCGCACTTCGCGGACACCCGGCGCCGGGAGCGCGAGCTGCGCGAGCAGGGCATCCACTTCGTCGGCATGGGCGTATCCGGCGGCGAGGAGGGCGCGCTCAACGGGCCGAGCATCATGCCGGGCGGCCCGAAGGAGTCGTACGACTCGCTGGGCCCGATGCTGGAGAAGATCTCGGCGAAGGCGGCCGACGGCTCGCCGTGTGTCTCCCACGTCGGTCCGGACGGTGCCGGGCACTTCGTGAAGATGGTGCACAACGGCATCGAGTACGCGGACATGCAGCTCATCGGCGAGGCGTACCAGCTGCTGCGTGATGTCGCCGGCTACTCCCCCGCGCAGATCGCGGAGATCTTCCGCACCTGGAACCAGGGCCGTCTCGACTCCTACCTGATCGAGATCACGGCCGAGGTGCTGTCGCACGTCGACGCGGAGACGGGCAAGCCGTTCGTGGACGTCGTGGTGGACCAGGCCGAGCAGAAGGGCACCGGCCGCTGGACGGTCCAGATCGCCCTCGACCTGGGCGTTCCGGTGTCCGGTATCGCGGAGGCCGTCTTCGCCCGCTCCCTCTCCGGCCACGCGGCGCTGCGGGAGGCCTCGCGCGGGCTGGCCGGCCCGAAGGCCCGGGCGCTGAGCGAGTCGGAGGCGCGGGCCTTCGCCGACCGGGTGGAGCAGGCGCTGTACGCGTCGAAGATCGTGTCGTACACGCAGGGCTTCCACGAGATCGACGCGGCCCGCGACGAGTACGGCTGGGACATCGACCTCGGTGCGGTCTCCGCGCTGTGGCGTGGCGGCTGCATCATCCGCGCGGCCTTCCTGGACCGGATCCGCTCCGCCTACGACGCCCGGCCGGACCTGCCGAGCCTGCTGTCGGACGCGACGTTCGCGCAGGAGATCGCGGACGCCCAGGACGACTGGCGCGAGGTGCTGATCGCCGCGACCCGCGAGGGCGTGCCGACCCCCGGCTTCGCCGCGGCCCTCGCCTACTACGACGCCCTGCGCGCGGAGCGGCTGCCGGCGGCGCTGACGCAGGGGCAGCGGGACTACTTCGGTGCGCACACGTACCGCAGGGTGGACCGGGACGGGTCGTTCCACACGCTGTGGGGCGGGGACCGGTCGGAGGTCTCGGCGTAGGCACTCGCCGCTGAGGGAACGATGAGGGGCCGGTGGACGGCCGCATTGGCTGTCCACCGGCCCCTTCTCGTTCTCGTTCCGGTGTCGTTCAGGACAGCGGCGGGCCCGGCTCGGGGTTCGGTACGGGTTCCGGGCCCGGGGGGATCGGTGACGGGTCGGGACCCGGCACGGGGTCCGGCCCCGGGGGCGGGGTCGGGGACGGGGGCGGCGGGGTCGGCTCCGGGCCAGGCGGTGGCTGCGGATCCGGCACCGGGTCGGGGCGCGGCTCCGGGTGCTGGGGATCCGGGCCCGGTGTCGGCCCCGGATGCACGGGGTCGGGAAACGGATTCGTCATGAGGCCCTCCAGCCAGTCGATCGACTCCGGCTCTGGACTACTCCCCCGCCTACCCGGCACCTGCTTCCCCAGTCACTCCGGCGCGGGACGGAGAGGGGGCCAGGTGGGTCAGAAGCGGCCGGGGTGGGCGGACAGCCAGTCCTTTGCCGCCGTCAGCAGGTCCTGATCGGCCGGGCGGGCCTCGTCGGGGTGGCGTTCGGCCCACTTGGTGACGTACGGGCACAGTGAGACGACCGGGCTCTGCTCGTGTGCGGCGATGGCGTGGAGCTCGCGTGCCAGCGACCCCGCGATGCCCTGGCCCTCGTGGGCCGGTTCGACGATCGTGTGCACGGGCACGAGCGCGCGCTCGGGGCTCTCGAGGACGAAGTACTCGATGCGGCCGACGACTTCGCCCCCGGTCAGCGCCTCCAGGCGGCCCGCCGCCCGGTCGTCGCGGATCTCCAGGTCCTTCATACGGACATGCTCCTGTCCCGTGTGCGTCCGGTCAGGCCCCGACGGCCTGCGGGCTGCGCTGCTGGTCCGAGCCGGGCACCGGCTCGGACGGGTCGGCGCCCAGGGCCACGATCCGGTTGTCGCGGTCCACGTGCACGACCCTGGGGGTGAGTGCCCGCGCCTCGGCGTCCGTCACCTGTGCGTAGCTGATGATGATCACGAGATCGCCGGGGTGCACGAGATGCGCGGCGGCCCCGTTGATCCCGATCACCCCGGATCCGCGCTCGCCCTCGATGACGTACGTCTCCAGCCGGGCGCCGTTGGTGATGTCCACGATGTGCACGAGCTCGCCGGGCAGCAGATCGGCGGCGTCGAGCAGGTCGGCGTCGATGGTCACGGATCCCACGTAGTGCAGGTCGGCCTGGGTGACGGTGGCGCGGTGGATCTTGGACTTGAACAGAGTACGCAGCACTTTGGACTCCTGGAAGACGGCTCCCTGCCTGCTTTGTGCAGGTCAGGGGCGTTGTTCACTGTACACCGGCACTCGTCGGACTCGAAGACGACCGGCGCGGCCACCTCCGAGGAGGCCCCCGGAGCGAGCGACCGGCAGCTCAGAGACGCGGCGTGGGTCCGTCCATGATCCGCCGGACAGGCCCTCAGCACTCAGGTCGCCATCTGCTGCTCCGGGGTGGGCCACTCGCCGCCGTTTCCACTTCGGCCACAGCCTGCTCCGAAGAAGGCCCTGGCGTTACTGCTCGATCTCGTAGCGCCGGCCATGGCCGACTCGCGCTCTTCTCGGCTTGACGTGAGCTGTCCAGGCTTCGTCGCAGGAACGGGCGGGGGAGGCGGAGATGACGGATAGACGTGGGCGGAGGGGCGGCTGCTCGTCGCCGGCGAGATGCCAAGGTGAAGCTGGTCGTGCTCGGCGGCGCTCTTACCGACACCATCACGGGAAGCTTCGGCGCCTTCACCGTGTGGCTGAGGCGAGACAAGTGGAGCGCGAGGACTGACGGCGAAGGGGCCGGTGACTCCCGCACGAGCCCCGGTGCTGGCCTCCCACGTCACGAACATCAGCCTACGGCCGGAGTGGCACCCTTGGTGAGGCGTACCACTCCGGCCCTCAAGACCCGAGGTCAGTTGTAGACGTCGAATTCTGCGACTGACCACCAGCTACGCGCAACGTTGCCGGTATTGACGACCTTGATGTAGCGAGCTGTCTGCGTGGGGAAGGAAATCAGGTGGACTCGTTGGCCGTCCGCTACGGACGTGACCTTGGTCCAGTCGGTTCCATCCGTGGATACGTATACGTCTGCGCTTCGCGCATAGTCGCTGACACTGCTGCCGACATCCAACACAACCTTGTCGAAGGTCTGCGTTTTCCCCATGTCCACTTGGATCCAGAGGCCGTCGTACTGCCCTGTTCCGGAGCTGTAGCGAGTGTCGGAATTGCCGTCGAGCATGTTTCCGGGCGCATCCACCTGGCTTGCGTCCGAAGCCTTTGCGGTCCAGCCTGTCCGCGACAGCGCAGGACCAAGATCTATGACGTCGAACGATGATCCACCTGCGTCTGCTCCGCTGGTTCCAGTCACGGAAACCGTGACCTTTCCCGCCGGAAGGCCCTTCGGGACGTAGGCGCTGATGCTCGTGTCCGACCAGGTGTCTATTTCGGCATAGCTTGATCCGAAGTACACCGTGCCCAGTCCCTGGGCGTCACCGAAACCAGAACCGCGAATCGTGAACTTGGAGCGCGGCATTCCTCGTTCCGGCTTCAATTCGCTGAAGGTCGGCGATGGAAAGCTCGACAGCTTCTTGGTGGTGAACATCGCCGAGGTACCGCTCGGCAGCGTATAGGTGTACGAGCCGTCGGTGGATATCTTGAAACTCTTGCTGTCGGCGGTCCCGTTGAATACGACGGTGACCTGTGACCCTTCCTTGCTGGTCCAGGTCTTCAGCTGGAGGCCGTTCGATACTGCTGTAGGAGCTGTGATCGAGCCGGTTCCACGCGCGGACCCGTACACCTCGATGTCGCCGATGGACCACCAGAAACCGGATGCCGCGGTACTGACGATGCGAATGTACTGTGCCGTTCGGGTCGGCAACGTGACGGCTATCTTGCCGATTCCCCCGCTGCCGCTCGAAATCGCGCTGCCCCAATCGGCACCGTCGTTCGAAACGTAGATCTGATACTTGGTGACGTAGTCGAACGAGTTGTTCACGCCGGTGTCGATGACGATTTTATTGAAGCTCGTGGGGCTCCCCAGGTCGATCTGGAACCAGTCGCCGCTCGTCGTCCCGTGCCCGAGACTCCACTTTGTGTTGATATCGCCGTCGATCGCGTTCGCGGCCACACCCCAATCCGGCTGCGCGGAAGCCGTGGCGGTCCATTTGCTACGGCTCAGTGCCCTTCCGGTCGTCTGGACGGAAGCTCCGATCGGAAGGGAGTACGTGACCAGCTTGCTTCCGGTACGGATGGCGTTCTGGTAGGGCAGCAGTGCCGGATCGTACGTGACGGTGACCGGGCCGGATGCCGACGTGAACGTGAAGTCGTGTGTCGGGTCCGAGACCTTGGTCGCTGCGGGGGTACGGCCGCTCTGCGCAGGCCCGGAGTACGTGAAGGTGACGGCGTCGCCGGCGTTCAGGGTGTAGTCGAACGAGTGTGTCCCGTCCGCGACGCTGAAGGTCTTCGCGGCGCTGCCCGAGTTGTGGGCGATCAGGACCTTCGATCCGTCCGGGTTCTGGAATGCGACGTTCTCTATGCTTCCTTCGCCGAAGGTGTTCGAGTAGATCCGGCGCGCTCCGGGCTTGACGAACCTGCTGGCGTGAGCGAGGGCGTGGTAGTCCACGTTGTAGGTCACCCGCCCGTCGGCCGGGTCGATCGTGAGCAAGCCCCGAAGCATGGGTATGCCGGCCGTGTCGCTGTTGAGCGGGCCCCGATCGGGGTCGAGTGCGATGTTCCACAGCATCACCCCGTTCGCCCAGTTGCGCGTTCCGTTGATGATCCACGTTCCCAGTGCTTCGCTGAACGCCGTCTGGTCGCTGTCCTGCCAAACGCCTCCGGTGGCTTCTGTGATGAAGGTTTCCTTGCTCGGGTAGTCGTTGTGGACCACTGTCTGGTAGTTCGGGTTGCCGCTGTAGATGTGCCATCCGGTTCCCGCGGTGTACTTGGAGGCTGCGGGGTCGCTGAAGATCGTCTCCGGATACGAGGGCACGTCCCAGTTGTGGTCCCAAGCCAGGATCTTCGTGGAGATTCCCTTGGCTTCGAACGCCTTGCCGATCTCCTGGATCAAATCAGCTTCCTGGTACGCGGACAGGAACATTCCGGGCCAGGTGGGAGTACCCATGGGTTCGTTCTGCGGGGAAATGTAGGAGATGGGCACGCCGGCCTCGCCATAGGCGTGGATGAACTTGACGAAGTAGTCGGCCAGCGCGGAGGTGTACTCGCTCTTGAGGGTGCCTCCGATCATGGAGTCGGAGGTCTTCATCCAGCCTGGCGGGCTCCACGGGTTGGCCATGATCTTGATGGACGGGTTGAGTGAGAGGGCCTGCCGCAAGGCCGGAATGATGTACGGCACGTCATGCTGGACGGAGAAGTCGGACAGCGTGGGGTCCGTTTGTCCCGCGGGCATGTCGTTGTAGGAGTAGTTCCCGGACGCGTTGAAATCCGTGGCGCCCATCGGAGAGCGGAGCAGGCTGAGGCCGATTCCCTTCGAGGGATCGAACAGCTTCTTCATCAGCTTGGTCCGCTCGGCGGTGGACAGCTTGTCGATGAGCCAGGCGGAGGAGTCGGTCATGGCCGCGCCGAAGCCTTGCACCTTCTGGTACTTGACGCTGTCGTCGATCTTGATCGTCAGCGGGTTGGCCGCTCTCTTCGCCTTGAACAGCACATCGTCCTGGCCGGCGACCCACTTGTCGGCCGATACGTCCGTCAGCCACACACGGACGGAATTGCCACGTGAGGCTTGCTTCAGCTGCGGGGCGGCGATGGCGTTCCCGGAAACCTGGGTCCAGGCGGCGGCGACACCAACGGCGGTGGCCAGGAACTGGCGTCGTCCGAGACCGTATGACCTCATGGAAGATCCTCCTTCGGACCTGCTTGTTCAGTACGTGGGAGAGCGGGTGGGACACGGTGCCGAGGTGGGGGATCGACCGGTTGGAGTCGGTTCTACGGCGACGCCGGAGCCGGCTCTGCGGCGCCGGTGCTCGGCTCCTTGATCACGAGCGGGTGCAGTTCCCACGCGTCGACCGCGAAGCCGAGGCGCGTACCCGGGGCGGTGCGGGCCTGAAGTCGCCACGGGCTCTGCCCTGTGGGGTAGAAGCGCAGGGTGAGGACCTGGCCGGTGGTGATCAGGAAGATTTCGGCGATGGAGTGGTCGACGACGACGCGCAGGTCGACGGGCCGGTCTGGCGGGCAGGGCATCCGGTGGGAACCGCCGCGGCCCCGGTTGTCCAGTGAGGCGTGGTCACGGTCGACGACGAGTTCGCCCGCGTCTACGTCGAGACGGATGTCGAGGTACTCGGAGCCGTCCGGGGTGGTGAGCAGCCGCAGGCCGGCGTTTCCGGTCGGCTCCAGACGGGCCGTCAGGTCGAAGGCGTGGCCCACGGTGCCGAGGTCCACCGGCTGCGAGCCGTGCGTCGCGCCTGTGGCGGTGATGGTGTGTCGGCCGCGCAGGGCGAGCAGTTCGGTGGCGGGCTGCTGGCGCAGTGTGCCGTCGTCCTGAACGTGGATCTCACGGGGCAGGGTGAGGACCCCGGCCCATCCGTCCGCGACGGCCCAGGCTTCGTCGCGGGCTTCCCACGACCAGCCCCACAGCAGCCACCGGTCGCCCGGTGCCCGCAGCAAGGCGGGGGCGTAGCAGTCGGGGCCGTGGTCGACGGGCACCGCTGAGCCCGCCTTGAAGTGGCCGTCATGCTCTTCGCCGATCAGGGCCGCGACCCTCTGCGGACCGGTGGGTTCGGTCCAGGTGCTGAAGAGGAGGGCGCCACGTCCGTCGGCTGCCGGGAGGTATTGCGGGCATTCCCAGCCCTCCCCGGTGAGCAGGTCGGTGCCACCGACGGGCTCCGGATGGCGGGTGGCGAAGGGACCCCGGTAGGTCCAGTTCTCCAGGTCGGGCGAGTCGTAGAGGAGGGCGGCGGCACGGTCGTCCGCGAGGGCGGCGCCGACCAGCATCCGCCAGCGGTCGCCGTCCTGCCAGACGTACGGGTCGCGGTACATGGTGCAGCCCTCGGGCAGCTCGGGGATGACCAGTTCACCACTCGGGCTGAACGTCCGGCCGCTGTCTCGGGAGACGGCGCGGGTGACCGGCTGGTGCTGGAACGAGCGGTCCTCGCGGTGCGCGGAGTAGAAGGCGACCAGCCGTTCGCCGTCGGAGACGGCGTTACCGGAGAAGCAGCCGTCGGCGTCCAGGCCACCGGGGGTCGGGGACAGGGCGACCGGCAGCGGCTCCCAGCTCAGCAGGTCGGGGCTGCGGAAGTGGCCCCAGTGCATGTTGGCGTGGGTCGCTCCGTGCGGGTTGTACTGGTAGCACACGTGGTAGTGGCCGTCGTGGAAGACCAGCCCGTTGGGGTCGTTGATCCAGTTGCGGGGCGGGCGCAGGTGCGCGACGGGGAAGTGTGGATCGCGGGGTGGGGTGGACACACGCGTGCCTTTCGGTATGACAGGGGACCGCCCCGCCGGCCCTCTGGTTGGCGGGGCGGCGGGCCGACGGGGCGGTGGTCTTCAAGCCTGTGTGCGGCCTTCAGGTCCGGATGCGGAATTCCACGCTCAGCTGCTGCTCCCGCCGTGAGCTGGGGCCGACGCGGAGTGCGAACTCGCCTGGTTCGACCACTCGGCGGTTGTCAGCTGTGACGAGAGAGCACTGGGAGGCAGGGATGCTGATGCGGACGTCCAGGCTTTCGCCGGGAGGTATTTCGACCTGGGTGAAACCCTTCAGCTCCTGCTCGGCCCAGGTGACGCTGGTGGTCAGGTCGCTGACGTACGCCTGGACCGTTTCCACGGCCCTGCGGCTGCCGCTGTTGGTGAGCCGCACCGTGGCGTCGACGGTGCCGTCGGCGGAGACCTCCGGGTCGTGCACGACCAAGTCGGAGTAGGTGACCGTGGTGTAGGTGAGGCCCTCGCCGAACGCGAACAGGGGGTCCTGTGTGAGATCCGCGTAGCGGCTCCCGTGCTGGCCTCGCACCTGGTTGTAGAAGACCGGTTGCTGTCCGACGTGGCGTGCGAAGGAGACCGGGAGCCGGCCGCTGGGTTCGATGAGTCCGAGAAGGAGTTCGGCGGCGGCGCGGCCACCGCGCATGCCCGGGTTGAACGCCTCGATGAGGGCTGCCGCGTTCAGTGCCGACTCCGGGAGGGTGCTCGGCTTGGACTGGGCCAGTACGACGATCATCGGTGTGCCGGTGGCGGCGACCGCGTCCAGCAGCGCGATCTGGCCTCCCTGGAGGTCGAGCGTGGCCGTGGAGCGCACCTCGCCGGTGAGGGCGATGGTGTCCCCCACGACCACGACGGCGTAGTCGGCGGCCTCCGCGGCGGCGGTGGCCTCCCGAAGCTGTGCCTGGTCGACCGGGGCGGGGGTGAAGACGGATGGCTGCGGTTGGCCGTCGGGCCCGAGGGACCACTCGGAGTTGGATGCGGGGTTTTCGATGTCGGCTCCGCGGGCGTACGTGATGGTCCAGTCGGCCGGTGCGACGGCGCGTAGGCCATCGAGCACCGTCTCCACCGACTCGCGTGGATGTCCTTCGGGCATCCACGGGACCTGGCCGGTGGCGCCCGCCCAGTCGCCGAGCATGGCTTGCGTGCTGTCGGCGTTGGGGCCGAGGACCGCGATCGCCCGCGGCCTGTCCCGGCTCACGGCGCGCCCCGTTCCGTCCGAGGTCAGCCCGCCCTCGAGGGGCAGGATCCCCTCGTTGCGCAGCAACACCAGGGAGCGTCGGGCGGTCTCCAGGTTGAGGTCGGCGTGTGCGCGGCAGCCGATCACCCGCGCCTGTCGCTCGGGGTCGGGGGCGCGGGGGTTCTCGAAGAGCCCGAGCTCGAACTTCAGCCGCAGAACCCGCCGTACCGCGTCATCGATCTGCTTCTCTTCGATCAGGCCGCGGGCGACCGCCTCCTGGGCGCCCTCGAAGAACTGCGGTGTGGCCATGATGAGGTCGTTCCCGGAGTTGACGGCGACCGCCGCCGCCTCGGCGTAGTCGGCGCAGGTCCGCTGGTCGTAGACCATCCGGCCGACGTTGTCCCAGTCGGTCACCAGCGTCCCGGTGAAGCCCCACTCGCCCTTGAGTACGTCGTTGATCAGCCACTGATGCGCCGTGATGGGCACCCCGTCGATGGACTGGTAGCCGAGCATGAAGCCGCGGCAGCCGGCCCGTACCGCCTGCTCGAAGGGGGGCAGGAACCACGAGCGCAGCTTGCGGGGGCTGAGATCGGCTTCGCTGGCGTCGCGCCCGCCCAGGGTTTCGGAGTAGCCCGCGAAGTGCTTGGCGTACGCCAGCACGGCTGTCGGGTCGCTGAGGCCGTCGCCCTGGTAGCCGCGCACCATGGCCGCCCCGAGTTCACCGATCAGGAACGGGTCCTCGCCGAACGTCTCGTTGATCCGGCCCCAGCGCAGATCCCGGGTGATGCACAGCACCGGGGAGAACGTCCCGTGGATTCCGGTCGCCGCGATTTCGGTCGCGGCCGCTCGGGCGACTCGGTGGAGCAGGGAGGGGTCCCAGGTGCAGGCCATGGCCAGCTGGGTCGGGAAGATGGTCGCGCCCGGCCAGAACGAGTGGCCGTGGATGCCGTCGTCGGCTGTCAGCAGCGGTATGCCGAGCCGTGTCCGCCGGGCCAGTTCCATGGCCTGCGGCATGAGGTCGGGAGACACATGCAGGACTGCCCCGGCCAGCTTGGCCGACACGATGTCCGCCAGGTCCCCGTGTTGTGCGTCGAGCATCAGCAGCTGCCCGACCTTCTCCGGCAGGGTCATCCGGGACAGCAAGTCGTCGGTTCTCGCTTCCACGGATGCTTCCGGATCCAGGTACGCGGCAGAGTGGACCGGCTGTCCCACGGTGGTCTCCAAGAGATGAGTCGTCACAGATCAGAGAGTTGATGGGCGACGGTGAGTGCTTCGTCGCGCGAACCTTGCCGCCCGCCCGGCGGGGCTCGCGTGCCGTCCGTCCGCCGCCCTGGGCGGGACCGGTACGGCATGGGACGGCGGGGCGGGATCCGGGGTGTCACTTCAGGCCGGTGGTGGCGATGCCGGCCACGAACTGGCGCTGGAAGAGGAGGAACACGATCATCACCGGCAGGAGGACGACCATGGCGCCGGCGAGCAGGATGCCGAAGCGGGTGAAGGACTGTCCGCTGCTGGCCAGGGCGAGGCCGACGGGAAGCGTGTACTGGCTCTCGTTCTGGGCCACGACCAGGGGCCACAGGAAGTTGTTCCAGGAGCCCAGGAAGGTGATGATCCCGAGGGTGGCGAGGGCTGGCTTGGTCAGCGGAAGGATGATCTTCGCGAAGATGGCCAGTTCGCGGCAGCCGTCGACGCGGGCGGCGTCGATCAGTTCGTCGGGCAGGGTGGAGATGAACTGCCGCATCAGGAACACCCCGAAGGGCGTGGCCAGGAACGGCAGGATCAGCCCGAGCAGGGAGCCGGTCAGCTGCATGTTGGCCACCAGCACGTACAGTGGTACGAAGGTGACCAGGCCGGGGATCATGAGGGTCCCCATGACCAGCAGGAAGACGGCGCGCTGTCCGCGGAACTCCAGCTTGGCCAGGGCGTATCCGAGCATCGAGCAGAAGATCAGGTTGCCCGCGGTCACGGCGAGGGCCACGATCACGGAGTTGGCGAACATGCTCGTGAAGTCGAGCGTGCTGAACAGCTCGCCGTAGTTGGCGGTCGTGGGCACCGTGGGGATCAAGACGGGCGGGACCTTGCGGATGTCGGCCTCGGGCTTGAACGACCCGGACAGCATCCACAGGAACGGCGCGATCATCAGCAGCAGGGCGCTGGCGAGCGGTATGTACAGCCAGGGCTGGCCCCAGTTCTGGCGGATGCGGCGGCGCCTCAGGGCGCGGTCCGTGCCCGGTTGTGGCGTTCGGAGAGTGGAGAGGGTGCTCATGAGGCATCAGTCCTTGTCTCGCAGCACGCGGAACTGCAGCACGGTCAGCGCGACGATGAGGACGAAAATGACGTAGCCGGCGGCCGACGCCATCTCGTAGTTGCCGTTGCCGAACTGTTTGTAGGCGTACAACGTCGCCGACAGGGTGGAGTCCAGCGGTCCGCCATCGGTCATCACGAACGGCTCGTCGAAAAACTGCAGATAGCCGATGCCGGTGGTCACGGCGGTCAGCAGCAGGGCCGGCCGCAGGAGCGGGAAGGTGACCCGCCAGAACCGCTGCCAGGGCCCGGCGCCGTCGAGTTCGGCCGCCTCCATCAGGGACTGGGGTACGGACTGCAGACCCGCCAGCATGATGATCATGACCGTGCCGAGGTTGCGCCACACCGCCATCACGATCATGACGGGCAGGGCGAAGCGGGTGTCCGCCAGCCAGGCCGGACCATCGATCCCGAACCAGCCCAGGACGAGGTTCGCCAGTCCCGCGCGAGGTTCCAGAAGCGTCTTCCACACCACGGCGACGGCCACGATGCTGGTGATCACCGGCAGGTAGAAGCCGACCCGGAAGACGGCCCGGAAGCGGCGGATGCCCCGGTCGAGGGCAACCGCCGCCGCGAGCCCGGCGGCCAGGGTCAGGGGCAGGGCCACCAGGACGAACACGGCCGTGTTGCGCAGAGCCGTGAAGAACTGCGGGTCCTCAAAGAGGCGTACGTAGTTGTCGAAGCCGACGAACGACACGCTCAGCGGTGTGCGCAGGTCCGCGCTCTTGGTGTCGGTCAGGCCCATCAGCAGCGACCACACCACCGGCAGCAGCATGAAGGCCAAGAACAGCGCGAGGAACGGGGCGGCGAGGACCCAGGCGGCCCGGGCCTGCCTGCCGCGCGCCGTGCTCCGGAGCCCGGAGTGCCGGCGATCGGCACTCCGTTCCGACCCTGCGGTGCCCTGGTCGTGGGTGTCGCCCCGCTCAGGGAGCGTTTTCGTGGACATGGATGTCATCCGTCCGTACGAGGGATACTCACGCGGCGGCGCTCAGCGGCCGGTGCCGATGCTGGTGGCCTTGGACTGCAGCGTTTTCTGCACCTCGGCGACGGTGGCCTTGCCGAGGGTCAGCTTCTCCAGTTCGGAGTCGATGGTGTCGGCGATCTGCTGCCAGGTCGTGATGGCGGGCGGCGCCTTGCTGACCTCGAGCTGTTCGGCGAACGCCTTCAAGTTCTCGTCCTCGGTCAGCTTCCCCTCGGTCCACGCCTGGGGCGAAGGAGGCAGGCTGCCGGTGGCCTTGGAATAGGTCGCGAGGTTGGCGGGCTCGGTGAGGAACTGGGCGAACTTCCAGGCCGCGTCGGGGTTCTTGGCCTCCTTGAACACCGCCAGGTCGGTGCCGCCGGCGAACCCTGCGGGCTGCTCGGTGTACGGCATCGGCATGGTCTTCCACTTGCCGTCCAGCTGCGGGGAGTCCTTGTGGAAGGTGCCGCCGGCCCACGCGCCCTCCTGGTAGACGGCGGTCAGCCCGTCCTGGAAGCTCTGCACGTTGTCCGCCCTGTCGGTCGGCGCGAGGCCCTGCTTCGGAACGCTTGCGTAGTTCTCCAGCGCCTTGGCGACCTCGGGCGTGTCGAAGGTGAACTTTCCGGTCCTGGCGTCGTAGATGTCACTGCCCTGCTGCCAGACCATCGGCAGCCAGAAGATCCAGGAGTTGAAGCCCATCACCAGCCCGCTGGCATGGCGCAGCTTGGGGTTCTCCTTGCCGGCGGTGGCCTGGATAGCCTTGAGGTCCTTCAGGTATCCGTCCCAGTCGCCGGCCAGGGCGCCCTTGATGCCGGCCTTCGCCGTGAGATCGGTCCGGTAGTAGACCGCTTGCGTGTCGGCGATGAACGGGACGCCGTACGAGGTGTTCTTGTACTTGGTGGTGTCCCACTGGCCGGGGTAGAAGTCCGAGGACTTGATCGACGTCGGGGTGGCCTGGAAGCCGTTCAAGGCGGCCATCTCGGCCATCCAAGTGCTGCCCACCATGGACATGTCCGGTGTGTTGCCGCCGGCTATCGAGGTGGTCAGCTTGTCGTGGGCGCCGTCCCACGGGACCGCGGTGATCTTGACGTCTGCGTCCGGGTTTTCCTGCTCGAACTTCTTGGCCAGCTCCTTCAGGTCTTCGTCGGGGTCACCCAGGGACCACATGACCACCGTCCCCTTGGCCTTGCCCGCGCCGATCTCGGCGGGGGCATCGTCGCCGGGACCTGAATCCTCGCTCCGGCCGCAGCCGGTGGCCACGAGGGCTGCCGTGAGGGTGACGCACAGGGTCTGGACGGTTCTGACAGCGTGACGGGTGGTGATACGCATGATGCGGCTCCTTGCCGTTGAGCGAGACAGGCGCGGGGGGGCGGCGAAGGGTAGGAAGGGGCGGGCGCCCGGATGGGCCGGCCCACGAGTGGGCAGCGTCTGTGGTGACAGCGGCGGCGGTCCCTCGCGGGTCGCGGTGGGAGCGTCCGACGCGGAGTGGGTAGCGGCCGAGCGGCGTGTGCCAGGCGCCCCTTCGGTGTCCCGGATCGGGAACGCGCGGGCGCAAAGTGCATGTGGGCGGTGCCGCGTGAACGCAGGCGCAGCCGCCCTGAGTTGTGAGGAAGGCGAGGCCCGAAGAGGTTCGCCGATGTTTCAAGGAGAGGAGGGGCGGTGCGTCACCGGCAACGCACCGCCCGGCCCGCGAGGCGCCGTCATTCGCTCATCGCGATGACGTCGCGTCAGTTCGAGCCCGGCTCTAACGTCGAGCCGCGGACCACGAGGCTGGTGGGAACGATGCGCGAGGGAGCGGCCTCCGGCGATCTGCGCACGTGGTCGAGCAGCAGACGAGCCGCCGCCTCACCCATTTCCCGCATCGGCTGACGGATGGTGGTCAGCGCCGGATAGGTGTACGACGCCACCTCGACGTCGTCGAACCCCACCACGGCGACATCCCGCGGAATCTTGAGGCCGGCCTCGTGCAGGGCCGCGATCACGCCGGCTGCCAAGGGGTCGTTGTGCCCGAAGACCGCGTCGAACTCCACGCCGTCCGCGAGAGCTTGCGCCACCGCGCTCCGGCCGTCGTCGAACAGGAAGTCGCCGCAGATGATTCTGCGCGGGTCGAGTTCGATCCCGGCCTGCGCATACGCGTCGACGAAGCCGCCCAGCCGTTCCTGCGTGCACCCGTACTCATCAGGACCGGTCACCACCAGAGGGCGACGGCGGCCGATGTCCAGCAGGTGGCGCGCCGCCTGCTCACCGCCCTCCCGGTTGGTGGTGGCCACGTAGGGGAATCCCGGCCGCTGGAAGCGGTCGTCGATCAGCACCACCGGCAGTCCGGCCTCGTGCAGTTCCGTGATGGATCCCAGGGCCCCCTCGGGCTCTATCACCAGCAGCCCGTCGAACGACTTGGCAGCGACCTGCAGGCCCAGCCTGCGCAGTGACTCCTCACCGCGGTTCCAGGTCAGGATCCGCAGCCCGAAGCCCTCGGCCTCCAGCGTTTCGACGACCGCCTGCACTATGCCGGCCCAGGCCCAGGCCAAGTCAGGGACCAGCATGCCGATCATCTGTGTCGTGCCGCGTGCGAGCCCCACTGCCCCGGCGCTCGGCACATAACCGAGTTCCGATATCGCCTTGCGGACCTTCAAGACGGTGTTCTCGTTGATCTCGCCCTTGCCGTTCAGCACCCGCGAGACCGTCGTCTTGCTGACCCCGGCCCGCCTGGCCACGTCGGCGATAGTGACTCCCATGTCACCTCCCCTCCCTTCCTACAGAGGCGGAAGACTTCCCTCCCGCACCGAAGGGGCGATCGTACAGAGCCTCGTGGAACCGGTACCGGAATCGGTCCCGGAACCGGTTTCGGTAGCGGTTCCGGCAGTGAAGCACCGAAAGGCCCGACCGGTCAACAGGCCGGAAACGACTCGTTCACCGGCCCGTCTCGGCGTCGACGATGAGGCCGAAGCCTGCCGGGCGGCCCCCACCCCGCCCCTCTGACCTGGGCGGTCACGGAACCCGAGACGGCCGCTGCCAACGGGTCGGCGCGGTTCGCGACCACCGACGACAGCCGATGAACTGCCGGTCATGCCGGAGCAATCGCGCCCGGACCGTTGACGCGGAGGCCGGATTGGGCTTCATAATCGGGCACTCGCTGTCATCGATGACACAAGTCAACGATGACACCCTCGGCCGACGGCACGGAAGCCTGCATCGGCCTGGGGTGCACTTTTCGGTCCGTCGCGCAGAAGCCGCAGTCACCGCTGCGTGGACGGCCGCGGGACTAGGAGACACCATGAGCTCTGCACGCGTATCCCGGCATGCCCGCATACGGATGACGGCGGCGGTCGCGACCGTCTGCGCCCTGTCCGCAGCCCCGCTGGCCCCCCAGGCCGTCGCCGCCGACACCCCGGCCTACGCCGAGACCTACAGACCCCAGTTCCACTTCACTCCGCAGAAGAACTGGATGAACGACCCCAACGGGCTCGTCTATTACCAGGGCGAGTACCACCTCTTCTACCAGTACAACCCCAACGGCAACACCTGGGGCGACATGTCCTGGGGGCACGCGGTGAGCAAGGACCTCGTGCACTGGAAGGAGTTGCCGCTCGCCCTGTCGCACGACGACGAGGAGATGGTGTTCTCCGGCAGCGCGGTCGTCGACTGGAACAACACCACCGGCTTCGGCACGAAGAAGAACCCGCCCATGGTGGCCATCTACACCAGCGCCTACAAGAACGGCGGCAAGCAGGCCCAGTCGCTCGCCTACAGCACCGACCGCGGCCGCACCTGGACCAAGTACCGGGGCAATCCCGTGATCGACATCGGCTCCAGCAACTTCCGCGATCCCAAGGTCCAGTGGTACGCGCCGACCAAGAGCTGGCTGATGACGGTGTCGCTGTCCGCCGAGCACAAGGTGCGGTTCTACTCGTCGAAGAACCTCAAGGACTGGGAGTTGCAAAGCGAGTTCGGACCGGCCGGTGCGACGGGCGGCGTGTGGGAGTGCCCCGACCTGTTCCCCCTCGCCGTGGACGGGGACAGGAAGAACATCAAGTGGGTCCTGGTCGTCAACATCAACCCCGGTGGTATCGCGGGCGGTTCGGCCGCCCAGTACTTCATCGGCGACTTCGACGGCAAGAAGTTCACCGCGGACGACAAGGGCACGTACACCCCGCCCACCGGGAATGTCGTGCAGGACTTCGAGGGCACCGGCTTCGGTACGTGGACGAGCACGGGCACCGCGTTCGGCCAGGGACCGGCGGCCGGGGCGGTGGACGGGCAGGGGGCCGTCGAGGGCTTCGACGGCAAGGGCCTCGCCAACAGCTTCCACGGCGGTGACGGCGCCACCGGCATCCTCAGCTCCCCCTCCTTCACCGTCGACAGCCCCTACCTGAACTTCAAGATCGGTGGCGGGCGGCATCCGCACGAGGCCGGGACCGTCATGGACAGCACTCCGCCCGAGGGCACGGTCCTCGCCGACTTCGAAGGCGGAACGTACGGCGACTGGACGGCGACCGGGGACGCTTTCGGCACCGCACCGGCTACCGGCACCCTCCCCGACCAGGGACAGGTATCCGGCTTCGTGGGAGACGGGCTGGTCAACACCTTCCGGAACGGCGACTCCACCACGGGCACCCTCACGTCAGCCGAGTTCACCATCGACAAGAAGCACATCAACTTCCTCATCGGCGGCGGCAATCACCCGGCCGGCTCCGACAACCCGACCGCCGTCGAGCTCCTCGTGGACGGCCGGGTCGTCCGCAGCGCCACCGGAAAGGACGCCGAGGCACTCAACTGGGCCTCCTGGGACGTCAGCGACCTCGCCGGCAAGCAGGCGCGGATCAGGATCGTCGACGACAACACCGGCGGCTGGGGCCACGTCAACGTCGACCACATCATGCTCTCCGACAGCCAGGCCCAGCGCGTCTCCCAGGAGACGTCCGTCAACCTGATCGTCGACGGCAAGGTCGTCCGCAGCGCGACCGGCGCCGACAGCGAGACCCTGGACTGGGCCTCCTTCGACATGCGCCCGTACGCCGGCAAGAAGGCGCAGATCCAGGTCGTCGACATGAACACCGCCGGCTGGGGCCACGTCATGGCCGACCAGTTCACGGCCGCTGACAAGCCCGCCAAGTCCGTCGTACAGCGCGCCGACTGGGCCGACTACGGCAAGGACTACTACGCGGCGGTGTCCTGGGAGAACGCGCCGGGCGGCAAGCGCTACATGATCGGCTGGATGAACAACTGGGACTACGGCCAGTCCGTCCCCACCTCCCCCTGGCGCGGCGCGCAGAGCGTTCCCCGGGAAATGTCACTGCGCACGATCAACGGCCAGGCCCGGCTGACGAGCAAGCCGGTGGACAGCCTGGAGTCCCTCCGGCAACAGCACCCGGCGACGGCGTCAGGCGTCACCGTCAAGAGCACCTCCAAGCCCCTGATCGGCCCCACGGCCAAGGGCAAGGCACTCGACATCGAGGCGACCTTCTCCCTCAAGGACGCCGAACGCTTCGGCCTGAAGGTGCGCACCGGCGCGGGCGGCGAGGAGACCGTCATCGGCTACGACACCACGACGCAGGAGCTGTACGTCGACCGCACCCGCTCCGGAGCCGGGGACTTCAACAGCACCTTCCCCGGCGTCCAGACAGCACCCCTGAAGCCCAAGAACGGCAAGGTCAAACTGCGGATCCTCGTCGACTGGTCCTCCGTCGAGGTCTTCGGCGGCAACGGCGAGGCCGTGATCACCGACCAGATTTTCCCCGACCCCTCCAGCACCGGCGTCGAGGTCTTCGCCGAAGGCGGCACCGCCACCCTCGACCACATGCAGGCGTGGCAGCTGAAGTCCATCTGGCGGTGACGCGCCGGGGTCCGCGCGCCGGTCGGCCAGGAGCCGCTTCCGGCGCGCGGGCTCAGAAGTGGGTGGTGATCCCGAAGGTCTGCCGGAGCCGGGCCATGTCGTGACGGTCGTGATCAGCAGGTTCATATCCCTGGTGGAAATAGACCTGCTGCTCGGGCGACAGGCACGGGACGGTGGCCCCGAGGATCGTGCCAGTGACGAAACACGAGGCGGGATAGGCGAACGGGTGCTCCGCGTCGGGTGACGCCTGCACGGCGGATCCGTCCGCGGCAAAGACCAGCGGGTGAAGATCGATCTCCCGGTCATGAGGACCGGTGACGACGAACCGTACGGGGCGCCAGTCGAGGGTCTCGACGAAGCCAGCGTCCGCGAGAGCCGCCACGACGTCAGCTTCCTGGTCCTCTCGGTGCATCAGGTCCAGGTCGCGGTGCAGGCGGGTTTGCTCGCCGACCAGGGCGTCGATGCCCCAGCCGCCGCCGATCCAGATGTCGACGTCCGCGTTCCGCAGCACTGCAAGGATGGACAACACATCGTCGGCCGTCATCACCTTGCGCACGCTAGCGGTGATCACATGGGCGGGCGAGTGGATTTATGTGCGGTCAATCTCCTCGAGGAACGTCAGTACAGAGGCGTCCTCCTCGATCAGTGGGATGAGGGCGGCGTTGAACGGGGCGCCGTACGGGGCGTTCAGGTGTGCCTTGAAGGCGTCCTCGTCCCGGTAGACCTCGAAGATCCAGTAGGCGCGCGGGTCGGTCGCCTTGGTGTAGACGTCGAAGGCCAGGTTTCCTTCTTCTTCGCGCACTTTCAGGGCGTAGTCCCGGATCAGGCGAGCGACCTCGTCCTCTGCTCCCTCTCGGGCGGTGAACTCGGCGAGCAGGGTTTTCGTCATGGTTTCCTGTCCTTTCAGTGGGTGGAGTCAAGGTGCCGGACGACGGCCTTGTCCGTCGGGAACGGCGCCATCTGGTCGTGCCACGGCGGGTTCGGGCCGGCGACGGAGCAGGTCAGGGCCGCGACCTGTGTGGCGAACAGGCAGGCTGCCTCGACATCGCCGAGACGCAGGTCCGTCAGCCTGCCGCCGAGGAGTCCGCGGGTGCCGAGGTGGTGCAGCAGTCCGGCGGTGAAGGAGTCCCCCGCGCCGACCCGGTCGACGACCGGTGTCGCCACCGCCGGCACCTGCACCCGTTCCCCGTCGAGTGAGGCCAGCGCGCCGTCTGCGCCGCGTGTGATCACGACGAGCCGCGCTCCCGCCGCATGCCAGGTGTCGCACGCCTGCTCGGGCGGCGTTCCGGGCAGGAGGAGTTCCAGGTCGTCCTCGCTCAGCCGCAGCACATCGGCGAGGCCGCACCAGCGCGCCAGCCGGGCACGGTAGACCTCGGGACGTACCAGGAGGGGGCGGACGTTGGGGTCGATGCTGATGGTGGCCCGGGGAGCGGCCGCCGCCAGGAAGTCCTCCACCACGCCTGCCCCGGGTTCCTTGACCAGGGCCAGTGACCCGGTGTGGACGCAAGCGGTGTCAGTCAGGTCCACCGCGGCCAGTTCCGCGCTGGTCCACTGCCAGTCGGCGGTGGCCTGGGCGTGGAAGGAGAACGTGGCCTGCCCATGGGCGTCCAGCTCGGCCACGGCGAGCGTGCTGGGCTCGGCGGCCTCGACGGCGTGCGAGAGGTCCACGCCCGATGCCGCGAGGTGGGCCCGGAAGAGGCGGCCGAACACGTCACCGGACAGCCGTGCGAGGAAGCGGGCCGGAGTGCCGAGTCTGGCCAAGGCCACCGCCGTGTTGGCGGGTCCGCCGCCCGGCAGCACGCGCAGGGCGAGTTCGTTCCGGGCACGCGCGGGTTCGGTGAACGCGTCAGCGACGCACTCTCCCAGGACGGTGATCTGGCGCGGGCTCATGGGCTGCTCTCCTCTTGGAACGCGCCTTCTTGGAACGCGCGGAGCGGAAACGGGCATGACCCGGGCATGCCGGCGAACGGCCTCGGGCGGGCGACCGCCGAGGGGCGTTGCCGATTTGTGACGAGTGCAAGGCATTGACGTTGCCGGGGAACCGAGTCCATCATCCTCGCCAGGCAGTGTCAACGATGACATAGGTCATCGTTGACATCGCGGGACGGCATGCCCCGCTGCCGGCCACCCGCCCGACATCCCGCTGGAGTCGTTCATGTCACGCATCTCTCGTCTGCCCTCCTCCTTGCTCAGAGCCGCTGCGTGCACGGGTGTCGCAGCGCTCGCCCTGACCGCCTGTGGATCCGGATCCGGATCGGGCAGCGCGAGCACCAGCTCGGGCGAGGTCAAGGTCGGCCTCATCACCAAGACCGACACCAACCCGTTCTTCGTCAAGATGAAGGAAGGCGCGGAAAAGACCGCGAAGGCCGAAGGCGTCAAGCTCATGACCGCGGCCGGCAAGTTCGACGGAGACAACGCCGGTCAGGTCACCGCCATCGAGAACATGGTCGCCTCCGGCGTCAAGGGCATTCTGATCACCCCCAGTGACTCGAAGGCGATCGTGCCCGCGCTCGAGAAGGCCCGCGCCAAGGGCGTCCTGGTCATCGCACTCGACACCCCGACCGAGCCGCAGAGCGCCGTCGACGCTCTCTTCGCCACGGACAACGTCAAGGCCGGCGAGCTGATCGGCGAGTACGCCAAGGCCGCGATGAAGGGCAAGACCGCGAAGATAGCCGCCCTCGACCTCGCGCCGGGCGTCTCCGTCGGCGTCCAGCGGCACAGCGGATTCCTCAAGGGCTTCGGCGCCACCGACAAGGACGTCGCCTGTGCTCAGGACACCGGCGGCGACCAGTCCAAGGGCCAGACCGCGATGGAGAACTGCCTCCAGAAGGAACCCGGCATCAACGTCGTCTACACGATCAACGAACCGGCCGCGCTGGGCGCGTACACCGCGCTGAAGGCCAAGGGCCGGGAAAAGGACGTGCTGATCGTCTCCGTCGACGGCGGCTGCACGGGCACCCAGGCGGTCAAGGACGGCAAGATCGCCGCGACCTCGCAGCAGTACCCCCTCAAGATGGCCGCCGAGGGCGTCAAGGCCGTCGTGACCTACGCCAAGGACGGCAAGAAGGCGTCCGGTTACACCGACACCGGCGTCACCTTGATCACCGACAAGGCGCAGGACGGCGTCACGTCCAAGGACACCGCCTACGGCCTGGAGAACTGCTGGGGCTGAGCCGCCGCCCCCAGCTGCCGCCGTTCGACACCCCTCAGCGGGGCGGCCGGCCCCTCCTCCCCGACCGAGGACGGCCGCCCCCTCGTCCTCCTGCCGTCCGACAACGACTGACCAGTCCTGACAAGGACTTGTGTCTTCCGACAAGGACCTCGCATGACTGCCACGTCCACGCCACCCTCCACGTCCACACCGTACGCGGAACTCAAAGCACCGACCCCGGTCCGCAGACTGCTCACGCAACCGACCACCGGCCCGCTGGTCGCCCTCCTCCTGGCCTGTGCCTTCTTCTCCGTCTCGAGCGACCAGTTCCTCACCGGCGGGAACTTCTCGCTGATCGTGCAGCAGGTCATGGTCGTCGGCACCCTCGCCATCGGCCAGACCCTGATCATCCTCACGGCGGGCATCGACCTGTCGTGCGGAGCGGTGATGGCGTTCGGCAGCATCGTGATCGCCAAGATGGCCGCCGAGGGCTCCCTGCCCCCGCTCGCCGCGATCGCGCTGGGCCTTGTCGTCTGCGGCGGCTTCGGCATGCTCAACGGCGCGTTGGTGCAGAAGATCCCGCTGCCGCCGTTCATCGTCACCCTGGGCATGCTCAACGTGGCGTTCGCGCTGACGCACATCTACTCCGAGGAGCAGACGGTCACCAACCTGCCCGGCCCGCTGACGGCTCTCGGGCAGACCTTCCCGCTCGGCAAGACCGACATCACCTACGGCTCGCTGGTCACCATCGCCCTGTTCCTCCTCCTCGCCTACGCGTTGAGCAGCACCGGCTGGGGCCGGCACGTCTACGCCCTGGGCAACAGCCCGGAAGCGGCCCGGCTGAACGGCATCCGGACCTCCCGGCTGACCATCGGCGTCTACACCGTGGCCGGCATCCTCTACGGCATCGCCGCCCTGCTGCTCGTCTCCCGCACCGGCGTCGGCGACCCGCAGGCCGGGCAGACCGACAACCTGGACAGCATCACCGCCGTGGTCCTCGGCGGCACCAGCCTCTTCGGCGGACGCGGATCGGTCCTGGGCACGTTCATCGGCGTCCTCATCGTCGGAGTCTTCCGCAACGGCCTGCAGCTGATGGGCGTCGCCTCCATCTACCAGACCCTCATCACCGGAGTCCTGGTGATCCTCGCGGTGACCGTCGACCAGATCTCCCGGAAGAAGGCCCGTTGATGAGCGCCACCTCCTCCCCCACTCCTGTCCTGCAGGCCCGCGGTCTGGTCAAGCGCTACGGTCACGTCACCGCCATCGACGGCGCCGACTTCGACCTGCTGCCCGGCGAGGTCCTCGCCGTCATCGGTGACAACGGCGCCGGCAAGACCAGCCTCATCAAGGCCCTCACCGGCGCGGTGGTACCGGACGAGGGCGAGATCCGCCTCAATGGCAAGCCGATCCAGTTCTCCGGGCCGCAGAGCGCACGCGCCCACGGCATCGAGACGGTCTATCAGGACCTCGCCGTGGCAGCTTCCATGGACATCGCCTCGAACATGTTCCTGGGCCGCGAGCTGCGCCGCCCGGGCATCCTCGGCAGCGCCTTCCGCATGCTCGACAAGAAGCGCATGCGCCAAGAGGCCGCCGAGCACATGGCCGACCTGAAGATCGGACTGCGCTCGCTGACCCAGGCGGTCGAGACCCTCTCCGGCGGACAGCGGCAGGCCGTCGCGGTCGCCCGCGCCGTCGCCTGGGCCCGCAGCGTCGTCGTCATGGATGAACCCACCGCCGCCCTCGGCGTCAAGGAGTCCGGACAGGTCCTCGACCTCATCCGCCGCGTCCGCGACAAGGGCATGCCGGTCGTCCTGATCAGCCACAACATGCCCCATGTCTTCGAGATCGCCGACCGGATCCACGTCCACCGGCTGGGCCGGCGTGCCGCCGTGATCAAGCCCTCCGACTACTCCATGGCTGAGGTCGTCGCCATCATGACCGGCGCACTCACCGTCGACGCGGCCGGAGATACTGTCGTAGCGGATTCCGCGGCGGCGAAAGCCGCCGGAGTCCAGGCCACCTGACAGCTCAACCCCGCTCTCGCATGTTCCGGCCGAGGCCGCGGCCGGAACCCGAGAGCACTCAGGAGACGGTTTCCTCCCATGGCAGCGAGACGCCGCCCCACCCTTGCCGATGTCGCACGAGAAGTCGGCGTCAGCGCCAAGACAGTCTCCCGTGTCCTCAACGAGGACGGACCCGTCTCGGCGCAGACGCGGGAACAGGTACTCGCCGCGGTGGCCAAGTTGGGCTTCCAGCCGAACCTCATGGCCCGCAACATCCGCGTCGGCGGTCCGGACACCACCATCGGACTGGTCATCCCCGACCTCGCCAACCCGTTCTTCGGAGCCGTGGCCCGCGCCATCGAGGACACGGTCCGCGAACGCGGACTGACCCTCCTCATGGGCTCGTCCGCGGACGAGCCCGACCGCGAACGCGCCCTGACGGACAAGTTTCTCGCCCGGCGCGTCAGCATCCTCATCGTCGTGCCGTCCGTCGGCGCCGACCACTCCCACCTCAAGTCCCACCGCACGGCGGGGCTGCCCATCGCCTTCCTCGACCGCCCGGGGGTCGGCCTGCCCACGGACAGCATCGTCAGCTCCAACCGTGCCGGAGCCCAAGAAGGCGTCGCCCACCTCATCGCCCACGGGCACCGCCGCATCGGATTCGTCGGCGACCTCCCCACCAAGCTCTACACCCGCCGCGAACGCCTCGCCGGATACCGCGCGGCCCTGCAAGAAGCCGACATCCCCTACGACCGCGCGCTCGTCGCCAACAGCCACGACCAGCCAGGCGCCGAGGCCGCGACCGCCCAACTCCTCGCACTGGCCGATCCCCCCACCGCCCTGTTCGCCGGAAACAACATCATGGCGCTGGGCATAGTCGCCGAACTCGCCCGCAGCAAGCGCAAGGACGTAGCGGTCGTCGCCTTCGACGACGTATCACTCGCCGAGGCACTCGAACCGGCCCTTACCGTCGTCGCCCAGGACCCCGAAGAACTCGGCCGCACCGCCGCGGCCACCGCCCTGGCCCGCCTCGACGGCGACCGCTCCCGGGCTCGCACCATCACCGTCCCCACCCGGCTGATCGTCCGGGGCTCGGGGGAGCAACCTGCACCCAAGCCGTAGACGGGATGCCTCTGCTTTCGAGGGCCTCATCATCGTGGTGCCTCGACAACCCAGCATTGACCAAGATGTGGCCCGATCAGTCGACTTCCCTCCTGTTCTGAGTGCTGGACAGTTTTCAGGGCTGTGTCCGCGTCGTTTGTTTTGTAGTGACTCCGGCGCGCTTGATATTGGCGTCGTCGGCGCCACCTTGACCAGTGCAGGACGTGGTCGACCGGGGTGGGGCGGCGGTCGGTGAGGCGGGTGTGGCCATGACGTGGAACACGTCTGCCTGCTCCAGCTCGAACCGCCAGCCCTTGCTGTAGCCGTAGGCGGCGTCCGCCGTCACCCAGCTGAACGGGACCTTGTCGGCGATGGCCCGGCGGACCATCGCCTTGGCCATGGCCACCTTTGTCTCGAAGGCGACACTGTCGTCGATGCCGGCCCGGCGGCAGCGCTCCCGGTCATCCGTCCAGGAGGTGGGCAGATACAACCGCCGGTCGAGCAGCGTGCGTCCACGGCCGGTGGCGTAAGCGAGGAACACACCGATCTGGCAGTTCTCGGTGCGCCCGGCGGTGCCGGAGTACTGCCTTTGCACGCCGGCCGAACGAATGCCCTTCTTCAAGAACCCGGTGTCGTCGACGATCAGGACGGCCTCGCGGTCGCCGAGGTGTTCCACCACGTAGTCGCGTACGTCGTCCAGGACCTCGTCGGCATCCCACTCGATCCGGTTCAGCAGCCGGTGGATGCGATCGGGACCCGCGTGACCGGCCTCCTCCGCCAGCGTCCAGCCGTTCTTCCGCTCCAGCGGCGCAACCAGCCCCCGCATATAAGCCAGCGCCGACTGACGCGGCTCCTCCCGGTTGAACCGGTGCACGAACCGCTCATGCAGAGCACCCAGTTTGGCCGGAGATGCAGTAGCCGCGCTGGAAGGCGTCCTGGTCGATGAACGCCTGCTGCAGAGGGTGCACTTGCTCTCCCTTGGCCAGGCCCTCGATGGTGGTGACCTCGGCGCCCTCCAGGCGGACCGCCGCCAGGGTCAGGCAGGAGTTCACCGGCGGCCGTCGACCAGGACGGTGCAGGCGCCGCAGGCACCAGCGTTGCAGCCTTCTTCGAGCCGGTCAGGTTCAGGCGCTCGCGCAGCAGGTCCAGCAGCGAGGTCCGGTTGTCGACCGTAACGGTGGGGTCAGATCCCTCTCGCTGTCGATCACAGGTTGGTTGTACGTCGGGTCATCGCAGTCCGGGGTGACCCACCTCGGTCCGCCGCTGACGAGTGGCGCGCACTGCGCCCTCGCCGCGTGAACAGACCCGGCGTGTCCGTAGCGCGGGGCAGCACACACGCCCTCCGACATTCCGACGCCGGACAGCGCCCCCGCGTCCTGCCGAAGCCTTCCGTCAGTCCTTGCCGACGACGACCACTTCGTCCTCGACCATCCAGCGGCGCCGCTCGGCTTTGGGCGGGTTGATCCGCACGCCGTAGCCCGGACTCGTCGAAGAGTCGTCGTGACTTCGGTAGCCGATGGCGCATTCGCCGCGATGACGTGCCGCGGCCACGACTGTGGCGAAGGACGTCTCACACCCTGGCAGCACGTAGTCGGTGGCCGGCCGCAGGCGAACCCCGGTGCCGTCGGCGGAGAACAGTTCCTCGAACACCGCTGCCAAGTGCCGGTTCTGGGAGATCTGCGCCATGAGCAGGCCGATGAGCTTGCCACTGATGATCACGTCGGCTCCGGGGCTGATGGGGGCCAGCGCCCGGTTGCGGTCGTCGATCAGTTCGGTGACAACCGGCAGTTCGCGCCCGGTGGCTTCCTCCAGTTGACGCAGAAGCAGCAGGGT
Organism: Streptomyces purpurascens; assembly: GCF_045040895.1. NCBI lineage: Bacteria > Bacillati > Actinomycetota > Actinomycetes > Kitasatosporales > Streptomycetaceae > Streptomyces > Streptomyces purpurascens. Next base: position 8,171,751 of record NZ_CP108341.1, on the reverse strand, counting down.
GACGAGCGTGCGATTGTCGGGGTCGTCCTGCGGCTGCCCGGGAGCGGGGTCCTGGCCGAGCACGATCACGCTGTCGTAGGAGTGAACTTCCAGACGCCGCAGGGTCTCGGGACGGGTGATGTCCCCGTGGTGCAGTGTCAGGATCAGGTCGGTGCCGCTCTGCGTGTCGGCCTCGCTCACCTGCCGGGCTGTCACTTCACGACCGTCCGCCACCACGTCGACGGCTGATCCGGGCTGGGCGCGGCGGCGCAACTGGTCGACTATGAGCGGCGCTCGGCGATTCCAGCCCAGCAGGAGAACCCGCTCAGGTCGCGCGGGCGTCGAAGGGCCGGATGCCATCGCCGCCTTCTCGACCAACTCCGCGCAGTCGTCCAGCCAGGCCGTGTCGTCGTCACGGGAGATGACGATGAGCAGGTCGTCCGGAGCGATGGGCGTCTGCGGTGGCGGGTTGAGCAGGGGGGTGTCTCCTCGCACCATCCCGACGACGCTGGACGTCGGGTAGGACAGCAGCGCGTCGGCAAACGGGCGGCCGGCCAGGGCCGCCTCGCTGATCAGGTAGAACTCGTCGCCGGCGAAGTCGAGGAGTTCCTGGTGCACGAGGGAGAGCCCGGGGCGCCGCGCGGCCTGGACGATCAGCCGGGCGGTGACGGTGTCGCTCTCCAAGACCACGCCGCCCGGTCCGGCGGCGAGGCAGGCGGCCAGGCGGTAGCGGTCGTCCCGGACCGCGGCGACGACGGGCGGACGGGAACCCTCCCCGGCCAGGGCTGCCCTGAGCGCCAGCAGCGTCTTGACCACCTCGGCGTCGGCGTCTGGCTCGTCGTGGGGCAGGACCAGCACGACACCGGCCGTGGCCGGGCTGGTCAGGGTGAGCACGGCCGGGTCGGTGGTGGGGCCGCTGCGGCAGATCAGCCGCGTACGGCCGACGGGACCCACCTTCGTGCTCAGGGCCTCCTCCATGGCGGTCTTGTCCCGGTCGGCCAGCACGGCCACCGCCGCCCGCCGCTGGTTGGCGTTGGCGGCCACCAGCTCGCTCACCACTGTGAAGACCTGCTCCGACCACCCCAGGACCACCGCGTGCCCTTGTTCGAGCACAGTGGAACGGCCCCTTCGCAACTCGGTGAGCCGCTCCGTGAGCGCCGTCGTGATCAGGCCGACGAGCGTCGAGACGTACAGCAGAGCGACCAGTGCGAGCAGCACCGACATCGTCACTCGCAGCGGCGCCCCCGTCGCACCGCCCAGCCGCAGTGTCTCCCCGGTGAGGCGCCATACCTCCGTCAGCCGGTCCGCCAGGGGCGCCGGCGCGTCGGGGTCGGTCCACACCAGCACCGCGCTGGCCGGGACGACGATGGCCAGACACAACAGCGCCATCCAGCCGACGAGAGCGGGGGCACCGCGGGCCAGCGTGCTGTCGAACCAGTAACGGGCTCTGTCACCGAACGGAGTGCGCCGCTGCGCCACCCTTCCCCCTCCGCCGCCCCGCACTCTCATGGGGCCTGCGCAGCGCCGCGTACGCGCTGCGCCGCGCAGGCCCGCCGAGAGCACGGATGTGAATACGCATGTGGCAGTGTCGGGGATCGATCACGGCGGCAGACGGAGTTCGCTCAGCATTCATCCCTTCGGGTTTCCCGAGCCGTCCACGTCGGCGGACCTGCTGTGACGTCAGGGTTTTTCGCCGTCTTCGCTCCTTCGAGTCAACGCCGGAGCGAAGGGCGGACGCCTGGTCACGGCCGCCAGTACAAAGGCCGCCATGACTGAAGATCACGCGGTGGTGCACTCAGACGGCGGCTTCTCCCGGCGGAGCTTCGCGGCGGTGGCCGGCACGGCCACGGTTGCGACGGCCCTGACCGGCGGTGTCTCCGCGGCCCGGCCCGCCACGGCCGCCCCCAGCGCCGGCCGTGGCACCGACTTCGACCGGTGCCTGGCCGTCGCTCGGGCGCTGCTCGTACTGGACTCCGACAACCGCCCCCTCGTCCCGCGCTACCAGCGCGTCCTTGAAAAGGGCCTGCCGGCTCAGCGGCGGACACGCCCGAAGAACGTCCTGGTCATCGGCGCCGGTCCGGCCGGGCTGGTGGCTGCCTGGCTGTTGAAGAGGGCAGGTCACCGGGTGACGGTGCTGGAGGCCAACGGCAACCGCGCGGGCGGACGCGTCAAGACCTTCCGCAACGGCGGCCACGAACACGCCAAGCAGCCCTTCGCCGATCCCCGCCAGTACGCCGAGGCGGGCGCGATGCGCATTCCCGGCAGCCATCCCCTGGTGATGGAGCTGATCGACCAGTTCGGCCTGAAGAAGCGGCGTTTCCACTACGTCGACGTCGACAACGAGGGACGTCCCGCCAACCGCACCTGGATCCACGTCAACGGTATCCGCATGCGGCGCGCCGATTACGCCCGCGCGCCCCAGCGCGTGAACCGGTCCTTCGGCGTCCCCAAGGCCCACTGGGACACCCCCGCCGCCGCCATCCTGCGCTCCGTGCTGGACCCGGTGCGCGACGAGTTCAGTTACGTCAACCGCGACGGCAAGCGGGTCGACAAGCCGCTCCCGGAGCGGCTGCGGGGCTGGGCCCGCGTGGTGCAGCGGTTCGGTGACTGGTCGATGTTCCGCTTCCTGACCGAGCACGCCGGCCTCGACGAGCGGACCATCGATCTGATCGGCACCCTGGAGAACCTCACTTCACGCCTCCCTCTGGCCTTCATCCACAGCTTCATCGGCTCCTCCCTCATCAGCCCCGACACGCCCTTCTACGAGTTGGAGGGCGGCACGGCCGTACTGCCGGATGCCCTCCTCGAACGCGTGCGCAAGGACGTGCGGTTCGACCGCCGTGTCACGCGCATCGAGTACCACCACCCCGACCGCCCTTCGCCGGACGCCGAGCACGTCCGGGGCAAGGGCCCGCACGTATGGGTGGACACCGTGTCCGAGGGCCGCGACGGTCCCGTCGTACGCGAGCAGTTCACCGCGGACGTCGCCGTGGTCACGGTGCCGTTCTCCGGACTGCGTCACGTACAGATCGACCCGCCCATGTCGTACGGCAAGCGCCGCGCGGTCTGCGAACTGCACTACGACAGCGCGACCAAGGTGCTGCTGGAGTTCAGCCGCCGCTGGTGGGAGTTCGACGAGGCCGACTGGAAGCGCGAGCTGAACACCGTCGACCCGGGCCTGTACGACGCCTACCGCACCGGCCGCGCCGTCGCAGACGGCAGCCTGCTCGGCACCCATCCCTCCGTGCCCGCCGGGCACATCACAGCGGGTCAGCGCACCCACTACGCCGCCAACCGCGCGATCGCGCGCGACCAGCCGGAGGCGGTCGACGTCGTGGGTGGCGGCTCGGTGTCGGACAACGCCAACCGGTTCATGTTCCACCCCTCCCATCCGGTTCCGGGCAGCGCGGGGGGTGTGGTCCTGGCCTCCTACAGCTGGGCGGACGAGGCGCTGCGCTGGGACTCCCTGGACGACGAGGCACGGTACCCACACGCTCTGTGCGGCCTCCAGCAGGTCTACGGCCAGCGCATCGAGGTTTTCTACACTGGCGCGGGCCGCACGCAGAGCTGGCTGCGCGACCCTTATGCCTACGGGGAGGCGTCCGTGCTCCTGCCTGGGCAGCACACGGAGTTGCTGCCCGCCATCCCCCTGCGCGAAGGGCCGTTGCACTTCTCCGGGGACCACACGTCCGTCAAGCCGGCGTGGATCGAGGGAGCCGTGGAATCCGCCGTGCGTGCCGCCTTGGAGATCCACACCGCCTGAGCCGCATGGTCCGCTGGGCCACGACGCAGGCGCAGGCCCCGGCGCACCGGCGCCGGGGCCATCGGTTCCCGCGAGGCGACTTCATTGCCGTCCGCTTCCGGCGTATCCGCCGTCGGTGGCGATGTCGGTCGCCCCACCGCGATTGCACACCCCCAACCAGCGTCTGCACACCCCAGCCGTCAACAAGAACTGCCGCAGGATGACGAGCTGCCGCAGGACGACGAGCTGCCGCAGGACGACGAACTGCTGCCGGAGCAGGAGGAGGAACCGCCGCAGGAAGAACCGGACGGCGAGCTGTCGCAGGCGTCACCCGCGGCGTACCAGGACGAATCGCTGGACGCGGTGCCAGCGCCTCCTGGCGCTGAGGCCGCACCCGTACCGCTGCTCGTCGGCCACGCCCCGTACCCCTGCCCACTCCCCCGGCCGTACCCGGACGCCTGCCAGCCCAGATCGTCCCAGGCCCGCCGCCAAGCCCGACGCACAAGCCAGGCACACAGCACAGCCATCGCCAGCACGGCAACGGCCACCACGACCAAAGCAGTCACGACCACTTCCCCCCTCCACCGGGCCAGGCGCACCGGCTGCCCGGACGATGCCCCCCGCCCTGGCGACTTCAATCTCCCCTTGAGCAAGCCAAGAGGTTCCCTCACCAGAGCCAGGTACACGCGGCTCGCACCCCGAACCGCACGCCGCCGACTGTGGGTGACGGCCCCTCTGAGTTCCGCTGCGTGCGGTGTGCACGCTGCTGAGCGGCCGGGGCCGGTCGCGTTTCCCGGGCAGCCCGGCGGCTTGGGGGGGGCAAGCAGAAGGGTGCGGCCCTCGTCTCAGGCGAGTCATACGTCACCGGTGAAGCGATCGGCCGGCCCCTGGGCGGTCGGCGGCTTCCCCGTGGCAGGGCGAGTCCTGGCCTGGCCAAGCCCCTCGGCATAGGCGGGATTGCCGCTGAGGGTGATTCGGCAAGCGCCGCGGGTGTTGAGAGGCCGACGGAGGCTCGCCCCTGTCGGGTCGCGCGACATGCCCACGCTGTCGACGCCGCTGCACCCGGCATTTGGCCGTGACGCGGTGATCGGCCTGCGCGCGCGTACGGCCACGTATTCACCCGGGGGGCGAATGCGCATTCACTCCGTCATCTGCCCTGCCGGGGCCCTCAGTGATGTGCGTATTCAGCGACCGTCTACTGACACGGATCGCGGCGGGCTCCTGCATCGGGCGACGCCGTCCGCTTCTTCTCCGCACAGATTTGCGTGAGGCGCTCGAGCGCCTCGTCCTGAGTGCCGTAACCGGGTCCCCTGCGCTGCTTCCCGAGAGCGCCCCTGAAACGGATGGTGGGGATGCGAACACCGATTCTGCCTGCGCAACCGCAGTTCTTGAAAAGGGACCCCATGCCGCGGGCGAGCATTCGAGCTACTGGCGAGCCCTCCGAGCGGGAGCCAGGCACCTCTGCCCAGGTCACCCCGTCATGGCGATCACCCGGTCAGCAAGCCGGGACGCCTTCGTGGCCCACACTGACCGTCTACTGACCCGAGCGGCTCCACAATGCCTCTGACCTGCATAGATAACCGAACGCTAGATCTTGGACTTGAACATGGTTCGCAACATCGGAGCACTCCAACAGGTAGGCTCCCTGCCTGCGTTTTTGCAGTTCAAGGGCTATTTTCGCACCCTACAACGAGTCGCGGATCCGGGCAGCTGTCCCTGGGTTTCTCAGGACTCACGCTGACCGATGCCGACTTTGACGGCGCATCAGGCCTCGGGAGGGGCGCTCGGGGTCGTCCTCACGTCCCGGAGATGTCCCTCGCGAACGGCCACGATCAGCGTACGGAAGGGCCCCCGAAAGACTCTCGTGACGATCGCCACAGCAGGGCTCGACCACACCACCATCAGGTCGAACAAGATCCGTCGTCTGATCCCGGCGGCGCGCAACACAGCCGCGCATCGCCACGGCTTGCAACAAGGGCGAGGCACGGCATTCATCGACGCGCCATGGCGCCGACTGTCCGCGAGCGGGCGAGATCCATTCGCCGCGCTGGAAGCCGCGGTGACCGCGGCTCGCCTATGCCGCCAACACTGTCCACGACGGACGGCCCCCGCTCGCCCGCGTGGACGGCGTGCGCCTCCTGTGCCATGGGACGGCAGGTCCCGTACCGGCTGCCCTCCGGGCGCTGTCACGTGATCCCCGTACTCGCATCCCCGTACTCCGGTGACAGCGGCGCGAAGGCGCGGGAGTCGGTCAGGATGTCCCCTGCGACATCGTCTGCCGTGCCCAAAGGCTCCGGCGTAGGCTTCGGTTCGCACGGACACGGGGGACGGATCACATGAAGGCCGAGACGACACCACGTTGGGCATCGACCCTCGACGCGGTCGTGGTGTACGCGCAGGGTGCGCTCTGCAGCCGCGTGGCCCGGGGCACCGTGCCGCCGAGCGGCCGGGTACGGGTGACAGGACTGCCTCGCGCGATGGATCCGGGCTCGGTGCGGGCCCGCGTCATCGGCGCCTCCGGGGTGCGGAGCACCGAGGCCCGGGTGGAGATCGACGCCGAGCCGCTCGACACGGGCACGGCCGACGAGTTGCAGCGCGAGGCGGAGCGGCTGCGTGACGAGTACGCGGAGGCGAGGGGGCGCCGGGACCGGCAGCTGAGCCTGATCAAGGAGGTCACGGCTCTGCACCCGGTCCCACCGGCCCGCAGGCGCGAGGATGCGCACCGCGTCACCCCGGCCGACGCGTGGCTCGAACTCGCTGACTTCGTCGACGAACGGCTGACGGGACTGCACGCCCGTCTCGTCGAGCTGGAGGAGGCGCTGCGTCTGGTCGAGCACGAACTGACGGTAGTAGAGGACAGGTTGACCCGCGCCTCCACCGACACACCCTCAACGCACGTGCGGACGTCGGTCAACGCGGTGCTGAGCCTGGACGGCACCGGTGAGGCGGAGGTGGAGCTCGAGTACATGGTGCCGGGCGCCGTCTGGGTTCCGGCCTACCGTCTCACCCACCGGCAGGGCGAACTCGACGGCCGCCTGGTGCTGCGTGCCTCGGTCGCGCAACGCACCGGTGAGGACTGGAACGGCGTGCGCATCGCTCTGGCCACCGCCGACCTGTGGCGCCGTACCGACCTGCCGAAGCTCCATTCGATACGGATCGGGCGCCGTCAAGCCGCGCCGGCTCCCTCTGGCTGGCGTGAGCCCCCGGCGGGGCTCGCCGACCTCTTCACCGGGTACGACGCCGCGGGCCCCCGCCCCGTTTCGGCCCGCGCGGGTACGCCCGTCGCCGTTGCTGCCGTGAGTGGGCTGTCGTCCGGTCCCGTCGCGCCGCCGCCGGTACCGCAGGGCTACGGCGGGCCGCCTGCCGAGCCCGGGGGCTCCGGCGGCGCTTTCCCCCAGGTCCCCCAGGCCTTCGACGGCGGGATACACGACCTGGCCCAGCCGGCCCGGTCGCGGACCGGCAGTAGGCCGCGTGCGGGCGGTGGGTTCCCCCCGGCGCCCGCCGTCATGGCGCCCGCTGCTCCGGGCGCGGCCGTGCCGCCACCGCCCGCGCCACCGATGGCCGGTCCTGCGTCTGTCCCAGCGGCGGCCGGTGCGCCGCCATCGCCTCCACGACCGGGACCGGTGGCCGCCGGTCCGCCACAGCCGAGCGGCGCCGAACTCGACTACGCCGCTCTCGTCCTGACCGGACCCGACGAGCAGGGTGACCGGCGCGGACGGTTGTTCCCGGAGGCTCCCTTCGACCCGGTGGCGGCCGAGTACCGTCGCCGCGCCGAATCAGTGGCCGGGCTGCCCCTGCCCCAACACGCCGTGCGGCCCCGCGAGTCGGCGGGTTCCTTCGACCACCGCTTCGATGCCGTCGCCCGCGCCGACATCCCCTCGGACGGCACTTGGCACACCGTCACCGTGACCGAGATCCCCGTGGAGCTGCGCACCGACTACCTCTGTGTGCCGTCCGTGGAGCAGACCGTGTACGCGACATTGCTGCTGTCCAACACCACCGACCAGGCGCTGCTGGCCGGTCCGGTGGAGGTCACCGTCGACGACGACTACCTTGTGACCGCCGCACTGCCCACCCTCGCCCCCGGAGGTGTCCGACGGGTGGGGCTCGGGCCGGCCGAGGGCGTCCAGGTCATCCGCCGCACGAACCTGCACGAGTCGACCTCCGGCCTGCGCAACAACACCACCGTGCTCGACCACCGCGTCCAGGTGGAACTGGCCAACCGGCTCGCGAAGCCCGTCACCGTCGAGGTCCGCGAGCAGGTACCGGTCACCTCCGATCCGGACGTCCGGATCGAGGAACGGGCCGACTGGACGGCACCCGAGGAGGACGCGGGGCGCGATCACCATGCCCCGGGCACCCGCGTCTGGCGGGTGAGCCTGTCCGCCGGTGGGAGCGCCACCCTCCACGGCGGCTACGAGATCCGCATCCCGGCCGGCAAGGCCCTGGTCGGCGGCAACCGCAGGAGCTGACACACCATGTCCACGGCGCTGAAGCCGATGCCCCTCCCCGTCACCGCCGTCACCTGCCTGGAGGACCGCGCCCACATCGAACGCGCCACCGTGCTGGACCTGACAGCCGGAGTCCAGCGGCTGCGTCTCGGGCCGGTCAGTGGGCTGGCCGTCGACCGTACCCTCCACGCCGAGCTGACCGGCGATCACCGCGCGACCGTGCTCGACGTGCGGATCGTCCGCAGTTGGACGCCGCGCGGGCCGCGGCCGTCCACCGACGACTCACCCCTGCGCCTGCGCGTGCACGCACTCGAAGAGGAGCGGTTCGCCCTGGAGCAGCGGCGCGACCGGCTGCGCGCCCGTACCGACCTGCTCGGCCGTCTCGCCGCCGACCTGCTTCGGGAGATCGGCGAGGGCGCCGGCTTCGGGGAGACGGACAGGTCCCGCTGGGCCCGCGAGCTGGACCGGGTGGATGGCGAGCGCGACTCGTACGGTCAGCAACTGCACACCGTGGAGGCCCGGTTGGCCGTCCTCGCCGTCGAGCTCAGGGAAGCCGAGCGAGCCCTGGGCTCCTCCATGGAGGAGCCTGCCGAGCTGGTCGGCCACATCGAGCTGGCCGTGCGGTCCGAAGCCGCCGGGCCGGTCGGGCTACGGCTGACCCACCTCACCCCGTGTGCGTTGTGGCGGCCCGCCTACCGGGCCGTGCTCGACGGGGACGCGCTGACGCTGGAGACCGACGTGATGGTCTGGCAGCGCACCGGCGAGGACTGGTCGGACGTACGGCTGACGTTCTCGACGGCCAGGTCGGCGATGGCCACCGAGCCACCACGGCTGGGGGAGGACCGGCTGACGCTCAAGGAGCGCTCCGCGGCCGAGCGGCGCACTGTCGACGTGGAGATGCGCGAGCAGGAGATCGCAGAGCTCGGCCCGGCCGCGGTGCTCGGCCTCCCCGGCGTGGACGACGGCGGCGAGGCGCGCGTGCTGCACGCGTCCGCGCCCGTCTCCGTGCCGTCGGACGGCCGCGCCCACCGGGTGCCGCTGTCCGTCTTCAGCACAGCCGTGAGCAGTGAGTACGCCTGTTCACCCGAACTGTCCCCGTTGGTCACGCAGGTGGTGGGGTGCGACAACGCGTCCGGTCACGCACTGCTCGCCGGGCCCGTGGACCTGGTCCGCGACAGCGGATTCAGCGGCCGCGGCACGCTGGACTTCACCGCACCCGGCGCCCCCGTCGAACTCGCCTTCGGCAGCTGTGACGACTACCGGGTGGTGCGGCAGGCCGAGGAGTCCCGCGACACCACCGGGATCACCCAGCGGACCGTGGTCACCCGCACGGTTCACCTGCACGTGTCCCGGTTCTCCGCCCCCGGGGAACAGGACCGACGGATGGTCGTCCTGCGGGAGCGGATCCCGGTCTCCGAGATCTCGGCGGTGGAGGTACGGCTGCGCAAGGAGGCATGTTCCCCGCTGCCCGACGTGGTCGACGCCGAAGGCATCGTCCGCTGGGACGTCCCCCTTCCGCCCGGCGGCAGGCGCACGGTCACGCTGGTCTACGAGCTGTCGGCGAACGCCAAGGTCGCCGGGCTCTGAGCGGATCCAGCCGCCCGTGGATCGCTCGGTCCGGCCGCTCGGTCAACGGGCGTACCGGACGCCCAGCCAGGGCGCACGGTTGGCGATGAGCCCCACGCAGGGTGTGCACCGCTTTCCGCCTTGACGTGGTTCTCGTAGCGGACGTTCAGCGCGAAATCGCGCGGTGGGTGACCGCACACCGCTGTCGGCGATCACGATATTGGTTCGGGTTCGGGGTGTCGGCGTGGCAGGCTGTGCCTTCTTACTGTCCGATCCCAGGAGGTCATCATGACTGGCGAGTCTTCATCGCACGAAGGTCCGGAGCCGGTCGAGTCCGAGAGCTCTCCTCTCACACCCGAGGAGGAGGGCAACGAGGACCTCAAGCGCAAGTTCCGTGAGGCTCTGGAGCGTAAGCGCAGCGAGCAGGTGCAAGGTGCCGCGCACGCGGATGCGTCGAAGATCCGCGGCACGCACGGTCCGGCCGCGAGCCAGCGGTCGTTTCGGCGTAAGAGTGGCGGCTGATTGTCGCTTTTGACGTACGGGCCGGGCAGAGCATCTGGCGGCGACCCCTCGCGTTCTGGCGGACCGAAGCTACGCAGCGCAGTACGGCTGCCAGCAGATCGGCGCCCAGCGCCGTCAGATCGGGCAGATTGAGGGTGTGACGGACGTAGCGACCGTGCCGCCAGGCCGTGAGCAGGCCCACGCGGCGCAGGGCAGCGAGGTGGCGGGAAACCTCCGGGGGTGAGAGTTCCCAGGCGTGGGCCGGCTCGCCGTCCGGACTCACCTTCGAGGAGGCGGCGACGGTACCCGTGACCGCGCTCACCGCACTCCAGGCGGTTCGCGACAAGGCCAAGGCCCAGGAGGGCCGGCAGGTCCTGATCACTGGAGCCGCCGGTGGCGTAGGCACCTTCGCCGTCCAACTCGCCCACGCCCCCGGCGCCCGGGTCATGGCCGTCGCGAGCACCCCCGAGCTCGACGCCGTACGAGCGCTGGGCGCCGACCACGTGATCGACTACACGTGCGAGGACTTCCCTGCCGGCCCGCGACGCTACGACGCCATCATCGACATCGCGGGGCAACCGCGGTCTGCGGGATCTGCGCCGGAGACTGCCGCAGCCGTCCGACCCCTTCCCTCGTACTGCGGCGCTACCTCGGTGTGTACGAACGCAATGAGTTCCGCAGTGCGGATGTACTCCGCGACGCCCGCAACCTCGGACTCCCCTTGGACCTGCTTCGGCAACTCATGGGAGCCCCGACCGACCAGGCCGAAAGCCTGACCACATCCCTCGGACGCCCCGTACACAGCGGTGGGTACGGCGATCGCGCGCGGGCAGGCGCAGAGCGGACGCAGTGCGTTTCTCGGACTTGGGCACCGCACAGGCCCCCAGGGCCCGGGCGAGAGCGGAAGCTGCCACCGGTGGCTCCTAGCGGCATGGGCCTGCCGACGGGCGCGATGATATCGAGCCCGTCGAAGAACGCCTCATGTCGTCTCGTGCGGCCTCAGGCCCCCGCATCGGCGGCCTGCGCGCGCTCGGCGTCGCGGGCGGCGAGCAGGGATGCGTGAGTGGGGGCGTCGGGTACGTCGGCCGGCCGGTTCGTGCCGAACTCCTTGCGCAGTACCGGTACGACCTCCTCTCCGAGCATGTCGATCTGCTCCAGCACGGTCTTCAGCGGGAGTCCACCGCCGTCCACGTTGAACAGCTGGCGCTGGTAGTCGCCGAAGTGCTCGCGGAAGGTGAGCGTCTTCTCGATCACCTGCTCGGGCGTACCGACGGTCAGCGGGGTCTGTTCCATGTACTCCTCCATGGAGATCCCGCCGCCCATCACCGGCGAGTTGTCGAAGAACGGGCGGAACTCACGGACGGCGTCCTGGGAGTTGGGGCGCATGTAGGTGTGGCCTCCGAGACCGACGATGGCCTGCTCGGGGCTGCCGTGGCCGTAGTGCGCGTACCGGGCCCGGTACAGGTCGATCATCCGCTTGGTGTGCTCCTTGGGCCAGAAGATGTTGTTGTGGAAAAACCCGTCGCCGTAGTAGGCGGCCTGCTCAGCGATCTCCGGCGAGCGGATGGAGCCGTGCCCGACGAACGGCGGTACGTCGTCCAGGGGCCGGGGCGTGGAGGTGAACCCCTGCAATGGCGTGCGGAACCTGCCCTCCCAGTCGACGACGTCCTCGCGCCACAACCGGTGCAGCAGGGCGTAGTTCTCGACGGCGAGGTTGATGCCCTCGCGGATGTCCTTGCCGAACCACGGGTAGACCGGCCCGGTGTTGCCGCGCCCCATCATCAGGTCCACCCGGCCGTCCGCGAGGTGCTGGAGCATCGCGAAGTCCTCGGCGATCTTCACCGGGTCGTTGGTGGTGATGAGGGTGGTGGAGGTGGAGAGGATCAGCTTCTCGGTCTGCGCGGCGAGGTAGCCGAGCATCGTCGTCGGCGACGAGGGCACGAAGGGCGGGTTGAGCCACGGCGAGTTTCACAGCGACTGGGACTCGGCCGCCGGTCACTTCGCACTGTCGGCCGAGGAACCGGCCGGCGACGCACTGGCTGTGCGTCTGCCGGATGACCGTTGCCCGACCCGATCGCCGCTCCGGCGGGTGCCGGTGGGCCCGGCAGACGGTGGTGCCGACGTTCACGTCCCGGGGGATGAGGCCCCGACGCCAGGGGCCGTTGCGCCCCTACACCCAGCCGCGTTGGGAAGCCCGCATCCCCAGCTGGAACCTGCTCGCCGCACCCAGCCGCTCCTGCAGCTCGCTCACCCGCCGCCGCAGGGTCCGCAGACTCACCCCCAGATGGCGAGCCACCGCCTCGTCCTTCATTCCGGCCGCCAGCAGCCGGGTCAACGTCCTCTCGCTCTCGGAGAGTTCGCCCTCGGCGGCCGCCTGGCCCAGAGGCGTCGCCTGTTGCCAGGCCAGCTCGAAAAGCTTCTGCAGGGCCTCGGTCACCGCCGAGTGCCACACCACGACGGCACAGTAGCCGCCCGCTACGGAGGCGGTCAGCGGCAACAGCGCCCGGCATCCGTCGACCACCAGCAGCTTGAGCGGCACCGATGGCAACACCCGGGCTTGCTCGCCGAGTTCGACCATCCTGAGGGCGCGGGACAGCACCTTCGGATCCTCCAGGCCGGTCGCCGCGTAGATCCCGCGAGAGACGATCCCGCGGCTGAGCAGATCGGCCTGGAGATCCACCTGCGGAGCGGCCGGGGCGAGATACGGCGGGGTGTCGAAGAGGCACACCTCGTGCTCCGCACGCGCGTACATCTCCTCCAGGCGGGCCGCGATGGCGCCCTCGCCGGAGGCCACCTCGACGAGCCGGGACGGCTCTTCGCGCAGCAGGCCCGCCTCGTACGCGGTCGCCATCTCCTCGGCGGTGGCGGCGAGCAGCTCGGACTCCGTCTCGCGCCGCCGGATCAGCGCGCGGATCGCCACCCGGGGGTCGACCGCCCGTAACCCACCCATGGAGTCCGGTGGTTGAAGCAGCCCGAGCGTGAGCAGCCGGTTGCAGGCCTCGCGGACCCGGGCCGGGGAGGCACCGGTCAGCAACGCCCAGCCCGCCGCGCCGGCGTCGGGCTGGTTGAGGACCGCCCGGTACAGCAGCTCGTCGAACGCGGAGACCCCCACCGCGGCCCAGGGGCTCGCGGCGGGGGTCTGCCCTGCCGTGTCGTATGCCGTGTCCACCATGGCTCGACACGGTAGGCGACCTTTGTTAAGGCTGTTGACAGGCCTGGGACACCGCCCGCTTCAGGCCGACCACTTCAGGTCACCTCCTTCGTTCCGTCTACTTCAGACCGAACGCCCGCAGTACGGTCTGGTCGACCGCGTTGCCGTTCCGGTCGGCGGCCCGCACGCGCAGCGACACGAACTCGGCGCCCTTCGGGTGCTTGAGTTCCAGCTCGCCGCGTTTCACCTTCGCCTCCTTCCAGGACGTGCCGTCGTCGTAGGAGACCCATGCCTTCAGGTCAGCGGCCGTGACGCTGCCCGACTGACCGCGCACGGCGAGTCCGAGCGCCGACTTGTGCTTGCGGTCGGCGCGGTTGAGGAGGTCGAGCCCGTCCACGCCGTAGTCGACCGAGATCAGTGGCAGCGCCGTCCGCTGGTCCGTGTGCGCCGAGGTGAAGGACCATTCGGTGTGGGTGCCAGTGGAGTACGCGGCCCAGCCTGCCGTGCGCCGGGCGTCGAGCACGAGGCGGTACGAGGCTTTCGCCGCCGGGACGTCGAAGGTGCCGATTCCGCCGAGTGCGGTGTCGCCGACCAGCTGTCCGTCCTTGTACAGCGTGCCCTTCGCGGTGTCCTGGACGTTGTCCACCGACCCGTAGTGCTCCGGCGCAGAGTCGCTCAGCTCCGGGATCGCGAAGGTGAGTTTGTCGCCGGTGCGCTGGGAGAGGCCGTACTGCTGACTGGTCGCCGGGCGGACGACCTGGCGCAGCCAGTCCTCGGCGGGCAGCTTGCCCGCCTTGTCGAAGGTACGCAGGGAGTTCCACTGAGGCTTGGATGCGTTCGTGTCGGGATAGACGGCGTGCCAGATCCGGCTGTCGGAGACGTTGTAGTACTCGGTGCGCTCCGTGCCGAGTCGTACGTTGTTGGTGGTCGCGATGTCGGCGGCCTGCCAGGGGCGGAACCGGTACACGGCGTCCTTGCCTACCTGGTCGGCCCGGCCCGCGTGGTAGCGAACCGTCTGCTTCACCGTGTTGGAGCTGTTCAGGTTGTATGTCTGGCTGGCCGAGACGGCGTCCGTCTGCGGGAACATCACGTTGTACACGTACGGGCTGACCGCGGTGCCCTTCAGCCTCAGGTTGACCTTCTTCCCGCTCTTGAGCAGGGCCCCGAGCTTCGCGCCGTCCTCGCCGGTGGCGGTCATCAGTGGGATGGTCGCGCTCTTCACCCAGGAGATCCAGTACCCGGGCGTCTCGTGGTAGGCGAGGACGTAACCGGCCCCGGCCGCGGTGGCGTTGGCCAGTGCCTCGTCCGCCGTGGCGCCGGCGCCCACCCGGACGACCGCCACCTTGCCCTTGACGTCGAGCCCGTCGAAGTCGGCCGCGGTGCCGCTGCCCGCGTCCACCGCCCGGACCGTGCGGTCACCGCTGATCTTCACCGGGAAGCCGCTGGACGTCTGTGCGTAGTCGAGGGGCAGCGCGTACTTCTCGGGGCTGGTGACGCTCGCCGTCAGCTCCTTGGCGTACAGACGGAACTTCGAGGAGAACTCGAACATGCCCTCGGTGACCTTCTTGGTGGGCGCCACGTAGATGTGGTCGGTCCACCAGCCCTGGCTGTAGGTCAGGCCCCAGGCGGTGCCCGGGCCCTCCCGGTGCCAGTTGGTGCTGAAGCCCTGGAACTCGGAGTCCTCCTTGGTCTTCGGCTTGATCTCGACCGCCGTGCGGGCGTCGAGGACGACCTCGGTGTTCTTGCCGACCTTGATCTCCGGATCGCCGACGACCGAGGTGGCGACCTCCAGGCCGGCCGCGTCCCGCTGCGAGATCCAGGACGCCATGCTGTACGTACCGGCCGGCACCTTGAACGTGTAGCCGCTGCCGAGGAACCCGTGCGTCTCCGGATACGCGCCGTTCAGCTCCTGAAGCATGAAGATCGACGCCGAGGTGGACGGCTTGCCGTCGCGGCCCACCAGCGACACCTTCAGGTCGTAGGTCTTCGCCAGCTTCTCGAAACCGAGGGCGGTGGTGATCTGGACGCCGTCGGCGCTCGCGGTGATATGGCCCGTGTACCGGCCGGTCGCCTCCGCGGCCGGATCGACCGTGACCCCGATGGTGGCGGTGCCCTTCGCCGGGACGGTCACGGTGTCCGCGTTCAGCGCGGCCTCGGGGAGAGAGGAGGAGACCTTCAACTCCACTGCCTTGTCAGTGGTGTTGGTGTACGTGATGTCCTTGCTGTCCGCCTCGGTGTCGCTCTCCTCGTACCTGCCGAAGCTCAGGGTCGGCGTCGCGAAGACACCCTGGTTGACGGCCCGTACGGCCTCGACCCGGCCGTCGCCCTGTTCGAACACGGAGTTGACGGTGTTCGTCTTCGCGGTGGTCGCCAGCGCCTGCTTGATCTGCTGGCCCGTCCAGCCGGGGTGGGCCTGGGCGACCAGCGCGGCGGCGCCGGCGACATGTGGGGTCGCCATCGACGTACCGCTCGACGTCGTGTAGTACTCGTCGACCGGCGTGCCCATGGCGGTGCCGGCCGCGCGGGCCGCGGTGATGGCCGCGCCCGGTGCGGTGATCTCCGGCTTGACCGCGGAGTCGCCGAGGCGTGGGCCGCGGCTGGAGAACGAGGTCAGCTTGTCGGACTTGTCGACGGCGCCCACCGTCAACGCCGAGTCGGCGATGCCCGGGGTGCCCACGGTCTGCTCGGACGGGCCGGAGTTGCCCGCCGCGATCACGAAGAGGGTGCCGGTGGACGCTGACAGTTCGTCGACCGTCTCACTCAGCACGTCCGAGGGACCCGAAGCCGTGCCGCCCAACGACATCGACACGATCTTCGCGCCGGAGCGCGCCGCCCACTCCATGCCCGCGATGATCCAGGAGTCCTGGCCGTGACCGGTGTTGTCCAGCACCTTGCCGACCAGCAGCTCCGAGCCCGGCGCCACGCCCTTGCGCTTGCCCTCCGAGGCAGCGCCCGAGCCGACGATCGTGGACGCCACATGGGTGCCGTGGCCGTGACCGTCCCGCACCGCCTGGTCCGGCACGAAGCTCTTCGTCTCGCCGATCTTCCCGGCGAGATCCGGGTGACCGGCGTCCACGCCCGTGTCCAGGACGGCGACCTTGACGCCCTTGCCGTCGTAGCCCGACTTCCACACCTCGGGCGCGCCGATCTGCGGCACGCTGACATCGAGGGATGCCTCCACCTTGCCGTCGAGCCAGATCTTGTCGATGCCCTCGCCGAGCCGCTTCGCGGCCTTCGCCGTGGGTTCGGTGCCGAGTGCGGGGGCGATGTCGGCCCAGAAGGCGGGCGACTTCTTCGCGCTCAGCGCGGCGCCGTCGATCGTGGGCAGCGCGAGCGTCCGGCGCGCGCCGTCGGGGGTCGCGCTGCCCTTCGTGTACGTCGCGATCACCGGGGTGGTGCCGGTCTTCGCGTCCGCGTACCCCTGCTGCACGAGCTGGGTGACGTTGAACAGGGCCGGGTCGAGACGGCCCGCGTTCACCAGCGGGATCGCGTCCGCCGGCAGGACACTGACCTCGCCGTCCTTCTCGCTCGACACGAAGGTGGCGGCCGCACGCCCCTTGCCGCGCTGCACGTCGACGGCGTGCTTGCCGTCCGGGCCGACGCTGAGCGACACGGTGTCGCCGGTGATGAGGGTGACGGTCTGCGTCTTCGTGGCCGCTGTCTCGGCGCTGCTCCGCACGGGCGGGGCGTCCGGTGCGGTGACCCGCGGTCCGGAACCGGCCGTGGCGGGCGTGATCGCGCCCGTGAGTAGTCCTGCCGCTCCTGCCACTGCCCAGAGGGCGTGGAGTCTTCGCATGGGTGGCGTCCTCCCCTGAACGCTGACAACGCTTCCGGCTGGTGAGCGGAAGCCAGTGATCAGAGTGAGCGCTGCGCGGAAATCGGCTCAAGGGAATCCTGTGGCCGAGGAGTGCCAATGCCTTCTTCGGCCATGGGAATTGGCGGTTTCCGTGGGTCCCGTCGTCGAACTTCCGTGTTCGCCCGGAGGGCGAGCCCGGGTAGCGCCCGCGTGCGGGAGACCCGCGGCAGGCCGGCGCCGGTGGAACCGGTCTGTCCGGAGCCAGAACATGGAGTCGGAGCGTCGGGGCTGTCCAGCCGAGATGCGGCGGCTGATCGGCATCCTGCGCGACGCGGGCGGCGTAAGAACGCCGAAGGGGCTTCCGTTCCGGAAAATATGCGGCGCAGGTTCGTTCTCACAGCTAATCTTGCGGTGATGCATTGACCGGGACCAAGGCGCCCGGATAGAAAGATCACGACCAGGATCGCGATCGCGAGTCCGGTCCATACAGCTCTGCCCGGGGGATTTCGCTTTGCCGCACACAGATGCACTTCGTCCTGCCCGCGTCCTCGTGGTCGAACCCGCCTCCTCCGGAGGCGCCACCCTGATCGGCGTCGCGGCCGAGATGGGACTGCGGGTCGTCGTCGCCACCGCCGACTCCGGCGACCGCCGGCTCTCCGACGCTGTGCGCGCGGCGGCCGACTCGGTACTGACGGTGGAGACCAACGACCAGGCCGCCCTCGAAGCGGCCGTGCTCGAACTGCACCGGGCCGAGCCGTTCGAGGCGGTGCTGCCGGGCTCCGACATCTATGTGACGGCGACCGCCCGCGTCGCCGCGGCACTGGAGCTGCCCGGCCTGCCCGTGGCGACCGTCGACCGGGTCCGGGACAAGAGCGTCATGCGAGCCGCCGTGGCGGAGGCCGGGCTGCGCACCCCGCGCTTCGCCCAGGCGACCACCGACGCCGAACTGCGCGCCGCGGCCGAGCGGGTCGGCTTCCCCTGCGTGCTGAAGCCGGTCGCCTGCTCCGGCAGCATCCACGTCAGCCGCGCCGACGACCTCGACCAGCTCACCGCCGCGTTCCAGCGGCTCGTGACCGACCCGAAGCCCGACATGGGCAAGCTGCACGAACACCGGGTGCTCGTGGAAGAGTACGTCCAGGGCCCCGAGTTCAGCGCCGACGGCTATGTCCTGGAGAGCGGCGAGGTCACCGTCGTCGCGCTCAGCCGCACGCTGCTCGGCCCCGAGCCCGACTTCGTGGAGCTGGGCCACCTCACCCCGGCGCTCGTCGACGACGCCACCCTGAAGAACGTCGAGGCGTACGTCGGCGACGTCGTCCGCGCCGTCGGCATCACCAGCGGCCCCTTCCACTGCGAACTGCGCCTGAGCGCCGACGGTCCGGTGCTCATCGAGATCGGCGCCCGGCTGCCGGGCGACCGGATCGTGGAGCTGCTGCGGCTCGTGACCGGCGTCAGCCTGCCCAGGGTGGCCGTCGCCACCGCGCTCGGCGTCGGCCTGGAGGCGGCCGGCGCCTTCGCGCGGCCGCAGGCCGAGAGCGCCGGCATCCGCTTCTTCTCCGCCGCGGGCCGCTCCTCGTACCGGGAGCTCACCGGGTGGCCGGAGCTGGAGGCACTGCCGGAAGTCACCGAGACCGCCGTGTACTTCGCGCCGGGCGAGACCATCCCGGGCGTCGAGGACTGCCGCTCGCGCCTCGGCCACGCCCTGTTCACCGCCGACTCGCCGCAGGGCGCCCTGGACCGCTGGCAGGCGCTCGGCGACCTCGTCGTCCCGGCCTGACCCGGCGGTTCCCACCATGAACGCACACATACTCGACTACGCGGCCGTCGGCATCGGCCCCGCGAACATGAGCCTCGCCGCGCTCGCGCATCCGGTCGAAGGGCTGCGCGGCGCCCACCTGGAACGCCGTGAGAGTTTCTCCTGGCACCCCGGACTGCTGCTGCCCGAGGCCACCCTCCAGGTCTCGCTGCTCAAGGACCTGGTGACGCTGGTCGATCCGACCAGCCCCTTCTCGTTCCTGTCGTTCCTCGCGAGTGAGGGCCGGCTCTACCGGTTCCTGGCCGCGGACTTCCCGGCCGTCCTGCGCGCCGAGTTCAACCAGTACCTCCAGTGGGTCGCCGGGCGACTGCCGAGCCTGACCTTCGGGGCGGACGTGCACAGCGTGGACTTCCACGACGGGGCCTTCCATCTCCGCACCGGCGCAAACGAAGTGACGGTACGTCATCTCGTGCTCGGCACCGGTCTCACCCCGTCCGTCCCCGAGCCGTTCCGTCCCTTGCTCGGCCCCACCGTCTTCCACTCCGGGGAGTTCCTGCTGCGGGCCCCCGAGGTGACCGGACAGCGGGTCGTCGTGGTCGGCGGCGGCCAGAGCGGCGCGGAGATCGTGCGCCACCTGGCGGCCGGCGCGGCCCCCAGGAGCATCACCTGGGTCAGCCGGCGCTCGTCGTTCCTGCCGATGGACGACTCGCCGTTCGCCAACGACCTCTACACGCCCGACTACGTACGCCGCTTCCACGCGCTGCCCTCCGACCACAAGGCCCGGCTCCTGGAGCGGCAGAAGTTCACCAGCGACGGCATCGACCTCCAAGTCCTCCAGGACATCTACCGGTTGAGCTACCGCGACGAGTTCATCGAGAACAACCCCGGCAGGCTGCGCTTCCTGGCGGACTGCGCGGTCACCGCGATCGAGGGTGGCCCCGACGAATGGAAGCTCGTCGTCGAGTCCTCGGGCCCGGACGACGCACCCGCTGCGCTCGCCGCCGATATCGTGATCCTGAGCACCGGATACGCCTACGCGCTGCCGGACTTCATGGCTCCGCTGGACGCTCGGCTGCGGCGGGACAACGGGATGCTCGTCGTCGGCGACGACTTCTCGGTCGCATGGGACGGGCCTGCGGAGAACCGGATCTACCTCCAGAACGGCGCCCGGCACTCCTGGGGCGTCGCCGATCCCAATCTCAGCCTGCTCGCCTGGCGCAGCGCGGTCATCCTCAACAGCATCCTTGGTGAATCGAGGTATTCGGTATGACCGCTCGTCAGGTCTCGCAGTTCCAGGCCGAGGCGGTCGGCGCCCTGGTCCCCTTCGCTCCGACCGAGGTGGAACCCGACGGAGTGACCGTCGCCGAGGCAGACTTCGCCCGTTCGGTCTTCCCCCACGTGCCGTTCGAGGCGGCCCGCTTCACCGTGCCGCCGGGCGGGACCAGCTCGCCCGACCAGCACGCGGTCCAGGAGATCTGGGTGGTCCACGCCGGATCCGGCACCCTGGATGTGGACGGCGAACGGTCGCTCGTCGGGCCCGGCTCCCTGGTGGGCTTCGCCTCGCAGACCGTCCACGAGATCTTCGCCGACCAGGGCGAGGAACTGGTGATCTACTCCTTCTGGTGGTCGGCGCCCGATGAGTGAGCGCACCACCGGGACCGGTGAGGCGCCCCACTACGACCTCGCCGTCGTCGGCGCCGGCGCGGTCGGCGCCCTCGCCGCGTACTACGCCGTGCGCCGGGACCCGGGCCGCCGCGTCGCCGTGATCACGCACGCCGGACGAGGGACGGGCGCGACCCGTCTCTCGGCCGGGTTCGACACGCCCACGGGGCACAACCCGGCCCAGCGCGCCCTGGCCGCCCGCAGCACCGCGCTCTTCGACGAGCTCGCCGCCGGACTCGGCGACGCCGGACGCGCGCCGGTCGACGTCCGCTGGCTGGTGGCGCGCGAGAACACGGCCGCGCTCGACGCGACCATGGCCGACGGCGGCCGCACCCGCCCGGTCACCGGGGAGCAGCGGGCCCTGCTCGACCGGACGTTCCCCGGCCTCGCCCACGACGACGACCAAGTCCTCCTGGCCACCGCTTCCATGACGGTCGGTCAGCCCCAACGCCTCACCGACCGGCTCCTCGACGAGGTCCTCCGCCGACCGGACAACACCCTCCTCGAGGGCTTCCGGGTCACCGAAGTACGCCGTACGGGCGGGCGCGTCGAACTGGTCGCCGCCGACGGCAGCCGGATCACCGCCGCCAGGGCGGTCCTCGCGCCGGGCCCCTGGGTCCTCGACGGCCCGGTGGCGGCTGCGGCCCGCGAGCACGGGGCCCGGGTCAAGAAGGTGGTGGCGTTCCACATCATGACGCCGCCCCCGCCGGGCGCCCCGGCACTCGTCCTGGAGGACGCCGACGCCTTCCTGCTCCCCCACCGCCCCGGCGGCCACTGGATCTTCAGCATCACCTCGCCCGACTGGGACCGCGGCCCCGACGAACCGCTCGCCATCGACGCCCGCGACCGGGAACTCGCCCGGGCCCTGCTCGCCCGGCACGTACCGGCATTCCTGCCGCACCTGCTCGGCGGGCGGGTCTTCAGCGACTGCTTCACCCCCGGCCATCTGCCGGTCGTGGACACGGTCGGCGGCGACGACGTGGTCATGGCCATCGGCGGCTCCGGCTCCGGCTACCGACTCGCCCCGGCCATGGCCGAGGACGCACTGAACCTGCTCGACGGGAGACCGCGAACATGAGCCTGCTGACCGGGGACACGCACACCCCCCGGCACTACCTCCTGGTGCCGCCCGAGGCCACGCCCAACGGCCCCCTGCACCTCGGCCACGTCGGCGGCCCCTTCCTGTGGTCGGACATGATCGCGCGGCATCTGCGGGTCCGGGGCGACCTGCCGTTGGTGATCACCGGCAGCGACGTGTACGAGTCGTACGTGGCGCTCAAGGCGCACGCCGAGGACTCCACGCCCGGCGAGGTCGCCGCCCGCTACGGACAGCGCATCCAGGACGACTTGGCCACGATGCGCATCGGGGTCGACGCGTTCATCGTCCCCGACCAGCAGCCCTGGCGAGAGCAGTTCGAGCAGGAGGTCGCCGCCTCGATCGAGCGGCTGACGGCCCGGGGCGCGGTGCTGACGCGCACCGAGCGCGTGCCCCACTGCGGGGCGTCGGACCGCTGGGTGGTGGGCGGCTGGCTCCAGGGCCGCTGCCCCGAGTGCGGTGCGGGCATCGCCAGTTACTTCTGCGAGGAGTGCAGTGCGCACTTCCTGCCCGAGTCGGTCGTCGAGCCGCGCCCCCTGCTCGACGAGGGGCCGCTGACCTGGAGGGAGATCTCCAGCCTCTTCCTGCGGCTGCCGGACCGCGACCTCCTGGACACCACGCTCGTGGACCTGGGCGTCGCCGACCGCTACCGGGCGACCGTGGCACGCTTCCTGGAGCGCGACGGCCTGACCGTGCGGCTGAGCGCCCCGCAGACGTGGGGACTTCCGCTCCCCGCGGCCGAGCCGGACGTGCCCCGCGCCCTCTTCCCGTACGCCGGGATCTTCATGTTCGCCCGCCTCGCCGGCGCCGTCCACGGCCGGCTCTCCGGCACGGGCGTGAACGCCTTCGACCCGGACTCCGGGGTCACCACCATCACCACCCTGGGGGTCGACAACGTGATCCCCACCCTGGTCTCGATCGTCGGCACCAGCCTGCTGCACGGCGACATGAAGCCGTACGACCGGTGCCTGATCAACAACTTCTACCGGCTGGCCGGGCGGAAGTTCTCCACCAGCGCCCGGCATGCCATCTGGGCGGCGGACATCGCCGCGTCGCCCGCCATCGGCGTGGACACCGTCCGGTACCACCTCGCCGGGGCCGATCTGGAGTCCGGGGCGGCGAGCTTCGAGACGGCGGACTTCCTGCGGACCGCGAACGCCACGCTCGCCGACGGCCTCGGCAAACGGATCGACGCCGCCTGGAGCCGGCTGCCCGAAGGGCCCCCGCAGGCGCCCGCCCCGGCCGCCGCCGACCTCCTGGAATCCCTGCTCGCCGAGCAGTCCGCGGCGCTCGACGCCGCCCGTGTCTCGACCCGGCGCGCGGTCGCGGCGCTCGACCGCTGGTGCGCCGACGACGCGGTCGCCCACGCGGCCGAGGACGGCGCCTACTGGTGGCTCAAGGGTCTGTCCCTGCTGGCGTTCCCGGTGATGCCGGACCTCGCCGAGCTCCTCTGGCAGCGCCTCGGCGGCGCCGGAGAGCCTCGCGCGGCGGCCTTCCTCGCCAGGACCCCGGCCCACCGGGACCGGCCCGCGCCCGGCTTCGGCCGGGTGAGCGCCGTCGACCTGGACGCCTGCCTGCCCGACACCCTGCGACCGGGAGCGGACGCGTGACCGACCGGACCACCCCGCTGTACGTCGTCCTCAACCGCTCCGGCGACGAGTTCGGCGAGTACCACCGTTTCCTCGACGGCCACCCCTGCCGGACGGTGTACCTCACCACGCCCGGCGGGCTGCCCGCGCTCGACCAGGACGGGGCGACCGAGGTCCATGTGCGCGACAGCCTCGCCCACGACGACCTGCTGCCCCTCGTACGGGAGATCGCGGACCGGCACGGCACGCCCGAGGCCGTCTTCGGCCAGTCCGAGTACGACATCCTGACGGCCGCCCGGCTCTCGGCCGCACTCGGCGTCCCCGGCGGCTACGGTCTCGACCTCGTCGAGCGGTTCAAGGACAAGCCCGCCATGAAGAGCGCGGTAGGTGCGGCCGGACTGCGGGTTCCCCGGTTCCTGCGCCTCGACGACGCGCCCTCGGCGGAGGCGGTCGTCGACGCCCTCGGCTCTCTGCCCCTGGTCCTCAAGCCGCGCGCCGCGGCGGGCTCCCAGGGAGTCACGGTCGTCCGCAGCGCCGACGAACTGCGCGACGCGCTGGGGGGCGTCGACCCCGAGGCGTACGAGTGCGAGGAGTACGTCGAGGGGGACATCCTCCACGTCGACGGCGTCCGCCGCTCCGGCCGCCTCCACTTCGTCACCGCTTCCCAGTACGTCCACACCTGCCTGGACTACGCACACGGCCGCCCGCTCGGCTCGGTCCTGCTCGACCCGGGCCCCGAGCGCGACGAGCTCACCACGTTCGCCGACCGCTGTCTGCGGGCGCTCGGGCTGCGCGACGGCGCGTTCCACCTGGAGGCGATCCGGCGTCCGGGGGGCGAGCTGGTGTTCCTGGAGGTCGGGCTGCGGCCGGGCGGCGCGCAGGTGCCGTTCCTGCACGTCGACCTCTACGGCATCGACCTGTTCGCCGAGGCGTTCCGGGCGGCCCTCGGCCTGCCCCCGCTGTGGCAGCCGTCCGAACCGGTCGGGCCCCGGGCCGGCGGCTGGCTCATCTACCCCGCTCCGCGCGAGCTGCCCGGACGGGTCGTCGCACGCACCTCGCCCAGGTCGGCCGTCCCCGAGGTCTACCACGAGGAACTGCCCGCGATCGGCCAGATCATGACCGGGCCCGGCAGTTACGACGAGGGCTGCGGGATCTTCCGGTTCCGGGGGCGGAGCGCCGCCGCGGTGCGCGCCGCCGTGCACACCGCGATGGAGGTGTACGGGCTGCGGACCGAGCGGGCCGAGGGAGCTGAGCCGCGTGGCTGAGGCACGCCGGTACGGCGCCGTGCTGCGCGCGTGGTTCCGGGAGACCCTTCCGGCCGCCGGGAACGCGCGCAGACTCGGCGTCCTCACGCTCATCCAGTCCCTGGGGCTCGGGGTGTTCCTCACCTCCAGCGCCGTGTTCTTCACCCGGACCCTCGGCATCCCCGCCCAGCGCGTGGGCCTCGCCCTGTCGGTCGCCGGGCTCTGCGGTCTGGTCTGCACCGTGCCCATCGGCCGGCTCGCGGACCGGCTCGGCGCGGGCCGGGTGCTCACCGTCAACTTCCTGCTCGCGGCCGCCGGCTTCACCGCGTACTGCCTGGTGGACGGCTTCGCCGCGTTCCTCGCGGTCGCCTGCGCCATCGCGGTCCTGGAGACCTCGGCGGGTGCGCTCCAGGCGTCGCTCACCGACGCGCTGGTGGGCGAGGCGGAACGGGTCAGGGTGAGCGCGCAGATGCGCAGCCTGTTCAACCTGGGCTTCCTCGGCGGCGCCGCGCTGGCCGGAGCCGCCATCGCGGCCGGCACCTCGACCGCCCTGTACGCCACGGTCCTGGCCAACGCCGCCCTCCAGTTTGTCTCCGTCGCCGTGCTGCTCAGGATGCGGCTGCCCGCGGGCGCCGGGCCCCGGGCCGCCGCCGAGGCGCCGGGCGGGGTGCTGCGCAGCGCCGCGCTGCGGGACGTGCGCTATGTGGCGGTCGCGCTGGTGTGCGGCGCTCTGGAGCTGTACCACCCGCTGCTGACGGTCGGTCTGCCGCTGTGGATCGTCACCAGCACCGACGCGCCCGCGCTGCTGGTGTCCGGGCTGCTGATCCTGGACACCGTCCTGGTGCTGCTGTTCCAGGTCGCGGTCAGCAGGGGCGCCCGTACCCCGGCGGGAGCGGCACGTATGCTGCGCTGGGCGGGGTGGGCGCTGGGGGCGTCCTGCCTGGTCTTCGCGATGAGCGGGGGGCACGGCGTGCTCCTGGACAGCGCGGCTCTGCTGGGCGGTGCGCTGGTGCTCGTCCTCGGCGAGCTGTACCAGGCGTCGGCGAGCTGGGGCCTGTCCTTCGGGCTCGCCCCGGCGGGCCGGCAGGGGGAGTACCAGGCGGTGTTCTCCCTGGGACGCGGGCTCCAGCAGTTCGCCGGGCCGTGGCTGATGACCTCCCTGGTCGTCGGTGCGGCGGGGACCGGCTGGCTGGTCCTCGCGGCGCTCTTCGCCCTGCTCGGGCTCGCCGCGCCGCCGTTGGTGCGCGGCCTGGAGAAGGCCCGCGCGCGGACGGAGCCCGCGCCGGCCTGAGCGGACCGGCCGGCGCCCGTCCGGACCACATGTGTCACACCCGTCCGACCGAAACAAGTAGGCGAGCCCATGACCGTACAGCGACGACACGACCCGGACGAGCGCGGCTTCGCCAGCGACAACTACGCGGGTGCGCACCCCGAGATCCTTGCGGCGATCGCCCTGGCCAACGGCGGCCACCAGGTCAGCTACGGCGCCGACGTCTACACCGAGCGCCTCCAGGAAGTGGTGCGCGGCCACTTCGGCCCCACCGCGCACACATACCCGGTCTTCAACGGCACCGGCGCGAACGTGGTCGCACTGCAGACCATGCTCGACCGCTGGGACGCCGTGGTCTGCGCCGAGTCGGCCCACATCAACGTCGACGAGGGCGGAGCGCCCGAGAAGGTCGCCGGGATCAAACTCCTGACGGTGCCCGCATGGGACGGCAAGCTCACCCCTGAGCTGATCGACCGTCAGGCATGGGGCTTCGAGGACGAGCACCGGGCCCGGCCCAAGGTCGTCTCGATCGCCCAGTCCACCGAGCTCGGCACCTGCTACACGCCGGATGAGATCCGTGCGATCTGCGACCACGCGCACGGCCTCGGCATGCTCGTCTACCTGGACGGCGCCCGGCTCGCCAACGCCGCCGCCACCCTCGGCGTGCCGCTGCGTGAGATGACCACCGACGCCGGCGTGGACGTCCTCTCGCTCGGCGGCACCAAGAACGGGCTGCTCTTCGGCGAGGCGGTGATCGTGCTCAACGAGGACGCGGTGCGCGGCATGGCTCACCTGCGCAAGACGAGCATGCAGCTGGGCTCCAAGATGCGTTTCATGTCGGTGCAGTTCGAGGCGCTGCTGGGCGGCGACCTCTGGCTTCGCTCGGCGGCCCGCTCCAACGCGATGACCCAGCGGCTGTACGAGGCGGTGCGCGACCTGCCAGGTCTGGAGATCGCCCGCCCGGTGCAGGCCAACCAGATCTTCGCCGTCCTGCCGCCGGCCGTCACCGAGCGTCTCCAGAAGCGATTCCGCTTCTACACCTGGGACGAGCAGGCCGGCGAGGTCCGCTGGATGACCTCCTTCGACACCACCGAGGGCGACGTGGACGCGTTCGCGGCGGCGATTGCGGAGGAGCTGGCGGCGGAGCGAGGCCAAGGGCCGGCGGGCGCGCTGACCGTCGCCGAGCGCGAGGAACTGGTGCAACTGCGCCGTAGGGTCCGCGAGATGGAGGAGACGCTCGAAGCGCTGGGGACGGAGCCTGCCTTCTCCGCGAACCGCAAGACGAAGTAGCCGGCGGCGAAAGCCCGGGAGGTCAGGCGAGCGGCCTGACCTCCGGGCGGGAGAAGCACGAAAAGCACTGCGTCAGGCGTCTTCGGCCAACGAGGATGATTGCATGACGATTACTTCTCAGGCCCGTTCCTTCGACAAGGCCGCCGCCAGCTACGCCGCAAACCGCCCGTCCTATCCGCCTGCTCTGCTCGACGCACTCGAAGAACTCGCCAACCGCCCCTTGAATGGCGCTCGCGTCGCGGACATCGGTGCCGGCACCGGACTGGCGACCGCTCTCCTGCATGATCGTGGTGCACAGGTCATCGCAGTGGAACCCGGTGCCGGAATGGCTTCTCAGTTTTGCCTCCGACTGCCCGAGGTCCCTCTCGTGCTCGGGGACGGCAACAACCTGCCGCTTGCCTCCGAGTCCGTGGACGTCCTCACCTATGCCCAAGCCTGGCACTGGACCGACCGGCGCAAATCCGTCCCGGAAGCACTGCGAGTACTGCGCCCCGGTGGTGCGCTCGCCCTCTGGTGGAACGACTCAGACAGCACGGTCGCCTGGATAGCCGACCAGGACGCCCGCCTTCGCCGCCTCTTCGATGCCGACGACAGCGAACCCGACCCGTTGGCCCGATTCCGCGGGCTGCCACCCGAACTCGGCTTCACTACCCGCCAGGTGTCCTGGGCCCGGAGCGTCCCGCTCGATAGACACATTGCGAACCTCGCCAGCTACTCCGACTTCCTGGTCCTCGGAGAGAAAGCCACCAAGGCGTTCTTGGATGCGGAGCGGGATCTCCTGACTGGCATCTTCCCCAACGGGACGGTCGAGGAGCGCTACGTCGTCAGCTTGGCCGTTGCTCGCTGCTGACGCCGGAATGAACAGGGGGCTGGCCTGGCTCCGGCCGGAGCTTCTGGATGCCCCGACGGAGGAGCCGACCCAACGAGCTTGGCAAAGCCGTCATTTCTCGTGAACACTCATGGCAACGCCGACCGCCGACGGCTGCTGAAACAGGTCGACAAACGCTGTCGTTGGAAGTGAACGGAGCCAGCCGCTCGCCGCTGTGTTGCACCCAGGGCCGACGTCGTCCTCAGCACACCGTCCGGGGTACGCCGGCTCGGCGGTATCGCGCGCGGGCTCTCCGCGTGGGCGATCTGGCGTCTGGAGTCCCCGGCTGCCTGACGGTCGAGGTCACCACCACGCCCGCTTGGAGTGGTGCCCGTCTGCGGGTGCCTCAGCCGGTTCCGAGCCCGGTGCGCAGGAAAGCGGTGGCCTGGCCGATGGCGGCTCGCGTGGCCCGGGTCTCGCTGAGCTCGTTGAGCAGCATGAAGTCGTGGATGGTGCCGTCGTAGCGCACGGTTGTCACTGGTACGCCTGCTGAGCGGAGCTTGGCGGCATACGCTTCTCCCTCGTCGCGCAGCACGTCCGCCTCGTCAACGCACACGAAGGCCGGCGGCAGCCCAGCGACCTGCTCGGTGCTGGCCTGATTCGGCGATGCCGTGATCTCGGCGCGCTGCGCCGGGTCGGTGGTATAGGCGTCCCAGAACCACTCCATCGCCTTGCGGGTGAGGTAGTAGCCGGTGGCGAACTGCTCGTACGACGCGGTGTCCATCGCCGCGTCGGTGACCGGGTAGTACATCGACTGCTGCACGAAGGTGACGTCGCCGCGTTCCTTGGCCATCAGCGCCAGCGCGGCCGCCATGTTGCCGCCCACCGATTCCCCGGCCACCGCCATGCGGCTGGCGTCAAGGCCCCTGGACGCCCCGTCTCGGGTGATCCACTGCGCGGTGGCGTAGCCCTGCTCGATCGCGGTCGGATAGTGGGCTTCCGGCGAGTTCGGGTACTCCACGAACGCAAGCGCCGCGCCGGCGCCCACGGCGAGTTCACGCACGAGCCGGTCGTGGGTTTCGGCATTGCCGAGGATCCAGCCTCCACCATGCATGTACACGATGACCGGCAGCAGGCCAGTAGTGCCCTGCGGCTTGATGAGACGTACCCGGACGTCCCCCACTTGCGCGGGAACGGTGATCCACTCTTCGTCGACCGGGAGTTTGCTGATTGGGGCAGACTGCGCGTCTGCGAGGACCTTCCGGGCATCGGCCGGCGCCATCTCGTACAAGAACGGCGGCGTCGAGAACCCCTCGGCAACATCCTGTGCCGCAGGCTCAAGGACGACCGGGCTGGCAGCAGACATGACAGAACTCCCCACGCGAACTCAGGCATGGACTTGGCCAAGAGCGCGCCACGCAGCACCGGCGCCAGCTCGTCACGCACCGGATCCTCCCGACAACCGGGCAATCGCGGCCTGGTGGCTGCCCGCCACTACGGCACGTCTCCACGTTCGTGACGCTTCCCATCTAACACCTGCAAAAGGGACGCTTCCACTCCGGGTTGATCGCCGTCAGCTGCGCTGCGCAGGTTCCGCGCTCGAGATTCCTTCCGAGTCACGCCCACCAAATCCGTACCCCGACTGCCTTTACAGCGTTGGTTGTGTCGCAGGCGTTAGTGGTCGGTCGAGAGGCTGCCGAGTGCGGCGCGAGCCTTGCGTTCGACAAGGGCGGGAACAAAGTCACGCACGGGCCGGTCCTCGAAGGATGCGTGAGCTGCGGCGACAGCCGCCTCGATCTCGTCCGGGGACCGGGTCGCGCCGTAGGCGGTGAGGCGTTCGGTGACTGCCTGGATGGCCTCTTCCTCGCGTTGATCGATCGCCATCGTGCTCCCCTGACCTGGAAGGCCCGCTCAGCCGTCACCGGCATGCTTGGGCGCGAGCGCGCTCAGATGATCGGTCGAGTGCCGCAGGTCGCTCTCGAGATGGCGGATCATCCTGGCGGTGAGGTGCAGGTCGGCCTGTCGGCCGGAGTGGAAGTGCGCGATCTCGGCTCCGGGCGAACGCAAGGCGCGGCCGGAGCCGCTGCCCGAATCACCGCCCCGCCCCGACCCCCGGAGCGGCGCATCCCGGTACGCGGAGGTAGGTGGAAAGCTTGGTGCATGGCCCTTCGACCATGGCTGGACTTCCGGCGTCCCTGGCGGCCGGGTCACTCACCCGCGCTGGCCGTGATCCCACTGGGACTGATCGTCACGGTCTGTGTGGTCGATGTGCTCTCTCCGCCGCACATCCACCTCGGGCCCTTGCTGGTGGCGGCCCCCGCGATCACCGTGGCGTTCGCCGGCGCCGGTGTGACGGCGCTGATGGGAGCTCTCGCGGTGGCGGCCCAGGTACTGATCGGCGTACTCAGAGGAGTCCTGGCCACCGCCAACATCCAGGCCCAGGTCATTGCCCTGGTCGTCGTCTCCGTCGTCTGCGTCACCGTCTGCGTGGTGCGCGACCGGCGTGAGCAACAGTTGCACCGAGTGCGGTCGGTAGCCGAGGCAGCGCAGAGTGTCCTGTTGCAGCCCCTGCCCACACGCACCGGCCCGCTGCGGATCGCCGGCCTGTACCTGCCCGCCGAGGAAGAAGCCGACCTGGGCGGAGACCTGTACGCGGCCGCACGGACCGCTCACCACAGCACCCGGCTCCTCATCGGCGATGTACGCGGCAACGGCCTGGCCGCGATCAACAACGCCGCCCTGCTGCTCGGTGCCTTCCGCGCGGCCGCACATCGCCAGGCCACCCTCCCTCGCCTCGCCATCCACCTGGACGCCGCATTCCGCTGGGACAGCAGCCAGTGGCGATCACAGACGGAGCAGGACACCACCGAGGACTTCGCCACCGCCATCCTGCTCGACATCCCCGACCACGATCCCGTCGCCCACCTCATCAGCTGCGGCCACCCACCGGCGCTCCTCCTGCAGGGGAATCGCCTCACCCCGCTCATGCCCAAGGCGAGCCACCTCCCGATCGGGTTTGGCGGACCGTTCGGCGTCACCTCCTACGACGTCCAGACGTTCGCCTTCGAGGTCGGCGACTTGCTGCTCCTC
Organism: Streptomyces purpurascens; assembly: GCF_045040895.1. Lineage (NCBI taxonomy): Bacteria > Bacillati > Actinomycetota > Actinomycetes > Kitasatosporales > Streptomycetaceae > Streptomyces > Streptomyces purpurascens. Next base: position 8,140,763 of record NZ_CP108341.1, on the reverse strand, counting down.
TACACCGACGGCGTCATCGAAGCCCGCAACGCCGACGGACTCTTCTACCCCTTCACCGCACGGGTGCCGAAGTGGACCAAGGACGACCCCGACGAACTGCTGCGCCATCTCCAGGACGACCTGCTTGCCCACGTCCACGGACACCTCGACGACGACGCAGCCGTAGTCGCGATCCGCCGCCTCGCAGTCTGACACCCGGCCGCCCGGGCCGACCGCGTGGTCACCAGAGCGCCTGCCGGAAGGCGGACGAGGAGGAATTCGATGGCATGAGCGGCCAGGTCCTCGGGCCAGTCGTCCGGCTGCACGCCGAGTGCCGGATCGACCATGTGGATCCATGCCTCGCGCCAGCGTGCGAAGACGGTGGCGGCAAGGTCCGCATTGCGGAACCGTGACCGGGCGGCTCCAGTTCACGTCGGGTGGCGCGCCCAGGACGCCTCCAGCCCGGCCGTGTGCTCGGCGAGTTGCGGGCGGTGCTCGGTTGCGCTGCGGCCCGCCGTCGTCTCGATGATCGCGGACGCCTCTGCGATCGGCTGGTCGTTCAGCCCGGCCACGAGCTGTTCCAGCTTCCGGTGGGCTTCGATCACTGAGCTTCTTCGAGTTGGCCATCGACCGGGTGACGGTCCACGGAGTGCAACGAGCGAGGCCCCCGGGCTGTTGATCGAGATGTCTGACGTCTCAACCACATTGGCTCCCTGTCTGCTTCCACAGGAGTTTGGCCACCGGCGCCCGCGCCCGCAGGGGCCCTTACATGATCGCCCGGCTCCCTGCCTGTGATCAGGCCGCCTGCTTGCCGGCCAGTTTCTTCGCGGCTGTGATGCGCTTGGGGTCTTCGATGTTCTGGGTCCCGGCTCCCTTGCCGGGGGTGAGTCTCCATTGCCTGAGGGTCTGAGCGACCTGAGCGAGCTTCGTCGAGCTCGGTGAGACGTCGACGAAGAAGGTCGACTCCTTGGCCGGCTCCATGTCGCCGCCCCACTTGATGACGCCCTGCAATTCGGCGAGGATGTCCCGGATCGCCGTGACCTGGTAGGGGAAGAGATTTCCCTTGACGCCGAGCGGATAACTTTCCGGGTACAGCGCCAACGCGGTGCCTGACAGATGGTTGGATTCGAAGTCCGCCTTCACAGGCAGAGCATCGCTGTATCCGATGATCTGCCCGCGGCCCGCTTCGAGTTCGGCGACGTCGTAGTGGAAGCGTTGTGCCACATAGGACAGGACGGTCCCCACATCTCCTTCTCGCAGGGTGACTTGGAGATTCGTTCCCGGGATGTCGTAGGTGGCCGTGCCCGAGGAGGGCCCGGGGAGGACATCCCAGCCGTTCGCCGATCTGGACTTGTTCCACGAGTTGTCGGCGGCTTGGGCGGTGAGGGGGGTGAGAAGGCCTTCCCCGGTGGTGAGCAGTGCTGCTCCGGCCACGACACCGGTGAATTGTTTGAGCACGGTGCGGCGCGAGAACTTGGCGTTCATGAAGTAGCTCCAGGAGATTGTCCGACACGCTTGCGCAGGAAGACGGAGGTGCCGGCCGAGACGAGGGCGGAACCCGCCAACAGGCACACGACCACGTTGATCGACATCGAGACGTACTCCACGGTGGATCCGTCGGAGTACAGGCAGGCACTGCGAAGGGGCCAGTACTGTTGCTTGATGGCTGCCAGTTCGGCTCCGGCGTCGTTCTCGCTCTTGCACAGTTCGGGAAAGGGTCCTCCCAAGATGACCGAGAACCAGCCGTAGCAGTACAGCGCCACCGCCAGGGAAAACAGGATCAGAGCGATGAGCCCGTAGATTTTCGGCAGAGGCAGCGGCGGATGGCTCAGCAGTATGAGGATCACCACGACGCCCACTGCCGCGGTGACCGCGCTTACCACAAGCAACGCGCCCATCAAGATCATGTGAAACTACCCCTTTTCCGCCTTCTGTGCGGCAAGGAACTTCGCTCGGCGGGCCACCTGCTGATCGATGAGATTCTGCAGCGTCTCGGTGAAACCTGCATAGAACTCGCTCATGACGGAGTCGGACTCGTTCCATGGCTCCTTGCCCAGTGGGCAGTTCCGCTGGATGAGGAGCGCACGGGTGGAAGACAGCAGTGTGTCATCGATCTGGTCCTCCAGGAACGCCTTCGCCGTCGTTCCGATGTTGCCCGTGACACCGCCGAACCGGTAGAGCTTGAAGTCGCTGAAACGTGTCAGATGGCCTGTTCCGATGAGGATTCTCTTCAGTTCGTCGACGATATTCGTGCTGCCATTGTTCTTCAGGCGCTCAGCGACCAGGAATCCATCGATGTCCTCGATGAGGTCGCCCAGCGCGAACGTCGATGCGATATCGGGCCGGCACAGTGTCTTGCGGCAGAAGTCCAGTGGTGACGCGTTGTCCGAGCGACTCCATTCGCCGTAGAACGTGAGCAGGTCTCCGCCCCAGCTCGCCAGTTCGGCGCGGTTCGCCTTGCCCACTCCGGCATTTCCCTTGAGGAAGTACCCACTGGCGCTCGCCACCAGGTGGTCCGGATTGACGACGACACCCATCGACGGGTCTGCGTACGCATAGTCTCTCGACCGGCCGATCCCCCGGCCGGAGGCGTAGCTGATGAACGCGTCGTCGACCTCACCGAAGAGCGCTCTCCACCGGGAGTCGGTGTACTTGTCCCAGCGCATGAACTGCAACGAGAGTTCGTTCGGATCGCCCGTACCGTAGGAGACTGCGGCGTCGTACACCTTCTGGACATAGGCGATGAACTCTTCGACCGCTGAGGTGCCCGTGTCGTTGACCGACTTCTGCCCGAAGTCGGATCCGGGGCGGTGCGCCACCCGGTCCAGTCCGAAGGTGTCCGAACCGCTGGTGAAGTCGAACTCCTTGATCTGGTTGAACGTCCAGTTCTGGGGCAGCGGGAAGCCGAGATTGCCGGAGAAGCCGTAGGACATACCGGAGACGTACGCGTACGGCACGTAAGCGCCCCCGGAGACGCTGGCGCACACGTTTCGTGAGCCGTAGACACCGGCTATGTACTTGCTGCCGTTGCTCTTGAGCGCGTCGTTCACGCCGGAGAAGTAGTCGATGATCCGGTCCATGTCCGCCGCGGTGGCGTCGTAGTCGACCGCGAAGTAGATGACCGTACTCCTGTTGAAGCCGTACCCCTCGGCCCGACCGTGCGCCAGGCTGCCGTGCAGGTAGCCATTGCTGTACTTGAAGTCCGCGAGACTGCTTGCGTCGTACTGCCAGATGGGGATGACGTTCAGCCCGGCAGAGAAGATGGCGTCCAGTTCGCCCGGCTGGATCTCCTTGTTCAGGGTGCTTCCGGCCGGCTCGTCCAGGTAGCGGCCCACGGCGCGATATCCCGCGTCGTAGAGGGCTGCTGCCCGTTGGGCGGTGATGGTGAACCGGGTGTCGCAGGCGTTGACCGGGCGATCGGGATTCCCGTAGGAGACGAGCAGCTGTGCCCAGGTGTCGAAGTCGGCCTTGCCGGTCTGGCTGATCGCGGAAAAGCTCTGGAACTTCTTGACCCAGTCCGTGAGGTCCGCGTCGAATGTGTTGCCGAAGGTGGCGATGTCACCACTCGTGTTGGAGGGGCCGTTCGCCACGCACGCACCGGTGAAGAGCTGCACCCACGTGCCGCTGTCGCCCTCCGAGAGGGTGTGGGCCTGCAAGCCGGCGACGGTGCCGGGGCCGAAGACACCGGTGGCCTGGTCCTCGGGGATGCCCGACTCGTACTGGATCCCCTTCATCAGCGCCTGCTGGGCGTCCCGGGAAAAGAATCCGTCGCACGGGCCGATGAAGAAGGTGGACTTCTCGAAGTAGCGGCCGTTGAGCCACTGCTGCATGAAGCGAATCTGTTCCAGTCCGCCGGACAGAAATATATAGGCGTCCATGGTCAGCAAAGCCTTGAACACCTTGGGGCGTACAGTGCCGTCGAGATAGACCGCCGAAAGACCCATGTGCTGCATCATCGTGTTGATGCCGGTCTGAGTCGCCTGGGACATCTGCCCGTCGATGGCGCCCGCGCTGTAGCCCTTGCAGTACATCCCGCACTGGATGATCTTGACGATGTTCTCGTTGGACTCGCCGACCTTGATGGAGCCCTTGGCCTGCAGCTTGGACAGCGTCGTCGGCCCGAACGCATTGGACAGTGCTGTGATGCCGAGTTCGTATTGCAGCGCGCGAGTCAGGGAATACATGGTGTTCCAGCCGGTCTTGCCGTCTTCCGTGACAAGGTTGTAGCCGGACACGTTCTTGTAGGTGGCGTTGACCCATTTCTGAGCCTGGAGCACCATTTCGTCAGCCATTGCCGCAAGCAACCCTTCGTCTTCTGTTACCGGTCGGTGATGCTGATCTGGACCGAGTACGTCGTATCCCGCTCGTAGGTGTTGGCCACCTCGATCTCGGTACGCACACCGCCGCTTTCCGGCGTGGCGCGCACGAGCAGGTCTCCGTACTCCGGGACACGCGTGCGGCCTTCGGAGTGGACCGAAGCCACCGGTGACGGGCGCGCCTGCGGACTGCTCTGCTCCGCGCTCGGAGTCGCCGGCCGCTGCGACGTGCAGGAAGACCACGCGGCGGTGGCCTTGATGGCCTTGTCCTCGTTCATCGACCGCGTCAGGCTGTCCCCGGCGAGCTGCGCGACGATGACACTCTGCCCGGGCGGGCATGGTGTGGCCGGTCGGGACCTCGGCCTCGGCACCGGACAGATCACGCACGGTCTGCTCGGTGTGCTGCCGCAGCGCCGGGCGTGCTCGTAGCCGTACTTTTCGACCTCGGCCCGGTCGGAAATGCCGTAACGGCGTTCGGTGTTGGCGTCGTTGTCGCTGGGCGGCGGGTTGGCGCCCGCCTTCGGCAGCGTCAGGTCGATGCCGTGGTCCTTCATACAGGACTCCATCACAGTCGCCAAGGCCGCGAAGGACGTGGCGCAGGCGGCCGACTTCACCCAGAAGCGGGCACGCCTCATCCCGGCTCCATCGATCGGTCACTGATGTGAAGAGGATCTTCGCACCCCGCGAGTGTCATGACCATGAACTTTGCTTGATCTAGACCCGTCGGGTTCGGTCACGCTCGGGCCAGCGCGCGAACTCCCCTCCGGGCGCCGAATTTAGGTTAGGCTAAGCTAATCAACTCCAGGGGATCTGGACCGCGTTGGGCGCTCGGGGGGAGAGAGTCACCTATGGGTCTGCCGGCCATCGGCTCCTACCCCATGCCGGATCGCACCGCGATCCCCCGGTCCCACGTCTCCTGGCGGATCGACCCGGCACGTGCCGCGCTCCTGGTCCACGACATGCAGAACCACTTCGTCCGGGCCTTCCCCGCCGGGCGCGCCCCCGTGGTGGAGCTCGTCGACAACATCGCCGCGCTCCGGGAACTCGCCGACACCCTGGACATGCCGGTCGTGTTCAGTGCGGAGCCGGCCGGGCAGCCGCCCGCGCAGCGAGGGTTGGTCGGTGACATGTGGGGGCCGGGGATAGGGGACGAGCCGGATGCCGCGGCGATCGTCGCGCCGCTCACGCCCCGCCCCGGGGAGCACCTCCTGGCGAACGTGCGCCACAACGCCTTCCTGCGCAGCCATCTCGGCAGGCTGCTGCGCTCCCAGAACCGCGACCAGCTGATCATCTGCGGGGTGCACGCGCACCTCGGCGTCCTGCTGACCGCCGCGGACGCCTTCATGAACGACATCCAGCCGTTCGTCGTCGCCGACGCGGTCGCCGACTTCTCCGCCGAGGAGCACACCTTGGCGCTCCGGTGGGCCGCGCGCACCGGAGTGGTCTGCACGACGGACGGTCTGCTGCGCGCCCTGCTCCTGCACCGGGAGCGGAGGAACGCGTGACGCCTGCGGCGCGGAGCATCGGTGCCTTCCTCGACACACCCTTGAATTGGAGTGACTCCGTGAGCGTGACCCAAGCCGACCCGGTCGCGACCCGCTCTCCCCGCCTTCCCCAGCCGCCGGGAGAACTCCTGGGCAGCGCGGTCGTCGTCAAGTTCGGCGGCAACGCCATGGTGGACGCGAGTCTGCAACGGACCTTCGCCCAGGACCTGGTGGAGCTGTGGCACGCGGGTCTGCGCCCGGTCGTCGTGCACGGCGGCGGGCCGCAGATCAGCGCGATGCTGGACCGTCTGGGCCTGGAGACCCGTTTCGAGGCGGGCCTCAGGGTCACCACCCCGGAGACCATGGACGTGGTGCGCATGGTGCTGACGGGCCGGGTCCAGCGGGAGCTGGTCGGCCACATCAACGCCCATGGGCCCTTCGCGGTGGGTCTGACCGGCGAGGACGCGCACACGATGACCGCCGTACGGCGACCGGCCCGGGTCGACGGCAAGGCGGTGGACATCGGTCTCGTCGGCGACATCGTGGACGTGAACCCGGCGATGGTGCGCGCGCTGCTGGAGCAGGGGCACATCCCGGTCGTCTCTCCCGTGGCACGCGGTGCGGACGGGCAGGTCTACAACGTCAACGCCGATCTCGCGGCGTCGGCCCTCGCCGTCGCCCTCGACGCCGAGCGGCTGGTGATGCTCACCGATGTCGAGGGGCTGTACGCGGACTGGCCGCGCAGCACCGAGGTGATCGGACGGCTGACGGCCGGTGCGCTGGACGGGCTGCTGCCCGGGCTGGCGAGCGGGATGCTGCCGAAGATGGAGGGCTGTCTGCGGGCCGTCCGCGGCGGCGTGCGCAAGGCACACGTCCTGGACGGCCGGGTGCCGCACGCGGTGCTGCGCGGCGTCCTCGCGGAGACCAGCCCGGGCACGACCGTGGTTCCCGACACGGATTCTGACGCAGTGTCTGACTCCGTCTCCGGCTCGGTTTCCGGCGTGGTCACCACGTCCTGACCAGGATCCGCGCGTTGCGCCGCGGGTCCAGGGACTCCGCCCAGGACCGCGGCGCCAGGCGCGCGGTCGTGGGCGTGAAGCCGTAGCGGAGGAACAGTCCGCCACCGCCGGTGGTCGCCGTGAACAAGGCGTCGAGTGATTGGGCGCGCGCCATGGCCAGGACCGCGCGCAGCAGCCCTGCTCCCGCTCCGCTCCCCTGCTGGTGCTCCGCCACGCAGAAGTTGTAGACGACGCCTGCGGGTCCGACGCCATCTCCCCCGTCGGGATACGCCCGCATGCCCACGCAACCTTCCAGGGTGCCGTCCGGTGCCTCCAGTACCAGGAAGTCCGCGGCATGGGCGGCGTAGAGGGAGACGGGGCGTTCCCGCAGCGCACCCGAGCCTACGAAGGGCAGGGACAGGGCGGCGAGCGCGGTGGCATCGTCCGGGCGGGCGGTGCGCACCGAGGGCGACGGCGCGAGAGGAGTGTGCGGCAGCGCGGCAGGGCGCGGCGTAGCCGTGGTCAAGGGATTCCTTCCTCGGTACCGGACCCGGGATCAGACGCGCGGACGGCTCGGGCGGCCGTCGACGTACGTCTCGACCACCTCGATGTCTCCGATGCGGGAGGTGCCGACGCGCCGGGGATCGTCGCCGAGCACGACCAGGTCGGCGCGTTTGCCGGGGGAGAGACTCCCCAGGCTGTCCTCCCAGTGGCAGGCGTGGGCGCCGGCGACGGTGTACGCGCGCAGGGCCTCGTCGACGGTGATGCCCTCGTCGGGGCCGATGACCTGACCCGAGGCCGAGGCGCGCTCGACCATGAACTGGACGGCCCGCAGGGGCGATCCGTCGGCGACGGGACGGTCGGAGCTGCCCACCAGTGGAATGCCGTGGTCCAGGAACGACCTGCCCCGATACAGCCACGGTGCGCGTTCCACGCCCATGATCGACGCGTAGTCGTCGCCGAAGTACCGCAGGAAGTTGGGCTGTACGACCGCGCTGACGCCGAGTCGCGCGAAGCGCGGGAGCTGGTCGGGCCGGATCAGCCCGGCGTGTTCGATGCGGTGGCGTGCCCCGGGCCGGGGCCGGAGGCGCTGGGCACGGTCGAGGGCGTCCAGGGCCACGTCGGCCGCGCGGTCTCCGATCGCGTGCACGGCGAGCTGCCAGCCGGCGAGGTGGCCGTCCACGATGAGGTCCGCGAGCGCCTCCGGGTCGTCCTGCAACTGCCCGGTGTGGCCGAGCCCTTCGTAGGGGCTGCTCAGCGCGGCCGTACGGGCCATCATGCCGCCGTCGGTGTAGATCTTCAGCGCGCCCACGGAGAGCCGGTCGTCGCCGAACCCGGTGCGCAGGCCGAGGTCGAGGGCCCGCGGGATGCCGTCGGTCTCGTGTGCCGAGACCGGGCGCAGCCGGTCCCCGGAGACCATGAGCTGCACGCGCAGCGGCAGCAGCCCCTTGTCCCGGGCGAGTTGGTAGGCGCCGAGTTCGACGGGGCTGTGGCCGAAGAGCGTGCCGCCGATGCCCGCTTCGGCGCAGGCGGTGACGCCCTCCGCCAGGCAGGTCCGGGCCGCCCGGCCGATCGCCTGGGCCAGGTCCTCCTGGGAGTGCGGCAGGCGTAGGGCGCGGGCGGCGCCCATGGCCTGTTCGGCGAGGAAGCCGTTCTCGTGCGGGATGTCGGCAGGCAGCAGGTCCAGGACAGCGGTGTTGACGACGCAGCCGTGGCCGGAGTCGTGCAGCAGGAAGATCTTGCGTCCGTCGCTGACCTTGTCGAGGTCGGCGGCGGTCAGATGGCGGCCCAGGGCGCGCTGGTCGTAGCCGGCGATGCTCACCCAGTCGCCGGGCGCGCGGGTGCGGGTGACGGCTTCCGCGACGACCGCGAGTACGTCGTCGATCCGGGTGCGGCCGGCGATGCTCGCGGTGTTCTGCTTGAACCCGGTCCAGGCGAGGTGCACATGGGCGTCGACGAACCCGGGCAGCACGGTGGCGCCCTGCAGGTCGATCACCTCGCGGGCGGGCAGGGAGGTCACGGCCTCGTCGAGGCCCGCGATCCGGCCCTGCCAGATGCCCACGTCATGGGCGACCGGATGATCCGGATCCATGGTGAGGAAACGGGCGTTGGTCAGCCTGGTGCACAGCATCGGTGAGGTCAGACGTCCATCGTCGCGGCGAGGGACCGGGGGCGCAGGTCCGTCCAGTGGGTCTCGACGTACTCCAGGCACGCTTCCCGGGTGTTCTCGGCGAAGGCGATCGTCCATCCCCCGGGCACCTCGGCGAACGACGGCCAGAGTGAGTGCTGGCCCTCGTCGTTCACCAGGACCAGGAAACGGCCTTCGCTGTCGTCGAAGGGGTTGGTGCTCATGCTCGATGCCTCCTTGGAGGGCCAAGATTAGGTTAGGCTCGCCTAATTGATTGGAGCTTAGCCTTTGTCCCTTCCCTCTCACAAGGAGACATTCATGCGCCTGGTCGCGGCCGACATGGAGGACGCCGACGCCTTCGCCGGGTTCGGGCTGCCCGGCGCACCCGGCACCGACGAGTTCTGGGCGGCCGCGGGCGCGCCCGCCTCGAAGCCCGCAGGGGACGGCGGTTGGGTGACGCTGTTCCTGTGGCGCGGGTCGGAGGCGAGGGTCGGCTTCGAGAGCTGGTCGGAGCCGGTTCCCCTGCGGCGCTGGGCCGACTCGGACTGCTGGTACGCCGAGGTGCGCATGCCCGAACGGCTGCGGGTGACCTATCAGTTCCTGGTGGGCGACGCGGCGTACGCCGACCCGCTCAACCCGGCCGGTGCGGGCGGTGACCGGTCCATCGCGGCGACGCCGGACGCGCCGGAGCAGCCGCACTGGCCGGTCGTCGGCGCCGACGCGGTGCTGCCCCTGCCGCGTACGCGGATCCGCTGGGCCAGTGAACGGCTCGGGGGGCGGCGGACCGTGCGGGTCCATCCGGTGGGGGGCGGTGGGCCGGTGGTGCTGCTGCTCGACGGGGACGACTGGCTGTATCTGCATCCGGCCATGACCGCGTTCGACTCGGCCGTGGCCGCGGGTGAGGTGCCGCCGGTGACGCTGGTCTTCCTGCCGGCCAAGGACCGGGCCGAGGAGTTCACGTGCCGGGCCGGGTTGTGGGAGGCCGTGCGGGATGAACTGCTGCCGTTGGTGGTGGAGTCCGGTGTGCCCGCCGATCTCGGTCGGCTGGTGGTCGCCGGGCAGAGTCTTGGTGGACTGAGCGCGGTGTACGCGGCGCTGGAGTTTCCGGAGCTGGTGTCGCGGGTCGCCTGTCAGTCGGGGTCGTTCTGGTGGACACCGGGTGCCCTGCGGGCGGCTGATCCGTTGGGGGGTTCGGTCGGGGGTGTGATCGCTGAGCGGCTGCGGGCGGATGTTGATCTGTCGGGGCTGCGGGTGGCGTTCGATGTCGGGGAGCATGAGTCGCGGATGCTGCCGCACTGCACGTCGGTGGAGGCCTTGGCCGAGCAGGCCGGGGCGACCGTGCGGGTTTCGCGGTCGGCATCCGGGCACGACCGGGCGGGGTGGCGTCATGCGCTGCTCAGGGATGTGGGCTGGGCCCTCGGTGAGTAGGTGTCTGCGGGCCGGTGAGGGCTGGTCGCGCAGTTCCCCGCGCCCCTGACGGGGCGCGTTACCGCGCCACCGCCAGGCAGTACGCCTCGTCGTTGGCCAGGAGGTTCCGGTGCGTGTCCTCCGCCGTGACCACGCCCTCGTCCAGGACCAGCACCCGGTCGGCGGCGTCCAGGAATGCCGGGCTGCTGGTGATCACCACCGTCGTGCGGCCTCGGCGTAGCTTCGCCACGTTGCGGGCGACGAGTTGTTCGGTGACCGCGTCGACCGCCGTCGTCGGGTCGTGGAGGACGAGGACGTCGCTGTCGGCCGCCAGCGCGCGGGCCAGGGACAGGCGTTGACGCTGACCTCCGGAGAGGTTCGCGCCCCGGTCGCGGACGCCGTAGTCGAGGCCTTCGCGGTGCAGGGCGACGACGTCGGTCAGCATGGACGCCTCGACGGCCTCGGGGACCGAACGGCTGGTGCCCGAGGGGTCGATGTTGGTGCGCAGGGTGCCCGCGAAGATCTCCCCGTCGTACGGGTTCACGAGGAGGTGCTCGCGGACCGCCTCGACCGACAGGTGCGCCAGTTCCTGGCCGCCGATCCGGACGGCTCCCTCGTAGGTGTCGGGCGGGACGTTCACGGCCAGGACGGCCGCCAGGTCGGCCGCGGCGCGCGGCTGGTAGGCGGCGATGGCGACGAACTCGCCGGCCGCCACCTGGAACTTCACCTTGTTCAGGGACCCGTGGCGGACGCAGTCGATCTCCAGGTCCGCGCCCGGCGCCGGCCGCCCCGACCCCGGGGTCGTGACCGGCGGCGCCGACAGCACCAGCGCCATCCGCTCGGCCGACGCGCGCGCGATCATCACGTACTTGGGCATCTCCGAGAACAGCTTCAGCGGTTCCATGATGAACTGCGCCAGGCCCACGGCCATGACGAGTTCCCCGATGGTGATCCGGCCGTCGAACGCCAGCCAGCCCGCCGTCAGGGTCACGGCTCCGGCGAGGACCGCGTTGAGGGCCAGCGCGGTTCCCGCGTACACGCCGTTCACCTTGGCTACGGTGACCGCCTGGTGCCTCGCCTCGGTGCTGACCTTTCGGTAGGACCCGAACGCCGCGTGGTTGCCGCCGAATCCGTGCAGCGGGCGCAAGCCGGTGATCAGGTCGGCGACCTTCGCTCCGGCCCGCGCCACCCGGGCCTGCTGTTCCTGGGTGCTGCTGCCGATCCGCCGGGACATCACGCTCAGGATCGACAGGATCGCGACGGTGCCCACGATCACCAGCAGGCCGAGCCGGATGTCGGCCAGGCCCAGCGCGATCGCCGCGACCAGTACCGCGACCAGCGAGCTGATCAGCAGCGGCACCACCTCGATGATGTCGGCGGTCTGGTCGGCGTCCTCGGTGGCGATGGTCAGGACCTCGCCGGACTTGAGGTCGACGTCCCTGGCCACCGGTTGCAGGCCGCAGGCCGCGACCTTCACCCGCCAGCGGTGTGCCTCGGTCGTGTTGGCCTTCTGCAGGATCCGCATGCCGAACCGCCACGACAGCGACACGGTCGTGATGATCACGGCCAGCGCGGCGATCGACAGGGCGAGCGCGCCGAGGCTCCGGCCGTCCCGCATCGTGTGCTCGACGATCAGGCCGAGCGCGATGGGGAAGGCCGTCTCGCCGGCCTGGTACAGGCCCATGAGGACGGTGCCCCAGGCCATGGCGCCGAGGTTGCGGCGCAGGGCGGTGCGGAGGATGGCGGCCCCGGGGCGGGGCCGCTGCGTGTCAGTTGTCATCGAGGTGGCGGGCAATCGCTTCGGGGGTTCGCAGGGTGAACAGGTCTCGGATGGTGATCACTGGACCGTACTCGCGGCGGAGCAGGCCGATCAGCCGTACCGCCAGCATGGAGTGTCCCCCGAGGGACACGAAGTCGCTCACCGCGCTCACCTCGTCGTCGTCCAGGTCCAGTGCCTCGGCGAAGTACTCGCACACCACGGTCTCGGTCTCGGTCCGCGGGCCCCGCTCCCCCACCGTGGTCAGCGCGCCGAGCGGCTTGGCCTCGGGCAGCGCCTTGGTGTCAGCCTTCCCGTTCACCGTCAGCGGGATGCTGTCGACCTGGGCGTAGTGCGTCGGCCGCAGGAAGTCCGGCAGTCCGGCGCCCACGTCGGCGGCGACCGCCGCCAGATCCCCGCCGTCCAGCACGAGGTAGGCGGCCAGCCGGTAGGCGCCGTCGACCTGTGGGTCGGGCTGGGCGACGGCGGCGACGAACCGGACCGCCGGGTGGGCGGCGAACACGGCCTCGACCTCGCCGAGTTCGACGCGGTGGCCCCGGATCTTGACCTGCTGGTCGGTGCGGCCCAGGTACATCAGGTTGCCGTCAGGGCGGCGGACCACCAGGTCCCCGGTGCGGTACATGCGCTCCCCGGGCTGGCCGAACGGGCAGGCGACGAAGCGGTGCGCACTCTGGGCGGGCTGCCCGAGATAGCCGCGCGCGATGCCGATGCCCGACACGTACAGCTCACCGGGCACCCCGTCCGGCAGCGGCCGCAGCCACGGATCCAGGACGTACACGTCCGTGTTGTCGATCGCGACGCCCACCACCGGGTCCTCGCACTCGAAGGTGCCGACGCCCAGGGTGTTGATGGTGTACTCGGTGGGTCCGTACAGGTTGTAGCCGACCGTGCCCTCGGTCTCCGCGAGCCGCTGCCACAGCGTCGGGGTGACGGCCTCGCCGCCCAGCAGCACCAGCGCCGGCCGGCGTTCCGGGTTGTCCAGCAGGCCCTCGGCCACCAGCTGCTGCGCGTAGGTCGGGGTCACGTTGATGACGTCGATCCCGTGCTCCAGGCAGTACTCCACCAGTGCGGGCGCGTCACGGCGCAACTCCTCGTCGCAGATGTGCACTTCATGGCCGTCGGCGAGCCACAGCAGCTCCTCCCACGACATGTCGAACGCGAACGACACGGTGTGCGCGATCCGGAAGGTCCGGTGGCCGTGCTCCGCCAGCACCGGCTCGAAGATCCGCCGCTGATGGTTGATCAGCATGTTGGTGAGCCCGGCGTACTCGGTCACCACGCCCTTGGGCTTTCCGGTCGACCCGGAGGTGTAGATCGTGTACGCGGGGTGCCGCAGCCGGTCCGGGTCGTCCGGCGTGAACGTCACATACGGCTCGGCCTCTGGAAGGGGCCGGTCCAGTTCAATGAGTTCGCCGGTCAGCCGGGGCGAGACGGCACTCACGGTGAGGATCACGTCCGGGCGGGCGTCGTCGACGATCGCGGCGATCCGCTCGTCCGGGTGGTCCAGCTCCAGCGGCACGTACGCGGCGCCGACCCGCAGGACGGCGAACAGCGCCGCGATCCAGTCCAGGGAGCGCGGGATCGCGAGACCCACGGTCGTCTCGGGCCCGATGCCGCGTCCCGCGAGCACACCCGCGACCGCGCGGCTGCGGTCCCGGAGCTCGGCGAACGTCATCGTCGCACCGTGGGCGACGAGCGCCACCCGCTGCGGGTCGCGGTCCGCGGCCCGGTCGAACCGGTCGACGACGGTGTCCGTGCCGACGTCCGTACGCTCGCCCGGAGCGGGCTCGGGCCCCAGCCCCCGCAGCGCGCCCACCGGCCCGGTCGACCGGGCCAGGTCTTCGAGCACGCTCAGGTAGTCGTCGAGCAGGCGGCGGGCGTTGCCGCCGTCGCCGTCGCGGTACTCCAGCTTGACCGTGAGCCGGTCGCCGGGGGTGACGACCCAGGTGAACGGGTAGTGCGTGGAGTCGTCGGCCTTCACCGACGTGATGCCGTGCCGGGCGTTCATCTCGGCGAACGCGTCCAGGTCCAGGAAGTTCTGCAGCACGAACAGGTTGTCGAACAGGGTGTCGTGCCCGCTGGCCCGCTGGATCTCGCCGAGCCCCAGGTGCTCGTGCTCCATCGCCTCGACCCGTGCGGTCTGTACGGCCGACAGGTACTCCCGGACCGACTCGCCCGGCCGGGCCCGCGTCCATGTGGGCACGGTGTTGAGCAGCACGCCGACGATGCCGTCCAGGCCCTCGCCGTCGCGGCCGGAGACGGTCACGCCGAACACGGCGTCGCCGCGGCCGGTGTGCCCGCCGAGCAGCAGGCCGAACGCTCCGGTCAGCACCGAGTTCAGCGTGACGCCGTGCACCCTGGCCGCCTCCCGCAGCAGCTCCGACCGCTCGGCGGACAGCGTGTGCACGAGGGCGCGCGGCAGGTCGTCCGAGAGGGCCGGCGCCGGTCCGGCGAGCAGGGTCGGGCCGGGGAGACCGGCCAGGTGCTCCGCCCAGAAGCGTTCCGATACGGCGGGGTCCCTGGCGTCGAGCGCCCGGGCGTACTCCTCGAAGCTCGGCGTGGCCGGCATCGGGTCGAGCGGCTCGCCCGCGAGGACGGCACGGTAAGCGTCGAACAGGTCCCGCAGGACGATCTCGCGAGACCAGCCGTCCCACAGCAGCAGGTGGTAGCTGAGCAGCAGCCCGTCGCGGTCGTCGGACAGCCGCACCACGGTCAGCCGGATCAGCGGCGGCTCACCCGGGTCGAATCCCGTGTCGCGGTCCCGGGCGCGCAGGACGTCGACCTCCGCGTCCGTCGACAGGGCGACCGTACGGACGTCGACCCGCCGGCCGGCCTTGAGGACCTGGACGGGATTCCCGTCGTCGTCCGTGCCGAAGCCGGCGCCCACGACCGGGTGCCGTGCGATCACGTACGCCATCGCCTCGGCCAGCGCGTCGGTGTCCAGGCGCCGGTCGAAGGTGAACCAGCTCTGCGCGACGTAGTGTCCGGCCGTGCCCGCCATCTGGGCCTGGAAGAACAGGCCGCGCTGGAGCGGGGTGACCGGTGCGGTGCGCTCGGCCGTCGTGGCGGCGTCCGCGATGTGCTCCAGTGCGCCGCGCCAGTGCTCGGTGATCTCGTCCGGTATGCCCTCGGCGAGGGTGAACTCGGCGAGCAGAGTGCCGGTCGCCTCGTCGGTCCAGGCGTTGACCTCGACGGCGTACGGGCTGCCCTGGTCGCCGCCGGTGAGGTGCAGCGCCTGGGACTCGCTGCCCCGGCCGAGGTAGTTGAACAGCACCTGCGGGCGGGCGGTGAGCAGCGGGGCCGTCTGCGGGTTGAGGTACCTGAGCTGCCCGTAGGCGACGTGCGCGTCCTCGCCCGGCTGGCGTTCGGCGATCTCGCGGGCCGCGGCGACCGGGTCGGTGTGCGCGGTGAGCCGTACGGGTGCGATGGACGTGAACCAGCCGACCGTACGGGTGTAGTCGTGCTGTTCGAGGGCCGGGACCCGGCCGTGCCGCTCCAGTTCGATCGCGAGATCGGTGGGCGACGGCTGGACGCGGGTCAGCGCGGTGCGCAGCGCGCCGCACAGCAGCTCGGTGAGACCGACGCCGAGTGCGGCGGGGGCGGTACGCGTCAGGCGGTCGCTCACGTCGGGGGCGAGCACGACCGTGGTCTCGCGCAGTCCGCCGACCGTGGGCAGCAGTTCGGGCGCCTGGAGCGTGGTGGTCCAGTGGCTGAGGTCGTCGAGTGCGTGGGTGGAGTGGAGTGTGAGTGCGTCGGCGTACTCGGCGTACGACGTGGTCGGCGGGGCCAGGGACTCCCCACGGAGGGCTGTGGCCAGGTCGTCCAGCAGGATCAGCCAGGACACCGAGTCGACGGCGAGGTGGTGCACGGTGACCACGAGGGTGCGGGTGGCTTCCAGCCAGGCGAAGGCGATGACGTGCCCGGACTCGGGGTCGAGCTGTGCCGCGGCCTCGTTCGCCACTGCCGTCGCGTCGGTGGTGTCCGGGCGTACGACGGTGACCTCGTGGGCCGGTTCGGTGCGCAGGGCCCACACGCCGTGCGTGGTGCGCAGGTGCAGGCGCAGGGTCGGGTGTGCTGCGACGACCGCGTTCGCGGCGCGCCGGGCGTCCGTGAAGGCGGTGCCTTCTGGGGCCTGGAGGGTTCTGGCCTGGGCGAAGCGGGTGAGGGAGCCGCCCAGTTCGCGCTGGCGCAGGATGATCGGGGTCGGGGTGAGGGGGCCGTCCTCGCGGCGGGCGGGGACGGCTACCCGCGGTGTGCTCGTCGCCAGATTGCCGGCCAGTGCGCGGGGGGTCTTGAGCAGGAAGACGTCCCGGGGCGAGATCGGCAGGCCGAGTGTCCGGGCCCTGTTCACGACCGTGATGGCGACGATGCTGTCGCCTCCGGCGTGGAAGAAGTCGGTGTCGGCGTCTATGTCCGAGCCGGGCAGCGTCTGGATGAAGATCTCGATGAGGGTGGTGACTGCTGAGTTCTTGTCTGCGGGTGCTTGGGGGCTGGTCGCGCAGTTCCCCGCGCCCCCAGAGGGCATAGCCGCACGCTCGGTCAAGATCTTCCGGTCCAGCTTGCCGTTCACCGTCAGCGGCAGGGCGTCGACCGGCATAACCCGGCCCGGGACCATGTGCACCGGCAGCTTCGTGGACAACAGCTCGATGAAATCAACCGGCACCTGGCCCACCACATGCGCGACCAAGTGATCGCCGCTGCCCGCCACCGTGACGGCGACATCCACCACACCGTCGAGTTCCCGTACGGCGGACTCCACCTCGCCCAGCTCGATGCGGAAGCCCTTGAGCTGTACCTGGTCGTCGGCGCGGCCGGTGAACCGCAGCTCGCCGTCGAGGGTGCGGACAGCGAGGTCGCCCGTGTGGTACATGCGGGAGCCGTCGTCCGCGAACGGGTTCGCCACGAAGCGGCCGGCGGTGAGTCCGGGCCTGCCGAGGTAGCCGAGCGACACCTGGTCACCGGCGACGTAGATGGCACCGACCTTGCCGGGCGGCACCGGGCGGAGCCGGTCGTCGAGCAGGTAGGTGACCAGGCCGGGTATCGGGCCGCCGATGGGGCTGACGTCGTCGCCGGGGCCGAAGTCCTCGTCGGTGAGCACCCGGTGGGTGACGTGGACGGTCGTCTCGGTGATGCCGTACATGTTGACCAGCTCGGGCACGCCCGTGCCGTGCCGCTCGACCCAGCCGCGCAGCCGCCCGAGGTCCAGCGCCTCGCCGCCGAAGATGATCCGGCGCAGTGCGGGCAGCGGCTCGCCGGCGAGCCGGTCGGCCTCGATGAACTGGTAGAACGCCGACGGGGTCTGGTTGAGCACGGTCACTCCGCGCTCGCGGACCAGCCGGTGGAAGTCGACCGGGGAGCGCGTCAGCCCGTACTCGGGCACCAGCAGCTCACCGCCGTAGGCCAGCGCGCCCCACAGCTCCCAGACCGCGAAGTCGAAGGAGAAGGAGTGGAACTGGACCCACACGTCCCGCGGGCCGAAGTCCATGTCGGGCTGGGTGTTGGCGAGCAGCGTGACCACGCTGGAGTGCGGGACGGCGACGCCCTTGGGCCTGCCGGTCGATCCGGAGGTGTAGATGACGTACGCGGGGTTGTGCCAGCTCACCTCGGGCTCGGTGGGGTCCCCCACCGGCAGCTCGTCACCCTGCACGAGCACCCGGGCCGGCACATCCGCCCTGGCCAGCAGCTCCGTGAAGCGGTCGCGCTGCTCGCGGTCCACCAGGACGACCTGGGGTGCGGCGTCGGCGAGGATGTACTCCAGCCGGTCGTCCGGGTAGGCGAGGTCCAGCGGGACGTAGGCGCCGCCCGCGCTGACGATCGCGACCAGGGCCACGACCTGCTCCAGGGAGCGCGGGACGGCCACGGCGACCCGTTTGCCCGGCCCGACCCCGGCCGCGCGCAGGGCGGAGGCCAGTTCGTTCTTGGTGTCGGCCAGTTCGCCGTAGGTCAGGCACCGGGTGCCGCCGTCGAGGCCGCACTGGGTGACGGCGGTGGCGGCGGGGTCGCGGCGCGCGGCGGCGTCGAACAGGCCGCCCAGCGTCGTCGGGGTGATCGGTGCGGGACGTCGCCCGCTCTCGGGTGCCAGGTCGTCGACCAGGGCGTCCGGCCGGGTCAGCAGGCCGGTGAGGGTGTGGGTGAACGTGTGCAGGATCGACTGCGCTGTGGTCTCCCGCAGCAGTTCACCGTCGTAGATCAGGTTGAAGCGCGGTCGTCCGTCGAGGGCGCGCTCGACCACCAGCGTGAGCGGGTAGTGCGGGGCGCCCTCGTTGACGAGGTCGGAGACGGCCAGCGTGTCGTCGGACCGTCGCAGGGCGGCGACATCGGTCGCCACGTCGAAGACCACGAGGGTGTCGAAGAGGGAGCCGGCGCCGGCCTGGCGGCCGATCCTCGCCAGGGAGACGTGATGGTGCGGCAGGACCGCGCTCTGGTGCTCCCGCACCGAGGCGAGCAGGTCGGAGGAAGTGGTTCCATCGGCCCAACGGGCCCGTACGGGGATGGTGTTGATGAACAGGCCCACCATGTCCCCGATGCCGGGGACATCGGCGTCGCGGCCGGAGACGGTGGAGCCGAACACCACGTCGCTGCCGCGCAGGATGCCGCCGAGCGTCACGGCCCAGGCGCTGTGCACGGCCACGCTCAGCGGCACGCCGGCCTCGCGGACGGCGGCGTCGAGGTCGCCCTCCGGTTCCACGGCGGTGTCGGCGAAGCGGTCGGACGGGGTGTGGCCATCGGCTACCAGCGAGGGGCCGGTCAGGTCGGCGAGTTCGGCGCGCCAGACGCGGTCGCTCTCGTCGTCGTCGCGTCCGGCGAGCCAGTGCACGTAGTCGGCGAAGCCGCCGATCGGGTAGACGGTCCCCGGGGCGTGGTACTCGGCCAGCAGCGCGCGGAGCATCGGTGGCACCGACCAGCCGTCGGCGATGATGTGGTGCACGGTCTGCACCAGGACGTTCCGGGAGGCGGCTCGGACGAGCGTGTACCGCATCAGCGGGCCGGTGGCCAGGTCGAAGCCGGCGCGGCGGTCCCGCTCGGCGAGGTCGCGTATCTCCTCGTCGGTGATGCCGGGGCGGTCCAGGGTGGTGAAGGGGGCCTCGACGCCGCTCTCCAGCACGGAGACGACGCGGCCGTCGGCCAGGGCGGTGAACCGGGCGGCCAGGTTCGGGAAGAGCGTGAGCAGGCGGGTGGCGGCCGCCGCGAGCCGGTCGGCGTCCACCTCGCCGTCCAGGGTCAGGAGTTGCTGCTCGACGTAGGCGCCCGCCGAGTCGTCGTCGAAGACCGAGTGGAAGTACAGGCCCTCCTGCAGCGGGGTCAGCGGCAGGACGTCCCGCAGCGCCGGGCCGTCCAGGGCGTCGACGTCGGTCTGGGTGAGCGGCACCAGGGCGAAGTCACTGGGCGAGTGGCCGCCCTCGTCGAGTGCGGCGAGGGAGGCCAGGGCCACCCGGAAGTAGTCGCCGATGGCCGTGATGTCCGCGTCGGTGAACATGCCGTCGGGCCAGGAGATGGTGGTGACCAACTCGTAGTCGCCGGTGGAGGCTGCGGGTTCGGCGATCGCGTTGAACTCCAGGGCGCGCGGCAGGCGCATCTCCGGGTCGCGCTTCTCGCCCAGCTGGCCGGTGGTGCCCGCGAGCTGCCAGTCGCCGGGGGCGCCCGCGGCGAAGCGGCCCAGGTAGTTGAAGAGGACCTGCGGTGCGGGGGCGTCGAACTCGCTGCCGGTGAGGTAGCGCAGGGCGCCGTAGGAAACGCCGTTGTCCGGTACCCGGGCGAGGTCTTCCTTGACCGCCTTGAGGGCGGCGGTCAGATACGCGGGGGTGGTGAGGTCGGCCGCCGTGCCGGGGTCGACGGTCACCGGGAAGAGGGTGGTGAACCAGCCGACGGTCCGGGCCAGTTCCGGCTCGAAGCCGGCGGAGCCCGCCACGAACTGTCCTTCGCGGCCGTGGCCTTCGAGTTCGATGTGGGCGAACGTCTGGTCCTGGCCGAGGTCGCGGCGCCAGCGGGCGAGGGCGACGGAGAGCGCGGTCAGCAGGACGTCGTTGACGCCCGCGTGGAACTTCGCCGGGATGTCGCCGAGCAGGGCGGCCGTGATCTCGGGTCCGACCGAGACGGTCCGCAGCCGCTCGTGCGCGACGGTGTCGGCCTCGGACAGGGCGCGCCTGCCGATCGGTTGGTCCTCCCCTGGCAGGGGGCGCCAGTAGTAAGAGGAGTCCGCGTCGAACGCGGCGCGTTCCAGCAGCTGGGTCCAGCGCCGGAACGACGTGCCCACCGGGGGCAGTTCGATTGGCGTTCCCGAGGTGAACTGCCGCCAGGCGGTGGCCAGGTCCTCCATGAGGACCCGCCAGGACACGCCGTCGATCACCACATGGTGGGCGACCAGGACCAGTTGCCGTGCCTCACGGCGCCAGACGGCGCGCAGCATCGCGCCGCCGTCCGGGTCCAGCCCCTCGGTGGCGAGCGCGACGCACCCCTCGACCGGCAGATCACTCTCCTGCCAGGTCACGAAGGCCCCGTCCGCCTCCGGGATGTCGAAGCTCCAGTCGTCGCCGCGCACCAGCCTGGCGCGCAGCATGTCGTGGTGCCGGACGAGGGCCGAGAGGGTCGCGTCGAGGGCGTCGGCGGTCAGGTCCGCCGGGGTGTTGAGCACGACGGACTGGACGAAGCCGTCGACGGCGTCCGTGGTCTCGCCGAGCCACTGCACGATGGGCGATCCCACGACGGTTCCGGTGGCGACGTCGCCGTGGTCCGTGGTGGAGACGTCCTCACGGCTCGCGACCGCCGCCAGGGCGCCCACGGTGCTGTGGGTGAAGATCTGCCGTGCCGTGACGTGGAGGCCCTCGTCGCGCAGCGCGCTCAGCAGGGAGATCGCCAGGATGCTGTCTCCGCCGAGCTGGAAGAAGTCCTGGTCGACACCGACCTCGTCGAGCCGCAGCACCTGCGCGACCGCGGCGCACACCGCGCGTTCGTCGTCGGTGGTGGGCCTCACGAGCGAGCCGGTGTCGATCGTGGGCTCGGGCAGGGCGTTGCGGTCGAGCTTGCCGTTGGCGGTGAGCGGGAACTCCTCCATCACGACGAGGTGGGTCGGCACCATGTACTCGACCATGTGCTCGCCGGCCCACGCCTTGACCTCGTCCGCCCGCAGGTCCTCGCCGCCGGCGGCCGGGATGACGTAGCCGACCAGGTAGGTGCCGCCCGCCGAGTTCTTCTTGGCGACGACGCAGGTGTGCCGGACCCGGGGGTGTTCGGCGAGACCGGCCTCGACGTCTTCTATCTCCAGCCGCATGCCGCGGATCTTGATCTGGTTGTCGGCCCGGCCGAGGAAGTCGAGTGATCCGTCCGGGGCGAACCGCGCTAGGTCACCGGTGCGGTACAGCCGGGAGCCGTCGTCCGCGAAGGGGTTGGCCACGAACCGGGACGCGGTCAGGCCGGGGGCGCCCACGTATCCGCGGCCCAGGAGGAAGCCGCCCACGTACAGTTCGCCGCCGACCCCGACCGGGACCGGGCGCAGTTCCTCGTCCAGGACGTACAGCTGGGTGTTGGGGTTGGCCTTGCCGATCGACGTCGACAGGCGTTCCGCGGCGCCCCGGTAGATGACGTGCGAGACGCCGATCGTCGTCTCGGCGGGGCCGTAGCCGTGGT
The DNA here is from genome assembly GCF_045040895.1 of Streptomyces purpurascens. Taxonomy (NCBI): domain Bacteria; kingdom Bacillati; phylum Actinomycetota; class Actinomycetes; order Kitasatosporales; family Streptomycetaceae; genus Streptomyces; species Streptomyces purpurascens. Next base: position 8,119,050 of record NZ_CP108341.1, on the reverse strand, counting down.
ACATGGGGATGTCGAGCTTGGTGCGGAACCGCTCGTACAGCTCGGGGGTGAGCACCTCGCCGCCGCACCACACGTGCCGCAGGCTGTCCAGGCGGCCGGTGTCGCCCGCCATCTCCAGCAGCACGTCCAGCATGGACGACACCAGGTAGGTGAAGGTGACGCGCTGCTCGGCGATGACGCTCAGCAGATGGTGCGGGTCGCGTTCGCCGCCGGTCCGCAGGACCACCAGCCTGCCGCCGGAGACCAGGGGCAGGAAGATCTCGTTGATGGATATGTCGAAGGACAGCGGCGCCTTGAACAGTGACGCGTCGTCGTGGCCGAAGCCCAGGATCTCGTTCACCTGCCACAGCAGGCGCTCGCTGATCGCCTCGTGCCGGATCATCGCGCCCTTGGGCCGCCCGGTGGAACCGGACGTGAAGATGACATAGGCCAGGGCGTCGCCGAGGACGGTGACGCCGGTGCCCTCGGCGGGGTAGGAGGCGTACCCCCAGGCGCCGAGGTCGACGGCCACGGCCTCCGGTTCGGCCGGGTCGTGCTCGCCCGAGGCGTTGAGCTGCAGGACGACCCGGGCGTCCTCGATGACAACGGCCCGGCGCGCGGCGGGCCACTGCGGGTCGAGCGGCACGAACGCGCATCCGGCCTGGAGCGCGGCGAGCAGCCCGATCACCATGTCGGCGGAGCGGGCCAGGGAGATACCGACGACCTGTTCGTGGCCCAGTCCGCGTGCGATGAGGTGGTGGGCCAGCTGGCTGGAGAGCTCGGCTGCCTGACGGTAGGTCAGCGACCGGTGCTCGTCGACGACAGCGACGGCGTCCGGTCTGGCCAGCGCCTGCTCCCGGAACATCTCGACGATGGTCGGCCGGACCCGGTCGGCCTCGTTGTCGTTCCACTCGGCGAGGGTCCGCAGCCGGGCGGCCACACTGGACGGGCCGATGGTGCCGAGGGGCCGGTCCGGGAAGTCGGCCAGGTCGTCCAGCGCGAGCTGCGCGTCGGCCGGCGTGACGCCGTCCGGGACGGTGATGCTCCGGCCGTCCGGGCTCACGTCCCAGCCACCGGGCGCCGTACCGCCGTTGTCGACCCATCCGAGGACGTCGGCGAAGAGCGTGCCGGGCGCGAGGTCGATACCGTCGGGGCTCTGCCCCGTCGCCCAGTACGACAGACCGATGGCGCAGGCTTCGGCGATGGTCCGGTCCGGGTAGTCACCGGTGCGCCGGCGGACCTCTGCCAGTCGGGTGGGAGAAAGCAGTGCGAGACGAGCGCGCGGTTCCATCATCGAAGACTCAGCGTCCCTTCCAGAATGTGGAGTTAGGCTAACCTAAATAAGGGTTGCCTAACTACCCTCTCGCCAGGCCCGCCACAGTCGTGAGTACCGGCCGCCCAGAGCCACCAGTTCCTCGTGTGTGCCCTGCTCCACGACGCGTCCCGCGTCCAGCACGGCGATCCGGTCGGCGGCCATCGCCTGGGTCAGCCGGTGCGCCACGAACAGCGTCGTACGGCCCGCGCAGGCGGCCAGTACGGCCCGCTCCAGCTCGGCGGCGCCCTCGCTGCCGGCCTCCGCGGTCGACTCGTCGAGCACCACCACCGGCGCCCGGCCCAGCACCAGCCGGGCCAGGGCGATCTGGGCGACCTTGGTGACGTCCAGGCGCTCACCGCCCTCGCCGACCAGGGTGTTCAGCCCCTCGGGCAGCGCGTCGACCCAGCCGTCGGCGCCGACCGTGCGCAGGGCGGCCGTCAGTTCGGCGTCGGTCGCCTCCGGCGCGGCCAGCCGCAGATCCTCGGCGAGCGGACCGGAGAACACATGCGTCTCCTGCGTCAGGATGCTCACCAGGGCCCGCGCCCCGGCCTCGTCCAGGTCGGCGAGATCGGTGGGCCCGACCCGCACCGACCCGGCTTCCGGGGTCCCTATGCCGGCGATCAGCGCGGCCAGGGTCGTCTTGCCCGCGCCCGTCGCCCCCACCAGGGCGAGCGAACCACCGGCGGGGATGTCCAGGTCGACATCCCGCAGCACCGGATCCTCGGAGCCGGGGTAACGGAACGTCAGCCCCCGCACCGCCACCGGGTACGAACCGGCCTGCGCCGCCGGGACGGACTCGTCGCCCACCAGGCGCTCCTCGGCGGCCTCCCCCAGCACCCCGACCAGACGGGTCAGGCTCGCGCCCGACTTCTGCGCCTCGTCGAAGGTGAACATGATGGCGCCCAGCGGCGTGAACAGCCGGTGGAACAGCAGCGGAGCCGCCGACACCTCGCCCAGGCTGGCGGCGTCGGCCTCCAGCAGGGCGTACCCCACGACGAGGATCAGGACGAGACCGATGAACTCGGCGCGGTTCTCGCGGCCGACGAACCGGCCGAAGAACCGGAACACCTCGATGCCGAGGTCGCGCACCCGCCACGACTCGCTGGTGACCTTCTCCCGGAAGGCGCCCTCGAGGCGGTACGCCCGGACCGTGTCGATGCCGTTCAGACCGCTGATGAACGCCTGCGCCCGGTCGGCCTGGGCCACCCGCTGCTTCCGGTAGAGCGGCGCGGACCGGGGCAGATACCAGCGCAGGGCCAGGGCGTACGCGGGCAGCGCGCCGGCGCCCGCCAGGCCGAGCCGCCAGTCGAGACCGAACATGCCGAGGGTGGCGATGACGACCAGCACGCCCGCCGAGAACACGGTGGGCACGGCCGTGCGGATGCCCTTGGACAGCACGGCCACGTCGTCACCGACGCGGGAGAGCACGTCTCCCCGGCCGACCTGCTCGATCCGGGCGCTCGGCATTCCGAGCACCGCCCGGACGGCGCCTTCGCGCAGCCGGGCGAGCAGATCCGCGCCCAGCCGCCCGATCAGGTAGGTCGAGACCGCGGTGGCCGCCGCGCCGAGCAGCGCGGCGGCACCGATCAGCACCCCGATCGTGACCAGGATCGATCGTTCCTCGCCCCCGACGACCCCGTCGACCACCCGGCCGAGCAGGAGCACCGGGAGCACCTGGAGCGCCGCCCCCGCGACCGTGGTGAGCACGGTGGCGGCCGTCAGCCAGGGCATCTCACGGCAGTGCGCCGTGACCCATCGGGTGGCTTCGCGTCCGGTCGTCGTGCGCAGGGTCGCCGGGGCGAGGCGCGTTGCGGTGGTGCTCACTTACTGATCGACCGACTTGACGAGCTCGTCGATCGCGTAGGGCATGGACAGCAGGGTGCCCTGGGAGATGGCCGCGCCGACCGCGGGCCCTTCACTGTCCAGCAGGTACGACACGTTGCCCTTCTTCACGGCGTCCAGGTTGGCGAAGAGCTTGAACTTCTTCAGCGCCTCGGTGTCGGCCTTGTCGTTGATGACGAAGATGTGGTCGACGTCGACCAGGTCGACGCGCTCCGGCGAGAGCGTGGTGTAGAAGCTGCCGCCCGCGATCTTGTCGATCTCGGTCTGGTACTTGTAGCCGATGCCCGTGACGAGTCGTCCGCGCACGTCGGTGGAGGTGAACGGCGCCACCGAGTCCTTGTACCAGGACAGCACGACGGTGGTTTCCTTCCCGAGCTCGGGGTGCGCCTTCTTGGCCGAGTCGAGCTTGCCCTGGATGTCCTGGACCATCTTCTCGCCCTCCTCGGCCTTGCCGAGGGCCTTGGCGATGTGGAGCGCGTTGTCCTGCCAGGGGGCGCTGAAGGGCTCCTTCTCGGCCTTGGTGCGCGCCACCGTCGGGGCGATCCTGGACAGCTTGTCGTAGGCGGCCTTGTCGATCTCGGAGTAGACCGCGACGATCAGGTCCGGGCGCAGGGCGGCGATCTTCTCGTAGTTGGGGCCGGTGTCGCCGTTCTTCATGACGACCTCGGGCTTGGTGGCGCCCCACTTGTCCTTCACCCAGGGCCACTGGGTGTTGATGTCAGGGCTCTTGCCCGGGGGGTTCGGGTACTGGTCGACCATGCCGACGGGCTTGATGCCGAAGGCCAGGACGGTCTGGTCGTCGGTGTAGCCGACGGAGACGACCCGCTTGGGCGCCTGGTCGACTGTCGTGGATCCGAAGGCGTGCTCCACGGTCACCGGGAAGGCACCGGCCGCCGCGGCCTGCGTGCCGTCGTTCTGCTGGTCCGTCTTGTCCGCCGAGTCGGAACCGCATCCCGCGAGGAGACCGACGCCGAGGGTGGCGGCGGTCAGTATCGCCGCCATGCGCCGCAAGGGCCTTCTGAGCGTCGTTCGATGGAGGAGCATCCAAAACCCCTTGCTTTCGCGCTAGTTCACTGCACCCTCGCCTAAGGGCAGGCAAACCTTACCGCGAGCGAGTGAGGCTAGCCTAGCCTTACTTCTCCGCCTTTATCAGGATGTGTCCAACTGGACATGCGTGCGACCGATCGGGACGATGAGCGGCCGGTCCCCCACCGGATCGTCGATGACCTGGGCGCGCAGCCCGAACGCCTCGTGCAGCAGCTCGGCGGTGATCACATCGCGCGGGTGACCCTGCGCCAGGATCGAACCCTCCCTCATCACCACCAGGTTGTCGCTGTAGCGCGTGGCCAGGTTGAGATCGTGCAGCACCATGACGACGGTGCAGCCCGACTCGTGCAGGTCGTCCACCAGGTCCAGGACGTCGATCGCGTGCGCCAGATCCAGATAGGTCGTCGGCTCGTCCAGCAGCAGCAGATCGGTGCCCTGAGCCAGCGTCATCGAGATCCAGACGCGCTGGCGCTGCCCGCCGGACAGCGCGTCGACCGGGCGGTCCGCCAGATCGGACACGCCCGTCATGGCGAGCGCGCGTTCCACCACCTCGGCGTCGTCCGAGGACCATTGCCGCAGCCAGCTCTGGTGCGGATGGCGGCCCCTGGCGACCAGGTCGGCCACCGTCAGCCCCTCCGGCGCGACCGGCGCCTGCGGCAGCAGGCCGAGCTTCTTCGCCACGTCCCGGGTCCTGAGCCGGCCGATGTCCTCGCCGTCCAGGACGACGGTTCCCCCGGTCGGCTTGAGCAGCCGCGACAGCGTCTTCAACAGGGTCGACTTGCCGCAGCCGTTGGGGCCGATGATCGTGGTGACCACCCCGGGCGGTATCGCCACGTCGAGTTCGTCGATGACGACCCGGCCGCCGTACCCGACCGTGACGCCCTTGGCTGCCAGCCGCGAGGAATCATCGATCCCGGCCTTCGTCCGGTTGATGGACTGTGCGACCACAAGCCCCCCTTACTTAGGTATGCCTGACTCTTGTACACCTATCTACGGTTCGCCCGCACCAGCAGATAGACGAGGAAGGGGCCGCCGATCGCGGCGGTGACCACACCGACCGGGAGCGAGACCGGCAGTGCCGTGCGCGCGACCAGGTCCGAGCCGATCAGCAGCAACGCGCCCACGAGGCCCGAGGCCACCATCGGCGGTGTCGGGCACCTCGCCAGACGCATCGCCACCTGCGGCGCCACCAGCGCGACGAAGGGGACCGGGCCCGCCGCGCTCACCGCCACACCGGCCAGCAGGACGGCGCACAGCAGCAGGACCGCCCGTACCGCCGTGTACCGGACGCCCAGGCCGGCGGCGACCTCGTCGCCGAAGTGCATCGGCTTGAACTGGAACGCGACGAAGGACACCACGACGAGGAGGACGAGCGAGCACCAGAGCGCCACCCAGACCTCGTCCCACGCGCGGTCCTCCAGCGAACCGACGAGCCACGCCTGGGCCTTGGCCACGTCCCTGATGTCGGCCGTGACGAGCAGCCAGGTCGTGATCGCCTCCATCACGGCGCTCACGGAGATGCCGATGAGGATGAGCCGGAAGCCGTCGATACCGCGCCGCCAGGCCAGGAAGTACACCAGCAGGCCCGTACCGAGCCCGCCCGCGAGCGCCGCGGCGGACAGGCCCACGGAGTTGACGATCGCGGCGGCGGTACCGCCCGACACGGTGACCAGGAACACCGCGACCGCGCTGGCGCCCGTGGTGATGCCCAGAACGTCCGGGCTGGCCAGGGGATTGCGGGCGATGGACTGCGTGATCGCCCCGGAGACCCCCAGCGCGATGCCCACGACGAGCCCGGCCAGGGCGCGCGGCATCCGCAGGTCCATGATCACGAACTGGTCGACCCGCTCGCCCCGCCCGAGGATCGTCGCGATCACCCGCGACAGGCTGATGGGGAAGTCCCCGACGCCGACGGACAGACAGAACACCAGGAAGGTCGCCGTCGCCAGCAGCAGCGTCACGCAGAGGATCCAGGGCCGCCAGACGAACGACACACGGCCGAGCCGCACGCCCGGCATCACCGACGGCTTCACATCTGTCACGTTCATGCTTTCCTGAACTTTCCGCGCCACACCAGTACCGCGAAGAACGGGGCGCCGAGGAGCGCCACGAGGACGCCCGCGTCCAACTCGCCCGGCCGCACCACCAGTCGGCCCACGATGTCGCAGACCAGCAGGACGACGGCCCCGAGCAGACCGGCGTACGGCACCAGCCAGCGGTAGTCCGGCCCGGTCAGGTACCGGGCCACGTGGGCCACCATGAGCCCGAGGAACGCGATGGGCCCGCAGGCCGCCGTCGCGGCGCCCGCCAGCAGGGTGATGGCGGCGATGCCGACGGTCCGGCTCAGCGCGATGTTCACGCCCAGTCCCCGCGCCACGTCGTCACCCAGGTTCAGCAGGTTCAGGGAAGGCAGCGTGGTGAGAGCCAGTACGAGGCCGGCGGCGATGAAGGCGGTGACCGGCCAGATGACGTCGTATCCCACCCCGTTCAGGGAGCCCGAGTTCCAGAACCGCAGGGCGTTCAGGGCCTGCTGGTCCGAGAGCGCGACCGCCGTGGTCATCGCCGCCAGGAACACCGTGACCCCTTGTCCGGCCAGGGCGAGCGTCAGCGGGTTGCCGGCGCCCCGGCCGATGCTCGCCAGCCCGAACACGACGACACCGGCGATCCCCGCCCCGAGGAAGGCGAACCAGACGTACTGGAACGGGTTGCCGAACCCGAACACGGAGATCGCCACCACGACCGCGAACGAGGCTCCGGAGTTCACGCCCAGCAGGCCCGTGTCGGCGATCGGGTTGCGTGTGTATCCCTGGATCAACGCCCCGCCGACGCCCAGGGCGATGCCCGCCACGACCCCGAGAACCGTCCGGGGCACCCGCACGGTCTGCACGATGAGCCGGATCTCGGTGAGCCGCTGGTCGGACTCCGGGGCCGCGAACAGCCCGTGCCACACGTCTGTGGGACTCAACGCGCGTGCGCCGACGGCCAACGACAGCACCGTGGCGATCACCAGGAGCGCCACGAGGGTGCCCAGACCCACGACCCGCCGCCGACGGGCCTTCGAAGAGCCCCTGGGCGCGGGGCGCTCCACTGCAGCAGTCGTGCCCATGTCGACGTACGTTATCCCTTGCGCGGTCGGCGACTTGATCCGGACCGTCGGGCGCCGCCCGGGGCGAAACCACGGGCGGCGCGCGACGGCAGGGGGTGAAAAGACCTGCCCGCTAACGGGCGGGGCTACCGGTGTCGTCGGCGAGCGTCCGGACGTCCTCGGCGGCAGGTGCGGGGCCACGGCCGAGGAGCGAGTCCAGGATCTCGCCCACCCTGATGGCCGTGTTGGAGAGCAGGGACGACGTGATGCCGTGCGTGTGCTCGGTGCCGCCCTGCAGGTAGATGCCGCAGCGCAGGTCGGGGTCGGTCGCGATGCGGTAGTCGCGCTCGACGCGCACGCGGCCCTCGTCGTCGCGGGCGCAGCGGTCGGCGACCTCGCCGAGCAGGCCGGTGGGGTCGGCCTGGCTGTAGCCGGTGGCGAAGACCACGACGTCCGCGTCCAGGTCGCTCTCCTCGCCGGTGACGAGGGACGTCACGGTGGCCCGGGCGCCGGCCGGCGTCTCCTTGACGCCGGTGAGCCTGGAGACGTTGAGGAAGCGCAGGCGCTCGGCGCCCAGGACCTTCTCCCGGTACGACTGCCGGTAGAGGTCGTCGATGAGGTCGATGTCCACCACGGAGTAGTTGGTGTTGCCGTGGTAGTCCATCAGCCGTCGCTTGACGCCCTCGGGTGCCGCGAAGTACTCGTCGACCGCCTGGGGGTCGAAGATCCGGTTGGCGAAGGCGCTGTCGTCGGCGGGGCTGTAGCCGTAGCGGGAGAAGACCGCGCAGACCTCGGCCTCGGGGAAGCGCCGGTGCAGGTAGGCGACGTTCTCGGCGGCGCTCTGTCCGGCGCCCACGACGACGAACCGGGAGGGTGACGTGCCCTCCAACTCGTCGACCTTCGCCAGCAGTTCGGAGTTGTGCCAGACGCGGTCGCCGCGCTCCACGCCCTCGGGCATGAGGGGGCGCAGCCCGGTGCCGATGACGAGGTTGCGGGCCCGGTGGACCTCGAGGCCCTCCCCCGACCGGACGGTCACGTCGAGGTACTCCACGACGCCGTCACGGGTCACGGGCGCGACACCGACGACCTCGTGGCCGTAGGAGACCATGTCGTCGACCTGGGACGCGGCCCACTCGAAGTAGTCGTGGAACTCCACGCGCAGCGGGAACAGGTTCTTGTGGTTGATGAAGTCGATCAGCCGGCCCTTGCTCTGCAGGTAGCAGAGGAAGCTGTACTCGCTCGACGGGTTCCGCAGCGTCACCAGGTCCTTGAGGAAGGAGACCTGCATGGTGGCGTCGTCGATGAGCATGCCGCGGTGCCAGCCGAAGCGGGGCTGCTGCTCGAAGAAGTGAGCGGTGACCGCCTCCTGCCTGCCGACGCGCGCGTTGTGCTCGCGGAGCGCGATAGCCATGGCCACATTGGACGGTCCGAAGCCGATGCCAATGAGGTCGTGGACCGGTTGTGCGTCACCAGGAAGAACCTGCGACATGTCACTCCCATCGTGCGGGGCAGCCGCGTGTCAGGTGTGGAGGGAACGAGAGGCGGGCATGCCAACGAAGCGGCACGCCACGGAACTTAGGTGAGCCTAAGCTAAACCCGCGAAGGTGTCGACAGGACAAAACGGACTGCCGCCGGACAGGGTTCCCTCAACTGCGGCACCATGGGCACCCGTTGCAGACTAAGGTAAGGCTTGCTTTACTTGCGTCGGCCATACCCTTGCTCTGAGGAGGAACCCCATGCGGGTCGTCATGTTCGGTTACCAGACCTGGGGGCATCGCACCCTGCAAGCCCTCCTGGAGTCCGAGCACGACGTCGTGCTGGTCGTGACGCACCCCAAGAGCGAGCACGCGTACGAGAAGATCTGGAGCGACTCGGTCGCCGACCTCGCCGAGGAGCACGGCGTACCCGTGCTGATCCGCAACCGCCCGGACGACGACGAGCTGTTCGAGCGCCTCAAGGAGGCGGACGCGGACATCATCGTCGCCAACAACTGGCGGACGTGGATCCCCCCGCGCATCTTCGGCCTGCCGCGCCACGGCACGCTGAACGTGCACGACTCGCTGCTGCCGAAGTACGCCGGCTTCTCCCCGCTGATCTGGGCCCTCATCAACGGCGAGCCCGAGGTGGGCGTCACGGCGCACATGATGAACGACGAGCTCGACGCCGGCGACATCGTCCGGCAGGAGGCGGTCCCGGTCGGTCCCACGGACACCGCCACCGACCTCTTCCACAAGACCGTCGACCTCATCGCCCCGGTCACCATCGGCGCGCTCGGCCTCATCGCCTCCGGGCAGACCGAGTTCACCAAGCAGGACCGCTCCCAGGCGTCCTTCTTCCACAAGCGCGCCGACGAGGACAGCCGCATCGACTGGACCTGGCCGGCCGAGGACCTGGAGCGCCTGGTCCGCGCCCAGTCCGAGCCGTACCCCAGCGCCTACACCTTCCACCGCGGCAAGCGGCTCGACGTCCTGGCCGCCTTCGTCTCCGAGGGCCGCTACGGCGGCACTCCCGGCCGCGTCTTCTACCGCGAGGGCGACGGCGTGGTGATCGTCGCCGGCGCCGACGCCCGCACCGGCCGCAACCAGGGCCTCGCCATCACCCGCGTACGCACCGAGGACGGCCGGGAGTTGCCCGCCGCCGAGTACTTCACCTCCATGGGCGGCTACCTCACCAACCGCCCCTGACGTGCCGGCCCCGGTACGGTCCCGGGGCCGGCCGCACATCGCCGCCGCACGGACTCCGGTCCGCGCGGCGGCGATCGCGTACCGGCGCCGTACGCGGTCCGAGTCCGGCTCCTGGTGTGCCGGTCACGCCCGCCAGGAGTAGCCGCGTTCCGGCCGTCCCGCGGCGCCGTACCGCAAGGCCACCTCCGCGCTGCCCGTGCTGTGGAAGTACTCCAGATAGCGGCGGGCGCTCACGCGGGAGATGCCGGTCAGGGCCGCGCACTCGGTCGCGGACAGGGTGTTGTCCGTCGCGCGCAGGGCCTGTTCGACCAGTTCGGCGGTCTCCACGCTCATGCCCTTGGGCAGGGTGGGGGCGGGGGCCGGGACGATCGCGCCGGCCAGGACGCGGTCCACGTCGGCCTGGCCCCGTACGACCGTCGTCAGCAGGCGGCCCCGCTGGGCTGCGTAGCGCTCCAGGCGGGGGCGCAGGTCCTCGAAGTCGAAGGGTTTGAGGAGGTAGTCGACGACGCCTCGGCGGACGGCGCCGCGGACCGTGCCGGCCTCCTGCGCGGCGCTGATGACCATGACGTCGCAGTCGTGGCCGGCGGTCCGCAGCCGGGGGATGACGTCGAGGCCGAACAGGTCGGGAAGGTACAGGTCGAGGAGAACGAGGTCGGGGCGCAGCTCCGCCACGGCCTCGATCGCCTGCTCGCCCGTGTGGGCCACGCCGACGACGCGGAACGGCTGGACGCGTTCGACGAACGTGCGGTGGACCCGGGCCACCATGAAGTCGTCGTCGACGACGAGGACGTCGATCGTGCCCGCCCCGCCGCGCGTTCCTGGGGTCATGGGGTCGCTCCTTCCGCCACCGTGCCGGTGAGCCGGCCGACGGTCATGCGTGCGGTGAACACCGCGCCGTCGGGGGTGTTGGACACCGAGATCTCTCCCCCGTGCCGTTCGCAGACCAGCTTGGTCAGGGCCAGTCCGATGCCGCGCTCGCCCTCGCGCGCGGCCTTGGTGGTGAAGCCGTGGGAGAACACCTCGCGGGCCAGTTCGGGAGCCACGCCGGGACCGGAGTCGCGTACCACGATCTCCACGCTGGAGGCGTCCTGCCGCAGCGCCACCTCGACCCACCGCTGCCCGTCGGGCGCGGCGGCGTCTACGGCGTTGTCGACCAGGTTGCCCACCACGGTCGCCACGTCGGCCGCGTCCTCCGGGGCCAGCCGTTCCAGTGCGGTGTCGTCGGAGATCCGCAGACTGACCTTCCGTTCGGCCGCGAGGGACGCCTTCGCCGTCAGCAGCGCGGCCACCGCCGTGTCCCGGACGCGGCGGCTGAGGGTGACGTCCAGGGACTGGCGGCGCTGGTTCAACGCGCGGATGTAGCGCACGACTTCGTCCTGCTCGCCGATCTGGATCAGCCCGGAGATGGTGTGCAGCTGGTTGGCGAACTCGTGCGCCTGTGCGCGCAGCAGCTCCGAGGAGCTGCGGAAGGATCCGATCTCCCGTTCCAGCCGGGCCAGTTCGGTGCGGTCGCGCAGGGTGGTGACGGAGCCGAGGAGCCGGCCGTCCTTGGTGACGGTCATCCGGTTCATCACCAGGACCCGGCCACGGCGTACGACGACCTCGTCCCGCTTGTCGGCGGTGGTTCCGGCCAGCACGTCGCGCAGCCGTCCGTCGATGCCCAGACCGTCCAGGCTCTGGCCCACGCACTCCTCGGGCAGATCGAGCAGGCGGCGGCCCATGTCGTTGACGAGGGTGAGCCGGTGCTGCGGGTCCAGGGCGATCACGCCCTCGGCGATCCCGTAGAGCATCGCCTCCCGGTGCTCGGCGAGCCCGGCGATCTCCCGTGGTTCCAGCCCGAGGGTCTGCCGTTTCACGCGCCGCGCGAGCAGCCAGGAGCCGGCCACACCGAGCCCGCTGGCGATGCCCAGATAGGCGAGCAGGTAGGAGGAGGCGCCGCTGAGCCGCTGCCACACCGTCGGATCGGCCTCGCCGACCATCACCGTGCCGAGGATCCGGCCGAGGTTCTCCTCGGTCGCCCCGAGGACGGGTACCTGGGCGGCCAGCTGGCGGTTGCCGTCCAGTGTCAGCTGTCCCGACCAGCCCCGCTCCCGGGTGGTGCCCGGCCCGAGCGGCAGCCGCTCGCCGACGACCGTGGGGTTGGTGGAACTGACGATCCGGCCGGCGGCGTCGGCCACCGTCACCGAGGTCACCCCGGACTGCGCCTGCGTCGAGTGCACCAGCGGGGCGAGCGTCTCCCCCGGTGCGGGACGCACCAGCTGGCTGCGCACCAGGGGGTTGGCGGCCAGCTGTTCGGCCAGCGCGCTCACCCGGCGTCCCTCGACCCGGGTGAAGGTGGCCTGCGACTGGGCGAGGGAGACCGCGGCGACCGCCAGCAGCACCACCACGACGATGGCGAGCTGGAGCACCAGCATCTCGCCCGCGAGCGAATGGCGACGAAAGGTGGCGACCACAACGAACTCAATCTTCTATGCCGACACAAGCGGGGCGGCTCAGGTGCCGAGTCGGACAATCATGACGCCCACCAGTGGAAATCGAAAGGGAGGTGCCATGAGAGGCCCGGCGCGCGCCTTTCTCGGCACCTTCGCCGTCCTGGCGCTGCTGGTGGTCTGCGGGTGCGGGGCGTGGCCGGGCGGCGACGCCGCGAACCTGCGGCTCATGGTGCCCAACACACCCGGTGGCGGCTACGACACCACGGCCCGCACCGCGGCCCGGGTGCTGGAGGAGACCGGGATCGCGTCGGACGTACAGGTGTTCAACCTGCCGGGTGCCGGTGGCACGGTGGGGCTGCAGCGCGTCGTCGACGAGAGGGGCAACGGCGAGCTCGCGCTGCAGATGGGTCTCGGAGTGGTGGGCGCGTCACACGCGGCGGGCTCGAAGGTGTCCGTCGCCGACACCACCCCGATCGCCCGACTGATCGAGGAGGCCGGCGCGGTCGTCGTCCGCGAGGACTCGCCGTACCGCACGATCGGTGCCCTGGTGGACGCCTGGCGCGAGGACCCCGGGCGCCTCAGGGTGGGCGGCGGCTCCTCCGCAGGCGGCCCCGATCATCTGCTGCCGATGGAGCTGGCACAGGCCGTCGGCATCGACCCGCGGAAGGTCGGTTACGTCCCGTACGACGGCGGCGGCGATCTGCTGCCCGCGCTGCTCGACGGCAGGGTCGACGTCGCCACCAGCGGGTTCGGCGAGTTCCTTGACCAGATACGCGGCGGCCGGCTGCGGGTCCTCGCCGTCACCGGTGAGCGGCCGGTCGGTGTCCTGCCCGGTGTCCCGACCCTGAGGTCCTCCGGGATCGACCTGGTCTTCGACAACTGGCGGGGCATCGTGGCCCCGCCCGGCATCAGCGACACCGAGCGGCGGCGCTGGGTCGACGCGCTGACGGAGCTGCACGGCTCCCGCCGGTGGCGGGCCGAACTCCGCCGGCACGGCTGGACCGACGTGTTCGCCACCGGCCGCGCCTTCGAGACCTTCCTCGCCCGGCAGGACGCACAGGTCGCCGGCCTCGTCCGCCGTCTGGTACCGGAGTGACGTCAGGAGGGGTTCGCGGAGGGGCCGATGCCCTGCAACTCCTGGACGGTGCCGCCGAGTTTCGCGCGGAGGGACTCGTACATGCCCGGCTTGGCGCTGACCACCCAGCGCATGCCGACGAGGTACCTGCCCCCGTACACACGGGCCGACTCCAGCCAGGTGTCCTTGAGCTTCTCCTCGGGGAAGGTGGTGATGAGGAAGTCGCCCTTCTTGGTGTGGCACACGCCCTCGCGCAGCTCGTCCGCCTCGGTGCGGATCTTCACCTTGCAGCCGGCCAGCCCGGCGATGACCTCGACCTTGGCCGGGGCGACGACACCGGCGGCGGGAGCGGCCGCCCCGCTGGGCGTCGCCGCCTTGCCGCTGCCGGCCGGCTTCTTGTCGTCACCGCCGCCGCAGGCGGTGACCAGGGGGAGCACGACCAGGGCGGCCACCGCCGCGGCGGCGCGCAGCCGGTGGGCGCGGGACGGGGTCCGGCGGTTGGATGGTGCGTGCGGTCGATGCTGGGACACGTCGCCTCTCCGGATGCGCGCTGTTCTGCCCTGGTGGGCAGGCGTGAGTACTCGGAAGAGGTACGGACGCGCGCCCGGAGCCGTTCACACGCTTTCGACGACCGTGCGCTCCGTCTCGCTGAACTGGGTGCGGTACAGCTCCGCGTACCGTCCGCCCGCCGCCAGCAGTTCCTCGTGCGTGCCCCGTTCCACGATCCGGCCGGCCTCGACGACCAGGATCTGGTCCGCCGAGCGGACCGTGGACAGCCGGTGGGCGATCACGACCGCCGTCCTGCCTTCGAGGGCTTCGGTGAGTGCCTCCTGCACGGCGGCCTCGGAGGTGTTGTCGAGGTGGGCGGTGGCCTCGTCGAGGATGACGACGCGCTGCCGGGCCAGCAGCAGCCGGGCGATGGTCATGCGCTGGCGTTCGCCGCCGGAGAGCCGGTAGCCGCGTTCGCCGACCACGGTGTCGAGGCCGTCGGGCAGGGACCGTACGAGGTCGTCGAGGCGGGCCCGGCGCAGGGCGTCCCACACCTCCTCCTCCGCCGCCGTGGGGCGGGCCAGCAGGAGGTTGGCGCGGACGGTGTCGTGGAAGAGGTGCCCGTCCTGGGTGACCATGCCGAGGGTCTCCCGCAGGGCCCGGGCGCTCAGGTCGCGGACGTCGACGCCGCCGACGCGTACGGCGCCCTCGTCGGCGTCGTACAGGCGGGGCAGCAGCTGCGCGACGGTCGACTTGCCGGCGCCGGAGGACCCGACGAGCGCCACGGTCTGCCCCGGTTCGGCGCGGAAGGAGATGCCGTGCAGAACCTCGTCGCCGCCCCGTCGGTCCAAGGTCGCGACCTCCTCTAGGGAGGCCAGGGAGACCTTGTCCGCGGCGGGGTAGCCGAAGCGGACCTTCTCGAACTCGACCGCCACGGGCCCGTCGGGCACCCCGCGCGCGTCCGGCTTCTCCTCGATGAGCGGCCGGAGGTCGAGCACTTCGAAGACCCGCTCGAAGCTGACCAGTGCGCTCATCACCTCGACGCGGGCCCCGGCCAGCGCGGTCAGCGGCGCGTACAGCCGGGTCAGGAGCAGCGCCAGCGAGACGACCGCGCCCGGCTCCAGGGCGCCGCGCAGGGCGAACCAGCCGCCGAGGCCGTAGACCAGGGCCAGGGCGAGGGCGGAGACCAGGGTGAGGGCGGTGATGAAGGCGGCCTGGGCCGTGGCCGTGCGGATCCCGATGTCCGCGACCCGGCGGGCGCGTTCGGCGAACTCCTCCGACTCCTCCTCGGGCCGGCCGAAGAGCTTGACCAGGGTGGCGCCGGGTGCGGAGAAGCGCTCGGTCATGCGGGTGCCCATCGCCGCGTTCAGCGTCGCCGCCTCCCGCTGCATCCGGGCCATTCGGCTGCCCATGCGCCGGGCCGGGATCACGAACACCGGCAGCAGCACCAGGGCCAGCAGGGTGATCTGCCAGGACAGGGTCAGCATCACGGCGAGGGTGAGCACGAGCGTGACGAGGTTGCTGACCACGCCCGACAGGGTGTTGCTGAAGGCGCGCTGGGCGCCGATGACGTCGTTGTTGAGCCGGGAGACGAGGGCGCCCGTACGGGTGCGTGTGAAGAACGCCACCGGCATCCGCTGCACATGGTCGAAGACGGCGGTCCGCAGATCGAGGATGAGGTGCTCGCCGAGCGTCGCCGACAGCCTCCGGCCGAGGATGCCGAGCGCCGCCTCCGCCACCGCGATCAGCGCGATGAGCAGGGCCAGGCGTACGACGGTGCCCTCGTCGCCGGACGAGACGATCACGTCCACGACGCTCCCGGCCAGGACGGGGGTCGCCACGGCGAGCAGGGCGGTCCCCACGCCGAGCAGGACGAAGAGGGCGATGCGGCGCCGGTGCGGGCGGGCGAACGCGCCGATGCGGCGCAGGGTCGCCAGGGCGAAGGGGCGGCGTTCCCGCTCGGCGTTCATGACGCTGTGCAGCTGTGTCCACGCTGTGGTCTCCATGCTCATGGCACAGAACGTAGAACCTCAAGCATTCTTGAGGTCAAGGCGCTCGCGTATCGCCCCCGACATCCCGCACAATCAGCCCGATCCCCCTCTTCCCGTCCCCAGCGCGAAGGCCCCGATGACGATCTCCTCCCAGCCGCTCCCCGCACGCAATCCGCAGTCCCCGCTTCCGCAACCCGCCGTTGGCACGGCATGGGAAGCCTCTGCGGATGTGACAGCGGTACAACTCCCCGACATCCGCCCGGGACGACTCCCCCGTCGCGTCCCGGTCCGCCGCCTGCGTCAGATCCTGTGTCTGCTTCCGCTCCTGCTCGTCACCGTGGTCGCGGTGCGGCACCGGTCGGTGCTGGCCGAGGGCTTCGCGCACCTGGGCACCGCCGAGTGGCCATGGCTGCTGGCCGCGGTCGGCGCGACCTGTCTGACCTGGGTCGCCGCCGCCTGCACCCGGCAGGGCGCGGTCGTCGAACCGCTGCCCAAACGGCGGCTCCTCGCGACCCAGTTCGCGGCGGGCGCGGCCAACCACCTGCTGCCGACCGGGCTCGGCGCGAGCGCGGTCAATCTGCGGTTCATGACGGTGTGCGGGCTGCCGCTCGCCCGCTCCTCGGCCGCCCTCGCGCTGTACCTGCTGGCGGAGAGCATCGGCCGGGTGGCCCTGCTGGGCGCCCTGTTCCTCGTGTTCCCCGACGCGCTGCGGCTGAGCACCCTGGTTCCGGAGACGGCGTTCGGCCCGCTGCTGGCCGGTGCCGGCGTGGTGCTCGTGGTCGCGGCGGCCGTGGTCGCGCTCGTCCGGCGGGTGCGCTCGGCCCTGGTCTCCTTCCTGCGTACGGCACTCGGCGAGGCGCGCTCGGTGCACACCCGCCCGGCCCGGGCCCTGGCCCTGTGGGGCGGGTCCTTCGCCTTCCCGGCGTTGCAGGCCTCCGTGCTGGTGCTGGTGGGGCAGTCGCTCGGGCTGGACGTGCCGCCCGCGCACATGGCGGTGGCCTACCTGGCGGCCACGGTCGCCGTCGCGCTGGTGCCCACCCCGGGCGGGATCGGCTCGGTGGAGGCGGCGCTGGTCGTGGCGCTGGTGGCGGCGGGCGGCCCGGCCGCGGTGGCCACGGCCGTGGTCCTGGCCTTCCGGGTCATCACCGTCTGGCTGCCGCTGCTGCCGGGCGCGGTGACGCTGGGGGCGCTGGTGCGGCTGAAGGTGATCTGACCCGGGTAGCGTGCCGACTCCGTCACGCAGAAGGGACTTCACCATGCCGGTGCGGATCGAGCGTCAGGGACACGTGACCACGGTCGTCCTCTCCCGCCCGGAGGCGCGCAACGCCGTGGACGGCCCGACGGCCGCTGAACTCGCCACCGCCTTCCGGGAGTTCGATGCGGAAGAGGAGGCCAGGGTGGCGGTGCTGTGGGGCGAGGGGGGCACCTTCTGCGCGGGCGCCGACCTCAAGGCGCTGGGCAGCGACCGCGGCAACCGGGCCGAGCCGGACGGCGACGGCCCGATGGGGCCGACCCGGATGCGGCTGTCCAAGCCGGTGATCGCCGCGGTCGCCGGGCACGCCGTGGCCGGGGGTCTGGAACTGGCCCTCTGGTGTGACCTGCGGGTCGCCGAGGAGGACGCCGTGTTCGGCGTGTTCTGCCGCCGCTGGGGCGTGCCGCTGATCGACGGCGGCACCGTACGGCTCCCCCGGCTGATCGGCACCGGCCGCGCCCTCGACCTGATCCTCACGGGACGGCCCGTCGCGGCCGCCGAGGCCCACGACATCGGACTCGTCAACCGTGTCGTCCCGCCCGGCCGCGCCCGCGCCGAGGCCGAGGAACTGGCCGCCGCGATCGCCGCGTTCCCGCAGGCGTGTCTGCGCGCCGACCGCGCCTCGGTCCTCGACCAGGAGGGCCTGGACGAGCCGGCCGCGCTGGGCACCGAGTTCCGGCACGGAAGCGGTGTGCTGGCCGAGAGCATGGAGGGCGCCGCCCGCTTCGCCTCCGGCGCGGGCCGGCACGGATCGTTCAAGGACCTGTGAGCGAGGCGGACGCGAGCCAGGCGGATCCGGCGCGCGCGACGGCACGTCATGTGCAGTAACTCACCCCCCGCTCACCCCCGTCTGCGGTACGAAGCCCCGTACGGGATGCGGCAGGATGAACGATTGTGCCGACCCCGGGTCAGGGTGGTCGGGCGCGATCGGACTTCCCCCGAAAACGAGCAGGTGACTACGTGACGAGACTTCACATCCGGCCGTCGACGAAGGCGTTCGCCGCGGTTCTCCGCCCCGGAGGTGACCGGTGAACCGGGCTCTCACGGTGGACGACCTGGTCTTCGCCGGCATCGCCCTGGCGTCGGGCCTGCTGGCGGCCTTCGCGCTGCGCATCCTGCTGCGCTGGCTGGGCGGGCACGCCGACCGCACCCGCTGGAGCGGGGACGACGTCATCGTGCACGCGCTGCGGGCCGTGGTGCCGTGGGCCGCGGTCGTGGGCGGCGTGGCGGGCGCGGCGGCGGTGCTGCCGCTGACCCGGACGGTGCAGCACCACACCAACCAGGTGCTGACCGTGCTGCTCATCTTCGTCGCGACGGTGTCGGCGGCCCGGGTGGTGACCGGCCTGGTGCGCACGGTCACCCAGTCCCGTTCCGGTGTCGCCGGATCGGCCACGATCTTCGTCAACATCACCCGGATCCTGGTCCTCGCGATCGGCTTCCTGGTGGTGCTCCAGACGCTGGGCATCTCCATAGCCCCGATGCTCACGGCCCTGGGCGTCGGCGGTCTGGCGGTCGCGCTGGCGCTTCAGGACACGCTCGCCAACCTCTTCGCGGGCATCCACATCCTCGCCTCCAAGACCGTCCAGCCCGGTGACTACATCCAGCTCAGCAGCGGCGAGGAGGGCTACGTCGAGGACATCAACTGGCGGCAGACGACGATCCGCAACCTGTCCAACAACCTCATCGTGCTCCCCAACGGTCAGCTCGCGCAGGCGAACATGACCAACTTCATGCGCCCCGAGGAGCAGCTGACCATCCTGGTGCAGGTCGGGGTGGCCTACGACAGCGACCTGGAGCAGGTGGAGCGCGTGACCAACGAGGTCATCGCCGAGACGATGACCGAGGTCGAGGGCGCCGTGCCGGACCACGAGCCCATCATCCGGTTCCACACCTTCGGCGACTCCCGCATCGGTTTCACCGTCATCCTGGGCGTCGGCGAGTTCAGCGACCAGTACCGGATCAAGCACGAGTTCATCAAGCGCCTGCACAAGCGCTACCGCGCGGAGGGCATCCGCATCCCCGCCCCGGCCCGCACGGTGGCGCTCCAGCAGGGCGCGACCGTCATCCCGCAGCAGCGGACCGGCGCGTTCGAGCCGGGCGACATGACGTCCGCCCGGCTCGACTAGGGCTCGGCCTCTACAGGGTCGCCGAGTTGTCGTGGTGCCCGCTGTCCCTCCGGTTCCGCGGAGCCGCGAGGGACGGCTTCACGGGCGTCACGGTCCAGTCCGGGTGGCCCGGCATCCGGGGCGTCTTCGTCCCGTACAGCCAGTCCCGCAGGAAGCCCGTGAGGTCCTGCCCGGAGACCTCGGAGGCGACCGCGATGTAGTCCTCCGTGGACGCCGTGGCGTCGCGGTGGCGCTCCAGGAACGCGCGCTCGACGGCGCTGAAGGCCGCCTCGCCGATCTGCTGCCGCAGCGCGTACAGGACGAGCACGCCGCCGAGGTAGCGCTGGCTGTCGAACAGGTTGACCGCGTTCGGGGCCGCGACCGGCCCCGAGGTCTGGCGCCACTGGTCGCCGCGGGCGTACGTGTCCTTCATCCGGGCTTCCATGGTGGTCAGGCCCAGGGAGTCGGCCCAGCCGCGCTCGTAGCGGTACAGCAGCCCGTAGAAGTCGGCGTGTCCCTCGTTCAGCCACAGGTCGGCCCAGGTGGCGGGGCTGACGCTGTTGCCGAAGTAGGAGTGGACCAGCTCGTGCATCATGTGCGAGCCGATCTTGCTCTCCTCCTGGAGGAGGTAGTTCGGCTTGTAGAGCGTGAGGGTCTGCGTCTCCAGGCCGGTGAAGTCGAAGGCCTGGGGGTCGTCCGAGTTGCACGGGAGCAGACCGTACGTCTCGAAGGGGTAGGCCCCGAGCCGCTGCTCGACCCATTCCACCAGGGCCGGGGTGAGCGCCAGGGCGGGTTCCAGGGCGGCGGCGCGGGCGGTGGGGACGACGTCGCGCAGCGGCAGGCCGTGCGGGCCCTGGCGGTCCTTGATCACATAGTCGCCGACGGTGATCTGCACCACCTCGGTGGCGATCGGCGAGCGGGAACGGTACGTGTACGCCGTCCGGTCGCCGGTCAGCTGCTCGGTGCGCACGAGCCGGCCGCTCGCGACGCCCCGCAGTCCCCCGGGCACGGTCAGGCGGAAGGTGAAATCGGCCTTGTCCGAGGGGTGGTCGTTGCAGGGGAAGACGGTGTGCGCGGAGTCCGGCTGGCAGCACACCGCGAACCCGTCCGGTGTGGCGACCCAGCCGGTGTGCGGCAGAGCACGGCGCGGGTCGGCGGTGTAGGCCACGCACACGGTGACCCGGGCCTTCGCCGGGAGCGGACGCGCGGG
The DNA here is from genome assembly GCF_045040895.1 of Streptomyces purpurascens. Lineage (NCBI taxonomy): Bacteria > Bacillati > Actinomycetota > Actinomycetes > Kitasatosporales > Streptomycetaceae > Streptomyces > Streptomyces purpurascens. The sequence continues at coordinate 8,098,544 of NZ_CP108341.1, read as the reverse complement.
GGTGATCCGCAGCTTTTCGGCCACCTGCTCGAAGCCGGCGGTGCGGCCGCCGACGCGGACGGAGCGTATGTCCAGGCCGAGCGCGTCGAGGGAGAGGCGGCTCAGGGGCTGGGTGGTGCGGATCGTCAGGGTCGCGGTGGCCTCGACGAGCCGGGTCGTGGCGTCGTACGCGAAGTCGAGGTGGTAGGCCGAGACGCGGTAGCCGTCGTTGCCGAGGGCGGGGAAGACGGGGTCGCCGAGGGTCTCGGGGCCCGGGGAGGCGTCCGTCCGCCCGGACTCTTTCGAGGTGGCCGCCTGGGCCGGGACCCCCGTGGTCAGAGCCGCCGCCGTGCCGATCAGGGCGGCCGCCGGGGCCGTCACTCTGGTGCGATATCTCATGGTCCGCTTTCGCTCGGACGGCCGGATGGTCAGGTCCGGCCGTGTCAGGGAGTGAGTGATCTCTCTCCCTGACAAAGGAGCGGGCCGATCGGTTGCCCGAAACTGGCGGCGGACCCCTGTCGAGACGAGGTCGCTCACGAGATATCTTGATGTCGAGCAATGTTGCAGACGTGGAGCGGAGCACCCGGTGACTGACTCGACCATCATCTATACGCACACTGACGAGGCCCCCGCACTGGCGACGTATTCCTTCCTGCCGGTGGTCCGGGCGTACGCCTCGCAGGCGGGTGTCGCTGTGGAGACCCGCGACATCTCGCTGGCCGGGCGCATCATCGCCGTGTTCCCGGAGTACCTGACCGAGGACCAGCGCATCCCGGACGCCCTCGCGGAGCTCGGCGAGCTGGCCAAGACGCCCGCCGCCAACATCATCAAGCTTCCGAACATCTCGGCGTCCATCCCGCAGCTCAAGGCCGCGATCGCCGAGCTGCAGGGCCAGGGCTACGCGCTGCCGGACTACCCGGACGACCCGAAGACCGACGAGGAGCGCGAGATCGGCGCCCGCTACGACAAGATCAAGGGTTCCGCCGTGAACCCGGTCCTGCGTGAGGGCAACTCCGACCGGCGCGCCCCCGCCTCGGTGAAGAACTACGCCAAGTCCCACCCGCACCGCATGGGCGCCTGGACCTCCGAGTCCAAGACCAATGTGGCGACGATGGGCCAGAACGACTTCCGCTCCACCGAGAAGTCCGTGGTGATCGCCGAGGACGGCGCGCTGCGCATCGAGCTCGTCGGCGACGACGGCTCCACCACCGTGCTGCGCGAGTCCGTACCGGTCCTCGCCGGTGAGGTCGTCGACGCCTCCGTGATGCGGGTCGCCGCGCTGCGCGAGTTCCTGACCGCGCAGGTCGCCGAGGCCAAGGCCCAGGGCGTGCTGTTCTCGGTGCACCTGAAGGCGACGATGATGAAGGTCTCCGACCCCATCGTCTTCGGCCACGTGGTGCGCGCCTTCTTCCCGAAGACCTTCGCGCAGTACGGCGACAAACTCGCCGCGGCCGGTCTGACCCCGAACGACGGTCTGGGCGGCATCTACAAGGGCCTGGAGGGCCTGCCCGAGGGTGCCGAGATCAAGGCCTCCTTCGACGCCGAGCTCGCCGAGGGCCCGGAGCTGGCGATGGTCGACTCCGACAAGGGCATCTCGAACCTGCACGTCCCGTCGGACGTCATCGTCGACGCCTCCATGCCTGCCATGATCCGCACCTCCGGCCACATGTGGGGCCCGGACGGCGAGGAGGCCGACACCCTCGCGGTCCTGCCGGACTCCTCCTACGCGGGCGTCTACCAGGCCGTGATCGAGGACTGCCGGGCCAACGGCGCCTACGACCCGTCCACCATGGGCTCGGTGCCGAACGTCGGCCTGATGGCGCAGAAGGCCGAGGAGTACGGCAGCCACGACAAGACCTTCGAGGTCCCGGTCACGGGCACGGTCCGGCTGGTCGACCAGAACGGCACGGCGCTGATCGAGCAGACCGTCTCGGCCGGTGACATCTTCCGCGCCTGCCAGACCAAGGACGCGCCGATCAAGGACTGGGTGAAGCTGGCCGTCACGCGCGCCCGCGCCACCGGTGACCCGGCGGTGTTCTGGCTGGACGAGACCCGTGCGCACGACGCCAACCTGATCGCCAAGGTCAACGCCTACCTCGCGGAGCACGACACCGAGGGCCTGGACATCCGGATCCTGTCCCCCGTCGAGGCGACGAAGCTGTCGGTGGAGCGCATCCGCCGCGGCGAGAACACGATCTCGGTGACGGGCAACGTCCTGCGTGACTACCTGACCGACCTGTTCCCGATCCTGGAGCTGGGCACCAGCGCCAAGATGCTGTCGGTCGTCCCGCTGATGGCGGGCGGCGGCCTCTTCGAGACGGGCGCCGGTGGCTCCGCCCCGAAGCACGTCCAGCAGCTGGTCAGGGAGAACTACCTGCGCTGGGACAGCCTGGGTGAGTTCTTCGCCCTCGTGCCGTCCTTCGAGCAGCTGGCGAAGGTCACGGGCAACGCCCGCGCCCAGGTCCTGGCCGACACGCTCGACCGCGCCACGGCGACGTTCCTCAACGAGGACAAGTCCCCGACCCGGCGCGTCGGCGGCATCGACAACCGCGGCAGCCACTTCTTCCTGTCCCTGTACTGGGCGCAGGAGCTGGCCAAGCAGACCGACGACGCGGACCTGGCGAAGGCCTTCGCCCCGCTCGCCGAGACGCTCTCGGCCAACGAGCAGAAGATCGTCGACGAGCTGATCGCCGCCCAGGGCAAGCCGGTCGAGATCGGCGGCTACTACCAGCCCGACCCGGCGAAGGCCGCACAGGCCATGCGCCCGTCCACCACGTGGAACGAGACCCTGGCGTCCCTTTCCTGACGCCCAGGCCCACACAGATCCACTGACTCCGCCCCGACCGGCACCCTGCCCGGCCGGGGCGGAGTTTCTGGATGGGTCAGGCCATGCCCCTTCCGCGCACCACCGACCACGCCCCCGGAGCCGCCCCATGACCGACGCCCCGCACTCCTTCGAGCTGCTGGCCGGGGCCGGCCGCTCCCCCGTGATCCTGCATGTCCCGCACTCCGCACGGGAGATACCCGATGACGTGCGCGCGGGGATCGTGCTCGGGGACGAGGAGCTGGAGCGGGAGCTCGGGCACATCACCGACGCGCACACGGCGGAGATCGCCGAGAGGGCGGCCGGGCTCGCGGGGGTGACGCCCTGGCGGTTCGTCAATCGGCTGTCGCGGCTGGTCGTCGACCCGGAGCGGTTTCCGGACGAGCGGGAGGAGATGCGGGCCGTCGGTATGGGCGCGGTGTACACGCGGACCACGCACGGCGATGTGCTGCGGCCCGAGGGGATCGATCCCGAGCCGCTCGTCGAGCGGTACTTCCGGCCGTACGCACGGGCGATGACACGGGCCGTCGCGGACCGGCTGGCGGCCACCGGGCGGGCCGTGATCATCGACGTGCACTCCTACCCGAGCCGGAGGCTGCCGTACGAATTGCACGGGGACGGTCCCCGGCCGGCGGTCTGCCTCGGCACCGACCCGTTCCACACCTCGCCCCGCCTGCTGGACGCCGCCCGGGAGGCGTTCGGGGATGCAGGGCTCGACAGCCCGTTCAGCGGGACCTATGTCCCCCTGGAGTTCTACGGGAAGCGGCCCGAGGTCAGCGCGCTCATGGTGGAGATCCGCCGCGACACCTACATGACCGAGCCGGGCGGTCCCGCCGGGGCCGGACTGGAGCGGCTGGCCGGCGCGCTGGCCCGTCTCGTCGACGCCGTGTCCCGCTGAGCGCCGGACGTCACCGGCTGGAGCACTCCGGCGAGACAAGCGTCGGGGGCACGGCGAGGGTGGGTGCATGACGGAGGAGACCACCACGCTGCCCGGCCAGGCGCCGCCCCCGGTGCGGGACTGGCCCGCCCTCGACCTGGACGGAACGGAGTTCGACCCGGTCCTCGCGGAGCTGATGCGCGAGGGGCCGCTGACCCGGATCCGGCTGCCGTTCGGCGAGGGATGGGCTTGGCTGGCCACCCGCCACGACGACGTGAAGCTGATCACCAACGACCCGCGGTTCAGCCGCGCTGAGGTGACCGGACGTCAAGTGACGCGGATGGCACCGCACTTCAAGCCGCGGCCCGGTTCGCTGGCCTTCGCCGACCAGCCCGACCACAACCGGCTGCGCAAGGCGGTCGCCGGGGCCTTCACCGTCAGCGCGATGAAGCGGCTGCGGCCGCGCGCGCAGGAGATGCTCGACGACTTGGTGGACGGGGTCGTACGGGAGGGGCCGCCGGCCGAGCTGATCGAGCGGGTTCTCGAACCGTTCCCGATCGCCCTGGTCAGCGAGGTGATGGGCGTACCCGACGCCGACCGGGAACGGGTGCACACCTGGACCCGGCAGATCATCTCCACCTCGGGCGGGGCCGAGGCCGCCGACCGGGCCAAGAACAGTCTGTACGGATGGATCACGGAGACGATCCGCTCCCGCGCGGACAGCACCGGCGAGGACGTGTACTCCCTGCTGGGCGCCGCCGTGGCGCGTGGCGACATCAGCGGGACGGAGGCGATCGGCCTCGCCGGTCCGCTCCAGATCGGCGGCGAGGCCGTCACCCACAACTGCGGGCAGATGCTCTGTCTGCTGCTCACCCGGCCCGAGTTGCGGCAGTGGTGGCACGAGCGGCCCGAAGCCCGTGACGCACTGCTGGACGAGCTGCTGCGCTTCATCCCCCACCGCAGCTCCGTGGGCCTGGCGCGGATCGCCCTGGAGGACGTCGACCTGCACGGACACCGCATCCGCGCGGGCGACCCGGTCTACGTCTCCTACCTCGCGGCCAACCGCGACCCGGACGTCTTCCCCGAGCCGGACCGGATCGACCCCGGCCGCGCCCCGAACCCGCATCTGGCCCTCGGCAACGGACCGCACTACTGCACCGGCGCCGTCCTGGCCCGCCTCCAGACCGAACTGCTGCTCGGGACCCTGCTGGACCGGCTGCCGGGCCTGCGGCTCGCGGTCCCCGCCGACCAGGTCGAGTGGCGGCGCAGGACGATGATCCGGGGGCCGCGGACGCTGCCGTGCACCTGGTGACCGGGCGCGCCCGCAGCCGGGAGGCCGGGGCCTAGGCCCGCAGCCACTCCGTCACCACCACGTCCCCGCCGGTCCGCAGCCGCAGCGCGAACGGGCCGGAGAGCGGTACGTCGCCGGTGAAGCGGCCCAGGTCGTCGGCCGTGAGCGGGGAGCCGGGCCGCGGGCCGCCCAGGACCTCGATCCGGGCCGGCTGCGGTGGCAGCACCTGTCCCAGCAGTCCGTGCGTGGTCACCTCGATGTCGACGGTCACCTCGCCCGCCCGGAAGGTCAGCATCCGGGGCGCGTCGGTGACGCCCCGGACCGGGAGGGCGTCGACCAGCGAGTCGAAGGTCAGCTCGGCGACCCGGGCGTCGAGGTCGTGCAGCGCGTACGCGTCGACGGCTATCTGCTGGAGCTCCGCCGGCACCGGGTCCAGGACGGCGGCGGCCTGCCGCAGCTCCTCCTCCAGCAGCCCGGCGTCGAACTCGTCGTCCTCCCAGCCGTCCTCGTCGAACGCGTCGTCATCGTTCATGTCGTTCACGCCGTTCACGTCGCTCATATCGCCCCCCGTGCCTCGAGCCGGGCCCGCAGACGCCGCAGACAGCGCTGACGCAGCGGCCCGATGCTGCCCACCGCGATGCCGAGCGCGGCGGAGACGTCCTGATAGCTGGGCGGCGGCGTGGCCATCAGCACGCGCAGCAACTGCCGGCACCGCTCGCCCAGTTCCTCGAACTCCTGCCACAGCCGCCGTACGCGTTCGCTCTGGGCGGCGGCCTCCTCGGAGTCGAGCAGCGACTGTTCCGGCGTGCCCTCCTCGCTGACCCGGTCCAGGAGCCGCGGATCGTCCGTCAGGGTCAGCCGCTGCGAACTCCGGATGACCTTCAGGCACTCGTTGCGCGCCGTGCTCGCCAGCCATGCGCCCGCCTTGCCGGGTTCGCGGATCCGCCCGAGGTGCTGGGCGAAGCGGAACCACGCGGTCTGGTACACCTCATGGGCGTCCGCGTCGGAGAGCCGGTGGGCCCGCACCACGGACCACACCAGAGGGCTCAGCCCCTCCACGAGCGCCTTCCAGGCCGCCGCGTCGCCGTCGGCGGCGGCCTGGACGAGCGCGCCGGCATCAGTACGGTCCACGGCAGCCCCACCCCTCGAGTACGGCAGGTCATGGTACGCCGTGGAGGGGGCGGCTTCGGCCCTCACGAGCCGGGGACCAGGCGCACGACCGGGACCGGGCGCCAGGTGGGCGGACGCAGCGCGGGAACGTGCGCCCCGCGCACTTCGGCGAGCTCGGTGTTGGCGGCGAGCAGTTGCTGCCGGGCCGCGCGCGGGTCGGTCTCCTTGTGCGCCGTCATATGGGCGGCGACCATGCCCGCGGTCACGGGGGTGGCGAAGGAGGTGCCGCTCCACTGCGCGTACCCCTCGAACATCACCTGGTCCGGCTTCGCGGAGGCGTTCTCGTCGCTCAGCACGCCGGTGTGACGGGGGTGCCGGCAGGTGCAGCCGTAGCGGAAGCCGTAGCGGCAGGAGTCGTACGTGGAGTGCTGGTACACGTACGGGACGGGTGCCTCGAAGCCGGTGAGGGGGCTGGTGAGGCGCTCGCCGGGGGCGTAGACCCGGACCCAGGGGCCGTGGTTGGTGAAGCAGGCGCCGAACTCGCCGTCGCTGCGCAGGGCGCCGACCGACAGTACGGAGTCCTCCCAGCCGGGCAGGTCGGCGTAGGCAGCGGGCCAGAAGGGCGTCGCGCTGCCGTTGTTGCCCGCGGCGGCGACCAGCAGGGTGCGCTGCTCGCGCAGTTCCCGCATGAAGTTCTCCACGCCGAGCAGGCCGTCGGTGCGGCCGTTGGAGGTGCCGGCGGAGAGGCTGAGGACGTCGGGCCAGCCGCCGGCGTCGACGGCCTCGAAGAGCTTCTCGCCGAACTCGGACTCCAGGATGGCGCCCGCGTCGTTGAGGCTGCCGCGCACGGTGATGTCGGTGTTGGGCGCGACGGCGGCGACGAGCCCGGCGATGAACGTGCCGTGGCCGACGTACTGCTGGAGGATGCCCTGGTCGTCGCACTCCTGGACCTGGGCGTCGCCGCCGGTGTGGGAGAGCAGGCCGCAGGAGCGGTAGTCCTTCATCAGCCCGGTGTCGACGACGAGGACGCCGACGGCGGTGTCCGGGTCGTACGCCGTGTCGGCGGGTGCCGGGTTGAGCGGCTCGCTGAGCGGGACGGGGACCGGTTCGTCGCCGGGGCAGGCGTTGACCGCGATGTGGACGACATGGTTGCGGGCGGCCATCCGGTGCCCGGCCCGGTCCTCCCGTTCGCGCACGGACCGCAGCGCCTGGGCGACGGCGCGGTCGGCTTCCCGGCCGCCCTCACCGGGGTCGCCGACCCGGATCCGGGTGATGCCGCTGCGGTTGGCCCGCGGGCCGGCGCGGCGGACCTGGTCCTGGTCGAGATCGGGTGCCGCCGTGAAGTGCGCCCGTACGGTGTCCTCGACGATGCCGGCCTCTTCGCCGTCGCGGACGAGGACGACGCCCTTCTCGTACATGAACTCGGCCGAGTCGTCCGGGCCCATCGCGAGGGGGACGTCCGGCATCGAGCGCTGGATCTGATCGAACTGCTCGTGGAATCGCTGAGGTGCCATGGCGGGTCCTCCCACTGGGCGACGGCGTCGGTCGGTGCGGCGGAGCGGTCGTCCGTACGCGCCGATCCTCCTCGACATGAGCCGCCGGGCGGTCATTTGATACAGCGCCGAGCCTGTGTGGTGTGGTCGGGGGCCACTACCATCCGAGGAGTGACAGCGGGAAGCGACTCGGTGGCGGCACTGCTGCCGATGGTGTTCGCCGATCCGGGCGAGGCTCTCGCGAGGGCTCGGGCGCTGCTCGACGCCGACCCCGACCCGCTGCACGCCTCCGTCGCCCATCAGGTGATCGGTATCTGGCAGCGGGACTTCGGCGATCTGCGGCTCGCGCTGAACCATCTGCGGCGCGCCCGGGACTTCGCGGCGCGCGCGGACTCGGCCGACCGGGAGGCGGACGTGCTGGCGACGCTGGGCGTGGCGCTGGTGCACGCGGGGCGGACCCGGGAGGGCCTGGCGGCGTTCGAGCGGGGGGTCGCGCGGGGCGCCGGGCACACGCGGGCGCGGGTGCTGTACCGGCGGGCGTACGTGTGGTGGGTGCTCGGCCGGCATCGCGAGGCGCTGGAGGACGTACGCCGGGCGGTTCCCGTGCTGCGGCAGGCTCAGGACGTGATCTGGACGGCGCGGGCGCTGACCCTGCGGGCGACCGTGCATCTGGCGCTGGGGTCGGTGGAGCGCGCCGAGGCGGACTTCACCGCGGCCGAGGCGCTGTGGGACACCACCGGCCAGGAGCACGACAAGGCGGACGCGGTGGAGAGCCGGGGGCTCGCCGCGTTCCGGTCCGGTGACGTGCCGGTGGCGCTGCGGCTGCTCGACGAGGCGGAGGAGCGGTACGCCCGGCTCGGCACGCCGACGTTCATGCTGAACATCCGGCGCTGCGAGGTGCTGATGGCGGCCGGACTGGCGCCCGAGGCACTGGCCGAGGCGGACGCGGCGATCAGGAAGCTCGACGGGATCGGCGGGCAGTCCACGCGCAAGGCGGAGCTGCTGCTGGCCGCCGCGCGGGCCGCCCGGCTGGCCGGGGATCCGCACACCGCGATCGCCCGTGCCGCTCTCGCGGTACGGCTGTTCGCCGGGCAGCGGCGCACCTGGTGGGAGACGCACGCCCGGCTGGTGCTGATCGAGGCGCGGCACGCGGCGGGGCGCGGGTCGGGCCGGCTGGTCGCCGACGCCGCCGCGGTGGCGGAGAAGCTGGCCTCCTTCGGGGCGCCGGCCGCGCCGGAGGCGTCGCTGCTGGCGGGCCGGATCGCGCTGGGCCTGGGCTGGACCGCGGACGCGGAGCGGCATCTGGCCGTCGCCGCCCGCAGCAGGCGCGGCGGTCCGCCGCTGGCGCGGATGACGGGCTGGGCGGCGCAGGCGCTGCGGGCGCGGTCCGCCGGGTCGGCCCGGGGGGTGCTGGAGGCCTGCCGGCGGGGTCTGGACGTGCTGGACGACCACCGGATGACGCTGGGCGCCTCGGAGCTGAGGGCGCGGGCCACCGAGCAGGGCGCTGAACTGGCCGCGCTCGCCCAGCGGGCCAGTCTGGTCTCGGGCGGGCCGCGGCGGCTGCTGGTGTGGAGCGAGCGCTGGCGGGCCACCGTGCTGTCCACGGCGCCGACCCGGCCGCCCGCCGACCCGGAACTGCTCAGCGGCATGACCGCGTTCCGCGAGATCGCCTCCCGTGCGGAGGCCGCCCGGATGGAGGGGCGGCCGGTTGTGGCGCTGGAGCGTGAACAGCGGCGCCTGGAGCGGGAGATCCGGTCCCGGACCCTGCACATGCGGGGCGAGGCGCCCGGGGACGGGGACCGCTTCGACGTCGGCAGGCTGCTGGAGCGGCTGGGCGACGAGGTACGGCTGGTGGAGCTCGCCGTGCTCGACGGGCGGGTGCAGGTGCTGCTGTGCGGGCAGGGGCGGGTGCGCAGGTTCGAGGCCGGGCTGCTGGCCGAGGCGGAGACGGAGGCCGAGCACGTACAGGCCGGGCTGCGGCGGCTGGCCCATCCCGGGGCCGAGGCGCGCCTTCCGGTGGTGGAGGCGGCCGGGCGCCGGCTGGAGGAGCTGCTGCTCGGCCCGGCGGCGGCGCAGCTGGGCGGCGGCCCGGTGGTGGTCGTGCCGCCGGGGCGGCTGCACCGGGTGCCGTGGGCGCTGCTGCCGTCGCTGCGGGAGCGGGTGCTCAGCGTGTCGCCGTCGGCGGGCAGTTGGCTGCGTGCCCGGGAGACCGCGCCGCCGCCGGACGGCTGCCATGTGCTGGTACGCGGCCCGGGCCTGGCGACGGGCGGCGCCGAGGTGCCCGAACTGGCCGGGCGGTACGGCTGCGCGACGGTCCTGGAGGACGGCGAGGCGCGCGTGCCGCGGGTGCTGGAGGAGCTGGACGGGGCCGCCCTGGCCCATATCGCCGCGCACGGCACGTTCCGCGCGGACAGCCCGCTGTTCTCCTCCCTGCGGATGGCCGACGGGCCGATCGTCGTGCACGACTTCGAGCGGCTGGACCGCAGCCCGTACCGGATCATCCTGTCCTGCTGCGACACCGCCCGCCTCGCCTCCGTCGGCGCCGACGAACTGCTCGGCCTGGTCACCGCGTTGCTGCCGCTGGGCACGGCCGGGGTGGTGGCGTGCAGCGCGCCCGTCAACGACGCCGCGGTGGTGCCGCTGATGCTGGCGCTGCACAAGGGCCTCGACGCCGGGCTGTCCCTGGCGGAGGCGCTGCGCGACGCCCGGTCCGCCCTGCCGGGTGACGCGCTGCACCAGGCCACGGGGTGGGCGTTCTCGGCGTTCGGGGCGGCCTGAGGGCGGGGCTCGCGGGCGGGCTGAAAGGCGGCCTGACCCGTCCCCTGTGCGGGTCAGGCCGCCGGTCTCCCGGGTGACTCAGGCCGGTTGGGCCTCCGGCACTTCGGTGAGCCAAGGCAGGGCGCCGCGGTCGTTCGCGCCGAGCCGGGCGTAGGCGCTGTACAGGTGGTTGCCGACGGTGCGGATCGACAGGGTGAGGCGTTCGGCGATCTGCCGGTTGCTCAGGCCCGCCGCCGCGAGGGTGACGATCTGCCGCTGCCGGGCGGTGAGTTCGCCGAGGACCAGCCCGGACAGCGCCGGTGTGCGGGCGCCCTGGCAGCGCCGGGCCAGGGCCACGGCCCGGGTGCGGGAGTGCCGGGCGGCCCGCGGATCGCGGTGTGCCCCCACGGCCTGGGCGTGCGCCTCGGCGGCGAACAGCGTGAAGCCGCGGCGCTCCAGTTCCCCGGCGACCTCGTCCAGGGCCGGGCCGTCGGCGCGGGTGAGCGCGTCGGCGTGCCGGGCGAAGACGCCGGTGAGCCGGTCGATGACCTTCTCGGGGGCGCCGAGGCGGACGGCGTCGTAGGGGTCGGCGAGGTCCGCGAGGACCGTGTCGAGGTCACCCCGGCCGTCCAGGGTGGGCTCTCCCGACTGGGCGGAGGCACGGTCGAGTTCGTCCTGGCAGGACGCGTCCGAGGGCGTGCCGCGCAGCCCCTCTCGCGCCCAGGCCGCCGCTTCCCGCAACTCCCCGCGCAGCCGGGCGAACCGGGCGCGTACGGCGGCGTATTCGCACGGCAGCGTGCCGCCCTCGGCGACCAGCCACTCCCCCACCGGCGTGGGCACGGCCCGTACGTCTGCTTGCTCGATCCCGTGCGCCAGTGCGGCCGACTCGGCGTCGAGGGCGGCGGCGTACACGTCCGGTGTCCGGGCCAGCCGGCGCGCCCGCAGCCGGCCGGCCGCGGCCCTGAGCACCGGGCCGTGCAGGGGGTGCGCGAGGCGGACGGTGCCCGCGTCGTCGACGCGGATCAGGCCGTCGGACTCCAGGACTTCCAGGGCCCCGATGTCCGCGTCGTCCAGCCGCAGCGGCAGGGGTTCGGCGAAGGCGAGGCGGTCCAGGGTCTCGCGTTCGCGGGGGCAGGTGCGGTCGAGGACGCAGGCGGTGCGCTCCCGCACGGCCGTGGTCAGCGGCACCGGGCCGCGCCACGCGCGTTCGTCGGTGCCCGGGACGTGGGTGAGCCGCCCGCGCACCGCGCCCAGCAGGTCGCGCAGCAGCCGTAGATCGCCCTGGCTCAGGCGGCGCAGCCGGCCTGCGGTGAGCGGGTCGAGAGGGCCGGCGCCGGCCGTGAGGAGCTGTGCGCTCTCCTCCTCGGCCGGCGGTTCCAGGGTGAGGCGCGGCAGGAGTTCCCCGGTCCACAGCCGGGAGATCGCGCCGGGCACCGGGGAGCCGTCCGTGGCGACGACCAGCAGACGGGTGCGGCCGTGCACGGCGAGCTGGTGGACCAGGGCGGCGGAGGCGTCGTCGAGCAGGTGCGCGTCGTCCACGACCAATGTCCGTACGCCGGCCAGGAGCCGGACCGCGCGGTGCAGGGTGACCGTCTCGGGCAGCAGATGGGCGAACGCGGCGAAGGGAAGGGCGCGGCTCTCGGGCGTACCGGCCGCCCGGGCGCAGTCGGTGCCGCGGACCGCCTCGGTGACTAGGCGGGTCTTGCCGCAGCCCGCCGGGCCCGTCACCACGATGCCGCGGCGTCCGCCGGTCAGGGCCCTGCGGACCAGCTCGAGTTCGTCCTCCCGCCCGGTGAACGGCCAGGGCAGCTCCAGGGGCGTCGTCGCGTCCCGCTCGTAAGTCGTCACACAGACATGAGCGCGGCTACTCACTTCTGATACAGGGCGACTTGAGTAGCCCCCGACTCAGGCGCCCGGGACGGCCCGCGGGGCAGGCTGTGGCCATGACCGCACGCTACTGCTCGCTGGCTCAGGCGCCGGCGCCCGCCTTCGCACCGGGGCTGGCGGCCGAGCGGCTGAGCGCGCTCGCGAGCGGTCGGCGGATGTGGGTCAACGGCACTGTTCTGCACTACTGGTTCTTCGACGGCGACACCGACGCGTCCGTCATCCCCGTGCCGGGGAGGGGGATGACGCGACGCGTGTCGTGGGCCGGCGCCGAGGAGCAGCGGGACGTGGTGCGCGCGTGCTTCCGGGAGTGGCAGGGCCTCGGCGCCGGGATCTCCTTCGCCGAGGTCGACGACCGCTCGGAGGCCGAACTGCGCATCGGGTTCCAGCTCGGCGACGGCTCCTGGTCGGCCGTGGGCCGCGACGCGCTCCTGGCCGGCCGGCACGAGCGCACCATGAACTTCGGCTGGGACCTGACCGCGCCCGGGGAGCGCGGGACGGCCCTGCACGAGATCGGGCACGCGCTCGGCATGCTGCACGAGCACCAGAGCCCGTTCGCCGGCATCCACTGGGACGACGAGGCGGTGTACGCCGAACTGGCGGGCCCGCCCCACCACTGGAGCCGGGAGAGGACGCACTACAACATTCTGCGCAAGCTCGACCCGGACGAGGTCAACGGCTCCGTCTGGGACCCGCAGTCGATCATGGAGTACCCGTTCTCGTCGGGGCTGGTCCTGGAGCCGGAGCAGTACCGCGCGGGTCTGAACCCGCCCGGCACCCTGTCCGCCGCCGACAAGGAGTTCGTGCTCCGCTGGTATCCGCCGGCGGATCCTCCGGGACCGTGCGAACTGGTGCCGTTCCACTCGGCCCCGCTCGGTCTCGGCCCGGGCGAACAGGCCGACTTCGTCATCGACCCGCCGGAGACCCGCACTTACACGCTGGGCACCTTCGGCGACAGCGACGCCGTCGTCGTGGTCTTCGAGGAGCGGGACGGGGAGCCCCGTTACCTCGCCGGGCAGGACGACGGAGGGACCGCGCAGAACGCCACGATCAGCGCCCGGCTCGTCAAGGGCCGCCGCTACCACGTCCGCGTACGCCTGTACTCCGCCTGGGGTTCCGGCGAGACGGCGGTGATGTGCTGGTGACAGCACTTACGCGCCGCGCGGGCACCTGAGCCACAGTCCGGCACCGGGGGAGCGGTCGAGGACGTCGCCCATGGGGGTGGGTGACGTCCTCGACCACGCCATGTCCTGGTTCACGGCCGGGGCGGGGGCGCACGGTCGACGGACCTTCTGGAACCGCCGCCGGGCCGTGGAGCGGGACCCCGAGGAACTCGCCCGGGCCGAGGCCCAGTGGCAGCACTTCGCCCGGACGATGCTGAAGACCCTGACGGAACCTGGTCGTACCGTGCCTGCGAACGCATTCGGGTGGGTGGCATGTGCCACCCACCCGAATGCGTCGGCGCGTCCGCGGGACTTCGTCAGGACTGCGGACGGCTGCCGTGGTTCGCGCCGTTCTTGCGGCGGGCCTTCTTCTTGCGACGTCGCTTCGAGGACATCGAACCTCCTCTTTCTTGCTTCTTGGTCACTATCCACCGGATTGTCGCATCCGGTGATCACAGAGCGCCTTTCCACCCATGACTACGGCAAACACACCCGATGCGCATGCACATGGGTGGCCTACGTCACGGTGGTGCGTGGGCGGTGCCCGGTCAGTCCGCCCGCACTGGATGCGTGAGGTTGGCTCCGGTCGCCGGGTCGAACACGTGTGCCTTGGCCATGTCGACCAGCAGCTCTACCGGTTCGCCCTCGCGGGCACGCGTGGCGGCGTCCAGGCGGGCCACGAGGTGACTGGTGTCGGCGCCGGTGTCGCGCAGGCCGGACTCCTTGGCGAGCTCCTCCAGTTCGGCGGTCGTCGCGGGCCCGCCCTCCGCGGCGAAGTAGACATACGCATCGGAGCCCAGCGACTCCAGTACCTCCACGGTGGCGGTGAAGACCGGGCCCGTCCGGTCCCGGTCGTGCGACAGGGCCACGTCCTCGAATGCCTCCGGTCGCAGCCCGACGATGACCTCGCGGGGCGCGTTCTGGCGTTCCAGCGCCTGCCTCGTACGGTCGTCGAGGGTCAGGTCGCCCAGGGGCGAGCGCAGGGCACCTTCCTCCAGGGCGGCGTTCACGAAGTTCATCGCCGGGGAGCCGATGAAGCCCGCGACGAAGATGTTGCGCGGCAGGTCGTACAGCTCGGCAGGGGTGCCGATCTGCTGGACCAGGCCCTGTCTCATGACCACGACACGGTCGCCCAGCGTCATCGCCTCGGTCTGGTCGTGGGTGACGTACACGGTGGTCGTGCCGAGGCTCCGCTGCAGCCGGGAGATCTGGGTGCGCATCTGTACCCGGAGCTTGGCGTCCAGGTTGGACAGCGGCTCGTCCATCAGGAACGCCTTGGGATCGCGGACGATCGCCCGCCCCATGGCGACCCGCTGGCGCTGACCGCCCGAGAGGTTGGCGGGCTTGCGGTCCAGGTGCTCGGTCAGGTCGAGGATCCGGGCGGCGTTCGTCACCTTGGCGTCGATGGTGTCCTTGTCCACCTTGGCCAGGCGCAGCGGGAAGCCCATGTTCTCCCGGACGTTCATGTGCGGATACAGGGCGTAGCTCTGGAACACCATGGCGACGTCGCGTTCCTTGGGAGCGAGGTCGTTGACGACTCGGTCTCCGATGCGCAGGGTGCCCTCGGTGATGTCCTCGAGTCCGGCGATCATGTTCAGGGTGGTGGACTTGCCGCAGCCGGACGGACCGACCAGGATCACGAACTCGCCGTCGGCGATGTCGAGGTCCACGTCCTTCACGGCGAGGGACCCGTCGGGAAAGCGCTTGGTGACTCCCTCGAGGATGATCTCGGCCATGGGTGGTGCCTCCTTGCCTTCCCCGTTCAGCCCTTGACTGCCCCGGAGGTCAGTCCGGCGACGATCCGCCGCTGGAAGAGCAGGACGAAAACGATGATCGGGATGGTGATCACCACAGCGGCGGCGGCGATCGACCCTGTGGGCTGCTGGAACTGGGAGCTCCCGGTGAAGAACGCGATCGCGGCCGGCACGGTGCGCGCGGCCTCGGTGGACGTCAGCGAGATCGCGAACAGGAAGTCGTTCCAGCAGAAGATGAAGACGAGAATGGCCGTGGTGAACACGCCCGGCGCGGCCAGCGGCGCGATGACCAGCCGGAAGGCCTGCGCGGGCGTCGCCCCGTCGACCTTGGCGGCCTTCTCCAGGTCCCAGGGGATCTCCCGGAAGAACGCCGACAGGGTGTAGATCGCGAGCGGCAGGGAGAAGGTCATGTACGGGATGATCAGCCCGATCCAGGTGTCGAAGATCCCGATGATCCGCTCGATGTTGAACAGCGGTGACACCAGGGAGATCGGCGGGAACATGGCGATCAGCAGTGACATGCCGATGAGTACCCGCTTGCCGGGGAACCGCAGCCGGGCCACCGCGTAGGCGGCCATGGTGCCCAGCGCCACCGCGATCACCGTGGCGATCAGGGCGATACCGATCGAGTTGATCAGCGCACGGGTGAACTCGGAGGTCTCGAAGATGCCCCGGTAGTTCTCCCAGGTCCAGTCCCTGGGGATGTAGTCGCCGTCCGTGAGGGTGCCGGGGTCCTTGAACGACAGCGCGGCGATCCACCACACAGGGAACAGGGCGTACAGCACCACCACCACGTTCAGGACACCCCATCGGGCGCCATGCGTCTTTCCCACCGCGGCCATCAGCGCTTCACCTCCGCGCCGGGTGCGGCGGTGCCGAACAGTTTGACGAACGTGAAGGCGATGATCCCGACGCAGATGAAGATCAGGACCGAGATCGCCGACCCGATGCCCAGGTTCAGCGCGGTGAACAGGTTGTCGTACCCGAGGATCGACAGCGAGCCGGTCCCCTGGGCGCCCGCGGTCAGGATGTAGATGTTGTCGAAGATCCGGAACGCGTCCAGGGTGCGGAAGAGCAGTGCCACCAGGACGGCCGGCTTCATCAGCGGCAGCATGATCTTGGTGAAGCGCTGCCAGGCGGTGGCACCGTCCACCATGGCCGCCTTCAGGGTCTCCTCTGGTACCAGCGCGAGGCCCGCGAGCAGCAGCAGGGCCATGAACGGCGTCGTCTTCCACACCTCGGCGAGGATGATCAGCCAGAGGGCGGGCCACTGCTCGGTCAGCGGAGCCTCCCCGCTGGGCAGCAGCTCTGCGAGGTATCCGAGATCCGGGGTCCAGGCGTACTGCCAGGAGAAGGCCGCGACCACGGTGACGATTCCGTACGGAATGAGGACCGACGTGCGGACGACGCCGCGCCAGAAGATCGTGCGGTGCATCACCAGGGCGAGCCCCATTCCGAGGACCAGCTCGATCGCCACGGACACGGCGGTGATGAACAGCGTGACCCAGAAGGCGTCCCACCAGAACGGGGAGGACAGCACCGCCCCGTAGTTGCTCAGGCCCACGAAGTCCGCCTGTCCGGGAAAGCGCAGGTCGTACCGCTGGAGGGACAGATAGACGGCGTACCCGATGGGGTAGGCGGTCACGGCGATCATGACGACGACGGCGGGCGCGCAGAGCAGCCAGCCGAGCCGCCGCTCCTGCCGGGCGCCCGCGGAGAGTGCCGCCCGGTCCGGCCCCGCCTCGGTGGGCGGCGGGGCTCCGGCCGCCTGCGCCCGCGTGCTCATCTCGGGCCGCCCGAGGACGAGGCCCGCGCACTACGGCGCCGGACGACGGAATGGTGCGGGAAGAGAGGGTTCACGGGATCACACCCTCGGATCGCAGGGCATCGTCGATCTGCTCCCTGATGGTGTTGACGGAGCTCTCCGGTTTGATCCCGGACGGCGGAGACAGCGTGTGGGAGACCGCGATCGACACGTTCTGGTAGACCGGAGTGATCGGGCGCACGCTCGCGGACTCCAGGGCGGTCAGCACGTCCTTGGAGAAGGGGTACTCCTTCATGAACGCGGGCTCGTCGTACAGGGCGCGCAGCGTGGGCGGCAGACCGCCCTCGAGCGCGGCGGTGAGCTGGTTCTCCCGGTTGCGCAGGCACAGCGCCGCCTCGAAGGCCAGGTCGGGGTAGCGCGAGTAGGCGCTCACCGCCAGGTCGATGCCGCCGATGGTGGGCCGTGCCGGGCGGTTCGCGTCGACCCGGGGATACGGCGCCCAGCGGAAGTTCTTGAACAGCTCGGGGTTGTTCGCCTTCATCGACGGATAGACGAACGGGTAGTTGAGCTCGAACGCCGCCACCCCCGACTCCATGGCGAGGCGGTTCTGGTCCTCCATCTGGTTGGGCAGGGAGGGGTCCGCGGCCGGGGACTTCGCCAGATCACGCATGATCCCGGCGGCCCGCACGGCGGGAGGACCGAGGGAAGGCGCGGTCGCGCTCGCGTTGAGGATGGAGCCGCCCGCGCTGTTGATCAGCGTGTTGAACCAGGCGGTCAGGCCCTCGTACTGGGCGCCCTGGATCTCGACGAAGTGCGGTTTGCCCTGCCGGGCGAGGGCGCCGGCCATGTCCAGCATCTCGGCCCAGGTTCTGGGCGGGGTGGGCACCAGGTCCTTGCGGTACCACAGGAGCTGGGTGTTGGTGTTGTACGGGACGGCGTACAGCTTGCCCTTCCAGATCGAGGTCCGCAGCGGTACGCGCAGGGTGCCCTCGACGGCCTGCCGCTTCGCCGCTCCCGTCCATTCCCGGATCCAGCGCGCCTCGGCGAACTCCGCCGCCCAGGTGACGTCCAAACCCAGGATGTCGAGCGAGTCGTCCTCGGCGGCGAGCCTGCGGACCATCTGCTGGCGCTGGCCGTCCGCGGCGCGCGGGAGCTTGTTGTAGCTGATCCGGTAGCGGCCGCCCGAGGCCTGGCCGCACCGGTCGGCCGCCTTCTGGAGCGCACCGGAGTCGTCGGGGAAGTTGTACCAGTTGAGGGTGGGCGTACCGGAGCCCTCGTCACTGCCACAGGCCGCGAGCACCGACGCCAGCAACGGCAGTACGGCGAACGCCCGCAGCCATCGCGTCCCTCGGGGACGTCCCCTCGCGTGCACGCGCTCCACACCTCGCTTCCGGACGGTGGCACGGGACTCGGACCTCGCAGCGCATCCCTCTCGACGAACACTAAAGACCACCTTTAAAGCAACATCAAGGACATATCGCATCGAATATGGACATGTGCAGATCGGCCGCCTTGCCCTTGACCGGATGCGCCGTGATCAACGAGACCGCGAACAGTTCGTCCAGGGCCCGTCCGATGAGTCAGTCGGGCGGTCCGCCGTGACCAGCCACGAGGTGCTGAGCAGCCGGACCGTGCCGTCCGCCACCTCCTGGGCACGCAGATGGTCCGTCAGGACGCGGCGGGCGTGGGATCGCGCGGCCGCGTCGGCCTGCTCCATCAGGTGGCGGCCGGGGCCGGTGCCCAGCAGGAAGGCCGCCGCGTCCTCGGCTCCGCGCCCCCATGTCCCGTACGCCCGACTCCGGTCGATGCCGATGCCGGTGAATCCGGCCGCGGCGAGTACGTCGCGGATACGATCCGGGGCGGCCAGGGAGAACATGCCGGGCAGCCCCGGCCGTCCGAAGTCGCCGACGGGCAGGAGGTCGCGCAGCGATGCCATCGCCGCGACCCAGCCGTTGAGCGTGGCGTCGGCCGGGCAGACGAACGCCAGGCGCCCGCCGGGCCGGAGCGCCCGGCCGACGTTGCCGAAGGCCGCTACCGGATCGGCGAAGAACATCACCCCGTAGCGGCTGACCGCCGCGTCGAACGAGCCCTCCTCGAAGGGGTACACCTGGGAGTCGCCTTGCACGAAGGACGCGTTCGTGATGCCCTCCCGCTCCGCGCGGCCCCGCGCCTCGGTCAGCATCGGGCCGGACAGATCGAGGCCGAGCACATGCCCCCGGGGCACTCTGAGCGCGGCGAGGCGCGTGGTCTGCCCAGAGCCGCAACCAACGTCGAGGACCCGGTGGTCCCCGCTGATCCCGGCAGCATCGAGCAGCGGCTCGTCGAAGCCCTCGTTCACGGCGTTCCAGCGGTCCTGGTGACGGGCCCAGTGGGACCCTTCCGGGCCGTTCCACGCCAGTGCCTGCTCGGTGTTGACGACGTCCGGCACGAGAGCCTCCTGGGGTGATCGATGAACAATGGGCATGCGCCCAAACAGTATGGGCACATGCCCAAACTGGCAATCCCCGGTACCATCCGCGGAGTTGCGCCCCTGGCGGGCGGCGGAATCAGAACGGAAGCGAGGCTCATGTCACCACGCGGAGTGGCGACGCCGGACGTTCGCGAGCGGCTGTTCGCGGCGGCCGAGCGCGTCGTGGAGAGGGACGGGCCCGGAGCGCTCACCAGCCGGGCCATCACCACCGAGGCGGGCTGCGCCAAAGGGCTGCTGCATACGCACTTCGCGGGGCTCGACGAGTTCGTGGCCGAGCTCTGCCTCGACCGGTTCGCGCGGACGGCGGCGAAGGCACAGGCACTGTCGCAGCTCACAGGGCAGGACACGGTGGCGCGGAACCTCGACACCGTCACCCTCGCCCTGTTCGACTCCGCCGGCCCGGCTCTCTCGGGCCTGGCCATGAGCCGACCCGCCACCACGCGGCGAATCCGCGAGGCCCTGGAGGGCGGGGCGTCCGGCCTCACCGCGATCGAGGAGGCCGTCGCCACCTATCTGGCGGCCGAGCAGCGACTCGGCCGGGTGCCGGAGACCCTCGACTCGAGCACTGTGGCCCTCGCCATCGTCGGCACCGCCCACCACCTCCTGATGACGAGCTGGCCGGGCACACCTGACCCACGACCCCGCATGACACGCCTGGTGGCCACGCTGCTGGACGGCTGAGGACGGCCGGGGTCCTCAGCGGAGCCATGGCCGGATCGCGACGAAGGGGACGGCACCGAGGAGGACATACACTCGCTTGTCGTAACGTCCGTACGGGAGGCCACCACCAGGGTAGGCCCGGAACGGGGGCCGCGGCCCACCAGAGGGCGACGGGCGGTTCGGCGTCTGCGGAGACCGTTTCGGCCGTACCCTTCTTGGTGTCTACGGCGTCACATAGCGGGCGCGAAACCACTGGAGGCAACACCCGTGCTGATTGCTCAGCGTCCGTCCCTGGCCGAAGAGGTCGTCGACGAGTTCCGTTCCCGGTTCGTGATCGAGCCGCTGGAGCCGGGCTTCGGTTACACCCTCGGCAACTCCCTCCGCCGGACCCTGCTGTCCTCGATCCCGGGTGCGGCGGTCACGTCCATCCGTATCGACGGTGTCCTGCACGAGTTCACCACCGTGCCGGGCGTCAAGGAGGATGTCACCGACCTGATCCTCAACATCAAGCAGCTGGTCGTCTCCTCGGAGCACGACGAGCCGGTCGTGATGTACCTGCGCAAGCAGGGCCCGGGTCTGGTCACCGCCGCCGACATCGCGCCCCCGGCCGGTGTCGAGGTGCACAACCCCGACCTGGTTCTGGCGACCCTGAACGGCAAGGGCAAGCTGGAGATGGAGCTGACGGTCGAGCGTGGCCGTGGCTATGTCTCCGCCGTGCAGAACAAGCAGGTCGGCCAGGAGATCGGCCGGATCCCGGTCGACTCGATCTACTCGCCGGTGCTCAAGGTCACGTACAAGGTCGAGGCCACGCGTGTCGAGCAGCGGACCGACTTCGACAAGCTGATCGTCGACGTCGAGACCAAGCAGGCCATGCGTCCGCGTGACGCGATGGCGTCGGCCGGCAAGACCCTGGTCGAGCTGTTCGGTCTGGCCCGTGAGCTCAACATCGACGCCGAGGGCATCGACATGGGTCCGTCCCCGACGGACGCCGCCCTCGCCGCTGATCTGGCGCTGCCGATCGAGGAGCTCGAGCTCACCGTCCGGTCGTACAACTGCCTCAAGCGTGAAGGCGTCCACTCCGTGGGTGAGCTCATGGCTCGTTCCGAGGCGGACCTGCTCGACATTCGCAACTTCGGTGCGAAGTCGATCGACGAGGTCAAGGCGAAGCTGGCCGGCATGGGCCTCGGCCTGAAGGACAGCCCGCCCGGATTCGACCCGGCCGCCGCCGCCGACGCCCTTGGCGCGAACCATGACGCGGACGCGGGCTTCGTGGAGACCGAGCAGTACTGAACCCCTGAGCCGCATCTGGATCACCCGGCCCCGGGCCTGCCGCATGGTGGGCCCGGGGCCGTCGCGGCTCAGAGGTCGCCGAGGGTCGGTCGACTCGACGGGCGGCGTCGCCGGAACGCACAGGTGCGCTCCGGCCACGTGCGGTCCCGCAGTAAGCGTCAGCCCGGTGACCGGCGAGTGGGGCCGGTGGACGCCAATACGCCGGGGCACCGCACACGTCAGGGCCAACGGGCAGGGCATTGACTGCCCGCTTGGTCCGCGAGTCTGCCCTTGCGTCCCTGGAGCCGTACGGGCTCCCTACGGCAGGGTGAATCAGTTGACTCACCCCTTGTTCGCCGGAGGAACGCAGATGGGCTTGACCCGGGACGACAGCAACAAGGCCGAGGCCCGGAAGAGGGGGGCGCTCGAGCGCGTCAGACCGGCACCTCACCCCGCGCATCCGGCTGTGCAGCGGATGCTCGATCTGCAGGGCTCCGCCGGCAACGGGGGCGTGGTTCAGATGCTGCGCGGTGCCGGGCACGCGTGGGCACAGCACCAGCATGGCCCCGGCTGCGGTCATCAGACGCAAGGTACGCAGGTCCAGCGTTCCGTGAGCAGTACGGTCGCGCGCGCCGCTGAGGAGGACGGGCACGCCCACGAGGCGGTGCCGGACACCAGCTCCGAGGGGCAGGCGGCCCTGGTGGCCGCCGCCTGGAACTCCCCCAGCGAGTCCCTGCCTTCCTCCGTCACGGCCAAGGCCGTGCCGTTCTTCCAGAACGACAAGATCGCCTCCACCCGCGTCCACCGCGACGCGATCGCCCAACGCGCCACCGCCGCCATGGGCGCCCAGGCCATGACCATCAACAACCACATTTTCCTGTCCGCCGAGGCCGCCGGCAACGAAGAGACCATCGGCCACGAACTCAGCCACGTCGACAAGAACACCCGCGGCATCCCTGAAACCGGCCACAGCAACGGCGCCGGCCTCTCCACCACCGATCCCCGCCAGGGTTCCGAACGTTCCGCCGGAATCGACGGCGCCGCGTGGGCCGCCGGCGAGAGCACGGCCCCCTCCGTCGCCGGCGACACCGTCCAGCGGATGACGGAGACCGGCGGGCCTCATCAGCACGGGCCGGGGTGCGGGCACGGTCAGAGACTCACTCCGACCGGGACCGTGCAGCGGGTGCCCGCCGCTCACTACCTCCCGGGCGAGGATGTCGAGGAGAGTCCCAGGTACAGCGTCACCCTGGAGGCCTCGATGAATGGCGTGCAGCTCGGATCATTCAGCAGCAAGGGCTTCTCGGAGTCGCCGGGCGACCATGCCGAGGATCAATTACTCGACTACCTCGAAGTTCTGGTCTGGAACTACAACCAGTCCGTAGCGGCGGGTAACCCCGACACCAACAACGCTCTGTACTTGGGACGGCAGAGGAGCGTCGGCACGACGAAACACAAGGTCGACATAGTGAACCTCACCGCGAGTCCGTGCTCCACCAAACGCGGAACCTGCTCGAAAGAGTTCGGCGACGGCTGCACCGAGAGGCTCATCGAATTCGCAACCCAGGTCCACGAGGGACACGAGTTCTCCTTCTCCATCCACGCCAAGCACTACTACCAGCCGCATGGTGTGGAAGACGCCAAGAGCAAGTCGAAGAAGGCTGTCAAGGACCTGACGAACAACGGAGTGACGGTGAGCATCGGCTGAGCGGCCGACCTCATGAGCGCTGGTCCCCAAGAATGATCAAGGGCCGGTTTCGGATGCCTCCGAAACCGGCCCTCATCTGCGACTCTTATGAGTCGGGACGACAGGATTTGAACCTGCGACCCCTTGACCCCCAGTCAAGTGCGCTACCAAGCTGCGCCACGTCCCGATGCGCCTCGCGCGGGTGAACCGCGTGATCACGCAGGTCAACCCTACCGCACCCGGGGAGGAGCCTCAGCCCCGCGGCCCTCGCGCCTCACCGGGGTCCAGGAGCTCGTCCCGGGGGCCGCGGCCGCGGTCGATCTGGGCGCCGGTCCGGCCGGCGAGGCCCGCGGCGGAGACGGCGACGGCGAGGACGGCCCACCAGGGGATCTCCGCTTTGGTCGCGTGTCCGGCGCAGGCCGCGACGGCCAGGATTGCCGGGACGGCACCCCCGATCAGTCCGGCACGCCGGACGGGTCGGTGCCGCGTCTCGTCCACGTCGTGGTCCCCCTTCGCCTGCGCGATCGCGCGCCCTGGGGAGCTCAACTCCCGGGCATATGCCGCGAACAATACGCTAAGTCGACGGCAACTCCCTACCAGGGCATACGGGTTGAGACGGACACCGGTCGATGTGCCCCTTATCGCCTGATGTCCGTCAATGCCCCGTGGTTCGCATCCCCTGTCAGTGCGCGCCGATCAGCGCCCGGCCCGTGCTGTCCCCGGCCGGCCGGCGCGCACCGCGTATCGCGGCCAGGCCGATGAAGACCATGGAGGACAGGCCCGCCAGCGCGAAGGCGGTGAAGCCCCAGTCGCCCTTGTTCGCGGCGAGCAGCTGGCCGCCGAGCCACGGCCCGAAGACGGCGCCGAAGCGGCCCATGCCGGAGGTCCAGCCGACGGCGGTGGCGCGGCTCTGAGGGGCCGAGCGGATGGAGACGGTCGCGTAGATCATGGTCTGGGCGCTGTTGAGGAAGACGCCGGTGAGGAAGACGACCGTGAAGGTCAGCGCGAGCGGCATCCGGATGCTGAGCAGGAAGACGCCGACGGCGGTCAGCGCGAACCAGATCGCCGAGATGCGCGGGGCACCGAACCAGTCGGAGGCGCGGCCCGCCACCAGCATGCCGACGATGCCGCCGAAGTTGAACAGGACGACGAAGGTGAGGGCGGAGCCGAGTTCGTAGCCCTGGCCGCGCATCAGGGTGGGCAGCCAGGTGGCGACGCCGTAGACCAGGAGCAGGCCGCCGAAGGACGCGACCCAGTAGAGCAGGGTCTGGATCCACTCGCCGCCGCGGAACAGGTGGGCCAGGGAGTCCCAGCGGGAGGGGGCGGGTGCGCCGTCTCCCGCCTTCGCCGGGGGGAGTTCGACGGCGTAGCGGCTCGCCAGTGCGTGCGCCTCCTCGGTGCGGCCCTTGGCGAGCAGGAAGCCGAGCGACTCGGGCAGGGACTTCGCGAGCACCGGCACGAAGAGCAGCGGGGCGACGCATACCCAGAAGGCGGCACGCCAGCCGAGCGGCTCGACGACCCACAGGGCCACGTAGGCGGAGAGGATGCCGCCGGCGTGGTGGGCCGTCATCAGCAGGCCGATGGTGAGGGCGCCGCGGCCTCGTGGGGCGTAGTCGGAGACCATGCTGATCGCGGTGGGCAGCAGGCCGCCGAGGCCGACGCCGGCGAGAGTGCGGCCGAGGCCGAACACCGCGATGCCGTTCGCCGTCGCGCACAGGCCGGAGGCCAGTGAGAAGAGGGCGACGCAGCCGACCATCAGCTTCTTGCGGCCGATCCGGTCGGCGACCGTGCCCGCGGTGAGGGCGCCGACCAGCATGCCGAAGGTGGCGTAACTGCCGAGGTCTCCGGCCTGGTCCGGCGTGATGCCGAGGGCCCGCTCCGCCAGCATGTGGGGCAGTACCGAGCCGTAGATGAACATGTCGAGGCCGTCGAAGAGGACGGCCAGCCAGCACAGGGCCACGACCAGGAGGGCGAGTCTGCTGCCGCGCATGGTCAGGGAGGGGGAAGAGGGCATCGTTGGTCTACCTCTCGTGTGGAAGGTGTTCCCTCAGGCGATCGGCGGTGTCCCGTGCGTGTGGAAGGACTCGATGGTCTTCAGCCCCCAGGCCTGGCCCTTGGCGCGCTCCGCCTCGGTCCAGGTGATCAGCGGCCAGTCGGGGGCCAGCACGAGGCGGGTGAGCGGGTTGCACAGTTCGACGCGGTTGCCGCCGGGCTCGTAGACGTACAGGAAGAACGTCTGCTGGATGGCGTGCTTGTGCGGGCCCGTCTCGATGAACACGCCGGTGTCGATGGCGAGATCGGCGGCGCGCAGGATGTCCTCGCGGGTGTCGGTGGCGAAGGCGATGTGGTGCAGGCGCCCCGTCGTGCCGGTCCGGTCCTCGGTGTAGACGACGTCGTAGGACTTGTCGGTGAAGGTCAGCCAACGGGCCGCGATGCGGCCGGAGTCGAGCCGGATCTGCTCGGTCGGCCGGGCGCCGAGGACGTGTTGCTGGAACTCGGCGTTCGCGAGGACGTCGGCGGCGAGGAAGTTGACGTGGTCGAGTCGCCGTACGCCGACTCCGCGGTTGGGCTTGGCCTGCGGCTGGTTCTTCAGCGCGGGTTTCAGCTCGCCGGGAGCCCGGTAGTACTCGCTCTCCCAGTACAGGGCGTGTTCGTGGCCGTCCGGGTCGGTGGTGACGTAGAGCTTGCCGAGGCCTGGTTCGTCCTCGGTCCAGTGGCCGGTGCCGCCGGCCTCCTCGACCGCCCGCACGCGGCGGTGCAGCGCCTCCTCGCTGGACGTGCGCAGGGCGAGCCGGCCGAGGCCCGGCCGGTCGCGGGCGGTGAGGACCAGGCTGTGGTGCTCGTAGTCGTCGTACGTCCGCAGATGGACCGTGCCGCCCTCCTGGCCGCTGACCGTGAGGCCCAGGTAGTCGGTGAAGAAGGCGACGCTGGCGTCCAGGTCGGGGGTGAAGAGCTGGGTGTGGCCGATGTGGGCGATGTCGCCCAGGGGCGGGGTCATCGGGAGTCCTTGAGGGGGTGAGCGGGGGCGGGGAACACGGTGCCGTCGAAGATCTTGCGGGCTGTGCGCACCACGGCCGTACGGCGGGCCACGGGCCTGCCCGCGGTGTCGGTGCCGACGGCGCACTCGATGTCCAGGAAGCCGGTGGGGTGTTCGAGGCGCACCCGGTCGCTTCCGGCGGGCAGGTGGGCGAGGTCCGCGCCGACGCCGCCCTCGACGCGCAGTCCGGCGGCGACACCGGCCGCGCCGAGCACGCCGATCGAGGGGTGGCAGCGTAGAGGGATGAAGGTGCGGGTGGTGACCGCGCCGCCGTCGCGGGGCGGGGCCAGCAGGGTCAGTTTGGGCACGGTCGTGTCCGCCACGTCGCCGAGCCCCATGAGCCGGCCCGCCTTCAGCCGGATCGCGTGCAGCCGGTCGGTGAGGACGGTGTTCTCTTCCAGGTCGGCGGGTGTCTCGTAGCCGGTGAGGCCGAGGGAGGCGGCCGCCATCAGCACGGTCGGCATGCCGTTGTCCACGCAGGTGACGCGGACGCCGTCGATGTCGTCCCGGGCGTTGCCGGTGGGGAGCAACGCGCCTTCGCCGGGCGGGAATTCGAGGGTCACGGGGGCGGCGGTGCCGGGGACGCCGGCGATCTCGGTGTCCCCCGTGTAGTCCACCCGGCCGCCCGGGGTGGCGAAGGACGCCGTCGCGAGGTCGCCCGAGTTGACCATGCGGATCCGGACGACGGTCCGCTCCTCCCCCGCCGGGACCAGTCCGCGTTCGACGGCGAACGGGCCGACAGCGGCCAGGATGTTTCCGCAGTTCTGGCGGTCACTCACCTCCGGTCGGTCGACGGCCACTTGGAGGAACAGGTAGTCGACGTCGGCGCGCGGGTCGGTGG
Source organism: Streptomyces purpurascens (assembly GCF_045040895.1). NCBI lineage: Bacteria > Bacillati > Actinomycetota > Actinomycetes > Kitasatosporales > Streptomycetaceae > Streptomyces > Streptomyces purpurascens. The sequence goes on along the minus strand of NZ_CP108341.1, from coordinate 8,071,686 downwards.
AGGGCGACACCACGGCGGCCTTGCTGGTGAGCGGGTGCCCGCCGCCCAGGCCGTCGATCTGCCGTTCGTCGGGGCCGCCCATGACGCGCGGCAGGAGCGCGTCGCGGGCGTCCGGGTCGGCAGGCAGGTCCTCGGCGAGGAAGTAGGCGCCCCTGGAGGTGCCGCCGCGCATCAGCATGCAGCGCACGGTCACGGCCGCTCCCCGGACCGCAGATGGTCCTCGTAGGACGTGTACGTCACGCCGAGCCGCGCGAGCTGCTCGCGCAACCCGTAGCGGTCCAGGCCCAGTTGGCCGTCGAGGAAGGCGGCGCGGGTGGCGGCCTCCTTGCGCTCGCGGGCCTCGGAGGCCTCGGCCGCGCGCCGGGCCCGCTCGCGGGGGACGACCACGACGCCGTCGTCGTCGGCGAGGATCACGTCGCCGGGCCGGATCACCTGGCCGCCGATCACGACCGGCACGTTGACCGAGCCGCCGGTGGCCTTGACGGTGCCCTGGGCACAGACGGCGGCGGCCCAGGCGGGGAAGCCCAGGGCGCGCAGTTCGGCGGTGTCGCGGACGCCGGCGTTGATGACCAGGCCGCGCACGCCCCGCTGGAGCAGAGCTGTGGCGAACAGTTCGCCGAACATGCCGTCGGTGGAGGGCGAGGTGGTGGTCACCACCAGGACGTCGCCCGGGCCGCACTGCTCCACGGCGGCGTGGAGCATGAGGTTGTCGCCGGGCCAGCTGAGCACCGTGACGGCGGTGCCCGCGACCCGGGTGTCCTGCTGGACGGGGCGCAGGCCCGGGCCGAGCAGTCCGGTGCGGCCCATGGCCTCGTGCACGGTGGCGACGCCGTACCCGGCGAGAGCCTCGACGTCCTCGGGGTGGGCCTTGGGCGGGTCGGTGACGATGACGCCGCTCATGCCAGCTCCTTCGCGATCTGCGGGTAGGGGCGCATGTAGGCCTCGGCCAGGGTCTGGTGCGGCAGGCCGAGGTTGGGGCCCGCGTTGCGCTTGAGCTGGACGCCGCGGCGGACGGCGAGGTCGGTGTAGTAGTCCCACAGGTGCCGCTGGGCGGCGAGGCACTCCATGGCCTCGCGCTTGGTCTCCCAGACGTCGGTGATGTCGAGCAGCACCTCGGGCCGGAAGCCGCTCATCTCGGGCTGGTGCGGTTCGAAGCAGAAGACCGGCGGGGCGCCGATGATGTCGCCCTCGCCCGGGTAGCCGATGGCCTGGGCGAGGATCCGGGCCTCCAGGGCCATGCGGTGGGCGGCCGGGTGGTCGCCGTTGTACGGGTCGTCCGCCGGGTGGGTGAGCACGATGTCGGGCTGGACGTCCCGGTAGACCGCGACGAGCCGGTCGGTCAGCTCGGGGGTGACGAGGAGCGGGTAGTCGCCGGCGTCGAAGAAGCGGACCTCGGCGCCGAGGGCGGCGGCGGCCCGCTCGGCCTCCTCGCGGCGTATCGCCTTGATCTCCTCGAGCTTCTTCCCTTCGCGCCAGGCCTTGGCGGACTCCCCGCGCTCGCCGAACGTCAAGCACGCGATGGTGACCTTCTCGCCCCGGGAGGCGGCCAGGGCGATGGCGCCGCCCGCCCGCCACACGAAGTCGCCCGCGTGCGCGGTGACGGCGAGGGTGGACCGTGGTGGAGAGGTGGCGGGCGCGTTGCCGTGGGTCATGCTGCGTCTCCTTGCTGGACAGGTGCGCGCCCGCCTCGCGTCTCTCAGTCGCGCAGCGCCTCGATCACACTGCCGAGGTGGGCGCGGACGGCCGCCTCGGCCGCCTGCGGGTCCCTGGCCCTGATCGTCTCGATCATGGCCAGGTGCTCGTTCAGGGATTGCTGGGGGCGCCCCGGCCGCAGTGCCAACTGGAAGCGGTGGCGCACCAGTTGGGCGTTGAGCCGCTCCAGCAGTTCCACGGCCGTCCGCTGGCCGGAGAACTCCCGGACGCGGGCGTGCAGTTCGTGGTTGAGGTCCGAGTAGGTGACCGGTTCGCCGTCGGCCACGGCCTTGGTCATCGCCGTGCCGAGGGCGGTCAGTTCGGCCAGTTGCTCGTCGCTCGCCGCCACGGCCGCCTTCGCCGCGCACAGCCCTTCCAGGGCCATGCGGCACTCGGTGATGGCGACCGCTTCCTCCACGGTCACCACCCGCACCCGCGAACCGCGGTTGCGGATCCGCTCGACCAGTCCCTGGGCCTCCAGATCGATCAGTGCCGCCCGGATGCTGGCCCTCGTCACACCGAACTGCTCGGCGAGTTCGTTCTCCACCAGCCGCTGCGCCGGTGCCATCTCGCCGTGCAGGATCGCCTGCCGCAGCTGCGCGAGCGCGTGCTGCTTGGCCTGCTCTCCGGTGCTCGGACGGGCTTGAGTCGGCATGCGTTGCCCTCCCTGAGTGAGTGCCTGTCGAACCTAAATCTAGCCAAACAAGATTGTCAACAATTTCGTCGGCCAGATTGCTCGCAGGTGCTCAGTCAGGGAGGGCTTCGGTGAGTACGGTCGCCAGGGTGAACCTCGTGATGTCGGCGAGATAGCCGTAGTCGAGCGTGTCCGGAGCGTCGGAGGTCCGGTGGTAGTGCGGGTTCCCCTCCCCTTCGTACGCACCGATCGCCACGTCTCCCCGCGCTTCGAACGGCATGTAGTCACTGGCGAAGATGGGGCCGAGGCGCACCGGCAGCGCCGTGTGGTCCGCCGCCGCCTGCGCCATGACCGCGCCGAAGGCGTGCGAGGCGGCGTCGTTGCCCGGCACGGCGTTCCCCAGGTCGCGCTCCACCGTCACGGTGCCGTCCTGCGGAGGTCTGCCCACCATGTCCAGGTTCACGACCCGGCAGGGCGCGGCCCCCGCGGCCTGGAGCGCCGCCGAGTACGCCGTGGCGCCCCACAGTCCCTGTTCCTCGCCGGAGAAGGCCGCGAATTGAACCGTGCCGTCCAGGGCGACCGGGGCGAGCAGGCGGGCGATCTCGAGGGTCGCGGCCACCCCGCTGGCGTTGTCGTCCGCGCCCGGTGCGCGGGCCGCGGCGTCGTCCGGGTCCTGCATGCGGCAGTCGTAGTGGGCGCACAGGATGATGACGGGCCCGTCGGCCGCCGTGCCGGGCTTGGTGCAGATCACGTTGTCGGCGCTGTGACCGGCGTTGGTCCAGGTGCGTCTGGTCACCTCCGGGTATCCCGCCGCCGACAGCCGGTCCACGACCTCGTCGGCGGCCGGTCCGATGAACGGTGAGAAGGTGTGCCGCGTCGGGAAGTTCGCCAGTGCCTCCACGGTGTCGCGCAGCTCGTCCGCCGACACCGACGCGACGAGCGGGGCGATCGACTCGTCCGCACGCTTGCCCGTCACACCGCGTTCCGCCGACACGAAGGGTTCGGCGGGGCTGGGCGGGTGGCCCTTGAGCGGTGGCGCGAGCGGCAGGCCCTCGAGCACGTCGCGGTCCATCTCCTGCCTCCTCAGCCGGTGTGGAGGGCGGGCTGGCAGTAGGCACAGCCGCTGTAGCCGCGGGCGAGCGCGTCCTCGGCGCGCAGGAAGGGCACCTTGCCGCCGGCGCCGAGCCTGGACCAGTGCGGGCAGGTGGAGACGTGCAGTTCGCCGCTGCGCGGGTTGCCGAAGAAGAAGTCCTCCAGTTCCTTCACGGCCGTGATCTGGATGGTCATCCGCCCCGCGATCTGCCCGTCCTGGTACTGGGTGGCCACGAAGGGATAGAGCCGGAGGTGCTCCGCGTGCTGGGAGAAGTCGATCGTGATGTCGGCCGCCACCCGGTCGTCGGGCTCCAGCGTGAACCCGTCGACGACGGCCGTCCCGCCTCCGGGCATCTCCAGCGTCGAGCGCACCGCGCCCGCCTCGGTCACGGTGCAGCCGGTCAGCTCCGCGTCCCGCGTGACGCGGGTCAGCGTGCGGATCGAGACCCGGCTGTCGTCCGGCAGGGCGGTCGCGTCCAAGTGCCAGGAACCGGCGGTCTTGGCGAGGCCGCCGCGCAGCGTGATCGACATGTGCGTCTTGCCGCCCGGTGTGACGAGCTGCGGCGCCACGTTGCGCTGCGCCACGTTGTTGTCGAACCGCACCAGGTGCCCGTGCGGCACGGGCCCGTTGAGGGTGGCGGTGATGGCGGGGTCGGGGGCGCCGTGCACGACGGCGACCAGGCATTCGTGGTCGGCGATCTGCGGGGTCCACACGAGGGGTCCCACCCGCACCGCCCCGCCCGCGGGGATCGGCTGGTCGATCACCACCGTGCCCAGCGACCGGAAGTGCGTCGGCCAGAGCATCCCCGTGCCCGGATCGCACCGGAACGCCTCCACCTGGAACGCTCCGCTCGCGGCCTCCTGGGTCCCTCGGTTGTGCACCCGCACATAGAGGAAGTTGGGCCGGTCGTTGACGGGCGGCTCGTGGCCGAGCTCGGGATTGTCGCCCGTACTGATGTCGTTGTTGCGGACCCAGATGTCCGGCGACTCCCAGAACGGGACACCGCTCGGCACGGTGCCGAGGTCGGCGGGGTTGTCGCCGATGTAGACGTCCACCGGCCGCGGCGCCCACAGCCCCTGGTTCACGAAGGCCTCGTCCAACACCTTGCTGTAGAGGCCGCCGGTGAGCGAGGAGTCGGCGGTGATGCAGCCCCTGGCCATGCTCACGGCATGGCCGCGCGCCGAGGAGGTGTCGTCCGGCACGATGAGCAGCATCTCCAGCATCGTCCTGTTGATCGCGTCGGCCGCCGCGATCCGTACGGCGGGATCGGGCGAGTCGCCTCCCATGCCCAGATAGCACCGCCACAGTGCCGTGCCGAGCATCGAGTTGCGCAGGTTGACGCCGAAGCCGTTGAACGCCGGAGCGTCGAAGCGCTGGGGGACATCGAGCCGTCGCTCGGTGCTCCACCGGTCGGTCGCGTTGTTGTCGAAGGGGAACGTCTCGGTGCGCCGGTGCCCGTCGGGGTTGAACCGGTCGCGGTAGATCGCGGGCAGCGCGTCGCAGACGCTGTGCTCGTACGAGCCGGAGCCGCCGTGCTGGGCGTCGAGCCAGTCGAACACGCCGTGGGTGTACTCGTGGCCGATGACGCCGAGGTCGCCCGCGTCGGGTGCGCCGCCCTCGCCGAAGCGGATCCGCGGGGGTGTCAGCGTGCCGTGCCATTCGCTCTGGTCCTGGCCGTCATAGGCCTGGGCGTCGACCTCGACCTTGGCCATGTTGGTGTTGAGCGTCGTATTGCCCAGGGTGCGCAGATAGCGCGCGAAGGAGTCGAGCCAGTAGTAGGCGTTGGCGCTCAGGAAGGCGCGGTCGGCGGGGTAGGGCCGGTAGGTGAAGTCCGGCGACGTCTCCTCCGGCTGGGGGAAGGCCGGGGTGTCCCAGTCGGTGCACCGGAACCAGTCCCCGTCGAGCCGGAACCTGCCCCCGGCGGCCGGAGCGACCTCCGCCTGGACGTCCCGGCAGGAGGTGTCGAGGGTGGCCGCGCTGGAACCGCCGTGCACGGTGGCGTCGTCGGACGCGGTCACGGGGTCGGGCATGAAGACCCTGAGGCCGGCCGTTACGTATTTCCCCGCGAGGGCGAGCCAGAGCAGTTTGCCGGAGACGGCGTCCATGACGACCCGGAAATGCTCGAAGGGGCCGGTGGTCTCGACGAGCAGATCGTGGACGAGATGGAGGGCGCCGTCGGGCTTCTGCCCCTTTTTCAGCAGGGCGATCGACGCGGTGGGATAGTCGGTTTCCGGCAACGGGGGCCTGTCCGTGTCCCGCAGGTACACCAGCTCGTCCCTGACGATTCCGGCGGATGCGAAATCGACCTGGAACGGCGCGAGGGCGTTCTTCCGCACGGCGTCGAGCGGCTGGGCCGTGCCGGGGTCGGGGGCATCCGTGACATCGACCTCCGCCGTGTGATCGACCTGGATGACGGCGGCCTGCTGCACATCGGCCACGGCCTGAACGGTGGCGCCCACGATCGGCAGGTCGTGGTGGAACTGCTGGTAGCGGACGCGCAGGGTGGCCGCGCCTTCGGCGGAATTCACCTCGCGCAGGTCGATGCGCTCGGTCCTGAGGTCCTGGGAGCGCGCCTTCATGAAACGGTCGATGGCCTTGCGAGCCGTCGGCGCGCGGGTCAGGGTCGCCCCGGGATCCGCGTAGGCCCGCAGAACACCGTCGGCGTCCGTGTGTTCACCCACATCCGGAACCATTCTCAGCGGCTTGTCGGCCTCCGGGCCCGGCATGTTCCTCTGCTGTTCGGCGTGGTGCGCATTCATGGGATGCCTCCTCCAGCGAACGTGGAGGGAAAGAGAAGAAAACGCCAAGCCGCCTTGGCACTCTCGGATTTGGGGGTGTCGGGATAAATTCTAGTCCCGCGTACCAGGGGCGGCGACTTGGGAAATCCCGCCGGAATCAGCCTCGTTGAAAACGAAACGTCGTCCCGCGGACTTCCAGCGTCGGCGTCGCCAGGTGCACGCGCCCCTCTCCCCCGGGTCGTTCGAAACGGTCGAGGAGGAAGCGGGCGGCGCGGCGGCCGACCTCGTGGCCGGCGTTGTCGACGGTGGTGAGCCACAGATGGCGCAGCCGGGAGATGCTCGTGTTGTCGTAGCCGACGAGGGACACGTCGTGCGGGACGCGCAGGCCGAGTTCCTCCGCCGCCGAGAGGGCGCCGACGCAGGTGATGTCGTTGACGGCGAAGACGGCCGTGGGCCGGTCGGGGCGGTTGAGGAGGCGGACGGCCGCGCGGTAGCCGCCCTCCTCGGTCATGTCGCCGGTCTCGACGACGGCCCGGTCCGCCAGGCCGTGCTCCCGCATCGTCGCCTCGAAGCTGCGGCGGCGCAGTTCGCCGACTGCGCCGTAGCCGGCGAGGTGTGCGATGCGGCGGTGGCCGAGGCCGATGAGGTGCTCGGTGACCAGCCGGGCGCCCTTCTCGTCGTCGCCCGCGACCTGGTCCACCCCGGGCGGCACCGGCTCACGGGCGCCCGCCAGGACGACCGGCATGCGCGCGGCCACCGCGCCGAGGGCCGCCGGGTCGGGCAGGGTGCCGACCACGACCAGCCCGTCGACGCGCAGGTCCAGCAGCGGGTCGGCCGGGTCCTGGCCGGTGCGGCGGTTCAGGCGCGCGTCGGCCAGCAGCATGTGCAGACCGTGGGCGTGCAGCAGGGAGTTCAGGCCGTCGAGGAGATCGACGAACCAGGGGTTGCGCAGGTCGTTGAGGAGGACACCGACCGTGCGGGTGCGCTGTTCGCTGAGGCTGCGGGCGGCGGCGTTGGGCCGGTAGCCGAGCTCCCGGGCGGCCCGGAGCACCGCTTCCCGCTTCTCGGGGCGCACCTGGTCGGAGCCGCGCAGCACCAGGGAGACCAGCGACTTGGAGACACCGGCCCGTTCGGCCACGTCACGGATCGTCGGCGGTCTCATGGGATGGACCGTTCCATGTGGGTCCGCTGCTTGTCAAAGGCTTGACATCCATGGGAAACCGCGCTCAGGGTGGGCTGGACAGGTTCTGGAACGGTCCAAAGAGGGGCTCTCATGGTGGACACGCTCGGCGTCGCCGTCATCGGATTCGGCTGGATGGGGCGGGTGCACACCCAGGCGTACGCACGCGTGCGGCACCACTATCCGCGACTGCCCCTCGTCCCGGAGCTGGTGACGGTCGCCGAGGAGGTGCCGGGCCGGGCGGAGGAGGCCGCCGCGCAGTTCGGGTTCGCCTCGACGACGCGGGACTGGCGCGAGGTGGCCGCCGACCCGCGGGTGGAGGCGGTCAGCATCACCGCGCCGAACTTCCTGCACCGCGAGATCGGCGTCGCCATGGCCGAGGCGGGCAAGCACATCTGGATCGAGAAGCCGGTGGGTCTGACCGCCGAGGACGCCGGCGCCGTGGCGGACGCGGTGGCCAAGGCGGGCGTGCAGGGCGCCGTCGGCTTCAACTACCGCAACGCGCCCGCCGTCGAAGCGGCCCGCGAGCTGATCGCCTCCGGGGAGATCGGCACGGTCACGCATGTCCGGATCCGGCTGTTCAGCGACTACGCGGCCCATCCCGAGGGGGCGCTGACCTGGCGGTACGAGCGGGATCGGGGCGGCAGCGGGGTCCTGGGCGACCTGGCCTCCCACGGCACCGACCTGGCCCGGCATCTGCTCGGCGACATCACGTCCCTCACCGCCGACAGCGCGATCTTCCTGCCCGAGCGGGCCCGCCCGACCGGCGCCACGGCGGGCCACAGCCGCGCCTCCGGCGGGGAACTCGGCCCCGTCGAGAACGAGGACTACGTCAGCTGCCTGCTGCGCTTCGCCTCCGGGGCCCGCGGGGTCCTGGAGGCCTGCCGGGTCTCGGTCGGCGAGCAGAACAACTACGGCTTCGAGGTGCACGGCACGAAGGGCGCGGTGTTCTGGGACTTCCGCCGCATGAACGAACTGGGCATCAGCCGCGGCACGACCTACCAGGACCAGTCCGTCACCACGGTGTACGCCGGCCCGGGCCACGGCGAGTTCGCCGCGTTCCAGCCCGGTGCTGCGAACTCGATGGGCTACGACGACCTGAAGGTCATCGAGGCGTACCGCTTCCTCCGGTCGGTCGCGGAGGGCACTCCGCACGGGGCGACGCTCACGGACGCCGTGCACAGTGCGGCCACGCTGGACGCGATGGCGCGGTCGGTGGCCAGCGGTGCCTGGGCGGACGTGTCCGCGGGGGCATGACGTTCAGGCCTGCTTCTGGAGGCGGCGGCCGAGGACGAACCTCACCGGGACGAGGACCAGCCACAGCCACATGGCGTGGGGCCCCATCACCAGGGCCAGCGGGGCGGTCACGGCGAACACCACCACCATCGTGGCGCTGTCGACGAGGTAGAGCGTGGTACCGGCCTCGGAGGGGGTGCCGCCACGGAGCCAGGGGCGTTTGGCCAGGAGGGCGGCCAGCGCCAGGTGACCGGCGCCCAGCGCGGCGACCGCCCCCGCGTAGACGGCGACCGAGACGGGCTGGTCGCCGTACTCCGCGAGCAGCCTGGTCGGGAAGGGCACCAGGGCCGCGACACCCAGTCCGGCGATGGACAGGGTGATCACCTGTCCGTCGACCTCCCGCACCTCACGGAAGATCCTGCGATGGTCGTGCCAGAAGCTGCCGAGCACCGTGACGCTGAGCGCGTAGGCCCCGAGGTCCGGGAGCAGCCGGCGCAGGGCCTGGTCGTACTGGGCCGTGTCCAGTCCCCGCGGTACGTAGAGGTCCAGGACGAGCAGCGTGATGGCGATGGCGAACACACCGTCGGCGAGCGTCAGCAACCGGTCGGGCCCGCCGTCCGGGCGCGATGTCCACATGGGCACGACGGTAAGGGCCGCGCCGCGACACGTTCGGCATCCACGCCCGGCCACGTACCGGCCTCACCCCACCTCACACACCCGCGGCCTGCGGCGGCATGTTGTACGGCGTCACCACCTGGATCGCCGACGGCAGGGTCGGTCCCGCCGGCGGCAGCGCGTCGTGCGCCCGCATGACGGTGTGGCAGGCCTCGCGTACGTCCTGGCGCAGGTCGTGGTGGAGCACGGCGGACAGGCGGTGCTCGCGCAGCAGCCGGGTGTTGTCGTGGTCGAGGTCGTGCGCGACGAACACGGCGCACTCGCGGCCGAGGTCCTCGAACGCCCTGAGCGTGGCGATGTTGCCGCCGCCGATCGAATACACCGCGCGGATGTCCGGGTCGCGTGCCAGCGCGGCGCGGACGAGGTCGTACTGGGTGGCGTCCAGGCCCTGCCCCTCGGCGATCTCGACCAGCGTGCGCTCGGGGTGCCGGGCGCGCATCCCACCGCGGAAGCCCATCTCGCGCTCCTCCTCGTTGCGGAAGAAGCCGCTGCTGAGGCTCGTGAGGATGTTGCCCGGCCGGTCGCCGAGCCACTGTCCCATCAGATACGCGGCCGTCGCCCCCGCCGCCCGGTCGTCGATGCCGACATAGGCACGGCGGGCGCTGGCGGGCAGGTCGGTCACCAGGGTCACGACCGGGATGCCGGCGGCTTCGAGCCGGCCGACCGCGGCGGTGACCTCGGGAACGTCCGGAGCCTTGAGGATCACGCCCTGCGAGCCGCGCCGGGCGATCCGGTCCAGGGTCCGCACCAGTTCCCCGACCGGGCCGGTCTCGCGGAAGTGGAAGCGGGAGCGCAGCACCGCCGGGTGCAGGGACGGCAGCTCGGCCTCCAGGGCGGCGCGGATCGCCGTGGTGAAGCGCTCGGGTGCCTGCATCACGATGTCGACCATGAACGTCCGGCCGACGAGCCGGACCTGCGTGCGCTGCCGGTCCAGATCGGCTATCGCGCGACGCACCTCCTGCTCGGTGCTCTCCCGCACCCCGCCCCGGCCGTTGAGCACCCGGTCGACGGTCGCCTCGCTCAGTCCCGCCTGACGCGCGATCTCCCGGATCGGGAAGGGGTGGCCCATGCGCCGGCTCCTTGAGGGGTTTTTGATGGCTGCCTGCTGGTTGTTCGAGGTGTTTGTACTGACAAGAATGACAGGGCTGCGTCGCTCCGTGACCCCCGAAGGGACGACGATGTCCTTCACTTCCGTGCACCACCGTGCCTGGCTGTCCGAGCAGGACTGCGATCTCGACGCGTTCCGCGCCCTGGTCGAGCAGGCGACGGACCCCGCCGACTATCCGCACGCCTCCGCCGTGGAGCGGAACGTGCCGGTCTACGACACCGGTCTGCTCGAGGGCGACCGGGTGGTCCAGGCCGAGCTGGTGCGGGCGCTCGCCGACGGCCCCGGCATCGTCGTCTTCCGCGGCGCCTTTCCCGACCCGGAGGTCGTGGACCGGGCCACCGCCGTGTTCGACGCCCTGATCGCCGAGCAGCGCGCCTCGGGTGCGACGGCCGGTGACCATTTCGCGAAGCCTGGTGCCAACGACCGGGTGTGGAACGCGCTGGAGAAGGCGGCCCTGTACGACGCGGAGTGCTTCGCCGACTACTACGCCAACGAGGTGCTCGCGCTGGTCGCCACGGCCTGGCTGGGCCCCGGCTACCAGGTCACCTCCCAGCTCAACGTGGTCAACCCGGGCGGCGCCGCGCAGAGCGCGCACCGCGACTACCACCTGGGTTTCCTTCCGAACGAGGTCGCCGCCGCCTACCCCGCGCACGTGCATCGCCTCTCCCCCGTGCTGACCCTCCAGGGCGCGGTCGCGCACTGCGACATGCCGGTGGAGTCCGGGCCGACGATGTACCTGCCGCACTCGCAGAAGTACGAACCGGGCTATCTCGCCTGGCGGCTTCCGCGATTCCGGGCGTACTTCGAGGCGCACCAGGTGCAGCTGCCGCTCGCGAAGGGCGACGCGGTCTTCTTCAACCCGGCCCTCTTCCACGCCGCCGGCACCAACCGCTCGGCGGACATCCGGCGCATGGCCAACCTGCTGCAGGTGTCGTCCGCGTTCGGGCGCGCGATGGAGACGGTGGACCGGGAGGCCGTGGCGAACGCGGTCTACCCGGCGCTGCTCAAGCGCCGGGCCGAGGGTGCCGACCAGGCGTGGCTGGACCGGGTGATCGCGGCGAGCGCCGAGGGCTACCCCTTCCCCACCAACCTCGACAGCGACCCGCCGGTCGACGGCCTGGCCCCGCCCTCGCAGGCGGATCTGCTGCGGCGGGCGCTGCGCGAGAGGTGGACGCCGGAGGCGCTCCGCGCGGAGTTGCGGGCCGGCACCGAACGGCGCGAGAGCTAGTGCCCCGGCTCTGGAGAGCCGGCGAAAGAGAATCAGAGAGCTTCAGAGAGCTGAGGGACTTCATGGGACTTCTGGACGACCGGATCGTCCTGGTCAACGGTGGCAGCCAGGGCGTCGGTGCCGCCGTCGCGCGGGCCGCGGTCCGCGAGGGGGCGGTCGTGGCCGTCACCGGGCGGCGCCCCGAGCCCGGCGAGGCCCTGGTGGAGGAGCTGATCGCCGCGGGCGGCAAGGCCCTGTACATACGGGCCGACCTGTCGGACGCCGAGCAGGCGAAGGCCTCCGTGGCCCAGGTCGTCCAGGCGTACGGCCGTGTCGACTGCCTCGTGAACTCCGCCGGGCTGACCTCACGCGGGACGCTGCTGGACACCACGCCCGAGCTGTTCGACCAGCACATCGGGATCAATCTCAAGGGACCGTTCTTCGCCATGCAGGCGGCGGTCGCGGACATGGTGGCGCGGGAGGCGCCCGGCACGGTCGTCAACATCATCACGTCGTCGGCCCACGGCGGACAGCCGTTCCTGGCGCCGTACGTCGCCGCCAAGGCGGGGCTGATCGGGCTGACCCGCAACGCCGCGCACGCGCACCGGTGGGACCGGGTCCGGATCAACGGGCTGAACATCGGCTGGACCGCGACAGAGGGCGAGGACGCGACGCAGCGGGCGTTCCACGGAGCCGGGGACGACTGGCGTGAGCAGGCCGCGGAGAAGCTGCCGATGGGCAAGCTGGGCCAGCCGGACGAGATCGCCGACTTCGTGGTCCTGCTGCTGTCGGACCGGTCCGGGGTGGTCACCGGGTCGATCATCGATTGGGATCAGAACGTGCTCGGTGGGCTCGACTGAGGATGTGCCGCGTTCTGTGATTGGTCGTGTGCGGCGCCGCGGTGGCTGGTCGCGCAGTTCCCCGCGCCCCTGAGGGGGCGCACCAACCCTGCAACAAGGAGCAACACCCCATGCGTATCGGAATCCTCGGCCTCGGCCGTATCGGCGCCTTTCACGCCGAGACCCTGTCCGGGCTCGACGCCGTCGAGTCGCTCGTCGTCACCGACCCGTTCGCGGGTGCCGCCAAGGCCGCGGCCGAGCGGTTCGGCGCCGAGGTCGTGGACTCGCCCGAGGCCCTGCTGGCCGCCGGCGTGGACGGCATCGTCGTCGCGGCGGCGACCGACGCCCACCCGGCCCTGATCCTGGCCGGGGTCGAGGCCGGTGTCCCCGTCTTCTGCGAGAAGCCCGTCGCCAAGACCATGAGCGAGGGCGTCGAGGTGCTCAAGGCCGTCCGGGGCAGGGACGTGCCGATCCAGATCGGCTACAACCGCCGCTTCGACGCCGGGTTCGTCAACGCCCGCGCCGCCGTGCAGAGCGGTGAGCTCGGCAAGCTGCACACGGTCCGCTCGACCACACTGGACCCGGCACCGCCGCCGGCCGCGTACATCGCCGCCTCCGGCGGCATCTTCCGCGACTGCTCGGTGCACGACTTCGACATCATCCGCTGGGTGACGGGCCGTGAGGTGACGGAGGTGTACGCCGTCGGCGGCAACCGCGGCGCCGACTTCATCAAGGAGGCCGGCGACGCCGACACCACCGGCGCGATCCTCACCCTCGACGACGGCACGATCGCGGTGGTATCCAACTCCCGCCACAACGCCCGCGGTTACGACGTCCGCATGGAGATCCACGGCTTCACGGACTCCATCGCCGTCGGCCTGGAGGACAAGCTGCCGCTGCGCTCGGTCGAGCCGGGCGTGACCTTCCCGGCGGGCACCCCGCACGACTTCTTCATGGACCGCTTCACCGAGGCCTATCGCGCCGAACTGACCGCGTTCACCGAGGTCGTCGCGGGCACCCGCCCCTCCCCCTGCACGATCGAGGACGCTCTGGAGGCGGGCTGGATCGCCGACGCGTGCACCCTGTCGCTGCACGTGCACCGTCCCGTGACCATCGAGGAGGTACGGGCGGTCTGACATGGAGGTCGCCGCGGCTCACGCACCGCGCCAGACGTTGGCGAACGCCTCGTCCTCGATGGTCCGCCGACGGCGGACGGCGTCCAGCTCCGTCACGGCGTCGACCACCGCGGCGAGCACGCTCTGGGACGCGTCGTCGGGCACCGGGAGGTCCTCGGGCACCTCGTCGCGCACCCCGACGGCGGCCGCGAGTGTGGCGAGCACCGGCTCGTCGGTCGCCCGGCGGTGCCGGGCGCGCTGCCGGGCAGGGGACTCGACCGGTGTCGGCCAGGTGGTGCTGCGGAAGGGGAGCCAGGAGGCCCGGGGCCGTGCGACGAGCCCCTCCGCCTGGAGGACGGTCATGTACTCCGCGGCCAGTCCACGGCCCCTGCGCCACAGCCAGTCCTCGATCGGCTCGTGCGGCGCCTCGCGCACGAGCGCCGTCGCGGCCCGCTCCAGCAGAGGGTCGTCGAGGGGCGGCGCCGGGCGGGGCACGATGCGGTCCCCGTCCAGCGTCACCGCTTCGGCACCGAGCAAGTCGATCACCTCGGCACCGGCCAGCCCGAGCGACAGGTCGCCCTGCGTCACCGGCCGGCCGGTGGCCGCGTCCATCGCCACGATCATCAGGTCGCGTGCTGTACCCATCACCGCTCCCCTCGAAGGCACTGATCACGCTACGCCGCTGCCGCCCACGGGGCGAACAGGATCTTTGTGCACACTGTCGACGCACGAGCACCGTCCCGTCACGAACGAGGAGGAATGGCAGGCATGAGCGAACCAGGCCGGGAACCCCTGCGCATAGGACTGCTGGGAGCCGCGCGGATCACCGAACACTCCCTGATCGACCCGGCCCGGGCGACCGGCCACCGCCTCGTCGCGGTGGCCGCCCGCGACCGTGCCCGCGCCGAGGCGTTCGCCGCCGGGCACGGCGTGGAGCGGGTGGCGGGGTCGTACGCCGAACTCGTGGCCGATCCCGAGATCGACGTCGTCTACAACCCGCTCGCCAACGGCCTGCACGGCCCGTGGAACCTGGCCGCCCTCGCGGCGGGCAAGCACGTCCTGTCGGAGAAGCCGTCGGCGAGCAACACGCAGGAGGCGGCGGAGGTACGGCAGGCCGCCCAGAAGGCCGGGACGGTCTTCATGGAGGCCTTCCACTACCTCTTCCATCCCGTGACCCGCCGCCTGCACGAGCTGCTGGCCTCGGGTGAACTCGGCGAACTGCGGCACGTCGAGGCCATGGTCGCCATCGCCGCACCGCCGGACACCGACCCGCGCTGGTCGCTGCCGCTGGCCGGCGGCGCCCTGATGGACCTGGGCTGCTACGGCCTGCACGCGCTGCGGATGCTGGCCCCCTGGGCGGGCGGCGCACCGCGCCTGGCCGGGGCCCGGGGCGGGGAGCGGTCGGGCGCGCCCGGCGTCGACGAGTGGCTGGACGCCGATCTGGAGTTCCCCGGCGGCGCGACGGGCTCCGCCCGCTGCCACATGGCGTACGACGGGCTGGACATGAGCATCCGGATCGTCGGCTCCCGGGGCGAGGCGACGGCCCCGAACTTCGTGCTGCCCCAGAGGGACGACCGGATCGTGGTCCGCACGCGGGAGGGCGAGCGCACGGAACGGCTCGGGACGCGCTCGTCGTACACGTACCAGCTGGAGGCGTTCGCCGCCCGGGTGCGGGACGGTGCTCCGCTGCCGCTGGACGCGGACGACGCGGTGACCACGATGGAGCTCATCGACGACTGCTACCGCGCGGCCGGGTTCGAGCCCAGGCCGCGTACCGGCGTCTGACAACACTGAAGCCGTGCCGCCTCACAGCGGCACGGCTTCGGCACTTGCGCTCACGCGTACAGCGCGGGCTTCTCGACGAGTTCGACCTCGACCCGGCCGCCGTCCTCCAGCGCCCGTACGCCCGCCTCGCACACGGCCGCCGCGGCGTAGCCGTCCCAGACGCCCGGGCCGGTGACCTCGCCGCGCCGGGTGGCGTCGACCCAGGCCTGGATCTCGTGGTCGTAGGCCGTCTCGAAGCGTTCGGTGAAGTCCTGGGCGATGGTGCCGCCCCAGCGGCCGGCCATGTTGGTGACCAGGGCGTGGCCGTCGCCGATGCGGGCGGTGCCGCGTTCGCAGACCACCTCGGCCTGGACCTGGTAGCCGAAGCCGCAGTTGACGAAGATCTCCACGTCGGAGAGGGCGCCGCCGTCGGTCTCGAAGACGACGAACTGCGGATCGCGCAGCCCGTCGGGGGCGTTGACGGACGGGGTCGGGCGCAGCACCGTGACGGCCGTGATCTCGTGGCCGAGCAGCCAGCGGGTCGCGTCGGCCTCGTGGGCGACGGAGTCGGTGACGAGCATGGTGCTGGTGAAGAAGGGCGGGCTGGCCGCGTTGCGGTGCCGGTTGTGCACCATCAGCGGGCGGCCCAGCTGGCCGGTTGCCAGCAGGGCCTTCAGCTTCGCGTACTCGGGGTCGTAGCGGCGCATGAAGCCGACCTGGACCCGGCGGTGGCCGAGGCGCGTTTCGGCTTCGAGGACGCGCAGGGCGGAGGCCGCGTCGGGGGTGAGCGGCTTCTCGCACAGGACGGGCAGGTCGTGCTCGAAGGCGGCGAGCAGGGTGGCCTCGTGGGCCGGGCCCGGTGAGGCGATCAGGACGGCGTCGACGTCGGCCGCCGTCATCGCGGCGGCGGGGTCCGTGTAGGCGGTGCAGCCGTCGACGCGGGCGGCGACGGCTTTCGCGCGCTCCGCGTCGACGTCCACGACGGCTGTGACCCGTGCTCCGCTGGTGACTTCGTGGATGCGGCGCACATGGTCGGCGCCCATCCTTCCGGTACCGATGACCGCGACTCCAAGGGTGGTGGCGCGCTCAGTCATGGCCGTCCTTTCGGGTCGTCAGGCGCCGCAGGACCTCAGGAACTTACGGGTGCGCACCGCGATCGGCAGCGGCTTGTCCGGCTCGCAGGGGTACATGTCCTGCTCGACGATGGCGAAGAGGTCCACGCCGAGCTTCTGCGCGGCCGTCAGGACCGGGCCCAGCTCAGGGACACCGGCGGGCGGTTCGCACATCACACCGCGCTGCACGGCGGGGCCGAACGGGATCTCGTTCTTGACGACGTCGGCGAGGATGTCCGGGTCGACCTGCTTGAGGTGCAGATAGCCGATGCGCTCGCCGTACGTCTCGATCAGCTTGACGCTGTCGCCGCCGCAGTAGGCGTAGTGCCCGGTGTCCAGGCAGAGGTTGACCACGTCGGAGTCGGTCGAGTCGAGGAACTGCTCGACGTGCTCCTCGGTGTCGATGTGGGTGTCGGCGTGCGGGTGGACGACGATGTCCAGGCCGTACTTGTCCTTCACCTCACGGCCGAGGCGCTCCATGCCCGTGGTGAGGTTGCGCCACTGCTCGGTGGTGAGCTCTGGGGCCTCCAGGATCTCGGCGGTCTTGTCGTCGCGCCAGAAGGACGGGATGACGACGAGGTGCTCGGCGTTCATCGCCTGGGTGAGCGCGGCCACGTTGCTGACCTGCTCCCAGGTGGACTCCCACTCGGAGGGGCCGCGGTGCAGACCGCAGAAGATGGTGCCGGCGGAGACCTTGAGGTTCCGCTTGGTCACCTCGTCGGTGAGCCGGGCCGGGTCGGTCGGCAGGTAGCCGTACGGGCCGAGTTCGATCCACGAGTAGCCGGCTTCGGCGACCTCGTCGAGGAAGCGGACCCAGGGCACCTGCTGGGGGTCGTCGGGGAACCAGACGCCCCAGGAGTCGGGGGCGGAGCCGACCCGGATGCGGTCGAGCGCGAGGGCCATGTCAGGACTTTCCTTCCGAAGACGAGGCTACGGGGGCGGTGAGGTCTCCCGCCTCGGGGAGCTCTTCGACGTCGACGCCGCGTACCTGCGCCAACTCGTGCTTGAGGGAGGCCAGTTCGGTACCGCCGGCCATGTGGTTGGTCAGCTCCTCGAGGCTGACCTCGCTGCGGGAGGCGGACAGTTCCATGGTGCCCAGGCGCAGCACGCTGAAGTGGTCGCCGACCATGTAGGCGTGGTGCGGGTTGTGGGTGATGAAGATGACGCCCAGGCCCTTCTCGCGGGCGGCGGCGATGTACTTCAGCACGACACCGGACTGCTTGACGCCGAGGGCGGCGGTCGGCTCGTCGAGGATCAGGACGCGGGCGCCGAAGTAGACGGCGCGGGCGATGGCCACGCACTGGCGCTGGCCGCCGGAGAGCGTGCCGATGGGCTGCTCCATGTCGTCCAGGACGATGCCCATGTTGCGCAGTTCCTCGTCCGCGGTCTTCTTCATCTTCTCGATGTCGAGACGGCGGACCGGCCAGGGGCCCTTGGTGATCTCGGAGCCGAGGAAGAAGTTGCGCCACACCGGCATCAGCGGGACGACGGCGAGGTCCTGGTACACCGTGGCGATGCCCTTGTCGAGGGCCTCGCGCGGGGTGGAGAAGCGCACCGGTGCGCCGTCGACGAGGAACTCGCCCTCGGTGTGCTGGTGCAGCCCGGAGATGATCTTGATGAGGGTGGACTTGCCGGCGCCGTTGTCGCCGAGGACGCAGGTCACCTTACCGGGGTGGACGGTGAGGTCGACGCCGTGCAGGGCGCGGATGTTGCCGTAGGACTTGCCGGCGCCCTTGAGTTCGACGAGAGCGGCGTCCTTGGTGGCGGCCTCGTCGGTGGCGGTTGCTTCGCTGGTCATTGCGGTCACCTCCGGGTCGCCGTGCGCTGGACCCACAGATTGATGAGGACGGCGCCGAGGAGCATCACGCCGAGGAAGGCCTTGAACCAGTCGGGGTTCCAGCCGGCGTAGACGATGCCCTGCTGCACCATGCCGAACATGAAGGCGCCGAAGACCGGGCCGATCGCGGAGCCGTAGCCACCGGTGAGCAGGCAGCCGCCGATGACGGCTGCGGCGATGTAGATGAGCTCCTGGCCCACGCCCTCGCCGGACTGCACGGTGTTGAAGGAGAACAGCTGGTGCATGCCGACGAACCAGGCGCCGAAGCCGACCAGCATGAACAGGGAGATCTTGGTGAAGGTCACCGGGACTCCGACGGCCCGGGCGGAATGCTTGTTGCCGCCGACCGCGAAGATCCAGTTGCCGTACTTGGTGCGCAGCAGCACCCAGGTGGCCAGGGCGGCGAAGACCAGCCACCACACCACGGTGATCTTGACGTTGACCCCGCCGACGTTGAAGGTCGAGGCGAAGAGCTTCTGCGCCTGGGTGAAGCCGTCCATGTCGCTGATGTCGTCGGTCGCCACGTTCTCGGTGACCAGCTTGGTGACGGCGAGGTTCACGCCCTGCAGGATCAGGAAGGTGCCCAGGGTGACCAGGAAGCTCGGCAGGCCGGTCTTGACCAGCAGCCAGCCGTTGAACGCGCCGATCGCGAGCGACACGAGCAGGGCGACGATCACGCCCACCCAGACGTTCAGGGTCAGCTGGTAGCTGAGCATCGACGCGGTCAGCGCCGAGGTGATCACGGCGACACCGGCCGAGAGGTCGAACTCGCCGCCGATCATCAGCAGGGCCACGGGCAGCGCCATGATCCCGATGGTCGACGACTGGTACAGGATGTTGGCCATCGAGCTGCCGTCGCGCACCGGCGGCGCCGCGAACAGGAAGAACACGAGCACGGCGACGGCGCCGAGGAAGACGCCGACCTCGGGCCGGGCGAGCAGCCGCAGCGCCAGCGGGCGCTGCCGCGTCCGGCCGTCGGACTGCTTCTGGCCGGGGGCCGGCGGTGTGTCCACCGCCGGCGTGGCCTGCTGGGTCATGCTCATCACCGGTTGCCCTTCGCGGCGAACTCCCCGATCTTGTCGACGTTCGACTTGTCGACGAAGGCCGGGCCGGTCAGCACGGGCTGCTCACCGCCACCGCTGTAGTTGCCGTTGTTCTTGTAGAGCCACAGGCCGTCCACCGCCAAGTAGCCCTGGAGGTAGGGCTGCTGGTCGACGGCGAACTGGATGTCGTCGCCCTTGATGGCCTTGATGAGGTCCTTGTTGAGGTCGAAGGTGGCGACCTTCGCCTTGCTGCCGGCGTCGCCGACCGACTGCACCGCGGTCAGCGCGAAGGGGGCGCCGAGGGTGACGACGTAGTCGATGGAGGGGTCCTGCTTGAGCTTGGCGGTGATCGTCGACTTCACGCCCGGCATGTCGGTGCCGTTGACGTTCTGGGTGTCGAGCTTGCCGTCGAAGGTCTTCTCCACGCCGTCGCAGCGCTGGGTCAGGCCAACGTTGCCCTGCTCCTGGACGACACAGAGGGCGTGCTTGGCGCCGACCTCGTTGAGCTTCTTGCCGAAGGCCTCGCCGGCGACGGACTCGTCCTGGCCGAAGAACTCCAGCATGTTGAGCTTCTTCCAGTCGCTCAGGCCGGAGTTGAGGCCGACGACGGGTATGCCGGACTTCTCGGCCTTGCCTATGACGCCCTTGAGCGCGTCGGGCTTGGCGAGGGTGACGGCGATGCCGTCGACCTTCTGGTCGATCGCGTTCTGGACCAGGTTGGCCTGGTTGCCCGCGTTCGGGTCGGCGGAGTAGACGAGCTTGATGTTGTCCTTGGCAGCCGCGGCCTCGGCACCCTTGCGGACGGTGTCCCAGAAGGTGTCGCCCGGCGCCTGGTGGGTGACCAGGGCGACGGTCATGCGCGGCGTGGTCGCCTTGCCGGCGGAGGCGTTCGCTGCGCCTTCCTCGGCACCCTTGCCCCCGGAACTGCTGGAGCAGCCGGCGAGAGTCAGGGCCGCTGCCGCGGCCACGGCGACGACGGGCGCGATCCTGCGGGAGCGGGGGTGAGAAGAGCGGTCCATCTTTCCTGGCACCTCACTGTGCTACTGCGGGGGAAAGGGGAGGGGATCACGAAGGGATCCGTGGTCCCGGAGCCTTACGGAGTCCGGATCATGATGCCGCAAACAGACTGTGGCGATGCCACGGGATCCAAGTCCCTGCCGCGCCCGCTGTCAATACTTTGTTAAGACATCATTTCACAAGCAGGTCCGAATGTAAGTACAAACTATTGACAGCGCCGCCCTCCGCGACCTACACCTGAGGGGCGGCAGGTCCCATGGGTCCACGCCCCCACCGTGTCAGGGCGCCCCGGGACCCGCATCCCCAGCTTCCCGAGGAGGTCGCGCATGGCCGGGCCGGCACAGTATTTCGACTTGATCACGATGGGCCGCATCGGAGTCGACCTCTATCCCCTGCAGACCGGCGTCTCCCTGGACCGTGTGGAGACGTTCGGGAAATTCCTGGGAGGTTCGGCGGCCAATGTGTCGGTCGCGGCGGCCCGCCTGGGACGCCGTACGGCGGTGATCACCCGCACCGGCGACGACCCCTTCGGCACCTATCTGCACGAGGAACTGAAGTCCTTCGGCGTCGACGACCGCTGGGTCACCCCGGTCGAGGCGTACCCCACCCCGATCACGTTCTGCGAGATCTTCCCGCCGGACGACTTCCCGCTGTACTTCTACCGCCGCCCCAAGGCCCCGGATCTGGAGATCCACACCGACGAGCTGGACTTCTTCGCGATCCGCGGGGCCCGCATCTTCTGGATCACCGGCACCGGCCTGAGCGAGGAGCCGAGCCGCTCCGCCACGCTCGCCGCCCTCAAGGCCCGCGACAAGTCCGGCATCACCGTCTTCGACCTCGACTGGCGGCCGATGTTCTGGCGCGACCCGGACGAGGCCCGCCCGTACTACCGCGAGGCGCTGCGCCACGCCACCGTCGCGGTCGGCAACCTCGACGAGTGCGAGATCGCCACCGGCGTGCGCGAACCGCAGGCCTGCGCCGACGCGTTGCTGGAGGCGGGCGTGGAGCTGGCCGTCGTCAAGCAGGGCCCCAAGGGCGTGCTCGCCGTGCACCGCGACGGCACCCGGGCCGAGGTGCCGCCGGTGCCGGTCGAGGTGGTCAACGGCCTGGGTGCGGGCGACGCCTTCGGCGGCTCGCTCTGCCACGGTCTGCTCGCCGGCTGGGACCTGGAGAAGATCATGCGCCACGCCAACGCCGCCGGCGCCCTCGTCGCCTCCCGCCTCGCCTGCTCCTCCGCGATGCCGACCGAGTCCGAGGTCGCGGACCTCCTCGCCGAGGCGTCGTCGGCGAGCACGAGCCTCTGAAACGGAGCCCGCAATTGAACATCGGCATCCCCGACCTCACCACGGTCAGAGCCCGCAACCCCGAGGCGGTCGCGGAAGCGGCCGCCCGCCGGGTGCGCCGCCCGCTGATCGGCGACAGCGGCCGGCTGATGATCGTGGCCGCCGACCACCCGGCGCGTGGAGCCCTCGGGGTCGGCGACCGGCGCCTGGCCATGGCCAACCGCGCCGATCTGCTGGAACGGCTCTGTGTCGCGCTGTCCCGGCCCGGCGTGGACGGGGTACTCGCCACCGCCGACATCCTGGAGGACCTGCTCCTGCTCGGGGTGCTGGAGAACAAGGTCGTCATGGGGTCGATGAACCGGGGCGGACTCGCCGGGGCCTCCTTCGAGATGGACGACCGTTTCACCGGTCACCGCGCCGAGGACATCGCCCGGCTGCGCTTCGACGCGGGCAAGCTCCTGGTGCGCATCGACTACGACGACCCGGGCTCGCTGACCACCCTGGAGTCCACGGCCCGTGCCGTCGACGCCATGGCGGCACACCGGCTCCCCCTGTTCGTGGAGCCGTTCATCTCCCGGCGGGTCGACGGACGGGTCCGCAACGACCTGTCCGCCGACGCCGTCACCCGGTCCGTCGCCATCGCCTCGGGCCTGGGCGGCACCTCCGCCTACACCTGGCTGAAGCTGCCCGTCACCGACGACCCGGACGACATGGCCGAGGTGCTGGAGACCTCCACGCTGCCCGTCGTCCTGCTCGGCGGCGAGGTGGGCGAGGACCAGGAGGGCGCCTACGAACGCTGGCGCAAGTCCCTGCGCCTGCCCACCGTCCAGGGCCTGGTCGTCGGGCGTTCGCTGCTCTACCCGGCCGAGGGCAGCGTGGAACAGGCGGTGGACACGGCCGTCGGCCTGCTGTGATGCAAGAGGCACCTGCTGTGATTCAAGTGGCACCTGCTGTGATCCGAAAGGCACGCACACGATGACGTATCACCTTCCCGCGGGTAAGGCCCTCGGCGGCCCCTACATCGTCGACATCACGCCCGAGAAGGCCGGCTGGGGCCACTCCAGCCTGCGGATCCTCGAGCTGCCGCCGGGCGGCACGCACTCGTTCGAGACGGGCGAGAGCGAGTGGATCGTCGTCCCGCTGAGCGGCGGCTGCACGGTCGCCGCGGCGGACGACTTCAGCCAGGACACCTTCGAACTCCGGGGCCGCCCGGACGTCTTCAGCGGCGTCAGCGACTTCGCCTACGTGCCGCGCGACGCCCGGGCGACCGTGACCTCCGCCGCCGGCGGCCGGTTCGCGCTGACCGGCGCGCGCTGCTCCCGCCGGCTGCCCGCCCGCTACGGGCCGGCCTCCGACGTGCCCGTGGAGCTGCGGGGCACCGGGAACTGCTCCCGGCAGGTCAACAACTTCGGCGCGGCGGGCGTGTTCGAGTGCGACAAGCTCATCGCGGTCGAGGTGATCACGCCGGGCGGCAACTGGTCGTCGTTCCCGCCGCACAAGCACGACGAGCACCGGCCGGGCGAGGAGTCCGTGCTGGAGGAGATCTACTACTTCGAGTTCGCCGGTCACGACGGCACGCCGGGCCTCGGCTACCAGCGGGTCTCGCCGTCCGGGCAGGGCCAGGGCACGGACGTGCTGGCCGAGGTCCGCGACGGCGACGTCGTCCTCATCCCGGACGGCTGGCACGGGCCCTCGATGGCCACGCCCGGCCACCACATGTACTACCTCAACGTCATGGCGGGCCCGGAGGCCGATCGCGCCTGGCTGATCTGCGACCACCCCGACCACGCCTGGGTCCGCGACACCTGGCCCAACCAGCCGGTCGACCCCCGGCTCCCCCTCTACACCGCCCCGGAGACCTCCGCATGAACGCCCGCACCCGCCGACTGACGACCGCCCAGGCCCTGGTGCGGTTCCTGTCCGCCCAGTACACCGAGCGGGACGGCGTGCGGCGCCGGCTGATCGCCGGGACCTGGGGCATCTTCGGCCACGGCAACGTGGCGGGCGTCGGCCAGGCCCTCCTGGAGGCCGGCGAGGACGTCATGCCGTTCCACCAGGGCCGCAACGAGCAGTCCATGGTGCACGCCGCGGTCGGCTACGCCCGGCAGCTGAACCGCCTGTCCGCGCAGGCGGTGACGACCTCGATCGGCCCGGGCGCCACGAACCTGGTCACCGGTGCGGCCCTGGCGACGATCAACCGGCTGCCGGTGCTGCTGCTGCCCGGCGACTACTTCGCCTCGCACGCCCCCGACCCGCTGCTCCAGCAGCTGGAACACCCGGTCGAGGCGGATGTGTCGGTCAACGACACGCTGCGCCCGGTGTCGCGGTACTTCGACCGGATCACCCGCCCGGAGGCGCTGATCCCGTCGGCGCTCCAGGCCATGCGCGTGCTGGCCGACCCGGCCGAGACCGGCGCCGTCACCCTCGCCCTGCCCCAGGACGTGCAGGCGGAGGCGTACGACTGGCCGGAGGAGTTCTTCGCCGAGCGCGTCTGGTACGTACGGCGTCCCGCGCCGGACCCGGTGGAGCTGGCGGCGGCCGTCGAGGCGATCCGCTCGGCCGGGCGACCGCTGATCGTCGCGGGCGGCGGCGTCCACCACAGCGAGGCCGAGGAGGCGCTCAAGGCGTTCGTGGAGGCCACGGGCATCCCGGTCGCCTCGACCCAGGCCGGCAAGGGCTCGCTGCGCCACGACCACCCCGCCGACCTCGGCGGCATCGGCCACACCGGCACGGCGGTCAGCGACGACCTCGCCCGCACCGCCGACCTCGTGATCGGCGTGGGCACCCGCTACACCGACTTCACCACGGCCTCCGGCACGCTCTTCCAGCACCCGGAGGTGCGGTTCCTCAACCTCAACATCACCGGCTTCGACGCGCACAAGCTGGCCGCCCGGACGCTGGTCTGCGACGCGAGGTCCGGCCTGGAGAAGCTGCTGGAGGCGCTCTCAGGCCACCGGGTGGGCCAGGAGTACGAGGCGGAGTACCGCTCCGGCAAGGACCGCTGGGACGAGGTCGTCGAGGCCGTCTACCGCGCCGACGACGAGAACGCCGTGCCGACCCAGACACAGGTGCTCGGCGCGCTGGACGCGGCCGTCGGCGACGACGACGTGGTGATCAACGCCGCCGGCTCGCTCCCCGGCGACCTGCACAAGCTGTGGCGCTCCCGCAGCCCGCGCCAGTACCACCTGGAGTACGGCTACTCCTGCATGGGCTACGAGATCCCGGCCGGCATCGGCGTCCAGCAGGCCGCCCCGGGCACCCCGGTCTGGGCGCTGGTCGGCGACGGCACCTACCTGATGATGCCGACGGAGATCGTCACGGCCGTCCAGGAGGGCCTGCCCGTCAACATCGTCCTCATCCAGAACCACGGCTACGCCTCCATCGGCGGTCTCTCGCAGGAGACCGGCGGCGAGCGCTTCGGCACCGCCTACCGCTTCCGGGCCGCCGACGGCACCTTCACCGGCGCCCCGCTCCCCGTCGACCTGGCGGCCAACGCCGCCAGCCTCGGCATGGACGTGCTGCGCGCCAAGACCGTGCGCGAGCTGCGCGAGGCACTGGCCGCGGCCCGCGCCTCCGACCGGCCGACGTGCGTCTACGTCGAGACCGACCCGGCTCCGACCGCTCCCCCGGCCGAGGCCTGGTGGGACGTGCCGGTGGCCGAGACCGCCTCCCGCGAGGCCGCCGTAGAGGCCCGCGAGCGCTACGACCGCCAGGTCGCCGGACGCCGCCGCCACCTCTGAACTCCCCGCTGACATCAGGCTCCACGAAAGGCCCCGCACACGATGAACACCATCACCCACTGGATCGACGGCAAGCCCGTCGAGGGCACCTCAGGCCGCTTCGGCCCCGTCTACAACCCGGCCACCGGCGCCCAGGAGAAGCAGGTCGCCTTCGCGACCGTCGACGAGGTGGACGCCGCCGTCGCCTCCGCCAAGGCCGCCTTCGAGTCCTGGGGAGAGTCCTCGCTCGCCAAGCGCACGGCGATCCTGTTCAAGTACCGCGAGCTGCTGGACGCCCACCGCGACGAGATCGCCGAGCTGATCACCGCCGAGCACGGCAAGGTGCACTCCGACGCGCTCGGCGAGGTCGCGCGCGGCATGGAGATCGTCGAGCTCGCGTGCGGGATCTCCGTCCAGCTCAAGGGCGAGCTGTCCACCCAGGTCTCCACCCGGGTCGACGTGGCCTCGATCCGCCAGCCGCTGGGTGTGGTCGCGGGCATCACGCCGTTCAACTTCCCGGCGATGGTGCCGATGTGGATGTTCCCGCTGGCCATCGCCTGCGGCAACACCTTCGTGCTGAAGCCCTCCGAGAAGGACCCGTCGGCCTCCTTCAGGCTCGCCGAACTCGCCTCCGAGGCCGGGCTGCCCGACGGCGTCCTGAACATCGTGCAGGGCGACAAGGTCGCGGTGGACCGCATCCTGGAGCACCCGGACATCGAGGCGGTCTCCTTCGTCGGATCGACCCCGATCGCCAAGTACATCCAGCTGAAGGCCGTCGAGCACGGCAAGCGGGTGCAGGCCCTGGGCGGCGCCAAGAACCACATGCTCGTCCTGCCCGACGCGGACCTGGACCTCGCCGCCGACCAGGCGATCAACGCGGCGTACGGTTCGGCGGGCGAGCGCTGCATGGCCGTGTCGGTCGTGGTCGCGGTCGGCGAGATCGGTGACGAGCTGGTCGGCCGGATCGCCGAGCGGGCGAAGAGCCTGAAGATCGGCCCGGGCAACGACCCGGCGTCGGAGATGGGCCCGCTGATCACCCGCGAGCACCGCGACAAGGTGGCGTCGTACGTCTCCTCGGCCGCGGGGCAGGGTGCCGAGGTCGTCGTGGACGGCACGGGCTTCTCGGTCGACGGCCACGAGGACGGCTTCTTCCTCGGCGTCTCGCTGCTGGACCGGGTGCCGCTGACGGCGGACGCGTACCGGGACGAGATCTTCGGCCCGGTGCTGGCCGTGGTGCGCGCGGAGACGTACGAAGAGGCCATCAAGCTGATCAACGACTCCCGCTGGGGCAACGGCACCGCGATCTTCACCCGGGACGGCGGCGCCGCCCGCCGCTTCCAGCTCGAGGTCAAGGCGGGCATGGTCGGCGTCAACGTGCCGATCCCGGTCCCGGTCGGCTACCACTCCTTCGGCGGCTGGAAGGACTCGCTCTTCGGCGACCTGCACATCTACGGCAACGACGGCATCGCCTTCTACACCCAGGGCAAGGTCATCACCACCCGCTGGCCGGACCCGTCCGACGGCGGTATCAACCTCGGTTTCCCGAGCAACTCCTGACACCCGGAGGGGGGTTCATCCATGGCGAAGACCGGTGACCGGGCCCGCACCACGGCCGCCCCTGCGCTCAGCTCACTGGACTTCGCCCTGGACCGGGGCAGTCCCGTGCCGCTGTACCACCAGCTCGCGCAGCAGTTGGAGGCCGCGATCGAGCACGGGGTCCTCACCCC
The DNA here is from genome assembly GCF_045040895.1 of Streptomyces purpurascens. Taxonomy (NCBI): domain Bacteria; kingdom Bacillati; phylum Actinomycetota; class Actinomycetes; order Kitasatosporales; family Streptomycetaceae; genus Streptomyces; species Streptomyces purpurascens. Next base: position 8,044,667 of record NZ_CP108341.1, on the reverse strand, counting down.
GGGCAACCTCCTGGGCAACGAGGTCGACCTCTCCGTGCGCCTCGGCCTGTCCCGCCCCACCGTCCGCCAGGCCATCCAGTCCCTCGTCGACAAGGGGCTGCTGGTCCGGCGGCGCGGGGTGGGCACACAGGTGGTGCACAGCCAGGTCAAGCGCCCGCTGGAGCTGAGCAGCCTCTACGACGACCTGGAGGCGGCCAAGCAGGGGCCCACCACCGAGGTCATGCGCAACGAGGTCGTCCCGGCCTCCTGCGACGTAGCGGCCGCGCTCGGCGTCGCGGAGGGCAGCGAGGTCACGGCCCTGGAACGGCTGCGCCGCACACACGGCCAGCCGGTCGCCCTGCTGTGCAACTACCTGCCGTCCGCCCTGCTGGACCTCGACAGCGCCCGCCTGGAGTCGACGGGCCTGTACCGGATGATGCGCTCGGCGGGCATCACCCTGCACAGCGCCCGCCAGACGGTCGGCGCCCGCGCGGCCACCGCGGAGGAGGCCGCCCGCCTGGACGAGCAGGAGGGCGCGGCGCTGCTCACCATGCAGCGGACGGCGTACGACGACACCGGGCGCCCGGTCGAGTACGGGACGCACATCTACCGGGCGTCGCGCTACACGTTCGACTTCCAGTTGCTGGTGAGGCCTTGAGACGGTCCTACGAGCGGCTCCCCCTGCGCAGCATCCGGCTGAACGGTGTGTCAGGGCGCTCCAGGCGCTCGCCGTCCAGCGTGATGTCCACGACCTCGTTGAAGAAGGCGACGCGCCCCTGGACCGCGGCCACCGCGGGCAGCGGGGCCGCGTAGCTCCAGACGATGTCGGGCGGCACGTCGCCCTCGCCGCGCCAGGACCAGTACTCGGCGGTGCCCTTGTAGGGGCAGCCGGTGCTGTGGTCGGTGGCGTCGAACAGGTCGAGGCGGACGTCCTCGCGGGGGAGGTAGTACCGGGTCGGCAGGGAGGTCTCGAAGAGCAGGACGGGGTCGCGGGTGTCGGCGACGACCTGCCCGTCGATCTCGACCCGGACATGGCGGCTGCTCGGCAGCGCGTCCACGCGTTTGTGCGGGTCACGAGGGTGGATGAAGATCTCCTCGTCCTCCTCGTACCAGTGGTCGAGGCCCGTGTCGGTGCGCAGGAACCACTCGAAGGCGATGTGGCCGGCGAGGTCGTCGGCGGGGAACGTCCAGGCCGCGTTGTCGCGCACCTCGCCCTCCGCGTCGAGGTCGTAGAAGATCCGGGAGCCGGTGTGCTTGCCGGTGGGCGGGTTCTTCGCCGGGCGGAGGAGGTCGGTGCGGACGTCCGCGTGCGGGAAGACGTACTGCGGCACGGGCAGGTGCGGCTCCCAGACGAGCACGGGGTGCCGGCTGTCGACGACGGTGACGTCGCCCTTGCGGCCGCGCACCCAGCGCTCGCTGGGCTCCCACATGAGGCCTTCGGGGGTGGTCCTGATCGACGGGGCGGCGGTGTGGGCCGGGCGTGTGGTCATGGCCGGTGCTCCTCGGGGAGGTCCGGATGTCCGTTCCCCTCCACGGTCCCACGGTCGCGGGCGACGGCGCCGAGCCGGGCGGGAAAGCCGCACTAAGCTGGAGAGACCCGACATCAGGCCGCGAGGCGCTCGTGATGGCAGGAGAGAGGCGAGGGCAGCATCCCAGGCAGCCGCAGCTGCCCGACCTGCACGTGCGCCTGCGTACCGAGCTGGGCCGGATCGACGAGCAGTTGCGCGCCCTGCTGGACGCCATGGACCGGATGCAGGGCCTGCTGGGCGCGGTGGTGGCCATCAGCCGGGAGGTGGAGCTGACCGCGGTGCTGCACCGCATCGTGACCACCGCCATGGACCTGGTCGGCGCCCGCTACGGCGCGCTGGGCGTGCTCAACGCCTCCGGAGAGCGCCTGGAGGAGTTCATCACCGCCGGGCTGTCCGAGCGGGAACTCGACGACCTGGCCGGCACCGACCTGCCTCGCGGTCTGGGCGTCCTGGGCCACTTGATCAGCCACCCCGAGCCTCTGCGGCTCGACGACATCCCGGCCCATCCGTCCGCCGTCGGCTTCCCGCCCGGCCATCCGCATCTGCGGACGCTGCTCGGAGTCGCCATCAGCGTCCGCGGCGAGATCTACGGCGATCTGTACCTCGCCGAGCGGCGTGACGGACAGCCCTTCGACATCCATGACGAGAACGTCGTCACGGCCCTGGCCAGCGCCGCCGGGATCGCGATCGAGAACGTCCGTCTGTTCGAACAGGTGCGGGTCGGAGCCGAGCAGTTCCAGCGGCTTCTCCTGCCCGCGCTGCCCGACCTGCGGCCCTTCACCGCCGCCGCCGTCTACCGGCCGGCCGCCGAGCCCAGCAAGCTCGGAGGGGACTGGTACGACGCGGTCCCCCTGTCCGGCGGCACCGTGGCGGTCGTCATCGGGGACGTGGTCGGCCACGATCTGAAGGCCGCGGCCGCCATGGCCTCCACCCGCAACATGCTGCGGGCCCTGCTGTTCGACCGGGGCAGTACGCCCGGCGCGCTCCTGGCCCGGCTCGACCGCATACTCCAGGCCATCACGACCAACCCCGTCACCACCACCGCCCTGGCCCGCATCGAACCGGAGGGACCGGGCTGGCGCGTTCACTGGAGCTCGGCGGGCCATGTCCCGCCCCTGCTGATCACCCCCGACGGGCAGGCGGAGTACCTGATCGCCGATCCCGGACTGCCGCTCGGGGTCGACCTCGAGGAACCCCGCCCCGACCACTCCCGGTTCCTCCCTCCGGACACCACCGTGGTCTTCTTCACCGACGGGCTGATCGAACATCCCGCCCATTCCATCGACGAGAGCCTGGACGAGCTCGCCGTGCTCGCCACCGCCCATGCGCATCGCCCCCTGCGGGAGTTCGTGCGCGCGCTGGCCGATCACCACCCGAGCGACGGTCACGACGACATGGCCGTCCTCGCGCTGCGCACCCCGCCCGCCTGAGGCCCCCGCGCCCCGTAGCGGGGCCGGACACCCAGTTCAACGGTGCCGTGGAAGGTCCTGGGGATCCGACGGATGATGGTCGAGGGGATGTCGAAGCGGAGGTCCCCGATGGCGGTCGCGCGGCGTGCCCGGGTCCGGCGCGGTGGCTCGCTCGCCCTGGAGATCTGCGCCGTCGCCGCGCTCTACTACGGCTCGGCCGAGCTCGGACTGCTCCAGCAGCAGGTGCGTGGCCAGGTCACTCCCCTGTGGCCGCCGAGCGGCATCGCGCTGGCCGCCCTGCTGCTGCGCGGGCCGCGGGTCTGGCCGGGGATCGCACTCGGGGCGTTCCTGGTCAACATCGCGCTGGGGCCGTCGTTCCTGGCCGTACTCGCGATCGCGGCGGGCAACACGCTCGCGCCTGTCTGCTCGTACGCCCTGCTCCGCCGCGCCGGGTTCCGCAGCGGGATGAACCGCCTGCGTGACGCCCTCGCGCTGATCTTTCTCGGCGCGTTCACCGGCATGCTGGTCAGCGCCACGGTGGGCACCGGGACGCTCGTCCTCACCGGGGTGCTGGACGCGGGCGAGTTCTGGGCGACGTGGTCGGTCTGGTGGACCGGCGACGCGGTGGGCGTCCTGGCGGTCACACCGGTCCTGCTGCTTCTCCGCTCGGCGCGCCGTCCCCAGGGCGCCCCGCTGTCGCGATGGGTGGAGGGGATCCTGCTCGTGGCGGGCACGATCTGCGTCGGCTTCGTGGAGACCAGCGCCACGCCGCTTCTGTTCCTCGGCTTCCCGCTGCTGGTCTGGGCGGCCTTCCGCTTCGGGCTGGCCGGGGCCGCGCCCTGTGCCCTCGCCGTGTCGACCTTCGCGATCATCGCGGCCGCGCAGAACACGGGCCCGTTCGCCGGTCGCGACCTCTTCACCAACATGATCACCCTGCAGGCGTTCAACGGCTCCGTCTCGCTGACCGCGCTCCTGCTCGGAGCGGCGGTCAACGAACGCGCCCAGACCGAGCGGGAGATCGCGCTGGCGTGCGGACAGCTCGCCGAGATGGTCACGAAGATCGCGGCCAGTGACCGCCGCCCCGCTCTTCCCGCCGGTGAGGGTGAGCGGGAAGCGCGGGACACGGCCCCGAAATGACGAAGGGCCCCGCCCCACCGAAGTGGAGCAAGGCCCTGCCCGGGGAGAATTCCCAGGCACTCTGTCGGGACGACAGGATTTGAACCTGCGACCCCTTGACCCCCAGTCAAGTGCGCTACCAAGCTGCGCCACGTCCCGATGCGCGCCCACTCGCGGTGAACCGCGTGATCGCGCGAACAGCACTTTACCCCACACCCCTGGCCGCGCCGAAAACGGCCCGGGCGGGACAATCGGCGTATGGGCAGCACAGGAAGCACGGGACAGACGGGAAGCACCTCCGCGGACCGGTCGGGCGACGCCCGGGACCGCGACAGCGAGGGGCGGGCACGCAACGCCCGGCCGCGGGACGGTCTCGGGCGGCCCCTGCCGTACGGCACGGACGGTGTGCCCCGGCAGCCCGAGGGCGTGGTCCGCACGCCGCAGGAGACCGTCGCCGAGGCGCAGCGGCTGCTGGACGAGGGGAAGCCGTTCCACGCGCACGAGGTCTTCGAGGACGCCTGGAAGTCGGGCCCCGACGCGGAGCGGGAGCTGTGGCGCGGTCTCGCCCAGCTCGCCGTGGGCCTCACCCACGCCGCCCGCGGCAACCTCACGGGCGGGGCACGGCTGCTGCGACGCGGAGCGGGCGCGATCGAGGCGTGGGCCGCCGGCTCCGGGCAGCCGCTGCCGCACGGCATCGACCTCGAGGGCATCGCCGCCTGGGCCAGGGAACTGGCCCAGGACGTGGAACGGGACGGCCGGGCCGTGGACGCGGGGGCTCGGGCGCCTCGGCTTCGGGGGGCGGGCACGGGGCGCTGACCAGACGCGCTGACCAGCCGGACGCGGTGCGGGGGCTGTCGGTGGCGTGCGGCAGACTCGGGGTGTGCGAAAGATTCATGTCATCGGTATCGGCGCGGGCGACCCCGAGCAGCTGACCCTGCAGGCGGTCAGGGCGCTGCGGAGCACGGACGTGTTCTTCATCCTGGACAAGGGCGAGGTGAAGGCGGACCTCACCCGGCTGCGCCGGGACATGCTCGACACGCACCTGCCGCAGGGGACGTACCGCGTCGTCGAGGCGCGCGACCCGGAGCGGGACCGGGCCGCCGACGGCGCGGCCTACTCCCCCGCCGTCGGGGACTGGCGCAGCGCCCGCGCCGACATCTACGAGCGGCTGATCGCGGAGGACCTCGGCGAGGAGGAGACCGGCGCGTTCCTGGTGTGGGGAGACCCTTCGCTGTACGACAGCACGCTGGGGATCCTGGAGGAGGTGCTGGGGCGGGGCGCGGTGGCGTTCGAGTACGACGTCGTCCCCGGCATCAGCAGCGTCTCGGCGCTCGTCGCCCGGCACCGGACGGGTCTCAACCGCATCGCCCGGCCCGTGCAGATCACCACCGGGCGACGGCTCGCGGAGGGCTTCCCGGAGGGCGTGGACGACGTGGTGGTGATGCTCGACGCCCAGCAGACCTTCCGGCAGTACGCGCAGGAGGACGCCGACATCTACTGGGGCGCCTATATCGGCACTCCGGACGAGATCCTCGTCTCCGGCCCGATCGCCGAGGCGGCGCCCCGCATCGAGCGGTTGCGTGCCGAGGCCCGCGAGCGCAAGGGCTGGATCATGGACACGTATCTGCTGCGCAGGCACCCCCGCGACTGACCGGGCTATCGTCCGGACATGGAGTCCGTGCGGGCCGTACTGATCGACATCGACGGGGTGCTCACCGTCTCGTGGCGGCCCTTGCCCGGGGCCGTGGAGGCGCTGCGGGAGGTCCGGGAAGCCGGGCTCGCCGTCCTGCTGGTCACCAACACGACCTCCCGTACGCGGGCTTCGATCGCCGGGACACTGGCGGACGCGGGGTTCCCGGTGTCCGCCGAGGACATCCTGACCGCCCCCGCGGCCACCGCCACCTATCTCGCCGAGCACTGTCCCGGCGCCCGGTGCGCCCTGCTGAACAGCGGCGACATCGAGGAGGACCTCGACGGTGTGACCCTCGTGGACGCGGCGGGCACCGGGACCGCGCCGGATGTCGTGCTGGTCGGCGGGGCCGGTCCCGAGTTCGGCTGGGCGGCGCTCGACCGGGCCTTCGGGCATCTGCAGCGCGGGGCCCGGCTGGTGGCGATGCACCGCAACCTGTACTGGCGTACGGACGAGGGGCTGCGGCTGGACTCCGGTGCGTTCCTGGCCGGTCTCGAGCAGGCCGCCCGGGTGGAGGCCGAGATCACCGGCAAGCCGGCGCGGGCGTTCTTCGAGGCGGCGCTCGCCCGGGTGGGCGCGGGGGCGGGCGAGGCCGTGATGGTGGGCGACGACGTCGAGTCCGACGTGCTCGCGGCGCAGCGGGCCGGTGTCACCGGGGTCCTCGTGCGGACCGGCAAGTTCCAGCCGGAGGCGCTCCGGGCCGCCGACGGCACGCCCGACCACGTGATCGACTCCTTCGCGGACCTCCCGGCGCTGCTGCGGGGCTCCGCGCAGCGGTAGGTGCCGGTCAGCGGAGCAGGAGTTGCAGTCCGCCCACGATCGTCGCCGCGATGACCAGCTGCTCGAAGAGCCGCTGGTTGATCTTGTGCACCGCCCACTTGCCGAAGAGCGCACCGGGCACGACGAACACCACGAGCGCCAGGTCGAGGAGCAGGGAGCGGCCGTCGATCAGGCCGAGGCCGGCGCTGAAGGGCAGCTTGGAGACGTTGACGATCAGGAAGAAGAAGGCCGACGTGCCGAGGAAGCCGAGCTTGCGGAAGCCCGCGGAGAGCAGGTACATCGACATCACCGGGCCGCCCGCGTTGGCGACCATGGTGGTGAAGCCGCCGAGGACGCCGTAGGAGCGGGCCTTGGCCCGGCCCGCCCGGCTGGTGACCGAGTCCGGTTGCTCCTCCGCGTCCGCCGTACGCCGACGCCACACGGTCACGGCCGCCATCAGCAGCAGGATCGCGCCGATCGAGGTCCGTACGATCGCGTCGTCGGCCCACATCAGGAACACCGTGCCGACGACGACGCCCGCGGCGACCGCCGGGAACAGCCGCCACAGGGTGGGCCAGTGGGCGTGCCGCCGGTAGGTGGCGACGGCCAGCAGGTCTCCGGCGATCAGGACCGGCAGCAGGACGCCGGTGGAGGCGCGGGCGGGCAGCACCGCGGCGAAGATGGCGAGGCTGACCGTGTTGGCCCCGCTCACGGCGGTCTTCGAGAAACCGACGAGGAAGGCCGCGAAGGCGAGTGCGGCGAACTCCCAGCCGGTGATGTTCCAGAGCGTCATCGTGTCCATGCGAACACTGATGCTATGTGCAACGAACGGGGCGTCGCAGTGCCGTCTCGCCTGGTGGCCCGGGGGCGTCGGGCTACGCCCGTTCGACCAGAAGCGCACTCCCCTGCCCGACCCCGACGCACATCGTCGCCAGCCCCCGCCCCGCCCCCGTACGCCGCATGCGGTGGAGCAGCGTCGTCAGGATGCGGGCGCCCGAGCAGCCCAGGGGGTGGCCGAGGGCGATGGCGCCGCCGCTCGGGTTGACCAGGTCGGGGTCGATGCCGAGCTGGTCGACGCAGGCCAGGGCCTGGGCCGCGAAGGCCTCGTTGAACTCGGCCTCCTCCAGGTCGCCGACGCTCCAGCCGGCGCGGGCGAGTGCCTTGCGGGTGGCGGGGACCGGGCCGATGCCCATCACGTCGGGGTGGACACCGGCGGAGGCACCGGCGACGTAGCGGCCCAGGGACTGAAGGCCCAGCTCGTTCAAGGCCTCCTCGCTGACCAGGAGGAGGCCGGCGGCGCCGTCGTTCATCGGGGAGGCGTTGCCCGCGGTGACCGTGCCGCCGTCCCGGAAGACCGGCTTCAGCCGGGACAGCTTCTCGTAGGAGGTGTCCTCGCGGACGCACTCGTCGGTGTCGACGACCACGCCGTCGGGGCGTTCCACGGGCAGGAGTTCGTCGTCGAAGTGGCCATTCTTGCGGGCGAGGGCGGCGCGTTGGTGGCTGCGCAGGGCGAAGTCGTCCTGGCGTTCGCGCGCGATGCCGTACCGCGCGGCGACCTCCTCCGCCGTCTCGCCCATGGACAGCAGGCCGTGCAGGTCCCGCATCGCGGGGTTGACCAGGCGCCAGCCGAGGCGGGTGTCGACGGTCTCGATGCGGTGGGGCAGGGCCTCGTCGGGGCGGGGCAGGACGAAGGGGGCGCGGCTCATCGACTCGGAGCCGCCCGCGATCACGATGTCGGCCTCGCCGGCGGCGATGGTGCGGGCGGCCGTGGTCACGGCCTCCAGGCCCGACGCGCAGAGCCGGTTGACCGTGGCCCCGGGGACGGACTCGGGAAGGCCGGCGAGCAGGGCGGCCATGCGGGCGACGTTGCGGTTGTCCTCGCCTGCCTGGTTGGCGGCGCCCCAGTAGACGTCGTCGACGCGGGCCGGGTCCAGCGCGGGCACGTCGCCGACCAGGGCGCGGACCACGGTCGCGGCGAGGTCGTCGGGCCGCACCGCGGAGAGGGCTCCCCTGAGCTTGCCGATGGGGGTGCGGCGGGCGGCCGCGAAGTGGACGGGACGCACGAGAGGCTCCTCACACCGCACATTAATTAGCACTGCTAGTTTCGGACTATAGTCCCTCGCCCTGCCGCCTGTGAGGATTCCGGGGGCACACGGGTCCGGGGCGGGCATCGCCGCAGGTCGGCACGTCGCTCCGGGGCCTGGTCGCGAGCGTCACGGGTCGCGTTTGCACCAGTGCGCCCGGGGCACCCGCGCGTTCATGGAGTGGTTGCGGAGCGCCGCCTGCGTGGACGAGGACCCCGAGTTGTTCTTTCCCGTGGGCACGGCGGGCCCGGCCCTGCGGGACGTCGCGGCCGCGAAGCGGATCTGCGCGCGCTGCCCGGTGACCGACCAGTGCCTGAGCTTCGCGCTGAGCAGCGGCCAGGCCTCGGGCGTGTGGGGCGGGACCTGCGAGGAGGAGCGCGACGCACTGCTCCGGACGACGAAGAACGACGCGAGAAGGAGAAGCACCCTATGACGGCCGTGAGGAGCACCCTGCCCGACGAGGCCCGCCGGGTCTCCTGCGAGGCACTCCAGGACACCCTGGTCGATCTGCTCGGACTCTCGCTGATCGGGAAGCAGGCCCACTGGAACATCGTCGGCCCGCGGTTCCGGTCCATCCACCTCCAGCTCGACGAGGTGGTGACGGCCGCGCGGAACTTCGCCGACACGGTCGCGGAGCGGTCCGCGGCGCTCGGTGTGCCGCCGGACGGCCGGCCGGAGACCATCGCCAAGACGTTCACGCTGCCCGCCCCCAAGGAGGGCTGGGTGCGTGACTCGGACGCCGTGCAGGTGTTGGTGGAGTCCCTCCAGGACGCCGTCGGCCGGCTGCGCGAGCGCATCGACGCGACCGAGAAGGCGGACCTGGTCACCCAGGACCTGCTGATCAGCATCACCGCGGAGCTGGAGAAGCAGCGGTGGATGTTCGACGCCGAGAACTTCCCCCGCGAGGGCTGACCGGCGCGCACACGTACGTACGGAAGGGGCACCCGATGACCGACGCCCTCGAACTCGACGCGCTGTGGGAGGACTTCCACCGCGTGGTGAACATGACGTCGCAGGAGCTCGCGGCCTGGTTGCGGATGCGGGACGCCGACGAGAACGCGGAGCCGCTGCCCGACCAGGCGGGGAGCGAGACCGGACAGCACGTCCTGGCGATCCTCCAGAAGCGGCGCACCGACCTGACCGAGGACGATCTGCGGGTGATGCGGAACGTCGTGGACAGGGTCACCTCGCAGGTGGACCTGGAGAACGAGCCGTTGCCCGAGGTGACGGCCGAGGACACACGCCGCCGGCACCGGCTGATGACAGTCGGCCACGATCCGCTGAAGGCGTAGCGGAGAGCCGCCGGTAGCGCATCGCGCCGGCCACCGCCCGTGCCCCCGCACGAGGCGGGGCCGCGCGATCCGCGGCGGCCTCCGCCGTGGCGGGAGGCCGCCTGCTCAGCCCAGCAACCACCCTCCGTCCACGGTCAGTTCGACCGCGTTGACCGAGCGGTTGCGCAGCAGGAAGTCGACCGCGTCCACCACGTCCGCCATCGAGGTGAGGCGGCCCGTGGGCGTCTCGGTACGCAGTGTGGTGAGTACCTTCTCCGGCTTGGCCTGCCAGTACGGACTGTCGCCGACGACACCGGGATGCACGGCGTTGACCCGGACGGGAGCGAGTTCGACGGCGAGGGAGTTCATCAGGCCGCGCACGCCCGCGTTGACGGTCGCCACCGTCGTCGCACCCGGATAGGGGCGTTCCTTGGCCTGGCCGCCGAACAGCACGATGGCGCTGTCGTCGTGCAACCGGGTGCGCAGCGTGTGCACGACCTCGGTGTAGCCGACGAGCTTGAGGGTGACCAGCCGCAGCGCGGCGTCGATGTCGTACTCGGTCACCTTGTTGTCGTCCCGGGAAACACCCGCGATCACCAGATGGTCGACGCGCCCCATGTCGGCCAGCGCCGCCGCGACCTCCAGCGGTCGCGACAGGTCGAGGGCCAGACCCCGGGCACCGAACTCCTTGGCGAGCGTGTCGGCTCGGTGGGCGTCGCGGCCGGTCAGGACCACGTCGTCCCCGCACTCGGCCCGGGCCCGGGCGAACTCCAGGCCGATCCCCGACGTGCCTCCGACGACAAGGACACTGCTCATGACTCCTCCTCAAGCGCCTGGCGCAGGTAGTCCCAGTCCCGCGTGAACCGGTAGGAGTGTCGCGACGGCGGCTGCGGCGCCTGCGTCTCCAGCCACCTCAGGGGCCCCTGCCCGGCGTTGACGAACCCATGCACACAACCGGCGCCCGCCCACGCGAGGTCGCCGGGTTCCAGCCGGTACCGCTCGCCGTCGAGGGTGGCCTCCGCCACGCCCTCGAGGATCAGATACGTCTCCTCGAAGGGGTGGTCGTGCGTGCCGATGACGCCGTCGGACGCGTACCGCACCATGAACATCGTCGAGGCGACCGCGCCCAGGTCGCCGTCGACCATCATCTTCACGGTGATGCCGCTGTAGACCAGCAGCGCGGTCCGCATGCTCGCCGTGGCGGCCAGCAGGTCCTGGGACTGCTTGCCGGGATCCATCTGGTCGGGCTCGAAATGCCCGAAGGTCCTGGTGCGCGGGTCGCGGACGTCGATCCGGACCGGGTCACGGGCGGGCAGCTCCGGCACCGCCTGGGTGTCGTGCCCGTAGCGCGCCCGCGGCACGGGGGCCAGCATGTCCGCCCAGCGCCCGCCCGTGTCCCCTGCCTCACGCCAGGCGTGCGGAACGCCGGTCGGCAGGAGGCCGTAGTCGCCCTGCTCCAGGAGGTACGAGCCCTCGGGCACGTCGAGGATCACGGCCCCGTCGAGGACGTGGAAGGTCTCCTCGTACGAGTGCACATGGGCGGGCACCCGGCCGTCCGGCCGCAGTTCACAGAGGCCGAAGCCGGTGTGCACGCTGCCGTCGTCCTCGCCGACCAGCGTCCGCCGCCGGTGGCCGTGGCCGTCGTACGGCGGATCGGGCCGGCCGGCGGCGCGGCGCACCAGGTGGTTCGTCATGCGGTGGCCCTCTCCCTCTTCGCCTCCTTCGCCGCGAGGAGCCGGTCGCGGGACTCCTCGACGAGCCGGCGGGCCCGCCCGGTGTCGGCGAGCAGCCTCCCGTCGCGCTTGTGGATCACGCCGTCGACCAGGACGGTGTCCACGTTGGACACGTCCGCGCACAGGGTCACCGCGGCTGTCGCGTCGTGCACGGGGGCGACGTTCGGCGCGGTGGCGTCGATCGCGACGATGTCGGCGCGCTTGCCGGGGGTCAGGGAGCCGGTGCGGTCCTCGAGCCCTGCGACATGGGCGCCGTTGAGAGTGGCGATCTCCAGCATCCGGCGCGCTGTCAGCATGGTGCTGGGCGCCGGCATGTTGGCCTGCCAGCAGTCGGCGTTGACGCGGGCGCGTTCGGCGCCGAAGGCGGCGCGGATCTGGGTGAACATGTCGCCGGGCACGGTGGTGACGACGTCGATGCTGAGCGAGGGTCGCAGACCGTGCTCGATCGCCAGCATCACGGGCGGCCAGCCGTGCCCCATCTGGAGCTCCACCTGCGGCGCGACCGACACCGTGCCGCCGCTGTCGGCGACCATCCGCCACTCCTCCTCGCTGAAGTAGCAGCAGTGGACGTAGGTGGTGTCCGGGCCGAGGAGCCCCAGGCCGTGGAGCTGCTTGACCATGCCGAAGCGGCCGGCGAGGCGCCCCATCGCCACGTGCACGGTGATCGGGATGCCCAGCTCGCGCGCCAGCGCCCACTCGGCGGCGACGACGCCGTCGACGCAGAAGCCGGGTCCGCGGGTGGCAAGGCCCATGGTCAGCAGGCCGTCGTCGGAGGCGAAGTACGTCGACCGGATCCGCCGTACGTCGTCCGCCGGGATCGCGATCTTGCTCTCGGACCAGTACTCGGCGAGGGAGGTGTTGGCGCTGCCGTAGGCGTACTGCGCCCGGATGCCGGATTCCTTCAGGCCCTGGATCGCGGCGCCAGGGTGCTCGGGAGTGTTGTTGATGTGCGACCAGTCGACGAGGGTGGTGATGCCGGCGTTGAGGCATTCCAGCGCGCCCGCGAGGTTGCCGGCGTAGACGTCCTCGGGGGTGTAGAGGGGTGCGAAGCTGTCGAGGACGTCGACGAAGTAGTCGTCGAGGGTGGCGTCGGGTGCGACGCCCCGGATCGGGGCCTCCCAGGTGTGGCGGTGGGTGTCGACGAAGCCGGGGATGACGATGCGGCCGGTCATGTCGAGGACCTCGGCGTCGGCGCTGATCTCGGGCCGTACGGCCGCGATCTTCCCGTCTTCGACGAGGACGTCACCCCTCGGCAGGTCCCCGACCGCGGGGTCCATCGATAGGACATGCCCGGCGCGAAGGAGTGTCCGATCAGTCATCGCGGTTCCTTCCATGGGGTGTTCAGTACGCGGCGAGGCTCCGGACCGCCGCCACGACCTTCTCTGCGGTGGGGATGACCTGCTCCTCCAGCGCGTCGGCGAACGGCAGCGGGACGCACTCCCCCGTCACCCGCCGCACGGGCGCGTCCAGCAGGCCGAAGCCCTCGTCGGCGACGACCGAGACAACGGTGGCGCCCCAGCCGCCCTGGTACGGGTTCTCCTCGACGGTGACGAGCCGCGAGGTTCTGCCGAGAGAGCCGAGGACGGTCGTGGTGTCCAGCGGGACCAGCGAGCGCAGGTCGATCACCTCCGCCTCGATCCCCTCCCCCGACAGCACGTCGGCGGCCCGCAGGGCCAAGGGCACCATGGAGGCCAGCGCGACGAGCGTGACGTCCGTGCCCTCGCGCACGACGGCGGCCCGTCCCAGCTCGACGACGTGACCGGGCGGTGGCGGGGCGCCCTTGGTGGCCAGGAGGGCCTTGTGCTCGAAGAAGACCACCGGGTCGTCGCTGCGGATCGCCGCCGCCAGCATGCCGATGACATCGGCGGGCGTCGCCGGTGCCGCGATCTTCAGGCCCGGGACGGTCAGCGCCCAGTTCTCGGTGGCCTGGGAGTGCTGGGCGCCGAAGCCGAGTCCGCCGCCGTTGGCGGTGCGCACGACCAGGGGCACGGTCACCTGGCCGCCGGTCATGTAGCGCACCTTGGGGATCTCGTTGGCGAGGTAGTCCCAGCAGCAGGCCAGGAAGTCGGAGAACATGATCTCCGCGACGGGCCGCATCCCGGTCAGGGCGGCGCCCATCGCCGCGCCCACGATGGCCTGTTCGGATATGGGCGTGTCCCACACCCGCCCGGGCCCGAACTCCTTGTGCAGCCCCACGGTCGTCTTGAACACCCCGCCGGCCGCGCCGATGTCCTCCCCGAGGCACACCACCGACGCGTCCCGGCGCATCTCGCGTGCGATGCCCTCGGCGACGGCGTCCCGGTAGGTGATCACGTCCGCCATGCGGCACCTCCGTCGGCCCACACGTCGGTCAGTGCCTCCCGCGGGTCGGGCGGCGGCGCGGCCTTCGCCGCCTCGACGGCCCGCTCCACGACGGCCCGGGCCCGCTCGTCGGCCTCCGCGACGGCCTGCGTCCCGATGCCCAGCTCGGCGAGCCGTCCCCGCGCGAGGTCCAACGGGTCGTGCTTGAGCCACCGTTCGACCTCCTCGGCCGGGCGGTAGGTAGCCGGGTCGGTGCGGCTGTGCCCGAAGTGGCGGTAGGTCTCCGCCTCCAGCACGGCGGGCCCGTCTCCTGCCCGGGCCCGCCCCGCGAGCCGCCCCACCGCCTCCGCCACGGCCACCACGTCGTTGCCGTCGACCACCACGCCCGGGATGCCGTACGCGGGCGCCCGGTCGGCGGCGGGCCGGGGCACCGCCGTGACATCCGCGATGGGCGTGTACTCCATGTACAGGTTGTTCTCGCACACGAACAGCACGGGCAGTCTCCACACGGCGGCCAGGTTGAGCGACTCGTGGAAGGCGCCGATGTTGGTGGCGCCGTCGCCGAAGAAGGCGACCGCCAGCTGCTCGGTCCCCCGCAGCCGGGCCGACCAGGCCGCGCCGACCGCCATGGGGAGGTGGGATCCGACGATGGCGTACGAGCCGAGCATGCCGGTGGCCGCCTTGGTCAGGTGCATGGAGCCGCCCTTGGCCCGGCACAGCCCGGTCGCCCGGCTCATCAGCTCGGCCAGACACTCCTCGGGCGTGGCGCCACGGGCGAGGGCATGGTGGTGGCCTCTATAGGTGGCGAACACATAGTCGTCGGGGCGCAGGGCGGCACTCGCCCCCACGGCGATCGCCTCCTGCCCGGCGGCGAGGTGGGTGGTGCCCTTCACCAGCCCCTGGAGGAACAGGTCGTGGGCGGCCTTCTCCGTACGGCGGATGACGGCCATCCGCTCGTAGGCGGCGAGAAGCCGGGCCGGTTCCATCAGCCCGCCCCGTCGCCGCGGGAGGTGTTGAGGTGGGACTGCGCCTCGCGGCGGGTGTTCAGCTCGCCGCCCACCGTCCAGTACTTGCGCCCGGCCACCAGCAGTTCCTCGGCGGGGAACTTGGTGATGACCTCGCAGCCGTCGGCGGTGACGACCAGTTCCTCCTCGATCCGGGCGGCGGACCAGCCGTCGGCGGCCGGCCAGTAGGTCTCCAGGGCGAACACCATGCCCTCCTCGAGGACTTCGGGGTGGTCGAGGGAGACCAGGCGGCTGAAGATCGGCTTCTCCCAGATCGACAGTCCGACACCGTGGCCGTACTGCAGGGCGAAGGCGGCGGTCTCGTCGGCGAAGCCGAACTCCTCGGCGCGCGGCCAGACCTGGACGATGTCGGCGGTGGTGGCCCCGGGCCGGACCAGGGCGATCGCCTGGTCCATGTACTCCCGGCAGCGGACGTACGCGTCCCGTTGAGCGCGGGAGGCGCTGCCCACGGCGAAGGTGCGGTAGTAGCAGGTGCGGTAGCCGAGGTGGCTGTGCAGGATGTCGAAGAAGGCCGGGTCGCCGGGGCGGATCAGCCGGTCGCTGTAGACGTGCGGGTGCGGTGAACAGCGCTCGCCCGAGATGGCGTTGACACCTTCGACGTACTCGCTGCCGAGGTCGTACAGGACCTTGCTGACGACCCCGACGCACTCGTTCTCGCGGACCCCCGGGCGCAGATGGCCGTAGAGCTCCTCGTAGGCCGCGTCGACCATGGCGCAGGCCTGGGTGAGCAGGGCGATCTCGTCGCCGGTCTTGATCCGGCGGGCCTCAAGGAAGACCTGCTGTCCGTCGACGACGTCGATGCCCTCGGCGCGCAGGGCGGCCAGGACGGGCATCTCGGCGACGTCGACGCCGAGCGGTTCGTTCGCCAGCCCGTGGTCGCGCAGCTCGGCGGCGATCTTGGCGGCCACGTCCTCGGCGATCCCGGCGTCCGGGTGGAAGGCGCCGCGCAGGGTGGAGATGCCGGCGCGGGCGCCGGTGGGCGGACCGCCCTTGCCGTCGCTGTAGTCGAGCCACGGGTTGTACAGCTGGTGGTGGCGGGCGGCGGAGCCGAAGTCCCAGACGACCGGTTCGCCGTCCCGCACCAGCAGGGCGAAGCGGATCAGCTTGTCCATCGCCCAGGTGCCGATGTGTGTGGCCGTCATGTAGCGGATGTTGGCGAAGTCGAAGCTGAGCACCGCGCCCAGCTCGGACCGGTTCAGGGACTCGTGCAGCCGGGCCAGCCGCTGCCCGCGCAGCCGGTCCAGGTCGATGCGTTCTTCCCAGTCGACGGCGTTGGGTCCATATGTGCGGATCGCCATGGCGACCACCCCCACTTCGGAGTGAACGCCCGGGTGCCAGGGGTGTCAAGTGTCACTGAACATCGCCGGACACGAACCAGACGCCCACAGCGGGTACCTCTCCATCGTTGCGGTATCGGTGGGGAGTCGTCGACTCGAAGCAGACGGCGTCGCCCGGGCGCACCGTGTACTCGTCGAAACCGAGGGTGAGGATCAGCTCGCCGGAGGTCAGATAGCCGTACTCGGTGCCCCCGTGCCGCATCAGTCCGCCGGAGCCCGCGGAGGAGCCGCCGGGCCGGTAGGTCACCAGCAGGAAGTCGACCTCCGCGCCCGGCACGCGGCCGAGGCGCTCCCACACGACCCCCGAGTCCAGCTCCAGCGTCTCGCGCTCACCCGCGCCGACCAGCGGGCCGATACGCCGCCCCGGGTCGGCGGCGAAGGCCGCGAGGGCGTGCGGCAGGGAACCGGGCGTGCCCGCACCCGCCACGGGCGACGAGGCCCGTGCGTCGAAGAGGGACTCCACCGAGATCCCGAGGGCCGTCGTGATCGCGTACAGCGTGCTGACCGAGGGCTGGCTCTTGCCGGTCTCGATCTGCGACACGAGACTCGCCGACACACCGACCTCCCGGGCCAGCGCGCGCAGGCTCGTGCCGCGCTCCAGTCGGGCCTGCCGGATGCGCGCGCCGACGGGCGGCACGACGGCGGGGGACACGGGCGGCTCCTCTCGCGCTCGGCGGGTGTACAGCTTCATTGAACAGCGCGCAGGAGCCCGGAAGCCAGGTGCGGTCGCGGGCTTCGCGAGCCCGGTCCAGAAGTCCGTCCTGCACCGCGACCCGGCGCGCTGGCCCGCCGTGAGCGGCCGGACGTGTGTCTGCTGGACATCCGGATGCCGAAGCTGGACGGCTTGGAGGCGACCCGGCTGCTGGCCGGACCGGATGTCGTCGACCCGCTGCGGGTGGTCGTGGTCACCACCTTCGATCTCGACGAGTACGTGTACGGCGCGCTGCGCGGCGGCGCCTGCGGCTTCCTGCTCAAGGACTCCGGGCCGACCCTGCTCGCGGAGGCCGTCCGTGCCGCCGCCGCGGGCGACTCGCTGGTCTCCCCGTCGGTCACGGTCCGTCTGCTCAAGCACCTCACCGCCGCGCCGGCCGCCGGCAGCGCGCCGCGGCCGGTGTCCCCGGCCCCCACGGCCCAGCTCGAGGAACCGCTGACCGAGCGCGAACTGGACGTGGTCCGCCTGGTCGCCCTCGGCCGCACCAACGCCGAGATCGCGGCCGAACTGTACGTCTCCCTCTCCACGGTCAAGACGCATCTGTCCAGCGTCCAGCTCAAACTGGCCGCCCGGAACCGCGTCGAGATCGCGGCCTGGGCCTGGCAGAACGGGCACGCGCAGGCCGGAGCGTGAGGCGTCCGCGCTCCGGGCGGCGCTCACCCGAACAGTCCGGTGCCGGTGGTGGCCCGCCGGTGCCGGTGGTGCGCTGAGGACACGCGTCACGTTCTCAGGAGGCACTCCCGATGACCCGTCGTCCGTCCCCGCTCGCCCGCGTTCTCTCCTCCGCCCTGGCGGCAGGCACCTTGCTGACCACCGCCGCCTGCTCGGACGACGGCGACCGAGACGGATCGCGCGCGTCGGGCATCACCGCGACACAGGTCGCCGGGAAGCAGCAGACTCCCTCTCCCACCGCCACCCTCACCACGGACGGCGCACGGGCCGCGCTGATCACCGAGGCGGACATCGAGGAAGACTGGAGCCAGGTCAAGGACACGGAGGCCGAGAACTGGCACGACAGCCTGTTCATCGGCACGGTCGACGTCTCCGACTTCCTCACCGCCAAGGCCCAGGCCGCCGACTGCCAGCGGCTCCTCGACTCCCTCTTCGACGACGATCTGCTGGGCAGGCCGTCGGGATCATCCGCGCTGCGCGGCTTCGAGGAGGGCAACTCACGCCTGCTGTACCAGGTCGCCTCCTATGACCGGACCGACCCGCAGGGCGCCATGAACTGGATGGCGACCCTGCCGGACAAGTGCGACCAGTTCACCGTGACCGACGGCGGCGAGAAGCGCACCGTCCAGGTCATCGAGACCTCGCTGCCCAAGGTGGGCGACGCGCGTGAAGGCCTGCGCGTGACGGTGCAGGGCACGACCGGGGGCACCGAGGCCACGCTGACCGTGGACGTCGCCGCCGTACGCGTCGGCAACGACGCCATCACCGTCACGGCGGGCGGGCTCGACGGGGACGAGCAGGACTCCGTCGAACAGGCGGTGAAGATCGGCACCCAGAATCTGAAGGACGTGCTGGCCGGCAAGACGCCCTCTCCGGACCCCAGCGAGGTCGAGTAACACGACGCGCCGCCTTCCCCCACGCCGACCGCCTTCCCGCCTTCCCGCCTCCGCCGATTCCCGGGACAACGTGATCACCGGAACGGCACAATGGCGGCGATGGCCGGACTTCCGGCCGCTCGTGCGAGGAGAGGAAGAGACGTGAGTGAGAGCCACACCCCGCCGAGCGGCTCGGCGCGGCTGAACACCGGTGTGGCGCACAATGCGCGCGTGTGGAACTACTGGATCGGCGGCAAGGACAACTACGAGGTCGACCAGCAGGTCGGCGAGCACGTCGCCGGCATGTTCCCGATCATCCGGGACATCGCCCGGGCGGACCGGGAGTTCCTGGGCCGGGCCGTGTCGTTCCTCGCCGGCGAGCGCGGAGTGCGGCAGTTCCTCGACATCGGCACGGGGCTGCCGACGGCGGACAACACCCACGAGATCGCCCAGCGGATCGCGCCCGACTCACGGATCGTCTACGTCGACAACGACCCGATCGTGCTGGTGCACGCCCGCACCCTGCTGACCGGCACCCGGGACGGCGTCACCGCCTACATCGACGCCGATGTGCACGACCCGGACGCCATCCTCGAACGGGCCGGGCACACCCTCGACTTCGACCGGCCCGTCGCCGTCATGATGCTGGGCATCCTGAACTTCGTGCTGGACACCGAGAAGGCCCGGGACATCGTGCGCCGTGTGATGGCCGCGGTCCCCTCCGGCAGCTTCCTGGTCCTCACCCACCCCACCTTCGACGACGAGTTCGGCGGCGCGGGCCAGATCCCGGCCATGAAGTTCTGGAACGAGAACGCCACTCCCCCGATCACCGCCCGCAGCGGCACGGACATCGCCGCCTTCTTCGAGGGTCTCGAGCTGCTCGAACCGGGCCTGGTGTCGTGCGGGCAGTGGCATGCCGAAGCCGGCTCGGCCGTGTTGGTACCGCAGATCGGCGCGGTGGCCGTGAAGCCCTGAGGAGGACGTATGACCACCCTGGCCGATCCGGTGCCCGGCGGCCGCCCCGGCGACGTCGAGCGGGCCACCGCGCTGAGCGGCGAGCTCTCCGGCCGGGGCGTGCACGGCGTCGTGCTGGCCTATGTCGACACCGCGGGCATCGGCCGGGTGAAGACCGTCCCGACGGCCCGGCTCGCCTCCGCCGCGGCCTGGGGCGTCGGCATGTCCCCGGTGTTCGACACGTTCCTGGCGAACGACTCCATCGTCACCACCGACGTGCTCGGCTCCCCCGACGGCGACCTGCGTCTCTACCCCGACCTCGACCAACTGGTGGTGCTGGCCGGGCAGCCCGGCTGGGCGTGGGCGCCGGTCGACCGGATCACGCAGGACGGGGAGCGGCATCCCGGCTGCACGCGCACCTTGCTGCGCCGGATCGTCACCGAGGCGGCCGAGCACCACGGTCTCGCCTTCCGGGCGGCCATCGAGATCGAGTGGACCGTGGCCCGGGGCGACGCTCCCGGCGACACGTTCACGCCCGCGGCGACGGGACCGGCGTACGGGGCCGCCCGGCAGGTCGAGCTCGGCGACTACACCGCCGACCTGCTGGCGGCCTGCGCGGCGCAGGGCATCGACGTCGAACAGGTCCATCCCGAGTACGCGGCCGGGCAGTTCGAGATCTCGGTGGGTGCCGTCGATCCGGTGGCGGCGGCCGACCGCAGCGTGCTGGTACGGCAGACCGTCCGCGCGGTGGCCCAGCGGCACGGCCTCCGGGTCTCCTTCGCCCCGGCCGTCGTGGGACAGGGCGTCGGCAACGGCGGCCACGTCCACCTCTCCGCCTGGCGTGACGGCGTCAATCTGCACTCCGGGGGCGAGGGCTGGTACGGCATGACGGCCGAGGCGGAGTCGTTCACGGCCGGCCTCCTCGCCCATCTGCCCGGCCTCACGGCCGTGACCGCCCCGAGCCCGGCGAGCTATCTGCGGCTCAGGCCCTCCCAGTGGGCCGGTGTGTTCACCGCCTGGGGCCGCGAGACGCGGGAGACCGCGCTGCGTGTCATCACCGGCACCGCCGGCCTGCGTGACCAGGCGGCCAACCTGGAGATCAAACCGGTCGACCTGGCAGCCAACCCCTACCTCGCGATCGGCTCCCTGATCGCCGCCGGGCTGGACGGCCTGACGTCGTCCGCCGCCCTGCCCGGGGAGACCACCGGGGACCCGGCACGGCTGGCGGAGGCGGAGGCGGCGGCCCGGGGCGTCCGGCGGCTGCCGGTCTCGCTGCAGGAGGCCGTCGAGGAGTTCCGCGCGGACGAACCGCTGCGGGCGGCACTCGGACCGGTCCTGGCCGACGCGGTGATCGCCGTGCGGCGGGGCGAACTGGCGTCCGTGGCCGGGCTGGACGACGACCAGGTGGCGGCTGCGTACCGCTGGAAGTACTGACGTGAGCGCGGTCCGCGAGACGCTCGACGCCCTGAACCTGGTCGACCACCACTGCCACGGCACCGTCACCGCCGACCTCGACCGCGCGGCCTTCGAGTCGCTCATCACGGAGGGCGACGCCTGGCCGGGCGTCTCGCCGTTCGACAGCCCCGTGGGCGTGGCCGTGCGCCGCCACTGCGCTCCCCTGCTGGACCTGCCCCGGCACGCCCCGGTCGAGGAGTACCTCGCCCGCCGCTCCGAACTGGGATGGCACGAGGTGCAGCGGCGCTTCCTGCGCGCAGCGCGCACGGACGTCCTCTGCGTCGACACCGGCTTCGCCGCCGACCGGCTCACCGCCCCGCCCGAACTCGCCGAGGCAGCGGGCGGGTCCGCGTACGAGGTCGTACGGCTGGAGGGGGTCGCCGAGTCGGTGCGGGCCGCCGGGGTCGAACCGGACGCGTACGCGGACGTCTTCCGCGCGGCCGCGCTCGACGCCGTGCGGCGGCCCGGCGTGGTGGCCGTGAAGTCGGTGGCGGCCTACCGCACCGGCTTCGACCTGGACCCGGCCCGCCCCTCGGACGCGGAGGTCACCGAGGCGGCCCGGCGCTGGTCCGCCCGCGGCGGCCGGCTGGCCGACCCGGTCCTCGTACGGCACCTGCTGTGGACCGCCGTCGACCTCGGCCTGCCGCTCCAGTTGCACACCGGGTTCGGCGACAACGACATCCGGCTGCACCGGGCCGACCCCGCCCACCTCACGGACTGGCTGCATCTGACCGCCGGGACGATCCCCGTACTGCTGCTGCACTGCTGGCCCTACCAGCGCCAGGCCGCCTACCTCGCGGCGGTCTTCGAGCAGGTGTACCTCGACGTCGGTCTCACCCTGCACTACGTCGGCCCCGCCCGGGCCGGTGCGGTCCTCGCGGAGGCCCTGGAGATCACACCGTTCCGCAAACTGCTGTACAGCTCCGACGCGTACGGTGTGGCCGAGTTCTTCCACCTCGGGGCGCTCGCCTTCCGGCATGGACTCGCGGGGCTGCTCCAGGAGCGGGTGGACGCCGACGAGCTGTCCCTGCCGGACGCGCTGCGCATCGCGCGGTGGGCCGGACGGGACAACGCCCGGCGGGTCTACCGGCTGCCGGACGACAGGCCGGGAGGGGATTAGGACGGCGTGGGTCCGGTCACAGTTCCCCTGGAGCGGCTATCCAGGAAGTCCGAACGGCTGAAAGTATGATCAAGCAATGTCTGACATGACCGAAACCACGCCCGGCTGGCTGTCCTCCGACGAACTGGAGATGACACGCGCCCGCATGCCGATCCTGTACGTCGAGGCCGTCCCGGTACGCGTCGACGACAGCGGCGAAGTCACCAGTGTCGGTGTGCTGCTGCGCATCGGGCCCGACGGAACGGTCAGCCGGACGCTGGTCTCCGGCCGCGTGCTGCACCACGAACGCGTCCGCGACGCCCTTCTGCGCCACCTGGAGAAGGACCTCGGCCCGGTCGCGCTCCCCCGCGTCCCGGCGTCGCTCCAGCCCTTCACGGTCGCGGAGTACTTCCCGACGCAGGGCATCACGGCGTACCACGACCCCCGCCAGCACGCGGTGTCGCTGGCCTACATCGTGCCGGTGACGGGCGACTGCCGGCCCCGGCAGGACGCACTCGACCTGGTGTGGTTCAGCCCGCAGGAGGCCGTCTCCGAGGCGGTGCAGAGCGAGATGCCGGGCGGACACGGAGTGCTGCTGAAGCAGGCGCTGGCCCATGCGGGCTGTGTGATCTGACAGGTGCGGGCCCTCACGAAGGGGTGAGCTATGCGGCTTCCCGACATGCCGCTGCACGATCCGTTCGTCGTCGCCGACGCCGAGACCCGCACCTACCACCTCTACACGTCCAACGTCCCGTCCGTGTCGGGCGAGGACGGCACCGGCACGATGGTCTACCGCAGCCACGACCTGCGCGACTGGACACGCCCCGCAGTGGTGTTCCGGACCGCCGGGCAGGAGGGAATCTGGGCGACGGACGGCGCGTGGGCGCCTGAGGTGCACGCGTGGGACGGCAGGTACTACCTGTTCACCACGCTGCACAACGAGGACAGGCCCCTCCCGGTCCCAGCGCCCAACCAGTGGGGCGTCCCGTTCCGGACCCCGACCCATATGCGCGGCACGATCACGGCGGTCTCCGACTCACTGCTCGGCCCGTTCACCGTGCTCGACCCTTCACGCCCCGTCCCGCCCGAGCACCTCATGACCCTCGACGGCACGCTGTACGTCGACCCGTCCGGGCAGCCCTGGATGGTGTACGCGCACGAGTGGCTCCAGACCATCGACGGAACGATGGAGGCGGTCCGGCTGGCTCCGGACCTGTCCCGGACGACCGGCGACCCGGTCTATCTCTTCAAGGCCTCGGACGCGCCCTGGACCGCCGAGCAGATCCCCGCCGGCGTACCCCACCAGCTCCCGCCCTACATCACCGACGGCCCTCAGCTGTACCGCACCCCTGACGGGTCCCTGCTCATGCTGTGGTCGACCTACGAGAAGAACGCGGCCGGGCAGGACGGCACCATCAGCGGCGGCTACGTACAGACCTACGCCGTGTCGAGATCCGGGGACGTCCGGGGCCCGTGGGAGCAGCACCGGCCACTGGTCCGCGAGGACAGCGGCCACGGCATGCTGTTCCACACCTTCGACGACCGGCTGATGATGATCCTCCACCGGCCCTTCGAGAACGCCCGCGGGAAGCTGTACGAGATGCGGCTGCGCGATCACGAGCTGGAGGTGGTGCGCCGACGCGACGACCTCGACGGCGGCGGCTGACCTCACAACGCAATCAGCGGGCCTGCCTTCCGGCAGACCCGCTGGTCGATTCTGTCGGGACGACAGGATTTGAACCTGCGACCCCTTGACCCCCAGTCAAGTGCGCTACCAAGCTGCGCCACGTCCCGTTGCCCGTCTGACCTGGGGGTTCCCCCGGCCCAACGCGCAGGGAAACAATACCGCACTCGTGCCGGTGATCGCGCATCCGTTTCCGGGGGCCGGCCCCCGGGGGACGTCACTCTTCCGTCGGGAGTCCCAGCCGGGGATGCGCCTCCAGGAGCCGGTTCGGGGCCGCCTGGCGCCAGGAGTCGGCGAGGATGATCCGCAGTTCGCCCTCGTCCTCCAGTGCTTCGAGCCGGGCCCGCACCCAGGCGAACGACGCCTCGTGGTCGGCGATCCAGAATTTCTTCGGCTCGGCGAGTACCAGTTCGTCCCGCTCCACTTTGGGACAGCGCACGGCGATGGACGTCTCGTCCTCAGGCAGCGTCGCGAACATCTTTCCCGCGACCCGGAACGTGGGCATGCTCCAGGCGATCTTCTCCGTCGTGTCCGGGAAGGAGAGGGCGATACGTCGTACGTCTTCGGCATCCGGCATGGCAGGCACGGTAGCCGCTCCCACTGACAGTCACCTGGTGAGAGCGCCCGCGGGTACGTGCTTGTAGTAGATCGTCGTCGGCCGGAGCACTCCGTCGGGGCTCGCCGCGTAGTCGGGGATCGCGCCGATCGCGGTCCAGCCGGCGGACCGGTACAGCTGCTCGGCGGGGCTGCCGGTCTCGGTGTCCAGGTGCAGGAGGGTGACCCCGGCCGCCGCGGCGGCGTCCTCCGCCGTCGCCAGGAGCCTGCGGCCGAGGCCGCGGCCTCGGGCGTCCGGGTCCACCATGAGCTTGACGAGTTCGGCGCGGTGACGGCTGTTGGCCTTGCCGGGGAAGGCCAGGCTCACGGTGCCCAGCACCCGGTCCCCGCCGTACGCCGCCCACACGACGAGCCGGCCCGCGGCCACGTCGGCGGCCCGCTCCTCCCACCAGGCGAGGGCCTCCGGGCGGTCGAGCGGGGCGAGGAAGCCGACCGAGGCACCGGCGTTGACGGTGCCGGCCAGCAGAACCGCCAACTCCCCCACCAACCGGCGGAGTCGAGCTTCGTCGAGACGGTTGACGATCACGGCCGCACCACCGCCAGCAGATACCGCACGCCCTCGGGAGCGGCACACCGGAACCGGGTCGGCCCCCACACGCGCATGCGCAGGCAGTCGCCGGTGCCGAGGTGGTGTTCGGTGTCCTGCGCGGTCACGTCGAGGGCGCCTTCCAGGACCCAGAGGTGCTGCTCCAGACCGGCGACGGGCGGACGGTCGTAGGCGATGTCGGCGCCGGGCGAGAGGCGGGCCTCGACGAGTTCGCCGCGCAGGGCGGAGTGCGGAGGGGACACGGACCGCCGTACGAATCCGGAGGCCCGGTCCTGCCACAGGGACTGGTCGGCCGCGCGCACCACGGGCGCCGGCTCGGCCTCGACCTCGCTGAGCAGCTGGGACATGGTCCGCCCGTAGACGGCGCACAGACGGTTCAGCAGCGAGGCCGTGGGGCTGATCTCCGCCCGCTCGGCCCGGGACAGGGTGGACCGGCTCACTCCGCTGCGGTCGGCCAACTCGCCGAGGGACCAGCCGTGTTCGGTCCGCAGCTCCGCCAGACGGACCCCCAGCCGGGTGTCGACGGGGTCGGCACCATCGTCATCGGTTCTCATATCCGGGACGCTATCCCGGATATGAGACACCCGGGTTTCGCAGTCCTCACACCGGCAGCGGCTGCGCCTGGGCCGCCGCGCCGAGCGCGTCCAGCACCGGGCGGATCAGGGGATGCTCCTCGGCTCCCCGGCGGACGGCGGCGAAGACGCGCCGGGTGGGGGCGGTGCCGTCGACGGGGCGGACGACCACGCCCGTGAGGTCCATGCCGCGCAGCGCCGAGCGCGGTACGAGGGCGACACCGGCGTCGGCGGAGGCGAGGGCGACGACCGCGCGGAAGTCGTCCGAGGAGTGCTCCATGCGGGGCTGGAAGCCGGCGTTCTCGCAGGCCAGGACCACCACGTCGTGGCAGGGGTTGCCGGGGTACGGGCCGATCCAGGGGTCCTTGGCCAGTCCGGCGAGCGGGACCTCCGGCGCGCCGGAGAGACGGTGGGTGACCGGCACGACGGCGTCGAAGGGCTCGGCGTACAGCGGTACGTGGGCCAGTCGCGGGTCGTCGGCGGGCGGGGCACCGCGGTACTCGACGGCGACGGCGACATCGACCTGCCGGTCCAGCACCATCGGCAGGCTGGCGTCGCCCTCGGCGTCCTGGACGCGGAGGTGGATCCCGGGCGCGGACTCGGCGAGCCGGGCCACCGCGGGCGCCACGACCAGGGCGATGCCGGTCGCGAAGGAGGCGACCGTGACGGTGCCCGCCGCTCCCGAGCTGTACGCGGCCAGCTCGGCCTCGGCGCGCTCCAGCTGGGCGAGGACCGCGTTGGTGTGGTTGAGCAGGATCTCACCGGCGGGGGTGAGCCGTACGCCCTTGGCGCCGCGTTCGACGAGCCGGTGTCCGGTCTCCTGCTCCAGCGCGGCGAGCTGCTGGGACACGGCCGACGGGGTGAGGTACAGCGCGGCGGCAGCCGCCGTCACCGTACGGTGGTCCGCCACCGCACGGAGGATGTGGAGCCGCCGCGCTTCGATCATGCGATCGATTGTCTCAAATGCGCCGCTCAGGCCTGCTCGGCGTCCAGCTCGGCCCGCGCCGCCACGAACGCATCCACCGCGCGGTTGACATCCTCCGTCGAGTGCGCGGCCGACAGTTGCACCCGGATCCTGGCCTGCCCCTGCGGCACGACCGGGTAGGAGAAGCCGATCACGTACACACCACGCTCCAGCAGCAGCTCCGCCATACGGCCGGCGACCGCCGCGTCACCGATCATCACCGGCGCGATGGCGTGGTCGCCGGGGAGGACGTCGAAGCCCTCCTCGGTCATCCGGCCGCGGAAGAGGGCCGTGTTCTCGGCGAGCCTGACCCGCAGGTCGTCCGCCGACTCCAGCAGGTCGATGACCTTCAGGGAGGCCGCCGCGATCACCGGGGCCAGCGTGTTGGAGAACAGGTACGGCCGGGAGCGCTGGCGCAGCAGGGCGACGATCTCGGCGCGGGCCGCCACGTAACCGCCGGAGGCGCCGCCGAGGGCCTTGCCGAGGGTGCCGGTGATGATGTCGACGCGGTCCATGACGCCGTGCAGTTCGGGCGTGCCACGCCCGCCGGGGCCGACGAAGCCGACGGCGTGCGAGTCGTCGACCATGACCATCGCGTCGTAGCGGTCGGCCAGGTCGCAGATCTCGCGCAGCGGCGCCACGTAGCCGTCCATGGAGAAGACGCCGTCGGTGACGATCAGCCGGCGGCGCGCGTCGGACGCCTCCTTCAGCCGGGCCTCAAGCTCGGCCAGATCCCGGTTGGCGTAGCGCAGGCGGCGGGCCTTGGACAGGCGGATGCCGTCGATGATCGACGCGTGGTTCAGCGCGTCGGAGATGACCGCGTCCTCCGGGCCGAGCAGCGTCTCGAACACGCCGCCGTTGGCGTCGAAGCAGGAGGAGTACAGGATCGTGTCCTCCTGGCCGAGGAACGCCGACAGCCGCGCCTCGAGTTCCTTGTGCACCTCCTGCGTGCCGCAGATGAAGCGGACGGAGGCCATGCCGTAGCCCCAGCGGTCCAGGGCCTCGTGGGC
Source organism: Streptomyces purpurascens (assembly GCF_045040895.1). Classification (NCBI taxonomy): domain Bacteria; kingdom Bacillati; phylum Actinomycetota; class Actinomycetes; order Kitasatosporales; family Streptomycetaceae; genus Streptomyces; species Streptomyces purpurascens. The sequence goes on along the minus strand of NZ_CP108341.1, from coordinate 8,017,275 downwards.
GGCCGCGACGACCTCGGGGTGGTCGGCGAGGCCGAGGTAGTTGTTGGCGCAGAAGTTGAGGACCTCGCCGGGGCGGCCGCCCGCGGTGACGTTCACGGTGGCGGACTGCGGGGTGCCGATCACGCGCTCGGGCTTGTGCAGGCCGGCGGCGCGGATCTCGTCGAGGGTGGCGCGCAGGTCGTCGCGCACGGAGTCGAACATGAGGGGGCTCCTGAGGTGCTTGCGGGACAGGGAAGTTACGCGGTCCAGTCGAGGATGACCTTGCCGCCGCGGCCGCTCGCCGCGTCGGCGAACGCCGCCTCGTAGTCGCGGAAGCCGTACCGGCCGGTGATCACGGGTGAGAGGTCGAGGCCGCCTTCGAGCAGCACGGACATCGCGTACCAGGTCTCGAACATCTCGCGGCCGTAGATGCCCTTGACGGTGATCATCGAGGTGACGATCCGGGCCCAGTCGACGGGGAACTCCTCGGCGGGCAGGCCGAGCATCGCGATCCGGCCGCCGTGCGTCATGTTGGCGATCATGTCGCGCATGGCCTCGGGGCGGCCGGACATCTCCAGGCCGATGTCGAAGCCCTCGCGCAGACCGAGCGCGCGCTGCCCGTCGGCGATGCCGGTGCCGGAGACATCGAGCGCGAGGCTCACCCCGACCTTGCGGGCCAGTTCCAGCCGCTCCGGGCTGACATCGGTGATCACGACGTTGCGGGCGCCGGCATGCCGGGCCACGGCCGCGGCCATCAGACCGATGGGACCCGCGCCGGTGATCAGGACGTCCTCGCCGACGAGCGGGAACGACAGCGCGGTGTGCACGGCGTTGCCGAACGGGTCGAAGATCGCGGCCACGTCGAGGTCGACGGGCACCCGGTGCACCCAGACGTTGGCGGCGGGCAGAGCCACGTACTCGGCGAACGCCCCGTCCCGGCCCACCCCCAGCCCCACGGTGGCCCGGCACAGATGACGGCGGCCCGCCAGGCAGTTGCGGCACTTGCCGCACACCAGATGGCCCTCGCCGCTCACCCGGTCACCGATGCCGATGTCGGTGACGTCCCGCCCGGTCTCGACGACCTCGCCGACGAACTCGTGCCCGAGCACGAGCGGGGTGCTGATGGTCTGCCGCGCCCAGCCGTCCCAGGCTCTGATGTGCAGGTCGGTGCCGCAGATACCGGTGCGCAGCACCTTGATCAGTACGTCGCCGGGCCCTACGACGGGCTCCGGGACGTCCGTGAGCCACAGCCCGGGCTCCGCCTTCTCTTTGACCAGCGCCTTCACCGCTAGGGCTCCTGTGGGTGAGTCCCGGCTCCGGGCATGCCGAAGAAGCCCCTGGGCCGGGAGAGGAGTGGGATCGCACTGCAATCTGCCGTACGGCGGCCGCACCGGTCCATCGAGACTTTCTTAAGCGCCGCCTCAGCTTTCCTTCACGCCCTCAGGAGACACCGCGGAAACCCGGGCGTTCAGTAAGGCAGCGAGCCGTCCAGGCCCTCCAGCCGCAGGACGAGCTGCGCGGCGTGTTCCTTGATGGCCGTCAGGCCCGGCTTCCCCCAGGGCCGCGGCTCGACGTCGGCGACACTGACCGTGCCCAGCACCAGCCCCGTGCCGTCGAGGAGCGGTGCCCCCAGATAGGAGCGGATGCCGAACTCGTCGACCACCGGATTGCCCGCGAACCGCGGATAGTCGCGGACGTCCTCCAGGACCAGGGCCTTGCGTCGTGCCACCACATGGGGGCAGAAGCCATGGTCGCGGGGCAGGGCCCGGCCCACCTGAGGGCTGGTGCCGTCGCCGCGCACCACCGGCGCGACAGCCGGGACGTACAGCCCCGCGTAGAACTGCCGCTGCTCGTCAGGGAAGTTGACCATGGCGTACGGCGCCCCGGTGAACTCGGCGAGGCGGCGCGCGAAGGCGTCGAGTGCGGGCTCGGGGCGCTCCCCCAGCCCCAACCGGCGCAGTCGGTGGGTGCGGGCGGGGGCTTCCCTGTCCTCGGGGGTGAGCAGCAGACGACCGGCCGGGCGCGGCGGGTCGTAGCTCATGGGCGTACTCGCGAAGTGTGGGCATGCGTCATATAGGGGCTCCGTGGCAGGTGTTGAGGGGTCACATATGGGCGCCGTACCCCGTCGTGGGGGCCGGGGTGTGGGCGATGAGGTGGCGCACGAGGGTCAGCAGGGTCCGGACCCCGGAGCTGGAGATCCGGGCGTCGCAGCACACGACGGGGACGTCCTCGGTCAGGTCGAGGGCCGCGCGCACCTCCTCGGGGTCGTAGCGGTGGGAACCGTCGAACTCGTTGACGGCGACGATGAAGCCGAGGCCACGCTGTTCGAAGAAGTCGACCGCCGCGAAACACTCCTCCAGACGGCGGGTGTCGGCGAGGATGACCGCCCCGAGAGCGCCCTCGCACAACTCGTCCCACATGAACCAGAACCGCTCCTGGCCGGGTGTGCCGAACAGGTACAGCACGTGTTCGGGGTCGAGGGTGATGCGGCCGAAGTCCATGGCCACGGTCGTCTCGACCTTGTTCTCGATGCCGTCGAGGTTGTCGGTGGCGGCACCGACGGTGGTGAGAAGCTCCTCCGTGCTGAGCGGCGCGATCTCGCTGACCGCGCCGACGAAGGTCGTCTTGCCCACGCCGAACCCGCCCGCGACCAGGATCTTGAGCGCGGTGGGGAACGGATCGGCGCTGCCGCGTCCGTCGGCGTAGTCAGAGCTGTCGTCGTAGTCCATCGAGCACTGCCTCCAGAAGAGCCCGGTCCGTCGGGTTGTGGTAGAACGCGGGGGGCTTGGTGGTCAGCGCCCCGCAGTCCACGAGGTCCGCCAGCAGCACCTTGGTGACGGCCACCGGCAGTTTCAGATGGGCGGCGACCTCGGCGACCGCGACGGGCGCGCGGCACAGGTCGAGCGCCTGTGTGTGCTCGAGGCCGAGATAGCCGAGGGGGGTCGCCCCGGTGGCCATCAGCTGCGACATGAGGTCGAGCGCGACGGTGGGACGGGTGCGGCCGTTGCTGACGGTGAACGGGCGCACCAGCCGCCCGGCCGCGTCGTCGAGCCAGGGCCCGTCACCGGCCGCCGTCACGGTCAAGGCCTCATCGCCGGGGATTCGACGGACTGCTGCCGGGGAGCGGTGACCAGGTAGGGGCGGACGCTCTTGACGAGCATCGCCATCTCGTAGCCGAGCACGGCCGCGTCGGCCTCGCGGCCGGCGAGCACGGCCAGGCAGGTACCGGATCCGGCGGTGGTGACGAACAGCAGGGTCGAGTCGAGTTCGACGACGACCTGCCGTACCTCACCGCCGTCGCCGAAGCGGACGCCGGCGCTGCGGCCGAGGGAGTACAGGCCGGAGGCGAGGGCGGCCATGTGGTCGGCGCTGTCCGGGTCGAGGCCGTGCACGGACTTCACGAGCCCGTCGCAGGACAGGAGCACCGCGGCGTTCGTGTGCGGTACGCGCTGCACGAGGCCGCTCATCAGCCAGTCGAGATCGGATACCTGCGCGGTCGGCGCATCACTCGCCATGGTGGATCGACTCCTTGGGGTACGAAGGTCTGCGGGAGCGCTGGAGGTGGGGGTGGAAACGGGGGTGGTCATCCGGCGGGTGCGCTCCCGTCCTGCCGGGTGGTGGTGCTGTGGTCGGTGTGCACCGGCTCCAGGTGTGCCGGCGCGATGTACGTCGGCTGCTCCCTGTCGCCCCGGCCCATGTCCCCGGACTCCATGTGCTGTTGCGCCTCGGCGAGGCTGATGCCGCGCTGGAAGGCCGCCATCAGGCCGGGGTCGTGGCCGACGAGGTACTCGGAGTCCTGGCGCGGCGTGGGACCGTCGCGCAGCTGGGGTGCGATGTGCTCCTGGGCGCGGCGGCGGGGCAGTTGGGGCTTGCCCATGGTGCCGCGCACCGCGCCGTTGCGGGGGGTGAGCGGCTCGGTCACGTTCCCGGCGAGGACGCGCCGGTCGTCCGGGCTGATCCCGGGACGCGCCTCGGCCGGGGTGGGCCGCTCCCGACGGGTGCCGCGCACGGGCAGGGGCGCGGGGTGGCCGTTCTTCGGGGTTCCGCCCGAGTCCGGTTCGGTTTCCCGCTGGTGCGCTCGGAACGCGGCGGGTGCGGAGGGCGGGACCGGCGGCCGTGCCTCGGACGCGGCACCCGACACGGAGGAGAATCCGTATGCCGTCGAGGACCCTGACGCGGGCGCGGATCCGGAATCGGGCGAGCCGCCGGGGCCGGCCCCGCCGGGCACCGCCGCCTCGGCCGAGGACGACCTCCGGGACTCCGCTCCCGCCCCGGCCTCGGACTGCCCGCCCTCGGGCTGCCCAGCGCCCTCCGGCGCACCCGCCTCCGCCCCCAGCAGCGCCTGCGGCACGACGAGCACCGCCTGCACTCCGCCGTAGATGTTGGTCTGGAGGCGGACGTTGATGCCGTGCCGCCGGGCGAGCTGTGAGACCACGAACAGGCCGATGCGGCCGTCCGCGAGGAGCCGGGCGACGTTCACCTGGTCGGGGTCGGCGAGCAGGGCGTTCATCCGCCTCTGCTCCTCGACGGGCATGCCGAGTCCGCGGTCCTCGACCTCGACGGCGAGCCCGGAGGTGACGAGGTTGGCGCGCAGCAGCACCTGGGTCTGGGGGGCGGAGAACACCGTGGCGTTCTCGACGAGTTCGGCCAGCAGGTGGATGACGTCGGCGACGGCGTGGCCGCGCAGGGTGCCGTCGATCGGCGGCACGAGTTTGACCCGCGAGTACTGCTCGACCTCGGCGATGGCCGAGCGCAGCACCTCGGTCATGGAGACCGGATTGCTCCACTGGCGGCGGGAGACCGCCCCACCGAGCACGGCGAGGTTCTCGGCGTGCCGGCGGATGCGGGTCGCGAGGTGGTCGACGTGGAAGAGCCCCTTGAGCAGCTCGGGGTCCTCCATCTCGTTCTCCAGCTCGTCGAGGATGGAGATCTCGCGGTGCACCAGTGACTGCAGGCGCCGGGCGAGGTTGACGAACACCTCGAGCTTCTGCTCGCTGCCCGCCTGGCTGGAGAGCTGCGCGGCCTCGACGACGGCGGTGAGGGCGCCGTCGTGCGCACGGGTCAGGTCGGCGGCGAGGAGGTCGAAGTCGTCGGCGTCCTCGGCGGGACCGTCGCGCTGTTCGTCGGGACCGTGCTGCGGCGGGCCGTCGCCGCGGCGCAGCGTCTCGACCAGGGCGCGCAGATCGGCCTCGCGCCGTGCGGTGGTGCGGCGCAGGACGCCGATGCGGTCGTGCACGGACCGGGCGGCCCGGTTGGCGGCCACCGCGGCGACGACGATGCCGACGAGGGTCACCGAGACCGCCCCGGCGAGCACGGCCCACAGCGTGAGGCCCGGCCGCGCTCCGGTGGACCGGACGGTGAACAGGACGGCGGCACAGCCGCTGAGGGCGACGGCGACGGGCGGCAGCACGGCGAGACGCAGCAGTTGGGGCCGTATGTGGGTCTCGGGCAGCGCGGGTGCGGTGCGGGCGGCCGGCCGCCCGTGCCGCCCGCCCTCACGGCGGTCTGCGCGTGTGGCCGGGGCGCGGAGGTGAGACATCGGTGTCCTCGTACTGGTCCGTCGGTCCGGGGTGCCAGGGGGGCTCGCGGGCGTGCGATCGGGCTCGCGTGGCCGCTTGTGCGCCCTCCGGGCCGCCTGCCCGGACGCTCCCCGCTTCCGCCCGGCTCCAGCGCGACCGGGATCCGGGTCCTGGCCCGGGCCGGAGGCCACGGCCGTAGCCGTGCCGGCGTCGGTGGTGCGTGGGCGGCGGGGATCCCCGTCGCGTCGACTCCCTCGTCCGCCTTGCGCCTGCACGTGCCGGTCCCCGCTCCCTGATCCGCCCTGTTTCCCGACGGCCACTGACAGTAGTCGCCAGCGCATCATGTGCGGTGGGCAGTTGACAAACTCATACGCTGAGCGTCCCGCTCTGGTATGAGGTCTCGCACGACAGACCGAAAACCCCGTCACGCGCCCGGCCATGAAGGGACACAGTTCGATCCGACCTGGTCAGAAGCGGTCACACGGAAACGGCGAGGGCCGGGGAGCCTCTCGCTCCCCGGCCCTCGCCGGCTGCCTGCCGTCCGCTCCCCGTCAGCCCGCCGGGAGCGTTTCGGGGTCCTCGGTGCCCTTGGCCGTCCCACCCCGGCCGTCACTCACCGTATCGGTCTGGGCCACGGCTGCCGTGTCCGACGCGGTCTTGATCGTGGCGTCGGCGAGGGCCTCCCCGGCCGGAAAACCACCCGCCGGGGCGAGCGCCACCCCACGCCACCACGGCTCGGACGGAACCGTTCCGGCCGTGGGCTCGAAGGGCTCGCCGGGGCGGGGCAGGGCGACCCGGGCGCCGACCGCGCGGGCGGCCGCGACCGTCCCCTCGCCGGGGTCCGCCCACGGATGTGTCGCCAGGTTGAAGGTGGCCCAGTGGATCGGCAGCATCGGGCCGTGCTCCGGCCCGCCCTGGAGGTCGAGGTGGGCGCGCATGCCCTCCTCGGGGGTCATGTGGATGTCGGGCCAGAAGTCGGAGTACGCGCCGATCTGGATCATCGTGGTGTCGAACGGCCCGTGCTCGGCGCCGATCTCCTTGAAGCCCTCGAAGTAGCCGGTGTCGCCGCTGTGGTAGATCCGGTGCTCCTCCCCGGCGACGACCCAGGAGGCCCACAGGGTGTGCTGCGTGTTGCGCAGGCCCCGGCCGCAGAAATGCCGGGCCGGGGTGGCGGTCAGGGCGAGGCCGCCGATCTTCGTGGTCTCGTGCCAGTCCAGTTCACGCAGCCGGTCGGCGGACACGCCCCACTGCTCCAGGTGCGCGCCGACACCGAGCGGCACGGCGAACAGCGTGTCCGTGCCGGCCAGGGCCTTGATGGTGGGCATGTCCAGGTGGTCGTAGTGGTCGTGCGAGATGACCACCACGTCGACCGGGCCGAGCGCGGCCAGCGGCAGGGGCACCGGGTGCAGCCGCTTGGGCCCGGCGAAGGGGAACGGGGAGCAGCGCTCGCCCCACACCGGGTCGAACAGGACCCGGTGGCCGTCGATCTCCGCGAGCACGCTGGAGTGCCCCATCCAGGTCAGCCGCAGCCCTGTGGCCGGGGGCCGGGCGATGTCGGCGAGGGTGGTGGAGTGCACCGGCACCGTGCCCTTCGGGCTGCGGCGGGGCCGGGTCTCCTTGTCGAAGAAGACCTTCGCGAAGTCCAGGGTGGAGCCCGAGGGCCGGGTCCGCGCGGGGCCGCCGGGGTTCTGGAAGACCCCGTCCTTGAAATGGGGTGATCTGCGGATGCGCGCCATGCGCTCACCGCGCGGATCCGCGCCGAACGCCCCGGGCCGCAGCGCACGGAGCCCGGTGCTCAGGGAACGGAAACCGGCCACGGTACCTCCAAGTGGAGTCGGTCAGGCTTTCCATTATGGTCGGCCCCTCCGACAACACCGGGACACAGGGGTCCCTCCGAGGGTGATACTGACCGGTGATTCAGTAACCCGGCGAAGGAGCCCGCATGGCCAGCCCCCTGCTGTCCCTCACCTGGACCGACCACCTCACCGGTCACCAGGGCTTTCTGGTCGTCGACCGGCTGGTGCGCGGTGTCGCCAGCGGCGGTCTGCGGATGCGCGCGGGCTGCACCCTGGAGGAGGTCACCGGCCTGGCCCGCGGGATGACCATGAAGGAGGCCCTGCACTACGACCCCGAGAGCCGCTACGTCCCGCTCGGTGGCGCGAAGGGCGGCATCGACTGCGACCCCCGGGACCCGGAGGCGTACCCCCTGCTCGTGCGCTACCTGCGCGCGATGCGGCCGTACATCGAGAGCTGCTGGACGACGGGCGAGGACCTCGGACTCACCCAGGACCTGGTGGACCGGGCCGCCGCCGAGGCGGGGCTGGTCTCCTCCATACAGGCCGTGTATCCGCTGCTGGACGACGAGGCCGAGGCGCGGCGGCGGCTCGGGGACGCGTTCGCGGTCGAGGTGGACGGCATCGGTCTCGACGAGCTGGCCGGCGGCTGCGGTGTGGCCGAGGCGGCCCTCACGGCCCTGGACCGGGCCGGCGTGCCGTACACGGGGACGCGGGTCGCCCTCCAGGGACTGGGCACCATGGGCGGGGCGACCGCCCGCTTCCTCACGCGCGCGGGACTCACGGTCGTGGCCGTCGCCGACCTCAAGGGCACGATCGCCAACCCGGCGGGCCTGGACGTCGAGGCGCTGCTCGCCGCGCGGGACGCCCACGGCACCGTGGACCGCTCCGTGCTGCGGCCCGGCGACCGCGACCTGCCCGGCGACGCGTGGCTGTCGGCCGACACGGATGTCCTGGTACCCGCGGCCGTCTCGTACGCGATCGACTCCGGGAACCAGGAGCGGATCACCGCCCGCTGGGTCGTCGAGGCGGCCAACATGCCCGTACGACCGGAGGCGGAACTGCTGCTGGCCGCGCGCGGGGTGACCGTGCTGCCGGACGTGGTGGTCAACTCCGGGACGAACGCCTGGTGGTGGTGGACGCTCTTCGGGGACATCGGCGCCGACGCGGAGGAAGCGTTCGCCCACACCCGCGCCTCGATGCGAGCCCTGGTGGAGCGGATGCTGGCCCGCGCACAGGCCGACGGCACGACGCCGCGAGCAGCCGCGCACGCGATCGCGGCGGACCGGCTGCCGGTGATCGCGGAGTGCTTCGGCTGGTACCGGTGACGGACGGCGAACGAGCCGCGCGACCCCTCCCGGACCGGCCGAATCCACACGTCAAGAGGGTGCACGCGCGTGTGTAGGGTGACGGCGTGACGAGAGTCCGGTTGAGCGTGGCGGAACGGCGCGGTGATCTGCTGCGGGCCACCGTCGAGCAGATCGAGGCCCGGGGCGTGACGGCGGTCCGAATCGCCGACATCGCCTCGGTGCTCGGTGTGAGCAACGCGCTGGTCCTCTATCACTTCTCGACGAAGGAACAGCTCGTGGCCGCCGCGTTCCGGCATGCGGCGGAGGGCGACCTCGCGCATCTGCGCAAGCTGCTGGGCCGCCGTACGTCGGCGCTGCGCCGGCTGCGGTCGGCCGTACGGTGGTACGCCCCGACGGGCCAGGCCAAGGGCTGGCGCCTGTGGATCGAGGGCTGGGCGGCGGCACTGCGCGAGCCCGCGCTGCGGGAGGTCGCCCAGGACCTCGACCGGCAGTGGAAGGCGGCCATCGCCGAGGTCATCGCGGAGGGCGTGGCCGCCGGCGAGTTCCACTGCCCCGACCCGCACGGCACGGCCCTGCGCCTCACCGCCCTGCTCGACGGGCTCGCCGTCCAGCTGACGTCCTACGAGGGCGCGGTGCCGCGGGCGCGGGCACAGGAGTGGGTGGAGGAGGCCCTGTCTCGCGAACTGGGTCTGGAATCAGCGGCCTTGCCATAAGCAGCCCAGCGTCGGAGCTGGGGCCGGGTGGGTCCGCAGCCCGGCGTAGCGGGGTGCCGCCGCGCCCACCCGTGCCGCCCCCAGCGGCACGCATGCCCGCAGCGGCGGGGGGGGACTACGCAAGGGGACGTGTCGGGGGGTGTCCGCCCGCAGCTGGTTGGCGCGTCAACGCCAGTCAGTCGGCGTCCAACCCCATCGCGCCGTTCCGAGGACGGACACCCCCCGACACGGCCCCGACCCACCACCCGGCGAAAGGCGCCACACGCACCCTCACGCCACCGACCCGATCCGCATCCTGATGTCCTCCGGCGACAGCGCCCCCTTGGCCGTCACATGGTCCCCCGAAGACTCCCCGCGCAACCGGCGCCCGATCCACGGCACCAGGAACTCCCGCGCCCAGTGGACATTGTCCCGCCGGACGTCGAGGGTGCCGCGGGGCGGCTGCGGAGGCCACTCCTGCTCGGGATCGGCCGGCACCTCGAGGCCGAGCACCTGCCCCGCGCGGAGCGCCACGCGTGTGTGCCCGTCGGGCGACAGGTGCAGCCGGTCGGCGTCCCAGGCCCGACGGTCCTGGACACTGCGCAGGGACCACAGGTCGAGCACCGGGCAGCCGTACCGGTCGGCGATGGCCCGGACATGCCCGTTGTACGTGGCGATCTTGCCGCGCAGATGCTTGAGCACGGGTACGCCACGGGTGTCGAACCCGGTCGTCACCATCACCGTGCCGGCCACCGCGGTCAGCTGGGCGATGGCCCGTTCGAACCGCTCGGCCACCTCGTCCGGGTCGGTGCCGGGCCGGATGATGTCGTTGCCCCCGGCACAGAAGGAGACGAGGTCCGGGGCCATGTCGACGGCCCTCGGAAGCTGGTTCGCCACGATCTGGTCGAGGAGCTTCCCGCGTACGGCGAGATTGGTGTACCGGAAGTCGCCTTCGGGCCTGCGGTCGGCGAGCAGCACGGCGAAGCGGTCGGCCCAGCCGACGAACGCCCCGTCGGGGCCGGGATCACCGACGCCCTCGGTGAAGCTGTCCCCCACCGCCACGTACGACCCGATCACTGCTCTGCTGTCACTCTTCGAATCGTCTGCCACAGCCGCTCATGATTCACCCTCGAATGTGACCTACGCGACCGTAGGAAGGGGTTGACGGGCGGTGAGATAAGCCACTCCTAAAGTGTTCGCCAACTCCGGAATAGGCCGCCCCTCAGGGATGTTGCGGGGTCAGTCGCCAGACCCGGAAGCCCGTGATCCGGAAGTGGCTCCACACGGTCCGGAAGGCGAAGTGCCCGCTGGTGTACGGCTGTGGGTCGGTGTAGTCGAAGACGAGCCGCCCGTTGTTCCACCAGCGCACCGTCGACCCGTCGGAGACGATCCGGACCCGGTTCGGCTCGCCCGGGACCAGCAGCGGCTCGGTGTAGTCGTAGATCAGGGGACGCACACCGGCCTGGCCGACGTAACGCCGCAACCGGGTCGTGGTGTTGTAGTTGGCGCCGTACCCGGCGTAGTACGTCGTCAGGTGGTCGTACTCCTCCAGCGCCCCGCCACGCGGCGTCGCGAAGAGGTCGTCCGGGGAGCGGACGTCGGTCGCGTTCCAGAAGTTGTTGAGGTCCGAGACCCGGTCGTTGACCCCGCCCTCGGAGACGGGCGTGGCCGTGTACTCGAGGACGTACGGCCCTTCGAGGCGCCGTCGGAACCAGACGGTCGCTCCGCTCGGCACGTCGATGTCCAGGACACCGCGCGAGGCGGTGACCGTGCCGCCGCCCTGGAGTTCGGTCACCCACTGGGCGAGACCGTGGCAGAAGTCGTCGTGGGCGATCAGGCGGCGGTGACGGGGCGCGGCGCTCGCGGTCGCCGCCGGGGCGAGGGCGGCCAGGGCGGCTCCGGCCGTCATGGCTCCGAACGTTCTCCGGGTGGTCGGCACGGGACACAGCTCCTTCAGAAAGCGCTTGCACTCACGACGGGATCACTGTGTCCCAACTGCCGCATCCTGTCGATCCCTTGAGCCGATCGGCGGCCGCGCACACACCGAAGGCCGGACCCGGGGATCGGGGTCCGGCCTTCGGCCGCGTGTCAGGCAGGTGGTCGTGCGATCGGTCAGCCCACGGAGACGCCGTGCGAGCGCAGGTAGGCGACCGGGTCCACGTCCGAGCCGTAGTCCGGCGTGGTGCGGATCTCGAAGTGCAGGTGCGGTCCGGTCACGTTGCCGGTCGCACCGGACAGACCGATCTGCTGCCCGGCGGTCACGGTCTGGCCGGCCGAGACGGAGAGCGAGGAGAGGTGGGCGTACTGCGCGTACTTGCCGTCCTCGAGCTGAATGACGACCTGGTTGCCGTACGCGCCGCCCCAGCCGGCGGAGACGACCGTGCCCGCGCCGACGGCCTTGAGCGAGGTGCCGGTCGGGACGACGAAGTCGACACCGGTGTGGTAGCCGCTGGACCACATGCTGCCGGACATGTGGTACGGGGTGCCGACGGCGGCGCCGTCCACCGGGAGGCTGAAGCCGGAGGCCTCGGCGGCCGGCTTTGCGGCGGCCGGCTTCGCGGCGGTGCCGGCCTTCGAGGAGGACTCGGAGGCGGACGACTTCTCAGCCGACGCCTTCGGCTTCTCGGCCGCCTTGGGCGCGGACGACTGCGTCTTGGGCTCGCCCGCCGCCTTCTTGCCGACCGAGAGCTTCAGGCCCGGGTGGATCAGCGACGGATCGGCACCGACCGCGTCACGGTTGTCGGCGTAGAGCTTCTTCCAGCCGCCGCTGACGTTCTGGTCGTCGGCGATCTTCGCGAGATAGTCGCCGGCCTTCACGGTGTACGTGTGGGCGCCCGTGGCCTTTTCGGCGGCCTTCTTCTCGGCGGCCGGAGCGGACTGGACGGCCTTTTCCGGAGCCGACTGCGGGGTCGCGGCGTGGGCGCCGGCGGCCCCCATGAGCGGAAGGGCGAGGGCGGCCCCGCCGGTTCCGGCGACGGCGATGGAGCGGGTGAACCGCTGGGACTTCGGGCGGCGATGCTTACCCTTCGCGGGCATGGCGAATTCCTCTCCGGCGCCTGCGAGGTGAGCTGTCGGGTGCGGGCTGGAGATGCCCGGCCGCGCCGAAGTGCGGCTGAACCCCAAGCCGTTCCGGGAACCGGAACAGGCGTCGTACCTGTGGGTCCCCCGCTCCTGCCATACACGGGTCAGTGTGTGCGGGCTCCGGGCGGCGGCAGGATTAGGCGTCCGTCCGGATTGGTGTGGAACGTAAGCGACCGAGACGCAATGGGACAAGCTTGCGGTTGCCTGTGAGGGCGTTTTTCTTGACGCGTCGGCACATTTCCCGTCACCGAGCGTGGATTTCCGATCTCTGTTTTTCCTCAATGCCCCTGAATAACGCAAGAATTACGTGAACATGACGACAACACATCGTCACGAATATGACGATGGTCACGCACCCCGACCTCATCTCCTTTACGATCGGGGCACGTTATGCCGAAACACCTTAAGTGCCTTATTCGCCCTATTCGGACAGAACGGCTACTTGCGCTTAAGGCGGACGACCGCGGCATCCAGGTCCCCGCGCAGACCGACTCGCAGCCCGTGATGTGCCAGTACGGCCCCTCGGTGAACTTCGCCCGTTTCGAGGCATTCGTACGCTGCTGTCGGGTCGAGGTCCCGCAGCCGGAGCGCCGGAACGGGCTCGCCGTAGCGCTGCGCCTGGAGCCAGGCGAGGACGACGGTCTCGTCACCGAGGACGTACTGCACCGCGCTCAGGCCGCCCTCCGGGGGCCGCAGCCGGTACAGGTCGCCGCGCTGCACCACGGGCCGGATCTCCTTGTAGAGCCCCACCCACTCCCGCGCCTCGGCGAGCTCCTCCGCCGTCCACCGCGTGAGGTCGCCGCCCACCCCGAGCACCCCGGCCATGGCACTGACGAACCGGAACCGCAGGGAGCTGGCCCGCTGGTTGAGCATGGCGTTCGGGCTGTCGGTGACCCAGGCGGCCATGACCCGGGCCGGATGGATCTGGCTGAAGCCGTGCTGGATGGCGAGCCGGTCGAGCGGGTCGGTGTTGTCGGAGGTCCACACCTGGTCCGTGCGGCCCAGCACCCCGAGGTCGATCCGGCCGCCGCCGCCCGAGCAGGACTCGAAGGCCACCCCGGGGTGGGCCGCCCGCAGCCGGTCCAGCAGGGCGTACAGAGCGCGGACGTGGTCGACCCAGAGCCGCTGCGGGTAGGGGTCGTCCGGCCAGCCGGCGTCGGTGAAGCAGCGGTTGAAGTCCCACTTGACGTAGTCGATCGGCGCGCTGGAGAGCAGCCCGTCGAGCTGCTCCCACAGGTACTCCTGGACGTCCTCGCGGGCGAGGTTCAGCACGAGCTGATTGCGGAATTCCGTCCGCTTTCGTCCTGGTTGGTACTGCACCCAGTCGGGGTGCGCGCGGTACAGGTCGCTGTCCGCGTTGACCATCTCCGGCTCGACCCAGATCCCGAACCGCATGCCGAGACCGCGCACATGGTCGGCGAGCGGCTTCAGCCCGCCCGGGAAGCGGTCGGGATTGGGCGTCCAGTCACCGAGCCCGGCCCGGTCGCTGGTCCGGGACCCGAACCAGCCGTCGTCGACCACGAACAGCTCCACGCCCATCCCGGCGGCCCGCTCGGCGAGCGCCCGCTGCTGCTCCTCCGAGATGTCGAACTCGGTGGCCTCCCAGGAGTTGAACAGCACCGGCCGGTCCCGGTCCGCGTCCGGGACGATGTGGGTCCGCTGGTAGGCGTGCCAGGCGCGGCTCGCCCCGCCGAAGCCGCCGTCGCTCCAGAGCCCGGCGAAGACGGGGGTCGTGTACGACTCGCCCGTGCCGAGCATCAGCAGGCCCGAGTCGTCGTACCCGGCCCCGCCGGTGATCTGCACGCGCGCGTCCGGGAGTTGGGCGACCGCGATCCGCCAGGACCCGGACCAGCCCAGGGCGCAGCCGTAGACCTCCCCGCGCTCCTCGGTCGCGTCGGTGTCGAGCGCGACCCACGGCAGATGCTGGTGGGAGGTGTGGCCGCGGCGGCTGCCGATGACCTTCTCGCCGTAGGTGAGGGCGGAGCGCGCCAGCCGGGACTCTGCGCCCCAGCGGCCGTGCAGCTGGGACAGCCGCCAGGTGTCGCGGTCGGGCAGGGTCCAGGTGGCGGAGTCGGCGCGCAGCACCTCGACGGCCGGTCCGTGGTTCTCCAGGGTCACCCAGCGCTCGACGACATCGGCCGAGGAGCGCATCCGGTAGTGCAGCGTGACGGCCAGGTCTCCGTCGCGGAAGCGGAGCCGCAGCTCGCCGTCCTCGGTGTCATGGCCCTCGTAGGTCCACTCGGTGCCGCGCCGCTCGGCGGTGCGCACGGACAGGGCGGGCCTGGCGAAGCGGGGGCCGCCCTCGACCGGGTACTCCTCGCGCCCGTCGAGCGGGGACTCGAAGGCCCAGTAGTCGGGCAGCGGCCGGACGGCCAGGGCCTCGGCGTCGGCGAGGCCGATCCGGGCACCCCAGTGCAGGTGCAGCAGTTCGTCCCGGTCGGTGACATGGACGGCGTAACTGCTGGCCGGCCCCGAGAGCACCCATGTACGACCGTCTTCGGAGATCTCCAGCATCAAAGCCTCACAGATTCGAACAAGCCCGACCAGGTGCGACCAGGCACGAACATCATCAAGGGCTTCGGGGGCTCCCGGCAACGCCTGTGGACAACTCATTGCCCCAGGCAGGCATGTCGTATCGTCGGGTGGTGCCCGTCGACGAGCCGCGCCGGCGGCGCCGATTGGGAGGAGCCCCCGTGACACAGCAGGTCCCCTCGACCGAACCCGAGCTGGCCGCAGTGCGCAACTTTCGCGATGTGGGCGGACTGCCGACCGTGGACGGACGGCGGGTGCGGCAGGGAGTGCTGTTCCGCAGCGGCCACCTCGCGCACGCGACCGGTGAGGACGCCGCCTTCCTGACCGGCCTGGGCCTGCACACGATCTTCGACTTCCGCAACGAGGCCGACCAGAAGCTCGAGGGGCCGGATGTCGAGCTGCCGGGCGTGCGCAATGTGAACCTGCCGCTGAGCGACCCCGCCGACGGCGCCGAGTTCTGGAAGCTGGTCCGCGACGGCGACCTGGAGCAGCTGCGGGCGATCCTCTCGGACGGCAAGGGCGCGGGCCGGATGATCGCCTCCTACCGCACGATCATCAAGCACCGCACCGCCGAGCACTCGAAGGTGCTGCACGCGCTCGCCGAGGACAGCGTCCCCGCGCTGATGCACTGCGCGGCGGGCAAGGACCGCGCGGGCCTGTCGGTCGCGGTGACGCTGCTCGCGGTGGGCGTAGAGCGCGAGGCGATCGTCGAGGACTACCTGAAGTCGAACGCCAAGCACCGCCGCTACAAGGTGCGGCGCAGCGGCTCCGCCGACTCGGCCTACTCCCCCGAGGTCATGGAGCTGCTCAGCCCCCTGTTCGACGCGCGCGCCGAGTATCTGACGGCGGCCTTCGACACCATCGAGGAGACCTGGGGCGGCGTCGAAGCCTATCTGGAGAAGGGCCTCGAGATAGCTCCGGAGACCCGCGAGAGCCTGCGTGAGCGACTGCTCGACTGACGGACGGCACGGCCCCGGCGGGCTACTTGGCCCCCAGCTCGAACAGCAGGTACACGAAGGCCGCGAAGAGGTGTCCCACGACGAGGTAGACGAGCAGGCGCACCCACAGGGCGCGGGGGAACTTCTCCTCCATGTCCTTCACGGCGTGTCTCCAGGGGTGGGGCCCAGGCACAGGGTGGCCGTCGGGCTCTGCATCAGGGTGTGGACGAAGAGCAGCTCGACGCCGTCCTGGTCCTCGGCGGCGATCCGGTGCGGGGTGAGCGAGTCGAAGTGGGCGCTGTCGCCGGGCGCCAGCCGGTGGGTGGCGTCCCCGAGGCGCAGCCGCAGCCGGCCCCGCAGCACATGGAGCCACTCCTCGCCCGGGTGGACGCGCACGATGTCGCCCTGGGAGCCGTACGGCACATGGACGCGCAGGGCCTGCATCCCGCGCCCGGAGGCGCCGGCCTGCCAGTACGTCCAGCCGCCCGCCGTGGTCGGTTCCATGTCGGCCGCGCGAACGACGGCGTCCCGGCCGGCGACCGTCTCACCGAGCAGTTCGGAGACGGTCGTACCGTAGACGCGGGCGAGCGCGAGCAGCATCGGCAGCGAGGGCTGGCGCTGCCCGGTCTCCAGACGGGAGAGGTGGGCGGGCGACAGCCCGGCGGCGCGGGCCGCGGCCTCCAGGGTCAGGGAGGCCTGGCGCCGCAGCGCGCGCAGTTGCGGGGCGACGGCGGGCAGCGCGCCGGACTGTTCGGCCGGCGAGTCGGACCCGGAGGACCCGGAGGACCCGGACCGCTCGGTCTCGGAGGAACTCATGCCTCCATTCAGCCGGAGGCTTGCCTCAGCGGCAACTTTCTTGCCTCAGAGGCAAAACCCGCAAACCCGCGCCTAGCGGTTGGCCACCGCCTGCTTGACCAGGGTCTTCCCGAAGTCCCACACCAGACCGCCGTTGTGCGCGTCGTCCATCACGGCGGTGAAGGCGTCGACGAAGCGGTCCACCTCCCGCTCGCCGATGATCAGCGGCGGGATCAGCTTGATCACCTCCATGTGGTCGCCGGAGACCTGGGTGAGGATCCGGTGCCGCTGGAGCAGCGGTACGACGACCATCTGCGCGAACAGTCCCTTGCGCGCGGCCTGGAGCATGGCCCAGCGGCTGCGCAGCTTCAGCGACTTCGGGCGGCCGAACTCGATGCCGATCATCAGGCCCCGGCCGCGGACGTCGGCGAGCATCTCGTACCGGTCCGTCAGTGCCGCCAGCCGGGACCTGAGCTGTTCTCCGGTGGCACGGACGTTGGCCACGACCTGCTCGTTCTCCATCACCGACAGCACCGCAAGGCCCGCCGCCATGGCCTGCGCGTTGGACCCGAAGCTCGCCGAGTGGACCAGGACCCGGTCCATGGACGAGTAGACCTTCTTGAAGATCCAGTCCTTGCCGAGCGTGGCGCCGACCGGTACGTAGCCGCCGGAGAGCGCCTTGGCCACGCACACCAGGTCGGGTTCCACGCCGTCCTCGTGCTGGTAGCCGTAGAAGTCGCCGGTCCGGCCGAGGCCGGTCTGCACCTCGTCGGCGATGAGCAGCGCCTTGTGCCGGTGCAGCAGCTCCTGGGCGGCGAGCAGATAACCGGGCGGGGCCGCCAGCACGCCCTTGCCCTGGATCGGCTCGACGATCAGGGCGGCGACGTCGCCCTTCTTCAGCTCCCGTGCCAGCGCGTCGAGGTCGCCGAGCGGTACGGCCGTGTCGGGCAGCAGCGGGGCGAAGCCGTCGCGGAAGCCGGACTCGCCGTTCACGGAGAGGGAGCCGGTGGTCAGGCCGTGGAAGGCGTGTGCGCAGTACAGGATCCTGGGTCTGCCGGTGACGAACCGGGCGAACTTCAGCGCTCCCTCGACCGCCTCCGTGCCGCTGTTGCCGAAGAACACCCGGTCCAGGTGCGGGCTGTGCGCGAGCAGCTTCTCGGCCAGCAGGCCGGGCAGCGGCTGGCAGTCGAACCGGGTGAGGTCGGCGAGCCGGGCGTCCAGGACGTCGTGCAGGGCCTTGCGTACGACGGGGTGGTGGCGGCCGATGCCCATCACCCCGAACCCGGCGAGCATGTCGAGGTAGTCGTTGCCGTCCGCGTCGTAGAAGTAGGCGCCCTCGGCGCGCTCGTAGACCTTGTCGAAGCCGATGGTGTGCAGCATGCGCGGGAGCTGGTGGTTGAGGTACCTGCTGTGCAGCTCGTAGCGCTCGGCCGCGCGCTCGGCCAGCAGCTTGCCGAGGTCGAACTCCCCGGCCTGCGACGACTCCGACGCGGACTCGGCGGTTGTCATTCCAGTGGCTCCTTGGACAGCTCTTGCTTGACGGCCAGGCTCGCGCTGATCCGTCCGGCGATCTCGACGGGGGTCAGGCCGATGTCGGCGAGCACCTCGCCGCGCTTGGCGTGCGCGAGGAACTGCTCCGGGATGCCGAAGCGCCGTACCGGTACGTCGACGTCGGCGTCGCCGAGGGCCAGCGCCACGGCCGAGCCGACCCCGGCCGCCCGGCTGTTGTCCTCGACGACGGCGACCAGGCGGTGTTCGGCGGCGAGGCCCGGGAGCGCCGGGTCGACGGGCTTGACCCAGCGGGGGTCGACGACGGTGCAGCCGATGCCGCGGGCTTCGAGCAGTTCGGCGGCCTGGAGGCAGACGGGCGCCATCACGCCCACGGCCACCAGGAGAACCCGCGGCTCCGCAGGACGGTGCAGCACGTCCAGTCCGCCCACCCGGTCGAGAGCCGGGACCGACGGACCGACGGACTCCTTCGGGAAGCGCAGCAGGGTCGGGGCGTCGTCGACGGCGACCGCCTCGCGCAGCTGGGCGCGCAGCTGGTCGGCGTCGCGCGGCGCAGCGATCCTCAGGCCGGGGACGACCTGGAGGACGGACATGTCCCACATGCCGTTGTGGGAGGCCCCGTCGACGCCGGTGACCCCGGCCCGGTCCAGGACGAAGGTCACCCCGCAGCGGTGCAGGGCCACGTCCATCAGAAGCTGGTCGAAGGCACGGTTGAGGAAGGTGGCGTAGACGGCGACGACCGGGTGCAGGCCGCCCGTCGCCAGGCCCGCCGCGGACACGGCCGCGTGCTGCTCGGCGATGCCGACGTCCCACACCCGGTCCGGGAACCGCTCGGCGAAGCCGCCGAGGCCGACCGGATGCAGCATGGCGGCGGTGATCGCGACGACGTCGTCCCGCTCCTCGCCGATCCTGACGATCTCGTCGCCGAAGACGGAGGTCCAGGAGGGGCCGCCCGCCGGTGAGAGCGGCGCGCAGGTCAGCGGGTCCATGACGCCGACGGTGTGGAAGTGGTCCTCCTCGTGGGCGAGGGCGGGTTCGTAGCCGCGGCCCTTCTCGGTGAGGCAGTGGACGAGGACCGGCCCGTGGAAGCGTTTCGCGCGCCGCAGGGCGGACTCCACGGCCCCGATGTCGTGCCCGTCGATCGGGCCGACGTACTTCAGGCCGAGGTCCTCGAACAGGCCCTGCGGGGCGAAGGCGTCCTTGAAGCCCTTCTTCGCTCCGTGCAGGGCCTCGTAGAGGGTGTGGCCGACCAGGGGCGTGCCCTGGAGCACGTCCTTGCCCCAGGCCAGGACCCGTTCGTAGCTGTCGGTCGTGCGGAGGGTCGCGAGGTGGTTGGCGAGGCCGCCGATGGTGGGGGCGTAGGAGCGTTCGTTGTCGTTGACGACGATGATCAGCGGCCGGTTCTTGGCGGCCGCGATGTTGTTCAGGGCCTCCCAGGCCATGCCGCCGGTCAGGGCGCCGTCGCCGATGACCGCGACGACATGGCCCTTCTCCCCCTGTACCTGGCGGGCCTTGGCGAGCCCGTCGGCCCAGCCGAGGGCCGTGGAGGCGTGGCTGTTCTCGATGACGTCGTGCTCGGACTCCGCGCGTGAGGGGTAGCCGGACAGGCCGCCCTTGCCGCGCAGTTTGGAGAAGTCCTGCCGTCCCGTCAGAAGCTTGTGGACATAGCTCTGGTGGCCGGTGTCCCACAGGATGCGGTCGACCGGTGACTCGAAGACCCGGTGCAGGGCCACGGTGAGCTCCACCACGCCCAGGTTGGGTCCCAGATGGCCGCCGGTCCTGGCGACCGCGTGCACCAGGAACTCCCTGATCTCCTCGGACAGTTCACCGAGTTCCCCCTCGGACAGCGCCTTCAGATCGCGCGGTCCCCGGATGCTCTCCAGAATCGTCACGTCGGGCCCCCTTCGGTTCCGTGCTGTTCAGCTCACGGTGACGGCGGGCTCCCCCGGCCCCGCGCCGTCCTGCTCCATCTGCTCGGCGATCTTCATCGCCTCTTCGATCAGCGTCTCGACGATCTTCGACTCGGGGACGGTCTTGATGACCTCGCCCTTCACGAAGATCTGCCCCTTGCCGTTGCCGGAGGCCACCCCCAGATCGGCCTCCCGCGCCTCGCCGGGGCCATTGACCACACACCCCATGACGGCGACCCGCAGCGGCACCTCCATGCCGTCGAGCCCGGCCGTGACCTCCTCGGCCAGCTTGTAGACGTCGACCTGGGCGCGCCCGCAGGACGGGCACGACACGATCTCCAGCCGGCGCTCCTTGAGCCCGAGGGACTGCAGGATCTGGATGCCGACCTTGACCTCCTCGGCCGGCGGGGCCGACAGCGACACCCGGATCGTGTCGCCGATGCCCCGCGACAGCAGTGCGCCGAACGCCACCGCGGACTTGATCGTGCCCTGGAAGGCCGGGCCCGCCTCCGTCACCCCCAGGTGCAGCGGGTAGTCGCACTGCTCGGCGAGCTGCTGGTACGCCTCGATCATCACGACCGGGTCGTTGTGCTTGACGGAGATCTTGATGTCCCGGAAGCCGTGCTCCTCGAACAGCGAGGCCTCCCACAGCGCGCTCTCCACCAGCGCCTCCGGGGTCGCCTTGCCGTACTTCTGGAGCAGGCGCCGGTCCAGCGACCCGGCGTTGACGCCGATCCGGATCGGGGTGCCGTGGTCCCTGGCGGCCTGCGCGATCTCCTTGATCCGATCGTCGAACTGCTTGATGTTGCCGGGGTTGACGCGGACGGCCGCGCAACCCGCCTCGATGGCCGCGAACACGTACTTCGGCTGGAAGTGGATGTCCGCGATGACCGGGATCTGCGACTTGCGGGCGATGGTCGCGAGCGCGTCCGCGTCGTCCTGGGTCGGGCAGGCGACCCGGACGATCTGGCAGCCGGACGCGGTGAGTTCGGCGATCTGCTGCAGGGTGGCGCCGATGTCCGACGTACGGGTCGTCGTCATCGACTGCACCGACACCGGGGCCCCGCCCCCGACCGCCACCGGACCGACCTGGATCCGGCGCGACACGCGCCGCTCGGCGATCGGCCGGGCCGGCACCTCGGGGACACCCAGCGAAATGGCGGTCATGGCATCTACTCCCGGTTCCCGGAGACCGTCTCGCGCAGGGCGCGCAGGGACTCCTTCAGCGATCCCATGGTGGCGAGCACGGCGGTGGGCTCGTAGCCGCAGTGCGCCATGCAGTTGGCACAGCGCGGGTCCTTGCCGCGTCCGTACTTGTCCCAGTCGGTGTCCTCGACCAGCTCCCGGTACGTCGGCACGTACCCGTCGCTCATCAGATAGCAGGGGCGCTGCCAGCCGAACAGCGAGTAGTTCGGGATGGCCCACGCCGTGCACGGGAAGTCGACCTTGCCCTCCAGGAAGTCCAGGAAGAGCGGGGAGTGGTTGAGCCGCCAGCGCCGCCGGTTGCCGCCCGCGAAGGCCTTCTTGAACAGCTCGCGGGTCTGCTCCACACCGAGGAAGTGCTCCTGGTCGGGGGCCTTCTCGTAGGCATAGGCGGGCGAGATCATCATCTCGTCGACCTTGAGGTCGTCGTTGAGGAAGTTCAGCACCTCGATGATGGTCTGCGGGGTGTCGGTGTTGAAGAAGGTCGAGTTGGTGGTCACCCGGAAGCCGCGCCGCTTGGCCTCCTTGATGGCCTCCACGGCCTCGTCGAAGACGCCCTCCTTCGCCACCGACTCGTCGTGCCGCTCGCGCAGCCCGTCGATGTGCACCGCGAAGGCGAAATAGGGGGAGGGCTTGAAGTTGTCCATCTTCTTGCGCATGAGCAGCGCGTTGGTGCACAGGAAGACGTACTTCCGCCTGGCCACCAGCTGACGCACGATCTCGTCGATCTGGGGGTGCATCAGGGGCTCGCCACCGGCGATGGACACCATGGGGGCACCGGACTCCAGCACCGCTCCGACCGCCTGCGCGACCGGCATCCGCTGCTTGAGCACCCCGGCCGGGTGCTGGATCTTTCCGCACCCCTCGCACTTGAGGTTGCAGGCGAACAGCGGCTCCAGCTCGACGATCAGCGGGAACTTGTCCCGTCGGCGGAGCTTCTGTTCAGCCAAATATGTAGCGACCTTGATGGACTGTCGAAGCGGCATGGCCATCTGGCTCACCTCCTGGGGAGCAGCAAGGAACGGTGCCATTCGAAGAAAGCGGGAAGGACGGAACGAAGGACACGGAAAGCTGATATTCCACCGCGCACCGTGCCGATCCGGACGAGTTCATGTTCTGGAGCGTCCACGACCACCCGGACGGCCGCAACCGGGCGCTCGCCCGCGCGCACGGCGCTCAGGAGCGTGACGGCGGACTCCATGTCGACCGCGATCGCGCCGGTGGCGAGGAGATCGGACCGTTCGGGACCGCGTACGACGTGGTCGGAGCCGGTGAGCGGCCCGGTGTGCACGGTCCGCCCGGGTACGGCCCGGGCCAGCTCCTTGACCAGCAGCTCGGTCCCCACGCAGGCGGTCGTGCCACGCGGATCACGGGTCTCCTCGGCGACGACCAGGTCACCGGGGTGCATGCCGGGCGCGAGGCCCGCGCAGAAGCCGGTGGCCAGGACGGCGGCGTCGCGCAGGGCCGGATCGGCGAGCATCCGGGTGACGGACCGCTCGGCCGCCGCCGGCCCCATGCCCGTGCGCAGCACGGTGACCGGCCCGCCGGCGCCACCTCGGTCGCCCGCGCGCAGGGCGAACTGCTCGATGCCGAGCGCGCAGGCGATCAGCAGCGGGACCGAGGCGGGCTGGGTGCTCATCAGCTCCCCTTGTGCCGGTCGGCGAAGGGCTCCCCGTGGACGTACCGGCCGAGCGCGGTGAGCGGGAACACCTGCCGGTAGAGGTGGTAGTTGATCGAGAAGTCCCACGGGAAGCCCGTCCCCGTGAAGTACGGCTCGTCCCAGGAGCCGTCCGGCCGCTGGGTGGCGGCGAGCCACTCGACGCCGCGTTCGACGGCCTTGGAGTCCCGCTCCCCCGCAGCGAGCAGGGCCATCAGGGCCCACGCCGTCTGGGAGGCGGTCGAGGCGCCCTTGCCGCTCCACTCCTTGGCGTCGTGGTAGGAGCGCAGGTCCTCGCCCCAGCCGCCGTCGTCGTTCTGGACCGTCTCCAGCCAGGCCACGGCCCGCCGGATCGCCGGGTGCGCGGCGGGGATGCCCGCGGCCACCAGGGCGGGTACGACGGATCCGGTGCCGTAGACGTAGTTGACGCCCCAGCGCCCGAACCACGAGCCGTCCGGCTCCTGTTCGGCCAGCAGCCACTCGATGCCGCGCCGGGTGCGCGGGTGGTGGGCGAGTCCTTCCACCGCGAGCATCTCGACGACGTGCGCGGTGACATCGGCGGAGGGCGGGTCGATGACCTCGCCGAAGTCGCAGAACGGCAGGCGGTTCGGGAACGGGCTGGTGTTGTCGACGTCGAAGGCGGCCCACGCGCCGTTCTTCGACTGCATGCCGAGGGTCCAGCGCATTCCGCGCCCGATGGCCTTGTCGATCCGCCCCGGGTCGTGGTGGGTGATCCGGCGCAGCGCGAGGATCACCTCGGCGGTGTCGTCGATGTCGGGGTAGTTGTCGTTGTGGAACTCGAACGCCCAGCCGCCGGGCGGCAGTCCGGGCCGCTTGACGGACCAGTCGCCGGGTCTGACGATCTCCTCGCCCAGCATCCAGTCCGCGGCCTTCACCAACTGGGGGTGGTCGGCGGGCAGTCCGGCGTCGACGAGCGCGATCGCGGCGAGGCAGGTGTCCCAGACCGGCGACTGGCAGGCCTCGATCATCCGGGCCCCGTCCTCGCGCCACACGGCGAACCGGTCCAGGGACGCCAGCCCCTCCCGCATCACGGGGTGCTGGAGGTCGTAGCCGAGCAGGTGCAGGGCGATGATCGAGTACACGGCGGGCGGCTGGATGCCACCCCAGCAGCCGTCGTTCTCCTGCCGCTCGACGATCCAGCGGGCGGCGCTGTTCATGGCGGCTCTGCGCAGCCGGCGCGGGGCGACCTTCCGCAGGGCGTGCAGGCCCTTGTCCATCCGCTGGAAGGCGCCGTCCCAACTGGCCACCGGGGCAAGGGGCTTGGCGGGGTTGGGAGCGGCCGGGTCGGTGTGCAGCTCGTCGAGCGGGAAGGGCGCGGGGCGTACCGGCCGCTTCGCGGAGACGATCGTCAGCGGCACGATCGTCTGCCGGGCCCAGCAGCCGAAGTCGTAGATGTTGAGCGGCAGCCACTTCGGGAACCAGATGAGTTCCGGCGGGAGTTCGGGCAGGTCCTCCCACTTCCACCAGCCGAACAGCGCGAGCCAGATCCGGGTGAAGACCCGGGCGGCGGCGATGCCGCCCCGCTCTCGGATCCAGGCAGAGGCCTTGGCCATGTGGGGCGCGTCGGGCGCGTCGCCCGCCAGACGGAGGGCGACGTAGGCCTCGACGCTGGCGGAGAGCTCGCCGGGGCCGCCGTAGAAGGTGGCCCAGGCGCCGTCGTCACGCTGCTCGCCGCGGATGAAGAGGGCCGCGGCCTGGGTGGTCTTCTCGTCGCGGATGCCCAGGAACTGACGGAGCAGCAGATCCTCGGCGTCCATCGTGACGTTGGTCTCGAGGTCGCCCTTCCACCAGCCCTCGGCGTCCTGGCGGGAGAGCAGGAAGTCGGTGGCGCGCCGGGCGGCGCGTGCGGCGGCTTCTGGTACCCCGGCCGCCGCGGGGATGTCGGTGTCGTGTTCGCTGGCCGCGGCGGCGCGGGGTGGCAGGGCCCCGGTGCTTCCGTCGGTCGTCGCTGTCATGGCTTCCCCTTCGTGCAGTGGTGCAAGGTGTGCAGCTGCTGTGGGTCCGCCGTCGGCCGGTGCTCCGTGCTGTCTCGCGGCACCGGCCGGCGACTACGCGAGGGCTATTCGACCGATAGTGATCATCTCTTTCGTACGACGACGAAGTCGGCGAGCGCCGCGAACTGGTCCCGCACCCGGTCGGGCATGTCGACGGCGTCGAGGGCTTCGATGGCGATGGTGTGCTGACGGCGTGCCTCGTCGGCGGTCCACTCGCGGCCGCCCGCCTCCTCGATGAGGGCGGCGCGGGCCGCGAACTCCTCCTCGGAGAAATTCTCGAAGTCGCTCGCCTTGGCGTCGGCGGCGAGGATCTCGCCGAGCCGCTCGGAGGCGGAGCCGCCCGCCGCGAGGGCGGCCACGACCGGCAGCGACTTCTTGCGCTGGCGCAGGTCGCTCCAGGTCTGCTTGCCGGTGGAGACCGGGTCGCCCCAGATGCCGAGGAGGTCGTCGACGGCCTGGAAGGCGAGGCCCAGGTGGTAGCCGTACTTCTCCAGCGTGTCGGCGGTGCGGTCGTCGGCGCCGCCGAGCACCGCGCCGATGGAGCTGGCGCAGGCGAGCAGGGCACCGGTCTTGTTGCCCTCCATCTCCAGGCACTCCTCGACGGTGACGCGGTCGCGGTGCTCGTAGGAGATGTCCTGGGCCTGACCGTCGATCAGGGCGCGGCTGGCGGTGGTCAGACGGCGGGTGGCGCGGCCGGCCTCGACGGTGCCGAGCTCGAGGAGCACCTCGTTGGCGAGGGCGAACAGGGCGTCGCCGACCAGGATGGCCTGGGCGGGGCCGTGCACCTTCCAGACCGTGTCGCGGTGACGGCGCTGCTCGTCGCCGTCCATCAGGTCGTCGTGGAGGAGGGAGAAGTTGTGGACGAGTTCCACGGCGACGGCGCCGGGGATGCCGGTCTCGGGGGCGGCGGACATGACCTCGGCGGACAGCACCGCGAGGGCGGGGCGTACGGCCTTGCCGCCGTCCCCCGCCGTGGGCCTGCCCTGGGCGTCGATCCATCCGAAGTGGTAGGCGGCAACAGTGTCCATGGGAGGTGCCAGGCGGTCGATGGCCGCCCGCAGTACCGGCATGGCCAGGGTCCGACCGCGCTCCAGGAGCGCGGCCACGTCCACCGCGGTCTCTCGAGCGGCCTTCGAGGCCGGGGGCACAGTGGGCACAGTCTCTCCTCTTGTTGCGGTACCAGAGGTGCGGGGGCCGCCTGCCGTGTGGTGCTGGTGGTCGAGCATCACGCCGCCTCCTCGAACTCGAAGAGGTGGCGTGGGCGGGGCCGGCCCAGGGCGCCCAGCACGGCGTCCGCCGCACCGACTCCACTGCGGACCGCACTCTCCATGGTCGCGGGCCACCCGGTGGCGGTCCACGCTCCGGCCAGGTAGAGGCCGGATGCCTTGGTGCGGGCACCGGGCCTGAGGCGCCCGACGCCGGGGGTGGGAGCGAAGGTCGCGGTGCGCTCCCGGGTGACGAAGAAGTCCTTCACCTCGGCGCCGCGGGTCAGGGGCAGCAGCCGCTCCAGCTCGGGCAGGTACCGCTCGCGCAGCACGGCCACGGGCTCGTCGATCTCGTCCTGGGCCGCCGACTGGGACAGGGCGAGGTACTGCCCCTCGCGCAGCCCGGACGCCTCGGTCCGGTCGAAGACCCACTGCACCGGGGAGCCGAGGGCGGTGAAGAACGGCCGGGCGAGCACCTTCCGGTCGTACACCACATGGACGTTGAGGATCGGCGCGGTGCCGATCTCCAGGAGCCGCTCGGGGGCGTCCAGGGCCCCCTCGGGCAGCAGGTCGTAGGCCTCGCGCTGCGGTACGGCGAACACCACCGCGTCCGCCTCCAGCGTCTCGCCGGGAACCTGAACGCTCCACCCGCCGTTCGCGTTCTCGGCGACGGAGGTGACTCGTGTACGGACCTCGGTGCGGACGCCCGCGGAGTCCAGGGCCTTGCGGGCCAGCCGGTCGTGCAGCTCGCCGAGCGGGACGTGCGCCCAGCCGATGTCGGCCGCGCCCGGTTCGGACAGCAGACCGGTCTTGAACACCATCGCGGCGAGCCCCAGGGAGGAGTCGCCCGCGACCGCGTTGAGGGTGGCGACCCCGACCAGGTCCCACAGGGCCTCGACGGCACGCGCCGACTGGCCGTGCGCGGCCAGCCAGCTGCCGAAGTCCTGTGCGTCCAGCGCCGGATCGGCGAGGTCGAGTCCCTTGAGTGCGAGCGCGGCCCGGCCCACCTTGGCGCGGTCGGCGAGCGACAGGTGCGGGTAGGTGGCGAGGCTGCGCCCCAGATGCAGGGGCACGGGCAGCGCGTCGCGCCGCAGCCTGCCGAGCCGGCGCCCCTCGGGCCGCGCGACGTCCAGGACGGGTACGTCGAGGCGGTCCTGCAGCGGAGCCAGCGCCGCGCCCTCGATGCGGTCGAGGAACCAGCGGTAGGCGGTGCAGCAGCGCAGGTACACGTGCTGTCCGTTGTCGACGGTCAGATCGCCGCGCTGGAAGGAGAAGGCCAGTCCGCCGAGTCTCGGCCTGCCCTCCAGCAGGGTGACGCGCACTCCGGCGTCGGCGAGCGCGAGCGCGGTGGTGATACCGGCGAGCCCGCCGCCCACCACGACGGTGTGCCGTCCGTCCGCGACCGGTCCCTGGGACCGCGTGCCGTGGGTCATCGCGCACCCTCCCCTGAGCGGCGGCCGTGCGCCGAGAACGGTGCGGGACCGGCCGTCTCCGTCTGGGACGCGACGACGCGACGGAGGGTTGCCCACCGCTTGTCTCCGACGGTGTGGCGGAGAGGGACGTTGAGGCCGCGTCGGGCCGCGGCCACACCGGCGGGACCGCCCGGCCCGGTGCCGGCGACCGTGACGCGTCCCCGACGGTGGAGTGCGGAAGACCCTGGCCGGGCTTCCCGGCAGGCGCGCGGCTCGCGCACCGCGATGACGCCGAAGGCGTCCAGCCCCTCGCGGGCCTCCCGCCAAGCGTGCGGGTCACGCGCGGGCGTGCCCGTCGACGCCGCACGGCGGGCGGGCGCCTCGTCGCCGGTGGCCTCTTCCTGGTCCTGTTCCCTCGTCACGCACGCCTCCTGACGGCCCGTCGCGTCACATGCCGGGCGTCCAGGCCGGACAGGCCGCGTACGGCGACGTACGCCTTCTCCCGGCCGGGGAGGGAGACGCGGCCGCGCAGCACGGCCTCCGGGTCGCGCTCGATGCGGTCGAGGAGACGGCGGTAGATGCCGGCCATGGCGGCGACACAGGCGCCGCTGCGCCGGTCGAGCATGGGGAGCAGCCGATACCCCTCGGCGAACAGAGCGCGGGCCCGTCGCACTTCGAAGTGCACGAGGCCCGCGAAGTCGGAGCCCTCCGGTGGCCGCGGCCCGCTGAAGCCGGCCGAGCAGCCGAACTTGGCGAGGTCGTCGGCCGGCAGGTAGGTACGCCCGCCCACGGCGTCCTCGCGCACGTCTCTGAGGATGTTGGTGAGCTGAAGCGCGAGCCCGAGCGTGTCGGCATACTCGGGCGCGCGGTCGACGCCGCGCGCCCCCGGCTCCGTGCCGAACACACCGAGCGAGAGGCGCCCGATGGCGCCCGCGACACAGCGGCAGTAGACCTTCAGGTCGTCCCAGGTCTCGTACGTCTCGCCGCGGACGTCCATCAGGACGCCGTCGATGAGCTCGTCCAGGCCGCCCAGCGGGATCGGGAAGGCCCCGGCGGCGTGCGTGAGCGCGACGGCGACGGGGTCGATGTCGTCCTCGTCGACCTCGCCCTCACGGATCCGGGTGAGCAGCGCCCGGGTCTCCTCCATCCTGGCGACCTTGACATCGTGGGCGAGCGCGCCGTCGCCGATGTCGTCGACCCGCCGCGAGAACGCGTACAGCGCCGACATCGCACGGCGCTGAGGCGTCGGCAGCAGCCGGATGCCGTAGGCGAAGTTACGGGCCTGCCGCCCGGTGACGGCCTCGCAGTAGCTGTAGGCGGCGAGTACCGGTGGGGACGCGTGTGGTTCCGACTCCACGGTCCGGATCACCCCTCTCCTCGCAGAGTCACGCCCACCTCACGCAGCAACCGGACCTTGCCGGGCTTGGGCGGGCCGGGAAGTACGTCGTATTCGGCGGCGGCGATCGCGTGCACGGCCGCCCTTCCCCCCGCCACGAACCCCGCGAGCAGCAGCTTCAACCTGCCGTGGACGCTACCCACCAGGGGGGCGCCTTCATTCAGGAGATCCCGGGCCCTTTGCGCTTCATACGCAATCAGCGCACGGACTGACGCTCCGGCAGATTTCGTGGCGAGATCCGCCTCCTGGACGTGAAATCGCTTCATGTCGGCGGCGGGCAGGTAGACGCGGTCGCGGCCGAGGTCCTCGGCCACGTCCTGGAGGTGCTCGACGATCTGCAGGGCCGTGCAGATCATGTCGGAGCGGCGGATCCGCTCGGGCGTCGAGGTGCCGGTGACGGAGAGGACGAGACGGCCGACGGGGTTGGCGGAGAGCTCGCAGTAGGCGAGGAGATCGTCGTACGTCTCGTACCGGGCGACCAGCTGGTCCTGGCGGTTGGCGGCGATCAGGCCGAGGAACGGCTCCGGGGTCAGCGAGCAACGGCGGACGGTCGGCTGGAGACGGCGCAGCAGGGGGTGGCGCGGGGTCGAGTCGAAGACCCTGCGCAGGTCGGCCTCGAAGGCGTCCAGCAGGACCAGCCGGTCCTCGGCGTCCTGCGGGGACACGCCGAGCAGCCGGGCGTCGGCACCACCGGGGGCCAGGTCGCCGTCGCCGATGTCGTCGACCAGGCGGGCGAAGCCGTAGACGGCCATGAGGTCGGTGCGCCAGGCCCGGGGCAGGAAGAACGGGGCCACCGGGAAGTTCTCGCCCGCGGCCTTGTCGAGGGTGCCGCGCTCCGGGTCGAGGGCGCGCGCCGTGCCGGTTCCCGTCACCGCCGGCTGCCCGGCGCGGGGACGGCACGTGCTGCGTGGAGCTGGGGAGTATCCGTAGCCATTGCCGTCACATCTCCCGTTCTACACTGCCGACCCAATACACACTATTTCGGACACGCCGCCCAGCCGCCCGCACGGCTGCCCTACGGGCGGTGTCGCGCATTATCGCCCTGATTGCCGTGTTTCGGGACCCGTACAGCTTACGTTGTACAACGTGTCGGGGTTCGCCAGGGTGTCCCGCACATCACGAGAACGCACCGATTGGCCCCAAGCTTCCTGAGATGGACCGGAGTTGACGTTTCCTTTGCAGACGCGGGGCCCCGCCGGAACAGTTGCGGCGGGGCCCTGGCCGATCCGGGCTACTTACCGGTGAACTTCTCGTACTCCTTGAGCACCTCGTCGGTCGGGCCGTCCATCCGCAGCTCACCGCGCTCCAGCCACAGGACACGGTCGCAGGTGTCGCGGATCGACTTGTTGTTGTGGCTGACCAGAAACACGGTGCCGGCTTCCTTGCGCAGCTCCCGGATGCGGTCCTCGGAGCGCTTCTGGAACTTGCGGTCGCCGGTGGCCAGGGCCTCGTCGATCATCAGGACGTCGTGGTCCTTGGCCGCGGCGATGGAGAAGCGGAGCCGGGCCGCCATGCCGGAGGAGTAGGTGCGCATGGGCAGGGTGATGAAGTCGCCCTTCTCGTTGATGCCGGAGAAGTCCACGATCTGCTGGTAGCGGTCCTTGATCTCCTCGCGGGACATGCCCATGGCGAGCCCGCCCAATATGACGTTCCGCTCGCCGGTGAGGTCGTTCATCAGGGCAGCGTTGACTCCGAGCAGCGAGGGCTGGCCGTCGGTGTAGACCTTGCCCTGCTCGGCGGGCAGCAGACCGGCGATGGCACGCAGCAGGGTCGACTTGCCGGAGCCGTTGGAGCCGATCAGGCCGATGGCCTCGCCGCGGTACGCCACGAAGGAGACGCCGCGTACGGCGTGCACCTTGCGCACGCCCCGGGCCGCGTCGTCGGAGCCCCGCTTCAGGATGCGGCTGAGGGCGGCGGTGGCGCTGCCCTTTCCGGACTTGGCGCCGTTGACGCGGTAGACGATGTGCAGGTCGTCCGCGACGACGGTGGGGATCCGCGCGTCCTGCTTCTGTTCAGCCACGGCCGTACCTCTCCTCCGCCTTCCAGAAGTACACGAAGCCGCCGAGGGCGAAGAGCACGGCCCAGCCGCCCGCGGCCGCCCACACGTGGTCGGGCAGGTACTTGGAGCTGTAGTCGTCGATCAGGGAGAAGCGCATCAGGTCCATGTAGATCGCGGCCGGGTTCCACTGCAGGACGTTCGAGATCCAGGCCGGCTTGGACTCGAGGAAGATCGGGATGGAGAACATCACCCCGGACGCGTACATCCACGTCCGCATCACGAACGGCATCAGCTGCGCGAGGTCCGGGGTCTTGGCACCCGCCCGGGCCATGATCAGCGCGAGGCCGGTGTTGAAGCAGAACTGCAGGAGGAGCACCGGCACGATCAGCAGCCAGGACAGGTCGGGGTAGTGGCCGAAGCCGATCGTGATGGCGAACAGCACGATCATCGAGAACAGCAGCTGCTGGAGCTGCTGCAACGCGAACGAGATCGGCAGCGAGGCGCGCGGGAAGTGCAGGGCGCGGACCAGGCCGAGGTTGCCGGAGATCGCGCGCACGCCCGCCATCACCGAGCTCTGCGTGAAGGTGAACACGAACACGCCCGTCACCAGGAACGGGATGTAGACCTCGCGGGACATGCCCCGGTCGGCTTCCAGGAGCAGGCCGAAGATGAAGAAGTACACGGCCGCGTTCAGCAGCGGTGTGGCCACCTGCCACAGCTGGCCGAGCTTGGCCTGGCTGTACTGGGCGGTCAGCTTCGCGCGGGAGAAGGCGAGGATGAAGTGCCGCCGGTCCCAGAGCTGACGGACGTACTCGATGAGGGACGGCCGGGCGCCGCTGACGCTCAGCCCGTGCTTTTCGGCGAGCTCCCTCGCCGTGAGTCCCTCGTCGGGCGCCGCGGACGCGCTCACCGCGACCGGGGCATCGTGCGTTGTCTCACTCACTAGTGGAAACTTTCGTCTTCGAGATGCGCGGCCTGTACGGGCCTGCATGAGCCGGGGGCCAGGGTACGGCCCCTCCCGGATACTCCCGGATACGAGCTTGTCAGATGACGGGGGGCCGGCCCAGTCGGGTCAGCCGCCACACCGTACGCCACTTCATGGGCCGGCGGGGTCCGCACGGGGTCGTCCAGCCTTCGCGAAATCCGCCGAACCAGGCCCGCAGGGCGAGGCGGGAGGGGCGGCGTACGAGGGTGAGCAGCAGCCACACGCCGAGATAGACGGGGACGAGCGGCGCGGGGAGGTTTCTGCGGGCCAGCCAGACACGGTTGCGGGCGACCATGCGGTGGTAGACCGCGTGCCGCGAGGGAGCGGTCGTCGGGTGGTAGAGCACCATGTCGGACCGGTAGTCGATCATCCAGCCCGCGTCGAGGGCCCGCCATGCCAGGTCGGTTTCCTCGTGGGCGTAGAAGAACTCGTCCGGGAGTCCGCCGACGTCGGCGAGGACCCGGGTGCGGACGGCGTTGGCTCCGCCGAGGAACGTGGTGACGCGCGAGGAGCGCATCGGGTCGGCGGCGCGCAGCCGGGGCACGTGGCGGCGCTGGGTGACGCCGGTCTCCGGGTCGGCTATGCGGAAACTCACGATGCCGAGCTTCGGGTCGGCCTCGAAGGCCTTCCGGCACAGCGCGGCGGTGTCGTGGCCCGCGAGCAGCCCGTCGTCGTCCAGGAACAGCAGGATGTCGACGTCCCGGCCGGCCGGGCCGAAGGCCTCGATGCCGACGTTGCGGCCGCCGGGGATGCCGAGGTTCTCGGGCAGCTCGATGGTGCGGACGCCCTCGGGGACGTCCGGGACGGGCGAGCCGTTGCCGACGACGACCACCTCGACCGGGTCGCCGTCCTGCTTGGCGACCGAGTCGAGGAGGGCGCGCAGTTCGTCGGGGCGGTTGCCCATGGTGATGATGACCGCGCCGACCTTCATGCCGCTCACTTCAGCCTGCTCGAAGCGAGGATGGACACGAGGTGCAGCAGCGTCTGCACCAGCGCGATGCCGGCCAGCACCGCCACGCCGAGCCGGGAGAAGAAGAGGTCGCCGCGGGCCTGGTCGACGATCGCCAGCACCAGGATCAGCAGGGACGCCTCGATGCCGAGGATCAGCCGGTGGAACTTCAGGGCGCCGGCGGCCTTGCGGGCCAGCGCCATGCCGGAGGAGCGCATCTCGGAGGCGGTCTCCTGGACCGGCGGCTTTCCGGCCTGGTGCCGGGCGACGCCGACGAGGTCCGTCTCGGCCTTGATCAGGATGGCGCCGAGGGCGGCCAGGGTGCCGAGGAAGGCCCACAGCCAGTCGATCCGGCCGCTGCCCCACAGGTCGGCGGCGCGCAGGCCGAAGCCGACGAGCACCGCGGCGTCGGTGAGGTAGGCGCCCACCCGGTCGAGGTAGACGCCGTTGAGCGAGTACTGCTTCTTCCAGCGCGCGATCTCTCCGTCGACACAGTCCAGCAGGAGATACATCTGGACCATGACGACGCCGAGCACCGCGCCCGCGATCCCCGGCACCAGCAGGGCCGGGGCCGCGAGCACACCGAAGACGGTCATCAGGTAGGTGAGCTGGTTGGGCGTGACCCTGGTGTTGACCAGGTAACGGTCGACTCGCAGGGACACCTCACGCATGTAGAGGCGTCCCATCCAGTGCTCACCGCTGCGCCGGTCCTTCACCCCCGCGGGGTGAACGACGGGGCGTAGTTCAGCTACCGATGGCCTTGACATAGTCGGCGTAGATGTCCTTGATCTGTTCGGTGTTCAGGTCGAGGTGTTCGAGGATGGTGTAGCGGCCGGGCCGGGTCTCCGGGGCGAACTCGACGGCCTTGACGAACTCGTCCGTCGTGAAGCCGATCTCGTCCGGCAGCACGGGCAGCCCGTGCCGGCGCAGCACCTCGGCCATGTACGCCGATTCCTCGTGGGCCCCGCGCAGCCACATCGCGAAGGCCGCGCCCAGTCCGCACTGCTCGCCGTGGGCGGCGGCCCGCTTCGGGTAGAGCAGGTCGAAGGCGTGGTTGATCTCGTGGCACGCCCCGGAGGACGGCCGTGAGTCGCCCGACACCGACATGGCGATGCCGCTGAGGACCAGCGCCTCGGCGAGCACCTGGAGGAAGTCGTTGTCGCCGATGCCGCCGGGGTGCCGGAGCACGGCCTCGCCGGCCTGGCGGGCCATGGCAGCGGCGAGGCCGTCGATGCGCTCGCCCTTGACACGGTTGGCCAGCTCCCAGTCGGCGATCGCCGAGATGTTGGAGACGGCGTCGCCGATGCCGGCGCGGACGAAACGGACCGGGGCCTCACGGATGACGTCCAGGTCGATGACGACCGCGATCGGGTTCGGTACGCCGTACGAGCCGCGGCCCGCGTCGTTGTCGAGGGTGGCGACCGGCGAGCACAGGCCGTCGTGCGCGAGGTTCGTCGGGACGGCGACCAGCGGCAGGCCGACGCGCGCCGCGGCGAACTTGGCACAGTCGATGATCTTGCCGCCGCCGAGCCCCACGACCGCGTCGTAGTGGCCGGCCTTTATGTCGCTCGCCAGCCGGACCGCGTCGTCGAGGGTGCCGCCGCCGACCTCGTACCAGGTGGCGCCGGGCATGCCGGGTGAGATCCGCTCGCGCAGCCGGGCGCCGGAGCCGCCGCTGACGGCGACGGCGAGGCGGCCGGAGTGCGAGATGCGCTCGTCGGCGAGGACGCAGGCCAGGTCGTCGAGGGCACCCGGGCGGATGTCCACGACGAGCGGGGAGGGGATGAGCCGGGTCAGTACTGGCACGCGATCTCCCGTCCGCGGGCGAGATCGTCGTGGTTGTCGATCTCCACCCACTTGACGTCGCCGATCGGCGCCACGTCGATACGGAAGCCGCGGTTCACGAGTTCCTGGTAGCCGTGCTCGTAGAACTGCTGCGGGTCGGTCTCCCACACGGTCTTGAGCGCGTCGGCCAGCTCGGGGGCCGCGTCGCCCTCGATGAGGGTGACGCCGATGTACTCGCCGGTGGCCTCGGCGGGGTCCATCAGCTTGGTGATCTTCGTCATGCCCTTCTCGGGGTCGACGACGACCTTCATCTCCTCGTCGGCCAGGTCCTTGACCGTGTCCAGGGCGAGGATGATCTTCTTGCCTTCGCCGCGGGCGGCGAGCAGCGTCTTCTCGACGGAGACCGGGTGGACGGTGTCGCCGTTGGCGAGGATCACCCCGTCCTTGAGGGCGTCACGCCCGCACCACAGGGAGTAGGCGTTGTTCCACTCCTCGGCCTTGTCGTTGTCGATGAGGGTGAGCTTGACGCCGTACTTCTGCTCCAGCGCCTCCTTGCGCGCGTACACGGCCTCCTTGCGGTAGCCGACGATGATGCCGACCTCGGTGAGGCCGACCTCGGCGAAGTTGGCGAGGGTCAGATCGAGAACCGTCGGTTCGCCCTCTATGCCCGCGGGACCCACCGGCACCAGAGCCTTGGGAAGGCTGTCGGTGTAGGGGCGCAGACGCCGTCCGGCGCCGGCCGCCAGCACGAGGCCGATCATGCGGGTTCTCCTTCATCGTGTACGGCGGGCGCGCCACCCTTGTGGGCAGCCACCCAGAAGCGGATGCTCTCGACGAGCACCACCAGGGCCACGGCCACGGCCAGAGCCGTGAGCGCGACCGTGAACTGCGAGGCGGTGAGCAGCGCGGCGAGGACGGTGACGAGCAGCGTCCGTCCTTCGTGCCCCCCGATGGAACGCACCAGCCAGGCCGGGGGCGCTCCGGCGTCGCCGCGGATGCGGTACACCGTGTCGTAGTGATGGTAGGCGACCGCGGCCACCAGCCCGAAAGCCGCAGGAAGGGCTCCGTTCACGTCCGCCTTGGCCGCGAGGACGAGGACCGTGCCGTATTCCGCGGCGCGGAAGAGCGGCGGGACCAGCCAGTCGAGAGCGCCCTTGAGGGGGCGGGCGACGGCGAGGCCCGAGGTCAGGACGTAGGCGACGGCCGCGACGATCGGCCACGGTCCGCCGAAGCCGGTCAGGGCTGCCGTGAGGACGATGGCGAGGCCGCCGAGGAGGGCGACGACGGGGGCCGTGAAGCCCGGCAGCGCGCGGGCGGGCTTCTTGATCGCCTCGGCGAAGCCCTGGGCGAGCGGTCCGCTGTCCGCGAGGTCGGCCAGCGCCCCGGCCGCCCGGTCGGTCCGCCGGGCCTTGCGGGTCAGGGAGCGCAGCACCCGGCCCGCCGTGGTGTAGGTCGCTGCGAAGGCGCAGCCGATGAGCAGCGCGTAGAAGGTGATACGAGGAGTCGTGGCCGCCGTGAGGACCGCGATCATCGCCCAGCGCTCACCGATGGGCAGGACGATCATGCGGCGCACCCAGACCGTCCAGCCGACGCTGTCGAGTTTGCCGGAGAGGGCGGCGGTGGGGCTGGTGTTGGCGGTGGCGTCGTGGTTGGCCTCGTTGAAGGAGAAGTCCACGACGTGCCGGCAGGTCTGCAGGACCATGGCGCCGAGCGCGAGGGCCCATACATCGTCATGGCCTCCGCCGCGGGCGGCGCCGAGGGCGAGGCCGGCGTAGTAGGCGTACTCCTTGGCCCGGTCGAAGGTGGCGTCGAGCCAGGCGCCGAGCGTGGAGTACTGCAGGGAGTAGCGGGCGATCTGGCCGTCGACGCAGTCCAGCACGAAGGACGCGATCAGCAGGACGCCGGCCGCCACGAAGCCGCCGCGGGTGCCGGTGGCCGCGCAGGCCGCCGCTATGAGGGCGGTGATGAGCGAGGCGGTGGTGACCTGGTTCGGGGTCAGGCCGCGGCGGGCGCACCAGCGGGCGATGTAGCGGGAGTACGGGCTGATGCAGTAGGTGGTGAAGAAGCCGTCGCGGGACTTCACGGCCGACTTCAGGCGCACGGCCTCGTCGTCGACGGCCGTCAGGGCCTGCCGTGACTCGTTGCGGGCCTGCGCGTCGGCGGGGACGGCGGCGACGAGGCTGCCCAGCTCGGGGCGGTGCACCTCGGTGCCGTCGGTGTCCAGGGCGGTGAGGATGCGGTCGGCGAGGCTGTCGACCAGCGTGGTGCCGCCGCCCGCGGAGTTCTCGCGGGCCATCGCCCGGGTGAGGGCCTGGCGGCCGGCGGGCTGGGCGGTGACGGCGCCGGGGATCGCGGCGAGCGGGAAACGGGGGTCGGTGAGGCCGAGCCGCAGCGCGTGCACATGCCCCACGAACCGGGCGTCGACCAGGGCGACCCGCTCCTCGCCCGGCACCGCGGCGAGCAGGGTCTCGGCCTCGGCGGTGTCGGCCGCGCTCCGCACGTCGAAACCGAGGGACCGCAGGTCGGCCTCGATCGACGATCCGGGGACCGGCTGACCGGTGAGGATGGCGGTCGACAACCGAATTCACTCCCTGGTACCGACGCGTCCGCGTCAGTGCTGTGCTGGGTGGGGGCGCCCGCTCCGGTGGCTCCCGGGCGGCATGTCGGCAGAGGCTATCGGATACCGGGAAGGCCACGTTCACCGCCCGTTCGGCAGATCGATCAACGTGGTTCGCACAAGCCTTTGCCGCGATCATCATCGTGGATCCGGGGCCCGCCCCACAAACCGCGCCCCCCAGACCGGACATCGGGGACATTGCGTGGGGCCCGGTGAGGGCGGCATAGGGTGGGCGACCATGACTTGGCTGATCACAGGCGGGGCCGGCTACATCGGAGCACACGTGGCGCGGGCCATGACCGAGGCCGGGGAGCGCGTCCTCGCGCTGGACGACCTCTCGGCCGGGGTGCCCGCACGGCTCCCTGGCGACGTCCCGCTCGTGGAGGGGTCGTCGCTCGACGGTGAGCTGCTGAAACGGGTGTTCGCCGAGCACGGTGTGACGGGTGTGGTGCATCTCGCGGCGCGCAAGCAGGTCGGCGAGTCCGTAGCCCAGCCGACGCGGTACTACCGCGAGAACGTCGGGGGCCTGGCGACCCTGCTGGACGCGGTCGCGGGGGCCGGCATCGAGCGCTTCGTGTTCTCCTCGTCGGCGGCCGTGTACGGCGACCCGGGTGTGGACCTCATCACGGAGGACGCGCCCTGCGCACCGGTGAACCCGTACGGCGAGACCAAGCTCACCGGTGAGTGGCTGGTGCGGGCCGCGGGCCGGGCACACGGGATCTCCACCGTATGTCTGCGCTACTTCAACGTGGCGGGCGCGGCGGCGCCGGAGCTGGCCGACACGGGTGTCTTCAACATCGTCCCGATGGTCTTCGACCGGCTGACGCGCGACGAGGCGCCCAGGATCTTCGGCGACGACTATCCGACCCCGGACGGCACGTGCGTCCGTGACTACATTCACGTCGCCGACCTGGCCGAGGCGCATCTCGCGGCGGCCCGGCGGCTCGCGGACGGGGGCGTCACGGGCGATCTGACGGTCAACATCGGCCGCGGCGAGGGGGTCTCCGTGCGCGAACTCATCACGGTCATCGGCGAGGTCACCGGCGACCGGCGGCCACCGGTGGTCGAGGAGCGTCGCCCCGGGGACGCCCCGCGGGCCGTGGCCTCGGCGGCCCGGGCGGCCGAGGAGCTCGGCTGGACCGCGCGGCGCGGGGTGCGCGAGATGACCGAGTCGGCGTGGCGCGGCTGGCAGCTGCACCACGGCTCCTGACACGCTGAGGGTGCCCTGACCTGCACATCGTTTCCGCAGGTCAGGGCACATGACAACGGTGTTCAGTGCCGCGTTGCACATACCCCCTCCCCGTAGTTCACTGGGGTGCCCGGGCACGATCGAACGAACACAGGAGGCGGCTTTCATGGGGGCTGGGCACGATCACGGGCACGCGCACGGCGCGGCGGTCGGCGGTACGGCGACCTCGGCGTACCGCGGCAGGCTGCGGGGCGCGCTGGCGATCACGCTCGGCATCGTGGTCGTCCAGATCGTCGGTGGCACCCTCGCCGACTCGCTCGCGCTCGTCGCGGACTCGGCGCACATGGCGACGGACGCGCTGGGCCTGGGCATGGCGCTGCTCGCGATCCACTTCGCGAACCGCCCGCCGAGCGACCGGGCCACCTTCGGCTACGCCCGCGCCGAGATCCTCGCCGCCCTGGCCAACTGTCTGCTGCTGTTCGGAGCCGGCGGCTACGTCGTGTACGAGTCGGTGCAGCGCTTCATCACGCCGGCGGACACCGAGGGCCGGCTCGCCCTCGTGTTCGGTGCGATCGGCCTGGTCGGGAATCTGGTGTCGCTGGCGCTGCTGATGCGCGGCCAGAAGGAGAGCCTGAACGTGCGCGGCGCGTTCCTGGAGGTGGCGGCGGACGCGCTGGGCTCGGTCACGGTGATCGTCTCAGCCGTTGTGATCATGCTCACCGGCTGGCAGGCCGCCGACCCGATCGCCTCGCTCGTCATCGCCCTGATGATCGCGCCGCGCACCTGGAAGCTGCTGCGCGAGACGCTCGACGTGCTGCTGGAGGCGGCACCGAAGGGCGTCGACATGGCGCAGGTACGGGCCCACATCCTGGCGACCGACGGGGTGGAGGACGTTCACGACCTGCACGCCTGGACGATCACCTCGGGCATGCCGGTGCTCTCGGCGCACGTGGTCGTCAGCCCGGAGGCCCTGAACGCGATCGGCCACGAGAAGATGCTCCACGAGTTGCAGGGCTGCCTCGGCGACCACTTCGACGTGGAGCACTGCACCTTCCAGCTGGAGCCGAGCGGGCACGCGGAGCACGAGGCGCACCTCTGTCACTGACGCGTGGCTGATGAGGTGTCCGGGGCTGGTGGGGCGCATTCCGATCTGAGTGCGCCGGGGGACGCAGCGCTACGGCGCACGCCCACGCCCCACCCCTCCCCGCACCGGCGGGGACGATTTTCGGCCCATCGCGCCGGGCACGATCAGCTCCTGGGTCCCTCTTCCGGCGTCGAGCGGCGCCGTCCGCGCTCCGCGCTGCCGCGCGGGACATGCGGGCAGGCCGCGAAGTGCCGGGAGTGCCGGATTCGTACGGCAGACTTGGGGCGCGAAGACCGATGTGAAGGATGGGTATGCCGATCACACCTGCCACCGCGACGCACAACCCGTCGAACGGCACCGCAGACGCGATTTTGCTGGAACTGGTCGACGAGGACGGCGTGACGATCGGCACCGCGGAGAAGCTCGCCGCCCACCAGCCACCCGGACAGCTGCACCGCGCGTTCTCCGTGTTCCTCTTCGACGAGTACGGCCGGCTGCTGCTCCAGCAGCGCGCGCTGGGCAAGTACCACTCCCCCGGTGTGTGGTCCAACACCTGCTGCGGCCACCCCTACCCCGGCGAGGCGCCCTTCGCGGCGGCGGCGCGGCGGACCTTCGAGGAACTCGGCGCCTCCCCGTCCCTGCTGGCCGAGGCGGGCACGGTCCGCTACAACCACCCGGACCCGGAGTCCGGGCTGGTGGAGCAGGAGTACAACCACCTCTTCGTCGGCATGGTGCAGGCCGTGCTGCGGCCGGATCCGGAGGAGGTGGCGTCGACGGCGTTCGTGACCCCGCCCGAGCTGACCGAGCGGCATGCCAAGGACACCTTCTCGTCCTGGTTCATGACCGTCCTGGACGCGGCCCGGCCGGCGATCAGGGAGCTGACGGGCACGTCGGCCGGCTGGTGACGAAGGCCGTGACGGCAGGGGACACGGCTGGTGACGACGGCCCTGGCGGCAGAACCTAGGAGAAGCGCGCGGGCTTGAGCGGCAGGGCGGCCCAGATGACCTTGCCGCCGCTCGCGGTGTATTCGACCTCACACCTGCCGCCCGCCTCCCGGGTGATCTCGCGCACCAGGAGCAGCCCGCGGCCGCCGGTCCGGCCGTGGTCGGCCTCCAGGGCGGTGGGCCGGTACGGGTGGTTGTCCTCGACGGACACGCGCAGCCACTCCGCCCCGACGGCCACCTCGACGGCGACCGTCGGCGACAGCACCGCCGCGTGCTTCACGGCGTTCGTCACCAGCTCCGAGACGATCAGCAGCAGCCCCTGGGCCAGGTCGTCCGAGACCGGCACACCCTGACGCAGCAGCAGGTCCCGTACGGCGTGCCGCGCCTGCGGGACCGAGGCGTCGATCGCCGGCGCGGTGAACCGCCAGACCCCCTCGTACGGCAGCGGATCCGCGGGCCCGAGAGGCACCGCGCCGCCCTGTGGACATGGGCCGGACCCACGCCCCTCGTCGTCCATCGTCCGGTCGCCACCCTCGCGCTCGATTGTCGCCACATCTCGAGTGTTGGTAACGATGCGCTCCGCACCCCAGGGCTGAACAGAAGTCAGCAAGTATCGAGCACTTCTGACCGTTGGCGTATGACACGGTCAGTTGTGGGACTGGTCCTGTCCCTGTTGTGCCATCTCGGCGAACTATTCGGGTTGTACGGGTTTGCCTTCCGGATAGCATCCGGCGCATGGAGCCGCAGTTGTTGTACAGCGTGACCGACTCGGTCGCGACGGTCGTCATCCGCCATCCGGAGAAGCGCAACGCCATGACGGCCGCGATGTGGCGCTCGCTGCCGCCGCTGCTGGAGGGGCTGGCCGGCGATCCGGCCGTGCGCGCGCTGGTGCTCACCGGCGAGGGCGGGACGTTCTGCGCCGGGGCCGACATCTCGACGCTCCGGGGCTCGCCGGAGGAGGCACAGGGTCTTGCCGTGCGGGCCGAGGAGGCGCTCGCCGCGTTTCCGAAGCCGACGCTGGCCGCGGTGCGCGGGCACTGCGTGGGCGGCGGGGCTCAGCTGGCGGCGGCCTGTGATCTGCGGTTCGCCGAGGAGGGCGCGCTGTTCGGCGTGACGCCCGCGAAGCTCGGCATCGTGTACCCGGCGTCCTCGACCAGGCGGCTGGTGTCCCTGGTGGGTCCGGCCACCGCCAAGTACCTGCTGTTCTCCGGTGAGCTGATCGACACGGAGCGGGCGCTGCGCACCGGTCTGGCCGACGAGGTGCTGCCCGCGGGTGAACTCGGCAAGCGGGTCGCCGAGTTCACCCGGATCCTGGTGTCCCGTTCGCAGCTGACGCAGGCGGCGGCGAAGGAGTTCGCGAACGGCGGTACGGACCGCGACGCGCACTGGGCCGGGCAGGCGCGCGCGAGCGGCGACACCGCGGAGGGCGTCGCCGCGTTCCTGGAGCGCAGGCAGCCGCGGTTCGACTGGAGCGTGTCTACGTCAGCATGACGTCGGCGTGCGACCGGAGCAGTTCGACGACGTGCGCGGGGGCCTTGTCGGGCGATCCGGCGTCGTAGGGCGGCTGCGGGTCGTACTCGGTGGCCAGCTGGACCATCCGGGCGTGGTCGTCGCCCGCGATCCGGCCGAGGAGGGTCAGTCCCATGTCGATGCCGGAGGAGACTCCGGCCGCGGTGACGTACTTGCCGTCGGTGACGACCCGCTCCCCCGTGGGCTCGGCGCCGAAGCGCTTCAGTTCCTCCAGGGTCAGCCAGTGGGAGGTCGCGCGGCGGCCCCGGAGGAGTCCGGCGGCGGCCAGCAGCAGGGAGCCGGTGCACACGGACGTCGTCCAGGTGCTGCCGGCATCGGCCGCGCGCAGCCAGTCCAGGAGCGGCTCGTGCGCCATCAGCGACTCCTGGCCCGGGCCGCCGGGGACGACGACGATGTCGGGGTTCGGCACGTCGGCCAGGGCCCGGTCGGCGGTGAGCGCGAGGTTCCCCGTCTCGTTCCGTACGGGGCCGGTCCGCTCGGCGACGAACACGGTCTCCGCGTCCGGGAGGCGGCCGAGGGTCTCGTAGGGGCCGACGGCGTCGAGGGCGGTGAAGCGGTCGTAGAGGACGATGGCGATCTGCATACGGGGTTCCTTTCGGCGGTTCCAGGCGATCGAGTCGATGTGACGGGACTCAGGGCGTGGTCGCGGGGCGGAAGCGGCGGCGGTACTCGGCCGGGGGCGTCCCGAGGGCTTTGACGAAGGCCCGGCGCATGGCCTCGGGGGTGCCGTAGCCGCTGGTGCGGGAGATCTCCTCGATGCCGTCGGTGGTGTCCTCCAGGAGACGGCGGGCGTGTTCGAGGCGGACCCGGTCCACGTAGCGCCCGGGCGTCATACCGGTCTCGTCCCGGAAGGCGCGGGCGAAGTGGCGGGGCGAGAGGCGGGCGCGGGCGGCGAGT
Organism: Streptomyces purpurascens; assembly: GCF_045040895.1. Lineage (NCBI taxonomy): Bacteria > Bacillati > Actinomycetota > Actinomycetes > Kitasatosporales > Streptomycetaceae > Streptomyces > Streptomyces purpurascens. Next base: position 7,974,350 of record NZ_CP108341.1, on the reverse strand, counting down.
GCCTCGACGGTGAGGTCGGCGTCCGGGCGTTCGGTGATGAACCGCTGGACGTCCCGGAGGGGCTCGCGGTGAGCGATCTGGGCTTCGAGCAGGGCGCTGAACTGGGCCTGGTTCCCCGGGCGGCGCAGGAAGACCACCAGGTGGCGGGCGATGGCCAGGGCGGCGTCCCGGCCCAGGTCCTCCTCGACCAGGGCCAGGGCGAGATCGATGCCCGCGGTGACTCCGGCCGAGGTGGCGATGTGCCCGTCGCGTACGTAGACGGGGTCGGGGTCGATCTCGACGGCCGGGTGCTCGCGGGCCAGCCGGTCGCAGTGCGCCCAGTGGGTCGTGGCGCGGCGGCCGTCCAGGAGCCCGGCCGCGGCGAGCACGGCCGCGCCGGTGCACACGGAGACCAGACGCACGGCACGCGGCCCGTGCTCGCGCACCCAGTCGACCAGGCGCGGGTCGGGGTCCAGGGAGCCCGGACCGCCGGGGACGAGAAGGGTGTGCGGGTCGGACACGCCGTCCAGGGACTCGTCGGGCACGAGGGTCAGACCGCTGGTGGTCCGCACGGGCGCGCCGTCCGGGGAGGCCGTGCGGATCCGGTACGTCCCCGGGGAGAGCAGCTCCGCGCCTGCGAAGACCTCCACGGGCCCCGTGACGTCGAGACTCTGCACGCCGTCGAAGAGGACGGCGAGAACGGTGCGCTGGGCCATGGCCTTGATTCTTCGCGGGCCCGGAGTGTGGCCGCAATGACGAGTTCCCCACCTTTCCTGCCATGGGAAGTACGGCCATGGAGGGCATACCAAGCGGTTGGTAACCTGCCGGGCATGACGACTGCCGCCCTTGAGCCGCTCGCCGGCCGCCGCTGCCAGAACGTGCTCAACTCCCTGCACGCGACGCACTACTTCTCGCCGGATCTGGGACGGGAAGTGGGTGCTGCCGGGATCACCCGTCCCCACGCCGTGAACTTCGCCGTACGGGCCGCCGCCCTCGGACCGGTCGGGCCCGGTGCGGTGACGGCGGCCTTCTACAACTACAAGTACGAGCTCGTGGCCCGCCATGTGCCGGCGGTGTGGGAGAGCGCCACACCCGGCCAGGTGCTGGCGGCACGCTTCCGTGCGGTCGACGCGACCCTGCGCCGTCTGCTGGGCGAAGAGGTCCTGGCGTCGGCGGAGATGGCCGAGGCCGCGCGGCTCGCGCTGCGCGCCACCGAGGCCTGTTCGCGCGGCGCGCGGCCGCTGTACGCCGCCCATGCCGACCTGCCCGTCCCCGAGGAGCCGCACCTCGCGTACTGGCACGCGGCGACCCTGCTGCGCGAACACCGGGGCGACGGGCACCTGGCCGCCCTGATGTCCGCAGGGCTGGACGGCCTCGAGGCGATGGTGACCCACACGGCGACGGGCAAGGGCATGGCGCCGAAGTGGGTGTTCACCACCCGGGGCTGGAGCCAGGAGGACTGGGACGCGGCGACGGACCGGCTGCGTGAGCGCGGGCTGCTGGACGAGGCCGGAGAGCTCTCCGAGCGGGGTGTCGCCCTGCGCGAGGAGATCGAGCGGGAGACGGACCGGCTCGACCGGGCGCCGTACGAGCACCTGGGCCCGGAGGGCGTGGCCCGGCTGACCGAGCTGGGCGCCGGTTTCGCGCAGGCCGCGTTCGTGGCCGGGGCCTTTCCGGCGGATCTGATCGGCAAGGGCTGAGGGCTGCCCGCACCCCTGCCCCTGCATGGGTGTCCTGCTGTGACGCATGGTGAGGCGCCGATGAGGTACCCGGCCTCTCCCGACCAGTGCGGTCGGGAGAGGAAAGGGGAATCACCGTGTTCCGTGCTATCGCAGACGTGCTGCGCCAGATCGGCGGCGCCATCGCCACCGTCGTGACCCTGCCCTTCCGGGCCCTGGCCCGGCTCTTCGGCGGGGCCTCGTCCGCCACCCGCGGCCGCAGGGCCTGACCGGCGGCCGCCGGCGACCTGCCGGGGGTACCGCCCTGGACCCCGAGTGTCGGTGTCACCTGCCACAATTGCCGCGCAACCTCAGTGGAGAAGGCGGTACGGGATCGTGACGACACCCGGGTCCAACGGGTCCATCAGCGTAGGGTCCATCGAAGGCAGGATCGCCGAGGAACTCGGCGTACGGGAGCGGCAGGTCAGGGCCGCCGTGGAGCTGCTCGACGGCGGTTCTACGGTGCCTTTCATCGCTCGCTACCGCAAGGAAGCGACCGAGATGCTCGACGACGCGCAGCTGCGCACCCTCGAGGAGCGGCTGCGCTATCTGCGGGAGCTGGAGGAGCGGCGGGCGGCGATCCTGGAGTCGGTGCGCGAGCAGGGCAAGCTCACCGAGGAGCTGGAGGCACGGATCCGGGGCGCCGAGACGAAGGCGCGCCTGGAGGACATCTACCTCCCGTACAAGCCCAAGCGGCGCACCAAGGCGCAGATCGCCCGCGAGGCGGGGCTCGAGCCGCTGGCGGAGGGGCTGCTCGGTGATCCGAGTGTCGAGCCCCTCGCCGCGGCCGCCGCGTTCGTCGACGCCGACAAGGGCGTGGCCGATCCGCAGGCCGCCCTCGACGGCGCCCGGGCGATCCTCACCGAGCGGTTCTCGGAGGACGCCGACCTGATCGGCGAGCTGCGCGAGCGCATGTGGGTGCGCGGGCGGCTGGCCGCCAAGGTGCGGGACGGCAAGGAGGAGGCGGGGGCGAAGTTCGCCGACTACTTCGACTTCGCCGAGCCGTTCACCGAGCTCCCCTCGCACCGCGTTCTGGCCATGCTGCGCGGCGAGAAGGAGGACGTCCTCGAACTGGCACTGGAGCCCGAGGAGGCCACGGACGGCCCGTCGTCCTACGAGGGGATCATCGCGAACCGGTTCGGGATCGCCGACCGGGGCCGCCCCGGGGACAAGTGGCTGAAGGACACGGTCCGCTGGGCGTGGCGCACCCGCGTCCTCGTGCACCTCGGCATCGACCTGCGGCTGCGGCTGCGCACGGCCGCCGAGGACGAGGCCGTGCGGGTCTTCGCGGCGAATCTGCGCGACCTGCTGCTCGCGGCCCCGGCGGGCACGCGCGCGACGCTCGGCCTGGACCCCGGTTTCCGTACGGGTGTGAAGGTCGCCGTGGTGGACGCCACCGGCAAGGTCGTCGCCACGGACGTCATCCACCCGCACGTCCCGGCCAACCGGTGGGACGAGGCCGTCGCCAAGCTGGCCCGGCTCGCGAAGGAGCACGCGGTCGAGCTGGTCGCCATCGGCAACGGCACGGCGTCCCGCGAGACCGACAAGCTCGCCGGGGAACTGATCACCAAGCACCCGGAGCTGAAGCTCACGAAGGTGATGGTGTCCGAGGCCGGCGCGTCCGTGTACTCGGCGTCCGCCTTCGCCTCGCAGGAGCTGCCCGACATGGACGTGTCGCTGCGCGGCGCCGTGTCGATCGCGCGCCGGCTGCAGGACCCGCTGGCCGAGCTGGTGAAGATCGACCCCAAGTCGATCGGCGTCGGCCAGTACCAGCACGACCTGTCCGAGCTGAAGCTGTCGCGTTCGCTGGACGCGGTGGTGGAGGACTGTGTGAACGGCGTGGGTGTGGACGTCAACACGGCCTCGGCCCCGCTGCTCGCCCGGGTCTCGGGCATCACCTCCGGGCTCGCGGAGAACATCGTGGCGCACCGGGACGCCAACGGGCCGTTCACGTCCCGGGGCGGGCTGAAGAAGGTGGCGCGGCTCGGCCCCAAGGCGTACGAGCAGTGTGCGGGCTTCCTGCGGATCCGCGGCGGTGACGACCCGCTGGACGCGTCCAGCGTGCACCCGGAGGCCTACCCGGTCGTACGGCGCATGGTGAAGACCAGCGGCCAGGAGGTCGCCGCGCTCATCGGCAACACCGGTGCGCTGCGCTCGCTGAAGCCGCAGGACTTCGTGGACGAGACGTTCGGTCTGCCGACCGTCACCGACATCCTCAAGGAGCTGGAGAAGCCGGGCCGCGACCCGCGTCCTGGCTTCAAGACGGCCGCCTTCCAGGAGGGTGTGGAGAAGATCTCCGACCTGTCGGCCGGGATGGTCCTGGAGGGCGTCGTGACGAACGTCGCCGCTTTCGGGGCGTTCGTCGACGTCGGTGTGCACCAGGACGGTCTGGTGCACGTCTCGGCGATGTCGAAGACGTTCGTCAAGGACCCGCGGGACGTGGTGAAGCCCGGGGACATCGTCAAGGTGAAGGTCCTCGACGTCGACATCCCGCGCAAGCGGATCTCGCTGACGCTGCGGCTGGACGACGAGGCGGCCCCGCAGGGCCAGGGCGGCGACTCCGGCGAGCGCCGGCAGCGCGGCGGGCGTCCGCCGCAGCAGCGGCAGGGCGGCCGTGGCGGTGGCGGCGGCCGTGGCGGTGGCGGTGGTTCGCGTCAGGCGCCGCCGCCCGCCAACAGCGCGATGGCCGACGCGTTGCGCCGCGCGGGCCTGGCCGACCCGAAGAACGGTCGTCGCTGACGGCTTCGCCGGGGGCCGTGGGGAGCTGCGGGGCCGTTGTGGCTGGTCGCGCAGTTCCCCGCGCCCCTGAAAAGAGGCATGCAGGGCCCGTTCGACGGTCCGTCAGCGCTCGGTCACCTTGCCGTCCGCGACCTCCAGGCGGCGCGTCACATGGACGGCGTCCAGCATGCGGCGGTCGTGCGTGACCAGCAGGAGCGTGCCCTCGTAGGCGTCGAGGGCCGACTCCAGCTGCTCGATGGCGGGCAGGTCGAGGTGGTTGGTCGGCTCGTCGAGGACCAGGAGGTTGACGCCCCGGCCCTGGAGCAGCGCCAGGGCGGCTCTCGTGCGCTCGCCCGGGGAGAGGGTCGCCGCGGGGCGCAGGACGTGTTCCGACTTGAGGCCAAACTTGGCCAGGAGGGTGCGGATCTCGACCGGTTCGGTGTCCGGGACGGCCGCGCGGAAGGCCTCGAGCAGGGCCTCCTGGCCGTGGAACAGCTTGCGGGCCTGGTCGACCTCGCCGAGCAGGACGCCCGAGCCGAGCGCGGCGTGCCCGGCGTCGAGCGGGACGCGGCCGAGCAGGGCGGCGAGCAGCGTGGACTTGCCGGCGCCGTTCGCGCCGGTCACCGCCACCCGGTCCGCCCAGTCGATCTGGAGGGACACCGGGCCGAGGACGAAGTCACCCCGGCGCACCTCGGCGTCCCGCAGGGTCGCGACGACGGCGCCCGAGCGCGGGGCCGACGCGATCTCCATGCGCAGTTCCCACTCCTTGCGGGGCTCCTCGACGACGTCCAGACGCTCGATCATGCGCTGGGTCTGGCGGGCTTTCGCGGCCTGCTTCTCGCTGGCCTCGCTGCGGAACTTGCGGCCGATCTTGTCGTTGTCGTTGCCCGCCTTGCGGCGCGCGTTCTTCACGCCCTTGTCCATCCAGGACCGCTGGGTCTGGGCGCGGTCCTGGAGGGCCGCTTTCTTGTCGGCGTACTCCTCGAACTCGTCGCGGGCGTGCCGGCGAGCCACGTCCCGCTCCTCGAGGTAGGCGTCGTAGCCGCCGCCGTAGAGGTTGATCTGCCCTTGGGCGAGGTCGAGTTCGAGGACCTTGGTGACGGTGCGGGTGAGGAACTCGCGGTCGTGGCTGACGACCACCGTGCCGGCGCGCAGGCCGCTCACGAAGCGTTCGAGGCGCTCCAGGCCGTCCAGGTCGAGGTCGTTGGTCGGCTCGTCGAGGAGGAAGACGTCGTAGCGGGAGAGCAGCAGGGAGGCGAGGCCGGCGCGGGCCGCCTGGCCGCCGGACAGGGACGTCATCGGCTGGTCCAGGTCGATCGCGAGGCCCAGGGAGTCGGCGACCTCCTCGGCGCGTTCGTCGAGGTCGGCGCCGCCGAGCCCGAGCCAGCGCTCCAGGCTCGTGGCGTAGGCGTCGTCGGCGCCGGGAGCCGATTCGACCAGGGCCTGGGTCGCCTCGTCCATGGTCCGCTGGGCCTCGGCGACGCCGGTGCGGCGGGCCAGGAACGCCCGTACGGTCTCGCCGGGGCGGCGGTCCGGCTCCTGCGGGAGGTGGCCGACGGTGGCGGTCGGTGGGGACAGGCGCAGTTCGCCCTGCTCGGGTGCGGTGAGTCCGGCGAGCATCCTGAGCAGGGTGGACTTGCCGGCGCCGTTGGCTCCGACCAGGCCGATCACATCGCCGGGCGCGACAACGAGGTCGAGCCCGGTGAACAGGGAGCGGTCGCCGTGGCCGGCGGCGAGGTTCTTGGCGACGAGGGTGGCAGTCATCAGGTCGCTGATTTTAATGGGCCGCTCACTGGGTCACCGCCGTCACCAGGACGCTTCCGGAGGTGCGCGCCACGATGTAGGACCGCCCCTTCACCGCCCTGGGGTCGAGGGCGATGTGGTGACGGCCGGGTTCGAGGACCCCGTCGAAGATCTCGTGGGTGTGGGTGCGGGAGAGCCGGTCGAGGCGGTACGCGGTGAGGGTGACCCGGCAGGCGGAGGTGACCTCGATGTCCGCCCCGCCGTCGGCGGCGGTCAGGCCGGTGAGGCGGCGCTGTGCCACCGGCCCGCGGTCCAGGGCGTGTTCGATCTGGGCGACGAGCAGGGGGACGATCGGGGCGAGGCCATCGACGTAGACGACGGGGACCTCGGCCTGCTCGAAGGCGCGGCGGACGGCGGCCCGGTCCCGCTCGCCGGTCGCGCGGCCGAAGGCGACGGCGCCGTAGCCACGCAGTTCGTCGGCGGGCACTCCGTCGGCGTCGTGGGCGATGTCGGCGCCGACGCCGATGGTGCGTAACGCCGCGGCGAGCTTGGCCAGGACGGCGACACGGGCGCCGATCAGCAGGACGCGGCGCCGGGTGTCGGGGGCGGAGCCGTTCAGCAGGGCGCTCAGGGCCGTCCGGTACTCGGCGCCGCGGAAGCGGAACGGGCCGATGCCGTGATAGCCGTTGAGGTCGAGGTCGGCGTGTTCGTCGGTCTGCCAGGCGAAGTCCCGCCAGATGAAGTCCTCACCGTCCCGCCGGATGACCGCGGTGACGGCGCCGCAGGCCAGGTCCTCGCACTCGGGGCAGCCGTAGACGACGTAGCGGCCGCCGGGCAGGGGTGCCGGGCTCTCCAGGAGCAGGCTGCGGACCTGCGCGGTGAAGATGGCGGGCGGGACGTCGGAGGCGAGCGGGGAGACGGCGTCGAGGTCGGAGAGCCGGAACAGCAGCGGGCGTCCGTCGACGATGAAGTCCACGAAGTCCCGGTGGACCTGGTAACCACCGTCGTGGAGAACTCCGCCGGCCCGCATCGCGGGTGCCAGGCCGAAGGTCGCGTATTCGGCACACATGCTGTGAGTATCCCCATACTGCGCGTGATGTGAGCACGGCATGACACATTCCGCTACGGTCCCGGCATGGCGGGCGAGCGAAGTGACGAGATCCTGGTGGTCGGTGGCGGGGTCGTCGGGCTGACGACCGCGGTGGTACTGGCCGAACGCGGGCGGCGGGTGCGGGTGTGGACGCGGGATGCCGTGGAGGCGACCACCTCCGCGGTCGCGGGGGCGCTGTGGTGGCCCTACCGGATCGAGCCCCTCGGGCTCGCGCGTGAGTGGGCGCTGCGGTCGCTGGAGATCTACGAGGAGCTGGCGGCGCGGCCCGAACCGACCGGCGTACGCATGGTCGCAGGGGTACTGGGCGAGACCCGACTCGACGAGGTCGGCGGGTGGCTGGCGGGGCGTGTGCCGGAGCTGCGGCCGGCCACGGCCGGCGAGTACGCGGGGACGGGCGTCCGGGCACGGCTGCCGCTGATCGACATGCCGGCTCATCTGCCGTGGCTGCGGGAGCGGTTCGTGGCGGCGGGCGGGGTGGTCGAGGCTCGTACGGTGTCCTCGTTCGCGGAGGCCGACGCGCCGGTCGTGGTCAACTGCGCGGGGCTGGGGGCGCGGGAGCTGGTGCCGGATCCGTCCGTGCGGCCTGTGCGGGGGCAGTTGGTGGTCGTGGAGAACCCCGGGATCGACACCTTTCTCGTCACCACCGACGCGGCCGGGGAGCACGCGTACCTGTTTCCGCAGCCGGGCGGACTCGTCCTCGGCGGTACGGCGGAGGAGGACGCGTGGTCGCCGGAGCCCGACCCCGCGACGGCCGAGGCGATCGTCCGCCGCTGCGCGGCGCTACGGCCGGAGATCACCGGCGCACGCGTCCTGGAACACCGGGTCGGACTGCGCCCCACCCGCCCCGCGGTCCGCCTGGACCGCGACGCCCTGCCGGACGGCCGGCTCCTGGTGCACAACTACGGCCACGGCGGCGCGGGGGTCACGGTGGCGTGGGGGTGCGCGGAGGAGGCGGCGCGGCTGGTGTGCGACTGAGGGGCGGGTGGCCGCGCGGCCGAGGTCGCGGGTCGCCGCACGGCTGTGCACCCCGGCCGAGACGCCCGGTCCGCCGAAGCCGGATGCCCCCGGCCGAGGGCATCGGAGCTGTCGGGCTCCGACGCCCCGGTCGGGGGCATCCGGCAGGGCGGTCGCCCGGGTCAGTGCTTGCCGATGGGGTCGCCCTCGACGTCCGGGCCGACGCCCGGGCCGACACGGAACTCGAAGTCGCCGTCGTACTTCTCGTGGCCTGCCATGACGGCCATTTCGACGGCCTCGGAACCCATTTGCTCACGCACGATCACCGGGTCACGGCGCAGGTCGCGCATGAGCGCGACGCACATGAAGGTCATCACGACGACGAACGGCGCCGCCGCGAGGATGGTGAGGTTCTGCAGACCTGTCAGCGCGTCGCCCGAGCCGCTGCCGACGAGCAGCATGATCGCGGCCACCGCTCCGGTGACCACGCCCCAGAACACCACCACCAGGCGGCCGGGTTCGAGCGCGCCCTTCTGCGAGAGCGTTCCCATGACGATCGACGCCGCGTCGGCACCCGAGACGAAGAAGATGCCGACGAGGACCATCACCAGCAGGCTGGTGGCGGTGGCGATGGGGAACTGCTGCAGCACGTCGAAGAGCTGGCCTTCGGGGGTCGCCTCCTTGCCGAGCTTGTTCTCCTCCTGCATCTTCATCGCCGAGCCGCCGAAGATCGCGAACCAGATCAGGCTGACCGTGCTGGGCACGAGGATGACGCCGCCGATGAACTGCCGGATGGTCCGGCCCCGGCTGATCCGGGCGATGAACATGCCGACGAACGGCGTCCAGGAGATCCACCACGCCCAGTAGAAGACGGTCCAGCTGCCCAGCCAGTCCGCGACGCCCTCCCCGCCGCTGGCCTCCGTACGGCCGGCCAGCTGGGGCAGGTCACCGAGGTAGGCGAAGACCGACGTCGGCAGCAGGTCGAGGACGATGATGGTCGGGCCCGCCACGAACACGAACAGGGCGAGGATCAGCGCCAGCACCATGTTGGTGTTGGACAGCCACTGGATGCCCTTCTCCACACCGGAGATCGCGGACGCGACGAAGGCCAGGGTCAGCACCGCGATGATCGCGACGAGCAGCCCGGTGCTCACCTTGTCCATCCAGCCCAGCTCCTGCACTCCGGAGCCGATCTGCAGCGCGCCGAGCCCCAGGGAGGCGGCGGAGCCGAAGATGGTCGCGACGATCGCGAGGATGTCGATGACCCGGCCGGCGGCGCCGTTCGCGTGCTTCTTGCCGATGAGCGGGGTGAAGACGGCGCTGATGGTCTGGCGGCGCCGCCTGCGGAAGGTGCTGTAGGCGATGGCGAGGCCCACCACGGCGTAGATCGCCCAGGGGTGGAGCGTCCAGTGGAACAGGGTGGTGGCCATGGCCGTCTCCATGCGCTCACCGGAGTCGGCGGGGTTCGTGCCCGGCGGGGCCGTCGAGTAGTGCGACAGCGGTTCGCTCACGCCGTAGAACATCAGGCCGATGCCCATGCCCGCGCTGAACATCATCGCGACCCAGGACACCGTGCGGAACTCGGGCTCCTCACCCTCCGCACCGAGGTGGATACGGCCGTAACGGCTGGCCGCGAGCCAGAGGGCGAACACAACGAAGCCGGAGGCGGCGAGCATGAACGCCCAGCCGCCGTTGTGCATCAGCCCGCTGAGCATGCTGGTGGAGACGGATTCGAGCGAGTCGGTCGCCGTGGCACCCCAGATCACGAAGGCGAGCGTGAGCGCCGCCGTGACACCGAAGACGATCCGGTCGGTCTGGGGCCTCTCCTGACCGGGGAGGCCCGCTTCCGATCCCGGCAGCACGCCTCCCCCATGGGGATCGCTCTCGCTTGGTCGGTCGTGTGTCACAGGCGGCACCTTTCATTGAAACGTAGGAGGAACGTAAGTCCTCCGTAACGCCCCTACCACGTGTGGCGCAAATTCATCCTCCTCAACATTGCGTTTCGGACTCGGCTGCCGTGAGGTGGTACGTGGCCCGTGCGTCGAGCAGCAACGGGACGAGCGCCCGCAGGGGCTGGCGCAGGGGTACGAGCACGCCCTCGGCGCCCCGTCGTACGCGCACACCGTGCAGCGCGAGTTCGTCGCCGACCTCGGTGTACTGCGCGGCGGTGAGCCGGTAGCCGCAGGGCGGGTTCTGGATCACCTCGGCGGGTTCGGGCGTGTCGTTGTCGGCGCCGCCGACGTAGACCGGGCCGGTGGCCAGGTAGCCGGCGAGCCGGGCCTTGGCCGTCGTCGCCTCGATGCGGCCCCGGCGCTGATCGGTGTATCCGAACAGGCCCTTGAGCGCGTCCAGTTGGGAGGTGACCCGGCGCCGGTTGTTCAGCGCCTCGTCCGCCTTCTCCGCTTCGGTGAGCGGGTCCACACGGCTCTCGATGAGCAGTCCGATCGAATGCTTTACACCGGACATATTGCGCAGAATGCGCTCCTGCCCATCTCCGGCGACCTGTTTGACCGGTTCGCCCGTTTCCGGGTCGGTCCAGATGCCGTAGGTGCCGGTCGAGTGGCCGGCCCGCTGTGCCGCGGGGCGGACGTAGGCCTCGGAGAGGGTCTTCGCCTCGTCGTGGACCGCGTCGTGGGTGTTGAGGTTGCGCGGCCACAGGTCGAAGAGGGCTTTGTCGTAGTACTGGGGTGTTGCTCCGTATTCGTGCAGATCGTAGATGATGTCGGGGCGCTGGTCGCGGATGAGCGCGGCCAGGGCGCGGCCCTCGGCGGTCTGAAGGGCGAGGTGGTCGCGGTTGATGTCGACGCCGTCGCTGTTGCCGCGCGTGTCGGCGGCCCGGCCGTCGGGGTTGGCGGTGGGCACGACGAGGACGGTGGTGCGGTCCAGGAAGCGCCGGGTGCGGCTGTCACGGGCGTGGGCGAGGTCACGGACGGTGGTCAAACAGGCTTCGCGGCCGGAGGGTTCGTCGCCGTGCTGGCTGCACACGAGGAGCACCTTGTTCGGGCTCGGGCCGGTGCCGATCCGCAGGAGCTGGAGCGGCCGGTCCTGCTTCGTCGTACCGAAGCGGGTCATGGAGACCCGGCTGCTCGACCGGTCGACGGCCTTGAGGAACTCCTGCTCCTCGGGCTGGGTGGTCCACCGGGCACCGCCGGTCCGCTCGAAGCCGGTGCGCGGCGGGGAGTCGGTGGCCGTGGCCGCCTGGGCGGGGACGGCGACCAGGGATGCGGCGAGGGCGGCGGTCAGGGTCAGGGCGCGGACGCGGTTCACTGGGTTCCCTCCGGGACGCGGTGGGTGGTGCGCGGTTCCCGGACGCCGTCCAGTAGCGCGGCGACGGGCGTGGTGAGCGCGGCACCCGCGGTGGCGCGGGCGAAGGCGGCGGGTCCGCCGACGAACGGCACGTCGGCCGAGGTGCGGGAGAGGTCGAGCGCGAGCTTCGGCGTGTCGGCGGGAGGGTCGATGAGGCCCTGGTCGGTGCCCGCGACGATCAGCGCCAGGCGGTGGCCCTTCGGGACGACATGGTCGGTCGCCGCCAGGTCGAGGGTGATCGTGTACCGCTTGCCCGGGGTGAGCGGGGAACCCTTCCCCTCCGAGGCGTGGTTGCCGAGGTCGGCCCAGCCGCGGCTGACGACCGTGTAGTCGACGTCGGCGGTCTTGGCCTTGGCCTCCTTGAAGCAGGAGCTGTCGCCGGCGGTGCTCGCGCCCCAGCAGGTGCGGTTCGTGAGGGTGGTGATGCCTTCGCCGGCGTCGGCGTAGTCGCGGATGGTGTCGGGGCCGACGTCCACGAGGACGGCGGAGAGATGGGCCGTCGGGGTGGAGGGCGTCGCGGTGACGGTGACCTCGGAGGAGCCGGACAGGCGCAGCTCGCGGGTGAGCGGTCCGGTGACGAATCCGGCCTTCTCCGGTGTCGACTTGTCGATCTGTGCGGCCCAGTCGGTCTCGCTCAGCTTCGGGTCGTCGGTGAAGGTCTCGGTGCCGTGACCGCGGTCCAGGCCGAGGGTGCCGACGCCGGGCTGGGCTCCCCGGTCGGGACGCAGGGTGGTGGCCCGGGTGCCGGCCGGCGGCCAGACCGTGGAGGTGCTCCACTGGTCGGGACGGCGTTCGATGTCGGCCATGGGCTCGCGGTCGATGCCGTTGTCGTAGCCCATGAGTTCGTGGTCGAACCAGCGGTGCAGGGTGTCGACCCAGGTGGCGCGGCGGAAGTCGAAGGGGTCGACGTGGCCGGTCTGGGAGAGCCAGATCTTGCGCTCGACGCCGTGCTTCGCGAGGGCGTCCCACCACTGGCCGACGTGCTTCATGCGCACGTTGAGGTCCTGCGTGCCGTGGATCAGGAAGACGCTGGCCCTGACCTTCTTCGCGTTCTTCACGTAGTCGCGCTCGGTCCACAGCGGGGTCCAGTCGCCGGTGCGCGGGGCCCCGTCGACGAGCTTCTGCTGCACAGCGCCGCACTTCTCGCGGGCGTCGGGGCTGTTGACGTAGTCGGACAGCCACTCGGGGCCGGAGTCGTAGAGCGGGGCGCCCTGCTGGAAGTAGTAGTCGTACCAGGAGGAGATGGCGCTGATCGGGACGATGGTCTTCAGGCCCTTGACGCCGGTGGCGGCGACGCCGTTGGCGATGGTGCCGTCCCAGCTCTTGCCGATCATGCCGGTGCGGCCGTTGCTCCAGGCGGCCTTGGCGCGGGTGGTGCCGGAGCGGGTCGTGTAGGCCTTGGCGCGGCCGTTCAGCCAGTCGACGACGGCCTTCGCGGACTGGATGTCGGAGCGGCCGCCGACGTCGTCGCAGCCGTCGGAGCGGTTGGTTCCGGCCAGGTCGACGCCGACGAAGGCGTAGCCGCGGGGCACGAAGTAGTTGTCGTAGTACAGCGGCATCTGGACGACGTCGCCGTTCGCGTCGTACGTCTTGCGCTGGCTCTCGTTGCCGCGCCCGCAGCAGGAGTAGTACGGGCTGGCGTCCATGATGACGGGGATCCTGCGGCCCTGCCGGGCGGGTTCGCGGGGGCGGACGATGTCGACGGCGACCCGGTCGGCCTTTCCGTCGCCGTCGCCGTCGAGTCCGGTGTCCACCCAGACGGCCTCACGGATGGCCTTCTCGTACGAGTAGACGGGTTCGCTCCCGCGCGGGGCGGCCTGTGCCGCGGCCGGGGTGAGCAGTGTGGCCAAGAGGGCGGCCGTGGCCGCCGTCGCGAGCGGTCTCCAGGTCGTGAAGCGCGTGCGTTTCGGCATGCGCCGGACGCTACATCGGTGAACTCCTGTTCAGAAGAGGGCAGCTGACGGACCGGCGTGTCCGGGAGGGGCCCGAGGGGCGGGTGCCTCATGTCGGCCGAATGGCGATCGTGTGACAGCAGGGACCATGGACATGACTAGTGACACAGGGAGTCAATAGGCTCCGGACAGCATTTCGGGACCTACGACTTGGAGCCTTGCGTGCACCGCAGAATCATCGCGCCGGGAGCCCTGGCAGCGGCCGTTCTCCTGCTGGCGATCCCGGCGTCGGCCGCGCCCCACTCCCCCGGCGCGCCGGGTATCGGTGACCCCTACTACCCGGCCTACGGGAACGGCGGATACGACGTCTCCCACTACGACCTCCGGCTGAAGTACCAGCCGGCCACGGACGAACTGGAGGGCACGGCGACCCTCGTGGCCCGCACCACGCAGGAGCTGTCGAGGTTCAACCTGGACTTCCTGCTGGATGTCGGCGAGGTGCGCGTCAACGGCGCGAAGGCCTCGTTCACGACGTCGGGCGAGCACGAGCTGGAGATCACGCCGAAGACGCCGCTGGCCAAGGGCGCGTCCGTCACGGTCGTCGTGCGCTACCGCGGGGTGCCGTCGTCGAAGAAGGCCTACGGCTTCACCAGCTGGCACCGCACTCCGGACGGCGGTGTCGCGGCGAACGAGCCCGAGGCCGCGGCGTGGTGGTTCCCGGGCAACGACCACCCGCTCGACAAGGCCACCTACGACGTGTCCGTACTGGTCCCGGACGGCACGCAGGCCATCTCCAACGGCACGCTCCAGTCGACGAGTTCGCGCCTCGGCTGGACCCGTTGGAACTGGCGCTCGAACAAGCCGCAGGCCACGTACCTCGCCACGCTGGCGGTCGGGAAGTTCGACATCACGACGGGCACGACCGAGAGCGGCATTCCGGTCCTCAACGCCTACAGCAAGGACCTGGGCGACCACGCCGGCGCGGCGCGGGCGAGCATCGAACGGACCGGGGAGATCGCGGACTGGCTGGCCGGGTACTTCGGGCCGTACCCCTACAACGCGCTCGGCGGCTATGTGCCGAACACCACCACGGGGTACGCGCTGGAGACCCAGACCCGGCCGTACTACAGCCCGCGACAGTTCGCGAACGGGTCGAACGTGTCCCTCGTCGTCCATGAGATCGCCCACCAGTGGTACGGGGACGACGTGTCCCTCAAGCGCTGGCAGGACATCTGGATCAACGAGGGGTTCGCGCGGTACGCGCAGTGGCTGTGGTCCGAGCACGAGGGCGAGGGCACCGCTCAGGAACTCGCCGACTACGTGTACGCCTCGCATCCGGCGGACGACTCGTTCTGGACGGTGAAGCCCGGGGACCCGGGTCCGGAGAACCAGTTCGACGCGGCGGTCTACGACCGGGGCGCGCTGGCCGTGCAGGCGCTGCGCAACGAGATCGGTGACGAGGCGTTCTTCGCGATCCTCAAGGGCTGGCCGCAGAAGTACGCCCATGGCAACGCGTCGGTCGCCGACTTCCGGCGCTACGCCGAGGAAGTGTCCGGGAAGCCCCTGGCCGCGCTGTTCGACACATGGCTGTTCCAGGCGTCCAAGCCGGCGTCGGCGGCGGCCCGGACCGTGTCCGTCGCGAAGGCCGGCGGGACGGTGTCACAGCCGAGGTCGTGGAAGAAGATCGCCGCGACCGACGGGGTTCACGAGCACGCGCGGCACGGGAGCGGCGAGCACAAGCGCTGACGCGCCTCCTCCCGCACGGCGGTCTACGGTGGGCCCATGCGCGTCCGGCGTATGGGCCCGGGCGGCGCGTCGGCCGGCGGGTGAAGGGAGCCGGGCGTGCGGGATGCGGCGATCATCGAGGCACCGTCCGTGCTGGGGCTGCGCCCGACCGGGGTCGAGGGACTGCCGGAGGCGCTGCTCGGGGCCGGGCTGGCCGAAGGCCTCGGCGCGGTGCGGGCGGGCCGGGTGGAGCCACCCGCGTACGACCCGGAAAGGGATCCTGAGACCGGGGTGCTCAACCCCGACGGCATCGCCGCGTACTCCGTCGCCCTGGCCGATGCCGTCTCCGCTGTCCTCGACGACGGCCGGTTCCCGGTGGTGCTGGGCGGCGACTGCAGCGTGCTGCTCGGCAATCTGCTCGCGCTGCGCCGCCGGGATTGGCACGGGCTGCTCTTCCTCGACGGGCACACCGACTTCTACCAGCCGTCGGCGGAACCGGCCGGTGAGGCGGCCTCCATGGAACTCGCCCTGGCCACCGGGCGCGGTCCGCGCGTCCTGGCCGACCTGGAGGGCCGGGGCCCCCTGGTGCGGGACGAGGACGTCGTCGCCCTGGGGTTCCGGGACACGGAGGAGTCCGCGGCGTACGGCATGCAGCCGCTGCCGTCCGCGCTGCACGCGATGGAGCTCGACACCGTGCGTGACCTGGGGGCGGCCGAGGCGGCCCGGCGCGCGGTCGGGCTGCTGACGGGCGACGGCGCGGGCGCCGGGTACTGGGTCCATCTCGACGTCGACGTGCTGGACGACGCGGCCATGCCCGCCGTCGACTACCGGCTGCCGGGCGGCCTGACCTGGCAGGAACTGGAAACCGTCCTGCGCACGGCACTGTCCGACGGCGGAGCGGTGGGCCTCGACGTCGCGATCTTCAACCCCCGGCTGGATCCCGACGGGTCGCTCGCGGAACGCCTGGCCGAGTGCCTGCTGCGGGGTTTCGACGGGCAGGGCTGACCCCTGTCGGGGGGCGGGGGCAAGGGCTGAGCCGGTCCGAGCCGCGTCGCCTCAGTCCCCGTGGTCGTACACCGTCACCCGTATCCCCTATCCCCTGTCGCACCAGCCGCTCCTCGACGAGCGGCTCGACGCGGGACCACTTCCCGCCGGCCAGGCCGCAGCCGATGCGCGGCATGTGCACGGACGCGCCCAGCTCGGCGGCCTTGCCGGCGAGGGAGCCGAGGGCCGTGTCGATCGCCTCGTAGCGGACGGGGGCGCCCTTGCTGCCGGCCCTGATGCCGCGCCGGCCGATCATGTTGGCCACCCACACATACGGCTCGACCTGCACGAACCGCACCGCGCCCAGCCCGAAGTCGTTCGCCGCGCGGCCCCGGTGCCGGGCACGGTGGCGTCACCCCGGACATACCTGATCCCCGACATGACGCCACCGTGGACGCGGCCACTGACCATGGCCCCGGCCTGCTACTTCGTGAGCTGGGACAGCTCCTGGTCGGCCGTCGCGGACACCCGGCGGCGGATGCCGAACCAGCCCGCGACCAGCATGGCCGCGATCAGCGGGACGAGCAGGAGTGTCTTGCGGCCGACCTCGGGGTCGTTCCACATCATGGCGAGGCAGGCCAGCAGGAAGACGATCGTGGTGATCTCCGTGACCGGGCTGCCGGGGAGGCGGAAGGAGGGGCGGTCGACCAGGCCCGCCTTGGCACGGCGGACGAAGACCAGGTGGCAGATCATGATGATCACCCAGGTGCTGATGATGCCGAGGGAGGCGACGTTCAGCACGATCTCGAAGGCCTGGGCCGGCACGAGGTAGTTCAGTCCGACGCCGAGCACGCACACCGCGCAGGTGAGCAGGATGCCGCCGTAGGGGACCTGGCTGCGGTTCATGCGGGCGGTGAACTTGGGCGCGGAACCGGCCATCGCCATGGAGCGCAGGATGCGGCCCGTGGAGTACAGGCCCGAGTTCAGCGAGGACATGGCGGCCGTCAGGACGACCAGGTTCATCACGTCGCCCGCCGCGGGGATGCCGATCTTCGACAGGACCGTGACGAAGGGGCTCTGGTCGGCCGAGTAGACCGAGCCGGGCAGGAGCAGGGCCAGCAGGACGACCGAGCCGACGTAGAAGAGCCCGACCCGCCACATGATCGAGTTCACCGCGCGCGGGACGACCTTCTCCGGCTCGGCGGTCTCACCCGCGGCGACACCGACCAGCTCCAGCGCGGCGTACGCGAAGATCACGCCCTGCATGACCAGGACGACGGGCATCATGCCGTGCGGGAAGACGCCGCCGTTCTCCGTGATCACGCTCATGCCCGGCGTCTGGCCGCCCACCTTGTGCTGCGTGGCCAGCAGGAAGATGCCGATGAGCATGAAGCCGACGAGCGTGGCCACCTTGATGATGGAGAACCAGAACTCCATCTCGCCGAAGATCTTCACCGAGATCAGGTTCACGGCCAGCACGACCGCGAGCGCGACCAGCGCGAGCACCCACTGCGGGATGTCGGTGAACAGGCTCCAGTAGTGCGTGTAGAGCGCGATCGCGGTGATGTCGGCGATGCCGGTGGTCGACCAGTTCAGGAAGTACATCCAGCCGGCGACGTAGGCGCCCTTCTCACCGAGGAACTCGCGCGCGTACGACACGAAGGAGCCCGAGGAGGGGCGGTAGAGCACGAGTTCGCCGAGGGCCTTCACGACGAAGAAGGCGAAGATGCCGCACACCAGGTAGGCGATCGCCAGCGCCGGGCCCGCGTTGTGCAGCCGCCCGCCGGCACCCAGGAAGAGTCCGGTGCCGATCGCGCCACCGATGGCGATCATGTTGACGTGGCGGGGCTTGAGGTCCTTGCTGTAGCCGGCGTCGCCCGCGTCCGCGGGCACCTGGGCCGCATCGGTACGCGGCGTCGCCGCAGCCGTGTTGACGGCGTCCTTGCTCACGGGTGGTTCCACTCTCTGGATCACCCCGGACGTCGTGGGCCCGGGGTCCGTACAGTGCGATGGCCCGCACCACCCTTATGACGCGGCGCGGACCAAGGCTGCACCTTCCCACACCGGTCTGCGCGCATTCGGTGACGGGCGTCACACAGCGTCACTTCTCACAAGGTCCACCAGGAACAGGCACAGCGATCACCGGCTGTTCACTTCATGGTCATGCGGGGATGCGACCGAGGTTTCACAGCACTGGTGAGACAGCGATACTGCTGCACATGACGACCGACACCGAGGAGCCGACCCTCACGATCGACGAGCTGGCCGCCCGGGCCGGTGTCACGGTGCGCACGGTCCGCTTCTACGGCACGAAGGGGCTGCTGCCGCCGCCGGTGCTCGGCCCCCGGCGGGTGGGGCACTACGGGCAGGAGCACCTGGACCGGCTGGCGCTGATCGAGGAGTTGCAGCGGCAGGGCATGACGCTCTCGGGCATAGAGCGCTATCTGCGGCGACTTCCGCCGGACCTGAGCGCGCACGACTTCGCCATCCACCGGGCCGTGGTGGCCTCCTGGGCGCCGGACACCGTCGAGACGGTCACGCGGCAGGAGCTGGAGCGGCGGGCCGGGCGGCCGCTCGGCGCCGAGGACGTCGAGCGGCTGGCCGCGATGGGCGTGGTCCGGCCCGGGGACAACGGGTACGAGGCCGACCTCGGTCTGCTCCGGCTGGGCGTCGGACTGCTGGACGTGCCGCTCTCCCAGGAGGCGATCTTCGCGGCGCGCAAGGTTCTCATCGAACACACGCGCGCCGCGGCCCGTGAACTCTCCCAGCTCTTCCGGGGCGAGGTGGCTGAGCGTGACGCCCGGGACGTGCGGTCCCTGTCGGCGCACATGCACCCTCTGGTGGTGCAGGCGCTCCTCACGGCCTTTCAGCGGTCGCTGAAGGAAGAGCTGGGCGAGTGGCTCACGGAGCCTCCGGAAGAGTCAGCCCCGGGCTGAGTCGCTGAACCGCTCCCCCTTCTCCGCCTTGTCCACGAGCAGCGCGGGCGGTGCGAACCGGTCGCCGTAGCGCTCGGCGAGTTCACGCGCGCGTGCCACGAATCCGGGCAGGCCTCCCTCGTAGCCGTTGATGTACTGGAGCACGCCGCCGGTCCAGCCCGGGAAGCCGATGCCGAAGATCGAGCCGATGTTGGCGTCGGCGACCGAGGTCAGCACGCCCTCCTCCAGCAGCCGGACGGTGTCCAGCGCCTCGGAGAAGAGCATGCGCTCCTTCATGTCCTCGAACGGGATCTGATACCCGGGCTTGGTGTAGTGCTCGCGCAGTCCCGGCCACAGCCCGGCGCGCTTGCCGTCGTCGCCGTAGTCGTAGAAGCCGGCGCCGCCGCTGCGGCCCGTGCGGTCGAACTCGTCGACCATGCGGTCGATGACGGCCTCGGCGGGGTGGGCCGTCCAGGTGCCGCCCGCCTCCTCGACGGCCCGCTTCGTCTCGCCCCGGATCTTGCGGGGCAGCGTCAGCGTCAGCTCGTCCATCAGGGACAGCACCTTGGCCGGGTAGCCGGCCTGGGCGGCGGCCTGCTCGACCGACGCGGGCTCGATGCCCTCGCCGACCATGGCGACGCCCTCGTTGATGAAGTGCCCGATGACGCGGGAGGTGAAGAAGCCGCGCGAGTCGTTGACGACGATCGGGGTCTTGTTGATCTGCCGGACCAGGTCGAAGGCGCGGGCCAGGGCCTCCTCACCCGTGCGCTCGCCCTTGATGATCTCGACGAGCGGCATCTTGTCGACGGGCGAGAAGAAGTGCAGTCCGATGAAGTCGCTCTGGCGCTCGACGCCCTCGGCGAGTGCGGTGATGGGGAGGGTGGAGGTGTTGGAGCACAGCAGCGCGTCGGGCGCCACGACGTTCTGGATCTCCTGGAACACCTTGTGCTTGAGGGACGTGTCCTCGAAGACGGCCTCGATGACGGCGTCGCAGCCGGCCAGGTCCTGCGCCTCGGCGGTGGGTGTGATGCGGGCGAGCAGCGCGTCCGCCTTCTGCTGGGTCGTACGGCCCTTGGAGACGGCCTTGGCGCACAGCTTCTCGGAGTAGCCCTTGCCCTTGAGGGCCGACTCCAGGGAGACGTCCTTCAGGACGACGTCGATGCCGGCGCGGGCGCAGGAGTAGGCGATGCCCGCGCCCATCATGCCGGCGCCGAGGACGGCGACCTTGCGGACCTTGCGGGGCTCGATGCCCTTGGGCCGGTTGGCACCCGAGTTGACGGCCTGGAGGTCGAAGAAGAAGGCCTGGATCATGTTCTTCGACGTCTGCCCGGCCGCGAGGTCCACGAAGTAGCGGGCCTCGATGACCTGGGCGGTCTCGAAGTCGACCTGGGAGCCCTCGACGGCGGCGGCGAGGATGTTGCGCGGCGCCGGGTAGGGGGCGCCGCCCGTCTGCTTGCGCAGATTCGCCGGGAAGGCGGGCAGATTCGCGGCGAACTTGGGGTTGGCGGGCGTGCCGCCCGGGATGCGGTAGCCCGGCTTGTCCCAGGGCTGCTGGGACTCCGGGTTGGCGTCGATGAAGGCGCGGGCCTTGGCGAGCAGTTCCTCCTGGGTCTCGGCGACGTCGTCGACGAGCCCGTTCTCCCGCGCGCGGCGCGGGCTGTACTGGGTGCCCTGGAGGAGGACCTTCAGCAGGGCGTCGGCGATGCCGAGCAGGCGGACGGTGCGGACGACGCCGCCGCCTCCGGGGAGCAGGCCGAGGGTGACCTCGGGGCAGCCGATCTTCGAGCCGGGCGCGTCGAGCGCGACGCGGTGGTGGCAGGCCAGGGCGATCTCGTAACCGCCGCCGAGGGCCGCGCCGTTGAGCGCGGCGACGACCGGCTTGCCGAGGGTCTCGATGCGGCGCAGGTTCCGCTTGATCGCCATGCCGCCGTCGAACAGCTCCTGGGCCGTCCCGGGGGTGACGCGGATCAGGTCGCGCAGGTCGCCGCCGGCGAAGAAGGTCTTCTTGGCGGAGGTGATGATGACGCCCCGGATGGAGTCCTTCTCGGCCTCCAGGCGGTCGGTGACGGCGGCGAGCGAGTCGCGGAACGCCTGGTTCATGGTGTTCGCGGACTGGTTCGGGTCGTCGATGACGAGGGTGACGAGGCCGGTGCGGTCCTGTTCCCAGCGGATGGTGGTGGATTCAGTGCTCATGGGGATGTGCTCCGTAGTGATCCGTTGGGAGGGGGTCAGATGCGCTCGACGATCGTGGCGACGCCCATGCCGCCGCCCACGCACAGCGTGGCGAGGCCGTAGCGCTTGTCCTGGCGCTCCAGTTCGTCGACGAGCGTGCCGAGGATCATCGCGCCGGTCGCGCCGAGGGGGTGGCCGAGGGCGATCGCGCCGCCGTTGACGTTGACCTTGTCCAGGGACAGGCCCATGTCCTTCACGAAGCGCAGCACGACCGCCGCGAACGCCTCGTTGATCTCGACGAGGTCGATGTCGTCGATGGTCAGTCCGGCCTTGGCGAGGGCCTTGCGGGTGGCGGGGGCGGGGCCGGTGAGCATGATCGTGGGCTCGGAGCCGGACACGGCGGCGGAGACGATCCGCGCGCGCGGCGTGAGGCCGTAGCGCTCGCCGACCTCCTTGGAGCCGATCGCGACGAGCGAGGCGCCGTCCACGATGCCGGAGGAGTTGCCCGCGTGGTGGACGTGGTCGATCTTCTCCACCCAGTGGTACTGCTGGAGCGCCACCGCGTCGAAGCCGCCGAGTTCGCCGATGTCGGCGAAGGACGGCTTGAGCTTGGCCAGGGAGTCGGCGGTGGTGCCGGGGCGCGGGAACTCGTCGTGGTCGAGGACGACGAGGCCGCTGCGGTCCTTCACCGGGACGACGGACCTCTCGAAGCGGCCGTCCTTCGTGGCGGTGGCGGCGCGCTCCTGGGAGAGCGCCGCGTACTCGTCGACGTCCCGCCGGGAGAAGCCCTCGATGGTGGCGATGAGGTCGGCGCCGATGCCCTGCGGCACGAAGTTCACGTCGAGGTTGGTCATCGGGTCGTTGAACCAGGCGCCGCCGTCGGAGGCCATCGGCACCCGGGACATCGACTCCACGCCGCCCGCGAGGACGAGGTCCTCCCAGCCGGAACGCACCTTGGCGGCGGCCAGGTTGACTGCCTCGAGGCCCGAGGCACAGAAGCGGTTCTCCTGCACGCCGGCCACCGTGTCGGGCAGGCCCGCGGCGATGGCGGCGATCCGGGCGATGTCGGAGCCCTGGTCGCCGACCGGGCCGACGACGCCGAGCACGATGTCGTCGACGGCGGCCGGGTCGAGGCCGGGGAAGCGGGCGCGGATCTCGTGGATGAGTCCGACGACCAGGTCGATGGGCTTGGTGCCGTGCAGGGAGCCGTTGGCCTTGCCGCGGCCGCGCGGGGTGCGGATCGCGTCGTACACGTACGCTTCGGTGCTCACGAGGGGGCCTTTCACTGAGGGTTGCGGGGCGCTGTGAGGAGCCCGGGGACGTCCCAGTCCCGGGCGACGTCCGCCGTGTCGGCGCCCGGCCGCGCCGGGCCGGTGCGGACGGAGGTCGGGGTCGCTGAGAAACGGGGGGCCGGGGCGGGCTGGGTGATGCCGCCGTGGTCGGTGAAGGTGCCGCGGGCGGCGAGATGCGGGTGGTGCGGGGCCTCGCGCAGGGACAGGACGGGCGCCACGCACGCGTCGGAGCCCTCGAAGACGGCCGTCCACTCGTCCCTCGTCCGGGTCTTGAAGCGGATCGCGATCTGTTCGCGCAGTTCGCCCCACCGGGTGACGTCCTTGCGGGCCGCGGCCTGGTCCTCGATGCCGAGGAGGGTCAGGAACTCCTCGTAGAACTGCGGCTCCAGCGCGCCGACGGCCATGTGCAGGCCGTCGGCCGTCTCGTACGTCCCGTAGTACGGGCAGCCGCCGTCGAGGAGGTTGGCGCCGCGGCGGTCCTGCCAGCCGCCGGCGGCGAGCATGCCGTGGATCATCGTGGCGAGGTGGGCGGTGCCGTCGACGATGGCGGCGTCGACGACCTGGCCGGTGCCGGTCGCGCGCGCGTGGTTCAGCGCGGCCAGGACGCCGACGACGAGGTACAGGGAGCCGCCCGCGTAGTCGCCGAGGAGGTTGGCCGGGACGGCCGGCGGCTCGTCCGGCCGGCCGATCATGCCGAGCGTGCCGGTGGGGGCGATGTACGCGATGTCGTGCCCGGCGCGCCCGGCGAGCGGGCCGTCCTGCCCCCAGCCGGTCATCCGCCCGTAGACGAGGCGCGGGTTGCGGGCGTGGCAGGCCTCGGGGCCGACGCCCAGGCGCTCGGCGACACCGGGGCGGTAGCCCTCGACCAGGATGTCGGCGCGTGCGGCGAGGTCGAGCACACGGCCGGGGCCGTCCGGGGCCTTCAGGTCGACGACCACCGAGCGCTTGTTGCGGTTGGTGACGTCGTACGCCGGGTCGATCGCCAGTCCGGGGCCGCCGGGGCGGTCCACGCGCACGACGTCGGCCCCGAGGTCGGCCAGGAGCATGGCGGCGAACGGGCCGGGCCCGATGCCGGCCAGCTCGACGACGCGCACGCCGCCGAGCGGGCCGTGTCCTGGCGTCCTTGCCGTGGTCATCCAGCCCCCAGTGCTGTGACACAACTGATGTAACACCAGTGATGCTAAGAACGCGTTCCGATCGACACAAGACCTGAAGAGAGCAAGCGCTTAGTAATCTGCCCGACGGAGTCAGCCTTCGTCCAGTTCCGCTATCAGCCGTTTCGGCGCGATCACCCGATAGCTCTCTTCCACCCAGTCGCAGAGCATCTCCGCGGCCGGGGCGCCCGGCCGCTCCAGGGGGACGCTCACCCAGCCGGACTTCCCCAGGCCGTATCCGGCGGGCTCGGCGCCGGGGCTGGACAGGGCGTGGGCGTGGGCCGTCTCGTCCTTGAGCTTCACCGTCACACCCAGGGGGTAACTGCCGTCCTGGACGCCGAGGAAGACGAACACCTTCTTGTTGGCCTTCGCGACGGACTCGCCCCAGGGGAACTCCTCGACGGCACCCGGCAGCCCCAGCGCGAACTCGCGCACTTTCTCCCACTTCTTCAGGGCATTCCTGGGCACGGCCATCGTCGTTCCTCCGGGCTCGTCGTCGGGCTCCGCACTCCTCACGCTAGCCTCGGCCACCGACAGCGGCACGGGCTGCACGACCGAGGGGTGTCATGAGCAGGCTGAACAGGACGGACCGTCCGTACGACATCGTGCTCTTCGGAGCCACCAGTTTCGCCGGAGTGCTCACCGCGGAGTATCTGGCCGCGCACGCACCGGACGGACTGCGCTGGGCGATCGCGGGCCGCAGCGCGGAGAAGCTGGAGCGGCTGCGCGAGCGGCTGCCGGACGACGCGCAGGTGGGGGTGGTGCGGGCGGACGTCTCCGACCCGGCCTCGCTGCGCTCCCTCGCCGAGCAGGCGCGCGTGGTGGCCACGACGGTCGGCCCGTACGTGATGTACGGCGAGGAGCTCGTGGCCGCCTGCGCGGACGCCGGGACCGACTACCTCGACCTCGCGGGCGAGCCGGAGTTCGTGGACCTGATGTACGTCCGGCACGACGCACGCGCGCGTGAGACCGGGGCCCGGCTGGTGCACGCCGCCGGCTTCGACTCGATCCCGCACGATCTGGGCGTGTACTTCACCGTGCAGCAGTTGCCCGAGGACGTGCCCCTGACCGTGGACGGCTTCGTGACCGCCGACGCGGCCTTCTCGGGCGGCACCTTCAACTCGGCCCTGAACCAGTTCGCGCGGCAGCGGGAGATGGCGGCGGCCGTGCGGGACCGGCGACGGCACGAGCCGCGGCTGGTGGGACGGCGGGTCTCCGCGCCGACCGGGACGCCACGGTTCGCCAAGGAGGTCGGCGCCTGGGCGCTGCCGATGCCGACCATCGACCCGCAGATAGTGCGGCGGTCGGCGGCGGCCCTCGAGCGGTACGGCCCCGACTTCCGCTACCGGCAGTACGCGGCCGTCCGGCACCTGCCCGTCGCGGTGGGCGGGGTCGCGGCCGTCGGCGCGCTGGTCGCGGCGGCCCAGGTGCCGCCCGCGCGGCGCTGGTTGTCGGACCGGCTCAAGCCCGGGGACGGGCCGAGCCCCGAGAAGCGGGCGAAGAGCTGGTTCTCCCTGCGCTTCGTGGGCGAGGGCGGCGGCAGGCGGGTGTACACGGAGGTCTCGGGCGGCGATCCGGGGTACGACGAGACGGCGAAGATGCTCGCCGAGTCGGCGCTGTGCCTGGCCTTCGACGACCTGCCGGAGCGGGCGGGTCAGCTCACCACGGCGGTCGCGATGGGCGACGCGCTGATCGACCGGCTGCGCGCGGCGGGGATCCGCTTCCGCGTCGCGTCGACCCGCTGAGGAACGCCGAGGGGGCTCCGTCCTACATCGGCCACTCGGCGATGGTGTAGATCATCCCGGCGATCCAGGCGAGCCCCGCCAGCACGGCCAGGACGAGCCCGATCGTGACGGCACGCTCGACCGTCTGGGTCGGTCCGGCAACAGGCTTGGGAGCGCGGTGCGTTGTCATGCGCCCCAGCCTGCCGACGAGGGCCGGGGCCGGGCATCCGTACAGGTACTCAGAGCCGGTACTCAGATCACACCGGCCGGTCTCCTCGGTCGGCGGTGGCCGGTCAGGCCGGGTAGGTCTCCCGCAGCGCCTTGCGGCAGAGGGCGTCCGCTCTGCGGGTGGTTTCCGGGAGGCGGTACCCGGGGGTCAGGGCGAGGGTGTGGGCGCAGGCGCCCGCGAGCGTCACGCGGTGGCCGACCGAGACGAAGACCGGCTTGACCGCCTCCCGGGTGCGCAGGGCGCGACCGACCTCCTCGGAGCCGGCGAGCAGCGCGGAACTGCTGCCGCGCGGGGTGTCCGGGTCGTCGTAGGCGAAGGTGAAGGGGTTCTTGGCGACGCCGATCGTGGGGAGGCCGGTCAGGACGCCGAGGTGGCTGGCGAGGCCGAAGCGGCGGGGGTGGGCCAGGCCGTAGCCGTCGCAGACCACCAGGCCCGGAGGGAGCGGCAGGGCGTCGAGGGCGGCCAGGACCGTGGGGATCTCGCGGAAGGCGAGCAGTCCGGGCACGTAGGGGAAGGAGACGCGGCCCACCGCCGTGGCCTCCGCGACGACCTCGAGGCTCGACGCGTCCAGGACGACCGCCGCCGCGACGACGACATCGCGTGCGTCGTCGTAGGCCACGTCGACCCCCGTCACATGGCCCGTGCCGGGCGGCGGTCCGGGTTCGTCGAGGATCACGCGCTCGCGCAGTTCGTCCTGGACGGCGCGGGCCTGTTCCTCGGTCGTGGGCCAGTGTTCGGGGATGCGTACGGTCGTCATGGTGGCCTGAGCCTACGGGCTTCCCGCCGGCCGCACGGGTGCCCGGGGGTAGGCTCGTGATCATGTTCGTGCTGGAGCTGACCTACACCGCCCCGCTGGACGCCGTCGACACCGTGCTGGAGGCGCATGTGGCGTGGCTCGACGAGCAGTACGAGCGGGGCGTCTTCCTCGCGTCCGGACGCAAGAACCCCCGCGACGGCGGGGTGATCATCGCCGTCGCGGGGGACCGTGCGCGGATCGAGGAGATCACCGCCGGGGACCCGTTCGTCACCGCGGGCGTGTGCGCGTACCGCGTCACCGAGTTCGTCGCGACGAAGACGGCACCCGCGCTGGAGGCCTACCGGGAGACCCTCTGAGGCGTGCGCCTCACTTGCCCAGTGCGCGCTGCAACTGGCTCTTGTTCATGCTGGAGCGGCCGTCGACGCCGCGGCGCTTGGCCTCCTGGTACAGCTGGTCGTAGGTGGGGCCCTGGGACCCCTGGCCCGACCGCTGCCCGCCACGCTTGCCGGAGGACATGTCCTGGGTGGAGGTTCGGCCGGCGGTCTTCGACTCGCCGGAGCGGGCGCGTTCCTTGTTCACCGTCCGCGCGGCGATCTCCTTGGCGCGGCCGGTGCTCTCGCCCCGGTCCCGCGCACTGTCCTTGATGTGCTCGTACTGACGCTCCCGCTTGGAGCTCGAACCGCGTGGCATCACCGCTCACTTCCTCTCACGACCAGTGAACGAGTACCCACACTGCCAACGATCAGGGCAGTCCGCATGCTCAGTGCTCCAGGCGGGCAACCCGGCCCTTCTCACCGGCGGCCCAGCACCCTCGGTGCGGGGTGCAGTCGACGGTGTCGTAGGAACCGGCGTCGACCGTCCGCCAGGTGCGGCCGCCGTCCGCGGTGAGGTCGGTGCCGGTGGGGCCGACGGCGAGGGCGGCGGTGCGGCTGTGCGGGAGCCAGGCGACGCCGGAGCGGTAGGCGGGCGGGGATGTGGCGGCGGGGCGCCAGGCGCGGCCGCCGTCGGAGGTGCGCGCGGCGGCCTGCGGGGAGGGCTGGTCGGGGCGGAAGTCGCCGCCGACGGCGAGGCCGTGGCCGCGGTCGCGGAAAGCCAGTGCGAAGACGCCGCGGGCCGCGTCGCCCGCCGGGAGGGCCGTGTCGGTGGCCGTCCAGGTGTGCCCTCGGTCGGCGGAGTGCAGCACACGCGCGCGTGCGGCCCCGCCGGTGGCGAGCCAGACGTCCTTCGGCCCGGAGGTGACCAGACACTGGCCGCTCGCCGCGAATCCGGCCTCGCCCTCCTGCGCGGCCGGCATACCCGCGTTCGGCAGTACCTTCCAGGTACGGCCGCCGTCACCGGTCGACAGGATGCGGAACCTCCCGTCCACCGGGTCGCTCATCGCGAGGCCGTGGCGGGAGTCGAAGAAGGCGAGGCAGTCGTAGAAGGCCTTCGGGTCGGTGTTGCGGAAGGACTCCGTCCAGGTCGCCCCGCCGTCGTCGGTCCGGTACACCCGGGACGCCTCGCCCTCACCGATGGCCAGGACCACGGCCCGGCGCGCGTCGAACGCCTCGACGTCCCGGAACTGCAACTCCGCCGCACCCGGGGGCGAGACGTTCCGCCAGTTCGCCCCGCCGTCGGTGGTGCGCAGGACGGTGCCGCCGGTCCCGGCGACCCAGGCGGTGTTCCGGCTGACGGCGGCGAGGCCGCGGAACCGAACGTCCGGGGTGCCGGTGTCCTTCAGTTCCCAGTGCGGCACCCGGCGCTCCGGCTCGTGCGCCTGTGCCGGTACGGCGGTCAGGGCGGCCAGTGCCGCCGCGCAGGCCGCCGCAGCGGTCACCCTGCGCCGTGTTCGTCCCGTCCGTCGCGTGCTCCCCAAGGGCCTCATGGCCGGGGAAGCTAGCCCACCGCCCGGGCGCCGTCCAGACGGCCTCGCGGCCGCGGCGGTTGTTCCGGTGAGCGCCACAAGTGCCCGCCGTGGCACATGAGGAGAGTCACGTCACTCTGGTGCATGAACACGGTGACAGAGGTCACTCGCACTTCGTGTGCACGGATTGGCTGAATCCGGCGTCTCTTCCAATGCCCGGCCGCAATCCGACCGGAAGTCCGTCCAGCCGTCACAAGGGAGCAAGGCGTTGTCCATCGTCATCGAGCAGCCCGTGGAGGCCCGTCTCGTCGCCGCCGCGCCGCGTATGCCGAGCATTCCCGCGACGCTGCACTACGACCGACGCGACCCGTTCGCCGTCCGCATGACCTTCCCCGCCCCGGCCACGCTGGAGGGTGTCGAGGTCTGCTGGACCTTCTCCCGCGAGCTCCTCGCCGCGGGCCTGAAGGAGGCCGAGGGACACGGGGACGTGCGGGTGCGGCCGTACGGGTACGACCGCACCGTGCTGGAGTTCCACGCGCCCGAGGGCACCGCCGTCGTGCATGTCCGCTCCAGTGAGGTGCGCCGGTTCCTGGAGGCCACGAGCGAGCTCGTGCCCGTCGGTCTCGAGCACCTCCAGCTGGATCTGGACCACGGCCTGGCGGAGCTGATGCGCGACGCGTGCTGAGCCAACGCCCCTGCGCCGGCAGGGCGTTGACCTCGTTGTAGTCCAGAGCGCCCGCAAGTGACCCGTATGTCCCCGTGTCCAGCAGCTCCCGCGCGGCTTCCTTCACGATCTCCGGGTCGACGGCCCCGGGGACGAAGATCCCGTCGGCCCCGGCGGCGCGGAACGCGGCGGCCCGCTCCAAGGTGAGGTCCTCCCCCACTGCCCGAAAGGCGTGGGAGGTGCCCCCACCCCAGCGCCACTCAGGAAGGTGTCGGTCCGGGCGTTGACGAACAGCGGCACACCCGCCGCGTCGGCCGCCTCACGGGCGGCGGCGATCCGCTCGGCCTGCTCTTCGAGGTCCCGCAGCGGACCGCCCGCTCCGGCGCCGACGCCGTACGGCGTCCTCGATGTTCACCCCCACCGCTCCCGCGGCGAGAACCGCTCGGACGGTGGCGGCGACGCCCGCGGCGTCCTCGGCGTAGCCGCTCTCGATGTCCGCGGTCACGGGGACGGTCACGGCGCGGGCGATACGGGCGACGGCTTCGAGGGCCGCGTCGCGGTCCACCCGTTCGCCGTCCGGCGCGCCGAGCGCCCGGACGAGCCCGGCGCTGGTCGTCGCCACGGCGGCGGCTCCCGCCTCCTCGACCAGCCGGGCGCTCACGGCGTCCCGGCGTTGGGCAGAACCAGCGGGGTCCCGGGGAGGTGCAGGGCACGGAAGGCCGCGGCTCGGTCGCTCTGGTTCGTCATGCCGGCAACCCAAGCAGCGGGACGGGGGCCTTGGCTGGCAGGAGTCCGACCTGGACGTGGTCAGCGCAGGACGGACGCTGTCGACTCCGCCGCCACCGCCGTACGCACCTCGCGCACGATCTTCCGCAGCCCGGGCGCCGTACCCCCGGCACGCTCGGTCAGCTCCTCGACGCGCTGCTCGTGGGCGCGGACGTCCCTCTCGGGCAGCAGGTCCGCCGCCGCGGCGAGGGCGACGAGCGCCGCGTCACGCCAGGAAGTCTCGGCGACGGGCGGCGGCCCCTGGAGCGCCTGCCGCGTCTCCTCCCGCAGCGCGTCCACGGCGGCGACGCGCTCCAGCGCGTAGTCGACGGAGGGGAACACGCCGAGGACCCGCTTCTTCTCCGCCCGCAGATACGCCCCGGCCACGAGCTGCTCCCGCACGGCGTCGAGGGTCACTCGGGCCCGCAGCGTCACCCATGTCCGCCAGGGGTGCGGGCACGACTCGTGGACCAGTTCCAGCAGCCCGTCGAGGACCGCGTCACCGGTACGCGCGTCGAGGTCGACCGGCGTGGCGATGCCGTCCTCGTCGGTGAGCAGGCCGCGCTGGGCCAGTTCGGTGAGGGCACCGGCCCGCACCAGGACGGCCGGATGGCCGGTGCCGGCGGCCGTCGGCCGCGCGGAGCCCCAGGCCAGCAGGCAGAGCCGGGCCGGCAACGAGAGCGGGCCGTCGGTCACGGGGCCTCCTCGGGAAGCTCGGGCCGCACGTTAATTCGTTGACAGGCCCGACGCCCCCTCGTACGTTGTTCAGCGTCCTGTTGCCGCCGATTGGAGAAGGACGTTGCTCGTCTGAGGTCCTGAGACACCGCGTCACACACCTGTGGTGTGTGCGCTGCGTGCGACCTCGGCGACTGAGCCGTCCTCCGGTGCAGGGCTTTTCTCATGCCCGTGGAGTCCCTCCTCCCTGGTCGCAGGTGTCTCGATACGCGTTTGCCCCTGACCGCATCAAGCAACCGCGAAAGAGGCCCGCATGCCTACTTCCATCACTGTCACGTCCCTCTCCTTCACCTGGCCCGACGGCTCCTCCGTCTTCGAGGGCCTGGACGTCGCGTTCGGGCCGGGCCGGACCGGCCTGGTCGGCGTCAACGGGTCGGGAAAGTCGACCCTGTTGAAGCTGATCGCCGGTGAGCTGGCCCCGGCCGACGGCGCCGTCCGGGTGGCCGGCGAGGTCGGCTACCTCCCGCAGAACGTCACGCTCGACACCACCCTGCGCGTCGACCAGGCGCTCGGCATCGCCGCACAGCGGGCAGCGCTGCACGCCATCGAGGCGGGCGACGTGTCCGAGGCGCACTTCGAGACCGTCGGCGACGACTGGGACGTCGAGGAGCGCGCCCTGGCCACCCTGGGCGAACTCGGGCTCGGGCACATCGAGTTGGACCGCACCATCGGCGAGGTCTCGGGCGGCGAGTCGGTCCTGCTGCGACTGGCCGCGCTGCTGCTGCGCCGCCCCGATGTGCTGCTGCTGGACGAGCCGACCAACAACCTCGACCTGTACGCGCGCAGGCGGCTGTACGCGGCCGTCCAGTCCTGGCCGGGCGTGATGGTGGTCGTCAGCCACGACCGCGAACTCCTGGACCTCGTGGACCAGATCGCGGATCTGCGCTCCGGCGAGATCACCTGGTACGGGGGCAACTTCTCCGACTACGAGGAGGCCCTCGCCGTGGAACAGGAGGCGGCCGAGCGCATGGTGCGCGTCGCCGAGTCCGACTTCCGCAAACAGAAGCGCGAACTGGCCGACGCCCAGGTCAAGCTGGCCCGCCGCAAGCGGTACGGACAGAAGATGTTCGAACAGAAGCGCGAGCCGAAGATCGTCATGGGGGCGCGCAAGCGCGCGGCGCAGGAGTCCGCGGGCAAGCACCGCATCATGCACGAGGAGAAGCTCGCCGAGGCCAGGGAGCGGCTCGACGAGGCGGTGGAGGCCGTACGGGACGACGACGAGATCCGTGTCGACCTGCCCTACACGGCCGTGCCGCCGGGGCGTACCGTCCTCACCCTCCAGGATCTCGGGCTCCGGTACGGCGCCCGGGTGGAGGGCGGCTTCGAGCTGCGCGGTCCGGAGCGGGTCGCGCTGATCGGGCGCAACGGCTCGGGCAAGACCACGCTGCTGCGCACGATCACCGGCGAGCTGGATCCGGAGTCGGGCGAGATGCGGACGCATGTGCCGCTGCGGTTCCTGCCGCAGCGGCTCGACGTTCTCGACGGGGAGCTGACCGTCGCCGAGAACGTGGCCCGGTTCGCCCCGGACGCCACCAACAACCGGATCCGGGCGCGGCTGGCCCGCTTCCTGTTCCGGGGCGCCCGGGCCGACCAGAAGGCGGCGACGCTGTCCGGCGGCGAACGCTTCCGGGCGGCGCTGGCCGCGCTGATGCTGGCGGAGCCCGCGCCGCAGCTGCTCATGCTCGACGAGCCGACCAACAACCTCGACATGGCGAGCGTGCGGCAGCTGACCACGGCCCTGGAGTCGTACGAGGGGGCGCTGATCGTGGCCAGTCACGACCTGCCGTTCCTGGAGTCGATCGGCATCACGCGCTGGCTGCAGCTGGAGGACGGAGAACTGAAGGAAATCACGCCAGAGGCTGTCGGGTATTCCGCCTAGCGTCGGCGGCATGACCGACTTCACGCACGATGTCATCACCCTGACCGGAGCTCGCGAGAACAACCTCAAGGACGTCACCCTCCGCATCCCGAAAGGCCGGCTGACCGTGTTCACCGGCGTCTCGGGGTCGGGGAAGTCGTCCGTCGTGTTCGACACGATCGCGGTGGAGTCGCAGCGCCAGCTGAACGAGACGTATCCGTGGTTCGTCCGCAACCGGCTGCCCAAGTACGAGCGGCCGCACGCGGACGGTCTCGAGGACCTCTCCCCCGCGATCGTCGTCGACCAGCGGCCCGTCGGCGGCCACTCCCGGTCGACGGTGGGCACCATGACGGATGTCTACTCGGTGATCCGGGTGCTGTTCTCCCGGCACGGCACCCCGAGCGCCGGGCCGGCGACGGCGTACTCGTTCAACGACCCGTCGGGCATGTGCCCCGACTGCGACGGCCTCGGCCGTACGGTCCGTCCCGACTGGGACCGCATCCTGGACCCGGACCGCTCCCTCGCCGACGGGGCGGTCCGCTTCCCGCCGTTCGCCGCCGGGACCTGGCAGGGGCAGGCGTACACGAACAGCGCCGACCTGGACCCGGACAAGCCGGTGGGGCGGTTCACGGCCGCCGAGCGGGAGTTCCTGATGCGCGGGCGGCCCGGCGGCAGCAAGGTCACCGTCAACGGCACCGGCGGCACCTGGACCACCGAGTACGAGGGGCTGGCCGACCGCTTCGAGCGGCTGTACCTGAAGCGGGACCTGTCGGCCATGAGCCAGAAGACCCGCGACCTGGTCAGGGAGTTCCTGGTGGAGGGCGCCTGCCCGGCCTGCCGGGGAGCCCGGCTCAACGCGGCGGCGCTCGCGACCCGGATCGACGGCCGGTCCATCGCCGACTGCGCACGGATGCAGGTCACCGACCTCATCGCCGTACTGAAGGAGATCGACGACCCGGTGGCCGGGGTGATCGCGGGGGCGGCGGTGGCCGCGCTGGAGCGGATCGAGACCATCGGGCTCGGCTACCTCAGCCTCGACCGGGAGACGGCGACGCTCAGCGGCGGGGAGGGGCAGCGGCTGAAGACGGTGCGGCACCTCGGTTCCAGCCTGAGCGGGATGACCTACATCTTCGACGAGCCGAGCGTCGGACTGCACCCGCGCGATGTGGGCCGCCTCGGCGATCTGCTGCTGCGGCTGCGCGACAAGGGCAACACCGTGCTGGTCGTCGAGCACGACCCGGACGTGATCGCGCTGGCCGACCATGTGGTGGACATGGGGCCGGGGGCCGGTACCGGCGGCGGCACGGTCGTGTTCGAGGGAACGCCGGACGAGCTGGCCGCGTCCGGCACGCTCACCGGCCGCTGTCTGCGCACCCGTACGACGGTCAAGGGCGAGGTGCGCCGGCCCGTCGGCGACCTGTGGGTCAAGGGCGCCGACCGGCACAACCTGCGGGACGTCACCGTACGGTTCCCGGCCGGTGTGCTCACGGCGGTGACCGGGGTCGCCGGGTCGGGAAAGAGCACCCTGGTCGCGGAGTTCACCGCCGCCCACGACGAGGCCGTGGTCGTCGACCAGTCGTCGATCGGGATCTCGGGCCGGTCCACTCCGGCGACCTATCTGGGGATCATGGACACGGTACGGAAGATCTTCGCCCGCGAGACGGGGGCCGAGGCGGGCTTCTTCAGCTTCAACTCGAGCGGAGCCTGCGGCACCTGCGAGGGCCGGGGCATCAGCTACACCGACCTCGCCTTCATGGACCCGGTGACGACGACCTGCCACGACTGCGAGGGGCGGCGCTTCCGGGACGAGGTCCTGCGGCTCACCGTGCGGGGCAGTTCCATCGCCGACGTCCTGGAGATGACGGCCGAGCAGGCGCTCGGCTTCTTCGACGACACGGGCGTACGGCGCCGGCTGCGTGCCCTGCGGGACGTCGGGCTGACGTATCTGACGCTCGGCCAGCCCCTCTCGACCCTCTCCGGGGGCGAGCGGCAGCGCATCAAGCTGGCCACGCGGCTGCACCGGACGGGCGCGGTCTACGTGCTCGACGAACCGACGACCGGCCTGCACATGGCGGACGTGGAGGGACTCGTCGCCCTGCTGGACCGGCTGGCCGACACGGGCAACACGGTCATCGTCGTCGAGCACAACCTGGACGTCGTCGCCCGCGCCGACTGGGTGATCGACCTCGGTCCGGACGGCGGCAGGGACGGCGGCGAGATCGTCTTCGAGGGCACGCCGCGGCAGCTCCTGGAGGCGGAGGGTTCGTTCACCGGGGAGCATCTGAGGAGGGCGGTGCAGGGTGCGGCGGGCGTGCCTCCGGAGGTCGATCCCGGGCGTTGACGCGTCAAGCCGCGGTCCGCGCCGTGGACCGATGGGGTGGTTTGGCGCTCGGCAGGCCGATCACGCGTGCGGGCCCGCGAAGACTGGAGGTGGGGGCGGCGCGGGCCGCCGAGGGAGGGGAACCACATGGGCGACAGCACGGTCCTGGTCGCGGTCGCGGAGCATCCGGAGGACGGGGGTGCCGCCGCGGGGCAGTTGGCGAGGATCGCCGAGGCGATCCGGGCGCGCGGCTTACAGGTGCGGTGGGTGGTGGGCGTCGCCGATGCCGAGGCGGTGCTCAGGACCGAGGCGGGGCTCGCCGCCGCGATGGTCGCCTGGGATCTGCCGCCCGGGCCGGGGGCCGAGAAGGAACCGGGCGGTGCGGCGGTACTGCGCCGGATCGGGCGCCGCTTCCAGAACCTGCCGGTGTTCCTGGTCATGG
The DNA here is from genome assembly GCF_045040895.1 of Streptomyces purpurascens. NCBI lineage: Bacteria > Bacillati > Actinomycetota > Actinomycetes > Kitasatosporales > Streptomycetaceae > Streptomyces > Streptomyces purpurascens. Next base: position 7,939,350 of record NZ_CP108341.1, on the reverse strand, counting down.
CGGGCGAGGAGCTGCGTGACCTGCCGCTGTGGGTGTCGCAGTCGGTGGTGGGCTACGTGTGGCCGCTGGAGGACACTCCGGCGTTCATCGCGGGGCGGATCGCCACCGCCGCGCGCGCCTACCAGGACGCTCTGCTCCCGCCGTTCTTCAAGGCGCTGCGCCGCTTCGACGACGCCCACGAGTACTCGTGGCACACCCCGGCGCACTCCGGCGGTGTCGCCTTCCTGAAGTCGCCCGTGGGCCGGGCGTTCCACGACTACTTCGGGGAGCGGCTGCTGCGCAGCGACCTGTCGATCTCGGTCGAGGAGCTCGGCTCGCTCTTCGAGCACACCGGGCCGATCGGCGAGGCGGAGCGCAACGCCGCGCGGGTCTTCGGCTCCGAGCACACGTACTTCGTGCTGCACGGCGACTCCACCTGCAACCGTCTGGTCGGCCACTTCAGCGTGACCCGCGACGAGATCGCCCTGGTGGACCGCAACTGCCACAAGTCGGTCCTGCACGGCCTGGTCGTCTCCGGCGCCCGGCCGGTGTACCTGATCCCCACCCGCAACGGCTACGGCCTCGCGGGCCCGCTGCCCCCGGCGGAGATCTCGGCGGACTCGGTGGCGGCGCGGATCGCCGCGAGCCCGCTGACAGCGGACGCGGTGTCGTCGCGCGCCCAGTACGCGGTGTTCACGAACTCCACGTACGACGGCCTGTGTTACGACGCGGTGGCGGCGGCCCGGGCCTTCGCCGCCGGCACGCCACGGCTGCACTTCGACGAGGCGTGGTTCGCCTACGCCCGCTTCCACCCCCTCTACGCGGGGCGCTACGGCATGTCGGTGGACCAGGAGGCCTTCCCCGGCCCCGACCGGCCGACGGTCTTCGCGACGCAGTCGACCCACAAGCTGCTGGCGGCGCTGTCGCAGGGCGCCATGGTGCACGTCAGGCCGGCACCCCGGGCGCCGGTGGAACACGACCGGTTCAACGAGGCGCTGATGATGCACGGCACCACGTCACCGCTGTACCCGATGATCGCCTCGCTGGACGTGGCCACGGCGATGATGGACGGTCCGCAGGGACAGTGGCTGGTCGACGAGGCGGTGACCGAGGCGGTCCGGTTCCGCCAGGAGATGGTGCGCCTCGGGCGGCGGATCGAGGCCGCCGGGGACCGGCCTTCCTGGTTCTTCGGCGTGTGGCAGCCCGGTGAGGTGACCGATCCGGAGAGCGGCACCCGCCTGCCCTTCGACGAGGCGCCGGCGGACCTGCTGCGGACCGAGCCGTCCTGCTGGCATCTGGAGCCCGGCGCGGACTGGCACGGCTTCCCCGGGCTGACCGACGGCTACTGCATGCTCGACCCGATCAAGGTCACCCTGACCTGCCCCGGGATCGACGCGAGGGGCGACATGGCCGACTGGGGCATCCCCGCCCGGGTGCTCACCGCGTATCTGGGCACGCGCGGCATCGTCGTGGAGAAGACCGACAGCTACACCACGCTCGTGCTGTTCTCCATGGGCATCACCAAGGGCAAGTGGGGCACGCTGCTGGACGCCCTGATGGACTTCAAGGATCTCTACGACGGTGACGCCCCGCTCGACCGTGTGCTGCCCGGGCTGGTCGCCGAGCACCCGCGGCGCTACGCCGGGCGGACGCTGCGCGGACTCTGCCAGGAGATGCACGACCAGCTGCGCGAGGCCCGCCTGGTCGAGCTCCTCGACACCGCCTTCCAGCAGCTCCCGGAGCCGGTCGCCCCGCCGCAGCTCTGCTACCAGCGCCTGATCCGCGACGGGACGGAACGGATCCGGCTGAGCGACGCGCCCGGACGCGTCGCCGCCGCGATGGTCACCGTGACGCCGCCCGGAATCCCCGTACTCATGCCGGGCGAGAGCGTCGGAGCCCCGGACGGCCCCCTCCTGCGCTACCTCCGCGCCCTGGAGTCCTTCGACCGCCGTTTCCCCGGCTTCGGCAGCGAGACCCATGGAGTGACCCGCGACCCCGACACCGGCGACTACCTGATCGAGTGCCTGCGCCCTGCCGGGCCGGAGCGGGCCGAGGGTGCGGCGACACCGGCACAGCGAAGCGCCCCGGGGGGAGCCAGGCCGGTGGGGTGAGTCCTGGGCCAACGGTGCCGGGCCCAGGGGTGTCGTCTCGCGGGATCGCCCTGCATCATGGTCGGCTGACGCCCGATGCGTTCCGGTCGATCCCGGAGGCCCCGTCGGTGCGGTCCCGACACGTCCCATCCGATACGGAGTCACGCTCGTGCCCAGCAAGAAGGCCCTCGTCCGCCGCCCCAGCCCACGTCTTGCCGAGGGGCTGGTGACGCACATCGAGCGGGAGAGGGTCGACGCCGACCTCGCGGTCGAGCAGTGGGAGGCGTACGTGACGGCGCTGCGCGCGCACGGCTGGGACACCATCGAGGTGGATCCGGCCGACGACTGCCCGGACTCGGTGTTCGTCGAGGACACGGTCGTGATGTACCGGAACGTGGCGCTGATCGCCCGCCCCGGCGCCGAGTCCCGGCGTGCGGAGACCGCCGGGGTCGAGGAGGCCGTGGCCGGTCTGGGCTGCTCGGTGAACTGGATCTGGGAGCCGGGCACCCTGGAGGGCGGCGACGTCCTGAAGATCGGCGACACGGTGTACGTGGGCCGGGGCGGGCGCACCAATGCCGCCGGCGTCCAGCAGCTGCGCGCCGCGTTCGAGCCGCTGGGCGCGCGGGTCGTCGCCGTACCGGTGACCAAGGTGCTGCACCTGAAGTCGGCGGTGACGGCGCTGCCGGACGGCACGGTCATCGGGCACATCCCGAAGATGGACACGCCGTCGCTGTTCGCGCGCTTCCTGCCGGTGCCCGAGGAGGCCGGGGCGCACGTGGTCCTGCTCGGCGGTGACAAACTGCTGATGGCGGCGAGCGCGCCGAAGACCGCGGAGCTGTTCTCGGACCTCGGGTACGAACCGGTCGTCGTGGACATCAGCGAGTTCGAGAAACTCGAGGGATGTGTGACATGCCTCTCGGTGCGGCTGCGGGAGCTGTACACCTGACCGGGCCGGCGCCTCACTCTTCCGGCCCTCGACCTGCGGGTCCGGGGACGGCGCCGGGCCCACGAGCGACCCGCTGATCAGCGGCCTTTACAGCGCTCTTAACCTACGGCATCGTAACCTACGGAAACGTAGCCTACGATTCCGTAAGTTACCGCTCACCGCTCGTACGTATGTCCCCTGGAGAGTCCATGACGATCGCCACTCCCCACCTCGGCAGTCCCGCCGGCGCCTGGACCGACGCTCAGCTGCTGTACGCACTGGAGGAAGTGGTCGAGAAGGAGCTCAACCGGCATCTGCAGGTCGCCAAGGACTGGATGCCGCACGAGTACGTGCCGTGGAGCGACGGGCGCAACTTCCCCGGCCTCTTCGAGGACGGCGAGGCCTGGGAGAAGGAGCAGTCCAAGGTCACCGAGATCGGCCGCATCGCACTGATCGTCAACCTCCTGACCGAGGACAACCTGCCCAGCTACCACCACGAGATCGCCTCGCTCTTCGGCCGTGACGGCGCCTGGGGCACCTGGGTGCACCGCTGGACGGCGGAGGAGGGACGGCACGGCATCGTGATGCGGGACTACCTGCTCACCTCGCGCGCCGTGGACCCGGACAAGCTGGAGCAGTTCCGCATGTCCCACATGAGCGAGGGCTTCGAGTCGGACAACCGGCACTCGATGCTGCACTCGGTCGCCTACGTCGCCTTCCAGGAGCTGGCCACCCGCATCTCGCACCGCAACACCGGCCACCAGTCCGGTGACCCGGTCTGCGACCGCATGCTGGCCCGCATCGCGACCGACGAGAACCTGCACATGGTCTTCTACCGCAACCTGCTCAAGGCGGCGTTCGAGCTCGCGCCCGACCTGACGATGCAGGCGGTGCGGGACGTGGTCGTGAACTTCCGGATGCCCGGTCACGGCATCCCCGGCTTCGAGCGGGCCGCCGCGCAGATGGCGATCGGCGAGGTCTACAACATGCGCATCCACCACGACGACGTGCTCCAGCCCGTGCTGCGCTTCCTGAAGATCATGGAGATCGACGGCCTGGGCCCCGAGGGCCTCAAGGCGCAGGAGGAACTCGGCCTGTTCATGGGCGGCCTGGACTCCGAGGCGTCGAAGTTCGACGAGAAGCTGGCCGCACGCAAGGCCCGCATGGCGGCCCGCGCGGCCGGCGCCTGACCCTGTAGCCCTGTAGACAGCCACACACCCGAGCCCCTTGGCAGGACACCCCGCCAAGGGGCTCGGCGTGCGACAGGACCTAGCTCGACCTGCGCCGCAGCTCCAGCCGTTCCTTCTCCGACAGGCCGCCCCAGACGCCAAAACGCTCGTCGTTGTCCAGTGCGTACTCGAGGCACGCCGCGCGGATCGGGCACAGGCCGCAGATCCGCTTCGCCTCCCGCACCGAACTGCCCGGTTCGGGGAAGAAGAAGTCCGCCCCGGTCTGCGCACACAACGCTTCCTGCTGCCAGGCGAGTTCGGGCGAGGTGATGGTGTCGATGTGCATGGCCAGAAGCGTCGCGGTCGGCGAAAAACGTTCGATCAACGCGGGATCAACACCGCGTTCAACGGCCCCCGGCCACTCCGATCATCACCTCCCGGACGAGCCGACGCACGGCGGCGCGCGGGAGCGTCGCGCACCACGCCCCGGCGGTGCTCCGGCGGCGCTTGTCAGTGGGCGGTGCGAGACTCGGCAGAGAGACGACGGGACCCTGTGCGAGGAGGGCGACCATGCTCACCACCCGTTATGTCACCGGCGCTCCGAACTGGATCGATCTCGGCACACCCGACATCGACGGCGCCGCCGCCTTCTACGGGGACCTGTTCGGCTGGCGGTTCCAGCCGGGCGACCCCGAGGTCGGGGGGTACGGTCTCTTCCAACTGGGCGGCAGAACCGCCGCCGGCGGCATGCAGACCACGCCTGAGCAGGGCCCGCCCTCCTGGACGGTGTACTTCCAGGCCCCGGACGCGGACACCACGGCGAAGACGGCGGGGCAGGCGCGCGGCTCGGTGCTGACGCAGCCCATGGACGTGCTGGACCTGGGCCGCATGGCGATCCTCGCCGACCGGGCGGGGGTGCAGTTCGGCCTGTGGCAGCCGGGACGCAACAAGGGCCTGGACGTCGTCCAGGAGCACGGCTCGCTGTGCTGGGTGGAGCTGTACACGGCGGACGTCCCCGCGGCGGCCGCCTTCTACCACTCCGTGCTCGGCCTGGAGACCTTCGGCGTCGACTTCCCCGGCGGCGCCTACACCACCTTCGTCCCCGCCGGAGAACCCGAGGACGCCATGTTCGGCGGCGTCGTGCCGCTGGCCGACGACCCGGTCGAGGAGGAGGCGTACTGGCTGCCGTACTTCGAGGTCACCGACCCGGACGCCCTCGTCGCCAGGGCCCGGGAGCGGGGCGGCACGATCCGCCTGCCCGCCACGGAGATGCCGGGCGCAGGCCGCCTCGCCAAGCTCGCGGACCCGTACGGGGCACGCTTCGCGGTGATCCGCAGCGAGCCGCGGGCCTGAGGCCGACTCGGGGCGGCCTCCGCCGAACGACACCGACCGGCTAGGCGGACGCGCGTCGGACCAACGTCGTCGGCAGGACCACGCTGGAGGGCGTGTCGCCGGTGGCCTCGCCCGAGCCCCCGTGCGAGGTGCCGCGGTCGAGTTCGCGCAGCAGCAGGCGGGCCATCAGGCGGCCCATCTCCTCGATGTCCTGACGGACCGTCGTCAGGGGCGGATCGGTCTGTTCCGCGACCGGCAGCATGTCGTCGAAGCCGATCACGGCGATGTCGTCGGGGACGCGGCGGCCGGACTCGCGCAGGACGCGCAGGGCACCGGAGGCCGTGAGGTCGTTGGCGGCGAACACCGCGTCCACGTCCGGGCAGCGGTCGAGGAGCTCGCGCATCGCACGCTCGCCCCCGGCCGGCGTGAAGTCGGCCTCGGCGATCAGCCGCGGGTCGGCGTCCACCATGACGTCCCGGTAACCGTCGAGCCGGTCCGCCGCGGAGGTCTGGTCGAGTGCGCCGGTGATGTGCGCGATCCGGGTGCGGCCGAGGCCGGCCAGGTGGCGGACGGCGTCGCGGGCGCCGCCGCGGTTGTCGCTGTCGACATACACCACGCCCTGCCGGTCGCCGCTCCAGCCGGGGCGGCCGCCGAAGACGGTGGGGACACCGGCCCGCTGGATCAGCTCGGGCAGCGGGTCGTGGAGGTGCAGGGAGAAGACGAGGGCCCCGTCGACATGTCCGCCGGCGAGGTACCGGCCGACCCGGGCGTGATCGTCCCGGCCCTCCGTGAGCAGCAGGACGAGCTGGTTGTCGTGGGCCGTGAGCTCCTTGCTGATGCCGCGCAGCTGGAGCGCGAAGAACGGGTCGGCGAAGACCCGGGTCTCGGGTTCGGCGACGACGACCGCGATCGCGTCGTGCCGCCGGGTCACCAGGGAGCGGGCGGCCTGGTTGGGCACGTACCCGAGCTCGTCCACGGCCTTGCGGACCCGCTCCACGAGAGCGTCCCGCACCCCGTCCCCGCCGTTGACCACGCGCGAGACGGTGGCCCGCGAGACACCGGCCCGGGCGGCCACGGCCTCCAGCGTGGGACGCGGCGCGGTGTCGGTCACTTCGGGGCTCCTCATCTGCGGTTGCGGATCAGGATAGCCCCGGGCGACGAGCTCCGTGAGAGCGCTCTCGCGCGTGAGGTCAGTGCTCGTGCCCCGGCTGTTCACCCCCGTGCTCGTGCGGGTCGTACCCGGGAATCGTCCCGTCCGGCTTCTTCACCAGGAACAGCCCCACCATCCCCATGTCGGAGTGGCTCTGCACATGGCAGTGGTACATCCAGGCCCCGGCCCCGACCCCCTCCCCCGCGATCACCTGGAAGCCGAACGAGTCGGCCGGGCCCGTGATCTTGTTGTCGATGACCTGGCTGGGGTCGTCGGGGCCGGTCAGCATGCCGGTGCGGTTGTCCGCCCAGCGGTGACCGTGCATATGGAACGTGTGGTAGAACTCGCCGTGCGTGATCACGATGAACTCGACGCGATCCCCCACCGTGGCCTCGAAGTTCGGCCCGGAGTGCGGCGGCCTGTTGTTGATGCGCATGTCGTTGAAGACGACCGTGTGCGTCCGGTCCGGCAGGACATCGCCCTTGCGGCGGACGATCACCGGGCCGTAGAGGCCCTTCTGGAGCCCCTGCGTGCCGTGTTCGGTGCCGACGACATGGTCGTGGTAGTGCCAGTAACCCGCGCTGCCCGCCCGCCAGGTGCCGTCCTTGCGGCGGCCGGGGGCATGGGTGCGCCAGGTGTAGGTGCGGGTGCCGCCCGGTTCGACATGGCTGCGGTTCATCTTGGTGCCGTCGCTGGTGATCTCGTAGTCCAGGCCGTGGACGTGCAGACTCACCGCGACGTCCATGGTGTTCTCGAACTCGATGTGCAGGGTGTCGCCCTCGTTGAGCTCGATCAGCGGGCCGGGGACGGTCGCCTTGCCCTTCTCGAGCCCGTAGCCCAGCTGGCCGTCGGCGAGCTTCTCGGCGTACAGCTTGATGCGCTTCACCTCGCCTCCGGCGGGTGCCGTCTTCGCCGGTCCGTCGGCGCTGATGGCCTCCGGCGCCACGGACAACGATGTCGCGACTGCCGCAGTGCCCAGCAGGACCCGCCGGTTGAAGCTGCGTCTGTCCATGCGGAACTCCCCACCCTGGTAAGGCTTTTGCAGAGGCGTACCTGTGATGAACCTGTGCGACGGTACCGGCCACGCCCCCGTTTATCCACACTCAAGACAAAGTTGGAGTCATCCCGGTCATAGGTATTGGCGAGAGATGCAAAGGGGTTTAGCTTCCTTGGCGGTGTTGCTGTGACCGAGGAGGTGCCCATGCACTTACGAGGGTTGAGCAAGGGAAGACGTGTCTGGGCGGCCTCCGTGGCCGCCGGAGTCGTGACCGCCGGGCTGCTGTCCGGGCCGGCCGCGAACGCGAGGCCGTATCCGGAACCCCCGCTGACAACGATGTCGATCAAGTCGCCGCCGGGCGGCGCGAATGTAAAGGTGCTGCTCTTCCACGGCTCCGCCGCGGCCGGGGAGGAGTCCCCGGTCGTGAACGCCGGGATCGAGGCGATCGAGGCGATCGGGCTCTCGGGCCCGGCGAACCGCCGTTTCAAGGTCGAAGCCACCGCCGACGCCTCGGTGTTCACCAACGAGACGAGGCTCGGCCGCTTCAACGCGATCGTGTTCCTGACCGGCGGGGGCGATGTCCTCGACGCGGAGCAGGAGGCGGGCCTGGAGGCGTACATGGAGGCCGGCGGCGGTTTCGTCGGCCTCCACGACGCGGCGCGCGCGGAGCCGTACTCGGACTGGTTCACCGGGCTGGTGGGAGCCCGCCCGGCCGCGTCGAGCCCCTCGGCCGTGCAGCGGGCGACCGTCGAGGTCGGCGACCGCCGGCACCCGGCCACCAAGGACCTGCCGGTGCAGTGGAAACACCCGGACAAGTGGCTGAACTGGGCGAAGAACCCGTCGGGTGACGTCCATACGGTGGCCCGGGTACGGGAGTCGAGCTACCAGCCGGGCGCAGGTGCCAACGGCTGGGACCATCCGGTCAGCTGGTGCCGTGACTACGACGGCGGCCGCTCCTTCTACACCGGCATGGGCGGCACGGTGTCGTCGTACGACGAGACCGACTTCCGCGCCCATCTGCGCGGCGCGCTGCTGTGGACGACCCGGCTGGAGCAGGCCGACTGCAAGGCGACCATCAACGCCAACTACCAGGCGGAACGGCTGACCAAGCCCAACCAGCCGGGGCAGAACGACCAGATCGGCGAACCGCACGGCCTGGTCACCGCGCCCGACGGCCGGGTGTTCTACATCGGCCGGGGCGGCGCCGACTCCTCGCAGCCGGTGGTCACCGACTGGAACAACCCCGACATCGGCAAGGGCAAGGGCGAGATCCACGTCTACGACCCGAAGACCAAGCAGGTCACGCTCGCGGGTGCGCTCAACGTCTTCGGCAACAAGGGCGGCGGCGACGAGCTGATCAAGGTCGAGGAGGGGCTGCTCGGTATCGAGCTGGACCCGGGGTTCGCGCAGAACGGCTGGGTGTATCTGCACTACACGCCCCACTCCGGGATCAACCGCGACACGCGGATGGCGGAACGGCGCGTCTCCCGCTTCACGCTCGACCTGGCCACGAACAAGCTGGACCTGGCCAGTGAGAAGGTGCTGCTGAAGTGGCCGGTGCAGATCCACAGTTGCTGCCACTCGGGCGGCGGGATGGCCTGGGACTCGAAGGGCAATCTGTACATCGCCACCGGTGACAACAACTCCAGCGGGTTCAGCGCCGGTTACTCGGGCAACAACCCGCAGCCGAACTACAAGGGCGTCTCCTTCGCGGACGCGCGCCGCACGGCCGGCAACACCAACAACCTCAACGGCAAGATCCTGCGCATCCACCCGGAGCCGGACGGAACGTTCACGCTTCCCGAGGGCAACCTCTTCACCGGGAAGGAGACCGACGAGGGCGGCGGCAAGACCCGCGGCGAGATCTATGTGATGGGGGTCAGGAACCCGGCCCGTATCTTCGTCGACAAGTCGACCGATGTTCTCTACGCGGGCTGGGTCGGTCCGGACGCGAGCGCGCCCTCGACCACCTGGGGTCCGGCCAAGTACGACACGTTCGCCGCCATCACCAAGGCGAGCAACCGCGGCTGGCCGTACTGCATGGGCAACAAGCAGCCCTACCGGGACCGCAATCTGCCGGACCCGTCCAAGCCGCTGGGCTGGTACGACTGCGACCGCCCGAAGAACGAGTCGCCGAACAACGACGGCCTGGTCAATCTGCCGCCCGTCACCGGAAACAACATCTGGTACTCGCCGCAGGGCGGCGCGCCGGACTACCCGCGGGACGCGAACGGCGTCCCCTCGTACAAGGCGGAGGAGGCGACGTACCGGCTGCCCTGGCTGAAGGGCGGCGGCCAGGCCGCGATGAACGGGCCGGTCTACCGGTACGACGCCGCCGGCACGAGCGCGGCCAAGTGGCCCGCCTACTGGGACGGCAAGTGGTTCGTCGGTGACTTCTACGACGCCGACCAGCCGCGCAACGCGGTGCTCATGGACCCGAAGACGCAGGGCGACGGCGGTCTGCCGGTGCACTCGGAGTCGCTGAAGAAGATCGTGCCGATCGGCAACGACGGCATCAAGAACCTCATGGACTGGAAGTTCGGTCCGGACGGTGCGCTGTACGTCCTCGACTACGGCCGCGGCTTCTTCACCTCGGACTCCAAGTCGGCCCTGTGGCGGGTCACCTACAAGGGCGGCGGGCCGACCCCGGCCGCCGACCAGCTGGCTAGGGGGACCGAGTGACCCGGCAACGAAGAATCTGGGCCGCCCTGCTGGCCGCCCTGCTCATAATGCTCGGCGTGCAGGCGATGCCGGCGTCCGGGCAGCCGGAGGCGAAGGCCGCCGAACAGGTCCTCACCTGGACGGCCGGCAACGACATCGACAAGTACCTCTCGGCGCCCAAGACAGCCGTCGCGGGCACGGCCACGATCGTGTTCGAGAACAGTGTGGCCACCGGCAACACCACGGGCATGCCGCACACGCTGACGTTCGTGACGAGCGATCCCGAGTTCAACGACGACGTCACGCTCAACATCCTGGCCAACCCGAACGACGCCCAGGGCGGCAAGCACACCGCCCAGGTCACGCTCACGCCCGGCCGGTACTTCTATCACTGCACGATCCCCGGCCACGGCCAGATGCAGGGCATCCTCGTGGTGACCGAGGGCACCGGCGAGGACACCACGGCGCCCGAGGCGTCGGCGCAGGTGAGCGGGACGCAGAACACCCAGGGCGAGTACGTCGGCTCGGCGAGCGTGGCGCTGCAGGCCACGGACGAGGGCGGCTCGGGCGTCGAGAAGATCGAGTACGCGATCGGCGACGCGGGTGCCTGGCAGCCGTACACCGCGCCGGTCGTCGTCGACCAGGTCGGCGCCCACAAGGTCCGCTACCGCGCCTTCGACAAGGCGGGGAACGTCTCCGCGGAGAAGAGCGCGGCGTTCACGGTCGTGGCGCCGCAGTCGGACGACACGACCGCGCCGGAGACCTCGGCGACGGTGAGCGGTGAGCGCGATCCCGACGGGGCGTACATCGACATGGCGACGGTCACCGTCTCCGCCTCCGACACGGGGTCCGGGGTCAACACGATCGAGTACGCGGTCGGTTCCGGCGCCTGGCAGCCGTACAACGCACCGGTGATGGTGCACCAGGTCGGCACCCACACCGTCCGCTACCGCGCCACCGACAAGGCGGGCAATGTGGCGGCCGAGAAGAACGTGCGCTTCACGGTCGTCGCGGCACCGCCGCAGGACACGACCCCGCCGGTGACGGGTGTGTCCGTGGAGGGCACGAAGAACTCCGCCGGGGCGTATGTCAACAGTGCCCGGGTGACCGTCACGGCGACCGACGAGCACGGTTCGGGCGTCGAGAAGATCGAGTACTCGCTCGACGGCGGGCCGTATCTCGCCTACTCGGCCCCGGTGGTGGTCGACCGGGCGGGCGGGCACACGGTGGCGTACCGGGCGAGCGACAAGGCGGGCAACACCTCGGCGGCACGCACCGTGACCTTCACGGTCGTCTCCGGCCAGGTTCCGGCGCCCGACTGCCCGGAGTACGACGAGCGGTTGACGGTGATCGTCGGCTCGGTCGACTCGGGAGTGCGCAACCGGGTGACCGACAACCGGTGCCGGATCGGCGAGCTGATCGAGGACGAGAAGGAGTGGACGTCCCACGCCCTGTTCCTCAAGCACGTGACGTCCGTCCTCGACGCGCTGCTGAAGGAGGGCGTGATCGACCAGCGCGAGTACAACGCCGTCCGGAAGGCCGCCCGCCAGTCCGGCATCGGCAAGCCGGGGCAGACCGAGGGCTATCGCGCGCTCTTCGACGGCAGCGCGGAGTCGCTGGCCAAGTGGCAGCAGGTGGGCGGCGGTTCGTTCGGGCTGAACGCCGACGGGACGATCACCTCCAGCACCACGACGCCCGGCATGGGCATGCTGTGGTTCCCGCAGCGCAAGTACGGCGACTTCTCGCTGCGGCTCCAGTGGCGTGACGACGCTCCGGGCACGGGCAACGCCAACTCCGGTGTGTTCGTGCGCTTCCCCTGGGTCCACGACCACCCGGAGGAGTCACGGCCGGAGTGGGTCGCCATCAAGTACGGGCACGAGGTGCAGGTGCTCGACCGGCCCGACGGCGACATGTACAAGACGGGGTCGGTCTACGGCTTCGACCGGGTGGGGCTCGCCGGTGCCGGCGTGACACAGAAGGGCACCTGGAACGACTACGAGATCCGCGTGGTCGACCAGCACTACTCGGTGTACCGCAACGGTGTGCTGATCAACGAGTTCGACAACACCGGCGGCCAGGCGTTCACCCCGCCCCGCTCGGACGACCCGGGCACGGACGGGCGGCGGTTCGCCTCCGGCTACCTCGGGCTCCAGGTGCACGGCACGACGGATGTGGTGTCCTACCGGGACATCCGGATCAAGGAGCTGTAGGGGGCTTCTCCTTGCGGGCCCTGCTCGGCTGTACCCGCCTCGGTTCCCCCGGCATCTTCGGATACTCGGGCGGGTACGGCAGGTCCCCCAGCCCGTGGTCGTGCTCGTCACGGCGGGCGAGGTCGAGCAGGGTCTCCAGCGAATAGCGGTGGTCGTCCATGTCCGCGTGCACGTCGCCGAGTTCGGCGAAGCGCGCGGGCATGGTCGCGAGGTCGAAGTCCTGGGGGTGCGCGAGACCCACCTCGTCCCAGCTCAGGGGCGCGGAGACGGGGGCGTGCGGGCGGGGCCGTACCGAGTAGGCGGAGGCAATCGTGCGGTCGCGTGCCGTCTGGTTGTAGTCGACGAAGATGCGTCTGCCCCGCTCCTCCTTCCACCACTTGATGGTCACCTGGTCGGGCATGCGCCGCTCCAGCTCCCTGCCGACGGCGATGGCGGCGCGCCGGACCTGGGTGAAGGTCCAGCGCGGTTCGATGGGCACGAAGACGTGCAGGCCCCGTCCGCCCGAGGTCTTGGGGAAGCCGCGCAGTCCGCCGAACTCGTCGAGCACCGCCCGGAGTTCGTGGGCGGCGCGGGCGGCGTCGTCGTAATCGGTGCCGGGCTGCGGGTCGAGGTCGATGCGGAGTTCGTCCGGGTGGTCGACGTCGTCGCGGCGTACCGGCCAGGGGTGGAAGGTGAGGGTGCCGAACTGGGCGGCCCACACCACCGCTCCGGCCTCGGTGGGGCACATCTCGTCGGCGCTGCGGCCGCTGGGGAAGGTGATGTGCGCGGTCGGGATCCAGTCGGGCATGTTCTTGGGCGCCCGCTTCTGGAAGAAGTTCTCTCCGTTCAGCCCCTCGGGGTAGCGCTCCAGGGTCGTGGGCCGGTCGCGCAGGGCGCGCAGGATGCCGGGGCCGACGGCCAGGTAGTAGCGGGCGAGGTCCAGCTTGGTGAAGCCGCGCTCAGGGAAGAACATCTTGTCCGGGCTGGACAGCCGTACGGTCCGGCCTCCCGCCTCCAGTTCCACCGCGTCACCCATGCTCGCCACGGTAGGCGCAGCGCGTGGGCCTCGCACGCGGAGCGTTCAGACGTCACGGGGCGCGCAGCCGGGTGGCGAGCAGGGTGACGTCGTCCTCGGTGGTGCCGTGCACGAGGCGTGCGAGGAGGGCGTCGACGACGCTCTCCAGGGGGCCGCCGATGTCGTCGAGGCGCAGATGGGTCAGCCGCCGCAACGAGGAGTCGATGTCCCTCCGGCGGTCCTCGATCAGGCCGTCGGTGTACATGAGCAGCACGGTTCCGGGCCGCACCGGAAGGGTCAGCGCCTCGTACCCGCCGAGGTCGGTGCCGAGGGGAGGTCCGGTCGGGACGTGCACGAGTTCGGCCGGGGCGTCGGGATGCAGGAGCACGGGCGGCGGGTGCCCGGCGCCGGCGAAGGTGCAGGTGCCCTGGCCGGGGTCGACGAGGGCGAGCAGACAGGTGGCCACCCGGTCGAGGCCGATGCTCGCCAGCCGGTGGTCGGCCTCCTGGAGGATCCGTTCGACGGGGGCGCCGGAGGCGGCGATGGTCCGCAGCAGGGAGCGGTACTGGCTCATGGCGACGGCGGCGGTGAAGCCGTGGCCCATGACGTCGCCCATCACCTGGAGGGTGCGGCCGCAGGGCAGGGCCATCGAGTCGAACCAGTCCCCGCCGACGAGGGCGCGTTGCCCGGCGGGGAGATAGCGGGAGGCCGTCTCGATGTCCGGGTGCGGACCGCCCGGCTCGGACAGCAGGGCACGTTGCAGTTCCAGCGCCATCGAGTGTTCGAGGGTGTACTGGCGGGCGTTGTCGATGGCAACGGCGGCTCGGGCGGCCAGTTCCTGGGCCACCACCACGTCCTCGTCGGTGAAGGGCGCCGAATCGCCGGCACGGAGCAGGTACAGGACACCGACCGGGTGCTCCCGTGTCGGCAGCGGAACCACGACGATGGAGTGGACTCCGAGTTCTCGGATCACCTCCAGGTCGAGTGGCGTGCGCAGCATCTTCAGCAGCACGTCGTCCGAGGCGAGGTTCCCCACCCACGGGCGGCCCGTGTCCAGGCAGCTCCGGACCGGCGAGTCGCGCGGGACGTCGAAGTAGTATCCGCTCTTCGCGGTCAGTCCGATGCGGGCGACGATGTCCGGGCCGCCCGCCGAGGCCATGATGCGCAGCCGGAGGACGCCGGGGGCCGGCGGCGGCAGGTCGTCGGCCCCTTCCGTGTCCACGATCCGCACGGACGCCCGGTCGGCCAGGCTCGGCACGACGAACTCGGCCAGCTCGGCACAGGTCTGCTCGACCCGCAGGGTCGTGCCCACCCGGGTGGCGGCGGTGTCCAGCAGGGCCAGCCGCTGGTGGGCCCGTTCCAGGTCGTCCAGGTACTGGCGCAGTCCGCTGACCTCCACCGCGATGCCGCACAGCCCGAGCACCCGGTCGCCGTCCTGGAGGCGGTGGTACACCGCGCTCCACTGCCGGTGTCTGAACGGCGAACTCACACGCGTCATACCGGTGACGGACAGCGCCCGGGGCCGGCCGTCGCCGAGGATCATGCGCAGGGTGTCCTCCGAGCGGTGGACGTCCGGCAGGACCTCGGCCATGGTCCGGCCGTGGAAGGCGTCGGGCGGCACGCCGCTCATCCGGGCCATGGCGCCGTTGACGTACCGATAGCGCAGCCGTTCGTCCAGGATGGCCACCGCGGCGGACGTGCCGTCCAGGACGTTGCGGAGGATCTTGTACTCGTGGGCCTTCTCGAGCGCCTCCGTCGGCGCGTCGGACACCATCGACAGCAGCGCGTCGTCGGCCCCCGAGAAGAGCCAGGTCGGCGGAAGCTGGTCGAAGCCCATGCGGCTCCTCCTCGTCCCCCTCCCTGATCGGAACACGCCACGGTCCAGTGTGTCGCCCGGGGCGGGGCCGCGCATCCGCAGCTCCGCAGGAACTCGCCCTGACCTGCGGCTTTCACGGGTCCGCTCAACAGGCGGAGCCAGCGAGCGGCTCTTAGAGTCAAGGCATGGATCTCCCGGTGATGCCCCCCGTGCTGCCCATGCTCGCCAAGTCCGTGGCGGCGATCCCGGCGGGCATGCAGTACGAGGCGAAGTGGGACGGGTTCCGGGCGATCGTGTTCCGCGACGGGGACGAGGTCGAGCTCGGCAGCCGTACGGGCAAGCCGTTGACCAGGTACTTTCCCGAGCTGGTGACGGCTGTGCGGGAGCGGTTGCCGGAGCGCTGTGTGGTGGACGGGGAGATCGTGATCGCGCGGGAGGGGCATCTGGACTTCGACGCGCTGACGGAGCGGATCCATCCGGCGGACTCGCGGGTGCGGATGCTGGCGGAGCGGACGCCGGCCTCACTCGTCGCCTTCGATCTGCTGGCGCTGGGGGACGAGTCGCTGATGGACGTCCCGATGACCGACCGGCGGGAGCTGCTGGCCGGGGAGCTGGCGGGGGTGACGGCGCCGGTGCACCTGGCGCCCGCGACCACCGACATCGAGGTGGCGCGGCAGTGGTTCGAGCAGTACGAGGGGGCGGGCCTGGACGGTGTCATCGCCAAGCCGCTGACGGTGCGCTACCGCCCGGACGCGCGCGCGATGTTCAAGATCAAGCACGAGCGCACGGCGGACGTGGTCGTCGCCGGGTACCGCCTGCACAAGAGCGGCCCCGTCGTGGGCTCGCTGCTGCTCGGCCTGTACGACGACCGGGGCACCCTCCAGCACGTGGGTGTGTCCGCCGCCTTCCCCATGAAGCGGCGTGCCGAGCTGGTGGAGGAGCTGGAGCCGCTGCGCCTGGACGACGCGCAGGGGCATCCGTGGGCGGCCTGGTCCGAGGAGGCCGCGCACGAGAAGGCCCGGCTGCCCGGGGCGCCGAGCCGCTGGTCGGGCCGCAAGGATCTGTCGTGGGTGCCGCTCAGGCCGGAGCGGGTGGCCGAGGTGGCGTACGACCACATGGAGAACGGGCAGCGTTTCCGGCACACCGCCCGGTTCCGCCGCTGGCGCCCGGACCGGACCCCCGAGAGCTGCACGTACGCGCAGCTTCAGGAGCCGGTCCGCTACGACCTGGCGGAGATCCTCGGCGCCTGAGGACGCTCGGGGCGCTCAGGGCCGCATCAGCACCTTGACCGCGCCGTCCTGCTTGCGCTGGAACATCTCGTAGGCGTGCGGGGCCTCCGACAGCGGCAGCCGGTGGGTGGCGAAGTCCCCGACACCGAGCGGGTCCTCGTCGGTCAGGTACGGGATGATGTCGTCGCTCCAGCGGCGGACGTTGGCCTGGCCCATCCGTATCTGGACCTGCTTGTCGAACAGGGTGAGCAGCGGCAGCGGGTCCGCCAGGCCGCCGTAGATCCCGGACAGCGAGAGGGTGCCGCCGCGGCGCACCAGGTCGATGGCGGTGTGGAGGGCGGTGAGCCGGTCGATGCTGAAGCGCTCGGCGAGCGGGCCGCTCAGTTTGCGGGGCAGGATCGACGAGGCGTTCTGCACCATGCGCGCGGCCGCGCTGCCGTGGGCCTCGGTGCCGACCGCGTCGATCACGGCGTCGAAGCCTCGGCCGTCGGTCTCGTCGCGGATCGCGGCGACGAGTTCCTTCTCGTCGTCGAAGGACCTGAGGTCGTACGTCTCCACGCCCCGCGCGCGGGCCCGGCGCAGCCGCTCCGGGACCCGGTCCACGCCGAACACCCGTCCGGCGCCCCGGAGCCGGGCGACGCGGCAGGCCATGTCGCCGATGGGTCCGAGGCCGAGCACGGCGACGCTGCCGCCCTGCGGGACGTCGGCGTAGGCGACTGCCTGCCAGGCGGTGGGCAGGACGTCGGAGAGGTAGACGAAGCGGTCGTCGGGCGGGCCCTCCGGGACCTTGATCGGGCCGAACTGCGCCTGCGGGACCCGCAGGTACTCGGCCTGGGCGCCCGGCACGGCGCCGTACAGGCGGGTGTAGCCGAACAGGGCGGCGCCCATGCCCTCGCCGCTGACCTGGGTGGTCTCGCACTGGGTGGGCAGGCCGGTGAGGCACATCCAGCAGTTGCCGCAGGCGATCTGGAACGGCACCACGACCCGGTCCCCGGCCTGGAGGTCCGGTACACCGGCGCCGACCTCCTCGACGATGCCCATGGGCTCATGGCCGAGGATGTCCCCCGGTGTCATGAACGGCGTGAGCACTTCGTACAGATGCAGGTCGGACCCGCACAACCCGGTTGAGGTGATGCGGATGACCGCGTCCGTCGGCTCCTGGATCGTCGGATCGGGCACGTTCTCCACCCGCACGTCACGCTTGCCCTGCCAGGTCACTGCCCTCATCGCCTCGCGCTCCCTCCGTCAGCGTGCGCGTCGGTCGGTCGGCGGGGCCCGGGTACCCGGGTGCCCCGCGCTGAACCTTGAGCCGATCGACGGACGCGACGGGGACAACGTCCCGTCGGAAACGATCGGACATGGCCATCGATGCTCAGATAAGCGCACAATCAGAACAAACAGATGACATGAGACGCGGTGGCGACGGTGGGCATGGGACGAGAGGCACGCGGGCGGCGGGCCGTGACGACAGCGGCGCTGCTGGCCGCGACGGTGACGGCGGCGCTGTCGGCGGGCTGCACGAGCGGGGGCGGGCCGCCCGACGACGGGCGGGGATCGGCCGCCGCGTCGGAGCGCGGCGCGTCACCCACCCCGACCGACGGCTCCGTGCTCGCCGTCAAGATCGACAACGCCGGCACGGCCCGGCCGCCCACGGGTGTCGACGCCGCGGACGTGGTGTACGTGGAGCAGGTCGAGGGCGGACTGAGCCGCCTGATGGCGGTGTACGCCACGAAGCTGCCGAAGGCGGTCGGCCCGGTGCGCAGCGCCCGCGAGTCGGATCTGGAGCTGCTGCGCCAGTTCGACCGGCCCACCCTCGCCTTCTCCGGCGCCCAGACGAAGCTCCTGCCGCTGATCGACAAGGCACCGCTGCGGACGGCGACGCCGGGCAGCGCCTCCGACGCCTTCTTCCGTGACCCCGACAGGTCCGCCCCGCACAACCTCTATGTGCGGCCCGAGCGGATCGTGCCGGATGCCCCGGGCCGGGCCGCCCTGACCACCGGCTTCCGCTACGGCTCCGCCCCCGCGGGCGGCACCACGACGACCTCGCAGACGGTGCGCTATCCGGCGGCCCGTTTCACCTTCACCTGGTCGGACTCCCGGGACCGCTGGCTGGTCGGCATGGACGGCACGCCCGCCACCACGGCCGACGGCAAGCGGATGGCGGCAGCGACGGTCGTCGTGCAGTACGTGCAGGTGCGCGAGTCCGCCTTCCGCGACTTCCTCGGCAACAACACGCCGTACACCGAGACGGTGGGCTCGGGGAAGGCGAAGGTGCTGCGTGACGGGCGCGCCTACGACGTGAACTGGGAGCGCGAGGACGCCACGGACGGCACGGCGTTCACCACCCGCGACGGCACACCCGTGAACTTCGCGAAGGGCCAGGTGTGGGTGGTGTACGCCAAGGCGCCCTGACCGGCCCGCGCGGGCCGCGCCGGTCAGCGGGGCGCCACCAGGGGCTCCCCCGGGTTGCGCAGGCCTTCGGCCGCGTCCGACACGCGCCGGATGAGGTCGAAGAACACCGTCTGCTCCTCGGCGGTCAGCGGCGCGAGGAAGATCTGGTTCATCCGGGCGGTGCGCACGGTCAGTTTGCGGTGGGTGCGTACGCCCTCGTCCGTGAGGCGCAGCAGGAAGCGGCGGCCGTCCTGCGGGTCGCGGACCTTGTCGAGCAGTCCCCGCCTGATGAGCCGGCTGATCACCTCGGCGATGGTGGACCGGTCGAGCCCCACCCGCTCCCCCACCGTGCGCTGGTCCAGGCCGGGCTCGGCGACGAGTGTGTTGAGGACCGCGTACTGGGGCGAGGTGATCTCCTCGGAGACCATCGTGTTCCACAGCAGGTAGTGCGCCTGCTGGAGCCGCCGGGCCAGGTGCCCGGGGTGGGTGGTGAGGTCGGCCGCCGCCATGTGCACCCCTCGGTCGTTTTCGTTGGTGCACTGAACAATACCGGCCCGCTCCCGGGCTGTCTGCTGACTGCACAAGGGATCAGGGGCGCATATGCCGAGGTCTTGACGCCCTGCTGTGGCGATGGCAGCGTGAGAGGAGCTTCACGGAAATACTCAGTGCGCTGACTAAATCACGTCGGGGCGCTCGGAAGAGATGGGGCTTCTCGGATGGACAAGGTGGTCGCCACAGCCCTGGAGGCGGTGGCCGATGTGCCGGACGGCGCGTCGCTCGCGGTGGGTGGTTTCGGGCTGAGCGGTGTGCCGAACGTGCTGATCCAGGCGCTGTACGAGCGCGGGGTGGCCGGGGTGTCGGTGGTCTCCAACAACTGCGGGGCGATGGAGTCGGGCCTGGCGGTCCTGCTCGCCGCCGGCCGGATCGCCCGGGTGACGGGGTCCTACATCGGTGCGAACAAGGAGTTCGCGCGGCAGTACCTGGCCGGGGAACTGGAGGTCGAGCTGATCCCGCAGGGGACGCTGGCCGAGCGGCTGCGGGCCGGGGGCGCCGGGATCCCCGCCTTCTACACCCCGGCCGGGGTGGGCACCCAGGTCGCCGACGGCGGTCTGCCGTGGCGCTACGACGGTGAGGGCGGGGTCGCGCTGGCCTCGCCGCCGAAGGAGGTGCGGGAGTTCGACGGCACGGAGTTCGTGCTGGAGCGGGGCATCCGTACCGACTTCGCCCTGGTCCGGGCGGCGAAGGGCGACCGGCACGGGAACCTGGTCTTCAACAAGTCCTCCCGCAACTTCAACCCGCTGGCCGCGATGGCCGGGCGGGTGACGATCGCCGAGGTGGAGGAGCTGGTGGAGCCCGGAGAGATCGATCCGGACGCGGTGCATCTGCCCGGCATCTTCGTGCAGCGGGTGCTCGCGCTCACTCCTGAGCAGGCGGCGGACAAGAAGATCGAGCAGCGGACGGTGAGCGACTGATGGCCTGGACGCGTGAACAGATGGCCGCGCGGGCCGCGCACGAGCTGCGGGACGGCCAGTACGTCAATCTGGGCATCGGCCTGCCCACCCTCATCCCCAACTACCTGCCCGAGGGCGTCGAGGTCGTCCTCGAATCGGAGAACG
The DNA here is from genome assembly GCF_045040895.1 of Streptomyces purpurascens. Taxonomy (NCBI): domain Bacteria; kingdom Bacillati; phylum Actinomycetota; class Actinomycetes; order Kitasatosporales; family Streptomycetaceae; genus Streptomyces; species Streptomyces purpurascens. Next base: position 7,918,791 of record NZ_CP108341.1, on the reverse strand, counting down.
GCATCCTCGGCACCGGCCCCTACCCCACCGAGGACAGGGTCGACCCGGACCTGATCAACGCCGGCAAGGAGACCGTGACGGTCCTGCCGGGCGCGTCCTTCTTCGACTCGGCGCTGTCCTTCTCGATGATCCGGGGCGGGCACATCGACGTGGCGGTGCTGGGCGCGATGCAGGTGTCCGAGCGGGGCGATCTGGCCAACTGGGCGGTCCCCGGCAAGCTGATCACCGGCATCGGCGGGGCGATGGACCTGGTGCACGGGGCCCGTACGGTCGTCGTCGTCATGACGCACACCGCCAAGGACGGCTCGCCGAAGATCCTCACCGAGTGCGCCCTGCCGCTGACCGGCAAGGGGTGTGTGAACCGGATCATCACCGACCTCGGCGTCCTGGACGTCACCGAGGACGGGCTCGTCCTGGTCGAGACCGCGCCGGGCGTGAGCGCCGAGGAGGTCGTCGCCAGGACCGACGCCGAACTGAGCGTGCCGGAGGGTGTGAAGTGAAGGACGTCTACATCGTCGACGCGGTCCGCACGCCGATCGGACGCTACAACGGCGCTCTGGCCTCGGTCCGTCCGGACGACCTGGGCGCGCACGCGATCCGCGAACTGCTCGCCCGCACCCCGGACTTGGATCCGGGCCGGATCGAGGACGTGTACTTCGGCAACGCCAACGGCGCCGGTGAGGAGAACCGCAACGTCGGCCGCATGGCGGCGCTGCTGGCGGGCCTGCCCACCTCGGTGCCGGGCGTGACCGTCAACCGGCTGTGCGCCTCCGGGCTGGAGGCCGTGATCCAGGCGGCCCGTGCCATCGCGGTCGGCGACGCCTCCATCGCGCTGGCGGGTGGTGTGGAGTCGATGACCCGTGCGCCCTATGTGCTGCCCAAGAACGACAGGCCCTTCCCGGCCGGGCACACCGAGCTGTACTCCACGACTCTGGGCTGGCGGATGGTCAACCCGCGCATGGAGCCGCAGTGGACGATCCCGCTGGGCGAGTCGGCCGAACTCATCGCCGACAAGCACAAGATCAGCCGCGAGCAGCAGGACGAGTTCGCGCTGCACAGCCATGAGAAGGCCGCGCGGGCGCGGGAACAGGGACTGTTCGAGCGTGAGTCGACGCCGGTGGCGGTCCCGCAGCGCAAGGGCGATCCGGTGGTCTTCGCCGCCGACGAGTGTGTCCGTCCGGATGCCTCCCTGGCGTCGATGGCCAAGCTGAAGCCGTCGTTCCGTACGGAGGGCGGCACGGTGACGGCGGGCAACGCCTCACCGCTCAACGACGGGGCTGCCGCGTTGCTCCTCGTCGACGCGGAGGGCCTGAAGGCCACAGGTCGCGAGCCGCTGGCCCGGGTGTCCGCCACCGGTGTCTCCGCGACCGACCCGCACTACTTCGGGCTCGCGCCCGTCGAGGCCGTCAACCGGGCGCTGGCCAAGGCGGGCAAGGGGTTCGACGACCTGTCGGTGCTGGAGCTGAACGAGGCGTTCGCGGCGCAGGTGCTGGGGTGTGTGGCCGAGTGGCCCGAGTTCGACCCCGCGGTCCTCAACCCGCAGGGCGGGGCGATCGCCCTCGGGCATCCGCTCGGTGCATCGGGTGCCCGGCTCGCCGGCACGGTTGCCCATCAGCTCGCCCGGCGTGGGAGTGGCGTCGGTGTCGCCACGCTCTGCATCGGGGTGGGCCAGGGACTCGCGCTCGTCCTTGAACGCTAGGCGTTCGGCTGCGGGGCCGTGTGTGGCTGGTCGCGCAGTTCCCCGCGCCCCTGACGGGGCACGATCCTCAAGAACCTCAGGGATTTCCATGACTCTCACTCAGCACGACATCGATCAGGAGATCGCGGCCGAGCACGCCGCGTACGAGAAGCGCCTCGCCGACGGCGGGCCCGTCGAGCACCAGCCGCGGCGGGACTACGCGCCGTACCGCTCCTCGGTGCTCCGGCACCCGAAGCAGCCGCCGGTCACCATCGACGTCAGCAAGGACCCGGAACTGGTCGAGCTGTCCTCCCCGGCGTTCGGGGAGCGGGACATCACCGAGATCGACAACGACCTCACCCGGCAGCACGACGGCGAGCCGATCGGTGAGCGCATCACCGTCTCCGGCCGGCTGCTGGACCGCGGCGGCCGCCCGGTGCGCGGCCAGCTCGTGGAGATCTGGCAGGCCAACTCGGCGGGCCGCTACGCCCATCAGCGCGAGCAGCACGACGCCCCGCTGGACCCGAACTTCACCGGCGTGGGCCGCACCCTCACCGACGCCGAGGGCCACTACCGGTTCACGACCGTCCAGCCGGGCCCGTACCCGTGGCGCCAGCACGTCAACGCCTGGCGGCCGGCCCACATCCACTTCTCGCTCTTCGGCTCGGCGTTCACCCAGCGGCTCGTGACGCAGATGTACTTCCCGAGCGACCCGCTCTTCCCCTACGACCCGATCATCCAGTCGGTGACGGACGACGCGGCCCGGCAGCGGCTGGTCGCGACGTACGACCACAGCCTGTCGGTGCCGGAGTTCTCGATGGGCTACCACTGGGACATCGTGCTCGACGGACCGCAGGCCACCTGGATCGAAGAAGGGCGCTGACCTGCCATGACGAAGATCGACACCAGCAGGCCCGAGAGCGTGCTGCCCACCCCCTCGCACACCGTCGGCCCGTTCTACGGCCATGCCCTGCCGTTCCGCGGCGGCGAGGACATCGCGCCCGCCGGACATCCGGACACGGTCACCGTGCACGGGTACGTCACCGACGGCGAGGGCGATCCGCTGCCCGACGCCCTGATCGAGCTGTGGGGCCCGGACCCGGAGGGCACCCTGCCGACGGCCGACGGTTCGATGCGCCGCGACCCGGCTTCGGGCGGCTTCCTGGGGCGCAACGGCGTGGAGTTCACGGGCTGGGGACGCATCCAGACCGACGCGAACGGCCACTGGTACGCGCGCACGCTGCGGCCCGGAGCGCGCGGGCGCAACGCCCCGTACCTCAGCGTGTGCGTCTTCGCGCGAGGGCTCCTGTTGCACCTGTACACCCGGATCTACCTGCCGGGCGATGCGGCGGTCCTCGCCGCCGACCCGCTGCTGTCCCGGCTGGAGGACGGGCGCCGCGACACGCTGATCGCCGCGGAGGAGACGCCCGGCACGTACCGTTTCGACATCCGCCTTCAGGGCGAAGGCGAGACGGTCTTCCTGGAGTTCCAGTGACAGCTGCGCACGGCGACACCGGCCTGCTCGCCCCCGGGTGGGCCGACTCGGCGGCCGCGTCCGCGACGAGCGACCACGCGTATCTGCGGGCGCTGCTCGACGCGGAGGCCGCGCTGACCCGGGCCCAGGCCGCGCTGGGGCTCGCCCCGGCCGAGGCGGCGACGGCGGTGACCGAGGCGGCCGCAGGCGCCCGCGCCTTCGACGTACCGTCCCTCACCGAGCGGGCCCGCGCGGGCGGCAACCCCGTCATCCCGCTGGTCGCGGAGCTGACGAAGGCCGTCGGCAAGACCTACGGTCCCTACGTCCACCGGGGCGCGACCAGCCAGGACATCATGGACACGGCGACGATGCTGGTCGCCGCGCGAACCCTGGACCTGGTCCTCGCCGACCTCGGACGCACCGAGCGGGCTCTCGCCCGGCTGGCCGCCGAGCACCGTGACACCGCGATGCCGGGACGAACGCTCACCCAGCACGCCGTACCGACGACCTTCGGGCTGAAGGCGGCCGGCTGGCGGGCGCTGGTCCTCGACGCGCGGGACCGGACGACGGCCGTACGGGATTCGCTGCCCGCCCAACTCGGCGGCGCGGCGGGCACGTTGGCGGCGTTCGGCGCGTACGGCGCGAGCGATCCGACCGGACTGCCGGCGGCGTACGCCGGTGAACTCGGCCTCAGGGCACCCGAACTGCCCTGGCACACCCTGCGGACGCCCGTCGCCGATCTCGCCGGGTGCCTCGCCTTCACGGCGGGGGCGCTCGGCAAACTCGCCGTGGACGTCCTCACCCTGTCGCGCACCGAGATCGCCGAGGTCGCGGAGGGCAGCGGCGGGGGCTCGTCCGCCATGCCGCACAAGTCCAACCCCGTACGGTCCACCCTCATCGCCTCCGCCGCGCGACGGGCACCCCAGCTCGCGGCCACGCTGTACGGCTCGCTGGCCGCGGAGGACGAGCGGCCGGCCGGGTCCTGGCACGCCGAGTGGGAACCGCTGCGGGACCTGCTGCGGCTGGTCGGCGGGGCCGCCCGGGACGCCGTGGAGCTGGCCGAGGGACTGCTGGTCAGGCCCGAGGCCATGCGCGCACACCTGGACCTGACCGGCGGGTTGATCGTCTCCGAACGGCTCTCCGCGGAGCTGGCTCCGGTGCTGGGCCGCGCCCGCGCCAAGGAACTCCTCACCCGGCTGGCCGCCGAGGGACGCCCGCTCGCCGAGGCACCGGAGCTGGCGGACGCCGACCTCGATCCCACCCACTACACCGGCTCCGCCGGAGCCCTCACCGACCGCGCTCTGGAGCGACGTTGACACTCCTGAACCACCACACCGAAGGGCCCGCCTCCGCTCCCCCGCTGCTGCTCGGCCCCTCCCTCGGCACGTCGTACGCCCTGTGGGACAAGGTGGCGCCCGAGCTGTCGATCACCCACCGGGTGGTCCGCTGGGATCTGCCGGGGCACGGCGGTTCGGCGGCCGAGCTCATCAAGGCGGGCGCGACGGTCGGTGACCTCGCCGGTCTGGTGCTGGCGCTCGCCGACTCGCTCGGCATCGAGCGGTTCGCGTACGCGGGTGTGTCGCTGGGCGGGGCCGTGGGGCTGCAGCTCGCGGTGCACCGTCCGGAGCGGCTGTCGTCGCTCGCCGTGATCTGCTCGTCGGCGCACTTCAACGGGGCCGGGCCGTGGCAGGAGCGGGCCGCGCTGGTGCGGCGGGAGGGGCTGGCCGGGCTGGCGGAGGGGGCGGACGCGCGCTGGTTCACCTCCGGGTTCACCGTGCCGGAGCTGGTGCGGGACCACCGGGACGCCGACCCGGACGCGTATGCCGCCTGCTGTGACGCGCTCGCCGCGTTCGATCTGCGGGACCGGCTGCCCGAGATCGCCGTACCGACGCTGCTGGTCGCCGGCCGCGAGGATCCGGCGACGCCGCCCGCGCATCTGCGGGAGATCGCCGACGCGGTGCCGGGCTCGACGCTCGTCGAGCTCCCGGGCGCCTCGCACCTGGCGCCCGCACAGTGCCCGGAGGCGGTACTGACAGCGCTGCGGGCCCACTTCGGCGGGCCCGTCGGACGCGGGATGGAGGTGCGGCGCGAGGTGCTCGGCGACGCGCACGTCGACCGGGCGCAGGCCCGGCAGACGCCCTTCACCGCGCGCTTCCAGGACTTCATCTCGCGCTACGCCTGGGGCGAGATCTGGACCGACCCGACGCTGTCGCGCCGCGAGCGCAGCATGATCACCCTCACCGCGCTCGTCGCGCACGGCCACTACGACGAGCTGGCCATGCACGTCCGGGCGGCCCGCCGCAACGGGCTCACCCCGGAGGAGATCGGCGCGGTGCTGCTGCAGACGGCCGTGTACTGCGGGGTGCCGGCGGCGAACTCGGCGTTCGCGACGGCCCAGCGGGTACTGGCGGAGGAGGAGGGCTCTTCGTAGGCGCCGGAGGGTGATCCTGCTGGTCGTAGCCTCAGCGGTAGCTCGCCCGGGCCCGCACCGCATGCCTACGGTGGAGTCATGTCCACCATCCTGATCACCGGCGCCACCTCGGGCCTCGGCCGCCACGTCGCCTTCGAACTGGCCCGTTCCGGACATGTCGTCCTCGTCCACGGCCGTGACGCGGGCCGGACCGAACGGCTGGCGGAGGAGTTGCGCACGGAGGGGGACGCGGAGGCGTTCGTCGCGGACCTGGCCTCGCTGTCCCAGGTACGGGAACTGGCCGGGCATGTCACCGACGCGCATCCCGAGCTCGACGTGCTGGTCAACAACGCGGGCGTGGGCTTCGGGGCGCCCGACGCGGGCCGTGAGCTGAGCGCCGACGGGCATGAGCTACGGCTCGCGGTGAACTATCTGGCACCCGTGGTGCTGACCCGGGCTCTGCTGCCCGTGCTGCGGGCGAACGCGCCGGCCCGGATCGTCAACGTCGGGTCGGCCGGTCAGGAACCCCTCTCCTTCGACGATCCCGAGTTCACCCGCCGCTACAGCGGCGTCTCGGCGTACTGCCGCAGCAAGTTCGCGCTCGCCGCGCACACGTTCGCCCTCGCCGAGGAGCTGAACGGCACCGGCGTCTCGGTGAACGTGCTGCACCCGGCGACCTACATGGACACGGGGATGGTCCGCGAAGCGGATGTCACGCCCTGGAACACGGTCGCCGACGGCGCGGCGGGCGTGCTGGCCCTGGCCACGCGGGAGTCGGGCAGCGGCCGGTACTTCGACGGGACGAGTCCGGCACGGGCCCACGAGGCGGCGTACGACCCGGGAGTGCGGGCGCGGCTCGCGGCGGTGACCGACCAGTTGCTCCGCGTCTGAGCTACGCCGGTCCGACGCCGGCCTTGAGCACGGCCCGCGCCCGCTCCGCCAGTCCGTCCGCGCCGCACGAGACCGCCAGGTCCAGGCCGCGTTCGAGGTCGCTCACCGAGCGGGCCGCGATGCCGAACTCGATGCGGGCCGCCGCGTGCTCGTACTGGCAGGGCGACGCCTCCAAGTAGGTGACCGCCTGGGCGGCGAGCCGGACCGCGCGCTGGCCCGTCTCCAGGGCGGCGGCGCAGCGCAGGGCCTCGCCGATGGCGGTGTCCGTGCCGAAGCGCTCGGCCTGCCGGCGGACGTCGACGGCGAGCCGGGCGGCACGGGCCGGGTCCGCGGTGCTGAGGGCCCGGGCGAGATCGGCCGCCCAGGGGACGAGCACGGGGTTGTGGTGGCCGCGTGCCGCCGCCGCCTTCTCGGCGGCCTCCAGTTCGTTGATGCCGTCCTTGGTGCGGCCGACGGCCAGCAGCAGCCTCCCGCGCACCGAACGCGGGTCCGGCAGGACGATGGTGGAGGGGTAGGGCGGGGCGAAGCCGTACCGTTCGGCGACCTCCCAGGCCTCCTGGACATGGCCGCGGGCGAGCAGCGTGTCGACGAGGTTGCAGGTCGCGGACCAGTACAGCGGCAGACCACGGCCGACGCGCTCGGCGAGGCGCAGCGACTCGCGCAGGGACGACTCCGCCTCCTTCAGACGGCCCCGCCTGCGGTGGCCGAGCCCGACGTAGGCATGAGCGAGGGCGAGGTGGCCGCCGCTCCAGCCGGCCGTCTCGTAGGCGCGCAGGGCCTCGTTGTAGAGGGTCTCGGCGCGGTCGAGGCGGTCGGTGAAGGCGTACGCGTTGGCCAGCATCAGCAGCAGTTCGATGCCCCACTCGGTGTCGGTCCAGCCGAGCCCCGGGGCCAGGCGGCCGTTGACGAGGGCGCGGTCGCACAGTTCGGCGACCTCCTCCGCGTTCTCGCCGTGCATGAGGGCGTCGAAGCCGCGCAGCATCAGCAGCGCGCGTTCGGAGTTGTCCCGGCCGGTGCAGGTGGCGGCGAGGTCGGCGAGCCGCCGGGAGCGGTCGGGCGAGGTGGCCTCGCCGGCGTGTATGCCCTCCCACATGAAGTGCACGGCCTGGAGCCGCATCCGGGCGGGCCCGGGCCTCAGCCGCGCGGCCTCCGCCTCGACCGTGCGAACCGCCTCCTCCAGCTGGTCGTTGTGGAGCAGCGCCTGGGAGAGCCGGAAGACGGCGTCCACCCGCTTGTCCCCGCCGAGGCCGGGCATGCCGAGCGCGGTCCGCAGATGGCCGATGGTGCGGGCGGGCGCGGTCAGGAAGGTGGCCTCGGCCAGTTCGTACAGCACGTGCGGGTGGGACTCGGGCCGGGGCGGTTCCTCCAGGGCGCGCTCCAGGCAGCGGCGGGCGGCGTCGGGGGCGCCGACGGCGAGGTGCTCGCGGGCGGCCTCGCGCAGCTGCCCCACGAGTTCCTCGTCGTCGTCCGGGTGGACTTCGAGGAGGTGGCGGGCGGCCGCGGCGGCGCCGCGCCCCTCGTCGGTGACGATCCGGGCGGCGATGCCGTGCATGGCGGTGCACAGGGCGTCGGGTATGGAGTTGTAGACGGCGGTGGCGATCAGCGGGTGGACGAACTCCAGGTCGCCGTCGGCGCTGCGGCCGGTCGCGGGGTCGGGTGTGGTGAGGATGCGGGCGGTGCGCAGCAGTTCGGCGCAGCGGCGGGCGTCGTCGGGCCCAAGGGTGGCGAGCTTGGCGACCAGGTCGGTGGAGATGTCGGTGCCGAGGATCGCGGCGGCCCAGGCGAACCGCGTCGCGTCGATGCCGAGTTCCTCCAGGCGGGCGACGAGGCCGCCGCCGCGGGCCGAGCGGTTCAGTTCGCGCAAGTCCCCGGCCCGGGCCTCGACCGGTTCGAGTTCGCTGTCCTGGACCTTGGCGAGGAGTTCGACGGTCTCGTAGGGGTTTCCGGCGGTGACGGCCCAGACCTCGCGGCAGAACGCGGCGTCGGCGTGCGGGCCGAGGGTGGCGCGGGTGAGTCCGGCCGTCGCGTCCGGAGTGAGGGCGCTCAGCGTCGCGACGGGGCCGTCCGCGGCGGCGGCGACGGTGTCGAGGTGGCGGGCGCTGGTGCCGGAGACCTCGCCGGGGCGGCGGGTGACCACGACCAGCACGGACATCTCGTCGAGGCGCTCGGCGAGCCCGGCGAGCCAGTGCAGGGTCTCCTGGTCGGCCCAGTGGGCGTCGTCGATCAGCAGCACCAGCGGCCAGTCCCGGCGGGCGAGCCGGCGCACGGCGGCGACCAGTCCGTCGCACACGCCCTGCGGGTCGGCCTGCCGGTCGCCGGGGTCCGCTATGCCGAGGGCGGGGCCGGCGATGTCGTACCAGTCGCCGAGGTACTCGCGTGCCTCCTCGGGGAGCATCGACACCAGTGCCGGCTGCAGCAACTGCCGTACCACGTTGAAGGGGACCGACCTGAGGGTCTCGCCGCCGCGTGCCGACCAGACCGTGCAGCCGCGGGCCTCGGCGATGCGGCGGGTTTCGGCCAGCAGCGTGGTCTTCCCGAGTCCGGCCTCGCCCCGGAAGACCAGCAGTCCGCCGGACGAGGAGCGGTCCGCGCACAGGCCGTCGACCGCCCGCGCGACGTCGGCGACTTCGTCGTCGCGCTCCCAAAGGGAAGCCGAGGCGCCGGCCGTGGGCCGTACCTCCGTCATCCCGCTACCTCCCCAAGTCGCCCGAACGACGTACAGACGTCGAGCGTAGCCGTCCGATTGCCTGAGTGGAGGGCGGTCCGGGCACCTGTTGCCGTGACGGGTGAAGCCGACGGCGATCGGACGACGCATTCGGCCCGTCACCAGCCGCCTTCGGGTCAACAAGGCACAACGGTACGGGAGGTGACGTCCATTCACCAGGGACGGGACACACGGCGCGGCCGGCGGGCGCTGGTCGCGGGGTCGGTGGGCAATCTCATCGAGTGGTACGAGTTCGGCGTCTACGGCTACTTCGCGACGATCATCGCGGCGCGGTTCTTCACACCGGAGGGCGGCAGCGAGATCGAGGCTCTGGTGAAGACGTACGCGTCGTTCGCGCTCGCGTTCTTCTTCCGACCGGTCGGGGCGGCGCTTTTCGGCCGTCTCGGGGACCGCGTCGGCCGTCGGCCGGTGCTGGTCCTGGTGATCACGCTGATGACGGTGGCGACGACGCTGATCGGCGTGCTGCCGACGTACGCCCAGGCGGGCGCGCTGGCGCCCTGGCTGCTCACCTTCCTTCGGGTGCTCCAAGGGCTGTCGGCCGGCGGGGAGTTCGGCGGTGCGGTGTCGGTGATGACCGAGTTCGCACCGCCGGGCCGGCGGGGGCTGTACGGATCGTGGCAGTCGTTCACGGTGGCACTGGGGCTGCTGGGCGGTGCGGGCGCCGCGGCGCTGCTCGCCACCGCGCTGACCGAGGAGCAGCTCGGCGCGTGGGGCTGGCGGCTGCCGTTCCTGCTGACGCTGCCGCTGGGGCTCGGGGCGTTGTGGCTCAGGCTGCGGCTGGACGAGACACCGGAGTTCGCGGCGGAGCGGTCCCAGAAGACGCCTCCCCCGCGCGAGGTCGCGAGGGCGATCGCGCTACGCGCTGCCCGCGCCCAAGACGACGGGCAAGGAACTGTTCCATCTCGGTCATCTGCGGGACGCGCTGGCCGGGTTCGGGACGCTGCCCGCCGAGGACGTCGTCGCCACCCTGACGATGCTCACGGCCCGGACCGTGGCGGACGCCGTGCGGGCGGTGGGCGCGACGGAGGTGGTCGCCTCGGGCGGCGGGACGCGCAACCCGGTCCTGATGAGGATGCTCGGGGATCTGCTGCCCGGGGTGGCGGTGCGCGCCTCGGACGAACTGGGGCTGCCGTCCGGGGCGAAGGAGGCCTACGCCTTCGCCGTCCTGGGATTCCTGACCCTGCACGGCCTGCCCGGCACCTCACCCGCGAGCACCGGTGCCCGGCATCCCAGCGTGCTGGGGTCGGTGACCCCGGGCCGGGACGGGCTGCGGCTGCCACCGCCCACCCGCCTGCGTCCGACCCGCTTGCTCCTGGAATGACCGATCCTGGTCGACTCCTCTCATGCCTCTTTCACCGACGCCTCATACGGTGGGGGCATGACGCAGGAGACTCCTTCCGGGTGGTACCCGGACCCCGGACAGAAAAGTGACGGGCCCGCCACCGAGCGCTGGTGGGACGGCAAGGCCTGGACGGCCCGCATCCGTCCGGCACAACCGCCGACGCATCCGGCGGCTGAGGAGGGTTCGGCTTCTGCGGGGGATCCGGGTGCGGCGAAGGACTCGGGCACCACGCCCGGCCCGGCTCCCGCCATAGGCTCCGCCACGGGGGATCCGGCCGCTGCCGAGGGCTCGGCGCGCGCGGGGGACTCGAACACCGCGGACAGCTCGGCCGCTGCCACGAGTTCCGCTGCGGGGCACTCGCCCGCTGCAGGCGATCACGCCCCTGCGGCAGGCTCCGGCTCCGCGGTGAATCCGGCGGCTGCGGGAGACCCGGCGGCCGCGACAGACTCGGGCGCCGCAGGTGGTTCAGCCCCGGCGGGGGATCCGACCGCTGCCGTACATCCAGACGCTGCCGGGCATGGCAGCGCCGCCGGGCACCCGGGCCCTCCCGGATACCCAGGCACCACCGGACATCCGAGCGCCCCCGGACACCCCGGCGCCACCGCATACCCAGGCACCCCTGGATACCCGGGCACCCCCGGCCAACCCCCAGGGCCGGCCCCGTACCCGAACACCCCCGGGTACCCGGGCGCCGGTGCCTATCCCGGCTACCCCGCCACACCCCCGGCCGCCCGTGGAAGCCGGCTGCGGATCGGGATTGCCGTCGCGGCGGCCGTCGTTGTACTCGCGAGCATCGGTGTCGGCGTGTACGCGCTGACCGACAACGGCGGCTCGGGCGGCGGTTCGGCCACTTCGCAGGGACCGGGCGGCCCGGGCGGAACCGGTGGCCAGGGCGGGCCGTTCGGCGGGCCGGGCGGGTCGGGGGGATCCGGAGGCAATGGCGGCTCCGGAGGTTCCGGCGGACCCGGTGGTCAGAGCCCGTCTCCCGAGCAGTCCGAGCCGCCGAAGATCAGGAGCGGGTCGGTGACCGACGGCGTCAGCGGGATCAGCATGCCGATCCCGGAGGGCTGGTACGGCCAGGAGATCACGGTCGGCGCGCAACTCACGTCCGACGACTCCTACAAGTGCCCCGGCGACACCTCCTCGACCTGCACGAAGGGCGGAGCCTACTCCGCACCGGCCCTGGCCCTCGGCACCAAGGGCAGCACCGCCGAAGAGATCGCCAAGGCGGACATCTCGGCCAACGCCGACGAGTCCTACGGCGGCAAGTCCTACGGCGGGATCACCTCGCACGACGTACTGGCCTCCAAGGCGGTGACCGTGGCCGGGCAGAAGGGCTACCTGGTCCGCTGGAAGGCCGTCACCACCAAGGGCGCCGACGGCATCGTGGAGTCGCTCGCGTTCCCCTCCCCCGCGAACGCGAAGCAGATGGTCGTCGTCCGGTTCGGCGTGGACGCCGGCCAGAAGGAGTCCGTCCTCGACGACATCGCCAAGGGCATCAAGGTGTCGACGGGCAGCGGCAACGGCCAGGACGTCTGACAAGGAACGACCGCCCCGCCCGCAACCGGTCGGCCGGGTGGGGCGCCCCCGCCGCTCACAGGGGAACCCCACCCGGCCGGGGGGTGCGCGCCGCCCCCGTCCCCACGGGTCGGCGCGGTCGGGTCACCGTCCTGTCATCCGACGGACGGCGGCCCGGGTCTCATCTCAGGCCCAGAGCCGGGAGCACGGCGGCCTCCACGAAGCGCACCAGGTAGTCCGGGTCCGCGTACTCACCCTCCAGGACGGGCCGGATGCGCAGGACGCCGAACATCTGCGCCGGGATGTACTCCAGCGCCGGATGATCGGCGGGCACCTCTCCCCTCTCGACCCCGCGCCGGATGATCTCCTTCAGCGCGGCGATCTCCGGTTCGACCAGCGCCTCGCGCAACGCGCGCTGCAGTTCCGGGTCCTGCGGGGCCGCGTGGGCGAGCGCCTGGAGGAGCTTGGTGTCCCGGCCTGACAGCTCTCCCGCCGCCCGGGCGGCCTCGCGCAGGTCGTCCGCGAGCGAGCCGGTGTCGATGCAGCGCGTCCGCCGGTGGGAGCGCAGCGCCGCCGCCACGAACTGGGGTTTGGTCTTCCACTGCCGGTAGAGCGTGGACTTGCTGCAGCGGGTGCTGGCGGCGATCCCCTCCATGGTGACGGAGTCGTAGCCGCACTCGCGGAGCTGCTCCAGCACGGCCTCGAAGAACTCCTGCTCACGCTCGGGCGTGATCTTGGAGCGGCGCGTGGCACCGACCGGCTCGGGTCGGTCCCCAGCCTGCGACGTCATGGCTCTGCTCCTGGCTTTCGTCGGGCGGCCGAAAAATTCCGGCCGGCAGTGTGTTCTACGTCTATCGATACGCCAGTGTACCGGAACGCGACCGTATCGGTACACTGGCGTATCGGTACGCACTCGTACCGATAACAGCACCACCGTGACCGAAGGGGCCGGGGGATGAATGCCCGCACCGAGCCTGCGCCGGCGGGGTCCGACGCGACAGCGCGACCGCCGCACGTCATAGCCCGACCGCCGCTCGTCCGGGAGCTCCTGCTCGTCGCGGGGCTCTTCCTCGTCTACAAGTTCGGGCGGCAACTCGCCACGGGCCACACCGGCGAGGCCTTCCACAACGCGCACCGCGTGTGGGACTTCGAGCGAGCGGTCCATCTGCCCGGCGAGGGGGCGGTGCAGTCCCTGCTGCTGCACGGCGACGGTCTGGCGCATGTCGCGAACACCTACTACGCGGCCGTCCACTTCCCGGCCACCGTCGCCTTCCTGGTCTGGCTCTATCTGCGCCGCCCGGCCCACTACGTGTGGGCCCGCCGGGTCCTGGCCGCCGTCACCGCCGCCGCGCTGGCGCTGCACCTGCTGTTCCCGCTCGCGCCGCCCCGGATGCTGGCCGCGACCGGCCTGGTGGACACGGCGCGCGTGTACGGGCCGTCGGTCTACGGCGATCCCGCCACCGACTCCCTCTCGAACCAGTTCGCGGCGATGCCGTCGCTGCACTTCGGCTGGGCCCTGATGGTGGCGATCGGCCTGATCGTCGCGACCCGGTCACGGTGGCGCCGGCTCTGGCTGCTGCATCCGCTGCTGACACTGCTGGTGATCGTCGGCACCGCGAACCACTACTGGCTGGACGCGATCGTGGCGACGGCCCTGCTCGGCCTCGCGCTCGCGGTCGTGCACGCGCCGCACCGCACGGCGACCACGGCGGGCCGCGCGCAGGGCAGGCTCGTACCGGCGCAGGCGCGATCCGAGGAGCAGGCACTCGCGGGGGCAGGCCGATGAACGCCGTGGCCGTCGCCGTCGCCCTGTCCCTCGTCTCCGCCGTCGCCTACGCGGCAGCGGCGGTCGCCCAGGAGCGGCTCGCCTCCCGCTCCCCCGGCTCGGGCGTGCTGCGGCTGCTCGGCAGCGGCGCCTGGTGGTGCTCGGTCGGACTGAACGCGTCGGCCGCGCTGCTGCACGTCGTGGCCCTGAGGTACGGACCGCTGACCGTGGTCCAGCCGCTCGGCGCGCTCACCCTGGTCGCGGCGGTGCCCATGGGGGCGCGGCTCGCGGGGCGGCGGGTGAGCGCGGTGGAGTGGAAGGGCACCGCGCTGACGCTTCTCGGCCTGGGCGCGATCCTGGTCACGGCGTCCGGCCCGGCGCCCGACGACGTGCTGAGCGTTCCCGAGGCGCTGGCGGTGGCGGGTGCCACCGCTGCCCTCCTCGGGGTGCTGTCCCGGCCGGGCGCCCGCCCGGGGCTGCGGCACGCGACCGCGTCCGGCATCGCGTCGGGAGTCGCCTCGGCCCTCACCCAGACCGTGACGGTGGCCGCGACGGACCGCTCGGGTCCGCTGCTGAGCGTCCAGGTGGTCGGGGTGGCACTGCTCGTGGCGGCCTTCGCGGCCGGCGGGCTGCTGCTGTCGCAAGTGGCGTACCGGGGCGGTCTGGGGGCCCCGCTCGCGATGGTGACCCTGGCCAACCCGCTGGCCGCCGCGGTGATCGGGCTGTCGCTGCTGGGCGAACGCCTGCAGGGCGGCGCGGCGGGCGTGCTGCTCGCGCTCGCCGGGGCCGGCCTGGCGTCCTGGGGCGTGGTGCTGCTCAGCAGGGCGGCGCCCGTGGACCACGACCGTCCGGTGGACGACGACCATCCGGTGGCCGCCGTCCTGGCCCTGGAACCCGGCTCGGCCACGGCCGAACCGGCGTTGGTGCCCCGGCCGCACGATCCGGGGCACCTCTTCCCGGCTACCCGGTGACGATCGCCGGGTCGCTCACACCCGGCCGGCCGTTCTCGACGTGCCCCGCGAACCGCCGCAGGAACGCCGCGTCGCCCTCGGCGGTGACGGTCAGGTCGTACCAGCGGCGGCTGCGGTCGAGGTCGACGGTCCGCCGTACCGTCGCGCCCGGGCGGACGGTGACGGTCGAGGGCTTGGTGCCGTAACGGTCGGAGAGCTTCAGCCGTGCCGTGCCGGAGCCCTTGTTGGTGAAGGTCAGTTCCACGTCGTCACCGGTGTGGCGTGCGGTGACCTCGCAGCCGGCCTTCTTGTTCGACCCCTTGAAGACCCGCACGAAGCCGTTCGGGCCGTGCACGGTCAGGTCGTACGAGCCCGCCGAGTAGGCCGAGTTCCAGGTGTCGGAGAGGGACTTGCCGGCCTCCGTGGTGTACATCCAGGGGCCGTCGGAGCGGTTGCCTGAGGTGATGTGGAAGGCGGCGCCGGCCTTCAGCCCGGAGGCGAAGGCGAGGGTGAGCTTCCCGGCGGCGGCGTCGACCGAGGCGTCCACGTGCGGGGCGTACTTCAGCGGCCGGGTGCGGCGCAGGCCGCGTTCCTGCCGGGGCATGCGCGGATCGGCGGGCGGGGCCGGCTTGTAGTCGGGGTGGCGTTCGCGGTCCTGCGGCTCGTACGCGTCGGTGCCGGGCAGCGGGACCGGCCGCGGGTCCTTGCGGGAGAAGTCGAACGCGGCCGTCAGATCACCGCAGACGGCCCGGCGCCAGGGCGAGATGTTGGGCTCGCCCACACCGAAGCGGCGTTCCATGAACCGCAGGATCGAGGTGTGGTCGAGGGTCTCCGAGCAGACGTAGCCGCCCTTGCTCCACGGCGAGACGACCAGCATCGGCACCCGGGGGCCGAGGCCGTACGGACCGGCCGTGTTCTTGGCGTCGCCAGGGAAGAGGTCGAGGGAGACGTCGACGGTGGACAGGCCGCGGGAGGCGTCCTTGGGCGGCAGCGGCGGCACCACGTGGTCGAAGAAGCCGTCGTTCTCGTCGTACGTGATGAACAGGGCGGTCTTCGACCAGACCTCCGGGTTGGAGGTGAGGGCGTCCAGGACCTGCGCGATGTACCAGGCTCCGTAGTTCGACGGCCAGTTGGAGTGCTCGGAGAAGGCCTCCGGGGCGGCGATCCAGGAGATCTGGGGCAGCCTGCCCGCCTTGACGTCCGCCTTCAGCCGGTCGAAGTAGCCCTCGCCCGCCTTGGCGTTCGTGCCGGTGCGGGCCTTGTCGTACCAGGGATCGCCGGGCTTGGCATTGCGGTACTTGTCGAAGTACAGCAGCGAGTTGTCGCCGTAGTTGCCCCGGTAGGCGTCCTCGATCCAGCCCCAGGAGCCGGCCGCGTCCAGGCCGTCGCCGATGTCCTGGTAGATCTTCCAGGAGATGCCGGCCTGCTCCAGGCGCTCGGGGTAGGTCGTCCAGCCGTAGCCGAGTTCGTCGTTGCCGAGGACCGGGCCGCCGCCGGTGCCGTCGTTGCCCGTGTATCCGGACCACATGTAGTAGCGGTTCGGGTCGGTGGAGCCGATGAACGAGCAGTGGTAGGCGTCGCAGACGGTGAAGGAGTCGGCGAGCGCGTAGTGGAAGGGGATGTCCTCGCGGGTCAGGTACGCCATGGTCGTGGTGCCCTTGGCGGGCACCCACCGGTCGTACTTGCCGCCGCGGTAGGCCTGATGGCCGTCGGGCCAGGAGTGCGGCAGGCCCTCCAGGAACTGCATGCCGAGGTCGTCGGCGTCCGGGTGGAACGGCAGGATCTCCTTGCCGTCCTTCTCCTGGTGCCAGACCGGTTTGCCGTTGTCGAGCGTGACCGGACGCGGGTCGCCGAAGCCGCGGACGCCTCTCAGGGTCCCGAAGTAGTGGTCGAAGGAACGGTTCTCCTGCATCAGGACGACGATGTGCTCGACATCCTCGATCGACCCGGTGCGGTGGTTCGCCGGAAGCGCGGCGGCACGCTGGATGCTGGCGGACAGCGCACTGAAGGCCGTGGTGGCACCCGCGAGTTGAAGAAAGCGGCGCCGGTTTACTTCGGACATGAAGGACAGACCTCTCATCCTGAGGTGCTGGATGGCCGGAACATGACGGAATCTGCGCGGAAGGAGTGTTTCAGGGACACCAAACGCCAAGGAAGGGGCTGGTGACACTCATGTGAAAGTCGCCGGTACGGAAGGTGTGCCCGGGCGTTGGCAGGGGAGGGTGAGGGGCGTGACAGAGACGCAGACGGTTTCCCCGCCGACGAAACGGCCCGTCCGCCAGCTCCTCGCCGCCTCCGTGGGCAACGCCGTGGAGTGGTACGACTGGTACGCCTACACGTTCCTGGCGACCTATATCGCCGCCCAGGTCTTCCCCGCGAGCGCGGACAACTCGCTGGTGCCGCTGCTGTCCACGTTCGCGGTCTTCGCGGTGGGCTTCTTCATGCGGCCGGTCGGCGGGCTGCTGATGGGCGCGGTCGCGGACCGGCACGGGCGGCGGGCCGCGCTGACGGTCACCATCCTGCTGATGGGCGGCAGCAGCCTGCTGGTGGGGCTCACCCCGACCTACGCCTCGGTGGGCGTGCTGGCGCCGGTGGTCCTCGTCCTCGCCCGGCTGCTGCAGGGCCTGTCGGTGGGCGGCGAGTTCGCGGCCTCGACGACCTTCCTGGTGGAGTCGGCGGGCCCCGGCCGGCGCGGGCTGTTCTCCAGCTTCCAGTACGTGTCGACGACCGTGGGGCAGCTCGTCGCCTCCGGCATCGCCACGCTGCTGGTGGACAGCTTGAGCGACGGGCAGATGAACGGCTGGGGCTGGCGGGTCCCGTTCGTGCTCGGGGCCGTGCTGAGCCTGGTCGGCTTCTGGATCCGGCAGGGCGCGCAGGAGACCCGCAGCACCGAGCAGCAGCAGGCCCCGCGCCCCGGTCTGTTCGAGGCGCTGCGCCGGCACCCGCGCGAGTCGCTCCTGATCTGCGGCATCACGGCGGGCGGCACCATCGCCTACTACACATGGACGTCGTATCTGCCGACGTACGCCGAACTCAACGCGGGCCTGGAGAAGTCGGACGCGCTGCTCGCCGGCACGATCTCACTGGCCTTCTTCGCCCTGCTGCAGCCGCTCGGCGGACTGCTCTCGGACCGCTTCGGCCGCCGCCCCCTGCTGCTCTTCTTCGGCCTGGGCTTCGCCCTGCTCACGGTGCCGCTGCTGCACAGCCTGCGCGACTCGTTCGCCGTGCTGCTGCTCGTGCAGTGCGCGGGCATGGTGCTGCTGACCGGTTTCACCTCGATCAGCGCGGCCGTGAACGCGGAGATCTTCCCGCCCCGGGTGCGCGCGGCCGGTATCGGCTTCCCCTACTCGCTGACGGTGGCCCTCTTCGGCGGCACGGCTCCGTACGTCGGCACCCTGTTCAAGGAGCTGGGGCACTCTGGGCTGTTCCCGTGGTACGTCGCCGTGCTCTGCCTGCTGTCGTCGCTGGTGTATCTGCGGCTGCCGGAGACGGCTCACGCACCGCTGCGGCGGTGAGCGGGTTTCCCGTCGGGGGCGGGCCCGTCGTCGTCGCCGTCCCCGCTCGCCGCCTCTTCCGGCTCGTCGTGCGGTCCCGCTCCGTTGGGCGATCCGGCGGCAGACGCCGGTAGCCCCTCCTTGACGGCGACCCTCTCGGGATCGAGCACGGCTTCGGTGGTTTTGCCCACCTCCGACAGCGTCATCTGCGCGCGGTCGTCGACGAGCCGGGTCACCAGGTGCTGTGCTGCGCCGAAGGCCGCGGCCCAGGCGAGGACCTGCGCCCTGCTGTCCAGGTCACTGAGCCCGGGGACGAAGGCACCCCGGATCAGCAGCAGTCCGAGGAAGGCCGACAGGGCACCGGTGGGGAGCTTCAGCACCGCCGACGCCAGGGGGAGCATGTAGGGGGAGTCGGTGCCCCGGATGCGGCGCAGCGACGCGATGACGGTGAGGGCGGCACCGGCGAGCCCGGCGATCTCGACGGTCAGGATGTCCGTCGCGCCGGCCAGCCTGCTCGGGTCGGTGTCGGCGGGCTCGTTGTGGTACTCGGCGGTGGGGCACACGACCGTCACCGCGCCTGTGGAGCCGCCCTGGGGCGAGAAGCACAGGCTCAGCGAACTGGGCGAGAGCCATCCGTAGAGGGCCAGGTTGACCACGCCGATGATCACCAGGACGGTGGCGGCCCAGAGGATGTTGCGCAGGCTGCGCACCCGGGCCAGTTCGTCGTCCAGGCTGCTGTAGGCGGCGTCGAGCGCCCTGGCCATGAGATCCCGGTCGCTCGGTGTGATGTCGCCTGCGATGACGGGGCGCAGCCGCAGGGCGAGCCGTGTACGGCGGGGGTCGTCGGTCTCCAGGTGATCCTTGACCAGTGCCATGATCTCACTGGCGCGGCCCGCGACTTCCGCATCGGAAACCAGTTGAATCAGCAATACCTCGGCGCTGCGAATATTCGAGCACACGCCTTCACGGGCCGCCGATCCCGACCACAGTTTCCGCCATCCGAAATCCTCGTCCGCAGCCGCCCGGGCTTTTTCGAGATGCCCTCGCATTCCCTCGACGAGCGCCGTCCGGTCGCCACGAACCCGTCTGGTGCTCTCGTGGTGCAGCTCCGTTTCGAGATAGGCGATACGCGCCCGGGCCCGGGCACGCCAAGCGGTCCGCGGCGGCCCGTTACGCGAGCCGTTCATCCGGCTGCGCGTACGGGCCGTCCGGCTTTCGGTTCTGGTCATTCGTACACTGCGGGCACATGGAGCTTGTTCCAGGATGTCCGACCCGGAATACCGTCGGCGTCGGCGCCGCTGAAACCGAGCTTGCGCTGCCACTTGGCGTACGACTTCTGGTCCGCCGGGCTCCAGGTCGCATCAGGACCGCCGGAATACACCGAGCAGTTCTCGTCGATGAGGCGGTAGCCCATGGCCTCGATGACGGGACTCGTCACTGACGCTTGAAAGAAGTCTGCGCCTGGAAAGGGCGCGTACTCGCCGTCCTCACCGTCCTGTTCTTGGGGCGGGGCCACGCGCACTCGCTGGCCGGGATGAATGAGGTCAGGATCCTCGATCTGAGGGTTCCACTCCAGAATCTGATCCAGGGTCACGTGATGCATCCGCGCGATCTTGGTGAGATTGTCACCGCGTTTCACTACGTAGAACTGCGTTCTTGTCTTTTCCATGCATCCAGACTAAGACAATCCGCCGCGACAATAAAGTCCAGAATTCCGTTTCGATTTCACTTTTTGATTCGGAAACTGCTTTCCCCGGAAGGGACTTCCGCCTGACGGAAGGCCCGTTGCGGCGCCCCGAAGGCCGCCAGGACGATGTCGGCACCACCAGAGACGGGAGCCGACCCCCATGCCTCACATGACCGCCTTCGCCAGGAACCAGTGGTACGTCGCCGCCTACAGTCACGAGGTCGGGCGGGAGTTGCTCGGCCGGACGATCCTCGGTGAGACGCTCGTGCTGTACCGGACCGAGGAGGACGGCACGCCGGTCGTCCTGCACGACCGGTGTGTGCACCGCCGGTATCCGCTCTCCGAGGCGCCGACGCGGCTGGACGGCGACCGGATCGTGTGTGGGTACCACGGGTTCACCTACGACACGACCGGTACGTGCGTGTACGTGCCGGGACAGAAACGGGTGCCGCGCACCGCCCGGGTCGCCTCCTACCCGGTCGTCGAGCAGGACTCGCTGATCTGGGTGTGGATCGGCGACCCGGCGCTCGCCGACCCGCAGACCATCCCCCGCGCCCGGCACCTGGACTCCCCCGGCTGGGTCACCGTGCGCGGCATGGAGCCCATCGACTGCGACTACGGCCTGCTCGTCGACAACCTCCTCGACCTCTCCCACGAGACGTATCTGCACGGCGGGTACATCGGCACCCCCGAGGTCGCCGAGACGCCGATCACCACGGAGGTCGACGAGGGCGCCGGGATCGTCCGGGTGAGCCGGCACATGGACGACGCAGACTGCCCGCCGTTCTACGCCAAGTCCACCGGCATCGAGGGCCGGATCACCCGCTGGCAGGACATCGAGTACCACGCCCCCTGCCTGTATCTGCTGCACAGCCGCATCGCCCCGGTCGGGGTGCTGCCCGAGCCGGACGGCAGCGACCCGAACGGCTTCCACACGGAGATCACCTACGCGATCACTCCGTCCGGCGACGGCAAGGTGTACGACTTCTGGGCCGTCTCGCGCGACTGGGCGACGGACGACGCCGAGGTCACCGAGTTCCTGCGGGGCAACAACCACACGGTCGTGATGCAGGACGTCACCGCGCTCAACCTGCTGCAGAAGACGCTCGGCACCGAGCGCACCGGCTACCAGGAACTCAGCATCAACATCGACACCGGTGGTCTGGCCGCCCGCCGTATCCTCGCCCGGCTGGTCGAGGAGGGCGACAAGCCCCTGGAGAAGGTCCAGTGACGTCAGCCTCTTCGTCCAGGACCGGCGAGATCTACCGCATCGACTGGCTGCCCGGCACCGACGTCCTGCACGGCACCTGCCACTGCGGCCGTGAGCACACCGCGCAGGACCCGGTCGAGATGTGGGAGTGGATGCTCGCCCACCCGCAGGGGCACTCCGTCCACGAGCCGCGAGGGAACAGCTCATGAGCGTGTACGAAGCCGAACTCGTCGTCGAGCGGCGTGAGTTCGCCGCCGACGGCGTGCTCGCCCTCACCCTGCGCCACCCGCTGGGCGAGCCGCTCCCGGGCTGGGAACCGGGCGCCCACATCGATGTCGTGCTCGGCCCCGGCCTGGAGCGGCAGTACTCGCTGTGCGGCGACCCGGCGGACCGGTCGGCCTGGCGGATCGCGGTGCTGCGCGAGCCCGACGGGCGGGGTGGATCAGCCCATGTGCACGAGCAGGTGGGGCCGGGCGACAAGGTCCGGGTGCGCGGTCCCCGGAACAACTTCGGCCTGGAGCCCGCCCCGAGCTACCGGTTCGTCGCGGGCGGCATCGGCATCACCCCGATCCTGCCGATGCTGGCGGCGGCCGAGGCCTCGGGCGCCGAGTGGACGCTGCTCTACGGCGGTCGCACCCGCCGGTCCATGGCGTTCGGCGAGGAACTGGGCCGGTACGGCGACCGGGTGACGATCGCTCCCGAGGACGAGACGGGCTTGCTGGACCTGCCCTCGGTGCTGGACGACGTACCCGAGGGCACGCTGGTCTACTGCTGCGGGCCCGGCCCGCTGCTGGACGCGGTGGAGGCCAGGAGCCCGTCCGGGGGGCTGCGCGTCGAGCGGTTCCGGCCGAAGGAGCAGGAGACGGGCGGCGACACCGGGTTCGAGGTGGAGCTGGCACAGAGCGGCAGAACACTCACGGTCGCACCGGACGTGTCCGTGCTCGACGCCGTACGCGCCGCCGGGGTCGAGGTGCTGTTCTCCTGCACCGAGGGCACCTGCGGCACGTGCGAGACCGACGTCCTGGAGGGCGAACCGGACCACCGCGACTCGGTACTCACCGACGACGAACGCGCGGCGGGCGAGACCATGCTCATCTGTGTGTCCCGCTGCCGTGGGAAGCGCCTCGTGCTGGACCTGTGATCCGGACGGTCAGGGCGCTGCCCACAGGCCCCGGACATGCCCGAGGTGCCGGGTCATCACCGTCCGTACGGCCTCCTCGTCCCGGGCGAGCAGCGCGTCCAGGATCTCCAGGTGCTCCTCCGCCGACGCCTCCAGCCGCCCCTGCCCGGCGAGTGCGGTCAGCCCGTACAGCCGGGAGCGGCGTCTGAGGTCCCGTACGACGTCGACGAGATGGTCGTTGCCGGCGAGGGCCAGCAGGCCGAGGTGGAAGCGGAGGTCGGCCTCGACGTACGCGATGAGGTCACCGGCCGCCGCGGAGGTGACGATCTCCTGGGCGACCGGGCGCAGTGCCTCCAGCGCCACCGGGTCGGCGGTGACGGCCAGGCCGGCCGTCGTGGGGATCTCGATCAGCGCCCGGATGTGGGTGTACTCGTCGAGTTGGCGCTCGGAGACGGCCGTGACGCGGAAGCCCTTGTTGGGCACGGTGTCGACCAGGCCCTCCTTGGCGAGGTCGAGCATGGCCTCGCGCACGGGGGTGGCGGAGACCCCGAAGCGGGCGGCGAGGCCGGGGGCCGAGTAGACCTCGCCGGGGCGCAGTTCACCGGCGATCAGGGCGGCCCGCAGCGCGTCCGCCACCCGCTCCCGGTGGCTGGGCTTCCTGCTGCCCAGCAGGGGCAGGGCGGGGGTGTGCCGCGGGGCAGCCATGACGGTCGCTGTGTCCTCTCGTGGTCGGGGCTACAGGACGAACCCGGCGGGGAACGGGTCGTCGGGGTCCAGCAGGTACTGGGCGGTGCCGGTGATCCAGGCGCGTCCCGTGAAGCTGGGCCGTACGGCCGGGCGGCCGGCCACCTCGGTCGTGCCGAGCAGTCTGCCGGTGAACCGGGTGCCGATGAAGGACTCGTTCACGAACTCGGTGTGCAGCGGGAGTTCGCCGCGCGCGTGCAGTTGTGCCATGCGGGCGCTGGTGCCCGTGCCGCAGGGCGAGCGGTCGAACCAGCCGGGGTGGATGGCCATGGCGTGCCGGGAGTGGCGGGCGGTGGAGCCGGGGGCGGCCAGGTAGACGTGGTGGAGGCCGTGGATGGACGGGTCCTCCGGGTGGACGGGCGGGTCCTCGGCGTTGACGGCGGCCATGAGGGACAGGCCCGCCTGGAGGATGTCGTCCTTGCGGGACCGATCGAAGGGCAGACCGAACCGCTCCAGCGGCAGGATGGCGTAGAAGTTGCCGCCGAACGCGAGGTCGTACGTCACCGTCCGCCCGTCGGCGAGGGTGGCCTCGCGGTCGAGGGCGACGGCGAAGGAGGGCACGTTCTGGAGCGTCACCGCCTTGGCGACGCCGTCTTCGACCGCCACCTCGGCGACGACCGGACCCGCCGGGGTGTCGAGCCGGATGGTGGTGACCGGCTCGACGACCTCGACCATGCCCGTCTCGACGAGCACGGTCGCCACACCGATCGTGCCGTGCCCGCACATCGGCAGATAGCCGGAGACCTCGATGTAGACGACGCCCCAGTCGCAGTCGGGGCGGGTCGGCGGCTGGAGGATCGCACCGCTCATGGCGGAGTGGCCGCGGGGCTCGTTCATCAGCAACTGCTTGATGTCGTCGCGGTGTTCGCGGAAGTACAGCCGCCGCTCGTTCATGGTGGCGCCGGGGATGCTGCCGACGCCGCCGGTGATCACCCGGGTGGGCATGCCCTCGGTGTGCGAGTCGACGGCGTGCAGGACGAGTCTGCTGCGCATGATCCCTACGACAATCCGGCCGCTACGGCCTTCTCGGTGGCGGCCCGGACGGCGGCCTCCTGCTCGGGCAGCAGGGGCATGCGCGGCGGGCGGCAGGGCCCGCCGTGGCGGCCGACGAGGTCCATGGACAGTTTGATGGCCTGGACGAACTCCACCCGCGAGTCCCACCGCAGCAGCGGATGCAGCTGCCGGTACAGGTCCCGCGCGGTGTCGAGGTCGCCGTCGACGGCCGCGTGGTACAGCTCGACCGAGGCCTGGGGCAGCGCGTTCGGGTAGCCCGCGACCCAGCCCTTGGCGCCCGCGACGGCCAGCTCCAGCAGGACGTCGTCCGCGCCGATCAACAGGTCCAGTTCGGGGGCGAGTTCGGCGATCCGGTAGGCCCGGCGGACATCGCCGGAGAACTCCTTCACACCTCGGATGTGCCCCTCGCCGTGCAGCCGGGCGAGCAGCTCGGGCACCAGGTCGACCTTGGTGTCGATCGGGTTGTTGTAGGCCACGACCGGCAGGCCGGCCTTCGCGACCTCGGCGTAGTGGGCGAGGACGGACCGCTCGTCGGCGCGGTAGGCGTTCGGCGGCAGCAGCATCACCGCCTCGCAGCCCGCCTCGCCCGCCTGTTCGGCCCAGCGCCGGGACTCGGCGGACCCGTACGCGGCGACGCCGGGCATGACGCGCTGCCCGCCGATCGCGGCGACGGCCGTCTCGACGACCCGGGCGCGCTCCTCGGGGGTGAGCACCTGGTACTCGCCGAGGGAGCCGTTCGGCACGACGCCGTCGCAGCCGTTCTCGACGAGCCAGGCGCAGTGTTCGGCGTACTGGTCGTAGTTCACGGAGAGGTCGTCGTTCAGCGGGAGCGCGGTGGCGACGAGGACGCCGCGCCAGGGGCGGTGATCGGTCATGACTGTCCCTCCTGGGGATGTTGCCGTGCGAGGACGCCGAGCGGCACGGGACGGGCGAGGGGCCTTCTGGCCGGGGCGGGCGGGCATCCGGCGAGGCCGGCGACCGCGCCGGCGCACATCCGGCCCTGGCACCAGCCCATCCCGGCCCGGGTGAGCAGCTTCACGGTGCGCACGTCACCCGCCCCGAGGTCCAGGGCGTCGCGCACGGCACCGGCGGTGACCTCCTCGCAGCGGCAGACCACGGTGTCGTCGGTGATCTGCTCGGGCCAGTGCGCGGGCGGCGCGTAGGCGGCGTCGAGGGCGGCGGCCGATCTCCTGAGCCGCGTACGGGCCTTGAGGGCTGCGGGGGCCGGGTCGGGGGCGGTGCCGTGCAGGTACGCCGCGGCGGAGCACCCGGCGATGTGTCCCTCGGCGAGGGCGAGGGCCGCGCCGCCGATGCCGGTGGCCTCGCCGGCCGCCCACACGCCGGGTACGTCCGTGCGCTGCTCGGTGTCGACGGCCACGGCGAGGCCGTCGAGGCCGCAGCCGAGACCCTCCGCCAGGTCGGTGTGCGGAAGCATGCCGTGCCCGACGGCCAGGGTGTCGCAGGGCAGGTGCCGCTCGGTGCCGGTCCTGACGCGTCCGCGGCTGTCGAGGGCGGCGACCGTGACGCCGGTCAGCCGCTCGTCGCCGTGGGCGCGGACGACGGTGTGACGGGCGAGGAACGGCACGCGGTGGCGCAGCAGCCGGGCGGCGTATCCGGCGCCCTCGGGGAGCTTGCCGGCCAGCGCCGGGCCATGGCGGGCGAGGCGCTTGGGGTCGGCGGACTCGACGAGCGCGGCGACCTCGACGCCGGCTGCCGCGAGCCCGGTCGCCACGGGCAGCAGCAGCGGCCCGGTCCCGGCCACGACGGCTCGGGGCCCCGGCACCACCAGGCCGCCCTTGAGCATGGCCTGGGCGCCCCCGGCGGTGACGACGCCCGGCAGGGTCCAGCCGGGGAAGGGCAGCACCTGCTCGTAGCCGCCCGTGGCCAGGAGCACGGCACGGGCGTGCACCTCGGCCGGCTCCTCCTGCTCCGGCCCGAGCAGCGCGTGCACGACGAAGCGGCCGGACCCGCGCTCCACACACCACACATGATGATCGGTCAGCACCCCTACGGCACTGGCGGCGAGTCCGTCGCGCAGCCGCTCCCAGGTCCGCCACTGATGATGCAGCGCTTCGGGCCGCCCGGCCCCGAGCCCGGCGGCGGGCTGCCGGTAGAACTGCCCGCCCGGCTCCGTCGCCCCGTCGACGAGCGCGACCCGGGTGCCCCGCGCGGCCGCCGCGAGGGACGCGGCGAGACCGGCCGGCCCTGCGCCGATCACGACCAGGTCAGTCCGCATGGCACACCCCCTCATGGCCCGTGCCCTCCTGTGTGCCGATCACGTCCCCCGGCCGCACCGGCACCAGACAGGCGCGTCGGTTGGGGCGGCCGTTGACGGTCACCAGGCAGTCGAAGCAGACGCCGATCCCGCAGAACACCCCGCGCGGACGGCCCTCGCCCCGGGTGGCGCGCCAGGAGGTGATGCCCGCCGCCCACAGCACGGCGGCGACCGTCTGCCCGGGCAGCGCCTCGACGGGCCGCCCGTCGAACGTGACCGTGAAGGCGGGGCCGGGCCTGGCTCCCGCCAGCTCCAGCGGATTCACTCGGCCTCCTCGGTGAAGCGGTCGGGCCGGAACGGGCCGAGGTCCAGGTCGGGCGCCTGCCCGGTCAGCGCCTGGGCGATCAGACGGCCCGTGCCGGTGGCGAGACCGATGCCCGCGCCCTCGTGCCCGCAGGCGTGGAGAAGTCCGGGCGCCCGGGGGTCCGGGCCGATCGCGGGCAGATGGTCCGGCAGATACGGCCGGAAGCCCACGTAGGTGCGCAGGGCCCGGACATCGGCGAGGAACGGGAAGAGGTCTGTCGCGCCCGCCGCCAGCGCGCGCAGTGCCGGGAGCGACAACGACCGGTCGAAGCCGACCCGTTCGCGGCTGGCGCCGATCAGGACCGGCCCGGCGGGCGTGCCCTCCACCACCGGGGAGGTCTGCAGCGCCGCCGAGTCGCTCGCGACATCGCCCACATAGTCGGCGGCGTACACCTTGTGCCGGATGCGGGGCGGCAGCGGCTCGGTGACCAGGACGAAGCCGCGCCGGGGCAGCACCGGCAGGGACACGCCCGCGCGGGCGGCGATCTCGCCGCCCCAGGTGCCGGCCGCGTTGACGACGGCCGGGGCGTGGATGTGGCCCCGGTCGGTCCGCACCCCGCGCACCGCACCGCCGGGGCCGCGCGGCACCGCGGTCACCTCCCGGCCGGTGAGCAGCCGGGCGTTCGAGGCGCGCAGCAGGTGCGCCGCCGCGAGGGCGGGCATCACCTGGGCGTCCTGCGGGTAGTGCATGCCGCCCGCGAGACCGGGAGCCAGGTACGGCTCCAGGTCGGGAAGCCGGTCGGGCGGCACGGCGACGGCCTCGACCCCGGCCGCGCGCTGCCCGGCGGCGAGTTCCTCGAGACCGGCCAGGGACCCGTCGGTGCCGGCGACGACGACACCGCCCTTGGCCTCGTACTCGACGGCCTTCCCCAGCCCTTCCCGGGCCAGTTCGGCCCAGAGCCGGGCAGAAAGCAGGGCGAGTTCGAGCTCGGGTCCGGGTTCCTTGTCGGAGACGAGGAGGTTCCCCTCCCCCGCGCCGGTCGTACCGCCGGCCACCGCGCCCCGGTCCACCACGACGACATCGAGGCCGGCGCGGGCCGCGTACAAGGCACAGGCGGCGCCGACCACTCCGGCTCCGACCACCACGACATCGCAGGTCAGCGACTCGCTCACGCCAGTACTATGTCACACATCACATCGTCTGGGAATGGGGCGAACGTCGTTTGAGCGAGGCCGGAAGCGCTCAGTCGGCCGCCGGTACGACCCTCAGGTGGGAGGCGCCACGACGCGTCCCGCGCTCCCTGGACGGGGTGCGGCGGGCCTCGCGCGGCACGAACGTGAGCCGGGTGCAGCCCAGCTCCTCGAGCGTCCTGGACGTCTCGACGACGACCCGGCACTCGGTGGCACCCCGGCGCGGGTCCGGGTGCACCAGTGGGCGTACGGCTCCGTCGTGCTCGACGGCGTCCTCGCCGACCGAGCGGATCCAGTGCGGCAGGCCCTGCCGGTACGCGGCCTCCATGATCGGGTCCTGGGCGATGTCACGGCGGATGGCCTGGAGCCCGTGGTCGGGGCCGTGGCTCTCCACGGTGCGCGCGAAGTGCGCGAGCATCGGCAGACACCAGCTCGACTCGTGCTCGCCGAGCACCGTGGGGGCGTCGGGGTGGAACAGCACGAACCTGAGGAAGTTGTCGCCCGGCATGGCCGTCGGGTGCGGACCCACGCCACCGAAAAGTGACCGGAACGCGCTATTGGTCAGCGCCACGTCCCAGCAGTGGTCGACGACGAGCGAGGGGGAGGAGACGGCCTCCAGAAGCCCGGCGTAGTCCTCCAGATAGGCCTGGGCCTCTGGAGTCTCGGCGACGGGCCGCGGTGCCGGCCGCTGCCCTCCTGCCTGATATGCCATCGGGAGGTCACCCCTCTTGCCTGTGCGGCCTTGACGCGGCGCCCCGATCCTGCTGCCCGGAGCTGAGGCGTGTCAACTATCGTGGCATTTCATGCCTGTTGACGGCTGAAATTGGCCACAGTTGTGGCGAGACCTGGATGTGAGTTCGAAGCACCGGCTACGCTCCGGGAAGTTCACGCCGGGGAAAGTCACGGCATCCACTTGTGAGAAGCCTGTGAGAGACGTAGGAGATCTGTCGGTGACGGGTGGCTTCGTCGAAAGTCCGGGCGCCACGCCGACGGCCGTGCTACCGGCCGTCGTCTCCCGTGTCACCGCGCTCGCCGACCGGCTCGGCGTGCCGCACGCCGAGGTCTTCGGCATCGGCCGGCTGTCCGTCGCCTCCGGGGTTCCGGAGCCGGTGGTGAAGGCCCTGCTCTGCGGCAGGCCCGCGGGCGAGCCCGATGTGCAGGCCCGGTTCCTGCAGCGCCTGGACCTGCTGCGCCGGACCCGGCTCAAGCCCACCGGCCGCAAGTACACCCAGCAGGAGATCGCCGACGGCGCGGGCATGTCCCGGCAGCAGGCCGGCGCCCTCATCAACGGCGACCGGCGGCCGACCATGGAGCACTGCGACGCCCTCCAGCGGTTCTTCCGGGTGCACGCCGGTTTCCTCACGGCGGAGGACCCCGAGGCGCTGGTGAGCGCCCTCCAGCACATCGAGCAGGAGCTGCTGCAGAAGCTCGCCGACCGCGAGCGGGAGGCGGCCGCGGCGGCCGACGACCCGCTGGAGCGGCTGTTGCAGGACCACGGCGTGCGCGGCATCGCCTGGCGGGCCGCGCAGCTGCCCACCGACCAGCACCGTGACAAGGTCGCGGAGTGGCTGGACATGCTCCTGGAGAGCGTCAAGCGGCCCGATTCGTGACCGTGGGGAGAACTGTGGGCATCGGTAAGGAAATGCGCCGCCTGTGCGGCGAGCTGGTCGCGGAGCTGACCCTCCCCGCGCCGGCGCGGCCCGACGAGCTGTACGCCGCGCTGTGCGACACCATGAGCAGACGCCGTGGCCGGCCCGTCCACTTCCGTACGGCCGCCTTCCCGGTCGGGACCGCCAGCGGGCTGTGGCTCGACATGGCCGAGCAGGATCTCGTCGTGATCGAGGAACGCACCGCGCCGGACCACCAGTTGGTGATCCTGGGCCACGAGCTGTGGCACATGAACGCCGGGCACTGCTCCCACCACGTCGAGGGCGCGGCGGTCGCGGCCCGGCTGCTCGACGACAACGCCGATCTCCAGGCTACGGTCCTGAAGGTCGCGGCGCGCACCCGCTTCGACCAGGACGACGAGAAGGAGGCCGAGAGCTTCGGTCTGCTGCTGGCCAGCAAGTGCCGTGCGTGGCTGGCCGGTTCGTCGTCGCGGGGGCCGGTGCAGCGGGACCATCTGGCGGGGCGGATCGAGGCGTCGCTGGGGTACCGGGGTCCGCAGGGCTGACGGGCCGTCCGGGTTCTTCCGCCGAGCGGGCGAACCGGGGGGCGGCGGGGCCGGATTGTCAGTGGTGGACGGCAAGCTGGAGGTGCGCCCCTTCTGTGCGGGGCGTGCGTGCCGCACCGGCGCGGGACCGATGACGCCGACACGGGGAGAGCCGACCGATGCAGACCGCCGTACCGACCGACCGTGAGCGCACCGCCGTCCAGGCCTATCTGCGACTGCTGCACACCATCCGGGCCGCGTTCGATCTGGAGACCGGCAGCCGTCCCGCGATCGTGCCGCCCGCCGTCCTCGCCGAGGCGGAGGCGGCTCTCGAACGGGCGGGGTTGACCGGGAACGAGGAGGAGTTCTTCCGGTTGCTGCGGAATTGGTGTCCCGAGTCGTAGCGCCGGGGCGGGGGGGCGGAGTCGAGCTCGGGAGTGCAGGTGGTCTTCCGGGTGCGGCCTGTTCGGGGTCGGTCGCGCAGTTCTCCGCGCCCCTGAGGGGCGCGGCGCCTCAGGCGTGCGGTACCGCGACCGCCGTCGCCACCAGGCCCCGCCCCGCCGTCCAGCGGCCCTCGAAGCGGTCGACGCGGCGGCCGCCCACCAGCGGTCCGGGGACGAGGAGCGCCGCGCGGAAGCCGCCGTCGACGGAGATCTCGATGTCCGCCTCCATGAAGTCCAGCCACTTCCCGGTGAGGGGGAACCACGCCTTGTAGACGGACTCCTTCGCGCTGAACAGCAGCCGGTCCCAGTGGACGTCGGGGCGCTGTGCCGCCAGCCGGCGCAGCCGCTCCGCCTCGGACGGCAGGGACACCGAGGGCAGGACCCCCTCGGGCAGTGGCCCGTGGACCTCGGCGTCGATGCCGAGGGAGGCCAGGTCGGCGGCGCGGACCAGGGCGGCGGCGCAGTAGCCGTCGCAGTGGGTCATGCTGCCGGCCAGCCCGGCAGGCCAGCCCGGGGCGCCGCGCTCCCCGGGCAGGATCGGCTGCGGCGGCACACCGAGCTTCTCCATGGCGCGGCGGGCACAGGAGCGTACGACGGCGAACTCCCGCCGGCGCTTGGCGACCGCCCGCGCCACGAGCGCCGCCTCCTCCGGGTACAGCGGGGTGTCCGCGCCGTCCCGGCCGTAGGCCTCCACGGTGACCACGCTCGCGGGCAGCAGTTCCTCGATCACCTCTCCTCGCCCTCCCTCGGCAGGATGCGCCGCAGCCGGCCCGGCGGCTCGGACCGCTTGCGCCACTCCCGGGGATAGCCCACCGACACCTCCTCGAAGCGCACGCCCTCGTGCCAGGTGGTGCGGGGGATGTGCAGATGGCCGTAGACCATCGTGTGGACGCGGAACCGGCGGTGCCAGTCGGCGGTCAGGCCGGTGCCGCACCACATGGCGAACTCGGGGTGCCACAGCACGTCCATCGGGTGCCGGTCCAGCGGGTAGTGGTTGACCGGGATCACGGGCAGGTCTTCGGGCAGTTCGGCGAGCCTGCGTTCGGTCTCGGCGACCCGAGCCCGGCACCAGGCCTCCCGGCTGGGGTACGGGTCGGGGTGCAGCAGATACTCGTCGGAGCACACGATCCCCGTGCCGTGGGCGTACTCCAGGCCCTGCTCCTTGGTCGTGCACCCGGCCGGCAGGAACGAGTAGTCGTACAGCAGGAACAGCGGGGCGACGGCCACCGGGCCGCCGGGGCCGTCCCAGACGGGGTAGGGGTCCTCGGGTGTCGTCACGCCGAGTTCCCGGCACAGCTCGACCAGGTACTCGTACCGGGCGACGCCGCGCAGGGTGACGGAATCGCTCGGATGGGTCCACAGCTCGTGGTTCCCGGGCACCCAGACGACCTTGCGGAAGCGGCCCGCGAGCGTCTTGAGGGTCCAGCGGATGTCGGCCACGGTCTCCGCGACGTCACCGGCGACGAGCAGCCAGTCGTCGTCCGTCACGGGCGCCATGCGCTCGACCAGGGCGCGGTTCTCCGGATAGCCGATGTGCAGATCGCTGATGGCCAGCAGCTGTCCGGCACCACCGGCCGTCGATGTCACCCTTCATCCCCCTCCGCACACACGAACGCCACCAAGAGATCACATCTCGGCGCTCGGGGACAAGACCGGCCGGCCGGCCGCGACGGGAGGAATCCTTCACACGCGCGTTGCACGAGAGGGCCCGCCGAAGCCGTATGATCGGCCCCAACACCACCGCTGAAAACTTCCCTTTCGCAGGGGCGGTTTGGTGTACCCACATTCAACCTGCCCGGGCACGGGCCGCTGAGTCCTGCCCGCGAACCGTGAAAGGCGGCCTGCATGGTCTCTCGCGTACGCGTCTGGCTCAACCGCACGTACGCGGAGAACGTGTTCTTCATGGATCAGCTGCGGAGAAATCCCAGCGACCGGGCCGTCGAGATCCATGCCACGCACGGCGACCCCGACTCCCCCGTGCTGGCCGCCGCCGACACCGCCGAGCTGGAGCCCGAGGGCCTGTCCCCGGCCGGGTACGTCGAGTACGCGCTGGTGCAGTGCGCGCGGCGCGGCATCGATGTGTTCGTGCCCCGGCTGCACCAGTCGGCGATCGTGGCGCACCGCGCCGAGTTCGAGGCGGCCGGTACGGCGGTGCTGGCGCCCCCGCCCGAGGCGGTGGCCGTCTTCCACGACAAGGTGATCGCCTACGAGGCGGTCCAGGCGATCGGCGTGCCGGTGCCGCCGTGGTACCGGGTCCGCTCGGAGGGCGAACTGGTCGCCGCTGTCGAGGAGTTGGAGGCAGGCGGGCACAAGGCGTGCTTCAAGCCGGCGTCCGGAGCGGGCGGGGTGGGCTTCCGCGTGATCACGCGTTCACCCTTCTCGCTCTCACACCTGGACGGGTTCCCCAGCCCGTACGTGCCGCTCGACCTGGTGCTGGAGGCGCTGCGGCAGGCCGAGGAGCCGGTGGACTGGCTGGTGATGCCGCGCCTGGAGCAGCCCGAGGTGTCGGTGGACTGCCTGACCGGTCCGGACAACCGGGTCCGGATGGCCGTGGGCCGCACCAAGAACGGCCGCCGCCGGGGCTTCACGCTGCACGAGCAGTGGCTCGACCCGGCCCGGCGGCTCGCGGAGGGCTTCGGTCTGCACTACCTGTCCAACATCCAGTTCCGGATGTTCGGCGACCGTCCGGTCCTCATGGACGTCAACACCCGCCCGGCCGGCGGCCTGCACCAGCTGTCCCTGTGCGGGATCAACGCCCCTTGGGCGGCTGTGCAGTTGGCGCTCGGCGAGGACCCGGGCGAGGTGGTTCCGCCGTTCCTGGGCCAGGACTACGCCGTGGTGTCGGGGCCGCGCCCGCTGCGTCCGGTGGCGCTGCCGCAGCAGCGGGCGGAGGCGGCCGAGCCGCTGCCGCCGGTGCCGGTCGACTCCGTCGGGGCGGCCCCGCAGGCCGCGCTCGGGGCCCTGCCCCTCTAGCTCCCTCTAGGCGCTGTACCCCCACGCCTGGGCCAGTTCCCTCAGGCGTGGGGGCAGTTCGACGTCCGGGTCGGCGGTGCGGGCCGTCTGGATGCGGCCGGACTTGATGGTGCTGGACCAGTCGCCGAGCTGGGGGCGGAAGGTGCCGTGGTCCTTGCTGCCGTAGTCGAGCATGCCGGGCTCCCAGGACACGCCGAGGTGGTCGCAGATGCCGCGGGTGACCTTCTCCGGTTCGGCGGTGAGCTCCTCGTACGTGATCACGTGCGGGTCGAGGTTCCGGCGGGCCTCCTCCAGCTTCTCGCTGTACTCGAGGACCTCGGCGCGGACGGCCTCGTGATCGGGGTCGGTGCGCCGGCTGGTGAGGGAGGCGACGACCGCGCCGGGGTGGCGGAGCAGCAGGATGTAGCGGGCGTTCGGCCAGCATCGGCGCAGGCGGGGCCAGATGAGGGTGTTCGGCGGGGTCTTGTCGACGATGACGTCCTTGCCGCTGCGGGTGAGTTCGAGGTGCAGCACCCGGTCCCACAGCACGTGTTCCAGCTCGTCCTTGTCGAGGTGGAGTGCCCGCATGGCGTCCGCGGTGAAGTCGCGGGACAGGCTGACGTGCACGGTGCGCAGGTGCATCTCGTGCGGGGCGCGGACGCGGCTGTGGCTGTTCAGCAGGACGCGCAGCAGGGTCGAGCCGGAGCGCACCGACGACAGCACGAAGACGGGCGAGTCCACCAGCCGGGGAGCGGTCGGGGCGGTGTAGGTGTCGGTGTCCGGGCGGGGGCCGGGGATGGCGTCGAGGTTCCGGCGCGGGGGACTGACCGCCTCTATCACCAGCCTTCCGCGACGCTTCAGTCCCTTGCCGATGACGGACATGCGCGGGTCTCGCACGGTGACACCTTTCTTTCGCTGTGCGTCCCGATCCCAGGGGGACCGGGCGAACCGCAGGTGTCGCACAGGCGAACCGGCCTGCTCACGGGCGTCCACATACCGCCCGTGAGCAGGCCTTTCACCGCTTTCTTAAACTTTCGTCAGAACCGGCCCGCGCCGCGGTACAGCTCCAGTTCCCCTTCCAGTTCGACGGCCAGCACCGTGGCGTACGGGTCGAGGTCCGCCGCAGCGGGGGGCTCGATCCAGAGGATGCCCGGTGTCTCGTGCAGACCGCCGGTGACGCGGTGGGGCAGTTCCGTGCCGCTGCCCAGGACCGAGACCCCGCGCACCTTGCTGAGCAGACCGCGGACGTTGATCTCGGCGCGTGGGGCGTCGAACAGGGTCAGGTAGAGGGTGCGCCGGTCCTTGGAGAGGGTGCTCGGGCCGTAGTGGTGGCCGGGCGGGAGTCCCCGGACGGTGCCGTACACCGCTTCCGCGTGCTTGGCGATCCAGGCGCCGAGTCCTTCCAGCCGCTCCGCCTGCTCGGCCGGGATGGTGCCGTCCTCCCGCGGGCCGACGCTGAGGAGCAGATTGCCTCCGCCGCCGATGGTCTCGGTGAAGTAGCGGATCAGCTGGTCGACCGACTTGTGGTTGTGGTCGTGGTGCTGGTGGCCCCAGGAGTCGTTGATCGTGAGGCAGAGCTCCCAGGGGCCCTCCGGCGGGATGACGGGTGCGCCCTGTTCCGGGGTGGCGTAGTCGCCCTCGCTCAGCATGCGGGCGTTGAAGACGACGTCCGGGACCTCGGAGCGGATGAGGGCGGCGAGTTCGGGGATGCGCCACTGCTCCTCGCTGCGGTCCCACTCGCCGTCGAACCACAGCAGGTCGGGCCTGTAGCGGGACACCAGCTCCCGTATCTGGCCGTCCCGGTAGGCCAGGAAGCGTTCCCAGGCGGCCAGGTCCTCGAACTCGGCGGCGACCTCGGAGTAGCGGTTGTCCTCCAGCTCCGGCGGGCGGCCGGGCTTGCGGGTGGAGGCGTAGTCGGGGTGGCTCCAGTCCGAGTGCGAGTAGTAGAGGCCGACCTTGAGTCCCTGCTCGCGCAGGGCGTCTGCGTAGCCGGCGATCAGATCGCGGCCCACGTTGAGGTCGCCGTGGGCCGTGTCCCAGAGGGCGACGCCGTCGTGGTGGCGGCTGGTCAGCACGGCGTACCGGGCGCCGGCCCGCGCGAAGAGCTTCGCCCAGTCGCGCGGGTCGTAGCGGGAGGCCGTGAAGCGGTCGAACTGGGACATGTACTGGTCGTACGGGACGATGTCGTCGTAGAACGACCAGGACTCCTGCACGCCGTCGACGGCATAGATGCCCCAGTGGATGAAGATCCCCAGCTTGGCGTCGGTGAACCAGGGTTGTACGGCCATGGGTCAGCCCCTACGCAGACGCAGTGTGAGGATCTGGAAGGGCCGCAGGGTGACGGAGACCTCGCCGTCGGCGAGGTCCGCGTCCTCCAGGGGCCGCTCCAGCAGATCGGTGATCTGTGCGCCGGCGAGCGGGAATCCGGTGCGCAGGACGCCCTGGGCGCGGCCGCCGCGGGACTCGTAGAGCCGTACGACGACATCGCCCGAGGTGTCGTCGGCGAGCTTGACCGCCTCCACGGTCACGCCCTCGCCCTCGACGGAGACGACCGGTGCGGGGGCGCCCGCCGTCTCGGCCACCCGGAGCGGGAGGTTGAGGGCGTAGCCCTCGGCGACGGCGTCCTCGATACTCGCGCCGGGCAGCAGCGCGTAGGTGAAGCGGTGGCGGCCCTGGTCGGCCTCGGGGTCCGGGATGCGCGGGGCGCGGACCAGGCTGAGGCGGACGGTGGTCGTGGTGCCGCCGTCCTCGCGGACCGTGCGGGAGACGTCGTGGCCGTACGTCGAGTCGTTGATGACGGCGACGCCGTAGCCGGGTTCGCCGAGGTGCACCCAGCGGTGGCCGGAGACCTCGAAGCGGGCCGCCTCCCAGCTGGTGTTGGTGTGGGTGGGCCGCTGGATGTGGCCGAACTGGATCTCGGCGGAGGAGTGCGGGGCGCGGATGTCGACCGGGAAGGCCGCCTTGAGGATCTTCTCGGTCTCGTGCCAGTCGATGTCCGTCTCGATGTCGATCCGGGGGCTGCCGGCGCGGACGGTGATCGTCTGGGTGATCGTGGAGCCCTTGCCGAAGGACCGCTCGACGCGGATGGCGCCGACCAGCGGGTCCTGCTCGACGACCGTGACGGACGAGGCGTCCAGCAGGTCCGTGTAGCGGTTCCGGTAGTGCTTGTCGATGTCCCAGGCGTCCCAGTAGTTGGGCAGGTCGGTGTGCAGGCGCAGCAGGTTGCCCTGGTCGGCCAGGACCTCGCGGTTGGCGCGCAGGTCGCGCACGGACGACAGGGTGCCGTCCTCGGCGATCTCCACGCGGACCAGCCCGTTGTCGAGCACCCGGCCGCTCACCGTCACGGGCTGCGGGGGCCGGGCGTCGGCGAGGGGTGCGGAGCCGCTCGCGGGCACCTCCACGTACGCCGGTGCGCCGTCGGCGGTGCGGACCACCTCGGCGCGGTCGTAGGGGCTCGTGTTGAAGGCACGGGGCCCGCCGGCGCCGAGGGCGGCGAGGGCCTCGGCCGTGAGTTCCTTGAGTTCACCGGCCACGCGGGCGTACTCGGCCTCGGCCTCGCGGTGCACCCAGGCGATGGAGGAGCCGGGCAGGATGTCGTGGAACTGGTGCAGCAGCACCGTCTTCCAGAGGCGGTCCAGCTTCTCGTGGGGGTACGCGTACCCGGGTGCGTGCAGCGCGGCCGTCGTCGCCCACAGCTCGGCCTCGCGCAGGAGGTGCTCGGAGCGGCGGTTGCCCTGCTTGGTGCGGGCCTGGGAGGTGTAGGTGGCGCGGTGCAGCTCCAGGTAGAGCTCGCCGACCCAGACGGGCGCGTCCGGGTACTCCTCGCGGGCCTTGGCGAAGAACTCGTCGGGGTGTTCGACGACGACCTTCGCCGAGCCCTCCAGGTCCGCCAGCCGGCGGGCGCGTTCCATGATCTCGCGGGTGGGGCCGCCACCGCCGTCGCCCCAGCCGAAGGGGGCCAGGGAGCGGCTGGCGCCGCCCTTCTCCGAGTAGTTGCGGACCGCGCGGGACATCTCCTCGCCGCTGAAGCGGGCGTTGTAGGTGTCGACCGGCGGGAAGTGGGTGAAGATGCGGGTGCCGTCGATGCCCTCCCACCAGAAGGTGTGGTGGGGGAACTTGTTGGTCTGGTTCCAGGAGATCTTCTGGGTGAGGAACCACTCGTTCCCGGCGAGCTTGGCGAGCTGCGGGTAGGCCGCGTTGTAGCCGAAGGAGTCCGGCAGCCACACGCCCTTGGTCTCGATGCCGAAGTGCTCGATGAAGAACCGCTTGCCGTGGATGAACTGGCGGGCGACGGCCTCGCCGCCTGGCAGGTTGCCGTCGGCCTCGACCCACATGCCGCCGACCGGCGCCCACTGGCCCTTCTTGACCGACTCCTGGATGCGGGCCCACACCTTGGGGTAGTTGTCGCGCACCCACTCGTACTGCTGGGCCTGGGAGCAGGCGAAGATGAAGTCGTCGTACTCGTCGGCCAGGGACGTGACGTTCGAGAACGTGCGGGACGTCTTGCGCTTGGTCTCGCGGATCGGCCAGAGCCAGGCGGAGTCGATGTGGGCGTGGCCGACGCCGGAGACGGTGTGCGCGCTGGCGTGGGCGGGGCGGGACAGGACCGGCTGGAGCGCCGCGCGGACGGCGGGTGCGGAGCCGGAGACGTCGTCCAGGTCGAGCAGGTCCATCGCCCGGTCGAGCGCGTGGGCGATCTCGTGCCGGCGCGGGTCGTGCTCGCCCAGCTCCAGCATCAGCTCACGCAGCACCTGGACGTCGAGGTCGAGGTGCCAGACCTCCTCGTCGAGGATCGCGATGTCGGCGCTGCGGAAGGTGTAGATCGGCTGGTCGCCCGCGGTCAGCTTGTCGCCGAGCGGGGTGATCTTCGAGAAGTTGTCCGCCAGGATGTCCGGGTTGGAGGCGGCCTCGACCAGGTAGTCGACCGTCTCCCCGCCCGTCGCCGGGTTGGCGATCGCCACGTACTGGTTGAGCGGGTTGACGGCCTTCAGCGGGGTGCCGTCCGTGAGGTGCACCAGGGCCTCGGCCTGGTTGCCGGGCCAGTCGCCCACGAAGCCGAGGTCGATGACGGCCTCGACGCGCTTGCCGGCCCACTCGGCGGGCACCTGGCCGCGCATGCGGAACCAGGTGGTGCCCCAGGGCGGGCCCCACGGGGTGCCCATCGCGAAGGGCTCGTACGAGGCGGCGGCGGCCTCCTCGAACGGGACCGGCTCCCCCGGTGCCTGCCAGGCCTCCACCTCGAAGGGGACGGTGTCCGCGTAGATCGCGGCCTTGATGCGCTGGTCGTGAAGGCGCTGCACGCGCTCCTCGATGCGGCTGCGTTCGTCGTGCATGAAGTGTCTCCAGAAACGGGAAGAGCGGGGAGGGAAAGCGCTTACCGATCCGCGCTCACCTAAGGTACGCCAGCCCGGGATGGACCTCGGTGTAGCCCTCGACCAGCCGGCGGGCCACATTGACGGAGTCGACGAGCGGGTGCAGCGCGAAGGCCTTCACGGCGCTCGCCTGCGAGCCGGAGTCGGCGGCGGACAGCACCTCGCGCTCGACGGCCTTGACCGCGCAGACCAGTCCGGTGGCGTGGTCGGGCAGCGGCTCGACGGTGACGGGGTGGGCGCCGTTGGCGTCGACGAGGCAGGGGACCTCGATGACGGCGTCGGTGTCCAGGACCGACAGGGTGCGCCGGTTGCGGACGTTGAGGATCAGGGTCGTGCGCTCGTCCCGGGCGATGGCCCGCATCAGGGCGAGGGCCACCTTCTCGTAGCCGCCGGACAGATCGTCCTCGTCGCGTTCGCCGGCGCCCGCCGTCTCGCGGTTCTCGGCCATGTAGGTGGCCTCGCGTTCGGCGCGGGTGTCGTCCCAGACCTTCAGGGCGGGGGCGTCCGGGTTCTTCATCTCGGCGTAGAAGCGGGCCTGCTGGTCGTGCAGGAAGGCGCCGCGGGTCTTCTCGGCCTGCTGGTACGCCCGTACGGCCTCGCGGTTGAAGTAGTAGTAGTGCAGGTATTCGTTGGGGATCGCGCCGAGGGACCGCAGCCAGTCGACGCCGAAGAGCTTGCCCTCCTCGAAGGAGCCGAGCAGATCCGGGTCGCCGAGCAGGCGCGGGAGTTCGTCACGCCCGGCGACGTGCAGACCGCGCACCCAGCCGAGGTGGTTGAGACCGACGTAGTCGATCCAGGCTTCCTCGGGGTTCGCGCCGAGCACGCGCGCGATGCGGCGGCCGAGGCCTACGGGTGAGTCGCAGATGCCGATGACGCGGTCGCCGAGGTGGCGGGACATGGCCTCGGTGACCAGGCCGGCCGGGTTGGTGAAGTTGATGACCCAGGCCTCGGGCGCGAGCCGGGCCACCCGCCGCGCGATGTCGACGGCGACCGGGACCGTGCGCAGGCCGTAGGCGATGCCGCCGGCGCCGACCGTCTCCTGGCCGAGGACGCCCTCGGCCAGGGCCACCCGTTCGTCGTTCGCGCGGCCCTCCAGGCCGCCGACGCGGATCGCGGAGAACACGAAGTCGGCGCCGCGCAGGGCCTCGTCCAGGTCGGTGGTGGCGCTCACCTCGGGCGCGTCGGGGACGCCGGCCGCCTGCTCCGCGAGGACACGGGTGACCGCCGACAGCCGTCCGGCGTCCAGATCGTGCAGGACGACGTGTGTCACCCGGCCCTCGGCGTGGTCCTGGAGGAGCGCCCCGTACACCAGCGGTACGCGGAATCCTCCGCCGCCCAGAATCGTCAGCTTCACGCTTGCACCTTTCCCGCCACGACGACCTCGACGCCTGCCTCCTGAAGGGAGGCCCGCGTCGCCGTGTCGACCGGCGCGTTCGTCACCACCACGTCCAGGTCCTCGGGACCGCAGACCTTCGCCATCCCGTGCCCGGGGAACTTCGCCGTGTCGGCGAGCAGGGCGACCTTCTCACTGGCCTTGATCATGGCGCGCTTGACCGGCACCTCCACGACCGTCGTGTCCATGACCTGCCCGCCGGGCCGTACTCCGCTGGTGCCGAGGAAGAGCCAGTCGGCGTGCAGCTGGCGCAGGTTGTCCTCGGTGAGGAAGCCGACCAGGGAGCGGTACTCGCGGCGGACCATGCCGCCGAGCAGGACCAGTTCGATGCCCTCGTCGTCGGCGAGTTCCTCGTAGACCACCAGGTTGCTGGTGATCACGGTGAGCCGGCGGCCGTGCAGTTGCCGGGCCAGGCGGTAGGCGGTGGTCCCGATGTCCAGCAGGACCGACTGGCCGTCCTCGATGAGCGCCGCGGCGCGCTCGGCTATGGCGTCCTTCTCGGACACGCGCACCTCGGCGACCTCGGCGAAGGGCTGGTCGCCCTCCTCGACGACGGCGCCGCCGTGGACGCGGGTGAGAAGACCGTCTTCTTCCAGTTTGACCAGGTCACGCCTGATAGTGGCGGGGCTCACACCCAGCCGCTCGGAGAGGTCGGTCACAGCCGCGGGGCCTCCGGAGCGAAGGGCCCGCAGGATGAGTTGGTGTCGTCGTTCTGCCAGCACGGCCGGAACACTACTCGTCATCTTCAATCATTTCCATGCTCAGTTCTGCTCGGGTATTGACCAATCTCTCCGAGCGGCGCACGATTCCGGTCACGGAAATGAAGAGTTTTGACGATCTCCGTCGAACTCGAGCGAGAGGACACATCCGTGGACGACGACCGGCCCGATGTGCTGCTGACCGGGCTGCTCTTCTACGACCTCGTCCTCACGGGGCTCGGGAAGCCGCCGACGCCCGGCGAGGAGATCTGGACCGAGGGCATGGGCTGCGGCCCGGGAGGCATCGCGAACCTCGCGGTGGCGGCCTCCCGCTTCGGCCTCAGGACCTCCCTGGCCACCGTGTTCGGCGACGACTTCTACGGCGAACACTGCCGTGACGTCCTGTGCGACCAGGAGGGCATCGACCTCTCGCTCTCCCGGACGGCGGACGGCTGGCCGACCCCGGTCACCGTCTCCGTCGCCTTCGGCCACGACCGCGCCCTGCTCACCCATGGCCAGGAGCCGCCGTACTCGCAGGACGTGCTGATGGGCGACCCGCCCGCGGCACGCACCGCCCTCGTCCACCTCGAGGCCGAACCGCGCGAGTGGCTCGCCAAGGCCGCCGCCAACGGCACGCAGGTCTACGCCGACGTCGGCTGGGACCCCACCCAGGAGTGGCCGACCGCTCTCCTGGAGCAGCTGGCCCTGTGCCACGCCTTCCTCCCGAACGAGACGGAGGCCATGGCCTACACCCGCACCGACAGCGCGGTGGCCGCGCTCGGCACGCTGTCCGAGCTGGTGCCGGTCGCCGTGGTCACCCGGGGCGGGGACGGCGCACTGGCCGTCGACCAGATCACCGGCGAGTACGCGGACGTGCCCGCCCTCGACGTCGACGTGCTCGACGCGACGGGTGCCGGAGACGTCTTCGGCGCCGCCTTCGTCACCGCCTCGCTCGGCGGCTGGCCGCTGGCGGAACGGCTGCGGTTCGCGGTGCTCGCGGCCGGGCTGTCCGTCGGGCACCACGGCGGGGCGCTGGCCGCCCCCGGCTGGTACGGCGTGCACCGCTGGTGGCACTCCCTGACCGATCCCGAACTGAAGCGGTCGTACGGCTTCCTGGCCGACCGGCTCCCGGCGGACCCCGGGCCGGCGGTCGCGTACGCCCCCCTCACCCCGCCGGCCCCTCACACGTCCGTCGGCCCACGCGCATCCGAACGGCGGCACTGATCCCCGCACCCCTCTCCACGTCGAACAGCAAC
The DNA here is from genome assembly GCF_045040895.1 of Streptomyces purpurascens. Taxonomy (NCBI): domain Bacteria; kingdom Bacillati; phylum Actinomycetota; class Actinomycetes; order Kitasatosporales; family Streptomycetaceae; genus Streptomyces; species Streptomyces purpurascens. The sequence continues at coordinate 7,876,794 of NZ_CP108341.1, read as the reverse complement.
AACAGGAGTGACCCGTGGACCTTTCCCGCAGACGCTTCCTCCAGGCCGCAGCGTTCACCGCGGCCGCCTCCGGTCTGACCGTGGCATGCGGCAACGGCTCGGATTCGGCCGGCAGCAAGAACGGCAAGAACCTCACCTTGTGGTACTGGGGAGGCGCGCTCAGCGACAAGGTGGTCGCCGAGGCGAAGACGCACTTCGGCAAGGAGGTGAAGCTGACCGTCGCCTCCATCGGCGGCGACTTCAAGTCGAAGCTCACCACCACCCTCGCCGCGGGTACCTCCGTGCCCGACATCACCGGCATCAAGGGCGAGGACATGGCGTCCTTCCTGCCCAACGCGAACCGCTTCCTCGACCTGAACGACCTGGGCTTCAAGGACATCTCGTCCCAGTACCTGGACTGGAAGACCAAGCTCGCCCGGACCGAGGACGGCAAGCAGATCGGTTTCCCGATCGACATCGGCCCCACCGCGCTCTTCTACCGGGCGGACCTGTTCGACAAGGCCGGGCTGCCCACCGACCCCGACAAGGTCGCCGCCCGGGCGGGGACCTGGGAGGAGTACTTCGCGCTCGGCACCGAGCTGAAGGAGAAGGTGTCCGGCACCTACCTGGTCAACAACATCGGCTCGGTGTTCAACATGGTGGTCGGGCAGGGCACCGAGCGGTTCATCGACAAGGACAACCACTTCATCGGCGACCAGGACCACATCCGCAAGGCGTGGACCACGGCGGTCCGCCCCTACACCCTCGGTCTCGACGCCAAGATCAACGACAACAGCTGGAACGCCGCCGTCGGCAAGAGCCTGAGCACCGAACTCGGCGCGGCCTGGCACGCGCTGGACATCGAGCAGGCGGCCCCGAAGACCAAGGGGAAGTGGCGGGTCTGCGCGATGCCCGGCGGACCGGCCAACCAGGGCGGCTCCTATCTGGCCCTGCCCAAGCAGTGCCGGAACCCCGAAGAAGCGTTCAAGATCATCAGCTGGATCCTCAGTCCGGAGAACGACGCCCGCGGCTTCGCCGACGCCGCGATCTTCCCGGCCGCGCCGGCGGCGTACGCCATGCCGGCCATGACGGGCGGCGACCCCTTCTTCGGCGGGCAGAAGGTCATCGAGGTGTTCGGCCCGGCCGCCAAGGCCATACCGGCCAGTTACGAGGCACCCGCTGACGCCGCCGTCATGGCTCCGTTCATGACCGAGCTGACCAGCATCGAGTCCAAGGGCAAGAAGCCCGACGACGCGTGGAAGGACGCGGTCAGCCAGGCCAAGCAGATCGCCCGTCGCCAGGGGGTGAGCTGAGCGATGGCGTCACCTCCGGTCACCGGTCCCGCCGCGGTGCCCCGGCGCCACGGCGGGCCGGTCCCGGCCCGCTTCCGCCCCCGGCGCACGCCGCCGGCGGGCTCCCTGCGGCCGAGGCGTCGCGGGGTGCTGTCCCACTGGCGGCAGTATCTGGCGATCTCCCCCTTCTTCCTGATCTTCGGCGCCTTCTCGTTCTTCCCGGTCTTCTACTCGCTGTACCTGGCCTTCCAGCGCTGGGACGGCATGGGCACCATCCAGTTCGTCGGCCTGCAGCAGTTCCGGTTCCTGTGGGACGACCCCATCTTCTGGATGTCGATCCGCAACACCCTGGTGATCTGGGTCCTGTCCACCGTCCCCACGCTGTTCGGCGCCCTGGTGCTGGCGACGCTGCTGCACTCGGTGCGGCGCTTCAAGGGCTTCTACCGCATCGCCCTCTACCTGCCGAACGTCACCTCGATCGTCGCCGTGTCGATCTTCTTCGGCGCGGTGTTCAGCAACAACTTCGGTCTGGTCAACGCGATTCTGGGCACGGTCGGCATCTCACCCGTCCCGTGGATGAGCAATCCGTGGCTGATCAAACTGGTCATCGCGCTGCTGATGACCTGGATGTGGACCGGCTACAACATGATCATCTATCTGGCCGGCCTCCAGGCCATCCCCACGCAGATCTACGAGGCGGCCAGGCTGGACGGAGCCGGGCCCATCCGCACGTTCTTCCAGATCACCATGCCGATCATGCGGCCCATCATCCTGTTCACGGTCGTCATCTCGACCATCAACGGCCTGCAGAGCTTCAGCGAGCCCCAGGTGCTGTTCGGCAGCAACGCCGCCAACCCGAACCTCGGCGGCCCGGGCCAGGCGGGCCTGACCACGCTGCTGTACTTCTACCAGTCGGCCTTCGTCAACAACGACTACGGCTACGGCGCGGCCATCGTGTGGGCCTTCTTCGTACTGATCATGCTGCTGGTCGTCGTCAACTGGCGCGTCGTCCAGCGCGGGAGGAAGTCATGACCGCAGTGGTCAAGAGGCGGTCACGGCGCCCCAAGGGGCTGACCGCGCACATATTCCTCGGCCTGGCCGTGCTGATCTCGGTCTTCCCGTTCGTATGGACGATCGTCATGGCGACGAACACCACCGAGGACATCTACAAGAGCCCGCCGAAGCTGACCTTCGGCTCCCACCTGCTGGAGAACGTCCGGCACGTGCTCGACACCATCGACTTCTTCGGGTCGATGGTGAACACCCTCGTCGTCGCGACCGTCACCACCGTCCTGGTCCTGTTCATCGACTCCCTGGCGGCCTTCACCTTCGCCAAGTTCGACTTCCCCGGACGCAAGGTGCTGTTCGCCATGCTGGTGGGGTTCATGATGCTGCCGCTCCAGCTGGCCGTACTCCCGCAGTTCATCCTCATGTCCGACATCGGCTGGGTCGGCACGCTCAAGGCGCTGGTCCTGCCCGCCCTCGCCAACGCCTTCGGCATCTTCTGGCTGCGCCAGTACATCGAGAACGGCGTGCCGGACGAACTCCTCGACGCCGCGCGCATCGACGGCGCGGGGTTCTTCCGCCAGTACTGGAACATCGTGTTGCCGATGATCAAGCCCGCGTTGTCCTTCCTCGCCATCTACGCCTTCGTCGGTGCCTGGAACGACTACATCTGGCCGCTCGTCGTGCTCACCGACCCCAGCCACCTCACCCTCCAGGTGACGCTCGCCCAGCTCCACGTCGGCCACACCACCGACTACAGCATGGTCATGGCCGGTGTGCTCATGGCGTCGATTCCGCTGGTCGTGGTGTTCACCATCTTCGCCCGCGGGTTCATCGCGGGCGCCACCGAAGGGGCCGTGCAGGGCACCTGACCCGCTCGGCACAGGCCGTGCGGCGAGCACGAGAGAAGAGAGGGGCAGGCGGTGGCGGACGGCGACGCGAACGCGTACGGCAAGGTGCTCGTGGTGGGCATGGACGGGTTGCGCTTCGACCGGCTGGCCCTCTCCGCGTCCGCGGCACCCGTGCTGCACGGCCTGATGGCCTCGGGTGCCCACGGCACGAGCCTGCTGCCCTACGGGGAGGCCGACGGCCAGGCCGGGAACGGGCCGTCGACCAGCATGGCCTACACCGACTCCGGGCCGGGCTGGTCGAGCGTGCTGACCGGGGTGTGGCCCGACCGTCACGGGGTGACCGGCAACGACTTCACCGGCGCCGACTACACCCGCCACCCCGACTTCCTGAGCCGCGCCGTGGCAGCCAGGCCCGGTCTGCGCACCGCGGCCGCGGTGTCCTGGCCGGAGCTGGTCCGCCGCGGTGTCCTGGGCCCCGCGATCGGCCGGCGGGTGTCCTACGACGGCGAGTCCGACGGCTACGCGAGCGCGGACCGCCGCGTCGCCGACACCGCGGCACGCTGGCTCACCGAGGACGACCCGGACGTGGTGTTCGTCTACTTCGGCGCCACCGACGAGGCGGGCCACGCCACGGGCCCCCTCTCCCCCGCCTACGATCGCGCCCTCCTCGCCCAGGACGCGCACCTCGCACGGCTGCTGGAGGCGATCGACGCCCGGCGCTCGAACCCGGCACGCGCCGGGGAGCGCTGGACCGTGCTGGTGACGACGGACCACGGTCACCTCGACTCCGGCGGCCACGGCGGTGACACGCGTGCCGAGCGGGAGGTCTTCGTCATCCTCGCCGAGCCCGGCGGCCCGGCGGGCATCCGGCTCGACGCGCCCCGTCTCATCGACATCGCCCCCACCGTCCTGGACCGTCTCGGCATCCCCGTCGACCCCGCCTGGGGCCTGCGGGGCCGTGTCCTGCCCAGGCCCACCGCACCGACTCCGAGAATGGTCATGAACGACGCACCCCTCGATCCCCTGATCGCCCTGCGCCCCTGGGAGGCACCCGAGGTGACCTCCTGGGGGCGGCTGCCCATGAACGCCGTCGACCGGCGGGCCGGGGCCGTTTCCCTGGACGGCGACTGGCGCTTCCAGTTGCTGCCCGCGCCGGACGCCCCGCCCGGGGAGGTCTGGTCGTCGGCGTATGTGCCGGGCGTGTGGACCATGCAGGGGACGGACGACCTTCCCCGGTACCTGAACATCCGCATGCCGTTCGCCGAGTTCCCGCCTCAGGTGCCCGCGGCCAATCCGACGGGGGTGTACGAGCGGGCGGTGGACGTGCCGGCCGAGTGGGCCGGGCGGCGGATCGTGCTCCAGGTCGGGGCCGCCGAGAGCGTGCTGCTGGTGCATGTGGACGGGCGGCCGGTCGGGATCTCCAAGGACTCCCATCTGGCCGCCGAGTTCGACCTGACGCCGGTGCTGCGCCCCGGCGGGCGAAGCGAGATGGGGGTCCCCCCGGCCGAAGGCTGGGGGAGGGCCACCCTGCGCCTGACCGTCGTGAAGTGGTCGGACGCGTCGCACATCGAGGACCAGGACCACTGGTGGCACGGCGGGATCACCCGCTCGGTGCTGCTGTACGCGCGGGACCCGCTGCATCTCGCGGACGTGGCCGTGCGGGCCCGGCGGGACGGCGACCTGCGGGTGGACTGCCGGGTGCGGGACACGGGCGGGGCGCTGCCCGAGGGCTGGTACGTCAGCGGGGAGCTGGACGGGCACCTGCTCACCCAGGACACGGAGTTCGACCGCGCCAACGCCGAGGACGAGCGCGTCTCGGACTTCCTCGGCGAGGCCCGGCTGCGGACCGCCGTACCGGACGTGCGCACCTGGAGTGCCGAGACGCCCGAGCTGTACGGGCTGACCGTACGGCTGCACCGCGCCGACGGCACGGTCGCCGACACCTCGCACCACCGGATCGGCTTCCGTGACGTCGAGATCTCCGGCCGGGACCTGCTGGTCAACGGCGAGCGCGTGTTCATCCGGGGCGTCAACCGGCACGACTTCCATCCGCTGACCGGCCGGACGGTGTCCTACGACGACATGCGCGCGGACCTCGTCCTGCTCAAGCGGTTCGGCTTCAACGCGATCCGCACCGCGCACTACCCGAACGACCCGTCCCTGTACGACCTGGCCGACGAGCTCGGTTTCTACGTCGTCGACGAGGCCGACCTCGAGTCCCACGACCACGCGCACGAGATCGCCGGCGATCCGCGCTATCTGGGTGCCTTCGTCGACCGGGTCGCGCGGATGGTGCTGCGGGACAAGAACCACCCCTCCGTCATCATCTGGTCGCTGGGCAACGAGTCCGACTACGGCGCCAACCACGACGCGGCGGCGGGCTGGGTACGCCGGCACGACCCGGCCCGGCGCCCGGTGCAGTACGAGGGCGCCGCCAAGCTGGGCTGGGCCGATCCGGACCTGGCCTCCGACATCGCCTGCCCGATGTACGCGCCCCTCCAGGAGTGCCTGGCGCACGCCATGTCCGGGACCCAGACCAAGCCGCTCATCCAGTGCGAGTACTCGCACGCCATGGGCAACAGCAACGGCACGCTGGCCGACCATTGGGAGGCCATCGAGGCCACCCCGGGTCTTCAGGGCGGGTTCATCTGGGAGTTCTGGGACCACGGCATCCTCCAGCGTGTGAACGACGGCAGACCGGCCGGGCGTGGGGGCGCCGGGCTCTATGACAACGGTGTCGCCGCGCCCGGGCATCGCTGGGCGTACGGCGGCGACTTCGGGGAGAGCGACCACGACGGCGCCTTCATCGCCGACGGGGTGGTCTTCCCCGACCGCACCCCCAAGCCCGTGATGTTCGAGCACCGGGAGATCGCCGCGCCGGTGCGGATCGAGTGCTACCGGCACGAGGGCATCGTCCTGGGCAACCACCAGCACTTCCGGGGCCTGGACTGGCTGTCCGGCGAGTGGGAGCTGTCCCTCGCCGACGGTGGCACGCTGACCGCTCCCGCCGAGCTGCCCGATCTGCGGCCGGGCGAGACGGCCGCCGTGCCGCTGCCGTTCGAGCTGCCGGAGGACGGCGGCGAGGCCTGGCTGACGCTGCGGGTCACGACGGCCGGGGACGAGGCCTGGGCGCCGCGCGGCACGGTCGTGTGCCTGCCGCAGGTGCGGCTGCGGGCGGCGGAACCGGTGCGGCACACCCCGGTCACGAACCGCCCGGTGGAGGTCGACGAGGACGGGCTGCTGGTCCATCCGCTGCTGGCGGCCGCGCCCACGCTGTCCCTGTGGCGGGCGCCGACCGACAACGACGAACTGGGCGGCATGGCGGGCCGCTGGCGGGACTGGGGGCTGGACGCGCCCACCCGGAAGGTCGTCGCCGTACGGCGTGACCCGGGACGGGTGGCCGTCGTCGCCGACCATCTCTGCCCGGGCGGGACCGTCCGGCACGAGCAGGTGTTCACGGCCGTCGAGGGCGGGCTGCTGGTGGAGGAGAGCGCCGAGCTGCCCGAGGCGCTGGACGATGTGGCCCGGGTCGGGTCGGTCTTCGAGACGGTCGCCGGGCTGAACCTGCTCGAGTGGTTCGGGCAGGGCCCCTGGGAGTCGTATCCGGACCGGGGCGCGGGCGCGCCCGTCGGCCATCACGGTCTGCCGGTGGACGAGCTGTTCACGCCGTATCTGCGGCCGCAGGAGAGCGGTGGGCGGCACGGCGTACGGCGGTTCACGCTGTCCGCGCCGGACGCCACCGGGCTGGCGGTGCGGCTGGACCGGCCCTGCCAGGTGTCCGTGACCCGCCATCGCGCGGCCGACCTCGCCTCGGCGGCGCATCACGACGAACTGGTGCCGCGTGCCGGGTGCGTGGTGCACCTCGACGCGGCGCACCGCGGTCTTGGCACGGCGTCGTGCGGGCCCGACACCTTCGCTTCCTATCTCGTCGCGGCCGGCGTCCATCGCTGGAGCTGGACGCTGCGCGTTCTCTGAGTTCTTCCCTCCCTTCTCTGTCACCTCTCTTCTCTGTCACCTCATGGAGCACCCGTGTGCACTTCGCATGACCACGACCTGGGCGAGGCGCCCCAGGCCGGTGCCGGAAGACGCAGTTTCCTTCGTGCCACGGCGCTGCTCGGCGCGACCGCCGGGGTGGTGGCCGCGCTGCCGGCCGCCACCGCCGTGGCGGCGCCGTCGAGTTGGCGTCCCGATCCGCACAGCCGCCGCTTCACGCTCGCCGTGATGCCCGACACCCAGTACCTCTTCGACGGGCCGAGCATCGACAAGGCCCCGGTCGAGGCGTCGCTGCGCTATCTGCTGGAGCACGGCAAGGAGGAGAACCTCGTCTTCCTGTCGCATCTCGGGGACCTCACGCAGAACGGCGCGAAGGAGGAGTTCGCGGCGATCGGCGAGGCGTTCCGGCTGCTGGACCGGCGGGGCGTCGGCTACAGCGTCCTGGCCGGCAACCACGACGTGAAGTCGTCGACGACCGACCAGCGCGGGGCGACGCCGTACCTGGACGCCTTCGGTCCGCGGCGGTTCAAGGGGAAGCCGACGTTCGGCGGCGCCTCCGCGGACGGCTACAACACCTTCCACCTGTTCACGGCGGGCGGCCGGGAGTGGATGGTGCTGGCGCTGGACTGGCGGCTGTCGCCGCAGGGTTACGCCTGGGCGAAGGAGGTTCTGGCGAAGCACCCGAAGACGCCGGTGATCCTCACGACGCACGAACTGGTCGTCGAGGACGACTCCCTGTCGGAGTACGGGCAGCAGCTGTGGGACCAGCTGGTCCAGGAGCACGACCAGATCTTCCTCACCCTCAACGGGCACTACTGGCCCGCCGCCCGCGCGACGCGGAAGAACGCGGCCGGGCACGATGTCCATCTGCATCTGACGAACTACCAGAACCGCTACTTCGGCGGCGCGGCGATGATCCGCCTCTACCGCTTCGACCTGGACCGGAACGTCATCGACGTGGAGACGGTCTCCCCCTGGATCCTGGGCCGGGCCGGGAAGGGGCTCAACGAGCTGGAGCGGCAGGAGATGGAGCTGAGCGGCGACGCCGACCGGTTCTCCGTCGAGATCGACTTCCAGCGGCGCTTCTCCGGCTTCGCCCCGGTGCCCGCGCGGCCGGCCCGGCCCGCCGCGAAGCTGCTGGTCCCCGGCACGATGGCGTACTGGCGCTTCGACAAGCCCGCCGACGGCACGGTCCGCGACCTGTCCGGGCGGGGCAACGACCTCTCCCTCGTCACGGTGGGCGGCGGCACCCTGGGCTGGTCGGCGGACCACCACCCCGACCAGCCGGGCCACGGCAGCCTGGAGTTCCAGGGCTTCAAGTCGCCGCTGAAGGGCGCCTATCTGCGCACGGTCGACGGCGCCCCGCTGAACTCGGCCACCTTCGGGGACGGCTACACCATCGAGGCGTTCTACCGTCTGCCCGCCGACTGGGACCCGGACCACAACGCCTGGTCGGGCCTGGTCTCGCGCACAGGCACGGGCGGCGCCGCCGGCAAGACCGCCGACGACCCGGACGAGCCGCTGGCCACACTGTCGCTGTCCAACGACCGTGAACCGCAGTGGGCGATGCGCCCGCTCAACCAGCAGGGCATCGCCACCAACTGGGCCCAGGAGACCCCGCTGGAGACCTGGTGGCACCTCGCGGTCGTCAACGACGGCAAGCACAGCACGCTGTACGTCGAGGGCTGCCCGGTGCTCCGCAACCCCAAGGCGGCCTCCGTCGGCATCACCTCCGTGGGGCTGCCGTGGCTGCTGGGCGGCTACGAGTACGGCGGGAAGATCGACCAGATCCTGCACGGACGTCTCGGTGACGTCCGCATCGTCGAACGGGCGCTGCCCGTCACCTCCTTCATGACGCACTGACTCCCTTCTCGAGGATCACCATGACCGAGCAGCAGCTGCCCGACTGGGCCGACCCCTCCGTCTCGCCCTCCGCACTCGATCCGCAGGGCCTGTCCAGGCGCGGACTCCTGCGCCGCGCGGGCCTGTTCGGCGCCGCCTTCACCCTCGGCTCGGCCGCCGTGCCCGCCGCGGCCTCACCGCAGCGCCTCGGCGGCGACGACCCGCGGCTTGCGTATCTGGTGGGCGACCACCACGTCCACTCCGTCTACAGCCACGACGCCAAGTACACGTTCTCCCAGCAGGCGAAAGCCGCCGCCGAGTACGGCCTGGACTGGATGGTGTTCAACGAGCACTCCAACTTCGGGCACGCCTACTACGGCGCGCGGCTGGAGCACAAGGAGATCCTCAAAGCCCGTGCGGAGAACCCGCGTCAGCTGATCTTCCAGGGCCTGGAGTGGTACATCCCGGCCGCCGAGCACTGCACGGTGTTCGCGGCGCCCGGCCCCCACGAGGTGGATCTGCTCACGCGGTTCGAGCTCGCCTACGACGGCAAGCTGCTCAACTACACCGAGGGCTCGGCCGGCGCGACCGACACGGCCCGCAACGAGGCGCACGCCGTCAAGGCGATCAAGTGGCTGGCCGAGCAGCGCCGTTCGGGCTATGTCGACGACGTCCTCGTGCTCGCCAACCACCCGCTGCGGCTCGGGATCGACTCCCCGCACGAGCTGCGCAACTGGCGGGACGCAGCTCCCGAGATCATGATCGGCATGGAGGGTGCCCCCGGCGCCCAGGGTGCCGCCATCCCCGGCTGGCGCGGCACGACCTCGATCCGCGGCGAGTACGAGAACAAGCCGTCCGCCCAGTCCTGGTCCGGCTACCCGGCGGACGCCTACCTGACGTACGGCGGCTTCGACTGGGCGACGGCGACCGTCGGCGGGCTGTGGGACGCGCTGCTCGCCGAGGGCAGACTGTTCTCGATCACCACCAACTCCGACAACCACCGGACCGTCTTCGACACCTGGAAGAACGGCGACTGGCCGACCGGACAGAACTTCGACAACACCGGCAAGCTCCCCGACCCCGTGAACACCGACACCCCGCAGCCCGGCAGCGACTTCTGGCCCGGCCAGTTCAGTCGCACCCACGTCGGTGTCACCCGCTACGGCTACCGCGCGGTCATGGCGGGCCTGCGCGCGGGCCGCGTCTGGCTGGACCACGGGCATCTGCTCGACGGGCTCGACGTCCGGGTCAAGCGGGACCGCGACGCCGGTCGCGGCGTCACCCTGGGCGGCCGGCTGCGCGTTCGCAAGGGCGAGAGGATCAGCCTGTACGTCACCGTCACGACCGCCTCCCGCCCCAACGCGCAGGGCATCCTGCCCGAGCTCCGGCACATCGACGTGATCCGGGGCGCGGTGCGGGGCCCCGTCACCGACCGGGACACCTGGAAGGCGCCGGACACCAAGGTCGTACACACGAAGGACGTCAGCGGCCGCAAGGGCACGTACACACTGCGCATCCCGCTCACCGCCGGGGACGAGTCCTTCTACGTCCGGCTGCGCGGCAGCGACGGCAACCGGAACGGCACCGGCTACCTCGGTGCCTCGGTCGACCCGCACGGGCCGGTCCCGCACGCGCCCGGGGACGGTGACCCGTGGGCGGACACGTGGTTCTATACGAACCCGGTGTTCGTCGATGTCGAGGGTTCCTGACCCCGGGTACCAGCAGGTCACGGACCGATCCGGCGGAGGTACGGTGGGCCGCGTGACCGGTGAAGAGTCGCTGCGGCCCCAGTCCCTCATGCTCACGTTCCTGGGCGACCAGGTGCTCGGGCGTGATGTGTGCGTGTACTCGGGCAGCGTCATCGACGTGTTCGCCCGGGCCGGGATCGGCGAGCAGGCGACCCGCTCGACACTGACCCGCATGGTGGGCCGTGACCTGCTGCGCCGCCAGCGCGAGGGCCGCCGGATGTACTTCGGGCTGACCGATCGCTCGGCGGCGGTGCTGCGCGACGGCGAGCGGCGCATCTGGCAGACCGGCGCCGTCAACCGGCACTGGGACGGCACCTGGACCCTGCTCGGCTTCTCCCTGCCCGAGTCCTGGCAGCGCCAGCGCCACGACCTGCGCTCCCAGCTGACCTGGAGCGGCTTCGGCCCGCTGTTCAACGGCCTGTGGATCGCCCCGGGCGAGGTCGACGTGTCGGCACTGGTCGCCGAGCTCGGCCTGTCCGCCCATGTGAAGGTCTTCCGGGCCCACGCGGACACCGGCATGGACATCGGCCAGATGATCGAGGAGACCTGGGAGCTGTCCGACCTGGCCGGGCACTACGAGGCGTTCGTACGACGCTGGCAGCCCTGGGAGGACGGCCTGCCGGAGGCCGACGACGCGCTCGTGCTGCGGCTGCGGCTGCAGACGGAGTGGCTGGGCATCGTCCGGCGCGATCCGCGCCTGCCCGTCAAACACCTCCCGGACGACTGGCCGGCGGACCAGGCCGAGAAGACGTTCCGGTCCGTGCACGACCGGCTGTCACCGCTCGCCCGCGACGCCTCGGAACGCCTGCTCGACCTGGTGCCCGCGCGGCCTCAGGCGTAGAACCGCGACAGGCTCTGCAGCACCGCCGCCGGCTTGGAGCCGCCCTCGATCTCGATGGCGCCCTCGACGGTGATCTGCGCGCCGCCCGGCACGTCCTCGACCTCGGCGAGCCTGGCCGTCAGCCGGATGCGGGAGCCGACCTTCACGGGTGAGGGGAAACGCACCTTGTTGAGGCCGTAGTTGACCTTCGTCGTCACGCCCTGGACGTCCAGCAGCTCGGTGAACAGCGGGATGAAGAGGGAGAGCGTGAGGTAGCCGTGCGCGATGGGGGCGCCGAAGGGGCCCTCCTTGGCCTTCTCGGGGTCCACGTGGATCCACTGGTGGTCCCCGGTCGCGTCGGCGAAGGTGTCGATCCGCTCCTGCGTGACCTCGATCCACTCGCTGGTGCCGAGGTCGCCGCCCGCGAGCTTCTTCAGTTCGTCGAGACCGTTGACGGTGATGCTCATACAGCTGTCCTTCGCTAGGAGTTGGTGCCGTAGCGCTTGCGCACGCGGGACTTGAGGAGCTTTCCGGAGGCGGTGCGCGGCAGTTCGTCCGCGACGACGACCGACTTCGGGATCTTGTACTTGGCGAGGCGTCCCGCGAGCGACGCGAGCACCTCGTCGGGGTCGAGCGCGGAGCCCTCGCGGGGGACGACGACCGCCCGCGGCACCTCGCCCCACTTGTCGTCCGCCACGCCGATGACCGCGCACTCGACGATGTCCGGGTGGGCGAGGAGCTGGTCCTCGATCTCGGCGGGGTAGATGTTCTCCCCGCCTGAGATGATCATGTCCTTGAGGCGGTCGACGATGTGGACGTAGCCGTCCTCGTCGACCTGGGCCGCGTCGCCGCTGCGGAACCAGCCGTCCACGAAGGACGCGGCCGTCTCCTCGGGCAGTCCCCAGTAGCCGGGCATGACGTGCGGTCCGCGCACCACGACCTCCCCGACCTCGCCGACGTCGACCGGGCCGAGGTCCGGCCGTACGACGCGTACGTCGCTGAAGAAGTGCGGTACACCCGCCGAACCCGCCTTGCTGACGGCGTGCTCGGCGTCCAGGAACAGGGTGCCGGGCGCGGCCTCGGTCATGCCGTAGCCCTGGAGGAAGGTCAGCCCGCGCTCCTGGTAGGCCGCGATCAGCGGGGTGGGGACCGGGGAGCCGCCGCAGGTCAGGATCCGCAGCGAGGAGAGGTCCGCCCCCGGCCAGCGCGGGTGCCTGGCCACCTGGTCGAACATCGTCGGCACGCCGAACATGAAGGTGATCCGGTGCCGCTCGATCAGGTCGAAGGTGGCGTCGGGGTCGAAGGCCTCGACCAGGACGCAGGTGCCGCCCTTCAGCAGGACCGGCAGCGTCAGCATGTTCAGGCCGGCGGTGTGGAACAGCGGGGCGGAGACCAGGGCGCGTTCGTCGGTGACCAGGTCATGGTCGATGAGGACGTTGACCGCGTTCCAGGTGAGGTTGCCATGGGTGAGCATGGCGCCCTTGGGGCGGCCGGTCGTGCCCGAGGTGTACATGATGATGCAGGTGTCGTCCGGAGTGACCGGTGTGTCGATGGGCTCTTCGGAGGCCGACGCCAGCGCCTCCTCGTACTCGGCGCCCACCTCGGCGTACGTACGCACATCGGTGCTGCCCGGGAGTCCCGCGACCAGTCCGGCGTGTGACGGGCCGTAGAGCAGGGCCTTGGCGCCGGAGTCGGCGAGCTGGTAGGCGATCTCGGGTCCGGCCAGGCGCGTGTTGAGGGGGACGAAGACCGCGCCGAGCGTGCCGGCCGCGAACAGGGTCTCCAGGTAGGAGGGGTGGTTCGGGCCGAGGTAGGCGATGCGGTCGCCGCGCCGGATGCCCCTCTCACGCAGGGCGTGGGCGAGGCGGGTGGTGCGCTCGTACAGGCCGGCGTAGGTGCGGGTGGTGTCGCCGTGGATCAGGGCGGTGCGGTGCGGGGTCTTGCGGGCCCGGCGTGCGGGCCATGACCCCAGTCCCTCGTTGCGCATGTCACGCCCCTTACGGTTTCGTCAGCCCGAGCAGGCGGGCGGCGTTCTCCTTGAGGATCTTCGGCCGGACCTCTTCCTTGATCGTCAGCTTGTCGAAGTCGGCGAGCCAGCGGTCGGGAGTGAGGACGGGGAAGTCGGAGCCGAAGAGGACCTTGTCCTTCAGCAGGGTGTTCGCGTACTGCACGAGCTGCGGCGGGAAGTACTTCGGCGACCAGCCGGACAGGTCGATGTGCACGCCCGGCTTGTGCGTGGCGACGGCCAGGGCCTCGTCCTGCCAGGGGAACGACGGGTGCGCCAGGATGATCTTCAGATGCGGGAAGTCGGCGGCGACGTCGTCCACGTGGAGGGGGTTCGAGTACTTGAGGCGGATACCGCCTCCGCCGGGGACTCCGGCGCCGATGCCCGTCTGGCCGGTGTGGAAGAGGGCGATGGTGCCCGTCTCCTCGATCACTTCGTACAGGTCGTACGCCACCGAGCGGTCGTTGGGGAAGAAGCCCTGGATGCTGGGGTGGAACTTGAAGCCCTTCACCCCGTACTCCTCGACCAGGCGGCGGGCCTGCTTCACACCCGCCTTCCCCCGGAAGGGGTCGATGGAGGCGAAGGGGATGAGGACGTCGGCGTTGGCGGCGGCCGCCTCGGCGACCTCCTCGTTGGGTACGGGCGGGGTACCGGTGGCGGACTCGGCGTCGACCGTGAAGATCACGGCGGCCATCTTCCGCTCGCGGTAGTACGCGGCGGTCTCCTCCAGGGTCGGCTTCCGCTTGCCCTCGACCTTGAAGTAGGCGGAGGAGGCGTCGTGCAGGTCGTCGTCCAGCGAGGAGTGGCCCTTGGAGGACACCTCGGCGTGGGTGTGGACGTCGATCGCGACGAGGTCGTCTGCGTTCATCGAGGGGGCCATCACGCCTCCGGGAACTTCGGCGCCGGGATGCCGACCGACTGGGGTTCGGCACCGACCGAGGTGGGCCAGGCGTCGGCCAGGGCGCCGGGGGTCCAGCCGCCGTCGGCGTACGCCGCCCTGATCTCCTGCGGATGCGACCAGAGTGCCACCTTGTCGCCGCCGATGCCGATGGCCTGGCCGGTGATGCCCCGGGCGGACTCGGAGGCGAGGAACGGGACCAGGGCCGCGCAGTCCTCCGGGGTGCCGAAGCCCTCGCCCTTGCGCAGGAAGTCCGGCAGCGGCTCGCCGCCGCGCATGGCCTCGATGTACGGGGCGAAGGCCGGGATCGTCTCGGTCATCGCGGTCGCCGCGACCGGCACGATCGCGTTGACGGTGATGTTCGCGCGGCCCAGCTCCATGGACCAGGTGCGGGCCATCGCCGCGATGCCGGCCTTGGCGGCGGCGTAGTTCGTCTGGCCGAAGTTGCCGCGCTGTCCGGCCGGGGAGCCGACCAGGATCAGCGAGCCGCCCTCGCCCTGCTCGCGCATCCGGACGGCGGCGGCGCGGGCGCAGGTGAAGGTGCCCTTGAGGTGGGTGGTGATCACCGCGTCGAAGTCCTCGTCGGTCATCTTCCACAGCACCTTGTCGCGCAGGATGCCCGCGTTGGTGACGAGGACGTCCAGCCGGCCGAACTCCTCGACCGCGCGGTTCACCAGCCGCTCGGCGGCCTCGGAGGTGCCGACCGGGACGACCTCGGCGACGGCCCTGCCGCCCGCTTCCCCGATGGACTTCACGGCCGCCTCGGCCACGGCCTCGTCGACGTCGTTGACCACCACGGACGCGCCGTGGGCGGCCAGGGCATGGGCGTAGGCGAGGCCGAGGCCCCGGCCGCTGCCGGTGACGACGGCGACCTTGCCGGAGAGATCGATGCTGGGCACGGGTGGGTCCCTTCACGAGCTGATGCGGGTGGTGCGGCTTCGAGATCGAAGCTAAGAGCAATAATTGTTGACGTCAATAGTTGTTGATGACCCACGGGTGCGAGATGCTGGAATCCCAGGACGCAACGAGCACAGGGAGCCCGCCATCGCACGCCAGAACGTCACCCCGAAGCCCATCGACGCGCACGAGCCGTGGATGCGCGGGCTGCACGCCGACACGGGCTACCTGCTCTACCGCCTGGGCCTGCGCTCGGGGCAGCTCTTCAACGCCTGCCTCCAGGAGTCGGGCGTGCGCCTGCGCCACTACGCGGTGCTGCGCTTCCTCGCCACCACCGAGGGCGCCCTCCAGCGCGAGCTGAGCACCCGGCTCGGCTACGACCCGAGCGCCATCGTCGGCCTGGTCGACGACCTGGAGAAGCTGGGCTTCGCCGAGCGCCGCCCCTCCCCCGACGACCGCCGCAGCCGGATCGTCGTCCTGACCGAGAGCGGCCGCGCGTTCCTGCGCGACACCGACGAGGCCGGGCTGCGGGTAACCAACGAACTGCTGGGCCCGCTGGAGGAGGCCGAGCGGGAGACGCTGCACGCGCTGCTGCTGCGGATCGCGGAGGACGGCCTGAACTGATGTTGTGCAAATGATTGACTGCTGCACGATGGGTGCATAACTTCACGGGCTATCCGAGACCCGTCCCCAGGGAGCTCCCCGTGCAGCCATCCCCCTCAGCCGCTCAACCCGCCCCGGATTCACGGCAGTTGCGCCGCGTGGCCATCTCCGGCCTGCTCGGCACGACCGTCGAGTTCTACGACTTCCTCGTCTACGGCACGGTCGCCGCGCTCGTCTTCGGCGACCTGTTCTTCCCCCAGGCCGACCCGGCCGTCGGCACCATCGCGGCCTTCGGGACCTTCGCCGCGGGCTATCTCGCCCGCCCGCTCGGCGGCATCGTCTTCGGCCACTTCGGCGACCGGATCGGACGCAAGTCGATGATGCTGCTGACCATGGTCCTGATGGGCCTGGGCAGCTTCCTCATCGGCCTGCTGCCCACCTACGACGCGATCGGCGTCTGGGCCCCCGTCCTGCTCGTCGCCCTGCGCGTCGTGCAGGGCATCGCGATCGGCGGCGAATGGGGCGGCGCCATGCTGATGGTCGTCGAGCACGCCGAGCAGACGCAGGGCTCCCGGCGCGGTCTGTGGTCCAGCTTCACCCAGCTCGGCGCACCGCTCGGCTCCGTGCTGTCGGCCGGTGTGGTCACCCTCGTCGCCGGCCTGCCCGACGACGACTTCCGCTCCTGGGGCTGGCGGGTGCCGTTCCTGCTCAGCATCGTGCTGCTGGCCGTCGGGCTGTTCGTGCGCCTCAAGGTCGCCGAGAGCCCGCTGTTCGCGCAGGCCAAGCGGGAGCCGGTGGACAAGCCGCCGATCGTGGAGCTGCTGCGCCGCCCGAAGCCCGTGCTGCTCGCCGCCTGCGTCGGCATCGGCGCGTTCACCACGCAGTCGCTGCTGACGAGCTTCATGATCTCCTACGCCGTCGACGAGGGGTACACCCGGCCGCAGGTGCTGACCGCGGTGACCGTCGCCTCCTGCGTGGCCCTCGCCGTCCTCCCCGCCGCGTCCGTGCTGTCGGACCGGGTCGGCCGCCGCCCCGTCGTGCTCGCCGGCGCCATCGCCTCGGCCGCGCTCGCCTTCCCCGTGCTGGCCCTGGTCGACTCGGGCTCCCCCGGCCTGCTCATCCTCGCGCTCGCCCTCGGTCACGGTGTCGCCCAGTCCACGATGTACGGGCCGCTCGGCGCGCTGCTCACCGAGATGTTCGGCACCCGCGTCCGCTACACCGGCGCCTCCCTCGGCTACCAGGCGGCCACCCTGGTCGGCGCCGGCTTCTCCCCGCTGATCGCCGGCAGCCTCCTCGCCTCGTACGGGGGTGGCAGCACGCCCGTCTCGCTGCTGCTGTGCGCCGGCGCGGCGATCACCGCCGTGACCGTGTGGCGGCTGCGCGAGACGCACACCGACGCCCTGGACTCCCCCGCCGCCACCCCCACTCTGGAAGGAACCCCGCGTTGAGGATCCGCCTCGCTCTCCTGACCACCTGCCTGTCCGTGGCCACCGCCCTGCCCGCGCAGGCGGCCGACGCCACCGACGCCCACCTGGAGGGCGAGCTCTCCTCCGGCGCGGTCTACGTGATGGACGTACCCGCGTCCTGGAACGGCACGGTGCTGCTGTACAGCCACGGCTACGCCCCGGCCGGATCCCCCAAGCGGGCCCAGAACACGCCGAGCACGGCCGCCCTGGACAAGCTGCTGGCCGAGGGCTACGCCCTGATCGGCTCCTCGTACGCGACGAACGGCTGGGCGGTCACCGAAGCGGTGCCCGACCAGCTCGCCACGCTGGACCTGTTCACCGAGAAGTTCGGACCGGCCCGGCGGACACTCGCCTGGGGCACCTCGTACGGCGGCTTCGTCACCACCATGCTCGCCGAGCGGCACGCCGACCGCTTCGACGGCTCGCTGTCGATGTGCGGGCTGGTGCAGGGCGGCGTCGCCAACTGGAACAGCACCCTGGACCCGGTGTTCGCGCTGCGCACACTGCTCGCCCCGGACTCCGGCATCCGGCTCGCCGGGTTCACGGACCAGGCCGAGGCGGTCGCCGCCGCGAAGAGCCTCACCACGAAGGTCGACGCCGCCCAGCAGACCCCCGAGGGCCGGGCCCGCATCGGCCTCGCCGCCGCCCTGCACAACATCCCCGGCTACAACGACGCCTCGCAGCCGAAGCCGGGCCCCACCGACTGGGGGACCCAGCAGTCCAACCAGTTGGCCGCCGTCCGAGGGCTCATCCAGAGGCCCGCCTTCAGCTGGCGGCAGGAGGCCGAGAGCCGGGCGGGCGGCAACCCGTCCTGGAACACCGGCGTCGACTACACCGCCCTGCTCGCCCGGTCCCCGCTGTACAAAGAGGTGACCGAGCTCTACAAGGAGGCGGGTCTGTCCCTGCGTACCGACCTCTCGGCCCTGGCCCGGGCGCCCCGGATCTCCGCCGACCCCTCGGCCGTGGGGTGGATGCGGAACACCAGCGTGCTCTCCGGCCGGCTCACCGACCCCCAGCTGAACATCCACACAACGGGTGACGCGCTGATCCCGGTGCAGGCCGAGAGCGCCTATCGGCGGGCGGCCACGGCCGGCGGCTCGGCGGGGCTGCTGCGCCAGGCGTACGTCGACGGCCCCGGCCACTGCACCTTCACCACCGGCGAGACGCTGGCCGCCCTGGACACCCTGGAAGACCGCCTGGACACGGGCCGCTGGGACGTGACGCCCGGCACGCTCAACTCCCGCGCGGGGCAGGAGGACCCGACGACCGCGGCCCGCTACGTTCCCTACCGCCCGACCGCCTACCCCCGCCCCCACGACCTCGCCCACCCGGGAGACAACCGGCCATGACCGGCCCCACCGCGCCCGACCGGCTGCTGTCCGTGCTCGCGGCCTTCGACCACGAGCACCCGGCGCTGTGCCTGACGGACATCAGCCGGCGGGCCGGGCTGACCCTGACCACCACCCACCGGCTGGTGGGCGCGCTCACCGAGTGGGGCGCCCTGGAGCGGGACGAGTCCGGCGTCTACCACGTCGGGCTCCGGCTGTGGGAGCTCGCCGCGCTGGCACCGCGCGGCCTCGCCCTGCGGCAGATCGCGCTGCCGTATCTGGAGGACCTGTACGAGGCGACGCACGAGAACGTGCAACTGGCCGTGCGGGACGGGTCCGACGTCGTCTACATCGAGTGGCTCTCGGGCCGGTCGGCGGTCGGCGTGCACATACGCGTCGGCGCCCGCTGGCCGCTGCACGCCACCGGCGTCGGGCTCGCCCTGCTGGCCCACGGCGACCCGCGGTTCCAGCAGGAGTACTGCGCGGGCGAACTCGAGTCCTTCACGCCGTACACGATCACCGAGCCGGCGCGGCTGCGGCGGGAGCTGGCCGAAGTACGCCGCACCGGTGTCGCGGTGAGCGACCGTCAGATCACGGACGACGCCCTGTCGGTGGCCGCCCCGGTGCGGGCGGCGGACGGCACGGTGACCGCCGCCGTGTCCATCGTGGTGCCGCATGCCGACGCCCAGGTGCCCGTGCTGGCCCCCGCGGTACGGGTGGCGGCGCGGGGGATCTCACGGGCCCTGGGGTGGCAGCCGGAGCGAGCCCAGGGCGGAACGCTCCGCGATGACAGCCAGAGCACTCGTGAGAGTGAACTTCCGTCCGGTCAGCGGCGAACGACCGCATAGTGGGGTGACAGGGAGGCGCGGAATCGGGACGCGACCAGTGCCCCGCCCTCCCGACGGGGGGTCACCATGGAGCCGCTCTTCCGCCTCGCCCTGCTGCGACCCGCGATCGCACCGGAACCCGACGACACCGGCATCGAACTGGCTCAGCAGACGGACTTCCAGCGGGCGCTGACCGCCGCGGCCGGCGCGGCGGACCCACGGGCCGAACTGCGGCGCGTGGTCGGCGAGTACGTCGCCGGCCCGCTGTTCATCGGAAAGCCCGAGCAGGCTCCGCTGGCCAAGGAGACGGCCAGGTTCGTGGCCGCGCTGGACCGGCTGCCCGCTCTGGCGGGGGCTGTTGCCGACGCCCGCCCGGGAGCCGCCGCGCCTCCCCCGCCCTCGCTGCGGGACACGGTGATCGCCGCCGTCCGGGACGCGTTCGGCGCGGCCCCGGCCGATGTGGTGCAGGGTGCGCCGTACAAGGAGGCGGTGGCCCGGCTCCGGGACAGCGTGCTGGCCGTCAAGTACCTGCCCGCCGAGCACACCAGGCCCTTGGAGGAACTGGTCCGCCGCCTGCGCCACCTGGAGATCGTCGCCCGCCTCGTGACGCACACCGCCTTCCCCGCCGCCCCTCGGGAACTGCGACGGGCCCGCAGGCGTCCCCTGCGGCTGCCGGGGGCCACGGGCCTCGAACCCGTGCTGTCCACCGTCGAGGCCGAGCGCCGGCAGCGGGAGAAGGAGGCCGAGGCGGCCGGGGAGCGACGGCAGCGCGCCGAGCGACTGCTCACCGTCTTCAGGCAGTTGCGCACCGCCATCGATGAACTCACCGGACTCGGCGGTGAGCACTTCAGCATCTCCCCGCAGAACCGGTCGGAGCAGGTGCTGCCGCCGCCCGAGTACACCCCGCCCGCCGAACTGGCCCGCCAGATCACCTTCCACAAGCTCCTCTCGGAGGCCAACCTGCGGGCCCTGGCCGGAGGCACCGGCACAGGCGGCGGCACGGGCGGCGGGACCGGCGGTGGCGGCACTCCGGAAGCGGCGGCCGAGGAACCCGCTCCGAACCCCCCGGAGCCCACCGCCGTGGCGGGAGCCGCCCAACTCGCCGGGCAGGTCTTCGGCGCCAGGCCCGACCTCCTCGCCGGCACCCCCGGGTTCGTCCCGGCCCTGCTGAAGGACCTCGGTTTCCGGCTCGAGCCGGCAGCGGTGCAGCAGTTGTCGGAGGCCACCCGGGCCCTGCTGACGGCACGCGGCATCGACGTCACGGCCCAGCCCCTGGACCGCGTCGTCGCCCTCCTCCAGAGCGAGGCCGACCGGACAGCGGCGGAGCTGGAGAGACTGTTCGGCAAGCCGGTCAAGCGCAGCGTGCGGCGGCTCGGGGACACGCTGGTCATGACCTCCACACCCGTGCCGTCCGTCTGGAACGCGATCAGCATCGGAGACCTGGACCCGATCGAGCAGATCCCCCTGGAGGCCGGCCCCATACCCACCACGCGGGGCAGCGTGAAGCCGTCCGGCGTCGCCGACCTGCTCGTGGTCCGCCAGCAGCTGACCGGCTACGAGGGCGCCGACGTCGCCCACATCGAGAACGTCCTCAAGGGCGAGACCAAGCTGCGCGAGCACACCCGGCGCGAGGAGACCGAGCAGACCACCGTCACCGAGACGGAGACGATCACCTCGGAGGAACGCGAGCTGGAGTCGACCGACCGGTTCGAGATGACCAGGGAGGCCAGTGCCGTCATCAAGGAGGACGCGGCGCTGAAGGCAGGACTGACCGTCACCGGCAAGTACGGCCCCACGGTGGAGTTCTCGGCCTCCGCCGAGGGCTCCGTCTCCCGGTCGAAGGAGGAGGCGACCAAGTCGGCGTCCACCTTCTCGCAGGACGTCACCCAGCGCAGCGCCTCCAAGATCTCCGAGCGGGTGCTCCAGCGCACCACCCTGCGGATCACCACCGAGGTCACCGAGAAGAACACCCACACCCTCGACAACAGCCCCGGCATCGACCACATCTCCGGGGTCTACCAGTGGGTCAACAAGGTCTACCGGGCGCAGATGTACAACTACGGGCTGCGCACCATGTTCGACTTCATGATCCCGGAGCCCGCGGCGTTCCTCATCCACACCCTCCAGTCGGCCCACGCCGGAGCAGTCCTGGTGGACAAGCCACCGGCGTTCACCCTCCAGGCCAACAAGATCGACGAGACCAACTACCACTACTGGGTGCAGGTGTACCAGGCGACGGATGTCACGCCGCCGCCCGAGATGTACCTGACCAAGTCCTTCGACTTCAAGGCGGGCGGCGGGGACAGCAAGACCAACTACAACCACTCGGGCCAGGTCACCCTCGACGAGGGCTACCAGGCGTTCCAGGCGTCCGTGGCCCACCTCTGCAACATCTGGGAGGGCGCCCACTCCCTCGACGTCGCCGTGGGCCGCCGGACCCATCGGTTCGGCCCGGAGGACAATTGGGTGTGGATCACCATGCTGGACGAGGAGCAGAGTTCGATCCCGGTGGCCGTCGACAGCTTCCGCCTCTCCCAGGTGGCCGTCGCGATCGAGATCAAGTGCCGGCGCACCGAGCGCGCGATGGAGAAGTGGCGGGCGGAGACCCACGCCAAGCTGACCACCGCCTACCGGGCCAGGCTCGCGGAGTACGAGGAGAAGGTCGCCGCTCTGACCTTTCAGGCGGGCGTCGCCATCGAGGGCCGCAACCCGCTGGCCAACCAGGAGCTGATCGCCCACGAACTGCGCAAGAGCTGCGTCAGCATCCTGACCAAGCAGCACTTCGACCTCTTCGACGCCATGAAGGGCGAGCCCGGCGAGGTCCCGCAGTTCGACATCGACGAGGCCGCGGCCGAAGGCGCCTACGTCCGCTTCTTCGAGCAGGCCTTCGAGTGGGAGCATCTGACGTGGGTCGCGTACCCGTATTTCTGGGGCCGCAAGAGCGAATGGGGCGAGCGCCTCGCCTATGACGACCCCGACCCGTTGTTCAACCAGTTCCTCAAGGCCGGGTACTGCCGGGTCACGGTCCCCGCCCGCCTCGGCTTCGAAGGCGCCATCGACCACTTCATGCAGTTCGGCGAACTGTGGGACGGCGGCCCTCTCCCCACCGTCTCCAGCCCCCTCTACCTGCCGATCGCCGACGAGATCGCCGAGCGTCTCGACCGGCCCGGCGACGAGATCCCCCAGGGCGACCCGTGGACGGTGCGCATTCCCACCAATCTGGTGCGGCTCCGCGAGGACGACCGGTTGCCCCGCTGGGTGCAGAACTCCGAGGGCGAATGGGTCGAGGACTGAGCCGATGAAGCACTTCGTTCTGGTGGCGGGCTGCAAGCTACCGCCCAAGCAACTGCCGTTCCGGTCCTACTGCGAGAACCGGATCCGGCAGCATGTGGCGGCCAACAAGGCCAAGGAGGACCTGGTGTTCCAGATCCTCGACGTGGAGAGGGGCGAGGTCGTCGTCCGGACGTTCACCTATCCGGGAGGCACACGGACCGAGTCGGTGGCCGCGGTCCGCTCCTTCGAGCCCGTCACCCGCGCCCACTACAACGGCCGTGTCTTCGGCGAGGGCCACCCCGGCGTGATGTCGGCGACCGACATCTACGCGGCCGTACGGAACATCGGAATCCGCGCTCCCGGCACCCTGATGGAGCTCAGCTTCTTCTCCCACGGCTACGCCAACGGCCCGGTCCTGGTCAACAGCGTCGACGACGGCCAGTTGGAGAGGCTGAACCCCAGGGGGCAGCTCGAGGCCGAACCTCTGGGCATGCGCCGCGACCCCGATGACAGGGACCCGCGCACGAAGGACTTCCACGAGGCCAACATGGGGTCCGAGGAGCTCGCCGCCTTCCGGGCGGCCTACCACCCCGACGGCATCAACTGGAGCTGGGGTTGCGCGTTCACCCACGACGCCAACGAGATCCTGCACCATCTGGAGTACCACCCCGACTACCGGTCCTCCGGCCTGCCCGACGGCAAGGTCCTGGTCTTCCGGAACTTCACCCCGGCGAACCTCGCTCACCTCAACGCGTTCCTCAACGTCCCCGTTCCCGACCACCGGAAGGTGGAGATCACCTTCGGCGAGCTGAAGCTGTACATCCGCAACCAGATCGTGGCCTCCTACGGCCACGCGCTCGCGGCCGCCTCCGGCCGCAGAACCTTCGGCGCCCTGGTCGGCACCTATGCCGAACCCGATCAGGGCCCACGCCCGCTGATGCACGTCAACCCCAACTTCAGTAGGCATTTCACCTTCTACAGGAACTACTTCGGCTTCACCTTCGACCCCGAGCGCCGGCGGTACGGCCTCTACGATCCGGCTTTCACCTGAAGCCCCCGTTCAAGCTGTGCACTCACCGACCGGCCCGCACATTTCCCGGCTTTACCTCTTGACGACCTGGGTGACGTGGAGCACATTGGCGGCACTTTGAGAGCGCTCTCACCCCTCCACTCGAGAGGCATCCCCCCATGAGCGATACCTCCCGCACCTCCCACAGACGCCGCCCCTTCCGGCGGGCGTTCGTCGCCGTCGTCAGCACGCTCGGCCTCGCGGCGGCCGCCACCACCGCCGCCACCCCGGCCGCGAACGCCTCCGCCCCGCCGCCCCCGTCGGGCTGGACGCAGATGTTCGTGGACGACTTCAACGGCGCCGCGGGCAGCGGCGTCAACACCTCCAACTGGCAGTACGCGACGGGCAAGGGCTACCCGGGCGGCCCGGCCAACTGGGGCACGGGCGAGATCGAGACGATGACGAGCAGCGCGGACAACGTCTCGCTCGACGGCAACGGCAACCTCCGCATCACCCCCCGGCGGGACGCCGCCGGGAACTGGACCTCCGGCCGCGTCGAGACCAACCGCACCGACTTCCAGCCCCCGGCCGGCGGCACACTCCGCGTCGAGTCGCGCATCCAGGTGCCGAACGTCACCGGGGCCGCGGCGAAGGGCTACTGGCCCGCGTTCTGGATGCTGGGCGCCCCCTACCGCGGCGACTACTGGAACTGGCCGGCCGTCGGCGAGCTGGACATCATGGAGAACACCCAGGGCATGAACACGGTGTTCGCGACCATGCACTGCGGCACCTCGCCGGGCGGCCCCTGCAACGAGACGAGCGGTATCGGCAGTTCGACCACCTGCCAGGGCACCAGCTGCCAGGCCGGCTTCCACACCTACCGGATGGAGTGGGACCGCTCGACCAGCGTCGAGGAGATCCGCTTCTACCTCGACGGCGCCAACTTCCACACCGTGCGCGCCAACCAGGTCGACGCGACGACCTGGCGGAACGCCACCGACCACGGCTTCTTCGTCATCCTGAACGTCGCGATGGGCGGCGGCTTCCCGGACGCGTTCGGCGGCGGCCCGGACGCCGGGACGCAGCCGGGCCACGCGATGGTCGTCGACTACGTCCAGGTGCTGTCGTCCGGCGGCGGCACCACGCCCCCGCCGACCGGCAACCGCGACGCCTACTCCGCCATCCAGGCCGAGTCCTACGACGGCCAGTCCGGGGTGAGCACCGAGACGACGACCGACTCCGGCGGC
Source organism: Streptomyces purpurascens (assembly GCF_045040895.1). Classification (NCBI taxonomy): domain Bacteria; kingdom Bacillati; phylum Actinomycetota; class Actinomycetes; order Kitasatosporales; family Streptomycetaceae; genus Streptomyces; species Streptomyces purpurascens. Next base: position 7,851,711 of record NZ_CP108341.1, on the reverse strand, counting down.
GGTCAGAACGTCGGCTCGCTGGCCAACGGCGACTGGCTGCACTTCAAGGGCGTCAACTTCGGATCCTCGGCGGCCCGGCAGTTCAGCGCCCGGGTCGCGAGCGGTGCGACGGGCGGCGTCAGCGGCCTGGTCGAGGTGCGGCTGGACAGCCGTGGCAGCGCGCCCGTCGGGAGTTTCGCGGTGGGCAGCACCGGGGGCTGGCAGTCGTGGCGGACGATCCCGGCGAACATCAGCTCCGTGACGGGCACGCACGACGTGTATCTGACCTTCACCAGCGGTCAGCCGCAGGACTTCGTCAACGTCAACTGGTTCACCTTCGGGCGCTGACGATGCTCGACAGGGGGCTCCACGCGCGCGTGGGGCCCCTTTCCGCTGCCCTCAGCGCAGGTCCGCCCGGAACGCCGCCGGGGTCTGGTCCGTGTGCTGGTGGAAGAACTTGGAGAAGTTCGCGGCGTCGGGGAAGCCGACCGCCGCGCCGACCCGGCCGATCGGCAGGTCGGTGTGGGCGAGGAGCCGTTTGGCCTCGAGGACCACGCGCTTGTCGATGAAGGCCTTGGGGGTGTCGCCGGTGGCGGCGCGGACCGCGCGGACCAGGGTGCGGCGGGAGTAGCCGAGCGCGTCGGCGTAGGCGCTGACACTGTGGTTGGTGGCGAAGTCCCGCTCCACGGCGTCCCGGAAGAGCGTGAAGGTGGAGTCCGACCGCTGTCGTACCGACTCCGCCGACTGCGCGGCCAGATGGGCGAGCCGCAGCAGAAACGCCGTCAGCGAGTGGCGCAGGACGGCGGTGTGGAGGCTGAGCGGCAGCGTGGCCGTGTCCTCGTACTCGCGCCGCAGCTGTTCGAGCGCGGCGCGCAGACCGGCCAGCTCGGCCGCGTCGGGACGCAGCAGCGGCGGCAGGTCGTAGCGGTACAGGCCGGTGGCCTCCACGGTCGCGCGGGGCAGGAAGCCCGGCTGCATGGTGAGCACCGTTCCGCGGTACTCGCTCGTCCGCGAGAAGCGGTGGACCTGCCCCGGGCGGATCCACAGCAGGTCCCCGGCCCCGGCCTCGTGCTCGGTGAAGTCGACCATGTGCCGGACCGGGCCCTCGGCGAACAGCATCACGACATGGAAGTCGATGCGGTGCACGCGCTCCAGCGGCGCGTCGGCGTGCCAGGTGCGGCCCGTGCCCATCGGGCCGACCTGCATGCCGACACCGCCGACGCTCAGCTCGACCGGAAAGGGGAACGTTCTGATCCCGTCGCCGCCTTGGATGGTTCTGTCCGCCATGTCTGTCTCGTACCGCCCCGTTCGCGCCCCGCGCTGCCTCTGGGTGTCCCACTTTCACCACACCCTGGCACACGGCGACCTTCCGTCGAAAAAGTCAGACTTTTAATTTTGAACACGTCAGACCAGCCACTTCGCTCCTATCGAGGACTTCTTGAAGATGAGCACGCAGACAGCGGACCGCTTCGAATGGACCGAACTCGACCGGCGTGCCGTCGACACCGCCCGTGTTCTGGCGGCGGACGCCGTCCAGCGGGTCGGCAACGGCCACCCCGGCACCGCGATGAGCCTCGCGCCGGCCGCCTACACGATCTTTCAGAAGGTGATGCGGCACGACCCCGCCGACCCGGAGTGGGCCGGCCGTGACCGCTTCGTCCTGTCCCCCGGCCACACCTCGCTGACGCTGTACACGCAGCTGTACCTCGCGGGCTACGAGCTGGAGCTGGACGACCTGAAGGCGTTCCGCACGCACGGTTCGAAGACGCCCGGGCACCCCGAGTACGGGCACACGGCGGGCGTGGAGACCACCACGGGCCCGCTCGCCCAGGGCGTCGCGAACGCGGTCGGCATGGCGATGGCGGCCCGTTACGAGCGCGGCCTGTTCGACCCGGACGCCCCGCAGGGCGAGTCGCCGTTCGACCACACCGTCTGGGCCATCGTCTCCGACGGCGACCTCCAGGAGGGCGTCTCCGCCGAGGCCTCCTCGCTGGCCGGCCACCAGAAGCTCGGCAACCTGGTCTTCCTCTACGACGACAACCACATCTCCATCGAGGGCGACACCGCGACCGCCTTCTCCGAGGACGTGCTCAAGCGGTACGAGGCCTACGGCTGGCATGTGCAGCGGATCGAGCCGCAGGAGGACGGCGACGTCGACGTACGCGCGCTGTACGCGGCCCTGAGGGCGGCTCAGGCCGAGACCGGGCGCCCCTCGATCATCGCGATGCGCACGATCATCGCCTGGCCCGCCCCCAACGCGCGCAACACCGAGGCCTCCCACGGCTCGGCACTCGGCGAGGACGAGGTCGCCGCCACCAAGCGCCTCCTCGGCTTCGACCCGGAACGGACCTTCGAGGTCGCCGACGAGGTGCTGGCCCACACCCGCGGGGCCCTGGACCGGGGCGCCGAGGCGCGTACCGCCTGGGACAAGCGGATCGCCGCCTGGCGCGGTGACAACCCGGAGCGCGCCGTCACCTTCGACCGCGTCAGCAAGGGCGAGCTGCCCGAGGGCTGGGAGGACGCCTTGCCGGTGTTCGAGCCGGGCAAGGCGGTCGCCACCCGGGCCGCGTCCGGCAAGGTCCTCCAGTCACTCGGCGCGGTCGTCCCCGAGCTGTGGGGCGGCTCGGCCGACCTGGCCGGTTCGAACAACACCACGATCGACAAGACCTCGTCCTTCCTGCCCCGGGGCAACCCGCTGCCGGAGGCCGACCCGTACGGCCGGACGATCCACTTCGGCATCCGCGAGTTCTCCATGGCCGCGGAGATGAACGGCATCGCCCTGCACGGCAACACCCGCGTCTACGGCGGCACCTTCCTGGTGTTCTCCGACTACATGCGCAACGCCGTCCGGATGTCGGCCCTGATGCAGCTGCCGGTGACGTACGTGTGGACGCACGACTCGGTCGGCCTGGGCGAGGACGGCCCGACCCACCAGCCGGTCGAGCACCTGGCCGCGCTGCGGGCCATCCCGGGCCTGAACGTCGTACGGCCGGCCGACGCCAACGAGACCGCGACCGTCTGGGCCGAGATCCTCAGGCGGCACACCACCGACCCGGCCCCGCACGGCCTCGCGCTCACCCGCCAGGGCGTGCCGACGTACGAGCCGAACCCGGACGCGGCGCGCGGCGGCTACGTCCTGGCGGACTCCTCGACCGAGGTGCCGGACGTGGTGATCGTCGCCACGGGCTCCGAGGTGCAGCTGGCCGTCGCCGCGCGCGAGGCCCTGGAGGCCGAGGGGGTCGGCACCCGGGTGGTGTCGATGCCGTCCGTGGAGTGGTTCGAGGAGCAGCCGCGCGAGTACCGCGAGCGGGTGCTGCCGCCGTCCGTGAAGGCCCGGGTCGCGGTCGAGGCCGGGATCGGCCTGACGTGGCACCGGTTCGTGGGGGACGCGGGACGCATCGTCTCCCTGGAGCACTTCGGCGCCTCCGCCGACGCCAAGACCCTGTTCGCCGAGTTCGGCTTCACGCCCGAGAACGTCGCCGCCGCCGCGCGTGAGTCCCTCGCCGCGGCCCGTGGCTGATCCGACCGCCCGAAAGAAGATGATCACTGTGACCGAAGCGACCGCGAGCGCGGGAGCACTCAAGCGCCTGTCCGACGAGGGCGTGTCGATCTGGCTCGACGACCTGTCGCGCCGGCGGATCGAGTCCGGCAACCTGGCCGAGCTCGTCGCCACGAGGAACGTCGTCGGCGTCACCACCAACCCGTCCATCTTCCAGGCCGCCATCGGCTCCGGCGAGGGTTACGAGGCGCAGCTCGCCGATCTGGCGGTGCGGGGCGTCACCGTCGACGAGGCCGTCCGGATGATGACCACCGCCGACGTCCGCGCCGCCGCCGACGTCCTGCGGCCGGTGTACGAGGCGACCGGCGGCCGGGACGGCCGGGTCTCCATCGAGGTCGACCCGCGCCTCGCCCACGACACGACGGCGACCGTCGCCGAGGCCCGGCAGCTGGCCTGGCTGGTGGACCGCCCCAACGTGATGATCAAGATCCCCGCGACGAAGGCCGGCCTGCCGGCGATCACCGAGGTGATCGGCGCGGGCATCAGCGTGAACGTGACGCTGATCTTCTCGCTGGAGCGCTACCGCGAGGTGATGGACGCCTATGTCGCGGGTCTGGAGAAGGCCCAGGCGGCCGGTCTCGACCTGTCGGCCATCCACTCGGTCGCGTCCTTCTTCGTCTCCCGCGTCGACTCCGAGATCGACAAGCGGCTGACGCTGCTGGGCACGGACGAGGCTCTCGCCCTGAAGGGCAGGGCGGCCCTGGCCAACGCACGGCTCGCCTACGAGGCGTACGAGCAGGTCTTCGCCGGGGCGCGCTGGCAGGCGCTGGGCGGGGCCCGCGCGAACCGGCAGCGCCCCCTTTGGGCCTCCACCGGTGTGAAGGACCCGGCATACAAGGACACCCTGTACGTGGACGAACTGGTCGCCCCCGGCACGGTCAACACCATGCCGGAGGCCACGCTGAACGCCGTCGCCGACCACGGTGACGTCCAGGGCGACACGGTCACCGGCGGTTACGCCCAGGCCCGCGCCGACCTGGCGGCCGTCGAACGGCTCGGCATCGGGTACGACGAGGTGGTGCGGCAACTGGAGAACGAGGGCGTGGCCAAGTTCGAGGTGGCCTGGCAGGACCTGCTGGACGCGGTCACCAAGTCCTTGAACAGCAAGGGAGTTGACGCGGAATGAGCGAGGGCATCCCCCAGACGGCCGAACAGGAGACCAAGGGGACCAAGGAGGAGAAGGAGGCCGTGGCGGCCCAGGAGGCGGCCGGGGTCGAGCAGACCGGGGTGAGCGGCACGGCCGAGGCCGGCCCGCGCCCGGAGTTCACCGAGGCCGACTTCGTCAATCCCCTGCGCGACGCGCGCGACCGCCGGCTGCCCAGGATCGCGGGCCCGTCCGGGCTCGTCATCTTCGGTGTGACCGGCGACCTGTCCCGCAAGAAGCTGATGCCGGCCGTGTACGACCTGGCCAACCGCGGTCTGCTGCCGCCGGGCTTCTCGCTGGTGGGCTTCGCCCGCCGGGACTGGGAGGACCAGGACTTCGCGCAGGTGGTGCACGACGCGGTCCGTGAGCACGCCCGGACCCCGTTCCGCGAGGAGGTCTGGCAGCAGCTCGCCGAGGGCATGCGGTTCATCCCGGGCGACTTCGACGACGACACGGCGTTCAAGCAGCTGCGCTCCGCCGTCGAGGAGCTGGACGCCTCCCGGGGCACCAGCGGCAACTACGCCTTCTACCTCTCGGTGCCGCCGAAGTTCTTCCCGAAGGTCGTCCGGCAGCTGAAGAAGCACGGGCTGGCGAACGCGCCGGAGGGCTCCTGGCGCCGCGCGGTCATCGAAAAGCCGTTCGGGCACGACCTGAAGTCGGCCGAGGAGCTCAACACGATCGTGCACGACGTGTTCGACCCGGAGCAGGTCTTCCGGATCGACCACTACCTCGGCAAGGAGACCGTCCAGAACATCCTGGCGCTGCGTTTCGCCAACCAGATGTTCGAACCGATCTGGAACCGGTCGTACGTCGACCATGTACAGATCACCATGGCCGAGGACATCGGCATCGGCGGCCGCGCGGGGTACTACGACGGCATCGGCGCCGCCCGTGACGTCATCCAGAACCACCTGCTCCAGCTGATGGCGCTCACCGCGATGGAGGAACCGGCCGCCTTCGACGCGGCGTCGCTGCTCACCGAGAAGCTGAAGGTGCTCCGGGCCGTGCAGCTGCCGGAGGACCTGGGTCTGAACACGGTGCGCGGGCAGTACGGGGCGGCCTGGCAGGGCGGCGCGAAGGTGCACGGCTATCTGGACGAGGACGGCATCGATGCCTCGTCGAAGACCGACACGTATGCCGCGATCAGGCTCCAGGTGGACAACCGCCGCTGGGCGGGCGTCCCGTTCTACTTGCGCACCGGCAAGCGGCTCGGCCGCCGGGTGACGGAGATCGCGGTCGTCTTCCAGCGCGCCCCGCACTCCCCCTTCGACTCCACCGCGACCGAGGAGCTGGGCTCCAACGCGATCGTCATCCGCGTCCAGCCGGACGAGGGCATGACGGTCCGGTTCGGCTCCAAGGTGCCGGGTACGTCGATGGAGATCCGGGACGTGACGATGGACTTCGCCTACGGCGAGTCGTTCACCGAATCGAGCCCGGAAGCGTACGAACGGCTGATCCTTGACGTCCTCCTGGGCGACGCCAATCTGTTCCCCCGTCACCAGGAAGTGGAAGAGTCCTGGAAGATCCTCGACCCGATCGAGCGGTACTGGGCCACGCACGGCAGGCCCGCGCAGTACGCCTCGGGCAGCTGGGGACCCGCGGAAGCCGACGAGATGCTCGCACGAGACGGACGGAGCTGGCGCAGGCCATGAAGATCGACCTGACCGACACCACGGCAAGCAAGATCAACAAGGCGCTGGTGCAGGGGCGCCGTGCCATCGGCACTCCCGCCGTGGGCATGGTCCTGACGATGGTGATCGTCACGGACGAGGAGAACGCCTACGACGCGATCAAGGCGGCCGAGGAGGCCTCGCACGAGCACCCCTCGCGCACCCTGGTCGTCATCAAGCGGCACGCCCGCACCCCGCGCGACCGCACCCAGTCCCGGCTGGACGCCGAGGTCCGGGTGGGCGCCGACGCGGGCACCGGCGAGACGGTGGTGCTGCGGACCTACGGCGAGGTGTCCGACCACGCCGACTCGGTGGTGCTGCCGCTGCTGCTGCCGGACGCGCCGGTGGTCGTGTGGTGGCCGATGGACGCCCCGGAGGTGCCCTCGAAGGACCCGCTCGGGGCACTGGCCCAGCGGCGGATCACCGACCTGTACGCCGTCGCGAATCCCCTGGAGATGCTGGAGAGCCGGGTCCGCTCCTACGCGCCCGGTGACACCGACCTCGCCTGGACCCGGCTGACGCCCTGGCGTTCGATGCTGGCGGCGGCGCTGGACCAGGCCCGGGCGCGGATCACCTCGGCGGCCGTGGAGGCCGAGGCCGAGAACCCGGCCGCCGAGCTGCTGGCCCGCTGGCTGGAGGCGCGGCTGCACGTCTCGGTCGACCGTGTGGTCACCGCCGGGCCGGTCGTCACGGCCGTGCGCCTGGGCACCGAGAACGGCGAGATCGTCATCGACCGCCCCGAGGGCCCGCTGGCCACGCTGACCCTGCCGGGCCAGCCCTCCCGCACCCTGGCACTGAAGGTCCGTGCCACCTCCGAACTCATCGCCGAGGAGCTCAGGCGCCTCGACGCCGACGAGATGTACGCCATCGCCCTGAACGGCGAGGCCACCGAGGAGACCCCCGCTCATGTCTGACTCCCCCTCCGGCTCCCCCGAGCTCACCCGGCGGCCCGAGTGGACCGCCCTGGAGGACCACCGCACGGACACCCTGCCGCAGCCCGACCTGCGTGAGCTGTTCGCGGCGGACCCGGGGCGCGCCGAGCGCTACGTCGTGCGCGTGGGCGACCTGCGCATCGACTACTCCAAGCACCTGGTCACCGACGAGACGCTGGCCCTGCTCCAGGAGCTGGCCGCCGCCACCGACGTGTTCGGGCTGCGCGACGCGATGTTCCGCGGCGAGCGGATCAACGTCACCGAGGACCGGGCCGTGCTGCACACCGCGCTGCGCGCCCCGCGGGACGCGGTGATCGAGGTCGACGGCGAGAACGTCGTCCCGGGCGTGCACGCCGTGCTCGACAAGATGGCCGGCTTCGCCGACCGCGTCCGCTCCGGCGAGTGGACCGGCCACACCGGCAAGCGCATCCGCAACGTCGTCAACATCGGCATCGGCGGCTCGGACCTGGGCCCGGCGATGGCGTACGAGGCGCTGCGGCCGTTCACCGCGCGGGATCTGACGTTCCGCTTCGTGTCGAACGTGGACGGCTCCGACCTGCACGAGGCCGTGCGCGACCTGGACCCGGCGGAGACGCTGTTCATCGTCGCGTCCAAGACCTTCACCACGATCGAGACGATCACGAACGCGACCTCGGCGCGGTCCTGGCTGCTTCAGGGCCTCGGGGGCGACGAGAAGGCGGTCGCGAAGCACTTCGTGGCGCTCTCGACGAACTCCGAGAAGGTCGCCGGGTTCGGCATCGACGTCGACAACATGTTCGAGTTCTGGGACTGGGTCGGCGGCCGCTACTCGTACGACTCCGCGATCGGCCTGTCGCTGATGATCGCCATCGGCCCGGACCGCTTCCGCGAGATGCTCGACGGCTTCCGCATCGTCGACGAGCACTTCCGCAACGCCCCCGCCGAGGCCAACGCCCCGCTGCTGATGGGCCTGCTCGGCATCTGGTACGGCAACTTCCTCGACGCCCAGTCGCACGCCGTCCTGCCCTACAGCCACTACCTGTCCAAGTTCACCGCCTACCTCCAGCAGCTCGACATGGAGTCCAACGGCAAGTCGGTCGACCGCGAGGGCCGGCCCGTCCAGTGGCAGACGGGGCCGGTGGTGTGGGGCACGCCCGGCACCAACGGGCAGCACGCCTACTACCAGTTGATCCACCAGGGCACCAAGCTCATCCCCGCCGACCTGATCGGCTTCGCGCGGCCCGTCGCCGAGCTGGGCGACGAACTGAAGGCGCAGCACGACCTGCTGATGGCCAATCTGTTCGCGCAGGGGCAGGCGCTCGCCTTCGGCAAGACCGCCGAGGAGGTGCGGGCGGAGGGCGTGCCCGAGGAGCAGGTGCCGCACCGCACCTTCCGGGGCAACCACCCGACCACGACGATCCTGGCCACGGAACTGACCCCGTCGGTCCTCGGCCAGCTGGTCGCCCTCTACGAGCACAAGGTGTTCGTGCAGGGCGCGGTCTGGAACATCGACTCCTTCGACCAGTGGGGCGTCGAGCTCGGCAAGGTCCTCGCCAAGCGCGTCGAGCCCGCCCTGACCGAGGGCGCTGACGTCCCCGGTCTCGACCCGTCCACGGCCGCGCTGGTGGCCGCCTACCGCACACTTCGGGAAGTGAACTGACATGCAGATCGGTCTTGTGGGTCTCGGCAAGATGGGCGGCAACATGCGCGAACGCCTGCGCAACGCCGGCCACACCGTCATCGGCTACGACACCAACCCCGAGAAGTCCGACGCCAGCAGCCTGGCCGACCTCGTCAACCAGCTGGACGCGCCCCGCACGGTCTGGGTCATGGTCCCGGCCGGCGAGCCCACCCAGCACGTCATCGACCAGCTGGGGGGCCTCCTCAAGCCGTACGACACCGTGGTCGACGGCGGCAACTCCCGCTGGACGGACGACGAGAAGCACGCCGAGGAGCTGAGCAAGCGCGGCATCGGCTTCGTCGACGCGGGCGTCTCCGGCGGCGTGTGGGGCCTGAAGAACGGCTACGCCCTGATGGTCGGCGGCGAGAAGGAGTACGTCGACCCGCTGCTGCCGATCTTCGAGGCGCTCAAGCCGGAGGGCCCGTACGGCTTCGTCCACGCGGGCAAGGTCGGCGCCGGGCACTTCGCGAAGATGGTCCACAACGGCATCGAGTACGCGATGATGCAGGCCTACGCCGAGGGCTGGGAGCTGCTGGAGGCCGTGGACTCCGTGGACAACGTCCGCGAGGTGTTCCGCTCCTGGCAGCAGGGCACCGTCATCCGCTCCTGGCTGCTGGACCTGGCGGTGGACGCCCTGGACGACGACGAGCACCTGGAGGAGCTCCGGGGCTATGCCCAGGACTCCGGTGAGGGACGCTGGACCGTGGAGGCCGCGCTCGACAACTCCGTACCGCTGCCCGCGATCACCGCCTCCCTCTTCTCCCGGTTCGCCTCCCGTCAGGACGACTCCCCGCAGATGAAGATGATCGCGGCGCTGCGCAACCAGTTCGGCGGCCACGCCGTCGAGTCCGCGAAGAAGGCGTAACACCGTGGGCGATCTGCTGATGGTCCGTCACGGCGAGACGGAGTGGAGCCGGAGCGGACAGCACACCAGCTTCACCGACCTGCCCCTCACCCCGCGCGGTGAGGAACAGGCCAAGTCGCTGGTTCCGCTCCTGGCGGGCCGCCCCTTCTCGCTGGTCCTCACGAGCCCTCTCACCCGCGCGGTGCGCACCGCCGAACTCGCGGGCCTGACGGGGGCCGTGCGGGACCCGGACCTGCACGAGTGGTACTACGGCGCCTACGAGGGCGTCACGAGCGACGAGATACACCGCAGCCGCCCGGACTGGGACCTGTGGACCGACGGGGGCCCGCCCGGTGCCGACGGCAGGCCGGGCGAGTCCCCCGAGGAGGTCGGCGAGCGCGCCGACCGGGTGCTGTCCCGGGTGGCGGAGGCGCTGCCCGAGGGCGATGTGATGCTGGTGGCCCACGGCCACTTCCTCCGCGCCCTGACGGCCCGCCGCCTGGGCCTGTCCGCGGCCGAGGGAAGGCTGTTCCGCCTGGAGACGGGCACGGTCAGCCGGCTGTCGACCGAGCACGACCGGCCCGTGATCGCGGAGTGGAACGCGCGGGCGTAACGCACGTCGGTAACGCACGTCGGCCGGGGGTGAGTTGACAGCCCCCGGCCGGGGCGTCAGAGTCCCCGCTGATGGAGATCGACAATATGACACCCGCCGAGGAGCGGGTGTGGCGCGCCTTCTCGCGCGGGCGGGACGTGGACTTCCGGGAGTCGGCGGACGAGGATCCGGAGCGGGGCGCGGACTGGGGCCCCGAACGGACCGTACGCGCGGCCGTGCTGCGGGCCCTGCTGCTGAGCGCTCCGCAGGAGGACGGGGAGACCGCCGCCCTCAGACTGGGGGGTGCGCGGATCACCGGGTCGCTCGACCTCAAGTACGGCGAAATCGATCACGCCGTGCGCCTGAGTCACTGCTACTTCGAGAACGTCCCCGTGCTGTACGCGGCGCGCCTGCGCCAGTTGAACCTGCGCGACTCCGTCCTGCCCGGGCTGGACGCCGCCACCCTGCGGGTGGACGGCGTCCTGCGCATGTCGGACTGCCTGTTCGACGGGCCCGTACGGCTCGGCGGCGCACAGATCGCCGGGGCGCTCTTCCTGGACCGCGCCGACATCGGCGCACTGTCCGCCGGTCAGCCGGCGCTCCAGCTCAACCATGTGACCATCGGGGACGGCCTGTCGGCGCCGGGCCTGCGGGCGCGGGGCGGGGTGCGCCTGACGGGCGCGTCGGTCGCCGGGTCCGTCGACCTGGGCCAGGCCTGGCTGGAAGGCGACAGGGGTGAGGTCGTCCTCGACGCGGAGCTGGCCGCCGTGGAAGGCGACGTCCTGCTGCGCGGCGTGGAGGTGTTCGGCTGGATCGGCCTGCGCGGCGCCCGGATCGAGGGCCGTCTCGACCTGTCGCACGCGCGCCTGTCGAACCCCGGTGACGCCGCGCTGCGGGCGAGCAGCTGCACCATCGGGGAAGTCTGGCTGCGCAAGAGCCCGCCCATGGAGGGCACGCTCAACCTGCGCCGCGCCCAGCTGGACGTCCTGTGGCTGGAGCCGGACGTGGTCCCGGAGGAGGTGCTGCTCGACAGCCTCGTCTACACCTCCCTCACACCGCACGCGCCCGCCGAGCGCCGTCTGGCGATGCTGAAGCGGGACGGCGAGGGCTATGTCCCGCACGCCTACGAGCAGTTGACCGCCGCCTACCGCCGGATCGGCGACGACCACGCCGCCCGCCAGGTCCAGCTCGCCAAGCAGCGCCGCCACCGCGGCACCCTGCCCTGGTACGGCCGGCTGTGGGGCTATGTGCAGGACGCCACCGTCGGCTACGGCTTCCGACCCCTGCGGGCCGCGGGCTGGCTGGTGTCGCTGCTCGTGATCGGCTCCGTCGCCTACACGCTGCACCACCCTCAGCCTCTGAAGGCGGACGAGGCCCCGCAGTTCAACCCGATGTTCTACACCCTCGACCTGCTCCTGCCCGTGATCTCCTTCGGGCAGGAGGGGGCGTTCGCGCCGGCCGACGGCTACCAGTGGCTGTCCTACGCCCTCGTTCTCACCGGCTGGATCCTCGCCACGACGGTCGTCACGGGCATCACCCGGACCGTCAGCCGCCAGTGAGGGCCCGCACCCCGTGCTGGGCCGCCAGCCGTACCGGGGCGTTGGAGGCGCCATAACCCCGGTAGCCGTCGTCACGCTGGACCAGTTCGAAGAAGACGCGGCCGATGGTCCGGGTGTAGCAGTGGCGGAAGACGCCGTGGGCGTCACGGTCGTAGAGGATGCCGAGGTCCCGGTAGGTCTCCAGCTCGCCGTCGGCGAACTCGAAGCGGGCGGCGAGGTCGTCGTAGTAGTTGGCGGGTACGGGCAGCAGCCGGCCGCCGGCCTCGCGGAAGCGGCGGGCCGCGGCGATCACGTCGTCGGTGGCCAGGGCGATGTGCTGCGCCTGAACGGACTGGTCCGTGGGCGCGGCGCCGACGGTGAGGGCGATCCGGACGCTGCCGTCGGCGTTGGTGACGGCGCGGCTGCGCAGCAGACCGTAGGGGTCGGCGACGTCCACGCTCTCCTGGCCGTGCAGGCCGAGCACCCCGCGGTGGAAGAGGGCCGCCTCGTCGAAGTGGTGCCAGGGCTGGGTCAGGGCGAGGTGGTCGATACGGCGGATGCCCGTGGGGGCGGGTGCCGGGCCGGTGTCCTCGAAGTCGGCACGCCAGTCGGGCAGGCCCGGGCGGCCGGTGGCGCAGAAGAAGAGCTCCGTGCCGTCGGGGGCGGCGACCGCGTCCAGCGGGGCGTCCTCGGGTGCGCGGCGGCGGGGCAGGACGGGGGCCAGCAGTGCCTCGGCACGCCGGGCCGCCGCGGCCGGGTCGGGTGACTCCAGCCCGATCGCGGCGAGCTGGGTGACGTCCCGGCGGACCGCCGGACCGGTGTTGACGAGGATCCGGGCCTCGCCCTGCTCCCACAGGGCGACGGGCTTGCCGCGATGCCGGGCGGTGCGGGTGAAGCCGAGGGAACCGAGCAGGGCGCTGAGAGGCTCGGCGTCGGACGTGACCAGCTCGGCGAAGGCGACGCCGGTGGGGACGACGGGGTCGGGCAGGGGCGCCCGGCCGACCGTCTCCTGGAGGACCAGCAGGGAACGCCGGGCGTCCACGGCGGTCGGGCCCGCGTCGGCCTGCCGGAAGACGTCGTTGAAGACCTCCAGGGAGAGCGGGCCGTCGTAGCCCGTGCTCAGCACGTGCCGCACCAGGCCCGCGACGTCGAAGCCGCCCTGGCCGGGGAAACAGCGGTAGTGGCGGCTCCACTGGAGGACGTCCATGGCGAGCAGCGGGGCGTCGGCGAGCTGGAGGAAGAAGATCTTCTCGCCGGGGATGGCCCCGATGCCTTCGAGGTCCTTGGGCTCAGAGCCGCGCGAGAGGATGTGGAAGCTGTCCAGGCAGGTGCCGAGCGCCGGGTGGCCGGCCGCCTCGACGATGCGCCAGGCGTGGTCGTACGTACTGACGTGCCGCCCCCAGGCGAGCGCCTCGTAGGCCACCTTGACGCCGGATTCCCGCGCCAGGTCGGCGAGCCGGCTCAGCTGTTCGGCGGCGAGGGCGTCGTCGTCCACCGCCTGCGGGGAGACGCTCGAGCAGACGAGGACGGTGTCGGCGCCGAGCCTGCGCATCAGCTCGAACTTGTGGCGGGCCCGCCGCAGGTTCCGGGCGAACTCGGCCTCGGGCACGGCCTCGATGTCCCGCATGGGCTGGAAGAGGTCGATGGTCAGGCCGAGATCGGCGCAGCGGTCGCGGATGTCCTCGGGGGTGAGGGGGCTGGCCAGCAGGTCGTTCTCGAAGATCTCCACCCCGTCGAAGCCGGCCCGGGCGGCGGCATCGAGTTTCCCGGTGAGGGATCCGCTGAGGGAGACGGTGGCGATGGACGTACGCACGGTCGGTACCTCTTCCTAGTTCGGTGCGCCTACGACCCCGGCCAGTTCGGTCAGGTCCGTCAGCATCCGCGCGGCGTCGGGTTCCCGCCCGGTGAACAGGCGGAACGCGTCGGCGGCCTGGAAGGCGGCCATGCCGCCGCCGTCGAGCGTGGCGCAGCCCAGCGCGCGGGCGGTGCGCAGCAGTTCGGTCTCCAGCGGGCGGTAGACCACCTCGGCGACCCACAGCCCTGGGTGGAGCAGGTCGGCGGGCAGGGGCAGGCCCGGGTGGGCCGCCATGCCGGTGGGCGTGGCGTGGACGATGCCGTCGGCGTGCGCGAGCAGCTCGGCCTGCCGTTCCGGGGGTGCGGCGGCCGCACGGCCCTGGCCGAAGGCGCGGTTCAGGGAGCCGGCCAGGGCGGCGGCCCGTTCGGGCAGTGCGTCGACGACGGTGACCCGCTCGGCGCCGAGGGTGAGCGTGGCGTGCGCGACGGCCGCGCCCGCGCCACCGGCGCCCAGCTGCACGACCCGCTCCAGCGGAGCGTCGGGCAGCCCGCGCGCGAAGGACGCGGCGAATCCGGTGACGTCCGTGTTGTGGCCGACGGCGCGGCCGTCCTCGAAGACGACGGTGTTGACCGCGCCCAGCGCCTCGGCCTGCGGGGCGAGCGCGTCCAGGTGCTCGGTGACGAGCTGCTTGCAGGGATGCGTGATGTTGAGCCCGTCGAAGCCCAGGTCGCGGGCGGCCCGCACCAGATCGCCCACCGCCTCGGGCGGCACCCCGAGCGGGTCGATGTCGATGAGCCGGTACAGCAGGCGCAGGCCCTGCCGGTCGGCCTCCCGCTCGTGCAGCGCCGGACTGAGCGAGGGGCCGATGCCGGAACCGATCAGTCCGACGAGATACGAGTCCTTGGGCACACGGGCCTCCCGAGCAGCTCACTAATGTACGAACTAGTACGTTAGCTATATCAGCCGAGGACGGGCTCGGGAAGACCCCATGGGCGGGCGGGCCCCTGCTTCTACAATCACCGGCACCGGCCCCTCCGCCCGAAGGAACCTGATGACCAGCGTCGAAGAACCGGCACGTCCCGGCGAGCGCATCCGTGACGCCGCCCGCACCCGGGCCGAGATCCTCGACGTCGCCACGCAGGAGTTCGCGCGCGCCGGCTACGACGGGGCCCGGGTGGACGAGATCGCCGCCCGCACCCGCACCACGAAGCGGATGATCTACTACTACTTCGGCGGCAAGGAACAGCTGTTCACGACCGTGCTGGAGCGGGCGTACGGCGTGATCCGGGAGGCCGAGCAGCAGCTCGACGTCGAGCATCTGGACCCCGTGGCGGCGATCAGGCGCCTGGCCGAGGTGACCTTCGACCACCACGAGCAGCACCCGGACTTCATCCGCCTGGTCAGCATCGAGAACATCCACGGGGCCCAGCACATCGCCGCCTCCGAGAAGCTCGGCAAGATCGGCTCCCCCGCCCTGGACGTGATCCGCCGGATCCTGGCGTCGGGCCAGGAGTCGGGCCTGTTCACGGCCGACGTCGACGCCGTCGACCTGCACGCGATGATCTCCTCCTACTGCTTCTTCCGGGTCTCCAACCGGAACACCTTCGGCGCGCTGTTCGGCCGCGATCTGCTGGACCCGGCGCAGCGCGCGCACTACCGCGCCATGCTGGGCGACATGGTGATCGCGTATCTCACGGCGGAGCGCACGGCGGACTGAACGTCCGGCGCACAACCTCTTGACACCGACGGCACGCGGGCGCAGCATCACTGGCCATCCCCTACTAACTACCCAGTGGGTTAATTAGCCGCGATCCGGCCCGCCCTCTCTGCTTGCCGTTCGTCTCACTCCACCTAGGGTGGAGCCCGCTAAGGAGCCGCCGTGTCCGTCCCCGCCACGCCCCAAGGGGCCGCAGCCCCACCCGGTCAGCCCAGGAAAGCCGCGACCGCCGCCTGGATCGGCAGCGCACTGGAGTACTACGACTTCTTCATCTACGGCAGTGCCGCCGCGCTGATCTTCCCCGCCGTGTTCTTCGACGAGTCCGACCCGGCCACCGCGACCCTGCTGTCGCTGGCCACGTTCGGCGTCGCGTACGCCGCCCGCCCGGTCGGCGCGCTGGTCCTCGGCCACTTCGGGGACAAGCTCGGCCGCAAGAAGATCATGGTCTTCACGCTGATGCTGATGGGCCTGTCGACGTTCCTCATCGGCTGTCTGCCGACCCGGGACCAGGTCGGCACCCTCGCCCCGGTCCTGCTGGTGCTGTGCCGGGTGCTCCAGGGCATCTCGGCCGCGGGCGAACAGGCCAGCGCCAACTCCATGACGCTGGAACACGCGCCGCCGGGCCGGCGCGGCTTCTTCACCAGCTTCACCCTCAGCGGCACACAGGGCGGCCAGCTGCTCGCCACGCTGGTCTTCATCCCGGTCGCCGCGCTGCCCGAGGAGCAGCTGCTGTCGTGGGGCTGGCGGGTGCCGTTCTGGCTGAGCGTCGGGGTCGCCGTCGTCGGCTACGTCATCCGGCGCAAGCTGGACGAGACCCCGGCCTTCGCGCAGCAGGCCGCCGAGGAGGGCGTCGTCAAGCTGCCGCTGGTGGTGCTGATGCGCGAGCACTGGGCGGATGTGCTGCGGGTGATCGCGGGCGCGCTCATCGCCTCGGTCAGCACGATCTTCACGGTGTGGGCGCTGGCGTACGCCACCAGCGACGCGGTCGGCATGTCGCGCACCGCCATGCTGTGGGTGGGCGCCCTGGCCAATGTCGTCGCGCTCGCCGCGATCCCGCTGTGGGCCACGCTGTCCGACCGGATCGGCCGCCGCCCGGTGTTCCTGATCGGCGCGGCCGGCAGCGCGGTGACGATGTTCCTGTACCTGTGGGCCGTCTCCACGGGCTCCTACCCGCTGACGTTCCTGACCGGCGTCCTCTGCTTCGGCGTGGTCTACAGCGCCGCGAACGGGGTGTGGCCCGCCTTCTACGGCGAGATGTTCACGACCCGGGTCCGGCTGTCCGGCGTGGCCATCGGCACGCAGATCGGTTTCGCCGCGGCCGGTTTCGCGGTGACGTTCGCCGCGCAGATCGCCGGGCCGGGCGGCGACGACTGGTCGGCGGTGGCGCTGTTCACGGCGGCGCTGTGCGTGCCGCCGGTGATCGCGGCGGTGACGGCGCGGGAGACGCACCGGGTTCCCACGGAGGTGCTCGGCGAGCGTGCCGCCCGCGAAGCCGTCCGGCCGGAGAAGGTGACAGCCTGAGGCCACCAGGGGCTGATCGCGCGGTTCCCCGCGCCCCTGAGGGAGTCGATCCACGGCCCCGTCGAGTTCACCTGTTGGACCAGCCCCGGCGGCAGAGCACGAGCCGGTAGCCGTCGGGGTCCTCGACGGTGACGCCCCACTCGTTCCAGTACGGGTTGGGCGACTCCACCCGTTTTCCGCCGTGCTGCTCCAAGCGGGCGACGAGGTCGTCCGGGACGGGGCCGTCGGCGTAGATCACCAGCAGGTCCTCCTCGGTGGGGCGGGGCTCGACCGGGCGGGCGGCCTCGTGCACGAGCTCCAGATGCCAGTCGGCGTCGGGCCAGCCGAGCATCAGCAGGTCGTGCTCCCCTGGTTCGCCCCCGCCCTCGGCCCGCCACACCACATCGAGCCCGAGCCCCTCACGCCAGAACCGCTCGGCCGCGGCGAGGTCCCGGGAGGGACGGGCGATACGGATGTGGCTACGACCGTTCACGGGCATGGCGACCTCTTCTCGTGGCGTCCTGGGCTGCGACGGCGACCCGTCCCGCAGCTTAGGAAGCCGACCGCCACGGGGGCCATCGGCCATCGGACCTGCACCTCGCGGCCTAGGTCGCGTCTCTCAGGACTTGGTGTGCACGATCTGGATGAGGTTGCCGCAGGTGTCGTCCAGCACAGCGGTGGTGAGCGGGCCCATCTCCGTCGGCTCCTGCGTGAACCGCACCCCGAGCCCGCGCAGTCGCTCGAACTCCGCGTGGACATCGTCCACGGCGAACGAGGCGGCCGGGATGCCGTCCTCGACCAGCGCCGTCTTGTACGGCTGCACCGCCGGATGACCCGAGGGCTCGAGCAGCAGCTCGGTCCCGTCGAGATCCTCCGGCGAGACCACGGTCAGCCACCGGTCCGTCCCCACCGGGACGTCGTGCTTCTTCACGAAGCCCAGCACGTCGGTGTAGAAGCTCCGGGCCTTTTCCTGGTCGTCGACGAAGACACTGGTGATGTGGATCCTCATGAGGCGCTCTCCGGAGTGTCGGGCCTGACTCTCGAACGGGCTCTGGCCGTCCCGTTCCGACGGTACCGGTGAGCGCGGTCGTCCACCTGTTCCTGCGCGATCATGGGTGGTTCCCGCATCACGAGGGGATCGGGGGCGGTCCGGGCGGGGTATGCCGGATCTCACCTCGACGAGCGCGACGGAGGAAGAGCGATGGCACAGCTGCGGCAAGAGGTCGATCCGGGTGAGGCGGGGCTGGATCCGCGGGTGCTGGACGACATGGACCGGCACTTCGCCAGACTGGTAGACGAGGGGCGGCTTCCCGGCTTCCTCGTGTCCGTCGCCCGCGCCGGACGCGTCGCACATCTCGCGACGCACGGGCTGCGCGACATCGCGGCCGGGCTCCCGGTCGAGCCCGACACGCTGTGGCGGGTCTACTCCATGACGAAGCCGGTCACCGCGGTCGCCGCACTGCTGCTGGTGGAGGAGGGCCGGCTGTCGCTGGACGACCCGGTCGCCGACCATCTGCCGGCCTTCGCCGAGCCCCGCGTGTACGTAGGCGGCTCCGGGGCCGACGTACGGACCCGCCCGGCCGACGGCCCCATACTCGTCCGGCACCTGATGACCCACACCTCGGGTCTGACCTTCGGCTTCTACCACACCCACCCCGTCGACGCCCTGTACCGCGCGGCCGGCCTGGAGTCGTCGGTGCCGCCGGGCGCCGACCTGGCCGAGACCATCGAGGTGTACGCGAGTCTGCCGCTGCAGTTCGAGCCGGGCACCGAGTGGAACTACTCGGTGGCCAGCAATGTCCTGGGCCGGATCATCGAGGTCGTGTCGGGGCAGCCGCTCGACGTGTTCTGCGCCGAGCGGGTCTTCGGCCCCCTCGGCATGGCGGACGCGGGCTTCCACGTCACGGACGAGCAGGCGCCCCGGCTGTCGGAGATGTACGGCGAGAAGGAGGGCGGCGGCATCGAGCCGATCCCGGGGCTGCCGCTGCGCGGCCGGCCGCGGTTCCTGTCGGGCAGCGGCGGCATGGTGGCCTCCGCCCACGACTACCACCGCTTCATGGAACTGCTGCGCCGCCGCGGCGAACTGGACGGCGTCCGGCTCCTCGCACCCGGGACCGTGGACCTGATGACCCGCAACCACCTGCCCGGCGGGGCCGATCTGCGCGCCTTCGGCAGCCGTCCGGCCCATGACGAGCCGGGTAACGACGGGGTCGGTTTCGGCCTCAACTGCTCCGTGGTGATCGACCCGTCCCGCACACTCGTGCCGTCCGGACTCGGCGCCTACGGCTGGAGCGGGGTGGCGACGACGACGTTCTGGGTGGACCCGGGCCGCGACCTGACGGTGCAGTTCATGACTCAGGTGCGGCCCCGGTCCTCGCACACGGTGTTCCGGGACCTGAAGAGGCTGGTCCACGAGGCCCTGTCGGGCTGAGCCCCGCTACTGGTCGACGCGCAGGGTGAACTCGACGCCGTCCTGGGTGAGTTCACGCAGCCACTGTTCGGACCGGGCCGCCGTCTCGGCGGCCCGGTTCAGGCCCGGCGGCAGGGATCCGTCCAGGACGTGGCGGACGCCCAGGGCGAGGGTGCGCGAGACACAGCGGGCCATCGCGCTCTCCCCCGCGTCACCCACCAGGTCCAGGAGGTAGCCGCCGGCCCAGGTCCGTTCCGTCCCGGCCCGTACCTCCAGCGACACGGCGAGAACGACCCGGTCGCGGTCCTCGTCCGTGGTGGGGTAGGTGTCGGCCAGCTCCCGGGCCAGGGCGGCGATCCTGGTGTCGTCGCCCCTCTTCAGCTCCTCGAAGACGCCGTCCCAGGCCCGCAGCCAGCCCTCCAGACGCAGGGTGCCGCGTACGAACGTCCGCGGCGTCCAGGCGTCGGGGAGCTCGTACTGCGCGACGAACGGGACGCTGTCGCGGTTGGGATAGACCTCGAACGTCTCCCCTTCGACGACATGCCGCCGGGTCGCCTCCCACGGACGGTCGGCGACCGTCTCGGCACCGCCGTCGATGTAACGGGCCGGGGAGCGCAGGGCGTTGAGAACGCCGGCGGGTGCCCAGCTGAAGCGGTACGTGAAGTCGTTCGGGACGGCGGGGACACCGCCGCAGTACGAGGTGAGGGTGTACGACGCGGGCGTCCCGTCGCCGATGGCGTCCCGGGCCCGGGCGACGAGGGCGTGCGCGAAGAGGTGGTCGATGCCCGGGTCGAGCCCGGACTCGGTGAGGACGACGACGCCGGCCTTCTCGGCGGCGGGCACCTGCTCCAGCACCGCCGGGGACACATAGCTGGAGCAGGCGAAGTGCGCTCCCCGCCCCACGCACTCGGCGAGCAGCGGCGCGTGCTCCGGCGCGGGCAGCATGGACACGACGACGTCACCGGGGGCGAGTTCGGCGGCGAGCGCGGACAGCGTGTACGCACGGGGCTCGGCCCGTCCGGCGAGCCCGAGCCGGTCGAGGGCCTCGGCCGCGCGGCTCTCGGTGCGGTGCCAGAGCCGTACGCGCTCGGCGGTGTCGCACAGCGCGGCCAGCCCGCTGCCGGTGGAGAGGCCGGCGCCGATCCAGTGGACGGTGCCGCTCGCGGGTACCGGGTCAGTGGTCATGGAACTCCCCCTTGTCGAGTCCGTGTTCACGGCAGGCCTGACGGAACCGGTCCAGGCAGCGTCCCCAGGGCCCGGCGACGCCGAAGTCGAGCAGCTGGGGATAGAGAGCGGCCGAGAAGTCGGCGCTGGACTCCAGCGGCAGCAGGGAGGGCAGGTTGTCGATGGCGATCAGGTCGAGCGGAGGTTCGGCGCGCAGCCGGCGTACGGGCTCGTCCCAGTCGGTGGTGTCGTCGTACACCGGAAGGACGTTGAGCGGGGAGCCGACGTCGCAGGTCACGTCGCACAGGGTGCGCAGCCGGCGGTCCGGGGTGTCGAGGTCCTGATCGCGGAGGAAGGGCGGGACAGGGGTGGTGGCGAGCACCGCGTTCACCATCACGTCGTGCTCCAGCAGGGCGCGGCGGTCCAGGTCGCGGGTCTCGGCGAGGTCCCAGCAGGCCGGGTCGACCCCGGCGGCGGCGAACGCCACGCGGGCACCGCGGCCGCTGCGTCCCAGGGCGCCGATGACCAGGCCGGTGAACTCGGCGTCGTCGGCGGCAGGCTTGAGGGTCTCGTCCAGTTGCTCCTTGGTGGTGGGCGTCAGCGGTGCCCGCAGCCGGCCCCGGTGCTGGAGCACCGCGAGGGCGGCGCCCAGATAGCCGGCCCAGAAACCGAAGGCGGCGAGGCGCCGCCCGGTGTCGTCCACCAGGTACTCCAGGTCGAACAGCGTCCCGCCCCCGGCGGTGAACCGGCCCAGCAGATCGGCTGCTCCCGGCTGGCCCTTGTAGGCGTGGCCGAAGAAGATGTGCCGGTGCGTCAGTTCCGCGGGACCTGCGGGCAGTTCCTTCAGGCCGAGCACGACGGCGTCCCGCGGCGCCGTCACCCAGGAGCCCGCGGGCGCGACGCGGCAGCCGGCCGCCTCGTACTCCTCGATCGGGAAGACCCGCTGGGGGGACTCCTCGACGGTCAGGTCCACTCCGTTCCCGACGAGCCGCCGGGCATCGTCGGGCACGATCGGTGTGCGTCGCTCGGTCGTTCGGGCCTCGTGGCGCAGCCACAGATGGAGCTCGCTCATACCAGGGGGGCCTCCGGACGTGAGGCGTCGGCCGCTGAGGGCCGACGCTCAAGGGGCTGACGTCCACGAAGCGTACGCGGCCCGCCCACGGGTCGCGCACGAATGCGCCCAGGTCACGCCGAGGAGAACCGGAGCCCGCCCCTGCGGGCACCCGGTGCCTCAGGAGGAGCTGACCACCGCGTCCAGATGGGGCAGGTGGTGGTCGAGACGCTCCCGCTTCGTCCGCAGATAGGTGATGTTGTTCTCGCACGGCGGGATCAGCAGCGGCACCTGCTCGGCGACCTTGATGCCGTGGCTCACCAGGGCATCGCGCTTGCGCGGGTTGTTGGACATCAGGCGGACGGACTTCACGCCCAGGTCTTCCAGGATCCGGGCGGCCACACCGTAGTCGCGGGCGTCGACCGGCAGTCCCAGGGCGAGGTTGGCCTCCACCGTGTCCAGGCCCTCCGCCTGCAGGGCCATCGCGCGCAGCTTGGCGAGCAGGCCGATGCCACGGCCTTCATGCCCTCTGAGATAGACGACGACACCGGCGCCCTCGGCGACGACCGCGCGCAGGGCGGCGTCGAGCTGGTCGCCGCACTCGCAGTGCTGGGAGCCGAAGGCGTCGCCGGTCAGGCACTCCGAGTGCAGCCGGATGAGAACGTCGTCCGTGCCGAGCTCGCCGTAGACCAGCGCCACCTGTTCGTCACCGCGGTCGTGGTCCAGGTAGCCGACCGCCTGGAATTTCCCGTACACGGTGGGCAAGGGCGCATTCACGACGCGTTCCACGCCGGTCTGCTGCGGTGACTTCTTGCCGAGTACACCAATTTTTTCTGTCATGATTCTCGAGTTCCTAAGCAGAGACGAAAGGCCGTGACGTTATGAGTGATCTGGTGCCGGCGGACACCACGGAAGACGTACGGGCGCGGGGCGCCGGTGTCTCACGGCAGGTCGCGGTGCTTCCCGTGGGGAGCTTCGAGCAGCACGGTGCGTTTCTTCCGCTGGCGACCGACACACTCGTCGCCTGTGCCGTCGCGCGGGAGATAGCCGGCGCGTACCCGGTGCACCTCCTTCCTCCGGTGACGATCTCGTGCTCGCACGAGCACGCGGCCTGGCCGGGGACCGTCAGCATCTCCTCGGTGACCCTTCATGCGGTGGTACGGGACATTGCGGTTTCGCTCCGCCGGTCCGGCGTCGAGGCCCTGGTGGTGGTCAACGGGCACGGCGGAAACTACGTACTGGGCAACGTCGTTCAGGAGTCCTCCGCCCGCGGTGAGCGGATGGCGCTCTTCCCGGCCCCGGAGGACTGGGAGGAGGCGCGGGAACGGGCGGGTGTGGTCACCTCGCTCCTCACCGACATGCACGCGGGGGAAATAGAAACCTCCATCCTTCTGCACGCTCATCCCGAAATGCTCCGACCCGGCTATGAGACCTCCGATTTCGTCGCTGACGACCGGCGTCATCTGCTCACCCTCGGCATGTCCGGCTATACCGATTCCGGTGTCATCGGCCGTCCTTCGCTGGGTTCGGCGGAAAAAGGGAAGGAACTCCTGGCGAGCCTCGCGGATTCCTTCGGGGCGTATTTCTCGATGCTGACCTCCGCGGACGACGGGGCTGACGGGTAGTCGTTCGCGGCGGCCCGGGACCGGCCGCGCAGGCCCGTGTACCAGCGGGCGACGAGCACGATCAGGCCGGGCAGGCTCGCCGCGAGGCTGAGCACCCCGTAGACGACCGCGACGGCGAGTCCCCGGCCGGCGCCCAGACCCGCGGCGCCGAACGCCCAGGCGGTGACGCCCTCCCTCGGCCCCCAGCCGCCGACGTTCAGCGGCAGTCCCATCGCCAGCAGCGCGAGGACCGCGAGCGGCAGCAGGACGGCCACCGAGGCGGTGGTCCCGGCGACGCGGGCGGCGAGTACGAACATGGCCACGTAACCTGCCAGAACGACCACGGAGGAGACAATGACTCCGGGCGCGTTGCGGCGGGACAGCAGCCCTTCGCGTGCCTCCGCGAGGGCCCCGCGCAGCTTCCGGCCCCGGCGTGAGGGCGCCGCCCGGTTCATGCGCAGGGCGAGGACGACGGCGAGGGCGCCCACTGCGGCCAGGGCCGCGAGCGGGGCGATGTGCCGGGCCTCGTCCAGCACCGGGGACGGCATGGTCAGCAGCACCACGGCCCCGACGGCGAACAGCGCGATCTGCCCGGCGGCCCGTTCGAGAACGACCGCCTTCACGCCCCGGCCCAGGTCACCCTCGCTCTGCCCGTGCCGGACCGCCCGGTGCACGTCGCCGAGGACGCCGCCGGGCAGCGCCGCGTTGAGGAACAGCGCGCGATAGTAGTCGGCGACGGCCGGTCCGAACGGCAGCCGGATCCTGAGCCCCCGGGCCACCAGCGCCCACCGCCACGCGCTGAACACCGTGGTGACGAGCCCGATCCCGAGCGCCAGCAGCAACGACGTCCCGTCGATCCGGCTCAGCCCGTCCAGGAAGACACCGGTACCGAGCCGCCACAACAGCACACCGAGGATGGCGATCCCGGCGAGGGTGCCGAGATGCGTACGGACCTTGCGGGAGCCGATCCGGGCCAGGGCGGCCCGGATCGGGCCGGGCGACGGGGAACCGGCAGGGCGGGAAGCCTCCGGTGCCGGGGCATCGGGTTCCCCGAGCGGACTCCCGCTGTCGCCGCTCCGGGGCAGCCGGTCGCTCTCGAGGGACGTCGGTCGCGGACGTGTCCCCGTCGCCTGGGGGCTCATGACGCTCCGCCCGCCGGACGGCTCAGGGCCAGGAGATCGGTGTGGTGGACGAGGACGCGCAACTCGCCGGCGGCGCAGGCGGCCAGGCGTTCGGTCAGATAGGCGTCGGCTCGATCACGCAGGTCGGGGCGTTGCTCGACGGCGGCGCCGACCCAGCCGCGCAGCCACTGTTCGGTGAGCGCGGCCTGCTCGGGGCCGAGCCGCCAGGGGCTCGGGTGCAGCCGTACGGTCGCGCCCTGTTCGGAGAACGCCTCGGCCGCCGCCGTGACCGCGTCCGGGCCGAGCAGGCCGTCGCGGCGCTGGTGCTCGTTGAACGCCTGGGCGATCTCGGTGTCCAGCGGGTGGGACGGGGTCAGTTCGACGCGCCCGGCGACGGACAGTGTCAGCAGGGCGGGGCAGCCGGCTCCGGCGCAGGCGGCGGCGAGGGTGTCGATCTCCTCGCGGGTGAGGACGTCCAGCAGCGCGGACGCCGTCACCAGGGACGCGCCCTTCAGCGCGTCCGGCGTGAGGCGGGCGACGTCACCGCGCCGCGTCTCCACCGAGACCCGGCTGCCGTCGGCGGCCGAACGCGGGGAGGCGACGGCGGCGAAGTGCAGCAGGTAGGGGTCGCGGTCGTGCAGGACCCAGTGCTGGGCACCGTCCAGGCGGGGAGCGAGCCAGCGGCCCATCGACCCGGTGCCGCAGCCCAGGTCGTGGATGGCGACACCGCCCGACTTCCCCGGCAGGTTGGCGAGCCGGATGCGCAGCGGGTCGAGCAGGTCGTGCGCCCGCGCGGCGGCGTCGGCCGGCTCCCGCAGCTCCAGCCACTCGGGCGCGTAGCGGGGCGGATCGTCGGGGTCGGCCTCGCGCAGCTTCACGGTGGGCCGCGAGCCGGGTGTGCCACTGGGGCCGGCCCCCGGGATGACGGCGCCGTCGGGGACGGCGTCACCGGCCCACGCGATCACCGCGTCACCCGGTGCCGACACGGTGCCACCCGGCTTCGGAGCCGTGGCGTCCGCCGTCATGACGGCCTCCTTCGACTCGGCGGCCTCTCTGGGTCCGGGCTGCGTCGGAATCGCCCCGCTCTGCTGGGTCGTCGCCGGGTTCGTCATGCGGCCCTCCGGGGTTCGGTCGGAAGCCGGCGCAGTACCGCCGCCAGGCTCTGTGCGGTCGTCGCCCAGCCGCCGAGGGAGGCGCGGCGGCTGCGGGCGGCGGCCTTGAGGCGACGCCGTACATCCGCCTCGCCGAACCAGCCGCGCAGTTCGGCGGCGATGGCGGCGGGGTTCTCCGGCGGGACGAGAATGCCGGGCACGCCGCCGTCGGGGGCGCGGCCGACCGCCTCGGGAAGCCCGCCCACATCCGTGGCCATGACCGGGATGCCCCGGGCCAGTGCCTCGGTGACGGCCATGCCGTAGGTCTCGGCGTAGGAAGTGAGGACCATCAGGTCGGCGGTGGCGTAACTGGCGTCGAGTGCGGCGCCGGACTTCGGGCCCGCCAGCTCCAGCCGGTCCTCGAGGCCGTGCTCGGCGATGAGGGACCGCAGATGGGCGACGTACTCGGGCTCCTGGGTGAGGCTGCCGACGAAGACGCAGCTCCACCGCAGGTCGGTCACCGTGGCCAGCGCCTCCACCAGCCGGTGCTGCCCCTTGCGCGGGGTCACGGCGGCCACGCACAGCAGACGCGAGACACCGTCGGTGCCGGGCGCGAGGGGTGCGATGTCGGCACCCGGGGCCGCGACGTGGACCCGCTCCGGGGGAAGGCCGTGGTGGGAGACCAGACGGCGGACCGCCCAGTCGCTGGTGGCGATCACCGCAGGCACCGCCCGCAGCACCGCCCGCTCCTTGGCGTCCAGTTCGGCGGCCACGACCGGGTCGAGCCCGGTCTCGTCGCCGAGCGGGAGATGGACGAGGACGGCCATGCACAGCCGTTCCGCCTCCGGCACGACGATCTCCGGGACCCCGCAGGCCACCAGGCCGTCGAGCAGGACGGCGGCACCGTCCGGCAGTTCGCTCAGGGCGCGGGCCAGTTCCGTACGGGCCGCCGCTCCCGGCCGGGGCCAGTCACCGGCGACGGCGTGCTTGGTGACCTGCCAGCCGAAGCCGGGCAGGTCCAGGCAGACGCGCCGGTCGTAGGCGTTGCCGCCGCTGGGCGCCGCCGGGTCGTCGATGCCGCCCGGGAGCACGAAGTGCACGGTGCGCAGGGACATGGGGATGATCTCGGCGTTCTTCAGGGCGGCGTGCTGCACCGGAACATAGTTCAGGCGTGCCGGTCCGGTCTGCCCGGGCCGCTCGATGGTCGTGTCGGTCACAGCGCACGCTCGTAACTCGCCCAGGCGATGTGCGACTCGTGCAGGGTGACGGACAGGCCCGCGATGCCCTTGGCGCCTTCGCCCAGCGCCCCCTTGTGGATGCGCTCGGCGAGCCGGTCGGCGATGACCTTGGCGAGGAACTCCGTGGAGGTGTTGACACCGGCGAAGTCAGGCTC
Organism: Streptomyces purpurascens; assembly: GCF_045040895.1. Lineage (NCBI taxonomy): Bacteria > Bacillati > Actinomycetota > Actinomycetes > Kitasatosporales > Streptomycetaceae > Streptomyces > Streptomyces purpurascens. The sequence continues at coordinate 7,824,947 of NZ_CP108341.1, read as the reverse complement.
GTTGTCGAGGTTGCGGTAGTTCAGCTCGCTGACAACGGCTCCGAGTTCCTGGGTGGCGAGCCCGATGTCGACGACGATGTTGTCCTCGTCCAGCTGCTCGCGCCGGAACGTGGCGTCCACGAGGAACGTGGCCCCGTGCAGGCGCTGCGCAGGTCCGAAGACGTCGCCACGGAAGCTGTGGGCGATCATGATGTGATCGCGGACGGTGATGCTGAACAACGGACGACCCTCCAGGTGCGGCGCGTCTGCTCCCCCGCTGTTGGCTGCCGGGGATGCCGGGTAATACGGCTCCTTGCCTGCCCCTGTTCAGCCTCCGCTACGTCTTTTCTCAGGTCAGGCGCTCTTGTCGTACCGATGTCGTACCGGATGGAACGAATCGTCAGCCGATTTGTCAATCGCTCTCGTCATAGCGGACGCGGTGGCACAGTGCGGGGATCTCGCCGGAGGCGAGCCTCGGCAGCACGTCCGGCAGCTCCTCGAAGGCGGATTCGCCGGTGACGAGGGCGTCGAGCGCCGGGTCGGCGAGCAGGTCGAGGGCGACGGCGAGCCGGTCGGCGTAGGTGCGGTTCGGGCGGGCCGGGGAGACGGTGCCGACCTGGCTGGAGCGGATGACGAGCCGCCGGGAGTGGAAGGCCTCGCCGAGCGGCAGGCTGACCTGCCGGTCGCCGTACCAGCTCAGTTCGAGCACCGTCCCTTCCGCGGTGAGGAGTTCCAGGGACCTGGCGAGTCCCTGCTCGGTGGCGCTGGCGTGGACGACCAGATCGCACTCGCCCTCGGCGTCCGCGGGGCCGGCGAAGCCGACGCCCAGGGCCTTGGCGATGGCGGCACGGGACGGATCGGCGTCGACCAGCTGGACGCGGACGCCGGGGAACCGGGCGAGCAGGGCGGCCACCGAGCAGCCGACCATGCCGCCGCCGACCACGGCGATCCGGTCGCCGACCAGGGGCGCGGCGTCCCACAGGGCGTTGACGGCGGTCTCCACGGTCCCGGCGAGCACGGCCCGTTCGGCCGGCACGGTGTCCGGTACGGGTGTGACGGCATGCGCCGGGACGACGTACCGGCTCTGGTGCGGATAGAGGCAGAACACCGTACGGCCGACCAGTTCCTCGGGCCCTTCCTCCACCAGGCCGACGTTGAGGTAGCCGTACTTCACGGGGCCCGGGAAGTCACCTTCCTGGAACGGTGCCCGCATGGCCGTGTGCTGGCTGGCCGGCACGCCGCCGCGGAAGACGAGCGTCTCCGTGCCGCGGCTCACGCCGGAATACAGCGTGCGGACCAGCACCTCGCCCTCGCCGGGGTCCGGCAGGGTGACGTCCCGGATGCCGCCTCGCCCAGGCGAGTCGATCCAGAACGCCCGTGCGGTGTGCTTCATCGAAGTCCTCCTGAACGATCGGGAAGCTGCTTGCGTACCGAGGGGTGCACAGGCCGCGCACAAGGTAGCGGCGTTGATCGACTCTGTCACACGGCCGGAGGGTGTTCGGTGGCCCTGAACAACACTTACGACGCGAGGCTCGTACAGCAGGAGACCGCCCTGGGGGCGGGAGTGCAGGTCCTGCTGCTCGCCCTGATCGGCACGGCGATCGGGATGGGCCCTGCGGGCTGGCTGACCGGCCTCGCGTTCGCCGTCGCCACCTGGGCGGTGCTCTCCCGGGCCCTGCACCGCTCCCGGCTGCGCTCCTTCGGCGCGGCCAACCGGGTCACCCTCGGCCGCGCCACCCTCGTCGGCGGGGTCACCGCGCTCGTCGCGGACTCCTTCCAGAGCTCGCCGCCCGTGTCGCTGTTCGTCGGCCTGACGGCGGTCGCCCTGATCCTCGACGGCGTCGACGGCAAGGTGGCCCGCCGCACCGGCACCTCGACGGCGCTGGGCGCGCGCTTCGACATGGAGGTCGACGCGTTCCTGATCCTGGTGCTGAGCGTGTACGTGTCGATGGAGCAGGGCCCGTGGGTGCTGCTCATCGGCGGTATGCGGTACGTCTTCGTCGCCGCCGCGCGGGTCTGGCCCTGGCTGACCGCCGCCCTCCCGCCGAGCACCGCCCGCAAGACGGTCGCGGCCCTTCAGGGCGTGCTCCTGCTGGTGGCGGGCGCCGATCTGCTGCCGTACGCGGGCAACTTCGGGGTCGCCGCCCTGGCCCTGGGCCTGCTGGTGTGGTCGTTCGGGCGTGACGTGCTGTGGCTGTACCGGACCTCGCGGGTCGAGGAGACCGCGTCCCGGCGGCAGGTGCGGGAACTGGTCGCCAGCTGACGGCCCGGCCGGTCAGGCCCCGAACCGCCCTCGTGCCGTCTCGATATGACCGAGGTACTGGTGGGTCCAGCCGCAGAGCAGGTCGACCGTGGCCCGCAGGGCCCGGCCCGGCTCGGTGAGCGTGTACTCGACCTTCGGCGGCACGGTGGGGTGCACCTTCCGGTCGACCAGGCCGTTGCGCTCCAGCATCCGAAGGTTCTGGGTGAGCATCTTGTGGCTGACGCCCTCGACCTCGTCACGCAACTCGCTGAAGCGCAGGGTGCGTTCACCGAGGGCTTCGATGATCAGCAGCGCCCACTTGTTGGCGACGTCCGAGAAGATCTCACGCGCCAGCGAGTCCGCCCGCCGCAGATCCGCGTCCGCGGGCAGACCGCTCAACTCCTGCTTGGTCACCATCTGGTTCCCCAGTCACCGAAAAGTGCGTTCTTCCAGGTCGGCGGTCACTCTCCTACAGTTCCCGAGTAACCGCAAGAGAGCACGTGAGCGCGTGCTCGGCGGAAGGAACGGAAGGACAACACCTGTGACGACTCCCGATGTCTACGACCACGCCATCCCGGCCGAGACCCACTTCGGCTATGCGCAGGCGATCAGGTCCGGCGACCTGATCCATGTCTCCGGGCAGCTCGCGTTCGACGAATCGGGCGGCTTCCGCCCCGAGGACGACTGGGCCACCCAGCTGGAGCAGACCCACGTCAACATCGACAAGGTCCTGGCGCACTACGGCGTCACGCGCAACCAGGTCGTCTCCCAGACCCTGTACGCGGTGGACCTGGTGCGCCACGCCGAGGTGCTGGCGAAGGCCAACCGGGCGTACTTCGGCACCCACCGCCCGGTCTCCACGGCCCTCGGCGTCACCGAACTGACCTTCCCCGGGCAGTTGGTCGAGATCAGCTGCGTGGTGGACACGAAGCTGCCGGCGTGAAAGAGCTTCAGCGACGGGTCCCGGTGCCCACCAGGGTCCGCTCGTAGGGGTCGAGGACGACGCCCCGGACCTTGGTGGAGACGCCGGCGATGATCTGCTGGTGGGCCAGCGGCACGACGGCGTCCGTACCGAGGATCGCGGCCTCGGCGGCCATGGCCGCGTCCTGCCGCTCACCGGTGCCGTCGGTCCCGTCCGCCTTGGCGACGGCCCGATCGACGGTCTTGTCGCACAGCAGGGCCAGGTTGTAGCTGCCGTCGCAGGTGTAGTCACTGCCGAGGACGCCGACGGGGTCGCCGGTGTCGAGGAGGCTGTTGCGGGCGCCGATGAAGGCGTCGAACTTCCCGGCGAGGGCGTCGCTCTCCAGCCGTGAGTACTCGCGCACTTCCAGCTTCACCTTGAAACCGGCCTTCTCCAGCTGCTGTTGCACGACCTGGGCGGTCTCGGGCAGCTCGGGCCGGTTGTCATAGGTGGCGAGGGTGATCTGCTGACCGTCGGGCTCGGCGGCTGCCGCACGCCCGGCCGGCTTCACCCGCTTGCTCTCGGCCCAGGTGACGGCGGGACCGTAGATGCCCGCGCCCGGGTCGGCGTACCCCTCGAAGACGCCCTTCACGATGGTGGAGGAGTCGATCGCCGTGCGGGCGGCGGCGCGCAGCTTCGGGTCCTTGAAGGGACCGGTCCTGGTGTTGAGCTGCAGGCTGGTGGTGCGGGTGGTGCCGGCTTCCTTCAGGGTCGCCTTGTCGAGGGTGGCGGCCTGGGCGACGGGGATCGCCTCGGCGATGTCGAGGTCGCCGGTGCGGACCGCGTTGGCGCGTGCGGTGCCGTCCTTGACGAAGCGCGCGTCGATGCCGGAGGCCTGGGCGCGGCCGCCCCAGTAGTCGTCGAAGCGGTCGAGGGTGACGGAGCCGCCGTTGACCTTCGTGATCTCGAAGGGCCCGGTGGCGGTTCCGACCGGATCGGGGTTGCCCTTCTCGCCGTACGCCTTCGGGGAGAGGATCGCGAGGCTCGGGCTGGACAGCCGCATGGGCAGGACGGGATCGGCCGCGGCGGTGGTGATGCGTATGCCGCGGTCGCCGTCGGCCTTCGCGTCGAGCGAGACACCGGCGAGGGCGGCGGGCGCGGGCTTCGCCTTCGTGGCGCGGGTGAGAGCCGCGGCCACGGCGGACGGGGTGACGTCCGCGCCGTCCTGGAAGGTGGCCTCGCGCAGGGTGAACCGCCAGGTGCGGTCGTTCTCGCGGCGCCAGGACTCGGCGAGCGCGGGGGCCGCGGCGCCGTTGGCGTCCAGGCCGGTCAGTCCCTCGGTGACGCCGAGGCGGCTGAGGAGCGTGGCGTCCGCTCCGTAAGGCGAGAAGTTCTCGGCGGGCGGGAAGGCGAGGGCGACGCGCAGCCGGGAGCCCGACTGCCCGCCGTTCGACGACGACTCCCCTCCCGGGGAGGCGAAGCAGCCGGCCAGGCACGGGACGAGGACGAGGGCGGCGAGGAACCGGGGGCGGCTCTTGATGCTGTGGGGACGCACTTGCACAGCATATGCACCAAGCGGACGAGAGCGATCGGCCGGGTGAGCGGGGCCTGGGTGAAGGACAAATCCCATACGGCCCAAGCAATTTGACAGTGGCGGCGATCACTCCCTAAACCTGACCACATGACACCCATTTTCAAAAAGGTGGAGCGGCCGTGAGGATCGCGTTCGTCGGCAAGGGCGGCAGCGGCAAGACCACGCTGTCGGCACTCTTCTCCCGCCACCTGACACGCTCCGGCGCCCCGGTCCTCGCCATCGACGGCGACATCAACCAGCACCTGGCCGAGGCGCTCGGCGGGCAGGAGAAGCCCGCCCCTCCCCTGGGCGCCCACCTGCCCTCGATCAAGGACTGCCTGCGCGGCACGAACCCCCGCATCACCTCCGTCGAGGCGATGATCAAGACCACTCCCCCAGGACGCGGCTCCCGCCTCCTGCGCCCGCTCGGCGACGACGAACTCCACGCCCGGCACGTCGGCCGCGCGGGCGGCGTACCGCTGATGGTCACGGGCGAGTTCGACGAGTCCGACCTCGGCGTGGCCTGCTACCACTCCAAGCTCGGCGCGGTCGAGCTGTACCTCGGCCACCTGCTGGACGGCCCCGGCGAATACGTCGTGGTCGACATGACGGCAGGCGCGGACGCCTTCGCCTCCGGCCTGTTCACCCGCTTCGACATCACCTTCCTGGTGGCCGAACCGACCCGCAAGGGCGTCTCGGTCTACCGCCAGTACCGCGACCACGCCCGCGAGTTCGGCATCCGTGTCGCCGTGGTCGGCAACAAGGTGACGTGCGAGGAGGACCTGCTCTTCCTCAAGGAAGAAGTAGGGGACGACCTCCTGACCCACCTGATCCACTCCCCCTGGGTCCGCTCCGCCGAACAGGGCCGCGTGCAGGACGGCCCGGACCCCCTGGCATCCCTGGAACCGCACAACCGCCACGCGCTCACCGTCCTCCGCGAGGCAGTCGACTCCCACCCCCGCGACTGGGACCGGCTCCACCGGCACGCCGTCGAGTTCCACTTGCGCAACGCCCGGGCCTGGGCGGACGCGCGCACGGGCGAGAACCTGGCCGCCCAGGTGGACCCGGACTTCGTCCCGGGGCCGGCCGCCCTGCGCTGACTCATCCCACCGGTTACTCGATCCCCGTGGCATCGAGTAACCGGACCATGTCCTTTCGCCTGTACCGCAGGCCCATGGTGTGCTCCAGCTGCCGTGACGTCGATGGACGAGAAGTCCCCGTCACCAACTCGAACGGCCCGCAAGGCCGGCCCGTGCCCGCTGCTCCGCGGCATCACCCGATCACGTGAAACAGGCAGGATCGGGAACTGGCCGACCAGCGGGATCGACGGTTGTTACGCTCCCCCGATGAGCATCCCGGGCCCCGCAGAGATCCGAGCGCTGCACGAGAAGCACGCGCCCACCGCCGAGGCGTTCACGCTCGTCCACACGCACTGCGAGATCGTCTGGGGAGTCGCCGAGCAACTCCTCTCCGCGCCCCACCTCGCTCACCTCGACGCCGAGCTGGTCCGCGCCGGCTGCCTCCTCCACGACATCGGCGTCTACCGCCTCTACGGGGACGACGGACGGCTGGACCACGCGAACTACATCCGGCACGGACTGCTCGGCCACGAGATCCTCGAAGCGGAGGGCTTCCCCGAAACCCTCCGCCGCTTCTGCTCCCACCACACCGGAGTGGGCCTCACGCGGCACGACATCGTGAGCCAGGGCCTGCCCCTCCCTCCCGCCGACTACCTGGCAGTCACGGAGGAGGAAAGGCTGGTGATGTACGCGGACAAGTTCCACACCAAGTCCAGGCCGTCGGCGTTCCTCTCCCCCGACGAATACGCCGCCCACGTCCGCCGCTTCGGCGCGGACAAGGTAACCGCCTTCCAGACCCTGCGCGCGGAGTTCGGCGACCCCGACCTCACCGGGCCGGTACCAGGCGTCGAAGCAGCGGGACTGTTCGCTACCGGATGCCCTGCAGCAGTTGCCCCGTAGTGGCACCTGTGTTCATCGGCTGGTCACTGATGGCGATGTTGGTCGCCCAGTCCCGTGCCGTGCCTCGCAGCGCTGCGATGTAGACACGGGGTCTCCCCCGTCGGGGCCTCCCCCGTGCCGTCGACCGTCGAGTCGTACCCGTGAAGGGGTCGGGCCCCTCCCCCCGGCGCAGGAAGGGAAGGGGCCCGACCAGGCATCACCGCACCGGCGTCGCGACCGGCGCCGGCGCATAGCCGGTGGGCCGGGCCGTGAAGGTGCCGCGGCCCTGGGTGCGGCTGCGCAACCGGGTCGCGTAGCCGAACAGTTCGGCCAGCGGCACGGTCGCGGTGACGACCGCCGCGCTCGCCCGGGTGACCGAGCCGGTCACCCGGCCGCGCCGGGCGGCGAGGTCGCCGAGCACGCCGCCCACCGCGTCCTCGGGCACGGTGACCGTGACCTCGACGACCGGCTCCAGCAGGACCATCGCGCAGGCGCGCAGGGCCTCGCGGAGGCCGAGGCGGCCGGCCGTGCGGAACGCCGTGTCCGAGGAGTCCTTCACATGGGTCGCCCCGTCGGTGAGCGTGACGCGCAGCCCGGTCACCGGGTGACCGCCGAGCGGCCCTTCGGTGAGGGCGTCGCGGCAGCCGGCCTCGACCGCCCGGACGTACTCCTGCGGCACGCGCCCGCCGACGACGGCCGAGCGGAAGGCGAAGCCGCCTTCGTACGGCTCCACGTCGAGGACGACATGGGCGAACTGCCCCGCCCCGCCGTCCTGCTTGACGTGCCGGAACACCAGTCCGGACACGCCCCGGCCGACCGTCTCGCGATAACTGACCCGGGGGCGGCCGATGTTGACGTCCAGTCCCAGCTCGCGCCGGAGCTTCTCCACCGCCACCTCCAGGTGCAGTTCGCCCATGCCCGACAGCACCGTCTGCCCGGTCTCCGGGTCGGTCCGCACGACCAGCGAGGGATCCTCCTCGGTCAGCCGTGCGAGCCCCGACGCCAGCCGGTCGGTGTCACCGGCCCTGCGGGACTCGACCGCGACCGAGACCACCGGCTCGGGCACGCCCGGAGGCTCCAGGACGAGCGGGGAGTCCGGCGCGCACAGGGTCGAGCCGGCACGGGCGGACTTCAGCCCGACGACGGCGACGATGTCGCCGGCGACCGCCCGGTCCAGCGGCGCGTGCCGGTCGGCCTGGACACGCAGGATCCGGCCGATCCGCTCGGTGCGCCGCGCGCTCGCGTCCCACAGCGTGTCTCCCTTCTCGATCGTTCCCGAGTAGATCCGCAGGTAGGTCAGCCGGCCCGTCGGGGTGGCGTGCACCTTGAAGGCGAGGGCTGTCGGTGGTGCCGCCGGGTCGGCGGGCCGCTCCTGCTCCTCGCCGTCGTCGGTGCCGCGGACCGGCGGCACGTCCAGCGGCGACGGCAGATAGGCCACGACCGCGTCGAGCAGCGGCTCGACACCGCGGTTGCGGTAGGCGGAGCCGCACAGCACGACCACGCCGTCGCCGTCCCGGGTCAGGTCCCGCAGCGCCGAGGAGAGGGTCCGCTCGCCGAGCGTGCCCGTGTCGCAGAACTCCTCCAGTGCGCCCGGATGGAGTTCCGCCACGGCTTCCTCCAGCGCCCGGCGGCGTGCCAGGACTTCGTCCCGGAGGCCGTCCGGGACCGGCGCCTCCTCGCAGGCGTCACCGTCGGTCCACAGCAGTGCGCGCAGGCGTACGAGGTCGACGACGCCGGTGAAGGTGTCCTCCGCACCGACCGGCATCTGCACGACCAGCGGTGCCGGGTGCAGCCGCTCCCGGATCGATGCCACGGCCGCGTCGAGGTCGGCTCCGGCGCGGTCCATCTTGTTGACGAACGCGATCCTCGGTACGCCGTGCCGGTCGGCCTGCCGCCACACCGACTCGCTCTGCGGCTCCACCCCGGCCACCGCGTCGAACACGGCCACCGCACCGTCGAGCACCCGCAGCGCACGCTCCACCTCGTCGGCGAAGTCGACGTGCCCCGGGGTGTCGATCAGGTTGATCCGGTGACCGTCCCAGGCGCAGCTCACCGCCGCGGAGAAGATCGTGATGCCCCGGTCCCGCTCCTGCGGGTCGAAGTCCGTGACGGTCGTGCCGTCGTGGACCTCGCCGCGCTTGTGCGTGGTTCCGGTGGCGAACAGGATCCGTTCGGTGACGGTGGTCTTGCCGGCGTCGACGTGGGCGAGGATGCCGAGGTTGCGGACGACGGCGAGCGGGTTGTTGTTGGTGCGCACGGCCCATGGCCTTTCGAGGCGATCAGGAAGGGGGCAGCGCGATTTCCGGGCGAGGCAGGTGTGGTGACACACGCCTGTTCCGGCTCGCTGACGTTACGTCAGCGAGCCGGAGCAGGCGCTCTTCAGGCGTTCGTCCCGGTCATCCGGCGCCGGCCGCGCAGCGGGCACCGGAGCGACGAGGACACGAGGATCACCTCGTAGCGCGGCAGGGAGACGGCGACAGCGGTGTGGTCACGCATGGCGGTCTCCCTTCATTCGTCACGACGGCGCGCGCCGCTCACGTCGTGGGCGGCGCCGGGTACTCCGTGAGTGTAGGGAGGGCGGGCGGAATCCTGCCAGGGATTATTCCGGCGGGGTCGGGGTGTCGTGGGTCCTGTACATCGCCTGGACGTCCAGCTCCAGTTGGACCGTCGGCCCGACCACCGCGATGCCCCGGGCCAGCATGGAACGCCAGTTGAGCGTGAAGTCTTCGCGGTGCAGCTCCGCCGTCGCCAGGGCCGCGCAGCGCAGCTCCTGCCCGTAGCCACCGTTCACCGTGCCGAGATACGTCGTGTCGAGCGAGACGGAGCGGCTCACGCCGTGCATCGTGAGGGAGCCCAGCAGTGACCACTTGCTGCCGCCGCGATAGGCGAAGCGGGTGCTGTTGAAGTCGATGTACGGGAAGCGTTCGACGTCGAGGAAGTCGCCGGACCGCAGATGGTTGTCGCGGGTGGTGTTGCCGGTGGTGATGCTGGAGGCGTCGATGCGGACCGACACCCGGGAGTCGGTCATGTCCTGGGCGATCTGGATCCCGCCGTCGAAGCGTTCGAATCGGCCGTGGACGTTCGCCATGCCGACGTGCTTGGCGATGAACCGGATCGCGGTGTGCGGCGGGTCGAAGAGCCACGTCCCGGGCGCCGGCAGCTGGAGCGCCTCCGCCGGCTGCAGCCAGACGCGCTCGGTGGGCGTCGGTGTACCCGTGCCGATCTCGATCGTCTCGCGGTGCGGCCGCAGGCCCTCCGTCGCGACCATCAGGCTGTACCGGCCGGGCGGCAGCGCGGCGAGGAAGTAGCCGTACGGGTCGGTCGTCCCGCGGGCGGCCACCCGGTGGGTGTCCAGGGCGGTGACGGTGACGTCCGCGGCCGCCAGGGGCGAGCCCATCGGGTCCACGACCTCACGGGCCACGGCACCCGCGCCGGACGGAAGGGGGAGCGCGAGGCCCGCCGCCGCGGCGGAGGCGCCCTTGAGCCGCCGGCGCCGGAGCAGTGCGAGGGCCATGATGTTCACCTTTCATCAGGTGGCACGGCCGTACGCGCGGCAATTCAGCGCACGCCGACGGCCGCACCCTGTTGCGGTCACACCCCCCTTTTCGATCTTGCGGCAGCGGACTCCCGGACGGGTGTCTCAATACGAGACAGTCAGGCCGGTTTCCGGAAAACGTCGGCGTGTTCGCCGGCCCACTGGGCGAAGGTGCGGGCCGGGCGGCCGGTGACCTTCTCGACGGTGCCGGACACCGTACGGCCCACCTCCGGTGTGTTCCCGTACGCCTCGAGCAGGAAGCCGATCACGTCCTCGGGGAGGAACGCCGCCCGCCACTGGGCGACGGCCTGCTCCTCGGTCAGCTCGACCAGGGCGATCTCCCGGCCGGCCGCGGCGGCGAGGGCCGCCACCTTGTCGCCGACGGTGAGCACTTCGGGCCCGGTGATCACGTACTCCTGGCCCGCGTGCCCCTCCTCCGTGAGCGCGACCGCGGCGACGGCGCCGATGTCGCCCTCGTGGACCATGGCGCTCAGCCGTGCGACGAACGGCTCCCGCACCTCGCCCGCGGCCTGGATTCCGTCCGCCCACTCCAGGGCGTTGGCCATGAACTCGACGGGCATGAGCACGGTCCAGCTCACCGCGTCGTCGCCGCGCACCGCGTCCTCCAGCGGGGTGGGCCCGCCGCCGTGCAGCACGGTGATCCGGCGGACGCCGGCCGAGCGGGCCAGTTCCAGGATCCGGGGGCCGGTCTCCAGCGGCGTGAAGGCGGCCCCGCCGAAGGTGATCAGGTGGAGGCCGGTGATCCCCTCCAGGGCGGGGGCCAGGCCGCCGGGGTCGGTCAGGTCGCCCTCGACGACCTCGATACCGTCCGGGAAGACGGCCTTCGCGGCGTCCCGGGTGAGGGCGCGGACCGCGTGGCCCCGGGCGAGCAGTTCGGCGACCACCTGGCGGCCGACGTTTCCGGTGGCACCGGTGACAAGAATCTTCTGCGTCTGCGTCATGCCACGACCGTAGGAACCCTTGCGGTCACCTTCTGTCCGCGATCGCGTGGCCTCTCCATGGAGAGGTCTGACTCGCAGTGCCGGTCAATTGGCCGCGGACCCCGCGTCCTCACGAGCGCTCAGGTCCCCGTGAAGCCGGGCGAACACCGCGCACACCAGCGGCATCACCACCGGGGGCAGCAGGAGAAGGGCCACTGCTGTGGGCAGGATGAGCACCAGCACGCCGGTGATCCACACATTGTCGTCGCTGAGCCACAGCATGCCGAGTCCGGCGAAGTGGGCGAGGGGAGCGGCCGCGTACCGGGCCGGCCAGAAGACGAGCACGGCGGCCGCGGTGACCAGCGCGCCCGTGCCGAGGACGCGCCATCGTGCGCGGCGGGTCAGCACCCAGGAGCGGTACAACGCCGCGAACGGGGAACGGCGCTCCAGCACCGTCTCGGCGGTGGCCACCGCCAGGCGGGAGTACAGCAGCGGGCCGAGACACCCGACGGCGATCGGTAGCACCCAACCCACCAGCGTGTACTGCGGGGACGCGGTTCCGCCCAGCGGCGTGGGCTCGACACCCGGCACCTCGCCGCTCTCGACGAGGCCCCACAGCACCAGGGCCGCCAGCTCCACGGCGCCCACAGCCAGTCCGGTCAGCGCGTTGACCGCGAGGGCGGCGGGAAGGCGGCGGGTGCGCCGCCACAACTCACGGGTGGTCAGCGGTCCGCCGTCGCGCGTGGCATGTGCGTCGGCGACGGCGTAAGCGGTGTGCAGGACGGAGACGACGAGGAGTCCCAGCACGAGCAACAGCACCGACACCACGGCACCGACCCGTACCAGCGGGGGCAGGCCACCGTCGGCGTAGGCCACGTAGGAGTCCTCGTTGGCGATGTTGCGGTCCGCGTAGTCCCGGACGTTCTCGAAGGCGTCCCATGCCGCCGCGAATCCGCCGGCCAGGATCGCGCAGCCGAGTACGACTGTCAGGAGGGACACGAGCAAGGTGAAGCCGTACAGCGCCCGGCGGTGGCGTCCGAGGGCATCGAGCGCCCCGCCGATGCCGTCGGTCGACTGGTTTCCGTCGCGTGCCATGACCTGGGCTGACCTCCGTGCGGATCTGTGGTGACAAGATCCAAGACGTCACGCCGGGCGCATGGGGTTCCCGGGGACCTTCCCGGACAGGCCTAGGCGGGCCGGTATCGGTCCCGGACCTCAGGGAGTTGACGGAAACCGGCCGCCTTGTAGGTGGCGACGGCGCCGACGTTGGAGCTCGGGGTGCAGACGAGCGCGCTCGAAGAGCCCAGTTCCTGGAGTGCGGCCGCCGCAGCCTCGGTGATCGCCTTGCCGTAGCCGTGAAGGCGATGTTCCCGGTGCACGCCCATCGGTTCGAGCAACCCGGGCCTGCCCCGACCGGCCGACCACACCGTCACCGCCGCCACCGCGTTGCCCTGGTCGTCGTAGGCGACCAGACACCGGGCGTCGGCGTACGGCAGTCCGGCCGCCATCGCGTGCCAGTGCTCGTCCGTGAACGTCGCCCCGTCGAACGATGCCCGGCCTACGGCGGCCCGCACCTGCGCCTGCTCCGGCCCGGCCACCTCGATCCGCACGCCCGGGTCCTTCACCGGCTCCGTGAGGTCGCGGCGCAGCGGGGTCCACGGCTCGTCGGTGTTCCAGCCGTGCTCGGACAACAGATCCTGGACCAGTGCGCCCATCGGCGCCTCGACGTTCGCCTTCCCCTCGGGCAGCACGCCGCGTTCCGGCTCGATCACGTCCGCGACCAGCTGCCGTGCCAGCTCCTCGTCCCGATGGGAGGCGGGCGCGATCGTCAGCCGGAGCAGCCCGGGACCGTCCAGCAGCCCGACGGCGAGGATCCGTCCGTTCCGGCTCCAGGTCCGGACCGCCGCGGCGGTCGCCTCCGTACCCGACCGCCAGAACCAGCCCAGGTCGCCCGGATGCAGTTGCATCGGCGCCCCCTCGTACTGCCACTCCCGCAGCACGCCCACGGCCTCATTCAGCCCGTCGGCTCCCGGCTCGCCCAAGACAATCGCCATGCCCCGATCACACACCACGGCACCGGCAGTCCGCACCCGGTTTCCGAGCGGATCTAGACGGTGGTTCCCCCGGCGGGCTCCGGCGGCCCTCCCTCGTACGCCGCCCGGAGCACGGCCCGGGCCCCGTCCGCCGTCACCGGGCGCGGGTTGGCGTACGGCTCGCCCGCGCCCCGGGCCGCCGCCGGTGCCACGTCGGCTTCCGTAAGGCCGAGTTCGGCGAGGGACCGCGGTGCGCCGAGACGTCCGGCCAGCTCCCACAGGGCGCGCGGCACGTCGTCGGTGCCGAGGGCCCGCCCCAGTACGGCCAACGCCTGCGGGGCGGCGGGGGCGTTGTAGGCCAGGGCGTACGGCAGCACCACGGTGTGCGTCTCGGCGTGCGGCAGCCCGAAGGTGCCGCCCAGCACGTGGCACAGCTTGTGGTGCAGCCCCATCGTGGTCGCGCCGAGGCACGCGCCGCACAGCCACGCCGCGTACAGCGCCCGGCTGCGCGCGTCCAGGTCCTGCGGGTCGGCGGCCAGGTGCGGCAGTGCCCCGGCCATCGCCCGCACGCCCTCCTCGGCCATGACGGAGACCAACGGCGAGGCGTCCGGGGCGTACAGCGCCTCGACGGCGTGCGCGAGCGCGTTGACGCCGCTGGTCACGGTCAGCGGCACGGGCAGGGAGAGGGTGAGCCGGGGGTCGTAGACGACGCTGCGCGGCTGGACGACCGGGTCGCGGCCGGTGCGCTTGGCGCCGTGCTCGGTCAGGCCCCAGACCGGTGTCATCTCGGAGCCCGAGTAGGTCGACGGCACGGCGATCAGCGGCAGCCCGGTGCGCAGGGCGATGGCCTTGCCGAGCCCGATCGCGGAGCCGCCGCCGACCGCGACGCACCCGTCCGCCCCGGCCGCGCGCACGACCTCGACGGCCCGGTCCGCGTCCTCGGCGGGTACGTGCATCCGGGCCTCGGCGTGCACTCCCACGCAGGTGTCGCCGAGCGCGTCCGCCACCGCCCTGGCGACCGTTTCACCCCGGCTGCCGCACACCACGAGCAGCCGCCGCAGGCCCAGGCGTGCGGCCTCGTCCGGAGTCGCGGTGACGGCCGCGCCGGGCCGGAAGACGACCCGCACGGGGCGGGTCTCGTACGAGAAGTCGCTCCGGAACGTCATGCGGCACGCTCCAGGACGAGGTCGAAGCGGGCGAGCCGGAAGGGGTTCGGGACACCGAACCTCCCTGCCAGGGACGGATCGTCGGTCTCCGTGAAGTCCTGGACCAGGCTCTGCTTCACGGCGAACACCGCGTCGGAGTCCAGGTACTCCCCGCCCGCCACGAAGATGTGTGTGGTGACGGGCGTGTGTCCCTCGGCCGTGGCGATGAAGTGGATGTGCGCGGGACGGTAGGGGTGCCGCCCGGTCGCGCGCAGCAGCCCGCCGACCGGGCCGTCGGTGGGGATGGGGTACGCGGCGGGAACGCAGGTGCGGAACCAGAAGCGGCCCTCGGCGTCGGCGGTGAACAGCCCGCGTCCGTTGCCCGCGGGCTGGACGCCGGGCTGCTGGACGTCGTAGTAGCCCTTGTCGTCGGCCTGCCAGACGTCGACGACGGCACCGGGCAGCGGTGTGCCGTCCCGCGCCAGCACCCGGCCGCTGATCACGCACGTCTCGCCGCCGCCCACCAGGTCGATGTCGTCGCCGAGTTCACGGACCGGCGACTCGGTCATGTGGAAGGGACCCAGCACCGTCGACTCGGTGGCCCCGGGCGCGCGGTCGCCGTTGACGGCCTCCACGAGCATGGACAGCCCGAGCACGTCCGACAGCAGGATGAACTCCTGCCGGGTGTCGGTGCAGGCCTGCCCGGTCGCCGTCAGAAAGGCGATCGCCCACTCCCACTCCTCCTGCGTGAGCCGGGTCTCCCGCGCGAAGTCGTGCAGATGGCGGACGAGTCCGGTGAGCAGCTCGCGCAGCCGCGGGTCGGCGGTCCCGCGGAGGCTGGCAAGGGCCTGCTCGGTGACGTCCGCCCCGGTCGCGTCGGTGGTCATCCCGGCTCCTCGTCGTCGACGTCCGCTTCTTCCCTGATGGCGTCCGCTGCTTCCATGATGGCGCGCTCAGGCGTGACCGAGGATCCGCCGCAGCGTGTCCGCGAGCAGTTCTCCGGCGTCCGGAGCAGCGGACGCGTGCCGGAAGGCGACGAAGCCGTCGGGGCGTACGAGGAGGGCGCCGGTGTCCGTGATCTCGCGCAGCCGCGCCCAGTCACCGTACGGGTCCTCGAACTCCTGCCCCGGACCGATCACCACGGTGGCGATCTCGATGTCCTGGGCCTCGGCCGCGCGCACCCAGCCCTCTCCCCCGATGCCGGTGAGCAGCGTGAAGCGGCCCCGGCCGACCGTGTCGAGGGTGGAGAGCGTGCGGGTGCCTGAGGTGATCCAGGCGTGCGGGAGCCGGGCGCCGGGGCGGGAGGACGGCTGGTGGTGCAGCTCGGGGTCGCGGGCGAAGCCGGGGTCGGGCGTGCCGTCCGGGACGATCGCGTGGGAGGTGTAGCGCTGGTTGAGGTCGACGCCGTGCGCGTTGAACTCGTACACCTTGAAGGCGATCGCCTCGCGCAGTCGGTCGCGCTGCTTCTCGGCGGCCTCGGTGGCGTCCTTGCGGGCGGCGATGTTGGCCCACAGCTGCTCGGGGGTCTGCGGGGAGAGCCCGTCGAGGGCCTCGAAGACCGGGGCGGTCTCGCGGATGGACCGGTTGGCTCGGGTGACGATCTGCCTGCCGACCGGGGCGCGCTCGGCGGTGTACGAGTCCAGCAGGGCGGGTCCGGCGGTGCCGTCGAGGACGAGCTTGAGCTTCCAGGCCAGGTTGTAGGCGTCCTGGATAGAGGTGTTGGAGCCGAGGCCGTTGGACGGCGGATGGCGGTGCACGGCGTCGCCGGCGCAGAAGACGCGCCCGTTGGAGTACCTCTCCGCGTACATCTCGTTGACCGTCCACGCGGAGGACGACTTGATGGTCACGGGGATGTCGTCGTCACCGACGAGCTTGCGGACGACGGATTCCGCGTACGCGGTGGTCAGATCGGGGGCGCCCGCGGTGACGTCGTAGCCCCACACGATCAGCCACTCGGTCCAGGGCCGGACGCAGCGCACCAGACCCGCGCCGATGCCGCCGACCGTCGCGCCGGGGGCGAGGACCCAGTAGAGGGTGGAGGGGCGGTGGGCGGTGTACCGCGTGAGATCCGCCTCGAAGACGATGTTGACGCTGCCGGCCACGCCCATCTGGCCGCCCATCGGCAGCCCGGCGTCCGAGGCGACCTTCGACCGTCCGCCGTCGGCGCCGATCAGGTACTTGGCGCGGATCTCGTAGGTGTCCCCGCGCAGCCGGTCGCGGACGGTGGCCGTGACGCCGTCCGCGTCCTGGGTGTGGGACAGGTACTCGGTCTCGAAGCGCAGCCGGGTGCCACGGGCGACGGCCGCGTCCACGAGGACCGGCTCCATGAGGTGCTGCGGCATGTCGCACATGCGGGTGGGGCTGGCGAGTTCGTGTTCCGCCTGGACGAGCGGGTCGTTGCCCCAGGAGCGCACCCGGCCCAGCTCCTCGCCCGCCAGGCTGGTGCAGAAGGTCGTGTTGCCCATCAGGTGCTGCGGGGTCGCCTGCGCGACGACCTCCTGCTCCACGCCGAGGTCGCGCAGCACCTCCATGGTGCGCTGGTTGGTGATGTGCGCACGGGGTGTGTCGGCGAGGCTCGCGTAGCGGGTCACCACGAGGTTGGGCACGCCGTAGGTGCTCAGGGCGAGCGCGGCCGAGGCACCGGCCGGGCCGCTGCCCACGATCAGGACGTCGGTCTCGACGACGGTGGACACGGGGCGCTCCTGCGGGGGGAATCGGACTTCGGCCATTCATGATCATGGAGCGGTTCGGCAGGTGGTGGGTGTCTCAATACGAGACATCGTGTGCGCCGGACGTTCCGGACACGGCAGTTGTTGTCCGTTCAACGGAACCCGATACGGTGGACATGTCGTGACCACCACAGAGCACACCCCCGCCGCCACCGCCCTCCCCTCGCTGTACGACGCCCGGGAACGCTTCCTGACAGGGCGCCCGTTGCCCGACGGCGTGCCGGAGGAGGTCGCCGCGGCGTGGCGACGGGCGCGGTTCTTCGGCGTGCCGCACGACTTGAAGGAACCGGCGGTTCGTCCGGTACGACCCGTGGAGTCGGCCCTGCTCGACGCCGCCCGCCCGGTGCTCGACCGGATCGTCCCCGCCCTGGGCGCCGGCAGGTCGCTCCTCATCCTCACCGACGAGCGGCTGCGCGTGCTCTGGACGGCGGGGAGCGTGCCCGGGCTCGAGAGGTGCCCCGTTCTGTCGGAGCAGGAGGTCGGCAACAACAGCGCGGCCCTCGCCCTGCGCACCCGGAGCCGGGCCGAGATGCACGGGCCGGAGCACTTCCTCGACCGGTGGCAGGACGTGTCCGCGGTCACCGTCCCGCTGCTCGCCCCGGAGAGCGCCCAGGTGCTCGGCACAGTGACCGTGGCGTCAAGGCTGTGCACCACGCGTTCGCCGCATCCGCAGGCGGCACTCGCCGAGGCCGCCGCGGCCGCGGTCGAGACGGAACTGCGCGCGCGGGCGGGCCGGGCCGAGCGGGTACTGCTGGACGCGTATCTACGGGCGGCCGGGCCGGACGGAGGACGTGGGGCGGACCTGGCCGTGGTCGCCCTGGACGGCCGCAACCGGCTGGTCAGCGACGCGGCGCAGCGGCTGCTGACACCGGAGGTGCTCGAGGCGCTGGAGCGTACGGCGGTGAGCGTGCGGCGTGGGGATGGCGCGGGCGGGGTCGAGGGCCCCGGGGAAGTCCGGTGCAGCACGCGACTTGGGCGCGGTGCGGGTGAGACGGAAGGGGCCGAGCCCGGCGGGCGCGCCGCGCGACTTGGAGAGGGTGCGGCTGAGGCCGGGGTGACCGAGCCCAGCGGGCGCACCGCGCGGCTCGAAGTCGGGGTGAGTGGGGCGGGGGTGACCGAGACCAGTGGGCACACCACACGGCTCGAGGACGGTGCGGCTGGGGCGGGGGCGACTGAGCCCGGCGGGCGCACCGCGCGGCTCGAAGTCGGGGTGAGTGGGGCGGGGGTGGCCGAGGGAGCCGGGTACGCCGCGCGGATCACCCCCGTGCGTCTGGACGACGGCACGGTCCTCGGGATCGTCGCCGTCCTGGAACCGCTCGGCGACCCCGTGCCGCCGGCGCCGGCTTCGCCGCGCCCACCCGTCAGCCTCACCGGCTCCTCGGTCCCATGGCGGCACGCCGTCGCGCGTGCGGTGGAGCTGGCGCGCTCCCCGGAGCCGCTGCTGCTGACCGGTGAGCGCGGAACGGGCAAGTCCGCGCTGGCCCGGGAGGTGCTCGGCCGAGGCCCGGTCCGGGTCGCCGACGCGGCGCGGGACACCGGACTCGACGGGGCCCTGGCCGCGTGGCCGGCCGACCGGCCGCTCCTGCTGCGGCACGCCGAGCGCCTCGAACAGCCGGGCGTGGCCGCGCTCAACTCCCTGCTCGACACACACCCTGACACCCGCGTGCTGGTCACCTACACGCCCGGCGCGCAGGTCGGCCCCTGCCTGCAGCGTCTACTGGACAAACTGTCCGCCCGCTCGGTGACCCTGCCCCCACTGCGGGAACGCACCGAGGACCTCCGGGAACTGCTGCCGGTCCTCGCGCCACGGCCGGTGCCTGGACAGCCCCCGCTGACCTGGACCCTGGACGCCCTGCGCGCGCTCGAGCTGTACCCGTGGCCCGGGAACGTCACCGAGCTGGCCCATGTCGTCCGGGCCCTGGCGGAGCAGCGGCGGATGTCCGGACCGGTCCGCCGGGCCGAACTCCCGGACCCGGTGCGCGAAGGTCCGGCCGCGCGGCCCCTCAGCCCGATGGAGCACGCCGAGCGCGCCGCGATCCTGGAGGCACTGCGCCGCCACGGCGGCAACAAGGCACGCGCGGCGGCCGCGCTGGGGATCGGCCGGGCGACGCTGTACCGCAAGTTGCGCGGGTACCGGGACTGAGCGAACGGGACCCTCGGGGCTGGTGGCCCACGCACAACAGCTCGGGCGGATCGAGGAGAACCTCGATCCGCCCGAGCTGATCTGTGTCCGAGGGGGGACTTGAACCCCCACGCCCGATAAAGGGCACTAGCACCTCAAGCTAGCGCGTCTGCCATTCCGCCACCCGGACAAGGTGTCCGTCGCCTGGCCAGGGGTGCTCCCCGCGGCGACATGGACAACAATACCAAGGTTTCGGAGTGCCTTTCACCTGCGTTTCCGTCCGCCTGGCGGGGGTCCGGGACCTCGCGGCCCGTTACCCCTAGGGTCGCACCATGAGTGACTGGATGGTTACGCAGAGCCCCGTTCCGGGTCGCCGCCCGCGTGCGCTGTCGCCGCTCCGGGAGCATCTGCGGGACACGTTCTGGTTCGCTCCCACCGTGGCCATGGTGAGCGTCTTCGTGGTCTGGGTGGGGGCGCAGGTTCTCGACACGGTCATCGTCGACGCGCTCCAGGAGGACGGCGACTACGAGACGCTCGACGAGTTGCTGCGGTTCGCGGAGGACGCGAAGGCCGTCGTGACCGTGGTCGGCTCGGCGATGATGACCTTCATCGGTGTGGTCTTCAGCATCTCGCTGGTGGCCGTGCAGATGGCGAGCGGGCAGTTCACCCCGCGCGTGGTGCGGCTCTTCGTGCGGAGCCGGATCACCAAGGCGACCTTCGCGGTGTTCCTGGCGACCTTCGTGCTGACCCTGCTGGTCCTGACCTCCTTCGACACCGCCGACGACCCCCGTGACGCGACGTCGGTGCCGCTGGTGCAGTCGGTCCTCACGCTCTGCATGGTGGCGCTGAGCCTGTTCCTCTTCGTGCTGTACGTGAACACCACCCTGCGGCTGATGCGGATCAGCCATGTCATCGCACGGATCGCCACGGAGTCCTTCCGGGTGGCTGCCTCGATGCCCGTGCCGACGGGCGGACACGACGGGGACGGCGCTCTCGTCGGCCCCGCGACCGCGTGGGTACCGCACGAGGGCCGGGCGGGTGTGCTGCGGGACGTGCACATCGCGCGACTGGTGCGGGTGGCGCGCAAGCACGGGGTCGTGCTGCGGCTGATCCCGAGGATCGGGGACTTCGTGGTGCCCGGTACGCCCGTGCTGGCCGTCCACGGGGGTCCGGCCCCGCCGCGCGGCGCGCTGCGCTACACGGCCTCGGTCGGGGTGGAGCGGACCTACCACCAGGATCTCGGCTTCGGACTGCGCCAGTTGTCCGATATCGCGCTGCGCGCCCTGTCGCCCGCGATCAACGATCCGACGACCGCCGTCCAGGCGCTGGACCGCATCATCCAGTTCCTGGCCTCGCTGAGCCGGCGCCCGCTGGACACCGCCCTGCACCGGGACCGGGCCGGTGCGGTGCGGCTGGTGCAGCCCGTGCCGGGGTGGACCGAGCTGGTGGATCTAGGGTTCACCGAGGTACGGGGGTGCGCCATCGGGAGCCCGCAGGTCTCCCGGCGCATGCTGGCCGGACTGGACGACCTGCTCCTGCTCGTGCCGGCGGAACGGCGGGAGCCGCTGCTGCGCCACCGCGCACTGCTCCGCCAGGCGGTCGACCAGGCCGAACCGTCCCCCTCGGACCGCGCGTTCGCCCTGCGCCCGGACCGACAGGGCATCGGGTGACCGGGCACCTCGAGGACGTCCGACGCCGGGAAGCCGCGGTGCCTGCCCGCGTGGCGAACCGGCGTCGGACGCGACAGCCCACCTCACGGCAGGAGCTGGTACTCCGGGAAGTTGCCCGGCAGCCGCTCCCCCGCCGGTCCCCGCGTCACCGCGCGCACCAGCAGCTCGCCGCCGACGAACGCGCCGCGCCAGGACGCGCCGAGCCCGCCGAAGAGCTCGTCTCGGTCGCCACGGGAGCGGGGCCGGCCGTGGCCGACCTTGAAGGCGCGGATGTGCGGGGCGAGCCGCTCGTAAGTGGCCCGGTCGTCGGTGGACAGCGTGGCCACGAGCGCGCCGTTCGAGGCGTTCATCGCGGCGAGCAGCTCCGCCTCCGTGTCGACCAGGACGATCGTGTCGACCGGGCCGAACGGCTCCGCGTGGTGCAGCGGAGAGGACGAGGGCGGGTTGAGGAGGGTGACCGGCTGGACGTAGGCGGAGGTGTCCTGGCCGGGCAGGAAGCGGGCGTCGGCCGGGCTGCCGCGGTGCAGTGGCACGGCGCCGCGCTCGATCGCCTCGGCGACCTGGTCCTGGAGCTCCTTGGCCTTGGCGGCGTTGATCACCGGCCCGAAGTCCAGGTCGGCGTACGGGTCGTCGGGCTTCTCGACGGCGAGCGGGTGGCCGACCCTGACGTCGCGGACCGCCGGGAGGTACGCCGCCAGGAACGCGTCGAACAGGTGCCGCTGGACGACGAAGCGCGGGTACGCCGTACAGCGCTGCTTGCCGTAGTCGAAGAGCTTGGGAACCAGCGCGGTGAGCGCGTCCCAGTCCGAGTAGTTCCAGATGCCCCAGGTGTTGAGTCCTTCCTGTTCGAGTACGTGTCGTTTGCCGAGGTCGGCGACGGCCGTGGCCACCGCGGCGCCGGTGTCGCGGCCGCCGACGAAGGAGACGCAGCCGATCTCGGGCGCCCGCACCAGCGCCTGGGACAGCTCGCCTCCGCTGCCGCTGACGAGGGTCACGGGGATCCCCTCGCGCGCGGCGAGGGCACTGGCCAGGGTCAGACAGGCGACACCGCCGTCGGTCGGGGTCTTGGCGATGACCGCGTTGCCTGCCAGTGCCTGTACCAGTAATGCGTGAACGAGCACGCTCATCGGGTAGTTCCAGCTGGCGATGTTGGACACCGGGCCGTCGAGCGGGGCCCGTTCGGCGACCATCGGTTCGATGCCGTCGACGTACCAGCGGACCCCGTCGATGGCCCGGTCGACGTCCGCCTGGGCGAGCCGCCAGGGCTTGCCGATCTCCCAGACGAGCAGGAGGGCAAGCAGCCGGCGGTGTTCGGCGAGGGCGTCGAGTGTGGCGGCGACGCGGGCCCTGCGCTCCGGCAGGGGGACGTGCCGCCAGGCGCGGTGCTGATCGAGGGCCGCGCGCACGGCCTGGCGGGCGGTGGATCCGTCCAGGCGCGGCGGACCGGCGATGGGACTGCCGTCGACCGGGCTGACGGCGGGCAGGACCCGGCCGTCCGCCTGCCAGGCTGAGTTCCAGAGGTTGAGGGCCCGGTCGTCGCGGAAGGCCTCGGGCGCGACGGTGCGGCAGCGCTGCCACGCGTCGGGCCAGGACGTGCCGGATTTGAGGGTGAGGGTGGGTGCCATGGGGTTGCTCCGCTCTCGGTGCACGGTCGGGGGCGGGGAATCAGCCTCGAGGGGGGACCGCTATCGGCCTTCGAGACGCGCCAGCACGAGCTTCGCGGTCTCGGTCGGTGTGCTTCCCACGCTCACCCCGACCGCCTCCAGCGCCTCCTTCTTCGCCCGCGCGGTGCCGGACGAGCCGGACACGATCGCGCCCGCGTGGCCCATGGTCTTGCCCTCGGGTGCGGTGAACCCGGCGATGTAGCCGACGACCGGCTTGGTGACGTGCTCGCGGACGTACGCCGCCGCGCGTTCCTCCGCGTCGCCGCCGATCTCGCCGATGAGGACGATCAGTTCGGTGTCGGGGTCGTCCTGGAAGGCGGCGAGGCAGTCGATGTGCGTGGTGCCGACGACCGGGTCGCCGCCGATGCCGACGCACGTGGAGAAGCCGATGTCGCGCAGCTCGTACATGAGCTGGTACGTCAGCGTGCCGGACTTGGAGACCAGGCCGATCCGGCCCGGCTTGGTGATGTCGGCCGGGATGATGCCCGCGTTGGACTGGCCGGGGGTGATGAGGCCCGGGCAGTTGGGGCCGACGATGCGGGTGCCCTTCCTTTTGGCGTACGCGGTGAAGGCGACGGAGTCGTGGACGGGGATGCCCTCGGTGATGACGACGGCGAGGCCGATGCCCGCGTCGGCGGCTTCGACGACGGCCGCCTTGGCGAAGGCGGGCGGTACGAAGACGACGGTGACGTCCGCTCCGGTCGCGCGCATGCCGTCGGCGACCGAGCCGAAGACGGGGACCGCCCGGTCGTCGAAGTCGACGGTGCGGCCCGCCTTGCGCGGGTTGACTCCGCCGACGACGTTCGTGCCGGCCGCGAGCATGCGCCGGGTGTGCTTCATGCCCTCGCCGCCGGTCATGCCCTGGACGAGGACCTTGCTCTCCTTGGTGAGGTAGATGGCCATGGCGTTCCCTCTCCTCAGGCCGCGGTGGCGAGTTCGGCGGCGCGGCGGGCGGCGCCGTCCATGGGGGTGACCTGCTGGACCAGCGGATGCGCGTGCTCGTCGAGGACGGCCCGGCCCCGGGCCGCGTTGTTGCCGTCGAGGCGCACGACGAGCGGTTTGGTCAGCCGGACGGTGTCCAGGGCGCGGACGATGCCGTCGGCGACCGCGTCGCAGGCGGTGATCCCGCCGAAGACATTGACGAAGACGGACTTCACGGCCGGGTCGGTGAGGATCAGCGACAGTCCGTCCGCCATGATCTGGGCGCTCGCTCCGCCGCCGATGTCGAGGAAGTTGGCGGGGCGTGCGCCGCAGCCCGCGACCGCGTCCAGGGTCGACATGACGAGTCCGGCGCCGTTGCCGATGATGCCGACCTCGCCGTCGAGCTTGACGTAGTTGAGGCCCTTGGCGGCAGCGGCGGCCTCGAGTGCGTCGTCGTGCCCCCTTTCATCGGCGCCCCATCGCGCCTGCCGGAAACGGGCGTTGTCGTCGAGGGTGACCTTGCCGTCGAGGGCGAGGATCTGCCCCTGCCGGGTGCGGACGAGCGGGTTCACCTCGACGAGGAGGGCGTCTTCGCGGACCAGGACGTCCCAGAGACGTACGAGGACGTCGACAGTCTGCGGCGGCAGTCCGGCCGCCCGGGCGATCTCGCCCGCCTTCGCGGAGGTGACGCCCTCGGCGGGGTCGACGGGGATACGGGCCACGGCCTCCGGCCGGCCGGCCGCCACCTCCTCTATCTCCATGCCGCCTTCCGCCGAGGCGATCGCGAGGAAGCGGCCGGCCGCGCGGTCGAGTACGTAGGACACGTAGAACTCGGTCTCGATGTCGACGGGTTGGGCCAGCATCACCTTGCCGACCGTGTGGCCCTTGATGTCCATACCGAGGATCTGACGGGCGGTGAGCTCGGCGGCGGCCGGGTCGGCAGCGAGCTTCACACCGCCCGCCTTGCCGCGTCCTCCGGTCTTCACCTGCGCCTTGACCACGACCCGTCCGCCGAGGCGGCGTGCGATCTCGCGGGCCTCCTTGGCCGAGTCCGTCACCTCGGCCCGCGGCACCAAGATGCCGTGCTCTTCGAAGAGTTCCCTTGCCTGGTGTTCGTACAGGTCCATTCCGGCTCCTGACTGCTGTGTCTTCTGGGGAGCGACCCCCAGACCCCCGAAAATGCCGCACGCCCCCTGGACACCACCCACCGGATGCGGGATAACAAGCTTCATACAGTATTCGTCGACTGTATGCAATGTACTGCGAGCCGTTCCAACCCCCTACGAAGGGACAGGACTTCGCCATGCCCGACGACACCCAGGACGTGATCTCCGGTGGTCATCTCGTAGCCAAGGCGCTCAAGGCCGAGGGGGTCGACCGCATCTACACGCTGTGCGGCGGCCACATCATCGACATCTACGACGGCTGCGTCGACGAGGGCATCGAGGTCGTCGACGTACGCCACGAGCAGGTCGCCGCCCACGCCGCCGACGGTTACGCGCGCATCACCGGCAAGCCAGGCTGCGCCGTGGTCACCGCGGGCCCGGGGACGACCGACGCCGTCACCGGTGTCGCCAACGCCTTCCGCGCGGAGTCCCCCATGCTGCTGATCGGCGGTCAAGGGGCCCTCACCCAGCACAAGATGGGGTCCCTCCAGGACCTGCCGCACGTCGACATGATGAACCCCATCACCAAGTTCGCGGCGACCGTGCCGGACACGGCACGCGCGGCGGACCTGGTCTCCATGGCCTTCCGCGAGTGCTTCCACGGCGCGCCCGGGCCCTCCTTCCTGGAGATCCCGCGCGATGTGCTGGACGCCAAGGTGCCCGCCGCCAAGGCCCGCGTGCCCCAGTCCGGCGCCTACCGCGCCTCGACCCGCTCGGCCGGCGACCCCGAGGCGATCGAGAGGCTCGCCGACCTGCTGGTGCACGCCGAGAAGCCGGCCATCCTGCTCGGCAGCCAGGTGTGGACGACCCGGGGCACCGAATCGGCCATCGAGCTGGTGCGCACCCTGAACGTCCCGGCGTACATGAACGGCGCCGGCCGCGGCACCCTCCCGCCCGGCGACCCGCACCACTTCCAGCTGTCGCGCCGGTACGCCTTCTCCAACGCCGACGTGATCGTCATCGTCGGCACGCCCTTCGACTTCCGTATGGGCTACGGCAAGCGGCTGTCGCCGGAGGCGACCGTCGTGCAGATCGACCTCGACTACCGCACGGTCGGAAAGAACCGCGACATCGACCTCGGCATCGTGGGCGACGCCGGGCTGGTGCTGAAGGCCGTGACCGAGGCGGCCTCCGGACGCGTCAACGGCGGTGCGTCCAGGCGCAAGGAGTGGCTGGACGAGCTCCGGGCGGCCGAGCAGACCGCGCTGGAGAAGCGGCTGCCGAACCTGAGGTCGGACGCCTCACCCATCCACCCGTACCGCCTGGTCAGCGAGATCAACGACTTCCTCACCGAGGACTCGATCTACATCGGCGACGGCGGCGACATCGTCACCTTCTCCGGGCAGGTCGTGCAGCCCAAGTCACCCGGGCACTGGATGGACCCGGGCCCCCTGGGCACGCTCGGCGTCGGCGTCCCCTTCGTGCTCGCGGCCAAGCAGGCGCGGCCCGACAAGGAGGTCGTCGCGCTCTTCGGCGACGGCGCGTTCTCCCTCACCGGCTGGGACTTCGAGACGCTCGTCCGCTACGACCTCCCGTTCGTCGGCATCGTCGGCAACAACTCCTCCATGAACCAGATCCGCTACGGCCAGGCCGCCAAGTACGGCAAGGACCGCGAGCGGATCGGCAACACCCTCGGCGACGTCCACTACGACAAGTTCGCCCAGATGCTGGGCGGTTACGGCGAGGAGGTCCGCGACCCCGCCGACATCGGCCCGGCCCTGAGGCGCGCCCGCGAGTCCGGCAAGCCGTCCCTGATCAACGTCTGGGTCGACCCCGACGCGTACGCCCCCGGAACCATGAACCAGACCATGTACAAGTGAGGTGCCCCGATGACTGCTCCGTCCACCAAGGCCCTCGAAGGCATCCGCGTCCTGGACATGACCCACGTCCAGTCCGGGCCCTCCGCGACCCAGCTGCTCGCCTGGCTCGGCGCGGACGTCGTCAAGCTGGAGGCGCCGACCGGTGACATCACGCGCAAGCAGCTGCGTGACCTGCCGGACGTCGACTCCCTGTACTTCACGATGCTCAACTGCAACAAGCGGAGCATCACCCTCAACACCAAGACCGAACGCGGCAAGGAGATCCTCACCGAGCTGATCCGGCGCTCCGACGTCATGGTCGAGAACTTCGGACCGGGCGCGGTCGACCGGATGGGCTTCACCTGGGACCGCATCCAGGAGATCAATCCACGGATCGTCTATGCCTCCATCAAGGGGTTCGGCGAGGGCCCGTACACCAACTTCAAGGCGTACGAGGTCGTCGCGCAGGCCATGGGCGGGTCGATGTCGACCACCGGTTTCGAGGACGGGCCGCCGCTGGCGACGGGAGCCCAGATCGGGGACTCGGGGACGGGTGTGCACGCCGTGGCGGGGATTCTCGCGGCGCTGTACCAGCGGGAGAACACCGGGCGCGGTCAGCGGGTCAACGTGGCCATGCAGCATGCCGTCCTCAACCTCTGCCGGGTGAAGCTGAGGGATCAGCAGCGGCTGGCACATGGCCCGCTCCGTGAATATCCCAACGACGACTTCGGCGACGAGGTTCCCAGGTCCGGGAACGCGTCCGGCGGCGGCCAGCCCGGCTGGGCGGTGAAGTGCGCGCCGGGCGGCCCGAACGACTACGTGTACGTCATCGTGCAGCCCGTCGGCTGGCAGCCGATCAGCGAGCTCATCGGCCGGCCCGAACTGGCCGACGACCCCGAGTGGGCGACGCCGGAGGCGCGGCTGCCCAAGCTGAACAAGATGTTCCAGCTGATCGAGGAGTGGTCCTCGACGCTGCCCAAGTGGGAGGTGCTGGAGCGGCTCAACGGGCACAACATCCCGTGCGGCCCGATCCTGTCCACCCGGGAGATCATCGAGGACCGGTCGCTGGTCGCCAACGAGATGGTCGTCACCGTCCCGCACCCGCAGCGGGGCGAGTTCGTGACCGTCGGCAGCCCGCTCAAGCTGTCCGACTCCCCCGTCGAGGTGACCGGCTCACCGCTGCTCGGCGAGCACAACGAAGAGGTCTACGTCGGCGAACTCGGCCTCGGCGACGAGGAACTGCGCCTGCTCAAGTCGAACGGAGTGATCTGACGTGATGGCAGAAGACCGCCTTCTGCGGGTGCGCGGCCTCCTCGACTCCGTGCGGGCCACGGGGCGGACCGCGCTGACCGCGCCCGAGGGCAAGGTGATCGCCGACGCGTACGGGATCGCCGTACCGGGCGAGGAGCTGGCGACCGACGTCGAGGAGGCCGTGGCGTTCGCGGCGCGCTTCGGCGGGCCCGTCGTGATGAAGATCGTCTCGCCGGACATCCTGCACAAGACCGACGCCGGCGGGGTCGTCGTCGGCGTCGAGGGCGCCGCCGACGTACGGGCCGCGTTCCACACCATCATCGACAACGCGCGCGCCTACGACGCGAACGCCCGCATCGACGGTGTGCAGGTGCAGGAGCTGCTGCCGAAGGGGCAGGAGGTCATCGTCGGCGCGGTGACGGACCCGACGTTCGGGAAGGTGGTCGCGTTCGGGCTCGGCGGGGTGCTCGTCGAGGTCCTGAAGGACGTCACCTTCCGGCTCGCCCCGGTGGAGGCCGACGAGGCACTGTCGATGCTGGACTCGATCCGCTCGGCGGAGATCCTGCGCGGGGTGCGCGGCCAGGCGGGTGTGGACCGGTGGGCGGTGGCCGAGCAGATCCGCCGGGTGTCCGAACTCGTCGCGGACTTCCCGGAGATCGCCGAGGTGGACCTCAATCCGGTGATCGCGACGGCGGAGGGCGCCGTCGCGGCCGACATCCGGGTGATCCTCGCCGAGTCACAGCCCCCGGCACGCCGGAAGTACTCGCGGGACGAGATCCTCACGTCCATGCGCCGGCTGATGCAGCCGAACTCGGTCGCCGTGATCGGCGCCTCCAACGAGCAGGGCAAGATCGGCAATTCCGTGATGCGCAACCTCGTCGACGGGGGCTTCGCCGGGGACATCCACCCGGTGAATCCCAAGGCCGACGACATCCTGGGCCGCAAGGCGTACAAGAGTGTCACGGACGTTCCCGGTGAGGTGGATGTGGCGGTCTTCGCGATCCCCGCCAAGTTCGTGGCCTCGGCCCTGGAGGAGGTGGGACGCAAGAAGATCCCGAACGCCGTGCTGATCCCCTCCGGCTTCGCGGAGACCGGCGAGCACGAACTCCAGGCGGAGATCGTGGAGATCGCCGAGCGGCACGGCGTACGGCTGCTGGGGCCGAACATCTACGGCTACTACTCGACCTGGCAGGACCTCTGCGCCACGTTCTGCACGCCGTACGACGTCAAGGGCGGGGTCGCGCTGACCTCGCAGTCGGGCGGCATCGGGATGGCGATCCTGGGCTTCGCGCGCACCACCAAAACGGGTGTGTCGGCGATCGTCGGACTCGGCAACAAGTCGGACCTGGACGAGGACGACCTGCTGACCTGGTTCGGGGAGGACCCGCACACCGACTGCATCGCGATGCACCTGGAGGACCTCAAGGACGGGCGCGCCTTCGTGGAGGCCGCGCGGGCGACCGTGCCGAAGAAGCCGGTGGTCGTGCTGAAGGCGGGGCGTACGGCGGCGGGCGCGAAGGCGGCCGGTTCGCACACCGGTGCCCTGGCGGGCGACGACGCCGTGTACGACGACATCCTGCGGCAGGCCGGGGTCATCCGGGCCCCTGGGCTGAACGAGATGCTGGAGTACGCGCGCGCGTTGCCGGTGCTTCCCGCACCCCAGGGCGACAACGTCGTCATCATCACGGGGGCCGGCGGCAGCGGCGTGCTGCTCTCGGACGCGGTGACGGACAACGGGCTGTCGCTGATGGAGATCCCGCCCGATCTGGACGAGGCGTTCCGGAAGTTCATCCCGCCCTTCGGGGCCGCCGGCAACCCGGTGGACATCACCGGGGGCGAGCCGCCGTCGACGTACGAGGCGACGATCCGGCTGGGGATGGAGGACCCGCGCATCCACGCGCTCGTCCTCGGCTACTGGCACACCATCGTCACCCCTCCGATGGTCTTCGCGGAGCTCACCGCGCGCGTGGTGGCCGAGTTCCGGGAGCGGGGCATCGAGAAGCCCGTCGTGGCGTCGCTCGCGGGCGATGTGGAGGTCGAGGAGGCCTGCCAGTACCTCTTCGAGCGCGGGGTCGTGGCGTACCCGTACACGACCGAGAAGCCGGTTGCCGTGCTCGGCGCCAAGTACCGCTGGGCGCGGGAGGCGGGGGTGCTGGGGGGCGGTACATGAGGTGAGGGAGCGGGGGCCGGCCGACGGTGCGCGTCGGCCGGCCCCGGGACCCGTACGCGCACGAAAGGCATGGGACAGGGGGCGCTGGCCAGATCTTTCGACGCAAGGGGTGCAATCCACGTGACAACCACCGACGTTCCACGGGTCGCCGCCTATCGCGAGGTGACCGACAAGAACGGACGCGTCTATCGCATCGGCGAGTCCGACATCGACATCATGGGGCGCAAGCGCAAGTGGATGGTGATCCTGCCCTGGATCGGCATGATGGGCATCTCCTCCGCCGAGTACGCGTTCGCGTCCGCCGAGGACACCCTGCACACGGCACATCACTGGAACAGCATGCACATCTTCTGGATGATGACCGTGTGGGTCTTCTTCCAGGCCGCGGTGGCCTTCCCCGCGGGCAAACTGCGTGAGAGCGGGAAGCTGCCGGCCCGCTGGGCGATGATGTGCGGGGCGACGGGCACCCTGCTGGGCTATCTGTCGCTGGCGTTCGCGCCGCACGTCGTGGTCGCCTACATCGGCTTCAGCATGTTCAGCGGCATGGGCGCGGGCATGGTGTACGCCACCTGCGTCAACATGGTGGGCAAGTGGTATCCGGAGCGCAAGGGCGGCAAGACCGGCTTCGTCAACGGCGGTTTCGCCTACGGCTCGGTGCCCTTCGTCTTCCTCTTCAACGGCTACATGGACCTGACCAACTTCCGCTGGGTGCTGGTCTCGGTGGGTGTGTTCCTGGCCGGAATCGTCGCGTTCTCCGGCTACTTCTTCAGGGACCCGCCGAAGAACTGGTGGCCCGCCTCGATCGACCCGCTCAACCCGCCGAAGGACCCGCGCGCGGCGCGCTCGCTGCGGATGAACCCGCCGGCGGTCCACCAGTACTCCCCCAAGGAGGCGTGGAAGACCGGCCGGGTGGCCCTGATGTGGTTCTGTCTGGCGTGCACGTCCGGCGTGAACATCTTCGGTATCGCGTTCCAGGTGGACATCGGCGAGGAGGCCGGATTCGCGGGCGGGATCGTGGCCACGGCCATGTCCCTCAAAGCGATCGTCAACGGTACCGGCCGTGGCGTCATCGGCTGGCTCTCCGACCTCTACGGCCGCAAGCGGTGCCTGCTCGCCGTGTGCGTCATCCTGGGCCTGGCCCAGTTCGGCATCCTCTGGTCGGCGGACAGCAAGAACCTGACCCTGTTCCTGATCTTCTCCGCGATCTCCGGCTTCGGCGGCGGCGCGATCTTCCCGATGTTCGCGGCGCTCACCGCCGACTACTTCGGCGAGAACAACAACGCGTCCAACTACGGCATGGTCTACAGCGCCAAGCTCGTCTCCGGTCTGGGCGCGGGTATGGGTGCCGTGGTCGTCGGCGCCTGGGGGCACTCCGGTGCCTTCATCCTGGCCGGCTCGATCTCGCTCTTCGCCGGCTGCGTGGCACTGTTCCTCTCCCCGCCGGGACGCGACAGGGAAGAGAGCCGCATCGTTCCCAATCCACAACCGCTCGGCGAGGACACGGCCTGACCGTGACGTGCCCGGACAGGGCTCGTGGGCTGGCCGTCCCACCTGTGAGGAGGCCCCTCCCTGACGCGGGAGGGGCCTCCTCATGCCGGTACGGCCCTCAGCACTTCTCCCTCAGGGAGTGCAGGTGTGCGCTGGAACGGCGCGCGAACGTGAAGGACTCGGCCGGGTTGTCGTGCTCGGCCTGCCAGTGGTGGGCCATGCGGTGGCCGCGCAGCCGGGTGACGGCGGAGATGAACCGCTGGTAGTCGATGTCGCCGTCGCCCACGTCGGTCATGTTGTAGCCGTACGGGTTCGACGGGTCGCTCTCCCCGTCCTTCACGTGGAACAGCGGGTAGCGGTCCGGCCGCTTGAGGACGTAGTTCAGCGGTTCGAACGGCGCGGGCTTGCCGTCGGGCCGCTTGGAGAAGCGGAACTGGCCGACGTACGCCCAGTAGATGTCCATCTCCAGGTAGACGAGGTCCGGGTCGGTCTCCTTGAGCAGGATGTCGTAGAGGCGGACCTTGGGGTTGTCCGTGGCGAAGGAGAACTCCTCTGAGTGGTTGTGCTGGTAGAACTTCATGCCCCGGGCCTTCGCCGCGGCGCCGTAGGTGTTGAAGTCCTCGGCGGCGCGCTTCCAGGCGTCGACGGTGGAGCCGTAGCGGAACGGGCCCGAGGCCGTGCCGATGTGCTTGAGGCCGAGGGCCTGGGCGTCGTCGAGGACCTTGGTGAGGTTCTGGGCGAAGGTGTAGGCGGCCGGGTCGTTGGAGTAGTAGCCGACGTGGCTGCCGATCGGGTTCAGGCCGTGGTTCCGTGCCAGCCGCTTGAGCTGGGCGAGCGTGATGGGGCCCGCTGAGCCCTGGGTGTAGCCGGCGAACTCGACCTCGTCGTAGCCGTACCTCTCCAGTTCGGCGAAGACGGGGCCGAAGCCGAGGGTGGAGACCTTGTCGCGCAGGCTGTAGAGCTGGATACCGAGGCGGCCGGGCGGCAGCACGGGGCGACCACGGCCCTTGGCGCCGGACGCGGTGCCGGTGGCGGCCGTCGCGGTGCCGGTGGCCGCGGTCGCGGGGGCCGCGGCACCGAGCAGGGCGGCGGCGGTGGCGCCGGCGGCCACGCCGAGCATGCCGCGTCTGCTGAGGCGGTGGGTGAGCTCGGGATCGGGCTGGGAGAAGCGGCTCATGCGTGGTACTCCTCGTGATCGCGGGGCGTTGTCAGTGGTGAGTGCTTCACTTGTGACCAGTCGGGACTGAGGCCTTGTCCTCAGCCGAGACCGGCGAGTTCGAGCAGCAGTGACTTCACATCGGTGGCCGCGACGCGGTCGCCGACAGCACGGGGGGTGGAGCAGATGAGGAGCGGACCGTCGTCGTCGCTCGCCGGAAGGCGGCCGTGGCTGCCGCGAATAGGTGAGGGGTCCAGGGGCACGACCGCCATGCGGTAGCGCATGCCGAGTTTCTTGCGCGCCAGTGCGGTGGCCGCCTTGACCTTGACGTAGGGGTCGAGGGGATCCATGAAGAGTTCGACCGGGTCGTAGCCGGGTTTGCGGTGGATCTCGACGAGTGGCGCGAAGTCGGGCGCGTGGGCGTCGTCGAGCCAGTAGTAGTACGTGAACCAGGCGTCGGGTTCCGCCACGGCGACGAGTTCGCCCGCGCGCGGATGGTCGAGGTGATGGGCCTTCTTGCCCTCGTCGTCGAGGAGTTGGCCGAGGCCGGGCAGACCGTCGAGGGCGGCCCGGGTGGCGTCGAGGTCCTCGGGGCGGCGCACATAGACGTGGGCGATCTGGTGGTCGGCGACCGCGAAGGCACGTGACGCCATCGGGTCGAGGTACTCCATGCCGTCCTGCGTGTGCACTTCCAAGAGGCCGGCACGCCGCAGAGCGCGGTTGATGTCGACGGGCCGGTTCACGCGGGTGATGCCGTACTCGGACAGCGCGACGACCGTGCGGCCCTCGGCGCGGGCGTCGTCCAGGAGCGGGGTCAGGGCGGCGTCCAGATCGGCGGCCGCCTTCAGGGAGCGCGGGTCGTCGGGGCCGAAGCGCTGCAGGTCGTAGTCGAGGTGAGGGAGGTAGCAGAGCGTCAGATCGGGGTGCCGGGTGCGGATGATGTGGCGGGTCGCGTCGATGATCCACCGGCTGGAGACGAGGTCGGCTCCGGGACCCCAGAAGTGGAAGAGGGGGAACGTGCCGAACTTTTCGGTGAGTTCGTCGTGCAGCGCGGCCGGCCGGGTGTAGCAGTCGGGTTCCTTGCGGCCGTCGGCGTAGTAGACCGGACGGGGGGTGACGGTGAAGTCGGTGTCGGCGCCCATGGCGTACCACCAGCAGATGTTCGCGACGGTGTAGCCGGGGTGGGCACGGCGGGCGGCGTCCCAGAGCTTGTCGCCGGCCACGAGCCCGTTGTGCTGGCGCCACAGGAGGACGTCGCCGAGTTCGCGGAAGTACCAGCCGTTGCCGACGATGCCGTGCTCCGAGGGCATGGTGCCGGTGAGGAACGTGGACTGGGCGGCGCAGGTGACGGCGGGCAGGACGGTGCCCAGCGGGGCGCGGGAGCCGGACTGTCCGAGCGCCTTGAGACGGGGCATGTGGTCGAGGAGCCGGGGAGTGAGGCCGACGACGTCGAGGACGAGGAGGGGTGTGGGGCCTGCCGGAGCCGGGTGGGTGCCCGGGGCGGAAGGGTGGGTGCTCATGGCAGCTCCTTCAGGCCGAGGTCCGTCAGCAGGTCGCGGGCGAGGGTGAGTTCGGCGGCGATGCCCTCGGCGAGCTGGGTGCGGCCCTTGGGGCGCAGCTCGGGCGGGAGGGCCTGCCAGGTGTAGGTCTCGACCTCCAGGTGGCGGGTGAGCGGGGCCGGGCCGCCGACGAGCCGGGTCAGTGCGCTCTTCAGGACCGGGAGTGTGGAGGTGAGGGGCGTGGCGGGGGCGGCGTGCAGTGGGACGTGGAAGTGGGCGCGCCAAGGTGCGCCGTCCGGCAGGGCGTGGCCCGCGAGGGCCTCGTCGAGGTCGTCGGTGGCGCGCAGGCCGGCGGCGGTGGCCGTGCGGGTCTGGTGCAGGAAGCGGGGTTCGGCGAACGCGGCGAGGGCCTCGCGGACCTCGGGCAGATGGGGGTGCTCGGCGTGCAGGGCGGCGGAGAGCTGGGATTTGACGACGGGGACGCGGGCCTCGGTGAGGGCGTCCAGGGCGGTGTCCGGATCTTCGAAGGAGGTGGCGAGATGGCAGGTGTCGACGCAGATGCCGATGCGGTCGTGGCCGATCGCGGTGAGCGGGGCGATGGCGTCGCGGGTGGTCTCGACGACACAGCCGGGTTCCGGTTCCAGACCGACGCGGATGGAGCGGCCGGTCAGTTCCTCGATGGCGTCGAGGCGTTCGGCGAGGGTGCGCAGGGCGGTGCGGGCGGTCTCCGCGCGCTCGTCGTCGTACGCGGTGCGCCAGGCGAGGGGCAGGGTGGAGATGGTGCCCTCGGCCACGTCGTCGGGGAGGAGCCCTGCGAGGACCCGGGCGAGGGCGGTGGTGTGGTCGAGGCGTTCCGGGTCGGCCCAGTCCGGCTTGTAGACGCGGTACTTGACCTCCTCGGCGCCGAAGCCCTCATAGGGGAAGCCGTTGAGGGTGACGACTTCGAGGCCTCGCCGGTCGAGTTCGGTGCGCAGGCCGCGCAGCGCGGACGGGTCGGTGACCAGGGCGTGGGCGGCGTCCTTGGCGAGCCACAGCCCGATCCCGAGCCGGTCGCGGCCCAGCCTGCGGCGGACGGGCTCGCAGTGGTCGCGGAGCTGGGCGAGGACCCCGTCGAGGGTTTCGGCGGGGTGGACGTTGGTGCAGTAGGCGAGGTGGACGGTGGACCCGTCGGGGTGGCGGAAGCGCATGGTTCACGCCTCCGCGACGGGGACGCGAGCCGGCTCGGCGCCGTCTCCCGGGCCGGGTTCCGGCTCGTGCGGGTCCTTCGGGGCGCCACGGAGGATGGAGTTGCCCTCGTGAGTGGCCTCCGTGCCGGTGACGTCGAGGTTCAGGCGGCCGCTGAGCCCGTAGAAGGCGACGGGGTTGCGCCACAGCACCCGGTCGACGGCGTCCTCGTCGAAGCCCTCGGCCAGCATCAGGTCGCCGACCTTGCGGGTCTTGAGGGGGTCGCTCCTTCCCCAGTCGGCGGCGGAGTTCACCAGGACCTGCTCGGTGCCGTAGGCGCGCAGGATCGCGACCATCCGTTCCTCGTCCATCTTGGTGTCCGGATAGACGGAGAAGCCCAGCCAGCAGCCGCTGTCCTTGGCCTCCTTGACGGTGGTCTCGTTGAGGTGGTCGACCAGGACGCGTTCCGCGGGCAGGGCGGACTCCCGGACGGCGTCGAGGGTACGGCGCAGGCCGGCGAGCTTGTCGCGGTGCGGGGTGTGCACCAGGGCGGGCAGGCCGTGGTCGGCGGCGAGCTGGAGCTGCGCGGCGAGGGCGGTGTCCTCGGCGGGGGTCATGGAGTCATAGCCGATCTCGCCGACGGCCACGACGTTGTCCTTGACGAGATACCGGGGCAGTTCGTCGAGGACGGGCGCGCAGCGCGGGTCGTTCGCCTCCTTGGGGTTGAGGGCGATCGTGCAGTGGTGGGCGATGCCGTACTGGGCGGCGCGGAAGGGTTCCCAGCCGAGCAGCGAGTCGAAGTAGTCGCGGAAGGAGGCGGGCGAGGTGCGGGGCTGGCCGAGCCAGAAGGAGGGCTCGACGACGGCGCGGACGCCGGCGGCGTACATGGCCTCGTAGTCGTCGGTGGTCCGGGAGGTCATGTGGATGTGGGGGTCGAAGATGCGCATCAGGACTCCTTGCCGTGGGGGTGGTCCGTGCCGGGGGCCGGGGTCACGGACTCGGTCAGGTCCAGGACGCGGTACAGGTCCTCGGGGACGGTGCGGCCGGCGGCGGTGCGCTCGGCGGCGTAGTCGCCCAGCATGCGGGCGAGTTCGCCGTCACCGTGGGCGCGCCGGGGCAGGTCGGCCACGTGCTCGACGGGGACGCCGGTGAACAGGCACTTCAGCACGGCGTGGCGCCAGTCGTGGGGGGCCAGGTGCCGGGCGGCGTACGGGCCGACGGCGGCGGTGAGGAGCCGGGTGTCGTTGATGCGCAGGGCGTCCTCGACCAGGGGGAGGGCGCCGGGGCCGGACACGAGGTGGGGCAGGGCGTGCAGGACGGCGCGGCGCTCGTCGCCGGTGCCCTGGAAGTACACCCGGGTCAGGGCGTCGGTGCCGGCGCGGGCCGCGTGGAGGATGAGGACCCGGGCGGCGTCGGCGTGCGCGGCACCGCAGCGGCGACCGGCCTCGGCGAGACGCAGCTCCCAGGGGGAGATCGGCCCGTGGATGCCGGGGTGGGCGGCGGCCTCGTCGAGGGCGTGCTCGAGCCAGGTGCGGGCGGCTTGTTCGAGGTGGGTGGTGAGGTGGCGACGGAGATCGGCGGGTGAGGGGGTGTGAGCGGTGTGGGTGCCTTGGGTGTCGTCCTCGGGAGCTTGGGCGTCCCGGGTCTCGGCGTCCTCGGGGGCTTGGGCGCTGTCGGTGTTCCCTCGGTCCTGGGTGGTGCCGTGGGTGCTGTCGGTTCTTGCCGCCGGTGTGGCGCGGGGGTGGGTCATGGGGTGCTGCTCCCTTCAGGGGTGGCGGAGGGAGCGCCGTGGGGTGGCGCGGCCTGCTGGAGGGCCGGAGCGGGGTGGGGCGACGCGGTGGCCGCGGTCCGCTCGGCGTGGCGGAGGAACGGCAGGGAGTGTGCGGCGAAGTGCGGGCCGGCGTGGGAGTGGCGGGGCAGTTCGACGACGGTCAGGCCCTGGTAGCGGGTGGCGGCGAGGGCCGCCAGGACCGGCGGGAAGTCGATCTCCCCGTCTCCGAAGGGGAGGTGCTCGTGGACGCCGCGCCGCATGTCCTCGATCTGGACGTGGCGCAGCCAGGGGGCGGCGGCGCGCACGCAGTCGGCGGGAGAAAGGGGTTCGAGGCACTGGCAGTGGCCGAGGTCGAGAGTGAGGCCGAGAGGCTCGGGGTCGCCGAGCGTGCGGCGGAGGTGGTGGAAGTCGGCCAGGGTGGCGAGGAGGTGGCCCGGTTCGGGTTCGACGGCGAGCGGGACGCCGGCGGAGGCGGCGGCGTCCAGGACGGGCGTGAGGGTCTCGGCCAGACGCTTCCACGCGGTGTCCGTGTCGGTGCCGTCCGGGAGGACGCCGCTGAAGCAGTGGACCGCGTGGGCGCCGAGGTCGGCCGCGACCCGCACGGCACGGACGAGGAGGTCGGCCCGGCGCGCCCGGTCACCGGGGTCCGGGTCCAGCAGGGAGGGGCCGTGTTTGCGGCGCGGGTCGAGCACATAGCGGGCGCCCGTCTCCACCGTGACGCCCAGGCCGAGCGCGTCCAGCCGCCGCGCGACCCGTCGGGTGCGGGCGGCGAGGTCGGGGGCGAGCGGGTCGAGGTGCATGTGGTCGAGGGTCAGACCGACGCCGTCGTAGCCGAGATCGGCGAGGAGGGAGAGCGCGTCGTCGAGCCGGAGGTCGGCGAGACCGTTGGTGCCGTAGCCGAAGCGGAGGGGCTGGAGGGGATCGAGAGGAGAGTTCTGAGGAGAGTTCTCTGGAGTCACGTCACACTCACCTTCTTCGCGAACCTCGCTCCCAGCGGGGCCAGGGCCGCGATGAGGAGGGCCGTGGCCGTGCCCTTGGAGCGGGCGGTCAGGGCGGCCTGAAGGGGGATCGTGGCGCGGACGCCGGCGCCGACGGCCCGCTGGGTGAGCGGAGGTGAGGGGTTGAGCGTGGCGTGGAAGTAGGGGCGGGCGGTGGCCGCGACGTATGCGGCCGCGAGAGCGGTGGTGAGATGTGCCGCGGGATTCCGGCCGGGCGCGGCTCCTGGAGGCCGAGTCGCTCCTGGCCCGAGATGGTCGAGAGCGGTTGCCCCTCGGTGCTCTGAAGGGCGGTGCGTCACCACACGGGTCAGCAGGGCGGTCGTCGCGAGCGCCGCCAAGGGGGCCAGAGGCGAACCGCCCTGGGCTTCCTGACGGGAGACCGTCGTGACGGCCAGTGTGTGGGTGCCGAGGAGGGCCGCTGAGGGGAGCGCCGGTCGGGTGTGGCCGGTCGTTGCGGCGGCTCCCAGGAGCAGGTCGAGTCCACGAGCCGCAGCCATGGCCACGGGGCCCGCGGGTGTGTGCTTCAGGCCGAGGTCGTACGCCCAGACGGTCGCCGCGAGGGGCACGGCGACGGCCAGGGCGGGGCGGCCGGCGCCGGAGGCCAGGGCCAGTCCGGCACCGGTGAGGGCACAGGCCGCCGTGAGTGCGGCGGCCGGGCGGATGCGGCCGGAGGGCAGGGGGCGGTGCGGGCGTTCGACGGCGTCGACGTCACGGTCCGCCCAGTCGTTGAGGGCCATGCCGGCCTCGTAGAGACAGAGGGAGGAGCCGATGGCGAGCAGGGTGCGGGAGTTGGGTGCCGCGCCGGTCGCGGCCGTGCCGGCCAGGGCGTCGCCCGGGACGCTGAACAGGGCGGGCAGACGCAGAAGTTCGGCCCACGCGCGCCGGCGGGAGCGGCCGGTGCGTGCGCAGGGGGCCGTGTCGTCGGCGCCGCCTTCAGGAGCGGCTGTGGACTCGCCCTCAAGGCATCCGCAAGAGCCTTCGCGCAGCATCACAGCGCTTCCCCCGTCTCGCCGGGCTGTGCCACCGACCCCGTGCCCTGGCCCTCGTCATGGGCCTGCCCCAGGCTCCGCCCGAACCGGACCAGTTCCTCGTACTGCTCGGCGAGACCGGACGGCCCGTCCCCGACGGGGTCCTTGAAGTAGAAGCCGAGGGCGTCGAGCGGACCGGACAGCCCTGTCTCGTGGGCGCGGGCCGTGAGCCGGGCCAGGTCCAGCACCAGGGGTGCCGCGAGCGCCGAGTCGCAGCCCTGCCAGATGGTCTGGAGGATCATGCGGGTGCCGAGGAAGCCGTCGAAGGCGATGTGGTCCCAGGCGGTCTTCCAGTCGCCGAGGGCCGGGACGTCGTCGATGTGGACCTCGCCCTCGGGGACGGTGCCGAGGGTGTCGGCGAGGACGCGTTCCTTGCCGGCGTTCTTCGCCGCGGCGGCGGCCGGGTCGGCGAGGGCCGCGCCGTCGCCGCCGCCCAGCAGGTTCGTGCCGGACCAGGCCCGGACCGTCAACGCCCGCTGCGCGAACATCGGGCCCAGCACGGCCCGCAGCAGTGTCTGTCCGGTCTTGCCGTCCCGGCCGGCGTGCGGCAGGGCGCTGCGCTCGGCCTCGCGGGCGGCGGCGGGGTGGTGCATGCCCTCGGAGGGGGTGAAGTTGACGTAGGGGCAGCCCGCGCGCAGGGCCGCCAGCGCGTACAGGGTGCTGGCCGGCAGCGGCGCGTCGGGCCTCTGGGAGGCGGGTTCGGTGGAGGCGACGTTCACCACCACGGCCCGCTCCAGTTCGTGGCGGTGCGTGAAGTCGCGTATGTCGTCGGCGAAGGCCGTGATCAGCTCGGCCTCGCTCCTGGTGTCCCCCGGGGTGGGGCCACCGGGCCTGATCTCCCGGTCGGCGGCGGCGAGGTCGGCGGCGACGGCGGTGGCGACGCCCGGTGGGAGGACACCGCCCGCGGTCAGGGTCTCGGCGCGTTTGGGCAGGGGGCAGTCGAGGGTGTCGTGGCCGCCGAAGACGAGGTCGGACAGCGCGGGCAGACCGCTGTCGGTGAACGCCGGGGTCTCGGTCACCATGCCGGTGGGCGGGTGGAGTCCCGCGGTGATGGCGGCGCACCCCGTGACGACGGTGGTGGCGACGGAGCCCCGGGCTCCGATCAGCCACACCCCCACACGCGGTCGGGAGAGGGACGCGGACATGGGCAGCCTCCTGGTCGTGCGCGAACCCGAGGGGGGAAGGGAGACGGCGGGCGGGGGTCCGGCGTCCCCCGCCCGCCGCCGTTCAGTCGCCCTTGACGGGCAGTTCCTTCAACTGGATGTTGCGGAAGGAGACCTGGTCGTCGGCGCCATGGTTCTGGAGGCCGATGTAGCCGTCGGTCAGGCTCCGCTGGGGGTCCTTGTTGGTGAAGTCGTTGATCTTGACTCCGTTGAGGAACACCTGGAGGCGTTCGCCCTGGACCTTGATCTCGTAGGAGTTCCACTGGCCGGGCGGCCGCAGAACCTGGTCACGGGCCTTGATGTTCGCCGACTTGAACGAGTAGACGGAGCCCGTGGTGCGGTCGGCCGCGTCCGTGGCGTCGATCTGGATCTCGTAGCCCTTGTTCACCGCGGACCAGGGGTCGTCGGAGGCCGGGAAGCCCACGAAGATCCCGGAGTTGTCGTCGCCCCGCATCTTCCAGTCGAGCTTGAGGGAGTACGACTTCAGCTCCTTGGCCTGGTACCAGAGCAGACCCATGCCGCCCTCGGACTCCATCACGCCGTCCTTGACGGCGAACTTGCCGGGGCCGGCCTGCTTCCAGCCGTCCAGGGTCTGGCCGTTGAAGATCTTCCGGTAGTCCTTGCCCGGCTTGCAGTCCGCCTTGACCTGGCCGGTGGCGTACTGCAGACCACCGAGCAGATGGGCGCGGAAGGCCTCCTCGGCGTAGGACTCCTTGGTGTGGCCGCCGCCGGTGTAGAAGGACCGGCCGCCGCCGTAGCTCTGGCACCAGGCGATCGGGTGGTCGCCCTTCATGTTCCCGCCCTGGTAGCTGGTCTCGTCCAGGGTGGCGAGGACCTTGGCCTGCGCTCGCGGGTTGGTGCGGTAGTTGTACCACTCGTCCGTGCGCTCCCAGGCGTCGCCGAGGTGCGCGGTGGACGGGTGGTCGTGGTCCTCGACGCGGACGGTGGCCTTCTGGATGGCCGGGTGCGAGTCGAAGTAGGCGCCGACGAGGCCGCCGTAGAACTGCCAGTCGTACTCGGTGTCGGCCGCGGCGTGGATACCCAGGTAACCGCCGCCGCCCGCCACGTACTCCTCGAACGCCTTCTGCTGCTCGGCGTTCAGCACATCACCGGTGGTGGACAGGAAGGCCACCGCGTCGTACTTGGCGAGGTTGGTCGTGGTGAACTGCCTGGCCTCCTCGGTCGCGTCGACCGTGATGCCGGCCGGGCCGCCGAGCTCCTTCAGGGCGGTGATGCCGGCCGGGATGGAGTCGTGCCGGAAGCCGGCAGTCTTGGAGAAGACCAGGACCTTCTTGCCGCCCTTGAACGGCTCCTTGGAGAACTCGAAGTCGTCCACGTCGTACAGCGCGCCCTCGCCGCCCTTGAAGACCAGGTAGATCTCCGTGGACTTCTTCGGCAGGGACCGCAGCGGCACGTCGACGTTCTGGAAGGTCTCCCAGCCACCGGTCGGCGGGATGTACGCCGAGCCGTGCAGCGGTCCGTCGGGCGAGCCGGTGCGCAGTTCGATGAAGCCGCCCGCGCCGCCGGAGGACGCCCGCACGGTCATCTTCTTCTGCCCGTCGAACCGGTAGGGGGTGAAGGAGATCCAGTCGCCGTCGTCGATGTTGCCGACGGTCTTGCCGCCGTTGGCGCCGGTCTTGTCGATCACCGTCACGCCCGACTGGGTGGTGAAGTGCTCGCCCTGGCGGTGCAGCGGCTGGAGCACGGCGCGGGCGGTGCCGGTCAGCGCCTCCTGGCCGTTGGCCCCGCCGTCGGTGTAGCCGGCGCCGACGACGCCGTAGATGTTGGCGTTGGGGTCGTGGCCGCCGTCACCGGCGGGCGGCTTCAGGGTGCCCTCGCAGCCCATCTCGCTGGTCAGCTCGTGGGCGTGGGAGTCGTGGCCGAGGCTGTAGGCGACCTTGACCTTGGAGCAGTCGATGGTCTCCTCGGGGTCGGTGACGGTCACCTTGAACGGGACGGGCTTGCCGAACTCGGCCATGGCGCCGTTGCCGGGGATGTCGATCGTCACCTTGGGCTCGGTGTTGCCGACCACGATCCGGGTGCTGGCGTTGCCGGTGTTGCCCTCGGCGTCCTTGGCGGTGAAGGTCGCGGTGTAGGTGCCGACCTTCTTGTACTTGTGGGTGGGGTTGAGGCCCTCGCCCTTGGTGCCGTCGCCGAAGTCCCAGCTGTAGGTGAGGTCCGGGGAGTCGGCGTCCTTGGCCGAGCCGGTGAACTTGACCTTCAGGCCGGCCGCTCCGGACGTCTTGTCGGCGCTCACCTCGGCGATCGGCGAGAAGCCGTCCTCGGCGTTCTCGATCCGGTACAGCGCGGAGTGCTCGTCGCCCTGGAACCAGGAGACGCCGTAGTCGAGGACGTAGAGCGCGCCGTCGGGGCCGAACTCCATGTCCATGATCTGGGTGCCGGTCCACGGGAAGTCGTTGATCTTCGCGACCGAGCCGTCGGCGTTCTGCTCGATCCGCTTGATCCAGCGGCGGCCGAACTCGCCGGCGAAGAAGTCGCCGTCGTAGGCCTCCGGGAACTTCACGCTGGAGTCCAGCTCGGGGTCGTAGCGGTAGACCGGCCCGCCCATCGGGGACTCCGAGCCGCTGCCGAACTCGGGCACGGAGCCGCCGTCGTACGGGATCCAGGCGGCCTGCGCGGGCGGCAGGTCGGTGAGGCCCGTGTTGTACGGCGAGGTGTTCTTCGGGGCGTTGCAGTCGAACGCCTCGCCGGACTCCTTGGTGGCGAAGTCGTAGTCGACGTAGGGGTCGTTGTCGCCGGTGCAGAAGGGCCAGCCGAAGTTGGCCGCCTTGGTCACCTTGGCGAACTCGACCTGCCCGCCCGGCCCGCGCTTGGGGTCGGCGGCGCCGGCGTCGGGGCCGTAGTCGCCGACGTAGACGGTGCCGGTCTTGTCGTCGACGCTCATCCGGAACGGGTTGCGGAAGCCCATCGCGTAGATCTCGGGGCGGGTCTTCTCCGTGCCCGGGGCGAAGAGGTTGCCCTCCGGGACGGTGTAGGAACCGTCCTCGGCGACCTTGATGCGCAGGATCTTGCCGCGCAGGTCGTTGGTGTTGCCGGAGCTGCGGCGCGCGTCGAAAGCCGGGTTGCGGTTCGGCCGGTCGTCGATCGGCGTGTAGCCGTCGGAGGCGAAGGGGTTGGTGTCGTCGCCGGTCGACAGGTAGAGGTTGCCGTCGGCGTCGAAGTCGATGTCCCCGCCGACGTGGCAGCAGGTGCCGCGGGAGGCCGCGACGTCGATGACCTTCTTCTCACTGGCCTTGTTCAGCGTGCCGTTGGCGTTCAGGGTGAAGCGGGAGAGGCGGTTGACGCCGTCGAACTTCTTGAAGTCCTCGGCCGTGCCGGTCTCAGGGGCGTCGCCGGCGGGGGTGTCGAGCGGCGGGGCGTAGTAGAGGTAGATCGCCCGGTTGTTCTTGAAGTCCGGGTCGATGCCGACGCCCTGCAGGCCCTCCTCGTCGTGGCTGTAGACGTCGAGCTTGCCGGCGACCTTGGTGACGCCGCCCTGGTCGGTGAGGCGCAGCGTGCCGTCGCGCGAGGTGTGCAGCACGCTGCGGTCCGGGAGCACGGCGAGCGACATCGGCTCGCCCATCTCGGGTTCGCCCTTGGCGAGCGGCACCTGCTGGAACTGGCCCTCGGCGGCTGCCGGTTCGTCGTGTTCCGGGTGGCCGGGGTGGGCGCCGGCGACGGTGGCCGGGGTGCCCACGGCCAGGAGCAGGCCGGTGAACAGGGCGACGGTGGCGCGAAGCCCGGGACGCCCGGGACGCCTGGGGGTGCGGGTGCCTCTGAGTCTGGTTCTGTGCACGAAGTCCCTCCGGGAACGGGGTGGGCCGTACGGGATGGGTGCGTAGACGTGCGGTGCGGGCGCCGGGGTGCGCCGTCACCCCGGAGGTTCGGTGTCCTGGTTCAGCTGTTGAACGCGGCGTCGAAGGACGCGCTCGGTGGGTCGAAGTCGAAGGCCTTCAGCCGGGTCAGCGCCTCGGGCGCCCCCTGGAGCCGGTCCATGCCGGCGTCCTCCCACTCGACCGAGACCGGGCCTTGGTAGTCGATGGAGCGCAGCATCCGGAAGACGTCCTCCCACGGGACGTCGCCGTGTCCGGCGGAGACGAAGTCCCAGCCGCGCCGCGGGTCGCCCCAGGGGAGGTGGGAGCCGAGCCGGCCGTTGCGTCCGTCGAGGCGCTTGCGGGCCTCCTTGCAGTCGACGTGGTAGATCCGGTCGCGGAAGTCCCAGAGGAAGCCGACCGGGTCGAGGTCCTGCCACACGAAGTGCGAAGGGTCGAAGTTGAGGCCGAAGGCGGGGCGCCGGCCGACCGCCTCCAGCGCGCGGACCGTCGTCCAGTAGTCGTAGGCGATCTCGCTGGGGTGCACCTCGTGCGCGAACCGCACGCCCTCGGCGTCGAAGACGTCCAGGATCGGGTTCCAGCGGTCGGCGAAGTCCTGGTAGCCGCGCTCGATCATCGCGTCGGGGGCGGGCGGGAACATGGCGACCAGGTGCCAGATGGCGGAGCCGGTGAAGCCGATGACGGTGTCGACACCGAAGGCGGCCGCGGCGCGCGCGGTGTCCTTCAT
Organism: Streptomyces purpurascens; assembly: GCF_045040895.1. NCBI lineage: Bacteria > Bacillati > Actinomycetota > Actinomycetes > Kitasatosporales > Streptomycetaceae > Streptomyces > Streptomyces purpurascens. The sequence continues at coordinate 7,780,321 of NZ_CP108341.1, read as the reverse complement.
GCGTTCCGCGGCCCGCTGCCGGACCCCTTCCGGGGCTCCGTCGCCCCACACCGCGCCCGGCACGATGGCCTGGTGGCGTTCGTCGATGATGGCGTCGCAGACGGCCTGGCCGACGAGGTGGTTGGAGATGGCCCAGCACTTGAGGCCGTACTTGTCGAGCAGGGCCCGGCGGCCGTCGAGATACCCCGGGTCGGAGAGCGCCTTGTCGACTTCGAAGTGATCGCCCCAGCAGGCGAGTTCGAGGCCGTCGTACCCGAAGTCGCGGGCGAGTCGGCAGACCTCCTCCAGGGGCAGGTCCGCCCACTGGCCGGTGAACAGCGTGAACGTACGCGGCATCCGCGTCAGCCTCCTCAGACCGCGATCGGCGTGTAGACGGAGTTCTTCTCGGCGCTCTCCTCGACCGCCGCGAGCACGCGCTGCACCTGCAGCCCGTCGGCGAAGGAGGGTTCGGGGCGGCGGCCCTCGGCGACGGCGTGGACCAGGTCGCGGGCCTGGTGGACGAAGGTGTGCTCGTAGCCGAGGCCGTGGCCCGGCGGCCACCAGGCGTCCAGGTAGGGATGGTCGGGTTCGGTGACGAGGATCCGGCGGAAACCGGCCTCCGCGCCCGGCTCGGTGCCGTCGTGGAAGGACAGCTCGTTGAGCCGCTCCAGGTCGAAGGCGAGCGAGCCGCGCTCCCCGTTGAGCTCGATGCGCAGGGCGTTCTTGCGGCCGGTGGCGTAGCGGGTGGCCTCGAAGGAGGCCAGGGCGCCGGAGGGGAAGCGGGCGGTGAAGAGGGCGGCGTCGTCCACGGTGACCTGGCCGGTGCCGGCGGACGAGACGGCGGACAGCCCGCTGGTGGCGCCGGTGGGCAGCGGCCGCTCCCGTACGAAGGTCTCCGTCAGCGCGGAGACGCCCGCCAGCCGCTCCCCCGTCAGGTACTGCGCGAGGTCGATGATGTGCGCGCCCAGGTCGCCGAGCGAGCCCGAGCCGGCCTGCTCCCTGCGCAGCCGCCAGGTCAGCGGGAAGTCCGGGTCGACGAGCCAGTCCTGGAGGTACGTCACGCGCACGTGCCGCAGCCTGCCCAGACGGCCCTCGTCGACCATCCGGCGGGCCAGGACGGTGGCAGGCACCCGCCGGTAGTTGAAGCCGACCATCGCCACCTGGCCGCGCGCGTACGCCTCCTCGGCCGCGCGTTCCATCGACGCGGCTTCCTCGACGGTGTTGGCGAGGGGCTTCTCGCACAGGACATGCTTGCCGGCGGCCAGGGCGGCGAGGGCGATCTCGGCGTGGCTGTCGCCGGGGGTGCAGATGTCGACGAGGTCGATGTCGTCCCGTTCGACGAGGGCACGCCAGTCGCTCTCGGTGGACGCCCAGCCGTGCCGGTCGGCCGCCGCCCGCACGGCGTCCCGGTCCCGGCCGCAGATCGCGGCCTGCACCGGGTTCAGCGGCAGGTCGAAGACGCGGCCCGCGGTGCGCCAGCCCTGGGAGTGGGCGGCGCCCATGAAGGCGTAGCCCACCATCCCCACGCGCAGGGGTGGCTTGCCTGCCTCCTCGGTCCCTTCTGACTGCTGCTGCGGCTGTCCCATGTGGGAGTCCTCCTCGTCCTGGTCGGGGTCGCGCACGTGGGGGGTGCGGGGGCGGAACCGGTCACTGGAAGCCGGTGGGCATGTACTGGTCGACGTTGGTCTTGTCGACGACGGCCGAGTAGAGCGTGATCGACGCGGGGATCTCGAACTCCGCCATGCCGCCGACGCCCTTGCCCTGGCCGAGGGCGCGGGCGAGGTCGATCGCGGAGGCGGCCATGGTCGGCGGGTACAGCACCGTCGCCTTGAGCACGCCGTCGTCCTGCTTGATGGCCTGGAAGGCGGAGAGCGCGCCGGCGCCGCCGACCATCAGGAAGCCGTCACGCCCGGCCTGCTCGATGGCCCGCAGCGCGCCCACGCCCTGGTCGTCGTCGTGGTTCCACAGCGCGTCGAACTTCGACTGGGCCTGGAGCAGCTGGGCCATCTTGGCCTGGCCGGACTCGACGGTGAAGTCGGCGGCCTGGCGGGCGACCTTCTTGATGTTGGGGTAGTTCTTCAGGGCGTCGTCGAAGCCCTTGGTGCGCTGCTTGGTCAGCTCCAGGTTGTCCAGGCCGGCCAGTTCGATGACGCGGGCGCCCGACTTCCCCTTGAGCTTCTCGCCGATGTAGTGCCCGGCGTTGAGGCCCATGCCGTAGTTGTCGCCGCCGATCCAGCAGCGGTAGGCCTGCGGGGTGTTGAAGATCCGGTCGAGGTTGACGACCGGGATGCCCGCGCGCATCGCCTTCAGCCCGACCTGGGTGAGGGCCTTGCCGTCGGCGGGCAGCACCACCAGGACGTCGACCTTCTTGTTGATGAGGGTCTCGATCTGGCCGATCTGCTGGGCGGTGTCGTTGGAGCCCTCGGTGATCTCCAGCGTCACGTCCGAGTACTTCTTGGCGCGGTCCTTGGCGTTGTCGTTGATCGCGTTGAGCCAGCCGTGGTCGGCCTGCGGTCCGGCGAAGCCGATGGTGACCTTCTTGCCCGGCTTGTCGTCGGCGGCGGGCTGGTCGTTCCCGGCCGGCTCGTCCTTGGAGTCGGAGGGCTCGTTGCTCGTGCAGCCCGTGAGGAGGGCACCGGCGGAGACGGCGGCGGCCCCGAAGAGCAGTCCTCTGCGGCTCGTGTTCTCTGTCATGGCGGTGAACCCTTTCCTCAGGTCGTGCTCGCGGTACGGCGCTGGACCAGCACGGCGGCGACGATGATCGCGCCCTTGGCGATCTGCTGGACGTCGCTCTGCAGGTTGTTCAGGGCGAAGATGTTGGTGATCGTGAAGAAGATCAGGACGCCGAGCACGGAGCCGGTGATGGTGCCGCGGCCGCCGGTGAGCAGGGTGCCGCCGATGATCGCGGCGGCGATGGCGTCGAGTTCGTAGAGGTTGCCGTTGGTGTTCTGGCCCGAGCCGGACAGGACGATCAGCAGGAAGGCGGCGATGCCGCAGCACAGCCCGGACAGCAGATAGAGGTAGAGCCGCTGGCGGCGTACGTCGATGCCGGCGAGCCGGGCGGCCTCCGGGTTGCCGCCGACGGCGACGGTGCGGCGGCCGAACGTGGTGCGGTTGAGCACCAGCCAGCCGATGACCGTCACGGCGGCGAATACCAGGACCAGCGGCGGGATGCCGAGGATGTAGGCGTCGCGTTCGCCCAGGTCGAGGACGGAGGGCACGGTGACGATCTGTGTCTTGCCGTCGGTGATCTGCAGGGCGAGGCCGCGGGCGGAGGCCAGCATGGCGAGGGTGGCGATGAACGGCACCATCGCGCCGTAGGCGATGAGCACCCCGTTGACCAGGCCGCAGCCGACTCCGACGAGCATCGCCGTGAAGAGGATTCCGGCGAAGCCGTACTCCTGGGTGGCGACCGTGGTCGCCCACACCGAGGCGAGGGCGACGATCGCGCCGACCGACAGGTCGATGCCGCCGGAGACGATGACGAAGGTCATGCCGACGGTGACGACGCCGACCACGGAGGCCTGGGTGAGGACCAGTTGCAGGTTGCGGGTGTCGAGGAACTCGTCGGGCTTGGTGATGCCGCCGACGAGGATCAGCGCGGCGAGCACGCCAAGCAGCGAGAGGGTGCGGACGTCGGCGCGGGCCAGCAGGCCGCGCCAGGCCGGGGGCTGGGCCTGGGGCACCTTGGCGGTGCTGTCCCGCGGCGGGGAGACGGGCTGCGTCATGACGCCGGGCTTCCTTCCATGACCAGGTCGAGTACGCGGTGTTCGTCGAGTTCGCGCGCGGGTGCCGTGTGGACGACACGGCCCTCGCGCAGCACCAGGACGCGGTCGGCGAGGCCGAGCACCTCGGGCACCTCGCTGGAGACCAGCAGCACGGCGAGGCCTTCGTCGGCCAGCCGGCGGACGACGGCGTACAGTTCGGCGCGCGCGCCGACGTCGACGCCGCGGGTGGGTTCGTCGAGCAGCAGCACCCGGCAGCCGCGCAGCAGCCAGCGGGCCAGGACGGCCTTCTGCTGATTGCCGCCGGACAGGGTGCGCACGGGCACGGACGGGTTGTCCGGCCTGAGCGACAGCTCGCGCGTCGCGGCCCGGGCGGCGCCGAGTTCGGCACCCCGGTCGATCCAGCCGCCGCGCGAGAAGCGGGACATGGAGGAGACCGACACGTTGCGGGTGACGGACTCCAGCATCAGCAGGGCCTGGGCCTTGCGTTCCTCGGGGGCGAGCCCGAGTCCGGCCCGGACGGCGGCACGTACGCTGCCCGGCTTCAAGGGCCGTCCGTCGACCAGTACCTGACCGGACGTCGGTCTGCGGGCCCCGTAGACCGTCTCCAGGATCTCGGAGCGGCCCGAGCCGACGAGTCCGGCGAGGCCGACGATCTCGCCGGGCCGCACCTCCAGGTCGAAGGGCTCGAACTCCCCTTGGCGGGACAGCCCTTGAATCCGGAGAACCGATTCGCCAGTCGGCGGGGAGACGGGCCGGTCGGGGAAGACGTACTCGACGTTGCGGCCCGTCATCAGCGCGACGACCTCGCGGGTCGGCGTCGACTTCGCCGGAAGCCCGTTCGCGACGGCCCGCCCGTCCTTCAGCACGGTCACCCGGTCGCCGATGCGCCGGATCTCCTCCAGACGGTGCGAGATGTAGACGACGGCGACTCCGGCGGCGGTGAGATCGCCGACGATACGGAAGAGGTTGTCGACCTCGTCCGGGTCGAGGGCGGCGGACGGTTCGTCCATCACGATGAGCCGCACGTCGTGGGAGAGCGCACGGGCCATGGACACGATCTGCTGCTGCGCGGCCGACAACTCCCCGACCAGACGGGCCGGATCGACCTCCGGATGCCCGAGTCGCTTGAGAAGAGCGGCGGTTGAGGCCTTGGCCGCCTTCCCGCGTACGACGAATCCGGCGGTGGTCGGCTCATGCCCCAGGTGGACGTTCTCGGCGACCGACAGATGCTCCACCAGGTCGAGTTCCTGGTAGATGGTGGCGATGCCGAGGCGCATGGCGGCGATCGGCGAGCGGAGCGTGACCTCCTCGCCGCGCCAGCGGATGGTGCCGGTGTCGGGTTGGTGGGCACCGGCCAGGACCTTGATGAGGGTCGACTTGCCGGCGCCGTTCTGGCCGAGCAGGCAGTGCACCTCACCGGCCTGGACGTCGAGGTCGACGCCGTCGAGCGCCCGGACCCCGGGGAACGACTTGGTGATGCCGGACATGCTGAGCAGCGGTGGTTCTGGTGCCATGCGAATTCCCCTTGGCGGGCGTGCGGGCCGGTTTCAGGGCGCTTGTCGAACAGGCGTGTTCAGGGCAGGGCAGGGCAGGGCAGGGCAGAGCAGCGGATCGTGCGGGTGAGCCTGTCGGGCGAGTGCTTACGCAGGTGAGAACAGGTGATCGCTGATGAGCCGGGCCGCGCCGATGACACCGGCGGCGGGTCCCAACTCGCCCAGGACGATGGGCAGATTGCCGGTCGCCAGCGGCAGCGACTGGCGGTAGACCTGGGTGCGGATCGCGGCGAGCAGCGTGTGGCCGAGGCCGGTCACCCCGCCGCCGATCACCACCAGGCCCGGGTTGAAGAAACTGACCAGGCCGGCGATGACCTGGCCGGTGTGATTGCCGCCCTCGCGGATCAGGTCGAGTGCGGTGGCGTCACCCGCGGCGGCCGCGGCGGCGACGTCGACGGCGGTGAGGCCGCCGTTCGTCTCCAGCCGCGATGCCAGTTCGGCCGAAAGCCCCTGCTGGGCGGCCTCCGTGGCGTCGCGGGCGAGGGCCGCCCCGCTGAAGTGGGCCTCCAGGCAGCCCCGGTTGCCGCAGGCGCAGGGACGGCCGTCGGGCACGGCCTGGATGTGCCCGATGTCGCCGGCGCTGCCCGTCGTACCGCGGTAGACCTCACCGCCGACGACGATGCCGCAGCCGATGCCGGTGCCGATCTTGACGCAGAGGAAGTCGGCGACGGTGCGGGCGACGCCCGCGTGCTGCTCCCCCATCGCCATGAGGTTCACGTCGTTGTCGACCATGACCGGGCAGCCGAGTTCCTGGCTGAGCGCCTCCCGCACGGGGAAGCCGTCCCAGCCGGGCATGATCGGCGGTGCCACCGGGATGCCCTCGGGGAAGCGGACCGGGCCCGGGACGCCGATGCCGGCGCCGTCGAACCCCTCCGCGAGCCCGGAGGCCTTCAGTTTCGCGGCCATGGCCAGGACCTGCTCGAAGACCGCGACCGGGCCTTCGCGTACGTCCATGGGCTGGTTGATGTGGCCGAGGGTCTCCAGTTCGGCGTTGGTGACGGCGACGTCGACCGAGGTCGCGCCGATGTCGACGCCGAGGAAGCGCAGACCGGGGTTGAGCCGGATGTTGTGGGAGCGGCGGCCACCGCGCGAGGCGGCGAGTCCGTCGGCCACGACCAGCCCCGTCTCCAGCAGCCGGTCCACCTCCACGGCGAGCTTGGACCGCGAGAGGTCGACCTGGTCGCCCAGCTGGGCACGGGAGTTGGGTCCGCCGTCGCGCAACAGCGTGAGCAGTCGGGCCTGGTGGGCGTTTCCGGGTCGTGCGGTCATACGTCTCACGAGCCCCTCCCCGCCTCGATCGGCCTGTGCGCGCCGGTTTTCCGCCACATCAGTGGCTTGCTTTCGGAGGGAACGTAGCAGCGGCTGCCGGAGGTGGGAAGAAGTCGCGCAGGAATTGCCCTCTACTTTTTCCACTCACAGGACAAAGAGACGAAGGGCGGGTCTTACGTGGCAGGTAATCGACCGTGAGCGCGGCCCAGGTCAGGCTGGCACCAGCACGCGTCGTCGACGTCCGGAGGCCCCGCATGACCGACACCCCTTCCCCCGAGGCACTGGTGAAGGCGCTTCCCTTCGCCGAGAACCTGGGCATCGCCCTCGAGGAGGCCACCCCCGCCCGGGTCAGGGCCGTGCTTCCCTGGGCTCCGGAGTTGTGCACGGTGGGCGGCGCCCTGCACGGCGGAGCCCTGATGGCGCTCGCCGACACGGCCGGCGCGGTCTGCGCGTTCCTCAGTCTGCCGCCGGGCGCGAGCACGTCGACGGTCGAGTCGAAGACGAACTTCTTCCGCGCCGTGCGGTCGGGCGTCGTCCGCGCCGAGACACGTCCCGTACACGTGGGACGCTCTTTCATCGCCGTCCGGACGGACCTGCACGACGAGGACGGCACCCTGGTGGGCCAGACGACGCAGACCCAGGCGGTGCTGGCAGCCGGCTGAGGGTCCTACGAACGCGCCCGCGCGTGATACGACCGCCGCGTGTGCTCCGTGTGTTCGCGCATCAGTTGGGTGGCCCGCCCTTCGTCCCGGTCGGCGATCGCCGCGATCAGTTCGCGGTGCTCGATCCAGGACTGGTGGCCGCGCCGGCGGGCCACCGGCGTGTAGTACCAGCGCACGCGGCGGTCGACCTGGGCGGCGAGTTCGGCGAGGACGGCGTTGCCGGCGAGCTCCATGATCTTGGCGTGGAAGCGGGCGTTCATGGCGACGGCGCCGTCCACGTCGTCGGCCTCGACGGCCTTCTCGCCCTCCGCGCAGAGCGTTTCCAGGGCGGTGAGGCCGGCGCTGTTCGCGTTCGCCGCAGCGAGGCGGGCCGCCTCGGCCTCCAGGAGTGTACGGACCGTGAGGAGCTGGTCGGCCTCCTCCTCCGTCGGCTCGTGCACGAACGCGCCCTGGGCGGGCCGCAGATCGACCCACCCCTCGGTGTTGAGCCGCTGCAACGCCTCGCGCACCGGCTGCCGGGAGACCCCCAGATGCCCGGCGAGCTCGCTCTCGACGAGGTGCTGGCCGGGCTGGAGGGCACGGGTGGTGATGAGTTCGAGGAGTGCCTCGTAGACGCGGTCACGCAGCGGACCAGGGCGTTCCAGCTTGGGTACCGCCCCCTGGGGCAGGCCTGTCGACAGCATCGCGGTCCCCCTCCTCGGCAGGGCCGTGCACAGCGCGGCGGCTACCGGTGTCGCCGCAGAGTCAGTATCGATTGTCTTTCGTCTACAGTCTACGGCGCACAAAGGCCAGGGCTTCGGGCAGTTGGCCACGTCACACCCCGGCTGCCGGAGGGCTCAGGGGCAGCGCACGACCTGTCCCGCGTACGACAGGTTCCCGCCGAAGCCGAACAGCAGGACCGGGTCGCCGGTGGAGACCGCGCCCCGTTCGACGAGCTTGGAGAAGGCGAGCGGGATGCTCGCGGCGGAGGTGTTGCCGGACTCGGTGACATCGCGCGCGACGACGGCGTTCACGGCACCGATCTTCTCGGCGAGGGGTTCGATGATCCGCAGGTTCGCCTGGTGCAGGACGACCCCGGCGAGGTCCGCCGGCTCAAGACCGGCCCGCTCGCACGCCCGGCGCGCGATGGGCGGCAGCTGCGTGGTGGCCCAGCGGTAGACGCTCTGCCCTTCCTGGGCGAAACGCGGGGGCGTGCCCTCGATCCGCACCGCGTGTCCCATCTCGGGCACCGAACCCCACAGCACCGGCCCGATGCCGGACTCCTCGGCGGCCTCGACCACCGCGGCCCCGGCCCCGTCCCCGACGAGCACGCAGGTGCTGCGGTCGCTCCAGTCGGTCACCTCGGACATCTTGTCGGCCCCGATGACCAGCGCACGGCTCGCGCCCCCCGCGCGAACGGCGTGGTCGGCGGTGGCCAGGGCGTGGGTGAAACCGGCGCACACGACGTTGAGGTCCATCGTGGCCGGCTGCGGCATCCCGAGGCGGGCCGCGACCCGGGCGGCCATGTTGGGCGAGCGGTCGACGGCGGTGGAGGTGGCGACCAGCACCAGGTCGATGTCGGCGGGGGCGAGGCCGGCCGCCGCGAGGGCCTTGGCGGCGGCGTGGGCGGCCAGCTCGTCGACCGGCTCGTCGGGCCCGGCGATGTGGCGGGTGCGGATGCCCACTCGGCTCCTGATCCACTCGTCACTGGTGTCCACCAAGCCCGCCAGGTCCTCGTTGGTGAGCACCTTGGCGGGCTGGTAGTGGCCGACGGCGGCGATGCGCGAGCCGTTCATGTGGGTGGGTCCCCCTCGTTGCCTTGGGTAGCGTGACCCACCAGTCTGATCAGTGACTCACGGGTACGACGGCAGCCAAGGCAACAGGAAACAGGCACCAGCGTTGTCAGCTTCGGTCAGGACCTCGGACGCCCGGGCGCCTGTCGCACGCCGGGGCCCGGTCCCGCCACAGGCCTCACCCGGTGAACAGCTGCGTCGCCTTCCGGACGAGCTCGTACAGCCCGTAGGCGAGCGGTACGCCCACCCACACCCAGGCGAGGGCGATCAGCCACCGCCGGTCCGGGCTAGGCGGACTCTGACTGCTGCTGGACACGATCGGCCTCCTTCGGCTGCGGGACGTGATGACGGGCGTGGACGGGCCGGACGAGTTCGTTGGCGACGAAGCCGACGACGAGCAGGCCGATCATGATGACGAACGACAGCCCGTACAGGGACGCGCCGTGCCGGCCCGCCTCCTCCTGCCGGTCGGCGATCCAGTTCACGATGAGCGGCCCGAGCACTCCGGCCAGGGACCAGGCGGTGAGCAGCCGCCCGTGGATGGCGCCGACCTGGTACGTGCCGAACAGGTCCTTCAGATACGCCGGGATCGTCGCGAAGCCGCCGCCGTAGAAGGAGAGGATGACCAGCGCGCACAGGATGAACAGCGGCTTGGAGGTGTCGCCGAACAGGGCGATGAGCGCGTACATCAGCGCGCCGACGCCCAGGTAGACGCGGTAGATGTTCTTGCGGCCGATCAGGTCGGACGTCGACGACCAGCCGATGCGGCCCGCCATGTTCGCCGCCGACAGCAGGGCGACGAAGCCGGCGGCGGCCGTCACGGACACGGGTGTGGAGGTGTCCGCGAAGAAGTCCGTGATCATCGGGGCGGCCTTCTCCAGGATTCCGATGCCGGCGGTGACGTTCATGCAGAGCACGGTCCACAGGAGCCAGAACTGGGGAGTGCGCAGCGCCTGTTTCGCGGATACCTGCGGGCCGGTGGGGGCTTGTCGCGCAGTTCCCCGCGCCCCTGAGGCATGAGGCGGAACCCGGACCAACAGCACGCCGAGCAGCATGAAGACGGCGTACGACAGGCCGTGCACCAGGAACGCCAGGGCGATGCCGGAGCTGTCCCCGCCGAACGACTCCAGCATCTGCGCCGACCACGGCGAGGCGATCAGCGCGCCGCCGCCGAAGCCCATGATCGCGATGCCGGTGGCCATGCCGGGCCGGTCCGGGAACCACTTGATCAGTGTGGAGACGGGCGAGATGTAGCCGATGCCGAGGCCGATGCCACCGACGAAGCCGTAGCCGAACACGATCAGCCAGTACTGCTCCAGGGACGCGCCCAGCGCGGAGAGCAGGAAGCCGGACGAGAAGCAGACCAGGGCGACGGTCATCGCCCAGCGGGGGCCGTTGCGTTCCACGAGCGTGCCGCCGAACGCGGCGGACAGGCCCAGCATGACGATGCCCAGCTGGAAGGGCAGCGCGCTCTGCGTGCCGCTGAGGCCGAGCGCGGACTCGAGGGGCGGCTTGAACACGCTCCAGGCGTAGGCCTGGCCGATGGAGAGATGTACGGAAAGAGCGGCGGGCGGGACGAGCCAGCGGCTCCAGCCCGGGGGCGCGACTGGGGGACTCATGACACCCGGACGGTAGGCAGTCGCACGGGAGTTGGAAAGGCGGCGCGTCGACCGTATGCGGTGAGCGGTATTCAGCATGCGCCGAACGGTCGCCGCACGGACCCTTGCCGCCCCAACCTCCATACTGTAGACAATATTTCGTCGACACAAGCCGCACGGCGGTTCCCGAGCGGTCGTACGGCAGTCACACCTCCGCGGTATCCCTCAAACCGAACGGAGTGTTCCCGTGAAAGTCGCAGTTCTCGGCGCCGGTGCCATCGGCGCCTACGTCGGCGCCGCGCTTCACCGCGCGGGTGCCGATGTGCATCTCATCGCCCGTGGACCGCATCTGGCGGCCATGAGGCAGCACGGAGTCCGGGTGCGCAGCCCGCGCGGCGATTTCACCGCGCACCCCCACGCGACCGACGACCCGGCCGAGGTCGGCCCGGCCGACTACGTCTTCCTGGGCCTGAAGGCCAACGCGTACGCGGCGTGCGGGCCGCTGATCGCGCCGTTGCTGCACGGGACGACGGCGGTCGTCGCGGCCCAGAACGGCATCCCCTGGTGGTACTTCCACCGGCACGGCGGCCCGTACGACGGCCACCGCGTCGAGAGCGTGGACCCGGACGGCGCGGTCAGTGCGGTGCTCGCGCCCGAACGGGCCGTCGGATGTGTCGTCTACGCGGCGACCGAACTCGAAGGGCCGGGCGTCGTACGGCACTTGGAGGGCACGCGGTTCTCCATCGGCGAACCCGACCGCAGCCTCTCGGCCCGCTGTCTCGCCTTCAGCGACGCGATGCAGGCCGGTGGGCTCAAGTGCCCGGTGGAGTCCGGTCTGCGGGACGACATCTGGGTCAAGCTGCTCGGCAACATCTCCTTCAATCCGATCAGCGCGCTGGCCCGCGCGACCATGCGGCAGATGTGCCTGCACGGCGGCACCCGCAGGGTCATCGAGATCATGATGACCGAGACGCTCGCGGTCGCTCAGGCCCTCGGCTGCGAGGTCGGCGTCTCCATCGAGCGCCGGCTCGCGGGCGCCGAGCGGGTCGGCGACCACCGCACCTCCACGCTCCAGGACCTGGAGCGCGGCAAGCCGCTCGAACTCGACGTACTCCTCGCGGCGGTCGTCGAGCTGGCGGAGATCACCGGCGTGGAGGTGCCCACCCTGCGCACCGTGCACGCCATCTCGGACCTGCTCGCGCTGAGGAGCGCCGCATGAGGAAACGCGATCGAAGCCCGAAGACCTACACCCGGCTGACGCACCCGCTCGTACGTGATTCCCGCGACGAGCCGTTCCGGCAGGCGAGCTGGGAGGAGGCCCTGGACCGGGCGGCCCGGGGCCTCGCCCGCAACCGCGGCGCCTTCGGGATGTTCAGCTGCGCCCGCGCCACCAACGAGATGAACTACGTGGCGCAGAAGTTCGCCCGGGTCGTCATGGGCACCAACAACGTCGACTCCTGCAACCGCACCTGTCACGCCCCGAGCGTGGCCGGCCTGTCGGCGGCGTTCGGCTCGGGCGGCGGCACGTCGTCGTACGAGGAGATCGAGCACACGGACCTCGTCGTGATGTGGGGCTCCAACGCCCGCTTCGCGCACCCGATCTTCTTCCAGCACGTACTGAAGGGGATCAGGAACGGGGCCCGGATGTACGCGGTCGATCCGCGCCGGACCTCGACCGCCGAGTGGGCGGAGAGCTGGCTCGGCCTCAACGTCGGCACCGACATCCCGATGGCGCACGCGATCGGCCGCGAGATCATCCACGCGGGTCTCGCCAACGAGGCGTTCGTCGAGCGGGCGACCACCGGCTTCGAGGAGTACAGGGCGCTGGTCGAGCCCTGGACGCTGTCGCTCGCCGAGAAGGTGACGGGCGTACCGGCCGCCGCCATCCGCGAACTGGCGCACGCCTACGCCCGTGCCGAACGCGCCCAGCTGTGCTGGACCCTCGGCATCACCGAGCACCACAACGGCACCGACAACGTCCGCGCCCTGATCAACCTGTCCCTGCTCACCGGCCATGTCGGCCGCTACGGCTCGGGCCTGCAGCCCCTGCGCGGGCAGAACAACGTGCAGGGCGGCGGCGACATGGGCGCGATCCCCAACCGGCTGCCGGGCTTCCAGGACATCCTGGACCCGGACACCCGGCTGAAGTTCGAGTCGGCCTGGGACACCGTCATCCAGCCGCACTACGGCCTGAACCTCACGGAGATGTTCGAGGCGATGGAGGACGGCGGCATCGAGGCCGTCTACTGCATCGGCGAGAACCCGGCCCAGTCGGAGGCCGACAGCGAGCAGGCCGTACGGCGGCTCAACGCCCTCGACTTCCTCGTCGTCCAGGACATCTTCCTCACGAAGACGGCCGAACTCGCGGACGTCGTGCTGCCGGCCACCGCCGGCTGGGCGGAGACCGAGGGCACGACCACCAACAGCGAGCGGCGGGTGCAGCGCGTCCGCAGGGCCGTCAGCCCGCCCGGCGAGGCGCGCGAGGACATCGACATCCTCTGCGACCTCGCGGCCCGCCTCGGCCACGACTGGAAGTACGCCGACGCCGAGACCGTGTGGAACGAGCTGAGGTCCGTCTCGCCCGACCACCACGGCATGACGTACGAGCGTCTGGAGGAGCACCAGGGCATCCAGTGGCCGTGCCCCAGCACGGACGGGCTCGAACCGAGCTATCTGCACGGCCGGTTGTGGGAGCCCGACCTTTCGGCACGTGGCCGGCTCGCCCCCTTCGGGATCGTGCAGCACGACCCGCCCGTGGACCTCACCGACGAGCGGTACCCGATCCGGCTCACCACCGGACGGCGGCTCGACTCGTACAACACCGGCGTGCAGAGCGGCGGTTACGCCTCGCCGCTGCGGCGCGGCGAGTTCATCGAGCTGTGCCCGGAGGACGCCGAGCGCTACGGGGTCGTGGTCGGTGAGCAGGTCCAGGTCACCTCGCGGCGCGGGTCGGTGACCGCGCCCGTGTGGGTGGACACCGCGCTGCGGCCCGGGCTCGCCTTCATGACCATGCACTTCCCCGACGAGGTGGACACCAACGCGCTGACGATCGAGGCGAACTGCCCGATCGCGGGGACGGCGGAGTTCAAGGCGTCGGCGATCCGGATCGAGAAGCTGCCCATCGCGACCATCGTGGGGTGACGCACTGTGGACCTGCACTTCGGTGACAGCAAGCCGACGGACGAGGAGCGGGCGGCCGTCGACGCCCTGCTCGGGCCTCCGGAGTCCTCCTGGGAGGGCGCCGATCGCTCCGATGCCGATCTCAGGTGGGCGCGTGGCGGGCGCGCGGCCCGGGACCGCCGCGACCTGCTGTTGCCGGGGCTGCACGCCCTCAACGACCGGATCGGCTGGATCAGCGACGGCGCCCTCGACTACCTGTGCCGGCGGCTGACGGTGCCGCCGGCGGAGGCGTACGGGGTGGCCACCTTCTACGCCATGTTCTCGGTCAAGCCCCGCCCGGCGACCGTCCTCCATGTGTGCACGGACCTGGCGTGCGCGGCAGCCGGGGCGCCGGAGCTGTGCGCCGGGATCGAGGCCCGGCTCGGTCTCGGCAGCGGTGTGTCGGTCGAGCGCGGCCCGTGTCTGGGCCTGTGCGAACGGGCCCCGGCCGCGCTCGCGATCAGGGCCGGGGATCCCGTGCGTACGGCGGTGTCGGCGCCGGCGACCGTCGAGAAGGCCGTCCTCGCCGCGAGCGCCCCCGACTCGGCGCCGGAGGAGCCGCCCGCCGCTCTGGCGGTGCCCCAGGCCGGGCAGGACGGCCTGATGCTGCTCCACCGCGTCGGCGTGGTCGATCCGGCGTCCCTCGACGACTACCGCGCCCACGGCGGCTACACGGCCCTGCGCCGGGCCTTCGAACTGGGCCCGGCCGGGGTCATCCGCGAGGTCACCGACTCGGGCCTGGCCGGGCGCGGCGGCGCCGCCTTCCCGACCGGCCGCAAGTGGCAGGCCACGGCCTCCCAGCCGGACCATCCGCACCACCTCGTCTGCAACGCCGACGAGTCCGAGCCGGGCACCTTCAAGGACCGCGTGCTCATGGAGGGCGACCCGTACGCGCTGGTCGAGGCGATGACGATCGCCGCGTACGCGACCGGCGCCCACCAGGGCCACCTCTATCTGCGCGGCGAATACCCGCGCGCCCTGCACCGGCTGGAGCACGCGATCGCGCAGGCACGCGCGCGTGGACTGCTGGGCGACGACATCCTCGGCCAGGGCTACGCCTTCGACATCGAGATCCGGCGCGGCGCGGGCGCCTACATCTGCGGTGAGGAGACGGCCCTGTTCAACTCCATCGAGGGCTACCGGGGCGAGCCCCGCTCGAAGCCGCCGTTCCCGGTGGAGAAGGGCCTGTTCGGCAAGCCGACGGTGGAGAACAACGTCGAGACGCTGGTCAACGTCCTGCCGATCCTCACGATGGGCGCCCCGGCCTACGCGGCGATCGGCACGGACCGGTCCACCGGGCCGAAGCTGTACTGCGTCTCGGGGAGCGTGGAGCGGCCCGGTGTCTACGAGCTGCCGTTCGGCGCGACGCTGGGCGACCTGCTCACGCTCGCCGGGGTGCGGGACGGGCTGCGGGCGGTACTGCTCGGCGGGGCGGCCGGCGGCTTCGTACGGGCCGACGAGCTCGGCATTCCGCTCACCTTCGAGGGGACGCGGGAGGCCGGCACGACGCTCGGCTCGGGGGTCGTGATGGCCTTCGACGACAGCGTGCCCCTGCCCCGGCTCCTGCTGCGCATCGCCGAGTTCTTCCGGGACGAGTCGTGCGGGCAGTGCGTGCCCTGCCGGGTCGGGACCGTGCGGCAGGAAGAGGCGCTGCACCGGATCGTGGAGCGCACCGGCGCCGACGCCGCCGGGGACATCGCGCTGCTGCGGGAGGTGGGCCGCGCGATGCGGGACGCCTCGATCTGCGGTCTCGGGCAGACCGCGTGGAACGCCGTGGAATCCGCCATCGACCGTCTGGGGGCGTACGAATGACCGTCACACCGCTGGGGATCCCGCGCCGGCTGCTGGAGTTCACGCTCGACGGGGAGCCGGTGCGGGCGCCCGAGGGCTCGACGATCCTCGACGCCTGCCGGGCCGCCGGGAAGGACGTCCCGACGCTGTGCGAGGGCGACACGCTCCGGCCCAAGAACGCCTGCCGGGTCTGCGTCGTCGAGGTGGAGGGGGCCAGGACACTCGTGCCGGCCTGCTCCCGCAAGGCCGAGCCCGGCATGGAGGTGCGCACGGACACCGAACGGGCCCGGCACAGCCGGAAGATCGTCCTCGAACTGCTCGCGTCCTCCGTGGACCTGTCGACGACGCCGAAGGTCGCCGCGTGGCTCAAGGAGTACGAGGCGAAGCCCGACCGCTTCGGCCCCGACGCGGCCCGGCTCAACGAGGAACCGAAGGTCGACAACGACCTGTACGTGCGCGACTACGACAAGTGCATCCTCTGTTACAAGTGCGTGGACGCCTGCGGTGACCAGTGGCAGAACACCTTCGCGATCTCGGTCGCCGGGCGCGGTTTCGACGCCCGGATCGCCGTGGAGCACGACGCGCCGCTGACCGACTCGGCGTGCGTGTACTGCGGGAACTGCATCGAGGTGTGCCCCACGGGCGCGCTGTCCTTCAAGTCCGAGTTCGACATGCGCGCGGCGGGTACGTGGGAGGAGTCGCGCCAGACGGAGACGACCACGGTGTGCGCGTACTGCGGAGTGGGCTGCAACCTGACGCTGCACGTGCAGGACAATGAGATCGTGAAGGTCACCTCGCCGCACGACAACCCGGTGACCCACGGCAATCTCTGCATCAAGGGCCGCTTCGGCTACCAGCACGTACAGAACCGGGGCTGATCAGGACATGGGACGGGTCACGGAACGACGCAAGGTGCTCCGCATCCGGGACGGGGTGGTCTCCAGCCGCCCGGACACGCTCGTCGCGGAGGAACCCCTGGAGATCCGGCTCAACGGCAAGCCCCTGGCGATCACCATGCGCACCCCGGGCGACGACTTCGCCCTGGCCGCGGGCTTCCTGGTGAGCGAGGGGGTGCTGGGCGGGCAGGACGACCTCCAGAACATCGTCTACTGCGCCGGGGCGACGGTCGACGGTTCGAACACGTACAACATCGTCGACGTGAAGACGGCCCCCGGCGTGGTGATCCCCGACATCACGCTGGAGCGGAACGTCTACACCACGTCGTCCTGCGGCCTGTGCGGCAAGGCGTCGCTGGACGCGGTGCGCACCACGGCGCGATGGCCCATCGCCGACACTCCCCCGGTCCGGGTGACCCCGGAGCTGCTGGCGAGCCTGCCCGACCGGCTGCGCGAGGCCCAGCGGGTCTTCGACCGGACCGGGGGCCTGCACGCGGCCGCCCTGTTCACGGAGGACGGCGAGCTGCTGGACGTCCGCGAGGACGTGGGCCGGCACAACGCGGTCGACAAGCTGGTCGGCCGTGCCCTGCAGAACGGGGACCTGCCGCTGTCGCGGACGATCCTGCTCGTCTCGGGCCGGGCCTCCTTCGAGCTGGCGCAGAAGGCCGTGATGGCCGGCCTCCCGGTCCTGGCCGCGGTGTCGGCGCCGTCGTCGCTGGCGGTGGATCTGGCCGCCGAGACGGGCCTGACGCTGGTGGGCTTCCTGCGGGGCGGCTCCATGAACGTGTACGCGGGTGAGGACCGGATCGCTCTGCGGGCCGCGGCCGCCCAGGGCTGAGCAGGTTCCTCCGCGACACGGCGGCGGGGCCCCGACCGGCGGGGAGCGCCCCCTGCGCCGCAGGGGCCCCGTCTCGAAACCCGTCGCCTCGTCCCCGTCCCGCATCGTCAGCCGTCCGCGCCGGATATCCGGCGCAGCATCCCGGTGAACTGCTCGCGTTCGGCCGCCGACAGCGGGGCGAGCAGCTCGTCGTTGGCGGCCCGGGCCGCCTTCTCACAGCGCTTGAGCAGCCGGGCTCCCCGCGGGGTGAGGGACACCGCGTTCTTGCGGCGGTCCCTCGGGTCCGGCTCGCGCAGCACCAGGTCCGCCGACTGGAGGTCGTCGAGGATGCCGACCAGGTCCTTGGGGTCGAGCCCGATCCCGCGACCGAGGTCGGCCTGGGCGACGGGGCCCAGGTCACGGACGGCGGACAGCACCACGTGGTGCCACATCCTCATGTCCTCCTCGGCCAGCGCCTCGGCCACCAGGGTCCGGCCGCGGGCGGCGGCGCGGCCGAGCAGCCAGCTGGGCAGGGAGCGGATCGCGGGGAGAGGAGCTTCCGACATGGCCGCAGCCTAACCAAGAAATCGTTGGTTCTTCCTATGATCCTCCTATACCGTTGGGCTCCCCAATGAATTCGTTGGGACCACCAACGACACCCGGAGGTGCGATGCGCCGCGTCCGCTACGAATCCCGAGGCGGCCCGCTGTTCGTGGAGGAGACTCCGGTCCCCGAGCCCGGCCCCGGGGAACTGCTCGTGCGCGCGGAGGCGATCGGCGTCACGCTCCCGGTCGTACGCAAGGTCACCGAGGCGGCCGAGCCCGGCCCGCTCGGCGGCGAGATCGCCGGGGAGGTCACAGCCGTCGGCGAGGGCGTCACCCGCTTCGGCACCGGCGACCGTGTGACGGGGCTCTGCTTCGGCCACGGCTACGCCGACTTCGCCCTCCTGCACGAGGCCATGACCTCCCCGGTCCCGGCCGGCGCCCGCGCCGTCGACGCGGTCGCCCTGGTCCGCAGCGGCCTGGTCGCCCTCGGCGCCCTGGCGGCGGCACGGCCCGAGCCCGGCGAGGCGGCCCTGGTCACGGCGGCGGCGAGCGGCGTCGGCCATCTGGCCGTTCAGCTGGCCAGGACGCGGGGCGCCGGACGGGTCGTGGGTGCCGTTTCCGACCCGGCGAAGACCGGTTTCGTCCGCGGCCTGGGCGCCGACCACGTCGTCACCTACGGCGAGGACGGCTGGGGCGCCCCGGTCGACTACGCCCTGGACGCGGTCGGCGGCGAGTTGCTCACCCCGGCCCTCGGCGCACTCGCCCCGGGAGGACGACTGGTGGCGTACAGCTCGGGCGGCGGCACCGTCCGGGCGTACGACCTGCTCGTGGGCGCCAAGTCGGTGATCGGGTTCCAGATGGCCCGTATCGCCCGCGGGCAACCGGAGTTGTACGAGCGGTGGCGCGAGGAGCTGTGGCGGCTGTTCGCGGCGGGAGAGATCGAGCCCGTCGTCCACGGGGAGTTCGCCCTGGCGGACGCCGCGAAGGCACACGGGGAGATCGAGGCGCGGGCCAACCGCGGAAAGGTCGTCCTGATCCCCTGACGCACGCTTCTTGTGGGGGGTCTGTGAGTCCAAGTACCGTCTGTGGCTCCACACATGGGACGTGGGATGTCCGGTTGTCCGCATCTGCCGCCCGGAAGTCCGTTCCCATGCCTCGGTGGTCCAGCCGACAGACGCATGAAGGGCAGGTCGCACCATGCCGTCAAGTCTTCGCGCACGTCTGAGATCCACCCTGACAGCCGTTCTCGCCGCCGCCGCGCTGCTCGCGCCGGCCCTCCCCGCCCAGGCCCGACCGGCCACGGCCTTACCGGAGTTCGAACAGCAGGTCCTCTTCAAGGCCTCCCAGGACCCCGGCTACGCCTGCTTCCGGATCCCGGCGATCGTGCGGACCACGAGCGGCACGCTGCTCGCCTTCGCCGAGGGCCGCGTCCTCAACTGCGGCGACGCGGCCGACATCGACATCGTCCTCAAGCGCTCCACCGACGGCGGCCGCACCTGGGGACCGCTCCAGGTCGTCACCGAGGGCGCCGGCGACACGCACGGCAACCCGGCACCCCTCGTGGACCGCAGGACGGGCCGGATCCTGCTGGCCGAGACGTACAACACCGGCCGCACGGACGCCGGGAACTGCACCGTCCCCTGCGACCGCACCCCGCATCTGCAGCACAGCGACGACGACGGCAGGACCTGGTCGACGCCGCGCGACCTGAGCGACCAGATCCTGCCCGCGCACTGGAACTCCTGGTACGCGACCGGGCCCGTGCACGGCATCCAGCTCAGCCGCGGCAAGCACGCCGGGCGGCTCGTCTTCGGCGTCAACACCGAGACGTGGGACGGCAGCCGGGTCACCGCGAACCACGCCGCGCTCATCGTCAGCGACGACGGCGGCGACCGCTGGCGGGTCGGCGCCACGGACTCCTGGCCCATAGCCCAGGACGGCACGTTCCGGCAGAAGCCGTCCGAGGTGACGCTCACCGAACGCACCGACGGCGCCGTCCTCGTCAGCGGCCGGGAACAGGACGGCACCGATCTGGGCCACCGTGCCCAGACCCTCAGCCGGGACGGCGGCGACAGCTTCGCCACGCCCTTCCGCGACCTCCCGGACCTCTACACCCCGCAGGTCCAGGGCGCGACCGTACGCCTGGGCGACCGGCTCCTGCTGTCCGCTCCGGCCGACCCCGACCGCCGCCGGACGATGATGGTCCGCTCCTCCTACGACGGCGGGCGCACCTGGGACAGCGTGGACCGGGGCACGGTCGTCACCACCGACTGGTCCGGCTACTCCGACATGGCGGCCGTCGACGGCACGACGGTGGGCCTGCTGTACGAGGGCGGCGCGGTCGACGCCCGCGACGAGATCCGCTTCGCCCGCTTCACCGAGGACTGGCTGACACCGCGCCGGGGCCCCGACCCGACCACCCGTGACGCCGCGTCGGCGGCGACGCCGGCGGCCGTGCTCGGCGGTGCGGGCCGGACCACCGGCGTGCGCGGCGGCGCGCTGTCCTTCGACGGCACCGACGACGCCGTACGGCTGCCGTACCGGTCCCGGCTCCCGCTCGGCGAAGGGGACTTCACCGCCTCGCTGTTCTTCCGCTACACGGCCACGACCGGCGAACAGCCCTTCCTGTGGATGGGCGGCATCGGCAGCACGCAGCCGCAGATCTGGCTGCGCGGGGAGCCGGCGAGCGACCGGGTCCGGGGGCTGATCACCACCCGGTCGGGCGCGACGACCGTCAGGTCGGCCTCGGTGTGGACCGACGGCGCCCACAACGACGGACGCTGGCACCATCTGGCCCTGCGCCGGGGCGGAGGGAAGCTGACGCTCCTCCTCGACGGCGCGCCGGTCACCACCACGGACGTGCCGGGCTCGGTCAGCCGTAACTCCCCGTTCGGCGTGCACGTCGGCCAGCGGATGGACAGCAGGGCGTTCCTCAGCGGGGCCATCGACGACGTCCGCGTCTGGAACCGGGCCCTGTCCGACGAGGAGTTGGCGTCCGGTGCCGCAGGAGCGGCCGCCAAGGGCACCGTCCTGTGGCTGCCCATGGACCAGGTGAGCGGCAGCAACTAACGTCACGGAGCGTGCCCGACGACGCAGACGCAGCACGAGCGCGACAGCGCACCGGAACCGGGATCGGCCTGCTGCTGGTCCTGGTTCTCGGTGCCGCGCTGATCGTCGCCCTGCCGGAGGACGAGAGCCCGGACGACGACGGAGCCTGCCGGGCGCGGACGGTGGACTCCTGGCAGGCGGACGACGGCCTCACCGCCGAGTTCGCCCGCTACGGCGACGACGCGAGCCGCACCGACGACTGGACCGGCGGCGACGGCACCCACTCGCTGCGGCTGCCGGACGGCCGGGTGCTGTGGCTGTTCTCGGACACCTTCCTGGGCCGGGTGTACGGCCCGCCCAACCCGGCAGGCGAGTCGCACGCCTGGCGGGACACGGCCGCGCCGCTGGTGCGCAACTCGGCCGTACTGATGCGCGAGGGCCGGCTGGAGACCACCCTGCCCGCCCCGCTCTTCGCCGACCCGGCGCCGAACCAGTGGCGCTGGCCCGTCGCCGCACGCGTCGAACCCCGATCCCCCGGCTCCTCCGAGCAGGTGGTCCGGGTGCTGCTGTGGGTGCGCACGGCGGGCCAGGCCCCGTGGATCTACGGCGTGCCCACCGCGACCGAGGTCGCCACCCTGTCGCTGCCCGCTCTGCGCCTGGAGTCGATCGTCAAGGTGCTCGACCAGCAGCTGGTACCCGACCCGTCCCGGCGGGTGCTGTTCGGCACGACGCTGGTCGAGGAGGACGGCTGGACGTACGTCTTCGGCGGCGACGACGGCCGGGCCGCCTCCCGCCCGGCCTCGCACGCGTACGTGGCGCGCGTACGGGAGGGCGGGCTCGGGGATCCGGCGGCCTGGCGGTACTGGAACGGCTCGGCGTGGGCGGCCGCCGCCCGCCCCCGTCCGGTGCTCGGGGACGGGCAGCGCAGGGGCGTGGGCAGCGCCTTCTCGGTCGTCCGGGACGGCGGCACGTACGTGCTGTTCACGATGGCCACGGGCACGAAGGGCCTGACCACCGTGGCCTCGTACTGGGCGTGCTCCCCGGCCGGTCCGTGGCACGGGCCGGCGAAGGAGTTCAGTCCGTCGCTGCCGCAGGGCCAGGTGGCCGCCTACAACCCGCAGGCCCATCCGGTGCTGAGCGGCGACGGACGGCTCGTGCTGAGCTACGACGTCAACTGGCTGGAGACGACCGGTGCGGCGGCCCAGCTCAGCCGGAACGTGTCCCTGTACCGACCGCGGTTCGTGTCTCTGCGGCTGGCTCCGGCGACGTGACCTCCGCGCGGGGGTCGTGGGAGCGGCGCTTGGCGATCACCGCGCACACCATCAGCTGCATCTGGTGGAAGAGCATCAGCGGCAGCACGGCCAGCGAGGCGTGCGCGCCGAACAGGACGCTCGCCATGGGCAGTCCGGAGGCCAGGGACTTCTTCGAGCCGGCGAACTGCAGGGTGATCCGGTCCTCCCGGCTGAAGCCGAGCGCCTTGCCGCCGTACCAGGTCAGCAGGAGCATCACGGCGAGGATCACGGCCTCGACGCCGAGCAGCCCGCCCAGCCGGGCGGGGCTGACCTGGTGCCAGATGCCCTGCACCATGCCCTGGCTGAACGCGGTGTAGACGACGAGCAGGATCGAGCCGCGGTCCACGAGCCCGAGGACCTTCTTGTGGCGGGTGACGAAGCCGCCGATCCAGCGGCGCAGCAACTGTCCGGCGAGGAACGGCACGAGCAGCTGCAGCACGATCTTCAGCAGCGAGTCCGCGGAGAACCCGCCGCCGCTGCCGCCGAGCAGCGAGGCCGCGAGCAGCGGCGTGACGATGATGCCGACGAGGGAGGAGAAGGAGCCCGCGCAGATCGCGGCGGGCACGTTGCCGCGGGCCATCGAGGTGAAGGCGATCGACGACTGCACGGTCGAGGGGACGAGCGTGAGGAAGAGCAGTCCCTGGTAGAGCGGGTCCGTGAGGATCACCGGAACCAGCCCGCGGGCCGCGAGGCCGAGCAGCGGGAACACGACGAAGGTGGCGGCCAGGACCGTGACGTGGAGCCGCCAGTGCCGCATGCCGTCCAGCGCCTCACGGGTGGACAGCCGGGCTCCGTAGAGGAAGAACAGGAAGGCGATCGCCGCCGTGGAGGCCCCGGACGCCACATCGGCGACCGACCCGCGGGCCGGGAACAGCGCGGCGACTCCCACGGTCGCCAGCAGGAGAAGGATGAACGGGTCGATCGGCATCCGGCGCGGCCGGCGCAGGCGTTTCACGGTGCTCCACTTGCTCGGTACGTACAGGCGGTACAGGGGCCGGGGAGGCCCCCTCCCATCCTGCTCCTCGGCCCGGCGATCGGGAATCCCGTATACCGCTCTTACTGTCATCGCATTCCGCGATAACCTGGGGCCATGTACGACCCCTCCCATCTGCGCACCTTCCTGTCGGTGGCGCAGACGCTGAGCTTCACGCAGGCCGCGCGGCGGCTCGGGCTGCGGCAGTCGACGGTCAGCCAGCACGTCCGGCGACTGGAGGACGCCACCGGGCGGACGCTGTTCACCCGGGACACGCACTCGGTGGAGCTGACGGAGGACGGCGAGGCCATGCTCGGTTTCGCGCGCCGGATCCTGGAGGTGCACGAGCAGGCGACGGCGTTCTTCACGGGCACCCGGCTGCGCGGCCGGCTGCGCTTCGGCGCCTCCGAGGACTTCGTGCTGACCCGGCTGCCCGAGATCCTCGAGGGCTTCCGGCACGAACACCCGGAGGTCGACCTGGAGCTCACGGTCGAACTGTCGGGCACGCTGCACGAACAGCTGGCGGCCGGGAAGCTGGATCTCGTCCTGGCCAAGCGGCGCCCCGAGGACCCGCGCGGGGAACTGGTCCGGCACGACAGGCTGGTGTGGATCGGCGCGGAACGCCTCCGGCTCGACCCGGACCGCCCGGTGCCGCTGATCGTCTACCCGCCGCCGGGCATCACCCGCGCGCTCGCCCTGGAGGCGCTGGAGCGGCAGGGCCGCGAGTGGCGTGTGGTGTGTACGAGCGGCAGCCTCAACGGCCTCGTCGCGGCGGCGCGCGCGGGCCTCGGCGTGATGGCCCACTCCCGCGGCCTCATCCCGCCGGGCCTGGTCCGGGTCCCGGACCGGGCGGGCCTGCCGGAACTGGGCCAGGTCGACTTCGTAGTGGTCCACGGCCGGCGCCGCCCCTCAGCGCAGGGCGCGGCTGACGCCCTGGCGGCGGCGATCCTGGCGGGCGGGGACCGGCTGCACCGCAGTGCGCCGAAGGGCCTGTGAGGCGCGTGCCGGGCCGTGGCAGGGTCGTACAGATTCGGTGGAGATTACGGCACCGAAACTTACTCAACCGTCAGTAATCTGTCCGACCCTTCCCTGTCTGAGCGCATTTTCCCGCGTTGACCAGCGCGAACCAGAGCCCTGCTCGGCTTCGTCCCCCTCCCACACCCCTGGCCGGGTGGGGTAGCTTTCACGGCGCTGTGCGGAGCGTCACTCAACAGAAGCGCTGAGGAGCGGGGAGCGGGGTTTGCGCGAGTTCACCAACCCTCCGTTGGCGTTGGCACCTCCGGTGGGCGGTCTGGCCGACGTGGTATTCCAGCATGCCCAGGAAGACCCGCTGCACATCGCCCTGGGCCGCAAGGACGACACGGGGTACTGGCGGGATGTCACCGCCGCCGAGTTCCGCGACGAGGTGCTCGCCCTGGCCAAGGGGCTGCTGGCGAGCGGCATCCGGTTCGGCGACCGGGTCGCGATCATGTCCCGTACGCGCTACGAGTGGACGCTCTTCGACTACGCGCTGTGGGCGATCGGCGCCCAGGTCGTGCCGGTCTATCCGACGTCCTCGGCCGAGCAGTGTTTCTGGATGCTGTACGACGCCGAGGTGACGGCCGCGATCGTGGAGCACGAGGACCACTCGATGACGATCGCCACCGTCATCGACCGGCTGCCGCAGCTGCGCCGCCTGTGGCAGCTCGACTCGGGCGCCGTGCAGGAGCTGTACGACGCCGGCGCGCATCTCGACGACGAGGTGGTGCACCGGCACCGGCAGGCCGTCACGCCCGACTCGGTCGCCACGATCATCTACACCTCGGGCACGACCGGACGCCCCAAGGGCTGTGTCATCACACACGGCAACTTCGCCTACGAGGCGGACACCGTCATCGAGCGCTGGGAGCCGGTGTTCCACTCCAAGCGGGGCGACGAGGCCGCAACCCTGCTGTTCCTGCCGCTCGCGCACGTCTTCGGGCGGATGGTCCAGGTCGCGGCGATTCGCGGTGGGGTGAAATTCGGCCATCAGCCGCAGCTCAACGCGGCGGCCCTGCTGCCCGATCTGGCCGCGTTCAAGCCGACGTTCTTCCTGGCCGTGCCGTACATCTTCGAGAAGGTGTTCAACGCCTCCCGCCGCAAGGCCGAGAAGGAGGGCCGCTCCGGCCCGTTCGAGAAGGCCGTGGACATCGCCATCAAGTACGCGGACGCCGTCGAAGCCAAGGCCTGGGGCATCGGACCCGGCCCCTCGGCGGGGCTGCGCATGCAGCACCAGCTCTTCGACAAGCTCGTCTACTCCAAGATCCGCGCCGCGATGGGCGGCCGGATCCGGCACGCCATGTCGGGCGGATCGGCGATGGACCGACGGCTCGGCCTGTTCTGGGCCGGCGCGGGCGTGCACATCTACGAGGGCTACGGACTGACCGAGTCCACGGCCGCCGCGACCGCCAACCCGCCCGGCCGCACCCGGTTCGGCACGGTCGGCCAGCCCATCCCGGGCATGACGGTGCACCTCGCGGACGACGGCGAGATCTGGCTGCACGGCCAGAACGTCTTCCAGGGCTACCTCAACAACCCCAAGGCCACGGACGAGACCCTGCACGACGGCTGGCTGGCCACCGGCGACCTCGGCTCCCTCGACGAGGACGGCTACCTCACCATCACCGGCCGTAAGAAGGAGATCCTGGTCACATCGGGGGGCAAGAGCGTTTCGCCCGGTGTGCTGGAGGAACGCGTCCGGGACCATCCGCTGGTCAACCAGTGCATCCTCGTCGGCAACGACCGCCCGTACGTCGCAGCCCTCGTGACCCTCGACCAGGAGGCCGTGGAGCACTGGCTGGCGATGCGCGGCAAGCCGCAGCTGTCCGCGGCGGAGCTGGTGCGGGACGCGGACCTGGAGACGGAGGTGCGACGCGCGGTGGTCGCGGCCAACACCCTGGTCTCGCAGGCCGAGTCGATCCGCACCTTCCGCATCCTGGCCCAGCCGTTCACCGAGGAGCACGGGCTGCTGACCCCGTCCCTGAAGCTGAAGCGCAAGGCGATCGAGAAGGCGTACGAGAACGAGGTCGAGGCCCTCTACCGGGCATGAACTGCCTGTTAACGGATGGTGTGCCACCCGTCTGAATTCTCCCGTCAGGAATGCATCACGGCTCGTGATCGTTGACGATGGGAGTACACCCGACCACATACCTAAGGATCGAGAGCTCGTGAGCAAGGTCCCCCAGATCACCCTGAACAACGGCATCGAGATGCCCCAGCTGGGGTTCGGCGTCTGGCAGGTGCCGGACGACGAGGCCGAGTCGGCCGTCGCGACGGCGCTGGAGGCCGGGTACCGCAGCATCGACACAGCGGCGATCTACGGCAACGAGGAGGGCAC
This sequence comes from Streptomyces purpurascens, assembly GCF_045040895.1. Classification (NCBI taxonomy): domain Bacteria; kingdom Bacillati; phylum Actinomycetota; class Actinomycetes; order Kitasatosporales; family Streptomycetaceae; genus Streptomyces; species Streptomyces purpurascens. Next base: position 7,753,884 of record NZ_CP108341.1, on the reverse strand, counting down.
CGGCAAGGCCATCGCCGCCGCCGGTCTCCCCCGCGAGGAGCTCTTCGTCACCACCAAGCTCTGGAACGCCGACCAGGGGTACGACTCCACGCTGCGCGCCTTCGACACGTCGCTGGACAAGCTCGGCCTGGACTTCGTCGACCTGTACCTGATCCACTGGCCGCTGCCGGCCAAGGGTGCGTACGTCGACACGTACAAGGCGTTCGAGAAGCTGCACGCCGACGGCCGGATCCGGGCCATCGGTGTCTCCAACTTCCTGCCCGAGCACCTGGAGCGGCTGATCGGCGAGACGTCGGTCGTCCCGGCCGTGAACCAGATCGAGCTGCACCCGCACCTGCAGCAGAGCGCCGCCCGTGAGTACCACGCGGAGCAGGGCATCGCCACGGAGGCCTGGTCGCCGCTCGGCCAGGGCAAGGGCCTGCTGGAGGTTCCGGCGGTCGTGGCCATCGCCCAGAAGCACAACCGCACGCCGGCCCAGGTCGTGCTCCGCTGGCACCTCCAGCTGGGCAACGTGGTGATCCCGAAGTCCGTGACGCCGTCGCGGATCAAGGAGAACATCGAGGTCTTCGACTTCGAGCTGGACACCGAGGACCTGGCGGCCATCAGCGCCCTCAACGAGGACCGCCGCCTGGGCCCGGACCCGGCGACGTTCGACGGAGCCTGAGCCCTCTCTTCGGCCCTACGACTGCCCGCGGCCCGTCACTCGGCCGCGGGCAGTCGTGCTGTTCGGGCTGGTGGGGCTCCCCCCTGCTCAGACCGCCCGAACCGCCGTGTGCACCGTGTGCGCCTCCAGCACGAACACATCCGGCCTCCGGTACAGACTCGCCTCGTCGTCGGGATCGAGAAGCCGGTCGAGGGTGGCGAGATCATCCGCGTCGAAGCCCTCCGGAATCCGCTCCCGCAGATGCGACAGGGACCCGACGACGTACTCACGGGCCCGGTCCGAGGCGGGTGCGGGCAGGTCCAGCAGGAAGGTGTGCGTCCTTCCCGGCTTCAGCCCCGCCGACGCCAGCAGGGCCGGCCAGTTCTCCGTCTCCGCGACATGGCCCGGCAGCTCCGTCCGCATCCGCGTGAACCACTCCGCCTCCAGCGCGTCGAGCCGCGCCTGGAGCCCGGGCCGGCCGATACCGATGTCGCGCGGCAGATACCGTGCGGGCAGGCCGCCCTCCATGAGGGCCAGTGTGCCGCCGGGCGCCAGCCGGGCCGCGAACGCGGCGAGCGCGGCCCGCTGGTCGCCGAGGTGGTGCAGGCTGCGGCTCGCCCAGAGCAGGTCGGCCGGGTAGTCCAACTCGTCGAGCACGTCAGGGAGTTCACCGGCGATCGTGCCGAAGCGGTCGGCGACGCCCAGCCGCTCGGCTCGTGCCCGCGCCCGCTCCAGCAGCGGCTCCGAGCCGTCCACCGCGACGATCCGCGCGCCCGGGAACGTCTCGGCGAACAGACACGACACGACGCCCGGCCCGCTGCCCGCGTCGACGATCAGGCCCGGCTCGGTCACCTCGTGCGCCAGCCAGCCCATGGCCCGCTCGTACAGGGAGGCGAACAGCTCGGCCTGGGACTCCAGCCTCGGAGCCATCGCGGCCCAGTCGAGGTGCGTGTGGTCGTGACCGTCGTGACGGTCGTGCTCGTGACGATCGTGGTCGTGGTCGTGCGCCATGGTGGTCAGCCTCTCCCTCGGATGCCGTCAGACTGCGCCGACGCACCGGAAGAAGGCCACCACTGTTGCCGCTCCCGCAAAAATGGTCCGCCGGGGCCGAAGCCCCGGCGGACCGGTGGGGACGGGGTGTCAGCCGGTCAGGACAGCGGCGGGTACGCGTTCTGCATCAGCTGCCGGAACTGGGCGGAGAACCAGTGCCCGGACAGCGGCGCGTCCGGCAGGGAACCGGACAGGTTGTTGCCGTTGCGCGGGTTGCCCGTGTAGGTCGGGTCGCACATCCGGTCGAAGCCCTTGCCCTCGTCGTTGGCGATCTCCTTGCTCGCCCCGTCGGACTCGCCCGGAGGCTTCATCCACACATAGGCGTCGATCCCCGCGGCCGGAGCGGCCTGGGGCCGCTCGCCGAGGCCGGCTCCGGACTGGTTGCACCAGTTGCCGACGTGGATACGGCGGTCGTAGCGGCCGCCGTCGACGTAGGTGTCGACGGAGGTCTGCGCACCGGGTCCGCTGGGCCGGGCCGAGCCGCCCCAGCCGTTGCGGGAGGTGTCGATCAGCATGCCGATGGAGGACGGGAAGCCCGCCGAGACCAACTGGTTGCGGAAGCCCTGGGCGAAGGACTGCTCGTCGGTGTAGCGGTTCCAGTCGACCCACTTCGACTCGCGGACGGACTTGCCGGCCACGTTGTCGTTGATGGTGAAGTTGTTCTCCTTCAGGGCGCTGTAGTTCGCCGTGTTGGTGATGAAGCCGTGGACGTCGTTGACGGTCGCGCCCTCGGCGGTCGCCGCCTCCTTGAACAGGGTCGCGGAGGCACCGAAGTTGTCGTCCCAGCCGATCCAGCCGTGGTGCCCGGCGTCGACGTAGTTGTAGACGTTCGCCACGTCGCCGAGCTTGTTCAGCGCGTAGCCGACGCCCTTGACGTAGTTGCCGTTGGCCTTCATCACGTCGCACTGCGGGGTGGCCGTCGGGCGGCTGCCGGTGTTGGTGACGAGGTTCGGCAGCGAGTCGATCTCGACGGTGGTGACGATCCGCAGCGAGGCGTACTTCGAGTCGGCGAGGATCGTCTTGATCGGGTCGATGTACTGCGTCTTGTACCGGTCGATCTCCGTCGGGCCGAGCTCGCCGTTGGAGGCGAGGGCGGCGCAGTCACGGCCGGGCAGGTTGTAGATGACGAGCTGGACGACGAGTTCGCCGGAGCCCTTCTGGCGCAGCGCCTCGTCGAGGTGGGCGCGCAGACCCATACCGCCGTTGGCCCCGTTGATCGCGGCGATCCGGTCCAGCCAGACGCCCGTCGGCTGGCTGGAGACGCGGCTGCCGCCCGGCTCGGCGGCGGCCTTCGCGGACCACTCCGGGTTCACGTACACCTTGGCGCCGGCATAGGGGTTGTCGACCCGGTTGGACGGGCCGCCGGGACCCGGCGGGTCGGTCGGCCCCGGGTTGCCGCCGTCGTCGACGTTGCAGGTGACGCCGTCGAGGGTGAACGTGCCCGGGATCGCGTTGCTGCCGCTGTAGCTGCCCTGGAAGCCGAAGCTGACCGAAGCGCCGGTCGCGAGCTGGGCGTTGTAGCTCTCGTTGGCCGCGGTGACGGCGGCACCGCTCTGGCTCAGCTTGGCGTTCCAGCCGCTGGTGACCTTCTGATTGCCGGCGTAGGACCACTTCAGCGACCACGACGACTTGGCGGCGCTGTTGTTGGTGACGGTCACGGCGGCGGTGAAGCCGGTGCTCCACTGGTTCTGGATCTTGTAGTCGACGGTGCACGGGACGGCGGCGATGTCGGCGCCGCCCGGGTCGACGGCGAACGCCGTGCCGGTCGCGCCGGCGACCAGGGCCATGGCGGCCAGTAACGCTGTTCTCGTACGGCTCATGAGTGCGGGTTTCCCTTTCGCTGGTGGGGGTGTCAGCCGTTCAGGGCGCGCTCCGACAAGGACATGAGGAACTGAGGAACCCGGCATGGCACTCGCGCAGCAGGGGACGACCGCGCTGAGGGCGGCTCAAAGTACTGAACGCGAGAGGTGTCGCATGAGCGACTCCTTGCAGGCCGGGCACGCCGTGACGGACGCGTCGACTGATGGAACCGCTCCCACTGGTGTCAAGGAAGGTAGCGCCAAGTGTCTGCAAAGAACAGAGGAGTCACTGACTTTCGCTCAACTCACGGCGTCGAATCTTTTCGACTCTTCAAGGCCCTTGACCGATACCACACCCGTCCTCACGATGGGAGCGCTCCCACTGGTTCAAGCCTTGACTTCTCCGAGCCGCAAGGAGGAACCAGCACCATGCATCCCCCACCCCGGAGACGGGGAGCGGTGCGGCGCGTGTGGATCGCCGCCGTCGCAGCTCTCGCGCTTCCGTTGACGATGCTCTCCTCAGGGTCGACTCCCGCACAGGCGGCCGCACTTCAGTGCAGTGTCGATTACAAGACGAACGACTGGGGCTCCGGCTTCACCGCGGACCTGACCCTCACCAACCGCGGCACGGACGCCATCGACGGCTGGACGCTGACCTACGCCTACTCCGGCAACCAGAAGCTGGGGAACGGCTGGAACGGCACCTGGTCGCAGTCCGGCCAGAACATCACCGTCAAGAACGCCCCCCACAACGCGCGGGTCGCCGCGGGCGCCGCCGTCTCCACCGGCGCCCAGTTCACCTACAGCGGCGGCAACGCCGCACCGGCGTCCTTCTCGGTCAACGGCACCGCCTGCACCGGGGCGCACCAGCCGCCGATCGCCGTGCTGACCAGCCCGTCCGCCGGCGCCGTCTACACCCAGGGCCAGGCGGTCCCGCTCGCGGCCACGGCGGCTGCCGCGGACAACGCCACGATCAGCAAGGTGGAGTTCTACGACGACACCAAGCTGCTGGGAACCGACACGAGTGCGCCCTACTCTCTTTCGGTCTCCGACTTGACCGTGGGCAGTCACTCCCTGGTGGCGAAGGCGTACGACAGCACGGGCGCCTCCGCGAACTCCACCCCGGTCGGCATCACGGTCTCCTCCGGTCCGACCGTCGTCGCCTCACCGCTCCAACTGGGCGTCCAGTCCGGCAAGTCGGGCACCTACGAGGTGAAGCTGTCCAAGCAGCCGGCGTCCAACGTCACGGTGACGTCGGGCCGCGCGAGCGGCAACTCGGGCCTGTCCGTCACGGGCGGCGCGTCGCTCACCTTCACGCCGCAGAACTGGAACACCGCGCAGAAGGTGACGGTCACCGCAGCCAACTCCGGCACCGGCTCGGCGGTCTTCGAGTCGACGGCCACGGGCCATGCCAAGGCCTCGGTCACCGTGACCCAGCTGGCGGCGGCGAAGGTCTACGACGCGCGCTTCCTGGAGCTCTACGGGAAGATCACCAACCCGGCGAACGGCTACTTCTCCCCCGAGGGCATCCCCTACCACTCGGTCGAGACGCTGATCGTCGAGGCGCCGGACCACGGCCACGAGACCACCTCGGAGGCGTACAGCTACCTCCTGTGGCTCCAGGCCATGTACGGCAAGGTGACCGGCGACTGGGCCAAGTTCAACGGCGCGTGGGACCTCATGGAGAAGTACATGATCCCCACCCGCGCCGACCAGCCGACCAACTCCTTCTACAACGCCTCGAAGCCGGCGACGTACGCGCCCGAACACGACACTCCCAACGAGTACCCCGCCAAGCTCGACACCGGCGCCTCGGTCGGCACGGACCCGATCGCGGGCGAGCTGAAGAGCGCGTACGGCACGGACGACGTCTACGGCATGCACTGGCTGCAGGACGTCGACAACGTCTACGGCTACGGCAACTCGCCCGGCAAGTGCGAGGCGGGCCCCTCGGACACCGGCCCGTCGTACATCAACACCTTCCAGCGCGGTTCGCAGGAGTCGGTGTGGGAGACGGTGCCGCAGCCGACCTGTGACGCCTTCAAGTACGGCGGCAAGAACGGCTATCTGGACCTGTTCACCGGTGACGCCTCCTACGCCAAGCAGTGGAAGTTCACCAACGCGCCGGACGCCGACGCCCGGGCCGTGCAGGCCGCCTACTGGGCGGACCTGTGGGCGAAGGAGCAGGGCAAGGGCGGGGACGTCTCCGCGACGGTCGGCAAGGCCGCCAAGATGGGCGACTACCTGCGCTACTCCATGTTCGACAAGTACTTCAAGAAGATCGGCAACTGTGTCGGACCCTCGTCCTGCCCGGCGGGCACGGGCAAGGACGCCTCGCACTACCTGATGTCCTGGTACTACGCCTGGGGCGGCGCCACCGACACCTCGGCCGGCTGGGCCTGGCGCATCGGCTCCAGCCACGCCCACGGCGGCTACCAGAACCCCCTCGCGGCCTACGCGCTCGGCAACTACGCCCCGCTGAAGCCCAAGTCGGCGACGGGCGCGGCCGACTGGTCCAAGTCCATGGACCGGCAGCTGGAGTTCTACCGCTGGCTGCAGTCGAGCGAGGGCGCCATCGCCGGCGGCGCGACCAACAGCTGGGCGGGCCGGTACGCGACCCCGCCCGCCGGGAAGTCGACGTTCTACGGCATGTACTACGACGAGAAGCCCGTGTACCACGACCCGCCGTCCAACCAGTGGTTCGGCTTCCAGGCGTGGTCCATGGAGCGGGTCGCCGAGCTGTACCAGCAGACGGGGAACGCGCAGGCCAAGACGGTCCTCGACAAGTGGGTCGACTGGGCGCTGTCCAAGACCACGTTCAACCCGGACGGCACGTTCCGGATTCCGTCGACGCTGCAGTGGTCGGGCCAGCCCGACACGTGGAACGCCTCCAGCCCGGGTTCCAACAGCGGACTGCGGGTCACCGTCGCCGACTACACGAACGATGTCGGTGTGGCGGCCTCGTACGCCAAGACCCTGACGTACTACGCCGACCGTTCCGGTGACACGGAGGCCGGCGCGGCGGCGAAGAAGCTGCTGGACGGGATGTGGGACAACCACCAGGACGCGCTCGGGATCGCCGTTCCGGAGAACCGGGCCGACTACAACCGGTTCGACGATCCGGTGTACATCCCCGGTGGGTGGACGGGCACGATGCCGAACGGCGACGCGATCAACTCGTCGTCGACGTTCGACTCGATCCGGTCCTTCTACGAGGACGATCCCGCCTGGTCGAAGATCGAGAGCTATCTGGCGGGCGGTGCGGTTCCGTCGTTCACGTATCACCGGTTCTGGGCCCAGGCGGACATCGCCTTGGCCATGGGCTCGTACGCGGAGCTTCTCGAATAGCCCCCGCCGGGCGCTCCGCGGGCGGGGCCGTGGTCGGCTGCCGGTCCGTTGTGGCTGGTCGCGCAGTTCCCCGCGCCCCCAAGCCCTAGGTGCGTCCGAAGCTCCGCGTACTTGGCCCCGCACCTGACGCGGGGCCACGGTCGGGCGGCTCCACCCGCACGGGAGCCGCCCGGCCCTCGCACGTCCCCCTCACGGAAGGACCCCCACCGTGCGAAGAACCCGCATCCTCACCGCCGTACTCGCGCTGGCCGCCGGGCTGCTGTCGGGCGCCCCCTCCGCCCTGGCCGCCGATCCCCCGTCGACGAAGCTCGCGGCGGACACGTACACCTGGAAGAACGCCCGGATCGACGGGGGCGGATTCGTCCCCGGGATCGTCTTCAACCGCGGCGAGAAGAACCTCGCCTACGCCCGTACCGACATCGGCGGCGCTTACCGCTGGCAGGAGTCGTCGAAGACCTGGACGCCGTTGCTGGACTCGGTCGGGTGGGACGACTGGGGGCACACGGGTGTCGTCAGCATCGCGTCCGACTCCGTGGATCCGAACCGGGTGTACGCGGCGGTCGGGACGTACACCAACAGCTGGGATCCGAAGAACGGCGCGGTCATGCGGTCCTCCGACCGGGGCGGGAGCTGGCAGAAGGCGAATCTGCCGTTCAAGCTGGGCGGCAACATGCCGGGGCGTGGCATGGGTGAGCGGCTGGCGATCGACCCGAACCGGAACAGCGTGCTGTACCTGGGCGCGCCCAGCGGCAAGGGGCTGTGGCGGTCGACGGACTCGGGGGTCACCTGGTCGCAGGTCACGAACTTCCCCAACGTCGGCAATTACGTGCAGGACCCGAGCGACACGTCCGGCTACGCGTCCGACAACCAGGGCATCGTCTGGGTCACCTTCGACGAGTCCACGGGCACGTCGGGCAACGCCACGAAGACGATCTACGTCGGGGTCGCCGACGCGGACAACGCGGTGTACCGCTCGACGGACGCGGGCGCGACCTGGCAGCGGCTGGCCGGGCAGCCGACGGGCCAGCTGGCCCACAAGGGCGTCCTGGACGCGAAGAACGGCCACCTCTATGTCGCCTACAGCGACAAGGGCGGCCCGTACGACGGCGGCAAGGGCCGGCTGTGGCGGTACGCGACCGGGACGGGGACCTGGACGAACATCAGCCCGGTGGTGGAGGCCGACACGTTCTACGGCTTCAGCGGGCTGACGGTGGACCGGCAGAAGCCGGGCACGGTCATGGCCACGGCGTACAGCGCCTGGTGGCCGGACACGCAGATCTTCCGCTCCACGGACAGCGGGGCGACCTGGACCAAGGCGTGGGACTACACGTCGTACCCCAACCGTGAGAACCGGTACACGATGGACGTCTCGTCCTCGCCGTGGCTGACGTGGGGTGCCAACCCGGCACCTCCCGAACAGACCCCGAAGCTCGGCTGGATGACGGAGTCGATGGAGATCGACCCGTTCAACTCCGGCCGCATGATGTACGGCACCGGTGCCACGATCTACGGCACCGAGAACCTCACGAACTGGGACAGCGGCAGCAAGTTCGCCATCAAACCGATGGTGCGGGGCCTGGAGGAGACCGCGGTCAACGACCTGGCGTCGCCTCCGTCGGGCGCCCCGCTGCTGAGCGCGCTGGGCGACGTCGGCGGCTTCCGCCACACGGATCTGACCAAGGTGCCGTCGATGATGTTCACCCAGCCGAACTTCACGACGACCACGAGCCTGGACTTCGCCGAGTCGAGCCCGAACACGGTCGTCCGGGTCGGCAACCTCGACTCGGGCCCGCACATCGCGTTCTCGACGGACAACGGCGCCAACTGGTTCGCGGGCACCGACCCTTCGGGCGTGAGCGGCGGCGGCACGGTCGCGGCCGCGGCCGACGGCAGCCGGTTCGTGTGGAGTCCGCAGGGCGCCGGCGTGCACTACGCGACGGGCTTCGGCACCTCCTGGCAGGCCTCCGGCGGGATCCCCTCGGGGGCGGTCGTCGAGTCGGACCGGGTCGACCCGAAGACCTTCTACGGCTTCAAGTCAGGGAAGTTCTACGTCAGTACGGACGGCGGGGCGACGTTCAAGGAGTCCCCGGCCGCCGGACTGCCGAGTGGCGACAGCGTCCGCTTCAAGGCCCTGCCCGGCGGGAAGGGCGATGTGTGGCTGGCGGGCGGCGCGAGCGACGGGGCGTACGGCCTGTGGCACTCCACGGACGGCGGGGCGAGCTTCACGAAGCTCTCGAACGTCGAGCAGGCCGACACGATCGGCTTCGGCAAGGCGGCACCCGGCGCCTCCTACCAGACCCTCTACACGAGCGCGAAGATCGGCGGCGTGCGCGGCATCTTCCGCTCCACGGACAAGGGCGCGAGCTGGACGCGCGTCAACGACGACGCCCACCAGTGGGGTTGGACGGGCGCGGCCATCACCGGCGACCCGAGGATCTACGGCCGTGTGTACGTCTCGACGAACGGCCGTGGCGTCATCTACGGCGACAGCTCCGACGGCGGCACCACGGACCCGGGGCCGGGCCCCGACCCGACACCGACGGGCGCCTGCAAGGTGACGTACAAGGTCACCAACCAGTGGTCGGACGGCTTCCAGGCGGACGTCACGCTCGCTAACACCGGGACCAGCACATGGAACGGCTGGTCGCTGAGCTGGCCCTTCACCGACGGGCAGAAGCTGACCCAGGCCTGGAACGCCGAGGCCGCGCAGTCGGGTTCGACGGTGACGGCGAAGAACGTCGGCTGGAACGCGAACGTGGCGGCGGGGTCGTCGGTGAGCTTCGGCTTCACGGCGAACCGGTCGGGGACGAACACGAAACCGACCGTGTTCAAGCTGGGCGACCAGACCTGCACGGTGGCCTGACCGCCCTGCTGTCGTGACCGGTGGGTGCGTGCTCCCCCAGGGCACGCACCCACCGGAGTCTCACGGGGTGTAGACCGTCGGCCTCGGAGCCGTCGGCATGGCGTTGCCGATGAAGAAGCTCGGGTGCGGGGGCTGGTTGTACGCGGTGTTCTGCCACGCGAGGGCCGTGCGGTACTGCGTGTCGTGGAGCAGGGTCGTGATCCTCGTGGTGGTCTCGTGCGGGGTCGAGTAGACGCGCAGGGCCGTGTTGTCGCTGGTGCGCCAGACGACCTCCTCGCGCCAGTCGCCGAGGAGGTCGCCGGACAGGACGGGCGTGGACTTCGTGCCGTTGTTGGAGGAGACCCCGGATCCGGTCAGCAGACGGGTGTCGCCCGACGTGCCGTACTTGTCGACGCGGGTGCCGTCGAGGAGTTCGCGGACGGGGTCGCCGTCCCACCAGGACAGGAAGTTCATACTGGACGGCTCCCGGCCGAGGGAGGCGCCGGTCGCCGAGCGCAGGGTGGTGTCGGAGGCGGACCAGGCCTCGGCGCCCGCGCTGCCCGCGTAGATGTCGGCGGCGACTCCCCGGCCGTTGTCGGCGCCGGAGGCGGTCTTCCAGAGGATCGCGCCGGTGCGGGCGTCGGCCATCCAGGAGCCGGGCTGGCTGGTGCTCTCCGAGACCTTGAAGTACTCCAGGCCCGCGCGGGACGGGTTCAGGTCGCCGACATGGCCGGCGTCGCCGTGGCCCAGTTTGGTGGTCCAGAGTCCGTTGCCGTTGTCGTCCACGGTCATCGCGCCGTAGACGATCTCGTCCTTGCCGTCCGCGTCGACGTCCGCGACGGACAGGCTGTGGTTGCCCTGGCCGTCGTAGCCCTTGCCGCTGTTGGTGGAGGAGGTGGTGTCGAAGGTCCAGCGGCGGGTGAAGGAGCCGTTCCGCCAGTCCCAGGCGGCGATCACCGTGCGGGTGTAGTAGCCGCGCGCCATGATCAGGGAGGGGCGGGAACCGTCCAGGTACGCGGTGCCCGCGAGGAAGCGGTCGACGCGGTTGCCGTAGGAGTCGCCCCAGGAGGAGACGGTGCCGCGGGCCGGGACGTAGTCGACGCTCTGCATCGCCTTGCCCGTCTGGCCGTTGAACATGGTCAGGAACTCGGGCCCGGCCAGCACGTACCCGCTGGAGTTGCGGTGGTCGGCCGAGGAGCTGCCGATGACCGCGCCGGTGCCGTCCTTGGTGCCGTCGGCGGTCTTCATGGCGACCTCTGCCTTGCCGTCGCCGTCGTAGTCGTAGACCTGGAACTGCGTGTAGTGGGCGCCGGAGCGGATGTTGCGGCCCAGGTCGACGCGCCACAGCCGGGTGCCGTCGAGCTTGATGCCGTCGATGATCGTGTTGCCGGTATAGCCGGACTGGGAGTTGTCCTTGGCGTTGGTGGGCTGCCACTTCAGGACGATGTCCAGGGCGCCGTCGCCGTCGAGGTCGCCGAGGGAGGCGTCGTTGGCCTCGTAGGTGTACGCCGAGTCGCCCGGGGCGGTGCCGCCCGCGGGCGGGGAGATGGGTATGTCCTTGTAGCCGGTGCGGAACTGGACCGCGTGCACCGAGTCGCCCTGCTCCGTGCCGTTCACGACCGCGCGGACGGTGTAGTCGGCCTGGGCGGGTGCGCCGGAGTGGAAGTAGTTCGTGGAGCCGGTGACCGGCGTGGAGTTGACCTTCGTACCGGCCCGGTAGACGTTGAAGGAGACGTTGTCCGGGTCGGTGCCGAGCCAGCGCCAGCTGACCAGGTTGCCGCTGCCGGTGTGGACGCTGACCACGCCCCGGTCGAGCTTCTCGACCTGCCGGGCGGTGGCGGCCTCGGCGGCGTCGCCGGTGGCGAACGTGGTCAGGCCGGCGCCGACGAGCGCCGCCGTGGCCACGGCCACCGGGAGGAGCACACGGCGTCTGCGGTGCCTGTGGGGGTGCTTCACGTGACGGACCTCCTGGGAGGACGGGCGGGTTCCGCCTCTCAGTCGCCGCCGGGGGCGCGGGAGTTGCCGTACCGCTCGGCCAGTTCGGCGACCGTGCGGGCGATGCGCGAGCGCAGGTCGTCCGGGGCCAGTACCTCGATGCCCGTGCCGAGGCGCAGGAACTCGGCGTGGGCGTGCTCGACGGACTCGATGGGGACCGTGGCACGGATCCAGCCGTCCTCGTCCGTACGTCCGTGGCGGCGGACCGCCTCCCCCGCCGGGCCGGTGAGCGTCGTCCCCGGGGCCAGCCGCACCACCGCCTCGTCGCGGTGCAGCCGGTCGTGGAAGTCGCGCTGGTACGCCGCCCAGTACGCGGCCAGGTCGAAGTCGCCGGGGCGGGAGAACTCCTCGTCGCCGGTGGCGAGTTCGAGGATCTGGTCGACGCGGAAGGTCCGCGGTCCCGGCCCGGCGACGACATACCAGCGGCCCGCCTTCAGCACCAGTCCGTACGGCTCCAGGCGGCGCTCCACGTCGGTGGGCTCGCGCCAGCGGCGGTACCGGACGTGCAGCACGCGTCCGCTCCAGACGGCGTCGGCGACGGCCGGGAGGTACGGGGTGTCGTCGGCGTCCGTGTACCAGCCGGGGGCGTCCAGGTGGAAGCGGCCGCTGATCCGGTCGGCATGCGCGCGCAGCTCCGCCGGCAGGGCGGCACGCACCTTGAGCTGGGCGGCGGCCAGGACCGAGCCGAGGCCGAGCTGGGCGGCCGCGGCGGGGGCGCCCGCGAGGAAGAGCGCCTCCGCCTCGCCGGTGGTCAGGCCGGTCAGACGGGTGCGGTAGCCGTCGAGGAGGCGGTAGCCGCCGGCGTGGCCCGCGTCGCCGTACAGCGGGATCCCGGCGGCGCCCAGGGCCTCCACGTCCCGGTACACCGTCCGCACCGACACCTCCAGCTCCTCGGCGAGCTGGGCGGCGGTCATCCGGCCGCGGGTCTGGAGCAGCAGGAGGATCGAGACGAGTCGGCTGGACTTCACTGACACAGGATGGCAGTGAACCGGCCTTAGCGTCCCGCCATGCCCTTCACGGAGAAACACCTGACCGTGCCGCCGCCCCTCGAGGTGGCGGGACGGTGGATCAAGCGCTACCACGTGACCGCCGACCCGGCGGGCATCGCACCCGAGGTGGAGGAGACCGCCTACCGCTTCCTGCCCACGCTGCTGCCGAAACCGGACGGCACTCCACCGGCGACGTTCGTCGTCCTGCACCGGGGCGGTGACGACGGCGCCTATCTGAACGCCTACAGCTGGGTGTGGGACAACGTCCTGCACTTCGGGGGCGCGGCGGCGGGCCAGCCCGTCCTCGGCTGCCCCGACAACGACCCCACCCACTTCGTCGCGCCCGGCAGGCCGTGGATCGGCTGCGTCTGGGAACTGCCCCCGATCCTGCACGAACGCGACGCCTGGGTGCGCCACATGCTCGCCCCCGCCACCCCCGACCTCGACGCCTACCTGGCCGACTCCCTGCCCGAGGGAACCACTGGAGACCGCTCATGAGCAGCCCGCACGACTTCGACTTCTTCCACGGCGCATGGCGGGTCCGGCACCGCCGGCTGACCGACTTCCTCGATCCGGACAGCGCCTGGGAGGAGTTCACCGGCACCAGTCACTGCCGGCCGCTGTTCGACGGGACCGCCAACATCGACGAGATCGACATGCCGCACCTGGGCTCGAAGGGCGCCACCCTGCGGCTGTTCGACCCGGGCACGAAGCTGTGGTCGCTGAACTGGGCCTCCAGCCGCACCGGCACCCTGTTCCCGCCCGTCTTCGGTCACTTCGAGGGCGACCGCGGCGAGTTCACCGGCAGCGACACCTTCATCGGCAAGGACGTGCTGGTGCGGTTCGTGTGGTCGGGGGTGTGTGACACCGCCGCCCGCTGGGAGCAGGCGTTCGCCGTGGACGGCGGCCGGACCTGGGTGACCAACTGGATCATGGACTTCACCCGGCCGGAGGGTGCTCCGACGGCTTCCTGAAGGCGCGGAGTGCGAAGACCGGGTCGGGGCGGGGCCGGTCCTGGTCGGGCAGTTCCGCCAGGCGGTTGGCGAAGCCGTCGGCGAGCGGGTCGCCCGGCGGCAGGGTGACGAACCAGCCGCGTCTGAGGTCGGCCACCGTACGCCGGGGGCTGCGGCCCTGCCCGTGGCCCCGGAAGCGGGCCTGCCCGGCCGGGACCAGGCCGTGTCCGGCGGCGCCGGACACGACGTCCGCCGCTCCGTCGCGGACCGGGCTCGGCGGACGGGAGGACAGGACGACATCGATGTCACTGCCCACGTTGTGGGCGGCGGCCTTGTCGACCGTGGTGACGTAGACCCCGCCGGGCCGCAGCACCCGAGCGCACTCGCCGACGATGGTCCGCACCTCGGCGGGCCCGGCGGCCAGGTGCAGCAGCCACACGCTGCTGACGGCGTCGAACTCCCCGTCCCGGAAGGGCAGCCGTCTGCCGTCGGCGAGCACGACCGCGCCGGGCAGCCGGGCGGCGGCCTGCCGGGCCATCGCGAGGGCGAGGTCCACGCCGGTCACCCGCATGCCGTCGCGGGCGGCCGCGAGCCGCCGGGTCACTATGCCGGTGCCGCAGCCGAGGTCGAGCAGGCTGCGCGTCTGTGGCGGTACGAGGCTCAGCACCGCTTCCGCGGCGGCGGCCGCCCTGGGCTCGCCGCCGCGCGAGGCGTCGTACCGCGCCGCTTCCTTGTCGTAGTCGAGCACGCGGTCAGTGTGCCCCGTGCCCGGGGGCCAGGTCCTCCACCCTGCGGGCGAGCTCGACGTCCTTCTCGGTGACGGCGCCGCCCGCGCTGTGCGTGTGGACGGACAGGGAGACGGTGTTGTAGCCGAGCGTGAGGTCGGAGTGGTGGCCGAGCTCCTCCTGGACCTGGGCGATGTGCACGACCATCGCCGTCGCCGAGAAGTGCGAGCCGAGCCGGTAGGAGCGGGTGAGGCGGTCTCCGTCGAGCGACCAGCCCGGCAGCTCGGCCAGCCGGTCCTCGACCTCCTTCTGCGACAGCGGTTCGACGGGCATGGGCTGCGCTCCTTCCCTTGCGCCGGGGTCCTCGGTGTCCTCTCAGCCTGCCACAGCGAGGCGCCCGAGACCCTGGTCAGAGGCGTGCGCCTGTCCGGCACGGCCGGTTCTCGACTACGGTCCCGGCATGACCACTCACCCGTCCACGGCCGATCAGGGCGTGGGTCCGCTGCTGCGGGCCTGGCGGGAGCAGCGCCGGGTCAGCCAGCTGGAGCTGGCCCTGCGCGCGGACTCCTCGGCCCGGCACATCAGCTTCGTCGAGACGGGCCGGTCCCGGCCGAGCGAGGAGATGGTGCTGCGGCTGGCCGAGCATCTGGACGTCCCCGTGCGGGAGCGCAACGCGCTGCTGCTGGCGGCCGGTTACGCCCCCCGCTACCCGGAGACGCCGCTGGACGACCCGGCGCTGGGCGCGCTGCGCGAGGGCATCGAGCGGCTGATCGGTGGCTACGAGCCGTATCCGGCGCTGGTGGTGGACGCGCTGTACAACGTGGTGGCGGCCAACCGGGGGATCATGACGCTGGTAGACGGCGTCTCAGCGTCCCTGCTCGAGCCGCCGCTGAACGCGATGCGGCTCGCCCTGCACCCGCGGGGCCTGGCCCCCCGCATCCGCAATCTGCGCGCCTGGCGCGGTCACCTGCTGGAGCAGATGGAGCGGCAGATCGCCCTGCACCGCTCCGAGCCGCTGCGGGAGCTGTACGAGGAGGTGGCGGCGTATCCGGTGCCCGAGGAGGATCCGGGGGCCGGGACTCAGGAGCCCCCGGAGCCGGTGCCGTACTTCGCGCTGCCGCTGCGGATCGAGCACGAGGGGCGGACGCTGTCGTTCATCTCCTCGATCTCCACGTTCAACACCCCGATGGACGTGACCGTCGCAGAGCTGGCCATCGAGACGCTCCTCCCGGCCGACCCGGCGACGGCCAAGTACCTTCAGTCGCTGCTGTCCTGACGTGCCTTCAGGGCCGTGTGCTGGAGGACGGCGAACCCGGCCACGGTCAGCGCCTGGAGCACCGTCCACACGGCGCCCGCCGTGCTCGGCGTGAGCCACAGCGCCAGGGCCACCAGGCTCACCACCGTCCAGGCGAGGTTGGCCTCGACGACGGCCCGCACCCCGAACGCCGGTGGGTGCCGGCGGGAGGCCAGCAGGCCGACGGCCGCCGCGTAGGCGGCGAGGAACGCGCCCAGGGCGAGCAGCAGCGTGGAGCCGACGCCGAGAAAGCGTCCGAGGGGGCCGGGGAGCGCGAGGTAGGCGAGAGCGTTGGCGCCGGTCACCACGGCGTCCAGGGCCAGGAAGCGGCGCAGCATCGACTGCGGCTCGGAGGTCCGGGCGA
The DNA here is from genome assembly GCF_045040895.1 of Streptomyces purpurascens. NCBI lineage: Bacteria > Bacillati > Actinomycetota > Actinomycetes > Kitasatosporales > Streptomycetaceae > Streptomyces > Streptomyces purpurascens. Next base: position 7,737,882 of record NZ_CP108341.1, on the reverse strand, counting down.
GTGCGGCGAGCTGGATCGCGGACATGGGGCATCACTCTCCGTCGGGTCATGGTGCGGCTGGGAGCCGGGCCCCGGGCCGGAGTGCGCCGGCCCGGGGTCCGGTACGTCCACGATCGCTTTCCGGCCGCGCCCGGTCGATTACCCGCGGGGTAATGCCCCGGCGACACGTCCTCTCCCGTGATCTCCTCGCCGTCGGCCCTGGGAGACTGGCGGCGGTACGTGGCAGACTGATCGCGGGCTTGGGCGCGTTGGGGAGGCGTGGCGTGAGTGAACGGCGGGCCGCACCCACGGTGGGCCAGGTGGTGCTGGGCAAGCGGCTGCAGGAGCTGCGCGAGGCGGCGGGCCTCAGTCGTGACGAGGCCGCCCGGGTGCTGCGCGTCGCCCCCGCGACCGTCCGGCGGATGGAGACCGCCGACGTCGCACTGAAGATCCCGTACGTGCAGATCCTGCTGACCGCGTACGGCGTGTCCGAGGACGAGGTGACCGCCTTCGTCGACCTCGCCGAGGAGGCGAACCGGCCGGGCTGGTGGCAGCGGTTCCACGACGTGCTGCCGGAGTGGTTCAGCCTGTACGTGAGCCTGGAGGGCGCCGCCCGGATCATCCGCTCGTACGAGCCGCACTTCGTGCCGGGGCTGCTGCAGACCGAGGGGTACGCGCGTGCGGTGCTGGAGGCCGGCACCATCGCGAACGCGGGACCGGAGGCGGTGGAGCGGCACGTGTCGCTGCGCATGGAGCGGCAGCGGCTCCTGGAGCGCGAGAACCCGCCGCACCTGTGGGTGATCATGGACGAGACGGTGCTGCGCCGCCCGGTGAGCGTCGACGGCCAGGTGATGCGCGACCAGCTGGACAAGCTGCTGGAGTACGCCGCGCGCGACCGGGTCACGCTCCAGATCGCCGAGTTCAAGGACGGCCCCCATCCGGGGACGTACGCGCCGTTCTCGCTGTTCCGGTTCGCCGAGCCCGAACTGCCCGACATGGTGTTCACCGAGTATCTGACGGGCGCGCTGTACCTGGACTCCCGCAAGGAGGTCTCCACGCATCTGGAGGTCCTGGACCACATGACGGCCCGCGCGGGCTCGGCACAGCGCACGGAGACGCTCCTGCGGGAGTACCGCGAGGGGTTCTGACCCGTACGGGCCCCGTCGACGGGTGTCCTCCCCGGCCCGCCCCTAGCGTCGGCAGCACGGCGCAGGCAAGGGAGCGCACGCGAAGGAGGTCCGATGCCCGGATTCGAGCTGCTGTACCAGGCGGCCGCGCTGTGCCTGATGTACCCCGACGACGACTTCCGCGCCCGGCTGCAGCTGCTGCGCGAAGCCGCCCCGCAGCTGAGGGAGTTCGCCGACCACGCGGCCGTCACCCCGCCCCGGGAGCTGGCCGCGCACTACGTCGAGGTCTTCGAGGCCGGGCAGGACCACAGCCTCTACCTGAGCGTCTGGCGCGAGGCGGCACCGGCGCCCTCCGAGGAGGTCTACCGCGCGCACGGCCTGGAGACCACCGGCGAGGAACCACCCGACTTCCTGCCCGCGGTCCTGGAATTCGCGGCCCGCACGGGCAGCATCGAGCTGCTGACGGAGCACCGCGACGGCCTCGACGGGCTCCGGTCCAGGCTCACCGACTTCGGTACGCCGTACGCGACGGTCCTGGACGCGGTGTGTGCGACGCTGCCGCCCGCGCACACCGGTCCGGACACGGCCTAGGACTGCCGAGGGTGGTCCGGCCTATGCGGCGCCGCCCTTCTCGTCCCGCTGGTCCTTCTCCTCGTCCACGATCTCCGCGTCGACCACGCCCTCTTCTTCCCGCGCGGTGCCGGGAGACTCCTCGGTGGGGGCCTGCTGGGCCTGGGCGTACATCGCCTGGCCCATCTTCTGGCTGACCGAGGCGAGTTTCTCGACCCCGGTGCGCAGGGCGGCGGTGTCCGCCTGCTGCTCCAGTTGTCCCTTCACCTCGGTGACGGCCGACTCGACCTCGGTCTTGGTGTCGGCCGGGATCTTGTCGCCGTTCTCGCGGAGGAAGTTCTCCGTCTGGTAGACGAGTTGCTCGGCCTGGTTGCGGGTCTCGGCGGCCTCGCGGCGGCCCCGGTCCTCCTCGGCGTACTGCTCGGCCTCGCGCATCATGCGGTCGATGTCTTCCTTGCCCAGGGCCGAGCCGCCGGTGACGGTCATCTTCTGTTCCCGGCCGGTCGCCATGTCCTTGGCGGAGACGTGCATGATGCCGTTGGCGTCGATGTCGAAGGCCACCTCGATCTGCGGGACGCCGCGCGGTGCCGGCGGCAGGCCCGTCAGGTCGAAGACGCCGAGCTTCTTGTTGTAGGCGGCGATCTCCCGTTCGCCCTGGTAGACCTGGATGCCGACCGAGGGCTGGTTGTCGGCCGCCGTCGTGAAGATCTCCGAACGCCGGGTCGGGATCGTCGTGTTGCGCTCGATGAGCTTCGTCATGATGCCGCCCTTGGTCTCGATGCCCAGGGACAGCGGGGTGACGTCGAGCAGCAGGACGTCCTTGACGTCGCCGCGCATGACGCCCGCCTGGAGCGCTGCACCAAGCGCCACGACCTCGTCGGGGTTGACGCCCTTGTGCGGCTCCTTGCCGGTGAGTTCCTTGACCAGCTCGGTCACCGCGGGCATCCGGGTGGAGCCGCCGACGAGGATGACGTGGTCGACCGCGGAGAGCTTCACCCCGGCGTCGTCGACCGCCTGGTGGAAGGGCGCCTTGCAGCGGTCGAGCAGATCGGAGGTGAGCTCCTGGAACTGGGCCCGGGTGAGCTTCTCGTCGAGATGCAGCGGCCCTTCGGCGGAGGCCGTGATGTAGGGCAGGTTGATCGTCGTCTCGGTGGAGCTGGACAGCTCGATCTTGGCCTTCTCGGCGCCCTCGCGCAGCCGCTGCACCGCCATCTTGTCGCCCGCGAGGTCGACGCCGTACTGGCCCTTGAAGCGCTTGACGAGGTACTCGACGATCCGCTGGTCCCAGTCGTCGCCGCCGAGGTGGGTGTCGCCGTTGGTGGCCTTCACCTCGATGACGCCCTCGCCCATCTCCAGCAGCGAGACGTCGAAGGTGCCGCCGCCGAGGTCGAAGACGAGGACCGTCTGGTCGTTCTCCTTGTCCAGCCCGTACGCCAGCGCCGCCGCCGTCGGCTCGTTGATGATCCGCAGCACGTTCAGGCCCGCGACCTCCCCGGCCTCCTTGGTCGCCTGCCGCTGCGTGTCGTCGAAGTAGGCCGGGACGGTGATCACCGCGTCGGTGACGTCCTCGCCGAGGTAGGACTCCGCGTCCCGCTTCAGCTTCTGCAGCACCCGGGCGGACAGCTCCTGCGCCCGGTAGCGGGTGCCGTCCACGTCGCCCTGGTCCGGGAAACGCCAGCTCGCGTCGCCCATGTAGCGCTTCACCGAGCGGGCGGTGCGCTCCACGTTCGTCACGGCCTGCCGTTTGGCGACCTCCCCCACCAGCACCTCGCCGTTCTTGGCGAACGCCACGACCGAGGGTGTGGTTCTGGCCCCCTCCGCGTTGGCGATGACCGTGGGCTCACCGCCCTCCAGCACGGCCACCACCGAGTTCGTGGTCCCGAGGTCGATCCCGACCGCTCGTCCCATCGCTGTCCCCTTCCGTCAGGGCACTCCCCACTCTCCAGCACAAAACTTGAGTGCGCCGTTGTCAATGCCGCGAAGGGGTGATGGGCCCGCGCAGGGCCACGGCGCGCCGGGGCCGGTCCGTGACCAGCACGTCCACGCGCGGGTGGGCGAGGAAGGCCCGCATCAGGGTGTCGTCGTTGACCGTCCACACCATGGTGAACAGGCCGCGCCGGGTCGCCTCGCGCAGCACGGTGGTCCTGGCCAGCCGCTGGTGCACGGCGACGCCGTGAGCACCGCAGGCGCGGATCCGGCGGGCGGGGAACAGCTCGCTCAGCCGGGTCCCCGGCAGCCGGGCCAGGGCCAGGTCCCTGCGGTCGCGCCCCAGGGACAGCGCGGTGCGCACCCCGGGGAAGGCCTGTGTCACGGCGGCGAGGGAACGGTCCTCCAGCGTCGTCACGACGAGTCCGTCCGTGCCGAGAAGGGCCACCGCCCGGTCGACCACGTCCTGCTCGTAGCCCACCTCCTTGAGGTCCAGGTGCGCCACGAGTCGCCCGGCGATCAGCGCCATGACCTCGTCCACCACCGGCACGTCGTATCCGGCCCGCTCGCTCAGCTCGGCGTGCGTGAGCCGGGACAGCGGCGGCCCGGTGGGCCCGACCCGGGGGTCGTGGTAGACGACGAGGACACCGTCGGCCGTGCGGCGGATGTCGAACTCGACGTACTCCGCGCCGGACTCCAGCGCGTCCTTGTACGCCTCCCAGGTGGCGGCGTCGGCGCGCTCGGAGCCGCCCCGGTGGGCGGAGACGGCGGGGCGTGGCGTCATGGTCGGGGGCTCCCGGAGGGCGGGCGTGGCGGCGGTACGGGCACGGCGTCGTCGTCGGACGTGGGCAGCAGGGAGCCGGAGCGGGTGCTGATGCGTCTGAGCAGGACGTATCCGATCACGACGAGGACGACGAAGGGGAGCCAGGCCAGCGCGTAGGCCGTTCCGTAGGCGCGCAGGTCGAGGATGGAGCGGTGGTCGTCGACGTTCGTGCCGTTCACGCCGAAGAAGGCGAGCAGCAGGGTCGGCGGCAGGGCGATCAGTGTGGCGGCGGCGACGAGGCCGGACACGGTGCGGTCGCGGCGCTCGTCGCGTTCGGCGAGTTCGGCGTCCAGGGCGGCGGAGCGGGCGCTGATCACCGAGGTCAGGCGCTCGACCATGCGGGCCGAGTTCTCCAGGCTGTCGCGGATGCCGAGCGCGTCGCGCTGCGAGGACTGGAAGGCCTCCATGACCATCTCGGGGATCAGCAGGCTGTCGACGTAGGCCTCGACGCCGAAGGCGAGGTCCAGCTGGAGTTCGTTGACGCCGGCGGACAGGCGGGAGATCAGGGAGCGGATCTCGGTGGGCGAGTCGGTCAGGGCCTGCTCGTTGGCCTTCATCATCGCGAAGGCGGCGAGCCGGGTGCGCTGGAGCACGGCGAGGGCGGAGACCATGCCGACGGCGACGAGCATCAGGCCGTTCTCGACGTGCGGGGCCCAGCCGGCCTGGACGGAGACGCCCCGGCCGAGGGCGGACAGGGTGAGGCCGTGGTTCCTGAGGTGCGGCGCGAGGCTCGCGTCGTAGGGCGTGGCGGGGTTCCAGGGCATCCGGCCGCGGTAGACGATCTCGTTCAGCAGGATGGCCTTGCGGGCCTCGTCGGCGCTGAGCAGTTCGCGTTGTAACCGGCCGCCGGGGAAGACGAGTTGGTGCACTTTCTGGCCGAGGGCGAGCGGGCGGCCCAGCTGCTCGGTCAGCGTCTGGAGGAGCGGGCGGTCGTCGAGTTCGATGCGCTCCCGGTCGAAGCAGGTCGTGGCCAGCCAGGCGGCGAGGTCGCCGGCCGTGGTCTCGCCCGCGAAGGCGCAGTCCACGACCAGGGTGGCGTCACCGCGCGGGGTGGCGACGACGAGGATCCGCAGGGAAGCCAGGCCCAGGCCGTGGTCGCCGTGCGGCAGCCGCAGCCGGCGGGGCGCGACGTGTTCGTCGAGGACCGGGACGGGGAGCACGTCCTGGCTGGTCATCAGGTGGGAGGCGAAGCGGCCGTAGTCGTAGCGGTCGACGAGGGCGCCGAGGGCGGTGTCCCGGGGGCGGAGCCGTCCGGAGAGGCTGAACAGCAGCAGGACGCGGGTCCGGTCACGGGTGGCGGAGTCGAGCACCGTCGCGTTCGGGGACGTTCCCGGCAGCATCGCGTTCCTTCCGGCCCGTCGGTTCCAGAGCGTCTGGTTCCTACCCCGGCCGCGGGTGGCGAACCGACGACGCGCGGGCCGCCCCTGGTGGGCGGGCCCGCGCGACGGGGGTGTATCTGGTCAGGCGAGCTTGGCGGTCAGCGTGATGGGCGTGGCCTTCAGCGCCTGGCTGACCGGGCAGCCGACCTTGGCCTCCTCGGCGGCGGCGAGGAAGGCCGCCTCGTCGATGCCGGGGACGGTGCCCTCGACGGTGAGGTGGATGCCGGTGATCCCCTCGCCGGGCTGGAAGGAGACGTCGGCGGAGGTGAGGAGCTTGGTGGGCGGCGTCCCGGCCTTGTTCAGGATGTTGGAGAAGGCCATGGAGTAGCAGCTGGAGTGGGCGGCGGCGATCAGCTCCTCGGGGCTGGTCTTCCCGTTCGCCTCCTGGGCGCGCGACGCCCACGTGACCGGCTGCTCGCCGATCGCACCGGAGGAGTCGAAGGTGACGACGCCGTTGCCCTCGAGCAGGCTGCCTTCCCAGACGGTGTGTGCGGAGCGCGTGGTAGCCACGGTTCTTCCTTTCGCGTACGGACTCGCTGTGGGGCCCGTCTCCGGGTCCCCTTCCCCCATCCGATCACACCCGTGGCGTCGCGTCCGCGCACGCGCCGAATTTCAGGCCGCGCGTTCCTCGCTGCTCTCCAGCGGCACCTGAGGGCCGTTCGACTCGCGCAGCCAGCGGCGCAGGACACGGTGGACGTGCTCGGCGCCGACGAGTTCCGCCCCGTCCGCCACCGGCGCGGAGAGGACCAGCGGGGACAGCAGGAAGGGCCTGCCCTGGGCGCCGCCGAGCCCGCCGTGGGAGCCGATCTGCTCCTCGAAGGCGAGGACTTCGCCGTCGGCCGGGTCGTGGAACGAGTTGACCATGATGTCGGCGGTGTGCGGGAAGGAGTGCGTACGGCGCACCGCGTCGGCCGCGCCCGGCCCGAACGCGGCGAGCGGGCCCGGGTCCTCGTCGAGGCCGGCCAGCGGGATCTCGGCGCCGTTCGCGCCGAGGACGACGCCGCCGTGCTCGTCGCTGCGGACCAGCAGGAAGCCGACACCGGGGTGGTTGGCGAGGGTGGGCAGCAGCGCGGGGTGGCGGGCGTCGATCTCCTCCTTGCTCATCCGGTGCGTGACGTCCGGGAAGGAGACCAGGCCGAGGTTGCCGGAGGCCAGCACGATCGGCTCGGAGCGGCGCGCGGGGCGGTGCCGCTCGCCGCCCTCCTCGACCGGGATACGCAGGGCGGCACGCACGGCGGCGCGGGCCTCCGCCCCGCTGCGGGTGCGCTCCGCCCTGCGCGACACGGGCAGTCCGCAGCCGGCCCGTACCAGGTCGCCGAGGGTGAGGCCGTAGCGGGAGCGGAAGGTCTCGCCGGGGCTCTGGCCGTGGTCGGACAGCACGACGATCCGGTACGGGCGCGGGGCGTGCTCGGCGACGTTCTCGATCAGGGCGAGCGACCGGTCGAGGCTTTCGAGGACCTTCTGCGCGTCGCGGCTCGCCGGGCCGGAGTGGTGGGCGACCTCGTCGTAGGCCACCAGGTCGGCGTAGACGGCCGTGCGGCCGACGAGCATGTCGCCGGTCACCGAGGCGACGACGACGTCCCGCTCGACGATCGTCGCGAAGGCCCTCACGAACGGGTAGAGGCCCGCGCGGGAGACCCTCGGGCGCTGCTGTCGCAGGCGGGCCCGGGTGGACTGGCCGATCTCCCGGCCGACGTCGGCGACGAAGGACAGGGCGGTGCGCACGGCGTTGGCCGGATCCGAGAAGTAGGCGAAGTAGCCCGCCCGGGAGCGGTTCTCGCGGCTGCGGCGGCGGGTGGCGATGGACAGCACGAGGGCCTGTTGTTCGGCGCCGCCGCTGAACAGGTTGCCGCGGCTGGCGCCGTCGACGGCGAGCAGACCGCCGTGTCCGGCGTATCCGACGGCGCGGCGCTGGAGTTCGGCGGCGCTGGTCGGGCGGTTGCAGACGACCACCTCGCGGGTGTCCTTCTCGTACCAGCGGAACGCGGGGACGTCGTGGTTGCTGCCGTGCAGGATGCCGAGCTGGCTGGCGCCGGTCTGGCTGGACCAGTCGGTGCGCCAGGGGGTGAGGCGGTGGGTGGAGCGGCCGCCGTCGCCGAAGTCGAGCCAGCGGGCGACGGTGGGCATCAGGCCCTTGCCGACCGCGTCCAGCAGGACGTCGTGGCCGACGCCGTCGAGCTGGAGAAACACCGTGCCGGGGCTGGACGGGCTGGGCGGTCCGGACCGGCGGCGGCGGTCGGAGAGGCGGTACAGCCTGCGGCGGTAGGCGTCGTCGTCGCGCACGGCCAGGGCGGCACCGGTGGCGGACGCCACGGCGGACATCACGGCGGCGACCACGACGGCGGTCTCCGGGGCGGCGGCGCCGCGCTCGGCGGGATTGAGACGCAGGGCGAGCAGCAGCAGCGCGCCGTTCAGGAAGAACACCAGCAGCCCGAGCACGAGCGCCGGTACGAGGAGCAGGAGCCGGACGAGCAGCGGCCAGACCACGGCCGACAGCAGACCGAAGGCGCCGGCGCCGAAGGCGGCCGTGACGGCGATGTCGGTGGCGCTGTCGCCGTCCGCCGACCGGAGCCGGAAGTCCGGCAGGATCCCGGCGAGCAGGAGCAGGGTGACGGTGGAGACCGCCCACACGGCGACGCTCCGCCCGATCTGACTGGCGACCCGCCGCCACCGCACGCCCCGCACGCCCAGCCACCTCACGTCCCGGCCCGCCGCCGCGGGCCCTCGTCCACCCTGTCACAACGCCCGGGGAACGCCTTTTGTCCCTCGCACTGCCGAGCGGGGACGAGCAGGGCCGAGGGCACGCCTTCGCTGTCGCCGCGTCAGCGCCCGTCGTATCCGGCCGTCGGCATCGACAGCCGGCGGTGCACGCACGCCTTCATCGCCGCGTCGTACGCCGGCTCCGCGTGCCCCACCGTCTCGACGCGCACCCCGCGCCTCGCGCACTCCGCGGTGAACTCCTCCACGGACGCGAGCGCGCTCTCGAGTACCCGCCGGCTGGGCGCCACGAACAGGTCGAGGCCGGGCCGGACGCCGTCCCAGAGGGCACCGTGGTCGGGGCGCAGCCCCCGGACCAGTAACTCCCGGCTGACCACATAGCCCCGCTCGGCGGCCCAGCGGGCGCACATCGCGTGCTGGCTGCGGGAGTCGACCAGGAACGGATCGTCGTCCAGCTCCTCCAGCGGCGTCAGACTCGCGATCGCCGTGACCCGGACCGGCACCATGGCGTCCCCCCTCACCTCCGGTTTCGCCGCCGACCCTACTCCTGCCCGTAGGCTTCGGGGAGTCGCGCGAAGGAGGCAAAGAAGTGCCGGTGGAGATCACCTGGTGGGGTCACGCCACTTGCACGGTCGAGGACTCGAACGTACGCGTGCTCACCGATCCTCTGTTCGCGCGCCGGCTCGCGCACCTGCGGCGCCGGCGCGGAGCCCTGCCGCCGTCCGGCGCCCGTGACGCGGACGTGGCACTGGTCTCGCATCTGCACGCCGACCATCTGCATGTGCCCTCGCTGATGCGGCTCGCTCCGGGCACGCGCCTGCTCGTGCCCCGGGGCGCGCGCCGGGCCGTGCCCGGACTGCGCCGGCTCACGCACCTGCGGGTGAGCGAGGTGGCGCCCGGGGACGAGATCCCGGTCGGCGAGGTGGTCGTACGGGCCGTGCCCGCGCGGCACGACGGGCGGCGGCTGCCGCTCGGACCGCACCGCGCCCCCGCGCTCGGCTACGTCATAGCCGGCGAGGCCCGGACGTACTTCGCCGGGGACACCGGGCTGTTCGACACGATGGCCGAGGAGGTCGGGCCGGTCGAGGTGGCGCTGCTGCCGGTCGGCGGCTGGGGGCCGTACCTGGGCGAGGGACATCTGGACGCGGGACGGGCGGCGGAGGCGCTGGCACAACTGGCGCCGTGCAGTGCGGTGCCGGTGCACTACGGCACGTACTGGCCGATCGGGATGGACGCCGTGCGCCCCCACGAGTTCCACGCGCCGGGCGACGAGTTCGTACGGCTGGCGGCCCGGCGCGCACCCGGCGTGGCGGTGCACCGGCTCGGGCACGGGGAGAGCGTGCGCCTGAAGGTGGCGCGGTGACCTGGACCGCGCCCGTGGCGCAGGCCGGTCTGCCCCTGCTGGCGGCTTCGGCCGTCACCCCGGCGTCGATCGTGCCGACGTCCACACAGCAGGCGGTCGGCTATCCGACGCTCTTCCTGCTGGTGCTGCTCGGGGCGCTGGTGCCGGTGATTCCGACGGGGGCGCTGGTGAGTTCGGCGGCCGTGGTCGCCGTGCACCAGGCGTCGCCGTTCTCGCTGGCGATGGTGTTCCTGACGGCGTCGCTGGCGGCGTTTCTCGGGGACGCGACGCTGTACTGGCTGGGGCGGCGCGGGCTGAGGTCGAGGAACGGCTCGCGCTGGCTGGAGGCGATCCGGGCGCGGGCGCCGGAGGACCGGCTCGCCCAGGCGCAGGAGAAACTCGCCGCGCACGGTGTCGCTGTGCTGGTGCTCTCCCGGCTGGTGCCGGCGGGGCGTATCCCGGTGATGCTGGCCTGTCTTCTGGCGGAGTGGCCGTTGCGGCGGTTCTCCCGGGGGAACCTGCCGGCGTGTCTGGCGTGGGCCGTGACGTATCAGTTGATCGGGATTCTCGGGGGGTCGCTGTTCGACGAGCCGTGGGAGGGCGTGGTGGCGGCGATCGCGCTGACCTTGGTGATCAGCGCGGTGCCGAGTCTGGTGCGGCGGGTTCGGTAGCGCCGTTCGAGGCGCGGTTGTTCGCGGAGTGCGGGTTGTTCGTGGTTGTTCGCGCAGTTCCCCGCGCCCCTGAGAGGTCAGCTCCCGAGCAGCACCTTGGAAGCGCCCACCGGCAGGTCCCAGAGGTTTTCCCGGGGCAGACCCGCCTTCTCCCAGGCCGCTCGTACGCGCGTGAGCGGCTCCAGGACCGGCTCCGCCGACAGGACGAACGTCGCCCAGTGCATGGGGGCCATCCTGGTCGCGCCCAGGTCCTGGGCGGCCCGGACCGCCTCCTCCGGGTTGCAGTGGACGTCGCTGAGCCACCAGCGCGGGTCGTAGGCGCCGATGGGGAGGAGGGCGAGGTCGATGCCGGGGTAGCGCCGGCCGATGCGGGAGAACCAGTGGCCGTAGCCGGTGTCGCCTGCGAAGTAGACGCGCTGTCCGTCCCGGTCGGTGAGCACCCAGCCGCCCCACAGGCTGTGGCAGGTGTCGGTGAGGGTGCGCTTGGACCAGTGGTGGGACGGGACGAAGTCGAAGCGGACGCCGTCCAGTTCGGCCGCTTCCCACCAGTCGAGTTCCGTGACGTGGGTGAAGCGGCGGCGGTGGAACCAGCGGGCGAGCCCGGCCGGGGCGAACACGGGGGTGTCGCGCGGGAGCCGGCGCAGGGTGGGGGCGTCCAGGTGGTCGTAGTGGTTGTGGCTGATGACGACGGCGTCGACGCGCGGCAGGTCTTCCCAGGGGACGCCCACGGGGGTGATGCGGGCGGGGGTGCCGAGGATCCGGCGGGACCAGACCGGGTCGGTGAGGACCGTGAGGCCGCCGACGCGCAGCACCCAACTGGCGTGCCCCGCCCAGGTGACGGCGATGGTGCGGGCGTCGACGCGGGGCAGCGGGCCGGGGGCGTAGGGGAGCCGGGGGATGTCGGCGAGGCCTTCGGGACTCGGTCTCACGGAGCCCTCGCGGGCGAAGCGGGCGATGGCCTTCAGGCCGGGCAGCGGGGCGGTCAGCCGGTCGTGGAAGGTGCGCGGCCACACTCTCCGCTCGGCCGGCGGCCGGGGTTCGGCCAGGGGCGGGTACGGGGGCGCGAGCGGGGACGGGAGTGCCGGGGCGTCGGCTTCCTGGGTGGTCGTCGTACCTGTGGTCGACTCGGACTGCTGCGTCATCGAGGAGGCTCCCATCGCTGAGCTTCGTCGCGGAGATCGTCGAAGACCGACTTCAGCCGGACCAACGCGTCTCGCACGTGCGGCAGTTCCAACGGCGCGGGTGAGGTGAGGCATTCCGCGCGTTCCGGGTCGGAGGCGGGCAGCAGTGCGCCGGTGGAAAGCCGCACGCGCGGGGCTTCGAGGTCGTCGCCGAAGCGGTGGCCGCCCGGCGCGGGCATGCCGAGGCGTGCGGAGAGGAAGTCCTCCAGTTCCTGTGCGTCGCCCACGCCGTGCGCGGTCAGCGCGGGGCGCAGCGGAGCGAGGTCCACGTACAGGTGCCGGCCGGCCCGCGGGGGCCGGGACAGGGCACCGGCGGCGACGACGGCGGAGTGCGCGGCGGCGGCCACGCCCGCGTGCAGGCGTACGGTGGCGGCCACGCGCGCCGTGACGGGTTCCGGTTCGGCCAGGGCGTACCCGGCCGCCGCGGCGACCGGGGCGGCGACGCGGGCGTCGAGCGCGGTGAGGACGTCGAGCACGCGCGCGTGGAGGCCGTCGCCGTCCTCGCCGGCCGGGAAACGGGCCACGGCGGCGGGCCAGCCGGGCGGGAGCAGGGAACCGGCCAGGTCGGTGACGACGGTGACCCGGTCGGGCAGCATCTCGGCGGGGCTGAGCAGCACGGTGTCGTGCGGGTCGTGCAGGGTGTCGCGCCAGGTCTCGTCGCTGACCAGGTGCAGGCCCTCCCCCTGGGCGGCCTCGAGGGTCTCGTGCAGCAGCTCGGGAGGGGAGACGGTCGCGGTGGGGTCGTCGGCGACGGACAGCACCAGCAGACGCGGGTCGCCGCCCTCGGCGCGGACCCGGCGCACGGTCTCCAGCAGGGCGTACGGATCGGGGACGCCGCCGCTCTCGGGCGGGGTCGGCACATGGAAGGCGGGCCGCCCCAGCAGGCGTGCGTACGGAGCCCACCAGGCCGCGCAGGGTCTCGGCACCAGAACGTCACCGCCCAGGGCGGCGGTCAGCGCGAGCAGCAGGGAGGGCGCACCGGGGCCGGCGGCCGCGCGGTCGGGGGCGCAGTGCAGTCCGCGCCGGTCCCAGTAGCCGCAGGCGGCCTCCCGCAGCGCGGGGCCGCCGCCGACCGGCTCGAGGCCGCCGCGGGACGCCGCCGCGGCGAGCACCGCGGACAGCTCCGGCAGAACCGGCAGCCCGTCCTCGGGGAGTGGCGGCCCGAACCGGACGGGGCCGTGGCCTTGCGGGTCCGTCCGCCGCATCCATACCTCCGCAGTGCCTGGTGCCGCCGTGTTCTGGTGATCCGTCCGGTGCGGCTCGTGCCCTCGGCCACTGAGTACCCAGGGTGTTGCCGCCCCATGGGCACCCGCCGGGTTGTGACGGTCACAGCATGAGCGGGCCGGGCCGGGGAAGCGGGGCCCTTCCGCCGCGCCGCGGAAGGGTCCGGGCAGGTCAGCGGCAGGGGTCGCTCTCCCGGTTGCGCAGCCGGTGCGCGGCGGCGCCGAACGCGCCCGCGATCAGCAGCCCGCCCGCGACCAGGGCCGGCACGGAGTCGGTGAAGGCACCGCCGTCACCGGCCCGTACCCCGCGCTGGATCACCGCTCCGCCGCACTCGGTGTCGTGGGGGTGGTGCGATTCAGGGCAGGGCTTGTGGGTGGGCCGGTGAGTGGGCTGGTGAGACGGCTTGTGGTGGCCACCGCCGCCGTGGGCCACCGTGAACGTCGCGCTCCACTCCTTGCCCTCCCCGCCGGGAGCGGCCGGGCAGGTGCCGTCGACGGTCCACGCCGAGTCCTCACCGAGGGCGTCCGGATCGCCCTCGAAGTTCTCGGCGGACGCGATGCGGGCCGTGCCCCGGTAGGCGGGCCCGGACGCCTTGTCGTCGTTGCCGGTGACCCTGCGCAGCGGGACGGTGCCCTCGTCGAAGGCCTGCGAGGTGGCGTCGATGGTGTCGGGCGGCGGCCCACCGGTCGGATCACAGCTGACCGAGACGGTGAGCGTCCCTCCGGGCTCGACGGTGGCGGGACTGACCTCGGCGGCGGGTTCGGCGAAGACGGCGGGTGCGAAGCCCAGCAGCGCGGACCCGGCGAGAACGGCGGCGGAGAGAGCGTGCACGGTGCGGCGCATGGAGGGGACTCCTTCGGGCGACGGCAGAATGTCCCTCTGCCATCACAGCCCGCCCAGCGGACCGCCGCGCGCGTCCGGACCCCATTAGCGGGACAGCACCCTCCAACCGGGTGACGCGGAACGTCCCCCCGCAGGGGCGGCCCTACGCCACATCCCGCATGACCTGCTCCCGCACCTTCCCGCAGCACCGGCTGATCAGCCGGGACACATGCATCTGCGAGATCCCCAGCTCCTCGGCGATCCGGCTCTGCGTCATGTCGGAGAAGAACCGCATGTACAGGATCGCCCGCTCCCGCTCCGGCAGCGCGGCCAGCCGGTCCTTCACCGCCTCCCGGTCCACGACCGTGTCCAGCGCGGGGTCCGGCGACCCGAGCGCGTCGCTCAGGGAGTACCCGTCCTCGCTGCCGGGCAGCTCCGCGTCCAGGGACAGGGCCGTGAAGCTCTCCAGCGCCTCCAGGCCGGTCTTGACGTCCTCCTCGCTCATCTTCGCGTGCTCGGCGATCTCGGCCACGGTGGGCCGGCGGCCGGAGATGGTCTGGGACAGGTCCTGCGAGGCGAACCGGACACGGTTGCGCAGGTCCTGGACCCGGCGGGGTACGTGCAGGGTCCACATGTGGTCACGGAAGTGCCGCTTGATCTCGCCGGTGACGGTGGGCACGGCATAGCTCTCGAAGGCGTTGCCGAGTTCGGGGTCGTACCGGTCCACGGCCTTGACCAGGCCGAGGGCCGCGACCTGGCGCAGATCGTCCAGGTTCTCGCCGCGGCTGCGGAAGCGTCCGGCGAGGCGGTCCGCCATGGGCAGCCAGGCCTCGACGATCTCGTCGCGGAGCGCGTCGCGCTCCGGGCCGGCGGGGAGGGCGGCGAGCCTGCGGAAGGCCTCGGCGGTGTCGGGGGCGTCGTCGTGGGGGTGCTGCTTCGAGCTCGTGTGAGTCGGCATGATGCGTCGCGATTCCCTTGCAGATGCTCTGGTTCGGACCGTCACCGTGGGAGCGCATCCGCTGCGGGACAGGGGCGCCGGTGGCGACGCTTCACGCCGCTCCCACGGGCGTGCCTCCTGTCCGAAGCACTGAGGTGCGCCTGCCCCCGGCCCTCACACACAAACCCGGAGAGGTCTGTCGCGGTCGCGCAGGGTGACCCGACGCGGACCGGGGAGCGATGGTCGAGCAGGGCTTCAGGGCGAGGGGGCGGCAGTTCCGGCCGGAGCGGGAGAGGGAGTGGCGGCCGCGGAGGCGGGGGACACGGGTACGCCGGCCGGTTCGCGCCGGTCGGCGTTCTCCTGCGGCAGCAGCAGCTCCTCGTACCGGCCCAGCACGAGCACCACTCCGAGCATGAGCAGCGGGATGAGCACAGCGAGCATCGCCATGGCGGGTCCTTCCCCAGGGAGGTGTGGGGGATGTGACCCGGGTCTCCCCCAGGCCGTGGCGCAAACCAGGGCGGGTGTGGCGATCCGGTGTGCCGAACCCGTGTCGGCTTCCGGTGTTCGGGTACGCGGTGCGGACCCCCGAAGGTCTGGAGGGAGACATGCAGCGAGGCAGCGACCGGCTGAGCGTCCACCGGGACGACGAGATGAAGCACGAACTGCAGGGTCTGCTCAGGTCCGGGCACCCCACGCGCAGTGAGGAGTGGCACGACCCGGAGCCGGCCGCCGAGGACGACCCCGAGGTCGCGTACGGGCCGGTGACACCGAGCCGTGCGCCGACGTCTCTGGAGTCGGTGCGGCTGGATCTGGCCCGGATCCTGGGCCGCAAGGCGTTCCCCGCGAGCTCGCGTGAGCTGGCCCGCGAGCTGCGCGGCCACCAGGCGCCCGACACCCTCGTCGAGGCTCTGGAGCGGCTGCCGCGGCAGGAGCGCTACGGCAGTGTCCAGGAGCTGGCCCAGGCTCTGGTCCGGGCCCGCGAGACCGGGCCTGAGGAATACGCGCAGTGACCGCGCGGGGGTACCGCGGCGCACCGGCCGGTGCGCCGCGGTACCCCCGCCGACCTGGGAACGGAGAGAGGGCCTCAGTGATGGCCGAGTTGGTGAAGGACGTGATGACTCCGGGTGTGGTCGCCGTGCGCCCGGACGCCTCGCTCGTCGAGGCGGCCCAGTTGATGCGCACGCAGAACATCGGGGACGTGGTGGTCGCCGACGGGCAGGACGTGATCGGAGTGCTCACCGACCGTGACATCGCGGTGCGGGCCGTCGCCGACGGCGCCGATCCGATGACGGTGAGCGCGCAGACCGTGTGCACTCCGGATCCGGTGACGGTGTCGCCGGACGACCAGGTGGCGACCGCGGCCACGCTGATGCGCGAGCACGCGGTGCGCCGGCTGCCGGTGGTGGAGAACGGGCTGCCGGTCGGCATGGTGAGTCTCGGCGACCTGGCCGAGGCCGAGGACCCCGCGTCGGCGCTCGCCGACATCAGCCGCGCCGAGCCGGACGCCCGGGGCGGTGCGTGAGCACGATCACGGGCATCGAGGACGAGAAGAACCGCAGCAACGCGTGGGGCGACGCGGCGCGCCGGAGCACCGCGCGTTCCGGGAAAGGACATTGAGCATCATGCGTATCGCGTTTCTGGTCGCACCCGAGGGCGTCGAGCAGGTCGAGCTGACCGATCCGTGGCAGGCGGCGAAGGACGCCGGCCACGAGCCCGTGCTGGTGTCGACGAAGCAGGGGAAGATCCAGGCGTTCCACCATCTCGACAAGGCGGACACCTTCCCCGTGGACGAGGTCGTGGGCGAGACCGCGCCGGACTCGTTCGGCGCGCTGGTGCTGCCGGGTGGCGTGGCGAATCCGGACTTTCTGCGGATGGACGACAAGGCCGTCGCGTTCGTCCGGGACTTCTTCGAGCAGGGCCGTCCCGTGGCCGCGATCTGTCACGCGCCCTGGACGCTGGTCGAGGCGGACGTCGTACGCGGCCGGGAGCTCACCTCCTGGCCGAGCCTGCGGACCGACATCCGCAACGCGGGCGGCACCTGGGTGGACAAGCAGGTCAAGGTCTGCGACCACGGCGCGGGCAAGCTGGTCACCAGCCGTAAGCCGGACGACCTGAAGGCGTTCTGCGAGACCTTCCTCGACGTGTTCGCCGAGGAGGCCGGCTGATGGCGTCTGCCGCGCTGTCGCCGGTCGTGTGACCTTCGAGGGGCTCAGGTGCCGGGGGTCGTGGGAGTCGCCGACTCCCCGCTCCCCCGCTCCCGGGCCCCTTCACGTGTGCGGCCCGCGGCCACGGGGCGGCGCGGGTTGCGGCGCAGATACTCGCCCTCGAGCTGCGCCATGCGCTCGTTGTGGGCCCGCAGCGCGTCGTTCGACCCGTACAGCAGCGTGTCGTGACGCGTGCGGTGGATGGTCTCCAGCTCCTTCATGAGCTGCTGTTCGTCCAGCCGGTCAGGGTCCACTCCGGTCATGGTGTCGCCCCGCTCGTCGTGTTCGTTCATGCGGTACGGGTACCCGCCCGGTGCAACTGAGCACCACACCCGATCGGCACCCGGGAGGGAGCCATGGATCTCGCCTTTCTGCACCCACTCTACGAACACTCGGGGCCGTGGGCCTCTGTGTACGTCGACACCTCCCGCCACACGGAGGACACGCCTCACGAGCGTCAGCTGACGGCCCAGGCGATGGCCAGGCAGCTGACCGCGCAGGGCGCGGACGAGGCGACCTGCAGGGCCGTGCAGAACGCGATCGAGGATCTGCGACACTCCTCCGAACCCCACGGCCGGGCTCTCTTCGCCCGCGAGGGCGAGGTCGTCCTCGACCCGTCGCTGGCCCGTCCCCCGCAAACCGGCGACTGGGCCGAATGGGCCCCGCTGCCGCGCGTCACACCACTGCTGGAGCTGGCCGGCGAGGACCCGGTGTGCGTGGTGGCCTACGTCGACCGCAAGGGCGCGGACTTCGAGCTGCGCAGCGCACTGAGCCGGGAGGGCGCCGGGGGCGTCACCGGGCGCCAGTGGCCGGTGCACCGGACGGGCTCCGCGGACTGGTCCGAGCGGCATTTCCAGCTGCGGGTGGAGAACACCTGGGAGCACAACGCCGCGGAGATCGCCGACGCGCTCGCCGTGTGCCAGGAGGAGACGCAGGCCGACCTGCTGATTCTCGTCGGCGACGACCGGGAGCGGCGGTCCGTGCACGACCGGCTGCCGAAGCGGCTGCACGACCTGGTCGTGGAGGCGCCGCACGGCAGCGGCAGCCGGCTCCTCGACGAGGACGTGGAACGGGCCCGCGCCGAGCATGTGGCGTGGCAGGCCGAGGCGGAGCTGGAGCGGTTCCGGGCCGGCCGGAACCCGGACGACGAGGGCCGGGCCCGGGCCGTGGAGGGTGTGCCCGCGCTGATCGAGGCGGCGCGCGAGCACCGGATCGACGAGCTGCTGATCAGGCCGAACGGGCCGGACGCACATCGCGAGGTGTGGATCGGCGAGGATCCGGACCAGGTGGCTGTGCGGCGCACGGATCTGAAGATCCTCGGCGAGCAGCACTCGTGGCCGGCCCGGGTGGATGACGCGTTGATCCGGTCGGCGGTGGCCACGGACGCGCGTGCGCTGGCGGTTGCGGAGGAGGAGGCGCCGGTGGGTGGACTCGGGGCGTTGCTGCGCTGGAAGTGAGCGGAGCCGTTGTGCGCCCAGCCGCCATCGGGGTGCTTGCCGCAGTGCGCGTGCGGGTGCGTTGTGGCTGGTCGCGCGGTTCCCCGCGCCCCTAGCGGGCGCGTTCCACTCTGCGTTCGTCCCACACCGGGTCCGGGGTCTCCCGGACCCGGCCGTCGCTGCCGAAGACCAGGTAGCGGTCGAAGGAGCGGGCGAACCAGCGGTCGTGGGTGACCGCGAGGACCGTGCCCTCGAACGCCTCCAGGCCCTCCTGGAGCGCCTCGGCGGACTCCAGGTCGAGGTTGTCGGTCGGCTCGTCGAGCAGCAGCGCCGTCACGCCCTGGAGCTCCAGCAGGAGAATCTGGAACCGGGCCTGCTGACCGCCGGACAGCCGGTCGAACGTCTGCTCGGCCTGGTTCGTCAGTTCGTAGCGGCGCAGCCGGGACATCGCGGCGCCGCGGTCCTGCGCGTGCTCCTTCCACAGGATGTCCAGGAGCGTGCGGCCCTCCAGCTCCGGGTGGGCGTGCGTCTGCGCGAAGTGGCCGGGCACGACGCGGGCGCCCAGCTTCCAGCGCCCCGTGTGCGCCACGTCGCCACCGGCGAGCAGCCGCAGGAAGTGGGACTTGCCGGAGCCGTTGGAGCCGAGGACGGCGACGCGTTCGCCGTAGAAGACCTCCAGGTCGAAGGGCTTCATCAGGTTGGTGAGCTCCAGGTGCTCGCAGGTGACCGAGCGGACACCGGTGCGGCCGCCCTTGAGGCGCATTTTGATGTCCTGCTCGCGCGGCGGCTCCGGGGGCGGGCCCGCCTCCTCGAACTTGCGGAGCCTGGTCTGGGCCGCGCGGTAGCGGGAGGACAGGTCGGCGCTGTTCTCCGCTGCTTGACGGAGTGTCAGTACCAGCTTCTTCAGCTGGGCGTGTTTCTCGTCCCAGCGCCTGCGCAACTCCTCGAAGCGGGCGAAGCGTTCGCGGCGGGCGTCGTGGAACGTGGTGAAGCTGCCGCCGTGCACCCAGGCATCGGCACCCGCGGGGCTCGTTTCCAGGGCGACGATGCGGTGTGCGGCGCGGGCGAGGAGTTCGCGGTCGTGCGAGACGAACAGCACGGTCTTGCGGGTCTCGGCGAGCCGCTCCTCCAGCCAGCGTTTGCCGGGTACGTCCAGGTAGTTGTCGGGCTCGTCGAGCAGCAGCACCTCGTCGGTGCCGCGCAGCAGTGCCTCCAGCACGAGCCGCTTCTGCTCGCCGCCGGAGAGGGTGCGGACGAGACGCCACTGGGCCCTGTCGTAAGGGATGCCCAGGGCCGCGGTGGTGCACATGTCCCACAGCGTCTCGGCCTCGTAGCCGCGCGCCTCGGCCCAGTCGGCGAGGGCCTGGGCGTATGTGAGCTGGGCGGCCTCGTCGTCGACGGTCATGATGGCGTGCTCGGCGGCGTCGACGGCGCGGGCCGCCTCGCGGATCCGGGGAGTCGCGACGGAGACGAGCAGGTCCCGTACGGTCGTCTCGTCCCGTACGGATCCGACGAACTGCCGCATCACACCGAGGCCGCCGCCGACGGTGACGGACCCGCCGTGCGGCTTCAGCTCACCGGCGAGCATACGAAGCAGGGTGGTCTTCCCCGCGCCGTTGGGCCCCACCAGGGCCACGACGGCCCCCTCCCCCACCCGGAACGACACATCACCCAGCAGCGCCCTTCCGTCAGGCAGGTAGTACTCCAGGTGCGCGGCTTCGAGGTGACCCATGGGCAGGGATTCTCCGGGGCCGGGGCTTCCCGGGCAAACGGATTTGGCATCGGTGTGCCCACCCCCCTCCGGGTACCCGCAGCCCCATGACAACCCCCGACCTGGACCTCACCACGACGAAGCCCGGGCACCACCCCCTGCGCGACCGCGTCCTCGCCCTGGACCGCCGTCTCTTCGAGGCCGCCGCCGGCCGGCACTGGCCCGGAGCCGACCCCGTCCTGCCCCGGCTCGGCCGGGGCGCGAACCACGGCGCCCTGTGGTTCGCGGCGGCCGCCGCCCTCGCGGCGAGCCGCACGCCCCGGGCCCGCCGCGCGGCGACCCGTGGTCTGGCCTCGCTGGGCCTCGCCTCCCTCGCCGTCAACACCCTCGGCAAGCGCTCGGTGCGCCGCCCCCGCCCGGCGCTGGACCCGGTCCCGCTGATCAGGCAGCTGAAGCGGCAGCCGATCACCACGTCGTTCCCCTCCGGGCACGCCGCGTCGGCCGCCGCCTTCGCGGCCGGTGTCGCCCTGGAGTCCCCGGTGTGGGGCGCGGTCGTCGCCCCGGTGGCCGCCTCGGTCGCCCTGTCCCGTGTCTGCACCGGCGTCCATTTCCCGAACGACGTCCTGGCCGGCGCGGCGCTGGGCGTGGGGGCCGCGTTCGCCGTGCGGGGCCTGGTGCCGACACGGTCGCAGGTCACCCCGCCGGCCCGCCCCCGTGCCGAGGTCCCCGCGCTGCTGGAGGGCGAGGGGCTCGTGCTTGTGGCGAACACCGCCGCGGGAACCGCCGAGCGGGCCCGCGCCCTGCGCGACGAACTCCCGCGGGCCGAGATCGTCGAGTGCGAACCGCAGGACGTGGCAGCCGAGTTGGAGAAGGCGGCCGGCCGCGCCCGGGCCCTCGGTGTGTGCGGCGGCGACGGCACCGTGAACACCGCCGCCCGCGTCGCCCTGAGGCACCGGCTGCCCCTCGCCGTGCTGCCCGGCGGCACCCTCAACCACTTCGCCTACGACCTGGGCGTGGAGGACGCACGCGACCTGGCCCGCGCGCTGCGCCAGGGCGATGCCGTACGCGTGGACGTCGGCCGGTTCAGCTGCGGCGACGAGCACGGCGTCTTCCTCAACACCTGCAGTGTCGGCGTCTATCCGGAGCTCGTGCGCGAGCGGGAGCGCTGGTCGCACCGGATCGGCGGCTGGCCGGCGGGCGTGCTCGCGGCCCGGCGCGTGCTGCGGACCGGCCGGCATCCGCTGGAGGCCGAGTTCCAGGGCCGTACGCGTCCGCTGTGGCTGCTGTTCGCCGGGAACGGCACCTATCACCGCGTGGGGCTCGCGCCGGGGCGCCGGCTGGACCTCGCGGACGGACAACTCGACGTCCGGGTCGTGCACGGTGGGCGCCGGCCCGCCGCACGACTGCTGGCCGCCGCCCTCGCGGGACCACTGACCCGTTCGCCCGTCCACGCGGCCGTCCAGGTGGGGCGGCTGCGCCTGGACCACGTGGCCCCCGGCACGCTGCTCGCCCACGACGGCGAGGTCATCGACGTCGAGGGGAGCGTGACCCTGGAGAAGCTGCCCGAGGCGCTGACCGTGTACCGGCCCATCACCGGATACTGACTGACGCTCCGTCAGTCCATATAGCAGGATGCGGGTCTCATCATTCGGCCCCGGTGCGTACGGTGATCCCATGCCGACCGGAAGAACGGAAGGGGTGGGATCCGCCATGCCGGAACCACGGGAGACCGCCGTCTACACGCACGGGCACCACGAGTCGGTGCTCCGCTCGCACACCTGGCGGACCGCCGCCAACTCGGCCGCCTATCTGCTGCCCTCGCTCAAGCCCCACATGAGGATCCTGGACATCGGCTGCGGCCCCGGCACCATCACCGCCGACCTGGCGGAGCTGGTGCCGGGCGGACGGGTCACCGGTGTCGACCGGGTGCCGGAGATCCTGGAGCAGGCGCGCACCACGGCGGCCGGGCGGGGACTGGCCAACGTCGACTTCGCCGTTGCCGACGTGCACGCCCTGGACTATCCGGACGACACCTTCTGCGTGGTCCACGCCCATCAGGTGCTCCAGCACGTGGGGGATCCGGTACGGGCCCTGCGGGAGATGAAGCGGGTCGTCAGGCCCGGCGGCATCGTCGCCGTGCGGGACGCGGACTACGCGGCGATGACCTGGTATCCGGCGTCCGCGGGGCTCGACGACTGGCTGGACCTCTACCGCCGGGTCGCCCGGGCCAACGGCGGTGAGCCGGACGCCGGGCGCCGGCTCAAGGCCTGGGCGCTGCGAGCCGGGCTCACGGACGTCACGGCGAGCTCCGGGACGTGGACCTTCGCCACGCCTCAGGAGCGGGCCTGGTGGAGCGGACTATGGGCCGACCGCACCCTTGCCTCGACGTACGCGGACCGGGCCCGGCTGGGCGGGCACGCCGGCGAGGAGGAGCTGCGGGCCGCGGCCGGGGCGTGGCGCGCGTGGGGTGAGCAGGAGGACGGCTGGTTCAGCGTGCTGCACGGAGAAATTCTCTGCCGAAAGGAAGCCTGAATCGCCATTTCGGGGACACCCTGAATGCAGGAGGTTCACATTATGGTTCCCATTCTGCTGGTGCTGCTTCTGGCTTTGGTTCTGTTCGGTGCCGGATTTGCAGTAAAGGTACTCTGGTGGATCGCGTTGGCGGTTCTCGTGCTGTGGCTGCTGGGATTCCTCGTGCGGGGCACGTCGGCATCCGGGAGCCGGGGCCGGTGGTACAGGTGGTGAATTAGCCGCTGATTCAACCCCCCGTCCCGGGGAAGCTGATTCAGCCCCCGTCCCGGGGAAGCAGCGGTCCGAGCGGCCCGAGGTCCAGATTGAGGTCCTCGGGCCGCAGTCCGTAGCGATCGCGCAGTTCCGCCATCCGCTCCTCGAGCAGCATCAGCGTGAGCCCGACCCGCTCCTCCTGCTCCTCGGTCAGATCCCCCACGTCGAACCTGCGCACCGCCTGGCGCTCCATGAGCTGGCGCAGCAGTTCCACCACCGTCAGCACGAGTTTGACCAGGTCACGCTCTACGGTGTCGGGCTCCAGGTCCATCCGGTTGCGCTGCGGACGAGGGTTGGGCCGGGGCTGGGGCCGGGGGCTGTCGGCTGACGTCACAGCAACTCCTCGAACGGTGAGGACACCTGGGCGTTCACCGAGCTGATGAGCGCGTTGAGGTCGATGCGGACCAGGTCGACGTCGGCGATGCGCAGCGTGATGTCCCCCGTGATCACGACGCCGCCGGCGAGCAGCCGGTCGAGCAGGTCCACGAGGGCGACCTCACGGCGTTCCACTACGGTCACGGCTTCTCTCCGTCGGTCATAGGGCCTCCCCGGCGAACGAATAGGCCGCCCAGGGGCCGGTGAGTTCGATGCGCAGTCCGGGCACATCGCCCTTCGTGCGGTCCACCAGTTCCACGAATTCCTCGGAATTGGCGCGCGGCACCAGATATGCGGCATTCATTACGTTGCGCCCGGTCGCCTTGGAAAGCGCGGGATTCTGCGGGGGGTGCAGCCGGGAATCCTCCGCGAATGCGGAGAGATTTTCGTGCAGTCGGTTCGAGAAATGTTCGGCCTTCTGCCACATCTCCTCGTGCGACCTGGTCTGCATGCGCCGTTGCCGCAGATAGTCCCGGCCCGACGTGGCTTTCTGCGCGGGCCGGGGACTTTCCTGCTGTTCGGACTCGGCATAGACCTTCACGCCCCACTCGACCCGGCCCTCCAGCCGGTCGAGGGTGCTCTGGAAGTCCCCTTCGCGGGCCTCCATCATCGTCCGAACGCCGCTGTCGTCCCGGAACACGGTGCCGAGCCGCAGCGGCAGCGGGGTCGTGACGGTGGTGAGCGCGTCGATCACGCCCTGGTGGGCGCGGGCGGTCTCGGTGAGCCAGTCCAGGTCCTCCAGATGGGCGTGGAGCGGTTCCTCGGCGAAGTCCCGCTCCGGCACATGACTCACCACGGCGACGAGACCGTGGTGGGTCAGCGCGCGGGGCGGATCGCCCGCCACCCCCGACAGCTGGGACTGGAGCGGCGTACCGAAGGGGCGGCAGACGGCGTAGACGTACCGCAGTCCGGTCACTGGGCCTCCTTCTTCTCCGCGCGGCCCGGCTCCAGCTCCTCCAGCCGGGCCAGCCTCTCGCGCAACTCGGCGTTCTCACGGGTCAGTTCATCACGGCGGGCCCGAGAGCTCAGGTTCGGGTCGCTCTCCCACCAGTCGATGCCCATCTCCTTGGCCTTGTCGACGGAGGCGACGATGAGCCGGAGCTTGATCGTGAGGAGTTCGATGTCGAGCAGGTTGATGCGGATGTCGCCCGCGATGACGATGCCCTTGTCCAGCACCCGTTCCAGGATGTCGGCCAGGTTGGCACTGCTCCCCTGGCCGTAGGGTTCGGGCATCCTGCTGGGCGTTGTCATCGACGGCTCCCGCTGTCGGCGTACTCGTCCTCGTCCTCTTCTTCGTACTCCTCCTCAGGCTCCTCTTCGGCTTCCTCCTCGGGCTCTTCCTCGCCTTCGGCCTCCTCGTCGTACTCGGCCTCGGCGTCGTCCTCGTACTCGCCCTCGGGTTCTTCCTCTTCTTCCTCTTCCTCTTCCTCGTACTCGTCGTCCGGCTCCTCGCCCTCGGGGCGCTCCTCCTCGGACTCCTCCTCGGCGAGCGCGTCCTCGTGGCTGAGGACGACCTCGCCGTCGCGGATCTCGCCGCGCCAGCCGTCCTCCGCCTCGCCCTTGATCGTGATGAAGCGGACGAAGTTCTTCAGGTCGAGCCGGGCACGGCGGCCCTGGGCGCGCCAGATGTTGCCGGTCTTCTCGAAGAAGCCGGCGGGGTGGTACTCGATGACCAGCAGGACGCGCGTCAGGTTGTCGGTGAGCCGGTGGAAGGAGACGACGCCCTTCGTGGTGCCCTTGGCGCCCTCGGAGGTCCACGCGATGCGGTCGTCGGGGACCTGCTCGGTCGTGGTCGCCTTCCAGCTGCGGTTGGACCACCAGACCTTCAACTGCCAGTCGGAGGTGGTGTCGTCGGCCTTGCTCGCGGCCTTGACACCCTTCGCGAAGGTGCTGAAGTCCTGGTACTGGGTCCACTGGTCGTACGCCGTGCGCAGCGGTACGCCGACATCGATGTGCTCGATGATGACGGTGGGCTTGTTGCCGGAACGGCCCTTGCCCTTACCTTTGCCCTTGCCTCCGCCAGCCAGGCCCTTCACGGCCCCGGTGACCTTGTCCTTGATACGTGAGCCGCCGGTCTCCAGTGCGGCGCGCAGCGGGCCCTTGCCCTCGGCGATCTTGCGGCCGCCGTCGAGCGCGAGCTTCGCGAAGCCGGGGCTGTTGCCCTCGGCGATGTCGTTCAGCTTGCCGGTGGTCTCGCCGAGCTTGCGGCCCACACCGGTCAGCATGCGCGTGGCCTGAGCGGTGAGGTACTCCTGCAGTTCGGCCTTCAGCCGGTCGGCGGCCTCGCTGTGGGCCAGGTCTGTGAGCGGGTTGTTCGTCGCTCCGTTGGCGGCGGACTTCGCCGAGCCGAGAGTGTCACTCATCCCTCACCGCCTCCCTTCGGCAGCCGGGACCGGGCGCCGCCGCCCCGGCGCCCGGAGGTCGCCTTCTTGG
Source organism: Streptomyces purpurascens (assembly GCF_045040895.1). NCBI lineage: Bacteria > Bacillati > Actinomycetota > Actinomycetes > Kitasatosporales > Streptomycetaceae > Streptomyces > Streptomyces purpurascens. The sequence goes on along the minus strand of NZ_CP108341.1, from coordinate 7,712,240 downwards.
CGGGCGTGGTCTTCTTCGCCGCCGCCTTGCGGCCCGCAGTCTTCTTCGCGGGAGCCTTCTTGGCGGGGGCCTTCTTGGCGGGAGCCTTCTTCGCCGCCTTCTTCGCCGGCGCCTTCTTGGCGGGGGCCTTCTTGGCGGGAGCCTTCTTCGCCTGAGGCTCCTCGTCCTCTTCCTCGCCCTCCTCCTCGTCGGCACCGGAGCCCTCGGGCTCCTCGTCCTCGTCGAGTCCGGAGTCCTCGGGTTCCTCGGGCTCCTCGTCCTCGTACTCGGCGTCCTCGTACTCGGCGTCCTCGGCGTCGTCGTCCTGACCGCCGGGCACCACGCCCGTCAGCTGGTCGCGCACCTGGGCGGTCCGGCCGTGCAGCCGGTCGGCGAGGGCGTCGATCTGCCGCTCGACCATGGCACCCGAGGCGGCCTTGCCGACACCCCGCAGATCCTCACGCAGCTGGTCGCCGATCTCCTTGAACTGCGGGTTGTTCCGCAGTTGCTCCTGGAGCAGCTCCGCGACCATGCGCGGGCTCAGGTTCAGCTTCTTCCCGGCGACCAGGCCGCCGACGGCCACCGCCATCTTCAGCTTCTTGGTCCGTCCCAGGAGATATCCGGCCCCTATGGCGAGACCCAGTCCCACTCGGTTCATGGTGTCGTCCCGTTGCCCGTTCCCGCGCTCCCGCGCGAAGCGATCTCCAACCGGTCGAGAAGGTCGTCCTCAAGGCGGTCGAATTCCTCCTCCGTGATCTCCCCGGCCTCCATCTGCTCCTCAAGGCGAGCCAGTTCAGCCCGGATCGTGGCGGGGTCGTAGTAGATCCGCTCGGCCTCCTGTACCACCTGTCTGATGGCCCAGGCACTGCCGCGTACCGGTGCGAACGGCAGCAGCAGCACCTCCGAGATCAGGCCCATGTCGTCACCCCACTCCGGTGTCCGTACCGCTCGCCACGGTGCCCGCCGGCTCGGTCGGGCCGGGCTCGACGAAGCTGTACGGCGGCAGCGGTCCGTTGATCCGCACCTCCAGGTGCGGCAGGTCCTTGCGCGCCTGTTCCACGGCCGCGAGGAAGTCCTCCGCCGTCTCCCGGTCGACCAGGAACGACACGTTGGCCAGCCAGCCGGTGGACTCGGGGCCCACGCTCACGGAGTCGGCGGCACGCTCCAGGAGGGCCTGCAGTGCGGCGGCGTCGTCGGCCTCCTTGGCCTTGACCGCGGCCGCGACCAGCTCGCCGAGCCGGATTTTGTCGTCGTAACTGCCGCCGCCGGACTCCCGGTTGGCCTCCGCGAGACCGCGGATGTCCGGGCTCTCGGCCATCACCTGGTGCAGTACGGCCTCTTCCACGTGATTGGCCTTGATGTTGTACTCGACCCGGCCGTCCAGAGCCCGCAGTCGCTCCTTGTAGTGCTCGGCACGCTCGGCGAGCACCCCGGTGACGGACTTGTCGTCCGGGGCGACACTGCCGAACCGCATGGGAAGCACGCAGCCGCCCGCGCCCGCTTCACTGAGTACGTTCTGGTGGGCGAGCAGTTCCCTGCGCTTGGGCCGCAGATCTTCGGGCGCGTCGCTGACGACGGCCGCCAGCTCGCCCTCCTTCAGGACGCGCAGCGGGCGGGGCGGGTCGCCGACGCCGCCCATGCCCTCGGGGAGCGCCGGGTGCGAGCTCGCCGCGATTCCGTAGACGTAGATGCTCACTCCTGCCCCTCCTTCCGGCGGGCGGACGTGCTCTTGCGAGCCCGCGGACGTGACTCGGTCGCACGCTCGGAGCCTTCGGACCGGGCCTCCTTGAAGGCGTCGGAGATGGTCTCGGCGGCACCGGACAGCGCCCCCTTGGACTTGCCGCGCGCTCCGGACTCGGTGATCTCCCCGACCAGGTCGGGCAGGCCCGGGTCCTTGCGCGGCCCGGCCTCCAGGTCGAGCCGGTTGCACGCCTCGGCGAAGCGCAGATAGGTGTCGACGCTGGCGACGACGACGCGTACGTCGATCTTGAGGATCTCGATGCCGACCAGGGAGACTCGCACGAATGCGTCAATGACGAGCCCCCTGTCCAGGACAAGTTCAAGTACGTCGTAGAGACCGCTGCTACCGCCTCCGCCGCCGGACTGTTGTGCCGGTACGACTGTCATGCCGGATGTCCCTCCTTGTCGTTGGGTGTGGGTCCGGTCGGGCGGCCTAGCGGCCGCCGGGCCTGCGCGCGTCGGACCTGCCGCGTTCGTAGCGGCGCACGCGCCGGTAACCGGTGAGCTGCCCCTGGGAGTCCAGGTCGACCTGGTAGCTCGCCATCAGGCTCATCGTGTCGGGCACGCGCTCGAGTTCGAGGACCTCGACCTCCAGCGCCCAGCCCTCCTCCGTCTGCTCGAAGGACGACACGGACTCGGCGTCCATGCCGGTGAGTTCCGCGAGCTGGCCGCGCGCCTGGCGCAGCACTTCCATGGGGCTCGGCCGGTCTCCGGCCGCGCTGTCAGTCGATTTGCGCGAATTCTGTGAGTTCTGGGATTTCTGTGAATCCTGTGACTCTTGCGTGTTTCTTGTGTTCGACATGGCCACCTCCCCCTCCGTGTGGCCGCAAGAGTGTTCGCCAAACCTCTGCGGTCCCATGCATCTGCCATCCGCCCCGGGGAGGCGCGGGTTGTTCAGGCGCGCAGGGCGTCGAGCCGGCGCCGGGCCGGTCCCAGCGCCCGGCCGCGGCTCAGCAGCCCGGACCAGGGGTTGGTGCGGGCCTGCTCGACGGCGTCGGCGATGGTCCACCAGCGGGCGTGCAGCTCCGGGTCGTCGAGCTGGTCCCAGGTGATGGGGGTCGCCACGGGCGCGCCCGGCCGGGGCCGGACCGTGAAGGGCGCGACGGCGGTCTGGGCGTAGGCGTTGCGCTGCACGTCGAGGTAGAGCCGCTCGCCGCGGTCCTTCTTGCGGGCGGCGGTGGTGAGCCGGTCGGGGTGGGCGTCGGCGAGGGTGTCGGCGACGTCCCGGGCGAAGGAACGCACCTCGTCGAAGTCGTGCCGGCCGTTCAGCGGCACGATCGCGTGCAGTCCGCGCGAGCCGGTGGTCATCAGCGCCGAGGGCAGCTCCAGCTCGTCGAGGAGTTCCCCGAGCAGCCGGGCGGCCTCGCGTACGGCCTCGAAGTCGTCGCCGGCGGGGTCGAGGTCGAAGACCAACCGGTCGGGGTGGTCGACGCTGTCGGCACGGGACAGCCAGCGATGCAGGGCGATGCTCGCCTGGTCGGCCAGGTAGAGGAGGGTGGCGGTGTCGTCACAGACGGTGTGGCGGACGGTGCCGCCCTCCTTGGCCACCTCGACGCGGGTGATCCACTCCGGGTAGCCGTCCGGGGTGTTCTTCTGCATGAACCTCGGGCCGCCGAGCCCGTCCGGATGCCGCTCCAGCATCAGCGGACGGCCGCGCAGGTGCGGCAGCATGAAGGGCGCGACGGCCCGGTGGTAGTCCACCAGGTCGCCCTTGGTGTACTCCTTGGCGTCCCCGCCACCGGGGAAGAGCACCTTGTCCGGCCGGTGGACCTCCACGGTGCGACGGCCGGCCCGCACCCTGCGCGTGCCGTCGCCGCCGCTCACGGCACGACCGCCTCCTCCACCAGCAGCCGCCCGGCCGCCGCGATCGACTCGGCGTCGATGCCCGCGGCGTGCAGCGCCTCGGCCGGGGAGGCCGAGCCGGGCATCGACCGTACGCCGAGCCGCACCAGGCGCGGGACGGGCCGCCCGTCGGTGAAGGCGTCGAGGACCGCGTCCCCGATGCCGCCCTCCGGGTGGTGGTCCTCGACGGTCACCAGGCAGCCGGTCTCCTCGGCGGCCCGGCGCAGGGTGGCCCGGTCGACGGGCTTCACGGAGTACAGGTCGATCACCCGCGCCTGGATGCCCTCCCGCTCCAGGGCGTCGGCGGCGGCCAGTGCCTCGTGCACGGTGACGCCCGCCGCGACGAGGGTCAGCCGGTCGTGCTCGGAGGAGCGCAGCACCTTGCTCCCGCCGACCGGGAACTCCTCGTCGGGGCCGTAGAGCACCGCGCTCTCGCCGCGCGAGGTGCGCAGGTAGCGGACGCCCTCGAGACCGGCCATCGCGCCGACGAGCCGGGCGGTCTGGTTGGCGTCGCACGGGTACAGCACGGTCGAGCCGTGCACCGCCCGCATCATCGCCAGGTCCTCCAGGCCCATCTGGCTGGGCCCGTCCTGGCCGATGGCGACCCCGGCGTGCGAGCCGACGAGGTTGATGCCGGAGCCGCTGACGGACGCCATCCTGATGAAGTCGTGGGCCCGGGTCAGGAAGGCCGCGAACGTGGCGGCGTACGGCATCCAGCCGCGTGCGGCGAGCCCGACCGCCGAGGCGACCATCTGCTGCTCGGCGATGTAGCACTCGAAGTAGCGGTCGGGGTGCTCCTTGGCGAAGAACTCGGCGCGGGTGGAGTCGCCGACCTCGCCGTCCAGGGCGACGATGTCGCCGCGGCCGGTGCCGAGCGCGGCGAGTGCCTCGCCGAAGGCGTTGCGGGTGGCGACCTCCTCGCCCTTGTCCCACCTGGGGAGTTCGTAGTCCCCGGTGTGGACGGCGTGCAGCATGCGGGCGGCCGGCGGTTCCTGCACCTGAACGCGGATGTCCCGCGGACCGCCGAGTTCGGCGATCGCCTCCTCGGCCTCCGGCAGCGGCTTGCCGTGCAGGCCCTCGCGGTCCTGGACGCCCTCGACGCCCTTGCCCTTGAGGGTGCGGGCGAGGATCGCGGTGGGCTGGCCCTTGGTGGAGGCGGCCTCACCGTAGGCACGGTCGACGGCGTCCACGTCGTGCCCGTCGACCTCGATGGTGTGCCAGTCGAAGGCCTGGAAGCGGCGGGCGTAGGCGTCCAGGTCGTGGCCGTGCCGGGTCGGGCCGCGCTGGCCGAGCCGGTTGACGTCGACGATCACGGTGAGGTTGTCCAGGTGCTCGTACCCGGCGTGCTCGGCGGCCTCCCACACGGATCCCTCGGCCAGCTCGCTGTCGCCGCACAGCACCCAGGTGCGGTAGCCGGTGCGGTCCAGCCGCTTGCCGGCCAGCGCGATGCCGACACCGACCGGCAGGCCCTGCCCGAGCGAGCCGGTGGCCGTCTCGACCCAGGGCAGGCGCTGCGGTGTGGGGTGCCCTTCGAGGCGGCTGCCCAGCTTGCGGAAGGTGAGCAGTTCCTCGTCGTCGATGGCGCCGGCCGCCTTGTACGCGGAGTACAGCAGCGGCGAGGCGTGTCCCTTGGACAGGACGAAGCGGTCGTTGCCGGGGTGGGCGGGGCGGTCGAAGTCGTAGCGGAAGTGGTGTGCGAGCAGGACGGCCAGCAGGTCGGCCGCGGACATCGAGGACGTCGGGTGCCCGGAGCCCGCGGCGGCGGCAGCGCGGACACTGTCCACGCGCAGCTGCTGGCCGAGTTCGGTGAGTTCACCGGTGTTCATGAGTCTCCTTTCGCGGAGTGGTCCGGTGCGTCGGAACGCTTGACGGGGCCGGGGGCGATATCGGGGCCCGGGGGTGGTTGATCGTCAGGGGGCTCTGGAGCGGGCACGGGCTGGCTCTTGGCGGGCTCGCCGCCCGGCTGGCTCTTGGCGGGTTCACCGCCGGGCTGGTTCCGCGCGGGTTCACCGCCGGGCTGGTTCCGCGCGGGTTCGCCACCCGGCTGCCCTTCGGCAGGCTCACCACCCCGCCGCCCCTCGGCAGGCTCACCACCCGGCCGCCCCTCGGCAGGCTCGCCGCCGGGCCGGCTCCTGGCCCGGGTACCGCCGAGCGGTCCCTTGGCGGGCTTGTCGGCGGGCCAGGTCCTGGCCGGCCCGCCACCCGGCCGGCCCTTGGCGAGCTCCGTTTCCGAGCGGCGCTCCGCGGCCCCGGATCCGGACAGTTTCACCCCGGATCCGGGCTGCCCCTTCGCGGGCTCGTCTCCGGCCCGGCCCTTCCCGGGACCGGCGCCGGTCCCCCCGTCGTAGGTGTCGGCCCGGACCGCGGCGCCCGGCCCCGAGCGGGCGCTCGCCTCGTGCCGCCTCCCGGGCCCGCCCGGGACCCGGGCCACCTCCGGAGACGACGTGTCCAGGGGCACGGACCAGGACCGTACGAGCCCCAACTGCACGGCCTGGCGCGGCAGTACGGCGTCCAGCAGCCAGTCGGCGGCGACCCGGACCCGGTTGCCGGGCATGGCGGCGAGGTGATAGCCACGCGTCACCGCACCCGCCGGTACCCCGGACAGCGCCACGCCGAGCGGATTGGCCGCCGCCTTCGCACCGCCCAGGTCGACGACGAAGCCCAGGTCGCGATGGCGGTAGGGCTTGCGCTCCCCGCCGAGGCCGAGCGACGCGGCGACGTTCTCGGCCGCGACCTTGCCGTGCCGCCAGGCGTGCTGCGCGGTCATCGGCGTATAGCTGCCCGGCTTCTCCAGATCGGGCACCGCGGCCGCGTCACCGCACGCGAACAGCTCCGGCCGCCCCGGCACCTGGAGGTGCGGGTCGACGAGCAGCCGCCCCTCCTCCAACGGCAGCCCGAGGGACTCGACCAGCGGATCGGGCCGTACGCCCACGCACCACACCAGCGTCCGGGTCTCGACGAACTCGCCGTCGCTCAGTACGACCCCGTCGGGCAGGGCCTCCTTCACGGAGGTCCCCATCCGCACGTCCACGCCCCGCTGCCGCAGCACACGGTCGGCCGTCGCGGAGAGCTTGTCGTCCATCTCGGGCAGCACCCGCGGCGCCACGTCCAGCAGGATCCAGCGCGGTCGCATGCCCTGCCGCAGCGGGTGCTTGCGGACCTGCGCGTCGGTGAACATCTGCCCGTGCGCGGCGACCTCGGTGCCGGTGTAGCCGGCGCCGACCACGACGAAGGTGCAGCGCGCGGCGCACGACTCGGGGTCCTCGGCGGCGGCCGCCAGCTCCACCTGCCGGGTCACGTGGTCGCGCAGGTACAGCGCCTCGGGCAGCCCGCGGAAGCCGTGCGCGTGCTCGGCGACGCCCGGGACGGGCAGCAGCTTGTTGACGCTGCCGGCGGCGATCACCAGCCGGTCGTAGGCGAGCGTGCCGCCTTCGCCCTCGGGGCCGGTGTAGTGCAGGGTGCGTTCGTCGAGGTCGATCCGGTCGGCCTCGCCGAGCACCAGCCGTACGTGCGGCAGGGTGCCCGAGAGGGAGACCGTGACCCGGCGCGGCTCCAGGATGCCGGCGGCCACCTGGGGCAGCAGCGGCAGATACAGGAAGTAGTCGGTGGGGTTCAGCAGGGTGATGTGGGCCCGGCCCCGGGTCCGCCGGGCCAGGGTGCGCGCGGCACGGTAACCGGCGAAGCCGGCACCGACGATCACGATGCGGGGTCGACTCACGGTTCACCTCCGGCGCTGTCGCGTACCTCGGGAGCCTTCCGCGTCCCCCTGGCCAGGGCACCCAAACGTCCGCCCGGCCCGCACCCCGCCGGTTTCCGCCCCGGCGCCCGGGTACCCGGGGCGGGATACGGACCGCCCACGTCGCGGAGGCACTCCCCCATGCCCGAGTACGGTTATTTCCTCTCGTGCGAGCAGTACGGACCCGCCGAGCTGATCGAGCAGGCGCGGATGGCCGAGCAGGCCGGATTCCAGGCGCTGTGGATCTCGGACCACTACCACCCGTGGAACGACGAGCAGGGCCAGAGCCCGTTCGTCTGGTCGGTGATCGGCGCGCTGTCCGAGGCGGTGTCCCTGCCGATCGAGACGGCGGTGACCTGTCCGACCGTGCGGATGCACCCGGCGGTGGTGGCGCAGGCCGCGGCGACCAGCGCGGTGATGACGGGCAACCGCTTCCGGCTCGGCGTCGGCTCCGGCGAAGCGCTCAACGAGCACATCCTGGGTGACCACTGGCCGCCGGCCCATGTCCGTCTGGACATGCTGGAGGAGGCCATCCAGGTGATGCGCCGGCTGTTCACGGGCGAGGAGGTGAACCACCACGGGCCGCACTACACGGTGGAGAACGCCCGCCTGTACACGGTGCCGGACGAGCCCGTCCCGATCGACATCTCCGGCTTCGGCCCGGCGGCGACCCAGCTGGCGTCCCGCGTCGGCGACGGCTACATCACCGTCGCGCCGGACGAGGCGATGGTGGAGCAGTACCGCAAGGGCGGAGGCGGCGGAAAACTGGTCAGCGGCGGCACCAAGGTCTGCTACGACACGGACAAGGACGAGGCCGTGCGGACCGTCCACCGGCTCTGGGCGAACGAGCAGCTGCCGGGGGAGCTGGGCCAGGTGCTGCCCTCCCCGAAACACTTCGAGCAGGCGCAGCGACTGGTCACCGAGGACATGGTGCGCGAGAACCGGGTGTGCGGGGACGACGTGGACGACCACGTGGCCGAGCTGCAGCGGTTCTCCGACGCGGGCTTCGACCGCGTCTACGTCAATCAGATCGGCCCCGACCTGCGGGGTTTCTTCGACTTCTACCGCACGAAGGTGCTGCCGCAGCTCCAGCAGAGCCTCTGACGCTTCGCCGGACTTCAACACCCGGTCGTTCGAGCGGGTGTTGAAGTCCGGCGGAGCGCACCCGCGTCACCCCTTGGGGCGGGGTACGTCCGGGGCGTCCGTCGGCCGCGGGGGCACCGTGCCCGGGGCGGGCCCGGCGGGCGGGGCCGGCGGCACGGGCGGATACGGCAGACCATCGGCCGCGGCGGCGGCCCGGCCCGCGTCATCCTGGCCCGGGACCGCACCGGCCCCGTGCCCGGAACCCGGGCGGTCCGGCCGGGCCATGCCGCGCAGCACATAGGCCGCGGCGCCCAGGATCGCGGCGGTGATCAGCGCCGCCGCCCAGTCGGGCAGGCCGAGGGCGAGGGCCAGTCCCACGGCGAGTGCGAGGGCCGCGCCCGCGTACAGGGCGAGGGCGCCGGACGCGGCGTACAGCGTGGCCCTGCGGCGCTGCTTGCGTGTCTGCTCGCGCAGTTCGTCCCGTACGGTCTCACGCGCCACCTGTGCCAGCTCGTCAACCAGATGTTTGTCCAGATGCTCCAGGTGATCCATCGGCTTCATACCCGGCCGGGTACCCTCGCCCCCTGGCGCGTAACTAGGCTCGTCCTCATGGAGATTCTGGGTGCCACACTGCGCGTCTGCGTCGACGACCTCGAGACCGCGATCCCCTTCTACGAGCGGCTGGCGGGCGGTGACGCCCAGCGCTTCGAACGGGGCGGTGTCGAGGTGGCGGCGATCGGCTGCTTCCTGCTGATGAGCGGTCCCCCGGCCGAACTGGAGGTGCTGCGCAAGGTTTCCGCGACGATCGCCGTCAAGGACGTCGACGACACCCACCGGGTGCTCACCGAACTGGGCGCCCACATCGTCGCGGGCCCCATCGCGTCGCCGGCCGGCCGCAATCTGATCGCGCTGCACCCGGACGGGTCGATCTACGAGTACGTGGACCGCAACGCGTGATCTCCGCCGGGGCCGGGCTCAGCGCCGCCCCGGCCCCGTGACCATCTCGGCGGTGATCGCCCAGCGTTCGTGGTCGCGCCAGGCCCCGTCCACGAAGAGCATCTTCGGCGAGAAGCCTTCCAGGCGGAACCCGCAGCCGCGGGCCAGGGCGATCGACGCGGCGTTCGCGGGCTGGACGTTGATCTCCAGCCGGTGCAGCCGCATCGGGCCGAACGCGTACCGCACGACGAGGTCCAGCCCCTCGCGCATCAGCCCCCGCCCGGCGGCGTGCGCGAAGGCGCCGTAGCCCAGCGCCCCGGACTGGAAGCCGCCGTCGACGATGTTGTTGATGTTGATGAACCCGGCGATGGCCCCGTCGCCCTTCTCGCGGACGTCACCCTTCTCGCAGACGAGGAAGCCGGCCTTGGACGGGTCCTCGATCAGCCGGCCGGCGTACGCGGTGTAGGCCTGGGCGCTCTCGGGCGGGAAGAGCCAGGGGTGGTGCAGGTCCTTGCTCTCCCGGGCCCGGGCGGTGAACTCGGCGCCGTCCCCGTAGGTGAAGTGGCGTATGCCCACCCGGGGGCCTTCGGCGAGGTAGCGGGATGCGTTGTGGGGCACCCCGCCACAGTAGCCGGGCCTCCCGTCAGGAGCCCGCGACCGGCAGCCGGAGCACCCCGGTGTTCCGCGGCCCGCTGACCACGGTCACCGGTTTGATCCCCCGGTTGCCGAAGTACGCGTCGTCGCTCGCCGCGATCACGAACCGCAGCCGGTGCCCCTTCTCGTAGCGGTGCACGATCCCGGGCAGCGTGACGGTGAAGCTCTTGGTCACGTCCGGTACCCGGACCGGCGCGACCAGGCGGCGCACCAGGGTGCGGGTGCCGTCGGGGGCGACGTCGTAGAGCTTGGCGAACAGGACGAGCTTGTCGGCCGCGTCGCCGGAGTTCTGGGTGCGCTCGGCCTTCGGGGAGTGCACCTTGAGCGTGGCCCGGGGCGCGCCCACGACATCGAGGGGGCGTGACAGCGGCGTGCTGGTCCAGTCGAGGTAGGTGCCCTCGGTGTCGTGCGGTGGTGTGTCGGGCAGCCCGATGAGGCCGGCCAGCGAGCTCTCCGAATGGCTCGTGGGGATCGCCCAGTTGGTGTAACCGCGGCTGCCCCGGGCCACCTTGTTGCGGTTGTCGACGAGCTTGCCGTCGCCGGAGAGATACAGCGTGCGGCTCGGTACGGGGAGGTCGTCGGCGGTGGCGTAGGCGCGGTCCGGGTCGGTGATCCAGTCCCGGTGATAGGCGAACGCCGGTCCCGTGTCGGCCTGCGTCCGGCCGCGCAGATGGCGGTCGAACCAGGCGAGGACGCGCCGGCCGACGTAGCTGGTCTCCAGGTTGCCCTTCGACAGATCGAGTTCACCGGCGGCCGGGCCGGTGAGCCCGCCGCTGTGGCCCCAGGACTGCCAGATCATCTTCACGGGGGTGCCCTGGGCACGGAGCGTCCGGTACGTCGCCGTCGCCTCGTTGAGGTTGAAGAGGGTGTCGGCCTGCCCCTGGACCAGCAGCGTGGGGGTCTTCACGCGGTGGAGGTACGACGCCGGGGAGACGCTGCGGGCGAAGGCGAGCAGCTCGGCGGTCCGGTCGGCGGGGTAGCCGCCGGAGTTGAGCGTGTGGATGGTCCGGCAGGCGTTGGTGACGAAGTGCAGACAGGAGAGGCGGTTGATGCGGGACGGGTCGAGGCTGGGCTGGAGCAGGGGCTGGCCCTCGCCGATGAGGTAGAAGCCGTTGGTCCACTGCCATTTGAAGGCGCCCGGGACGCCCGTGCCGCCGGTGGCGTTGTTGGGGTCCAGCGCGTACGCCAGGTCGTTCCAGGTGATCATGGGGACGAGCGCGTCGAGGCGGTGGTCGACGGCGGCCGTCGCCAGCTGGACGGCGCCGCCGTAGGAGCCGCCGATCATGCCGACCCGTGGGTCGCCGGGCCGGTCGAGGGTGACGAAGTCGGCGGTGGTGCCGTCGTCGGCGGCGCGTTTGCCGCCCAGGAAGTCGACCAGCTGCGCGGTGGCGGCCCCGTCGATGGCCGGGTCGTCGAGGGAGATGAGACAGCCGCTGCGGCCGAATCCGAGCCCGGAGTAGATGAGGGAGACGTAGCCGCGCTGGGCGAAGGCCTTGCCGATGGAGTCCGTCGAACCGTCCGACTTGCTGCCGCCGAAGCCGTTCGTGCCGAGCACGGCGGGCGCCCGGTGGTCCCGGTCCACCCCCGCCGGGCGGTACAGGTCGGCGTCGACCGTGCAGGGCCGGCCGCCCGCCCGGACGGTGAACTTGAGCGGGGTGACGGTGTAGGAATCCGCCGCGGCGGCGGGCGGAGTGAGGGCGAGGGGGGCGGCCAGGGCGGCGCCCAGAGCGAGAGCGAGCGGCGCGCGGGATCTGGGCACGCGTCGGGACACACGGACCTCCACGGTGGGGACAACCCGAATACCGACCAGTAGGTACTTGGTCGGTAGTCATCGTGTGACACGTGTCAGGGAGCGTCAATCACCGAAACGAGGGTTTCTTGACAGGATTTCAGTAACGGCATGTTCAGCTCAGGGCCGGTTCGCCGAAGGTCAACGTGCCCGTCCCGGCGTCCAGTTCGGCCACCAGCCCCAAGGGCATCGTCAGCGCGCCCTCCCCGTGCCCGAACCCGAACTCCTCCACGACCGGGACACCGAGTCCGCCGAGCCGGTCGGCGAAGACCGCGCGCAGGTCCTCGTACGGGCCGCAGGTCGCCCAGGACCCGAGCACGACCCCGGCGACCCCGTCCAGCCAGCCGGTGCGCAGGAGTTGGGTCAGGTACCGGTCCAGGCGGTACGGGCTCTCGCCGACGTCCTCGATCAGCAGCAGACCGCCCCGGGCCGCCGCGTGGGCGTGCGGGGTGCCCAGATCGCTCGCGAGCAGGCTCAGACAGCCGCCCAGCGTGACGCCCCGGGCCCGTCCGGGCACCAGCGCCCCGCCGCCCGGGGGCACGGCCCTGACGGTCCGCACCGACTCCGGCTCGAAGAGGGTCGCCCGCAGATGCTCCTGGGCCCGGGCGTTCTTGAGGAAGTCGACGCCGGCGACCGCGGGGCCGTACAGGGTGACCAGTCCGAGGCGGTTGGCGAAGGCCTGGTGCAGGACGGTGATGTCACTGAACCCGGCGAACACCTTCGGGCCCGCCGCCCGCATCGCCGCCCAGTCGAGCAGGTCGACCATGCGCTGCGCCCCGTACCCGCCCCGGGCGCACAGCACCGCGGCGACGGACGGGTCGCACCAGGCGTCCCGCAGATCGGCGGCTCGCTCGGCGTCCGTGCCGGCCAGGTAGTCCAACGCGCGGTGCCGGCCGAGCACATGGGGCGCCACCACGGGGTCGAGGTCCCAGCCGCGCAGGATGTCGAGCCCGGCCTGGAGCCGCTCCTCGGGCACGGGCCCGCTCGGCGCGACGACGGCGACACGGGCGCCGGGGGCGAGCCGGGGCGGTCGCAGAAGCTGGTTCACGTGCTGAGCTCCAGAGTCGGGATGTCACGCGGATCGAGTCGGAACACCTGTGCGTACAAGGAGAGTTCGGCCTCCAGGGCGCGCACCATGGTCTCCGCCCGCCGGAACCCGTGCCCCTCCCCCTCGAAGGCGAGATAGGCGTGCGGCACCCGCCGGCCCTCCAGCCGGGCCAGGAACCGCTCGCACTGGACGGGCGGGCAGATCGGGTCGTCCAGGCCCTGGAGCAGCAGGAACGGCACGCCGAGGCGGTCGGCGTGGGTGGCGGGCGAGCGCTCCGCGTAGCGCGCGGGCACCTCGGCGAGCGGCCCGATCAGGCTCTCCAGGTACTGCGACTCGAAGTCGTGGGTCTCCCCCGTGCCCCAGCCGGTGAGGTCCAGGATGGGGTACTTGATCGTGCCGCAGGCGTAGACATCGGTCGTGGTGAGCGAGGCGGCCGCGGTCCAGCCGCCCGCGCTGCCGCCCCGGACGGCGAGCCGGCCGCGGTCGGCGGTGCCCTCGTCGGCGAGGGCCAGGGCGACGGCGGCGCAGTCCTCGACGTCCACCACGCCCCACTGCTCGCGCAGCCGCTCGCGGTACGGGCGGCCGTAGCCGGTGGAGCCGCCGTAGTTCACCTCGGCGACGCCGATGCCGCGCGAGGTGAAGTAGGCGATCTCCAGGTCGAGCACGAGGGGTGCGTGGCCGGTGGGCCCGCCGTGCGCCCAGACGACGTACGGCGGCAGCTCGTCGCCGGGCGCGACGCAGCCGGGGTGGTGCGGCGGGTAGATGTGGGCGTGGATGTCGCGTCCGTCCGGGCCGGTGAAGGTGCGGATCTGCGGCTCGGGGTAGTACGCGGGGTCCACGGCGTCGTCGTGCTCGGCGCCGATGACGCGGGCCCGGCCGGTGCAGGTGTTCAGCTCGACGACCTCGTAGGCGCTGCGCGGGCTGGCCCCGACGGCGACGGCCCGCTCGCCGTGCGCGGCGAGGGTGGGCGCGAACTCGGTCCAGGGCCCGGCCGCGTCGACGACCTCGCCGGTCTCGGGATCCAGGATGCCCAGGGCGGTGGCGCCCCGGCCGTGCACGATGGCGATCAGCCCGCTGTCGAGCGGCGCGAACCATCGCATGCCGAGCTTCCACAGCGCCCCGCCGAACTCCTCCTCGCGCGGGCACAGGGGCCTCCCGTCGAGGTAGAGGTTCCACCAGCCGCTGCGGTCGCTCGCGTGCAGGAGGCGGCCGTCGTGGGTCCAGTCGGCCTGGGCGATGGACTCGCCGGGCCCGCCGGCCACGGTCCGGGCGTCGTGCAGGGTGCCGTCGGGGCCGACGTCGGCGAGGATCAGTTCGGTACCGTCCCACGGCATGCGCGGATGGTCCCAGGCCAGCCAGGCCGCCCGCAGCCCGTCGGGGGAGAGCTTCGCGCCCGTCACGAACCGGTGCCGGGCGTCGGTGAGTTCGCGTACGGCGTCCCGGTCCTGGGCGGCGGAGCCGTCGAGCGGGACCGCGGCCAGGACGCGGCGCACATCGGTGGGTCCGTCGCCGGTGAACTCCTCCAGCACGCACCACACCTCGCCCCGCTCGGGCCGCGGCAGCGGCTCCGCCCAGCGCAGGCCCGCGCCCACGGGAGACACCGGCGTGAGCGGGCGAGGCTCTCCGCCGGGCTCACAGCGGTACAGCCGCTGGTCGGCGAAGTTCACGAACACCACCAGCGGGCCGTCGTCGCCCGCGCGTGCGGCCCACGGGTGGCCGCCGTACTCGATGACCCGGCTGCGCACGTTCCACGGCGCCGGCAGCAGCGACTCCTCCGTGCCGTCGGCGTGCCGCCGCACCAGGGTGCGCCGGCCGCCCTCGGCGGGGCGGGGCTCGGTCCACCACACCTCGTCGCCGACGAAGCCCACGTACTCCGGGTGCCCGTCGTGCGCGGCGGCCAGGGCCGCGTCGATGGGCGAGGGCCACGCCCCGTACGCCAGCGTCCGCACGCTCTCCCCCACTCCCCTAGGCCGTCCGCAGGAACCGGTCGAGTACCCGCACACCGAAGTGCAGCGCCTCGACCGGGACCCGCTCGTCGACCCCGTGGAACATGGCCCCGTAGTCGTAGCCCTCCGGCAGCTTCAGCGGTGTGAAGCCGTAGCCGGTGATGCCGAGGCGCGAGAACTGCTTGGCGTCCGTGCCCCCTGACATGCAGTACGGCACGACGTGTCCCTCCGGGGCGAACTCCTCGACGGCGGCCCGCATCCGGGCGAACGTCGCCGAGTCCACCGGCGACTCCAGGGCGACCTCGCGGTGGTGGAACTCCCACTCGACGTCCGGTCCGGTGAGCCGGTCGAGGGTCTCGCGGAACTCGTCCTCGCCGCCGGGCAGATACCGGCCGTCCACCTGTGCCACGGCCTCCCCGGGGATCACGTTGACCTTGTAACCCGCGTTCAGCATCGTCGGGTTGGCGCTGTTGCGTACGGTCGACTCGACGAGCTTCGCGGCGGGGCCCAGCTTGTCGAGCAGCGCGTCGATGTCCGTGAGGTCGCTGTCGATGCCGTAGAGCGCGGCGAGTTCGGTGAGCGCCGCGCGCACGGTCGCGGTCGGCCGCAGGGGCCATTCGTGCTCGCCGATCCGGGTGATCGCGGCCGACAGGCGGGTCACCGCGTTGTCCCGGTTCACCTTGGAGCCGTGCCCGGCGCGTCCGCGCGCGGTGAGCTTCAGCCAGGCGGTTCCGCGTTCCCCGGCCGCGATCGGGTAGATCTGCCGCCCGTTGCCGTCGTGGAAGGTGAAGGCGCCCGACTCGCTGATGCCCTCGGTGCAGCCCTCGAACAGGGCGGCGTGTGCGTCGGCGAGGAACCCGGAGCCGTCCTCGGCGCTGGCCTCCTCGTCCGCGGTGAACGCGATGACGATGTCCCGCCGGGGCCGTACGCCCTGCCGGGCCCAGGCGCGCAGCACGGCGAGGATCATCGCGTCCATGTTCTTCATGTCGACGGCGCCGCGCCCCCAGACGACCCCGTCGCGGACCTCCCCGGAGAACGGGTGCACGCTCCAGTCGGCCGCCTCGGCGGGTACGACGTCCAGATGGCCGTGGAGCAGCAGCGCGCCGGCTCCGGGGTCGGTGCCCCCGACGCGGGCGACGACATTGGTCCGGCCCTTGGTGCGCTCCAGGAGCGTCGGCTCGATCCCGGCCTCGGCGAGCCGCGCGGCGGCGTACTCGGCGGCGGGCCGCTCCTGGCAGTCGCCGCCGCCCCGGTTGGTGGTGTCGATCCGGATCAGGTCGGACGTGAACGTCACGACCTCGTCCAGCGCCCGCCCGTCCACCTGCTCAGCCATACTGCTCCTCCACCGCGGCCGAGACGATCGTGGTGACCGCCTTGAAGGCGCGGATGCCCTCGTACATGGTCTCGCTCGTGCAGGCCACCTTCCGCTCCCCGATCCGGTCCACACCCGGCACGACGGTGGCGGCCATCGCCAGATGCTCCGCGTCGAACTCGACGGCGACGGTGAACGGGCCGCCGTGCACGGGTTCGTGACGCACCGCCAGTGCGGCGGCCTCCTTGGCCGCCGCGCGGATGTCGGCGGCGGTCCGGGCAGGGGTGCGGCACACGGCCGCGTACCGCGACACATGGTCCTTCACCGCGACCTTCAGCGCCTCGGGCGCGTACCCGAGGGCGTCCTCGCAGGCGACGTCGTCCCCGGTGACCAGCACGACCGGCACCCCGAACTCGGCGACGACACGGGCGTTGAGCAGCCCCTCGCTCGCCCGTACGTCGTTCAGCCACACGCCCGTGATCTGGTTCGCGAGGTAGGTGTGGGCGAGGACGCCCTCCATGCCGGCGCCCGCGTGGTAGCCGACGAACGCGATGCCGTCGACGTCGCCGTGCTGCACGCCCTCCACCATGGACAGCGCCTTGTGCCGGCCGGTGAGCAGCTGGGCCCGTTCGTCCAGCTGCTCCAGCAGCAGATTGCGCATCGTCGCGTGCGCCTCGTTGATGATCACCTCGTCGGCGCCGCCGTCGTGGAAGCCGAGCACGGCGGCGTTGACGTCCGAGGTGAACAGCGAACGGCAGCGCTCCCACTGCGCGGCGCCCGGCACCACGTCGTCCGGCCAGGTGACCCCGGTGGCGCCCTCCATGTCGGCGCTGATGAGGATTCTCATGACGACCCGTCCCGGATGGAGATCTTCATGGTTCGTCACGTTACGCGCTGCGGGCAGAACCGGCTACGACGTCACCAGCGGATCGGCAGGTCGCCGAGGAAAGAGGTGAGCCGGTCGGCGAGGAGCCGGTGGTCCTGGGCCGAGTAGTGCCAGTGGCAGCCGGTGTGGTCCAGGCCCGTGTCGTCGAGCCGCCAGTAGCGGACCCGGCGGTCGCCGGCGCCGGTGTGCTCCTGGACCACCTGCTCGACATGTCCGGCGAACGGCCCCGCACCGACGGCCAGCAGGGTGGTCCCGGGCCCGTAGCGCGTCCGCAGCTTCTGGAGGAAGCCGCTGTAGGCGCTCCGGTACGCGGCGGCGAGGCTCTCGTCCGTCCAGGGCTCGCCCGGGTTGATCGGGGTCGAGAAGTCGTTGGTGCCGAGGTGGACCACCACGAGCCGCGGCCGCCAGGTGCCCGGGTTCTGCCAGACGTCGCCCGGCACGTTCAGCAGCGCGCGGTCGTAGAAGGTGCGGTAGTTCTCCTCCGGCGAGCCTCCGTTGTAGTTGCGCACTATGCCCCGGCCCGAGTACGCGTTGATCTGGTAGTCGGCGCGCAGCCGCCGGGCGGTGAGGGCGGCATAGCTCACGTCGGCGTTGGTGGTGCGGGCGACCTGCTCGCCGGTGCAGTCGCGGGAGGCCGAGAGGTTGCCGTAGCCCGCCGTGAGGGAGTCGCCGACGAACTCGATCTGGCGGCTGCGGGCGGTCGGCCGGGCCAGCACGGCACCGCCCGGCGCGGCGACGAAGCCGCCGAACGCGCTGGTGCTCCACGGGGTGTCGTTGCGTTTGACGAGCCGTACGGTGTGCACTCCCTTGCCCAGGCCGTCGACCCAGTGGGTGGTCCTGCCCGGTGTGACGAGGGTCGCCACCGTCGCTCCGTCGACCTGGACGTCGTAGTCGGCGGCCGGGTCGTCGAGCACGATGCCGACGCCGGTGCCCCTGATCCGGCCCTCGAAGTACACGCCCGGCCAGCTGTACCGGAGCACGTCCCCGCCGTCCTCGACCCGCCCGGCGGTGTGCACGCTCGCCGCCACCGATTTCTTGTCCGGTGCGGCGGTGGTGGCCACGGCGGACGTGCCGAGCAACACCGTCGACGCGGCCGACGCGACCAGCATCCGTAACCAGGGCAACGTCATGACTGTCCTCCGGAGGACGAGACAGGTGCACGGACCGGGCAGAATGACCGTACACCGACAAAAAGCTCGCCCACCAGGCCGCGTCGCGCTCAGCTGCGGAGCCGGCCGAAGCGGAAGGGCACGAGAGCCTCGGGCCGCCGCCCGGTGACCACGTACTCGGCGAGCCTGTGCCCCGTGACCGGGCCCAGGGTGACGCCGAGCATGCCGTGGCCGGTGGCCGCGAAGGCGTTGTCGTGCCCCGGGACACGGTCGATCACCGGAAGCCCGTCGGGGAGGAACGGCCGCCCGCCCACCCAGGGGTCACGGATCAGGCCGACCAGGTCGTCCGGGTCGTCGAACCAGCGGCCCAGGTAGTGCCGGCTCGCAAGGGCGACCGCGACGATACGGCGCCAGTCGAGACGGTTGTTGTTGCCGCTGAGCTCCATCGTGCCGCCGATCCGCGTGGTGCCGCCGATCGGTGAGGCGACGGCCCGGCGTTCGCCGAAGTACAGCGTGTGCCGGGGCGCCGGATCGAGGTCCACGGAGAAGCTGTAGCCCTTGCCGGCCTGGAGGGGCAAGTGGTGGCCGAGCCGCCGGAGCAGTCCCGGGGAGCGCATGCCGGCGGCGACGACGACCGCCGAGCAGGGCAGCTCGCTGTCGGCGGTGCGCAGGGCGGTGACCCGGCCGCCCGCCGACCGGAACCCGGTGATCTCGGCGTTCTCGTGGATCTTCACGCCCGCGGCGGCCAGCGCCTCACCCAGGGCACGCGCGAACGCCTCCGGGTCGACCACGCCCTCCCCCGCCACGAGGTAGGCCGCGCGTACGGCCGGTGACAGGGCCTCGTCCAGGAGGCGAGCCTCGGCGCCCGTGGTGATGTCGTCGGGCACGGGATAGTGCCCGTCCGCCATCTCCCGCTGGATCGCGAGGTGGTGCCGTGCCTCGGCCGGCGACAGGAAGGCGTGCACCATGCCGGGCCGGGTCAGCGTCGTGTCCACGCCTGCCTCGCGCATCCCGTCGAACAGGCCGAAGGTGTCACGGTTCAGCTCGGCGATCGCCGCGTAGCCGCGCCGGAAGGCGGCCGGTGTGCTGCTGCGCCAGAACCGCCAGAGCCACCGGACGAACGCCGGGTCCGGAAGGGGCCGCAGATACAGCGGAGAGTCCGGGCGGCCGAGCGAGCGCAGGGCGTAGCGCACCACGCCCGGGGCCGGCACCGGCGTCGAGTGGCTGAGGCAGACCCAGCCCGCGTTGCCCCGCGACACCCCGGAACCCAGCTGCCGCCGCTCGACCACCTCCACCTCACGGCCCGCTGCGGCCAGGTAGTACGCCGTGCACAGCCCCACGACACCGCCGCCCACGACGACGACCGGGCCGCTCGAACCGGACGCGGCGCTCATGACGCGTTCCCGTACGACGCGAGGAACTCCCGGGTGCGGGCCTCGGCGGGGGTGTCCAGGACGTCCTCGGGCCGGCCCTCCTCCACGATCCGGCCACCGTCGACGAAGACGACATGGTCGGACACCTCGCGGGCGAAGGGCAGCTCGTGAGTGACCAGCAGCATCGTCATCCCGTCGGCGGCGAGTTCACGCATCACGCTCAGTACCTCCCGGGTGGCCTCGGGGTCCAGGGAGGAGGTGGGCTCGTCGAAGAGCAGCACCTCGGGCGTAAGGGCGAGGGCGCGCGCGATGGCGACGCGCTGCTGTTCGCCACCGGAGAGCTGCTCGGGCCGGCCGAGGGCACGGTGGGCCACACCGACCCGCCGCAGCAGCGCCACGGCCCGCTCCAGCGCCCGTTCTTCGGGCACGCCCGCCTTGCGCTGCGCGAGCACGACGTTCTCGACGGCCGTCAGGTGCGGAAAGAGATGGAACCGCTGGAAGACCATGCCGACCGTGCGGCGCAGCCGGGGCAGATCACGGCAGACCGTGCGGCCGCCCTGGTGCACCACCTCCCCGGCGACCTCGACCGTGCCTCGGTCCGGGCGTTCCAGCAGGTTGACGCAGCGCATCAGAGTGGTCTTGCCCCCGCCGCTCTGCCCGATGACGCTGACGATGCTGCCCCGGTGGACCTCGAGGTCCACCCGGTCGAGCACGAGCCGTCCGTCGAAGGACTTGCACAGCCCCTCGATCCGTACGACGGCCTCGGAGGAGGCCCCCCCGGTGGCAGGGGGCACGGCGGCCACTGACTCGGTCATACGGAAGCCTCCTTCACGGGTACGCCGGCGACCGGATCAGCGGCCAGCAGGGCGCGGGCCGCCCGCAGGCGCCGTCGTCGCCACGGCGACAGGGGCACTCCCGAGCGGACCTTCCGCTCCAGGAGCAGCAGCAGTTGCGACAGCGGGTAGCAGAGGGCGAAGTAGATCGCCGCGATGACCAGGTACACCTCCAGGGCCCGGAAGGTGGCGGAGGTGATGAGCCGCCCCTCGGACATCAGCTCGGCGGCGGAGACGGTGACCAGCAGCGAGGTGGACTTGAGCAGGTCGACCAGCATGGTGTTGGTGCCGGGCAGCGCCAGCCGGAGGGCCTGGGGCAGCACGATGTGGCCGAAGATGCCCGTCCTGCCGAGCCCCAGGGCCTCACCGGCCTCGGTCTGCCCGGCGTGCACACCGCTGATCGCGGAGCGGAAGATCTCGGACAGGTAGGCGGCGTAGAAGACGATCAGGCTGAGACAGCCGGCCGTGAAGACGTCCAGCCGGATCCCGGCGGAGGCCAGGCCGAAGTAGATCAGGAAGATGATGGCGAGCAGCGGGACGTTCTTGAACACCTCGGTGTAGACGGCGGCGAGGGCGCGCGCGGGCCAGGCCCTGCTGAGCCTGAGCAGCGCCACGGCCAGGCCGAGGAGCACCGCGCCGGTGAAGCCGGCCACCGTGTAGGACACGGTGCGCCCGAGCGCGTCGATGAGATCGGGCCGGTAGTCGGACCAGGGAACCTCGAAGAGACCGGACATGGCGTCTGCTTTCACTGGGCGATGGACGGGGGCGTCCAGTCCTGGGGCCGGTCCACACCGCGGCGGGCCGGGGCGACGTCGGCGGCGGGCACGAGGAACTGCTTCGGGTCGCCGCCGTACTTCCTGACGAGCTTCTCCATCTCGCCGCTCGCGTACATGGCGTCGATCTGCGCGGAGATCGCCCGCTCCAGCCTGGTGGCCTTCTTGGGCAGGTAGAAGCCGGTCTGGTACGGCTGGAAGTACTGGTAGGCGGGCTTGGCCTTGACCTGCGCGGCGGTCGGCGGCGTCAGGTACTCGGTGTCGATCTTCAGGTCCGGGCGTTGCTTCCGGGCCGCGATGATGAGCAGCGGGTCGAGGAAGCCGACGTCGACCCGGCCCGCGCCCAGGTCGTCGAAGACGCCGTTGGCGTCGGGGTAGGCGTGCAGCTTGGCAGCGGGCACGGCCTGGATGGACTTGACCCAGACGTAGCCCTCGACGGTGCCCAGGTTCAGGCCTTCCAGATCGCTGACCGTCTTGTACGTCTTGCCGCTGCGGACGGCCATCGCCGGGGGTGAGTAGTAGGGCGGATCGGTGAACAGCCCCTGCTTCTGGCGTTCCTCGGACCAGGCCACGCCGCCGACGGTGAGGTCGACCCGGCGGGACTGCACCCCGGCGAGCATGCCGGCGAAGTCCGTCACCTCGGGCTCGACCTTCAGGTCCAGCTTCTTGGCGACGGAGGCGAGGATGTCGCCGTCGAGTCCGACGATTCTGCCGCCCTGGACGCTGGTGTAGGGCGCGTAGGGCTGGACGGCCACTTTGATGACGCCGGGCGTGAGCGTGCCCAGCGCGGCAGTCTCGGCCGACACGTTCTTGGGGGCGTCGTCCCCGCCCGAGCCGCAGGCGGCGGCCGTGGACATCAGGAGCATCGCGGACAAAGCGAGAGCGAGCGAGCGCACACGGATCATCGGCTCGGGCCTTCCGTCTCGGTGCTGAAGGAACCCGCCGTCTCACCGCACCGGTCCCCGGCGGGGGTTCGATTGGGCCATTACGCTAGGCAGCTCCCAGCCCCGCGTCACCGTTCACTTCGTACGAACTTGTGGCTGGAATCGCCCCCTCCCCTGTACGGTGCGTCCAACCTCGGACCGTCCGCCGACGGGAGGAACGCCGTGCTGAGCCCGTCACTCGCGCAGGAGATCGCCGGGGACACCTCCGCGGTCATCGGCTTCAACGTGCTGATCACCGACGCGGACGGCATGGTCATCGGCAGCGGCGACAGCAGCCGCGTCGGCACCTTCCACGAGGCGTCCGTCGAGGTCATCCGCACCAAGGAACCCGCCACGCACAACGCGTCACAGGCCCATTCACTACGCGGGGTACGGCCCGGGGTCACGCTGCCCCTGGTCACGGACGGGCAGGCGGTGGGGACCGTCGGGATCACCGGCACACCCGCCCAGGTGCGCCGCTTCGGCCTGCTGGTGAAGCGGCAGACGGAGATCCTGCTGAGGGAGTCCGTGATGCTGCGCTCCCGGCTGCTCGCCGAGCGGGCGGCCGAGAAACTGCTCGCCGACATCGCCTCCTACGACCCGCTGGTCGTGGAGGGCGACTTCCTGATGTTCCGGGCCGCGGAACTCGGCTTCGACCTGCGGCTGCGCCGGGTCGCTGTGGCGTTCGAGGTGACCGTGCCCGACCCGGGCGCCCGCCGCGGCGCTCCGGCCCGGGACATGGCGCTGGTCCGCTCGGAGCTGCTGCGTACGGTCCGTGATGTCTTCGCCGACCCGCAGGACATCGTCGCGGGCACGGCCCCCGGCTGGATCGGCGTCCTGCACCGGCTTCCGCCCCGCGGCCCGGCGGACTCGCCGACCGCCGCCTGCCGCCGGGTCACGGACGTCATCGCCGCCCAGGACGGGCTCGCCGCCCGCGCGGGGATCGGCGAGCCGACCACCTCCGTCGGAGGTCTGCACGACTCGTACCAGGACGCGTGCGACGCGCTGCGCCTGGGCGCCCGGGTGGGCGGCGGCTCCACCGTCCACTCGATCAGCGATCTGCGGGTCCACCAACTGCTGGCGGCGGTGAGCCAGTCCGCCCGCACCCGCCTGCTCGACCTCACGGCCGCGCGGTTGCGGGACCAGCCGGACTGGCCGGCGCTCCGCGACACGATCACGGCCTGGTGCGAGAGCGGCTTCAACCTCGTACGGGCGTCCGCGGCGCTGCACATCCACCGCAACACCGTCGTCTACCGCATGAACAAGATCGAGCAGCTCACCGGGCGTTCGTTGCGCGAGCACCGGACGGCCATGGCCCTCTACCTGGCCTGTCTGGCCGACCGGCTGGGCGGCCCGGACCACTGACCGCTCGCCTCAGGCGATACGCCCCGCCACCAGCCACCTGGAGGGCAGCTCGATGCGCGTGCCGTCCGGGCGGTACTCGGTGGTCGTCAGGGGCATCTCGCCGCTCGCCAGAACGGTGAGGCCGGCCGAGCGCAGACACTCGAGGACAGCCTCGTCGGAGACCTCGCCCGGTGCGATGCCGTGCCGGAACACCGGCGCAAGCTTGGGCGGCGGACCGGCCGGGCGGCTCGCCAAACCCATCAGCACCGGCTTGGCGGCCCCGGAGAGCTCCACGAGGAAGGCACGGCCGCGGTCGCCGACCAGCGTGGCGATCCCGTCCACCAGTGACTGCCGGTCCTCCGGTTCGCACTGGTGCAGTACACCCCGCATGTAGACGTTGGTGTCGCCGAGCTCCGCGTGCAGGGTCTGCGTCTCGCTCTTCTCGGCGGCGTCCAGCTGCCGGTACGTGGCCTGCCCGGCCGGGTCGGCCCGCCGGGCGTGGTCGAGGGCCGCGGCCGACAGATCGGCGCCCACGACCCGCGGGAAGCGGTCGGCGAGGTAGCGGGTCTGGGTGCCGTTGCCGCAGCCGAGGTCCACCATCGGCAGAGCGGGATCGGCCACATGAGGTTCGAACAGGGCGAGGTGCGGGCCGGCGGTCAGGACCGGCTCGGCGTCCCAGAACACCGCCCCCGGTTCGGCGGACGCCGCACGCCAGAACCCCTCCCACGCCTCCCGGTACCGACTCGTCACGCTCATGCCCAACTCCCCAGGGTGCGAACGAATCCCGCCATCCGGCGGGCGAGTACGGTGTACCGCGCGGCGCGGGCCACGACAAGCGTCCGGCGTGCTTCTTTCACGGCTCGTTCGAGAAGGGCCCGAGGCGGATCAGCGCCTGGGCAGCGTCAGTTCGAACCACACGCTCTTGCCCGCCTTGGTGCGGCTGGTGCCCCACGCGCGGGACAGCGTGCTGACGACACGCAGACCGCGCCCGGCATCGTCGAGAGAGCCGCTGCTCAGCAGCGTCGGCAGCTCGTGGTCGTCGTCGTCCACCTCGCACAGCAGGGTGTCGCCGCGGACGAGGCGCAGTTCCACGGGGCGTGCGTGGGAGTGCCGTACGGCGTTGGTGACGAGTTCGCTGACCATCAGCTCGGCGGACGCCACCAGCTTCGCCAGGCCCCAGTCGTGCAGTTGCTCGCGGACCACCGCGCGGGCCCGGCCGGCCTCGGCCGGGTCGAGCGCGAGCCGCCACTCGGCGACGTCGTCCGGCTCGATGCCGTTCAGCCGAGCCATCAGCAGCGCCACGTCGTCCTTGCGTCCGCCGCAGGTGTTGAGGGACCGGATGATGGTGTCGCAGGCGTCGTCCATGGACGCCGCCGGGTGGGCGGCCGACTCACAGAGGGTCGCGAGGCCCACCCCGATGTCCTCGCCCCGCACCTCGACCAGCCCGTCGGTGCACATCACCAGCCGGTCTCCCGGCTCCACACGCAGGCGTTCCGCCTCGAAGGGCACTCCCCCGACGCCGATGGGCGCTCCCGTGGGCAGGTCCAGCAGTTCGCTGCGCCCGTCGTCGGCCCGGACCAGTACGGGCGGGATGTGCCCGGCGTTGGCGAGGTGCAGCTCGCTCGCGATCGGGTCGTAGACGGCGTACAGGCAGGTGGCGAGGTAGGTGTCGCCGAGGCGTTGGGCGAGGTCGTCGAGGTTGCGCAGCAGCTGGGCGGGCGGCAGGTCCAGTCCGGCCATGGTCTGTACGGCCGTCCGCAACTGGCCCATCATCGCGGCCGAGTTCAGTCCGTGGCCCATGACGTCGCCGACGACGAACGCGGTACGGCCGCCGGGCAGCTTCACCGCGTCGAACCAGTCGCCGCCGACCCGCCCGAGCAGCGTGCCCGGCAGATAGCGGGTGGCGATGTCGCAGCCCGCCATGCGGGGCGGGATGTGCGGCAGCATGCTGTCCTGGAGCGTCTCGGCGACGTTCTCCTGGTAGGTGTACATGCGCGCGTTGTCGAGCACGAGGCCGGCGCGGGCGGCGAGTTCGGCGCCGGTGACACGGTCCATGTCGTTGAAGACGGGCCGCTCCGGGTGCCGCAGCAGGATCATGAAGCCGAGCACGACATGGCGGGCCTTCAGGGGAACGACCAGCATGGAGCGGCCGGTGATGAGCGGCCG
Organism: Streptomyces purpurascens; assembly: GCF_045040895.1. NCBI lineage: Bacteria > Bacillati > Actinomycetota > Actinomycetes > Kitasatosporales > Streptomycetaceae > Streptomyces > Streptomyces purpurascens. Next base: position 7,686,768 of record NZ_CP108341.1, on the reverse strand, counting down.
GATGTCGCGCTTCTCGAACTGCGCGGCGATGGCGTGTCCCATCTCCTCGCTGATGCGCGGCACGAGGACGGGTTCGCCGGAGGTCATGCACTGGAAGAACGGCGTGTGCGCGGGGAACGGCATGGCCTCCCCGACCGGTACGACGTCGTCCCAGCGGCCGGGCTCGTCGGTGTGCTCCACGGCGACCCGGTGCCACATCGTGGTCGTGTCGGGCACACCGTCCGGGAACCCCTCGCCGGCGACGACCTGTTCGCGCAGATACGTCCCGGCGACGTCGGTGAACCGGGGCACGACGGCCCTGCTGACCTCGATGATCGTGCGGGACAGGTCGAGGGAGGTGCCGATGCGGCCGCTGACCTCGTTGAGGAACTCCAGATGCTCGCGGACGGCCGCGTACTCGAGGTCCTCGCCCTCGTCGCGCAGTTCCTCCGGGACGGGCTCGCCTGCGGCCAGGGCCCGGGCGGCACGTTCCCTGCGTGCCTTGCGCTCGGCGCGCCGGGCCACGCCCCAGTCGGGGGTGACGGGCACCCGGTCGTTGTGGCTGAACTCCAGGACCGGGTAACCGAGTTCGAGGACCTGTCCGACGATGCGGGCGCTCTCGCCGACGCTCATGCTGGGCAGGATCTCGGGCAGCCGGCGGGCGAGATCCTCCGCCCCGGGGAAGTCCGTGTGCAGTGCAAAGCCGGGCGCTATCCGCTCCAGCGCCCCGGCTCCGATGTCGCCGGCGCGCAGCACGTCCGCGTCGGCGGCCAGCACGAGCAGCCGCTCCGGCCCGGGGCCGACCAGGGGGTAGGCCCACCACAGGACGTCGACCCGGTCGCGGCCGGGTGCGCTGAGCCGGGCGCGGCCCGCCGCCGGGTAGGAGAGGCCGCCGTCGAGGGACGATTCGAGGTCGGGCCCGAGGCCGTCGTAGGCGGCGTACGGGGTGGTGTCCTCCTCGGGCAGGGCGCCCGAGACGGGGAGCAGATCGAGGGCCGGACGGCCGATCGCCTCGTCCTTGGGGACGCCGAACAGGCGCCGTGCGCCCCGGCTCCAGTGGGACACGAGGCCTTCGCGGTCGACCACGACGACGGCCAGGGGAACCCGGCCGGGCTCACCGGGTTCCGTCACCGCGCCGTGTCCAGCTCCGGGGCTGGCGGATGCGTCCCTCTCGGTGCCACGGTCCATGGCCCAGGCCCTCTCTCCCCACGGATCCGCGAGATCTGCGCCGGCGTCACCACCGTACGGCGCTCGCCGGTGACGATGTGAGGCAATGCGGGAATTGCTCGCGCGGGCCTCGCACCGGCGTACGACCCTGCGCGCCGGTGCGCTTCAGTCCTCGTGTCCCAGCTGGAGGTCCCGCTCGGTACGGCCGCCCCCGGCCACCTGGAGGACGGTGGCGACGGGCGGGTATCCGGCGGCGATGACGGTGTACTCGCCGGAGGACAGGTCGACGAACCGGAACGTCCCGTCGGGGCCCGTGGTGAGGGTGTCGACGACGTTGCCCGCCACGTCCAGCAGGGTCACGCGGGCGTCCTCCACGGGGCGGCCGCCGCCCGCCCGGACGGTGCCGCGCAGGACGGCGCCGCCGGCCAGTTCGATGTCCCGGCGGGTCTCGCGATCGGCCTGGACGGTGACGAGCAGCGCGGCCGGGCGGAAGGCGGGCGCTCCGGCGGCGAGGGTGTACTCCCCCGCGACCAGTTCGGTGATGACGTAGCCGCCCTCCCGGCCGCTGCGGGTGGTGGCCACGACCGCGCCGTGCGCGTTGGTGAGCGTGACGGTGGCGTCCCGCACGGGGGTGCCGTCGGCGGTGACGACGCTGCCGACGAGGTTTCCCGCGCCGCCGAGGACGATGTCCAGTTCGACGGGGCGTTCGCCGACCGTCACGGAGACCGCCTGCGGCTGGTGCCCGCCCGCGGCGGCGATCAGCACATAGGCGCCGGGGCCCGGGGTGGGGAGCGCGTAGCGCCCGTCCTCGCCGCTCGCGCCGCGCCCGGTCTGCTGCCCGGTGACGTCGATGAGCGTGAGCGCCGCGCGCGGCACCACGGTCCCGTCGTGGTGCTGCACCGAGCCGCAGACGGGCATTCCGGCCGCGTGCGGTGCGCGCGCCTGCGGGATCGGGGCGTTCCCGAGCGCCGTGTCCGGGTCGGTGGCGGGGGCGTTGTGGGACACCAGTGGTTTCTCCTTGAGAAAGAAGGCGATGACCAGTCCGAGGACGAGCACCGGCACCAGGTAGAGGAAGATCCGCGGCATGGCGTCGGCGTACGCCCGGATGTAGCCGTCGCGCAGTGCCGGGGGCAGCGTGTGCACGAGCTGCGGGGTGATGGACTCCGGGTCGGGCAGCCGGTCGCCCGCGCGCGTGGGGAGGCGGTGGGCCAGTGCGTCGGCGAGCCGGCCGGCGAAGAGGGTGCCGAAGACGGCCGCTCCGACACTGCCGCCGATCTGCCGGAAGTAGTTGTTGGCACTGGTGGCGGTCCCGAGGTCGGCGGGGCGCACCGAGTTCTGCACGGCGAGGATCAGGACCGGCATCACCATGCCGATGCCGGCGCCGAGGACGGCCATCCAGACGCTGTAGTGCAGCCGGGGCGTGTCGGCGTCGAGGCGGGAGAGCAGCCACATGCCGGCGACGGAGAGGGCGCCGCCGAGGATCGGGTAGGCCTTGTAGCGGCCGGTGTGGCTGATGAGCTGTCCGGCGATGATCGAGGCGCCGACGATGCCGCCCGTCATCGGCAGCATGAGCAGGCCCGACTCGGTGGCGGAGGCCCCGTCGACCATCTGCAGCCAGGTCGGCAGATAGCTGGCGGCGCCGAACAGTCCGGCTCCGGTCACCAGGCCGACGAGACCGGTGACGTTGAAGACGGAGTCCCTGAACAGGCGCAGCGGGATGAGGGGTTCGACGGCGAATCGCTCGACGACGAGGAAGAGAACGGTCGCCGCGGCCGCTCCGGCACCGAGGCCGAGGATCATGCGCGAGTCCCAGGCGTACTCGGTGCCGCCCCAACTGGTCAGCAGCACCAGGCAGGTGGAGGCGGCGGTCAGCAGCAGCGCGCCGAGGACGTCCAGCCGGGCCCTGACCGCCGGCTTCGGGAGCTTCAGCGCGACGGCGACGACGGCGAGGGTGACCAGGCCGAAGGGCACGTTGACGTAGAAGCACCAGCGCCAGGAGAGATGGTCCGTGAAGTAGCCGCCGAGCAGCGGCCCGGCCACGGAGGCGAGGCCGAACGCGGCGCCGATCAGGCCCATGTAGCGGCCGCGCCGCCGGGGCGGCACGATGTCCGCGATGATCGCCTGGACGCCGATCATGAGACCGCCCGCGCCGACGCCCTGGAGGGCGCGGAAGGCGATCAGCTGGTCCATGGTCTGCGCGCGGCCCGCGAGCGCGGAGCCGGCCACGAAGACGACGATGGCGAACTGGAAGACACCCTTGCGGCCCAGCAGGTCGCCGAGCTTGCCGTAGATCGGCAGTCCGACCGTGGCGGTGAGCAGGTAGGCGGTGATCGTCCAGGACATCCGGTCCAGGCCGTGCAGCTCGCCGACGATCTTCGGGAGCGCGGTGGCGACGATCATCTGCTCCAGGGCGGCCAGGAGCAGGGCCGACATGAGCGCGAAGAAGATCAACCGGACCCGGCGGGGGCTCAGTTCGGCGGCCGAGGCCGGTGGTGGGGCGGGGATGTCGGGTGGCGCCACCGCCGGTTCGTCCTGCGCCAGAGTGATTCCGCCCACCTACCGCTCCCCTCGTCGCACTGCCGCACAATTCCCGCGTAAAAGCGACAACTATGAGCAAGCACGACGAGTTACGGCATGCGGCGGGTCCGCCCGGAGATCACCCGAACCGGTGAGGGGGCGCAACGGCCCCCGCACGGTTGGATCTTGGGGAGACGGGCGGTTACTTCTCGACCTCGGAGGCGAGCTTGACGAGCATCGCGTCGTAGATCCGGCCGAGGCCCTTGGGGGCGAAGGTCTTCTCGAAGAAGCCGCCGATGCCGCCGGCGCCGGTCCAGGTGGTGGTCACGACGACCCGGGACTTGCCCTCGCCGGCCGGGGTGACCCGCCAGGTGGTGACCATGGAGGAGTTGCGGTCCTTCTCGACCAGCTCGCCGTCGCTGGGCTCGCCGACCTCCAGGAGGCAGTCGCGCACGCGCTTGCTGGTCGCCTGGAGCTTCCAGTGGACGAGGGTGCCCTCGCCGTCGCCGCCCTCGCGCACCTCGTACTCGCTGAAGTGCTCGGGCAGCAGCTTCTCGCGCGTCCCGCTGTAGTCGGCGAGGGCGTCGAACACCGTCTCCGCGTCCGCCGCGACGATCCGCTCCGTAGTGGCCTCGACCTGCGCCATCAGGTTCCTCCAGGACATGGTTTCTCGGGGGTCGGGGCAAGCCAACCACCCCGCCGCCCGGCCCCCCAAATCGGGGTCCCCGAACCCGGTCGAACACGTTCGTAAAACACCCTCGCACGATTAAGGGAACATGTGTTCTATTCTGTGGGCAGTGCTACCGAGGAGGCGTCATGCGCTGGGAGAACCTCACCACGGACTCCGAACACAGCCGGGCCGACTCCGCGCTGTTCGGCGCGGACGCGGTGACCACCCGCACCTTCGACACGCCGGAGTTCGCGGGCATCACCTTCCACGAGATCCGGGCCCGTTCGATCATCAACCGGGTGCCGGCGGTCTCGCGGATGTCGTTCCAGTGGACGGTCAATCCCTATCGCGGCTGCTCGCACGCGTGCGTGTACTGCTTCGCGCGCAAGACGCACAGCTACCTCGACCTCGACACGGGCCTCGGCTTCGACACCCAGATCGTGGTCAAGGTCAACGCGCCCGAGCTGCTGCGCCGGCAGCTCGGCTCGCGGCGCTGGCAGGGCGAGCACATCGCGATGGGCACGAACGTCGACTGCTACCAGCGCGCCGAGGGCCGCTACCGCCTGATGCCGGGCATCATCTCGGCCCTGCGCGATCACGCGAACCCCTTCTCGATCCTGACCAAGGGCACGCTGATCCTGCGCGACCTGGACCTGATCAAGCAGGCCGCGGAGGTGACCGACGTCGGCGTCTCCGTCTCGGTCGGCTTCACCGACGCCGAGCTGTGGCGCACCGTCGAGCCGGGCACGCCCGCGCCGGAGCGGCGCCTGGACGTCGTACGGACCCTGAGCGAGCACGGCATCGGATGCGGGGTGCTGATGGCGCCGGTGATCCCGTTCCTGGGCGACCGGCCGGCCCAACTGCGGTCCACCGTGCGGGCGATCGCGGCCTCCGGCGCCACGTCCGTCACGCCGCTGGTGCTGCATCTGCGGCCCGGCGCCCGCGAGTGGTTCATGGCCTGGCTCGGTCAGCACCATCCGCACCTGGTGGCCCGGTACGAGCGGCTGTACGCGGAGGGCTCCTACGCCCCGAAGTGGTACCAGCGCCGGATCACCCGTCAGGTCCACGAGCTGGCGGAGGAGTACGGCATCGGGCCCACGCGCGCGGACCTGCCGCGCCGGATCCGGCCGCCCGAACCGGCCGGGCCGCCGACGTCCGAACCCACCCAACTGTCGCTCATATAGGAGCGTTCGAGCGCATCTCGCGACCCAATCGGGTCAAGTCTTGACAGAACACGTTCTTCCAGAGCCGCTTGCCGGGACGAATCCGCGATGACCGTGAACTCCGCGGTCCGACGCCTCTCCGTCCTGGAAGGACTCCATGAGAACACGCGCAGCCGTGCTGTGCGGCGCTGCCGTCGTGCTGGCCGGGAGCCTTACGGCCGTGCCCGCCGAGGCGAGCGCACCGCACTCCGCGGAAACGTTTCGCGCCGCGAAACCCGGCTGGAAGAAGTGCGGCACCACCGACTATCCGATGCTCCAGTGCGCGTCTGTCAAGGTGCCGCTCGACCACGCGAACCCGCGCGGTCCGCAGATCACCCTCGCGCTGTCCCGCGTCCCGCACACCGCCGAGACGTTCCAGGGCCCGCTGCTGGTCAACCCCGGCGGCCCCGGCGGCGACGGTCTGACGCTCGCCGGTTTCGTCGCGACCTCGCTGCCCAAGGAGGTCGCGGCCCAGTACGACATCATCGGCTTCGACCCGCGCGGCGTGGGCGAGAGCAGGCCCGCACTGGACTGCCGGCCCGGCTACTTCGGCCCGGTGCGCCCCGACTCCGTGCCGAGCACGCCCGAGGTCGAGCGGGCCAACCTCGCCCGCGCCAAGTCCTTCGCCGTCTCCTGCACCGAGAAGTACGGGCACCTGCTGCCGTACATCAACACGGTCAGCGCCGCGCACGACATCGAGGCGATCCGGCAGGCCCTGGGCGCGCGGAAGATCAACTACTTCGGCTACTCGTACGGCACCTATCTGGGCGCGGTCTACGGGCGGCTGTACCCGCAGCACGTCCGGCGCATGGTCCTGGACTCGATCGTCGACCCCACCGACGTCTGGTACACCGCGAACCTCAACCAGGACCACGCCTTCAACGACCGCCACCGTGCCTTCATGGCCTGGGTCGCCAGGCACGACGAGCGCTACCGGCTCGGCACCGACCCGGAGAAGATCGAAGCCACGTGGTACGCGATGCGGGCGGCGCTGGGCAAGGACCCGGCGGGCGGCAAGGTGGGCGCCGCCGAGCTGGAGGACACCTTCGTCCCGGGCACCTACTACAACGGCTACTGGCCCTATCTGGCGGAGGCGTTCGCGGCATACGTGAACCGCAGGACCACCGCCCCGCTGGTCGAGGTGTACAAGAACTTCGGCGCGATCGACGCCGCCGACGACAACAGCTACAGCATCTACACCTCGGTGCAGTGCCGGGACGCGTTCTGGCCGCGTGACTGGCACCAGTGGCGCAAGGACAACTGGGCGGCGTACGAGAAGGCGCCGTTCATGACCTGGAACAACGCCTGGTACAACGCACCGTGCGCGTTCTGGCCGACCGACGCGGCGCGTCCGGTGAGCATCGCCAACGGCCAGCTGCCGCCGGCCCTGCTGTTCCAGGCGACGAACGACGCGGCCACTCCGTACGAGGGCGGCGTCACCGTCCACGACCTGCTGGCACGCTCCAGCCTGGTCGTCGAGCAGGGCGGCGGCAACCACGGCATCACGCTGAGCGGGAACGCCTGCCTGGACAAGTACCTGGCGACCTATCTGTCCGACGGCACCGTGCCGCGTGGTGTCGGCACACGGGACGCGACGTGCGACGCCCTGCCGGACCCCAAGCCGCTGACGTCGAAGACCGCGTCGATGTCCGCACGCGGCTCGACACTGCACCGCCTGCTCGGCTTCCGCGGCTGAGCATCTGACCGTCCGTCGGGGCGGGCACTGTCAGACCCGTGGTCCACTATGGACCCATGAGCGAGCTGACGAGGATCCCCGCCCCCGACGGGGTCGCTGCCGCGGCCCAGTACAGCCACGTCGTCATGGGCACCGGCCGTTTCGTGGCCGTCGCCGGTCAGCTCGCGCTGGACGAGCGGGGCGGGCTGGTCGGCGAGGGCGACCCGGCGGCGCAGGCCCGCCAGGTCTTCGAGAACCTCGGGCGCTGCCTGGCCGCGGCCGGGGCGACCTTCGACGACGTCGTCAAACTCACCTACTTCGTCACGGACATGGCCCATATGCCGGCCATCCGCGCGGCCCGCGCCGAGCACATACCCGACGACCGGCTGCCGGCCGCCTCGGCGGTGCGGGTCGCCGGCCTGGTCCGGCCCGAGTTCCTGATGGAAGTCGAGGCCTTCGCCGTGGTGGCGGAATGAAGGCGCTCCGGATCCGGGAGATGGTGCTCTCCGACTGCGACCGTGTCGCGGAGATCCGCGTACGCGGCTGGCAGAGCGCGTACCGCGGCCTGATCCCGCAGGGGTATCTGGACGGCCTTGACCCCACCGAGGACGCGGAGCGCCGCCGTACGTACTTCGCGCAGGCCGACGGCGGCGTGGTGAACCTGGTCGCCGAGGACGCCGGCGGCGAGCTCGTCGGCTGGGCCTGCCACGGCCCGTACCGGGACGGTGAAGTCCTTACGCCGGACGCCGAGTTGTACGCCATCTACGTCCACCCGGAGCACCTGGGACGCGGCGTGGGGCGGGCGCTGCTCACGGAGTCGGTCGGGCGCTGTTCCCGCGCGGGACACGGCCGGCTGCTCCTGTGGGTCCTCAAGGAGAACGGCCGGGCCCGCCGTTTCTACGAACGGGCCGGTTTCCTCGCGGACGGTGCCGAGGAGCCCTTCGAGGTGGAGGGCACCACCGTCCCCGAAGTGCGCTACGCGAGACCGCTCCCCCGCTGACCTCACCGCTGCTTCGGAATCCTCCCCAGCGCACGCACCGCCGCCTCGGCGAGCACGGGATGGGCGAGGGCCTCGTCCAGGACGGGCCTGGCCCGGGCGTCGCCGAGCGTGCCGAGTCCGTCCACACAGGCGAGGGCGACACGACGGTAGGGGTCGTGCGGCCGCAGCCGCCGCCGCAGGGTGGTGATCAGCGCGGGCACGGCCTCCGGGGCGCGCAGCTCGACCAGGAGCCGTACGGGGTGGAGGGCGTAGGCGACGCGCAGCTCGTTGGTGGCGAGGGCCGCGGCCGCGCGGGCGGTGCGCGGGTCGCCGAGGCGGGCGAGGGCGTAGGCGGCGGAGGCGCAGCGCGGCGGGTCCCGGTGGTTCAGCAGCAGCACCAGGGCCTCGAAGGCCCGCCGGTCCCGCGCGAGCCCGAGCCGGAACGCGGCCAGTTCCCTCGCCCACAGCTGCTGCCCGGGCTCGGTCAGCACGCCTGCCAGGGCGTCGACGTCGTCGGTCGCCACGAGCCGCTCGAACGCGGGCGTCGCCCCCGACTCCTGCCGTAAGCGCAGCGTGAGTGATCGCAACTCTTCGTCCATGGTGGAGAGATTAGGGGTGCCGGGAGCCGCGCGGGACGTACATCACAAAGACGAGGGCTGGCGCGCTCGTTACCCGCCAGTTAAGCTCAGACGAGCGAGTTACCCACTCGTATTTCCTCGCGGCGGTCTGGTGACGCGGCCGTCGTGAGAGCAGTCGGTTCGGTACTTCATTCAGTACCGCGGTGCGACTCGGCCCCGGGACAGGGCCGGTCCTCCTTCACCGGGCGTGTGCGCTTGCAGCCCGGCAACACCCGCACTTCTCACGCACCCGGTGCGCCCCTAGGCGTACCCGGGCGTGTTCCCCGTCGTCACCCTCATTCCTGGAGTCCCGCGATGGCCACTCCCCTGTCCGACCCGTCCCAGTCCCCGCTGCAGACCATCGCCGTCGTCGGCCTCGGCACGATGGGCACCGGCATCGCCGAGGTCCTCGCCAAGGCCGGCCGCGAGGTCGTCGGCATCGACATCAGCGAGGCCCAGGCCGCGAAGTGCGTCGCCGCCCTGGAGGCCTCCACCGCCCGTGGCGTCGAGCGCGAGCGGCTCACCGAGCAGGAACGCGCCGACATCCTCGCCCGGGTCCGCACCTCCACCGACCTCGGGGCGGCGGCCGACGCCGACCTGGTCATCGAGGTGGCGCCGGAAACGTACGAGGTCAAGCAGCAGATCTTCCGGGAGCTGGACGGGATCGTGCGCCCGGGGACGATCCTGGCGACCGGCACCAACGCCCTGTCCGTCACCCGGCTGGCCGCCGACTCCTCCCGTCCGGAGCGGGTGCTGGGCCTGCACTTCTTCAACCCGGCCCCGGCGATGCGGCTGGTCGAGGTCGTCTCCTCGGTGCTGACCGCGCCGGCGGCCGTCACGGCAGTCACCGACCTCGCCCTGGACCTGGGCAAGGAGCCCGTCGCGGTCGGCGACCGCCCGGGCTTCGTCGCCGACGGCCTGCTGTTCGGCTACCTCAACCAGGCCGCCGCGATGTACGAGGCCAAGTACGCCTCCCGCGAGGACATCGACGCCGCGATGCGGCTGGGCTGCGGGCTGCCCATGGGCCCGCTGGCGCTGCTCGACCTGATCGGCGTCGACACCGCGCGCACGGTCCTGGAGGCGATGTACGCCGCGTCCCGCGACCGTCTGCACGCACCGGCCCCGATCCTGAAGCAGCTGAGCGAGGCGGGCCTGACCGGCCGTAAGGCGGGGCGTGGCTTCTACACGTACGAGGCGCCGGACAGCCCGGTCGTCGTGCGGGACGCGCTGACCCCGCTGGAGGGCGGCAGCCTGACCGCGGGCCGGGAGGTCCGCTCGGTCGGTGTCGCGGGCTCGGGCACCATGGCCTCCGGTATCGCCGAGGTCTTCGCCAAGGGCGGGTACGACGTGGTCATCGCCGCCCGCAGCGAGGAGAAGGCCCAGGCCGCGAAGGCCCGGATCGGCAAGTCCCTGGCCCGCTCGGTCGACAAGGGCCGGCTGACCGCCGAGGCCGCCGCGCAGACCCTGGACCGCATCACGCCGACGGGCACGTACGACGACTTCGCCGACGTCGACCTGGCCGTGGAGGCCGTCGCCGAGGACCTGGAGGTCAAGCAGCAGCTGTTCGCCGCCCTGGACAAGGTCTGCAAGCCGGGCGCGGTCCTGGCGACCACCACCTCGTCCCTGCCGGTCGTCGCCTGCGCCCGTGCCACCTCGCGCCCGCAGGACGTGATCGGCATGCACTTCTTCAACCCGGCGCCGGCCATGAAGCTGGTCGAGGTCGTCCGTACGGTGCTGACGGCCGACGACGTCCACGCGACGGTGCGCGAGGTCTGCGGCCGGATCAGGAAGCACGCCGTGGACTGCGGGGACCGGGCGGGCTTCATCGTGAACGCGCTGCTGTTCCCGTACCTCAACAACGCGATCAAGATGGTGCAGGAGCACTACGCGTCCCTCGACGACATCGACGCGGCGATGAGGCTGGGCGGCGGGTACCCGATGGGTCCCTTCGAGCTGCTGGACGTCGTCGGACTCGATGTCTCGCTCGCCATCGAGAAGGTCCTGCACCGCGAGTTCCGCGACCCGGGGCTCGCCCCGGCGCCGCTGCTGGAGCACCTGGTGGCCGCGGGCTGCCTCGGCCGCAAGACCGGCCGTGGCTTCCGCGAATATGCCAAGCGCTGAGGGTCCCGGCGACTGGTTCCGGTCCGGCGCCGAGTGGGGTGGCCTGCTCGGCCCGGACCGGTTCCACGAACCAGGCCATGCGCAGCGAGCTGCGCACATGCAGTACGTTCAGGGCATGCCCCAGCCCGCCAAGTCCTCACGTACATCAGCTACGACCGACGCGCCGGAACGTGCCGCAGGCTCTCGCGCCGCCGCCCAGCGGCTCAAGATGCGCCGGGAACTGGCGGCCGCCGCGATGGAGCTGTTCGCGACCAAGGGGTACGAGGCGACCACCGTCGACGAGATCGCGGCCGCGGCCGGGGTCGCCCGACGCACGTTCTTCCGCCACTTCCGCTCCAAGGAAGAGGCGATCTTCCCCGACCACGACGACACCCTGATCCGTGCCGAGGCGGTGCTCAACGCCGCGCCCGCGCACGAGCATCCGCTCGACACGGTGTGCCGCGGCATCAAGGAAGTCATGAAGATGTACGCGGCCCGGCCGGAGATCTCGGTCGCCCGCTACAAGCTGACGCGCGAGGTGCCCACGCTGCGCGAGGCGGAGATCGCGTCGGTGGCCCGCTACGAGCGCCTGTTCACCCGCTATCTCCTCGGCCACTTCGACGAGCGCGCGCACGCCGACGACGCCAACGACGACCCGCTGCTGGCGGAGGTCGCCGCGTCCGCCGTGGTCACGGCCCACAACCACGTCCTGCGGCGCTGGCTGCGGGCCGGCGGGCAGGGGGACGTGGAGACGCAGCTGGACCACGCCTTCGCGATCGTGCGCAAGACCTTCGGCACGGGCATCGGGGCCGGGCGCTCCACGGACCCGCAGCCGGCCGCGGCCACGGCCTCGACCCAGGGCGAGGTGCTGGTGACCGTCGCCCGCACCGACGCCCCGCTGGACGAGGTCATGAGGACGATCGAGCAGGCGCTCAAGGAGCGCTGAGCGCTCGCACCACCTGTGATGACGGCCACCCCACGGGGTGGCCGTTTTGGCATGTCAGGGGCCGTTTTGGCATGCCCCACCGAGGCCATTCGATCGATCATCGCTCATTTGTTACGTAAAGATTTCATCTGAGAGCAAGTTCTGGCACTCAGTGCCTTGCGAGGTGACACGCGGTGTCATACGTTGAAGAGGTCCGGGCGACGTCCCAGCAAGCCCACCGCCTGCTCGCCCGGACGCCTGCGTCACAGGCAACCTCCCGCGCCACAAAGCGCTGCCGAACAGCACCACCGCCGAACCGACGGCACACCCTCAACCCTCAGCAGCACCGACGTAACCCTCAGCGCCCCTCCCTCAGGGCGCACACCGCCGGAGGCAACACCGTGACCATGAAGGACATCCTGGCCGCGATCCAGTCGCCCGACTCCGTGTCGGAGGACTTCGCCGCCCTCCCGCTCCCCGAGTCGTACCGCGCGATCACCGTGCACAAGGACGAGACGGAGATGTTCGCGGGCCTCGAGACCCGCGACAAGGACCCCCGCAAGTCGATCCACCTGGACGAGGTTCCGGTCCCGGAGCTCGGCCCGGGCGAGGCCCTGGTGGCCGTCATGGCCTCCTCGGTCAACTACAACTCGGTGTGGACCTCGATCTTCGAGCCGCTGTCGACGTTCGGTTTCCTGGAGCGCTACGGCAGGCTCAGCGAGCTCACCAAGCGCCACGACCTGCCGTACCACGTCATCGGCTCCGACCTCGCGGGCGTCGTCCTGCGCACCGGCCCGGGCGTCAACGCCTGGCGGCCCGGCGACGAGGTCGTCGCGCACTGTCTCTCCGTCGAGCTGGAGTCCAGCGACGGCCACAACGACACGATGCTCGACCCCGAGCAGCGCATCTGGGGCTTCGAGACCAACTTCGGCGGCCTCGCCGAGGTCGCCCTGGTCAAGTCGAACCAGCTGATGCCCAAGCCCGGCCACCTCAGCTGGGAGGAGGCCGCCGCCCCCGGCCTGGTCAACTCCACCGCCTACCGGCAGCTGGTCTCCCGCAACGGCGCCGGCATGAAGCAGGGCGACAACGTGCTCATCTGGGGCGCGTCCGGCGGACTCGGCTCGTACGCCACCCAGTTCGCGCTGGCCGGCGGCGCCAACCCGATCTGTGTCGTCTCCAGCCCCCAGAAGGCGGAGATCTGCCGGGCGATGGGCGCCGAGGCGATCATCGACCGCAACGCCGAGGGCTACAAGTTCTGGAAGGACGAGAACACCCAGGACCCCAAGGAGTGGAAGCGCTTCGGCAAGCGCATCCGCGAACTCACCGGCGGCGAGGACATCGACATCGTCTTCGAGCACCCCGGACGCGAGACCTTCGGCGCGAGCGTGTTCGTCACCCGCAAGGGCGGCACCATCACCACCTGCGCCTCGACCTCGGGCTACATGCACGAGTACGACAACCGCTACCTGTGGATGTCGCTGAAGCGGATCATCGGCTCGCACTTCGCCAACTACCGCGAGGCCTGGGAGGCCAACCGGCTCATCGCGAAGGGCAAGATCCACCCGACGCTCTCCAAGGTCTACTCCCTGGAGGACACCGGCCAGGCCGCCTACGACGTGCACCGCAACCTCCACCAGGGCAAGGTCGGCGTGCTCGCGCTGGCCCCCGAGGAGGGCCTGGGCGTGCGCGACCACGAGAAGCGCGCCAAGCACATCGACGCCATCAACCGCTTCCGGAACATCTGAGGTCCGTCCATGAGTGAGCGTCAGAAGGACCGGCCGTGGCTCATGCGCACGTACGCCGGTCACTCCACGGCCGAGGCGTCCAACGAGCTGTACCGGCGCAATCTCGCCAAGGGGCAGACGGGTCTGTCGGTGGCGTTCGACCTGCCGACGCAGACCGGCTACGACTCCGACCACATCCTCGCCCGCGGCGAGGTCGGCCGGGTCGGTGTGCCGATCGCGCACCTCGGTGACATGCGCCGGCTGTTCCAGGACATCCCCCTGGAGCAGATGAACACCTCGATGACCATCAACGCCACGGCCATGTGGCTGCTGGCGCTCTACCAGGTCGTCGCCGAGGAGCAGGGTGCGGACATCACCAAGCTCCAGGGCACGACCCAGAACGACATCGTCAAGGAGTACCTGTCCCGCGGCACCCATGTGTTCCCGCCGGGGCCGTCGCTCCGTCTGACGACGGACATGATCGCGTACACGGTCTCCCACCTCCCGAAGTGGAACCCGATCAACATCTGCAGCTACCACCTGCAGGAGGCGGGCGCCACGCCGGTGCAGGAGATCGCGTACGCGATGTCCACCGCGATCGCCGTGCTCGACGCCGTGCGCGACTCCGGCCAGGTGCCGCAGGAGCGCATGGGCGATGTCGTCGGCCGGATCTCGTTCTTCGTGAACGCGGGCGTCCGCTTCGTCGAGGAGATGTGCAAGATGCGCGCCTTCGGCCGCATCTGGGACAAGGTCACCCGTGAGCGGTACGGCATCGAGAACCCCAAGCACCGCCGCTTCCGCTACGGCGTCCAGGTCAACTCCCTGGGCCTGACGGAGGCCCAGCCGGAGAACAACGTCCAGCGGATCGTGCTCGAGATGCTGGCCGTGACCCTCTCCAAGGACGCACGCGCGCGTGCCGTGCAGCTGCCCGCCTGGAACGAGGCGCTGGGCCTGCCCCGCCCCTGGGACCAGCAGTGGTCGCTGCGCATCCAGCAGGTGCTGGCCTACGAGAGCGATCTGCTGGAGTACGAGGACATCTTCGACGGCTCGAAGGTGATCGAGACGAAGGTCGGGGAACTGGTCGAATCCGCCCTCGCCGAGATCGACCGCATCCAGGAGATGGGCGGCGCGATGGCGGCCGTCGAGTCCGGATACCTCAAGTCCCAGCTGGTCTCCTCGCACGCGGAACGCCGGGGCCGCATCGAGTCGGGCCAGGAGAAGATCATCGGTGTCAACGCCTTCGAGGGCACCGAACCGAACCCGCTGACCGCCGACCTGGACACCGCGATCCAGACGGTCGACCCGGCGGTCGAGGCCCGCGTCATCGCCTCGCTCCAGCAGTGGCGCGACAACCGCTACCAGCCGCCCTTCAACCACCCGCGCCCCTGCAAGGCGCTGGAGCGGCTGAAGGAGGCCGCCCGCGGCACCGAGAACCTCATGGAGGCCACCCTGGAGTGCGCCCGCGCCGGGGCGACGACCGGCGAGTGGGCCGGGGCCCTGCGCGAGGTGTTCGGCGAGTTCCGCGCCCCGACGGGCGTCTCGTCGGCGCCCGTGGCCGTCCCGGTCGAGGAGGGCAGCGCGCTGGCCCTGGTCCGCCGCAAGGTGGATCTGACGGCCAAGGACCTGGACGTCGGCAAGCTGCGCTTCCTGGTCGGCAAGCCGGGCCTGGACGGGCACTCCAACGGCGCGGAGCAGATCGCCGTGCGCGCGCGTGACGCCGGCTTCGAGGTGGTCTACCAGGGCATCCGGCTGACGCCCGAGCAGATCGTGGACGCGGCCCTCGCCGAGGACGTGCACGCGGTCGGCCTGTCCATCCTGTCCGGCTCGCACGCCCAGCTGGTCCCGGACGTCCTCGAACGGCTCCGTGTGGCCGGTGCCACAGATATACCCGTGATCGCCGGTGGCATCATCCCGAATGGTGACGCCGAGCAGCTCAGGCAAGCCGGAGTGGCCGCCGTCTTCACCCCGAAGGACTTCGACATCACCGGAATCATCGGCCGCATCGTCGACGAGATCCGGAAAGCGAACAAGCTCGACCCCCTGGAGGTCCCCGCATGACCGTCAACCGTCTGCGTCCCCGCCGCTCGTGTCTCGCGGTGCCGGGAAGCAACCCCCGCTTCCTGGAGAAGGCGCAGGGCCTCCCGGCGGACCAGGTCTTCCTCGACCTGGAGGACGCGTGCGCCCCGCTCGCCAAGCCCGACGCGCGGCACACCATCGTCAAGTTCCTCAACGAGGGCGACTGGACGGGCAAGACGCGCGTCGTGCGCGTCAATGACTGGACGACCGAGTGGACGTACCGGGATGTCGTCACGGTCGTCGAGGGAGCCGGCCAGAACCTCGACTGCATCATGCTGCCCAAGGTGCAGACGGCCCAGCAGGTCGTCGCCCTCGACCTGCTGCTGACCCAGATCGAGAAGACGATGGGCTTCGAGGTCGGCAAGATCGGCATCGAGGCGCAGATCGAGAACGCGCAGGGCCTGAACAACGTCAACGAGATCGCGACGGCCTCCCCGCGCGTCGAGACGATCATCTTCGGCCCGGCCGACTTCATGGCCTCCATCAACATGAAGTCGCTGGTCGTGGGCGAGCAGCCGCCCGGCTACCCGGCGGACGCCTACCACTACATCCTGATGAAGATCCTGATGGCCGCCCGCGCCAACAACCTCCAGGCGATCGACGGCCCCTACCTGCAGATCCGCAACATCGACGGCTACCGCGAGGTCGCCCAGCGCGCCGCCGCCCTCGGCTTCGACGGCAAGTGGGTGCTGCACCCGGGCCAGGTCGAGGCGTCCAACGAGATCTTCTCGCCCTCGCAGGAGGACTACGACCACGCCGAGCTGATCCTGGACGCGTACGACTACTACACGTCCGAGGCGGGCGGCAAGAAGGGCTCCGCGATGCTCGGCGACGAGATGATCGACGAGGCCAGCCGCAAGATGGCCCTGGTCGTCTCCGGCAAGGGACGCGCCGCCGGCATGCGGCGCACCACCAAGTTCGAGATCCCGGAGGCGTGACGGCGATGCAGTTCGGACGCACCTACGAGGAGTTCGAGGTCGGCGCGACGTACAAGCACTGGCCGGGCAAGACGGTCACGGAGTACGACGACCACCTGTTCTGTCTCCTCACCATGAACCACCACCCGCTCCACATGGACGTCAACTACGCCGAGAAGACGACCGACTTCGGCAAGAACGTGGTGGTCGGGAACTACATCTACTCCCTCCTGCTCGGCATGTCCGTCCCGGACATCTCCGGCAAGGCGATCGCCAACCTGGAGATCGAGTCGCTCAAGCACGTGGCGCCGACCTTCCACGGCGACACCGTCTACGGCCAGACGACCGTGCTCGACAAGTGGCCGTCGAAGTCGAAGAACGACCGCGGCATCGTCTACGTCGAGACCAAGGGCTACAAGCAGGACGGCACGCTGATCTGCGTGTTCCGCCGCAAGGTGATGGTGCCGACCGAGACGTACATCAAGGAGCGCGGCGGCGAGCAGCCCGGCCGCCCCGAGCTCAAGGAGCAGGAGAAGTAGCCATGGCGCGACTCGCCCAGACAGCCGGTCTGACGGACATCCAGCAGGAGATCCTGTCCACCGTCCGGGACTTCGTGGACAAGGAGATCCTCCCGGTCGCGACGGAGCTGGAACACCGCGACGAGTACCCGCAGCAGATCGTCGACGGGCTGAAGGAGTTGGGCCTGTTCGGCCTGATGATCCCCGAGGAGTACGGGGGCCTGGGCGAGTCTCTCCTGACGTACGCGCTGTGCGTGGAGGAGATCGCCCGCGGGTGGATGTCGGTGTCCGGCATCATCAACACCCACTTCATCGTGGCGTACATGCTCAAGCAGCACGGCACGCAGGAACAGAAGGACCATTTCCTGCCGAAGATGGCGGCGGGCGACATTCGTGGCGCGTTCTCGATGTCGGAGCCGGCCCTCGGCTCGGACGTCTCGGCGATCACGTCGAAGGCGGTGCGGGACGGCGAGGAGTACGTCCTGAACGGCCAGAAGATGTGGCTGACGAACGGCGGGACGTCGAATCTGGTGGCCGTTCTGGTCCGAAGTGACGAAGGTCACCCCGAGGGCACCGCGCCCCACAAGTCGATGACGACCTTCCTCGTCGAGAAGGAGCCCGGCTTCGGCGAGGTCCGCCCCGGCCTCACCATCCCCGGCAAGATCGACAAGATGGGTTACAAGGGTGTCGACACCACCGAACTCATCATGGATGGCCTGCGGATTCCTGCGGATCGCGTGCTCGGCGGGGTCACGGGCCGTGGTTTCTACCAGATGATGGACGGGGTCGAGGTCGGGCGCGTCAATGTGGCGGCACGTGGCTGCGGCGTCGCTCAGCGTGCCTTCGAACTGGGCGTACAGTACGCGCAGCAGCGTCACACCTTCGGGAAGCCGATCGCCCAGCACCAGGCGATCCAGTTCAAGCTCGCGGAGATGGCTACCAAGGTCGAGGCCGCGCATGCGATGATGGTGAATGCAGCTCGCAAAAAGGACTCCGGGGAGCGAAACGACCTCGAGGCCGGGATGGCGAAATACCTCGCCTCCGAGTACTGCAAGGAAGTCGTCGAGGACGCCTTCCGGATCCACGGCGGCTACGGCTTCTCCAAGGAGTACGAGATCGAGCGCCTCTACCGTGAGGCGCCGATGCTGCTCATCGGTGAAGGTACCGCCGAGATCCAGAAAATGATCATCGGTCGGCGACTGCTCGAAGAGTATCGATTCCAGGGCTAGATGTCCGGATACGGGGTGTTTTCTTGGAGAAGAAGATCACACCCCGTCAGCACTCTTCAGCCGCCGACTCGGCTGCCTGGCTTACCCAGTTACGGCCCCGAGCCGCTACGATCGCCGGAAAGCCGCCGTCCCCCGTCAGAGTGCGGCCTCATCCGCTACGAAGGTCATCCATGCCCCACAGCCAAACCTCTGCACCACGCGACAGCCGGGCCGGCGTACGCCTCGCGCGCGGAGCATCGCCGTGGCTCCTTCCGACCGTCGCCACCGCAGCCCTCAGCCTGGCCCGTGCCCGCCGCTCCGGCGCCGCCAAGGCCGTCGCCGTTCCCGCCACCGCGCTCGCGGCGGGGATGCTGTGGTTCTTCCGCGACCCCGAGCGCGAGATCACCCAGGGCCGGGTCATCTCGCCCGCCGACGGTGTGGTGCAGAGCATCATGCCGTGGAAGGACGGCCGCACCCGCGTCGCGATCTTCATGAGCCCGCTCAACGTGCACGTCAACCGCGCGCCGCTGGCCGGCACGGTGACGTCCGTCGAGCACATCCCCGGTGGCTTTGTTCCCGCTTTCAACAAGGAGAGCGAGAACAACGAGCGGGTCGTGTGGCACTTCGACACCGAGCTCGGCGACATCGAGATGATCCAGATCGCCGGCGCGGTCGCCCGTCGCATCGTTCCCTACGTGCCCCAGGGCACCAAGGTCGAGCAGGGCGAGCGGATCGGCCTGATCCGTTTCGGTTCGCGTGTGGACATCTACCTGCCCGAGGGCGTGGAGGTAGACGTCGAGGTCGGTCAGAAGACCGTGGCTGGGGTGACTCGCATTGACCGTGATTGATCCTGATACCAAGGCCGGCTGGGTCCCGGAGGCCGACGAGGTGGACGAAGAAGAGGAGATGCCCCTCTCCCTTCGCCTCTCGATAGCGGACACTCTGACACTCGGCAACGCCACGTGCGGGTTCATGGCGGTGTACTTCACGACCACCGGCATCCTCATCCCGCACCTCTCGGGTGACGATCTGGGCATGGCCCGCAACAGCGCGGCCACGGCCGTGATCCTGATGCTGTGCGCGGCTGTCTTCGACCTGTTCGACGGCCTCGTCGCCCGCAAGCTGCGGTCGTCCCCGATGGGTGCGGAGCTGGACAATCTCTCCGATCTGATCAGCTTCGGCCTGGCACCCGCGTACTTCGTGCTCGTGTACGGCATGGTCGCGCGGGACGCGCATGAGCGGGTCGCGGCGGTGGGCGCGATCGTCGTGCTGTTGGCGGTGGTGCTGCGGCTTGCGCGGTTCTCGTGCGTCACCGTCAAGGACGGGACGTTCCAGGGCATGCCGTCGCCGTTCGGGGCGCTGACGGTCGTCTCGAT
This sequence comes from Streptomyces purpurascens, assembly GCF_045040895.1. NCBI lineage: Bacteria > Bacillati > Actinomycetota > Actinomycetes > Kitasatosporales > Streptomycetaceae > Streptomyces > Streptomyces purpurascens. Next base: position 7,667,118 of record NZ_CP108341.1, on the reverse strand, counting down.
CGTGCTGCTTGAGCTGCCCTTCGTGGCGACGCTGCTGGCGATCCTGGGTACGGCGTGGCTCATGGTGAGCCGGGTCGAGTACCCGAAGCCGCGGGGGCGGCTCGCCGTGGCGATGCTGTCGTGGATCGTGCTGAGCATGGGGCTGCTGACGGCGTGGGCGTTCGACGCGCCGAGCGGACAGCTGCTGCTGCAGACGGGATGTGCGCTTCAGCTGGTCATGGGTGCGGTGATTCCGCTGTTCGCGACGGCCCGGCGGGTGAACAACTTCCGCGGCAACCGGCGCGAGGCGCGGGCGGCGCAGCTTCCGTAGCGTTTGACTCTCGCGTGGGCCCCGGACCGGGTTTCGGTCCGGGGCCCTTTGCTTGCTCAGGTCAGGAAGTCCCTGGCGATGCGCTCGGCCACCCGCTCCAGGATCGGGCCCGCCTCGGCGATGCACTTCGCCACGTCCGGCTCCGCGTCCGTCAGGGGGTAGGCCCGGCGGAAGCCGGACCGGCCCAGGACCTCCGGGGGCAGGGCGAGGCGGCCGCAGACCGCCACGACGTCCTTGCCGGCGGCGCGGGCCGCCGCGGCGACACCCGCCGGGGCCTTGCCGTGCAGGGTCTGTTCGTCGAGTGAGCCCTCGCCGGTGATCACCAGATCGGCACGGTCCAGCGCGGGCGCGAAGCCCAGGACGTCGAGCATCACCTCGATGCCGGGGCGGAACCGGGCGCCCAGCAGCAGGGCGCCGTAGCCGATGCCGCCCGCCGCGCCCGCGCCGGGCGAGGCGGCGTACTCGGCGGCCTTCGAGCCGGCCGGCCCCTCCAGCACCTTCGCGAAGTGCGCGAGGGCGGTGTCCAGCGCCGCCACGTCGTCCGGCGAGGCGCCCTTCTGCGGGCCGTAGACCGCGGGCGCGCCCTTCGGGCCGGTCAGCGGGTTGTCGACGTCGCTGGCGAGGACCAGTTCGACCTCGGTGAGGCGCGGGTCGAGGCCCGACAGATCGGCTGTGGCCAGATCGGCGAGGCCGCCGCCGCCCGGCGGTACCGGCTCGCCGTCCGCGTCCAGGAACCGGGCGCCCAGCGCGGACAGCATCCCGGCGCCGCCGTCCGTGGTGGCGCTGCCGCCGACCCCGAAGACGATCGTGTGGGCCCCCGCGTCCAGGGCGGCCCGCAGCAGCTCGCCGGAGCCGTACGTGGACGCCGTGAGCGGGGCGAAGACCCCGGCGGGCAGCCGCTGGAGTCCGCTCGCCTCGGCCATCTCCACGACCGCGGTGCCGTCGCGCAGCGCGAACGCCGCCGTCACTTCACCGCCGAGGGGGCCGGCGACCCGTACCTCGCGGCGCTCGAACCCGGCCGCGACCGCCGCGGCCACGGTTCCGTCGCCGCCGTCGGCCACGGGCAGCGCCTCGACCTCGAGGTCCGGCACGGCCCGGCGCAGCCCGGCCGTCACCCGCTCGGCGACCTCCACGGCCGTCAGCGACCCCTTGAACTTGTCCGCGGCGACGAGCACCCGCTGCGTCGTTCGGGTCCCGCTCACTGCAGCGTCCGCCACTTGCACTCCCCTTGCTCTCCGGGCCCTCACGCACGTCAGGGCCAGTCGCGCCGCTGTGACCTTAACCGGAGCACGCCCCGGGCGTCAGCATCTGCCCGACTCCTGGACCGGCGGCCCCACCCCCTCGGGCGATCCCGCGGAAACGGGTAGACCGTAACCATGACCCTCGTCGACACCGAAGCAGGACTCGCCGACCGCATCCTCGGCGGCTGGCTGGGCCGCATCGCGGGCAACATGCTCGGCAAACCGGTCGAACAGGGCGAGGTCTGGACACGTGACCGCATCGACCGCTACCTCAGACAGGCCGCCGCCCTCCCCCTGACCGACTACCTGCCCGAGCCCACCGGCGACGACGCGACCGCGCTGCGGCCCGAGTGGCGCCAGTGTGTGCGCGGCCGGATCCACGGCAGCTGCCGTGACGACGACGTCGACTACGCGATCCTCGGCCTCGACCTGCTGGAGACCCACGGCTTCGGCTTCAGCACCGAGCAGGTCGGCGACCTGTGGCTGCTGCGGCTGCCGTACCTCCAGACGTTCACCGCCGAGCGGGCCGCCTACCGCAACCTGGCCGACGGGCTCAAGCCGCCGCTGACGGCGACGTACGACAATCCGTACCAGGAGTGGATCGGGGCGCTGATCAGGGCCGACATCTACGGCTGGACCTGCCCGGGCGTGCCGCGCCGGGCCGCCTCGCTGGCCCGGCGGGACGCGGTGCTGTCGCACACCGGCAATGGGGTCTACGGGGCGATGTGGGCCGCGGCGCTGATCGCGGCGGCGTTCACGGCACCCACCGTGCGGCACGCCGTCGACCAGGCCCTGGCCGTGATCCCGGCGAGCAGCCGCCTGGCCCGCACCGTACGCCGGGTGGTCTCCCTGCACGACACCCGGATGTCCTGGGAGGACACGCTCACCACGATCGCCGAGGAGACCGTCGGGATGGGCTGGATCCACACCGTTCCGAACGCCGCTGTCCTGACCGCAGGCCTGCTCTACGGCGACGGCGACTTCACGCGCACCATCACCCTGACCGTCCGCGGCGGTCTGGACACCGACTCCAACGGCGCGACCGCGGGTTCGGTGGCGGGCGTGTTCGGCGGGGCGGCCGCCATCCCGGAGCGCTGGAAGGCCCCGCTGGAGGACACGGTCCGCAGCGCGGTGTTCGGCTTCGACGGGGTGCGGATCAGCGAGCTGGCGGAGCGGACGCTGCGGCTCGCCGAGCTGGAGGCCTGACCGAAGCGAACCGGCCGATTCCGGCCAGGCGCTCCTCACCCGACGACGCCGGTCGAACCCGACCGTAAAGCTACCCTGCCCCCATGACGACCTCTGCTGACTTCGCCGCCTACATCGCGTCCCTGCCCCGCGTCCTGGCCGGCGCTGCCGCGCTGTTCCGGGACGGCGAGGGCCGGGTGCTGCTCGTCGAGCCCAACTACCGGGACGGCTGGACGCTGCCCGGCGGCACGATCGAGTCCGACGACGGCGAGACCCCTCGGCAGGGCGCGCGGCGCGAGACGGCCGAGGAGATCGGCCTGGACCGTGAGCTCGGCCGGCTGCTGGCGGTGGACTGGGTGCACGGCCCGGGGCGTCCGCCGCTGGTGGCGTATCTGTACGACGGCGGGGTGCTGGGCGAGGACGACTTCAAGGCGATCCGCCTCCAGGAGGAGGAACTGCTGTCCTGGCGGCTCGTACCGCGCGAGGAGCTGACCGAGTACCTCCCGGGCGCTCTCGGCCGCCGCGTCCTCACCGCCCTGGACGTCCTGGCGGACGGCTCGGGCACGGCGGAGCTGGAGAACGGCGACCGGGTCGGCTGAAACAGTGCGGCGTACTTCGGCCGGTCCTCCCCCTCCGCCCAGGGGGTGGTACGACACCGGTCGGCGCCGCCCAGCACGTCCCTCGGATATCCGTTCGCCCCGTACGGCCCGGCGTCCTACCCTCGGCTCATGGCCAAGCCCCTAGTCGCCCTCCTCACCGGTGCCGGGATCAGCACCGACTCCGGGATCCCGGACTACCGCGGGCCGAACGGGCTGTGGCGGCGGGATCCGGAGGCCGAGAAGCTCGTGACGTACGAGTACTACATGGGCGATCCGGAGATCCGGCGGCGGTCGTGGCAGATGCGGCGCAAGAACCGGACGCTGCAGGCCGAGCCCAACGCCGCCCACCGGGCCATCGCCGACCTGGAGAGGTCCGGGGTGCCGGTGCGGGTGATCACGCAGAACGTGGACGGGCTGCACCAGCTCGCCGGGATGCCCGCCCGCAAGGTCCTCGAACTGCACGGCACGGCACGGAGTTTCGTGTGCACCGGCTGTCACACCCGCGGCCCGATGCAGGACGCGCTCGCCCGGGTCGAGGCCGGTGAGGACGATCCGCCGTGTCTGGAGTGCGGCGGTGTCCTGAAGTCGGCGACGGTGATGTTCGGCCAGCGGCTCGACCCCGTCGTCCTCGGCGAGGCGGCCGCCATCAGCAAGGCCTGCCAGGTGTTCGTCGCCGTCGGCACGAGCCTCCAGGTCCAGCCCGCCGCCGGCCTCGCCGGTGTCGCCGCCGACCACGGCGCCCGTCTGATCATCGTCAACGCCGAGCCGACGCCGTACGACGAGCGCGCCGACGAGATCGTGCGGGAACCCATCGGCACGGCGCTCCCGGCCCTGCTGAAGCGGATCGGCTGAGGGCGCCTCCTGCCGCGATGAGTTCCGGCCGGGGCGCGAGTCTCTTCCGGTGAGCGTCGTGGCACGTCGTACGACGCTGCCCGGCACGAGACACCCTGGAGGCCACCATGACGACCACGCCCGGCAACCCGAGCGGCGACCTCCCCGGCAAGCCGCCGGTCGTCGACCTCGCCACCTGGCAGGCGGCGCGCGAGGAGCTGCTGGTCCGCGAGAAGGCGCACACCCGTGAGGGCGACGCGATCGCCGCGGCCCGGCGGCGGCTGCCGATGGTCGAGCTCGACGGCACGGTCGCGGTCACCGGCGCCGACGGGCCGGTCCCGTTCCTCGACCTGTTCCAGGGGCGCGACGAGCTCGTGGTCTACCAGCACATGTGGTACGACGGAGCACCGCACCAGGGGCAGTGCGAGGGCTGTACCACCACGGCCTGGCATGTGAAGGACGCCGTGTACCTCAACGCCCGGGGCGTCTCGTTCGCCGTTCTGACCTCGGGCCCGTGGGACGAGGTGGCCGCCTACGTCGCGTTCATGGGCTACACCCAGCCCTGGTACTCGGTGCGGGGCGTGGAGGCACCGGTCGGCGGAGAGATGGGGCACATCGCCTGCTTCCTGCGCGACGGCGACCGGGTGTTCCTCACCTACTCCACGACGGGCCGCGGCAACGAGCCGGTCAACGGGTCCTTGAGCCTGCTCGACATGACGCCCTACGGCCGCGGCGAGGCGTGGGAGGACAACCCCGAGGGCCGGCCCGTGCTCGGCGATGTCCGCGAGGGGCACCCGGCCGTGGGCCGCCAGGCCTGCTGGTACTGGCGCTCGGACGCGGACGGGAACGCCACCTGGGGCCCGGCCAGCCGCCCCGTGCCGCAGTGGACCCGCCCCGGCGCGACCCCCGTGGAGACCCTGGGCCGGCACGGCGACCACCACTGACGCGCCTGCGTCAGCTCGGTGAGGCGGCACGGGAGCGTGGTGCGCTCTCGAACTCCAGCAGGCGGCGCTTGCGGTCCAGGCCGCCGCCGTAACCCGTGAGGCTGCCGTTCGCGCCGAGGACGCGGTGGCAGGGGACGATGATGCCGACGGGGTTGCGGCCGTTGGCGAGGCCGACCGCCCGGGAGGCGGTGGGAGTGCCGAGGACGGCGGCGAGTTCGCCGTAGGTGCGGGTCTCGCCGTACGGGATGCGGCTCAGTTGCTCCCAGACGGTGCGCTGGAACGGGGTGCCCGTCAGGCGGAGTTCGACGGTGAACTCCTCGAGGTCACCCGCGAAGTACGCCTCGAGTTGTTCCTCCGCCTCCCCGAACAGGGTGTCGTCGCGGGTGCCGAAGGTCTCCTCCGGCGGGCGGTGGCGCTGGTCGGTCATGTAGAGGCCGCACAGGACCCCGTCGTCGGCGACGAGGGTGAGGGGGCCGTAGGGGCTGTCGGTCACGGTGTGCTGCTTCATCGAACGTCCTTATACCGGGAGGAAGTTGATCGGGTGGCTGTCCGTCGCCCAGAGGTACTGGACGGCGTAGGCCCGCCAGGGGCGCCAGGCCGCCGCGCGTGCGGTGAGCGCGGCGGGCGTGGAGGGCAGGCCGAGTTCCCGGGCGGCGCGGCGGATGCCGAGGTCGGTGGGGAGGAAGGCGTCCGGGTCGCCGAGGGCCCGCATGGCGATGACGTCGGCCGTCCAGGGGCCGAAGCCGGGCAGGGCGAGGAGCTGGGCGCGGCTCTGCGGCCAGTCGCTCTCCACTCCCAGGTGGAGCTCGCCGTCGGCGAGTCGACGGACCAGGGTGGTGAAGGTGGTGCGGCGGCTGCGGGGCATCGCCAGTGACTCGGGGTCCAGGGCCGCGAGGGCCTCGGGTGCCGGGAAGAGGTGGGTGAGGCCGCCCTCGGGGTCGTCGACCGGTTCGCCGTGCGCGGTGACCAGGCGGGCGGCGTGGGTGCGGGCGGCGGCGGTGGAGACCTGCTGGCCGAGCACGGCCCGGACGGCGAACTCGGCCTCGTCCACCGTGCGCGGGACACGCCGGCCGGGCGCCTTGTCGACCAGCGGCGCGAGGACCGGGTCGGTGCGCAGCTGGTCGTCGATCGCGACCGGGTCGGCGTCCAGGTCGAGCAAGCGGCGGCAGCGGCTGATGGCGACGGTCAGATCGCGCAGGTCGCTGAGGGTGAGGCGGCAGGCGATGTGGTCGGGGGTGGGGGTGAGGGCCACGATGCCGTGGCCGTACGGGAGGCGCAGCGTGCGGCGGTAGGAGCCGTCGCGCCACTCCTCCACCCCGGGCACGGCCGTCGCGGCGAGGTGGCCGAAGAGGTTGTCGGGGTTGAAAGGGGTCCGGAACGGCAGCCGCAGGGCGAGCGCGCCGGGCGTGCTCGTGCCCTGCCGCCGCGGGGCCCGGGTGCGCAGCTCGCTCGGGGACAGGGCGAAGACCTCGCGGACGGTGTCGTTGAAGGTGCGGATCGAGGCGAAGCCGGCGGCGAAGGCGAGCCGCGCCATCGGCAGGGTCGTCGTCTCGATGAGCAGCCGGGCCGTCTGGGCGCGCTGGGCCCGGGCGAGCGCGAGGGGGCCCGCGCCCAGATCGGCGAGCAGCTGGCGCTCGACCTGCCGGGTGCTGTAGCCGAGCCGGCCGGCGAGGCCCGGCACGCCCTCGCGGTCCACGACGCCGTCGGCGATCAGCCGCATCGCGCGGGCCACGAGGTCGGCGCGCTGGTTCCACTCCGGGGAGCCCGGGCTGGTGTCGGGCCGGCAGCGCTTGCAGGCCCGGAACCCGGCCTGCTGGCAGGCCGCGGCGCTCGGGTGGAAGACCATGTTCTCCGGCTTGGGCGGTACGACCGGACAGCTGGGACGGCAGTAGATGCGGGTCGTCAGGACGGCCGTGAAGAACCAGCCGTCGAAGCGCGCGTCCTTGGACCGGACGGCGCGTACGCAGCGCTCGGTGTCGGTGTGCATCCCCATCTGCATACGTCCAGCATCGGTCACCGCCGACGGGCGGGTCTGGCGAGAATCCGACATCGACCTGCCCGGACCGGGACAGATGAAGATTCATTCATGTGTTCGTGTGCGCCCGGTACGATGACGTCATGGGTCATGGAGCCGTCACCACCGCGCAGGACGCCGGCGAGCGCGTACGCCTGGACGCGGACAACGTCGCGAAGGTGGCCACCACGCTCCAGGCCCTGTCCACACCCTCCCGCCTGCTGATCCTGGCGCGGCTGCGAGAAGGCCCGCTGCCTGCCACGGAGTTGGCGGCGGAGGTGGGCATGGAGCAGTCGGCCTGCTCGCACCAGCTGCGGCTGCTGCGCAATCTGGGTCTGGTGGTGGGCGAACGACAGGGCCGTTCGGTCGTGTACGCGCTGCACGACCACCATGTCGCCGAGCTGCTCGACCAGGCCGTGTACCACGTGGAGCATCTGCGCCTGGGGATCAGCGACACCGCCGACTGAGGCGGCGCCGCTGTCCCACCGTTCGTGCTATTCGGCCGCCGTGGGCCGGCGTGCGGCCTCCATCGCCTCGCTCACCCGCGTCAGCGGACGCAGCCGGTAGGTGAACGCGTAGTCGCGGTCGGCGAGCAGCTTGAACTCGTCGTGGGTGTGCGCGCCCCAGCTGTTGTCGCCGCCCACGCCCATCTGGCGGTGGTTGATCCGCAGGACCACCGCGTCCCGCGGGGTGAGCTGGTAGTCGTGGCGGGCGCCGACCGACAGGTCCTCCGGGGTGAAGCGCGAGGCGTTGACCTCAAGCAGCGGCTCGGCGGAGACGAGCAGTCCGCGTCCGCCGCCGTCCGTCAGCGCGGCCCAGCGGACGTCGGTCTTGTTGCCGTTCTCCTGGGGGCGCAGATAGGAGGTCCACTGCCCGGAGACGGTGCCGGAGTACAGGCCCACGTCGGTGCTGTTGTTGCGGTCCCACATGTTCTCCTCGGGTCCGCGGCCGTAGTAGTGCAGCCGGTCCAGCCGGCGCGGCAGGAACAGCAGGGTGCCGACCTCGGGGATGTACGGCAGGTTCGAGGCGCCCGGGTGCAGGGTGTTGTCGACCTTGATCTCGCCGTTGCCGAAGACCGTGTAGGTGGTGGAGTACGTGGACTCCGTGCCGGTGGGCAGCGTGCCGGTGATCGTGACCTCGACGGCCCGGTCGCCCAGGGGCCGCACCCGTACGTCCGTCACCTTCCGCTTCGCTCCGGCGTCGCGCCACAGCTGGTTGCGGGTGTGGTGGCCGTTGCCCCGGTCGTTGTCGGTGGGCGCCCGCCAGAAGTTCGGGACGGGGCCGGAGGTGATCAGAGGCGTGCCGGCCGCCTCGTACGACGTGATGGTTCCCGTGCTCTTGTCGAACGTCACCGAGAAGTTCTTGCCCTTGACCGAGAGGGTCTTGTCCCCGTCCGTGTGGCGCAGGGTGGGCACGCTGCCGAGCGGCGCCGGTTTCACCGCCGGGCTGCCTGCGTCCAGGGCCAGTTGCTGCTTGGCCACCTCGAAGCCCGCCTTGGCCCACTTGGCGGGCTCCTTGGTGGTGAAGGAGAGCTGGAGGAAGTACTCCGTGCCCGGCTCGGGCTTGGCCGGCAGCCTTACCGGCACCTTGATCTCCTTGCCGGTCAGCGGCGCCACATCGAGCTGGTCGCGGGTCAGCCGGCCGCGCTGGACGACTTTGCCGTCGGCGACGAGGGACCAACGGCCGTCGAACTCGCGGAGGTTGGTGAACAGGTACTCATTGGTGAGCTTGACGGCACCGGGGCCGCCCGGGGCCGCGGCGGCGTTGATCGCCTGGTAGATCTGCTTGACCTCGGCGGCCTTGCCCGTGTGGCCGCGGTCGGCGGTGACGATGCCGTCGCCGGAGAAGGCGCCGTCGTTGGGGTTGTCGCCCCAGTCGCCGCCGTAGGCGTAGAAGGTCTTGTCGCGCGGGCGCTTCTCGGTGAGCCCGACGGTGGCGGCGTCGAACCAGAACCGTACGCCCTCGTCGTCCGGGCCGCGGTCGTCCGAGGCCAGCTCCGCCGCGCTCAGCGGGCGGGCGTACACGCGAGCGCGCCGGATGGTGCCGCTGAACTCCCGGGTCGGGTTGTCGACGTCGGTGGCGAGCGCCAGGGACGCCGTGTTGTCGCTGGGGCGCCGGGTGGTCGTACGGGTGCCTCGCACCGATCCGTCGACGTACAGGGTGAGCGTCCCCGCGTCCGCGTCGAAGACACCGGCGACGTGGTGCTCCCTGCCCGTCCAGTCGTCGGGCAGCGCCCAGCTCGCGGTGACCCACTGGCCGCCGCCGTGGATGAAGAACTCCAGCGTCCTGTCGGACTGCTTGAGGGCGTACTGGGTGTCGCCCTTGGCGATGATGGGCTGGTGGAAGCCGGTCACGTGCGGGGTGACCCAGGCCTCCAGCGTGAGGGAGCCGGTGAGGTCGAGGCGGGCGTCGCGGGGGAAGACGGTGCCGCCGGAGACACCCTTGGCACGGTCGAAGGTGCCGGCGGACGCGATGACCTCGCCGCGCAGTGCGCCCGGGCCGGACTCGGTCAGCAGCTTGCGCGCCGGGGTGGGCCAGCTCAGGGCCTGGTCGACGAAGTCCCAGATCCAGCCGCCCTGGAGGACGTCGTAGCGGCGGACGATGTCCCAGTACTTCTTGAAGTTGCCGTTGGAGTTCCCCATGCCGTGGGAGTACTCGATCATCACGTACGGCCGTTTGTCGTTCGTGTCCTTGGCACGGGCCTCGACGCGCTGCGGGCTGTCGTACATCTCGGAGCGGATGTCGCTGATGCCCGGGCGGTCGTCGCCCTCGTACTGGATGACGCGCGTGGGGTCGTAGCCGCGGATCCAGTCGTACATGGCGTTGAAGGTGGTGCCGCCGCCCGCCTCGTTGCCGAGGGACCAGATGACCACCGAGGCGTGGTTCTTGTCGCGGTGGACCATGTTCCGGGCGCGGACCACGCACGCTTCGGTCCACTCGGGGTGGCCGCTGCCGGGGAACTTGTCGCGGATGCCGTGGGTCTCCAGGTTGGTCTCGTCCACGAGGTACAGGCCGTACTCGTCGGCGAGCTCCAGCCACAGCGGGCTGTTGGGGTAGTGCGAGGTTCGGACGCTGTTGATGTTGAGGCGCTTGATGATCTCGATGTCCTCGATCATCTGGGCCCTGGTGAGCGCCGAGCCGGTGACGGGGTGCATCTCGTGCCGGTTGGTGCCTCGGAAGGACACCGGTTTGCCGTTGATGCGCATCAGGCCGTCCTTGAGCGCGAACTCGCGGAAGCCGACCCGGTGCGAGAGGGTCTCGACCACCTTTCCGGCCGGGTCGCGCAGCCGCAGCACGGCGGTGTAGAGGTTCGGGTGCTCGGCCGACCAGAGCTTCGGCGAGGGGACGGCTCTGGACGCCTCGGCGGTGGCCTCGTCGCCGGCCGGGACGTCGACGGGCTGCTGGAGCGGCCGGGACCAGACGGCGTGGCCGCGCGCGTCGTAGAGCTGGGTCTCGACGGTGTAGCGGCCCGCGCCCTCGCCGCCGTAGTCGCGGACGTGCGCGGTGACCTTGAGGTCGGCGGAGGCGTAGTCGTCGCCGAGCGGGGTGTCCAGTTTGAAGTCGCGCAGGTGCACGGAGGGCGTGGAGTACAGGTGGACCGAGCGGAAGATGCCGCTCAGCCGGATCATGTCCTGGTCCTCGAGCCACTCGGCGTCGGAGTAGCGGTACACCTCGACGGCGATCTGGTTGGTGCCCGGCTTGAGGTGGCGGGTGATGTCGTACTCGGCGGACGTGTAGGAGTCCTCGTGGTAGCCCACCAACTCGCCGTTGATCCACACGTAGTGGGCGGACTTGACGCCCTCGAAGTGCAGGAAGGTGCGCCGGCCCGACCAGTTCCTCGGGACGGTGAACGTACGGCGGTACTGGCCGACGGGGTTGTAGCGGGTCGGGGCGGCCGGTGGCTGCGCGTCCTCGCCGCCGCCGTTGGGGCCCCACCAGGGGTAGGTGATGTTGATGTAGATCGGGAAGTCGTAGCCCTGCAGCTGCCAGGCCGAGGGCACGGGGATGGTGTCCCAACCGGAGTCGTCGACGTCGGTGCGGTAGAAGTCGGTGTCCCGGTCGTCGGGCCGGTCGGCGTAGGCGAACTTCCACTTGCCGTCGAGGCTCTGCCGGTACGGCGAGCGCGTGCGGTCGGCGTCCAGTGCCTGCCCGAGGTCCGCGTACGGCATGAGCGTGGTGTGCGGTGGCTCGGTGCCCACCCGGTACACGCTCAGTCCGTCGTTCCACTCCGGAGGGCCGTCCGCCGCCGGGCGCCGGCCGGCCGCGTGCGCTGCGGTGGGCGACGCCGAGAGGGCGAGCGCGCCGAGCACGGCGGCGCCCCCTTCGAGCAGACGACGGCGGCTGACTACGGGCCGGTCGGCGGGAGACGGGAGCGGGTGCGGGTGCGGCATGACCGTGGCCTTCCTCGGTACGACAGGGTGCTGCACGGACTGAGGGCACGTCAGACGCGATCCTCAACTGCACATCCGTGATGGGTGTTTCTGTTGGGATGCGTGTCAACTGACGGTGACGGAGCAACTGCTGAGCAGGCACACCCTAGGACTCGCACACAATCGAATCAATGACCCCGTCGGACTTTGTGCGGTCCTGATGGTTCAGCCTCGGAGGAGGCGAGCAGCCGCCGGCGCGATCTGGCGGTGGAGGGCGGCCCGGCCTGGTGCGGCGGCGCGGGCACCCGCCCGGAGACATGGCCGTGCTCCGCGACCGGCCGGAGGACGGAACCCCGTTCCGACCCGCGATTTTTTGTCATTTCGGCGCGACAGTGTCGCTCCTCCGACCGTACTGTGACCTCATCGGACAGCCTGCGCAACGGATCTTGGCCGGACCTTTTGCCGCGCCGGAAGGAGCGGCTCGCATGAACGGGTATGCGACCTCGGATCGCGACTCCGTCACGGCCGCGCCCGGGGGGCTGCTGGACCTGCTGAAGGTCGCGGCCGTGGTCCTGGACGCGGGCGGGCACATCGCCCTGTGGAGCCCCGAGATCGAGCAGCTGCTCGGCTACACCCCGGCGGAGGCCCTGCGCCAGCGCGCCGACACGCTCCTGGTGGCGCCCGAGAACCGGACCCGGGGCAGGGAGCTGTTCGCCCAGGTCAGCTCGGGAGCCCGCTGGGCCGGTGTCTTCCCGCTGCGGCACAAGGACGGCACGGACCGCGCCGTGGAGTTCCGCACGATGCGCCTCCTCGACCCCGAGGGCCAGCCCCATCTGCTGGGCCTCGCCACGGACGCGACGACCGTACGGATCGTGGAGCGGGACCTCGCCCTCTCGCACAGCCTCGTCAACCAGACTCCGCTCGGCATCGCCGTCTTCGACAACGACCTGCGCTGGGTCGGGGTCAATCCCGCGCTGGAGCGGATGAACGGCGTGCCCGAGGAGGCCGTGCTGGGGCGCCGGGTCGGCGAGGTGCTGCCGGACCTGGACGTGGAGGCCATCGAGGCCCGGATGCGGCACGTCCTGGAGACCGGCAGACCCCTGCTCGACCAGCAGACCATCGGCCGTACGGCGGCGGACGTCCAGGACCGCGCGTACTCGGAGTCCTACCACCGCATCGAGGACACCGACGGGCGGGTGCTGGGCCTCGCGATGGCCGTCCTGGACGTCACCGAGCGCCAGCAGGCCGCGGCCGAGGTCGCCCAGGCCCGCCAGCACCTGTCGGTGATCGCCGACGCCGGGGTGCGGATCGGCACCACGCTGGACCTCCAGCAGACCGCCCGGGAGTTGGCCGACGTGGTGGTGTCGCAGCTCGCGGACCTGGCCGCCGTGGACGTCCTGGAATCCGTCGTGGCGCACGGCACCATCGCGCCGGTGTCGGGCGGCGCGCCCGCCGAGTTCCGAGCACTGGCCGTCGCCGCCGGCTACCCCACCGACGCCATCCACGCCGCCGACCCGGTCGGCGAGCTCGCCACCTACGGTTCGTCACGGATCATCACGCAGTGCGTCCGCAGCGCCCGCCCCGTCCTGGTCGAACGCGTGGACGCGAAGATGATGCGGCGCATCGCCCGGGACGCCCGGGCCGCCCAGACCCTGCACGAGGCCGGTGCGCACTCCTACCTGGCGGTGCCCCTGATGGCCCGGGGCAAGGTGCTCGGCACGCTCACCCTGTACCGCACGGTCGACGAACGCCCCTTCGACGACCGGGACCGGGTGCTCGCCTCGGAGCTCGCCGCGCGTGCCGCCATCTGCATCGACAACGCCCGCCTCTACGGACGCGAGCGCGGCACGGCCCTCACTCTCCAGCGCAGCCTGCTCCCCGCCGCGCCCGCCGAGCAGGAGGGGCTCGACATCGCCGCCCGCTACCGTCCCGCGCTCAGCGAGGTCGGCGGCGACTGGTACGACGTACTGCCGCTGGGCCCGGGGCGCACCGCGCTCGTCGTCGGGGACGTCATGGGCAAGGGCGTCCAGGCCGCGGCGATCATGGGGCAGCTGAGCACGGCGACGCGCGCGCTGGCCCGGCTGGATCTGCCGCCCGCCGAGCTGCTGCGGCACCTCGACGACATCGCAGGCTCGCTCGGCGACGCGATCGCCACGTGCGTGTACGCCGTGTGCGACCTGCGGCGCGGCACCTGCTCCCTGTCCAGCGCGGGGCATCTGCCGCCCGTGCTCGCCGGGGTGGACGGCAGCGCGAAACTCGTCGACGTGCCCGGCGGCGTACCGCTCGGGGTGGGGGGCGTGGAGTTCGGCACCGTGGAGGTGGAGCTTCCCCCGGGCTCGCTGCTCGCCCTGTACACGGACGGGCTGGTCGAGAAGCGCGGGGAGCCGATCGACACGGGCCTCAGCACGCTGACCCACCTCCTGCGGAACGCGGGACCCAATCTGCAGCGGACCAGCGACAGCCTCCTCAGCGCGCTGAGCCCGGAGCCCGACGACGACGTGGCGCTGCTGCTGGTCCGCACGCGCGTCTGAGCGTTCCTCTGATCCGGGCCACCGGCTCCGCCCTCGCACGGGGCGCTGAGAGCCGCGACGTCGCCCACGGCCCGCCCTGTTCTGGGCCCGGCCGCCCGTCGGATCCGATGGCCCGCTCGCATCCCCGCCCTTCGCCGGGGCTGAAGTGTGCCTCCTCACGGAGGAAGAGAACGTGACCACCCTTGTTCTGCCTGCCCGCGACCGGGCCCAGCTGACCTGCGCCGCGATCCGCGTCGACCGCGGTGGCCGCACCGTGCTGCACGACGTCGACATGAAGGTCTCCCCCAGGTCGCGCTGGGGCGTCGTCGGCGAGAACGGCCGCGGCAAGTCGACCCTGCTGCACGTCCTGGCCGGCCTCCTGGCCCCGGACTAGGGGACCGTGCACCGCGTGGGCACCCTCGCCCTGGCCGAGCAGGAGATGCCGGCCGAGGACGAGCGCACGGTCGGCGACTCAAGCTCGTCACGGCGGGCGTGCTGAAGGAGGGCGAGGTGGTGGGGCTCGGCTCGCTGGGCCTGCTCACCTCACGCGACACCGACAAGCCGGTGGCCGAGCTGTCGATGGGTCAGCAGCGGCGCCTCGACCTGGCCCTGGCCCTGGCGTCCCGCCCCCACGTCCTGCTCTTGGACGAGCCCACCAACCATCTGTCCATCGCCCTGCTCGACGAACTCACCGAAGCGCTGCACTCCACGCAGGCGGCCGTCGTCCTGGCCACCCACGACCGCCAACTGCGGCGCGACATCGCGACGTGGCCGCGCCTCGCACTGTCGCAGCGGCGGTGGGCGGAGACGGGGGTGGGCACGACGACACGCTGACGGCGCGGCGCTCCGGGCGGGCTCAGCCGCCTGCCCGGAGCGCCAAGAGGGACCTCACGGATTGCTCGGGGTCTGTTCGAACGGCTCCCAGGCGTCGTCCTTCTTCACCGTGCACAGGGCCCAGATGATGAACCCGGAGATCGCGATCATCACGACCGACCAGACCGGGTAGGACGGCAGGGAGAGGAAGTTGGCGATGATGATGAGTCCGGCGATGGCCACGCCGGCGACACGTGCCCACGTCGACGCCTGGAACAGCCCCATGCTGACGAGCACGGCGACCGCGCCCAGCGCCAGGTGGATCCAGCCCCAGCTCGTGAGGTCGAACGCGAAGACGTAGTTGGGGGTCGAGAGGAACACCTCGTCCTCGGCGATCGCCGCGATACCGCGCATGATGCCCAGGATCCCACCGATCATGAGCATGATGGCCGCGAAGACCATCAGACCGACGGCCCACTCGCGTTTCGCCGTGTGCGCGTGCGTAGGGTGTGTGGCGGTCATCCTGCTGCCTCGTTTCTGTCGGGGGCTAGTGTTCCGACGGGCCGGAGCCGCTCAGGACCAGCTCCTTCGCCCTGCGGAACTCGTCGTCCGTGATGTCGCCGCGGGCGCGGATCTCGGACAGCCTGGCGAGTTCGTCGGCACTGCTCCCCCGTCCCTCGCCGCCCTTGGCGGTCTCCCGTATGTAGCTGTCGAAGGCCTCCTGCTGCGCGCGGGCCTGGGACACTTCCCGGCGGCCCATGTTCTTGCCGCGCGCGATGACGTAGACGAACACGCCGATGAAGGGCAGGACGATGCAGAACACCAGCCACCCGGTCTTGGCCCAGCCGCTCAGATCGTCGTCACGGAAGATGTCGAAGACGACCCGGAAGAGCAGCACGAACCACATGATCCACAGGAAGAACCACAACATCGCCCAGAAGGCGCTCAACAACGGAAAGTCGTACGCCAGGTAGGTCTGCGCACTCATGTCACTCCTCCGTCCCGGGCGCACGCCCGGCAGCCGTTCCGTGCCGTTCTCAGCGTGCCCATGTCCGGGACGGGGCCGCCTCACCCGGGACGGGTGAGCGTGCCGGTACCGCGGAGCGCCGCCCGCCATGCGAAGGCGAGCCCCGCCTCGGCCAGCCCGAGCAGGACGAGCCACAGGCCGAGCAGCCGGGTCAGCGCGCGGGCCGACTCCGCCGGCAGGGCCAGCACCACGACGCCCGCGACGATGCCGAGCACGGCCGCGCCGAGGACGAAGCCGCGGTGCGGCAGGTCCCGGGCGGCGAGGGCCGTGTAGAGGGTGAGCATGCCGGACGCCAGCCAGACCAGTCCGACGATCAGTGACAGCGCGGTGACGGTCTGCAGCGGGTTCCTCAGGCACAGCACCCCGGCCAGGACGCTCAGCACGGCCAGGAGCAGGCGGGGCAGACGGTGGCCCTGTTCCTGCCGGGCGAAGGTCTCCACGAAGCGGAACGCTCCGGCCGCCAGCAGGTACAGGCCGACCAGGACCGCGACGACGTGCAGGGTCGCCTCCGGCCAGACCAGGACCAGGATGCCCGGTACGAGGGTCGCGACGGCCGAGGCGAGGATCCACTTCCAGGAGCGCCCCACGGCCGCCAGCAGCTGCGCGGGATCGGGCGCCGTTCCCCCGGGCCCGGGCTCCGCCCCGGTGGGCGGCACCTGACCGGACGGCATGGTCATGACTGCCTCCTCAGCTGCGGGCGGGTTGTCCGCGGACCATCGGCGACGCGGCCAGCCTCCCGCCCCCCGCCGGCCGCCGGGTCACCCGCGGCGGGTGATCCGTATCCGGCGCCGTGGCGGTGAGGTGGAGGGCGCGAGCGCACCCCACAGGATCGAGAGACATGAGATGAACGACCCAGCGGCCGCCCGGACCGAGCCCACCCGGCCTCGAAAGATGCCGGAGCGGCACCGACAGCACGAGGGCCGGAGGCGGCGCGCGAGGGTCGCCGTCCTGGTGCGCGCGGCGCTCATCGCGACCGGACTCGTCACCGTCTACTACGTGCTGCCCCTGGACGGGCGCAGTACGGGCAGCACTTCGGCGCTTCTGGTCTGCGGCCTGGTGCTGGTCGTCGTGGTCTTCTGGTGGGAGGTCCAGGCCATCACCCACTCGCCCTTTCCCCGGCTGAAGGCCATCGAGACTCTGGCCACCACGCTGGCCCTGTTCCTGGTGCTCTTCGCGGGCACCTACTTCCTGCTGGAGCACTCCACCCCGGGCTCCTTCAGCGAGCCGCTGACCAAGACGGACTCCCTGTACTTCACGCTCACCACGCTCACCACCGTCGGGTACGGCGACATCGTCGCCCGTTCCCAGACGGGGCGGGTGCTGACGATGCTTCAGATGGCGGGCGGGCTGCTGCTGGTGGGCGTGGCGGCACGGATCCTCGCCGGCGCGGTCCAGGCCGGGCTGCGCAGGCGGGGCGACGAGCCGCCGGAGGACTTCTCCGCACGGCCGGAGGGCTGAGCCGATCTCCGCACGGCCGGAGGGCTGAGCCAAGCCTCCTGGGCTGGACGCACGCCAACGCTCACTCCGGCAGCTGGCGCATCTCCACGACCCTGAGACCCAGCGACTGGAAGCGGGTCAGCAGTCCGTACAGGTGGGCCTCGTCGATGACGGAGCCGAACAGGACCGTCTGACCGGACATCACCACGTGATCCAGCTCCGGGAAGACCCTGGCCAGCGTCTCCGACATGTGTCCGTCGACACGGATCTCGTAGCGCATGAGCTGCTCTCCCGCGGGGGGCGGCGTGGGGCGGGCCGTGCGCGCCCTTCCCTTGCGATGGTCCGCCCTGGCCCGCCGTCCGCCCTCACCCGGCGCAGGTGAACCTGCGGCACACCTCATTCCTTCAGGACGATCTTGAGGATGATGATCAGCAGACCGAGCAGCAGGTTCACCGAGGCGGAGAGGACCATCTGCTTCCAGGAGGCGCCGGCCCGGGCCGCGGCGGTCAGCGACCAGCCGACCTGTCCCGCCACCGCCACGGAGAGCGCCAGCCACAGGGTGCCCGGCATGTCCAGGGGCAGCAGCGGGCTGATGGCCACGGCGGCGGCGGGCGGGACGGCGGCCTCAAGGATCGGCCACTCCTCGCGGCACACCTGGAGCACGGCCCGGCGGCCCACGGCCCCCTGCGCCAGACGCGCCCCGAACAGCTGCGCGTGCACGTGCGCGAGCCAGAACACCGCACCGGTCAGCAGCAACAGCGCCACGAGTTCCACCCGGGGCAGCGAGCCCAGGGTTCCGACACCGATCACCACGGAGGCGGCGAGCATGGAGCCGTAGACGCCGCCGGTGTAGTCGGCGCGGGACCGCCGCTCGGCACCCCGTGTCCGCCGAGCGGGGCCACGGGCCGTCGTCGGGGTCTCCCTCACAGGAGCCGCCGTTCGCGGGCGCGGCGGACGGCGTCGCCGCGCCGGGTGACCGCGAGCTTGCGGTAGATGCTCTTGAGGTGGGTCTTCACGGTGTTCACGGACACGTGGAGGTCCGCGGCGATCTCCTCCGTCGACCTCATCTCGGCCACGCGCCGCACCACGTCACGCTCGCGGGCGCTCAGCTCCTCGACGGCGAGCTCCGGGGCCCCGTCCGGTGGGGCGGGCCCGGGGGCGCGGTACCGGCCGAGGCCCGGCAGGAGCCAGCCGGCGGCCAGTTCCCGGGGCCGGCCGGTGCTCAGCAGCGGCCGGATCCAGGGACCGGCCTCCAGGAACGGGCGGCGCAGCCGCTCGCGCCGGCCGTCCAGAAGTGCCCGGGCGACCAGGCGACGGGCGGTGGTGGGGTCCCCGGTGTCGAGGGCGGCCCGGGCGCGTACCAGCGTGGCGCGGACGGTCACGGCAGGGCCGGGCCGGTCGTTCTCCGGGGCGCTGTCGAGCAGGTCGAGCGCGCCTTCGGGGTGGCCCGCCGCGAGCCGGACGCGGGCCGCCTCGACGGCGCACGCCCTCCGGTGGTGCGCCACCCTCTCCACTGCCTGCCGGGCCGGCTCGGGATGCCCCTCGGCCAGATGGGCGGCGGACGCGAGCAGGGCGGCGTGGTCCTCCGCCCAGGGTGAGCTCACGGCCGCCGGGACGGTCGCGTCCGCCGCTGCCGCCAGCGCGGCCCGGGCGTCCCCCCTGGCCAGGAACAGCCGCCCTCGGGTGAGTGCCCGGCCGGCCCGCACCACCGGGTCCTCGACGAGCGGTTGGGAGACGGCCGCCTCGTCGAGGAGCGCCTGCGCCTCGTCGAGTTCGTCGCGGTCGATGAGGACGGCGGCCAGGACCAGCGGGCCGATGCCGGACAAGGAGCGCTGCGGGAGGCTGTACCGCTCCGCCTGGCCTGCCGCCGCGAGGGCCTTGTGCTCGGCCGGGCCGGGCCGGCCGTTGAGGTAGTCGATCAGTGCCAGATGGCCGAGGGCCTCCCACCGGGGCAGTGCCGTAGCCGCTCCGTCCGGGGACCCGGCCACCGCCGACAGGGCGGTCCGGGCGTCGTCGAAGCGCCCGGCCCACAGGCGGGCGGAGCCCAGGTGGGTGAGGAGGAGGGCGGTGATTTCCGGGTGCTCGTCGAGGAGCTGCCCCGGGACCTCCCGCCGGAGGAGCCTGGCCTGCTCGGCGGCACGCTCCGCCCGGTCGGGAGAGCCGGTCAGCCGGGCCGCCAGGGCTTCGAGGAGCGCGCTGCTGAGCCGCGCCGGTGCCGCACCGGCTCCCGCACCGGCGCCGTCCCGGCCCAGCGCCTCCTCGGCCCGGCGCAGATGCTCCAGGCCGTGGTCGAGATCGCGTAGGCCCAGCTCGCGGGCGGCGCGCACGAGGTCGGGCGCCGGTCCCGTGGCCTCGGGGCTCATCCGTGCGAACAGGGCGGACAGCTCCTCGGAGCGCAGCCCGGTGAAGAGCTGCCCGATGGCGAGATCGTCGACCACGGCGCGGGCGGTGAACTCCCAGTCGTCCGCGGCGGCCCCCTGGACGAGCGCGTCGGGCAGGGCTCCGGAACGCCGCAGCCACTGGGCGGCCCGGCTGCGCAGCTCCGGCTCCAGGCCGGGGAAGCGCTCCCTCAGGTGGGCCCGGAGGATCTCCGCGAACAGGGGGTGCAGGCTGTACCAGGAGTGTCCGAGGTAGTGGACGAACGCGTTCTCGCGCTGCAGCGCGGCCAGGATCGGCTCCGCGTCGGTGCGCAGCGTCAGCGCGTTCACCAGGTCGGGGCAGCAGCGGTCCAGGACGCTGATGCGCAGCAGCAGGTCCTGGGTGCCGGGTGGCTGCCGGTCGAGCACCTCTGCCAGCAGGAAGTCGGCGACCGCGCTGTGGTCGGCTTCGAACTGCTTCAGATAGGCGTCGGCGTCGGCGCCCTGCCGGGCGGCCAGGGCGCACAGCCGGAGTCCCGCGGCCCAGCCCTGGGTCCGCTCCACCAGAGCCCGTACGGCGCCTGCCCCCAGGTGCAGTCCGTGCCGCGACAGCAGTTCATGGGCCTCCTCGGAGGTGAAGGCCAGCTCGGCGTTCCGGATCTCCGTGATCTCGCCCGACGCCCGGTAGCGGTGCAGCGGCAGCAGGGGTTCCGTGCGGGAGACCAGGACCAGGCGCATGCCTCGTCCGGCGTGGTGCAGGACGAACTGCAACTGCTCCGCGATCTCGCGGGAGGTCACCCGGTCGAACTCGTCCAGTACGACGACGGTGGTGTGGTCCCGGCGCTCCAGGTCGGCGGCCAGGCAGGTCAGTGTCCGCTGGTCCACATGGGCCGCCTCCGCCGGGCAGCCGACGTCGCCCGTCACCGGTACGCCCGCGGCACGCAGTGCCTCCAGCAGATACGCCCAGAAGATCCCGGGGGCCTGGTCGGCGGTGTCGGTCGTGAGCCAGGCGACCGGTTCCGTCAGGCCGGCGGCCCAGTCGGCGACCAGGAGGGTCTTGCCGGCACCGGCCGCTCCGTTGACCATCGTCAGCGGCGTCCCCAGAGCCTGGTCGAGGTGCCGGACCAGACGGGAGCGGCGCAGAAACGTGGCGGGCCGCTTCGGCGGGGAGAACCGGGTGCGCAGCAGCGGGTCGCCCGTCGGGTCGACGCGCGCGGACGCCGGTTCCGCACCGGTCTCCTCGGTCACGGCCATGGGGCCCACCCTGGTTGCCGTCCGTCGGATCACGAGCAGCGCTCGTATCACCCAGGATCTCAAGCCTCACCCCCCTGCGCACCCCACGGCCGGGCCGTGACCGGCCTCGACGGCTGCCGCGCAACCACCCGCGACGGGCGATGCGCCCGCGGGGCGGCCGAGGTTCGCTGAGGTCCACACACACCACCTACGCAGCCGTGCGGCACGGCCCGGGCGGCTCGGAACGGGGGTACCGACCATGTGCCGCTGGCTCGCCTACTCGGGCACCCCCGTGCTGCTCGACGACGTCCTCTACCGGCCGCAGCACTCGCTGATCGACCAGAGCCTGCACGCGCGGATGGGGGTCGAGACCACCAACGGCGACGGCTTCGGGGTCGGCTGGTACGCGTGGCATCTGCGGACGCCCGCCGTCATCCGCGACACCGGTCCGGCCTGGAGCAACCGTAATCTGCGGGAGATCGCCGACCACGTCCGCTCCTCGCTGTTCTTCGCCCATGTGCGGGCCTCCACCGGGACGACCGTGCAGCAGACCAACTGCCATCCCTTCCGCCACGGACGCTGGCTGTGGATGCACAACGGGGCGATCTCCGGGTTCCACGACCTGCGCCGGGACCTCATGCTGACCGTGGACCCGGCGCTGTTCCCGGCGCTGGAGGGCACGACGGACTCCGAGGTGATGTTCCACGTGGCCCTCACGTTCGGGCTCGACGGCGATCCGCCGGGCGCGGTGGCCCGGATGGCGGGGCTCGTCGAGCGGCTGGGGCACGAGCACGGAGTGGCGCAGCCGCTGCAGATGACGGTGGCGGTGACCGACGGCGAACGGGTGTGGTTCTTCCGGTACTCCAGCGGCGGGGACTCGCGGTCGCTGTACTACAGCAGCCGGGTGGACGACGTGCGTGCCCTCCACCCCGACCTCGCGTTCCTGAGGCATGTCTCCGAGGAGACCCGGCTGGTCGTGTCGGAGCCGCTGGGCGATCTGCCCGGTGTCTGGAACGCCGTACCGGAGAGCAGCTACGGCGTCGTCCAGCCGGGCCGTGACCTGCTGCGGCACTTCGAGCCCGAGCCGGTCTGAGTGCGTGGGTGCCTCAGCGGAGCTGTCCGGAGAACGCCTCGTACGCCCGCTCGTCGAAGAGGACGAACCGGACCTCCTCGACGTCGGTCCGCGCCGTGCGCACCGTGTCCACCGCGATACGGGCGGCGTCCTCCATCGGATAGCGGTAGACGCCGGTGGAGATCGCCGGGAAGGCGACGGTGCGGGCGCCGAGTTCGTCGGCGACGCGCAGGGACTCGCGGTAGCAGGAGGCGAGGAGGTCCGAGCGGTCCTCGGTCGCGCTGAACACGGGGCCGACCGTGTGGATCACCCAGCGGGCGTCCAGGTCGCCCGCGGTGGTGGCAACGGCCTGCCCTGTGGGGAGGCCTTTGCCGTAGTGGGAAGCACGCAGCTTGCGGCAGTCCTCGAGGATCGCGGGGCCGCCGCGCCGGTGGATCGCTCCGTCGACCCCTCCCCCGCCCAGCAGGGAGGAGTTGGCCGCGTTGACGATGGCGTCGACGCTCTCTCGGGTGATGTCGCCCCGGACCAGTTCGATAGTGGTCATGACTGCCTCAGCCGCCGCCATACGGCCTTCGCCGCGTTGTGTCCCGACATGCCGTGCACCCCGGGGCCGGGCGGGGTCGCCGACGAGCAGATGAAGACGGCCGGGTGGGGGGTGTGGTACGGGAACGGGGTCACTCGGGGGCGCAGCAGGAGCTGGAGTCCGGAGACCGCACCGGAGGCGATGTCGCCGCCGACGTAGTTGGCGTTGCGGGCGGCGATCTCGGGCGGGCCGGCGGTGGCCCGGGCCAGGACACGGTCGCGGAACCCCGGGGCGAAGCGCTCCAGTTGGCGCTCGATGGCGTCGGTGAGGTCGCCGGTCCAGCCGTGCGGGACGTGGCCGTAGGCCCAGAAGACGTGCTTGCCCGCCGGGGCCCGGGTGGGGTCGACGACGCTCGGCTGGACCGTGATCAGGAACGGTTTGTCGGGGGCCCGGCCCTCCCGGGACGCCGCGCGCAGTGCGGTGCCGATCTCCGCGCTGTTCGCACCGATCTGGACCGTGCCGGCGACGCGGGCCTCCTTCGCGGTCCACGGCACGGGGCCGTCCAGCGCGTAGTCGATCTTGAAGACGCCCGGGCCGTAGCGGTAGTTGGCGTAGTAGTCGCCGAAGCCCGCGATGCGGGCCAGGGCGGTGGGTGAGGTGTCGAAGACGTACGCCCGGGCCGGGGGCAGGTCGTCGAGGCGCTTGACCTCGTAGTCGGTGTGGACGCTGCCGCCGAGGTCCCGCAGGTAGGCGGCGAGGGCGTCGGAGAGGGCCTGGGAGCCGCCGCGGGCGACGGGCCAGCCGCGGGCGTGTGCCGCGAGCGCGAAGACCAGGCCGATGGCGCCGGTGGCGAAGCCGCCGAGCGGTGCCATGACATGCGCGACGAGCCCGGCGAACAGCGTCCTGGCCGGTTCGTCGCGGAAGCGGCGCGTCAGCAGGGTCGACGGGGGCAGGCCGACGAGGCCGAAGCGGGCGAGGGTGACCGGGTCGCGGGGCAGCGCGGTGAGCGGCAGGGACATGAAGTCCCGGGCCAGGGTGTCCCACTTGGGCAGGAAGGGCTCGACGAGCCTGCGGTACGCCCCGGCGTCGCGCGGCCCGAAGGAGGCGGCCGTCTCGCCCACCGACCGGGACAGCACGGCCGCCGTGCCGTCCGGGAAGGGGTGTGCCATGGGCAGCTCGGCGTGCAGCCACTCCAGGCCGTACCGCTCGAGGGGCAGGGCGCGGAACGCCGGTGAGTTGATGCCCAGCGGGTGCGCGGCGGAGCACGGGTCGTGCCGGAAGCCGGGCAGGGTGAGCTCCTCGGTGCGGGCTCCGCCGCCCACGGTGCCCCGGGCCTCGAAGACGGCGACGGAGAAGCCGCGGCGGGCCAGCTCCACGGCCGCGGTCAGTCCGTTCGGTCCCGCACCCACTACGACGGCATCGAGCATCGACCGCACCTCGGACCCCTTCGTCAGCCGACGGCCACTGAGGATCAGGATATGCCCGGAGACTGACAGTCACCGGCCGCGGGTGCTTTCTGGCCCGGACGATGCCTGGAGAACGCCTGGAGGACGCCTGGAGCGCCGTTTCGGGCGACGGGGTGTGTACGGTCGGTGACCGTCAGGCTCCGCCCGACAGCAGTCCGGCCACGTGGCGGGCCGTGGCCGCGTCGCGGGCCGCGGTGAAGGGGAGGTCGTTGCCACCCGTGATGCGGAACGGCTCGCCCGTGCGGGTCAGGTGGGTGCCGCCGGCCTCCTCGACCAGGAGCAGCCCGGCGGCGTGATCCCAGGCGGCTTCCCACGAGAATGCCGTACTGTCCAATTCGCCCCGGGCGATGGCGAGATACTCCAGACCGGCCGAGCCGCACGGGCGCGGCGCCACGCCCTCGGTGCGCAGGCCGGTCAGGGCGTGCTTCTGCTCGTCCGTCGTGTAGTCCGGGTGGGAGGTGGCCACGCGGAGGTCCCGGCCGGGCTCCGGCACACCGGCGAACAGCCGCTCCCCGTCGAGGTAGGCGCCCTTGCCGCGCTGGGCGGTGGCGAACTGGTCGCGGGCGGGGGCGTAGGTCCAGGAGGCGAGCAGGGTGCCGCCGTGCGCCAGCGCGACCAGGGTGCAGAACCCGGCGTCGCCGTGCACGAACTGGCGTGTCCCGTCGACCGGGTCGACGATCCAGACCGGGGCGTCGCCGCATATCGCCTCGTACGACGCCGGGTTGGCGTGGACGGCCTCCTCGCCGACCACGACCGAGCCGGGCAGCAGGTCGACCAGGACGTCGGTCAGATACAGCTCGGCCTTGCGGTCGGCGTCCGTCACCAGGTCGTGCGGGCCGTCCTTCTCGTCGACCTCGTGCGCGGCGAGCCGGCGCCAGCGCGGCATGATCTCGGTGGCGGCCGCCTTGCGGATGGCCTCCTCGACGTCGGAGGCGTGCTGTGCGAGAAACTCTTCGATGGTTTCGTTGCTGTCGATCACCCCTCCATGACAACACGCGCCACTGACAATCCCCACCCTCCGGGTGCACTCCGGATGGCATCACGATGAACAGCGACGTGTCCGGGCGGGCCGGACAGCGGCGGGCCCTGCCGGATCACCGGCCGACGGCGTACCCCTGCATGCCCCGCGGATTCGCCGCCGCCGACAGGACGCCCGTCTCCGGGTCGCGCGCGACCGCGCACAGCCGGCCCTCCGACCAGGGGCCGCCGACGGTCACGTCGTGGCCGCGCCGCCGCAGCTCCGCGACGACCCCGGGGTCGGTGCGGGACTCCACGGTGACGCTCCCCGGACGCATGCCGCGCGGGTAGAAGGAACCGGGGAAGCTGTCGTTGTGCCAGTTGGGGGCGTCGATCGCGCCTTGCAGGTCAGGGCCGCCGCGGACCTGGGCGCGCAGCGCGACCGCGAGGAAGAAGTGCAACTGCCACTGGTCCTGCTGGTCGCCGCCCGGGGTGCCGAACGCCATGACGGGCACGCCCTCGCGCAGGGCGATCGAGGGCGTCAGGGTGGTGCGAGGGCGGCGGCCGGGGGTGAGGGAGCCCGGCAGGCCCTCCTCGAGCCAGGTCATCTGGAGCCGGGTGCCGAGCGGGAAGCCCAGTTCGGGCACGACGGGATTGGACTGGAGCCAGCCGCCGCTGGGCGTGGCCGAGACCATGTTGCCCCAGCGGTCGACGACGTCGAGGTGGCAGGTGTCCCCCCGGGTGGTCCCGTCGGCGAGGACCTCCGGTTCGCCCGGCACCGGGGACGTCGGGCTCTTGGCGACGGTCGGTTCACCGGCGCCCAGGGCGTCGAAGCCCTCCTGGGCGGCAGCCGCCACGCGCGCGTGGGCGCACAGCCTCGGGGTGCGTCCGCCGGGGCTGCCGGGCCGCAGGTCGTGGTCGGACCGCTCGCCGACGAGGGCACGCCGGGCCGTGTTGTACCCGTCGGACAGCAGGTCGTCGAGCGGCACGTCGGCGGCGTCCCCGTACCAGGCCTCCCGGTCGGCCATGGCGAGTTTGCAGCCCTCGACCAGGAGGTGGACGTAGTCGGCCGAGCCGTACCGGGGCAGCTCGGGCGGGAGCAGGGCGAGCTGCTGGAGGAGGACCGGGCCCTGGCTCCAGGGGCCGGGCTTGCACACGGTCCAGCCGTTCCAGTCGTACGTCGCCGGCGTCTCGTAGGTCGCGGACCAGGCGGCGAGGTCGGCGGCCGTGAGGGTGCCGGTGTGGTGGGTGCCGCTGGTGTCCAGGGTGGGGCGCGCGGCCTGGCGCACGAGGGCCTCGGCGATGAATCCGGTGCGCCACACCTGCCGCGCGGCCTCGATCCGCGCCTCCCGGTCGCCGGCCCCGGCGGTCTCGCCGAGCAGCCGCTTCCAGGTGGCGGCGAGCACGGGATTGGCGAAGAGCTCGCCGGGGCGCGGCGCCTTCCCGCCGGGCAGGTACACGTCGGCCGACGAGGTCCACTCCGTCTCGAACAGCTCGCGCACGGTCTCGACGGTCTCCCCGACGCGCTCCACGGGCGCGTGCCCGTGCTCGGCGTACCCGATGGCGTACTTCAGGACATCGGCGAGCGACTTGGTGCCGTGGTCGCGCAGCAGCAGCATCCAGGCGTCGAACGCGCCCGGTACGGCGGCGGCGAGCGGCCCGGTGCCGGGGACGAGGTCCAGGCCGAGGCACCGGTAGTGCGCGACGGTCGCCCCGGCCGGTGCGACGCCCTGCCCGCACAGCACCCGCACCTCGCCGCCGGCCGGGGCCAGCAGGATCGGCACCTCGCCGGCCGGGCCGTTGAGGTGCGGCTCGACGACGTGCAGCACGAAGGCGCCCGCCACGGCCGCGTCGTAGGCGTTGCCGCCGTCCTCCAGGACGGCCATCGCCGACTGCGAGGCGAGCCAGTGGGTGGAGGACACCATGCCGAAGGTGCCCTGGAGGGTCGGGCGGGTGGTGAACATCTGACCTCTCACCGGGCCTGGGGACATGGGACCAGGAGCCGGAGCGCTCGGGTCCGGAGCCTTCTCCCCTTCGCTGCCCCGGGCCTGGCGATGTCAATCACAGTCGTCGGCTCCACCGGCTTCCGACCCGTGAAAACCAGCAGGTCAGAGCCCGAATGTCTACAGGTTATGGATCTCCTTCCTACCAGGCATTGGACGCATGCGACGCGCCGTCACAGTCTGGAACGAGCCCCGGTCCCGACCACTGAGGAGTCATCATGGGCACAGAGAGGAGCACCGTCGACGGTGTCATCCGGACGAGTGCGCGAGGCCACTCCGTCCTGAACAGTCCGCGTCTGAACCGGGGTACGGCTTTCACCCGGCGGGAGCGGCAGGAGCTCGGACTGGTCGGTCTGGTGCCGCCACACGTCCTGACGCAGGACCAGCAGGCCGCCCGCGCCTACACGCAGTTCGGGTCACAGCCCGACGACCTCGCCAAGAACGTCTATCTGACGGCACTGCGCGACCGCAACGAGGTGCTCTTCCACCGGCTCCTCGGTGACCATCTGGCCGAGATGCTGCCGATCGTGTACACCCCGACCGTCGGTACGGCGATCGAGCGCTACAGCTACGAGTACCGCCGCCCGCGCGGCGTGTACCTCTCGGTCGACGACCCCGACGCCATCGAGCGCTCCCTGCGCGCCTCCGGGCTGGGTGCCGACGACGTCGACCTGATCGTGGCGACGGACGGCGAGGCGATCCTCGGCATCGGCGACTGGGGGGTGGGCGGCATCGACATCGCGGTGGGCAAGCTCGCCGTGTACACGGCCGCCGCCGGGGTCGACCCGGCCCGTACCCTGGCGGTGATGCTGGACGTCGGCACCGACCGGCAGGAGCTGCTGGACGACCCGCTGTACCTGGGCAACCGGCACCCGCGCGTGGACCGGGACAGCTACGACGCGTTCGTCGACGCCTACGTCGCCACGGCCACGAAGCTGTTCCCCGACGCCCTGCTGCACTGGGAGGACTTCGGCTCGTCCAACGCCCGCCGCATCCTGGACCGCTACCGCGAGAAGACGCTGACGTTCAACGACGACATCCAGGGCACCGGCGCCGTCAATCTGGCCGCCGTGCTCTCCGGCGTGCGCGCCGGCGGGGCCGCGCTGCGCGACCACCGGGTGGTGCTCTTCGGGGCGGGAACCGCCGGCGTCGGGATCGCCGAGCAGCTCCGCGACGCGATGATCGCCGACGGGCTGACGCCGCGGGAGGCCGCGGAGCGCATCTGGGCCGTCGACCGCCACGGCCTGCTGACCGAGGGCCAGCAGGGGCTGCGGGACTTCCAGATGCCCTTCGCCCGCAGCCGCGCCGAGGTGGCCGGCTGGCGGCACGACGAGGACCTCGGCGGCGTGCCGCTGGCCGAGGTCGTCGACCGGGTACGTCCGAGCGTCCTGATCGGCACCTCGGGGCAGGGCGGCGCCTTCACCGAGGACATCGTCCGCTCCATGGCCGCGCACGCCGACCGTCCGGTCATCCTGCCCCTGTCCAACCCCACGCGGCTGGCCGAAGCCGTCCCCGCCGACCTGCTCGCCTGGACCGGCGGCCGGGCCCTGATAGCCACCGGCAGCCCCTTCGAACCGGTGGAGACGGACGGCGTCACCCACCACATCGGGCAGGCCAACAACGCACTGGTCTTCCCCGGCCTGGGTCTTGGCACGGCCGTCGCCCGGGCCGAGCGGATCACCGACGGCATGCTGGTGGCCGCGGCCCGCGCCATCGCGGACCAGACCGACCCCGCGGCACCGGGCGCGCCGATCCTCCCCCCGATCGACCGGCTGCGCACCACCTCCGTGGCCGTGGCCGTGGCCGTGGCCCGCGCCGCGGTCGCCGGCGGCGTCGCCCGGGAGACGGCCGACGAGACGATCGAGGAGCGCGTCCGAGCGGCCATGTGGCATCCCGTGTATCCGCCGATCGAGGCCGTCTGACGGGCCTCCGCCCGGGTATCGCTCCCCACCCCCAGGGGGGCGCCGACCGGACTCACTCGGCTCTCTGACGTACCGTCACCGGCCCGCACGGTCGCACCCCCGCCTTACTTCAAGGATTGACGCAGTCATGTCTTTCGCCGAGATCTTCACCGTTGTGGTGCCGGTCTTCCTCCTCATCCTGGTCGGCTACGGCACCGGCCGCCGGGCGCTCTTCGACGCGGGCGGTGCACAGGCGCTGCGCGAGTTGACCATGCAACTCGCGCTCCCCGCCGCCCTGTTGCTGAGCATCTGGCAGACACCACGGCACGTGCTGGTCGAGCAGCTGCCCCTGGTAGGCCTGCTGGCCTTCGGGTTCCTCGCCGTGTACGCCGTCCTGCTGGGCGTGCTGCGTCTCGCGGCCCGTCGGCCGCTCCGGCGGGCGGCCCTGTTCGCGCTGGCGTGCGTCCAGCCGCAGTACGCCTTCATGGGCACGTCCATCCTGGGAGGCCTGTTCGGGACCGCTGAGGCCGCCGTGCCGATCGCCGTCGCGGGCATCATCGTCAACGTCGTTCTCGACCCGGTCGTCCTGATCCTCCTCGGCATGCCGGAACATGCGGAGCCTCGGACGGTCACCGCCGGGGCGGCGGCCCTCGCTCGGCGGCCCGCCCTCGTCACCGCCGGCGGGGGTACGCCCGAGGCGGCCGCCCGGCCGGTCCACGCCGAGGCCGGGTCGCCCGGCCCTCGCCCCTCCGCGCTGCGCACCGTCGGGCACGCGCTGCGCGAGCCGTTCTGCTGGGGCCCTGTCCTGGGCCTGGTGCTGTCGATCGCCGGGGTCGGTGTGCCGGAGATCGCGGACTCCGCGCTGAGTCTGCTCGCGGGCGCCGCCTCGGCGACGGCCCTGCTGTACGTCGGCGTCTCCGTCGCCCGGATCGGCCGGCCCACGCTGTCCCCCGCGGTGTGGGCGATCTCGCTCACCAGCGTGGTCGTCCTGCCCCTGCTCGTCTACGGGACGGGGTTGCTCCTGGCCTCCGAGGCGGTCGCCGCCCAGGCCGCGCTGATTCTCGCGTTCCCCGTCTCGCCCGTCCCTCTGATGTTCGCCGCCCGGCACGGCTCGGGCAAGGACGTGCGGACCATCGGCTCCGCCGTCGTACTGAGCCTGCTGCTCTCCTTCGTCACCCTGCCCCTGCTCATCGAGCTGGTCGGCTGACCGCGGTCGCGGCAGCGCTGGCGTGGCCCCGGCAGCGCTGCCGGGGCCACGCCTCACGCGCTCCGCACCCGCCTTGCAGCCGATCCCCCCGAAAGGACACGGCCTCATGACACCAGCTGCAGACTCGCGACCGGATCGTCCGCGCCGCCCGTCGCGCCCGTGGTGGCCGCGCTCCGTTCTCGGCCGCTTGCCCGGATCCCTGCCGTGGGCCGCGGCGGCGCGGGGGGCCGTCGCGCTCGCCCTGCCCCTGCTCGCGGGACTCGCCACCGGATGGGTCGTGCTGTCGGTGATCGCCGCCATCGGCGCCCTGTGGGGGGTGAGCCAGGACGGTTCCGATCCGTACCGGGTCCGGGTGCGGCGACTGGGCTGGACCGGGGTGTCCAGTGCGCTCGGCCTGCTCACCGGTGAAGTCGCCCTGCGCAGCGGGGAGCCGGCGGCGGTGGCGGGGTGTCTGGTGACGGGCGCGCTCGTGGCGGGCGGGGTCAGCCTGCACGGGCGGATCGCGTCCGTGTCGGGCATGCACCTGCTGCTCGGTGTCACGATCGGCAGTGGCATCCCCGTGCCGGGGCCGTGGTGGCAGCCGCCGCTGGCGCTGCTCGCCGGTGTCGCCCTCGTCCTCGTGCTGTCCGCGGCCCCGTGGCTGTGGCGCCGGCACCACGTCGAACGGGCCGCCGTGCTCGCCGTGTACCGGAGCGCGGGCGACGCCCTGGCCGCGACGGGTACCGATGCCGCCGAGGAGGCCCGCCTGCGGATGACGCTGGCCCTGAACCACGCCCACGAGGTGATGGCCCCCCATCTCGGCCCACGCGGGCGGCGGCAGCGGGCCAAGACCGGGGACCTGGTCCGAGCGTTCCACTACGCCGTGCGGCTGGGCGAGGCCGTGACGGCGGTGGTGTGGGAGGGCCGTGCGCTCCCACCCGCCCTGACCCGCGTACCGCGGCACCTGGCCGGGCGTCTGCTGCCGGGACACCTCGCGGTGCCGGAGGACCGCGCGGCGCGGCCGGCACCGGTGACCGGCTCGCCGGGCAGGCGCGCCCTGGCCGAACTGGTCACCGCCGTGGACGGTGAACCGGACGGGGCCGACCCGGAGTTGCGCCTGCCGGCGCACGACGGGCCCGGACGGGCGGCGCGTGTGCGGTACGCCCTGCTGCTGGCCGGATGCGTGCTCGCCGCCCATGTGCTCGCGGAGGTGCTGCACCACCCTCGCGGATACTGGCTGCCCATGACGGTGGCCTTCGTCTACAAGCCCGATTTCGGCCCGCTGTTCCCGCGCGCACTGCACCGGTGCGTCGGCACGATCGTCGGGGTGGCCGCCATCGGGGCGGTGTCCGCGGCGGCCCCCGGTACGTACGCCGTGGTGGGCGTCGTAGCCGTGTTCGGCGCGCTCATGGCCATCGGCGTGCGGCACCACTACGCGCTCGCCACGCTGGGCCTGACCGCCGTCGTGTTCGTGCTGCTCGACCTGCTGGGCGACCACCGTCCGCTGTACGGCACGCGGGTGGTGGACACGGCGGTGGCGTCCGCGCTGGTGCTCGTCGCGCACTTCGCGGTGTGGCCGGACTCCTCCGCCCACCGCGCCGAGGCACAGACCGAGGCCGCCGTGGCCGCCGCACGGCGCTACCGCGACGCCGCGCCGGAAGCGGGTACGGTCCAGCGGCAGGCGCTGCGCCGTGCCGCCTACCACCAGCTGGCCGAGGCACGGCGGACGGTCGCTCACGCCCGGCGAGAACCGGCCCGCCGCGGGCGGCCGCTGCCCGGCTTGGAGAGCGCGATCACGGCGGCCGAGCAGCTCTGCGACCAGGTGACCGGGCACGCGGTCGCGGGTGCGGCGAACCCGGTCCGATAGAGCGGATCCCAGCCCGGCGGAGCGGATCCCAGTCCGGCGCTGGGGTGATCCATGCTCCCGCCGCCTGGGTCGTCAGCGACCCATGACGGGGAAGAATGGCACCATGGATCTCCAGGTGCTGCGTTCCTTCCAGTCCGTCGCGGAGGGAACGACGGTGACCGACGCCGCGACGGACGCCGGTATCACCCAGCCCGCCCTGTCCCGCGCCCTGGCCCGGCTGGAGGACGAGGTCGGCACCGAGCTCCTCCAGCGAGTCGGGCGCGTGCTGCGCCTCACCCCGGCGGGGCGGGTGTTCAAGGAGTACGTCGACGGGGTGCTCGACAACTACGACCGGGGCCGACGAGCCGTGGCCGAGATGGTCCACCCCGACTCGGGCGTGGTGTCGCTGGCCTTCCTGCACACCCTGGGCACCTGGCTGGTCCCCCGGCTCGTCACCGACTTCCGGCGGACCTTCCCGCAGGCGCAGTTCGGGCTGCAACAGGACGGCGAGATGGGCCTGACCCGGCACCTCCTCGACACCACCGCGGATCTGGTCATCACCAGCAGCGACCCCGGCCACCCCCTCATCACATGGCGGCGTCTGCTGGTGGAGCCGCTGCGGCTGGCCGTCCCGTCCCGGCACCGGCTGGCCAGGCGCCGCCGGATCCGCCTGGCCGAGGTGGCCGAGGAACGGTTCATCCTGCTCAAGCAGGGATACGGGCTGCGTGACATCACCGCGGGGCTGTGCCGCGAGGCCGGCTTCACGCCGGTCATCGCCTTCGAGGGCGAGGAGGTGGAGACCCTGCGCGGTCTGGTCGCCGCGGGTCTGGGGGTGTCCCTGATCCCGCCGTCGCCGGACATCACGGCGGCCTCCGAGTCCCCGATCCGCTACCTGGAGATCACCGACGTACGAGGCGCCCGGGACATCGGCATCGCCTGGCTGAGTTCCCGCGCCATGCCGCCGATCACCCGGCGCTTCCTCGACCACGCGCTGCGGGCGTCGACCGTGGAGTGAATGTCCCCTACTGTCGCGGGAAGTTGAGGCATGTCCGGCCTTGTCCGGGGTGACGACGGCAGGATGCGCTGAGCGCAGCGCGACGGCGCCGACGCGCACGGTATTCGGGAGACGTAGGTGGGAGGCCGCACTTCCGCCCCACAGGGAGGCATGTGACACTGTCGTCCCGTCCGCCGTGCGGGCCCGCTCCGCACCGTCTGTCCCCCACAGAAGGGCGCCGTGCGTTCCCTACCTCTGCCCCTGGCCCTGACCGCACGCCTGTCCCCGGTGGTCGTGCTCGCGACCATGGGCTGGGCTCTGTCGTCCGGTCCGCTCGCCGCGCCGCAGGCCGCCGAGCACACCACGGCCGAAGAGAAGACCGAGACCCAGTCCGCGTCCGGCCCGTCGACGGAGACGGTGTCGAAGGCGTACTCGGCCGCGCCGGCGCCGTGCGAGAGCGTCGCCAAGAAGACGGTCGAGTCGCTGGTGCCGGGCGCCAAGACGGCCGGGAAGGAGATCCCGTCCACGGACTCCAAGCTGCGCCGCACCTGCTCCTGGAACGCGCTCAAGGGGTACGACTACCGCTGGCTCGACGTGTCCTACGAGGTGCTGGAGTCGGACGAGGCGGCGCAGAAGGCCTACCGGAAGCACACCGAGGAGAAGAGCGGCGGCGGCGCCGTCCCCGGCCTCGGCGACACCGCGTACTCCATCGTCAACCTCACCACCGAGGACAAGCAGGAGACCCGCGAGGGCCAGGTGTTCGTCGCCGCGTCCAACGCGCTGGTGACCATCACGTACAACGGCAGTGACTTCGAGTCGAAGAAGGCACCCAGTACGGACACGATCAACAAGGGCGCCATCAAGGCCGCCAAGGAAGCGGTGGCCGCGCTGGAGGCCGAAGGCGGCAAGGGCTGATCGCCCTCCAGCGCACCCACCGTGTCAGACGGTGGTGCGACGGCCCCGCGGCGCCATCAGCACCAGGTACAGGACCATCGACGTGCCCAGGCCCACCGCCCAGCCGTAGTCGGCCAGGTCGGCCAGCGCCGGGATCGGGCGGCCGTCGGTCAGCGGCTTGAAGCTCGCGCCGCCGACGGCGAGGATGCCGCCGGCCGCGAAGGCGACGACGGCCCGCCAGTTCCAGCCGCCCTCGTACCAGTAGCGGCCGCCCGCGCGGTACAGGTCGGCCAGGTCCAACCGGCCGCGGCGCAGGATCCAGTAGTCGGCGATGAGGATGCCCGCGACGGTGCCGAGCAGCCCGCCGACCAGGCCGAGCCAGGTGAAGATGTAGCCCTGCGGGTCGGAGTACAGCTTCCACGGGAAGATCAGCACACCGAGGACGCAGGTGGCGAGGGCCCCGGCGCGGAAACTGATTTTGCGGGGCGCGATGTTGGAGAAGTCGAAGGCCGGTGAGACCAGGTTGGCCGCGACGTTGACCGACAGTGTCGCCACCAGGACCGTGACCAGCGCGAAGAGCAGGCCCACCGTGCTGTCCGTCTTGGCCGCGAGCTGCACCGGGTCCCAGATGGCCTCGCCGTAGACGGCCTGCGAGCCCGAGGTGACCATCACCGACAGGAAGGCGAAGAGGGTCATGGTGGTCGGCAAGCCGAGCGCCTGGCCCCGGGTCTGCGCCTTCTGGCTCTTGCCGTAGCGGGTGAAGTCGGGGATGTTCAGCGACAGCGTGGACCAGAAGCCGATCATGCCCATCAGGGCGGGTGCGAACAGCTTCCAGAAGTCCGCGCCCCAGCCGAGCTTCGACGGCTGGTCGAACAGCGGGCCGAAGCCGCCCGCCTTGTCGCTCATCCACCACAGCATCACGAACGCGCCGACGAGCACGAAGGGCGCCGCCCAGTTCTCGAAGCGGCGGATCGTCTCCATGCCCCGGTAGATGATGACGACCTGCAGCGCCCAGAAGATCGCGAACGACAGCCACATGGTCCAGGCGTAGCCGCCGACCTTCGCGGCGTCCGTCCAGCCGCTCCCGATGAGCTTGCCGGCCAGGAAGTAGATGGCCTCGCCGCCGATCCACGTCTGGATGCCGAACCAGCCGCACGCCACCAACGCCCGCACCACGGCGGGCAGGTTGGCCCCGCGGATGCCGAAGGAGGCACGGGCGAAGACCGGGAAGGGGATGCCGTACTTCGGTCCGGCGTGCCCGGTGAGCAGCATCGGTATCAGCACGATGACGTTGGCCAGGGCGATGGTGAGCACCGCCTGCTTCCAGTCCATGCCGACGGCTATGAGCCCGGAGGCCAGGGTCCAGGAGGCCGTGTTGTGGGCCATGCCGACCCACAGCGCGGAGAAGTTGTACGTGGTCCAGGTGCGCTTCTCGACGGGGACCGGCAGCAGGTCCTCGTTGGCGTAGGGACCGGTCGGTGCGGGGGCGCCCGGGGCGATCTCCACCCGGCCGTCGGCGAGGGTGACTTGGGAGGTCGGCGGTGTGGCCGTGGGAGCGGTATCGGTCATGTGCCAGGCCAATCAGGGGAGGTGGGTCGGGAAAGGCCATGCGGGTGACGCCGATGGGGGGTGCGCTCGGGAGCGTCCTGGCCCCCTTCCCGGGCCGCCGGGAAGGGGGAGTTCGAGGGGAGGTGCGGCCGGGCGGGTACGTCAGCCGACGATCGCCGGGATGACCCGCGTCCCGTACGCGTCGATCACGGCCTCCTGCGCGTCGTGCATGTCGTAGACGGCGAACTGGTCCACGCCGAGCGCGCGCAGCGCTTCGAGCTTCTCGATGTGCCGCTCGACCGGGCCGATCAGGCAGAACCGGTCGACGATCTCGTCGGGCACGAACTGGGTGTCCGGGTTCCCGCTGCGCCCGTGGTGGGAGTAGTCGTAGCCCTGGCGGGCCTTGATGTAGTCGGTGAGTTCGTCGGGTACCTGGGCGGAGTGCTCGCCGTACTTGGAGACCAGGTCGGCGACGTGGTTGCCGACCATGCCACCGAACCACCGGCACTGCTCACGCGCGTGGGCCAGCGCCTCGGGCGAGTCGTCCTCGGTGACGTAGGCCGGGGCGGCGACGCAGATGGTCACCTCGGCGGGGTCACGGCCGGCGGCGACGGCCGCGTCCTTCACGGCCTTGACCATGTACTCGGTCAGATACAGATCGGCCAGCTGGAGGATGAACCCGTCCGCCTCCTCCCCGGCCATCTTCAGGGCCTTGGGGCCGTACGCGGCCATCC
Organism: Streptomyces purpurascens; assembly: GCF_045040895.1. Classification (NCBI taxonomy): domain Bacteria; kingdom Bacillati; phylum Actinomycetota; class Actinomycetes; order Kitasatosporales; family Streptomycetaceae; genus Streptomyces; species Streptomyces purpurascens. Next base: position 7,631,123 of record NZ_CP108341.1, on the reverse strand, counting down.
ACACGGGCAGTTCGGCGCCCTCACCGACCCACGGGAACCGGACGACGGTGCCGCCGAGGTCGGCCTCCCGGCCGCTGCCGAGCTCCCGGATGACCTTCATGGCCTCGCTGATCCGGGCCAGCGTGTTGGGCTTGCGGCCGGCCACGCGCATCGCGGAGTCGCCGCGGCCGATGCCGCAGACCGTGCGGTTGCCGAACATGTCGTTGAGGGTGGCGAAGGTGGAGGCGGTGACCTCCCAGGTACGGGTGCCCGGGTTGGTCACCATCGGCCCGACCTTCAGTCTGGTCGTGTTGGCCAGGATCTGGCTGTAGATCACGAACGGTTCCTGCCACAGCACGGCGGAGTCGAAGGTCCAGCCGTACGAGAAGCCGTTCCGTTCCGCGCGCTTCATCAGGCTGATCACCCGCGAGGCCGGCGGGTCCGTCTGCAGGACGAGTCCGAAGTCCATCCGCACCACTCCTAGTTGAGGTACTGACAGGTGGAACGCGGGGTGAAGACGCCGTGCCCGGCGTGCCCGGTGTACTCCCGCTCGGTGATGACGAGTTCGCCGCGCGAGAGGACCGTCTCGACCCGGCCGGTGGTGCGTTTGCCCTCGTACGCCGAGTAGTCGACGTTCATGTGGTGCGTCTCGGCCGACATGACCTGCTCGGCGTGCGGGTCGTAGATGACGACGTCGGCGTCGGCGCCGGGCGCGATGGTGCCCTTCTTCGGGTACAGGCCGAACATCCGGGCCGGGGAGGCGCAGGCGATCTCGATCCAGCGGCGGCGGGAGATGTGCCCGTCGAGGACCGCCTGGTGGAGCAGGTCCATCCGGTTCTCGACGCCCGGGAGGCCGTTGGGGATCTTGGAGAAGTCGCCGAGGCCGAGGTCCTTCTGGCCGACGAAGCAGAAGGGGCAGTGGTCGGTGGAGACGACCTGGAGGTCGTTCGTGCGCAGGCCCCGCCACAACGCGGCCTGGTGCTCCCGGGGCCTGAGCGGGGTGCTGCACACGTACTTGGCGCCCTCGAAGTCCGGCTCGGCGAGGTTGTCCGTGGACAGGAACAGATACTGCGGGCACGTCTCGCCGAAGACGTTCAGCCCCTCGTCGCGGGCCCGGGCCAGCTCGGCGACCGCCTCCGTCGCCGAGACGTGCACGACGTACAGGGGCGCACCGGCCACCTGCGCGAGCTTGATGGCACGGTGGGTGGCCTCGGCCTCCAGCAGGGCCTTGCGGACCTCGCCGTGGTAGCGCGGGTCGGTCTCGCCGCGGGCCAGCGCCTGTTCGACCAGGACGTCGATCGCGATGCCGTTCTCGGCGTGCATCATGATCAGGCCGCCGTTGTCGGCGGAGCGCTGCATGGCGCGCAGGATCTGGCCGTCGTCGCTGTAGAAGACGCCCGGGTAGGCCATGAACTGCTTGAAGGAGGTGACGCCCTCCTCCACCAGGTGGTCCATCTCCTTGAGCGTGTGCTCGTTGACGTCGGAGACGATCATGTGGAAGCCGTAGTCGATGGCGCAGTTGCCGTCGGCCTTGGCGTGCCAGGTGTCCAGGCCCTCGCGGAGGCTGTGCCCGACGCTCTGCACGGCGAAGTCGATGATCGTCGTCGTGCCGCCCCAGGCGGCGGCGCGGGTGCCGGTCTCGAAGGTGTCGGAGGCGAAGGTGCCGCCGAAGGGCAGCTCCATGTGGGTGTGGGCGTCGACGCCGCCGGGGATGACGTACTTTCCGGTGGCGTCGATCGTGCGGTCCGCGGTGAATGTCTCGGCGGCGGGTGTGCCTGAGGCTGCGAGGGCGGCGATGCGGCCGTTCTCGATCAGGACGTCGGCGTGGATCTCGTCGGATGCGGTGATGACGAGGCCGCCGCGGATGACGGTACGGCTGCTCATGTCGTGGTCGCTCCTCGCTGTGGGTTGGTGCGGGTCGTCAGTGGCTGATCGCGCAGTTCCCCGCGCCCCTGAGGGCACGTCCCCCGCGGACGTCTCAAGGTGCTGTCAGCGGTCCGTACGCCCCCGGCGCCCGGTCCCGGTAGAACTGCCAGCGGTCGCGGACCTCGCGGAGTTTGGCCATGTCCAGGTCGCGGACGACCAGTTCGGGCTGCTTGTCGCTCGCGACCTCGCCGACGAACTGGGCCTCCGGGTCCACGAAGTACGACGTGCCGTAGAAGTCGTTGTCGCCGTACTCCTCGACGCCCACCCGGTTGATCGCGCCGATGAAGTACTCGTTGGCGACGGCCGCCGCCGGCTGTTCCAGCTGCCACAGGTAGGCCGACAGGCCGCGCGAGGTGGCCGAGGGGTTGAAGACGAGCTCGGCGCCGGCGAGGCCCAGTGCCCGCCAGCCCTCCGGGAAGTGGCGGTCGTAGCAGATGTAGACGCCGACCTTGCCCACGGCCGTCTCGAAGACCGGCCAGCCGGTGTTGCCGGGGCGGAAGTAGAACTTCTCCCAGAAGCCGCGCACCTGGGGGATGTGGGTCTTGCGGTACTTGCCGAGGTAGGAGCCGTCCGCGTCGATCACGGCCGCGGTGTTGTAGAGGACGCCGGGCTGCTCCTCCTCGTACATCGGCAGCACCAGGACGATGCCCAGTTCCTTCGCGAGTGCCTGGAAGCGCCGGACGATGGGGCCCTCGGGGATCTGCTCGGCGTACTCGTAGAAGGCCGGGTCCTGGACCTGGCAGAAGTACGGTCCGTAGAACAGCTCCTGGAAGCACAGGACTTGAGCACCCTGCGCGGCGGCGTCGCGGGCCGCCTGCTCGTGGACCTGGATCATCGATTCCTTGTCGCCCGTCCAGGCGGTCTGGAAGACGGCGGCACGGATCACTCTGCTCATCGGGACCTCCGGTCGCTCGGTGTGCCGTGAGCCTAGGAAGTCCGGAAGTCCTCTTTGAGTTGCACCGTGTCACGTCTGAGGGCGTGCGGCGTGCCACCGTGTCACCCTTCCGTGGGTCCATGTTTCACCGCCGTTTTCCCAGGTGGTCACGTGTTTCACTGCTGTTGCGCGTCGTGTGCGAGGAGTGCGATGTGCACCGAGGCGGCCTGCTCGAAGTCGTCGAGGTCCACCCCGAGGCGGACCTGTATCGCCTCCAGGCGGCGGTAGAGGGCCGGGCGGGAGACGTGGTGGAGCTGGGCCGTGCGGGACTTGTTGCGGCCGGTGGCGAGGTAGGTGCGCAGGACGGACAGCAGGTCCTCGTCGGCCTCGCACAGCAGCCCGTCCAGCTCCCGCTCCGCGAAGGACTGTACCTGCGGATCGTCGCGCAGGAGACGGATCAGACCACGCAGGTGGACGTCCTTCAGGCGGACGACCGGCGGAAGGTCGAGGACCGCCGCGGAGTCGGCGACCGCGTCCGCCACGTGCTGGGCCTCGCGCAGTCCCGCGGGTACGTCGTCCCAGACGACCCGGGGGTCGGCGGCGGCGACGATCGTGCGGGCCGAACCGGACTCGCTCCGCAGCCGGGTCGCGAAGTGCGCGGCGAGAGCACCCGCGTCCTGGTCGCGGGCGAGACTGAGGAGTACGGCGGTGGCGCCGTCGGCCAGTTCGGCGACCAGACCGGGCAGGCCCAGCAGCCGCAGCAGCCGGTCGAGCCGGCCGGTGTCGCCGTCGTGGACGACGAGCGGCACGAAGGTCCGCCGGTTGACGGGCAGTCCGGCGGCGCGGGCCCGGGGCAGCAGTTGCCGTGCCGGTACGACACCGCTGACCAGGTCGGTCAGCAGGCTCTGCGCGGACTGCTCCTCCCAGGAGCACGCGGCGGTGCCGCCGAGCATGCGGTGCAGGACGAGGGCCTCGGCGGCGCGGTCGGCCAGCAGCCGCCCGGTGGCGGTGTCCCCGCGGTAGCCGCACAGCACGATGCGTCCCCAGCGCTCCCCGCGCCCGCCCAGTTCGGCCCGGATCCAGCCGTCGCCCTCGGTGCCGCCGGCCTGGCGGGCGATGCGTTCCCAGTCGCGCAGGACGTCGTCGACCGCGGGCCGCTCCCCCGCCGTGCCGAGGACGCGGTGGGCGAGGTTGGTGACGACGACCGGGCAGGCGCTGTGCCGGGCGACCTCGTCGAGCAGGCGTTGCAGTGGGGCGCCCGCGGTGATGAGGGCGGTGAGTTCGGTGCGGACGGCCTCGGAGAGGCTGACGGCGGCGAACTTGCGCCGCACGAGCCGTGACTGGACCTCCTCGGTCAGCTCGGCGAAGGGAAAGGGCCGGTGCAGGACGACCATCGGCAGCCCGCACCGCTCGGCCGCCCGGCGCATCACGTCCGGCGCGGCGGGGAAGGCGCGGCCGAGTCCGAGGACGACTGCGGCGGCCTCCGCGCGGTGCAGTGACCGGACGTACTCGGCCTGCTTGTCCTCGTCGCCGGCGAGCAGCACTCCGGTGGTGAGGACCATCTCGCCGCCGCTGAGCATCACGCCGACGTCGGCGGCCTCGGCGACGTGCACCCAGCGCACCGGCCGGTCCAGATGGCTCGCCCCTGCCACCACCTCGGGCTCCCCGGCGAGCACCCGCTCCAGGGTGAGGACCTGCCGGACCGACAGAGCGGGTTCCCAGGTGTCCGGGGTGGTGGCCATGGCGACTTCCCTTGCCTCAGTGCGCTGCTACCGGATGCTCCTCAGAGCGTTCTCGAGGATCGCGGCGCCCTCCTCGGCCTCCGCGACGTTGAGGGACAGCGGCGGGGCGACGCGCAGACAGCTGGTGTTGTGGCCGCCGCCCTTGCCGAGCAGCAGCCCGCCCTCGCGGGCCGCCTCCAGGACGGCCGTGGCGGCCTTCGGGTCGGCTTCGTCGGTGCCGGGTTTCGTCACCTCGATGCCGATCATCAGCCCGCGCCCGCGGACCTCCCGTACGGCCGGCACCTGCGCGGCGGCGGCCCGCAGCCGCTCGATGAGCAGGCCGCCGACCCGCCGCGCGTTGCCCTGGAGGTCGTGTTCCACGAGGTAGTTGAGGTTGGCGAGGCCCGCCGCCATGGTGATCTGGGTGCCGCCGAACGTGGAGATGCTGTTGGAGTCCAGGCAGTTCATGATCTCGGAGCGGGCGACGACACCTCCGATGGACATGCCGTTGCCGATGCCCTTGGCGAAGGTCATGAGGTCCGGCGGCCCGTTCCGCCCATGGGCCTGCCAGCCCCAGAAGTGCTCGCCGGTGCGGCCCCAGCCGGTCTGCACCTCGTCTGCGATCCACAGGATGCCGCGCTCGTTCAGCACCTCGCGGAAGGCGGCGTACAGCCCGTCCGGCGGTGAGGTGAAGCCGCCGACGCCCTGGATGGGTTCGGCGATCAGCGCGGCCGGCGGGCGGGTGTGGCCGAGCAGGTCCTCCAGGTCCTCGACGCAGGCCGCGATGAACTCGCCGTCGCTCAGGGCCGCGTAGGGGCCGCGGGTGCGCACGCCGCCGTGGACGTACAGCGTCTGCAGCGGGGAGAGCGAGGTCGGGGACCAGCCGCTGTTGCCGGTGATGCCGACCGAGCTGAAGGAACGGCCGTGGTAGCTGTTGCGCATCGCCAGGATCGTGTTGCTGCGCCGGTACGTCGTGGCCAGCAGCAGGGCGGTGTCGTTGGCCTCGGTGCCGGAGGTGGTGAAGAAGACCCGGGCGTCCGGGATGCCGCTCAACTGGGCGATGCGCTCGGCGAGTTCGACCATGGGCCGGTTGAGGTACAGGGTCGAGGAGTGGATGATCCGCCCGGCCTGCTCGCTCACCGCCTTGGTGATCTCGGGCAGCGCGTGGGCGGTCATCGTGGTGAGGATGCCGCCGAAGAAGTCGAGATACCGGTTGCCGTGGGCGTCCCAGACGTGGCGGCCCTCGCCGTGGGTGATCTCGAGGGGCTCCTCGTAGTAGAGGGCGAGCCAGTCGGGGAGCACGGCCCGGTGGCGGCCCAGCAGGTCGTCGGTCACGGCCGCACCAGCCCTTCGTAGGCGTCGGGGCGGCGGTCGCGGTAGAAGGCCCACTGCTGCCGCACCTCCTCGACGAGGCCGAGGTCCAGGTCGCGGACGACGAGCTCCTCCTTGCTGTCGCTGGCGACCTCGCCGACGAACTGACCGCGCGGGTCGACGAAGTACGACGTCCCGTAGAAGTCGTTGTCCCCGTACTCCTCCTGGCCGACGCGGTTGATCGCGGCGACGAAGTACTCGTTGGCGACAGCCGCGGCGGGCTGCTCCAGCCGCCACAGGTGGGACGACAGGCCCCGGTGGGTGGCGGAGGGGTTGTAGACCAGCTGGGCGCCCTTCAGGCCGAGCTCGCGCCAGCCCTCCGGGAAGTGGCGGTCGTAGCAGATGTAGACACCGACCTTGCCGACGGCGGTGTCGAAGACGGGCCAGCCGAGGTTGCCGGGTTTGAAGTAGTACTTCTCCCAGAAGCCCTTGACCTGCGGGATGTGGTGCTTGCGGTACTTGCCGAGGTAACTGCCGTCGGAGTCGATCACGGCCGCGGTGTTGTAGTAGAAGCCGGACTGCTCGACCTCGAACACCGGCACGACGATCACCATGCCGGTCTCGCGCGCGAGCGCCCGCATACGCCGCACCGTCGGGCCGTCCGGGACGGGCTCGGCCCAGCGGTAGTGCTCGGGCTCCTGGACCTGGCAGAAGTAGGGGCTGTTGAAGACTTCCTGGAAGCCGATGATCTTCGCGCCCAGGCGAGCCGCCTCGCGGGCGTGCTCCTCGTGTTTCGCCACCATGGACTCGGTGTCGCCGGTCCAGGTGGCCTGGACCAGAGCGGCACGTACGACGTTGGCCATGAGCTGCTCCTTCGACGCGACGTCTGCGTCTCTACGCCCGTAGAAGCGGACAGTAGAGCCACGAACGTAAGCCTCCGGCTCGGGCTTGCCAAGACCATCGTCCCCAACCCGCTGGGCAGAGCGCGATTCGCACTCCTGTGGGTGAGTCGCCCGGGGCACGGCGTCGCCGGTCAGGCGGCGAATCCGGCGACCCGGAGCGCGTGCACGAGATCCCAGCGGCGCTCGTCCGACACACCCTGGGCGGCCTCCAGCAGGAGCGGTACGAGGCGCCCCGGATCGGGCTCGGCGCTGCGGGCGGCCTCCTCGGGCGTGCGGGCTCTCACATACGCGTCGAGCAGCGCGCGCACCTCGCGGTGGCGCCCCTCGGCGACCAGCCCGAGGACGGCCGCACCGACCTCGGCCGGCGGCCGGGCGACGCCCTGCCGCAGGATCTGCTGCCCGTCCGCCACGCGCCCGGCAGCACCCAGCGCGTCCGCCGCGGCGACCAGCCGTCCTGCGGGCAGCGAGGCGGCCTCCCACAGCAGGGTCTGCCAGTCCGCGCCCAGCCCGGCCCGTTCCAGCTCGCCCGCGAGCAGCGGGAACCGGGCGGGGGCCGAGGAGGTGAGCTCGACCAGCAGCACGTGGGCCTCCCCGCTGCGCCCCTCGGCACGCAGCCGTGCCAGCGTCTCGACGGTGCGCGCGACCTCCGTCGGGTCCGTCGCGCCGCCTGCCTCGCCCCGCGGCTCCACGTGCTGGGCCGCGGATTCCTCGGCGGCCCCGGCGAATCTCGCACCGCGCCGGGTGCGGCCGGTGGCGGGGGCGGGTTCGGGGAGCGTCGGTACGGCGGCGGGCGGCACGACGACGGGCGCGGCCTCCTCCTCGTCCATCCCGGCGAAGCGGGCACTGCCGCGACGGCGTTTGCGCTGCTTGGGGGTGGGCTGTCGGGGAGCCGGGGGCTCGGGGGCTGGAAACGTGGTGGGGGCACCGCCGGCTTCCGGGGGAACGGCCCGGCCCGCCGGATGCTCCTGGGCGTCACGCTCCGGCTCCGGGCCGGCGGCCGCATGCCGGGTGTCATGCGGACCGGCGCCACCGGCCGTGCCGGAGGCCGGCTGCCGGGTGGGGTGCCACGGCGCGGCGGGCGTCCCGGGGTCGTACGGGCCGCCCTGGCCACGCTGATCCCGGGGAGCCCCCTCGGCCGCCGCCCTCCCGTCGCCGTACGCACGGACACCGCCGTCGACCGCGTCACCGCCGGACGCACGGGATCCGCCCCCGACCGCACCGCCATCGAACGCACGAGATCCGTCCCCGACCGCACCAGCCCCGAACGCCGGTGCGCCCGCCGCCGGCCTCGCGCCGCCGAACACATCAGCCGACCCACTCGGGCCGGCGCCGTACGCACGGGCACCACCCTCGGCCCCGCCACCACCGAACGCTCCGACACCCGCCTCGGCCGCACCACCGCCGGATGCACGGGATCCGCCCCCGACCGCACCGCCATCGAACGGACGGGATCCGTCCCCGGCCGCACCAGCCCCGAACGCCGGTGCGCCTGCCGCCGGCCTCGCGCCGCCGAACACATCAGCCGACCCACTCGGGCCGGCGTCGCCGCGCGGAGTATCCGTCGGCGCCCCGCCGCCGGACACCGCCGCGGCAGCCCCTGACGCAGCCCCGCCACGCGCACCCTCGCGTCGCCCCGAAGCCGCCCCACCACTCACACCCTCCGCACGCCCCGAAGCCGCCCCGCCACGCGCACCCTCGGGTCGCCCCGGAGCCGCCCCACCGCGCGCGGCCCCGGCCCCTCCCCCGCTGCCGAAGGCCCCCGGCGCCCCCGGGACACCCCCCGGCCCGGTCGCGACACCCCGCCCCTCGAAGAAGGCGGCTTCGCCGCGGGCGCGGTGGTCCAGGCGGGTCATCCGCTCGCGCAGCTCCGCGCAGCGTGCCGTCGCGCGTTCGTGGTCGTCGTGGGCCCAGGCGAGGTCGAGGCGGAGGGCGTCGGCCTGCTCTCGGGTGGTGGCGGAGGCGAGGAGGCGGCTCAGGTCGGCCTGGCGTTCGGCGGCGTATCGCTGCTCGCGGAGCATGACGTCCAGCCGGTCCCCGAGGGCGTCGCGGCCGCCCGGCCGGGCATCGTAGGCGGTGAGGGCGGCGGCATGCAGGGACCGGGCGCGTTCCGTCTCGGGGCCCGCGCCCCCGGGGCCGTACTGCCCGGCGAGGTCCTGGAGCAGCGCCTCCACCACGTCCCAGGGCGGCATCTCATGCCCGTCGAGACAGGCCCGCATGCCTTCCGGGTCGCGCTGCCAGAACACCGCGCACCAGCCGCCGGACGGGTCAAGGCGTGCCAGCAGACCGTCCAGGTAGTTCGCGAACTCCCGGACCCTGCTCGGGAGTTGATCCGCTGCCATCGCTCAACTCCCGCCTGACCGGAGCGCTCCGCCCCGTAGGCAACACCAGTCGTGTTACAGGAGTGCTACGGGGAGTTTTCGCGCGCGACGCGGGAGCCTCAGTGCCAGGTCGTCAGACCGGTGCAGGCACGCACCGCTCCGCCACTTCGTCCATGGACAGCCCGAGCACGCCGGCCAGCGCGGCCACCGTGAAGAAGGCGGGCGTGGGGGCCCGCCCGGTCTCGATCTTCCGGATGGTCTCGGCGGAGATGCCCGCGTTCGCGGCGATCTCCGTCATGCTCCGGTCGCCACGCGCCTCACGCAGCAGCCGGCCCAGCCGCTCGCCGCGTTCGCGCTCTTCGGGGGTGAGAGGGGTGCGCACCATGCCCCCATTCTAATACCGGTATAGTAATTGGCATGGTGGAACTCAAAACCGACACATCGATCGACGCCATGTACGCAGCGGGCCAGGTCGTCGGCCGTGCCCTGACGGCCGCGCACAAGGCCGCCGACGTGGGCGTATCCCTGCTGGAACTGGACGAGGTGGCGCACGACGTACTGCGCGAGGCAGGCGCGACCTCGCCGTTCCTGGGGTACCGGCCCTCCTTCGCGCCGACCCCCTTCCCCGCCGTCCTCTGCGCCTCGGTCAACGACGCGATCGTGCACGGCGTCCCGGGCCGCTACCGCCTGCGCGACGGCGACCTCGTGTCCCTCGACTTCGGCGCCGAACTCGGCGGCTGGGTCGGTGACTCGGCCCTCAGCTTCATCGTCGGCACCCCGCGCAAGGGCGATCTGCGCCTGGTCGAGACCGCCGAGCGGGCCCTCGCGGCGGGCATCGAGGCGGCCGTCGTGGGCAACCGCATCGGCGACATCGCCCACGCGATCGGCACGGTGTGCCGCGGCGCCGGCTACGGCATCCCGGACGGCTTCGGCGGTCACGGCATCGGCCGCCGTATGCACGAGGACCCCGGGGTGCCGAACGAGGGCCGGCCGGGACGGGGCATGCGCCTGCGGCACGGCATGGTGCTGGCGATCGAGCCCATGGTCATCGGAGGCGGTACGGACGACTATCACGCGGCTCCCGACGGCTGGACCCTGAAGACGAACGACGGCTCCCGCGCGGCCCACGCGGAGCACACGGTGGCGATCACGGATTCCGGACCGAGGATCCTGACGGCGCGCTGAAGCCGCACCACACCGGCCATCCAGAATCCTCCGGAAATGTCCCGAAGGTGCCTGCTGCCGACGATCGTGCGAAGGTGTTCTACGAGCGCGCCCCAGGTGTAACCGGCTGCCACCCGGGTTACCCGACCCCGGCACGTCGACCAGCGAGGGCGTCCCCCCGCGCGGGCGCCGGGGACGCCGGGAACGGAAGGCCCATGAGCAGCGGCTTCACCAGCCCGGAGGGCTACGGCTCGGATCCCTTCGGAGAATTCCTCGCACGCTTCTTCGGCGGACCGCGTCCGGGTCCCCGGCAGATCGACCTCGGGCGGCTGCTCAGCCAGCCGGCCCGGGAGCTCGTCCGCGGCGCCGCCCAGTACGCCGCCGAGCACGGCAGCCGGGACCTCGACACGGAGCATCTGCTGCGGGCGGCGCTCGCCACCGAGCCCACCCGGACCCTGCTCAGCAAGGCGGGGGCCAATCCCGACTCGCTGGCGTCGGAGATCGACGACCGGTCGGGCCCGGCCCAGCACGGCCCGGAGGACGCGCCGCCGCCGACCACGCTGTCCCTCACCCCGGCCGCCAAACGGGCCCTGCTGGACGCGCACGACATGGCCCGGGCCCGCGGCTACGGCTACATCGGCCCGGAGCATGTGCTCAGCGCCCTGGCGTCGAACCCCGACTCGGCCGCCGGGCACATCCTGAACGCGGCCCGCTTCGCGCCTTCCACCCCGCCCGAGGCGCCGGAGGTCCCCCAGGCCGAGCGGCCGCGCCCGACGAACACGCCGACCCTGGACAAGTACGGCCGCGACCTCACGGAACTGGCCCGGCAGGGGCGTATCGACCCGGTGATCGGCCGGGACCAGGAGATCGAGCAGACCGTCGAGGTCCTCTCCCGCCGTGGCAAGAACAACCCGGTGCTGATCGGTGACGCGGGCGTCGGCAAGACCGCCATCGTCGAGGGGCTGGCGCAGCGCATCTCCGAGGGAGACGTGCCCGACATCCTGATCGGGCGCCGCGTGGTCGCCCTGGACCTGACGGGCGTGGTCGCGGGCACCCGCTACCGGGGTGACTTCGAGGAGCGGATGAACAACATCGTCAGTGAGATCCGCGCCCACTCCGAGCAGTTGATCATCTTCATCGACGAGCTGCACACGGTCGTGGGCGCCGGTTCCGGTGGCGGCGACGGCAGTTCGATGGACGCCGGCAACATCCTCAAGCCGGCTCTGGCCCGCGGCGAGCTGCACATCGTGGGCGCCACCACCCTGGAGGAGTACCGCCGGATCGAGAAGGACGCGGCGCTGGCCCGCCGCTTCCAGCCGATCATGGTCCCGGAGCCGACCCCCGCGGACGCGATCGAGATCCTGCGCGGCCTGCGGGACCGCTACGAGGCCCATCACCAGGTCCGCTACACCGACGAGGCGCTGGTGGCGGCCGTGGAGCTGTCCGACCGCTATCTCACCGACCGCCGCCTGCCGGACAAGGCCATCGACCTGATCGACCAGGCCGGTGCCCGGGTGCGGCTGCGGGCCCGGACCAAGGGCACGGACGTGCGGGCCCTGGAGCGGGAGCTGGAGCAGCTGACCCTGGACAAGGACCAGGCGGTCGCGGACGAGCAGTACGAGCAGGCCACCCAGTTGCGCGACCGGATCCTGGACGTGAAGCAGCGGATCGCCCAGGCCGGCGGCGACAGCGAGATCGACGAGGGCCAGGACCTCGTCGTCGAGGCCGAGTCGATCGCCGAGGTGGTGTCCCGGCAGACCGGCATCCCGGTCAGCAGCCTCACCCAGGAGGAGAAGGACCGGCTGCTGGGCCTGGAAGAGCATCTGCACGAGCGGGTGGTCGGCCAGGACGAGGCCGTACGGGTCGTCTCCGACGCGGTGCTGCGCTCCCGAGCCGGTCTGGCCAGCCCGGACCGGCCGATCGGCAGTTTCCTCTTCCTCGGCCCGACCGGGGTCGGCAAGACCGAACTGGCCCGGGCGCTCGCCGAGGCGCTGTTCGGCAGCGAGGACCGCATGGTCCGCCTCGACATGAGCGAGTACCAGGAGCGGCACACCGTCAGCCGCCTGATCGGCGCCCCGCCCGGCTACGTCGGCCACGAGGAGGCCGGCCAGCTCACCGAGGTCGTCCGCCGCCATCCCTACTCGCTCCTCCTCCTCGACGAGGTGGAGAAGGCGCACCCGGACGTCTTCAACATCCTGCTCCAGGTCCTCGACGACGGCCGGCTGACCGACTCGCAGGGCCGCACGGTGGACTTCACCAACACCGTCATCGTGATGACCAGCAACCTCGGCTCCGAGGCGATCACCCGCCGCGGCGGCACCCTGGGCTTCGCGTCAGGCGGCGCCGACGCGGACGAGGAGGCCCGGCGCGAGCAGATCCTGCGCCCGCTGCGCGAGCACTTCCGCCCCGAGTTCCTCAACCGTATCGACGAGATCGTCGTCTTCCGCCAGCTCACCACGGAACAGCTGCGCCGGATCACCAACCTCCTGCTGGACCGCACCCGTTCCCTCGTGCACGACAAGGGCATCACGGTGACCTTCACCGACCGAGCGGTGGAATGGCTGGCCGACCACGGCTACCAGCCGGAGTACGGCGCCCGCCCGCTGCGCCGAACGATCCAGCGCGAGGTGGACAACGAGCTTTCCCGACTGCTCCTGGACGGCAGGGTGGAGGAGAACGGACAGGTGAGGGTGGACGTGGAGGACGGTCGTCTCGCGTTCAGTACGGCGCCCTGACAGGGGCGCGGGGAACTGCGCGACCAGCCCCCACGCACCCGCACCCGGCACTCAACGCACAGGCCGCACCACCATGGCCGAACCACCACCCCGCCGTACCGTCTCAGCGGCTGCCAGCCACTTCCCACCGGGCAGCCGCTGAACACCCGTAGCCGCCCCGATCTCCGGGTTCACCTTGAAGGAATGCCCGATCGCCTCGAGCTGCTTCCTCAACTCGGCGTCGTCGTACAACCCCGGCTCCAGCTCGGTCTGCGCGGCATTGCGCTGACTCGCCCGAGGCGCGGCGATCGCGTCGACCAACGGCAACCCCCGGTCGACGAACCCCGTGAGCGTCTGCAGAACAGTCGTGATGATCGTCGCCCCACCCGGCGACCCCAGCGCCACCACGGGCCGGTCATGCCGGTCGAGCACGATCGTCGGCGAGATCGACGACCGGGGCCGCTTCCCGGGCCCGGGCAGGTTCGGGTCGTGCACGGCGGGGTTCGCCGGCGTGAAGGAGAAGTCCGTCAGCTCGTTGTTGAGGATGAACCCGCGCCCCGGCACGGTGATGCCGCTGCCACCGGTCTGCTCGATGGTGAGCGTGTAGGCGACGACGTTCCCCCACTTGTCGGCCGCCGTCAGATGCGTGGTGCTGTCACCCTCGTACGTCGTCGGAGCGGCCGTACCACCGGAGCCGCACCGCTCGGGATGACGCGGATCACCGGGCGGCACCGGGCTGGAGAGCACGGCATCGTCCTTGATCAGGCACTCGCGCGAGTCGGCGAACCTCTGCGACAACAGCTCCTTCGTCGGCACGTTCTCGAACGCGGGGTCGCCCACCCACCGGCCCCGGTCCGCGAACGCGATCCGGCTCGCCTCGATGAAGCGGTGCAGGTACTTCGCCTTGCTCGCCTTCGACAGGTCGGTCCGCTCCAGGATGTTGAGCGCCTCGCCGACCGTCGTACCGCCGGAGGACGAGGGCGCCATGGAGTAGACGCCGAGGCCGCGGTAGGAGGTCCTGGTGGGTGCCTGGAGCTTGGTGCGGTAGGCGGCCAGGTCCTTCGCGGACAGGTCGCCGGGGCGGGCGTTCCAGCCGGAGGCCGGGTCGACGGGCGGCTTGTTGACCGTGTCGACGATCTCCCGGCCGAGGCCGCCGCGGTAGATCGCGCCGACGCCCTTGCTCCCCAGCTCCGCGTAGGTGCGGGCGAGGTCGGGGTTCTTGAAGGTGGAGCCGACGACGGGGAGCCGGCCGCCCGGCAGGAACAGCTCGGCGGTGTCCGGGAAGTAGCGGAAGCGGGTCTCGTTGGACGCCGTCTGCGAGCGGAAGGTCTCGTCGACCGTGAAACCGTCGCGCGCCAGCCGCTCGGCCGGCTTCAGGACGCTCTCGAGCCGCCGGCTGCCCCACTGGTCCAGCGCCGTCTGCCAGGTGGCGGGCGTGCCGGGCGTGCCGACGCTCAGGCCGCTGCTGACGGCGTCGGCGAACGGGATGGGCTTGCCGTTCTCGGTGAACAGGTTCTTGTCGGCGGACAGCGGAGCGGTCTCGCGTCCGTCGATGGTGCGCACCGTACGGGACTTGGCGTCGTAGTAGACGAAGTAGCCGCCCCCGCCGATGCCGGCGGAGTAGGGCTCGGTGACGCCGAGCGCGGCGGCTGTGGCGACGGCCGCGTCGACGGCGTTGCCACCCTTGCGCAGGACCTCGATCCCGGCGGCCGAGGCGTCCGGGTCGACGCTGGAGACAGCGCCGCCGTAGCCGACGGCCAGGGGAGTCTTCTCACCGCCGGTGGTCTGCGCGGCGGGTGGCGCCGCCGCCCCCACCGACACCACCACGGCGGCCGAAACCGCCAGGACCGTCAGATTTCGCGCGACAGGGCGACGCATCCGCACCTCCAGTCAAAGGCCGTTCGCGCAGCTTAATTCATCGCCATGGTCGCGTCAGGCACGCGTAGAACACCGGTGCGTCGACGCCCGCTAGCATGCGCGCCCATGAATGACGACGTGCGCAACATAGTCCTGGGTGTGGTCGCGGCGGGGATCAGCGCCGCGCTGGGCTGGGTGGCCCGCACCTATCTGTGGAAGCGCAGGCTCCGCCGGAAGCAGTCCTTCTTCGGGCTGCCCGACAACTCCGAATCGCTGCTGGTGGTGAACCGGGGCGCCGGGGGACCCGAGTTGGCGGTGATGCGCTACGACGTGTTCGCCCTCCTCGAACTCGCCGCGCTGATCAAGGACTGCAACGCCCACGCCCAGATACTGCCGCACGACACGGCACGTCAGGGCTTCGGCGAGCGGACGGAGTTCTGTGTCGGCGGCCCTGCCTCCAACCGCCGCATGGCGGCCCATCTGTCCTCCCTGCTCCCCGGGGTGCGGGTGAACGTGGACTCCGAACCGGGGCCGGACCGGGGATCGTTCCAGATCGGCTCCGAGCGCTACCGCGTGGACAACGGCAAGGAGGAGTACGCGCTGCTCGCCCGGCTGACCGCCGAGCGCAGCCAGAACACCCGGCCCGTCTACCTCTTCTGCGGCCAGACCGCGATCACCAACCAGGCCACCACCCGTTACCTCGCCCGCAACCACGAGAGACTGGCCCGCAAGTACGGCAACAGCTCCTTCGCGCTGCTGCTGAAGGTGATCAACTCGCAGGCGTACGGCCCGGACGTCGTCGAACTGGTGGAGGACGTGACGCGGGCGGCTCAGACCCCGCTGCCCGCCGCGGCGACTCCACGCAACACCCACCGGGCCTCCTGAAGTCCTCCACTCCTCAACAATCGTTACTGGCACGTAACTTACCGACGGGTTACCACTGGTAAGGGCGCGAGGTTACCGTCTGGTCACTTTGCACTTACACGAGTGAGGAGTGACCCGTGGGACACACCCGCAAGGCCCTGCGCACCACCGCCGTAGGCGCCGTCTCGGCCACCCTGGTCGCCGGCACAGCCCTCGGACTCGCCCCCACCGCACAGGCGGCGCCGAACCCCGTCCGCTTCGTCGACATCACCGGCGACGGCGGCACCGTCCTCAAGGCCAACGTCGTCACCCCGGCCGGGGCCGACGGCACGCACCGCTACCCGCTGCTCGTCATGCCCACGAGCTGGGGCCTGCCCCAGGTCGAGTATCTGGCCCAGGCGCAGAAACTCGCCGACTCCGGGTACGTCGTGGTCACGTACAACGTGCGCGGCTTCTGGCAGTCGGGCGGCGAGATAGAAGTAGCGGGCCCACCCGACATCGCCGACGCGTCGAAGGTCATCGACTGGGCGCTCGCCCACACCCCCTCGGACGCCGGGCACATCGGCATGGCGGGCGTCTCCTACGGCGCCGGCATCAGTCTGCTCACCGCCGCGCAGGACAAGCGGGTCAAGGCGGTCGCGTCACTGAGCGGCTGGGCGGACCTGATCGACTCCATCTACGCCGGACGCACCCAGCACCTCCAGGCGTCCGCCCTGCTGGACGGCGCGAGCATCGTCACGGGCCGGCAGAGCGCCGAACTCCGGCAGACCTTCGACGACTTCTACAGTTCCAACCTGGCGAAGGAGCCGGAGCTCATCGCCTGGGGGAAGAAACGTTCCGCTGCGACCTATGTCGACCAGATCAACAAGAACGGCGCGGCGATCATGCTCGCCAACGCCTGGGGCGACACGATCTTCCCGCCCAACCAGTACGCCGACTTCTACGAGAAGCTGACCGGCCCGAAGCGGCTGGAGATGCGGCCCGGAGACCACGCCACGGCCGAGCTGACCGGCCTGTTCGGGCTGCCCAACGACGTGTGGAAGGACACCGCGCGCTGGTTCGACCACTACCTCAGGGGCGAGGACAACGGCATCGACCGTGAGCAGCCCGTCCAGCTCAAGTCCCGTTCCTCGGGCGGCTACGAGGGCTACCCGGACTGGAAGTCGGTCGCCGCGACCGACCGGAAGATCTCCCTCGCCGGCACGACCACGATCCGCGCGAACGTGAACTCGGGGGCGGACGGCGGAGTCGTGTTCCTGTCCAGCATCCTCGACCAGGTGGCCCAGCTGCCCCCGATGGCCTCGATCCCGCTGCTCCCCCGCCGCTGGGCGGCCGTGTGGCAGTCGGAGAAGTACGCGCAGGCCCAACAGGTGCGCGGCACCGCGAAGTTGCACACGACCCTCACCCCGACCAAGGAGAGCGGCACCCTCGTCGCCTACCTCTACGACGTGGGGCCGCTCGGCCTCGGCAAGCTGGTCTCCAACGCGCCGTACACCTTCCACGGGCGCACCCCCGGAAAGCCGTTCGGCGTCGACCTGGAGCTGTACTCCACGGCCTACGACGTCCCGGCCGGGCATCGCCTCGCCCTGGTCGTCGACACGGTCGACCCGCTCTACATCGAGCACAACCCGTCCGGCGCGCAGCTGACCTTCTCCTCGCCTGCGAACGACCCGTCGTACGTGTCGGTCCCGCTGCGCGAGCAGTGATCTCCGGCTGCCGCCGGACGGGCCTGGCCGATGTGAACCGCCGCCCCCGTGGCCGGAAGGGCCGTGGGGGCCACACCCGGCGGGAACGTCCCGCGGACCGGGCGGGCGGTCTGCTCACCCCTGACGGGATCGGCGGATTTCGGCGAAGTCCCCCTCTCCGACAGGGATGAAGGGCACATCGTAGTCGAGGTCCGATCCGATGAGCCGTCCGGTGCCTGCCCGTTCAGTGCTTGAGGATCTTGGAGAGGAAGTCCTTGGCGCGGTCGCTGGTGGGGTTGGTGAAGAACTCGTCAGGGGTGCGGTCCTCGACGATCCCGCCGTCGGCCATGAAGACGACGCGGTTGGCGGCCGAGCGGGCGAAGCCCATCTCGTGCGTGACGACGATCATGGTCATGCCGTCGCGGGCCAGTTGTTTCATGACCTCCAGCACCTCGTTGATCATCTCCGGGTCGAGGGCCGAGGTCGGCTCGTCGAAGAGCATCGCCTTGGGCTCCATGGCCAGGGCGCGGGCGATGGCCACGCGCTGCTGCTGGCCGCCGGAGAGCTGTGCCGGGTACTTGTCCGCCTGGTCGGCGACGCCGACCCGGTCGAGGAGTTCCCGGGAGCGCTTGTCGGCGTCCTCCTTCTTGCGCCCGCGCACCTTGATCTGCCCCAGGGAGAGGTTCTGCAGGACGGTCTTGTGGGCGAAGAGGTTGAACGCCTGGAAGACCATGCCGACGTCGGCGCGCAGCCGGGCCAGGGGCTTGCCCTCCTCGGGCAGCGGCTGTCCGTCGAGGACGATCGTCCCCGACTCGATGGTCTCCAGCCGGTTGATCGCCCGGCACAGTGTCGACTTTCCCGACCCCGAGGGGCCGATGACCACGACCACCTCCCCCTTGCCGACGGTGAGGTTGATGTCCCGCAGGACATGCAGCTCCCCGAAGTGCTTGTTGACGTCACGCAGCTCGATCAGCGGATCTACGGCCATACTCAGCCCTACTCACTCTCAGCTGTGTGGTGGTTGCCGCAACGTATCCAGGCAAGATCGGACTTGTCGGGCGACACGCACTTTTCGATCATTAGCCGTATTTACATCGCACTTTGGCTCAAAGGGTACGCTCATGGGCCTCACGCCTCCGCGACCTCGGCGTACAGCTGCGACAGCTCGGGCACACCGTACGCGGCCCACTCGTGCCCGGAGTCGACGACGTCGAACTCCCTGCCGGAGGTGAGCCGCACGACGGGCTGGCCGTCGGAACGGATCTCCCAGGCGGCTCCCGGCACGGTGCGCACGATGACGGTGCCCAGGTAGAGCCCGGCGTCGTTGCCGAGCCAGGCCAGGGTCTCCTCGTCGTCCCGCCAGCGCGGCAGCAGCTGGTCCAGCGCCTCCAGCGAGGCCGCCGAGTCGTCCAGCCGGACCCCCGCCCGGGACGCCTGGGAGCGGAGCAGTTCGCACTCGGCGAGCAGGTCCGCGATGCCCGCGGGGTCGGGGAACCCGACCTTCTGGCGCCGGTTGCCCAGGAAAGGGATGTTCATACGTCCAGCGTGTCATTCGTACCGCCGTACGCACCACAGGCGCGCGGGCCTTCGATGACGGTCGAGTTCACGCCGAGTTCGCGCATGGCGCGTTGACGAGTCCCTGTTGTCTCTCTAGCTTCACCGTGCGTCTTGTGTCTCGGCGTTCATGGTGTCTTCTGTTCCGTCCCTGCGTTCGGTGTTGTCGCGTCGTGTGTCGATGAGCGGGAGGAGTCGGCCGTGCGCCGATGTGTCCGGGGGGTCCTGGTCGTCCTGACCCTGTGCGGGTCGTTGTTGTCGGCGGTGTCGGCGCAGGCCGTCGAGGAGAGACGGGCCGCGCCGGTGCCGCTTGAGCGGCTGTTCGACAACATCGCCGTCAGCGACGACAGCCGGCCCGCGGCGGCCGACTTCGACGGCGCCGGCGCCTCCCTGTCGGCGCGGGACCTCACGGCCGCGGGCTGGGCGCCCGGTCGCACCCTGACCGTCCAGGGGGCCCGGCTGACCTGGCCGCGGCGGGATCCGGGCGAGCCGGACAACGTCCGCGCCGCCGGACAGGACGTCCGTGTCACGGGGCGTGGGGACGCCCTCGCCTTCCTGGTGGCGGGCACGGCCGGCACGGAGGCGGGCGGCCCCGGCACGGTCACGTACGCGAACGGCACTCGCTCCGGCTACCGGCTGACCGCGCCCGACTGGCGCACCGGGCCGCTCGCCACGAAGGCGGTGGCCCTGCCGCACATCAACACGCCCGGCGGGCAACTCGCCGAGCAGGCCCGCCTGTACGTCGTGACGGTGCCGCTGACGCCGGGGCGCGAGCTCGCCTCGGTCCGGCTGCCGCGCGCCGCCGGACTGCACGTCTTCGCGGTGTCGGTACGGACCGCCACGCAGGGCTGGACGGGCAGCTGGACGACGTCGACGGGCGGCTACGCGGCCGTGGGGCCCTGGACGGACCGGACGCTGCGGCTGGTGGTGCGCACGTCGGCGGGCGGGCCCCGGGTGCGGATGCGGTTCGACAACACCTTCGCGGCGGCCCCGGTACGGATCGGCGGCGCGACGGTCGCCGTGCAGGCCTCGGGCGCGGCGGCACGCGGGACGCCGGTGCCGCTGTCCTTCGCCGGTGAGGAAGGCGTGGAGATCCCGGCCGGGGCCCAGGCGTACAGCGATCCGCTGGGCTTCGCGGTGCCGTCGGACGCCAACCTGCTGGTGAGCTTCCATCTGCCCGGCGCGGTGCCGGCGGCGCCCCTGCACCGGCTCGCGCAGCAGCGGTCGTACGTCAGCGAGCCCGGCGACCACGCGGCGGACGGCACCGCCGGGGCGTACACCTCGGTGATCACCAGCTGGCCGCTGCTCGCCGGGGTCGATGTGAGCGGCGGGCCCGGGTCGGTGGTGCTGCTCGGGGACTCGATCACCGACGGCGACAAGTCCACGGTGGACGCGAACCGGCGGTGGCCGAACGTGCTGGCCACGCGGCTGCTGCGGCAGAGCGCCGTGCCGCGCTACGGGGTGCTGAACCAGGGCGTCTCGGGCAATCGTGTGGTCACCGACCGGTATCCGGGCGACGGGGTGTCCACGGACACGGCCGGGGTGAGTGCCCTGCACCGGTTCGACCGGGACGTCCTCGCCCAGCCGTCGGCGCGTACGGCGATCGTCTTCGAGGGCGTCAACGACGTGCGCTGGGGCACCTCGGCGGAGCAGGTGATCGCAGGGCTGCGGGAGCTGGCGGCGCGCGGGCACGCCCGGGGGCTCAGGATGCTCGCGGCGACGATCCTGCCGTGCGAGGGCGAGACGCGGTGCACGGCAGCCGTCGACGCCGAGCGGGTCGCGGTGAACGAGTGGATCCGCGAAGGCGGTGTCTTCGACGGGGTGCTCGACTTCGACGCCGTCGTACGCGACCCGGCCGACCCCGCGCGGATGCTGCCCGCGTACGACAGCGGCGACCACCTGCACCCCGGGGACGCGGGGCTGGCGGCGCTGGCGGAGTCGGTGGACCTGCGGATGCTGTGAGCTGGTCGTTTTGCGGCCGCTGTGAGCCGGTCACCTCGCGGCCGCTGTGGGCTACACGTCCAGGTCGACCACGACCGGCGCGTGGTCCGACGCGCCCTTGCCCTTGCGCTCCTCGCGGTCGACGTACGCGTCCTTGACCGCGTTCGTGAACGGCGCGTTGGCGTACACCAGGTCGATGCGCATGCCGCGGTTCTTCGGGAAGCAGAGCTGGCGGTAGTCCCAGTACGTGAAGGGGTGCTCGTACTTCAGGGGCCGTGGGACCACGTCCGACAGGCCCGCCTCGCGCAGGGAGGCCAGGGCGGCGCGCTCGGCGGCGGTGACGTGGGTCGCGCCCTCGAAGGCCGCGCGGTCGTAGACGTCGTCGTCCGTCGGCGCCACGTTGTAGTCGCCCATCACCGCGAAGGGGCGGCCGCCGGCCGCGTCACCGGCGACGGCGGCCTTGAGGGCCTCGAACCACTGGAGCTTGTAGGCGTAGTGCGGGTGGTCCACCTCGCGGCCGTTCGGCACGTACACCGACCAGACGCGGAGCGGGCCGCAGGTCGCCGAGATGGCGCGGGGCTCCACCGAGCCGTCGAACCCGGGGTCGCCGGGCAGGCCCTTGACCACGTCCTCGATGCCGACGCGGGAGAGCACCGCCACGCCGTTCCACCGGCCGGTCGCGTGGACCGCCGACTCGTAGCCCAGCTCGCGCAGCTGCTCCGCGGGGAACTGCTCCTCGGCGACCTTGGCCTCCTGGAGGCACAACACGTCCGTGCCGCTGCTCTCCAGCCAGGCCAGGAGCCTCGGCAGGCGGGCGGTGATCGAGTTCACGTTCCAGGTCGCGATGCGCATGTCCCACAACCTACCCGGAGGGTCTGACAACGCCGTCCCGGCCTCGGAGGCCGACGCTCGGAGGCCGGCCTCAGAGGTCGGCCTCAGAGGTCGGCCGACGCCCCGGGGGTGAGGCGCAGGTGTTCCGCCCCGGCCAGGTTGCCGATCTGACGGTCGTAGATCGGGCGCGCGAGGTCGGTGAGGAGGGCGTCGTGGATGTCGTAGGCGCGCTGTGGCCGAACCTCGCGGACGTAGTCGATGACCTCGGAGATCTTGCTCCACGGGGCCATGACCGGGAGCATCAGCGTCTCCACCGGGTGGTCGGGGACGGTGAGGGCGTCGCCGGGGTGGAAGACCTTGCCGCCGTCGACGAGGTAACCGATGTTGGTGATGCGCGGGATGTCCGGGTGGATCACCGCGTGGAGTTCGCCGTGGACCTGGACGTCGAAGCCCGCGGCGGTGAAGGTGTCGCCGTGGCCGACGGTGTGGACCCGGCCGGGGAAGGCGGACGAGATCTTCTCCGCGACCGAGCGCAGGGTCCAGATCTCCGCGGCCGGGTTGTTCTCCATCGCGGCGCGCAGCCGGAACTCGTCGAAGTGGTCGGGGTGCTCGTGGGTGACGAGGATCGCGTCCGCGCCGAGCGCGGCGTCCTCCTCGCTGAACCCGCCGGGGTCCAGGACGAGGGTCCGGCCGTCCTTCTCGAGGCGGACGCAGGCGTGCGACATCTTCGTGAGCTTCATGACTCCATCCTGCCTCCCGGGTCGCGCGCGCCCTCACTCCTGGGGCGTGGTCTCCTCGCGGATGACCTGCTGGGCGACCTTGAACGCGCTGTTCGCGGCCGGGACGCCGCAGTAGACGGCCGCCTGGAGCAGCACCTCCTTGATCTCGCCCGGGGTGAGGCCGTTGCGCAGGGCGGCCCGGGTGTGGAAGGCCAGCTCGTCCAGATGACCGCCGGCGACCAGGGCGGTGAGGGTGACGCAGCTGCGGGTGCGCCGGTCGAGCCCGGGGCGGTCCCAGACCTCGCCCCAGGCGTAGCGGGTGATGAACTCCTGGAAGTCCCCGGAGAAGTCGTCGGCCTGCGCCAGCGCCCGGTCGACGTGCGCGTCGCCCAGCACCTCGCGGCGGACCTTGATCCCGGCGTCGTACGGGTCGGGCCGCCCCTGGCCCTGGGGTGCCACGACCGGGGCGATCTCGGCGACGGGCCCGGTCTGGAGGGGCTGCGGTGGTGCCGGGGACAGGACCGGCTTGAGGGCGGCCGCGGGCAGGGCCGTCTGGCCGGTGGAGGTCTCGAAGGCGGGCTGCCAGGCGGTGGAGAAGTGCCGCACCAGGAGGTCGGTGACCGCCGCGGGCTGCTCCACCGGCACCAGGTGGGAGGCGCCGGGGACGACGGCGAGGCGGGCGTCCGGGATGCCGGCGACCAGGGTGCGGGCCTCGGCGGGGCCGGTGACCTGGTCGTCCGAGCCGACGAGGACCAGGGTCGGTACGCCGACGCGCCCCAGTTCGGCACGGACGTCGAACGAGGCGAGCGCCTCGCAGGCGGCGATGTAGCAGCCGGGGTCGGTGGTGCGGACCATCTGCACGGCCCACTCGGTGATCGCGGGCTGCGCGGCGGCGAACCCGCCGGTGAACCAGCGCTCGGGCGACGTGCGGGCGATGGGGTCGAGGCCGTTCGTGCGGACGATCACGCCTCTCTGCCGGAACTCGTCGGCCGTGCCGAAGCGGGGCGAGGCCGCGATCAGCGCCAGGGAGGCGAGCCGCTCGGGGTGGCGCAGGGCCAGCTGGATGCCGACCGCGCCGCCGAGCGCGCAGCCCGCGTAGCCGAAGCGCTGCACGCCGAGCCCTTCGAGGGTGGCCAGCAGCCGTGTGGTGAGGTCGTTGACCGAGCCCGCCGGGTACGCGGGAGCGCCGCCGTGTCCCGGCAGGTCGAACCGGAAGACGCGCCAGTGCTTGATCAGCTCGGGGATCTGGCGGTCCCACATGTGCCATGTGGTACCCAGTGAGGGACCCAGGATCAGGACGGGAGCGTCTTCTGGCCCGTCAAAGCGGTATTGCAGGGTGTTCGGTGGTGTCTCGCTCACCCGTCTGAGCCTCTCATCTGTCACGAGATGTCACATCGCCGGGGTGGACCTAGCGGGCCTTGCCCCGCTCCGGTCCTGCCAACGAGAACCCAGGTATACATTCCCCGGCATGTACTTGTGGCCGTGTCGGCAGTGGGCCCTCCGGGCGCGTGCCCTCCTTCAGTCGCTACGAGCAACGCTTTCCTCTTTGATCACGGCCTCCAGGCGGTTCAGGAAGCAGCATCGAGTGTGGTGGCACGAACGAAGCTCGGCGTGATCCACATGGAAACCTTCCGAAATCCCCCCAACAGCAGCTTAATCACCACACGGTGAACGCTTGGTAGAAGGCTTGGCCGTAGCCGGATGCTCTCAGTTGCCGCCACCGGTCCAAAACCAGCAAGCGGACTCCGAAGCCACTTCGCCCCGATCCTGCAGGCCATACGGCGCGTAAGTTGCTCGGCTCATAGTCCGCGTGGCTCACTCTTGCCCCTCTGCCGCACCCCCGTGCAGGCCATCCCAAGTGGTGGCGGCTCCGCGAAGATCTTCTACATCCGGCTTGACGTACCACCGCTTGGTCGTCTTTACGTTCGTATGTCCGGCCCATCGCGCGAGGATGTGGTCCGGGACGCCGTTGTTGGCCAGGAAGGTGAAGCACGACGAGCGTGCGTCGTAGAGCCTGACGCGACGGAGCCCGAGAAGCTCCATAAGCCGGTACGCGCGTCGGCGAAGTTGCTTGATCGTGAAGGCGTCGCCCGCCTCATGCGCCAGCACGTAGCCCGACACCGTGTACGCCTCCCCCAGAGCGAGCCTCTCCTCGGCTTGGAGAGCCCGGAATGCCTTGAGGGCTCCCAGCACCAGCGCCGGCAGCGGCACGCGAACGCCCTGGGCGGCACGAACAGACCACGCCGACGCCTTCCCATGAAGAATCCCTTCACCTCGCGCCAGGGCCTGGCCCACCGCATCACCCAAGAGGCCCTCAAAGGCACGCAAGTCCGCACGCTTGCCAAGCGCTACAACCTCCACTGCGGGGACATCCGCTTGGCCCTGGAGATCCCACGCCTGACCGCCACCGAGTCGGGTCAACTGGGCGACCTCATCACAGGCGGACTCCCCGACCTGATCGAGAGCATGATCAGCAGAGGGCTCAACGGTAGGCAGATCTGGACAGACCTCATGGACCACCACGACTACTTGGTCACCTACCGCAGCATTCGGCACTACATCAGATACACGCGACTTCGAACGGCGTCAGCACGAGTAGGGAACCCAGAGGCGCAGACAGCGGCCCCAGCCGCCTCTCCCTGAAGCGGTGAAGTACGAGCCCCATACCCGAGCCGCATGCATAGGTCACGGCCGTCGTAGACAGCGACGCCACCGAGCCTGCACGGGGCGGCGACGCTGAGGGGCAGCGGAGTGCCGCCCGGGGCGGCAGGGACGCAGGAGCCGTGGATGACGAAGAAGAGGAGCGCCAAAGTGTCACCTGGTGACCATCGGGTGACCGCTTCCGCCGGGCGATTTGTCGGATCCCGGGGAAGGATGGGAGGGCGCCACGGCGAGCAATCAGCCGCCGTGGCGCCCTCCCACATCACCCGAACCGCGCCGGAAGGACATGTCATGGCCGCCACCACACCCAAGGCTCCGACTGCACCAGGGGTACGGTCCTGGTGGGGAATCCCGTACGCCATCGCCGAGCGGTACCGCCGCCCCGTGGTCGCGGAGTTCGATCCGGACCTCCCCTATGACCGCAAGGACGTCGTCTCCGTCCAGCCCGACAGCGGTGACTGGCTCGAAGCGGACAGCGGGATGGGCGAGGACTGCCTGAACCTGAACGTGTGGGCTCCCGAGCAGCCGGCCAGGGAGGCGCTGCCGGTGGCCGTGTACATCCACGGCGGCGGATTCGAGTACGGCGCGAACACGCAGATCACCTCGAACGCTGCTGGCCTCGCCGCGACGGGGCGCGTGGTGGGCGTGTCGATCAACTACCGGCTCGGCGCCCTGGGCGCGCTCTCACTCTCGCAGTACGGCGGGCGGCTCGCCGAGGCCAGCAACCTCTTCCTGCAGGACGCCATCGCCGCGCTCATCTGGATCCAGCGGAACATCGCCCACTTCGGCGGCGATCCCGACAACGTCACCGTCTATGGCCACAGCGGCGGCGCCTATACCACCTTCGGGCTGCTCAGTGCCTCCTCCGCCAACGGCCTGTACCGGCGCCTGGCCGGGTTCTCCGGCGGGCCCGCCCGCTCCATCCCGGCCTGGTGGGCCGAGGAGCTTGCGCACCGGTTCGTCACGGAACTCGGTGTCGCAGACAACCCCGACAAGCTGATCGACCTCGACACGGCCTCCCTGGTGGCCGCCCTGAACAAGGTCGCCCCGACGGATCTCGGGGTCCGTGGCGGGGTGGACAACCAGGCCACCGGCGTCGTCCTGGACATCGGACAGCCCGGCGCGGTGGTGCACGCCCACCCCATGGACGTCCTGGCCTCGGGCGCGCACCGCGGTGTCGACGTGCTGCTGAGCATGGCCAGCGACGACATGGGCTGGTGGGTGGCGAACGACCTCGACCGGTTCGACCCGCACACGCTCGACCGCGTCACCGACGAGGTCGCGGGGTGGCGCATTTCCCGCTCCCGCGCCAAGAAGATAGTCCATGCCTACGACCAGGGCGGCCGTACCCCGGCCGAGGTTCGCGCCGCGCTCATGGCGGACTACCTATTCGCGCTCCCCGCCGCCCGCGGTGCCCTGGCCCACGCCTCCGCGGGCGGCAACGCCCATCTCCTGGTGATCGGGCCCGCCGAGGGCGCGCCCGCCGTACACGGCACCGAGATGTACGCCCTGGTCGGCCAGGAAAAGCCGGGCCGCAGTGCCGAGCAGGACGAGCGTGACACGCGTATCCGCGACATCCTGCTCGACTTCGTAACCGGCGAGCAGTCCCGTCTGTGGCCCGCCGTCACGGACCGTCCGACCTCGGAAAGCGTCGGCAACCCTCCCTTCGAGGCGAGCGCCCACTACCAGGCGGCCCTCGGCCTGTGGGAGGGCATCGACCGTCCCTGACGGCCATCGGGCAATACGGACATGCGGAACAGCACAGAGCCACCCGGGGACGAACACGGTAAAGGAGCTGGGTATGAGCCAAGGGACAGCAGCCGGCGACGCCGCACCGGCGACGATGCGGGCCGTCGTCGTCACCCGGCCCGGCGGCCTGGACGCACTGGAGATCAAGGATGTGCCGGTGCCCGTACGTAAGCCCGGCTGGGTGCGGATCCAGATGAAGGCGTTCGGCGTCAACGAGTCCGAGATCACCACCCGCAAGGGCGAGTCGGATGCAGAGGTCACCTACCCGCGCGTTCCCGGCATCGAGGGCGTCGGCGTGGTCGACGAGACCGACGAGGCCAGCGGACTGCGGCCGGGACAGCAGGTGGCAACCATGATGGGCAACATGGGCCGCTCCTTCGACGGCTCGTACGCCCAGTACGTGACCGTCCCCACGGCGCAGGTCATCCCATTCGAGACCAGCCTGCCGTGGGACCTCGTCGGCGCCCTGCCGGAGATGTTCCAGACCGCCTACGGCTCCCTCGCCACCGGCCTGGGCCTACGGGCGGGGCAGACGCTGCTGATCCGCGGAGGCACCTCCACAGTCGGGCTGAGCGCGGCCACCATCGCGAAGGACCTCGGAGCCACCGTGCTGTCCACCACCCGCAGCCCGGACCGGGCCGGGGAACTCACGGCCGTGGGCGTCGACCATCCCCTCGTCGACAACGGCACCATCGCCGACCAGGTGCGCGAGCTGATGCCGGACGGCGTCGACGCCGCACTGGAACTGGTGGGCTGCTCAGTCCTCGCCGAGACCCTCCGCACCGTCCGCCGCCACGGCACCGTCTGCTTCACCGGAGCCCTGGCGGGGCAATGGACGATCCCCGACTTCACCCCGTTCATAATCCCCAGCGGGGTGCGGCTGACCAGCTACGCGGGCGAGGCCGCCGACCTGCCGGCCGACGTCTTCGCCCACCAGCTCCAGGCCATCGCCGCGGGGAGCCTCAAGGTCCCGGTCGCGAAGGTCTACCACGGCCTGGAACAGGTCCGTGATGCCCAGGCCGACCTCGAGTCCGGCACCACGCCGGGCAAACACGTCGTCGTCCTGGACGACTGAGCCCGGATCCCTCGACTTGAGCGGCAAGAGCGGTCGGCGCCGTCACGGATTGTTCGCGCAGGGCGGCCGCCGGTCCGGGGGCCTCAGTGCGCTCGGGGGAATAGCTGCTCGACTGCGGTCACCACCGCGGCGCGGCGGGCGGCGGTGGTGGGGTCCACGGCGTGTGCGGCGGCGGCCTCGCTGAGTTCGGGTTGCGACGCCCAGGTCATGGCGATCTGGTTGACCAGGGCGAGGACGTCGGCCGGGTCCCAGGCGGGGTCGAGTTGTCCAGCCTGCTGCACCCGGCGGAGCTGGTCGATTTTGCGGGCGATCACTGCCTGGTCGGGATCGTCGGCACCGGCTGTGGTGCCCGGCAGTTCGAGGCGGCCCCAGGTGATCAGGCGGTGGTGGTCCGGTCGGGCGACGAAGTAGTCGAACAGCCGGCCCGCGTAGCCAGGGAGGTCGGACGGGTCCATCTGGGTGGCCTCGGCGATGACGACATACTCCCGTGCCGCGACAGCGGCATAGAGCGCGTCTTTGCTGCGGAAGTAGGCGTAGACGCGTTCTTTGCTGGTCTTGGCGAGCTTGGCGATGCGGTCCACGCGGGCGCCGGCGATGCCGTGGCGGGCGAAGTCCTCCATGGCGGCGGTAAGGATGCGCTCGCGCGTGGTGTCGCCGCCGGAGGCGGTGGGCGCTGCGGTCTGGCCTGAGTCGCGGGACGGGGACATAACCCGAGGATAAGGCACCGAACCGTTCGGTTTGGCATCCGGGCGATTGGCGCGTAGTGTCAAACAGAACAGTTCGGTTTGGCCTCTGTGGGTGAAGCCGACGAAACACTGAGGGAGTGAACTCAATGCAGCACCGCAATCTGGGCTCTCAGGGTCTGCGCGTCTCGGCGCTCGGCCTGGGGATCATGGGGATGTCCATGGGCTACGGCGCCTCGAACGACGACGAGGGCATCGCGACCATCCGCCGTGCCCACGAAGTCGGGATCGACTTCTTCGACACCGCCGAGCTGTACGGCGCCGGTACCGGCAGCAACGAGATCCTCCTGGGCAAGGCGGTCAAGGACTTCCGCGACGAGGTGGTCCTCGCCACCAAGTTCGGCTTCGACATGACCGCCCCGCTGCACAGCCCCGGCTTCGACAGCCGCCCGGAAAACATCCGCAAGGTCGCCGAGAACAGCCTGCGCTACCTGCAGAGCGAGCACATCGACCTCTTCTACCAGCACATCTCCGACCCCGCCGTACCGGTCGAGGAAGTCGCCGGCGTGGTCGGCGACCTGATCGCCGAGGGCAAGGTGAAGCACTTCGGCCTGAGCAACGTCGGCCCCCAGTACATCCGCCGCGCCCACGCCGTAACCCCGGTCTCCGTGCTCCAGTACGAGTACTCGCTCTTCGAGCGGGAGGTCGAGGAGAAGATCCTTCCCGTTCTGCGGGAACTCGGCATCGGCCTGGTGCCCTACTCCCCGCTCGGCCGCGGCTTCCTCGCCGGCCAGGTCAAGCCCGCGAGCGAGTACCCGGCGGACGACATGCGCAGCTGGGACGAGCGCTGGCAGGGCGAGAACTACACGTACAACGTGCGCGCCATCGAACAGCTCAAGAATCTGGCCGCCACCAAGCGCATCACTACCGCTCAACTCGCGCTGGCCTGGCTGCTCGCCCAGGGCGAGGACATCGCGCCCATCCCCGGCACCCGCAGCACCAAGCGCCTCGAGGAGAACGCAGGCGCCGCCGACGTCCAGCTCTCCGCCGCCGATCTGGCCCGCATCACCGAGATCCTTCCCCACGGCTCGGCCGGCAGTCGCTACCCCGCTGCGCTGCTGTCCAGCTTCACCACGGACTGACCACGCCGGGAGCCATCGCCTCCTGACGGGCAAGGGGCCTGCGCCGCGTTTTCCATCACGCGTCGGTCCTCACTGCGCGGGCCGCGAAGGCGGCCGGGGTGAGACCGGTGCGGTCGCGGAAGAAGCGGCCGAAGTTCGCGGGATCGGTGAAGCCAAGGTGGCCGGCCACGGATCGGGCATCCCAACGGGCGCTGCCCAGCAGGCGCCGGGCTTCGAGCAGGCGCCGCTCGTCGATGAGCTCGCGTACTCCCTTGCCGGTGGCGTCCCGGGCGGCGCGGCTGAGGGTGCGGACCGAGCAGCCGAGCAACTCGGCGTAGTCCGCGGCCCGGTGCAGTTCGCGGAAGTGCAGCTCCAGGGCGTCCGCGAACCGTCCGTAGGCGTCACCACGGCGCGTGCCAGCACTCCTGTCGGCGGTGGTGATCCCGGGGGCGTTGGCGAGGCGCAGCAGCAGCGATTCGAGCAGGCTGCGCCGCAGGGCGTGGTGGACGTCGAGGGGGCGGCGCCCGAGTGCGCGGTGTTCGTCCAGAAGCTGGAGTGCCGTCTGCTGGAGCCAGGCGGCGTCGTCGGGGTGCGGGCTCAGCACGGCAGGAGCCTCGTGTGCGGTGAGCGGGGCCAGCAGGCGGGCGATGTCGGGCCGCAGTACATCCGGTTCGAACAGGATGAACGGGCCGCGGGCGGTGCCGGGCGGATGCCAGCACTGCGCGTGCCCCGGGCGCACCCACAGCCACTGGCCGGGGACGATGGTCCAGGTGAGGTGGTCGACGTCGTGCCGCAGCTCGCCCTCGGTGACGGCGATGAGGTAGTGGAAGGTGGCGCGGCCCGGACGTGCCGGGTTCCACGGCCAGTCGTCATGCTGGGCGAAGAAGTCCTCGACGGTGCTCACCTCAAGGCCGTACGGGGTGCCGACCGGGGGCTGGAAACCGTACAACGGGACCGCGGCCGGCCCGGCCTGTCCGCTCCGGCTGAGGTGTCGCTTGTCGACCATCACGTGTCCGCAGCCTACTGCCCTCTTTGTCAGCTTCAAAGGAAGAATCGGGGGTGCCGCCGGGACCACCTCGTGAGGAAGGCAACGCCCCATGAACGGAACGACCCTGCACAAGACCGCCGCCGACTGCGCCGAGGAGCTTCCCGGAGCCCAGCTGGAGCATCCCTTCGGCGACGTCTGGGAGGTCTTCAAGGTGCGCGGCAAAGTGTTCATGCTGATGACAGAGGTCCCGGGACGCCCCGTCGTGATCCTCAAGGCGGACCCCGGCGAGGCCCACGCCCTGCGGGAGCAGTACAGCCACATCACCCCCGGCTACCACATGAACAAGAAGCACTGGATCACCCTGGAGGGCGGGGACGACGTCGACAAGGAACTCGTCGACGAGCTCGTCACCGATTCATACCGACTCGTCGTCGCTCACCTGCCCAAGGCCGAGCGGCCAGTCGACCCGCACACCTACGGCAGCCGCATGCGGGCGGCCCGGTGAGCGCGGCCGGCGACCGCCTCCAGGACACCGCCCGCCACGCGGCCCTCGCGCTGCCCGGGACGGACCACGGCTACCCGTTCACCAAGCACCTGGACGTGTACAAGGTCGCGGGCAAGGTGTTCCTGATCGTCACCGACGACCCGGACGAGCAGATCATCACGGTCAAGTGCGAGCCGGAACACGCCCGCGCGCACGTGCACGGCTATGCCTCGATCACACCGGGCCGCTACCTCGACAAACGGCACTGGATCTCGCTCGGACCGGGCCCCGGCATCACCAAGCGGCTGGTCACCAACGCAGTCGAGGATTCCTACGACCTGGCCGTCGAGCGGCTGCCCGGGCGCGGCCTCCCCCGTACCCGATGAGCGCCGCGAGCGCGCCCACGAGCCGCTGAGCCCGCGCCTGTCAGTGCCCCGTGCAAGGCTCGCCACGCCCGCACACCTCCGCCTGCGATCCGAGAGACCGATGGAACCGACCGAAGCGACCCTGCCGCTCTTCGACGAGGAGCCCGCCCGGCCACTCGCCGACCGCCTGCGTCCCACTCAATTGGAAGACGTCGTCGGGCAAGACCACCTCCTGGCCCCGGACGCCCCACTGGGTCGCATGGTCGCGTCGCAGCGCCTCGGCTCCGCCATCCTGTGGGGCCCGCCCGGCGTGGGGAAAACGACCATCGCCCGCCTCCTCGCGGACGGCAGCAACCTGGCCTTCGAACCGGTGTCGGCCACCTTCTCCGGCGTGGCCGACCTGCGCAAGGTCTTCGCCGCCGCGCGCAGCCGGCGCACCATCGGCCAGGGCACCCTGCTGTTCGTCGATGAGATCCACCGCTTCAACCGCGCCCAGCAGGACAGCTTCCTGCCCTACGTCGAGGACGGCACGATCTCCCTGATCGGCGCCACCACGGAGAACCCGAGCTTCGAACTCAACGGCGCCCTCCTCTCCCGCGCCCAGGTCCTCGTCCTCAAACGCCTCGATGAAGCCGCCCTGTCCACACTCCTCGACCGCGCCGAAGACCTCACCGGCCACCGGCTGCCCCTGGACGACGACGCCCGCCGCGCCCTGATCGCCATGGCCGACGGCGACGGCCGCTACCTCCTCAACATGGCCGAACAGCTCCAGGCCCTCCCGGACCCCGGCATCCCCCTGGACACCGCCGCGCTCGCCCACCACATCCAGCAGCGCGCCCCGCTGTACGACAAGGCGCAGGAGGGCCACTACAACCTGATCTCCGCGCTCCACAAGTCGATGCGCGGCTCCGACCCGGACGCGGCCCTGTACTGGCTGGCCCGCATGCTCGACGGCGGCGAGGACCCCCTGTTCGTGGCCCGCCGCCTGGTCCGCTTCGCGAACGAAGACGTCGGCATCGCCGACCCGCACGCCGTCCAGCAGGCCCTCGCCGCCTGGGACGTGTACGAGCGACTCGGCTCCCCCGAGGGCGAGTTGGCGATCGCCCAAGCGGTCGTCTACCTCGCCACGGCCCCCAAGTCCATCGCCATCTACCGCGGCTTCAACGCGGCCCACCGCTCCGCCCGCCGCACCGGCTCACTCATGCCGCCCGCCCACATACTCAACGCCCCGACCCGGCTGATGAAGGACCTCGGCTACGGCAAGGACTACCAGTACGACCCCGACACCACCGACGGCTTCTCCGGCGCCGACTACTTCCCCGACGGCATGGACCACGAGACGTACTACCAGCCCACCCGCAACGGTTACGAAGCCCAGATCACCGAACGCCTGCGCCACTGGGCCGTTCTGCGTGCCCGCCTGCAACGCGGCTGACCCGGACAGGTGGGCAGCGCCCAGAGTCAGCACACGGCAGATGTCGTGCACCATCCGCATCCAGCATTCGCTCCGACACAATGATCCAGGCTTTCGACCGCCGGGTTGACATCCAATCCAGTCGACGCAGGCCAGCGCGCTGCGCGCGACTAACTTCGTTGTCGAAGGACACGAACTGTCCGTTCTCAACGAACTCAGTCGCCGTTGTCCCGTCTCTATCGATCTGGTCTCTGTCTCAGGTGTTCTGGTCCGATTCGCCTGGGCCGGCGGTAGTCAGCGGTTCTGCGATGCCGATGAAGTTCCCGGCCATGGGCCGGATGCGGACCGACCACCCCTGCGCTGTGAGGTCGTCCGTAAGCGTCTGGCCATCGTGGAATACCTTCACGATGCGGTACTGGCTGCCGTCGTCGAGCCGGCGAAGCGCCGTCGGGGTCGGCTGGTCCGCGAGGACTTCCTCGTAGGCGGCTGCGGCGGGGCCGTCGTCGATGAAGATCGCTTTGCCGCCCGGCGCTAGCGCGGTGGCGACGGTGTTCCAGAAGTCGGGCAACCGTGTCGGCGGGACGTGGGAGAGCCAGAAGGCGAAGAACACGGTGTCGTAGCGTCGTGGTGGCTGCCACTGGAACAGGTCGGCCTCAAGGAACTGGACGGTGGGGGATGTGGTGCGCGCACGGGCGAGGGCCAGCACTTCGGGTGACGCGTCGACAGCCGTCACGGACTGCGCCCGAGCGGCGAGCCTCGGGGTCCATTGGCCCGTTCCGCAGGCCAACTCCAGTACGTCCCCGGTAATCGGGAGGTCATCGACGACAGTCAGTAACTCCTGCAGGGCTTCGTACTCTGCGTAGGGCCGGTCGTATTGGGCCGCTCCGGCCCGGTAGTAGGCCATCTGCTCTGTCAGCAGAGCGTCGTCGTCCATGCGGGTTCCTCTCGTCCGGGTTCGGGCAGAGCCGAACGCACTCAGTTCGTCGGCTTGGTCGCCACAGTCACGGTCGGCCTTGTCCTCTGGGCAAGGTCAAGTGTCTTGAGGCCGCGTCCGGTCGGCAGCCGGACCCGGGATGGCAGCACGGATGGCGACAGGCTCTGGACCAGGAGGAACTGCACCGGAAACGGCGGCTTCACCCCATTCCGCTGACACCCAACCCCCGCGCACGTTGACCTGCATGGTCCGCATGGCCCCCTCCCGCCAGGACGCGGCCAGGCCACACGCCGCACGTGCTCTCACCGCTGCCGCCAGAAGGCCTACCGCCAGCGGCGGTCAATTCGTTGAGCCTGGACCACATCAGCTGAGATTTCCGGCCTCTGGGCGTCTCAACAGATCTGGTCGTCACAGGTCACAGGGCTGGTCCGAGACCAGATCATTTGAGACGGGACAGCCGTCTCACCCAAGGCAGTCGTGGCCAGCGGCAGCTGTGCCTTGCCGCGATGGTTGTCACTTCGCAGTGGTGTTGTCACGGCTGCGACGAAGCCGCGTCGGCCTTCCTTGTCGTGAGACTCATCAACCCCAACGGACAGTGGAACAGGGTTGAGAGCGCCAGCGAGATACGGCTCACCGGGGCGGCTCCCGTGCCGTCCTGGCCGGCCGGTTCGAGTTCAGCGGCGTGCACTAGGGCGAGGAGGTCTCGGTGGCGGTAGAGGAACGTGCGGTCCACGCCGGCAAGGCGGGCGATGCCGGAGACGCTGATCGGCGAGCCGTTCCGGGCCGCCGTCTTCAAGGAGTTGATCACCGCTGCCGTCGGCGGTCGGTGTCGGTCGGGTTGGAAGGGTGCGGCTCAGCGAGTGCGAGCGCCGCCGCGCGCGGTTGGCGGGGCGGGAGCCGTGTGCGTGCTCCTGCTGGCGGCGCGGTTCGGCGCGGACGCCGCCCATGCCCCCGGGAACCAGACAGCGGTGTATTGCTCGATGGCGTCGCGAAGCCCGGTGAACTCAGCTCCCTCCCGCGGAGGTTGACCGGCGCGGTGGTACTTGTTGAAGGTGCCGTGAGTGGAATTGTTCAGGGGTCTGTTGCTTGCCACGTCGCGGCGGTGGAAGGTGCCGTGGTCCAGGAAGCTGAGGCTGACCGCATCGATCTCGCCGCGGTCCGGGTGGACGACCGCAAGGCGTAGACCGCCATAAGCTTGATGGTGGCCCCAGGACGAAGAGTGAGAGCATCCGCGTCATGGATGATGCAGACGGTCACACGGCTCGGTGGTGGGTGGCGTTGCGCCGGACGCCGGTGGCCGTCTGGAACGACGACGTCACGGACTGGGCCGCTGCGCTGACCTACTATGCGGTTCTGGCCCTGTTCCCGTTGCTGCTGGTGATCCTCTCGATCCTGGGTCTGACCATGCCCACGGCCAAGCCGGAGGTCATCAACCGCATGACGCAGGCGGCCCCGGCCGAGTCCCGCGCTCTGCTGCGCAGCACCCTGCGGCAGATGGTCGCCCAGCCGACGGCGGCATGGACGCTGATCTTCGTCGGAGGGGCGGGAGCCCTGTGGTCGGGATGCAGCTATCTGAGCGTCTTCCGCCGGGCGTTGTATTCCATGCATCGGATCAGCGCGGACCGGCCGGTCTGGCGTACCGCTCCGCGCATCATCGCCACCGCACTCGTCCTGAGCTCCCTGCTTCTGACGTCGACCCTGGCGTTGTTGCTCACCGGCGGCATGGCCCGGCGTCTGGGTCAGGCTCTGAGTCTGGGCACCGGGCCCCAGGCCACCTGGGACACGCTGCGGTGGCCGGTCGTGGCCGCCGTAGCCGTCACCTTGGTGCTCGTCCTGTACCGGTCAGGACCGGCGTCCTCCCGCCCTGTCCGGAGGATGGCGCCCGGCGGCACACTGGCGGTGGCGCTCCTGCTGACCGTCTCACTCGGATTCGCCGTCTACACCTCCCTGGTCAGCACCTATGACCGTCTGTACGGTTCACTGGCAGGCGTCGTGGTGTTCCTGGTCTGGCTGTGGCTCTCCAACCTGTCTCTCCTGATCGGCGCTCAGTTCAACGCAGAGCTGATGAAGCCTGCGCACGGGGAATGAGCCGGTCTTCTCGTACCTGCGGCTGACCGCCCGTACCCCTGGGGCCGGTTCGCTGCGGCCACGTGGGCAGTGGCGGCCTCTGGCCTCGCGCGGCGCGCCGTCCGCCGCCTGGACCGGCAGGGCACCGCAGGAGGCGAGTACCCCTCGCAGGCGGGGTAACCATCGCAGACCTGCCTGCGCTCCTGGACGACATTGAAAGGGGTGGCCTTCAGAGCACCTGACCAGCCCTGAGGACCTCGCTGCTGCGCCGTAGCCGAAGAGGCAACCTCCGACGGGCGTTCAGACTGCGAGGCGCACGGGACGCCGTCCCGGGTGCGGACCGGAAGCGGCGTGTGCGGGGACTTCCGTCCCGCCTTCCATCAACCTGGGCCAAGGCTTGTCTCGTAATGATCTTTCGATCGGAAGGTTGTGAGGCTTTGCCACACCGACTCGGGGCTTGATGCCGCGGGCAACCCGGTCCGCCACGGGCGCGCTCGCGGCACTGGCCGGCGCGGACGCGCTGCGACTGGCGTACGGCGCACTGGTGAGCCGGACCACCGGGGACGGCTGACCGGGCCCGCGGAGGACCGGAGTACAACGGTGCCCACGCCAGCCGCTGCACTCCGTCTGCGAGTGCGTGCCCGGGCCGTCCGCCGGCGTGATCCGATCGTCCCGGGGCATCCACTGCGGACGCCCCGCTCCGTCGGGAAGAAGAGATCACACAGGCAATGGATCATGCCGTCCCACTCTCCGGGTACCGTCGAGGTATGAGTCATCCGCACCCCGAGCTGAAAGCCGCCCCGCCCCTTCCCGAGGGAGGGCTGCGGGTCGTCGCCTTGGGCGGCCTGGGGGAGATCGGCCGCAACATGACCGTCTTCGAGTACGCCGGCAAGCTGCTCATCGTCGACTGCGGCGTGCTGTTCCCCGAGGAGACCCAGCCCGGCGTGGACGTGATCCTGCCGGACTTCACCTCGATCCGGGACCGGCTGGACGACATCGTGGCCGTGGTGCTCACCCACGGCCACGAGGACCACATCGGCGGCGTGCCCTATCTGCTGCGGGAGCGGAGGGACATCCCCCTCGTCGGCTCCAAGCTCACCCTCGCCTTCATCGAGGCCAAGCTCAAGGAACACGGCATCCGGCCGCGCACGGTGCGGGTGCGGGAGGGCGACCGGCGCGGCTTCGGCCCCTTCGACTGCGAGTTCGTGGCGGTCAACCACTCCATTCCGGACAGCCTCGCGGTCGCGATCCGCACCGGCGCCGGGATGGTGCTGCACACCGGCGACTTCAAGATGGACCAGTTCCCTCTCGACGACCGCATCACCGACCTGCGCGCCTTCGCCCGCCTCGGCGAGGAGGGTGTGGACCTGTTCCTCACCGACTCCACGAACGCCGAGGTCCCCGGCTTCACCACCTCCGAGCGTGAGCTGAACCCGGCGATCGAGCAGGTGATGCGCACCGCGCCGCGCCGGGTCATCGTCTCCAGCTTCGCCAGCCATGTGCACCGCATCCAGCAGGTCCTGGACGCCGCCCACGAGCACGGCCGCAAGGTCGCCTTCGTCGGCCGGTCGATGGTCCGCAATATGGGCATCGCCCGTGACCTGGGCTATCTGAAGGTCCCCTCCGGTCTGGTCGTGAGCACCAAGGAGCTGGAGAAGCTCCCCGACCACAAAGTCACCCTGGTGTGCACCGGCTCCCAGGGCGAACCGATGGCCGCGCTGTCACGGATGGCCAACCGCGACCACATGATCCGCATCGGCAAGGGCGACACCGTCCTGCTCGCCAGCTCCCTCATCCCCGGCAACGAGAACGCCATCTACCGGGTGATCAACGGACTCACCCGGTGGGGCGCCCACGTGGTCCACAAGGGCAACGCCAAGGTGCACGTCTCCGGGCACGCCAGCGCCGGCGAACTCGTCTACTGCTACAACATCGTCAAACCCCGCAATGTCATGCCCGTGCATGGCGAATGGCGCCACCTGCGGGCCAACGGCGACCTCGCCATCCGTACCGGCGTCGCCCCCGACCGGGTCGTCATCGCCGAGGACGGCGTCGTCGTCGACCTCGTCGACGGACGCGCGTCCATCACCGGCAAGGTCCCCGCCGGCAACGTCTACGTGGACGGCATGGAAGTCGGCGGCGCCACCGAAGCGTCCCTCAAGGACCGCCTCACCCTCGCCGCCGAAGGCGTGGTCACGGTGGTGGCGATCGTCGACGCGGACACCGGCGCCCTCGCCGAGGCCCCCGACTTCCTGGCCCGTGGCTTCGTCCACGACGACGCCACCTTCGAGCCGGTCGTCCCCGTCATCGAGAAGACCCTGGCCACCGCGGCCGAGGAAGGCGTCGGGGACGCCCGCCAACTCGAACAACTCCTCGCCCGCGCCGTGGCGAACTGGGCGTTCCGCACCCACCGCCGCAAGCCCCTCGTCATCCCCGTCATCATCGACGCCTGAACCACGGCCCGGCAGCACGGCGCCCGGTTCCGGTCGCGGCCCGCGGGCATCGAGGTCGGGCACGGGAGTCAGCAGCCACCCCAGGAGACCGGGGTGGCAACGCACTCCACATCGTCTTCCTCCCCGCTCCCCCCTTACCTCCTACGGAGCATCACCCCCTGGAGAGCAGCCAACTTGCAGGCCGGACGGCGGACGGCTTTCACGCGCGGGGCGATTGCGTCGGCGACCGCCCGGCCGTCGCGGTCCAGCACGCGGCGACGTGGGCGATGAGCGGCGGACCGGAACACTGTCGCGGGGTCAGTAAGTGGCGAGGGAGATGGCGGTGTAGTGCGCGGTGAAGGCCAGCACGGTCAGCGCATGGAAGACCTCGTGGAAGCCGAACCAGCGGGGTGCGGGGTCGGGCCGCTGGAGGGCGTAGACGACCGCGCCTGCGCTGTAGAGGAGACCGCCGGCCACGATGAGGACGACTACGGCTGCTCCGCCGGTGTGCAGGAAGTCGGGCAGGTAGCTGACCGGTGCCCACCCCAGGGCCAGGTAGCACGGGGTGTACAGCCAGCGCGGGGCTCCGACCCACAGGACCCGGAACGCGATGCCGGCCAACGCTCCCGTCCAGACGATCCACAGCAGCACGGACCGCTGATCCGGCGGGAGGAGGATCACGGCCAGGGGGGTGCAGGTGCCGGCGATGATCAGGAAGATGTTGGCGTGGTCGAGGCGTCGCAGAAGAGCCTCGCCGAGCGGTCCCCAGGTGCCGCGGTGGTAGATGGCGCTCGTCGCGAACAGCAGCCAGGCGGTGACCGAGTACACGGCGCAGGCCACGACCGCCTGCGGAGTACGGGCCAGGCAGATGAGCACGATGCCTGCGATCAGTGCGGCGGGGACCATTCCGGCATGGAGCCAGCCACGCAACCTCGGCTTGATCGGCTCGGCCAGGTCAGACACCCGCTCCACCAGAGCAGCAACCGAGTGAGCTCCCTCCCCCGCCTGGCCCTGTGATGGGTCGGGCAGCCCGTCTGCACGGCCCTCTCCACGCGCTGACACGACGTGACCACATTCGACTTCAGCGGCGTCGCGGGACACAGCTTCTCGTCCTCCCCCGGGCTCCTGGGTGTCGCTGGCAACCATGCGGTCATGCTAGGAAACCTCGCCCGGACACATGACGGGAGGTCGGTCCACAGCGACGTCGCCGGGCCCGGGGTGGTTCGCCGCCGTGTGAACTTCAGTCCCCTTGACGCTGCCGCCGATTGGGCTTGCCGAAGCCGAGTAGGACGGCTGGTCATGGGAACGATCAGGGCTTCCGAACGGGCATCTCCGCTCGCCTACGCGCAGGATCGCCGATGCTTCCTGAGGTCCGCCCCCACGTATCCACCGCCCTCGCAGACCAGTTGGATCACCAACTGGACCTGGATCCGCATCTCGAGGCCGCCCAGCTCGATGTGGAGCGCGTCGCCGGAATTGCGGTGGTCGCAGCCGCGCACTCCGATGGCTATGCGGCCACCGGCCATCTCCTCGGGCTGCTGGCCGCGCTGCCTGCCCCCACCAAGACAGGAGAACGCTTCTGGTCGGACCGGTGGAGGTCGTCGGGCACCGCGTACCTGCTGCCCGTCAACATCAAGGCCCCGGTGCTGCGTTCGCTGGCAGGAGAAGGAACCGCCCTGGCCCGGCAGGTCCTCTCGGCCGTCGATGAGATGACCCCGCCCCAGCGCGTCGCGGCCGGGGAGGTGATCGGTCAGGCCCTCGTCGAGTCCGACCATCTGCCCGACCTCAAGTCACAGGTCATCGGGGAACTGTGGCTTCGAGATCTCGAGCTCACCGCCTGGCGCGTCCTGCACGCAGACCGCAGGTCGGACCACCCGGCTGGACGGAAAGCCTTCCTGGACGCCTGGACGAGCGTCTGAGCGTCGGCTCCTTCGAGCTGCACGGCAGCCGGGCAGGACATGCGGCTCCCGTGCCCGACGACGCTTGCAGCGACTGAGGTTGGGAGGTTCCGGGCCGAAGTCGCACCGGCCCGGGGCCCTTACACAGATCAGGGGCCGCGCAGCCATTGCTGCGCGGCCCCTGATCCTGCCGGCCCGGCACGAGAGCAGGCGCCTTCGTCCGGGTGGGTGGCAGGGCCCGCAGGGGCGGCGGCCACCTGGACGCGGCGTGCGTGATCTCTCGGGCGGGTCGCGAGGTCAGACCAGGTTGATGTTCTCGGCCTGCGGCCCCTTCTGGCCCTGAGTGACGTCGAACGTCACGCTCTGGCCCTCCTGGAGCTCACGAAAGCCCGAGGAGTTGATCGCGGAGTAGTGCGCGAAGACATCCGGGCCGCCGCCGTCCTGCGCGATGAAGCCGAAGCCCTTCTCCGCGTTGAACCACTTCACAGTTCCCGTTGCCATGTCTTATGCCTTCCAGTCGATGAACGTCTCCCACTCCCTGTGGCAGACGGAGGTGATCGCCCTGGTCCCTGCGGCACAGCACAGCAAAACGCCCACACCATAGGCGTGGGCAAGAGGGAAATCCGAACCACGACAGCTGACGCAGACGCTACACGCCCACACACCGCGTCACCACAGAAAATGATCAGGCCACACACCGAGACCGTGCGCGCGGTGCCCGCCGAGGCTGACGGACACGCTCATCTCACGCTGCTGCCGTCGGGTTCGCTGATTCGGCGGCGCGGCGATATTCGGCGTTGATGCGCTGGGCTTCCTCGAGCTGGTCTTCGAGGATGACGATCCGGCAGGCGGCCTCGATGGGGGTGCCCCGATCGACGAGTTCCCGGGCGCGGGCGGCGATGCGCAGTTGATAGCGGGAGTAGCGGCGGTGGCCGCCTGCGGAGCGGAGTGGGGTGATGAGGCGGGCTTCGCCGATGGCGCGGAGGAAGCCCTGTGTGGTGCCGAGCATCTCGGCGGCCCGGCCCATGGTGTAGGCGGGGTAATCGTCGTCGTCGAGACGGCCGAACGTGTCGTCTGCTGTCATTGCACCTCTCTGTGGAACGCGTGGAGGGGCCCTGACGCCGTACTGGCACCAGGGCCCCGAAGGAACTACTACACCATCTGCCGGCCCTGATACTGCACCGGCCCTCTGTTTCCGCAGACCCGACCGAGATGTCGGGGGCGCGTGGATCGCTGTTGCCTGACCGGAGACCACCTCACTATCGATGTCCTGCGGTACCCGGGTCCAAGACTTCCACCCGGGCGATCCTGATGGCGCTCAGCTCCTCCGTTCTTCCCTCTTGAGCAACTACTCACTAACGGAAACTGCGAACTACTGGTACCGCAAACTGCTGGTGGCCTCGAAAAACAACGCCACCCTTCGGCAGCCAGCCCCGTCGCCCGTCCTGCGTCTGCTACGGCTTGGAACCCCACTGCCGAACCTCCCGGTGCGCGCGCCCGCAGCCGACGCCTTCACCGAGGTACTGCTCACTGACTTCACTGCTGTGTACTGCGAACCTTCACTTACTGGTACTGCCACTGCGGTACTGCTCATGGCGACCCCTGATCACTGCGGGCCACCCGGCCCGGTCGTCAGTCCCGTCGCCGTCCTGCAACCTGCTCTGGCTTCGGAACTCCACCACCGCACCGTCCTGCCAACTGCAACTGCGTACTACTGCCCGGCAGTTCATCTCTGCCGGGCCTTGCTCGATCTCGGCTACGAGAGAAACCATAGTCACACCGCCGACGAATGTCTACTCTGGCTGGCATAGATTTCCACGTGCTCGAAGATGAGGTAGTCCGTCCCGACCAGTCCATAGATGGTTCAGGCAGCTTCGGGGCCCAGTCCGGCGCGCAGGGACCCTAGCCGCGTAGCACGTCGGGCTGATCGTGACGTCGCCGACTGCGCTGCGGCTACCGTCGGCGGGCACCGGCCAACACTGCGTCTCGTGGGCCACTCCACCGGCCGGGACGAAGATTCCAGCCGTGACGCCCCCGCAGGTCGGCCGCTGACGAGCGTGGCAGGAGGCCCCGCGCCGCCCTCGACGATCCCGGGGTGATCGAACAGCTCGTGGCGAACCGGCACGGCCCCTGACTCGAGCAGACCGCGGGCTGCTGAGACACGGGCTCACGGCAGCAGGTGCCGCCATGCATCGACTGTGCTCCTCCGTCCCCTTCAGGCAAGCACTGTGGCTCTGCGGGGTTGGCGGGGTGGAGGGGTGGGGCACAGGGGCTGGGTAGGCACGGGCAGAGGCATGGACTCTTCAGAAACCAGGGTGACCCTGATGATCACGGTGACTGCCAGCGCCGCAGCCGTGCGTTCCACAACAGCCATTGCCGACGCACGCGACACGACACGAGCCTTCCTCGAAGGTTTGCAGCAGCCGGCCGTTGCCCCTGAGTGGCGGACACCGTGGTCCTGCCCGTGTCCGAGCTCGTCACCAATGCCCTGCGCCACGGTGGGGGCCGCTGCACACTGGAACTGACTGCGCACCCCAACACCATCGAGGTTGCCGTTCACGATCCCAGCCGGCATGTGCCGCGCATGCGCACCCCAGACCTGAACGGCGGCACCGGGGGCTTCGGCTGGCCCATGGTCACCCGCCTCGCCCA
This sequence comes from Streptomyces purpurascens, assembly GCF_045040895.1. Classification (NCBI taxonomy): domain Bacteria; kingdom Bacillati; phylum Actinomycetota; class Actinomycetes; order Kitasatosporales; family Streptomycetaceae; genus Streptomyces; species Streptomyces purpurascens. The sequence continues at coordinate 7,588,240 of NZ_CP108341.1, read as the reverse complement.
CGCCACGGCGGTCACCCGCCGGGCCTCCGGCGGCAAGACCGTGAGCGCCTTCCTTGCTCGGTAGCGTCACCGCTCAAGCAGCCGGATGGCCGGCGAATATGGTCCGCCTCACGCCGCCTGACGAATTGCTGGTTGACGTGCCGCCCTGGTGGAGTCTGGCCAGAGCAACCAGATGCGTGGCCATCGGTGGCGCTGTCATCACCGATCGGTTGGCTGCCGAAGCGGTGTGGAGATAGAGGGTGTCGGATGTGCTGAGGGAATCCGCCCGCTTGGGCGAGTTCGCCGCCGTCTTCGACGCCCCCGCGAAGGACGACGAGCAGCCGACGCATCTGCACTTCCATGTCGCCCGGATCCTCCAGGGCACGGTGGGAACCCCGGAGACGGGCGGGATGTACCGGGTTGCGATCGAGGACGCCAGCGCCTGGACCGTGGGCGCCTTCAGCTGTTCCGACCCCTGAGCGACGGCGACGGGAGCCGGCTGCACGCAGTGTGGGCCCGACCGGTGTACCGGTCGGGCCCACACTGCTGGTCAGGTGTCGGCTCGTGTCTGTTTACGGGGTCAGACCGCGAGAGGGGTGCCGAGCATCGCGGAGGCGTGCTGCATCGGGCTGAGAATGCCCAGGGGCGCTGCCTCAGGGACGGCGCGGCAGGTGAAGCCGAGCTGAGCCATGGCCCGCAGGACTTCGGCGGCGCTGAAGTCACGGCGGTCCTGGCGGGTGATGACCTGGCCGACCTGCTTGACGGGGTAGTGGCGGCGGCCGATGATCACCGATTCGCCGGTGACCGGTTCGGGTTTGATGCCCTTCATCGATTCCAGCACGCCGCTCTTGGTGAGCTCGAAGGGGAAGCGGGCGATGACGCAGCGCATGTGGCCTCACAGAGGGAAGGAAAGAACGGTCCGGCCAGGGGCGAGGTGTTTCAGCGGGAAAGGGCGACGATGCCCAGGGCGCTGCCTTGCTCGTCGACCACCGGCAGGACACCGAGCCGACGGGTGCGCATCGCGTGCTCGGCTTCGGCCATCGTGGTCACGGGTGAGGCGAACGAGCCGTGGTCGCCGAGGATGTCGCGCAGGCGGACACGGTCCGTGTAGTCGGAGCTGTCTCGGACGGCGGCGAGTTCGGTCCGGGTGACCAGGCCGGTGCACTGGCCGTCCTGGTCACAGACGACGAGTCGGACCGTGCGGGCGGCGGCCATGACGGCCAGCGCCACCTCGACGCTCATGTCGTCACAGACCTGCGGTCCGGCCGCGTCCATGACCTCCACCGCCGGCCTGTGCGCGGAGTCGGCGTTCGCCGGGCGGGGCTGTGTCTGAACCAGCGTCACAAGGTGCCTCCTGCAGAGATGGGTACGCTTCCTGATCACGAGAGTTCTAGGCCGCCGCGCCGAAGCCGGGCTGGCGTACGGGGGTGCGCCTAGTCGCCGAGGCGGGGCGGCGTCGGCCTCGGGAGGTGGTGCTGCGCTTGGGGCGTTCGACCACCGGTGCGGTGATGACGACCGGGATGCCGGACGGGGCCTGGGCGCCGGTGATCCGGCTCAGGGCCTCGTCGCCCGAGCGGATCTGGGTGGTCTGCGGCCGGATTCCGGCGTCCGACATGAGGCGGACCATGCCTCGGCGCTGGTTCGGCGTGACCAGGGTGACGACGCTGCCGGACTCGCCGGCGCGGGCGGTACGGCCGCCGCGGTGGAGGTAGTCCTTGTGGTCGGTCGGCGGATCGACGTTGACGACCAGGTCGAGGTTGTCGACGTGGATGCCGCGCGCCGCGACGTTGGTCGCCACCAGCACAGTGACGTGCCCCGTCTTGAACTGCTCCAGCGTGCGGGTGCGCTGCGGCTGCGACTTGCCACCGTGCAGCGCGGCGGCCCGTACCCCGCTGTTGAGCAGGTCCTGGGTCAGCCGGTCGACGGCGTGCTTGGTGTCCAGGAACATGATCACGCGGCCGTCGCGGGCGGCGATCTCGGTCGTGGCGGCGTGCTTGTCGGCGCCGTGGACGTGCAGGACGTGGTGCTCCATCGTCGTGACCGCACCTGCCGACGGGTCGACCGAATGCACGACGGGGTCGGTCAGATAGCGGCGCACCAGCAGGTCGACGTTACGGTCCAAGGTGGCGGAGAACAGCATCCGCTGCCCCTCCGGACGCACCTGGTCGAGCAGCGCGGTGACCTGCGGCATGAAACCCATGTCGGCCATCTGGTCGGCCTCGTCGAGCACCGTGATGCCCACGTGGTTCAGCCTGCAGTCGCCACGGTCGATGAGGTCCTTGAGCCGCCCCGGGGTCGCGACGACGACCTCGGCTCCGCCGCGCAGCGCACTGGTCTGCCTGCCGATCGACATGCCGCCCACCACCGTGGCCAGCCGCAGCCGCACGGAGCGGGCGTACGGGGTCAGCGCGTCGGTCACCTGCTGCGCCAGCTCACGCGTGGGTACGAGGATCAGCCCCAGGGGCTGACGGGGCTCGGCACGCTGTCCAGCGGTGCGGGCGAGCAGGGCGAGGCCGAACGCGAGGGTCTTGCCGGAGCCGGTGCGCCCGCGACCCAGCACGTCACGGCCCGCCAGGGAGTTCGGCAGCGTCGCTCCCTGGATCGGGAACGGTACGGTCACACCCTGCCTTCCGAGTTCGGCCAGGAGCTGCTCGGGCATGTCGAGATCGGCGAAGCCCTCGACGGCGGGCAGCGCGGGGGTGATCGTCCTGGGCAGCGCGAACTCACCCTGCGCTGCGGCGGGCCGACGGCCGTAACCGCCGGAGCGGACGGGGGCGCCGGTACGGCGCGGTGCCTGCGAGCGGCCGCTGCCACCCCTTCCGGCGTCGGCACGGCCGTCACGGGTGCGGGCGGGGCGGTCATTCGTGTACGCGCGGTTCATGCGGAACCTTCCTCGATGTGGCACATATCAAGGAATTCCCATGAACGGCACGGAGAATTACAAGTATGGACCGGTGGAAAAAGAAAGCAGATCTGGCCGGCGAAAACGTCCGTGGGCACAGGTGCTGAAATGGGTGACGCGATCGGGACCTTGCGATCCGGGGGCCGGCTGCGGTGCAGCGCTTCAGGATGCGCCTGCGTCCTGAGGGAGGAACCGCTTACGGTGGTACTGCGGATTCCTCCGGGTCGTCCCGCGGGTGAAACCGCTGCGGGATACGCGTGCAGCTGGGGCCCGCACCCCGAAGGATGCGGGCCCCAGCTGCAGTCTGTGCGTGAGCGTCAGGCCGGAACGATGTTCTCGGCCGTCGGGCCCTTCTGGCCCTGCGCGATATCGAAGGTCACCTTCTGGCCCTCGAGCAGCTCACGGAAGCCCTGCGCGGCAATGTTCGAGTAGTGGGCGAACACGTCGGCGCCGCCACCGTCCTGCTCGATGAAGCCGAAGCCCTTTTCCGCGTTGAACCACTTCACGGTACCAGCAGCCATGTCATATCTCCTTTGGGGCAGTGCATCGGCATCCGCACCACGCGGACGCCGTGTCGCCGCGATGATTACCCCGCCCGGAAATGACCGGAAATACAAAAGCGCTCCGACCGGCAGAAGCCTGGTGGGGGCACTTGAAGCTTTGGGAACCACAACTGCAACTGAGAACGACAGTAGCACGCCGGAACGACCCTTGTGCGTTGGATAATTCCACGCTGCTCCTCGCGGCAAAAACTCCCGCCGCACGGCCCCCCAAAATCTGATCCCTCGGGAACAGATATTGATTCACCCGGAGTTCAATGTCTCAGGAAGAGTTGCCGACCGGCACGCAGCGCGACGGCTGGGGAAAAGCCGCTGCCGCCCAGGAAACGCAGCTGCGAGACTGTGGGACGACCATGCCGCAGCGGCTGCCGTTCCCAGTCCCGGATGAGCGAGCCCACCTCTTCAGTGCGGGTGAGGCGCCTGGTCATGAGGGTGATGGCCGCCCGGGTGATCAGGCTCTCGGAGTGCTTGATGAACCGTTCGCACTCCCGCGTATGCCGACGGGACATCTTCGTGTACTACTCCGACCGAGTGGCCAGGCAGTCCGACGGTGCGACGTGTGCTGGTGACCGTCGGCTGAAGCGCCCGCATCACATGAGACAACCGGGCCGACAGGTCAGGGAACTTCTTCCAACAGTTGTTCGGTCCAGATGGTTTTGCCCGCAACGGTGTAGCGGCTGCCCCAGCGATGGGTCAGCTGCGCCACCAGGACCAGACCGCGGCCGCCTTCATCCGTCCACCGGGCCCGTCGCAGATGCGGCTGCGTCTGGCTGGGATCGGAGACCTCGCAGATCAGACGTTGATCCCGAATCAGCCGCAGGCCCACTGGGGCACCGCCGTAGCGGATGGCGTTGGTGACCAGCTCGCTGACGATCAGCTCTGTGGTGAACACCAGATGTTCCAGCTCCCAGGAGGTCAGCCGGTCGGCGACTTGACGGCGTATCCCTGCGACGAGGCTGGGTCGGCGGCCAGCTCCCAGGTGGCAGTGGCATCTTCGAGAAGTCGGCGCACCTGGGTCACCAGAAGTGCCAGATCGTCGTCCAAGGGCTTCTGCAGACGTTTTTCCAGAATGCGGCCACCGATTTCGTGACGTCGGCGGGATGCCCCAAACGCGGAAGCCGGGTAGAAACGCGGTGGTCGGGAACGGCGCGGGTCAGGCGGTCAGGGCCTGGTCGACGGTGGGATGGCAGCCGATGACCTTGTCCAGGCCGACGATCTCAAGGAGCCGTAGCACCGATTCCCGGGCGCCGGCGATACTCAGCCATCCCGGTTCTCACGGGACATGTGAGGCAGAGTGCCGGGTACGCGCAGGACGCGTGAAGGGGGAACGAGGGTGGACCCGGCAGAATCAGTCCCCGAGGGTGAGGGCACCGTGATGCCGGACGCCCCTCAGATACAGGACACCGTCGCGCTGGACGGTGACGGGCACATGATCGCTGAGGCACGCCACCGGGCGGTGGACTTCCTCACCCGTGTCCAGGCGGAGCACGGCCTGCCGGTGTCCGCTCGCGCAATGGACCTGACCCAACTGGTGGTCAGCGAGCTCGTCACCAACGCCCGCAAGTACGCCCCCGGCCCCGTGCTGATGGAACTGCGCGTCACCGGCGCCGGCGTGGAAGTGGTCGTGTGGGACAGCGATCCCGTCCTGCCAGTGGCGACGGCCACCGATGCGAGGGCGCCGGCCGCAAGAAGGCGGGTACACCGCTGCTCGACAAGCCGGCCACCAGCGAACTGGGCGGGGTCTCCCCCACGATCGTGCTGCCGGGCGGCTGGTCCGAGGCGGACCTGCGCTACCAGGCCGAGCACATCGCCACCCAGAAGCTGCACCACAACGGCTACAACTGCGTAGCGAGCCAGGCGGTCGTCGTCAATGCCGACTGGGCGCAGAAGGACCGCTTCCTGGCCCACCTGCGAGCCGCGCTGGCCGACGCACCCGCCCGCTCCCCGCACTACCCCGGCAGCGACGACCGGGGCGCCCACGCCCTCGACACGTACGGCGACGACGCCGAACGGCTCGGAGCAGGCCGCGTGCTGATCACAGGTCTCGCCCCGGCGGAACCCGGACCAGCTCTGACCACGGAGCACTTCGCCCCCGTCCTCGCCGTGTTGAAACTCCCCCGGTGACCCGCGCCAGTTCCTCGCCGAGGCGGTCCTGCGCCCCAGGCGTTCCTGCACGGGGTTCAGCTTGATCGGGTGGGCACTCTGGGCACCGATGCAGCACGCCCATCGCTTCCTGTATCAAAGCGGCAGCATCCGCCTCACCCCGCAGCCAGGCTCTGCGCTCGACGACCGGCGGGCAGGGCCCGGCTCAGGGCAAACTCATCGCCAACGAGACAGGGCGGGGTCGGCGCATGGCTCCGCCCACGGGGTTCCCAACTGTCTCTCTGGCCGGGCTCTCACCTCGTCCCGGCCTCGAGTGGTCCAGAAGCTCCTCACGGTGTGGACTTTCCGACGCGGAGGGAGTCATGGACACGTCGCTCGTCGCAGAGAGTTGGTGAGGCGCCCTGACTTTAGAAGAAGTGCTTGCGTCCACCGACCGCGCGACCGGTCGCACCCAGGATCCACAGGATGGCGCCAACCAGAATGAGGATGCCACCGATCGTCGTCAGCAGACCCATGCCGACAAGCAGGCCGATGATCAGCAGAATAAGCCCAAGAATGATCATTTTGAACCCCATCGTCAATTCCGGCTCAGGCGCGTGTGCGTATGAGCTTCACAAGGGCCTGAGTTCGTCCCTTGGTGGGTAGATCCCGACCAGCTCCGAATGCCAGGACCTCGGTGCAATAGCCCTTGTGCCCGGCGACACGGTGTTCACGCCCTCCTTGGAAACTTCGTTCAGTACGCCATCTCAGCGACCGTCCTTTGCTCCGGAAGGTCATTCCACCCCGGACGGTTGGACGTTGGTGACGGAGACCCCGGGCAGCAGCGCCTACAGGCAGGTCCTCAGGTCCAAGGGCTTCTTCACCCTAGCCAGCCGGCCCTGGGTGACGGGACTGTGGCCGCAGGCCGGTTCGGTGGCTCGCTTCGAGCCTTCCTCTGCTCGTGACACCGCCAGCCCTTATGCGCAGGAACTCGTCTTCATCGGCCCCAGGTGGACGCGGAGCTGCTGCGGGCCGACCTGAACGGCTGCCTCATGCAGGAAAGCGTAGCTCTGCCCGCTTCCGATCCCTTTCCCTGCCTGGGACACCTACGGCTCCTGCGAGAGATGCGCGCATGAGCACGACCCCCTCACCACGGTGACGGGGCACTGAAACTCCGGGGCCAGTCGGTGGTCGCAGCCACGGCGGAGCTTCAATGGTCCCTGACACGAAACTTTTCTGGCGCCAGCCCCGCCCTGCCTCCCGCGGGGTTCCGTCGTCTCACGGCTGCAATGTTGACAGCGGATGCGATCGCAAATCCGTCGTCCCCACAAGCAACGCAGGAACCTGACTGAGTGAGGAGCCGAACGCGTCTTGTGCGCCAGCGCGTTCGACCTCACGGCGAAGCCGCACCGGAGTGCTCCGGTGCGGCTTCGCCGTCTCACGGATCCGCGCAGAGATCCCGCCCGGACGGACCTCGGTGGGGTCTCGCCGTATCACACAGCCATCACCAACTGGTCAGACCCTCCCGGACCAAGAGGCTCTGACCTGCAATTCCATCCCGCACTGGACTGGGATAGACGTACCTGGACGGTCTCTACAACCTGTGCCAGGTTGTACCGAGTGACGGGCCCAGGATCAGGACAGGTGCGTCTTCTGGCCCGTCAAAGCGGTATTGAAGGGTGTTGGTCGTACTCTCACTCACCCGACTCACGCTCCCACGTCTCACGATTTCTCACGTACCTGGGGCGCAACCCCATGCAACCCATCCCACTTTGTGGCGGCTCCGCGAAGATCTTCGACACCCGGCTTCACGTACTGCCGCCCGGTGGCCGCCGCGTCCGCCGGCCAGGTACGTGAGGCACGACGCGCGTGCATCGTACAGAGGCACCGTAGGCCGGTGCGGGGTACAGCTCTATCCTTGGCCTGCATGATCGCCAAGCTGCAGTGCGTGGTGTTGGACTGTGCCGATGTCGATGAGCTGTCCCGGTTCTACCAGTCGCTGCTCGGTGGCGTGGTGAACCAGCCGGATCCGCGGTGGTCGCTCGGCGACGACTGGGCGACGCTCCACACCGACGACGGCCTCGTGCTGGCCTTCCAGCGGGTGGAGGACCACCGGCCACCACGGTGGGCGGATCCGGACCGGCCCCAGCAGTTCCACCTCGACCTGAGGGTCGAGGATCTGGACCAGGCTCAGGCAGACGTCCTCGATCTGGGTGCCACGGTGCTCGACGAGGATGACACCGGGCGCAGTTGGCGAGTCTTCGCGGATCCGGCAGGTCACCCGTTCTGTCTCGTCAGGCACTGACGCAAGCCCACCTGCCCAGGTACACATCAGGGGTTCCAGAAGACATCGGTGAACGTACGGTCGAAGCGCCGCGCGACCAGGTCCTCACGTTGGATCACCCAGTGGACGGAAGCGCTCTCCCAGCCCTCCACGTCCATGCCGGCCTGCCAGTCGGCCAGGAGCACCCAGTCCGAGACGTCACCCGAAACCCGCCCGTCCCACCGGCCCGCCTCCGCCGCCTTCACGGCATGGGACACGGCATCGGCGACGGGGTCGGTGCAGATGGCCTCCTCCCAGGCGTATCCCCCGATCTGCAGCGGCCCGGCGGGGGCGATGGCGCCCCGGGCGGCCGCGTGGTGGTAGGGCAGCGACACGCCGGCCGTCGCCCGCAGCGGGCCCTGGGGGAACGCCTCGAACATCGCCTTCTCGTCCTCGAAGTCGAAGGAGTTCCAGGCGTTTCTGTCCCGTTCCGTCACGGCCGTGCCGGCGGGGACGTACACCACGCTGCCCATGGTCTCGTAGTCGTTGGCGGTCTCGGGGAAGGCGAACAGCAGCAGCCGGCCGTCCGGAGGCAGGGGCAGGTCCGTCGCGTCGGCGGGCAGGGCCGCGAGGTCGATGGAGGCGACGAAGGGGTGGACGGGGTCCGGGACATCGGCCGGAAGCAGAAGCGGACCGCCGAACCGGCCCACGACCGGGCCGTCCCCGCCTCGGTCCCCGTCCCGCGTCAGCACCGCGCAAGGGCGGGCGGTGCCCAGCCACCGCTCTACGTCGTCGACGGGTATGTCCCGCGCGATCGCCTCGTCACGGAACGGACGTAACAGGTCCCGCATGTCAGGAGTCATGGGCAGACCGTAGAGGAAGGCACTGACACAGCCGGTGGAACCGGCATGGTCGAGGCAGCCCTAGGCACCCGCGCCGGGTCCTTGCGGCGGCCAGTCGGGAGCCGGGTCGTGGGCGAGCAGCGGCCGGAGGGCGCCGAGGACCGCGCCGACGCAGACGTCGCGCAGCTGGACGCGGGTGCAGGTCTCGTGGGTGAGCCAGTCGACGCAGAGGACCTGGACGAAGACCAGCCAGCTCTTCAGGACGCCCGACACGGCCTCGCGCGCGCTCTCGTCCGCGAGCGGGAGTACGGCCAGCAGCCGCTCCCGGAGCGCGTCCAGCTCGTTCGTCATGATCGTCTGGATCACCGGGTCGCCCGCGAGGACCCGGTTCGCGGCGAGAACGGCGTTGCGGTTCGCCACGAAGTAGTCGAGATGGACGTCCATCCCCTGGATCAGCTGCTCCACCAGGGAGTCGGCGGGGTCGAACCGCGTCTCGACGAGCAGTTGGTCCGCCGCCTGCTGGTACACGGCCGCGAAGAGGGCGTGCTTGCTGGGGAAGTGACGGTAGAGCAGGGCCCTGGAGACACCGGCCTCTTCGGCGACGTCTTCCATCAGCACGTCGGCGTAGGGGTGCGCGGCGAAGAGCCGTGCGCCGACGGCGAGGAGCTGGGCGCGGCGGTCGGCGGGAGTGAGTCGCTTGCGGGGAGGCACGGACGAAGCCTAGTTGACATACATCTACTAGCGCATCCATCGTAGTAGACACATGTCAACTAAGCTCTGCCGAGACGGCTTTGGAGGCACCATGGCCAGGGTTCTGCGCGCCCTCACCCAACTGATGGGCTGGGCCTGCGTGATGATCGGCCTGTTCCATGTGGCACTCGGTAACGCGGCGATCCCGGGCGCCGGTTCCGCCGGCCCGACGGTCGACAGCTGGGGCCGGTTCATGGGGGCCAGTTTCACCGGCTACGGACTGGCCTGGCTCTGGGCCGCACGGCAGCGTCCGATCCCGGCCCGGGCGGTGCGGTGGCTGGCCGGCGTCTTCCTGCTGGGCGGCGTGGGCCGGCTCCTCTCGCTCGCCGTGCACGGCCGGCCGCAGTGGTTCCAGATCGCGCTGACGGTGATCGAGCTCGGTCTGCCGCCGGTCTTGTTCTGGCTGGCCGACGCGGAGGAGCGGGCGGCCCCGGACAGCGATGCGGAGGGCGTGCCCGCAGGACGTTGAACGTGCCCGAGTTCGATTGCAAGCCGGCGTGCCGGCACTGGAACCGGGGTGCGTCCGGCGAGCAGCGGACCGTGCGTGTGGGTCCGAGATGCCGGCGGGACAACGCCGCCGGACGACCGCACCGTGTCGGCGGGATGTCGGTGAGCCGTAGGTGATGTGTCGGCGGCCGTTGGAACCGTGGGTGTCGAGGTGCCGACGGAGCAGCCGCGGGCGCCTTCAACGACAAGGGAGCCCCGTCGCCGTGTTGTCCATGTCCTCCACTCCGCCCTGGGATGTCCATCAGCTGCCGCGTGCGGATGACGGCGTCTTTCTGGTCACCGGTGGCAACGCCGGTATCGGGTACTTCGTCGCGGAGCAGTTGTCGGCGACCGGAGCCACCGTCGTACTCGGCAGCCGGAGTCCCTCCAAGGCCGAGGCCGCCATGGCCTCGATCCGGACGCGTGTCCCCGGCGCGCGGGTGCGGGCCGTGCAACTGGACCTCGCCGATCTCTCGTCGCTCGAAGCAGCGGTGGAATCGCTGGAGGTGGAACGGCTGGACGCGGTGGTGCACAACGCCGGGGTCGCGCTCGACAAGCCGCCGCGCAGGGAGACCGGGGACGCTCACGAGCTCATGTTCGGCACGAACCACCTCGGGCACTTCGCGTTGACCTGGTGGCTGATGCCGCTGCTGTCGACCGCGCCTGCGGCCCGGGTGGTGACCATGGGCAGCTTCGCGGCGAAGTCCGAGCGGCTCGACCTGGACGACCTGCAGTCCCGGAAGGACTACCGGCCCAAGCGCGCCTACGGACGCTCCAAGCTGGCACAGATGTACTTCGGCGCCGAACTCGACCGCCGCCTGCGCGCTGCCGGCAGCACGGTGGCGAGTGTGGTGGTGCATCCAGGCGGCGCGCTGGACTCCCTCACCCCGTCACGGCCGCCGGTCCATGTGCGACCCACCAGCGCACGGCTCGGCACGGCACCTGCGGCACTCCTCGTCCAGGGAAAGCACGCCGGCGCGTGGCCCGCGGTCCGGGCGGTGCTCGACCCGGCCGTGCGTGGCGGCGAACTGTGGGGACCGCGCGTCTTCGGCCTGCGCGGCGAGCCCCGCCGTGAACCGGTGTGGAACCACCTCACCGACGCATCCGTCGCGGCGCGGTTGTGGGACGCGAGCTGTGATCTGACCGGCATCGACCTCGACACCGTCACCGGTTAGCTCCGTTCGCACCACGGGGCGCGGTGTGTCTCCCGGGTATCTGCCCTTCGGCCTCGGCCCGCACGGGTGCATCGACGAAGGGTTAGTGCCCACCTTCACCCTCACCACCGGCACACTGCCCATGAAGATCAGACGCAGTCGCCCGACCTCGCCGGTGTGATCACCCGGTGCGTTCAGGGCGCACCCACGAGGCGATCCAGCGAGGGCGCCAGAACCGGGGCGAGCGCCTCGGCGTAGGCCTCCGAGAGGTGGCTGTCGTCGCGGTAGACGGCGGTGTCGGCCACGACCACGGGACAGATGCCGGTGCGAGGGGCGCAGAGCCAGGGGGTGGGGTCGATGACGGTGGTGGCCGTGGTGGATGCGGCGGCGCGGAGGGCGGTACCGCGGGTCGCGTCGTGGATCGCGTCCGGCAAGTGGTGGGCGCAGGCGCGTAGTTGCAGGGAGTTCCTGGCGGCGCAGTCGATCGGGTCGCCCTTGGGCCAAGGGGTGTCGAGCAGGGCGGCGACCCGGACGCCGGAGGTGCCCAGGGTGCGGAAGGTGTGCTCGAAGCCGGTGGTCCACTGGTGGAGGGGATCGCCGGCGGGGCGGGCCGGGTCTCCGGCGTCCGAGGAGGAGACGACGACCAGGTCGGGGCGGAGGGTCCTGATCCTCGCCATGGCGTTGGAGCGCCAGGTGTCGCAGACGGTGTACGGCTTGTGGCCGCTGGTGATGGTCACGTCGGCGACCTTGCAGGAGGCCTTCGTCAGCGAGACCAGCTTCCAGCCTCGTGCGGTCGCGAGCCGTTGCAGGGCCGGGAACCACTGGGCCGCGTGGGAGTCGCCGAAGAGGACGACCGTACGGGAGGAGGTCCGGTCGCCGTAGACGCAGGGCCGGGTGCCGGTGGCGGCGTGGTCGACGTGGCAGCCGTCCCGGTAGACCGCGGAGCGGGAGGACTTCACCTTCGGCAGGGGCGGAGTGAGGTTGCTCGGCAGGGCGGTGGGGGACGACGCGAGGAGTTCGGTGAGACGCGCCTGCGGGGCCGGTGCGTCGGAGAGAGCCCGCGTCAGCGCGGGCGCGGGGCCGCCCACCTCGATCGTCGGCGGGACCGCCGTCGCCGTCAGGGACAGCGCCGAGGCGGCGGCCGACAGCGCGGCCCCGAGCACCAGGGCGCGGCGGGGGCGCCCGCGGAAGGCCCGGTGGAAGCGGACCGGGTTCTCGACGAGGCGCAGGGTCAGCCATGCCAGGCCCAGCGCCGCCACGGACAGCCCGAGCGCGAGCGGCACGCCGGCCGTGCCGTCGGCGCGGCCCAGCGCCGCCGGGGCTATGACCAGCAGCGGCCAGTGCCACAGGTACCAGCCGTACGAGAGTCCGCCGAGCCACACCAGCGGCCGCCGCCCCAGCAGCCACCCCGCGCCGTGCGGGGTGGGCGCGCAGCCCCCGGCCAGGACGAGCGCGGTACCGGCGACCGGCAGGAGAGCGTGGTAGCCGGGGAAGGGTGTCTGATCGTCGTACCAGACCGCTGCCAGCGTGACGCAGGCCAGGCCGAGCCAGGTCAGCGGGGCCGCGAGGGCGGCGGGCAGCCGTTCCAGCCGGCCGGTGCCCAGCGCCAGAAGCGCCCCGGCCCCCAGTTCCCAGGCCCGGGTGAGGGAGCCGAAGTACGCCCAGGGCGCCGAGGAGTTCGTCATGAGGACGCCCGCCGCGAACGACCCCAGGCACAGTACGCCGAGCGGCACCGCGACCAGCCGGCGCCGGCCGCGGGCGACCCGCCAGGTGAGCAGCAGGAGCAGCGGCCACACCAGGTAGTACTGCTCCTCCACGGCGAGCGACCAGAAGTGCTGGAACGGCGACGGAGGGCTGTTCTGGGCGAGATAGTCCGTACCGGCCGCCGCCAGCCGGAAGTTGACCGCGTACAGCGCGCTGGCGAGGGCGTCGCCCGCGTACTCGGCGAGCCGCGCCTTCGACAGGAACAGCCACGACCCGCCCAGCGTGACGGCGATGACCAGGGACGACACGGGGAGCAGCCGCAGTGCCCGGCGGGCGTAGAAGGAACGGACCGAAACCCGGCCGGTGAGGGAGAGTTCGCGCAGCAGCAGCGACGTGATGAGGAAGCCGGAGATCACGAAGAAGACGTCGACACCGATGTAGCCGCCGCTGACCTGGGACACGCCGGCGTGGGCGAGCACCACCAGCCCGACCGCCACCGCGCGCAGCCCCTGGATGTCGAGCCGCAGGACGTGGCCTCGGGGCGGTGCGGATCTGCCGCTCGCCGGGACGGTACGTATCTCGGCGGACGTGATGCTCGACATCGGGTGACTCCTCGGGCGACCGACTTGCTTCGCTAAGAAGATCGGTCCGGCCGCCTCACCCGGTTCCGCTGTCGGCGCCCCCACTTCGCCTCAGACGCGAAGGTTCAACCGTCCGAAACCATCGGTTCACCTCGTTCAGCCCGATGACACGGGACATCGAGTGGTGGGCCCTCAGAGGTCGCTCGGCAGGCCGAGGCCCGTCAGCGCGCCCACGGGGTCCAGGTCGGGGGTGCCTCTCGGCCACCAGTCGTCGTGGCCCGGTTCGGACTCGTAGGCGTACCACAGGCCGTCGCGGCCCAGGCGGAGCTGGACGTGGCCGTGGGGGTGGGTGAGGTGGTTGCGGCCGGGGCGGAAGGCGGGCAGGTCGGCGGCGAGGAGGAGCGGGCGGGCCCGGTCGAACCGGCCGGCCGGCGGGTCCCACGGCTCCTCCAGTACGGCGAGGCCCTCCAGTCCGCCCTGACGCCAGGCGGCGACCGCGCGGGCCAGCTCGGACGGCGTGCGGCCCGCCGCGGAGGCGAGGGAGGAGTAGAGCGCCCGGGTGCCCGCGGTGAGTCCCGAGCCGGGGCGGGCCGCGGCCAGGCGGACCGCGTCCTGCCAGAGGGTCAACTGCCCGACCGGGTCACGGCCGGTGGCGAGCAGGGCGTGCGCCCGGGCGGCGGCGTCCGTGGCCAGTTGGTCCAGCGCGAAGGGGTCCGGGCCGCCGGGGGATGCCGGGTAGGCCGGGGGCTGCTCGGGGTGCGCGGGCGTGGGCAGCGGCGCCGGGAGGGGCGGGAGGGTGCGCGGTGCGAGGGCGTCACCGGCCCGCACTCCCGGGAGAGGCTCCGGTTCCTTGTCCTGGGCGGCACGCGCCGCGCGGGTGGCGCTCAGCCGGGACAGCGCGTCGAGCAGGTCCCGTTCGCCCCGGCCGCGCAGCAGGAGCAGGACGAAGGGGTCGGCGTCGAGCAGCCGGGCGGTCTGGTAGCAGAGGGCGGCGGCGTGCTTGCAGGGGTGGCCGCGGTCGGGGCAGCTGCACCGCGGTTCCAGGTCGCCGGGACCGGGCAGCAGGGGCACACCGCAGTCCGCGAGGGAGTGGGGCATCTCCTTGTCGAGGAGCGCCGCGATGTGCCCGGGCCGGTCGACGGCGGCGTCCAGGAACCGCTCCCAGTCGGCGTCGTCGAGCGTGCGCAGCCGCACCTGCACACGGTACGGGCGCGGGCGGCTGCCCTGTACGTACGCCAGCACCAGTCCGGGCGTCACCGTGATGGCGTCGACATTCCCCTGCCCCGCGTATCCGCGCCCGCGCTCCAGCCGCTTGGCGTCCAGCGCGCCCTGCTCCAGCGCGGCGACCCACGCGTTTCCCCACCAGCTCTCGGCGAATCCCTTGCCCTCGGGCTCCCGGGGCGGGAAGGCCGGGAAGGTACGGCGGAGTTCGCTGTCGCGGCTGGGGGCGGCCATGGAGCGGGGCTTCTGGGGAGTGGCGTGCGGGGGGACCGCTGTTCGGGGGGTTGGGGGCGGGGTGGGCCAGGGGTTGGAGGTCGCGGGGTGGTCGGGAGTCGGCGAGTCAGGGGTCGACGTGCCGGGAGTCGACGTGCCGGGAGTCGACGTGCCGGGAGTCGACGTGCCGGGAGTCGACGTGCCGGGGCTCGCCGGGCTGTGCGGCGCGTCGGCCCCGTGGTGAGGCGAGCGCCCGGGGCCCGTTTCGTCGGAGCCCTCGGGCTCCGCGTCCGGCTCATCCGACTCCGGAGGCATCTGGAAGAGGTCGCCCAGCAACTGGCGTACGTCACGCGCTCCCCCGCCGACGGTGTGCTCGCGCGCCCACCGCTCAGGCCCCGGCCTCTCGTGGGCGGCACCCTGCCGGGCAGCCCGGCGCCTGCGCCCGATCCCTTCGCGGGCGGTCTCTTCCCGTGCCCGCCGCGCGTCGTCCCGAGCCGCGCGCAGCGCCTCGCGCGCGACGTCCCCGGCGCGCAGACCGGGCTGCTCGGTGGCGCCGCCGGGAGCATCGTCAAGGGTGCCTCGGCGCGGCACGTCGGCGGGCGCGCTCATGCCCTCGTCCTCGGACGGCCCGCCGGACGGTGCCGCCCCCGGGCCACTGCTGCCGCCGTCGCCCTCGGTGCTTCCGCTGTGGTCGCCGCTGCCGCCACTGTGGCTCGACGAGCCATCCGGCAGCCCGGTCACCGCGTCATCGGCGTCCTCGGCCGCCCGCGCGTCACCCGGGGAGCCCGCCTCGCCCCCGTCGGCTCCGCGACGCTCGGACACCGCCCTGCGCAGTGCCTCGCGGGCCGCGTCCCCCGGTCGGGAGGTCTCCTGGCCGGCGGGCGACGGGGCGGGGGAAGGTGCCGGACGGGGAGGGGATGCCGGGTCCGGGTCCCGGGTCGCCTTCTCCCGGGCCGCCCGCAGGGCCCGGCGCGCCTCGTCGGCCCCGCTGTGGGTCATGGCGTCCTCCGCAGGGAGACCAGGTCGGACAGCTCGCGGTCCGTCAGCTCGGTGAGGGCCGACTCGCCGGAGCCGAGGACGGCGTCGGCCAGGGCGCGCTTGGCCTGGAGCATCTCGGCGATACGGTCCTCGACGGTGCCCTCGGTGATGAGGCGGTGGACCTGGACGGGCTGGGTCTGGCCGATGCGGTAGGCGCGGTCGGTGGCCTGTTCCTCGACGGCCGGGTTCCACCAGCGGTCGAAGTGGACGACATGGCCCGCGCGGGTGAGGTTGAGGCCAGTGCCCGCGGCCTTCAGGGACAGGACCAGGACGGGGGTCGAGCCGGCCTGGAAACGGTCCACCATGCGCTCCCGCTCCGGGACCGGCGTGCCGCCGTGGAGGAGGTCGACCGGGACCGCGCGGGTGGCCAGGTGAGTGGTGATCAGCCGGGCCATCCCCACGTACTGGGTGAAGACGAGCGCGGAGCCGTCCTCGGCGAGCAGCGTGTCCAACAGCTCGTCCAGCAGGGCGAGTTTGCCGGAGCGGTTGGCGAACCGGTCGCCGCCGGGCCGGGCGTGCTCCGGCGCGTGGTCCTCCTTCAGGTACAGCGCGGGGTGGTTGCAGATCTGCTTCAGCGAGGTCAGGAGCTTCAGCACCAGGCCCCGGCGGGCCATGCCCTCGGAGGTCTCGATGGCGAGCATCGACTCGCGGACCACCGCCTCGTACAGCGCGGCCTGTTCGCGGGTGAGCGGGACCGGGTGGTCGGTCTCCGTCTTGGGCGGCAGCTCGGGGACGATGCCCGGGTCGGACTTCTTCCGGCGCAGCAGGAAGGGGCGGACCAGGCGGGCCAGGCGCTCCACCGCCTGCTCGTCCTCGCCGGTCTCCACGGCCCGGGCGTGCCGGGCGCGGAAGGACTTCAGCGGGCCGAGGAGGCCCGGGGTCGTCCAGTCGAGCAGTGCCCACAGCTCCGACAGGTTGTTCTCGACGGGTGTGCCGGTCAGGGCGACCCGCGCGGGGGACGGGATCGTGCGCAGCGCCTTGGCCGTGGCCGAGTAGGGGTTCTTGACGTGCTGCGCCTCGTCGGCGACGACCATGCCCCAGGCCCGCTCGGCCAGGGCGGGGGCCGCCGAGCGCATCGTGCCGTAGGTGGTGAGGACGAAACCGCCGTCCAGGCCGGCCAGGCTGCGGTCCGGGCCGTGGAAGCGGCGGACGGGGACGCCGGGCGCGAAGCGGGTGATCTCCCGCTGCCAGTTGCCCAGCAGCGACGCCGGGCAGACCACCAGGGTCGGCTCGCTGCGGGCCCGCTTCAGGTGCAGGGCGATGAGGGTGACGGTCTTGCCGAGGCCCATGTCGTCGGCGAGGCAGCCGCCGAGGCCCAGGGAGGTCATCAGCTCGAGCCAGGCCAGGCCCCGGAGCTGGTAGTCGCGGAGGGTGGCGTGCAGGCCCGGCGGCGGTTCGGCGGGGCGGATGCCCGCGGTCAGGCGGTCGCGCAGGCCTGCCAGCGCGCCGACCGGGACGGCCTCGACCGTCTCGCCGTCCACGTCGGCCGTGCCGGTGAGGGCGACGGACAGCGCGTCGACCGGGTCGAGCAGGCCCAGGTCCCGTTTGCGGGCCTTGCGGACCAGGGCCGGGTCGACCAGCACCCACTGGTCGCGCAGCCGGACGACCGGGCGGTGGGCCTCGGCGAGGGCGTCCATCTCGGTGTCGGTGAGCGGATCGCCGGCGAGCGCCAGCTGCCAGCTGAACCGGAGCAGGTCCTCGCTCTCGAAGAAGCCGGTGCCGTCCTTCGCCGAGCCGGGGGCCGGGCGGACCACCGCCGTGGCGGACAGGTCCTGGGCGAGGTCCCTCGGCCAGTGCACGGCGACCCCGGCCGCGGCGAGCCGGGTGGCCGCGACGCCGAGCAGGTCGTTCAGCTCCTCCTCCGTCAGAGCCAGCACGTCGGGCACGTCCTGGTCGGAGAGCCGGTCGAGCGGGGGCCAGACCCGGGCCGCCCGGCGGACCGCGAGGGCCGCGTCCACGCGTGCGCGGGGACCGAAGGCGTCGTCGGCCCCGCCCGCCCACAGGGCCGCCGCGTCGGCCACGAGGGTCGGGTCGGCGAGGCTGTGCACCTGGACGATCGCCGCGCCGGCGCTGCGTACGCCGCCGCCGGAGGCGTCGTCGAAGAGGTCGTACGCCGACAGGTCCAGGCGGAGCGAGATCCGCACCCCGGCGTCCATGCCGGCGGCGACCTCGGCGGCCCAGTCGTGGGCGTCGGGCAGGCGCTGGGCCTCGCGGGCCGCGAAGGGCCTGCCGGAGGTGTGGGGCGCGGCCGGGGTGCGGGGCAGGGTGTCGGCGACCGCGTCCAGGAAGGCGCGCACCAGCGCTTCCGGTTCGGGGAGGCGGATCGGGCCCGGGCCGGGCAGCGGCACGGCGTGCCCCTCGTACGGCAGGGCGGCGGCCACCGCGCGCAGGTGCGCGATGTCGTCCGGGTCGAGGGGGCCGGCGCGCCACGCGTCGTGCCCCGCGGCGGTCAGGCCGGGCAGCAGCCGGCCGCGCGCGGTCAGCCGCAGGGCGTGCAGGGCGGCCGCGCCCCAGCAGGCGGTGGCGGGGTGGGCCGCTGGGTCGTGCCGGGCGCGCACCAGGAGCGGCAGGGCCGTGTCCAGCGGGAGGGACAGCGCCGGGGTGGTCCGCCGCCGGACTCCGGCGCCGTGCCGTCGTACGACGGTCAGCTCGGTGGGCGCGGCCTCCTCGGTGTCCTCCGCGTCCCCGGTGCGCAGGGGCTCACCCTGGGGGTCCCAGAAGGCGATCCGCCCGTCGCGCGGGAGGGGCGCGGGCAGGAAGACGGCCGGAAGGCGGACCGGGACCGTCGGCTCCCCCGCCCGCTCGGCCACCGCGGCCGTGTCGCCCATACGTCCTGCCACCTCCCGTCCCGCGTGCCGGATCAGTCGTCTCCGACTCTACGGGCGGGGTCTGACAACCGTCCCCGGCGGCCGCACCGGCCCGCCGGGCTTCGGATCAGGGCACGGTCCGGGAGACCACGAACACCCAGGGGTACGCCGGGTTGGACAGGTCCACGACCACGTCATGCGTGGGGGCCGGATTCTTCTGCCGGTGGACGACGCCCGACCACAGGCCGTTCTCGGCGAACTTCCAGCCGGTGACCTTCCGGTCGCGGGCGCCGATGGTCACCTTGCCCTTCTTCAGGTCGTCCCGGGTCAGGCCGAGGCCCGTGAGATACGCGTCCAGACCGGCCGCGTTGGTCTCGAACTGGGCGTACAGGCGGCTGGTCTTCCAGTTGTTGGTCTCGTAGTACGCCACGTGCCAGGCCGGGTGCGGGACGGGCACCTGGTAGATCCGGCGCTGGAGCTTGGAGGGCCAGCCCTCGGTGAGACCGGTCGCCGAGTACTTCGCCTCCTTGTCCTTGCCGCTGTCCCGGCTCTGGTTCGCGGAGATCACCAGGTAGCCCGCCGGGATGCCGATGAGCAGCACGATGATCAGCAGGGTGAGCGCCCTGCGGCGGATCATGTGGCGGCGGCCCTCGACCGGACGCTCCGGTTCGTCGGGCCACGGGCCCTGGTGGGGCAGCGAAGCGGTCACGGCGTCTCCTGGGTACTGCGGCGGGCCTGCGCGTACCGCTCGTAGCGCTCGTACCGCTCCACGCGGCGGCGCTTGGCGCGGCGGAAGCGGCGTGCGACCAGCCGGGCCAGGTCGGCGGCCCCGACCATGCCGGCCTCGGGGCCGAGCTGGGCCCGGGTGATGCGGGCCTCGGGGCGGTAGCCGCGGCCTGTCAGATGCCGGCGGAACGCGTCCCGCGCGGGGCCGATCAGCAGGTCGTCGGCGGCCGAGACACCGCCGCCGATCACGAAGCAGGAGGGGTCGAGGGCGGCCGCGAGGTTGGCGATGCCGACGCCGAGCCACTGGCCGATGTCCTGGAGCAGCTCGATGCACATGGCGTCGCCCTCGCGGGCCAGCTCGGTGATCATCGGGCCGCTGATCTCGGAGATGTTGCCCTTGACGTGCTCGATGATCCCGTACGCCACCGGCGAGTCGGCGGCGGCCAGCTCGCGTGCCTCGCGGACCAGGGCGTTTCCGGAGCTGTACTGCTCCCAGCAGCCGCGGTTGCCGCACGGGCAGCGGTGGCCGCCGGGCACGACCTGCATATGGCCGAACTCGCCGGCGACGCCGTACTTGCCGCGCTTGACCTGGCCGTCCTCCAGGATCGCGCCGCCGATGCCGGTGCCCAGCGTGATCATGACGAGGTGGTCCTCGCCGCGGCCGGCGCCGAAGCGCCACTCGGCCCAGGCGGCGCTGTTGGCGTCGTTGTCGACCAGGACGGGCACGGCGAGCCGCTCGGCCAGGCGGTCGCGCAGCGGTTCGTTGCGCCAGGACAGGTGGGGGGCGAACAGCACGCGGTTGCGGTCGGCGTCGACCCAGCCGGCCGCGCCGATGCCGACGGCGTGCACGTCGTGCCGGTCGGAGAGATCCAGGACCAGTTCGGCGATGGTGTCCTCGACGACCTTGGGGCTCTTGGACTTGTCCGGGGTCTCCGTGCGGAGCTTCTCCAGGATGTTGCCGTCGGCGTCGACGACGCCC
This sequence comes from Streptomyces purpurascens, assembly GCF_045040895.1. Lineage (NCBI taxonomy): Bacteria > Bacillati > Actinomycetota > Actinomycetes > Kitasatosporales > Streptomycetaceae > Streptomyces > Streptomyces purpurascens. The sequence continues at coordinate 7,567,953 of NZ_CP108341.1, read as the reverse complement.
GCCATCACCTTCGTACCGCCGATGTCGATGCCGACCGTCGGCACGCGGGGTGCCGTCAGGTGTGAGCGGCGCTCCCGGGTGCCGACGGTGCGGAGCACGGTGGCACGGCGGGAGCCGATGGGGGCGGTGAAGTCGCGGTAGGTGCTCATCGGGCCCGATTCTGCCTCACCGTGGGGGTGTGTGCGGAGCGGGGCAGGGGCGGGGTGGTGCGGATCATTGCCGGGTGCGGGTGAGTGGTTGGTTGCTCGCGCCCACGCGGCGGAGCCGCAAATCGCCACAGCCCCGCGCCCCTGAAGAATCAGGTGCGTACCAACAGCTGGAACTCGAACGAATAGCGCGTCGGGCGGTACGTGTGTGTGCCGTATTCCACTGCTCGGCCTGTGTCGTCGAACGTCACCCGCTGCATGGTCAGCAGTGGAGCCCCGGTCTCCTCTGCCAGTCGCTCCGCCTCCGGCGGTGTCGCCGCTCGGGCGCCGATGGACTGGCGGGCGCTGTGGAGGGTGATGCCGGCCGCTCGCATCAGGCGATAGAGGCCGGTGGCCTCCAGTTGGCCGGTGTCGAGGTCGATGAGGCCGGGGGGCAGGAAGTTGCAGAGGTAGGCCATGGGCTCGCCGTGGGCGAGGCGGAGGCGTTCCACGCGGTGGACGTCGCTGTCCTCGGCGACGCCGAGTGCGGCGGCGACCTCGGCGGAGGCGGGCTCGAGCGTGTTGACCAGGACCTTCGTGGCCGGGCGCTGGCCTGCCGCCTCCAGGTCGTCGTAGAGGCTGCTGAGCTCCAGCGGGCGTTTGACCTGGCTGTGCACGACCTGGGTGCCCACGCCGCGGCGGCGGACGAGGAGGCCCTTGTCGACGAGCGACTGGATGGCCTGGCGGACGGTCGGCCGGGACAGGCCGAGCCGGGCCGCGAGTTCGATCTCGTTGCCCAGCAGGCTGCCGGGGGTCAGCGTGCCGTGCTCGATCGCTGCCTCCAGCTGCTGGGACAGCTGGAAGTACAACGGCACGGGAGAGCTGCGGTCCACGCTCAGCTCGAGCTGCACGGTCGGGTCCACTTCTGGTTTCGGCACGGGCCGAGCGTAGCTCCGTGCGTTGTTGACGGGAAGTTGTGTAGTCAGATTGTCCGGACAAACAGATTGACAGCGGCGGGCTGTGGACGCACTTTGTTTTCATGCGCATCGGGGTCATCGGGACGGGCCGCATCGGCACGATCCACGCGAACACGCTCAGCCGGCACCGCGACGTCGGGTCCTTGATCCTCACGGACGCGGACCCCACGCGGGCCCAGGATCTGGCGCACCGGCTGGGTGAGACGGCGGCGCCGGGCGTGGAGGAGATCTTCCGCTGGGGGGTCGACGCCGTGGTGATCACGACCAATACGTCCGCCCACGCCGAACTGATCGGTCGGGCAGCACGCTCGGGCCTGCCGGTGTTCTGCGAGAAACCCATCGCGCTGGATCTGCCGGGGACCTTGAGCGCGATCGCCGAGGTCGAGACGGTCGGGACGGTCCTCCAGATGGGCTTCCAGCGCCGCTTCGACACGGGCTACACGGGCGCCCGCGAGGCCGTGCGATCCGGCAGGCTGGGTCGGCTGCACACGGTCCGGGCGCTGACCAGTGACCAGTCGCCGCCGGCCGCCGCGTGGCTGCCGCTGTCGGGCGGGCTGTACCGGGACACCCTGATCCACGACTTCGACGTCCTGCGCTGGGTGACGGGGCGGGAGGTGGCGGACGTGTACGCGGCCGGGTCCGACGCGGGGCCCGCGATGTTCCGCGAGGCCGGCGATGTCGACACCGCCGCCGCGCTCCTCACCCTCGACGACGGCATGCTCGCCACGATCACCGGCTCCCGGATGAACGGGGCCGGCTACGACGTGCGCATGGAGCTCGCCGGGGAGCTCGACCAGATCGTGGTCGGCCTGGACGACCGTACGCCGATCGCGTCCACCGAACCGACCGGGCCACCGGCCGCCGACAAGCCCTGGACGGGCTTCCTGGAGCGGTTCGGCCCGGCCTACGAGGCGGAGCTGAACGCGTTCGTCGAGGTCGTCCGGGGCGAGCGGCCCAACCCCTGCGACGGGCGCGAGGCGCTGCAGGCCCTGCGCATCGCCGAGGCGTGCGAGCTGTCGCGCCGGGAGCGCAGAGCGGTGCGTCTGGCGGAGATCCCCGGCGGGGCCGCCCAGACGTTCGCGTGACGGCGGGCCCGTACGGCGGTCGGCGCCGGGTCAGTGCCTCTCCCGTTCCCCCTGTTCTCCCTGTTCCTCGTCCAGGAGTCCCGCGTCGTAGGCCAGCAGCGCGATCTGTACCCGGTTGTTGAGGTCGAGCTTGGCCAGGACGCGGGAGACGTGGGTCTTGACGGTGGCGACGCTCATGAAGAGGCCGGTGGCGATCTCGGCGTTGGCCAGGCCCCGGCCGACCGCTACGGCGACCTCGCGCTCGCGGTCGTTGAGGACGGCCATGCGTGCACGCGCGCGTGCGCGGCGCGTGTCGGCGGCGGTGCCGGCCGCGTGCTGCATCAGCTGACGGGTGACGCTGGGCGACAGGACCGGGTCGCCGGCCGCGACCCGGCGCACCGCCGCGAGGATCTCGGTGGGCGGGGTGTCCTTGAGGACGAAACCGGCGGCCCCCACGCGCAGCGCCCGCAGCACCTGTTCGTCGGCGTGGAAGGTGGTGAGCACCACCACCTGCGGGGCGTCCTCGCGGGCGCGCAGCCGCTCCGTGGCCGTGAGACCGTCCACCGTCGGCATCCGGATGTCCATGAGCACGACGTCCGGGCGGGTGCGGTCGACGAGCGCCTCCACCTCGCCGCCGTCGGCGGCCTCCCCGACGATCTCGATGTCGTCGGCGCCGCCCATCATGAAGGACAGTCCGGCCCGCACCAGCGGATCGTCGTCGACGAGGAGAACTCTGATCGCAGTCATGGGCGTTACGTAATCACGGCCGCGGTCAGGCGCGCAGGGTCACGCCGTACAGGGTGCGCAGGCGGCGGATCTCCCACCAGACCACCGCCGTCACCGAGGCGGGGCCGCCGAGGACGGCGAGGGCCTGGATCACCGGCGGCCCGGGCGGCAGACCGCCCGCGACCAGGCTGATGACGGCGAACTCCCACACCAGGGTGCCGGTCAGCAGGGCGGGGAGCGCCGCGTGCACGGACGAGGTGTTGAAACCGGTGCGGATGGCCGGGCCGGTGGCGAAGCCGATGAAGAACAGGAGCCAGACCAGGGGCAGGGCCGCCGCGAGGATCAGCCAGGGAGCGGGTTCCGACGCCCCGGCGGAGGGCGACCGGTTCCGGCCGAGCAGGATGATCGCCCCGCCGAGCAGCGGAAGGGCCGTCACGGCGCCGACGTACCACCCGGCCGACCGCAGGGCGGCCCGCACACCGGCGCGCATCGCCGACCGTCGCTCCGCCGAAGCCCAGCGGAAGAGCACCGCGATCACGACGGGCGCGCTCAGGAGCAGCAGCGGCGGGGTGACCGCCAGCCGCATCATGTACTGCTCCTGGGCCTCGGCGACGTCCTCCGGTTTTCCGTAGACGCCGAGCAGCAGCAGGGACATGGCGGCCGCGGTCCAGGCCCGCACCTTCTGCACTCGCGTGACGTGCCGGTCGTCGACCGCCCGGTGCCCGTGCCGCGGGAAGAGCCGGTGGGCCCGGTTGCGGGCCGAGCGCGCGAACGAGTAGCCGACCACGAGCGGCAGGAACGCGAACCAGGTGCACGGGGCGAGCAGCACCAGCCACACGCAGCCGGAGGTGTTCGACCGCCCCTGCCGCAACAGCTGGCGCAGCGAGGGCCATTCACCACCGCGCAGACCGCCCGGCCCCGGCGCCGGGTGGGGCTGCGGTGGATAGGGATGGGGATACGGATGGGGATGGGGATACGGATGGGGATACGGCTGTGGCTGCGGGTAACCGTACGGTGCCGGGCCCGGCTGGGGCGGTACGTAGGGGCCCGTGACCGGAGGCGGCGGGTACGGTCCCCCGGCGGGTGGGCCGGGCGGCTGGTACGGGTTGGCGGGTCCCCCGAAACTCACGTGGTGTTCCTTCCGTTACTCGCGGTGCTGAAGGCGGCACAAACATCAGCCATCTCCGCAGTCAAGTCAACTGGCTGCGGCGCGAGGGGTCATGGGGTTGCGCGCGGGCGCCCGGCATGCGCCCCGGAAACGCCCTGCCCGCGCCCGGGCGGACCTGAAAGGATCACCGTATGCGCACCGTGTACGCCCTGTTCGTGGGCATCGACGACTACCCCGGCGCGCCGCTGCGCGGCTGCGTCAACGACGTACGGGCGGCGGAGAACCGGCTGCGCGGCAGGACCGGTCTACAGCCTCAGGTCCGGACGCTGTACGACGACCGGGCGACCCGGGCGGCGGTGCTCGCGGGCCTGGAGGAGCATCTGGGGCGCGGTGGTCCGGGCGATACCGCGCTGCTGTGGTTCAGCGGGCACGGCAGCCAGAGCCCGACCACCGACCCGGGCGAGGCCACCGGCTGGTCCCAGGCGCTGGTGTGCCACGACAGCCTCGTCCCGGGCGGGCAGCCGGTGCTGCGGGACACCGAACTCGGGGCGCTCCTGGACGCCATCGCCGCCCGCGGCACCCATGTCGTCGCGGTGCTGGACTGCTGCCATTCGGGCGGAGCGACACGGGAGAGCGCGGACGGTCCGGCCGGTGCGGCGGTCCGGGGCGTGCCCTGGCGGTCGTGGTGGCACACGGGGTCGCGCGAGGGCGGCGGGGCGGGACCCGAGCAGCGTCGGCATGTCCTGCTGGCCGCGTGCCGTCCGCAGGAGCTCGCGCACGAGAAGGTCATCGACGGGCTGACCCGGGGCTGCTTCAGTCATGCGCTGCTGAGCGCGCTCGACGGGCTCGGTCCCACGACGACGTACGGGGAGGTGCACACGCTCGCCCACGCGCGCGTGCGCGCCATGGGCCACGTCCAGCATCCCGAACTGCGCGGTCCGGAGGACGGGGGCTTCCTGTCCGGCGAGCCGGTGCCGGCCTCGCCGTTCCTGCTGCGGCACACGGCGTGGGGCTGGGAGGTCGACTGCGGCGCGGCGCACGGGCTGCGGTCGGCGGGCGCCGAGTTCACCCTGACCGGGGACGCCGGGGAGCGCGTGGTCGTGGTCCGGGAGGTGCGGACCGAGTCGGCTCTGGTGGACCCGGTCGACTGGGAACCGACCGCCGAGGACGAACAGGTGGCGCACGCCGTCACCCCGTCGGCCATGGCGTTCCCGCCGGCCGTCGTGACGCTGTCCGGTGAGCCGGCCGCCGTACGTCTGGTCGCGGAGGCCGTCGCGGCGGTGCCCGCGCTGACCTTGGAGCCGGACGCGTCACCCGGAGCGGACGGGGCGCTGCGCCTGCGCGTGGAAGCCGGGTACGGCCGGGCCCGGGTGTCGGGCGGCGCCGGATATCCCGTGCCCGACCTGCCGCTGCGGTCCCCCGCGGACGCGGCCGGCGTCACCGAATGCCTCGCCCACATCGCCCGCTGGCACCACATCCGGGACCTGGCCAATCCCGATCCGCTGCTGTCGTCGCTGGTACGGATCACCGTCGAGGAGACGTCGGTGGGCGGTCTGCGTCACTCGGCGGACGGCGAGGTCGTCTGCGCCTACACACCCGACGGCCGTGAACCACAGGTGCGGGTCGGCATCCACAACGTCTCCGGACGTCAACTGTGGGCGGTGCTGCTCGACCTGACGGATGGCTACGCCTCGTCCCCGCACCTGTTCGAGGGGGAGTTCATCGGGGACGGCAGGGTCGGGTGGGCCCGGCGCGGGCAGCCCGTGTGGTTGCGGCTGCCGCCGGGGCGTTCGACGGTGCGGGGTGCCTCCACCCGGGACTGGCTGAAGGTGATCGTCGCGGAGGACGAGCTGAACCTCGCGCCCTTCCGGCTGCCCGCCTGGTCCTCCGCCGCCCCCTCCGGCGCACGCCTCGGTCCGGCCCCGGCCGGTGGAGGCGGCCTGCTGCGGCTGGTCGGGGCGGGCGCCAAGGGCGACCGGGACGCGGGCGGTCCGGTCTACGGGGCGGCCCGGTGGGGGACGGCGCAGGTGGTCGTACGCACCCAGGTGTGAGGAGCCGTCACCAGCCCAGGTGGGTGAAGCCCGCCCACGCGGTCAGGTCGTCGCCGTCGATGTGCCGCACCCGGGCCCGCAGCCGGTCCGGCATGCCGGGGGGCGCCTCGCGGCGGTCGTTCAGCATCCACGACTGTGCGCTGCGCAGCGCCGCTCCGGGCGGCAGGCGCTCGTGGCTCATGAAGTGGTGGGTCATGTACATCAGCAGGGACGTCGCCTCGTCGGGTACGGGCCACAGGGAGCCGATGACCGAGCGCGCGCCCGCGACGAGGAACGCGGTGGACAGGCTGTACGCCTCGTCGTAGCCGTGGCCGGAGACGTTGGTACGGCAGGCCGCGAGCACGACCAGGTCGAGGCCGCGGTAGCGGGTCGCGCCCTCGGTCAGCTCCTCGGCGGCCAGCCGCCCGCCGGACAGGGCGAGATAGGCGCTGTGCCGCTCGCCCTGGCGCACCACTCCGTGGCAGGCGAGATGCAGCAGTCCGCCCTGCTGCCGGCGCAGCCAGTCGGTGACGGCGGCGGGCGTGGCGGCACCGGGGCCGAGCAGGTCGCCTTCGGGGTGGAAGACGCTGTGGACGGCCTCGGCCTCCTCACCGGCGTGGTGCAGGTCGCGGGTCGGGTTGCCGACGACCAGGGTCCGGCGGGTGCCGGCGGCGGGCCGGGCGGCCACGTCGCACAGCAGCCGGGCGGAGGGCAGGTAGGAGATGTCGACCTCCTCGCAGGCGTATCCGTGCGACCTGCGCCGGCCACGCACGCGTGCCGCGTGCCAGGGCACGACGCCCAGGTCGCCCATGGGGACGAGCACGACCGTGGGCACCCGGCCGTAGCCGCGCGGGAGACGGCTCAGCAGCGGTTCCATCACCGCCGTACCGGCCCAGGCGCACACCCGCTCCAGGGCGGCGCGGCTCGCGCCGGGGCTCGGGGCCGGCCCGGGCAGGGCGTCGGCCTCGGGCGGGCCGCCGGCGTCGCGGCCGGGGGTGCCGGTGGCCCGGTAGGCGGTGAGCGGGGGTGCGTCGAGGGTGAGGCCGGGCAGGTCGAGGGCGTCTGTGCTGCCGTCGGCCTTGACGATGACGGCCGCGCCGGAGCCGTGCCGCGGGCCGAGGAGTCCGGGCACGTCCCCGTCGCCGGGCACCAGATAGACCAGCGCGGTCGCGCCCATCGCGCGCAGCGCCGAGCCGATGTCCCCGGGCGAGGGCACGTCCAGCAGGCCGTGTTGCCGGGGGGAGTCGGCCAGCGCCTCCAGGACCCGACGGCGCAGCCGGCTGGAGGGCCCCGCGACCGTGGCCTGAGCGGCCATCAGCATCTCCTCCCCCAGCTCGGGCACAGTGCCCGCCGCCTGCCACTCCCGCGCGAGTTCGGTCTTGCCCAGTTCCCTCAGCATGTCGGGCACGGTGGTGACCACGGTCGCCGCGTGCAGGACGAGGCCGCGCCCCGCGTCCAGGGCCCGTACGGCGTCGGCGTGGGCGCCGTCGGCCAGGCACCAGCGCGCTACGTCGAGGGCCTGGCCGCCCGCCAGCCGGGCGGTCTGGGCGGCATGGGCCGTACCGGACTGGAGCAGGGAACTCCAGGCCGCCGCGCGCAGGCAGTCGAGGCCGACGCGGCGCGAGGCGTCGTAGTTCAGGCGTCTCGTGCGGGCATCGTGGGTGTACTCGTCGCCGCGCAGGCGGTAGGCCCTGGCCAGCGACATGCCGGTGCCGCCCCACAGGGGGTGGTGCGGGCCATCGGCGAGCTTCAGGGTGTGCCGCAGCCAGGCGATGCCCTGGTCCAGGTGGTCGAGGCGGTAGGCCGGAGGTCCCATGGGGAGTCCGGCCATGGTGCAGTGCGCCACTCCCAGCGAGCCCGTGGCCCGGATCCATCGCTCGTCGTCCGGTTCGAGCAGCTCCAGTGTGGCTTCCTGCAGCTCCATGGCCTCCAGCATTCCCTGGTGGTCCATCGCCGGCAGGGCGCGTGCTCCGACCGCGAAGGCCGCCTCGGCCAGTTTGTCGGCCTGGGCGTTGCGGGGCAGCCCCGCGATCCGGCGGCGGATCTCGTGTGCGGGTGTGGCGGCGCCCGCCCCTTCGGCAGCGGGTTCGAAGCGTCCGGTGCGCCGCGCTCGCAGGAGGCCCAGGTGACTCCGGGCGCCTTCCAGGTTCGATTCGAACGCGAGCAGGTCGATGTGTTCGGCGGGCAGCTCCTCCAGGGCCCGTTCGAGCACGCGGATCTGCTCGGCCAGGGCCTCCTCGTCGGCGCCGCGGGCCGCCTGGTGCACACGGAACAGGGCGATCTGCGCGTTCAGGGCCAGCCGCTCGTCCGGTCGCAGTGCCGCCGTCCCGACGATGCGCGCCATGTCGTCCACGGCGGTGTCGAAGTCATCCTCTCCGCCGCCCAGTTGGGCCAGATAGGTCCGCAGGATGGCATGGGCGAAGTCGAGGTTCTCGCGGGTCCGGGTGCCGGACGGAACCACGGCCCGGGCCCGTTCGATCCGGGCGATGGCACGCTCGATGTCGGCGGGGTCGGTGAGGTGCCGCAGGCCGAACGCGCTGTTCTTGACCACGACGTCGGCCTGCCAGGTCTCGTCCGCCGGCCCGTAGTCGCGCACCTCCTGCCAGAGCTCCTCCTCGCGCACGGGATCGAAGAGCGGTTGCTCGAGCCGCAGGATCGGCAGCACGCTCAGCACATGTCCCGCGCGCAGGCCGGACATGACGGTGCCCCGGGGCAACGCCGCCCAGTCCTGGATCAACCGGTCGTACGCCTGTCGCGCCGTCGTACAGCCCAGCCGGTCCAGTACCAGTTGGGTCATGCCGGCCAGCTCCCGGCCGTTCACGACGCCCTCGATCCGCTGCTCGATCTCCCAGCGCAGCGCCTGGAGGTCGTACGGAGTCGTCATCTCGCATCCCCCGTTCCCGCGGGCCGCGGCGCGGTCCGTGTCCGGTACGGCGCCAGCACCCCGTTGAGCCAGCGTTCCCCCTCCTCGGTCCCGAAGTCGACGCCGGGCGCGCCCGTGGGTTCCAGCACCGGCGGCCCGCCCCGGTCGTCGAAGAGGATCGCGACCCGGTCGGCGGGCTCGCGCTTCGACGGCCAGACGAAACCCTGCGCCCAGGGCTCGGTCCGGCGGCGGATCCAGTGGCCCCAGTCGCGGGTCTGCGGATAGTCCGCGCCCTCGGTGTGCACCAGCCACGAGTCCTGTGCCACCGCCGCGAGATCCGCGCCGGACATCAGCGAGACGACCTCGATGTCGGCGGCGAGCCTGAGGAAGGACAGGCTGCGGCGTTCGAACGCCACCCGGGGCAGCAGCCGGTGGCCCGGCTCGGAGTCGAACGGCAGTGAGCGCAGCAGCACCTCGCAGACGGCGGCACCGACGCCGAAGCCGACGTAGAGGTAGCCGTAGCGGTCGTAGGGAGTGCTGTCGAAACGGCCACCGTATTAGAAGGCGTGCGAGGGGCGGGCGTTGTACGCGGTCGGCGGGCGGTGGGTGGAGTGCACGCGGTAGACCGGTGTGCCGGCGCGCAGCACGGCTCGGGTCGGTTCGCCCGGCAGGGCCTCGGGTGGCGGGTATTTGCCCATGGGCTACTCCTCCCCCTCCGGGCCGGCCAGTTCCCTTGCCGCGCCGAGCAGTTCGGCGTCGCGGTCACGGCCCAGCAGGGCCGCGGGGGTGCCGTCCCACCATGTCGTACGGGACAGCCACCAGTCGGCGGCGCCCCACGGGTCGGTGGCGGCGCGCAGGACGGAGTTGACCTCCAGGACGATCCGCCAGGGCATGGCCCCGGCCTCGAACTGGAAGAGCGGCAGCCGTCTGCGGCCGTCCGTACCGGAGAGGGCGATCAGCCGCTGGTCGGCGCTCTCGGACCAAGGCGTGGACGGTTCGCTCAGCAGGCGTTCGCGGACGGGCCCCAGGACGGGTCCGACCATGGGGTTGCCGTCGAGGACGAGCATGCACAGGTCGGCCGCCGCGTACCCCTCGTACAGCTCGGACGGGGGCTGGTGAGTGAACCGCCCGGTGTCGCCGTGCTGTCGCAGTCGGGCGGACTCGTCGGCGGGGAGGGCGTCGAGGAGGGTCTGTGCGGCGGCCAGGACGGCGGCCGGGTCCGGGGCGTCCACCCCGGCTCGCAGTCGGGACAACCGCTCGCTCAGCGTCCGCCGGGTGCCCGGGTCGAGCAGGCCGGACAGTCTCCGCCAGTCCGCCGCGGCGGCGGCGAGCACCATGAAGGGGTTCACCCGCACCTGTGTCCCTTCTCCTCGGTTTCGGCTGACGCATGTGCGGACGGCGGGCGTTCGCGCGCGCCCAGCGTCTCGGCCAGCAGGTCGGCGACCAGGGGGCGGCGGACGACGAGGTGGAGGTCGGTGCCGGGGGCGGTGCCGGCGTCCAGCGCGGCCCACAGGGCGCTGACGCCGGTCTGCGGGGGCAGTCCGCCGCGGCCCGCGCCGAGCAAGGGGAAGCAGATCGACCGTAACGGCGGTGTGAAGGCGGCGCGTTCCTCCGACAGCAGGGCCAGGGCGCGGGCCGCGGCCGTGGCGACGTCCTGGGCGGCGACGTCGTAGTCGTTGGTTCCGGGCCTCGGGACGGCGACGGCGGCGTGGTAGAGACGGCGGACGCCCCGGGCCGCGAGGGCGCCCGGCTCGGTGGGGGCGACCGTGCCGGGCAGTGCGGGGCGTCCCAGCAGCCCGTTCGCCGTACGCCAGTCGAGCAGCGCGTCGTGCACGGGGTCGGCGGTGACGTCCCCGGCCGCGCCGCGCACGGCGCCCGCGCGGCGCAGGGACGCGGAGACGGAGGCCTTGAACATCGCGGGCAGGGAGAGGTGCGTGTTGGTCGGGGAGACGATCACGTCGACGTTCCGGAGGAGTTCGACGGGGTGGACGTGCAGCAGTACCTCGCGGGATCCGACACGGAGGAAGCGGTGCTGCAAGTGCGGGGCGAGAAGAGGCGGTCGGGGCGTCGCCGCGCGCTGTGGGGCGACACCGGCCAGCCAGCACACCTGTTCGGCGATCTGGGCCAGGACCATCTCCTCCTGGCTCTTGCGGAAGCGCTCGACGCTGACGCTGTACACCTGGGCGGCGAGCCGGCGCCGGTCCGCCGCCGGGCGGTCGCGCAGTCCGGGCGCCAGGCCGAGCGAGTAGCCCGCCGCCTGCTCCAGGTCGCCGCCGCCGAGCCGGGACACGGCCGTGCGCAGCAGGTTCTCCACCTCGACGGGCCAGGCGTCGGTGACGGCGGCGGAGTGCGCGGCGGCGGCCCGGCGGAGCAGCGGGACGTGGAGTTCCCGGATCCGGACCAGACCCTCGACCCGGACCGTCTTCACCTCCCTCAACACGGACGCGACCTCGAACTGCGGTGCACCAGGCGACATATGCCCATGATCCGTCGCGTCCCTCGACTGCCACAAGGTTTTCAGGAATCGGCGTCAGGCCATCCCCCACGGCAGCCACGCCCGCACCTCGAACCCGCCCTCCGGCGTGTGCCCGTGCTCCAGGCGGCCGCCCGCCAGGGTCGCCCGTTCCGTCAGGCCGATCAGACCCTGGCCGGAGCCGGGTACGGGGGGCGCCTCACCCGCGGGGGGCGGGTTGTGCACGGAGACGGTGAGGCCGTCGCCCGGTGCGCCGGTGACGGACACCGTGACCTCCGTGCAGGGCGCGTGCTTGCGGGCGTTGGTCAGGCCCTCCTGGGCGATGCGGTAGGCGGTGCGGCCGACGGAGGACGGGACGGCGGCGGGGTCGCCGACACGCTGGTCCAGGGAGACTTTCATGCCGGCCTGGCGGGACTCGGCGACCAGCGCGTCCAGCGCCCCGAGGGTCGGCTGCGGTCTGCCCGCGTCGTCGGGCTCGTCCGTCCGCAGCACGCCGATGATCTCCCGAAGGTCCTGGAGGGCCTCGTGCGCGCTCTCCCGGATCACGCCCGCGGCCCGCGCGGTCTCCGCCGGGGGCGCGTCGGGCCGGAACTCCAGGGCCCCCGCGTGCACGCTGAGCAGCGTCAGCCGGTGGGCGAGCACGTCGTGCATCTCCCGCGCGATGGCCTCGCGGGCGAGCCGCTGCGCCTGCTCGGCCCGCAGCCGCGCCTCCGTCTCGGCCCGCCGGGCACGGTCCCTGAGGCTCACCAGCAACTGCCGCTTGGCCCGTACGAACATGCCCCACCCGACGATCGCCACCGTGAGCAGCACGGCGAAGAGCACACTCACCAGGTAGGCGATGTCCCCGTCGGGACGCAGCCAGTAGAACAACGGGATCAGCGCGACGTTGACGCCGCCCACCCAGGCCACGTAACGGAAGGGGCGGTGCACCGCGAGGGTGAACAGGGCGATCACGGCCGTACCGCCCGCGGTGTCCGAAACGAGGGTGACGGGAGTCAGCGCCACGGCAAGCCCCAGCGGCCAGCGGCGGCGCAGCCAGACCGCCGCGCAGGCCAGCGCGCCGATGACCTGGTCGACGACGGCCAGCCCTTCCGGGACATGAGGGTTCTTGACGAGGGCCTCCAGGGCGACCGCCCCCACCAGCACGGCCAGCAGGAAGCAGCAGAAGTCGACGGCCCAGTCGCGCGCGGTGCGCCGGGGCCGACGCCCGTCCCGTTCGGCGTCGGGGTCGAGTTCGTACAGCAGGGCGGACGGGATGAACCATGTGCGCCCGGTGAACAGCGAGGGCGTCTCCCCCGCCGGCACCGTGGCGGCCTGCCCCGCGTTGTCACCACTCACGGTCGACAAATCTACGCAGCCCGGTCCCGTTCCACCGCCTCCCGGGCGGGATCGTCGACCAAAGTCGTCACACCGGAGACTTTCGACGCCGCCGGACGGGCCCGAACCGGGACTTCGGTCTCCGGATGCCCGCCCCGCGGCCGATGCGCTCGGGGGGTCCGCTGGGCGAGGCTCATGGCATGAAGCAGGTACTGGAGATTCTCGGCTTCCTCGCCCTGGTCCAGGGCGTGGCGGGCCTGGTGCACGAGTTCACCGACTGGAACTGGGGGCTCGTGCAACGACTGGGGTTCCTCGACGGCTACGAGATCTACGCGAGCGTCACCCTGCTCGTGCTGGGCGTCGCCCTGTTCGCGGCGGCCGGGAGCCGGAAGTCCGTCTGAGCAGCGGACGGACCTCCGGCACCACCTTGCGGGCCCGGCTCAGCAGCCGTAGTCGACCAGGTCGAACGACTCGTAGTGGTCGGCCGTGTAGTAGTCCTCCTGGTTCTCCTCACCCGTGACGATGCGCCGCGCACCGCGGTTGGAGGAGCCCGGGGTGATGACCGTGTACTCGTGGTAGTACCCGGTCGACTGCTGGGGCAGGATGCGCTCCCGGTTCTGGAAGACGGTGCCGTCCTGCTCGAACGGGTAGGGGCCGCCCTTCTCGATCAGGTCGAGCGTGTCGTGGGCCTGGGACGGCAGTTTGCTGTAGCAGATGTCACCGACGGCGGTGGGGGCCGCGTCGGCCGTGGTGGCGGAGACGGTCCCGCCGATGAGGAGAGCGGACACAAGGGCGGCTGCTGCGCCGAGCCGCGAGGCGCGTGGGGGGAAATTCATGCGCTCATGATGACGCGCGTAGACAGTGGCATGTCAATGTCAAGTGCAGAGATTTTCCCGTCAAGTCCGATGAGTTTGCGGGAAGTTAACCCGGGCGGCTACGCGTCCTCGGGCAGTTTGTACTCGCCGTACTCCGGGCGGCCCGCCAGGTCGTACGTCTGCATCGAGACCCCCGCGCCGGAGACGCTCCCTCCCCTGTGCCGGAACGCGGTCGGCACGGCGCCCTCCGGGAACAGCCGGAACCCGGTGCCGAGCACGACCGGGAAGGTCAGCAGGTGGAGGGTGTCGACGAGGTCGAGCGAGAGCAGGGAGCGGACGAGAGCGCCGCTGCCGTGCACCTGGACCTCGCCGTCGACGCGCTCCTTCAGGGCGGTGACCTCCTTGGCGAGGTCCCCGGAGAGCACGGTGGTGCCCGCCCAGCCGGGGTCCTTCAGGGTCGAGGAAGGGACGTACTTCGGCAGTGAGTTGAGCTTCGAGGCGACCGGATCGGCCGGGTCGGTCACCTTCGGCCAGTACGAGGAGAAGATGTCGTACGTACGGCGCCCGAGCAGGAAGGCCTCCGGGCGTGCGAAGACGTCGTTGACGAACCGGCCGAAGTCCTCGTCGGCGTACCAGAAGCTCCAGCCACCGTGGGTGAAGCCCCCGCGGGTGTCCTCCTTCGGCCCGCCCGGGGCCTGGTAGACGCCGTCGAGGGTGACGAAGAGGGTGGAGACGAGCTTGCCCATGGCGGGGGCCTTTCCATCCGGAACGAAGGGGGTCCGTTGTGAAGGGGGTCCGTTGTCATGGGTTCAGACCCCGCCGGCACCCGCAACTCATCGCTGGGCCGTACGCCACGCGCGCGTGCCGTCCCCTCGGGCGTGCGCGTCCCGCCGAGGGACCTCGATGTCCGTTCGCCGCCAGCGTCGCCGCCGGGCGGCCGCTGGGATGAAGACATGACTTCACAAGGAACTTCTCGAGCGACTTCTCAGGAAACCCTGCACGGCAAGGTGGCTCTCGTGACCGGCGGGAGCCGTGGCATCGGCGCGGCGACGGCCCTGCGGCTGGCCCAGGAGGGCGCGGACGTGGCCGTCGGCTATGTGAACGGCAAGGAGGCGGCCGAGGAGGTCGTGCGGGCCGTGGAGGCGCTGGGGCGCCGGTCGGTGGCGCTGCGGGCGGATTCGGCGGACGCCGCCGAGGCCGCCGGTGTGGTGGCCGCGGCGGCCGAGGCGCTGGGCGGCCTCGACATCCTGGTGAACAACGCGGGCGTGGGTCTGCTCGGGCCGCTGGAGACCCTGTCGCTCACGGATGTGGACCGTGTCCTCGCCGTCAACGTACGGGCGGTCTTCCTGGCCTCCCAGGCGGCCGCCGCGCGGATGCCGGAGGGCGGCCGGATCATCACCCTCGGCAGCTGCATGGCACAACGCGTGCCGGGACCCGGCGGGGCGCTCTACGCGATGAGCAAGGCCGCCCTGGCCGGTCTGACGAAGGCCCTGGCGAGGGAGCTGGGCGAGCGCGGGATCACCGCGAACCTCGTCCTGCCCGGCCCGATCGACACCGACATGAACCCGGCGGACGGGCCGTTCGCGTCCGGCCAGGCGGCGATGACCGCGCTGGGCCGGTTCGGGACGGCCGGTGAGGTGGCGTCCATGGTCGCCTATCTGGCCGGGGCGACGTATGTGACCGGTGCGGAGTTCGCCGTGGACGGCGGGCACGCGGCATGAGGTACATGGGACGCACGTGAGGTACATGGGGCGCACCGGTGCTGTCGGGCCGGTGCGCCCCATGGGCCGGGGTCGGCTCAGCCGCCCAGCTCCTGGTGACGCGCCGCCAGACGCCTCGCGCCGTCCTGCGTCAGGGAGCCGAACAGACGCAGCCGGGAGATGCCGCCGTCCGGGAAGATGTCCACGCGCGCGTGCGTGCCGACGGCCGGCTCCGGGAGCACGAAGCGGTGGTTGGTGTCGGGCTGGAGGCGGGTGCGGGGCAGGATCTCGCGCCACTCGCCGTCCTCACCGTCCTTGACCGACACGGACGCCCAGCCGGCACTGTTGCCCTTGAGGTAGGCGGTGTCGATCTCCAGGGCGCGGATCTGTGCCTGGGAGGCCAGTTGGTAGCGGATCCAGTCGTTGCCCTGGTCGCGGCGGCGCCGGGTCTCCCAGCCGTCGTCCATCTTGCGGGAGCGGCCCGGCTGGATGGTGTTGGAGGCGGGCGAGTAGAAGAGGTTGGAGGCGTCCTCCGCCTGGCCGCCGTTCTCCAGGGCGACGACGTCGAAGGTGCCCAGCGTCTCCAGCCACGCGGGGTCCGGGACGACCTCGCCGTACACGCGCAGGCGGGCGATGCCGCCGTCGGGGTGCTGGTTCACCCGCAGGTGGGTGAAGCGCTGCTCGACCGCGACGGAGAAGCCGTTCGCCGCGTGGCCGCCGACCGGGGTGCGCGGGACCAGGGTCGTCCACTTCACGTCGTCCCCGAGGAGTTCCTCCGGCGACGGGGAGCCCGGCACGGAGGTGCCCTCGACGGACACCGCCTGCGGGTAGTTGCCGCGGAAGTGGGCCGTGTCGACGACGATCCCGCGGATCACCCCGGGCGCGCCGAGACGTACCAGTGCCCAGTCGTGGTCCTCGGCCGTCGGCCACGGGTGCCCGGCGGAGGCACCGCGCCGCCGCCGCGTCTCCCAGCCGTCCATGATCTTGCCCTTGTGCCCGAAGTGCTCGGGGTCGAACTCGGCGGGCCCGGGCACCAGCAGGTTCTCGCGCTGGGCGAAGAACTCGTCGTTGGCGGCGAGGACACCGGCCCCGAGGCGCCGGTCGGCGAGGTCGGCGTACTGGGTGAAGGGGAAGTCGGCGGTGCGGTAGTCCGCATACGGGTCGCCGCCTCCGTAGGGGTTCGCGTCGCCGGTGAAGCTGGGAATCGCCGTCACGGGATGGGTGCCTTTCGGGAGTCGGCCGGTGTGGATGCGGGTGCGGGGAGGTCTAGGGCTGCCGGGTGAGGAGTCGGCCCTTCGGTTCGGTGAACTCGCCGTCCGCGACGATGCGCTGCCCGCGCAGCCAGGTGGACTTCACGACGCCGTGCAGGGTCTTCCCCGAGTACGCCGTGACGTGGTTGCGGTGCTGGAGGGCCGCCGGGTCGACGGTGAAGGTCTCGTCGGGTGCGAGGACGGCGAAGTCGGCGTCGCGGCCCGCCGCGATGGCGCCCTTGCGGGTGTCGAGTCCGACCAGTTCGGAGGTCCGCGCGGACATCCAGCGGACCACGTCCTCCAGGCCGTGACCCCGCTCGCGGGCCGCCGTCCACACCGCCGCCAGGCTCAGCTGGAGTCCGGAGATGCCACCCCATGCCGTAGCGAAGTCGTCCGTCTTGAGGTCGGCGGTGGACGGGGAGTGGTCGGTGACGACGCAGTCGATGGTGCCGTCGGCCAGCGCCTGCCAGAGCAGGTCCTGGTTGGCGGACTCCCGGATCGGCGGGCAGCACTTGAACTCGCTGGCGCCGTCGGGGACTTCCTCCGCGGTGAGGGTCAGGTAGTGGGGGCAGGTCTCCACGGTGAGGCGGACGCCCTCCGCCTTCGCCTCGGCGATCATCGGCAGGGCGTCGCTGGAGGACAGGTGCAGGATGTGCACGCGCGCGTGGAGGGCCTTCGCCTCGCGGATGAGCTGGGCGATGGCGGTGTCCTCGGCGTCCCGGGGGCGGGAGGCGAGGAAGTCGGCGTACCTGGGGCCGGGCTGCTGTGGGGCCGAGGCGAGGAGGTGCGGGTCCTCGGCGTGCACGATGAGCAGGCCGTCGAGGGCGGCGATCTCGGCCATGGAGCGGGCGAGCGGGTCGCGCTCGAGGTGCGGGAACTCGTCCACGCCGGAGGGCGACAGGAACGCCTTGAAGCCGAAGACGCCGGCCTCGTGCAGCGGGCGCAGGTCCTTGACGTTGTCGGGCAGGGCGCCGCCCCAGAAGCCGACGTCGATGTGCGCCTTGTCGGCGGCGACCCGCTGTTTCGTACGGAGGTGCGCGACGGTGGTGGTCGGCGGAAGGGAGTTGAGGGGCATGTCGACGAGGGTCGTGATGCCGCCGGCCGCCGCGGCGCGGGTGGCGGTCCAGAAGCCCTCCCACTCGGTGCGGCCGGGGTCGTTCACATGGACGTGGGTGTCGACCAGGCCGGGCAGCAGGACGTGGTCGCCCAGATCCTCCAGGCGGGCGCCCTCCGGTACGGGCGCGTCGTACGGGAGGACGGCCGTGATCGTGCCGTCGGCGACCGCGACGGACGCGGCGCGCGTCCCGTCGGGAGTGATGACACGCGTCGAGCGAAGCACCAGTTCAGCGTCGGACACCCGAACCCCTTACTTCCACCTACCGGAATTCAACTTTCTGTTGAAGGAGTTTCACTCCCTCTCCCCTGCCAGTCAAGGGCACACTGGACTTGGGCGCCCTTCATGTGGCCACTCCTGGACGTTTCCACAAAGCGGAATTAAACTTTTAGTACGCAGAACGTAGCTACGTACGAGCGGGGAGTCAACCGACTGCCGGGTAGGCTTCTGCTCTTCCGCCGCCAGCCCCGAAAGGAACGCGCCGTGCCGACGTCCAGCGCCAGCACCACCGACTCCGCCCGGTCCTCCGCCAACGGCGGCGTACAGTCCCTGGAGCGCGCCTTCGACCTGCTCGAACGGATGGCGGACGCGGGTGGCGAGGTCGGCCTGAGCGAGTTGTCCGCGAGCAGCGGACTGCCCCTGCCGACCATCCACCGCCTGATGCGCACCCTGGTGGCCTGCGGGTACGTACGTCAGCAGCCGAACCGGCGGTACGCGCTCGGCCCCCGCCTGATCCGCCTCGGCGAGTCGGCCTCCCGGCTGCTGGGCACCTGGGCACGGCCCTACCTCGCCCGGCTGGTCGAGGAGACCGGCGAGACGGCGAACATGGCGCTGCTGGACGGGGACGAGATCGTCTACGTCGCACAGGTGCCGTCGAAGCACTCGATGCGCATGTTCACGGAGGTCGGCCGACGCGTGCTGCCGCACTCCACGGGCGTGGGCAAGGCCCTGCTCGCCGGCTTCCCGGCGGAGGAGGTGCGCGCCCTGCTCCACCGCACGGGCATGCCCGCCGCGACGGAGAAGACGATCACGACGCCCGACGGGTTCATCACGGCGCTGGAGGACGTACGCCGGCAGGGCTACGCGATCGACGACAACGAGCAGGAGATCGGGGTCCGCTGCCTGGCGGTCTCGGTGCCCGACTCCCCCACCGCCGCGGCCATCTCCATCTCCGGCCCGGCGGGCCGGGTCACGGAGGCGGCGACGGACAAGATCGTGCCGGTGCTCCAGCAGGTCGCCGCCGAACTGTCGGAGGCTCTGGCCAACCAGAGCCCCGCGTCATGACGGCACGCTGACCGACCCTGGCCGCGCGGCGGCTCAGCCCTCCCCGCGCACCGGCCCTCCGAAGAGGTCCACGGCCCGGCGGACCTCCGACAGGCCGGGGGACAGCGCGCTCACCGAGCCGATCGCGCCGGCGATCAGCAGCAGGGAGCGGCGCAGCCGCGGGATCTCGGGGATGCCGGCGACGGCCATCGCGTCCAGCGCGGCCAGTTCCTCCTCGGCGATGCCCCGGTCGGCGAAATCGCCGGGATGGGCGGCGAGCCGGCGGCGCAGCCCGGACACGGCGGAGCGCAGCTCCGTCACGCGCGGGTCCTCGTCGCCGCTGGTCACAGGCCCCTGCCGCTTCTGCTCCACGCTCCGCAACACAGTCCTCCCCCTCGCACCTCGTCGTGCGCGTGCCATTCCGACGCGAAGTCCCCCACACCGGGCATCGGCCGGACGCCCGGACGGTCGGTGCGGGCGAGATTAAACGACAGGGCCCACCAGGCGCCAGTCCATTGCGTCATCGACTTGCTCCGCTGCGTGACTTCTCGGCCCGAGATCGTGCGGTATGCAGGACCCATGACGACACGTAAGACGCCGGGAGAGACCCGGGAGGTTGCCGGGGTACTGCTCGCCGCCGGGGGCGGGCGACGCCTCGGAGGGCGGCCCAAGGCACTGCTCCCCCATCGGGGGCGGCCGCTCGTGGAGCACGCGGTGCGGGTGCTGCGGGAGGGCGGTTGCGCACGGATCCACGTAGTACTGGGCGCCCGCTCCGAAGAAGTGCGCGAACGAGCCGCCCTGCCGGGCTGCGTCCTCGTCGACAACCCCGACTGGGAGCAGGGCATGGGCACGTCCCTGCGGGCCGGACTCGACTCGCTCGCCGGTACGGGCGCCCGGGCCGCCCTGGTCTCGCTCGTCGACCAGCCCGGCATCGGCCCGGAGGCGGTGGCCCGGGTCCTCGGGGCGCACCAGGGCGAGGAATCGCTGGTGTCGGCCGCGTACGACGGGGTGCGGGGCCATCCGGTCCTGTTCGGCGCCGCCCACTGGGCGGGCATCGCCGCGACGGCCACCGGGGACCGGGGGGCACGCGCCTATCTGAAGGAACACGAGCGGGCGATCGCGCTCGTCGAGTGCGGGGACGTGGCCCGGCCCTTCGACATCGACACCGAGGCCGATCTGGCCCACCTTGAGTGAGCGGGGTGGCACGGAGCGCCACCTTTCCTCGACCCGAAGAGTCTCGACATCAACACACGATTGAACTTCCACTATGAGGAAACTAGTATCCACAGTTCAGAAGCGCCCGAGGGCTCCGCGGGCGCCGAACGCCCGTATCCGGGAAGACTGGCACCCGGTGCCGAACCGCAGGCTCGTCTTCGTAGCTCGCTGAAGGAAGTGACCGTTCATGTCCGCACCAGCGCCGTCACCGCTGGCCATCGTCGACGCCGAGTCCCTGCCCCGGCAGGAGGAGGTCCTCACCGAAGCGGCGCTGGCCTTCGTGGCCGAGCTGCACCGTCGGTTCACGCCCCGGCGTGACGAACTCCTCGCCCGCCGCGCCAAGCGCCGCGCCGAGATCGCCCGCACCTCCACCCTCGACTTCCTCCCGGAGACCGCCGCGATCCGCGCCGACGACTCCTGGAAGGTCGCCCCGAGTCCGGACGCCCTGAACGACCGCCGGGTCGAGATCACCGGCCCCACCGACCGCAAGATGACCATCAACGCCCTCAACTCGGGCGCCAAGGTGTGGCTCGCGGACTTCGAGGACGCCTCCGCGCCCACCTGGGAGAACGTGGTCCTCGGCCAGCTCAACCTGAGCGACGCCTACACCCGGAACATCGACTTCACGGACGCGAAGTCCGGTAAGTCGTACGCCCTGAAGGCGAACGAGGAACTCGCCACGGTCGTCATGCGCCCGCGCGGCTGGCACCTGAACGAGCGTCACCTCGTCGACGCGGACGGCACCCCGGTGCCCGGCGCGCTGGTCGACTTCGGCTTGTACTTCTTCCACAACGCCAAGCGCCTGCTGGGCCTCGGCAAGGGTCCGTACTTCTACCTCCCCAAGACGGAGTCGCACCTGGAGGCCCGCCTCTGGAACGAGGTCTTCGTCTTCGCCCAGGAGTACGTCGGCATCCCGCAGGGCACCGTCCGCGCGACCGTGCTGATCGAGACGATCACGGCCGCGTACGAGATGGAGGAGATCCTCTACGAGCTGCGCGACCACGCCTCGGGGCTGAACGCCGGCCGCTGGGACTACCTCTTCTCCATCGTCAAGAACTTCCGTGACGGCGGAGCGAAGTTCGTCCTGCCGGACCGCAACGCGGTGACGATGACGGCCCCGTTCATGCGCGCCTACACCGAACTCCTCGTCCGCACCTGCCACAAGCGCGGCGCGCACGCGATCGGCGGCATGGCGGCCTTCATCCCGTCCCGCCGGGACGCGGAGGTCAACAAGGTCGCCTTCGAGAAGGTCCGTGCCGACAAGGACCGCGAGGCGAACGACGGTTTCGACGGCTCCTGGGTCGCCCACCCCGACCTGGTGCCGATCGCCATGGAGTCCTTCGACAAGGTTCTCGGCGAGAAGCCCAACCAGAAGGACCGGCTGCGCGAGGACGTCGACGTCAAGGCGGCCGACCTGATCGCCATCGACTCGCTCGACGCCAAGCCCTCGTACGCGGGTCTGGTCAACGCCGTGCAGGTCGGCATCCGTTACATCGAGGCCTGGCTGCGCGGGCTCGGCGCGGTCGCGATCTTCAACCTGATGGAGGACGCGGCCACCGCCGAGATCTCCCGCTCGCAGATCTGGCAGTGGATCAACGCGGAGGTCGTCCTCGACAACGGCGAGCAGGTCACCGCCGAGCTGGCCCGCAAGGTCGCCGCCGAGGAACTGGCGAACCTCCGCGCCGAGATCGGCGACGAGGCCTTCGCGGCCGGCAACTGGCAGCAGGCGCACGACCTGCTGCTGACGGTCTCCCTCGACGAGGACTACGCCGACTTCCTCACGCTGCCGGCGTACGAGCAGCTCAAGGGCTGACGCGCGGGCCGGACCGCTAGCGCTCCGAGTGGCCCAGGGTCTTTCCCGGGGCCACTCGGTCGCGTACGGCCTTCTTCACGGCGGTCGGTTCGGGGAAGCCCTGCTCGCGCCGGTCCCAGACGACCTCGTCGCCGACGCGGACGACGAACACGCCGCCCTTGCCCGGCTTCAGCGCCAGTTCCGTCAGCTCCGCCTCGAAGGTCGTGAGCAGCTCCTGCGCCAGCCATGCCGCTCGGGGCAGCCAGCGGCACTGGGTGCAGTACTCGATCTCCACACGGCCACTCATCCGAGGTGCACCGACCAATCCTGTTGGGCCGCGGGCTTGCCGTGCAGGTCGGGGACCTGCTTGAGCCACGCGGGTCGTCCTTGCCTGGTTCTCGCCGCCCGGACGGCCTCCTCGGCGGCGAGCTCCTCCCGGCTGGGGAAGCCGGTGGGCAGCCAGGCCTCGGAGGACCGCACGCGCGCGTGGAGGTACGTCACATACGCCTCACGCGCCTCGTCCGGACCGGCGAAGCCGGGCTCGTCCGCGAGCCAGGCGTCGGGGACCTCCGCGAGGATGCCGCGCAGCAGCTCCTCGGTCACCCGGGGAGCCAACTCGGCGTCGGCGGCCCGCACATCGGGCCCGTAGTGGCCGAGGGCGTGGTGCCGGAAGTCGTAGGCCTTGGCCGGGTCGGCGCCGTCCCAGCGGTGGTGGAAGACGAGGGCGGCGCCGTGGTCGATCAGCCACAGGCGCGGGGGCGCGACGCCCAGGGTGGGCCAGACCATCAGGTTGGAGCTGTGGACCGTACGGTCGACGTTCACGGTGAGGGCGTCGAGCCAGACGACCTTCCCCGCCTCCAGGGGGTCGACGGGGAAGACCCGGGCGATCTCCGGCGTGAAGTCCCGGGCGCCCGGCAGATGGTCCATGCCGAGGTTCACACCCGCGCTGGCCGCGTGCAGCTCCCGCACCTCCTGGTGGGGCTCGGCGTCCGCGACCGCCGGGTCGAAGTGCACCAGCACCAGCTCGGGGAACCGCAGCCCGAGGGCACGGGCCAGTTCGCCCACGATCACCTCGGCGACCAGCGCCTTGCGGCCCTGCGCGGAGCCGGTGAATTTGACGACGTAGGTGCCCAGGTCGTCCGCCTCGACGACGCCGGGGACGGAGCCGCCGGAGTGCAGGGGTGCGACGTAGCGGGTGGCGGTGACCTCTCTCAGCATGTGCGCCCCTCGCTTCCGGCCTCCGGGATGACCTGAGCATAGTAAGGAGTGGTCGCCCCCGTGCGGGTGCGCAGGTCGGCGAGCATCGGGGCGTCCGTGCCGTCCAGGGCCGTCAGCGCGCCGCGCCACCGGGTCAGGGCCGCCCCCTCGTCCCCGAGCTCCCTCAGGAGGTGGCCCAGCTCGTACTCGGCGAGGCCCCGCCCGTAGGAGTCGCCGCGTGCGGCGGCTTCCCGGATCAGTGCCTCGCACGCCTCCCGGGCGGGTCCGGGACGGCCGAGCGCCCGCAGGGCCTGTGAGCGGCCCAGGCGGGCCTCCCGCTCGGCGTTCCAGTGGCCGGCGCCGGAGGCTGTGGCGCTCAGCGCCTCGTCGAAACTCCGCAGGGCCCGGGCGGGCTCGCCGAGGGCCAGATGGGCGCGGCCCGCGTTGCACAGGGCGACCTGTTCGAGCACGGCACTGCCGCCCTGCCGGGCGAGGTCCCGGCTGCGCAGGTGGAACGAGAGGGCCGAGCGCGGGTCGCCGAGTTCGGCGACGTTCCCCTGGTGGCCGACGAGCGTCGCCTCCTCGCCCGGCGCGAGGGTGTCGGGACGCAGCGCGAGACACCGTGCCAGCGTCGCCCGGGCCTCGGCGCCGCGGCCGAGTTCCCGCAGCAGCGCGGCCCGGTTGCCGAGGTGCCGCATCCGGGCAGCGTCGTCGCAGAGGTGCCCGCTGAGCTCCACGGCTTCGTCCAGCAGGAGCAGTGCCTGGCGGACGCGTCCGGCCGAGTAGTGCGCGGAGGCGAGCTGGCCGAGGGCCCGTGCCTCGGCCGCGGCGTCGCCGCCCGATCTGGCGAGCGCGATGGCGTGCCGCGTCAGGCGTTCGAGGTCCCGCGCCCGGCCCCGGTCGTGCAGATAGGGAAACAGGGAGTTGATCAGTTCCAGGGTGCGGCCGGGTCCCAGGCGTCCGTGGGCGCCGGTGTCGGCCAGGAAGAGCAGGTTCGCGGCCTCCGTGTCGCCCCAGGCGAGTGCCGCCGACGCGTCGGCGAAGGCCGGGGCGTCCCCGGACTGTTCGGGCGCCCGGCCGGGCCCCGGACGGAGAGCGGCGGCGCATCGGGCGAGCCGCTGCCGGTACCAGCGCAGGGCGCGTTCGACGGCGTCGGTGTTCCCGGCCCGGGCGTCCGGCCGGTCGGCGAGTTCCCGGGCGAAGTCGCGGACCAGGTCGTGCGGGACGTAGCGGCCCCAGTGCGTCTCCTGGAGCAGCGCCACCTCCGCCAGGCGGTCCAGGGCCTGTTCGGCGCCGCGTTCGGAGGAGCCCGTCGCGACGGCCATCAGCGGTGCGCCGTACTCGGGCAGGTCCAGTGCGCCGACGAGAGCGAGGGCCGTGGCGGCGTCGCGGTCGCGGGGGTCGCCCGAGCCGGTGAGTGCCTCGTGGGCCGCCGTCAGGGAGCGGCGGACGCTGAGGTCCTCCAGTTCGAGGTGGTCCAGGCGGTCCTCCAGCCGGGCGAGGCGTTCCACCAGTTTCTCCACCGACAGCGCCGTCCGGCTCCTGAGGCGGGCCGCGCAGATGCGCAGCGCCAGGGGGAGGTGGCCGCACAGGTCAGCCAGCCGGGCGACCGGCCGGGCGTCGGCCGCGGCCCAGGTGCGGCCCGCGGCCCGCTCCAGCAGGAGGGCGCCGTCCTGCGGCGGGAGCGGTTCGAGCCGGACGTGCGTGGCGGCTCCGAGGGTGGCCAGCGGCTGTCTGCTGGTCAGCAGTACGGCGCAGCCGGCGCCTGCCGGGAGCAGGGGACGCACCTGGCTCACCGATGCCGCGTCGTCGAGGACCAGGAGGGTGCGGGTGGCGGCCAGCGCGGAGCGCAGCAGGGCGGAGCCGGCCGCCTCGTCGCCGGGGATCCGCCGGGTGTCCACCCCCAGG
This sequence comes from Streptomyces purpurascens, assembly GCF_045040895.1. Taxonomy (NCBI): domain Bacteria; kingdom Bacillati; phylum Actinomycetota; class Actinomycetes; order Kitasatosporales; family Streptomycetaceae; genus Streptomyces; species Streptomyces purpurascens. Next base: position 7,543,016 of record NZ_CP108341.1, on the reverse strand, counting down.
CCGTGCAGGAGGGCGGCGAGGGCGTCGGCGGGTGTGAGGGGGGCGATGCCGGGTGTGGCGCCGTGCAGGTTGAGGTAGAGGCGGCCGTCCGGGAACACGGGCCTGAGCTGGTCCGCGATGTGCAGGGCGAGGCCTGTCTTGCCGACGCCCGGCATGCCGCTGATCACCGCGCACGCGGTGCCGGCGCGGTCCGACTCCAGCGCGGTACGGATCTCGGCGATGTGCTCGGCGCGGCCGACGAACCCGTCGGGCGGCGCGGGGAGTTGCTCCGGCCGCGGGGGCGTCCGCCCGGGCACGGCCGGAGGTTCGGACGCGGCGGCCGTGAACGGGTCGGCGGGAGCGGGCGGTTCGCGGTGCCGGCGGGTGGCGCCGCGCAGCACTTCCCGGTGGGCGTCCTGGAGGGCCGGGCCCGGCTCGACCCCGAGTTCCTCGACCAGGTTCCGGCGCAGGGACCGGAAGCGGGCCAGCGCCTCGGCTCGGCGGCCGGTGCGGCCGAGGACGAGGATCAGCTGACGGTGCAGCGCCTCCCGGAACGGATGCTCCTCGACGAGGAGGCCCAGGTCGGCCGCGAGCCCGTCGGGACGGCCCAGGCGCAGCAGGGCCTCGAAGCGGCATTCCAGCGCCTGGAGCCGCTGTTCCTGGAGAAAGGTGACGACGGGGCGCCCGGCGACTGCGGGCACGTCCGCGAAGGGGGTGCCGCGCCACAGGGCGAGCGCGGCGCCCGCCGCACGCTCCGCCGTCTCCCAGTCCTCCCGGTTGCGGGCCGCCACCGCCCGGCGCACCCGCCCCTCGAACGCGTCGCGGTCCAACTCGTCGGCATCGACCCGCAGTTCGAGACCGTGGGGCATGGTGCGCAGCCGGGTGCCGCCGGCGTCGCGGAGGTCGCGGCGCAGCCGGGCGACGTGGTTGTGCAGCGAGGCCGTGGCGGTCGGCGGCGGGTCCTCGCCCCACAGCGCCGCCGTCACCGTGTCCGTCGGCACGGTGCGGTTCGGTTCCAGCAGCAGGACGGCGAGCAGCGCACGGGGCTTCGCTCCCCGGACGACGAAGGCCACGCCGTCGTCGTCGGCCGTCGTCAGTGCTCCCAGTACCGCGAACTTCACCAGCACTCCCCCGTGTTCGGCATCGGCTCTCGCTCGAAGAGCGTCACACATCGTTGTTAGCGGCGCATGGGGAGCCTGTTAGGGCCGGTCGGAACGATGTCCCTCCCACGAGCCGAGAGAGGTCGGTGCACATGTCGACACGCCCGATACGGACGACGCTGGTCTGCGTGACGGCGATCGCGGCGACGAGTACGGCCCTGCTGTCCACGCCGGCGGCCGCGACGGAGACGCGAGGGCCCGGGCACGGCGCCACCCAGGCCGCCATGGACGCCGCCGTCGCCGCCGGTGTGCCGGGAGTCGTCGCGGAGGTGCGCGACACCCGTGGAGTGTGGAAGGGCACCTCGGGCGTCGCCGACCTCACCACGAAGCAGCCGCGCGGCCACGGCGACCGCTTCCGCGCGGGAAGTGTCACCAAGACCCTGGTGGCCACCGTCATGCTCCAGCTCCAGGCGGAGGGAAGGGTCGACCTCGATGCCACGGTCGACCACTACCTGCCCGGGCTGGTGCGGGGGAACGGCCACGACGGTACGAAGATCACGGTGCGTCAGCTGATGAACCACACCAGCGGCATCTTCAACTTCACCGACGACGCCACGTTCGCGAAGAAGGTGCTCGGCATCGACTTCCTCGAGACCCGCTACGACGACTGGACTCCGCAGCAGGTCATCGCCCTCGCCCTGGAGAACCCTCCCCAGTTCGAGCCCGGCACCTCCTGGAAGTACTCCAACACCAACTACCTGCTGCTCGGGCTGATCGTCGAGAAGCTGACCGGCCGGCCCTACGCCGAGGAGATCGAACGGCGCGTCACCGGGCCGCTGGGGATGCGCGCCACGCGCTTCCCCGGGAGGGACCCGCACGTGCCCGCGCCCACCCGGCACTACTCCACCTTCACCGAGGACCCGGGCAAGACCTACGACGTGACCGAGCTCAACCCGTCCTGGGCGTGGGCGGCGGGCGAGATGATCAGCAACTCCGCCGACCTCAACCGCTTCTTCAGCGCGCTGTTCGGCGGCAGGCTGCTGCGTCCGGCCCAGCTCCGGCAGATGACTAGGACGGTCTCGACGGAGGGCAATCTGCCGGGCCAGCGCTACGGCCTGGGCCTCATCGAGTACGAGACGAGCTGCGGGGTCCCGGTCTGGGGCCACTCGGGCGGGATCCACGGCTCCTCGACCCAGTCCTTCGGCTCCAGGGACGGCCGCCACATGATCACCCTGAACTTCAACGGGGACTGGGTCGGCGGCGGGAAGAACGTCGTCTCGGCCGAGTTCTGCCCGCCCCGGAATCCCCGGTAAGGCTAGGCCCCCGCCCAGCTGGGCGCCGGGCTGATGACGGCCGTGATCGGCACGCCGCACTTCCTGCGTCTGCTGGCGCGAAGCCGAAAGGCGACATAAGAACCCAAAGAGTCATCAATGGCTAAAATGCCTCACGCCTACCTGTTGTATGGAGCCAGGCACAACGGGAGTGAGGGAGCATGGCCAAGGACATCACGGACGCGGGCCCGCCACCGTCCGCGAGCCTGAAGCCCAATGCGATCGGGTTCCTCGACGCGCTGGTCATCGGGCTCAACGCGACCTCACCGGCGTACTCGGTGGCGGCGGTCATCGGCCCGATCGTGGCCTTGGTGGGCATCTACGCCCCCGGGGTGATGATCGCGTCGTTCGTGCCGATGCTGCTGATCGCGTCGGCGTTCTACTACCTCAACAAGGTCGACCAGGACTGCGGCACGACCTTCTCGTGGGTCACCCGGGCCATGGGTCCGTGGGCGGGCTGGCTGGGCGGCTGGGCCATCACGATGACGGGCGTCCTGGTCGTCGGGTCGCTGGCGGATGTCGCCGTGACCTTCTTCCTGCTCGCCGTCGGCCTGGACAGCTGGGCGGACAACGACGTCGTGCGCCAAGTGCTCACGGTGCTCCTCATCGTGGTGATGACGGCCCTGTGCGTGATCGGCACCGAGGTGTCGGCCAGGATCCAGAACGTCCTCATCCTGGCGCAGGTCGCCTGTCTGCTGGTCTTCGCCGTGGTGGCGCTCTACCGCGTCTACGCCGACACCGGCACCCTCGACTCCGTCCAACCGAAGTTCAGCTGGCTCGATCCCTTCGGAGCGGGCGGGGCGTCCCTGACCGCCTCCCTGCTGCTGGGCGTGTTCATCTACTGGGGGTGGGAGTCGGCGGTCAACCTCACCGAGGAGGTCGAGGACTCCGCCACCGCGCCCGGCAAGGCGGCCGTGTGGTCGACGGTGCTGCTGCTGGTGACCTACCTCGCGGTCGCCTTCGCGGTCGTGGGCTACGCCGGAACGGCCTACCTGGCGGAGAACGCGGCGGAGGAGGAGTTCATCTTCGCGCTGCTCGCCGAAGAGGCGATGGGCGGCTGGGACTGGGTCGTGCTGCTGGCTGTCTCGACGTCCGCGCTCGCGTCCACGCAGACGACGATCATCCCGGCGTCGCGCACGGGCCTGTCGATGGCACGCCGGCACGCGCTGCCCGCTCACTTCGGCCGCATCAACCCGCGGTTCCGCACCCCCGACGTGAGCACCTGGTGGGTCGCCGGCATCGCCATCGTCTGGTATCTCGTCCTCTACCAGCTCAGCGAGAACGCCCTCTTCGACTCGCTGACCGCGCTGTCCCTGCTGATCGCGTTCTACTACGCGCTCACGGGTGTCGCCTGTGCGGTCTACTACCGCCGCCAGCTGACCCGCAGTGCCCGCAACTTCTTCCTGATCGGGCTCGGCCCCCTGATCGGTGCCGGGTTGCTGGCCTGGCTGCTGGTGGAATCCGTGGCGGACATGTCCGACCCCGCCAACTCCTACAGCGGCGTCTCGTGGTTGGGGCTCGGTCCCCCGCTGGTCATCGGGATCGGCATCCTCGTCACGGGCGTGGTCCTCATGGTCGTGTGGCGGCTGATGGCCCCCGTCTTCTGGTCGGAACACCCCAGCGTGGTCGACCCCGACCTCGTCCCCGGCCGGCACGGCAAGGAGTCCTGAGATGTCGGTGGTCCTCGGCTACGACGAATCCCCGGGCGCCCGGCGCGCGCTGCGGGTCGCGATCGAGGTGGCGGCCGCGTACGGCGAACCGCTGGTGATCGTCTACGGCGCCGCGGCCCCGGGCCTCACGGGCGACGAGTACACCGCCCACCACGCGGCCGTGCGCGAGGCCGGGAGCACCGTGCTCGCTCACGCGGTCCGCGTCGCCGACGAGGCCGGCGTGCCCAGCAGGGTCGAACTCATCGACCAGCGGCCCGCGCAGGCCCTGATCGACGCCGCGGCACGCCACGACGGCCGGGTGATCGTGGTGGGCACATGGGGCGAGAGCCCGGTGCGCGGCGCGCTGCTGGGCTCGACCCCCCACAAACTGCTGCACCTCTCGAACGTCCCCGTTCTGTGCGTGCCGGCCGACGAGTCATGAGGTCCCGGTTCTTCCCGTGTCGCGGCCGGGTCAGGAGCCGCCCGCGCGCCGTTTCGCGAGTGGGCTGAAGGCGTACAGGTCGAGGATGTCGGGCCGGGGGGCGACGCCGGGGCCGCCCTCGCGGACCCAGGAGACGATGTCCTCGGTCGCGGCCGGGTCGTTGACCAGACCGAACCACACCGGCCGGGCCCCGGCGGCCCGGCCCGCCGCGGACGGCTGTACGACGATGACGTTGGCCTGGTCGCAGACGTCGAGGCACTCGGAGACCCGCACGGGCGCCGCCTCGCGCAGCCGCTCGGTCTGGGCCGCGTGGTCGACGCCGGTCACCTTGCCGCTGCCGCAGCAGCAGTCCCGGCACACGACGACGCGGCACGGAACCCCTCCGGCCGGGGTTGCGGACATGCCGCACCCTTCCTCTCTCCGGGGAGATCCGCCCCGGTGGTTCGTCGAGGAGGCGACCGCGTGAGTCTCCTGGCTCCCGGCCGATGCCGGTCACAGTGGCGGGACCGCTCCGGATTCACACCGGCTTCCTCGTTCCGCCGTCGCCATGTCGCCGGCCATCATTCCATGCGGCCGGTGCGCGGGTTCATTCCGTCTCGTGGGCGGTTCGGCCGGGCGTTCGCGGCCACCGTCCCGGCCGGAGGCCACCACGGCGAGGAGCCCTACGACGACGGCCCCCGCGGCGATCCGCCCCGCAGCCCGTGCCGCCCAGGCCGGCCACGCCACGCCCGCCCGCGCACCCGGCCCGGCGAGCCGTTCGGCCCGTAGCGCACGAGTTCCGCCGCGAACATCAGCGCGTGCGCGGCCATCAGGGCCATCGTGGTCAGGCTCGTGGTGCGGTGCCGGCGCTCCAGGACCCGCCGGGAGACCGGCAGCCGGCCGGGGCCCGCCGAGCCCCTGGAGGCACCCTTTCCATCCGCTGCGGGCGTCCTTACGCTGAGGCGCGCGGTCGCAGGGGAACCCGGTGGGAATCCGGGACTGTCCCGCAGCGGTGAGTGGGAGCGCACGCCGGCCCGCGAGTCCGAAGACCTGCCACTGCGCCCGTGCGTCACGCGCGGGCTGTGCACGGTGACCTCGAGGACTGGGTCGGCGGTAGCGGCGGTCGTAGGGCATGCGCCGGGCCGCGCCTCCCTCCCTGACCGTGTGTTCAGGGCTCAGGGACGGAGGAAGGCACGTGCGCGGTGTCGTGTCCGGCGTCTGTCACGGCACGCTCGGCGAGCTGTACCAGGGGCCGCTGCGGGCGGGCCCCGACCCGGACATCGCGGTGATCTCGTTCCCCGTGGACCGCCACTCCCGGGTGCACTTCACGCCGGGGCCGGCGCAGCCGCTTCCGCTCGGGGAGAAGTCCCTGACGGCGGCCCGGCTCTTCCTGGAGCACCACGGCCTGTCCCTGCCGCCGGGCACCTGGACCACGCACTCCGATCTGCCGGTGGGCGTCGGGATGGCCAGCTCGACGGCGGACATCGTGGCGACCCTGCGCTGTCTGTCGGGGATCTTCTCGCTGCCCTGCGACACCGACGTGGTGCTCGGCATCCTGGCGGCGATCGAACGGTCCGACAGCGTCTTCCTCGACGAGTTCGCGCTGCATCTCAGCGGCCGGCACCGGGTGGTGCGGCGGCTGGGCACGGACATCGGCTTCCACACCGCCTATGTGATCGAGCCGGGCACGGTGGACACCGCCGCCGTGACCTCGCCGCTCCTGGAGCACTACCGGCGCCGCGGGGAGGAGTACGAGCAGTGCCTGACCGACCTGCTGAAGGGCTTCGCCTGCGGCGACGCCGCCGCCGTGGCGCGGGCGGCGACCACCAGCGCCGTGCTGTCCCAGGAGGTGCTGCCCAAAGCGACGTTCGACCGGGTGCTGGCCCACCGGGAGCGGTTCGGTGCCGACGGTGTCTTCGTCGCGCACACGGGCTGTCTGACCGGCTATCTCTTCGCCCGCCGCCCGGGCTCCCGCGTCAGATCCGAACTGTCCGCGTTCTTCCGCTCGCTCGGCCACCAGTGCTCTTTCGCCCAAGGAGGCTACGGGTGATCCACCCCCATATCGCCGACGCCCTGAAGGTTCCCGACCTGGTCCGGCTCACCGACCAACTCGTACTGCTCGTCCTCGACGAACCCACCAACCACCTGGTCACGTTCCTTCCCTGAGCGGGTTGGGCAGCGGCAGGTAGCGGGCGTCGGCCCCGTCCGCGCCCGTCCAGCGCAACAGGAGGTTCGTCTTGGCGGGGAGGGTGGGCGAGGTGAGCAGGGCGGAGATCTCGGGCAGGTCGTGGCGGGCGAGTTCGCGGCGGGCGGCGGGCCAGGGGTCGAAGCCGGGGTGGCGGTCGGCGAGGGCCCCGGCGATCTCGGTGAGGTGGTTGACGACCAGGCAGTACACCAGTCGCTCCCAGCCGGATTCCCGGGAGACGTCCGGCAGCAGTTTCACGCCCTCGGCGTCCCGGTACAGCGCCTGCACGGGCAGGCCGTCGGCGTCCACGGCGACCAGGGCGTTCTGCAGATGAGCCTCGATGACGACGCCGTGCCGGGCGAAGGCCTCCAGGGCCGGGGGCACCACCTGCGCCAGATACGCCGCCCACCACGCCTCGGGGTCGGCGGCGCGGTCGAGCGGGCTGCCGTCGAAGCCCTCGACGAGTCCGGCGGCGAGCAGCGGGGTCGCGCCGGGCAGGAGACGGCCGGCGAAGCCGTCGCGGACGAGGACGGCCAGGGCCTCGAAGGCGAAGCCGGCGGTGCGGTACCCGCGGTCGCCGAGCCAGGCCGGTGGGCCGTCGAACGTCTCGAAGGCGGCGCACACGGCCGCGTCGGTCCGGCGCAGGGCGAGCAGGTCGTGGCGCCACAGCCGGCGGATGTCGTTGGTGATGCGCACGTCCAGGCTGAACTTCAGGAAGAGGTCGTGCCCGGGTGTGTAGAGCGTGCGGATCGCGGCCGTGGGCCAGGTGTCGAAGGCGGTCGTGCCGAGCCGGACCAGCCTGCCGTCCGCGAGGGCGGCGGCGAGCTCCGCGCTCGCCAGGTCGAGCTGCCAGGGGTGGGCCGGGAGCAGCCGGTAGCCGGGCGGGGCGGTGCCGAGGGCGTCGAGGGCCGAGGTGTCGCCCTCCTCGACGACGCAGTCCTCGCGCAGCCCGAGCAGGGTCAGCGGGAAGCGGGCGTACGCCTCGGGCGCGTACGGCAGCCAGCCCGCGGCCGGGCCGCCGCCGCGCGCCTTGGGGGCCGGGTGGTGGGTGTGGCCGGTGAGGAGACACTGCTCGGAGCGCAGGTAGGGGTCGTCGGGCGGGGTCGCGCGGTCGCGGGCCTCCAGCAAGGCGGCCACGGCGTCCCTGCTGTCGATCATCTCGGCGGGCAGTTCGTGGTTGGAAAGACCGGTGTGCCGGCGCAGTTCCTCGGCGACGAGTTTGACCAGTTCGGTGTGGCCGACGCGCCGCCAGCCGTCCGGCCCGTGCACCTCGGGCTCGGCTGGCCGCCGTGTCCCGCGCACCCGCAGCAGACGGTCCCCGCCGGGCAGCCGGTAGATCCGGTGCTCACCGGTCCGGCGCACCGGCCGGGCGACCTCCCGCAGCAGGCAGTTCAGCAGCGGCACGGCGGCGTACGCGTCGGCGGGCGGGGGCATGAGGTCCACGCGATCCACTCGTTTCCCTGTGTTGCTCGTGTTCTCTACGTTCCCCACAGCCCTTCCGGGACTTCCGGACTTCCTGGCGGAGATGATCAGTATGTCGGTCGTCGTCATCGCGCCGTGACGCCCTATTCGTACCCGAGGAGCCCGCCCGTGCACCGTTCCCCCACCGCCGAGGCCGAGGTCGCCGACGAACTGGCCGTCGTACGGCCCGGCCTGCTGCCGCGGTACGAGGCCGAACTGCCCGGCGCCCGGGCGGCCGTGCTGTCCCGTCTGTGGCGCGGTCTCGCCCATGATCCGCTGCCCTGGGTGGCCCGCAGGGAGCCGGGCCGGGACGGGCTGACGCTGTTCCTGTCCGACGGCCGCCGGCTGCACGGCCCGCCGCCGGATCCGTACGCGACCGGCGGCTACGTCACCGTCGTAGGGCTCGACGGGGCGGAGTACGACGATCCGGCGCGGCTGGTGACGGACCTCGCCGTCCCGCACTCCGCCTCCTTCGCCGCCGAACTCGGGCACAGTGTCGCCTCGTTGGCGCTGTCGAGAGCGGGGCAGGAGGGGCACGCGGCGGACGAGTGGCCGGGGAACGACTGGGAGTGGGAGCAGCGGATCGTCGACGGGCATCCGTTCCACCCCACCTGCCGGTCCCGGCCGGGTTTCTCGGTGGCCGAGCAGCTCGCCTACGGGCCCGAGCACCGGCCGGTCGTGGAGCTCGGGCTGGTGCCGGTCCGGGCGGAGGAGTGCCTGGTGACGGGGGCGTGGCCGCGGGACCTGCGGGACGGGCGGCGTGTGGTGCTGCCGGTGCACCCCTGGCAGGCGGCGCATGTGCTGAAGCGGGCGTGCGAGGAGCGGCGCGCCGGGCATCCGCTGATGTCCCTGCGGACGCTCGCCCTGCCCGGCGGGCCGCACGTCAAGACCTCGCTCAGCGCCCGGCTGACGTCGTCGGTGCGGGACATCTCGCTGCCCTCGGTGGCCGCGTCCGCGGCGCTGTCGGACTTCGCCGAGACGCCCGCCGGCCGCACGGACGGCCTGCTGCACGTGACCCGCACCCTGGGCGCCGCCGCGGCCGGTTCCCCCGACTTCGCGGCTGTTCTGCGGGAGTCGCCGCAGACGTACGCCAGGAGCGGTGAACGGGTCCTGCCGGTGGCGGCGCTCGCCACCAGCGCGCTCCCGCGCTCCCCCGCCTGGCTGGCCGGCTTCGCGCGCCTCACCCTCACCGTCGGGCTGCGGCTGCTGGAGCTGGGCGTGGCCCTGGAGGCACACGGCCAGAACCTCCTCGTGGTCCTCTCGCCGGAGGGCGATCCGCTGCGTCTTGTCTACCGCGACCTGGCCGACATCCGCGTCAGCCCGGCCCGCCTGGCCCGGCACGGCATCACGGTGCCCGACCTGCCCGCCCGGATGGTCACGGACGACGAACGCACGCTCCGCCGCAAGCTGTTCGGCTCGCTGGTGGCGGGCGCGCTGGCCGGGACGGCGGGGTCGGGGGCGGCGCTCACGGCGGCGCTGGAGACGGCTGTGTCCGGCCTCCCGCGCTCCCCGGACCTCACCGCACTGCGTACGGAGCCCGTGCCCTCCAAGGCGCTGACGCTGATGCGGCTCTCGCCGCAGACGCCCGGGGACCAGTGGGCGGAACTGCCCAATCCCCTGGCGTGAGCCCCGTTTTGGAGCAGGACCCCGCCGGTCAATAAGATCCGCCGATGATCACAAGAAAACGGCTGGCGGCGGGCGTGGGTGCCCTGCTCGCCGCGTTGACGGCCGGGATCGCCTTCCCGGCCGGAGCGGCCGCCGGCGAACCCACGGGCCAGGCCGCCCCCAAGGTCGACCTCGTCCTCGATGTGAGCGGCTCGATGCGGGCGCGGGACATCGACGGACAGTCGCGGATGGCCGCCGCGAAAAAGGCGTTCAACGAGGTGCTCGACGCGACGCCCGAGGAGGTCGAACTCGGCATCCGCACCCTCGGCGCCGACTATCCCGGGGACGACCGGAAGACGGGCTGCAAGGACACCGCGCAGCTCTACCCGGTCGGCCCGCTGGACCGCACCGAGGCCAAGACGGCGGTCGCCACGCTCACCCCGACGGGCTGGACGCCGATCGGCCCGGCCCTGCTGAAGGCGGCCGACGACCTGGACGGCGGCGACGGCTCCAAGCGCATCGTGCTGATCAGCGACGGCGAGGACACCTGTGCCCCGCTCGACCCGTGCGAGGTGGCCCGCGAGATCGCGGCGAAGGGCATAGGCCTGACCATCGACACGCTGGGCCTGGTGCCGACGGCCAAGCTGAGCAGGCAGCTGAGCTGCATCGCGGAGGCCACCGGCGGCACGTACACCTCGGTGGAGCACCAGGACGAACTCACCGACAAGGTCAACCAGTTGGTGGACCGGGCGGCCGATCCGGTGGTGACGCCGGTGCCCGCGGAGGGCGCGTCCCGGTGCGTGGAGGCACCGACACTGAAGTCGGGCCTGTACACCGACCGGGAGGAGTTCGGGCAGCAGCGCTGGTACCGGGTGGAGGTGCTGCCGGGGCAGGAGCTGCGTGCCTCGGTGAGTGTCGCGGCCGACCGGGCCGTGAACCCCGGCTACGGCGTGCTGATGCGGGCCGTGACGGTCAAGGGCCGGGAGATCGTGCGCGGCGAGGCGGCGGGCAACGGCCGTACGGACGTGATCTCGACGGGGCTCAGGTACCCCGAGCCCGAGCGCGACGACACCGACGGTGACAAGCCTGCCGCGGAGACCGTGTGCCTGGCGGTCACCCACTCCTTCTCGGCTGCCTCCGGTGTGAAGACCACGCCCGGGCTGCCGCTGGAGCTGACCGTCGACGTCGTGGACGGGCCGAGCGGGGCGGGCGACGTGGCCTCCTTCGGTCTCGGCCGCGGCTGGTGGCTGCTCGGCGCGCTGATCCTCACCGGCTTCCTCGCCGGTCTCGTCTGGGGCTGGCTGTCGCGCTGGCGGTTCGCGGTCTGGAGGACCAACTGATGCGAGTGGTACGTGCGTTGAGCGCCGCGTTGCTGACCCTGGGGCTGGCCGCCGCTCCGGCGGCGGCCGACTCCTCGCCGAGTCCGTCGCAGGACGCCTCGGACTCGTCGGCACCCACGCAGGCGGGCACGTCGTTCCGTACGGCGGCCGAGATCGAGCAGGGGCAGCGGGCCACGGCGAGCGGCTCCACGGGTGACTACCTGTACTGGTCGTTCCCCGCCGACACCGGCCAGCGCCCCACGGTCGGGGCGACGGTGAAGCTGCCGGACACCCATGCCGCGCAGACCTGGCAGATCGACGTGTACGACGGTCTGCGCCGCCGCCAGGCCTGCCAGTACGGGGCGCAGACGCGCACCGCCGCCGCGGACGCCGGCTCCGTCGAACTGGCCTGCGTGCTGCGCACGGTCCGCGCCTGGTCGGAGCCCTGGGCGAACGACCCGCTGCCAGGGACGTACTACGTCCGGCTGACGGCCACCGGCGTCGCCGCCTCCGACCTGGGCCTCCCGGTCGACTCCGAAGTACGGGTGGACTCCCGGGACATCGGCGGCTCGGCCGCGGTGGACGGCTCGCTGGCCGAGCCGCTGGTGCCGGGCATCGCGACGAGGTCCGGGGACGAGGAGGAGTCCTCGGCGGTCCTTTCCGGGCTCGAACCCGAGGACGGCTGGGCGTCCGGCTGGTGGTCGGACCGGTGGGTGTGGACCGCCGTCGGCGGCGTGCTGGCCGCGCTGGCGGGTGTCGCCGGGTACGCGCTGACGCGCGGCTCGGGGCGGCCGTCACGGGTGCCGCCCGCCGCCTGACCCGGACTCGGAAGGCCCGCTACGTGCGGGCCTTCTGTCATGTCTCGCGCAGCGCCTTGGCGAGGGTGCCGGCGCCGCTCACCTCGACCCGGCCCTCCCGGACCGCCTGGAGCAGGCTCAGCTCGCCCCGGCCGATCGCCGTACATGTCCCGGTGTCCAGGACCAGCAGGGCGTCCGGCTCCCCGGGGGCGGGCCCGTCGCCGTACACGGGCCCGTCCTCGGCACCGGCGTGGAGGTGGAAGTGCCCTTCCTCCAGGCGGACTTCGACAAGGCCCTCCCCGTCCAGCTGACGCAGCAGGGGCAGGGCGAACCAGTGCGCCCGTACCGCGTCCGTCGGCCGCCGCTCCCCCAGTTCCTCCTGCCCCCACGCCCCCAGCGCCTGGAGCACGGGCAGCAACTCCCGCCCTCGATCGGTGAGTTCGTACACCGAGGCCGCCCCTGGCGGTGGCAGCCGGCGCCGGGTCGCGAGGCCGTCGCGCTCCATGTCCCTGAGCCGAGAGGCGAGTACGTCCGTGCTGACGCCGGGCAGGTCCGCGTGCAGGTCGGTGTAGCGGCGGGGACCGGCGAGGAGCTCACGGACGATCAGCAGGGTCCAGCGGTCGCCGACCAGGTCGAGCGCGCGGGCGGCGGAGCAGTACTGGTCGTAGCTTCGGCGAGGTGGCATGCGACGCAGTCTAGACAAGTTGTTGGACTTTCCAAGGGGCTACTTGGTAAAACCAAGCAACACAAGTCGGCCGAGGGGAAGCGCGCGCATGGAGTTCCGGCAGTCGAGCAAGCTCAGCGAGGTCTGTTACGAGATCCGCGGACCGGTCATCGAGCACGCCAACGCTCTGGAGGAGGCGGGGCACAGTGTGCTGCGCCTGAACACCGGCAATCCCGCGCTCTTCGGGTTCGAGGCGCCGGAGGAGATCCTCCAGGACATGATCCGGATGCTGCCGCAGGCGCACGGCTACACGGACTCGCGCGGCGTCCTGTCCGCCCGCCGGGCGGTCGCCCAGCGCTATCAGACGCTGGGCCTGGAGGTCGGCGTCGACGACGTCTTCCTCGGCAACGGCGTGTCGGAGCTGGTCTCCATGGCCGTGCAGGCACTGCTCGAGGACGGCGACGAGATCCTCATCCCCGCCCCGGACTTCCCCCTGTGGACCGCGGTGACGACCCTCGCGGGCGGCAAGGCCGTCCACTACCTGTGCGACGAGCAGGCCGACTGGTACCCGGACCTGGACGACATGGCGTCGAAGATCACGGACCGGACGAAGGCGGTCGTGATCATCAACCCGAACAACCCCACCGGCGCGGTCTACCCCAAGGAGATCATCGAGGGCATCCTCGATCTCGCCCGGCGGCACGGCCTGATGGTGTTCGCCGACGAGATCTACGACCAGATCCTCTACGACGACGCCGTGCACCACTCCGCCGCCGCGCTCGCCCCCGACCTGGTCGTTCTCACCTTCTGCGGGCTGTCGAAGACCTACCGCGTCGCGGGCTTCCGCTCCGGCTGGCTGGTGGTCACGGGCCCGCGGCAGCACGCCAAGGACTACCTGGAGGGCCTCACCATGCTGGCCTCCATGCGGCTGTGCGCCAACGCGCCCGCCCAGTACGCCATCCAGGCCGCGCTCGGCGGGCGGCAGTCCATCGGCGACCTCACCAGGCCGGGCGGGCGGCTGCTGGAGCAGCGGGACGTGGCCTGGGAGAAGCTCAACGAGATCCCGGGCGTGACCTGCGTGAAGCCCAAGGGCGCGCTCTACGCCTTCCCGCGCATCGACCCCAAGGTGCACAAGATCCACGACGACGAGAAGTTCGTCCTGGACCTGCTGCTGCGGGAGAAGATCCAGGTGGTCCAGGGCACGGGCTTCAACTGGCCGACCCCGGATCACTTCCGGATCCTGACCCTGCCGCACGCCGATGATCTGGAGGCGGCCATCGGGCGGATCGGGCGGTTCCTGAGCGGGTACCGCCAGTAGGCCCGGTTGTCAGTGGCGGGTCGTAGCCTTCGAGCAGGTGGGGCGAGTGCCCCGGGGCCTGTCCGAGGCCGGAGAGGAGCGCGCCGTGACCCGACCGCCGACCGCCGCGCAGCGGCGTGTCATCGACGCCGCCGACCCGGTCACCGGGCGGCTCAGGGGTACGGAGGCGCAGCTCGCCGCGCTGGTGAAGCGCGGGCTGGCCTTCCGGCACCCCCGGCCGCCGCACGATCACTTTCTGACGCCGGAGGGGCATCGGGTACGGCAGGGCGTGACGGGGACGCCCGAGCCGGCCGGTGAGGCCCCCGCGTCGACGGGCGTCTTCGCTGCGCGCGTCGGGGGCGAGGAGACGGCGCCGGAAACCGGGCGGCCGGTCCGGCTCCGCGAGGTGCACAGCGCCTGGCAGGGCCTGCTGGAGCTGCGCCGGATGACCAACCCGGACGGGGCCGTGGACCGGCCGTGCGGCTGGGAGCGTAAGCATCTGGCGGAGGCCGCCGCGCTCGCCCTGGAGGCGGCCGGGCACCGTCCGGCCGGGCCGGGCCCGGGCGCCTCGGGGTACCGGGTGCGGACGACCCCACAGCCGGAGGCCGTGGCCGTGCACGAGCCGGACGGCGAGGCACTGCGCGCCTGCGCGGCCACCCTGGAGGGGGCAGGCTGGCAGGTGAGCGACCACCGCGAACCGCGCACCGGAAACCGGTATCTCCTGGCTTCGCCGCGCCGAGCGTGATGTGCATGCCAAGATCGGTGGATCGTTGTGCGATGCATGAGAGTCCGGTGCGAGAGGGGAATGCCGTGAGCGAGCCGTTTTCCGTCCCTGTGACCGTCCGTGGTTACGAGACCGACGTGCAGGGTCACCTCAACCAGAGCGTGTACCTGAACTACGCGGAGCACGCCCGCTGGTCGTTGCTGCACGCCGCGGGCATCAGCCAGTCCGCACTCACGGGCACCGGCGTGGGCCCGGTGGCCCTGGAGACGACCATCCGCTACAAACGGGAGCTGCTCGCGGGCGACGAGGTCGAGGTGACCTGCGCCTTCGACTGGGGCAGCGGCAAGACGTTCCGTATCGAGCAGACCGTCCGCAAGACCGACGGCACGGTGGCCGCCGAGATCACGGCGGTCGGCGGCATCCTGGACCTCAAGGAACGCAGGCTGGTCGCCGACCCCGCGAAGGTCTTCAAGGAACTGGCCACGGACCCGGGCCTGTTCGGCCTCTAGGCGGCGCGGGTCGCGCCGGTGATCTCCTCACCCGCCTCCATGGGGTGGGTGACGTCCTGCGCGTCCTTGTTGCCCAGGTGGTTGAAGACCAGGTTCAGCAGGACGGCCGCCACACAGCCCGTGGAGATGCCCGAGTCCAGGACGATCCGCGCCGTCTCCGGGAAGGCGTGGTAGAACTCCGGCGCCGTGATGGGGATGATGCCGACGGCCAGGGAGACGGCCACGATCAGGACGTTGTTGTCCTTGTCCAGGCCGGCCCTGACCAGGGTCTGGATGCCGCTGGCGGCGACCGAGCCGAACAGGACCACGCCGGCGCCGCCGAGCACCGGGCGCGGTACGACGGCGATCAGCGAGGCGGCCATGGGGCACAGGCCCATCAGCACCAGGAAGCCGCCGCCGGTGGCGACGACGTACCGGCTGCGGATCCTCGTCATGGCGACCAGGCCGATGTTCTGCGCGAAGGCGCTGCACATGAAGCCGTTGAAGAGCGGGCTGACGGCCGAGCCGAGGGTGTCGGCGCGCAGGCCGGCCGCGATGGTCTTCTCGTCCGCCGGGCGGTCGACTATCTCGCCCAACGCCAGCATGTCGGCGGTCGATTCGGTCATCGAGACCACCATCACCACACAGAGGGAGATGATCGCGGCGGCCTGGAACTGCGGGGCACCGAAGTGGAACGGGGTCGGGAAGCCGATGACGGCCGCGTCCGCGACCGGGCCGAAGTCCGTGGCGCCGAACGGGATCGCGATCAGCGTGCCGGCGACCAGGCCGAGCAGCACCGCGATCTGCTTGACGAAGCCGGTGGTGAAGCGGCGTAGGAGCAGCACGATCAACAGGGTGACGGCGGCCAGCCCCAGGTTGGTCGCCGAACCGTACTCGTGCGCCGCGGGGTCGGGTCCCTGCGCCCAGCCGAAGGCGACCGGGAGGAGGGAGATGCCGATGAGGGTGATGACCGTCCCCGTGACCACCGGCGGGAAGAAGCGCACCGCCTTGCTGAAGAAGGGGGCGGCGATGAAGCCCAGGAGTCCGGCGACGATGACCGCGCCGAAGATGATCGGCAGGGCGTCGGACTTGTCCTCGGTGGAGGCGACGATCGCGGTCATGGGGGCGACACCGGCGAAGGTGACGCCGTTGACGAAGGGCAGCCGGGCGCCGATCCTCCAGATGCCCAGGGTCTGCAGGAACGTGGCGAGGCCCGCGGTGAACAGGCAGGCGCCGGTGAGGAAGGTCAGATCGGTGGCGGTCAGGCCGATGGCCGCGCCGACGATCAGGGGTGGGGCGACGACTCCGGCGTACATGGCGGCCACGTGCTGGAGGCCGGTCGTCGCCATCTTGAGCGCGGGGAGTTTTTCGTCAACGGGGTGGTCGGCCACGGCGGCGTCCCTCCGGTCGGGTACACGGCCGCGTCCATGGCTGCCGTGGGTGTCAAGGAGGTGGTGCGGGTGGTCGTGCGGGACCGGACATGCGGGTGACGGGGACCGTTCCGGGGCGCACGCATCCGCGCGCCCCGGAGACGGCGCCGTGGTCCCCGCTCGGGTCCACGGCCACCGGCCGGGAGCCGTCCCTCCCGGCCGGAGTCATGGGGGTGTTCAGCCCTGCGCGGCGATCCTCGCCAGCCGCTGGGCCTCGTCCCGCGTCGAGCGGGCGATGGCGTCCTCGTCGGCCGTGAGCAGCCGCCCGTCCTCGACGATCTGCCGGCCGTCGACGAAGGAGGCCGTGACCGGGGCCGCCGCGCCGAAGACCAGGGCGGTCACGGGGTCGGCGATGGAGGCGTGGGCGACCGTGTCCAGCCTCCACAGGACCAGGTCGGCGAGCTTGCCCGGCTCCAGGGAGCCGGTCTCCGCCGCCCGGCCCAGGACCTGGGCACCGCCGTAGGTGCCCAGGCGCAGGGCCTGACGGGCGTTCAGGGCGGCTTCCCGGTGCGGGCCGAGGCGGTTGATGAGGAGGGCGTTGCGCAGCTCGGTGTGGAGTTCGCCGGACTCGTTCGAGGCGGTGCCGTCGACGCCGAGGCCGACCGGGACGCCGGCCGCGAGCATGTCCGGGACACGGGCGATACCGGCCGCGAGGCGGGCGTTGGAGGAGGGGCAGTGGGCGACGCCCGTCCCGGTCCGGGCGAAGGCGGCGATGTCGGAGTCGTTCATGTGGACGCAGTGCGCCATCCACACGTCCTCGCCGAGCCAGCCGGTGGACTCGAAGTAGTCGGTCGGGCCCATGCCGAACAGTTCGTGGCAGAACTTCTCCTCCTCCACGGTCTCCGAGCCGTGGGTGTGGAGCCGTACGCCGAGCCGGCGGGCGAGCTGGGCGCCGTCCCGCAGCAGGTCGGTGGAGACGGAGAAGGGCGAGCAGGGCGCGACGGCGACCTGGGTCATGGCGTCGAAGGAGGAGTCGTGGTGCTGCCGGACGGTCTCCTCGGTCGCGGCCAGCGCGCCGTCCAGGGTCTCGACGGCGAAGTCCGGTGGCAGGCCGCCGTCCTTCTCGCTGCGGTCCATGGAGCCGCGCGCGAGGGTGAAGCGGACGCCCATGTCGCGGGCGGCGCCGATGATCGCGCCGGACAGGTCGCCGGAGCCCCGCGGGAAGACGTAGTGGTGGTCCATGGCGGTGGTGACGCCGCCGCGGGCCATCACCGCGAGCGAGCCCTGGGCCGCCGCGCGCACCATCCGCTCGTCGATGCGCGCCCAGACCGGGTAGAGCGCGACCAGCCAGTCGAAGAGGTTGTGGTCCGTGGCCAGACCCCGGGTGATCCACTGGTAGAAGTGGTGGTGGGTGTTGACCAGGCCGGGGGTCACCAGGTGGCCGGTGGCGTCGATACGGCGTGCGACGTTCTCCAGGCCCTCGGGGGCCGTGCCCGCGCCGAGCGACTCGATGCGGTTGCCGGCGACCACGACGTACCCGGAGGCGTACTCGGTGTCGTTCGCGTCGACGGTCGCGATCGCGCAGTTCTCGATGACGATGCGCCGGTCTGCTGCCATGGTTCGTCCTTTGCGCTGTTGTGGAGTGGGCACGGCAGGACCCCGGAAGTTTGAGTGCCGTGGCCGGAGAGACGGGTTCCCAGGCCACGGGTGCCGAAAGAGGGAACGTCAGAGATTGGTGAGGTCCACGGGGATGCGCGCCTCGCAGCCGTCCCGCAGGATCGTCGCCTCGATCAGGCCGTAGGGACGGTCGGCGGCGAAGTACACCTCGTTGTCGTTCTTCAGCCCGAACGGCTCCAGGTCGACCAGGAAGTGGTGCTTGTTCGGCAGGGAGAAGCGGACCTCGTCGATCTCGCCGCGGTTCTCGATGATCCGCGACCCCATTTGGTACAGGGTCTGCTGGAGCGACAGCGAGTACGTCTCGGCGAAGGCCTGGAGCATGTGCTTCCTCGTCTGCTCGTAGGACTTCTCCCAGTGGGGCATGCGCTGGTCGTCGTCGGTCCAGTTGAAGCGCCAGCGGCCGGAGACCTGGGTGGCCAGGATACGGTCGTAGGCCTCCTTCAGCGTCGTGTACTTGTCCTTGACGTAGCCCCAGAACTCGGAGTTGGTCGAGTTCATCACGACGAGGTCCTTCAGACCGGAGATCACCTCCCACGACGAGCCGTCGTACGTGATCTGTGTGAGCCGGGTCTCCTGGCCCTTGCGGACGAAGGAGTGCTTGACCTCGTCGGCGCCGATGAACCGGGAGTTGGCGTCGGCGGCCTCGATCCGCTCCCAGGCGTACTCCTCGATGCGGATCCGGGCCGTCTTGATCGGCTCCTGCGAGGTGACGAAGTGCCGGGCGAGATGGATGCCGAACTGCTCGGCCGACTCTATGCCGTGCTCCTTGGCGAACGCGTACACCGTGTTCTTGGTGGTGTCGGTGGGGAGGACGTTGGCGTTGGAGCCGGAGTAGTGGACCTCCTCCATGTCGCCGCTCAGCGACACGGACACGTTCAGGTCCTTGATGTGGTGGGTGGCGCCGTCCCGCGTGATCTTTACGACTCGGTTCTCGGCCTTGCCGTACTGGTTCTGTCCCAGGATGGTGGGCATAGCTAGCTCCCTCGGTAAACGGAGTAGCCGAACGGGTTGAGCAGCAGCGGTACGTGGTAGTGCTCGCCCGGTACGACGGCGAACGTGATCGCCACCTCCGGGAAGAACACACCGGCGCCGCTGTCCCGATTCGCGGGGGCGTCCTGCTGCGCATCGGCTTGCTTCTTCTCGAAATACGGCTCCACCGCGAAGTCGAGCCGTACGTGGGTGGTCCCCTCCGGCAGCGCCGGGAGGTCCTTGCACCGGCCGTCCGCGTCCGTCGCGGAGCCGCCGAGCGCCTGCCAGTCCGCCTCGCGCCCCGAGCGGGCGGACAGATGGACGGCGACGCCCCCGGCGGGGCGGCCGGCGCTGGTGTCCAGGATGTGGGTGGACACGGACGCGGTGGCGGAGGTGCTCATGCTGCTGTCAGTCCTCTTCGACGAGTCGGGCCAGACGGATGCGGTTGATCTTCCCCAGTTCGGTGCGGACGATCTCCCGCTCCCGCTCCGGCGGGTTGCCGATCCGTTCCCTGACCGCGTCGCGCATCTGCTCGCCGGTCCGGCCGGTGGCGCAGATCAGGAAGACATGGCCGAACCTCTCCTGGTAGGCGAGGTTCAGTTCGAGCATCTCCGCCTTGAGTTCGTCGGAGGCGCCGGACATGCCGCGCTGCTCCCGGGCCGAGGTGGGGTCGCCGGTCTTGGGGCGGCCGATGGGCGGGTGGCCGGCCATCGCCTCTTCCAGGTCCGTGACCGTCAGTTCCGCCATGGCGGCGTCGCTCGCGGCGTACAGGTCCTCGGGGGTGGCGTAGGGGCGGGCGGCGAGCAGTCGCTTCGCCCACGCCGTGGAGGCGCACGCCTCGTGGAGCGCGGTGAAGGCCGCGTGCTCCTCGAGGGTGTTGAACCGGGCCAGGCCCGGCGGCGTGGAAGTGGAAGTCACGGGAGCCTCCGTGGCCGGATACGGCCTTCGTGCTGAACGGGCGTGCCGATAGCTAACGCCCTCCCGCGACGACACGTCAACAGTTTGTTGAAAATTCGCGACGAGGATACGTACGCGGACACGGAGGCCGGTCAGGCCCCCTTCTCGCGGTTGAGGTAGTTGTAGACGGTGAAGCGGCTGACACCGAGCGCGCTCGCCACGGTCTCCACCCCGTGCCGTACGGAGAAGGCGCCGCGCGCCTCGAGTATCCGTACGACCTCCTGCTTCGCCTTGCGGTCCAGGTCGGCCAGCGGCCCCTTGCGGCGCTCCATCGCGGCGAGGATGTGATCGAGGGAGTCGGCGAGCTGCGGCAGCCGTACGGCGACGGCGTCACTGCCCTCCCAGGCGAGGACGACGTCGTCGGGGCCGGCCTCGTCCGGCGGGATCATCTCCCCGCCCATGGCGTCGACCAGGGGCTTCACGGCCGCGATGAACGGCTCGTCCCCCGCGCCGCTCATGCCTCGCCCTCCTCGGCCACGTTGACCTGGAGCGAGATCCGGGTGGCACCGGCCTCCAGGGCCTTGCGGAGCAGGGCGTCCACGGCGGTGAGCACCGCGTCGGCACCGCCCTCAGCGGTGTTGCCGAACGGGCCGACGTCCACGGCGTCCAGCTCGGCGGCCTCCACGACCTCGCGGGCCACCAGCGCGTGCGCGGGTGCCTCGTCCAGGTCGAAGGGCTCGGTCGTGAACTCCACTCTCAGTCGCACGCGCTCAACCTAACGCGCGGGACGGACTTTCCGGCAGCCCCTCTTGACAGCCCTCGCACACCACGGGCAATCTTCCGTTAAGCAGAAACGAGATTCCACAATACGGAATACTCCAAAGAAGGCACCGAAAGACAAGGAAGGGAGCGCCGACCCGATGGGATTCGCAGACCAGCGCTTCAACGTCAACCTGTCGATCCTCTTCACGGAGCTCCCCCTCCTGGAGCGTCCCGCTGCCGCCGCCGCGGCCGGCTTCACCGCGGTCGAGCTGTGGTGGCCCTGGGTCGACTCGCCCGTCCCCGAGCGGTCCGAGCTCGACGCCCTGCGGCGGGCGATCGAGGAGGCGGGCGTCCGCCTCACCGGCCTGAACTTCTACGCCGGGCAGCTCCCGGGCCCGGACCGCGGCGCCCTGTCGCTCCCCGGCGAGGAGTCGGAGCGGTTCCGCGCCAACATCGACGTGGCCGCCGACTTCGCCGCCTCCCTGGGCTGCACGGCCCTCAACGCCCTGTACGGCAACCGCGTCGAGGGCGTGGACCCGGCCGAGCAGGACGCGCTCGCGCTGGAGAACCTGACGCTGGCAGCCCGGGCCGCGGACCGGATCGGCGCGGTGCTGCTGATCGAGGCACTGAACCGGCCCGAGTCACCGCTCTACCCGCTGGTCTCCGCCCCGGCGGCCGTGGACGTCGTCGACAGGGTCAACGAGGCGACCGGCCTGGGCAACGCGCGGTTCCTCATGGACCTCTACCACCTGTCCATGAACGGCGAGGACCTCCCGTCGGTGATCGAGCGGTACGCCGCGAAGACCGGTCACGTCCAGATCGCCGACAACCCCGGCCGCGGCGCCCCCGGGACGGGCTCACTCCCCCTCGAAGACCTCCTCGACCAGCTGCGGAAGGCGGGCTACGACGGCTGGGTCGGCCTCGAGTACAAGCCGGGCGACCGCCCGAGCGCCGAGGCCTTCGACTGGCTGCCCCGCTGACCCCCGCACCGAAAGGCACCCCATCATGAGCACCAATCTCCCCAAGGTCGCCTGGATCGGCCTCGGCATCATGGGCTCCCCCATGTCCGAGAACCTGATCAAGGCGGGCTACCAGGTCACCGGCTTCACCCTGGAGCAGGACAAGCTGGACCGTCTCGCGGCGGCGGGCGGCACCGCCGCCCCCTCCATCGCCGAGGCCGTGCGGGACGCCGACGTCGTCATCACGATGGTCCCGGCCTCCCCCCAGGTCGAGGCCATCTCCTACGGCGCCGACGGCATCCTGGAGAACGCCAGGCCCGGCGCCCTGCTGATCGACATGTCCTCGATCACGCCGCAGACCTCGGTCGACCTGGCGAAGGCGGCCAAGGACAAGGGCCTCCGCGTCCTGGACGCCCCCGTGTCCGGCGGTGAGGCAGGCGCCATCGAGGCCGTACTGTCCATCATGGTCGGCGGCGAGCAGAGCGACTTCGACGCCGCGAAGCCGATCCTCGAGGCGCTCGGCAAGACCATCGTGCTGTGCGGCCCGCACGGCTCCGGCCAGACCGTGAAGGCCGCCAACCAGCTGATCGTCGCCGTGAACATCCAGGCGTGCGCCGAGGCCGTGGTCTTCCTGGAGAAGTCCGGCGTGGACCTGAAGGCGGCCCTGGACGTCCTCAACGGCGGACTCGCCGGCTCGACCGTGCTGAGCCGCAAGAAGGACAACTTCCTCGGCCGGGACTTCAAGCCGGGCTTCCGCATCGACCTGCACCACAAGGACATGGGCATCGTCACGGACGCCGCCCGCACCGTCGGCGCGGCCCTGCCCGTCGGCGCCGTGGTCGCCCAGCTGGTCGCGAGCCTGCGCGCGCAGGGCGACGGCGGCCTGGACCACTCGGCGCTGCTGCGGGCCGTGGAGCGGCTGTCCGGCGCCCAGGTCTGACCCCCTCCAGACCCTCGTAGCCCCGGGGGTCCCCCGTACCCCGGGCGGCGCCGCCGCTGACACCTGTCCTGTCGCGCCCAAAGGGGCGGCGCCGCCCGGCCCAGCCATACCCACCACTTCAACAAACTGTTGACGCCCGGTTCGCCCCGACCCTAGGCTCCACGAAGCGGAAACATTTTTCCGCTGCCCTCTCGTATCGGAAGGTCACGATGTCGCAGCGCGTGCTCACCACCGAGTCCGGCGCCCCCGTCGCCGACAACCAGAACTCCGCCACCGCCGGCGCCGGAGGCCCGCTCCTGCTCCAGGACCAGCATCTGCTGGAGAAGCTGGCGCGCTTCAACCGCGAGCGCATCCCGGAGCGCGTGGTGCACGCCCGCGGCTCGGGCGCCTACGGCCACTTCGAAGTGACCGACGACGTCACGGAGTTCACGTACGCCGACTTCCTGAGCACCGTCGGCAGGCGCACCGAGGTGTTCGTGCGCTTCTCCACCGTGGCCGACTCGCTCGGCGGCGCGGACGCGGTGCGCGACCCGCGCGGTTTCGCGGTCAAGTTCTATACGGAGGAGGGCAATTACGACCTCGTCGGGAACAACACCCCGGTGTTCTTCATCAAGGACCCGATCAAGTTCCCGGACTTCATCCACTCGCAGAAGCGCGACCCGTTCACGGGCCGTCAGGAGCCGGACAACGTCTGGGACTTCTGGGCGCACTCCCCAGAGGCGACGCACCAGGTGACCTGGCTGATGGGCGACCGCGGCATCCCGGCCTCGTACCGGCACATGAACGGCTACGGCTCGCACACCTACCAGTGGACGAACAGCGCGGGCGAGGCCTTCTTCGTCAAGTACCACTTCAAGACCAACCAGGGCATCCGCTGCCTCAGCGCCGAGCAGGCCGCGGAGACCGTCGGCAGGGACGCGAACTCCCACCAGACGGATCTGCTCCAGGCCGTCGAGCGGGGCGTGCGCCCGTCCTGGACCCTCTACGTCCAGCTCATGCCGGCGGCCGAGGCGGACGGCTACCGCTTCAACCCGTTCGACCTGACCAAGGTCTGGCCGCACCAGGACTACCCGCTGCGGCGCGTGGGCCGGCTGGTGCTGGACCGCAACCCGGACAACGTCTTCGCCGAGGTCGAGCAGGCCGCGTTCTCCCCGAACAACTTCGTGCCGGGCATCGGTCCCTCCCCCGACAAGATGCTCCAGGGCCGCCTGTTCGCCTACGCGGACGCCCACCGCTACCGCCTGGGCGTCAACCACACGCAGCTGGCCGTCAACGCGCCCAAGGCCACGACCGCCCGGAACTACGGCCGGGACGGCTTGATGGCGTCCAACGCCCAGGGCCGCGCGGCGAAGAACTACGAGCCGAACTCCTACGACGGCCCGGCCGAGACCGGCCGCCCGCTGTCGGCCCCGCTGGCGGTCGCCGGCCACACGGGCACCCACGCGGCGCCCCCGCACACCAAGGACGACGACTTCTTCCAGGCCGGTGAGCTGTACCGGCTGATGTCCGCCGAGGAGAAGTCACGGCTGATCGCGAACATCGCCGGCGGCCTCTCCCAGGTCTCCCGCGACGACGTGATCGACAAGAACCTCGCGCACTTCCACGCCGCCGACCCCGAGTACGGACGGCGCGTGGCGGAGGCGGTCCGCGCTCTGCGCGAGGACTGAACTCCCTGACCGCGTCCGACCGCGCGGGGCGACCCGGATGAGGGGTGGTCGCCCCGGGCACGGACGCGGGCAGGGTGTGGACCGCGGCGGCTGCGAGCCAGTGCGGTGGTGAAGGACCGGGAGCGGGCTTCTCGACCCGAGGGAAGACCGTTCCGGGCTCCGTCGCACCCGCCGCGGTCCCAGCACCTCTCTCCTCCCTCCCCTCACAGACCCCGTCCGGCGGCGCGAATGTCCTGTCGCGCCCAGCCTCGCGCCGCCGGACGGCCACCAGCCCGTTCAGGGTGCGGAACAGGTGCGTCCGCAGGAGCCTGAAGGCATGGCGCATCCCACCGAGCATCCGCATGTCGTGGTCCACTCCCCCGCCCTGGACGGATCCCGCCGGGTCACCCTGGGCGAGGAACCCCTGGGCGTCGCCACCCACGCCGACGACGTCGCCGAGATCCTGCGGCTGGCCGACCTGTACGTCACCGACGTCGCGGAGAGCGACCTCGTCGAGTGGCAGGGCGGCGGCCCGGACGACTGGCCGGGGCTTTCGGAGCACCACGACGCGTGAAGACGCCTACGGCAGCGGTCGTAGACCCCGTACGGAACCCTCAAATCAACCTCTGAACCCGGCCCCGGGGGCTTCAACCGCCCCCGGGGCCGGGCACATTCTCGACACACGGGGCCCGCCGGCACGGGGGCGGCGGACCCCGTCACGGGGGGTGAGGCCATGAGCGACGGTACGGCGGTCCGGCTGGAGCCGCACGAGATCGCACTGCTGGGGGACGGCCCGCGGGCCGCCGTCACCGTCGCCGTGGTGGACCTGTATCTGCGGGGCCTGGTGGAGGCCGACCGGCCGGGCACGGTACGCAAGGGCATCGCGGACGTCGTGTCCGCGCAGCGGCCGCCGTCCCCCTTGGCGCAGGCGGTGCACACGTCCCTGCACGAGCCCGCCGGCCCCCGGACGCTGGTGAAGGACCCGGCCATCCGGATCGCGGTGGCGCTGATGCGCATCCCCCTCGCGGAGGCGGGCCTGCTGCGCTACCCGCTGCTCGGACCGACGCGCGCCGCCCGCCGCCAGGTGCGGGAGCTGCGGCAGAGCCATCCGCTGCCCGCGAGCCGGCACGGCCTGACCGACGACGAGAGGCTGCTGGCCGTCGCACTGCACGGCGAGCCGGCCCTGCACCTGCTGGTGCCGCGCTTCGCCCTGCGGGCGGGGCTGGTCCGCCGGGCCGAGGTGGGCGGCAAGAACCTCCTCAAGAACTCACCGCGCGGCAGGGGCGGCGGTGGCGGGGGCTACCACTACTGCGGTGGGGGTGGCGGCGGGGGCGGATGCGGAGGCGGCGGGAGCTGACCTCCTGTGTCACCCATGCGTAAGGGGCGGTCCGTCCCACGGACGGACCGCCCCTCTGCTCGTACGTTCTCCCGCGCGTCAGACCTTCAGCGTCTTGATCGAGGTCGGCGCATGCCCGGGCTCGGTCGCGATCTCCTCGAACTCCACGACGTTGCCGATGTCGTTGGTCGTCGACATCGAGATGTTGGTGACCCGCTCCAGGATCGCCTCGACGACGACCGGGACCCGGTACTGAGCGGCGAGCTTCTTGGCCTGCTCGAAGGCGGCGCCCAGCTCGGCGGGGTCGGTGACGCGGATCGCCTTGCAGCCGAGGCCCTCGGCGACCTTGACGTGGTCGACGCCGTAGACGCCGAGCTCCGGAGCGTTGATGTTCTCAAACTCCAGGTTGACCTGGAAGTCGATGTCGAACGCCCGCTGCGCCTGGCGGATCAGGCCCAGGTAGGAGTTGTTGACGAGGACATGGACGTACGGGATCTTGTGCTGCGCGCCGACGGCCAGTTCCTCGAGCATGAACTGGAAGTCGTAGTCGCCCGAGAGCGCCACGACGGACGCCTCCGGGTCGGCCTTGGCGACGCCGAGCGCGGCCGGGATGGTCCAGCCGAGCGGGCCGGCCTGGCCGCAGTTGATCCAGTGACGGGGCCGGTAGACGTGCAGCATCTGCGCGCCGGCGATCTGTGAGAGGCCGATGGTGGAGACATAGCGGGTCTCCGGGCCGAAGGCCTTGTTCATCTCCTCGTAGACACGCTGCGGCTTGATCGGGATGTCGTCGAAGTGCGTACGGCGCTGGAGCGTCGCCTTCCTCTCCTGAGCGGAGGCGGCCCAGGCGCCGCGGTCGGGGAGCTTGCCCGCCGCCTTCAGCTCCCGTGCCACCTCGACGAACAGCTCCAGCGCGGCCTTGGCGTCGGAGGCGATGCCGTAGTCCGGGGCGAAGATCTTGCCGATCTGGGTGGGCTCGATGTCGACGTGGACGAACTTGCGCCCGGCCGTGTAGACGTCGAGCTTGCCGGTGTGACGGTTGGCCCAGCGGTTGCCGATGCCGAGGACGAAGTCGGACTCCAGGAAGGTCGCGTTGCCGTAGCGGTGCGAGGTCTGGAGGCCGACCATGCCGGCGTTCAGCTCGTGGTCGTCGGGGAGGATGCCCCAGCCCATGAGGGTGGGGACCACCGGAGTGCCGGTCAACTCGGCGAATTCGACGAGCAGTTCCGCGGCATCGGCGTTGATGACACCGCCGCCGGCGACGATCAGCGGCCGCTCGGACTCGTTGAGGAGCGTGACCGCCTTCTCGATCTGGGCGCGGGTCGCGGCCGGCTTGTAGACCGGGAGCGGCTCGTACGTCTCCGGGTCGAACTCGATCTCCGTGAGCTGGACGTCGATCGGCAGGTCGATGAGGACCGGCCCCGGGCGGCTGGAGCGCATCAGATGGAAGGCCTGCTGGAAGACGCCGGGGACCTGCGCCGCCTCCAGGACGGTCACGGCCATCTTCGTGACCGGCTTGGCGATCGAGGCGATGTCGACGGCCTGGAAGTCCTCCTTGTGGATCACGGCGGTCGGGGCCTGGCCGGTGATGCACAGGATCGGGATGGAGTCGCCGGTCGCGGAGTACAGGCCCGTGATCATGTCGGTGCCGGCC
Source organism: Streptomyces purpurascens (assembly GCF_045040895.1). Lineage (NCBI taxonomy): Bacteria > Bacillati > Actinomycetota > Actinomycetes > Kitasatosporales > Streptomycetaceae > Streptomyces > Streptomyces purpurascens. The sequence continues at coordinate 7,515,789 of NZ_CP108341.1, read as the reverse complement.
GGGCCGGAGGTGCCGATGCAGACGCCGATGTTGCCCGGGTGGGTGCGGGTGTAGCCCTCGGCCATGTGCGAGGCGCCCTCGACGTGCCGGGCGAGGGTGTGGGCGATGCCGCCGGAGGCCTTGAGCGCCGCGTAGAAGGGGTTGATCGCCGCGCCCGGGACACCGAACGCGTCGGTCACGCCCTCGCGCTTGAGGATCTCAACTGCCGCGCGGGCAGCGGTCATTCGAGCCATCGAGTACTCCTGCTTCGGCTGTCGGATTCGCACTCCCGTCGCGCCCCGCGGTGAGCTCTTCCGTATTGCGGAAAGTTTTTTCTACGATCTGGAATTAATGTAAGTGGGGTGGACGAAGGCCGTCAAGAGATGGCAAGGGGCGGACAGACAGGGGCCCGGAGGAGCACGATGGAGCCGCTGTCCCGTCGTGACGCCGTACTGGAGTGGCCATGGCCGAGAGCGTGCCGGTGAACTGTCCGGCCTGCCGACGCGAGCACCGCTACACGGCTCCGGTGTATCCCTGCGTGTGCGGCGCGCCGGTCACCCCGCCGCTGGACCGCCAGGGTGCGGCTACGCCCGTTCCCCATCGCGTCTGGCAGGACGACTGGGTGGCGGTGCGCTGTGAGTCCTGCGGCCGGAGCGGGGAGTGGCCGCGCCCGGAATTGGGGTGCGCGTGCGGGACGGTGCTGCGGGTGCCGGTGGCGGAGGGGCGGGGGCCTGCCGACTCGCACGACGGGACGGACCAGGGCGCCGACGCCGCCCGGCAGTCCACGCCGGACGCACGCGACGCCGTGGCCGCCACCGCGATCGCGGGCGCCGCCGCTGCCGCCAGGCCCCCCTTCCGCTCCGTCACCATCCGTACCGCGCTCGACGCCGTCACGGCCACCGCCCTGTATCTGCGCTGGCTCGGCTACCGGGACGTACGCCGGGCGGACCAGCGTCCCCCGTCGGGCATCGGCCTCGCCGCCCGCGGCGTCCTCGCGCAGGTCGACCCGGCGGTGCGCCCCGCGACACTGCGGGACGTGGAGTGCCTGTGGCTGACGGCCATGACGGAGTCCGCCGACTGCCTCTACTTCTCCCTCGCCGGGTACGCGAACGACGCCCGGGCCCGCGCGGACGCCCTCGGAATCCCCTTGTTCGTCCTCGACCTCACGGGCACACCCCGCCCGGTGAACCCCCCGGCCGACGCACTGGACCCACCGGCGGCGACGACCGAGCGTCCTGACCGCTGAAGGGTCGGTCAGTCGCCGCTCGGCTTGCCGAACTCCTCGATCAGCACGGGATACTGCTCCCCACCGTGTCCGGCGGCGATCGAGCGGTCGGCCATCGCCTTGATCAGCTTGGGCAGTTCGGCGTTGACACCCACCGCCTCGCTCTCCTCGATCAGGTGCGCCATGGCCCGCGCGTCGGTCTCCAGGGCCGAGACCTCCGCCGGGAAGGAGCCGCTGTCGATCTGCCGGGCATAGCCAGGCAGCCATTCGGCGACTCCGGCCGCGATCCGCTGCGCGAAGGGCGCATACGTCGCGGCGTCGACACCGGCCGTCCCGAGCAGGGCGGTGCCCTGGAGCCAGGCGTTCAGGACGCTCCACATCATGGCCAGGCCGGCCACGTCGTACAGGGACGCCAGGCCGTGGTCAGCACCGAGGTAGGTGACGGTGCCGAGCGCGCCGAGTGTCGACTTGTGTGCCTCGAAGTCCGCCTCCGACCCGCTGTGCAGAATCACCGCCTCGGCGGTGCCGATCGCCGGCGGGACGGCCATGATGGCGCCGTCCAGGTAACGGGCGCCGCGCTGTTCGGCCCATCGGGCGGTCTCCCGGGCCTGGGCCGAGTCGCCCGAGGTCAGGTTGACCAGCGTCGTGCCGTCGAGCCCGACATCGCTCGCGCCGAACAGCTCCCGCACGGCCTGGTAGTCGGTGACGCAGATGATCGTCAAAGAACCTGCCTCGAGCGCGTCGCCGACCGTCGGCGCGAGCCGTGCGCCTCCGGCCACCACCGCGTCGGCCTTGGAGGTCGTACGGTTCCACACAGTTGTGGGATGCCCGGCTTTCAGGAATGCGCCGGCGAGTGCCTGGCCCATCAGCCCGAGTCCGATGACTGTCACGGGTGTGTCGGTTGTGTTCATGGCAGCATCGTCAACGTTGATACCGGTGTGAAGGTCAAGCGAGGTTTCGATGCGTATCGGGGAACTGAGTCACCGGACGGGCGTGAACGCCCATCAGTTGCGCTACTACGAGGCCCAGGGCCTGCTGGAGGCGGACCGCGGCGCGAACGGATATCGCGAGTACGGTGCGAACGCCGTGCTGCGGGTGAGACAGATCCGCCACCTGCTCGGCGCCGGCCTATCGTCCGAGGACATCGCGTATCTGCTGCCCTGTGCGGTCGGGGAGGCCCCGGAGCTGCTCGGCTGTCCCGAACTGCTCGCCGCGATGCGGTCACGGCTGCGGCGACTGGACGACCAGCTGGCCACACTCGCTCGGTCCCGCGACGCTCTTGCCGACTACATCGACGCGGCCGAGCGCTTGGGCAGCCAGACCTATCCGCCCTTCGACGACGCCGATCCGGTGCCGGCCTGACGAGTTGGTGAACGAATGCATTCCAGGCCTCCCCGCATCCGCCCCGCCGCCCCCGCCGAGTTCCCCGCCCTCCAGGACATCGAACGCGCCGCCGGCGCCCCCTTCCGCGACCTCGGCATGCCGGAGATCGCCGACGACGAGCCACCGGGGCTCGACGTGCTGGAGCGCTACCGCCGGGCCGGCCGCTGCTGGGTCGCGGTGGACGAGCGGGACCATCCGGTCGCCTACCTGCTCGCCGAACCCGTGGACGGCGCGCTGCACATCGAGCAGGTCTCGGTCCACCCGCGCGCCGCGCGCCGAGGCGTGGGCCGAGACCTCCTGGCCTACGCCGCCGACCGCGCCCGCGAGGAGGGCCTGACCGCCCTGACCCTGACCACCTTCACGGAGGTCCCGTGGAACGCCCCCTACTACGCCCGCCTCGGCTTCCACGCGTTGGGCGAGCCCGACCTCACCGCCGGGCTGCGCGAGATCCGCGCTGCGGAAGCCGAGCACGGGCTCGATCGGTGGCCTCGGGTGTGCATGCGCGCACCGTTGTGACCGAGAGGGCGACCCCGCGCTCTGCTACCTCTGCCCCTCCGAGAACCTCTCCCGCAGCTCCACCTTGCGGACCTTCCCGGACACCGTCATCGGGAAGGAGTCGAGGACCTGAATCCTGCTCGGGATCTTGTAGTGCGCCAACTGCCCCTCGCAGAAGGCCCGTAGGTCCTCCAGCGTCGGCGGGGCAGCCGGGTCGCGGGGGATGACGCAGGCCAGGACCTCCTCGCCGTAGTGGTCGTGCGGGACGCCCACGACCTGGACGTCCTGGATCTTGGGGTGGGCGTAGAGGAACTCCTCGATCTCGCGCGGGTAGATGTTCTCCCCGCCCCGGATGATCATGTCCTTGATGCGGCCGACGATCTCGACGTAGCCGTCCTCGCGCATCACGGCGAGGTCGCCGGTGTGCATCCAGCGGCCGGCGTCGACGGCCTCGGCGGTCTTCTCCGGCTCGTTCCAGTAGCCGAGCATCACGCTGTAGCCGCGGGTGCACAACTCGCCCGCTGTGCCCCGGGGTTGTGTCACGCCCGTCGCGGGGTCGACGATCTTGACCTCGATGTGCGGCAGGACCCGGCCCACGGTGCCCGTGCGGTGCTCCAGGTCGTCGTCCCTCCGGGTCTGGAGGGACACCGGGGAGGTCTCGGTCATGCCGTAGCAGATGGAGACCTCCGCCATGTGCATCTCGGTGACCACCCGCTTCATCACCTCGACCGGGCAGGGCGAGCCCGCCATGATGCCGGTGCGCAGGGAGGAGAGGTCGTACGCCGCGAAGCCGGGGAGGTTGAGCTCCGCGATGAACATGGTCGGGACGCCGTAGAGCGAGGTGCAGCGCTCCTGCTGGACCGCGTCCAGCGTGGCCTTCGGGTCGAAGGACGGGGCGGGGATGACGATGCAGGCGCCGTGCGAGGTGGCGGCCAGATTGCCCATGACCATGCCGAAGCAGTGGTAGAAGGGGACGGGGACGCACACCCGGTCCTGCTCGCTGTAGGCGATCGACTCGCCCACGAAGTAACCGTTGTTGAGGATGTTGTGGTGCGAGAGGGTCGCGCCCTTGGGGAAGCCCGTCGTGCCCGACGTGTACTGGATGTTGATCGGGTCGTCGCAGGACAGCTCCGGGTACCGGGACCGGGCGTCCGGGGTGGCCCGTCCCAGCAGCGCCTCCCAGCTCGGGTCGCCGACGTACACGACCTCGCGCAACTCGGCACACCTGCCCCGCACTTGCTCGACCATCGCCCGGTAGTCGCTCGCCTTGTGGCTGACGGAGGCGAAGAGCAGGGACACACCGGCCTGGTTGAGAACGTACTCGACCTCGTGCGTGCGGTAGGCCGGGTTGATGTTGACCATGATCGCGCCGATGCGGGCGGTGGCGTACTGGACGAGCACCCACTCGGCGCAGTTGACCGCCCAGATGCCCACCCGGTCGCCCTTGGCGACACCGGAGGCATGCAGCGCGGACGCCAACTCGTCCACGGCGGAACCGAACTGCGCGTACGTCCAGCGTCTCCCGGACGGGACGTCGACCAGCGCCTCGCGCTCCGGCCAGGCGGACACCGCCCGGTCCAGATTGGCCCCGATCGTGTCGCCGAGCAGAGCCGTCCCGCCGGTTCCATGGCTGTAAGAGATCACCGGAAGTCCTCCTCGCGGTACTCGGCGTCCGATCCGGCCGCAGTGGCCTCGCGCAGCTCGATGCGGCGGATCTTGCCGGAGACGGTCTTGGGCAGGTCGCCGAACTCCAGGCGGCGGATGCGCTTGTAGGGGGCCAGGGCCTCCCGGCAGTGCTCGAACAGCACCTTCGCGGTGTCGGGGCCCGGCTCCCAGCCCTCCGCCAGCACGACGTATGCCTTGGGGACGGCGAGGCGCAGTTCGTCCGGGGCGGGCACCACCGCCGCCTCCGCCACCGCTTCGTGCTCCAGCAGCGCGCTCTCCAGCTCGAAGGGCGAGATCTTGTAATCACTCGCCTTGAAGACGTCGTCCGCGCGGCCGACGTAGGTGATGTAGCCGTCCTCGTCCCGCGCGCCGATGTCACCGGTGCGGTAGTAGCCGCCGGCCATCGACTCCGCCGTCCGGTCCGCGTCGCCGTGGTAGCCGGTCATCAGGCCGACGGGGCGGCCCGACAGGTCGAGGGCGATCTCCCCCTCGCTCGCGCCCGGCGCGCCCGAGACGGGATCCAGCAGCTCGACGCGGTAGCCGGGGCTCGGCCGGCCCATCGAGCCGGTCTTGAGGGGCTGGCCGGGGCTGTTGGCGACCTGCACGGCCGTCTCGGTCTGGCCGAAGCCGTCCCGGATGGTGACGCCCCAGGACCGGCGGACCTGCTCGATGACCTCCGGGTTGAGCGGCTCACCGGCGGCGACGACCTCGCGCGGCCGGCTGCGCAGCTGGGTCAGGTCGGCCTGGATGAGCATGCGCCAGACCGTGGGCGGGGCGCAGAACGTGGTGACGCCGGCCCGGTCCATCTCGGCCATGAGCCGGGCGGCGTCGAAGCGCGTGTAGTTGTACAGGAAGACGGTCGCCTCGGCGTTCCAGGGGGCGAAGAGGTTGGACCAGGCGTGCTTGGCCCAGCCCGGGGAGGAGATGTTCAGATGCACGTCGCCGGGCTTGAGGCCGATCCAGTACATGGTCGACAGATGCCCGATCGGGTACGACGTGTGGGTGTGCTCGACGAGTTTGGGCCGGGCGGTGGTGCCCGAGGTGAAGTAGAGCATCAGCGGGTCGTCGGACCTGGTCGGGGCGTCGGGCGTGAAGTCGGCGGGGGCGCCGTAGGCGTCCTCCAGCGGCAGCCAGCCCTCGGGGGCGGTACCGGCGGCGATGCGCGTGTAGTCGCCGGGGACCTCGGCGAACTTGCCGGTGTCCTCGGAGCGCGCGATGACATGCCGGACCCGGCCGCGTTCGACGCGGTCGCGCAGGTCGGCGGGGCCGAGCAGCGGCGTGGCCGGGATGACGACCGCGCGCAGCTTCATCGCCGCGAGCGCGGTGATCCACAGTTCGGCCTGGTTGCCGAGCATGACGAGGATCCGGTCCTCGGCGCGCACGCCCCGGGCGCGCAGCCAGTTGGCGAACTGTGCCGAGCGCACGGACATCTCCCCGAAGGACAGCCGGGTCTCGCGGCCGTCCTCCTCGACGATGTGCAGGGCGGTGCGGGCGTTGCCGTCCGCGATCTCGTCGAACCAGTCGAGCGCCCAGTTGAAGTACTCGGGACGGGGCCAGCGGAAGCCGTCGTAGGCCGTGGCGTAGTCCTCGCGGTGTTCCAGCAGGAAGTCCCGCGCCCCGCGGAACATCTCCGTCGCCGATGTCATCTGTCCTCCTGAGTACCGGACCATTGCCGGGCGGCTCCGAACCATCGTGTAATCCGTGATGCAGGACTCACTACCCCCGAACGGGGGGTGCGCCCGCACAGGAGCCGTAGTGAAGGGGCGAACAGGTGACAGCAGACGCGTCCGACGCGGTCGAGATACGGAACGCGCTGCTGCGTCTGCGGCGCGCCACCGGCCTCCCGGTCGCCTTCGGCGGCCTGATGGAGGCCGGGGGACAGATGCGCATCAGCGAACTGAGCGGCACGGCGACGGACGCCCTGCGTTCGTTCGTGGTGACGTCCGGGAACGGGCTGGGCGGCAAGACGGTGGTGCTCGCCCGGCCGTGCGTGGTGACGGACTACTCGGTGTCGCGGCAGATCAGTCACGAGTACGACGCCCCGGTGGCCGTGGAGGGGCTGCGCTCGGTGCTGGCCGTCCCGGTGGTCGTACGGCACGGGGTGCGCGGGGTGCTGTACGGCGCGCTGCGCACGGCCCTGCCGCTGGGCGGGCGCATGCTGGAAGCGGCGGTCGAGGCGGCGCGGGACGTGGAGCGGGCCCTGGTCGTGCGGGACGAGGCGCGCACGCTCGCCGCCGGAGGCGGGGCGGGCGCGGGGTGGGAGCAGGTGCGGGAGGCGCACGCGGCGCTGCGGGCGCTGGCCCCGAGGATCGCGGACCCGGAGCTGCGGGACGAGCTGCTGGAGGCATGTGCGCTGCTGACGGCCGGGTCCGCCTCGCCGGCCCGGGTCCGGCCGGCGCCGCGCGAGGTGGACGTGCTGGCGTGTGTCGCCGCCGGGGCCACGAACGCGGTCGCCGCCGAGCGGCTGGGTGTGACGCCCGAGACGGTCAAGGGGTATCTGCGGTCGGCCATGCGGAAGCTGCGGGCCCGGACACGGGGCGAGGCCGTGGTCGCCGCGCGTCGGGCGGGATGGTTGCCGTAGGTTTGTGATGTTTTCTGATATACCGGTCTGTTCGAAATGCCGAAGGGCTCCCGACGGGGCGCCTACGGCGTCTGCCGCCGCATTCGGGGGCCCAATGAATTCGCCCGTCGGCGTCGGTTGTTATTTCCCTCACCACGCCGTCCGTCCGAAATTCAAAGAGCTGTTGCCTAATATTGGCCAGGACACGACACAGGGAGGGGAGCGGTGACCGTGCGACGGGACTTCCAGGAGCCTCCCAGGTGCCGCCCCGACCTGGTCATCGGCAGGGAGGATCTGTTCACGTCGGCGCGTGAACAGCTGGGCCGAGGCGGAAGTGTGCTGCTCCACGGCCCCGCGGGAATAGGAAAGTCGACCGTCCTGCGGGCACTGGCCGCGGATTACGGCGGCTCGGCCCGGAGGGTGTTGCGCTGCTCGGCCACCGAGTCCGAATCCCACCTGCCCTTCCTGGCGCTGGCCGACCTGTTCGGCCTGGTCCTGGACGAGGTCTCGGAACAGCTGCCCTCGGCCCAGCGCACCGCCCTGGAGTCGGCGCTCACCGGCCGCGGCGAGTCCACCCTCCAGCGTGACGGGCTCGCGCTGCGTCTGGCCGTACTGTCGGCGCTGCGCGCCCTCGCCGCCGAGGGCCCGGTGCTGGTCGTCGCCGACGACCTGCAGTGGCTGGATGCCGCCAGTGCCGAACTGCTCGGCTTCGCCGCCCGCCGGCTGGGTGACACGCCCGTGCAGATGCTGTGCGCGGTGCGGACCGAGGGCCAGGAGTACGACCGCCATCTACGCGCGTCCCCGCCCGACACGCTCGCCGTCCGGCTGGGCCCGCTGACCCGTACGCAGGTCTCGGCGCTGCTCGACCACCGCGGCTACACCCCCATGTCCCGCTCCACGATCCGCGACATCCACCGCACCAGCGGCGGCAACCCGCTCTTCGCGCTGGAACTGGGCCGTGCCCTGGCCGAGAGCCCCACCCGGCCCCGGCCCGGCGAGCCGCTGCCCGTGCCCACCTCGCTGCGGGCCCTGGTGCTGAGCCGGCTGGAGATGCTGTCGGACGAGGCGCGCCGCACCCTCCTGGTGGCCAGCGCCGGTGCCCGCCCCACCCTGGCCCTGCTGCACGCGGCCGGCCGGCAGCAGGCCGAGGCCGAGACGGCCCAGGCGGCGGCGCTCGGGCTGCTGGCGACCGAGGCGGAGGGGCCCGCCGTACGGTTCGCGCATCCGCTGATCTCGGCCGCGCTGTACGCGGAGGCCCCGGCGCAGGAGCGGCGGGCCGTGCACGCCGCGCTGTCCACGGCGGCCTCCGACCCGATCGAGCGGGCCCGGCACCTGGCCCTGGCGACCACCGGCACCGACCCGGAGGTGGCGGCCCGGCTCGCCGAGGCCGGCGCGCTGGCCCTGGACCGCGGGGCGCCGTCCGTGGCCGCCTCGCTCGGGCTGCTCGCGGCCCGGCACACCCCGGCGGACAGCACCCCCGGCCCGGACGAGCGGCGGCTGCAGGCCGCGGAGGACGCGATCACCGCCGGCGAGGCCGATCTCGCCCGGGACATCGCCCGCGACGTACTGACGCGTGCCACCGTGCCGGCCGAGCGGGTACGGGCCTGGATGGTGGTCATCGAGGCGGCCGGACAGGCGCTCGGCGAGGTCGACGCCGTCTTCCCGCAGGTCCTGGCCGACGCGGGCGACGACCCGCGGCTGCTCGCCCTGGTCCACTACCAGCTGGCCTGGCGCGGCCTGGTCGTGGAGGGCGACTTCGCCGAGGCCCGGCAGGAGGCCGAGCACGCGGCGGAGCTGGCCGCCCGGGGCGGGGACCGGCGCACCGAGCTGATGGCGCTGTCCTTCCAGGCCTCCACCGAGACCCTGATGGGCCATCCGGGCGCGCCCGCGACCGTCAAACGGGCGCTGCGGGAACCCCAGGACCCGTATGTGGCCTGCCACCACAACGGCGCCGGCTCGGCCCGGTTCCGCTGGCTGATCATGAGCGACCAGCTGCCCGAGGCGCGGGCGGTGATCACCGCGCTGCTGCGCGAGGTGCGGCGGCGCGGCATGGTCGAGAGCGAGGTGCACTTCCTGCGCTTCCTCGCCGACACGGAGCTGCGCACCGGGCACTGCGGCCGGGCCCTGGACCTGGCCCGCGAGAGCCTGCGGCTGGCCCGGGACGCCGGGATCGGCGAGGGCGCCTCGGCGATGCTCGCCTCCCTCGCGGAGGCCTCCGCCGGGGACGTGGACCGGGCGCTGGCGCTCGCGCGCGAGGCGGCCGACCACGCCGAGGTCGACGGCGACCAGATGTATCTGTCCCGGGCTCTGGCGGCCCTGGGCTACGCCCAGTTGGTGGCCGGGGACCCGGCGGCCGCGGTCCGTTCGCTGCGCCGGGTGCGGGAGCTGGAGCACGGCCTCGGCATCAACGACCCGGCGCGCGGCCGCTGGCACGGCGACCTCGCCGAGGCCCTGGTCCGCATCGGGGAACCGGGCGAGGCCCAGGACGTCATCGACACGACCCGCGCGCACGCGCTGCGGCTGGGCCGGGAGAGCGTGCTGGCCGTGCTGGACCGGGCCGAGGCGCTGGTGCGGGCGGCACGCGGCGAACACGAGGCCGCCCTCGTCCGGTTGGCGTCCGTGCGGGACCGGCTCGGCAGGCTGGGCTACGGCCTGGAGGAGGCGCGGGCCGCCTTCGCGCTGGCCCGCCTGCGCGCCCAGGCCGCCGCCCTGCCCCGCACCGGCGGCACTCCCCTGCCGGGGCCGGCATCGTACGACGAGGCCGCCCGGCTGTTCCGGCGCTGCCGGGCGCTGCCCTGGCTGCGGCAGGTCGACGCGGCCGTCGCGGGTGGTTCCACGGCGGTGGAGCCGGCCTCCGTGGCGACACCCGTCGCGCTGGACGCGCTGGAGGGCCTGGCCTCGATGGAGCGTCAGGTCGCCTCGCTCGTGATGGAGGGCGCGACCAACCGGGAGATCGCGGCCCGTCTGTTCATCAGTGTCAAGACCGTCGAGGCGACGCTGACCCGGGTCTACCGGAAGTTGGGGATCCGTTCGCGGGTGGACATCGTCCGGCTGGCCGCCGGCCGCCGCACGACCTGACCCCCACCTGGGTTTGCGGGGCGCGACCGAGGGTTTTCCCTGCCCAACTCCCTTAGGGGGTTCCCTCATTGGGAGCCCCCTGTGCCGGGCTCTAGCTTGGGGGCGTGCCGCTCGCCGGGCACACGGAGATCCGAACAACGGCGTCAGGGTCCCCGTGCTTCACGACCACCCGCGCGACCCCCCACCGGCAACTCCCCAAGGAGACCCATGTTCGGGTTCAACCGTGCCAAGAAGGCCGCCGCCGTCGCCGCGGTGACCGCTGCCGCCGCCGCGACCGCGCTGCTCACCGCTCCCGCCGCCGTCGCCGCGCCCCAGCCGATCGTCGGCGGTACCACGACCACGACGACCGCGTACCCGTTCGTCATGCAGATCACGGACGCCTCGCAGAGCCAGTTCTGCGGCGGCACGCTGGTCTCGCCCACCAAGGTCGTCACCGCCGCGCACTGCATGGTCGGGGAGACCACCAGCAGCGTGCGGGTGGTCGGTGGCCGCACCTACCTCAACGGCACCAACGGCACGGTCAGCAGAGTCAGCAAGATATGGATCCACCCGAGCTACACCGACGCCACCAACGGCGACGACGTGGCCGTGCTGACGCTGTCGACGTCGATGCCGTACACGACGGCGAAGTACGTCTCCTCCTCCCAGACCTCGGTGTACGCGGCCGGCGCCACCGCCCGCATCCTCGGCTGGGGCACCACCTCAGCGGGCGGCAGCTCCTCCAACCAGCTGCGCACCGCGACCGTACCGACCGTGTCCGACTCCAGTTGTGCGAGCTCCTACGGCTCCGACTTCGTGCAGAGCGACATGGTGTGCGCCGGAAAGACCTCCGGCGGCGTGGACACCTGCCAGGGCGACAGCGGCGGCCCCCTGCTCATCGGGGGCGTCCTGGCAGGCATCACTTCCTGGGGCGAAGGCTGCGCCCAGGCCGGTTACCCGGGTGTCTACACCCGGCTGACCACCTTCTCCAACCTGGTCACGACGCAGGTCAACTCGTAACCAGAACTAGCTCCTGAGTACCCCTCAGGTGAAAGACCAGGGGGCGTTGCGGGCCTCCACGAGCGGCCCGCAACGCCCCCTCTCCATGTGCGGTGCGTCAGGTCCGTACGACCCCGAAGCGGATGTCGTACGACGTCCCCGGGTGCATCACGCGCAGCATCCGCTCGCCCTCGGCGGTGACCTCGTCCCGCTGGGCCCTGGTGAGCCGGTCGAAGGGCTCGATCACGAGCGCCTGCTCCTCCAGCCGCCACAGGCCCTTGAGGAAGCCGTCGACGAGGAGCGTGCGGTGGGCGATGTTGCCCTGCCAGGAGCGGCCCCGGTACTGCGGTGGGACGACGCGGGTGCGGTCGGCGTGGGAGAGCAGCAGGTTGTCGAACTCGGGCAGGAAGCGCGGCGGGGCCGGGGTCTCCGGGTCGGGGCGGGAGGCGTCCGGAAGGTCGAAGAGCTCGACGCCGTTGTCGTCCTGGAAGGTGACGAGTCGCGGGCGGAGCCGTTCGAATGCCTCCCGCAGACGGGTCAGTCCGGCCCAGGTCTGCATGTCCTTCACGGAGGCCGGGCCGAAGGCGGCGAGGTAGCGCGGGACGACCGCGTCGGGGGTGGGGGCGGGTTCGGACGGGCGGCCGAGCCAGTGCTCGGCGGTGGTGAGACTGACCTGCCCGCTGCGGCCCCACAGGCCGCGCGGGGTCACCTGCACGAGCGGCAGACGGCACCGGGCGGCGACCGCCAGGGCCTGCGGATCGGCGTCGGGCCACTCCTGGAGCAGGGCCTCGCGCAACTGCTTCATCGTGCGGGGCTCGGTCTCGACGAGGTCCCGGGCGAGACCGGCGAGCCGGTCCAGGTCGACACCGGCGAGTCCCTTGCGGAAGGTGACCAGCTCCCGGTCCCGGGCCGGTTGCACCAGCGGCCTCAGGGTGAGGCAGTCGTCCGCGGTGTGGGTGTGGATGGTGGAGCGCATCGTGACGATACGGACGACCTCGCGGCCGGCCATGGGCGTCGACAGCGCCTCGGGGTCGAACCCGTCGAGGCGTGCGGCGAGCGCGTAGTACGGAGGCTTGACGTTCTGCGCCTGGAGACCGACCAGATGCTCGACGGCCGCGACGGCGGACATCCGGGCGGGGCGCAGCAGCAGTTGCCGGTCGAGGGTGGCGCGGTTGAGGGCACGGGTACCGAGGACGCTCCGCTGGGTGTTCGCCATGAGGGCACGGTAGTCGGGCTTGCGGACAGGTTCTGACCGCGATGGTCATGATGGCCGCGACTCGGCACGGAGGAGCCGGCGGTAATCCGGGCGCGGCGGGGTAAAGGGAGTCGATCAGCCCCCGCCGAGAAGGAGCCGAGGATGACCGACGACGCCTACCTGTTCCTGCTTGACGACCCGTCCGCGACGCTCGGCGTGGCCCCTGCCGCCGTCGGCGATCTCGCGTGCATGGAGACTCCCGCGGTACGCGCCTGGCTGGACGCGCAGGGAAGCACGCCGGTCTCCCCGCAGCTGCGGCTGCTGCCGCCGGAGGAGACGGCGGCCATCCCCGAGGGAGCGGAACGGCTGCCCGTCCCGCTGGGCGACGAGGAACTGAGCCGGGTCCGCCATCTGAACGCACCGCAGTCACTCGCCCGGGTGGAGGAGGAGCTGCTCGCCTTCCGCGACTGCGCGGACGGCCGCGACGGCCTGATCGCCCGCGCGCTGACCGCCGGCGTGGCACCGCACCGCATCGTCGAACTCACCGGGGTGGACCCCGCGACGGTGACCGCTGCGACGAGCGGCTGACGGCACGGCGGCGGTTTCGGCTGCCGTACGGAATCAGCTGTCGGACGGCCTCACGCACCTGGTCCGGGGTCCGGCCGCACGGCCGATTCGATGCCGGCGCGGGCCGCTTCCAGCTGGGCTGCGAACGCGATGCCGAGGAAGAGCGCCACGGCGGTGAGGTTGGCCCACAGCAGCAGGGCGATGAACGCGGTCAGCGGCCCGTACACGGCGCCGAAGGCACCGCTCTCCTCGACGTACAGCGCGAGCAGCCAGGTGGCCGACACCCACAGCAGGAGGTGCACGGCCGAGCCGAAGGCCAGCCAGGTGTAGCCGGGCTGGACGCGGCGAGGCGACCAGCGGAAGATCACGGCGGAGGCCACCCAGGCCAGCGCGAGCCCCACGGGGATGTCGAGCACGCCCCACCATTGCGGCCCGCTGCCCTCCCGGCCGGCGGAGTCCGCCACCGCGTCGCCCACGGCCTCGCCGGCGACGAGGGCGACGAACCCCAGCACCAGGGGCAGACCGGCGGCGAGCGCGAGCACGATGCCTCGCGCGTACTTGCGCGGGAAGGGACGGTCGCGCTCGATGCCGTAGATACGGTTGGCGCCGCGCTCGATCTGGCCCATGGCCGAGGCGAGGTTCAACAGTGCGAAGCCCAGACCGAGCCACAGGGCGAGCGTGCTCCAGACATCGCCATGGGCGGTGCGCCGTGTCCCTTCGAAGGCGTCCTCGACGATCTCCGCGCTGGCACCCGGCACGATCCGGCCGAGCGTGAGCTCGATGACGCGGCCCACACCCTCGGTGTGCACGGACGTGGCCAGCCCGACGAGCGCCACGGTGCACGGAACCAGCCCGAGCACCACCTGGAAGGCGAGGGCTCGCGCGTTGGTGAAGCCGTCCGCGTAACGGAACCGTGCGAAGGAGTCGGTCAGCAGCCGCAGCCCCCCGTAGTGGCGCAGGGCGGTGAACGCCTCGTCTCCGGAGAGTTCGTCTCCGATCATGTCCCGGGTCTGCGGGACGTGGACGGCGGTACCCATGGCGTGGACGCTCCTTGTCGTACGGCTGGTCCCTGACCGGCTTCCCCGTGCATGTTCCCCGACGCCGCACCGGCCGGTACCGGCCTTCGGGGGAATTCAGGGCCGGCACCGCGGTCCGGCGGGCGGTGGGTGGTACGGGGATGAGATGGCCGCGTCTGTCGAACCGCCTCCCTCGCCGCTCGAACGCCCCGGCGGTGAGGAGCCGCGTGTGCCGGCCTGGCTGCGGACCGCGGGCGCGTACGCCTGGCGGATCATCGCCGTCGGCATCGTCGTCCGCTTCGCCTTCTCCGTGCTCGGGCAGTTCCACCGGATCGCCGTCGCCGTCTTCCTCGGCCTCGTCATCGCCGCCGTGCTCCGCCCCGCGGCAGGGCTCCTGGCCCGGTTCATGCCCAGGCCGCTCGCGGTCGCCGTCGCGATCGTCGGCGGCATCGTCCTCGTCCTCGGGGCGCTGGCCCTGGTGGGTGAGACCGTGGCGGATCAGCGCAGCGGACTGGAGCGGGAGTTCGTGGCGGGGATCGACCGGATCGAGCGCCGGTTGGAAGAGCCGCCGTTCCGGCTTCCCGCCGACGCCTTCGCCGATCTCCAGTCCCGGATCGGCAAACTCCTCTCGAGCCATCGCTCCACCCTCATCAGTACGGCGCTCAGCGGCGCGAGCCGGCTGCTGGAGGTGCTGACCGTGCTGGCTCTGGCCCTGTTCTGCGCGGTCTTCTTCACGCACTCCGGCGAGCGGCAGTGGCGGTGGGTGTGCGACCAGCTCCCCGACGGGGCGCGGCAGCACGTCACGGTCGCGGGCCGGGCCGCCTGGCGGACCTTCACCGGCTACACGCACGGCATCCTGCTGGTGGCGGCGACCAACGCGGTCCTCGTGGGCATCGCCCTGTTCGCTCTCGGGGTGCCGCTGGCCATGCCGCTGGCGCTGCTGGAGTTCCTGGCCGCCTTCATCCCCCTGATCGGCTCGCCGATCGCCCTGGCGGTCGCGGCCGTCGTCGCGCTGGCGTCGAAGGGACCGCTCATCGCCCTGGTGGTGGTGGCCCTGATCGTGATCATCGGACAGATCGAGGGCCATCTCCTGCACCCCATCGTGATGAGCTGGGCCGTCCGGCTGCACCCGGTGGTGGTGGCCCTGGCGGTCGTCGGCGGAGCGGTCGCGGCGGGGGTGATCGGTGCCGTGGTGGCCGTGCCGCTGGTGGCCGTGGTGTGGTCCGTGTACCAGGCGCTGCGAGGGTCCGGGGACCGGATCACGACACCGGCGTGAACGACACCGGCACGAACGCCGCGCGGATCATGGAGACCGAGGCCACAGTCAGGGAGAGGGCAAGGTCACAGCCGCGCCCACTCCTGCTCTTTCGTTAACGTGGCCTAACATCCGAGCATGACGGTCCTGCCTGACGACGGGCTTGAGCTGGCCGGCGAGTTCCCTGATGTGCCCCATGAGCAGTGGCAGCGCCTTGTGGCGGGTGTGCTGCGCAAGTCGGGCAAGGACGTCGAGGGAGCCGAGGCCGAGGAAGCCCTGTCCACCGCCCTTGAGGACGGGTTGCGCACCCGGCCCCTCTACACCGCGCGCGACAACGCCCCCAAGCCTGGTTTCCCCGGGTTCGCGCCCTTTGTGCGCGGCGGCCGTGCCGAGGGGAACACGGTCGGCGGCTGGGACGTACGGCAGCGGCACACGGCGGCCGACGGCACCGCGGTGCTCGCGGACCTGGAGAACGGTGTCTCCTCCCTCTGGCTGACCGTGGGCGAGGACGGCATTCCGGTGCCGGCCCTCGGCACGGTCCTCGACGGCGTCTATCTCGACCTGGCACCCGTCGTCCTCGACGCGGGGCGGGAGACCGAGCCCGCCGCACGGGAGCTGCTGCGGCTGTACGAGGAGCGGGGTGTCGCCCGGGACGTGGCGCGCGGCAACCTGGGCGCGGACCCGCTGGGCCACGAGGCCCGTACCGGACAGGGCTACGACGTCGCACCGGTGACGGATCTCGCGCGGCGGTGCGCCGAGGAGTACCCGGGGCTGCGGGCGCTGACCGTGGACGCGCTGCCGTACCACGAGGCCGGCGGTTCGGCCGCCCAGGAGCTGGGCTGCTCGCTGGCCACCGCGGTCGCGTATCTGCGGGAGCTGACGGATGCCGGCCTGAGCGTCGAACAGGCCTGTGCGCAGCTGGAGTTCCGGTACGCGGCGACCGCCGACCAGTTCCTGACGATCGCCAAGCTGCGGGCCGCGCGCCGGCTCTGGGCGAGGGTCGCCGAGGCCTGCGGGGCCCCGCGTGCGGGGGCGCAGCTCCAGCACGTCGTGACCTCACCGGTGATGATGACGCGCCGCGACCCGTGGGTGAACATGCTGCGCACGACCATCGCGACGCTGGCCGCGGGGGCGGGCGGGGCCGACTCGGTCACCGTGCTGCCCTTCGACCACGCGCTCGGCCTGCCGGACGCGTTCGCCCGCCGTATCGCCCGCAACACCTCCACGATCCTCATCGAGGAGTCGCACCTGTCCCGGGTGATCGACCCGGCGGGCGGCTCCTGGTACGTGGAGCGCCTCACCGACGAACTCGCCCACGCGGGCTGGGAGTTCTTCCGGCGGATCGAACGGCTCGGCGGCCAGGCGGCCGCCCTGCGGTCGGGCGACCTCGGCCAGGATCTCGCCGACACCTGGGCGGCCCGGAGCGGGAAGCTCGCCAAGCGGCGCGAACCCATCACCGGCGTCAGCGAGTTCCCCCACATCGCCGAGAAGCCGGTCGTCCGCGAGCCGGCTCCCGAGCCGCGGTCCGGCGGGCTGCCGCGGGTGCGTCGCGACGAGGCGTACGAGGCGCTGCGCGCCCGTTCCGACGCCCACCTCGCGGCGACCGGCTCCCGGCCCCGGATCTTCCTGGCCGCGATCGGCCCGGCCGCGGCCCACACCGCGCGCCTGACCTTCGCCTCGAACCTCTTCCAGGCGGGCGGCATCGAGCCCGTCACGGAGGGCACCTTCGAGGAGAGCGGCGCGAGCGAGGCCGTGCTGTGCTCCAGTGACGCCCTGTACGAGGAGCAGGCGGAGGCGGTGGCCGGACAGCTCAAGGCCGCCGGTGCCGCACAGGTGTTCCTCGCCGGGCGGCCGGGGAACCACCCCGGTGTCGACTCGTACGTCTTCGCGGGCTGTGACGCCGTCGCCGTGCTGTCCGCCACCCTCGACCGCATGGGAGTGTCCTGATGGGAATCCCCGACTTCTCCGGGATCGAGCTGGGCTCCCCGGCCGCCGACGGCGGGCCCGACGAGTGGCGTACGGCGGTCAAGAACGCGTCCGGCGGGGACGACCTGCTCTGGGAGACCCCGGAGGGCATCGCGGTCAAGCCGCTGTACACCGGCCGTGACCTGGAGGGCCTGGACTTCCTGGACACACGCCCGGGCCAGGCGCCGTATCTGCGCGGCCCGTACCCGACGATGTACGTCAACCAGCCCTGGACGATCCGCCAGTACGCCGGTTTCTCCACGGCCCAGGAGTCGAACGCCTTCTACCGGCGCAACCTCGCGGCCGGGCAGAAGGGCCTGTCGGTCGCCTTCGACCTGCCCACGCACCGGGGTTACGACAGCGACCACCCGCGGGTGACCGGTGACGTCGGCATGGCGGGTGTGGCGATCGACTCGATCTACGACATGCGCCAGCTGTTCGACGGCATTCCGCTGGACAGGATGACCGTGTCGATGACGATGAACGGCGCGGTGCTGCCGGTGCTGGCGCTGTACATCGTGGCCGCCGAGGAACAGGGCGTACCGCCCGAGAAGCTGGCCGGGACCATCCAGAACGACATCCTCAAGGAGTTCATGGTCCGCAACACCTACATCTATCCGCCGAAGCCGTCGATGCGGATCATCTCCGACATCTTCGCCTTCACCTCGCAGCGGATGCCCCGCTACAACTCCATCTCCATCTCCGGCTACCACATCCAGGAGGCCGGGGCGACGGCCGATCTGGAGCTGGCGTACACGCTCGCGGACGGCGTGGAGTACATCCGCGCGGGCCGTGAGGCCGGCCTGGACGTGGACGCGTTCGCGCCCCGGCTGTCGTTCTTCTGGGCGATCGGCATGAACTTCTTCATGGAGGTCGCCAAGCTGCGGGCGGCGCGCCTGCTGTGGGCGAAGCTGGTGAGGCAGTTCGATCCGCAGAACGCCAAGTCCCTTTCCCTGCGCACCCATTCGCAGACGTCGGGCTGGTCGCTGACCGCGCAGGACGTGTTCAACAACGTGACGCGCACCTGCGTCGAGGCCATGGCGGCCACCCAGGGGCACACGCAGTCGCTGCACACCAACGCCCTCGACGAGGCCCTCGCGCTGCCCACCGACTTCTCGGCGCGCATCGCCCGCAACACGCAGCTGCTGCTCCAGCAGGAGTCCGGCACGACCCGGGTGATCGACCCGTGGGGCGGCAGCGCGTACGTGGAGAAGCTGACGTACGACCTCGCGCGTCGCGCCTGGCAGCACATCCAGGAGGTAGAGGCCGCGGGCGGCATGGCCAAGGCCATCGACGCGGGCATCCCCAAGCTGCGCATCGAGGAGGCCGCGGCCCGTACCCAGGCCCGGATCGACTCCGGCCGCCAGCCGGTCATCGGGGTCAACAAGTACCGGGTCGACAGCGACGAGCAGATCGAGGTGCTCAAGGTCGACAACTCCTCGGTGCGGGCCCAGCAGGTCGAGAAGCTGCGGCGGCTGCGCGAGGAGCGGGACGAGACGGCCTGCCGGGACGCGCTGGACGCGCTGACCCGGGCCGCCGGGGGCGAGGGCAACCTGCTGGAGCTGGCGGTGAACGCGGCCCGTGCGAAGGCCACCGTCGGGGAGATCTCCGACGCCCTGGAGAAGGTGTACGGGCGGCACGCGAGCCAGATCCGTACCATCACCGGCGTGTACCGCAACGAAGCCGGAGAGTCCCCGTCCGTGGACCGCACCCGCACCCTCGTGTCCGACTTCGAGGAGGCCGAGGGCCGTCGCCCGCGCATCCTGGTCGCCAAGATGGGCCAGGACGGCCACGACCGCGGCCAGAAGGTGATCGCCACCGCCTTCGCCGACCTCGGCTTCGACGTGGACGTCGGCCCGCTGTTCCAGACCCCCGCCGAGGTGGCCAGGCAGGCCGTCGAGGCGGATGTGCACATCGTCGGGGTCTCGTCGCTGGCGGCCGGTCACCTCACCCTCGTACCGGCGCTGCGCGAGCAGCTCGCCGAGGAGGGGCGCGAGGACATCATGATCGTGGTCGGCGGGGTGATCCCGCCGCAGGACGTGCCCACGCTGCTGGAGATGGGCGCGGCGGCCGTCTTCCCGCCGGGGACGGTGATCCCGGACGCGGCGTACGACCTGGTGAAGGGGCTGGCGGCCGACCTCGGGCACGAGCTGTGATCGATGTCGACGCGTATGTGAAGGGCGTACTCGACGGGAAGCGGGCGATCATCGCCCGCGCCATCACGCTCGTCGAGTCGACCCGGCCCCAGCACCGGGCGCTGGCCCAGGAGTTGCTGACCGGGCTGCTGCCGCACAGCGGGCGGGCCCGGCGGATCGGCGTCAGCGGGGTGCCGGGCGTGGGCAAGTCGACGTTCATCGACGCGTTCGGCACGCTGCTGACCTCGCTCGGGCACCGGGTGGCCGTGCTCGCGGTCGACCCCTCCTCCAGCCGTACGGGCGGCTCGATCCTCGGCGACAAGACCCGGATGGAACGCCTGGCCGTGGATCCGGCGGCCTTCGTCCGCCCTTCCCCGACCGCGGGCACGCTGGGCGGAGTGGCCAAGGCGACCCGTGAGTCGATCGTGGTGATGGAGGCGGCCGGCTACGACGTGATCCTGGTGGAGACGGTCGGCGTCGGCCAGTCCGAGACCGCGGTCGCGAACATGGTCGACTCCTTCCTGCTCCTCACCCTCGCCCGCACCGGCGATCAGCTCCAGGGCATCAAGAAGGGCGTCCTGGAGCTGGCCGACGTGATCGCCGTCAACAAGGCGGACGGCCCGCACGAGCGCGACGCCCGCGCCGCCGCGCGAGAGCTGGCGGGCGCGCTGCGCCTGATGCACGGCAAGGACGCTGCCTGGACCCCGCCCGTGCTCAGCTGCAGCGCCCGCGAGTCGGCCGGTCTGGACACCGTGTGGGAGCGCCTCGAACAGCACCGCACCCTGCTGGACTCGACCGGCCGGCTCGCCGCCAAGCGCCGTGACCAGCAGGTCGACTGGACCTGGACCATGGTCCGCGACGAACTCCTCGGCCGTCTGAAGGCCGACCCGGCGGTACGGGCACTGGCGCCGACGCTCGAACAGCGGGTCAGGGACGGCGAGCTGACACCGACCCTGGCCGCCGAGCGGATTCTCGGGGCGCTCGGAGGCTCCGAGCAAGACGTTCTCTGAGCTGATTCCGGCCGGAACGGGGCGAGACCCGGACCCCCCGGCCGGAGCCCATGCAACCCACTTGCATGATTATGCGTGATGATACATACTCTTCCTATGTCCAAGGTCCTCACCTCCCTGCCCGCCGGCGAGCGCGTCGGCATCGCCTTCTCGGGCGGTCTCGACACGTCCGTCGCGGTCGCGTGGATGCGCGACAAGGGTGCCGTCCCGTGCACCTACACGGCCGACATCGGCCAGTACGACGAGCCCGACATCGCGTCGGTGCCCGGCCGTGCGAAGACCTACGGTGCCGAGATCGCGCGCCTGGTCGACTGCCGTGCGGCGCTGGTCGAGGAGGGCCTGGCCGCGCTGACCTGCGGCGCGTTCCACATCCGCTCGGGCGGGCGGGCGTACTTCAACACCACGCCCCTCGGCCGTGCCGTCACGGGCACGCTCCTGGTCCGGGCGATGCTCGAGGACAACGTCCAGATCTGGGGCGACGGCTCGACCTTCAAGGGCAACGACATCGAGCGGTTCTACCGCTACGGCCTGCTCGCCAACCCGCACCTCAGGATCTACAAGCCCTGGCTGGACGCGGCCTTCGTGACGGAGCTCGGCGGCCGCAAGGAGATGTCCGAGTGGCTGCTCGCCCACGGGCTGCCCTACCGGGACAGCACGGAGAAGGCGTACTCCACCGACGCCAACATCTGGGGCGCCACCCACGAGGCCAAGACCCTGGAGCACCTGGACACCGGCGTCGAGACCGTCGAGCCCATCATGGGCGTCCGGTTCTGGGACCCCGAGGTCGAGATCGCCACCGAGGACGTGACGATCGGCTTCGACCAGGGCCGCCCGGTGACGATCGACGGCAAGGAGTTCGCCTCCCCCGTCGACCTGGTCATGGAGGCCAACGCCATCGGCGGCCGGCACGGCCTGGGCATGTCGGACCAGATCGAGAACCGGATCATCGAGGCCAAGAGCCGCGGCATCTACGAGGCGCCCGGCATGGCCCTGCTGTACACCGCCTACGAGCGGCTGGTCAACGCGATCCACAACGAGGACACCCTCGCCCAGTACCACGCCGAGGGACGGCGGCTCGGCCGGCTGATGTACGAGGGCCGCTGGCTGGACCCGCAGGCGCTGATGATCCGCGAGTCGCTGCAGCGCTGGGTGGGCGCGGCCGTCACCGGCGAGGTGACGCTGCGGCTGCGGCGCGGTGAGGACTACTCGATCCTCGACACGACCGGCCCGGCGTTCAGCTACCACCCGGACAAGCTGTCCATGGAGCGCACCGAGGACTCGGCGTTCGGCCCGGTGGACCGGATCGGCCAGCTCACCATGCGCAACCTCGACATCGCCGACTCGCGCGCCAAGCTGGAGCAGTACGCCGGCATCGGCCTGATCGGCACCGGCAGCCCCACCATCGGCGCCTCGCAGGCGGCCGCGACCGGCCTCATCGGCACCATGCCGGAGCTTCCCGAGGGCGGCGCCGAGGCCATCGCCTCCCGCGGCGAGGTCTCCGAAGAGGACGCCTGGCTGGACCGCGCCGCGATGGAGTCCGGCACGGACTGACCGGACCCGCACGGAAGGGCCGGCTCGACACCGTTGGTGTCGAGCCGGCCCTTTTCTGATCGGCCGAACGGCCGAGGGCACGTGCTGCCGGGCTCCCGGGGGTCTGGCCGAACGGCCGAGGCGCGCGCCCGCGCTCCCGGGCGAGAGTGGAGCCACTTCCTCTGCTGGAACCTGACCCCGAACCAGGAGTACGAGATGCAGCGCGGTTTCCTCGTCGGTGCCGTCGGCGGTGTGACCGCCATGGCCGCCGTGGGCGGTCTCGTCACCTGGCTGCTGGCCTCGAAGGACGTTCAGCACACCACGATCGACACCATCCCCCGCAAGTTCCACGTGAAGGCGGACGGCCACCTGGCGGTGGAGAGGACCATCCTCGAGGCCCGCATCGACGGCTGGTACGGAGGGAGACCCCGCGACACCGCGGGTCACCTGGCAGTTCGAGCGCTGACACCCACCCGGGAGCACACCGCGTCATGAGTATCGTCCTGGCCGGTCACGGCCTCACCAAGAAGTACGGCTCCACCACCGCGCCGGCCGGCGTGGACGTCGAGGTCGCCGAGCGCGACTCGCTGGCCGTCATGGGCCCGTCCGGCTCGGGCAAGTCCACCCTGCTGCACACGCTCGCCGGGATCATCAGGCCTGACGGCGGCCAGGTCCTGTGAGCCAGCTGGACATCGGCTTCCCCGAGCACCCCGACCAGGTCGCGGTGCTGACCGACGGCGGCGCCGACGCCCGGCACACGGCGGCCGAGGCCCGCAGGCTGCTGGACCGGGCGGGCGTCGAGGCGACCGTCAGTACGGTGGACGACGGCGGCTTCGACACCGTGCTGCTCGGCAACACCGGTGTGGTCGCCCGGGTCCCCGGCGGGCCCGAGCGGATCGACGCGGCCGTCACCGCCCTGGCACCCGCCGGGCAGGGCCGCTTCCCGGTCTCGCAGGACTATGTGTCCGCCCCCGACGAGACCATCACCGACCGCGTCGCCACGGTCAGCACCGCCACGCTGCTCCTGAGCTTCCTCGTGCGACGGCCTCCGCGGGACTGACCGCCGCCGCGGGCGTCCTGGACCGGCGCCGCGTCTACGGACTGCTTCGGCTGTCCGGCACCCCGCTGAGGGTGCTGGACCGGGCCCGGGTCCGTGAGACGGTCCTGCCGCTGGTCGTCCTGGCCGGCGGCACCACCGCGATGGGCGTCTTCGGCTGCTACCAGCTCAACCAGGCGGCCGGCGCCACCGTCAACGGCTCCGGCGCACTCCAACTCGTCCTCTGCGTGACCGCCGGCGCGCTGGCGATGCTCGCCGCGATCGGGGGCAGCAGGCCACTGCTGCGCAGGGTGACGGCGAACCCGGCGCAGACGGCGGACTGACGAGGCGAGAAGCCTCGCGCGGCCCACGGCA
This sequence comes from Streptomyces purpurascens, assembly GCF_045040895.1. Lineage (NCBI taxonomy): Bacteria > Bacillati > Actinomycetota > Actinomycetes > Kitasatosporales > Streptomycetaceae > Streptomyces > Streptomyces purpurascens. The sequence continues at coordinate 7,492,342 of NZ_CP108341.1, read as the reverse complement.
TGACTTCCACACGCCCCGCCGGTGCTCCCCGCGCCATCGCGGCAGTGGCCTCCGCCTTCCCAGCCTCATGCCACTCTGTGATCGACTGATCACTCAAAGCCAGGAGCAGTCTCATGAGCGTCAAGCACGCCACCGTGACGACCACGGCCCTACTCACGCTGCTGGGAACTCTGCTCTCCGCGACGGCGATCGCCGCGGCGCCGCCCCAGGGGGACTTCACGGCCAGAGGCGTGAAGATCCACAGCGGCTACAGCACCACATCCTCCGTGCGAGGGCACGGCAATCCCGGCGACGGCTACACGCACATGGGCGGGCAGAGCAACGCGGAGAGCGTGCCCTGCCCGGACGGCTCGGTGAAGGACCACTGGACGTACGTCCACAACAACCGGACCGGGGTCGAGGGCTACGTCTCCGACTGCTTCATCAGGGAGTACTGACCACCGGATAGCCGTCTGAACAGCCCTTCCGTACCTGACGTATACGACGGGGTGAACGTCGGTGCGAGCGTGCGGGCGGGCATGTTCGCCCTCGTCGGCAGCGTGCTCGCGGCTCTGGGGCACCACACTGTCGCCGAGGGCGCGGTGCCCTGGCGGCTCGTCGCCGGGTTCGTCCTGGTGCAGTTCGCGGCCGTCCGGCCCGTCGCCCGCCGTCGGCTCTCCCTGCCCACCGTGGCCGCGGCCACCCTCGGGGCGCAGGGGGTCCTGCACGCCGGCCTGACCCTGGCGGGCGGCGCCCATGCCACCGGGGCGGGTCATGCCGGGCATCAGGGGACGGGCGGCGACGGTCATGCCTGGCACCAGGTCTCGGCCGGTATGACGGCCGCCCATGTCGTCGCCGCGCTGGCGGCGGGCTGGCTGCTGCACCGGGCCGACGCGGCACTGACGGCCGCGTTCGCCGCCGCCCGCACCGTGCGGCGCGCCGCCGCCGCCGTCGTGGCCCGCGTACGGCGGTCCTTGCTGCCCGGCGGGGGCACCGGTGGCGCGCCGCCCGCCGTGCCGCTGCTCGGCTGCTTCGACCCGCCGTCCGCCCCATGGACACGAACACTGGACCACGCGCTGGTGCGCAGGGGCCCGCCGGGACGTCTCCACGTCCCGGTCGTCCCCTCGTCCGGGCCGCGGCTTCGCCGTGCCCGGCTTCACCAGCAAGGAGTTCCCGCATGTCCACGTACCACTTCGCCTGTGCCGTACGGCGTGTCGCCGTCGTCGGCGCGGCCGTCATCACAGCCGCCCTCACCGCGACCGGAACGGCCTCGGCCCACGCCGAGGTCGAGGCCGACAAGCCGCAGGCCCTGGCCGAGAACGTCACCCTGGCCTTCGTCTCCGAGGCGGAGTCCGACTCGGCGGGCTTCACCCGGCTCCGGGTCGTCCTGCCCGAGGGCATCGCACCCGCCGACGTGACACTCGCCGAGGCACCCGAGGGCTGGAAGCTGAAGCCCGGCGGCGACGGATACACCATCGGCGGCCCGGCCCTCGGGACGGGCGTGGACGCCGAGCACAAGATCAAGGTGCGGCGGCTCCCGGACGCCGCGGAACTGGCCTTCAAGACCGTCGAGACCTACAGCGACGGCGAGGTCTCCCGCTGGATCGAACTGCCGGCCGGCGACACGGAACCGGCCCAGCCCGCGCCCGTCCTGAAGCTGAAGGCGGCGGCGCCGGGTGCGAAGCCCACCGCCTCCAGTCCACGCCCCAGTTCCGTCCCCGCCTCACCCGAGGCCTCGGGTCCGGCTCCGTCCGAGGTCTCCCCCGCCGGCGACACCACCGCGGCCGAGGACGACGGTCCGTCGCCGGGCCTGGTCGCGGGCGGCGTGCTCGTGGCCCTGCTCGTCGTGGGCGGCGGCGCGTGGTGGCTGGTGCAGCGCCGCACCGGCGGAGCGCGCGCATGACCGGTACGCGGTCTGCCGCGGCCGTGCGGCCTCCCCAGTGAGGAGGCCACACGGATCCGCCCGCCACGGTTGGTGTACGAGGCGGCGAGCCGCCTGTCGGGGGAGGCAGGGCAGGTTCGGCGGCCCTGACAGGCGGCCGGTGCCCGGGGTGCCCCGCCGGACCGCGCCGGCGGGGCACCGTTGTTCACCGCGACGTGCCGGCCATCTCCGGAACCGGCGCGTCGAGGGCGTCCAGGCCGCGCAGGATGTCCTCCACCCGCTGCTTGGCGTCGCCGAAGAGCATCTGGGTGTTCTCCCGGAAGAACAGCGGGTTCTGCACACCGGCGTACCCGGCGGCCATCGACCGCTTGAAGACGACCACGTTGGCCGCCTCCCACACGTGCAGCACCGGCATGCCGGCGATGGGGCTGGACGGGTTGTCGGTGGCGGCCGGGTTGACGGTGTCGTTGGCGCCGATGACCAGGACGACCGAGGTGGCGGCGAAGTCGTCGTTGATCTCGTCCATTTCGAGGACGACGTCATAGGGCACGTTCGCCTCGGCGAGCAGCACGTTCATGTGCCCGGGCAGCCGGCCGGCGACCGGGTGGATGCCGAAGCGCACCTCGACGCCCCGCTCGCGCAGCTTGCGCGCCAGTTCGGCGACCGGGTACTGGGCCTGGGCGACCGCCATGCCGTAGCCCGGCGTGATGATCACCGAGGAGGCGTCGCGCAGGAGTTCCGCGGTCTCCTCGGCGTTGATCTCCCGGTGTTCGCCCTGCTCGCCGTCGTCGGCGGCCGGCGCCGGGGTTCCGAAGCCGCCCGCGATCACCGAGATGAAGGAGCGGTTCATCGCCTTGCACATGATGTACGACAGGTAGGCACCGGAGGAGCCGACCAGCGCGCCGGTGACGATCAGCAGGTTGTTGGCGAGCAGGAAGCCCGAGGCCGCCGCGGCCCAGCCGGAGTAGCTGTTCAGCATGGAGACGACCACCGGCATGTCACCGCCGCCGATGGAGGCGACCAGGTGCGCGCCGAGGGCGAGCGCGATCACGGTGACGGCGATGAGCAGGCCGATGTTCGGGCGGGCCACGAACGCGACGGTGAGCGCGACGAAGGCGACCAGGGCACCCACGTTGAGGATGTGCTTGCCGGGCAGCGTCAGCGGGTTCGACTTGATCCGCGCGGACAGCTTCAGATACGCGACGACCGAGCCGGTGAAGGTGACGGCGCCGATGAACACCCCGATGAACACCTCGGCGTGATGGATGCCCAGCAGCGAACCGCTGAGCTCGGCGTCGACGTCGAGGTAGCCGTTCCAGCCGACGAACGTGGCGGCGAGGCCGACGAGGCTGTGCATGATCGCGATCAGCTCCGGCATGCCGGTCATCTCGACGACCCGGGCACGCCACAGTCCGATGCCCGCGCCGACGGCCGTGGCGACGGCGATCAGCACGAGACCGGTGGCGGTGATGCTCCGGGAGGCGAGACCGACGGTGGCGGCCAGGGCGATGACCATGCCCGCGATGCCCCAGACGACTCCCGAGCGGGAGGTCCGGTGCTGCGAGAGGCCGGCCAGGCTGAGGATGAACAGCAGCGCGGCGACGACGTAGGCGGCCTCTGCGGCCGTGACTGTGGTCATCCGTGATCAGCCCTTCGAGAACATGCCGAGCATGCGGCGGGTGACGGCGAATCCGCCGAAGATGTTGATGCTCGCCAGCAGGATCGCGGCGAACGACAGCACGGTGACGGCGGTGTTCCCCTGCCCGATCTGCAGCAGCGCGCCGACCACCACGATCCCTGAGATGGCGTTGGTGACCGACATCAGCGGGGTGTGCAGCGCGTGGTGCACATGGCCGATGACGTAGAAGCCGATGACGATCGCCAGGACGAACACCGTGAAGTGGCCGATGAGTTCACTCGGCGAGAAGGCGGTCACCAGGAACAGCGCGAGCGCCCCGGCACCGACGAGGGCGTACGGCGCCCACGCCGGACGGGCGGGCTTCGCCGGGGTCTGAGAGGGCACGGCCACGGGTTCCGGGGCCCCTGCCGGGGCGGGCGCGGCGGACACCTGGACCGGGGGCGGGGGCCAGGTCTTCTCGCCCTCGCGGACCACGGTCATGGCCCGCTGCACCACGTCGTCGAAGTCGAGGACGAGTTGCCCGTCCTTGCCCGGGGTGAGCAGCTTCATCAGGTTGACGATGTTGGTGCCGTACAGCTGCGAGGCCTGGGCGGGAAGCCTGCCGGGCAGGTCGGTGTAGCCGATGATCGTCACGTCGTTGTCGGTGACGACGGCCTTCCCGGCGACCGTGCCCTCGACGTTGCCGCCCTGGGCCGCTGCCATGTCGACGATGACGCTGCCGGGCTTCATGCGCGCGACGTCCTCGGCGGTGACCAGCCGGGGCGCCGGGCGGCCCGGGATGAGCGCGGTGGTGATGATGATGTCGACGTCGGCGGCCTGCTCGGCGTACAGCTGCGCGGCGAGCTGGTTGTAGTCGTCTGAGGTGGCCTTGGCGTAGCCGTCGGTGCTCACCTCCTGCTCGGCGCTCACCGTCAGGAACTCGCCGCCCAGCGAGCGGACCTGCTCGGCGACCTCGGGCCGGGGGTCGGTGGCCCGGACCACGGCGCCGAGGCTGCGGGCCGCGCCGATGGCCGCGAGTCCGGCCACACCGGCGCCGGCCACCAGCACCTTGGCGGGCGGCACCTTGCCGGCGGCGGTCACCTGGCCGGTGAAGAACCGTCCGAAGGCGTGCGCGGCCTCGACCACGGCCCGGTATCCGGCGATGTTCGCCATCGAGCTGAGCACGTCCAGGGACTGGGCGCGCGAGATCCGCGGCACGGCGTCCATGGCGAGCACGGTGACCGGCCGCCGCGTCAGCTCCTCGACCAGTTCGGGGTTGAGCGCGGGGCTGATGAGCGCGATCAGTGTCGCCCCGTCGCGCAGCCGGCCGATCTCCTCGCTCGAGGGGCCGTTGACCTTCAGTACGATCTCCGCCGACCACGGGTCCCCGAGGCGGGCTCCCGCCTCCTCGTAGGCCGAGTCGAAGAAGCGGGACGAGGCTCCCGCTCCCGGTTCGACCACCACGTCGTATCCGAGCGCGACAAGTCTCCCCACGGTGGCCGGCGTCGCCGCCACCCTGGTCTCGCCCGCAGTGGACTCGGCGGGTACGCCGATCCGCTGGGGTTCCGGTTCCGCTGGGGCCATCGTCTGCCTCTCTCGTCGTTCGACTGCCTGTCCTCCTTGGTGCCCGCATCCTGCACCTTCGACGCCGCAACTGTGGCGGACCGTGGTCACATGGCCGAGGAGGTCGTCCTCACACCGCCCAGGGGTTGCCGCGGGACGCGTTTGAAGGTATCGGTGTGGCGCGCGGGGCCGGAGTTGCCTTGTGATGCGACATGACACGGCCCGGCGCAGACTGGGTGCGTGAGCAGCACGCGCCCGGGGCGCGGCGAGGCCTCGCCCCCCTCCCGATCGGCGCCGCAGCAGCAGACTGTGGCACTGGCGGCGATGATGTTCGCCGTCGCCATGACCTTCATCGACCAGACCATCGTGTCGATCGCGGCTCCGGACATCGTCCGCGAATTGCACCTGTCGTCCTCGGGCATGCAGTGGGTGGTGAACGCCTATCTGCTGGCCCTCGCGGCGTTCTTCGCCCTCGGCGGGCGTCTCGCGGACCTCTACGGGCCGCGCCGGGTCGTCGTGATCGGCACGCTGGTGTTCGTCGTGTCGTCGGTGCTGTGCGGCTGTGTTCCCGAGGGCAGCGCGGCGCAGACCTGGATGATCGTGTTCCGCGCCACCCAGGGATTCGGGGCGGCACTGCTCTTCCCCGCGGCTCTGGCCGTGGTGGTGGCGGTGTTCCCGGTCGAGAGACGCGGTCGCGCCCTCGCCCTGTTCTTCGGTGTCTCCGGCGCTCTGACCGCGCTCGGCCCGCTGCTGGGCGGCTGGCTCACGAACTGGACCTGGCGGGCCGTCTTCTGGGTCAACGTCCCGGTGGCGATCGTGGCGCTGGTCCTCACCGCGCTGGCGCACATCGCCGACCGGCGGCGGTCCGGCACCCTGGACGTCCGTGGCGCCGCCCTGATCGCGATCGGCATGGGCCTGAGCGTCCTCGGCTTCCAGCAGGCCTGGTCCTGGGGCTGGGACTCCTGGGCGACCTGGCTCTGCATCGCGGGCGGCCTCGCGGTGCTCCTCGGGTTCGTCCGGTTCGAGCGCGACGTGGAGCATCCGCTGATCGACCTGCGGGTCTTCCGTGACAAGGCGTTCACCGTGGACGCGGCGGTGCTGTTCTTCTCGATGCTCGCCTTCGTACCGCTGTTCTTCTTCACCTCGGTCTACGCCCAGGTGTCCCTGAGCGCCTCGCCGAACCAGGCGGCCCTGTTCCTGCTGTACTTCTTCGTGGGCTTCGCGATCGCCTCGCAGTGGGGCGGCCGGATCCTCGACAAACAGGGCGCGCGCCCGGCCCTGAAGCTGGGCACGGTGGTGGGCTGCGTCGGGTTCGCCCTGTGGGCGAACAAGCTCACCGACCTGTCCATGCACGATCAGTGGCCGTACGCGGCGCTCGCCGGGGCCGGTATCGGCTTCATCCTCGCGCCGGCCTCCACGGACGCCGTCAACCGGTCCATCGGCGCCTCGTACGGCGAGGTCACCGGCATCACCCAGACGGTGCGCAACTACGCGGCGAGCGTGGGCCTGGCCGTCTACGGAACGATCCTGACGCACGTCACGACCGACAAGGTGGTGCAGACCCTGCAGTCCCGGGGCATGTCCACGGACGACGCGAACACCGTGGCCCGTGACATCACCGAGTCGATCACGGGCAGCGGCGACTCCCAGCCGCCCACCGGAACGGGCCCCGCCGCCGAGGCGACCCGGGACGCGATGAACGCCATCCGCATGGACTTCGCCGAGGCCAACCAGTGGGTGTTCTACGGCATGGCCATCGCCCTGGGCATCGGGTACCTGTGCGCCCTGCGCCACCCGGGCGGGCGGCCGGCCGCGAACGCGCCGGTGGAGGAACCGGTCGCGCAGAAACACTGACGGCGCCTCACGACCGTACGGCGGCGGGCTCGTCAGGTGAACAGGCCGGTCGTACGCGCCTGGATCTCCTCCGGCGTCAGCTCCTCGATCGGCTGGGAGATCATCCAGAGATGGCCGAACGGGTCGGCGAGACGGCCGCCGCGCTGCCCGTAGTGCTGGTCGGCGACGGGGTACACCACCGTCGCGCCGCCCCGCAGCATGGCCTCGGCGACGACGTCGGCGTCGGACACGTCGAGCGCCATGATCACCGGGGAGCCGCCGAGGGAGGGCGGCGCCGGGTCGCCGTCGTCGGCGTCCTTGACCGCGATCACGGCGCCGCCGAGACGCAGCATTGCGTGCACGATCCTCCCCTCGGGCTCGGTGTACCGCTCGATCTCCTCGGCGCCGAGCGCGGTGCGGTAGAAGTCGATCGCCCGGGGGCCGTCGGAGACCACGAGCCGGGCGTAGAGCCGGGTGACGGCCGGGGCGTCGGGTGGGGTGTCGGGTGTGTTCGTCATGCCTTCACGATCGCGGGTCCCGGGGGCCGTGGATTGTAGAAAACGGCCGGCCGGGCGGGGGCCGTCACCCGCCGAGCGGAACGTGGTTGCGCTCCAGCGGCGAGCGCGGTGCGTACGCGGTCGGGGTGATCCCCGCGAGCGCGCGGAACTCATGGATCAGATGGGCCTGGTCGTGGTAGCCGCAGTCCGCGGCGAGGACCGCCCAGTCCGGGGCCCCGGCCCCGGAGTTCACGCGCCGCAGCAGCCGCTGGAAGCGCCGTACCCGCGCATACCGTTTGGGCGGGAGCCCCAACTGCTCGGCGCATCTGCGGGCCAGCCGCCGGGAGGTCCAGCCGAGCCGGTCGGCGACCTCGCCCACGGGTGTGCCGCGATCGAGCAGCACGGCGGCGAGGCGGACCGCCGGGTCGGGCTCCAGCGGACGTTCCGCCCGCCCGAGCAGGACCGTCTCCAGCTCCCGCAGCACCGCCTCCGGGCCACCGGCGGCCATGGCCTCCAGCAACCGCTCGCGCAGCACCGCGCCGTCCGTGCCCCACAGCTCGTCGAGCCCGGCCAGCTCGTCGCGGACCGCGGAGACCGGGGCGGTGAGGAAGGGATCCGCCCCCGCCGGACGGAACGCCACCCACACGACGGCACGCTGCTGCGCCGGGTCGATCAGCGCCGGCTCGGTGTACGGCCCCTGCACGGCCGCGCCCCGCGTACGCCGGTCAGCGCCCCTCAGCGGCGACGACGAGAACAGGTCCCCGTCGAGGTTCACCAGCAACTGCGCCCCACCCGTCGGCAGCGCCAGCTCGGCACCATGCGCGAACCGACCCTCGACATACCCCAGCGCACCGATCGACGACCCGAGCCCGGCCGCCGACGGCCGGACCGTGAGCGAGAGGGACGTCTCCTCGGCCGCACGAGCCATGCGTCCAGCCTACGGGCGGTTCACGCCGTGCCCGTGAGTCGCGCCGCCAAGTCGCGGCCTGCCGCCTTGAAGGCCGGCGGGAAGGTCAGTTTCAGGGCCTTCTCCTCGCCCTGGACGGTCAGCACGGTCTGGGCGCCGAGTCCGAGCAGGGCCTTGCGGGCCGGGGAGGCGGCGATCAGGTCTCGGGGCAGGATCATCACGGGCTTGCCGGGCCGGCCGGTGACGGAGCCGGGTTCGAAGAAGAGCAGACGCCGGTCGGTGAGCGCCCAGTACAAGGGGCGCGGCTGAACCGTGGCGATGACGGTCCCGGCGGTCAGCGCCCCGACCAGCGCGGAGGTGAGGACCCGCCGCTTGACCGAGACGGATCCGACCTTGGCGAGCGAGATGAGCTCGACCTGCTCCCCCGGGGCGAGCAGGGGGGTGACCGCTGTGAGGACCTGCTGTCTGCGTCTGCTGTTCATGACCATCCGTACTGGTGCCCGCAGGCACACGTGCGCGATTCGGGGAGATCCGGGGGGCGGGTGTGAGCGTAGAGGCGGCCACTCGGTGATTGAGCAAAGCCGGAGTCAGTGATCAGCAAGGAAATGGGCGGCATGGTCTCCTTGCAGTCCGTACGCGATCACGCCCGAGGAGGAGACCCCGATGGAACCCGGCGCCGCCCTCGATCCGCTGGACCTGAAGCTGCTCCAGGCGCTCCAGCTGGACGGGCGCGCGCCGTTCAGCCGGATCGCTCAGGTGCTCGGCGTCTCCGACCAGACCGTCGCCCGGCGCTACCGGGGGCTGCGCACCCGTGCGCGTCTGAAGGTGCTCGGCGTGACCGACGAGAACCGCCTCGGCCGCAGCAGCTGGATCGTCCGGCTGCGCTGCACCCCGGACGTGGCCGAGCAGCTCGCGGGCGCGCTCGCCCGCCGCCCGGACACCTCGTACGTCAGCCTGAACTCCGGCGGCACGGAGGTGATGTGCACGATGAAGCCGCGCAGCCGGGAGGCCCGCGACGAGCTCCTCTTCGACCGGCTCCAGCGCACCCCGCGGGTCACGTCGGTCAGCGCCCACTGCGTCCTGCACCCCTTCTACGGCGGCGCGCTCGGCTGGCTCAACAAGGCCGACGCCCTCTCCCCCGACGAGGAGGCGGCACTGCGCCCGCCGCCCGTCGCGACGGCCACGGGCCCGGTCGCCCTGGACGCGGACGACGAGTCGCTCCTAGACGTCCTCCGGCACGACGGACGGGCCACGCTCACCGAACTCCAGGCGGCCACCGGCCAGTCGGAGTCCATGGTCAAGCGGCGCCTGGAACGCCTGCGGTCCAGCGGCGTGCTCTACTTCGACGTCCAGCACGACGCCGAACTCCTCGGCCACGAGGTGGAGGCGATGCTGTGGCTCACCGTGGCCCCGGCCTCCCTCGCCTCCGTCGGCCGCGTCCTCGCCGAGCACCCCCAGGTCCCCTTCGCCGCGGCCGTCACGGGCCAGGCCAACATCCTCGCCGCGACTCTGCACCGCAGCGCCGGGGACCTGTACACGTACCTGAGCGAGAAGATCGGGGCCCTCGAAGGCGTCCAGTCCGTCGAGACCGCGCTGACCCTGCGCCGTATCAAGCAGCTCTCCTACGAGCCGAGACGCACAGCCGCGCCCTAGGCGTGTCCGAACCGTTGACGGAGGTAAGAGCCCCACTTATCTTCTGACCGACTCATGGCCGAATTCACGAACTGCGTTCGAAATCACGGACACAGGACCGACAGAGGCGGCTCGTATGCTCCGGACTCCCCCTGAGGCCAGGCGCCGCGGCCCCCTGCTCGTCTGCGTGCTCGCCCTGCTCCTCGCCCTCGTGACGGCGACCGCCCCGCAGGCGGCCGCGGCCGACGGGCGGCCCTACACCAACCCGCTCAAGTCGGCCAAGGGCGCCGACCCCTGGCTGACGTACCACGACGGCGACTACTACCTGATCACCACGACGTTCACCGGCATCCTCGCGATGCGGAAGTCACCGACCCTGGCCGGGCTCGCCACCGCGCCCAGCGTCCAGGTGTGGTCGGACACCAACGCGAGCCGCAACACCAACATCTGGGCGCCGGAGCTCCACTTCCTGAACGGCCGCTGGTACCTGTACTACTCCGCCGGCCGGAGCGGTGTGGCCTGCTGCGACTCGCAGCGCACCCACGTCCTGGAGAGCGCCGGTTCCGACCCGATGGGTCCCTACACCTACAAGGGGTCGCTGACCGGATCGAATCTCACGCCGGGCGGCTGGCTGATCGACGCGAGCGTGCTCCAGGCGAACGGGCGGCTGTACCTCGTCGGCAGCGGCTTCGTGAACGGCGGTACGCAGAGCCTCGTCATCGCGCCGATGAGCAATCCGTACACCCTCGCGAGCAGCGCCTTCACCGTCGTCTCCAGCCCGACGCTGAGCTGGGAGAGATCAGGCTCCCCCGTCAACGAAGCGCCCGAGCCGCTCTACCGGAACGGCCGCACCTTCCTGACGTACAGCGCGAGTTCGTGCCAGACGGCCGACTACAAGCTGGGGCTGCTGGAGCTCACCGGCACCGATCCGCTCGCCCCGGCGTCCTGGACGAAGAAGCAGAGCCCGGTCCTCCAGCGCGATGACGCGGCCGGCGTGTACGGCCCCGGGCACAACGGGTTCTTCACCTCGCCCGACGGCACCGAGAACTGGATCGTCTACCACGCCAACTCCTCGGCGAACGGCGGCTGCGGCAACGCCCGCACCACCCGCGCCCAGAAGTTCACCTGGAACGCCGACGGCACCCCCGACTTCGGCACACCGGTCACCCTCGGCGGCACACGCCCGGGCCCGTCCGGCGAAACGGCCACGACCCCGACGTCGTACGCCCTCGTCAACCGCAACAGCGGCAAGTGCCTGGACGTCGCGGGCGGCAGCAGCGCCGACGGCACCGATGTCTTCCAGTGGAGCTGCACCGGCGGCGCCAACCAGAAGTGGAGGATCGAGGACCTGGGTGACGACACCAGCCGGCTGGTCAACGTCGCCACCGGCAAGGTGATGGACACCGCGGAGTGTTCCGCCTCCGACGGCGCCGACATCCGGCAGTGGTCCTGGCTGAACAACAAGTGCCAGCGCTACCGCCTCGTCTTCACCGCGACCGGCGACCACGTCCGGATCGTCAACGAGGCCACCGGCAAGGTCGCCGACGTGGCCGATTGCTCCACCGCGAACGGCGCCGACGTACGGCAGTGGACATGGCTGAACAACAACTGCCAGCAGTGGAAGCTCGTTCCCACCGCCTGATCGTTCCCCCTCTGATCCGGAGAACTCCCTTGAGACGCACCGCCGTACGGCTGCTCCTGGCCGTCCTCGTCGCCCTCGCACCCTGCCTCGCGGGAGCGCCCGCACACGCCGCCGTGCCCGACTCCCCCGCCGTCACGTACACCAACCCGATCGCGGAGCAGCGGGCCGACCCGCACATCTTCAAACACACCGACGGCTACTACTACTTCACCGCGACCGTCCCCGAGTACGACCGCATCGTGCTGCGCCGGGCGACCACCATCCAGGGACTGAAGACGGCTCCCGAGACCACCATCTGGACCAAGCACGCGAGCGGTGTGATGGGGGCCCACATCTGGGCGCCGGAGATCCACTTCATCGACGGCAAGTGGTACGTGTACTTCGCGGCGGGCGCCACCAACGACGTGTGGGCGATCCGGATGTACGTCCTGGAGGGCACGGGCGCCAACCCGCTCACCGCCGGCTGGACGGAGAAGGGGCAGCTCAGGACCCAGTGGGAGAGCTTCTCCCTGGACGCCACCACGTTCGTCGTGAACGGCGTGCGCTACCTGGCCTGGGCCCAGCGCGACCCGTCCGTGAACAACAACACGGACATCTATCTGGCGAGGATGGCCAACCCCTGGACGATCACCGGCACTCCGGTGATGCTGTCGCGCCCCACCTATTCCTGGGAGACCGTCGGCTACAAGGTCAACGAGGGCCCGGCGGTCATCCAGCGCGGCGGCAAGGTGTTCATGACGTACTCCGCCAGCGCCACCGACAGCAACTACTGCCTGGGCATGCTCACCGCCTCCGCGAGCGCGAACCTGCTCAGCCAGGCGTCCTGGAGCAAGAGCCCCGCCCCGGTGTTCGCGAGCAGCGCCGCGACCAGCCAGTACGGCCCGGGCCACAACTCGTTCACCGTCTCCGAGGACGGAAAGAGCGATGTCCTCGTGTACCACGACCGCGGTTACAAGGACATCAGCGGCGATCCCCTGAACGACCCCAACCGCCGCACCCGCGTGCAGAAGGTGTACTGGAAGGCCGACGGCACGCCGGACTTCGGCATTCCCGTGGCCGACGGGGTCACCCCGCAGCGCTTCTCGTCGTACAACTTCGCGGACCGCTTCGTCCGGCACTGGGAGTACCGCGCCCGCATCGAGGCCGGTGTCTCCCCGCTCGCGGACTCGCAGTTCCGCGTGGTCAGCGGCCTGACCGGCAGCGGCACGGTCTCACTGGAGTCGGCCAACTTCCCCGGCCACTACCTGCGGCACAGGAACTTCGAGGTGTGGCTGGAGAAGAACGACGGCACCGCGCGGTTCGCGTCCGACGCCACCTTCCACCGGCGTGCCGGGCTGGCCGACCCGGCGGGCGTGTCGTACGAGTCGTACAACTACCCGGGGCGATACGTCCGCCACTGGGAGTACCTGCTGAACGTGCAGGCGGTGAGCACGGCGACCGACCGGGCGGACGCCACCTTCTACGCCCAGTGACGGCAGGTTAAACGCACGCAATCGCACGTAATGTTCCGATTGTCTTCCCGGCGGGAGGGGCACTCAGGGCATGTGCACACACAAGACGGCAAGCGACCGCGCAGGGTTCTGCTGACCGGATGGTTCAGCTTCCGCGACCGGGAGGCGACCGCCGGGGACGTCCTGGCCCTGCGCCGGGTGGAGGACGTGCTGCGGGGGACGGGCATCCCCTACGACGTCGCCTGGAGTCCGGGCTTCCGTCCGGAGGCCCTGCATCTGGAGCGGCTGTGGCCCGAGGACTACACCCACCTGGTGTTCGTGTGCGGCCCCTTGCACGGGCCGCAGGTCGAGGAGCTGCACCGGCGGTTCGCGCACTGTGTGCGGATCGCCGTGGGCACCTCCGTGATCGACCCCGGCAGCACGGCCGTGACCGGCTTCCACCGGGTGCTGCCGCGGGACGCTCCCGACCGCGAGCCGGTGGAGGATCTGGCGGCCCGCGCCCCGGACGTGCCCGCCCGGCCCGTCGTCGGGGTGATCCTCGCGCACGGGCAGCACGAGTACGGGCAGCTGAGGCGGCACGGGCAGGTGGCCGAGGAGGTGACGCGGTGGCTGGCCGGGAAGGACTGCGGCAGGCTGGAACTGGAGACGCGGCTCGACACGCACGACTGGCATCTGAGTGCGACGCCGGCGCAGCTCCAGTCGGTGCTGGCCCGGATGGACCTCGTCGTCACCGACCGGCTGCACGGACTGGTGATCGCGCTGCGGGTCGGCACCCCGGTGCTGGCCGTCGACCCGGTCGCGGGCGGCGCCAAGCTGACCGCGCAGGCCCGTGCCTGCGGCTGGCCCGCGCTGGTGGCCGCCGAGCGGCTGGACGTGCGGCAGTTGGACCGCTGGTGGGACTGGTGCCTGACCGGCGGCCGGGTGACCGCCCGGCAGATCCGCGACGGATTCCGCGAGGGCACCGTGCCGGACAGCGCGGACCGGCTCGTCGAGGCACTGGCACGACCGGTCGCCGGTTAGCTCCCTGACCTCACGGGGCATCCGCATCTACGTTCCCCGCTGCACTTCCCCGCTTCCCCCGCCGCACGTCCCCCCGGGAGGAGAGACGGTCCGGCCGCCCGGAAGGAGAGAGCGTGTCCATCGGCCGACTTCCCGATCACGAGCAACGCATCCTCGACGAGATGGAACGCGCCCTGCGCCGCGACCGCCGCCTCGACCGCCGGCTGCGCACCCTGCGCGTGCGCCGTCGCCCCGACCCCGCCCGCGTCCTGGCCCGCGTGGCCGGCTACCGCCCCCGCGTCTGGACCGTGGTGGTCCTGTTCGCGGTGTCGGTCGGCCTGCTGGTGGCCGGGATCGTCACCTCCGATCCGGGCGTGATCTGGGCGTTCGCCGCCCTGTGCCCGCTGACCCTGTACGCGACGTTCCGGTTGATGTGCCGGTGGTGCGGGACCTGAGTGTCCGCCGCCCTACCCGGGATCGGCCGTGAAGGCCTCCTGGATGGGGCGTTCGTCGGCGAGGAAGCGGCCCTGGGGCAGTCCGTCCAGGAGCGCGCGGGCGGCGGTCAGCAGGTCCGGGGCGACGTGGTCCGCGCGCGTGGTCTCCTCGGGGCGGGTCCGCCCGGTCGGGACGAGGATGCCGTGGCAGCCCGCCCGGCGTGCGGCCTCCACGTCGGCCCCGGTGTCGCCGATGACGACGAGGTCGGCGGGCCGGGTGCAGATCCGCCCGGCTGCCCACAGCACCATGCCGGGCCGGGGCGAGCGGCAGTGGCAGCCGTCGTCGGGGCCGTGCGGGCAGACGGCGAACACGTCGAAGGGGCCGAGGAGTTCGTCGACGCGGTGATTGACGCGGCGCATGTCGGCGTCGGTGAGCAGCCCGCGCGCGACACCGGACCGGTGGGTGAGGACGCCGGTGCGGATACCGTGCCCGCGCAGCAGGGCGAGCGCCTCGCGGGCGCCTTCGACGGGGCGTACGCGGTCGGGATCGGCGCTGTCGGGGACGTCCTCGACGAGCGTGCCGTCGCGCTCGAACAGCACGGCCTTCACCGGACGTACCGGGCTTTCGGGGCCCATGGGCCTCATGGGGTCACCTCGTCCTGCCAGGAGGGGGCGTGGCGGTGGCGCCAAGCGCCGGTCAGCCGGTGCCAGGTCGCGGTCGGCGGGATGAGCACGCTGGTCGCCACCATGGTCGTCACTTCGTGGCGGGTGCGCGGGCCGAGCGCGATGCGGGCCCGCGCGAACTCCGCCGTGCCGGCCGCCCAGCCGAGCGCGCAGGCCGTCGCGGCCCGTCCGTGCCCGGCGGCGGCGAGGGCGCACGCGGCGACACCCGCGGTCGTGATCGCCGCGTGGGTGCGGATCCGGCCGCGCGGCGCGACCGCCTTGTCCCACCAGTCGGGCCCGTGCAGATGCCGCATGAGGGCGTCGTCGGCGTTGCCGCGCTGCTGGCGCACCGACTCCCAGCGGGAGGCGGGGTGCACGGGGTGCCGCGTGGTGCGGCTGCCCTGCCGGATGCGCCAGCCCGAGTCGAGCACACGCAGCGCGAGGTCGGCGTCCTCGCGGAAGGCGCGCCGGAAGCGTTCGTCGAAGCCGCCGACCTGCTTGAGCGTCTCCGTGCGGTACGCCATGTCCGAGGTGATCCAGTGGGCGCGGGCGAGTCCCGCCGTGCCGCGTTCCCAGTCGGTGGGGCGGCGTTCGCCGGGCAGCGGGACGGCGATGACGCCCTGGACGCCCGCGATGTCGGGCGACGCCTCGGCGAGGTCCTCGGCCAGCTGATCGCACCAGTGGGGCCCGACCTGGACGTCGTCGTCGAGGAACACGGTCCACGGCGCCGTCACGGCACGCAGCCCGGTGTTGCGGGCGGCGGCGGGCCCACGACCGCCGCCGCCCAGCACTGTGGTGCGCCCCCGCAGGTCGCCGAGCACGCTCAACGGGTGCTCCAGCTGCCCGGGACCGGGGTCGGTCCGGTCGTCGACGAGGACGATCTCGCCGGGGCGCGGTCCGGTGGCGGCGGCGAGCGCCGCGAGACAGTCGGCGAGGGTGTCCCGTACGAGGGTGGGGATCACGACGGCGTACGAGGTCATACGGCTGTCCTCCCTGCGACGATCGCCCGCCTTCGGTGCTGGCGAGTGCCGCGGTACGGCCGTCTCAAACGCCACAGGGACTATACACTGCGCGTATACACGCTCTGTATAGTCTCGCCATGCCTTCTCTGACCAAGAAGATGAAGAAAACGGGGACCGCGTTCCGAACTGCCGGAACGCTCACGGCGATCGCCGCTCTGACACTCGTGCTGAGCGGTTGCGCGGGGCCCGACGCCACAGCCCCCAGCGCCGTCCGCGCCCAAGCGGCGACGGACGTCCAGGCGGCCCGCTACGGCACTGTCGACTGCCGTAGGGCGAAGTGCATCGCGCTCACCTTCGACGCGGGGCCGAGCGAGCACTCCGCGCGCCTGCTGGACATCCTGAAGGAGAGACAGGTCCCGGCGACCTTCTTCCTCCTCGGCAAGCGGCACATCGAGAAGTACCCGGAGCTGGTACGGCGCATGGCCGACGAAGGCCATGAGGTGGCCAGCCACACCTGGGACCACAAGATCCTGACCCAGCTGAGACCCGAGGAGATACGCGAGGAGCTGGAACGCCCCAACCAGGAGATAGAACGCCTCACCGGACAGCGCCCGACCCTGATGCGCCCGCCCCAGGGCCGCACCGACGACACCGTGCACGAGATCTGCCGCGAGCTGGGCCTCGCCGAGGTGCTGTGGAGCGTGACGGCCAAGGACTACAAGACGACCGACTCGGACCTGATCACCCGCCGCGTCCTCACCCAGGCGTCCCGGGACGGGATCATCCTGCTGCACGACATCTACGACGGCACGGTGCCGGCCGTCCCGGGCATCATCGACGCGCTCAAGGAACGGGGGTACGTGTTCGTGACGGTGCCCCACCTGTTGGCACCGGGGAAGGCGGAGCCCGGGAAGGTGTACCGGTAGGGCACAAACCCTCGGACGGCTCTGGGCCGAGTGGGTGAGCCGTACCCGAGCGGGCCGCCGGGCAGCGTGGGTTCCCTACGATCGGGACGTGGCGAACATCCTGCTCGAACGGACGGTCCCGCTCCCCCTCGACGAGGCGTGGCGGCGGATCACGGAGTGGCGGCGGCACGGTGAGGGGGTGCCCTTGACGCGGGTCGGGCCGGTCCCGGCCGGGCCGACCCGCGTCGGCACTCGCGTCGTGGCCCGCACGGGCGTCGGACCGCTGTCGTTCGACGACCCGATGGAGGTCACGGTGTGGGAGCCCCCGGAGGACGGGGCCCCGGGGATGTGCCGTCTGGAGAAGCGGGGCCGTGTGGTGCTGGGCTGGGCGGAGCTGGAGGTGCGGCCGGGGCCCGGCGGCCGCACCCGCGTGGTGTGGCGGGAGGAGATCCGGATCCGGCTGCTGCCGTCGCTCTTCGACGGCGTGGTGCGGCGCTCGGCACGGTATGTGTTCGGCCGTGCGCTGAACCGCCTGCTGCGACAGGCGTGACGGGCGCCGGGAACACCGGGCCGGTCCCCCAGGGCCTCAGGCCACCGTCCCGATCCGCCCCACCCTCCCCGGCTCCGGCTCGTGGTGGATCGGCGTGTGGGCCCCGGTCAGCGACACCCCGCTGCCTCCGCGCCGGTCGGCGACGATCTCCGACGCGATGGACAAGGCCGTCTCTTCGGGCGTACGGGCCCCGAGGTCCAGACCGATCGGCGAGTGCAGCCGACTCAACTCCAGCTCGGTGACCCCGACTTCACGCAGACGGGCGTTGCGGTCCAGGTGGGTGCGCCGGGAGCCCATGGCACCGACGTACGCCACCGGCAGGCGCAGCGCCAGCCGCAGCAGGGGCACGTCGAACTTGGCGTCGTGGGTCAGGACGCACAGGACCGTACGGGCGTCGACGTCCGTGCCCTCCAGGTACCGGTGGGGCCACTCGACGACGATCTCGTCGGCCTCCGGGAAACGCGTCCGGGTCGCGAAGACGGGCCGCGCGTCGCACACCGTGACGTGGTAGCCGAGGAACTTGCCCATGCGGACCAGTGCCGACGCGAAGTCGATCGCGCCGAAGACGATCATGCGGGGCGCCGGGACCGAGGACTCGACCAGGACCGTGAGCGGTGCTCCGCAGCGTGAGCCCTGCTCCCCGATCTCCAGGGTGCCGGTGCGACCGGCGTCCAGGAAGGCGCCCGCCTCGGCGGCGACCGTACGGTCCAGTTCCGGGTGGGCGCCGAAACCGCCTTCGCAGGACCCGTCGGGGCGGACCAGCAGGGCCCGGCCCGTCAGTTCGCGCGGGCCCGACACGATCCGCGCCACCGCCGCCGCCTCCCCTTGAGCGGCGGCGGTGAGCGCGGACGCGACCACCGGCCGGACCGGATCGGCGGCCCGTACCGGGGTGACCAGGATGTCGATGACGCCGCCGCAGGTCAGGCCCACGGCGAAGGCGTCGTCGTCGCTGTAGCCGAAGCGCTCCAGGACGGTCTCGCCGTCCCGCAGCGCCTGTGCGCACAGCTCGTAGACCGCGCCCTCCACGCAGCCTCCGGAGACCGAGCCGATCGCCGTGCCCTCGGCGTCCACCGCGAGCGCGGCGCCGGGCTGGCGGGGCGCGCTGCCGCCTACGGCCACCACGGTGGCCACGGCGAAGTCACGGCCCTGGCCGACCCACCGGTTCAGCTCCTCGGCGATGTCCAGCATCTGTCTCGGTCTCCTTGAGGCTGCGGGGCTGGTGCGCCGGGCGTCAGTGGACGCCCAGCCAGCTCTCGATCGGGTTGAGGGCGAAGTACACGAGGAACACCGCCGTCAGGATCCACATGAAGGCGCCGATCTCGCGCACCTTGCCCTGGGCGGTCTTGATGGCGACGTAGGAGATGACGCCCGCGGCGACACCGGTGGTGATGGTGTACGTGAACGGCATCAGGACGACCGTCAGGAACACCGGGATGGCGGTGGCCCGGTCGGCCCAGTCCACGTGCCGGGCGTTCATCAGCATCATCGCGCCGATGACGACGAGGGCGGCGGACGCGACCTCCTGCGGCACGATCGCGGTGAGCGGCGTGAAGAACAGACAGGCGGCGAAGAACGCACCGGTGACGACCGAGGCGAGGCCCGTGCGCGCGCCTTCCCCGACACCCGTCGCGGACTCGATGAACACCGTCTGTCCCGAGCCGCCGGACACGCCTCCGATCGCGCCGCCGGCCCCGTCGATGAACAGCGCCTTGGACAGGCCCGGCATCCGGCCCTTGTCGTCGGCGAGCTCGGCCTCGGTGCCCACGCCGATGATGGTCGCCATCGCGTCGAAGAACCCGGCCAGCACCAGCGTGAAGACGATCATGCCGACGGTCATCGCGCCGACCTCGCCCCAGCCGCCGAACTCCACGTCCCCGAAGAGCGAGAAGTCGGGCATGGACACCGCGCTGCCGTGCAGTTCGGGTGCCCCGGCCGCCCACTGCTTGGGATCGATGACGCCGGCCGCGTTCAGGATCGCGGCCACGACGGTGCCGCTGATGATGCCGATGAGGATGGCGCCCGGGATGTTCCGGGCCTGGAGCATGAAGATCAGCAGCAGGGTGCCGGCGAAGAGCAGGACCGGCCAGCCGGCCAGTTCGCCCGCCGGGCCGAGCGTGACGGGAGTGGCCTCCCCCTGGTGCACGAAGCCGGACTTGTAGAAGCCGATGAGGGCGATGAACAGGCCGATGCCCATGGTGATGGCGTGCTTGAGCGCGAGCGGGATCGCGTTCATGATCATCTCGCGCAGGCCGGTGACGACCAGCAGCATGATGATCACGCCGTACATCACGCACATGCCCATCGCCTGCGGCCAGGTCATCTCGGGCGCGACCTGGGAGGCGAGGACGCCGGAGACGGACAGGCCCGCGGCGAGGGCGAGCGGCACCTTGCCGACGAACCCCATCAGCAGCGTGGTGAGGGCCGCCGCGAAGGCGGTCGCGGTGATCAGGCCCTTCTGCGCGAGGGTGTCCCCCGCCACGTCCTTGCCGGACAGGATCAGGGGGTTGAGCAGGAGGATGTACGCCATCGCCATGAAGGTCGTGACACCGCCGCGCACCTCACGCGCGACCGTGGATCCTCTGCCGGATATGTGGAAGTACCGGTCGAGCCAGGACCGTCCGGCCGGGACGCGGGTGCCTTCGCCCGCGTCTTCGGCTGTGGTCCTCGGCTCAAGTGACTGGGTCATGTGGGCCTACTCCCAAGTTTCATAGGGGGTTGGGATGCACGACCCGGGGGACGGCCCGAGACGAACTGGACGAACCAATGGGGTCCGGGGGAGCGAGGGACGCGGTCCCCCGGACGGAACTCTCCCGTTCAGGCCTCGGAGAGTGACGTACCCGTGAGGTGTTCGGGCCGTACCGGAGTCCGGTTCAGCTCGAGCCCGGTCGCGTTCCGGATGGCCGCGAGGACCGCCGGCGTCGACGACAGGGTGGGCGCTTCGCCGATGCCGCGCAGCCCGTACGGGGCGTGCTCGTCGGCGAGTTCGAGGACGTCGACCGGGATGGTCGGCGTGTCGAGGATGGTCGGGATCAGGTAGTCGGTGAAGGAGGGGTTCTTCACCTTCGCCGTCTTCGGGTCGACGACGATCTCCTCCATGACCGCCACGCCCAGGCCCTGGGTCGTGCCGCCCTGGATCTGGCCGAGCACGGACAGCGGGTTGAGCGCCTTGCCGACGTCCTGGGCACAGCCCAGCTCGATGACCTTCACCAGCCCGAGCTCGGTGTCGACCTCGACGACGGCACGGTGGGCGGCGAAGGAGTACTGCACATGCCCGTTGCCCTGCCCGGTGCGCAGGTCGAAGGCCTCGGTCGGCCGGTGCCGCCACTCCTCCTCGACCTCGACGGTCTCGCCCTCCAGGACGTCGGCCAGGTCGGAGAGGACCTCACCGCCGTCGGTGACGACCTTGCCGCCCTCCAGCAGCAGCTCGGCCGTGGCCCAGGCCGGGTGGTAGGAGCCGAACTTGCGGCGCCCGATCTCCAGGACCTTCTCGCGGACGATCTCGCAGGCGTTCTTCACGGCACCGCCGGTGACATACGTCTGCCGGGAGGCGGAGGTCGAACCGGCGCTGCCCACCCGGGTGTCGGCCGGGTTGATGGTCACCTGCGTGACGCCCAGCTCGGTCCGGGCGATCTGCGCGTGGACGGTGACACCGCCCTGCCCGACCTCGGCCATGGCCGTGTGGACCGTGACCACGGGCTCGCCGCCCACGACCTCCATCCGCACCTTCGCGGTCGAGTAGTCGTCGAACCCCTCGGAGAAGCCCACGTTCTTGATCCCGACCGCGTAGCCGACACCGCGTACGACGCCTTCCCCGTGCGTGGTGTTGGACAGGCCGCCCGGCAGCTGCCGTACGTCGGCGCCCTCGCTGGACTCCCACTGGCGCTCCAGCGGCATCGGCATCGCCTTGACGCGGCGCAGGAGTTCGGCGACGGGGGCCGGGGAGTCGACGGGCTGGCCAGTCGGCAGGAGCGTGCCCTGCTCCATGGCGTTGAGCTGCCGGAACTCCACCGGATCCATGCCGAGCTTCTTCGCCACCTTGTCCATCTGCGCCTCGTAGGCGAAGCACGCCTGGACCGCGCCGAAGCCGCGCATGGCGCCGCAGGGCGGGTTGTTGGTGTAGAGGGCGACGGCCTCGATGTCCACGTCGTCGATCACGTACGGGCCGACGGACAGCGAGGAGGCGTTGCCGACGACGGCCGGGGAGGCGGAGGCGTAGGCGCCGCCGTCCAGGACGATCCGGCACTTCATGTGGGTCAGCTTGCCGTCGCGCGTGGCCCCGTGCTCGTAGTACAGCTTCGCCGGGTGGCGGTGGACGTGCCCGAAGAAGGACTCGAACCGGTTGTAGACGATCTTGACGGGCTTGCCCGTGCGCAGCGCGAGCAGGCAGGCGTGGATCTGCATCGACAGGTCCTCGCGGCCGCCGAACGCGCCGCCGACGCCGGACAGCGTCATCCGCACCTTGTCCTCGGGCAGGCCGAGCACGGGCGCGATCTGGCGCAGATCGCTGTGCAGCCACTGGGTGGCGATGTAGAGGTGGACGCCGCCGTCCTCCTCCGGCACGGCGAGGCCGGACTCGGGGCCGAGGAAGGCCTGATCCTGCATGCCGAAGGTGTACTCGCCCTCGACGATGACGTCGGCCCGCTGCCGAGCGGCGTCGACGTCACCGCGGATGATCGGCTGGCGGTGGACGATGTTCGGGTGCGGGACGTGCCCGGCGTGGTGGTCGTCGCGGCCCTCGTGGACGAGGATCGCGTCCGGCGCGGTCGCCGAGGCCTCGTCGGTGATGACGGGCAGTTCGCGGTAGTCGACCTTGATCTTCGCGGCGGCGCGGCGGGCCGTCTCCGGATGATCGGCGGCGACGATCGCGACCGGCTCTCCGTGGTGGCGGACCTTGCCGTGGGCGAGGACCGGGGTGTCCTGGATCTCCAGCCCGTAGTTCTTCACCTCGGTGGGCAGGTCGTCGTACGTCAGCACGGCGTAGACGCCCGGCGTGGCCAGTGCCTCGCTGGTGTCGATGGACACGATCTCGGCGTGCGCGACGGTCGACCGGAGGATCTGGCCCCACAGCATGTCCTCGTGCCACATGTCGGACGAGTACGCGAACTCGCCGGTGACCTTGAGGGTGCCGTCCGGGCGGAGCGTGGACTCGCCGATGCCGCCCTTGGTCCGGGAGCCCTGGGTGATCTTCGTAGGTGCGCCATTGGTGGGCATGCTCAGACCGCCTCTCCCTGCCGGGCGGCCGCCAGGCGGACCGCGTCCATGATCTTCTCGTAGCCGGTGCAGCGGCACAGGTTGCCCGACAGCGCCTCACGGATGTCCGCGTCGCTCGGGTTGGGGTTGCGCTCCAGCATCTCGTCGGCGGCGACCAGCAGTCCGGGCGTGCAGAATCCGCACTGGACGGCGCCGGCGTCGATGAACGCCTGCTGGATCGGGGAGAGTTCGGTGCCCTCGCCGGTCTGCGAGTCGGTGCCCTTGGCCTGCCACTCCTGGGCGTCCTGCAGCGACGTACCGCAGGCCCCGCTCGCGCAGCCGCTCTCGGCGCGCTGCTTGGCGAAGTCCGCGAGCCCCTCGACGGTGACGACCTCGCGGCCCTCCGCCTGCCCGGCGGCCACCAGACACGAGCACACCGGCACCCCGTCGAGCCGGACCGTGCAGGACCCGCACTCCCCCTGCTCACAGGCGTTCTTCGACCCGGGAAGGCCCATGCGCTCCCGCAGCACGTACAGCAGGGACTCGCCCTCCCAGACGTCGTCGGCTTCCTGCGGACGGCCGTTGACCGTGAAGTTGACGCGCATTACGCAGCTCCCTCCGTGTGGCGGCGGGCGCCGCGGTAGGACTCCCAGGTCCAGGTCAGCGTGCGGCGGGCCATGACGCCGACGGCGTGGCGGCGGTAGCTCGCGGTGCCCCGGACGTCGTCGATCGGGTTGCAGGCGGCGGAGCACAGGTCGGCGAACTGCTTGGCGACCGACGGGGTGACGATCTTCCCGTTGTCCCAGAAGCCGCCCTCCTCCAGAGCGGCGTTCAGGAACTCCTCGGCGGCCTTGGCCCGAATGGGGGTCGGGGCGGCCGAGCCGATACCCGTCCGCACGGTCCGCGTCTCGGGATGCAGCGCGAGCCCGAACGCGCACACGGCGATGACCATCGCGTTCCTGGTCCCCACCTTGGAGAACTGCTGCGGCCCGTCGGCCTTCTTGACGTGCACGGCCCGGATCAGCTCATCGGCCGCCAGCGCGTTGCGCTTCACCCCCTTGTAGAACTCGTCGATCGGGATACGGCGCGACCCGCGCACCGACTCGACCTCCACCTCCGCGCCCGCGGCGAGCAGGGCGGGGTGGGCGTCGCCGGCCGGGGAGGCGGTGCCGAGGTTGCCGCCGACGCCGCCGCGGTTGCGGATCTGCGGGGAGGCGACCGTGTGCGAGGCGAGGGCCAGCCCCGGCAGTTCCGCGCGCAGGTTCTCCATGATCTTCGTGTACGGCACGGAGGCACCCAGCCGTACGCTCTCCTCGCCGACCTCCCACTCGGAGAGATCGCCGACGCGGTTCAGGTCCATGAGGTACTCGGGCCGGCGGTGGTCGAAGTTGATCTCGACCATCACGTCGGTGCCACCCGCAATCGGCACAGCTGTGGGGTGCTCGGCTTTCGCGGCGAGCGCCTCCTCCCAGCTGGCGGGGCGAAGGAAGTCCATGACCGGCTCTCTTCTCCGTCATCTCGTGGGGCGTTCAGATTGAGCCAATCCGTGTGCGGCGGTCCCGGCTCGTTCATGTGCTGTTTACGCGTAGTGGCCTCAGTACACAGCGCGGTACTCCGACGGGGTCAGTCACGGAAACCATGAAGGAGTTGGCTGGCCAGGACGGGCATCTTGTAGATTCGTATGAACGGAGGCCATCAGAAACCTCCTCGTTCTCCTGTGGAAACGCGCGACACAGCCGCGTGACCTGGGACACAGCCGGGACAACGGTTCGGGGCTGGTGAACATCGCTCACCAGCCCGACGAACAGACGTTCACCCCGCACCCCACCAAGATCCACCACTGATTTCGAGACAAAGAACGGCGGCGACGAGAATGCGGCTGCGCGCACTG
The DNA here is from genome assembly GCF_045040895.1 of Streptomyces purpurascens. Classification (NCBI taxonomy): domain Bacteria; kingdom Bacillati; phylum Actinomycetota; class Actinomycetes; order Kitasatosporales; family Streptomycetaceae; genus Streptomyces; species Streptomyces purpurascens. The sequence continues at coordinate 7,467,744 of NZ_CP108341.1, read as the reverse complement.
CTGGACACCGACGCGCTGGGCCTCAAGCTGCTCGGCGGCGAGGAAGAGCTGGACCGCTCGGTGCGCGGCGTGATGACCACCGACCTCCGCGACCCCAGCCGCTACCTCTCGGGCGGCGAGCTGGTGCTCACGGGCCTGGCCTGGCGCCATGACGCCGAGGACTCGGAGCCCTTCGTGCGGATCCTGGTGCAGCAGGGCGTGACGGCCCTCGCCGCGGGCGAGGCCGAGCTCGGAGACGTCCCGGCCGACCTGGTCACGGCCTGCGCCCGCCACCGTCTCCCCCTCTTCGCGGTGCACGAGTCGGTGGCGTTCGCAACGATCACCGAGCACGTCGTACGACAGGTCTCAGGTGAGCGCGCCGGAGACCTCGCGGCGGTGGTCGACCGCCACCGCCGGATGATGACCTCGGGCCCGGCGGGCGGCGGCCCGGACGTGGTCCTGGACCTGCTCGGCTCGGACCTGGACCTGCGGGCCTGGGTGCTCGCCCCCACCGGCCGGCTGATCGCGGGCTCGAAGGCCGCGGGGCCCGCTCTGCCCGCCGAGACCTGCGGACGACTGGCGGCGGAACACCTGACCGCCACCCGCACGGGCCGCCGCGCCCCGCACCGCGTCCTCCTGGGCGGCACCACCTACTCCCTGTTCCCGATCCGCTCGACGGTCCGCTCCCCGCAAACCGCCCGCGACGCCCGCGAGACCCTGCTGTCCGACTGGCTGCTGGCCGTCGAGGCGGACGCCGGGGACTGGGCCGAGGAGCGCCTCGACCTGCTGCACGGTGTCACCCAGCTGATCGCGGTCGAGCGGGACCGCCGCGACGCGGCCCGCACGGTCCGCCGCCGTCTCGCCCAGGAGGTGCTGGAACTGGTCCAGACGGGCGCGGCCCCCGCCGAGATCGCCGCCCGCCTGCGCGTGGCCGCGCCGGTGCTGCTGCCCGGCCTCGGGGCCGCGCCGCACTGGCAGGTGGTCGTGGCCCGCGTCGACTGGGACGGGGACGAGATCGAGGGCGGCCCGGTGGCCCAGGCCCTGCTGGAGGAGATCCTCGTCGACCCTCTGGCGGCGGGCCCGGAGCACTCCGACCGCATCGCCGTCGCCCACACCGGCGACGAGGCCATCGCCCTGGTCCCCCTGCCCGCCGTCACGGCGGAGCACGACGGCTCCGAGACCGGCGTCCTCGCGGACGCACTCCTGGAATCCGTACGGGACCCCCTCACGGCGGGTCTCGACGGCGACGGGCACCTCACCATCGGCGTCAGCGCGGCCGTGCACTCGGCGGAGGGCCTGCGAGGCGCCCTGGAGGAGGCCCGCCACGCCCGCCGGGTGGCGGCGGCACGCCCGGGCCGGGTCTGCGCGGCGGGCCACCAGGAACTGGCGTCGCACGTCCTCCTGCTCCCCTTCGTCCCGGACGACGTCCGCCGCGCCTTCACGGCCCGCCTCCTGGACCCCCTCCGGGACTACGACCGCCGCCACCGGGCCGAGCTGATCCCCACCCTGGAGGCGTTCCTGGACTGCGACGGCTCCTGGACCCGCTGCGCCGGCCGCCTCCACCTGCACGTCAACACGCTGCGCTACCGGGTCGGACGGATCGAGCAGTTGACGGGCCGTGACCTGTCGCGGCTCGAGGACAAGCTGGATTTCTTCCTGGCCCTGCGTATGAGCTGAGACCCGGGCTGTCCCGTCCCCAAACACGGGACGCCCCTGAGTCCCACGACTTTGTGAAATCCTTCACCCACCCTCTTGGCCCGACGCCGCGATTCGTGCTGAGATGCCGCCACCACTCAACAGCTCGATGGCGTGCTCGGGGAGGGCAACGTGGCGCATACCGCCATGTCTGGTAACGGAACGACCGCTGGCGACGATCCCCTCCAGACCGCGGTATGGCGGCTGCGCTCACGCGGGTGCTGGGCCGACGCGGCCGCCCTGCTGCTGCCGGACACGCCCGCGGCGGCGCTCCAACGCGCGTCGTTGCTGGTGGAACGGTGTCTGTACACCGAGCGGGGCTGGGAGGAGGCCGAGGACGCGCTGCGCACGGCCGAGGCGCTGGCCCACACCGACGACGAGCGGGGCGCGGCCGCTTGTGAACGCGGTTACTTGGCCTACGCGTCGACGCTGCTCGTGGTGCGGGACCGGGCCGACGAGGCGCGGGCCGCGCTGGGGCGGGCGGCCGCGCTGATCCCTCCGGGGGCCGCGCAGCGGGCCCTGCTGGACTTCCGTCGCGGTCTGCTGGCGGAGAACCTGACGAGTGCCCCGCAGGCGGCGCGGGCGGCGTACCGCCGTGCGCACGCGGGGGCTACGGCGCACGCCAACCCCCTGTTGCTGTCGTTCACCTGGCGCCATCTGGCCGGACTCGCCCTGCGGGACGGGGAGTTGGCCGAGGCCCGCCATGGTTTCGCGGAGTCGCTGCGGATCCGGGAGGAGCTGGGGTATCTCGTGGGTACGGCCCCGGCCCTGGTGTCCCTGGCCGACACGGAGACCGAGCCGGAGGCGTCCCGGCTGCGGGAGGAGGCCCGGCGGCTGTACCGGCTGCTCGGGGGCGTACCGACGTGGCTGGCACGGCAGTTGGCCCCGTTGCCGCCGGCGGCGACAGCTTGAGCACGTCACGAGGCACCCGGCGTGGCAGCTGAGGCCGGGTGGGTGCGCAGCTCGGCGCGACGAGGTGCCGCTGCGCCCACCCGTGCCGCCCCCAGCGGCACGCATGCCCGCAGCTGGGTACGCACGGAAGGGGACGTGTCGGGGGGTGTCCGCCCGCAGCTGGTTGGCGCGTCAACGCCAGTCAGTCGGCGTCCAACCCCATCGCGCCGTTCCGAGGACGGACACCCCCCGACACGTCCCCGACCCACCACCCGGCGAAAGGCGCGACGCGCGCTCCCCTCAGCCCGCGCCCGTGAAGTGCTCCCCCACCAGCCCCCGCACCACATCCAGATCCCGGGCGATCAACGCGTCCAGCAACGCCGTGTGTTCATGCGCGTCCGCCACCAGGTCGGCCCGCCCCCGACCGCCCGGCCCGCCCCCGACCAGCGGCCACTGCGCCCGCCGGTGCAGGTCCTCCGCGATCTGGACCAGCTGCTCGTTGCCGGAGAGGGACAGCACGGCCCGGTGGAACACCCGGTCGGACTCCGCATAGGTCGCGCGGCAGCCGGAGGACGCCGCGCGGACCGTCGCCTCGGCGAGCGGCCGGAGCTCGGCCCAGCGCTCGGCGGGAACAGTACGGGCCAGCCGCAGCATCACCGGGACCTCGATCAGGGACCGGACCTCGGCCAGTTCCGCCAGCTCCCGCGCCCCCCGCTCGACCACCCGGAACCCACGGTTCGGCACAACCTCGACGGCACCCTCGATGGCCAGCTGCTGCATCGCCTCGCGCACCGGCGTCGCCGACACCCCGAACCGCTCGCCCAGCACCGGCGCCGAGTACACCTCACCGGGCCTCAGATCCCCGGCCACCAGCGCGGCCCGCAGCGCGTCCACGATCTGCCCGCGCACGGAGGACCGCTGGACGACGGGCCTGGGCCGCGGGAGGACCGGCTCACCGTGCGTGTGCTCACCGCGCACCGCACCGTCGGCTCCCGCCACCCCCTCGACCCTCGCCGCCCCGGCCTGCCGCGGCACCCGAGCCTGCCCGGCAGCCGGCACAGCCGGCCAGGGCTCCCCCGTCCCGGCGGAACCCTGCGCGCCCTGCTTCAAGGGTCCTCCTCCGGACGTATCGGTACTTGGGGTCATTACGGCGGGTTGTCACTTCTCCGTCAAGCACCATAAGCGCACCGGCCGCCAGTTCAAATCCCAGCGATCTTGGGTTAGGTTAGGCTTACCTCCAAGAACCCCCGCTCTTATCCAGACGTGGATCGGTGATCGCATGCCCGTGCCCCGTTCGGCCGTCTCCGGCGCCTACGCCCGTCTGGCCGAGGTCCTCCCGGGGCTCGCCGTCACCGAACTGAACCCCGGGGACGCGACCCCGCAGGGCGGCGCCTGGGCCGCGGCCACCGACCTCGCGGCCGCCGGTCCCGCCCTCGACGCCTTCCTGTCCTGGGACGAGGATCAGATAGAGCGGGACTACGACCAGCGGGCCCGCCCCGACGTCGTCGCCAGCTTCGGCCTGCACCGCTACGCCTGGCCCGCCTGCCTCCTGATCACCGTCCCCTGGTTCCTGAACCGCCGCGTGCCCCGCTACCCCGCGACGCACGTCTCGTACGACCGCACCGCCCCCGGCCACCCCATCGGCCGCATGGCCGTCCGCCCGGCCGGCTTCGCCTGTCTGCCCGGCGACGAGGCCGCCGCACTGCCCGGCGCCCGGGTCGTCCCGGACGAGGACGCGCTGCGGGCCGAGGTGCGGTCGGCGGTCGCCGAGCACCTGGAGCCGGTCCTGACCGGTTTCGGCCCCCGGATGCGGCGTCGCGGCCGGGCCCTGTGGGGCATGGCGACCGACGAGATCGTAGAGGGGCTCTGGTACGTCGCCCAGCTGTTCGGCGAGATCGAGGAACGGCGCGCGATGCGCGAGCTGGAACTGCTCCTGCCGGGCGCGACGAAGCCGTACGTGGGCACGGCGGCGTTCCGGGAGCTGACCGGCCCCGGCGGCGAGCCGCTGCGCACCCGGGACCGCGCGAGCTGCTGCATGTTCTACACACTGCGCCCGCAGGACACCTGCGCCACCTGCCCGCGCACCTGCGACGCCGACCGGGTCACCAAGCTGCTGGCCACCGCCAGTTGAGACGCACTCAGAATTAGTCGGCTCCACCCGTAAGATCATCGCGGGAACTCGCAGGAACTTTCCGGAGAACCACCCGTACGGGTAGTCTTGTTCGAACTCAACTCCCGCCCCTCACGCGGCAGTTCGAGCAGAACGCCGCCCTGAACATTCCCTTGCACTTCCTTGGCGGCCTCTTGCCCCGAAACCCCCTGAGGGCCGTTGGGATTGGGCCACTATGGCGGGCGTTACGCCCTATCCCAATGCAAGGGACCACCCAGATGAAACTGACCGACATATCGCTGAACTGGCTGCTTCCGGGCGCCGTGCTCCTCCTGGGCATGCTGGCGGCGATAGCGGTTCTCGCGCGCGGCAAGCGCTCCTCGGTCAAGGACACGAGCGCGGACGATTCCTGGGAGCGCAGCGAGGAACGCCGCAGACGCAAGGAGGCCCTTTACGGCACCGTCTCCTACGTCCTCCTCTTCTGCTGCGCGGCCGTCGCCGCCGCACTCTCCTTCCACGGCCTGGTCGGCTTCGGCGAGCAGAACCTCGGCCTCAGCGGCGGCTGGCAGTACCTCGTCCCGTTCGGCCTGGACGGCGCGGCGATGTTCTGCTCCGTGCTCGCGGTGCGCGAGGCCAGCCACGGTGACGCGGCGCTCGGCTCCCGGATACTGGTCTGGACGTTCGCCCTCGCCGCCGCCTGGTTCAACTGGGTGCACGCGCCCAGGGGCATCGGCCACGACGGCGCCCCCCACTTCTTCGCCGGCATGTCGCTGTCCGCGGCGGTGCTCTTCGACCGCGCGCTGAAGCAGACCCGCCGCGCCGCCCTGCGGGAGCAGGGCCTGGTGCCGCGCCCGCTGCCGCAGATCCGTATCGTCCGCTGGCTGCGGGCCCCCCGGGAGACGTACAGCGCCTGGTCGCTGATGCTCCTGGAGGGCGTGCGCAGCCTCGACGAGGCGGTCGACGAGGTGCGCGACGACAAGCGCAAGAAGGACGAGGCCCGGCAGCGGCGCCGCGACCAGCAGCGCGTGGAGCGAGCCCAGTTGAAGGCGATCAGCCGCGGTCACCGCGGCCACTTCGGCCGCGGTGGCGGCCGGCAGCTCGAGGTGCAGGTGGAGCGCGGCTCCTCGCAGGTCACCGCGGAGCCTGCCATATCCGCGCCGGAGCCGCTGCCCGTCCGCTCGCGTCCCTCCCTGCAGCCCGCTCGCAAAGGAGCTGACCCGGTGACCGTCGACCTCACCGCAGAGGACGACACCATGGCACTGCCGCGTCTCGACTCCCTGGAGCGCAAGCTCAAGGATTTGGAGCAGCAGTTCGGCTAGTCCGGCCGAACAGCCGGGAAGGGGGCGTGGCCTGCGGGCCGCGCCCCCTTCCCGTTCACGCCGCCTCGGCCTCCAGCTCGAACCAGACGGCCTTGCCCACTCCGTGCGGCCTGACGCCCCAGGAGTCCGCGAGGGACTGAACGAGGAACAGGCCCCTGCCGTTCGTACCGTCGTCGGCGATCGGTACGCGCAGCCGGGGTCTGCGGGCCACGAAGTCCCTTACCTCCACCCGCAGTCCACGCGGTCCGACCGTGGCCGTCAGGAGCGCGTCGCGATCGGTGTGGACGATCGCGTTGGTGACGAGTTCGCTGGTGAGCAGTTCCGCTACGTCCGATCGCCCGGTCCTCCCCCACTGCCCGAGCAGCTCCCGCAGGGCCCTGCGGGCTTCCGGCACGGCCCGCAGGTCCGCCCGCCCGAGTCTGCGCCTCAGCTGAGGCACGGGCACCTGCTCCGTGTCGTCGTCGGTCTTGTCGTCCGCCGTCTTCGCCGAGAAGGCCCCGATCGTTATGGGACCGCCTCCTCGTGCCTGCCTCTCCATGACCCCCGCCCGCGCGCCGATGTCGGTTCCCCTCCTGCCTCGAACACGTTCACGGGGATCCATGCCCGATCGGACACGCGGCAGTCATGTCGAGTCGTCAACGACCGGGTGTTCGGCCAATCGGACGGGACCGGCGGGCCGGGCTGCGGGCCGCTGAGCGGTACGGCGGATGCGGAGAGGGGGACAAGAGGGTAGCCGGTACATGTCCTCGTGCGGATCGTGACCGCAGGAGATCGGCCGAAGTACCGAGGGCCGGCTGCCGATCCTTGCGTACGCGACGAAGGAGCGGGGCAGCCGGCCCCCGTGCGCGGCGGTCCGGTGAAGTTGGCCGAAGTACGACGGTCTTCCCCGGGCCCTTGACCGGAACAGGGCCGTCCTCCCCACCCCCGTGGCGGGAGGACGGCCCTGGTTCTCTCCGGTGGTCGCGCGGTCAGTACAGCTTCTTGACGGCGGTGGTCGTCGTCTTCTTGAAGGCGGCCACGGGGGCGTCGCCGAAGTCGCCCATCTGCCCCCACTCCACGACGGTGACGGTCCTGCCGTCCTGTCCGACGGACAGCAGTGCGATGTCCGTGGCCCCCCAGGAGGTCTCGGTGTGCAGTCCGCGGACGCGGGCGCCCTCCTCGACCGGCAGCGAGCCGTAGTCCCGGCCCTCGGCCTCGATGTCGGGGGAGGACTCCTCGATGCGGTCCGCGCAGGTGCGGATCAGGTCGTCGTAGTGCTTCGCCAGGGCCTTGGCCTGGGCGGCTGAGCCCGTCACGACGGTCAACTGCACGGCGCTGGTGTCCAGGTCGGTCCGGAACTCCCGGTGCCGGTAGTCGTAGTCGAGCACACCCTCCGTACTCACGCAGAAGCCGAGTCCCTCCGGGAACCCCTCGGTGACCGGCCCGGCGGTCCAGGACGAGGTCGGGTGCGGCGGCAGCTGGGACGCCGACAGGAACTTGGGCGCGGCGGCCTTCGGCGCGGCGCCGGCGGCCGGTGCCGTGAGGACCGTGCCCGCCGCGAGGGCGGCGACGGTGAGTGCGGTGAGAGCGCTCGTTCGGATGCGCATGGACATGGGTGTTCCCCCGTGGATGAGTGCGTGGACGTGGATGCCGCGGCGAGGCCGGCTGGTCGGCCCGGGCCTGGTCGGTGCGACACCAAGAGCATCAGCGGTCACAGCGGCCGGGCGCAACAGCCCGCTGCCGATCGGCCGGGGTGGAACCATCCCAGCCCGTCTGACGTGCAGGTACAAGGGTGCCTGGGATGCCGTCCCGGGCCGGGTCGGACCTTACGAGGGCGGGGGAACCGTGTCGGCACAGGACGACGTGGACGACGTCGGTGAGTTCGCGGCGCTGCTGAGGGCGCTGAAGGAGCGCACGGACCGCAGTTACGGTGCGCTGGCCCGCCGTCTGGCCATGAACACCTCGACCCTGCACCGCTATTGCGCGGGCGAGGCGGTCCCTGTCGACTTCGCCCCCGTGGAGCGTTTCGCCGCGCTCTGCGGGGCGACCCCGGAGGAACGCCTGGAGCTCCACCGCCGCTGGCTCCTGGCGGTGGCGGCACGCCGGCGGCCTCGTACGGCGAGTGCGGCGGAGGAGACGACACCTGCCGGGGAGGAAGCGGGCGACCCGGACCCGTCCCCGCTCCCCCGCCACCCCTGGTACCGCCGCAGGCGCGTCGCGATCGGGCTGGCCGCCGCCTGTGCGGTGCTCGCGACGCTCGGGAGTCTGTCGGCGCTGCCGGACGGACGGCGCTCCGCCGCCGACCGTGCCCGTACGGCCGGACCCGCCGCGTCCGGCACGACGGAAGCCAAGGCACCGGACCGAAGCAGCACCTCGCCCACCCCGAGCGGCACCCCCGCCTCCGAGCGGCCTTCCGCATCCGCCACCCCGAAGAGGAAGAAGAGATCTTCCCCCGCCCCCTCCGCCCGGACCACCACCACCCCGCCGCGCAGCGGGAAGAAGCCCGCCCTGCCTCTCACCTGGTCCGTCAACTCCCAGGCCTGGAAGCTCGGCTGCGGTCACGACTACGTCATCGCCAAGCCGCCGCGGCAGGTGCCCCCGCCCCCGGCCCCGCAGGACGCCGGGACCTGGGCGGCGACGCAGGGCGCGGTGCACGGCGGCGAGACGCTCGTGGAACTGTCGGTGCAGGGGCGGACCGACACGGCCGTCGTGCTGAACGCGCTGCGCGTGCGCGTGGTGGGGCGCACGGCCCCCGCCCCGGGCAACGCCTACGCCATGGACCAGGGCTGCGGCGGTGCGGTCACCCCGCGCTCCTTCGACGTGGACCTGGACAAGGACCGCCCCATCGCCCACGCGGTCGCCGGGAGCGACACCGGCGTGCCGATCCCGGCGGTGCGCATGCCGTACCGCGTCTCGGCCGAGGACCCCGAGGTGCTGCTGGTCACCGCGCGGACCGTGACGTGCGACTGCCGCTGGTACCTGGAGCTGGACTGGTCCTCCCAGGGCCGCAAGGGCACGGTCCGTATCGACGACGCCGGTCGGCCGTTCCGCACCAGCGGCATCAAGGGCCTGCCCCGGTACATGTACGACACCTCGGCACGCCAGTGGGGGCCTTACAGCTGACCGCGCTCAAGGCCGGGGCACGTTGCGCAGGTTGGAGCGGGCCATCTGGAGCATCCGGCCGACCCCGCCGTCCAGCACCATCTTGGAGGCGGACAGGGCGAAGCCGGTCACCATCTCGGCCTTGATCTTCGGTGGGATGGACAGCGCGTTGGGGTCGGTGACGACGTCGACGAGGGCCGGGCCCTTGTGCTTGAAGGCGTCCTTGAGGGCGCCGGCGAGTTCCTTGGGCTTCTCGACCCGTACGCCGTACGCGCCGCAGGCCCGGGCGACGGCGGCGAAGTCGGGGTTCTTGTTGGCGGTGCCGTAGGACGGCAGCCCGGCGACCAGCATCTCCAACTCGACCATGCCGAGGGAGGAGTTGTTGAACAGGACGACCTTGACCGGGAGGTCGTACTGCACCAGCGTCAGGAAGTCGCCCATCAGCATGGAGAACCCGCCGTCGCCGGACATCGACACGACCTGCCGCTTGCGGTCGGTGAACTGCGCGCCGATCGCCATGGGCAGCGCGTTGGCCATCGAGCCGTGGGAGAAGGAGCCGATCACGCGGCGGCGGCCGTTGGGCGTGATGTAGCGGGCGGCCCAGACGTTGCACATGCCGGTGTCGACGGTGAACACGGCGTCGTCGGAGGCCACTTCGTCCAGTACGGACGCGACGTACTCGGGGTGGATCGGCGTGTGCTTCTCCACCTTGCGGGTGTACGCCTTCACCACCCCCTCCAGCGCGTCCGCGTGCTTCTTCAGCATCCGGTCGAGGAAGCGGCGGTTCTTCTTCTCCCGCACCCGCGGGATCAGACAGCGCAGTGTCTCCCGTACGTCGCCCCACACGGCGAGGTCCAGCTTCGAGCGACGGCCGAGGTGTTCGGGCCGGACGTCGACCTGGGCGATCTTTACGTCGTCGGGGAGGAAGGCGTTGTAGGGGAAGTCGGTGCCGAGCAGGATCAGCAGGTCGCACTCGTGGGTGGCCTCGTAGGCGGCGCCGTAGCCGAGGAGCCCGCTCATGCCCACGTCGTACGGGTTGTCGTACTGGATCCATTCCTTGCCGCGCAGCGCGTGCCCCACCGGGGACTTGACCTTCCCGGCGAACTCCATGACCTCGGCGTGCGCGCCCTGGGTGCCGCTGCCGCAGAACAGGGTGACCTTGCCGGCCTCGTCGATCATCTTCACGAGCCGGTCGATCTCCTCGTCGCCCGGGCGGACCGTCGGCCGGGAGGTGACGAGGGCGGTCTCGGCGGCCTTCTCCGGGGCGGGCTCGTCGGCGATGTCGCCGGGCAGGGAGACGACGCTGACGCCGCTGCGGCCGACGGCGTTCTGGATGGCGGTCTGGAGCAGCCGGGGCATCTGCTTCGGGCTGGAGATCAGCTCGCTGTAGTGGCTGCACTCGGCGAACAGCCGGTCGGGGTGGGTCTCCTGGAAGAAGTTGAGGCCGATCTCGCTGGAGGGGATGTGGGAGGCGAGGGCGAGGACGGGCGCCATGGAGCGGTGGGCGTCGTACAGACCGTTGATGAGGTGGAGGTTGCCGGGCCCGCAGGAGCCGGCACAGGCGCCGAGCCTGCCCGTGATCTGGGCTTCGGCGCCTGCGGCGAAGGCGGCGGTCTCCTCGTGCCGGACATGGATCCAGTCGATGGCGGAGTTGCGGCGGACGGCGTCGACCACCGGGTTCAGGCTGTCGCCGACGACCCCGTAGAGACGTTTGACTCCGGCACGGGTCAGGATGTCGACGAACTGTTCCGCGACGTTCTGTTTGGCCATGGCTCTCGTCTGCCCCTTCGGTCTCCTGGGAGTCCCTCCGGGTTCCATCAAGTCACAGGGTGCGCGCTCACGCCTCCCAAACGGCGGCGGCCGTACGGTCGTCCGCGTAGCCCTTGACCCGCACCTGGGAGTCCGCGAGGAAGGCGGCGAGGCCGGGCGGGTCGGGGCGGGACCACCGCTCGGCGAGGTAGTCGCCCAGTTCGGGTTCGCCGCGCAGCGGGTCGGCGAGGCCGCCGCTGCACAGCAGGAGCGTGTCACCCGGGCGGGCGATGGACGTACGGAAGCGGAAGGGTTCGCGGGGTGGCTCCGGGGCCGGTTCGTAAGGGCTGGGCGGGGTCGGAATCCCCAGGTCCATGGTGAACCGATCTCCCTCGGGTGTCTCGGAGGGCGGCGACCCGAAGCCCATCACGGGCTCCCCCTTGATCTCGGCGACCTGCGGTTCGATGTCCTGCCATTCACCGTCCCGCAGCCGGAACAGCCCGCCGGGCCCGACGCCGAAGAAGACGCGCGTACGGCACTCCGGATCGGCCGACAGCAGAAGGCAGCGCAGGCCGGCGGCGTACTCCTCCGGGTCGACGCCCTGTTCGGAGGCGCTGGCGCGGAGCTTGCCGAGACTGCGGTCGGTGAGGCGGTGCAGTCCGGACTTGAGGTCGCCCCGACGGCCGTCCCTTATGTCCGCCACGAGCCGGGCATGACTGCGCCCGACGGCCCGCCCGATCCAGTGACAGGCCTCGGCGGCGGCCCGGTGCGCCCCCGGCGTGGCACGGGCCCCGGTCGCCATCGCCACCAGCAGCAGCGCCTGCTCGCCCGTGCCGAAGCGCGCGGTGAGCAACGAGTCGCGGCGCGGCTCCCCTCGATACCGCGCGGAGTCCCCCCGCAGGGACACGGCCCGCAACGTGCAGGCCCCGTACCGGGCCCCGTCGAGCACGGTGTCCGCGACCAGGTCATCGAGATCATCGGGGTCGGCCGCCGGAAGCGCGACGGGCTCGGCGTCGTAGGTGGGCGGCCGGGACCCCACGTATCCACGGGGCCGGGGGGAGTACGCGGGCCGCTCGATCCGGGGGGCGGGTCGGTCGGACGGGGGGTCGGCGGGAGGGGGCGGTGGGAGCGGTGGATCGGCTGGGCGAGGCGGAGCGAGCGCCGGGTCGGCGGCTCGGGGCGGGGTGTCCGGTGTGGCGGGGCGGAATTCCGGGCTGGGCCAGGAGGGTGGGGTGGTGGGGAGGGGTGGAGGGGCCGGGGGTGGGACCTGGGGGGTCCGCGAGCTGGGGCCCGTCGTCGCGGGGGGCTCCGGCGGGGCCTCCGAGGCCGGTGAGGTCGCGTCGGCCGTGGGGGGCCGATCCGGTACCTGCCCGGACCGCCCCGGCGGCTTCGCGGCGGTCGGGAAGGTCACCGGGTCCGTGAGCCGGGACGACGGCGGCTCCCAGGGCGCGCGGCGCGGCGTGTCCGTGACCTCGGCGGCGCCTGCCCGGGGCGCCGGGACGACCGGCTCGGAGGCGGGCCGCTCGTCCGCCGGGTCCCCTACCGCCCCCGCCGCCGAGGCGAAGCGGTCGTCCAGGGAATCCGGGGCGGGTGTGGGGCCCGTGTCGTCGGTGGAGTCGTCGTACAAGTGCCTCCACCAGTCGTCGTCATGACCGGTGGGCCTTCCCCCCTGCTGACTCATGCCCCTGATTGTCCACCGCACGGCCGGGATGAAAACGGGGCTTCCGGAAAAACCGGCCCGTCACGGCACGGTGAAACGGCGGCTCGAGTGATCCCTAGAACGGCCATGCGATATGGGCAGACGACGGGTCCCGGGCGGCTGACCTGCGGGTCCTGACCACGGCAACGCTTCTGACCTGCGACTTCTCACGGATTCCGGCAGGCTGGTCAGATGGGAGTGTGGGACCTCCTGCTGGTCGGGCTGGTCATCCTGCTCGGTCTGTGCGGAGTGCTGCTGCCCGCGGTGCCCGGGTCGTTGCTGGTGTGGGCCGCGGTCATGTGGTGGGCGCTGAAGGATCCCCAGCCCGTCGCGTGGTGGACCCTGGTGGGTGCCACGGTCCTGATGTTCGTCTCCCAGGGCGTGCGCTGGGCCCTGCCGCCCCGGCGGCTCCGGGCGAGCGGCACCAACCGCCGCATGCTGGCCTGGGCCGGAGCCGGATCCATTCTCGGCTTCGTCCTGCTCCCCGTGCTCGGTGCCATCCCCGGATTCCTGGCCGGTATCTACCTCTGCGAACGCCGCCGCCTCGGCCGCCATGGCGACGCGGTCGCCGCCCTGCGCACGGTGATGCGCTCGGGCGGCTCCAGCATCCTGGCCGAACTGTTCACCTGCCAGCTGATCGCGGCGGCCTGGATCGGCGCGGTCTTCTGGGGCTGAGAACGCCCATGGGCCCTGTGGTCGAAGGCCTAGAGCACACCCTCGTGCGTGAGCAGCCGTACCTTGCGATCCAGGCCGCCCGCGTAGCCGGTCAGTGTGCCGTCGGCGCCGATCACCCGATGGCACGGCCGGACCACCAGCAGCGGATTGGCGCCGATCGCCCCGCCGACGGCCCGTACGGCCGCCCTGGGCGCTCCGATCCGCGCGGCGATCTCGCCGTAGGTCACGGTCGAGCCGTAGGGGATGTCGTCGAGCGCGGCCCAGACCTTCTCCCGGAAGGCCGTGCCGTCGGTGCGCCACGGCAGCCGGAACTCCTTCAGTTCCCCGGCGAAGTAGGCGGCGAGCTGCTCCTCGGCCGCACGGAAGGGCCCCGGGTCCTGCCGCCAGTCGTCCAGCACCACGCGTCCGCCCTTCTGCCCGGGCACGGACAGCGAGGTCAGCTCGCCGGTCGGTGCGGCGGTGAGGAGCAGCGGACCGAGAGGGCCCTCCGCGGTCGTCCAGTACGTCGTGGTCATCACAACTCCCACTCCCCTGCTGCACGCAGGTGGTTCAAGGCGTACGAGCGCCAGGGGCGCCAGCTGTCGGGGACGTCGAGGCCGGGCGGGGCCACGTCCGGGTCGCCGAGGGCGCGGGTGCGGATCTCGGCGATGGTGCGGGCGTCCAGGCCGGGCACGGCGCGCAGGGCGTCCTGCGCGTCGTCCCGGTCGGCGCCCGGGTCGAGGCGTACGGCGTGGTCGGCGAGGGCGGCGGTGAGCGCGCCGAGGGTGCCGCCGGGCTCGGCCCCGGCGAGGACGGCCGGCTCGGGGAAGAGGTGGGTGAGGCTGCCGCAGGGGGCGTCGAGCGCCTTGCCGTACCGCCGTACGAGCCGTTCCGCCTCGGTCCGGCCGGTCAGCGCGCGCACCGCGAGTTCCTCCGGGTCGGCGGTCCCCGGCGAGCGCAGCCCGGGCCGGGCGGCGACCAGGGGTGCGAGCCGCGGGTCGGCGGCGAGGCGCTCGTCGACGGCGTAGGGGTCGGCGTCGAGGTCGAACAGCCGCCGCAGCCGCTGGACGGCGGTGGTCAGGTCGCGGGGGTCGGTGAGGTGCAGCCGGGCGTCGAGCCAGCCGCCGGGGTGGGCGCCGAGCCCGGTCCGGGCGGTGCCGGGGCGCTCGTCGACGGCGACGATGCCGGTGCCGTACGGGAGCCGGAGCGTGCGCCGGTAGGTGCGCGCTCCGGGCGCGCCGCTCACGTCCTCGACGCCGGGTACGGCCTCGCGTTCCAGCAGGTCGAAGACGGGTCCGGCCTGGTAGGGGCCGCGGTGGGCGAGCCGCAGCGGGATGCCGGCGTTCGGGGTGGCCGTACGACGGTTCCGGCCGCCCTTCGGAACGGCGGCGGCGCGCAGCTGGCTCGGGGTGGAGGCGTAGACGGCCCGGATCGTGTCGTTGAATTGCCTGATGCTGGCGAAACCCGACGCGAATCCGATCTCGGTGACCGGCAGCCCGGTGGTCTGGAGCAGCACCCGCGCGGTGTGGGCGCGCTGGGCCCGGGCGAGCGCGACCGGCCCGGCCCCTAGCTCGGCGGTGAGCTGCCGCTGCACCTGCCGTGCGCTGTAGCCGAGGCGTGCGGCGAGACCGGCGACGCCCTCCCGGTCCACCACACCGTCGGTGATCAGCCGCATGGCCCGGCCCACGACGTCCGCGCGGACGTTCCACTCGGCGGAGCCGGGCACGGCGTCCGGCCGGCACCGCCGGCAGGCCCGGAAGCCCGAGCCCTGCGCGGCGGCGGCCGTGGCGAAGAACCGTACGTTGGCCCGCTTCGGGGTGACCGCGGGGCAGCTCGGCCGGCAGTAGATGCCGGTCGTCTCGACGGCGAAGAAGAACACGCCGTCGAAACGGGCGTCGCGGCTGCGTACGGCCTCGTACCTGGTGTCCTCGTCCGTTACCTGGTCTCTCACCCGTCCAGTCTCCGCTGTGGGCCGGCCTGCCGCTGGCGGAAATCGGACACGGCGCTCCGGGTGCCGACGGCCACCCGGCCCACCTCGGCTGAGAGACCGGACGGTCTCTAGGGGACGTAGAACTCGGTGTCGTAGTACCAGTCGTCGACACCGTTGAGCCGCAGCCGGCCGGCGACCACGAAGATCGACTCGTTGCCGACGTATTTGGTCGGCGCGAGGCATCCTCGGGTGAAGCCGGCGTTGAGCGTGTAGCCGGCGCAGTCCACGTTGCTGCCGAAGTTGCTGCTCACCGCACCACTGATCGACACCGCCACGCTCGCCGCGTTCTGCACGACCAGGACGGCCTGGCCGTACCTGCTGCCGTTGATGACGGCGCAGACCTTGAACTTGACGTTGTCGGAGACCTTGTGGGTCTTGTAGCCACCGCAGTGCCAGGTGGAGTTGGTGCTCACCGCCTGCCAGTTCTGCGCGGCGCCGGCCGGCGCGGCGGTGACCGCGAGGGCCCCCGCCACGGCCGCCGCCACACCCAGAGCTCTGAAACGCATATCGCCATCCCCCTCGATACGAACACCTGACCGCCCCTCGGGCGGCCGTTGATCATATCCGGCCGATGGCGGCGCGCCTACGAACGCCAGTGTGATCCGCGCTTGGCCTCCATCGCGGCCCGTCCGATCGCTCCCTTCCGCTTCCAGTCCTTCCGGATCTCCGCCCGGAGCCGGGCGTCCGTCTTGGCGACGATGCGCTGGTTCTCCCGCAGGAGCTTGCGGTAGCTGTCCAGTCGCCGCTCCGCCAGCTCACCGGTCTCGATGGCGGCCAGCACCGCGCAGCCCGGTTCGGCCTCGTGGGCGCAGTCGTGGAAGCGGCATCGCTCGGCCAGTTCCTCGATCTCGGAGAACACCTGCCCGACGCCGGTCTCGGCGTCCCAGAGTCCGACGCCCCGCAGTCCGGGGGTGTCGATCAGGACACCGCCGCCGGGCAGTGCGAGCAGGTTGCGGGTGGTCGTGGTGTGCCGGCCCTTGCCGTCGGCGTCCCGGGTGGCCTGGACGGTCATGACGTCCTCGCCGAGCAGCGCGTTGGCGAGGGTCGACTTGCCCGCGCCGGACTGCCCGAGCAGCACGGACGTACCACCGCCGACGATCGCCGCGAGCACGTCGAGCCCGTCCCCGTCGAGCGAGCTGACGGGCACCACCGGCACGCCGGGGGCGCTGGTCTCCACGTCCTGGACGAGATGGGAGAGGGTGACGGCGTCCGGCACGAGGTCGGCCTTGGACAGGACGACGACGGGCTGCGCCCCGGATTCCCAGGCGAGCGCGAGGAACCGTTCGATGCGGCCGAGGTCGAGCTCGACCGCGAGGGACACGGCGACGATGGCGTGGTCGACGTTGGCCGCGAGGATCTGCCCCTCGGACCGCTTGGAGGAGGTGGAGCGGACGAACGCGGTGCGGCGCGGCAGGTACGCGCGGACGTAGCGCGGGTTCCCGCCGGGTTCGACGGCGACCCAGTCGCCGGTGCAGACGACCCGCATCGGGTCGTGCGGCGTGACGAACGCGGTGTCGGCCCGCAGGATCCCGTCGGCGGTGACGACATCGCACTGGCCTCGGTCGACCCGGATCACGCGTCCGGGCAGCAGTCCTTCGGTGTCGTAGGGGGCGAACTCGGCCGCCCATGCCTCGTCCCAGCCGTAGGGAGCGAGCGCGGAGGAAACGGATGAAGCAGAGCTGGAGGTCAAGGGTGACCCTTTCCAAGGTCGGCCCCCGGCCCGACAGTCGGTCGGATCAGCCGGCGGCCATGGAGGTGGACTTGATGAACTGGATGCGGGCAGCGCTCATCGCAATGACAGCCATCGGTCAACACCTCCTCGTCCTTGGACTCTTGGTTCTCTTCGGCTTCTCGTAGAACCGCCGTCACGGTATCCCGTCACGGCGGAGTCGCGTCAACCGGTTTTCGCGCAGCCCTCGCCGTTGAGCTCGAAGTCGTACGGCGGGGAGTTCTTGCCGCGCCAGGAGGCGAGGAAGCCGAAGGCCAGGTCGTCGCCCGCCTGGACCGACTTGTTGTAGTCGGCGGCGGTGGCGGTGACGCGGGAGCCGTTCTGGGAGACGGAGGCGTCCCACATCTGGCCGACCTGCTGGCCGTCCCGGAAGGACCAGGAGACGCGCCAGGAGTCGAGGGGCTCGTTGGTGGTGACGGTGACGGTGGCCTGGAAGCCGTCGGGCCACTGGTTGACCAGGTCGTACTCCACCCGGCAGGTGGGGTCCTCGCTCTCGCGGTCTTCCGGGCGGTCCGTGGGAGAGGAGGTGCCCTGCGGTTCGGTCCGGCTGTCGCCGCTCTCCGGCTTGCCGGGCTTCTGCGACTTCCCCCTGTTCTCGGTGTGCTCGGTGGCCTTGCCGGCCGGCTTCGAGGTCGCGGGAGGCAGGGAAGGGACGGACGGCACGGACAGGTCGGGGTCGGCCACCGGCTGACGGCCGGCGTCGCCGCGCGCTCCGAGGTCGTCGTCGCCCCCACCGAAGGGCATCATCGAGACGCCGAGCGCCAGGACGGAGACCAGGACGGCGGCGACGAGGAGGCCGTTGCGGGCGACGCGCGCCTTCTGCGCGCCGTCCTCCGGTTCTCCGCTCGCCAGTTCCGCCCGGCCGGGACGGCCGGCGCCGAGCCGCACCTCGGCGGCGCGGCGGCGGCGCTCCAGGTACGCGAGCCCGCCCCAGCCGATCACCCCGCCGGCCAGCGCCCCGGGCAGTCCTCCGCCGTGCAGGCGCAGACAGGCGGCGGCCTCGGCGCACTGCACGCAGGTGGCGAGGTGCCGGGAGAGGTCGCCCGGGGCATCGGCAGCGGGGGCACGGGTGACGGCGTCCAGCAGCCGGGCGTAGCTGCGGCACCGGGCGTCCATCGGCGTGTCGAGGTGGTTGCGGTGGCAGCGGTCCCGGAACAGGGTGCGCACCTGCTGGAGTTCGTCGTCTGCGGTGGCCGGGTCGAGGCCCAGGCGGCGGGCGACCAGGGACAGCGGCAGGGCCTCCACCTCGGCCAGCCACAGCAGTTCCGCGTCCGCCTGCTGCAGGTCGCGCAGTCCGCGCAGCGCGAGCGGGCGCTGCAGAGGCGGTCCGGTGTAGCGGGCGGCCTTGTCCGAGTTGAGCCACAGCCGCAGATCGGGGTCGAGCTTGTGGCCCTCCCCCGCCTCCTCCCAGGCCGCGGCCGTGGTGCGTACGGCGGTCAGCAGCAGGGGTATGCGCGGCAGCCGGGCGGGGCGGCGCCCGGAGGCGCGGACCGGGCCGGCATCGGCGGCGCGTGCCTCACGTATGCCGTGTGCGAACGCCTCGCGGCCCAGCTGTGCGGCGGCCGTGGAGCCGGACGTGCACAGGTCGGCGTACGCGAGGACCGCGTCCCAGCACTCGGAGAACAGCGCGGCCTCGGAGGCGTCCTGAGGGGTCGGCAGGTCGGGCATGAGTCTCCTGCATCCACAAGCGAGGTCAACTCACCATGTTGGCAAAGGAGTTGGGGGGAACCTCGGGGCAGGGGACGAGTTTTTCACGTTCTCGACACAACTGACAAGCCGCGTATTCAAATCCTGACGCGACCGACTCCGGAAGGAAGTACGTACGGAACGCCGAAACGTCTCGATGGCGACCCGAATCACATCGGATCGCCATCGAGCACAGCGGGATACGGGCCCGGCGTCAGATCTCGACCGGCTCGTCCGCGGGCAGGCTGTCCATGAAGGAGCTGACCGAGAAGACCGCGTTGCCGGCGCCGGGGGGACCGTAGCCGGGGGGCGAGGAGAGGCCGAAGTCCTCCATCGTCTGCCGGTACGCCTGGAGCAGGCGGATGTGGTACTCCAGGGGCGCGCCCTGCGGGTTGGCCTTGCCGAGCGGGGTCGTCGGCTCCGGGCACCAGGTGGTGAAGCGGGGCGTGATGCCGTGGGACATGAAGAAGCGCAGGCCCTCGGTGGTCGATTCGATGGCCTCGTCGACCGTGGTGAAGCCGAACGGCTCGGCCATCTCCACGCCCGCCACGAAGTTGGGGATGACGTTCCGTGCACCGAAGATGTCCGCCGAGTCGAGGATGCGCTTGTGCCACTCGTCGCGGCCGACGTACCGCTCCTTGCCCGGGCAGTACATCTTGAACAGGTACTCGTCCCACACCTCGTAGTTGGGGTGGTAGATCTGCACGCCGTAGTCCTTGAAGCGCTGGACGTCGTCCTTCGGCAGCGCCTGTGCGACGACCTTGCCGATCCAGCGACCCGGGAAGTGCTCCTCGATGGCCTTGGCGTACCGCCCGTAGAAGTCCGCCTCGTCCAGACCCTGGACCTTCGACGTGATCGCGCCACCGGTGAGCGTGTACGCGGTGGACACCTTCGCGGTGTCGTACCTGTCGATGATCTCGAGCGCCTCGAGGACTTCGTCGACGTCCTTCACGCCCGTGTACGGGCGACCCGCCGCCTTGTGCTGGCGCCAGTTGTGGTTGATGTCGCAGTACTGGCACTCCTCCTTGGCGCCGAAGTACTGGCAGACGCGGAACGCGGTCAGGTAGATCAGGTAGCCCCACTGGATGGTCGGGGCGACCTCCATGACCGACTTCCCGTTGGCGAGGGTGTGCCGGTAGTACTCGGGCATCGGCGGCACGCCGACGTCGGAGATCCGCTTGCCGTCGAGGTAGAGGCCGAGCACGCCGTCCTCGTTCGCGGCGACGCGGTAGGGCGAGGAGGGGTTCACACGGACCGAGACGACGGTCCGTCGCAGGTCGTACGGGCCGCCGGTGAGGATGATCTCCTCGGGTGGGCGGCGCAGCGCGGCCTCGCCCAGCTCGGGCAGGGTGCCGTGGTCGAAGGAGAAGATGAAGTACGACTTCGGCTTGACCTCGCCGCCCTCGTTGTCGCTGAGCGCGGACGGGTCGAAGGCCACTCCGCCCCGGAGCAGGTCCTCCTTGAAGACGGCCTCCCGCGGGACGTGCGGGAATCGCTCCATCAGATCCTCGACCAGCGCGGTACGGCTGCCGCTGCTCATCCCGTCTCTCCTCCCGACTCGGACGTACGACTCCTCACGGTATGCCCATGGCTGTGCGTGAGCGGTACCGGGTCCCCCGGAGCGGGGGCGGCACCCACCCGGCGGGACACGCGCCGCCGACTGCCGCCGACTGCCGCCTGCGGACCGCCGCCCGGCCGATCGGCGACAGCCCGCCGGCCAGCAACCGCTGAAGAGGACGCCACCGACGCGTCACCGGCCGACGGCAGTGCCACGCCCACCCGACGGCGGCCGTGACGGGCCGGTGGGGGGACTCCGGGCCCCCTGGCCCCCTGGAGAAACGGGCAGCGCCCAGCCCACGGGGCACACGCCGCCCGCCACTGCCTGCAGACCGCCGCCCAGCCCATCGGCAAGATGCCACCGGCGGGGAGCAGCCGGTGAGCACCCGACCGCCGCGACAGCACCGCCGGCACGGGGACCGGCCCCGCCCGCGCGGCCCCCTCGGACCGGCGGCAGCGCCACGCCCAGCCCCAACGGCGGCCGCGACGGGGCAGCGGGCCTGCCCACCCGGTGGCGACACCGGGTCCCCACCCGGAGTAACGGCCAGCGCCCAGCCCACGGGGCACACGCCGCCCGCCACTGCCTGCAGACCGCCGCCCAGCCCATCGGCAAGATGCCACCGGCGGGGAACTGCCGGTGAGCACCCGACCGCCGCGACAGCACCGCCGGCACGGGGACCGGCCCCGCCCGCGCGCGACCTCCCCCTCGGACCGGCGGCAGCGCCACGCCCAGCCCCAACGGCGGCCGCGACGGGGCACCGGGCCTGCCCCCCCCCGGACGGTCACATCGGCGAGGACCGAAGGGCCACGCACCCCCGGCCCATCGGGGCCCGCAGCGGGCAAGCGCACGACGGCCAGCCTCGGCGGCCGGCAGGCGACGGCAGGCGATCCGGGCCGGATGGATGCCTCTGACGGTCAGCGCGTCCTCAGGCCTCGCGTTCCAGTGCCGCCAGGTCGACCGCGTAGGCCGGTTTCCCTCCGGCCAGCAGGCGCTCCGCCTCCTCGGCGACCGTTCGGCCGAGGCGGGCCAGCTCGTTGCCCTGGGAGCCCGCGAGGTGTGGGGTGACGAAGGCGCCGGGCAGGTCGTAGAGGGGCGAGTCGGCGGGGAGCGGCTCGGGGTCGGTGACGTCGAGGATCGCGGTCAGGCGCCCGGCGCGCAGTTCCGCCACGAGGGCGTCGTGGTCGACCAGCGCGCCGCGCGCGGTGTTGACGAGCACCGCCCCGTCGGGCATCAGGGCCAACTCGCGGCGGCCGATCAGATGGTGGGTCTCGGGTGTCTCGGGGGCGTGGACGGTGACGATGTCGGAGGTGCGCAGCAGGTCGTCCAGCGACAACAGGGGGACGCCCAGCACGGCGGCCTCCGCCTCGTCGACGTACGGGTCGGTGAGGGCGGGCCGCAGATCGAAGGGGCGGAGCAGCTCGAGGACGCGGCGGCCGATGCGGGAGGCGCCGATGACGCCGACGCGGCGGCCGTAGTTGCCGATGCCGGGGACGATGCCCCAGCCGGAGGAGGTGCGGGACGTGCGCATCCGGTCGCGCGCGGCGAGGACGTCCTTCCCGGCGAGCAGAATCATGGCGAGGGTGTACTCGGCGACCGGCAGCGCGTTGGCGACGGCGGCCGAGGAGACGGCGATGCCGCGCCGCCAGATCCCGGGGGTGGCGAAGGACTTCACCGAGCCGGCCGAGTGCAGCACGGCGCGCAGCCGGGGAGCCGCGTCGAGGACCGTCTCGTCGAGCCGGGGGCAGCCCCAGCCGGTCACCAGGATCTCGGTCCGGCCCAGCGCCTCGCGCACGCGCGGGTCGGTGAAGTCCTGCGCCACGAGGGCGGGATCGATGTCCAGGGACTCCCGCAGCCGCGCCAGCACCTCGGGCGGGAAGACCTGCGGCACGTTCTCGGCGGCCATGGCGAACAGTGCCTGGGGGCGCTGGCTCAAGGAGGTGACCTTCCGGCTCGGCGGCACACGGGAGAGCTGAGGGGATAGAAACCGCTCTCTACAACCTCTCCACGGTAGGCGGGCCGGGCGGCAGCGGCAATGGACATCGGGCCGGGGTAGGTTCCGGCGGGGGGCTTGCCAGCCCCCACAGCCTCGGGGAAGGACGACGTGGATGAACGGGACCGTGACCAACTGGGCGGGCAACATCACCTACGCGGCCAAGGAGCTGCACCGGCCGGGCTCGCTCACCGCACTGCGCGCGCTGGTCGCGGACAGCGACCGGGTGCGGGTGCTGGGCAGCGGACACTCGTTCAACGGGATCGCCGAGCCGGGCGCCGAGGGCGTCCTGCTGTCGCTGGCCGGCCTGCCGCCGGAGGTGGACGTCGACACCGCGGCCCGTACGGTCCGCGTCGGCGGCGGCGTGCGCTACGCGGAGCTGGCCCGCCGGCTGCACGGACAGGGTCTGGCACTGCACAACATGGCGTCCCTGCCGCACATCTCGGTGGCCGGGTCGGTCGCGACCGGCACCCACGGTTCGGGCGTCCTCAACGGCCCGCTCTCGACGGTCGTGCGCGAGGTGGAGCTGGTCACGGCGGACGGCTCGACGGTGACGACAGGACGGGACGAGGAGCGGTTCGGCGGGGCCGTCACCTCGCTCGGCGCGCTCGGTGCCGTCACCGCACTCACCCTCGACCTGGAACCGGCCTTCGAGGTGGAACAGCACGTCTTCACCGAACTGCCCCTGGAGGGACTGGACTCGGGGACGTTCGAGACGGTGATGGCGACGGGGTACAGCGTCAGCCTGTTCACAGACTGGCGTGCGCCGGGCTTCCGGCAGGTGTGGCTGAAGCGGCGCACCGACCAGGCCCTGCCGGCCTTCCCCTGGGCGGCTCCCGCCACCGAGAAGATGCACCCGGTGCCGGGCATGCCCGCGGTGAACTGCACCGAGCAGTTCGGTGTGCCGGGGCCCTGGCACGAGCGACTGCCGCACTTCCGGGCGGAGTTCGTCCCGAGCAGCGGGGCGGAGTTGCAGTCGGAGTACCTGCTGCCGCGCGGGCACGCCGTCGAGATGCTGCACGCGCTCGACGCGATCCGGGAGACGGTCGCCCCGGTGCTGCAGACCTGCGAGGTGCGCACGGTCGCCGGTGACGACCAGTGGCTGAGCCCGTCCCACGGCCGGGACACCGTCGCGGCGCATTTCACCTGGATCGAGGACACGCGGGCGGTGCTGCCGGTGGTGCGGCGGGTCGAGGAGGCGCTGGAGCCCTTCGGGGCGCGGCCGCACTGGGGGAAGGTGTTCACCGTGCCCGCGTCCCTCCTGGGCGGTCTGTATCCGCGGCTGGACGACTTCCGCGCGCTGACGCGGGAGCTGGACCCGGAGGGGAAGTTCGCCAACGCCTTCGTGCGGGAGGTGCTGGCGCGGGCGTAGGGCCGGTGGGCCCCGGGGCGGACCGCCGGCAGGTCAGGTCGCGGCGTGCGACCTGCCGCCCGGGGCCGTGACGCGGTCGGCCTCGGCCTGGACGAGCAGGGAGAGCAGTGATGCCACGGTCAGACCGGCCTCGGCGGGGTGGCGCAGCACCTTGCCCGGGTCGATCCGGTACGTGTTGGTGCGGCCCTCTTTGGTGTGGGAGAGATATCCGTCCTGCTCCAGGTCGGCGATGATCTTCTGCACAGCGCGTTCCGTGAGCCGGCAGTGGGCGGCGATGTCGCGGATACGGGCGCTGTGATTGTCGGCGATGGCCGCCAGCACCCGGGCGTGGTTGGTGATGAACGTCCATCCGGTGTGTGACTCGGGCACTCCATCCATGCCCCAACTCTAGCGAACAGGGGTTCACGCACTCAAAAACACGTACTTTGTTTCATGTATCGGTTGACGTGTGTGGGGTAGAGAGGCAACGCTGGAATCACGGAGGCAGGCGAACGCACAAAGGGAGAAGAGGGCCATGCCGGAGCCTGCGTACTCTGCGCGGCCTCACACGCCGGAGGGCGCCACATCCATGGCGGGCGACAACGCGCCGGCGGCGATCCCGCCGTGCATGGCGACCATGGACGTCGCACCGGACGGCGACCGGATGACCGTGACCCTGTGGGGGGAACTGGACCTGGGAAGCCGACGGCTCCTGCCGGACCTGTACGACATCCTCGCGCTGTCGGGCAGCGGCATCGACCTGCGCCTGGACGCGGTCGGCTTCTGCGACTGCTCGGGCCTCAACGTGCTGCTGGATCTGCGCATGCGCGCCCTCGACCTGGACAAGACGGTCGCCGTCCGCTCCAGTGGCCGCTCGGTCGAGCGGGTCCTCGACCTGACCGGCACCCGGGAGCTGTTGACGAACGCCGTCCCCCCGCCCGCCCGCGCCGGCTCCCCTCAGACCGACGCCGACCAGGCCCTGCGGACCGAAGTCGCCCAGTTGCGACGGGCGATGCAGACCCGGCCGACCATCGATCTGGCCCGCGGCATCCTGATGGCCTCCTTCGGCCTGAGCCCCGAGGCGGCCTGGAGCGTGCTGGTCCGGACCTCCCAGAACACCAACACCAAGCTGCGCCATCTGGCCGAGGAGTTGGTGGGCACCGCCCACGGCACCCCACTGCCGGAGCACGTGCAGCGGCACCTGGCGGCCGCGGTCGCGAGCACCCGGAGCGCCACGGCGGTGTGCCCCGCGAGCGGAACCGTCGAGCACGGGGACTGACACCCCCTCCCGCGACGCACCCCGCCCGCCCCTTGAGGCATCATGAACGGGCCATGGACGGGCACCACCCGCCCCACCAGGAAGCGCACTTTATAAAGCCCCTTTCCAAACCCCTTGTCGAAAGTCCCGCCAGCCCATAGCCTTGCGCCGCGCCGGTGCCGACGTCGAACCCGGCCAGGGCCGGTCCGGGAAGGAATGGGGCACTCCGGTGAAGCGCACATCACGCGACATCCGCACCGCGAACCGCTACGAGGTGCTGCGCCAGATCATCGCGGAGTCACCCACCTCCCGGCAGGAGCTGGCGGCCGCCACCGGCCTCAGCCTCGCCACGGTGGCCACGCTCGTGGGCGAGCTGCTCGACCTCCGCATGATCACGGAGGTCGGCTTCGAGGACTCGGCCGGCGGCCGCCCCCGGGGCCTGGTGGCGGTCAACGCCTCGGGCGGCGCTCTGATCGGCGTCGACATCGCCGAGACCTACGTCCATGTCGAGCTGTTCGACCTGGGGCTGAACGTCCTGGCCCGTGCCGAGGAGGACGTCCGCGCGAGTGAGAGCCTGCCCGAGCAGGTGGTCGGCCATGTGGCCACCGCCGTCGGCTCGGTGGTCACCCAGGCCGGCATCGAGGGCGCCCGGGTGCTCGGGGTCGGGGTGAGCGTGCCGGGGCAGGTGGACCGCGCCACCGGCATCGCGGAGTACGCGCCCAACTGGGACTGGCACGACGTACCGCTGCTCGACCTGCTCACCGAGCACATCGCCTACCCGCTGTACCTGGACAACCCGCTGCGCGCCAGCGCGGTCGCCGAGCTGTGGTTCGGGGCCGCGCGCGGGGCCGGGACCGCCGTGGTGGTCAACCTCGGGACCGGGGTGGGCGCCGGGCTCGTCCTGGGCGGCGGGCTGCACCGTGGCGTGAGCAACAGCGCCGGCGAGTGGGGCCACACCACGATGGTGCTGGACGGACGGCTGTGCCGCTGCGGCAACCACGGCTGTGTGGAGACGTACGTCGGCGCGCGCGGCATCATGCTGAACCTGCGGGAGATCGGCCCCGACAGCGCGCTGCTGCACGCGGACGACCAGACGGCGACCATCGACGCGCTGGCCCGCGGGATCGCGGCGGACGACCCGGTGGCACGCCGGGCCGTCCACGAGACCGCCCGCTATCTGGGCGCCGGCGTCGCGGACCTGGTGAACCTGTTCAACCCCGAGATCGTCGTGCTGAGCAGCTGGGTCGCCCGCACCCTGGGCGAACCGCTGCTGCACGAGGTGCGCGAGGCCGTGACCCGGCACGCGCTGCCGCGGCCGCTGGCCGCCACCGAGATCGTCCTCTCCCCGATCCCCACCGACCCGGTGTGCCTGGGCGCGGCGACGTTCGCGCTGGAGGGCGCGCTTCAGGCCGTCGGGCAGAAGAACGGCAAACGCACCGCCACCGTGAGGAGCCGAACCGCCGCCGCACCACCCTCGTAGCGGCGGAAGCAACTCCTCCGCTCCCCCCGCATGTTCGAAATCGCGAACCGGACACAACGCTTCGAACAGACTTCGTCCAACCCCTTGCCGAAGCCTTAGCCGAAGCTCTAGCGTCCCGCACCGCACCTCTCTTTGAGCCATCTGGCGCGAGCCCCCGGGCCCGTGAGCCAACAGGCAGTGAGCCGAAGAGCCGCAGCCGCACTCGAGACAAGGACGTCAGCATGTCGGCATCGAGCAACATGAACTGGGACCGCCGAACCGTACTGCGGGCCGCGATGGGCCTGGCCGCCGCCGGCGGACTCGCCGCGTGCGGCAGCAACACCGGGCGGGGCGGTGGGTCCGGGTCGGGCGAGGGCCTCACCCAGTACTTCCACGCGTACGGCGAGGCCGGCGTCGAGCAGGCCGTCAAGCGCTACGCGAAGGCCTACAAGGACGCCGACGTGACCACGCAGTGGATCACCGGCAACAACTACGAGCAGAAGCTCTTCGCCGCGCTGCTCACCAAGAACGCGCCGGACGTCTTCGAGTTCCACCCGCAGATCCAGCTCGTCAAGAGCGGTCAGGTGGCCGACCTGACGGACATCATCGAGCCGGTCAAGGACGACTTCAACCCGGCCGACATCAAGTCGCACACGGTCGACGGCAAGATATACGGCATCCGGATGATCGACGACCCGCAGTTCCTCTTCTACCGGCCCTCGCTGTTCGAGAAGGCGAAGATCGAGGTTCCGACCACGCTGGAAGAGCTGATCGAGGCCGCCGACAAGCTGACCACCAACAAGGTCAAGGGCATCTTCCTCGGCAACGACCTGACCTCGATCCAGCACAACGTGATCTGGTCGGCCGGCGCCGACACCCTCACCGCCGACAACAAGCCCGCCTTCAACACCGACGGCGTCGCCGACGGCCTCAAGCAGCTGCGCGGTCTGTTCACCAGCGGCAACCTGCTCCTCGACGCCCCCGCCGACTCGTGGGACCCGTCGGCCTTCAACCAGGGCCTGACCGCGATCCAGTGGTGCGGCATGTGGGCCATGCCCGCCATGCAGCAGGCGCTCGGCGACGACATCGGCATCTTCCCCTTCCCGAAGATCGGTTCCGCCGGCAAGGAGTCGGTCTACAACGGCGGCTGGTCGATGTTCGTCAACGCCAAGGGCGACAACGTCGAGGCGGCCAAGGAATACGTCAAGTGGCTGTGGATCGACCAGAAGAAGTACCAGGAGGACTTCGCCACCTCCTACGGCTTCCACATCCCGCCGCGCTCCTCCCTCGCCCAGTCCGCGAGCAAGCTGAAGTCCGGTCTGCCGGCCGAGGGAGTGAAGCTCTTCAACGAGTTCGGCCACTTCGACAACATCGGCTGGACCCAGGCCATGATCGCCGCGATCAACGACGTCATGGCGAACTCCGTCCGCAAGAACGGCGACCCCAAGGCCCAGCTCGCGGCCGCGGAGAAGAAGGTCAACGCCGAGCTCAAGAAGCTGTTCGGTTAGGCCCGGCGGACGGACCACGACATGTCGACCACCACCACACGCGGGGTCGCCCAGCCCGCCCCGGCCAAGGTCTCCAAGACCCGGCCGAGGCGGGGCCTGAGGGCGAGCAGCACCTTCAACTTCTGGCTTTTCACCGGGCCGTTCCTGATCGGCCTGGTGATCTTCGTCTTCGTGCCCATCGGCTGGAGCATCTGGCTCAGCTTCTTCGAGGCACGCTTCACCGTCACGCCGAGCGAGTTCGTCGGCTTCGACAACTACAGGCAGATCCTGACGGACACGAACTTCCGGAACTCGCTCGTCACCTTCACGGTGTTCGCAGCGTTCATCGTGCCCGCCACCTGGGCCATGTCGCTGGGACTCGCCCTGCTGGTGAACCGGCTGCGGTTCATGCGGGCCTTCTTCCGGTCGGTGTTCTTCCTGCCGACGGCGGTCAGCTATGTCGCCGCCGCGCTGATCTGGAAGATGTCCATCTTCAACGGCGTCCGCTTCGGCCTCGCCAACACCGTCATCGGCTGGTTCGGCATCGACAACGTCGCCTGGCTGGCCAACCCGGACCCGCCCTGGTACTGGCTGGTCATCGTGACCGTGCGCCTCTGGCTGCAGTCGGGCTTCTACATGATCCTGTTCCTCGCGGCGCTGCAGAACATCCCGCGGGAGCTGTACGAGGCCGCCTCCATCGACGGCGCCAAGCCGGGCTGGCAGACCTTCCGGCACATCACGCTGCCCCAGCTGCGGGCCACGTCCACCGCGGTGATCCTGCTGCTGCTCGTCGCCGCCTATCAGGCCTTCGACGAGTTCTTCAACCTGTTGTCCAAGGCCACCTGGGGCCAGCCGCCCCTGGTCGAGTTGTACAAGATGGCCCTCGGCAACAACCAGAACTACGGCGCGGGCAGCGCGGGCGCGGTCGTCCTGACCCTGCTCATCTGCGTCGTCACACTGCTCCAGGGCAAGATCATGGGCTTCGGAAGGGGTGAGGAGTCCAAGTGACCACCACAGCACCCGACATCCGCGAGGGCGCGAAGCCGGCCGCCAAGGCCAAGCGTGGCGGCGGGGTCCTCGGCAACACCGGCCTGTACATCGCGACCGGCATCGCGGCCCTGCTCTTCCTGATCCCCTTCTATCTGATCGTCCGCAACGCGCTGATGACGGACCAGGAGATCACGGGCGAGGAGTGGAAGTGGTTCCCCACCTCCATCCAGTGGGGCAACATCACCGAGCCCTTCAACGATGTCACGGTCGACTTCGCCCAGTCCCTGTGGAACTCGGTGGTCGTGGCCGTCCTGCACACCGCCGGCATCCTGCTGATCTGCTCGCTGGCCGGGTACGGCCTCGCCCGGATCCCGTACAAGCACGCCAACAAGGTGTTCTACGCCGTCCTGGCCACGCTGATGGTTCCCACGGCGGTCACCTTCGTGCCGAGCTTCGTCCTGGTCTCGTCCCTCGGCTGGGTGGACAGTTACCGGGGTCTCATCATCCCGGGGCTCTTCAGTGGTTTCACCTGCTTCCTGTTCCGGCAGTACTTCCTGGGGTTCCCCAAGGAGCTGGAGGAGGCGGCGCGGGTGGACGGGCTCGGCTATTGGGGCGCGTACTGGCGTGTCGTCGTGCCGAACTCGCTGAACTTCTTCGCGGCCATCGCCACGATCACCTTCATCAACGGCTGGAACGCCTTCCTGTGGCCCCTGGTCATCGGCCAGGACCCGAGCGCCTGGACGGTCCAGGTGGCGCTGTCGTCGTACATGACGAACCAGACCGTCAACTATCACCTGATCTTCATGGCCACGGCCATTTCCATCCTGCCCCTGGTGTTCGTCTTCCTCTTCCTCCAGCGCTGGCTGGTGCAGGGGATCGCCCAGACCGGCATCAAGGGCTGAGCTAGGAGACCGATGTCTTTCCGCACCACCGCCGACTACGTCGAGGACGTCTCCCCGGGCAGCGGGGCCCTTCCGGCCCGTGCCTGGTACGCGGCCTCGGACGCCGCGTCCCTGTCGCTGAACGGCAGCTGGCGCTTCCGGCTGTCGGCCACCGTCGACGCCGAGGACGACTCGTTCGCCGAGGAGGGCTACGACGCCCGGGGCTGGGCCGAGGTCACGGTCCCCGGGCACTGGGTCCTCCAGGGCGACGGGGCGTTCGGGTCCCCGATCTACACCAACCACCTCTACCCCTTCCCGGTGGACCCGCCGCACGTCCCGACCGAGAACCCGACCGGTGACCATCTGCGCGTCTTCGACCTGCCGTCGGACTGGCCGTCGGACGGCGGGGCGGTGCTGCGGTTCGACGGCGTCGAGTCCTGCGCCCGCCTCTGGCTGAACGGCACGGAGCTCGGCGAGTTCAAGGGCTCCCGGCTGCCGCACGAGTTCGCGGTCGGGCACCTGCTGAAGCCGGGCGGCAACGTCCTGGCGGTGCGGGTGCACCAGTGGTCGGCGGGCTCGTACCTGGAGGACCAGGACCAGTGGTGGCTGCCGGGCATCTTCCGTGACGTGACGCTGCTGCACCGCCCGGCGGGCAGTGTGGGCGACTTCTTCGTGCACGCGTCGTACGACCACACCAGCGGCGAGGGCACCCTGCGGGTCGACTCCGACGTCGAGGGGCGGGTGACCGTCCCGGGGCTGGACATCGATGTCGCGACGGGTGAGTCGGTGACGGTGGCCGTCGAGCCGTGGACCGCCGAGACGCCGAAGCTGTACGACGGTGTGCTGGCCACCGAGGGCGAGCGGGTGCCGCTGCGGATCGGCTTCCGTACGGTCGTCCTGGAGGACGGCCTGATCAAGGTCAACGGCAAGGCCGTCCTCTTCAAGGGCGTCAACCGGCACGAGTGGCACCCGGAGAAGGGCCGCGCCCTCGACCTGGAGACCATGCGTGAGGACGTGCTGCTGATGAAGCGGCACAACCTCAACGCCGTGCGCACCTCGCACTACCCGCCGCACCCGGCCTTCCTGGAGCTGTGCGACGAGTACGGCCTGTGGGTCATCGACGAGTGCGACCTGGAGACCCACGGCTTCACCGAGCAGGACTGGCGGGACAACCCGGTCGACGACGACCGCTGGACCCCGGCGCTGCTGGACCGTGCGGCGCGGATGGTCGAGCGGGACAAGAACCATCCGTCGGTGGTGTTCTGGTCGCTGGGCAACGAGGCCGGCACCGGGCGCGGGCTCACCGCGATGGCCGAGTGGATCCACGACCGCGACCCCGAGCGGCTGGTGCACTACGAGGGCGACTGGAACTGCCGCGACACGGACGTCTACTCGCGGATGTACGCCTTCCACGACGAGGTCGACAAGATCGGGCAGCGGCTCGACGGTGGTACGCACAAGCGCCGCGCACTGCCGTTCATCCAGTGCGAGTACGGGCACGCGATGGGCAACGGCCCGGGCGGGCTCGCCGACTACCAGGAGCTGTTCGAGAAGCACGAGCGGCTCCAGGGCGGGTTCATCTGGGAGTGGATCGACCACGGCGTCAAGCACGCCGAGCTGGGCTACGCCTACGGCGGTGACTTCGGCGAGGAACTGCACGACGGCAACTTCGTCTGCGACGGGCTGGTCTTCCCGGACCGGACGCCGTCGCCGGGCCTGATCGAGTACAAGAAGGTCATCGAGCCGGTCCACATCGAGGGCGACGGCGCCAACGGCATTGTGCGGATCACCAACAAGCAGGACTTCGCGGATCTGTCCGCGCTGGCCTTCGAGTGGTCGTGCCAGGTGGACGGCGAGACCGTCGAGTCGGGCCCGCTGGCGGTGCCGGTGCTCGTGCCGGGCGAGAGCGCCGAGGTGAAGCTGCCGGAGCCGCCCGTGGACGGTCGGGGCGGCGAACGCCAGTGGACGGTGCGGGCGCTGCTCGCGGACGACACGGTCTGGGCTCCCAA
Organism: Streptomyces purpurascens; assembly: GCF_045040895.1. Taxonomy (NCBI): domain Bacteria; kingdom Bacillati; phylum Actinomycetota; class Actinomycetes; order Kitasatosporales; family Streptomycetaceae; genus Streptomyces; species Streptomyces purpurascens. The sequence continues at coordinate 7,436,179 of NZ_CP108341.1, read as the reverse complement.
GGATCATGTCGTGGCCTGGGGGCAGTTCGCCGCGGGGGCACGGCCGCTGCCGTCCTTCCCCGCGAGTGACCGGCCCGTGGCCGGCCCGGACCGGATCACCCTCGGCCCGGCCGAGTTCGACCCCCGCACCGGCGCCCTGCGCTCGATCGGCGGGGTGGCGGTCGGCGCGGCACCGCGGCTGGACGTGTGGCGGGCGCCGACCGACAACGACGACGGCGCGGAATGGCAGACCGACACCCGCTACGGGATGCTGTGGCGCACGCTCGGCCTGCACCGTATGCGGCACCGCCTGGTCTCGGTCGAGGCCGGCGACGACGCGCTGACGGTCCGGACCCGGGTGGCGCCCGCGGCCCGCGAGGTCGGCCTGGACACGGTGTACCGCTGGACGTCCGACGGCGAGCGGCTGCGGCTGACCGTGTCCGTGACCCCCCAGGGCGACTGGACGGTGCCGCTGCCCCGGCTCGGGGTCCGCTTCGGACTGCCGGAGGCCGACCGGGTGGAGTGGTTCGGCGGCGGTCCGGGCGAGGCGTACCCGGACACCAGGACGGCGTCGATGGTGGGCCGCTGGCAGTCGACGGTGGACGGGCTGCAGACCCCGTACGTCCGTCCGCAGGAGAACGGTGCCCGCGCCGATGTCCGCTGGGTGGAGCTCGGCGGGCTGCGCATCGAGGGCGACCCGGAGTTCTGGTTCACCGCGCGGCGCTGGACGACCGAGCAGCTCGAGGCGGCCCGGCACCGCACCGACCTCACGGCCGGCGACACGGTGTGGGTCAACCTCGACCACGGGCAGCACGGCATCGGCTCGCAGTCGTGCGGCCCGGGCCCGCTGCCGCGGTACTTCCTGAAGGCGGAGCCGACGGAGTTCTCGTTCGTGTTCTCGACCACCGGGTGACTCGACCGCCGGGCAAGAAGAACACCAGGTAAGAAATCGTTTAATCGATTGACCAATTGATCGACATTCCGACAGTGTCGGGACGTCATCCGCGGCCGGTCGGCCCTCGAAGCCGACCGGCCGCACCTGTGTTCACCGTAAGGAAGTGGGTGGGTCGATTGAGTGTCTCCATCGAGGTCCGCGGACTGTCCCGGACCTTTCACACCACCGTCCGCCGCCCCGGTTTCCTGGGCGCCGTCCGCTCGCTCGTCAATCCCGAGCGGGTGGCCAAGCACGCCGTCGCCGACATCACCTTCGACGTGGCCCCGGGCGAACTCCTCGCCCTGCTCGGCCCGAACGGCGCCGGCAAGTCCACCACCATCAAGATGCTGACCGGCATCCTCACGCCCACCTCCGGCGAGGCCCGGGTCGCGGGCGTCGTGCCCTACCAGGAGCGGGAGCGCAACGCCCGGAACGTCGGCGCGGTGTTCGGGCAGCGCACCCAGCTGTGGTGGGACCTGCCGGTGCGCGAGTCGTTCGCGATCCTGCGGGACATCTACGAGGTGCCGAAGGCCGAGCACGCCGCCCGGCTGAAGGAGTTCGACGAGATCCTGGACCTGTCGTCCTTCTGGGACACCCGGGTCCGCCACCTCTCCCTCGGCCAGCGGGTGCGCAGCGACCTGGCCGCCGCCCTGCTGCACGATCCGCCGGTGGTCTTCCTCGACGAGCCGACCATCGGCATGGACGTGGTGGTCAAGGAGCAGGTGCGGGAGTTCCTGCGCCACCAGGTGGAGCAGCGCGGCCGTACGGTCCTGCTGACCACGCACGACATGACGGAGGTCGAGCGGCTCGCCGAGCGGGTGGTGCTGGTCAACCACGGCCGGCTGATGATGGACGGCACCCTCGACGAGATCCGCCGGAAGTTCGGCTCCACCTGGCAGGTGCGGGCCACTCTCGCCGATCCGCACGCCGAGGTCCTGCCGCCGCCCGGGATCACCCTGCTGCGGCACGCCGGCGCCCAGGTCGTCTTCGGCCCCGACGGGGCGGACGCGCCCACGGTCCACCAGGCGCTCAAGGCGGTGATCGAGCGGTACGAGGTGACCGACATCGCCCTGGACGAGGCGGACCTGGAAGACGTGATGCGGGCCGCGTACGTGCACGCCGGGGAGGTCTGACATGGCCGTGCTGCACGCCTGGCGCACCGCCCGCGTCACCCCGCTGGGCGAGCTGAACGCACCGCCCAGGATGACGGCCGTCGCGCTCCGGCTGGCCGTGCAGGTGGTGCTGGTCTGGTCGCTGTGGCGCGGCCTGTACGCGCATTCCGGCACGACCGCCGGGCTGAGCCGCGACCAGGCCGTCACCTACGCCGTGCTGGCCGTACTGGCGTCCCGGCTGCGGGAGCTGGACCAGTACACGGGCCGGGACACGGTCCTCCAGCACATGCACTTCGGCACCATCGTCTACTGGTATCTGCGCCCGCTGCCGCCGCAGCGCTACTACGCCCTGCGGGCCGCCGGCGAGCAGTTGTACGGGCTCGCGTGGGCGCTGGCCGGGTACCTGGTCTGTCTGGCCGCCGGGCTCGTCGAGCCGCCCGGCTCCGCAGCCGTGGCCGGGGTGTTCGTGCTCAGCATGCTGCTGGGCCAGTGGGTCCTGTACTACGTCATGCTCGTGCTCGACCAGTTGTGCTTCTGGACGATCCGCAACAACGCGGCGATGCTCATCCTGCTGTTCGCGCAGAACCTGCTGTCCGGGGTGTACGCGCCGCTGTGGTTCTTCCCGGACTGGTTCGTGACGATGAGCGCCTTCCTGCCCTTCCAGGCCACGCTGAGCGTGCCGCTGTCGCTGTACGTGGGCCGGATCCCCTTGTCCGACGCGGCCTTCCAGCTCTCCGTACAGGCGGCCTGGGTGGTGGCGCTGGCGTTGTTCACCCGGCTGCTGTGGCGGCGGGCCGCCCGGCGCGTGATCTCGCAGGGAGGCTGAGATGTCGTTGAAGGCTCTGCGGATCGTGTGGCGCGTGACGGCGCTCAACTTCCGCGCGCAGATGGAGTACCGCACCGAGTTCCTGCTGATGATCGCGATCGGGGCGATCTGGCAGGTGTCGGTGATCGTGTTCGCCACGGTGCTGTTGACCCGGTTCGCCGGGATGGGCGGCTGGGACAGCTCGGACGTGCTGCTGATCCCGGCGACGCGCATGCTGGCGCACGGTCTGTTCGTGCTGTTCCTGGGGCGGGTGCACTTCGCCGGCCGGCAGATCCAGGAGGGCCGCATCGACATCTACCTGATGCGCCCCATGCCGGTGCACCGGCAGATCCAGCTGGCCTACTTCCCCACCAACGCCATCGGGGACCTCACGGTCGCGGCGGGGCTGATGGTGGGCGCGCTGTCCCGCAGCGACCTGGACTGGACGGCGGGCCGGATCGGCTATCTGATCGCGGCCGTGCTGGGCGGCATGCTGCTGGAGGCGGCCCTGTTCACGGTCGTCGCCAGCGCGGCGCTGCGTTTCCCGGCGGCCGACTACTGGGGCCGCTGGCTGGAGGAACTCCTCGGCACGTTCGGCAGCTACCCGCTGAACGTGCTGCCCAAGGCGGTTGGCGGCTTCCTGACCTATGGCCTCCCGCTCGCGTTCGTCGCCTTCTTCCCGGCGGCGGTACTGACCGGCCACGGGCATACGACCGGTGTGCCGTACTGGCTGGCGGCGGCCTCACCGCTGCTCGGGCTGCTGGCGTATCTGGGGGCGCGGCTGCTGTGGCGGTGGAGTCTGCGGCACTACAGCGGGGTCAACGGCTGACGGTCCGGCCCGACCCGCGGACCGGGGTGAACAGGGCGCTCACGGCGAGCAGGACGCAGGTCGCTCCGGCGGCCAGGGCGACCGGCGTCGTGCCCTGTTCCTCCGCGGCCCAGGTCAGCACGGCGGCACCGATCGGTGCCGCCGCGTAGTGCAGGGTCCAGAACGCGGAGGTGACCCGGCCCAGCAGGTGTTCCGGGGTCACCTCCTGGCGGAGCGACATCGAGCAGGTGCCGCCCATGGCGGCGCAGGCCAGGAAGGCGGCGCACAGGGCCGCGACCACGGGCACGTCACGGGCCCAGCCGAGACCGGCGAAGGCGAGCCCACAGCCCGCGACCGAGCCGGTCCACGTCAGCCCGAAGCCGAGGCGGCGGCGGATCCTGGCCACGAGCAGGGCGCCGGTGATGGTGCCGAGCGCGCCGGCGGCCATGACGGTTCCGACCGTGCCGTCGTCCTGGCCGAGGTCGTGCTTGAGGTGGTAGATGACCAGGTCGTGGATACCGAGGGTGAGGAAGCTGAAGACGAACAGCAGGACGGTGAGCGAGCGCAGCACGGGGTGGCCGTAGAGGAAGGCGATGCCGGTGCGCAGGTCCTGCCACAGTCCGGTGCGCTTGCCGGGCTGTTCGTCAGGGGCGCGCCTGCGGAACCGAACGAAGAACAGGAGCGTCGCCGACACCCCGAAGCTGGCCGCGTTCACGCCCACGGCCGCGGCCGGCCCGGACCAGGCGGCCACCAGCCCCGCGCACAGCGGCCCGAGGACACCCGCGGCGGCGGCCGTCGCGTTCAACCGGCCGTTGGCCTCGGTGAGTTGCTCGGTGCCGACCAGGCCGCGGACGACGGTGACGTAGCCGACCGCGAACAGCATGCCGACGGCCTCGCACAGCGGCAGCACCACGTACAGCAGCCAGATCTGCGGGCCGAACAGCCACACCAGCGGGATCACCCCGTACAGCCCCATGCGCACGAGGTCGCAGGTGATGAGCAGCCGGCGCCGGTCCACCCGGTCCACCACCGCCCCGGCGAACACGGCCGCCACGACGGATGCCGCCCCGCCCACCGCGGTCAGCAGCCCCATCCGCGCGACCGACCCCGTGGCCTCCAGGACCAGCAGGGGCAGGGCGATCAGGGCGAAGGAGTCGCCGAGGACGGAGAGGGTCTGCGCGGTCCAGAAGATCCCGAAGTCCCGCTGCCGCCACAGCGGGCGGGTGCCGGGTAAGCCGTCGTCGCCCGCGTCCGAGGGCGTGCCGCTGCCGGGCTCGTCCTCGCGCCGTGCCGCCTCGTACGTCATGCGCCCTCCCCCGTCGCCGATGCACGGCAACCTTATGGCCGGCCGCGGCGATCGGGGGGTGTCGCACCCGCGTCCCCAGTTGTGCCGCACTCCGCGAGAGGCCACCGCCGCCGCGCCTTCCGTCCGCTCACGCCCGTAGCGGAAAACCGTTACCGGCGGGCGGTGCGGGCGGGCTATCGTCCGCCCCGTGAGCTGATCTCTCCCGCGGTGTCGCGGACACCGCAGACGCGCAACGAACTCGTTTTGTCGTGCCCGTTCCACAGGGAGAGATCATCATGCACATCGTCCTGGGCACCACCCCTGACGACACACTCGCGGCCTTCGCCGCACGGGCGGCCGAGGATCCCGGAGTCGTAGGTCTGGTCCTCAGCGGCTCCCGGGTCCACGAGGGCATGCCGACGGTCCACTCCGACTACGACCTGCATGTGATCCTCCGGGACCGGCAGGCCTCGGAACTCGCCGGGCTGGACTGGTTCCGCTCGGCCCACCTCGACCTCGTGGTCATCCCGCTGGCGGAGTTCCGCACCCGCGGCATGCCCGGCCGCCCCGACCACTTCGCGCGCTACTCCTACGTCCACGCAGAGGTGCTGCTCGACCGGCTCGACGGGGCCATCGCCCGGATCCTCGACGAGAAGCGGAGGCTGGGTGCCGAAGAGGCCCGGGCCGCGGTCGACGGATGGCTCGACGCCTACGTCAACCAGACCTACCGCTCCCTGAAGAGCTACCGCGACGGCCACCCGGCCATGGGTCACCTGGACGCCGCCGAGTCCGTCCCGCACGCCCTGGAAGTGCTCTTCGCCCTGCACCGCCGGGTGCGGCCCTACAACAAGTACCTGCGGTGGGAGCTGGAGCGGAGCCCGCTGGGCGACCGGCGGTGGGGCGCGGACCGGCTGCTGCCCGTCGTGGAACGCCTGCTCGCCGACGGCGACCCGGACACGCAGCGCGCGCTCTTCACCGACCTCGAGGAGGCGGCGCGGAAGGCCGGGCACGGCGAGGTCCTCGACTCCTGGGGCGCGGACCTGGAGCTGCTGCGTCACTCCTGACGCCGGGGCGTCTCCCACTGTTTTCCCGACTTCCCTTGCGTACCACGGGTGTTGCCCCCGAACCTGAGCACCGTTCACCTTCTCTCCCCCCCCACCTCCCCGACCGGAGACACCCCCATGAAGAGACTGATCGGCACGCTCATGGCCGCCGCCCTGGCCGTCACGGGTCTTGCCACCACCGCCGCGACACCCGCCGTCGCCGCGGACTCCGGCTCCTTCAACGTCCTCACCTACAACGTCGCGGGCCTTCCCGAGGGCCTGAGCTCCGGCAACCCGGAGAAGAACACCCCGCTGATCTCCCCTCGCCTCGGGGCGTACGACATCGTCAATGTGCAGGAGGACTTCAACTACCACGCGGCCCTCTACGCGGGCGACGACCACGCCCACCGCACGGCGACCAGCGGCGGAGTCCCCTTCGGCGACGGCCTCAACACCCTCTCGGACCAGCCCTTCGAGGACTTCCAGCGGGTGAAGTGGAACAACTGCACCGGCACCAACTGCCTCACCCCCAAGGGCTTCTCGCTGGCGCGGGTACGGCTCGCCGAGGGCGTCTTCGTGGACCTCTACAACGTGCACACGAACGCGGACGACTCCGCCGACGCGCTCGCCGCCCGCCGGGCCAACGTCGAGCAGCTCTCCGACTTCATCCAGGCGAACTCCGCGGGCAACGCGGTGATCGTCATGGGCGACACGAACACGCGGTACACGCGCTCCGGCGACAACATCCGCACGCTCCTGAGCGAGAACGGCCTCACCGACGCGTGGGTCCAGCGGGTGAAGGGCGGGACGCCCCCGGCCCAGGGCAGTGACGCGCTGGTCTGCCCCACGACGGCGCCCACCGACGAATGCGAGGTCGTGGACAAGGTCCTCTACCGCGGCAGCAAGCTGCTCAGCCTCGACGCGACCCGCTACGGCAACGAGTGGGCGTCCTTCCTCGACTCGGCCGGCGCCAACCTCTCCGACCACTTCCCGCACACGGTCGACTTCTCCTACACGCTCAACTCGTCCCTGCGCGCGAGCGACTTCTTCGGCGGCCCGCACGGCACGGCCTTCAACGACGCGGACGACCTGCCGGCGACCCCGGCTCCCCGCACGCTGACCCTGCGCGGCAGCGCCCGCCTGGACGCGGTGTCCCTGACCCACGACGGCGGTACGACCGTGACCCACGGCGGCACGGGCGGCACCGCGACGTCCCTGACCCTGGCGGCGGGCGAGCACCTGACCTCCGTGAAGCTGACGCAGGGCCAGAAGGACGGCCGTACCCGCCTGTTCTCGGCGGCGTTCACGACCGACAAGGGCCGCACCCTGTCCACCGGTACGGCCACGTCCGACGCGAAGACCTTCACGGCCCCGTCCGGCTGGCAGATCGTGGGCTTCACCGGCCGCGCGGGAGTCGAAGTCGACAAGCTGGGGGTCGTGTACGCGCCGATCCGCTGACGCCCGTACCACGCCCTTCCCTCTCAGATGCGTGGGTGAGCTGCACGATGTCCTCGGACGAGGACATCGTGCCCACCCCTGAGCGGATCGGCCATCGTCCTCAGGCGGTGACGCCCTCGGCGATGCGCCTGCTCAGTTCCCCGGCCGTCAGGCCGCCCGGCTCCCGGCCCTGGGACACGCTCTCCCGGGCGGCGTGCTGAAGGGCCGCGTTCACCGGGGTGGGGACGCCGTGCTCCCGGCCGAGCAGCACGATCTCGCCGTTGAGGTAGTCCGTCTCGATCGATCCCGCGCCCCGTGCCAGGCTCTGCCAGGACGAGCCGCGAGTGGGATCGCCGGCGATCGGCTGCGGGTCGACCGTCCCGCTGCGCAGCTCGGTGATCTCGGCCCCGCTCGCGCAGGCGATGCCCGCGGCGTCGAGGACCGCGGCGCCCTCGGCCTTCGCCCGGGCGACCAGGTCCTTCGCTGCGGCGTCCGAGGCCGAGCCGCACACGGCCTCGACCACGTTGGCGAGGTTGCCGAGGAGTTTGCCGTACTTCCAGCGCATCACGTCCGTCACCACCGGAGCCAGGAAGTGGGCCTTCTCCAGGTCGTCCGCGATCCGCCGGGCGGTCTCGTCCGAGCCCGTCCCGTACCGGCCGATGACCAGGGCGCCGGTGTACGGGCCGCAGGGCGCGACGACCTCACCGGGGTTCAGATAGGTGCTGGGCAGGACGACGCACATGCCGTACACCTCGTGGAAGCGGCGCAGTGCCAGGCGCTCGTTCTCCACTCCGTTCTGGGCGCACACCAGCGGCAGGCGTTCGCCCGCCGAGCCCCCGCCCGCCACCGGCCGTGCGGCCCAGGCGTCCAGGGCGGCCATGCTGTCCTGGGTCTTGACGGCGAGGACGAGCACGTCGTCCTCGCGCAGTTCGACGTCCTCGGGGCCTGCCACGACGGGCACGTCGAGGGTGAGCGTGCCGGTGGGGACTCTGAGCCGCAGCCCCTTGTCGCGCAGCGCCTCGAAGTGTGCGCCGCGGGCGACCAGGACGACGGACCGGCCGCTTTCGTGCAACCGCCCCCCGATCGAACCGCCGATGGCTCCGGACCCGATGAAGATGTAGCGCATTCCGCTCCCTGGTTCTCCGCTTCAGGCGCCGTACAGGTCGGCACACGGTCGTACAGGGCATACGACTCGAAGCGGGTTCGAACTGCTGTCAGTCGAGGGCCGCGTGGTCGTCTTCGCCGTGGTGTCCCGTCCACCGCACCCCCGTGGCGTACCACCGGGCGAGTTCCTGTGCCCGCCGCTCGATTTCATGATCGTCGGCACCGGTCAGGACGTAACCCGCCACGTACACACCGGACTTCACTCCCCCTTGGTACGCCGTTCCCACCGTACCCCGCAGGCGTTCCTCCACCACGAAAGGCGGGGGATCCGCGGGCAGGGCCGCGAGCGTGCCCCGCTCGGGATAGAAGACGACCCAGCCCGCGCTCCGTCCGGGCGCGACGCCGTGCATCCCGGCATCGATCGGACCCTGGGGGACGACCTGGGCCCTGAACCACTGCTCGTCGAGGTCGAAACCGGTGGCGGCGCGGATGGCGGGGGCGGTCAGCGCGCCGCCGGTCCGGCTGCCGATCTCGCACAGCACGAGGCGGTCGTCGGGCGTGTGGAAGACCTCCAGGTGGAAGGTGGTGCACTCGGGCGTGGGCAGCGCGTCGAGGACCTTGCGCGCACAGCCGATGAGCCGGTCCGTCATCGGGTCGTCGCGGGTGAGCTGCGCCGAGCCCAGGTAGGTGCCGTCGCGGAAGGACAGGCAGTCGTTGAGGTAGCGCGAGACGAACGTGGCCACCGGCGCGCCCGCCACCACCAGCCCGTCCACCACGTACATCGGGCCCTCCACGAACCGCTCCACCTGGGCGTGTTCGGGCAGGCCCGCGGCGAGGAGCCGGGTCAGATCCTCGGGGCCGCGCAGCACCTGGGTGGCGGTGGAACCGGAGCCGAAGGCCGGTTTCACCACCACGGGGTAGCCGTGCTCGCGGACGAAGCCGAAGAGGTCGAAGGCGACGCGCACCGGGGCGAACTCCGGTATCTCCAGGCCAGTTTGGCGCACCAGGTTCTTCATGTGGACCTTGTCGCGGAACGCGAGGGCGCTGGCGAAGTCCTGGCCCGGCACGCCGAGCAGCTCCCGCAGCCGCGCGGCGCGCAGCAGGTCGCCCTCCATGCGGGCGAGCACCACGCTGGGCGGCATGCGCTCGGCGAGGTCGAGGGCCGCCCGCTCCGCGTGGCCACCCCGGTGGTAGCCGGGGACGGAAAGGGCACCCGGAACATGCCGGTACTGCGGGAATTTGGCCTCGGAGACCAGAAGATGCGGCCGTACACCCGTATCGCCGGCCCACTTGTCGTACGGAGTGTCCGCATAGTCGCTGTCCACAAAAGCCAGAACACTCCGTTCTGCTCCGGTTTTCATCAGCACCTCCCAGGGCTCCTCAAAAAGCACGCACCCGGCCGCGCGCGGCCTCAAGGCTAGAGGTGTGTGCCCAGCTCAGGCCCGTCCTGGCACATACCTTCGCTTTACCTCGGAAAGATTGTTCTGCTCATTCTGGCCGCGAGATCCACACGTGATCGGCCCCTGGTACCGGGCGTCACCACGCGGTGGTCAAAAGAAGCAGAAGGAGTTTTCCGAGGTAAATCCACAGTGCACGCAGAACCATGTCCCGCCCCGGGCCCCTGTTTTAGTGTCCGTCTCGATCCAAAGCACCTCGCCTGCAAGGACACCGGAGACCTGCTATATGGGCGGAACACGCCGTACGCTCCGTCTGGGAGCCTTCCTGCTGACCCCTGGCTACCACGTGGCCTCCTGGCGGCACCCCACGGCCCGCGCGGACGGTGGCCTGGACTTCGCCCACTACCGCGAGCTCCTGCACACCGCCGAGCGCGGCAAGTTCGACATGTTCTTCGTCGCCGACGGGGTGGGCATCCGCACCCCGTACCGCAACGCCGACGAGCTGAGCCGCTGGGGCCGCTTCCTCCAGTTCGACCCGCTGACGCTGCTGTCCGCCCTGGCCGTGCACACCACGCACATCGGTCTCGCGGCGACCGCGTCGACGACCTACAACGAACCGTTCCACATCGCGCGGAAGTTCGCCTCGATCGACCACCTCAGCGCCGGCCGGGCCGCCTGGAACATCGTCACCTCGGTGACGGACGCCGAGGCGAGGAACTTCAACCGCGACTCCCAGCCCGACCACGGGTCGCGCTATCACCGGGCCAGGGAGTTCATGGAGGTCGTCACCGGCCTGTGGGACAGCTGGGACGACGACGCGTTCGGGTACGACAAGGAGTCCGGGCGCTACTTCGAGCCCGAGGGCATGCACGTCCTGGACCACAAGGGCGAGCACTTCTCGGTGCGCGGACCGCTCAACGTGGCCCGCCCGCCCCAGGGTTACCCCGTACTCATCCAGGCGGGCGCCTCCGCGGACGGCCAGGACTTCGCCGCCCGCTGGGCCGAGGTGGTGTTCACCGCCGCCCAGACCCTGGACGAGGCCCGGACGTTCTACCGCGGCATGAAGCGGCAGGCCGCCGCCTACGGGCGCGACCCCGGCCAGATGAAGGTGATGCCCGGCCTCTTCCCGGTGGTCGGCCGCACCCGCGCGGAGGCCGAGGACAAGTACGCCGTACTGCAGGAGCTGGTCGACCCGGTCGTCGGACTGGGGCTGCTCACCCAGCTCCTCGGCGACGTCGACATCTCGGGCAGCCCGCTGGACGGGCCGCTGCCCGAACTGCCGACCACCGAGGGCAGCACGAGCCGCCAGCAGCTCGTCTACGACAAGGCGCGCCGCGAGGGCCTGACGATCAAGGAGCTGTACCGGTCCCTGACCGGCGGCCGCGGGCACCGCATCGTCATCGGCACCCCCCAGGACGTCGCCGACCTGATGGAGGAGTGGTTCACCGGGGAGGCCGCCGACGGCTTCAACGTCATGCCGCCGGTGCTTCCCGAGGGCCTGGACGACTTCGTCGACCTCGTGGTGCCCGAACTGCAGCGCCGGGGCCTGTTCCGCACCGAGTACGAGAGCACCACCCTGCGCGGAAACCTCGGCATCGACCGGCCCGCCCGGGGTGCCGCCGCCGAACTCCCGCTCAGCACCGGCCCGTCACGAGTCCAGGAGTGAGCACACCTCATGCCGTCCTTCGGTAGAACCCTCAGCGAGATTCCCCCCTCCCCGCTGGTGACCGTCGACCGGCTGCTGCGCGACGGCGCGCACGCCGAACCGGTGCCGCTGCAGCAGGGCAAGACCGTCTTCGAGCCGTGCGCGCGGCCGGGCACCTGGGAGCGCGCGGAGTTCGGGATCGCGGCCCACGAGCACGCGCCGCCCGCCGGAGTCCCCGCGCTGCGCTCGGCGTTCGCCGACGTGGCGAGCCGACGCCGGGGCACCGCTGTCGACCCCGGGCAGGTCCTGGTCACGAGCGGCGCCACCCACGCCATCGCGGTGACCCTGCACGCGATCCTGAGCCCGGGCGACGAGGTCCTCATCCTGTCCCCGCAGTGGCTGTTCGCGACCGGCCTGGTGTGGGCGGCCGGCGGGACGCCGCGCGAGGTGCCGGTCTTCCTGGAGCTGAGCGAGGACCCCGCCTTCGACTTCATCGCGGCGATCGAGCGGGCCGTGGGGCCGCGCACCCGGGCGATCTACTTCAACAACCCCAACAATCCGACGGGCTTCCGCCTGGACGAGCGGGCCCTGGGCGCGCTCGCCGAGCTGGCCGCACGGCACGATCTGTGGCTGATCGCCGACAACGCCTACGAGAACTACGACTTCGGCGACGGCGGCTTCCTCGACACGGCGACCGTCCCCGGCGCGGCCGAGCGCACCTTCTCGGTGCACAGTTGCAGCAAGACGTACGCGATGCCCGGCGCCCGCGTGGGCCATCTGATCTCGCCGCCCGGCGCGGAGGAGATCCTCACCAAGTGGTCGCTGCACACGCTGTACTCGGTCTCCACGGCCGCGCAGTACACCGCGTTCCGGGCGCTGGCCACTCCCGCCGACGAACTCGCACGGCGCCGGGCGGCGGCGGAGCGGGCGTGGCGACTCGCCGACGCCGCACTGGAGATCCCGCACACCCGCGTCGCGGGCGGGCTCTACACGTTCCTCGACCTGGGCCGGTACGGCGACGGCGCGGAGTTCGTGCGCCGCTGCGCCGAGGCGGGGGTCGGACTCGCACCGGGCCAGGTGTTCGGCGGTCACTGCGACGGCTGGGCCCGGCTCTGCTTCACCGCGGCACCCGAAGAGGCGGTCGCGGACGCCATCGGCCGTATCAACAAGATCTACTGGGAGGGCGGCCTTGACCGTTGACACCACCGTGGCCAGGCCGGCGGCGGCTTCCGCGCTGGCTCCGTATCTGCACCGGTACGACAGCCCGGCACAGCTCGGACTCAAGATCAACGCGTATCGGGGCTACGAGGTGGAAGGCCTCGCCGAGGCGCTGCGCGCACCGGACCTGCACGGCGCCCCCGTCGAATGCGTGATGGTCGGCGACTCGTACTTCATGACGCACCTGGGCCGCGGCGGCACCACGCTGTCCGGCGCCGACGAGCAGGAGTGGGGCCTCGCGACCCTGACCGGCCTGGTGGCCGAGATGCGCAAGGCACTGGACACCGAGTTCCCCGCGGACAGACGGCCGTTCCTGCTGGCCGACCTGCCGGACGGGACGACCCGGAGCACCGCCGCGGCCCGGGCCGCCGCCGACCGGTTCGCCGCGGCCGGCGCGGACGCGGTCAAGATCGAGGTGGCGGGCGAGGGCGAGTTCGACTGCATCGAGGCGGTGGCCGCGACCGGCACACCCACCCTGGCGCACCTCGGGTACACCCCGCAGAGCGGCGGCCTGACCCGGCACGGCGACGCCCTGGACGGCGCGCTGGCGCTCTTCGCACAGGCCCGCCGGGCCCGGGACGCGGGCGGCTGCGGACTGATCGTCGAGATGGTCAGCGAGGCCGTGAACCAGACGCTGAGCCGGCCGCACCCCGAAGGTCTGCCGCTGTACTCGGTGTTCAGCGGCCGGGCCCGCTGGGGCGGCCAGAGCCTGAACCTGTGGGACGCCGTCGTACGCCCCGTGCCCGGCGGCCGGTACTTCCCGCCGACCCCGGTGATCGACGCGGCCGAGGTGCCCGACCGCTACACCCCGGAGCTGATCGCCGACCGCATGCGCGAGCTGCTGCGGCTCAGCCTCGCCGGCTGGTTCCCGCTCTCCCCGCGCACCGCGATGACCCCCCGTGAGACGGCCGAGATCACCGGCATCGACCCTTGGAGTGCCTCATGACCACCGCCGAACCGGTCACCGTGGAACCGGCCGCCCCCGGGGCGGACACGGCTGTCTTCGACGAGCTCGAATCGGCTGTACGCACCTACTGCCGGCGCTTCCCCGCCGTCTTCACGCGGGCGGCCGGACACCGCATGTGGGACGCGGACGGCCGTGAGTACATCGACTTCCTGTCGGGCGCCGGCGCGCTGAACTACGGGCACAACCCGCCCGAGGTGCGCGCCGCCCTGATCGACTACCTGCTGGCCGACGGCCCGGTCCACGGCCTCGATCTGCACACCGGCGCCAAGGCCGCCTTCCTGCACCGCTTCCGCGAGGTGGTGCTCGCTCCGCGCGGCCTCGACCACCGGGTGCAGTTCACCGGGCCGACCGGCACCAACGCGGTCGAGGCGGCGTTCAAGACGGCCCGCCGGGTCACCGGACGCACCGACATCGTCGCCTTCACCGGCGGCTTCCACGGCCTGTCGCTCGGCGCGCTCGCCGCGTCCGCCACCTCGTTCAAGCGTGGCGCGGCCGGGGTGCCGCTCGGCCACGTCACGCGGATGCCGTACGAGGGCTACGCGGGCGACGACGTCGACACCATCGACTACCTCACGCGGCTGCTCGACGACCCGGGCAGCGGCATCGACCTGCCCGCGGCCTTCGTGGTGGAGACCGTGCAGGGCGAGGGCGGCCTCACGGCGGCGAGCGCGCCCTGGCTGCGCAGGCTCGCCGAAGTGGCGCGCGAGCGGGGCATCCTGCTGATCGTCGACGACATCCAGGCCGGGTGCGGGCGCACCGGCACCTTCTTCAGCTTCGAAGAGGCGGGCATCGTCCCCGACCTGATCTGCCTGTCCAAGTCCATCAGCGGCTTCGGCCTGCCCATGGCCCTCGTTCTGGTCCGCCCCGAGTTCGACCAGCTGGGCCCCGGCGAGCACAGCGGCACCTTCCGCGGCAACAACCTCGCCTTCGTCACCGCCACGGCCTGCCTGGACCGCTGGGCGGAGCCGGAGTTCGCCGCGCGGGTGCGGCGCAACGCCGCCGCGCTGGAGGCCCGGCTCGACGAACTGGCGGCCGAGTTCGCGCACCTCGGCTGCACCGTGCTCGGCCGCGGCCTGATCCGCGGGCTCGGCTTCACCGACCCGGCGCTCGCGGACCGGGTGTCGCGGGCCGCCTTCACGCGCGGACTCCTGGTGGAGACGTCCGGCGCCCGCGGCCAGGTCCTCAAGATCATGCCGCCGATCGTGACGGAAGCCGAGGAGCTGGCGCCCGGCCTCGCCCTCCTGGCCGACGCCATCGCTTCGGCCGCCCAAGACGACGTATCCGAAGGGGACCTTGCGTGAGCATCGCCGAGCACGAGCAGACCATCGAGGGCGACCACGAGCACGGCATCGACGAGAGCGTGCTGCGCCGGATCGCCGACTCCTGGCCGCGGCGCGCCACCATCCGCACCGACCTGGACCGGATCTCGGAGCCGGAGGAGTACGACGAGCGGCTGCCGGACTACCCGGAGCATCTGCTGCCGTTCGCCGAGCACCCGCTGTACCTCGAGGCCACGCCCGAGCAGCGCCAGAAGGTCCTCACCATGGCCTGGCTGGTCTACAACGAGCGGGTCATCGCGGCCGAGGAGTACGTCGCCAACCCGACCTTCGCCATGATCATGCACGGCGCCTTCCCCGGTGCCGACGGCGTCCACCTCAAGCGCGCCGTCCAGCAGACGCACGTGGACGAGGTCTGGCACACGTACATGCACATGATCGCGATGCAGCGCACCCGCGAGATCCGGCAGGTCACGGACGAGCCCTCCTATCCGCACACGGTCACCTACCGCCGCCTCCTGGAGGCCGAAGCGAAGCTGCCGGAGCGCTGGGAGCGCGACCTGCTGAAGCTGGTGTGGACGACCGTCTCGGAGATCAGCGTCAACGCCTATCTGGAACTGCTCTCCCGCGACAAGACCGTTCAGCCGCTGCACTCCCTCGTGCCCCGGCTGCACGCCCGCGACGAGTCGGCGCACTCCTCCGTCATGGTCGAGGTCGCCAAGGCGCTGTACGTGCACATGAACGCCGAACAGCGCCGTGCCTTCGCCGACTCGCTGCCCAAGGCGCTGCACGCCTTCGTGGAGCAGGACTTCGCGGTGTGGCCCGGCATTCTGCGGGCGGCGGGCTTCGAGCAGGCCGACGAGATCGTCGAGGACTGCCGCCGCCAGGCCGGCACCGGCCTGCTGGTGCGCGACTTCTCCGGGGTACGGCGCATCGTGCGCGAGATGGAGCTCGAGGACCAGGTCGACTTCGACTTCGGGGCCGAGTGACGTGAAGCTCACCGCGGGCGGCCGCCGGCTCGCCGTCGCCGCGCTCGTCCAGTCGCTCGGCATCGGCCTGTTCATGGCGAGCTCCATGGCGTACTTCACCCGGCAGGTGGACCTCTCGGCGAACCAGGTGGCCTCCGGGCTCGCCCTCGCCG
This sequence comes from Streptomyces purpurascens, assembly GCF_045040895.1. Taxonomy (NCBI): domain Bacteria; kingdom Bacillati; phylum Actinomycetota; class Actinomycetes; order Kitasatosporales; family Streptomycetaceae; genus Streptomyces; species Streptomyces purpurascens. The sequence continues at coordinate 7,420,027 of NZ_CP108341.1, read as the reverse complement.
GTGTCGTGGCCCTCGGGATCTCGCTGCTCGGCGGAGTCCTCGCCGACCGGTACGGGGCGCGGCGGGTGCTCGCCTCCGTGTACCTGGGGCGGGGGGTGTGCTGTGTGGCGTACGTCTTCGTCACGGACTTCTGGCAGTTCATGGTGGTGACGCTGTGCGCGGTGGCGTGCGACCGGGCGGGGCCTCCGGTGCTCCAGGCGCTGGTCGCCGTGGCCGTGCCCGAGCGCCAGGAGCGCACCCGGCTGCTCGCCGTGGTCAATGTGGTCCGCAACTGCGGGCTCGGGGTCGGCGCGATGGCGGCCGGTGTCGCGCTCGTCAGCGACACCCAGGCCGCCTACCGGATCACGCTGGTCACCATCGGGCTCGCCTTCCTGGGCGGTGCGGTGCTGGTGCTGCGGGTGCCCGGGCCGGCCGCGCCGACAGCCGAGGCCGCCCCGGCCGAGTCCGGGGAACGGCCGGTCAAGGGCCGGGTGCTGCCCGACGGGCGCTATCTGGCGCTGACCGGGCTCAACTTCCTGCTGTTCTTCTTCGACACGATGCTGCTCGTCGCGATGCCCGTGTGGGTCCTGGAGCACACGGACGCCCCGCGGGTCACCGTGTCCGTGCTGTTCACGCTGAACACCCTGCTCGTCGTGGTGCTGCAGATCCCGGTCAGCAAACTGGCGACCGGCCAGCGGCGCACCACCCGGATGCTGACGTGGACGGGTGCCGTGCTCGCGGTGAGCAGCCTGTGCTTCGCCGCGTCCGGCTCCGTCGCGGGCGTCCTCGCGGTGGCGTGGCTGGTCACCGCCGTGGTGCTGCTGTCCCTGGCCGAGGTGATCGCCAACTCCGCGGTGTGGGACCTGTCCATCGCCCTGGCCCCGGAGGAGCAGCGCGGACGCTATCTGTCCGTCTTCAACCTGAGTGTGGCCGGACAGCGGGTCCTCGGCCCCGTGATGGTCACCTCACTGCTGCTCAGTGCCGGTCCGCTCGGCTGGGTGGTGGCCGCGGGGGTGCTCGTGGTGGCGGGCGGCGCGGCCGAGCGGGTCGCCCGCGCGGCCGGGGAGCGGATGCGCGCCAAGGTGCCCGTCGATGCCTGAACTGCCCGTCCTGGTCTGCGCGTCCGTCGCGGTGTTCCTCGGCGCGCTGGTCCAGGGCAGCGTGGGTGTGGGCCTCGCCCTGGTGTCGGCGCCGGTGGTGCAGATCGCCGCGCCGCGTCTCATGCCGGGGTCGCTGCTCCTGGTCGCCGCCGTCCTGGCCGTGCTCGGAGCGGCCCGGGAGATCTCCCACACCGACTGGCACGGCGTCTCCTGGGCGCTGGCCGGCCGGATCGCGGGCACGGCGGCGGCTTCGTACGTGATCCTCGTGGTCTCGGGGCCGACGCTCGACCTGCTCTCGGCGGGCATCACGCTGGGCGTCGTCTCGCTTCTCGCCGCCGACCCGGCCCGACTGCCCCGGAACCGGGGCACGCTGCTCGCCTCCGGCGCCGTGGCGGGCCTCACCGGGACGACGTCGTCCATCGGCGGGCCGTTCATCGCGCTCGTCTACCACCGGGAGCCCGGGCCCACGGTCCGCGGCACCCTCGGGGTCTTCTTCACGGCCGGGGCGCTGCTCTCGCTCGGCTCCCTCACCGCCGTCGGCCGCCTGCCCCGCGAGCAACTGGTCTTCGGGGCGCTGCTGTTGCCCGCGGTGGTGGCCGGATTCGCGCTGTCGGGGCCGGTCCGGCGGCATGTGGACGGCGGCCGGATGCGCGGCGCAGTGCTCGCCCTCGCGGTGGTCGCCGCGCTCGTCCTGATCGTCCGGGGGCTGGTCGCCACCGGCACGCCATGAGCGCGTCCGCCGGACGCGCGAGCACACGTACCGAGAAAGGAACGGATCATGCGGGTGGGATTTGCGGGACTGGGGTCCATGGGCGGCGGGATGTGCCGCCGGCTCGCGGAGCGCGGGTTCGACGTGGTCGCGTACGACGTCGACACGAGTGCCGCGGCGGCGGCCGGAGCGCACCCGGGCGTGCGGACGGCGGCGGGCGTCGCGGACCTGGCCGCGCCGGTGGTGGTCACCATGCTCCCCGACGGCGCGGCCGTGCGGCAGGTGGCCGATGAGCTGCTGCCACACCTCGCCGCCGGCTCCCTGATCGTCGACACGGGTTCCTCGGCACCCGGCGACACCCTGGCCCTCGGCACCGCGGCCGCCGCGTACGGGGTGTCCGTGGTGGACGCGCCGGTCTCCGGCTCCCCGGCCGCCGCGCGGGCGGGTGAGCTGACGCTGATGGCCGCGGGTGCCCCCGGGGACGTGGAGCGGGCGGAGCGGGTGCTCGGCGCGCTCGGCAAGGTGTACCGGGTGGGTCCGGCGGGCGCGGGACACGCGCTGAAGGCGCTCAACAACCTGCTCTCCGCGGTCAATCTCGCCGCGGTAGCCGAAGTCATGCTCGCCGGGCGGGCGTTCGGCCTCGAGCCCGCGGCGATGCTGGAGGTGATCAACGCCTCCACCGGCCGCAACCACGCCTCGCAGACCAAGATCCCCGACCATGTGCTGTCCGGTACCTTCGACTCGGGCTTCGCGCTGCGCCTGATGCTCAAGGACATCCGCATCGGCACGTCGTTGCTCGACTCCGCGGGCGGCCCCGCCGCCTTCGGCCACGCCTGCCAGGAGCTGTGGGAGAAGGCGCACGAAGAGCTGCCGGCAGGCGCCGACAACGTCGAGGTCGTGCGCTGGCTGGAGAACGTATCGGGACGGGAGTTGCGCGCATGACGCAGGAGAACGCACCGCGGATCGCGGTCATCGGCGGCCAGGTCGCCGCCCTCGAGAAGGCACGGCAGGCCGGCTTCGACATCGTCTGGGTGCACGGGCCGCACGAACTCGACCGGTCGGGCCTGGAGCTGGTGGCCGAGGCCCACCTCACGGACTACCGCGACCCGCGGGCCGTCGCCGACCTCCTCGCCGCCGTACACCGGCACCGGCCGCTGGCCCGGGTCGTCTCGATGATCGAGGACGGCCTGGAGTCGGCGGCGGCCGCGACAACGGCGCTCGGCCTGCCCGGCACCGGCCTCGGCACCGTCCGCGTGCTGCAGGACAAGCTGGCCTTCCGGGAACTGCTCGCCGACCGCGGCATCGAAGGGGTCGCCGCCCGGCTGGGGCACGACGAGGCCGACATCCGCGCCTTCGTCGCCGAGTTCGGACCCACGGTGATCAAGCCCCGGTACGGATCCGGCAGCCTCGGCGTTCGGCTGGTGCACGGCCCTGACGCGGTCTCGGAAGTGGCGGCCTGGGCAGCGGAGTTCGGGCTGCACACGTTCGTGATGGAGGAGTATCTGCGGGGCCCCGAGTTCAGCGTGGAGGCGTTCAGCTTCGCGGGCGAGCACGTGGTCGTCGCGTACACGGCCAAGGAGAAGCTGGACTCGTTCGTCGAGGTCGGGCACGTGCAGCCAGCGGGCATCGACGCGGACGCCACGGCCCGGATCGAGTCGCTGGTCACCAGGATGCTGGATGCCGTGGGCATCGAGGACGGCCCCTCGCACACCGAGGTGATCCTCACCCCCGACGGCCCCCGCCTGGTGGAGTCCCACAACCGGCGCGGTGGCGACCGGATCGCCGATCTGGTCGACGAGGTGTACGGGACCGACATCGACGCGCTGGCCTTCCTCTGGTACGCGGGCCGCACCGCGCCCATCACGCCGGGCCCGGCCAGGGGCGGCGGCGCCATCCGCTTCCTGACCGCCGAGCCGGGCGTCGTCGAGTCCGTCACCGGAGCCGACGAGGTGCGCGCCGATCCGCGCGTGGTGGCCCTGCAGCTCTCCGTCGAGCCCGGTGCCACGGTGGCCCCCATCGCCTGGTCGTACGACAGGTCCGGGCTGCTCATCGTGCGCGGCGAGTCGGCCGAGGACGCGCGCGCCCGGGCCCATGCACTGGCCGCCCGGATCACCATCAAGACCCGGCCCGACACGGAGCCGGGCGCTCCCCGCTCCATCGCGGCCGTGGCCCCCCGGCCCGAACGGCTGCTCGGCACCAGGACCTCGAGTCCCGAGAAGTCAGAGAGGTAACCCCCATGGGCAAGCTCTACGAGGGACTGACCCCCGCGCTGCGTGACTTCATCGCCCAGGCACCCATGTACTTCGCGGCCACCGCACCTCTGTCCGCGGACGGGCACGTCAACGTCTCCCCCAAGGGCGGCATGGACACCTTCGCCGTCCTCGACGACACGACGGTGGCCTACCTGGACCTCATCGGTTCCGGAGCCGAGACCATCGCGCATGCGCGGGAGAGCGGCCGGATCACCTTGATGTTCTGCTCGTTCACCCGCCGCCCCAAGATCCTCCGGCTGTACGGCACCGCCCGCTGCGTCTTCCCCGACGCCCCCGAGTGGGACGCCCTGATCGGTCACTTCGGCAAGCATCCGATTCCGCGGTCCATCATGGTCGTCTCGCTCACCCGCATCACCGACTCCTGCGGATTCACGGTGCCGGAGATGGACCTGGTCCGCGAGCGCGACCTCCAGGACCAGTGGGGCATGCGCAAGTCGGACCAGGAACTGGAGGACTACATGCGGCAGAAGAACTCCACCAGCATCGACGGCCTGCCGGCCCGCCCGCACCGGGAATTGTAGGGGCCGACCGCCTCGGGAGCGATTTTCGGCCGGGTATTTTCGGGCAGTGGCTCAAACTAAGTGGCGTGGGCAGGTGCCTTGTTGCTTGGATTCCCGGCGTGACTTCTGCCTATTTTGCCAACCACCCCGAGCGGGCATTGCCGCACGCCTTCACCGAGCGAAGTGCCCGCCTGTGAGACACCAGATCGGGAGGCCGCCGGACGTTGAAGATGAAACGTCACTGCTGCGTCCGTCGATGCCCGTTGAGGGCATGCCTCCGGACGTGCCCGACGTTCCGTACTTCGCCGACGCACACGTCCGGCGGCACGAGCGGCGCAACGCACTCCACACGCTGCAGGGGCTGATGGAACTCGCCCGGCACGCCGGGGAACGGCCGGCGGCGCCGGGCACCTTGCCGACGGGCCTTCCGCTCGCCGAGGTCGGCGAGATCGTGAAGCGGGTCGGCAACTCCCTGATCCGCGCCCAGCTGGTCGGGAAGCTGCTCGCCGCATCGGAGCGTGGAGTGCGGCTGCGGCTCAGCTCCGCATCGTTTCTGCCCTGCGACATCGACGGAGCCGGTGATGTCGTCACCGTCGTCGGCAACCTCGTCGACAACGCCCTCGACGCCGTCGCGGACACGTCCCGGTGCACGCCCACGGTGGAGGTCGCTCTCCACCACGACCAGGGCGTCGTCGAACTGAGCGTGAGCGACAACGGGACGGGCGTCGACCCGGGTCTACGACAGTGGATCTTCGAGCGGGGCGCGTCCACCAAGCCGTCCTCCTCGCCCGCGTGGCCGCGGGGGCTCGGGCTTCCGCTGGTGCGGGCCATCACCGAGGAGCGGGGCGGAACCATCACCGTTGGCGACCGGGAAGGCGGCGGCGCCGTGTTCACCGTTCGGATGGCAGCCGTCCGCACGCACTTATGGATGTCGGTCGACAGGCAAGAGTCGGGCTGACAAATGGGACCGGGGGAACCATGTTCAACGTGCTCGTCGTTGACGACGATTTCTATGTGGCGAAGATCAACGCCCATTATGTGGCAAAGGTGCCCGGCTTCCGGGTGGCCGGCATCGTACACAGCGCCGCTCCGGCTCTCGCAGCCGTGGAGAGCGGCGGTATCGACCTGATCCTTCTCGACCAGTTCCTGCCGAACGAGAGCGGACTGTCTCTCACGCGTCGTCTCCGGCAGATGTGCCATGACGTCGACGTCATCATGGTCACGGCCGACCGCCGGCCCGCTTCGGTCCACGAAGCCCTGCGCGCCGGGGCCCTGTACTACCTCGCCAAGCCGTTCACCAGCGACGGCCTGCGCAGCAAGCTGGAGGCGTACGCCCAGCTGCGCGGCAACATCGACGAGGGTACGGAGATGGACCAGGCCCGCATCGACCGGACGTTCGGCGCCCTGCGCACCCCCGACGCCGAGCACGCCATACCCAAGGGGTACTCGGAACGCACCGCCGAGCTGATCCTGCGCATCGTCGCGAAGTACGGGGCCGACCGGCAGGTGTCCGCCCAGGATGTGTCCGACCTGGCGCGGATCAGCCGGTCGACCGCCCAGCGGTACCTCAAGTACCTGGCCGGAAACGGCAAGTTGCGGCTCACCCTGCGGTACGGCGACAGCGGGCGGCCTCAGCACCTCTACTCCGGTCTCTGATGACGGGGTGCGACAGCGGTCTGGAGCCCTGGTTCCAGCAGTGCATCGTGGCCACGGGGCGGCTGCCGCTCTTCTCCTTCCTCGTCGGGCTGCTCGCCGCCTTCGTGGGGATCCGGTTCAGCGTCCGGCTGATCCGGGCCGGGGTCCGCTGGTGGCCGGGGAACATCCGGCTCGGCGGGCTCCACGTCCACCACGTGGTCTTCGGCGTGGTCCTCATGGCGGGGGCGGGCATCGCCGGGCTCGCCGTGCCGGACGGGTTGCCCCTCTGGCGCGCGGTTCTCGCGGTGGTGTTCGGGATCGGAACCGGGCTCGTCCTGGACGAGTTCGCGCTGATCCTGCACCTGGAGGACGTCTACTGGACCGAGCGCGGCCGCACCTCGGTGGACGCCGTCTTCGCCGCCGTCGCCCTGAGCGGCATGATGCTGATGGGACTGCGCCCGCTCGGCCTCTACCGCTGGGGCGTTTTCAGCCGCGAGGGGGACACCGGGGGGTTCGCCGCCGAGGTGGCCGGTTCCCTCCTGCTCGCCGTGGTCACGCTGCTCAAGGGCAAGACGTGGACCGGGCTCGTGGGGATCTTCTGGCCGCCGCTGCTCGTCGTCGGCACGCTGCGGCTCAGCCGGCCCCGGGCGCTGTGGGCACGCTGGTGGTACGGCATCCGGCGCCCGGACAGGCAACGGCGCGCCGAAGCACGTGAGCGCCGGTTACGGGTGCCCCTGATGGCCGCCAAGGTGCGCGTCCAGGAGCTGCTCGCCGGGCGGCACGACCTGCCGGATCCCCGCCCCGCGCCGACGCACCGCGGTCGCGCCCCGCGCTGCCTGGACCGGGCCGGGCACGCCGGCTCGCGGCCGCCGGGCGGCCACACGACCCGGCTGCCGAACGGCCGTTGGATTTACGAGAAGAACAGGCTTTCCGCCGTGAAATCGGTTTGCGCCCACAACGGTGGCGCGCCCCCTCCCATGACCTAGCCTCCCCAACGAATCCTCAGCGATGCGACAGGAAGCCGATCCGTGCTGACCCGTGTTCTCCCCCCGCCCGGCCCCGCCCGGATGCTCACGTTCATCACCATGGTGATGAGTCTGGGGCAGGGATTGTGGATGGCCATCAACGCGATCTACGCGGTGACCATGGTCCGGCTCACGCCGAGTCAGCTCGGCGTCAGCGTGGGCATCGCGGCCGCCCTCGTCCTGGTGTCCAGCATCCCGCTCGGCCATCTCGCCGACCGGGCCGGGCCGCGCACGGTTCAGATGTGGTCGTTCCTGGCGCTGGCGCCGCTGACCGCCGCCCTGGTGTTCGTCGAGGGGTTCTGGTCGTATCTGATCGTCACCTCCGTCCAGGGTCTCGCCTACCGGGCCGGCAACAACGCCCGGAAGGCGATGATCGCGGCCAACGTCCCGAAGGGCGAGCGGGCCCGGGTCATGGCGTACATCCGGGCCGCGCTCAACGTGACCATGTCGATCGGCGCCTGCATCTCCGGCCTCGTCCTGGCCTGGGGCGAACGCGTCGGCTACCAGGGCGCCGTCCTCTTCACCGCGCTCTGCTTCCTCGTCACCGGCCTGCTCACCCTCAAGGAGGCACCGGTGCCTCCGGTGCCGGCCTCGGCGGGCGCGGCCTTCGCGGTGCTGCGTGACATGCCGTTCCTGGCATTCACAGCCCTGGACGGACTGCTCATCACGCATGCGCTGCTGCTCGACATCGTGCTGCCGCTGTGGGTCATCAGCCACACGGACGCCCCGCGCTGGATGAGCGCGGCCATCCTGCTCGTCAACACCGCCTTCGTGGTGGCCTTCCAGACCAGGGCGGCCCGCGGCACCGACGACCCCAGGTCCGCGTCCTGGGCGAGCCTCCAGGGAGCGGGCTGTGTGGCGGCCGCCTGCCTCGTGTTCGCGACGACCGGCGGGAGCGGGACGCTGACGGCCTGCGTCCTGCTGATCCTGGGCGCTCTCGTGCACGCGCTCGGTGAGATCCGGCACGCGGCGGGCAGCTGGACGATCGCGTACGACCTCGCGCCCGACCACGCCCAGGGCCAGTACCAGGGCACGTACAAGATGGGCGGCGACGTCGGCAAGATGTTCGCCCCTGCCGTCTTCACCTGGTTGGTCATCGGCCACGGTGCGACCGGCTGGATCGTCCTGGCCGTGGCGTACGCCCTGCTGGGCGCCGCCATGCCGGCCGTCGTGGCCCGCGGTGTGCGCAGCCGGGCCGCCACCGCCGAAAAGGCCGCCGCCGCAGCCTGAGCCCCGGCCCGCCGTGCGCCTCGGCAGGCCTTCCACAAGCCCCTCACCCAGCGAGGTGTCACCCATGACCTGCACCATTGCCCCCCGGAGCGTCAACCTCCAAGGCGTCTGCCTGGTGGACGAGGCCCACGGCTGGGCCGTCGGCGACGGCGGCATGATCCTGGCCACCACGGACGGCGGCCTGCGCTGGCACTCGCAGGGCAGCACCGACAAGGACCTGCGCGCGGTCTGCTTCGCCGACACCGAGCGCGGCTGGATAGCGGGCCGGGACGGCGTCATCCTGCACACCACGGACGGCGGCCGGCACTGGGAGCAGCGCAGCACGGGCACGGACCGGAACCTGTACGGCATCTCCTTCGACCCCGCCGGCCGCACCGGCTGGGCTGTCGGAGACAGCGGCACCATCCTCGTCTCGTCCGACGGCGGACTGACCTGGCAGCGGCAGCACTCCGACGACACGCATTTCACCCGCTGCTTCACGCTCGACGAGAAGACCGCCTGGATCATCGGCAAGCGGGGCGGCATCCACGCCACCACCGACGCGGGAGCGACCTGGACCGTTCAGCAGAGCAACGCCGAGATCGACCTGCGGGGGATCTACGCGGTGTCGCCCGATCTGTGCTGGGCCGTCGGCCGCATGGGCACCGTGCTGCGCTCGGAGGACGGTGGCGGCACCTGGGTCCGGGCGGACAGCGGCACCGGCCTCGATCTGTACGGGCTGTGGGCGGCGCCCGACGGCCGTGAGGTCAGGACCTCCGGCGACGACGGCGTCATCCTCGCGTCCCACGACGGCGGCCGCACCTGGTCCCCGCAGTCCAGCGGCACGGCCAAGGACGTGGTGTCCCTCGCGTTCATGGCCGACACCCGGCACGGCTGGATGGTCGGCGACTCCGGCCTCATCCTCGCCACCCCGGACGGCGGTGAGACCTGGACCCCGCAGCTCAGCGGCATCCACAAGGACCTGGCCGGTGTACACGGCTCGGGCGACGCCCGCTGGGCCGTCGGCCGGGACGGCCTGCTCGCGGTCACCACGGACGGCGGTGCCACCTGGCAGGTGGGCGACACCGGCAGCGGCGCACAGCTGTGGGACGTCACCTTCCTCTCCGACGCGCGGCGCGGCTGGGCCGTCGGCGACGCCGGCCTCGTCCTGGCCACGGAGGACGGCGGCTCGACCTGGCACCGCCAGGACGCTCCCACCGAAGTGCCCCTGCTGAGCGTCCACTTCGAGGGCGACCGCGGCTGGGCGGCCGGCGCCGAGGGCACGATCCTCGCCACCACCGACGCCGGTACCACCTGGCACCGCCAGGACACTCCCACCGAAGTGCCCCTGCTGAGCGTCCACTTCGAGGGCGACCGCGGCTGGGCGGCCGGCGCCGAGGGCACGATCCTCGCCACCACCGACGCCGGAGCCACCTGGCAGGGCCAGACCGCCGCGACTCGGACCACGCTCACCTGCGTCCATGCCGGCACCGGCGGCGCGGCACGCGCCGTCGGCCGCGCCGGCACCGTACTGACGACGAAGGACGGCGGCGTCACCTGGGAGACGCGGGACAGCGGCACCGACGTGAGCCTGTGGGGCGTCGCGTTCACCGCGTCGGGCGAGCACGGCTGGGCGGTCGGCGACGGCGGCACCGTACTGGCGACGAAGGACGGCGGCGTCACCTGGGAGCCACAGGACAGCGGCATCGCCGACAACCTGAAGGGCGTGTGGGCACAGCCCGACGGCGCACAGGTGTACGCCGTCGGCGACGGCAGCTCCGTCATCGCCACCGGGAACCGCGGCGCGACCTGGTCCTCCCACGTGGCCAGCACCGGCCGCAACCTGTACGGCGTGCACATCTTCCCCACCGGCCGGGACGGCTGGGTGGTCGGCGACGGCGGCACCGTGCTGGCCACCCGGGCCGGACGCCGCTGGGCCCAGCAGCCCAGCGGCACGGCCGCGAACCTGTACTCCGTCTCGCCGGCCGACCACACCACCGCCTGGGCCGTCGGCCGGGCCGGAACCATTCTGGTCACGCGCGACGCCGGCCTGTCCTGGCAGCGTCAGCCCAGCGGCAGCGGCAAGGACCTCCTCGAGGTGCACATGCGCCCCGACGCCCTCACCGGCTGGGCCGTCGGCGACCGTGGCACCATCCTCGGCACTCGGGACGGCGGCACCACGTGGCTGCACCAGCCGAGCCCGTACACCGGCTGTGCCCTGTGGGCGGTGGACTTCGCCGACGACCGCACCGGCTGGGCCGTGGGCACCGGCGGCACCGTCTTCGCCACCCGGGACGGCGGGGTCACCTGGGAGACGCAGGACAGCGGCGGCACGGACGACCTGATCGACATCCACGCCGTGGGCCCCGCCACGGCCTGGGCCGTCGGCCACCGGGGCACCGTCGTGCACACCCGGGACGCGGGCCGCACCTGGGAGCGCCGGGAGAGCCCCACCCGGCAGAACTTCACCGCCGTGCACTTCACGCCCGACGGCCGGACCGGCCGCGTGGTCGGCCGTAGCGACACCGTCATGACCTCGCTCGACGGGGGCACGTCCTGGCAGGTCGGCACCACGGGCACCGGGATGTCGCTGTGGAACGTGCGGACTTTCTCCGAGCTCGAATCATGGATCGTCGGTGACGAAGGCACCGTGCTGTCGACCTCCGACGGCGGTGCCACCTGGGACCAGCACTTCTACAGTCCGGAGAAGGACGCGATCCCCGTTCGCTGACCGATCCACAGGCCGTGGCACCACCCCACCGATACAGAGGAAGCAATGGACAACGCATTCAAGGACGTTCCTCCCACCACCCTCGCCGACCTGCTGGGCCGCGCACAGGTCATGGACACCGGCATCCGTCCGCTGTGGAACTCGCCCCGCGTCGCCGGCCCCGCGTACACCGTGCGGTGCGAGCCCGGCGACAACCTGATGCTGCACGCCGCGATCTACCGCGCCGAGCCCGGCTCGGTCATCGTCGTGGAGTCGGGTGACGTGGACTACGCGCTGGCCGGCGGCAACGTGTGCGCCGTCGCCCAGCGCCGGGGGGTCGCGGCCTTCGTGGTCGACGGTGTCATCCGAGATCTCGGCGAGGTGCGCGAGGCGGGTTTCCCCGTCTTCTCGCGCGGTGTCATCCCGATCCCCGGAACCAAGAAGAAGATCGGCGCGCTCGGTGAGCCGGCCCGTGTCGGCGGCGTGCTCGTGCACCCCGGCGACATCGTGGTCGCCGACGAGGAAGGCGTCGTCGTCACTCCCGCCGCCCGCCGGGAGGAGATCCTCGCGGCGGCTCGGACGAAGCTGGCCAAGGAGGCCGAGGAGTCCCTCGACGCCTGGGAGGCGAACCACCGGGCCCGCATCGACAAGGCGCTGAGCGACCAGGGCTTCACCGGCTGACCAAACCGACTTCCCGTACACAGGCGCCCTGCAGCCGAACCCGTTTGCAGCGGTGCGCTCCGGAGCACGATCCGGGGTGCACCGCTGTTTTCGTTCTCGGGCCCGTCGGCAATTAGCCGTTCGGCAAATGAGCAGAACGCGTTTTTCTCGGGATAGCGGTGTTTAGGGATTCAGCGCGCACAAACGAGCCGCCGGGAAGCAGCGTCACTAGGTTCAGTCGGGTCCAGTCATCGATGAGTTCGGATCGACATGACCACAGCACTGAATGTGCGCCTGGGAGCCGGCCTCCTCCACCACGCGCGCGTCCTGCCCGGCAGCATCGCTCTGACCATCGGCAGCCGCGGCTACACCTACGAAGAGGCCGCGGCCACCGCGCGACGGTGGGCCACCCTGCTGGTCGAGGCGGCCGGCGGCCGCCCCCGCCGCGTCGGTGTGTTCGCCCACCGCAGCGAGGCCTCGTACCTGGGCGTCGCCGCCGCGCTGTGCGCCGGCGCCGCATTCGTGCCGCTGAACCGGAAGTTCCCGGCCGAGCGCACCCGGTCCATGCTCGAACGGGCCGACGTCGACGCGGTGATCGTCGACTCCGCCTCGCTGCCCGGTCTCGCCGGGCTGCTCCGGGACCTGCCGCGCAACCCGGTCGTGCTGCTGCCCGATGCCGTACGCAGCCAGGCCGGCGACCTCGGGGACGTACGGGTGCTGGACGCCATGGACCTGGCCGTGGCCGCGCCGCTGGAGCAGCTGCCGGAGGTGTCGCCCGACGACATCGCGTATCTGCTGTTCACCTCGGGCAGCACCGGCGTTCCGAAGGGCGTCCCGGTGACCCACGGCAACGTGCGGGCGTTCCTCGACGCCAACCAGGAGCGGTACCGGATCACGCCGGACGACCGGCTCACGCAGACCTTCGACCAGACCTTCGACCTGTCGGTCTTCGACCTCTTCATGGCCTGGGAGAACGGCGCGCGGGTCTGCTCCATGGAGTCCATCGAGGTCCTGGCTCCCTTCCGGTATCTGGAGCGGAACGGGATCACGGTGTGGTTCTCCGTGCCCTCCGTCGCCGCCATGCTGCGCAGGCGCGGAGTGCTGCGGCCCGCCACCATGCCCACGCTGCGCTGGAGCCTGTTCTGCGGCGAGGCACTGCCCCGCGCCACCGCCGAGGCCTGGCAGGCCGCCGCGCCGGGCTCGGTGGTCGAGAACCTGTACGGGCCGACCGAGCTCACCATCGCCTGCACGGTGCACCGCTGGGACCCGGCCACCAGCCCCGCGGCCTGCGTGCACGACAACGTGCCGATCGGCCGCCCCTACCCCGGCCTCCACTCCCTGGTGGTGGACGAGGAGCTGAATCCCGTGCCGGACGGGGAGACCGGCGAGCTCTGCATGACGGGGCCGCAGACCACCCCCGGCTACTGGCAGGCCCCCGAGATCACCGCGGAGCGCTACTTCTCGCACCGCGGCCGTACGTACTACCGCACCGGAGACCTGGTCCGGCTGCGGGACGGCGAATACGTCTGCCTCGGCCGCAACGACCAGCAGGTCAAGGTCGGCGGCCACCGCGTCGAACTGGGCGAGATCGAGGCCGTGCTGCGCCGCGCGGGCGCCGTCGAGGCGGTCGCCCTGCTGTGGCCCGACGCGGACACCATCAGCGCCGTCGTCTCGGGCGCCACCGATCCGGCAGCCCTGACCGAGGCCTGCGCCGACGCGCTGCCCGCCTACATGGTGCCGCGCTCGGTCCACGTCGTCGATCGGATGCCGGTCAACGGCAACGGCAAGACCGACCGCGGCGCGCTGCTCAGACGACTCGACGAAGGTCTCTGACCTCCAACACAAGGTCTCTGACCGCCAAGAAAGGGAATTGTGAGCAACGTCGACCAGCTCATAGCCCGCGCCCTCGGCATAGCCGAGGACCGTGTCACGGACGGGCTCGAATACCAGTCGATCAGGGAGTGGGACTCGCTCGGCCACGTCTCACTGCTGGTCGCCATCGAGCAGGAGTACGGCGTCGAGATCGACGACGACCTCACGCTGGGGCTCCGATCGGTGGCGGCCGTCCGCGAGTTCGCCGCGGCCCGGGCCCTCGGCGGGACCCGCGGGGACGCGGGGGTCCCCGCGGGTGCTGCCGGGCAGGAAGAGCGCCGTACCGTACATCGCGGTCTGGAGGGCGTCGTCTTCGACCGGACCGCCATCACCCACATCGACGGCGCCGAAGGGGTCCTCGAGTACCGCGGCTACAGCATCCACGACCTGGCCGAGCGGTCCTCCTTCGAGGAGGTCGCTCACCTGCTGGTCCACGGTGAACTCCCGGACGCCGCAGGCCTGGAGAGCTTCGCGAAGCAGCTGCGCGCCTTGCGCACGCTGCCCGCCCCCGTCCTCGGTCTGGTCCGCTCCCTCGCGCACGCGCACCCCATGGAGGCACTGCGCACCTGTGTCTCCGCGCTCGGCGCCTTCGGCCCGCAGCGGGTGCCCGGCACCGACGAGAGCTACGCCGAGGCCCTGGAGACCGGTGTCTCGCTGATCGCCCGGATACCGATGATCGTCGCCGCGCACCACGCCTTCCGCACCGGCCGCGAGCCACTGCAGCCGCCGGAGGACGCCACCCACGCCGAGGCGTTCCTCACCGTGCTGCTCGGCGAGCGGCCCTCGCCGGCCGCGGTGCGGTTCATCGACAAGGGCTTCATCGTCCATGCCGACCACAGCTCCAACGCCTCCGCGTTCACCGCCCGCGTCGCCATCGGCTGCCGGGCCGGCATGACGGCCGCGATCACCGCCGCCGTCGCCGCCTTCGCGGGCTCGGTGCACGGCGGTGCCGCCGAGCGCGTCGTCGGCCTCATCGACCAGGTCGGTTCGCCCGGGAACGCGCGGGCGCACGTCGAGGCGCTCCAGAGCCGGGGCGAGCCCGTGATGGGCTTCGGCCACCGCGTCTACCGGACCGAGGACCCTCGCGTACGTCATCTGCGCTCCACCGTCGTCGAGTTGAGCGAGGAGCGCGGCGACACCACCGGCCTGGACATCCTCGACGCCGTGGCCACCGCGATGCGCCCGTACAGCCGGCACGGCGTCGCCCCCAACGTGGACCTGTACGCGGGGCTCGCCTACCGGCTGCTCGGCCTGCCGGACGACCTGGCCGTGCCGCTCTTCGTCGTCGGCCGCACGCCCGGCTGGGTCGCCCAGGCGCTCGAGCAGCAGTCCAACAACGTGCTGATCCGGCCGCTCCTCACCTATGACGGGCCGCACGGGCGGACCTACCGGAAGGCGGACGGCCGATGAGCCGTACGACATCTGCCGCACCCGCCGCGCCCTCGCTGCCCGGCTTCGCCGCGGAGCGCGGTTTCGACCTCGGCGCCGTCCCGTACACGGGCCGTGTCCTGATCGAATCCCTGCTGCGTGGCGGGGACCCGGCGCAGGCCGAGGTTCTCGGCAAGCGCCTCGCGCTCGGCGAGGACCCCGGCCTGGAGATGCCGTTCCGGCCCGCCCGCATCCTCGTGCAGGACTACACCGGCATCCCGCTGCTCGTCGACCTCGCCGTGCTGCGCGACCGCGTCGCCGAGCCGGGCCGGGTCAATCCCGCGCTGCCCATCGACGTGGTGGTGGACCACTCCGTGCAGGCCGACTGGGCGGGGCGTCCGGACGCGCTCACACTCAACGAGGCGCTGGAGATGTCCCGCAACCAGGAGCGCTACTCGTTCCTCAAGTGGGCCGAGGGCGCCTTCGACGGGCTGCGTGTCATCCCGCCCGGCCACGGCATCGTCCACCAGGTCAATCTGGAGCGGCTCGCCACGGTCGTCGCCGAGGGCCGGGACGGCAGCCTGTATCCCGACACCGTGCTCGGTACCGACAGCCACACCACCATGGTGGGCGGCCTCGGAGTGCTGGGCTGGGGCGTCGGCGGTCTGGAGGCGGAGGCGCAGATGCTGGGCCTCGCCCAGCCGATCGGCATTCCCCGGATCGTCGGCGTCCGCCTCACCGGCGCGGTCAGCCCCGGCACCTCGCCCATCGACGTGGTGCTCGCCCTGACCCGCCGGCTGCGCGAGCGGAACGTGCGCGCCATGATGCTGGAGTTCACCGGCCCCGGGGTCGCCGAGCTCACCGCGCCCGACCGCTGCACGATCGCCAACATGGCTCCCGAGTACGGCGCCATGACCGCGTTCTTCCCCGTCGACGAGGAGACCCTGAGCTATCTGCGGCGCACCGGCCGCACGGATTCCGACGTGGACCGGGTGCGGGACTACTGCCTGCGGCAGCGGCTCTTGCGCGGCGGCGACGAACCCGTCTTCGGGCGGACCATCGACTTCGACCTGGGCGAGGTCGGCCCGGGGCTCGCCGGACCGAGCCGCCCCGACCAGCGGATCTCCCTCGGCGAACTGCCCGCCTCCTTCGCGGCGCTGCACCAGGGCGAGGTCCGCACCGAGGACCCGGTGTCCGACGGCGACCTGGTCATCGCGGCCATCACGTCCTGCACCAGCACCTCCAATCCGAAGGCGATGCTGGCCGCCGGACTGTTCGCCCGCCGGGCCGTGGAGCGCGGTCTGACCGTGCCCGCGCACGTCAAGACCAGCCTCTCGCCCGGCTCCCGCGCGGTCACCCGCTACCTGGCGGAGTCGGGGCTGCTCGGCGATCTGGAGAAGCTGGGGTTCCACGTCGTCGGATACGGCTGCATGACGTGCAACGGCGGCAGCGGCCCGCTCAACCCGGGGGTCGGTGAGGCCGTCGACCGCCATGGTCTGACGGTGGCCGCCGTGCTCAGCGGCAACCGCAATTTCGAGTCCCGCATCCACTCCCAGGTCCGCGCGGGCTATCTGGCCTCCCCGGCCCTCGTGGTCGCGCTGGCCCTGGTCGGCACCGTCCGTGCCGACCTGGAGAACGAGCCGCTCGGCACGGACACCGAGGGCCGCCCCGTACATCTGCGGGACCTGTGGCCGCACAACGGCGAACTGCGGGAACTGGAGGACCGGTTCATCACGCCCGGGATGTTCGCGCACGACCAGGCACCCGACCCGGCATGGGAGGCGATCAGCGCCCCGGACGGCGAGGTCTTCGCCTGGGACCCGGCGTCCGCGTACATCCGGCCCCCCGCCTACGCCGACCCGGCCCCCGCTCCGGGCTCGCTGTCCGGTGCCCGAGCCCTGCTCGCGCTCGGTGACGACATCAGCACCGACCACATCTCGCCGGTCGGCGCCATCCCCGCGGACTCCCCGGCGGGGCGTCACCTCCTCGAACGCGGGGTCCGCGACTTCAACTCCTACGGTTCACGCCGCGGCAACCACGAGGTGATGGCCCGGGGTACCTTCAGCAACCCCCGGCTGCGCAACCTCCTGGTCGGCGACGGCGACAGCGGCGGTTCCACGCTGCACCTGCCGAGCGGCGAGCGGCTGCCCGTCTTCGACGCCGCCCGGCGCTACGCCGAGTCCGGCACCCCGCTGATCGTGCTGGCCGGCCGCAGCTACGGCATGGGCTCGTCCCGCGACTGGGCCGCCAAGGGGCCCTGGCTGCTGGGTGTCCGGGCGGTCCTCGCGGAGAGCTTCGAGCGCATCCACCGCGCCAACCTGTGCGCCATGGGCATCCTGCCGCTGCTGCTGCCCGCCGGGCACGGCTGGGCCGGCCTCGGCCTCACCGGCCACGAGGAGTTCGCACTGGACGTGGACCGGGCCCGGGAGACCCGGGAGGTACAGGTCACCGCCGGCGAGCAGGTGTTCACGGCACGCGCCGATGTGCAGTCGGAGGGCGAGTGGGACGTCCTGCTGGCCGGCGGCACGCTGCCGTACCTGCTGCGGCAACTGCGCGAACAGGAGGCCGCGTCCGGATGAGCGCACACATCCTCGACCGGCTCGGCCTGCGCCGGGCCGCCGACGCCGACGCCCTCACCGCCGGGACGAAGACCTTCGTCCCGGTGCACGTCGGCACGCACGACGTGACCATCGGCGCCCTCCTCGACGCCCTGGACTCCGACCCGGCCCTGCTGCCGCCGCGCACCGGGCACCTCGGCAACTGGGAGGACATCGCGGCCGGGCGCTCGGGTCCGATGGACTTCAACACCGCGATCTGCGGCGGCGGTCACGGCTATCCGCTGATCTACGGCTTCACCCGCACCGAGGCCGGCACCGAGGGCGGCGACGAGGCGTACCAGCCCGGTTCGCTCATCGAGAAGGGCAAGCGGCACACCCTGCCCCTGCACACCTGGGACGGCACCGGCTTCGTCCGCCGCGACCGGAGCAAGCCCCTGTTCTGCCCCCTGGTGCAGGCAGAGGTGGACGGGCAGTTGGTCCCGCTGGTCGAGCTGCACTGGCAGCGGATGCTGGCCCTGCCCGGCTACCGCTTCCGGCAGTGGGCCGCCGCCCTCACCGACCGCGCCCCGCTCGTCACCGACATGCTCACCCTGCTCCTGGAGCAGGCGGCCGCGCAGGGCCGCAACCAGGCGTTCGCCGAGCTGATCAGCCAGGCCGTACGCCTGGACGGCGAGGTGAGCCGCTGCGATCTGCGGCCGGACGGCACCGGCTATGTACTCGACGGCCACCGCTACCCGTCGGCCCGCGCCCTCGCCGAAGCGGTCATGCTCACGGTGCGGGCGCTGGTGGAACCGGCCGACTTCTTCGCCCGGATGCGTGATCTGCCGCCGGTCCTGCCGGTGATGTCGCTCCAGCTCACCAACGTGCTGTTCGCCCTGCTCGACGTGCACCACCCGGACGCTCCGGCCGGTCCGCCCGAGAGCCCGTTCATCACCCATCTCCACTGGGGTGCCAGGGCCATGGCCGGCTGCCCGCCCCGGCGCGGCGGCTATCTGTCCCGGCGCTCCACGGTGCGCTCCCTGCGGGCCATCACCGACCCGCTGGTCCGGCACTTCGGCGAGGCGGGTCCGGTGGCCTTCGTGCTGCTGCCCGCCCAGGCCTTCATGCTCTGTCCGCCGAGCACGGCGCCGGACGACGCCGAGGCGCTGGCGGAGCTGTTCCGCGGAGTGCGGGCAGCGGGCCCCGAGGCCGCCTACGACACCACGCTGACCTGGCTGGACTCCCACCGCGACCGGCTCTCGGAGTACCTGCGCGGCCGTTTCAGGAGCGGCAGCGGAGTACCGGCCGACGACACCCCGCGCGAGGTCGCGGTGCCGGTGGAGCCCGAGGGGTTCCGCGAGCTGACGTTTCGTCAGGCCTGTGGTGCGGTCGCCGCGTTCGAGGAGGTGCTGGGATGAGACTCGCTCAGCGCGAGGTCGTCATCGCTCTCCGGGAGCCGTTCGTCAGCAACACCGGCGTCACCACCGAGGTGCGCCAGAGCATCGTCGAACTGACCTGGCAAGGGCTGCGCGGGCACGGGACCGCGCGCGGTGCCGACCCGGCCGAACTCGCAGCCTGCGCACCTCTCTTGGCCGGTGCCTGGCCCTTCGCGGTGCGCCGGACGCTGGACCTGCTCGCGCGGGTGAGCCCCGCGACCCGGTCCGCCGTCGACATGGCGCTGCACGACCTGCTCGGCAAGGCGAGCGGGCAGCCCCTGCACCGACTCCTCGGGCTCGACGGTCTGCCCCTCGAACCCACGGCGCTCTCCATCGGCGCCTGTCCCGACGACGAACTCGTCCGGCAGGCAAGGAAGCTGGCCGACTGGCCGATCCTCAAGCTCAAGCTCACCCCCGGGGACGACGGCAGCCGCGCCGGAGTGCTCCGCTCGGTCTACGACGGACGCATCCGTGTCGACGGCAACGGCTCCTGGTCCCCCGACCAGGCCCTTCGCGTCGCCGAAGAGCTGCACCGGCACGGCGTCGAACTGCTGGAGCAGCCTGTCGCCCCCGGTGCGCTCGACGACCTCCGCTACGTCCACGAACGCTCCCCGGTCCCCGTCTTCGCCGACGAGGACTGCGGCGGGCCCGAGGACGTGCTGCGGCTGCGCGACCGCGTCAGCGGCATCAACATCAAGCTGGCCAAGAGCGGAGGCCTGGCCGCCGCGCACGAGATGCTCACCCTCGCCCGTGCCTGCGGTCTGACGACCATGCTCGGCTGCAAGGTGGAGAGCGCCCTGGGCACCACCGCCATGGCGCAGCTCGCCCCGCTCGCCGACCACCTCGACCTGGACGGGCCCGTCGGCCTGCTCGACGACCCGTTCACCGGCGTGCGCATCGACCGCGGCGCCCTCACCCTGCCCACCACGCCCGGCATCGGCGCCACCCCCGCCCACCGGACCCACGACATCCACGGAGAGGACTGAACATGCGGCTGCGCTGCGCCGTGCTCGACGACTTCCAGAACATCGCCACCACCGTGGCCGACTGGAGCGCCGTCCAGGACCGGGTGGAGGTGGTCTCCTTCACCGAGCACTTCGCCACCGAGGACGAACTGGCCGTCGCTCTCTCGGACTTCGACATCGCGGTGACCGTGCGGGAGCGCATCCCCTTCCGTGCCGGTCTCCTCGACCGCCTTCCCCGGCTGAAGCTGCTCGTCGCTTCCGGCATGCGCAACTCGGTCATCGACTACACCGCCGCCGAGCGCAACGGCGTCACGGTCTGTGGCACCACGAGCTCCTCCACCCCACCGGTCGAGCTGGCCTGGGCGCTGCTGCTCGGTCTCGCCCGCGGCATCGTCACCGAGAACAACGCCCTGCGCACGGGCGGCCCCTGGCAGTCCACCGTCGGCGCCGACCTCCACGGCCGGCGTCTCGGCCTGCTCGGCCTGGGCAAGATCGGCAGCAGGGTGGCCCAGGTGGGTCTCGCCTTCGGCATGGAGGTGACGGCCTGGAGCGAGCACCTCACCAAGGAGCGCGCCGACGAAGCCGGCGTTCACCTGGCCCCCTCCAAGGAGGAGTTGCTGCGCGGCAGCGACTTCGTCTCGGTCCACCTCGTGCTCGGCGAACGCACCCGCGGCCTGCTCGGCGCCCCCGAGCTGGCCCTGCTCAAACCGACGGCGTACGTGATCAACACGTCCCGCTCGGCCATCGTCGACCAGGACGCCCTGCTCGCCGCGCTGCACGAGGGGCGGATCGCCGGGGCCGGCGTCGACGTCTTCGACATCGAGCCCCTGCCCGGGGACCACCCGATGCGCACCGCGCCCCGGCTGCTGGCGACCCCGCACCTCGGCTACGTCTCCCACAGCAACTACCGCACGTACTACGGCCAGGCCGTCGAGGACATCGAGGCCTACCTGGCCGGCAACCCGGTGCGCCGCCTCGGCTGACACCCTGCCGCACGGCGGCCCCCCTGCCTCGCGCCGGCCCGATGCCGCACGGTCCCGCGCGCCCGAACACTTCCCGTCCCACAGCCTTTGGAGAAACACCGGTGACCGACCCGCAGCGCCGCATGATGAAACTCGGCGCCTTCCTGCCCGCGCCCGGCCACCACATAGCCGCCTGGCGCCATCCCGAGGCCCGGCCGGACGGCGGCCTCGACTTCGACTACTACCGCTCGCTGGTGCAGACCGCGGAGCGCGGCAGGTTCGACATGGTCTTCCTGTCCGACGGCGCCGGCGTGCGCACCAAGTACAAGGACGCCGACGAACTCAGCCGGCAGGGCCGCATGGTCCACTTCGAGCCGCTCACCCTGCTGTCCGCGCTCGCCGTCCACACCACCCACATCGGCCTGACGGCGACCTCGTCGACGACGTACAACGAACCCTTCACCGTGGCCCGGCAGTTCGCCTCGCTCGACCACCTCAGCGCGGGCCGCTCCGGCTGGAACGTCGTCACCTCGGCGACCGATGCCGAGGCGCGCAACTACAACCTGGACAAGCAGCCCGAGCACGCCGCCCGCTATCACCGGGCCCGCGAGTTCATGGAGGTCGTCACCGGTCTCTGGGACAGCTGGGAGGACGACGCCTTCCTGTACGACAAGGACTCCGGGCGCTACTTCGACCCGGAGAAACTGCACGTCCTCGGCCACCGGGGCGAGCACTTCTCGGTGCGGGGCCCGCTCAACGTGGCCCGCCCGCCGCAGGGTCATCCCGTCATCGTGCAGGCCGGCTCGTCCCCGGACGGCCAGGACTTCGCCGCCCGCTGGGCCGAGGTCGTCTTCACCGTGCAGCAGACCCTGGACCAGGCGCAGGTCTACTACCGCGGTCTGAAGAAACAGATCGCCGACCACGGCCGCCACCCTGACGACGTCAAGATCCTGCCCGGTGCGTTCATCGTCGTGGGCCGCACCCAGAGCGAGGCCGAGGACAGGTACGAGACCCTCCAGTCGCTGGTCGACCCGGTCGTCGGCCTCGGCATGCTGTCGTACCAGCTCGGCATGGTCGACATCTCCGGGTACCCGCTGGACGGCCCGTTGCCGGAGCTGCCCGCCACGGAGGGCAGCACCAGCAAGCAGCAGATGATCTACGAACAGGCCAGACGGCAGGGCCTCACCATCCGCGAGCTGTATCTGTCCGTCGCCGCCGGCCGCGGCCACCGGTTCCTGCTGGGCACCCCCGAGACCATCGCGGACCAGCTGGAGGAGTGGTTCGTGAACGAGGCCGCCGACGGCTTCAACATCATGCCGGACTACCATCCCGGCGGTCTCGACGCGATCGTCGACCTGCTCGTGCCCGAGTTGCAGCGCCGCGGGCTCGTCCGCACCGAGTACGAGGGCACGACGCTTCGCGAGAACCTGGGCCTGCCGCGGCCGGGGTTCCGGGCGGTGTCCGGGGCCACGCGGTGAGCGTCGACCGCCCGGTCACCGTCGAAGGGCCGGAGCTGCGGTCCGTGCTGCGGGCGCACGCCGCCGGTGTCGCCGTGCTGACCGCCGCCGACGACGACGGGCCCATGGGCGTGACCGTGACCTCCTTCACCTCGGTCAGCGTCGCTCCGGCCCTGGTCTCCGTCACGCTCGCCGACACCTCGGCCACCTGGGGCCGGGTCAAGGACTGCGACCGGTTCGGCATCCAGCTGCTCGGAGCGCACCAGGCGGATCTGGCCCTGCGTTTCGCCAAGTCCGGTGACAGGTTCGCGCCTCCCACCGCCTGGCGGCCGGGCCCGTTCGGGGTGCCGCTGCTCGACGGCTGTCTGAGCTGGCTGATCTGCTCCCGGTACCGGCAGCTCCGGCTGGGTGACCACCATCTGCTGGTGGGCGCCGTCGAGCAGGTACGGCACGGAGCGCCGGGCGACAGCCTGGTGCATCTGCACGGAGACCTGCGTCCCGTCACCACCCCCATCCCAGCGAGGACGTGAACCATGCCCAGGATTCTGCTGCTCTCCCGCCAGCCCCTCGCCACCCGCCCGCTGCACCAGTGGCTGGACCGCACGGCGGACGACGTCATCCTGCTGACGACACCCAAGGCGGTGGCGGACGCCGAGGACGTCCTGGCCGAGCACTTCCCGATGCACCGCCTGGTGGACTCCTACCACAGCTGGTCCGCCGAGCAGGCGGCCGAGGAGACCGCTCGCGCGTACGGGGCCGAACTCGTCGCCAGCACCAGCGAGAGCGATGTGCTCCGGGCGGCCCGGCTGCGGGCCCGCCTGGGTCTGCCGGGCCAGGACGTGGCGTCGGCGACCGCGTACCGGGACAAGGTCGTCATGAAGCGGCTGGCCCGGGCGGCCGGCATCGGCGTGCCCGCGTTCGCCCCGGTCGACAGCCCCGCGGACCTGCTGGACTTCATCGAGGCCGAGGGCTTCCCGGTCGTGGTGAAGCCGCGCCTCGGCGCGGGCGCGGAGGGCGTGGCGATCCTGCGCGGCCCGGCGGACGTCACGGCGTTCCTGGACCGCGAGGGCACCTCGGACGTGCCGTACCTGCCTGCCCAGTGGATGGTCGAGGGCTTCGTCTCGGGAGAGTTCTTCCATGTCGACGGCATCATGCGGGACGGCCGGATCGTGCACGCCTGGCCCGGTCAGTACACCGGTGGCCTCGCGGAGCGCATCCACGACGAACTGCACATCGGCAGTGTGCTGCTGGCGCCCGAGGACCCCCGCACGGCGGTGATGCGGCGCATGGCGGAGGACGTGGTCGCCGCCCTTCCCGCCGCTCCGCATGCGCTCGCGTTCCACCTGGAGGCGTGGATCGGCCCGGACGGCGTGCCGGTCCTGTGCGAGATCGCCAGCCGCGCGGGCGGATCGCTGATCGGCGAGCAGTACGAGCGCGTCTTCGGCGTCCAGCTGGCGCGAGAAGGGCTTCGGGCGCAGTGCGGTTCGGCTCTCGCCCGGACGGCTCAGCCTGCGGCCCCCTCGGCCGCCGTCGGCTGGGTCATCGTGCCTCCCGGGCACGGCGCCTTCGTCCCACCGGCCCGGCCGTGCCCGGTTCCCGGTACCGAGATGACGCTCATGCGGGAACCCGGGGCGCAGTGCGAGGGCGTGGAGCACGTCGGGGACGGGGCGGCAAGCTTCTTCGTCCAGGCCGAGACCGCCGAGTCGGTCCGCAAGCTCCTCGCCGAAGCCATGGCGTGGTGGCACGAGAACACCGCCTGGCAGTAGTGCCGGACCGGCACCGCGTATCCCGCCGGCCGCCGGCGGCCCGCCTCCTCCCCTCCCCTCTCCTCGCGAACAGACAGGAAGAGCAACCATGTCCGAACACGTCCTGATCGTCGGCCCAGGCCGCGACTTCCCCGCCCGTATCCGCGCTCTTCAGCCAGGCACCCGTACGACGGTGATCTGTCAACTGGACTACATCGGCAAGGTTCGTGTCCCCGGCGAGAACGCCCGGGTCATCGGCGTGCGCGGCGATGCGCCCGAGCAGGAGTGGATCGACCTGGCGGCGGCGGTGCACGCGCTGCACCCCTTCACCCGGATCGGTACCTTCGGCGAGCGGGACCAGGACCACTACGCGGTCATAGCCGAGGCCCTGGGCCTGTCCGCCCACAGTCCGGCCACGGTGTCCCTGGTCCACGACAAGGAGGCCATGCGGGTCCGTCTGCGCGAGGCAGGGGTCGACGCCACCGTCAGCGCCCGGGCCGCCGACCTCGACGAGCTGCGCGCCTTCGTACGGGAGAACGGCCTGCCCTGTGTGGTGAAGCCGATCTCCAGCTCGGGCAGCGCAGGCGTCACCAAGGTGGTGGACGAGAGCGAGCTGGCCGACGCCTTCGCGAAGGCCGGCGGCAGCTATCTCGGACTGCCGAACACCGGTGTCCTGGCCGAGGAGTTCCTCGACGGCCCGCAGTTCAGCGTCGAGGCCTTCTCCGAGCTGGGCGAGCACCAAGTCGTGACCATCACCCGCAAGTTCTCGGATCCGGAGACCTTCGTCGAACTCGGCCATGTGTCTCCCGCGGATCTCTCCGCCGGCCTGCGCGAGGAGATCCACGCGTATGTGGGCGGCGTACTCGACGCGCTGGGGGTGGAGTTCGGCCCCACCCACACGGAGGTCGTACTCGGCGACAAGGGCCCACGTCTGATCGAGACCCACATCCGCATGGGCGGGGACCAGATCCCGGCACTGGCCCTCGACGTGACCGGAGTCGATGTGGACGACTGCACGGCCCGCCAGACACTGGGGGAGAAGGTGCTGCCCGGCATCCGGGCCACTCTCGCCGAGGACCGTCCGGGCAGCGGCTCGGCCATCTGGTTCGCCTCGCTCGACGCGGCCGGGGTGCTCGACGACGTGTCCGGCCTCGACGAGGCCCGTGCGCTCCCCGGCGTGACCGAGGTCGCTGTTCTGGCGCGCCCGGGTGCGGAGGTCGGCAGGCTCGAGACATCGGAGTCCCGAGTGGCGCTTGCCCGTGCGCTGGGAGAGAGCGCCGACGAGGCGGTGGCCGCCGCACGGGCGGCTGTGGAATGCCTCGAGTTCCGGCTGCGGGTTCCCGGCCGGCGTGGTGTGACGGTGTGACGGTGTCCTTCGGTGCCGTGGCGGCGTTGGCGGTGGGTGCACGTGGTCATCGCCGCCACGGCCGGAGGTCCGGGATGAAGTGCGGCTCGGCTCAGACGGTGTGCCAGGGCAGGTCGACGTCCGGCTGTTCTCACTTCCGCCCTGGTCATGGGCACTGCAACCGCTGGCCCTCAGGCTACGATCACCGTGCGCCTGTGGGACCTTCACACCGACGCGGCATCACCGTCGCGGCCCTCTTGGAGAGGTGACCCCCAAAGCCCCCATGCCCAGAGCCGGCCTCACCCCCGACCGCCTCGTCGCGGCCGCAGCCGACCTCGCCGACGAGGCCGGCTTCGAGCGTGTCACCCTGTCCGCGCTGGCACGGCGCTTCGGTGTGAAGGACGCCAGCCTGTACACCCACGTCCGGAACCTCAAGGACCTCCGCACCCGCCTGGCCCTCCTCGCGGGCGGCGAGATGATCGACCGGATCGCGGCGGCGGTCGAAGGGCGGGAAGCCGGCCGGGACACGCTCGCCGCCTTCGCCGGTGCCTACCGGGCCTACGCCCTCGAGCACCCCGGCCGGTACGCGGCGACGCAGATCCCCGTCGACCAGGACCTCCTCGCCGACTCCCCCGCGATGCGCCGCACGGCCGACGTCACCTACGGCATGCTCCGCGCCTACGGCCTGGAGGAACCCGACCTCACCGACGCGGTGCGCCTGCTGCGCAGCACCTTCCACGGTTACTGCGCCCTGGAGTCCAACGGCGCCTTCGGCGCACCCCGTGACGTCCAGGCGTCCTGGGACCGGGCGATCGACGCCCTGCACGCACTGCTGCTGAACTGGCCCCGCGAGGAGAGGATCCCCGATGCGTGACACAGCCGGCTCCATAGCCGAGATCTACTCGCTCGGCACGGGCCCCTGGACGATGACGCCCGTCACCCGGGGTGCCCTGGGCCAGATCTGGAAGCTCTCCGGGAACGGCTCCTCGTGGGCCGTGAAGGAGCTTCTCTTCGGCTGTGACGAGGCCCAAGTCCGACGCGAGGCCGCCTTACGGGACTCCGCGGAACGCCTCGGCATCGCCTCGCCCCGGCTCCACGCCGGCCGGCACGGCGCGCACGTCTCCCGCCTCGACTCCCCGAGCGGCAGCTCCTGGGTGAAGCTGTACGACTGGGTCGACGGCAACCCGGCGGACGCCTCCGACCCGGACGTCCTGGACTGGTTCGGCCGGACCATGGCGCTGCTGCACCAGGCCGGGGAGGGCGCAGTCGACACCCCGGACGACTGGTACGAGCGGTGTCCTGACGACGCCGAGTGGGAGGACGTGCTCAAGAAGGTGCGGGACGCCGGCCTGCCCTGGTCGGACGAGCTCAGCGGCTTCATCGCCACGTCCGCGCCCTCGCTGGCCCACTGGGTCACCCCGTCGGAATCGCGCGGCCTCGTCACCTCGCACCTCGACCTCCAGCCCCAGAACGTCCTGGTCGGCCCGGACGGGCCGGTCCTCCTCGACTGGGACAACGCGGGGCCGGTCTCGGCGGAACGGGAGTTCGCGCGTGCCGTCCACGTCTGGTCGGGCGGCAACGAGGTGGACATCGAATCCGCGCGGCGGCTGGCCCGGGCCTACCGCGGTGCCGGGGGCCCGGCCGTCATCGCCGGCCCGGAGTCGTTCTCGATGCTCTTCGCCACGGCCCTCAACTACGTCCATGTGCAGGCCGAGACGGCCGTCGATCCCGCTGTGACCGAGGCGCAACGCGAGTTCGCGGGTGGGCAGGCCGTCGCCTTCCTTCGGAGTGTGCCGGATCTGGCGGCCGTCGCCCTGCTGGTCGCCGCGCTCGACGGCTGGAGGGTGTCTCTTTGACCGGTTGGTCAGTTCATCGGATGTGCCAGTTCGGCAGCAGCCGACGACGCTGAGGGGACCGGTCAGGCGAGCCGGCCTGCGGCCGACACCAAGGCGGTGAGTACACGGCGGGTCTTGTTCTCGGGGTGCTCGGAGAGGGGCACCCCGCGTTCCCGTACCGCCTCCTGGAGTCTCCGCTGCTTGCGCTCGGCCCGTGCCGTGAACGTCTCCCGGTCGTCCTCGTCCTTGGGTTTCACCCGGATCGAGACCTCCAGGAACTCCAGGCCGGTCACCGACCACACCTCCAGATCGGCCTTCAGGTCGTCGAGCGGGACGTCCTCGATCTTCGTCGACAGGACCGGCCCCAGCGCGACCAACCCGTCGAGCGGGACGGAGGGCGCACAGGCATCCAGGAACTGCTCCTGCACCGCGTCCGTCGCCGCGCCGGCATCGGCTCCCCGCTCCACCGCGTCGCCAAGCGTCCCAGGAGGACAGTCGCGTACCAGAGAGGCCGCCCGCACGCGGCCGTTCTTCGACCAGTCCTCCTCGATCCGGTAGGTGAAGGGTCCCGCTTCGAAGGCGTCGGAGAACCGGCCGACCAGCTGCTCTTGCTCGCACGGACGCAGCTTGACCGTCAGATCCTCCGATGCGCCGCCCAGTCTGAAGCGCACGATCACGCCGTTGTCCAACAACAGGACCCGCCCCTCGGCGGCCCCTTGCCGGTCTTCGGCGAACCAGATCCGGCGCGATGTCAGCGCACCCCGCGAACTCCCGAGAGCCGACAGCGCACCGGGCACATCGCCCTCGACATTGACCTTGATCTCGGCCGGAAGCAAGCGCATGACATCGCTCCTGCACATGTTTCGGGGGGTGCAATCCTCATGTTGTGACGCCGGGTTTCAGTGTGAGTGCCCCCCTGCTGCCAGCTCCCCTTCCTCGAGGTAGAACTCCCGCCCCGTGACGAGCCGCAGGTCGCTTCCGGCCGGCCCCTCGCCGACGAAGCCCGCCGTGACCTGGTCACCCTCTCGCAGTCTGCCGTCCGGGCCGTCGGGCCTCGCGGCGATCGTGAGAGCCGGCCCTTTCCGCAGCACTTCGTCGGTGAGTTCGGCACGCGAGGTACCGGGGGCCTGCCGCATCGCAACGACGTGGTCGAAGTCCGGGGGCATGGTGACGAGGTGCGCGAGGAATCGCTCGTCAGCCTTGCCGAAGGCCAGGTAGGTCAGGTCCGTTGGGCGGACGGCGTGGCGGTCGAACCGCCGGAAGTGAACGACGTGCCGTACGTCGACCGTCACCGGGTCCAGGATTTCCGTTCCGCCGCGTTCGAAGTGGCCGCGGAACAGGGTGCCGGTGAACGACGTGCGTGCGGGTTGCCCGTCTTCGCCGACGAGCTCGGTCAGGACGAAGCGTTCGGGTCTCAGTGTGTATACAGCTGTCCCGGTCGTCCGCCGGTCGTCGACGTACACCTGCTGCGCGTCGCCCGCATCGTTGGTGAAGGTGGCCTCGAGCAGGACCTGGAAGTCGTGAGGTCGCATGAACATGGGCAGGTGAGAGAGGTACGCCGTCTCCTCCCCGACCACCAGCATTCCGTGGGTGGCTTTTGGATCAGTGGCCGCCATGTTTCTCACCTCCGTTCGAAGCCCCCGCCTTCGGTCAAGGCAACTGGGCTTCTCAGGAACTACCTTCAATTTTTTCACACCGTGCGAGAGGCCGCACGCGGCACCACGGGGAGCGGGAGCAGCTCCGTGTAGCCCATCGGGGCGGAATCGCACCGCCGGCAGAGCCATCTGCATTCATCACATCACGCTGCGCCCTGAGGCGGACGAGAACGCGTTCGCTCGATTCGCCGCCGAAGAACTTCTTCCTGCTGCGCGAACGTTCACGGACCGCAGGGCGGGGTTGCATGACGATCGCCATGTGATCGTCAAGGACCACACCGAAGAGCGAACCTACTTGTGGATCACCGAGTGGACCTTTCAAGGACGCGAGAGCCCTAATTCCTTCATCGTGGCCGTAGGGCCACGACTGGAACGTCGTGTGAGCATTCCGCCGGCCAGGTACGGACCTGACGGTCGGTCTGGAAACGAGCGGTGGGCGCGAATTGGCCGTTGCACGAGTTTGTGTGAAGGTGCAATTTTGAGGCCGCTCCGTTCCAGCGAAACGCGATGTGGCGTCGACCCCGGAACGTGCAATGATGGGCATGTGAGGCAGCTCACACCATGAGCCCACGATGGGTGAAATGGTTACGGTCCCGTCGGTCCGCAGCGAGGAACAGACTCCCCCTGATTCAAGGAGTATCGCGATGACCAGCGAATTTCGACATCATTGCATAACCCCTCATTGCATAACCCCTCCGTATCTGCTCGAAAGATTGCTCAAAAGTGATGACGGCGAGGTCCGCCAGGCCGCACTGAACACGATGCTCACCACGGCCCACCTGCGGGGCGAGCGAGCGGTCCGAGCAGCCTTCCCCGGTGTCGCCACTCCCGGCAACGCTCGTAGGACGATCTACGACTGCCGGAACACCACGTCTCTGCCCTTCGCGGTTCTGGCGCGGTCCGAGGACGGGCCGGAGTCGATCGACGTCTCCGTCAACCGGGCATTCGGCATGCTCGGCAAGACGCGGGATTTCTTCCAGCGGGTGTTCGCGCGGAACTCGATCGACGGTCACGGGATGCGTCTGGACGGATACGTCCACTACGGCTACGAGTTCGCCAACGCGTTCTGGGACGGGCGCCAGATGGTGTTCGGTGACGGGGACGGCCGCGTCTTCTCCGACCTCACGGGCTCCATCTCCGTGATCGCCCATGAACTGGGGCATGGGGTGAGCGAGCACACCGCTGGGCTCGAGTATCACAACCAGTCCGGAGCCCTGAACGAGTCCATGTCGGACGTGTTCGGGGCGATGGTCGAGCAGTGGACGCTGAGTCAGACGGCCGAGCAGGCGGACTGGCTGATCGGCCGTGAGGTCTTCACGCCACAGATCGAGGCCGACGCGCTGCGATCGATGAAGGCTCCCGGGCATGCGTGGAACGTCGAAAAGTTCGGCAAGGACCCCCAGCCTGACCACATGTCCAAGTACGTCAACATGCCGGACACCTACGAGGGAGACTGGGGTGGGGTGCACTACAACTCCGGCATTCCGAACAAGGCGTTCTACTTGGCGTCGGCGACCATCGGCGGATACTCGTGGGAGGCACCCGGACTCATCTGGTACGAGGCTCTCAAGGCGTCCAACAGCGAGACACGGTTCCAGGAGTTCGCGGACACCACGTACCGGAAGGCCGAGGAGCTGTACGAGGCCGGCAGCGCCGAACAGATGGCCGTGCTGGGGGCGTGGCAGGAGGTCGGCATCTCGATCACCGGGGTCTCGGCCGGGCTCGCAAGGGCGCGCAGTCGCACGGCCGGCCAGAACGGGGAAGCGACCACGGCAGTCAGGGCGCTGACGGCCCAGGTACAGGAGCTGAGCCGGGAGGTGGCCGCGCTCAAGGGACGTGTGACGGCCGGCGGTTGACGTCTAGGTGTCTGACGGCCGACGCCGGGTTCCTCTGCGTGAACAGCGCAGGCGGCGGATGGCTGAGAGGTGCCATGAGGGTCACATTGGCGACGCACGGCGGGCTGGCGGCGCCGGTACTCGCCGGCCTCCCGCCGGACGTGGTGGACACCCACGCCCTGCCCGAGAGTGCTGCGGCCGAGTTGTCCCGGCTGGTGGCCGCGGCCGTTCCGGCGGCTGGGGGAGACCCGGAGCCCCGCAGGCGCGCACCGGATGCCATGAGCTACTCGATCACGGTCGAGGAGGGCGGCCACTCGTCCGTTCTCGTCCAGTCGGACACGGACATGTCCCCGGAGTTCGCGGCGTTGCTGCGGTGGCTCAAGGAGCATGCCGCGCGGGAGTGAGAGCGGAGTCGAGGCACGCCGCCGG
This sequence comes from Streptomyces purpurascens, assembly GCF_045040895.1. NCBI lineage: Bacteria > Bacillati > Actinomycetota > Actinomycetes > Kitasatosporales > Streptomycetaceae > Streptomyces > Streptomyces purpurascens. Next base: position 7,388,786 of record NZ_CP108341.1, on the reverse strand, counting down.
GCAGCCTCGCGTTGGTCGTCAGCGGTGCACCAGGGCGTCGGGCGTGATGCCCTCGTAGCCCCGCAGCGCGCCCGGTTCCGGCTGGTTCTCGAACCCGGCCATGCGCGCGACCGAGTCGAGGCGGTTGACGGCCTCCCGCAGGTGCGCGGCCCCGCCCAGGGCCACGTACATTCCGACCTCGGGGTGGAGAAGGATGGCGGCGACGTCGTTGTCCGTGCGGGACTGGGGGTAGTTCACCCATATGTCAGCGGTCGCTCTCGCCCCGACAGGAACCGTGCCCTGGACCCACAGGAGTTCGACCTCGACGAGGTGTCGGCCCGGTGCGGAGAAGGCGAATCCGTCCGAGTCCCAGTACACCCTGGCCTCGGCTCCCCGGGCGCTGTTCGCCTCCAGGGGCTTCAGCGCCACGTGGTCCGTGCGGATCACCATCGAGCGCAGTGTCTTCTGCCGGCCTTGGGGGCCGGTGATCCTGATGAACGCGTGCTGTGCCTCGATACCGAGGTCGGAGGGCACGGGGATGGGCAGGCGCGTCCGGTTGGACAGCCTCCACGAGAGGCGCAGCGGTTCGCCCAGGTCGATCTTGTCGTGGTCCACCTCCAGCTTCAGGTGGAGTTCGTCGGGGCTGAAGAGGAGTCGGTCCGCGGAAGGGACGCTCGTGCTGTGCCCTGAGCCGAAGGTCAGCCCACCGGGGCGTACGGCCACGTCCGGCCAGTGGATCAGGTGGTGCCGGACGTGTTCGTTGAACGCCAGGACGATGTCCGTGGGGAAGACTCCGGGAGGGCCGCCCAGCACGTTCGCGACGCTGGGCGTCGTCGTCATGATGGAGTTGTCGGCACCGCCCTCCTGCTCCTGGTGGACCTGGTTGAAGCCATGCCCCAGTTCATGGCAGGCGCTCCGCAGGAACGCCCGCGACACGTCACGCTGCCGCTGGTCCGCCGCGGAACCGAAGAAGGGGGACTCGGTCGAGGGGTAGCCGTCGTCGCAGAAGCTGGCCACGCCCTCTCTCGGCACATCGACCGTGTCGTACATGACGCCACGGCCGCAGCCGATTCGCGCGGGTACGACGACGAGGTGCAACCGCCATTCCTTGTCGAGGTCGGTCGTCGGTTTGCGCACCGCCCGCATGAGCTGGTGCAGGTCGGCATGGCTCCAGCAGGTCGTACTGGTGACGCCGTCGGGCACGGGAATTTCGATCTGGTCGTACTCGACCGTCACGTCCCAGTTGGCGGAGGCGAACACGGTGCGGATGCCCTCCGTTCCGGTGCCGGACGCGTCGGGCGTCGGCTGGGGCCCGACCGCACCGGTCAGGGTGTCCACCTCCACCGTGGCACGCCGGTAGTGGGGAGAGATCCACCGCAGGGTGACGGTCGCCCGGGGCGTCCCCGCCTCCATCAGGCTCCCCTCGAACGTGGGCCCGCCGAGGATCGGAAGGGTGGGCACGGGGTGCAGCACCATCGTGAACGTACGGCTGGGGCCGGCCGGGAACGTGCCGTTGAACGAGCCCGGCGAGGGCTGGGTGTAGCAGTACTCCTCGACGGTGAGCGTCACCAGGTGAGGTCCGGGCGGGAGCGGCGGACTCTGCCGGATCCCGGTCACCTTCAGATAGGAGTAGTACTTGTTCCTCGGGTGGATGGGTATCTCGGGGCGCCCCAGTGCCGTGGGGTCGAGGCTGGCGAGGACCGCCGGTGAGTGGCCCGCCTCGGCCGCTCCCGCGTGCCCGTTGGCCTGCAGCGCAAGCGGGAGGTTGAGAAAGCGGTAGAGGTCCCCGCTCGCAGTGGTGCTGCTGCCTCTCCGCTCCACCCGCAGAGTTCCCGAATACGACACCAGCGCGGGCGTGGGGCGGATGGTCAGCTGGTAGCAGCCCTGCTTCAGGCCGACACCGGGGGCCGCGAACGGAGGGAAGGGAGTCGCCTCGGGATGGTTGTCATGGCCGTGGATCTCGGCGGTGGGCCGTTCCCGTACCGGCGTCCCTTCTCCTGAGCCCAGGTTCTCGCCCGTCTCGACGGGCTCCGCCAAGGGCAGCGCGCCCGTACCGGCGGCGAGGGGCGGCGGCGCGAACTCCATGCCGGACGGACGCGGGTGGTCCGAGGCGATCCTGTCGTACATGCTTGCTCCCTCGACTACGTCTTCGATCACGCATCTCTGTCGGTCAGCCGTCCGCCATCGTCCGGACAACCGTTGGCCGCAGCGCCTCGTACCGTTCTGGGAGTCCGGCCAGCAGCCAGCGTTCCAGCGTCCTCGCGGAGTCGGCGAGGACGCTGTCACCGGTGGCGACCAGACCACCGAAGATCCGGTAGGTCTGGTCGCCGTCTTCGACCACGAAGCCTCGGTAGCCCAGGCCGGGCGGCGTGGCCGCGGGGGCCGCCGCCGGTCCGAGACCGGCCATCAGCCGGTGGAAGGTCGTCCTCGCCTCGTCGTCCAGCCGCCAGCGCGGGTTGGGGCGGCCGCTGAACACGTCCAGCTCGACGATCACATCGGTCTCCGTGGCTCCGAGATCCTGTACGCGGGCACCTCAGTTGATGACCACGGACCTGCCCGCGTAGAAGTAGCCGCAGAAGTCGGTGTAACCACCGCGGTCGCAGGTCTCGGGGTTGGTGATGAGCGCGCCGCGGTTGTCGTAGTTGCGGGCCGCGGTGCCTCCGGGCTTGTGCCCCCAGAAGTCACCCTTCTGCTCCCGGTACCAGTGGTAGTCCCAGCCGGGCCAGACGGCCAGGGCCATCAGCCGGCGCGGTTTCTCCGAGTCCGGCAGGCAGTGGTACCGGTGCACCAGCCCGTCGGCGAGGGCGGCCTTGGTGACGCTGGCGCAGGCCATGTTGCTGGTCTGGGCGCCGTGTGCCCGGCCGGGCTGGGCGAAGGTGTCGGTGCGGTGGTTGCGGGCGTAGTTGTAGCAGTTGTTGCGGGGCTGCACCTCCGGTCGGTTCCAGAAGTCCGGGTTGAACTGGCTCACCTCGTACCAGCAGGTCTCCGCGGCGTCCCGCTCCTGGGTGCTGGACCTCTCCGGGGGCTGCGGAGGAGCCTGCATGACGCGGTTCCAGGCGGGCGGGTTCTCGAAGAAGGTGTCGAGCTGCTCCAGGACGAAGTCCCGGGTCTGCGTGTCGACCGGGGTCTGAGCGTGCTCGACCAGCGTGACATCGCCGTACTGGGGCATGTCGGCGATGAGCCGGCGGGCCAGCTCCGCGGAACTCGAGGGGTCGGCCGCCGCGATGGTGCCGAGCGCGAAGGTCTGCGGCAGCCGCTCGGGCCAGGCAGCCATGTCGTCGGACGCCGAGGAGACCACCACCTCCCGGTAGCCGAGACCGTCGTACCCGGCACCGGGCAGTCCGATCGTGTCGCCCGCCGCTCGGGCGACGGTTTCCAGCAGGGTTCCAGCAGCGTCCTCATCGGTGACGACCCAGGTGGGGTTGGGTCGGCCGGAGAAGATCTGGACGGTGACGCGAAGCATGACGCTTACCTCCGATGCGGGTGGCGATGCCGGGCCTGTATCGGCACAAACCGCCTCAGGCCCCTTGGTCCGAGTGTCATGCCGGGTGGTCCGGCTGACGCGCGGGGAGGACCGTCAGAGGTCCGTTCGGGTGTCGACGAGGGGGACGGAGAGAGCACCGCGGCCCAAAGCCATGGCCGACGTCACCGAACGTGACGTCGGCTCTGCGGCACGTCCACCGCCAGTCTCCGTATCTGCTTCAACAGTCCTACGTTGAACGGAAATTCGCATAGCTCCCGAGACGTAAGAGCGCGAGGACGCCCCCATGCGTGAACAGCCGTTGCCGCAGGGGCTGTTCAGACTGCCCCATCAAAGAGGCACGGCCTAGCGGGTCGGGGGCAGGGCCACCTCGTCGTACGACGGCGTCATGCCCTTCGGTGGCCGGCCCGCCCGGATGTCCGCCGCCGCCTCCAGCGCCGCGCCCAGCGCCCTCCGGTACAGCAGCGAGCCGAGGCTGATCCGGCGGACGCCGACGTCGGCGAGGTGGGCGACGGTCGGGCCGCCGGGCGAGTAGAGGACGTTGAGGGGGACGTCCACGTGGTGCACCAGGGCGGCGATCCGGTGCAGGTCGGTGAGGCCGGGGACGAACACGCCGTCCGCGCCCGCCTGTCGGTAGGCGTCGAGGCGGGTGAGGGTGTCCGTGGTGTCGCCGTCACCGAGCCAGTGGGTGTCCGTGCGGGCGTTGACGAAGAGGGCGGGTGCCGCCTTCTTGACCGCGGCGATCTTCGCCGCGTGCCGGGCGACGGGCCCGAGGCCGTCCTCCAGGTTGATGCCGACCGCTCCCACGGCGTCCAGCTCGCGCGCGAACTCCGCCACCTCGTCGGGGTCGTCGCTGAAGCCGCCCTCCGCGTCGACCGACAGCTGGAACGGTTCGGATCCCAGGGCGAAGGCCAGCCGGAGCGTCTCCTCACGGGTCGCCGCCACACCGTCGGGCAGTCCGGCGACCGCGGCGACGCCCAGGCTCGTCGTCGCGATCGCCCGGAAGCCCTGCCCGGCGAGGGCCCTTGCCGAGGCGTGGTCCCAGGCGTTGGGCAGCAGGAGGGGCTCGTCCTCGTGGTGGAGGTCGGCGAAGGCAGACATGGCGCCACGCTAGGCGCGGATCGCTTCGGCGCGGACCGAAACATGGCCTCCGCGTGCCGTGGCAGCCTTCCCCGCCGCCACGCCCCTGAGGGTCGCCCGTCTCAAGCCGTGACGTCCACGCCCGGCTCCGTCAGCCGGACCCGTGTCACGCCGCCGTCGCTCCAGCGGACCTCCAGCCCTCCGGCGTCGTCCGCGCGGACGGAGACCAACTCCTCCAGCGGGACCGGGTCCGGCTCGGCCGTCAGCCGGGCCAGGGCGACGAACAGGGTGGCGGTCCCGCCCACGACGCCCGTCAGGGAGTCCGTGAGTCCGATCGCCGGTACGAGTTCGGCCCGGAGGCCCTCGCCGGCCGGCCAGCCGGTCACCCGGACCGGCGTGCCGGGCTCCGCGCCCGTCACCAGATGTGCCCGCACCTCCGCGGCCCCGCGCGCCAGCACGGCACTCGTCACCCGCGCTCCCCCGCCCGCCGTGTGCCGCGAGGCCACCCAGCCCTCGCCGACGCCCAGCGGTTCGATGCCGGTGCGGCTCGGGTCGTCGCCGACGATCACGCTGTTGTCGCACGGGGCGGACGACGAGGGCGACGCGGCCGGGGCCGTCACCGTCGAGTACGCCAGGCGCGTGTAGTACGGGTCGTAGCGGACGTCCTCGCTGCCGTGGTTGTGGAGGCGCACCACGCCGTCGGAACTGGTCGACTGGAGCAGCCAGTTGGGAGGGCCGACCGGGGTGACCGCGTCCGCGCGCTCGGCCGGGCCGGGTTCCTCCGCCGCCGTCCACACCTCGTGGTCCGCCGGGAGCAGCAGGCCGAGGAAGCCCTTGCTCGCCCAGTACGGGGAGGCCGGGCCCGAGTAGCCCTGGAGGACGGACGCGTCGGGGCCGTGCCAGCCCAGGGACAGCAGGCCCTTGTCGTCCACCGCGCCCCGGTCGAGGAAGTACCGCAGCGCTCCCGAGGCCAGGCGCCGGGTCTCCCCCGGCCGCAGGGGCGTACGGCCGGTCAGCGCGCCCAGCCACAGGGGGGCCGTCGTCGCGAAGCGGTACGTCAGGGAACGCCCCTGGTGCATCGGGGCGCCGTCGCCGCCGAACAGCCGGGCGTAGTCGGTCAGGTGGCGCGACAGCCGGCCGCCGTACAGGTCGAGCAGTCGCTCGTCGCCCTCCAGCCAGGCGTGCAGCACCGGGTAGAGGTGCATCGCCCAGCCGTTGTAGTAGTCGAACTTGCGGCCGTCGCCGTCGGTGTACCAGCCATCGCCCAGGTACCACTGCTCGATGCGTTCCAGGCCGCGGTCGATCGCCGCGCGGGACGCGTCCGGCTCGTGGCCGATCTCGGCCAGGAAGCCGCCCACCGTGACCGGGAAGAGCTCCCAGTTGCAGGGCCACGCCTCGGCGGTGAGCGCGTCGCCGAGCCAGGCGGCCGTCCGCTGCCGTACTCCGTCGTCCAGCCGGTCCCACAGCAGGTCCCGTGTCAGGCGCAGGGCGAGCGCGATCGACGCCGCCTCCACCAGGGGCTGGCTGCGGTCCTCGATGCGGGGCCAGACGCCCGAGACACCGGCGGCGAGGCCGGTGGCGTAGCGCTCCAGGGCCTTCTCGTCGCGGCGGAAGGCGGCCAGCAGCAGCGTGCGGGCGTAGCCCTCCAGGCCGTCGGAGAGGTGGCCCGACCAGCTGGTCCGCTCGCCGGGCAGGTGGTACAGCGCACGGTCCCCGGTCGCGTACGGCTCGACGGCGGTGAGCAGGGCGTCGGCCGCCGCCTCCCAGTGGGCGCGGGTGTAGCCGGTGAACGCGGACGTCGTGCCGTCGGCCGGAGGCAGGTGCATCGGTTCTCTTTCGTGCGCGGGTTCGTGCTCAGACGCTGGGATCGGCCGGAACGGGTCGGACCTGGAGCGCCCCGGTTCCGGTCGGGGCGCCCCAGGGGCTCTATCCCACCCGCACTCTGCCCTTCGGCACCAGATGCCGGGTGACGAGTTCGTCGCGGACCAGGCCCGCGTAGGCCGTGGCACCGCGCACGGAGGTGTGCGTGTTGTCCCGCGCCTCGTTGTAGAGGTACAGCGCCTTCGAGCCCTCCACGCCCAGGGACTCCACGAGCGCCTTCGTCTTCGCGGTGAGGTCGATCAGCGGGACGTCCCGCGCGGCGGCGACGGAGCGGGTGACCGCCGGGTGGTCGACACCGAGGCCGTTGACCAGGAGCGCGGTTCCGTTGTTCAGCGTGCCGTCCGGGTTGAACCAGCGTCGCACGATGGGAGTGACAAGGACCGGCTGTCCGCCCCGCGCCCGGACGCCCGCCACCAGGGTCTCCAGGTTGGCCCGGTAGGTGGCCTCGTCCGTGGTCTTGTCGTTGTGGGCGAGCTGGACCAGGACCAGATCGCCGGGGCGGATCAGGGGCCGTACGGTGGCCCACAGTCGCGGGTTCCCCAGATACGAGACCGTACTCTCGCCGGAATCGGCGTAGTTGGCGACGGACACGCCCTCGCGGAGGTACTGGGGCAGCTGCTGGCCCCAGCCGGAGTACGGGTCGCCGGACTGGTCGCAGACGGTGGAGTCGCCGACGAGGAAGATCTGGCGGGTGTGCCGGGCGGGGGTGACCCTGATGTCGGCGAGGGCGGGTGCGGAACCGCCGATCCGCAGGTCGAGGCCGGGGGTTCCCTCGGGTCCGGTGGGCTCGCCCTCGGGTGTGCGGACGTTCACGGTGAAGCCGCGGGTGACGTGCTTGCCCGCCGGGGCGGCCGTCTCGGGGAGTAGGGCACGGCGGGTCTCGCCGCTGATGCTCGTGGCGGACGCGGATGCGCCGCCCACCACGACCCGCACGTCGTACGTGCCCGGCGGGACGTCGAAGTGGCAGACGTCGGCGGCGCAGTGCGCGAGGCCCGGCGACGGCCGGCCCGGGTGGGCCTGGGCCGGTACGGACGAGAACGCGGTACCCAGGGTCACCGCCGCTACGACGGCGATGCTGAAACGTCTCACCCGGTGCTCCTCCCAGCGGACGACAAGACCTGGAGTGGGACCGTACCGCCCCGGACAAGCGCTTTCTAGACCCCGAGCAGCATTCACGAGATGGACAACTTCACATGACCGAAAGCCCTTTCGCGAAATCGATTCAACTGTCACCCTCACTCCCACCCGAACTCCCCCCACCTCCCGAGGAGGCCCCCCATGTCCGGTTCCGCGAACAGACCGGTCGGCCGCCGCGCCTTCGTCCTCGCCGCCACCGCAGCCGGGACGGCCCTCACCGTCGGCACGGCGCACGCCGCCGCTTTCGGCTACAGCGACGACGGCTCGAACTACGTCGTCGACACCGGCGCCCAGCTGGTCTTCAAGGTCAGCAAGTCCACCGGCGACCTGACCTCGCTGGTCTACCGGGGCACGGAGTACCAGGGCTACGGCGGCATGAACTCGCACATCGAGTCCGGCCTCGGCGCCTCCACCGTCGGCATCAAGCAGTCCGGCTCGACGATCCTCGTCTCCGTCACGCACGGCACGCTGAAGCACTACTACGCGGCCCGCAGCGGCGAGAACAACGTCTACCTGTGGACCGACAAGGCCGACACGTCCGTCTCCGCGACCCGGTACATCGTGCGCGTGAAGAAGGGCGCGTTCCTCAACGACGAGCCCGACTCGTACACCTACGCGCCGACCACCATCGAGGCCTCGGACGTGTTCAGGAAGTCCGACGGGCAGACCCGCTCGAAGCACTACTCCAAGCGGCGCGTCATGGACTACGACTACGTCGGCTGGTCCGCCGGCGGGGTCGGCCTGTGGATCGTGCGCAGCAACCACGAGAAGGCCTCCGGCGGCCCCTTCTACCGCTCCCTGTTGCGCCACCAGAGCGCGGACGGCGGCGGTCTGTACGAGATCCTCTACTACGGCCAGAACCAGACCGAGGCCCAGCGCTTCGGTCTCCAGGGCCCGTACGTCATCGCCTTCACGGACGGCGGGGCTCCCTCCTCGGCGCTGTTCCCGGGCACGCTGACCACGCCGTGGGCCGACTCGCTCGGCATCCCCGGGTACGTGCCCGCGAGCGGCCGGGGCAAGGTGGCGGGCGTCGGGATCTCCGGCCGGAACACGGCCCACCCGTACACCGTCGGGCTGGCCAACTCGGCTGCCCAGTACTGGGGTTCGGCGCGCTCCTCGGACGGTTACTTCTCCGTCCCGGGCGTGCTGCCCGGGACGTACACGCTGACCGTCTTCAAGGGCGAGCTGGCGGTGTACACCACGTCGGTGAGCGTGTCGGCGGGCGGGACGACCACCCTGAACACGATCGCCCTGCCGTCCTCCAACGACCCGGCCAACGCGAACGCGATCTGGCGGATCGGGGACTGGAACGGCACGCCGGGCGGGTTCAAGAACGCGGACCTGATGACGTACGCGCATCCGTCGGACGCACGGGCCGCGTCCTGGACCGGGAACGTGGTGATCGGCGGCGGCGGTGAGACGGCGGCCTTCCCCTGCTACCTCTGGAAGGACGTCAACAGCGGGCTGCTCGTGTACTTCAAGCTGACCGCCGCGCAGGCCGCCGCCGCGCACACCCTGCGCATCGGGGTGACGACGGCGTACGCGAACGGCCGGCCCCAGGTCACCGTCAACGACAGCTGGACCTCGGCGGTCCCCTCGCCGCCCACCCAGCCGAACACCCGGTCGCTGACCAACGGTTCGTACCGCGGCAACAACCACACGTTCACGTACAGCGTCCCGGCGTCCGCCTGGAAGACGGACACGAGTCAGTACAACGTGCTCAGGATCGACGTGGTGAGCGGGTCGGGGGCGACGGGCTTCCTCAGCGCGGGGACGGCGATCGACGCGCTCGACCTGCTGATGTGAGGGTGGCTGTCATGTCCCGTGCGTCCACTGCTGGTTGGTCGCTCCGTTGCACGTGTACGTGATGACGGCGGCGGAGTTGGCGGTGGACGCGCCGTTCACGTCCAGGCACTCGCCGGTGGCACGCGACTTGACGTTCACGTACGAGCCGGTGGTGGTCAGCGACCACTGCTGGCTCGTCGCGGAGGAGCAGTTCTCCTGTGTGACCGTGCTCGCGTTCTCCTGGACGCACAGCGAGCTGTTGCGAACCATCAGCTGGTAGGAGCCGCCGCCGACGGACTTGAACCAGTACTTCTGGTTGGTGCCGCCGTTGCAGTCGTACTGCTTGAGCTGGGCACCGGCCCAGAGCGACTGGCTGGTCACGTCGGCGCACTTGGAGGAGTGGCGGGCGATGAGGGTGTTGTAGGTGGCGCCGGTGCCGGTGACGGTCCCGGCGGCCGTGTCGATGGTGACCTCCGGCGACCAGGACATGGACATCGTGGTCGAGTTGGAGAAGGTCAGGGGCAGCCACACGTACCGCGAGTCGTTGACGGTCCCGCCGAAGGAATTGCCCCAGCGGTCGCCCAGATAGAGGTACGAGGTCCCCGAACCGCCCTGCACGGGCACGACGAACGCCGTCTGCGAGCCGTAGGTCGTCGAGTCGCCGATGTTCCTCATGGCCGACCAGGGTCCGGCGATGCTCGTGGCCGTGGCGTACTGCTGCTGGTTGGGGTTCCAGCCCGTGGCGCCCGAGGTCAGCATGAAGTACACGCCGTTCCGCTTGAACAGGGCCGGAGCCTCGCGGTGGCCGCCGGGCCAGGGGTTGGCGACCAGGCTCGCGATGCCGGTGTAGTCGGCGGTGAGGCGGTAGATCTGGAGGTCGTAGTTCTCCCGGGCGGCGGAGACCATGTACCCGGCGCCGTCGGTGTCGACGAAGACCGTGATGTCACGGGACATGTGCTGGCCGAGCGGCCGGAAGCTGCCCTTCCAGGTGTAGTTCCCGTCGACGGTGTCGGAGACGGCGACGGCGGCGCGGGCCTCGCTGTAGTCGGTGCCGTTCTCCTTGTGCATCCACATCACGAACTTGCCGGTGGACGCGTTGTACATGACCTTGGGCCGCTCGATGTTGGCGGTCGCGAGCTCCGGGTCACTGGCCTCGGTCAGGACGTGGTTGCGGAACTCCCAGTTCTTCAGGTCGGTCGAGCGGTAGGCGTCGACGTACCGGAAGGTGTTGTCGGCGTTGCGGTGCTCGCCGAACCAGTAGTAGTACGAGCCGACCTTGAGGACTCCGCCGCCGTGCGCGTGGACGGGGTTGCCGGAGACGTCCTTGAACTGGGTGCCGTTGGTGATCGTCTGGGGCGCGGCCTGGGCGGGGCCGGCGGTGGCGAGGGCGCCCGCCAGGGCCAGGCACAGGGCGAGCAGAGTGGCGTAGGCACGTCTCATCTCAGTCACCCGCCTGCACGGCGTCGGCGACCGGGATACCGAAGTCCGGGGTGCCGTCCGGCTTCCAGCCGAGCTTCTGGATACGGGTGTGGCGGTTGGGGTCGTTCAGCGGGTCGCCGTTGATCTCCTTGTACTGGCGGGCGTGGTAGACGAGGACGTCGGTGCGGCCGTCCTCGGCGACCGTGAAGCAGTTGTGGCCGGGGCCGTACTGCTTGGTGGTGTCGTTGCTGGTGAAGATCGGGGTCGGCGACTTGGACCAGCTGATGGGGTCCAGGAGGTGACTGTCGGCGTCGGCGGTCAGCAGGCCCATGCAGTAGTTGAAGTCGGTGGCGCTGGCCGAGTACGTCATGAAGAGGCGGCCGTTGCGCTTGAGGACGTACGGGCCCTCGTTGACCTTGTAGCCGATGCGCTCCCAGTCGTACTCCGGGGTGGAGAGCCGCACCTGCGGGCCCTTCAGGGTCCAGGGGTTCGCCATCTCGGACAGGAAGATGCCGGTGTTGTTGTCCATGCCGGGCTCGTGCTGCGCCCAGGCGAGGTAGCGGGAGCCCCGGTGGGTGAAGGTGGTGGCGTCCAGGGAGAAGGTCTCCCAGGCCGTCTTGACCTGGCCCTTCTCCACCCAGGTGCCCTTGAAGGGGTTGGGGTGGGCGTTCTCCAGCACCCAGATGCGGATCGCCCAGACGTCCTCGGCGGGCGCGGAGGCGAAGTAGATGTACCACTTGCCGCCGATGCGGTGCAGTTCGGGCGCCCAGATGTGCGCTCCCATGTTCCCGGTGGGGTGGGCGCGCCAGATGACGGACTCGGCGGCCGTTCCCAGGCCGTTCAGGGTGCGGGAGCGGCGCAGGATGATGCGGTCGTACTCGGGGGCGGTGGCGGTGAAGTAGTAGAAGCCGTCCTTGTGCCGGTGGATGTGCGGGTCGGCCCGGTTGCGGACGAGCGGGTTCACGAAGGGGGCCGGCTTGGGGTGCCTGGCCGGGGCGGCCGCCTGGGCCACACCGGGCACGGCGGGAACGACGGCCAGGGCGCCGGCGGCTGCGGCACCCTTCAGCAGCAGTCTGCGGCTGGGGGGTTCGGGCAGAGCGTGGTCGCGGTCGCGGCTCATGCGGGGGGCTGCCTCTCACTGGCTTTGCCTGATATTTCGAACACCATCTGTCATTACGAACGCCGAAAAGGTAAGGGTGTGCCACGAGGAGGTCAACGGGTCTGACGGGACGAAGACCGGGCGGCAGCCGCCGGTTTTCTGTTATCGGCCGCTCTCCCCCACGTCTCCGATCATGTGCGCAGCCTCACCACCCACACCACAGCAGCGGCCGTCGGCGTCCTCGCAGCGGTCGCGTCCCTCCTCATCGCTCCCCCGGCGGCGGCCGCCGGTCCCCGGGACGTCACGGCCGCCGTGCTGGCCGGCCGGGACGTGACGCTCACCGGCGACACGGCCGTCACCGTGCCGCCCGGGACGACGACGTACGACGGCGTGTTCCGGGGTGAGGGCACGCTCACGGTGCGCGGCGGCGGGACGCTGATCCTCACCGGGGACAGCGACTTCACGCTGCCCCGCTCCCGGCAGCGGCAGACGGTGCGGACGCTCGGCGGCAACCATCCGTACGTGACCGTGGCCCGCCCGGACCCGCCGGCGATCACCGTCGAGCGGGGGGCGACCCTGCAGTACGGCGACGGCGGCACGACCGGGCTGATCGGCCACTTCCCGTACAACACCCCGGCGTTCCGCCTCAACCAGGACAACATCCGGGTCGACGGCACCCTGCGGCTCGCCCTGAAGAGCGCGTACAACCTCGGTACGCTCAGCGGCTCCGGGCTGATCACCCAGCCGCGCTTCCTCTGGGGCACCTGGGACCTGTCGGGGACCCACTCCTTCTCCGGGGTGATCGACAACGGCACACAGGCGAACGCCGGCCGACCGGAGTACGCGACCTCGCTGCCGCGCGTGCGCAAGATCCTCAACCAGGGCACCTGGACGGTCGACACCCCGCTGGGCAGGACCGTCACCATGGGCATGGACTTCTACCAGCGCGAGTACGGCAGTGACATCAACGTCCAGTCGCGGCCGGGCGGCAAGGTCGTCCTGGCGGGGCAGTACAGCTGGTCGGACCAGGGTGGCGACACCGACCCCTCGCTCAGCGACCCCGCCCTGAACTGGACGCCCGCCCGCAAGAACGTCAACAAGCGCGGCACCAACATCAAGGGCGCGAACGTCCAGTGGGGCGACGGCACCACGCACAAGATCTTCATGCCGGGTACCGCGGAAACCGTGTACATCAACCTCCTCGCGGCCCGGGAGCGTTCGAGGCTCACCTTCGACTACAACGGCCCGGTGACGCTGGGTGCCCCCATCGGCGGCGGCCGGTTCCACGACACGCTCTCCGCCCCGGGCGCCGGCGACATCGTCATCGCCGGAACCCCCGGCAACGACGTGACCTTCGCGGCCGTCCAGTACTACGACGGCTCCACGACGGTCGAGAAGGGCGCGGTCCTGCGCCTGGGCAGCGGCAAACGGGGCGGCGACGGCGGCCTGTACACGCAGGGCGCCCTCTCCGAGGTCGTCAACAACGGCTCGCTCGTCCTGCGCAACACGAACAGGCCCCTCACCCTGTCCCGCATCGGCGGCAGCGGCTCGCTCACACAGTCGGGCGCGGCCACGACGACGCTGACGGGCGGCGCGGTGACGTACACCGGGACGACCACGGTCTCCAGGGGCACGCTGGCCCTGCGCCGGGGCGCCACCCTCACGCACAGCAAGGCGATCCGGCTCACCTCGGCCGGAGCCCGCCTGGACACGGGCCGGGCGGGCCTGCACCTGGCGACCACCCTCACCGGCAAGGGCACGGTCAAAGGCGCGGTCACCAACGAAGGCACCGTCACGAGCGGCCTCACCGTCAACGGCCCCTTCACACAAGGCGCGAAAGGCTCCCTGCTCCTGCGGGACGAGCCGCTGAAGGTGACGGGCGCGGTACGGCTGTCCGGAGATCTCGACGTGTCGGCCACCGGGAGCCGGGCCGCTCGAGTGATCCCCGTGCTCGACAACAGGGGCCGCTCCAAGCCCTCGGGGACCTTCACCGGCCTGAAGGAGGGCGCCCGCCTGAAGTCGGCCGACACCACATACCGCATCAGCTACCGCGCCGGCGACGGCAACGACGTCGCCCTGACAGCGGTCACCGCTCCGAGCCCGTCCCCCACCGCGACCGGCTCGCCCGCATCCGACGCGGTGACACCCCGCAGCGCCGGCGCGTCGGAGGACATCGGCTTCGGCTGGTGGCCCTACGCACTCGGCCTGGCCCTCGTCGTCAGCCTCGCCGTACCGATGGCGACGCGACGCGGCCGGGGCAGGCGGGGCGGAGGGCGTCACGCGGGCCGCGCGCGGCGGTGAGGCTCACACCTCGGACTCGCCCCACGACATGACGGCCGCTTCGTCGCCGACCGACACCTTGCCGGGACGGAGTACCGCGTACTTCGTGCCGAAGGCGATGCCGCCCTGGGAGGCGCGTCGGTAGGTGGCGAGGGTGCGCAGGGGTTCCGGGCCCGCCCTGGTTCCGGAGTGCTGGTCGACCAGGGTGACCGCGCAGCGGATGGCGAGCTTCGCGTAGCCCAGTTCGGTGTCGCCGACGCGGATGTGGTGGGCGCGGTCCTCGGTGTGGGGGTCGTCCCAGCCGTCGAGCACGAGGTTGGGGCGGAAGCGGTCCATGGGCAGCGGGCCGGTGCCGCGCTCGGTCAGTCTCCGGTTGAGCAGGTCGAGGGTGGAGCGGGAGATGACGTGCAGGGCGCAGCTGTCGGCATAGCCGGAGGTGCCTGGTGTCATGCCGTCGGTCACCCGGTCGTGTTCCGGCGGTACGCGCACGAGCCGGCTCGGGGCGCCGAGCACGTCCGAGAGCCAGGCGGCTGCCGCGTCGCCCTGGTCGATGCCCTGGAAGGCGTCCCCGAACAGGTCGACCTTCTGCCGGGTGCCGGAGGTGTCCACGCTCAGGTCCAGGGCCTCCCGTCCTGGTGCCCGGAGCGTGAGTCGCCCGCCGTCGGCGGTGATGGCGGGCCGGATGAGGGCGAGGCGGGGGTCCCGGCGCTGGGTCCGGTACACGCCCTCCTCGCTGACGACCATGAAGCTGCGGTCGTGCGCCAGTCCCGCGGGGGTCAGCAGCGCCTCGCGTGCCGATGTCCCGGCGCATCCCTTGACGGGGTAGTACGACAACTCGACGACTCGGGCCATGGCTTCCGTCTCCGTTCCGCGGTTCAGCGGCCGCTGGGCGCTTCGGGAAAGCCGAGCAGGGGAGCGAGCAGCCGCGCCTCGGCCGCCCGGTCGGCGAGGAAGGCGAGGGTCAGGCCGCGTTCGCGGTAGCGGAGTGCGGCGGGGACGGTGCCCGCACCGCCGTAGTCCGTCTGCGCGTCGCCGGCCCGGGCCAGCATGAGCGCGGTGAGCCAGTCGTACTTCACCGCGGAGGCGCACACGCCGAGCCGTACGAGGCGTTCGTCGCCGTGCCAGCCGCTCCCGCGCAGGCCGTGCACATAGGCGTCGTAGGCCGCCTTGGCCAGGCCGGGGAGGTCGGCGGCGGGGACGAACAGGTCGAAGACGCAGTCGGGGAGGTAGTTGCCGAGGTCCTCGCCGAGCGCGCCGTCGCCGGCGAACGCCCAGTCGAACAGGACGCTGTCGCGGCCGTCGGAGCGCACGTTGGCCGGCCACTGGTCGAGGTGGGAGAAGGTACGGGGCAGGGACTCCATGACCGTGAGGAACCACTCGCGGTCGTGGTGGAGGCGGACCATGTCCGCGCGCAGGCCCGCCGGGAAGTGCTCCCGGACCAGGGGGTGTCGCCAGGCCTCGTCGTCGTCGAGCAGGTCCTGGCCCGTCGTCCGGTCGGCCGTGTAGTCGCGCAGGAAGTGCTGGGACAGCCACGGGTGGTCCTCCCCCGCGGCGACGGCCCCCTGCGCGGCACCGAGCCGGTGGGCGTGTTCGACGTGCCGGGCGAGCGGCCAGGCCGTCGCGGATGCGCCGGGTACGTCCTCCAGCCACAGCGCCACCTCGCCGTCGGGGCGTTCGACGCAGGCCAGCAGTCGGGGCGCGCGGATGCCGTGCCGCTGCCAGGCCTGGGCGAGCCCGGACCGGTAGACGTAGGCCTCGCGGCGCCAGAAGTTCCAGTGGCGCGGATCGTTCGACGCCGCCCAGGTGACGCTGGTCTCCTTCGTGCGCGTCAGCACCTTCAGAACGGCCGAGCGGTCGCCGCCGGTGGCCCGCCACACTCCGGCCGTGACGCCGTTGTGCGGGTTGTGCGCGAGCGGCTCGAACACCGCCCTCTCCCCCGGGACTCCCAGGACCTCACGTACTTCGGCATCAGCGGCAGCGACCTCGGGCATCCCTCGATGCTATGCCGACGTCTCCGCCGTGTCCTTGCGTCCCCGCAGCCACACGTAGACCGGAATCCCGGCGAACAGGAACAGCACGCCCTGGTAGACGGCCGCGTAGCCGGCCCCCGCGATCAGCCAGAAGGAGAAGCCGAAGGAGAGGGCCGCGACGATCAGGTCGCGGGTGAGGCCCGCGGGGCGGACGCGCTCGCGGGAGCCGCGGGCCAGCCAGTACAGCTGGGCCGCCGCCGACAGCAGATACGGCACGCAGCCGGTGAACGTGGTGATCAGGACGAGGACGCGGAAGGTGGTGTCCGGGCCGGCCGTGTAGTTGAGGGCGATGAGGAGCGAGCCGAGGACCGCGCAGGCCCACACGCCGAAGCCGGGGACGCCGCCCTTGCCCAGCCGCGCGAACGGCGCGGGGAAGAGACCGTCGCGGGCGGCGGCGTACGGCATCTGCGCGGCCATGAGGATCCAGCCGTTGAGGCAGCCGGTGATCGAGGCGACGGCGACCAGGGCGATGGCGGTGCCGCCCCACGAGCTGCCGGTGACGGCGTTGACGGCGTCGGCGAACGGGGCGCCGGAGTCGACGAGCCGGTCGTGCGGGACCAGTCCGAAGACGGCGACCGTGCCGAGGATGTAGACCAGGGCCGAGGCCAGCGTGCCGAGGACGCTCGCCCGGCCGACCGTGCGCTCCGGGTCGCGGACCTCGCCCGCGCTGACGGCGGCCGACTCGACCCCGAGGAAGCTGTACAGCAGCAGCGCGGCGGAGGCGGCCAGCGCCCCCGAGACGCTCTGGCCGGAGGCGTTGAACGGGCCGAAGTTGTCCGCGTCGACGAAGAACAGGCCGATCGTGGCGAGCAGGAGCAGCGGTACGAACTTCAGGATCGTCGAGACGACCTGCACCGTGCCGACCCACCGCGTGCCCGCGAAGTTCGCGGCGGCGGGCAGCCACAGGGCGGCCATGGCGACGGCGGCCTGCAGGGCGTGGTTGCCGTGCAGGGGTATGAGGACGTCGACGTAGCCGACGACCGCGACGGCCAGGGCGGCGATGCTGACCCAGCACATCGTCCAGTACGACCAGGCCGACAGGAACCCGGCGAACTCGCCGAACGCGTCGCGCGGGTAGACGTACAGACCGCCGGTGACCGGGCTGCGCCGGGCCAGCTTGCCGAAGAGCAGCGCGAGCAGCACGGCCCCGACCGAGAGCACGAGGAAGGCGAGCAGGCTGATCGTGCCGTAGGGGGCGACGGTGGCCGGCAGCGCGAAGATGCCGCCGCCGATGATGTTGCCCATGACGAGGGCCGTGGCGGCGGCGAGGCCGAAGGTGCGGCGGGGAGCGGGGGCCGCCGCGGTGGCCGGCTCGGCGGGTTCGGCGGCCTCGGTGGGGCTGGGGACGGTCATGAGCGATCCTGACAAGCGGAGGGGGAGGGTCCTGATCGTAACCGCCATCCCACATGGTGGTCGATCTGTTCATGTACTGGACACAATCGGCTGGGGTCCGCCGCCGGATCTCGACTACCGTCGTGCCTATGACGAGCACCATCACCCTCGCCGAAGCCCTCGCCGCCGGAACGGCCGTCCTCGACGGCGGCATGTCCAACCAGCTCGAGTCGGCCGGGCACGACCTGAGCGACGAGCTGTGGTCGGCGCGGTTGCTCGCCGAACAGCCGGAGGCGGTCACCGAGGCGCACCTGGCCTACTTCCGCGCGGGCGCGGACGTGGCGATCACCTCCAGCTACCAGGCCACGTTCGAGGGCTTCGAGAAGCGCGGGATCGGCCACGACCGGGCGGCCGAACTCATGACGCTCAGCGTGGAGCTGGCGCGGGAGGCGGCTCGCCGCGCACGCGTCCCCCGGCCCTTGTGGGTGGCGGCCTCGGCGGGCCCCTACGGTGCGATGCTCGCGGACGGCTCGGAGTACCGGGGCCGCTACGGCCTCACGGTCGACGAACTGGAGCGTTTCCACCGCCCGCGTCTGGAGGTGCTGGCGGCGGCCCGCCCGGACGTCCTCGCCCTGGAGACGGTCCCCGACGCCGACGAGGCCACGGCGCTGCTGCGGGCGGTGCGCGGGCTCGGGGTGCCGGCCTGGCTGACGTACTCCGTCGCCGGCGGCCGCACGCGTGCCGGGCAGCCGCTGGAGGAGGCCTTCGCCCTGGCCGCCGACGTGGACGAGGTCATCGCGGTCGGCGTGAACTGCTGTGCGCCCGAGGACGTGGACGCCGCCGCCTCGACCGCGGCGCGGGTCACCGGCAAGCCGGTCGTCGTCTACCCCAACAGCGGTGAGACGTGGGACGCCGAGGCCCGCGCCTGGACCGGCGACTCGAGGTTCACCACCGACCAGGTGACGGGCTGGCGGCAGGCAGGGGCCCGGCTGATCGGCGGTTGCTGCCGGGTGGGCCCGGAGGCGATCTCGGGGATCGCGGGGACGCTCGGGGCGGCATAGCGCACGACGGCACCGGACTTGGGGCGAACACCTGCCGCCGCCGGTCCGTGCACGCCCCTCCTCCCCTCCCTCGGCCACTGCTAGCCTCCGTTCATGGGAACCGGTTGCCATGGTGTTGCCGCAGCTCCCGAGGGGGCGGGTGCGGGCCGGTGCCCGGGAGAGACGAGGCAGGCATGACGAGGAAGAGCGGGGACGCGAACCGCAGCACCATCCGGGACGTGGCGCTGCGCGCGGGCGTCTCGGCGTCGACGGTGTCCCGGGTGCTGGGCGGCGTGTACCCGGTGAGCGCGGCGACGCGCGGGAGTGTGATGCGGGCGGTCCGTGACCTGGACTATGTGGCCGACGCGAGGGCGAAGGCGATCGCGGGTGCCGGCACGCCCACCCTCGCCTTCGTGCTGGAGGACATCACCGGCCCGTCGTTCGCGCACATGGCCCACGGCGTGGAACGCGAGGCGACCCGGCTCGGCCATCTCTGCCTGGTGTGCAGTACGGAGGGCGATGTCCGGCACGAGCTGGAGTTCGTCGAGATGATGCGCGCCCAGCGGGCCGCCGCGGTGATCCTGGTGGGCGGCAGCGCCGACACCCCCGAGTACCGCGAACGCACCCATCGCATGGCGGACTCCCTCGCCTCGGCCGGCTCCCGCCTGGTCCTGTGCGGCCGGCCGCCGCTGGACCCCGGCGCCCCGGTGACGGTCATCGAGTACGACAACGAGGGCGGCGCCTACACCCTGGTCGCCCATGTGCTCGCCCAGGGGCACCGCCGGGTGCTGTTCCTCGGCGGCCGGGCGGACCACACCACGGCCCTGGGCCGCGAGCGCGGCTACCTCGCCGCCCACCGGGCCCGCGGCCTCGCCCCCGACGAGTCCCTCGTGCTGCACGGCGACTTCACGCGTGACGCGGGCCACCGCCTCATGCGGCAGGCGCTCGAGGACGACCTCGGCTTCACGGCCGTCGTGGCCGCCACCGACATGGTCGCGGCGGGCGCCCTCACCGCCCTGCACGAGGCGGGCCTGTCCGTCCCGGGCGACGTCTCCCTCGCCGGCTACGACGACATCCCCTTCGCCCGCGACCTCCACCCCGCCCTGACGACGGTCCACGTCCCCTACGAGGAACTGGGCCGTCTCGCCGTCCGCACGGCCCTCGAACACACCCCGGGCGCCGCGGACGAGCACCTGTTGCTGGGCACGCACGTGGTGGTGCGGGACTCGGTGGGCCCGCCCCCGGCCCGGTGACTCCCCCGCCCCCGCCGGGGACGCTACGCGGGAGTCGGCGACGCCGGGACGCCGCGCCCGTGCTGGGAGTACGACAGGACGCCCGTGAGGACGATCCTGAGGACCTCGCGCAGTTCGATGTGGAGCGGTACGCGCCCGCCCGGGTCCTGTGACCAGCGGTAGAGCAGTCCCAGGTAGGAATCGCGGAGGATGTTGCCGACCCTCATCGGATCGATGTCGAAGCTGACCTCCCCGCGCTGGCGGCCGGCTTCGATGATGTTGGCGAAGACCTGGCCCGCGTAGGGCTCCTCGAGGAGGGGCTGCCCGGCCTTCACCCAGGCCTGGAGCATGGCGGCGGTGATCTCGCGCTCGGACTCGTTGAACTCCGCCAGTGCCGCCATGCACCGCTCCAGATGCACCGTCACATCGTCGTTCCGGGACTTCATCGACTCTTCCATGGCCAGCTCCAGGCGCCGCTTCCGGGCCTCGGCCCAGGCGGTGACCAGGTCTTCCTTGCGCTGGAAGTAGTTGAAGAAGGTACCCCGGGCCACGTCGGCGTGCTCGGCGATCTGGTCGATCGTCGTGCCGTCGTAGCCCTGCTCCGCGAAGAGGGTCAGGGCGGATGTGTAGATGCGGTCCCGCACCCGCTGTTTGCTGCGCTCTCTGCGCCCGAGGGGGCGGGCAGGTTCAGAGGCCATGTGCTTCCTCGCCTTCTCACGTCGTTGTGCGGGCTCCCCCGGCCCCAAAAAATTATACCACGGTACATCTATGAGTCATGGTCTTCGTTTACCCATGACGTCAGGTCCCTGAGGCCACGGAAGCGGCGATCACGCCTATGGGTTCGCGGCCCAGCAGCCGGGTGGCGGGTATGTCGACACCCGCCGTGCGGTGCAGTCGCACCCTGAGCTCGGTCGCCAGCAGCGAGTCCAGCCCCAGGGTCCGCAGCGGCCTGCGGGGATCGAGCCGGCTCGCCGAGAGGCCGAGCACGGTGGCGGCCTGCTTCAGAACGTCGTCGGCCGCGAGGGCGGGCCCGGGGCCGGCGACCGCGGGGGGTGGTGAGGGAGGGGCGGTCGTGGTCACGGGAGGCGGCACCGGGCCCTCCGCGTCGAGCGCCTCATGGACGGAACCGACCGCTCGCGCGCGCAGCCGGATGTCACGGAACTCCGCGATCAGGTGCCCGTCCTCGGCCGTCAGCCACACATCACAGCGGGCGTCGTCCGTACCGTCGGAGGGCGTGAAGCGGGCCACGCACCAGTGGTCCCGGCCGACGGCCGCCTCGTCCCGGACCAGGACGCGGCCGAAGGACACCGGCACGTAGCCGTCCGGTCTCCCCCCTGTGCCCGTGGAGTGCGGCCACGCGGCGAGCATCGTCAGAAGCCCGGCCTCGAGTCCGGTCGCCCCCGCCCCGGCGGGGCGCATGCGAGCCACCGATTCGCCTTCGGAGCACCACAGTTGGGCCACGGTGCACAGCGAGGCGTCGAGGGTGTAGCCGCGGCCCTGGGCGCGGCGGTAGAACTCCCCCGCCGGCACGTACGAGGTGCACCGCGTCAGGCTGGAGTCCAGCAGTTCCCCGCCCTGCGGCGCGGCCGCCGCGCTTCCGCCGGCCGCGCGGAACCTGCCCGTCACGCACAGCTCGCCGTCCCGAGTACCGCCCGGGGTACGCACCGCGGTGACGGTGAACACGAACGCCCCCTCCTGCGCGGCGGGCGCCAGGCACACGCGTACCGCGGCGTCACGCGCCCGCTCCAGCTCCCAGGGCCGGCTCCCGAACTCGACGTCCTCCAGCACGCCTTCACCGCCTGAGGCGACGGCGCCCGCCGCCCGCAGGACGGCCTTGAAGTAGAGCACCGGCGGCACGACGGCCGCGCCGCCCCGCGTGCGGACGCTCTCCCCGAGGTCGTCCAGGCCCAGCTCGCGCAGCTCGATCTCCCGTACGTGCTCGGCCGGGTCTGCGGGCGCCGGCGCGGGGGCCGGATCCTTCCTGAACTGCTCCTGGTCCCAGGCGTACGTCGGCAGCGGCACGCGGGGCGCGCTCCCCTGGAAGAAGCGGCTGAAGTCGACGCGTCCGCCGTGGGAGAAGAGCTGTCCGAGCGCCCGGGTGATGTTCTCGCCGTCGTCCTGATGACGCTTGAGGGTGGCCACGGCGGCCGGTGCGGCGCCCTGCTCCTCGAGGACCGCCGCGACGGACTGGACGAGCAGCGGGTGCGGGCCGACCTCCAGGAACACCGTCTCCTCCTTGGCGGCGGCCCGCACGGCCTCGACGAAGCGCACCCGCTCGCGAAGGTTGTCCACCCAGTAGGCGGCGTCCAGCTCGGGTCCGTCGACCGGCTCGCAGCGGGTGGTGGAGAACATCGCCGTCCGGGCGGGCAGGGGGGTCAGGTGGGCGAGGGCGTCGGCCAGGTCGTCCCGCAGGTCCGCCATGTACGGGGAGTGGGACGCCACGTTGACCTTGACGTGCCGGCTCTGTACCCCTTCGGCCTCCAGGCGTTCGGCGATGCGCCGCAGAGCGTGTGCGTCCCCGGCGAGGACCGTGCTCCTGGGGGCGTTCTCCGCCGCGACGCACACCGCGTCGCCGTAGGGCGCCACGGCGTCCGCCGCGGTCAGCGCGTCGAGTTCGACGGCGAGCATCGCGCCGCGCCCGGCCATCCTCTGCATCAGGGAGCTGCGCCGGCAGATGACCGAGGCGGCGTCCTCGATCGACAGCGCCCCGCAGACCTGGGCGGTGGCCACCTCGCCCATGCTGTGTCCGATACCGAGGTCGGGGTCGACCCCCTTGGCGCGCAGGAGCGCGGCCAGCGACACCTGCATGGCCCACAGCAGGGGTTGCACCACCGCGACGTCGTCGGGGAGTTCCCGCGGCGGCGATTCCTCGCCGTCGCCGGTCAGCAGGCCGATGACCGACCAGCCCAGCTCCTCCCGGACGGCGGCGTCGCATGCGGTCAGGGTGTGCCGGAACACCGCTTCGGAGGCCAGCAGGTGGCGTCCCATCCCGAGCCATTGCGAGCCCTGACCGGGAAAGACGAAGGCGATGCGGCGGTCGCCCGCGAAGCCGGCGTCCGCCGTCCCTCCGTCCGGGGTCTCCTCGCCCGCGGCAAGGTCGCGCAGAGCGGCGGCGAGTTCGTCATGGGTGCGGCCGACGGCCCAGAGGCGGTGGGGGTGGGTGTCACGGCGCGTCGCGGCGGCGTGGCAGATGTCCCGCAGCGCGAAGGCACGTCCCTCGGCGCCCTCCAGGAAGGCGGCGTAGCGCGCGGCGAGTTGGCCGAGGGCCTCCGGAGTGCGGGCACTGAGCAGCAGCAACCGCGGCTCCTCGCCTGCCGGGGCGGCCGGTTCCGGTATCGGTTCGGGCGCCGGCTCGGGCACGTACTCGCCGACGATCACATGAGCGTTGGTGCCGGAGAGGCCGAAGGAACTGACGCCCATGACCGCGGCCCGGCCGCCGGGCACGAGCGGGGTGTTGCGCGCGACGCATTCGAGGGGGGCGCCGGCCCCGGCCAGGACGGGGTGCGGTGTCCGCAGGTGCAGTGACGCGGGGATGGTGCGGTGGCGTGCGATGAGCACGGTCTTGATCAGGCCCGCGATCCCGGCGGCGGCTTCGGCGTGCCCGATGTTGGTCTTGACGGAACCGATGAGCAACGGACGGGACCGCGCCTCCTCGGCTTCCTCCCCCAATACCTTGGCCAGGGCGCGCAGTTCGACGTCGTCTCCGACCGGGGTGCCGGTGCCGTGCGCTTCCACGTAGTCGAGCTGGTCCGGGGTGATGCCGGCGCTGCGGCAGGCGGAGCGGATCATCTCGGTCTGTCCGGACACGGCGGGCTGGAGCAGCATTCCGCTGCCCTGGCCGTCGTTGGTGACGGCGCTTCCCCGCAGTACGGCGAGGACCTGGTCACCGTCGCGCAGCGCGTCGGGCAGGCGCTTGAGCAGGACCGCCCCCACTCCTTCGCTGCGCACGAAGCCGTCACCGGAGGCGTCGGCGAACTTGCAGCGTCCGTCGGGCGCGAGCATGCCGCCCTGGGAGTAGGTGATGGCGTCGGACGGTGAGAGCACGGCGTTGACTCCCGCGGCGACGGCCATGTCGCTCTCTCCGGTCAGCAGGCTCTGCCGGGCGAGGTGCACGGCCACCAGGGACGAGGAGCACGCGGTGTCGACCACCAGGCTGGGCCCTCGCACATCGAGGGCGAAGGAGACGCGCCCCGCGGTCATCGTCCGCAGCCGGCTGCCCGCCAGCCCGTGCACGTCCTGAAACCCCTCGGACTCCGCCAGGTCCCCGTACTCGGCGGTCGCCTGTCCCACGAACACACCGGTGCGGCTGCCCGCCAGCGAGGACGGGAGGATGTGCGCGTCCTCCAGCGCCTCCCAGACGACCTGGAGGAGGACCCGCTGCTGGGGGTCCATGGCGAGCGCCTCGCGCGGGGCGATGCCGAAGAAGGCGGCATCGAAGCCGTACAGGTCGTCGATGAACCCACCGTGCCGCGAGACGGTCGTGCCCGGTTCACCCGGCTGTGCGGAGTGGTACCGCCGTACGTCGAACCGGTCCTCCGGCACGGGTGTGACGGCGTCGGTGTTGGCTTCGAGCAGTCGCCGGAACTCACGCACCCCACGCGCTCCGGGAAATCTGCATCCCATCCCGATGATCGCGATGTCAGGCATGCCGCCTTGCTGCACCAGGTCCCCCCTAAGTGATGTGGTGTCAGGATCCAAAAGTACACCAGAGACCAAATTTGACTTCCAGTCGACTCCGTGAACAGCAGAAGACGATCGCGCTACAGGCGACTTTTTGCCCGCTTAGTAAGGTTGGTGACCTGCCGTTACCTCCCGTAAGGCGCCGGATCCGCGAACGACACGGGTCGAAACATGGGCTACAGTCCATTGATAAACCGCTACACAGAAGCTCAGGAGGAGGACGGATGATCGCCAGAGTGCTGGGTCCCCTGCGCGTGACCATGAACGGTGTGTCGGTGGTCCCCACGGCGCTGAAGGCCAGGAAGCTCCTCGCCGTGCTCATCCTGAACCGGGGCCGCGTGGTGCAGCGGGCCGCCATCGAGCGCGAACTGTGGGGCCTCGACGTGCCCATGAGCGCCTCGACGGGCATCCAGAACTGCGTCATGCAGATCCGCAAGAGCATCGGCCGCGCCGTCGACGGCGGCCCCTCGGACCGTCTTCCCAAGGAGACGCTGATCACCGAGGCCACCGGTTACCGGCTCGAAGTCCCCGGCGAACAGTTCGACATCGTCGGCTACCACCGGCTCGTGTCGGCGGCGGGAGAGGCGGAGGCCAGGGGGGATCTGTCGCAGGCGTCGGCGCAGTTGAACAACGCGCTGAAGCTGTGGCGGGACGCGCCTCTGGCCGATGTGCCGGCCGGGCCCGTGCTGCACCCGCACGTGCTGCGGCTGGAGGAGGACCGCAAGGCGGTGCTGAGCCAGCGCGTCGGCCTGGACCTGCGGTTGCGCCGCTACGCCGAGGTCATCGGCGAACTGCACGCCCTCGTGGCACTCAATCCCTATGACGAGGTGCTGCACGAGTACCTGATGCTGGCGCTGTACCTCTCAGGGCGCCGCAACGACGCGCTGGCGGCCTATCAGGGCCTGCGTGCCGCGCTGACCGACGGGATCGGCCTGGAGCCCTCGCACCGTGTGCGCCGCCTCCAGCAGCAGATCCTGAACTGTGACGACGCGCTGGAGCACACGTTCCTCGACGACCGCTCCCCCCACCTCGTCGGGGCGTAGCGGCCCCGCGCGGGTGAGCGGCCGTCAGCGGGTCAGGGACGCGACGAGCTCTTCGAGCAGGACGCCCTGACCGTACGGGGTGAAGGGGAAGAAGTGCCCGCCCTCGGCGAGCCGGGCACGGAACGGGCCCGATGTGAAGCGGCCCCACAGCGGCAGCACGCCCGGCGGGACGAGCGGGTCGTCCGTACCGGCCAGCGCGGTCACCGGCACCGTGAGCCGGAGAGGCTCCACGGCGCGCAGCGCGTCCCGCGCGAGCGAGAGGTCATGGGCCAGGACCTGCCGTGCGGGGCTGAGCGACGCGTCGCGCAGGGCGTCGGCGGGCAGGCGGTGGGTCGCGAGGATCTCGGCCAACTCGGCGGCGGAGCCCGGGTGTTCCGGGCGCTGCCGGCTTCGGGCGCCCGGTTGGGAACAGCTCACGACCAGACCGTCGCAGCGTCCGCCGCCCGCGTGGGCGACGGCGAGCGCCAGCAGCCCTCCCAGGCTGTGCCCGTAGAAGACGGTCGGGGCGGGGGCGAGATCGCGCAGTCCGCGGCGGATGCCCGTCACGGCGGCGGTCAGTGTCGTCCGTGGTGCGAGGCCCGCGCGCCGCTCCCGCCCGGGCAGCGTGACGCCCACCACCTCCACCGTGTCCGGCAGACCGGCCAGGACGCTCGAGTAGCGCTGCGCGCCCGCGCCGGCGTGCGGGAAGACGACGATGCGGCTGCCGCGCTGTGCCGAGGGGCGCAGCACGTGCGTCCAGTAGTCGGAGTGGGGAAGCATGCTCATTCCTTGGAGGGTCGGCGCGGCGGTCCGCACGACGCGCGCTCTCCGGGCCGGGAGCGTGCTCCCGGCCCGGAGAGCGCGGCCTGCCGTGGGACTCAGGCCGCTGTGATGACGAGCGCGGCGTTGTGGCCGCCGAATCCCAGCGAGGTGCTGACGGCGACGTCCACCAGGGTGGTGCGGGATTCGCCGCTGACCAGATCCAGCTCGATGGCGGGGTCCGGGTTCTTCAGGTTCGCCGTCGGCGGCACCGTCCCGTGCTGCACGGCCAGCACCGTGTACGCCGCCTCGATGGCACCCGCGGCCGCCAGCGCATGGCCGGTGACCCCCTTGGTCGACGTGACCAGGGGCGCGTCGCCCAGGACACGGCGCAGCATCCTGCCCTCGACGAGGTCGTTCATCGCGGTGGCGGTGCCGTGCGCGTTGACGTGGCGGACGTCCGAGGGGGCGACACCCGCGTCCGCCAGGGCGGCGCGCAGTGCTCGCTCGATGCCCTCCCCGTCGGGGTGCGGGGCGGTGGCGTGGTGGGCGTCGGAGGAGGATCCGTAACCGCTGACGAGGGCGCGGATCGTCGCGCCCCGGGCGCGGGCGTCCTCCTCGCGTTCCAGG
Source organism: Streptomyces purpurascens (assembly GCF_045040895.1). Classification (NCBI taxonomy): domain Bacteria; kingdom Bacillati; phylum Actinomycetota; class Actinomycetes; order Kitasatosporales; family Streptomycetaceae; genus Streptomyces; species Streptomyces purpurascens. Next base: position 7,361,920 of record NZ_CP108341.1, on the reverse strand, counting down.
ACGAGCACGCCGGCCGCCTCGGCGGCCACGAAGCCGTCCCGTTCCGCGTCGAACGGTTTGCCCGCGTGCTCGGGCGCGTCCCCCGACTTGGACAGGGCACCCATCTTGCACAGCCCGGCCATCACCGTGGGAGTCAGCGCGGACTCGCTGGCGCCCGCGAGCACGATGTCGCAGACGCCGGAGCGCAGCAGGTCCCGGGCGGTGCCGATGGCGGTCGCGCCGGACGCGCACGCGGTGGCGGTGACCAGACTCGGCCCCCGGGCACCGCAGTCGATCGCCACATAGCCGGCGACCATGTTCGGCATGTACTTCGTCACCAGGAGGGGCGAGACCTTCTCGGGACCGCGCTCGCGCAGCGTGTCGTGCTGCTCCGCGAAGGTGGCGGCGCCGCCGAGCGAGTTGCCGAGCACCACCCCGACCCGGGTGCCGTCCCAGGTCGTGGAGTCCCATCCGGCGTCGGCGACGGCCATCCGGGAGGCCACGATGGCGAGTTGGACGAAGCGCTCCAGCTGCCAGCCGGCGAAGCCGCCCAGCAGTTCACCGGCGTCGAAACCCGGTACCCGGCAGGAGAAGTCCACCGACAGCTCGCCGAGCGCGGGGTCGCGCGTGGCGCAGGAGCGTCCTGACAGCACCCGCTCCCAGTTCTCCTCTACACCGAGTCCGGCCGGGGTCACCAGGCCCAGACCGGTGACGGCTGTGCCGTTCGTACGACCGTCCGCCATCAGACCGCCGCTCCCTTGGCCGACAGGAGCTGGACCAGGTCGTCCAGGGTGTGCTCCTCGGTGAGTTCACCGTCCGCTATCTCCACGCCGAACTCCTTGTCCAGGACGAGGCCGAGCTCGATCAGGACCAGGGAGTCGAAGGACAGCTTGCCGAGGGTCACCTCGGACGCGATGATCTCGGGCTTGACCTTGAACTGGTCGGAGAGAAGGACCGAGACCCGCTCCGCGATTGCCTGCATGGTGTTTCTCCTTGGGATGCGATGGGTGGTGAGGGAGGTTGAGGGTGAGGCGGTGTCAGACCGCCGTGATGTCCGGCCATTCGAGCGCCACGGACCCCCAGGTGAGCCCGCCGCCGAATCCGCCGAGCACGACGCGCCGGCCGGGGAGCAGTTCGCCGTCGGCCGACGCGTCGGCCAGGACGAGCGGGATCGAGGCCGCGACGGTGTTGCCGACCCGCTCGATGTTGGCGGGGAACCGTTCGAGCGGCAGGTCGAGGCGTTCGGCGACCGCCGCCAGGATGCGCGCGTTGGCCTGGTGGAGGACGACGTGGTCGATGTCCTCGACGGCCCAGCCGGCGGCCTCGGCCGTCGTGGTCACGGAGGCCGCCATGTGGCGCACGGCCTCCCCGAAGACCGGGCGGCCCTCCATGGTGAAGTAGGAGGCCTCCGTCGGGGTCGGCAGGCCGGTGGACCGCTGCCGTGAGCCGCCGGCCGCCACCTGGATGAGGTCGCTCTGGCTGCCGTCGCTGCCGAGGTGGAGCCCCTTCAGCGCGCCCGGCTCCGTCGCCTCGCCGGCGCGCAGGTACACCGCTCCGGCGCCGTCCCCGAAGATGGCCCGGGTCGTACGGTCGGCCGGGTTGAGGATGGTGGAGAAGGTGTCCGCCCCGATGACCAGGACGGAGCGCGCGAAGCCCGCCTGGAGGAAACCGGCCGCCGTCCCCAGGGCGTAGACGAAGCCCGTGCACACGGCGGCGATGTCGAACGCGCCGACACCGCCGAGCCCCAGCCGGTCGGCGACTTCGGGCGCGGTGGCCGGGCAGGGGCGGTCCGGAGTGCTGGTGGCGACCACGACGATGTCGGCCCGCTCCTCGCCCGCGGACTTCAGGGCCCTGCGGCCGGCCTCGACGGCGAGGTCCCCGGTCGATCCGCCCGGGTCGATGACGTGGCGGCGGCGGATCCCGGTCCGGCTGCTGATCCACTCGTCCGAGGTGTCCAGTTGCCGGGCGAGGTCGTCGTTGGTGACCACGGTGGGCGGTACCCAGCTTCCCAGGCCGGCGACGACCGCCGCGCGGTCCGAGCCGGTCATCCGGCGTCTCCGGCACCGCGGGACGTCTTCGAGGTGCTGCTGTCAGCCACAGCCGTTGTCGCTGTCGTAGCCGTCACTGCGTTGTTCCTCCTGGCTGGTGTCGTGGTGCACCGATGCGCTCCGGCGCCTCCCGGAGGTCTCACTGTGGCAACGCGTGCTCCGCTTTCCCTCACCACCGGCCCACGCAGGGCACATGTGCCGCTCACGTCGGCCGTGAGCGGCACATGAGTGGTGCGTAAGTACGCGTTGCCAGCATGGAAGACGTCCGGTGGCGGCCCTGCCGCGCGGTGCAGGCGGAACGTGCTCCGGACACCGCTTCACACGACCCGGCTCACGACCGCGCACGAGGAGAACTGAGTGCAGCAACGCAGGATAGGAACCGACGGTCCGGTGGTCTCCGCGATCGGTCTCGGCTGCATGGGGATGTCGGAGTTCTACGGTCCGACCGACGAGGCCGAGTCCCTGGCGACCCTTCAGGCGGCCCTGGACGGCGGGGTCACGCTGCTCGACACCGCCGACATGTACGGCAAGGGCCACAACGAGCGCCTGGTGGGCCGGGCCATCGCGGGCCGTCGCGACCAGGTGGTCCTCGCGACCAAGTTCGGCATCCGGCGCGACGACAGCGACCCGAGGCAGGGCCGCAACATCGACTCCAGTCCGGAGCACTGCCGGCAGGCTGTCGACGCCTCGCTGCAGCGCCTGGGCGTCGACCACATCGACCTCTACTACCTTCACCGCAAGAGCCCCGACATCCCCGTCGAGGAGACCGTCGGAGCCATGGCGGAGCTGGTGCGGGCCGGCAAGGTCCGGCACCTGGGGCTGTCCGAGGTGACCGCGGAGACCCTGCGCAGGGCGCACGCCGTCCACCCCATCGCGGCTCTGCAGACCGAGTACTCGCTGTGGACCCGCGAGGTGGAGGCCGAGGTCCTGCCGGTGGCCCGGGAGCTGGGCACCTCGCTCGTGGCGTACTCGCCGATCGGACGGGGCTTCCTGACCGGTGCGATCAGCCGGCCCGAGGACCTGGACCCCACCGACTTCCGGCACTCGCACCCCCGCTTCCAGCAGGAGCACCTGGCGCGCAACATCCGCATGGTCGAGCGGCTCCGCGAGCTCGCGGAACTCTACGGCTGCAGCCCCGTACAGCTGGCGCTGGCCTGGCTGCTGGCTCAGGGCGACGACATCGTCCCCATTCCGGGCACGCGCCGGATCGGCTACCTGCGCGAGAACGTCGCCGCCGCCGAACTGCGGCTCACCGACGAGCAACTGGCCGCCGTGTCGGCCGCGGTGCCCCACGACGTCGTCTCCGGCGAGCGCTACGACCCCGCGGGCATGGCGACCGTCGGCCACTGACCGGCCCGCCCCTCATCTCCCTTCACCGCCAACCCCCGATCTAACGAGGAATTCCATGGCAGACAAGCTCAAGCAGCTCAAGCTGGCCGCCGTCAACATCGACGGCGTCCTGCTGAACGACACGTTCAGCCCCGTCATCCACAACTTCATCGTCAGCCGTGGCGGCGAGTACACCGCCGACGTCGAGCGCAGCATCTTCTCCCAGCCGCAGCTGGTGGGCGGCCAGGGCATGGCGAACGCCGCCCGCGTCCCGTGGACCGCGCAGGAGGCGATCGACGTCTACTTCAAGGAGCGGGAGGAGTACACCCGCGAGCACCCGGTCGAGCTGCTCGACGGTGCGATCGACCTGCTGCGCCGGCTGCGCGGGCTGGGGCTGAAGACGGTCAGCTACGGCGGCCTCGCCAAGTCGCACTTCGACCACTTCCTGGGCGAGCACGCCGACCTCTTCGACGAGCCCGGCTACGTCTGCACCAACGACTTCCGCCCCGGCCTGCGCGAGATCACCACCGAGGTGTTCGGCCTGAAGTACGACGAGGTGCTGTTCATCGACGACGTGGCCCGGGTGGCGGAGGTCGCCAAGGCCCTCGACATCCCCTTCATCGGCCACCCCAGCTCCTTCGAGCACAGCTTCCAGCCGCAGCTGATGCGCGAGTCCGGTGCCCGGCACATCGTCGACTCGCTGCACTCCATCGACGAGGAGCTGCTGCGCACCCTCGACGCCGAGGCCGCCGAGCACTCCGTCTGGCGCGACTGAGCCGACGCGCCGTCCCGTGTGCCGGACCGGCCGCCACCCGGCCCGTCCGGCACCGCCGGTGCCCCTCCCTCGCCCCGCGCGGTCTCGGCCCTTCCGGCCGCGCCTCCCTTCACCCACCCAGGAGTTACGCCTTGGACCGCGCCGCTTCCCCGCAGACCGTGCTGCTGGACTTCGACGGAGTGCTGAGCCTGAACGCGTCGAGCCTGCTGCTGCTCGCCCTGCACGAGGGCATCAACCGCCACACCGAGTTGCCGATCGAGGCGACGGTCACGCAGTTCAAGGCCATCAGCACCTTTCCCCAACGGGAGAGCCTGCGCGTGCTGTTCGCGGGCCTCGGTATCGAGCAGCACCTGAACGCCGAGATCGACGCGCTCCGGTCGCTGACCTCCGTCCGGGACACGCCGCTGGCCCTCGGCGAGGGCGTGGAGGTGTTCTGCGCGCAGCAGCGGGCTCTGGGCGTGCGGTTGCGGGTGTTCTCCACGATGGACCGCACCACCGCGCGTCGCTCGCTGCTCGACGGCCTGTTCGGGCCCGAGGACTATGTGGCGCTCGACCACGCCTCCAAGGCCGATCCGGACACCTACGCGGCGCTGCTCGCGGCCGAGGGCGAGGTGGATCCGGGGCAGTGGCTGCTGGTGGACGACTCCCCGCTCGCCCTGCGCGCGGCCAAGATCGCGGGGCTGCGCACGGTGCTGATGCGCGGCGCGGTCTTCTCGGACGACGACGTGTCGGCGTTCGGGTCCTTCATCGACGCGCGGGTGAGCACGTTCGCGGAACTCGGCGCTCTTCTCGCCGCCCAGGATGCCTCGCCGGCCTCCCGGCTCTGAAAAAAACTCCCCCTCCCCCGATAGGTTCCGATGTCCCAGTCACCTGTTGATTCCGAGCTGTCACCACCCAGGACCGTCCCCGCGGAGACCGCCCCCGGGGCGGACAGGGCCGTCGGGCCCACACGGGTGCTGGTGGCCATCGCTCTGGCCGCCGTGATGCTGCCCATCTCCGTCACGGGGCCGGGCGTCGCGCTCGCCGACATGTCCGGCGCGCTGCACGCCTCGGCCGCCTCCACCCAATGGGTGCTGAACGCCTACAACGTGGCGTTCACCGCCTTCATGCTCGCGGCCGGTTCCGCGGCCGACCTCTTCGGGCGCCGCCGCCTGTTCCTGAGCGGCACGACCGTCTTCGCGCTGGCCTCGCTCGTCGCGGGCACCGCCCCCACCATCCTGCTCGTGGACCTGGCGCGCTTCGTCCAGGGCATGGGCGCGGCAGCGGTGCTGACCAGCGGTTCCGCGCTGCTCGCCCACACGTTCAGCGGGGCGGCCCGGGCCAGGGCCTTCGGCATCTTCGGCGCCTCGATCGGCTTCGGCCTGGCGATGGGGCCGTTCGTGTCCGGCCTGCTGGTGGGCGTGGCGTCCTGGCACGCCGTGTTCCTGGTCAACGTGCTGCTCGGTGCGATCGTGCTCGTCCTGGCCCGGCCGCTGCCCGAGTCGAAGAACCCGGGTGCGCGGCGCATCGACCTGCCCGGTGTGCTGACCTTCACCGTGGCCCTCATGCTGCTCGCCCTCGGCTTCGTCGAGGGGCCCTCGCAGGGGTGGGGCGGCGTCGTTACGCTCGGTTCCTTCGCGGGTGCGGCGCTGTTCCTCGCGCTGTTCGTCGTGGTCGAACTGCGGGTCGCCGAGCCGATGTTCGACCTGAGCCTGCTGCGGCGCCCAACCTTCGTCGCCATCATCTGGCAGCCGGTCAGCATCGTCTTCGCGTTCGCGGCCCTGCTGGTCTACCTGCCGCCCTACTTCCAGGGCGCGGGCGGCGCGGGGTCGACGATGTCCGGTGCGATGCTGCTGCCGCTGACGCTGCCGGTCTTCATCCTGCCGCTGTTCACCGGCACGCTGGTGCGGCTGCTGTCGGTGCGGCTGCTGCTCGCCGTCGGACCGGCGGTGCTGGCCGTCGCGCTGCTGCTGATGACGTTCACCGACCCGCTGTCGTCCCGCACCGGGCTGTACGCGGCGCTGCTGCTGGCGGGGATCGGCATCGGTCTCGCCTTCGGCGTCATGGACAACGCGGCGGTCAGCGTGGTGCCGGCCGAGCGCAGCGGTATGGCGTCGGGCATGTTCAACACCCTCCGGGTCGCCGGCGAGACGATCGGCGTCGCGTGTGTGGGCGGGCTGCTGCTCACCTCGACCCGCCAGCAGTTGGCGGGCAGCGGAGGCGGCGCCAGTGGTGCGATGGCCGACGACGTGGTCCAGGGCCGGCTGGGTTCCGTGCGCGAGAGCGGCGGAGAGGACCTGGTGGACCGGGCGGTACAGGGGCTCCAGCACGGGTGGAACGTCGTCTACGTGGTGCTGGCCTGTGTGGCCCTCGCCGGTGCGGTCGCCATCTTCACCATGGTCCGCGACCGTGACCTGGACCAGTCCTCCAGCGCTCAGGACGCGTGAGCCCCTCCGCGCTTCCTGGTCAAAAGGGCTGTCCGGACCCCGACGCATGGGGTCCGGACAGCCCTTTCTCGCGGTTACCGTCCCGCGCCGCCGCGCTCCAGCGTGAGGGCCGCCCGGGCGACAGTGCGCCCGCCCTGCTCGAACGTCACGGGGATCGACACGGCCCCGGCGGCGGCGTCCCCCGGCCCGTGGCCGTCGGCGACCACCGTCAGGGGCTCGTCGAGTTCCGCGTAGGCGTCGAACGAGGCCTCGAGGCCGGTGACCGACCACGCCGCCGCCGGGGCCCCGTAGAGCTCCTCGGCGGCCAGCAGGGCCGTCTGCCGTCCCGCCTCCATCAGCACCATGCCCGGCACATGGTCCTGGGCGTGGTCGAACAGGCTGGGGTGCCCGCCGGCCACCAGCAGCCGTGCCCGCACCTGCCGGCCTTCGGTCACCGGGTCGAGCAGCACCACGTTCTCCGGGCGCTCCCGGCCCACCCGCCCGGGCCGCACGAGGCCCTCCGTGGCCGGCCGCCGGTAGGACTCGGACGTCGGGGTGCCGCCGCCGTCCCGGCGGCCGCGGAGCATCCCGTACACGCTGTCGGCGACGTACTTCACCCGCATGGTCACCTCGCCCACCGGCCGCCCGGACACGGTGATCGCCATGCGGTAGCGCAGACCGCGCAGCGAGCCCCCGACCCACTGCGCGTCGTGCGTCGTGACCGCGATCGTCACCTCGGCCGGCCCGTGGGCCGGTTCGAGCGCGGCCAGGCCCGGCAGGTCCATCGACCACTGCTGGAGAACGAACTTGGTGCCGAACGGCGCCCCGAAGTGCGCGTGCACCGCGTGCGTCTCGGCCTGGCGGCAGCACTCCAGCAGGAACAGCGGATCGACCGCTGACCCGGTCGTGTGGTCGGTGTAGTAGGCGTGGGACGGCGGCAGTTGCGCCCCGGCCACGAAGTGGCTGTCGTCGACCGCCGTACTGTCGGTCAGGAACACCTCCGACAGCGCCCGGCGGTGGACGAGTCCCTTCGCCACGGTGTGCTCGAACGTGAGCGCACGCAGCGCAGCCCCGACGCTGTCCGTCTCGGCCATCACGGTCACGCGAATCCCCTTTTCCCAGACTGTCCTTGACGACGGCCCACGCTCCCAGCGACGGCTCACGCCCACCTCACGCACTCGTCACGCCACGCGGGTCCTCAGTGCCGGCGGAGCGCGCCGGAGCGACGGAGCCGCCGCACGGCCGACCGCAGTTCCGTACTGCGTGTGGGCGAACCGTCGGCAGGGAGCGATGCGAGTGTGGATTCCTCGGGCGTGACGGCGTCGGTCGCCCAGAGGGCGAGCTCATGGTCCCGGGGCCCGTACGCCGTATAGGCCACACCGTCCTCGGCATCCGGTGCGCGGTCTCCGAAGACGCGCACGGGATGGGTCGCGTCCCAGCGCTCCCAGCCCGGGTCGCCGTCCGTGGCGAAGCGCACCCACGCGGCGTGCATCGCGTCGGCCAGGTCCTGCGGTCCGCCCTCACCGGCCAGTTTGCGGGACTCGGGGACCTCCCCGGTGTCGAAGACGAAACCGAGCTCCAGCGCGTGGCAGGCGCCGAGGTCGGGGAGGTTCGAGGGCCAGGCGAACTCGTAGACGTACGAGGGTTCCGTCCGGGCGTCGGCCAGGTGGTGCAGGGGGATGCGCAGGAGGTGGTCGGTGACGAGCTGGCCGACGAGGTCCGCCGTGCTCGCCTCGGGGTGCAGGGCCCGGTAGCCGCGCGGGACCTCGCTGCCGCAGTGGCAGCGGGCCATGGCACCGGCCAGGGCGACCGCTCCGAGGCGGTCGACCCGCTCCAGAAGGCCGCCCGGGACCAGCCACAGCCGGTACTCGTCCCGGGTCCAGCCCATCAGCAGCTCGGCCCCGGGGGCCGCGCCGCCCTCGGTGAGGGCCTCCAGGGGGTCGCGCGGGACGGTGTCGCCGTCGATGACGATGCCGAAGGCGGGGCCGCCGACGACCGGGCTGCTCAGCTTGCCCACCTCGGCCTGGGTGCTCAGCAGCAGATCGCGGTCGACGGCGGCGAAGGCCTCGGCGGTGGCGGGGATCTTCAGCCGGGTGGCCATACGGCGCACCATCCGCCGCACCTTGGCCCGCTCGGACGCCTCGGGCGGCCCGCTCTGCAGGACCGCCCGCCGGACCAGACCCTGTGTCTGCGGGGCGGCGACGAGGGCTCCGATGCTGATCGCCCCGGCGGACTGGCCGGCGAGGGTGATGCGGCCGGGGTCGCCGCCGAAGGCCTCGATGACCTCGTACACCCAGGTCAGGGCGGCTATCTGGTCGCGTAGGCCGGGGTTCGGGGGCGTGTCGGGGAACAGTCCGTAGCCCTCGACGCCCAGCCGGTAGTTGACCGAGACACAGACCACGCCGTCACGGGCGAAGGCATGGCCGTCGTAGACGGGTACGGCGGAGGAACCCCTGGTCAGGGCGCCGCCGTGCAGCCAGACGAGGACCGGGAGGCGGGCTCCGGGGGTCGGCTCGGGGGTCCAGACGTTGAGGTTGAGGCAGTCGTCGCCGGGCACGACCGGGTCGGACAGGAAGTGGGCGAAGGCGCCGGAGTACGGGGGCTTCGGCGGGGTGGGGCCGAAGGCGCCGGCGTCCCGGACGCCGTCCCAGGGCGGGAGGGGGACGGGCGGGCGGAAGCGGCGGGGGCCGAAGGGGGGCGCCGCGTACGGGATGCCGCGGAACACCGCGACTCCCCGCTCGTACCTGCCGCGTACGGCCCCGTACGGGCTCCTGACCACGGGATCCGTCTGGCCTGCCGTCATGCGCCCACCAGCCCTTCGCCGCGCTCGTGCACCGGTATCACCAGAGCACCACATCGCTCACCGGTATTCCGGTGCACGAGCCGGCTTGACGGCTATTTGGCGTACATCAGGGTGCCGAACCCGAGCTGGTCGTAGCCGCCGCTGTCGCTGCCGTAGTCACCCCCTCCGCCTTCGGGGGCGACGGAGAAGCACATCTGGGAGATGTACTTGTCGTCGAGGAGCAGGCGCCTGCCGTAGTGGTAGTGGAGCATCGCCCACACGGGGCGGACCTGGCCGCGCGACCCGGCGCCGGGCACGGTCTGCGACTGCGGGGAGCAGTTCTGGCCGCTGCCCCAGTTGTAGGTGGTGAAGGGCACGTCCATGTTCAGGTTGTACTTGGCGACGTACTGGGCGGCCTTCATGAAGCGGCGGCCGTCGTACGAGTAGAGGTCCTCGCCCTGGTTCCAGGCCATCTCGCAGATCGCGCCCATCTGGCCCATGCCCATGACGGTGTGGCCCTGGTCGCGGCCGGACTCCTGCCACTGTCCGAGGTCGTAGCCCTCGACATTGCTGTACAGGAACGGAACGGCGTTCTTGATGGAACCGTTTCCGGCGCCGTTCTTGAAGTAGGTGACGGCCTGGTCGTACTTGGCGCCGTCGTTGTTGAGGATGCCGATGGCCAGCACGGAGGCCATGTTGCACAGGTCCCAGTTGGCCCAGTAGTTGGTGATGCAGGCGTCGTTGTGGCCGGTCAGGAACTGGTTGTTGAGCGGGTAGAAGACCCTGACCATCATCTCCTGGAAGGCGCCGAGGTCGAACGCGCTGTAGTCCCGCATGAGTTCGGCCGCGTTGGCGAACTGCCAGCCGTAGAGACCGGCGGCGAGGAACCGGTCGGCGTTTCCGGTGACCGTGGTCAGGGTCGTCGCCCAGGCGTTGAGGATCCGGGCGGCGCACTGGGCGTTGGCCTCGGTGCCGCCGACCTTCCAGCGCAGCGCGTTCTGGTAGGCGGCCGCGATGTCGTTGTAGAGGAGTCCGTAGTTCTGTCCGGTGCCGCCGCGGATGATCGTCGCGGTGGCCCGGGGGCTCCAGGTGGACTGGGAGTGGGAGTTGGCGACGAGCTTGTTCCAGCCGGACAGCCAGGGGTCGGTGCCCGCGGCGACCCTGACCTTGGCGCGGTTGATGTCGCCGGCGTTGTGGAGCATGCCGGGGTGGGTGAAGGTGCCGGGGGCGGCGTCCGCCCTGGTGGCGGTGGCGGTGGCGCCGGCACCGAGGGCGAGGGCCGCGGTGAGGCCGCCGGCGGTCTTGAGCAGACCGCGACGGCTCACCTGGCCGCCCTCGTGGTGCCTGTGGGGGGAAGTGCGGCTCATGTGGGGTTCTCCCATCGGTGGGTGCTACAGGGGGGTGATGCTCACCTCGTCGAACTCGGTGGTGCTGCGGGCCAGGGGGTCGCGGGAGCAGACCACGAGGCCCACGTAGTAGGGGGCGTCACCGAAGCCGGGGAGGTCTCCCTCGGCGAGGGGGGTGAAGGTGGCGCCGCCGTCGGTCGAGGCGGATGCGGTGAAGTGCGTCCCGGTGCGCTTCAGCCGCAGCAGGCAGGGAGCGGTGACCGCGCCGTTGCCCGTGAAGGTGGACTTTCCGGCGACGGTCGGGCGCAGCATCAGCTGGGCGCTGGTGCCGCCGGTGACGATCGCCCCGGCCGCCTGGTCGAACGGCGACAGGGACTTGGCCATGAGCAGGCCGACCCGGTCGCCGCCGGCTCCGGAACGGGAGACCAGCCGGACGGTGACCTCGCAGTCACCGTTGACGGGCCGTCGTACGAACTGGCCCGTCATGCCCTGGTTGTTGACCGTGAGGTCGGTCCCGGCGCCCCGCACCACGAAGGTCCCGTCCTCGTGGGCGGTGGAGCCGGGGGTCTGGACGGCGACCACGCCGAGGGTGCCGTAGGCGCGGTCGTCGAGGATGACATCGCCCAGGTCGCCGTAGCTCCAGGGCTCGGGCGGCGGGGTGCCGACCGTGAGGGTGAGGGTGCCGGTGGTGTCTCCGGCGGCGTTGCCCGCGGTGGTGGTGACCGTGAACGCGCCGGTCCGGGTGGGGGTTCCGGAGATCAGGCCGGTGCGCTGGTCGACGCGCAGGCCGTCGGGGAGTCCCTTCGCGGCGAACCGGATCGGCTCGTGCGAGGCGCGCAGGAGGTGCCGGAAGGGGACGCCCTTGTTCGCGAACGCCACTGCCGCTGAGACGAGTTGAGGTGTCGACGGCGTCGGCATCGTCGCCTTCGCCGGCTCCGACAGAGGGCCGCGTCCAGCGCGGTTCGTCTTCGCGACGGCGTAGTGGTAGGTCGTGCCGGGCTTGCCGGTGGCGTCGGCGTACCGGACGCGGGTGCCGAAGCCGACGGGGCCGATGCCGGTCGCGATCGTCTCGAACGGGCCCTTGGCGGAGGTGGAGCGCAGCACCTTGTAGCGGGCCGAGAGGTCCGGGTCGGTCCAGGCCAGCTCGACCGCGTCGGCGCCCGCGACGGCGAGGAGGTCACCGGCGGCCCGGGCGGGGCGCGGCACGGACCAGACGTCACCGCCCGTGCGGGAGGTGACGCTGACGTTGTCGGAGGCTCCGGTGCCGGTGCCGGCGTAGTCGGCGTCGACGCCGAGGCAGGAGGTGAGGGTCAGACCGACATGGACCGTCCTGCCCAACTGGACCTCGCCGGTGCCGACTTCGGTCCAGTGGACGCCGTCCGGGGAGATGGCGCCGGTGCAGCGGTCGCCCCGGCGGGTCACACGGACCCAGTACGGCATGCGCAGCCGGTAGCCGTCGCCCGCGCCCTCGACGTACGGGGCCTGAAGCGGGGTCGCCGACTCGGGCAGCTCGCCGAGGGAGGAGATCGGGAAGGCGGCGCCGGTCGTGATCGTCTGTTGCTGGGACGGCGGCACGGGCGTACTGCCGGTGCCCTTGACCCCGGCTCCCGCCTTCGGCCGTACGCTCCACACTCCGCTCCAGGTGTGCAGCGGGAGGCCCTGGATCAGCATGGCGGCGTGGGCCGCGTCCGCGTCCAGGCCGGCCCGTACGGTGACGCCGATCTTGGAGTACTGGGAGCTGAGCGGCCACACGATCCGCGCGGTGATCGTGCCGTCGCCGCGCAGCGGCAGATGGGCCAGACGGTGGGTGTCGGCGGTGCCGGAGGCCTCCAGCACGAACCGCTCGCCGTCGAAGACCGCCGAGCCGGGGATCCCGACAGCGCCGATGTCCCGGGTGGACCAGGGGGCGGGCAGACCGGGCGCCGCGGAGGCCCAGGCGGAACTACCGCTCCGCCCAAGGGAGTTGACGGCGACCACCGTGTAGTACGAGGTGCGCCCCGGGCGGGCACGGCGGTCGGTGTACGCCGGCTGGTCGACACCGGTGGCGATCTTCTCGTACGGCCCGTCGGCGCTGCTCGCCCGCAGGACGGTGTACGACTCGGCCCAGGCCGAGGGCAGCCAGGCCACGGTGACGGACCTGTCGGCGCCGATCGCGGTGACACCGGCCGGGGCGGTGGGCGCGGACGGGGCCGGGGCCTTCGTACCGGCGAAGGTGAGGGTGCCCCAGCTGGGCAGGTCGTCGTTGCTGCCCTCTACGACGCGGGCGCCGTCGGTACCGCGGAAGACGGCCGCCTTGGTGTACGGGGTGTCGAGGCCGCGGACACCGGCGTAGTGCGCGTACGCCATCTCATAAATGGGCGGCAGGGTGCCGCGGCCGACGGCCGAGACCGACGTCTTGACGTACTTGCCGGTGCGGTCCAGGTCGGGGACGAACGGGACGTCGCCGCCGAGGTTGTAGCGGGCGGCGTACTCGACGTTCTTCAGCAGCCGGTTGTCGTCGAAGGCGTACAGGTCGACGCCCTGGTTCCAGGCGACCTGCGCGGCGTCGGCGAGCAGGCCGACGGCGAGTTGCTCGTGGCCCTGGTCGCGGCCTGACTCCTGGCCCTGTCCCGCGTCGGTGACGATGCGGTGCGGGACGCTGCCGTTGCCCGCGCCGGCCGCGGCGAAGCGCAGGGCGTCCTCGAAGAGGGCCGGCTCCTCGCAGAACACGCCGATGGCCAGGATCGACTGGACGGAGGTGAGGTCCCAGTTGCCGTTGGCGTAGAGCATGTAGCCGGAGATCGCCGGATACCAGACGCGCAGGAAGGACTGCTCGCAGCGGGCGATGTCCTCCTTCGCCCAGCCGTCGTAGCCGCTGTGCCGCAGCAGTTCGGCCGCGTTGACGAACTTGAAGACCTGGAGGCCCGCGCCGAGGGGACCGTCGGCGCCGGTGATCGCGGTGAGGGACGCCGACCAGGCGTTGAGGATGTCCCGGGCCTTGTCGGCGTAGGCGCGCTCGCCCGTGAGGCACCACATCAGCGCGGTCTGGTAGGCGGCGGCCGAGTCGGCCACGGCCTGGTTCTGGAAGTTGGTGGGGCCCCGGCCCCAGGAGGTGATCTGGCCGGTGTTCTGGACGGTGTACGTCGACTTGGAGCGCGCGTGGGCGGAAAAGGCGAGGTAACCGTCGTAGACCGGCGTTTCCTTGGCGGCGACCGCGGCCTTCATCCGGGCCAGGTCGTCTGCGCTGTGCAGCAGTCCGGGGTGCGTGAACGCCCGGGGGTCTGCCGTGGCGGCCCGGGCGGTGCCGGGGGCGAGCAGGCCGCTCGCGCCGGACAGCAGCAGGGCGGCCGCACCGCCGAGGAAGCCCCGGCGGCTCGGTGCTGTCGGTCTCAGGGGGCTGGTGCTCATGACGCGGCGGCCGCCTCGGCGGTGGTGAGGAACTTCAGGTTCAGCACATGCTCGTTGGCGTGCATCGGAATGGTGTCGGTGGTGAGGTACCAGCCCGGCTTCTTCATCGAGTCGGCGATCACGGTGCCGTTGACGACGAGGTTCTCGAACGTGACGTCCTTGATGGCGTGCTTGGCGTCGTAGCCGAGCAGCAGGCAGGTCGCGAGCGGCTTGCCCGTGTAAGAGAGGTCCTTGACGTAGACGTTCTGGATGCCGCGGCCGACCGAGGTGTTGTACTTCGTGTTGTACATGACCCGCATGTGGATGAGCTGGCCCCAGCGGAAGTCCTCGACGCGTACGTTGTCGACCTTGACGTTCTTGATGAGGTTGCTGTCGCCGGGGTTGAGGGCGATGCAGCCCTGGTAGCCCATCTGGGGCTCGCGGTGGTCGCAGATGTCGAGGTTCTTGAAGGTGAGGTTCTTCAGCACCTCGGGGTTGTCGGAGTTGCCGTGCGTACCGACGTTGATGGGGTGGGCGACGTCCGCCCAGAGGGTGGAGTTGCGGACGGTGATGTCGCTCGTGTCGCCGTAGTACTCCCAGCGGTGGGTGTAGAGGGCGATGCAGTCGTCGGAGTTGCGCATGAAGACGCCGTCGACGACGACGTTGCTGCTGCAGAAGACGTCGATGCCGTCGCCCCAGCCCTTGGAGCTGAAGGAGCCGAGGCCCTTGATGGTGACGCCGGTGGCCTCGCCCATCTTGACGGCGTAGCCGTTCGGGTTGAGCACCGTGACGGCCCCGACGGAGATGTTCCTCGAGTTCTCGATCAGGACACCGCCGTCCACCGTCCCGGCCAGCACACCACGGCCGGTGATCCCGGCGTGCTCGACGTCGCGGAAGAGGACGGTCGCCTTGAGGACGGCGCCGCCGTCGAGGTACACCGTCTTGCCGGAGGGGACGGTCAGGTAGCCGTCGGGGGTGGTGTGGACACCGGGCCCGTAGTAGAGGACGTCGGGATCGTCCTGCTCGGGGATCTTCCTGTCGATCGCGCGGGCGAACAGGTGGAGGCAGTCGAAGATGTCGTCGTTGATCTGGACGACGACCTTGCGCGGCTGGTCGAGCGTGAAGTGAAGGGTGTCACCACCCACTTCGGGCTTGATGCCGTAGGAGTCCGGTCTCACCCGGACCTTGCCGGTGCCGCCCTTGAGGTAGGTGACCTCGACCTCGACGGAGCCCTGGAAGTCGAAGTACGCCAGCGACGAGTTGTAGACCTTGCTGGATCCGGTGGTCGCGTTGATCTCCGACAGCTGCGGGCGCCAGATGTCCAGCGTCTGCCACTCGCCTTCGGGGGCCGTACGGACCCGCACCTTGAAACTGGTGTTGGTCGGCATGGCGGCCGGGCGGGGGTAGGTCACCAGCTTCGGCGCGACGGCGGCCTCGTCGGCCCGGGCGGCCGTGGCCGTCAGGTTGGTCAGTCCGGCGGCCAGCACGGTGGCGCCGGCCGCCTGGAGGGCGCCTCGGCGGGACAGGGACGGGGTCATGGTGAGCTCCTTGCGGATACGAAGACGGGAGACGGCCGAGGTCACTTCAGGCCGGTGGTGGACATGCCGGCGACGAAGCCGCGCTGGGCGATCAGGAAGATCAGCAGGATCGGCACGACGTACATCACGGAGGCCGCGGCCTGGAGGTTGGCGACGGGCGTTCCGGCCGAGGTGACGTAGGTGGTCATGACGGCGACGGCCAGCGTCGACCTGTCGGCGGACAGCAGCAGCTGCGGGGCGATGTAGTCGCCCCAGGACCAGGTGAAGGCGATCACGAAGCTCGCGGACAGCACCGGCCAGGACTGCGGCAGGAAGATCCGCCAGAAGATGGTGCCGTAGCCGCAGCCGTCGACGATCGCGGCCTCCTCCAGCTCGCGGGGCAGCCCGGCGAAGAACTGCCGGAAGAGGAAGACCAGATAGGGGGCGGCGGCCAGTCCCCAGAACACCCACGGCCAGTACGTGTCGACCATGCCGAGCTTCGCGAAGATCAGATAGGTCGGCAGCAGGGTGATCATCTGGGGCAGCATCATCGAGCCGATGAGGATGCCGAACAGCGTCTTCCTGCCGGGGGCGTCCAGGCGGGCGAACCCGAAGCCGACCCAGGCCGAGCTGAGCGTGACGAGCGTGGCGTAGATCAGGGCGATGATCAGGGAGTTGCGGGCGTAGCCGAGGAAGTCGATCAGGTTGAAGGCGTCGGCGAAGTTGTGCCACTGGACGTGGGTGGGCAGCCAGTGCACGGGGGAGGCGGCCAGTTCCGCCGGGGTCTTCAGGCCGGACAGGATCAGCCAGCCGAAGGGGCCGATGAACAGCCCGGTGAGGGCGACGAGGACCGTGTAGAGGACGAGGCGGTTGACGCGCACCCGCACCCGGGGCGCGGAGGTCGGGGGCAGGCTGGTGGCGGTCACTTCTTCGCCTCCGGGTCGACGTTGTAGAACACCACGCCGGACGTGAACCTGAAGATGAGTCCGGTCACGATGAGGATCAGGACGAAGAGCACCCACAGCAGTGCGGAGGCGTAGCCGTAGCGGCCGAGCGCGAAGTACTGCGAGAACACATGCATCATGTAGAGGTAGTTGGACTGCGGAAGCGCGGTGACGCCGGCCGTGGTGCCGTCCGGGGACAGCAGCAGCGGCATGATGGTCTGCACCGAGGCGATGACACCGGTGACCGTCTGGAAGAGCAGGACCGGTGACAGCAGGGGCACGGTGATGCTGCGGAAGGTCCGCCAGGCGCCCGCCCCGTCGATGCGGGCGGCCTCGTGCAGTTCGCGGGGCACGTCCTGGAGCCCGGCCAGCGAGATGATCATGACGTTTCCGGCGGCCCACAGCACGCTCATCAGCAGCACGTAGCGGGCGTAGGGGTCGGCGAGCCAGCCGAGCGCGTCGAAGCCGAAGAGGGTGATGACGCCGTTGGCGGCACCGGAGTTCTGGTCGAAGAGCGCCTTGAAGGTGAGGCCCACGCCGACCGGGGGCACCACGGCCGGCAGATAGAGCAGGGTGCGGAACAGTCCGCGTGCCTTGACCGGCCGGTTGACCAGGACCGCGAGCCCGAGCCCGGCGATGATCGACAGCGGCACCGAGGTGAGGGCGAACAGGCCGGTCCGGCCGAGGGAGTGCCAGGTCTGGGGGTCGGAGAACAGCTCGGTGTAGTTGCCGAGGCCGACATAGCTCCAGTGCGGCGAGATGCCGTCGTAGGTGGTGAAGCTCAGCCACAGCGCGTACGCCATCGGCACGATCGTCAGCAGCAGGAAACCGATGATCCAGGGCGCGGTGAACAGGTAGAAAGCGCGATGCCTGCGCGCCGTCATGGAGATCCGGGGCCGCTGGGCCGGTGTCGTGCGGTCGGCGCGCGCGGCCGGGCCGGTCCGCCCCGTGACGGGTATCTGGTCGACCGTCATCCCACCTGCTCCTTACCGCGCTTCAGCTGCTCGTTCATGACCGCGTTCAGGCGGCCCGCCAGGGCGTCGACGGACATGCGGCCGTTCATCGCGGCCGGGGCCTCCTGGTTGAACAGGGCGTAGAGGGAGTCCGCCGAGGCGTAGGGGGTGTAGGCGATCACCGAGAAGTGCTTCAGCTCGGCTTGCTGCACCTTGAGCACGCGCTTCTGGTAGTCCTCCTGGGCCGGCATCAGCGGGCGCAGGGACTTCAGGGTGGGGATGCCCCAGCCGCCGGCGGCGCGGGCCTTGGCCGGTCCCTCGCCGAAGAACCACTCGAAGACCCGCCAGGCGGCGTCCTTGTTCTTCGCCTTCTTCGGCATCCACAGGCCGGTGCCCGCCTGGCAGGGACTGACCCGCCGGCCGCCCTCGAACACCGGGGCCGGTGCGAGGCGGGCACGCGGCGCCAGCTTCTTGTCGGAATTGATCAGGCCGCCGAGCCAGTAGCCGGAGTTCGACATGGCCATGCGGTTCGCCTGGAAGGTGGGCCCGTCCCAGGTGTTGGGGTCGGGCTGGACGATGCTGGGGCCGACCCGGGCCCTGCCGTACTCGATGTACCAGTTCAGCGCCTTGCGGGCCTCGGGGGTGGTGAAGTCGACGCGGGAGAAGTCGTCGGTGAAGAGACTGCCTCCGGCCGCCGCTGTGAGGCTCGCCAGCATGTTGGGCGTGAGCACGCCGTTGTAGCTGCCGCCGAAGACGGTCGTCTGGCCGTTCCTGCGGCGCGTGAGCCGCTTGGCGTTCTCCAGCCACTCCTCGAAGGTGACCGGCTCGGTCTCCGGCGGGTGGCCGACGCCCGCCTGGTCGAAGAGCGCGGTGTTGTACCAGAACATGGAGTCCTGGGAGAAGTCCTTCGCCATGCCGTAGCGGGGGCCCTTGCCCTGGGTGCGTCCGTCGAAGCGCCACAGGTCGTTGACGGGGTCCAGGTCGTCGACCTCGAGGACGCCGCTCCCGGCGAAGTAGAGGTCCAGGTCCTCCATGACGTCCCGCGCCGCGAAGTAGGGCGCGTCCGTGGCGCCGACACCGCGCACCAGGTCGGGCGGGGCACCGTTGGTCATCATCCCGATGAGCTTGGTGATGTCGTACCGCACCGTGACGATCTTGACGCCGATGTCCTTCTGGGCCTGTCTGACCAGCTCCGGGGAGAAGTCGTCGGGCTTGGCCATCACCGTGACGGTCTCGCCGCCGCCGCTGACGCCGCTGGAGACCTGCATCGCGCAGCCGCTCAGCGTCGCCGCGCCGGTCGCGGCGCCCGCTGCCGAGAGGGCGAGGAATCGGCGGCGGCTCAGGGAAGCACCAGCACGTGGGTGCATGAACGCACACCTCCTTGCGTTTCCGGCGTGCTTAGCAACCGGTTGTTGTGCGTGGGGCAGAGCTTCTTCCGGTCGGCATGGCGCGTCAAGGGCCTTGACGAACTTTCGAAAAGACTGTGTAACCTCGGCGTCATCAGCTTGAGGGCGGGTCAGACCTGTTTTCGGTCGGCGTGATCAAGCCATCGAAGAGCGCCTCGACCGTCATGACCAGGGGATGTTCGCGAGGTCGAGTCGGCAACAGATCGGGAACCGGTTGCTGAACGGACCGTCTGGGCGTCGAGACGTCGACGGCGGTGCACACAGGCCCCGCCCTCCCTCACCGAAACCGCAGTAATCGATTTCCACGGTCCGGCCTCGTACCGAGCTCCACGAGGGATCGCCACTCCGGCCCGATCCACCCGACCGCACCCGCCCCACTCCCCCACCTCACCGGCCTCACCCCCTCCCGTCGCGCCACGACCTGGGCTCATCACGGGCGTTGCGCCGAACCGGCACCTCCCGCCGCCCTCCCCGCCCTGCCGATTGACCGCCGCTTCCCGGCGGATCTACGGTAGAAGACGCTTTCTGAAACTGTTTCCGCTCCTCCTCCCTCTGCTCCCAGGAGAGTCATGCCCAGCCCTCAGCTGCCGCGGACCGTGTTCGCGATGGACCCGGTGCACCTCCCGCTGCTCTTCCCTCCGCCGCTGATGGAGCGACTGAGGCGCACGGCCGACATCGACCCCGGGTTGGTGGTGCGGGACTTCGCCGATCCGGCCGCGGCCGGGGCCCTGGCCCGTGCCGAAGTACTGATCACCGGCTGGGGCTGCCCGCACCTGGACGCCGGTGTCCTCGCGGCGGTCCCGAGGCTCGACGCCGTGCTGCACGCGGCCGGCTCCGTCCGCTCCCTGGTCGGCGAGGCCCTGTGGGAACGCGGGGTCACCGTCTCCAGCGCGGTGACGGGCAACGCCCTGCCCGTCGCGGAGTACACGCTCGCGATGATCCTGCTGGTGGGCAAGGACGCCTTCGACCACCGCGAGCACTTCCGCCGCACCCATGCCCATCCGGGCCCCGCCGAGACCGCCGCGACCGGCAACCTCGGCCGCCGCGTCGGGGTCATCGGCGCGTCCCGTGTGGGCCGCCGGCTGCTGGAGCTGCTGCGGCCGTTCGACCTCACCGTCCTGCTGCACGACCCGTATGTGAGCCCGGCCGAGGCCGCCGCGCTCGGTGCCGAGTCGCTGTCGCTGGAGGAGCTGCTCGGACGCAGCGACATCGTGAGCCTGCACGCCCCCGACATCCCCGAGACCCACCACATGCTCGACCGCGACCGGCTCGCCCTGGTGCGGGACGGGGGCGTGCTCATCAACACCGCCCGGGGTGCGCTGGTCGACCACGAGGCGCTCACCGGCGAGCTGGTCTCGGGCCGGCTCAGCGCGGTCCTCGACGTCACCGACCCGGAGCCACTGCCCGCCGGCTCGCCGCTGTACCACCTGCCCAACGTGTTCCTCACCCCGCACATCGCCGGCTCGCTGGGCAACGAACTGGAGCGGCTCGGCCGCATCGTGGTGGAGGAACTGGAGCGCCTGGTGGCGGGCGTGCCGCCGGTTCACGAGGTACGGCACGCGGATCTGGCGCGGGTGGCGTGACCCCCCGGCGGGCAGGCGGTCCGGCCCGACGGCACGGTGTGCGCATGCGTCCCGCACCACACCCGGCAGGCCCTTTCGGCCCGCTGTCCACAGGCCCTCCAGCCTGGAGTAACGATGGGATACGGTTTCCGCACCGGTGCGGGGCGGGTGCCCGGCCTCAGGTGCGTCAGGGCCGCTGCGGACCGGGGCGCGCCCGACCGGAGCGCACGGCGACGGGCCACACATCGGGCCATGCATCGGGCCACAACGTGAAGGAGCCGCAAGGGTGAGTCAGCGCAAGGCGACGAGTGACGCCGGCCGGGCGACCATCCGCGACGTCGCGGAGCGCGCGGGCGTCTCCGTGGCCAGCGTCTCGCGGGTGCTGTCCGGCAACTACCCGGTGTCGGAGGAGCTGCGCCGCCGGGTGATGAAGGTGGTCCGGGACCTGGACTACGTCACCAACGCCCACGCCCGCTCCCTCGCCGGCGGCGGCACACCGACCGTGGCGATCCTCATCAACAACATCACCGGCGCCGCGTTCGCGCACGTGGCGAAGGGCGTCGAGGGCGCCGCCACACTGCGCGGCTGGCTCTCCCTGGTCGGCACGACCGGCGACGACCCGGAGCGTGAGCTGGCCCTGGTGAACCTCATGCGGCAGCAGGGCGTGGCCGCGGTGATCCTGCTCGGCGGCGCCTACGACTACGACGAGTACCAGCTGCGCATGGCCCGCTTCGCCCGTTCCCTGGACGCGGCCGGCTCGCACCTGGTCCTGGTGGGCAGGCCCCCGCTGGAGGGCGACGTCCCGGCGACGACGGTCGACTACGACAACGAGGGCGGCGCCTACGCGATGGCCAGCCACCTGCTGTCGGCCGGTCACCGTCGCGTCCTCGTCCTGCCCGGACATGCCGAACTGACCACTGCCCAGGGCAGGCTGAAGGGAGCCCAGCGGGCCTTCGAGGCGTACGGCGTGCCCTTCGACCCGGGCATGGTCCGGCACGGCCCGTACGACTACGAGCACGGCTACGAGGCGGTCGAGGCGGCCCTGCACGACACGCCGGACTTCACCGCGGTGCTCGCCGGCACGGACGTGGTCGCCGCTGGCGCCGCGCAGGCCCTGCGCGCGGCGGGCCTGCGGGTACCCGAGGACGTCTCGATCGTCGGTTACGACGACATCCCGCTCGCCTCCCAGCTCACGCCCCAACTGACCACCGTGCACGTGCCGTACGAGGAGATGGGCCGGGTCGCGCTGCGCGCGGTCGCCGACCGGCGGGAGGGCGGCGCGGGCCGCCGCAAGAGCGCCGACGGCGACCATCTGGTGCTGGGCACGCATGTCGTGGTCCGCAATTCGGTGCGGCCGCCGGCTACGCGCGTCTGACGCTGCCGCGCGGAGTCGTTACGTAACCGTTTTCCCGAGACTTTACGGCCCTTTGCGGATTCCGTCGGCGCACCCGCCGCGCTGCGGACCGGCGGCTCCGACAGCGCTTTGACCTGTGCGTATAACGGGGCGGACGCGAGGTCTCACCGCACTCCCGGCGATAACCCGCCGGACAATCCGCCGTAACAAATTGACGCGCACCTCTTGCTCTGAGCGGATCCGTCCGCCTACCGTCCCAGCAACCGCTTACTACAGCTTCTGCTTGGCCGACCCCCCGCAACCGCGAGCCGACGGTTTTCCGGCCGCCGTTCCCGGCCGGCACACCGAGCCGCCGCCGTCCTCTCGTTCTGAGAACGTCCTATTCCGAAGGATCACGGTCAGATGAACTTCACCAGCCCCCGGAGAAGGTTCGCCTCCGCCGCTGTCGCGGGCATCGCGCTGACAGGTCTGCTCTCCGCCTGCGGCGGATCCGGCTCGGGCGACGACGCCGCGTCGAAGTCCGGTCCGGTCACCCTCCCCTTCTGGGGCTGGGCCAACGGCCAGGAGGCGGTCGTCAAGGCGTTCAACGCGTCGCACAAGGACATCCGGCTGAAGTACACGAAGGTCACCGACCAGCTGACCATGCAGAAGCAGCTGACCAACGCGGTGAAGGCCGGCAACGCCCCCTGCCTGGTGCAGAACACCGCCGAGTACGTGACCAGCTGGGTGTCGCAGGACGCGCTCGCCGACATCACGCGGTACGTCAAGGGTGAGAAGGACGAGTTCAACACCGGCGCCTGGGCGAGCGCGCAGGTGCAGGGCAAGCTCTACGGCGTTCCCACCAGCTCGGCGCCCCAGTTCACGATCTACCGCACCGACATCTTCGAGAAGTACGGCCTGAAGCCCCCGGCCACCTGGGACGAGTTCATCGCCGCCGGCAAGGTGCTGAAGAAGCACGGCATCAAGATCACCAACTACGCCGGTGAGGACCCCAGCACCCTGGAGGTGCTCGCGATGCAGGCCGGGGCGCACTGGTACGCGATCGACGGCAACGCCTGGAAGGTGGACTTCCAGGACGAGGGCACCCTCAAGGCCGCGAAGGTGATCCAGGAGATCATCGACAACGACCTGAACGCCAAGCTGTCCTTCGCCGACTACGCGGCCGTGCAGCGCAGCTACGACACCGGCGCCACCGCGACCCGGCAGATCTCCACCTGGCAGATGGCCGGCATGGTGCAGAACTTCACCAAGTCCTTCGGTGACTGGGCCCTGGCCCCCTGGCCGACGTACCGGGGCGAGGCGGCCAAGACGCCGGCCGGTACGAACCTCACCGGCAGCGTGACCCTGGTGACCAAGCAGTGCGAGAACCAGGAGCAGGCGGCGAAGGCGGCGCTGTGGATGTCGACGAACCAGGACGCGGTCAAGACGATGGCGAGCCCGGAGACCGGCAACGGCGTGATGCCGGCACTGAAGGACAGCGGCTCCTACGTCGGTGAGTCGATCTCGCAGAAGCTGCTCGGCAAGAACTACGAGCCGGCGCAGAAGGTCGTGACGGACAGCCTGGGCACGGTCACCACCGACTGGACCTACGGGCCCAACTGGACCGCGATGTTCACGGAGTTGCAGGCCGGCTGGGCCAAGGTGGTCAACAA
This sequence comes from Streptomyces purpurascens, assembly GCF_045040895.1. NCBI lineage: Bacteria > Bacillati > Actinomycetota > Actinomycetes > Kitasatosporales > Streptomycetaceae > Streptomyces > Streptomyces purpurascens. The sequence goes on along the minus strand of NZ_CP108341.1, from coordinate 7,338,502 downwards.
GCAGGAGAAGGTCACCGACCTGCTCGCGCACATGCAGGAGTGGACGGTCAAGGACCTGAAGTCCCGCGGTATCAGCGTCAAGGGCTGAGGCATTCGATGATTCGCTCCCTGCGCTGGAAGGGTGCCGCGTTCACGGTGCCCTTCCAGCTCGGCTTCGTCTTCCTGTATCTGCTCCCGATCGGCTACGCCGTCTACGAGTCGCTGTTCACGGAGAAGCAGTCCGGGCTCGGTCTCGGCGGCGCGACGACGGAGTTCGTCGGGCTCGACAACTACTCGCAGGGCCTGACCGACTCGGCGTTCATGAACTCCATCCTGCGGGTGGTGCTCTTCGCCTGTGTCCAGATCCCGTTCATGCTGCTGATCAGCCTGCTGCTGGCGCTGTTCCTGGACGCGCTCACCTCCAGGGTGGCCAGCCGGTTCCGGATCCTGCTGCTGGTGCCGTACATGATCCCCGGCGTGGTCGCGGCGATCGTCTGGGTCAATCTCTACAGCCCGGACGTCGGTCCGCTCACCCCGATCGGCAAGGCCCTCGGCTTCGACTGGAACTTCTTCGCGCCGTCGATGGTGTGGCCGTCCATCGGCAACCTGCTGACCTGGCACGGCATCGGCTACAACATGGTGATCATCTACTCGGCGCTGCAGGGTGTGCCGCGCGAGCTGTTCGAGGCGGCCCGGCTGGACGGGGCCTCCGAGCTGCGGATCGCGCGCAGCATCAAGATCCCGTTCGTGCGCGGGGCGCTGGTCCTGACGGGGCTGCTGTCGATCATCCAGATGCTGCAGATCTTCAACGAGCCGGCGCTGTTCCGGAACATCACTCCGCAGACGGTCAGCGACAGCTTCACCCCGATCATGATCATCTACAACCAGGCGTTCAACGCGGGCAATTACAACTACGCGGCCGCCCTGTCCGTGCTCCTCGCCCTGATCCTGGGTGTCGCCTCCTTCCTCTTCTACCGGCTCACCTCGAAGGAGGCCGACTGATGGTGCTGACCGAGCGGACCGCCACCGAGCGGCCCGAAGTCCGCGGCGTGCGGCGCCTGTCCCGTCCGGATCCGGCCTCGCGCGGGCGGGGCGGCCAGCGCTTCCTCCTCGTCGGGCTGGCCCTGGCGAGCGCGTACAGCCTGTTCCCGGTGTGGTGGCTGATCGTCGCCGCGACCAAGGACCGCACGGCGCTGTACCAGAGCAACGGCCTGTGGTTCTCGGGCTGGCACCTGTGGGACAACCTGCAGCAGGTGTTCACCTACCAGGACGGCATCTTCCTGCGGTGGACGGCCAACTCGTTCCTGTACGCCGGTGTCGGCTCGCTCGGCGGCACGCTGATCGCCCTCGCAACCGGTTACGGACTGGCCCGCTTCGACTTCCCGGGCCGTAACGCGATCTTCGCGTGTGTCGTGGGCTCGTTCCTGATCCCGATCGCGCTGCTCACGCTCCCGCTGTATCTGCTGTTCTCGGCGATCGGCATGGTGGACACCCCGTGGGCGATGCTGATCCCCTGCCTGATCAACCCGTTCAGCGTGTATCTGGCCAAGGTGTACACCGAGGCCACGATCCCCTACGAGTTGCTGGAGGCGGCCCGGATCGACGGCGCCGGCGAGTTGCGGATCTTCTTCAGCATCGTGCTGCGGATGATGACGACGGGCGGCGCGACGGTGTTCCTGCTGGCCTTCGTGAACACCTGGAACGCCTTCTTCCTCCCGCTGACCGTGCTGCGCGGCAAGGAGAACTGGACGCTCAACCTCGGCCTCTACAACTGGACCGGCACCCGGCTGGAGTCCGGCATCGACCTGACCGGTCTGGTGCTGACCGGTGCGCTGCTGTCCATCGTGCCGATGGCGATCATGATGGTCGCGATGCGCCGCTACTGGCGGTCGGGCGTGACGCTCGGCGCCCTCAAGTGATCCCGGCCGTCCTTCTTCCCTGACTCCCAGGGGTCGCGGGTGACCTGACTCCCCGCGGCCCCCGGGTGCCCCACTCCCCCGGAGTCTCCACGTGACCGTCCTGCACAACCCCGTCCTCCGCGGCTTCGCCCCCGACCCCTCGCTGGTCCGGGTCGGCGACTGGTACTACGTGGCGACGAGTTCCTTCGAGTGGTTCCCGACGATCCCGGTCCACCGCTCCCGGGACCTGGCCCACTGGGAGTACGCGGGGCACGTCGAGGGAGCGGCCCCCGGGGGCTCGCTGGCCGGGGTGCCCGACTCGGGCGGCATCTGGGCGCCGTCGCTGAGCTGGGACGGGGAGCGGTTCTGGGTGACGTACACCGTCGTGCGCTCGGTCGGCACGCCGTACTTCGATCTCGACACGTACGTCTCGACGGCCACCGAGGCGGGCGGCGAGTGGAGCGCCCCGCGCCGGGTCGCGAGCCACGGCTTCGATCCTGCCCTGTTCCACGAGGACGGCCGGCTGTGGCTGCTGAACCTGCAGAACGACCACCGGCCGGGGGGCCGGAGATTCGCGGGGATCGTCGCCACGGAGCTGGACCGGGACACGCTGACACCCGTCGGGGAGACGCGTCTGCTGCTCCAGCACGACCGGTTGATCGAGGGGCCGAAGCTGCTGCGGCGCGAGGGCTGGTACTACCTGGTGCTCGCCGAGGGGGGCACGGGCTGGGAACACGGGGTGCGGGTGGCCCGCAGCCGGGAGCTGACCGGGCCGTACGCACTCGACGACCGGCCGCTGCTGACGACGCGGGACGACGAGAGCGTGCCGTTGCAGAAGGCCGGGCACGGCGAGCTGGTCGAGACGCCGGACGGGCAGTGGCTGCTCAGTCATCTGACGGCCCGTCCGCTGCGCACGCCGCACGGCCGCCGCTGCACGCTCGGACGGGAGACCGCGATCCAGGCGGTGGTCTGGGACGCGGAGGGCTGGCCCCGGCTGCGGCAGGGCGGTTGGCACCCGGCGGTGGACGTCGACGTGCCGACCCGGCCGCATCCGCTGCCGCCCGCCGCCCCGCCCGAGGACTTGTCCTGGCCGTGGAGCACGCTGCGCGAGGCGCCGGACCCGTCCTGGGCCGACACGAGGGCACGCCAGGGCTGGATCCGGCTGCGCGGCCGGCACGGCCCGGAGTCACGCTGGGCGACCAGCTTGCTCGCCCAGCGCGTCACCGAACACCAGGCGGAGGCCGAAGTCACCGTCGAGGCGCGGCCGGTGACCTTCACCCAGGCCGCGGGGCTGGTCCTCTGGTACAACGCCGAGGCGTATCTCAGCCTGGACCTGACCTGGGCGGAGCCGGCGGGCGAGCCGCAGCGCGGGCAGCAGTGGAGCGCGGGCGGTCGTACGGTGCTGAGCCTCGTGGAGCGCGACGAGGACGGCGTGCGGCAGGTCGCCGTCGTGGACGTGCCGGTCGTCGGGCCGGTGACGCTGGGGGTGACGATCGAGGGTGCCGACGCCCGTTTCTGGTTCGTACGGGACGGAGTGCGCACGGCGATCGGACCGGCCCTGGACTTCAGCCGGCTGTCCGACGACCACGGCCCTCGGCTGCGCTTCACGGGTGCGATGGCGGGCATCCACGCCCGGGACCTCGTCGACGCGGCGTTCACGGCGGACTTCACGGGGTTCCGGCTGACCTGCGTATCCGGCTGAGGGCGTCGGCGCGTTCGGGGTTTCGAAAGCCGATGCTCGATCCTGCTCGGAACTGCTTCCTATCGAGCATGTATTGACATGTAACCGTCGAAGCCCGCAGAGTCATGCCCCGAAAGTCCCGACAGTGCACCGGCAGTGATGCAAGCCACCTCATCGAGGAGTGTTGCCGTCATGTCCGAAACACCCGCTGTCTCACGCCGACTGCTCCTGGGCGGAGCCGTGGCCACCGGCGCGCTCGCGGCCGGGATGACCGCGGCGGCCCCGGCCGCGGCCGCCGCGACCGGGCAGGCGCCGCGCCGCCGTCCCGGGCAGAAGTCGATGATCGGCGTGCCGTTCGAGGCCCACAGAACCGTCCGCGTCGGTGTCATCGGCCTGGGCAACCGTGGCTCAGGCATGGTCGAGGGCTGGGCGGCCGTGCCCGGCTGCACCGTGACCGCCGTCTGCGACATCCGCGCCGACCGCGCGCGACGCGCCGCCGACCGGCTGGTGAGCAAGGGCGAGCCCCGCCCCGCCGAGTACGGCGGATCAGCCGACTCCTACGCCAAGATGCTCCGGCGCGACGACATCGACCTCGTGTATGTCGCAACGCCCTGGGAGTTCCACTACGAACACGGCAGAGCCGCGCTGCTGAGCGGCAGGCACGCCGTGGTGGAACTCCCCGTCGCGACGGAACTCCGCCAGCTGTGGGACCTGGTCGACACCTCCGAGCGCACCCGCAGGCACCTGCTCCTCGCCGAGAACTGCAGCTACGGCCGCAACGAACTGGCCATGCTGAGGATGGCGCACGCCGGCGTGTTCGGTGACATCACCAACGGCCACGGCGGCTACCTCCACGACCTGCGGGAACTCCTCTTCTCCGACACGTACTACACCGACTCCTGGCGGCGGCTGTGGCACACCCGCAGCACCGCGTCCCTCTACCCCATGCACGGGCTGGCCCCGATCGCGGCGGCCATGGACATCAACCGCGGCGACCGGATGGCCACCCTGTCCGCCACCGCGACCGCCCCGAAGGGACTGGCCGACTACCGCGAGCGCTTCGTCCCCCGGGACCACCCGTCCTGGAAGGAGACGTACATCAACGGCGACCTGGCCACCTGCCTCATCGAGACCGAGAAGGGCAGGATCGTCCGGGCCGAGCACGACGTGAGTTCACCCCGGCCGTACAGCAGGATCAACACCCTCGCCGGCAGCCGCGGGATCGTCGAGGACTACTCCGGGCCCGCCCCGACCGGCGCGCGTGTCTATCTCGAACCGGACCACGGCGGCCACACCTGGCGCGACTTCGCCGACTACCGCAAGGAGTACGACCACTGGCTGTGGCGCAAGGTCGGCGACGACGCCGCGAACAACGGCGGTCACGGCGGCATGGACTACGTCCTGCAGTGGCGCACCGTCCAGCTGATGCGCGCCGGACTGGTGCCCGACATCGACGTGTACGACTCGGCCGCCTGGTGCGCGGCGGTCCCGCTGAGCGCCGCGTCCCTGGCGAGGAACGGCCGCCCGGTCGAGATCCCGGACTTCACGCGCGGCTCCTGGGCCGGCAAGAGGCCCGGACTCGACTCCAGTCCCACGGACATGCCGCCCGCCCGCTGACGCGAGCGGCCGCTCAGCCCGCCCCGCCGTCGAGCAGCCAGTTGTAGCGCAGCCGCAGCGCCCGCTCGGTGCTGGCCGCCACAGTGACGAGCCCGACCACGGCGTTGCCCCCTGCCGACAGATCGATGGGCGAGACGAAGGTCCCGACGTACTGGGCGAGGCCCTCCGGATCCCGGGTGATCTGTTCGGCGAGCTGAAGGATCAGGAGAGCCAGGCCGATGACGAGCACGGTCACCGAGAGGAACCCGATCCAGCGGCTCAGCGCGGGGTGCGATCGGTCGAGGCGCGCGCGGCGCCCCTCGGCGGAGGCGGGGTCCGGGACCAGCGGGAACTCGGCCCCCTCGACGGTGACGTAGTGGCAGCGCTTGAGCCCGAAGTTGCTCGCCCTCACTTCGACGGTGCCGCCCGGGACGGGGAAGACGGCGGGGACTCTGGACTCGGCGTGATGCCTGCCGTCGAGGTAGAGGTGAGCCTTGACGTAGCCGTCCGACTGATTCTGATGCCTGACGTCGACGGCGTAGTCCGTCCGCCGGCCGTCGTCGTTCATCAGCCGAAGATGGAACAGTGCGCGGGTAAGCATCTGCCACCAGCGGAAACGCTTCAACGGTCGTCCGTCCCCGGGCTTGACCCGCTGCACAGCCCGGCGATGCCGCCACTCCTCGAACATGGCTCCGCTCCCGTTACCTGCTCGGCTCCGCCGCGCAGGCGAGGTCCCGTGACGGGCGCTGCCCGGTGGTCAGGAACGCCGTCACCGCGTCGTTCGCGCAGGTATTGCGGCCGAACGGATGGACACCGTGCCCGCCCTGGTCGGCCGTCACCATCGTCGAGCACTCGAGACGGGGTGCGGCGACGTCCTCCGGGCACGGGCCCCACCGCACGGTGTCCGGCGTCGCCGCCACCGACACTCCCGGAGAGACGGTCGCCGCCACGGCGGTGGCGGCGAGGGCGAGGGATAAGGCTCGGTGCATCTGATGTCCTCCTGGGGGGCGCACGGGGGCGTCGGAACGGGTGGGTACGGGACGGCCCCTCGCCGCCCGCCGTTCATGCGAAGTCCAGTGTTCTGCCGGCGCCGCCGCGTCGGCAGTGAGACTTGTCATCACTGAACGTGACAGACGTCATCACCGCGGCCCGCTCTTCTCGTCGGCGACGGCCTGCCGGCGACACCGCGCGCCCGAGGCGTCATCGACCGGCTTTCGGTCACGTGTCTACCCGCCGTCCTGCCGCAGACCTAGAGTAGGAAGCGCTTTCTGCCCGGTCGAGAGGTGGGTTCCCGATGGTCCGTACGGCGAGTGCGAGCGTGGCGGCAGGTCCGACGCTGGCGGTCGTGGCCCGTGAGGCGGGGGTGTCGGTGCCGACCGCGTCCAAGGTGGTCAACGGCCGGGAGGACGTGGCGCCCGAGACCCGCCGCCGGGTCACCGAGGCGCTCGACCGGCTCGGCTATGTGCGCAGACCCCGGTTCGACGCGGCGAAGGCGCCCCGGCTGGTCGACCTGGTCGTGCACTCGCTGGAGAGCTCCTGGTCGGGCGCGGTGCTGCACGGGGTGGAGGAGGCGGCGCACGACGCGGGCCTGGAGGTCGTGGTGTCGGCCGCCCTGACCCGCTCCCGGGTCGGCCGCCCGGAACGCGGCTGGCTGGACAAGCTGGTCGCCCGCGGCTCCTCCGGGGTGCTGTTCAACCTGGCCGAGCTGAGCGCCTCGCAGTACGCCTGGCTGGAGCAGCACCGCATCCCGTTCGTGATGATCGACCCGGTCCAGGAGCCGCCGGAGGGCGTGGTCTCGGTGGGGGCGGCGAACTGGCAGGGCGGTCTGACGGCCACCGAGCATCTGCTGTCCCTGGGGCATGAGCGCGTCGCCGTCATCGCCGGCGACCGGCGCACGCTGTGCAGCAGTGCCCGGGTCGCCGGTTACCGCTCGGCGCTCGCGTCGGCCGGGGTCCGGCACCGCGCCGAGTACGTCCGGCACGCCGGTTTCGACGAGAGCGTGGCCCGCCGCCGCACGCTGGAACTGCTCGATCTGCCCGAGCCGCCGACGGCCGTCTTCGTCTGCTCGGACCGGATGGCGCTGGGGGTGTACCAGGCCCTGGCCGAGCGGGGGTTGAAGGTTCCGCACGACGTCAGTGTGGTGGGCTTCGACGACCTGCCCGAGGCCCGCTGGGCCTCCCCCGCCCTGACCACGGTCCGCCAGCCGCTCTCGGAGATGGCCGCGACGGCCCTGCGCTCGCTGCTGCGCATGATGGACGGGCACCACCCGGAGAGCACGCGGACGGAGTTGTCGACACGGCTGGTGGAACGGGCGAGTACGGCGGTGCCGCGGGCGTAGGGCCTGTCCGGCGCGGGCGAGCGTCCGGGTGGCGATACACCCTGGTGGCGGGGGCATCGGGAGACGGTCCCCGCGGTCGCCGTACCCCGGCGCACCGTCGCCGACGGACGGTCGCTCGGCCCGGCGTCTCACACCCCCTACGCGCGCCGCGCGCCCGTCGCCGCGGGGAACTGGTCCGGACGGGCCGGCGTCGAACGATGCGGTGGGGAGGGGCCGTTGCCCGGGGGTGGGGTGGCGGCGGGCAGTTGGGGGACGACCATGACACGCTGGCAGCCGCTTCCGGACGCACTGCCGAGGGAGGCACGGCATCTGGTCGAGCAACTGCGGACCCTGAAGGACCGCACGGGTCTGAGCCTGGCCGAGCTGGCGCGGCGGACGGCGTACAGCAAGTCGTCGTGGCAGCGGTATCTCAGCGGGGCCAAGCAGCCGCCGAGGGGCGCGGTGCAGGCGCTGTGCCGGGTGGCCGGGACGGATCAGGCCCGGCTGCTGGCGGTGTGGGAGCTGGCCGACCCGACGTGGCCGCGCGGTGCGACGGGGCCGGCCGGGCAGGCGGTGGACCTCGCGGCACCGCCGCCCGGCGCCGAGTACCGGCGGTGGCGGGCGGCGGCGCTGGTCTCCTTCGCGGTCATCGTCGTGCTGCTGGCGGGGCTGCTGTGGGCCCTGCCGACGTGGAGCGGGTGACCTCGGAGTCACCCGCCCGTCGGGGCACTCAGCCGACCGTGCGGTAGTGCGCGTTCTTCCAGGACCCGACGTTCTTGAGCTTCACCTGGTACTTGCCGCCCACGCGCTTGAAGTTGACGTTCCGTGCGTCACCCTTGTACTGGACGATGTTGCCCGGGAGGCTCTGCAGCCGGGTCTGGGCGAAGTCCCAGCTCTCGCTGACGACGATGCCGTCGGTCTCGGGGAGGTTGTGCCGGCTCTGCCACCACTGCGTGGCCGACTCGGTCTCCGGCCCGAACGAGCCGTCGATCTGGCTCTTCTTGAAGGGCCGCCACTCGCCCTCGTCGTCCTCCCACAGGGCGCCGTCCGCCCACAGGACGGTCTCCCACAGGGCGATGGCGTTGCCCCTGGCGTAGGCCTCGACGCCGAGGTTCTCCTCGTCCTCCCAGTCGTTGGTGACGGCACCGCCGCCGTCGATGCCGAAGTAGGGCGCGGCGTTCGCGGCCGGTGCCAGGGCGATCCCGGTGGCCCCGCCCCCCAGCAACACGGCCGTCACCATCGCCATGGCCCGAATGCGCATGCTCATGCGGTGTTCCTTTCCGAACCGCCGTCCCCCGCGGGTCACCCCTGGGGCGGCTCGTCTCGTTTGGCAGGGCACAGCGTCGCGTCCGGCCCCCGGACACGGCGAGCCTTCCCGGCGTTCACGGACCGCCCAGGGACGGCTCACGCGCCGGGCGGCGGTGTCCCGGCGGAGCGTGGGACGCGCCGGGTCTCCATGGGCCGGGCTGGGCCGGAAGGCGGTGCCCGGCATTCGCGCCCGGTTCCCAACAACAGCCTTTGTTGCGTCGCCCGGCCTCGTGCGCCCTCCTCGCGGCCGGGACAATGCGTGCATGGATGATGACTGGCAGCAACAGATCGACGCTCTCCAGGAGGAGTTGGTCCGCCGCGACGACCCCGCCGCCTGGGTGCGGGAGGCCGACGCGATGGACGCCTCGCGGCGCTATCCCGCTCTGTCGCTGCGCGGGCCGGTCTTCGGGGTCGCAGCGCAGGATCCCGCGGTGGGGCCGGAATGGCGGCTGCTGAAGCCGGTGACGGACGGCATGCCGCAGATGGCCCGGGACGGGCTGCACTCACACCTGTGGTTCACGGCCAAGGACGGCACCGACGACCCGGCCGTCCGGCGTGAACTGCTGGCGGCCGTGGCGGTGATGGAGCGCGAGCCGGTGAACGAGGTGGCGGCGTGCGGCGTGCGCTACCGGGTCGTGCGCGGCGACGAGTTCGCGCGCTGCGACGACGACGGTCTTGAGCCGCCGCGCCCCACCGATCTGGAACCGGTGCGGCGGTCGTGGGACATGCGGGCGAAGGACACCGCGTCCCCGGACATCGGCTTCGTCCTCGACCCGGCCCGCCCGGACGGCCTGGCGGCGGGCGCCCTGCGGCTGGGCCTGAGCGACTTCGCGTACACGGGCGCCCGCTTCCCCTCCTACGTCCGCGAGGACTCCGAGCGTGCGGTGGCCACGCACCCGGACCCCGTGCTGCTGCCCACCGGATTCGGCGTGGTCGAGCGCGGCCGCCACGGCTGGCAGCCCTGCGGCACACTCATGGCCACGCCCCACGACGCCCGGCGTCTGCTCTACAACGGCATGTCCGAGATCTGGGCCATGCTCTACCGGTACGACGAGACCAAGAAGGCGAGGTACGCGCGCGCCGCCGAGGAGTACAAGGCACTCGACCGCGCCGACGAGTTCCTCTTCGACGACCGCCTCTTCCGGATCTGCCGCGTCGAACGCTTTCTGCGCATGGGGCCCGACGGACCGGAAGGCCCGCGGCCGTCGGACATCGACGAGTACGGCCCCATGAGGATGCACCCGGCGATGGACGAGGACGGCACCATCCACTACGAGCCGGAGGGGACGGGCTAGGAGCGTTCCATCAGCCGCTTGAGGGCGGTGAGGTCGGCGGACACCGCCTCGGCGTCGCGGCGGAACTCCTCGTCGCTCATCCCGGGCCGCCGGCGCAGCGTGAACACCACCTCGCAGCCGGGGCCGTCGGCGATCACCCGCATCGGATTGTGCACGGTCCGGCCCGAGGGCAGGGTGACGTCGTGGTCGAGCACGCCGAACTCGTTCCTGGGCGTGAACACGACCACGATCCGCCCCATGGGCGACTCCCCCACCCACTGGCCGTCCACCCGCTCGATGGAGCGGGCCAGCCCGGGAGCCCAGCCGGGGACGTTGACGGGGTCGGAGACGTAGTCGTAGACCTCCTGGGCGGAGCGGTCGATCGGGATGCCGAGGTGCCGGGATGGCTGTGTCGTGGTCGTCATGGCGGCGACGTTACGGGGCCGGCCGGGGATGGTCTTGAACGGATCGGACACGGATGGGGGTGCGGGCCCGGTGTCCGTTTCCTTCAAGACCGGCCGCCCCGGGCCTGCCTACGGTGGCCCCATGAGCGCACGATTCGATGCCATCGGCCTGGTCGTCTCCGACATGGCCGCCTCCGTCGCCTTCTACCGCCGGCTCGGGTTCGCCTTCCCCGAGGGCGCCGAGAGCCTGCCGCACGCCGAGGCGGAACTGCCCGGCGGGCTCCGGCTGCTCTTCGACACCGAGGAGACGGTCCGCTCCTTCCTCCCCGAGTGGGAACCGCCCGCCGGCGGGGGCCGGGCCTCGCTGGCCCTGCGGTGCGACGGGCCGGCGGAAGTGGACGCGTTGTACGAGGAACTGGTGGGCTCCGGGTACCACGGCGAGCTCAAGCCCTGGGACGCCTTCTGGGGGCAGCGGTACGCCGTCGTGCACGACCCGGACGGCAACGGGGTGGACCTGTTCGCGGCCCTAGGAGCTGAGTAGCTCCCCCAGCGGAAGCCCCGCCAACTCCCTGACGTCGCGGGCGAGATGGGCCTGGTCGGCGTATCCGGCCCGGGCGGCCGTGTCCGCGAAGGGCACACCGTGCCGGGCCAGTGCGAGGGCGCGGCGCAGCCGCAGGATGCGGGCCAGGGTCTTGGGGCCGTAGCCGAAAGCGGCCAGGGACCGGCGGTGCAACTGGCGTGCGCCCAGGCCGAGTTCGTCGGCGGTGGCGGCGACCGGGCGGCCCGCGTCGAGGGCCGTGACGACCTGCCGCAGCACGGGGTCGGGGGGTTCGGTACCGGCCGCCTGCCGCAGCGCCACCTCCTCCAGGCCGCTCGCCGGGTCGGGGGCCGCGTTCACGCGGTCGGCCAGGCGGCGTACCTCCGAGGCCGGCCACAGATCCGCCAGCTCGACGCGGCGGTCCCGCAGCTCGTGCGCCGGTACGCCCAGGAGCGCGGGCGCCGTCCCCGGGTAGAAGCGGACCCCGGCCCACGCACCGGCCTCGCCGCCGGTGAGGTACGCGTGGGTGTCGGGCCCGGCGACCAGCAGCCGCCCTTCGTGCCACAGCAGGTCCATGCACCCGTCGGGCAGCACCCGCCCCACCCCGTCCCGGTCCGGGGTGTTGGTCCACACGACCGCTCCCGCCAGCCGCGACGCCCACTCCACGTACACGTGTGCCAGGCTACGCCGCCGGTGCCCGGTCACGCCGCCCGTGCCCGGTACTCCACCGGGCTCACCCCGTACACCCGCTTGAACGCGGTCGACAGGGCGAACGCGCTGCCGTAGCCGACACGGCGGGCCCACCGCGTCGAGCGTGTCGTCGGAGTCGCGCAGACGGTCGGCGGCGAGGGCGAGGCGCCAGCCGGTGAGGTACGTCATCGGGGGCTCGCCCACCAGGCCGGTGAAGCGCCGGGCGAGCGCGGCGCGGGACACCCCCGCCTTGGCGGCGAGGGAGGAGACGGTCCACGGGTGGGCGGGGTCGTCCTGGAGCAGGCGCAGCACGCCTCCGACGACGGGGTCGGCGAGGGCCCGGTACCAGGCGGGGGCCTCCGCCTCCGGGCGGGCGAACCAGGCCCGCAGCGCGGCGATGACCAGCAGGTCGAGCAGCCGGTCCAGGACGACCTCCTGGCCCGGCTCGTCCCGGACGATCTCCTCGGCGACGTACGGCGTGAGCGGGCAGGCCCACACGTCGGCCGGGAGGGTGAGCAGCGGCGGCAGCGCGTCCAGCAGCCGTCCGCTGATCTCGCCCCGCATCGGGTACGTGCCGATCAGCAGCACCGTTTCCCCGTCGAGCCGGTCGCCCCAGGTGCGGACGCCCAGGTCCATGGAGCCGTTGAGGGGCCGTCCGTCGGGGTAGCGGCACTCCTGGTCGGGCAGGATCAGCGCCTGCGGGGCCGTACCGGGGTCGTCGGCGCAGGTGTACGGGTCCGGGCCGCGCGCGATGGCGAGGTCCCCGGCCCGCAGCAGGGCCCGCTCGCCCCGGTCGGGCAGGACCCAGGCCTCGCCGCGCACGGCGAGCATCACGGTGAGCGGGGCCCGGTCCTCCACCCGGACCGCCCACGGCGGGTCGAAACACGCCCTGATCATGAACGCGCCCCGCGCGCGGGGGCCGTCCAGCAACCCTGCGAGTGCGTCCATGGGGTCAGCGTAGACGCGGGCGTATGGGAATGAGCCGTTCAGCGATGGTTCGGTGCCGCGTACGGCAGTTGACTCGACGACATGACCAACACGACACGGAACACGCGGAGCATGACGGTTGTGGTGACGGGCGCCTCGGGCCGTACGGGGAGCCGGGTGGCGCGGGCCGCGGAGGCCGCGGGGCTCACGGTACGGGCCGCGTCCCGGGCGAGCGGCTTCGACTGGTGGGACCGCTCGACCTGGGCGGCGACCCTGCGCGGCGCCGACGCGGCCTACCTCGCCCACCCCTCGGACGTGGGCGCACCGGGCGCCGCCGAAGCGGTCGGGGCGCTGGCGCGCGAGGCGGTGGGGCTCGGGGTGCGGCGGCTGGTGCTGCTGTCCGCGCGAGGCGAGGACCAGGCCCTGCCGACCGAGGAGGCGCTGCACGCCTCGGGGGCGGACTGGACGGTCGTACGGGCCGCGTGGTTCGCGCAGAACTTCAGCGAGGGCCCGCTGGTGGCGGAGCTGCGGGAGCGCGGTGAGCTGGTGTTCCCGGCCGACGAGGTGCGGGAGCCGTTCCTCGACGTGCGGGACATCGCGGACGTGGTGGTGACCGCGCTGACGGCCGGCGACCGGTACGTGGGCCGGACGCTCACCCTGTCCGGGGCGCGGCTGCTGACCTTCGGGGAGGCGGTCGCGGAGATCGCCGAGGCGACGGGGCGGCCGCTGACGTACCGGGCCGTCCCGACCCGGGACTACGGCGAGGCGATGGTCGGCTTCGGTCTGCCACCGGAGGAGGTCACGGCCATGACCGCCATCTTCGACACCCTCCTCGACGGCCGCAACGCGCACCTCGAGGACGGCGTACGGGAGGTCCTGGGCCGGGCACCGCGTGCCTTCGCTGACTTCGTCCGGGAGGAGGCGGCGGCCGGAACCTGGAAGCCGTGACGAGGACCGGAAGGCGGGACGAGGACCGGTCCCTCACTGCTCGGGGGGTGGCGGCGCCTCCCCGTTGGCCTCGCTGTTCTTCGTGTGGGTGCTCTTCACGTGGGTGCTCTTCACATGCGTGCTCTTCACATGCGTGCGCAGGCGGGACGTGACGTCCTCCGGGGGAAGGAAGCGGGACCAGCGTTCCGGGAACTCGGAGGGCATGTCGGGGTCGGCCTCCCCCGCGGCGGCGGCGCGGGCCACGTACTCGGCGACCTGCGCCTGCCGCAGCCGCTCGTTGGCCTCGCGGGCCGCGGCCGTGGCGGCGGCCGGCCAGACCCGGTCGATGGCGGCGTTGACCGCGGCCCCCACCAGCACCGCGAACGCGGACACACCGATCCACAGCAGCACGGCGACGGGCGCGGCCAGGGAGCCGTAGATCGTGGGGCCCTCGACCGTGCTGGTCAGGTAGATCCGCAGCAGGAAGCTGCCGAGCACCCACATGCCGAGGGCGACGAGCGCGCCGGGCACGTCCTCGATCCACGGGGAGCGGACGGGGACGGACACGTGGTACAGGGTCGTGAGGAAGGCGATCGACAGCAGGATCACCACGGGCCAGTACAGGACCTGCACGACCGTCGTCGACCACGGCACGATCCGCACCACCGCGTCCGGCCCGGCCACCATCAGCGGCAGCGCGACGGAGCCGATCAGCAGGGCCACGATGAACAGCGCGAAGGCCATCAGGCGGGTCTTGACGATGCCCCGGACGCCGTCGAGGCCGTACATGACGGTGATGGTGTCTATGAAGACGTTCACGGCACGGGAGCCGGACCACAGGGCGAACAGGAAGCCGATGGAGATGATGTCGGGCCGGCCGCCCTTCATCACGTCGTGCAGGATCGGCTCGGCGATCTGCCGCACGCCCCGGTCGGACAGCACCGTGCGGGCGGCCTCGAGGATGTTGGTCTCGAGGCTCTCGATGGTGTCGGCGCCGGTCCAGGCGTCGACGTAGCCGAGCAGTCCGATCATGCTGAGCAGCAGCGGCGGCACCGACAGCAGCGTGAAGAACGCGGCCTCGGCGGCCAGGCCCAGGATGCGGTACTCGACGCAGGAGTTGACGGTGTCCTTGACCAGCAGCCAGGCGGTCCTGCGCTTGGAGACGTTCCGGTAGAGGGCACGCGCCCGGTGGAGGCGCCCGGAGGGTGTGTCGGGGGTTTCACTCGCTGGCTGCACCCCCTAACGGTATCCGTCGCGCCCGACCGCACTCACCCGGTAGGTTCGCAACATGGCTGGCAGCACCCACTCCGTGAGCAACCAGGTCCCGCCGCTGGTCGGGTACGACGTCTTCACGGCCGACCGGGCCCTCACGGCCGGGGTCGAACGGCACCTGGATCCGGATCTGCTCGACGAGGTGCTCGGCGAGCTGTCGGCGCTCGGGCGGGCCTCCGGCTCGGCCCAGGTGCAGGAGTGGGGAGCGCAGGCCAACGAGAATCCGCCGCGGCTGCGCACGCACGACCGGTACGGCGAGCGGATCGACGAGGTCGAGTTCCATCCGTCCTGGCACCGGCTGCTCGGCAAGGGCGTCTCGGCCGGTCTGACGGCGGCTTGGGTGCGGCCGGGCGGGCACCTCCGGCGGGCGGCCGCCTTCCTCGTGTGGACGCAGGTCGAGGCCGGCAACGGCTGCCCCCTGTCGATGACGCACGCGGCGGTGCCCGCCCTGCGCACGGACCCGGAGCTGGCCGCCGAGTGGGAGCCGCGGCTGACGTCCATGGTCTACGACCGTGAGCTGCGGCCCGCGCACCTGAAGGCCGGCGCGCTGTTCGGGATGGGCATGACGGAGAAGCAGGGCGGCAGCGACGTCCGGGCGAACACGACGTCCGCGCGGCCGCTCTCCGAGGACGGCACGTACGAACTGACCGGGCACAAGTGGTTCTGCTCGGCGCCGATGTCGGACGGTTTCCTGGTGCTGGCGCAGGCTCCGGGCGGGCTGACCTGCTTCCTGGTGCCGCGGGTGCTGCGGGACGGGACGCGCAACGTGTTCCTGGTCCAGCGGCTCAAGGACAAGCTCGGCAACCGGTCGAACGCCTCGGCGGAGGTCGAGTTCGACGGGACCTGGGCCCGCCGGGTCGGCGAGGAGGGGCGCGGGGTGCGCACCATCATCGAGATGGTCGCGGCGACCCGGCTCGACTGTGTGCTGGGCTCGGCGGGGCTGATGCGGCAGGCCGTGGCGCAGGCGGTGCACCACTGCACCCATCGCGAGGCGTTCGGCGGGAAGCTCGTCGACAAGCCGCTGATGCGCAACGTCCTCGCCGACCTCGCCCTCGAGTCGGAGGCGGCGACGACCCTGGCGCTGCGGCTCGCGGCCGCCTACGACGACGGCGGCGAGCAGGAGCGGGCGCTGCTGCGGATCGCGGTGCCGGCCGCCAAGTACTGGGTGACCAAGCGGTGCCCGCCGGTGACGGTGGAGGCGGCGGAGTGCCTGGGCGGCAACGGGTACGTCGAGGAGTCCGGAATGCCCCGGCTGGTGCGGGAGTCGCCGCTCAACTCGGTCTGGGAGGGCGCGGGCAATGTCCAGGCCCTCGACGTGCTGCGGGCGTTGCAACGGGAGCCGGGCGCGCTGGACGCGTATCTGCGGGAGGTCGGGCAGGCGCGCGGCGCCGATCACCGCCTCGACGGCGCCATCAAGAACCTGCTGACCGAACTGGCCGATCTGGAGGGCGTGGAGGGGCGGGCGCGACGGCTGGCGGAGCGGCTCGCGCTGGTGCTCCAGGGGTCGCTGCTGGTCCGGTTCGCGCCGCCGCAGGTGGCCGACGCGTTTTGCGCCGCCCGGCTGGGCGGCGACGGGGGCGCGGCCTTCGGGACACTGCCGCACACGCTGGACCTGGCGGCGGTGGTGGAGCGGGCCCGTCCGGTGTCCTGACCTGGCGTTCTGACCTGGTGTGGTGACCCGCTTGCGCGAAAGCGGGGGTGGTGCTGCGCCGACACGGCACCACCCCCGCCGCACTGGCCCGTTCGAGCCATCGAACGCCGCTCGGGACGGCGCTGCTCAATTTTCAGCCACGTCCGGCCCGTCCACCAGGGTTGCGTGGGGTTGCAACTTGATGCCGACTGAGTGCGGACTGCGCGCGTCCGTCAGGGGCAGACGGCACTATGAGACGGACAGTCAGAAACGGCTCCGGGGGGACACGCCGATGGACGTCACGCAGCTCGCCGCCGTGAACGCCACGCGGGCGGCCCGGGTCCTCGACGAGGTCCGTTCCGCCCGGCTCGCCGGGCAGCCGGCTCCCGTGGCGCCGCGGCCGGTGATCGAGCAGTCCTGGGAGCGGATGCTGCGCGGCGGCGTCGACCCCGACCACGACTTCCGGGCGGGGCTGCTGCCCCTCGAGGAGGTGCGGCGGCGGCGCGAGACATCGGCGCTGCGCCATGTGCTGCCGGTGCTGCGGGAGGGGCTGCTGGCGGTCGCGGACATCGCGCACCACATCATGGTGGTCGCCGACGAGGAGGGCCGGGTGCTGTGGCGCGAGGGCAGCGCGCCGGTGCTGCGCAAGGCCGACGGGCTCGGGTTCGAACTCGGCGCGGACTGGCGCGAGGACGTCGTCGGCACGAACGGTCTGGGCACCCCGGCGGTGGTGCGCCGGCCCGTGCAGGTATTCGCCTCCGAGCACTTCGTGCGCTCCCAGGCCGGCTGGACCTGTGCCGGCGCTCCCCTGACGGATCCGCGGGACGGCCGGCTGCTGGGCGTGGTGGACGTGAGCGGGCCGCTGGAGACGATGCACCCGGCCACGCTCGCCTGGGTCGACTCGGTGGCCAAGCTCGCCGAGGCACGGCTGCGGGAGATGCACGTGGAGTCGCTGGAGCGGCTGCGCGCGGTGGCGGCGCCGGTGCTGGCCCGGCTCGGCGGGCGTGCCCTGGTGGTCGACCCGGACGGCTGGACCGCCGCGGTGAGCGGGATGCCGTACACGCGGCGGGTCGCCCTGCCGAAGTCGCTGTCGGCGGGCCTGCGGTGGCTGCCGGCGCTCGGGCGGTGCTCGGTGGAGCCGCTGGCCGGCGGCTGGCTGGTGCGGGCCGCCGCCGACGAGCCGGTGCCGCGCGGGGCGACCAGGATCGTGCTGGACCTCAGACAGGCGCGCAGCTGGTCCCTGGAGGTCTCCGGGGGTGCCGGGTCCTGGGCCCGCGAACTGAGTCCCCGGCATGCCGAGTTGCTGTACCTCCTCGCCGTCCACCGCACCGGGCGCAGCGCCTCGGGCCTGGCCGGGGACGTGTTCGGCGACCCGGCCCGCACGGTGACGGTGCGCGCCGAGATGTCGCGGGTACGGCGGTATCTGGGGGCGTTACTGGAACACCGGCCGTACCGGTTCGCCGAGGACGCCGAGGTCGAGATGCTGCTCCCGGACGACCCGCGTGATCTGCTGCCGTACTCGACGGCACCGGCGGTGCGCGGGCTCCGCACCTCCGCACCGGCCCCCTGAGGTTCACCGGACGTGTCGTCCGACTGGCCCCCAGGGGTACATCTTTCGCATATTTGCGGGGTCTTCGTCCGCCACCCCGCTCACCTGCCGTAGCATCCCTCTACGGGTCACCCCACCTGCTCCTCCGTCAACGTGCGGATCATCAGGCGCAGTTGGCCCGCCTCGGGAGGACGTTATGAAGCATCGCGGCAGACACCGGCGACGCAGGCGGGGCAGGGCGGTACGGGCGACGCTGGCCGGGACGGCCCTCGCGCTCACCGCCGCCGCCACCCTGATCAGCGCTTCGCAGGCCACGTCCACCGACGCTCCGGGGACGCTGAAGCCGCTCAGCGCGTCGGCCGAGGCCGGGCGGCTGCCGCTGACCGAGCACCGGGTGCCCGGGCGGTGGCTCGACCGGCTCTCCTCCGCGATGGGCCGGCCCGTCGGCGTCGGCACGGTACTGGAGAGCGCCGACCGTCCGCTGCGGGACGCGGCCGACTGCTCGACCGCCGAGAAGCACGCCCTGCCGGTCGAACCCACGGCCACGCGCGCGTACTGCTTCGGCGGCGCCGACACCCGGGGCTGGCGGCCGGGCGCGGTCACCACCTCGGGGGACGCGGACGACGACGGCCGCTGGGGCGGGAACCGCGTGATCCTCTCCGGCTGGACCAACGGCGCCGAGGGCGGCTCCATGGACGGCCCGGCGCCCGGGCAGGGCCTGGCCAAGGTCGCCTTCGTCGACGCGAACGACCCGGACCGGCTCCGCTACACCTGGGCCCTGCTGGCCGTCCCGGTGGACGGCGGGCACGATTACCGGGGGCTGGTCTCGCCGCTGTCCGGCATGGTCTGGTACCAGGACAAGCTGCTGGTGACGACCCGCGAGGGCGACCGGGACGCGCTGTACGTGTACGACATGGACCGCATCCAGCGCGCCACCGTCGAGTCCGACGCGGTCGGCCGGGTGCGCGGCGGCTGGGCGGCGCACGGCAACCGGTACGTGCTGCCCGCCGTCGGCTCGTACACCCTGCCCGGCGGTGACGATGTGCCGCGCCCGGCCACCGTCTCCCTGGACCGCAGCACCTCCCCCGACAGTCTGGTCGCGAGCGAGTGGGTGCCCGCGGACGGCGACCGGCACACCCGGCTGTGGCGCTACCCGCTGAGCCGGGACCCCGCGCGGCCCGGGCTGCTCACCACCGACTCCTCCGGGCACGCGGACCCGGTCGAGGCGTACGAGACGAAGACGACCGACGTGCGGGGCGTGCTGGCGTACCGCTCGGGCTGGTACCTCGACCGGGCGGCGGGCTCACCGGGCGGGCACGGGACGCTGTGGCGCCAGGACACGGACAGCGCCCGGGCGACGGAGTGCGGGACGGACGAGACCCGCCACTGCTGGAGCGGCCGGTCGGGTTCCCTGTCCTACTGGGAGGAGACCGGCGAGGTCTGGTCCCAGTCCGGCCGCATGCTGTTCGCACTGCCCCTGGCCTCGGTCGACCGGGCCCTCGACTAGGGCGCGTCCGGCGGGGTGCCGGCCATGGCCCCGACGCCGGGCGTTCGACAGGTCGTGACACCTGATGATTTCCTGACCCTCATGCCGACCATCGCCGTGACCACCTGGTCCCTGGAGCAGACCGCCCCGACCGACCTGCTGCCGGCCGTCGCGCCGGAGGGGGACGTCCGGGTCGTCCGCTCCGAGGTGCCCTCGCCCGAGTTCAGCCGGTTCCTGTACGCGTCGGTGGGCGGCGACATCCGCTGGACCGACCGGCTGAGCTGGTCGTACGCCCGCTGGCAGGAGCACCTGGAGCGGCCCGGCGTGGAGACGTGGGTGGCCTACGACCGGGGCACGCCCGCCGGGTACGTGGAGCTGGAGGCGCAGGACGACGCGGTCGTGGAGATCGTCTACTTCGGACTGCTGCCCGGCTTCCGGGGCCGGCGCATCGGCGGGCACCTGCTGTCGTACGGCACGGCCCGGGCCTGGGACCTCGCCGACCGCTGGGCGGGACTGACGCCGACGAAGCGAGTCTGGCTGCACACATGCAGCAAGGACGGCGAGCACGCGATGGACAACTACCAGCGCCGTGGGTTCCAGCTGTTCGACACCAAGGTCGAGGAGGAGGCGGACGTCGCCGCTCCGGGACCGTGGCCTGGGGCGTTCCCCATCTGACCTGGTCGGACACCCCGGGGCGACCCAATGTGACCAAGGACACGCACGTCTTGGATTCCGAGACACGAGTGTCCGCATCTTGGACGAAGCTGGACTGTGTCCAGATCGCCGTGACACGCTTCCGTCATGTCTGGAACTGGAATTGCCTTGGTGAGTCGGCGGCACGTCGACCTCGGCCGCATGTCCAGCGCCATCTGTCCGGCGCGCTGAGAGCATCTGAGAGCACTCACGCAGCGCCCGACATCCCCTTCTCGACTCCTTTCCCCGCGCAATGACGCGCACGTATGCCCATGCGCCCGCGCGCGCAGGTCAGAGCCGCTTTCCCGCCTGTCCCGAAGGACGTATCAACCATGGCCGCCACCCCGCAGAAGCCTGCCGCCGCGACTCCCCGCCGCAAGGTGAGCCGTCACCGCGGTGAGGGTCAGTGGGCCGCGGGGCACTTCACCCCGCTCAACGGCAACGAGCAGTTCAAGAAGGACGACGACGGTCTCAATGTGCGGACACGCATTGAGACGATCTACTCCAAGCGGGGCTTCGACTCGATCGACCCGAACGATCTGCGCGGCCGGATGCGCTGGTGGGGTCTGTACACCCAGCGCCGCCCCGGGATCGACGGCGGCAAGACCGCGATCCTGGAGCCGGAGGAGCTGGACGACGAGTACTTCATGCTGCGCGTCCGCATCGACGGCGGCCGGCTCACCACCCGTCAGCTGCGGGTGATCGGCGAGATCTCGCAGGAGTTCGCGCGCGGGACCGCCGACATCACGGACCGGCAGAACGTGCAGTACCACTGGATCCGGATCGAGGACGTGCCCGAGATCTGGGACCGGCTGGAGGCGGTCGGCCTGTCCACGACCGAGGCCTGCGGTGACACGCCGCGTGTGGTCATCGGCTCGCCGGTCGCCGGTATCGCGCAGGACGAGATCATCGACGGCAGTTCCGCCATCGACGAGATCCACCGCCGGTTCATCGGCAGCAAGGAATTCTCCAACCTGCCCCGCAAGTTCAAGACGGCGATCTCCGGCTCGCCGCTGCTCGACGTGGCCCACGAGATCAACGACGTGGCGTTCGTCGGCGTCGACCACCCCGAGCACGGCCCCGGCTTCGACCTGTGGGTCGGCGGCGGCCTGTCCACCAACCCGAAGATCGGTGTCCGGCTCGGCGCCTGGGTGCCGCTGGACGAGGTCCCGGACGTGTGGGCGGGCGTCATCGGCATCTTCCGCGACTACGGCTACCGGCGGCTGCGCACGCGTGCCCGGCTGAAGTTCCTGGTCGCCGACTGGGGCGCGGAGAAGTTCCGCCAGGTGCTGCAGGACGAGTACCTCAAGCGCGAGCTCGTCGACGGGCCGGCGCCCGCCGAGCCCGTGGAGCGCTGGCGCGACCACATCGGCGTGCACCGGCAGCAGGACGGCCGCTTCTACGTCGGCTTCGCCCCGCGCGTGGGACGCGTCGACGGCGCGACCATCACGAAGATCGCCGACCTCGCCGAGGCCCACGGCTCGGGCCGGGTGCGCACCACCGTCGAGCAGAAGATGATCGTCCTCGACGTCGCGGAGGACCAGGTCGAGTCGCTGGTCGAGGGCCTGGAGGCGCTCGACCTGACCGCCCGGCCGTCCTCGTTCCGGCGCGGCACCATGGCCTGCACCGGCATCGAGTTCTGCAAGCTCGCCATCGTCGAGACCAAGCAGCGCGGCTCGCAGCTGATCGACGAACTGGAGCGCCGTCTGCCGGACTTCGACGAGCCGCTCACCATCAACCTCAACGGCTGCCCGAACGCCTGCGCCCGTATCCAGGTGGCGGACATCGGTCTCAAGGGCCAGCTGGTCGTCAACAGCCAGGGCGAGCAGGTCGAGGGCTACCAGGTGCACCTCGGCGGCGCGCTGGGGCTGGAGGCGGGCTTCGGCCGCAAGGTGCGCGGTCTGAAGGTCACCTCCGAGGAGCTGCCCGACTACATCGAGCGCGTCCTGAAGCGGTTCGAGGCGGAGCGCGAGGACGGCGAGCGGTTCGCCGCCTGGGCGGCCCGGGCCAGCGAGGAGGCCCTGTCGTGAGCGAGCGCGCCGCCCCCTTCTACTGCCCGTACTGCGGTGACGAGGACCTGCGTCCGAGCGCCGAGGCCCACGGTGCGTGGGAATGCGCGGCGTGCAGCCGAGCCTTTCAGCTGAAGTTCCTCGGGCTGCTGTCCCAGGGACTGAAGCGATCCGACTCCGGAGGGGCAGAGATATGACGACCGCTCAGGAAGAGCGCAGCACCGACGAGCTGAAGGCGCTCGCCGAGCAGGCGGGCCGCGACCTGGAGGACGCCTCCGCGCTGGAGATCCTCCAGTGGGCGGCCGAGACGTTCGGCAAGCGCTTCTGCGTGACCTCCTCGATGGAGGACGCGGTGGTGGCCCACCTGGCCTCCCGGGCGATGCCCGGCGTAGACGTCGTCTTCCTCGACACCGGCTACCACTTCGAGGAGACCATCGGCACCCGCGACGCGGTCGACGCCGTGATGGACGTCAACGTCATCACGCTCACGCCGCGCCTGACGGTCGCCGAGCAGGACGCCGAGTACGGCCCGAAGCTGCACGACCGCAACCCCGACCTGTGCTGCGCGATGCGCAAGGTGCAGCCGCTGGAGGAGGGCCTGAAGGACTACCGGGCCTGGGCGACCGGTCTGCGCCGCGACGAGTCCCCGACCCGGGCGAACACCCCGGTGGTCGGCTGGGACGAGAAGCGGCAGAAGGTGAAGATCTCCCCGATCGCCCGCTGGACCCAGGACGACGTGGACGCCTACGTCACCGAACACGGCGTCCTGACGAACCCGCTGCTGATGGACGGCTACCCCTCCGTCGGCTGCGCCCCCTGCACCCGCCGGGTGCTGGAGGGCGAGGACGCACGTGCCGGCCGCTGGGCGGGCCGCAGCAAGACCGAGTGCGGGCTGCACGGATGACGACGACGATTCAGGAGACCGACGTGACGACCGGAGCCACCGTCTGGCTCACGGGTCTGCCGAGTGCCGGCAAGACCACCATCGCCCACGAGCTGGCCGGCCGGCTGCGCGCCGAGGGCCACCGCGTCGAGGTGCTCGACGGCGACGAGATCCGCGAGTTCCTCTCGGCGGGCCTCGGCTTCAGCCGCGAGGACCGGCACACCAATGTGCAGCGGATCGGCTTCGTCGCCGAACTGCTCGCCCGCAACGGCGTGCTCGCCCTCGTCCCGGTCATCGCGCCCTACCAGGACAGCCGCGAGGCGGTGCGCAAGCGGCACCAGGCGAACGGGACGGCGTACGTGGAGATCCACGTGGCGACACCGGTCGAGGTCTGCAGCGAGCGCGATGTGAAGGGCCTGTACGCCAAGCAGGCGGCGGGCGAGCTCACGGGACTCACCGGGGTCGACGACCCGTACGAGGCGCCCGAGTCGCCCGATCTGCGCATCGAGTCGCAGAACCAGACCGTGCAGGAGTCCGCGGTGTCCGTGTACGCCCTGCTCAGCGAAAGGGGACTGGCATGACGACCGCCGCCACCGTTTCCGAGGAGACCGACAGCCCCTACGCGCTGTCCCACCTCGACGCTCTCGAGTCCGAGGCGGTGCACATCTTCCGCGAGGTGGCGGGCGAGTTCGAGCGGCCGGTGATCCTCTTCTCCGGCGGCAAGGACTCCATCGTCATGCTGCACCTGGCACTGAAGGCCTTCCGGCCGGCGGCGGTGCCGTTCTCCCTGCTGCACGTGGACACCGGGCACAACTTCCCCGAGGTCCTCGACTACCGGGACCGTACGGTCGAGCAGCACGGGCTGCGGCTGCACGTCGCCTCCGTGCAGGACTACATCGACCGGGGGGTGCTCAAGGAGCGCCCGGACGGCACCCGCAACCCGCTGCAGACGCTGCCGCTGACCGAGAAGATCCAGGCGGAGAAGTTCGACGCCGTCTTCGGCGGCGGACGCCGCGACGAGGAGAAGGCCCGGGCCAAGGAGCGGGTGTTCTCCCTGCGGGACGAGTTCTCCCAGTGGGACCCGCGCCGGCAGCGCCCGGAGCTGTGGAACCTGTACAACGGCCGGCACGCCCCCGGCGAGCACGTGCGCGTGTTCCCGCTGTCCAACTGGACCGAGCTGGACGTGTGGCAGTACATCGCCCGCGAGGGCATCGAGCTGCCGCAGATCTACTACGCCCACGAGCGTGAGGTGTTCAAGCGCAGCGGCATGTGGCTGACCGCCGGCGAGTGGGGCGGGCCCAAGGACGACGAGTCCGTGGAGAAGCGCCTGGTGCGCTACCGCACGGTCGGTGACATGTCCTGCACCGGAGCCGTCGACTCCGAGGCCGACACCATCGAGAAGGTGATCGTCGAGATCGCCGCCTCCCGGCTCACCGAGCGCGGCGCCACCCGCGCCGACGACAAGATGTCCGAAGCCGCGATGGAAGACCGCAAGCGCGAGGGGTACTTCTAGAGATGAGCACCATCACGACCGAGGAACTCTCGGAGACCACCCTGCTGCGGTTCGCCACCGCCGGCTCCGTCGACGACGGCAAGTCCACCCTGGTGGGCCGGCTGCTGCACGACTCCAAGTCGGTCCTCACCGACCAGCTGGAGGCCGTGGAGCGCGCTTCGGCGAGCCGGGGCCAGGAGGCGCCGGACCTCGCGCTGCTGACGGACGGTCTGCGGGCCGAGCGGGAGCAGGGCATCACCATCGACGTGGCGTACCGCTACTTCGCCACGCCCCTGCGGCGGTTCATCCTCGCCGACACCCCCGGCCATGTGCAGTACACGCGGAACATGGTCACCGGTGCCTCCACCGCCGAGCTGACGGTGATCCTGGTCGACGCGCGCAACGGCGTCGTCGAGCAGACCCGCCGGCACGCCGCCCTCGCCGCCCTGCTGCGCGTCCCGCACGTGGTCCTCGCGGTCAACAAGATGGACCTCGTCGCGTACGAGGAGAAGGTGTTCGCCGCCATCGCCGAGGAGTTCACGGCGTACGCGACCGAGCTGGGCGTCCCCGAGGTCACCGCGATCCCGATCTCGGCGCTCGTCGGCGACAACGTGGTGGAGCCTTCCGCGAACATGGACTGGTACGGCGGCCCGACGGTGCTGGAGCACCTGGAGACGGTGCCGGTCAGCCACGACCTGAGCCACTGCCACGCCCGGCTGCCCGTGCAGTACGTGATCCGGCCGCAGAACTCCGACCACCCGGACTACCGGGGGTACGCCGGTCAGATCGCGGCCGGTTCCTTCCACGTCGGCGAGCAGGTCACCGTGCTGCCCTCGGGCCGCACCTCGAAGGTCGCCGGCATCGACCTGCTGGGCGAGCCGGTCGACGTCGCGTGGACCACGCAGTCGGTGACCCTCCTGCTGGAGGACGACATCGACATCTCCCGCGGCGACCTGATCGTGCCCACCAAGGACGCGCCCGCGACCACGCAGGACATCGAGGCGACCGTCTGCCATGTCGCGGACGCCGCGCTGACCGTCGGCCACCGGGTGCTGCTCAAGCACGGCACCCGCACGGTCAAGGCGATCGTCAAGGACATTCCGTCCCGTCTCACGCTCGACGACCTGTCCCTGCACCCGCACCCGGGACAGCTCGTCGCGAACGACATCGGCCGGGTGAAGATCCGCACCGCCGAACCGCTGCCGGTCGACTCCTACTCCGACTCGCGGCGCACCGGCTCCTTCATCCTGATCGACCCGAACGACGGCCAGACCCTCACCGCGGGCATGGTCGGCGAGTCCTTCGCCGCCCCCGAGCCGGTGAAGGACGAGACCGACGACGACGGGTGGGACTTCTGACATGAACTCCCCCGACTTCTACTCCACGTTCGCGAAGGAGGGCGGCCGCGTCGGCAGCGGCGCTCTCGGCAGCGGGCAGGGCGGAGTGGCGCGATGTGTGCGCTGACGTACGCGCACTGCCTGCGCGCCCTCACCCCCCACCGCCGTAGACGAAAACCTGCCGACCTCCCGGCCACGACCTGAGAGACCGTGACCGCCGGGCCTCCGAGAGGAACACCTCCCGTGCCTGCATCATCCGCTCTGCGCCGATCCCTCGCGGTCATAGCCGCGCTTCCCCTGCTCACTCTGGCCGCCTGCGGCTACGGCTCCAAGGCCGAGGACGACGGGGGCGCCAAGGTCGCCGCCGGAGCGAAGAAGATCGACGGTCTCGACAGGGTCAAGATCGGCTACTTCGGCAACCTCACCCACGGAACCGCGCTGGTGGGCGTGCAGAAGGGCATCTTCCAGAAGGCCCTCGGCGCCACCAAGGTAGAGCCCGCGATCTTCAACGCCGGTCCGTCCGAGATCGAGGCGCTGAACTCCAAGTCCATCGACATCGGCTGGATCGGCCCCTCCCCGGCGATCAACGGCTACACCAAGTCCGCCGGCAAGAACCTGCGCATCATCGGCGGTTCGGCGTCCGGCGGCGTGAAGCTCGTGGTCAACCCGGACAAGATCAAGTCCCTGAAGGACGTCAAGGGCAAGCGGATCGCCACCCCGCAGCTCGGCAACACGCAGGACGTGGCGTTCCTCAACTGGGCCGCCGAGCAGGGCTGGAAGGTCGACCCGCAGAGCGGCAAGGGTGACGTCACCGTCGTCCGCAGCGACAACAAGGTCACCCCGGACGCCTACAAGTCCGGGTCCGTCGACGGTGCCTGGGTGCCGGAGCCGACCGCGTCGAAGCTGGTCGCCGAGGGCGGCAAGGTGCTGCTCGACGAGGCGTCGCTGTGGCCCGACAAGAAGTTCGTGATCACGAACATCATCGTGCGGCAGGACTTCCTCAAGGAGCACCCGAAGGTCGTCGAGGCGGTCCTGAAGGGCTCGGTCGACACCAACAAGTGGATCAACGCCAACCCGGACGCGGCGAAGGCGGCGGCGAACAAGCAGCTGGAGGCCGACTCCGGCAAGGCGCTGCCGGCCGATGTGCTGGACCCGGCGTGGAAGTCCATCCAGTTCACCGACGACCCGCTGGCCTCCACCCTCAACACCGAGGCCGAGCACGCCGTGAAGGCGGGGCTGCTGCAGAAGCCGAACCTGAACGGCATCTACGACCTCGCGCCGCTGAACAAGGTCCTCAAGGCCGAGGGCGCGCCCACGGTCGACGACGCCGGTCTCGGCGCCAAGTAGCCCGCATCCCGAAGAGTTCCCAGGAGGTGACGACCATGGCCACCACCCTCGCCAAGGCCGCCGACGGCACTGAGTCGGCCACGCACGCCGCCCGGATCGAACACGTTTCGAAGTCGTTCGCGGGCCCCGCCGGGCAGCAGCTCGTCCTGGACGACATCACCCTCGATGTCGCGCCCGGCGAGTTCGTCACCCTCCTGGGGGCCTCGGGCTGCGGCAAGTCCACCCTGCTCAACCTGGTGGCGGGCCTGGACCGGCCCAGCGCCGGCGAGATCACCACGGACGGCCGCCCGGCGCTGATGTTCCAGGAGCACGCGCTGTTCCCGTGGCTGACCGCGGGCAAGAACATCGAACTCGCCCTGAAGCTGCGGGGCATCGCGAAGGCCGAGCGCCGCGAGCGGGCCGAGGAACTGCTCGAACTGGTCCGGCTGAAGGGCGCGTACGGCAAGCGGGTGCACGAGCTGTCGGGCGGTATGCGCCAGCGGGTCGCGCTGGCGCGCGCGCTCGCCCAGGAGAGCAAGCTGCTGCTGATGGACGAGCCGTTCGCGGCACTGGACGCGATCACACGGGACGTGCTGCACGACGAGCTGACCCGCATCTGGCGCGAGACCCAGCTGTCCGTCCTGTTCGTCACGCACAACGTGCGCGAGGCGGTCCGGCTCGCGCAGCGCGTGGTGCTGCTGTCCTCCCGTCCGGGCAGGATCGCCCGTGAGTGGACGGTGGACATCCCGCACCCGCGCCGCATCGAGGACACCCAGGTGGCGGAGCTGTCCGTCGAGATCACCGAAGAACTGCGTGGGGAGATCCGCCGTCATGGCCAGCACTGATTCGACGACCGTCGCCAAGGACGGCAGCGATCTCGCCGGTCTGGAGGCGGGCCTCGACGCGCTGGAGTCGAGGCAGACGCACCGCACTCCGTTCCGGCAGACCTTCGTCCAGAAGATCCTGCCGCCCGTCCTCGCCGTCGCGCTGGTGCTGGCGGTCTGGCAGGCCCTCGTCTCGTTCAAGGTCGTCGACGACCCGACCAAGCTGCCCGCGCCGTCCGCCGTGTGGGACGTCGTCCACACGGCGTGGCTCGAGGGCGAGTTGCTCGGCTACATCTGGACCAGCGTCTCGCGCGGTCTGCTGGGCTTCTGCTTCGCCCTGGTGATCGGCACGCCGCTGGGTCTGCTGGTGGCCCGGGTGAAGTTCGTCCGCGCGGCCCTCGGCCCGATCCTGTCGGGCCTGCAGTCCCTGCCGTCGGTCGCCTGGGTTCCGCCGGCGGTGATCTGGCTGGGCCTGAACAACTCGATGATGTACGCGGTGATCCTGCTCGGCGCGGTCCCCTCGATCGCCAACGGCCTCGTCTCGGGCGTCGACCAGGTGCCCCCGCTGTTCCTGCGCGCGGGCCGCACGCTCGGCGCCACGGGCCTGAAGGGCACCTGGCACATCGTCCTGCCGGCCGCGCTGCCCGGCTATGTGGCCGGTCTGAAGCAGGGCTGGGCGTTCTCCTGGCGCTCCCTGATGGCCGCGGAGATCATCGCCTCCTTCCCCGACCTGGGCGTGGGCCTCGGCCAGTTGCTGGAGAACGGCCGCAACGCCAGCGACATGGCCATGGTGTTCGAGGCCATCCTGCTCATCCTGATCGTCGGTATCGCCATCGACCTGCTCATCTTCAGCCCGCTGGAGCGGTGGGTGCTGCGCAACCGCGGCCTGCTGGTGAAGAACTGAAGTCCCATGAACAACAAGCCTGTTCTCCTCGTCATCGCCCACGGCAGCCGCGACCCGCGGCACGCCGCGACCGTGCACGCCCTGGTACGCCGGGTACGCGCCCAGCGTCCCGACGTACGCGTGGAGACAGGCTTCCTGGACTTCAACGTCCCCTCGGTGCAGGGGGTACTGGAGTCCCTGGCGGTCCAGGGCGTCCGTGACGTCGTGGCCCTCCCCCTCCTGTTGACCCGGGCGTTCCACGCGAAAGCGGATATCCCGGCGGTTCTCGCGGACGCTCCCCCGCAGCTCCGCATCCACCAGGCGGAGGTCCTGGGCCCGTCCCCGCTGCTGCTGGCGGCCCTGGAACGGCGCCTGTACGAGGCGGGCCTGTCGCCCGCCGACAAGCCCTCGACCGGGGTCGTCCTGGCCTCGGCGGGGTCCACCGACCCGGAGGCGATCGCAGTGATCGCAGAAATCGCGCGGGAGTGGCGGCACACCGGCTGGTGCGCCGTGCGGCCTGCGTTCGCCTCCGCCGGCTCTCCCGCGGGGTTCCCCCGCACCGAGGACGCCGTCCGCGAACTCCGCGCCCTCGGCTGCTCCCGGGTGGCCGTCGCCCCCTACGTCCTCGCCCCCGGCCGCCTCCCGGACCGCATCGCCCGGGGCGCGGCGGAGGCGGACGTCCTGGCCGACGTACTGGGACCGGCGCCGGAGGTGGCGCGGGTGGTGCTGGAGCGGTACGAGGCGGCGCGGGCTCCGATGCCGGCGGCCGTGAGCGCCTGACAGCACGAAGCCGTCACCGGGGTGGCAGCAGGGTGCCCAGCGGGCCCAGGTCCAGGTTGAGGTCCTCCACGCGCAGGTCGTAGCGCGCGCAGAGTTCCCGCATGCGGTCGTCGAGGAGCATCAGGGTCAGGCCGACGCGTTCCTCCTGTTCCTCCGTGAGGTCGCCCACGTCGACGCGGTGGAGGGCCTGGCGTTCCATGAGCTGGCGGAGGAGCTCGACGACCGTCAGGACGAGTTTGACCAGGTCGCGCTCGACCGTGTCCGGGTCGGCGGTCAGACGGCGGGTGGCCGGGGACATGGAGCCTCACTGATCTGGGAGAGTGCCGACGCGGCCACGGGGGCGATGACCGCACGCAGGTCGATGCGGACCAGGTCGACGTCCGCGATGGACAGGACGAGGTCGCCGGTGAGGACGACGCCGCCCTGGAGGAGCCGGTCGAGGAGGTCGATGAGGGCGACCGGGCGGTCGGCGTAGGGGGCGACGGTCACGCGGCGGGCTCCGGCTCCGGCTGGAGGGCGAAGGAGTAGGGGGCCCAGGGGCCGGTGACCTCCACGCGGAGGCCGGGGACGCCCTCGGCGGCCGCGAGCACGCCGGCGCGGAAGGCGTCGACGCGGTCGGCGGGGACGAGGTAGGCGTCGTTGCCCACGTTGGTGCCGGGGCCGGGGCCCGCGAGGCTGCCGCGTTGCGGGCTGTGTGCCACGCGGTCGACGGCGAGGGCGGCGGCCGTCTCGGTGAGGTGTGCGGCGGCCTGGGCGACCGTCCGCCAGGCCTCCTCGTTCCTGCGTTGTCTGCGGCGGCGGATCGACAGGTAGGCGCGGCCGGCACCGAGGCCGGTGGGCTGTTCCTGTCCGGCGCCGGTGTCGGCTTCGGGCGGGGTGATGTCGGGCGTGGCGTAGATCTTGACGCCGAGTTCCAGATGGCCCGTGAGGCGGTGCAGCAGGGACAGGAAGTAGTCGCGTCTGATGTCGAGGGCCTGCCGGGCGCTGTCCTCGTCGTGGTAGACGGTGGCCAGGCGCAGGGGCAGTACGGCGGCGCCGCAGCCGACGAGTGCGGCCACCACGGCGTGGTGGGAACGGACCGTGGACTCCAGCCAGTCCAGGTCGTCGAGGTGGGCCTTGAGGGGCGTCTCGTCGTAGTCGGCGGCCGGGACGTGCCCGACGGCGAAGGCGAGGGGGTGCGTGCCGGCCTCCGGGTCGATCAGGTGGATCGGTTCTCCGGCGACTCCGCGCAGGTGCGTCACCGCCGCGGTGGCCTCGGGGGTGCGGCGCAGGACGGCGTAGGTGTACACGAGGTTCGGGTCGGTCATGGCTCCGGGCTCCTCTCGGCCGCCTTGAGTGCGGCGATCTCGGCACGCAGTCGTTCGTTCTCGTCGGCCAGGGACCGCTCGGGGCGGGCGGCCCGGGAGGAGAGGGAGGGGTCGTGTTCCCACCAGTCGATGCCCATCTCCTTCGCCTTGTCGACGGAGGCGACGAGCAGGCGCAGCTTGATGGTGAGCAGTTCGATGTCGAGCAGGTTGATCCGGATGTCACCGGCGATGACCACGCCCTTGTCGAGGACCCGTTCGAGGATGTCGGCGAGGTTGGCGGTCTGGGCGCCGGGCCCCTGGTCGTAGGGGGAGGGAAAGCGGGACGGTCCGGCGAGTCCGCCTGCTGCCGGGTGGGTCATGGTCGGGGGCCTCGTCTCCGGGCGTTGATCTCGTCGAGCCGGTCCAGCAGTTCGTCCTCGCGGCGGTCGTACTCGGTCTCGTCGATCCGTCCCTCCAGCAGGGCGCGTTCCAGGTCGACGAGGGCCTGCCGGACGGGGGCGGGGTCGTAGTACTGCGCCTCGGCGGCGGCCTGCAGCTGCTCGGCGGCCCAGAGGGTGGTGCGCAGGGGCGCGAGCGGGAGGGTGAGGATGCCGGTGAGCAGGCCCATGGGTGCTCCCGTCAGGCGGCGAAGCTGTAGGGGGGCAGCGGGCCGCGCAGCCGGAAGTCGTAGGCGTCGCCGTAGTCGTGGGCCAGGTCCCGGCCGGCCGCGGTGAACTCGTCGGCGCGGGCGCGTTCGACGAGGAAGGAGACGTTGAGGAAGTCGTCCTTGGACGGGTCGGCCACGACGCTGGCCCGGGCCAGCCCGGACAGCCGCCCGACGATCTCGTCGGCCTGCCGCCGCTGCCGTGCCTCGACCTGCCGGGCCACGAGTTCGCCGAGGGCGAGGCGGTCCTCGTAGGCGCCGCTGCCCTCGCGGGTGTGCTGGTTGAGCCGGCGGGCCTCCTCGGACTCGTCGAGCACCTCGCGCAGCAGGTCGTCCTGGTCGCGGGCGGCCTTGAGGTTGAACTCGGCGGTGCCGTGCAGTTCGCCGAGCCTTCGGGCGTACTCCTCGCCCTTGTGCTCCAGGGCGGTTTTGACGGCGGTGTCGTCGGGGGCGAGCAGGCCGAACCGCATGGGGAGAACCGATCCGTCGGCCATCAGGCGTTCTTGCAGTTCCTGGTGGGCGGCGAGGTCACGGCGTTTGGGCCGCAGGCCGGGGGGAGCGGCGCTGACCACGGCGGCGAGCGGCCCGTGGACGAGCACCCGCGGGGGCTCCTCGGTCCCGCCGACGGTACGCAGGCCGTCGAGCCGCAGGGGGTGGTCGGAGCGGGTGACGGCGTAGACGTAGACGCCGCTCACCGCTCCTCCTCGCGGTCCTTGTCGTCGCGGTCGAAGATGTCCCCGATCGCGTCGATGGCCCCGCCGATCGCGCCGCTGGTCTTGCCCCGGGCGCCGCTCTCGACGAGGTTGCCGACGATGTCGGTGAGTTTGTCCGGCGCCTTGCGGCCGGCCTCCAGGTCGAGGCGGTTGCAGGCCTCGGCGAACCGCAGGTAGGTGTCGACGCTGGCGATGACGATCCGTATGTCGATCTTCAGGATCTCGATGCCGACCAGGGAGACCCGGACGAACACGTCGATGACGAGTCCGCGGTCCAGGATCAGTTCGAGGATGTCGAAGAGTCCGGCCGAACCCGAACCGCTGGAGGTGGCGGCGGGTTGCATCCCGCCGGACTGCGTCATGACGGTCACGTGGGCGATTCCTCTCGCGAGAGTCCGTTCTCGTGCCGCCCGTAGGTACGGGGGTGGTGGCGGGCGTGTTCACGTGAACACCAAAAGACTTGCCGCGAGAGGGAGTTGAGAGGAGACGGGCCGGTCCTAGCGCTGCCGGTCGAGCTGGCCGCGGGCGTAACGGCGCACCCGCTCGTAGCCGAGCAGCAGGCCCTGCGGGTCGAGGGTGACCCGGTAGGTCGCCATGATGGTCATGGTGTCGGGAACCCGCTCCAGCTCCACGACCTCCACGTCCGCGCTCCAGCCGTCCGGGGTCGGGCGGACCGCGGTGACGGAGTCGGGCGTCGTACCGAGCAGCTCGGCGAGCTGGGCCGCCGCGCCGCGCATGGCCTGGACGGCCGTCGTACGACCGGAGGGAGTCGTCTGATCATCGGTGCTCGTCATGGCCCTACGGTGCCAAGGCCACGCGGCGCGTGGGGGCGATTCGGCCAAACGTTCCGAGGCCGTTGACCTTGCCCCTGGGGCAGGGCCGAGGGTCCCGGCATGGACGATCACCACTTGAGGCAGACGCCGTACAGCGACCCCGGCGACCTGGACGCCGGCGGACTGCCCCGCGATCCGCGCCGGCTCGCCGCATCGGTGCGGGACCTGCTCATCCATCGTGGCGAGGGCCGGCTCTTCGGATACGAGGTCCCCGAGAAGCGGCTGCACCACGACGCCGAGTCCCGCTACGTCACCAAGATCCTGCAGATCCTGGCGGAACGCGGGGACACCCCGCTCACCGAACGGCGCTCGCCCGACGGACGGTTCGTGGGCACGTGCCGGGACTTCTCGCTCCTGCTGTGCTCCCTGCTGCGCGCGACGGGGACGCCCGCGCGGCTGCGCTGCGGGTTCGCCACGTATTTCGTCGACGACTGGTACGAGGACCACTGGGTCACCGAGTACCGCGCGCCGGACGGCCGGTGGCGGCTGGCCGACGCGCAGGTTCACCACGAGTACGACGTGCCGTTCGATCCGATGGACGTGCCGCGGGACCGCTTCCTCGTGGCCGGGGACGTATGGCGGGCCTGCCGTGAAGGGCGGGTGGACCCGCAGACCTGCGGGTTCAGCCCCGTCGAGGGGCTCCGGGGCCTGTGGTTCGTACGCGGCAACGTGCTGCGCGACCTGGCCGCGCTGAACGGCGTCGAGCTGCTCCCCTGGGACGGCTGGGACCCCCAGCTCGCCATCCGGGAACCCCTCACCGAGGACGACCTCGCCGCAACCGACGCGGTCGCCGCGGCCCGCTCCGAGGACGACTGGCGCCGGCTCTACGCGGACCCGCGGATGACCGTGCCGGCCGAGATCACGTCGCACGCGCCGTACCTCGGCGACCGCCAGGTCACGTTGCCCGCTCGCTGAACGGTGTCGCCTGGTGGAAGTAGAGCAGCCACCCGTTGTCCGTCCGGCGCCACAGCGAGCTGCGGTGCGCGGAGCTGCCGTCGTACTCCGTGTCGTAGACGAGGTGGACCAGGTCGGGGGCCAGCTGCACGCCCCGCATCCCGGAAGCGGCGACGGGCCGGGAGTCCGAGTCGGTGGTCTCGGCCAGGGAGGCGATGATGGCGGCCCGGTCCCAGTGCCGTCCGGAGGCGCCGAACTCATGGAAGTCGGGGTGGAGCAGCGCCCCGACCCGCTCGGGCGAGCGGCGGACCTCCGGGGTGAGCAGGGCCAGTTCGCGATCGATGGCGGACTCGACGGCGGGGTCGTGCTCAGGCACTGGTCATCTCCACCAGCTTGACCACGGTGTTCCAGTTGCGGGTCGTGGCGATCACGCCCTTGTTGATCCGCGGCTTGGACAGGTGTTCGGCCAGCTTGGAGCGGCCGAGGCCGTTCGGGGCGTACAGGTACAGGGCGCGGTCGCCGAGGCGGAATTCCTCGGGGAGGTAGGCGGCCTGGTCGATCTCAGCGAAGCGGTCGGGGGCCACGGGCGCGGAGAAGTAGGTGACGTGGAGTTGCTTGGCCTCCAGCTCGGCGGCCGGGAAGGGGCAGGCGTCGGCGATCGCCTTCAGATAGGCGTGGTCGCGCACGATCACGTCGACGCCGAAGCCGAAGTGCTTCTCGATGGCGTGCGTGATCTCGGCCGCCGACGACTCGGCGTCACCGTGGCCGGATGTGAACACCGCCTGGCCGCTCTGCAGATACGTGCGTACGCCCTCGTAGCCGAGGCCTTCCAGGAGCGTGCGCAGGTCCGCCATCGGGACCTTTCGGCTGCCGCCCACGTTGATTCCGCGCAAGAGTGCCGCATACGTCGTCGTCATCCGCACACCTTAGGGCGGCCGTCGTGCCCCGTGGGGGTGGGCACGAGGGCCGCCGCCGGGCGGCTGCCCGGCCCCGTAAATTACTCATCGGTCACCGCGGGGCACAACCATCTGCTCAGGATCCACACAGTATGTGTAAGGGGCCACGGTCCCTCGCGGTCCTCCCCAGTGCGGAGACGTCGAGGTCCATGGGGATGAGTTCCGGCCCCGCCACCTCACCGGGCAGCACGACGAGATGGTTTTATCCGGCCCATACCTTCGAAACGAAAGGGGGCGGCAGGGGGCCGCCACCGCTGCACGAGGGGGCGAGCCCGTCATGGGGAACGGAGAAGCGCGGGTGCGGGGCCTGGCGGCCCGGGCCGGCGGCTGGAGCGCCCGGCACCGATGGGCCGCCGTCGGCATCTGGGTGCTGTTCGTCGTCCTGGCGATGGGGCTCGGTTCGGCGGCGGGCCGGGTCGACGTCAAGGACAGCGACCAGCTGAAGGGGGAGACGCACACCGCCGCGCGGATCATCGAGGACGCCGGGATCGACGAGCCGGCAGGTGAGAGCGTCCTGATCCAGACCAGGGGTGGTGGTCTCAAGGCCACGGACGCCGAGTTCAGGAGCGCCGTGACCGCCGTGGTCGAGGCCGTCGAGGGGACCGGCAAGGTAACCGACGTGACCTCGCCGTACGACACGAAGACGATCTCGAAGGACGGGCGCAGCGCGCTCGTGCAGTTCGACATGCGCGGCGAGTCGGACACGGCGGGCGAGCGGGTCGAGCCGGTGCTGAAGGCCGTCGAGGGCGTCCAGAAGGACCACGCGTCGCTGCGGATCGAGGAGATCGGCGGCGCCAGCATGATGAAGACGTTCGACGACGCGTTCGGGGACGACTTCAAGAAGGCCGAGTACTCCGCGGTGCCGGTGGCCCTCGGCATTCTGCTCATCGCCTTCGGGGCGCTGGTGGCGGCCCTGCTGCCGGTGGCGCTGGCGGTCACCGCGATCATGGCGACGATGGGCCTGATGGGCATCGTCAGCCACCTCCAGCCGATGAGCGACACCGCCAACTCCGTGATGCTGCTGGTCGGCATGGCGGTCGGCGTCGACTACTGCCTGTTCTATCTGCGCCGGGAGCGCGAGGAGCGTGAGGCCGGCCATGACGCGCAAACGGCCCTCAGGATCGCCGCCGCGACCAGTGGCCGCGCGATCGTCGTCTCCGGTGTCACGGTCTGCGTGGCCATGGCTGGCATGCTGTTCACCGGGCTCGCCGAGTTCGAGGCGATGGGCCTGGCCTCGCTGATGGTGGTGGCCGTGGCCATGGTGGGGTCCGTGACGGTGCTGCCCGCGCTGCTGTCGCTGCTGGGCGGGCGCGTGGAGAAGGGCCGCATTCCCTTCCTGCGCCGGCGCAAGGCGGGCGGCAGCCAGGACAGCCGGTTCTGGACGGC
This sequence comes from Streptomyces purpurascens, assembly GCF_045040895.1. Taxonomy (NCBI): domain Bacteria; kingdom Bacillati; phylum Actinomycetota; class Actinomycetes; order Kitasatosporales; family Streptomycetaceae; genus Streptomyces; species Streptomyces purpurascens. The sequence goes on along the minus strand of NZ_CP108341.1, from coordinate 7,302,067 downwards.
CGTACTGCGGCGCGTGCTCGCCCGGCCCGTGATCTCCGTGGCGGTGGCGGCCGGAGCGCTGCTGGCCATCACGGCTCCCGCGCTCGGCATGAAGACGCAGCAGTTCACGCTGGACCAGGAGTTCGGCGACTCGCTGCCGATCGTGCAGACGTACAACCGGCTCAACGACGCGTTCCCGGGCGGCTCGGAGCCGGCCGAGGTGGTCGTCAGGGCCGACGACATCAACGCGCCGGAGGTGAAGTCCGCACTCGCCGACTTCCGTGACCGGGCGATCAGTTCGGGCGCCTCGCGCGGCCCGGTGGAGATCAAGCTGCACGACTCACAGAACGTCGCCTTCGTCTACGTCCCGCTGGTCGGCGGCTCCGACCAGGACAGGGCGGGCGAGAGCCTGGACAAGCTGCGTGACGAGGTGCGCCCGGCCACGCTCGGCAAGGTCGACGGGGTCGAGGCGCCGATCACCGGACAGATCGCGGGGTCGAAGGACTTCAACGACCAGCTGGCCGGAGCCGTCATCCCGGTCTTCGCGTTCGTCGTGGTCTTCGCCTTCCTGCTGATGCTGCTGTCGTTCCGCTCGCTGACGATCGCGCTCACGTCGATCGTGCTGAACCTGCTGTCGGTGGGTGCGGCGTACGGCATCCTCGTCGCGGTCTTCCAGCACGGCTGGGGCGCGTCCCTGGTGGGCGCGGAGGGCGTCGGCGCGATCATCACCTGGCTGCCGCTGTTCCTCTTCGTGATCCTGTTCGGCCTGTCGATGGACTACCACGTGTTCGTGGTCTCCCGGATACGGGAGGCGCGGCTGCGGGGTCTGGCGACGAAGGACGCGATCCGGCACGGCGTGGTCACCACGGCCGGGGTCGTCACCAGTGCCGCGGTCATCATGGTCGCCGTGTTCGCGATCTTCGGGACGCTGTCCATGCAGTCCATGAAGCAGATGGGCGTGGGGCTCGCGGCCGCGGTGCTCATCGACGCGACGATCATCCGGGGTGTGCTGCTGCCGGCGGTCATGGCGCTGCTCGGAGAGCGCAACTGGTATCTGCCGAAGTGGCTGCACCGGCTGCCGGACCTCACGCACGACGAGGCGCCGCGGGCGGTCGTCGCCGGACCGGCGGCGCGGGACGACGAGGGCGAGCCCCTCAAGGTCTGATCCCCGCCGCCGCTCGAAGGGCCTGTTGGTTGCCGGGGCAACCAACAGGCCCTCTCAGTTCGTGAGTCGGCGCACGTGCAGCACGCTCGCATCGCAGCGCACGATCTCCAGCTCCCGGTCCGGGCGGGCACCGTCGAAGGTGAGCGCGATATGACGGTCCGCCACGAGCCGCCAGCGACCGGGCACGGCGGCGGGAGCGTCACCGCGTCCCAGCGGGTGGTCGACGAAGGTGCCGTCGGGCGCGAACTCCATGCCGCGGCGCCCGCGCGCAGGCGGGAAGGGGTAGTCGTCGGGCCGGTACACCCGCACGTCCTCGTGGTCCTCCTCGTAGGAATGGATCCAGGAACGGAACAGGTCCGACGAGGGCTCTCTCATGACCCGGCCACCTCACTCGCCCAAAGCCGTTCATATTGCCGGTTTTACACCTAAGTGACTAGGATTATCAGTGTATGGGTTCGGAGGGAACGGGCAACCGACCGCTCCGCCCGGCGTCGCCGCTCGGCCCTCGCAGCGCGTGTCAGACGCGCACTACCGCAGCCCGCGCACTCGCAGCCCACGCACTTCGGCAGCCGCGTGCGCGGCACACCCTCAGCTACCCGAGGGGCAGTCATGTCCGACGCCCAGTCCTACCTCCGCGTCACCTCCGGCGACTACAGCCGCTGGTGCGGCGCCATGGAGGTAGACCGCAGACTCCTCGACCTGAACCCGGAGTACGCCGAGAACCGGGCCCTGATCGAGAACACCGCGTTCACCTACGAGCAGCTGGAGCAGGTCACCGGCCGGCAGAGCCTCGTCGACATCCCCGTCGTCGTGCACGTCGTGCACAGCACCCCCGAGCAGAACGTGAGCGACGCCCAGATCCAGAGTCAGATCGAGGTGCTCAACCAGGACTTCCGGGCCGGCAACCCGGACGTCAACAAGGTTCCGGCGGCCTGGCAGGACCTCGTGGCCGATGTGCGCCTGCAGTTCCACCTCGCCCGGACCGACCCGCTGGGCCGCCCCACCAGCGGCATCACACGCACCGAGTCCTCGACCCCGGACTGGGGCACGGACGACCTGGTCAAGTTCAGCCTGAGCGGGGGCCGGGACGCCTGGCCCGCGGACATCTATCTGAACGTCTGGGTCTGCCGGCTGCGCCGCGGGCTGCTGGGCTACGCCCAGTTCCCAGGCGGTGCCGCCTCCACGGACGGGGTGGTCCTCACGTACACCGCGGTCGGGACCACGGGCACCGCCAAGGCTCCGTTCGACGGCGGCCGCACGGCCGTGCACGAGATCGGGCACTGGCTGAACCTGCGGCACATCTGGGGCGACGACGACGAGGGGTGCAGCGGCAGCGACTTCGTGTCGGACACCCCCAACCAGGCCGGGCCGAACCTGGGTTCACCCGACTTCCCCCGTGTGACGTGCGGCAACGGGCCGAACGGCGACATGTTCATGAACTACATGGACTACACCGACGACGCCGCGATGTTCATGTTCACCAAGGGGCAGGCGGCACGCATGGACGCCACGCTCGACCAGGCCCGCCAGACCCTCACCCGCCAGGCCGTCGCGGTGTGACGGCCCGGCGCGGGAGGAACGCCCCGACTAGCCCCGAGACGCGGGCAGTTCGGCCTCGATGAGGTCGGCCGCGCGGTGTGTGCCGCCCTCCCGGAGCAGCTCCGCCTGGATCTTCAGGCGGTGGGCGACCTCGGGGTCGTCGACGAGGGCGAGGGCCGCTTCACGCAGGGCCTCGCCGGTCGCCTCCTCCGTGGCGAGGTACCGGGCGACGCCGAGGTTCCGGAGCATCTCCGCGTTGCCGAACTGGTCCACGGCCTGCGGTACGGCGATCATCGGCGTGGCGGTGGCCAGGCCCTCCTGACTGCCGCCCGCGCCGGCGTGCGTCACGAACAGGTCGGCCTGCTTCAGGATCGCCAGCTGCGGCACCCAGGAGCGCACCTCGACGTTCGCGGGGACGTCCCCGAGGTCGGCCGGGTCGACGTGCTTGCCGATCGACAGCACCAGGTGCCAGCCGGGCAGGTCGCCGAACGCCTTGACGCACTCCCGGTAGAAGCCGGGCCGCTTGGTGAAGGCGGACCCCAGGGAGACGAGCGCGACCTTCTCGGCGTCGGCCGGCCGCTGCCAGCCGCCCTCGGCGGGGCGCTCGCCCTGGCAGGCTCCCACGAAGGAGTACACGGTCTCGTCGACGCGGTCCGCGTTCGGCTGGAGCGCCTTGGGGATCAGGACGATCGAGCGGTCGGGACGGCCCGCGAACGGGTCGGGGTGCCGGGTGATGCCGTTCTCCTCCAGCCAGGCCTGGAACCGGGCGTAGTAGGCGCGCCCGCGCTCGGTCTTCTTCGGCTCCGCCCACATCGGCTCGGCGACCTCCTGCTCGTACCCCTCCCAGGCGACCATGGCCGGTGACAGGGAGATCGCGGGCACGCCCCAGCGGTGGGCGAGGACGCGGGCCGGGTAGGAGGCGATGTCGTGCAGGACGAGGTCCGGCTCGTCGCCCTCGTAGGCCTCGATCAGCTGCGGGAGGGCCTGGATCGCGTCGTCGAGGAACGGCTCCACGTTGTCCAGCAGTGTGCTCCCCCACGCCTCGGGGTCGTCGTCGGGCGAGGGCAGCGTGGAGTTCCAGGGCTTCACCTCGGCACCGGTGTCCGCGACCTTCTCCGCGAAGACCGGCGGGATCGCGTAGGTCACCCGGTGGCCGCGCGCCACGAGCTCGCGGATCACCTCGAGGCTCGGGTTCACATGGCCGTGGGCGGCGATGGAGAACATGGCGATGTGCGCGCGACTGGTCATGCGCCGACCTTAAGCGAGACGATACGTCTCGTGCAACCTCTTATGTCGCCGTTGTCGATCACGTGGCGGGGCAGCGCGCCGCCGTGCCCTCGAGACGGCGACCGTCCCGGCCCGCGACCATGACCGTCACCGGGTCGTCCCCGGAGTTTGCGGCCTCTGCGGCCTCGGCGGCGGTGCAGATCAGCTGGGTCACCGCGAGATCGGGCAGTGCACCGGCGGAGGGCAGGGACAGTGCGATGGACACGCGATCGCCCCGTGTGGTGACCTTCGCGAAGTCCGCGGCTCCGGCCGCCCGCGGGGCCTCCGTGGCCGGCGTCCGCGGAGTCTCCGTGGCCGGCGGATCGGCCGGGACGGCCGTCGGCAGGTCCGCCCCCGTCAGCGGCAGCAACGACTTCAGCCCGGCGGCCTGTTCCTCCGCCGTGGGCCCTTGCAGCAGCACCTCCACGGCCGACGCCGCGCCGATCGGGGTGACGGCCCTGCGCGGGACCGGCGCGGGCTTGCCGTCCGCCACGAAGTAGACCCGTACCGTCGGCACGACCCCGCCGGCGGGACCGCCCGCCTCCACCACGCCGGTGGCCGGGATGCCGCAGGAGGCGAGCCCGCACAGCGCCGGCACGGCCAGCAGCGCGGCTCGGCGCCGGGCCGTCACAGGTGCTCCCCGCGGGCCGGCTCGTCCCGCCGCAGCGGGAGTTCGACGGTGAAGACCGCGCCGCCCTCCGGACGGTTGGCCGCCCGGACGCTGCCGCCGTGCACCCGGACGTTCTCCGCGGTGATGGCGAGACCCAGACCACTGCCCTCGGTCCGGGTGCGGGCGGTATCCGACTTGTAGAAGCGCTCGAAGACGTGCGGCAGGACGTCCTCGGGGATGCCGGGACCGCTGTCCAGCACCTCGATGACCGCCGACCGCTCGCCGCCCGCGCGCAGGCGCAGACGGACCGGCCGGGCTCCGTGCCGGAGCGCGTTGCCGACCAGGTTCGCCACCACGACGTCGAGCCGGCGCGGGTCGACGCGGCCGCGTACGGCGTCCGGCGGCGGCAGGTCGGCGTCCACCAGGCCGGCCCAGGCCCGGTCGGCGAGGGTGCGGCGCAGCGACTCGGCGAGGTCGATCTCGTCCAGGTGCAGCACCGCGGCGCCCGCGTCGAAGCGGGAGATCTCCATCAGGTCGTCCACGAGACGGGCCAGCTTCACGGTCTCCTCGCTGATCAGCCGGACCGCGGTGGCGGTGTCCGGATCGAGACGGGCGGCGTCCTCGTCGAGGACGTCGGTGACCGCCGCCATGGCGGCCAACGGGGTGCGCAGTTCGTGCGAGACGTCCGCGGCGAACCGGCGGGCCCGGGCCTCCATGCCGCGCAGTTCGGCCACCGACTCCTCCAGGGCCGCGGCCGTCTCGTTGAACGTGTGGGACAGATCGGCGAGTTCGTCGGAGCCGTTGACCGCGAGCCGGGTGTCCAGCCGCCCTTCGGCGATGCTGCGGGTGGCGTGCCGCAGTGCGCGCACCGGCCGCAGCACCCCGCGCGCGGCGAGCAGCGCGAGCAGCACGGCGACACCCAGCGCGGGCACGGTGGCCCGCTCCACGGCGGTGACCAGGGCGTCCACGTACCGCTGTTCGGTGGCCTGCGGCACCGTGAGGAAGACCTGGACCCCCGAGGCGATCCCGCGGTTCTCCTCACCGGCGAAGGTGACCGACATGCCGACGACGAGTGAGGTGTGGTCACCGGTGTTCACCCGCTGGAAGACGGTGGCCGGACTGGTGTCCACGGCCTCGCGCAGACCGGGCGTCAGCTCGTCGAACGAGTCGTCGGGGAGGGAGGTGGCGCTCAGCCCCTCGTAGGCGACCAGCACCCGCCAGTTCCCGGACGGCTCGGCGCGGGCCACATCAGCGGCGAAGCGCCGCAGTTCGGCCTCGCCCGGGGGGAAGGAGAGCTGCGGGGCGAGCCGGTCGACCTGGGTGCGCAGCAGCTTGATCACGGTGTCCTGGCTCTGCTGGAGCACACCCGTGCGCGCCTCCCGGAAACTCAGGGCGCCGGTGGTCGCCGCGGTGAGCGCGGCGACGAGCGCGAACGCCACCACCAGGCGCGTGCGCAGCCCGCGCGGGCGGGGGAACAGGCCACGCAGGCGGGGGAGCAGGGCGTTCCTCGCGGCGAGGTTCCTCACGGGGACACGAACCGGTAGCCGAAGCCGCGCACGGTCTGGATGTAGCGCGGCTCGCGCGAGGGCTCGCCCATCTTGGCCCGCAGCCGTCGGACGCAGGCGTCCACCAGGCGCGCGTCGCCGTGGTAGCTGTGTTCCCAGACCGCTTCGAGGAGTTGCTGCCGGCTGAACACCTGGCCGGGTGCGGCGGACAGCGTCAGCAGCAGCCGCAGTTCGGACGGGGCGAGCGGGACCGGGGTGCCCTGCCAGGTGACCGAGTGCCCGGCGCGGTCGACGGCCAGCTCACCGTATGTGTCGATCTTCGGTATGCCTCCGTCGGCCGCCGCCACGGCCGTCGCCCGGCGCAGGACGGCCCGGATGCGCGCCTCGAGGACCCGGGCCTGCACGGGCTTGACGACGTAGTCGTCGGCTCCGGCCTCCAGTCCTACGACGATGTCCACGTCGTCGCCGCGCGCGGTCGCCATGAGGATCGGCAGCGTCTGGTCCAGGGCACGCATGGCGCGGCACACATCCAGGCCCGGCATGCCGGGCAGCATCAGGTCGAGCACCACGACGTCCGGCCGGAAGGACCGCAGCCGCTCCAGCCCCTCCTCCCCGGTCTCGGCGGCGGCGACGTCGTGCCCCTGGCGGCGCAGGGCGAGGGCGACTCCTTCACGGACGGCGCGGTCGTCTTCGATCAGCAGAACTCGTGGCATGGGCTCAGTATCCGCAGGCCCGCACACCGACGGGCTCCTGTTACCGGATGATCACACAGGCTCTCCGGCAGTTCTTCGTTATCTTTCCGTTATCATTCGCGCCAGGTTCGATCACATGACCCTCGCAATCTGAACAACCATGACCGCGCACTCCGTACCTCCCTCCCGCAGCCGCCGCAGGAACGGCCGCCCTGCGCACTCCGCCGGGCGGCGCGGCCGGAAAGGCCCGCTGTTAGCGGGCCTGTCCGCGCTGGTGCTGCTCGGGGCCGCCGGCCTGGCGGCGGTGGAATGGACGTCGGCGAAGCCCGGAGGAACGGCGGCCGAGCCCGGCTCCGGCCCGGGGACCGAGCCCGCGCCGGACTCCCCCGCCACCACCGCCCCGGCCAGGCCCCTCACCCCGTCGGACCCGTCCTCCCCCTCCGTCTCCCCCTCGCCCTCCCTCTCCCCCTCGCCCTCCGCACGGCCGGAGATCCCGGCCACCGGCCCCGGCACCTTCACCGTCGCCCCCGGCTCGGGCCCCAAGGTGGGGCGGGGCACGACCCTGCGCTACCGGGTCGATGTCGAGGACGGCATCGACCTGTCCGCCCCGGACGTCGCCGAGCAGGTGGAAAACGTCCTGGCCGACCGGCGCGGCTGGACGGCGGACGGCCGTTCGGCGTTCCGGCGGGTGTCGAGCGGGCCCACCGACTTCGTCGTGAAGGTCGCCACCGCCGGGACCGTGGACAAGATCTGCGGCCAGTACGGCCTGGACACCGGCGGCGAGGTCAACTGCAACGTCGCCAAGAACGTGATGGTCAACCTCAAACGCTGGCTCCTGGCAACTCCCGTCTACGCCAAGGACGTCAAGGCCTACCGGGCCCTCATCATCAACCACGAGGTCGGCCACTTCCTCGGCCACGGCCACGTCGGCTGCCCCGGCCCCGGCAAGCCGGCCCCCGCGATGATGCAGCAGATCAAGGGCATGCGCGGCTGCGCGCCCAATGTCTGGCCGTACAGCGAGGAGGGCCGGTACCTCACGGGACCCGCCGTGCCTTGAACGGAGCCGGACCGGCGACGCCGTCAGCGCTGATAGCGCGCCAGCACCAGGTTGCCGTCCTCCTCCAGCCGTTCGCGCAGCGCTCCGAGTCCGATGGCTCCGCTGTAGTACTCCTGCAGGGCCGGGGTCGCCACCTTGTCCTTCCACTCGGGGTAGCCCCGCACCGTCTGCGCGGGTGCCGGGCGAAGATGCCCGGCGAGGGCGGTGCCGGTGGCCCAGCCGTGTTCGGCCGTGCGCAGGGCCGGGTCGGCCAGCGCCTGGGTGCCGGTGGGCAGCATCCAGTCGCCGAGCGCGAGGCGGACCATGTTCGGCGGTCTGAGGAGGAAGTCGATGAAGGCGGCGGCCTCCTTCTTGTGCGGGCAGTCCTCGGCGACGGAAAGGGTCTGCGGGCTGACGCCCTGGGTGAGCCCTCCGGCGCCGGCGGGGGCGGGCAGCACCTGCCAGTCGAAGCCCTTCGGCGCCTGCTGCACGATCTGCTGACGGTAGGAGAAGCCGAGCGGGACCATCGCGTATCTGCCGCCGAAGAAGCCGGGCAGGGTGTCGGAGCCCCCGCTGCCCAGGGTGGTGGGCGAGGCGCTGCGGTCGGTGCCGACCTGTTCGTGGACGGTGCGCGGCACCACCTGGTCGGCCGTCCCGAACCGGACCGTCACCTTGCCGTCCGCCCCGCGGTGGAAGAGTTGTCCGCCCGCCGACAGGGAGAGGTTGAGCGTGGCGGAGACGGGCTCCTTCAGGGGCCAGGCGATGCCGTACTTCCCCTGGCCGCTGAGGCGTTCGGTGATCCGGCGGAACTCGGCCCAGCTCCACGGCTTCTCCGGGGTCGGGATCCGCACCCCGGACCGCCGGAGCCACTTCGCGTTGGCGATCAGCACGCGCGGTTCCTGGAGGAACGGCACGCCGTAGACACCGTCCCCGAAGGTCGTCGTCTCCCAACTGCGCCGCGGGATGTCCGACTTCAGTCGCGCGGGCAGCAGGTCGGTGAGATCGGCCAGGTAGCCGCCGTAGGCGAAGTCCGCCAGGTCGTCGGAGGCGTCGTGGATGATGTCGGGAGCCTCGCCGCCCTCGAAGGCGGTGAGGAGCTGGTCGTGGACGCTGTCCCAGGAGCCCTGGACGTACTCGACCCGGACGTCCGGGTGGGTGGCGTTCCACTCCTTCACCAGCGCCTTGCTGGCCTCGACGGACTCCTCCTGCCAGGCCAGGGACTGGAAGCGCAGAGTGATCCGGCCGTCGTCGCGGGTGCCGCCGGAGGAGCAGCCGGCGAGGAGCAGCAGGAGAACCACGGCCAGCAGACGGGCGCGCATCAGCTCTTCACCGCCCCGGTGAGCATGCCGCCCGTGATCCGCCGCTGGATGATCGCGAAGACGACCAGCGAGGGCAGCGTCGCGAGGAACGCGGCCGCCGCGAGCGGGCCGAGGTCGGCGACGCCCTCGGCCCCGATGAAGTGGGTGAGCACCACCGGCAGGGTCTGCTTCTCCGGTGTCTTGAGCAGCACCAGCGCGAAGAAGAACTCGTTCCACGCGGTGATGAACGCGAACAGGCCCGTCGCCACGATGCCCGGCGCGAGCAGCGGCGCCGTCACCGACACCAGCGTCCGCACCCGGCCGGCCCCGTCGATCGCGGCGGCCTCCTCCAGCTCGGGCGGCACGGCCCGCACATACCCGGCGAGCATCCACAGCGCGAAGGGCAGCGCCCACACCACGTACACCAGCACAAGACCCGGCACGGAGTTGATCATTCGGAGGTTCTTCAGCACCAGGAACAGCGGGATGATCACCAGCACGAACGGGAACGCCTGGCTGACCACCACCCAGCCCGTCACCGCCTTCGCCAGCCGGGTGCGCCGCCGGGCGACGACGTAGGCCATCGGCGTCGCGATCAGCACGGCGATGACCGCCGCCGTGAGCGCGGCGACGAGGGAGTTGAGGGCGGCGTGCAGCAGCGGCTGTTCGTCGAAGGCCTGCCGGAAGTTGGCGAGGGTGGGGTCCTTCGGGATCCACGTCGGATGCAGACTGCCCAGCTCGCGCGGCGGCTTGAACGCCGTGGAGACCAGCCAGAGGAACGGGAAGGCGAGGAAGACGAGGTAGGCGAACAGCGCGGTGTACTGGCCGACGCGGGCCGGTGCGGAGGTCCTCACGCGTCGTCACCTCCCCTGAGGCGGCCGGCGAGGAACACGGCCAGGGCGATCGAGATCACGGCCACCATCACGCAGCCCATGGCCGCCGCGTAGCCGAACTGCCCGTAGCGGAAGGCCTCTTCGTAGGCGAAGAGCATGGGCAGTCGGGTCCGGCCGCCGGGGCCGCCGTTGGTGAGCACGTAGACCAGGGCGAAGGAGTTGAAGTTCCAGATCAGGTTGAGCGCGGTGATGGCGAGGGCGATGGGCCTGAGGGCGGGCCAGGTGACCGTGCGGAAGCGGCGCCAGGCGCCTGCCCCGTCGACCGCCGCCGCCTCGTGCAGTTCGCGCGGGGTGTTCTGGAGCCCGGCGAGCAGCGCCACCGTCGTCTGGGGCATGCCCGCCCAGACGCCGACGAGGATCACGGCGGGCAGCGCGGTGGCCAGCCCGCTGAGCCAGTCGCGGCCGCCGCCCAGGCCGATATCGCGCAGGGTCTCGTTGAGGATGCCCGCGTCCGGGTTGTAGACGAGCCGCCACATGATGCCGACGACGACCTCGGGCATGGCCCACGGGATGATCGCCAGGGCACGGGCCAGCCAGCGCAGCCGCAGCTCCTGGTTGAGCAGCAGGGCGAGGCCCAGCGCGAGCAGGAACTGCGGCACGGTCACCCCGACCGCCCACACCAGCCCGATCCGGAACGACTCCCAGAACAGCGTGTCGTGCAGCAGGTCCCGGAAGTTGAGGCCGCCGATCCACTGCGTGGGCTCGGTGCGGCCCGACTGGGCGTCGGTGAAGGCCAGCAGGATCCCGTACAGCAGCGGGCCGACGCTGAGGACGAGGATGGGGATCAGGGCGGGCAGCACCAGGAACCAGGCGCCGTGGTCCACGGCCCGGCGGGGCCGAGCCCGGCCCGGCGCCGGATCGGCCGGTCTCCTCACCTCGGTCACCGACGTCACGGCATCAGCCCCTTTGCACAGCTCGGACGGGCCACGTCATGGTCGTGAAGGCGGCCTGCCTCGTCAAGGCACCGCGCACACGGTCCCACCTGTGCGAATGCGACACTGACGGACGGATGGCCAGAACCCGACGGTGACGCACAAGAACCGGGACCACGGAGGCGGACGATGGACGAGGCACGGGCGCGGGACGTACTGGCCGCGGCGGACGTGCCGGGCGGCGCGGCCCGCGAGGCGCGGCTGCTGGCGCTGGGCGAGAACGCGGTGTTCGCCGCCGGTGACCTGGTCGTCAAGGTCGGCCGCGACGCCGAACTCCTCGACCGGGCGCGCCATGAACTGGACATCGCGGTATGGCTCGCCGAGGCGGGCGTGCCCGCGGTGCGGGCGGCCGAGCCGAAGGCGCTGCTGGTCGAGGGGCACCCGGTGACGGTGTGGCACCGGCTGCCCGATGCCGTACGGCCCGCCGAGCCGCGGGATCTGGCCGAACTGCTACGGGTCGTGCACGCCACGCCTCTTCCTCCTTTCGAACTGCCGGCCCGTGATCTGCTGGGCGGTGTGGAACGGTGGCTGCGGCTCGCGGGCGACGCGGTCGACCCCGCGGACGCGGCGTACCTGCGGGCGCGGCGGGACGGCTTCGCCGCGGAGGCCGCCGCGCTGACGCCGCGGCTGCCGCCCGGGCCGATCCACGGCGACGCGCTGCCCCGCAATGTGCACGTCGGCCCGGACGGACCGGTTCTGGTCGACCTGGAGACGGTCTCCGCCGACCTGCGCGAGCACGATCTGGTGGTGATGGCGCTGTCCCATGACCGGTACGGGCTCGCGGACGAGGCGTACGAGTCCTTCACCGGGACGTACGGGTGGGATGTCCGGGAGTGGGACGGGTGCTCGGTGCTGCGCGGCGCCCGGGAGACGGCCAGCTGTGCGTGGGTGGCTCAGCACGCGCCGAGCAACCCGAAGGCACTGGCCGAGTTCGAGCGGCGGGTGGCGTCGCTGCGGGAGGGCGACGAGACGGTGCGGTGGCATCCGTTCTGAGGGGCTCAGGCCCGCTCAGACCGGCTCGTCCGCCAACTCCCGCAGAGGCCACGCCCCGTCCACCACAGCGGTGGCGTCGCCCTTGCGGCGCAGGAACCCCTGGAAGTCCGCCGCCCACTCCGCGTACCACTCGATCTGGCGGTGGTGCAGGTCCGCCGGGCCCAGGCTCGCGATCTTGGGGTGGCGGTCGGCTATCGCGCAGGCCAGCCGGGCCGCCGCCAGGGCGTCGGCCGTGGCGTCGTGGGCGGAGTCGAGGTTCACGCCGTACTCCGAGCAGACCGCTTGGAGGTTGCGTTTGCCGCGGCGGTAGCGGTCGGCCCAGCGGTCGATGGTGTACGGGTCGATGACCGGGGCGGGGTCCACGCCGCCCAGGCGGTCCCGCAGGGACGGCAGTCCGTACCGCCGCAACTCGGCGGAGAGCAGGGTCAGGTCGAAGGCCGCGTTGTAGGCGACGACCGGCACGCCCGACTTCCAGTAGGAGGTGAGGACGCCGGCGAGGGCTTCCGCCACCTGGTCGGCCGGTCTGCCCTCGGCCGCCGCGCGTTCATTGCTGATGCCGTGCACCGCCACCGCGTCCTCGGGGATCGGCACCCCCGGGTCGGCCAGCCACTCACGGCGCCCCATCGGCTCCCCGCCCCTGACCTCGATCACGGCCCCCGTGACGATGCGCGCCTCGCGCGGATCGGTGCCCGTCGTCTCCAGGTCGAAGCCGACCAGCAGCTCCCGGTGCCAGCCCATGGGCGGTCCCCCTTCTTGTGGTGCGTCCCCCGGTGGTGTCCCCCAGTGGTCTCCACCTTCGCATGCACCACTGACAATCCGAGGAGCGCGTTCCGCTTACCCCCGGCGGCGGCCGGGTGAACCACCACAACCGCCCCACAGCGGGGCACCGTTCACGACACCGGCCGCGAATCCGCCCACATCACCTCGAACTCCTCGCGGTACGTGGGAAAGAGGCCGCTTTCGTCGATCTCGCCCGACTTGACCACCTTGCTGCCGTTGCGCAGTACGAAGACCGGTGCTTCCATGCCGCGCGTCCGGCGCAGATAGTTCTGCACGACCGCGATGCCGTCCGCCCCGTCGCCGTCGACCAGATACGCCGTGAAGCGGGGCGTCTCGTCGAAGACCTGGATCTCGAAGGCACCCGGGTCGCGCAGCCGGGCGCGCACCCGGCGCATGTGCAGGATGTTCATCTCGACGGCCCGGCTGAGCTCGCCGCGCTTGATGCCCAGTTCGCGCTCGCGCCGCTTGACCGCGCTGGAGGCCGGGTTGAGGAACAGCAGCCGCACCCGGCACCCCGACTCGGCCAGCCGTACCAGTCGGCGGCCGGAGAAGTTCTGCACGAGCAGGTTGAGGCCTATGCCGATGGCGTCGAGGCGGCGGGCGCCGCCGAAGATGTCCTCGGCCGGGAACTGGCGCATCAGCCGCACCCGGTCCGGGTGGACGGCGACCACGTCCGCGTACCGGTCGCCGACCAGGTCCTCGACTGCGTCGACGGGCAGCCTGCGTGCCGACGGCACGTCACCGTCGGCGCCGAGCATCTCGAGCAGCCGGGCCGAGGCGCGCTCGGCCTGGTTCAGGACGGCCTCGGACAGGGCGCGGTTGCGGGAGACGACGTTCCGGGTGACCTCCAGCTCGTCCAGGGCGAGCTCGACGTCCCGGCGGTCGTCGAAGTAGGGCTCGAAGCAGGGCCAGTGCTGCACCATCAGCTCGCGCAGCTGCGGCAGGGTGAGGAAGGACAGGACGTTGTCGTCGGCCGGGTCGAGCAGATAGCCCTTGCGGCGGCTGACCTCGCGTACGGCGACGGCGCGCTGCACCCACTCCTGACCGGCGGGTCCGGCGGCGGCCACCACCCAGTCGTCGCCGTGGACGGGTTCGTAGATGGGCCGCAGCACGGCGGCGACGACGGAGCGCAGCCGCTGTTCTACGAGGTTCAGCCAGATGTAGGCGCGGCCGGCCCGCTGGGCGCGGGTGCGCACCTCGCGCCAGGCGTCGGCGTCCCAGTCCAGTTCCGGGCCGATCGAGCCCGTCGCGTCCATCGGCCGCGCCAGGGACACGGCACCGGTCGGGACGTCTGTGGAGTTCCCCTCGTGACCCTCGTCACCAGGGGGCAGCTCCAGCCCTCCCGAGCCCACCCGCGCACCGCCTTCCGCTCCCCCGAGCCTCCCGAGGGGCCTGGCCCCACCCAACGATCAAGGAAGGGTACTCCGGGAGCGGTCGGCGGTGCAGCCGGATGGACAGGGTCGTTCTCAACCCCGCGGCTGCCAGTGCCCGTTCTGCCAGCCGAGCTCGGCCGGAGTGAGCGGATTCATGGCCGTGACGTCGCGCGGGGCGATGGAGAATCCCTGCCAGTGGACGGGCATGGGCTGCTGGTCCTCGTCCCGGGCTATGTGGTGGAAGCCGATGTTCGTCCAGACCACCGGGTGCTTGAGGGCCTGGCCGTTCACCCACTTGTCGACGGAGGCGCCCGCTCCGGCACCGCAGTCGCCGGGGTTGTGGCTGGCGAACAGCTCGCACTTGTTGTACTCGGTGAAGTACACGTCGTGCTTGGTGTAACTGCGGCCCGGGTACTTGGTCGTCGGGCCGGGGACGATCTCGTAGGAGCGCGGGTGCCCGTCCTTGTTCTTGCCGGTCGCGCTGACCACACGCCACCAGCGGTAGTTCTTGCTGTCCCCGGCGAGTTCCTTGGTGACCTTGGTGCGGGTCGTCTTGGTGCTCGGGGCGCGCTGGCCGGTGGCCGGGGCGGTGACGGTCGAGTCGTACTGCTCGATCTTGTTGGCGGTGGAGCCGTCGAGGGCGAAGTCGAGCCGCCAGAAGGCGTTGTGGCTGTGGCTGGTGGCCTTGGCGGCGCTCGCGCCCTTGCCGATCGGCCAGCCGCGGCCGTCCCCGGCGTCGTAGTCGTCCCACGACAGGCTGCCGGTGGCGCCGACGTTCATGGTGATCGTGCCGTCGTCCTGGAAGCGCCACTCGGTCATGTACTCGTACCAGCCGACCTGGTTCACGGTGTAGACGAGCAGGTCCTTGCCCTGGGCCTGGTAGACCTTGTTCGCGGTGTCGCCCTGCATGCGGTAGGCGTGGCCGCGGGAGCGGGTGGTGGTGCACAGGCCCTTGACGTTCGGGTCCTCGTTCCAGGAGTCCGGGACCTTGACCGTCTTGATGGTGCCGCCGGGGCACTCGCCGGGCGCCAGGTTCATCAGGCCCTGGGCGAAGTCGAACCCGGTCAGGTCGTCGTACTCGACGTTCCCGTCGTCGTACGGGACGTGGATCTGGCCGAGCCTGGCGCTGTTGAGGACCTTGATCGGCGCGGATTCGCCCTTGGGCTGGTACGAGATGTTCTCCAGGACGAGGCCGGCCTTGCCGTCGTAGCGCCAGCACATCCGCCAGGTCGTGCCGGTGGAAAGCTTCTGCTCGACGCGGTAGTCGGCACTGCACTCGGCGGCCGGCGCCGCGGGGGCCGCCTTCGGCCGGGCGGCGGCAGGTCCCGCGCCGGCGGTGACACCGGCGGCGAGCGCGGCCACGGTCAGGCCCACGGCCGCCCGGGTGCGGACCTTGCTGTATCTGTTCACGCGCATGACGAGGTGACTCCCTGACGGTGAGAGTAGGAGCGAGGAGAGCGGGTCAGCGGTCGAGCCGGGCGGCCTTTCGGGCGCTCAGGTCGATCACGATCGACCTCGCGTCGACCCACGGCCCGTTCTTGATCTTCGGGAACAGCCGGACGCAGCGGTGCTCGCCGCAGCGGTCGAGCACGGCGGGCTGGGCGCCCGGCGCGGCCCGGTAGACGGCGCCGCTGAGCTGCAGCTGGTCCGGGGAGGTGAGCTCCTTGCCGGTGGCGTCCCGGTAGTCGGCCTTGAGGCCCGCGCCCAGCGGGTCGGCGATCAGCAGCCTGGCGGCCTCGGCCTTCTCGTCGCCGCTCAGGGGCGGCTGGACGCCGCGCTGGGTGCCGGTCCGCACCACCTTGCCGGTGCCCAGGTCGACGGTCCTGGTGACGAGGGTGTCGTCCCGGTAGTCGTAGAACGTCACGTCGGCGCGCCGCGGCGCGTCCGGGTCGCCGACCTCGTCGGCCTCCGGTTCGGCGAGGTCGACGCCGAGACGCTGCGGGCCGCGCTCCCCGTCGACGCCCTCACTGCCCTGGAGCAGCTGCCGGTTCAGGGCGATCTTCGCGACCCGCTCCGTCTCGTCGTCGGTCAGCGGATCACGGCCCCTGCCCTTCTCCCCTTCGGCGGGCGCCTCCTCCACCACCCCCGGCGCCACGGCCCGGTCCGCGCCGGACTCCTGCCGGACGGACTGCCCCGCCTGCCCCGACCTGGTTCCCGTGTCGTCCGCCCCCGCCGTGCCCGGCAGGGTGATCCCCACCATCACGGCGGTCCCGGCCACGGCGATGGCCGTACCGGCCACCATCTTGCCCAAGTGGCGGTGCACTATGTTGCGCACATCTTCCCCCTACTCCCCCATCAGCCCCGGGAGTACGTTCTTGCCCCATTGGTTCGGCATACCGTGTATGCACTGGTCACGCGGTAAGAGGGACATAAGTCATAGGAGGTTCCCTCACTTTCGGGGAGACTCGGGGGCCAAGGCGTCCCCACCGGCGCCGCACACCTGAAAGAGTCGTATCCATGCAGGTCTGGCCTGGAGAGGCGTATCCACTCGGTGCCACGTACGACGGCGCCGGTACCAACTTCGCGGTCTTCTCGGAGGCCGCGGACCGAGTAGAGCTGTGTCTGCTGCACGACGACGGCTCGGAGACGGCGATCGAGCTCCGGGAGAGCGACGCGTTCGTGCGCCACGCGTACGTGCCGGGGATCATGCCGGGGCAGCGGTACGGGTTCCGGGTGCACGGCCCGTACGCCCCGGAGCGCGGGCTGCGCTGCAACTCCGCGAAGCTGCTGCTCGACCCGTACGCGCGTGCGATCAGCGGTTCGATCGGCTGGGGCGAGGAGGTGTACGGCTACCACTTCGACGAGCCCGACCGGCGCAACGACCTGGACTCGGCGCCGCACACGATGACGTCGGTCGTGGTCAACCCGTACTTCGACTGGGGCGACGACCGGCTCCCGCGCACCGAGTACCACCACACGGTGATCTACGAGGCCCATGTCAAGGGCCTCACCATGCGGCACCCGGGGCTGCCGGAGGAGCTGCGCGGCACCTACGCGGCCCTCGCCCACCCGGCGGTCATCGAGCACCTCACCGAGCTCGGGGTCACGGCCCTGGAGCTGATGCCCGTACACCAGTTCGTGAACGATCACCGCCTGGTCGACATGGGCCTGAACAACTACTGGGGCTACAACACGATCGGCTTCTTCGCCCCGCACAACGCCTACGCGTCCTGGGGCGACCGGGGCCAGCAGGTGCTGGAGTTCAAGTCGGCGGTGAAGGCGCTGCACGAGGCCGGGATCGAGGTGATCCTCGACGTGGTCTACAACCACACCGCCGAGGGCAACCACATGGGCCCGACGCTGTCCTTCAAGGGCCTGGACAACGCGCGCTACTACCGGCTCACCGACGACCCCCGCTACTACATGGACACGACAGGGACAGGGAACTCCCTGCTCATGCGGTCCCCGCACGTGCTCCAGCTGATCATGGACTCGCTGCGGTACTGGGTCACGGAGATGCACGTCGACGGGTTCCGCTTCGACCTCGCCGCGACGCTGGCCCGGCAGTTCCACGAGGTGGACCGGCTGTCGTCGTTCTTCGACCTGGTGCAGCAGGACCCGGTGGTCTCGCAGGTGAAGCTGATCGCGGAGCCGTGGGACGTGGGCGAGGGCGGCTACCAGGTGGGCAACTTCCCGCCACTGTGGACCGAGTGGAACGGCAAGTACCGGGACACCGTGCGCGACCTGTGGCGGGGCGAGCAGCGCACGCTCGCGGAGTTCGCCTCACGGCTGACCGGCTCGTCCGACCTGTACCAGGACGACGGCCGCCGCCCGCTGGCCTCCATCAACTTCGTGACCTGCCACGACGGCTTCACCCTGCACGACCTGGTGGCGTACAACGACAAGCACAACGAGGCCAACGGCGAGGACAACCGGGACGGCGAGAGCCACAACCGGTCCTGGAACTGCGGGGCCGAGGGCGAGACCGACGAGCCGGACGTGCGGCGGCTGCGGGCCCGGCAGATGCGGAACTTCATCGCGACGCTGATGCTGTCCCAGGGCGTGCCCATGATCAGCCATGGCGACGAGTTCGCCCGCACCCAGCGCGGCAACAACAACGCGTACTGCCAGGACAACGAACTGGCCTGGGTCGAGTGGCCGGAGGAAGCCGAGGAGGGCGGGGACGGTGAGGAGTCCGAGGGGAGCCTGAGCCGGCAGCTGCTGGCCTTCACGCGCGCGATGGTGTGGCTGCGCCGGGACCACCCGGTCTTCCGCAGGCGGCGCTTCTTCCACGGCCGGCCCGTGGAGGGCACGCACGACGACCTGTCCGACATCGCCTGGTTCACTCCGGAGGGCCGGGAGATGACCCAGCGGGACTGGGACTCGGCGCGGGCGTCGGCGCTGACGGTGTTCCTCAACGGCAACGCGATCTCGGAGCCGGGCGCGCGCGGGGAGCGCATCTCCGACGACTCCTTCCTGCTGATGTTCAACGCCTCGCCGAAGACGCTGGAGTTCGTGGTGCCGGTCGACCACGGGCGGCAGTGGCAGGTCGTGGTCGACACGGCCCGCGCCGACGGTGTGCCGCCGGACACCGGAGAGAAGGTGCAGGCCGGGGACCGGCTGACCTTGACGGACCGGAGCCTCACGGTGCTCCAGCGGCCCGTGTAGCCGCACGTGCCCAGGCGCCTCGGAACGCCTGGGAACGCCGCCGCGTCGTCCGGAAAGAGCCACTCGTCCGGGCGACGCGCGGCGCACCTGGCGCGGGCGATGACACGAACGGCGGCCGGGCGGGTACGTACGGTTCATGACACCTGAGCGACCTGACCCGGTGGTGCCCACGGCCACGTACCGGCTGCAGCTGCAGCCCGAGTTCCCCTTCGGGGCCGCGGCGGCCGTGGTGCCGTACCTGGCCTCGCTCGGCGTCTCGCATCTGCACCTGTCCCCCGTCCTGGAGGCCGTGCCGGGTTCGACGCACGGCTACGACGTCGTCGACCACGCGCGCGTGCGGGAGGAGCTGGGCGGCGAGGAGGGGCTGCGGGCGCTGGCCCGCACGGCGCGTGAGCACGGGCTCGGCCTGGTGGCGGACATCGTCCCGAACCACATGGCCATGGCCCCGCGCCACAACCACGCCCTGTGGGAGGTGCTGCGCGAGGGCCCCAAGTCGCCGTACGCGCGCTGGTTCGACATCGACTGGGAGGCGCAGGACGGCCAGGTGCTGCTCCCGGTGCTCGGCGGGCCGCTGGGCGAGGTGCTCGGGGAGCTGCGCGTCGACGGTGACGTCCTGCGCTACTACGACCATGTGTTCCCGCTGCGCGAGGGCACCGAGGATCTGCCGCTGCCGCATCTGCTCGACGCGCAGTGGTACCGCCCGGCGTGGTGGCGGCTGGCCCGGACCGAGCTCAACTACCGGCGGTTCTTCAGCATCTCGGAGCTGATCGGGGTGCGGGTGGAGGACCCCGAGGTGTTCGAGGCCACCCACGGCAAGATCCTCGAGCTGCTGCACGAGGGCGTGATCGACGGGCTGCGCGTCGACCATCCCGACGGGCTCGCCGACCCCGACGGCTACCTCAGGCGGCTGCACGAGGCGACGGGCGGCCGCTGGACGGTCGTGGAGAAGATCCTGGCCGACGGTGAGCAGCTGCCGGCGTCCTGGCCCGTCGCGGGGACCACCGGCTACGACGCCCTGCGGCACGTGGACGGGCTCTTCACCGACCCGGCCGGGTTCGGGGACCTCCTGGGGCAGTACCGGCGGTTCGCGGCCCCGCAGACGGACCGGGGCGGGCAGTGGGAGGCGACCGTGCGGCGGGCGGCGTACAAGGTCCTCACGCACGAGCTGGCCACGGAGATGGACCGGCTGACCCGGGTGGCGGGCCGGCTGTGCGCGACCGCGCCCGAGCCCGCCCTGCGCGACCGCGCGCCCTGGGCGCTGCGCACGGCGCTCCAGGAGCTCCTGGTGCGCATGGACGTCTACCGGCCCTACGAGTCGGCCGACGCCGCGTCCGTCGTCACCGAGGAGGCCGCGGCCGAGGCCCGGCAGGCCTTCGCCGTGCCCGAGGAGGCGGGTGCGGTGGACGTCGTACGGGACCTGGTGCTGGGGCGGTACGGCGACGGGCCCGCTCAGGTGGAGTTCCGGACCCGGTTCGCGCAGACCGCGTCGGCCCTGCGGGCGAAGTCGGTGGAGGACACGGCGTTCTACCGCTATGTGCCGCTGCTGTCGGCGACGGAGGTGGGCGGGAATCCGGGCTCTCCCGCGCTGTCGCCGGAGGAGTTCCACGCGTACTGCGCGCGCGTGCAGCGCGACTGGCCGGTGAGCGGCACGGTGGCCTCGACGCACGACACCAAGCGCAGTGGCGATGTCCGGGCGGCGCTGAACGTGCTCACCGAGTGCCCGGACCGCTGGGCGGACGTCCTCGCCGAGGTGACGCGCACCGGCGAGGGCGTGCCGGACGCGCAACTGGCGTGGGCGGCCTGGCAGACGGTGTTCGGGCTGGGTCCGGAGCCGGGGTCGCCGGAGCGGGTGCAGGGGGCGTTGCTGAAGCATGTGCGCGAGGCGGGCATGTACACGAGCTGGACCGAGCAGGAGCCGCCGTACGAGGAGGCGGTGGCGCGGTTCGTGGCGGCCGGGCCGTGCGGGGCGCCGGCCGAGCGGGTGGCGGCCTTCCGGGACGCACTGGAGCCGCACATCCGGGCGAACGTGCTGGGCACGGCCCTGGTCCAGCTGACGATGCCGGGTGTCCCGGACGTCTACCAGGGCACGGAGGCCGAGTACCGGGCGCTGGTCGACCCCGACAACCGGCGGGCGGTGGGCTTCCCGCCCGAGGAGTCCGGCGGCACCTCCGGGCGGAAGGCCGCGGTGACACGGGCGGCCCTGGGGCTGCGGGGGCGGCGGCCCGACGCCTTCGGCGACACGGCGACGTACACGCCGCTGACCGCCGAGGGCCCCGCTGCGGCGTACTGTGCGGCGTTCGTGCGCTCCGGCGAGGTGCTCACGGCCGTGACACGGCTGTCCCTGCGGCTGGCGGAGGCGGGCGGCTGGCGGGACACACGGCTGCCACTGCCGCCCGGGCGCTGGGCGGATGTGCTGGAGCCGGGGCGCGAGTTCACGGGGCACGCACGCGTGGAGGAGCTCTTCGCGGGGCTGCCGGTGGCTCTGCTGGAGCGGGTGGGCGGGTGAGGCCGGGCGGATCGCGTCGGGGCACGGCGAGCGAACGCGCCGGACACGGCAAGCGGGCGCGCCGGGCACGGCGGCGCGGCACAGACGCGTGGCGGGGTACCGGGGCGATTCCGGAGGCGCGCTGAGGCGCGGGCACGCGCGCGTGCCCGCGCCTGCCCCCAGCGCCTCGCTCAGGCGACCGCGGGGCCGCCCTCGGGGCAGTCCTCGTACGCGCGCAGCGGGGCGGCGGGAGCCACGCGTGGGTAGGGCCATGCCGAGCGCAGCAGGTCGATGAAGGCCTCGGCCGCGCCGGTCGGTGGTACGCGGGAGAAGACCGTCAGTGTGCGCTTCCAGGGCGGGTCGTGGGCCAGGACGGCACAGTCCTCACCGACCGCGTCGCGCACGAGGTGGGAGGGCACGGCGCAGACGCCGACCCCAGCGGCGGCCATCCGTACCGCTGTGGAGCTGTGCTCGGTGAACACGGCGGTGCGCGGGGTGAATCCGGCCCGGCCGCAGGCCCAGTCGAGGAAGCGTTCGCCCTGGACGACGGGTTCCATGGCGCAGCGCACCCAGGGGCGGTCGGCGAGTTCGGGCAGCGTCACCGCCGTCCGGCCGGCGAAGCGGTCGTCGAAGGGCACGACCAGGACGATGTCCTCCTCGCCGACCGGCACGACGGTGCCGGGCCAGCCGGCGGGTGCCGGGCCGACGGCGAGGTCGGCCGTGCCGCGCTCGACCTGTTCCTCCAAAGCCTCGGAGGAGGCGTACTCGTGCAGGTGCAGCAGGACGCGCGGGTGGGCGGCGCGCCAGCGGGCGAAGACGCCCGGGAGGACGCCGACCGCGACGGAGTGCACGGCGGCGATGTGCAGTTCTCCGCCCTCGGCACCGGCGGCGGCGCGGGCCGCGCGGCGGGCCTGGGCGGCGCTGCGCACGGCGAGCTCGGCGTGCGGCAGGAAGGCCCGCCCCATCGGCGTCAGGCGCACCCCGCGCGGCAGGCGCTCCAGGAGCGCACCGCCGACCGAGCGTTCCAGGGCCTTGACCTGATGGGAGAGCGCGGGCTGAGAGACATGCAGAACCTCCGCCGCGCGGGTGAAGGACGCCTCCTCGACGACCGTCACGAAGTACTCCATCTGCCGCAGGCTCAAGACCCCTCCCATAAACGCCCTGCATCGATTCCACAAGAACATTGCCTTGGACACATGGCAAGGGACGGGCCGAGGCTGAGGGCATGAACTCAACGGACGTCAACTCATCGGACGTCATAGTCATCGGCGGCGGCACCGGCGGTTACAGCGCCGCCCTGCGTGCCGCCGCCCTCGGTCTCGACGTCGTGCTCGTCGAGCGGGACAAGGTCGGCGGGACGTGTCTGCACCGCGGCTGCGTCCCGAGCAAGGCGATGCTGCACGCGGCCGAACTCGTCGACGGCATCGCCGAGGCACGCGAGCGCTGGGGTGTGAAGGCGACCCTGGACGCCGTCGACTGGCCGGCGCTGGTGGCCACGCGGGACGACATCGTGGCCCGCAACCACCGGGGGGTGGAGGCCCATCTCGCGCACGCGGGGGTGCGGGTGGTGCGGGGCAGCGCCCGGCTGACGGGGCCGCGTTCGGTGCGGGTGGAGGATGATGCTGCGGACCGGGGCGCGCAGGTCTTCACCGCCCGCCGCGGCCTTGTGCTCGCGACCGGCTCACGCCCGCGCGCACTCCCGGGGCTCGAGCCGGACGGCCGGCGCGTGGTGACAAGCGACGACGCCCTCTTCGCGCCCGGGCTCCCGGCGTCCGTGCTGGTGCTCGGGGGCGGCGCGATCGGCGTGGAGTACGCCTCGTTCCACCGTTCCCTGGGCGCGGAGGTCACCCTGGTCGAGGCCGCCGACCGGATCGTGCCGCTGGAGGACGCCGACGTGAGCCGTCATCTGACCCGCGGTCTGAAGAAGCGCGGCATCGACGTCCGGGCCGGCGCCCGGCTCCTGGACGCCGAGGTCCTCGACGACGGCGTACGCGCACGCGTGCGCACCGCCCGGGGCGAGACCGTCACGGTCGGGGCCGAGCGGCTGCTGGTGGCGGTCGGGCGGGCCCCGGTCACCGACGGCCTGGACGTGGCCGCCGCGGGCCTCACCACGGACGGGCGGGGTTTCGTCGTGCCGGCCGACTGGGACCGGTTGGAGACGGCCGTGCCCGGCGTCCACGTCGTGGGCGACCTGCTGCCGCCGCCGTCGCTCGGACTGGCCCACGCGTCCTTCGCGGAAGGGCTGCTGGTGGCCGAGACGCTGGCCGGTGTGCCGTCCCCGCCCGTGGACTACGCGGCCGTGCCCCGCGTCACGTACTCGTCGCCGCAGACCGCGGCCGTGGGGCTGAGCGAGGCCGAGGCACGCGCGCGTGGACACGACGTGGTGGCCGGCAGCATGCCGCTGACCGCCGTCGCGAAGGGCATGGTGCACGGGCGGGGCGGCATCGTGAAGGTCGTCACCGAGGCCGGCGGCGGGCGCGTGCTGGGCGTGCACCTGGTGGGTCCGCACGTGTCGGAGATGATCGCCGAGAGCCAGCTGATCGTCGGCTGGGACGCCGAGCCGTCCGACGTGGCCCGGCACATCCACCCGCACCCGACCCTGTCGGAGGCGGTCGGCGAGGTGTTCCTGACCCTGGCCGGACGCGGGCTCCACCAGCAGTGACACCGCGCCGCTGACGTCACGCCACCCGCAGGGACCACACACAGTTCATGGCGCCTGCCGCACACCCGCCGTCAGTGCTTCCGGGCGCCCCCTGGAGGCTCCCCGGCCGTGCTCTTGACACCGCACCATGGCCGTGGGGTACTGCGACTGCGAACTCGGGCGGATGTGACGGGGGTGAGTGTCCTGCCGGAGCTGCGCTACCCGACGGTGACCGAACTGGTCTCTGCTGCCCGGGCCTTGACTGCTCACCGCCCCGGAGTGTGCACCCTGAGGCAGGTGGGTGCCTCACGAGCCGGCAGACCTCTGCACCTGCTGTCCGTGGGCCGCGCCCGCCGAGCCGTACTGGTGGTCGCCGGCGCCCACGCCAACGAGCCGACCGGCTCCTGCACCCTGCTCGCGCTCGCCCGGCGGGTGCTGGCCGAGCGGGAGTTACGGGACGGCATGTCCTGGCACTTCCTGCTGTGCGCGGATCCCGACGGGGCGAGCCTGCATGTGACGCCGGCGCCGCGCAGCCTGTTCGACTACCACCTCGGCTTCTTCCGTCCCGCGGGCCCGGAGCAGCCGGAGTGGGCCCCGTCCGTGCTGCCGCCCGACCGGCTGCCGCCCGAGACCCTGGCCCTGACCGGCGTCATCGACGAGCTGCGGCCCTACCTCCAGGTGACCCTGCACGGCACGGATCTGGGCGGCAGCTGGGTGCAGCTGACGAAGGACGTGCCCGGGCTGGCCGAGCCGTTCGCCAAGTCCGCGGCGGAGCTGCACATCCCGGTGGAGACCGGTGCCTCGGACGCCGCGGGCTGGCCGGCCTCCGGGCCGGGGGTGCATGTGATGCCCGCGCCGGGGATCGGTCCGGCGTACCCGAGCCTGCCGGACGACGCGCGGCACAGCACCTGGTTCCACGCCCATCGGTACGGCGGACTGACCGCGGTGGTCGAGGTGCCTATGTGGGCGAGCGACCTGGTGGACGACCCGGCTCCGCATCCGGCTCCGGCGGCTGCGATCGGCCGGCTCGCGGGTCGGCTGCAGCGCGACGCGCTGGAGGTGACGCGCGTGCTCGACGGCGCGCTGCCCCGGCTGGCGGACCTGGACGGGCCGTTGCTGCGGGCCGCCAGGTGGGGTCTGGAGCTGGTGCCGGGGCTGGCCTCCGACCTGGTCCACACCCCGCCCGCCGACCGCACCATGGCGTACGTCGGCAGCGTGGACGCGTTCGTGCGGCGGGTGCCGCTGCGGGCGGCGGCCATGCTGCTGCGGGTGCTGCGCGGGACCGACGACGGCGCGGCGAAGCAACTCGAGGAGCTCGTCGCGACCTGGAGCGACGCTTTCGCGGAACGTTTCCGCGCCCGCTGGGTGCCTTTGGAGAACCAGGTCGAGCACCAGTCCCGCACGGTGGTCGCGGCGGCGCTGCACGCGCGCGAGGGAGCGTCGTAGGCCCCTGCGGCGTTCAGTCCCGCCGCATGGGTACCGCCGCCCCGGCCGCCCACCCCGGCTCAGCCGCAGCCGAACCTGAGCCCGAACCAGAATTCGAGCCCGAGCCCGAGCCCGAACTTGAGCACGGGCGCGTGTGCCGTGCGGCCAGTTCGAAGGCGGAGAGCACCACGCGTGTCTGGTACTCCGCCTGGCGTGCCACCGGTATCCAGCGCGCCCCGCAGCCGTCGCGGTAGTCGGCGCACCACTCGTCGATCAGCCGGTCCAGCTCCGGCAGGGCCCCGGCCGGGTCGCGGCCCGCCGCCCGCACGAGCTGGTGCAGCAGCCCCGCGGTGCGCAGCACCAGCCGCCGCCCGGAGATGCGCAGGGCGGCCAGGTGGGCGGTGGTCAGGGGCGGGAGGGGGTGGGCCGCGCCGTCGCCGGTCTCGGGGTCCCAGGCGTCGGCGAGGCCGGGGCAGACCAGTAGGTAGTCGTCGACCGGGGCGAGCAGGCGCGCCGCGTCGGGCACGACGGCGAGGTGCGGGCGGATCCGGGCCAGCAGGTGCCGCAGGAGCCCCGTGTCGTGGCGCAGGGCGCGGCTGACGGCCCGTAGCGCCGTGTCCCGGTCGGCGGGCGGGGAGCCGTCCGACACGGCCGCCACGCCCCACATGGGCGCCTCGACGACCGCGGTGACGGTGCCGTGCCGGTGCGGGTGGAACCACGTCGACTCGACGGCCGCCTCCGTGATGGCCGCGGCCAGGCCGGCCCGGCGAGGCGGCGGGATCCGGTAGACGGCGGGTCCGAGGCCCGGCCAGTACAGGGCGTCGTACGCGCCGAGTTCGCGGGGGACGCCGAGCCGCGCGGCGATGTGGGCGAGGCGCGGGGCGAGACCGGGCAGGTCGCGGGTGAGCTCGACGAAGCCGCCGCCGATGTCCACGCCGTGCAGGGAGCACTGGAGGAACGGGCGCAGCTCGTCCTGGACGTCGAGCAGCGCACGGGTCTCGGGCAGGGCGGCGCCGGCCGCGCCGTCGGGCAGCCATTCGGGCTGTTCCAGGAAGCCGGGCCGGAAGAAGTTCCGGAAGTACTGGCCGAGGGTGTACGGGCCGGTGAGCCAGCCCTCGTTGCGGCGCAGCCCGTCCGGGTCCAGGCACAGCAGCAGGTTCCAGGTGGCGTCGGCGCCCTCGGTGAGCCGTGCGTCGGCCAGGGCACGCTCGGCCAGGCGCAGCACGGTGGCGCCGCCCACGGGTTCGTTGGCGTGCGGGCCGGCGACGACGAGGGCCTGGCGGCTGCCGTGGCCGACGGAGAGCAGCAGCATGGGGGTGCCCGCGCGGGACGTGCCGACCCGGCGCAGCCGGGCGTCACGGGGGTGGCGGGCGACGAGGGCGGCGGCCCGTGCGCCCAGTTCGTCGACGGTCGGGTAGCGCGGGAGGGGCGGCAGGGCACACCTCCCCAAGGCGGTGCCGTCGGTTCACCAGGTGTAGATGGCGTACGCACAGTGAGTCACGACTTCAGGGGTACGTCAACACCACGGACGGCAACGGGATTTGAGCCACCCCTGACGGCCCGGCAACCGACAACTCCCAGGCCGGCGCCGAGGCGTGCCTCGGTTTCAGGTCAGCCGGACGCCGGCCGGACTCCGGTCAGCCGGAACGTCATCTGCCCGAAGCCGACCTGGTCGCCCTCGCGGACGAGGGCCGCGCCGACGACCCGCCGGCCGTTCACGGTCGTGCCGTTGGTGGAGCCGAGGTCGCGCAGCACCCACATGCCGCCCTGGTGGCGCAGTTCGGCGTGCACGCGGGAGACGGTCTCGTGGTTCAGGCGCAGCCCGCTGGCGGGGTCGCGGCCTATGCGCAGCGGATGGCCCTGCGCCGGGTGGGGCAGCAGCAGCTTGGGCAGCCGCTCGGCCTGCCAGGCCCGGCGCAGCCGCACGGAGAATCCGGAGACCGCCTCGACGGTGCCGAACACCATCCGGGAGAGCCGGCTCTCCGTGGGCAGGTCGGCGGTGAGCACGGCGAGCTCGTCCGGGCGGCGGGCGGCCAGCGCCAGCTCCATGCGCCGGACGAACGTGTCGTGGGACAGGCGGCCCATGGCGACGCCGTCACGGAGCACCTTCAGCGCCCTGTCGCGCTCCACGTCGGAGAGCCGCGCGGGGTACGTGTTGAACTCGAAGGACGACGTCACGCTGGTGATTGTCGGGCAGCGCGGCCGGGCTGTCCAGAAAACGGGAAAACGGCCGCCACGCGCGCGTACCCGGCGACACCTGCCGCAAAAGGGAGGATGCGCCAGCGGATTGATCTCGTTTGACGCACCATGGACGGGCTACATCACGGTGAGCAGACGAAGGGGAACCGTCCGTGCAGTTCGAGGTGTGGGCACCACAGGCCGGCCGTGTGACGCTCCGGTGCGACGACGTCACGCACGCGTTGGAGAGCGATCCGGAACGGCCGGGGTGGTGGCGGGGCGAGGCCGAGGCGCGCGACGGCTCCCGGTACGGCTTCGCGCTGGACGAGGGGCCCGTGCTGCCCGATCCGCGCTCGCGGCGGCAGCCGGACGGCCCGGACGGACTGAGCGCGGTCGTCGACCACGAGCGGTACACATGGCGCGCGAAGTGGCCGGGGCGGCCGCTGCCCGGCGCGGTGCTGTACGAGCTGCATGTGGGGACGTACACCCGCGAGGGCACCCTGGACGCGGCCGCCGAGCGGCTCGGTCATCTCGCCGAACTGGGCGTCACGCATGTGCAGCTGATGCCGCTGTGCCCCTTCCCGGGCACACACGGCTGGGGGTACGAGGGCGTGTCGCTGTGGGCGGTGCACGAGCCGTACGGAGGGCCCGAGGCGCTGAAACGCTTCGTCGACCGGGCCCACGAACTCGGCTTGGGCGTGGTCCTCGACGTGGTGCACAACCACTTCGGTCCGTCCGGGAACTACCTGCCCGTCTTCGGGCCGTACCTCACGGACACGCACCACACGCCCTGGGGCGCCGCGGTCAACCTGGACGCGCCCGGGTCGGACGAGGTGCGCGCGTTCCTCGTCGGCAGCGCGCTGGCGTGGCTGCGCGACTACCGGATCGACGGGCTGCGTCTGGACGCGGTGCACGCGCTGGTGGACACGCGCGCGTGCCACTTCCTGGAGGAACTGTCGTCGGCGGTGGACGCTTTGGCCGCCGAGGTGGGCCGGCCGCTGTTCCTGGTCGCCGAGTCGGATCTGAACGACCCGCGGCTCATCACCTCCCGCGCCGGGGGCGGCCTCGGGCTGCACGCGCAGTGGAACGACGACTTCCACCACGCCCTGCACACCACGCTGACCGGCGAGTCACAGGGCTACTACGCCGACTTCGCGCGCGCTCCCCTCGGCGGGCTCGCCAAGACCCTCAGCGGCGGCTGGTTCCACGACGGGACGTACTCGAGCTTCCGCGAGCGGCACCACGGACGCCCCCTGGACCGCAACCGCGTGGCCGGGCACCGGCTCCTCGGCTACAGCCAGACCCACGACCAGATCGGCAACCGCGCCCAGGGGGACCGGCTTTCGGCCCTGCTCTCCCCCGGGCTGCTGGCCTGTGCGGCGACGCTGACGCTGACGGCACCGTTCACGCCGATGCTCTTCATGGGCGAGGAGTGGGCGGCCGGCACGCCCTGGCAGTTCTTCACCGACCACACCGACCCGGAGCTCGCGGACGCCGTACGGCGGGGCAGGCGGCGGGAGTTCGCGGCGCACGGCTGGAAGGAGGAGGACGTGCCCGACCCGCAGGATCCGGCGACCCGGGACCGCTCCTGCCTCGACTGGTCCGAACCGGAACGCGAGCCCCACGCGCGCGTGCTGGCCTGGTACCGGCGGCTCCTCGCCCTGCGCCACGAGCAGCCCGACCTGACCGACCCCGACCTCGCCGACACCAAGGTGGCCTGCGACGAGCGGCGCCGCTGGATCGCCTTCCGGCGCGGGGACGTCCTCGTGGCGGTGAACCTGGCGCCGGAACCGGCGGAGCTGTCGCTCGGTGTGCCGCACGCGCGCGTGCTGGCCGCGTGGGAGCCGGTCGAGACGCCCGGGGCCGACGGGGTGGTGCGGCTGCCCGGGGAGTCGGGTGTGGTGCTGTTGCAGGAGTGACGCACCCGCGACGGCGCTCGGCTACAGGGCGTCGTCGTCCGTCTCGCGCAGGTCCGTCACGCGTTCCAGCAGGATCGGCTCCCAGGCGTGGCGCAGCCGCGTCCGCGACACGGCGAGCCGGCCCCCGTCCCCGCTCGTGAGGGCCTCGGCGAGGTGGACGACGGTGTCGCAGCGGGCGAGCCACAGGCCGCGCAGACAGGGCCGGGCGCCGTAGCCGGCGAGGGTGGCGGCGCGTACGGCGGCGGGTGAGCCGACGGCGAGCGCGAGGCCCGCGATGTCCTCGGCCGGGTCGCCGACGACCGCGCCGGCCCAGCCGAGGACGCCGCGCACCCGGCCGTCGGCGCTGACCACGAGGTGGCCGCCGGTGAGGGCGTGGTGGGTGAGGACGGCCGAGCCGGACTGGGCGGCGAGCTGGGCCGCGGCGGCCTGCGTGAGCTGGTGCAGACGGGCGGCGTCGAACTCGTCGGCGTCGGCGCAGTGTTCGGCGGCGCGTACGGCGGCCCGGCGCAGCGCCTCCAGGGAGCGCGGCGCGGCGCGCGGCACACCGAGGGTCTCGGCCTGCCGGACCGGCACCTCACGCAGCCCCGTGAGCAGTGCCGCGAGGTCGGCCTCGCCGACGGCGGACACGTCGTGCTCCTGCCCCGAGCCGCCCGGCACCTTGGTGTCCAGCGTGTAGGTCAGCCCGGCCGCCCACTCGCCGTGCGCCACGCTGGCCGGCACCGCCACCGGGATGTGCGGGCGGACGAGGTCGCGCAGGCGCAGTTCGCGGCGCTGGCGCACGGTGGCCTCACGGTCGGGGGCGAGACGCAGCACATGGCGGGTGCCGACCCACCAGGTGGCGGGTTCGGCGCCCCGGGTGGCGGGCCGGACGTCGGGGCCGGTGCCTTCCCTGCCCTGTCCGGTCTCCTTTCCGTCCTTGAGGAGGGACAGGACCAGCCGGCGGACGGTGTCCGCGGTGGGTGTCGGTGCCTGGGTCATGGTCGCGCCGTTGCCGTTCGGGAGGCGTGGTGGGGTCATGGTGGCGTCACTCCACTATGACCAGCTCGCGGGAGGTGGTGTTCAGGCGCCGCCCGCCGTCCTCGGTGACGGTCACGATGTCCTCGATGCGCACGCCGAACCGGCCCGGCAGGTAGACGCCGGGTTCCACGGAGAAGCACATGCCGGGCACGAGGGGCTGCAGCTCGCCCTCGATCATGTACGGCGGCTCGTGGGTGGTGACGCCGATGCCGTGTCCGGTGCGGTGGATGAAGTACTCGCCGTAGCCGGCGTCGGCGATGACCGCGCGGGCGGCCCGGTCGACGTCCTGGCAGCCGGCCCCCGGCCGCACGGCGCGGAAGCCGGCCTCCTGGGCCGTGCGCACGAGGTCGTGCACGCGGCGTTCCTCGTCGGTGGGTTCGCCGACATGGACCGTGCGGGAGGTGTCGGAGCCGTAGCCGTTCCGCAGGCCGCCGAAGTCGAGGACGACCATGTCGCCGCGTTCGATGACGCGGTCGCCCGCCTCGTGGTGCGGGTTGGCGCCGTTCGGGCCGGAGGCGACGATGGTGAAGTCGACCTGCTCGTGTCCGTGCCGGCGCAGGTGCCGGTCGAGGTCCGCGGCCACCTCGGATTCCCGCCGGCCGGCGAACGGGACGTTCCGGATCTCCTCGAACGTCGCGTCGGCGGCGGCTCCCGCGGCCGCCATGAGCTCCAGTTCGGCCGCGTCCTTGACGGCGCGCAGCATGGGCAGGGCCTCGGTGAGCGAGGTGTAGGAGCTGCCGGGCATGGCCTGCCGCAACGCCAGCAGGTGCAGCGCCCAGGCGTTGTCGCTGATGCCGAACCGGCCCGAGGCGTCGAGCAGGGCGGCGGTGGCGGCGTAGGGATCCTTGCCGTCGGTCCAGTCGCGCAGGGCCAGGGCGGACGCGCCGGCCGCCTTGTGCGCGTCCGGGGCCTCCAGCGCGGGGACGACGAGGACGGGGTCCTGCCCGGCGGCGAGGACCAGCAGGGTGAGCCGTTCGGTCACCGCCGGGGGCGTGTACCCGGTCAGCCACACCAGGTCCGGTCCCGGGGCCACCAGCAGGCCCGCGAGACCGGCCTCGGCGGCCGTCCGCGCGGCGCGCTCCATGCGGGCCCTGTAGTCGTCGGCGGTGAAGGACGCGGCCGTGCTTCCGGTCATCCGGGCCTCCCAGGACGGGCGAAGGGGCTACGGGCAGACATCCTGCCCGGCCGGAGGGGGCGGCGCGAGCCGTCTGCGGACTTCATCTGAGCATCACCGCTAACGGCAGGGGATTTCCCCACCGTTAGATCTAATGCTTAGATTCGCTGCACCCATTAAGGGGCATCCATCAGTCGTTCGAACGAGGGGGCGTGCGGCCGTGCTCGTACTGGCACACATCAGCGATCTGCACCTGGACGGGAGCGCGCGGGCGACGGAGCGCGCCGAGCGCGTCCGCGACCGGCTGCGGGAACTGCCGGGTCATGTCGACGCGCTGCTGGTGACCGGCGACATCGCGGACCACGGCACGGAGCCCGAGTACGAGGAGGCGGCCCGCCTGCTGGGGCTGCGCGACGGCGACGCCCCGTTCCCCGTGCTGACCTGCCCGGGCAACCACGACAGCCGCGCGCCCTATCGCAAGGCGCTGCTGGGCCTGCCCGGGGCCGAGGGGCCGGTCAACAGCGTGCAGGTCTTCGACGACGGCGCCGTGCTGATGTGCGACTCCAGCGTCCCGGGGAGCGACGACGGGGAGCTGGACGAGGAGACGTACGACTGGATCGAGGCGACCCTGGACGAACTCGACGGCGGCCTTCCGGCCCTGCTCGCCTTCCACCACCCGCCGGTGGCGCTGCACCACCGGCTGCCCGACTCCTGCCGGCTGCGTCACCCCGACCGGCTGGCCGGCCTGCTGGCCCGCAGGCCCGAGATCGCCGGCCTGATCACCGGCCACGCCCACACCCCTGCGGCCACCTCGTTCGCCGGGCGGCCGCTGATCGTCGGCCCCGGTGTGACGTGGACGCTGCGGCTGCCCTGGGAGGGCGATCAGGTCGCGGACCGGGAGGCGCCGCCCGGACTCGCCTTCCATGTCCTGGACGACACGGGGCGGCTCACGAGCCACTTCCGGGTGGTCACGTGACGACGGCCGGTACGACCGTCAGCTGCTGGTAGCCGCCGCCGCGGTGCCGCACCGTCAGCCGGACCTCGGAGCCGGGCCGGGCACGGGCGACGGCTCGGGCCAGGTCGGCGGCCGTGTCGATGCGGGTCGTCCCGAAGACGAGGAGCAGGTCGCCGCGCTCCAGGCCCGCCGCGTGTCCCGGGCCCGGGACATGGATCCCGACGACCACGGCTCCCGGCTTCCCGGCGTCCATGACCTGCACACCGAGGGTCACGGCCGGGGGCACGGACGCGGCGGCGGCCGGCGAGGGGCCGGGGGGCGACGGCTTGTGCCACCCTCGCGGGTCGAGGACTCCGCCCGTGCCGGTCACCGTGGCGCCCACCGTCCCGAGGCCGATACCGGAGAGGACGAGGACCGCGCCCAGGAAAGCGGCGAACAGCACTTTGACGAGGCGTCGACCGCGCCGCCGGGCGGCGCGCGGGCGCGGCCGGGCCGGACCGGCCTCGGTGGCCGGCACCGCCGCGCCGGGTTCCTGACCGGGCATCGGCTTGGGTCGCAGCGCGGTCTGTTCCATGGCTCGCCTCCGGATGGTGCCGATCGCCTCCGTCGGATGCGGAACGATCACGGCTGGTGCTCTACCCGGCACCTCGGCACGCGACGAGCCACGAACGAGTGAGACTGACCGGCGCCGGTGGGGGCCATGCGCCCCGCCGGGGAGGCCGGAACCAGGGCACGGCTCGCACCGCACCCGGCGTGCCGGGCGCGGTGCGAGCCGGGGATCCGTCAGCCCGTGTGACCCTCCCCGTGGCCGCCGTGGGCCCCGCCGTGGTCGAACCTCAGCACCTGCGCGGGCATCACGACGAAGGGCCGCATCATGCCCATGTCCTCGTGCTCCAGCAGATGGCAGTGGTACATGAACCGGCCGTGCGCGCCGTCGAACTTCCCCATGACGCGCAGCAGCTGGTTGCCGGGCACCCGGAAGACGTCCTTCCAGCCGCCCTCGTTGGGCGCGAGCGGGATCCGTGTGCCCGCGTCGTACCGGATGGGCGTCCGCGTGCCGCCCACCTCCGGGTCGAAGCCCGACACGTCGTACGCGTCGCGGCCGAGGAGCTGGAAGTCGGCCAGGTGGATGTGCATGGGGTGGACGATGGGCGCGAGGTTGAGGAAGCTCCACTGCTCGTGGCTGCCCTCGGCGATGGTGTAGCCGAGGGCGTCGTTGAACGTCCGTGCCGTGCGCCGGTAGGTCCTGGTCCTGTCGTCCGGGCCGGTGATCTGGATGACGCCGTCCGTGGGGACCTGGATGTCGCCCGGGTGCTCGACCTCGGCCATCTCCCACATCTCGGGGTGGCCGCCCGCACCCTTCGTGGCGGGCGGGGTGAGGACGACCAGGCGGTGGCCGTGCCCGACATCGTGGGTGAGACGGCGGAAGGAGCCGGAGAGCACCGTGGGCAGTTCGAAGGTGTCCGGCTCGCAGGTCTCCCCGACCCGGAACTCCATGACGGCCGGATACGGCACGTCGCCCGCCGGGTCCGGCACTCCGAGCGGCTGATT
This sequence comes from Streptomyces purpurascens, assembly GCF_045040895.1. Lineage (NCBI taxonomy): Bacteria > Bacillati > Actinomycetota > Actinomycetes > Kitasatosporales > Streptomycetaceae > Streptomyces > Streptomyces purpurascens. The sequence goes on along the minus strand of NZ_CP108341.1, from coordinate 7,268,113 downwards.
GCGGCCCTTGTTGACGAGCCGCAGCGTCCGGCCCTCGAGCCCCCGGAAGTCGGCCAGCAGGTCGAAGCGCTCGGCCGGGGCCGCCGTCAGCGTCGGCAGGGTCTCGTCGAAGTCGACCGGAACGGGGCGCGGCAGCAGCCCGCCGTCGCTGCCGATCTGGTGGAGCACACCCGGGACCGGGTTGTTCTCCTCGTCGACGAGGACGAGGTCGTAGATGCGCGCGTTGGAGGCGTTGACCAGCCGGAACCGGTACCAGCCCGCGTCGGCTTCGGCGTACGGCCAGATCCGGCCGTTGACCGTGGTGTACGGGCCGGTGAACGGGATGGACACCGGCTTGCCCGTCTCCGGGTTCTTGTCCTGGACGACGACCGTCTTGTGCAGCAGCCGGCCGTTGAGGCGGCCGTCCTCGTCCGTGTCGAGGTTGCGGTCGGCGAGGAGCAGCGGGATCTCCCGCTCCCCGGACGGGAGATGAAGGGCGTCCTCCTCGTCGTCCCGCACGAGGTAGGTGCCGTACAGGCCCGCCATCACGTTCCACCGGGTGATGTTCATGGCGTGGTCGTGGTACCACCACTGCACCGCCTGGTGGTCGTTCGGGTACTCGGAGAGCTGGGCGTCGCCGTAGGCGACCGCGTTGTCGGCCCAGCCGTCGTTGCCGCCGCCCGTCTGGGCGCCGTGCAGATGGGTCACGGACCAGGCGGGCAGGGCCGCGACGTCCTTGTTCGGCTCGGCTCCGTCGCGTCCGGGTTCGGTGCTGGACTGCGGGCGGCCGTCCCGGCGCAGTTTCACCTCGACGGAGGTCACCGGGTACTCGCTGTCCCGGGGAATGCGGTTGGTCCAGGCGATGCGCACGCGCTGCCCGCGCCGGACCTCGATGGTCGGGCCCGGCACCTGGCCGTCGTAGCCCCACATCAGGGTCGGCGGGAGCTGCGGGTGCAGGCGCACCCAGGCCGGGCGCAGGGCGATCTCGGTCTCGCGCAGGACGTCGCCGGAGGCGGGACGCAGGACGGGCGGGACGGGCAGCGGCGCGACGTACGGCGTCAGTTCGGCCGGTGCGGGTGCCTGCGCCTGATGCCCCGCCTCCTCGGTGATGCCGGCGGGCCTTTCGATGATGTCGGTCAAGGTGGAAACCCCCGTGTGGTGCGTTGTCTGTTCCCCTCACACAGGAAGACCCCCGGCGCACCACCGGGGGTTCCATGATGTCCCGTTCCGAGTCGATCCGGCCGGAAAACGCCGTCTCAGCCGAGTGCGGGTACGGGCACGGCGGGGGCCCGGTCCGGGAGGAAGCCGTGGGCGCGCCGGGCCAGCCAGGGGGCCTTGTAGCGGTCCACCTCACGGTGCCAGTTCAGGATTCCGGCCAGCCAGTTCCGCAGGTCCGTCACGTACTCCCCCATGATGGCGCGCGCCTCCTCCGAGAGCTGGACGTCCTCGTAGAGGACCGGCAGTTCATGCTCGACCACGTGCTCGAACTGCCGCATGCGCTGGCTCATCAGGTCGTGCACGATGCCGAGCGCGGCCGGGTAGTCGCAGCCGAAGAAGGACTGCACGACGAGGATCGCGTTGTGGATCTCGCCCTCGTACTCGATCTCCTTCTGGTACGAGAAGACGTCGTTGATCAGGCACGCGAAGTCGATCGCGGCGTTCTCCAGGGAGCGGACCGGGCCGCTGCGGTAGACCTCGGGCGGGACGGCCGGGCCGTGCCCCATCCGGCACAGGCTGAGGGTGAGGTCGGAGCCGAAGGTCGCGCGGCGCATCTCCAGGTAGTCGACCGGGTCGGGGACGCGGTTCTGCATCTGGTTGGACAGCTCCCAGACCCAGCTCTCGGTCATGACGTTCACCGCGTCCTTCAGGGTGCGCCGCGCCTCGGGCGTCATGTCCGCGGTGGTGCGCAGCCACAGGTCGACCAGGCCCCGCTCCATGGCGTTGACCGGGACCGGCGGCGTCTCGCCGGCGACCGGCATGCAGTCGGACAGGCGGGCCGTGGTCAGCCGGGCGGCGGCCAGGTCGCGGCGGTGGCCGTAGACCAGCGGGTAGTAGTCGTCGCCGTAGGTGCCCCAGGCGAGCCACTGCGCGCTGAGGTCGAGGGCCTCCGGTGTGGCGTCGGGGTCGATGCCCGCCGAGCAGAGCGCGAGATCGTAGGCCCTGAGTTTGTCCTCGTCCCAGACGCCCTCGGCGAGGATGCCCATGCGGTCCGTCCAGTGGCCCAGATTTTGGCGGGCGTTGTCGAGGTGCGGGCTGAGTCCCAGCGGGAACGGCATGCGGATGTCGGGGATCCGGGACGGCCCGACCTTCTGGTACGGCACATGCGTGTAGGAGCGCAGGCGCCGCTCCGCGCCGGCGGAGGCGAGCAGGGAGCGGACGTCGGCGGCGGAGGTGCCCATGCCGCTGCAGCCCGGCCAGGGGTTGCCGCCGCGCGCGTTCTCGTTCATGTAGCGGCTGGAGCGCATGTGCCACTCGTGGCCGCCGGACTGCCAGTCCTGCAGCCCCTTGGTGTACGCCGCGACGGCCGCGACCTCGTCCGGGGTGAGGCCCTTGTCCAGGGCCACCGCGGGCACTTCGGTGAACGCCGTGTGCTCGAACTGGTGGAGGCGGGAGGTGAGGACGTCGTTGACGGTGTCGGCGGCCTCCTGGGTGGTGCAGCCGAAGAAGGTCTCCAGGACGAGCACGCCGTTGCTGAGCTCGCCCTCGTCCTCGACCTCCCGCTGGTAGGAGAACAGGTCGTTGCGCAGATGCACGGCGTCGGAGAAGGTCTCCATCAGCACCCGCAGCGGCCTCGACCCGGCGACGAGGGCGGGCACTTCGGCGGTCGCGTACTCCACGAGCCCCGCCGACCAGGGGGCGCCGCCCACCTTGCGGCGCATCTCGATGTACTCGACGGGGTTGGAGATCCGCCCCTCGTTGATGTTGGACAGCTCCCACATGGACTCGTTCAGAAGGTGCTCGGTGGCCACGGCGAAACGGCGGCGCCAGTCCTCCGACATCTTCGGCACCGTGCGCGCCCACAGATCGGCGAGGCCCGCCTCGACGGGGTTCTCCGGTTCGGGTACGGGAGTCGAGAGGTCCAGCGGCATGAACAGCGGCAGCCGGTCCAGATGGGCCTTGCCGGCGAGGCGGTCCTGGCTGCGCTTGTACATCTCGAGGAAGTGGTCGTCGAAGAAGAAGACCCACACGTACCAGTCGGTGATGAGGGAGAGGGCCGGGCCGTCGCAGTCGGGGTGGGTGTAGGCGCAGAGCAGGCCGTAGTCGTGCGCGTCGAGGTCGGCCTGCTCCCAGACGCCGGATCCCTCCAGCATGCCCATCTCGCGCGCCCACTCGCTCGAGTGGGCGCGGGCCTCGTCGAGATGGGGGTTCAGCCGCGCGGGGTGCGGCATGTAGAAGTGCGGGAGTTCGAACGGCTGCGTCATGGCCGGGCCCTACCCGGCACCCCGCGGCGGCATCCGCGGGGCGGGACATGATCACACCATCGCGTGAATCGAACGTGAAAGCAGGCGCTTTGGAGGTGGCGTGACCTAGCCGGAAACCCTCACCTGGATCAGCGCGTGTGTGCCGCTGGTGCGCCAGCGCTGGTCCTCCGCCGCGACCAGTTCGGCTTCCGTACGGCGGTCGAGGCCGGTGATCACATCGGACTTCAGGGTGCGCAGGGCGGCGACCGGGCCGGGGAAGTACGCGGTGACGTCCGTGAAGGGTGTCGTCGGGGCCCAGAGCCGGTCGCCCACCAGGCGGCGGTAGTTGAGGTCGCCCTTGACGAGGGTGAGCGTGGCCGAGGCGAACTCGGCGCGCAGGTCGCCGGGCATCTCCTCGTACGGCAGCGGGGCGCTGGAGAAGGGGTGGGCGCGCAGGATGAGGCGGCCGTCGGCCAGGGCCGACCACAGGTGCCGTCCGTGGTCGGCGGCCGCTCCCCCGGCACCGGTCAGCCGGCGCAGTGCGTCGACGACGTCGGCGGTGGTGGCGTCGGAGACGTAGTAGGGGTACGGCTTGACGTGCAGGACCGCCCGTCCGATACGGCCGTGGGCCAGGAGGTGGGCGATGAGCAGCAGGTCGGGCACCAGTTCGCGGCCCGCGTTGTCGGCGACCAGGCACAGGGTGCCGGTGCCGGTGCCGCCGAGCAGGGACCAGAGCCGGTCGCTGTCGTCGGCCACCAGGCCGGGGGCGGCGTCCGCGTCCCGTGCGCCCTCGGCGGAGAGGCGGAAGCCGAGGTCGGCCCGGTTGCCCCAGAGGGAGCCGTGCAGCAGGGCCTGTGCCTGTTCGCCGGCGGGCCGGTTCGCGAGGTCGTCGAGTGCGGCCAGCTCCTCGTCGGTCTCGGCGGAGTCGAGTTCGGCCAGTTTGAAGGGGCGGAAGGGGTCGATGCCCTGCCAGGGGCCCGGGCCGAAGTAGCCGACGGCCTGGAGCAGTCGCCGGTAGAACCAGCTCTCGGACCACAGCCACGGCACGTCGAACCAGGAGCGGCCGGTGTACTCGCCGAGCCCCCAGGTCTCCCAGAGGTCCCGGTCGTGCGCGTCGGCGGGGAGCGGTTCGATCTCGCCCTTGGTGCAGTTCGCCAGCAGGTCGTCGAGCGCGCGGTGCTGCCCGGGTTCGTAGGGGAAGGCCTCGCGGACCTGCCGGATGATCGCGGGGTGCCGCTCGGCCAGCACACTGTGGGGGAACGAGCCCGGCTGGTTGCCGAGGAGCACGGGTGGGGTGGGGGTGTCGGGCATGCGCCTCACCGTAGCGCGCGGCCCTCATGCCCGGGTCCGGCCGGTCAGACCGGCGCGATCTCCCGCTCCAGGCGGGCCGCCAGGCTCAGATAGCGGGCGCGGCGGGTCACCGGGACCAGGCTGCGGATCAGTATGTTCCACATCTCGGCCGTCCTGCGGGGCTGTCGCGCGACGGGCTCCCGGGAGCGGCCCACGACCCGGGTGCCCACGAAGAAACAGACCAGGGAGTGGGCCACGACATCGATATCGATGTCCGGGTGGACATCGGATTCCTTGACCGCGCCGACGAGCCGGTTCGCGACGATGTCCAGCCACTCCGTGAAGGGGTGGCTCAGCGGCGGCCGCGGCTGGATCCCACCGGTGGCGAGCCGCAGGCCGGCCCGCAGGACCGGGTCCTCGACGGACATGCGGGTGATGCCGAACGTGAGGCGCATCAGCGCCTCCAGCGAGGTGTGGCCGCGGCTGTCGGTCTCCGTCGCCAGCCGGCGGGCGGTGTGCGACTGGAGTTCGAGGATCGCGTGGGCGAGATCCTCCTTCGCCGCGAAGTGGAAGTACAGGGCACCCTTGGTGACCTGAGCGTGCTCCACGATGTCGCTGAGACTGGTCGATTCGTAGCCGCGACGGTCGAACAGGTCAGCGGCGGCCGTGATGATCGTCGAGCGGGTCTGCTCGGCTCGCAACTGCCTCGCCATCGGCTGAACTCTCCCGGGACAGAAATGAACGGGTCATGCCGTTTGTTTTTACCCGCCGTACACGATAACTCACCCTCAGACGGCGTTCATCACACCAGTGTGCCGGAGTGCGGGTGCACATCCGGCAAAACAATCGCAACTGGTGAAAGAAAACAGCGCGTTCGGTATCTAACTGTGGGGGTTGTGCGCGCAGACGTAAAGGCGGGCCGGCCGGTGCCCCATCCGCACCGGTCGACCCGCCCGCTGGTGATCGCGAATCAGAAGGTCAGCTTCCAGTTGTTGAGCGTGCCCGTGTCCTGCGCCGAGGTGTCCTGGACGCGCAGCTTCCAGGTGCCGTTGGCGGTCTCGCTCGACGCGTTCACCGTGTAGGTGGTGTTCACGTTGTCGGCGGAGTCCGACGCGGCGGACTTCAGGCGGTACGTCGAACCGTCCGGCGCGACGAGGTCGATGACGAGGTCGCCGCGGTAGGTGTGGGTGATGTCGACGCCGACCTGGAGGGCCGAGGGAGCGTTGCCGCTGCGGCCGGTGACGCTGATCGGCGACTCGATCGCCGCGCCGTTGTCCGGGACGGCGACCGCGGTGGTGCTGGAGAAGGTCGTGCCGGTGGACGTACCGCCCTTGACGGCCTGGACCGTCTTGGCGGCGTCCGCGAGACCGGCGCCGCAGCCGCCGGAGCAGGTGCCGGGCAGGGCGCGGGCGTTGGCCTTGATGGCCGACTCGATCTGCGCCGGGGTGAGGGCGGAGTTCGCCGACTTCAGCAGCGCGGCGAGGCCCGCGACGTGCGGGGTGGCCATGCTGGTGCCCTGGTAGTAGGCGTAGTTCTCGCTCGACGGCGTCTTCGTGCCGGAGTTCAGCGTGGACAGGATGCCGTTGGCGGAGGAGGTACGGGTCTCGCCGCCGGGGGCGGAGATGTCGACGAGCGAGCCGTAGTTGGAGTACGAGGCACGGCTGCCCGCGCGGTTGGTCGCGGCGACCGAGATGACGTTGTTGCAGTTCGCCGGGGAGGAGTTGGAGACGTTCTGGTTCTCGTTGCCGGCCGCGACGACGACCGAGGTGCCGCGGTTCACGGCGCCGGTGATGGCGCTCTGGGTGGCGGTGGAGCAGGCGCCGCCCCCGCCGAGGCTCATGTTGATGACCTTGGCGACGTTGGTGTTGGCGGGAACGCCGGAGACCGTGCCGCCGGAGGCCCAGGTGATCGCGTCGATGATGTCCGAGTCGTAGCCGCCGCACTTGCCGAGGACGCGGACCGGGGAGATCTTCGCGCCGTAGGCGATGCCGGCGACGCCCTTGCCGTTGTGGGTGGCGGCGGCGATGGTGCCGGCCACGTGGGTGCCGTGCCAGGAGGAAGTGGAGGCCGGGATGCCCTGGCCGCACTCGTCGGCGTTGTACCAGTCGCCCGGGTCGGCCGGGTTGCTGTCACGGCCGTTGCCGTCGACGGAGACGGCGGTGTCGGAGATGAAGTCGTAGCCGCCGACGATGTTCGCGGCCAGGTCGGAGTGGGTGACGTAGCCGGTGTCGATGACGGCGACGGTGACGCCGCTGCCGGTGGTGGTGTCCCAGGCGGCCGGGACGTTCATGCCCGCGGTGGACTCGAACAGGTCCCACTGCTTGCTGTAGTCGGTGTCGTTCGGGGTGACGGCCGTCGGCTTGTTCAGGCGGTCCGGAACGACGTAGGCGACCTGCGGGTCGGCCTCGTACTGGGCGACGACGTCGGCGACGGACGTCCGGGTGGGGTTGGTGCCCAGCTCGACGAGGGCCGCGCCGGTGCCGAGGCGGCGCTGGAAGTCGACGTCCTCGCCCGTCTTCTCGGCCTTGGTCTCGGCGTCGGCGGCGGCGGCCTTGTTGGACTTGGCCTCGGCGGCGCCGGACTTGTAGCCGACGATGAGCCGCTCGGCCGGGGCGCCGGGGGCGGCCTCGGTGAGGGCGGCCGGGACGGCGGCGGCGCGGGGTGCGGACTCCTGGGCGACGGCGACCGAGGCGGGGGCGGCGGTCAGCAGCGCGGCGGAGACGACGGCGACGGATATCAGCTTCCGTCTGAGCTCTGGGGAGGTACGCACGGTCGTTGCCTTTCGTGGCCTGACTCCGGGCTGGGCGGAGCGGCGGTGGAGTCGCTTCGTCGTCGAAGCGGAGGGGGGTGGTTCGAAAAGCGACGCGATGGCCGGCCAGGCGCAGAGAAGGCCAGCGGACCCGTTCGGGGTTACCTGTGGGTCGGCTGTGGTCGAACGATAGGCAAAGGGAAGGTCATCGGGATACGGGGGAAACCCTCGATCCGGCCGGAAACCCACCCTCTATGGCGGGCAGTTGGGAGCCAATGGCCCCTTTTCGAACGCGCCGTGCGCGGTGAACGCGCCGGGGCGGTTTCCCGTACTGCACTACCGACGCAGCCGCCCCGGCCGAGGAGACGCAGAGGGATGCCTCGTACGACCGCACACCGCACCGCACTCGCGGGCGCCCTCGTGACCCCGCTGCTGTTGCCGCTGTGGGCCGCCGGACCGGCGGGGGCGCACGGCGCGCCGACGGATCCGGTGAGCCGGGTGGTGGCCTGCTCCCCCGAGGGCGGCGATCGCGCCGGCTCGGCGGCGTGCCGCGCGGCCGTCGCCGCGAACGGGGCGCCCTTCACGGCCTGGGACAACCTGCGGCTGGCGAACGTGAACGGCCGGGACCGGCAGGTCGTCCCCGACGGGAAGCTGTGCAGCGGGGGCCTGCCCGCCTACCGGGGCCTCGACCTCGCCCGCGCCGACTGGCCCTCGACCCGGGTGACGCCCGGCGCGACGCTGACCATGCGGTACGTCTCGACGATCCCGCACACCGGCACGTTCCGGATGTACCTGACGAAGCCCGGCTACGACCCGGCCGGGCCGCTGTCCTGGTCCGACCTGCCCGGGAAGCCGTTCGCGGAGGTGACGGACCCGGCCCTGACGGACGGCGCCTACCGTCTCGAGGCGACCCTGCCGTCCGACCGGACCGGGCGGCACGTGCTGTACACGGTGTGGCAGAACAGCAGCACGCCGGACACCTATTACTCGTGCTCGGACGTGGTGTTCCCGGAGAAGGACTCGCCGACCCCAGAGAAGGACACGCCGACCCCGGAGAAGGACTCGCCGACTCCGGACGAGGACACGGCGTCTCCCGAGAAGGACACGGCTTCTCAGGAGAAGGAGGAGACGCGGGGCGAGAACACCGCCTCCCCGCAGCCGCAGGGCGACCACACCCCGGTGGCCGCCACCTCCGGCCCCGGCTCGGGCCCGTCCACGCCCATGCTGGCGGGCGGCGCCGCGGCGGTGCTGTTGCTCACCGGCGGCGCCGCCCTGGCCGTACGACTACGGCGACGCTGAACTACCTCTGCCGGTCGGTCAGTTGACGTTGACCGCGACACCGCCCTTGGTCACCGGGGCGTACTTGGCGGTGAAGAAGGCGTTACTGAAGCACAGCGACGAACCGGACGTCTTCGTGAACTGCTGGTTGGTGAAGGAGATGCTGTGGTCGGCGTTGCTCGCGGTGCCGGTCAGGCTGGGGGCCTGGTAGACGCAGGTGATGGTGCCGAGCAGGGTGCGCAGCTTGACCGTGGACTGGATGGCGGTGCTCGCGCCCGGGGTCACGGAGACGGCGCCGTCGGAGGACACGCTGGTGGTGTAGGGCAGGTTGTCGACGGTGACGCCGCTGACGCCGAGCACCCCCACGACGTTGGCGGTACAGCCGCTGGTGTCGAAGGTGTGCGAGGCGAGGGACTCGGTGGCGGTGCCCGGAGCGGCCGGGTTGGCGGTGACCTTGGCGGAGAACGCCGACGAGGTGCAGGAGATGCCGCTGGTGCCGGTGGCGCTGGAGTAGAAGGTGGCGGCGGTGCCGCTCGCCAGGGACGCGTCGAGGACGTCGCCGACCGCGACGGCCGCGCCGTCGGTCGTGGTCAGGACCGGGGTGTCGGCCGCCGAGGCGGGGGCGGCGAGGCCCAGGGCGGCGACGGCGGCGGTGAGGGCGAGCAGGGTGCGTGTACGCATGCGGGTGTACCTCTTTCGGAAGCGGGGTGAGGGGTGCGTCCGCCGTTGCCGGCCCGTCACGCCTTCTCCGTACGTGACGGACCGGCAACGGCAGTCCGGTCACCGGCCGGAGGCACGCACGGGGACGCGGCTCCGGCCGGGCCGGGCGGGGGGTGGCTGGTGGCGCGGCTCCAGGGGAAGCGGCCGTGCCGTGAAGGGTCGGACTCGGGCGAGGGAAAGCCCGTGCGGACGCACCGGGCGGTGAGATGCCCGTCCGGGACGGGCGGTCCGGGGCGCGCGGAGGGTGCCGCGCGGCGGATCCGGCGCCACGGATCCGGTGAGACGAGGAGAGTTGTAGACCTACCGGTCAGTCAACGTCAAGGCTTCACAAGGGAGTTGTGCGTGCGCTGAGAGTTTCCGAACGCCGTTGACTCACATGCGGCGCACATTCAACACTCTTTGTTCACACTTCCCTTGACCCTTCATGTAACCCCCGGTAACTTCCGAGTCGGCTACTGCGGCGTAACGAGAAAGCCCTTGCAACCGCCGGGAGTTGCGGGGAGACGTACGTACGCGGTCGGTGTCCGCGCCAGGGCAACGTGCCACCGAAGTCCGATCCGCACCGACACGCACCTGGAGCAGACATGACCTCCTCCGCCGAGCACACCCCCGAAAGACCGGACAGCCCCGTCGCCCCGGACGTCGCTGACGTTCCCGCGCGCCGCGGACGGGTCCGGGCACGCCGGGCCGCGGTGATGGCGGTGCCGGCCACCCTGGTCGCCGCGGGCCTCGCGGTCCTCACCGCCGAGGGGGCGCTGGGCGTGCAGTTCGCCATCTCCGGCATGCCCTTCACGGTCACCGCCACCGAGCTGAAGGGCAACGGCTTCGCCCAGTTCGGCGGTCTGGACGAGATGGCCGAGGGCAGCCCCAACGCGGGTGAGACGGGCGGTCAGGTGCTGGTCGTCACGTCCGTGATCAAGGACGCGACGCTCACCAAGCTGTGCCAGAGCGTGGACCTGGGCGGCACGAACCTGATCATCAGGGCGGGTGAAGGTGCGAAGAAGGTCCGGGCCACCGACCTGACCACCGACTCCACCCAGCTCTCGGGTGACGCGGCCTTCACCAACATCGAGATCGGCAACGACGCCAGCAAGCTCAACAAGGCCGGAGACCTGGGCCGCGGGCCGATTGGCGTCTTCAGCCAGCAGTCCGACACCGTGCGCATCGCCAACCTGCGGCAGACCAACTACGCCACGACGGCCGGTGTGTTCAAGCTGCCGGGGCTGAAGCTGGGCTTCAGCGAATCGGGCTGCTGATGCCCGGCGGCCCACACGGGAAGTCCCGGTCCGCCTTCCGTCGGTGGCAGGCGGGCCGTCCCTTCTGGGGCGGGCTGCTGCTCGCCCTGGGCGGGGCGGAGGTCCTGCTCACCCTGAAGGCGTCACTGGACGTCATCCTGCACGTCGGCATGCAGGGTCTGGCCGGCTATCTGCTTCCGACCGTGATGCTGCTGTGCGGCGTACTGATCCTCTTCAGCCCCTCCCAGCGCCTGTTCTACTCGGTCATCGGGGTGCTGGTCTCCCTGGGGACCTGGCTGACCTCGAACCTGGGCGGCTTCTTCGTGGGCATGCTCCTGGGCGTCGTCGGCAGCTGTCTCACCTTCGGCTGGCTCCCGGACCAGGAGCCGCGCGTCAGCCGGCGGCAGCGCAGAAAGGCGGCCAAGGCCGCGGCCGTGGCGGGGCCCCTGGAGCGGGAGGCCGGCCAGGCTGTCTGATTCAGGCCAGTGATGCCCTTCCGGTCAGTGATCCCCGACCCCCTGGCGTCGCCCGGCCGCGGCGACTTGGCTGGACGTGTCGCGCTCTCGCCCACGAGGCGTGCGCGCGCCGCACGAACAGCCGTCAGCCCAGGGAGAGTCCGATGGATCAGACCCACCCGATTGTGATCGACCCGACCGGCCGCGACATCCACGGCGAGGCGACCCGGGTCCGCGCGCGCGGACCCGTCACCCCCGTCGAACTCCCCCACGGTGTCCCGGCCTGGGCGGTCAGCAGCACCCCGCTTCTGAAACGGCTGCTCACCGACCCACGGGTGTCGAAGGACCCGCGCCGGCACTGGCAGCGCTGGATCGACGGCGAGGTCTCGCCGGACTGGCCGCTGTTCACCTGGGTCGCGGTGCAGAACATGTTCACGGCCTACGGCACCGACCACAAACGGCTGCGCACCCTCGTCTCCAAGGCGTTCACCGCCCGCCGCACCAACGCGCTGCGGCCACGGATCGAGGAGATCACCGCGACGCTGCTCGACCGGGTCGCCAAGGCCGGGGCCGGCGGCGGCGCGGACGCCCAGGCGGTCGATCTGCGGGAGGAGTTCTGCTACCCGCTGCCCATCCAGGTCATCGGCGAACTGCTCGGGCTGCCCGAGGAGTTGGGGGACGAGCTGCGGGTCGTGGTGGACGGTGTCTTCCACACCTCGGCCGACGCGGCCGAGGTCGCCGACATCTACGCCCGGTTCTACGCCGTCCTCGGTGAACTCGTCGCCGCGAAGCGGGCGGCGCCCGGGGACGACCTCACCTCCGCGCTGATCGCCGCCCACGAGGAGGAGAGCGGCACGCGGCTCAGTGAGCAGGAACTGCTCGACACGCTGATGCTGATGATCAGCGCCGGCCACGAGACGACGGTCAACCTGCTCGACAACGCCGTCCACGCGCTGCTCACCCACCCCGGCCAGCTCGCGCACGTCCGCGGCGGACGCGCCTCCTGGGACGACGTGATCGAGGAGACCCTGCGGGCCGAGGCACCGGTGGCCAGCCTGCCGCTGCGGTACGCCGTCGAGGATCTGCCCCTCGGTGAACTGGGCGGCCCGGACGGCGCGGTGATCCGCAAGGGCGAGGCGATCCTCGCCGCGTACGCCGCCGCCGGACGCGACCCGGAGCATCACGGCCCGGACGCCGCCGTCTTCGACGTCACCCGCGCGGCGAAGGACCATCTGGCCTTCGGGTACGGCGTCCACCACTGCCTGGGCGCCCCGCTCGGCCGGCTGGAGGCGCGCGTGGCCCTGCCGGCCCTGTTCGAACGGTTCCCCGGCCTCACCCTCGCCGTACCGGCCGAGGAGTTGCGGCCGGTGGACTCCTTCATCTCGCACGGCCATCGGACGCTGCCGGTCCTGACGGGCTGACGGGCGCCGCGGAGGGCGCCGGATCCCGGAGGTCCGGCTCTCCCGAGGCCGGTTCCCCGGCGCCCTCCTCCTTCAGTGCCTTCGCCTCGCTCTTGAGGATCCGCATCGAGCGGCCGAGTGAACGCGCCGTGTCCGGCAGTTTCTTCGAGCCGAACAGGACGATCACGACGATCGCCACGATCAGCAGATGCCAGGGCTCCAGTCCGTTGCGCAGCACGTCATGCCCTCCCTCTCTTCAACAGTTGCTACATTGCGCAACTGTACAACCCCCGGGCGAGAGGCAAGCGGACGCCGATGACGGTCAGCAGTATTCGGAGGACAGAGCCACCGCGACACCGGGCCGCGCCCCGGGACCAGAGGCGGCGGCGCGGTCGCCGCCGCGGCCGTGGCCCACGCGTCGCCCTCCTGGTCTGCCTGGCCCTGGTCGTGCTCGCCGCGGGCGGTGCCGGCTGGCTGTATCTGAAGCTGGACGGCGACATCAGCACCTTCGACTCCGGCGGCCTCTCCGACAACCGCCCCGGGGCCGGCTCGTCGAAGGGCGAGAACATCCTGGTCATCGGCTCCGACACCCGCACCGGCGGCAACAGCGCGCTGGGCGGCGGCGACAAGGACGACGTGGGCCGCTCCGACACCGCGTTCCTGCTGCACGTCTACGCCGACCACCGGCACGCCCTCGCCGTCTCCATCCCGCGTGACACCCTGGTCACCGTCCCGTCCTGCAAACTGCCCGACGGCAGCTGGACGAAGGCCCGGCCGGACACGATGTTCAACGCCGCGTACTCGGTCGGCCAGACCGCCGAGGGCAACCCCGCCTGCACGCAGAACACGGTCGAACAGCTCACCGGGCTGCGCGTCGACCACACCGTCGTCGTCGACTTCAAGGGCTTCGCACGGCTGACGGAGGTGGTGGGCGGGGTGCGGGTATGCCTGCCGCAGGACGTGTACGAGAACGACCTCGACCCACATCTCACCTCCCCCGGCAAGCTGCTGTTCCACAAGGGCGAGCAGAGCGTGTCGGGACAGCGGGCGCTGGACTACGTCCGGATCCGGCACGGTATCGGCGACGGCAGCGACATCGGCCGGATCAAGCGGCAGCAGGCGTTCGTGGCCAGTCTGCTGAAGGAGGTGAAGAGCAAGGGCCTCACCCCGGCGCGGCTGTTGCCGCTGGCCGACGCCGCCACCGAGTCGCTGACCGTCGACCCCGGCCTCGGCTCCGCCGGCAAGCTGATCTCCTTCGCGATGTCCCTGAAGGACATCGACCTGCACAACACGAAGTTCCTCACCCTGCCCTGGCGCTACGAGGGTTCCCGGGTGGCGATCGTGCAGCCGGACGCCGACGCCCTGTGGGCCGCGCTCAAGGCCGACCGCACGATCGACGGCAAGGACGCCGGCGGAAAGCAGACCGGAGCGTCGGGTTCCTCCGCCCCGGCCGCGTCTCCCTCCGCCTCCTCGTCCCCCGCGCCGGTCTCCGGTGACGGCATCGACGTCGCCGTCTACAACGGCACCGCCGTGCCCGGTCTGGCCGCCCGCGCCGCCGAGGCCCTCACCGCGGACGGCTTCACCGTCACGGGTACGGCGACGGCGTCCGACCAGGACCACACGACCACCCTGGTCGAGTACGGCCCGGGCCTCGAGGACCGGGCCCGGACCGTCGCGGCGGCCTTCCCCGGCGCCGGGCTCCGGTCGGTGACCGGCAGCGGGATCAAGGTCGTGCTGGGCCAGTCGTACGCCGGCAGCCCGGCGGCGACCGCGTCCGCGTCCCCGGCTCCGACGGCCGTACCGTCCGAGGTCGCCGACGGGGCCCGTTCGGCGGACGACAATCCCTGTTCGGACCTCACCTACGGCTGACGCGGCCGGTGCCTGGCCCTGGCCGCCGTCAGGGCCAGGGCGTACAGACCGAGCACCACGGCGGGCAGCAGGTAGTACGCGGCGGGCAGGGCCGTCATGCCGAGGGCGCCGCCGAGGGGACTCGGCGGCAGCAGCAGGCCGACGGCGGCGAGGCCGGCCGCCGCCAGGCCGACCGGGCCCCGCACCCTGCTCCCCTCGACGCGCCGGCCGCTGCGCAGGAGCAGCATCACCAGCGCCTGCGTGAGCAGGTTCTCGGTGAACCAGGCGGAGTGGAACACGGCCTCGTCGTCCACGGCGTCGGGGCCGTTGAGCGCGAGGGCGAGGACGGCGAAGGTGGCGAGGTCGGCGAGCGCGTTGAGCAGGCCGAAGCCGGTGACGAACCGGAGGAAGGAGCGCGGCCGCAGCACGGCCGGGCCGCGCAGCGCCGCCGCGCCGGGGCGGTCGTGGGCGAAGGCGAGCTGGGCCGCGTCGAAGCACAGGTTCTGCGCGAGCACCTGGGCCGGGAGCATCGGCAGGAAGGGCAGGAGCAGGCCCGCTGCGAGCATGGCGACGACGTTGCCCAGGTTGGAGGAGAGCGTGACGCGCAGGTACGAGGCGATGTTGCCGCTCGCGTGCCGGCCGGCCGTGATCGCGTGGCCGATCGCCGTGAGGTCCTTCTCGGCGAGGACGACGTCGGCGCTCTCCCGGGCCACGCCGACGGCGGAGCGGGGCGCGAGAGAGACGTCGGCGGCACGCAGCGCGGCCACGTCGTTCACGCCGTCGCCGAGGAACCCGACGGTGTGCCCGGCGGCGCGCAGGGCGGCGACGAGGCGGGCCTTGTCCTGAGGGGTGCAGCGGGCGACCACGGTCGCCCCGTCGGCCTCGGCGTCCGCCAGGTGCGCGGCGGTCCGTACCCGCCCCGGATCCAGGCCCAGTTCCCGGCAGGCCCGGGCCGCCGTGGCCGGGTGGTCGCCGGTGAGGACCTTGACGGTGACGCCGCGGTCGGCCAGGCCGCGCAGTGCCTCCGCGGCGGTCGGGGCGAGGGCGTCCCGGAAGGTCACCAGGCCCCGGAAGGCCAGAGCCCGGGGGTCGGTCGGGGCGCGGGCTCCGGCGGGCCGGTCGGCGGTGGCGAGGGCCAGCACTCGCAGCCCGGTGTCCGCCTCCCGGGCGGCGAGTGCCAGCAGCCGGTCGCGCTCGCCGGGTTCCGTCGCGCAGCGCTCCAGCACGGCCTCGACGGCACCGGTGACGACGACGGTGTGCCGCCCGAGGGAGCCGCGTACCACCGCCGTAGAGATCCGCCGTGCCGGGTCGAACGGCACGGCGTCCACCCCGTCGTACTCCTCGCCCACCGGCCCGGCCGCCTCCAGCAGGGCCTCGTCGAGGGCGTCCGGGGCGGGCAGTTCGGCGAGCTGGAGGGTCCACCAGGCGCCGACGGCGGCCCAGTGCAGCACCTCCGGATCGTCCCGGCCGGCCGGGTCGAGGGAGCGTTCGACGACCGGCCGGTCCTGGGTGAGCGTGCCGGTCTTGTCGACGCACAGCACGTCGACGGCGCCCAGGTCGTGCAGCGCGGGCAGCCGTTTGACGATGACGCCGTGCGTGCGGGCCAGGAGGGCGGCGCCCCGGGCCAGGCAGGTGGTGACGATCACCGGCAGCATCTCGGGCGTCAGACCTACGGCGACCGCGACGGCGAAGGGCAGGGTCTCCAGACCGCGTCCCCGCAGCGCCGCGTTGGCCATCAGCACCAGGGGCGGGGTCAGCAGCATGAACCGGATCAGCACCCAGGAGATCCCGTGCACGGACCGGTCGAAGGCCCCGCCCTCCCGGCGCGCGGCGGGCTGCCGGTGCGCGGCGGCGAACCGTGTACCGGTGCCGGTGGCGACCACGACGGCCGTGGCGGTGCCCGAGGCGACGGTGCTGCCCTGGAAACACAGGAGGGACTCGCCCGACCCGTCCGCGGTGCTCTTGTCCACCGGCGCCGATTCCCCGGTGAGGGCCGCCTCGTGCACCGTGAGCCCCCGCGCCCGCAGCAGCCGCACGTCCGCCGGGATCAGGTCTCCCGGGCCGAGGCGGATCACGTCGCCGGGGACCAGTTCGGCGACCGGGACCTCCCGGGACTCCGGCGGCTCCCGGCCGTCGGTGCGGCGGAGCACCGCAGCCGTGCCGGCGACCAGGTCGCGCAGGGCGGACATGGACCGGTCGGCCCGGTGTTCCCCCGTCGCCCGCAGCACGCAGCTCACGACGACCAGGGCGAGGATGACCACCCCGGTGCCCCAGGACGCTATGGCGACGGACACCAGGCCGAGACAGAGCAGCACGGCGGTGAAGGGGTCGCGCAGGGCGCGCCCGCAACGGAGCGGCCAGGACGGTGTGCGCGCCTCCGGCAGCGTGTTCTCGCCGGAGGTGAGCAGCCTCGCCGCGGCCTCGGCCTCGGTCAGCCCTCGGGGCCCCGATTCCAGCCGCCGCAGCACCTCCAGGGTGGTGCCCCCGGCGGTCTCAGAGACCATGGAGCCGGCGCCGCGCCGGTGCGGCGCGGTCGGTGAGCCGGCCCACCAGGAGCCGTACGACGTCGACGATGTCGGGGTCGTCGACGTAGTAGACCTGCCGGCGGCCCTCGCGGCGGGAGCGGACGAGGCCGGCCAGCTTCAGCTTGGTGAGGTGCTGGCTGACCGCGGGCAGCGCGCCGCCGACCCGCTCCGCGAGCCCGGTGACGTCGCTCTCGCCCTGGGCCAGCGCCCAGACGATGTGCAGCCGGGCGGGCGAGGCCAGCAGCCCGAAGGCCGCGGCCGCCTGGGCGAGCACGTCGGCGGACGGGTCCTCGAAGCCACTGCCGGCTGCCGCCACCGTCACCGCCCCTTTCCGTCGTGCCCGTCGCGCCCGTCGTCGCGCGAGCCGCACCAGTTTAGGCGGCCCGCGGCACCCGCCCCGGAAAGCCGTTTCTTCCCTCGCGGGGCCAGGAGTGATGGAATCGCGCCACCGGCCCAACTGTGGCCGGTTACAGGCGAGTTGCCTACTGGGAGGCCCGGATGCCGGAGCACCGTATCGACACCGAGAGCGCGCACTCCGCGCGGATCTACGACTACATCCTCGGCGGCGACGACAACTACCCCGCGGACCGGGAGGCGGGCGACGCCATGTGCCGCGAGTGGCCCGCCCTGCCGGTCCACATGCGGGCCAACCGCGACTTCATGCACCGAGCCGTGCGGTATCTCGCCGCCGAGGCGGGGATACGCCAGTTCCTCGACATCGGCACCGGCATCCCGACCCCGCCCAACCTGCACGAGATCGCCCAGGCGGCGGCCCCGGGCGCGCGGGTCGTCTACGTCGACAACGACCCGCTCGTCCTCTCCCTCTCCCGGGGCCTGCTGTCCGGCACGCCCGAGGGCAGGACGGCGTACGTCGAGGCGGACATGCGCGACCCGGCGGCCATCCTCGGCGCCCCCGGCTTCCGGGAGACCCTCGACCTGTCGGAGCCGGTCGCGCTGACCGTCATCGCGATCGTGCACTTCATGCTGGACGAGCACGACGCCGTCGGCATCGTCCGCCGGCTCCTCGACCCGCTGCCGCCCGGCAGCTGCCTCGCGATGTCCGTCGGCACCGCCGACTTCGCCCCCGACGAGGTCGGCCGGGTGGCCCGGGAGTACGCCGCGCGCGGCATGCCGATGCGGCTGCGCACCCTCCCCGAGGCGGCGGAGTTCTTCGAGGGTCTCGACCTGGTGGAGCCCGGCATCGCGCAGGTCCACAAGTGGCGTCCGAACCGCACGGACGGTACGGAAAAAGACGGTGTCGGCATCCGGGACGAGGACATCGCGATGTACGGGGCGGTGGCGCGCAAGCCGTAGCGGGGGAAGAGGCCCTGACCTCGCCGTTCGGCCCGTCGGACGGATCATCACGATGCGGCAGCATGAACTCACGGCTTGTGGCCGCTCACTTGACGACCAGTGGCCACACACGGTTGGCTCCGAGCCAGAGAGAGTCATCGGGTCGTGCACGTTCACGGCCCCGCTGTGCTCTCACCCTGCTCTTGCTCGGCCGCACAGCGAGGTCCACCCCCCATGAACACTCCTCCCCCGCAGCCCACCACCCTGAGACTCACCCGAACCGTGGCCCTGGCCTCCGCCGCGTGTCTGCTGGTGTCCGGCTGCTCCGTCCTCGGCGCGGCCGACGACGGGGCGGATACGGCAGACCGGTCCGGCGGCGGGATGAAGGTCGCCCTCGTCACGCACGGCGGCAAGGGCGACGCCTTCTGGGACCTGGTGCGCAAAGGCGCGGAGACGGCGGCCGCCAAGGACGGCATCGACCTGACGTACGCCGGCGACTCCGACCCGGCCGCGCAGGCCGCGCTGGTGCGGGACGCGGTCCGCGACAAGGTCGACGGCATCGCCGTGACGCTGGCCAAGCCGGCGGCGATGCGCGGCCCGGTCGCCCAGGCCAAGGCTGCCGGCATCCCCGTCGTCGGGCTCAACTCCGGCATCGACGCCTGGCGGCCGACGGGACTCCTGGAGTACTTCGGCCAGAACGAGTCCGTCGCGGGCCAGGCCGTCGGCGACAAGCTGGACGAGGTCAAGGCCAAGCACGCCCTGTGCGTGGTGCACGAGCGGGGCAACGTCGCGCTGGAGGCCCGCTGTGCCGGCGTGAAGAAGACGTTCCGCGGCGACACCGACAACCTGTACGTGGACGGCGCCGACATGAACGCGGTGACCGCCACGATCGCGTCCCGGCTGCGACAGGACTCGAGCATCGACGAGGTCGTCACCCTGGGCGCCCAGTACGGGCTCAGCGCGGTCAAGGCCGTCGAGCAGTCCGGCAGCAGAGCCGAGGTCGCCACTTTCGACCTCAACAAAGACCTGGTCAAGGCGGTCCAGGGCGGCGATGTGCAGTTCGCCGTGGACCAGCAGCCGTATCTGCAGGGCTACCTCGCGGTGGACGCCCTGTGGCTGTACCGCACCAACGGCAACATCAGCGGCGGCGGGACGGCTCCGGTGCTCACCGGTCCGGCGTTCGTGACCAGGTCGAACGTGTCCGCTGTGGCACGGTTCGCCGCCGCCGGGACCCGGTGACCGGACACTTCCTGTGACGGTGTCGCCAAAGATTCGGTCAGGCCCGGTTCGCACGCCCACTTGTACGGATAACATCCTGCGCATCCCATGTGCCGCGCCCGGCACGCCCTCACCCCCGCGACCGTCCCCCGCCCTCCCCGACCGTTCCGCCTCCCGTTCCTCGCTCCCCGCTGATCGCCCCTAGGACGACGATGTCTCGACGGACAGGTGCCCGGCGCCGTCTCGGTTCCATACGCCTCTCCCTGTGGCTGCTGGCCCTGGTGCCCAGCGTCACCCTCGCCGCCATGTGGGGCGTGACGACGATCCAGATGTTCTCGGAGGGCCTGCGGCTGCGTGACCAGACGGAGCTGAGCCGGTCGACCGGCGCCATGGGTACCGACGCCACGCTCGCGTTGCAGCGGGAGCGCAGCCTGTCGGCCGCCTGGCTGGCCTCGCCGCACGGCTCCCGGACCGCCCTCGACGCGCAGCGCGAGGAGACCGACAAGGCGGTCGCGAAGCTGGTCGGGCAGGCGGACGCGATCGAGAAGGCGCCCTCCCGCATCTCCGACCGGCTGTACTCGGTGCTGGGTTCGGTCGGGAGCCTCGAGTACTACCGGGACCAGGTGGACGACCCCACCGACATCACCCCCCAGCAGGCGCTGGACCAGTACTCCTCGATCATCGACGACCAGATCCACGCCTTCCAGGAGCTCTCCCAGGTCGACGACGGCGACCTCACCTCGCAGGCCGGCCCGCTGGTCGCGCTGGAGCACGCGGCGGAGCTGGTCTCCCGGGAGGACGCGCAGCTGACCCTGGCCTGGCCGTCGGGGCATCTGGACGACAAGGCGTGGGTGCAGTACGCGGAACTCGTGAACACCCGGCGCTGGCTGGTCCAGGACCAGGTCGTGCCCCAGTTGACCGGCCAGGCCAAGGCACAGACCGAGCGGATCCTGGCGAGCCCGGAGTGGCGGACGCTGGAGTCGATCGAGGACCAGGTGCTGGCGGCCCGGAACTCCGGCACCGAAGCGGACCGGATCGCCCTGCCGGACGCGCAGAAGCGGTGGAACGCCGCGATGGACAAGCTGTCCGCGCACTACGCGAGTCTCATCGAGCAGCAGACGACGGGGCTGCTGGAGCGCAGCGCCGACAAGGCGGACGGGACGCTGATCAAGGCGGCGTCCCTGAGCGCCGGCGGGTTGCTCGCGCTGCTGCTGTGCGTCGGCATGTCCTGGCGGATCACCCGCTCGCTGTCCCGGCGGCTGCGCGGTCTGCGCCTGGCCACGCTCAGCCTCGCGAAGGAGCGGCTGCCGGACGTGGTGGCCCGGCTGGAGCGGGGCGAGACGGTCGACCCGGAGTCGGCGACGACCCCGCTGGACTACGGGCACGACGAACTCGGCCAGGTGGCCCAGGCGTTCAACACCGCCCAGCGCACGGCCGTGCACACCGCGGTCGAACTCGCCGACACCCGGCGCGGCTTCCAGAAGGTCATCCTTGGCATCGCCCGGCAGAGCCAGAACCTCGTCAACCTCCAGCTGAGCAAGCTGGACGCGCTGGAGCGCGAGCACAGCGACCCCGACATCCTCAAGGGCCTGTACGAACTGGACTCCACGGCCAGCCAGCTGCGCCGCTACGAGGAGAACCTCGTCATCGTCAGCGGCGAACGGCCGGGCCGCAGCTGGACCGAGCCGGTCGCGCTGATGGACATCCTGCGCAGCGCGGTCGGTGAGGTCGCCGAGTACCAGCGGGTGGAGGTGCACACCGAGGAGGAGGTGTACGTCGCCCCGCCCGCGGTCGCCGACGTCATCCATCTGCTGGCCGAGCTCATCGACAACGCGACCGCGTACTCCCCCGCGCCGAGCCCCGTCACGGTGCGGGCCGGGATGGTCGCCAAGGGCCTGGTCGTCGAGGTCGAGGACCGCGGCCTCGGTATGTCGGAGGAGGACTACGCGTCCTTCAACGAACAGCTCGCGGTGCCCCCGCAGTTCGACGTGGTCGCGCTCGCCGACGACCTGCGTCTCGGCATGTTCGTGATAGCTCAGCTGGCCCACCGGCACGGCATCGCCGTCACCCTGCGCTCGTCGCCGTACGGCGGGACCACGGCGATCGTGCTGATTCCGCACGACATCGTGGTGCGGGAGGTCCCGGCCGCCGGCACACCCGACGCCCGGAACGCGAAGGCCCTGAACGGCACGCACAGCCTCGCGGCCCTCGGCGGCCCCAGGGGCGCGGGCGTCCCGGTAGCGAGCAGGCCGAAGGACGGCGGAGGCCCGGAGGATGGGCGGGACCCGGCGGACGAACGCGGCTCGGGCGGCGAACGCGGCTCGGGCGACGGGCAGAACTCGGGAGACGGGCAACGCTCGGGCGAGGGCCGGAGCGCGGTAGGTGCCGAGGGGGCCGAGAGCACCACCGGTACCGGCGGCAGCGCCGGCGACGCCGGTTCCGATCGCGAGTCGCGGACCCTCGCCGCGACCCGGACGGCATCCGCCGCTCCCGCCACCCCCCGTGGGGACGGTCTCGCACCGCTCCCCCGTCGCGTGCCGCAGACCAGCCTGGTCGAGGAACTGCGCGAAGAGTCCGCGCCCGACGGCGACGACGGCTCCCTCGACGACTTCACCGCGGAAGCCGCCGCCTCCTCCCTGGCCGGCTTCCAGCGCGGCACGCTCCGGGCCCGTGACGAGGACCCGGCCGCACCACCCCGGCAGGCCGCCGCCGACGCCGTCCCCTCGACTCCGCCCGCCGACCGCTGACGAAGGACTCCGCAATGACACGCCCCATCCCCGCCACGCACACCCAGCTCGACCAGCTGCTGACCGGACTCGTGGAGCGGGTCGCCGACGTGAACCAGGCCGTGGTGCTCTCCGAGGACGGCCTGGTGGTCAGCAAGTCCACCGGGTTCCTGCGCGACGACGCCGAGCGGCTCGCGGCGACCGCGTCCGGTCTGATGAGCCTGAGCAAGGGCGTCAGCATGGACTTCCGGGGCGGTCCGGTGCGCCAGGCGCTCATCGAGATGGCCAACAGCTATCTGATCCTGACCTCCGCCGGCCCCGGCGCCCATCTGGTCGTGCTGACCGGCCCGGGCGCGGACGTCGGTGTGGTGGCGTACCAGATGAACATGCTGGTGAAGAAGATCGGCGAGCACCTCAGCGCGGCACCGCGGGGCATGGCCGGACCCGTCGTCGACCCAGGCGTGTGAGGTGGGCGAAGGCGATTCGGCGGGCCGGCTCGTACGACCGTTCGCCCTGACCGGTGGCCGGACGCGGCCCAGCCGTGCCGACTTCACGCTCATCGCGACGGTGACCGCGGTCGATCCGCCGCCGGCCACCGCGGCCCGGTGCCAGCCCGAGCACACCCGGATCCTCCGGCTCTGTGCCGAGCCGGTCGCCGTGGCGGAGCTGGCCGCCCGGCTCGACCTGCCGGTGAGCGTGGTCGTCATCCTGCTCTGCGACCTGCTGGAGGCGGGCCGGATCACCGTCCGCCCGCCGCGCCTCGTTTCCCGTACCACTCCGGACCTGGACCTGCTGCAGAAAGTGAGGGACGGCCTTGGCCGGCTCTGACCCCGTCACAGACGCGTCCTCGGCACCCGACACGGTCAAGATCCTCATCGCCGGGGGCTTCGGCGTGGGCAAGACCACCATGGTCGGGTCGGTCAGCGAGATCGCCCCGCTGCGCACCGAGGAACCCCTGACCATGGCCGGTCTGGGCATCGACGACCTCGACGGCATCGAGGAGAAGCGGGCCACCACCGTGGCCCTGGACTTCGGCAGAATCACCATCAGCCGGGAACTGGTGCTGTACCTGTTCGGTACGCCGGGGCAGCAGCGGTTCTGGTTCATGTGGAACGACCTGGCGCTCGGCGCGCTCGGCGCCGTGGTCCTGGTCGACGTCCGCAGACCCGAGTCCAGCTTCGCCGCGATCGACTTCTTCGAACGCCGGGAGATCCCGTTCGTCGTCGGGGTCAACGGCTTCCACGGCAAGCACCCGTATCCGCCCGAGGACATCCGGGACGCGCTCGCGGTGCCGGAGCACGTGCGGGTGCTGCTGTGCGACGCGCGGGACCGGGAGTCGTGCCGGGACGTGCTGATCGCCCTGATCGACCAGTTGATCGCGTCGGCCGTCCAGGCTTAGGGGCCGGTCTTCAGGGCTGGTTCGAGGGCGGGACGATCCGGGCCCTGAGTTCCGGGTCCGCCATCTCCGGGTCGAAGGGGAACATCGGCCGGTGGATGCGGTGGTGGCCGAGACGCGTGAGCTCCTGGTCGACGCCGCCCGGTGTGAGGGCCATCTTCCAGTCGGCCGCCATGGCGAAGAGCTCGGGCTCCAGGTAGCCGATCTTGACGATGACGACGTCGGCGCCGCGCGGGTCCAGGTCCAGGTTCGTGAAGTCGTGTTCGTGGTGGTAAGGCTTGCGCAGCCGAGTGAGGATCACGTGCACGCTCCCGACCCGCAGCACGACCTCCGTCTCGGCGTCCCGGTCGCCGTGCCGGACGGCGTGCACCACGCCGGTCAGGGTGAGCGGCCCGGCGTGCCGGTCGTCGACATCGGCACCGGCGGTGACGGTGACCGTCGCGCCGACGCCCGCCCGCACGGCCGTGTCCACCGCGTCCGGGCCCGGCAGGGACGCGTAGAGGACGGACGGACCGGCCGGATCCTTGAACTCGGGGCGGGCCAGCACCTGTTCGAGGCCCCAGGTGACATCGCCGGCGCCGCCCGCCGTGGGGTTGTCGCCGGTGTCGCTGACGAAGTACGGGCGGGACGCGGAGGCCAGGGCCGCGTCGAGGCACGCGTCGAGGGTGCCGGTGGGGGCGACGAAGGCGAAGTCGTGCCGGGCCGCCCAGAAGCCGTGGGCCAGGCGCTCGGCGCCCGCGCGGACGGCGTCCGGCTCAGGACCGGTGACCACGACCGCGGCCCGGTTGCGCGGCTCGTCCGCCCACGCGTAGCCGACCCAGACCGCGGCGTCCGTCACCCCGTCGGCCGCCGCGACCTCGGCCACGGCCGCGTACAGGCTCCTGGCCGGTTCGATCCGGGTCGAGGTCTGCTCCCCGGCCAGCAGGACGGGCACCGGGACCCACGCCTTGACCGGGCGGGGCGCACCGCTCACGAGGTGCTCTACGAGGTTGCGGGCGGCACGCTCCTTGGTCTCCATGGCGTCCTCGTGCGGGGCCATGCGGTAGCAGGTGATCAGGTCGGTGCGGTGGACGAGGTCGCGGGAGACGTTGCCGTGCAGGTCCATGGAGGTGGACACGATGACGTCCGGTCCTGTCACCTCGCGGATCCGGGCCAGGAGCACCGCCTCGGCGTCGTCCAGTCCCTCGACCGTCATGGCGCCGTGGATGTCGAACCAGAGTCCGTCGAGCGGTCCCGACGCCCGTAGCCGGTCGAGGAGTTCCCCGGACAGCTCGGCGAAGGCAGCCGCCGTCACGGTGCCGCCGGGCAGGGCCTTGCCGACGAGGGCACCGCGCCAGTCGGCGGCGTCCCGGAGCGGCTGGCCCGGGGCGAGGAACGGATAGCGGGTCAGGACGTCGGCGCCGCGCAGCGGGTGGAAGGCGGGGGCCTCGGTGCGGGCCGGGGAGAAGGTCGACGACTCGATACCGAGTCCGGCGATCGCGATCACGGGGCGGGACGGTACGGACATGGCTCCTCCGGGATGTCAGGGGTGACGGGTGCCGGTGGCTCAGGGGTGCGGGGTGCCGGTGGCCGTGTGCAGGGCGTGGGCCAGGGCCCGCTGGAGGGCGAACTGGCCGGCGCCGACGAGTCCGGCGTCGGCGCCGAGGCTGGCCCGTTCGATCACCAGGTGCTCGGTCACCAGCGGGTGGCAGCCCTCGTAGAGCTGGCTGCGCACGGCGGCCACGAAGGGCTCCAGGGTGGAGAGGATGCCGCCGAGGTACACGGCGTCGGGGTTGAAGAAGTTGACGTTGGCGGCCAGCACCATGCCGAGGTAGCGCCCGGCCTGCCGGACCGCCCGGGTCGCCTCGGGGTCGGCGTCGGAGGCAAGGCGTACGACGTCCTCGGTGGAGGACACGTCGAGGCCGCGGCCGCGCAGGATGCGCACCAGGGCCGCGCCGGAGGCGACGGTCTCCAGGCAGCCGGTGTTGCCGCAGGAGCAGGGGATGTCGTGGCCGGCCTCGACGCGGACGTGGGTGATCTCGCCGGCGGCGCCCGAACCGCCCCGGTAGAGCCGCCCGTCGGCGATGACGCCCGCGCCGATGGCCGTACCGGTCTTCACCATGATCGACTGGCGGCGCTCGGGAGGCTGCACGGTGTGTTCGCCGACGGCCATGCAGTTGGCGTCGTTCTCGATGGCCGCCGGGACGCCGAAGTGGTCCTCCAGCCAGGCGCGGACCGGGAAGCGGTTCCAGCCGGGCATCCGGGACGGGAGCGTGACGACGCCGGTGGCGACGTCGACCGGACCGGGCAGCGACAGGCCGACGCCCCGGAGCAGGTGCCGGCCGTGCTGCTCGGCGAGCGCGAGGAGGGTCTCGGCCAGTCCGGGCAGGGCGGCCTCGGGGCCGTGGTCCGTCGGGAACGGCACGGTGGAGACGTCGGTGAGTCCGCCGCCGGGCAGGACGACGCCCACATGGGCGTGCCGGCCGCCGAGTTCGGCCGCGACCGCGAACCCGTCGCTGCCGCCGAGCCGCAGCACCTTGCGCGGACGCCCGCCGGTGGAGGACACGGTGCCCTCCTCGGCGACCAGTCCGTGGGACATCAGCTGGCTCACCGTGAACGACACGGTCGAGGGTGCTGCGCCGAGCAGTTGTGCCAGCTCGGTGCGGGTCGACGCCTGCCCGGAGGCGAGGAGTTCGAGGACGCGTCCGCTCAACGGAGCACTTTTTTCAGGCATGGATGCGGTTACTTCCGTCAGCGGCCGGCCGGGGCAGTGAGCGTAGGCCAGAAAGACCCTCTCGCGGCTTTTTCCAGAACAGCAGAAACAGACTTTTTACCCATGCACGTCTGTTTCTTCGAACACAGCGGGCGTTCACTGGCTCCACCCCCCGACCCCGGCTTCTGTCTCCGAGGAGAGCCATGTCCCCTGCTCGCACGAGACTGCTCACCGGTGCCGCCCTCGGCGCGGGCACGCTGCTGCTCGCGGGCTGCTCCGGGACGAGCGGCACGTCGTCCGCGTCGTCCCGCGATTCGATCGCCTACGCGCTGCCCGCGAACTTCACGCCGAACTGGATCCTGCCGATCGGTACGGCGGCCCATCTGAACACCAACAACATCTCCATCGCGAACACCCTGTGGGAGCCGCTGATCGCCTACGACGGCTCGACCGGCAAGATCGCTTGGAACAAGAAGGGGTCGGTCGCCACCGCCGCCGACTTCGCCGCCGACAACAGGAGCGTGCGGATCACGCTGGGCGACCGGCACTGGAGCGACGGCAAGCCCATCACCTCCCGCGACGTGAAGTTCTGGTTCGATCTCATCAAGGCCAACAAGAGCGAGTGGGCGGGCTACAACCCGGGCCAGGCACCCGACAACTGGACGTCCTTCAAGCCGGTCGACGACCGCCACTTCACGATCACCTTCGACAAGGCCTACAACCCGCAGTGGATGCTCGCCAACGAGCTGAGCTCCATCACGCCGCTCCCCCAGCACGTCTGGGACAAGGGCGGCGACCCGAAGCAGGTGTGGACCGCCCTCAACAACGCCGCGAAGAACATCGGCGACTACGCCACGAACCCGCTGTGGAAGACCATCAGCGGCCCCTACGCGGTGAAGTCCTTCTCGACGGCCGGCAAGGTCGTCCTCACCGCCAGCAAGAAGTACGACGGCGGGGAGAAGGCGAACATCCCGACCGTGAACCTGCTGCCGTTCACCACCGCGGACGCCGAGAAGAACGCGCTGCGCTCAGGCACCGTCGACTACGGCTACATCGAGGCGGGCGACCTCGACCAGAAGGAGAGCTTCACCGCGCGGGGTTACGAGGTGAAGCCGTGGTCGGGCTGGGCGATCACGTACATGCCGTACAACTTCAACAACCCCCGGATGGGCGCGGTGTTCAAGCAGCCGTACGCCCGGCAGGCCGTCCAGCGCTCCATCGACCAGGCGGGCCTGGCGAAGGTCATCTTCAACGGCACCGCGGTGCCCGGCTACGGACCCGTCCCGCAGGGACAGGCCTCCGACTTCGTCTCGCCCGCGCAGAAGAGCAACCCGTACCCGTACTCGACGGGCGCCGCGCGCACCCTGCTCACCGAGCACGGCTGGAGCGAGCGGGGCGGCGTGATGACGTGCGCCGAACCCGCGAAGTGCGGTGCGGGGGTCGCCAAGGGGACGAAGTTCGAGATGCGGGTGCTGTCGCAGTCCGGCTCGACGGTGACGGACAACATGATGAGCGCGATCCAGTCCTCCCTCGCGAAGACCGGCATCAAGTTCTCCATCAAGACGGCCCCGGTCAACTCGGTGCTGTCGCAGACCCCGCAGTGCAAGGCGAACCAGCCCGTCTGCTCGTGGCAGCTGTCCTTCTTCGGTACGGCGGGCAGCTGGTACTTCCCGGCGTTCCCGACCGGCGACTCGCTGTTCCAGACCGGCGGCGGCTCGAACTTCGGCAGCTACTCCAACCCGGAGGTGGACAAGCTCATCTCCGCGTCCACGACGTCGAGTTCGAACGAGGCGATCCAGAAGTACAGCGAGGCCCTCGCCAAGGACCTCCCGGTGGTCTGGCTGCCGGAGCCCGTCTACCAGATCTCGGTCGTCAGGAAGGGCCTCGGCGGCTTCTCCCAGGACTCGCTCGCCGACTTCCACCCCGCCCAGTGGAAGTGGACCGACTGAGCCATGGACACCGTCTGGTACCTGACCCGGCGGGTCCTTCAGGCCCTCGTCGTCATCCTCCTCGTCACGGTCGTGGTGTTCTGCCTTCTGCACGCGCTGCCCGGGGGTCCCGCCCGCGGGATCCTCGGCCCGCAGGCGACCGCCCAGCAGATCGCCGCGTTCAATCACGAACAGGGGCTGGACCGGCCCCTGCCCGTGCAGTACGTCCACTATCTCGGCACCCTGCTGCACGGCGACCTCGGGACCTCGTACACGCTCAACGAGGCCGTCTCCCGGCTCATCACACAGCGCCTTCCGAAGACGCTGGTCCTGACGGTCCTGTCCGCCCTCGTGGGTCTGCTGCTGGCGGTGCCGCTGGGCATGTGGCAGGCGGTGCGGCGCAACAGGCCGGTGGACTACGTCGTCACCACGCTGAGCTTCGTCGCGTACTCCACGCCGGTGTACTTCCTGGGGCTGCTGCTGATCCTGCTGTTCACGCAGGTGCTGAACTGGTTCCCCTCCCAGGCGCCGCAGGGGGACACGCTGGGGCAGGTGTTCGCGGATCCGGTGGGGCTGGTGCTGCCGGTGGCGACGGGGGCGGCGTCGATGGTGGCGGTGTTCAGCCGGTACATGCGGGCTTCGACGCTGGAGAACCTCTCCGAGGACTACGTCCGCACGGCCCGGGCGGGTGGATCCGGGCCGTACGCGATTCTCTTCCGGCATGTGTTCCGGAATTCGCTGACGCCGGTGATCGCGATGCTCGGGTACTACGTGCCGGTGTTGTTCGGGGGTGCGCTGGTGGTGGAGCAGCTCTTCAACTACCCGGGAATGGGGCTGCTGTTCTGGAGTGCGGCGCAGGCCTCTGATTACCCGGTGTTGCTCGGGTGTGTGCTGGTCATTTCCGTGGCGACGGTGGTGGGGACCTTGCTGGCGGATGTGGTGCAGCGGGTTGTGGATCCTCGGGTCAAGGAGGGGCGGGTGTGAGTGGTCGTGTTTTTGCCGCGGGCCGGTGGGGGTTGTTCGCGCAGTTCCCCGCGCCCCTGAATGCGCGCTTCGCGCGCAATCGGCTGGCTGTGGCTGGGCTCGTGGTCCTCTTTCTGTTCCTGCTCTTCTGTTTCGTCGGGCCGTTGGTGTATTCCACCGACCAGACCCATACGGATCTCTCCCAGGTCAATCTCGCGCCCGGTGGGGCCCATTGGCTCGGTACGGACGCCGTCGGGCACGATCAGCTCGGGCGGCTCATGTACGGCGGGAAGATCTCGTTGCTCGTGGGGCTTGCCGCCGGGTTGCTCGCTACCGTCATCGGCACGCTGTGGGGGGCGATCGCCGGATACGCGGGCGGCTGGGTGGACGCCGTCATGATGCGGGTCGTGGACGCGGGGATCGCGATTCCCGCGCTGTTCATCCTGCTCGTGGTGTCCGCCATCACCGATCCGGGGCCGCTCGGGCTGGTCGGGATCCTCGGGGTCGTGTCGTGGCTGGTGCCCTCGCGGCTGGTGCGGGCGGAGACGCTCACGCTGAAGAGCCGGGACTATGTGCTGACCCTGCGCGCCATCGGCGGGACGCACGGGCGGGCGATCGGCCGGCACATCCTGCCCAACTCGGTGTCCACGATCGTGGTCGCGGCGACGTTCCAGATCGCCGACGCGATCCTGCTCGTGGCGTATGTGTCGTATCTCGGCCTGGGTGTCCAGCCGCCGGCGACGGACTGGGGCGGCATGCTGTCGGCCGGTCTGACGGCGGCGTACTCCGGACGCTGGTGGCTGATCGTTCCGCCGGGCCTCGCGATCATTCTCGTCGTGTGCGCGTTCAACGCGATCGGCGACGGGCTGCGCGACGCCTTCGACGTGAAGGGGCGTGCGTGAGCATCCTGGAGATCGAGAAGCTGGGCGTGACCTTCACGACCGACACCGGTGACGTGCCCGCCGTGCGGGACGTGTCGCTGCGGGTCCGGTCCGGGGAGACGCTGGCGCTGGTCGGCGAGTCGGGGTCGGGGAAGTCGACGGTGGCGCTGGCCGCGCTGGGACTGCTGCCGGGCAGCGCCCGGGTCTCCGGGAGCGTCACGGTCGACGGTGCCGAGGTCGTCGGCACGCCCGAGGCCGAACTGGCCCGGATGCGCGGCCGTACGGCCTCGATGGTGTTCCAGGAACCCGCGACGGCACTGGACCCGCTGACCCGGGTCGGCGCGCAGATCGCCGAGGTCGTGCGGAACCACCGGACGATGTCGCGCGCCGAGGCCGCCCGGGAAGCTGTGGAGCTGCTGCGCCGGGTGGGCGTTCCGGAGCCGGAGCGGCGGGCCTCGGCGTTCCCGTTCCAGTTGTCGGGCGGGCAGCGGCAGCGGGTCGTGATCGCCATGGCGATCGCCAACTCGCCGGGGCTGCTGGTCGCGGACGAGCCGACCACGGCCCTCGATGTCACCGTGCAGGCCGGGATCCTGGACCTGCTGCGGGGTCTCGCGGCCGACTCGGGCACGGGGGTGCTGCTCGTGACGCACAACATGGGTGTGGTCGCGGACTTCGCCGACCGGGTGGCCGTGATGCTGCGGGGCGAGATCGTGGAGACCGGGACGGTGGAGGAGGTACTGCTGCGGCCGCGGCACGAGTACACGCGGGGGCTGCTGGCGGCGGTGCCGCGCCTGGCGGTCGGCGAGCCGGAGGCAGGGCCGCCGCCTCCGGAGCGTCCCCCACAGGACGCGGTGGTCGAACTCCGGGACGTCTCCGTGCGGTTCGGGCGGGGACCCCGTGCCGTACAGGCCCTTGAGGACGTGTCCCTCACCGTCCGTCCCGGTGAGACGGTCGGCCTGGTCGGCGAGTCGGGGTCCGGCAAGTCGACGGCGGCGCGGGTCGCGCTGGGGCTGGTCCGGCCGTCCTCCGGCACGGTGTCGCTGTTCGGCGGCGATCTGCGCCGGGTGCGGGGGCGGCGCCGCCGTGCGCGGCTGTCCGGGGTCGGTGTGGTGCTCCAGGACCCCGTGGCCTCGCTGGACGCGCGGATGAGTGTCGCGGAGTGCGTGGCCGAGCCGCTGCGGGTGCACCGGCGGGGGATGCCGGCGGCCGAGCGGCGGGCGCGGGTCGCCGAGGTGCTCGAACTGGTGCGGTTGCCGAAGGAGGTGGCGGGCCGGGGACCGCGTGAGCTGTCCGGTGGTCAGCGGCAGCGGGTGAGTCTGGCGCGGGCGCTGGTGCTGCAGCCACGGCTGCTGGTCGCGGACGAGCCGACCAGCGCGCTCGACGTGAGCGTGCAGCGGACGGTGCTCGAGGTGATCGCCGAGTCGCAGCGCGAGCTCGGGTTCGCCTGCCTGTTCGTGTCGCACGATCTGGCCGTGGTGCAGGAGTTCGCCCGGCGCGTGGTGGTGATGCGGGCCGGGCAGGTGGTGGAACAGGGACCGACCAGGTCCACCCTGTCGCAGCCGGAGACGGAGTACACCCGGCGGCTCATCGCCGCCGTGCCGGTGCCGGATCCGGTGCTGCAACGGCGGCGCCGGGCGGCGGCCCTCGGGACGGGGGCCACGGCGTGACCGGCGCTGTCGAGGTCGTCGCCGGTGTCGACATCGGCGGCACCACCACCCAGGTGGTGCTGTGCGCGGCGGATCTCCGGGTCGTGGACCGCGTGGCCGTGCCCACCCCGGCGGCCGAGGGCGGCGGGGCGATGACGGACGCGGCGCTGGACGCCGTACGGCTGCTCCTCGGCCGCACGGCGGCGCGGTTGCTCGGCGTCGGGGTCGGTGCGGCGGGCGTGGTGGACGCCCGGGCCGGCCGGATCCTCGTGGCCAGCGACTCCTTCCGCGACTGGGCCGGTTTCCCGGTGACGGCGGCGGTCCAGGAGGGGCTGGGCGTCCCCGCGTACCTGGACAACGACGTCAACGCGTTCCTGCGCGGCGAGGCCGTCGGGGGCGCCGCCGCGGGTGAGCCGCACGTGCTCGGCATGACGCTCGGCACCGGGGTCGGCGGCGCGCTGTGGCTGGACGGCCGGCTGTACGACGGCCCGCACGGAGCGGCGGGCGAGATCGGCCACGTCCCCGGCTTCGGCGACCTGCCCTGCACGTGCGGGGGCCGTGGCCACCTGGAGACCTTGGCGTCGGGGCGTGCGATCGCGGCCAGGTATGCCGAACGGGTGGCGGGATCAGAGGTCGAGGGCGTCGATCGGGCCGGGCCACCCGAACGGGCCGAGGAAGCCGGCCGGGGGCAGCTTCCCGGCCGGGTCCGGGAGTCCGGCCAGGGGCGGGGAGCCGACCGGGCCGTGGGCCTCCGCGAGGCCGAAGCAGGCGGGCGGGCCGGGGAAGTCCGGCCGGCTCTCTCCGCCCGGGCTGTCGCCGAGCTGGCGGCTCGGGGTGACCAGGACGCCCTGGCCGTGTTCGAGGCCGCCGGGGTGGCCGTCGCCCGGGCCGTTCTGGTCACGGCCGGGCTGCTGGATGTGACCTCGTGCGTCGTCGGCGGGGGTGTCAGCCGGGCCTGGTCGCTGCTGGAGCCGCCCCTGCTCGCCGCCCTCGCCGCCGAACCGCCGGTCAGCGGCCACCCGGTGCGTGTGCGGCCCGCGCTGCTGGGCGACGACGCCGTGGCGATCGGCGCGGCGGCCCGGGCGCGGGCCGAACTCGGCGTGGGCAGCCGGGTGTGACCGTCGAAGGCAGGGGTGAACCGGGTCAGGCGTGATCGGAGTGCCGGTCACGCCTGACCGTCGGCCGGGCGGGTCAGGTCAGGCCCGCCGACTTCAGCCACTCCTTGGCCACGTCCAGCGGGTCCTGCTTCTCGAGCTGGACCTTCGCGTCCAGTTCGAGCAGCGCGGCCGTGTCGAGCTCGGCCGAGACCGCGTCGAGTGCCGCGGCGCCCTCCTTGGACAGCTCGCCCTTGCGGACCAGCGGCTGCACGTTCTGGAAGCCGAAGAGGTTCTCCGGGTCCTTCAGGACGACGAACTTGTCCCGGGCGATGGTCGGGTCGGTGGTGAAGAGGTCCGCGGCCT
Organism: Streptomyces purpurascens; assembly: GCF_045040895.1. Lineage (NCBI taxonomy): Bacteria > Bacillati > Actinomycetota > Actinomycetes > Kitasatosporales > Streptomycetaceae > Streptomyces > Streptomyces purpurascens. Next base: position 7,235,030 of record NZ_CP108341.1, on the reverse strand, counting down.
GCACGGTGTTCTTCTTCAGCGCCGTCTGGGTCAGCGGACCACCCGCGTCGAGCGACTTGAAGGACTTGAACTCCAGCCCGTACACCGACTTCAGGCCCACCAGACCCTGGTGCCGGGTCTGGAACTCCGGCGAGCCGCCGAAGTCCAGGTCCCCCGCGACGTCCTTGAGGTCCGCTATGGACGAGTCCGAGGTCAGCTTGTACTTCTTCGCGGTCTCCGCGTTGACCGTCACGGAGTCCTTGTTCTGGGCGGCCGACGGCTTCAGCAGCTCCAGCTTGGAGTCGAGCTTGCCGTCGATGGCGGTCGTGGTCTCCTCGACCGTCTTCGGCTTGGCCTTGGCGTCGAGGTAGGCCAGCAGGGAGCCGTTGTACTCCGGCAGCACGGTGACGCTGCCGTTCTTCATCAGACCGTACGTGGTCTCCCGGCTGCCGATGTTGGGCTTGTAGGTGACCTTGATGCCCTTGGCCTTGAGGGCCTCGCCGTAGATGTCGGCGAGCAGGATGGACTCGGCGAAGTTGTTGGAGCCGACGACGACGGCGCCGCCCTCCGCCCCGCCGCCCTTGAGCGGGTCGTCGGAGGTGCCGCCGGAGGAACAGCCCCCGAGAAGAGCTGCCGCCGCGGCCAGCGCGACCGCTGCCGCGCCGGGGTGCCTCGTGATGGACCGGGTGCTGCTCTTCCGTGTAGTAATCACCCACTGATCCAAGCCAGCGGATATTCGGTCAGTCAAGAGCAGCTTGGTTACCAATTGGCGTCATCTCCTGCGCACACCCGGCGACACCGCGACCCGGGCCGCCGCCCAGAACAGCGCGAGCGTGACCAGCGCGAGGACGGCCACCAGCGTCGCGCCGCCCACCACCTTCTCGTAGTCGCGCTGGTAAAGGCCGTCGACGATGTACCGGCCGAGGCCGCCCAGGCTGACGTACGCGGCGATGGTGGCCGTCGACACGATCTGGATGGCCGCCGAGCGCAGGCCGCTCAGGATCAGCGGCAGCGCGACCGGCAGTTCCACCTGGAAGAGGATCCGGGACTCGTGCATGCCCATGCCGCGGGCGGCGTCCACCGGCGAGGGGTCGACGGAACGCATCGCCTCGTAGGTGGTGACCAGGATCGGCGGGACGGCGAGGATGACCAGCGGGATCATCACGGGCAGCATCCCGAACCCCAGCAGGGTGGTCATCAGCACCAGCAGACCGAAGCTGGGCAGGGCCCGCCCGGCGGTGGCGACCAGGGACAGGGCGTTCCCGCCGCGCCCGTAGTGACCGGTGACCAGGCCGATCGGCAGTCCGATCGCGGCGGCGAGGAGCAGCGCCTCCAGGGTGTACTGGACATGCTCCCCGAGCCGGGCCGGGATGCCGTCGTAGCCCTGCCAGTGGGCGCTGTCGCTGAAGAACGAGTTGACGAAGTTGAGTACGTTCACCGGGCAGCGTCCTTAAGGGCGGGCGCCGGCTTGCGGCGGACCGTCCCGCTCGGCATCCACGGCGTCAGCAGCACGCGGACGAGGACCAGCAGTGCGTCGACGAGGATGGCCAGGAGCGCCGTGGTGATCACGGAGTTCCAGGTGAGCTCGGGCCGGTTGTAGATCTGGGCGTCGTGGAGCAGGTTGCCGAGCGCGCCCTGGTTGCCGATCAGCATGCCGACGCTGACGAGGGAGATGCTCGACACGGTCGCCACCCGCAGGCCCGCGATGATCGCCGGTACGGCGATCGGCAACTGCACCTGGAAGTACCGCCGTACCGGCCCGAAGCCCATGGCGGTGGCGGCGGCCAGGGTCTCCGGGGGCACCGAGCGCACCCCGTCGACGATCGCCGGGACGAGCACCACCAGGCTGTACACGGCCAGCGGGATCATCACGGTGAGTTCGGTCTGCCCCGTGTAGTCGATGAGCACGACGAAGAACGCCAGGGACGGGATGGCGTACAGGACGGTCGTCAGGCCGAGGACGGGCGGGTAGAGCCAGCGGAAGCGCACGCAGAGCTGGGCGATCGGCAGCGCCAGGAGCAGTCCGGCGGCGACCGGCAGCAGGGCCTCCCTCAGGTGCAGCCCGATCAGCCCGAACCAGCTGTGCTGGAGGTCGCTCGGGATGTCGAAGAAGTCGTGGAGGAAGTCGCTCATCCGGCGACCTTCTCGTCGTCGCGGCGGGCCTCGTGGGCGCTGCGGATCGCCTCGCCGATGGTCTGCTGGGCGACCACTCCGGTCACCCGTCCGCCGGCGTCCACGGCGACGGCCCAGCCGGTCGGGGAGAGCACGGCGCAGTCGAGGGCGGCCCGCAGCGAGTCGGTGCCGGGCACGAACGGCCGTCCGTAGGACAGGAGTTGGTCCGGCCTGATGTCCCCGGCCGCCAGATCCTGCGGCGCGCTCCAGCCGAGCGGCCTGCCGTCCGTGTCGGTCACCAGGAGCCAGGGGGCGTCGGGGGCCGCGATCTGCTCGGCGGTGGCGTCGGCCCGGATCACCGGGTCGGTCGTCAGCGTGAGCCCGGCGGACGGGAAGAACGACAGGCCCCGGATGCCGCGGTCGGCGCCGAGGAAGTCCTCGACGAAGGCGTCGGCGGGGTCGGACAGCAGCTCGGCGGGGGGCGCGTACTGGGCGAGGTGGCCGCCTTCACGCAGCACGGCGACCATCGTGCCGAGTTTGATCGCCTCGTCGATGTCGTGGGTGACGAAGACGATGGTCTTGCCCAGCTCGTCCTGGATGCGCAGCAGTTCGTCCTGGAGGACCTTGCGCACCACGGGGTCGACCGCCGAGAACGGCTCGTCCATGAGCAGCACCGGCGGGTCGGCGGCGAGCGCCCGGGCCACGCCGACGCGCTGCTGCTGACCGCCGGAGAGCTGGTACGGGTACCGCTTGGCGAGCGCGGCGTCGAGGCCCACGCGCTCCATCAGTTCGGCCGCACGGTCCCGGGCCTTCTGCTTGCCCCAGCCGAGCATGCGCGGCACGGTCGCGATGTTGTCGACGATCGTGCGGTGCTGGAAGAGGCCGGCGTTCTGGATGACGTATCCCATGGACCGGCGCAGAGTCGTAACGGGCTGCCGCTGGATGTCCTCGCCGTCGAGGAGGATCGTTCCCTCGCTCGGTTCGACCATCCTGTTGATCATCCGCAGGGTGGTCGTCTTGCCGCAGCCCGACGGTCCGACGAGGACGGTGATCGAGCGGTCGGGTATCTCCATGGAGAGCCGGTCGACCGCCACCGTGCCGTCCGGGTACCGCTTGGTGACTGATTCGATCCGTATCAAGGCGCCGGGGCCCTTCGGGTTGGCGGAGACTGTTGGCCATGGTCGTACGGGCTGTGCCGGACGAGTCTAGACCGCGGTGTTTTCCGGACTCTGGGCGGCCGGTGGCTCATTCCCGTTCCCGTCGAGCGGCAGGCGGACGGTGAAGGCCGTCGCCCCCGGCTCGCTGTCCAGCTCGATGCGGCCGCCGTGGACCCGGACCAGGGACTGGGCGACCGCGAGGCCGAGACCGCTGCCGCCGCGGTCGCGGCTGCGGGCCTTGTCGACGCGGTAGAAGCGGTCGAAGACCCGGGCCCGGTCGTCGGGCGGGATGCCCGGACCGGTGTCGGCGACCCGCACCTCGGCCGAGCCGGGCACGAGGCACACCTCCACCGACACCTTCGTCCCTGCGGGGGTGTGCACGGCGGCGTTGGTGAGGAGGTTGTCGACGACCTGCCGGATGCGCAGCGGGTCCATCCGCAGCCGCACCGGCCGCGGCCCCGCGAGCACGGTCAACGGATGGTCGGGGCGGCCCGCGCGGAAGGCGTCCGCGGCCTGGCGCACCAACTCGACCAGGTCGGTGTCCTCCAGTCGCAGCGGCGCCTCCACCTCCGCCGCGTCCAGCCGGGCGAGCAGCAGCAGGTCGTCCAGGAGGACGCCCATCCGGGCGGCCTCGGCGCGCAGCCGGGCCAGGTGCCGGTCGCGTTCCTCGGGGGCGTTGGCGGCGGCGTACTGGAAGAGGTCGGCGTAGCCGCGTACCGACATCAGCGGGGTGCGCAGCTCGTGCGAGGCGTCCGCGACGAACCGGCGCAGCCGCTGCTCGGCCTCCGCGCGCACGGCGAGGGAGTCGTCAATGTGCTCCAGCATCGTGTTGAAGGCGGTCCGCAGCTCGTCCACCTCGGGCCCGCCGTCCCGGCCGTCGGCGCGCAGCGGCAGCCGGGCGGCCGACTCGGTCAGGTCGTGCGAGGCGATGCCGTGCGCGGTGGACGCCATGTCGCTGAGCGGTTTCAGTCCGCGGCGCAGCGTCCTGCGGCCGAAGACGACCAGCGCGAGCAGCGCGGCCCCGAAGGTGACGACCTGGATGGTGATCAGCTGCCCGACGGTGTCCTCGATGTCCTCCATGGGCGCGGCGCTGACCAGGACGACCCCGGGCTCGACCTGGCAGGCGCGCAGCCGGTAGGAGCCCGCGCCCTTGAGGTGCTCGGTGCGCAGGAGTTCGGTGTGCGCGGCGGTCTGCGCCCGGGCCAGGGAGGTGAAGTCGTCGACGTCCTGCGGCAGGTCGGCGGGGTCCTCGGGCCTGCGGAGCTCGGGCGTGCCGTCCGACACGTCGTACACGGCGTAGAACCAGCTGTAGTACTTCTTGCCCGAGAGCGTGCCGTAGTCCGCGATGCTCTTGGACTGGGCGATCTGGGCCTGTGCCAGCTGGGTGTCGAGCTGGGCCGACAGGTAGTCCCGCATGTACGTGGTCAGGGCCGTGCCGACGACGGCGAACACGACCAGTGCCAGGGCGCCGAGGCCCAGCGCCAGCCGGGTGCCCAGGCGCATCCTGCGGTAGGTGCGCCGCAGTCTGGCGATCACTCGGAGGCCTGCCGCAGGACGTACCCGAATCCCCGCACGGTGTGGATCAGGGGCGCGCTGCCGTCGTCCGTCTCGTCGAGCTTGCGGCGCAGCCGGCTGACGACCAGCTCGACGACGTTGGAGCGGCCGCCGAAGCCGTACTCCCAGACGTGGTCGAGGATCTGCGCCTTGGTGAGCACGGTGGGCGACTTGCGCATGAGGTAGCGCAGCACCTCGTACTCGGTCGGGGTCAGCGACAGCAGTCGCTCGCCGCGCCGCACCTCACGGGTGTCCTCGTCCATCGTCAGGTCGCCGACCTGGAGCACGGACCGCTGGAAGGCGGGGCCGGCGCTGCGCCGCAGCACGGTCCGCAGCCGGGCCATCAGCTCCTCCACGGCGAACGGCTTGACCAGGTAGTCGTCGCCGCCCCGCGTCAGGCCCGCGACCCGGTCGGCGACGCCGTCGCGCGCGGTGAGGAACACCACCGGCACCATCGTCCCGGAGGCGCGCAGCCGGTCCAGGACGCCGAAGCCGTCCACGCCGGGCAGCATCAGGTCGAGCACCACGATGTCCGGGTGGAACTCGGCGGCCCGCTTCAGCGCGTCCTCGCCGGTGTACGCCGTGACCGCGTCCCAGCCCTCGTAGCGGGCGACGGTCGCGACGAGATCGGCGATGGGCGGGTCGTCGTCGACGACGAGGAGGCGTACTTTTTCCACCCGCTCATAGTGCTTCACCTGTCCCTCGCCTCCATAGCCGTCCGCCCCTTCGCGGCACGATCGATAAACACTTGAAAGTTGAGCGACAGTATTTCGACAGCTCCTCCGCGACAAGCTCGGTGTCCCAGGATCCGATCAAGGAGCTGCCGACCGTGACGACCCTCCAAGAACCTCCCGCGGCGACCCGCGCGGGCGTGCGCCCCAGAGTGGTGGGGCGCACCGGCCTGTACGCGCTGCTGCTCGCCAACGCGGTCATGGTGGCCGTGTTCTTCGTCCAGGCCGGCTTCGCCTCGAACACGCTCATCGTGCTGGGCCGGCTGACCGGGCTGTACGGTTCGCTGCTCATGGCGTTCCAGCTGCTGCTGGTGGCGCGGCTGCCGTGGTTCGACCGGCGGATCGGAATGGACCGGCTGACGTCCTGGCACCGCTGGACGGGCTTCTCGGTGCTGTGGCTGCTGCTCGCGCACGCGGTGTTCATCGTCTTCGGCTACGCGCAGTCCTCGTCCCTGGACCCGGTGAACCAGCTGGTGGACCTCGCCGAGACCGTCGAGGGCGTGCTGCGCGCGATCACCGCCCTGGCGATCATCATCGTGGTCGGCGTGGTCTCGGCCCGCTCCGCCCGGCGCCGGCTGGCCTACGAGACCTGGCACTTCATCCACCTGTACACCTACGTCGCGGTGGTGCTGGCGTTCACGCACCAGGTCGCGGCGGGCACGACGTTCACCTCGTCGTCCGCGGCGAAGACGTACTGGTACGCCGTGTGGGGCGGGGCCCTCGCCTCGGTCTTCGTGGGCCGTCTGGTGCTGCCGCTGTGGCGCAACCTCCGCCACCAGCTGCGCGTGACGGCCGTCGTCCCCGAGAACGACCACGTCGTCTCGATCTACATCGCGGGCCGCGACCTGGACCGGCTGCCCGCCCGGGCCGGACAGTTCTTCCTGTGGCGGTTCCTGACCAAGGACCGCTGGTGGCAGGCCAACCCGTTCTCGCTGTCCGCCGCCCCCGACGGCCGTACGCTCCGGCTGACCGCCAAGCGCGCGGGCGACGGCAGTGCGGCCCTGCGGCACCTGAAGGTGGGCACGCGCGTGTTCGCCGAGGGCCCCTACGGCGCCTTCACCACCCTGCACCGCACCCGACCGGACGCCGTGCTCATCGCGGGCGGCGTCGGTGTCACGCCGATCCGGGCCCTGCTGGAGGAGCTGCACGGCCACGCGGTCGTGATCTACCGGGTGGCCACGGACCAGGACGCCGTCCTCTACGACGAACTGCGCGACCTCGCGCTCGCCAAGGGCGCCGAACTGCACCTGGTCACCGGCCCGCCCGTGCCGGACCGGCTGGCGCCGGGGGAGCTCGCCCGTCTGGTACCGGACATCGCCGGCCGGGACGTCTATCTGTGCGGGCCGCCGCCGATGATGAACGCGGTGCTCGGCAGCCTGCGTGAACTCGACGTGCCCAAGGCGCAGATCCACTTCGAACGCTTCAGCCTGGCCGGATGACGAGGAGATATTCGTGAAGCGAGCCATACCCGTCCTCGTCCTGAGCGTCGCGGGCCTGATCCCGGTCTGGCGCTACGCGCCCTCGCACGACACCGGGTCGTCGTCGACCGTCACGGAGGCCGCGGCGCCGGCGTCCACGCCCTCGGCCTCGTCGTCGGGCGGAACCACCTCCACGGTCGTCTCGGGGTCCACGATCGACACCGAGAAGGGACCGGTGCAGGTCGAGGTCACCTTCGACGGCGACAAGATCGCCTCGGTGCGGATGCTGCAGCAGCCGAACCACCCGCAGACCACGGCCGCCGTGCCCCAGCTGATCGAGGAGACGCTCCAGGCGCAGAGCGCCGACATCGACACGGTGTCCGGCGCCACGGTCACCAGCGACGGCTACAAGGAGTCGCTCCAGGCCGCCATCGACGCGAAGGGCTGACGGAATGCGGCGCGTCGAGCACGTGATGGGGTTCCCGGTGTCGGTCCGCATCGACGACAAGGGCTTCCCCGAGGCGGCGCTGGACGGCCTCTTCGCCTGGCTGCACGAGGTCGACGCGCGGTTCAGCCCGTTCCGGCCGGACAGCGAGGTGTCGCGGCTGGACCGCGGCGAGGTCTCCGAGCCCAGCCCGGCGCTTCGGGAGGTCCTGGACCTGTGCGAGGAGTACCGGGTCGCGACCGGGGGCGCGTTCGACGTACGCCTGCCGGGGCGCGGCCTCGACCCCTGCGCCGTGGTGAAGGGCTGGTCGGTGCAGAAGGGGGCGGAGCTGCTGGCGGCGGCCGGGGCACGTCGCTTCTGCCTCAACGCCGGCGGGGACGTGGTCGCCGCCGGCGGCCCCTGGCGCGTGGGCGTACGGCATCCCGAGCACGCCGACCAACTCTGCACGGTCCTGGACCTCACGGACCGGGCCGTCGCGACGTCCGCCCGCTACGAGCGCGGCGACCACATCATCGACGGACGTACCGGGCGCCCGGCGACCGGACTGCTCAGCCTCACGGTCGTCGCCCCCACCCTCACCGAGGCCGACACCGTCGCGACGGCGGCCTTCGCGCTGGGCGCCGAGGGCGTCGAGTGGGCGGCGGCCCGGGAGAACTGCGAGGTGTTCGCGGTGGACACCGGAAGCCGGGTCCTGCGGTCGGCGGGGTTTCCCGTCGCGAGCGAACGGACAGCCGCCGCGTCGGCGGGTTAGGCTCCTGAGAGATCACTGCCGAACGGAAGGGGGCCGAAGGCATGAGCGCGACGGTGACGGCGGTCAGCAGCAACGGCGAGTACTCGTTCACCAAGCCGAACCGGGACAGCATCACCCTGCTCGCGGGGCTGGGGGTGGAGGGCGACATCCACGCGGGAGTGACGGTCAAGCACCGTTCGCGGGTCGCCCAGGACCCCACCCAGCCGAATCTGCGCCAGGTGCACCTCATCCACGAGGAGCTCTTCGCCGAGGTCGGCGACGCGGGCTTCGAGGTGGCACCCGGCGCACTCGGGGAGAACATCACCACACGCGGCATCGACCTGCTCGGCCTGCCGGCCGGCACCCTGCTGCACATCGGTGAGGCCGCGGTGGTGGAGGTGACGGGCCTGCGCAACCCCTGCCTCCAGATCGACGCCTTCCAGGACGGGCTGCTGAAGCAGGTCGTCGGCCGCGACGAGGCAGGCCGGATCGTGCGCAAGGCCGGGATCATGAGCGTCGTACGGGAAGGCGGCGTCGTACGCCCCGGCGACACCATCGAGGTGCGGCTCCCCGCCGAACCGCACCGGCCGCTGGACCGCGTCTGAACGAGCCCTGGTGACGGGCCTGTCAGCCCTCGGGCAAGGCCTCCAGGAAGTCCGCCGGCGGCACGAAGAACAGGCTGCCGGTGACGGCCCGTGAGTAGTCCAGCAGCGGGTCGGGCCCCGCGCCCGGCCCGCCGAGGTACATCTTGCGCAGCATCGTCTCGGGTATCCGGGGCGTGCGCGCGTAGGCCACGAAGTACGTGCCGAACTCCCCGTGCCCCGGCCTGCCGAACGGCATCGCCGAGCGCAGGATCTTCTGCTCCGAGCCGTCCGGGCCGAGGACGGTGTTGACGTCCTTGTGGGAGCCGGGCGCGTCCAGTTCGAGGTTGGTGAGCTTGGTGCGGCCTATCACCTTCTCCTGCGCCTCCACGGCGAGGGCCTCCCACGCGTCCACGTCGTGCAGGTACTTCTGCACCATCGCGTAACTGCCGCCGCGGAAGCCGGGATCCTCCTCGCCGACCAGTGCCGCGTCGGCCGCGGGCGGGCCGACGGGGTTCTCGGTGCCGTCGACGAAGCCGAGGAGGTTGCGCGAGTCGAAGTAGGCGAAGGCCTGTGTCTCGTCCCGCACGGTGACCGCGCCGCGCAGCCGCCGTACGAGCTCGGCGGCGAGGGCGAAGCACAGGTCGGTGCGGGCGGCCTTGAGGTGGAAGAACAGGTCGCCCGGCGTGGCCGGGGCATGGTGCCGGGGCCCGGCCAGCTCACGGAACGGGTGCAGTTCGGCGGGCCTGGGGCCGCCGAACAGCCGTCCCCAGGCCCGGGATCCGACCCCGGCGACACAGCCGAGACCGCCGTCGGGACTGGGGAAGCCCACGGACCGCACCAGGCCCGCGAGGGAGCCCAGCGCCTCCCTTACGGCGGCCTCCCCGCCGGGTTCGATCGTGGCGACCAGGAACACCGCGATCGATGCCGGCGGGCTCAGCAGCGGCTGTGGCAGCGTCTCTCCCGGGGGCAGCGGTGACGTCATGGCTTCCCATCCCTTCGCCGGCCGACACGGCCCGCCCGCTCCCCCTCCGGGGCGGCGCGGCCCACGCCCCTGACACGATGCCCAGCGAACAGGCGGCCGGAACTCCCCGGCCGGGAAGGATGGTTGCTACAGCGCGTCGTCCTGAAGCACCTTCACATCCCAGGGGCCGAGCGGCACCGTGTCGCCGTAGACGGTCTCCGACAGCACGTCCCGCACGGCCGCGGGCACCGGCACGGACACCTCGTCCCACGACCAGTTGTGCAGGAAGCGCACGCGGCGGCCGTCCCGGGCGGTCGCCGAGGTGGCCGTGACGCTCGGGTGGGCGGGGCGCCAGGCGCTGTCCGGGGCGTACCGGTCGAACAGGGCCCGGGCGAAGACGGGGTCGGGCACGGTGCCGACGTAGGTGATGCGGCCGGCGCCATGGCGGTGGCTGGTGACCGCGGGCCAGCGGCCGAAGTGCGGGTGCGTGTACGCCGCCAGCGTCTCGGCGCCCTGCGGCCGCAGTCCGTCCGCCCAGTGCAGGGCGTGCGCGTCGGCCGGGAGGGGGAGGGCGTCGGTGCCGGTGACGGGCAGCGGGTCGCGCAGGTTGCTGAACTCGTCGTACGTCACCCCGGCGGCCTCGGCCAGGCGGCCCGGCTGGAGGTCGGTGCGGGCCCTGGCCTCGGTGTCGCCGTAGCCGGTGCGGGGGCCGAGGACGAGATGGCCACCGGCCTCGGCGTAGGCGCGAAGCCGGTCCAGGACGGAGTCGTCGGCGGCGTAGTAGCCGGGGACGACCAGGACGGGCGGCAGGTCGGCGTCCGCGAGCTGCCCGGGATGCAGGACGCGTGCCTGGAGTCCCGCGTCGAAGGCGCCGCGGTAGAAGGCGTCGAAGAGCGTCTCGTACGACCTCCCGTCCGGGTTTCCGTCGGCGTCGGCGAGCGGCGGCTGGCCCTTGAGCGCCCACTTGCTGGGCCCGTCGTACAGGAAGGCCACGTCGGCGTCCGGGGTGAGGGCCGACACGAGGTCACCGGCCCTCTCCAACTCCGCGCCCAGTGCCGCCAGTTCGCGATAGACGCGGCCGGGGCGCCCGTTGTGCGGGAGGATGCCGCCCCAGTAGGTCTCGGTGCCGAAGTGCAGGGTGTGCCAGTGCCAGTACTCGATCATCGAGGCGCCCCGGGAGATCAGCGCCCAGGCGGCCTGGCGCCACTGGCCGTCGTAGGCGGGGCGGTTGTCCCACGGCCCGCTGATGGCCTGCGCGTTGGTCTCGGTGACCAGGTAGGGCTCCTGGCGGGAGGAGTACATGCGGTCGGCGCTGCGGTACAGCGCCCAGGTGCCGTTGGTCGTCCAGTGCTGCCCGTCGCCGTTCACGTCGGGCAGGGCGAGGGCATCCTGCATCGTGTAGTACGGGTTCCCCGCGGTGACGTCGAGACGCTCGGTGAGGCGGTCGTCCTCGACGCCCTGGCGGTCGTAGGAGATGCACGTCGTGACGAACTGGCCGGGGCGGGCGTACTCACGCACGATCTCGGCCTGCCAGGCGATGAACTCGGTGGTGAGCCGGGCCTGGAAGCGCCGCCAGGCCAGGTCGTACTGCGGCTGGGCGTTGCCGTCCGGGGTCCACAGGTCGGCCCAGGTGGACAGCCGGTGGGACCAGTAGACCAGGCCCCATTCGCGGTTGAGGGTCTCCACGTCGCCGTACCGCTCACGCAGTTCGTCGGTGAAGCGCTGGAAGACGCCGTGGTTGTGGAAGAGGTGCAGGCCCGGTTCGTTGTCGACCTGGAAGCCGATGACCGCCGGGTGGTCGGCGTACCGGCCGACGACCTTGCGGATGATCCGCTCGGCGTGGAAGCGGAACGCGGGGTGGGTGAAGTCGACCTCCTGGCGGGCGCCCCAGCCGAGGCGCTCGCCCGTGCGGGACTCGCCCGCGATCTCCGGGTACTGCCGGGCCAGCCACGGCGGCACCGCGTACGTCGGTGTCCCGAGGATCACCGAGATGCCCCGCTCGTGCGCGCCGTCCAGGACCGGCTGGAGCCAGTCGAGGTCGAAGCGGCCGTTCTCGGGCTCCCAGGTGGACCACACCGACTCGCCGACGCGGATCACCGTGAACCGGGCCTCGGCCATCAGGTCGAGGTCGTCCTTGAGGCGCTCGTACGGCTGGTACTCGTGGTAGTAGGCGGCACCGAACAGGACGCGTCGGGGCAGCTCGAACATGGCTCTCCTTCAGGTGGGTTGGCGGGAGGTCATCCTTTGACCGCGCCCGTGGACAGGCCTTCGAGGAGCTGTTTGCGCAGCAGCACGAAGAGGGCGACGGCGGGCAGGACGGCGAGGACGGCTCCCGCGAGCACGAGGTCGTACTGCCGCTGCTCCGACACGAACAGGGTCTGCAGGCCCAGCGGCAGCGTGTACTGGGAGCTGTCGGAGACCAGCACCAGCGGCCACAGGAAGCTGTTGTAGCTCTGCAGGAACTGCCAGACGGCCAGGGCGCCCAGCGAGGGCCGCAGCAGCGGCAGCACGATGGTGCGGAAGATGCCGAACTCGCTCGCCCCGTCGATCCGGGCGGCCTCCAGCACCGAGTCCGGGACGGACTGCACGATGTACTGCTGCATCATGAAGATCCCGAACGCGGGCGCCACCCACGGCACGATCAGCGCGAACCACGGGCTGCCGAGCCCGGTCTTCACGAGGATCACGAACAGCGGCACGAGGATCACCGCGAACGGGATCGACAGCGAGCTGAACATGACGTTGAACAGCAGCCGCTTCCCGGCGAAGCGGAACTTGGCGAAGCCGTAGCCGGCGAGCGCGCAGACGAAGACGGACACCGTGGTGGCGACGACGGCGACCACCGTGCTCATCAGGAACCAGCGGCCGAAGGGCTGCTCGGTGAGCAGGGTGCGGTAGTTGTCCAGGGTGAACGGGTCGGGGACGAGCTTCGGCGGATAGCCGAAGATCTCGCCGCGCGGCTTGAACGAGCCGCTCAGCGCCCACAGCAGCGGGGCGAGGAAGCCCAGGAACAGCAGGACCAGTACGCCGTAGAGGGGCAGGCGGGCGCGTGTCATGAGGTGGCCCTCCCGATGCCGAGGAGACGGTTGATGAGTTGGCTGAGGCCGAAGACGAGGACGAAGAGGACGACGGCTGCGGCCGCCGCGTAGCCGAACTGCTGGCGCTGGAAGGCGGCCCGGTAGATGAACATGGTCACCGAGAGCGTGGACTCGGCCGGTCCGCCGCCGGTCAGCAGATACGGCTCCTCGAAGATCTGGGCCGCGCAGATGAAGGACGTGACGACGACGAACGCCGTCACCGGCTTCAGGGCCGGCAGGGTGACGGTGGTGAACGTACGCAGCCGGCCTGCTCCGTCGATCGCGGCGGCCTCGTACAGCTCCCGGGGCACGTTCTGGAGCCCGGCGAGGAAGAAGACGGTGAGGTAGCCGGTCCAGCGCCACAGCATGACCAGGGCGATGCTCACCTTGGCCACGGTCGGATCGCCGAGCCAGTCGACGCCGCCGGTGCCGAACAGGGCCCGCAGCACCGCGTTGGCGAGCCCGAACTGCCGGTCGAAGATCAGGCCGAAGACCAGAGCGACGAGGATCGGGGAGACGACGATCGGCACGAAGTAGGCGGTCCGCCACAGGTCACGCGCCCGCAGCCCCCGGGTGTTGAGCGCCTGGGCGATCAGCAGCGCGAGCGGGACGATGACACAGACCGAGACCAGCACGAAGACCGCGGTGTTGCCGAGGGCCCGGTGGAAGCTGATGTCGGTGGCGAGCAGCCGGTAGTTGCGCAGCCCCACCCAGTGCGGGGTGCCTAGCCCCACCCACTCGGTGAGACTCAGCCACAGCGAGACCCCGACCGGGACCAGCATGAACAGGACGTAGAGGAGATAGAAGGGGGAGATGAAGAGGTAGGGCGCCCAGGTTCTGCGAGGGCGGTGCGCCGCGCGGTCCGGGCCGCTGTGCTGGTGCGTGATGCCGGACGGTCCGGTGACGGTGGTGGTCATGTCGTCGTCCTCCTAACGTCCGGCCTGGTCACGAAAATCCGCCGCGGTCTGCTTCAGGGCCTGCCGTGGGGTCAGGCTGCCGCGGTAGGCGCGCAAGAGGTTGCCCGCGAGGACGTCGTAGAGGATCGACTGGTCCGGGCTCTGGTGGAACGGGGGCACGTCCGGGAGCAGCGAACGGTAGAGGCCGAACAGCCGCTGGCCGCCGCAGAATTCGTCTGTGTACGCACCCAGACGCGGATCCTCGTACACGGACCGCCGCGTGGGCAGATAGCCGGTCTCGGTGAACCGCCGCACCTGACCCTCGTGAGTGAGCCACGTCCTGAAGAGGAACTCCGTGGCCGCCCGGGTGTTGGCCTTGTCCTTGATGACACCGAAGCCCGTCCCGCCGAGCGCGGCGGTCACGCCGCCACCCCCGGCGAACCGGGGCAGGGCACGCACGCGCCACTTGCCCTTCTGCTCGGGCACGTTGGGCAACAGGCCGTAGTTCTTGTACCAGATGGCCATGGGCAGACCGATGACCCGGCCGCTCTTCAGCGCGGTCTGCATGGCGGCCCCGTAGTAGTCGGCCACGTCGATGACGAACCCGCTGCGCAGCCCCTCGCAGAGGAACCGCAGCACCTCCTCGGCCTCCGGCGAGTCCAGCCGCAGCTTCCCGTCGGCGTCGAAGAAGGCGCCACCGCGCTGGTAGAGCAGCATCTGGAAGGACTGCACGACCTGTCCCGGGTCGCTGCCCACCGTGGAGACGACGCACATCGACGCGTTGTGGTCCCGGTGCACCCGGGCACCGGCCTCGGCGAACTCCTCCCAGGTCTGGTCGCCTTGAAGGAGCCCGTACTCGTCGAAGAGGTCCTCGCGGTAGAAGTACACGACCATCGGGGTGTCCGAGTCGAAGGCGTAGACCTGGCCGTCCCTGCTGAAGGGGGCGGTACGGGCGGGCAGCAGGTCGTCCTTCAGGCCGGGCACGGCCTCGATGTCGGGCGTGAAGTCGTGCAGCAGCCGCTCGGCGATGTCGCCGCGCAGCATGCGCGGGAAGCTGCCGATCTCGAAGCCCACCAGGTCGGGTGTGCCGCGTCCCGCGACGGCCTGGGCGAGGAGCTTGGTGACGATGTCCGAGGGCCCGGAGCGGGTGACCTTCAGGTGGTAGCGGAAGTCGGTGGCGCGGTCGGCCTCCGGGACGCCCTTCACGAAGAACGCCTCGTAGCCCGGGTCATGGGTCCACAGGGAGAGGGTGACGTCGCCGGAGGTGCGGGGCGTCGTGTCGCCCGCTCCGCAGGCGGAGAGTGCGGCGGCCGTACCGAGGCCGAGGGCTCCGCGCAGCAGGGCGCGGCGGGTCGGAGGGGCAGGGGACGGTGGGGTGTACACACGTGACTCCTCACGTGGTGCGGCTACGGGCGGGGATGCGGGGGGCCCGGATCGCGTACCGGGCCGGTGGAGGCCCGTACGGTCAGCTCGACCGCCTGGTCGGCGGGTTCGGCCGGTGCGGCTCGGCCCTCGATGAGGGCGATCAGTACGTCGACGGCGCGGTCGGCGACGGCGGCGAAGTTCTGCCGGACGGTGGTCAGCGGCGGGGAGAGATAGGCGGCGGCGGGGATGTCGTCGTAGCCGACGACACTCACGTCACCGGGGACGGCGCGGCCCGCGTCGGCGAACGCGCGCAGGGCGCCGATGGCCATGTCGTCGTTGGCGGCGAAGACGGCCGTGACATCGGAGAGTCCGGCGAGCTGCCGTCCGGCGGCGTACCCGGAGGCCGGGCTCCAATCGCCGGGTGACGGCAGGGGCGGTTCGGGTGCGCCGGCGGCGGCGAGGGCCTCGCGCCAGCCGCGCAGACGGTCACGGGCGGCCCACCAGTCCTGCGGGCCGGGCAGGTGCCAGACGGTGCGGTGCCCCAGGGACAGCAGGTGCTCGGTGGCGATCCGGGCGGCCGCGATGCCGTCGCCGCCGACCACGGCACAGGTGCCCTGGGCGAGTTCCACGCCCTCGCCGACGCTGACCACCGGCACATCGGAGCTGAGCCTGAGCGGCGTGCCGTCGTCGATGGGCTCGGACAGCACGATCCCGTCCACGCCCTGCTCCAACAGCGCGTCCACGGCGACCGAGACCTTCTGCCCTTCCAGGGTGCTGGCCAGGGCGACGGAGTACCCGGCGCGCTGCATCGCGCGTTCCAGGGCGATGAGCAGGGTCGACGGGCCGTAGAGCGAGCTGCCCAGCGAGACCACGCCGATCCGGCGGTAGCGGCCGAGGAGCAGGGCGCGGGCCGCGGTGTTGGGACGGTAGTCCAGTTCGCGGATGACCCTCAGGACGCGGTCGCGTACCTCCGGGCTGACATGCGGCTCGCCGTTGACGACCCGCGAGACGGTCTTCTGCGACACCCCGGCGGCCCGCGCGACCTCGGTCATGCCGGGACCACGACGGCGACGGCCGCCTTCGGCTCCGGTCGTCGTCATGAGGGCTCCCAGGGGTGGTGGCACCGGCGTGGACTACGTAGTCAGCCATATCCCGCTGCCGGTAAGGGCTCGCATGACTACGTAGTCACGCCAGTGTGGGAGTCCCGGCGGACGGCGTCAATGACCCGGACGGAACCGATCCACGACGCCCCATTGATTGATCTATTCAGCATCTCTAGCATCACTCGGTGGCTCCATTCACCCCTCCCTCTCTGGCCACGGGGTCACGGGCCTCGCGCCCGCGGCACCCGGAAGGAGAATCCGTGTTCCCAGCCACTCGTCTCAGACTGCCCGCCGCCGCGCTGCTGCTGGCACTGGGCCTCACGCTCGCGCAGGTGCCGCCTTCGGCCGCCGCACCGGACGAGCCCCCGAAGAGCGCCCTGCCCCAGGTGTGGCCGCGGCCGAAGAGCATGCACGCGGGGCCGGGCCGGCTCACGGTTCCCGAGCGGGTCGTGGCGGTCGTCGGGCGCGGGACCGACCCGTCGGCCCGCAGGATCGTCGAGACCGTCCTGCGCGACGCCGGAGCCAAGCGGATCGTGACGGTGGACAAGCCGCCCGCGAAGGCCGGGTTCACCGTCTTCCTCGGCGGCCCGAAGGAGAACACCGCGACGGCCCCGGCCCTGAAGCGCCTCAAGGCCCCCTCCCCCGCCGGACTGCCCTCCGGCGGCTACGTCCTCGCCTCCGGCCGCGAGGACGGCCGCACCCTCCTCGCCCTGTCCGGCACCGACCGCACCGGCACCTTCTACGCCGCCCAGACCCTGCGCCAACTGGTCACGAGGACCGTGCCCGTGGTGACCGTCCGGGACTGGCCCACGGCTTCGCTGCGCGGGGTGATCGAGGGCTTCTACGGCACCCCCTGGTCGCACGCCGAGCGGCTGGACCAGCTCGACTTCTACGGCCGCACCAAGCAGAACGTCTACGTCTACTCCCCCAAGGACGACCCCTACCTGCGCGCCCAGTGGCGTGACGAGTACCCGCCCGCCGAGCTGGCGCAGCTCCGTGAGCTGGTCGACCGGGCCGACGCCAACCACGTCCGTTTCACCTACGCCCTCTCCCCGGGGCTGTCCGTCTGCTACTCCTCGGCCGCCGACATCGCGGCGCTCACCCGCAAGTTCGACTCGCTGTACGCCATCGGCGTGCGCTCCTTCGCCATCCCGCTGGACGACATCAGCTACACGAAGTGGAACTGCGCCGCCGACGAGAAGGAGTTCGGCACGGGCGGCGGTGCGGCGGGGGCGGCGCAGGCGCGTCTGCTCAACGAGGTCTGGAAGGACTTCTCGGCCGGCCACTCCGGCCTGCACCCCCTGGAGATGGTCCCCACCGAGTACTCCGACCTCGCCGACTCCCCCTACAAGAAGGCGCTGCGGGAGAAGCTGGACCCGTCGGTGGTCGTGGAGTGGACCGGCGTCGGCGTGATCGCCCCCACCATCACGGCCGACCAGGTCGCGAAGGCCCGTGAGGTCTACGGCCATCCGATCCTGGTCTGGGACAACTACCCGGTGAACGACTACGTCACCAGCCGTCTCCTGCTCGGCCCCTACACCGGCCGCGCGCCCGGCGTGGCGAAGGCGGCGACCGGGGTGACCGCCAACCCGATGGTCCAGGGCGAGGCGAGCCGGCTCGCCCTGTTCACCTCCGCGGCCTATCTGTGGAACCCCGACGCCTACGACCCGCGGGCCGCGTTCCTCGCCTCCGTCCGCGACCTGGCCGGGCCTGATGCCGCCAAGTGGCTGCGGATCTTCGCCGAGAACAACTACTCGTCCCAGCTGGACCCGACCGAGTCCCCGACGCTGAGCGCCCTCATCGCCGCGTTCCGGAAGGCGTACGACGAGGACTCGGGCCTCGACCGTGCCGCCGCCGCGCTCCGGTCGTACTTCGGCGACATGGCCGCCACACCCCGTGAACTCCGGTCCCGGCTCGACAACCCCGGGTTCCTCCAGGAGACCTCGGCCTGGCTGGACAAGCTCGGCCGCTACGGCACCGCGGGGCAAACGGCCGTGGATCTGCTGCTGGCCGGCAAGCGCGGTGACTCCGACGCGGTCAACGCGTACTGGAACCGGCTCAGGTCCCAGCGCAAGGAGCTCGACGCGATCCCCCAGCAGGTGTCACCGGGCGTGATGGACCGGTTCCTCTACACGGCGATGATCGAGAACGCGCCCGACCCGGGTGTGGACGCGGCCTTCGCGCCCGGTTCCGTCAGCCTGAAGCCGGGCGGGTCCGCGAAGATCACGCTCTCCTTCTCCGACACCGCCGCCCGTACGGTGGCATGGAAGCTGACCGTCCCCGACGGCGTCACCGTCTCGCCCGCCGAGGGCACCGCGACCGTCCCGGCCGGGGGCAGCGCGTCCGCGACGGTCACCGTCACGGCCGGGGAGGACGCGAGTGCCGGAGTGCGGTCCGTCGGCGTCTCGGGCGACGGCGTCCTCGACCGTGCGCTCCCGGTCCAGGTCACCGACGGCACGGGCTCGTCGCGGGCCCTGACGGCCGACTTCAGCGGAGCCTCGGTCAGTTCCGTCGACCTGTCCTCGAGGAAGACCACGAACATCGCCGTGGGCGCCAACCCAGGCGAGGTGGTGACGAGCGCGGACGGGCGTACCGCCTACGCGGCCAACCAGGGCTCGAACACGGTCAGTGTGATCGACGTGGCGCAGGACGAGGTCACCGCGACGGTCCCCGTCGGCAAGGTCCCCGCCGGACTCGCGCTCACCCCGGACGGCCGCACCCTCTGGGTCGCCAACTACACGGACGGCACGGTCCAGCCCGTCGACACGGCCTCCCTCACCGCGGGCCCGCCCGTCCGGGTCGGCAACGGGCCGGAGAACCTGGCGATCACGCCCGACGGCCGGACGCTCTACGTGCCCAACATCAAGGACAACACGGTCACCCCGGTCGACCTGACCACCCGGAAGGCCGCTGCCGCCGTCCCCGTCGGTCCGAGCCCGTTCAACATCGTGGCCGCGCCGGACGGGAAGACGGTGTACGTGTCCAACTCCGGTGGCTCGACGGTCACTCCGATCGACACGGCCACCAACGACACCGAGCCGACCCTCCTGGTCTCCGGCCAGGCCTACGGTCTCGCCCTGTCCCCGGACGGCCGGACCCTGTGGGTCAGCCCCAGCACCGGCGACACCGTCACGCCCGTCGACACGGTCACCGGCGCCCCGGGCAAGGCGGTGACGGTCGGCAGGTCCGCCTTCGACGTCGCCCTGGACTGGAACGGCGGCACGGCGTACGTCACCACCGCCGACGCGGGCGCCCTGGTCCCCGTCGACACGGAGTCGGGTGCCGTCGGGGCGCCGCTGACGACCGGCGCGTATCCGCTGGCCGTCGCGCTGACGCCGGTGCCGGTGAAGTGAGACGGGAACGGCCGGGGTCCCGGTGAGGGACTCCGGCCGTTTCGTGCGGTCCGGTTCAGCTCGCGGTGCGGCGGATGCGGCCCGCGTACTTCTTCTCCAGCTCCAGGTTGCCCTCGAAACCGCCGGGGACGTTGGCCGAGACGTAGACCGGGGGGCGTTCGCCGGCGGCGAGGAGGCGTCCGGCGGCCTCCGCGACGGTCATCTGGACCAGCATCACGCCGGTGAGCGTGGACAGGGCGCAGACCGAGCCGCCGCCGGGGAGTTCGAGCAGGGAGTCGCCGCGCGGGGCCGCGTTGTCGAGGACCACGTCGGCGATGTCGGCCAGCTTCCGGCCGCTGGGATGGGCGGCGGGGACGGCCCGGGTGTGGGTCAGGGAGGTGAGGGCCAGGACGCGGTGGCCGTGTTCCTTGGCGTGCAGGGCCATCTCCACGATGACGTTGTTGACGCCGGAGTTGGAGATGACGACGAACAGGTCCTGGGGGTTCGGGGCGGCGAGGTCGTAGATCCGCTGCGCCACTCCGGCCTGCCGTTCGAGGAGCGGGTCGTCGAGGACGGCCGGGTCCTCGCCGCCGTAGAGGACGAGGTCGGCGATGCTCAGCCGGTTGGTGGGGACCAGTCCGCCGGCGCGGCCTGCGAGTTCGAGGACGAGGGCCTGCGAGTGGCCCGTGCCGAAGGCGTGGACGACACCGTCCGAGCGGACGCACTCGGCGACCAGGCCGGCGGCGGCCGCCACCTCGTCGCGGGCGGATTCGATGACCTGCTGGAGAACGGCGAGGCTCTCCCGCGCGAACCCCTGGGCGCTCACAGACTCGACGGACACGCGACACACTCCCCACTGATGGATTGAACCACCCTATACTTCTCCATCGATGAATCAATAAATCGTCCTTCAATAAATCACACGACTCCTCGGCGTTCAATCGGGTCCTGGTATTCAAGTCATGCCTCGAAGGGTGGCTGGTACCTTCTCCCCATGCCTCCCACGGACGTCACCACACTGATCCGGACCGAGCTGCCCCGGCTGGCGGGCTCCCTGCGGAAGGTCGGCGAGCTGATCCTGGAGGATCCGGCCGCCGTCACCCACTGCTCGGCCGCCGAACTGGGCCGCCGCACCGGCACCTCCCAGGCGACCGTGACCCGTTTCTGCCGGGCCATCGGGCTGGACTCCTACCAGCACCTGCTGATCGAACTGGCCCAGGAGCGCGGCCGGGGCGAGGTCTCCGACTGGGGGACCGCCGAGATCGGCCCGGACATCTCGCCGGACGACAGCCTGGAGCGGGTCGTGCAGGTCGTCGGCACGGCGGACCTGCGAGCCATCCAGCAGACCATCGACCGGATCGACCTCGACGCGCTCGAACGCGCGGCCCAGGCCCTGGCCCGTGCGCGGCGCATCGATGTCTACGGTGTCGGCGGCAGCGGCGCGGTGACCCAGGAGACGGAGACCCGACTGTTCCGCATCGGCTGCTCGGTCCGCGCCTGGACCGAAGTGCACGCGGCCGCCACCTCGGCGGCCCTGCTCACCCCGGCGGACGTGGCCATCGGCATCTCCCACTCCGGTACGACCCGCGAGACCCTCGAGCCGTTCGAGATGGCCAAGGAGCGCGGCGCCACCACCATCGCCCTGACCACCGACCCGCGCTCGCCGCTGTCCAGGTCCGCCGACATCCGGCTCATCCCGTCCTCCTCGGAGACCAGCTTCCGGGCCGAGAGCATCAGCAGCCGGCACTCCGTGCTGATGCTCGTGGACTGCCTCTACGTCCGGGTCGCCCAGCTCACCTACCAGCGGGCGAGCGCCTCACTGGCACTGACCGACCACATCACCCCGCAGCACGCGGTGAAGTCCCGCCGGACCAAGTGAGCATGGCCGAGGGTGCATGGATGAACCACCAAGTTGACGCGAAGATGGTTGTTTGAATCATTCCTGCCGTGCAGGATGGGGCTCCCCCCAGAGCACTCGTAGGAGCCCCATGCGTGTCACCTCTGTCGAGTCGACCGAGCTCTTCACCGGGACCACCGAGCAGCCGCGCCAAGTGGTGGCCGTCGAGCTGAGCCACGCCCCGGGCCGGACCGTCCGGCTCACCGTCGGGGGCCCGGGCCTCACCGGCACCACGGAGACCACCGTCGGCGAGGACGGCACCGTACGGGCCGAGATACCCGTGACCGGCGAGGATCTGGTCCCCGGCGACCGCCGCGAGATCACCGTCACCGCCACGGACGGGGACGAAGTCACCACCCGCACCGGCGAGTTCACGGCGGCCGAACCCGGCTGGACCATGTTCATGGTCAGCCACTTCCACTACGACCCCGTCTGGTGGAACACCCAGGGCGCCTACACCGAGACCTGGGACGTCGCCGACGACCCGGCGACGAGCGGACTGCCCGCCCGTACCTTCGACTCGCGCGGCCAGTCCGGGATGAGTCTGGTCCGGGCCCACTGCGACCTGGCCCGCCGCGACCCGGCGTACACCTTCGTGCTCGCCGAGGTCGACTACCTCAAGCCCTACTGGGACTCCTTCCCGGAGGAGCGCGCCTTCCTGCGGCAGCTGATCCGCACCGGCCGCGTGGAGATCATGGGCGGCACCTACAACGAGCCCAACACCAACCTCACCGGCGCCGAGGCGACCGTGCGCAACGCCCTGTACGGCGACGGCTTCCAGCGCGGGATCATCGGGGCCTCGCCCGAGACCGCCTGGCAGCTGGACGCCTTCGGGCACGACCCGCAGTTCCCGGGGCTGATGGCGGACGCGGGGGTCACCTCAAGTTCGTGGGCGCGCGGGCCGTTCCACCAGTGGGGGCCGACGCTGTCGGTGTTCGGCGAGGAGCCGAGGGACCCGGGCCGGATGCAGTTCCCGGCCGAGTTCGACTGGATCGCCCCGTCGGGGCGCGGCCTGCTCACCGCGTACATGGTCAACCACTACGGCGCCGGCTGGGCGATCGACAACGCGCCCACCCTGCCGGAGGCGAACGCCGCCGCGTACAAGCTGTTCCGGCGGCTCAAGCAGGTCGCGCTCACCCGCAACGTGCTGCTGCCGGTGGGCGGGGACTACGCGCCGCCGTGCCGCTGGGTCATGGACATCCACCGCGACTGGAACGCCCGGTACGTGTGGCCGCGGTTCATCAGCGCGATCCCCCGGGACTTCTTCGCCGCCGTCCGCGCGGAACTGGAGGCGGAGGGCCGCAAGGCCTCCCCGCAGACGCGTGACATGAACCCGATCTACACCGGCAAGGACGTCTCCTACATCGACACCAAGCAGGCCCAGCGCCACGGCGAGTCCCTCCTCGCCGACGCCGAGGCCTGGGCGACGCTCGCCTCGCTCGTCACCGGCCGCCCCTATCCGGACGCGGCCCTGGACAAGGCCTGGCGGCAGCTCGTCTACGGCGCCCACCACGACGCCATCACCGGCTCGGAGTCGGACCAGGTGTACATCGACCTGATGACCGGCTGGCGGGAGTTGCACGACCTGGCCGCAAGCGTGCACGCCGACGCGACCCAGGCCCTGGCCGACCAGATCGCCCCCGGCGACGGCCCCGACCTGGTCGTGTTCAACTCCGCGACCTGGGCGCGGCAGGACGTGCTGACGGTCGACGACCCGGGGCTCGTCCCCCGGGGACTCCCCGCGGTCCGCGAGGACGGCCGCCTGCATGTCGTCGTCCCGGAAGTACCCGGCATGGGCCTCAAGGCCCTCCCGCTCACCGAGGGGTCCGTCCCGGGATGGGAGGCCGCCGAAGGCCTCACCATCCGCAACGAGTTCTACGAGGTGACGGTCGACCCGGCACGTGGCGGTGGCGTCAGCAGTCTGCGCGCCCTGACCGAGGGCGGCCGGGAGCTGCTGCGTCCCGGGGACATCGGGAACGAGATCGTCGTCCAGGAGGAGTACCCGAGGCATCCGCGCTTCGGCGAGGGCCCCTGGCACCTCACCCCGACCGGCACGACCGCCGCCCGCAGCCGGGACGTGACCGCCGAGGTCCGCGCCGAGCGCTCCGCCGCCGGTTCCCGGATCACCGTCACCGCCGACCTCGGCCTCTTCCGCTGCACCCAGCGCCTGACGCTGTGGCAGGGGATCGACCGGCTCGACGTCACCACGACCGTCGACGGGTACGACGGCGCCGACCGGCTGATCCGGGTGCGCTGGCCGTCGGACGTGCGGGGCGGACTGCCGGTGCACGAGGTGGCCGACGCGGTGATCGGGCGCGGGTTCGGGTTCGTGGAGGTGGACAGCGAGCGGTTCCCGTGGACGCTGGACAACCCGGCGAACACCTGGTTCGGACTCGGCTCCACCGCGCGGGTCGCGGTGCACGACGACTCCGGCACGCTCCTCGGGCACCGCTCGATCGGCGTCGCCGAACTCGTCTACGCCGACTGGGACACGGCGGGAGACCTCGGGGCCCCGCTCGCGGCGGCCCTGGTCCGGGCCGGCGTCACGGCGACCTCGACCATCGCGGGCGGGCCTCGCTACGGCGACCTGGAGGTCGACTCCAACCTCCCCGACATCCGGATCGCCGTCGGCGGCCCGGACCGCAACACCGTGGTCGCCGAGGCGCTCGGCTGGGACCCGGCGGCCGGACGGGAACTCGGGCGGCAGCTCGCCGAGCGGGGCGTGGCCGCCGTCTGGGTCGCGCCGCGTGCCGGTCTGCGCGAGGAGTGGATCCCCGGGGCCGACCTGCGCGACCTGGAACGCCTGCCGCTGCTCGTGGTGGCGGGCGCCCGCCCCGAGGACGACGCCAAGGCGGTCGACGCGATCGTCGCCGACCTGGACGACTTCACGGTGACGGCCACGGCCGCCGGTGGCGGCGAGGCACTCCCACCCGGTGACGCATGGGACGGGCGCGGCTTCGCCGTCCTCAACCGTGGCACGCCCGGCTGCGTGGTCACCTCCTCCGGCGACCTCTACATGTCCCTGATGCGCTCCTGCACCGGCTGGCCGTCCGGCATCTGGGTGGACCCGCCGCGCCGGACCGCCCCCGACGGCTCGGGGTTCCAGCTCCAGCGCTGGTCGCACACCTTCGAGTACGCGGTCGTCGCGGGCCCGGGCGACTGGCGTGAGCTGCGGCTGCCCCGGGCCGGGCACGCGTACAACCGCCCGCTGACGGCACGGCTGCGGCGGTCCTCGGGCGCCCTCCCCAGGGAGGTCGCCCTGCTGCGCCTGGAATCCGACGGCGAGGTGCTGCTCGACGCGTTGAAGCCGGCCGGCTCCCCGCTGGCCCGGGGCAGCGCGGCGCCCGTGGATCCGGGGAAGGGCGTCGTCGTCCGCGTGCACGAGGCCGACGGACGCCCGGTGCGGGCACGGGTGACCGGCCCGGCGGCCTGGTCGGCGGGCACCCGCGCCGACGTTCTGGAGACCCCCGGGGAGCCACTCGCCCCGGACGGGAACGGCTGTCTGGACATCGATCTGACCGGCTTCGAGGTCGCCACGCTCCTGGCCACGCCGGCCCACGCGCCGGACCTCGCGCCCGGGCCGGGCACCGACGCCCACGAGCCCGCCCAGCCGATCGCCACCCGCTACTGGCTCCACAACTCCGGCCCCGCCCCACGCGGCAACATGCCCGTCGCGGTCTACCTCTCCCCCACCACCCTCACCGCCGACGGCCCGGTCACCGCGACGGTCCGGGTCTCCTCGGAACTCACCGACGCCCCGGTGTCGGGCACGGTGACCTTCGAGGTCCCGCCCGGCTGGACCACCGACCCCGCCGAACTCCCCTACGCCCTCGGCCCCGGTGGCTTCACCCTCACGGACATCACGGTGACACCGCCCCCGGACGCCGCCCCCGGCCGGCACTGGCTCGCCGCGCGGCTGTCGTACGGCGGCCAGACGTACGAGGACGTGGTGGCCCTGGACGTGCCGGACGGGCACACCGGCCCGACTCTGGTGGCGGATCCGGGAGTCGAGCGGGTGACCGTCCGCCGGGGAGAACGGGCCCGGGTCCCCGTGACCCTGCGGAACCCCACACGCGGCCCTGTCAACGGCACGATCTGGGCCGTGTCCTCCTGGGGCACCTGGCCCGGCGTCACCCCGGGGTGCCAGGGCTTCACCGTCCCCGGCGGGGCGCAGGCCGAGTCCGTGATCGAGGTGGACGGCACCGCGATACCGCCGGGTTCGTACTGGCTGATGGCCAAGGCCGCCTGGCACGGCTGCGTGGCGTACACGAAGGCCGTGGAGCTGGTGGTGACGCCATGAGGGAGGACTACGCAGCAACCGTCGACGGCACCCCGATCCCGAGGGAAAGCGTGGCAGCTTTCTTGAACGCCGGCTCGACACCGCCCTCCAGGGGCGCGGGGAACCGCGCGACCAGCCACCACGGCGCCGCACGTGCGGACCGCCAACGACGACGCTGGGCAACCCAGGTGGTCATCACAGACGAACTCGCCCGCCGGGCCTGCGCGCGACGAAGCCTCGCCCCACCGGACGACGTCCTGCCGATGCAGCTGCTCACCGTCCCCGAAACCGACATCGCCGACCTCGGCAGCATCATCGCCGCAGCCCTGTCCCACTCCCCCGCCGCCCGAGCCCTCCTGGCCGACCTGGAACACGAGCAGGACATCCCCGAGGCGGCCGTACGGGACTACTACGACCGCAACCAGGACCGCTTCCTCACCCCCGACGCCCTACGCCGCGGCGTCGACCCCTACGGCGAACCAGCGACCTCGGACATCCAGCCGTACGGGCACGTACGCCACGGCATCGAACGCGACCTACGCCGAGCCGCCGCCCGACGCGCCTTCTTCAACTGGCTCGACAGGGCCCGGGCCGACATCGAGTACGCCGAAGGCCACGAGCACCCCGGCGACCCCTCGCACCCGGACCACGAACACCGCCACTGATCGCCGTACGCAACCGAACAGCAACACGGCAAACCATTGACCTCCGATGAATTCTGGTCCACATTTTCATCAATCGAAGTCCAACTTGGTGATTTGATCCAGCGACGACTGGTCCCAGGAGGGCAGCAATGCACGCAAGAAGACTCACCGGTTCCCTGACCTGTCTGGTCGTCCTGACCCTGACGGCCGCCGGCTGCGGCCTGTCCGGCGGCGGCTCCGACGGCGGTGACGCCACGGCCGGCGGCTGCAAGGTCGACCAGGGCAACGTCGGTTCCGGCAAGCTCTCCGGCGAGGTCAAGGGAAAGGTCACTTTCCAGACCACCAACCTGAAGAAGGACTTCGGGAAGTACTTCAACGGCGTCATCGACGCCTTCGAGCAGGCGCACCCCGGCACCAAGGTCAACTGGATCGACGACCCGGGCGACGCCACCTTCACCCAGCGCCTGGTCGCCGACGCACAGGGCTGCACGCTCCCGGACGTGGTGAACATCAACGTCAACACGGCGGTGGCGCTGACGAAGAACGGCTATCTGCTGAACCTGGACAACAAGGCGCCGGACGCGGGCAAGCCGTTCGCCCCCGCGCTGTGGAAGTCCAGCATGTACGCCGACGCGGACGGCAAGAAGGTGCACAGCGTGCTGCCCTGGTACTCCGGCGGCATCGTGCAGACCTTCAACACCGACCTGATGAAGAAGGCGGGCCTGGACCCGGCCAAACCTCCGACGACCGTGCTCGGCCTGTTCGACGACGCCGAGAAGGTGGCCAAGGCCTCCGGCGGCAAGTACTACGCGTTCCTCGCCAACCCGCAGCTGCGCATCCCGGCCGACTGGCAGCAGATGGGCATCGAGGTCCTCTCGGCCGACGGCAAGAAGTTCACCTTCGCCGACGACCCGAAGACCGCCCAGTGGGTCGAGGCCATGGCCAAGCTCTACAAGGCCGGAGGCATGCCCAGGGACTCCCTGTCCTCCACGCAGGACCCGGCGAACGTCTACGGCCAGGGCAAGCTCGTCTACGGCCCCACCAACCCCAACTTCCTGCGGTTCATCCAGCAGAACAATCCGAGCGTCTACAAGAAGACGGGTGTCGCCCCCTTCATGCTCGACGCCCTCGGCCACACCGTCGGCGCCCCGCAGTACGTCGGCGTCGCGTCCACGAGCAAGAACGCCTCCACCGCGCTGGCCTTCGCACAGTTCCTGACGAACGCCGAGAACCAGCTCGCCTGGGCCAAGGACCCGAACGTCGTCATCTTCCCCTCCACCACGGCCTCCCTGAACGACCCGTTCTTCCAGTCGGTCAAGGGCGACGACCCCTTCGCCGAGGCCCGCAAGATCGTCGCGAGTGACCGCAAGACCGCCACGGCCGACGAGATCGCCCTGACGCCCGGTGAGCTGAACGCCATCTCGGCCCAGATCCAGCTGGCCATGCAGGGCAAGAAGAGCGCCGAGGACGCTCTGAAGGAGGCGCAGTCCAAGGCGAACCAGCTGATCGAGCAGGGCAGCTGAGGATGACGCAACCGACCGTCCACCAGGCGCCCGTCCCCGCTCCCCCGGGTGCGGGCGCCCGACGCCCCGGCGGCGCTTCCCCCTCGTCCCGGCCGCCGGGGCCCCTGCGCCGCGCCCTCCGCTTCGTGACGCCCGGCCCGAGCGCCGACGCGGGGGGCGCGGCGCTCCACCGCCGCTGGTGGCTGCCCTGGCTGTGGATGACCCCGGCGATCATCGGCGCGACCGTGTTCGGGGTGTTCCCGTTCCTCAACACGGTCGTCGTCTCCTTCACCGACGCCAAGCCGCTCGGCGGGGCGTACAACCTCGTCGGCCTGGACAACTACCGCCGGATGCTGGGCGATCCGGACTTCTGGCTGGCCACCCGCAACAGCCTGCTGTACGCGCTGTTCGTCGTCCCGCTGATGGTGCTGCTGCCGCTGCTGCTCGCGATCCTCGTGGAGAAGAACCTGCCGGGCATCGGCTTCTTCCGCTCCGCCTTCTACACGCCGGTGCTGGCCTCCAGCGTGGTCGTGGGCCTGAGCTGGCAGTGGCTGCTGAGCGACCAGGGGCTGGTCAACACCTGGCTGCAGAAGGCGCACCTCATCCGGGAGGCCATCCCGTTCCTTTCGGACTCGTGGCTGATCCTGCTGTCGGCGATGGGCCTGACGCTGTGGAAGGGCCTCGGCTGGTACATGATCTTCTACCTGGCCGCCCTCGGGAACGTCCCCAAGGAACTGCACGAGGCGGCGGCCGTGGACGGCGCGGGCGCCGTGCGCCGCTTCTGGCACGTCACCGTGCCCGGCGTACGCCAGTCGATGATGCTGGTCGGCACCCTGACCGGCATCGGCTCCCTGCGGGTCTTCACCGAGATCTACATGCTGGGCGGTTCCACCGGCGGCCCCGGCGGCGCCGACCGCACGCTGCCCTTCTACATCCGCGACGTCGGTCTCGACCCGCTCACCGGCAACGCCGGCTACGGCGCCGCCGTCAGCGTCGCCCTGTTCGCCCTCACCCTGGGCCTCACGCTGCTCGCCCAGCGCCTGACGAAGGAGGACGAGGCATGACGACCGCCGTCGACAAGCGCCGCCGCCTGCTGCCCCGCTGGCGGGACTACGGCCGGCCGCGCGAACTGGTCGTCCGCTATCTGCTGCTGGTGTTCGTCCTCTTCATCACCGTCGGCCCGCTGCTGTGGCAGCTGCTGTCGTCCCTCAAGGGCGCGGGCGAGGACGTCTTCGGCGCCGGTGCCTCGCTGATCCCCCACCAGCCGACCCTGCGGGCCTACCGCGAGATCTTCGACCAGGTCCCGGTGTGGACGTACATCGGGAACAGCATGGTGATCGTCGCGCTGTCCGTCACGAGCCAGCTCGTCTTCTCCACCCTGGCGGGCTACATGCTCTCCAAGCCGGGCTGGAAGGGCCGCAAGCTGGTCTGGGTGGTGCTGATGGCGTCCATGATGTTCCCGTTCGAGTCGATCATGGTGTCGCTGTTCCTCAGCATCCGGGACATGGGCCTGGTCGACCATCTGGCCGGTGTGTGGCTGCCCGGCTTCGTCGCCGCGATCAACGTCCTCATCATGCGGGCCGCGTTCCTCGCCGTGCCGCGCGAGATCGAGGACGCGGCGATGCTGGACGGGGCGGGCGAGTGGAAACGCTTCCGGCATCTGTATCTGCCCTCCGCCTACGGCGCGATCCTCGTCGTCACCATCAACACCTTCATCAGCGCCTGGGACGACTTCCTGTGGCCGCTGATCGTGCTGCGCTCGGAGGAGCAGTTCACGCTGACGCTCGGTCTCGCCCGGCTGCAGAGCTCGTCGTTCGGCTACGACCAGCGGATGGTGATGGCCGGCTCGGTGATCTCCGTGGTCCCGGTGCTGGTGCTGTTCGTCATCACCCAGCGGTGGTTCTACAAGGGCGTCTCGTCCGGTGCCGTGAAGCTCTGATCGACCCGGAGCTCGACCGGTACGGCGGTCAGGGCCCGGCGCGCCGACTCCGCGACGCGGATCTCGACCGTGCCGGGCAGGACCGCCGTCTCCAGGTCGGCGCCCACCTGGGCGAGTTGGTCGGGGCCGAGACCGAACGCGACCGTACGGCACTCCCCTGGCTCCAGGTCGACGGCCTGGAAACCGCGGAGTTCCAGTGCGCGCGGCCAGACCAGCGTGACGAGGCGGCGCAGATACAACTGCGCGACAGTACGCCCGTGCCGTTCCCCGGTGTTGGTGACGTCGACCTCGACGGTCCGCCCCGACAGCCGTGGCGGCCCGTAGGCGAAGCTCGTGTACGCCAGCCCGTGCCCGAAGGAGTGGAGCGGTCCGGCGCCGTCGTCGACGTAGCCGCCGTACTCGGTGTCCTTGTGGTTGTAGTAGACGGGAAGGTGGCCTGCCGAGCGCGGCACGGAGACGGGCAGCCTGCCCACGGGCCCTGCCCGTCCGAGCAGTACGTCCGCGATCGCCTCGCCGCCCCAAGGGCCC
This sequence comes from Streptomyces purpurascens, assembly GCF_045040895.1. Lineage (NCBI taxonomy): Bacteria > Bacillati > Actinomycetota > Actinomycetes > Kitasatosporales > Streptomycetaceae > Streptomyces > Streptomyces purpurascens. The sequence continues at coordinate 7,204,797 of NZ_CP108341.1, read as the reverse complement.
GGGTACCAGACGGTGAGCAGCGCGGCGGCCCGCTCGGCGGCCTCGGGGACGGCGTGCGGGCGGCCCTGGACGAGGACGACGACGGTGGGCGTGCCGGTCGCCGTGACGGCGTCGAGCAGGGCGTGCTGGGCCGCGCCGAGCCGGAGCCCGGCCAGGTCGACGCCTTCTCCGCAGGTCATCTCGGACACGACGGTGCGCGCGGCGCCGTTGGCGTCGAACTCCGTGCCGGGCGTACGGGCGCTGCTGCCGCCCAGCACGAGCACGGCCAGATCGGACGCGGCGGCCGCGGCGATCGCCTCGGGGATGCCGGAGAGGTCGTCGCCGGTGAGGGCGCAGCCCTTGGCATGGCGTACGTCGACGCCGGTGCGCCGGAGTGCGTCGAGGACGCTGGTGCCGATGCCGGGGCGTTGTGGGGCGGTGTAGTCGCCCAGCTGGTGGGCGACGGTGTCGGCGTGCGGCCCCAGGAGGGCGATACAGGAGCCGGTCGATACGGGCAGCACGCCGTGGTCGTTGTGGAGCAGGGTGACGGCGGCCCGGGCGAGCGCGGTGCTCAGGTCGCGCCCGGCGGCGGGGTCCGGGAACGGGCCCGCGCTGTAGGGCTGTTCGAACAGCCCCAGGCGGAACTTGAGCCGCAGCACCCGGGCGACAGCCTGGTCCAAGGCCTCCTCGCTCACCAGTCCCCGCTCGACCGCCTCTTCCAGATGGGTGAAGCCCTCGTCCCACAGGCCGAGGTCGACCCCGGCGTCGAGTGCGAGGGCACCGGCGGAGATCTTGTCGCCGGTGACGCGGGCCAGCCGGTCGACGGCCAGTCCGTCCGCCATGACGAGTCCGTCGAAGCCCCAGCGGTGGCGCAGCAGTCCGGTGAGCAGGGCGCGGTTGCCGCAGCAGGGCATCCCGTCGACCTCGTTGTACGCGGCCATGACGGCGGCGGCTCCGGCCCGGACACCGGCGTGGGCGGCGGGGAGGTGGATCTCGTGCAGCTCCCGGAGACCGAGTTCGGACTCGGCGGAGTTGCGGCCGCCGACGGTGGCGCCCTGCCCGGCGAAGTGCTTGAGGACGACGGGGGCCTTGTCCGGGGCGAAGGGTCCGTCGGGTTCCCGTTCGCCCTGCATGCCGCGTACGAGCGCCTCGGTGAGCCGGGCGGCCAGGTACGGGTCCTCGCCGAAGCACTCCTCGGTCCGGCCCCAGCGCGGATCCCGGGCGATGTCCAGGGCCGAGACCAGGGCGACATGGCCGCCGCGGGCGCGCAGTTCGGCGGCGGCGTGGGCGGCGGCCCGCTCGTACAGCCCGGGGTCCCAGCCGGCGCCGACGGCCAGATTGACGGGCAGGACCGTGCCGTCGAGTGCCATGTGCCCGTGCGGCACCTCCTCGACGAACAGGGCCGGGATGCCGAGCCGGCTGTGCTCGACGACGTGCCGCTGGACGAGGTGGGCCAGTTCGGCACCGGCCTCGGCGCCGGACCCGGTGGTGTGGCCGACACCCGACCAGGCGTCGGCGCGCAACAGCCCGTACAGGGCCCCGAGTCCGGCGAAGCGCTCGGTCTCGGCGTACAGGGCGTCGGTGAGCTCGAAGCCGCCGTCGGGGGTGCGGCGGTAGGCGTCCCACCCGTACATCCGCTGGTTGAGCTGGCCGGCCTTCTCGCGCGGGGTCATGCGCGCGAGCAGGTCGCGGACGCGGTCGTCGACCGGGGCGGCGGGGTCGCGGTACAGGGGGGTGCCCTGCCGGGTGGCGGTCATGTCCGGCCCTGGTGAGCGAGCCGGGCCAGGGCCACGGCGCCCCGGCGGCCGTCGGGGACCCAGTCGAGGGTGAGGCCGAGGGTCCGGAGGCGGGCTTCCAGGCGTGAGGTGAGCGGCCCTTCGGGCCCGAGCAGACCTCCGGTGGCCACGACCCGTTCTCCTGGGCGGGGGTCCAACGCCCTTATGGCTTCGGTGAGCTGGTCGGCGGCCTCGTCCAGGATGGCCAGGGCGACGGTGTCCCGGGCCGCCTCGACGACCAGCGGCGCGAGCCGCGCCAGACGGATGGGCGGCTCGGCCATGACGGCGGGGAGCAGGTGCCTGCGGTAGGCCTCGCGGTGGACGCGGGACCAGGGCGTGTCGTCGTGGGGCGGGAGGGGGCGCCGGTCGACCGGGGAACCGGTCACGCCGTCGGTCGCGGCCCCGGCCGCTCCGGTCCGTGCCGGGCCGGCCGGCTGTCCGCCCACGGCGGCGGCCCCGCTCGCGGGCGGCACCGCCTCGTGCCGCGCCTCACGCGAGGCGCCCTCCGCGACGCCCTGGACCACGTCGGGGGACAGCCTGCGCACCGCACCGCCGGACGCTCCGCCGGGCAGCGCGTCGCCCGGCACCCCGAGTTCTCGCCCCACCAGCTCCGCCAACACGGTCGGCGCGCCCCTCCCGTCGGCCATCCGCAGTGCGGCCCGGACCGCCGCGCGGCCGATCCAGAAGCCGCTGCCGTCGTCGCCGAGGAGCCAGCCGTCGCCGTCCACGGTGGCGGTGCCGCGGCGGTCGGTGATGCGCATGGCGACCGCGCCCGTGCCGGCCACCAGGGCGAGGCCGTCGGCCGGGGCGCCCGGGGCGGAGGCGAAGGCCGCCTCGATGTCGCTGCCGATGAGGGGCGGGCCGGCGTCGATGCCCAGCCGGCGCAGGGCGGCGGTGAGGGCGGCCAGGGCGTTGCGCCGCCCCGGTTCGTCGGCGGCGGCGTCCGTCGCGCCCGCGAAACCGCCGGCCACGGCCACGACCCGGTCCCGGACGGACTCGGGCACGGCCTGTCCGACGGCCTCGGCGAGATGCTCGGTGAGCTGCGGCACCGGGACGGTCAGGGCGTTGCCTGGCCCGGCGGCGCCCTCGCCCAGCGGACGTCCGTCGGCGGCGGTCGCCAGGACCGCCCGGGTCCGCGTGCCGCCCGCGTCGAGGCCGACCACCAAGGACGAACCGCCTTGACGCTCCTGGTTCAATTCATTACCCATCGCCGACTATGGTGATTGATGCATTCACCCAGAGCAAGGGATCTGGGTGCTCGACCCGAGGAGGATCCCATCCCCACGCTCCGCTTCGGCGTCAACTACACGCCCCGCCGCGGCTGGTTCCACGCCTGGCACGACTTCGACCCGGCGCACGCCCGCGAGGACCTGGACCAGATCGCCGCGCTCGGCCTCGACCACGTCCGGGTCTTCCATCTGTGGCCGCTCCTCCAGCCCAACCGCACGCTCATCCGCCCCGCGGCCGTGGACCAGCTGGCGCACCTGGTCGACCTGGCCGCCGAGGCCGGTCTCGACGTCCTCGTGGACGGCGTGCAGGGCCATCTGTCCAGCTTCGACTTCTACCCGGAGTGGACGCGCAGCTGGCACCACCGCAATGTCTTCACCGACCCGGAGGCCGTCGCCGCCCAGGCCGAGCTGATGCGGACCCTCGGCCGCGCCCTCGCCGGCCGCCCCAACCTCATCGGCCTCCAGCTGGGCAACGAGCTCAACAACCTGGTCGAGCACAACCCCGTGACCGCCGACGAGGTGGACCACTACCTCGACACCCTGCTGGCGGCCACCCGCGAGCACCTGCCCCCGGGCCGGCTCGCGACCCACTCCGCCTACGACGCGGCCTGGTACGGCGACGACCACCCCTTCACCCCTCAGGCCTCGGCCCGCAAGGGCGATGTCACCACCGTCCACCCCTGGGTGTTCTCCGGCGACTGCGCCCGCCGCTACGGCCCCCGCTCCCCCCAGGTGCTGCACCTCGCCGAGTACGGCACGGAACTCGCCAAGGCCTACGCCGAGGACCCGGCCCGCCCGGTCTGGGTCCAGGAGACGGGCGCCCCGGAACCCCACATCCCGGCGGCCGACGCCCCGGACTTCGCGCGGGCGACCGTGCGGAACGCGGCCGGGTGCGAGGGACTGTGGGGCGTGACCTGGTGGTGCTCCCACGACGTGGACCGCTCCCTGGCCGACTACCCGGAACTGGAGTACACCCTGGGCCTGTTCGACGCGCGGGGCGGCGCCAAGCCGATCGCGACGGCCCTGGCCGAGACCGTCGCCGAGGTACGCGCGGGGCACCACCCCGCCCGGCCCCGCGACACGGCCCTGATCCTGGACTGCACCCCGTCCTCCCGCTCCGTCTCCGGCCCGGGAGGCGCGTACTTCGACGCCTGGATGGCCCTGCGCACGCAGGACGTCCACCCGGCGGTGGTCCTGGCGGGACGGGCGGACGACGCCGCGTACCTCGCGGCGCGCGGCATCAAGGAACTCGTACGGGTGCCCTGAATTCTCAGGTGCCCGCCAGTGCTTCGGCGACGGCCCGCAGGTTCACCCGTCCCCGCCCGTAGGAGCAGAGCGCGCCGCCCTCCGGCAGCCCGGTGTCGATCCGTACGGCATCGGGCCGCCGGGACAGCAGGGCGGCGCGCAGCCGTTCCTGCCAGGGGTGGAGCCCGGCATCGCAGGTGGCGACGGCCAGCGGCGCGTCACCGGAGGCGCGCAGGATCTCCTCCACGACGGCGTCCGGATCCGCCGGGTCTCCGGTGACCGCGGTGCCCGTGGCACTGGGGTCGACGGCGCGCACCGCCGTCAGCAGGTCCTCGCCGCCCCAGTTGAGCGCGGGATGCGGCGGCGGGAACAGGTCGGCGACGTGGGCCCCCCGCACGCCCGGCGGCAGCGGCCGGCCGCGGACCGCCCGTCGGGCGGCCTCGAGACCGGCCCCCGCGTCCCAGCCGTCGACCGCCCCGGCCGGAACGGCGTACCGCACGGCGAGGCGCCGCACCCGCCCGGCGGCCTCCCGCACCCGCTCCTCGGGCAGCACACCGGTGCGCAGCGCGCCGAGCACCGTGTCCCGGCAGGCCAGGGTGACCTCCAGGTCCGGCACGGCCACGATGACCTGGTCGGCGCCCGCCGCGAGGGCGATCCGCGCCCCGGCGGCCTCGCCGTAGCGGTCGGCGATGGCCTTCATCTCCAGGGCGTCGCTGACCAGGACTCCGTCGAAGTCCAACTCGTGACGGAGCAGATCGCCCAGGATGCGGCGGCTCAGGGTGGCGGGCCGCTCGGGGTCCAGCGCCGGGTAGACGACATGAGCGCTCATGATCATCGGCACGCCCGCGTCGACGGCCGCGCGGAACGGCTCGAAGTCGGCCCGCAGTTCGTCGTACGACCGCGGGTCGACGGCGATGCCGTGGTGGCTGTCGGTCTCGGTGCCGCCGTGCCCGGGGAAGTGCTTGGCGCAGGAGGCGACACCCCGCCGCTCGGTGGCGGTGATCCAGGCCCGCAGATGGCGGGCGGCCCGTGCCGGTTCGGCGCCGAAGGACCGGGTGCGCACGATCGGGTTGCGCGGATGGTGCTGGAGGTCGGCGACCGGGGCGTAGGAGACCGTGATGCCGAGCGAGGCCAGATGCCCGGCCAGGGCGTCGGCGCAGCGGCCGGTCAGCCCGGGATCGTCGGCCACTCCGAGTGCGAACGATCCGGGCACCTCGGGGGCGTCCGCGCCGACCAGGTGCCCGATCCCGCCGCCCTCGTTGTCGATCCCCACGAGCAGATCCGGCCGCAGAGCCCGCAGCTCCGCGGTGAGCCGCCGCACCTGCTCCGCGTCCCGCACGTTGCGGGTGAAGAGGATGACTCCGCCGAGCCCTCGGTCGACGAGCCGCTTCAGGTCGTCCGGCACACCTGCCGTCCCGTCGAACCCCGCGACGAGACAGTGGTGAGCGGCCTCGTCGAGATCGACGGGGAGTCCTGCGGGGCGTGCGGGCGGATGCGCGGAGAAGGTCACTCCGCACATTTTCTGGCTCGATCATCCATTAGTCAACAGGGCGATGGATCGTTCATTCAGCGCCAGGTGCACCACCGACCAGGCAGAAACGATCCTGAAGTTCTTCCGTCACCCACTCCCACCCCACCCACAGCCGCTAGCCTCGTAGGTCACCGAAGGCGAACGGGGGATTGCCCATGGTGAACGCTGATCGCACGCCGCCGGACTGCCCTGGGGGGCATGACGGCATGCCGGAGCGTGGCGCCGGGCTCCACCTCCAGGATCAGCTCGAAATCCTCATCCAGGACTTCCGCACGAGCGCCGAGCCGCCGATGCCGGTGTTCGTCGTGCACGCGCAGGAAGGCGCGGACGACGACGCGGTGACCGGACTGGTCCGGCAGCTGCACGCGGGCCAGGAGGCGCACGGCACGCGCTGTGCCGTGGCGCAGGACGCCTACGAGGGCGCCACGGAGGTGCGCCGGGCCGCGGCCATGGTGCGGGCACTGAGCGATCCGAAGAAGTGGGGCGGCCCGAAGGCGGTCTACCGGCGCTACGCGTTCCCGCGGCTGCGGCTGGTGCATGCCATCGACGACGCGGTCGCGGCCCTCGGCGACACCTGGCCGACGCCCGAGCCGGGCAGCCCCGAAGCCGGTCAGGACCAGCGGCAACGGCTGCTGAACCAGCTGGCCCAGCAGCGCTGGCGGCCGAGGAACACCGCACGCTGGCGCTCCGGTCTGCCGCTGTTCGACATGGCGCACATCCTCCCGGCGAGCCTCGTGACCGTGCTCGCCGCGCTCATGGCCCGCAGCGAGTGGTACGTGGCGGTGGGCGCCGGTCTCGTCTTCCTGCTGCTGCTGACCGTCCTCAACTACGTCCTGCCCGGGCGGGCGCCGATCTTCCTGTGGCTGCGCCGGGAGAGCCGCTGGTTCATGACGACGACCTTCCTCAGGGCGGCGGACCACGAGGATCCCACCGAGGTCTCGCTGCTGCGGCCGGTGCGGTCCTGGAAGGCGATCGCGGCCCGGGCCTACGACGTGGCCGAGGCGCTCACGGCGGGCGGCGACTTCCACCTCCAGCTGTGCGTGCTCGCGCTGCGGGAGGACCTGCGGGACAACCACCGCCGCTGGAGCTGGGACCTGCGCGGCTTCAAACGGCCGCGCCCGCCGATGCTGTTCCTGCCCTACACGGACGCCCGCAACGGCGGCATCGAACTGATCCGGGCCATCAGCGACGTCCGCAGCCGCCGCAGCGAGCTCGACCCCCTGGTGGTGGTCGCCGCGGTGCACACGCACGACGTGGCACGCCTGGAGCGCGGCGTGGTTCCGACGACACCCGACCCGGCCGCCGTACCGCCCAGGTTCGGCGAGCGGCTGCGCACCTGGCACCGGGTGTGGGCGCACAACCTGCGCGCCGAACAGTCACCCAGCCGGGAGCGGTCCGTCCTGCCCTGGGTGATGAAGGTCCCGCTGCCGCACGACCAGCTCGGTCCCGTGGAGGAACGCACCCGCCATCTGCGGGCCTCCACCCGGCCCACGCCCGCCCGGCTGGTGTGGGCCCTGCACACCCTGGTCCTGGTGATCGCCCTGCTGACGGCCGGGACCGTCATGCGGGCCGAGGCCCTGCACGACCGGTACTGCTCGGCGTCCGTGCTGACCGCCAACCGGGACACCCGGCGCGAGCGGGCCCCCGGCGGCGGCACGGAATGCATCGGCATAGCGACGGACGGCGTCCGCTTCGCCGACTGGCTGCCCACGCCCGACCCCGGCAACGAGCCCAAGGCCCTGACGGCCGGGGACGCGACACCCTGGACGGTGGACGAACTGGAGGACCGCATCGCCGAGAAAAACGCGGACGTCCTCGCCCACCACTCCGGCAAGTACGTCACCGTCGTCTATGCCGGACCGCTGAGCGCCGACTCCTCGGACGGCTCGTCACTCGTGAAGGGCGCCGAGGAACTGGCGGGCGTGTACCTGGCACAGGCCGTCATCAACAAGAACTCCAGCGTGAAACTGCGGGTCCTGCTCGCCAACGGCGGTGTGGACCTGGGCCACCAGGAGGAGATGGCCGAGGAGATCGCCGCGTACGCCGCCCAGGACCCGACCGTGGTGGGGGTCGTGGGCACCGGCCGCGACCTGAAGTCGAGCAGGGCGACGACCCGCACGCTGATGGAGGCCGGGCTACCGATCGTCTCCGGCACGAACTCCGCCACCTATCTGCCGCGCGAGTTCGCCAACTGGTTCAGCCTGGCCGCCACGGACCAGTGGCAGATAGAACAACTCGGCCTGATAGCCGCCCAGTTGCGCACACCGGACCGTCGGCAGTATGCCCTCGTCCTCGCCCGCGACACGGCGAAGACCGACGACCTCTACACCGACGAACAGGCACGCTACGGCCAGGACATGCTGCGCCGGCAGGGCTTCACCCCGCTCGATCAGCGCCGCTACACCCTCAGCGGCGGCAAGCCGGAACTCCGCTCGCACGCCCAGGAGATCTGCCGGGGCGGCCAGGTCCCGTCGGTGATCTACTTCGCCGGGCGGGTGGAGGACATCGATCCCCTGATGACCCAGCTGGGCACCGAGCCGGGCTGTGCCGGAACGCCCCTGGCCATCCTCACCGGCGACGACCTGTCCAAGGCCGACTTCACCATCGGCGGACAGTCCGTCGCGCCGAAGGTCACGCTGTACCACGCGGCCCTGGCCGAGCTGCGGACGGCCGCCACCCGGACGACCTTCTACCTGGACGCGGCCACGCACCTGCCGGGCCTACGGGGCGGGAACCTGCGCTACGACAGCCCCGCCCTGGCCAGCGGCCAGACCGCCCTGGCACACGACGCGACCCGCGCCCTGTACTGGGCGGCCACCCGGGACGACCGGCCCCAGAGCCGCGCCTCGACCTGGGTGAACCTGCGCAACGTCACGATCGAGGGCATGGCCACCGGCACCATCGACTTCACCCGCGCCCCGCTGTACGGCGACCGCACCGGCCACAGCATCGTCCTCAAGGAGGTCCGCCGCGCCGGCGACGGCACCTCGAAGACCCATGTGGTGTGCAGCCGCACCGCGGGGAACACGAAGCGGCTCACACAGAAGGAATGCCGGATCCGACGCTGAGGACTGTCTCAGCCCTCGGCGGCGGTCAGGCGCAACGCGATGCTGTTGATGCAGTACCGCTGGTCCGTGGGCGTCGGATACCCCTCACCCTCGAACACGTGCCCGAGGTGCGAGCCGCAGCGCGCACAGCGCACCTCGGTACGCACCATGCCGTGGGTCCGGTCCTCGATCAGTTCCACCGCGTCGGTGTCCCTCGGATCGAAGAAGGACGGCCAGCCGCAGTGGGACTCGAACTTCGTGTCCGAGGTGAACAGGTCCGCACCACAGGCGCGGCAGGAGTAGACCCCCTGGGTCTTGGTGTCGGTGTACTCACCGGTGAAGGCGGGCTCCGTGGCCGCCTGGCGCAGCACCGCGTACTCGCCAGGGCTCAGCTCCGCGCGCCACTGCTCGTCCGGCTTCTCGACGTCGTACGGCATGAGCCTCCAGCCCCTCAGTTCGACAGACGGTCCAGGATGCGCGGGCCGAGGTCGGTGACGTCGCCCGCTCCCATGGTGAGAACGAGATCCCCGGGCTTCGCCATTCCCGCGACCACCGAGGGGACGTCCGCCTTGTCGTGCACCGGCGTCACGTCCGCGCCCGCCGCCCGGGCCGCCTCGATGATCAGCTCGCTGGTCACGCCGGGGATCGGGTCCTCGCGGGCCGGGTAGATGTCCAGCACGACCGAGGCGTCCGCGAGGGCCAGGGACTGGCCCATCTCCTTGCCCAGCTCCTGCGTCCGCGAGAAGAGGTGCGGCTGGAAGACGACCAGGATCCGGGAGTCGCCCGCCGCCGCACGCATGGCTTCCAGGTCGGCGGTCATCTCGGTGGGGTGGTGCGCGTAGGAGTCGATGACCTGTACGCCCGCGGCCTCGCCCTTCAGCTGGAGCCGCCGCTTCACGCCCGTGTACGCCCCCAGCGCCCGGGCCAGCTCCTCGGCGGGGACGCCGAGCGCCACGCCCGCCGCCAGCGCGGCCACCGCGTTGTGCGCGTAGTGCCGGCCGGGGACGGAGACCGTGAAGGTCAGCTCCTGTCCCTCCAGCACCACGGTGACCTCGCTCTTCAGGCCCTGCGGCACGACCGACAGGACGCGCACTCCGGCGTCCTGCGACTCGCCGTACGTCACCACCCGCACGCCGCGCTCCGCGACCCGGCGGGTCAGCTCCCGGGCGCCCTCGTGGTCGGCCGCGATCACCAGCGTGCCGCCCTCGGTGATCCGGTCCACGAACGTCTCGAACGACTCGTAGATCTCGTCCATCGAGGCGTAGTTGGCGTGGTGGTCGAGCTCGACGTTGAGGACGATCGCGACCTCGGGCGCGTACTTGTGGAAGCTGCGGTCCGACTCGTCCGCCTCGGCGACGAAGATCTCGCCGTCGCCGTGCAGCGCGTTGGAGCCGGGCGCGTCCAGGTCCCCGCCGATCGCGTACGACGGCGTCAGGCCAAGCTCGCTGAGCGACACCGCCAGCATCGAGGTCGTGGTCGTCTTGCCGTGCGTTCCGGCGACCGCGATCGGCCGCAGGCCCTCCATCAGGGCGGCGAGCGCGTCGGAGCGGTGCACGACGGGGATGCCGAGTGCGGCCGCGCGGGCCAGCTCGGGGTTGTCCTGCCGGATCGCCGACGACACGACCACACAGCTCGCGTCGTCGGCCAGGTGCTCCGTGGCGTGCCCGATGTGCACCGTCACACCCAGGGCCCGCAGGGCCTCGGCCGTCGCCGACTCCTTCGCGTCACTGCCCGCCACGACGGCCCCGCGCTGGGCGAGGATCTTCGCGATACCCGACATCCCGGCCCCACCGATACCGATGAAGTGCGGTCGGTCCATGGCGGTGGGAAGGCCGGGTGCCATGCGTATCTCCAAGAGCGTTCTGGGACGGTGAGCGCCCACAGCCTATTTCAGAAGCGCCACCGCATCAGACCGGCACTACGCCTTGCTGTGCGAGAACAGCTTCAGCACCGGCACCCCCACCTTGTGCCGGGCCCGCGACGCCCAGTCCCGGTGGAAGAACTCCTCCACGTAGTGGGGGTCGGTCAGCACGATGACCTCGTCCGCGCCGACCTCCTCCACCAAGGACTTCAGCGCGTCCAGGGGATGGTCCTCGATCAACCGTCCCCGCGCCTCGCTCCCGGACGTCCGCAGTGCCGCGAGGGACACCTCCAGCGCCCGCTGCCCGACGCTCAGCGCCTCCTCGCCCTCCGGGGTCTCCCCCTCGCGGACGGCATCGTCGAGTTCGCCGAGCGCCACGTCGTCGATGGCCCGCAGCAGACGGTCCGCCTGCTCGCCGCGCGGCTGGAGCAGCACCTCGAAGGAGACCCGCTCCTCGCCGTGCAAGGTGGTGACGAACTCCACGTCGGCGGACGTCAGGGCCTTCTCGATCATCAATACGCTTGTGAACACCAGGCGCCCCTTCTGATCCTCGCGGAAACCATCCTGCCCCGTGTTCGCACGGGAACTGCCGGATCCAGTGTGCCCTCCAAAATCCAAACAGAACGGCATATTCCGAACGTACCGACCGGTCCGGCTTCCTGAGCGCCGACACCTGTACCCCGTGCCGCTACCCCGTGCCGCGCGGTTCAGTACGTCAGGACCGTCCGTACCTCGTGAACAGGAACCCGTCCTCCTCTAGCATCGACACCAGCGAGAAGCGCCGCGGGACCGTGACGGCGGGACCCCCGGCGATGCGCTGGGCGGCGCCCGCGGTGAGCATCGGGGAGACGGTCAGACAGAGCTCGTCGAGCACGCCGGCGGCCACCATCTGCCCGAGCAGCCGCGGGCCGCCCTCGGTCAGCAGCCGGGTGTGGCCGAGACCGGCGAGCGCCTGGACGGCACGGGCCGGGTCCACGCCGATGCCGTCCCCGGCGGTCACCACACGCGCGCCCGCCTTCTCGGCGGTGGCGACGCGGTCCGCGGCGGCCGCGGCTCCCGTGAGGACCAGGGTGGGCACCAGGGGCGAGGTGAACAGCGGGAGCGAGAAGTCCAGGTCGAGGCTGGCGGTGACCACCGCGATCGCGGGGGCGGGGGCCTGCCCGGCCGCCTCCCGCATCGCCGCGAACTCGGCACGCGCGCGTGCCGGACGGTACCCCTCCTGGCGCACCGTTTCCGCGCCGACGACCACGACGTCCGCCAGCGCCCGCAGCGTGCCGAAGATCCGCATGTCGGTCGCGCTGGAGATGGGCTGCGAACGGCCGTCGTGCTGGGCTGCCCCGTCCAGCGTGGACACCATGTTGGCGCGCAGCCACGGCAGCGGCCCACCGGCCCCCGGCTCGGGATAGGCGTACGCGGCCGCCAGCTCGGCCAGCCCCCACTCCCGCCCGACACCCTCCTCACCGGACCCGCCACCCGGGGCCGGAGCTGCTGTTTCATCGGTCACAGGGAACAGACGTCGCATGCCGTGCAGTGTTCCACGCGCCGTAGCATGGTGAACCGTGTCCTCCTCTCCCGCCCCCTCCGGTACCGGCCCGATAGCCGACGCGGCCCCGCTGTCCCTGTGTGCCCGTGAGCCGCACGTCCCCGCGGATCGGCTGGTCGCCGAGATGGTGCCGCCGCCGCGGTTCGACTCGGTGCGCTTCAGCACGTACATCCCGGACCCGAACCAGCCCAGCCAGACCGAGGCCGTCCAGGTCCTGGAGAGCTTCGCGGCAGGCCTCGGCCAGGGAGCGGGCGGTTCCGGCAAGCGGCGGCTGTTCGGTTTCGGCAAGGCGCCGAAGAAGGCCCCGGCCGGCCCGCGCGGCGTCTACCTCGACGGTGGCTACGGCGTCGGCAAGACCCACCTGCTGGCCTCGCTGTGGCACGCCACCCCGGCCGAGCCCGAGCTCAAGGCGTTCGGCACCTTCGTGGAGCTGACCAACCTGGTCGGCGCCCTCGGGTTCCAGAAGACCGTCCAGACCCTGTCCGGCCACCGCCTGCTGTGCATCGACGAGTTCGAGCTCGACGACCCGGGCGACACCGTCCTGGTCTCCACCCTCCTCGGCAAGCTCGTCGACGCGGGCGTGGCGCTCGCCGCCACCTCCAACACGCTGCCCGGCAAGCTCGGTGAGGGCCGGTTCGCCTCGGCCGACTTCCTGCGGGAGATCCAGGGCCTGTCGGCCCACTTCCGCGCCCTGCGCATCGACGGCGAGGACTACCGCCACCGCGGTCTGCCCGAGGCGCCGCCGCCGCACTCCGACGAAGAGGTGACCAAGACGGCGCACGCCACCGAGGGCGCCTCCCTCGACGCGTTCTCGCCCCTCCTGGAGCACCTCGCCCGGGTCCACCCCAGCCGGTACGGCGCGCTGACCGACGGAATCAGGGCAGTGTGCCTCACCGGCGTGCGGCCGGTTCCCGACCAGTCGACGGCCCTCAGGCTCGTCGTCCTCGCGGACCGGCTCTACGACCGCGAGGTGCCCGTGATGGCCTCGGGCCTGCCCTTCGACCAGCTCTTCAGCGAGGAGATGCTGAACGGCGGCTACCGCAAGAAGTACTTCCGGGCCATCTCCCGGCTCACCGCTCTGGCCCGCGACGCGGGCAAGCTGGCGAACTCCCGGTAACCACAACCCCAATACCGCACCAACTGCCGTGAGGCCAAGGGATGGTTCAAGCCAACCCACCCACGGTTTTCAGGCTCTCTTCAGCTTGAAACGTTAAGTTAACCCTGCAAATGACTTTGCAGGGTTAACGTGTTTCTTGACCAGCCATTGACCAAGTGTTGGTCAGCGCTAGACGTGTGAATCACCTGAAGGGGGGCGCATGTACCGAGGTACGACGGCACGGACCGTGGTTTCGATCCTCGCCGCCGTCCTGCTCGCCCTCCAGTTCTTCGCACCGACGGCGTCCTTCGCATCCGCGCACACGCCCCGTAAAGCCGAGGCCAAGGCTCAGCCCGGAACTGAACCCTCCGGCCTGTCCTCGCGGCCCGGAATCAAGTTCTCCGGGAAGGCCCTGCGCGACGAGATCGCCACCTGCCGCGCCGGACACCATGGGGACCCGACCGGTCCCCTGCGGACCCGCGACCGGTTCCACCACGCCGACTCCGCGCCCAGCGCGCCGGAGCGGCCCCTGCTGCGGCACATCCCGCCGGCAGCACCGGACCAGGTCAGAGCCGGCGCCGCGCACCATCGCACGTCGAGATCCTCGACGTCGCACACACCTGCAGCGCTTCAGGTCTTCCGCTGCTGAGGAACAGAGTCGTTCCGTCCCCCACCTCTGTCATGCCCGTCCGACGCGCCCCCACTGCGCGCCAGGAGGAGTCACCACACACATGCAACCCCTCATCGACAACGCCCGCACGCACGGACAGCGCCCTGAGGAGTTCGCCCGCCTCGCCGAGGGCCAGTCCCCCGACGTCCTGTTCATCACCTGCTCCGACTCCAGGGTCGTACCGGCCCTGATCACGGGCGCCCGGCCCGGCGAGCTCTTCGAGCTGCGCACCGCGGGCAACGTAGTTCCCCCCTACACCTTCGAGCACCCCACCTCGGAGGCGGCCACGATCGAGTACGCCGTGGAAGTACTGGGCGTAAAGGAGATCGTGGTCTGCGGCCACTCGCACTGCGGCGCCGTCGGCGCGGTGGTGCGGGGCGACGACCTCACCGGCGTACCCGCCGTGCGGGACTGGCTCGCGCACGCCTGCGACGAGCCCAAGTGCGCGGACCCGACCGACAAGACGGTCACCGAAGCCGTGCAGAACCACGTCCTGACCCAGGTGGAGCGGCTGCGCTCGTACCCGAGCGTGGAGAGCCGTCTGACGGACGGCCGGCTCCGGCTGCACGCCTGGTTCTACGAAGTCCACACCGGAACCGTGCGGGAACACCGCGCGGGCACCGACTCCTTCGAGAAGCTGTGAGGGACACCATGACCAAGTTCCCTTACCTGAGGCAGGACTTCACCGCCTCCCTCGTCGTGTTCCTGGTCGCGCTCCCGCTGTGCGTGGGCGTGGCCGTCGCCTCCGGTGTCCCGGCCGAACTCGGCCTGATCACCGGCATCGTGGGCGGTCTCGTCACCGGATTCCTGCCGGGCAGCAGCCTGCAGGTGTCCGGGCCGGCCGCCGGTCTGACCGTGCTGGTCTTCGAGGCGGTCGACACCTACGGGCTGCCCGCGCTCGGTGTGATCGTGCTGGCCGCCGGTCTGCTGCAGCTCATCATGGGCGCGCTGAAGCTCGGCCGCTGGTTCCGCGCGATATCCGTCTCGGTCGTCGAGGGCATGCTGGCCGGAATCGGTCTGGTGCTCATCGCCGGCCAGCTGTACGCGACGGCCGGACTGAAGGCCCCCGCCTCCGGCATCGACAAGATCCTGGGCCTTCCCGGCGCCGCCGCCGACGCGCTCGGCAGCACCAAGGCGCTCACCTCCCTCGCACTCGGCGCGGCCACCATCGCGGTGATGGTGCTGTGGAAGAAGCTGCCGAAGCAGGCGCAGGCCGTTCCGGGCGCGCTCGCCGCGGTGATCCTGGCGATCGCGGCCACCGCCGCGTTCAACCTGCCGGTCGACACCGTCAAGGTGCAGGGTCTGCTGGACTCCATCCAGCCGCCCGGCCTCGACGCCTTCGGCAGCGTGGGTGTCGGCATCATCGGCACGATCATCGCCTTCACCCTGATCGCCTCCGCCGAGAGCCTCTTCAGTGCCGCCGCGGTGGACCGGCTGCACGACGGACCGCGCACCCAGTACGACAAGGAGCTCATGGCGCAGGGCGCGGGCAACACGCTCTGCGGCGTGCTCGGCGCGCTGCCGATGACCGCGGTCATCGTCCGCAGCTCGGCCAACGTCAGCGCGGGCGCCAAGACCAAGGCGTCCCGGGTGATGCACGGCGTGTGGCTGCTCCTCTTCGCGGCGCTCCTGCCGGCCACGCTGGCCCTGATCCCGCTGCCCGCCCTCGGCGGCATCCTGGTCCACGCGGGCTTCAAGCTCATCCCGTTCCGCAAGATCGTGCCGCTGTGGCGCGAGCACCGGGGCGAGGCGGTCATCCTGGTCGTCACCGCCGTGTCGATCGTCGCGGTGAACATGTTCGAGGGTGTCCTGATCGGTCTGGCCCTCTCGGTCGTCAAGACCGCCTGGGAGGCCTCGCACATCAAGCTCGAGGTCATCGACAAGGGCGCCGGCCCCATCCAGGCGTACCTGTCGGGCAACGCGACGTTCCTGCGGCTGCCGAAGATCCTGGACAACCTGGAGAGCCTGCCGCAGGACCGCCCGGTCGAGCTGGACCTCTCGGGCCTGCACCACCTCGACCACGCCTGCCGCACGGCCCTGGAGAACTGGGCCGAGCGCCACAGCGCCTCGGGCACGGAGCCGGTGAAGGTCACGGAGCCCGAGCTGGAGTCCGAGCAGTCGAAAGAGGGCGAGAAGGTGACGGTGGCCTAGCGGCCCGCCGCAGCACCGACTCCCCCGGCCCGGGACGCGCCCACAAGCGCGCCCCGGGCCTTTCGCATGTCCGCCGCGGAGCGGTGGGGTCTGTCGCGCGGTTCCCCGCATCCCTGGGGCATGGCCTCGAACCCCAGTCCCGGCATATCGTTGCAGAAGTAGACGAAATCGGACCTCTGGACGAGGAGGTCGGGATGGTCCAAGAGCTGATCGGGGTGGTGGCGGCGGTCGGCGCCGGTGGCCTGGTGTATCTGGCCGCGGCGGCGCGGGTCGTCAAGCAGTACGAGCGCGGGCTCGTCTTCCGGCTCGGGCGCGTGCGCGGGGACGTGCGGCGGCCCGGATTCAACATGATCGTTCCCGTGGTGGACCGGATGCGCAAGGTCAATCTGCAGATCGTGACCATGCCCATCCCCGCCCAGGAGGGCATCAGCCGGGACAACGTGACCGTGCGGGTCGACGCGGTGGTGTACTTCAAGGTCGTGGACCCGGCGGCCGCGATCGTCAACGTCGAGGACTACCGCTTCGCCGTCTCCCAGATGGCACAGACCTCCCTGCGCTCGATCATCGGCAAGAGCGAGCTGGACGATCTGCTGTCCAACCGGGAGAAGCTCAACCAGGGCCTGGAGCTGATGATCGACAGCCCGGCCGTGGAGTGGGGCGTGACCATCGACCGGGTGGAGATCAAGGACGTGTCCCTGCCGGACACGATGAAGCGCTCCATGGCCCGCCAGGCCGAGGCCGATCGCGAACGGCGGGCCCGGCTGATCAACGCGGACGCCGAGTACCAGGCCTCGAAGAAGCTGGCCCAGGCCGCGCGCCAGATGGCCGACACGCCGTCCGCGCTCCAGCTCCGGCTGCTCCAGACCGTGATGGCCGTGGCGGCGGAGAAGAACTCCACGCTGGTGCTGCCCATCCCGGTGGAGCTGCTGCGGTTCCTGGAACGAGGCCGCGAAGAGGGCCATCAGACAGAGACGCAGGAACAGCCGCGGGAACAGCCGCAGGAACAGCCGCAGGAACCAGCACAGGCTCAGATTCAGGCACAGACACCAGCACAGACACAGGAGCCCGCGGAGCACCCCCTCGACACGACGGAACAGGCCATCGAGGAGCTGCGACGGGCGGTGGAGCAGTGACCCGCGCTACGCGCGTGGTTCACGTTGCCCGCACCAGGTGATAGACACAGCGGGATCACAGTTCCTGTCCGCCAGCAGGAAGGTTCCGCCATGACCACAACCGGTCGTTCCGCCACTCGACGTCAGCTGCTCGCCGGGACAGGTGCCCTGGGCGTCGGGATCGCCTTCTCCGGCGCCCTGTCCGAACTCTTCGCCGGTACCGCCGCCGCAGAGGGCCTCGGCCACACCGGCTACGGCCCGCTCGTCCCCGACCCGAAGGGCCTGCTCGACCTCCCGGAAGGCTTCCGCTACCGGGTCCTCTCCCGCGAGGGAGACCGGCTCCGCTCGGGTGAGGGCAAGGTCCCCTCCAACCACGACGGCATGTCGGCCTTCGCGGGCAAGGGCGACCGGGTCCACCTGGTCCGCAATCACGAGAACCGCGCCGACGGCAGGGTCCCGGTCCCCACGATCGAGGGCCTCACGTACGACCCGGCCGGCAAGGGCGGGTGTACGGCCCTGACGCTGGACTCCCGCAACCACGTCCTGTCGGAACGCGTCGCGATCGCCGGCACCGCCGTGAACTGCGCGGGCGGCCCCACCCCGTGGGGCACCTGGCTGACCTGCGAGGAGACCGAGGACAAGGCCGGCACCAACGGCTACACCAAGGACCACGGCTTCATCTTCGAGGTCGACCCGGTCGACCCGCGCCGCACCGGAGCCGTACCGCTGACCGCGATGGGCCGCTTCCAGCACGAGGCGATCGCCGTCGACCCCCGGCGGGGTGTGGTGTACGAGACGGAGGACGCCTTCGAGAAGCCCTTCGGCCTCTTCTACCGCTTCCTGCCGAAGAAGCCGCTGGGCGGCCGGGGTTCGCTGCGCGCGGGCGGCCGGCTCCAGGCCATGCGGGTGCCCGGCGTACCCGACCTGTCCACGATCCAGGACATCGGTGCCGAGTTCGACGACATCGAGTGGGTGGACGTACCGGACCCGCAGGCCGCGCAGACGCCGATCCGGTTCCAGGACTTCGGCCGCGGGGGCATCACGCACGCGCAGAAGCTGGAGGGCTGCTACTGGGGCGGCCGGTCGGTGTACTTCGTGTCGTCCTTCGCCCGCCGCTCGGACGGTTCGACGGCCGACCACTACGGGCAGATCTGGCGCTACGACCCCGAGCGCCGCCGGCTGACCCTGGTGATCGTCTTCGGCCCGGACACCGACATCCAGCTGCCGGGAGAGTCGCCGGACAACATCTGCCTGGCGCCCAGCGGCGGCCTGATGGTCTGCGAGGACGGCAACGGCGCCCAGCACGTCTACGGCGTGACCAGGCGCGGCGAGGTGTACGCGATGGCCCGCGGCCGGCAGAACATCGGCACCCCCGAGGAACCCGAGTGGGGCGAGTTCGCCGGCGTGACCTTCTCCCCCGACGGCGACACGATGTACGTCAACTGCTACACCCCCGGCACCACGTTCGCGGTGACGGGCCCCTGGCGCCGGTAGCCCCGGCCGCGCTCCCGACCGGGGCGCCGGGTGCGGAACCCGGCGCCCCGGCGGACGATCGGGAGACAGGACCGAGAGACGAAGGGGGCCCGGTGACGAAGAAGGACAGGGAGAAGGAGCAGAGCAAGAAGTCGGGCGGCGCCTCGCTGCGGGAGCGGCTGCGCCTCCCCGACGGAGAGCCGCTCGACCTGTCCCGTCACGACGCCGCCGCCACCCCCGGCGGACCGGACGGCAAGACGGCGGGCCGGGCCGCCACGGCCCGGATCGGCGAGCGCCTCGCTACCCTCCAGGAGCGGCTCTGGGCGGCGAGCACCGCGGGCGACCGGCGCCGCGTCCTACTGGTCCTCCAGGGCATGGACACCAGCGGCAAGGGCGGCACGGTCAAGCATGTGATCGGCCTGCTCAACCCGTCCGGCTGCCGGATCACCGCGTTCAAGGCACCCACGGCCGAGGAGCGTGCGCACCCCTTCCTGTGGCGCGTGGAGAAGGCGCTTCCCGTCCCGGGCGAACTGGGCATCTTCGACCGCTCCCACTACGAGGACGTCCTCATCGCCCGCGTCCGGGGCCTCGCACCGTCCACCGAGATCAACCGGCGCTACGAGCAGATCAACCGCTTCGAGAAGTCCCTCGCCGACACCGGCACGACCCTGATCAAGTGCTTCCTGCACCTCTCCTACGAGGAGCAGCGCCGCCGGCTGCTCAAACGCCTCGACGAGCCGGAGAAGCACTGGAAGTTCGCCGCCTCCGACATCGACGACCGGGCCCTGTGGCCGGCGTACCAGGAGGCGTACGAGATCGCCATGGAGCGCTGCGGCACCTCGTACGCGCCCTGGTACCTGGTCCCCGCCGACCGCAAGTGGTACCGCAACTGGGCGGTCAGCACCCTGCTCCTGGAGCATCTGAAGGAGCTGGATCCGCGGTATCCCGAGGCGGACTTCGATGTGGCGGAGTACCGGAAGCGGCTGCTGCGGCAGTCCTGACCCGGCCGGTCAGGCGGCCAGCAGGGCGTCGATCTGGCCGACGGCCTCCTTCAGGCCCTCCTCCATGCCCATGGCGACCATCTGCTCCATCTGCTCACGCGAGTCGAAGAGGGAGCGCATCTCCATCCGGGTGCCGCCGTCGTGCTCGGTGAGCCGCACCCGCACGGACGTGGTCGGCATGTCGTCCTTGGGCTTGCCGTCGTCGTCCGCGAAGCCGTCGGTGAACTCCAGGGCCGTCGGCGGGGTGACCGAGGAGATCCGCCACCAGCCGCGGTGCCGGTCGCCCTCCGGTCCGGTCATGAAGTACGTGACCTCTCCGCCGGGGGTCAGGTCGTGCCGCTCCACCGTCGCCGGGTAGGTCGGCGGTCCCCACCAGCGCTCCAGCTGCCGGGGGTCGGCCCACAGCCGCCACACCCGCTCGACGGGGGCGGCGAAGTCGGCGATCAGGGTGAGGGTGAGGAGGTCGAGGTCCTTGTCGACACTGGTGACACTCATCTCTCGGGTCCTTCCGTGGCGTCGTTCTCTTCGGTCTCTTCGGTTCCGGGGTCCTCGGCGAGCAGTCGGGCCATCCGGTCCACGCGCCCGCGCCATGCCGACTCGAGCTCGTCGAGGGCCTGGCGTGCGCGGCCCACCGCTTCGGGGTCCGTGCACACGAGCTGCTCCCGTCCGCTGCGCTGCTTGGTGACGAGACCCGCCCGCTCCAGCACGGCGACGTGTTTCTGCACCGCCGCGAAGCTCATCGGATAGGCCTCGGCCAGCCGCGACACCGACAGCTCCCCGCGCACGCAGCGGCGCAGTATGTCCCGGCGCGTGGTGTCGGCCAGGGCGTGGAACAGCCGGTCCACCGTCTCGTCGCTCACCTCATCTACAACCATTTGGTTGTACGTTAGCTCCGCCGGCCCCTTCTGTAAAGCGACACGCCCGCCCACTGAAGCCGACCGTCGGGGGTACTCGGTGGCACATGAGCGAGAAGCAGCAGGTCGGCAGCTCGTACTGGCTCGATACCGCACCGGACGGCCGCCACCCGGCCCTGACGGAGGACCTGGACGTCGACGTGGCGGTGATCGGCGCCGGGATCGCCGGACTGTGCACGGCGTGGGAGCTGACCCGGGCCGGGCGGAGTGTGGCGGTGCTGGAGGCCGGGCGGGTCGCGGCCGGGGTCACCGGGCACACCACCGCCAAGGTCACCGCCCTGCACACGCTCGTCTACGACAAGCTGCGGCGCACCCGCGGCCCCGAGGGCGCGCGGCTGTACGCCCGCTCCCAGACCGAGGCGATCGAGCGCGCGGCCGGGATCGTCGGTGAACTGGGCATCGACTGCGAGTGGGAGACCCGGAGCGCCTACACATACGCGCGCGACGCGGCCCGGGTGGACGAACTGCGCGCCGAGGCACGGGCGGCCGCCGAGGCCGGGCTGCCCGCCTCGTTCGTGACGGAGACCGGGCTGCCCTTCCCGGTGGCGGGCGCGGTCCGGGTCACCGGGCAGGCCCAGTTCCATCCGCGCAAGTACCTGCTGGCCCTCGCCGCCGACCTGGTCGAACGCGGCGGGCACATCTACGAGGACACCGCCGTCCTGGGCCTGGACGAGGGCGAGCCGTGCCGGCTGTCGACCACGACCGGGGCGCCGGTCAGGGCCCGGGACGTCGTCGTCGCGACGCACTACCCGATCTTCGACCGGGCCCTGCTGTTCGCCCGGCTGTCGCCGCGCCGCGAGCTGGTCGTCGCCGGGACCATCCCGGCCGGCCAGGACCCGGACGGCATGTTCATCACGCCCGACGAGGGCATCCGCTCGGTGCGCACCGCCCCGTACGACGGGGACCGGCGGCTGCTCGTGGTCACCGGCGAGCACTTCACACCCGGCACGGGCGACCCGCGGGCCCGCTTCGAACACCTCACCGCCTGGGCCACCGGCCACTTCCCGGACCTGGAGGTCACCCACCGCTGGGCCACGCAGGACATCGACCCCACCGACACCGTGCCGATGGTCGGCCCGCTGCACCCGGGCGCGCGGCACGCGTACGTGGCCACCGGCTTCGGCGGCTGGGGCATGAGCGGCGGCATGATGGCGGGCCGCCTGCTCACCGCGCAGATCACGGGCGAGGAGTGCGCCTGGAGCGGGCTGTACGACCCGCGCCGGCTGCGTCCGGCCGTGCGTGAGGCGCCGTCGTTCCTCAAGACGCAGGCCAAGGTCGCCGGGCACTTC
Organism: Streptomyces purpurascens; assembly: GCF_045040895.1. Taxonomy (NCBI): domain Bacteria; kingdom Bacillati; phylum Actinomycetota; class Actinomycetes; order Kitasatosporales; family Streptomycetaceae; genus Streptomyces; species Streptomyces purpurascens. The sequence continues at coordinate 7,182,881 of NZ_CP108341.1, read as the reverse complement.
GTGGGGGACCGGCTGCGGCCCGTGCCCCCGGTGGAGTCCCTGCCGCCCGGCGAGGGTGCCGTGGTCCGCGTCGACGGCCACCGTCTCGCCGTCTACCGGGACGACGACGGCTCCCTGCACGCATTCTCGGCCCGCTGCACCCACCTGGGCTGCCTGGTCGCGTTCAACGGCGCGGAGCGCGCCTGGGAGTGCCCCTGCCACGGCTCCCGCTTCGACACGGACGGCAAGGTGATCCAGGGCCCGGCGACCAAGCCGCTGGAGCAGCGGGACATCTGACGGCCGGGTGACGTCGACGGCCGCGACGCATAAGCGAACGATCCCGCTCATATCTTCATATAGTGATCACCCTTCTCCGCCGTGTCACCGCCGTGTGCGCCCTGAGCACGGCCCTCGCCGCCTGCGGTACCACCCCACCCCGGCAGGCGGCCATCCCACCGGTTCCCACACCACCGCCGAGGCCCCCGACCCTCGCCCCCGGTCCGGCCGGCCTCACCCCCGTCTTCGAGCACGGTCCCCGCGCCCCCGGCCGGACCGTCGCGCTCACCTTCGACGCCGACATGGCCGCCGGGCAGGGGGCGCGGGCGGCGGCCGGCGAGCGGTTCGACCATCCGCGGCTGATCTCGACGCTGCGCGCGCTGAAGGTGCGGGCCACCGTGTTCATGACCGGCCGGTGGGCCGAGGAGTACCCGGACCAGGCCCGCTCCATCGGCCGGGACCCGCTCTTCGAGGTCGCCAACCACTCCTACAGCCACTACGCGTACACGCGGGACTGCTACGGCCTGCCGACCGTGCCCGAGGAGCGGAAACGGCCGGACGTGGAGCGCGCGTACGCCGCGTTCCGGAGGGCCGGCGTACGGGATCCGATGCCGTACTTCCGCTTCCCCGGCGGCTGTTACGACCGCCGGGCCCTGAAGGCCCTGGCCCCGGCCGGGGTGACCGCCGTGCAGTGGGACGTGGTCGGCGGCGACGCGTTCGAGACGGACCCGGACGTGGTCGTCCGGCAGGTGCTGGACGAGGTGCGGCCCGGGTCGGTGGTCGTCCTGCACTGCACCCGCAGCGCCGCCCCGGCGACCGAACGGGCCGTGCGGACGATCGTGCCCGAGCTGCGCCGCAGGGGCTTCCGGTTCGTCAAGGTGTCCGAGCTGATCGGGGCCGTGGGCAGCCGTCCCTGACCGGCCTACGCTGGACGTATGAGCGAGGACGACTACTGCCTGATCGACTCGGCCAGGCCGCCACGGGCGGAGGGGCCGCCGTACGCCGAGTGCGTGCTGTGCCGGAAGCCCACGGAGTACCCGGAGTCGTACAAGGGCATCACGCTCTGCCCGGTCTGCGAGTGGCAGGAGGCGCAGCGCACCAGCTGCTCAGGGTGATCTGCGGGAGGCGAGCGCACCGGCCAGGGCCAGCGCGGCGGCCGTGACCAGGGCTGCCGCGGCCAGGGGCAGCAGCGGGAGCGGGACGGTACCCGACCGGGAGCCGGTCACCAGACCCTGCACCGCCGCCTGGGCCGGGGAGCCGGTGGCCACCAGGGACAGCAGTGCCGCGAGCAGCAGGGCCAGGACGGCACGGCCACGCGAGCGCAGCAGCGGCCGGCTCGTGAGCGCGCCGACGGCCGTGCCGAGCAGGGCGCAGGCCAGGGCGGCGAGCAGCCCGGCACCGCAGGCGGGGGCGAGCGGCACCCGGGTGCGGTGGTCCGAGGCGACCGGGTCGCTGAGCAGCGTCACGAGAAGGGTCGTGACCGAGCCGAGCGCCGCCGCCCCGGCCAGCGCCACCAGCAGGCAGGCCACATGGGCCCGGGCGGGCCCGACGGCCGCCGCCACACAGCCGCGCGCGGCCTCCGGCTCGCCCGTGACGCAGATCCGCGCCAGCCAGGCGGCCACGGGCAGCAGCGCGGCGGCGGAGTAGCCCAGCGAGTCGAGCACCGGCTGGCCGGCCCGGACGCTGATGGCGAGGAAGGCGGCGTACAGCAGGAACGGCGGCAGCCAGCGCTGCGAGCGCAGCAGCAGGGCGGCGTGGTAGCGCAGGAGGGCGGTCATCGGCTGCTCCCGGGGGCGTCCGGACGGGGTGCCACGCGCACCACGTGCCAGGGCGGGCGAGATGTGAGCAGGGCGCGGAGCAGGAGGTCGGAGTGCGGGGCGGGGACGGTCAGGCGGTAGCGGCCCGGTCCTGTCTCCTCGGCGGAGGCGGCGGTCCGCCGCACGTCGTCGGGAAGCCGCCCGTCCGGCGGGCCCTGTGCCTCGACCGTGACGTGCGGTCCGGACGGAAGCGGTCCCGCCACGTCACACGGGACGAGGCTCCCGTCGCGCACGGCGTACGTCGTGTCCGGCAGGCCCGCGAGGCGGCGTGGGTCGTGGTCGACGAACACCACGGACCCACCGGCCGCCGTGCGCTCGGCGACCGCCCGCTCCAGCTCGGCGCGGGCGTCGGTGTCCAGGCCGGTCCACGCCTCGTCCAGCACCAGCAGCTCCGGCTCCGCCAGCAGGGCCTGCGCGACCGCGACCTTCTGACTGCTGCCCTTGGACAGCCGGGCCATCGGCGTATCGGCGTACGCGGCGGCCCCCAGGCGCTCCAGCCACTCGCCGGCGGCTCGGGCGGCCGCCGTGCGGGACAGGCCGTGCACGGTGCCGAGGTGGGTGAGGTAGCCGACGGCCGTGAAGGGCAGGGCCGGCGGGAACCGTTCGGGGACGTAGGCGGTGCGCGGCCGGCCGGTGATCCGGCCTTCGCTGGGGGCGTCGATGCCGGCGAGCAGCCGTAGGAGGGTGGACTTGCCGGTGCCGTTGGCGCCCTCGACGCGGACGAGCCGGCCCGGGGCCACCGTCAGGTCGACACCACGCAACACCCAGGGGCCGCGCAGGCCGTAGCGGCGGCCCGCGTTCTCCAGGCACAGGTCGGGTCGCATGGGGCCCATCCTGCACGATCTTGCGGCTGGCACACTGGGCTTCGTGAGCGAAGACCCGACGCCCGTGAGCGACAGCCCCTTCCGATCCGAGCCCTCGGTGCGCGACACGGCACCGCAGTTCGTGCTGCCGCTGGTCGTGCGGATCGAGCGGGCGGACCCGCCGGCGCGTACGGACGCGCTGGAGACGGCCGCGCGGGCGGTGCTGACGATCCTGGGCGACGAGCGGTCGGCCGGCGACGGCGAGTGGGCGCAGGCCATGCGGGACTGGCAGGACGCCCGGATCCGCAAGGTGGTGCGGCGGGCACGCGGCGCCGAGTGGCGGCGGGCCGAGGCACTGCCCGGCATCACGGTCACCGGCAAGTCCGCCGAGGTGCGGGTCTTCCCGCCGGTCCCGCTGGACGGCTGGCCCAAGGACCTGGCCCGGCTCCAGGTCTCCGGAACCGACCTGGACGACCCGGAACCGCCGGTGGACGCGGACCCGGCCGCTCCCGTGCTGTGGGTGAACCCGCACCTCGGCATGACGGCCGGCAAGGCGATGGCCCAGGCGGGCCACGCCGCCCAACTGGCCTGGTGGGAGCTGACCGACGAGGAGCGGGCCGCCTGGCGCGACGCGGGCCTCCCGCTCGCCGTCCGGACGGCCGCCCCGGCCCGCTGGCCGGAACTGACGCACAGCGGGCTGCCGGTGGTCCGGGACGCGGGGTTCACGGAGATCGCCCCCGGCGAGACCTTCGCGGTGGAGGGCGTCGGCCGTATCCGTGCCCTCGCGCGCGAGGAACAGCCGTAGGAAGGCGCCTCACGGAGGCTCCTTCTCCGACGGAGCCGCGACTTCGCGTCCACCCGTTCGGCGCAGCCGCGGGCGCGCCGGTCCTGGGCGGGTGCTCCAGTGGGGTTACCAGACATCCGACCCAGGAGGCAGCCATGACCAGTGCCGCGCCCCCTCCCCCCGCTCCGCCCGCCCCCGGCAGCGCGCCCGGCGACCGGGGCGGTGCCGGCGACCCGTTGGCGGCCGGTGGCCTCACTCTCGGCGGCACCCTGATGGTCGTCTACGGCCTCTTCGCGGTGCTCCAGGGCATCGCCGCGATCGCGAACGACGAGGTGTACACCAGTTTCGGCGAGTACGTCTTCGCGTTCGACCTGACCGCGTGGGGCTGGATCCACCTGGTCGTCGGGGTGCTCGTGGTGCTGGCCGGGTTCGGTCTGTTCACCGGCGCCCTGTGGGCGCGGGTCGCCGGCGCGTGCGTGGTCGGGCTGGCGCTGATCGCGAACTTCATCTGGCTGCCGTACCAGCCGTTCTGGTCGATCATCATGATCGTGACCGGTCTGTTCGTCCTGTGGTCGGTGTTCAACTACCGCTCCTCCCGCCCGGCGTAGCCGCCGCCCCGGGTCAGGACAGCGGCGGACGCCGGTCGCGTGCGGCGACCACGGTGTGCAGATGGCGCGTCAGCGCGGTGGCCGCCGCCGTGAGGAAGACGAACGTGTACACGATCTGGACGACCGCCACCATGCGGGCCTCCTGCCCGCTCGGGGTGATGTCGCCGTAGCCGACGGTCGCGAGCGTGACGACGGTGAAGTACAGCGCGTCGACCCGGGTGCGCAGGCCGGTGAACTGGCCCGGCTGCTGGGCGAGCGCGTAGTAGCCGGACGAGAAGACCAGCACGGCCAGGCACATCAGCAGCGAGATCACGAGTCCCGACCGGGTGTGCGGCTTCTCCAGCACGATGTCGCGCACCTGACGCAGCAGCAGCGCGGCCACCAGCCCCAGGCACAGGACGAACAGCGGCCAGCCCAGCCAGGGGCGGTCGGCGGCGAGGCCCTCCAGCGGGAGCAGGAAGTAGGCCGTGCCCACGGCCAGGACCAGGGCCCCGGCACCGGCCCACAGCCACCGGACCACGGCCGGATGCCCCGGGTCCCGTCTCCGCTTCCGCGCGGGGTGGTGCGCCTGTTCGCTGCCGTCGCGCATACGTCCGGTCTACGACGCATCAGGGGGTGGCGCGAGCCCGGTGCCTCCGTCGGTGAACCTCAAATATTCCTCTGAAGGCGTCGGTGGCAGGGTTCGGGGCCGGGCGGCTGGGCCATACCCCCCTCACGTTCGAGGATCGGGCCGTGCGGAGGAGGGGGACGAATGGAGCGACTGGGGACGGGCATCGGGTGGCGACCGGAGATCGCGGACGCCGTGGAGCGCATGCCGGGGATCGACTGGGTCGAGGCCGTGGCCGAGAACGTCTGCCCCGGGCACCTGCCCGAGTCGCTGGAGCGGCTGCGCGAGCGCGGCGTCACCGTGGTGCCGCACGGCGTCTCGCTGGGCCTCGGGGGCGCGGACCGGCCCGCCGAAGACCGGCTGGCCGCGCTGGCCGAGCGGGTGGAGGCGCTCGGCTCGCCGCTGGTCACCGAGCACATCGCGTTCGTCCGGGCGGGCGGTGCGCTGACGGCGTCCCCGCACCTGGAGGCGGGCCATCTGCTGCCCGTTCCCCGGACCCGGGACGCCCTCGACGTCCTCTGCGAGAACGTCCGCGTCGCGCAGGATTCACTGCCGGTGCCACTGGCCGTCGAGAACATCGCCGCGCTGATCTCCTGGCCGGGCGAGGAGATGACGGAGGGCCAGTTCCTGTACGAACTGGCCGACCGTACGGGGGTACGGCTCCTCATCGACGTGGCCAACCTGCACACCAACCACGTCAACCGCGGCGAGGACCCGGCCAAGGCCCTCGCCGAGCTGCCCCTCGAGGCCATCGCCTACGTCCATGTCGCGGGCGGCTTCGAACGCGACGGCGTCTGGCACGACAGCCACGCCCACCCCGTGCCCCGGCCGGTCCTCGACATCCTGACCGACCTCGCCTCCCGCGTCTCCCCACCGGGCGTCCTCCTGGAACGCGACGAGAACTTCCCGGAACCGGCGGAGCTGGAGCGGGAGCTGGGCGCGATCCGACGGGCACTGGAGACGGGAGCCGTCGAGCGTGTGAAGACACAGCTCCTGGAGGCGGGCAGCGCGGCCACGCGACGGGCGGGGGCGACCGGACCCGAGCACGGCGACGCGCTCGGGGAAGGGAACGCGCCCGGGCGGACCCGGGAGGCCCGGGGTGCGGAGAGCGAGCTGCTCGCGGCGGGCAGCGCCGAGCGACCCCGCGAAGAGACCCGGGCTGCCGGAGGCCGGCTGTTCGCCGGTGACGGTGCCGGGCAGCGGGGCGAAGAGACCGGGGCGGTCGGGGCGACACGGGGCGCCTTCGACCTGCCCCACCCCAGTGAAGGCCGTGCCGCTCGTGAGCGGCTCGGGCTCGCGCAGGCCGCGTTGCTGTCCGCGCTGGTCGCCGGGACGCCCGTGCCCGAGGGGTTCGACCGGGTACGGGTCGGCGTACAGGCCCGGGCGCTCGCCGCGAAGCGGGCGGACGTCGTGGCGAAGGTCGCGCCCGAGCTGCCGGTGATCCTCGGAGAGGACTACCGCACCACCTTCCTCGGCTACGCCCAGACCCACCCGATGACCGACGGCTACCGACGCGACGCCCTCACCTTCGCCGAGCACCTGCTGTCCGCCGGGCGGCCCGGGGACGCGCAGGCGCGGCGGGAACTACGGGAGTGGTGGCTGGAGCGGTCGGGCCCGGCGCCGCGCTCCCGGCGCCCGGCCCACCGGCTCGCTCGCGCCACGCGCAGGGTCCTGCTGCGGCGTTGAGGGGAGCCCCACTCCGAAAAGGAACCTCTAGAGCTGCTTCTGCGGTACCGCGTCGCCCGCCGGAGCCTCGCCCCGGCCGTAGTGGTGCGTCGTGAACATGTAGATCAGGCCCGTCCCCAGCACCACGCCGCCGCACAGCAGGACGATCCAGTTCTCCCACCAGGACTTCTCCGGGGAGCGGGCCCAGCAGATGTTGATGATGGCGAGGATGCCGTAGACCAGCGCGGCGATGTTCACCGTGAGGCCCCAGCCGCCCAGGGTGAACTCCCCCGCCGGTTTCCAGCCCTTGAGCCGGGCGCGCAGCGCGGCCAGGACCACCATCTGGAACGAGCCGTAGATGCCGAGGATCGCGAACGAGACGATGTTGGTGAGGGCGTCCTCGGAGAGCAGTGAGGCGAAGGCGATGATCAGCGGCACCGCCGCGGACACGAACAGCGCCCAGCTCGGCACCGCACGGGCGTGGACGAACCGCCGCAGCAGCCGGTGTCCGACGATCATCTCGTCACGGGCGTAGGAGTAGATGAGCCGCCCGGCCGCGGCCTGGAGGCTGATCGTGCAGGACAGGAAGGAGATCAGCACCACGGCCATCACCATCCGCGCCCCGGTCTCGCCCATCGCGTCGAACAGCACGTCCACCACCGGGTCGGTCTGCTCGCCCGAGATGATCGCGTTGAAGTCCGTGACCGACAGCAGCAGCGACATGCAGGTGAACGTGGCCGCCGAGCCGCCGATGTAGATGGTGCGGCGCATCGCGCGGGGGATGACCCGGCCCGGGTGGGCGACCTCCTCGGCGGTGTCGCCGCACGCCTCGAAGCCGTAGTACTGGTAGAGGCCGATGATGCCGGCTGCCAGGAACGCCGGCAGGTAGGAGCCGTCTCCCTCGACGCCGTAGGTGTCGAAGATGACGCCGAGGCCGTGGTGACGGTGGGTGGACAGCAGGTAGACGCCGACGACGAGGGCGCCGATGAGCTCGCCGGCGAAACCGATGAGCGCCGCCGTCGACAGTGCCTTGGTGCCCATGTAGTTGATGAGGATGGCGACGACGATGAGCACGGCGGTGCACAGCACGGTGGTGTGCACGGTGGCTCTGAAGCCGAAGAGGATGGCGATGTAGGGGCCGGCGCCGTAGGCGACGGAGGTGATGGTCACCAGCAGCGCCCACATGTACACCCAGCCGGTCATCCACGCCCAGCGTGTGCCCCACAGCCGCCGGGCCCAGGGGTAGACGCCGCCCGCGATCGGGTACTGGGCGACGATCTCGCCGAAGATCAGCGCGACGAGGAACTGGCCGCAGCCGGCGACCAGGAACGCCCAGATCATCGGCGGTCCGCCGTCGGCGATCGCGATGCCGAAGAGGGTGTAGGTGCCTACCACCGGGGAGAGGTAGGTGAAGCCGAGGGCGAAGTTGGCCCAGGGGCTCATGTCCTTGCGGAACTCCGAGCCGGGCTCCCCTCCCGGGGTGCCGGCGGCCGGTGCGGGAGGCTGTGCGGCGGTCACTGTCCGGCCCTCTGTTCCGCGGCCGACGTGCGGCCGCTGATCAGGTCGGCGGCGCGTTCTGCGGTGAGCAGGACGGTCACCATGGGGTTGATCGTGGGCATGGTCGGGAACACCGACGCGTCGACGATCCGCACGCCCTCGAAGCCGCGCAGTCTCAACTCGGGGTCGCAGACGGCCAGCGGATCGTCCGGGGCGCCCATACGGCAGGTGCCCGCGGGGTGGTAGACGGTGTGTGCCACGCGGCGGCCGTACTCCGACAGGTCGGCGTCGGAGACGACGTCCGGGCCGGGCGCGACCTCGCGGACGAGCCAGTCGCGCAGCGGGGCGGTGGCGGCGACCTCGCGGGCGATCCTCAGACCGTCCACGATGGTGCGCTCGTCGTGCCCCTCCGGGTCGGTGAAGTACCGGAAGTCCAGGGCGGGGTGCTCGGCGGGGTCGGCGCTGCGCAGCCACATGCGGCCGGTGGACCGGGCCCGCGGCACGTTCGGCGTCATGCACACCCCGTGCTGCGGCACGGGGTAGCCCAGTCGTTCGGTGTTGACGGTGAACGGCACCTGGTAGAAGTGGAACATCAGGTCGGGGCGCGGCCCGCTCTTGTCGCGGCGCAGGAACAGTCCGGCGTCGGAGTCCATCGCGGAGTTGGGCGGCAGCGGGCCGTCGGTCTCCCAGACGATCACGGACTCGGGGTGGTCCAGCAGGTTCTCGCCGACGCCGGGCAGGTCGGCCCGTACGTCGATGCCCAGCTTGCGCAGGTCGTCGGCCGGGCCGATGCCGGAGAGCATCAGCAGACGCGGGGTGTCGATGGCTCCGGCGCACAGCAGGAGTTCACGTTCGGCGCGCACGGTGGCGGGTTGCCCGTCGGCGCCACGGACGGCGACCCGGGTCAGCCGCCCCGCGTCGTCGGTGAGCAGCCGGTGCGCCCAGGTCTCCAGGAGGAGCGTGAGGTTGGGCCGGTCCATGATCGGGTGGAGGTAGGCGACGGACGCGGAGGAGCGCAGATTGCCCTCCGGCTCGTAGGCCAGCGAGAAGAAGCCGGCGCCGTCCGCGAAGGGTTCGGCGTTGAAGTCGTCGACGACGGGGACGCCGAGGGCGCGGGTGGCCGCGGTGACGAAGTCCTTGGCGATGGGATTGCGGTCGGCCTCGGCCACCGGGACGATGTGTGTGCGCAGCCGGTCCCGGTAGGGGAGGATCGTGGCCGGGTCCCAGCCGGGGCAGCCCCGGGCCACCCAGTCGTCGAGGTCCTGCGGCAGCGGCAGGAAGCTGATCAGCGTGTTGTGGGAGGAGCAGCCGCCGAGCACGCGGGCCCGTGAGTGCAGGATGTGGGAGTTGCCACGCGGCTGTTCGACCGTGGTGTAGCCGTAGTCGTACTCCGAGTCGAGCAGGTTGATCCAGTTGCGCAGGCGCAGGATGCGCTCGTCGCCGACATCGCTGGGGCCGCCCTCGATGACGCAGACGCGGCAGTCGGGGTCCTCGCTCAGACGGGCGGCGAGCACGCAGCCGGCGGTGCCGCCGCCGACGATGACGTAGTCGTAGGCGGACTCGGCGCCGTGCGCGGTGGTGGGGGCCATGCGGTGCCTTTCTTCGGTGGCCTTCGCGCCACGGGCGGGCGTGCGGCCGGTCTTCGGTGGTCGTCGCGCCACGGGCGGGCGCTGTGCTGCCGGAAGGTCAGCCCTTGAACCAGCCGGAGGGAGCGGGGGCGAGGTTCTGGTAGATGTGCTTGGCCTCCTGGTACTCGCGCAGCCCGGTGGGGCCGAGTTCCCGCCCGACGCCGGAGCGGCCGAAGCCGCCCCACTCGGCCTGCGGCACATAGGGGTGGAAGTCGTTGATCCACACGGTGCCGTGCCGCAGCCGCTGCGCGACGCGCTGGGCGCGGCTCGCGTCGGAGGTCCACACGCCGCCGGCCAGGCCGTAGCGGGTGTCGTTGCCCAGTGCCACCGCCTCGTCTTCGGTGCGGAAGCGCTCGACGGTGACCACCGGGCCGAAGATCTCCTCCTGGACGATGCGCATGGACCGGTCGCAGTCGGCGAAGATCGTCGGCAGCAGGAAGAAGCCGCGGCTCAGGGCGGGGTCGTCGGGGCGGGTGCCGCCGGTGACGAGCCGGGCGCCCTCCTCCCGGCCGATGGCGATGTAGCCCTCGACCTTCTCGCGGTGCTCGGCGGAGCTGAGCGGGCCGCTCTCGGTGCCCTCCTCCAGGCCGCTGCCGAGCCGGATCGCCCGCGCGCGGTCGGCGTAGGCCTCGACGAACCGGTCGTGCAGCGAGTCCTCGACCAGCAGGCGCGAACCGGCCGAGCAGACCTGCCCCGAGTGCAGGAAGGCGGCGTCCAGCGCGTAGTCCACGGCGGCGTCGAAGTCGGCGTCCGCGAAGACGATGTTGGGGTTCTTGCCGCCCAGTTCCAGCGCGATGTTCCTCGGCCCCTCGGCGGCGCTGGCCATGATGGACCGTCCGGTGTTGAGGCCGCCGGTGAAGGACACCAGGTCCACGTCGGGGTGGCTGGTCAGGGCCGCGCCTACGGTCGCCCCGGAGCCCAGCACCAGGTTGGCGACGCCGGGCGGGGCGCCGGCCTCCTCGATGAGCCGGATCATGGCGATCGTGGTGAGCGGTGTGATCTCGCTGGGCTTGAGGACGAAGGTGTTGCCCGCGGCCAGCGCCGGGGCCACCTTCCAGGAGGCCTGGAGCAGCGGGTAGTTCCAGGGGGCGATGAGCGCGCACACGCCGATCGGCTGGTAGACGACGCGGCTGAGGACGTTCGGGCCGACGTCCACGACCCGGCCGCCGTCCTTGCCCGCGAGTTCGGCGAAGTAGCGGAAGGCGTTGGCCACGTCCTCCACGTCGATACGGGCCTCGGTCAGCGTCTTCCCGGTGTCGAGCGTCTCGGTGCGGGCGATGTCCTCCCGGTCGCGCAGCAGCAGGTCGTGCACGCGCATCAGCAGGTCGGCGCGGCGGCGGGAGGGGGCGTTCGCCCAGTCCTCCTCGGCGAAGGCGCGCCGGGCGGCGCGTACGGCGCGGTCCACGTCACCGGCGTCGGCCTCGTCGACGGTGGTGACGACCGAGGCGTCGTAGGGGTTGACCACCTCCCGCCGTCCACCGGCCGTGGCCTGTGTCCACTCGCCGTCGATGTACAGCTCACCCACCGCGGGGCCTCCTTCGCATCCGGCCGGTGCCGATCGGCTCGACGGTCAGCAACATGGCCCATCGGGAGGTCGGCGGCCACGGGGCACACCGCCGCGACGGCGTCCGGGCGGCCCAGAGGACCCGGGTGGGCTAGTAGCCCGGGTCCGGGCGTGCGCGCCCGAGTGTGCCGGGACTAACACCCGGGTCGTGGCCGCCAGGACCCACGAGTCGGTATGCGCCTGTTTGCACAGATAGGCCCCTCGACGCACCTCCCCCGATCGCCCCACCCTGTCCCGGTTGCAACCATTCGCCCGTGTACGGCAGTTGACGTAGACCCCGCCGTACCATGGCGATTCCGCACCCGAAGCGCACTAGCGTGCGGTGCCGTACCAGGAGGCACCACCATGCGACCCCGACCCCCCGTCAAGGGCCGAGGCATCGTCAGCGGCACGGGGCTCATCGTCACGTGCCTCGCGGCGACGCTCGCCGCGCTGGTCTTCTCGCTCTGGCCGTACACCGGCCGGCCGGGGACGGCGCCGGACGTGCCGAGCGCGCAGACGCTGCGGACGAGCTACGGCCCGCTGTCCGCCCTCGACCGGGACTTCCTCGTCAAGGCCCGGCTGGCCGCGCTGTGGGAGCCGGCCGCCGGGCGGCAGGCGCGGACGAAGGGGACCACCCCGGCCGTGCGGGCGGCCGGCCGGCATCTCGTCGAGGGGCACCGGTTCCTCGACGAGCGGGTCCGCGGTGCCGCGGCCCAGCTGAACCTCACCCTGCCGGACACGCCCGGCGACCAGCAGAAGCAGTGGCTGGCCACCCTGGACGAGGCGCGGGGCGCGGAGTACGACCGGCAGTTCGCCACCGTCCTGCGGCTGTCCCAGGGCCAGGTGTTCCCGGTCGTCGCCCAGGTCCGCGCGAGCACCCGCAACTCCCTGGTGCGGGCCCTCGCCGATGACGCCACCACGACGGTCCTCGACCACATCAAGGCCCTGGAGGCGACGGGCGACGTCGACTACGACACCGTGGCCCGCGACATGGCCACCGGCGGCACTCCCCCGGCCCCCGCACCGACCGCGGCCCCGTCCGAGACGCTCCCGCCGCCCGCCTTCCGTCCACCGCCGGGGCAGTGAAACGGAACGTCACATACCGACAACACTCTGTCCGGATGGTGAACGAGGCATGGTGCTTTCGGGACCGTGTCACATACAAACAACATATGCTCTGGGCTTTTTTCCTGCTGGCGGCCTGGGCCGTGGCGGGCACGGCGTGCACGCGGCTGTGCCTGGCCGCTGTGCGTGCCGCGGCCGGCGACACGGACACCGGCCGGGTCCATGAACTCACCCTGTACGAGGCCGCGTTCCTCTCCGGCGGACCCCGGCGGGTCGCCGACGTGACCCTCGTCGCCATGGCGCGTCAGCGGCGCCTGCTGCTGGCCCACACGGGCTGGGCGACGGTCGTCGATCCGCGCGGACGGGACGCGATGGAGCGGTCGGTGATAGGGGCCATCGGCCCCGAGGGCCAGTCCCGGATCGCGCCGGTGCGGGCCACAGCCGCCACCGCGGACGCGGTGCGCGGGATCGCCGACGGGCTGGTGCGCGCGGGCCTCGCGGTGCCCGACAGCGCCCGTACGACGGTCGCGGCGGGGGTCCGGCAGGTGCGCGCGGCGGCGGTCGCCGTGCTCGGCCTCGGCGTCGCCGCGCTACTGACGCCCGCCCCGCCGGACATGCCGCGTCACCTGGCCGCCCTGTGGTTCGCGCTGCCGCTCGCCCTGACCCTGAGCTGCCTGGCCGTCGCGCGGGTCGAGATCCACCCGTACTCGCACTGGGCCTCCCCGGCGGGGCAGCGGCTGCTCGGCGCACTGGCCCGGAACGCGGACGGCGCCGCCGACGACCGTACGTACCTCACCTCCGTGGCCGTACGCGGGGTCCGCGCGATCGGCGAACCGGAGCTGCGCGCCGCCTTCGCACACCGCGAGGCACACGACTGACGGGCCGGGGGCGCACGGGAGCATTGACGCCGACACCGGCGTACGGTGCTTGCCTTCCTCAATCACCGCACCAAACATCCCTTTTGTCGCCACCGTGCATCGAAGGGATACGCGATGAGAGCCGCCCTCCTCTACTCGGCCGCAGGGTCCTTGCTGTTGAGCGCCCTGACCGCGGCCCCGGCCACCGAGGGCCGGTCCGCGGCGCCCGAGGCGCACGGCACCGCGGTGGCCGCCGCGCGCGCGAAGGCGGCCGGTGTCCGGTTCGGCCCGTGCGACGACGCGCAGGACCTGCCGGGCAGCATGCGGTGCGGCACGGTGACCGTCCCGCTGGACTACGCCCAACCGAACGGCCGGCAGATCCGACTCGCCGTCAGCCGGACCCGGGCCACGCAAAAGGACCCGCACAACAGCAAGCACAAGGTCCGCCGGCAGGGCGCCCTGGTCTACAACCCCGGCGGGCCCGGAGCCACCGGCCTGTACTTCCCGATCGTCGGGCTGCTCCCCGAGTGGAAGAGGATCGCGGCCGCCTACGACCTCATCGGCTACGCCCCGCGCGGCGTCGGCCGTTCCGCGCCCCTGTCCTGCCAGGACCCCGAGCGGTTCTTCAAGGCGCCCACACAGGCGCAGACACACCCCTCGGCGGCGTTCAAGAAGGAACGCATCGCGCAGGCGAAGGCGTACGCGCACGGCTGCGCCGAGCGGGCCGGCGGCACACTGCGGCACTACCACTCGCTGAACAACGCCCGCGACCTGGACGTACTGCGCGCCGCGCTCGGCGAGACGCGGCTGACGTTCCTGGGCTCGTCGTACGGCACCTACCTCGGGGCCCTGTACGCGATGCTGTTCCCCGCGCACGTACGGCGGATGGTGTTCGACTCGGTGGTCGATCCCGACCCGGCGGAGATCTGGTACCGCAACAACCTCGCCCAGTCGGCGGCGTTCGAGGGCCGCTGGCGGGACTTCCGGAGGTGGATCGCCCGGCACGACGGCGTGTACGGGCTGGGCCGGACCGCGCGGGAGGTGCGGCGCGGCTACGAGCGGGCGAGCGCGCGGCTGGCCGCCGAGCCCGCCGGCGGGAAGGTCGGGCCGGGGCAGTTGCAGGAGGCATTCCTGCAGGCCGGGTACTACGACGACCAGTGGCCGCTCCTCGCGCACGCGCTCTCGGCGTATCTCAAGGGCGATCCCAAGCCGCTGGTCGAGCAGGCGAGCCGGTATCCGGAAGCGGCCGCCGAGGCGGAGAACACCCGCGCGGTGTACCTGGCCGTCGAGTGCAACGACGCCCCCTGGCCGACGGACTGGAGGGTGTGGGACCGGGACAACACCCGGCTCGCGCGGACGGCGCCGTTCGAGACCTGGGACAACGTGTGGACGAACCTGCCGTGCGCCTACTGGCGGGGGCCACGGCAGCGGCCGCTCGACGTCGGAACCGCGCCGGGCGAGCTCCCGCCGACGCTGATCCTGGCCGCCGAGCGGGACGCCGCCACGCCGTACGACGGCGCCCTGGAACTCCGCCGCCGCCTCGCGGGCTCGGTCCTGGTGACGGAGCGGAACGCGGGCGCGCACGGCCTGGCCGGCGGCCCGAACGCCTGCGTCAACGGCCACCTGGAGGCGTATCTGCTGGAGGGCCGGCTGCCGGGGCGGCGCACGCAGTGCGCACCGCACGCCGAGCCCGAGCCGCAGTCGGCGGCCCCGGAGAAGCCCGGGGCCGAGCGAGGGCTGCGCTGATCAGGCCAGACCGGCGACCAGTTCGGCGACGTCCCTGCGGCGGCCCGTGAAGAACGGGACCTCCTCGCGGACGTGCATGCGGGCCTCGGAGGCGCGCAGGTGACGCATGAGGTCGACGATGCGGTACAGCTCGTCGGCCTCGAAGGCGAGGAGCCACTCGTAGTCGCCGAGGGAGAACGAGGCGACGGTGTTGGCGCGCACGTCCGGGTAGCCACGGGCCATCTTGCCGTGGTCGGCGAGCATGCGGCGGCGGTCCTCGTCGGGCAGCAGGTACCAGTCGTAGGAGCGCACGAAGGGGTAGACGCTCACGTAGTCGCGGGGCGTCTCGTCGGCGAGGAACGCCGGGATGTGCGAGCGGTTGAACTCGGCGGGGCGGTGCAGCGCCATGTTCGACCACACCGGCGTGAGCGCCCGGCCCAGCCTCGTACGGCGGAAGAGGTTGTACGCCTCCTGCAGCGCGTCGCTGGTCTCCGCGTGCCACCAGATCATGAGGTCGGCGTCGGCGCGCAGGCCCGAGACGTCGTACGTGCCGCGGATCGTCACGTCCTTCGCGGCGAGCTGGTCGAACAGCTCCTGGACCTCGTCGGCGTACCCGGCGCGGTCCTCGGGGAGGACGTCCTTCAGCTTGAAGACGGACCAGAGCGTGTAGCGGATGACCTCGTTGAGGTCCTTGGCCAGCTTGCCCTTGTTCGGGGTCCTGCCGGTCTCGGGGGTGGAGGCGTCGTTGCTCATGTCCTCATTCTCCTGCTCCGCCGTGCAGGCTCTGCACCGGGTGGGCGGTGAGCTCCTGCACACCCCGCAGGTCACCCTGGATCCGGTCGACGGCGGCGTACGCGCTCGCGATGCACGCCGGGATGCCGACGCCGTCGTACGGGGCGCCGCACACGGCGAGCCCGGGCAGTCCGGCGATCTGCTCGCGGACGCGGGCCACGCGCGCGTGGTGGCCGACCGGGTATTGGGGCAGGCCGTCGTCCCAGCGGGTGACGCGGGTGGCGACGGGTGTGGCGTCCAGGCCGGTCGCCGCCTTCAGGTCGTGCCGGGAGACGTCCACGAGCTCGGTGTCGTCGCGCTGGAGGATCTCCGTCTCGCCGTACCGCCCGACGGAGGTGCGCAGGACGAGCAGGCCGGGGTTCTCCTCGGCGATCCAGCCCCATTTGCGCGAGGCGAAGGTCGAGGCCTTGATGGTGCGTCCGTCGACCGGCGGCACCAGGAATCCGCTGCCGTCGGGCAGGGCCGCCTCGGCGCGGCGGTAGGCGAGGGTGACCAGGGCCATGGAGGCGTACTCGACGGCGCCGAGCTCGGCGGCGGCCCCGGGGCTCTCGGTGCGCAGGAGGCCGGCGGCTGCCGGGGCGGGGACGGCGACGACCACCGCGTCCGCGTGCCAGACGTGCACGCCGGAGACGACCCGCCATCCGCCGTCCGCCGGGGTGCGGCGCAGCTCCGTCACCGGCGTCCGGGTCAGGATCTCGCCGCCGCGGGCCCGGACCGAGTCGGCCACCGCGAGGGGCAGGGCGCCCACACCGCCCTGAAGGCCCATGAACACCGGGCCGGTCTGCTGGGCGGCGGCCGCCTTCGCCTGGATCTCGCGGACCCCCTCGGTCAGGGAGGTGTGGCCGCGGGCGGCCTGGAAGAGCTGGGGGACGGCCGAGCGCATCGAGATGCGGTACGCGTCGCCCGCGTACACGCCGCCCAGCAGGGGCTCCACCAAGCGGTCGACGACCTCGCGGCCCAGTCGCTCCGCCACGTACTCCCCGACGGCCACGTCGTCCCCGACCTCGGTGCGGGGCAGCTCGGCGTCGCGCTCGATGCGGGCGAGGCCCTCGTCGGACAGCAGTCCGGACAGGGCGGCGGCGGTGCCGGGGACGCCCATCACATGCCCCTTGGGCATCGGGCGCAGTGCGCCCCGGGTCCAGATCGAGGCCGTGGCGGTGGCCGGGGGCTGGAGCCGGTCGGTGAGGCCCACCTCGCGGGCGAGCGCCACCGCCTCGGGGCGGCGGGCCAGCATCGACTCGGCGCCGAGGTCCACGCGCGCGCCCGCGATCTCGCCGGGCAGCAGCTTGCCGCCGACCCGGTCGGAGGCCTCCAGCACGGTCACCCGCGCCCCGCGCTCCAGCAGGCGGTGCGCCGCGGCCAGGCCCGCGATGCCGGCCCCGATGACGATGACCTGCCCCGTGCCCGCACGGGCTTGAACTTCGCGCATGCCTCCAGCCTCTCAGACCCCACTGACAGTGCCGCCGTGCCCCGGTGTCCCGCACGAGTCCCGACCGTGACCGCATCGGAACCGTCCCGGGCCAAACGTCCGGCGCCCTCCGGGCGTCGAAGTAGCGTCAGCGGAATCGAACCCCCGGGGGAAGCCCACATGCGCACACGACGACCCGCACGCCACCCCGCCCCGACTCTGGCCGCCGTCCTGCTGGCCGCGGCACTCGCCCTCACCGGATGCAGCGGCGCGGGCGACGACTCCGGCGGGAGCACGGCCGCCGACAACGGCGCCGCCTCCCGGGCGGACGGCAAGGCCGGCGCGCAGGAGGCCGCCCCCGGCGGCGCCGGAAGCGGAGCCCGGGCGACCGCCCCGCCGAAGCTCACCGCGGCCCACATCATCCGCACGGCCTCGCTGACCGTTCAGGTCAAGGACGTGCCGAAGGCCCTGGAGGCGGCCCGCACCGGCACCGAGAACGCGGGCGGCTACGTCGGCAACGAGACCACCACCCGGGACGAGCAGGGCCACGAGCGGACCCGGGTCGTGCTGCGCGTGCCCGTCGAGAAGTACGACGAGGTCCTCGCCGAGCTGGAGGGCGCCGGGAAACTCCTCGACCGCAGCGCCAAGGCGGAGGACGTCACCGATCAGGTCGTGGACGTGGAGAGCCGGATCAAGTCGCAGCGCGCCAGCGTGGCCCGGATCCGCGAGCTGATGGACCAGGCCACCAAGCTCAGCGACGTGGTGACCCTGGAGGGCGAGCTGAGCACCCGCCAGGCCGACCTGGAGGCGCTGCTCGCCCGGCAGACGTCCCTGAAGGACCGCACGAGCCTGGCCACCATCACCCTCTCGCTGTCGGAGACCCCGGTGAAGAAGAAGGAGGCCAAGGACGACGACCCGGGCTTCGTGGACGCGCTCGCGGGCGGCTGGAACGCGTTCGTGACGATGCTGCGCTGGCTCGCGGTGGCCCTCGGCGCGGTCCTGCCGTTCGCCGCGGTGGCGGCCCTGATCACGCTGCTGTGGCTGCGTGTCGTCCGCCCCCGCCTTCCGCGCCGCCCGCGGCCCGCGCCCGCCACGAGCGCGCTGGGCCCGCTGCCGACGGCCCGGCCGGCCCCGGAGTCCGCGCACCCGCGCACGCCCGGCGAGCAGGACTGAAATGCCCTGCTCCCGTAGCGTGTTCGCATGAGCATGAGCCGTACGCGGGGTACACGGGAGCGACTGGTCGTGATCGGCGGCGACGCCGCGGGGATGTCCGCGGCGTCGCAGGCACGCCGTCTGAACAAGCCCGACGAGCTGGAGATCGTGGCGTTCGAGCGCGGCACCTTCACGTCGTACTCGGCGTGCGGCATCCCCTACTGGGTGGGCGGCGACGTCCCGGACCGGGACCGGCTCATCGCCCGCACCCCCGAGGAGCACCGCGCGCGGGACATCGATCTGCGGCTGCGCACCGAGGTCATGGAACTCGACCCCGAAGGGCAGCGGGTACGCGCGCGTGACGTCGACTCCGGCGCCGAGTCCTGGACGTCGTACGACAAGCTCGTGATCGCGACCGGCGCCCGGCCTATCCGGCCCGACCTGCCCGGGGTGGACGCGCCCGGGGTGCACGGGGTGCAGACGCTGGACGACGGCCAGGCGCTGCTCGACACGCTGGCACGCACGCGTGGCCGTCGCGCGGTGGTCGTGGGGGCCGGCTACATCGGCGTGGAGATGGCCGAGGCGCTCATCAACCGCGGCTACGAGGTGACGGTCGTCAACCGCGGCAGCGAGCCCATGTCGACCCTCGACCCCGACATGGGCCGCCTGGTGCACGAGGCCATGGAGGGCCTGGGCATCACGATGGTGAACGACGCCGAGGTCACCGGCATCCTCACGGGTGACGACGGCCGGGCACGCGCGGTGGCCACGAAGGACCGCGACTTCCCGGCGGACGTCGTCGTGCTCGGCATCGGCGTACGCCCCGAGACGACGCTCGCGCGGGCGGCCGGTCTCCCGCTCGGCACGCACCGGGGTCTTCTCACGGACCGTTCGATGCGGGTGCGCGGGTACGAGAACATCTGGGCCGGCGGCGACTGCGTCGAGGTCCTCGACCTGGTCTCCGGCCAGCAACGGCACATCCCGCTCGGCACCCACGCCAACAAGCACGGCCAGGTCATCGGCACCAACGCCGGCGGCGGCTACGCCACCTTCCCCGGCGTGGTCGGCACGGCCGTCAGCAAGGTCTGCGACCTGGAGATCGCGCGCACGGGACTGCGCGAGAAGGACGCCCACCGCGTGGGCCTGCGCTTCGAGACGGTCACCATCGAGTCGACCAGCCGCGCCGGCTACTACCCGAACTCCTCCCCCATGACGGTCAAGATGCTCGCCGAACACCGCACGGGCCGCCTCCTCGGCGTCCAGATCGTGGGCAGGGAGGGCGCGGGCAAACGCGTCGACACCGCGGCGGTCGCCCTCACGGCGGGCATGACGGCGGAACAGATGACGACCCTTGACCTCGGCTACGCCCCACCCTTCTCCCCCGTCTGGGACCCGATCCTGGTGGCGGCCCGCAAGGCGGCGGCGAAGACACGCGGTTCCTTCTAAGGGGCCTTTCAGGGGCGCGGGGAACTGCGCGAACAGCCACAACGGGCCCGCACCCGGCCGCGCACCCGCACCCCCACGGCGAATCCCCTACGCAGTCCCAGCAGTCCCGTTGATCCGGTCAATGGCCTGCCGCGCCTGCTCCGCCGGCGGCCGCGACGGCAATGAGGACACCGACGCCGAAGCAGCCGTCACCGCCGGCGGCTGCTCCCCCGCCGGCTTGGCGTGCGAGGCCACACGGGTCGACCGCAGCCGATGACTCACCGCCTCCTCCAGCGTCACGGGCCGCCGCATCTGGGAGGCCAGCCGCCCGGCCTCCTGGCCGAGGCGGGCCACGTCCTCCCAGGGCAGCCGCACCACCAGCGTGAGCTCCGCCTCGCCGTCGGGCAGGGCGTGCATCGCGGGAGTAACTCGGTCGTTCATCGCCTGTTCCTCACGTCGGCCCCGCGACCCGCCTTCCCCGCGCCGCGGGCGGTTGCCGACACATACGCACGCCCCGACGGCAGCGTTCACCGCGTCACCGATCCACGGGCAGCAGCAGGACATAGCGAAGCTCCTGCCGGTACGCGGGAAGCAGCACCTGCGAGGTGACGGTGAAGGTCTCCGGACAGACGTGGGGCAGGCGCAGTTCGTAGCGGTGGCCGTGCCGGTAGGCGAGGACCTTGGGGCTCCGGTCCCAGAGGTCGCGGCACACACGATCGTCGAGGACGGCGTCGCGCAGCGCGCCGAGGCCGGCGTCGTCGGGGCGCGTCACCAGCGCGAAACGCAGCAGCGCGAGGTACTGCGCGGCGTGCCGGGGCCAGTCCACGATCTGCTCGCGGGCCGCGGTCGTGGTCAGCGCCCAGCGCATCAGGTTGGCACCGGGCTCCAGGACCCAGGGGAACCAGCGGGCCATGGCCGCGTTGTGGTCGAGGAGGTTCCACGCCTGGTCGGTGAGGTAGGTGGGGAAGTCGCTCTGCGCCGAGGCGAGTTCGGCGAGGGCGTCGGTGGCGTCGTCCGGGGCGTCGTTCCCGGCGGTCCCGGCGTTCCCGGCCGGCTGCCCGCCGGCACCACCGAGGGCGTGCCCGTACAGAGCCATGCGTTCGTCGGGGCCGAGCAGCAGGGCCCGGGAAAGGCGCTCGAGTATTTCGCCGGAAAGCGGGGCGTGCAGCCCGGTTTCGAGATTCCGATACCAGCGCTCGCTGACGCTCATCCGGTCCGCAACCTCTTTTTGAGGTAACGGTCTTCCTCTGTTCATTTTGTTTCCCGCGTCGACGCGCCAGGCGCGCAGCAGATCGGGCAGCGAGGAAACAGACTGGACATGACGTGACACCGCTCGGAAACACTCCCTCTGCGTATCGCCTGGGAAACCCACCGTAACAAGAGCGGGAGTGGCATACGAGGCTTGCGGCAAAAAGCTGCCGGTTGACGCGTCTTGTCGACCGCTGACAGCATCGCCGACGTAAGCCACTCACGCATTCCCCACGGAATGCATCCGAGTGCTATTCGGCCCATCAATCAATTCGCATTCCATACCCATGCGCGCGTTCGCGCAGGATTTTCCCCGCTATTCGAACGCAAGGAGTACGCATGACCGTCTCCACCGCCGAGCCCGGCACGCTCACCGGCTCCCTCCTCCTCGGCGACAGCCGCGGCCTGCACCGGGTGGCCGAGGACCTCGCCCGGGGCATGAGGGTGGCCCAGTCCTTACGGGACACCCTCGCCAACCGGGAGCTGGCGCGGACCCTCTCGTCGTGGAACTCCGCTCCAGGGCATCCCGACGCGTTCGTCGCCTCGCTCTTCCCCGAGCCGTCGCCGGCCTCGAACGTCCCCTTCCTGCCGAAGGAACGGCTCCTGTCACCGCGGGAGAAGAGCGCCGCTGCCGACGCCTTCACACGGGTGCTGGAGAGCTGCGAGTTCACGAGCGGTCCCGCCGTCACGGCCTTCGAGGACGCCGTCGCCGACTACGCCGGGCTGTCCTGCGCCGTCGCGACCGGCAGCGGGACGGACGCGCTCGCCATCGCCCTGCGCGCCGTGGGCGTCGAGCCGGGCGACGAGGTGATCCTGCCGGCCAACAGCTTCGCCGCCACCGAGAACGCGGTGTTCGCCTGCGGTGCCGTACCCGTCCTCGCCGATGTGACCACGCCGGACGGCAATCTGGACCCGGATTCGGTGGCGGAGCGGATCACCCCGCGCACCGTGGCGCTGCTCCCCGTCCATCTGTACGGCAAGCTCGCCGACATGGCCGGACTGCGGGCCGTCGCCGACCGGCACAGGCTGCGGATCGTCGAGGACGCCTGCCAGGCGATCGGGGTGACCGGTGTCGGGCGGTACTCCGACGCGGCGGCCCTCAGCTTCAACCCGTACAAGAACGTCGGGCTGTGCGGGAAGGCCGGTGCCGTGGTCACCGACTCGGCCGAGATCGCCGAGCGCTGCCGGGTGCTCGGCTACCACGGCTTCGCGCCGGGCCGGAAGAACGTCAAGTGCGAGGCGTTCGGGCTCAACGCGCGCATCGACAACACCATGGCCGCGATCGGCCTGGCGCTGCTGCCCTGGACGAGTCTGCGCGGGCTGCGGCGTACGTATCTCGCCCGGCGCTACGTCGAGGCGCTGCGGCCGCTGGCCGAGGAGGGCGTGATCGAGACGCCCTCCTTCGCTCCCGACCACTCCTGGCACCTGTTCCCCGTCCTCACGGCCGGCGGTGCGGAGGCCCGTGACACGCTGCTGGAGCGCCTGGCGCGGACGAGCCAGGTGGAAACGGACGTCTACTACCCCGTCCTGACGCACCGGCAGGAGACTCCGGTGCGCGAGCGGTTCTTCGGGCAGGCGCATCTGCCGCGGACCGAGTGGCTGCACGACCGGGTGCTGCATCTGCCGTTGCACGCGGGTCTGTCCCTCGGAGAGCAGGACCGCGTGGTCGAGGCCCTGTACGCGGCGACGCGCCGGGCGGCGGCATGACCGACACCCTGCCGTTCGAGGCCGGCGGCGGCCCGGACCTCGGTCCGCAGCCCCATCTGCGCCTGCCGGACCCGGTGGGCTGGGCCGCGTTCTCCGACTTCGACGAGACCTACCTGGCCCATGCCGCGACCTCCGGACAACGCGCCCACCTCACCGCGTTGGAGGAGTTCCTGCTGACCGAGGCCGTGGAGCACGGCCTGCTGTTCGGCTGGGTGACCGGCAGCTCGCTGGTCTCCGTACGGGAGAAGATGGCGCGCTGCGGCGCCCGCGTCCTGCCGCACTTCGTGGCCGGCGCGCTCGGCACCGAGCTGACGTTCTTCCCCGACGGCGTCGCCCGTCCCGACCCCGAGTGGCGGCAGCTGCTGCGGGACAGCGGGTTCGACCGGGGCCGGGTGGAGACGGCCGTGGAGCGTCTCGCCGGGCACGGGGTCGAGCTGTTCCCGCAGCACGACCCGCACACCGGGAACTCCACCGAGTTCCTGGTCAACTACTACTTCCGCTCCCTCGGCGACCCGCGGCGCGACGAGCGGAGCCTCGGCCTCGTGCGCGACCTCGCCCACGAGCACGGCCTCGGGCTCAACATCAGCCGCTGCAACCCCGCCACCGGGGACCCCGCCGACTGCTACGACGTCGACTTCCTCCCGCCGGTGTGCGGCAAGCGCAACGTCGTCCGGCATCTGTGTGCCCGCTTCGGCGTCGCACCTGAGCGGACCCTCGCGTTCGGCGACAGCGGCAACGACCTGGAGATGCTGGGCGCCGTGCGCCACGGCTACCTCGTCGCCAACTGCACGCCCGAGGCCAGGAGCCGCTTCGCGCGGGTGTCGCCGCACCCGCACGCCCAGGCCCTCCTCGCCGCCTTCCGTCACCACCTCGGCCACTGAACCGCTCCCACCGGTCCGGTGCGTCCGGGCCGGAGGGACGTCCCTGAAAGAGGCAGACCATGCAGATAGGAATCATCGGCGCCGGCGGCATCGCCCTCGCCCACCTGCGCGCCGCCGAGACCGTCCCCGGCGTCGTAGCGGCCGGCGTGTACGACGTGCTGCCCGAGAAGGCGGCGGAGCTGGCCGAGCGCTTCGGCTGCCCCGTCTTCTCCTCCACGACCGAGCTGTACCGGCATGTCGACGCGGTCGTCATCGCCTCGCCCAACCACACGCACGCCGACTACGCCGAGGAGGCCGTCCGGCACGGCCGGCACGTGCTGTGCGAGAAGCCGATGACGACGACGGTCGCGGAGGCCGAGCGCGTCACCGCGCTGGCCGAGGAGAGCGGCCTGGTGTGCGCCATGGGCTTCAACTACCGCTATCTGGAGGCCATCGGCGAGATCAGGAACCTGGTGCGGAGCGGCGAGCTGGGCTCCATCCTCTTCGCGGAGGCCGGCTTCCGGCGCGGCAGCGCCCTGACCCGTTCCCGCTTCACCTGGCGGGACAGCGCCCTGGGCCGCTCCACCAGCGGCTCCCTCGGCGACCTGGGCGTGCATCTGGTGGACATGCTCGACCGGCTCTTCGACAGCCCGGTCGACAGCACGAGCTGCCGCACCAAGCTCCAGGTCAACGTGCCGCAGAAGGAGGGCCAGGACGTCCAGGTCGACGACTACGCCTTCGTCAGCGGCCGTCTGGAGAACGGCACCTTCTTCAACCTGGTCACCTCCAAGTCCTCGCTGCCGGAGGAGCTCGGCTTCTCACTGAAGATCATCGGCGACCGCAAGGAGCTGTACTACCACTCCAAGGACGACACGACGTACTTCCTGAAGTCACGTGTCACCTGGGAACAGGGCACGTTCGCCCGCGAGGAGACACTCGCCTCGCCGCCCGGTGAGGTGCCCGGGTGGAGTGACACCTTCCGGCACCAGCTGCGGGAGTGGCGCGACGCGGTCTCCGCGCAGGACACCGCCACCGCGCGGAGCGCCGACAGCGCACTGGCGTGCTTCGGCGACGGGCTGCGCAGCCAGCGGGTGCTGGAGCGCCTGCTGGCGGGCGACGAGCAGGACGCGCTCGCCGGCGCGGTGCCCTCGTGACACCGCGCGACGCACCGGGCAGGGGCACCGCGGGGAAGAGGAACGTCTCTTGACCGGGACCTCGGCGCGGGCCGCGCCACACGAGACCACTGTGGCGCGGCCCCTGTTCAGTCCGTTCGCCGTCGTCGCGTCGTGCGTGGGTTTCGCCCTGATCGGGGCCCTGCAGGCGCTGTACGGTCCGGCGATCCCCGCGTTCCGCACGGAGTTCGGCCTGTCGCCGGCCGCCGCCGGGCTGAGCCTGAGCGCTCACTTCGTCGGCGGTGTGGCCGGTGTGCTGCTGCTCAACCGGGTGCACGGGCGGCTGGGCAACAGAACCCTGCTGTCCGCCTCGTACGCGCTGATGGCACTCGGCGGGACCGGCTTCGCGCTGGCCTCCGCCTGGCCGTGGGCGCTGGCCTGCGCGCTGCTGACCGGGGTGGGCTTCGGCGGCATCGACTACGGACTCAACCAGCTGTTCTCGGTGGGGTTCGGCCGCCGCAGCCCGGCGATGCTCAACATCATCGGCGCGGCCTACGGCCTCGGTGCCGTGGGCGGTCCCGCGCTCCTGGGACTGCTGGGCCCGGGCGAGTACCCGGCCGTCTTCGCCGGGTTCGCCGCGCTGTCCGCCGTACTGGTCCTGGCGCAGCGCGGCGTCCGCGAGGGCGGGGAGGCACCCGCTCCCCCGACGCCCGCAGAAGAGGGCGAGGAGGACGAGAAGGGGACACCCGGGCTGCGGGCCTCGGCGGCCCTGGTCGTCACGGTCTTCATCGCGCTGTACGTCCTGATGGTGGCGGTGGAGACCGGGGTCGGCGGCTGGGAGCCGACGCACCTGGAGTCCGTCGGGCACGACGCGGCGACCGCGGCCACGGCGACCTCGGCCTTCTGGCTGATGGTGACCGTGGGACGGCTGCTGGTCGCACCGCTGACGCTGCGCTGGTCGGTTCAGACGATCATGGTGGTCAGCTCCGTCGGCATGGTGGTCTGCCTCCTGCTGGCCCTCGTCCCGGCGGCGGCCCCGTACGCGTACGCCGGTGTCGGCCTCTTCCACGCGCCGATCTTCCCGACGGGGCTGCCGTGGCTGTCCCGGGCGGTGCCGCGGGCGCGGCGGGCGGGGGCGTATGTGATCGCCGCCTCGATGATCGGCGGGGTCGCGGCCGGGCCGGTGCTGGGCAAGGGCATCGAACTGGCCGGTGTCGACGCCGTACCGGTGCTGCTGGCCCTGCCCGCGGCCGGGTGCCTGGCGGCCACCTGGTGGCTGATCCGGGCGACGCGGGAGGGCCCGTCGTCCTGACGGAGTCCCGTCAGCGTGCCGTGTGCGTGTGGACGTACTCCACGAGCCGCGTCAGCGCGTCCGGGTCGGTGGACGGCATGACGCCGTGGCCCAGGTTGAAGATGTGGCCCTCCAGGTCCGCCGCGCTGTCCAGGACCTCCCGGGTCTTCGCCTCGACGGCCTCCGTCGGGGCGAACAGCACGGTCGGGTCGAGGTTGCCCTGGAGCGCCTTGCCGGGGCCGACGCGGCGGACGGCCTCGTCCATCGGGACGCGCCAGTCGACGCCGACGACGTCCGCGCCGGCCTCGCCCATGAGGCTCAGCAGTTCGCCGGTGCCGACGCCGAAGTGGATGCGCGGGACGCCGTAGCCGGCCACGGCCTCGAAGACCTTCGCCGAGGCGGGCAGCACCGAACGCCGGTAGTCGACGGGGGCCAGGGCGCCGGCCCAGGAGTCGAACAGCTGGACCGCGGAGGCGCCCGCCTCGATCTGCACCTTCAGGAAGGCGGTCGTGATGTCCGCGAGGCGGTCGAGCAGGTCGGCCCACAGCTCGGGGTCGCCGTACATCATCGCCTTGGCGTTCTCGTACGTGCGGGACGGGCCGCCCTCGACGAGGTAGCTGGCGAGGGTGAACGGGGCGCCGGCGAAGCCGATGAGGGGCGTGGCGCCGAGCTCGCGCGTCAGCAGGCCGATGGCCTCGGTGACGTAGGAGACGTCCTCGGGGGTCAGGTCGCGCAGCTGCGCGAGGTCCGCGCGGGTGCGGATCGGGCGCTCGACGACCGGGCCGACGCCGGGCTTGATGTCGAGGTCGACGCCGATGGCCTTGAGCGGCACCACGATGTCACTGAAGTAGATCGCCGCGTCCACGTCGTGCCGGCGCACCGGCTGGAGCGTGATCTCGGTGACCAGCTCGGGCCGCATGCAGGACTCGAGCATCGGAATGCCCTCGCGCACCTTGCGGTACTCCGGCAGTGAGCGCCCGGCCTGCCGCATGAACCACACCGGAGTGTGCGGCACGGGCTCGCGCCGGCAGGCCTTGAGGAAGGCTGAGTCGTACGTGACGGACGGCTGCTTGGCCCGGGGGGCGTCGTTGGCACTCACGGGGCCAAGTTTCGCACGCCGTCAAGGAGCACGATTCAGCCCCTGGAGAGGCGCGGGGTGTCTAGCCCGGCACGCGGGGCCCGGTCCCCGTAATCTTCCCGCATGGCTGCGGCTCAGGGACGACTGTCGGACGGCGCTGGCGGAATGGACGAAGCGAAGGACACCGAGAACGACCGGAGGGAGGCGGACACCGCCCCGCTGCCCTTCCGGTCCGCCGTCGACGCGCTCAGGACGGCGCGGCTGCGGCCCCAGATCGAGATCGAGCCGACGCGCCCGCCGCAGCGGCTCGCCCCCTATACCTACGCGCTGGAGGCGGCGGTCGTCGACGGCGACCAGGACCTGGCCGACGGCCGGCTGGTGCTGCTGCACGACCCGGCGGGGCACGAGGCCTGGCGGGGCACGTTCCGGCTGGTGACGCTGGTGCGCGCGGAGCTGGAGCCGGAGATGGCGGCGGACCCGCTGCTGCCGGAGGTGTGCTGGTCCTGGCTGACCGGCGCGCTCCAGGCGCGCGGGCTGACGTGCGGGGAGCCGAGCGGCACCGTCACGCGCGCGAGTTCGCACTACTTCGGCGGTCTGTCCACGCGCCCGGCCGCCTCGCAGATCGAGATCCGTGCGTCGTGGACGCCGCGTGAGGGCCTGGGCGGAGTTCCGGACACGGCCGCGCACCTGGCGGCCTGGTGCGATCTGCTCGCCCAGGTCGCGGGACTGCCGCCGGCCGGGCCGGGCGACGCGTCGGTGGTGACCCTGCCGCAGCGACGGGGACCCCAGTCCCGCTGACCCAACCTTGACCGCCCCGCACTGATCGACCTTGTGCGGGGCGGTCAGTCATGTCCGGCCGACGATCACACCCGCGTCCCCCTCTTGGCCGAATCACTTTGTCGATACGGCCACTTTCGACCGCGTACCGACGCAGAGCGAAACCGTTCGACCTTCGAATGATCGACCGCGTGTCCGAATTGCACGGATTGTTATCACCGAATCGTGATCATTCTCTAAAGGCGGACGGGTTCGGTGCCGAAGACGACTGTGACCTTGAAAGCACGGTTCGTCCCGGCTTCATCCCCGCGAGCCGGCCCCGTCCCGCACCCCAGGAGGCCTGGTGTCCGTTCTCCTCGAGCAGCCCGCAAGCCTGGTCGCCTACCGCCCGAACAAGCCGACCGCCATGGTGGTCGTGGCCGACCCGCGCGTCCGCTCCACCGTCACCCGCCACCTGTGGGCGCTCGGTGTGCGCGACGTCATCGAGGCCTCGTCCATCGCGGAGGCTCGTCCCCGCATCGGCAACCCCCGCGACATCTGCGTCGCCGACGTCCATCTGCCGGACGGCTCCGGCCTCACCCTGCTGTCGGAGACCCGCGCCGCGGGCTGGCCCAACGGCCTCGCCCTCTCCGCCGCCGACGACATCGCCGCCGTGCGCAACGCGCTCGCCGGCGGGGTGAAGGGTTACGTCGTCACCGGCACCCGTACCAACGTCGGGCTCCCCACCCGGCCGGGCGCCGCCCCCATCGGCGCCGCCGCCGCGCGTCTGCACCGCCGCCCCCCGGGTGCCCCGAGTCACCCGGGCGGCTACCGCGAACTGTCCGGCCGCGAGGTCGAGGTGCTGCGACTGGTCGCGGAGGGCCAGTCGAACAAGGCGATCGGCGTCTCGATGGGCCTGTCCGCACTGACCGTCAAGAGCCACCTCGCCCGCATCGCCCGCAAGCTCGGCACGGGCGACCGCGCCGGCATGGTGGCGGTGGCCCTGCGGACCGGGATCATCCACTGATCCGCTCCGCCATGACCCTTTGTGATCATTCACTCACGTGAACGGGATCGGCCGCCGGTCCCCTTCATCCCACGCGCGGCTCGCGAACCCCGTACTTCCCCGACGTGACTGGTTTGCGACCCTCGGGCGCCCGTCGACGGAACGTTCCGTCGGCGGGCGCTGTCCATACATGGATACCCTTGACATGTGACCGACGCCCACGACACCGCAGCAGACAGCTCACTGCGAACCACCGGAGGCGCCCCTCCGGACGACGGCGGATCTTCTGCTACGGAGGCGCCGACCCCCTTGCTGGAGCCGCGCGAGGGCATTCCGCCCGTGATCGCGGACGAGACCGCCCTGGCCCGGGTGATCGCCGCCTTCGAGGCGGGTACCGGCCCTGTCGCCGTCGACGCCGAGCGGGCGTCCGGCTACCGCTACGGCCAGCGCGCCTACCTGGTGCAGTTGCGCCGCGAGGGCGCCGGCTCGGCTCTGATCGACCCCGTGGCCTGCCCTGACCTGTCCGCCCTGGGCGACGCCCTCTCCGGCGTCGAGTGGGTGCTGCACGCCGCCACCCAGGACCTGCCCTGCCTGCGCGAGATAGGCATGGTGCCGACGCGGCTGTTCGACACCGAGCTGGCCGGGCGGCTGGCCGGGTTCCCCCGGGTCGGCCTCGGCGCGATGGTCGAGGGCGTGCTCGGCTTCGTCCTGGAGAAGGGACACTCCGCGGTCGACTGGTCCACCCGGCCGCTGCCCGAGCCCTGGCTGCGGTACGCGGCGCTGGACGTCGAGCTGCTCGTCGACCTGCGCGACGCGCTGGAGAAGGAGCTGGACCGGCAGGGCAAGCTGGAGTGGGCCCGCCAGGAGTTCGACGCGATCGCCTCGGCCCCGCCGCCCGAGCCCCGCAAGGATCCCTGGCGGCGTACGTCCGGCATGCACAAGGTGCGCCGGCGGCGGCAGCTGGCCGTCGTACGGGAGCTGTGGCAGACCCGGGACCGGATCGCGCAGCGGCGGGACGTCTCGCCCGGCAAGGTGCTCGGGGACGCGGCCATCGTGGAGGCCGCGCTGGCCCTTCCGGCCAACGTGCACGCGCTCGCCGCGCTGAACGGTTTCGGACACCGGACGGGCAAGCGGCAGCTGGAGCAGTGGCAGGCGGCCGTGGACCGGGCGAAGGCGCTGACCGAGGCGCAGTTGCCGCAGCCGGGGCAGCCGGTCACGGGGCCGCCGCCGCCGCGGGCCTGGGCCGACAAGGATCCTGCCGCCGCGGCGCGGTTGTCCGCCGCCCGGGCAGGGGTTTCGGCGCTGGCCGAGCAGATCAACATGCCGCAGGAGAATCTGATCACGCCGGACACGGTGCGGCGGGTCTGCTGGGAGCCGCCGGGTGTGGTGGATGCGGAGTCCGTGAGCGCCGCCCTTGAGGGGCACGGTGCTCGGGCTTGGCAGGTGGAGTTGGTGACGCCCGTGCTGGTGGAGGCGCTGTCCGTCAAGGAGGCCTAGCCGCCGTAGGGCTTCTCGTCGTACGGCGGCCGCAGGCCTGTTGTGGTTGTTCGCGCGGTTCCCCGCGCCCCTGAAAGAAGGGCGTCTACTTCGTGGCACCTCGGGTGAAGCCGTTGTAGATGAACCTCTGCAGGAGCAGGAAGACGATCAGCGTCGGGGCGATGACCAGGATCGCGCCTGCCGAGATGGTCTCCCAGTGGGCGCCGAACGGGCCCTTGAAGCGGAACAGGGACGTCGAGATCACGCCAAGATCTTCGGAGGGCATGTAGAGGAAGGGGATGTAGAAGTCGTTGTAGACGTTGATCCCCTTCACGATCACGACCGTCGCGATCGCCGGTTTCAGGAGCGGGAAGATGATCTTCCGGTAGACCGTGAAGGCGTTGGCGCCGTCCAGCCGTGCCGACTCGTCGAGTGAGACCGGGATCGATCGTACGAACTGCAGGAAGATGTAGATCGAGACGATGTCCGTGCCCATGTAGAGCGCGATCGGCGCCCAGAGGCTGTCGAACATGCCGACGCTGTTGACGATCTGGAAGGTGGCCACCTGGGTGGTCACCCCGGGGACCAGCGCGGCGACCAGGAACAGGGCCAGGACCAGCTTCCGGAAGCGGAACCGGAAGCGGTCGATGGCGTACGCCGTCATCGAGCCGATCAGGATCGTGCCCCCGATGGCGACGACCAGGATGATCGCCGTGTTGGCGAACGCCGAGAGCATCCGGCCGTCCTGGAACGCCGTCACGTAGTTGGAGAAGTTGAGCGGGTCGTCGGGCAGCGTGAGGGCGCCGCTGTCGTCCGCCATCTCCCCGGAGGTCTTCAGCGAGGTCAGGAAGACCACGGCCAGCGGCAGGAACACGACCAGGGTCGCGAGGACCAGGGACAGGTACACGAGGGCCCGGGCCACCGTACGGCGCGTCATACGAGGTCCACCTTGTCGTCCGGGACGAGGCGCCGCTGCACCCAGGTCACCGCCAGGATGATCAGCAGCAGTACGACGGCCGCCGCCGAGGCGAGGCCCGTCTTGTTGAACTGGAAGGCCAGCTTCACGGTCTGGATCACGAAGGTCTCGGTGCCGGTCGCGCCGCCGGTCATGATGTACGGGATCTCGAAGACCGACAGCGACCCGGAGACGGACAGGATCACCGAGAGGCTCAGCACCGGCCGGATACCGGGGGCGATGACGTGGCGGAACTGCTGCCAGCGGTTCGCCCCGTCGATCTCGGCGGCCTCGTACAGCTCCCCCGGGATGGACTGGATCGCCCCGAGGAAGAGGACGAAGTTCAGGCCCATGTACCGCCAGACGGAGACGCCGGCGAGGGAGACGTTGGCCGAGGTGGGCGTGCCGAGCCAGGCGCGGTCGCCGTCGTAGCCGACGAGGCCCAGGATCGCGTCCAGGGTGCCGCCGTCCTGGAAGAAGTACAGGAAGACGAAACCGATCGCGACGCCGTTGATCAGGTACGGGAAGAAGAGCACGCCCTTGAAGAAGTTGCGGAAGCGGACGTTGAAGCTCAGGACGGTGGCGAAGTAGAGCGCGGCGGCGATCTGCACCACGGACGCGGCGAGGTAGTACCCGCTGACGAAGAACACCTCGAACAGCTCGGAGCGGGTGAACAGTTCGGCGTAGTTCTCGGCGCCCGTGTAGTGCAGTTCGGGGCTGACACCGTCCCAGTCGGTGAAGCTGTACGCGACCATGTTGACGATCGGCGCGTAGGTGAACGTGATCAGCAGGACGAGCGGGGCGAGGAGGAACAGCCAGGGCGTCACGCCCCGCCACCGCCGGGTGGGGTGGGCCATCAGGACCCCAGGTTCCGCTGTGCCTCGGTCCACTTGTCGCCGAGTCCGGCGAGGAAGTCGTCCAGGCCGCCCTTGCGCGCACCGCGGGCGAGATCGACGAGGTCCTGGCGGTAGTCGGGCTTGTAGATGCCGACCTCGGACTGGTTGTCGAGGGACTTGACCTCGGCGCCCTTGGTGTCGTCGATGTCGAGGAGCTTGACGCCCGCCTCCTCGTACGGCTTCAGGACGTCGGGCAGCGGGGCGTCCTTGAGCGGCGAGAGGGCGAGGTTGGCGTCCGCGTAGCCGGACTTGTCGGTGAACCAGTCGATCCAGGCGCGGGCTGCGGTCTTGTGCCCGGAGTTGACGTTGACGGCCTGCTGGTAGTCGGGGGACGTCACCGCGCAGAACGTGCCGTCCTTCTGGGCGGGGAAGGGCATGAAGCCGATGTCGGCCGGGTCGGTGCCGGCCTGCTTCGCCGCGTCCCGCATCTGCACGACCGCCCAGGAGCCGAGCCACATCGTGGCGATCTCGCCCTTGGCCAGCTTGGGCTTGGACGCCTCCCAGTTGGTGGTCGTCGGGTCCTTCTCGACGAGGTCCGACTTCACGATGTCGTGGAGCAGCGTGTCACCGACCCGCAGATCGGCGCCGTCGGCCCACGGGTCGCCCTCGGCGAGACGTGTGGTGGCCCCGGTGTCGCAGCCGACGGAGCCGTTGACGTTCGTCCACTGGGTCAGCGGCCACATGTCCTTGAAGTTGGTGTAGTACGGGACCGCCTCGGACTTGGCCTTGATCGCCTTGAGGTCGTCGAGGAACTCGGCCGGGGTCGTGGGCCAGTCGGTGATGCCGGCCGCGTTCCAGACCTTCTTGTTGTAGACGAAGCCGGGGACCACGCCGATCGGGCTCTGCCCGTAGACCTTGCCCCGCACGGTGGAGTAGTCGGTGAAGCGGTACTTCTTGCTCCGCTCGGCCCGGGTGCCCAGCGAGGCGAAGAACTTCGGGTAGTCCTTCTTCTCGATCACGGCCGGGATCATGAGGACGTCGCCGTAGTTCTCCGTGTTCATCCGGATCTTGACCTCCCCCTCGTAGTCGGTGAGGCCCTCGAACTCGACCTTCACCTTGGGATAGGTCTTGTTGAACTCGGCGGCGTACTTCTTCATCGTCCCGTCCTGCACGAGGTCGGTC
Source organism: Streptomyces purpurascens (assembly GCF_045040895.1). NCBI lineage: Bacteria > Bacillati > Actinomycetota > Actinomycetes > Kitasatosporales > Streptomycetaceae > Streptomyces > Streptomyces purpurascens. The sequence continues at coordinate 7,149,740 of NZ_CP108341.1, read as the reverse complement.
CGGTGGGTGAGGACGGTGATGGTCCCGGTCACCTTGCCGGGATCGTCGGGCGCTTCGGCATCCGCGCCCTTGGAGGTGCCTCCGGTACCGGTGCAGCCCGAGGCGAGCATGGCCGCGCCCACGGCGAGGGCGAGGACGGTACGGCGGTTCATGTGCATCAGCTCCGTTCGCGGAGAGGAACTCGGGACGGAAGAGCACGTGCGGTATGGCTGGTTCGGCACTCTGACAGCGCTTTCCTCAACCGGTAAAGTCCCATTCCCGCCAACGATGCGAAATCTGGACACGACTCTTCACTGAACCGGTTAAGGGAGTGCGCATGCTGGAGGCCACAGCGCTCGGCGACGGATGGATCCTGCGGCACGAGTCGGACACACTGCCGGCCTCGGTGCCGGGCTGCGTGCACACCGACCTGCTGGCGGCCGGGGTGATCCCGGATCCGTTCCTGGGCCAGGGCGAGTCCGAGGTGGCGTGGGTGGGGCGCCGGGACTGGACGTACGAGCGGGAGCTCACGGGCTCGTCCGCGTCGTCCGCGCAGGAGCAGACGGACCTGGTCTTCGACGGGCTCGACACCGTCGCCGAGATCTCCCTGGACGGGCGTCCGCTGGGCACGGTGCGCAACATGCACCGCTCGTACCGGTTCGATGTGACGGGGCTGTCCGGGCTGCTGTCCGTGCGGTTCGTCTCCGCCTACGCCGAGGCCGAGGCCGTGCGGGGACGGCTGGGCGAGCGGCCCGCCGCCTACGCCGAGCCGTACCAGTACGTCCGCAAGATGGCCTGCTCCTTCGGCTGGGACTGGGGGCCGACCCTGGTGACGGCCGGGATCTGGCGGCCGGTGCGCCTGGAGCACTGGTCGACGGCCCGGATCGCCCGGGTGCGTCCGCTGGTCACCGTCGAGGAGGGCGTGGGGGTCGTCGAGCTGGCCGTCGACGTCGAGCGGACCCGGGTGGAGGTGCCGCTCGCCGTGGAGGCGACGGTGGGCGGGGTGCGAGCCCGCGCGGAGGTGGACGGGGCCCACGGGGTGGTGCGGCTGCGGGTGCCCGACGCGGAGCTGTGGTGGCCGCGCGGGTATGGCGAACAGCCGCTGTACGACGTCGAGTTGCGACTGCTGAGCAAGGGCGCAACCTTGGACGTGTGGCGGCGGCGGATCGGCTTCCGGAGCGTGGAGCTCGACCGGCGGTCCGACGCGCACGGCACCGGGTTCACGCTCGTCGTCAACGGCGAGCGGCTCTTCGCACGGGGCGTCAACTGGATCCCCGATGACGTCTTCCCCTCCCGCATCACCCGCGAGCGCTACCGGGAACGGCTGGAGCAGGCCGCCGGGGCGGGCGTGGACCTCGTACGGATCTGGGGCGGCGGGCTCTACGAGAGCGAGGACTTCTACGACGCCTGCGACGAACTCGGGCTGCTGGTCTGGCAGGACTTCCCGTTCGCGTGCGCGGCCTACCCGGAGGAGCAGCCGCTGCGCGGCGAGGTGGAGGCCGAGGCGCGGGAGAACGTCGTACGGCTGATGCCGCATCCGTCGCTGGTGCTGTGGAACGGCAACAACGAGAACCTGTGGGGCTTCCGGGACTGGGAGTGGGAGCCGAGGCTGGCCGGGGACTCCTGGGGCGAGGGCTACTACCTGGGCGTGCTGCCGCGTGTGGTGGCCGAGTTGGACCCGACTCGGCCGTACACGGCGGGCAGTCCCTGGTCCGGGTCCTGGCGGCACCACCCGAACGACCCGGCGCACGGCACGCACCACTCGTGGGAGGTGTGGAACAGGGAGGACTACGCCGACTACCGGCTGAGCGTGCCGCGGTTCGTCGCCGAGTTCGGCTGGCAGGCACCCCCCGCGTACGCCACCCTGCGCCGGGCACTGCCCGGGGAGACGCTCGCCCCGGACTCCCCCGGCATGCTGCAGCACCAGAAGGCCGACGACGGCAACGGCAAGCTGGAACGGGGGCTGGCCCGGCATTTCGCCGTGCCGGACGGGGACTTCGACCGCTGGCACTACCTGACGCAGGTCAACCAGGCGCGTGCGGTCGCCGCCGGGATCGAGCACTGGCGCTCGCACTGGCCGGTGTGCGCGGGCACGGTCGTCTGGCAGCTCAACGACTGCTGGCCGGTGACGTCGTGGGCGGCGGTCGACGGGGACGGCCGGGAGAAGCCGCTGTACCACGAGCTGAAGCGGCTGTACGCGGACCGGTTGCTGACACTCCAGGAGGAGGACGGCGGGCTGGTGCTGGCCGCCGTGAACCAGGGCGCGGAGGACTGGACCGGGACCATGACCCTGCGCCGGATGTCCGTCGAGGGCGAGGTGCTGGGGCAGGCGGCCGTGGAACTGGCGGCCGGGAGGCGGGCCGTGGCCCGGGTCGGCGTCCCGCACGAGCTGACGCCCGCCGGGCCCAAGGAGTACCTGGTCGCGGACGCGAATCCCGACGCGGACGGGCTGCGCGCGCTGTACTTCCCGGTACCGGACCGCGAAGTCCTCTACCCCACGCCGCGGTTCGAGGTCGCGCTCACCCCGGGCGGCATCACCGTGACCGCCCGCACCCTGGTCCGGGACCTGCTGCTCCAGGCCGACCGGCTGGATCCGGAGGCCCGGGCCGACCGGGGGCTGGTCACGCTGCTGCCGGGCGAAGAGGTGACCATCGGGGTGCGCGGCTGGAAGACTCCGGACGCGGAGACTGCTCGTTCGGCCCTGTACTGCGTGGAGCCCACCCGATGACGGCAACGCCGACCCCTCGCGTCACCATCAAGGACGTCGCCGCGCGCGCCGGTGTGTCCAAGAGTGCCGTGTCGCTCGCCTTCAACCACAAGCCCGGGCTGTCGGAGGCCACCCGGGACCGGATCTTCCTCGCGGCGCGCGAGCTGGGCTGGTCGCCGAGCCTCACGGCGCGGACGCTGGCCGGATCACGGGTGGACGTGGTCGGTCTCGCCGTGTGCCGGCCGGCGCGGGTGCTCGGCCTCGAGCCCTGGTACATGGACTTCGTCTCCGGCGTGGAGAGCGTGCTGGCCGAGCATTCCAGTTCCCTGCTGCTGAGGCTCGTACGGAACATGGACGAGGAGGTGGGCGTCCAGGAGTCGTGGTGGCGGGGGCGGCAGATCGGCGGGTCGATCCTCGTCGACTTCCGCGCCGACGATCCCCGGGTGGGCCTGGTGGAGCGGCTCGGGCTGCCGGTGGTCGCGGTCGGGCATCCCTCGCTGACCGGGGGGCTCACCTCGGTGTGGACGGACGACGCCACGGCCGTGACGGAGGCGGTGCGGTATCTGGCCGCGCTCGGGCACCGGCGGATCGCCCGGGTCGGCGGGGCGGCGGCCCTCGGGCATACGGCCATCCGGACGGCGGCGTTCGACGAGGCGGCGGGGGCGCTGGCCGGGGCGTGGCAGGTCGCGACGGACTTCTCCGGCGACGCGGGGGCGCGGGCGACGCGGTCGCTGTTGACCGCCTCGGCGCCGGACCGGCCGACCGCGATCGTGTACGACAACGACATCATGGCGGTGGCGGGGCTGTCGGTGGCGGCGGAGATGGGGCTGCGGGTGCCGGACGACGTGTCGCTGCTGGCGTGGGACGACTCGCAGCTGTGCCGGCTGACGCATCCGACGCTGTCCGCGATGAGTCACGACGTGCACGGGTTCGGGGCGGAGGTGGCCCGGACCTTGTTCTCGGTGATCACCGGGGGTGAGGGTGGGTCGCACCCTGTGCCGACTCCCGTGCTGACGCCTCGGGGGTCCACCGCGCCGCCTCGGTGAGCGCCGTACGGGGCTGCGGGTGCATTGTGGCTGGTCGCGCAGTTCCCCGCGCCCCCAAGGGCACCGCACCACCCGGAGATGAGATGTGACCTTCACCGCTCCGCCTGTCAGGACTGTGCAGCTACGTTACCCATAAGTAGCATGGGCCTGAGCGCGCGCTCAGCGCATCTCGCAGCAGCAATGCAGTTCCGGACCCTGGAGGAGAGCCATCGTGCCTCGTACCGTCAGGGACGTCGTCTTCGTCGACGGCGTCCGCACCCCGTTCGGCAAGGCGGGACCGAAGGGCATCTACCACGAGACCCGTGCCGACGACCTCGTCGTGAAGGCGATCCGGGAGCTGCTGCGCCGCAACCCCGGTCTCGACCCGAAGAAGATCGACGAGGTCGCCATCGCCGCGACCACGCAGATCGGCGACCAGGGCCTGACCATCGGCCGTACGGCCGGGATCCTCGCCGGTCTCCCGCAGTCCGTCCCGGGCTACTCGATCGACCGCATGTGCGCCGGCGCCCTGACGGCCGTGACCGCGGTCGCCGGTTCCGTCGCCTTCGGCGCGTACGACGTCGCCATCGCCGGCGGTGTCGAGCACATGGGCCGCCACCCCATGGGTGAGGGCGTCGACCCGAACCCGCGGTTCGTGAGCGAGAAGCTGGTCGACGAGTCGGCCCTGTTCATGGGCATGACCGCGGAGAACCTGCACGACCGTTACCCGCAGATCACCAAGCAGCGCGCCGACGAGTACGCCGTGCGCTCCCAGGAGAAGGCCGCCAAGGCGTACGCCAACGGCAAGATCCAGGCCGACCTGGTGCCGATCTCCGTACGCCGCACCTCCCCCGAGGCCGGCGAGACGGGCTGGGGCCTGGTCACCGCCGACGAGCCGATGCGCCCGGGCACGACCCTGGAGAACCTCTCCGGCCTGAAGACCCCGTTCCGGGTGCACGGCCGGGTCACCGCCGGTAACGCGGCCGGTCTGAACGACGGCGCCACCGCCTCGCTCATCGCCTCCGAGGACTTCGCGCGGGAGAACGACCTCCCCGTCAAGATGCGCCTGGTGTCCTACTCCTTCGTGGGTGTCGAGCCGGAGGTCATGGGCTACGGCCCGATCCCGGCCACGGAGAAGGCGCTGGCCCAGGCGGGCCTGTCGATCTCCGACATCGGCCTGTTCGAGGTCAACGAGGCCTTCGCCGTCCAGGTCCTGGCCTTCCTCGACCACTACGGCATCGCCGACGACGACGCGCGCGTCAACCAGTACGGCGGCGCCATCGCCTTCGGCCACCCGCTGGCCTCCTCCGGCGTCCGTCTGATGACGCAGCTGGCCCGCCAGTTCGAGGAGCAGCCGCACGTCCGCTACGGCCTGACCACCATGTGCGTCGGCTTCGGCATGGGCGCGACGGTCATCTGGGAGAACCCGCACTTCGAGGGGGACAAGTGAGCACCACCGCCGAGCTTCTCAAGCAGGCTTCCGAGCTGTTCCCGGACGAGGTCGTCACGCAGGCGCACGTCCGCCACTTCGACCTCCCCCTGGGTGCCGGGCGCTTCGCCCTGATCACCCTGGACAACGGCCTGGACCACACCAAGCCGACCACCTTCGGCCCGGCCTCGCTGGCGAACCTCGACGCCGCGATCGACCAGGTGGAGAAGGAGGCCGCGGACGGCGAGATCGTCGGCGCCGGCCTCACCGGCAAGCCGTTCATCTTCGCGGTCGGCGCCGACCTCAAGGGCGTGGAGATCCTCAAGGAGTACGAGCACGCGCTCGCCATCGGCAAGGGCGGCCACGAGGTCTTCAAGCGGCTGTCCAAGCTGGCGGTCCCGACCTTCGCGTACTACAACGGCGCCGCGATGGGCGGCGGTGTCGAGGTCGGTCTGCACTGCACCTACCGCACCGTCTCCGCGGCCCTCCCGGCGTTCTCGCTCCCCGAGGTCTTCCTCGGTCTGGTCCCCGGCTGGGGCGGCTGCGCCCTGCTGCCGAACCTGATCGGCCCGGAGAAGGCCGTCTCGGTGATCATCGAGAACAGCCTCAACCAGAACAAGCAGCTCAAGGGCAAGCAGGTCTACGAGCTCGGGATCGCCGACGCCATCTTCGAGGGCGCGGACTTCCTGGAGCAGTCGCTGATCTGGACCGCGACGGTCCTCAAGGGCGAGATCCAGATCGAGCGCCCGGCGATCGACCGCGGCGAGGCCTGGGACCAGGCCGTCGCCAAGGGCCGTTTCATCGCGGACTCCAAGGTGCACGGCGCGGCCCCGGCCGCCTACCGCGCCCTGGACATCATCGCCGCCGCCAAGAACGGCGACCTCCAGCAGGGCTACGACGCCGAGGACAAGGCGCTCGCCGACCTGATCATGGGCGGTGAACTGCGCTCCGGCATCTACGCCTTCAACCTGGTGCAGAAGCGCGGCAAGCGCCCGGCCGGCGCCCCGGACAAGAACCTGGCCCGCCCGGTCACCAAGGTCGGTGTCGTCGGCGCCGGTCTGATGGCCAGCCAGCTCGCGCTGCTGTTCCTGCGCCGCCTCGAGGTGCCGGTCGTCCTGACCGACATCGACCAGGAGCGCGTCGACAAGGGTGTGGGCTACGTCCACGCCGAGATCGACAAGCTGCTCGGCAAGGGCCGTATCAACCAGGACAAGGCCAACCGCCTCAAGGCGCTGGTGTCCGGAGTGCTGGACAAGGCCGAGGGCTTCGCGGACGCGGACTTCATCATCGAAGCCGTGTTCGAGGAGATCGGCGTCAAGCAGCAGGTGTTCGCCGAGGTCGAGGCGGTCGCCCCGGCGCACGCGATCTTCGCCACCAACACCTCCTCGCTGTCGGTCTCCGAGATGGCGTCGAAGCTCAAGAACCCCGAGCGGGTCGTGGGCTTCCACTTCTTCAACCCGGTCGCGGTCCTCCCGCTCCTGGAGATCGTGCGCGGCGAGAAGACCGACGACGCCTCCCTCGCCACGGCGTTCGCCGTCGCCAAGAAGCTGAAGAAGACCGCGGTCCTCACCAAGGACGCCCCGGCGTTCGTCGTGAACCGCATCCTGACGCGCTTCATGGGCGAGATCCAGAACGTCATCGACGAGGGCACCCCGGTCAAGGTCGCCGAGAAGGCCGTCGAGCCGCTCGGTCTGCCGATGTCGCCGCTGGTCCTGCTGGAGCTGGTCGGCCCGGCGATCGGTCTGCACGTCTCGGAGACGCTCAACAGGGCGTTCCCGGACCGCTTCACGGTCTCCCCGAACCTCGCGGCCGTCGTCAAGGCGGGCAAGCGCGGCTTCTATGTCTATGACTCCGGCAAGCCGGAGCTGGACCCCGAGGTCGCCGCGCTCCTCAAGCAGGGCGACAGCGTCCTGACGGAGGAGCAGGTCCGCACGCGCGTGCTGGACGCGGTGGCGCAGGAGATCGGGATCATGCTCGACGAGGGCGTCGTCGCCGAGGCTCAGGACATCGACCTGTGCCTCATCACGGGCGCCGGCTGGCCGTTCCACCTGGGCGGCATCACGCCGTATCTGGACCGCGAGGGTGTCTCCGAGCGGGTCAACGGCAAGCGGTTCCTCGCGCAGGGCGTGGCGAGCATCCCCGCGTAACGCGTAACCCCTGAGGGGGGTGGGGCGTACGGTAACAATCCGTGCACCCGCCCCCCTTTTTGTATGCGCCCATAGATAGGATCCTCACACAATCCGACCATTGTTTACCTGACTCTGACGGTCTCCACCCCAGACCGCCGGGTGTCCTCGAAGGAGTCCTGCGTGGCGTCCCCTCGTCGCCGAACACCCCGACGCCGGGTTTGGCCCAAGATCAGGCTCCTGCTCCTCGTGGCGGTCGTCGCCGCCGGCGGCACGGCGCTCTATCCCGTCTGGAAGGCGGCGAACCCGGATCCGCCCGAGCTGAAGGTCCGCTACCGGACCGACACTCCGGCGACCGCGACGGCCGCCAAGCCGTCGCTGGAGGTCTTCAACGACACGGATAAGCCACTGCCGTTGAGCGATGTGACGCTCCGGTACTGGTTCACCGCCGACGACGCCCCGGGCGCCGCGCCGTACGCCTTCAACTGCGTCAACGCCGTCTTCGGCTGCTCGAACGTCGCCGGACGGGTCGTCGCGATGGACAAGGCCACCGACACCGCCGACCACTACCTGGAGATCAGGTTCGCGGACAGCGCGGGCAGCCTGAAGCCCGGCGCCAACAGCAAGGGCATCGACCTCCAGCTCTTCCGCACCGACCACAAGAAGCTGAAGCAGTCCGACGACCGCTCCTTCGACGCCGAGATGACGAGCTACAAGGAGGCGGAGAACGTCACCGCGTACAAGCGGGGCGTCCTCGCCTGGGGCGAGGAGCCAGACGGCACCAAGGCGAGCGACGAGAAGAAGGCCTCGGCGAAGGCCGCCGCGCCCGACCCGGTGCCCGCTCCCCCGGCCGGCGTGCTGTTCGACGACTTCTCCTACCAGGGCGCCAAGGACCCGGCCCTGTTCAAGCACGGCTGGCTGGTCCGCACCAGCAAGGGCGGCCCCGGTGTCGAGAACACCTGGTCGGCCGACGGCGTCACCTTCCCCACCGCCAAGGGCTCCCTGGCCGACGGTCAGGTACTCAACCTGCGCGCCAGCACGGACGGCACCAAGGCCGGGACGAAGCAGGCGAGCCTCGGCACGGCCGCGAGCAAGTTCCGCGACGGCACCTACGCGGCCCGGATCCACTTCAGCGACGAGCCGGCCTCCGGAGACTCCGGTGATCACGTCAACCAGACCTTCTACACCATCGGCGGCAAGGGCTCGAAGTACAGCGAGCTGGACAACGAGTACATGCCCAACGGCGGCTGGGGCCGGCCCGGCCCCAAGCTCGACACCGTGACCTGGTACGACCACAAGACGAACGACCGTGTCTACGAGACCACGAGGAAGAGCCTCGACGCCTGGCACACCGTGCTGATCAGGGTGAAGGACGGCGTGGTCGCGTACTGGATGGACGGCGAGAAGCTCTTCCTCAGCAACGGGAAGTACGCCCCGCGCGCCGACATGTCCGTGAACTTCAACCACTGGTTCATCGATCTGCCGTTCAAGGGCGACCGTGCGTGGGACATGAAGGTCGACTGGCTCTACTACAACGCGAACGACACCCTGTCGGTGAACGAAGTCCGGTCCGCGGTCGAGGGCTTCACCGACAAGGGAATGAACTACTTCGACACGGTTCGGGAGTCCCGGTGAGGAAAAGGCGGTCCAACGCCCACAGGCACGCTGCGGCGGAGGCGGAGAAGAAGCCGGTGGTGAGCCGGCGTTCCGCGCTGCTGATGGGCGGTACAGGAGGCGTCGCCATGGCCGGCGGCGGCGCGTGGCTGGGGAAGGTGGTGGCACAGCCCGTCGCCGCGCCGGCCGCCGAGGGCGCCATCGGAGGCCTCACCACGCCTCCCCTCTACGCCCCCTCCGGCCGCCGCCCCAAGTACCGCCGGGCGAGCTGGTCCCAGCAGTTCCAGTCCGGCCACGGCTGGACCCCCGGCGGCGCGGGCACCACGTCGGCCGAGGCGAACGACAAGTCCCAGTTCGTGCGGGGCACCCAGTCGGTCCGGGCGACCACCAACGGCACCGGCAAGCAGTCGTACGTCCGCAGGACCGGTCTGCCCGCGATGAGCCTGACCGGCAAGATGATCCGGCTCGTCTTCCGCGTCGACGACGTGACGAACCTGGCCAAGATGGTCTTCTACCTGGGCAGCGGCTCCCTCGCGAACCACTTCGCCTGGACGTTCCACGCCCACTCCAAGACGGCGGCCAACTACGTCCAGTCCGGCGAGTGGGTGACGGTCCACCTCCAGTGGGCGGACGTCAACGCGGCGGCCGGCACGTACTCCATCGGCGCCGACGGCAAGCCGTCCACGAAGACCGGCTTCACCGACATGTCGTTCGCGGTGTACGACAACGCGGGCGGCCCGGTCACCTACCGGCTCCAGGCCGTCGAGCTGATACCGGACACGGTGTCGGTCTTCCCCAAGGGCGTCGTCTCCATCACCTTCGACGACTCCCACAAGTCGATCCACGACCTGGCCCGGCCGGTCATGGACGGCTACGGCTTCCCCGGCACGGTCTACAACATCGCCGACGCCATCGGTACGGGCAGCTTCCTGACGCTGAACCAGATGCGGTCGATGCAGGACTTCTCCGGCTGGGAGATGGCGGGCCACTCGTACGCGAACGCCGTCCACACGGCCAGCTATCCCAAGCTCACCGCCGAGCAGGCCGACGACGACTTCCGCAAGCTGCGCGAGTGGCTGGTGTCGAACGGCTTCACCAGCGAGCACTTCGCCTATCCGCACGGCGCGTTCCAGAAGACGTCCGACGGTGTCCCCGTCGACCAGATCGCCAGCCGGCACTTCACCACGGCCCGGTCGATCATCTCCGAGACGATCGAGTCGTTCGCCCCCGCCATGCCGTACCGCCTCAAGGCGCTGACCGGCATCAACGACGGCGACGGCATCGGCGGTACGGCGCTGTCGAAGCTGACCGCGGCGGGCGGCCGGCTCGACCGGTGTGTGAACAGCGGTGACTGGCTGATCCTCTGTCTGCACAAGGTCACCGAGGGCCCCCCGGCGACGAGCACCGAGATCGGCAAGGCCGGTCTGGAGACCCTGATGAAGGCGATCGACGACCGGGACATCCCGGTGCTGACGGTCGAGGAGGCGATGGCCTCGTACACCTGAGGCCCGGGCACACGAGAGAGGGGCGGCCGTTCGGCCGCCCCTCTTCCTGTTGTCTCCTGCGGCCTACCAGCCGCCCTGACCGTTCCCCTGCTGCCCTTGCCGGCCGTGCTGCTGCCAGGAGGGATCCTGGTACGGGTACTCGCCCTGCTGCGGAGGGTGGCCGTGCCCTTGATACTGCTGCTGGTACGGGTCGGGGTACCCGTGCTGCCCTTCGTATTCGCCCTGCCACTGCTGCTGCCCGGCCGGTTCCGGCGTTCCCCAGCTCACGCGCTGCTGCGGGACGGCCGCGTGCTGCTCCTCGTGGTAGCCGGGGATCGGCTGCGGCTGGGCGGGGATCCCGCCGGTGGGACGGGGTTGGGTGCGCAGCGCCACGCCCTCCAGCCGCATCAGCTGGAGCGTCTCGGTGACCTTCTTGTCGGAGTACGGGTCCTCTTCCTCGAAGATCTCCGTCACATCGGCCTCGTGGTCGCCGGCCACGGACACCTCGACACCGCCCTGGCGCGTGCCCCAGCTCCCCTTGTGCAGGGTGAACAGGGCGTAGAAGCGCAGCGGCGTCAGCAGGGTCAGCTGGATCACGCCGTAGAGCGGCGCGAGCAGGAACATGCCGAACCGCTTGATGAAGCCCATCCCGCGCCGCGGGAAGTCGAGGTACCGCACATTGCGCAAGTAGCCCATCAGCACCATGAAGACGAGGTAGTCGCCGATGTGGTGGACGAACTGCTGGGGCTTGATGATGGGCAGGATGACCATCGAGTAGAACATCGCCGAGCCGAAGACCAGCCACAGCGCGAGTTCCATGCAGGTCAGCCAGAAGGCCGGCCGGTACTTCTTCTGGTGCCGGAAGGCCCACAGCGACTCGCGGAAGAAGGACTTGTTCCAGCGGACCTGCTGGCGCAGGAAGTGCGGCAGCTTCTCGGGGACGGCGGTGTAGCCGACGGCCGTCTCCTGGAAGACGACCTGGCCCTCCATCAGGCAGTAGTTGGTCATCCGTCGGTCGTCGCCGAAGACGGCCGGCTTGCCCAGGAACTGCTGGTTGAGGAAGTCCGGCAGGTACTTGCGCACCAGCGTGCCGCGGTACGCCGACAGGGCGCCGCAGCAGCACAGCACCGACTTCAGCCGCGAGTAGGCGGCCCGCTCGAAGAGGAACGAGTTGCCGTAGCGCAGGTCCTGGAGGCGGGTGAAGATGTTGCTGTCGTGGTTGAGCGCCAGCACCATGCCGGTGGAGGCCATGATCTTCTCGTCGGCCAGCGGCAGCAGCAGCTCGCGCACGGTGTCCCGGGACAGCACGGTGTCCGAGTCGACGCAGAGGAAGATGTCGGAGTACGGGGCGGCCTCGAAGCCCAGCGCCAGCGCCTCACGCTTGCCCTTGTTCTCGGGCTGCACGCTGACGGTGTACTTGACGCCCCTGGCCTCGAACTCGCGGCGCATCTTCTTCGCGGCCCTGATACCGGAGTCGGTGGCGCTGGCGTCGTCGATGATGTGGATCTCGTTCGGCAGGCGGCTCTGCGCGAGGAGGCTGCGCATGCCCTGCTCGAACATCACCGGGTCCTCGTTGTAGATCGGGATGACCGCGGTGACCCAGGCGTCCTCCAGGTACTCCAGCTCCTCCCGCCCGGCCTTGGCCGGACGGTAGAAGAGCGCGCCGAACATCTTCAGCGTCAGCAGGCCCATGGCACCCATGGAGTACAGGTGCAGGGAACCGGCGTCGAGACGGGTGGCGATCAGCGCGGCCAGGCCCAGGAAGACGAAGTACGAGACCTTCAGGTGCCGCCGCTTCCGGTGCGCTCGACGCCCACCGGAGTCGACGGCCCCGGGTATGTACGTATCTTCGGAAGTCACAGCTTGACCACCCGCGGGTGGTCGGCGGATTTGCCCCGGGTGTCGAACAACGCCCGGGCGTGGTCGGCGAGTTCGTCGAGGTCGATCTCGCGGTGCGGCTGGAGCAGGACGGTCAGGTCGGCGGTCTCGGCGGCGGCGAGATAGTCACCGGCCCGCTCGACCGGCACCCCGCCGACCCGCCAGTCCTCGACCCGGGGGTCGAAGTAGACGAGCTCGGCACCCCGCGCGAGGAGGTTCTCCGCGACGGCCAGCGCAGGGCTCTCCCGCTGGTCGGAGATGTCCGGCTTGTAGGTCACGCCGAGCAGCAGCACCCGGGAGCCGCGCACGGCCTTGCCCTGGTCGTTGAGCAGATCGGCCGCCCGGTTGACGACATGCACGGGCATCCGCTGGTTGATCTCCTGCGCCAGCTCCACGAACCGGAACGGGATGCCCAGCGAACGCACCTTGTACGAAAGGTAGTTGGGGTCGATCGGAATGCAGTGCCCGCCGACGCCCGGGCCGGGGTAGAAGGGCGCGAACCCGAACGGCTTCGTGGACGCGCACCGGATCGCGTCCCACAGATCGACGCCGATCTCCCGGCAGAACATCGACATCTCGTTGACGAGCGCGATGTTGACGTGCCGGTAGGTGTTCTCCAGCAGCTTGGCCATCTCGGCCTCGCGGGTGCCCTTGGCCTCGACGACCCGGTTCACGAAGCGCTCGTAGAGGGCGCGGGCCGCCTTGGTGCAGTCGGCCGTGATGCCGCCGACGACCTTGGGCGTGTTCTCCAGCCCGAAGGAAGGATTCCCCGGGTCGATGCGCTCCGGGGAGAAGGCGAGATGGAAGTCGGCCCCGACCCGCAGTCCCCCGGCCTCCAGCCGCGGCCTGACGACCTCGTCGGTGGTCCCCGGGTACGTCGTCGACTCCAGCACGACGAGCGTGCCGGCCCGCAGATGGGCGGCGATGTCGTCCACGGCGGCGTGCACCGCGCCGAGGTCGGGAGCACCGTGGTCGGTGAGCGGCGTCGGCACACACACCACGACGGCGGAGGCGTCCGCGATGACCTCGGCCCCGTCGGTGGCCTCGAAGCCCCGTTCCAGCATGGTGCGCACATCGGAGCCGGTGATGTCGTCCACATGCGAACAGCCGGCGTTCAGCCCGTCGACCACCCTGCGGCTGCGGTCGAGGCCGACCACCTTCAGTCCCGCGGCGGCCGCGGACCTGGCCAACGGCAGCCCCACGTAACCGAGTCCGACAACGACAAGATCCACCGTGGAGGATCTGCTCACGACATCATTCCCCAACCCCGTTGCCACGGCCCCGGCCAGGCGCACAGCAACCGGCCCCCCGAGCAAAATCGAACAAGTGCGAAGAGGTTAACAAGACCTTCACTTTTTGACCACGTTCACCCGAGGTGCGCCTTGTCACGCACACATCCGTACAACCCTTGACACACCTGGTGTGTCTGGAGCGACGGGAGCCACAAAGGGAACGGTCCTGCCGGGGTGTCAGACCTCCCGCCAGGCCTCCAGCGCGAGCCCGGGTTCGTCCTTGCGGCGGGTGAGAAGCAGTGTCCCGGCCGACGGCGAGAGCGACGCGGCGACGACCTCGTCCTGCTCGTCGAGCGCCACCGACACCACGGCGTCGGAGGGCAGCTGGGGGCCGGACTCGGTCCACCAGGCACCGGCCGACTCCTGTTCGGTCGGATAGGCGGCGAAGGCGACCCGGCCGCTCGCCGACCGCTGGGCGAGGACGGTGCAGTCGTGCCCCCCGATGTCACAGCGCACGGCGGACACCGGCCCGGGTCCGGCGGAGGCGATGAGCGTCACCGGCTTCTCGCCCGGCCGCCAGGCGCACACGTCGCCCGAGGTGTCCGTGAAGAAGAGGGTGGTGTGCGCGGCGGACGTGGCGAGCGCCCGGAGCGTCCCCGGCCGGACGGGCACTTCGACGCCCTCCGTCCGCACCGGCGTCCTGCCGGGCTCCTCCTGCCGCCAGTGCAGCACCCCGCCTGGCACGGAGGCATACACCTCCACGAGCCCCGACTCCCCCGTCACGGCGGCCGGCTCGCCCTCCACGTCGTGCCCTCCGAGGTCCTGCCAGGGCCCCCAGCCGCCCTTCTCCTTCTGGTTGCGCAGGCTCACCCCACCGCTCTGGTTGCGGACGAAGACATAGCCACGCCCCGCCGAGTCGACGGCGACGGCCGGCGGGCCCGTCCGGTCGCCCTTCTTGTCCGGGTGCCCGATCGAGACCCAGTCCAGGGGCGCGAGCCGGGGACGGAAGTGCGTCGAATGCACGAGCCCCGACTCGCCGGGCACGGTCGGCCGCCAAGCGGCCAGATGGGTGTAGCCGTCGGCGCCCTGGCCGATCGCCGGGCCCGGGTGCAGCTTCTGGCCGCCGCCGACGGTGCGGGGATCGTCCCAGGAGCCGGCGGGGCCGCGTTCCGCACGGCACAGGACGGCGTCGCCGGAGGGGAGATAGACGGTGAGGCGGCCGTCGCGGCCGCGGAGGAGCCAGTCGCCGTTCACCAGTTCACTTTATGCGGGCGGGGCGGCTCCGTGCGCGGCCCGCCCCCTGCCTGGCCGACAACCGCCGTGCGACCCTGGCCGCATGAACGACAACGCGCCCCTCCTCGTCGTCGTCGACGCCGCGAACGTCGTCGGATCGGTACCGGACGGCTGGTGGCGGGACCGACGGGGTGCCGCGGAGCGGCTGCGCGACCGGTTGGCGTCGGACGGGGTGCCGGGGGTTTCCGGGCCGGTGGAGGTCCTGCTCGTGGTGGAGGGGGCGGCTCGGGGGGTGGAGTCGGTGCCGGGGGTGCGGGTGGAGTCGGCGTCGGGCAGCGGTGACGACCACATCGTCGAGGTGGTCGCGGGGGCTGCTGAGCGGTCCGTACTGGTCGTCACGGCGGACCGGGAGCTGCGGCGGCGGGTCGGCGAGCTGGGGGCGGAGGTGGCGGGGCCGCGTACGGTGCGGCCGTAGGCGCCCGGCGTCGGTGCCGGTGCCGGGTGGGGCCGCAGCCCGGCGGAGCGGGGTGCCTCCCCCACCGCCCACCCGTGCCGCCCTGGGGGCACCTCCCAGGCCCGTAAGGCACTGAGGGAGGCACATATGCCCGCGGCTCAGCAGACCCGCACCCCGGGTGGCGACTACGGCGTGTTCTCCGCCTTGGCTTCCTCTCCCGTCGCGAGGCGGCTGTGCGTGCGGCCGTAGAGGAAGTACACGAGGAACCCGGCGGCCATCCAGATCCCGAACCGCACCCACGTCTCGGCGGGCAGGTTGATCATCAGCCACAACGAGGCGCACACCGACAGGATCGGGATGACCGGCACCCACGGGGTCCGGAAGGACCGCGGCAGGTCCGGGCGCTGCTTGCGGAGGATGATCACGCCGACGGCCACGACCACGAAGGCGAACAGCGTGCCGATGTTCACCAGCGCGGCGAGTTCGGTCAGCGGCGTGAAGCCCGCCAGCACCGCGATGATCACGCCGAGCAGGATCGTCGGCCTGTGCGGGGTCTTGAACCGCGGGTGGACGTGCGAGAAGAACCGCGGCAGCAGCCCGTCGCGGCTCATCGCGAAGAACACCCGGGTCTGGCCGAGGAGCAGGATCATGCACACCGTCGTCAGGCCGACCGCGGCCCCGAAGCTGATGAAGCCCGCGAACCACGGATGCCCGGTCGCCTTGAAGGCGTCGGCGAGCGGCGCGTCGACCGACAGCTCGCTGTAGTGCTGCATACCGGTGACGACGATCGACACGAGGACGTACAGCGTCGTGCAGATCACGAGGGAGCCGAGGATGCCGCGCGGCATGTCGCGCTGCGGGTTCTTGGTCTCCTCCGCGGCCGTGGCCACGACGTCGAAGCCGATGAAGGCGAAGAACACGACCGAGGCGGCGGTGAAGATGCCCATCACGCCGAAGTTGGAGGGCGCCCAGCCGAACATGAGCTGGATCAGTGGGGAATCGAGACTGGAGCCGGCCGGTACCGGCTTCTCCTCCGGGATGAACGGGTCGTAGTTGTCGCCGTTGATGAGGAACGCACCCGCGATGATCACGACGAGGACGACCGTCACCTTGATGGCGACGACGACCGACGTGATCCGCGCGGACAGCTTCATGCCGACGACGAGGATGCCGGTGAGGACGAGGACGAGCGCGGCGGCGAGGATGTCGAAGCCGAAGGCGTCGGCGCCCTCTCGGCTGCCCAGGGCCACGGGCATCGTCCAGCCGGCGTTCTCCAGCAGCGACTGGATGTAGCCCGACCAGCCGACGGCCACCACCGCCGTACCGAGCGCGAACTCCAGAACGAGGTCCCAGCCGATGATCCAGGCGGGCAGTTCACCGAGGGAGGCGTACGAGAACGTGTAGGCGGACCCGGCGACCGGGACCGTGGACGCGAACTCGGCGTAACAGAGTGCGGCCAGGGCGCAGGCGACGCCGGCCGCGACGAACGCCAGGGCCGTCGCGGGCCCCGCGTTGTCCTTGGCGACAGTGCCGGTGAGTACGAAGATGCCGGTGCCGATGATCACGCCGACGCCGAAGACGGTCAGATCCAGCGCGGACAAGGACTTCTTGAGCGCGTGCTCTGGCTCCTCGGTGTCGAGGATGGACTGCTCGACCTTCTTCGTCCGGAAGAGGGTGCTGGTCACGGGATACCTCCCACGCTTGTCGTCCTCGACATGATCGAGAGGTGGCACCATCCGTATGCCCCGGCACGGACGCATTCACGCCAATGGGCCGGTTACACCACCCTCATGGTGGGGAAACCGGCCCATCCGAACCCGTTCGGCCGTGTCAGTCGCGCACGGATTCCACGGACTCCACGGCACCGCCCTCGTACCGTCCGTCCAGCTTGGCGACCAGCCCGGTCACCTGCCGGGCGATGTCCGGCGCGGTGAGGCCGATCTCGGCGAGGATCTCGGCACGCGTGGCGTGGTCGAGGAAGCGCGGCGGGATGCCGAAGTCACGCAGCGGCACATCCACACCCGCGTCCCGCAGTGCCTGCGCGATCGCCGATCCCACGCCCCCGACCCGGCTGTTGTCCTCGACGGTGACGACCACGCGGTGCCGCTCGGCGAGCGGGGCCATGGCCTCGTCGACGGGCTTGACCCAGCGCGGGTCGACGACGGTGGTGGAGATGCCCTGCTTGTCGAGCAGCCCGGCGATCTCCAGGCACATCGGGGCGAGGGCTCCGACGGAGACCAGCAGCACGTCCGGCCGGTCGGTGCCGGGCTCACGCAGCACGTCCATGCCGCCGACGCGGCCGACGGCGGGTACGGCGGGACCGACGGCACCCTTGGAGAAGCGGACCACGGTCGGCGCGTCGTCGACCGCGACGGCCTCGCGCAGCTGCGCGCGGACCTGGTCGGCGTCACGCGGCGCGGCCAGCCGCAGCCCCGGCACGACCTGCAGGATCGACATGTCCCACATGCCGTTGTGGGAGGCCCCGTCGGTGCCGGTGACACCGGCCCGGTCCAGCACGAAGGTGACACCGCACTTGTGCAGGGCCACGTCCATCAGCACCTGGTCGAAGGCGCGGTTGAGGAAGGTGGCGTACACGGCGAACACCGGGTGCACTCCGCCCGTCGCCAGGCCGGCCGCCGACACGGCGCCGTGCTGCTCGGCGATGCCGACGTCGTAGACCCGGTCGGGGAAGCGCTTGGCGAACTTCTCCAGGCCCACCGGCTGGAGCATCGCGGCCGTGATGGCGACGATGTCCTCGCGCTCCTTGCCGAGTTCGACCATCTCGTCACCGAAGACGGAGGTCCAGTCGGCGCCGGAGCTCTTGATCGGCAGGCCCGTGTCGGGGTGGATCTTGCCGACGGCGTGGAAGCGGTCGGCCTCGTCCTGGAGGGCGGGCTGGTAGCCGCGGCCCTTCTCGGTGAGGCAGTGCACGATGACCGGGCCGCCGAACCGCTTGGCCTTGGCGAGCGCGGACTCCAGGGCCTCGAGGTCGTGCCCGTCGATCGGGCCGACGTATTTCAGGCCGAGGTCCTCGAACATGCCCTGCGGGGCGATGAAGTCCTTCAGGCCCTTCTTGGCGCCGTGCAGGGTGTCGTAGAGCGCCTGGCCGACGACGGGGGTGCGCTCCAGCACCTCCTTGGTGCGGGCGAGGAACCGCTCGTAGCCGTCCGTCGTCCGCAGCGTCGCGAGGTGGTTGGCGAGACCGCCGATGGTCGGCGCGTAGGACCGCTCGTTGTCGTTGACGACGATGACGAGGGGCCGGTCCTTGGCGTCGGCGATGTTGTTCAGCGCCTCCCAGGCCATGCCGCCGGTCAGGGCCCCGTCACCGATCACGGCGACCACGTGGTCGTCGCGGTCCATGATCTGGTTGGCCTTGGCGATGCCGTCGGCCCAGCCGAGGACGGTCGAGGCGTGCGAGTTCTCGATGACGTCGTGCTCGGACTCGGCCTGCGAGGGGTAGCCGGACAGGCCGCCCTTCATCTTGAGCTTGGAGAAGTCCTGACGGCCGGTGAGCAGCTTGTGGACGTAGGACTGGTGGCCGGTGTCCCAGAGCACCTTGTCCCTGGGCGAGTCGAAGACCCGGTGCAGGGCGATGGTGAGCTCCACCACGCCGAGATTGGGGCCGAGGTGACCGCCGGTCTTGGAGACCGCTTCGACGAGGAAGCTCCGGATCTCCTCCGCCAGCTGGTTCAGCTCCTCCAGGCTGAGCCGGTCCAGATCGCGCGGTCCCCTGATACGGGTCAGCAGCGGCACCCGTGCCTCCTTGCAGTAGAGCTGATCGAGCTGTTGCCGGGCGTGTCGAGTCTAATGTTCCGCTCCTGAGGGCTGCGCCGAGGCCTTGGGGCATACATCACGCTTTCGGCTGTACCCAAGTTGTGCCACACCTACGACACAACTGTGCCCGGCACCTCTCGATGCCGGGCACAGGGGGTCGGTCGGCGTTACGCGCGGCCCGCGGTCTTCTGCGTCTTGCGCGTCACCGCGTCGATCACGACCGTGGCCAACAGCACACCACCAGTGATCATGTACTGCACCGGAGAGGCGATGCCCTCCAGGGCGAGCCCGTACTGGATCGACACGATCACCAGCACGCCGAGCAGCGCGTTCCACGTCCGCCCGCGACCGCCGAACAGCGACGTACCGCCGATCACCGCGGCGGCGATCGCGTTCATCAGCAGGTCACCGCCGCCCGCGCCCTGGTTCGCCGCGGCGATCTTCGACGCGATGAACAGACCGCCCACCGCGGCGAACGTCCCGGAGATGGCGAACACCGAGATCCGGACCAGCTCCACGTTGATACCGGCCCGGCGCGACGCCTCGACGCTGCCGCCGAGCGCGAACACCTTCCGCCCGTACGCCGTACGCCGCAGCACGAAGTCCGTGACCAGGAGCACCACGATGAAGATCACCACGGCCAGCGGCAGGCCCTTGTACTGGTTGAAGACGATCGCGACGGCGAAGGTCAGGACCGCGAGGAGCACCGTCCGCACCACCGTCTCGCTCAGCGGCCGCGACGGCACGCCCGCGGCCTCGCGCCGCCGGTTGCCGAGGAAGGAGCTGAGGAAGTACCCGACGGTCACCACCGCGGCCAGACCGTAGGCGGCGGCCACGTCGGAGAAGTAGTAGCTGGTCAGCTGGGCCACGACCCCGTCCGGGTCGAGGTTGATCGTGCCGTTGTCGCCCAGGATCTGGAGCATGAAGCCGTTCCAGAACAGCAGGCCGGCCAGCGTGACGGCGAAGGCGGGGACGCCGATCTTCGCGAAGAAGAAGCCGTGCAGCGCGCCGGCGACGGTGCCGGTGACGATGGCCAGCACGAAGGCGAGCCACTCGTTCATGCCGTTGGTGACATTGAGCACGGCGAAGCTCGCGCCCGCCACACCGCTGACCGAGCCGACCGACAGATCGATCTCACCGAGCAGCAGCACGAACACGATGCCGACGGCGATCATGCCGGTGCCGACCATGGCGACGGACATGTCGGACAGGTTGCCCGCGGTGAGGAAGTTGGAGTTCAGGCTCTGGAAGATGATCCAGATGATGGCCAGGCCGACGACCACCGGGATGGAACCCAGGTCACCGGACTTCATCTTCCGCTTGAACTCGGTGACGTAGCCCGCGAAGCCCTGCTCGCGCACCAGGAGCCGGGGGTCGACGACCGTGACGGCGGCCTTGGCCGCCTCGGGGTTCGCCACGACGTGGTCCTCGGGAGTTCCCGGAGCCGCGGAGGTCTTGTCGATGCTCACTTGGAAGCCTCCCCGTTCGTGCGCGCCGCACGGCGGGTCACGGCGTTGTCGGTGGCGCCGGTGATGGCGGAGATGATCTCTTCCTGCGAGGTCGACTTGACCTCGAAGATGCCGTTGTTGCGCCCGAGGCGCAGCACGGCGACCTTGTCCGCGACGGCCTTGACGTCGGCCATGTTGTGGCTGATGAGGATGACGGCGTGGCCGCGCTCGCGCAGCCGCTCGACGAGGTCGAGGACCTGGGCGGTCTGCTCGACGCCGAGGGCGGCGGTGGGCTCGTCGAGGATGACCAGCTTCGGCTCGCCGAGCATGGACCGCGCGATGGCCACCGTCTGGCGCTGGCCGCCGGAGAGCGAGGCGATCGGGATGCGGACGCTGGGGATGCGGATCGACAGCGTGTCGAGCAGCTCGCGGGAGCGGCGCTCCATCTCCACCTCGTCCAGGACGCCGCGCTTGCGGATCTCCCGGCCCAGGTAGAGGTTGCCGACGACGTCGATGTTGTCGCACAGCGCGAGGTCCTGGTAGACGGTCGCGATGCCCAGGTTCTGGGCGTCGTGCGGCTTGTCGATCTGGACGGACCTGCCGTCCCATTCGATGACGCCCTCATCGATGGGGTGCACGCCGGCGATCGTCTTGACCAGCGTGGATTTTCCGGCGCCGTTGTCGCCGACCAGGGCGACCACTTCACCGGCATGGACCTCAAGCTCTACGTCGGTGAGCGCCTGTACGGCACCGAACCGCTTGGAGACCCCGCGCAACGCCAGCACGGGCGTAGCGGACACGTGAACCATCTCCTTCGCCGCCTGACCAGCGGGAGGTTGTGCAGAAAGTGTGGGAGGAGTGATCACTCCGGCGCCCCGCGTAGCTTGCGGGGCTGGTGTGCGGGGCGCCGGAGGAACTCGGGGTGACTACTTGAGGCCGATCTTGTCGCACGCGGCCTTGTACTTGCCGGTGCAGATCTCGCTCACGGTGTAGATGCCGTCCTTGATGACGGTGTCCTTGATGTTGTCCTTCGTCAGCGAGACGACCGGGACGAGGACGGAGGGGACGGCCTTGGTGGTCGGGCTGTCGACCTTGTCCTTGGCGATGGAGTCGAGCGACTTGCCCTGGGCGAGCGCGACGGCCATCTCCGCGGCGACGTCGGCCTCCTGCGGGTAGGGCTTGTAGACGCTCATGTACTGCTCACCGGTCACGATGCGCTGCACACCCGCGAGTTCGGCGTCCTGGCCGGTGACCGGGACGTCGGCGATGCCGGCGGCCTTCAGGGCCGTGATGATGCCGCCCGCCATGCCGTCGTTGGCGGAGTAGACGCCGACGATCTTGTCCTTGCCGAGGGCGGAGATGGCGCCCTCCATGTTGGCGTTGGCGTTCTCCGGCTTCCACTCCTTGGTGTCGTACTCGCGGCCGACCTTCACCTTGCCGTCGAGGACGGAGTGGGCACCCTTCTTGAACAGGGCGGCGTTGGGGTCGGTGGACGACCCGTTCATCATGACGATCTGGCCGTCCTTGGCCTTGTCGCCCAGCGCCTTCAGCAGGGCCTCGCCCTGGGTCTTGCCGACGGTGACGTTGTCGAACGAGGTGTAGGCGTCGATCGGGCCCTCGGCCAGGCGGTCGTAGGCGACGACGGGGATGCCGGCGTCCTTGGCCTTCTTCACCGAGCCTGCGATGGCCTTGGAGTCCACCGCGTCCACGATCAGCACGTCGACCTTGTTGGAGATCATCGTGTCGACCTGCTGGTTCTGCTTGGCCGCGTCCTGATTGGCGTTGGCGTAGACGACCTCGCCCTTGCCGCTCGTGAGTTCCTTGACCTTCTTCTCGATGAGCACCCGGTCGAACTTCTCGTAGCGGGCGGTCGCGTTCTCCGGAAGGAGCAGGGCGACCTTGATGTCGTCGCCCTTCTTGGCGGACCCGCTGGAATCGGCGTTGTCGCCGGACTCCTTGGCGCTGCCACAGGCAGCAAGCGAAACGGCCATCGCACCGGCGGCAATCGCAACAGCGGCGCGACGCATACGCGTGTTCACTTCAGAAACCTCCCTGACGAGGCCGCGACATTGCGGCCGAGGTGGCTGGAAGTCAACTCGGCCACACGTGCGACGTCAAGAAGTAAATCCTTAACGAGATGGCAACGGTGCCATCCGTTCTCTAAGTGAAGGCGGGGGCCGCTGTCTGCAGCATCCCAGGGGCAGTTCCGTCCAAAAGCGTTGAATCGCCCATCTCGCTGAGGGCGAGAGCGAGCGCTCCGAGGACCTCTGCACGGCCGCCGAGGGCACCCGGGAGAACGGACAACTGGCGTGCCGCACTGGGGATCGCGTAGCGCCCGACGGACTCCCGGATCGGTCCGAGCACCAGCTCACCGGCCTCGGCGAGATCACCGCCGAGGACCACGCGGCTGGGGTTCAGCAGATTGCAGAGATTGGCCACTCCGCTGCCGATGTGGCGGCCGACATCGGCGACCACGCGACGGCAGCCCGGGTCGCCGTCCCGTGCGAGGCGCACGACGCCTTCCATCGTCAGGTCGGTGCCGTGGCTGGACTGCAGGAGCGGGAGCACATAGCGCGCGGCCGCGAAGGTCTCCAGGCAGCCGCGGTTTCCGCAGCGGCAGACGGGGCCGGACTCATCGAGAGTGATATGTCCGATTTCCCCGGCTGTACCGCCGGGCCCCCGGTAGATCTTCCCGTTGATCACCAGACCGGCGCCGACACCGCTGGCGACCTTGATGTACGCCAGGTCGCGCACCCCGCGACCGCTGCCCCAGACCATCTCGCCGAGGGCGCCGAGGTTGGCGTCGTTGTCCACGTGCACCGGCACGCCGAGCCGCCCCCGCAGCTCCTCGGCGGGCTTGGTGCCGGTCCAGCCGGGCAGGATGGCGGTCGAGCCGAGGGTCCCCGACTCGACGTCGATGGGTCCGGGCACGCCCAGACCGACCCCGGCGATCTTGGACCGGTCGACCCCGGTGGCCTCGATCAGCCGGCTGACCAGTTGTTCCGCCCGGTCGAAGCCCTGCGTCGAGGAGGCGTCCACGTCCAGCGGCTCGGACTCCTCGGCGAGCACCTGGTGGGCGAGGTTCCCGACCGCGACGCGCAGGTGGGTGTGCCCGAAGTCGACTCCTATGACGATCCCGGCGTCCCCGCTGAGCGACACGCTGCGGGCCCGGCGCCCCCCTGCCGATGTCGGCGTGACCTCGACGGTGCCGCCGTCCTTCAACTCCCGGACGATGTTGGAGACCGTCGCCGCGGACAGGCCCGTCGTCCGCGCGATCTCGGCCTGGGTGAGGGAGCCCGCCAGACGCACGGCACGTACGACCCGCTCCAGGTTGGCTCGGTGCAGCGACGACTGCGACCCCGGAGTCTCCACGACGACCTCCTGCGCGCGGGGCCGCTTCGATGAGACCCCGTCCATGTCCAACTAGTGAACTCTAAGCTGAGCTGTTCGGGTCGCCTCCCGTCAAGAGGTTGAGCCGTTTCCAGGTCCATGGACACACGCCCGCACGCCGCCCCCGGGACCGGGAGCGGCGTGTACGCGAGCGAACGCGCAGGGTTATTTGAGCGCGCCGGCCGTCAGCCCCTGCACCACCTGCCGCTGGAAGACGATGTACGCGGCGAGCACCGGCAGCATCGCCATCACCAGGCCCGCGAAGAGACCCGACCAGTCGCCCTTGTAGCCCTGGCTGACCGCGAGCTGCACGAGGCCCTGGGTGAGGACGCGCTTGTCCGGGTCCGTGTTGAGGACCGTGGGAAGCATGTACTGGTTCCACTGGCCCAGGAAGTTGAAGATGCCCACGCTGACCAGGCCCGGCTTGGCCATGGGCAGCATGATCTGGAAGAACGTACGGCTGTGGGAGGCGCCGTCGACGAAGGCCGCCTCCGCGATGGACGTCGGCAGGGTCCGGAAGAACGCCGTCAGGAAGAACACCGTGAACGGCAGCGAGTAGGCGATGTAGACCAGGATCAGCCCGTGGATGGTGTTCAGCAGGCCCATGTTGTTCACGACGTAGAAGAGCGGGACCAGCGCGAGCATGATCGGGAAGCTCATGCCGCCGATGAACAGGAAGTAGATGAAGCGGTTGCCCGGGAAGTCGAAGCGGGCCAGGACGTAGGCCGCCATCGAGCCGAGCACCAGGGTTCCGGTGAGCGAACCACCCACCACCAGGACGGTGTTGAGGAAGTAGTCGCTCATATTGGCCTCGGTCCACGCCCGCGACCAGTTGTCGAAGTGCAGCGTGTCCGGCAGCGACCAGGGCGAGGAGAAGATGGACCGGTCGTCCTTGAAGGACGTCATCACCGCCCAGAGCAGCGGCATCACCACCATGAACGCCCAGATGACGAGGACGCCGTGGGAGAAGACGTTGAGGACCGTGCCCTCCTTCTTCGCCTTCGGCGGCGGGCCCGGCGGGAGGTCCTCCTTGGTGACGGGCGCGCCGGACTCGGCCGGCACGGGCGCGGGGGTCTGCGTCGTCTTCATCAGTACTCCAGCCGCTCGCGACGGCCCAGCCGCATCACCACGGCGGCGAAGGCCAGCGTGACGACGAGCAGGGCGACACCGATGGTGGTGGCGTAGGCGGCCTGCCCGTCACGGAACGCCTTCTGGTACACGTACAGGACCATGACGGTGGTCGAGTAGTCGGGGCCGCCCGGCCCGGTCGTCATGATCTGCACGACCGCGAACGACTCGGCGCCCAGGGCGAGGATGCCCATGTAGACCCAGCCGGACTGCACGGTGTCCCACAGCAGCGGCAGGGTGACGCGGAAGAAGGTCGTGGCGCGGCCCGCCCCGTCCAGCAGGGCCGCCTCGTACATCTCCGCCGGGATGGAGGCCATGCCGGCGGAGAAGAGCACCACGAAGAAGCCGACCGTGGACCAGACGAGCACCGCCATCACGGCCCACAGCGCGAGGTCGGGGTCGCCGAGCCACAGCGGCTGGACGTCGTCGAGGCCGATCCCGCGCAGGATCGAGTTGATCGCGCCGCTGTCCGGGTTGTACGCGAACGCGAACAGCAGCGCGACGATGGCGATGGACAGCACCTGCGGAAAGAAATAGACGATCTTGTAGAACGAGGAGCCCCGGACGCCGGTGACCACCGGTCCGTTCTTCCTCTTCCGCCCGCCGACATTGATCATGAAGGCGAAGAACAGCGCCAGGCTGATCGTCACGACCGGCAGCAGAAGCGCGAAGAGCAGACTGTGCTGCAACGATTTCCAGAAGATCTCGTCGTCGAGCAGCCGGCTGTAGTTGTCGAAGCCGACCATCTTGAATTCGGGGCTCAGGCCGGTCCAGTCCGTGAACGAGTAATAGATGGACTGGATGAACGGCCAGACCACGAAGAGCGCGTACAGGCCGAGGGGCAACGCGAGGAAGCCCACGATGAACCGGTACTTGCCGTGCTGCATCGCCACTCCGGTGCCGTTGCGGAAATGAGTTTCCGGTGCCGTTACTGGTGCTTGTAGTGCTTGATCGAGTCGTCCTTGGCGGCCTCGTCGGCGAAGCCCTGGATCTTCTTGATGGCCTCGGCCGGGGTGAGGCGGCCGGCCATCATCTCGCCCAGGCCGGACACGCCGATCTTCTCCTTCTGCAACTGCACGTACCAGTCCTGGAGACGGGGGTTCACCACGTTGTCTCCGGCCTTCTCCAGGGCCGCGACACCCGACTTCAGACCCGGGGTGAGGGCGATGCCGTCGGTGCCGCCGTTGTACGCGGTCAGCGACTTCACCTTGCTCGTGAAGTTCTTCGAGGACGCCTCGCTGAGCATGATGCGCAGCTGCTCCATGCCGCCCTCGGCGTTCTTCGCCTTGGACGGGACGATGAAGGGCTCGCCGCCGGAGGCCCAGATGGTGCCGAAGGGCAGCTTGTCGGAGGAGTCGATTCCGGTGGGCGCGGAGACGGACAGGCCGAAGTCCTTCGGGATGACGTTGGCCGACTCGTTCTCCACCCAGGAGCCGTTCGGGATGAACAGCGCCTTGCCCTGGGCCCAGGCCGTCTGCGACTGGATGTGGTCCAGACCGGGGGTGCCCTTGAGGACGTAGCCCTTCTTGAAGAGCTCGTAGTAGGCCTCGAAGCAGGCCTTGACGGCCGGGTGCTTCCAGGCGTTCGGCTCCAGGTTGTCGATGGCGTCGAGGACCTCGGCGCCGCCGACCTTGCCGATCATCGGGTAGAGCGAGAACGGCAGGTAGTACGGGTACTTGCCCGCGTACGTCCAGCCCGCCATGCCCTTCTTCTTGGCCTTCGCGCAGACCGCGAGCATCTGGTCCCAGGTCTCGGGGTACTGCTCGTCGAGCGAGTCCAGGGCCTTCTGCGAGTACCAGACGCCGTACACCGTGTAGGCGTAGTAGAAGATCCAGACCTTCTCGCCGTCGAACTGGCCCATCTCGACGATGCCGGGGCGCAGTGTGTCGCGGACCTTCTTGGCCGGATCGTCGTAGGAGGGCGCGTCCAGCAGCGGGGTGAGGTCGGTGAGCTGGTCCTTGCCGACCAGGACGCCCATGTCCATCTGCTCGGCGCCGGAGTTGTCGATGAGGTCCGGCGGGGTGCCCTGGTTGAAGCGGGGCTGGAGCGTGGACTGGATCTTCTGGGTGGCGGAGAACTTCACCTTCACCTTGGGGAAGTTCTTCTCGTAGACCTTCACCGCGTCCTCGGCGTACTCCTTGCCGAAGCCGCCGTCGAACAGGACGAATTCCATGCCCGCGGTGTCGTTGACACCGAGCGGATTCTTCGCGGTCTTCTTGCCGGCCTTGGCCTTGTCGCCGCTGTCGTCGCCGCCGCCGCTGGCGCAGGCGGACAGGAAGCTCATCGTCGGTACGGAGATCAGCCCGAGCGCGGCGGACCTCTTGATCAGATCACGGCGGCCGACACCCTCGGTGCCGTGGTTCTCGGCGGAAGTGGATCCCATGCTCAAGTCCTCGCCTTCTCCAGGACTCAGGCGGTGAACCGGATCCTCCCCGGCACCGCGATCGGGTCACGCTGGGTCGTGCAGGAAAGTGCGGGTGGTGATGTGCGGATGGTGTGAATCGTCCGACAGGTATAGTCCACTTCCCGTCAGCGGATCAAGATCGAACACAGGGTTGGCCGTGGGTCTTATCCGAGTTGAGACCTCGCGGAAAGTCGAGCGGTCCGTGCGGTCCCCGACGGAAATATCCCGGTCGTCGCGCCCGAATGCCACAACCAACACCCTTGACACTCTGCACCACTTGGGCAACTACTGGTCCTTGCGCATCGAAGCTGACAACGTTGTCCACTGCGCAGGGAGGGTACCCGTTGATGCAGCGGAAAGCTCGGCACAGATGGGGTTCGGCGGTCGTGTCGGCGACCGCCTTCACTTTGGCCCTGAGCTCACAGGGCGTTGCGGTCGCACTGCCCCAAGCCCCCGAGACCCCCGACCGGAGGTTCGCTTCCTCCTTCGAGTCGGACGACCCGGTTCCGGACTGGTTGAACACCGTCGACACCGCACCCGACGGCGGCAAGCGGGCCTCGGGTGTCGACGGCGGCTACAGCAGCGGCATACCGGGCAATGTGACCGACCATGTCACCGACGTCCGGGCCGGCGACGAGAACACGGGCGGGGGTGAGGTGAAGGAGAACCTCGTCGACGGCGAGCCGAGCACCAAGTGGCTCACCTTCGAGCCCACCGGCTGGGCCGAGTTCGATCTGGACAAACCAGTCAAACTGGTGCGTTACGCACTGACGTCGGCCAACGACCACGACGAGCGCGACCCCAAGGACTGGACCCTGAAGGGCTCCGCCGACGGCAAGGACTGGAAGACCCTCGACACCCGCTCCGGCGAGTCCTTCTCCGAGCGGTTCCAGACGAAGACGTACGACCTGGCGGAATCCGCCTCGGCCGAGTACCGGCACTTCCGGCTCGACATCACCGGGAACAACGGCGGCGACATCCTCCAGCTCGCCGACGTCCAGCTGTCCACGGGCGGCGGCGACGGGCCCGTCCCGCAGGACATGCTCTCCCTCGTCGACCGCGGCCCGAGCGGCTCCCCCACCGCCAAGGCGGGCGCCGGGTTCACCGGAAAGCGGGCCCTGCGCTACGCCGGCCGGCACACCGCCGACGGGCGGGCCTACTCGTTCAACAAGGTCTTCGACGTGAACGTGGCCGTCGGCCGGAACACGGAGCTGGCCTACCGGATCTTCCCGTCGATGGCGGACGGCGACCTCGACTACGACGCGACGAACGTGGCCGTCGACCTCGCCTTCACCGACGGCACCCATCTGAGCGAGCTCCGCGCCACCGACCAGCACGGCTTCCCACTGACACCACGGGGGCAGGGCGCGGCGAAGATCCTCTACGTCAACCAGTGGAACAACGTGGCCTCGCGGATCGGGTCGGTGGCGGCCGGAAAGACCGTGGACCGGATCCTGGTGGCGTACGACTCCCCCAAGGGTCCGGCGAAGTTCCGGGGCTGGCTGGACGACGTGACCCTCGAGTCCGCCGCTCCCGAGCGGCCGAAGGCGCATCTGTCCGACTACGCGGTGACGACCCGGGGCACCAACTCCAGCGGCGGCTTCTCGCGGGGCAACAACTTCCCGGCGACGGCGGTGCCGCACGGCTTCAACTTCTGGACGCCGGTGACCAACGCGGGCTCGCTGAGCTGGCTGTACGACTACGCGCGCGCCAACAACGCGGACAACCTGCCGACGATCCAGGCGTTCAGCGCTAGCCACGAGCCGAGCCCCTGGATGGGCGACCGGCAGACCTTCCAGCTGATGCCGTCCGTCGCCACCGGCACCCCTGACCTCGGCCGGGAGGCCCGGGAGCTGGCCTTCCGGCACGAGAACGAGACCGCGCGGCCCTACTACTACGGGGTGCGGTTCGAGAACGGGCTGAAGGCCGAGATGGCGCCGACCGACCACGCTGCGGCCCTGCGCTTCACCTACCCCGGCGACGACGCGAGCGTCCTCTTCGACAACGTCACCGACCAGGCGGGCCTGACCCTCGACAAGGAGAACGGGATCGTGACCGGCTACTCGGACGTGAAGTCCGGGCTGTCGACGGGAGCGACCCGGCTGTTCGTCTACGGCGCGTTCGACAAGCCGGTGACCGAGGGCTCGTCGTCCGGTGTGAAGGGCCATCTGCGCTTCAAGGCCGACGACCGGACCGTCACCCTGCGCCTGGCGACCTCGCTGATCAGCGTCGACCAGGCGAAGGACAACCTCCGCCAGGAGATCCCCGAAGGCAGGTCCTTCGAGGCCGTGAGGAAGAGCGCCCAGCGGCAGTGGGACCGGCTGCTCGGCAAGGTCGAGGTCGAGGGCGCGACACCGGACCAGCTGACGACGCTGTACTCCAGCCTGTACCGGCTGTACCTGTACCCGAACTCCGGTTTCGAGAAGGTCGGCGGGAAACACCAGTACGCCTCGCCGTTCTCCCCCATGCCGAACCCGGACACCCCGACACACACCGGCGCGAAGATCGTCGACGGCGAGGTGTACGTCAACAACGGCTTCTGGGACACCTACCGGACGACCTGGCCGGCCTACTCCTTCCTCACGCCGAGCAGGGCAGGCGAGCTGGTCGACGGGTTCGTGCAGCAGTACAAGGACGGCGGCTGGACCTCGCGCTGGTCCTCCCCCGGCTACGCGGACCTCATGACGGGCACGTCCTCGGACGTGGCGTTCGCGGACGCGTACGTCAAGGGCGTGGACTTCGACGCGAAGGCGGCGTACGACGCGGCCGTGAAGAACGCGACGGTCGTGCCCCCGAACCCGGGCGTCGGCCGCAAGGGCATGACCACCTCCCCCTTCCTCGGCTACACCAGCACCGAGACGCACGAGGGCCTGTCCTGGGCACTGGAGGGCTACCTCAACGACTACGGCATCTCCCGCATGGGCCGGAAGCTCTACGAGGAGACCGGCGAGCGGCGCTACAAGGAGGAGTCGGAGTACTTCCGGAACCGCGCCCAGGACTATGTGAACCTCTTCGACACGAAGGCCGGCTTCTTCCAGGGCCGGGACGCCAAGGGCGACTGGCGGGTCGAGTCCTCGACGTACGACCCGCGAGTCTGGGGCCACGACTACACCGAGACGAATGGGTACGGATACGCGTTTACCGCCCCACAGGACAGCCGGGGTCTGGCGAACCTGTACGGCGGCCGGAAGGGTCTCGCCGACAAGCTCGACGCCTACTTCTCCACGCCCGAGACGGCCTCCCCCGAGTTCGTCGGCTCCTACGGCGGTGTCATCCACGAGATGACGGAGGCGCGGGACGTACGGATGGGCATGTACGGGCACTCCAACCAGGTCGCGCACCACGCGATCTACATGTACGACGCGGCCGGGCAGCCCTGGAAGGCGCAGAAGAACGTCCGCGAGGTGCTGTCGCGCCTGTACACGGGCAGTGAGATCGGCCAGGGCTACCACGGCGACGAGGACAACGGCGAGCAGTCGGCCTGGTACCTGTTCTCCGCGCTCGGCTTCTATCCGCTGGTGATGGGCAGCGGCGAGTACGCGATCGGCTCACCGCTGTTCACGAAGGCGACCGTGCACCTGGAGAACGGGCGCGAGCTGGTGGTGAAGGCGCCGCGGAACAGCGCTGAGAACGTGTACGTGCAGGGGCTGAAGGTCAACGGCCGGGCCTGGTCCAAGACCTCCCTGCCGCACTCGGTGGTCGCCAAGGGCGGTGTCCTGGAGTTCGACATGGGCCCGCGGCCGTCGTCCTGGGGCACGGGGAAGCACGCCGCACCCGTGTCGATCACCCGGGGCGACGAGGTGCCGACGCCCCGCGCGGACGTGCTGAAGGGCGAGGGTGCCCTGTTCGACGACACGTCGGCGACGGACGCGGCGGCGACGTCGGTGGATCTGCCGGTCCCCGAGCGTGCCGAGGCGGTCCAGTACACGCTGACGTCGTCGTCGGACCGGGCGAAGGCGCCGACCGGCTGGACGCTCCAGGGCTCCTCCGACGGCACGACCTGGCGGACGCTGGACCGGCGCTCCGACGAGTCCTTCGCCTGGGACAGGCAGACCCGCGCGTTCACGGTGAGGTCACCGGGTACGTACGAGAAATACCGCCTGGTCCTCGACGACGAGGGCACGCTGGCGGAGGTCGAACTGCTCTCCTGAGCAATCGAGTTGGGGGTCTCATGCCGCTTCCCGTGCCCGTCCTGCCCGAGGGTGTCGACCCGGCCTGGCTGCCGCCCGCCGCCTTCCGGGCGGTCGGCGGCCGGCGGACGCTGATCCGTGGATCGGGCCCGCTGGTGGAGACGGTGCACGGGGAGGTGGCGGAGGCCTGCCGGCGGTTCGGGGGCCGGGTCGTGCGCGACGCCGAGGCGGAGGGCGGCGCGCACGACCTGGTCCTCGACCTCGGTGCCGACGCCCCGGAGCTTCTCGGCGAGGAGGGATTCACCTCCGCGCGTGAGGGCGGCACGACGACCGTCACCGCCTCCGGCGGACGCGGGCTGCTGTACGGGCTGTTCCATGTCGTACGGCTCGGGGAGGCGGCGTTCACCGGCGAGTGGGCGCGGGAGAGACATCACCCCGCTCTCGCCCTGCGCATGCTCGACCACTGGGACAACGTCGCCGTGCACCCGGTCATGGGCCAGGTCGAACGCGGGTACGCGGGCGGCTCGCTGTTCTGGGAGGACGGGCGGGCGCGCGGGGACCTGGAGCGGGTGCGGGCGTACGCCAGGCTGCTCGCGGCCTGCGGGATCAACGCGGTCGCCGTCAACAACGTCAACGTGCACGAGACCGAGGCGCGTCTGCTGACCGACCGGATCGGCGAGGTCGCCGCGATCGCCGATGTGCTGCGGCCCTACGGGGTCCGCACCCACCTGTCGGTGTCCTTCGCCGCGCCGGTGGTGCTCGGCGGGCTGCCCACGGCCGATCCGCTGGACGAGGCCGTGCGCGGCTGGTGGGCCGAGGCCACGCGAGCGGTGTACGCGGCGATACCCGACTTCGGCGGGTACGTGGTGAAGGCCGACTCGGAGGGCCAGCCGGGGCCGTTCGCCTACGGCCGGAGCCACGCCGACGGGGCGAACCTGCTGGCCGACGCGCTGGAACCGTACGGCGGCACCGTGCACTGGAGGGCGTTCGTCTACGACCACTGCCAGGACTGGCGGGACCGGAGGACGGACCGGGCCCGGGCCGCGTACGACCACTTCGTGCCGCTGGACGGGGCGTTCGCGGCCAACGCCGTGCTCCAGGTGAAGCACGGGCCGATCGACTTCCAGGTGCGCGAGCCGGTCTCGCCGCTGATCGGGGCGATGCCGGGCACCCCGCTGGCGGTGGAACTGCAGGCCACCCAGGAGTACACCGGGCAGCAGCGGCACGTCTGCTGGCTGGGGCCGATGTGGAGCGAGGTGCTGCGGTTCCGGCACCAGCCGGAGTCGTCCGTGGGGGAACTGGCGCGGGGCGGGCTGATCGCAGTGTCCAACGCCGGCGACGACCCGTTCTGGACCGGGCATCCCCTCGCCCAGGCGAACCTCTACACCTTCGGGCGGCTGGCCTGGCGGCCCGATGCCGAGCCGGGCGAGGTGCTCGACGAGTGGATCCGGCTCACCTTCGGACCGGGGCCGGAGGCGGGACTGCACGCCGTGCTCGACGGCTCGTGGCGGACGTACGAGAAGTACACCGCTCCCCTCGGCGTGGGCTTCATGGTGCAGCCGGGGCACCACTACGGGCCGAGCGTGGACGGATACGAGTACAGCCCTTGGGGGACCTACCACTTCGCCGACCGGGACGGCATCGGCGTCGACCGCAGCGTGGCGACCGGCACGGGCTACGCCGGGCAGTACGCCAAGCCATGGGCCGAGCTGTACGAGTCGCCGGACACCTGCCCCGACGAGCTGCTGCTGTTCTTCCACCACGTGTCGTACGGGCACACCCTGCACAGCGGCAAGACGGTGATCCAGCACATCTACGACACGCACTTCGAGGGCGTGGCGGAGGTCGAGGAGGCCCGGGAGGTGTGGGCCTCGCTGGCCGGGCTGGTGGATCCTGAGCGCCACGCACGGGTGGCGGAGCGGTACGAGGAGCAGCTCCGCGGCGCCCGCGAGTGGCGCGACCAGATCAACAGCTACTTCCTGCGCAAGTCCGGGGTCCCGGACGAGCTGGGGCGGCGGATCTACTGAAGGATCGCCACGCCCAGGGGGTCGAGGACCAGGGGTTCGCCCTGGTCCACCCGCTTGCCGGTGAGCAGGTCGGTGGCGGTGGCGTGGGCGGTGAGGTGCGCCGGTTCGGGGGCGTGGTTGAGGAGGAAGAGCAGGCGGGTGCCGTCGGGGGCGACACGGGTGGCCGTCTCGACCGCCGGGTGATCGGCGTAGGGGCCGAGCAGGTCGTGACGGGTCAGGATCCGGCGGACGACCTCGTCGACGCCCGGCTGGTCGAGGGCGGTGGCGACGTACCAGCCCTCGCCGTCGCCGTAGGGGTTGCGGGTGACCGCGGGGGTGCCCGCGTAGAAGTCGGTGCCGTAGGTGGCGACCGGTGCGGCGCCGCGCGGCTGCACGATCTCGAAGACGAGTCGTGCCTCTGTTCCCAGCTCCGGGATGGTCTGGGTGAACTCCGGCGGCCGGGCGTCCCATTCGTCGACGCGGACGCCCATGAGGGGGGCGAGCGGGCCGGGGACGTCGGTGAGGAAGGCGCGGTCGTGTTCGTCGACGCGGCCGGAGAGGAAGGTGGTCAGGACCGTGCCGCCGCGTGCGGCCACGGCTTCGAGGCGGATGGCGAGATCGCCCTTGACCATGTGCAGAGCGGGCGCGAGCACGACGTCGTAGGGCGTGAGGTCGGCGGTCTGCGGGATGACGTCCAGGTCGGCGCCGGCCTCGCGGGCGGCCCGGTAGTAGGCGTGGACCACGTCCGGGTACTTGACCAGCCGGGACGGTCCGTCGGAGATCTCCAGGGCCCACCAGCTGTCCCAGTCGAAGAGGAGGGCGGTGCGGGCCGGGGTGCGGGCGCCGAGGGTCCGGTCGCCCAGGATCTCCAGCTCCCGCCCCAGTTCGGCGACTTCGCGGAAGACGCGGGTGTCGTCGCGGCCCGCGTGGCCGATGACCGCCCCGTGGTACTTCTCGCAGGCTCCCCGCGAGGCGCGCATCTGAAAGTAGAGGGCGGCGTCCGCGCCGTGGGCGACGGCCTGGAGGGTGGCGAGGCGGAGTTCGCCGGGCCGCCGGAGCGGGTTGACGTCACGGCAGGCGGTGGTCGACGGCGTCTGCTCCATCAGCCAGAAGGGGGCGCCGTCCTTCAGGCCGCGCATCAGGTCGTGGGCGAGGGCGGGCCGGGTCGGCGGGGCGTCGAGGGGCGGGTAGCTGTCCCAGGAGGCGAAGTCGAGGTGGGGCGCCCAGCGGTGGTAGTCGAGGGGGCGAAAGGTGCCCATGAAGTTGGTGGTGACGGGCGTGTCGGGGTCATGGGCGCGGATCACCTCCTTCTCGGCCAGGAAGCAGCCGAGGAGGGCGTCGGTGGTGAAGCGGAAGTAGTCGAGGGTGATGCCCTGGAAGGCGGTGTGGTCGGGGCCGCGCCAGTGCTCGGTGAGGGCGTTGGGCGGCTCGATCTGGTCCCAGTCGGTGTAGCGGTGCGACCAGAAGGTGGTCCACCAGGCGTCGTTGAGGGCGTCGAGGGTGCCGTGCCGTTCGCGCAGCCACTCCCGGAACGCCTCGGCGCACCGCTCGCAGTAACAGGCGCCGCCGTACTCGTTGTTGATGTGCCAGGCGAGCAGGGCCGGGTGGTGCGCGTACCGTTCGGCGAGGCGGGAGGCCATCGCGGTGGCGTGCTCGCGGTACGCCGGTGAGCTGGGGCAGAAGTTGTGGCGCTGGCCGTAGCGGTGCCGGCGGCCCTCGAAGTCGGTGCGGTTGACATCGGGGTGCCGTTTGGCGAGCCAGGGCGGGAGGGCGGCGGTGCCGGTGGCCAGGCAGACCTGGCGTCCCTCGGCGGCGGCCCGGTCCAGGACGCGGTCCAGGACCGTGAAGTCGTAGGTGTCCGGGGCCGGTTGGGTGAGGGACCAGGTGAAGACGCCGACGGTGAGCGTGTCGATGCCGGCCCGGGTGAACAGGCGGTGGTCGTCGTCCCGGACGGCCTCGGGCCACTGCTCGGGGTTGTAGTCACCGCCGTAGGGGATCTTCGGGGTGCGGGGCGCGGTCATGCCGTGAACTCCTCCTGGGTCTCGGTGATCACCGTGCGGCTGCCGTGCAGCAGGGACAGCAGCAGCGGGGCGGCCAGCAGGGCGGGCAGGGCCTCGGTCAGCAGGGCGGTCAGCGCGGCCGTCAGGATCAGCAGCGAGGCCGCGGCGAGGGTGGCGCGGCCGTGCCGGAACAGGAAGTACCCGGCGAGGCGGGCGGTGTCCCGGGCGCGGAAGGCGAAGAGTGAGGTGAGGACGAGGGCGTGCGCGCCCCAGAGGAGGGCGCCCGCTCCGATCGCCGCGAGCAGCAGCGCCCACCAGCCGGGCAGGCCGGTGGCGGAGAAGTGGGTGAGGGTGAAGGCGATGACCGTCAGCCAGGCCAGCAGGGGCGTCCACAGCTTCAGGGCCGGTACGGCGTTGAGCCGCCAGCCGCGCAGGAAGGCACGGGCCGGGTGCAGTTCGGTGAGGTCGCGGCTGCGGTGGTGGAGGGCGTAGAGCGCGGCGGACAGGGACGGGCCGAGGGGCAGCAGGCACAGGGCCGCGAGCGGGAGGTTGGCGGGGTCGGGGCCGAGCAGGAGCAGGCCTGCCAGGCCCGGGGAGGCGGTGACGAGCAGCAGCGCCTCGACGGTCAGGACGGTGTGGATCAGGGCGGAGGCACGGGAGAGGGCGCCCGTGCCGAAGTCGGAGGTGCGTACGGTGCTCATGCCGTCGCCTCCCGGCCAAGCAGGCGCCGCTCGTCCCACCAGGGCGGGGTCTCGTCGTCGACGGGCGTGAGCTCGACGAGGGTGACCTCGTGGCGGCTCAGGGTGAGCGGCAGGTCGACGCGGCCGTCCTCGCTGGTCAGCCGCTGATGGGTGCGCGCGGGTTCGGCGGCCTCGTGCAGGACGTCGAGCTGTCCGGGTTTCGGTGAGCGCGGGCTGCCCAGGTGCCGCCAGGCGGTGTAGGCGTTGCCCCGCTCCTCGTCCACGGAGGAGCGGCGGACGAACACCTCGCCGGAGGGCACGGGCAGGGACAGGCGCAGGGTGTGCCGGTCGGGGCCGGGTGTCTCGCCGGTCGGGTCGACGGGCGCCCAGGCCAGCACGGTGACCCGGCCGTCGGCGTGCCGGGTGACCAGGTGGTCGTCGCCGCGCGCGAGCACGTCGGGTCCCATCCGGGCCATGAACGCGTAGAGGTGGTACGTCGGCTTGCGCACCTGCCGGTGGGTGAGCAGCCCGAACCCGCCGTGGAACAGGGCGGTCGGCACCCCGGCCTCCTCGAAGACGTCGCTGAACGTCCAGTACGAGAAGGAGTCGGCGTGCTCGCCGCCGTTCGCCACGACCGGGGCGAGGTAGGCGGCGTGGAAGGCGGTGTCGTGCACCGGGTTGTCGGGCCGGTAGGACGAGTTGAACTCGGTGATGTGCACCGGAAGTCCGGCGTACCGGGTCCCCGCCAGCTGCCGCCTCGGCGTGGCGAACTGGTCGAGCAGCCCGGACGCCGGTGCCAGGGTCTGGTGGACGCCGAACGGCACGTGCTGGGCGGGGCCGGAGCTGTAGGCGTGCCGGGAGACGAAGTCCAGCGGCACGTCGTGGCGGTCGGTGAACTCGGCGAACCGCTCCAGCCACTCGTCGGCGCCGGGCGAGATCGCCGGCCCGCCGACCTGGATCCCGGCGTCCACCTCCTTCACGGCGTGCGCGGTCACTTCGTACAGCCGGTGGTAGGCCTTCTCGTCGGCGTCCTGCCAGAAGTCGGGCAGGTTGGGCTCGTTCCACACCTCGACGGGCCAGGTGCGGACCTCGTCGAGGCCGTAGCGGTCGACGAGGTGGGTGAGGAGGGCGCGGACCAGGTCGGCCCACTCCTGGTGGGAGCGGGGCGGCGTGACGTTGCCGCGCCACCAGAACACGGTCTGCTCGCCCGAGGCCAGCTCGCCCGGCATGAAGCCGAGTTCGAGGAAGGGACGGATGCCCAGGGCGAGGTAGGCGTCGAGGACCTGGTCGACGTGGGTGAAGGAGTGCCGGACGTGCCGGCGGCCCTGCCACTCGTAGGGCCGGTGCACTGCCATGCCGTCGCTGAGCAGCCCATGGCCCCGGATGTACCGGAAGCCGATGTCGCGCTGCAGGACCCTCAGCGACTCCTGGTAGTCGCTGCGCAGGGCGAGGTCGAGACGGCCGGTGCCGACGCACTGCCGCCAGGCGTCGGTCAGCCGGCCGCCCGGCGAGTCGGGGACGCGGATCACCCGTTCTCCTTCTTGAACCGCTCGTACGCCTTGTTGTGCAGGTCGACGAGCTGCTGCATGTTCTTCGACTTCAGCTCGGAGAGGTAGGCGTCCCACTGGGACAGCGGGCGCTTGCCGAGGACGAACTTCAGGGTGTTCTGGATGACGGTGTCCTTGAGCGGGGTGTCCCAGAGGGTCGCCTGTTCCTGCTCGAAGGACTGCAGCGGGTGGGCCGGGTCGATGGGCAGTTGCTCGCGCTGGGCCATGGCGTCCTGGAACTTCTTCTCGTCCGGGCTGAACATGGAGGAGACGAGCTCCCAGCTGCCGCCGTAGGCGAAGACGCCGTTGTAGAAGCCGTAGTCCTTCTGCATGTCCTTCGGGGCGTCCGGGTCGGACCCCATGAGACTGATGCCGGGCTTCAGCTTGTACTGGCTGCCCGAGCGGGTGTACGTGACGCCCTCGACACCCCAGCGGGCCAGCCGCTGGCCCTCGTCCGAGTACCAGAGCCAGTCCACGAACTGCATCATGGCGACGAAGCTGTCGCTCTTCAGCGCCTTGCTGGAGATCATCACCCCGTTCTCCAGCCGGCTGCCGCCCAGCACCACGGGACCGGCGGGCCCGAGCGGCACCGGGACCATCTCGATCTTCGCGCCCTTGACCTGCTTCTCCAGGTTGTACCGGTAGTCCTGCACCAGCACCTGAGGGTTGGCGCTCATCGCGTAGGACTTCTCGGCGAGCAGCTTCTGCAGCGCCTGGTCGTCGGTCTGGCTGAAGCTCTCGGGGTCCATGAGCTTCTCGGCGACGAGCCTGCGCAGGTACTCGACCATCTGGCGGTAGGCGTCCTGGGCGCCGGTGAAGACGTACTTCTGCGCCTTG
The DNA here is from genome assembly GCF_045040895.1 of Streptomyces purpurascens. Classification (NCBI taxonomy): domain Bacteria; kingdom Bacillati; phylum Actinomycetota; class Actinomycetes; order Kitasatosporales; family Streptomycetaceae; genus Streptomyces; species Streptomyces purpurascens. Next base: position 7,111,235 of record NZ_CP108341.1, on the reverse strand, counting down.
TGGTCGAAGCTGATGTTGTCGTACGACCAGCCGGCTCTGACGCCGAACGCCTGGCCGAGGTAGCTGAACAGGGCGCCGCAGGGGAACGGGGTGTTGGTGCTCCAGCGGTCGGAGAAGGGGTACGTGCCGGGGTACTCCTCCTTGAGCGCCTTGAGGACGTCGTACACCTCGTCCCAGGTGGTCGGCAGGCTCAGACCGTGCTTCTCGAGGATGTCGGTGCGCAAGGACAGCGAGTAGCCGGACTTGACCTTCTCGTGCAGGCCGGGCAGCAGGTAGTACTTGCCGTCGGACTGGCGGATCGAGTCGAGCTCGGGCTCCAGCTTCCACTTGCGCACCTTGTCGCGGAAGTTGGGCATCAGCTTCACGTAGTCGCTGACCGCGAGGACCGCGCCCGAGGAGACGAAGGCGACCTCGGAGGGGTGGTACGTCTTCGGGATCAGGAACGGGGCGTCCCCCGCCCCGATGAGCACACTGCGCTTCTTCTCGTAGTCGGCCAGCGGGACGTCGACCGGTTTGAGGGTCACCCCGGTGCGCTTGGTGAGCTCCTTCCAGAACAGCCAGCCGCCCTTCATGGGGTAGACCGGGTTGTTGTTGTGCAGCACCGAGAAGGACAGCGGCTTGGCCGCCTTGAACTGCTGCCCGGCCCGGTAGTTCTTCATCGCGCCGTTCTGCTTCTTGGACAGGTCCTTGGAGTCGCCTCCGTCCTCGCCACTGCCGCAGCCGGTGACCGTGGCGAGCCCTATGAAGCCGGCGGCGGCTAGGATCTGGCGCCGCGAGAGCTGTCCTGCGTTCTGCACGGAGACTCCTTTGTTCCGTAAGCGAGTTGAGGAGGCGGCGTCAGCCCTTGACCGCGCCGAGCATCACGCCCGAGACGAAGTAGCGCTGGACGAACGGGTACACGCAGAGGATCGGCAGGGCGGTGAGGACGATCGTGACGGACTGGATGTTCGCGCCGACCTGGCTGAGCTGCTCCGTGCCGGCGCCGGCGTTGCCGCCGCCCGTGGCGCCCTGGATGAGGTTGCGGAGGTAGACGGTGACCGGCATCAGATCGGTCTGGTCCATATAGAGGAAGGCGCTGAACCAGGAGTTCCAGAAGGACACCGAGTAGAAGAGCACCATCGTCGCCACGACCGCCTTGGACAGCGGCAGGACGATCCTGAGCAGAATGCCGTACGTGCTCAGGCCGTCGATCTGCGCGGCCTCCTCCAGGTCGGTCGGCAGGTTCTCGAAGAAGGCCTTCATCACCAGCAGGTTGAAGACGCTGATCGCGTTCGGCAGGGCGATCGCCCAGACGCTGTTCTTCAGGCCGAGGCTGGTGACCAGGATGTAGTTCGGGATCAGGCCGCCGGTGAAGAACATGGTGAACACGGCGACACCGACGAGCACGCCGCGTCCCTTGAGGTTCTTCTTCGACAGCACATAGGCGTAACAGGTCGTCAGCACCATGGCCACGGCCGTCGCGACGACCGTGTACAGCACGGTGTTGCCGTAGTTCCGCCAGAACATCTCGTCCTGGAACACGATCTTGTACGTGGTGAGGTTGAACCCCTTGGGCAGCAGGGTCACCTCGCCGGCCCGGATCTGCCGCTCCCCGCTGAAGGACCGCGCCAGGATGTTGGTGAAGGGATACAGCGTCACCAGCACGACCAGGGTGAGGACCACTCCGTTGACGCCCTGGAAGACCCGGTAGGAACGACTCGGCTTCACCACAGGCTCGTCCCCACTGTGCGACGCGAGATCTGGTTGGCGGACGTGATGAGGACCAGGCCGATGATCGCCTCGAACAGTCCGATGGCGGCGGCGTAACTGAAGCTGTTGGACTCCACACCGGCCCGGTAGACATACGTCGAGATCACGTCGGCGGTCGGATACGTCAGCGGGTTGTACAGCAGCAGCACCTTCTCGAAGCCGACCGCCATGAACGTGCCGATGTTGAGGATCAGCAGCGTGACCATGGTGGGCCGGATGCCGGGCAGGGTGACGTGCCAGATCTGCTGCCAGCGGTTGGCACCGTCGATGCGCGCCGCCTCGTACAGGTCCTCGTCGATCGTGGTGAGTGCGGCGAGGTAGAGGATCGTGCCCCAGCCGGCGGTCTGCCAGATCTCCGAGCCGACGTAGATGGTGCGGAACCACTCGGGTTCCTGGATGAAGCGGATCGGTTCGTGGCCCAGCCAGCCGAGGACGTGGTTGACGGGGCCGTCGCTGGCCAGCATCTGCATCGTGATGCCCGCGACGATCACGATCGACAGGAAGTGCGGAAGGTACGACACCGACTGCACGAACCGCTTCAGGGAGCGCCGGCGCACCTCGTTGAGCAGCAGCGCCAGCACGATCGGGACCGGGAAGCAGAACAGCAGCGTGAGCCCGCCCATCCACAGCGTGTTCCGGAACACCTGCCAGAAGGTGGGGTCGCTGAGGAACATCTCCACATAGCGCAGCCCCACCCACTCCTCGCCGAAGATCGACCCACCGGGCTCGAAGCGGCGGAAGGCGATCACGTTGCCGATCATCGGCAGATAGCGGAAGACCAGGAAGAACAGCAGCGGCAGGATCGCCAGCGAGTACAACTGCCAGTCGCGGCGCAGCGCCCGCCGCCAGCCGGTCCGGGCGGAGACCCGTGTGCCGCGTCGGGGTGCGGCCCGTGCCGGAGGTGGGTCCTGGGTGCCCGGCGGGGCCGACGTGGTGGACGTGCTCATTGCTCGGGCCTCCCGTGGGCAAGGGACGCGGAACCGAAACTTTCGAGCTCTTACCGGTAACTTCGCGGCAACTTAAGGGCACCAGAAAGCGCTGTCAATGGGTGCTGCGGCAGTCAGGTGGGGCGTCTGTGCCGCGTTGGAACGCTGTCGAACCTGGGTAGACCCCAGGGACTACCGCCCGTTGTCCGTCGCAAGTTTCTGGATGCCCACCGACTCCTGCGAGGTGCCGCCGTGCCCGCGTTCGACCTGCCGCTGACGGAACTGGAGCGCCATCGCCCGGACTTGGCGGAGCCCGCCGACTTCGACGCGTTCTGGCTGAGCACGTTGAAGGAGGCCGGGCAGGCGGATCCGCTGGTGTCGGTGCGGCCGGTGGAGACGGGGCTTCGGCTGACCCGGACCTGGGACGTGACGTTCCGGGGTTTCGCGGGCGATCCGGTGCGGGCGTGGTTCAGCCGTCCCGCCGGGGTCGACGAACCCCTGCCCGCCGTGGTCGAGTTCGCCGGGTACGGGCGCGGGCGCGGGCTTCCGCATGAGCGTCTGACGTGGGTGAACGCCGGGTACGCGCATCTGCTCATGGACAACCGCGGCCAGGGCGACCAGTACGGGTGCGGCGGGGAGACCCCGGATCCGCACGCCGGGGCGCCGGGCGGGCCCGGGCCGGCCGTGCGCGGGCTGCTCGCGCCCGAGGACTATCACTACCGGCGCCTGATCACCGACGCGGTGCGGGCGGTCTCGGCGGTGCGGGTGTTGCCCGGCGTGGACGCCGGGCGGATCGTCGCGGCCGGCAACAGCCAGGGAGGCGGGGTGGCGTTGGCCGTCGCGGGGCTCGTTCCCGACCTGGCGGCGGTGCTGGTCACGGCTCCCCTGCTGTGCGGGATCCGGCGGGCGCTGGACCTCACGGACGCGGGGCCGTACGGGGAGATCGCCGCGTATCTGTCCGTCCATCGGGGCGCCGAGCACGAGGCCTATCGCACGCTGTCCTACGTGGAGGGCATCTCCTTCGCCCGGCGGGCCTCGGCTGCCGCCCACTTCGGCGTGGGGCTGCGGGACACGGTGTGTCCGCCGAGTGGGGTGTACGGGGCGTTCAATCTGTATGGGGAGTTGGCGGGGACGGAGGCACGCAAGGAGATCCACGCGTATCCGTTCAATGGGCATGAGGGTGGGGATGCGGTGCATGTGCGGCGTCAACTGGGGTGGGTGGCGGGGGTGGTCGGGGGTGTGGCGTAGGGGTGCCGGTTCCATCCGAGCAGGGCCCGGGGCCGGGTACGGGTGCGGCTGCCCTCACGGAGTCTTCCTGCCACCCGTCGACGGACGGAGCCAAAGACCAAGACGCGTGCGCCCGTCAAGACCCGCGGGCTTCTCCGGGCAGCCGTTGACGTCTGGCATGTCGTACGGCCCCAAGCGCTGGACGCGCTACGTCAGGAGGCCTTGGCGCGCAGGCGCTGCAGATGTCGTTGCCGCGTTGACCTGGGGAACGGCTGGGGCACGGGATCTAGGCCGTACGCGTCACTTCCTGCGGACGGACCCGAGCGCCAGCACCATGCTCGCGATCAGTACGAACACCACGAGTGAGGCGAAGAACAGGGCCTCGATCCAGCCAGCGTTCGCACCGGTCAGCGTGCCGTCCGCGGACGCGCATGCCACCTCCGGCGGAAAGCTCTGCCGACGCAAGTCGCCACAGTTGTTCGGCAGTTCGTCATTCACGACGTACGCGTTCACCCAGCAAAGCGCCCAGCTAACGAGGAAGACACCCAGCGAGGCCAAGGAGACGCCCCACAACGCGGTCGGGCGGACTGCCTCGGAGCCCGTCGGAGATGCCGTCATGACCGGGAGCGTACCGGCTGATCTTCTTGGCGCTGTGACCAGGCCGCTTTGTCGTTCTTCGATGGGTGTAGCTCCGGCTCTGGGAAGTCCGTGGATCAGACCGTGAGTTGATGATGTCGAGGCGGTCGCCGATCAGGTGGCGGCAGGCGCCCTCGATCGCGCCGGTGGCCATCGGCCAGCCCGCCGCCAGGGCGGTGTCGTAGCCGAGCTGGTCGAGGTGGCCGGTGAGGTAGCCGGCGCAGGCGTCGACGGCCTCGCGTTTCGCTCCGCGCAGGCGGGCCCGGGCGGGCCTGCGCGGTGATCTCTTGCGCGGCGCGGGCAGCCTGGCCGTGCGGGATCGTGATCAGGTGGCCGGCGAGCTCACGGCCCCGCTCCTCGATCAGTTCCTCCACCTCGTGATGCGCCAGCCGTGCGGTCGCGGGGTCGGCCAAGTCGCCTTACAGGCAGCCGAAGGCGCTGACTGCGGCAGCGAACTCATCGATGGCATCGAAGGCGTCGTAGGGTTCCATCGCGCTCTTCTTTCTGCGCTTCGTTTTGGTTGGCACCTACAAAGGTGGAAAGAAGAGCCTTTATCGTTCTGCCCCTTCGCCGCTTTCCACCGAGTCCCCTCGATCTTCGCCGTCACCGCCGGCAGCCCGATCCTCGGCACGATCTGCTCTGCCTGCATCGGAGTCGACGCGTCCGCCACCACCTCCACGATGTCCCGGTACACATCCGGCAGCGCATCCAGCTCCTCGATCAACGACACCATCGACACCGCCTCCTCCACCGTCACGGCAGGAGATCAGGGACAGGCGACTGCTCGAACATCACCGTTGGACTCCTCGAAGTAGGCGGCGCTCTCCGCGTCCGCCGGGTAGTAGGACTCGATCGCGACCTCGTCCAGCGTGATGTCCATCGGGGTACCGAATGTGGTGATGGTCGAGAACAGCCGCAGCTCTCGTCCGTCGAAGCGAACGATCATCGGGATCACGACATCGGATTCGACCGATAGGCTCGACACGTCCTCGGAATTGGGCTCCAGCAGTTCCTCATATAGCGCGGTGAGCTCAGCGTCGGGAGCAACGGCGAGCTGACGCCTGATGCGGGAGCGGAACACCACACGCACATCGGCCAGGTTGACGACCAGAGGAGCGAACCCGCGCGGGTCCAGTCCCAGCCGCACGAGGTTGATCGGCGGCCGTAGCAGGTCGGGATCGACCTGCGCGAAGAACGGCTCGACCGCGCGGTTGGTCATCACAATGTTCCACCGACGATCGAAGGCCACCGCCGGGTACGGCTCATGCGCGCGCAGCACCCTCTCGACCGCGTCCCGGGCCGCCGACAGCGCGTCATCATCGAGTGGCCGCTCGGTGTACCGGGGTGCGAAGCCGGCCGCGAGCAGCAGCTGGTTGCGCTCGCGCAACGGCACATCGAGCTGGTCCGCAAGCCGCTGGACCATGTCGGCGCTCGGGTTGGACTTGCCCGTCTCGACCAGGCTGACGTGACGAGCCGAGACGTCGGCCGCGATCGCAAGATCGAGTTGGCTGAGTCGTCGGCGATGCCGCCACTGCCGCAATAGCTCCCCGACCGTATGCATGGTCATCGAGAGTACTCATCGTGGAGCCGTGCGCCATGAAATCCGACTTCATCGACAACCGTCGCGACCGCGGAAACACTGCGTCCATGACCACAGACAACAAGAGCATCGTTCAACGGGCACTGGCGGAACTGATCCAGACGGGCAGCGTCGACGCACTCGAACCGTTGCTGAGCGATGGCTTCGTCCATCACAGGCCGGACTCGACCTCCTCGACCAAGGCGGAGTGGCTCGCTGCCGTACAGGCCGCGCTCATCCCGCTCGCCGATATGCGGGTCGACGTCCACCACCTTCTGGCCGACGGTGATCACGTCGTAATGCACTCGCGGCGACGGCTCCCCGATGCCGGGCCGGAGATCACGGTCGTCGATATCTGGCGGATCGACGATGGGCTGATCGCCGAAGGATGGGAGATCATCGAGCCAGTGGCCCAGGCAGCCGCCAATCTGGTGTGGTGGGAGCCTGCTGAGCGCTGACCGCCGCTATCGCTTCCGCCGTCGAACGACAAGCGGGTGGGTGCAACTCCTTCTCAAGGAGGACAGGTATCCGCCCAGCTCACCGGGTCCCTCAAGAAGAGCCGCACCCTTCTTCGATCTTCAGTCACGGGAGCTGCTGCGGGCGCGACCCAATCCGCTCACCCCGGATGAGGTGCGGCGTCTGCGAGTCCGCGGGCGCGCCGCCACGGCCCCGTGTCGAGCCGGTCCGTGTCCAGCGGGGGTCAGCGCGGTGGGCACGGTCATGGTCTGCCGGCAGAGCGTCTGTCTCGGCCGCCCGTAGGGAAGCACTCGCCGCGTACGGCGACATGACCAACGTCCTGGCCCACCACGGCTCTGTGGCCACCGCGCTCGGCGTCCACTTCCTGACCGCGACACTGATGGTGGTCAACGGCCTGCTGATCATGCGCGAGACCCGCAACGTCGCGGCCGCTCCGGAAACGCCCGCTCCGCAGCCCGCCTAGCGCGGATCGGGCCGTGATCGATCCGTGGGTTTCGCCCCCTTCCAGGCCCTGGCCCGGTAGTCCGTCGTGCGTGACGCGCGCGCAACTGACGGACGAAGAGTGGGAGTTCATCGAGCCGCGCCTGCCGATCGGCGAGTACGGCCCGTACCCCAAGGCCCTGCGGCAGCAGTTCGAGGGCGTGATCTGGCGGTTCCGGACCGGCGGGCAGTGGCGGTTCCACCCGTCCGGCTCGACCAGGTGCAGTGCCCGGTCCGCGCGCATGCGCCCGCCGCCGGAGGTGGTGAGGTGGTGGTCGACGGGCACCGCGAACCCACAGCCGATGCCGGCGCCTTCCAAGAACTCGCGCGCTCCCGAGACGTGGTCACCGTGCGCGGGGCCTGTCACCTCCGATACCGCTGTGCCACTGCCGCGAAGGCGGCCTTGGGTTCCCATTCCATGTCGGGGTAGGTCTGCCCCCGGCGCCCTTCGAGGAGTTTGACGATGCCCAGGCCGGCCCGGTCCAAGTCGTCCCTGGGGTCGCCGTCGGGGCGGTGCGGGTAGCCGGGCAAGGCGAACAGGAACACGAACGCGCTGTCCACGCCCTCGGTCTCGAAGATGTCCAGCAGCTCGCCCAGATATGCGGCCTGGCCGGCCTCGTCACGCTCGTACACGCCGTTCAGTCGTACCGGGGCCTTGGTCTCCGGGTCGTACTCGACCACTTCCAGCACCCGCCCACCGCGGTCTCCCGCGCCGCGATAGGCCGCGGTGCCGAACCCGGTGATGGCGAGCGGTTTCGGCCCTTGGGCCAGGGTGCGCACCGCGTCCCCGAACCGGTCGGCGACCTCGGCGGAGCGGATCAGCTCGAACGTCACGATGTCGAAGGGAGTCCAGTCGACCTGCTCGAACTGGATGGACGCGTAGGTGAGCTTGCCCTGGAAGCGCTCGCGGACCGTGGCGGCGGCATCGCGGAGGAATGCGTTCATGCGCACGCCGAGCTCGCGCATCGCTTCGGCCCGCCGCTCGGGGTGGCTCATCAGGTGCTCGACCCGCTCCTCGGGGCTCGCTCCGGGCAGCAACCCGCGGTTCATCACGCTCAGCTCGACCCCTGCGACGAACACGACTGCGGCCCCCTGCCGGCGGAGCCGTTCCGCTCGCTCGGCGCAGTCGCGGAAGAGCGTGAGGATCTGCTCCGGATCCAGCTCCAGCGGATAGGGCGAGAACCAGACCTCCAGGCCGAGCTCGGCGGCGGCACCGGCGGCCAGCTCCAGTCGGTCCGGGTCGCCGCCGATGATCTGGATCGCGTTGCAGTGCAGGTCGTCACGGATGATGGCGAGCTCGCGCCGGACCACCGCGGGATCGAAGTGCTCGCGGGATATCTGGCCGTGCACGACGAACCCGGTGTCGTAGGTCATTCCTCTTGCCCGCATGGTGACGTCCTCCCTGTCGGTCTCGGCCGGCTCGAGGCTGACAGGAAAAGTGCGTGCACGCAAGTTTGCGCGCACGCAGCCTTCTATGGAACGCTGACACCGTGACGACACCACCATCAGGGCTGCGGGAGCGGAAGAAGCAGGCCACCCGCGAGGCGCTACGCGAGGCGGCCCTGCGTCTGGCCGTGGAGCACGGACCGGACCAGGTGCGGGTCGAGGACATCGCCGAGGCGGCCGGGGTCTCGCCGCGCACCTACAACAACTACTTCGCCAGCCGCGAGCAGGCGATCGTCTCCGCCGTCACCGCGGACCGGGAGGCGCGGATCGCGGCGGCGGTCGCGGCCCGGCCCGCAGAAGTGCACCTGGCTGACGCCGTCGCCGAAGCGGTGGTCGAGCAGTACACGAACGCCGGTGAGCGCGAGCACGAGGCGCTACTGCTGATCACCACCCGGACCGCGCTGCGCGACGCGTACCTCGACACCACCGCCGACATCGAGCCCCCTCTCACGGCGGTGATCGCCGAACGCCTGGGTGACGCCGAAGCGCACACCGCCCGCGTTCTCGCGGCGAGCGTGGCCGCGGCGGTTCGCATCGCACTGGAAACCTGGCTCCGGCCGGCCGGGAACGCAGGGACCACCGGGAGTTTCGGCGCCGGAAGTCTGGTCGTGCCCTCCGGCTCACTGCCCGATCAGCTCCGCGCGGCGCTGGCCCCGCTCGCGCCCGCGTTCGACGCCGCAGAACGACGTGCCCGGCCGCCATCATCCTCGTCAGCCGATTCACCGTAGGTGACGCTGCGTCAGGTCGCGTATCGCGACTGACGCACTCAGGGCTGTCCCGTAACTGAGATGGCCGTTGCCGGGATGCGCCGCCCGACGGGGTGACCGGACGGCGCCCCGACCCACGCCTCCTGGGCCAACCGGATCGAACCCATTTCGGGCCACTGCGGCGGTAGCCTCGGAGACATGGCTGCACCGGGAGCGACGTGAGGTATCCGAGCATCCAGCAGTTGCAGCTGTTCCTGCTTCTCTCCGAGGAGTTGCACTTCGGGCGGGCGGCGCGGCGGGCCTTCATGGCGCAGCCGACGTTCTCGCGGCACATCACCGCCCTGGAGGAGCGGTTGGGTGTCGCCGTGGTGGACCGGACGACACGCAGGGTCGCGTTGAGCGCGGCGGGCGAGGCGCTCGTGGGGCGGGCCCGGACCGTGGTGGAAGCCGCCGAGGAGCTGCGCCGCGAGGCGGAGACCCAGGCCAACGCGGCCGCGGGCCGGATCGTGATCGGTTCCCTGGAGGCGATCACCTCGATGGACCCGATCCCGGCCGTCCTGGAGGAACTGCGGGACAACGTCCCGCAGGTGGAGGTCGACGTCGTGCGCATGGGCTTCGACGCGGGCCCGGCGATCCTGCGGGGCGAGGTCGACGCGGCGTTCCTGTTTCTGCCCGTGCCCGACGGCGTCCAGACCCTGGCACTGGCAAGCGGGGCGCGCTGTGCGGCGATGGCGGGTGGTCACCCTCTCGCCGGCCGGGACGCGCTGACCCTCGCGGACCTGGCCGACCAGCCCCACATCGGCTGGTCGGAGCAGGTCCCGAAGGTGTTCCGGGACTTCTGGTCCGCCGACCCACGACCGGACGGCACCCCGGTGCGGTTCAGCCCGCACGCCATCGTCGACTACGAGAGCGCCCTGCCGCTGATCGCCATGGGGCAGGGGATCCAGCTGCCGCCGGACACGACCCGCCGGCTCTATCCGCGCCACGGCGTGTCGTACGTCGACGTCACCGGCCTCGAACCCTGGACGGCCGCGCTCGGCTGGCTCCCGAGGCGCCGGGACGAGCCGCTCGTCGCGGCCCTGCGGCAGGCGGCCCAGCGCGTCCTGCGCCGGGCCTGACCGGCAGTCCCGGTGTGACAACCGTTTACAACCGCGCCCCTCGGCGCTAACTTCCGCAACAGGCGGGGTGGGAGCGCTCCCATCACGGTGGACCGGAACCCGCCCTTGAGTCGCTCCCACTCCGCGCATCCCCACACACGCATCCGCAGGCCCGTATCCCAAGGAACGGATGATGCTGTCATGATCCTGACAAAAGAGCCGGGAAGGCTCACGATGTCCCGATTAACGCTCCCCACCCGGGCCAGGGCCCTCTTCCTCGTCCTGCTCTCCCTGCTCGTCACGGTCCCGGCCCTCGGTCTGGTCATGACGGCCGGCGGTGAGGCGGAGGCCCACGGCACTCCCATGAAGCCCGGCAGCCGCACCTTCCTGTGCTGGCAGGACGGTCTGACCGACACCGGTGAGATCAAGCCGGTCAACCCGGCCTGCCGGAACGCCCAGCAGGTCAGCGGCACCACGCCGTTCTACAACTGGTTCTCGGTGCTCCGCTCGGACGGCGCCGGCCGCACCCGGGGCTTCGTGCCGGACGGCGAGCTGTGCAGCGGCGGCAACACCAACTTCACCGGGTTCAACGCGCCCAGCAAGGACTGGCCGCTCACGCACCTCACCTCGGGCGCGACGGTCGACTTCTCGTACAACGCCTGGGCGGCGCACCCGGGTTGGTTCTACGTCTACATCACCAAGGACGGCTTCGACCCGGCCAAGACGCTCACCTGGAACGACATGGAGGAACGGCCGTTCCTGAGCGTCGACCACCCGCCGCTGAACGGGTCCCCGGGCACGGTCGAGGCCAACTACTCCTGGACCGGCAAGCTCCCCGCCAACAAGGACGGCCGGCACATCATCTACATGGTCTGGCAGCGCTCCGACAGCCAGGAGACCTTCTACTCCTGCTCCGACATCGTCTTCGACGGCGGCAACGGCGAGGTGACCGGCATCAAGGAGCCGGGCAACCCGTCCGAGCCGGTGCCCGGCACGTGCACGGCCACCCGCAAGACGACCGGCAGCTGGAACGGCGGCTACCAGTCCGAGGTGACCGTCACCAACACCGGCACCGTCCCGATGCTCGGCTGGATGGTCGACTGGAACCTCCCCGCCGGCCACAAGATCGAGAGCTTGTGGAGCGGCAACGCGACCTACAACGGCCAGTCGGTGATGGTCCACAACGCCGGCTGGAACGGCTCCCTGGCTCCGGGCAGGAGCACGACCTTCGGCTACACCGCCACCGCTCCGGGCGGCGACAGTACGACGAGCCTGCCCTGCCGGGTGGGCTGAACCGCCACTTCGGGCGGGCCCGGTGACCGGTGAGCCCCGGTCGCCGGGCCCGCTGCCGGGTGACGGCACCCGCCCCGGGTCACGCGTGGTCGGCCGTGGCCAGGACGCGGTGCAGGGCGGCCTTGGCCGGTGGGCCCCACGTGGGCTTGCCGCCGGGGCGGCCGTGATCTCCGGCGTCTCCGATGATCATGCAGGCGAGGGCGCGCGCGACGGCCCAGCCTCGGGCGCGGCGCCGGGTCGCGGGGTCCACGGCCGGGCGGTAGAGGTCGAAGAAGCGGTCGGCGGCGCCGTCCGGCAACAGGTTCCAGGCGGCGGCGAGATCGCAGGCGGGGTCGCCTGCGCAGAGGTCGCCGAAGTCGATCACACCGCAGAAGGTGCCGTCGGCGGTGAGGACGTTGGCCGCGTGCAGGTCGGCGTGGAGCCAGACCGCGGGGCCCGTCCAGTCGGGCGCGGCGAGGGCGTCGTCCAGGATCGCGCGGATCGCCTCCGGGTCCTCGACCAGGCCCAGCTCCGTGGCCGTGGCGAGTTGGTGGGCGAACCCCTCGGCGTGCTCGGACAACGGCCCGCCGCGGCTCCGGCCCACGGGTGCGTCCTCGGGGGCGGGGCGGTGCAGAGCCGTCAGGAAGGCGGCCAGGGCCTCGGCCGATTCCGCCGCACGGGTGGCGGGGGCGCGGTCGGCGGGGGCGCCCTGCACCCAGGTGGTGACGATCCAGGCGTGCGGAAAGCGGTCGGAGGGCTCACCGAGGCGCTGCGGGACCGGCACCTCCAGGGGCAGCGTCGGGGCGAGTACGGGGAGCCAGGTGTGCTCCTTGCGCAGCAGCACGTCCACGGAACCCGTCGCCCAGGGCAGCCGCACGGCCAGGTCGTCACCGAGGCGCCAGAGCTGGTTGTCCCAGCCGCGCGCGCCGAGCCGCAGGGGGCGATCGGCCAGGTCGGGGTGCTGGTCGCGCAGCAGCTCCCGAATCAGTTCCGGCGTGATCTCGATCTCGGTGTGGGTCATGCGGCGCAACGGTAGCCGGGCGGCGGCACGGAGGGGCACGAGTGGCCGGAAATCGCGGGGTGCGCCGACCATGCCGGGCCGCCTGTCCCATATGTCGCTGTTATCCAGGTGTGCGATTCTGTTGTGTGGGTGCCCTGCCGCTCATGTGCGGCGTGGATCCGCCGTGTCGTCGTCGCCTGAGTTCCGGGGACTCCCACCTGCCGGTGGCCGCGGCACGGACGGGAGGTGGATGCGGACATGCCCCATTACGGCGATGCCCGGGCCGCGGTCCCCGGTCTTCGGGCGCCGGGGAACGGGGGCACCGGTCCGCCCCGCCCCGAGCCGGAGCTCGCCGCGCGGGAGCGGATCCTGGCATTCGCCGGGGTGGCACTGGCGGCCGTGTACGTACGGAGCGAGGACGGTACGGAACTCCGCTCGGTGGAATCGGCCGGCGCCGGGCCGGAGCGCTACGGGTTGCCGGGTCGGGTGCCGGTTTCGGAGGAGGGTGGACGTTCGCCGGTGGCGGGGGGTGGGGTGACCGGGGCCGGGGGTGCGGGTCCGGGACCTGACCCGGCCGAGCCGGGACCAAGCGGCCCCGCCGAGCCGGGCGGTGACGACGCCTCCGGGCCGGAGGGAGGCAGCGCCCCATCCGGGCCGGAGGGAGGCAGCACCGCGCCCCTGCCCTCCCCTGGTGACCCCCCAGGGGCGGATCGCGGAGGGGTGGCCATCGCCAAGGCCTTTCGGAGTGGGCGGGCGTTGTGGCTCGGGGATGTGGTGTTCGCCGGCCTGGAGGAAGGCGGAGCCTCCGCCGCGCCGCTCGGGGCGTTGCCGCTGGGGGCCGCGGGTGGGTGGCTGGGGTGTCTTGTCGTGGTGGGAGAGGCCGGGGAGGGCTTCGGGGCCGAGCAGCGGGAGTTTCTGGAGCGGTATGCCGAGGCGGTCGCCGGGCGGCTCCGGGGCGAGGCCGACCGGTGTGCTCCCTCGCCCCTGCTGGATTCGGCGCTGCGCGCCATGGGTGTCGGTTCCTTCGCCTTGGCGCCTGGCACCGGCCTGGTCGAGACGGACCAGGCCCTGCTCGAACTCGTCGGCATCCCCGACAACGGCTTCGACGGCAAGACCGACACCCTGCTCTCGTGCAGCGTTCCGGAGGACGTCCCCGCCCTGATGTCGGTGATCGAACCGTCCGCGCAGACCCCTGGGCGCCGGGAACTGGAGTTCCGGATCCGCCGGCCCACCGGCGAACTGTGCTGGCTGCGCCTGAACTGCCGCGTGCGGAAGGGGCCCGACGGCGCTCCGGAGCGGGTGCTCGGCGTGGTGACCGCCGCCCCCGTGCTGCGCCGGAGCGCCAGCGACGTCGCCCGGATCCAGTGGCTGACGGCCGCGCTCGACGACGCTGTGACGGTCCGGGACGTCAGCCGCGTGGTGGTGGCCGCGCTGCGCGAGCCGCTGGACGCCGACCGGGTGGCGCTCGCCGAGCTGCTGGAGGACCGGCTGGCGGTCACCGTGCTCGATCCGCCGAGTTCCGGCGCCTGGCCGGACCTGTGGCGGGCCGAGTGGCGCTCGGAGTGGCCCGACGCGCCGGTCGCCGCCCTGCCCACGCTCCAGGCGGCGCTGCGGGACGGGCGGATGAGCCTGTGGCCGGCGGGTGCCGTACTGGAGCCCGGGCTCCAGGGGATCGGCCCCGGCGGGCTCGCGGTCCTGCCGCTGCCGGCCAAGAGCAGGGTGACCGGGGTGTGCCTGGTCGGCTGGGACGCACCGCACGAGTTCGCCCCCGAGGAGCGGGCCCTGCTGACGGCGACGGCGGGGCTGGTGGGGCAGGCCCTGAAGCGCGCGCACGCCTACGACGCCGAGCAGGAGCTCGCGACGATGCTGCAGCGCAGTCTGCTGCCGCGCCGGCTCCCCCGGCTGCCGGGCGGCACCGCCGTGGCCCGCTATCTGCCCGCCCGGCGCGGGCTCCAGGTGGGCGGCGACTGGTACGACGTGATCGCGCTGTCGGAGAGCAAGGTGGCCCTGGTCATCGGTGATGTGCAGGGGCACAGCGCCGGGGCCGCGACGATCATGGGCCAGATGCGTACGGCGGTCCGGGCCTACGCCGTTGAGGGCCATCCTCCGGACGTGGTCGTCGGACACGCCAACCGGCTGCTCGTCGGCATGGAGACCGATCTGTTCGCCACCTGCTGCTATGTCGAACTGGACATGGAGGAGGGCAACGCGCTGTTCGTGCGGGCGGGGCATCTGTCCCCGCTGGTGCGTCTTCCGGACGGCGGCACCGAGGAGATCGCGGTGGAGGGCGGGCTCCCGCTGGGCGTGCTCGCGGACGCGGAGTTCCCGCTGACGGCACTCGCCCTGGCCCCGGGCTCGGTGCTCGCGCTGGTGACGGACGGTCTGGTCGAGTCGGCCGATCTGCAGGTGGACGAGGGCATGCGGCTCGTGCGCGAGGCACTCGCCGCGGCCGACCCCTCCGACCCGGGGCGGATGGCCGACGAACTGCTGGGCGACGCCGGCCGCCGTGAGGACGACGTGGCGTTGCTGCTGCTGCGCTACGACGGGATGCGGATCCGGCCGGTGCGGGCGGGCTGGGTGGTGTGGCGGCTGCCGGACGCGGTCATGCACGCCCGCCGGTTCAGCGCGCGCACGCTGCGCTCGTGGGACGTCGTGGCCGAGGCCGACACCGTCCTGCTGGTGGTGTCGGAACTGGTCACCAACGCGCTGGTGCACACACAGGGCGCGGTCCGTGTGGACCTGACCCTGGCCGCGGACCGGCTGCGGGTGACCGTGAACGACTCCTCGCCGCGCGCGCCCGCCAAGCCGGTGGTGGTGGACTGGGAGGCGACGGGTGGCCGTGGGCTCTTCCTGGTCGAGGCGATGTCGACGGCCTGGGGTTCGGTGCCGGTCGGCGGCGGCAAGCAGGTGTGGAGCGAGATCGTCGTGTCCCGGCCGGATCCGGAGCAGGAACCGGAACCCGAACAGGGAGCGGAACCGCCGCGGGTCGAGCCGGAGCGTGTGCCGGAGCCGGGCCGGACCTGGGAGCGCGGCTGGGACCTGGTCCGCGACCGGAGCTGGGGCATGGGCCGAAACCGCGACCGGAACAAGGGCCGGGATCGCACTCCGGACCCGAACCCGGGCCGCCGAATCCGTGGCCGGAACAGAGACCGGGACCAAGCCCCGGACCCGAACCCGGGCCGCCGAGACCATGGCCGAAGCCGGAACCAGGATCAGACCCAGGACTCGAATCCGGGCGGCCGAGACGATGGCCGGAGCAAGGACCGGGACCGGACCCCGGACCCGACCTCGAGCCGCCGAGAGCAGGGCCGGAACCAGGACCAGGGCCAGGCCCCGGACCCGGCCCCGAGCCGACCCCGCGACCACGACCACCGGCCTGGCCCGAACGGGCACAGCGACCAGACCCCGGAGCCGACACCCGGCCGGGCCCCAAGCCAGACCCCGGAGCCGACCCCGAGCCGGAACCCCGGCCGACGCCCCCGCCAGGGCCGAACACGGCCCGATGAAGGAGGTCCGCCGTGAGAGGGCGCAGATGGCGTGTGTTCGTCGCCCTGATGGCCGGTGTCCTGGCCGCGTCCCTGGCCGGCTGCACCGAGAACGGCGGTGAGGGCGGCGACAGCCTGACCCTCGGCCTGCTGCTGCCGAGCCGCGCGGTCCCCCGCTGGGAGCAGTCCGACAAGCCCCTGATCGAGAAGCGCGTGAAGGAGCTGTGCCCCGAGTGCACGGTGATGTACGCCAACGCCGAGAACGACGCGGCGAGCCAGCGGCAGCAGATGAACTCCATGATCACCAGGGGTGTCTCGGCCCTGATCCTGGACGTCGTGGATCCCAAGGCCCTGCGCTCCTCGGTCCGGGCGGCGGACCGCGAGGGCATCCCCGTGATCGCCTACGACCGGCTCGCCGAGGGCCCGATCTCGGGTTTCGTCAGTTTCAACGGCGGCCAGGTCGGCCGGCTCCAGGGCGAGGCGCTCCTGAAGGGCATGGGAGCCAGGGCCGACGGCGGCGGCGTCGTCATGATGAACGGCGATCCCTCCAGCCCCAACGCCGCCTGGTACGAGGGCGGGTCCCGGTCCGTCCTCCAGGACAAGGTGCGGATCCTCAAGTCGTACAGCACCCTGGGGTGGCGCACGGAGAACGCGCACGATCACATGGCCGCCGCGATCAGCGACCTCGGCCCGAACCAGATCGACGGGGTGCTGGCGGCCAACGACTCGATCGCCGCCGGTGTCATCGCGGCGCTCAAGAGCGCCCGTATCTCGCCGCTGCCCCCGGTCACCGGCCAGGACGCCGACCTCGACGCCGTGCGGCGCATCGTCGAGGGCGAGCAGTACATGACCGTCTACAAGCCCTTCCGGCAGGAGACCGAGGCGGCCGCCGCGATGGCCGTGGCCCTGGCGCGCGACAACGACCTCGACGCCCTCGTCACGCGGACCGTGGACAGCCCGACCACGCAGAACATCCCGGCGGTGCTGCTCACCCCGATCGCCGTGACGGCCGAAACGATCGGGCGGACGCTCATCCGGGACGGCGTCTACACGATCGACCAGATCTGCACCCCGAAGCTCCGGCCGGCCTGCGACCGGATCGGGCTCACCCGGTGAGGGACGTGATTCCCCGTGGCCCATCCCCCTGTTCTGGCGTTGCGCGGCATAACCAAACGGTTCGGAGGCGTGCAGGCGCTCGTGGACGTCGACCTTCAGGTACGGGCCGGTGAGGTCGTGGCCCTGGCGGGCGACAACGGCGCCGGCAAGTCCACGCTGATCAAGGTGATCTCCGGGGTCAGCCCCGCCGACCGGGGCGTCATCGAGTGGGAGGGGCGGCTCGTACAGATCAAGCGCCCGCACGACGCCCACGCTCTGGGCATCGCGACCGTCTACCAGGACCTCGCCATGTGCGACAACCTGGACGTCGTAGGCAATCTCTTCCTCGGCCGTGAGATCGACCGGGTCGGTGTCCTCGACGAGGTGGAGATGGAGCGCCGCTCCCGTGACCTGATGCGCGCCCTCTCGATCCGGATCCCCGACGTGCGGGTGCCGGTCGCGGCGCTGTCCGCCGGTCAGCGGCAGGCCGTCGCGATCTCCCGCTCGCTCATGGGGGCGCCCAAGGTCCTGCTGCTCGACGAGCCCACCGCCGCCTTGGGCGTGGAGCAGACCAGCCATCTGCTCGACCTCATCGAGGAGGTGCGCGACCGCGGTATGGCGATCATCCTGATCAGTCACAACATGGGCGACATCAAGGCCGTCGCGGACCGGGTCGCCGTGCTGCGGCTCGGGCGCAACAACGGTCTGTTCGACGTGAGCACCGTGACGCAGGAGCAGATCATCTCCTCCGTCACCGGAGCGGCGGACAACGCCGTGGCGCATCGTTCGAAGGGCGACGAGGAGGCATGGCCGTGAGCGGGGGCGGGACGCACCGGGACGGCGGGCCGGGCAGCGCCGGTCCGGTCGCGCCCGACCGTGGGCCGCGCACCCGGGGCTGGTCCGGCAACCTGCGCGACTACGCCCTGGAGGTACGCGGCAGTGTGCGGGACGGTGAGCGCGGGCCGCTGCTGGTCATCGCCGGGCTGATCGTGATCTGGTGCGTCTTCCAGGGGCTGGACGACAAGTTCCTCTCGCCGCGCAATCTGTCCAACCTCGGCGTGGGCATCGTCGGGACCGGTCTGGTCGCCGTCGGCATCGTGTTCGTGCTGCTGATCCGGGAGATCGATCTGTCGGTCGGCTCCGTCAGCGGCCTGGCGGGGGCCTCGTTCGCCGTGCTGAACGTGAACCACGGGATGCCGGAGTGGCTCGCGGTGGTCGTGGCCGTGGCGGTGGGCATGGCCGTGGGCGCCTTCCACGGGTTCTTCTTCGCCTCGCTCGGCGTGCCCGCGTTCGTCGTGACGCTGGCGGGCCTGCTGATCTGGAACGGCCTGACGCTCTACCTGCTGGGCGCGAGCGGCACGATCAACATCGACGAGGAGGGTCTGGTCGCCTCCCTGACCAGCCGGCATTTCGAGGACCCCGCGGCGGCCTACACGGTGGCTGCGCTCGGCACGGCCGGGTACTTCCTGGCCGCCCGGCGCAAGCGCGCCCGCCACCAGGCCGCCGGGATGCCGTACCGGCCGATGGGTGACATCTGGCTGCGCACCGGTCTTCTGGCGGGGATCACCTTCGCCGCGGCCTACACCCTCAACCGGTTCCAGGGGCTGCCGCTCGCGCTGCTGATCTTCCTGGTGGTCCTGGTCGTCTCGGACTACGTGCTGCGCCGCACCCGCTACGGGCGGCGGGTGTACGCGCTCGGCGGCGGGGTCGAGGCGTCGCGGCGGGCGGGCATCGCGGTGGCGCGGGTGCGGGTCGCGATGTTCATGGTGTCGGGGACGCTGGCCGCGTTCGGCGGGCTGTTCGTGGCCTCGGAGCTGACCTCGGCGAGCCCCACGACGGCCCGTGCCGCCGGTTCCGGGATGCTGCTGATCAACGCGATCGCGGCGGCCGTCATCGGCGGTACGAGTCTGTTCGGCGGGCGCGGCTCGCCCTGGTCGGTGCTGCTCGGGGTGCTGGTCATCCAGTCGATCGCCTCGGGCATGGGGCTGCTGGGGGTCGAGGACGCCGTGCAGTTCATGATCACCGGTGGGGTGCTGCTGGCCGCCGTGGCGGCCGACGCGCTGTCCAGACGTGGAGAGGCCCGTCGGGACCGCCCGTAAACCATCCCTTTTGTCTCCATATGCCTAATAAATGGCAAAGGTGGGTAGGGGCGGGGTTGTCATGAAGCGCAGCCGCCTCGCCCAGACGGCCATGGCAGCCACGGCCGTCCTAGGCCTGGTTCTCGCGGGGTGCGGTGACACCGACCCGCCCCGCGGCGAGCAGGCCGACCTCACGGTGCTCGCGATGGACGCGCCCCAGGTGCAGACCCTCAAGAAGCTCACCAAGGAGCACTTCACCGCGGAGACCGGCATCACGGTCGACTACACCCTGCTGCCGGAGAACGAGGCGCGGGAGCGGATGAACCGCGAGTTCGCGACCCAGGCCGGCAACTACGACGTGGCGAGCCTCAGCGCCTACGAGGTGCCGATCTACGCGGACAACGGCTGGCTCGCCCCGCTGGACTCCTATGTGAAGGCGGACGAGGACTTCGACCAGGCGGACGTCTTCCCCAACCTGGTGGCGTCGCTGACCGGGCAGGACGGCAAGGTCTACGCCGAGCCCTTCTACGGCGAGGGATCCTTCCTGATGTACCGCAAGGACCTCTTCCGCAAGGACGGGCTGGTCATGCCGCCGAACCCGACCTGGAAGCAGGTCGCCGACCTCGCCGCCCGGATCGACGGCACCGACGGCACCAGCGGCATCTGTCTGCGCGGCCTGCCCGGCTGGGGCCAGAACCTCGCCCCGATCAACACGGTCGTCAACACCTTCGGCGGCGCCTGGTACGACATGGACTGGAACGCGCGCCTGACGTCACCCGAGTTCAAGAAGGCCGTCGGCTTCTACGTCGACCTGGTCCGCTCCCACGGCCAGCCCGGCGCCGACCGGATGGGTGTGATGGAGATCCTGGACCGCTTCGTCGAGGGCAAGTGCGCCATGATGTACGACGCCACGTCGCTGGCCTCGTCGATCGAGGCCGACGGATCCTCGGTCAAGGGCAAGGTGGGCTATGTCCCGGCCCCGCACGACCGGACCGACAAGGCCGGCTGGCTGTGGACCTGGGCGTGGGGCGTCCAGAAGGCCTCCGACGACAAGGACGCCGCCTGGGAGTTCATCTCCTGGGCCTCCTCCAAGGAGTACCAGGACCAGGTCGGCCAGGAGATGGGCTGGACCTCGGCGCCCGCCGGGAACCGCAAGTCGCTCTACTCCAATCCCGAGTACCAGCAGGCGGCCGGCGCCTGGTACCGGCAGGAGTACTCCGCGGCGACGGACTCCGCCGACCCGAAGAGCCCCGGCGTCGGCCCCCGCCCCTACACCGGCATCGGCTTCCTGGGCATCCCCGAGTTCGCCGTGCTCGGTACGGCGGTCTCCCAGCAGATCGCCTCGGCCATCGCCGGCCAGCAGTCGGTGGACACGGCTCTGGAGAAGGCGCAGGACCTCGCCCAGGCCGCGGCGGCGAAGTACCGGGGCGAGTGAGCCGTCGGTCAGCGCTGCTCGGAGAGCCCCGGCACCTCGGCGGGCAAGGGCGGTTCACCCTCCGTCGCCGTGGCGGGAGGCAGCTCGACGGTGAACTCGGTGTGCCCCGGCGCGCTGCGCACGGCGGTGCGCCCGCCGTGGGCCGACGCGATCGCCTCGACGACGGCCAGACCGAGGCCGGACCCGGCGTCGCCCGGGCCGCGGCGCGAGCGGGAGGCGTCGGCGCGGGTGAAGCGGTCGAAGACCGAGGCGAGGAGGTGCGTCGGGATGCCGGGGCCGTCGTCCCTGACGCGGATGACGCGGCGCTCGGCGGTGGCCTCCACCGCGGCCACGACCGTGGTGCCGGGCGGCGTGTGCGCGCGGGCGTTGGCGAGCAGGTTCGCCACGGCCTTGCCCAGCCCCGTCTCGTCGCCGATGACCAGCGCCGGCGCGTCGAGGTGCAGCGCCAGCCGCCAGGTGCGCTCCGGGTCCGCTGCCCGTGCCTCCCGGACGGCCTCGGCGACCAGGGCCACCAGGTCCACCTCGGCGGACCGCGGGGGGCGGCCCTCGTCCAGCCGGGCCAGCAGCAGGAGGTCCTCGACCAGGCCCGTCATGCGCGCCGACTCGGCGGAGACCCGGCGCCAGGCCAGCATCGGCTCGACCGGGCCGGTGCCACGGTTCATGAGCTCGGCGTATCCGACGATCGACGCGAGCGGAGTACGGAGTTCATGGCCGGCGTCGGCGAGGAAGCGGCGCATCCGTTCCTCGCTGAGGCGGCGGGCGGCACGGTCGGTCTCGACCTGGTCGATCATGCGGTTGAGCGCGGCGCCGACCCGCCCGGCCTCGCTGCCGGGGTCGGTGTCCGCCTCGGCCACCCGGGGCAGGCCGGTGAGCCGGTCGTGGCCGAGCGGCGCCCGGGCGAGATCGGCGGCGGTGGCGGCGACCCGGCCGAGGGGGCGCAGCTGACGCCGTACGACCACGGCGCAGACGCAGCCCGCCACGGCGAGCCCGGCGGCCCCGACGACCGCCTCGACCACGACCAGGCGGTTCAGCACGTCCCGCACGTCGTCCATGGGCAGCCCGGCGAGGATTTGGACCCCGCTCGCGTCCAGCCCCGTGACCCGGTAGGTGCCGAGGCCGGGAACGGTCCGGGTGTGGGGTGTGCCGTCGGGGGCGAGGCCGCGCAGGGCGGCGCGCTGACCGGCGGTGAGGGTCAGCGGCTCGCGGTCCGGGCGGGTGACCGCAGCGGCGGTGACCGCGCCGCGCGCGTCGAGCCGCGCCGCGAGCAGCCCGTCGGGGTGGCCGTTCCCGGCGGGGAACGTCAGGTCCCGGTCGTCGCCGGGCCGGAGCGAGGCCACGGCCAGGCCGTGTTCGGCGGCGTCCATGACCCGGCCGTCGAGATGGTCCAGCAGCAGGGCCCGCTGGGCGAGGACGGCGGCGAGCGCCATCGCGGCGCAGACGGCGGCGAGGGCGGCGCCGATGCGGAGGAGGAGCCGGGTGCGCAGGGACCCGGGGGTGCCAGACATGTACCGATCCTGTCCCGGTCCGCTGAGGGAACCCTGTGTTCAGGCTGAGCACCGGCGATGTCCCCGTACGAACGGCGAAGGCCGCGCCCCCGGTCACCCGGGAACGCGGCCCTCGAACTGCCCCGAACTGCCCTACCGGTCCGCTTACTTGCGGATCAGGCTGCGCAGCACGTACTGCAGGATGCCGCCGTTGCGGTAGTAGTCCGCCTCACCGGGGGTGTCGATGCGGACGACCGCGTCGAACTCCACACCGGTGTCGGTGGTGACCTTGACCGTACGGGGGGTGGTGCCGTCGTTCAGCTCGGTGATGCCGGCGATGGAGAAGGACTCCTCGCCGGTCAGGCCGAGGGTCTCGGCGGACTGGCCCTCCGGGTACTGCAGCGGGATGACTCCCATGCCGATGAGGTTGGAGCGGTGGATGCGCTCGTAGGACTCGGCGACGACGGCCTTGACGCCGAGGAGCGCGGTGCCCTTGGCGGCCCAGTCACGGGACGAACCGGAGCCGTACTCCTTGCCGGCCAGGATGACCAGCGGGGTGCCCTGCTCGATGTAGTTGCGCGAGGCGTCGTAGATGAAGGCGACAGGGCCGCCGTCCTGCGTGAAGTCCCGGGTGTAGCCGCCCTCCGTGCCCGGCGCGATCTGGTTGCGCAGGCGGATGTTGGCGAAGGTGCCGCGGATCATGACCTCGTGGTTGCCTCGGCGCGAGCCGTAGGAGTTGAAGTCACGCCGCTCGATGCCGTGCTCGGTGAGGTACTTGCCGGCCGGGGTGTCGGCCTTGATGGCACCGGCGGGCGAGATGTGGTCCGTCGTCACCGAGTCGCCCAGCTTGGCGAGCACGCGGGCGCCGGTGATGTCGGAGACCGGGGTGGTCTCCATCGTCATGCCCTCGAAGTACGGGGGCTTGCGGACGTAGGTCGACTCGGCGTCCCACTCGAAGGTGTTGCCGGTCGGGATCGGCAGCGCCTGCCACTGGGCGTCGCCCGCGAAGACGTCCTGGTAGGACTTGTTGAACATGTCCTCGCCGATGGCGTTCGCCACGACGTCGTTGACCTCGGCCTCGGTCGGCCAGATGTCCTCGAGGTAGACCGGCTTGCCGTCCTGGTCGGTGCCCAGCGCGTCCTTGGTGATGTTCACCTTCATGGAGCCCGCGATGGCGTACGCGACGACCAGCGGCGGGGAGGCCAGGTAGTTCATCTTGACGTCGGGGTTGATACGGCCCTCGAAGTTCCGGTTGCCGGAGAGGACCGAGGTGACCGCGAGGTCGTGCTCGTTGACGGCCTTGGAGACCTCCTCCGGCAGCGGGCCGGAGTTGCCGATGCAGGTGGTGCAGCCGTAGCCGACGAGGTTGAAGCCGACCTTGTCGAGGTAGGGGGTGAGCCCCGCCTTGTCGAAGTAGTCGGTGACGACCTTGGAGCCCGGGGCGAGGGTGGTCTTGACCCACGGCTTGCGGGTCAGGCCCTTCTCCACGGCCTTCTTCGCGACGAGCGCGGCGGCGACCATCACGTACGGGTTCGAGGTGTTGGTGCAGGAGGTGATGGCCGCGACCGTCACCGCACCGTGGTCGATCTCGTACGTGGAACCGTCGGGGGCGGTGACCGTGGTCGGGCGGGTCGGTACGCCGTTGGTGGTGGCCGGGGCGTCGGAGGCCGGGAAGGACTCCTTGCCCGCCTCGTCGTCGTCCTCGACGTAGTTGCGTACGTCGAGCGCGAACTGCTGCGCGGCGTTGGCCAGGACGATGCGGTCCTGCGGGCGCTTCGGACCGGCGATGGACGGGACGACCGTCGACAGGTCGAGCTCGAGCTTCTCGGAGAAGTCGGGCTCGGCGGCCGGGTCGAGCCAGAGGCCCTGCTCCTTGGCGTACGCCTCGACGAGCGCGACCTGCTGCTCGGAGCGGCCGGTCAGGCGCAGGTAGTTCAGGGTCTCGCCGTCGATCGGGAAGATCGCGGCGGTGGAGCCGAACTCCGGCGACATGTTGCCGATGGTGGCGCGGTTGGCGAGCGACGTGGCGGCCACGCCCTCGCCGTAGAACTCGACGAACTTGCCGACGACGCCGTGCTTGCGCAGCATCTCGGTGATCGTGAGGACCAGGTCGGTGGCGGTGGTGCCCGGCTTCAGCTCGCCGGTCAGCTTGAAGCCGACGACGCGCGGGATGAGCATGGAGACCGGCTGGCCGAGCATGGCGGCCTCGGCCTCGATGCCGCCGACGCCCCAGCCGAGGACGCCCAGGCCGTTGACCATGGTGGTGTGCGAGTCGGTGCCGACCAGGGTGTCGGGGTACGCCTGGCCGTTGCGGACCATGACCGTGCGGGCCAGGTGCTCGATGTTCACCTGGTGGACGATGCCGGTGCCGGGCGGGACGACCTTGAACTCGTCGAACGCGGTCTGGCCCCAGCGCAGGAACTGGTAGCGCTCCTTGTTGCGGCCGTACTCCAGCTCGACGTTCTGCTTGAAGGCGTCGTTGGTGCCGAACTTGTCGGCGATGACGGAGTGGTCGATGACCAGCTCGGCCGGGGCCAGAGGGTTGATCTTCGCCGGGTCGCCGCCCAGCTCCTTGACGGCCTCACGCATGGTCGCGAGGTCCACGACACAGGGCACGCCGGTGAAGTCCTGCATGATCACGCGGGCCGGCGTGAACTGGATCTCCTGGGCCGGCTGGGCCTGCGAGTCCCAGCCGCCAAGGGCGCGGATGTGGTCGGCGGTGATGTTCGCGCCGTCCTCGGTGCGGAGGAGGTTCTCCAGCAGCACCTTCAGGCTGTAAGGGAGGCGCGCGGCGCCCTCGACCTTGTCCAGCCGGAAGATCTCGTACGACTCGTCGCCCACCTGCAGCGTGCTGCGGGCGTCGAAGCTGTTCGCCGACACGACAGTCTCCTTCATTGATGTGCGCGTACCACCACGATCCTGCCGCCACGACTACTTGGCCGATCCGCTAAGGTAAGGCTAAGTTAGGTAGCCCTTACCTCCGGACCGGTGGTGCCGCGCGGCTGCGGTGTCACCTCGGCAGATATCTCGATGTCGAGATAACTCTAATACACGAGGGCCGGATGGTCATGCCCCGGCACCCGTCATGCGGTCATGCACCTCCCTTCCCGGGGTATCCGAACCAGGTATCCACGCCACGAACGGAAGGAGACAGGCATGCCGCTCACGTTCCGCAAGAGTTTCCGGATCCTCCCGGGGGTGCGACTGAACATCAACAAGCGCTCCTGGTCCATCACCACCGGCGGCGGGAAGAACGGCCCGCGGTACACCCGCAGCAGTACGGGACGTCGTACGACATCGATGGATTTGCCCGGACCTTTCGGATGGCGGCGCACCACGAAGGCGCGGCGACACTGAGCCCGCCGGGCGGGATTGACGTCCCGTCACCCGAATGGACCCACCTGTCGGGCGCCATCTCATATCTGAGATAACCTCAACCACATGGCAGACGACTACCTCGTACGCATCGGCAAGCTCATCCGTGACGCCCGGCAGCACCGGGGCTGGACGCAGTCGCAGCTGGCCGAGGCGCTCGGTACCAGCCAGAGCGCCGTCAACCGGATCGAGCGCGGCAACCAGAACATCAGCCTTGAGATGATCGCGCGCATCGGGGAGGCCCTCGACAGCGAGATCGTGTCGCTCGGCTACGCCGGCCCGATGCATCTGCGGGTGGTCGGCGGGCGTCGGCTGTCCGGCGCCATCGACGTGAAGACGAGCAAGAACGCGTGCGTGGCGCTGCTGTGCGCCTCACTGCTCAACCGGGGGCGCACCGTGCTGCGCCGCGTCGCCCGCATCGAGGAGGTCTACCGCCTCCTCGAGGTGCTGGGCTCCATCGGCGTCCGCACCCGGTGGATCAACGACGGTGTCGACCTGGAGATCGTGCCGTCGGCCGAGCTGGACCTGGCGGCGATCGACGCGGACGCGGCCCGCCGCACCCGCTCGATCATCATGTTCCTCGGCCCGCTGCTGCACCGCATGGACCACTTCAAGCTGCCGTACGCCGGCGGCTGCGACCTCGGCACGCGCACGGTCGAGCCGCACATGATCGCGCTGCGCCGGTTCGGACTCGACATCGCCGCGACCGAGGGCCAGTACCACGCCATGGTGGACCGCTCGGTCCGCCCCGACCGCCCGATCGTGCTGACCGAGCGCGGCGACACCGTCACCGAGAACGCGCTGCTCGCCGCCGCCCGGCACGACGGCATCACCGTCATCCGCAACGCCTCCTCCAACTACATGGTCCAGGACCTGTGCTTCTTCCTGGAGGCCCTCGGCGTCAAGGTCGACGGCATCGGCACCACCACGCTCACCGTGCACGGCGTGCCCACCATCGACGTCGACGTGGACTACTCCCCCTCCGAGGACCCGGTCGAGGCGATGAGCCTGGTCGCCGCGGCCGTCGTCACCGAGTCGCACCTGACGGTGCGCCGGGTGCCGATCGAGTTCCTGGAGATCGAGCTGGCCGTGCTCGAGGAGATGGGCCTCGACCACGACCGCACGCCCGAGTACTTCGCCGACAACGGCCGCACCCGGCTGGTGGACCTCACCGTCCGGCCCTCCAAGCTGGAGGCGCCGATCGACAAGATCCACCCCATGCCGTTCCCCGGCCTGAACATCGACAACGTCCCGTTCTTCGCGGCCATCGCGGCGGTCGCCCAGGGCCAGACCCTCATCCACGACTGGGTCTACGACAACCGCGCGATCTACCTGACCGACCTGAACCGCCTCGGCGGCCGGCTCCAGCTCCTCGACCCCCACCGCGTCCTGGTCGAGGGCCCGACCCGCTGGCGCGCCGCCGAGATGATGTGCCCACCCGCCCTGCGCCCCGCCGTGGTCGTCCTCCTGGCGATGATGGCGGCCGAGGGCACGTCGGTACTGCGCAACGTGTACGTCATCAACCGCGGTTACGAGGACCTGGCGGAGCGGCTGAACTCGATCGGGGCGCAGATCGAGACGTTCCGGGACATCTGAGGGGCGGGGGCGTCGCGCCATCCGGTCGCCGTCAGGGCAGTCGCCTGACCACCCGGAAGCCGACGTCCCACTCCCGGTCGACCTCACGAATGGTCACGTCTGTCCGGGTCTTGACGGAACACCAGTAGTGGGCGAACGATCCGCCCTTGATCGGGAGGTAGTCCTCCGGGGCCGGCCGTCCGCGCAGCCCACGAAGCCACGGCGTGCGCGGGGTGTCGCGTTCGGGAGCGCAGAGTTCCCAGACGTTTCCCCCGCAGTCGAAGAGGCCGAAGTGGCTCACCCCGGAGGTGAAGACACCCACCGCGGTCGTGGTTCTGATACCGGCTTGCCTGCTGTTGCTGCGGCCGGGTGAGAAGTCGCTGCCCCAGGGATAGCCCTCGACGCCGTCGCCCGATCTGGCGGCCGCCATCCACTGCGCGACGGTGGGCAGGGCCACCTGATCTCCCCTGAGTGCGCCCAGCCAGCGGCAGAACGCCAGCGCCTCGTGGTAACTGACGCCGACGATGGGGTGGTTGGGAAGGTCGAACGGTGGTCCGTACGACTCGGGCGCACACCACCCGAGCCGGTCACGCAAGCCGACCCCACGCCTCGTCCAGTGACGGTCCTTCCCATAGCCGCCGTCACGCAGGAACACCTCGTACTGCGCGTTGGTGACCGGATACCTGCCGATGTGAAAGGCCGGGACGGTGACAGAAAGGGACTCCGACAACGGAACTCGTTGTTCCGGTATGAACGCCCACTCGATGGCGGGCGCGCTGCTCGTCATCAGATGGCCGACACCGACGCCCGGGCGGTCGTCGCCGACCATGCCGAGTGCGCGGCCCAGTGCCGCGAGTTCCGCCGGTGGTCGCACCGTGCTCTCGGCGAGTCGCTCTCTGACCACACCGCGGATGACCTGCCGCACGGACTCACCGGGCAGATTGCCGTTCTCCCTGATGCACTGCGCGGCCGCCTCCGGCTGCGCCCGTCCTAGCCAGGCGACCAAGGGCTCCAAACTGTCGTGGAACCGGGGCACGAACCCCAGCGCGGCCCGCCAGGGCGTCTCCACCCACCATGCCGTCGGGTCGACGTACCTCTCGACGGGCAGCCCGTCCGGGATGCCGGCGGACAGCGACGAGGCCGCGAAGTAGTCACGGATCACGCGGTGCCGGAACGCGACACGCGAGTCGTCCTGATCGACGATTCCGGCCAGCACCGCCGCCTCGAAGAGACGAAGGGCGGAGGCCTCCCCCGTCTCGACCGGCCAGGCGGTCACGGAGGCCAGGTCGTAGCACTCCTGGCGCTCACGGATGAGCTCGACCGCGAAGGGGGCGAGGCCGGAGAAGAGCTGGTCGAGCGCGATGTCGCGGTAGCCCACTTCCGTGTGCAGCCTGCTCCACAGGGCTGTCACCAGGCTATGGAGAATGTCGGGCTTCGAGAGGTCGAGGTACTCGCCTTCCCGCCGAATGGTCACCATGGCGCGCAGGAGGAAGGGGGTTCGGGCCAGTTGCAGAGCGGCGGGCGGGTCACGCAGCAGCCGGAGGCGAAGTGCTGCCACTTCGCCGGGAAGCTTCCGGGGCACGGTGGCGGAAAGGGACCACAGTTGCTCTCGGGAGCCCCCGGCGGCTCGCCACTCGTCCTGGACCCTCTCGTAGTCCTGGCCGGCGAGTTGGCGGAAGACCTCCTCGGCGACGTTCGTGCCGAGTTCGCATTCCAGATGACGCAGGACCTCGGGCGGGTCAAGGGGGAGCAACTCGACCTCCACACAGTTCGGCACCGACCAGTCGAGCCCGCGCGTGGTACGGGTCGACAAGATGACCGACGCGTTCGGATGGCCCCGCATGAAGTCCAGGACGGCGGACTGCTGCGGGGGCGTCATCTCGTCGAACGCGTCGCAGTAGAAGACGCATTGGTGGAGAAGTTCGTCCTGCGCCGCGCCGCTGAGGAACGGCACCGCATGCCGCAGCATGTCCTCGACCTGGACGAACTCACGCGCCACGTCCCCGTGGCCGGTCACCTGCACCGGTATCGCCGACCCGTCGACCTGGTACGCCCGGCACTGCGCCAGGGCCAGGAGGTCCAGCAGCACGCTCTTGCCCATGCCGGGGGCTCCGCTGACGATCATCCGGCGCACGGCCGTGCGCCGCACGTAGGCGACGACGTCCGGGACCAGGGTGTGCTCGGCGCTGATGGACGTGGACCGGACCTGCGCCCTGGTCACCACGGACGAGCGCTCCAACGAGTCGAAGGACGGCCCCATGCCGCTGAGCCGGACCTCGCCCACGAGCCTGCTCTCCAGCCTGCGCACCAGCCGCTGCACATACTGCCGCGCGTCGGCCACCGGGCCGGCCGCGACGGGCGTCGTCCACGGGACCAACTGGTCCGAACGGACGCTGCCGTCATAGCCGCGTGACGAGTAGAACACCGGTACCTGAGTGGTCTCGCCGGCCGTTCGCAGACGTTCGAACTCGATCCGGACCTGCTGGGCGACGGCCTCCATGTCGGGCAGTCTCCCCGGTGTGGCCGGCAACTCCGCGAGCAGCACCGAGGACAGGCGTCCTGTCCCGGCGCGGTTCGCCGCCAGGTCGCCCTCCCGGGTGGCGCACAGAGTGAACTGGTCCGTCCTGCCCAGCTCGCCTCGTGGCAGGGACACCGTCGGCAGTCCCCGGCGCAGCTCGCGGTAGGGGACGAAACGCCGGCACGCGTCGACGATCAGGATCTGACGCCGGACCTCGGCGAACGTCGAGGAGCGGAACGCCGTCATGAGGTCGTCCAGGTCGACATTGCGCAGCACTTCTTCGTGGGCGTCGCTGGTGAACAGGCGCAGCCGGCCCTCGGGGTCGGTGATGCCGTGACCGCCCCAGAAGAAGAAGAGGACGTCGCAGGGGTGCTCTCGGACCACATCGAGCAGCGCGGCGTGGATGGCGTCACACGCGGGCTCCGAGACGCTCAGGCCCGTCCGCTGTCGCCAGTCGTCGAGGGCGGACGGGGCCGCGCTGTTGGCGAAGAGACTGATGTGGGCGGCGGGCATTCCCATGTCCAGCAGCCAGTCCGTGAACCGGAGCGCGTCGGCCGCGGGGCCCACCAGCTCCCAGTCCTGTCCCGCGGCGTAGGTCTCGATTCCCACCACCAGCGCGCGGGCATGCAGGAACTCGTTCACGGGCATGCGCCGAGCACGGTCTCGCGGCATCGGGTGTTGAACCAGTAGGCCCTGTGGCAGCGTGGGAACGGCATGCCGGTGTCGACGCGGACGTCGCGCACCCGGTCGCCGAAGACCGGCGCCGCGACGTAGGCGAGGAAGTCCCGCTGGTCGTAGAT
Source organism: Streptomyces purpurascens (assembly GCF_045040895.1). Classification (NCBI taxonomy): domain Bacteria; kingdom Bacillati; phylum Actinomycetota; class Actinomycetes; order Kitasatosporales; family Streptomycetaceae; genus Streptomyces; species Streptomyces purpurascens. Next base: position 7,080,794 of record NZ_CP108341.1, on the reverse strand, counting down.
GTTGATCCACTCCGGGAAGCCGGAAGGCAGCGGAGCACCCGCGCGCAGGCCCCACAGCGCGTCGAGCTCCCAGAACAGCGGTGCGGCGGTGCCCACGGTGACGAGGCGGACGTCGGACCGGCCGGCCGTGGCGAAGAGGTCGAGACAGATGATGCCGCCGAGACTGTGAGCGATCACGGTCACCGGTGGCTCCAGTGCGTTGACGCATTCGGCGACGAAGCTCCGAATCGCCTTGCCGTCCCGTTGGTAGAGCAGGATGTCGCCTGCGACGAGGGACGCGGAGTCCGTGAACGCTCCTCGGCGTCGTGAGACGTAGGAGGTGGTTCTGTTCGCGAAGAAGGTGCTGATCCGTTGCTTCGCCCAACCGCCGATCACGCTGCGGTACTCGTCCTCCGTGGCCTGTGACAGCGTTTTGACGAAGGCGTCCCTGAACTCCCGGTCGTGGACGACCCGCAGGGCCGGTGCGTCTTCTTGCTCCGCTCGTCGCATCGCCTCCGCGACCGTCGCCCGGACCACTGCCGGCCACACGTCCGCGGCCGCGACGCCACTGACCTCCAGTTCTCCGAACGCCTCCGACACGGCCAGCGTGCGACAGGCGTCGGCGAACTGTCCCGCGAGTCCGACCCCGCTGAACAGTTCCTCGACCGCGTCGGAAGCGGCGAACCGCAGGTATCTGCTCCGCAGCGCCCCGCCCGCCGGCTCCCGGCCCGGATGAAAGCCTCCCCCTCGGGAAGCCGACGCGTCCGTCGGCGCCAGCAACCGGAGTTCGAAGAGAGCGTCGTCCTGCAGCCGATCCCACACCATGACGTCCAGGTCGTCCGGAGCCTCGGGGGAACCCGCGCTCCGTGCGCCGTCGGCCACGGGTATCGACGCGCCCTTGGCGTACAGGGAGCTGCCGTGCCGGCCACCCCAGAAGCAACCGTGCACCGTGAGGTCCGGGCGCCGAGCACGCAACGACCGGGAAATGGCGTCGAGCGTGGTGTCGAAGGATGTCTTTCGCACGCCTGTGCCGTGCACGAACAGGACAGCGGTCATTGTGGTCCCCCCGTCCTCGTCAGTCGCTGTTCGATGGTCCAGCGGATGACCCGCCGGTGCCATGCGTGCGCGGTCTGCAGGGCCAGCGCCGTCGTGAAGGTCAGGGCTTCACCGGTGCCCACGTACGGAACGGCCTTGACGTAGCGGCCCTGCCGGGCGTTTCCCACGACCGGGAATTCCCAGCCGTCGGGTTGGCGGCTCGTGCGCAGATACTGGAGCGGTCCGAGAACCAGCCTGTGGAACGGGTCCACATCGATCTGCAGCAGAGCCAGAGGTATGGCCGGCGTATAGCCCTGCAACGCGATCGCCTCGCGCGAGTCCGGAAGTGTTCCGGCCGCGATCTCCAGGCTCGCGGCGCAGCGTCCGTTGCCGACGGCCTTCGACAGCGATCGGACACCCGTCCGCACCAGCTCGCCGTCGTCCGTGCTGCCGCATCGACGCACGGCCCACAGGGCCATCGCGCTGCTGGTCGGCTCCGGCTCCCCGGCTTCCGTGTGCCACAGGCCGCTCCGCCTTCGTCTGGTTCGCTTCAGGTATCCGACCGCGGTGTCGACGGCGGACTGGACGGCGGCCTTGTCGATTCCGTGCGTGGCCTCGTCGAGCAGTGCCGCGGTCATGCGCAGCGTGTAGGCGCACACCGCGGTGAGGAAGACGGAGGGAGGGTTCCGGGCGTCCCGGCTGAATCCCCAGGCACCGTTCTCGTCCTGCGCGTCGACCAGCCACCTCACCGCGGAGGCGTACCGTGCCTCATGTCCGCCCCGGTAGCCGGTCGCGATGAGTGCCCAGAGCGATGCGGCCGTCGCCCAGACATTGCGTGAGACCGAGCTCCAGCACTCGGCTTCCGGGTACTTGGCGTCGTCACCGATGCCGACGGCGAGCGCGTAGTGGGTGGACCACAGGTACGTCTGTACGCGCTGCCGCATGGAGGCGCTGAGAAGACCCATGCGGTGCAGGGCCAGAAGAACCGTGGCAGTGGTCTCCGGGAGGGACTCCGACGGGGTACCGATCTGCTTGGGAACGCCGAAGTCGGTGTTGAACGAGCCCAGAAGCGGCTCGACCAAGTCGTAGAGCGGGCCACCCCAGAAGTGCTCCGAGTAGTGAAGATCCCAGTGTCGCGCGCGGTCCCGCACGAAGGCCAGGTCGGCGTCGGTCCAGACACTCATCGGCGTTCACTCGTCATCGACGACCAGCCCCCGGCTCAGACGGGTCTTCTCCAGCACACACGACATCTCCAGCCCTGCAGCGGCCACGGCGGTGTGCAGCTGCGGGTTCACGTGCCGGAGCGCGGGGCAGTGGACGGAACTCCGCGCCGAGCAGAGCGTCCCCTCGGTCCCACTGCCCGGCCGGCCTACGAGTCGGCTTCCCGACCAGGTGTAGGAGTGCGCGTCCGGAACATCGATGAACATGGGGCACTGGAACACCCGTCCATCGGGCAGGAAGAGCAGGTTGTCGTGGCTGCGCACCGCACAGGACCTTCGGTGACCCCGCGCCGGTACGAAGGTGCGCTCCAGGCGGATGTCGATCGCGAGATCGGCCGACAGTTCTTCGATCTCCTTGGTCAACGCCTGCCACTCGGGTATGGACATAACCATCTCGGGCGTGGCGAATCCGCGGTTGGAGACGTAGTGGACGTTGACCCAGGTCAGCCCCAGGCGCTCGCAGAGCCTGAGGGTGTCGACGGCGTCGTGCGCGTTGGTCCTGCTCACCGACGTGATGCCGAACAACTGATAGCCGCGTTCCCGCGCGTGGGCGACATTGGCGACGAGGCGCTCGAAGGCCCTCTTGCCGCGGACCGCGTCGTGGGTCTCGGGGCCCGACCCGTCGATGCTCACGCCGACAACGGGCGGGTTCGCACCGTCGAACCGGTCGACGAAGGCCCGAAAGCCGTGCAGGCCGTTGGTGACGAGCCGGGCGCGGAGTCCTTGCCGCTGGACCAGGTGGACCGCGTCGGCGATCCGGGGGTAGAGGGTCGGTTCTCCGCCGAGAAACGTGATCTCCTCCGTCTGCCAGCACCGCCGGGCTTCCGCGATCAGCCGCGTCAGCGACTCGTAGGAGAAACTCTGCGCGGTCGACAGGTTTTCACCCACAAAGCAGTGCGTGCACCGCAGATTGCACCGATAGGTTACGTAGACATCCACAGATCGCACTCGCACGGAAGCCCCCCACCCCCCGATTCGCTATTTCACTGTGCGGTACATCGGTGTCCCACGGAAGCCCGCCAGGAAGCCCATGGCATCCAGGCCATCGATATCGTCCTTGGTCGCCCAGACGAACTGGTCGTGATCATCGGGATCAAGTTGGACGTCGCCGCCCACGTAGCGGCAGAGGAACACCGTCTGGAATGTCTGCCGCTCCGGCAGAGTGGCCAGATTTGTGTAGGCGTACAGCAGACGCTCGATATCGACCTTGATCTTTGTTTCCTCGAACACCTCGCGGACGAGCGCGTCCTCCAGGGTTTCTCCGGGGTCGACCGTTCCTCCGGGTAGATCCCACTTCAGTGGCATGTAGTCGTCGACGGCGGACCTGCGGGTCACCAGAAAGCGCCCGTCACGCTCGATGAGGGCATGCGCTGCTCCATAGAACAAGGTCAACTCGAATTCACCTTCCGTGCGCGGTCGACTCCGGCACCTGCTGTCCGCGTTGAGGCGGAAGGGGCCGGAGAAACAAAACTGGCGACGGTTATGGCACCGCAGTGGACACCGTCGCTCAGCCCGGCAAGAGTAGCGTCAACTCGACCTGGCGCGAAGCCACTTGACCGAGGCCGTTTTAGGATCATCCATTTCATGATCTAGCCATAACAACGACTGCCCGAATGGCATCGGTTTTCGATGGGTTATCAGACGCGACAAGGGCGAGCCGGTGACCGGCCCGCCCTGTCTGTTCGCGTGCTCACTCCGGGTCCGCCCCGGAACGGTCAGTACAGCTTGTTGACCGCCGTGACGGTGGTCTTCTTGAAGTCGGCCACCTGGGCGTGCTGGAAGTTGCCCATCTGGCCCCACAGGACGACCGTCACGGTCCGGCCGTCGCGGCCGACCGAGAACAGGCCGATGTCGGAGGAACCCCACGCCGAGGCGGTGTGGAGGCCGTAGACGTGGGCGCCCTCCTCGACGTTCAGGCGGCCGTAGGACTTCTGCGTCGCCGTCAGGTCGGGATCCTGCTCCATCAGCTTCTCCGCGCACCCGGCGATGTCCTTGCGCAGGAGCGCCGCGAAGTCCTTCGCTCGCTGTTCCGTGCGCTCCACGACCGTGATCTGCTGGGCGTTGGTGTCGAACTCGGTCCCGTACGAGCGGTGGGTGGCGATGGACGGCAGGGCCTCGCCGACGCACACCGGCAGCGGGTCCGGCTGACCGGCCGTGACGGGACCGGCGTACCAGGGCGAGGTCGGGTGCGGCGGCAGTTCGGCCGGCTCCAGGAACCGGGGTGTGTCCGAGGCCGGTGCGGTGGCGGCAGCGGCCGGTACGGCGACTGCGGCGACACCGGCCACGGCCGCCAGCGCGGCCACGGTGGTACGGATGCCTCGGGCGCGAATCTGCATGGTCTCCCCCATGTTTCCCCCATGGTCTGCCTGTCGAATGCGCGGGCCTCAGCCCTTGCACCCCCTACGACCCGCCACCCCCCGCATACGTTGCCCTGTCCGCCTGCTACGGGTCCGTCCCGAATGTCACCGGCGCGCTACAGGGAATCGATGCCAGGTGCGGGGGGCGTTGCCGATCACCGGGGGGGGCGTGATCCCCCTCACTTCCCGCCCAGGTAGACCCAGGGTCGGCAGTTATGGTGCCCAGGGCGCATCAAGGTGCCCAACACGGACAATGTGGCGGAGGGCACACGGTGCCGGAGCAGGGGCGACTCGTCGCCGGGCGCTATCGGCTCGCCGAGCGGGTCGGCCGGGGCGGCATGGGCACGGTGTGGCGTGCCGACGACGAGGTGCTGGGGCGGCGGGTCGCCCTGAAGCGACTGCACGAGCAGCCGCACCTGTCGGCCTACGAGCTCGGCACGCGCGATGAGCGCATGCGCCGTGAGGCGCGCAGCGCCGCGCGGATCGTCCACCCCAACGTGATCGTCGTCCACGATGTCGTGGAGGACGAGGGCCGGCCCTGCGTCGTCATGGAGTACGTCCCCGGCCACACGCTCGCCGACCTCCTCCGGGAAGGCCGCACGATCCCGCCCCACGAGGCGGCCCGGATCGGCCTGGCCATGGTGTCCGCCCTGCGCGCCGCGCACGAGGCCGGGGTCCTGCACCGTGACGTCAAGCCCGGGAACGTGCTGCTGGGTGCCGGCGACCGGGTCGTGCTCACCGACTTCGGCATCGCGACCACGGCCGGTTCGTCCACCCTGACCAGGACCGGCGAGATGGTCGGATCGATCGGCTACATGGCTCCGGAACGGGTCAGGGGCCTCACCCCCGGCCCGGCCTCGGACCTGTGGGCCCTGGGCGCGACGCTGTACCAGGCGGTGGAGGGACGCCCCCCGTTCCGCCGCGCGACGGCCATGGAGACGGCGTACGCGATCGCCACAGACCCCGCGACCCCACCGACCCAGGCCGGCCCCTTGGGCCCCCTCATCGAGTCCCTCCTGGCCAGGGACCCGGAGGAACGCCCATCCGCGGAGGAGGCCGAACACTCCCTACGGGCAGCACTGGACACCCTTCAGGGGCGCGGGGAACTGCGCGACCAGCCCCACTCAACCCGCACCCGCCGTCGCATCACCACCACCGCCGCGGCCCTGTCCGCCACCCTCGCCGTGGGCGCCACCCTTTACGCCACAATCCCACCCCAGTCGGATAAACCACGCACAACCGCAAGCCGACCTACCGCCACACCCAGCCCCGTCCCCAAGGGCTACCACCTGGTCCAGGAGAAGAAGCTCGGCATCGCCTTCCCCATCCCGAACGACTGGAAGGCCCGCACCCGCACCGCGGAACAGGTCACCTACGCCGACCCCACCGGCCTCGCCGGCATCACCATCGGCACCGTCACTCCGGCAGGACCGAACCCGGCCGACCACTTCGCCGACATCGAGGCGAACACGAAGCTCAACTACGCCACGTACCGCCGACTGCGCATGCAGCGAACGACCTTCCGCGAGCAGCCCGCCGCGATATGGGAGTTCACCTTCCAGGGCCGCGCCCGCCCGTTCCGCGCCATCGACCTCGGCTACGGCCGTGAGGGCGGACGCGAGTACGACATCTACCTCTCGGCGCCCGAGGCGGAGTGGGACACCCACCGCCCCGTCTTCGACCATGTCAGGGACGGCTTCAGGACAGACTGAAGCAGTCCGTGATCCGCTTCACACCGGCGACCGGACAGGACCGGGCCTTTCAGGGCGTAAAGCGACCGAAGAATGGATATGGGCTATACGGCGAAACGCGGGGAGTGTCCGACGTGCCCGGATGCCGGGCGCAGCGGCTTCAGGGGAGGGAGCGCGCATGGACGGCCGGCCCTTGTTTCTCGAACCGCGGCTGGAACCACGGCTGAGGTCGCTCGTGGCGGCGACCGGGACGTTGCACTCGCTCACCGACGCGCTCGGTTCACCGCTGCACGTGGTGGTGCCGGACCAGATCGCCGAGAATCTGGAGCGCTTCCGGTCCGTGTACCGCGCGCGTCATCTGTCGGGCCAGGTGTTCTACGCCCACAAGGCCAACCGGTCCAGCGCGCTGCTGCGCCGCCTCGCCGCCACGGACGCGGGCGTGGACGTCGCGTCGCTGGGCGAGTTACAGCACGCGCTCGGTGCCGGTTTCTCCGCCGGCCGGATCACCGCCACCGGGCCGAAGAACCCCGAGTTCCTGTGGCTGGCGGCCCGTGCGGGGGTCACGGTCAGCGTCGACGGCGTGGCCGAGCTTGACCAGCTCGCCACGCTGGTGCGCAAGCACTCGCCGGCCCCGGTGCCGGTGCTGCTGCGGCTGTCGGGGTTCGAGACGTCGGGGGTGAGAGTACTCAGCCGACGCAGCCGGTTCGGCACGCCCGTACGGGAGTTGGAGGTGCTGCTGGAGGCGGTCGAGCGGCACGGCGACGCGGTCGACCTCACCGGGGCGGCCTTCCATCTGGACACGACCAGCGTCGCGGAGAAGGCGACCGCGCTCGAAGGGTGTCTGGCGGCCCTGGAGACGTGCCGGGGCCGTGGGCTCAGGCCCCGGGCCGTGGACGTCGGCGGCGGGTTCGGGGTCAGCTACCTCGCCGAGCGGGAGCAGTGGGAGGCGTACACGACGGCGCTCACATCCGCCGTCCTGGGCCGCCGCCCGCCCCTGACCTGGGGCGGGCACGGCTACGGGCTGCGGAACGAGTCCGGCACCCTGCGCGGCACGCTCGGCCTCTACCCGGCCCACCGTTCCGTCGCGGGCCCGGCCTACCTGGACGAACTGCTGGCCCAGCCCGCCGCCTCCCTGGGCGGCCGTCCGCTGGCCGGACTGCTGCTGGAGCACCTGTACGACCTGCACACCGAGCCCGGCCGGGCCCTGCTGGACCAGTGCGGGCTGACGCTGGCGAAGGTGCTGGAGGTCCGTGACCAGGGCGCCGGCGGGGAACTGCTCGTACGGCTGGCCGCGAAGGCGGACGACATCGCCCTGGAGGACCACGGAGTGCTGATGGACCCGGTCGTCATCCCCGGAAGCGGGGCGGGGCCGGGCGAGGGGCCCGTCGCCGTCCACCTCTTCGGCAGCCTCTGCCTGGAGACCGACCTGATCACCAGGCGCACGGTGTTCCTGCCCCGCCGTCCGGTCCCCGGCGACCTGCTGGCGTTCGCCAACACCGCCGGGTACGCCATGGACTTCCACGCCACCCGCGCCCAGCACCAGCCCGCCGCCCACAAGGTCGCCGCCTGGCAGGACGGCGACATGTGGCGCTGGTGCCTCGACGACCAGTTCTGGCCGATCACGCCCTCGGGGGGAGCCCAGTGAGGTACGACAGCATCACGGAGGCGATAGGCAACACCCCGCTGGTGCGGCTGGACCCGGCCGTGCACGGACTGCGGAACATCGACCTGTTCGCCAAGCTGGAGATGCTCAACCCCTGGGGCTCGGTCAAGGACCGGGCGGCCTGGAGCATGGCCCGCCCGCTGCTCTCCGAGGCCGTCGAACACGGCAGCCAGGTCGTGGAGTTGTCCAGCGGCAACACGGCGAAGGCGCTGGCGGTCGTCGCGGGCATGCACGGACTGGGCTTCAAGAGCGTCACCAACCGGATGCGCGTACCGGAGATCAAGGACCTCCTGCTGCTGCTCGGCGCGGAGATCGAGGAGCTGCCGGGGCAGAGCGAGTGTCTCGACCCGACCGCGACGGACGATCCGCTGACCCTCTTCCACCGGACGCTGTCCGCCTCCGGCAGCGCCTATCTGCACACCGACCAGTACTTCAACCCGCGCAATACCGAGGCTCATCTGACCGGGACCGGCCCGGAGATCGTCAAGGACCTGGACGGCCGGGTGCCGGACTGGTTCGTCGCCTGTGTGGGCACGGCCGGTTCCTCCACGGGCGTGGCCCGCGCGCTGCGGGAGGAGGATCCCTCGGTGCGGGTGGTCGGGCTGGTCGCGGCCAAGTCCGACTTCATCCCCGGCATCCGCACGATCGACGAGGTGCAGGAGGTCGGCCTGTTCGACCCGGAGACCTACGACACGATGGAGTCGGTGAGCGCCGACGAGGCCATCGAGGGGATGCTGACCCTGAACCGCCGCTGCGGCATCCTGGGCGGCCCCACCGGAGGGGCGGCCTACTTCGGCGCGGTCCGCCATCTGCGCGCCCTCGACGAGGAGTCGAGCGAGCGCCGGACGGCCGTGTTCATCGTCTGCGACCGGGTCGAGAGCTATCTGAGCTACGTCCGTCAGCGGCGGCCCGACCTGCTGGGCCGTCCCGCCCGGAAGAACTCCCCGGCCGACCTGACCGAGGCCGAGGTGCGCGGGGCGCCGTCGGTCAGCGTGGCCGACGCCCGGCGGTGGATCGACACCGACCGGCCGCTCGTGGTCGACCTGCGCAGTCCGTTCGCGTACGCGGCGCTGCACATCGACGGGTCCGTCAACATCGTCGACGAGCTGTTCGCCGAGCTCCTGCGGGGCGGCCTGCCGTTCAGCCGGAACCGTCCGGTGCTGCTGGCGTGTCCGGTGGGCGAGCAGTCCGCGCGGTACGCGGCGCTGCTGACCCGGATGGGGCATGCCGACGTGCGCAGCCTGACCGGCGGCATCATCGCCTGGCGGGACGCGGGCGCGCCCCTGGTGCGGGACTGACGGCCATGACCGCACCGATCCCCCGCGAGGATCCGCACGCGTGGCAGCGGGCGCTGCGCGCCCAGTTCCCCATCGTCACCGGACATCCGGAGCTGGCGTACCTGGACAGCGCGGCCACGGCTCAGAAGCCGCAGGCCGTCCTGGACGCCGTGCAGACGTACCTCACCACCAGCAACGCCAACTCCGCGCGCGGCACCTACACCTGGGCCAACCGGACCACGGAGCTGGTCGAGCGGACCCGCGAGCGCGTCGCCCGGTTCCTCGGGGACGGCCGGCCGGAGCGGTCGGCCGTCCACTTCACGAGCGGCACGACCGAGGGGCTGCGGACGATCGCCCGCGACTGGCTGCCGGGGTTCCTGCGCGACGGCGACGAGATCGTCGTACCCGACGCCGACCACCAGGCCAACATCACGCCCTGGCTGGAGGCGCAGCGGCTGCTCGCCCGGGAGGGCGTGCGCGTCCGGGTGCTGCCGATGCCGTACCAGAGCGGTTCCGGGGACTACGACCACACCGCGCTGGCCGAACGGGCCGGGCCGCGCACCCGGTTCGTCGCCACGACCCATGTGCACCACGTGTACGGCGGCGACATGAATGTGCACCGCGTCCGCGAGGCGGTCGGCCCGGACGCGGTCATCTGTCTGGACGCGGCCCAGAGCGTCGGGCATCTGCCGGTGTCCGTGGCCGAGTCGGATGTCGACTTCGTGGTCTTCTCCGGGCACAAGGCGCTGGCCCTGCCGGGGTCGGGCGCGGTGTGGGCCCGGCAGGCGCGCGGCCCGGAGTTCACGCCCGGCGGGTGGAGCGGCACACCGAACACCGTGGGCATCGCCTCGCTCGAAGCGGCCCTGGACTGGCTGGACGCCGCCGGAGTGGAACGCATCGAGCGGTGGACCGTCGCCCTGGCGGCCCGGCTCACCGACGGGCTGCGCCGTCTGGACGCCTACGAGATCCTCGGCTGCCCGCTCAGCCTGGCGGCCGACTCGCCCGTGCAGCGGCGTCAGAGCATCGTGACCCTGCGGCACCGCGCCATCGACTCGGGCGACCTGGGCTTCATCCTCTTCAGCCACGGATTCATGGTCCGCTCCGACCACCACTGCCAGGGCGACGGGGGCGAGAAGACCGGTTCGGTGCGGGTGAGTCTGCATGTGTACAACACCGTTGAGGAGATCGACCGGCTGCTGTCCGTCCTTGCGTCACTCCAGTGACCCCGCCAACTATGCGTAATGGGAACCGTTTCCACCTGTAGGCTCGGGCCGGCAGGAGTCAGGTGCGAGACGGCAAGGTGGCGCGTCCGGATGGGGCTGAGTCTGGCGACGGCGGAGCAATGGGTGGAGCGCTGGGAGCTCCAGCAGCAGCGGTACGCCGTCGACCGCGAGGAGCGGTTCACGGTGATCGCCGATGTCGTCGAGCACGTCACGGCGGGGCGCGCGGGCCGACCGCTCGTCGTCGACCTGGGCTGCGGGCCCGGCTCCCTGGCGGCCCGGCTGGTCCGGCGGCTGCCGGACGCGGAGATCGTGGCCGTGGACCGGGACCCCGTCCTGCTGGAACTGGGCCGGACCCACCACCCGGACGCGGCCCGCTACGTCGACGCCGAGATCGGCGGGCCCGGCTGGACCGGAACGCTGGGCCTGGACCGGCCCCTGGATGCGGCCGTCTCCACGACGGCCCTGCACTACCTCGACCGCGACACCCTGCTGCGCACCTACCGGCAGCTCGCCTCGCTGCTGCGACCCGGGGGCGTCCTCGTCAACGGCGACCATCTCCCCCAGGACGCCACCGGCCCGGCCGGGGTCGTCGCCCATGTCGGGCGATGCCGAGCCGACCGGCAGCGGGCCTTCACCCACGAGGACTGGGGCTCCTGGTGGGCCGCCCTCGCCGATGACCCCGAGCTGGCCGACCTCCTCGCGGAGCGCCGCCGCCGGGAGGAGCCTCTCGACACCGGCCGCCCCGCGGAGCTACCCCTCTCGGCCCATCTGGAGCTGTTGCGGCAGGCGGGGTTCGGCACAGCGGGGCCGGTCTGGCAGTACGGCGACAGTTGCGTGGTCGTCGCGGTGCGCTAGGGCCCGCATGGCCCCTTCGCGCTCCGTCAGATGGCGGACGGCGGCGAGTGCTCGGACAATGTACGCAGAAATCGCCATATAGTCCTGCCGCCGAACCGCAGCCCCGCCGAAGGGCCAGGGGCCGTAGCGCCCACACCTGAGGAGCCACCCCCATGACCACCGCCGAGCACATCACGCACGAGGACCACCCGCACGCCCACGGCGACGACTGCGGGCACGTCGCCTTCGCCCACGGGGACCACACGGACTACGCCCATGACGGCCACATCCACCGGATGCACGAGGGTCACATCGACGAGTGCGCGAACGGCGGCCACACGGTGCACCAGAACCACGACCACCAGCACGGCGACGACTGCGGCCATCTGGCCGTGCGGCACGGCGACCACACCGACTACGTGCACGACGGTCACCGTCACGCCGGCCACGAGGGTCACTGGGACGATCACTGAACCGTGACCGAACGCCGCGGTAGCGCTTCTCAGGACAGGCCGTCCCAGTCGACCGTGCGGTCGCACCAGCGCGCGAGCAGCGTGCGGTCGTGGCCGACGGCCAGCAGGGCGGCGCCGGTCGCGGCCCGGTAGTCCTCGACGGCCGCGACCAGGGCGGCGGCGGTGGAGGCATCGAGCATGGCGGTCATCTCGTCGCACACCAGCAGGCGCGGGCGCAGTACGAGAGCGCGGGCGAGGCAGGCGCGTTGCAGCTGGCCGTCGCTGACCTCGTGCGGCCGTCGGGTCAGCAGGTCCGGGGTGAGGCCGACGACGGGGGCCAACTCGGCCACGCGGCCGGGGATTTCCTTGCTCCGGCCGGTGGCGCGGAGGGGTTCGGCGATCAAATCGGTGAGCGGCAGCCGCGGGTCGGCGGAGAGTCGGGCCTGCTGGAAGACGACCCCGAAGACGGTGCGCAGGGCGCGCGGGGCGCGGTGGCGCCAGTGCCGTACGGGGTCGCCGTCGAGGACGAGGGTTCCGGAGTCGGGCCGGTGCAGCAGGGCCGCGACCCGCGCCAGGGTGGACTTGCCGCAGCCGCTCGGGCCGAGCAGGCCGACGGACTCGCCCGGTGCCACGGTCAGGGAGACGTCCCGGACCACCGGCGCGTTCCGGGTGTATCCGGCGGTGATGGAGCGCAGTTCAAGCACGGACGTCCTCCGGCAGATGCGGGTGGTGGCAGGCGACCGTGCCCGGGGGCGGCGCGGCGGCACAGGTGCCGGTGGCCCGGTCGCAGCGGGCGGCGAAGGCGCAGCCGTCGGGGAGGTCGCCGAGTTCGGGCGGCATGCCGGGGATGGGCGTGAAGGCGCGGCCGGGGAGAGCCTGGAGCAGGCCGCGGCTGTAGGGGTGTCGGGGCCCGGGTGAGCCGAAGAAGTCCTCGGCGGCGGCCAGTTCGACGATCCGGCCCGCGTACATCACGGCGACCCGGTCGGCTATGCGCTCGGCGGCGGCCAGGTCATGGGTGATCATCAGCAGGCCCCGTCCGCTGCCGCCGGCCTCCCCCGCCTCGTCGACGTGCCGCCGCAGTTCGTCGACCGTACGGTCCACCAGGTCGCGGTCGAGCCCGGTGGTCGGTTCGTCGGCAAGCAGCAGGGGCGCGTCGCCGACGAGGGCGAGGGCGGTGGCGGCGCGCTGGGCCAGGCCTCCGGAGAGCTGGTGGGGGTGGCGGTCGAGATGGTCCGCGGGGAACGCGGCCCGTTCGGCGGCGGCCTCGGCGGCGGCGCGCAGGGCGGCGCGTCCCCGGGTCGCGGTCAACGCGGCGACCGTCTCCTCCAGTTGGGAGCGGACGGTGCGCACAGGGGTGAGGTGGGCGGCCGGGCTCTGCGGTACGAGGCCGACGAGCCGGCCGCGCACGGTACGGGCGAGGGTCCGCTCGTCGGCCCCGAGCAGGTCCAGGTCGCCGAGGTGAGCTGCTCCGGCGGTCTGCGCGTTGCCGGGGAGCAGGCCGAGCAGGGCGGAGGCCAGCACGGACTTGCCGCAGCCGCTCTCCCCGATCAGGGCCAGACACTCACCGGCCGCCACGTCGAACCGGGCATCGGTGACAGCGGCGACACGACGCCCGCCGGGCATGAGGAACCGCACGGAGAGACCGCGCACGGACAGCACGGGCCGGTCTCCGGAGGCCACCGCGGCGACGTCGCCCGGCCCGGTTTCGACTCCGGTGCTCACAGCATCAGCTCCGATCGACGGCGGGGATGGATCCGCTCCCGCCAGGCTCCGGCGAGTCCGGCGATCGCGAGGGTGGGGATGATGAGGAACAGGCCCGGGAACAGGGTCGGCCACCACTGTCCGGCGAGCAGGGAACCGCGGGCCGTCTGGATCAGGGTGCCGAGGCTCGCCGTGTGCGTGGGCAGCCCGAGTCCGAGGAAGGACAGCGCCGACTCGTGCCACATGGCGTGCGGCACCATCAGCACGGCGGCGAGGACGGCTTGGGGAAGGACGGCGGGCAGCAGATGCCGTACCGTCACCCGCCACCGGGACGCCCCGCCGGAGACGGCGGCGTCGACGTACGGCCTGGACCGCAGGGACAGCACCTCGGCGCGGACGATCCGCGCGGTGGACAGCCAGTGGGTGAGCGCGACGGAGACGACCACCGGCCAGACACCCGGGCGGAACATCGCGACGATGAAGATGCCGAGCAGCAGATGCGGCACCGACGAGAACGCGTCGACCACCCGCATCAGGGCGCGATCGGCCCAGCCGCCGAGCGCCCCGGCGGTCGCACCGACAGCCGTGCCGACCACCGTCGCCGTCAGCGCCGCCGCCACTCCGACGAGCAGCGAGACGCGCAGGCCGTAGACGCAGCGCAGCAGCAGGTCGCGGCCGACGTCGTCGGTGCCGAAGGGGTGGGCCCAGGACGGCGGTCGGAGCTTGGCGGCCAGGTCGACGGCCTGCTGGTCGAGCTGGACCAGCGGCGGTACGAGCAGCACGGCGAGGACGGTCGCGCCCACCAGCAGGGCGGAGGTGCGCACGCGCAGCGTGCGGGTGGAGCGGCGTTTCGGGCCGTGCGAGCGCCACTCGGTCTCGGCGGGGGCGCCGGCGGGCGCCGGTGCGTCACATGTCACTGAGCTTCACCCTCGGGTCGAACAGTCCGTAGAGCAGGTCGGCGAGCAGGTTCCCGGCGAGGACGGCGGCGGTGGCCAGGGTCGTCAGGGCGGCGAGCAGCGGGAAGTCCACGGCGGTGGCCGCCTCGACGGTGGCGGAGGCGATGCCCGGCCAGCTGAAGACGCTCTCCACCAGCAGGGCCCCGGTGATGAGTTCGGGCACGCGGGAGCCGATCAGGGTGAGCACCGGCAGCACTCCGGAGCGCAGGGCGTGGCCGAGCAGGACGGTGCGTTCGCTCAGGCCGCGTGCGCGGGCGCCGCGTACGGGGTCCTCCGCCAGGGCGTCGCCGACGCCCTGGCGGACGTAGAGCGTGAACCAGGGCAGCTGGGAGACCGCGAGGACCCCGGCCGGCAGGACGAGGCGGCTCGCGACCTGTCCCGCCGTGACCTGTTCGCTGGCGGTGTCCGTGAGGCCGCCCGCCGGGAGGACGTCCCACTGGAGGGCGAACAGCCAGACGGCGAGCAGGGCGATCCAGAAGACCGGGGCCGCCTCCAGGGTGTAGGCGAGGGAGGTGACGGTCCGGTCGAGGAGCGATCCGGGCCGGCGGGCGGCGAGCACGCCGAGGAGCGTGCCCATCAGCACGGCGGCGGCGAAGGCGACCGCGCACAGCAGCGAGGACCACACGAGCCGTTCGCCGATCACCTGGGCGACCGGCTGCCGCAGCACGCTGGAGTGGCCGAGGTCGCCGGTGAGCGCGGAGGTCAGCCACTGCCACCAGCGGGCGGCGAAGGGCTGGTCCGCGCCGAGGTTCTCGCGCAGCCGGTCCAGGGTCTGCTGGTCGGCGCCGAGAGCGGCGGTGCCGGCGTACGCCTTGACGGGGTCGAACGGGGAGGCGGCGGCGATGGCGAACACGCCGAAGGTGACGACGAGCAGGACGGGGACGGCGAACAGCGCCCGGCGTCCCGCCAGTCGTGCCATCGCTCCCCAGGGGAGTCGGTTCACCGCTTCGGCTGCCAGTCCTCGATGTTCCACCAGGGGCCGCTGGCGAAGCCGTGCTCGTGCGGTTCGAGCTGGGTGCTCAGGCCGTCCCAGCGGTCGGCCAGGACGTAGAGGTGGTCGATGTGGGTGAGGAAGGTGTAGCCGGGATCCTGCACCAGGGCGCGCTGGAGCTTGTCGTAGGCGGCCTCGCGCTCCGCCGGGTCCTGGCTGCGGCGGCCGTTGTCGAGGGCACGGTCCACGGCCGGGTTGTCGTAGCGGGCCATGTTGTTGAAGCCGTCGCCGGCGAGCGAGGAGTGCAGCAGGGTGTACAGGCCGAAGTCGGGGTCGCCGGTGCTGCCGAAGCCCGCGAGGACGGCGGTGTCCTTCATGCGCGGCTCGATGACCTCCCAGGTGGCGCTCTCCGCCTTCACCTCGATGCCGGCCTTCTTGGCGTCGGAGGCGTAGGCGAGGGCGTGGTCCTGGCGGACCTTGTCGCCGGAGGGGTAGAGGAGGGTGAAGGAGGCCCGCTGTCCGTCCTTGGCGCGGATGCCGTCCTCGGCGGGCTTCCAGCCGGCCTCGTCCAGGATCCTCCTGGCCTTGCCGAGGTCCTGGGCGCGCTCGACGGCCTTGGTGAAGGCGGGGTCGTCGACGGGCAGCGGCCCGTACGCCGGGCGGCCGGCCCCGTCGAGGATCTTGCCGACCATGGCCTCGCGGTCCACGGCGGCGTCGAGGGCCTGCCGGACGGCGCGGTCGCCGGTGACCTTGTTCGGGGTGGGGAGGGTGACGGCCCGGAAGTCGTAGGACCGGGCGTCGTAGGTGCGCCTGCCGTCGTCGTTCTTGAACGTGGCGGCGAGGTTGGGCGGGAGGACCGCGCCGTCGAGGTCGCCGGAGCGCAGCCGGGTGGCGCGTACGTCGTCGTCGGCGATGACCGCCATGGTGAAGGTCCGCACCTTCGGTTTGCCGCCCCAGTAGCGGGGGTTGGCCTTGAAGGTGAGCTTCTCGCCCTTGCTCCACTTCGAGAGGACGTACGGGCCGGTGCCGACCGGCTCGGTGTTGAAGGAGCCGGTGTTCGGGTCCTGCTCGCCGGCGAGGTGCTCGGGGACGATGGGCAGCACGGTGCGGGCGGCGAAGGCGGCGTAGGGGTACTTCAGTGTGAAGACGACCTTGTCGTCGCCGCTCGCCCGGACCTCCTTGACGGCGTCCAGCTCGCTCTTGAAGGTGTTGTTGGTCTTGGCGTCGAGGACGGTCCGGTACGTGTAGACGACGTCGTCGGCCGTCAGCGGCTCGCCGTCGCTGAACTCCACCCCGTCGCGCAGCGTGTAGGTGTACGTGCGGCCGCCGTCGGCGACCTCGGGGAGCGCTGCCGCCAGCGCGGGCTTCAGCTTCAGGCCGGCGTCGCGGGCGAGCAGCCCGTCGAAGATCTTGGAGTTGCCGTCCTTGCCGTAGCCGAGCAGCGGGCTGAGGGTGTCCGGCTCGGAAGCCACCCCGATGACGAGGGACCCGGACTTGGCGTCGCCCTGGCCGCCGCTGCCGGGGGCCGAGCAGGCGGTGACCGCCGTCGCCAGTGCCGCCGTGACGGCGGCTCCTCGTATCCGACGGGTCGACATATGACCTCACCCCGTTGTTGCTGTAGTCATGTTCTTGCACAGGCCTCGCAATTAAACAGTCAAGGAGGGCCTCCGCGCACCACCGCGGTGCGGGAGGCCCAGGTCACCGGCTCGCGCTCAGCGCAGGGTCAGGCTGATGTCCCGTCCGTGGACCGCGTGGAAGCTGGGCAGCGGCAGGCCGCTGAAGGTGCGCAGTTCCATCAGGGTGGCCTCGACGTGGGCCGCTCCGGGCGCGAGCACGCCCGGCGTGGGCCGCCCCGTGTTCACCCAGCGGTGCTTCACGCCGTCGCACACGGCCCGGGTGCCGCCGATGCCGTAGCGGGTGGTGGAGACGCCCTGGCTCACGGAGGAGCTGACGAAGACCGGGCCGATGGCGCTCCGGCAGCTGTAGGTGCCGGAGAGGGTGACGGTGCCGTCGGCGGTGATCCGGCCCACCGCGTCGACCGTCACGGTTTCGTACGGGGCCGCGGCGGACGCGGTGGCGGGTGCCGCGGTGGCACCGGTGAGCAGGAGCAGCGCGGCACCGGCCGTCGTGCCGAGCAGGGGACGTACACGCATGGGGGGAACCTCCCGAAAGGAGTGGTTTTATGTTCCACTCGTACCCGGCGCCCGGGCCCACGCCCGCGCCCCTCACTCCTTCGGTGGTGAGTCCGCACCGACCGTCGTGGAACCGTCCTGGGAATGTCCGGGGCGTGTCACGCTTCCCGGCGGGCCGTTCCGATGTGTTCGAGTCGGGAGCATGGTCTGTACGTAAGAGTCATACGAATCCTCCGGATGGCCCTACCGACGTGGAGGTGCGCCATGTGTGCCCACCAGACCCAGTGCCCCGCGACCGACTCCGCCGCGGCCCATGTCGTCGCCGCCCACCCCGAGCAGGGCTGGAGCCTGCTGTGCGACGGGGCGATCGTCTTCGACGACACCGGTGAGCTGCTGCCGGACGGACGCGTGGTGGAGCCGCACCGCGGGACGGCGCAGCGGCTGGCCGTCGCGGCCTGACCGGTCCCGAGCGGCGCTAGGGCAGCACCGCGAAGCCGTCGAGCTCGACCATCGCCTCTTCGTCCCACAGCCGGACGACCTCGACGACCGCCATGGCGGGGTAGTCGCGCCCGGCCGCCTCGCGCCACAGCCGGCCCAGTTCGGGGGCGTGGACGCGGTACGCGGCGACGTCCGTGGCGTAGACGGTGACGCGGGCGAGGTCGGACGGCGTGCCGCCGGCCGCGGTGAGAGCGGCCAGCAGGTTCGCCAGCGCCTTCGCGAACTGTTCCGGCAGGGTCCGACCCACCACCTTGCCGTCGGTGTCGAGGGCGGTCTGGCCGGCCAGGAACACCACCCTCGACCCGGAGGCCACGACGGCGTGGGAGAAGCCGGTGGGCGGGGACAGGTCGGGCGGGTTGACGCGCTCGGTGGTCACCGGGCCTCCTGGTGGGCGTACAACGTGGCGTACAACTCCTTGGCGATGATGCCGCGTTGCACCTCGCTGGCTCCCTCGTACACGCGCGGTGCGCGCACCTCGCGGTAGAGGTGTTCGAGCAGGTGCCCGCGTTGCAGCGCCCGGGCTCCGTGCAACTGGACGGCCGTGTCGACGACGTACTGCGCGGTCTCGGTGGCGAGCAGTTTCGCCATGGCGGCGCGCTGGGGCACGTCCGGGGCGTCCTCGTCGTAGGCCGTCGCCGCCGCGTAGACCATCAGGCGGGCCGCCTCCGTGCGCAGGGCCATCTCGGCGACCTGGTGGGAGACGGCCTGGAGGTCCTTCAGCTTGCCGCCGAAGGCGTCCCGCCCGGCGGTGTGGGCGAGGGTCGCGTCGAGGGCGGCCCGGGCCATGCCGACGGCGAAGGCGCCGACGCTGGGACGGAACAGGTTGAGTGTGCCCATCGCGACCCGGAACCCCCGGTCCACCTCGCCGAGCACGTCCTCGGCCGTCACCGGCACGGCGTCGAAGTGGAGCGCGCCGATGGGGTGCGGGGAGAGCATGTCGAGGCCGGTGCCGGTCAGCCCCGGGCGGTCGGCGGGCACCAGGAAGGCCGTGACGCCCCGGGCCCCGGCATCGGGGGCCGTCCGGGCGAAGACGGTGTAGAAGTCGGCCTCGGGGGCGTTGGAGATCCAGCACTTCTCGCCGGTCAGGCGCCAGCGGGCCGGGCCGTCCCGCTCCGCTCGCAGGGCCAGCGCCGCCGCGTCCGATCCCGCACCCGGCTCGCTCAGCGCGAACGCGGCGACCGCCGTGCCGTCGGCCACCCGGGGGAGCCAGCGGGCGCGCTGGGGCCCGGTGCCGTGGGCGTGGACCGGGTGGGCGCCGAGGCCCTGGAGGGCCAGGGCCGTCTCCGCCTCCGTGCAGCTGTAAGCCAGGGACTCGCGCATCAGGCACAGATCGAGCGCGCCGGACGTGAAGAGCCGTTCGAGCAGGCCCAGTCGGCCCAGTTCGGCGACCAGCGCGCGGTTCACATGACCCGGTTCCCCCTTCTCGGCCAGCGGGCTGAGCCGCTCGGCGGCCAGGGTGCGCAGCTCGGCGCACCAGGCGAGTTGTGCCGGTTCGAGCGAGAATGCGGTCATTGCCGGTCCCTTCTCCGCCACCCTGCTTCCCGGCTGGGCCACTCCGAGGCTATCGCGGACCGTTGACTGTCGTCACCAACACGATACGCTCCAGGGGCGAGCCCACCACGCCAAGGGGGCGAACCGTATGAATCCACGGGACACGGCGCACGTCGACACCTTCGCCCGCGACCATCTGCCACCCCGGGACCACTGGCCCGAGCTCCGTTTCGACCTGCCGGAGCTGCGCTACCCCGAACGGCTCAACTGCGCCGCCGAACTGCTCCACGGCCCTCCCGACGACCGGCCGGCCTTCCTCACCGGGGCCGGGGAGTCCTGGACGTACGGCGAGCTGCGTGCCCGGGTCGACCGCATCGCGCACCTGCTCACCGGTGACCTCGGCGTCGTCCCCGGCAACCGGGTGCTGCTGCGCGGCCCCACCACGCCGTGGCTCGCCGCCTGCTGGCTGGCCGTGCTCAAGGCGGGGGCCGTGGCGGTCACGGTGCTCGCCCAGCAGCGCCCGCACGAGCTGGGCACGATGTGCGAGATCGCCCGGGTCCGGCACGCGCTGTGCGACATCCGGGCCGTCGACGACCTCGCCAAGGCCGAGATCCCCGGCCTGCGGATCACAGCCTACGGCGGTGACGCCCCGGACGACCTGCTCAACCGCCCGGCGCCCGGCACCCCGTACGAGGCCGTCGGGACGGCGGCCGACGACGTGGCGCTGATCGCCTTCACCTCCGGCACCACCGGCCGTCCCAAGGGCTGTATGCACTTCCACCGGGACGTGCTGGCGATCGCCGACACCTTCTCCCGGCATGTGCTCAGGCCCCGCGCCGACGACGTCTTCACCGGCAGTCCGCCCCTGGGCTTCACCTTCGGGCTGGGCGGGCTGGTGGTCTTCCCGCTGCGGGCCGGGGCGAGCGCCCTGCTGCTGGAGCAGGCCGGCCCCAGGCAGCTGCTGCCCGCCATCGCCCGGCACCGGGTCTCCGTCCTGTTCACCGCGCCGACGGCGTATCGCGCGATGCTCGACGAGCTCGACGGCCACGACGTCTCGTCCCTGCGCCGCTGCGTCTCGGCCGGCGAGAACCTGCCCGCGGCCACCTGGCGGGCCTGGCACGAACGCACAGGCGTGCGCGTCATCAACGGCATCGGCGCCACCGAGCTGCTGCACATCTTCATCTCCGCGGCCGACGAACGGATCCGGCCCGGGGCGACGGGCGTTCCCGTACCGGGCTGGCACGCGCGCGTGCAGGACGCGGACGGCCGGCCGGTGCCCGACGGGCAGCCGGGGCTGCTCGCCGTGCGCGGACCGGTCGGCTGCCGGTATCTCGCCGACCCGCGGCAGCGCGAGTACGTGCGCGGCGGCTGGAACATCACGGGCGACACCTACGTCCGCGAACCCGACGGCTACTTCCGGTACGTCGCACGCGCCGACGACATGATCATCTCGGCCGGGTACAACATCGCCGGACCCGAGGTCGAGGACGCGCTGCTGCGGCACCCGGACGTGCTGGAGGCGGCGGTCGTGGGACGGCCCGACGAGGCGCGCGGGCAGGTCGTGGTGGCCTACGCCGTCCTCAAGGAGGGCGCGGAACGGGACGCCGGGGCGCTGCGCGACTTCGTGAAGAGCGAGCTGGCACCGTACAAGTGCCCGCGCGAGATCGTCTTCCTGGACGCGCTGCCGCGCACCGCCACCGGCAAGCTCCAGCGATTCCGGCTGCGCGGCGCGGGAGTCCCGGACGGCGGCACCGCAGGCGACCAGGATTGATCCGTACGACCTAAGATGATCAACGTGTCCGACCAGCATGCACCACGGTCTCTCATCGTCACGCTCTACGGCGCGTACGGCCGCTTCGTACCGGGCCCCGTGCCGGTAGCCGAACTGATCCGGCTACTGGCCGCGGTCGGTGTGGACGCCCCGTCCGTACGCTCCTCGGTGTCGCGGCTCAAGAGACGCGGACTGCTCGTGCCCGCCCGCACCCAGAGCGGTGCGGCCGGGTACGAACTGTCACCGGACGCCCGGCAGTTGCTCGACGACGGCGACCGGCGCGTCTACGCCACGGCTCCGCCCGAGGACGAGGGCTGGGTGCTCGCCGTGTTCTCCGTGCCGGAGTCGGAGCGGCAGAAGCGGCACGTGCTGCGCTCCCGGCTGGCCGGCCTCGGTTTCGGCACGGCCGCTCCGGGCGTGTGGATCGCGCCCGCGCGGCTCTACGAGGAGTCCCGGCACACCCTCCAGCGGCTGCGGCTCGACGCGTACGTCGACTTCTTCCGCGGCGGCCACCTCGGCTTCGCGCCGACCGCCGAGGCCGTCACCCGCTGGTGGGACCTGGCCGCCATCGCCAAGGAGCACGAGGCGTTCCTCGACCGCCACGCGCCCGTGCTGAACGGCTGGGAGAAGCGCGAGGACACCCCGCCCGAGGAGGCCTACCGCGACTACCTGCTCGCCCTGGACTCCTGGCGCCACCTCCCCTACACCGACCCCGGCCTGCCGTCCGCGCTGCTCCCCCGGGACTGGCCCGGGGAGCGCTCGTCGGCGGTGTTCCGGGGGCTGCACGAGCGGCTGCGGGACGCGGGGGCGGAATTCGTGGGGCTGTAGATCGCGTCCGCGTCCGTTCGTTTGGGCCCACCGGGCCACCGGGTACTCGGCAGCGCGACGACAGCACCGGACGGACGGCGGAAGCGATGGAACGGCGGGCGGGCCCGACGCGGCCGGCTCTGATCGTGGTCGACATGATCAACACGTACGACCACGAGGACTCCGAGCTGCTCGTGCCGTCCGCCGAACGGGTCGTGCCCGTCATCGCCGAGCTGATCGGCCGGGCCCGCGAGGCGGACGTGCCGGTGGTCTACGCGAACGACAACTTCGGACGGTGGCGCTCGCACCACGGAGAGCTCGTGGACACCGCGCTGGCCCGGCCGCACGCGGACCTGATCGAGCCGATACGACCGGACGACGAGTCGCTCTTCGTGGTGAAGGCCCGCCATTCGGTCTTCTACGAGACGCCCCTGTCCTACCTCCTGTGGAGCCTGGGCGTCGGACACGTCGTGCTGACCGGCCAGGTCACCGAGCAGTGCGTCCTCTACTCGGCCCTCGACGCGCACATCCGCCATCTGGAGGTCACGGTGCCCAGGGACGCCGTCGCCTCCATCCACCCTCATCTGGCGTCCGCCGCCCTGGAGATGATGGAGCGCAACATGGGCGCCCGGATCACCGCGGCGAAGGAAACGGACTTCACGCCCACCGGGCACTAGGCGTATCGGCCCACGAGGTCGTTCACAGGCTCAGCCGCGGCTTCGGGGCGTCGGTGCGGCCCGTCTGGGGGCGGCGGCTGCCCGCGCGGTACGGGGCCGGCCAGACGACACCCGGGCCCGTGTAGCCCTGTTCGGCCGCCGCGTGCAGGGTCCAGTGCGGGTCGTAGAGATGCGGGCGGGCCAGGGCGCACAGGTCCGTGCGGCCCGCCAGGATCAGGGAGTTGACGTCGTCCCAGGAGGAGATCGCGCCGACCGCGATCACCGGGACACCGGTGGCGCGGCGGATACGGTCCGCGAACGGCGTCTGGTACGACCGCCCGTACTCCGGCCGCTCGTCCGCCACGACCTGCCCCGTCGACACGTCGATCGCGTCGGCGCCGTGGGCGGCGAAGGCCCGGGCGATCTCGACGGCGTCCTCGGCCGTGGTCCCGCCCTCGGCCCAGTCGGTGGCGGAGATGCGGACGGTCAGGGGCCGCTCCCCCGGCCACACGTTCCGCACGGCGTCGAACACCTCCAGCGGGAACCGGAGCCGCTTCTCCGGCGAGCCGCCGTAGGCGTCGGTACGCCGGTTGGTCAGCGGGGAGAGGAATCCGGAGAGCAGGTAGCCGTGGGCGCAGTGCAGTTCGAGCAGATCGAAGCCGGCCCGGGCGGCACGGCAGGCGGCTGCGGTGAACTGCTCACGGATGTCGGTGAGCTGGGCCCGGGACAGCGCGCGCGGGGTCTGGCTGTACGGCTTGTACGGGATGGCCGAAGCGGCCATGAGCGGCCAGTTGCCTTCCTGGAGGGGCTCGTCCATGCCCTCCCACATCAGCTTCGTGGAGCCCTTGCGGCCGCTGTGGCCGAGCTGCACGCCGATCGCGGTGCCGGGAGCCTGGGCATGTACGAAGTCGGTGACACGCCGCCACGCCTCAGCCTGCCGGCCGGTGTAGAGGCCGGCGCAGCCGGGCGTGATCCTGCCCTCCTCGCTGACGCACACCATCTCGGTCATCACCAGCCCGGCCCCGCCCAGCGCCCGCGCGCCCAGATGGACGAGGTGGAAGTCGCCGGGGACGCCGTCGTCCGCCGAGTACATGTCCATGGGCGAGACGACGACCCGGTTGCGCAGGGTCAGACCGCGCAGCCGGAACGGGGTGAACATCGGGGGCGTGCCGGACGGACAGCCGAACTCGCGCTCCACCGCCTCCGTGAAGTGCGCGTCGCGCAGCCGCAGGTTGTCGTGGGTGACGCGGCGGCTGCGGGTGAGCAGGTTGAAGGCGAACTGACGGGGCGGCTGGTCCAGGTACAGGCCGATGTTCTCGAACCACTCCAGACTGGCGCGGGCCGCGCGCTGTGTGGAGGCGACGACGGGCCGCCGCTCCGCCTCGTACGCGGCGAGGGCCTCCTCCAGCGCGTCCCGCTCCTCCAGGCAGGCGGCCAGGGCCAGGGCGTCCTCGACGGCGAGCTTGGTGCCGGAGCCGATGGAGAAGTGGGCGGTGTGGGCGGCGTCGCCGAGCAGGACGACGTTGCCGTGCGACCAGCGGTCGTTGACGACCGTGCGGAAGGTCGTCCACGCCGAGTTGTTGGACCGCAGGGGGTGGCCGCGGAGTGCTTCCGCGAAGATCTTGCCGCAGCGTTCGATCGACTCGGTCTCGTCGAGTTCGTCGAAACCGGCCCGCTGCCAGACCCCCTCGCGCATCTCGATGATCACGGTGGAGGCGTCGGGGGCATAGGGGTAGCCGTGCAGTTGCATCACGCCGTGCTCGGTCTCGGCGATGTCGAAGCGGAAGGAGTCGAAGGGGAAGTCGGTGGCGAGCCAGATGTAGCGGCAGTGGTGTGTGGTGACCTGAGGATGGAAGACGTCCGCGTAGGTCTCGCGGGTGGTGCTGTGGATGCCGTCCGCGGCGATGACCAGGTCGTGGGTCTGCGGGAGGTCTTTCGGGGCGTCGGTGTGGAAGCGGAGGGTTACGCCGAGTTCGCGGCAGCGGGTGTGGAGGATTTCGAGGAGCCGTTTGCGGCCCAGGGCGGCGAAACCGTGGCCTCCGGAGGTCTGGCGGGTGTTGCGGTGGGTGATGTCGATGTCGTCCCAGCGGACGAAGTCTCTCTGGAGGGCCTCGTAGACCCGGGGGTCGGCGTGTTCTATGCCGCCGAGGGTTTCGTCGGAGAGGACCACTCCGAAGCCGAAGGTGTCATCCGGGGCGTTGCGTTCCCAGACGGTGATCTCTCGGGTGGGGTCGAGGCGTTTGAGGAGGGCGGCGGCGTAGAGGCCTCCCGGGCCTCCGCCGATGACCGCCACGCGTAGGGGGTGGCTTGTGTCGTTGGGCGGGTGCGGGCCGGTTGTGGCTTGTCGCGCGGTTCCCCGCGCCCCTGAGGGTGCCGCGGTCACCGTCCGCTCCATTTCGGGGGGCGTTTTTCCGTGAATGCCGCGTGGAATTCCGCGTAGTCCTCTCCGGTCATCAGGAGGGCCTGAGTGGAGGCGTCCAGTTCCACTGATGCCGCCAAGGGCATGTCCAGCTCGGCCGTGAGGAGGGCCTTCGTCTGGGCGAAGGCCAGGGCCGGGCCGTCTGCCAGGCGGTGGGCCAGTTGTCGGGCGGTCTCGTCGGCGGCGCCCTCCTCCGTCAGTTCGCTGATCAGGCCGATGCGCTCGGCCTCGGCGGCCCGGACCGGGTCGCCCAGCATCAGGAGGCGGGTCGCGTGGCCCAGGCCCACGACCCTGGGCAGGAGGTAGGCCGCGCCCATGTCGCCGCCGGAGAGGCCGACCCGGGTGAAGAGGAAGGCGAAGCGGGCCGAGGGGTCGGCGACGCGGAAGTCCGCCGCCAGGGCGAGCACCGCTCCGGCGCCCGCCGCCACGCCGTGCACCGCCGCGATCACCGGGAAGGGGCACTCCCGGATGGCGCGCACCACCTGGCCGGTCATGCGGTTGAAGTCCAGGAGCCGGGCGGTGTCCATACCGAGGGTGGCGCCGATGATCTCGTCGACGTCGCCGCCGGAGCAGAAGCCGCGTCCCTCGCCGGCCAGCACCAGGGCCCGTACGGACCGCTCCCGGGACAGCTCCGCGAGCAGGTCGCGCAGGTCGG
Organism: Streptomyces purpurascens; assembly: GCF_045040895.1. Lineage (NCBI taxonomy): Bacteria > Bacillati > Actinomycetota > Actinomycetes > Kitasatosporales > Streptomycetaceae > Streptomyces > Streptomyces purpurascens. The sequence goes on along the minus strand of NZ_CP108341.1, from coordinate 7,055,046 downwards.
CGTAGGCACCGAAGGTGAGCGCGTTCAGCTTCTCGGGGCGGGCCAGGGTGACGGTGGCGACGCCGTCGGTGAGATCGACGCGCAGGTGCTCCCAGCGGGGGGTGCGGGCGGCGGAGCCGGTGAAGGGACTCATGACGTGCGGCCTCCTCGGGCGGGCACTGTCTCACTGAGCTCTACCCCACGAAGCTATCACTCATCCGTGACTGTCGTCATGAGTGCGCGATAGACCGTTCGGGTAGGACTTCTGTGTGGATCCGGGGTGACCCGGGCCGGTCACATCCGTCACAGATCATCCACACCGGCGTAACGGCGGGAGCAGTCGCGCGCGGCACCGCGTTCACCTGGGTAAGCCGACCGGCAAGGGGGCGAAGGCGCCCCCCGACGATGGCCCCTCGGACGCCCCTGAAGAGCGGCGCCGTACCATTCATCAGGTTGAAAGCAGGATGTCCTGCTCCATGAACGGACCCGCCTTGTACGAACTCCCCTCAGCCCCCGCCTCCTGGCGCATCGCGCTGCCGCACACCGTCGCGGCCGTGCCCGTGGCCCGTGCCCTGGTCCGTACGGCGCTGGCCGAGCTGGAGCACGGGGCCGACTGCGACACGGCGGAGCTGCTCACGGCGGAGCTGGTGGCCAACGCGGTGGAGCACACCCCCGGCGAGGCACCGATAGAGCTGGTGGTGGAGCTGATGCCGTCGGGATGTCAGGTCGAGGTGCACGACACCGACCCGGCCCCGCCCGGCGACCTCACCCGCCCGGCAGGCGGGCCGCCCGACCCCTGGCAGGAGCACGGGCGCGGGCTGCTGCTGATCCGCGCCCTGAGCTCGTCGTGCGGGCACCGGCCGACCGAGTCCGGCAAGGCGGTGTGGTTCAGGCTGTCCGCGGTACCGGCTCAGCGGCGCCGGTCGGCGTAAGGCCTGTTCAGGCCAGGGTCGCCACCATGACCGCCTTGATGGTGTGCATCCGGTTCTCCGCCTCGTCGAAGACCACCGAGTGGGCCGACTCGAAGACCTCGTCGGAGACCTCGAGGTACGCCAGGCCGTGCGAGGTGTGGATCTCGCGGCCGACCTTGGTGCCCAGGTCGTGGAAGGCCGGCAGGCAGTGCAGGAACTTCACGTCCGGGTTGCCGGTGGCGCGCAGGACGTCCATGGTCACGGCGTACGGGCCGAGGGCCGTGATGCGCTCGTCCCAGACCTCCTTCGGCTCGCCCATGGAGACCCAGACGTCCGTGGCGACGAAGTCGGCGCCACGGACGCCGTCGTCCAGGGTCTCGGTGAGCGTGATGCGGGCGCCGCTGTTCTCGGCGAGCGCGCGGGCCCGGTCGACGACCTCCTCGGTCGGCCAGTAGGCCTTCGGCGCGACCAGACGCACGTCCATGCCGAGCAGAGCGCCGGTGACCAGGTAGGAGTTGCCCATGTTGAAGCGGGCGTCGCCCAGGTAGGCGAAGGCGATCTCGGTCAGCGGCTTGGCGCAGTGCTCGGTCATGGTCAGCACGTCGGCCAGCATCTGGGTGGGGTGCCAGTCGTCGGTGAGCCCGTTGAAGACGGGCACCCCGGCGTGCGCCGCCAACTCCTCGACCTTCTGCTGGCTGTCGCCCCGGTACTCGATCCCGTCGTACATCCGGCCCAGCACCCGCGCGGTGTCCCGGACCGACTCCTTGTGACCGATCTGCGAGCCGGACGGATCGAGGTACGTGGTCGAGGCGCCCTGGTCGGCGGCCGCGACCTCGAACGCGCAGCGGGTGCGGGTGGAGGTCTTCTCGAAGATCAGCGCGATGTTCCGGCCCCGCAGGTACTGGGTCTCGGTCCCGGCCTTCTTGGCGGCCTTCAGCTCGGCGGCCAGCTCGACGAGACCGCGGAACTCCTCCGCGGTGAAGTCCAGCTCCTTGAGGAAGTGGCGGCCGGCGAGGGCGCTCGGGGCTGTCGCCATGGGGGCGCTCCAGGGATACGGGGACACAGACTCCTGGAATACTATACGAAGCTCAGCATGTCTATACGGGGCCGGTCCGGGTGGCCTCTGCCGGCGCCGTCTACACGGGCTCCCGTTCCACGGGGCAGCTCATGCAGCGCGGCCCGCCCCTGCCCCGCCCCAGCTCGCTGCCCGGGATCTCTATCACCTCGATGCCCTGTTTGCGCAGGTGGGTGTTGGTCGTGGCGTTCCGTTCGTAGGCGACCACGACGCCCGGTTCGACGGCCAGGACGTTGCAGCCGTCGTCCCACTGCTCGCGCTCGGCGGCGTGCACGTCCTGGGTGGCGGTCAGCACCCGGATCTCGTTCAGGCCGAGCGCGGCGGCGATCGCGCGGTGCATGTGCTCCGCCGGATGATCGGTGACCTTGAGCTCCTTCTCGCCGACGCCCGGCTCGATGGTGTACGAGCGGAGCATGCCGAGGCCCGCGTACTGGGTGAAGGTGTCGCCGTCGACCATCGTCATCACGGTGTCGAGGTGCATGAAGGCACGCCGCTTGGGCATGTCGAGGGCCACGATCGTCTCGGCGGAACCGGCGGCGAACAGCTTGTGCGCCAGCATCTCGACGGCCTGCGGTGTGGTGCGCTCGCTCATACCGATGAGGACGGCCCCGTTGCCGATGACCAGTACGTCCCCGCCCTCGATGGTCGACGGGTAGTCGGCCTGTCCCTCGGACCACACGTGGAAGGTCTCGTCCCGGAACAGCGGGTGGTGCCGGTAGATCGCCTCGAAGTGCACGGTCTCGCGCTGCCGGGCGGGCCAGCGCATGGCGTTGATGGAGACGCCGTCATAGATCCAGGCGGAGGTGTCGCGGGTGAAGAGGTGGTTGGGCAGGGGGTCCAGCAGGAAGTCGTCCAGGTCCATGACGTGGAAGCGCACCGAGGTCGGCTCCGGGTGCCCGTCCAGGAACTCGCGTTTCGTCATGCCGCCGACCAGGAGCTCGGCCAGTTCCCGCGCGGGCAGGTTCTCGAAGGCGGCTCTGAGGTGGTCGGTGGCCAGAGGGCCGTACTCCTTCTCCTCGAAGACCCGGTCCAGGACGAGGGTTCTGGCCGCCGGGACCTGGAGTGTCTCGGCCAGGAGGTCACCGAAGAGGTGGACGGCGACGCCCCGGTCGCGCAGCACGTCGGCGAATCCGTCGTGCTCGGCGCGGGCCCTGCGCACCCACAGCACGTCGTCGAAGAGCAGCGAGGTCTTGTTGCTGGGGGTGAGCCTTTTGAGCTCGAGATCGGGCCGGTGCAGGATGACGCGGCGCAGCCGCCCGGCCTCGGAGTGGACGTGGTATGCCATGCCTCCATCCTGACCATCGCGGCGCCCGTTGACGCGCTGCTCGCGCGTTTCCACGAACTCTTGTTTGCGTCTCCGTGACGACAACCAGCCCGGTCATCCGCTGGGCAGCGGCTGGAGCAGTTCCGGCCGGGCCAGCATCCGCCGGGTCGTCCGCCCCGGTTCGAGCACGGCGCGCGCGACGATCCAGCCGGCCAGGGCGTGCGGTTCGGCGGGATCGGTGGCCAGTCGGTCGGCGTACCGGGCGAGCGCGGCGGCGGCGTCCCCGGCGGCGAGCTGCTCGTCGGCGGTGTGCGGGGCGACGGGGCGGGCGGCGAAGGCGTGGGTGCGGACGTCCGGCCAGGAGGTGCGGTCGGGGCGGAAGCGGGGGCCTCCGGAGCCGGAGGAGGGCGGGGCGACATTGCGCAGGCGCCACTCGGTGCGGTGCAGCGCCGCGGCCGTCCGGGCCCGGGTGAGCGCCGCGTACGGGACCGGCTCGCGCAGCCAGCCGTCGAGCGTACGGGCGAGCCCCGACACGAGGGCCCGGCCCTGCGGGGTGAGACGCCCCTCCACCAGCAGGGTGCGTACGACGAGCCGGCTCTGCAGGCGGCGCAGCGCGAAGTGGTACCCGGCGATGTCGGCCGCCCCGTCGTCCCGCGCCACCGCCATGCGGTCCCGCCAGAAGCCCGCGACACCGGTGAAGGCGTACGCCCCGTGCAGCAGACCGGTGAGATGGCGCGGGTCGGGCCGCCAGGGGGCGTAGTAGCGCTCCTCCCGGTCGTCGTCGAGCAGCGGGAACAGGTGCAGCAGGGCGGCCAGTTTGCTGTGCTGGAACTCGTGGACCAGGGTCTCGGCGAGCGCCACGGTGGACGACGGCCGGGCGATCACCATGGCCCCGAACGAGTCACCGCTGGAGGCGGACACCAGGACGGTGGGCGGCGCGGGCGGCAGTGTGCCGGTACGCCCCCAGGGCACCACGGCCCGTATCGCGCCGGGGTCGAACCGGCCCGGCCCTTCGCCGCCCGGTGCGGCGAGCAGCGCGACGGCCTCCTCGAACAGCCGCTGCCAGGCCTCGGCTTCGTCGGCGTCGAGCCGTGCGGGCGGCAAGGGGTCGTCCAGGTCGCGGTAGGGGTCGAGGTCTTCGAGGGGGATGGCGACGGTTCCGGCGGGAGTGGCGTGGGTGAGGGTACGCAGGGGTGACCAGGCGGGGGTGGTGTCCGTGGCGAGGACCTTCGCCGTCGGTCTCGGCAGGGGTTGCGTCGCCGGGCTGAGCGTCACGGCGACGCTGCCGCCGTCGCGGCCCGGGCCTGACAGCGTCAACTCGCCCCCGCTCGTCCGGGCGCGGGCGACCGTCAATCCGCCTTCCGCTCCGGTGAGTCGGGCCAGTCCCAGCCCCGGCAGCGACAGTCCGCCGTCGGTGAGGGGCACCCTGAGGTCCGACCGCGTACCGGCACGCAGCGCCGCCGCGACGGCCAGGGCGCACAGGTGCCCGGCCTCCGCCCACAGCGGCGGGCCCGACGCGGTGCCGTGCAGCCGGCGCAGCACATGGGCGAGCCACCCGCCGGTCGCCGGGGCGAGCAGCAGCCGGTCGACCGGCCCGGGTGCCGCGGCGGCGGCCTCCTTGAGGACGTCCCAGGCCTCGGCGGCCGGGCTCAGCGGCGTCCGCAGCGTGCCGAGTCCCTCCAGCAGAGTCCGCAGAAGCAGCAGCCTGCGCGCCCGCTCCGCCCGTTCGAGGAAGGCGACGGCCTCGGCGGAGCCCCCTCCCGCGGCCAGTTCCGCGAAGAGCCGTTCGGGCATGCGGAACGGGGCGTGGCGCGGCTCGCTGGGCATGCGGGACCTCCGGTCGGGGTCAGGAAGTAGGGCCCCGGCGGTCTGCGAGGCTCCCTGGCCGCCTGCCGTCGGGGACTGGAGGGCTATTCGGCCCGGGCGGTCCCCTCGTTCCCCCCTCTGATGCTGCCGCGTGCGCGCAGTACCTCCCCGAGCAGCCGGGCGGAGGGTCCCAGCGGCGCGACACCGTCCAGGGCGGTCAGGGGCAGCCCCGTCAGGTCGGCAAGATCCGACTCCCAGACGTCGGTACCCGCAGCGGTGGCATGCTCACGGACGGCGGCTCCGGCGTGGCACAGAGCGGGCGGCTGGTCCAAGGTGCTCCCCCTTCTCGCACGATGGCACGCGATGCCCGGTGCCTGTGTCCCTTTCCATCATGGCCATTCCAACCCGGGTCGAAAACCGTACGATCACGCCACTCGATCATTTCCGATCACGCGGACGCGTCATCGAGGCCTCGAACTCCCTTAACGCAGCGTCCAGTTCGCCCCTGAGGTCCGGATCGTCATCGAGGGCGACCATGGCGTCGAACAGCTCCCACAGGGCCTTGGACCGCCCGCGGGCCAGCCGGTTGAGGATACCGACGACATCGGTGCGGGCCTTGCTGTGACGGGGCAGCGTGGCAGTGACACGCGGGTCCAACGAGGCGACGACCGTCTGCCGTTCGGTGGGATCCCCCATCATCGGATAGGCGAGGACGGCGTCCACTGCCCGCTGGAGCGGTGAGGCCGGACGCGCTTCGGAGCCGACCCGCGTCGGCGTCACAATCTCGGTGCGCTCGGGGCTCTGCAGCCGAATCTCCGGATACTGCAGAGTACGTCCCGCTTCCCTGAGGGCCGCGATACGTGCCCGTACGGCCGGAAACAGTCCCTCCGGATCGGGCAACGCGGGCAGAACGGCGGCTCGGTCGGCCAACAGCCCGAGCAGGATCTCGGAAAAGAGCCCGGTACCGCGCTCCGGGTCGTTGGCGGCGGCCCGCCCGCGCCCTGCCGCCCGCAGCAGCGTCTGCCGATGGGCGAGGTTGCGCCGCCCCACCGGCAGGGCGTCCGGCGGCAGTTGCTCCCGGAAGGCCAGGTCCTCCTCGAAGGTCTCGCAGGCGTCCACGATCCACAGCTGATCGCCGAAGGCCGGTACGGCGTCTCCGGCGTACCGCTCGAGGGCGGAGTCCAGGTCGATTCCCAGCTTGTCCGCGGTACTGGCGTCCGAGCAGAACAACCGCAGGTGCCCGGCCCGGTCGAGGACTCCGTGCCCGCCCCACCACACCCAGAGGACATCGCCCTGGGCCAGGGGCAGTTCGCGCACGAGGACGCGACGCAAGGTGGCGTGGTCGGCGGGCTGATACGAAACGCCGGGCGTGTACGGCGGCAACGGGGCGAGGTGCAGCCGGAGCTGGTCGTCCGGCACCCCGGCTTCCCGCAACAGCCGGTGAAAGGCGACGGCGTCCCGCGCCGGGCCGGGCAGGTCCCAGCCGGACCCGGCGTCGTACCGCTCGACACCGACGATCAGCGCGTGCACCCGGGCGGGGTTCACGGCAGCCGGTCCACGATGTGCCGGTAGACCTCGGGGTTCGTCCAATAGGCGCTGTGCGAGGCCGGGAAGGGCTGACGGCTGTCGACCGCCACGTCCGTGACACGTCCGGGGAACAGGCCGCCGCCGAGATAGGAGAGCAGGTCGCGGGGGTCGTACAGGTTCAACCAGTCCGGTACGTGCGACGGCAGGCACGCGGGGTGTTCGAGGGAGGGCAGGGATCCGGACTCGTAGAGGAACGGCCCCTGGGATCCCGCCGTCACCAGGAGCCGGACCTGCGGCAGCGGGGCGGAGATGAGGGTGTCCAGGGCGATGATGCCGCCCAGGCTGTGGCCGACGAGGGTGACGGGCGGTTCGAGGCCCGTGACCAGGTCACGCAGCTCGGCGCGGACAGCCTCGCCGCGGCTGAGGTAGCGCAGGATGTCACCGGCGGCGGGGTGGGCGGCCTCGGTGAGGGCGCGGCGGCGGCGCACGACGGCACGGGATGCCGCCGAACCCGCGACGCGCAGCACCAGGGAGCGCACCCCGCGTTCCGTGCCCCGGGGCTGTGCACCGAGTGCCACGCCGAGCCGGTCGGCGACGGCGTCACGGCTGTCGCCGACCGGCACCAACGGGGCGTCGGAGTCCAGGGCGTCGGCGATGACCCGCGCCGTGAGACTGCGGGCGGCGAGTACGGCGAGGTCGTCGGGGGCGAGGGCGACGGCAGCGGGAGCGAGCAGCGGATGGGCGGCCAGGTCGGCGGCGGCGCGGGCCAGCCCCGGACCCAGCTCGGCGGCGGGAGCGTCGCCCCGGGCCGCGAGGGTGCTGAGACCCGCCCGTATCGCCTGGTCAGGGGGCAGGGAGCCGGGCGGACGCTCGACGACCCGCGGCGCACCGGCCGCGGCGAGCACGAGTTCCGCGTACGGGTCGGTGTAGAGGGCGGCCCAGGCGTCGGGCGACGCGTCGTCGGAGTCACCCTCGGCCAGGCCCCGGACCGTGCCGCCCGGCTCGGCGGGAAGGCTGACGCCGCCCGCCGCGAGCGTGGCGCCGTGCGTGCCGCCCCAGTAGTACGGCACGATGCGTAGTCCCTCGCGCAGGGCGGTCAGTCCGGCCGCCACGCGCCCCGCAAGCTTCGAGAAGCCTGGTTCGCGCACCCCTGTTCCATGGATGAAGACGACCGTCCCCATGTGCCCCCCGTGACACCGGTACAGAGTTGTGTACGACTGCCGTTACGCCGTCAACTTACCAGTATCATAAGGAGGTTGGGGGTCGAGCACATGTGCGAGGACCCGCCCGCGGCCGAACCACCGGCCATGACAACCGGACACAGGGGGACGCAGTGAACGCTGACGCGGTGGTCACGCATTTCCTGTTCGCCTCGGCCCTGATCCTCGCGGTCGGCCATGGCGCCGGCTGGGTGGCCCAGCGGCTGAAGCAGCCGTACATCGTGGGGCAGCTGACAGCGGGCATCGCCCTGGGTCCTTCCTTGCTCGGCAGTACGGCGCCGGATGCCTACCGGATGCTGTTCCCCCAGGAGATCGGCACCGCGCTGACCGGGCTCGCGCAGTTCGCCCTGGTGGTCTTCCTGTTCGCGGTGGGGTACGAGCTGGATCTGAAGATCCTGGGCGACCGGGCGCGCACGGTCGTGACGGTGGCGCTGGCGGCGTTCGTGGTCCCGATGGTCGTGGGCAGCGGCTGCGCGCTGCTGTTCCGGGAGCAGTTGCGGGCCCTGGACATGCCCCCGCTCACCACCGGCATGGTGCTGTTCGCCGGGGTCGCCCTGTCGATAACGGCCGTACCGGTGCTGACGGCCATCGTGCGGGAGAACAACCTGGCCGACACGGTGCCGGGCGTCCTCGCGGTGTCCGCGGCCGGGCTGCTCGATGTGATCGGGTGGACGGTGCTGGCCGGGACGATGCTGGACAGCGACAGCGGTGAACACGCGCTGGGCTGGCAGTGGCGGGCCCTCATCGCGGCCGGTTTCGCCGTGCTGATGCTGCTGGCGGCCCGGCCCGTGCTGCGCAGGCTGCTGTGGCGGACCCGGATGGAGCCGTCCCTGCGGCTGGCGGTGCTCATCGGCTTCGCCTGCGCGTCGGCGTCCGTGACGCAGTTCCTCGGGCTGCACGCCATCTGCGGTGCGCTGCTCGCGGGGATCGTCTGCCCGCGTGAGCAGGGCGGCACCCTCGATCCCGACCTGCTGCGGCCGCTGCATGTCGTCAGCTCGCTGCTGGTGCCCTACTTCTTCGTCTTCTCCGGGCAGTCCGTCACCCTCAACAGCATGAATGCCACCGGGTGGATCACGCTGCTGGTGGTGACGGTGCTGGCGGTCACCACGAAGGTCGGCAGCGGCGTGGTGGCGGCCCGGATGGGCGGACTGGACCGTGACGACGCCCGGACCGTCGGTGTGCTGCTGAGCGCCCGCGGCCTCACGGAGCTGATCGCCCTCAACGCCGGTTTCCAGGCGGGTCTGGTGAGCAAGCCCCTCTACACGGTGCTGGTCTTCATGGCCCTGGCCACGACGCTGCTCACCCAGCCCCTGCTGATCCTGGTGCGCCGCCTGTCGGACCACGAGCCGACCCGCGCCCCGGGCCCTGCCGAGGTCGTGCCGGTGCGTCTGGCTCTCCCGGACCACGCGGGCGACGCCCCGGCGCCTCGTCACCCCTCGGACGGCGCGCCCCCCACTGCGGTGACGGACGCGGGCTGACCGGTCCGGGGTGGCACACGGGTGCCACCCCGGCCGAGACTGTCGTCTACAGCGGCATCGGCGCCATGTCGCACTCGATACGGCGGCCCTGGTGTGCGGCCTTCTGCCACGGGTGGTCGGCACGGACCACGCGAGCGAAGCCGTCCATCGCCTTGAGCTTCAGCTCGTCGGCCTCCTCCTTGCGCCCCAGGCCTCGCAGGTCGAGGCCGAGGTTGGCCATGCAGGCCAGCGTCAGCGGGTGCTCCTCGCCGGCGATCTCGGCGAGCAGCGGCAGATTGGCCTGGTCGATCTCGTGCGCCCGCTCGAAGTCGACGCGTGCGTAGGCCGTGTTGGCCTGGCCGATGGCGACGGTCAGCGTGGTGACGTGCCGGGGCCCCACGGCGGCGGCCAGCCGGTCCGCCGCGTCGTCCTCCAGCTCCTGAGCCTGGTCCAGTGCGCCGAGGGCGCGCAGGGTGGCGGCCAGGTTCGCCTTGGTCAGGAGGGTGTACGCGTGGCTCTCACCGAGGCGCAGCTCGAATCGCCGCAGGGTCTCCTCCGCCAGCTCCCGGGAGCCGTCGAGGTCACCGTTCAGGCGCCGGTCGACAGAGACGTTGGTCGCTGACGACATGGCGTCGAAGTGATCCCGCCCATAGCGGGAGACGAAGCGCCGCAACGTCTCGTCCGAGAGCTTGGCCGCCTCTTCGTGCGCCCCGTCCCGGCGTCGGCAGACCGCGAGGTTGCGGGCGATGCGCAGGGTGAGCGGATGTTCCTCACCGAGTTCACTGCGCGCTCGGCGATACGCGTCCTCCTGGAAGTCGCGGGCGCCGGGATAGTCCCCGCTCTCGCGCATGTCGATGGAGAGCGCGTTGAGGGTGTTGAGGGTGAAGAAGCTGGCAGGGCCGAACAGCAGTTCACGCTGCTGGGCGTTCTCCTGGTCCAGCGGCAGGGCGTCCCTGAACCGGCCGCACAACCGCAGAGCGACTCCCCAGGCGTGGGTGGCACGCAGCGTCATCGGATCGTCCGGACCGAACAGGGACCGGGCCAGCTCGGTGGCCTCCTGCGTCAGCGCCCGGGCTTCCTCGAACCCACCCTGATAGCCGCGGGCGTCCGCCATCTCGCACAGCGAGTCGATCAGGTTCTCCGAGTCGATGTCGGTACGGCGCGAGATCTCCAGGGCCTTCTCGGTGAGCGGGATGGACTCGGGGACCTGGCCGTTCTGCCGCAGCAGGAATCCGAGGCTCTTCGTCATCCGGAGGACGTGCAGGTCCTCCTCGCCCGAGGAGCCGAGCCAGGCGCTCCAGGCCTGGCGGGCGAAGTCGGCGGCGCCCACGTGGTCTCCCCAGTAGTAGAGGAACCACACCGTGTCGAAGACCAGCTCCCGCACATAGGTGTCGGTGCTCGTCACGGCCTGGGAAGTGAGCACGTGGGGCAGCAGCGCCTGATACGCACGCCATTCCAGTGACGAGCCGGAGGGGCCGGGCTTGGCGGCCGACAGCAGCTGATGGGCGGCGTCGCGCATCCGCTCCCGCTCTTCGACGCTCAGCTTGGCCAGGAGCACCGTCTGCAGCAGGCGGTGCATCTGGAGGGTGTCGGAACGCGGGTCCACCCGGACCAGGGAGAACTGGCTCAGGTCGCGGACGGCTCGGTTGAGTTTGATCGACTCCCGCAACAGGGGATCGACCTCGGGCGTGACGTTGACGCCGCGGCTGCCGCGCAGCATCGCCCTCGGGATGGGCTCGGGAGCCATGCTGGCGCAGATGTCGAGCAGCTGCCGGGCGCCGGGGTTGTTCTCCTTGATCCGCTCCAGCGAGATGTCCCATGCGGCGGCGACGGAGACCGGATAGTCGGGAGCCGGGTCGAGTTCGAGGATCTCGGGACTGCGCTGCGCGAGCAGATCGAGATACTCGTCGACCTGCATGCCGGTCACCGCGCGCCAGGCTCCCGCCTGCTCCACCGCGAGCGGCAGGTCGCCCAGGGCCTCGGCGAGCCGGCCGGCGTCCGCGACGGACAGGTCGGGCGAGCGCCGCTGGAGCAGCTCGACCGACTCCTCGCGCTCGAACACGTTGACCGGCAGCGACGTGGCCACCCTTTCCCAGGCCCGGTTCCGGGAGGTGACGATGACCTTGCCCGGTCCGTTGGCCGGGAAGTACTGGCGCACCGTGTCGACGTCCTCGGCGTTGTCGAAGACGAGCAGCCAGCTGTCGTACGGCGTTCCGGTGCTCAGCGCCTCCAGTACGGCCGGCACGGCCGTGTTGGCGGCGGGGGCGCCGAGGCTGTCCTGGCCGGTGGGGGCGACGCCCAGCTGTGCCGCCAACTGGGCCAGCGCGGCGAGAATGAGGCTCTCTCGCTCGGCGGGGATCCAGCAGATCACCCGATAGTCGTGCTGGTGGGTGTAGACGTACTCGAGTGCCAGCTGGGACTTGCCGACGCCACCGAGGCCATGCAGGGCGTTGGGCAGCACCGCCGCCGTGTCCTGAGCCGCCAGCTGCTCCTCCACGGCACTCAGCAGCGCCTGCCGGCCGACGAACGACGTGTTACGCAGAGGCACGTTCACCAGGAGGGCGGCGGGCGTTCCGGTCGTGGTGCTCGGCATGGGGGGCTCAGCCTCCGAGGGTTCTTGTGGGATGGCGTCGGATACCAGGGGTGGCACGGGTGGTTCTCCAGCTTCTTGGGGGGCGTTCGACGGTGGCAGACTTCCCGTTCCGTCGGACGATCCCCCAGGAGCCGCGCGGTTCACCTCAGAAGTTGCAGCTCCGGACATTCCCGGACTCACTCGTTCGGCGTCACCGGGCCCTCGGGCCCTGGACAGACCGGGCTCGATACGGCGGGCCCGCTCGGAGTACGGCCCCGAGAGCGCGCGCATCACGGCCAGCTCGCTGCGCGCCCAGCCCCGCTCGGACGGGTCGGGCAGCGTGGTGCCCATCGGGTCGCGCAGGGCGGCGCGCAGCGCGACACCCCGGGCGCCCGCGGCGGGCAGCTCGCCCACCACGCTGACGGTGTGGGCGAGTTGGCTGCGGGTGGTGGTGGCGAGCAGTTCCTCGCGGACTCCGTCGGCGAACTCGGGGCGCCCCTCGCCGCCGCTGTCCCAGTCGATCAGCCCGCCCATCAGAATCTCGGCGAGGTGGTCCGGGCCGGTCTCCGGCATGGTGCGCCGCCGCAGCTGTTCCACGAGGTCGAACTCGAAGGGGACGGCGGCGAGTTGGGTGGCGAGCCGGCGCGCGGCGGGGGTGGCGAGCGTGAAGAAGCGGCGGACGGCGGCTTTGGCGGCGCGCGGGAAACGGGGGGCGCGCAGGCCGGGCGCGGGCGAGCCCTTGGTGAGGGTGCCGGCCAGGACGACGGGCAGGGTGCGGCGCACTCCGCGTTCCCCGGTGACGAGGTCGGCCCAGGCGGCGAGGGAGCCGGGCTTGAGGGAGAGCACGGGGACGGGCACGGAGCCGTCGCCCGCGTCGGGAAGCGGCCGCAGGGGGTCGGGACCGCCCGGCGGCGCCCAGTGTTCGAGTCCGTCGTTGGCTGCGCCGAATCCGCCGGCCTCCAGAACGGCCGGATACGGGTAGAGCGAGGCGCGGTGGCGCAGATGCGGCGGAAGCAGGTGCACCAGGGCGGTGGGGCCCGCGTGGGCGAGCCGGGCGAGCAGGTCGTCGGCGGCGGGCGCGGCCCAGCCGTGGGCGAGCCCGTCGGTGACCACGAGGAAGACGCGGTCGCCGCGTCCGTCGAGGAGTTCGGCGGGGTCGGCGGCGGCCCGGCCGGCGCTCCAGCGCAGGGTGGCGGTCCCGGTGCGCGGCACGTTCACCCGGACCGTTCGCACGGCCCGGAAGGCGCCGCTGTGCTCGGCGGCCTCGGCGAGGCGTGCGGTGGACTCCTCCCAGATCCGCAGGGTGGGCGCGTCGTCGACCAGCAGGACCAGGTCGAAGGCGGCCGTACGGGAGGGACGCAGGAACGGCATCCACATGCCGTCGATGATCCCCTGCTCGGCCGTGGTCTCCTCGTCGAGCTCGAGGGTGTCGCGCGACGGCACACGGCGGGCCAGTTGGTGCAGGGCGCGGGCGAAGCGGGCGGTGGTGCGGCCCGGGGCCTGCTGCGGGCGGTCGTCGGCGGGCAGCAGCGGCTGCCCGAGGCGCAGGGTGAAACGGCCCTCCGCGTCGGGTAACAGACGGGCCGCGACGCCCGGTTCTCCGGGCAGGGCGGCGTGAGTCCCCGGCCGCGGCCGGTCGCCGAGGCCCTCGGGGGTGGCCGGCACGTCGGCGGTGGCGGGCGGGTGCGGGGCGGGTACGGCGTCGGGGGCGGTGTCAGGGGTGGCGCCGGAGGAGTGGGACTGGCCGGCCGGTGGGGTGTCCGGCTGGTCGGCGTCCGCCGTTTCCCGCGGCCGTGCGGGAGGCGGGGCCGGGGGTGCGGCCGTCCGGCCCTGCGCCGGCTCCGGGAGGGATGAGGCCGGGCCGCCGTGGCGGTTCCAGTGCGCGGCGAGCCAGACCGCGTCGGCGACGTCCTGCCAGCGCGGGACGGGCTGTTCCAGGGCGCCCGGGACCGGCGCTCCGTGCTCTGCCGCCTGGTCGGCGGACTCGGGCAACGCCGAAGGAGGCGACGACCCCGAAACGGGGAATCCGTCGCCGAGCCCGGATGCGTGCTCCCTGGGATAGCCCTTCAATTCAGCGGCCCTTCGCGAGGTCGCGCAGGAGCATTTCCACGAGCTTACGCCCGTCACCATCCGCCTGGAAACCACCCGCGGTCGTCATCTGGACAGCGTTGAGCAACTGGTCCAGGGAGTGGGTACCGCCGGCCTGGACCCGCTGAACGAACAGGTCGACGAGGTCTTCCGTGCCCTGCGGGCGGGTTCCGAGGTGCCCTTCGACCATGGCCAGGAGTTGCTCCCGGGTGGGCGTGCGCATCTCCAGCGGCAGACAGCGCCGGCGGAAGGCCGCGGGGAACTCGCGTTCTCCGTTGCTGGTGATCACCACGACCGGGAACTCCCGGCACTCGACCCGTCCGTCGCGCACCTCGGCGCGGCCCCCGGGGTCGCTGGTGTGGACGAGCGCGCTGTCCGCGGCGTCGCGTACCAGCTCGGGGACGTCATAGCTTCCGTTCTCCAGGACGTGCAACAGGTCGTTCGGCAGGTCGATGTCGCTCTTGTCGAGCTCGTCGACGAGAAGCACACGGGGACGATCGTAGGGCAGCAGCGCGGTCCCCAGGGCGCCGAGAGTGATGAAGTCGCCCAGAACCGGGGGAAGTTGACGAGGTTTTTGAGGAAGCGCGGTGTTGACGTCCGCGGCCGGGTCGGCATCGTCCGGTTCCAGGGACACGGCATGCCGCAGGCCGGCCCGCCAGGCGGCGATGGCCTGGGCGCGGCCCATGGCGTCGTGGGCGTAGAGGCCCTCGCGCAGGGTGGTGCGGCTGACGATGTTCCACTCCAGGACCCGGCCGAGGCCGAGCTCGCGGGAGATGAGGTAGGCGAGGGTGGACTTGCCGACCCCGGGCGGGCCGGTGATCAGCAGGGGCCGGCGCAGCAGCAGCGCGGCGTTGACGACATCGATCTCTTCCTCGCCCAGCTGCGGGGTGACGTCGCCGGGGCCCAGTCGGCGCAGTGCGGCCTGGGGGTCGGCCGCCGGCACGGGCCGGGGCGGATCGCCACGGAAGCGGCGCCAGGGCGGCGGCGCGGGCAAGTCGGGCGGGACGGCGGGGGCACTGCCCGTGCCGTGGAAGATCCGCCAGCCGTTCGGGACCGTCTGCTCCTGCGCGCTCATGCGGATGCCTCCTCGCTGGCGAGATCGCCTGGGTCGGTGGGCTGGAAGTCAACGGGACGTGTCGGATCGTCCCAGAAAAAGCCGATGTGCCGGCCGAGCAGCTCGCCGGGGCCCCGGCCCTCGCTCTCGGCGTTCCTGCGCAGGAGGTGTACGGCCACCGGGATCCTCGCCGGCGTGGGCGCCGCGGCGAACAGGGCGGTCACCACTTCCCGGCGCTCCTCGCGGAAGACGCCTCTGCGGTCCCAGATCGCGAGCCCCACCCCTTCCGCTATGGCGGCCTTGAGGGCCTCCAGTGCCAGGACGTCGGCCGGGGCGTCGAGCACCACCGCCGTATGTCTTGGTTCCCCGGCGAGCCCGGCCTGCCACGCGCCGAGCCGGCCGCCGTCCGGTTCGCGCCAGCCGTGCACCTGGACGCCGTGTTCGCGCAGGGTTCGCCAACGCTCCCGCCACTGGTCCCGGACCAGGGCGTCGTCCGTGCGCATCCGCTCCAGGCTGCGCAGGTGCACCCCGTACTTCAGGCTGAGCGGCAGCGGCTGCCCGTCGCCGATCCGGAAGGTCAGACCGGCCACATCGTGGTTGAGGAGGTCGTACGGAAGGACGAACTCGATGTACGGCGGTGGCTGCCGGCGTCCGCCCGGGTCGGGTTCGTGGGGCGCCGACCAGAGGCGGGCGCCCTGCCGTAACGCGCACTGGACGGCCGTGCCGAGCTCGTCGAGGGTGGTCGTGGCGGGTTCGCCGGGCTGCGGGTCCCAGCGGCCGGGGACGGTGTTGAGCCAGGGGCGGACGACGACCTCGCCGGAGCCGTCCCGTGCCGGTTCGACGGCGACGACGAGGCAGCGCGGGATGTCCGGATCGCTCTCCGTCGTGCCGCGGGCCTTCCGGCGTTCCTCCACCGGTCCGGTCAGGCCGACGCGCCGGGCCCAGTCGTCGGCCCAGCCGGACAGGGCGGTGCGGTGCCCGGGGGTGGCGGCGAGCCGGGCGGCGTGGTCGATCAGCAGGACGGCGGGGGGCAGTCCGTCCGGCTGCACGTTCCAGTCCAGGACGTGTGCGAGGAGTTGTTCCGGGGCGAGTCCGGTGGGCAGGTCGAGGCCGTTTAGTTCCTCGACCAGGGCGTCGCGCAGCCGGGCGGCGGGGAGTTCGCCCTTGGCGAGGACGGCGCGGGCGCTGGTCTCGTCGTCGCGGGAGAGGGGCCCCTGGAGGGCGGGGGGCGGGGCGGGCGCGAGCCACTGGTCGAGCAGCTGGTCGAGTTCGTCGCCCGCCAGGTCTCCTTCGAGGATCCGCACCACCTCGACCAGTACGCGTTCGCCGCCCGGCATGTTCAGCGCGGCGCGCGTCAGCAGCACCACGTCCTCGCGCAACTTGACGCCACGCAGGTCGATCCGACGCCCCAGCAGGTCTCCCAGGACGACACCGAAGTGCAGTCGCCCCTGCGCGTCCTCCATACAGCCCAGGCCGCACAGGGCGTTGGTCAGCCCCAGCAGCAGCCGTAAGCCGTCCGCACGCCCGGACCCGCCCTCGGGTTCGCCGAACCCCGCGTGTGTCTCCACCGACTTTCCCCCTGAGCCGGTATACCTGCCTGATCAACCAGCGAAGTTAGCACGGCAACCAGCGGTTAACCAGGGACGAATGGGACCGGAAGGACGACGTCCGGCCAGGATCGCCCCAGGCGGGACAAGCCTGGCCGGAATCGATCGGACCCGACCTTACGGAGGCCGTCCTTCCGGCTCACAGCCTCGGGTCCACCGGCTCCGATTCCAGGGCCAGCACGCCGAAGACCGCCTCGTGCACCCGCCACAGCGGTTCGCCGTCGGCCAGCCGGTCCAGGGCCTCAAGACCCAGGGCGTACTCGCGGATCGCCAGGGACCGCTTGTGGTTGAGGAACCGCGAGCGCAGACGGGCCAGGTTCTCCGGGCGGGTGTACTCGGGGCCGTAGATGATCCGCAGGTACTCGCGGCCGCGGCACTTGATGCCGGGCTGGACGAGGCGGCCCTGGGGGTCGCGGACGAGTGCGCCGGCCGGCTTGACGACCATGCCCTCGCCGCCGCGGCCGGTCATCTCCAGCCACCAGTCGACACCGGCCTGGACGGACTCCGGGTCGGCGGTGTCGACGTAGAGCCGCCGGGTCGTCCGGAGCAGGCCGCTGCCGTCGTGCTCGACGAGCCGGTCGAGCAGGGCGAGCTGCTCGTCGTGCGGCAGGGCGGCAAGGCTGCGGCCCTGGACGGCGAGGATCTGGAACGGTGCCAGGCGGACACCGTCCAGGCCGTCCGTGGTCCAGCAGTAGCGCCGGTACGCCTCGGTGAACGCGGCGGCGTCGGCGGACCGTTCACGGGTGCGGGCCAGCAGGCCGGTCACGTCCACGCCCCGCGCGGCCGCGCCCTCCAGCGCGGCCCGTGCTCCCGGGAGCACCGCGCCGGACGCGGCACCCACGGCGGCGTACTGCGACCGCAGCAGCCCGGACGCCTTCAGCGACCAGGGCATCAGCTCGGCGTCCAGCAGCAGCCAGTCGGTCGCCAGTTCGTCCCAGAGACCGGCCTCGCCGATCGCCGTGCGCACCCGGTCGAGGATCTCCGCGGTGAGGGAGTCGTCGTCGAGGAACGGGCGGCCGGTGCGGGTGTAGAGGGACCCGGTGGAGCCGTCCACCCCGAAGCGCTTGCGGGCCGTCTCCGCGTCCCGGCACACCAGGGCCACCGCCCGCGAACCCATGTGCTTCTCCTCGCACACGACCCGCTCGACACCGTCCGCCGCGTACTGCGCGAAGGCCTCCACCGGGTGCTCGAGGTAGCCGTCGACCTTGCTGGTCGCCGTCGGTGCCATCGTCGGCGGGAGGTACGGCAGCAGCCGCGGGTCCACCGCGAAGCGGCTCATGACCTCGAGGGCCGCGGCCGCGTTCTCCTCACGGATCGAGATCCGGCCCTGGTGACGGGTCTCCACGACCCGGCGGCCGTGCACGTCCGCCAGGTCCAGCGGGCGGCCGTCGTGCCCGCCGGGGGCCTCGGTGCGCAGCGGCTTCGCCGGCTCGTACCAGACGCGCTCCGCCGCTACGTCGATCAGTTCGCGCTCCGGCCAGCGCAGCGCGGTGAGCTTGCCGCCGAAGACGGCGCCGGTGTCCAGGCAGATGGTGTTGTTGAGCCAGGTGGCCTCCGGGACGGGCGTGTGGCCGTAGACGACCGCCGCCCGGCCTCGGTAGTCCTCCGCCCACGGGTAGCGCACCGGCAGCCCGAACTCGTCGGTCTCGCCGGTCGTGTCGCCGTACAGGGCGTGGCTGCGGACCCGGCCGGAGGTGCGGCCGTGGTACTTCTCGGGCAGCCCGGCGTGGCAGACGACCAGCCGGCCGCCGTCGAGGACGTAGTGGCTGACGAGGCCGTCGAGGAACTCCCGCACCTCGGCGACGAACTCCTCGCTCTCGCCCGCCATCTGCTCGATGGTCTCGGCGAGGCCGTGGGTCTGCTGGACCTTGCGGCCGCGCAGGTAACGGCCGTACTTGTTCTCGTGGTTGCCGGGCACGCACAGGGCGTTGCCGGACTTCACCATCGCCATGACGCGGCGCAGCACGCCCGGGCTGTCGGGGCCGCGGTCGACCAGGTCGCCGACGAAGACGGCGGTCCGGCCCTCGGGGTGGACTCCGTCGGTGTAGCCCAGCTTGCCGAGCAGCGACTCCAGTTCGGCGGCGCAGCCGTGGATGTCGCCGACGATGTCGAAGGGGCCGGTGAGGTGGGTCAGGTCGTTGAAGCGCTTCTCGGTGACGATCGTGGCGTGCTCGACCTCGTCGACGCCCCGCAGGACGTGCACCTTGCGGAAGCCCTCACGCTCCAGGTGCCTGAGGGAGCGGCGCAGTTCCCGGGTGTGGCGCTGGATGACCCGGCGCGGCATGTCCGCGCGGTCGGTGCGGCCCACGTTGCGCTCGGCGCACACCTCCTCGGGCACGTCGAGCACGATGGCTATCGGCAGGACGTCGTACTGCCTGGCCAGGTCGATCAGCTGACGCCGGGCGTCGGGCTGCACGCTGGTCGCGTCCACGACCGTGCGGCGGCCGGCGGCGAGGCGCTTGCCCGCGATGTAGTGCAGGACGTCGAAGGCGTCCTTGGTGGCGCCCTGGTCGTTCTCGTCGTCCGAGACGAGGCCGCGGCAGAAGTCGGACGAGATGATCTCCGTGGGCTTGAAGTGCCTGCGGGCGAACGTGGACTTGCCGGAGCCGGAGGCGCCGACGAGCACCACCAGGGAGAGGTCGGTGACGGGCAGGACGCGCCCCTCGCGTACGTCGGTCATGCCGCCTTCGCCTCCTTCGGGGTGGTCAGGGTGAACACGGCCATCTGGGTGGGCGGCCCCACCTCCGGGTCGTCGGGGCCGACGGGGACGAACTCCACGCCGTACCCGTGCCGTTCGGACACCGCCTCCGCCCACGCCCGGAACTCGGCACGGGTCCATTCGAAGCGGTGGTCGCCGTGCCGGACGTGGCCGGCCGGGAGGCTCTCCCAGCGCACGTTGTACTCGACGTTCGGGGTCGTCACGAGGACCGTGCGCGGGCGGGCCGAGCCGAACACGGCGTACTCCAGGGCCGGCAGCCGGGGCAGGTCGAGGTGCTCGATCACCTCGCTGAGCACGGCGGCGTCGTAACCCTTGATCCGCTGGTCGGTGTAGGCGAGCGAGCCCTGGAAGAGCTTGACGCGCGCGGCCTGCCGCTCCCCCATGCGGTCCAGCTTGAGCCGCCGGGAGGCGATGGTGAGCGCCCGCATCGACACGTCCACGCCCACGATCTCGGTGAACGCCGGGTCCTTGAGCAGGGTCTGCACCAACTGGCCCTGCCCGCAGCCGAGATCCAGGACACGGGCCGCCCCTGACGCCTTGAGCGCGGCGGTGACGGCTTCCCGGCGCTGCACGGCCAGCGGGGTCGGCCGCTCCTCCGTCTCGGTCTCCGCCTCGACCGCGTTGTCGATCTCCTCGACCTCGCTGTCGTCCGTCTCGGCCAGCCGCACCAGCTCCAGCCGCTCCGTCGCGGCACGGGTCAGCGACCAGCGGCGCGCGAGGTAGCGGCTGGTGATCAGCTTCTGCTCCGGGTGGCCGGGCAGCCAGCCCTCACCGGCGCGCAGCAGCTTGTCGACCTCGTCGGGAGCGACCCAGTAGTGCTTGGCGTCGTCCAGGACCGGGAGCAGGACGTAGAGGTGGCGCAGGGCCTCGGCGAGGGTGCGGTCCACGGACTCCAGTTCGAGCCGGACGTAGCGGGAGTCCCCCCACTGCGGGAACTCGGTGTCCAGCGGCACGGGCTCGGCGGTGACCGTCCAGCCCAGCGGCTCGAAGAGCCGCCGTACGAGCCCGGGGCCGCCGCGGGCGGGCAGAGCCGGCACCTCGATACGCAACGGCCGGGGTACGGCAGGCAGTTCGGGCCGGGCGTTGCAGACGCCCTTCATCGCGCTGGAGAAGACGTTGCTCAGTGCCACGGCGAGCAGGGAGGAGGCCGCGTAGGGGCGGTCGTTGACGTACTGCGCGAGTGCCGCGTCCGGGGCGCCGCCCCGGCCCTTGCCCTTGCCCCGCCTGACCAGTGCCACCGCGTCCACCTCCAGCAACAGCGCCGCCGTGCAGCGCCCGGCGTCCGCCTCGGGGTAGAGGACGTGAGCCGTGCCGTAGGAGGTGGAGAACGCCTGGGCCTTCTCGGGGTGCTTGTGCAGCAGGTAGCCGAGATCGGTGGCGGGGCGCTCCGGGGTGCCGGTCGTGGTGATGGTCAGAAACACGGTAGGTCGACCTTTGATCAGTGGTCTGAACTGCGGATACGGCCACCGTACAGAGAGGGCGCCGACGGGACCCCGGAATTTTCGCTAGCCTCCGGTCGACCGGGCGTTCGAGGGAGGATGTGCGACTGTGAGCACCATCGACACCAGCAAGCCCCATGCGGCGCGGATGTACGACTACTTCCTCGGCGGGAAGGACAACTATCCGGTCGACGTGGCGGCGGCCGAGCAGGTGACCTCGCACTTCCCCGCCGTGAGCGCGATGGCGCGGACCAATCGCGCCTTCATGCACCGCGCCTCCCGGTTGCTGGCCGAGCGGGGCATGCGCCAGTTCCTCGACATCGGGACCGGCATCCCGACCGAGCCGAACCTCCACCAGATCGTCCAGGGGATCGCCCCGCAGGCCCGGGTGGTGTACGCGGACAACGATCCGATCGTTCTCCGGCATGCCGAGGCCCTGCTGCACAGCGCGCCGGAGGGGAGGACCGCCTATGTCCAGGCCGATGTGCGGGATCCCGGAAAGATCATCGCAGCGGCCCGGGAGACCCTCGACTTCAGCCGGCCGATCGCCCTCTCCCTGGTGGCACTCCTGCACCTGGTGGGAGACGAGGACGAGCCCCTCCGGCTCGTACGAGAACTCCTCGAACCGCTGGCACCCGGAAGCCACTTGACGCTGTCCCACGCGACCGGCGACTTCGACCCGGAGACCTGGGAGCGGGTCGTCGAGGTGTACCGCAAGGGCGGCACGGCGGCACAGGTGCGCAGCCTCGGAGAGTTCTCGGAGTTCTTCACGGGCCTCGAGCTGGTGGACCCCGGTGTGGTCCTGGCCGCGCGGTGGCATCCCGAAGCCGGCGCACCGCGCGGAGGTGACGGCGGGGGCGAGGAGATCCCCCTCTACGTGGCGGTCGCCCGCAAGCCCTGACGGAGGCCCGGCGGATCGCGCCCCACGGCCCGATCCGCCGGACGGCCTACGTGCCGTGCCGGACCCACGACAGCTGCGACTCCTGCCTTACGACAGCTGCGACTGCACCTGCGAGGAGATCAGCTCCAGGTGGTCGAGGTCGTCCAGGTCGAGGATCTGGAGGTAGATCCGCTGGGCGCCGATCTCGGCGTAGCGGCCGATCTTGTCGACGACCTCGGACGGGGAGCCGGCCAGGCCGTTGAGCTTCAGCTCGTCGGCCTCGCGGCCGATCGCGGCGGCCCGGCGGGCGACCTCCGCCTCGTCCCGGCCGACGCAGACGACGAGGGCGTTGGAGTAGGCCAGATCGTCGCCGTCGCGTCCGGCCTCCTCGGCGGCGGCGCGCACCCGGCCGAACTGGCGCTCGCTGTCCTCGACGGAGGCGAAGGGGATGTTGAACTCGTCGGCGTACCGCGCGGCCAGCCGCGGCGTGCGGGTGGCGCCGTGGCCGCCGACGAGCACGGGGATCTTCTTCTGTACGGGCTTGGGCAGCGCGGGAGAGTCCGTGAGGTCGTAGTGGGTGCCGTGGAAGTCGAAGGTCTTTCCGGGTTCCGTCGCCCAGAGGCCGGTGACGATCTCCAGCTGCTCCTCGAGGCGGGAGAACTTCTCCTTGGGGAACGGGATGCCGTAGGCCTTGTGCTCCTCCTCGAACCAGCCGGTGCCGAGGCCGAGCTCGACGCGGCCGCCGGACATCTGGTCGACCTGCGCGACCTGGATGGCGAGCACGCCGGGCAGCCGGAAGGTGCCGGCGGTCATCAGGGTGCCGAGCCGGATGCGCTTGGTCTCGCGGGCGAGTCCGGCCAGGGTCAGCCAGGCGTCGGTGGGGCCGGGCAGACCGTCCCCGGAGCCCATGCGGAGGTAGTGGTCGGAGCGGAAGAAGGCGTCGAAACCGAGGTCCTCGGTGGCCTTGGCGACGGCGAGCAACGTGTCATAGGTGGCCCCCTGCTGGGGCTCGGTGAAGATGCGGAGATCCATGCTTCCATCCTGCACGCCGGGGGTGCGGTGCGACGCGGTCGGTCCCCCGTCCCGCGCGGTCCCCGGTCGGGTGAAATTACGTGCATACCGCGGGTGCCGCCTGCCCCGGCCAGTGACCGGCCCCGGTGATGATCGTTGGCTCGGGCGGAGCCGGAGCCCCCGGCTTCCGCACCGGCCGGCGACCGCCGGGGCGTCACCCGCGTCGGCCTCCCCGGGGGCCATGGGCCGAGGAGGCCGTCATGTCCGAAGAGACCGTGCCGCAGCAGGGCGGGACCGGGCAGCCGAAAGGGCTGTTGCAGCAGATGGAGGAGCTGATGGCGGCGTTGAACGCGGACCTGTCGGCGTTGGACGCGGATCTTCAGGCAGCGGGGGATACCGGCCGAGGGGTGGTCGAGGAGGGCCCGGTCGGCTGAGGGCCGGGCGGGGGTGTTCGGGCTGGGGGCGGCGTTCGTCGGCGGGGTTTCTGCCGGGGCGTTCGGGCTGAGGGCGGTGTCGTCCGGGATCGACGCCGGGTCGTTGCCGGGCCCCTGCCTTTGCCGCGGCGCCGTTGTGGCCGGGCGCGCCCCGCGGCGGAGCCGCATACAGACACAGCCCCGCGCCCCTTGCGGGCGTTGCCCCAGGGGCGCGGGGAACCGCGCGAACAACCCCCACCGGCCCGCAGAGGACCGAAAGTCGGCATTCCAGCCGGGCGTCACCGCCGTCCCAGCGGACCCTCACCGGGCACTCCCCGCCGGGCGGCACGCCAGGAGCTGCCGCTGCCCTACCCCGCCTCCGGTACCACCTGTTCGCGGTCCGCGAGTCTGCGGAGCATTTCGAGGACGCGGTCGCGGGACTCGTCCGCCGCGTCGATGGCCTCCATGCACTGCCAGTACGTGCCCTCGTCGTCCGCGGCGCAGGCGAGGCCGACCAAGGCTATGCCGACCTCGCCGAGGAGGCCGCCGAGGAACATCAGGGTGTGGCGGGCGTCGCCCAACTCGGTGAGCTGGCCCGCCCGCAGCTCACCCGGGGCCAGTTCGGGCGGGTCGAGGACACCGCAGCCTCGGCCCGCCAGCTCCGTCAATCCCAGTGCCTCGCCGCGTAGTTCGGGCGGTCCGGCGACCGCGAGGCGGCTGCCTATCGCCTGTGCGAGGGCCTGCGCCTGCCACACCTCGGCCAGGATCTCCCGCACGTTGCCACCCGCGGCCAGGGACCGCCTGCTCGTCACGATGAGCCGCACCGCGTCCATGCGCTGCCCCCGTCTGTCCCGACGCGCTCCCGCGCGTACGCCTGCCCGAACTCCCTAGTTCACTACCCAGAGTGAAGGGGCGTGAGACCAAAAGCCAGAGGAAGACGGAAAATTGCGGACAACAATTCGGATTCGAGCTGCATTTTGGTTACGCAGTGTACAAACGGACTTCGCTATTCCTGGACCGGGAACCTCCGCTCGTTCCGGTCGATCTTCGCGTCCAGCGCCGCCAGCGGATCGATGCCGAGTACCTCGCACAACTGGAGCAGATACGCGAGCACGTCGGCGACCTCGTCGGTGACGCGCGGCGCTGCCTCGGGGTCGGCCATGACGCGGGCCGACTCCTCGGGGGTCAACCACTGGAAGATCTCGACCAGTTCGGAGGCCTCCACGCTGAGCGCGGCGACCAGGTTCTTGGGGGTGTGGTACTGCTGCCAGTTCCGCGCGGCCGCGAAATCGGCCAGGCGGCGTTGCAGTTCGGCCACGTCCAGGTGATCAGTCACGGTTCAGGTGTACCACCGTGACACCCTCCGTCCCGGCGGCCCACGAGGCGTCGCTGACTGCGCCGACGAGCCGGATGTGCCCCCGCTCGCACATCCGGGCCGCCAGTCGCAGCAGTTCCAGCCGCTGCCGTCCGTCCAGGCCCCGGTCGAAGCCGTCGGCGAGGACGGTGAGCGTCTGGAGTGCGGCGGGCACCTCGCCGGCCGGGTCGACCTCCAGCACGCCCGGTCCGGTGAGCAGGACCAACGCGAGGGCTACGTAGCGCAGTTCGCCGTCGCCGAGCCGTCGCAGGTCCGTACGGACGCCGTCGCCCCGGTCGAGCGTCGCACGGACCGTCCCCGTTCCCTCCTCCGCCCGGGCGAGGACGTCCGCGACCGGCCCGGCGCAGCCGGCGCGTACCGCCGCCACGAACAGCGCGTGCCGCCGTCCGCACTCGGTGCGGGTGCGCTCCAGCACGTCGGCCAGATTGCCACAGCCCCCGAGCAGCCGGCCGGAGCCGGACGATACGGGGCCCCGCATCCGGGCGGGCTGGGGGTCGCACGCGAAGACGGAGCGCAGGGCGACCACCATCTGCTCGGCCGCGGCCAGCACCCTGCGCTGGCCGGGCGTCTTGCCGGCCACGCGCAGCGGCAGCAGGGCCGTGCCGAGCCGGTCGTCCGGCAGCGGGCCGCGGGTCACCGGCGTGGGCCCGGCCGTGTGCCAGGCGGCCTGCACGGCGCGTTTCCCGGGGTCGCGCAGGGCGGTCTCCAGGAGGATCAGGCCGTCGGCCGTCAACCGCTCGCCCACGACGCGCAGTTCGGGCTCGGCCTGCACGGCCACGTCGAGCCGGACCGGGCCCGCGGGGCCGTCGGCCGTGCAGCCGATGCGGAAGCCCCGGCGGCGCTGCGCGTCGGGCCGGGCCCGCTCCGGCACACAGGCGACGGGGTCCGGGAACGCCTCGCCGAGCCCGGCGCCGCCGCCGAGCCGGGCCAGGGCCTCGTACGCCCGTAGAGCGCTGGTCTTGCCGCAGCCGCTGGGGCCGGCGAGGAGGGTGAGCGGCCCGAGCGGGAACGCGGCGCGGCGGTGGGTGGTGAACGCTGCCAGGCGCAGTTCGGTGAGGCGGGGACGGTCGGGCTGCGTGAGGGGTGCGGAGGGCGTGGAGGTGGGGAGTGCGAGGGATGTGGGTGCGGGGGGCTGGCTCATATCCGGACCGTAGGGCTCCGGCGACAGGACGAACCGTTCCGTCTCCGGGGCGTTCCTACGATCGAGCTACCGTCACACCCCGGGAAGCCCGGCCCCCTCCATCAGCCCCGTCACCTCGGTGCCGGCCGGCGTCAGCAGGAACACGTTGCGGTCCACGCGGTGCATCCCGCTCGCCAGGCCGAAGACGACGCCCGTGCTGAAGTCGAGGACGCGCTTGGCGACCTCCGTCTCCGCGCCGGTCAGGTCGAGCAGCACGGGCACCCCCGCCATCAGCCTCTCGGCGACGTCGCGGGCGTCGGCGAAGACGTTCACCCGCAGGACGACGAAGCGGCGGCGCGTCTCCGTCTCGGCCTCGGGTATGGAACGGTGGCCGACGGAGGACGGCCAGGCGTCCCGGCCCCGCAGCGGCACGACCTGGGCGAGCCCCTCCCACTGTTCGTCGGTGACATCGTGGCTGTTCACCGGCATGCTCCGTCCTGGCTCGCGCTGACTGTCTGCATCGGGCAATTCTTGCGCAGAGTCACCCGTTCGGCCCAACAGCGACACGCTCCGCGACCTCAATGCACCTCACAACGGCCGGAAGGCGGCTGTGTGACGGGCGTAACCCCTGATGATCAAGCGGTGTGACAGCGGCGTAACGGGCGATTCGTACCCTCAAGGGCATGACCACGACCCCCGGGACCCGGCAGAAGACGCGGCAGGTGCGCACCGTCTGCTCGTACTGCGGTGTGGGCTGCGGCCTCGTACTCGATGTCGGGGCGGGACCGGACGGCCGGCGCACGATCTTGAAGGCGTCCGGTGACAAGGCGCATCCGGCGAACGCGGGGCGGCTCTGCACCAAGGGCGCGACGACGGCCGACATGCTCGCCGCGCCCGGGCGGCTGACCAGCGCGCTGGTGCGGGACGACCGGGGCGAGGAGGCGGTCCCGGCCCCTGTGGGCGACGCGATCGCCGAGACCGCGGCGCGGCTGCGGGCGATCGTCGACGAGCACGGGCCGGACGCGGTCGCCCTCTATGTCTCCGGGCAGATGAGCCTCGAGGCGCAGTATCTGGCGAACAAGCTGGCCAAGGGGTTCGTGCGGACGAACCTGATCGAGTCGAACTCGCGGCTGTGCATGGCGAGCGCGGGCACCGGCTACAAGCTGTCGCTGGGTGCGGACGGGCCGCCCGGGTCGTACGAGGACTTCGATCAGGCGGATGCCTTTCTCGTCATCGGGTCGAACATGGCCGACTGCCATCCGATCCTCTTCCTGCGGATGATGGAGCGGGTCAAGGCGGGCGCCAAGCTGATCGTCGTCGATCCGCGGCGGACCGCGACCGCGGCGAAGGCCGATCTGTTTCTGCAGGTCAGGCCGGGAACCGACCTGGCGTTGCTGAACGGTCTGCTGCAGCTGCTGCACGAGGGCGGGCACACCGACGCGGAGTTCATGGCCGCGCACACCGAGGGCTGGGAGGCCCTGCCCGGGTTTCTCGCCGACTACGCCCCGGCCGCGGTCGCGGAGATCACCGGGATCGCGGAGGACGATCTGCGGACGGCCGCCCGGCTGATCGGCGAGGCGGGCCGGCGGTGGATGAGCTGCTGGACCATGGGGCTCAACCAGTCCACGCACGGCACCTGGAACACCAACGCCCTGGTCAATCTGCATCTGGCGACGGGGGCGATCTGCCGTCCCGGCGCCGGGCCGTTCTCCCTCACCGGTCAGCCCAACGCCATGGGCGGCCGCGAGATGGGGTACATGGGCCCGGGGCTGCCGGGGCAGCGGTCGGTGCTCGTGGACGAGGAGCGGGCGTTCGCCGAGGACGTGTGGGAGCTGCCGCCGGGGACACTGCGGAAGGACGGCGTCGGCAAGGGCACCGTCGAGATGTTCCAGAAGATGGCCGACGGGGAGATCAAAGCCTGCTGGATCATCTGCACCAACCCGGTCGCCTCTGTCGCCAACCGCCGTACGGTCATCGAGGGGCTCGAGGCAGCCGAGTTCGTCGTCACGCAGGACGTGTTCACCGACACCGAGACGAACGCGTACGCCGACGTCGTCCTGCCGGGCGCGATGTGGACCGAGGCGGAGGGCGTCTTCGTCAACAGCGAGCGCAACCTCACGCTGACACAGCCGGCCGCGGACCCGCCCGGGGAGGCGATGGCCGACTGGCGGATCATCGCGGAAGTGGCGTGCGCGATGGGGTACGAGAAGGGGTTCTCGTACGACAGCGCCGAGCAGGTCTTCGAGGAGATCCGGCGGTTCCGGAACCCGAAGACCGGGTGGGACCTGCGCGGGGTGTCCTACGAGCGGCTGCGCGAGACGCCCGTGCAGTGGCCGGCCGCGCGGGAGGACGGGCCGGAGCGCAATCCCATCCGGTACGTCGGTGACGACGGGCTCCGTTTTCCGACGGCCTCCGGTCGGGGCGTCTTCTTCGCGCGCCCGCATCTGCCCGCCGCCGAGATGCCGGACGACGACTATCCGTTCGTGCTCAACACCGGGCGAGTGCAGCATCAGTGGCACACGCTCACCAAGACCGGGAAGGTCGCGAAGCTCAACAAGCTGAACTCCGGGCCCTTCGTGGAGCTCCATCCCGAGGACGCGGGCGCGCTGGGCGTCGCGGAGGGCGATCTGGTCGAGGTCGCCTCGCGGCGCGGGCGGGCCGTGCTGCCCGCGGTGGTGACGGACCGGGTGCGGCCGGGGTGCTGCTTCGCGCCGTTCCACTGGAACGACCTGTTCGGCGAGTATCTGAGCATCAACGCGGTGACGAGCGACGCGGTGGATCCGCTGTCGTTCCAGCCGGAGTTCAAGGTGTGCGCGGTTTCGCTCGCGAAGGTGGCCGCACCGGCACCGGCACCGCCCGCCGAGGCGCTCGTACCGACGGAGGTGACCCCGGGCGCCGCCGATCCCTTCGGCCTGGAGCCCTCCCCTCCGCCGGTCCTCTCCGCCCAGGAACGCCGGTACCTCACCGGGTTCCTCGCCGGGCTCGGCTCGGGCACCCTCGGCGGTGTCCCGGTGCTGCCGCCCGACGCGCCCTTCTCTCCCGAGCACGCCGTGTGGGTCAACGGGGTCCTCGCCGGCATGTACTCCCGGACCTCCGGTACCGCGACCGCCGCGCCGCAGGAACCCGCCGGCCGCGAGATCGTCGTGCTGTGGGCCTCGCAGACCGGGAACGCCGAGGAGTTCGCCTCCGCCACCGCCGAGCGGCTGACCGCGACCGGGCATCGCGCGCGCCTCGTCGGCATGGACGAGGCCGATGTCGGGGCGCTCGCCCGCACGGCCGATCTGCTCTTCATCACCAGCACCTTCGGGGACGGCGACGCGCCCGACAACGGCAGCGGCCTCTGGGACACGCTCGCCGACGCCGGGGCCCCGCGCCTGGACGGGGTGCGGTACGCCGTGCTCGCCTTCGGGGACTCCTCGTACGACGACTTCTGCGGGCACGGGCGGCGGCTGGACGCGCGGCTCGACGAGCTGGGCGGGGTGCGGCTGGCCCCGCGTACGGACTGCGAGCCGGACTACGAGCCCTCCGCCGGGGAGTGGCTCGACCAGGTGCTCTCGGCGCTGGGCGGCACGAGCACGGCCCCGGCCGCGGCCCCGGCTGAGCAGCCGAGGGCCAAGTCCAAGCCCGCCGCCACCGCCGCCCGGCTCGTCGGCAACCAGTTGCTCAGCCGGCCCGGCGCGGGCAAGGAGGTCCGCCGGTTCACCTTCGACACGAGCGGGACGGACCTGGCGTACGAGGCCGGGGACGCGCTCGGTGTGCGGCCGGTCAACGCGCCCGCCCTCGTGGACGAGTGGCTGGCGGTGACCGGCCTGGACGGGACAACAGCCGTGCAGGTCAAGGGCGTTGGCGAGGTGCCGTTCGCCGAGGCCCTGCACCGGCACTTCGACATCACGAGGATCACGCCCGACCTGCTGCGCTTCGTCGCCGAACGCGCCCGGGACAAGCACGAGTTGCGCAGGCTGCTGCGGCCCGACAACAAGGACGGGCTGGCGCAGTGGAGCTGGGGCCGACAGGCCGTGGACGTGATCGCCGAGTACGCGGTGCGGGCGAGTGCCGAGGAGTGGGCCGGGGTGCTGCGGGGGCTTCAGCCTCGGCTGTACTCCATATCGTCCAGCCCGCTGGTCGACGCACGGCAGGTGTCGCTGACGGTGTCCGTGGTGCGGTACGAGAACCTGCGCGGCCGGGCGCGCGGCGGGGTCTGTTCGCCGTTCCTCGCGGATGCCGAGGCGGACACGGAGGTACCCGTGTTCGTGCAGCGTTCCCCGCACTTCCGGCCCCCGGGCGACGCCACGACGCCGATGGTCATGGTCGGCCCGGGCACCGGAGTCGCGCCGTTCGTCGGTTTCCTCCAGGAGCGGCGGGCGCTCGGCCACCGGGCTCCCAACTGGCTGTTCTTCGGCGAGCAGCACCGGGCGACGGACTTCTACTACGAGGACGAGCTGACCTCACTGCTCGACGAGGGCACCCTCACGCGCCTGGACACCGCCTTCTCCCGTGACCAGCGCAACAAGGTGTACGTGCAGGACCGGATGCGCGAACACGGGCCCGAGCTGTGGCACTGGCTGTGCGAGGGGGCCCGCTTCTACGTCTGCGGCGACGCCTCGCGCATGGCCAAGGACGTGGACCGGGCGCTCAGGGACATCGCGGTGACGCACGGCGGGCTGAGCGAGGCGGAGGCCGCCGCGTACGTGAAGCAACTCGCGGCGGACAAGCGGTATGTGCGGGACGTGTACTGACCCAGGGGCCCACGGGTCCTGACCACGGGCGGACGGGTCCTGACCCACGGGCCGACGGGTACCGCCCCACGGGCCTTTACCCGCCTCACACCGGACTCTTCACCTCCACCCGGTCCCCGCTCACCAGCGGCGATTAGCGTCCTGCGCCGTGTACTCGGCAGAAACCACGCTGGTGGTGCCCGGCCCGCGGACGCAGTCGGCGGTGGCCGTGCCGCCGCCCCCGGCCCCGTGGCACCGCGTCCTGACCCTGCTCGCCGACATCAGTCTGCTGATCGGTACGCGTGCGGTGTGGACGTCGGCGGCCGGTCACCGGCCGGCCGTGGCCGCGGTGATCTCGGGGTGCTACGCCTCGGTGCTGGTGTGCGGGGTGCTGACCCTGGTCGTCCGCCGGGCCAGGTCGCTGGCACGGGTGGACCTGTGCGTGCTGGTGACGGGCGTGACGCTCACCCTGTGCGCGTGGATCATGCTGCACGGCGGCTCCGACGAGGCGTTGCTCACCACCCAGGCGGCGCGGGAACTGGCCGCGGGACACGCGGTGTACGGGCAGCCGTGGCCCTGGCTCTTCGGCCACGGCGTGGCCCTCACCCCGACGGTGACCGGCGGCTACGACTTCACCTACGGCTATCCGCCGCTGGCCCCGCTGCTGACCGTGCCGCTGCTGTGGCTGGGCCATGGCGGTGCTCCGGCGACGGCGTTGAGCACGGGCGCGCTGATCGTCGGCACGGTCGTGCTGTGGCGGCTGCTGCCGGCGCCGTGGCGGTCGGCGGCGACCATGGTGTGTCTGGGCTTCGGGATGCTGCCGTCGTACGGCCGGCTCGGCTACCCGGCGATCGTGGCCCTGGCCCTGCTGGTGCCGGTGGTGGTGCGCTGGCCGCGGACGGGTGAGGGCGGGCGGCTCGGCGGGGCGGGTCTGGCGCGGGCCGCGTGCCTGGGGGCGGCGTGCGCGGCGCAGCAACTCCCCTGGTTCCTGGTGCCGTTCCTGCTGGCCGGGATCCACGCCGTGCGGCGCGGCGACCTGGGCGGACGGACGGCGGCGCTGGTGGTGCTGCGGTTCGCCGGTGCCGCGGCGACGGTGTGGCTGCTGATCAACACCTACTTCGCCGTCAGCGAGCCGGGCGCCTGGCTGACGGGGATCGCCCTGCCCCTGACACAGGGTGCGGTGGTCCATGGCCAGGGCCTGGTGGACATCTCGCTGTATCTGACGAACGGCAGCGACCGGCTCGACGGGTACTCCCACGCGAGTCTGCTGCTGTTCGCCGGTCTGCTCGCGCTGTTCGTGCTGTTCGTGCGGCGACTGGGCCCGGCCGCGACCGTCCTGCCCTGGTGCGCCTTCTATCTGGCGACCCGCTCCCAGGACGGCTACTACCTGATGATGACGCCGCTGTGGCTGGCGGCGGCGGTGACCGCTCCCGCGTCGGCGTTCGCCGGGGCGTGGGGGCCTCGTCCGCGTCTGCTGTCGGGCCCGTGGCGCGGTCCGGCCCGGATCGTCGCTACGGCGCTGCTGCTGACGCCGGCGCTGGGCAGCGCAACCGTGGCGGCGACGGGCACACCGCCTCTGCGCATGCGGGTCACGGCGGTCCGTCACCCCACCGCGGCGACCGTCTCCCGCATCGCCCTCCAGGTCAGCAACACGGACGGTAGGGCGCTCACCCCGCACTTCACCCTGACCACGGGCCAGGGCATGGACCCGTACTGGCGGGTCGTCCGGGGCCCGCGCACGCTGGCCGCGCACGGCACCGCCCGGTACGAACTCCGCCCGCCCGCAGGCCGGTTCCCCCTGCCCCGGCCGGGTGTCCGTGTCCGCCTGCGCGCGTTCACGGCGTCGCCGCAGACGCTGTCGAGCGCGGATGTGGGGCAGTCGCTCGGAGGGACGGACTGAGTGCGGTCAGCCCGTGGTGCGGACGAACCGGAGGGCGGCGGTGACCGTGGTCCGGCCGCGGATCATGCCCAGCTGGTTCCAGCCCAGGCCGAACTGGTCCCGGTCCACGCTGAACTCGGTGTCCAGGGTGAGCCCGGTGGCGTCCCCGTCCGTCAGGCGGGCGGTGAGGGACAGCGGCCTGCTGATGCCGCGCACGGTCAGCTGGCCGACGACGTGCACCTGGTCGCCGTCGCGGAGCTCGGCGCTGCGGGCCGCGAAGGTGATCTCGGGGTGGTGGTCGGCGTCGAAGAAGTCGGCGGACCTCAGATGGGTGTCGCGCTTGGCGTTCCCGGTGTCGAGGGAGGCGACGTCGAAGGTCAGGGTGCCGACGGCGGACCCGTCGGGCCGGACCTCGCCCGTGCCGTTCAGCGCGCCGAAGCCGCCCTTCACGGTGACCAGGCCCCACATGGTCTTGTGCCGGATGCCGACGGTCGAGGCGGTCGCGTCGAGCTGCCACAGTCCGGTTTCCACGGCGACGGTCATGATCGTTCTCCCACTCGTTTCGTCCAAATTTGGATGACTGCAATGAGTGCACGCTAGCGGCTCGTCCAAAATTGAACAACCCCCTGCTCCAAATTTGGACGACACGTAGACTGGGCGACATGGCCGACCCCGAGGAGAACCCCGCCGACCTGCCCGGATGTCCGTCCGCCGAGGGCAACGGACTACTGCCCGCCGAGCTGCGCGCCTGGATGCTGCTGCTCGCCGCCACGGGAGCGGTGGAGCAGCGGCTGCGGGCCGCCGTGAAGGAGAAGCTGGACATCTCGCACGACGAGTTCCTGATCCTGTGCCTGCTCGCCGAGCAGCCCGAGGGCGGCCTGCGCATGACGCGCGTCGCGGAACTCCTGGGCCGCCCCAAGACCCGCCTCACCTACCAGATCGCCTGCCTCCAGCACGCCGGCCTCGTCACCCGCAGGTCGGTGTGCGGGGACAAACGCGGCATCGAGGTCGCCCTCACGGACAAGGCCCGGGGCCTCCTGACCGAGACCTCCGGCCCGCTCGCCGAGACGGTCACACGGTCGCTCGCCCGTTTCATGGGCCCGGACCAGCGCGCGGCGCTGTGCGGGCTGGTGCCGGACCTCGCCGAGGAGTCCCGCCCGGAGTGAGGGGCACCCGGAGCGGGGCGCTGTTCTCTACAGCGTCGTAGAATTCGGGAACACGGGTGCGAGAAGGATCGTTGACCCGAGTACACACCCCACCTGAGGAGCGACTTCTTGTCCGCCAGATCGACGGACCTGCTGCGATGAGCGCCCCCGAGGCCCTGCTGGGTCTGCTCGCGGTGTTCGTGCTGACCGCCGGCACCGGCTACTTCGTGGCTCAGGAGTTCGCCTACGTCTCCGCCGACCGGCTCGCCCTCGCGCGTGCGGCCGAGGCCGGGGACCGCAAGGCCGCCCGGGCCCTGAAGGTACTGGAGCGGCTGTCGTTCATGCTGTCGGGCGCGCAGCTCGGCATCACCGTCACCGGCCTGGTCGTCGGCTTCATCGCCGAGCCGTCGGTGTCCGCGCTGCTGAGGCCCGCCCTGTCCGGGCTCGGCCTGCCCGACGCGGCCGTGAGCGGTATCGCCGTCGTCCTCGCCTTCGTGCTGGCCACGGTCGTGCAGATGGTGCTGGGCGAGCTGGCCCCGAAGAACCTCGCGATCGCGGTTCCCGAGCGGCTGGCGAAGGCGCTGGCCCCGTCCACGCTGGCGTATCTGAAGGTCGTCGGCCCGGTCGTGCGCATCTTCGACAACGCGGCGAACAAGCTGCTGCGCAAGGCCGGTATCGAGCCGGTCGAGGAACTGCACCACGGCGCCACGCTGGAGGAGCTGGGCCATCTGATCGGCGAGTCCCACGAGCGGGGCGCGCTGCCGAAGGACACCGCCGCGCTGCTGGACCACGCGCTGGAGTTCTCCGAGCGCTCCCTCGACGAGGTGATGGTGCCGCGCGCCGACGCCGTCTTCGTCCGCAAGGACGCCGGTGCCGAGGAGGCGATCGATCTGATCGCCGAGCACGGCCACTCCAACTACCCCGTCCTCGGCGACCACCCGGACGACATCGCTGGTGTGCTGGGCGTGCGCGAGCTGATGGCGCTGCCCGCCGCCCGCATCGCCGGCGCGACCGCCGGTGAGGTGGCCCGGCGGCCCCTGCTGCTGCCGGACACGCTCGCGCTGCCGGACGCGGTGACGCGGATGCGGGAGCAGGACGACGAGTTCGCGGTCGTCCTCGACGAGCACGGCGGCGTGGCGGGCATCGTCACCTACGAGGACATCGCCGAGGAACTGGTCGGTGACATCGCGGACGAGTCGGACACCGTCACCGTGCTCGCCGTCGCGGACGGCGACGGCTGGCTGGTGGACGCCGGGCGCCGGCTGGACGAGGTGGCCGAGGCCACCGGTGTCCGGCTGCCGGAGGACGACGACTACGACACCGTGGCCGGCCTGGTCGTGGACCGGCTCGGCCGCTTCCCGACGGTCGGCGACCACGTCACGGTCGAGCTGCCCGAGGGCGGCCGCGTCGTGATCGACGTCCGCACGCTCGACCGGCACGTGGCCGACCGAGTGCGGATCAGTCCGCTCGTGGAAGCCGAGGAGATGGCGTGAGTTTCCCCATGGCGGTCTTCGTGACCGTGCTGCTGCTGATCGGCAGCGGTTTCTTCGTGGCGGCCGAGTTCGCGCTGGTCGCCGCCAAACGGCACCGCATGGAGAAGGCGGCGGCCGAGGGGCGGCGCGGCGCCGGGGCGGCACTGGCCGGTATTCGCGAGCTGTCGCTGATGCTGGCCGGCGCCCAGCTGGGCATCACCGTGTGCACGCTGGGCCTGGGCTCGGTGTCCAAGCCGGCGATCTCACACGAACTCGACCCGCTGCTGCACAAGCTGGGCCTGCCCAGTGCCGTGAGCTACGGCGTGGCCTTCGCCGTGGCGATGGTCGTGGTGGTGTTCCTGCACATGGTGGTCGGCGAGATGGCGCCCAAGTCGTGGGCGATCGCCCACCCCGAGCGTTCGGCGATGCTGCTCTCCCCGCCCTTCCGGGCCGTGGTGCGGGCCGTGCGCCCGCTGATCCGGCTGCTCAACGCGGTGAGCAACGCGCTGGTACGGCTGTGCCGGGTGGCCCCGCGTGACGAGCTGGCCTCGGTGCACGACCGGGAGCAGCTGACGCATCTGGTGGAGGAGTCCGAGCGGCTGGGCCTGATCAGCGCGACCGACTCGGAGCTGCTGACCCGCTCGCTGACCGAACCGGAGACACCGGTCGCGGCGCTGCGGATCCCGGCCGCGGAGATCACCTGGGTCGAGGGCGGCGCGGACGTCGACGCGCTGTTGCGTTTCGCCGCCGAGCACGACCGCACCCGGCTGCTCGTCCGGGAGAACGGCGTCGTCCTCGGCTCGGTCCACGCCCGTGACGCGCTGGTCGCCCGGGCCCGGGGGCGTGCCACGACCGCGCGCGAACTGGCCCGGCCGGTGCCCGAGCTGACGGAGGCGACCACGGTCGCGGACGCGATCGAGGTACTGCGCCGCCGCCGGTCGTCCCTGGCCGTGGTCCGCGACCCCGCCGCCGGGCTCACCGGCCTGGTCACCCTGGACGACCTGCTGGCCCGTCTGATGCAGCCGGCCGCGGCGTCCTGACGGGGCGACCTGACGGGGCGGGACCGAACATCCAGCACATCTGCACACCGCCCGCCAGGACGCCGCAGGGCGGTGCACCCGGCGCCAAGTCCGTCTTGCGGCATGGGAAATTGACGCCGAAGTGCCCGCTTCGGAATTCGGGGCGCAATACACCTGCGTGCCGACGGGCGACAGGATGCGTGAAGAAGTGTGCGCAATTCAGCGACCCCGTGGTCATGGCGGTGAAGGTGGTCACCGAAATGCCGGGTGCGGCGACGGCATGCGGCTGGCCCTCCGCTCAGCGGAATGTTTTGATCCTGCGCACGGCGGCACCGCGGATGCGGGATCCCGGTCCCCGGAATCCCGCGATCACCCGCGCCGCTCCGCCATTGCGCACATTCACGCGAAGGGAAACACCCCCATGAACCTCACCCCCCGGGTCGACATCGCCGAGCTCTCCGACGCGGACCTGGAGCAGGTCTCCGGCGGCAACGCGGGCGGCGCTGCCTCCGCGGGCCTCGCGGGCGGCCTCTCCGCCGGCCTGGTCGGGCCGCTGACCGCCGAGGTCTGCGGGAACCTGCAGGCGGCGCTGTCGACGGAGGGCGCGGCGGGCGCGGCGGGCGCCAACGCGGGCGTTCACACGACCTCGCTCTGACGAACCCCCCGCGAAGGGCCCCGGGCGCGACTCCCGGGGCCCTTCGCGCTGTCCATGGTCACAATGTTGGGGAATTCGCGAAGCACGTGACGGGAATATGAGCATGACGGGGGTGGGTAACACCGCAGAGGGTCATGACGCAGACTTACACGGGCCCCTCAGACCCGGCTGTAAAGCGATAGGACCAACCCTGTGAAACCCGACTCGATCCGGACCGAAGAACTTCCGATCTACGAGAGCCTCATCCGCGAACGCGGTGACGTCGTCGAGGAGGCCCGCGTGGTGGCCGAAGAGACGCAGCACCAGATGACGGAGGCGCTGAACGGTCTCACGCCGGCGGGCCGTGGCCCCAGTTCATGAGTGAGGGGCGCCACCGGCAGTCCTCCACGTCGCCGGAGGGCCGCCGAGCCAGGTGCCGGAGGCGTGCCCGGTGGACTCGCCCCGCCCTGCTGCTGCCCGGCGCTCCTCGCCGTCCGCGCCGGCTCACTTCTTCCTTTTAAGCGCGGACGGCGCCTTTCTTCGGCTTCCCGCCCTCACCGCGGCGCTTCGCCATGCCCGTGCTCCCTCGCGGAGAAGTGTGCTGTCTCTCAAGCGTGCGGGCTCGACGCTCACCCCGCCGCTCGGCGGAAGGCCCCCTCCATCCCCGGTTCCGTCACGCAGCGGAACAGACGCCGTACGGACGGCGTGCACAGCGCTGTCATGACCGCGGCGGCCACCAGGGTGGCCGTGAGCGCGCCGACGGGCCCCTGGACCCAGGCCGGTTCGTACCAGCCCCAGTACTTGGCGGCCTGCGCGACGAAGCCGTGCAGCAGATACCCGCACAGCGTGCCCGCGCCCAGTGCGGTGAACCACATCCGGCGCCCCGGCACCCAGGCGAGGAAACAGGCGACCAGGACGACCGAGCAGCCGAAGGCGGCCAGGGTCATCAGGGGCCCGTACCAGAACGGCGCGGCCAGGGCCCGGGCGCTGTCGGCGTGGAAGAACCAGGCGTAGTTCATCCGCGGAACCGCCCAGTACGCCACGGCGAGGGCGCAGACGGCGACCGGCACGGCGAGGATGCGCACCTTGCGCCGGCGCACCAGCCGGAAGTGCTCCGGCCTCAGCAGCAGCCCGAAGACGAAATACGGCAGGAACTGCAGGGTGCGTTGCAGGTCGAGGTCGTTGCCGATGGACGGCGAGAGCGTCGCCAGCATCGCGATGACGAAGGCCAGCGGCAGCGGCCACCGCACATGACGCCAGAGCGGCGTCGTCAGCCGCCAGACGAACAGCGCCGCGAGGAACCAGGTGAGGTACAGCGGGTCCAGCAGGCTGATCGGCCGGTCCGGGTCCTGGCTGGTCCAGCGGGTGAACAGGGTGTACGCCGTCTCGAACACGACGTACGGGACGACGACGCCGGTGACCAGGCGCTTCAGCTTCCCCGGGCTCCCGTCGAAGGTGCGCGAGAAGTAGCCGGAGATGATGATGAACGCCGGCATGTGGAAGGCGTAGACGAGCATGTAGAGCGCGGTGACGGCCCTGCTGCCCGGCCGCAACGGCTCCCAGGCGTGCCCCACGGCCACCAGCACGATCGCCAGGTACTTGGCGTTGTCGAAGAACGCGTCCCGCTGCCGGACCGGTCGGGCCGGCGTGTCCTGCTCTTTCGTCCGGGTAGCCCGGGCCCCTTCGGCCGCCGGGCGGGCCGTTGCCACCGTGTCACTCACGGGCCCTCCCCCAGCGACTCGAAGCGGCAGTGCCTCGTCTTGCGTGGAGTAAGGGTGTGGTGTCTGCGCAGAACATCGCCCGCACCTTAATCACAGGGCCGTGCCCTCGTTCAACTCGTAACGGGTGTAACTCGCTTCGGTTCATGCCCGGGTATACGTATCGAGACGGGCGATCGTCTCCGCGAGGGCGGCGGTGAAGGGATGGCGCGGCTCGGTCAGGACCCTTCGGGCCGGGCCCTGTTCGACGAGTTCGCCCGCGTCCAGCACGGCGATGCGGTGGGCGAGCGCCGCCGTGTCCAGGTCGTGGGTGATGAGCACGAGGGCGAGGTCGTCACGGTCGCGGACCAGTGCGGTGAGCAGGTCGAGGATGCCGCGGCGCGTGACGGTGTCGAGGCCGGAGGTGATCTCGTCGCAGACCAGGACCCGGGGGCGGGCGAGGAGGGCGCGGGCGAGGGCGGCGCGCTGGAGTTCACCGCCGGAGAGCTCACCGGGGCGGCGGCGGACGAGGCCGTCCGGGAGCCCGAGGCTCGCGAGCGTGGTCAGGGCCTCGTCCGTGGCCGTCTTCTCGTCGGTGCCGCGCAACCGGACGGCGGTGCGGGCTACCTGGACGAGGACGGGCCGGTGCTCGTCGAAGGCGGCCCGGGCGTCCTGGAAGACGTACTGCACGGCCGCCAGTTGGGCACGGCTGCGCTGCCGCAGGCTGCGCGGCAGCGCGGTCCCGTCGAGCAGGATCTCGCCGTCGTGGTCCCGGTGGAGTCCGGCCAGGCAGCGGGCGAGGGTGGTCTTGCCGCTGCCCGAGCGGCCGACGACGGCGAGGCATTCACCGGCGTGCAGGTCGAGGTGCGGGGCGCGCAGGACGGTAGTGGTGCGGCGGCGGGCGCCGCCGTGGTGCCGGGCGATGAGGTGGCTTACGCGCAGGACGGGGGGACGGATCAGGTCGGGGGTGTCCTCGGCGGCCTGGGCACGGGCAGGGCGGTCGGGTACCGGCCGGGCGGGGGCGGGGCTGACGTCGTCCTGCGCCATGTCCGTGCCGCTCTCGCCGGCGAGAGCTGTGCCGTGTTCGGTGAGCAGGCGGCGGGTCCATTCGTGGCGGGGTGCGTGCCACAGGCGTGGGGTGGGGCCCGACTCCACGACGCGGCCCGCGCGCAGGACGAGGACCTCGTCGGCGAGGGCGCGGACCACGTCCAGGTCGTGGCTGAGCAGGACGACCGCGATGCCGCGGGCCGCGACCGCCGCCAGCTGGTCGACGACGCCGCTCTTGGTGAGCACGTCCTGGCCGGTGGTGGGTTCGTCGGCGACGATGACGCGGGCGCCGAGGAGGAGGGCCTGGGCGAGGGCGACGCGTTGCTGCTGGCCGCCGGAGAGCTGGTGAGGGTAGCGACGCAACAGGGCCTCAGCGTCGGGGAGTTGGGCCGCTGCCAGGGCTTCGAGCACCCGTTCCCGAAGCGCCGTGCGGCGCTGCGCGCGGGGCAGGTGGCGTACCTGGGCGCGGGCGATGTCGTCGAGCAGGGCGCTGACGCGGCGGGCCGGGTTGAGGACGGCGGCGGGATGCTGGGGCACGTACCCGACCGGGCCGTCCCCGGGCCGAAGCACCTCCCCGGTGACCCGGGCTCCGGCCGGATACTCCCCCAGCAGCGCGAGGCCGGTGGTGGTCTTGCCGCTCCCGGAGGCACCGACCAGGGCGGTCACCCGGCCGGGGAGCACGCGCAGGTCCACCCCGTCGACGATGGCCCGGCCGGCGATCTCGACGCGCAGGTCACGGATCTCGGCGACCAGGTCGGTCTCATGGCTCACGGGCGTCGCCCTTTCTTGTCCAGTGCGGCG
Source organism: Streptomyces purpurascens (assembly GCF_045040895.1). Lineage (NCBI taxonomy): Bacteria > Bacillati > Actinomycetota > Actinomycetes > Kitasatosporales > Streptomycetaceae > Streptomyces > Streptomyces purpurascens. Next base: position 7,015,120 of record NZ_CP108341.1, on the reverse strand, counting down.
TCGAAGAGCAGGTTCGTGCCCGTCGTCAGGGCGACGATCAGCAGGGCGGGCACGACCACGGCCCAGGGCTGGATGAACAGGCCCGTGCGGTTGCGGTCCACCATGACCGCCCAGTCGGCGGCGTCCGGGGCGACGCCCACACCGAGGAACGCGGCCGTCGACACCAGATACAGCACGCCGGTCAGCCGGACACCGGCGTCGGCGGCCAGGGTGCGCAGGGCGGAGCGGCCGACGTAGCCGACGGCGACGCGCCACCACGACTCGCCCTGCACGCGCAGCGCCTCCACGGCGGGCCGGGCCGCCGCCTCGGCCGCCGCGGCCCGTACGATCCGGGCGGCGTCGGGCACGTTCACCAGCGCGACGAGCAGCGCGAGGCCGGCCGCGCCCGGCGAGAACACGGACGCCACGAGCAGGATCAGCAGCAGCGACGGTACGGCGAGCAGCACGTCCAACGGCCGCATCAGCAGCTCCTCAAGCCACCGTGCGTGGGAGACCGCGGCGGCGAGTCCGACCGGCAGGGCGACGAGGTAGGCGAGGGCCGTCGCGGCGAGCGCGGTCAGCACGACCGTACGGCCGCCCTGCAGCACCTGCTGCCAGACGTCCCGGCCGACGAAGTCGGTGCCGAGCCAGTGGCCGCCGCCGAGGGTGAAGGAGACGGCGCGGGGGCCGGGGTCGCCGGCGAACAGTGGCCCCAGGAGGGCGAGAAGCAGGGGGACCGCGACGACGGCGAGGCCGAGCAGCATGCGGCGCGGGGCTCTCACGCCGCCACCCCCGCCCGCGGCGTCAGCCGGTACGCCACCACGTCCGCGCCCAGGTTCAGTACGACGGTCAGCACGCCGAACACCACCGCCAGCCCCTGCACCACCGGCACGTCCCGCTCGGCGACCGCGTTGAGGAGAACGGTTCCCAGGCCGGGGATCACGAAGAGCGCCTCCACGACGATGACCCCGCACAGCAGCCAGTCGACCGTGCGGGCGAGTTGCTGGGCGGCCGGGGCGAGGGCGTTGGGCAGGGCGTGGGCGTAGCGGACACGGGCGCCGGGGACGCCGTAGCGGCGGGCGTGGGCGGCGTAGGGCGAGGCGAGGGCGTCGACCATGCCGGCCCGGACCAGGCGGGACAGGGAGCAGACCGGGCGGGACAGCAGGACCAGCACCGGCAGGACGAGCACGGCCGGGTGGCCGAGCAGGTCCGTGCCGTAGCCCACCGCCGTCGGCGGCAGCCAGGCCAGCTTCAGCGCGACGACCGTCACCAGCAGCACCCCGAGGGCGAATTCGGGCACGGCGTACACGGCGAGTGTCACCGAGCTGACCAGCCGGTCGATCAGCCGCCCCTCGTGGTGCGCGGCGAGTACGCCGAGACCGAAGCCGAGCGGGACGAGCAGGGCGACGGTGAGCGCGGCCAGCAGCAGGCTCGGGCCGAAGCCGTCGGCGATGTAGTGGGCGACCGGGCGGCCGGAGGTCAGGGAGGTGCCGAAGTCGCCGTGCAGCAGGCCTGCGGCCCAGCTCAGCAGCCGTTCGTGGGCGGGCCGGTCGAGGTCCATGGCCTCGCGGATCGCCGCGATGCGGGCGGGGTCGGGCTGGTCGCCCGCGAGGGCCACGGCGGCGTCGCCGGGCAGGGCCTCGGTGAGGGCGAAGACCAGCAGGACGACGGCCACGGTTTGGACCAGGCCGAGCATGAGGCGCCGGGCTGTGAAGGGGCCGAGATCGCCGAGCGCCGTGCCGCGATGGGCCGTCATGTATCCGCGGCGCCGTCGTGGCTGTTCGCGCAGTTCCCCGCGCCCCTTCGGGGCGCTCATGCCAGCCACACCTTGTCGAAGCGGGCCCAGTCCAGGGTGTTGGCCGGGGCCTTGGTCTCGACTCCCCTGACTTTACGGGCCGTTCCGAGGATCCAGTCGGCGAAGCCCCAGACGAGGAAGCCGCCCTCGGCGTACAGGCGGCGCTGCATCCGCTCGTAGACGGCGGCCCGCTCGGTCTTGTCGCGGGTGGACTGCGCCTGCTGGTAGAGGGCGTCGAAGTCCTTGTGCCGCCACCGGGTGGCGTTGGTCGTGGAGTCGGTGAGCAGCCGCTGGGAGATGTGGGCCTCGATGGGCATGGCGCCGGAGCGGTAGCAGCACAGGGTGCCGCTGTCGAGGATGTCGCTCCAGTAGGAGTCCTTGCTGCCCATCCGCACGTCGATCGTGACGCCCGCCTTGGCGGCCTGGTCGCGGAAGATGCCGGCCGCCTCGGTGAAACCGGCGGCGACGGCCGAGGTGTCCAGGGTGACCTTCAGCTTCTCGGCGCCGGCCCGCTTCAGCAGGGCGCGGGCGCGGTCGAGGTCCTGCTCACGCTGGGGCAGACCGTCGGCGTAGTACTCGTAGCCCTTGCCGAACAGGTCGTTTCCGGCCTCGCCCGCGCCGGACAGGGCACCGTCGACGAGTTCCTTCCGGTCGGCGATGAGGAAGAACGCCTCGCGCACCCGCCGGTCGTCGAAGGGCGGCCGGTCGGTCTTCATGCAGAACGCCTGCATGGCGCTGTTGCGCAGCCGGACGATCTCGATCTGTCCCCGGCCCTCGTGGGCGCGGGCGGTGGTGGGGTCGAGTTCGTGGGCGTACTCGACCTGGCCCGCGAGGAGGGCGTTGACGCGCGCGGACTCCTCGTTGGCGACCACGAATTCGAGCTCGTCGAGATGCGGGGCGCCGTCCCAGTAGTCCTCGTGGCGGCGGAAGACGGCGGAGCGGCCGGGCGCGAAGGAGACGAAGCGGAAGGGGCCGGAGCCGATCGGCCGCCGGGCGAAGTCGGTGCCGGTGGCGTTCTCGGGAACGATGTAGGCGCCGAACGCGGCCAGGACGTTGGGGAATTCGGCCGTGGGGCGCTTGAGGACGAACTCGACGGTCCGCTCGCCGGTGGCGCGGCTGGCGTCGAGGTCGATGGGTTCCAGGGACGCCTTCGCGCGGAACGCCTGCTTGGGGTCGGCGATCCGGCGGTAGCTGTAGAGGACGTCCTCGGCGGTGACCGGCCTGCCGTCGTGGAAGGCGGCCTCGCGCAGGGTGACCTGCCAGCGGTCGAGGGTCTTGTTCGACTGCCACGCGGCGGCGAGGCGGGGACTGGCGGAGAGATCGGCGTCGTAGTCGGCGAGCTTGTCGTAGAGGGCCTTGGCGCGGGCGACGTCGGCGAACAGGCCGGCCAGGTGCGGGTCGAGGGTCTCGCTCGCGCCGCCGCCGGCGAAGGCGGCACGCAGCCGTCCGCCGCGCTTCGGCGTGCCGCCGCTGCCGCTGTCCGTCTTGTCGTCCGTGCCGCCTCCGCAGCCGGCGAGGGCGAGGGCGGCGGCACCGGTGGTGGCGGCGAGGAAGCCGCGTCGGCGCAGGCCGGGAAAGCGTTCGTCATGCATGGCTGGTCCTTCGTGTCCTTCGGGTCAGGGGGTGTGGAGGCGCGCGACGACGTGCAGCCGGTCCCCGTCGGTGGTGTTGCCGGGCAACTCGCCCTGCCGCCAAGGGGGTTCGGTGCGCGGGCCGGGGCCGTCGTGCAGTTCGAGCACCTCGAAGTCGTGCGCGGCGAGGAAGCGCCGCAGCTCCTGCGGGAACAGCAGTCGCCAGGCGGAGTGCTGTTCGGTGGGCGGGGAGCCGTCGTCCGTGGTCCAGACGCGGGTACGGCGGAGCAGTTGGGCGGTGCGATCGACGGTCAACGTGGTGTTCGACCGGTAGGCCGTGCCCTGCCAGGCGAACTCGTCGACGGCCGGCCGGTCGAGCAGGTCGGTGCGGCCCAGGAAGTACGCGCCGTTGCGCATCTCGGCGACCAGCAGCCCGCCCGGTGCGAGGGCGTGGCGACAGGAGGCGAGGAAGCCGTCGAGCTGGTCGTTGGTATGGCAGTACAGCAGGGAGCTGTCCAGGCAGACGACCGCGTCGAAGGCGTCGTGGCCCAGGTCGAAGCCGTGCAGGTCGGCCCGGACGTACGCGGGGCCGGGATGGCGGTCGCGGGCGTGGGCGAGCATCGCCTCGGAGAGGTCGGCGCCGGTCACGGCCCGGCCGGACCGGTGCAGGGCGGCGGCGTCGCGGCCGGTGCCGCAGCCCAGGTCCAGGACGCGCGGCCCGGCCCCGTGGCGGCGCAGGCAGTCCTCCGTCCACCGGGCGGCCAGCCGTTCGGGGTCGGGGAAGCGGGCCTCGTACAGCTCGGGGTGGTCGGTGAGGAGGTTGGCGGGCACGCCGCCGCGGAAGTCGCTCATACGGTGCTCCGCTCGCGCACCGGGTCCGCGGGCTCCGGCAGCGCCCCGCGGCGGTACAGCCACGCCACCGCGCCCGCCGAGGCCAGCCCGAACAGGGCACAGCAGACCCAGGGCAGCCAGGAATGCCCGCCGCTCTCGCCCGTGTCCATGGCCCAGCCGACGGCCGTGTTGCCGAGGGCCGCGGCGACGCCCGAGACGACGTAGAAGATCCCGAAGTACGTGCCGGTCAGCTCGGGCCGGCCGAAGCGCGGGATCAGCTCCATCACGAACGGCTGCGCGATCATGATGCCGAGGTACAGCAGCAGCGCGCCCGCCAGGACGGGCACGGCACCTGCCGTGAGGGCCGGCGGCAGGAAGGCGAGCCCCATCACCGCGAGCCCGACGGCTATCCAACGCGCCCTGTTCCCCTGGGACTTGAGACGCTTGGTGATCCGCAGCTGGAGCGCCAGGTTGGCGACCGTGCCGACGAGGAAGACGATGCCCGCCGCTCCGTCCCAGCCGGTCGCCTTCCTGGCCCCGTCGGGCAGCAGCAGATAGAGCTGGTTCTCCAGGGTGAACATGCCGACCATGGCGAGCGCGAAGGCCACGAAGGCCCGGTTGCCGAGCACCTCGCGCCAGTCCCCGAGGACGCCGCCTCCGCTCGGCTCGACCTTCCGCGCGGGCAGGACGAGGGCCTGCGCCACGGTGAGGACGGCGAAGATCCCGGCGGCGGTGAGCGCGGACGTGCGGAAGTCGACGAGCAGCAGGGCGCTGCCCAGCAGCGGGCCGATGAGCGCGCCGGTCGTGGCGAACACGTTGAACAGCGCGAACGCCTCCGCCTTGCCCTCCCCGGCCTCCTGCGCGAGATACGCCCGGACGGCCGGGTTGAACAGCGCCCCCGCGAGCCCGCTCAGCACGGACGCCGCGAGCAGCACCGTCAGCCCGTCGCCGAGCGCGAACAGCGCGAATCCGAGGGTGCGCAGGGCACAGCCCGCGATGATGACGCCGCGTGCGCCGAGCCGGTCGGAGGCGGAGCCGCCGATGATGAACAGGCCCTGCTGGCTGAGGTTGCGGACCCCGAGGACGATGCCGACGACCGCCGCCGACAGGCCCAGATTCTCGGTGAGGTGGGTGGCGAGGTAGGGGATGAGCAGGTAGAAGCCGGTGTTGACGCCGAGCTGGTTGACCAGCAGGAGCCGCACGGCGAGCGGGAAGCGCCGCATCTCATGCCACGTCCGCACGGACCGCCACCTCCTCGACGCCCAGGCCGGCGAGGCCGCTGGTGCGGACGACGCCGTCGGCGCCGCCGATCCCGGTCCACGAGTCGTGGGCGAGCAGCAGATGCCCGTCGAGGTCGGCCCAGCGGGCCCGGTCGGCCAGGTGGACGGCGGGGGCGAGTCCGAGAGTGCTGGCGGTCAGACAGCCGAGCATCAGGCCGGTGCCGCTGTCCTCGATCAGCTCGGCGATGCGCAGGGCCGCGTGTACGCCGCCGCACTTGGCGAGCTTGACGTTGACGCCCTGGACGCGACCGGCGAGGCGGCGGACGTCCTCCAGGGTCACGGCGTCCTCGTCGGCGATGACGGGCAGCGGTGCGCGTTCCGCGAGGGCGCCCAGGGCGTCCGGGTCGCCGGGCGGGACGGGCTGCTCGACGGCTGCCACGCCGAGGTCGGCGAAGCGCGGCAGCAGGGCGTCCGCCCGCGCCACGGACCAGGCGCCGTTGGGGTCGAGGAGCAGCCGGGCCCGGGGAGCGGCGTCGCGGATGACACGCACCCGCTCGATGTCGTCCTCGGGGTCGGGGGCACCCGCCTTGACCTTGATGACCTCGAAGCCGCTGGCGGCGAGGCGACGGGCCTCGGACGCCGCACGGGCCAGGGCCGTGATGCCGATGGTGCGGGCGGTCGCGGCAACGGGCGGGGCGGTGGTCCCGAGGAGGCGGTGCACGGGGACGCCCGCGCGCTTGCCGGCCAGGTCGAGCAGCGCCGACTCGACGGCGGCGGTGACCGCGGGCGGCACGTCACTCGCGGTCAGCTCCCCCGCCCGCAGGGCCTCCAGGGCGCTCTCCGGACCGGCGAAACGGCTCAGGTCCACGGCGGTGAGGAGGCCTACGAGCGTCTCGGTGCCGAGCCCGTAGTAGACGCTGGTGACGGCCTCGCCGTGGCCGCGCAGTCCGTCGTGTTCGACGGTGAGCCATACGGCGTCACGCGCGGTCATGGTGGAACGGGAGATGCGCAGCGGCTCGGCGAGTTCGAGGCGTACGGTGCGCAGGCTGGACTTCACGGGCTCTCTTTCTCCAGGGCGGGGGCGGCGAGCGGGTCGCTGACGCGGGTGCAGCGGACCCAGCCGGCGGCCTCCGCCGCACAGGGGTGCGGTATCTCGACGGGCCGGGTGGCCGCGGCGGCCGGGTCGAGGCCGTGGGCGGCGGTGAAGTCGTCGTCGTAGACCGTGCCGAGGTAGCGGTGCGGGCCGTCGGGGAAGACGGTGGCGACGACCGCCCCGGGATGGACGCGGGCGGCCCAGGCGGCGACCCGGGCCGCGGCGCCGGTGGACCAGCCGCCGCTGACGAAGGCGCCCCGCGCCAGTCGGCGGCAGCTGTCGACGGCCTCGGCGGGGCCGACCCAGTGGACCTCGTCGAAGGCGTCGTAGGCGACGTTGCGCGGGTGGATGCTGCTGCCCAGGCCGCGCATCAGCCGGGGCCGGGCGGGCTGGCCGAAGATGGTGGAGCCGGTGGCGTCGACGCCGATGAGCCGCAGGGCGGGCCAGTGGCGGCGCAGCGGGCCGATGATGCCGGCGCTGTGGCCGCCGGTGCCGACGCTGCACACCAGGATGTCCAGATGGTCGAGCTCGACGGCGAGTTCGGCCGCCAGGGAGGCGTAACCGGCGGTGTTGTCGGGGTTGTTGTACTGGTCGGGCCAGTAGGCGCCGGGCAGTTCGGCCAGCAGGTCCCGCAGCCGGGCCAGGCGTGCGGCCTGCCAGCCGCCCCGCTCCGCCGGACGGTCGGCGATCTCCAGCCGTACCCCGTGGGAGCGCAGCAACTGGCGCATGGACGGCTCCAGTTCCCGGTCGCCGACCAGCACGACGGGATGGCCGAGGGCCTGTCCGGCGAAGGCGAGTCCGATGCCGAGGGTGCCTGAGGTGGACTCCACCACCGGGGCGCCGGGCAGCAGTTCGCCGCGCTCACGGGCGCCCAGCAGCATGGACACGGCGGCCCGTGCCTTCATCCCGCCGGCGGCGAGCCCTTCGAGCTTGGCCCAGAAGCCGGGGTGCGGGCCGGGCAGGTCGGCGGCGATGCGGGCCAGTGGGGTACGGCCGACCAGGGAGAGCAGTTCCCGTCGCGCGGCCGGGCGAAGCGCGGTCGCGGTCATCGCCCGCCCCCCGGACAGGAGCCGTCGTAGCGGTGCAGGACACCGGGGCCGCCGTCGAGCCAGAAGAACGGGTACGGCTCCGCGCACACCGCGCTCACGCCCTGCCCGAGGAAGCGCGGCAGCACGGCGCTCCCGGTCTGGGCGAACATCACCAGCTGCTTGCCGTGCGCCAGCGCGTGCCGCCGCAGCGGTTCGAAGGTGCCGTTGCCCAGGGTCATGCCGGAGACGAGCAGCGCGTCACACCGGCCGGCCGCGGCGAGCGCGTCGGCGACCACCGGCTCGTCCCACTCGGTCGCGCCGCCCTTGAGGTCACACGGGATGTACCGCAGGCCACGTGAACGCAGCGCCTCCAGAAGGGAGTTGACCACTCCCACCACGAGCACGGTGGCACCGGGCGGGAGGTCGAGCAGGCCGACGACCGCCTGGGCCCGGGCCCGGGACTTCTCCAGCGACGAACCGGCGGGCAGCGGGACGGGGCGGGCCCCGTTCGCCTGGGTGTGCGGCAGGACGTGCATCAGATAGGCGTCGAGGGCCGCCACCCGCACCGGCAGCAAGGGATGCTCCAGCAGCCGGGCCACGTCCGCGCCCACACACTCCTCGACCGCGCTGTCGGGCAGCGCCCCGGGCTCGACCGCGCAACTGCCGACGGCCTCGGCGAGACGGAGGCTGAGGACCTCGTTGCGGTAGCCCGTGCCCCGTCCGTCGTGCCGGACGGCCTGCCGGGTGGTGAAGGCGACGGCGACGCGCAGCGTGCCCGGGTCGGGCCCGAGGGCCCCGGCGCGCACCAGGTCCTCGAGGCCGTCGTACGAGGTGCGGATGCCGGTGAGCGCGGTCATCGGATCACCAGTCCCGCCCGCAGCCCGTCCAGCACGCTCTCGACGCGTGCGCGGGCGCCGTGTCCGTCGGCGTCGCCGGCCATGACGTGCCCCAGGTAGTCGTTGTTGCTGCCCGCCGCCTGCACCGCCTTGCCGGGTTCGGCGAGTCGCACCTCCAGCACACCGGGCAGGTCGCACACGCTCACGCCGTCCAGCGCTTCGAGGGTGCCCGAGGAGCCCGGCACCAGGAAGCCGACGGCCGCGCTGCGCAGCCCGGTGTCCGTGTGCCGCAGGTCGGGTGCGCGGCCCAGGGCGACGTCCACGAAGGCGGCGGCGAGATCGATCCCGGTGACGTGCCGTACGAGCTCGGTGATGCGGTTCCCGGCGGGCCGGGGGTTGACCTCGACCACGCGCGGCCCGGCGGAGGTCAGTTTGATCTCCGTGTGCGCCACGACCCCGTCGGTCAGGCCGAGGGCCTTGAGGGCGGCCAGCGCGGTCCGTTCGGCGGCCTCGGCGTCGGCGAGGGACAGTGCGGCCGGGAACATGTGCCCGGTCTCGACGAAGGCGGGCGCTCCGCCCACGCTCTTGTCGGTCACGCCCACCACATGGACCGCGCCCGCGTACGACACCGTCTCGACGCTCACCTCGGGACCGTCCAGCAGCTCTTCGAGCAGCACCACGGGCGTCCGCCGCTGTCCGCGCGCGTTGACCGGGAAGTCGGCCAGGGCCCGGCAGGCGGCGGCGAGTTGGGCCTCGTCGTCCACGCGGCGCACGTACATGCCCGCGCACAGGTCGACGGGCTTGACGACCAGCGGGTAGCCGATGTCCCGCGCGGCCCGCGCGATGTCGGCCCACTCCTCCCGGACGGCGAAGCGCGGGCCCGGCACTCCCGCGTCGCCGAGGACGCGGCGCGTGGTGTCCTTGCGGCAGGCGTCGCGGACCGCCTCGGGCCCGGGGCCGGGCAGACCGAGACGCTCCGCGATCCGCGCCACGGCCGGCAGGTAGTAGTCGCAGGACGTGACGACCCCGTCGAAGCCGAGCACCCCGTGCAGCCGCTCGACCTCGGGCAGCAGCGCCTCGACGTCGTTGGTGTCGGCGGTGATGACGTTGCGGGCGCCGAGCAGCGGATGGGCGGTTCCCTCCGGGGCCGAGCGCAGGTAGTGGTGCAGGTCACGGGTGAGGAACGTGAACGCGTGCCCGTTCTCCCGGATCGCCCGCGGCAGCAGTCGGCTCATGGACCCGACCCAGCTCTCGACCACCAACAGATGAGCCACAACTCCCCCTTTCTTGCAGTGAGTCAGAGGCGTGCGGGCAGCCCGGCGAGCCCTCCGGGGGGAGGGTGCCGGGGGTTGCCCGCCAGAGACGTTATCGATAATCATTTTCATTGTCATCTGATTGGGCGAAGATCTTCTGGAGACCCCTTGACCCGTCCCGCACGCCGCACCGCACTGCTGTGCGCCCTCGCGGCCGCCACCGCCCTGCTCCCCGCCGCCCCCGTCCGGGCGGCCGAGCCGCGCTCCCCGCTCCGCTTCACCGACTGCCCCGACTCCGTCCCCCGGCCGGCCGCGCCGGAGCGCGTCGAGTGCGGGCGACTCAGCGTGCCGCTGGACCGGCACCGCCCCCGAGGGCCGCGCATCGAGGTGGCGGTCTCACGGGTCCGCGCCTCGGGAACCCCCGCCGAACGGCGCGGCATCCTGCTGGTCAACCCGGGCGGCCCGGGCGGCTCCGGGCTCCCCTACGCGGTCACGAAGCGGGCCAAACTCCCCGAGAGCGTGCGGCGTGCGTACGACGTGGTCGGCTTCGACCCGCGCGGCGTGGGACAGAGCACCCCGGTCTCCTGCGGCCCGATGGGCGGCCTCTTCGACAGCCCGGGCGGCGACCCGGTGCCGGCCGGGGCCCCGGCGGAGCGGGCGTACCTGGCGTCCCTGCGCGCCCTGGCCGACGACTGCGCGACGCACGCGGGCCGCCTGCTGCCCCATCTGTCCACCGAGCAGACCGCGTACGACATGGACGCGATACGCGGAGCCCTCGGCGAACCGCGGACGAGCTTCCTCGGCGTCTCCTACGGCAGTTGGCTCGGCGCCGCCTACACCGCCCGCTTCCCGCACCGCGTCGGCCGGATGGTGCTGGACAGCGTGGTCGGGCCGTGGGACTGGTACGACTTCGATGTGATCCAGAGCCGGGCGCTGCTGCGTCAGCGCGGGACCTTCTTCGCCTGGACGGCGGCCCATGGAGAGCGTTTCGGCCTGGGCGGGACACCGGGCGCGGTGCGGGAGGCGTATCTGCGGGTGCGCCGGAGACTCGCCGCGCGGCCGGTGGCGGGCTTCGGTCCGGCGGAGTTCGACCGCGCGGTGTACCGCGCGCTGGGCCGCACCGAACGCTGGGAGGGCCTCGCCGACGGGCTGCGCGGCTACCTGGCCGACGGCGCCCCGGGCGGGCTGCGCCCGGCCACCGCCTTCGACGGCCCGGACTCCCGCAATTACGAGGCGGCCAACCGGGTCGTCAAGTGCGCCGACGGGCCGGGCCCCGCCCCCCGCGACATCGTCACGGACATCCGCCGCACCCGCCGTCTCGACCCGCAGCCGGTTTTGACGGGCATGGAGGCGAGCACCTGCGCCTACTGGCACCACCGGCCCGGCCACCGCACCCCGCTCGGCAGTCCGGACGCGCCGCCGGTGCTTCTCGTCGCCTCCGCGCACGACCCCGTCACACCCGTCGAGGGGGCCCGCGGTCTACGGCGCCTGCTGCCCGGTGCACGCCTGGTCACCCTCGACAACGACTACTCCCACGGCGTGTTCGCGAGCCGCGGCAACGCGTGCGTGGACGACACCGTCGCGGCGTATCTGGTGCGCGGAACGGTGCCGTCGGCGGACGTGCGCTGCACGGGTCCGGGCCTGCCGGCGGTTCGGTAGAGAGCGCCGGCCTCAGGCCTCCTGCCACACCAGCACGGTCAGCACCGCGTTCGCGACGGTGACGGGCACCGCGGCCTGGCTCAGCAGCCGCACCCGCATACTGCGCCCCGAGGCGAGCCGCTTCGTCAGGGGCAGGACCACGAAGGAACCGCCCCCGGTCCCGGTGATCTCGTGGATCGGGTGGTCCGCGCGGTGCTCGTCGCCCTCGTACTCCGACATGCGCGCCTGCACGACCGCACCCGCCGGCAGACCGTCGATCTGGAGGCTGACCGTCCCGCTGAACCGGGCCGGGCCACGGGCGAACACGCTGCCGCCGGTGGCGTGGTGGCCGGTCTCGTCGGTCCACTCCGTGGTGAACTCGACCGAGTCCCAGGCGCCGGGCGCGAGCTCGTACTCCCCGGCGACACCTAAGTTGACGTACTGGGGCATGGGGTCCTCTCCTTCCCACCGGCCCGCCGGCAGGGCCAGGGCGTCGGCGACATCACGGCGGAAATCGGCCATGTCGAATCCGCGCGGGTCGACCTTCCAGTCGCTCCATTCCAGGTGGCCGATCGCGCTCTTGTGGCCCCAGCCGTGCGCGCGGCAGACCGCGGCGGTGGCCTTGACCATGGCGAGGTACTGCTCGCGCGGCCACGGGTCCTGGCCGTCGCCCTTGTTCTCGCACTCCCAGCCGTAGAACCGGGCGTTGCCGTCGACCGCGCCGGCCGAGCCGTCGTGCTCGTGCGTTGCCGGCGGGTACGTGCCGTACGACTCGCCTATGACGGCGTTCAGGACGTCACCGTCACCGCCGCCGGCGTGGTTGGCCCGGCCGTTGCCGGTCAGGTGGACGACACCGTCCTTGGTGATGCACCCGGTGGCCAGCGGACCGGGCAGGGCGCTGTGGCCGTGGTAGATCAACTCGACGACGTCCGTGTCCGGCCCCGTGACGGTGTGGTGGATCATCACGCCGTGTACGGGGCCCCAGGGACCCTTGTGATTACGGTTGTTGGTGCGCCAGCCGCCGACCTCGTGGACGGCGCAGCCCTCGGCCTTCAACGCGGCGACGAGCCGGGCGGCGGTGAGTGGTGTGGCCATGCGTCGGTCCTCCGTTTCGACGCGCTCGCGCCGGTCCGAAGACTGCGGGCCCGGCGGCGGAGCGTGCCTGCGGAACGCTTCGCCCGAAACTGCCCTGGAAACTCGCCAGGCCCTCACTCACCATTGTTCCGCCGCTTGCCTCCTCGCTCACCTCGCCGTGCCCCCGCACACAAATTCGGCGGGATTACGACCCTGCCGCAGCAGTCAGGGCACGGCCGCTGTCAGTGGCCCGGCGTAGGGTCCGCTGCCATGAGCATCCCCGCCGTCGAGGAGTCCTGGGCCCGCATCGACGCCTGGCTGACCCGGCACGCTCCCGCCACCCACGCGACCCTGCGCCCACCGGCATCACGGGCCGGCGTCGAGGCGGCCGAGCGGACGCTCGGGGTGGCGTTCCATCCCGACCTGGTGGCTTCACTGCTTTTCGACGAAGACTTGCTCTCCTACGCGCAATGGCCCTCGCTGCGTCATGTCTTGGCGGACTTCGCGGACGCTCTGGAGCAGGCTCTCCCGTTTCTCGGGCGGGTCCCCCTCGCCGTGGACGGAAAGCTGCTGTGGGAGGAGCAAAGAACCGTGCCCGCCGACCCGGTCTCCCCACTCAGCCACGCCACCGCGCTCGCCGAGCCGGAGTCGGACCCACCGTTTCCTCAGCGCCCGGTCTTCCCGAACGACACCGAAAGCGCCGTGCCGGCACCCGCGCAGGGCATCGCCGAGGGAAGCACGCGGAGACTCTTCTTCGTCCGCACCGGCCGCCCGCGTCCCGAACCGCTCCCGGACCAGCCGGACGTGGCGTTCGCGGCGGGTCTGACGCCGGGCGAGATGCTGCGCCGGCTCGGCGCGATCCCCGCCACCGTCCGGCCGCGCGACCGCCGGCAGGCCCAGCGGGCGGTGGAGTCGGCGTGGGCCGCGCACCGGCCCCTGGTCCGCGCGGGTGCTGTCGGCGGATGGGCGTACGCCACGATCGAGGGCGGCGTGGCGCAGTTCGCCCGGCCGGAGGTGCTGCGCGTCCTGTCCGCCGGCACGCGGGTGGTGGTCCTGACCAGGCAGGGCCCCGAGGTCGCTCTCACCTTCGCGGAGGACGGCGTGCCGTGCCCGGAGGAGGACACCCGGCGCGTCATGTCACCACGGGAGGGCAACCACGCCGGCGGACCGTGGGCGCGGCGCCTCGGTGTGGACCTCTGGCCCGGATCCACCGCCGCCTACACCGGCTTCCTGGCCGTCCTGGAAGAGGAGTTCGGGATCGTCCACGACCCGGACGAGGAGGGGCCGACGGAGCTGACCAGCGCTCTTGTGCTGCCCCTCCTGGACGACCTGCGGGAGCGTGAACCCGAGGCGCGGGTACGGGACTTCGACCTGGCCGGGCTGGTGGAGCGCACCCCGCCGCGACGACTGCGCACCGCCGTCGCGGCCCAGCTGGCCCGACTGGCGGCCGAGACGCGCCTCGACACCCACCCGGAGGTGACCGAGGCCCTCGACCGGATCCGGCACGGCCTGCCGGTCGACTGCGACCAGGACGATCCCCTGGCCGTGCGGATGCGGACCCTGGTCGCGGAGGTCCACGCGACCAGGACGATGCTGTCCGGCGGCGACAGCGGACCCGTGTCCGAGGAGGACCTCACCGCATGGGTCGCGCGCGGCGACGCGGCCGACGCGCTACGGGCCTTCCTCCGGCTCCCGTTGCCCGTCGCCGCGGAGGCGGTCCTCCAGCGGCGGGTCTCCCTCCACTGGCGGGACGAACTCGCCGCCGACCTGGGCGGCACGTGAGCCGGCGGCGTGGCGCAGGAACTCCTCCACCAGCGGCTCGTGCCCGCCGTCCCGTGAGACCAGGGAGAGTTCGACGATGTCGGCGGTGTCGCTGAGGGGACGGTAGGCGATCGGGCCCTGGATCGAGCGGACCGCCACGTTCGGGACGAGGGTGACGCCTAGGCCGCAGGCCACCATCGCCAGCTGGGTCAGGATGGAGTTGGCGACGTGCCGTGCCTCGGGGGTGAAGCCGGCCCTGCGGCAGGTCGCCATGAGCTGGTCGTGGTAGTCGGGGGACGCCTCGCGGCGCAGCCACACCCAGGGCTCGTCCGCGAAGCCGGAGAGGTCGACCGGGTCCGTGGTGTCCCCGGTCAGCGGATGCCCCTCCGGCAGCGCGATCACGAACTGGTCGTGCCGCCAGGGCCGTACGCGCAGGCCGCGCACCGGTGCGCTCGGCCGGATGACCGCGAGGTCGATCTCGTGCCGGGCGACGGCCTCCTGCCCCTCCCCCGTGTCGACCTCCGTGAGGTGCAGGTCGACGCGGGGCCGGGCGTCCCGGAAGGCCGACAGGGTGCCGAGCAGCGGCTCGCTCAGCGCCGAGGTCACCACGCCGATCCGCAGCGTGCCCACCAGACCGGCCTCGGCCTGGGTCGCCACCTCGTGGGCGTGCCGGGCGGCGGCGACCAGTCTGCGGCACTCCTCGGCGAACGCGCGGCCGGTCTCGGTCAGCCGTACCCTGCGTTCGCCGCGGTCGAACAGCCGCACGCCCAGCTGCCGTTCGAGCTGGAGGATGGCCTGGCTGAGAGGCGGCTGGGACATCCGCAGCTGCTCGGCCGCGCGGCCGAAGTGGAGCGTCTCGGCGACGGCGAGGAAGTAGCGGGCCTGGCGGACCTCGATCATGTGTCGCTCCGCATTCGAGTCGCTCCGCATATCGACGACAGAGGAAATCAGACCTTCAGTATATGGAGACCCGTTGTTTGACTGGGGGGCATGACTGCTGGACATTCCCTGTTGGCCCGGTTCGCGGCGCTGGACAGCGCCACCGTGTCCGATGCCCTCGACGCCCGCGGGCTCCCTCCCGGCCAGGGCGGTCTGCGCCCGATGTGGGGCACGCCCAAGGTGACCGGATTCGCGCGGACCATCGCACTCGAACCCCTGACCGGCGAGCACGGCGGCTCCCACATCCTCACGGACGCGATCGCCGAGGCCGGTCCCGAGGACCTCCTCGTGGTCGCGAACGGCGGCCGTACGGACGTGTCCTCGTGGGGCGGCATCGTCAGCGTCGGCGCCTCGGTGCGCGGCGTCCGCGGTGTGGTCACGGACGGTGCGTGCCGGGATGTGGAGCAGGCGCGTGAGCTGGGTTTCCCGGTGTTCGCGCGCGCCCGGGTGCCGGTGACCGCGCGCGGCCGGCTGCGGCAGAGGTCCTCGGGCGAGCCGGTCTCGCTGGGCGGGGTGACCGTCGGCCCCGGTGACGTGGTGCTGGCGGACGAGGGCGGCGTCGTGGTCGTCCCGCGCGAGCGCGCCGCCGAGGTACTGGAGGCGGCCGAACGGCTCGCGGAGCGCGAGGCGGCCATCGAGGCCGAGGTACGGGCCGGTGTCCCGCTGCCGGACGCGATGCGCGATGCCCGGCTGGCCGGAACGGAGGCGACGCGATGAGCGGCCTTCTCGCGCGGCTGCGCGCACTGCCCACCGCCGCGCTCTCCGACGCCCTCGACGGGATCGGCGTCGAGGGCGCCCTGCACGGCCTGTCCCCTCTCTCCGACGGCTTCCGGGCGGCCGGCCCGGCCTTCACCGTCCGCTACGCCCCGGTCGACGAGTCCGGCGCCGGCACGGTCGGCGACTTCCTCGACGACGTCCCGCCCGGGTCGGTCGTCGTCATCGGCAACGACGGCCGTACCGACGTCACCGTGTGGGGCGGCATCATGACCGGGCTCGCCGCCCACCGGGGCATCGCCGGCACGGTGATCGACGGGGTGTGCCGGGACGTGTCGGCGTCCCTGGCGCAGGGCTACCCGCTCTTCAGCCGGGGCCGGTTCATGCGCACCGGCAAGGACCGGGTGCGCCTGGTGTCGGTCGGCGAGCCGGTGACCGTGAGCGGCGTCGAGGTCCGCCCCGGTGCGCTGGTGTGCGCCGACGCCGACGGCGTGGTCGTCGTACCGGCCGCCGAGGCCGGGCGCGTCGCCGAGATCGCCGAGCGCATCGAGCAGGTCGAGGCCGGGATCGTCGACGCCGCGCGCCGGGGCAGCACCCTGCGTGAGGCCCGCGAGCGGTTCGGCTACCACTCGCTCCAGACGAGGAGCCGGTCATGACGGACGCGGCACGCGGTCACGGCACCGCCACCCTCTACGAGGCGTCCGCCGAGGCCGCCCGTGCCTGCGATCCCGCCCTGCGCGCCGCCTGGCCGGGAGCCAGGGTGGCCGGCCCGGCGTTCACCGTGCAGGGCGTGGGCGGCGACAATCTCGCCCTGCACCGGGCGGTGGCCGAGGCCCCGCCGGGCAGCGTCCTCGTGGCCGACCTCCAGGGCGCCCGGCACGGCCACTGGGGCGAGATCCTCGCGGTCGCAGCCCAGCAGCGCGGCATCCGCGGCCTGGTCGTCGAGGGCGGGGTACGGGACACGGCCGAACAGGCGGAGCTGGACTTCCCGGTCTTCGCCCGGCACATCACCGTCGTCGGCACGGGCAAGGACCACCCCGGCCGGTTCGACGTCCCCGTCCGCGTGGGGGACGTCGTCGTGCGGCCCGGCGACCTCGTCGTCGGCGACGCGGACGGCGTGGTGGTCGTACCGGCCGAGGCCGTGCCGGGGACGCTCGACCGGGCCGATGCCCGCGTGCTGGCCGAGCAGCGGGCGCTCGAAGCGATCCGCACGGGCACGACGACCCTGGAGTACTACGGCCTGCCCACCGGGCCCGGCGCCTGACACGACGGCGATCCGGGCCCGGCTCTGTTCGTCACCGGAGGGCGCGGGCCTGGAAGCGTGCGATCCGTTCCCACATCTCGACGGGGTTGGAATACATCGGCCAGTGGCCGCTGTAGGGGATCTCGGCCAGCTCGACACCGTGTGCGGCGAGTTCCTTCAGGTACGACAGGGAGGAGTTCTGCTCGCCGTACAGGAACATGCGGGGGAAGGGCAGTGCGAGGAACGTGGTCATCAGGTCGCCGTGGTCGGACAGGTCGACCATCGACTCGAAGATGCCGCGGACCGCGCCGGGCCGGACCTTGTGGCGCACGCTCGCCGCGTACAGGGCGGCGCCGAACTCCGTTGAGCTGCGCACTCGTTCGGTGAAGTCGGCGAGGAAGCTCTCCGGGTCGTCCGAGGGGTGCGTGATGATCTGGCGGCTCAGGAAGCAGTCCTCGGGGGCCACGTTGCCCTCGATGTCGACGAAGCCGATGACCCGGCCGGGCTCCTGGTGGGCGAGCAGCAGGGCGGTCAGGCCGCCCATGGAGTGCCCGACCAGGTGGAACCGTCCGATCCCCTGCTGTGCCAGCACCGCCTGGGCGGTCCGCACGAGGAACGGGATCGAGATCCGCGACAGATCCGCGCACCCGCTCTCTCCGCAGCCCGGCGCGTCGTAGGCGAGGAAGGGACGTCCGGCGAAAGCGGGGTGGACGTCGAGGTCGGCGTAGTCCTCCTTGGAGGAGCCGAAGCCGTGCAGGAAGACGACGGGATCGCCGTCCCCGGCGCGGCGGACGGCGGCGACACTCAGATCCACGCCGTCCACCCGCAGGTCGAGGCGTTCGTTCAGCACTGCCATGCCGTCGAGTCCACCAGACGCCGTCGATAGACTCAAAGTCTGACTTCGACTCCCAGCGATATGGACGGCCTCTTGACCGGCGGGCCCTCGCGGCCGCGCTCAGACCATTTCGGGTTGCGGCTCCGGCTGGGGCGACGGGGCCGTCTTCGGCTCCCACACCCTGGTGGTCCGCATGTAGCCGTAGATCACCGAGGCCATCGCCAGCAGGAGAAGCGGTCCGAATATCCGCGGATGCGCGGCCATCTCCACCGGCAGATAGCGATAGGACACCAGGAGCGCGCCGAACACCGTCGTGCCGTAGGCGACCAGCTGGATTCCCGACCGGTCCCAGCCGCGTGCCTGCGCGCGCAGAGCCGCCTCGATGGTGAGCGTGAACACCACGCCGGCGACGAGGTCCACGCCGTAGTGGTAGCCGAAGCCCAGCGTCGCGGTGAGGGTGGCGACCAGCCAGAACGTGCCGCCGTAGCGCAGCACCCGCGGGCCCTGGCGGGAGTGGAGGAAGATCGCGGTGGCCCATGCCGTGTGCAGGCTGGGCATGCAGTTGCGCGGGGTGATCCCGTCGAACGGCATCGCCTGCGGGGCGCCGATCGGCGGCGGCAGGTCGGGCCACAGGTTGGCCAGCGCCCAGTGCCCGCCGTCGGCACCGTAGGCGTAGACCGGCCCGACCACCGGGAAGATCATGTAGATGCCCGGCCCGAGGAGGCCGATCACCAGGAACGTGCGCACCAGATGATGCTTCGGGAAGCGGCGCTCGGCCGCCACGTTGCGCAGCTGGTACAGCGCGACGACGACCGCGCCCACCGCGAGCTGCGCGTAGACGACGTCGAGCAGCCCGGTACCGACCGGACCGGTCGCCGTGACGATACGGCCCACCAGCCACGACGGGTTGCCGAGCGCGTGATCGGCGGACGCCAGGTACTGGTCGAGAACCGTCGGCTGGGTCTTCGACGTGATGAGCAGCCAGGTGTCTCCGGTCTTACGGCCGGCCACCAGCAGCAGGCCGAGCCCGACGCCCTTCAGCAGCAGAACCCGCTCCGCGCCGGTGCGGCGTGTGACGGCCATGACCGCTATCCCCAGGATCACCCACAACGCGCCGTTGCCGAAGGGGTGACCGTCGGCCAGGAAGGGGGCGCCGATCGCCCACCGCACCAGCTGGAAGACGGCGTCGATGCCGACCGCGACGCCGACCGCGATGAACCGTTGCCGCCGGTTGAGGACGATCAGCGCCATGGCCAGGCAGGCATACAGCAACCAGCCCGATTTGGGCGGGAGTATCACTTCTTGCACCTGGCAGGTGATCGGCCCCGGCACTCCGTAGCGACGCGCGGCGATCTCCAGCGCGATGAGGAATCCGAGGGTGATCACCCCCGCCACGGCCCATAGCAGCACTCGCGGTTGACGCCATGCGGCGAACGTCGTTCTGCTGCTTATTCGCGCAAACAACCGCGATGCCATGGGTATCAATTTTTTAGTCTGTTTTCCGGTGAAGAAGGGCGATGAGGCAACTCGTCACAAGCTCGAACATGCTAGCGGAGCGATGCGGATGAGTCTCGCGATTACGGGTGATTCGAGCCGACTCAGATGGCCAGGGCATCGATCAGGGCCTTGGTGACGTCCTCCGTGGCGGCGGTGCCGCCGACGTCGCGGGTGAGGATGCCCGCGGCCGTGGTCGCCTCGATCGCCTTGTTCAGCCTGGCCGCCTGGTCCGGCAGGCCGAAGTGCTCCAGCATCAGGGCCGCGCTGCCGACCGCGCCGATCGGGTTGGCCAGGCCCTGGCCCGCGATGTCCGGGGCGGAGCCGTGCACCGGCTCGAACATGCTCGGGAAGCGGCGCTCCGGGTTGAGGTTGGCGCTGGCCGCGAGGCCCAGACTGCCGGCCAGGGCGCTGCCGAGGTCGGAGAGGATGTCGGCGTTCAGGTTCGACGCGACGACCACCGACAGGTCCTCGGGGCGCAGGACGAACTTCGCGGACATGGCGTCGACGAGGACGCTCTCGGTCTCCACGTCCGGGTAGTCGGCGGCGACCCGCCGGAAGACGTCGTCCCACAGGACCATGCCGTACTGCTGGGCGTTGCTCTTCGTCACCGACGACACCTTGCGACGGCCGCGCGTGCGGGCCAGGTCGAAGGCGAAGCGCATGATGCGTTCGCAGCCGACCTCGGTGAACAGGGCAGACTGCACGGCGACTTCGCCGCCCGGCCCGCGACCGCCGAGGTTGCGCCCGCCGAGCCCGGCGTACTCGCCCTCGCTGTTCTCACGGACGACGACCCAGTCCAGCTCGGTGTCGTCGGCCTTGCGCAGAGGGCTGACGACGCCCGGCAGGAAGTGCACGGGGCGGACGTTGGCCCACTGGTCGAAGCTCTGGCAGATCTTCAGGCGCAGGCCCCACAGGCTGATGTGGTCGGGGACGGTGGGCCAGCCGACGGCGCCGAAGTAGATGGCGTCGAAGTCCTTGAGCCGGTCGAGCCCGTCCTCGTCCATCATCCGGCCGGTGCGCTCGTAGTACCCGCAGCCCCAGGGGAACTCCTCCCACTCGAAGGCGAAGGCTCCGCCGGAGTCCGCGGCCAGGGCGTCGAGGACGGTCCGCCCGGCGGCGACGACCTCCTTGCCCACGCCGTCGGCGGGAATGGCGGCGATACGGAACGTGCGGGGTGCGGTGGTCATGGCTGCCTCCGGCTCGCTGTGACGGGATCGGTTGCGAGTCAACACAGCGCGGTCGTACGGCGTCCAAGACCTGCTTCCGATGCGACGTATAGGCGCCGCCGATCAGTTACGCGTCAGGCGTCGCGTGCCGCCCTCCGGCGCCTGCTGCCGCCCGCCGCCGGGCGAGCGATTCGGTGAGGGCGAGGAAGGCGCGCGCGGCCGGCGTGAGGTGCGCGGGCAGGCTGACCATCGCCACGTGGAGGTGAGCGGTCGGCTCGATGGGCGCGACCACGGCACCGCAGCGGCGGGCCAGCCGGGTCCAGGAGGACGGCAGGACCGCGACACCCACCCCGGTGAGGACCAGCGGCAGGATCGAGGTGCGGTGGTCCACGACCGTCACGATCTCCGTGCCGGTGCCGCCCGCGGTGACGTCGTCGACGATGCTGCGCATCAGGCTGCCGGTGCGGGACGCGATGAGCTTCTGCCCGGCGAGGTCCCCGGGGCGGATCGTGACGTCGTCCTCGATCGCCCCGCCGGGGGCGGCGACGACCACGAACGGCTGGTCCTCGACGTGCAGGACGTCCAGCCCGGCCGGGTGCACCGGGGTGGCGCTGCCCAGCAGCCCCAGTTCGCACGCGCCACTGCGGACCAGGGACAGCACCTCGTCGGGGGTGAAGGCGGCCTGGGTGCTCACCGTCACCGACGGATGCAGCTCGGCGAAGCGGTGGACGAGGGTCGTCAGCGGTTCGATGCCGGGCGAGGGCATGGTGGCGACCTCGACCGTGCCGCCGTGCAGCCCGGCGAGCGCGGCGGCGGTGTCCCGTACGGCCGCCAGGTCGCGCAGCACCCGCCTGCTCGGCTCCAGCAGCTCCTGGCCGGCCTCGCTCAGCACGACGCCCCGGCCCACCCGGTGGAAGAGGGCCACCCCGAGGTCGGCCTCCAGGTTCGCCATCGCCTGGGACAGCGAGGGCTGGGCGACGTGCAGGGCGGCGGCGGCCTTGCTGAAGCCGCCGTGCTCGACGATGGCGAGGAAGTACTCCAGTTGCCGGGCGTCCACGGTGCCTCCCCGCTCCGTCCTGGTGCGACAGGCGAGCCTACCTGGCGGTTTCCGTTCTCTCCCGTCCGAGCCGGCCCTCGGCAAGTGCGCGCCCGCACCGCTCGAGCAGCCGCGCGGACAAGTCGCTGTCGTGCGCGCAGTCCTGGTCGGTGAGGTCCGTCAGGGCCTGGACGGAACGGAAGTGGGCGGCGGTCCGCTCGGCGGGCAGCGTGCAGCGGCCGGCCACCGCGTGCACCTCCGTGCCGTACCGGCGGGCCCGCCGGGCGAGCGCGACCGGCAGCTTGCCCGACAGGGACTGCTCGTCGAGGCTGCCCTCACCGGTGACGACGAAGTCGCTCGCGGCGAGCAGCTCGTCGGCTCCGAGCAGGGTGAGGAAGTAGTCCGCCCCGGAGCACACCCGCCCACCCAGCAGCATCCCGGCGTAGCCGAGCCCGCCGGCGGCTCCGGCGCCATGCGTCTCCGCGAGTCGTGCGGCGTCCGGGACGCCCGCCGCCACCCGGTGTACGAAACCGGCGAGGGCGCCGTCCAGTTCTCGCACTTCTGCCGCGTTTGCCCCCTTTTGCGGCCCGTAGACGGCGGCCGCGCCCGTCGGCCCGAGCAGCGGGTTGTCCACGTCGGTGGCGAGAACGAGGTCGACGTCCTTCAGGGCGGCACGGGCTTCGGTGATGTCGACGGTGTGGAGGTCGGCCAGTCCGCGACCACCCGGGCCGATCGAGGTGCCGTCCGCGCGGGTGAGCACCGCACCCAGGGACCGCAACAGGCCCGCGCCGCCGTCGGTGGTCGCCACGCCGCCGAGCGCGAGGACGATGGTGTCCGCGTCACCGTCCAGCGCGTACCGGATCGCCTCGCCGACGCCGTGGCTCGTGGCCGTGAGCGGCGCTTTCCGTCCACCCGGCAGGACGCCGAGTCCGCAGACGGCCGCGGCTTCGACGAGGACTGTACGGCCGTGTACCGCGACGCCGGCGGTGACGGGCTGCCCGGTCGGGCCGGACACCGTGATTCCTCTGAGGTCGAACCGGCCCGCACAGGCGGCGGCCACGCTCCCCTCGCCGCCGTCCGCCAACGGCAGCCGGTCGACCCGCGTGTCCGGGGCCGCTTCCAGCAGCCCGCGCTCCAGAGCGAGGGCCACCTCGTCGGCGCTGAGGGAGCCCTTGAACTTGTCCGGGGCGATCAGGACGGACGCCATCAGGGCGTCACCTCGGCGGGTTCGGCGGGGGCGGGCTGGACGGGGGCGGGCGCACCTGCCCGGCCGGTCTCCTCGGACTCGGAGGTCGCCGGTGGCTCTCCCGCCTCGCCGGCGAGGACCGCGCGAGCCCTGGCCAGGTCGAGGCCGTTCTCCCACTTGGCGACGAACAGGGTGGCGACGGCGTTGCCGAAGAAGTTCACCAGCGCCCGGCACTCCGACATGAACTTGTCGATGCCGAAGATGAGCATGATGCCCGCGGCCGGGACGGAACCGACTGTCGACAGCGTCGCGGTGAGTGCGATGAAGCCGCCGCCCGCGACACCCGCCGCACCCTTGGACGTCAGCAGCATGACGGCCAGCAGCCCGAGTTGCTGACCGAGGGAGAGGGACGTGTCGGTGGCCTGGGCGATGTAGAGCGTGGCCAGCGACAGGTAGATGGCCGCGCCGTCGAGGTTGAAGCTGTAGCCGGTCGGCACGACCAGACCGACCGTGGACCGCTCGGCCCCCATGAACTGCAGCTTGCGCATCAGCCCGGGCAGCGCGGGCTCGGCGGTCGAGGTGCCGAGGATCAGCCAGAACTCCTCCTTGAAGTAGCGGAAGAGCTGGAAGATGTTCAGCCGCACGTACAGCGCGAGCACTCCGCCGAGCACGACCACGACGAACAGGGCGGAGGTGACGTAGAAGAGGAGGATCAGCGAGCCGAGGCTGGTCAGCGTGGACAGGCCGAACTTCCCGATGGCGTACGACATCGCGCCGAAGGCACCCAGCGGTGCGGCCTTCATGACGAACGACAGGACCTTGAAGACGACCTCGGTCAGCCGTCCCACGGCCGCGATGATCGGCTCGCCCGTCTTCCCCACCATCTTCAGCGCGATACCGAAGACGACGGCCAGGAAGATCACCTGGAGGATGTCGCCCTCGACGAACGGGCCGAAGAAGCTGTCCGGCACGATGTTGGTGAGGAACTCCCACCAGTGCTGGTGTTCGCCCTGGTCGATGTACTGACTCGCGTCGCCCGAGGCCGTTAGCGTCGACGGGTCGGCGTGCACACCGTCGCCGAGCCGGAAGATGTTGATCGCCACCAGGCCGGTCAGCAGGGCCACGATCGTGCCGACCTGGAAGTAGGTCAGCGCCTTGATGCCGGTACGGCCGACCTTCTTCAGGTCGGCGACCCCGGCGATGCCGCCGATGATCGTCAGGAACACGATCGGGCCGATCAGCATCTTCATCGCGGTGATGAACGTCGTACCGATCGGCTCCATGTCGGTGGCGAGATCCGGCCATCGCCAGCCCAGCACGACGCCGATCACGATCGCCACCAGCACCTGTACGTACAACTGCCGGTACCACGGCGTTCCCGCGATGCGCGCGGCTTGCTCGGCTCGCTCGTTGCCCGGGGTATGCGTCATTGCAGCCTCCCTGATCGCGCGGCACCGAGCCCGATCGGTCCGCGCCAGCTTGCGCCACAGTGAACCGGGGCGCAGCTCAGGGGGTCCACGACCAAAAATCGATGCCCCGTATAGGCAGGACCTATCTGTCCTGGCGCATGTGGCGGGCGGCGCCCACCGGGGTTCGCAAGGGGGGACGAAACTCTCCCTGCCACACGTGGTGCCGGTGGTGCCAGACTCCCGATCGACCAGCCCCGCTGCCAAGGTGATGCGAAGGCGTACGCATGTCTGCTGAACTCCCTGAGCCCGCTGCCCCGCCCCCCACCGGATCGAGTGACCCCGCCTCCGCTCCGAGCCGGCGCGCGTTCATCGCCACCGGTAGCGCGGTCGGCGGCGTCGTCGTCGCGGGCGGTGTGGTCGGAGGAACCCTGCTCGCCGACGCGAGGGAGGCGAGCGCCGACGACAAGGTGCCCTCCAGCCGTGTCTCCCTGACGGTCAACGGCACCCGGCGCGCCGTGACGGTGGACAACCGGACCTCGCTGCTGGATCTGCTGCGCGAGCACCTCGGCCTGACCGGCTCGAAGAAGGGCTGCGACGCCGGAGCCTGCGGAGCGTGCACCGTGCTGGTCGACGGGCGCCGGGTCAACTCCTGTCTGACGCTGGCGGTACGGCTGGAGGATGCCGAGGTCACGACGGTCGAGGGCCTGGCCGACGGCGACCGGCTCCACCCGCTCCAGCAGGCGTTCATCGACGAGGACGCCTTCCAGTGCGGGTACTGCACGCCCGGTCAGATCGTCTCCGGGGTGGGGTGCATCGAGGAGGGTCACACCGGCTCGCAGGAGGAGATCCGGGAGTGGATGAGCGGCAACATCTGCCGCTGCGGCTGCTACGTCAAGATCGTGCGCGCGGTCGAGCAGACCGCACGCCGGAAGTGAGGCCCGCCGATGCATCCCTTTGCCTTCACCAAGGCGTCCGACACGCGTGAGGCCCTCGACGCGGGCCGCCGCGGCGGCCGTTACATCGCCGGGGGCACCACCTTGGTCGACCTGATGCGGGAGACCGTCGAACGCCCCGAGACCCTCGTCGACATCTCGCGTCTGCCGCTGGGCGAGGTCACCGTGACCGAGCGCGGCGGGCTGCGCGTCGGTGCCCTGGTGTCCATGTCCGAGGCCGCCGCCCACCCCAAGGTGCGCACGCTGTTCCCCGTGATCTCCGAGGCGCTGGAGCTGAGCGCCTCGGCCCAGTTGCGGAACATGGCGACGCTCGGCGGCAACATCATGCAGCGCACCCGGTGCACGTACTTCCGCGACGTGACCGCCGACTGCAACAAACGCGATCCCGGCTCCGGTTGCGCCGCCCTGCACGGCCACAACCGCACACACGCGATCCTCGGCACCTCCGACCACTGTGTGGCGACCCACCCCTCCGATGTGGCCGTGGCGTTCGCGGCGCTGGAGGCCCGGGTACGTCTGCTGGGACCGGACGGCGAACGCCAGGTCCCCTTCACCGACTTCCTGCTCCGGCCGGGCAACACGCCTCAGCATGAACAAGCCCTCAGGAAGGGCGAGTTGATAACCGCCGTCGAGATACCGGCGCATCCGAGGCCGCTCAAGTCGGGCTACCTGAAGGTGCGCGACAGGCAGTCGTACGAATTCGCCCTGACGTCCGCGGCCGTCGCCCTGCATGTGCGCGGCGGGGTGATCCGGGAGGCGAAGGTCGCCGCCGGAGGCGTGGGCACCGTGCCCTGGAAGCTGTCCGCCGTCGAGCGGCACCTCATCGGGGAGCGGCCCGCCGAGAGCCTGTGGCCGGCCGCCGCCCGGCTGGCCGCCGACGGTGCCCGCCCGCTCCGGCACAACGAGTTCAAGGTCGAACTGCTCAAGCGGACGGTCGAACGCCAGCTGCGCGTCGTAGGAGGTACGAAGTGAGCCCCCAGCCGCGGTCAGCCGTGGGTGCGCCGCTGTCCCGGGTGGACGGCCGGCTCAAGGTCACCGGCAAGGCGCTCTACGCCGCCGAGCACGCCAACGACGGGACGGTGCACGCCGTCATCGTGGACGCGTCCGTCGGACGGGGCCGTATCACCTCCCTCGACACCCGTGACGCCGAGGCCCACCCGGGTGTGCTGAGGGTGATCCACCACCGCAACGCGCCCGAACTGCCGTACCGCGACAACGCCGGGTCGAACAACCCGCCCGGGCGCAGGCTGCGGGTCTTCCAGGACGACCGGGTCCGCTTCCACGGCCAGCCGGTCGCCGTCGTCATCGCCACCACCCTGGAAGCCGCACAGCACGGCGCGCGCCTGGTCGAGGTCGGCTACGACGCCGAGCGGCCCTCGACCGACCTGCACGAGGCCACCCCCGGCACGCCGACGGCCTACGCGCGCGGCGACGCCGAGGCCGGACTGCGCGACGCCGCCGTCCGGCTGGACCTGACCTACCGGACCGCCCGCAACCACCACAACCCGATGGAGCCGCACGCCACCATCGCCCGCTGGGACGGCGGCAGGCTCACCGTCTGGGACAAGACCCAGTGGGTGGTCGGCACCCAGACCGAACTCGCGGCGGTGTTCGGCCTGGAGATGGACGCCGTGCGGGTCATCTCACCGTTCGTCGGCGGTGGCTTCGGTTCCGCGCTGCGCTGCTGGCCTCATGTGGTCGTCGCCGCGCTTGCGGCCCGGGAGACCAAGCGTCCGGTCAAGCTCGTCCTGAGCCGCAAGCAGATGTACCTCGGCACGGGGTTCCGGCCGTCGTACGAGTACCGCCTGCGCCTCGGCAGCGACCGGCGCGGCCGGCTGGCCGCCGCGGTCCACGAGATGGACGCCGAGACCTCGTCGTACGAGACGTTCACCGAGGCCGTCCTGGCGGCCGGTCAGATGCTCTACAGCATGCCCCACGTCCGCCAGGCGTACCGGACCGTGCCGCTGGATCTGCCCACGCCGCTGTACATGCGCGGCCCCGGCTTCCAAACGGCCTCCTTCGTCATCGAGTCGGCCATGGACGAGCTCGCGGACCGGCTCGGCGTCGACCCGATCGAGCTGCGCCGGCGCAACGAGCCGTCCGAGGACGAGTCGAACGGGCTGCCGTTCTCCACCCGCCGGCTGCGCGAGTGCTACACCACCGGCGCCCGCGAGTTCGGCTGGCACCGACGCGCGCGACGGCCTCGCTCGCGGCGCGAAGGCGACTGGCTGATCGGCATGGGGATGGCCGCGGGCGTGTACGACACCGCACGCATGCCGGCCCAGGCCCGCGCCCGTCTGGAGGCCGACGGCACCGCGTCGGTCGAGGCCGCCGCCACCGACATGGGCCCCGGCACCTACACGTCCCAGACCCAGGTCGCCGCGGACGCCCTCGGACTGACCATGCGGACGGTCACCTTCCGGCTCGGCGACTCCCTCTTCCCGCCGACCCCGCCGCACGGCGGCTCGATGACCATGGCCAGTGTCGGCTCCGCCGTCCTCGACGCCTGCGACAAGCTCCGGCGGCAGGCCGTCCGACTGGCCGTCGAGGACGAGCAGTCGCCGCTGTACGACGTGCCGGCCGACGATGTCGTGGTCCGCAACGGCCGACTGCACGTGCGCGGGAACCCGGCGCGCGGTGAGACGTACCAGCGGCTGCTGGCCCGCAACAACCGCACCCGCCTGGAAGCGGACGGCTCCTTCGCACCACCGTCGGGGCCCGAACGCCACTCCTTCTACGGCTACAACGCGACCTTCGCCGAGGTCGCCGTCGACGCCACCCTCGGGCTGGTGCGGGTGCGGCGCATGCTCGGCGTGTACGACGCGGGCCGCATCATCAGCCCCA
This sequence comes from Streptomyces purpurascens, assembly GCF_045040895.1. Classification (NCBI taxonomy): domain Bacteria; kingdom Bacillati; phylum Actinomycetota; class Actinomycetes; order Kitasatosporales; family Streptomycetaceae; genus Streptomyces; species Streptomyces purpurascens. The sequence goes on along the minus strand of NZ_CP108341.1, from coordinate 6,987,219 downwards.
AGCTCGCGGACAGCCAGGCGATCGGCGGCATGGTGGGCGGCATCGGCACGGCCCTGCTGGAACACACCGTCACCGACCACCGCGACGGGCGGATCGTCAACGCCGGCCTCGCCGACTACCTCGTGCCCGTCAACGCCGACGTCTCCGACCTCGAGGCGATCTACCTGAACGGTGAGGACCCCGAGGCCGACCCGCTCGGCGTCAAGGGACTCGGCGAGCTGGTGATGATCGGCGTGGCTCCCGCCATCGCCAACGCGGTCTTCAACGCCACCGGCCGCCGCGTCCGCGAACTGCCCATCACGGCCGAGGCGTTGCTGTGAGACCCAGTCGGCCCGGGGCGGTGCCGTCAGCCGGGTGGTGGTGAGGCCGACAGGTCCTGGTCGACGGCCCAGGAGGCGAGAATGCGCAGGCGCTCATGGGTCGGGGAGCCGGGAGCGGCGGTCCAGACGGTCAGGTGCTGGTCGGGGTCGGTGTTGGCGGTGAGGGTGTCCCAGTCGAGGACGAGTTCGCCAACCACCGGATGGTCGAGGGTCTTGGTGCCGACGGTGCGGGCGGCGACGCGGTGGTCGCCCCACCACTGGGCGAACTGCTTGTCACTCAGGGACAGTTCACCGACCAGCTCGATCAGACGCGGGTCCTCGGGGTACTTCGCGGCCTCCATCCGCAGCTGGGCCACGGAGATGTGCGCGGAGGTCTCCCAGTCGGCGTACAGGGTGCGCATGGCCGGATCCGTGAAGATGATGCGCGGGTAGTTGCGGTGCTTCTCCGGGACGCGCGAGAAGTCGGTGACCAGGGCGGCGGCCAGCGCGTTCCAGGCGAGGATGTCCCCGCGCCGGCCCTGCACGATGGCCGGGGTGGCGGTGAGGTCGTCCAGGACCCGCTGCAGTTGCGGCTGAACCGTCTGCCGGCCGCGGCGCCGGGTGCGGGTGGTGGTCTTGCCCGCGAGCTGGAAGAGGTAGCCCCGCTCGTCGTCGTCCAGGTGGAAGACCCGGGCGAGGACGTCCAGCACGGGCGCCGACGCCTGCATACGGCCCTGCTCGAGGCGGGTGTAGTAGTCGGTGCTGATGCTGGCGAGCTGGGCGACCTCCTCGCGGCGCAGCCCGGCCACCCGGCGGGGCCTGCCGGTCTCGGGCAGGCCGACCGTGCGGGGGCTCAGCTCCGAGCGGCGCTTCTTGAGGAATTCTCCCAGCTCATCGAGGGGGACGTTGCCGGTCATGCTTCCCAGGATGACATCGATCGTGCCCGGGGAAGGGGGGAGAAAACACTCCCAGGATGTTCCTCTCCCAGGATGGTTTTCTCCGCTTCTCGCGCGCGCCCCGCGGTGTGAGGCTCGACCGTGAGCAGCCGTGCCCGGCCCCGCTGCGGCACGCAGATCCTCGCGGTAAGGAAGGTCCACCCATGCGCGGAGCAGTCATCCACTCCCCGGCGACGTGCGCTTCGAGGAGCTCGACGACCCGAACCCACGTCGGCCCGCGCGGCGGCCCCGCCCCCGTACGCCGCTGTCCGCCCGACCTGATCGACCGGGTCCTGACCGGCCGGATCGATCCTGGCAAGGTCTTCGACCTCACCCTGCCCCTGGAACAGGTCGCCGAGGGGTACAGGGCGAGGGACGAGCGCCGTGCCATCAAGGCCCTCCTCAAGCCCTGACCCGTCACCACCGAAGGACTCAACGTGACCACCTTCGCCCTCGTCGGCGCCGGCCCCGGCCTCGGACTCGCCACCGCCCGCCGCTTCGGAACCGCCGGCCACGCCGTGGCCCTCATCTCCCGCGACGCCCGGAAGCTGGAGGAGCTGACCGCCGAACTGGCCCGCGACGGCATCCGGGCCCGCGGCTTCGCCGCCGACGTCCTCGACCCCGCTTCCCTCACCACTGCTCTTCGGGAGGCCTCCGAAACGCTGGGGCCCATCGAGATCCTCCAGTACAGCCCCGTGCCCCGCGCCGACTTCATGAAGCCGGTCCTCGACACGAGCGCCGACGACCTCGAAGCGCCCCTGTCCTTCTCCGTCAAGGGACCCGTCACAGCCGTGCATGCCGTGCTGCCCGGCATGCGCGCCCTCGGCCGCGGCACCCTGCTGTTCGTCAACGGCGGCAGCGCCGTACGCCCCCACCCCGACCGGGCCGGCACCTCGATCGCCTTCGCCGCGGAGAGCGCCTACGCCCGCATGCTGCACGACGCACTCGCCCCGGAGAACATCCACGCCGCCCAGCTGATCATCCCGGGCGCCATCCGGCCCGACGCCGAGCACAGCAGCCCCGAGGTCCTGGCCCGGCGCCTGTACGACCTCCACACGGAGCGCGACGGCTTCCGGCACTACGCCGAGCCGCTGCCCGACTGAGCTCCCCGGACGGCATCCATGACCCCGGCCGCCCTCGCCCGCGCCGTACCGGCCGCCGCCCTGCTCCTGGCCGTGACCGCCTGCGCCCAGGACACGCGGGAGTCGTCCGGCCCCACGTCGCCCGCACCGCGCCAACGGACAGCGACAGGACCCGCACCCACCCAGCCCCCCACCAGGACCACCACTGTGAACATCCGGCTCACCCTCGACGGCCGTCCGGCCGACGCCACCCTGAACGACAGCACCGCCGCCCGCGACTTCGCCGCGCTGCTCCCCCTCACCCTGGACCTGAGCGACTTCCACGGCACGGAACGGATCGCCGACCTGCCGCGCAGGCTGGACACCTCCGGCGCGCCGGACGCGGCCGAGGCCAGGGCCGGTGACCTGGCCTACTACGCGCCCTGGGGCAACCTGGCCCTCTACTACCGCGACGGCGGCTCCAGCGACTCCGGCCTGGTCATCCTCGGCCACGTCGCCGACGGCGACACCGAGCGCCTCGCCACCGCCGGGCACGTCACCATCGAAGCCGCCTCCTGACCGGCCCTGAACGGGAGAACACCGCATGAACCCCACCTACGACTTCACCGGCCAGGTCGCCCTCGTCACCGGGGCCGGCTCCGGCATGGGCCTGGCCACCGCCCGCGCCTTCGCCGCATCCGGTGCCGCCGTCGCCCTCACCGACATCGACGAAGCCGCGCTCGACGCGGCCGCGAAGGAACTCACCGACGGCGGCCACCACGTCCTCGCCCTCCTCTGCGACGTCACCGACGAGGACCAGGTCGCGGCCGCCGTCGACCGCACCATCGAGACCTTCGGCCGCCTCGACATGGCCTACAACAACGCCGGTATCCAGATCCCGCCGAGCGACGCCGCCGACGAACCCGCCGAACGGTTCGACCGCGTCAACGCCATCAACCTCCGCGGCGTCTGGGCCGCGATGAAGCACGAGCTGCGGCACATGCGCGCCCAGGGCAGCGGGGCCATCGTCAACTGCTCCTCCCTCGGCGGCCTCGTCGGCCTCCCCGGCCGTGCCTCCTACCACGCCTCCAAGCACGGGGTCATCGGCCTGACCACCAGCGCCGCCCTCGAGTACGCCCCGCGCGGCATCCGCGTCAACGCCGTCTGCCCCGGCACCATCGACACCCCCATGGTCAGCGACATGATCGCCAAGGGAGAGCTCGACCGCGCCGAGGCCGAGGCCGACCAGCCCGTCAACCGGCTCGGCACCGCCGACGAGATCGCCCAGGCCGTGCTGTGGCTGTGCAGCCCGGGAGCCGGCTTCGTCGTCGGCGTCGCCCTTCCCGTCGACGGCGGCTACGTCGCCCGATGACCGGCCCAGCACGCGCACCTACTGGGTCAGTCCGTTCGTGCAGGCGGCGCCCGGCTCGGGCGTCTGCGAGCCCTGAACGTACTTGGTCAGGAACTGCTCGACTCGCGGGTCCGACGCCTTGTCCACGGTGAGCTGGTAGCCCCAGGCCGAGAGCATGATCGTCCCGGATTGGTCGTCGACCGGACTCATCAGCGTGTAGGGGGTCTTGGAGACCTTGTCTCCGAGCGCCTTGATGTCGGCGTCGGCGGCCTTGTCGTTGTACGTCACCCAGACCGCCCCGTGTTCGAGGGAGTGGACGGCGTTCTCCTTGCCTATGGCCTTGGTGTAGACCGTGCCGTCGCAGGTCATCCACGCCTGGTTGTGGTCGCCGCCGACGGGCGGGTTCATCGGGTAGTCCACGGCGGCCTGGACGTGATCGCGGCCGAGCTTCTTCGCGTCCCAGGTCTGCTCGCCGCGTACGGGCTTCTTCGCCGCGGCGGCCTGCTGCTCGTCCTTCTCGTCGGCCTTGTTCAGGGCGTAGACGCCGAAGCCGGCCAGTCCGGCGACGATGACCGTGCTGAGCGTGATGGTGATGACGCGGTTGCGGCGCTCGCGGGCTCTGTCGGCGCGGCGCATCTCCTCGACCCGCGCCTTGCGGGAAACGGCGGCGGCCTTCTTGCTGGTCTTGCTCATGGCTGGGTGTCCTTCTTCCTTCGCGCCGTACGGCGGTCGGTGCGGGGTGGAGTGGATGTCTCGGGGCGCCGTGCGCTTGCGGGAGCGCACGGCGTCCTGGCATCCGGCTCAGGTCCGCAGCACCTGAAGGACGTGAAGGTCGGGAGCGCCGCTCGCGGGAGGAGGCTGGGCGAGGAGCGCGGGGCTGCCCTGCCGCCTGGGGAGATCGGGCATGCGGGGCAGAAGCGCCGGCATAGGTTGAACGGGGGCCGCGAGCACCCCCGCCGCCGGGTGTACGGCCGGAGCGCAGCACGCGTCGCCGGTGGGGCAGTCGTCCAGATGCACGGCCGTCACGGCGTGATGCCCGGCCCGGTCGTCGCCGGCGCCGTGTTCCGCGTACCCCAGGCACATCACCACTGCCGCGAGCAGGACGGCGAGAGCAGGGCAGAGGGCCCGGGCCCACGTGGTCCACCACGCTCCGCGGGGTCTGCGCTGCATCAGCGGCGTCCTGCTCGTCATCACGGTGATGTTAAGCGGTTTCTGGGGGTGCCGGGGCGGGGTCAATCGCCGAGCCTGCCCTCGATGAGCTTCTTGAACTCCTCGTAGGAAGCGGGCGGTTGAACCTTGGATCCGTCGATGAGGAAGGTCGGGGTGCCCTGGACGCCGAGGCCGAGGCCGTCGCGCTGGTCGGCCTGGATGCGTCCGGCCGTCTCCGGATCGGCGAAGTCGGCGTCGAACTGCTTCATGTTCAGGCCGAGTTCCTCGGCGTAGCCGCGAAAGACGGTCGCCTTCCACTCCTGCGACTCGCCCCACTCCTTCTGCGTGGTGAAGAGCTTGGTGTACATCGCCTCGAACCTGCCCTGGCGGGCGGCGGCCTCCGCGGCGCGTGCGGCCGGCTCGGCGTTGCGGTGTCCGGGCATGGGGAAGTAGCGGGCGACGAAGGTGACCCGGTCGCCGTACTCCTCACGCAGCCGCTCCACGACCGGGTAGTACGCCCCGCACGCCTCACACTCGAAGTCGAGGAACTCGACGATGGTGAGTTCGCTCTTCTTCGGCTCGGTCAGCCGGTGGCTGGAGGCCCGGACGGGCAGCGCCTCGGCGGCGGGCCGCACGTCCGCCCCGGCCCTGCCGCCGTCGTCGGGCCTGAGCAGCAGGTAGGAGCCGAGGGCCGCGGCGAAACCGGCCACGAGTACGGCGGCGACGATCAGGTGCTTGTACAGCTTCTTCATGATTCCTCGGTGGGGGTGACGGCCCCGGCCCGCCGGCCGTCGTCCCCGCCGCGTGCCCGTCAGGGCAGGCAGGGACCACCGATCGGCATCGGCCGGAGAAGGGGCGGGACGAACGGACCGCGCCCGTGACGCGGGGGCGCCCTGCCCTCGTTCAGCCGCACCAGCAGCGCCGACACCGGCGGAGCGGCGCTCTCGCGGACCGCGACCTGAGGGCCGTTGCCGTGGCGGCCGCCCAGCAGCGGCCACAGGAACCGCAGCAGACGTCGTACGACCGCCCAGAGCGTCCCGCTCTGCCACAGCAGCCGCTCGGTGAGGCCCAGCAGACGGGCGGCGAGCAGCAGCGTGACCGCATGGCCGGCCAGCACCACCCCGGGCGACGGCCCGGCGACCGCGTCGTGTTCGGCCAGCCGGGACAAGCCGCCGCCGGAGCCGCCGTGTTCCGCCACCGCCGCACACGCGCCGGGCAGTGAGTACGCGGCGTGACAGGCCAGTTGCGCGGCGGCGAGCACCGCGAGCACCTGGGTGTCCGTCAGCCTCCGCCGCGTCAGCGCCGTCGCGCCCGGCACCGCCACCGCGGCCGTCCCGGCCACGATGATCCACCGAGGGGCGTGGCACTGCGCCAGCACGTGCCCGGCCAGCGGCAGCAGCACACACAGCACGGCGAGCAGACCCGCCCTGAGCCCACGCAGCGCACCGGACGCCGGGGAGGCGGGTCCTCTCGGGCGGTGCGGTCGCATCAGGTTCGGGCCTTCGGGAGCCGTCCGGGGCCGGACGGACGGGGGGCGTCAGGCTGCGAGGACTCGGTTCCCCGCATGTGCCTCGGCAGCGTACCGGGCGACGGCTGACGCTCCCGCAGTGCCCGCCTCTACAGCCAGTCGTGCTCCCAGGCGTAGCGCGCCGCTTCGTGCCGGGTCCGGGTCTGGGTCTTCTGCATGGCATTCGAGAGGTAGTTGCGTACGGTGCCTTCCGCCAGGTGGAGGCGGGCGGCGATGTCGGCGACGGTATAGCCGTCGCGCGTGACGCGCAGGACGTCGATCTCCCGGTCGGTGAGGGGGCAGTCGTCGACGACGGCGAGCGCGGAGACGTCCGGGTCGATCCAGCGCTTGCCGTCGTGCAGCGTGGTGATGACCGACGTGATGTGGGCGGGCTCCGCCGACTTGCTGACGAAGCCCTGGACGCCCAGTTTCAGGGCCTTGCGGAGCACTCCGGGCCTGGCATGGCGGGTCAGCATGAGGATCACCTGCTCCGGCCGGGCACGGCGGATCTCCGCGACGGCGCCCAGTCCGTCCACACCGGGCATCTCGAGATCGATGACGAGCACGTCGGGCTGGTGCTTGAGCGTGGCCCGGACCGCCGATTCGCCGTCCTGCGCTTCGGCGAGCACGGTGATCTCGTCCTCGAGGCTCAGCAACGCCGCCAGCGCCTTGCGGAGCAGAGCCTCGTCGTCGGCCAGCACCACGGTGGTCATCGGTCAGTCCTCCCGTACGAAAACGCCGCGGCCGTGCGGAAGCGCCCGTCCGTCTGCTCCACCGTCAGCTCACCGCCGTGGTCACCCACTCGCTCCCTGAGCGTGGACAGTCCGCTGAGCCCGGAAAGGGGAGCCGTCCCCGCGCCGTCGTTGACGATGGTGATGCCCGACTCCGCGAGAGTGATCCGCACCTGCGTGGCCTGCGCGTGGCGCAGGATGTTCGTCGTCGTCTCCCGCAGGACCTGTCCGAGCAGCTCGTTGGCCCGTTCGTCGACGTCGGCCTCACGGTCGACCCGCACGCGGATGCCCGCGGCTTCGAAGAGGTTCTTCGCGTTCTCCAGCTCCACGGACAGATTGAGCCGCCGCTGCGCGTACGCCAGCTCCTTGGTCTGGGTGATGGTGTCGCCGACCAGGGCGCGCACCTCCCGCAGTTCCTCCTCCACCCGCCCGATGTCACTGCGCACCAGCTTCTCGGCCAGCGCGATCTTCAGCTTCACCACATGCAGCGTGTGGCCCTGGATATCGTGCAGATCACTGGCGAAGCGCACGCGCTCCCGGACGACGGCCAGCTCCGCTTCGCGTTCCCGTGACTGCTCCAGCTCCTCGACGAGGTCGTAGAAGACCTGCCCGGCGAACATGCCGCCGGTCACCACGACCATGACGCCTGCCGGGGTGAGGACATAGAGGAGCAGGACCTCCGGCACATCCGCCGGTGCGACCAGCAGCCGGGCCGCGCCCACGGCGGCGACGAAGGCGATCAGCCCGCCGGCGGCCACGATGCGGTGGCGCGGCAGCTTGGGCGCGTACAGCGGGCCCAGGACGGAGATGCCGTAGAACGCCGTGTGGCCGTCCACGAACAGCACCCCGGCGAGCCACACCATCGCGGTGATGATCAGGCACGGGAGGACGACCCGCGAAAAGCCTTTCGCCGTCCATCGCGCGGAGGCGACCAGTGCCGCGGCCACGCCCAGGCTCAGGATGACGGCGTCCCACCACGTCCGGGCATCGACCGCCACCAGCAGGGTCCCGACGGAGGCGTTCACCGCGACCATCGTGGTGACGTTCAGCCGGCGCAGCCGTTCCCGTGTTCCCCAGCGGTCCTCGGACATCAGGTCCTTCCCCGCGGCGGCCTCACCGCTGAGTCCGCACGCTGGGTCCGCACGCTGAGCAGCGGGATCGCCGAGGCGCTCGCCACCATGAGGGCCGCGGCCGTCCACATCAGCCACTGGTTGTTCTCGAGCCAGGACTCCATGTCGTCAGGGTAGAGACCGACGCCGAGGTGGTGGACGAGGAAAACCGCGCAGACCAGGAGAAAGACGGCCGCATTGGCCGTCAGCAGCATGCGCAGGGGTCTGGTGTCCATGTACGGCGCTCCGGGGTCGAACAGCACTGTCTCCCCGGCAGTGTTCGGCCTGCTCACGGGCGGCACCAGTGACACCACGTCATGGGTTCACCCCCCGAGATGTCACGCCGCGACGATGACACCACGGCACTGCCGGACCAGCGTGAAGACGGCTGAGATCGACACATGACCTCGACACCAGTCATCGACGTTGAACGCCTCAACCTCAGCTACGGCGACTTCCACGCCGTGAAGGACCTGTCGTTCCAGGTGCGGAAGGGGGAGCTCTACGCGCTGCTCGGCACGAACGGGGCCGGCAAGACCTCGACCCTGGAGACCGTCGAAGGCCACCGCGCGGCCACCTCGGGCACCGTGCGGGTCTTCGGCCAGAGCCCCCGCGACCGGCGGTCCGTGCGGCCCAGGATGGGCATCATGCTCCAGGAGAGCGGGTTCTCCCCGGACCTGACGGTGAAGGAATCCGTCCGGATGATCGGAACGCTCTCCCGGCGCCGGGACAGGGTCGAACGCGTCCTCGACATCGTCGACCTCACGCACAAGGCCAGCACCAAGGTGTCCCAGCTCTCCGGCGGCGAGAAGCGGCGCCTGGACTTCGCCACGGCCGTGTACGGGAATCCTGAGCTGATCTTCCTCGACGAGCCGACCACCGGCTTGGACATCCAGTCCCGGGACGCCCTGTGGGACGCCGTGGACAAACTGCGCGAAGACGGATCCACCATTGTGCTCACCACGCACTACCTGGAGGAGGCCCAGGCGCGCGCCGATCGCGTCGGGCTCATGCACAAGGGCGCCTTCCACCAGGAGGGGACCGTCGCCGAGCTGACGCGGACCCTGCCGGCCGCCATCCGCTTCTCCCTCCCGGCCGCCGCACCGGTGCTGCCGCTGCGGGCCACGCGTGAGGGTGACGGACGGTTCCTCGTCGAGACCTTCGGCCTGCAGGAGACCCTCTACGCCCTGCTCGACTGGGCGCACGCCAACGGGCTGGAGCTGCGCGAACTCGAAGCCGGGCCGACCCGGCTCGACGACGTCTTCCGCGCCATCGGCGACGACTAGCCCCTCCCCCGACGGCAAGCGGCCCCGAGCCCTCCCCCGGAACCTCCCAGGAAAAGGCCTTTCACCATGCTCTCAATCGCTCTCGGCGAGCTGATCCAGATCTTCCGGAACCGGCTGGTTCTGGTCACCAGTTTCATCATGCCCACGGCGGTCAGCGCATACTTCATCCGCCAGCACGAGGTCTTCGCGGACTTGGGCAGCCTCGGATACATCGCGGCGGTGGTCGTGTTCACCGTAGGGGCGTTCGGGCTCTACACGACCACGGTGACCACGCTGGCCTCGCGCCGTCAGAACCTCTTCCTCAAGCGGCTGCGATCCACCCCGGCGGGCGACGCCGGCATCCTCTCCGGACTGATGCTCCCGGTCACCGTCCTGGCGCTGGTCCAGGTGGTGGCGATCCTCGCCGTGCTGGCCGCGGTCGCCGGCGAACCGGCCCATGTTCCCCTCCTGGTGGCGGCGGTCCTCTCCACGGTCGTCATGATGCTCGGGCTGGGACTGGCCACGGCCGGACTGACGAACTCCCCCGAGCACGCCCAGGTGACCACGCTGCCGGTCAGCCTCGGCACCATCGCCGTCGCCAGCTGGGTGGGGATCACCGGCACCGAGGAACTCACCCTGCTCAAAAGGCTGCTCCCCGGCGGATCGGCCACCGAACTGGTCCTCAACGCCTGGAACGGCGGCGTCCCCGTGGCGGACTCCCTCCTCCTGCTGGCTCCCACCCTGAGCTGGGTCGTCGTCGTCATCGCGCTTGCTTCCCGCCTGTTCCGCTGGGAGCCGCGCCGGTGAGCGCGGACAGCGCGGACAGGGGGTCAGGCCTCGCTTCCCCTGAGGCCGCTGCGCACGAGCCCGACCACCTCGTCCTCGGACAGGCCGAGGGCGTTCGCCTCGGACACGAGCGCACGCACCTGCTCCAGGAGGCGTGCGCGGGCCTGGGTGCCGGCGAGCACCACCGCCCCGCGCCCGCGTCGCAGCTCGATCAGCCCTTCGTCGCGCAGCCGTTGTTAACCGCGGAGCACGGTGTGGAGGTTGACCCCGAGTGATTCCGCGACGTCGGCTCTCCCCCCGTCCCAGCACACCGTTCCAGGCGGTCAGCGTCTCTGCTGGTCAGCCCCCGTTCCAGCGTTCCGGCGTCCCGTCATCACCGCCACCTGTGGCGGGCGGGACGGATCGCGGAACAAGCTGCGGTCGTCCCAGCAGCCCGCTGGACCACCCACTTCCGCACGATGGAGATCTTGATGCGTTCGCGCTTCGCCGCCCGCCCCGCCCGCCTCGCCCTGGCCGCCGTCGCGGCGGTGGCCCTCACCGCCACCGCCACCGCGACCGCCACCGCCGCCTCCGCCGCCGACAGCCGAGGCAGCGCCGCGCGGGCCTGTGGAACCAAGGACCTGACCTTCAAACTCACCACGGAGACGCAGGCGGGTGGCTACTTCCTCGTCACCGCAAAGGCCAAGTCGGGCGTCACCTGCTACCTGAAGGGCGTCTTCCCCTCCGCGTCGTTCGGCTCGGCCGCCGACACCGAGGTGGCACCGGCCGAGCACGCCGTCAGCGAGAACGTCGTGCTCTCCGGCTCCACCCGGGCCTACGCCGGCATCAACCCCAAGACCACCAACAACGACTACGGCAAGGAGTTCGACCGGCTCCACCTCTCCGTCGCGGGCGACGAGGCCAACTCCATCAGCCTCGACCTCCCCGAGACCGCCCTGGTCGACAGGCCCGTCGCCACCAACTGGCACGCCGACCCGGCCGACGCCGTCCCGTTCTCCGGCTGACGCACACGCGGGGCGCCTCTGGGTAGTGGTGCTCGACGGGGAGGTGGAGGCGGCCGGGGTCAGACTGCCGGTCGCCTTCCGGCCGGTGGAGCCCGCCGCGCTGAGCGGCTGGCTCAACGCCCTGAAGAGGGCGACCGAGTAGCGCCGTTTTGGCCTAGTTACGCATGCGCCGCTTGATCGTTCAGCAGTGCATGACCAACACGCGACGCACCCTCGCCGCCCTGGCTCTCGCGGGGGCTGCCCTGACCGCCACCGGCACAGCTCATGCCGCCGACCCCGGCGACAAGAGCGACCAGACCCGTAGCACCGCCGGAAGCACGAGCGAGAACAACCTCCTCCGCAGAACAACCAACGCCCTCAGCCCGCTCACCAGCCTCCTCCCGGTGAATGTCAACGACCTCGGCCACTAGACAATGTTCCGGCCGTGACTCCGGGCCCCGGGGATCTCATCGTGATCCCCGGGGCTGACTCATGAAGTGTTCGGCCACGGACGATGCACGGCACGGTCCGCAAAGGGTATTTCCGTAAGGCAATCGCCACACCAGCCCCAACCTAATTCAGCGCTGTTTTCCTGGGAATTCTCGGGATCTCGCTGTTCTTGGTGGTCCTGATGAACCGTCGGAGACGCCCCGCGGCCGACCCCGCGGCGGATGAGCCGCTCGCCGGGAACGAAAACGCAAGGCCGATCACCTACGACGTCTTCCTGTCGAGCCCCATGGCCTCACTGCCCTCCGACGAGGACTACGAGTCCCACCGGCTCGGAATCCTCCGGGTCCTGGAAGCCCTGGAACGCGATTGCCGGTTCAAGGTCTATTACGCGGGTGAGCGGCGCCCGACCAAAGCCAGTTTCGAACGGCCGGACGTGGGCGCCCACCGCGACTCCGCCGCCCTGCGCGAAAGCGCGCGCTTCCTGCTGGTGATGCCGAAGGACCTGGTATCCGTCTGCCGTTCATGATCCGCCAAGCCGCGCAGTACAGCCCGGACTTCCCACGCTGCAAGGAGTACGAGTACCAGCGGATCGACGACATCGTGCGTGACATCGAGGAGAGCGGGACCTCCCTCTTCGACTGATTCAATGAGCACTCGCGGCGACGGGCACCCCGGCGCAGCCCGCAACGGAGGAGTCTTTGTGACACTGCAGGACATCGCGGCACGGCTCGGTTCGCTGCTCCGCGCCGGCGGTCTGTCCGTCAGCACGGCGGAATCCCTCACCGGCGGCATGCTCGGCGCGACGATCACCGGCACCCCCGGCGCATCGGACTACTACCGCGGGGGCGCGATCACGTACGCGACGGACTCCAAGGCGACGGTCCTCTCCGTCGCCGAGGTGACCCTCACCTCCGACGGCCCCGTGAGTCCTGCGACCGCCGAACAGATGGCGCGCGGTGTACGGGAGTTGTTCGGGAGTTCCCTGGGTGTCTCGACCACCGGCGTCGCCGGCCCCACCGGCCAGGACGGCAAGCCCGTGGGACTCGTCTACATCGGCGTCTCCGACGCGGAGCGCACGGTCAGCCACGAGTTCAGAAGCAGCGGCTCGACACGCGACGAAGTGCGCAGCCAGGCCGTGGAGCGGGCACTGAGCCTGCTAGTCGACCATCTTGACCGGCCGGAGAAGAGCTGACGGAGCAGGCAACTGGCCATTGAGCGCGCCCCCAAGCCCGGCCAGGACCACACCGACGAGTTCACCTTCGGCCGCACCCTCGTCCTCGACACCCTCCACCCGGACCAGCGCCGCAACACGCCGCCCCTGACGCAACCCTGAGGCACCCCCGCTGTCAGCCGTTTCTGACAGGTACGACGGAAAGGGGCCGCGATGCCCGAGGTCCCGCCTCCGGCACCGACGGGCGACGAGTTGCTGAAGGTGCTCTCCGTCTGGGCAATCCGCACCGCTTGCGGATCGTCGCGGCGCTGCTGGAGAGCCGGAACTACGTCAGCGCGCTGGCAGGCGAGGTACCGGTCGGATGAGCCCGAGGGCACGGGTCAGCGCGAAGCGTCACAGGTGTTGACGAAGTTCTTCGCCACGCTGCGTACACAGCACATCTGGCCTGCCAGCGTCGCGGCAGCACGCTGGACGTCAGGTTGGTCTTCCGCCCAATTGCGTACGGTCGCCTGGCACTTGCCGGACTTCAACTTGCGGAGGCCGTGGATCTACTCCCATCAGCAAATGTACCCTTGGACACGAATATTTGGGCATGCACCTGAATAGGAAGCCATATTTGGGTCATCGCGGATGAGGGTGTAACACGGCAGCGCTTACAGGACGCAGGGGTAGGCAGAAGCGGGGCGACGAACCGGACTGCATTTCGGCATCCGGGGCGAGCGTGCCGACAGGACAACCCCCACAGATCGGATTTCTAGTGAGCAACTTCGACCCGGCTCCCGGATATCAGACGTACAACCAGCCCTCGGGCCCGGAGCGCCCCGTACGCGAGCAGGCCACCGCACGACGTGCGGCCCTGGCGGTCTGCACGATCGCCGACATTGCGGCTGGTTTCCTTGGCCTGTGGATCCTGCTGTTCCTGCTCGATGCGAACCAGGCGAATGTATTCGTCGACTTCGTGCGAGGAACGGCGGACTTGTTGGCCTGGTGGTCGCAGGACATTTTCACGATGGACACAGAGGGCCTACGTGTTGTCCTCAACTACGGCCTCCCGGCCGTCATGTATTTGCTGATCGGTCATGGGATCGCCGCACGGCTGAACCGAGCCTGACGACATACCCGGCCTTCACAAAGCCCGCCCCGAACAACCGCAATCAGCACCCTCACGCATACGACGGCGGCTGCGCCCGACCGCACCGGTACGGCGGTGGAGGAGCCCCCGGCGGGGGCTGCCGAGGGCGGATCGCCGGACGAGCTGTCGGCGCGCCGGGCACCCCAAGAGATTGTTGTGCTCGCCGAGGCGTCAACTTCCTGCCCGTTGGTTCACTCTCCGAGAGAGTGAACGAGGGATGTGTGGTGCCATACTTTCGGTCACGACCGGAGGGCCGGGTGACGCCGAAGAGGGCGTGAGTGGCTGCGGCGCCGCACCGACGGCGGGACGGCAATGAAGCGGTAGGGGCAAGGGCGCTCGAAACCTGCTGCGCCGGATTGGCCAGACCCGTCCGCTTCTCACTTTCGGTGTTCGGTCGGGTGCGCTGCGCGCTACGGAGTATTCCTCGCCTGTCCGGGCGGCGTATGTGCGACCGACCCGGCGGCGGATCGCACCCATCGGCATGCTCGGTGCGCTGCTCGGTTCAGCCGCAACCGCCACCACCGCGCACGCGCGCCCCCTGATCACGACCCACATCGTCAACATCAAGACCGGCGGCGTCTGCTGCCGCACAACTGGGGCGACGGCTTCCAGGACGGATGGGTGCACTACGTCTGGGACCGCGGCCAGACCCTCGGAGCCGACCAGTGGGAGTTCGAGCCCGCCTCATGACCCCGCACTACGGCACCGCCGGCTTCCCCTGGCCGGCCCGCTGATGATGGACCCGGCACCGGCGGCAAGCCGTCCCGCGCGTCGCCCCGGCACGGAGCGGGCCGGGTCGCTGACCTCGCTCTGCAGGACGCGACGCGCGCCGCCCTCGCCTGCCTGACCGCCGCACAGGATGCAGCCCCGGCCGTGACCGCGTCGGCCGCCTCGCACTCCGAACGACCACGACCACGACCAGGCTGTGCCGCACGCCGTCGGCCGTGGCATCAGGGCCGACGGCCCAGCGTGCTCCGCGGGCAGCGTCATGGGGCGAAACAGCCCTTGTCCGCCCGCGTCGAGGTACGACGGCACGAGGCCGGCCGCGCCGATCCAGCCCGCATCCGCCTGGGGCGGGATCGTGTAGCCGAGGTGCCGGGCACGGGCCACCACCACGGGCACGACAACCGCCGCGATCCGCCTTCGTCGACGGCATCCGCGACTCCGTCCGGCGCCTGGCGCAGCCGGGCTTCGACGACCGCGTCCAGGTGTTGCCGGCCGCGCTGGGCCTGCGCGCCGAGGTGATGGGCAGCCTCACACTGGCCCGCGACATCGCCCTGCGGGCGGCGCTGATGTGACAGCGCTGGGGCCGGCAGGCCAGTGAGGCTCTCGGCGAGTTCTGCCGCTACCCGGCTGGCCGGTCCCGACCTGTTCTCCCCGCGCGACCTCGCAACGCCTTTGATGGCGTTGATCACCTCTGGTGTTCCGACCGGACCGGTGCGGCTCGGCCTGTGAACAGGCAGCCCGCTCGGCGCAGTCCAGAGCACCAGGAGTCAGGTGTCTCGGCCGCTGAGCCTCCTCGACACAGGTTCTGATCGTGGCGGCGAGGAGGCACAGGTTCCGGTTGCCGGGCAGGCTCGACGGAGGCGACCTGCTTGCCCGCGGTGAGCGGGACGGTGGCCGCGTGGAGGTTCATCGTGCTGATCCCTCCGGGTGCGGTCGGTCCAGGTCACGGTGAGCTTCCCGCTCTGCGGGCTGTTCCCACAACCGTCGAAGTCGCCTGCTGAGGCGTCGGCGTCGCGGCTCGCTGCACCGTGCCGGCGCGGCGGATGTCATGGCCGGCTGAGGGTGAAACGGGCGCGAAGCAGGGCGGCGGCGCGTGAGTTGGGGCCGACGAGCAGGTCGAACGCTCCGGGCTCGACGATCCGGCGCCCTTCTGCGTCGACCAGGGAGCATGCCGCGGCGGGGATCGCCAGCCGGATCCGCACGCTGTCGCCGGGTGGAACCGTGACCTGCCGCCAGGCCTTGAGTTCCCGCTCCGCCCACGTGACGCTCGTGACCAGGTCCGTGATGTAGGCCTGCACGGTCTCCAGTACCGGCCGAGTGCCGGTGTTGGAGACGGTGACTTCGGCGTGAATCACGCCGTCCAAGGCGACGACTTCATCGAGGATGGCCAGGTCGGTGTACTCGATCGTGCTGTAGGACAACCCCTCCCCGAAGGCGAAGAGTGGTTCCTGGGTCAGGTCGGCGTAACGGTCACCATGCTGGCCGCGCACCTGGTTGTAGTAGACGGGCTGCTGCCCGACATGGCGTGGCACGGTCAGGGGCAGGCGTCCCGACGGCTCGATGAGACCGAGGACGAGCTCGGCCACCGCCTGGCCGCCTCGCATGCCGGGGTTGAACGCCTCGATCAGCGCTTCCGCCGCCAGCGCGGCATCGGGGAGTACCGAGGGCTTGCCGTGGACCAGCACCACGACGACGGGTGTGCCGGTGGCGACGAGCGCCTCGAGGAGGGCGACCTGTCCGCCCTGCAGCTCCAGGGTCGCGGTCGAGCAGGTTTCCCCCGTCAACGCGACGGTGTCTCCGACGACGGCGACGACGTAGTCAGCCGCGCGCGCGAGGCTCACCGCCTCCGCGATCTGAGCCTCGTCGACGGGGGCGGGCGCGAACAGGGGCGGGCGTGGCTGTCCGTCGGGGTACAGCGGTCCTTGCGGGTCCGGCACGAAGCGCCCGATGTCGGCGCCGCGGGCGTGGGTGACCGTCCAGCCGTCGGGGACGGCTTCGCGGAACCCGTCGAGCACCGTCGTGACGGTCTCGCGCGGGTGCCCGTCCGGCATCCAGTCCACCTGGCCGGATGCGCCGGCCCAGTCGCCGAGCATGGCCTGCGGGTCGTCGCCGTTGGGGCCGATCACGGCGATCGTGCGAGGGCTCCCGGCAGTGAGGGTGTGGCCCTGACCGTCCACGGTCAGTCCGCCGTCGAGCGGCAGGGTGCCGTCGTTGCGCAACAGCACCAGGGACCTTCGGGCGACTTCGAGGTTGAGGGCGGTGTGCTCGGCGCACCCGATCACGTCGGCCTGACGTGCGCGGTCCGGTGTGCGGGGGTCCTCGAACAGGCCCAGTTCCAGTTTCAGTTTCAGGATCCGCCGGACCGCCTCGTCGATCTCCGACTCCCGCAGCCGCCCCTGCGCGACTGCTTCCTGGGCGCCCTCGAAGAAGTCCGGCGTGGTCATCACCAGGTCGTTTCCGGCCTGCACCGCGACCGCCGCGGCCTCCACAGCGTCCGCGCAGACCTTCTGCTCCCACACCATCCGGCCCACGTTGTCCCAGTCGGTCACGAGCGTGCCGGTGAACTCCCATTCACCCTTGAGGACATCGTTCAGGAGCCACCTGTTCGCCGTGATCGGGACCCCGTCCATCGCCTGGTAGCCGAGCATGAACGTGCGGCAGCCCTCGCGAGCGACTTTCTCGAACGGCGGCAGAAACCATGATCGCAGCTTGCGCCGGCTCAGGTCCGCCTCGCTCGCGTCGCGTCCGCCCTGTGTCTCCGAATAGCCCGCGAAGTGCTTGGCGCAGGCCAGAACCGCTGTCGGGTCGTCCAGTCCCGCTCCCTGATACCCGCGGACCATCGCGGCGCCCAGCTCCCCGATGAGCAGTGGGTCCTCCCCGAAGGTCTCGTTCACCCGTCCCCATCGCAGGTCGCGGGTGATGCACAGCACCGGCGAGAAGGTCCAGTGGATGCCCGTCGCGGCGACTTCCACTGCGGTGGCCCGGGCCATGCGCTCAATGAGCTCGGTGTCCCAGGTGCAGGCCATCCCCAACTGCGTGGGGAAGATCGTGGCACCCGGCCAGAACGAGTGGCCGTGGATGCAGTCGTCAGCGACGAGCAGCGGGATGCCCAGCCTGGTGGCTGCCGCCAGCTCGACGGCAGCGTGCATGCGTTCGGGCGAGGCGTGCAGGATCGACCCGGCCAGCTTCGTGGCCACGGCGTCCTCCAAGTCGCCCCGGGCGTCGAGCTGCAGCATCTGTCCGACCTTTTCCGGCAGCGTCATGCGGGCGAGCAGATCCTCCAGGCGTTCCTCGAGCGGCCTGGACGGGTCCCGGTAGGCCGGCGAGGTCGTGGTGGCTGAGCCCGCGGGGCGGTCTGGGCGGGAGGAAGACTCCGCTCCTGCCCCCTGGCCCACGGTTGCCGGGCTCCGGTGTGCTTCTGAACTCATGAGTTCGATCTCCTGGGAAGCTGTCGAGACGGCGCATCCGGGTGTCGTCGCCCTCGGCCTTGCTCGCGGTCACGCTCTCCTCGACGCGCCGGCGAGGTCACCCGTGGGCAGCGGGTCGGGCCGGCGGGTCGGCAGGATCAGCGGCGCGCCCTGACGCAGTGGGTGTGTCACGCCCGTGACTTCGACCGTCGTCGGGAGACCTCCGGTCAGCGTGATCGTGGTGTGCTCCGGGCCGATCGCGACGTCGAACTCGCGTCCCTGCCACAACATCCGACGCAGGGTGAGGCCGTCCAACTGATGTGGCAAGGTCGGGTCGAGCCTGAGTCGGTCCTCACGCCATCGCATCCCGCTGAAGCCGTAGAGAAACACCTGCAGGAAGCCGCCCTGTCCGGTGGTGAACGTGAACGCGCCCCCGTGACGCTGCTCGGCGAACTGGTTGAACGGTCCGCGCATGAACGGGTCGACGCTGCGCCGCATGAAGTCGTAGGCCGCGGACCCGGGCGTACCCAGCGCGGCGTGGGCGATGGAGTGGATGGAGTCGGTCATGGACGGTCCGTCAGGGTCGGTGCGCGGCACGTAGTGGTCGAGATCGTTCCGCGCGACCTCGGCGGGCATGGGGTGCTCCCAGGGGTACTGCAACATCACCACGTCGGCCTGCTTGATGGTTTCGCCGTCGTAGCCGTCGTACTGCGGATGGATGCCCATATCGTCGTCGTACGGGACCCGAAGGCCGTCGGCGACCCGGTCCCACTCGTGGTCCGCGGCCACACCCACGACCTTCGCCACCCGGGTGGCGATCCGCAGGGTCTCCGCGGCCGCGACGTTGGTGTACGCGCTGTTGTCGACCGGGAAGTGGTACTCGTCAGGACCCATCACCTGCTTGATGTCGTAGCCACCGTCGTCGTGAGGAACGGCGGAGCTCGCCCAGAACTCGGCGGCACCCTTCAGTACCGGCCAGGCCTTGTCGGCGAGCCAGTCGCGGTCGCCCGTGGCGAGGTAGTACTGCCAGTGGGCGAGGGCGATGTCGGCGGTGATGTGGTGCTCGAGGTCCCCCATTTCCCAGCCCGGTGGGGTCTGTTCGTCTCCGTGCAGCGCGCTCTCCCAGGGGAACCTCGCGCCCGCGAACCCTGTTCGGGCCGCGTACTCCTGGGCAGCGGTCAGACGCTGCTGTCGATAGGTGTTCATACCCGCCGCGATGTCCGGGTGCTGGGCCAGCAGCGCTGGGTACATCCAGGTCTCGGTGTCCCAGAAGACGTGCCCGTTGTAGCCGTCGCCGGACAGGCCGCACGGGGACAGGCTCCAGTTCACCCCGGCGCGGGTGCTCTCCAGCAGGTAGAACATGCTCGCGCGGACCTGCTGTTGCAGCACCGGGTCCCCCAGGACCTCGATGTCGGCCCGCCACAGGTCGGCCCACGCCGCCTCGTGCTCGGCCAGCAGGTCCCCGTACCCGGTGTCCGCCGCGGCCGCCGCGGCGGCGCGAGCAGCCGGCAACGGGTCGTCGGAGTCCTGGGAGCTGGCCACGCCGACGTACTTGGTGACCGTGTACGTGCTGCCGGCCCGCACTTCGAAGGTCGCCTGCACACCAGCCGACTGGACCTGGTCGGTCTCGAACTCGGCGACGTGTGCCGCCACCCCGGTGGGCAGTTCCAGTCGCGAGGCTAGCGCCGCGGTGATACCCGTGCCGAGCGTTGTCACCGTCTCGTACGACTCGGCCGCCGCACGGCCGTAGCCCTTGGTCGACCGTTCGGTCAGCCTTGCGCTGGTTCCGTCGAAGACCCCGGACACGCGTGCGCTGCCATTCCAGTGCGGGGTGAAGGTGAGCTGGACCGCGGCCACCCGATGCCGGGCCCGGTGGACCAGTACCTGGTAGGTGAGATCGGTGCGGCGGCCCGCCGGTGAGGTCCACGTCGCTCGTGTGGTCAGCAACCCGGCCCGCAGGTCCAGTGCCTGGCGGTAGTTGCTCACCGCTCCCTGCTCCAGGGCGTCCTGTTCGCCTGCCCGTGCCGCCCGTGGCAGCCGGCCGTAGGTGCCCGACTCGTCGGAGAACGCGAGGGTGGACCAGGTCGGGATGTTCGCGTACTTCTCGATCGGGCCGTCCTGGGCGAAGAAACCGGCCAGGTGCGCTTGGGTTTCGATCGGCGTCGTCGCGTATCCCGTCCCCGCCGCGGGGATCCGGCCGCCGAAATAGCCGTTGCCGAGGAAGGTCGGCGCGTAGTCGTCGTCGGTTTCGGTGGTGCTGAGCGTCCACTCGGTGCCGGGCCGGGACTCTTCTGTGGGGGTGTGGTCGTCGTGACCGGGAGAAGCGTGCCGGGACCGCGCGGGTGCCGGGTCGTGGGTGGGCTGGTCGGATCCGTGGGGGGTCATGCGTGCCCTTCTCGGATGGGTGTTGTCGTGGGGTGCGTGGGCGGGGAGCGCCGGAAGGCATGGGTGTGGCCCGGAGTGGCCACCGCCCTTGTGAACGTGCGTGGCTCAGGACTTGGAGCCGGACAGGGCGATGCCTTCGACGATCTGGCGTTGCGCGAACGCGAACACGATCAGCATCGGCGCCGCCAGCAGTGTCGTGGCGGCCATCAGCGCGGGCCAGTCAGAGACGTACTGGCCCTTGAACTGGTTGACCAGCAGCGGCAGCGTGAACTTGTCGGAGCTGTTGAGGAAGATCAGCGGGAAGAAGAAGTTGTTCCACTGGCCGAGGAAGGTGAAGATTCCCAACGCCGTGAGAGGCGTGCGCAGCAGCGGCAGGATGATCGTCACGAACCTGCGGACCCGGCCGGCGCCGTCGATCTGGGCGGCTTCCTCCAACTCCACGGGGATGCCCCTGATGTACTGGCGCAGCAGGAAGACCCCGAAGGCGTTGAACAGTGCGGGCGGCACGATGATCGCGGTATGGGTGTCCACCCAGCCGAGCCAGCCCATGATGATGTACAGCGGGATGATCGTGAGCTGGCCGGGGACCATCATGGTCGCGAGGAAGACCATGAACAGCGGGCGGCGGCCCCAGAAGTCGATCCGCGCGAACGCGTAGGCGGCCATAGCCGAGGTGAGCAGGGAGACCGCGGTGACCGTCAGGGCGATGTAGGTGCTGTTCCAGAACCCGCGGACGAAGTCGGCGCCGCCCAGAGCGGTGCGGTAGCCCTCCTCGTTCCAGTCCTGGGGCAACAGCTTGGGCGGCTGCACGAAGATCTCGCTCAAAGGTTTGAACGAGGAGAACAGCATCCAGGCAAACGGCAGCGCCATGGCGATGGCGCAGACGAGGAGGACCGCGTGCAGCAGCAGTTTGCGACGGGCGGGCAGGCCGGAGCCGGAAGCGCCCTTGGCGGTCGTGGCCGCGCGGCTGACGGGGTTGGAGAATGTACTCATTCTGTGTAGTGGACCCATCTCTTCTGGGCTGCGAGCTGGCAGCCGGTGACCAGGAGCAGGGCCAGGAACAGGAGGAAGGCGAGTGCCGATGCCTCCCCGAAGTCGAACTCCCCGAAGGCGATCCGGACCACCTCGTAGACGATGGTGCGGGCGGAGTCCGGAGCCCTGTCGTCGAAGAAGACGTAGATGTAGTCGAACACCTGGAAGGAGCCGATGACCGAGGTGATGGAGAGGAACAGGATGGTCGGGGACAGCAGCGGGATGGTGACGTGCCGCAGCTTCTGCCACTCCGAGCAGCCGTCCAGCACGGCGGCCTCCAAGAACGAGCGGTCGATGCTCTGCAGCCCGGACATGAACATGATCAGCTGGTAGCCCAGGCCCTGCCAGATCCCGACGATCGCGAAGGCCGGGATGACGAACCGGGCGTCCTGCAGCCAGTTCGGCGCGGGCAGCCCGACCCCGCGCAGCGCGTTGTTGACCGGGCTGATGTCGGGGTTGAAGAGCCACAGCCAGATCGCCGCGACCGCGACCGAGGAGGTGATCACCGGTGCGAAGAACGCCAGCCGGTACACCGGGGTCAGCTTGCCGGCACGCTGCATCAGCAGGGCGAAGAACAATCCGGTGAGCATCAGTCCCGGCACCTGCAGCACCGTGAACCAGAGGGTGTTGACCGCCGAGCGCTGGATGCGCGGGTCGGACACGACCTCCGTGAAGTTGGACAGACCGGCGAAGGACCGGGTGCCGAATCCGTCCCAGTGGTAGAACGCCAGCACCAGGGCGAACAGCAGCGGGCCGACCATGAACACCACCAGCCCCAGCAACTGGGGCGCCAGGAACAGGTACCCCGCGGCGGTGTCCCCGCCTCGCCGACGCCGGCTCCGCCGGTCCGGACGCGCGTCCGGGGCGACGTCCTGGTCCCCGGACCTCGATTGCGCCCCGGCCCGGGAAGCGGCGCTGCTGACGGCCATCAGGCGCCCCCGTTGATCAGCTTGACCACCTTGCCGCTGAACGACTTCGGCGTCTCGTTGCCCGCCTTGAGCATCTTGTCCACCAGCACCGGGAGCTCCCGGGCGACCTTCGCGTTGCCGGCGATCGCGCTGGGGACGGCGTAGCCCTTGGCCGCGACGTCGTTGAACAGGCTGCCGTGCGCGGGCACGTGGCCCTCGGTGACGATGCCGTCCAGGCCCTTGATCGACGGCACCGCGTTGCCGCCGCCGGACAGGCGGAACCTCTGCCCCTCGGCGTTCAGGAAGTTGCCGAGGAACTCCAGCGCCTTGGCCTGGTTCTTGGACTTGGCGTTGACCGACAGCGCCGCCGTCTGGACCGGTACCGGCATGACGTCCTTACCGGACGGGGAGGGCAAGGGGGCGATGTCGAAGCCGAACTGGGCCTTCTTTACGTTCGGCAGGATGACGCGGGAATAGGTCAAGCAGGCCAGCTGGCCGGCGTAGAACAGCACGTCAGCGCCCTGTCCCTGCGGGAGGGCGCCGGAGTAGGTGATGTTTCCTGACTTCAACTGCTCGAACAGCCACGCCAGCGCCTCCTGGGACTTGGGGTCGGCGTCGAACACCGCCTTGCCGGACTCGTCGAAGAGCGTCCCGCCGAAGGTGGACAACCAGCCGAACCAGTCCTGCCAGTTGCTGCCATTGAGCACCAGACCCCTCTTCTTGGTGGCCCGGATCTTGTCGAGCAGGTCGGTCAGCGCGTCCTGGGTCCAGGTGCCCGCCTCGAACCGGGCGGCCGGGTCGGTGCTGACGCCCGCCTCGGCCAGGACGTCCTTGTTGAACCAGAACACCAGCGGGCTGCAGTCCACCGGCAGCCCGAACAGCCCGGGGCTGCCGTCCGCGGGCCTGCACCACCGGTACAGCCCCTCGTGGAAGTCATCGAGCTTGACCGCGGCTTTGCCACTGTCCAGGTAGTCGGTGAGGTCGAGCACCTGCTTGGTCTCGATCAGCTTGGCCATGTAGATGTCACCGACGTAGAAGGCGTCCGGAGCAGCGCCGGCCGACAGTTGCGGCAACAGCTTGGAGAGGTAGTCACCCACGACCTGTTGGTAGGTGACCTTCACGCCCAGCTTCTCGGTCATCTTCTCGGAGAACCGACGGAACACCTCCGACTGGGGCGGCCCGTCCCAGCCCGCCCACTTCAGTGCGGGTCCACTCCCCGCGGAGCCGCCGCCGCATGCCGCGAGCGCGGGCGCGGCGGCCAGACCGAGACCGGCGAACATGCCCGCCTTGAGGAGGTTGCGGCGGTCCACAGCCGTGGTGGCAGCCGCCTCCTTGATCACATTCTTGCGTCTGAACACAGTCGTCCCTTTCGCCGGCGGTACGTCGCCGTAGAGCAGCTCTTGATCGTTTCGCCGCGTCACGGTGCCTGGTCGAGCTTTTGGGCGCAGGTTCGCGGGCTCTCGGTGTCATCGGTATAACTTCTGTGTTACCGATAAAACGGGGACCGTAGAGGCGTTTGCCGCAGCAAGTCAAGAGGTCTGCACGCACGAGATGGCGACCGTCGGGGCGGTGCCCGCACTGGGGCGTCATCGGGAGGGGCCCGGCGTGCCCTCAACCACTTCGCGGATCTTCTACCAGGTCACGGGTATTCTCTGCGGCACAAGGCATACACATGACCCGCCCGGGGGACGCTCGACGACAGCCCGCAGCGATCCTGCGGCCTGATTTGCGCGACGAACAGGCGGGCGGGTCGAACATCCTTGACTGTCGCGCTTCATACCCACCAGAATGTGCGAATGGGTTTTACCGATCAACCATCGGGTTCGAGGCGCGGTCGGAGACCGGCCACTGAGGGGACATCCGGGTCGTCAAGGCCGACCATGGCCATGGTGGCGGCGCGGGTGGGAGTCTCCAAGCAGACCGTTCACTACGCCTTGAACTCTCCGGACCGTCTCAGCCCCACCACGTTGCGTCGGGTCCTCAAGGCAGTCGACGACTTGGGTTACCGGCCCAACCAGGCTGCGCGTTCACTGCGCACGCAGTCTCCGCGGGCCGTCGGCTTTCGGCTGTTGCCGACCACCGAAGGCCAGTCGGGCGGGGTATGGGCGAGCTTTCTCTACGAACTCTCGGTAGCGGCACACCGAGCCGACCACGCGGTCTACTGCCACCCCGCCGCCACCGACGAGGAAGAGATCCAGGTCATCCAGGAGATCTTCAGCACGAACACCGTCGACTGCTTCGTGATCACTGCCACCCAGGACCACGACCCTCGTATCGCCTTCCTGCGCGAACGCGGCATTCCCTTCGTCTCCTTCGGGCGCCCTTGGGGTCATCCCATGTCGGACACGTGGTGGGTCGACGTCGACGGTGCCGCCGGTATGGAGCAGGCCGTGGACCATCTCGCCAAACGCGGTCACCGGCGTATTGCCTACCTGGGCTGGGACGGGCCCAGCGGGTACGGGGACGACCGGGAGTCCGGCTGGCGTCGCGCCATGCGTTCACACGGCTTCTCCACCCGTGATCTCTCGGTCGGCGGGCCCGACGAGATCAGCACGGGCCGGGAGCTCGCCGGCCGGCTCCTCGACAGGAAGACGCCACCGACAGGATTCGTGTGCGTCAGCGACACGATCGCGATCGGTGCGCTCCGAGCGTGCCGCGAGCGGGGACTGGCCGTCGGCCATGACGTCGGCGTCGTGGGATTCGACGACAGCGTCGGCGCACACTTCGTCGACCCCGGGTTGACCAGCCTCGCCCAGCCACTGGAACTGGTCGCACGACACACCATGCGCCTCCTCCTCGACCGGCTCAAGGACCCGGACGCCAAGGCCGAACAGGTCCTGCTCCGGCCCACGCTCGTGGTCCGGGAAAGCACCGTGACTCAGTGAGTCCCCGGCCAGGCTTCGCGGGCGTAGCGCGCTCCCGTCTGGACATATGCAAGGCGAGCCGGCGACGGCCACCACATGTCTCATGAGACACATCAAGTCTGGAGACGTACGGCGGCTGGTCCGCGACGGTGACGGACGAGCCGCTCGACCTCGTTCCCCGTCTCCTCGGTACTTGATTGATCGTTTCCCCCTGTGCGGACCGCGTGGAACGGAAGAATTTCCTCGCGGAAACGTTCGGCAGCCAGGAGTTGCTGTGGGACCTCCCCGATGCCTTCCGCTTCGCCCCGGGCGACCGACAGCTGGTCGGGGCTGAACTCCGCATTCCGGAAGAGTCCGCCTCAGCCGAGGCCTCCGCCCGCCTTCCCGTCCTGCCCGAAGTACGCCCGGGCGGGCTCCGCGCGGACGAGGTCAGGGACTTCCGGCACGACAAGTGCTCGGTGCTGCGCCGCGCTCCCGGCGATGCCGTGCTGACCTGCCTACGCGACCTCGACGTCCTCGCCGAACCACCCGATGCCCGCATCGGCATCGCCCCCGACGTGGCGCTCCTCGTCCGGCACGGAACCGTCGTCGGCTGGAGCCTCCCCGACGCCGCGCGCTACCTGACCACCGGCTTCGCCGTCCCCGCCCCTGCTCCGCCCGTCCCGGCCACCCGCCGCCTGCTCACCGAATACCTGGACCTAAGCGAAGGGAAACAGGTCGAGCGACCACAACGCCCCGGAAAACCGCGGGTCAGGCACCCTTCGCGATCGGCTCCAAAATCGCCACGCACTCCACGTGCGACGTCATCGGAAACAGATCGAACGCCCGAAGCGTCCGCACCCGATACCCCCCATCCCGGAAGTACCCCAAGTCCCGCGCCAGCGCAGCCGGATCGCAGGCAACATACGCAATCCGCCGCGCCCCCAGCGACGACAGATGCGCCACCGTCTTCCGGCCCGCCCCCGCCCGCGGCGGGTCCAGGACGATCAGGTCGACGTCCGTGATGCCCGTGCGCGGCAACACGCTCTCGACCTTGCCCTGCTCGATGCGGACACGGTCGAAGTCCGCGAGGTTGTGACGGGCATCCTCCACCGCCCGCTTGCCGGACTCGATTCCGAGGACCGCCCCGCCCTCTCCGACCCGGTCGGCGAGGGCGCCCGCGAAGAGGCCGACCCCGCAGTACAGGTCGAGGGCCATGTCGCCCTTGCGCGGCAGCAGGCCCTGCATGACCGCCGTCACCAGGGTGTCGGCCGACTTCGGGTGGACCTGCCAGAAGCCGCCGTTGCCGACCCGGTGGGTCCGGCCGTCGGCGCGTTCGCGGACGAAGGGGCGGCCGTGGACGCGGTGGACACCGCCGTCGCGTTCGTCGACCCGCAGGACGGATACGGGACGGTCCAGTTCGACCAGCGGCAGGCGCGCGCCCGGCTTCGGCGTCAGGACCACCTGCCGGTCCTGCGAACCCGTCGCCGCGATCGCCTCGACGGAGTCCATGCCGGTCCAGTCGCGCTTCTCGATGCCCAGCTCGCTGACCTCCTCGGCGGCGATCATGCAGTGGTCGATCGGCTCGACCTCGTGGGAGCGGTGCCGACGCAGGCCCGCCCGGCCGTCGGCGGTGACGGCGTACTGGACGCGGGTGCGCCACGCGGGGACCTGGCCCGCGGGCAGCTTGTCGCCTTCGGCGGGCAGCACCGTGCCGTCCCAGCCGGCCTCCTCCGGCGTGAGCCCGGCGAGCCGCTGGAGCTGTTCGGCGATGACGTCGGCCTTCAGACGCCGCTGCGCGCCCGGCTTGGCGTGCTGCCAGTCGCAGCCGCCGCAGCGGCCGGGGCCGGCGAACGGGCAGGGCACGTCGATCCGGTCCTTGGAGGCGTCCAGGACGTCCACCGCGTCCGCGCGCAGGAACCGGGCACCCTCCTCGCCGTCCGTCACCCGCGCCACGACCCGCTCACCGGGCAGCGCGTGCCGGACGAACAGCACCTGGCCCTCGGACGTACGGGCGATGCAGTGGCCGCCGTGGGCGACGGGGCCGACCTCGACCTCGTACTCCTCCCCCACCAGCGACTTCCTCGGTTCTGCCTGCATGGCGGGGTGACTCCATAACGCGTGAGGGGGAAGGGCCGATCAAAAAACGGCCGGACAACAGCCCACCAGTCTACGTGGCTGTCGCCCGGCCGATTCACGCCCGTTGCACACAGGCCTCAGGTCCGTCGAAGCCCTGGTCTCAGCCCTTCGGCTCCGAGGACTCCTTCGACCGCACCTGCGCCGGCCCCCGCCGCACCGAACCCGGCGCGTTCCACTCCTGCTGCCTGCGGGCCCGCTTCTTGGCCGCCTCGGAGGACTGGAGCTGGTACGGCACCGAGGTCACCATGATCCCCGGCGTGAACAGCAGCCGGCCCTTCAGCCGCAGTGCGCTCTGGTTGTGCAGCAGATGCTCGTACCAGTGGCCGACGACGTACTCGGGGATGATCACGGACACCGCGTCCCGCGGCGATTCCTTGCGCAGTCCCTTGACGTACTCGATGATCGGCCGCGTGATCTCGCGGTAGGGCGAGTCCAGGACCTTCAGCGGTACGTCGATGCCGCGCCGCTCCCACTCGGCCCGCAGCGCCTTGGTCTCCTCCGGGTCGACGTTGACGCTCAGCGCCTCCAGGCTGTCCGAGCGCATCAGCTTGGCGTAGGCCAGGGCGCGCAGCGTCGGGCGGTGGATCTTGGAGATCAGGACGACGGAGTGGATGCGGGAGGGCCGCACGCTGTCGTCGCTCGGGCCCTCGGGGGCGGCGATCTCCTCGGCGACGCGGTCGTAGTGCTTACGGATGGCCGTCATCGTCGCGTAGAAGATCACCATGCCGAGCAGGGCGACCCACGCGCCGTGCGTGAACTTGGTGACGAGGACGACGACCAGCACGAGGCCGGTGAAGAAGGCGCCGAAGGCGTTGATCGCCCGCGAGCGGATCATGTGGCGGCGCTTGGCCTGGTCCCGCTCGGTGGCCAGGTGGCGGTTCCAGTGCCGGACCATGCCGGTCTGGCTGAGCGTGAAGGACACGAACACGCCGACGATGTACAGCTGGATCAGGCGCGTGGAGTCGGCGCCGTAGATCCCGACGAGCAGTCCGGCGGCGCCCGCGAGGAGCACGATGCCGTTGGAGAAGGCCAGGCGGTCGCCGCGGGTGTGCAACTGGCGGGGCAGGTAGCGGTCCTGGGCGAGGATCGAGCCGAGCAGCGGGAAGCCGTTGTAGGCGGTGTTCGCGGCGAGGAACAGCACCAGCGCGGTGGCCGCGGCCAGGATGATGAAGAGGAAGCTGCCCTTGCCGAAGACGGCCTCGGCGACCTGGGAGATCACCGGGTTCTGGACGTAGTCCGCGCCGAGCGGGACGCCGTTGTGGATGAGGTCCTTGGCCGGGTTCTCGGCCATGCGGACGTCGGTCGCGGCGGCCAGCGCGATGATGCCGCAGAACATGGTGACGGCCAGCAGGCCCATCGCCGCGAGGGTGGTCGCGGCGTTCTTGGACTTGGGCTTGCGGAAGGCCGGGACGCCGTTGGAGATCGCCTCGACGCCGGTGAGGGCGGCGCAGCCGGAGGAGAAGGCGCGCAGCAGCAGGAAGACCAGGGCGAAGCCCGCCAGGCCCTGGTGCTCGGGTTTGATGACGTAGTCCGCCGTCGGGGCCCGCATGGTGTCGTCCAGGACCAGTCCGCGGAAGGCGCCCCAGGCGATCATGGTGAAGACGCCCGCGACGAAGATGTACGTCGGAATCGCGAACAGCGAGCCCGACTCCTTCACCCCGCGCAGGTTCATCAACGTCAGCAGCACGATCACGCCTATCGCGCAGAGCACCTTGTGCTCGACCACGAACGGGATCGCCGAGCCCAGGTTCTCGATGCCGGAGGAGATCGACACCGCGACGGTGAGGACGTAGTCGACGAGCAGCGCGCTGGCGACCGTGAGGCCCGCCTTGGGGCCGAGGTTGGTGTTCGCCACCTCGTAGTCGCCGCCGCCGCTGGGGTAGGCGTGCACGTTCTGCCGGTACGAGGCCACCACGGTGAACATCAGTACGACGACCGCGACGGCGATCCACGGACTGAAGTGGTACGCCGTCACGCCCGCGATGGACAGGACCAGCAGCACCTCCCCGGGCGCATACGCCACGGAGGACAGCGGGTCGGAGGCGAAGACGGGTAGTGCGATGCGCTTGGGCAGGAGAGTCTCTCCCAGCCGGTCACTGCGCAGTGCGCGCCCGATCAGGATCCGCTTGGGCACGTCGGTCAGTTTGGACACAACAGAGGATCGTAAGCGTTCGATTGCGGGCTCGCCCACCCGCCACCCCTCATCGGCCTCCCATCTGCCCTCCGAGTGAATTCAGAGGCCGCCGCGGCTGCGGATTCCGCAGGTCACCCACATCCCATGCCTATATGACTAAGCCCCGTCCGTCTCCCGGCCGTTGTCGACCCCGGAGGTCCCATGCACACGCCCGCAGAACTGATCGGCGCCGCGGCCACCGTCATCGCCCTCGGAATCCTGACTCTCGCGAGCGTGCGCAGCATCAACCGCCGCTGACCAGGTCGGTGACCCTGGCACACAGTTCCGTCCGCCCGATGCTGTCGGCCCGGGTCGACGGCACCGTGCAGGCGTACGCCCCCGCCACCGTGCCGTACAGGGCGCAGCGGCGGGGCGGCTCGGCGTTCAGCCAGGCGTAGAGGAACGCGGCGGCGAAGGCGTCGCCCGCGCCGTTGGAGTCGACCACCGGCGCCGGGGGCGCGGCGGCGGGGACGTGAGTCAGCTCGCCGTCGGCCAGCAGGTAGGCCCCGTCGGCCCCCGCGGTGGCGACGACCGCCCGGGCCCGGCCCCGTTCGGTGATCCGCCGCATGGTGCGCTCCGGGTCGGCCAGTGCCGCGCCGGACAGGAAGACCAGGTCGGCCTGGTGGGCGAAGGTCTCGTGGTACGGGTTGGACCCGTCCCAGTCGTGCAGGTCGGTCGAGACGGTCACACCGGCCTCGCGCAAGGCGGGGAGCGCGTGGCCGCACGGTTGGGTGATGACGACGTGGGCGTGCCGGCTGACGGCGGCCAGTTCCCGCACCGTGGCCTCGGGCAGCCGGTCCGTATCCGCCGCGCGCGTGGCGTCGTAGAGGGAGAGCCGCTTGCCGTCCGGGCCGACGAGGTTGACCGCGCGCTTGGTGCCGAGCGGCTGGGGGACGGCGGTGAGCGCGATGCCGCGGTCGCGGTGCAGGGCGCGGACGAGGTCGCCCTCGGGATCGTCGCCCAGCATGTCGAGGTGGTGGGTGCGCAGGCCCAGCGCGCTCGTCCCCAGGGCGACGAAGTCTCCGCTCTGGCCCGCGCGCGTCACGATCCCGGGCCGGATCATGTGGCTGTCGGCGAGCGGCACGGGCAGCTCGGGCACGTGCACGATCGTGTCCACGCCCGCGCCGCCCAGGACCAGGACGTCGATCTCGGTACTCATGGTGTCTTCCTCCCCCGCCGAGGCCCCGGCCGAAGCCGGCTCCGGCCCGGGCAGGGCCGTCGGCAACCCCCTCGACTTTGCCGATACGTTGGAGTCGGGCAGTCGAACGCGGCACCGCCCCGCAGGGCATCATGGCCTGATTCCACCGGCATGATGTTGCCCGGCGGCCCGCACGCAGGCCGCGATGTGATGCCTGGCGAGCCGAAAGAGAGACATGATCACGACATTCATGAAGGTCAGAGGGCCTGCAGGAAGCGCGGTGTGACGCGATGCATATTGTCATCATGGGTTGCGGGCGAGTGGGCTCCGCCCTGGCCCAGAACCTGGAGCAACAGGGCCACACGGTCGCCGTGGTCGACCAGGACCCCACCGCCTTCCGCCGCCTGGGGTCCTCCTTCGGCGGCCGCCGGGTCACCGGGGTCGGTTTCGACCAGGACACCCTGCGGGAGGCCGGCATCGAGGAGGCCGGCGCCTTCGCCGCCGTCTCCAGCGGTGACAACTCCAACATCATCGCCGCACGCGTGGCCCGCGAGATGTTCGGCATCGAGAACGTCGCCGCACGCATCTACGACCCCCGCCGCGCCGAGGTCTACCAGCGGCTGGGCATCCCCACCGTCGCGACCGTCCGCTGGACGGCCGACCAGATGCTGCGCCGGCTGCTGCCCTCCGGCGCCGAGCCGCTGTGGCGCGACCCCACGGGCGGCGTCCAGCTGGCCGAGGTGCACGCCTCCACCGCCTGGGTCGGCCACAAGATCAGCCGGATCCAGGAGGAGACCGGCGTGCGCGTGGCGTTTCTGACCCGGCTCGGCGAGGCGGTCCTGCCCACCTCGCAGACGGTGCTGCAGGAGGGCGACCTGGTGCACGTGATGATGCGCACCGACGAGGTCGACACGGTCGAGGCGGCGTTCGCCAAGGGTCCCGAAGAGGAGGGCGGTCACTGATGAGGGTCGCCATTGCCGGAGCCGGCGCGGTCGGCCGTTCGATCGCGGGCGAGCTGCTGGAGAACGGCCACGAGGTCCTGCTCATCGACAAGGCGCCGACGGCCATCTCGGTCGAACGCGTCCCGCAGGCAGAATGGCTGCTCGCCGACGCCTGCGAGATCACCTCCCTGGACGAGGCGGCGCTCCAGCGCTGCAACGTGGTCATCGCCGCGACCGGCGACGACAAGGTGAACCTGGTCGTCTCGCTCCTGGCCAAGACGGAGTACGGCGTTCCGCGGGTGGTCGCGCGGGTGAACAACCCGAAGAACGAGTGGCTCTTCAACGAGTCCTGGGGCGTGGACGTCGCCGTCTCCACCCCGCGTCTGATGTCCGCCCTGGTCGAGGAGGCGGTGAGCGTGGGCGATCTGGTCCGCCTGCTCCGCTTCAGCCACGGCGACGCGAACCTCGTCGAGCTGACCCTGCCGGAGGAGTCGGCCCTGGCCGGCACGCAGGTCGGCGACGTCGAGTGGCCCGAGGACACGTCCCTGGTCACGATCATCCGCGGCACCCGCGTCCTGACCCCCTCCCGGGAGGACTCCCTGGAGGCGGGCGACGAACTCCTCTTCGTGGCCGCGCAGGCGCGTGAGGAGCAGCTGGAGGACCTGCTGTCGGTGCGGCGGGACAGCGCGAAGAGCTGAGGCGGTGCCCTTCGGGGCAAGCAGGAGGGGGCGCCCTGGGCTACCAGGACGCCCCCTCTCGCGGTTCTCGAGGTCAGCTCTCGGAGTTCACTGCTCGGCGGACCGGGCGGCGGCCTCCCGCTCCCTCTCCTCGGCGGCCTTCTCCTCGGCCTCCATCTCCGCGAACACATCGATCGGCGCGGGCGCCTTCGCCAGGAACACCCAGGTCAGCCACACGGCGAGCAGGAACGGCGGGATCTTCAGGGCGATCAGCACCCAGCCCAGCTGCGTGGTGTCGGCCCACCAGTACAGCGGGAAGAGGATCGCGCACTTGGCGAGCAGGATCGCACCCCACGCGTAACTGGCCTTGGCGTAGGCCTTCTTGCGGCCGGGGTTCCGCGTGCGCCAGGAGAGGTTCTCCTTGAAGACCGGGCCGAGGATCAGCCCGATCAGCGGGACGCCGCACAGCGTGGTGACGATGTACGCGAGTCCGAGGCCCAGCGTGTAGAGCATGCCGGGCAGGTAGAAGTCCTTGGCGTTGCCGGTCATCATCGCGAAGACGACACCGAAGGCGACGCCGAAGACACCGCTGAAGGCGTGCTTGACGGTGTCCTTCATCACCAGCCGGACCACGACCAGCACCAGCGACACGGCCAGTGCCGCGATCGCCGACAGATGCAGGTCCTTGTTGATCGTGTAGATGGTGACGAAGAGCAGGCCGGGCAGCACCGTCTCGACCATGCCCCGGACGCCGCCGAACGCCTCGAAGAGGGCGGCCTCGGTCACCGCCCGGGCGTCGTCCGCAGATGTCTCTTCGGTCGGCTTGTCGAGCGACGTCACCGGCTACTCCCGTCCGAGGGGTCTCAGTTCGTACTTGGGGTTGAACAGCACCCGGCGGCCGCGGCTCATCGAGATCCGGCCCGATGCGATCAGCTTGCGCCCCGGTTCTATGCCCACGATGGAGCGCCTGCCGAGCCACACCACGTCCAGCGCGGCGGAGCCGTCGAACAGCTCGGCCTCCAGGGCCGGGACTCCCGCGCGCGGCCGCAGGGTGACCGTGCGCAAGGTACCAGTAACCGTCACTATCTGCCGGTCCTGACAGTCTCCGATCCGGATACAGCCGGTCGTCTCGGTGTCCTCCCGCAGCTCCTCGGACTCCAGGTCCTCCTGCGACGAGGAGAGCCGGTCGAGCATGCGCCGGAACCGGCCCGCCGGCTTCTGCGAACGAGGAACAGCACTCATGACTAGAGCGTACCGGGGCCCGCTGACAGCTACGCAGTCCTGTGGCAGGCCTTACCTCTCGAAGCGGTAGCCCATCCCCGGCTCCGTGATGAAGTGCTTGGGATGCGAGGGGTCCGCCTCCAGCTTCCGCCGCAGCTGTGCCATGTACACGCGCAGGTAGTTCGTCTCCGTGCCGTACGACGGCCCCCACACCTCCTGGAGCAGCTGCTTCTGCCCGACCAGGCGGCCGCTGTGGCGCACCAGGACCTCGAGCAGATGCCACTCCGTCGGCGTCAGGCGTACGTCCTTTCCCGCGCGGTTGACCTTCTTCGCGGCCAGGTCGACGGTGAACTCGTCGGTCTCCACGATCATGTCGTCCTCACCTCCTCCGGCCGGTTCGGCCCGGCGTACGGCGGCCCGCAGCCGGGCCAGCAGCTCGTCCATGCCGAACGGCTTGGTGACGTAGTCGTCGGCACCCGCGTCCAGCGCCTCGACCTTCTCGTCGGAGGAGTGCCGGGCGGACAGCACCAGGATCGGCACCCGCGTCCAGCCGCGCAGGCCCCTGATCACCTCGACGCCGTCCATGTCGGGCAGCCCGAGGTCGAGGACGACCACGTCGGGGTGGCGGGCGGCGGCGAGCCGAAGGGCGGTGGCGCCGTCGTGGGCCGCGTCGACCTCGTACTTGCGTGCCTTGAGGTTGATCACGAGAGCACGCACGATCTGGGGCTCGTCGTCGACCACCAGGACGCGGGTCATGAGGCCTGCCTTTCGGGTTCTGCCGTGTGGAGCGGCTCCGGGCGTGTTCCCGCCGCGCGGAGGGTGAGGACCATGGTGAGCCCGCCGCCGGGCGTGTCCTCGGCGTTCAGGGTGCCGCTCATGGCCTCGGCGAAGCCGCGCGCCACCGCGAGCCCCAGACCCACGCCGGCGCCGCGCGGGGCGTCGCCGTAGCGCTGGAAGGGTTCGAATATGCGGTCCTTGGCCTCGTCGGGGACGCCCGGCCCCCGGTCGACCACCCGCACCTCCACCCGGTCGGCGAGCGCGCTGGCGGCGACCAGCACGGGCGAGCCGGACGGACTGTACTTGACGGCGTTCTCGACCAGGTTGGCCATCGCCCGCTCCAGCAGCCCCGGGTCCACGGCGACCATCGGCAGGGTCTCGGGCACGTCCAGGTCGGCGCTGCCCTCGGGCACCCCGCCGAGCGCCATCGGCACCACCTCGTCGAGGTCGATCTCGCGGATCAGCGGGGTGACGGTGCCGGTCTGGAGGCGGGACATGTCGAGCAGGTTGCCGACGAGGTGGTCGAGGCGGTCCGCGCCCTCCTCGATGCCCTCCAGCAGTTCCGCCCGGTCCTCCTCGGACCACTCGACGTCCTCGGAGCGCAGGGAGGTCACGGCCGCCTTGATGCCGGCGAGCGGGGTGCGCAGATCGTGGCTGACGGCGGCCAGCAGCGCCGTACGGATGCGGTTGCCCTCGGCGAGCGCGCGGGCCCGGTCGGCCTCCTCCTGGAGCCGGCGGCGGTCCAGTACGACGGCGGCCTGGGCGGCGAAGGCGGCCAGCACCCGGCGGTCCTCGGCGGGCAGGACGCGGCCGGTCAGCGCGAGCGCCATATGGTCCCCGACGGGCATGTCCACGTCCGCCTGCTCGGGCCGCTCCACGGGATGTCCCTGCCCGACGCGGCCCGCGCAGGTCCACGGCTCGACATCGCTCGCCCGCTCCAGCAGGGCCGCCGACTCCATGCCGAAGGTCTCCCGGACGCGTTCGAGCAGGTTCTCCAGGCCGGTCTCGCCGCGCAGCACGTTGCCCGCGAGGAAGGACAGGATCTCGGACTCGGCCCGCAGCCTGGCCGCCTGATGGGTGCGGCGGGCCGCGAGGTCGACCACGGAGGCCACCGCCACACCGACGGCCACGAAGATCACGATGGCGACGATGTTCTTCGGGTCGGCGATCGTCCACCGGTGCAGCGGCGGTGTGTAGAAGTAGTTCAGCAGCAGCGATCCCACCGCCGCCGAGGCCAGCGCGGGAAGCAGCCCGCCGAGCAGGGCCGCCGCCACCGTCAGCGCCAGGAACAGCAGCATGTCGTTGGCGAGGCCGAGGTCGACGGTGTTGAGCAGCGCCGCCAGGGCCGGCGGGCCGGCGACGCCGACGATCCAGCCCCACACCCGCCGGGAACGCCCGAGGCGCGCGTCCCGGGCCACCGGCAGTCCGCGGCCCTTGGCGACCTCGTCGTGGGTGACGATGTGCACGTCGAGGTCGGGCCCGGACTCCCGGGCGACCGTCGCGCCGACGCCGGGCCCGAAGACGTACTGCCAGGTCTTGCGGCGCGAGGAGCCCAGCACGATCTGGGTGGCGTTCACGCCGCGGGCGAAGGCGAGCAGGGCGGCCGGTATGTCGTCGCCCACGACGTGGTGGAAGGTGCCGCCGAGGTCCTCGGCCAGGGTCCGCTGCATCGCCAGTTCCTTGGGCGAGGCCGAGGTCAGCCCGTCGCTGCGGGCTATGTAGACGGCCAGTACCTCGCCGCCGGCGCCCTTCTCGGCCAGACGTGCCGCCCGGCGGATCAGCGTCCGCCCCTCCGGACCTCCGGTCAGGCCGACGACGATCCGCTCGCGCGAGCCCCAGATCCTCGACACCCGGTGCTCGCTGCGGTACTGGGTGAGGTAGGCGTCGACCCGGTCGGCCACCCACAGCAGCGCCAGCTCGCGCAGGGCGGTCAGGTTGCCCGGCCGGAAGTAGTTGGACAGGGCCGCGTCGACCTTGTCCGGCTGGTAGATGTTGCCGTGCGCCATCCGCCGCCGCAGCGCCTCGGGCGACATGTCGACGAGCTCGATCTGGTCGGCCCGCCGCACCACCTCGTCCGGCACGGTCTCCTGCTGCCGCACCCCGGTGATCGACTCGACGACGTCGCCGAGGGACTCCAGGTGCTGGATGTTGACGGTCGAGATCACGTCGATCCCGGCCGTCAGCAGTTCCTCCACGTCCTGCCAGCGCTTGGCGTTGCGGGATCCGGGGACGTTCGTGTGGGCCAGTTCGTCCACCAGGGCGACCTGGGGGTGGCGGGCGAGGACGGCGTCGAGGTCCGTCTCGGGGAAGACGCCGCCGCGGTACTCCAGCTGCCTGCGCGGCACCTGCTCCAGGCCGTGCAGCATCACCTCGGTGCGGGGCCGGTCGTAGTGCTCGACGAACGCCACCACGCAGTCGGTGCCCCGCTCGACACGGCGATGCGCCTCGGAGAGCATCGCGTACGTCTTGCCGACGCCCGGTGCCGCACCGAGGTAGATCCGAAACTTGCCGCGTGCCATGGCCTCATTGTCTTCCGGTCCGCTGCCTGCGCAGCGTCGACCCTACGACCGGCGATGACGGCATTCGGGTGCCGGGCGCGGCTCCGGGTCCGTCTTTGACGGAACTCTGACGCGCCCGGCAGGTCAGGGCCTCACGCGGGGTTGTCGCCGTGGCTGAGGGTCTCCCAGGCGACGAAGAGGTTGTTGCTGCCGGCCGGGCGGCCCCGCACGGTCAGCGTCTCGGTGTTGGTCATGGTGTGTCCGAGGCGGTTGGCCAGGGCGTTGTGGCCGACTTCGGAGACCGGCCCGAGCCCGAGCTTGAGCGAGCCCCCGCACAGCCAGCCGGGGGCGGCGGCGCCGAGCTGGTACTTGGCGTGGAAGCCGAGCCCGTGCCGCAGCCGCTCGCCCACGTCGGTGCCGTAGAGGTCCTGGCCCTGGATCCGGCTGGTCTCGGCGACGTGGGAGACGGCGGAGAGGCCGTAGCCGGTGTGGGTGAAGTCCCGGCAGGTCTCCTGGCTGAGCCCGTCGACGAAGGTCGTCTGCCCCTGCCAGTACTTGACGATCTTCTCCCGGGTGTTCAGGTTCTGGCTCGGCACGGTCTTCGGCAGCTCACCGTCGGAGGCCAGGTAGACGTAGGCGGCCGTCCGTGTGCGGAACTTCGCCATGGCCCTGTCGTACGACGCCTTGTCCTCCAGGAAGACGGAGATGCCGACGGCGGCCTCCATCATCGACAGCTCCCAGTTCCCGTTGGAGTTCGAGCCGTTGATCACCTCGGGGAGGTAGACGTCGCGGAGCATGGTGGCGAAGCGGCCGGAGTTCGCCCAGGTCCCGGTGTACGTGTACTTGATGATCTCGGCGGCCTTGGGCCAGGAGGAGCCGGCCCAGCCGGTCTGCAGGGGCGCGTTGCTGTTGGTGTGGTCCCTGATCACGGCCGACCAGGCGTCCATCAGCTCGATGGCCTTGCGCGCGTGCCGTTCGTCGCGGGTGATGTACCAGGCGAGGGCCTGGGTGTAGGCGGCGATCGCGTCCTCGCGCTCGTCGGTGCAGCCGTGGTTGGGGTTGGAGTAGGAACCGCACTCGACGACGGCCCGGGGCTCGGGTGTGCGGTTCAGGTCTGCGTACTTGCTCGCCATCATCCGGTCGAAGGCGCCCTTCCAGGGCTGGGCACCGGAGTTGACCTTGGAGCGGGTGAAGTCCAGCTGCCCCTTGGAGACGGTGACTCCGGGGTGGACGAAGCTGCTGGGAGCGGCGTCGGCGGGCCAGGCGAGGACACCGGCGACGAGGGCCGCCGAGGCCGCTAACAGTGCGGTTCTGCGCATACGTAGGGGGCCTTCCGTTCTCGTATGTGAACGTGAAGCGCCTTTATGAACAGACGCGTTGGACGGAGACGGTAGGTACAGACCAATGACCCGTCAAGGCTTCACGCATGGGAAAGGGCCGCACCCCCCTGGGGGTGCGGCCCTGCTGTCTCTACGAGCCTCAGCGGACCTCGGTGATCTCCGGTCCGCGCTGGAGCTGGCCCATTCCGCCGGCGAAGCGGGAGCCCTCCTCCTGCTGGACGCCCTCGGGGACCATCTGGGCGTCGTTCGGCAGCTTCAGGACGATCGGGTCGCGGGGCGCCATCGGGCCCTCGCCGCGGACCACGACCGTGTCCCGGAAGATCTGCTCGAGCAGCCCGGCCGCCTGCGGCTGCACCGCGCCCTGGCCCGAGATGACCCCGCGCAGGAACCACCGGGGGCCGTCCACGCCGATGAACCGCACGACCTGGAAGCCGCCGGTGCCGTCCGGCAGCTGCACCGGCACCTGGGCCCGCAACTCCCAGCCCAGCGGCCCCTCGACCTCGTCGACGATGCCGCCCTGCTGGGTGATGCCCGAGCCGATCTCCTCGCGCACCTCGCCCCAGATGCCCTCACGCTTGGGCGCGGCGAAGCCCTGCAGCTGGACGGCGCTGTCGCGCAGCACGACCGTCGCCGCCACGATCGCGTCGCCCGCGACCTCGACCCTGAGCTCCATGCCCTCGACGCCCGGCACGAACAGACCGCCCAGGTCGACCCGGCCCTCGGCCGGATCGTGGACCTCGGAGCTGTCCCAGGGCCCGTCGGGCCGCGGCGCCGGCTCGAGCCTCAGGCGCTCGCCCTCGTCCGCCTCACTGTCGACACCGTCGACGACCTGCTCGGCCTCGCCGGCCGCGTCCTCGGCGGCATCCCTATTCTTGCGACGTCCGAACACGTCACTGTCCTTCCCGGTCGGATACGACCGAAGCGTATCGATTCCCACCCGTCCGACCGCCCAGGGCGGCCTGACCGCTTGTGCCGCTCGTCCCGTCCACCGCCGCATGGCCTCCGGTGGACCCGAAGCCCCCCTCGGCCCGCGCCGAGTCGGGAAGTTTTGCCACCTCTTGGAAGCGAACCTTCTCGACCTGCTGGACTACCAGTTGGGCAATCCGGTCGAAGCGCTCGAACCGCACTGCCTCGCGCGGGTCGAGATTCACCACGATCACCTTGATCTCCCCACGGTACCCGGCATCAACCGTCCCCGGGGCATTCACCAGGGCGACGCCGCAGCGGGCGGCCAGACCGGATCGCGGGTGCACGAAGGCCGCGTACCCCTCCGGCAGCGCCACAGACACTCCCGTGGGCAGCACGGCCCGCTCGCCCGGCTCCAGTTGGCACGCCTCGGTGGTGCGCAGATCGGCTCCCGCGTCACCGGGCTGCGCATACGACGGAAGGGGTACGTCCGGGTCGACGCGCCGGATCAGCACATCCACGGGCTGACGGCTCACGGGGCTCGTGGGAGTCATGGGGCTTTCCGTGCTCGCGGGGTCGGTGGGGCTCATGGGGCCGGCTGGGCTCACAGGGCCTTCCAGGCTCACGGGTTCACCTCGAAGGCACGGGCGCGCCGGACCTGGTCCGGGTCGTTCATGGCCGCCTGGATCTCCTCCTGGCGGCCGTGGTCGACGAAGTGGTCGACCTTCACCTCGACGAAGAGGGCGTCGGCGCGCACGGCTACGGGCCCGTCGGGGCCTCCCACGCGTCCGGTCGCGGTCGAGTAGATCTTCCGCCCGGCCACCGCCGTCACCTCCGCCTGAAGGTGCAGCGTGGTGCCGACGGGCACGGGCCCCACGAAGTCGGTCTCCAGCCGCCCGGTCACGGCGATCGTGCGCAGCAGCCAGTTCAGCGAGCCGAGGGCCTCGTCCAGGGCGGAGGCGAGCACACCACCGTGCGCCAGGCCGGGGGCGCCCTGGTGGGCGGGCTGCACGATGAACTCTGCGGTGAGTGACACGCCCTCGCCGGCCCGCGCCTCCAGGTGCAGCCCGTGCGGCTGGTCGCCACCACAGCCGAAACACTGGCCGTAGTGCGCGCCGAGAAGCTCACCGGGCGCCGGAGCGTCCGGATGCCGCACCGGTCGCACGGCGTCGGCCGGAGGCTGAAGAGCTGCGGATGTACGACTCACAGCCGGAGACCTTACCCGCGCGTCGGCCCGTTCCGGACACCGTGTCAAGCTTGGCTCCATGCAGCTCTCCGCCGCCCCGTACGAAGAACGCCTCACCGCCCCCCGGACCTGGTGGCTGATCTCGTTCCTCGTCGGCGTCTCGATGGCCCTGATCCTGCTTCCGTTCGGCACGCTGCCCATGCTCGGCGGCCTGGCCGGAGGCACCGCGGTCGCGGCCGTCGCCGCGAGTTCGTACGGCTCGGTCCGCATCCGTGTGGTGGGCGATTCGCTGATCGCGGGCGAGGCGAAGATCCCGCTGGCGGCGCTGGGCGAGGCCGAGATCCTGGACGCGGAGGAGGCGCGCGCCTGGCGCACCCACAAGGCCGACCCGCGCGCCTTTCTGCTGCTGCGCGCCTACATCCCCACGGCCCTGCGCGTGGAGGTCACGGACCCGGAGGACCCGACTCCGTACCTGTACCTGTCCACGCGCGAGCCGGAGCGTCTGGCGGAGGCGCTGAGGGCCACGAAGTCGGCGTAGCACATCCGAG
Source organism: Streptomyces purpurascens (assembly GCF_045040895.1). NCBI lineage: Bacteria > Bacillati > Actinomycetota > Actinomycetes > Kitasatosporales > Streptomycetaceae > Streptomyces > Streptomyces purpurascens. Next base: position 6,946,445 of record NZ_CP108341.1, on the reverse strand, counting down.
CGGGCCTTCACCCGACGGACGGCCGGGCGGGGCTTCAGCGCCCGTCGTGCTTGTCGTCGCCGTTGAGTTCGTCGCCCTTGACGTCGTGTTTCGCGTCCGCGCGGCGGCCCAGAGGGTCGTTCGTGATCTCCCCCATCTCCAGGGCGTCCGCCGGACGTTCCAGGGCGGGAAGCGCCTCGAGGGCCTCCCAGGGCACCTGGATTCTGCGCAGGTCCTCACGGATGCGGGCGGCGAGCTTTCTCGTCTCGCTGCGGTTCATGGCCGCCCCCACGGCCGCGCCCACCAGGAAGGGGATCAGGTTCGGCATGCTGCGGACCATCCGCTTCATGATCCGCTGCCGCAGCTCCCGCTTCATGCGGCTGTTCAGCGCCACGCTCAGCGTCGAGGGCTTGGTCGCGTCGATCCCGCGCTCCCCCGACCACGAGTCGAGATACGCGGTGCTGCGCTGCTTGAGGTTGCCGGGCGGCCGTACGCCGTAGACCTCGTGGAGCTCGGCGATCAGCTTCAGCTCGATCGCGGCGACGCCGGTGACCTCGGCGGCCAGTTCCGTCGGCAACGCGGGCGGCACGGGAAGCATCGCGGCCGCGCCGATGCCCGCTCCGACCGTCGCCGTAGCGCTCGCCGCGCCCACGACGAGTTTGTCCGCGAGCTCTTCGGGCCCGAGGCCCGGGAACTGCCTGCGGAGCGTCGTCAGGTCCCGTACGGGGATCCGCGGCGCCAGTTCGATGATCCGGTCGGCGAGGTACGCGAGCCCCGCCCGGGCCCGGACACCGCCCTTGCGGGCGCCCTCCCTGGCCCTCTCCCGGATCGTCCCCGCCCGCCGTCGGGCGACGGGTGCGGGGACATCCACGGACGCCGGGAGGTCACCCCGGTCCGAGGCCGGTTCGAGCGAGGCCGCCCCCGTGCCGGTTGGGCCTCGCTCGTCGTCACGCACGCCGTGCTGCGGGCCGTCCATCGGCCCTTCGTCCGCTTTCCGCTTGGAGAAGCGGCGCTTCCAGGGAGGGGTCGAGCCAGTCACGGCCGACCCGTCCTCAGTCGCAGTCGCGGCAGATCGGCTGACCGTTCTTCTCCCGGGCCAGCTGGCTGCGGTGGTGCACCAGGAAGCAGCTCATGCAGGTGAACTCGTCCTGCTGCTTCGGGAGCACCCGGACGGCGAGCTCCTCGTTCGAGAGATCGGCTCCGGGCAGCTCGAGGCCTTCGGCGGCCTCGAATTCGTCGACGTCCACTGCGGAGGCCGACTTGTCGTTCCGCCGGGCCTTCAGCTCTTCGAGGCTGTCCGAGTCAACGTCGTCATCGGTCTTGCGTGGAGTGTCGTAATCGGTTGCCATGGTCGCTCTCCCCCTCTGGGTGTCTGCGGTGTCTCCAGCGCACGTAACGCGTGAGAGGCCGGACTTGTGCCCGACCTGAGGCGGAGATTTTGCCTCACATCAAGGTCTGTTACTCAATCGACACCCAACCGGACTCCTCACGAGTGATCGGCTTGGATGGCGATGGGGACCGTACACGGTCCGAATGCCGCACCTCAAAGGCGTCTCACCCTGTACTTCCCGTGATCAAGACCCCCGAAAACCGGGATTTTCCCGGCTTTCCGACAGGTCTCATGATCACGGAGAGTAGATGGCCGGAAAGGCGCCCCTGTGATCGATCACACACGGGGTGCGCGAGATGAGGCCTCAGAAATTCCGCGCAAAGCGAACATCCCCGTGCACCGCCGAGTTGATCGGCGACATGATCTCAGATGGGCAGCGTGACTCGCATCACGAGCCCACCTCCCTCACGTGGCTGGGCGTAGATGTGGCCGCCGTGTGCCCGGGCCACGGACCGGACGATGGACAGACCGAGTCCGACGCCCTTGTCGCTGCCCGTGCGCTCCGTGCGCAGCCGCCGGAACGGCTCGAAGAGATTGTCGATCTCGTACGCCGGCACGACCGGGCCCGTGTTCGAGACGACCAGGAGCGCCTGGCCGTGCTGGACCTCGGTGGTGACCTCGACCCAGCCGTCCTCGGCCACGTTGTAGCGCACGGCGTTCTGCACCAGGTTGAGCGCGATCCGCTCCAGCAGCACGCCGTTGCCCTGGACGACCGCGGGCTTCTGTTCGCCACGGATCCGCACGCCCTTGTCCTCGGCCTCGCCGTGCACCTGGTCGATGGCCTGCGAGGCGACCTCGGCGAGGTCCACCGGCCCCCGTTCCACGATCTGGTTGTCGCTTCGGGCGAGCAGCAGCAGGCCCTCGACGAGCTGCTCGCTGCGCTCGTTGGTGGCCAGCAGCGTCTTGCCGAGCTGCTGGAGCTCCATCGGTGCGCCCGGGTCGGACAGATGCACCTCCAGGAGCGTGCGGTTGATCGCCAGCGGCGTCCTCAGCTCGTGCGAGGCGTTGCCGACGAAGCGCTGCTGGGCGGTGAAGGCGCGCTGCAGCCGCTCCAGCATGTCGTCGAAGGTGTCCGCCAGCTCCTTCAGCTCGTCGTCCGGGCCGTCCAGCTCGATCCGGCGGGACAGGTCGGAGCCCGCCACCGCGCGGGCGGTGCGGGTGATCCGGCCCAGCGGCGACAGGACCCGGCCGGCCATGGCGTAGCCGAAGGCGAAGGCGATGACCGCCAGGCCCAGCAGGGCCAGGAGCGAGCGGCTGAGCAGGTTGTCCAGGGCGGCCTGACGCTGATCGTTGACGCACTGGTTCATGGCGTGGTTGAACTCGCTGGGCGAGGCCTGGCTGGGCAGGTTGCAGATGTCGCTGGTGACCTTGCCCTCGACGATCTTGAAGGGCAGTTCACTGCCCACGTTCAGCGCCTGCGCGGCCAGCAGGTAGATGATCGACAGCAGCAGGATGCCGGCGATCAGGAACATGCCGCCGTAGAGCAGCGTGAGCCGTATGCGGATGGTCGGGCGCAGCCACGGGATGGGCGGCGCGGGCCTTCTGGGGTCCCAGGTGGGCTTCGGGGGCGCCTGCGGAGGCGCGGGAGTCGCTGCCACGGGGTATCAGATCCGGTAGCCGGAGCCGGGGACCGTGACGATGACGGGCGGCTCGCCGAGCTTGCGGCGCAGGGTCATGACGGTCACGCGCACGACGTTCGTGAACGGGTCGGTGTTCTCGTCCCAGGCCTTCTCCAGCAGCTGCTCCGCCGAGACGACGGCGCCCTCGCTGCGCATCAGCACCTCCAGCACGGCGAACTCCTTGGGTGCGAGCTGGACCTCCTTGCCGTCACGGAAGACCTCGCGGCGGTTGGGGTCGAGCTTGATGCCGGAGCGCTCAAGGACGGGCGGCAGGGGCACGCTGGTGCGCCGGCCGAGGGCCCGCACGCGCGCGATGAGCTCGCTGAACGCGAAGGGCTTGGGCAGGTAGTCGTCGGCGCCGATCTCCAGGCCCTCCACACGGTCGCTGACGTCGCCGGAGGCCGTGAGCATCAGCACGCGCGTGGGCATGCCGAGCTCGACGATCTTGCGGCAGACGTCGTCGCCGTGCACGAGCGGGAGGTCGCGGTCGAGGACGACCACGTCGTAGTCGTTGACGCCGATGCGCTCGAGGGCGGCCGCACCGCCGTACACGACGTCGACGGCCATGGCCTCCCGGCGCAGTCCGGTGGCCACCGCATCGGCGAGCAGTTGCTCGTCCTCGACGACGAGTACGCGCACGTCCCTGGTCCTTCCTCATGTCCACCCGCAGAGCGCTTCACAGGCGCATGCGGGCAGGGGTCTTCGACGGTCTGTTGGTGTGTTGCCCTCCATCCTGCCCTTTTCGGCCATAAGTCGGAGGTAAGGCGGGTGAGGGAGAGGTCGGGCCCGGGTGTGGGAGTGGGGAATAGGAGATTTTCTCCTCCGGTTAGGTTTCCACGGAAGAGAGCTTGGGGAGGACGGCTTTACATCCCACGATCACACTCTGCTGGCACCGCACCACCATGCGGTGCGCACCAATCCGCTTTTCCGCAGAGCGGGCGTGGGTGTCCGGCACCGCCGCCGCCCAGCACAGCGGCGCTGGGCATCCACCGGCGACGTGATCGTCCCTTCCGAACGGCACACCCCCGTGCCATCGACCCACGACCCAGGACGAGGGGGCGCAGCATGGACGCATTCACCGCAGGACTTCTGCAGCGCATAAGGGCGACCGAGTCCGATCTCGACCGGGCTCGCGACGAGGGCGACGACTTCCTCGTCGAGGTGGAGCAGGGCGAGCTCGACGACCTGCGCCGCCTCGCCGCCGAGCACGGTGTGGAGGTCGGCGCAGCGAGCGTCTGATCAGGCCGTACGAAGCGGGCCCCGGCGAATCCAGCGCCGGGGCCCGCTTCGTCGTCCTGCGGGCCCGTTCACCCGGCGTTCGGCACGGCGTCGGCCGTCGTACGCCGGTGCGGGCCGTCCTCAGTCGTGCCAGGCGCCGAAGTCCTCCAGGAGGCGCTGGAGGGGTTCGAAGACACCCGGGGTCCCCGCGACTGCCAGATCACCGGACGGGCGCTCTCCGGGGCGTCCACCGGTCAGGGCGCCCGCCTCACGGGCGATCAGGTCACCCGCGGCCATGTCCCAGGCGTGCAGACCGCGCTCGTAGTAGCCGTCCAGGCGTCCCGCGGCCAGGTCGCACAGGTCGACCGCGGCCGAGCCGCCGCGCCGGATGTCGCGCAGCAGCGGGATCAGGCGCTGGGCGACCTCGGCCTGGTGGGCGCGGACCTCGGCGACGTAGTTGAAGCCCGTCGAGACCAGCGCCTGGTCCAGGGGCGGCGCGGGACGGACGGCCAGCCGGCGCTCGCCGTCCCAGGCGCCCGTGGCCCAGGCGCCGCCGCCGAGCACGGCGTGGAACGTCTCGCCGCGCATCGGGGCCGTGACGACTCCGACGACGGCCTCGCCGTCCTGCTCGGCGGCGATGGAGACGGCCCAGGTGGGGAGCCCGTACAGATAGTTGACCGTGCCGTCGAGCGGGTCGATCACCCAGCGGATACCGCTCGTGCCGTCGCTGGAAGCGCCCTCCTCACCGAGGAAGCCGTCGTCCGGGCGGCGCTCGGCGATCAGGCCGGTGATCAGCTTCTCGGCCGCGATGTCCATCTCCGTGACGACGTCGATGGGGCTGGACTTGGTCGCGGCGACCGCCAGGTCGGCCGGACGCCCGTCCCGCAGCAGCGCGCCCGCGCGGCGGGCGGCCTCCTGGGCTAGTTCGAGCAGGTCCGTGTGCAGGGGGTCGGTCACGGGGCTCCTCACGCGTAGGTGCTGTCGGCGCCCGCAGCGGCGGGCCGGGGGGCGCGGGCCGGGCAGCAGCCGACCGGGCAGAGGTCGTGGCTCGGCCCGAGGGCGCCCAGGGCACAGGGGGCGACCTCCTGCCCGCGCTCGGTGGCGGCCCGCTCCACGACGAGCTCGCGGATCGCGGCGGCGAACCTCGGGTCGGCGCCGACGGTGGCCGAGCGGCGCATCGGCAGCCCCAGCTCCTCGGCCTTCGCCTTGGCCTCCGTGTCGAGGTCGTACAGGACCTCCATGTGGTCGGAGACGAACCCGATGGGCGCGATCACGACGGCCGGGACACCGGCCGCGTGCCGCTCCTCCAGGTGGTCGCAGATGTCGGGCTCCAGCCACGGGATGTGCGGGGCTCCGGAGCGGGACTGGTAGACGAGCTGCCAGGGGTGGTCGACGCCGGTGCGCTCGCGGACGGCGTCCGCGATGAGCTTCGCCACGTCCAGGTGCTGCCTGACGTAGGCGCCGCCGTCGCCGTGGTCCTCGAGGGGCCCGGAGGTGTCGGCGGAGGCCGTCGGGATCGAGTGGGTCGAGAAGGCGAGGTGCGCCCCGTCCCGGACGTCCTCGTCGAGCTCGGCGAGGGACCGGAGCACCCCGTCGATCATGGGCTCCAGGAAGCCCGGGTGGTTGAAGTAGTGCCGCAGCTTGTCGACCCCGGGCAGCTCCAGGCCCTCGCTCTCCAGGGCCGCGAGCGCGTCGGCGAGGTTCTCGCGGTACTGGCGGCAGCCCGAGTACGAGGCGTAGGCGCTGGTGGCGAGGACCAGAATGCGACGTCGGCCGTCGCGGACCATCTCGCGCAGCGTGTCCGTCAGGTACGGCGCCCAGTTGCGGTTGCCCCAGTAGACCGGCAGGTCGAGGCCGTGGTCGGCGAAGTCCTTGCGCAGGGCGTCCAGCAGGGCGCGGTTCTGGTCGTTGATGGGGCTGACCCCGCCGAACTGGAAGTAGTGCTGCCCGACTTCCTTGAGGCGTTCCTTGGGGATGCCGCGCCCGCGCGTCACGTTCTCCAGGAACGGGACCACGTCGTCCGGGCCTTCCGGGCCGCCGAAGGAGAGCAGCAGCAGGGCGTCGTAGGGGGTGACATCGCGCGCGTCTGGCATGGGTCGATCCTGCCACCCTGCACTGACACCCGGGAAACGGCGGGGTGACACCTGCGCGGCAACCGGGGCGGATCCGGGCTGGGCCGAACGGGTGCCACGGGGTGTTCCCGGACGTAAGCTGTCTCGACTGCGTTCGCAGCTTACTGAGCCCTTCGGAGACCCCGTTGCCCAGCCCCTACCGCGCCCTGTTCGCAGCTCCGGGCTCCAAGGGTTTCTCCGCCGCGGGCTTCCTCGGCCGGATGCCGCTGTCGATGATGGGCATCGGCGTGGTCACGATGGTCTCCCAGCTCACCGGGCGGTACGGCCTGGCCGGTGCCCTGTCGGCGACCATCGCACTGGCCGCCGCGGTGGCAGGACCGCAGGTCTCGCGGCTGGTCGACCAGTACGGGCAGCGGCGGGTGCTGCGCCCGGCGACGCTGCTCTCGCTGACCGCCGCGGCCGTGCTGCTGTTCGCGGCGCACTACGGGTGGCCGGACTGGGTGCTGTTCGTGGCGTGTGCGGGCATCGGCTGCGTACCGAGCGTCGGCGCGATGATCCGGGCCCGCTGGGCGGCGCTGTACCGGGGCACGCCGCAGCTGCACACCGCGTACTCCTTCGAGTCCGTGGTGGACGAGGTGTGCTTCGTCTTCGGGCCGATCATCTCCATCGGCCTGTCCACGGCCTGGTTCCCTCAGGCCGGTCCGCTGCTCGCCGCCTGCTTCCTGGCGGCCGGCGTCTTCTGGCTGACCGCGCAGCGCGCCACCGAGCCCGTGCCGCACCCGCGCGAGCGGCACGGCGGCGGTACGGCGATCCGCGCGCGGGGCCTTCAGGTCCTGGTGGCCACGTTCGTGGCGACCGGGGCGATCTTCGGGGCGGTCGACGTGGTCACCGTGGCCTTCGCCGACGAGGAGGGGCACAAGGCCGCCGCGAGCATCGTCCTCGCGCTGTACGCGGCGGGTTCCTGCGTGGCGGGCATGATCTTCGGGCTCCTGCACTTCGCCGGGGCGCCGGAACGTCGGTGGTTGCTGGGCGTGTGCGCCATGGCCGTGAGTATGATCCCCCTCCTACTGGTCGGAAACTTGCCGTTTCTGGCCGTGGCGCTGTTCGTTGCGGGACTGTCCATCGCTCCGACGATGATCACGACGATGTCCCTCATCGAAGAGCACGTACCACGTGCGCAGCTCACCGAGGGCATGACCTGGGTGAGCACCGGGCTCGCGGTGGGGGTCGCACTCGGCTCCTCCGCGGCCGGCTGGGTGATCGACGCGGCCGGGGCACGTGCCGGGTACGGGGTTCCGGCGGTGGCCGGGGCCGTCGCGGTCGCGGTGGGTTTCCTGGGATTCCGCCGGCTCAAACGGCCGGCTCCGGGTCGGGGAGGCTCCGTTGAGCAGCACAGCGAACGGAAAGAACGGCACGTGGCGTAATTGGGGCGGCAACGTCTCCGCGCGTCCCGCGCGGCAGGTCACCCCGGCCTCCGTCGACGAGCTGGCCGCCGCCGTGCGGCAGGCCGCCGAGGACGGCCTCAGGGTGAAGGCCGTCGGCACCGGGCACTCCTTCACGTCCATAGCCGCGACGGACGGTGTGTTGATCCGCCCTCAACTGTTGACCGGCATACGCGGCATTGATCGCGAGAACATGACGGTCACGGTGGAGGCCGGCACTCCGCTCAAGAGGCTCAACATGGCCCTCGCGCGCGAGGGTCTGTCGCTCACGAACATGGGCGACATCATGGAGCAGACCGTCTCCGGCGCCACCAGCACCGGCACGCACGGCACGGGCCGCGACTCCGGCTCGATCGCCGCCCAGATCCGGGGTCTGGAGCTGGTCACCGCCGACGGCTCGGTGCTCAGCTGCTCCGAGAAGGAAAACCCGGAGGTGTTCGCCGCGGCCCGTCTCGGCCTCGGCGCGCTGGGCATCGTCACCGCGATCACGTTCGCCGTAGAGCCGGTCTTCCTGCTCACGGCCCGCGAGGAACCGATGCCGTTCGACCAGGTCCTCGCCGACTTCGAGGAACTCTGGGCCGAGAACGAGCACTTCGAGTTCTACTGGTTCCCGCACACCGGCAGCACCAACACCAAGCGCAACAACCGCAGCGCGGGTCCCGAGAAGCCCGTGCCGCAGCTCAAGAGCTGGTTCGAGGACGAGTTCCTCTCCAACGGCGTCTTCCAGGTGGCCAACTGGGTCGGCCGCGCGGCGCCCGCCACGATCCCCGCGATCGCGCAGATCTCCAGCAAGGCCCTGTCCGCGCGGAGCTACACCGACATCCCTTACAAGGTCTTCACGTCTCCGCGCCGGGTGCGCTTCGTGGAGATGGAGTACGGCGTTCCGCGCGCGGCCGTCGGCGACGCGCTGCGCGAGCTGAAGGCCATGGTCGACCGCTCCGGCCTGAGGGTCAGCTTCCCCGTCGAGGTGCGCACCGCTCCCGCCGACGACATCACGCTGTCCACCGCCTCCGGCCGTGACACCGCGTACATCGCCGTCCACATGTTCCAGGGCACGCCCTACCAGCGGTACTTCACCGCGGCCGAGCGCATCTTCACGGCCCACGAGGGCCGTCCGCACTGGGGCAAGGTCCACACCAGGGACGCCGAGTACTTCTCCCGGGTGTATCCGCGCTTCGGCGAGTTCACGGCGCTGCGGGACCGTCTCGACCCTGATCGGCGGTTCCAGAACGACTACTTGCGGCGGGTTCTGGGGGCGTAGGCGACGCGCTGGGGGTTGTGCCCCCGGGATCCTCACGCCCCTCGTCGCTCGGCGTGGGCGTCGGGCCGGGCGCCGTACCGGTGGCGTCGCCGGGAGAGGGCGAAGTGTCCTCACCCTGCGGTGCGCCGGTGCCGGTGCCCTCGCCCGTGCCTGACGGGCCGGGCATCGTGGTGTCGCCGCCGGAATCGGAGCCCCCGGAGTCGTCGGCAGTCCCGGAGTCGTCGGAGGTCCCGGGACCCCCCGAACCGCGGCCGCCCGAACCCCCAGAGCCCGACGTGGCATTGCCCCCACCGGAGAAGGCGTCGCCGACGGTGGTGCTGCGTCCGCCGCTGAGGTTGTGACCCGCGACCAGTTCGTAGGTGGTGATTCCGGCCATCGTGACGCCGAAGACCATGGCCGCCGCGAGCACCGGCCGCTTCCATCCCCTGACCCGGGCGCGGTAGACGGTCCCCTCGGTGAACTCGCCGGGCGCCGGAGGCGCTTGTTCCGCAGGCGCGGCCGCCGCCCTGGAAGGCACGGTCGTGGCGCCGCGGATCTGCTCGCCGGTCTGCTTGAAGAAGTGCTGGAACAGGGAGCCGCCGCAGGTGGCGACGACACTGACGACGCCGGCGCCGAGGATCGTGCCGTAGACCCCGAAGCTCCGTCTCCGGATCGCTCGCTCCATCGACACCATCGGGCCTTTCACGCATCCCCGGATCTTGCCTGCCTTTCCCGTACACGGTCGTTCAACTGCACAAGAAGGGGACGGGCGACCGAAACCGATAGTTCCGTTTCTGGTGATTACGTGAACTTCCCCACGTTCAAGATCACGAATTGGGGGCATGGGGCGACCAAGTCCCCCCTCTTGCCAGAAGTTGGGCGGCGCGCCAATCCACGCACGTGGCCCAAATGGAGTACTGTGGCGAGCCCTGGGTCCGGTCTCCCACCAGGGTGTACGGGGCCTTTAAGGACCGCCGGGAGGGGGCTAGTTGCACAGGGTGACAGAGTTCGTCACTTAGCGTTGCGAATAGGTAACCGTGCCATAACGGCGATCCAGGGCCCGTGCCCGACACGCCGGGCAACTCGGCAAGGTTGTGGCAGGCTGCACCCGGGCAGGCCACACTCGACTAGCGGAAGCAGCGACGCACGTGACGTCGGCAGGCACCACCCGGGAGGTCCCCATGCCCGAACTGCGTGTCGTGGCCGTCTCGAATGACGGCACACGGCTGGTGCTGAAGGCTGCGGACAGCACGGAGTACACGCTTCCGATCGACGAACGTCTCCGTGCCGCCGTGCGCGGCGACCGTCCCCGCCTCGGCCAGATCGAGATCGAGGTGGAGAGCCACCTCCGCCCCCGCGACATCCAGGCGCGTATACGAGCCGGCGCGACCGCGGAAGAGGTCGCGCAAATGGCAGGCATCCCCGTCGACCGGGTGCGCCGCTTCGAGGGCCCGGTGCTCGCCGAGCGTGCGTTCATGGCCGAGCGGGCCCGCAAGACCCCGGTCCGCCGCCCCGGCGAGAACTCCGGTCCCCCGCTGGGCGAGGCCGTGCAGGAACGGCTGATGGTGCGCGGCGTCGACAAGGACACCGTCCAATGGGACTCGTGGCGTCGCGACGACGGCACGTGGGAGGTCCTGCTGGTCTACCGCGTCGCCAGTGAGCCGCACTCTGCGAGCTGGACCTACGACCCGCCCCGGCGACTCGTCCAGGCCGTCGACGACGAGGCGCGCATGCTCATCGGCGAGTCCGACGACCTGGCCGCGCCCGAACCCAGCTTCCCGTTCGTCCCGCGGATCGCCCGGCTGCCGCGCGACCGGCCGCTGGACCGGCCCACCGACCGTGAGCGGCCCGCCCTGCCCGCGCAGGCGTCCGAACCGCTCGAGGAGAGCACGGCTGCCACGGGCGAGCGGGACTCGCTGACCAGCCTGCTGGAGGCGGTGCCGAGCTTCCGTGGCGACCTGGTGGTGCCGGAGCGCCCGGCGCCGGAGCCCGATGAGGAGGAGCCTCTCGTCGTCGAGCCCGAGGAGGAGGAGCCCCCGGCCCCCGCCGCCTCGGCCGGTTCCGCCTACGCGGACGTCCTCATGCCGCGCTCCGTGGGCGCCCACCGCGACCGGCTCATCGGTTCCACCGACCGCCAGGCCGAGGCCGACGGTGTCCGTCCGGGTCGCAGAGCCGCCGTCCCGAGCTGGGACGAGATCGTGTTCGGGACGCGGCGCAAGAAGCAAGAGTAGCCAGGAGCAGCCGCGTCACACGGCGTTGACGCCGGCCGTACGGACATGAGGGCCGCGCCTTCCGGGCGCGGCCCTCTGCGCACTCCGGGCTACTGGGGGTCCGGCCCCACCGCGACCGGCCGGTCCGGGTCCGAGGACCACTCCGACCACGACCCCACGTACAGCTCCGCCGGAATGCCCGCGACCGCCAGGGCCAGGACCTCATGGGCCGCCGACACCCCCGACCCGCAGTACACGCCGACCCGCGAACCTTCGGACACCCCGAGCCCCTTGAAGCGCTCCCGCAGCTCCTGTGCTGAGCGGTAACGCCCGTCCGCCCCGACGTTCTCGGTGGTGGGCGCCGACACCGCGCCCGGAATGTGCCCGGCCACCGGATCGATCGGCTCCACCTCGCCCCGATACCGCTCCCCCGCCCGCGCGTCCAGCAGCACCCCGGACCGCGCCAACTCCGCGGCGGCGTCGGCGTCGAGCAGCCCCGTCCCAGGCTCGGGCACGAAGTCGCCCTCCGCCGGGGCGGGCACGGACTTGTCCAGGGACCCCTCCCAGGCCGGCAACCCGCCGTCGAGGACCCGCACGTCCGGGTGACCCGTCCAGCGCAGCATCCACCACGCCCGGGCGGCCGCCCAGCCCTGGCCGCCGTCGTAGACGACCACCGGCGTTCCGGACGACACGCCCGCCCGGCGCATCGCGGCGCCGAAGTGCGCGAGGTCGGGCAGTGGATGCCGGCCGCCCTCGCCCGGCGCGGAGGCCAACTCCCGGTCCAGGTCGACGAAGACGGCACCGGGCAGGTGCCCTGTCTCGTAGTCGGCCCGGCCGTCGTACGGCGGCTCACCCGCCGCCTTGGCCGCGGTGAGCTGCCAGCGGACATCGAGCAGGACCGGCGGGTTGGCGCCCGTCAGATCGTTCGCGAGGTCGGATGCGGAGATGATGGCGTTCATGGCCCCATCCTCGCGCACGGGGGTGGCCGAGCCGTCCGTGTCCGGCTACTCTGCTCGGCCGGACCGGGACGATCACGTGGTGTACGGGAACGAGCACGTGCTGTACAGCTGAACGACACCTGCCGATAAGCGCGCCGCAAGGGACAGCGCCCCGCACATCGGGCATTCTCCCGGACACGGGTCGCCCCACAGGGCGGGCCCCACGAGGGCTGCGGAGAGCACGGCCACCGCGAGGCCGAGAAGAGAGTGACAATGACCGACGCACGGGGGTCCGCCGGCCCGAACGGCGAAACGCCCGCTCGGCACGCGCCCGGCACGCCCTGCTGGGTGAGCCTGATGGTGCACGGGCTGGCCGCGACCGAGGAGTTCTACGGGGCGCTGTTCGGCTGGGAGTTCCGGCCCGGCCCCCAGCAACTCGGCCCGTATGTGCGTGCGCTGCTCGACGGGCGCGAGGTCGCGGGCCTCGGCCAGCTGCCGCCCGACCGCCAGCTGCCCATCGCGTGGACCCCCTACTTCGCCTCCCGGAACGCGGACTTGACGGCCGAGACGGTGCGCAGCTGCAGCGGCACGATCGGCGTCGGGCCGCTCGACGCCTCAGACGCCGGCCGCCTCGCGATCGGCTCCGACCCCTCGGGCGCGGTCTTCGGCATCTGGCAGGCCGCCGAGCACCTCGGCATCGCCATCTCGGGCGTCCCCGGGACGCCCGCCTGGAACGAGCTGCTGACCTTCGAGTCGGCGAGCGTCGCCAAGTTCTACCAGACGGTGTTCGGCTACGAGGAGGAGCCGGTGGTCTCCGCCGACTTCGACTACGTGACCCTGCTCCGCGGCGGCGAGCCCGTCGCCGGCATCCACGGCCTGGGGCAGGCCCTGCCGCGCGACCGGGGCCCGCACTGGGTGACGTACTTCCAGGTCGCCGACGTCGACGACACGCTGGATCATCTCGTCCACCTGGGCGGACACGTCCTCAAGCCGGTCCACGACACCGCACACGGCCGGGTGGCGACCGTGGCGGATCCGGAGGGGGCGCTGTTCGCTCTGCTGCAGCCGCAGCGCTGACGTACCGCCGGGGCGGTCAGGCGGACGACATCGGCAGCACATCCGGTGACAGGGCCGCCGCGCGGGCCGTCGCCGCGGTCATCCGGCGGCGGTGGTGACGCCGGCACAGGACCTCGTACCCGACCTCGTCGGCGGAGTGGGTGACGTCGCCGACGACCACCTGGGCGCCCTCGACGACCATGGCGCCGCCTATGGTGCGGGCGTTGTGCGTGGCGCGGGCGCCGCACCAGCACAGGGCCTCGACCTGGAGCACCTCGACCCGGTCGGCCAGTTCGACCAGCCGCTGGGAACCGGGGAACAGCTTGGAGCGGAAGTCCGTCGTGATGCCGAAGGCGTAGACGTCGAGGCCCAGGTCGTCGACCACGCGCGCGAGTTGGTCGATCTGCTCCGGCGCGAGGAACTGCGCCTCGTCGGCGATCACGTAGTCCGCGCGGCCACCCTGCGAGAGGTGGTCGACGAGGTAGGCGTAGAGGTCCTGCCCGTCCTCGACCTCCACCGCGTCCGTGACGAGGCCCAGGCGGGAGGACAACTTGCCCTCGCCGGCGCGGTCGTCGCGCGAGAAGATCATGCCCGCCAGACCGCGCGCCGAGCGGTTGTGCTCGATCTGGAGAGCCAGCGTCGACTTCCCGCAGTCCATCGTTCCGGAGAAGAACACCAGCTCGGGCATGGGAAGGTGAGCACCTTTCGGTGAAGCGGGGATGGGGCGGGACGTCAGGAGCGTACTTCGAGCAGGGGGACCAGCTGCTCGGCAGGGGTCATCGAACCGTGGTTGCCGACCATCGCCGACTCGTTCGGCTCCCGCTGGGAGGCGATGATCAGGACATCGTCCCGGGCGGCGGCGACCACGTCGCCGATCCGGCCGTACACCCGCTCGTCGATCCGCGGGCCGAACCAGCCCGCCGCGATGGCCTCGTCGCGGGAGGCGACCCAGAACTGCTCGCCGAGCACCTCGCGCCAGCAGGTCAGGACGTCGTTGGCGGCACCGGGTACCGCGTACACGTGCCGGGCGCGGCCCTCGCCGCCGAGCAGGGCGACTCCGGCGCTCAGCTCCCAGTCCTCGTCGAAGTCGATGCGGTGCTCTTCGTCGAAGAGCACATCGATCATGCCGTGGTCGGCGGTGACGTAGAGGGCGCTGCGCGGCGGCAGTTGCTCGGCGAGGCGCTGGACCAGGCGGTCGGCGTACATCAGCTGGCCGCGCCAGGCGTCGGAGTCGACGCCGAAGCGGTGGCCGGCGCCGTCGACCTCGGCGAAGTACGTGTACACCAGGGAGCGGTCGCCCGCGGCCAGTTGCTCGGCCGCCAGGTCGACGCGGTCCTCGCCGGGCAGCCGCCCGAGGAACGTTCCGCCGCTGAGCGCGACCTTGGTCAGCGGGGTGTTCTCGAAGGTCGGGGACGACACCTGCGCGGCGTGCACGCCCGCCTCGTGCGCCAGCTGGAACACCGTCGGGTACGGCTGCCAGGGGCCGGGCGGGGCCCACGGCTGCCAGCGCAGCTGGTTCATCAGCTCGCCGGTGTCCGGGTTGCGCACGGTGTAGCCGGGCAGGCCGTGCGCGCCGGGCGGCAGGCCGGTGCCGACGGAGGCGAGGGAGGTCGCGGTGGTCGCCGGGTAGCCGGCGGTGAGCGGGCGCCCGGTGCCGCCGCGCGAGGTGGCGAGCAGGGACGTCATGAACGGGGCGTCCTCGGGGTGCGCCCTCAGCTGCTCCCAGCCGAGGCCGTCGATCAGGAACACACAGTTCCGGTCGGCGGGGGTCAGCTCGGAGATCGCGGCGCTCATCCCCGGCACGCCGAGGCCGGCGGCCAGGGTGGGCAGCAGGTCGGCGAGGGAGCCGCTGCCGTACTCGGGGACCGGTGCGGAGGCGACGGCGAGCGGTTCGGGGTGGTGGTCCCAGGCCGTATCGGGCTGTGCCATCAGCGGGTGGTGTCCGCGGTCGCCTCGGAGAGGGCCTGCGCGAAGGCGAGTGCCTGGCGCACGGTCTCCGGTCCGTCCCCGGCCTCGCTGACGCGCAGGCTGAGGTCGTCCGCCGTCGAGTTGCCGGTGTAGCCGTGGTCCGCCTCGCAGTTGGGGTCGCCGCAGGCGGCCGGCTCCAGATCGATGCGGGAGACGGCGCCCCAGCCGATGGTGAGGACGACCTCGCGGGGCAGGGTGCCCGGCTTGTACGACTCCGGGTTGGCGACGACCCGGCTGACCACGATCGACGAGATGCGGCCGATCTTCACGGACTCCGTCGACGTCGTGGCGTACGGCGTCGGGGAGGTGGTGTCGGCGGCCTGTTCGTCGGTGTGGCTGACGATGAAGCGGTTGTCGGTGAGGACGAGCACCGTCACATGCCGCCGCACCTCGTTCTGGTCGAACGTCGTTTCCTGGTGGACCAGGTACGACCGCATGGGCTCGCCGCCCACGGCGGCCTCCACCGCCTCGGCCACGAGGGCCGGGTAGTAGCCGCTGCGCTCGATCGCCGCCCGCAGCCCCTGGGTCGTCGTACTGGTCTTGGCCATGACGCCCATCCTACGGGGGCCCACCGACTGCGAGGCACAGCTCGCCCCCTGTCAGTACGCGGGGAGGGTCCGGGGGCCGAGGTCGTCGCGGGCGGGCGGTGTGGCGAGGCGGACGGAGGCGCCCAGGACGCTCAGGCCGTGCGAGGCGACGACGACCGGCTCCAGCGTGACCGCGACGACCTCGGGGTGGTCGTCCACCAAGCGGGACACCCGCAGCAGCAGCTCCTCCAGGGCGCGGGTGTCGGCCGGCGCGGAGCCGCGCCAGCCGAACAGCAGGGGTGCGGTGCGGATCGACCGCACCAGCGAGCTCGCCTCCCGGTCGGTGACCGGGATCAGCCGGTGTGCCGTGTCGCCGAGCAGCTGTGAGGCGGCGCCGGCGAGCCCGAAGGAGAGCACGGCTCCGGCCGCGGGGTCGATGACGGCCCGTACGACGACGTCCACGCCGCGCGGCGCCATCCGCTGCACCACGGGGCGCAGCTCGTCCGGTGCGCCGAACAGCTCGGTCAACTCGGTGTACGAGCGGCGCAGTTGATCCTCGTCCGTGAGGTCGAGGCGGACGCCGCCCAGGTCGGCGCGGTGGCGCAGGTGCGGGGCGGTGGCCTTGAGGGCCACGGGGTAGCCGAGGGTGCGGGCGGCCTCGGCGGCGGCGTCGGGGGTCGGGGCGGGCAGGGCGCGGTGGACATGGATGCCGTAGTGGCCGAGCAGGTCGCAGGTCTCTTCCGTGCCGAGCGTGAGTCCCTGCCCGCGCGCGAGCAGCCCGTCGATCAGCGCGGCGGCGCCCCGCTCGTCGATGTTCTCGTACTCGGGCACCTTGCCGGGGTCGGCGGCGTCGCGTCGCCACTGTGCGTAGGTGACGGCCTGGGCGAGGGCGCGGACGGCGCGCTCGGCGGCGGGGTAGGCGGGGATGAGGTGGGTGCCGTCGGGGGCCTCGACAGTGGGGGGTCGCTCTTCGGCGGGCGACGCACTAGGGGTGGTTTGCGGGGGAATGCCCGACTCTGCTTGTGGTGCCGTGCTCGCCGCCGCGGACAGGGCCTCGGCCAGGCCCCCGAGCTCCACGTGCACGACCAGGACGGGCTTGGCCGGGGCGGCGGCCGATGCCGAGCGCAGGGCATCGGCGAGGGCCGCGTCCGCGACCGAGACCTCCCCCACTGCCGGTATGGCCGTGACGACGACCGCGTCACACCGGTCGTCGGCCAGTGCGCGCGAGAGGGCCGCGTGGAAGTCCGCCGCGGAAGCGGCCGTGGTCAGGTCCTGCGGGGGGTGCGGCCGCAGGCCCTCGGCGAGGCACGCGTCGTACGTGAGCAGGCCGAGCGACTCGGAGTTGCCGAGGATCGCCACCCGGGGCCCGGCCGGCAGGGGCTGGCGGGCGAGGAGCAGGCCCGCGTCCACCAGGTCGGTGATGGTGTCGACGCGGATGACGCCGGCCTGCCGCAGCAGGGCCGAGACGGTCTCGTGCGGCAGCCGGGTCGCCCGGACGGCGTGCCCCTGGGGAGCGGCTCCGTGCCGCGCGCCCTGGACCACGACCAGCGGTTTCGCCGCGGCCGTCCGGCGGGCGAGGCGGGTGAACTTGCGCGGGTTGCCGATGGACTCCAGGTACATGAGGACGACGTCGGTGTCGGGGTCCTCGTACCAGTACTGGAGTACGTCGTTGCCGGAGACGTCGGCCCGGTTGCCGGAGGAGACGAAGGTGGAGACGCCGGTCACGCCCGTGACGCCGCCACCGCGGCGGTGCAGCCGGGACAGCAGGGCGATGCCGATGGCGCCGGACTGGGCGAACAGGCCGATCCGGCCCGGGCGGGGCGTCTCGGGGGCGAGGGAGGCGTTGAGCCGCACCCGCGGGGAGGTGTTGATGATGCCGAAGGCGTTCGGCCCGATGATCCGCATGCCGTACGTGCGCGCGTGCCGCACGAGTGCGCGCTGGCTCTCGCGCCCCTCCAGGCCGCTCTCGGCGTACCCGGCGGAGACCACGACGAGCCCCTGCACGCCGTGCTCGCCGCACTCGGTGACGACCTCGGTGACGTACTCGGCCGGTACGGCGACGACCGCGAGGTCGACCGGGCCGTCGATGTCGCGCACCGAGCGGTGGGCGGGCACCCCGTCGAGCTCCTTCTGCTCCTCGGGGAGGGCCTTGTTCACGGCGTACAGGCGGCCGGTGAACCCGGCGTCGCGGATGTTGCCGAGGACGCTGCGGCCCACACCGCCCGGTGTGCGCCCGGCGCCGATGACGGCGACCGAGCCGGGCGCGAGCAGCCGCTGCACGGACCGGGCCTCGGCGCGGTGTTCGCGCGCGTACTGCACGGCGAGGGAGCGGTCGGTGGGTTCGAGGTCGAACTCCAGACGGACCACGCCGTCCTCGAAGCTGCGCTTCTGGGTGTACCCGGCGTCCGTGAACACCTTGATCATCTTGTTGTTGGCGGGCAGCACCTCGGCGGCGAAGCGGCGGATGCCGCGCTCCCGGGCGACGGCGCCGATGTGCTCCAGCAGGGCGGAGGCGACGCCGCGGCCCTGGTGGGCGTCCTGGACCAGGAAGGCGACCTCGGCCTCGTCGGCAGGTGCCGACGCGGGCGTTCCGTCCGCGCCGATCCGGTCGTAGCGTACGGTGGCGATGAACTCGCCGCCGACCGTGGCCGCGAGTCCCACCCGGTCCACAAAGTCGTGGTGCGTGAAGCGGTGGACGTCCTTGGCGGACAGGCGAGGGTACGGCGCGAAGAAGCGGTAGTACTTCGACTCGTCGGAGACCTGCTCGTAGAAGCTGACCAGGCGATCGGCGTCATCAACGGTGATGGGCCGGATGCGCGCGGTACCACCGTCGCGCAGCACCACGTCGGCTTCCCAGTGGGCGGGATACTCGTGCCGGTCCGGCGAGGTCTGCATGCGCCCCAGCGTACGGCTAGCGCCTGACCGCGGGCGCGAGGCAGTCTGTGGAGGGCGTCAGTCGGGTCGAGGCCGCGATCCGACGGCACCCCGGGGCGGGTCATCAGGACCGCTCCGGCACAGCTTCACGTTATGGGAAACTGGTCTAGACAACCCTGAACACCGAAGGGCAGCAACACATGGCTGAGCGCCGCGTCAACGTCGGCTGGGCCGAGGGCCTCCACGC
Source organism: Streptomyces purpurascens (assembly GCF_045040895.1). Classification (NCBI taxonomy): domain Bacteria; kingdom Bacillati; phylum Actinomycetota; class Actinomycetes; order Kitasatosporales; family Streptomycetaceae; genus Streptomyces; species Streptomyces purpurascens. Next base: position 6,927,665 of record NZ_CP108341.1, on the reverse strand, counting down.
CCGCCCCGCTTCCATCTTCGTCCGAGCCGCCACGGCCGCAGGCGTCCCGGTGACGATCGCCAAGGCAGACGGCAACCCCGTCAACGCGGCCTCCATGCTGGCCGTCCTCGGCCTGGGCGCCCAGGGCGGCGAGGAGATCGTCCTCGCCTCCGACGCCGAGGGCGCGGACGTCGCCCTGGACCGGCTGGCCAAGCTGGTCTCCGAGGGGCTCGAGGAGCTTCCCGAGACCGTCTGAGTATTTCCCCGCGCCTGACCCGGCGCACCCTGAAGAGCTCGTCCGAATTCATCGGGCGAGCTCTTCGTCTTTCCCGTGAATTCCTTGCTGGCGGGCAGCAGAAATAATCCCCCGCGAATTACCCACTCTTTGTATACGGCTCCTGTGTTAATGCCGCAGGCTTGCCGTGTTTACGGCATGTTGCGAGTTCCTCACACGCTCGGCGCGCTCCCCGGCGGAGCCGAAACGCAGCCGGTGCGCGGCCGTCGCGCGCTCGGTGTGCAGCGCCGTGACCGCCCGCGCGCGCTCGCTGTCCCCGCGCGCCACCGCGTCCACGATCGCGCCGTGCTCGGCCCAGGACTCCACGGGTCCGGCCGGCGCCTCCACGGCGTACATCCAGGCGATCTTGTGCCGGAGCTGGGTGAGCATCGAGGTCAGCGCGGGGCTGCCGGAGGCCTGGGCGAGCGTCTCGTGGAACCAGCCGCCCAGAGAGCGCAGGTCGTCGCTGTTGCCCCGGCGGGCGCGCTCCTGGCCGAGCCTGACCAGGCCGCGCAGCACCTTCAGATGGGCCTCGGTGCGGCGCTGGGCGGCGCGAGCGGCACCCAGCGGCTCCAGCAGCATGCGCATCTCCAGCAGGTCGGCGGCCTCCTGCTCGGTGGGTTCGGCGACGCACGCGCCCGCGTGCCGCCGGGTGACCACGAAGCCCTCGGCCTCCAGGGTGCGCAGGGCCTCCCGGACGGGGACGCGCGAGACGCCGTAGCGGCGCGCGAGGAGTTCCTCGGTGAGCCGGCTGCCGCGCTCGTAGACACCCGCGACGATGTCGTCCCGGATGGCCGTGCACACCGAGTGCGCGGGAATACGCATGACCGACCTCCCCTTAATCCCCGTGAAACGTCGACTGGCGACGCGTGTTCCGTGACTCTATTGCAATGAGCCGGAATTTCCGACGGCAGGCAGGAAATCAGGGATATTTTTTGGACAGTCGGCCGTGGCGAACGCCGAAAGCCCCGGCTCGGGGAGCCGGGGCTTTCGGGAAGAACAGTCGCCGTCGGATGTTCAGACGTTCACGCCGTGCGAGCGGAGGTAGGCGACGGGGTCGATGTCGGAGCCGTACTCGGGGCCGGTGCGGGCCTCGAAGTGCAGATGCGGGCCGGTGACGTTGCCGGTCGCGCCGGACAGGCCGATCTGCTGGCCGGGGGTGACCTTCTGGCCCACCGAGACGCTGCTGGACGACAGGTGGCCGTACTGGGTGTACGTCCCGTCGTTCATCTTGATCACGACCTGGTTGCCGTAGGAACCGCCCCAGCCGACCTCGACGACCTCACCCATGCCGACCGAGTGGACGGCCGTGCCACTGGAGGCGTGGAAGTCGACACCGGTGTGGCTGCCGGAGGACCAGACGGCGCCGCCGGTCTTGTAGCCGGTGGAGACGTACGAGCCGGAGATCGGGGACACGAAGGTGTTGAGGCGCTTGCGCTCGGCCTCGCGGGCGGCGCGCTCCTTGGCCTCGCGGGCCTTCTCGGCCCGCTCCTTGGCCTCCTTGGCCGCCTCGGCGGCGCGCTCGCGGGCGGCCTCCTCGGCCTTCTTCTTGGCGACGGCCTCTTCGGCCGCCTGCTTCTGGGCGACGGCCTGGGCGTCGATCTTCTGGGCCACGGTGTCGCCCATGGTGACGACCGGGGTGAGGCCCGTCTGCTCGACAGCGGGCTCCGCGGCGAAGGCCGGGGCGGCCACGGTGCCGACGACACCGGTGGTGGCGAGGGCCGCGACACCCGCGGCGCGGGCCGTGCGGCGCTGGATCCGGCTGGGACGACGGTGCTTCCCGGTGGCGCGCGTGAACGCCATGTGGTGGCTGGTCCTTTCCTTCCCTCTCGCCTACCGGGTTAGCTGACGGGTTCGGAGCAGGAAGGTCTCCTACGGACCCCCTCGCGACTCGCGCGGGCGTCCGATTCACCCCAGGGACTACGGTGGGTCCCCGGCTCCCCTGGCTCGCGCCGTACGGGGACTCGGCGATGACTGTCCGGTGCCGCGGGTGCGGCGCACTGCCTGACGAACAGCCCGGACGACGCTAAGCGGCGCCACTTTCAATTCCCAAACGGATCCCGGCTTTTGTAGCGCATCCCACAGGGCAGACAGGCAACTCCCGCACCAATTCGGACATAAAGGAGCCCTGGCGCCTTAGAAGACAACCAGGGCCCCTACGCGCGCGTGGCGCTCGTCTCCCGCTACTCGGCGGCGACTACGGCGACTTCGCCGATGCCGAGGGCCTCCACGGGGCCCTTGATCTGCGCCGCGTCGCCGACGAGGACGGTCACCAGACGGTCCACCGGGAAGGCGCTGACGGCCGCCGCGGTGGCCTCCACGGTGCCGGTCGCGGCGAGCTGCCGGTACAGCGCGGCCTGGTAGTCGTCGGGCAGGTGCTGCTCGACCTGGTCCGCCAGCGTGCTCGCGACGGCCGCCGCCGTCTCGTACTTGAGCGGCGCCACGCCGACCAGGTTCTGCACGGCGACGTCCCGCTCGGCGTCGGTCAGCCCCTCGGCGGCGAGGGTGCGCAGCACCGTCCAGAGGTCCTCAAGGGCGGGGCCGGTGTTGGGCGTGTCCACGGAGCCGCTGATGGCGAGCATCGCGGCACCGGTCCCGTCCGGGGCGGACCTGAGGACCTGGGCGAACGCCCGCACGCCGTAGGTGTAGCCCTTCTCCTCGCGCAGGACGCGGTCCAGGCGGGAGGTGAGGGTGCCGCCGAGGCAGTACGTGCCGAGCACCTGGGCGGGCCAGACGCGGTCGTGCCGGTCCGAGCCGATCCGGCCGATCAGCAGCTGCGTCTGGACGGCGCCCGGGCGGTCCACGATGACGACACGGCCCGTGTCGTCGGCGGTCACCGGCGGCACCGGCCGCGGCTCGGCCGAGGAGCCGGTCCAGGCGCCCAGCGTGTCGCCGAGCAGCGCGTCGAGGTCGATGCCGGTGAGGTCGCCGACGACCACGGCGGTGGCCGTCGCCGGGCGGACGTGCTTCTCGTAGTAGCCGCGTACGGCCGCGGAGTCGATCGCGGCGACCGTCTCCTCGGTGCCCTGCCGGGGCCGCGACATGCGCGAGCCCGCCGGAAACAGCTCCTTGGAGAGCTCCTTGGCGGCACGGCGGGCGGGGTTGGCCAGCTCGTGCGGGATCTCGTCCAGGCGGTTGTTGACCAGCCGCTCGACCTCGCTGTCCGCGAACGCGGGCGCCCTGAGGGCGTCGGCGATCAGGCCGAGGCCCTTGGCGAGCCGGGAAGCGGGGACCTCCAGGCTCAGCCGGACGCCCGGGTGGTCGGCGTGCGCGTCGAGCGTGGCGCCGGCGCGCTCCAGCTCGGCGGCGAACTCCTCGGCGGAGTGCTTGTCGGTGCCCTCGGAGAAGGCCCGCGCCATGATCGTGGCCACACCGTCGAGGCCGGCCGGCTCGGCGTCCAGGGGGGCGTCCAGCAGCACCTCCACGGCGACGACCTGCTGGCCGGGGCGGTGGCAGCGCAGCACCGTCAGGCCATTGTCGAGCGTGCCGCGCTCGGGGGCCGGGAAGGCCCAGGGCTTGGCCTCGCCCGCCTGGGGCCGGGGGTGGAAGTCCATCGTGGCGAGCTCGGTCACTTGGCCGCCTCCTCGTTCTCGTTCGTGGCCGCGGCTGCGGTGTCCTCGATGGTGTCGGCGTCCTCGCCGGCCTCGTCGGCGACGGGCTCGTAGACCAGCACCGCGCGGTTGTCGGGCCGCAGGCGGGCCTTGGCGACCTCCTGGACCTCCTCCGCCGTGACGTCCAGCACGCGCTGCACGGCGGTCAGGGCGAGCTGCGGGTCGCCGAACAGCACGGCGTACCGGCACAGTTCGTCGGCTCGGCCGGAGACCGTGCCCAGCCGGTCCAGCCACTCGCGCTCCAACTGGGCCTGGGCGCGCTCCATCTCCTCGGCCGTGGGGCCCTCCTCGGCGAACCGGGCGAGCTCCTCGTCGATGGCGGTCTCGATGACCGGCACCTCCACGTCACCGGACGTCTTCACGTCCAGCCAGCCCAGGGAGGGCGCCCCGGCGAGCCGCAGCAGGCCGAAGCCGGCGGCCACGGCCGTACGGTCCCGCCGTACGAGGCGGTTGTAGAGCCGGGAGGACTCGCCGCCGCCGAGGACGGTGAGGGCCAGGTCGGCCGCGTCGCACGCGCGCGTGCCGTCGTGAGGCAGCCGGTAGGCGGCCATCAGGGCGCGCGCCGGGACCTCCTCCTCGACGACCTCGCGCAGCTGCTCGCCGATGGTCTCCGGCAGCGTGCCGTCACGCGGCGCGGGCTTGCCGTCGTGTCCCGCGACGGAGCCGAAGTACTTCTCGATCCAGGCCAGGGTCTGCTCCGGGTCGATGTCGCCGACCACGGAGAGCACGGCGTTGTTCGGCGCGTAGTAGGTGCGGAAGAACGCCCGCGCGTCCTCCAGGGTCGCGGCGTCCAGGTCGGCCATCGAGCCGATCGGGGTGTGGTGGTAGGGGTGGCCCTCCGGGTAGGCGAGGGCGGTCAGCTTCTCGAAGGCGGTGCCGTAGGGGACGTTGTCGTAGCGCTGGCGGCGCTCGTTCTTGACGACGTCCCGCTGGTTCTCCATCGACTCGTCGTCGAGCGCGGACAGCAGTGAGCCCATGCGGTCGGCCTCCAGCCAGAGGGCGAGCTCCAGCTGGTGGGCGGGCATGGTCTCGAAATAATTGGTGCGCTCGAAGCTGGTGGTGCCGTTCAGCGAGCCGCCCGCGCCCTGGACGAACTCGAAGTGGCCGTTGCCCTTCACCTGGGCGGAACCCTGGAACATCAGATGCTCGAAAAGGTGAGCCAGGCCGGTACGCCCCTTGACTTCGTGGCGCGAGCCGACGTCGTACCAGAGGCACACCGCCGCGACCGGGGTCAGGTGGTCCTCGGAGAGCACCACGCGAAGGCCGTTGGCCAGGCGGTGCTCGGTCGCTGTCAGGCCCCCGGAGCCTGCCTGGGCTGTGGCCGTGTGACCCATGGGCATGTACGTCCCTTCGATCGCGGTGCGGTCGTTCCAACCGCGGATTCCTGCCGGTCCTGCCACTGTATGCAAGCGCGCGAAGCGCTGGTGAAGTTCCCGGGGGCGTACGCGGAGAGCGAGATTCGGTGACCCGCCGTGCCGGGCCCGGACGGCGCGGCAGACGTCAGAGACCGGGTCCTGGTCCCGGTTGTCAGTGCGGCGGTCCACAATGGTCGGCGTCAGATCCGGATCGCAGAGGCAAGGAGCCGGCAGCGATGGCCCGCCGCAGCACGAAGACCCCGCCGCCCGACGACTCGTACGAGGAGAGGATCCTCGACATCGACGTCGTCGACGAGATGCAGGGCTCCTTCCTCGAGTACGCGTACTCGGTCATCTACTCCCGCGCCCTGCCGGACGCACGCGACGGCCTCAAGCCGGTGCACCGGCGCATCGTCTACCAGATGAGCGAGATGGGCCTGCGCCCCGAGCGCGGGTACGTCAAGTGCGCCCGCGTCGTCGGCGAGGTGATGGGCAAGCTGCACCCGCACGGCGACGCGTCGATCTACGACGCCCTCGTGCGCATGGCCCAGCCCTTCTCGATGCGCGTCCCCCTGGTCGACGGGCACGGCAACTTCGGCTCGCTGGGCAACGACGACCCGCCCGCCGCCATGCGGTACACCGAGTGCCGGATGGCCGAGGCCACGAGCCTGATGACGGACTCCATCGACGAGGACACCGTCGACTTCAACCCCAACTACGACGGCCAGGAGCAGGAGCCGGTGGCCCTGCCCGCCGCCTTCCCGAACCTCCTGGTCAACGGCGCCTCGGGCATCGCCGTCGGTATGGCCACGAACATGCCGCCGCACAATCTGCGCGAGGTCATCGCGGCCGCCCGCCACCTGATCCGGTACCCGAACGCGGATCTCGACGCCCTGATGAAGCACGTCCCGGGCCCCGACCTGCCCACCGGCGGCCGCATCGTCGGCCTGCCCGGTATCCGGGACGCGTACGAGACGGGCCGCGGCACGTTCAAGATGCGGGCGACCGTCGCCGTGGAGACCGTGACGGCCCGCCGCAAGGGCCTCGTCGTCACCCAGCTGCCCTTCACGGTCGGCCCGGAGAAGGTGATCGCCAAGATCAAGGACCTGGTCGGCTCGAAGAAGCTCCAGGGCATCGCCGACGTCAAGGACCTCACCGACCGCCAGCACGGCCTGCGCCTGGTCATCGAGATCAAGAACGGCTTCGTGCCGGAAGCGGTCCTGGAACAGCTGTACAAGCTGACGCCGATGGAGGAGTCCTTCGGCATCAACAACGTGGCCCTGGTCGACGGCCAGCCGCTCACGCTGGGCCTCAAGGAGCTCCTGGAGGTCTACCTCGACCACCGTTTCACCGTCGTACGGCGGCGTTCGGAGTTCCGCCGCGGCAAGAAGCGCGACCGGCTGCACCTGGTCGAGGGCCTGCTGACGGCCCTGCTGGACATCGACGAGGTCATCCGCCTCATCCGCTCCAGTGAGAACTCCGCGCAGGCGAAGCAGCGACTGATGGAGCAGTTCTCGCTGAGCGAGGTGCAGACGCAGTACATCCTCGACACGCCGCTGCGCCGTCTCACCAAGTTCGACCGCATCGAGCTGGAGACGGAGAAGGACCGGCTCACCGCGGAGATCGAGGAACTGACCCGGATCCTCGACTCGGACGCCGAGCTGCGCAAGCTGGTCTCCTCCGAACTGGCAACCGTCGCCAAGAAGTTCGGCACCGACCGGCGTACGGACCTGCTGGAGGCGGGCGGCACCCCGGTCGCGACCGTGCCGCTCCAGGTGGCCGACGACCCGTGCCGGGTGCTGCTGTCCTCGACGGGTCTGCTGGCCCGTACGGCGAACGGCGAGCCGTTCGCGGAGGACGCCGGCGCCGAGCGCGTGAAGCACGACGTGATCGTCTCGGCTGTGCCGGCCACCGCCCGTGGCGAGGTGGGCGCGGTCACCTCGACGGGCCGGCTGCTGCGGCTGAACGTGATCGACCTGCCCCAGCTCCCCGAGTCGCTGTCGACGCCGAACCTCGCGGGGGGCGCCCCGCTGGCGGAGTTCGTCTCCCTGGAGGACGACGAGACGGTGATCTGCCTGACGACCCTCGACGAGTCGTCGCCGGGCCTGGCGATCGGCACGGCACAGGGCGTCGTCAAGCGCGTGGTGCCGGACTATCCGTCCCACAAGGAAGAGCTCGAGGTGATCACCCTCAAGGAGGGCGACCGGATCGTCGGCGCGGTGGAACTGCGGACCGGCGACGAGGATCTGATCTTCATCTCCGACGACGCCCAGCTGCTGCGCTACCCGGCCGCGCAGGTCCGCGCCCAGGGCCGCGCGGCGGGCGGCATGGCGGGCATCAAGCTCACCGAGGGCGCGAAGGTCATCTCCTTCACGGCGGTGGATCCGGCAGCGGACGCCGTCGTCTTCACCGTCGCGGGCTCGCGCGGCACGCTGGACGACTCCGTCCAGACGACGGCCAAGCTGACCCCGTTCGACCAGTACCCGCGCAAGGGCCGCGCCACGGGCGGCGTCCGCTGCCAGCGGTTCCTGAAGGGCGAGGACTGCCTGTCCCTGGCCTGGGCGGGCCCGGTCCCGGCCCTCGCCGCGCAGAAGAACGGCACTCCGGTCGACCTCCCGGAGATCGACCCGCGGCGGGACGGCTCGGGGGTGTCCCTGGCGAAGACCGTGTGGGTGGTGGCGGGGCCGGTGTAGGCGGGCTCCGGCCGGCCTGGGCAGGGTCCGGCCGGCCTGGGCAGGGTCCGGTCGGCCAAGGCAGGGTCCGGTCGGCCTAGGCAGGGTCCGCGAGATCCTCCTCGGTGCCCGGTACGTACCGCAGGACGCCCCACATGCCGTGCTCGTCGGCGTGTGGGGCCTCGCTCCGGCACGCGTCGAGCTGCTTGTCGAGGGCGGCGGTGTCGATCCCGGAGCCGATGAGGACCAGCTGGGAGAGGCGTTCGTCGCCCGGCGGCCAGGGCTCCGGGTAGAAGCGCAGGAACCGTCCGACGGCGTGGACGGCGTAGCGGTTCCGGACGTCGTGGGGGCCGAAGTCCACGTACCCCTTGATCCGGTACAGCCCCTCGGGCCGGCTGTCGAGGAACTCCATCAGCCGGCGCGGGTCGAGGGGCTCCCGGGAGACGAACGACAGGCTGTCGTACGCGCTGTGCAGATGCCCGGCATGGCCGTCCGCGCCGGTCTCGTGCAGGTCGTCGAAGGACAGCTGCCCGACGCGTTCCTCGCTCGGCCGGCAGTCGAAGAGGAACTCGGGGTCGATCCGGCCGTAGGTGGCCGGGACGACGGCCGCGCGGTCGACGAGGGACCGGACCAGCCCGAGGACGCGCTCGCCGTCCTCCGCCCGGTCGAGCTTGTTGACCACGACGAGATCGGCCAGCGCGAGATGCCGGTCGATCTCGGGATGCCTGGTCCTGGTGTCGTCGAACTCGGCGGCGTCGACCACCTCGACGAGCCCGCCGTACACGATCCCCGGATCCTCACTCGCGAGCACCATGCGCACGAGTTCCTGCGGCTCGGCGAGACCGCTGGCCTCGATGACGATGACGTCGATGCCGAGGGACGGCTCCGTGAGCCGCTCGAGATAGAGATCCAGTTCGCCGGCGTCGACGGCGCAGCACAGGCATCCGTTGCCGAGCGAGACGGTCGAATCGCCGAGCGCGCCCGCGACGGCCATCGCGTCGATCTCGATGGCCCCGAAATCATTGACGACCGCGCCGATCCGGCTGCCTCCGCTGCGGTGGAGGAGATGGTTGAGCAGCGTGGTCTTTCCGGATCCGAGGAATCCGGCCAGGATCACGACCGGGATCTGCCGCGGACTCGGGCTCGGCTGGCTCACCGTGCGACCTCTTTCACGCCGACGCGTGCACCGGCTCGCGTTCTCGGCACAGGGACGAAGAATGAATGCCGACCCAGGATACGAGCCGCAAGAATCGCGCCGAAGTGAACGATTGTTAGCAGCACTTGCGGGGCAGACGTTCGGCAAGGCGCCGGAGTGCGACCCTCGCTTCCCTCCGTGCGCCGCCTCTCCGCCTCCCCGCCGATCAGAGCCGCTCGGCACTCTGGGAGACGGCAAGCGCCGCCCACTGCTCGCCGGTCCCCTCCAGTCGACCCGCATCCCGACGACCGGCGGACGGCCGCCTGACTCGGGGGTTGACATGGCCACACGGAATATTGGGATACAGGGACTGCGCTCCGCTGCCGCGGCCGGCCTCGGCATGGTGGCCGGCGCTCTCGTCGCCATGGCGGCACAGAAGCAGGCGATGGACACCCTGCACGAACGCCTGGACCAGCTGGAACAGCATGCCCGTACGCAGCAGCGGTCCAATCTGGCCAGGCAGCAGCGGCAGCACTGGGAGCTGTTGAGCAAGGCGATCGACGACACCGAACTCGCCGAGGTCCTGGACATCTTCGAGAGGCCCGTCACCCCTGAGCGGCGTCGGCAGTACCTCTTCGCCAACGCCCTGTACACCAACCTGCTCTGCTACTACCGCATCGGCAACATGGGAAGGGACGAGTTCTTCAAGCACGTCCGGGGCATCTTCCAGAACCCGATCGTCAGGGAGTACTGGTACGCGACCCAGCAACAGCGCGCGAGTCTCACGGGCACCGAGGAGGCGGAACTCGGCCGGCTCGTCGACGACCTGCTACTGCAACTCGAGGAAGCGGACACCGATGAGTGGTGGGTGGTCGGCGAGCCTCCCACCGACCCATGACGGGAGAAGCCGGCCCACGCGGCAGCGCCGAGCCGGGCCGACTCCTTCACTACGACGACATCACTAGGCGTCGGGGATGTCCTTCTTCGCCTTGACCAGGGTCTCCCGGGTGATGACGACGATGCGTTCATAGTCGGCGCGTCCGGCATCGTCGGGCAGCTGGGTGTCGAGCGAGTCAGTGACATCCGTGCCGATGACCGCGAAGTTCCCGTCGGCCAATTCAAAGATGTCGGGACATGTCCCGCCACCGGTACTGCCTCGATAGCGGGGAGCGACACCAAGGCGGCGGATGATCTGACTCACTGTTGCATTCCTCTGTTCTCAAGGCACAAGCGCCTGCGCCCGCGGCCGCGCGAGCGGTGGCATCCTCGCAGGCCCAAGCCTTGATCGCCGTGCGGCACGCGCACAGTCCGCCCCCGCACCCCAAGGAAGCAAGGCATCTTTGCGGCCCTGTTTTATCACCCGCGGGGGTGGAGCCACGCGCGATCCTGGAGAACATCCGCAAGAGTGACGGAAGGCAGCGAAGAATCGATCATCAGCCCGTATATGGCAGTTGTGGCCGTTTATGCAGTCGGTACGGACACCGGCGCCTCCGGCCCCACATATCGCGCCACCGGCCTGATGATCTTCGTGTCCTCCGCCTGTTCCAGGATGTTGGCGCTCCAGCCCACCGCGCGCGCGGCGGCGAAGGTCGGAGTGAACATCTCTCGGGGCAGGCCGCAGAGTTCCATGACCACGCCCGCGTAGTACTCGACGTTGGTGTGGAGTTCACGGCCGGGCTTCAGCTCCGCCAGGATCGCCTCGACGTGACGCTCGACCTCCACGGCGAAGTCCACGCGCGGCCCGCCGAACGCCTGGGCGACCTCACGCAGCATCCGGGACCGCGGGTCCTCCGTGCGGTAGATCGCATGGCCGAAGCCCATGATGCGATCCCCCGCGAGCACCCGCTGACGCACCCAGGAGTCGATCCGGTCCGGGGTGCCGATCGCGTCCAGGGTGTCCAGCGCGCGGCTGGGAGCACCTCCGTGCAGCGGCCCCGACAGCGCCGCCACCGCACCGGCGAGGCATGCCGCCACGTCCGCACCGGTCGACGCGATGACCCGGGCCGTGAAGGTTGAAGCATTGAATCCGTGATCAATGGTTGAGATCAGGTATTGCTCGATCGCCCGCGCGTGCCGCTCGGTCGGTACCGATCCGGTCAGCATGTAGAGGTAGTTCGCCGCGTACGACAGGTCCTCGCGCGGCTCCACGGGTTCGAGCCCCTGCCCCAGCCGGTGCAGCGCGGTGAGCAGGGTGGGCACGGCGGCGGCTGCCTCGAGCGTGTCCCGCAGGCGCCGCCCGGCGTCGACGTCGTACACGGGGCGGAACCCCTTCGCCGCACCCAGCAGCGACAGCGCCGTACGCATTCCGGCGAGCGGGCCGGAGCGCCCGCCGGCCGCCGCTATGGCCGGCAGAGCGGCTCGCACCTCGTCGGGGAGCCGCCGCAGCGCGGCGGTCTCGGCCGCGAAGGCCGCGCTCCGCTCGGCGTCCGGCAGTTCGCCGTGCACGAGCAGGTGCCAGACGTCCTCGAAGCCGCGGGTCCGCGCGAGGTCGACGGCCGAGTACTGCCGGTAGTGGTAGAAGCCCTCGAGACCGCGGACGTCGCCGATCCGGGTGTCGGTGACGACGACCCCGGCGAGTCCCCGTGGCACGTCGAGAAGAGTGGCTGCGGACCTGTTGACGGACATGTCTTCCTCCCTGGACTTGATTCGACTGTCCATGATTGACTTTAGTTGTGTCAATATTGATTCAATCAATACATCAATCAATGGGCCGCTAGGCGGATACGGTGACCCCCATGCGCGATCAAGAACCCGTCCCCCGCGACGCGGACAGGCGGCTGAGCACCAAGGAGGCCGCCGAGCTGCTCGGTGTGAAGCCGGAGACCGTGTACGCGTATGTGAGCCGCGGTCAGCTCAGCAGCCGGCGGGTGACCGGCGGCCGGGGCAGCACCTTCGACGCCGGGGAGGTCGAGGCGCTCGCCCGGCGCAGCAGGCGGGAGAGTGCGGGCGGTTCCGGATCGGGCGGTGAGCTGTCCGTACGGACCCGCATCACGCTCATCGAGAGCGACCGCTACTACTTCCGCGGTGTGGACGCCGTGGACCTGGCAGCACGGCACACGTACGAGGAGGTCGCCGAGTGGCTGTGGACCGGCCGGATGCACCCGGGCGGCACGTTCACCGCGCCCCCCGCCTCTGTGGCCGTGGCCCGCCGCGCCGTCGACGCACTGCCCGAGCACGCCGCGCCCACCGATCTGCTGCGCGTCGCGACGATCGCCGCCGCGACCGCCGACCCGCTGCGGTTCGACCTGTCCGAGGAGGCCGTGCTCGGCACGGCGCGCACGCTCATTCCGACGCTCGTCGCCGCTCTGCCACTCGTGAGGCCCGACCGCCGCGACGAGGGCCCTCTGGCCCACCGCCTGTGGACCCGGCTGTCCGGGCATGATGCCGACGAGGCCTCCCTGCGCGCCCTGGACGCCGCGCTCGCCCTCCTCGTCGACCACGACCTGGCCGCCTCCACGCTCGCGGTGCGCGTCGCCGCGTCGGCCCGTGCCCACGCCTACGCGGCGGTCTCCGCAGGGCTGGGCGTGATCGAGGGTCCGCTGCACGGCGCGGCCAGCGGGCTCGCCCACCGGCTGCTCCTCGACGTGCTCGACCAGGGCGACGCGGCGCCCGTGATCGCGGACGAGCTGCGCGCCGGCCGCCGTATCCCGGGACTCGGCCACCGGCTCTACCCGGGCGAGGACCCACGCGCGCGTGCCCTGTTCACCCTCCTGGAACAGATCCCGCGCGCGGAGCCCGCCCTCCTCGCGGCCCGCGACATCGTCGAGACCACCGCCCGCCACGCCCCGCTGCACGCCAACATCGACCTGGCGCTCGCCGTGCTCACCACGTCCTGCGGCATGCCCTCGACCGCGGGCGAGACGATTTTCGCCGTGGCCCGTACGGCGGGCTGGATCGCTCACGCCCTGGAGGAGTACGGCGAACGCCCGCTGCGCATGCGCCCGAGCGGCCTCTACACGGGTCCGAAGCCGCCTCAGCCACTGCCGGAGTAGGACAGGGCGGGCCCGGACGTCGCCACGGGTTAACTCAGGTTAGGCTCACCTGTGTGAGTACGTGCACGAGCGTCTCCCTGGACTTCGACGAGCCCGTTTCGGCGACCGCGGCCACCGCGAGGACCTGGCTGTTGCTGGAACAGCCCGGTCCGTGGGGTGCCAAGGCGCTCACCTCGAGCCACCTGGACCCCGCGCTGGGCCGTGCCCTGGAGGCGGCCGCGAAGGACACGGGCGTGCGGATCGTGCTCATCCGCCGCCCCGGGCGCCACGCGGACCGCCGTATGCCCGCCTCGCGCCGGGTGTACGCGGCCCACACCGTTCCGGGAAACGTGTGGCTGCACGGCGCCACGACCTCGGACCCGGAGCAGCTGCTCGATCTCGACTTCGCCGCGCTCGGCCGGGGCGACCACCACACGTTCGACGCGGTCCTCGGCGGCCGGCCCCACGACGGTGATCCGCTCGCCCTCGTCTGCACCAACGGCAAGCGGGACCGCTGCTGTGCCCTCCTGGGCCGGCCCCTCGCGGCCGAGCTCGCCACGTCGGGGGTCGAGGGCGTCTGGGAGGTCACCCATCTGGGTGGCCACCGCTTCTCCCCGACGGTGCTCGTGCTGCCGTACGGATACGCGTACGGCCGGGCCGAGGCCCACACCCTCAAGGAGGTCCTGCACGGCGCCGGGGAGGGGCGGATCGTCGTCGAGGGCTGCCGAGGCAGCTCGGCCTGGGAACGGCCCGGTCAGGCGGCCGAGCTCGCCGTGCGTACCGGGACCGGCGAGTATGCCGCGGAGGCGCTGAGCGTCGTACGGATGTCGGGCGCTGCCCCGCGCTGGGAGGTGACCGTCGCCCACACCGACGGGCGCCGCTGGCAGGTAGAGGTGGCCCAGGGGGCTGCTCTGCCGCCCCGCCCGGAGAGCTGCGGCGCGTCCGTCCTCGGTTCGCCCGCGCGGATGGACGTCGTGGCGGTGCGCGAGATGAGGGTGACGACGGCGCTCGCGAGCTGACCGGCCTCCGGGGCGGCACCGTCCCGATCAAGTGTTGATGCCACCTGCGCTCGGTCCCGCCTTCGCAAGCATTGATCAAGAGATCCACGCCACACCCGTTACGGCAGGTAGGCAGCCGCACGTACCGTCTTGGGTATGAGCCCCACTCCCCCCGCCCGCCGCCTGCGCCTCGGCCTCCCGCGGCGGGTGTTCTCGCAGGTGCTGCTGATGCAGGTGGCGATCGCCGCGGGAGTCGCGGTCCTCGCGACCGGGCTGTTCCTCGCGCCTCTGAGCAACCAGCTGGACGACCAGGCGATGCGCCGCGCGCTCGCGATCGCGCAGACGACCGCCCAGCAGCCCGATCTCGCACAGGACCTGAGGGACACCCCTCCCTCCCCGAACGGTCCGGTGCAGCAGGAGGCGGAGCGGATCCGGAAGGCCACCCGGGCCGAGTACATCGTGGTGATGGACTGGCGCGGTGTGCGCTGGTCGCACACCGACAAGAAGCAGATCGGCGGCATCGTCTCGACCGACCCCGGCCAGGCTCTGGCCGGCAAGGAGGTCATGGAGATCGACAGTGGCACCCTGGGCCGCTCCGCCCGGGGCAAGGTGCCGCTGCGCGACAGCGACGGCTCCGTCGTCGGCGCCGTCTCGGTCGGCATCGCCTACGACAGCGTCCGGGCGCGGCTGATCCACGCGATCCCGGGGTTGCTCGCTTACGCCGGCGGCGCCCTGGCGGTCGGTGCGATGGCCGCGTGGCTCATCTCCCGGCGGGTCCACAGGCAGACCCGGGACCTGGCCTTCTCCGACATCGCGGCACTCCTGTCGGAACGCGAGGCGATGCTGCACGGCATCAGGGAGGGCGTCGTCGCCCTGGACCGCACCGGCCGCATCCGTCTCCTCAACGACGAGGCGCAGCGGCTGCTGAGCATCGGCGACGCGGCGGTGGGCCGTTCCCCGGACGAGGCGCTGGGCGCGGGCCGCACGTCCGATGTGCTGGCCGGGCGCGTGACCGGCACGGACCTCCTCACCGTGCGCGGCCAGCGCGTGCTGGTCGCCAACCGCATGCCCACCGACGACGGCGGCGCCGTGGCCACCCTGCGCGACCGCACCGAGCTGGAGCAACTGGGCCGCGAACTCGACTCCACCCGTGGTCTGATCGACGCCCTGCGCGCCCAGGACCACGAACACGCCAACCGTATGCACACGCTCCTGGGGCTGCTCGAACTGGAGATGTACGACGACGCCGTCGAGTTCGTCGGCGAAGTCGTCGGTGATCACCGGGCCACCGCGGAGCAGGTCACCGAGCGGATCGAGGACCCGCTGCTCGCCGCCCTGCTGGTCGGCAAGGCGACCGTCGCGGCCGAGCGGGGCGTCGCCCTGTGGGTGTCGGACCGGACCCGGCTGCCCGACCGGCTGATCGACCCTCAGGGGCTCGTGACCGTCGTCGGCAACCTGGTGGACAACGCCCTCGACGCCGTGGCGGGCAAGCCGCACGCGCGCGTGGAGGTCGAACTGCGCGCCGAAGGCCGTACGGCGATCCTCCGGGTGCGCGACACGGGCCCGGGAATCCCGCCGGAGCACCGGGAGTTGATCTTCACCGCGGGATGGTCTACGAAGAAGCCGCCGGCGCACCGCGAGCGGGGCATCGGCCTCTCCCTGGTGCGCAGGCTCGCCGAGCGGCAGGGTGGCAGCGCGACCGTCGACGAGGCGTACGGCGGGGGCGCGGAGTTCACCGTCGTCCTGCCCGAGGCGCTCACCGAGCCGGGCCCCGAACCGGCCCTGACCGTGCCGTCAGCTCCGCAGACCGCCAAGAAGGAGTCGTGATGATCGAGGTCCTGGTCGTGGACGACGACACCAGAGTGGCGCGGGTCAACGCCGCCTACGTCGAGAAGGTGCCGGGCTTCCATGTCGCGGGCGAGGCCCACAGCGCCGCCGAGGCGCTGCTCCAGCTGGAGACGCTGCCCGGGCTGGACCTGGTGCTCCTGGACCACTACCTGCCCGACGAGACGGGGCTGGCGGTCGTCCAGGAGATGCGGCGGCGTGGCCACCAGACCGACGTGATCATGGTGACGGCGGCCCGGGACGTGTCCACCGTGCAGGCGGCGATGCGGCAGGGCGCGCTGCAGTACCTGGTCAAGCCGTTCGCCTTCGCCGGCCTGCGCGCCAAGCTGGAGGCGTACGCGGAGCTGCGCCGCACCCTCGACGGCGGCGGGGAGGCCGAGCAGGCCGAGGTGGACCGCATCTTCGGGGCGCTGTCGACCCCGTCGGAGCCCGATCTGCCCAAAGGGCACTCCCCCACCACCGCGGAGCTGGTCCGTCAGTCCCTGATGCACGCCGACGGGCCCCTGTCCGCCCAGGAGATCGCCGAGCGCACCGGGGTGAGCCGTCAGACCGCCCAGCGCTACCTGAAGCTCCTGGAGCGCACGGGACGGGCCAGGCTGACCCTCAAGTACGGGGACGCGGGCCGCCCGGAACACCGTTACGTGTGGGCGACCCGCGCCTAGTCCGAAGCGGTCCGGCGGGGGGGGAGGGCACCGCCCCTACGCTGCTCCCGCCCCGGTCAGCGAGCGCACCTCGGTCTCCGCGTGCCTGGCCTCGTCCGGGACCTCCGCCGAGGTGACCGTGCCCAGCCAGCCCGCGAGGAAGCCCAGCGGGATCGAGACCAGGCCCGGGTTCTGCAACGGGAAGCACTGGAGGTCGACGGCCGGGAACAGCGAGTCCGGGCTGCCCGAGACCACGGGTGACAGCACCACGAGCACCACGGCCGGAACGAGACCGCCGTAGACGGCCCACACGGCGCCACGTGTCGTGAAGCCGCGCCAGAACAGGGAGTAGAGCAGCACCGGAAGGTTCGCCGACGCGGCGACGGCGAAGGCGAGACCCACCAGGAACGCCACGTTGAGATCCCGCGCCAGCAGACCGAGGGCGATCGCCACCAGGCCCACTCCGACGGCCGCGACGCGGGCCACCGCCACCTCACTGCGCGGCTTGGCGCCCGGGCGCAGCAAGGACGCGTACAGGTCGTGGGCCACCGAGGCCGAGGACGCGAGCGTGATCCCGGCGACCACGGCGAGGATGGTGGCGAACGCCACCGCGGCGACGATCGCGAAGAGAACCGTTCCCCCCGTGGACCCGGCACCGCCGCCCAGATCGAGCGCCAGCAGCGGAACCGCCGTGTTCCCGGCCGCGTTCGACCCGCGTACGGCGGCCGGCCCCACGATGGCGGCGGCGCCGAAGCCGAGCACGATCGTCATCAGGTAGAAGCCGCCGATGAGTCCGACCGCCCAAACGACCGAGCGGCGTGCGGCGCGCGCGGTGGGCACCGTGTAGAAACGGGACAGGATGTGCGGCAGCCCGGCCGTACCCAGCACCAGGGCCAGTCCCAGACTGATGAAGTCGAAGCGAGCGGTCCAGTCCCCGCCGTACTTCAGCCCGGGCGCCAGGAACGCCTCCCCGTGCCCGCTGCGCTCGGCCGCCGTGAGCAGCAGCCGGTCCAGGTCGCCGTGGAATCGCATCAGGACGAGCACCGTCAGCGCGATGGTGCCGCCGAGCAGCAGAACGGCCTTGACGATCTGAATCCACGTGGTCGCCCGCATCCCTCCCAACGAGACATAGATCACCATGAGCGCGCCCACACCGATGACCGTCCAGGCCCGCGCCGCCTCGCTCGTACCCCCCAGCAGCAGCGCCACCAGGCTGCCCGCGCCGACCATCTGCGCCACCAGATACAGAACGGACACGGTGACCGAGGAGGTTCCCGCCGCGATGCGTACCGGCCGCTCCCTCATCCGCGCCGCCACGACATCGGCGAGTGTGAACCGGCCGCAGTTGCGCACCAGTTCGGCGACGAGGAACAGCACCACCAGCCAGGCCACGAGGAACCCGACGACATAGAGCAACCCGTCGTAGCCGAACAGCGCGATGAGCCCGGTGACCCCCAGGAAGGAGGCCGCCGACATGTAGTCGCCGGCGAGGGCAAAACCATTCTCCATGGGCGAGAAGAGCCGCCCGCCCGCGTAGAACTCCTCCGCCGAACCACGCCGTTTACGACTCACCCACGTCGTGATCGCCAGCGTGACCGCGACGAACGCGCTGAACAACAGCAGCGCCAGCGTCTGGTGTTCCCCGGTCACGAGACACCGCCGTTCGCGCCGCGCGTCAGTTCCTGTGTGTCCCAGCGCAGTTCCAGCGCCGCCCGGTCCCTGCGCAGCCGCGCGTGCCGGGCGTACGCCCAGGTGAGCAGGAACGTGGTCAGAAACTGCCCGAGCCCCGCGGCCATCGCCACGTTGACCGCTCCCGCCACGGGCCGGGCCATCAGCTCCGGCGCGGTCGTGGCAGCAACGACGTAACCCACGTACCAGGCGAAGAAGGCCACGAAGGCCGGCACCACGAACCTCCGGTACCGCCGCCGCACCTCCTGAAAGGCGGCGCTGCGCTGCACCTCCAGGTACACCTCGCCCGGCGCGGCCCCGGTCTCGCCCTCCCCTCGCGCCGACGGCACCACCGCCGGAGCGGGCACTCCGGCACCGGCCGACTCGCCCCAGCCGGAGGCGAGGGCGTCGTACCAGGGGTCGTCGTACCTGAGGTTCCCGGCCTCTTCGGCCGGGACCGGGTCATGAGCGTCGAGAGACTCGACCCAACTTTCCTTACCGGCCCCGCTTCCGCGGGGACGGCCCTTGCTTGGCTGCATGCCCAAGGATGGACAGAACGGGAAGATCCCCGACTCTTCTTCCCTTGTCTCTTCACCCCTTCAGGTGACTCAACCCGCTGGTGGCCGCACCAGACCCTTGCGATAGGCGTAACGCACCGCCTGGACACGGTCCTTGATCCCCGCCTTGGCGAAGAGGTTGTTGATATGGGTCTTCACGGTCGCGGTGGAGACATGCAGTCTGCGGCCGATCTCCTGGTTGCTGAGCCCGTCGGCGATGAGGACCAGCACCTCCGTCTCCCGCACGGTGAGCCCGTCCGGAATCTCAGCAGGCGCCGCCGGCCTCGGCTCCGCCAGGCGCTCCAGCAGCCGCCTCTGGATGCTCGGCGAGAGCCCCGCCTGCCCGGACAGCACGCTGTGCACGGCCCGCACGATCTCGTCTCCGCCCGCGTCCTTGGTGAGATAGCCGCGCGCTCCGGCAGCCAGTGCAGGGAACAGGGACTCGTCGTCCGCGTACGTCGTGAGCACCACGACCTGCGTCCCGGGGTGCTGCGCGCGGATCCTGCGGGTGGCCTCCACTCCGTCGCAGCGGGGCATGCGCAGATCCATCAGCACCACGTCCGGGGCCAGTTCGGCGACGAGCCTCACCGCCTCCTCACCGTCTCCGGCGGCGCCGACCACCTCGATCCCGGGCAGCAGACCGAGCAGCATCACGATGCCCTCCCGCACCACGGTCTGGTCGTCCACGACCACCACCCGAGCGGGCTTCCGCTCGGCCTCCTGCGTCATACCGGCACCTTCAACGTCACCACGAACCCCTCCTCGCCCGGCCCGGCCTCGAGCGAGCCGCCCAGCAGCTCGGCCCGCTCCCGCATGCCCAGCAGACCGTACCCGGCGCCCGTCCAGGTCAGGTCGCCCGGCGAGCCGCCCGAGTCCCGTACGTCGAGGGTCACTTCGTGCGGACGGTAGTCGAGCCGCAGGCGCACCTTGGCGCCCCGAGCGTGCTTGCGGACGTTCGTCAGAGCCTCCTGGGCGGCTCTGCGCACGGTCTGCGAAGCCTCGGCCGGCAGCGCCCTGCGTTCACCCGTGATGGTGATCTCGGCGCCGTCGGCCGAACCCACCAACTGATTCAGGAAGTCCTCCAGCGGGGTCAGCTCCCCACGCAGGGCCGAGAGCGCCTGCCGGGTCTCGGAGAGTCCGCCCCGCGCCATCTCGCGTGCCGCCACCACTCGTTCGAGCACCTGCTCCCGTTCCCCTCCTCGCTCGATCAGCAGCCGGGCTGCCTCCAGGTGCACGAGCTGGGCCGAGAGGCTGTGTGCCAGCACGTCGTGGATCTCCCGCGCCAGGCGGGCCCGCTCCGCGAGCGCGGCCGTCTGCGCCTCGGCGGCGCGTGCGGCCCGCTCCTGTGCGAGCAGCCGCTGGGCGCTGCCACGGGCCTCGGCGTCGAGACGCAGCGTGTATCCGGCGAGGGCGATGCCGAGTCCGGTGACCACGGCCGTCAATATGTCGTCGTTGTTGACGGCCCCGTACGAACCAAGTGCCACGCCGGCTGCGGCGAGGGCGACCGCCGGAGGAAGCCGCTCCAGTGCCGAGACGGCGCACCCGCACCACATGACCAGTGCCGCCACCTCGAACCCCGACAGATGGGCCGCGACGGCAAGACCCTGGAGCAGCGCGAGCGATGCCAACGACGGCCACAGGCGGTGCTGGAGTGTGGTCCGGAAGAAGGCCCAGGCGAGCAGTGCCGCCAGCAGCACTCCGCCGACGCCGGCAGCCGCCCTCCAGCCGCCCGCATGGCCGTCGTTGAAGGCACCCCACAGCAACAGGCCGAGGACCAGGGCCCTCACCGTCCAGGCCAGCATGCAGCGGGAGCGTGAGATTCCCTCGCGGCTGAGCGCCTCCCGGGAAGGCCAGCGCGTCCAGGCGTTCTCCTTCACACCCGCTCCTTCCCCGCAGGTCGGGCCGTACTTTCACGGTACGCCCCGCTCCTGTTCGAGGCAGGGCGCGACTGACCGCGCCAGGCCAGGATTCCGGCTCGGACGAGGAGGGTTCCGGCCAGGCCCAACAGCAGGGCCGAGCTGTCCTGGTGAACGCCCACCGCGGCACCGAGCGCGAAGAGGCCGACACGCAGTCCGATGCCGACGCCCCAGACGGCGGCGCTCGCCATGCTGCCTTTGCTCCACACGGTGCCGTCCTGCTCTGCCCATATGCGGGTGGTCCAGGCCCAGCCGGCTCCGGTGGCCAGGCCGACGAGCAGTTCCGCGCCGAGCAGAAGCACCGAGGCCGTGTGGTGATGCGGATCGAGTATTCCGGGCTCGCGCAGCGCGACGACGGCCAGGATCGCGGGCAGGAGCCACCAGCGGCGCTCGCTGTCGATCCGGCTCGCGCGGAACTGACGGGCGATCACCACGACGGCAACGGCCACGATCACCAACGCGTCGGCGAGCCCGGACATCACGACCTCCGTGAGCGAGAAGGGGGTTGCCGGCAGCGGGTGCCACCGACGCCTTCGACGCTACGGAAATCGCCAGGTCACAGGATCGGAGCCAGGGTGGATCACGGGTGGATCCCAGACCGGGCATCTCTCCACCCACGGGTGGAGAGACACCTCGGGCAAGGCCGGGGGCGGGTCCGGACGCCTCATGAGGACATCGCTGTGCCGCACCTGAACCAGGGCGGCACAGCGATGTCCACGAGCGGTTCACGGCGGTCACCGACGCCCCGCCCCTGCCCGGCCACAGCCCGGCGCAGCGGCTACGCGTCGATCCGCGACCGGTCCAGTGTCGCCGCCGAGTTGGAGATGAACTCCTTGCGCGGCGCGACGTCGTTGCCCATCAGCAGGTCGAAGACCTGCTCGGCCGACTCCAGGTCGGAGAGGTTGATCCGGCGCAGCGTGCGGTGCCGCGGGTCCATGGTCGTCTCGGCCAGCTGGTCGGCGTCCATCTCTCCGAGACCCTTGTATCGCTGGATCGAGTCCTTGTAGCGGATGCCCTTGCTCTGGAACTCCATGAGCTTGTCGCGCAGTTCCCGGTCCGAGTACGTGTAGACGTACTTGTCCTGGCCCTTCTTCGGCTGGACGATCTCGATGCGGTGCAGCGGCGGCACCGCCGCGAAGACGCGGCCGGCCTCAACCATGGGCCTCATGTAGCGGTGGAACAGGGTCAGGAGCAGGGTGCGGATGTGCGAGCCGTCGACGTCGGCGTCGGTCATCATGATGATCTTGCCGTAGCGAGCCGTGTCGATGTCGAAGGTCCGGCCCGATCCGGCTCCTATGACCTGGATGATCGCGCCGCACTCGGCGTTCTTCAGCATGTCCGTCACGGACGACTTCTGAACGTTGAGGATCTTGCCCCGGATCGGCAGCAGCGCCTGGAACTCGGAGTTCCGGGCGAGCTTCGCCGTACCGAGCGCGGAGTCGCCCTCGACGATGAACAGTTCACTGCGGTCGACGTCGTCACTGCGGCAGTCGGCGAGCTTGGCCGGCAGCGAGGAGGACTCCAGGGCCGTCTTGCGCCGCTGCGCGTCCTTGTGCTGACGGGCGGCGATGCGCGTACGGGCCGCGGCGACAGCCTTCTCCAGCACGACACGGGCCTGCTGCGCCGCGTCCCGCTTTGTGGAGGTCAGGAACGCCTTGAGCTCCTTGACGACCACGTTGTTCACGATCCGGCGGGCCGCCGAGGTGCCGAGCACCTCCTTGGTCTGGCCCTCGAACTGTGGCTCGGCGAGGCGCACCGTGACGACCGCTGTGAGGCCTTCCAGGGCGTCGTCCTTGACGATGTCGTCCTCGGCGACGCGCAGGAGCTTCTTGGTACGCAGCACCTCGTTCATCGTCTTGGCGACGGCCTGCTCGAAACCGGCGACGTGCGTACCGCCCTTGGGGGTGGCGATGATGTTCACGAACGACTTGAGCGTCGTGTCATATCCCGTGCCCCAGCGCAGCGCGACGTCGACGCCGAGCTCGCGAGTGACCTCGGTGGGCGTCATCTGGCCGTGGTCGTCCAGGACGGGGACCGTCTCCTTGAAGGTGCCCTGTCCGGAGAAGCGGAGGACGTCGCAGACCGGCTTGTCGTTGGCCAGGTACTCGCAGAACTCGCTGATTCCGCCGTCGAAGCGGAAGGACTCCTCGCCCTTGCTGCCGCCCTCGCCGAGCCCGTACTCGTCGCGCACGACGATGGTCAGGCCGGGCACCAGGAACGCGGTCTGGCGGGCGCGCTGGTGCAGCGTCTCCAGGGCGAGCTTGGCGTCCTTGAGGAAGATCTGGCGGTCGGCCCAGTACCGCACGCGCGTGCCGGTGCGGCTCTTCGGGATCTTCTTGGCCTTGCGCAGCCCGCCCTTGGCCTCGAACTTGGCGTCGGGGCCGTTCCCGGCGAAAGCGCCCGGGACGCCGCGCCGGAAGCTGATGGCGTGGGTGTGCCCGTTGCGGTCCACCTCGATGTCCAGGCGGGCGGAGAGGGCGTTCACCACGGAAGCGCCGACGCCGTGCAGGCCGCCGGAGGCGGCGTACGAGCCGCCGCCGAACTTGCCGCCGGCGTGCAGCTTGGTCATGACGACCTCGACACCGGAGAGGCCGGTCTTGGGCTCGACGTCGACCGGGATGCCCCGGCCGTTGTCCCGGACCTCGACGGATCCGTCGTCCTGGAGGATGACCTCGATGTGGTCGCAGTAGTTGCCCAGGGCCTCGTCGACGGAGTTGTCGATGATCTCCCAGAGGCAGTGCATGAGACCGCGGCTGTCGGTCGACCCGATATACATGCCCGGGCGCTTGCGCACGGCTTCGAGCCCCTCAAGGACGAGCAGGTGCCGCGCGGTGTAGTTGGATCCGTCCCGGTCTGCTCCTGCCAGCAGAGCTGTGGACGGCACGGACGTTTCGGCGGTCACGCGGTTCGCTCCTCGCTGAATTTCAGATGGGGCCCTCGTGGGTAAGGGCGCGGCTTCAGTCACCGGTGAGAGGGTACCGAGGCCTGGTAGAGCCGTTGTAACGCCACCCTCGTCAGAGACTCAGACTAGTCCAGGCTCGCATGCGTGTTCGATCCCTCGATGGAGTGAAGTACACATCACGTTCCCTTCCAGGCATGAACCATTTAGGCTCCGGGCACGTCCTCATGAACAACCGGCAACCCAGCCGGGAGGACCGACCACCGATACAACGCGAAGCCCCGTAAGACACATAGACACGCAATACGGCACATTCGCCGCCAACCGGCAGCAGACAGCCGCCTCGCAAGATTTTTTCGAGGAAAAGCCACGAGCGGGAACGTTTTATGGCTGGTTGGATGTTGACCCTGGTACGACAGCTCGTCGAGCTAGAGAAGAGGCGACGTGACTACTGTTCTGACCCCCGCGAGCCCGTTGACGGCCGCTGATCGCTGCGACCGCTGCGGCGCCCAGGCGTACCTGCGCGTCGTCCTGCTCAGCGGCGGAGAACTGCTCTTCTGCGCCCACCACGGTCGCAAGTTCGAGCCGGAACTCAAGAAGATCGCCGCTGAGATACAGGACGAGACGGAGCGGCTCACGACCGTTCCCGCGACCGCCTCCGAAGAAGAGCGCTGACACCTCGCGTTCCGACGACGAGCCAGCCCGGCACAGGCCGGTGAATGGGCGGCTGCCTCTGAGAGCAGAGGCAGCCGCCCGTCCTCGTCTCCACAAGCCCACCCAGGCTCCGCCGGACGCCCTTCGAGTCTCGTCTCACCCCCGTGTCCAGCCGAGCGTCCGCACGATGTCGGACACACGCATGTACACCCCGGGGCTGCCGGCCCGCCCACAGCCGATCCCCCAGGACACGAGCCCGATCAACCGCCCCCGGGCCACCAGCGGCCCTCCGCTGTCGCCCTGGCAGGCATCCCGGCCCCCCTCCCTCTCCCCCGCGCAGAGCATGCTCTCGGCTTCGTACGTGCCGTCGGATCCGCCCGGATAGGCGTCCTCGCAGAGCTCGTCGGAGAGCACGCGCACACGCGCGGCGCGCAGACTGTTCGGATACTCGCCGGCACCTGAGGTGTCGCCCCACCCGTACACCGTCGCAGTCCCGCCCACCGCGTAGGCGGGATCACCGTCGGCCGCCATACCGATGACCGAGCCGGCAGGCAGAGGTTCGGCCAGGGTGAGTACGGCGTAGTCCCCGAAGTTGCTGACACCGTCGTACGCCGGGTTCACCCAGGAACGCCGCACGGCGATCTCCCGGCCGCCGCGGTCCGAGAGCAGGTCTGTGCGACCCGCTATGACCTTGAGGTCACGCACGCGCTCCGGCGCTACGCCCAAGACCTCCTTGTCCAGACAGTGGGCGGCGGTGAGCACCGTGCTGCGTCCGACCGCCACGCCCCCGCAGAACTGCCCCGCACGCCTACCTCCGAACCGGTCACGGCTGGACAGGGCGACCGCCCACGGGCTCTCGGACACTTCGACAGGGAAACCGCCTATGACCACGCTGTCGGCGGCCACAGGGGCGCTGGAGGCCACTGATATGGCGACTGCCGCGGCTGCCAGGACCAGCGGTCGGGCCAGGGCCCGGGCAAGGCGACCACGCATACGCACTCCTCACTCCGTGGTGTTCACTGAGCACCCAGAGTGATCCACCCTGCGCCGCGCCGCACCCCCGGGGAGACATGGCACGGCGAAGGCCCGGTCCCCTCAGGGAGACCGGGCCTTCCGCGTCGTACGACCGGCGACTAGTCGAGGTAGTCGCGCAGCACCTGCGAACGGGACGGGTGGCGCAGCTTCGACATGGTCTTGGACTCGATCTGGCGGATCCGCTCGCGCGTGACGCCGTAGACCTTGCCGATCTCGTCGAGGGTCTTCGGCTGACCGTCGGTGAGACCGAAGCGCATGGAGACGACGCCCGCCTCGCGCTCGGACAGCGTGTCCAGAACGGAGTGCAGCTGCTCCTGGAGGAGGGTGAAGCTGACCGCGTCGGCCGGGACGACCGCCTCGGAGTCCTCGATGAGGTCACCGAACTCGCTGTCGCCGTCCTCGCCCAGCGGGGTGTGCAGAGAGATGGGCTCGCGGCCGTACTTCTGGACCTCGATGACCTTCTCCGGGGTCATGTCGAGTTCCTTGGCCAGCTCCTCCGGGGTGGGCTCGCGGCCCAGGTCCTGGAGCATCTGGCGCTGGACGCGCGCGAGCTTGTTGATGACCTCGACCATGTGCACCGGGATACGGATGGTGCGGGCCTGGTCAGCCATGGCGCGGGTGATCGCCTGACGGATCCACCAGGTGGCGTACGTGGAGAACTTGTAGCCCTTGGTGTAGTCGAACTTCTCCACCGCGCGGATCAGACCGAGGTTGCCCTCCTGGATGAGGTCCAGGAAGAGCATGCCGCGGCCGGTGTAGCGCTTGGCCAGGGAGACCACCAGACGGAGGTTGGCCTCCAGGAGGTGGTTCTTGGCGCGGCGGCCGTCCTCGGCGATGATCTCCAGCTCGCGCTTGAGCTTGGGGGCGAGCTTGTCGGCGTTGGCCAGCTTGTCCTCGGCGAACAGACCGGCCTCGATGCGCTTGGCGAGCTCGACCTCCTGCTCGGCGTTGAGCAGCGGGACCTTGCCGATCTGCTTGAGGTAGTCCTTGACCGGGTCGGCGGTGGCGCCGGCTGCGGCGACCTGCTGGGCGGGCGCGTCGTCCTCGTCCTCGTCGGACAGCACGAAGCCCGCGTTCTCCGGCGTGCCCTCGGGCTCCTCACCGGCCTTGCCGGGGGCTGCCTCCTCGAGCACCTCCTCTTCGAGGAGTTCCGCGTCGTCCTTCTTGGCGCTGGTCTTCTTGGCCGCCGTCTTCTTGGCGACGGTCTTCTTCGCGGCCGCCTTCTTGGCGGTCGTCTTCTTGGCGGCTGCCTTCTTGGCGGGCGCCTCGTCCTCGACGGCGGGCTCGGCGGCGGGCGCCGTCGGCGTGGCGGTGGCGGTGGCCTTCCTGGTGGTCACCGCCTTGGCCGCGACCGTCTTGGTGGCGGTGCGCTTGGCGGGACTCTTCGCTGCGACGCTCTTTCGGGTGCGCTTGGGCTCTGCGGCACTGACCATCAGCGTCACACCCTCTTCCTCGAGGATCTGGTTGAGGCTGCGCAGTACGTTCTTCCACTGAGTGGCCGGAATCTGGTCAGCTTCGAAGGCCCGACGCACGTCATCGCCGGCGATCTGCCCCTCAGCCTTTCCCCGCTCAATGAGCGCCATGACAGAGACGGACTCGGCGATCTCCGGCGGGAGCGTACGGGATGTGCTGGCCGACACGAACAACCTCTCGGAACGTTGGAAAACGGCTTCCGGCCCCGTCCATAGTGGACAGGAGCCGACCGCCGGCTTGGGGATGGGCCGACGGCGCGGGCGGGGGCCGGGAAGATGCACAGCGCCGTGAACGGCGCCCGTATTCCCTCCGCGGCTGTCACCTCTTAGGTCATCGCGTTCTTCCCGCGAGCGTTACGCCCAATCCGCGTGGCCCGAGTCACACCCCGTAAGCGAATAAAAACGGTCAGATACGGATAGAAGCTGTCACTCCTGGACGTGACCTTACCGCTGCGGCGGATGGGCGGCCCCCTTCGCGCCGTCGGACCCCGCAGGATCGCCAAGGATCCTGCGGGGTCCGACGGGAGGCGGTTCATCGATCGGGCGCTACCACAGGAGGGGGGTGGCACACCCGACCGCGCCGCCCGCGGAACGCGGTCAGTGCTCGCGCGGGGCGGGCACTACCCGTTCCACCTCGGGGTGGACCGTGAGGAGTTGGCGCATCGCCGTCTCGGCCGCGGCTCCGTCACCGGCGGCGAGGGCGTCACAGATGCGGCCGTGGTGCGCCAGCGACGCCTCGTTCGGCCGGTCACAGCCCGTGACCGGACCGCCCGAGACCTGGAGGGCCGAGGACACGATTCCCGAGAGGTGCTCCAGCATGCGGTTGCCCGCGACCTGGATGAGCAGCGAGTGGAACTCGGAATCGGCGCGGGAGAACGTGAGCGCGTCCCCCTGGGCCATCGCGTGCCCCATGATCTCGACCATGTCGACCAGGCGCTGCTGGACGTCCTCGCGCCCGTGGCCGGCGGCGAGGCGGGCGGCGAGCGGCTCGATCGTCCACCGCAGCTCGCTCAGCTCGCGGCGCTGGTCGTCACGCTGCGGCCCGAAGGCCCGCCACTCGATGATGTCCGGATCCAGGAGGTTCCAGTCGCTGACCGGGCGCACACGCGTGCCGACGTTCGGGCGGGCGCTCACCAGACCCTTGGCTTCCAGGACGCGGAGCGACTCGCGGACGACGGTGCGGGAGACCTCGAAGCGCTGGCCGATCTCCTCGGGCACCAGCGGGCGGTCGGCGCCCAGGTCGCCGGAGACGATCATCTGACCCAGCTGCTGGACGAGTTGGCCGTGCAGCCCGCGTCCGCGGCTGCCCGCGGCGCGTCGGCCCACACGGCCCAGCTCGGGGTCCGCGCCGTCCCAGGCAGAGACCCCGACGCGGTCGACGGCGGGCGCCTCGGCGTACGGGTAGCGGTCGAGTTCGCCCGGGCTCGCGAGGCCGGAGTCAGCGGAGCGGGCGGCGGTCATCATGGTGTGCGCAAGGGTACTCACGCATCCTTTGTCGGCGCCCTCTCCAACTCCCTTGAGGTCTTTGGTGAAAAGCACACGAAAGGGTGATCGCTCACCCCGTCGCAATTGACGCCTTATCGGAAAGAAATGGGCGTTCTGAGGGGAGTTGTGCGCATGGCTGGACGGGGGGTTACGGACAGTCGTCAGCGGAACCTGCTCCGCAGCGTGGCGAGCAGGTACGCGCAGAGCAGCGCGGTCAGCGACAACGTCATTGCGCCGCCGACGGGTTGGGACAGCACCCCGAGCGCGGCTTCCAGGTAACGCTCTCCCCCGAAGGGCCACCGCGGTACGAGGACCTCTCGCAGCCGCATGGGCAGTCCGGCCGCGGTTCGAACGGACGGTCCGTCCAGGACCTTGTGCACGACGGGTACGACGAGGAGGGGTACGGCAGCCACCGCGGCGAGGCCTGCCGTAGTGGACCGGAAGACTCCGGCGGCCAGTACTCCCGCCCAGGCACAACCGATGACGAGACCGATCCAACTCGCACTCAACGGCAGCCAGTCGGCGGGAACCTGCGCGAGCTCCCGTCCGTAGACGAGATAGAGCACCTCGGTGTCGCAGCCGACGGTGAGGACGGCCAGCAGCAGCGCGGTGGCCGAGGCGACGAGCAGTTTGGCGGCCAGCAGCCCCAGCCGGCGGGGCACGGTGCCGCGGTCCGCGGCCAGGGCGGGGTGGCGGAACTCGTCACCGAAGGCCAGCGCGCCGAGCAGTCCCGCGCCGAGCGCCGCGGGCGGCAGGGGCAGCTCCCGCGGCCACGCGGCCAGCAGGCGCGGCTGCGGGGTATGCCCGATACGGGCGAGCACGACGGCAGTCACGGCGGACACCACGAGCACAACGGCCCCGGTGAGAAAGCCGGTGCCGATCCCGGCCGCACGGCGGATCTCGTAGCGAAGGGGGCGGAGCGGACTGGGGGCGGGGCGGACGGAGATGGGAGGCGGCAGAGGGGGCAGTGCGTCGAGGGCGCGAGCCAAGCGGGCTTCAACGGGGTGCGGCGCAGGTCGCGGGGAGGGGGCGATCGCCTCCTCTTGGGGAGGGGCGGCGGCATTGCTCGGGTGGCAGGCCGCGGGCACCTCTGGGCGCTCCTGCGGCTCGGCGACGGGCTGCGCATGGCCGGACGCGGGCCGCGGCTCGCCGGCGGCTGGTTCCGGTGCGTCAGCGGCAGACTTCAGCTCGAGGGTGGGGCGCAGCTCACGGGAGGGCTGCGCGCGGCCGGACGCGGGCCGCGGCTCGCCAGCGGGTGATTCTGGTACTTCAGCGGCAGGCTTCAGCTCGAGGGTGGGGCGCACCTCAGGGGCGATGGCCAAGGGGTCCGCTGCGGTCGGCGTCGACGCGCCGAGAGAGGGCTCCGGCTCATCGGCCCGGGGCGCGGCGGTCGGCCAGAGGGCGTTGGTGACGTGCCCCGGCTGGGCAGGGACTCGCTCCGGCTCGGCACTGGCGCCCTCCGGCTCGGCTCTGTCATGTTCCGGCTCCACGCTGTCGTGGTCCGGCTCGACGCTGTCATGGTCCGGCTCGACGGCGGAGGCTCGCGCCGTGCCGGCCCGCTGTCGCTCGTCCGCCGGTGGCCCCGATTCGACCAGGCCTTCACTACGCTCGCTGTGCGGCTCACCTGGCTGCACAGCTCCCGCACCGGGGCCCATGTCGCCGATCTCGTCAGCGAGTTGGTGGACGACGATGCCGTGGCGGAACGCGGTCTCCCCGACGTCCGCGCAGGTGCTGCCGTACACGGAGAGGCGGTTGTCGCCCTCTCGTACGACTTCGACGGAGCGCTGCGCGGTGCGCGCCTGTTTGGCCAGGAGAGCCGCCAGACGGGCTGCATGCGGGCTGCGTACGGCCACACGGGGACGCAGGCGGGTGCGCGAGAACTCCGCGGCCTCCTGGTCGGCCACGAGCCTGCCCTGCTCCAGTGTGACGACGCGGTCTGCGGTGCGCGCGGCCTCCTTGGGGTCGGCGGTGGTGAACAGGACCGTGCCACCATGGCCGGCGTGTGCGCGGAGCATGCCGTGCAGCCAGCTGCCCTCGCGGACGGAGAGCCCGTCGGCCGGATCGTCGAGGACGAGCGTGTGTGGGTCGGCCAGCAGGACGCAGGCCAGGCCGAGGCGGCGGTCCATGCCGCGCGAGAGGGCACCGAGGCGTTCGTCGCGCAGGCTCACGAGTCCGACCGCCTCGAGGACTTCGTCAGAGCGCCGGACCGGAACCCCCGCGGCGGCACACAGCATGCGCAGATGACCACGGACCGTGCGGGCCGGGTGCCCCGGTACGTCGCCCAGCAGCACGCCGACCTCGCGCGAGGGATGGGCGATGCGATGCAGCGGGCGGCCCCGGAAGTAGGTGATGCCACGGCCCTGTTGGAGCTCGAGCATGAGCCTGAGGACTGTCGTCTTGCCGGCGCCCGGTGCTCCGAGCAGCGCGGTGACGCGGCCCGCTCGCGCCTCGAAGGAGACGTCGTCGGCCGCGGGCGGAAGCTCTTTGCGAGGGTTGCTGGTCAGTCCGAAGGCCTGGATCACTCACAGCAAGATAGCGCGCTATGTCCGTTTTTTCGGGCAGCGCGAGGCCGTCTCTGGTAGGGCAATCACCCTTGTCCGGGCTGCGGGCGCGTCGCGTTCCGGGTCAGGCGTCACACCTCGGGGCGCAGCATCGGAGGGTTGAGCAGCGTCGCGCCACCTGCCCGGAAGAGCTGTGCCGGGCGGCCGCCCTGGCGGGTGGTCGTCCCACCGGTGGGCACCAGGAAGCCCGGAGTGCCCGTGACCTTGCGGTGGAAGTTGCGCGGATCGAGCGCCACGCCCCACACCGCCTCGTAGACACGCCGCAGCTCTCCGACCGTGAACTCGGGCGGGCAGAAAGCTGTGGCCAGCGACGAGTACTCGATCTTGGAGCGGGCTCGCTCCACTCCGTCCGCCAGAATCTGCGCGTGGTCGAACGCGAGCGGGGCGACCGGCTCGGCATCACGCCCGTAACCGCCCTGCTGCAGCAGCTCCTCGACCGGAGCCCAGCGCGCGTTGCTGGCGTCGCCGCCCGCCCTGGGAGCGGGCAGGTCGGGAGCGAGGGCGAGGTGGGCGACACTGACGACCCGCATCCTGGGGTCCCGCTTGGGGTCGCCGTAGGTGGCGAGCTGCTCCAAGTGCGCGCCGTTGTCCTGGGCGGGGACGGCCGGGTCGTGGACGCGCAGCCCTGTCTCCTCGGCCAGCTCGCGCGCCGCGGCCTGTGCCAGGTCCTCGTCGGCCCGTACGAAACCGCCGGGGAGCGCCCAACGCCCCTGGAACGGTGGTTCGCCCCTCCGTACCGCCAGCGCGCACAGGGCATGGCGACGCACGGTCAGTACGACCAGGTCCACGGTGACGGCGAAGGGCGGAAACGCTGACGGGTCGTAGGGCATGCGGCGATCATAGTCGTCTGCCTGACGATAAACACTCCCTTCGCGGCTCGCTTCGCTTACTGATCCACTTCGGTCGGGTATGGGCTTCACTGTCGATTCCCAATGATCCGACGGTGATCTGTCATGGCAGGTCAGGCCCCCAGCTGCAGTCCGTCGGCCGCCTCCTCGACCATGATGAGGCCGAGCCGGCTGACCCGCACGGAGAACGGGGCGCCCGCCACGCGCAGTCCCGTGAAGCCGACCTCGCCCAGGGGTGCGCTGCGCACAGGACGCAGGGTGACAGTCCCGGCCGGGGCGTCGGGACGGATGCCGGCGAGCGTGGTGAGCAGCAGGACTCCGGCCGCCGCCGGGGCGGCCGCGGGGCGGCAGGCCGCCGGGTGCGGGAGGGGAGCGCTGCCTTCCGTGCGCTGTTCCCCCGCGTACATCTCGGGCAGGCGATGGGCGAAGGTCTCGGCGGCCTCGAGTACGCCGCGCAGCAGCGAGCTCGCCTCCTTCTCGTAGCCTGCGGCGGCCAGACCGGCGACGGCGAGTGCCGTCTCCTGGATCCGTACTGCCCCGGCGCGGTGGCCGAACGGATTGAACCCCGGTTCCTTCGCGCCCAGTCCACGCAGGCCCCAGCCCGAGTCCATGACGGGGCTGCCGAGCAGCCGGGCGAGCTTCTCGGTCTGGACCTTGTCGAGCAGACCGGGTGCCACCGCGCCCCCGCCCAGCAGGCCGGTGTCGAGGAGGTGGACGGCGGCCGCGCCCAGGTGAGGCACGGGCCTGCCGTCCGGGGCACGGGCTGCCGCGGGCCGGCCGCCCCCGCGGTCGTCGAGCCAGAAGTCCTCCCGGAACGCGGGCCGTAATGCCTGTGCCCACTCCCGGAGCGCCGCTCCGCCGGTACGGCCGCAGGCGTCGAGCAGATCGGCACCGAGCAGTGCGGCACGGTGGGCGTGAGCCTGTGTCTCGCAGCGGATGGTTCCGCCAGGGTGTGGGTCGCGCAGGTACGCGTCGTCGCCCACGGCGGTGCGCAGCCAGGTCAGGCAGCGCTCGGCGGCGGGCAGCAGTTCCTCCGTCTCCTGTTCGCCGAGGCCCCAGCGTCGGGCTTCGGCGAGCAGTACGGGGAAGAGCAGCGTGGCCTCCGTACCGGTGCACTGCGGCGGAAGGTACGGCCCGGCGTCCCGTCTCGGGCCGGGGATCATCCCGGACTGCGGTCCCGGGCCGGTGAGTTGGGTCCGGGCGAGGATCCGCAGCGTCCCCGCTGCCAGGCCGGTGCCGAGCGGCAGGGCCATCCGGGCGGCGACGAGCGCGTCGGCGGGTGCCAGACCGCAGCGCCAGGGTGCCCCGGCCGCGAGATGGGTGTCGGCGGGGTTCGCGGAGTCACGCAGCAAGAGGGCTTGGAGGTCCTCGATGCTCGTCTGCAACAGGGCGGAGACTCTGGGGTCGTCGCCTTCCGCACACGCCGCGGCCAGAGGGCTGGTCGCGGCGCGGCCCACGGCTCGGAGAGGCCCGGCACCGTCCGGCCGCACCCGCAGTTCCACACTTCTGCTTCCGCCCGGCGGCAGGTCGAGCTCCCACCGCAGCAGCCCGGCCGAGGCCAGGGCGTCCGAAGGAGGCGGTTCAGCCGTCACGGACGCGTTGCCGATGGGGCAGGACCAGCGCAGGCCGGAGCCGTGAACGCTGGCGGAAAGTTCGGGTCCCGCGGTGCCCGAGGCGATCGAACCGAGATCGGCCAGGTCCGTGCCCAGGACCACCTCCACCGGCAGGCGCATCGGGCGGGGAGCCGCGCTGTGCAGGGTGATCCGCTCCGTGCCGTCCGCGAAGCGGTTGCGTTCCACGACCACGTCCGGGTCCGGGCCGGCCTGCGGGGACGTGCGGAGCGTGCCCACGAACCTGGCGCGGTCGGCCGAGGCCATGCGGGCCTGCACCGCGAGGGGTTCCCGTCCGCCCACGCGGATCTCGCACCGGGAGAGCACGCGCCGGCCGCCGCGATAGAACCCTTCCAGCCCTCTGCCGGTCATCTGCCCTTCCGCCGTCGAGATGGCCAGGCCGGGAAGGGCGACACAGATCATCGCGGTGTGGGCGGGCGGCAGGTCTGCGGACCAGCGCAGTCCGGGGATCGTGGCACCCCGGGGCGGAGGCTCGTGCCCCGGGGGCGCCGGCGCCCGGCCTTGAGCCGAGGGCGGTGCGGCTGAGCCGTACCCAGACGTGGATCCGGGGCGACGGCTCTGGCCCGCCCATCGGGGCGACGAACGGCCCGGCCCCGGCGGCGAGGGGGAGCGAGAGTCCGGACCGGTGGGCGGCGAGACGTGTGAGGCACCTCCAGGGAACCTGGGCCCGTAACCGTCGACACGGACCACTGGTCGCGGAGGGGCATCCTGGTCCCCCGACGGGGGAGCTCCGCCCCCGGACAGGCCGAGGCCCGGCGCGAAGGGTGGTGGGGGCCCGTCTGTGGCGCGGCGGTCGCCGGCAGCGGAGGAGGGCGGAGTCGGCTGATGCATGGGAAGGCTTCCTCTGCGCTCTGTGCGCCTCGATCGGGTTCGGCGCCGGTGCCGGAAGGCTCCGACGGGGCAGGGGCGGTGCGGCGTCACACCCCGTTCAGGCGTTCCGCCACTCAGGTGAACGCCGTGGACGTCCTCCGAGTCACGCCCGTGCCCCGGCCCTTGCGCGTCAAGGCCACGCGGCGGGTGGGGGCGATGGGTCACTCCTCCCCCTCCGTACCGTGGCCGGGCTGCACGCCTTCCTGACCCGTGTCCCGACAGGGCATGGCTGCTTTCCGTGGGGTGCGCGCACGCGTGCCGCCCGAGCGCGCACTGCCGGATCGCGCGGGACCCGTCGTCGCACGCTCGGGGCGCATGCCGGCTTCCGCGGCACCGGCAGGGCGCGTGGTGCCTGCCGGCTTACGCCCGAGCGAAGTAGGCGTGCTCGTGTCACGGCCGGCACGGGTACGGCCGGAGGCGGTGTCGGGAGCACCGGCGGAACGGGAGCGGCGGCGACGGCGTGAGGGCGCCGCTGTGGGCGTGGGGTCGGGGTCGGGCTGTGGCACCACTGTCTCTCGCCCGACAGCCTCGGCAACGTGCGCACGGATCATGGCGTGGTCGACCACCGCTCGCCCACGGCCTTCGCGCTCCGCTCGCAGGCAGGTGCGGATCGACTCCGGGTCGAGGCCTTCGTTGCAAGCCTGGTGCAGGAGGCGGGCGAACAGGTAGTCGGGATCCGCGCCCAGGGCCATGGCGAGGGCTTCCCGGGCCTCCAGTTCGTCGCCGGTGGACCATGCGACCCAGCCCGCGAGAGTGAGGGGCGCAGCGGCATGTTCGCCGTAGGGGCCGACGCAGCGGCGGGCCAGCGTCCGCCAGAGACGAAGGGCGCGTGCGGCCTCGTCGCCCTCCATCCACTCGGCCGCGCGGTCGCGGGTCGCACGGTCCTGGAGACCCAGGATCAACCGGGCGGCCTCGTCGTACCCGAGAAGTTCGTCGTCGCGGAGGTCCGCCAGAAGCATGCCGGAGACGGGCCGCGCCTCGGCGAAGCGGTCCAGGACCCTCCCGGCCAGTTCCAGCGTCTCGTCGGCCACGGAGGCGCGGCCCACCTCGTCCAGGAGCCTCGGGACCAGCGTCATGCTGGCGGTGTCGAGGGCGGCCTCCTGTTCGAGGGCGGCGGCGTTCTCCCAAGGCAGCAGCCGGGCCCGTAGCTCCCGCAGCGTGCCGCGCACCTGGATCCCCGCGTAGGTGGCCGCGGCGGCCAGCACGGAGGTGCCGGGCAGACCCATGGGGGCTCCCTCGCGCGGGCAGCATGCCGCGTTGTCACAGCAGTACGACCAGTAGCGACCCTCCGAGATGCACAGCGCCTCGACCACCACCACGTCCCGGGAACCGCACTCGACGCGCAGCCTCTGGGCCAGCGGCCTCAGCCGCTCCATGACCTGCTGCCCGGACTCGCCCTTCTGCGGCTCCTGGCAGAGGAAGGCGACCATCGACTCGGGCCTGGCCCCTCGGCGCTCGCTGCCCGTCACCAGGCCGTGGGCCAGTTGTCCGGCTGCGGACGGCCAGTCGTCCGCGTTGGCGGGGATACCGAGCCGGGCCCGCCCTCCGAACCGTCCGCGTCCGTCCCTGTCGTGCAGGGCGACCAGGACGATGCTGTCCTCAGGGCGGTACCCGAGCAGATACGGCAGGGCATCGGCCAGTTCGGCCGGGGTGCGCAGGGTGACCTGATGCTCGCCGCCGTGACTGTCGTGCGCGGGGACGGGGGCGTGCAGTCCGGCCGGGTCGCCCGCGTTCGGCTCCCGCTTCTGCTGTCCACCGTCCTCGTGCCTGCCTGGTGCGTCGGGCCCGCTGATGTCGCCGTTTTCAGGGGATCCAGTCGCTTCGCTGTGGTTCGTCATGCGGAGACGATCTCGCGGAATACAAACCTCCGGTTTGCCCTGTGGATAACTTCAATCAGGGACACGTCATTAGGAGCTTCCCGGCACTCGTGTCTCCCGGTGCACCGCTCCCGTTGTCACTGCCGTCCTGTTTCATGGAACGCATGGAGCACACGAGCAACGCGGATCTCCGGGCGGCAGCCGACACGGTTCTCGCCCGTCTCGTCGGGGACGTCTCGGGAGCGGCCCGGCTGCGCGAGGACCAGTGGCGGGCGATCGAGGCACTGGTCGCCGACAGACGACGTGCCCTGGTCGTTCAGCGCACGGGCTGGGGCAAGTCCGCGGTCTACTTCGTGGCGACCTCGCTGCTGCGGGCGCAGGGCAGCGGTCCGACGGTGATCGTCTCCCCGCTGCTCGCTCTCATGCGGAACCAGGTCGAGGCGGCGGCCCGCGCCGGCATCCACGCCCGGACCATCAACTCCTCCAACACCGAGGAGTGGGAGGCCGTTCAGGACGAGATCGCCGCGGGTGAGGTGGACGTCCTGCTGGTCAGTCCGGAGCGGCTCAACAACCCGGACTTCCGGGACCAGGTGCTGCCCCGGCTCGCGGCGGCCACCGGGCTCCTGGTGGTGGACGAGGCCCACTGCATCTCCGACTGGGGCCACGACTTCCGGCCGGACTACCGCCGGCTGCGCACCATGCTCGCCGACCTCCCGCCCGGTGTGCCGGTGCTCGCGACCACGGCCACCGCCAACGCGCGTGTGACGGCCGACGTCGCGGAACAGCTCGGCACCGGCGGCAGCTCGGACGCCCTCGTGCTGCGGGGCCCGCTGGACCGCGACAGCCTGAGCCTGAGCGTGCTGCGGCTGTCGGACGCCGCGCATCGGATGGCCTGGCTCGCCGAGCACCTCGACGAACTACCGGGCTCCGGGATCATCTACACGCTCACCGTGGCCGCCGCCGAGGAGGTCACCGCCTTTCTCCGGCAGCGCGGGCACACGGTCTCCTCGTACACGGGCAAGACGGAGAACGCCGATCGTCAGCAGGCCGAGGAGGACCTGCTCGCCAACAAGGTGAAGGCACTGGTCGCCACCTCCGCGCTCGGCATGGGCTTCGACAAGCCCGATCTGGGCTTCGTGGTGCACCTCGGCTCTCCCTCCTCCCCCATCGCCTACTACCAGCAGGTGGGCCGCGCGGGACGCGGTGTGGAGCACGCCGAGGTGCTCCTGCTCCCGGGCAAGGAGGACGAGGCGATCTGGAAGTACTTCGCGTCCCTCGCCTTCCCCTCGGAAGACCTGGTGCGCCGCACGCTCGATCTCCTCGCGCACGCGGAGAAGCCCTTGTCACTGCCCGCTCTGGAACCTCTGGTGGAACTGCGCCGCTCCCGTCTGGAGACCATGCTCAAGGTTCTCGACGTGGACGGTGCGGTCAAGCGGGTCAAGGGCGGCTGGATCTCGACCGGGCAGCCGTGGACGTACGACGCCGAGCGGTACGCGTGGGTGGCACGTCAGCGGGAGACCGAGCAGCAGGCCATGCGCGCGTACGCGTCGACGACGGACTGCCGCATGGAGTTCCTGCAGCGCCAGCTCGACGACGAGGCGGCCAAGCCGTGCGGTCGCTGCGACAACTGCACGGGCCCGCGCTTCCTCGCCGACACGTCCGAGGAGGCACTCGACGCCGCGCGCGTGGACCTGGGCCGAGCGGGTGTCGAGGTGGAGCCCCGCCGTATGTGGCCCACAGGGCTGCCGGCGATCGGAGTGGACCTCAAGGGACGTATCCCGGCCGGCGAACAGGCCGCATCGGGACGCGCCTTGGGGCGTCTGTCGGACATCGGCTGGGGCAATCGGCTGCGGCCCCTGCTCGCACCCCAGGCCCCCGACGGGCCCGTCCCGGATGACGTGGCGAAGGCGGTGGTGAGCGTGTTGGCCGACTGGGCCAAGGGTCCCGGCGGCTGGGCTTCCGGCACGTCGGACGCCCAGCCGCGCCCGGTCG
Source organism: Streptomyces purpurascens (assembly GCF_045040895.1). Taxonomy (NCBI): domain Bacteria; kingdom Bacillati; phylum Actinomycetota; class Actinomycetes; order Kitasatosporales; family Streptomycetaceae; genus Streptomyces; species Streptomyces purpurascens. The sequence continues at coordinate 6,889,779 of NZ_CP108341.1, read as the reverse complement.
GCGTCGTCACTGTGGCATCCCGCACCCGCCCCGCGTTGATCCACTCCCTGGGAGCGCGCATCGCGGAAGTCGGCCGACTGCCGCTGCTGGGTGCCATCGAGTACACCGGCGACGCGCACCCGGGTTCCCGGAGCAACAGCGCCCAGCGGCTGAAGGCACTCGACGGCGCTCTGACGGTGTCGCCCGCTCTCGCCTCCGCCCTGGCCGAGGCCCAGGGCCCGGTCCTCCTCGTGGACGACTACACGGAGACCGGGTGGACCCTCGCGGTCGCGGCTCGCATGCTCCGACGCTCCGGTGCGCAGGGGGTGTTGCCGCTCGTGCTGGCCTTGCAGGGCTGACGACCGATGCTCCGGAGCAAGGTGTCCGCCCCGGATCACAGGGCACCCGCCGCCTGACCACGTGCGCACACCTCTGGACGCCGCACGCCCCCGTGACGTACGAACGTGTCGTGCTCGAACGCCCCATGGGTGGCCCGGTGGCGCACTGCGTAGGGATATTAGCCGCGCATCATCTGATAACGGTCGACGGCCTCAATTGCTCGTTGCCGCATTCAAGTTCGACAGGAAGAATTGAGGTCCGCTCCCGCACGGCGCGCCCGCCGATCCGGTAGGGCTTCGCTGCGGTGCGCGCTCCCAGGAATCCGACCTCGCCCGCAGTGTGGGCGCGTAGCCGAAGGGAGGACCGTGACCTTCGGATTCGCTCCGGCCTCGGCAGCGGCGTCGACGTCCGCCGCTTCCGCCAACCGCTTGCTCGAACCCGCGGAATGGGCCGCCGCCGGGATCCCACTGTTGCGCGACCCCCGTGAGGTCGTCAGCGGACTGCATGCCCGGCACCACCCGCAGCCGGCGACCGCTGTCGTCGCCGTGCTCGACCCGGACGAGCGCCTGCGGGCGAGCGCCTCGTTCGTACGCCGCCAGGCCCCGGCCGACGGCTGGATGTTCCGCAACGTGCTGCTCGCGCAGCTGCGCCGGATCATCCCGCACGATCTGCGGCGCCGCACCCCGGTGCGGACCGCGGTGCTGCTCTACTGCCGTGAGGGCGACGCGCGTTGGACGGAGGAGGACGGCGCGTGGATGTGGGGCCTGCGCGACGCCTGCACCCTGCACGGCCTGCGCTGCGGGGCGTACATCACGCTGACGCGTGACGGCTGGCAAGTCCTCGGCGAGGGCCGCGGCGGACGCCGCCCCCACTCGGCCTCGGCACCGGAGCCGTTCGCCATGTCCGAGGCGGCGCCACCGCTGCCGCGCACCGGCGGCGCCGCCTCGGAGGTCCTGCGCCGCGCAGCGGCGGCACGCTGAAGCCCTCTGGCCAGACCGTTTCGCACGGGCCGCTGTGCCGTGCCCCAACGCACGGCATACGAGCTCGTGTGCCGACTCACGCAGTGCCGCGGAAGGCGCTCCCCAACCGGGCAAGGCCCGTACGCAGTCACGGCGTCCAGTCCTCCGGGCATGCCGAACCGCCCACCCTGCGGCGTCGCCGTAGCGGCGCCTGAAGCCCTCCCCAGCGCCCGACCGGACGCTGAGGAAGTGGCTCAGACGCCCGCGCCCAGCACCGAGTTGATCTGCTGCGGGTCACCGCAGACGATCAGCAGGGTGTTCGCCCGGGAGTGGGCCAGGGACAGCGCGCTCGCGGCTACGGCCTCGGAACCGCCGTTGACGGCGACCACGACCACCGGACGCGACGCGGCGCGGGCCGCGATGGTGGCGTCCGTGTAGAAGACGTCGTCACGGGCGTCGTGCTGGGCCCAGTAGGAGGTTTCACCGAAGGACAGCTCGTGGGTGGCCCACGGGTGCTGTTCGCCGGTCGTGATCACCAGGACGTCGCTGGGGGCGCGACCCGCGTCCAGGAGCAGGTCCACGGCCTCCTCGGCGGCGTCGAGCGCGCCTTGAGCGGAAGCCGGGATCAGCTGGATCTGCGGGGCGGCCGGAGCGGCGGCACCGGCGGCGGGCCCGGACGGACCGGGCGTGGCGGCTGTGTCACGCGGCGTACGTTGCACCGGCGGCGCGGGCCGGAGAGGGCCGGGACGACCGGGACGCGACGGAGCCGCGGGACGGGGGCCGGGTACGGGACGGGGGGTCGGCGCGGTGCGGCTGCTGGCCGGAGTGGCGCGGGGACCCTGGGCACTCTCGTGAATCTGAGGCTCCTCGGGAATGAGAGGCATGAGTTGATATTTATCAAACGCTGGTACGGCCCGCGTCGGCGGGTGGCGCATGCGTGCGAACGAAACCGTCAGAAATCGAAGCCGAGCTGACCCTCGATCTCCGGAACACTTCCGTCCGCCCAGCTGCGGACCTTCTTGAGGTGCCGCCACTGGGGCAGCGCATCAAGATACGCCCATGACAACCGGTGGTAGGGGGTGGGGCCCCGCTCCGCCAGTGCGGCCTTGTGCACGGGAGATGGATACCCGGCGTTGTCCGCAAAGCCGAAGTCTGCATGGTCGATACCCAGTTCGGCCATCATTTTGTCGCGCTGAACCTTGGCGATCACCGATGCCGCTGCTACCGCCACGCAGGACTGGTCGCCCTTGATCACCGTACGGACCCGCCAGGGCGCACCGAGATAGTCGTGCTTGCCATCGAGGATGACCGCGTCCGGACGGACCGGCAGGGCATCCAGCGCACGTCCCGCCGCGAGCCGCAGCGCGGCCGTCATACCCCGTTCGTCTATCTCCTCCGGGGAGGCATGACCCAGGGCGTACGACGTCACCCACGTCCGCAGTGTCTCGGCGAGTTCGGTGCGCCGCTTGATGGTGAGCAGCTTCGAGTCCGTGAGGCCCTCGGGCGGCCGGCGCAGTCCGGTGACCGCCGCGCAGACGGTGACAGGACCGGCCCACGCGCCGCGCCCCACCTCGTCGACACCTGCAACGATCTTCGCTCCGGTCGTGGCTCGAAGGGAGCGCTCGACGGTGTGAGTAGGTGGTTCGTACGGCATGGCGCACCTAGGTTACGCCGCCCGGAAGCGCCCGCGACACCCTGGCCCACCCTGGCGGCGTCACACCCTTCGCGGGCCCTTGTCAGGAGCCGCTCGGCCGCAGCAGCGGAACCATCAACTGGTCGATCATCTCCTCGATTTCATGATCCCGCCATTCGCAGCCGCACATCTTGGAGCGGTACATCATCATCGCCGGAATGGCATCGAAGACATAGCCGTTCGCAGCGTCAGAACGCACCTCCCCTCGCTGGATTCCGCGCTCGATGACCTCCCGCAGCATCTGGATGGTGGGCTCCACGACCCCCTCGAAGATCACGGCATGAAACCTCTCGGCCTGCGTCGTGTCGCATTCGTGAATCACCGAGCGAAGCGCGACACCGGGGCGGGAGAACATCGCATCCCGGGCTCGCAGGCACAGCGCCAAGAGGTCCTCACGCACCCCACCCTCGTCGGGTGCCGCGTCGAAACGCGGCAGACCGGCACGCAGAGCGTCGGCGACAAGGTCCTCCTTGGACGGCCAGCGCCGGTAGACCGCGGCCTTGCCGGTCTGGGCGCCGGCGGCGACGCCCTCCATCGTCAGGCCGTTCCAGCCGACGGTGCTGAGTTGGTCCAGTGCGGCGTCGAGGATCGCTCGCTCGAGCACGGCGCCGCGGCGGCGGGCGGCTGTCTGAGCGGGGGCGTCCGCCCAGCTCGGGGTAACCATCTGACTCTCTCCAACGAACAGAGAAGCGGGGATTTCGGGGATGTGAGGGCGTGCCGCACGGCGACAGAGGGGGACATGCCGAACGACGACGCCACGAGTGAACGCTTGCGTTCACTGTCCGGGACTCATTACCTTTGACGCGGCAGTGAACGCAAGCGTTCACTAACGCACTCGTGGGGGACCCATAGTGACAACCTCTCCATTGCTCCAGGACCAGAAGCCAGGTGCGGCCCGCCGGGAGGGACATCCCGGCATCGCACTCACCGTCATCGCCGCCTGCCAACTCATGGTGGTACTCGACGCGACAATTGTGAACATCGCGCTCCCGCACATTCAAGACGCGCTCAAGTTCAGCACCACCGACCTCACCTGGGTCGTCAGCTCCTACACACTCACCTTCGGCGGTCTGCTGCTCCTCGGCGGCCGGGCCGGTGACATCCTCGGCCGCCGCCGGGTCTTCATGACCGGCATCCTGCTGTTCACCCTCGCCTCGCTGCTCGGCGGGCTCGCCCAGGAGCCCTGGCAGTTGCTGGCCGCACGGGTCCTGCAGGGCGTGGGGGGCGCCATCGCGTCGCCCACCTCGCTGGCGCTCATCACCACCACGTTTCCCGAGGGTCCGGAGCGCAACCGGGCCTTCGGGGTCTTCGCCGCGGTGTCGGCGGGCGGTGGCGCCATCGGCCTGCTCGCCGGCGGCATGCTCACCGAGTGGCTCGACTGGCGCTGGGTGCTCTTCGTGAACGTACCGATCGGCGTGCTGATCGCCGTGCTCACACCGCTCTACATCAACGAGTCCGTTCGGCACACCGGCCGGTTCGACATCGCGGGTGCGGTGACCTCGACCACGGGGATGGCGTCCCTCGTCTACGGCTTCATCCGTGCTGCGGACGAGGGATGGCGGGACAGTCTCACCATCGGGTCCTTCGGCGCCGCGGTGATCCTGCTGCTGGCCTTCGGGATCATCGAGTCCCGGGCCAAGGAACCGATCACCCCGCTGCGGATGTTCGCCGACCGCAACCGCTCCGGCACGTACGTGATCATGCTGAGCCTGGCCGCGGCGATGTTCGGGATGTTCTTCTACATCGTGCTGTTCGTGCAGAACGTACTCGGCTACAGCCCGATCGAGGCGGGGCTCGCCTTCCTGCCCGTGACGGTCGTGATCGCGCTCGGCGCGGGTCTGTCGCAGCGGTTCCTGCCGGTGCTGGGTCCCAAGCCGTTCATGCTCGCGGGCTCGGCGCTCGCGATGATCGGACTGGCCTGGCAGGCGCTCATCAGCTCCGACAGTTCCTACGTCGGCGGAGTCCTCGGTCCGATGCTGGTGTTCGGCTTCGGTATGGGGCTGAACTTCGTGACGCTGACGCTCACCGCCGTCTCCGGTGTCGCCCCGCACGAGGCGGGCGCCGCCTCCGGGCTGCTCAACACGACGCAGCAGGTGGGCGGATCGTTGGGCCTGGCCATCCTGACGACGGTCTTCGGCACGGCGACCCGGGACGAGGCGGAGAAGCAACTTCCGCAGTTCATGGCCGAGGGCTCCGCGGAGCAGAAGGCCGAGTTCGCCCGTACGCAGCAACTGCCCGCACCGTGGGGGCACGAGGTGCTGGCCCAGGGCATCTCGACAGCCTTCATCCCGGCCGCGGCGATGGCCGTCCTCGCCCTGGCCACGGCCTGGCTGGTGATCCGGGTCCGCAAGAGTGACCTGGAGGCACTCGCCGGGTCGGCCGGGCCGGGACTCGGCTGACGCAACAGCGTCGCGAGCCGGCTCCGGCAGCTCGCCGACGGGCGTGCCATTTGCCTGGCGGCGGCTGTCGGGCCGGTTCGCGACCGGTTCGCTTCGCGGACGGCGCGAGAGAGCGCCCCACCAGTGGATCAGAACCGCGAGCAGGACGCCCATGTTCACCCCCATCGCTCCACTCCGGTGCCCGCGTGCCCTGCCGGCTCGCACAGCGGATGTCACGACAACGAGTGGGCGATTACGGAGAGTTCCCGCGATGTACGGAGAGTTCCCGAAGAGGTGAAAGAGCCTTGCCGCTAGGCCGACGCAGGCACCCAGTCCGGGAGCGGTTCCGTCCGACCCACCCACTCGGCGGGCGGTGTTCCGACCTTGCCCGCGGCGATCACGCCGCCGACGATTGCGCAGGTGGTGTCGACGTCCCCGCCGACCTGCGCGGTCGTCCAGAACGCCTGCTCGTAGTCACCGAGGCTTCTCGCCGCCGACCAGAGGGCGAAGGGCACGGTGTCATGGGCGGTCGTGCGCCGACCGCACCCCAGTACCGCCGCCACCGTGGCCGGGTCGCCGTAGTCGAGCATGTCCCGGGCCCGGCGCAGCCCCGCGCCCACCGCGCTCTTCGGCACCAGGTCGATGACCCCGTCGAGGAGGGCCTCGGGGCCGGGCGGCCCGCCGGGGGCGGCCGCGAAGGCGGCGGCCGCGGCGACGGCCATCGCACCGACGACCGCCTCGCGGTGCTGGTGGGTGGTGTAGGCCGAGATCTCCGCCTGGTGAGTCGCCTGCTCCGGATCACCCGCGTACCAAGCGCCCAGCGGGGCGATCCGCATCGCGGCGCCGTTCCCCCAGGACCCCTGTCCGTTGAAGAGCCCGGCCGCGAGTTCGCGCCAGTCCCCGCCCTCCCGGACGAGTCGCAGCAGTCGGTTGACCGCGGGGCCGTAGCCACGGTCGAAGTCGTGGTGCTCGGCGAAGGAACGGGCCAGGGCGTCCTGGTCGACGCGGTGGTGGGCGGCCAGGACGGCGACGACGGAACCGGCCATCTCCGTGTCGTCGGTCCACTGCCACGGCCCGGACGGCACCTCGCGGCGCTTCAGCAGCGGGTAGTTCACCGGCACGAAGTACTGGGAACCCAGGGCGTCCCCGACGGACAGTCCGCGCAGGCTGGCCAGGGCGCGGTCCAGGCGCCCGTCGGGGGAGGAGTCAGCGGTCATCGCCCTGCCACTCTATCCGGTGATCCCGTAGGGTTCGGGATCTCGCCAGCGGTCGAACGGCCGGTCGAGGGTGTACTTGCCGTCGTCTCCCAGAACGAGCATCCGCACCTCACCGTTCCCCGGGTTCGACAGTGACTCGAACTCCGCGACCGTCCAGTGGAACCACCGCATGCAGAACAGCCGCATGGCCAGACCGTGGGTCACGATGAGGACGTTCGGCGGATGGTCGGGGTCCTCGAAACTGCGGAACAGGCTCTCCAGGAAGCCGCCGACCCGGTCGTAGACATCGGCTCCGGACTCGCCCTGGGCGAAGCGGTAGAAGAAGTGGCCGTACGCGTCCCGGTAGGCCTTCTGGAGACGGACCTCGTCCCGGTCCTGCCAGTTGCCCCAGTCCTGCTCGCGCAGCCTGGGCTCCTCGCGTACGCGTATGAACTCGGGGTCGAGATGGAAGGAACGCAACGTCTCGTGCGTACGGCGGTACGGGGAGACGTACACACTGACGCGCTCACCGCCGAACCGTTCGCGCAGCCGCTCTCCCGTCGCCTCCGCCTGCCGCCGACCCCGTTCGGTCAGAGCCAGGGCGTGGTCGGGTTCACGCTCGTACACGGAGTCATCAACATTGCCCGTTGACTCGCCGTGCCGGACAAGGACGATGCGCCGTGGTCGTGCCATGCCAAGACCCTAGATCGGGTGAGCGCTTGCGCAGCACTCATACCCCACCCATACAGCGTAGGTCACACAGATCCTGCACCACAGGTCACACAGGTCACGCCCATCGCCGACCGGAACCAATCCGTCCAGACCGTTTCGAATCGGACCACTCCCACAGCGGGTCAAGCTCGGCGACCTCGTCCTCGAAGGTCAGACTTCCGGGTCGGCCGGGTCAGACGGTCCAGCTCGACTCCATGCCCACGATGTCCCCGGTGAGCGCCGCCACGTCCGCCTCCGTCTGGGCCCTCAGGGCGAGCCGCTCCACGCGCTCGGTGCGGTACTTGCCGTGCTCGGCGTCCGAACGCCACATCGACAGCACCAGGAACTCGTGCCCGGGCGCCTCGCCGAACAGCCCGCGCACCATGCCGGGAGAGCCGGCCATCGCCGGGTTCCAGACCTTCTCCTGCATCAGCACGAAATGCTCGGCCCGCGCCTCGTGGACACGGCAGAGCGCCACCCGCAGCAGGTCGGCGTCCGTGAAGCGCGGTTCGAAGCCGGTCTTCACGTCGAAGCGGTAGTCGAAGAGCCTGACCTGGGCGTCCTTGAAGGTGCCCGACTGGGCCGACGCCAGCCGGTCGTGGGACCGCGCCATGAAGGAGTCGTAGAAGGCGCGGCTCTCCCAGAACGCGAATATGTGCGCCACGTCCGGCCGCCCCCGGCTCCAGCCACCCCCCTGCCCGCGAAACCCCGGCTCCCCCAGAAGCCCCGCCCACTTCCGCTGCCCCCGCTCGAAACCGCGGCGGTCCACCACGGTGCAGCGAATCCACTTGACCAGCACCGCGCCATGGTAAGGCCACGGAGCGTGGCGCCGGTCACTCTCGGCCGGACCGCTCCTCCACGCGCGCACCCGCACGCGTGGCAGGATGGACAAACAGTCGTAAGCGCCCGGCAGTTGGGGCGAACAGGCGGGTCGGTACCGGAAAGGGGACTCTGGTGGACGGGCTCAACAAGGGACTGAGCAAGATCGAGATCGCGATGAGGTGGGATCCCAGTCCGGCGGGGCAGCCGTCCACCGATCTGGACCTCGTCGCGGCGACGTACCTGGCGGACGACCCGCAGGGCGATCCCGCCTATGTGGTGCACTTCGACAGCCGCTCCCCCGACGGCACCATCTACCTCAACCGGGACAGCAAGGACGGCCAGGGCTTCGGCTACGACGAGGTCATGACGCTAGAACTCGACCGGCTCGACGCCCGGTACGCGCGCGTGGTCGTCGGTGTCGTCATCCAGCAGCGCCCGGCGGAGCGCACCTTCGTCAGCGTGGTCAACCCCGGCCTGCGCATCCGCGAGGGGTACACGGTCCTCGCGGAGGACGACTTCGGCGGTGTCCTGGGGGCGACGGCCGCGACGGTCGCGGAGTTCGTCCGGGACGGCTCCGGTCCCTGGGCCTTCCACCCCGGCCTGCGTGGTTTCGAGGGCGACCCCGTGGCCTTCACCAGGACGATGGGTGCGGCACGCCGGGCATGAGCACCATGCCGTGACATCCGCGGCCCGTGACGACGAGAGGGGCACCGCCCAAAGGCGGTGCCCCTCCGTCATCGGCTCAGGCGCTCGGCATCAGCTGCAGCCGCTGGTCGAGCCGCAGCCCTCGCAGATGTAGCACGAACCGGCGCGCTGCATCTTCGTACCGCAGGAGAAGCACAGCGGGGCGTCGGCCTGGATGCCCAGCTGCATCTCCACCAGTTCGGCACTGGTGTGGGCCTGCTGCGGGGCGGGCTGGGCCGCCACTTCGTTCTTCGGCTCGGTGACGGCCTTCAGCTCCTGGGCGCGCGGCGCCGACTGGGCCAGACCCTCGACGTCGACCTCGTCATCGCCGATGCTCTGCTCGTACGAACCGGTCTCCAGGTGACGCTGACGCTCCTCGGCGGAGTGGATGCCGAGCGCGGAGCGCGTCTCGAAGGGCAGGAAGTCCAGCGCCAGGCGGCGGAAGATGTAGTCGACGATCGACTGAGCCATCCGCACGTCCGGGTCGTCCGTCATGCCGGCCGGCTCGAAGCGCATGTTCGTGAACTTCGAGACGTACGTCTCCAGGGGGACGCCGTACTGGAGGCCCACGGAGACCGCGATGGAGAAGGCGTCCATCATGCCCGCGAGGGTCGAGCCCTGCTTGGACATCTTCAGGAAGACCTCGCCGAGACCGTCGTCCGGGTAGGAGTTGGCGGTCATGTAGCCCTCGGCACCGCCGACGGTGAAGGACGTGGTGATGCCGGGACGTCCCTTCGGGAGGCGCTTGCGGACCGGGCGGTACTCGACCACCTTCTCGACCTTGGCCTCGACGGCTGCGGGCTCCTCGGCCTTCGCCTCTTCCTTCTTCTTGGCGGAGAGCGGCTGGCCGACCTTGCAGTTGTCGCGGTAGATCGCGAGCGCCTTGACGCCCAGCTTCCAGGCCTCGAAGTAGATCTCCTCGACCTCCTCGACGGTCGCCGACTCCGGCATGTTGACCGTCTTGGAGATGGCGCCGGAGATCCACGGCTGGATCGCGGCCATCATGCGGACGTGGCCCATCGCAGAGATGGCCCGCTCGCCCATGGCGCAGTCGAACACCTCGTAGTGCTCGGGCTTGAGACTCGGGGCGTCGATCACGTTGCCGTGGTCGGCGATGTGGGCGACGATCGCCTCGATCTGCTCTTCCAGGTAGCCCAGGCGGCGCAGCGCCTGCGGCACGGTGCCGTTGACGATCTGCATCGAGCCGCCGCCGACCAGCTTCTTGAACTTGACCAGCGCGAGGTCGGGCTCGACACCGGTGGTGTCGCAGGACATCGCGAGGCCGATGGTGCCGGTCGGGGCGAGCACGGACGCCTGGGAGTTACGGAAACCGTTCTTCTCACCGAGGCGCACCACGTCCTGCCAGGCCTCGCTGGCGGCGGCCCACACCGGGGTGTCCAGGTCGTCCATGCGGACGGCCGTGTCGTTGGCGTCCGAGTGCTGCTTCATGACGCGCTTGTGAGCGTCGGCGTTGCGGGCGTAGCCGTCGTACGGGCCGACGACCGCGGCGAGTTCGGCGGAGCGCCGGTAGGCCGTACCGGTCATCAGCGAGGTGATGGATCCGGCGAGGGAACGGCCGCCGTCGGAGTCGTAGGCGTGGCCGGTGGCCATCAGCAGGGCGCCGAGGTTGGCGTAGCCGATGCCGAGCTGGCGGAACGCCCGCGTGTTGTCGCCGATCTTCTGGGTCGGGAAGTCGGCGAAGCAGATCGAGATGTCCATCGCGGTGATGACCAGCTCGACGACCTTCTGGAAGCGCTCGGCCTCGAAGGACTGGTTGCCCTTGCCGTCGTCCTTGAGGAACTTCATCAGGTTCAGCGAGGCCAGGTTGCAGGACGTGTTGTCCAGGTGCATGTACTCGCTACACGGGTTCGACGCGGTGATCCGGCCGGACTCGGGGCAGGTGTGCCAGTTGTTGATGGTGCCGTCGTACTGGATGCCGGGGTCGGCGCAGGCCCACGCGGCCTCGGCGATCTTGCGGAAGAGCGCCTTGGCGTCCACCTCCTCGATGACCTCGCCGGTCATCCGGCCGCGCAGCCCGAACTGGCCGCCCTGCTCGACCGCGGTCATGAACTCGTCGTTCACGCGGACCGAGTTGTTGGCGTTCTGGTACTGGACGGACGCGATGTCGTCGCCGCCCAGGTCCATGTCGAAGCCCGCGTCCCGCAGGATGCGGATCTTCTCCTCTTCCTTGACCTTGGTCTCGATGAAGTCCTCGATGTCCGGGTGGTCCACGTCGAGGACGACCATCTTGGCGGCACGGCGGGTGGCACCACCGGACTTGATCGTTCCTGCGGAGGCGTCGGCGCCGCGCATGAAGGAGACCGGGCCGGAGGCGTTTCCGCCGGAGGACAGCAGTTCCTTGGAGGAGCGGATCCGGGAGAGGTTCAGGCCGGCGCCGGAGCCGCCCTTGAAGATCATGCCCTCTTCCTTGTACCAGTCGAGGATCGACTCCATGGAGTCGTCGACGGCCAGGATGAAGCAGGCGGAGACCTGCTGCGGCTGCTTGGTGCCGACGTTGAACCAGACAGGGCTGTTGAAGCTGAAGATCTGGTGCAGGAGGGCGTACGCCAGCTCGTGCTCGAAGATCTCGGCGTCGGCGGGAGAGGCGAAGTACTTGTGGTCCTCTCCGGCCTTCCGGTACGTCTTCACGATGCGGTCGATCAGCTGCTTGAGGCTGGTCTCGCGCTGCGGGGTGCCGACGGCACCGCGGAAGTACTTGCTGGTGACGATGTTGACCGCGTTCACCGACCAGAAGTCGGGGAACTCGACGCCGCGCTGCTCGAAGTTGACCGAGCCGTCGCGCCAGTTGGTCATGACGACGTCACGGCTTTCCCACGCCACCTCGTCATAGGGGTGGACCCCAGGGGTGGTGTGGATGCGCTCGATACGCAGGCCCTTGTTCGCCTTGGTGCCCTTGGCGCGGGAACTCCGTGCCGGACCGCTCGCCGTCTCTGTCATGCCGCCTCCCTGTACGGGCGAAAACGCCCTGAAGTGCCCCGTTGTTCCCGTGGCACGGTGTTCTGTCTGGTGTTGCGGGCACCCACTCACATCGCCCGCAACAGGTCTTCACATCGCCGCCGCCCGGCCGGGCCCGGAGCTGCCGTCCGGGTCCGGCCCGCCGGTCAGTCGGCGGCGCCTGCGGGCTCGGGGACCTGTGTCGTCCCTCCGGGCCCGCGGTCGTCTTCCTGGCTCCCCGCACCCGTGTCCTCGCGGTCGCCGTCGTCCGCGTCGGGGGGTCCCGTCCCGTCCCTCAGTTCCGCGATGGCCGCCTCGAAGTCCTCGAGCGAGTCGAACGCCCGGTAGACGGAGGCGAATCGCAGATAGGCGACGAGATCGAGCTCCTGCAACGGGCCGAGAATGGCCAGCCCCACGTCGTGGGTGGTCAGCTCGGCGCTTCCGGTGGCCCGCACCGCCTCCTCGACCCGCTGGCCGAGCTGGGCGAGCGCGTCCTCGGTGACGGGCCGTCCCTGGCACGCCTTGCGCACCCCATTGATGACCTTGGTGCGACTGAAGGGTTCGGTGACTCCGGACCGCTTCACCACCATGAGCGAGCACGTCTCCACGGTCGTGAAACGACGGGAGCAGTCAGGGCACTGGCGGCGCCTGCGGATCGACGTGCCGTCGTCGGTCGTACGACTGTCGACGACACGGCTGTCGGGGTGCCTGCAGAAGGGGCAGTGCATGAACTCCCAACCCTCCTCACAGCAGACTCAATAGCCTCGCCGGGCCTCTTGCGCCCCACGAAGCAGTCCCAAGCATAGGCGATGACCATGGGCACTGAGACCCGGGGGACCACAACTTGTGGGCTGCTGCTGCAATCCAACCACTAGATGTGGGGATTGGCTCATACATCCACGCCGTGCACGCGTGTCGCACGCGTAGACGCAGGTGGGGCGCGGCAGACCGCATCACGGCCGCCTTCACCGCACACTGCCGCCCCGCTGTTCACCCCCGATCGCACGCGCCACTCGCACGCGGCGGCATCCGTTGGCGCACGGCCGTATCGCTACGGCACATGCGGAGATACCGTGGGCGCCGCGAGGAGGGGGCGTGGGACTCCCGCACAGATGAGGGCCGATCCCAGGGCAGGGGAATGCCGGATGGCAGACTGGGGCAACAGTCCACAGACGATCACCCCGGCGGTGAAGAGTACAGCAATGGGCCCTTTTGCCCGCCAGGCAACGCGGTAGCCAATACACCCGGACACATGATCGCGTCAGTCGATTCGCGATTTTTCACTCGAACGCGTGTTTGGCGCAACCTTTCGAAACCAACTACCGTTGTCCAGCAGGGAGACCATCGAGAGGGGCCGACGTGACCACCACCGCAGACAGTGCCACCATCACTGCCCAGGACCGCTCCCAGAGCCGACTCGAGCCGGTGCACGCGATGAATGAAGCCACGAACCCGGAGGGGCACAAGCGTTCCTTGCCCGGACGACCTCCCGGCATCCGGGCGGACAGCTCCGGACTCACCGACCGCCAACGCCGCGTGATCGAGGTCATCAGGGACTCAGTGCAGCGGCGCGGCTACCCGCCGTCGATGCGGGAGATCGGTCAGGCCGTCGGCCTTTCCAGCACCTCCTCCGTCGCACACCAGCTGATGGCACTGGAGCGCAAGGGCTTCCTGCGCCGCGACCCGCACCGCCCGCGCGCGTACGAGGTACGCGGCTCGGACCAGGCCGCCTCCGTGCAGCCCACGGACACCGCGGGCAAGCCGGCCGCGTCGTACGTCCCGCTGGTCGGCCGCATCGCCGCCGGTGGCCCGATCCTCGCCGAGGAGTCCGTCGAGGACGTCTTCCCTCTCCCCCGCCAGCTCGTCGGCGACGGTGAGCTGTTCGTCCTGAAGGTCGTAGGCGACTCGATGATCGAGGCCGCGATCTGCGACGGCGACTGGGTCACGGTTCGCCGCCAGCCGGTCGCCGAGAACGGCGACATCGTGGCCGCGATGCTCGACGGAGAGGCCACCGTCAAGCGCTTCAAGCGCGAGGACGGCCACGTCTGGCTCCTGCCGCACAACGCGGCCTACGAGCCGATCCCCGGCGACGACGCGACCATCCTCGGCAAGGTGGTGGCCGTACTGCGCCGCGTCTGACGCCACGCACCGCGTCGGGTGGGCCCAGCGGGCCCGCCCTCTGACCGGGCCCCGGGACCTCTGCGCCGGTTCCGGGGCCCTGTGCTGTCCGGGCCCGGTATCCGCGGGTCAGCCTGAGGCTGAGTGGTGGGGGTCGGCGTGTGGCTCCGCCGCCGCGGACCGACCCCCGAGACTCATCCGGCTTCCGTCTGCTGCGCCGCCGCATCGATCGCCGCCAGCGACTTCCGCACCTGATTGCGGTCGGCCGTGAACCAGAAGTCGGGCATCGACGCCTTCAGATAGCCCCCGTACCGGGCCGTCGCGAGCCGCTGGTCCAGCACGGCGACCACACCCCGGTCGCCCGATGCCCGTACGAGACGGCCGGCGCCCTGGGCCATGAGGAGCGCGGCGTGAGTGGCGGCGACCGCCATGAAGCCGTTGCCGCCCGCGTCCTCCACGGCCTTCTGGCGGGCGCTCATCAGCGGGTCGTCGGGCCGCGGGAACGGGATCTTGTCCATCACGACCAGCTGGCAGCTGGGCCCGGGTACGTCCACGCCCTGCCACAGCGACAGCGTGCCGAACAGACAGGTCTTCGGGTCCGCCGCGAAGTTCTTGATGAGCTCGCCGAGCGTCTCCTCGCCCTGGAGGAGGATCGGGAACTCCGGGATCCGGGAGCGCAGTTCCTCGGCGGCCAGCTGGGCTCCCCGCATCGAGGAGAACAGGCCCAGGGTGCGGCCGCCCGCCGCCTGGATCAGCTCTGTGAGCTCGTCGAGCATGTCCGCGCGATCGCCGTCCCGCGCGGGGCGCGCCAGGTGCTTGGCGACGTACAGGATGCCCTGCTTGCGGTAGTCGAAGGGCGAGCCGACGTCGATGCCCTTCCACTTCGGGAGGTCGTCGCCCTCCGTGCCCTCGGGGGCGAGGCCGAGGGAGGCACCGACGCCGTTGAAATCGCCGCCCAGCTTCAGCGTCGCGGACGTCAGGACCACGGAGCGGTCGGCGAAGAGCTTCTCCCGCAGGAGGCCCGAGACGGACATGGGAGCGACGCGCAGGGAGGCACCGAAGCGGTCGTGGCGCTCGTACCAGACGACGTCCCATTCGGAGCCGTTCGTGATCCGCTCCGCCACGTCGTGCACGTTCTCCACGGACGCCAGCGCCTGCTTGCGGATGGCGTCCTCGTCCTGGACGGACTTGTCGCGGGTCGCGCCGATCGCGGAGATGACGGTGCGGCACGCGTCGCGCAATGCCATGAGTGCGTAGCCGAGGTCCTCGGGGATTTCCTCGAGCCGGCCCGGCAGCGCCAGCTCCATCAGCCGCTCGAACCCCTCGGAGGCGGTCTGGAGCTGGTCCGCCGCCTTCTCGTTGACGAGTTTCGCGGCGCGACGCACCGCGCGGTTGACCTGGCCGGGGGTGAGCTCGCCGGTGGCGACTCCGGTGACCCGGGAGACCAGCTCATGGGCCTCGTCGACGATCAGCACCTCGTGCTGCGGAAGGACCGGGGCGCCCTCGATGGCGTCGATGGCGAGCAGCGCGTGGTTGGTGACGACGACGTCGGAGAGTTTGGCCCGCTCGCGGGCCATCTCGGCGAAGCACTCCGCTCCGTAGGCGCACTTCGAGGCGCCCAGGCACTCCCTCGACGACACCGACACCTGGGCCCAGGCCCGGTCCGAGATGCCGGGCGTGAGGTTGTCACGGTCCCCGGTCTCGGTCTCGTCCGCCCAGTCGCGCACCCGCAGCAGGTCCTGACCCAGCTTGCTGGTGGGCGCGGCCGCCTCGAACTGGTCGAAGAGGCCCTCTTCCTCGTCCTGCGGGACACCCTCGTGCAGACGGTGCAGGCACAGGTAGTTCGACCGGCCCTTGAGCATCGCGAACTCCGGACGGCGGCGCAGCAGGGGGTGCAGCGATTCGACCGTTCTCGGCAGGTCGCGCTCCACCAGCTGGCGCTGCAGGGCCAGGGTGGCGGTCGCGACGACCACACGCTCCCCGTGCGCGAGCGCGGGCACCAGGTAGCCCAGCGACTTTCCGGTGCCGGTGCCGGCCTGGACCAGCAGGTGGGAGCCGCCGTCGATCGCTTCCGCGACGGATTCGGCCATGGTCACCTGACCGGGGCGCTCCGTACCGCCGACGGCGGTGACGGCAGCATGCAGGAGTTCGGGGAGTGAGGGCTTCGTCATAGCGCGACCACCCTACGACCCGGCACTGACAAACGGGTGATCAAGGCGGGGGCGGGGGACGGGATCAAGACCTTGGGCTCCTCGGCAGGGATGGGACGGGCGGGATGGATCAGGTGGGCCGTGGCCCGTTGAGACAGAGCAGGTCGTAGCGGACCCCGACCGGCCCTTGCAGAAGTGCGGAGAGATCCGCGAAGAGATCGTCGAACAGGAAGAGCAGGAAGAGCGTCGAACTGATCGAGAAATCAGTGCGGCTCGCGGGAACCGCAGCGTCACGCACCGCGTTCAATGAGTGATGGCGCGATGACACAGCGCTACAGCAGATGCCGAAGAGACCGGTCTCGGACCATGAGGGCGGCCCGCTTGGCGGGCAGGTCGACCTCGGCGGAGAACCGGAAGCCGGCGGTCAGGAAAGCGGCGATGGAGGGGGTGTTGCGAATGTCGGGTTCCGCGATGACGCGTGCGCAGGAGGACCGCTGGGCGAGAGCGAGATCGGCCACGGCTCGCAACAGCAGACCGCCCAGGCCACGCCCTCGGCCGGCGACAGCACCGACGAGGAGGTGGAGTCCCGTGTCGTGAGGCCGGGCGGGGTAGTGGCGGGCCAGCGGGTCGAGATCCGCCCGGTAGATCTCCCAGTAGCTCATCGGCGCTCCGTCCAGCACGCCGATACACGGGACGCTGCGTCCGTCGTCGGCGATCTGGGCCCGCAGGTGGTCCTCGGTCACGTTCTGCGGCCCGGACAGCTCCCAGAACGCCGCGGCCGGGTCGTTCATCCAGCGGCTGATGAGCGGAAGATCACGGTCGACACGCACGGGGACGAGGTGGAAGACACCCGCGGATGTGTGGGCCGGACCCCACTCGGCGACGCGGTCGAGGAGGTCGGCCTCAGTCGGGACGGGCGAAGTGCCACGGGTCGCGGTGAGGGAGACGGAGCGCTGAGCCGCCTCCTGGTCCCGCCACCGTGCTCCGTGACGGTCGGACGCGTCGTCCGCGACGAGGGCGATGAGATCGTCCGGGAGCCTCAGGTCCATCGTGTCCTCGCCGCGCTGCCCGCCCTCACCCGCGTCCCCCTCACCGGCATCCGCGCCGGCACCCGCACCGGGATGCGCATCGGCTCCGCTGCGGGGGTCGGCGTCGGAACCGGCGCAGCAACGGGCACCGAAGGGGGCGTTGAAGCCGGCATCAGTGCCGAGGTCGGCCGTGACGGGAACAGCGGTGCCGGGGTCGGTGATGGGGTCGGCGAAGGGCACCGAACGCTCCTCTCAGTAAGGGGGGCGGCACGTCCTCAGCGATGAAGGAGGTCGGTTGTGGTCAGGGACGGTCAGGGTGGTCAGGAGTGCAGGGGGTTGGCGATGGTGACGTAGACGGACTGGGTGTCGACGGGGCCGACGAGTTCGTCGAGGCCGTGCAGCCGGGTCAGCAGGTTGGCCTTGCAGCGCAGGACCGGTGAGTCGAGCAGGCGGGCGGGCAGCGACGTGCGCAGCCGGGCCGGACCGGAGGCGACGTTTCCGAGGAAGCGCCGGAAGGCGGCGAGCAGCAGCCGCTCGTCGGCCAGTCCCTGGGAGCCGAACGCGCCGATGAGGCCGAGTACGTTGTTGACGGCCAGGTAGTACGCGAAGCGCTCGTCGGCGACCTCGTCACGGACGAACGTGTCGCTCTGCTCTCCGATGCCGGGCAGCCGGGCATCGAGTTCCTCGCGCCGGGACTCGCGGAAGTAGTAGCCCTGGTTGTCGCGGTAGCGGCCACCCGTGGGCCAGCCCTCGGCGTCCAACAGGAGCAGGGTGTTCTGCTGGTGCGCTTCCAGGGCGATGCCGGCCTCGGCGTCCAGCCACAGAACGGGGCGCACGACGTGCTGGAGGTAGCGCAGGAACCACTCGGCGGAAACGGCTCCGCGCGGTCGGCCGGTCTGGCGGGCGAGACGCGTGACGACCTCGGCCAGCCTGGACCGAAGTACTGGGCCGTGTGTCTCCGGGCGGTCCGGAACGGCATCCGGCCGAGCCGGGGAGCTCGGGCGCGGCGAGACGAGTCCGGCGACACAGGAGACGTCGTCGGACGGCGCGAACGGGTTGTGGCGGATCACCACGTCCAGTCCGCGCAATGGGGCGCCATCGGGATCGTCGACAGCCAGCCAGGCCGGGTCGCGCACGATGTCGAAGCCCGGATGCACGGCACGCCACTGCTGCGCGAGGCCGCTGCGGAGCAGGCGGTGGACCTCGACGCCCCGGTTGAGTTCCTTACGGAGGTTCTCGCGGCGGGAGTTGGTGATACGCAGGCCCAGCGACAGCTTGAGCATCGCGGGGGCATCGGTTCGATAGACGGTTCGTACGGAGGAGGTGGGCTGCCAGGGAGAGCCGTGAGTGCCGAGGTCACGGAGCAGTCCCGATTCCAGCAGGGCTGCCGTATCAGGACGGTGCCGGACCTCGCACGCCTGCCAGGGGTGCAGGGGCACCAGGGCGTACCCGTCCGGCAGTGGCAGGCCGGTGCCGGCCAGGCGTGCGGTGAGCCGGGCGGCGGGGACAGGGCGGCCGCGTTCGGTCCAGGCGGAGCCGGTGGCGAGGGCGGCGGGAGCGACAGCCATCCAGTGCAGAGGAAAGGAACCGCGCAACTCGGGTGAGTACAGCCGGGCTTCGGTCTCGGAGAGGCCCTCGCGGCTCTTCGGGGACGGATGCAAGGGGTGTCCGAGGACGAGTGCCTGCTCCGCGGCGAGGAAGAGGTCAGGGTCGTCGGCCGGATGTTCCCGGCGATCGCTGACGAAGGCGGCGACACGGCGGAGGGAATCGGCGACACCCGCGACCAGCGCGACGCCGTCGAGGCCGGCGCGGGCAGCGACGCCGACCGCCGAGGCACGGGCACCGGTGAGACCGGACTCGTGGACGAGCCCGATGTCGGGGCCGATGCCGGGGCCGACCTCGCGGCTTTCTGCGAACGTCTCTCTGGTGAGCAGGGCGGCGACCGTGACGGCATCGGCCGGCGGGGCGTGGTCAGGGGCGTCGGCGAGCTGCGGCAGGCCGAAGCGGTGCCAGCCCGTCGGGGACCAGTAGCGGACCGGGGCGAGGAGGGCCGTGCCGCTGGCGGGAAGGGGGATGCGCAGGATCCCGTCGGCGGGGGCGGGCTGGTTGTTCTCACGCACCCAGCAGCGCAGCAGGTTCTCCACAGCGGCTGCCTGGGCGGCGATGTGCGGGTCCGGGTGGTCCAGGAGGTCGGTGACAGGGTCGGCGTTCAGCCCCTCGGCGGGCGGTGACCCGGGCCTCTGACCAGGGACCGCCGATTCCACTGACGCACCCGGCAGCCGGACGTCGACGGAACCCTCTCCCTGCATGGTGGCGTGCTCGTCGGGATCGGGGATGGCGTTCAACACGGGTACCTCATGGGGTGGTTCAGGGGCGTACGGTCGGGGATGCGAGCCGAGGACTTCCGCTCGGCTCGCTGGTGGGAGCCCGAGGGCTCAAGGCAAGCGGCCTCACCGCATGCGGGCTCATGACGTGAACCTGCACGGCGTCGAAGCTCACGGCGTGAACAAGCGCGGCATGGAGGCTCACTGCGTATTCCGCGCAGTTGCCGCGCCCCCATGGCACCGAGCAGCCGCTCGGACGGCGTCGGCCAGGCGGTCCAGTACGGCGGCCGCCTGTTCGTCGGTGATCGTCAGCGGCGGCAGCAGTCGTACGACGCTCGCGTGACGGCCGCCGAGTCCGACGATGAGGCCGCGCCGCAGGCACTCCCGCTGGACCGCGGCGGCCAGTTCGGGGGCGGCGGGAAGGGGCCGGCGCGCTCGGTCCGGCATCACCGATGGCCACGAGCCGGAGGGTGCCTCCCCCACGTCGTCCCGGCAGCGTGCCCCAGACCCACCGCCGACAGAGTCACCATCTGGCTCAGCCCCGGGAACCCGCCCGACGCCCAAGGCTTCCCCTTCGGGATCCACGAACTCCACGCCGATCATCAGTCCCCTCCCCCGCACATCTCCTACGCAGCGGAACTCCCGGGCCAGGTCTCGGAGTCGGCTCAGCATGCGCGCACCGAGAGTCGCCGCGCGCTCGGCGAGGCGGTTCTGCCGGACGTGGGCGAGGGTTGCCGTGCCGGCGGCCATGGCGAGCTGGTTGCCGCGGAAGGTTCCGGTGGGGGCGCCGGGTTCCCCGGTGTCGAGGTCGTCGCGGTGGACGACGACGGCCAGCGGCAGGCTGCCTCCGATGGCCTTGGAGAGGACCATGACATCGGGGGTCACTCCGCTGTGTTCCACCGCCCAGAAAGCGCCGGTCCGCCCTACGCCCGTCTGGATCTCGTCGACGATCAGCGGGACGGACCGGTCGGCCGTGAGCTGCCGCATGCGCCGCAGCCAGGCGTCCGGTGCGGGGATCACCCCGCCCTCGCCCTGGACGGACTCGACGATCATCCCGGCGGGGAGCGGCACGCCCGACCTGGGGTCGTCGAGGACGGACTCGGTCCAGCGGGCGGCGAGGTCGGCCCCGGTCTCGCCGCCGACTCCGAACGGGCAGCGGTAGTCCTGCGGGTAGGGCAGGCGGGTGACCCGTACGTCGTGGGCGCCCGTGTGCGCGTCGTGCTGCCCGGCGGTTCTTCCGTGGCAGGCGCCGGTGAACGCGATGAGGCCGGTCCGCCCGGTCGCCGCCCGGACGAGTTCGCAGGCGGTCTCCACGGCGTCGCTGCCGGCCGGTCCGCAGAAGCGCACACGGGCCCGGTCGGCGAGTCCGGGCGGCAGGGTGTGGAACAGCTCGGTGATGAAGGCGTCCTTGACGGGGGTGGCCAGGTCGAGGACGTTCAGGGGTGCGCCGGAGTCGAGGACTTTGCGGATGGCTTCCAGGACGACAGGGTGGTTGTGCCCGAGCGCGAGCGCGCCGGCGCCCGAGAGGCAGTCCAGGTAGCGGCGGCCGTCCGCGCCCTCGATGGTCAGTCCTCGCGCCCGCACCGGGACGATCGGCAGGGCCCGGGCATAGGTCCGGGCCGCTGACTCGCGCGCGGACTGGCGGCGCAGAATCCCCTCCTGTGCGACGCGCGTTCCCGGCGCCGTGTCGTCGTCGACCGCATCACCGGGGAGGGTTTTCACCGGCGTACGCCCCACAACGGCCTCCTCTGACGCACATCCCCCACGGGTGGTTTCCGCCACGACTTCCCTGACCTCCCACTGGGCACGGGCACAGAGGACCGCACACAGACAGCAGACCCCCCACCGCTACCAACCCCCGACCGCTCACCGGGTTACGGGTTGCCTCAAGATCCTTTCCGTGACGGAACTGTTGCGGTTCCGTCGGAACGCCCCCACAGCCACCGCATAGTGTGTGGTGCCGTTCCCGGGCGCCGTGAGGTCGGCCTGAACTCCCCGTGAGTTCGGCGGACACCCCGCCCGAGGCGCCGGTTCGTCCCAGTTCGTTCACATCAGGGGGAGTCAGATCATGCGATCCATACGGCCGTCGTCCACCACCAGCCGAGGGGGGTGGACGCGCCGCAGGAACTCCCCCGTGCTGGCCGCCGTGGCCCTCGCCTCGGCGCTCGCGCTGACCGCCACCGCCTGCGAGTCGGGCGACGCCGCGGCGGGCGGTGAGGCCTCCGCATCCGCCACCGCCTCCGACGACGGCAAGCTCAAGATCCCGGACGACATCAGGGACCGGCTCCGCGAGCACGGGATCGACGTCGACAAGTGGAAGAACGGCGCCTGGAAGAACTGGGACCGGGACGACTGGCTGCGCGAGGCCAACGAGTACATCAACCCGATCATCGAAGGCCTCTGGGACCCGGACCGCATGCGGGAGGCCGAGGAGCCCGACCAGGGCGTGGACGACAGCGACCTCGCCGGTGACCAGGGCGTGACCGACCCCACGCCGGAGGCCGTCGAGGCGCAGGCCGTGCCGCCGTCGTATCACGCCAACGCCCCCACGGCCGGGAAGGTGTTCTTCGACTCCCCCAAGGGCTCGGCCGTCTGCTCGGCCACGGTGGTGAAGGACCCCGCCCACCCGGGCAAGTCCAACCTGGTGTGGACGGCGGGCCACTGCGTGCACGCGGGCAAGAAGGGCGGCTGGTACCGCAACATCGCGTTCGTGCCGTCGTACAACGACGACGGCAAGCCGGTCGCGGAACTGGAGAACGCCACCCGGGAGGACGTGGCTCCCTACGGTGTCTGGTGGGGCGACTGGGCACAGACCTCGGACCAGTGGATCGAGCAGGGCGGTTCGACGGGCGGGGACGGCGCTCCGTACGACTTCGCGGTCATCCATGTGACGCCGGAGAAGGGCAGCGGCGGCAAGTCGCTGGAGGAGATGGTCGGTTCGGCGCTGCCGGTCGACTTCAAGGCTCCCGCCGTACCGAAGACGAAGAGCGTCACGGCGATCGGCTACCCGGCCGCGCCGCCGTTCGACGGGCAGAAGCTGTTCCGGTGCCAGGACCGGCCCGGCCGGCTGTCGGTCACGGCGTCGGATCCGACGATGTACCGCATCGGCTGCACCATGACCGGCGGTTCGTCGGGCGGCGGCTGGGTCGCGCCGGGGCCGGACGGCAAGCCGGCGCTGGTGTCCAACACCTCGATCGGCCCGGTGACGTCGGGCTGGCTGGCCGGACCGCGGCTGGGCGACGTGGCCAAGGGCGTGTACGACTCGGTGAGCGAGAAGTTCGCGGGCCGCTGACGGCAGGCTGATCAGCGCGGTGGTGGGGCCGGGGACTCACGGAAACCTTCACCGGCCCACCGCTGTTCCGACCCAACTCCCCGGGCATAGTGGGGTGTCGCGCATCGGAGGCCGCTGCGGCCTCTGCGTGACAAGCACATGACATTCGCACGCAGCTGCACCTATGCACGCACCAACGGGGGTCATCGCACCATGCGTTCCACACGTACGTCCGCGGCGCCGAGGCGCGGACGGCGCACCGTCCTCGCCGCCACCGGGCTCGTCGCCGCCCTGGCGCTCACGGCTACCGCCTGCGACGGTTCGGCGGACTCGGCGAGCGACAAGCCCGACGCCACGACCTCGCAGGCCGCGGACGGCGGAGGCAAGGTCCAGATCCCGGCCGAGCTCGCGGGCAAGCTCAAGGAGCACGGGATCGACGCCGACCAGTGGAAGGACGGGGGCTGGAAGGACTGGGACAAGGACAAGTGGCTCAGTGACGCCAAGGACTTCGTCAACCCGGTGATCGAGGGCCTCTGGAAGCCGGACCGGATGCAGTCCGCGAAGGAGGCCGACAAGACGGTCACCACGAAGGACGCCTCGGCCGGCCAGGGCGTCAGCGACCCGGATCCGGCGCCCGTCCGGGCACAGGCGGAGAAGACGCCGTACCACCGGAACGCGGCTCCGGTCGGCAAGGTCTTCTTCGACTCCCCCGACGGCCCGGCCGTCTGCTCCGGCACGGTCGTCAAGGACGTCAACCACCCGGGCAAGTCCAACCTGGTGTGGACGGCGGGCCACTGCGTGCACGCCGGCGGCAGCGGTGGCTGGTACCGCAACATCACCTTCGTCCCCGCCTACAACGACTACGGCAAGCCCGAGGCGGAGCTGACCAACGCGAACCCGACCGAGATCGCCCCGTACGGCAACTGGTGGGCGGACTGGGCCTCGACCTCGAACCAGTGGATCCAGGGCGGCTCGGAGACCGGCGGCGAGGGGGCCGCGTACGACTACGCCGTGCTGCACGTGAAGCCCGAGCGGGGCGGCAAGTCCCTGGAGGAGACGGTCGGCGCCGCGCTGGACGTGGACTTCTCCGCCCCCTCCGCGGCCGAGGCGCGCAAGATGGGCGCCTGGGGCTACCCGGCCGCGCCGCCCTACAACGGGCTGAAGATGTTCAAGTGCGTCGACATCCCCGGCCGGTTCTCGCTCAGCCCGACCCTGCCGACGATGCACCGCATCGGCTGCACCATGACCGGCGGTTCGTCCGGCGGCGGCTGGTTCCGGGTACGGAACGGCAAGTCCGTGCTCGTGTCCAACACATCGATCGGCCCGGCCGACAACACCTGGCTGGCGGGCCCGCAGCTGGGCCGTGACGCCGAGGCGCTCTACCAGAACATGAGCAAGACGTACGGCGGTCGCTGACCGAAGCATGCCGAAGGCCCGCTCCCTGCGGACAGGGAGCGGGCCTTCGCCGTGCTTGCGCGCTGAGACGTCAGAGCGCCGGCGCCGGAGCGTACGGCGCGAGCTCCGCCGCCAGCTCCTCATGCACCCGCACCTTGAGCAGGGTGCCCTCCGGGGTGTGCTCCTCGGAGATCACCTCGCCCTCGTCATGGGCGCGGGCGACCAGCTTGCCGTGCGTGTACGGCACGAGCGCCTCGATCTCGACCGACGGGCGCGGCAGCTCGTTGTCGATCAGCGCGAGCAGCGTGTCGATGCCCTGGCCGGTGCGGGCCGAGACGGCGATGGACCGCTTCTCGACGCGCAGCAGCCGCTGCAGGGTCAGCGGGTCGGCCGCGTCGGCCTTGTTGATCACGACGATCTCGGGTACGTCGGTGGCGCCGACGTCCCTGATCACCTCGCGCACGGCGGCCAGCTGCTCCTCCGGGTTCGGGTGCGACCCGTCCACCACGTGCAGGATCATGTCGGACTCGCCGACCTCCTCCATCGTGGAGCGGAACGCCTCGACCAGGTGGTGCGGCAGATGGCGGACGAAGCCGACGGTGTCGGCCAGCGTGTACAGCCGTCCGCTCGGGGTCTCGGCCCGGCGCACGGTCGGGTCGAGGGTCGCGAACAGGGCGTTCTCGACCAGCACGCCCGCGCCCGTGAGGCGGTTGAGCAGCGAGGACTTGCCGGCGTTGGTGTAGCCCGCGATGGCGACCGAGGGCACCTTGTGGCGCTTGCGCTCCTGGCGCTTGATCTCGCGGCCGGTCTTCATCTCCGCGATCTCCCGGCGCATCTTCGCCATCTTCTCGCGGATCCGCCGCCGGTCCGTCTCGATCTTGGTCTCACCGGGACCACGGGTGGCGAGGCCGCCGCCCTTGCCGCCGCCCATCTGCCGGGACAGCGACTGACCCCAGCCGCGCAGCCTCGGCAGCATGTACTGCATCTGCGCGAGCGCGACCTGCGCCTTGCCCTCTCGGGACTTGGCGTGCTGCGCGAAGATGTCCAGGATCAGGGCCGTACGGTCGATGACCTTGACCTTGACGACGTCCTCGAGGTGGATGAGCTGGCCCGGGCTGAGCTCACCGTCACAGATGACGGTGTCCGCGCCCGACTCGAGGACGACGTCCCGCAGCTCCTCGGCCTTGCCGGAGCCGATGTACGTGGCCGCGTCGGGCTTGTCGCGACGCTGGGTGACACCGTCGAGCACGAGCGCGCCCGCCGTCTCCGCGAGGGCGGCGAGCTCCGCGAGGGAGTTCTCCGCGTCCTGCATGGTTCCCGAGGTCCAGACGCCGACGAGCACGACCCGCTCCAGGCGGAGCTGGCGGTACTCGACCTCGGTGACGTCCTCGAGCTCGGTCGAGAGGCCCACCACACGGCGCAGGGCCGCGCGGTCGGAGCGGTCGAACTGTTCGCCGTCCCGCTCTCCGTCGATCTCGTGGCTCCAGGCGACGTCCTCTTCCATCAGGGCATCGGCCCGAAGACCCTCGGGGTGGCTCTGGGTGAAGCGCTTGGTGTCCTGGGAAGGGGAAGAAGAGGAGGTCATTGGATCCTTACGTAGCTGGGAAGCCGTTCACTGTGCGCAACGCACGAGCGGTCCGGGAGATTCCCGGCGCTCCGTGCCGCGCCGACCTGTCGATAGTCGCACGGCACGGGGCGTCTCGTCACCGTGTTATCGGGCGGCTCCCGGCGCGGGCGCATCCGCCTTCGCGGGCGCCTGAGGCTTCCAGTCCGGGTGTCCCGGCATCGGCGGGGTCTTCTCGCCGTAGAGCCAGCCCTTGAAGAAGCCGTTCAGGTCGCGCCCGGAGATCTCGGCGGCGAGCCGGACGTAGTCCTCCGTGGAGGCCGTGCCGTCCTGGTAGCGGCCGACCCAGGCACGCTGCAGGCGTTCGAAGGCCGGGCGGCCGATCTCCTCGCGCAGGGCGTACAGGACGAGCGTCGCGCCCTCGTACACGTTGTGCCGGAAGATGCCGGTCTTGCGGCCGGGCTCGGGAACCTTCGGGGCGGCGGGCGGGCCGCCGAGCGCCCGCCAGCCGTCGGAGGCGCCGTACGCGGCCTTCATACGGTCCCGCATCGGCTTGCCGCCCCGCGCCTCGGCGTACTCCCCTTCGTACCAGGTGGCGTATCCCTCGTTGAGCCACAGATCCGACCAGGTGCGGGGGCTGACGCTGTCGCCGAACCACTGGTGGGCCAGCTCGTGGACCATGATCGACTCGACGTACCACTCCGGGTAGGCGGACTCGGTGAAGAGCTCCCGCTCGAAGAGGGAGAGCGTCTGGGTCTCGAGTTCGAAGCCGGTGGAGGCGTCCGCCACGAGCATGCCGTACGTCTCGAAGGGGTAGCGGCCGAGCTTCTTCTCCATCCAGGCGATCTGGGCGGGGGTCTTCCTCAGCCAGGGTTCGAGCGCCTTGCGGTCCCGGGTCGGTACGACATCCCGTACGGGCAGCCCGTGCGGGCCGGTGCGGTGCAGGACGGTGGAGCGGCCGATGGAGACCTGGGTGAGCTCGGTGGCCATGGGGTGATGGGTGCGGTAGGTCCACGTGGTCGAACCGTCGGACCTGGCCACACCGGCGGGCAGGCCGTTGGCGACGGCCGTGAGGTCCTTGGGCGTGGTGACCCGGATGGTGAACATCGCCTTGTCGGAGGGATGGTCGTTGCAGGGGAACACCCGGTGCGCGGCATCGGCCTGGTTGGCCATGGCGAGGCCGTCCGTGGTGCGTACCCAGCCGCTCTCGCGGCCCTTGGCGGACACGGGGTCGCTGGTGTGCCGGACGGTGATCCGCATCCAGGTGCCGTCCGGTACGGCTTCCTGGGGCGTGATCACCAGGTCCTCGCCGGCGGTGCCGAACCCGGCGGGCTCGCCGTCGACCTCGACCGAGTCGACCGTGCCGTGGGCGAAGTCGAGATTGACGCGGTCCAGGTCGGCGGTCGTCCGGGCCTTGATGGTGGTGACGGCCCGCAGCGGCCGGCTGTTGCTGCCGGGATAGGTGAAGGAGAGGTCGTACGACGCCACGTCGTAGCCGGGGTTGCCCAGGTACGGGAAGAGGCGGTCGCCGACGCCGAGCGGGACGACGGGGGCACTCGCGGCGAGGAGGCAGACGGAGACGGCCGAGGCGAGCAGCGCCGCAGCCGTTCTCCGACGGCGCGAACGGGGGGCCTGGCTCTGGGGGGTGAGGAGCATGCCCCACGGCTATCAGCGCAGGCGAGCGCGATGGGGACGGCGCGCGTCCGGCCCGTCCGGGGCTCACCCGCCCGGCCGTCGCCCGTACCGGTCAGCCGCCCTGCGTCTGCGGTTGCGCTCGGCTGACGTCGTACACGCCGGCCACGTTGCGCATCGCGCGCATGAGGGCGGGCAGGTGGGCCGCGTCCGGGAGTTGCACGGTGTACGTGTGCCGTACCTGCTGCTGGGTCGGGGGTTCGACGGTCGCGGAGACGATCTCGGCGCCTTCGAGGGCCATGGCCTCGGTGAGGTCCGCGAGCAGATGGGGCCGGACGAACGATTCGGCGACCAGCGTGACCCGGCACTCGGTGGTGTCGCCCCAGCGCACGCCGACATCGGGACGCCCCGCGTCCTTCATCCGGGCCACGGCGGCGCACTCGACGCGGTGCACGGTGACCGCTCCGCCGCGTACGGCGAAGCCGGTGATCTCGTCGGGCGGTACGGGCGTACAGCAGCCGGCGAGCCGGACGGTCGCGTCGGGCAGGTCGGCGAGGACGTGGCCGGTGGCGGGGCGGGCGGACGTCTGCTCGGGGGCCGGCCCGTCCGTGCCGGACGCGTCGCCCGTGGCGGGCCGGGGAGCGGCCGCGCGCTCCTCGGCCTGCCGGTCCTCCCGGGCCTCGGTCCGCTGGGCCTCGGCCTGCGCCGGGTGGGCGGTCAGCCACCGCTGGATGGCGATCCGGGCCGCGGGTGTGTGGGCGTGCTCCAGCCACTCCCGGGACGGCTCGGACGCCGGGTCCTGGCCCATGAGGAGCTGCACGGTGTCGCCGTCCTTCAGGACGGTGCTCAGCGTCGCCAGGCGGCCGTTGACCCGGGCGCCGAGGCACGCGTGCGCGTCCTCGCCGTACTGCGCGTACGCGGCGTCCACACAGGTCGCCCCCTCGGGCAGGCCGATCGTGCCGCCGTCGGGCCGGAACACTGTGATCTCGCGGTCCTGGGCGAGGTCCTCGCGCAGCGTCGACCAGAAGTGGTCCGGGTCGGGGGCCGCCTCCTGCCAGTCGAGGAGCCGGGAGAGCCAGCCGGGGCGGGTGGGGTCGACGCGCTCACCGTCGGCGGGGTCGTCGGGGGCCGGTGCGTACGGGTTGCCGAGCGCGACCACGCCGGCCTCGGCGACCTTGTGCATCTGGTGCGTACGGATGAGGACTTCGACGACCTGGCCGTTCTCCCGGGCGACGGCCGTGTGCAGGGACTGGTACAGGTTGAACTTCGGTACGGCGATGAAGTCCTTGAACTCCGAGACCACCGGCGTCATACAGGTGTGGAGTTCGCCCAGGACGCCGTAGCAGTCGGCGTCCTCGCTCACCAGCACCAGCAGGCGGCCGAAGTCGGAGCCGCGGAGCCGGCCGCGTTTGCGGGAGACCCGGTGCACGGAGACGAAGTGACGGGGCCTGATGAGGACTTCGGCGGGGATGTCCGCCTCGCGCAGCACGGTCCGCACCTCGTCGGCGACCTCCGCGAGCGGGTCGTCCGCGCGGGCGGCGTTGCGGACGATCAACTCCCTTGTGTGCGCGTACTCCTCGGGGTGCAGGATCGCGAAGACCAGGTCTTCCAGTTCGGTCTTGAGCGCCTGGACGCCGAGCCGTTCGGCGAGCGGGATGAGCACGTCACGTGTCACCTTGGCGATGCGCTCCTGTTTCTCGGGGCGCATGACGCCGAGGGTGCGCATGTTGTGCAGCCGGTCGGCGAGTTTGATCGACATGACGCGGACGTCGTTGCCGGTGGCGACGAGCATCTTGCGGAAGGTCTCGGACTCGGCGGCGGCGCCGTAGTCGACCTTCTCCAGTTTGGTGACGCCGTCGACGAGATAGCGGACCTCCTCGCCGAACTGGTCGCGGACCTGGTCGAGCGTCACGTCCGTGTCCTCGACGGTGTCGTGGAGCAGGGACGCGGTCAACGTCGTGGTCTCGGCGCCGAGTTCGGCGAGGATCAGGGTCACGGCGAGCGGGTGCGTGATGTACGGCTCGCCGCTCTTGCGCATCTGCCCGCGGTGCGAGGACTCGGCCAGGACGTAGGCGTGGCGCAGGGGTTCGAGATCGGCGTCGGGGTGGTGGGCGCGGTGGGCCTCGACGACGTGGCTGATGGCGTCGGGAAGCCGGTCGCGCGCGGCGGAGCCGAGCAGCGCGGCACGGCCCAGTCGGCGCAGGTCGATCCGGGGGCGGGCCTTTCTGCGCGGGGCTGTCGGCGTCACCGGTGATGACACCGCACCCGGCATCGGGCCTGGGGTCACGGAATTCGTGGCCTCCGCACTCATGGGCACCTCCGGCTGCGTGGACCGGCGGACGGGTGCCCCAGGGCGGACACGGCTCACGGGGCGGCTTCGGTCCCCCGTCCGGGCCGGTGCTTGATGCTACCGAGCCCACCACGCCCGGCTGACCGCCTCTCGCCGAGCGTGAAACTGATCACCCATTCGAGGGATGAATGTGAGGTTTGTGCCCCGTTACGCCGCGACCGTGACGGTCACTTTTCCGCCAAGTGGCCGGTTCTCACGGCGGTTTCGGGTCGGGTGGCCGAGGGTGAGCGGCTGTTTCGGGCCGATCGACCCCTGCTCACGCGCCGGTGGCGGATTCCAGCCAGACCGAGTCGATCTCGCCCTCGGCCACGATCACGGCCGGGCCGGTCATCTCGATCTCGCCGTCGGGCCGCTCGGTGATCACCAGGGTGCCGCCGGGGACGTCCACGGTGTAGGTCGCCGGAACGCCGGTGGCCGCGGGGTCGGCACCGTCGCGCCGGGCGGTGGCCACGGCGACCGCGCACGCGCCCGTGCCGCAGGAGCGGGTCTCGCCCGAGCCGCGCTCGTGCACGCGCAGCGCGACATGCCCGGGGCCGCGGTCGATCACGAACTCGACGTTCACACCGTCCGGGTAGGCGGCGGCCGGGCTGAAGGGCGGCGGGGAGAGCAGGTCACCCGCGTGGGACAGGTCATCCACGAAGGCGACCGCGTGCGGGTTGCCCATGTTGACGTTCCGCGCGGGCCAGCTGCGCTCGCCGACGCTCACCGTGACGTCGCCCTCGGGGAGCAGCGCCCTGCCCATGCCCACGGTGACGTCACCGTCCTTGGCGATGTGCACGGCCTTCACGCCCCCGCGCGTGGCGACGGCGATGTCTCCTTCGGTCACATGTCCGGCGCGCTGGAGGTAGCGCGCGAACACCCGCACGCCGTTGCCGCACATCTCCGCGATCGAGCCGTCGCCGTTGCGGTAGTCCATGAACCACTCCGCCTCGGCCGCCATGTGCCGGGCCTCGGGGTGCGCCGCGGACCGCACCACGTGCAGCAGCCCGTCACCGCCGATGCCCGCGCGGCGGTCGCACAGGGCGGCGACGGCGGCCGGGGGCAGGTCGATGGTGTTCTCGGGGTCCGGGACGATCACGAAGTCGTTCTCGGTGCCGTGGCCCTTGAGGAAGGCGATCCGCGTGCTCATTCCTCGATCGTACGGGGCGCTCCGCCGGGAGAGCCCTGGGAGGGGACGCGCTCTAGCGGAGCCTTGCCACCCGCCAGACGGCGAGGACCACGACGACAGCCACGACCAGGGCATACGCGAGGGCGACCCGCCAGTCCGGTCTGCGGCCGGAGCCGCGGGCCGGCAGGCCCGGCCAGGTGTAGCCGACGCGGCGGGCGGCCATCATGCCCCAGCCTGCCGCGCACGAGCAGATCAGCAGTCCGAGCATGGCGATGACGGCCCCGCTGTCGCCGAAGTCGAAGGCGAGCGGGAACGCGAACATCAGGGAGCCGAGTGCGGCCAGGCCCACGATGGGAGCGAGCTGCCAGATGCGCAGCCTGCGCTGCGGGCGCAGCTCGACCTCGACCTCCTCCGCGAACATCTCGTCGGGCTCGGGGCCGTCGTCCGTCACACCCTGCAACTCGTCGTCGGGCCCGTCGGAGCTGAGACGGTCCGCCTCCTGCTCGGGTCCGTCCCGGTGCTCCGGTCCGTCCAGACGCTCCGGTTCATCCCGGTCAGCGGTGATGTGATCGGTGCTGTGTGCGGTGTCGCGAGGGCCGGCCTCCATCGCCACGCGCCCTCCCAACTAGGACTCACTCGGTCGATCGAAGCTCGATGATGGCACGCCGCCGGAGGCCCGGATGACGGCCTGGGCGTCCCGATGCCATGACGTGATCAGGCTGTAACCGGTCGTTCGACCAAGGACAATGCGAGCTGCGGAAGTTCTGTGAGATCGGCCGCAGCCCCACTCAACCAGTGCACCCGCGGATCGCGCCTGAACCATGAATCCTGACGGCGCGCGAAGCGCTTGGTGGCACGCACGGTCTCGGCCCGCGCTTCCTCGATCGTGCACTCCCCGGCAAGCGCCGCGAGGACCTGCTGGTAGCCGAGCGCGCGCGAGGCCGTACGCCCTTCTCGCAACCCCTGCGCCTCCAGTGCGCGGACCTCGTCGACGAGGCCGGCGTCCCACATCCGGTCGACCCGGCGTGCGATGCGCTCGTCGAGCTCGGGGCGGGCCACGTCGACGCCGATCTGGAGGGTGTCGTAGACGGAGTCGTGGCCGGGGAGGTTGGCGGTGAAGGGCCTGCCGGTGATCTCGATCACCTCGAGGGCCCGGACGACCCGGCGGCCGTTGCTCGGCAGGATCGCGCGAGCGGCCTCGGGGTCGGCGGCGGCCAGGCGGGCGTGCAGCGCGCCCGGGCCGCGCAGCGTGAGTTCCTCCTCCAGGCGGGCGCGGACCTCTGGGTCGGTGCCGGGGAACTCCATCTTGTCGACGGCCCCGCGCACGTACAGTCCGGAGCCGCCGACCAGGACCGGCCAGCGGCCCTCGGCGAGCAGCGCGTCGATCCGCTCCCGGGCGAGGCGCTGGTACTCGGCGACGGACGCCGTGACGGTCACGTCCCAGATGTCCATGAGGTGATGCGGGACGCCGCCGCGCTCCTCGGGCGTCAGCTTGGCGGTGCCGATGTCCATCCCTCGGTAGAGCTGCATGGAGTCGGCGTTGACGACCTCACCGCCGAGACGCTGGGCCAGGAAAACGCCCAGATCGGACTTTCCGGCCGCAGTTGGTCCGACGACGGCGATGACGCGGGGGGCGGGGGGTGCACTGCTCACCGACACAGTCTCGCAAACCTCGAACCCCGCTCTCGAACGAGTTACGTGACGCCACAGCCGCGGGGTCGTTGCCCGTTGCGAGGTTCCTGCCGCCGGATCACAGAGGCGGTGGCCCGGGTCGCGCAAACAGACGCACCGGGCAACGCGGGATTTCGCCCGCACGAGTAACGTATGGAGTGGATATGGGCGTTTTTGCACGACTTCTCCGGCGGTCGAAGGCCACGCCTGAGGCGCCTGCCGCCGAGGCTCAGACAGACACGGCGAAGGCCGGGCCCGAGGCGGAGGCGGCGGCCGAGGCCCCGGAGACGAAGGGGGCCGACGGAGCGACGGAAGCGGCCGAGGCGAGTGCCGAGGCCCCCGCCGAGGCCACCGAGGGTGAAGGCGTCGACATCCCCAAGCAGCAGTCCACCGACAAGGCTGCCGACAACGAGACCGGCGAGGGCGCCCGTACGTGATCGCCCCGCGCGCGAGGGAAGGTGAAGCGATGGGTCTCCTGGACACCATGAGGGCCAAGCTGGGCCCGGCCAAGAGCAAGGTCTCGGACCTCGCGCAGCGTCACGAGGGCAAGGTCCACCACGGTCTCGAGAAGGCCGCGCATGCCGTCGACAAGAGGACCAAGGGCAAGTACAGCGACAAGATCCAGTCGGGTACGGGCAAGGCCAAGGGCGCCGTGGACCGACTCGCGCACAAGGGCGGCAAAGGACCAGACACGGGCGGCACGACTCCGCCGCCGAACGTGGGTGGCAGCACGCCGCCGGCCGGACCACCGCCCGCTTCCTAGGGCATATCGACGTACTGAAGTTCCTGAACGCACCACTGAAGGGCACATCGGCGGACGGCCGCGGAGCACAAGGGCTCCCGGCCGTCCGCCGTTTCCCGTGCCCTGCCGCGCTGGCTACGACCAGGTGGCCGCGAGGTATCCCACGCCGTACGGCGCGTCCTCGTACAGCAGTGATCCGCCGAGGTCCGCGCCCTCGGCAGCGCCCGCCAGGACCTGCCAGGGGGCCCGGCCGGACGCCTTCAGTTCGTGCGCCAGCCGTGTGTCCAGCGTCATGAGGGCGGCCACGTCCGCCGCGCCGAGCGCTCGCGCCACCTCCGCGTCGAAGGGCGCCGCCCGTTCGTCCAGATAGCCCGGGGCCTTGAGCGTCCGGCACGCGCTGGCGTCCCCCATCACCAGCAGCGCGACCCGCTCGGCCCGTGCGGCGATGTCCCGTCCGGTCCGGGCACACCTCTCGGACGGGAGGGCTTCCCCCACACCGAGCCCCTCGACCGGGGTATCGGACCACCCGGACCGCTCCAGCAGCCAGGCGGCCACCGCCAGCGAGTACGGCAGCCGTTGTTCTCCGTGCGGGCCCGCGGCCGGCCCCAGGCCTACGTCGAGATCGACACCGAAGCCCCGGAACGAGCCCCGTGTGCCCTCCGGGTAGGTCTCGGGCCCGGTGCTCTCCCCCGGCCCGACGACCACGAGCCGGTCGGGCCGGGCGGCGGCGAGCACCCCCAGGGCGTCCGTGCAGGCGGCCCGCGCGGCGTCCAGCTCCGGTGCGGCGCCCGCGGCGACCTCGGGGACCAGAAGGGGCGGGCAGGGGCAGACAGCGGCGGCGACAAGCATGATCGGCAGGGTAACCCCGGGGACCCACCCGCGCGCATCCCGCGCAGGGCGAACCGGCTGGGGGTCTCCGCAGACGGGACCGGTCAGTCCAAGGCGCAGCCGCTCGTCGCGACCGGGAGCGGCTCGGGCACGCCGATCTTCGGCAGGCCGAGCAGCACTCCGGCCTGCTGGGCCGGCTTGCCCGCCTTCTCGGCGTTGCGCTTCTCCCAGGCGTCGCCCGCGCGCGTGCGGCGCACGTCGAGCACGGGGCCCTCGGCGAGGAGGTGGTGCGGAGCGGCGTAGGTGATCTCGACCGTCACCACGTCACCGGGGCGGACCTCCTGGTCCGGCTTGGTGAAGTGGACGAGGCGGTTGTCGGGGGCGCGGCCGGACAGGCGGTGAGTGGTGTCGTCCTTGCGGCCCTCGCCCTCGGCGACCATCAGCTCCAGGGTGCGGCCGACCTGCTTCTTGTTCTCCTCCCAGGAGATCTCCTCCTGGAGGGCGACGAGACGCTCGTAGCGCTCCTGGACGACCTTCTTGGGGATCTGGCCCTCCATCTCGGCGGCCGGAGTGCCGGGGCGCTTGGAGTACTGGAAGGTGAAGGCCTGGGCGAAGCGGGCCTCGCGCACCACGTGCAGCGTCTGCTCGAAGTCCTCCTCGGTCTCGCCGGGGAAGCCCACGATGATGTCGGTGCTGATCGCCGCGTGCGGGATGGCGGCGCGGACCTTCTCGATGATCCCCAGGAAGCGCTCCTGGCGGTAGGAGCGGCGCATCGCCTTCAGGACCGGGTCCGAGCCGGACTGGAGCGGCATGTGCAGCTGCGGCATCACGTTCGGCGTCTCGGCCATGGCGGCGATGACGTCGTCGGTGAAGTCGCGCGGGTGCGGAGAGGTGAAGCGGACGCGCTCCAGGCCTTCGATCCTGCCGCAGGCGCGCAGCAGCTTGCTGAAGGCCTCGCGGTCGCCGATGTCGGAGCCGTACGCGTTGACGTTCTGGCCGAGCAGCGTGATCTCGGAGACGCCCTCGCCGACCAGGGCCTCGATCTCGGCGAGGATGTCGCCGGGGCGGCGGTCCTTCTCCTTGCCGCGCAGGGCCGGGACGATGCAGAACGTGCAGGTGTTGTTGCAGCCGACGGAGATCGACACCCAGGCCGCGTACGCGCTCTCGCGGCGCGTCGGCAGCGTCGAGGGAAACTCCTCGAGCGACTCGGCGATCTCGACCTGCGCCTCTTCCTGCACGCGCGCGCGTTCCAGCAGGACCGGCAGCTTGCCGATGTTGTGCGTGCCGAAGACGACGTCCACCCAGGGCGCCCTCTTCACGATGGTGTCGCGGTCCTTCTGCGCCAGACAGCCGCCGACCGCGATCTGCATGCCGGGGCGGCTCGCCTTCTTCGGCGCGAGGTGGCCCAGGTTGCCGTACAGCTTGTTGTCGGCGTTCTCCCGCACCGCACAGGTGTTGAAGACGACGACGTCCGCCTCGCCGTCGGAACCCTCGGGGGCGCGCACATAGCCCGCGTCCTCCAGCAGACCGGACAATCGCTCGGAGTCGTGGACGTTCATCTGACATCCGTAGGTGCGAACTTCGTATGTCCTGGATGTCTGCTTATCCACTGCCGGGCTCCGGTCGCTGCTGATGGTCATGGCTCAAGGGTAGGCGCTCCCGGGCGAGGGCCGTGTACGGACCGGTTCAGGACGCCTGCAGCACCGACGGCCCCTCCTCGAGGATGCGGTCGACGACGGCGGGCGGCAGACCGTCGTCGGTCACGATGGTGTCGAGCCCGTTGAGGGGGGTCACGTTGAACCGCTCGACGATGCCCCACTTCGTGCTGTCGGCGAGCAGGGCGACCGATGTCGCCGCTCGCATCACGGTCTGTTTGAGCAGCACCTTGTCGGTCGAGGGACTGGTCACGCCGTGGGCCAGATCCCACGAGCCCGCGCTCAGGAAGCAGACGTCGATGTTGAGCGCGGCGATGGCCCGGGCGGCGAGCGGCCCGCTGCTCGACCCGCTCGACACGTCGATCTCGCCCCCGGTGTGAATGGCGCGGATCTCCGGAAGGCCGCAGAGGGCGATCGCGGCGTGGAAGTCGTTGGTGACGACGGTGAGGTCCTTGCGGCCGGCCAGGAACGGGACGGTGGACTGGCAGGTCGTTCCCGCGTCGAGGAAGACCGCCATGCCGTCCTCGACGAGGCCCGCCGCGGTCTCGGCGATGGCCTGCTTGCGGGGAAGCTCCAACTGGGCCCGGGACGCCCTCTCGCGGGGCGGGGCGTGCCCCGTCCAGTCCGCCAGCCTGACGCCGCCCTGGACCGAGACGACCTGGCCGCTCTTCTCCAGGGCGGCGATGTCACGGCGCACCGTCATATGGGAGACGTTCAGCCGCGTGGTGAGCTCCCGGATGCTCAGCACGCCGGTGCTCCGCAGCAGGCGCAGGAGCTCCTGGTGCCGCTGTTCCGGAATCAGCGGTGCCCTGACCATCACGTCTCCTCCAGAACGGTGGGGGAGATCAGATTAACTTCCCGCTTCCGACCTAGTGACAATATGTGAATTCATGTTCTAGCGTGTTCCGCCATGGTAACGAAGTTTCAATCTCTTGACGCGATCGTCCGCACCGGAGCCCTGCTGATCGTCCGGCTGGAGAGCGCGGAAGAGGCCCTGGCCGTGTCCGAGGCCGCGATCGAGGGCGGTGTGCGCGCACTGGAGATCACGCTCTCGGTGCCGGGCGCGCTGGATGTCATCTCGAAGCTGTCCGAGCGCTACGGCAAGGACGGAGTGGTCGTCGGCGCCGGGACGGTCCTGGACGAGCAGGCGGCCCACGCCTGCGTCTCGGCCGGGGCGAACCTGCTGGTGAGCCCCAATCTGAACCCGGCGATGATCGCGGCCGCCAACCGCTACCAGGCCGTCACGGTCAGCGGTGCCTTCACCCCGACGGAGATCGTCGACACGATGCAGGCGGGCGCCGACATCGTGAAGCTCTTCCCCGCCGAGTTCATGGGCCCGGAGTACGTCCGGACCGTCAAGGCTCCCCTCCCCCAGGCACCGCTCATGCCTGCGGGCGGCGTCTCGCCCGACAACGTCAAGGCATGGTTCGACGCCGGTGTCGTCGCGGTCGGCGTCGGAAGCTCCGTGACCAAGGCCGCCCGTCCCCACGGTGACTACCGGCGCGTGACCGAGGCGGCCCGGACCGTCCTGCGGTCCATCGAAGAAGCCCGGGCCTGACGCCCGGGCCCCGACTCCGCCCACCCCCCACTCCTGCCCCTTGCGGTGTCTCGTCCCCCTCCCCAACCCTTGTGGTGATCCCCCAGGAGCCCCCCATGTCCCAACCGCTCTCCGATGCCCAGATTCCCGAGAGAACTGACGCCGACGCCCCGCGGTCGCTAAGGATCCGCTGGGTCCTGGTCGCCCTCCTGGTCATTGGCGGCGTCGTCAACTACCTCGACCGCTCCAACCTGAGCGTCGCGAACACGACCGTCGCCAAGGAGTTCGACCTGAGTTCCACCCAGATGGGACTCCTGCTCGCGGCGTTCGCCTGGCCCTACGCGCTGGCCAATCTCCCCGCCGGCTACCTCGTCGACCGCTTCGGGCCCAAGCGCATGTACGCCTGGGCGGCCGCGCTGTGGTCACTGGTGTCGATGCTCTCCGCGACCGCGAGTTCGTACGGCTTCATGTACGCGGCCCGGGTGGCTCTCGGTGTCGCCGAGGCCCCCTTCTTCACCGCCAGCCTGAAGGTCAACCAGAGGTGGTTCGCCCAGCACGAGCGCGCGCTGCCGATCTCGATCGTCAACACGGGCTCGCAGATAGCCAACGCGATCGCCCCGCCGCTGCTCACCACGCTGATGCTGCTGCTCGGGTGGCGCGGCATGTTCGTCACCATCGGCGCGCTGGGCGTGGTGCTCGTGCTCGTGTGGCTGCGTGTCTACCGTGACCCGACACTGCGCGAGCAGGCGGCCGTGATGGGCGAAGCGTCCGCGACCCCGGCGCCCGAGGCCGAGGCGAAGGCCGGGTGGGGGCAGCTGTTCCGGCAGCGGAACACGTACTTCATGGTCCTCGGCGCCTTCGGCATCTTCTACACGGTGTGGGTGTACCTCACCTGGCTGCCCAGCTACCTGGAGACCTCCCGCGGCTTCAGCCTCACCGCGACCGGCTGGCTGGCGTCCCTGCCGTTCCTGTGCGGTATCGCGGGCGTGCTCTTCGGCGGCTTCCTCTCCGGGCGCCTGATCGCCCGCGGAGTCTCCGCCGTCACCTCGCGCAAGATCCCGATCGCCGGCGGCGCGGCCCTGGCGGCCGCCGCCGTGCTGCCCGTGGCCTACGTCGAGAGCACCCCGCTCGCGATGGTGCTGCTGTCCGTGGGCTACTTCGCCGCGCAGGTGCCGATCGGCTGTCTGTGGACCCTGGCGTCCGACGTCGCGGAGCCGCACCAGGTGGCCTCGCTGGGCGCCATCCAGAACTTCGGCGGCTTCCTCGGCGCGACGCTGGCTCCCATCGTCACCGGGAGCATCCTCGATGCCACCGGAGGCAGCTACAACCTCGTCTTCCTGGTCGGCGGGGTGCTGCTGCTGGTCGGCGGTTCCTCGTACCTGTTCTTCGTCAAGGACCGCAGGGCCCCGAAGGAGAGCCTCACATGACCGTTCCACGGGCCTACTTCGTGATCGGGCCGGCCGGGTCGGGAAAGAGCACCGTGGCCCGGTTGCTCGCCCGGCTGACCGGGGCGGTCTACATCGACAAGGACACCGCCTGCACCCGCTTCACCGAGGCGCTCCTGGAGCTCGCCGGCACGGACCCGTCCGAGCGGGACCTCAACCCGTACTACCAGTCGGCGGTGATGGACCTGGAGTACCTGACCGTCCTGGACCTGGCGCGGGACAACCTCGCGGTGGGCCGGCCGGTCGTCCTGGACGCCCCGTTCGGCCGGTACTTCTCCCGCCCGGACTATCTCGCCGAAGTGGCCGAGCGTCACTCCTGGCCCCGCCACGCCGAACCGGTGGTGGTGCGGGTAGAGACCGACTCCGACACCGCCCGGGCCCGCGTCCTCGCCCGCGGCTGCGCACGGGACGTCTCCAAGCTCGCCGACTGGGACGCCTTCTGGCAGAAGTCCCAGGACAACGCGTGCCGGTGGTCGAGCCGTCACAGCCTGGTGTTCGACAACCGGGCCGACGGTGTCACTCCGGACGCGGTCGCTCGCGCGCTGGGCGGACTCGCCGACGACGACGTGAGGGAGCCCGGGCTCACGGCTCGATGAGCCCGGCCCGGATCGCGTACCGGGTCAGCTCCAGGCGGTCGCGCATGCCGAGCTTCTGGAGGAGGTTGGCGCGGTGGCGTTCGACCGTCTTGGCGCTGATGAAGAGGAGTTCGCCGATCTCCTTCGAGGTGTGGCCCTCGGCGACCAGCTTGAGGATCTCCTCCTCGCGTTCGGTGATGGCCCGATCCGGCAGGCCGTCACCGCGGTGCAGCCGCTCCAGGTAGGAGCGGACGAGGGCCCGCTCGGCGCCCGGGTAGATGAACGGCTCGCCACGCACGGCCGCCCGGCAGGCCTCGACCAGGTCGCGGTCGGCGACGGACTTGAGCACGTAGCCGCTGGCTCCGGCCCTGAGCGCCTCGAAGAAGTACTCCTCGTTGTCGTACATCGTCAGGATCAGGATGTGCAGGTCGGGCAGCCTGCGGGAGAGTTCGCGGGCCGCCTGGAGGCCGGTCATGCGGGGCATGGCGACGTCGAGGACGGCCAGGTCCACGGCGGTGTCCCGGGCCCGGGCGACGGCCTCGGCACCGTCCCCGGCCTCGGCGACGACCGTCAGGTCCGGCTCCCCGTCCAGGATGAGGCGCACTCCCCGGCGTACGAGGGTGTGGTCGTCGGCGAGCAGGACACGGATCGGGGCGGGGGCGGACATCAGCGGGCTCCTCGGCCTGACGGGTGGGGACACATCAGCGGGCTCCTCGGCCTGACCGGTGGGGACACATCAGCGGGCTCCTTCCGTCACCGGTACGCGCAGGTGTACGTCGGTGCCCCGGCCAGGGGCCGGTTCGACGGTGAGGGCGGCGCCGATCAGGAGGGCGCGTTCGCGCATGCCCGTGATGCCGGCGCCCTCCGGGGCGTCGCCGACGCCCGTGCCGTTGTCGCGTACGAGGAGTTCGACGCCGCCGGGGACCTGCTGGAGGCGGAGTTCGGCGCGGTCGGCGGCGGCATGCCGGGCGGTGTTGGTCAGGCCTTCCTGGGCCACCCGGTAGACGACGAGTTCCGATTCCGGGTTCAGGGCGGGGAGGTCGCCGGTGACGTGGTGGCGCACGGTCAGCCCATGGGTCGTGAACTCGGCGGCGAGCGAGCGCAGGGCACTGGCCAGCCCGAGCTCCTCCAGGACACCGGGGCGCAGCCGGCGGGCGATCCGGCGGATCTCGTCCAGACCGGCCCGGGTCGCCTCCTGCGCCTGGCCCACCTCCTCGCGCAGCTCCTCGGGCGCCCGGTCGGCGACGCGCTTGAGCTGGAGCAGGACGGCGGTCAGGGTCTGTCCGACCTCGTCGTGGAGCTCGCGGGCGATCCGGTGCCGTTCGCCCTCCTGCGCGGACAGGGCCCGGGCGGCGCCCGCGGCCCGCTCGGCCTCCAGCCGGTCGAGCATCGTGTTGTACGTCGCGATCAGCGCGGCCGTCTCCGCCGGGCCGGCGACCACCGGGCGGGATCCCGGACGCAGCAGGTCGGCGGTGGCCATGGAACTGCCGAGCCGTTGCAGGGGCGCGAGGCCGAAGCGCAGCACGAGCGCGTTGCCCGCCAGCAGCATCACCAGGCCGCCGAGCAGGACGAGTGCCTCGCCCGCCAGGACGGGGGTGGACACGGTGACCGGGCCGAGCAGCAACGCGGTGGCCACGACCAGGCCCGCGGCGTTGAGCGAGAAGATCCGCCAGAACAACGACACGTTCCTGGATCCGCCCCTTCCGGCCTTCGCGTACGGCACCTCCCGCTCCACCCTTTCCGGCGACCGGCCGCTGTGTATATCCGTCACAACACCCATGTCGTCACCGTACGGGCGGATGGCAGCATGCGGACTTGACCCGTCCGTTGATCTACACCGTTCACGACACCGACACAGCAACACCAATAAGACAAACAAACCAAACAAGACGAAAAAGGGGAAGCAACGTGTCAGCTCCGCGCCTGAGGGCGACGCCGCTGCCGGGGATCGGGGTCCAGTACGACCTGGAGACCCGGGAACACCGCCATCTGTCGGTGGTGGCGCACCGCGACGGCACGCGCACGGTCAACGTGTACCGGGCCGACGATCCCGACTCCTGCGCGCATTCGCTGCGGCTGACCAGCTCGGAGGCGGGTTCGCTGATCGACGCGCTGAAGCCGTCCCACCACAGCCCGAGCCTGCTGTACACCACGGACCTGGGACTGGTCGCCGAGCGGATCGAGGTGGCCGCGACCTCGCGCTGGAACGGGCGGGTGCTGGGCGACATGAAGATGCGGACGGAGACGGGGGCGTCGGTCGTGGCGGTGCTGCGCCGGGCCGAGGCCATTCCGTCGCCCGCGCCGGACTTCCGGCTGGCGGGCGGTGACACGCTGATCGTCGTCGGGACCCGTGAGGGCGTGGACGCCGCCGCGACGATACTCGGGCGGGAGTGAGCCTGTGCACTCCGCGGTCCTGCTCATCGAGTTCGGTTCCATCATTCTCGGCCTCGGCCTGCTCGGGCGGTTCGCCGCCCGTTTCCGGCTCTCGCCGATACCGCTCTACCTCCTGGCCGGTCTGGCCTTCGGCGAAGGCGGGCTGCTGCCGCTGGGCGCGAGCGAGGAGTTCGTCGCCACGGGCGCCGAGATCGGCGTCATCCTGCTCCTGCTGATGCTGGGCCTGGAGTACACGGCGAGCGATCTGGTCTCCAACCTCAAGACGCACTACCCGTCCGGTCTGGTCGACTGCGCGCTCAACGCGCTGCCGGGAGCGGCGGTGGCGCTGCTGCTCGGCTGGGGGCCGGTGGCCGCCGTCGTCCTGGCCGGTGTCACCTGGATCTCGTCGTCCGGCGTGATCGCGAAGGTGCTCGGCGATCTGGGCCGGGTCGGCAACCGGGAGACACCGGTCATCCTCAGCGTGCTGGTGCTGGAGGATCTGGCGATGGCCGTGTACCTGCCCATCGTCACGGCACTGGTGGCGGGCGTCGGGCTGATGGCCGGCAGTGTGACCCTGGCGATCGCGCTGGGCGCGGCGGGGCTCGTGCTGTTCCTGGCCGTGCGCTACGGCCGGCTCATCTCGCGGTTCGTCTCCAGCGACGACCCGGAGAAGCTGCTGCTGGTGGTGCTGGGCCTGACGATCCTGGTCGCGGGTGTCGCGCAGCAGCTCCAGGTGTCGGCGGCGGTGGGGGCCTTCCTGGTGGGCATCGCGCTGTCGGGAGAGGTGGCGGAGGGTGCGCACACCCTCCTCAGCCCCCTGCGGGACCTGTTCGCGGCGGTGTTCTTCGTCTTCTTCGGACTGCACACCGACCCGTCCAGCATCCCGCCCGTCCTGCTGCCCGCCCTCGCGCTGGCCGTCGTCACGGCCCTGACGAAGATCGCCACCGGGTACTGGGCGGCCCGGCGCGCCGGGATCTCCGTCAAGGGCCGCTGGCGGGCGGGCGGTGCGCTGGTGGCCCGCGGGGAGTTCTCGATCGTCATCGCCGGCCTGGCGGTCGCGGCCGGCATCGAACCGTCCCTCGGCCCCCTGGCCACGGCCTACGTCCTCATCCTGGTCGTCCTGGGCCCCCTCACGGCGCGCTACACGGAGCCGGTGGCGATGTGGTGGAGCGGACGCCGCGGGGCCCGGCAGGGCAGCCCGGAACCCGCGCCCCGGAAGGCTGAGGCGGAGGCGCCGGTGGGCGACTGAGGGGGGGGTGGGCCACCTCGGGGCCTTTACTCACTGCCCGAAACCCACCCCTGCCTCCGCAGCACCCCCGGCACATCCGGTGCCTCGTAGTGCTCGCCCTTGAGGACCTTGCCGTCCTCGCGTCGGGAGACCCTGCCGTCAGGGCCGATCTTGGTCATGTTGGAGCGGTGGATCTCGGTCAGTACCGCGTCGAGGTCGATGCCGTGGACGAGGGCGGTGCCGTAGGCGACGTAGACGACGTCCGCCAGTTCGTGGGCGAGCCGGTCGAGCGGGCCCCGGACCGACACCTCGGCGACCTCCGCGGCCTCCTCCGCGAGGAGTTCGCCGCGGTGGGCGGCGAGTTCCGGGGAGACCTCCGTCGGGGTACTGCGGGCGTCCAGGCCGAAGGCGAGGTGGAATTCACGGACCAGGTCAGCGGGCGAGGAGCTCATGGGGACGACAGTAGCGGCCGCCACTGACACCCCTCCCCGCCCCGGTGCCGGACCCCGCCCCTGGTCAGCGGGGCACCAAGGCTGGCAGGATCTCGCGCATGTCCAAGATGTTCCCCCGTATCGGCAGGCGCCGGGCCCTGCAGGGCGGCACCGCCTCCCTTCTGGTCCTCGGGCTGCTGCTGTGGTGGCTGCGCCCCTGGGCCGAGGAGCCTCCGGGCGGGGCGATCACCTTCAGCACGGGCACACGCGCCGGGGTCTACCACGAGTACGGCGAACTCCTGCGTGCCGAGATCGACCAGGACATGCCGGACCTGAGGGTGCGCCTGCTGACCAGCGCCGGTTCGCAGGAGAACGTCTCGGACGTGGCGACGGGCAAGGCCGACTTCGCGATCGCGGCGGCGGACGCGGTCGCCACGTACAGGCTCGACCACGGTGCGGGCGCCGACCGGCTGCGCGGTATGGCCCGCCTGTACGACGACTACCTGCAGCTCGTCGTACCGCCCGACTCGGACATCCGCTCCGTCGCGGACCTGCGGGGCAAGCGCGTGGCCATAGGACTGCCGAACTCCGGTGTGCGGCTGATCGCGAACGGGGTGCTCAAGGCCGCCGGGATCGACCCGGAGAAGGACATCAAGCCCTCGTCGGACGGCATCGACACCGGGCCCAGGCGGCTGGGGCACGGCCTCGACGCGTTCTTCTGGTCGGGCGGTCTGCCCACGGACGGGCTCAGCCGCCTGGCCAAGAAATCGGCATCGGCCTTCCGGTTCGTGCCGATCGACGCCGGGCTCGTCGCCAAGCTGCACGACCAGGGCGGTGCCACGCGATACTACCGCGCCACCAAGATGCCGGAGTCGGCCTACCCCACCATCCAGCGTGGTGACCCGGTGCCGACCCTGGCGGTGTCCAACCTGCTGGTCACCCGCAGCGACATGAACCCCCGGCTCACCGA
Organism: Streptomyces purpurascens; assembly: GCF_045040895.1. Classification (NCBI taxonomy): domain Bacteria; kingdom Bacillati; phylum Actinomycetota; class Actinomycetes; order Kitasatosporales; family Streptomycetaceae; genus Streptomyces; species Streptomyces purpurascens. The sequence continues at coordinate 6,845,668 of NZ_CP108341.1, read as the reverse complement.
GTGGCTGACCCGTACGGTGATCGACAGCCGGGACGGCATCGGCGCGACCGTCCACTCCGCCCAGCTGGTCGACGTCCGCACCGCGATCTACACCGACCCGCTCCAGCTGCACCGCGGCGCCCAGCGCTACTACCAGTCCGTCAAGCCGTAGGGCCTGATCTCGGCACTCTCACCGTCACCCGCAGCCCGTGCGGCTCGTGACGGTCGTACGCGATCGAACCGCCACCCGCCGTGAGCAGCGCCCGCGAGATGGACAGTCCGAGGCCCGAACCCCTGATGTTCTGGTGGCGGCTGCTGCGCCAGAAACGGTCGCCGATGCGGGCCAGTTCCTCGTCGGTGAGGCCGGGGCCGTGATCGGTGACGACGATGGTGGAGGTGTCGCCGTTGGAGGCGACGGTCACCTCGACGGTCTGGTCCTCGGGCGTGAACTTCACCGCGTTGTCGATGACCGCGTCCAGCGCGCTGGACAGCGCGACCGGGTCGGCCCACGCGGTCGTGGGCGGGCAGTCGCCGACCAGGTGTACGCCCTTGGCCTCGGCGGTCGGGGCCCAGGCAGCGAGGCGTTCGGAGGCGAGCTCGCCGATGTCGGTGATCCTCAGGTCCGCCTCGGTGTGCTCGGCCAGCGCCAGGTCCAGCAGGTCGTCCAGGACCTGCGCGAGGCGCTTGCCCTCGGCCTGGACGGAGGCGATCTCCTTGTTGCCCTCGGGCAGTTCGAAGGAGAGCAGCTCGATGCGCAGCAGCAGTGCCGCGAGCGGGTTGCGCAGCTGGTGCGAGGCGTCGGCGACGAAGGCGCGCTGCTGCTCCAGCACGTCCTCGACGTTGTCCGCCATCTCGTTGAACGACCGGGCCAGACGCCTGAGTTCCGGCGGTCCGCCGGCGGCCGCGACCCGGGACTTGAGCCGTCCGGTGGCGATGTCGTGGGTGGTGGCGTCGAGGACGCGCACCGGCCGCAGGACCCAGCCGGTCAGCCGCAGGGCGGCGCCGACGGCCAGCAGCATCGCGGCGCCCTCGCCCGCGCCGATGACCAGCCAGCCGTGCAGCGTGCGCGAGCGCATCTGCCCGGTGGGCGAGTCGGTCACCACGACCGCGACGACGTCACCGTCCCGGATGACCGGCGAGGCGACCACGAGGTTGTTGCGCTGCCAGGGCCAGACCTGCTTCGGGTCGTGGCTGCGTCGGCTGAGCAGCGCCTCGTCGAAGGCGTCACGCACCTCGCCCTCTTCCGGCAGGGACCACCTGGCCGGTGCATGAGCCATGGCACTGCCGCTGCGGTAGAAGACACCGGCGCGGATGCCGTAGACGTCGTAGTAGCTGTCGAGTTCGCTGCTGAGCGTGGCCAGCCGCTCGTTCTCGAACGCGCCGGTGGTCCCGTCGGGCGAGTCGGTGACGAACTGGGCGAGGGCTGCGAAGCGCGCGGTGTCGTCGATCCGGTCGACGACGACCTTCTGCTGCTGGGCCCCGGCCAGGCTGACGGCGAGCGGGACCCCGAGCGCGAGCAGCACGGCCGCCATCAGGATGATCAGCAGCGGGAGCAGACGAGTGCGCACCCGGCCCCGCTATCCGGCAGGCGCGACGAGCCGGTAGCCGACTCCGCGTACGGTCTCGATGAGGGCAGGCATGCGCAGCTTGGCGCGCAGGGACGCGACATGCACCTCCAGTGTGCGCCCGGTCCCCTCCCAGCTGGTCCGCCAGACCTCGCTGATGATCTGCTCCCGGCGGAAGACCACCCCGGGCCGCTGCGCGAGCAGGGCCAGCAGGTCGAACTCCTTGCGGGTCAGCTGGACCACCGACCCGTCGACGCTGACCCGGCGTGTGGGCAGCTCTATGTGCACGGGCCCGAGGCGCAGCTCGGTCTCGATGCCGCTGGAGGTGTCCTCGTGGGAGGTGCGCCGGCTCACGGCGTGGATACGGGCGAGGAGTTCCCCGGTGTCGTACGGCTTCACCACGTAGTCGTCGGCGCCGAGGTTGAGGCCGTGGATGCGGGAGCGGACGTCGGAGCGCGCGGTGACCATGATCACCGGGGTGGCGGTGCGTTTGCGGATCTTGCCGCAGACCTCGTATCCGTCCTGGTCGGGCAGGCCGAGGTCGAGGAGGACGACGCCGAAGCAGTCGCTCTCGGGGACGAGTGCCTGGAGGGCCTCCTCACCGCTGCGTGCGTGCGTGACGTCGAACCCGTGCCGTGCCAGGACAGCCGACAGGGCTGCGGCGACGTGGTTGTCGTCCTCGACGAGCAGCAGTCTCATCCGGTCCCCCTTCGGTTCACTGGCCGTACGATCTATCTGTGTACAAGAAATGCGTGCCCGCGCGCGTGCACGCATTGCAGTCACGCTGATGGATGAGGACGGCGTCAAGAGGGTTCCGGTTGCGGAGAGCTTCCGTTACCCGGCCGATATGAGCGCTGCTCACAAGTGCTACGACACGTGTCCGATTGCTATCGGATCGTGATGCTCAGATTCCCCTCAGATGTAATGACGCAGGTCGTAGAGGGTTACTACTGTCCTCCGAAACCGAGGAGGACGGAGCCTGAGAGCGATGACCGAAGTATCGGTGGCCAAGGAAGATCTGGCCGCGACCGGCGAACTGGTCGTCCTGAAGAGCGTCAACAAGCATTTCGGCGCGTTGCACGTACTCCAGGACATCGACCTGACGATCGCCCGCGGTGAAGTCGTCGTGGTGATCGGACCCTCCGGGTCCGGCAAGTCCACCCTGTGCCGCACCATCAACCGCCTGGAGACGACCGACTCCGGCTCGATCACGATCGACGGCAAGCCGCTGCCCCACGAGGGCAAGGAGCTGGCCCGGCTGCGGGCCGACGTCGGAATGGTCTTCCAGTCCTTCAACCTCTTCGCGCACAAGACCGTGCTCGAGAACGTGATGCTCGGCCAGATCAAGGTCCGCAAGAAGGACAAGAAGGCGGCCGAGGAGCGGGCTCGGGCCCTGCTCGACCGGGTCGGCGTGGGCGCGCAGGCCGAGAAGTACCCCGCACAGCTCTCCGGCGGCCAGCAGCAGCGCGTCGCGATCGCGCGGGCGCTGGCCATGGAGCCGAAGGTCATGCTCTTCGACGAGCCGACCTCCGCGCTCGACCCCGAGATGATCAACGAGGTGCTGGAGGTCATGCAGCAGCTCGCCCGCGACGGCATGACCATGATCGTCGTCACCCACGAGATGGGCTTCGCACGATCGGCTGCAAACCGCGTGGTGTTCATGGCGGACGGCCGAATCGTCGAAGAGGCTGCGCCCGACCAGTTCTTCAGCAACCCGCGTAGTGACCGTGCCAAGGACTTCCTGTCGAAGATCCTGCACCACTGACGGCGCACTCCGCGCGCGACGCGACCGGCGTCGCCGCCCTGCCGGCCCGCATCTCTTCACCAGCCAAAGGATGTTCATCATGAAGCTCCGCAAGGTCTCCGCCGCCTCGGCCACCGTGTTCGCCCTCGCCCTCACCGCCACCGCCTGCGGCGGCGACAACAGCACGGGCGGCGACTCCGGCTCCGGTGGTGGCAAGACGATCACCGTCGGCATCAAGTTCGACCAGCCCGGCCTCGGCCAGAAGACGCCGCAGGGCTACGCCGGCTTCGACGTCGACGTCGCCACGTACGTCGCGAAGAAGCTCGGGTACAACGCGGACCAGATCGAGTGGAAGGAAGCGAAGAGCGCCGACCGCGAGACCATGCTGCAGCGTGGTGACGTCGACTTCATCGCCGCGACCTACTCGATCACCCCGGAGCGCCAGGAGAAGGTCGACTTCGCCGGCCCGTACCTGCTGGCCCACCAGGATGTGCTGGTCCGGTCCGACGACAACAAGATCAAGTCGCCGAAGGACCTGAACAACGCCAAGCTCTGCTCGGTGACCGGCTCCACCTCCGCGCAGAACGTGAAGGACAAGCTGGCGCCGAAGGCTCAGCTGCAGCCGTACCCGACGTACTCCGCCTGTCTGCCGGGTCTGCAGAACGGTGCCGTCGACGCGCTGACCACCGACGACTCCATCCTCGCCGGTTACGCCGCCCAGTCGCAGTTCAAGGGCAAGTTCAAGCTCGGCGGCTTCAAGCTGACCAACGAGAACTACGGCATCGGCGTCAAGAAGGGCAGCGACCTCAAGGCCGACATCAACAAGGCCCTCGAGGCCATGGTCGCCGACGGCGCCTGGCAGAAGGCCGTGGACAAGAACCTCGGCCCGGCCGACTACAAGAACGAGCCCGCGCCGAAGATCGGCGACATCAAGAGCTGAGGCAGCGCCTGACGGGTGCGCCGCCCTGCGGGGCGGCGCACCGGGGCATCCCTATACGCGGAAGCGCGGGAGATCGTGTTCGACTTTCTCAAGGATTACGACCTGCTGGGAGCCTTCTGGACGACAGTGCAACTCGCTGCGCTGTCCGCCGTCGGCTCTCTCATCTGGGGCACCATGCTGGCCGCCATGCGCGTGGGCCCGGTGCCGCTGATGCGCGGTTTCGGGACCGCGTACGTGAACACCGTGCGGAACATCCCGCTGACCGTCATCATCCTGTTCACGTCGCTGGGCCTGAACCAGACGCTGGGTGTCTCCCTCGGCGCCGATGACGTCGAGACGATCAACTTCCGGCTGGCCGTCCTGGGCCTGATCTTCTACACCTCGTCCTTCGTGTGCGAGGCGCTGCGCTCCGGCATCAACACGGTGCCGGTCGGGCAGGCGGAGGCGGCTCGGGCGATCGGTCTCAGCTTCCGCCAGGTGCTGGGTCTGGTCGTGCTGCCGCAGGCGTTCCGTTCGTCGGTCGTCCCGCTGGCCAACGTGCTGATCGCCCTCATCAAGAACACCACGGTCGCGGCCGCCATCGGTGTCGCCGAGGCGGCGGTACTGATGAAGGAGATGATCGAGAACGAGGCCCAGCTGCTGCTGATCGCGGCGATCATCGCGTTCGGCTTCGTGGTTCTGACGCTGCCGACCGGTCTGATCCTCGGTTGGGTGGGCAAGAAGGTGGCGGTGAAGCGATGAGTTCCGTTCTGTACGACGCCCAGGGCCCTCGCGCCAAGCGGCGCAACGCCGTCCTCACGGTGGTCTTCGTGGCCGCCGCCGCGGCCCTGCTGTGGTGGGTGTTCGGCACCCTCAAGGACAAGGGTCAGCTGGAGTGGGCCCTGTGGGAACCGTTCTTCTCCGGCACCGAGGCCTGGTCCACCTACATCTGGCCGGGTCTGCTGAACACGCTGAAGGCCGCCGCCCTGGCGGTGATCATCGCGATGCCGCTCGGCGCGGTTCTCGGCATCGCCCGCCTCTCGGACCACGTGTGGGTCCGGGTTCCGGCAGCGGTCGTGGTCGAGTTCTTCCGGTCCATCCCCGTGCTGGTCCTGATGATCTTCGGCCTCGCCCTGTTCGCCGAGTACACCAACGTCAGCTCCGACGACCGTCCGCTCTACGCGGTCGTCACCGGCCTGGTGCTGTACAACGCGTCCGTCCTCGCCGAGATCGTCCGGGCGGGCATCCTGGCCCTGCCCAAGGGCCAGTCCGAGGCGGCGCAGGCGATCGGCCTGCGCAAGGGCCAGCTGATGCGCCTGATCCTCCTCCCGCAGGCGGTCACCGCGATGCTCCCGGCCATCGTGAGCCAGCTCGTCGTCATCGTGAAGGACACCGCGCTCGGCGGCGCCGTCCTCACCTACTCCGAGCTGCTCTCCTCTGCGAACACGATGAGCGGCTACTACGGCGCGAACGTCATCGCCAGCTTCACGGTCGTGGCCGTCATCTTCATCGCGCTCAACTTCGCCCTCACGTCCTTCGCGAGCTGGCTCGAGCGCCGGCTGCGGCAGGCCAAGAAGTCGACGGGAGCGGTCGTGGGCGCGAACGACGCACAGATCGCCGGCACCACCGGGACCGGCACCGGAGGCACCATCTGACACTCGGTCAACCCGGATGACATACTCAGGGGCAGTGGCATGATCGCCACTGCCCCTGGTCACTTGACGCAAGCACCGGCAATGGGTTGCATACGTTCTGTGATCGTGCACCCTGCTCCAACTTCGTGTTCACCTACGTCCCTCAGGACGTCACCACGGGCAGGGGGCGCCGCGCCGTGGATCCGGTGATCGTCGTCGGAGCGGGGCCCGTCGGGCTCACGCTCGCCCTGGCGCTGGCGCGTCAGGAGGTGCCGTGCGTCGTCCTCGACGAGGGGCCGGGCAAGGACGAGCCCCGTGCGTCGCGCACCGTGGTACTGCGCGAGGACACCACCGCCCTCATCGAACGGCTGACCGGCGTTCCCATGGACCGGGTCGGCGCCCACTGGGCCGGATGGCGGTCGGTGCGGCGCAAGCAGGTGATGCGCGAGGTCTTTTTCGACGGCACCGAGCCCGTCCCGCTGCACATCGCCCAGCACGTGCTGACCGACGCCCTGCGCACGGCCCTCGCGGGCGAACCGCTCGTCAAGATCGCGGTGGAAAGCCGCCTCGACGGCATGGAGCAGGAGTCCTCGGGCGTCACGGCCCACACACGCGGCCCCAAGGGCACATGGTGGCGCGGCAGTTACCTGGTCGGCTGCGACGGCCCCCGCTCGACCGTGCGCAAGCTCCAGGACATCCGCTTCCCCGGCCGTACGGCGGTGGAACGTCACGCCGTCGCGGCCCTGCGGACGGAACTGCCCTGGTACAACGAGGCGTTGCTGCACCGCATGCCGCCGTGGCGCATGTCGGGCCCCTCGGCCGGCGAGGTCACCGCGCGCCCCCTGCCGGACGGCGTCTGGCGTCTGGACTGGCTCCTGCCGCCCGGAAAGGACCTGGTCACCCCCGAGCTGCTGCTGACCCGCATCCGGGAGACCCTGGCGGGTTGGTCGGGCGGCACGACCCCGCCGTACGAGCTCCTGGACACCGGTGTGCACACCGTCCACCACCGGCTGGCCCGCCGCTGGCGCGCCGACCGCGTCTTCCTCGCCGGGGACGCGGCGCACCTCCACGGCTCACTGGGCACGCACGGGCTGGACGAGGGCCTGCGGGACGCCGACAACCTCGCCTGGAAACTGGCCCTGGCCTGGCACCACGGACCGCACGAGGCGCTCCTCGACAGCTACCAGACCGAACGCCGGGCGATCGTGGCGGCCCGGCTCCGCGCGGCCGACCAGGCCCTGCCCCTGCTGCGCGGCGGCGGAGGCCTGCGCTCCTACGTCCCCGGCTCGGCCCGGGGCCACGACTCGCTCCTCACGGACGGCCACTTGGGGCACGGCCAACTGGGCGCGCCGGGGGCGTACGCCGACTCGCCGCTCGCACCCCCACCCCTCGAAGGAGAGGTCCCGGTCCGGACATCGCCCGGCTCGTCGGTCATCGACGTACGGGTCACCGCGGAGGACGGCACCTTCGTGCGGCTGCGGGACCGGCTCGGCCGCGGCGCGCTGCTCGTCGTGCTGATCGCCCCTGGCACGGGCGTGTGGGAGCGCAGGCACTGGGTGAGCGCCGGCATCATGCCCCAGCTCGCCGCCGCGGTCATGGCACTGCCGCACCACGCCGAGCTGCTGGTCGCCGAGAGCTATCCGGGCGCTGCCGCGCACACGGTGCTCCTGGTACGCCCCGACGGGCATCTCGTGACCGCGCTGGGCGGAGTGCGCCCGGCCGATCTGTACACGGCGGCCGAGGCCGCGGTGGGCGGGCCGGCGAAGGCACAGGCAGAGGCCGGTGCATCGGCCGGTTCGCGCTGATCTCAGGTACCGGAGGGGACGTGCTCTCTGTCACAGTGCGTCCGCATGGTGACAGTGAGTTGACCGGCCCGGACGGCCGTGGTGTACTCCGGTGCGTGACCGACACCTGTGTGCGCCTGTGGCGGAGGGTCCATATGGACCTCCTCCGCTATGCGGGCTGCGTGTGTCGCCCGTCCTGCTGACTTCGCATCCTTCTTTCCTCCGCGCGCGCCGCGCTCTCCACGCCGGCCGACGCGCCTTCCGTGCGAACCCGCATCAGGACCTCCAGGACGGCACCCGTGTCTGTATCCCCCTCCGCATCCCCTTCCCCTGTCTCTTCGTCCGTCTCCTCCGCCTCTTCCGGGCCCACGCAGGCCGATCTCTTCGACTTCGTCCGGCGTACGGCCGCCGACACCGAGCTGATCGACTCCCTTCCGCTCGACCCGGAAGGCCGCACCTGGGTGCGGCTGGAGGGGCCCGGCGGCAGCGAGGCCTGGCTGATCGGCTGGCCGCCCGGCACGGGTACCGGCTGGCACGACCACGCCGATTCCGTCGGCGCCTTCCTGACCGCGTCGGGCGAGCTCAAGGAGAACTCGCTCGCCGCGCGGCTGCCCACCGACGGCTGGAAGACCCTGGAGCTCTCCGACGGTGTGGACCGGGAACGCCGGCTGTCGTCCGGCCAGGGCCGTGCCTTCGGCCGGCACCACGTCCACGAGGTGCTCAACGAGTCCCTCGAGCGGCACGCGATCTCCGTCCACGCCTACTACCCACCCCTGCCGCAGATCCGCCGCTACAGCCGCAGCGGGCCGATCCTCCGGCTCGAGCAGGTCGAGCGGCCGGAGGACTGGCAGTGAGCGCCCTACACGAGCCGGTGAGCAGCAGTGGCAGCGGCGCTGTCCAACCTCCCGTCGGCATCGACGAGTTGCTGGAGCGCGTACGCGCGGGCTACGAGCGGATCGAGCCGCGGCAGGCGTACGAGGCCGCCGAGGCCGGTGACGCGCTGCTGGTGGACATCCGCTACGCGGCGCTGCGCGAGCGCGACGGCCTCATCCCCGGCGCGCTCGTCGTCGAGCGCAACGAGCTGGAGTGGCGTCTCGACCCGCAGGGCAGCCACCGAGCCGCCGAGGCCACGAGCCACTCCCTGCGTGTCGTCGTGATCTGCAACGAGGGCTACGCCTCCAGCCTGGCGGCTCAGTCCCTGCACCAGCTGGGCCTGCACCGGGCCACCGACCTGGTCGGCGGGTTCCAGGCGTGGAAGGCGTCCGGGCTTCCGGTCGTGTGATCACGCCGGAGCATCCGAACGGCTCGCCCCGGCAGCGCAGATCTCAGAACTGCTCGTCCCCGAGGAAGTCCACGTCCTCGCCCTCCTCCTCCAGCGCCTGCCGGACCACGCGCAGGGCCATGCCCTCGGAGTAGCCCTTGCGGGCGAGCATGCCCGCGAGGCGGCGGAGTCGCTTGTCACGGTCGAGCCCACGGGTGGAGCGGAGCTTGCGCGCGACGAGGTCACGCGCGGTCTCCTCTTCCTGCTCGGGCTCGAGCTGGGAGACGGCCTCGTCGATCAGCGTGGAGTCGACGCCCTTGGTCCGCAGCTCCCGGGCGAGCGCACGCCGCGCCAGCCCCCGGCCGCGGTGGCGGGACTCCACCCAGGCGTCGGCGAAGGCGCTGTCGTTGATGAGGCCGACCTCTTCGAACCTCGACAGCACCTCCTCGGCGGCGTCGTCCGGGATCTGCCGCTTGCGCAGGGCGTCGGCGAGTTGCTTGCGGGTCCGCGGGGTCCCGGTGAGCAGGCGCAGGCAGATCGCCCGAGCCTGCTCGACCGGGTCCCCTGGAGGCTCCTCCTGCTCGGCCCTCGACGAGGAGGGGGAGCCTCCGTCTTCGGTAATCACCTCACCGAAGCCCTGCCGGCGACGTCCACGCCCACGACGTGCCCCGCCGTCACGCGAGCCGTCCCTGCGTGAGCCGCCTCCGCGTGAGCCTGTGCCGGGTGAATCGCTGCCTTGGGAGCCGCTTCCTTGGGAGCCGCCCCCGTACGGTCCCTCGTCCTCCCCGTACGGCCCGTCGGTCCCGTACTCGCCGTCACCGGCCACGGCCGAGCCCGCGTCGTCTCCGGTGCCCCTCCCCCGTGGGGCACCGGAGGCGGCGTACTCGTACTCCGCCCAGTCGGTTCGTCGTGTCACGGGTCAGCTCTTGGCTGCGGCGGCCTTGGACTTGGCGGTCTTGGCCGCTGCCGGGGCGGGCACCGCGGGCGCGGCGTCGGCCGGAGCGGCGGAGACCGCGGCGTCCGTGCCCGGCTCGGCGGCCGGCTCCTCGGGACGCACGCCGACGCCCAGCTTCTCCTTGATCTTCTTCTCGATCTCGTTGGCCAGGTCGGGGTTGTCCTTCAGGAAGTTGCGCGCGTTCTCCTTGCCCTGGCCGAGCTGGTCGCCCTCGTACGTGTACCAGGCGCCGGCCTTGCGGACGAAGCCGTGCTCCACGCCCATGTCGATCAGGCCGCCCTCGCGGCTGATGCCCTGGCCGTAGAGGATGTCGAACTCGGCCTGCTTGAAGGGCGGCGCGACCTTGTTCTTGACGACCTTGCAGCGGGTGCGGTTGCCGACCGCGTCCGTGCCGTCCTTCAGGGTCTCGATGCGGCGGATGTCGATGCGCACCGAGGCGTAGAACTTCAGCGCCCGGCCACCGGTGGTGGTCTCCGGGGAGCCGAACATCACGCCGATCTTCTCGCGGAGCTGGTTGATGAAGATCGCGGTGGTCTTGGACTGGTTGAGCGCGCTCGTGATCTTCCGCAGGGCCTGGCTCATCAGGCGGGCCTGCAGACCGACGTGGCTGTCGCCCATCTCGCCCTCGATCTCCGCGCGCGGGACGAGCGCGGCGACGGAGTCGATGACGATGAGGTCGAGGGCACCGGAGCGGACCAGCATGTCCACGATCTCCAGGGCCTGCTCGCCGTTGTCCGGCTGGGACAGGATGAGGTTGTCGATGTCGACGCCGAGCTTCTTCGCGTACTCGGGGTCGAGGGCGTGCTCCGCGTCGACGAAGGCGACCTGACCTCCGGCCTTCTGCGCGTTCGCCACCGCGTGCAGGGTCAGGGTGGTCTTACCGGAGGACTCCGGTCCGTAGACCTCGACGACGCGGCCGCGCGGCAGGCCGCCCACTCCGAGGGCAACGTCGAGGGCGGTGGACCCGGTCGGGATGACCTCGATGGGCTCGTTCACCCGGTCGCCCATGCGCATGACCGCGCCCTTGCCGAATTGCCGTTCAATCTGTGCGAGCGCGGCATCCAGGGCCTTCTCGCGGTCGGTTCCTGCCATGGGTTCCACCCGATTTGCTTGAGTCGATCGCTTCACGTCAAAGACGCTAACGCCTGCCACTGACAATGCGCCCCGACGCACGTTTGGCCTGTGGATAACTCGGGCACTTCTCCACCCAAAGTACGTCGAAATGCTCGTCGTTGAGCCATGCCGGAGACTCCATAAGAATGGATGTTCGATTTTGGTGTCAAGCGCACCACACGGCACACCCGGACCGGGCCGGCCCGGCGACGAGATCAGGCGGAGCCCTGCCCGGGCCCTCCGTCCTCCGGCCGTTCCGCACCTGGCCGCCGCGCCCACAGCTGCCTCGTGCGCGCTATCAGACCCGGCCCCGCCCCCCGCCAGCGATGGCCGTGCACGCGCGGGTCGTCCGTGACGTCGTAGCGCTTCACGTACGCCCCCAGGAAGGCCTGGAGCGTGGCGATGGCGGGGATGGCGATCAGCGCGCCGACGGCGCCGAGGAGCGCGGTGCCCGCGATGACCGAGCCGAAGGCGACCGCAGGGTGGATGTCGACGGTCTTCGAGGTCAGCTTGGGCTGCAGCACGTAGTTCTCGAACTGCTGGTAGACCACGACGAAGATCAGCACCCACAGCGCGTACCAGGGATCCACCGTGAACGCGATCAGCATGGGCAGGGCGCCCGCGAGATACGTGCCGATGGTGGGGATGAACTGCGACACCAGTCCCACCCACACAGCGAGCACGGGCGCGTAGGGCACGTCCAGCATCTGCAGCAGGACGAAGTGTGCCGCGCCGGAGATCAGCGCCATCAGGCCGCGCGAGTAGATGTAGCCGCCGGTCTTGTTCACGGCGATCTCCCAGGCGCGCAGCACCTCGGCCTGCCGGGCGGGGGGCAGGACGGAGCAGAGCGCGCGGCGCAGTCGCGGGCCGTCCGCGGCGAAGTAGAACGAGAACAGCCCGATCGTCAGCATCTGGAAGAGGCCCCCGAGGACCTGGGCGGACACGTCCAGGACGCCTGTGGCGCTGTTCTGCACGTAGTTGCGCAGCCAGTCGGAGCGGAGCACACCCTCCTGGATGTCCACGCGCTTCAGGTCGGTCTTGAAGTGTGTGTTGATCCAGTGGATGACGGAGTCGAGGTACGCCGGGAAGCCCTCGATCATCTTGATGATCTGGTCCGCGAGGATGGAACCGAGCAGCGTGACGAAGCCCGCCGACACGATCACCACACCGATGAAGACGACGAACGCGGCCAGTCCTCTGCGCATGCCGCGCGAGGCCATCCAGCTCACCGCCGGTTCGATGGCGAGCGCCAGGAAGAACGCGATGAGGATGTTGGTCAGCAGTCCGGTGACCTGGTGAAAGGCCCAGCTGCCCAGCTGGAACGCGGCGACGAGGGCGAGCGCGAGCACCATGGCGCGCGGTAGCCAGCGCGGCATGCGGCCGTTCGGCCCGGTGGTTCCGCCGGCGGCGGGGGGCCCGGTCGGCGGCGTCGTACCGAAGGGGGAGGACTGCTGGGCTGCCTGCCCGGTCTCGTCAATGGGTGCCACGGACCAAGTCTCACCCACGCCACCGACAGCCGTCTGCCCGCCTGCGATCTTCGTGACCCGTCAGCGATCCGCGCGCGGTCGGCCGTCTGCCGCGACCGGTCGACGCTCTCCGCGCCGGGTCGGTCAGCGCCTCTCCCGGGGCACGTCCATCACCGAGCAGACCACCTGCCAGACGTCCTTGGCGTCCCAGCCGGCGTCCAGCGCCTCGTGCACGGTGCGCCCGCCGAGATCCGTCATCACGTGATCGCGCGCGAAGGTGTCGGCGTAGCCCGGACCGAAGTGCTCCGCCATCCGCTGCCAGAAGACCGTCAACCGCATGACTCCAGTATCCCGCCCCTGAGGGTGGGCCTGAGCCAGGACCGCCTGCCGGCCCCGCATTCCGCCCTACGGTCTGACCCATGGCCGAAACAGGAGCTTCCACACTCCCCCCGACGCCCCCGCCGCACAGCCCTGTCACGCGCGCGGAGCGCTTCGTCTGGCTCACCGCGCGCGTGCTGGAGCAGCGCCTCTTCGCCCACCACTTCCGTGGCGCCGCCGCCGACCCGGTGGAGACGGCGCTGGACGCCTACCGCAACGAGGACGGCGGGTACGGGCACGCGCTGGAGCCCGATCTGCGCGGCCCGGTCAGCCGGCCGCTGCACACCGCCCACGCCCTGCGCGTCCTGGACGCCGTGGCGCGCTGCGCCGGCCAGCGCGTGGAACGCGTGTGCCGCTACCTGACGTCCGTCTCCACGCCGGACGGCGCGCTCCCGGCGATCCCTCCCGGCCGGCCCGAGTATCCGACAGCTCCCTTCGTGCCGGACATGGCCGACCCGCCCAGCGACCTCCTCGCCACCGGGCCGGTGGTGGGGCTGCTGCACCGCAACGAGGTGTGGCACGCCTGGCTGTTCCGGGCCACGGACTTCTGCTGGCAGGCGGTCGAGTCCCTGGAGAAGTCGCACCCGTACGAGATCGAGGCAGCCGTGACCTTCCTGGACTCCGCCCCCGACCGCCCGCGCGCGGAGGCGGCCGCCGACCGTCTGGGCCGCCTGGTACGCGCACACGGCCTCGTGGCCCTGGACCCCGACGACCTGGACGCGCATCCGGTCTCCCCCGGCTATGCCTCCGGCGAGCACCACTTCCCGTACGACTACGCGAGGACGCCGCGCTCCCTGGCGCGCGCGTGGTTCACGGACGACGAGATGACCCGCTCCCTGGACCACCTCATGGCCCGGCAGCAGGAGGACGGCGGCTGGCCCGTCCGATGGCGTCACTGGGCCCCGGCCCCCGCCCTGGAGGCCCGCCCGGTCGTGACGATCGAGGCCCTGCGCACCCTCAGCGCCTACGGCCGCACCATCGACTGATCACCACGCCCCTATGGCCCGCACCCCCGCGGTCACCAGCACGGCCGCCGCGACGACGAGCAGGAACGGGGCGCGCAGCATCAGCGCCACGGCTGCCGCTCCGAGCCCGGCGGCCCGCGCGTCCAGCACCAGCGCCTGCCCGTCGGCGAAGGTCTGCTGGGCCGTGAGGGCCGCGAGCAGCGCGACGGGCAGCAACGCGGCAAGACGTTTGACGACGGGCCGCTCCAGGGCTCCGGCCGGCACCAGCAGCCCGGCCAGCTTGACGGCGTAGCACCCGAGGACGGTCACACCGATGGCGATCCAGACGTTCACGCCTCGTCCTCCCCGGAAGCAGGCGCACCCCGGCGCCGGCCGTCCGCCCAGAGGACGACCGGCGCCGCCAGCGCGGCCAGCAGCACCGGCACCCCGGCGGGCAGTACGGGCAGCAGCCCGAGCCCCAGCAGCACGGCCAGCCCGGCGACGGCCCGCTCGGTGCCGGTCCTCAGCATCGGCGCGAGCAGGGCCAGGAAGACCGCGGGCCCCGCGGCGTCCAGCCCCCACGCGTCGGTGTCTCCGATGGCCTCGGCGCCCAGGGCGCCGAGCAGCGTGGTGAGATTCCACAGGACGTACAGGGTCAGCCCGGTCACGACGAACCCGATCCGCGCACCGCGCCGCGTGGGCTGAGCCAGCGCGACGGCGGCCGTCTCGTCGATCACCCAATGGGCGGCGAACGGCCGCACCGCGCGCGGGAGGGCCAGCAACTGCGACAGCCGCAGGCCGTAGAAGGCGTTCCGCACGCCCAGGAAGAAGGCCCCGGCGGCCGCCGTGAACGGGCTGCCTCCTGCCGCGAGCGCGCCCACCAGGGCGAACTGGGACGCCCCGGTGAACACCAGAAGACTGAGCGCACACGTCTGCATCAGCGTGAGTCCGCTGCCGGCCGACGTCACTCCGAAGGCGAATCCGGACAGCCCGACGGCCACTCCGACGCCCAGCGCGTCCCGTACGACGGCCCGGTCCGCTTTCCCACCGGTCCCTGTATCTCTGAGAACTGTCCGATCCACCACGTCCCGCACGCTACGAGCAGCGGCTACCGCGGGTCTTGTACGTTCTTGCGCTCCCGCTGGTACGCCCCCGGAGGCACCCCGACCATCCGGCTGAAGTGCCGGTTGAGATGCGGCTGATCGGTGAACCCCACGGCCACGGCGACCTCGGAGGGCGCCGTCCCGAGGTCCAGCAGCCGCCGCGCCCGCCGGACTCGCGCGTCCGTGAGCCACGCGTGCGGGGGCATCCCGTAGGCGTCCCGAAAGGCCCGCAGCAGAGCGAACGGACTGGTTCCGAGACCAGCCGCCAGCTGTTCCAGAGTCGGCGGCTGCGCCATCCGCTCCTCCAGCACCCCACGCGCGCGTGCCGCGATCCGGGTCCCGGCCGTCCGCACCTCCCGCCGAGGCATGGGCCCACCGTTCAGCCGCAGCAACCTGGTCACGGCGACCCGCAGCAGCGTGTCCGCGGCCAGGGCGTTGCCCTCGTCGGCGGCCCGCAGCACCTGGTGCACCAGACCGACGGCGTACGGATCGTCCACCACCGGACTGACGAAACCCGGCGTCCCCCGCAGCGCCGTCGTCTCGGCCGCGATCTCCGCCACCACGTCGACCGACGGATAGACGGCCCCGTACCGCCACCCCTCGGGCACACCGGCCCGCCCGGTGTGCGGAGTGTCGGGATTCACCAGCGCGAGAGCCCCTGCCCCGGCGAACTGGTCACCTCCACCGTGGTGGAACACCTCCACCCCGTCGGCGATGGCCGCGATCACGAAGTTCTCGTGCGTATGCCGGACGAACGTCTTCCGCACGTACCGGGCCCGCAGCAGATCCACCCCGGGCAGCTCGTCGTACCGCCAGTGCCGCGCGCGCTCTGTCATACCGCCATTGTCCGCCGCCCCGCCCGAGGCACCCGGGCACCCGTCTCCGGTGCCCGCAACGCTCAGACGCCCAGGCCAAACCGCCGCAGGGCCCCGTTGTCAGTGCCGAGGTGCACGATGGACGCATGCCCAGCAATGCGCACCGAGCCCTGGACGGCTTCTCCCCCGCGACCCGCGCCTGGTTCACGGGTGCCTTCCCCGCGCCCACCACCGCCCAGGCCGGCGCGTGGCAGGCCATCCACGAGGGCTCGGACGTGCTGGTGGTCGCCCCCACCGGTTCCGGCAAGACCCTGGCCGCCTTCCTGGCCGCCCTGGACCAGCTCGCCTCGACCCCTCCCCCCGCCGATCCCAAGAAGCGCTGCCGGGTCCTGTACGTCTCGCCCCTCAAGGCCCTGGCCGTGGACGTCGAGCGCAACCTCCGCAGCCCCCTCACCGGCATCCGCCAGGAATCGGTGCGGATGGGCCTGCCCGAGCCCGAGGTCAAGGTGGGCATCCGCTCGGGAGACACGCCCGCCGCCGAGCGCCGCTCCCTGGCCACCCGCCCGCCGGACATCCTGATCACGACCCCCGAGTCGCTGTTCCTGATGCTGACCTCGGCCACGCGCGACGCGCTGACCGGTATCGAGACGGTGATCCTCGACGAGGTGCACGCGGTCGCCGGCACCAAGCGCGGCGCCCACCTGGCACTCTCCCTGGAGCGGCTGGACGGCCTCCTGCCGAAGCCGGCCCGCCGCATCGGCCTCTCGGCGACGGTCCGCCCGGTCGACGAGGTGGCCCGCTTCCTCTCGCCCCAGCGCAAGGTGGAGATCGTCCAGCCGGAGTCGGGCAAGGAGTTCGACCTGTCCGTGGTCGTCCCGGTCGAGGACCTGGGCGAGCTGGGCGGCTCCCCGGTGGCGGACGGCTCGGAGGGCGCCGAGCGCCCGTCGATCTGGCCGCACGTGGAGGAGCGGATCGCCGACCTCGTCCAGTCCCACCGCTCCACCATCGTCTTCGCGAACTCCCGCCGCCTCGCGGAGCGCCTGTGCAACCGCCTGAACGAGATCGCGTACGAGCGGGCCACCGGCGAGCCTCTCGACGAGCACCACTCCCCCGCCGAGCTGATGGGCGGCTCGGGAGCCGCCCAGGGCGCGCCCCAGGTCATCGCCCGCGCCCACCACGGCTCGGTCTCCAAGGAACAGCGCGCCCTGGTCGAGG
This sequence comes from Streptomyces purpurascens, assembly GCF_045040895.1. NCBI lineage: Bacteria > Bacillati > Actinomycetota > Actinomycetes > Kitasatosporales > Streptomycetaceae > Streptomyces > Streptomyces purpurascens. The sequence goes on along the minus strand of NZ_CP108341.1, from coordinate 6,828,793 downwards.
AGGACCTCAAGGCGGGCCGGCTGCCCGCGGTGGTCGCCACATCCAGCCTGGAGCTGGGCATCGACATGGGCGCGGTGGACCTGGTCGTCCAGGTCGAATCCCCGCCCTCGGTCGCCTCCGGCCTCCAGCGCGTGGGCCGCGCGGGCCACCAGGTGGGCGCGGTCTCCACCGGCGTCGTCTTCCCCAAGTACCGAGGCGATCTGGTCCAGGCGGCGGTGGTCACCGAGCGCATGCGCACCGGCGCCATCGAGTCCCTCAGGGTCCCCGCCAACCCCCTGGACGTCCTGGCCCAGCAGGTCGTCGCCATGACGGCTCTGGACACCTGGCAGTTCGACGACCTGCTGGCAGCCGTCCGCCGGGCCGCACCCTTCGCCTCACTGCCCGAGTCCGCCTTCACGGCGGTGCTCGACATGCTCGCCGGCCGCTACCCGTCCGACGCCTTCGCCGAGCTGCGCCCGCGCGTGGTGTGGGACCGCGTCACCGGCGAGATCACCGGCCGCCCCGGCGCCCAGCGGCTCGCCGTCACCTCCGGCGGCACGATCCCCGACCGAGGCCTCTTCGGTGTCTTCCTCGCGGGCGCCGACCCCAAGAAGGGCGGCGGCCGGGTCGGCGAGCTCGACGAGGAGATGGTCTACGAGTCCCGCGTCGGCGACGTCTTCACGCTGGGCACGAGTTCCTGGCGCATCGAGGACATCACCCGCGACCGCGTCCTGGTCTCCCCCGCCCCGGGTGTGCCGGGCCGGCTGCCCTTCTGGAAGGGCGACCAGCTGGGCCGCCCGCTCGAACTGGGCCGGGCGCTGGGCACCTTCCTGCGCGAGGTCGGTTCGCTGCCCAGGGACGACGCCCGCCTCCGCCTCCTCGCCGCGGGCCTGGACGCCTGGGCGGCGGACAACGTGCTCTCGTACCTGGAGGAGCAGCGGGAGGCCTGCGGCCATGTCCCGGACGACCGGACGATCGTCGTGGAGCGCTTCCGCGACGAGCTCGGCGACTGGCGGGTGGTGGTGCACTCCCCCTTCGGCGCCCAGGTGCACGCCCCGTGGGCGCTCGCGCTCGGCGCCAAGCTCTCCGAGCGGTACGGCATGGACGCGCAGGTCATGCACGCCGACGACGGCATCGTGCTGCGCCTGCCGGACGCCGACCTGATGAGCCTGGACCTGCTGGACCAGGAACCGGTCAAGATGGGCCGGGAGTACGACGCCGAACAGGCCCCCGTGGGCGCGGCCGACGTCGTCTTCGACAAGGGCGAGGTCGACCAGGTCGTCACCGACCAGGTGGGCAGCTCGGCCCTGTTCGCGTCCCGCTTCCGCGAGTGCGCCGCCCGCGCGCTGCTCCTGCCGCGCCGCAACCCCGGCAAGCGCACGCCCCTGTGGCAGCAGCGGCAGCGCGCCTCCCAGCTTTTGCAGGTGGCCAGCGAGTTCGGCTCGTTCCCGATCGTCCTGGAGGCGGTCCGCGAGTGCCTCCAGGATGTCTTCGACGTCCCCGGGCTCGTCGAACTGATGGGCGACCTGGAGTCTCGCAAGGTGCGCCTCGTCGAGGTCACGACCGCCGAGCCGTCTCCCTTCGCGCGTTCCCTCCTCTTCGGCTACGTCGCCCAGTTCCTGTACGAGGGCGACTCCCCGCTCGCCGAGCGCCGCGCCGCCGCCCTGTCGCTGGACTCCCGGCTGCTGGCCGAGCTGCTGGGCCAGGCGGAGCTGCGTGAGCTGCTCGACGCGGAGGTGCTGACCGAGCTGGAGCGCGAGCTGCAGTGGCTCACCGAGGACCGCCGCGCCAAGGACGCCGAAAGCGTCGCGGACCTCCTCCGCCTCCTCGGCCCGCTCACGGATACGGAACTGACCGAGCGGGGCGCCGAACCCCAGTGGGCTCAGGAACTGGCCGGTGCCCGCCGTGCCATCCGGGTCCGGATCGCGGGCAGAGACCACTGGGCGGCGATCGAGGACGCGGGCCGGCTGCGCGACGCCCTGGGCACAGCCCTGCCGGTCGGTGTCCCGGAAGCGTTCACGGAACCCGTCAAGGACCCGCTCGGCGACCTCCTCGCGCGCTACGCCCGCACCCACGGCCCGTTCACCTCCGCCACCGCGGCGGCTCGCTTCGGCCTGGGTGCGGCCGTCACCGAGGGCGCCCTCCAGCGGCTCGCCGCGGCGGGCCGGATCGTCCAGGGCGAGTTCCACCCGGCCGGGATCGGCCAGGAGTGGTGCGACGCGGCCGTGCTGCGCCGACTGCGCCGCCGTTCCCTGGCCGCCCTGCGGCACGAGCTGGAGCCGGTGGCGCCCGCCGCGCTCGCCCAGTTCCTCCCGCAGTGGCAGCACATCGGCAAGAGCCACTCCCTGCGCGGCATCGACGGGTTGGTGCGCGCCATCGAGCAGGTGCAGGGCGCCTCCGTGCCGGCCTCCGCCCTGGAGAGGCTCGTCCTGCCCTCCCGGGTCGTGAACTACACCCCGGGGATGCTGGACGAGCTCACCGCCGCGGGCGAAGTGGTGTGGGCCGGGGCCGGCTCGCTCCCCGGCAAGGACGGCTGGGTCTCCCTCTACCTGGCGGACGCGGCCCCCCTGCTCCTGCCGCCCCCGCACCCCTTGGAGCTGACCGCCCTCCACCAGTCCGTCCTGGACACCCTCTCCGGCGGCTACGGCCTGTTCTTCCGCCAGATCGCCGACCAGGTCCGCGCCACCACCCACCCCGACGCCACCGATCCCCAGCTGGCCGACGTGCTCTGGGACCTGGCCTGGTCCGGCCGCCTGACGAACGACACGCTCACCCCCATGCGCTCCCTGCTCGGCTCGGGCCGCACGGCCGGTTCCACCGCCCACCGCGCCAAGCGCGCGGTCCCGCGCGGCCGGTACGGCTCCCTGACGGCCGCGGCCCGTCCCGCCGCGTCCCGCTCCGGTCCGCCGACCGTCGCCGGCCGCTGGTCCCTGCTCCCGTCCCACGAGCCGGACCCCACGGTGCGCGCCCATGCCCTCGCCCGCACCCTGCTCGACCGGCACGGCGTGGTGACCAGGGGCGCGGTCTCGGCGGAGGGCGTCGAGGGCGGGTTCTCGGCGACGTACCGCGTCCTGTCCGTCTTCGAGGAGAGCGGCCAGGCCCGCCGCGGCTATGTGGTGGAGGGGCTCGGTGCCGCACAGTTCGCGATGGACGGCGCCGTGGACCGCCTGCGCGCGGTGTCCAACGCCCGCGACCGCGGCGAGGACCTGCCCGGCCCTCCTCCGGGCCCCGACCTCGATCCGTTCCCAGCGCATGACTTCGCCCAGCTGGACGACGCGCCCCGCTCCAACGGCCACACCGACGACCCCGGCCCCGACGGCTTCCCCGACTTCGGCCCCGCCTACGACACCCCGGCACCGCAGCCGTCCCCGGGCGACTACGTCTCGCCTCGCGACTACGCCCCGCAGGCCGCCCCGCCCTGGCAGAACGGCGGACGCGCGGCGTACGACCCCGGATTCCCGAGCCGCCGTACCCGTCCGGACCCCGCGTCCCGGGCCGTCGTCCTCGCCGCCGCCGATCCGGCGAACGCGTACGGCGCCGCCCTGGCCTGGCCCGAGCCCCCGACCGGCGCCGGGCACAAGCCGGGCCGCAAGGCGGGCTCCCTGGTGGTGCTCGTCGAGGGCGAGCTGACGCTCTACATGGAGCGCGGCGGCAAGACCCTGCTGGCCTGGGCCGCCGACCCGGACGGCGCCCCCACCGACGACCCCCGCCTGCGCGCCGCGGCGGAGGCACTCGCCGCAGCCGCTCGCGCGGGCTCCCTCGGCACGGTCACGGTGGAGCGGGTCAACGGCACCCAGGCCCTGACCTCCCCCATCGGCGCCCTCCTGGAAGGAGCGGGCTTCATCGCGACGCCCCGCGGACTCCGCCTCCGCGCCTGATCACCACCCGCCCACCAGCGGACACCCACCCACAGCCGCCGTCCACACCACAAGCCCCCGCCCGCACACCGTCCACACCACGAGCCCCCGCCCACACCACCGGCCGCCCACCCCGCCCCCGTGCCACCCTTGACCCATGCCCGAAGGTGACACGGTCTGGCAGACCGCGAAGCGGCTGCACGGCGCCCTCGCGGGCAAGGTGCTGACCCGCAGCGACCTGCGGGTGCCCCGGTTCGCCACGGCCGACCTCACGGGCCGTACGGTCCTCGACGTCACCCCGCGCGGCAAGCACCTCCTGACCCGGGTGGAGGGCGGCCTGACGCTGCACTCCCACCTGCGGATGGACGGCTCCTGGAAGGTCTACGCGAACGGCCGGCGCTGGAGCGGCGGCCCCGGCCACCAGATCCGAGCGATCCTCGCAAACGCGGACAGCACAGCCGTCGGCTACCGCCTCCCCGTCCTGGAACTCCTGCGCACCACCGACGAGCACCGCGCCGTGGGCCACCTCGGCCCGGACCTCCTGGGCCCGGACTGGGACCCCGACCGCGCCCTCGCCAACCTCTTCCAGGACCCCTCTCGCCCCCTCGGCGAGGCCCTGCTCGACCAGCGCAACCTCGCCGGCATCGGCAATGTGTACAAGAGCGAGCTCTGCTTCCTGCTCGGCGTCACCCCCTGGCTCCCCGTGGGCGACCTGCCCGCCGAACGCGCCGCGAAGCTGCCCGCGCTGGCCAAGAAGCTGCTGGAGAGCAACCGCGACCGCCCGGTCCGCAGCACGACGGACCGCCGCGGCCAGGACCTCTTCGTCTACGGCCGGGCTCCGCGCCCCTGCCTACGCTGCCGCACCTCCGTCCGCGTCGCCGACCAGGGCGACGGCTCCCGCGAACGCCCCACCTACTGGTGTCCCAGCTGCCAGCCGGGCCCCGCCCCGGCTCCGTCCAGACGTGTCCGGCCCGACCCAGGCAATTGACGACCCGTCAGTTCCGCTCGTACGGTCCCTGCATGCCCGTCACGGCGTACGACCTCACCGGCCGCACCGTGTTCGTCACCGGGGCCGCGAGCGGTATCGGCCGCGCCTCGGCCCTCCTGCTCGCCGAGGCGGGCGCGACCGTGCACTGCGCGGACCGCGACACCGAGGGCCTGCACGAGACGGCGACCCTGATCAAGGACACCGGCGGCACCGCCCACCCGCACCCCCTCGACGTCACCGACCGCTCGCGGCTGAGGCAGGCCATCACCTCCTGCGAACGCCTGGACGCCCTGGCCGCGATCGCCGGCATCATGCACAGCAGCCCTGTGCTGGAGACCCGGGACGAGGACCTCGACCGGGTGCTGGACGTGAACTTCAAGGGTGTGCTGTACGCCTGCCAGGAGGCGGCCCGTCTGATGATCGCCACCGGCACCCGGGGCAGCATCGTCACCATGGCCTCGGGCGCCGTCGACACCGGCGGTCCCGGGCTGCTCTGCTACGGCGCGGCGAAGGCGGCGGTGGTCCAGCTGACGAAGACCCTCGCGACGGAGATCGGCCGGCACGGCATCCGCGTCAACGCGGTCGCTCCCGGCTGGATCCGTACGCCGATGACCGACCGCCACGACAGCGAGGCGCAGACGCACACGGAGTCCGTCATGGCCCGTATGTCACCCCTGGGCCGGGTGGGCGAACCCGAGGACATCGCTCACGCGGTCCTGCACCTGGCATCCGACGCCTCGGCCTTCACCACAGGCCAGATTCTCCGCCCGAACGGGGGTGTGGCGATGCCGTGGTAGCCCGGGCCCCGCGATCCCCCCGCACCCCCCACACCCTCCGCCACCGCCCCGAACCGACGACCCCGCTCGCCCGCTCCTTCGGCACACAGTGCACCGGCAACACGCTCAGCCCCCACCCCCCGGCCGCGACCGCCGCCTCCAGCACCCCGGCCCCGGGCACGACCACCAGCCGGAGCACGGCCCACCACCACAGCACCCCCAGCCCGAGCACGGCCCCGCGGACCCCCCAGCCCCAGACCCCCCAGCGCCCTATCCCCGCCATGGCCGCCACCTCCAGCCCGACGCTATTCGGCCGCTCGGGCCCGCGGGCAGGGCGCACCAGCGGCACACAGGCGCACCGCGCACCACTCGAAGCCGGGCGGCAACGCGCCCGGCCGGCCCATCACCCGGTTCCGTCACCCGTTCTCGGCCTGGAACATCCAGTGATGCTTCTCCAGGTCCGCAGTGATCCCGATGAAGATGTCCTGGCTCACCGGGTCCGGCTCACCGGTCGCCTCGACCCGCTCCCGCATCCGCGCGATCACCGCGCCCAGCGCCTCGACGAGCGTCCCCACGGCGGTCGTGTCATCGACCCACCCTTCAGGGGTCACGCCGATTCCACTGCCGACGGCCACCGTCGCGGCACGTCCGTCGGGCGAGACACCGAGCGCCGCGGCGCGCTCCGCCACGGTGTCGGAGTACTTCCGCGCGGTGTCGACGACCTCGTCGAGCTGGAGATGCACGGAGCGGAAGCGCGGTCCCACCACGTTCCAGTGGATCTGCTTCGCCACGAGGGCGAGATCCACCAGGTCGACCAGAGCGCCCTGCAGCGCATCTGACACGGTCTTCAAGCTCGCGTCGGACAACGGGCTCTTCACGACGTACATCCGCACCTCCGTGGACTGCCCCCCGCCATCCCCTCAACGATGACCGCCGTACGCCACACCGGCAAACGCACACGAAACGGGCAGTCGGCGCCGGACTGCCCGCGCGCAAGCAAAAACCCCGGGCGGGCACCCCTCCGGATCTCCCGGAGAGGCCCGGCCGGGGCCTCAGCACTTCTCAGCGCCTGGTCGGCGCCGTTCGATTCATGCCGCGTACGCGAAAACGCTCACGCGGCGACGACGTCCACCGCCTCGGCGGGCGCCTTGATGGTCACCCGTTCCGGTGGCACACCGGTCACCGAAACGGAACCCAGCATCGGACGAACCGGCGTGGGTACAGGCTCGCTGGGAGTGGCCGCAGCAGACTGGGCCAGCTCGGCGAGTGCGAGTTCGTCGCTCACTTCCCGCATGAGCTCGGACATCCGTACGTCCAGCGCGTCGCAGATGGCGGAGAGCAGCTCGGAGGAAGCCTCCTTCTGCCCCCGCTCCACCTCGGAGAGATAGCCGAGTGAGACTCGGGCGGACGAGGAGACTTCGCGCAGAGTACGGCCCTGGCGCTGGCGCTGCCGACGCAGCACGTCACCCAGCAGGCGACGGAGCAGAATCATCGGTGGCTCCCTCCTCGGACCGCGTAGCCGCATCCATTACGCCCCACCGTACCGCCTTGCGCCGCGGCCGTGCGGGGAGCGATGTCGTGTTCACTCAGGGCTGCAAACATCAAAACCCCCCGTTCCGTTCCGTATCCTGTGCCCGCTCATTCCCAGTCTGTTCGCCCGCAAGCTCCTTCAGGAGCAGTGCGAGTACGCTCCGTACACTCTCTCTACGAATTTCCTCGCGGTCGCCGTTCAACCGCAGAGCCTCCACTTTTCCGCCGCCGGCAGAACCGGAATCGCCCTCGAAGGGCCCGTCCCCGGCGACGAAGACCGTCCCGACGACCCGTCCGCCCCGCGGCTCGGGACACACGACACCGGTGGTCAAGCCGGTGGCACGGGCAGTCAGGGAGCCCCGGAAGGCCCGGGGCGCCTTGGAGGCCGATGTGACCTCCGCCGCGACGAGGCCACCGGTCAGCGACTCCGCGACGGCGAGCGTCCCGCTCTTCACCGTGAGTGATCGCACCACGTCAGTGGCCGTGGAACTCACGCTTCCTTCTCCTCCAACGCGGCCTTGCGCTCGGCGATTCCCTGCCTGCGCAGCACAATGGCCTGTTTCACATAGTCGAGCCCGGTCACCACGGTCAGAACGACCGCCGCGGCCATCACCCACCACCTCAGGGTGGCCAGCCACCCCGTCAGCGCCAGGACATACATGCCCACGGCAACGCCCTGGGTGAGGGTCTTGAGCTTGCCTCCGCGGCTGGCGGGGATGACGCCGTACCGGATGACAACAAAACGCAGCAGGGTGATCCCGAGTTCCCGCCCGAGGATGACGCCGGTCACCCACCACGGCAGATCCCCGAGCGCGGACAGACAGATCAGCGCCGCCCCCATGATCGCCTTGTCGGCGATGGGGTCGGCGATCTTCCCGAAGTCAGTGACCAGGTTGTACGTGCGCGCCAGATGACCGTCGAAGATGTCCGTGATCATGGCGATGGCGAAGGCCGCCCAGGCGAGGGCCCGCCACGCCGGGTCGTATCCGCCGTCCGCGAGCATCAGCGCCACGAAGGCCGGTACGAGGACCAGCCGGAGCATGGTCAGGAGGTTGGCGATGTTCCAGACGCTGGCCTGGTTGACGGCCGCGGCCGTCAGCTTCCCGCCCCGCGCACCCTTGTCTTCACCCTGGGCCTCGACGCCGGCGCTGTCCGAGCCCTCACCGACGGCAGCCCCACTGCCACCCGCACCGTGCCCCGTACCGGACGTCCCGCCCTCGGCCGACCGCGCGGCCGTACGGCCGACCGCCGACCCGGGCACCTTCCCCGAGGCCGCACCGGACGCGGCCCTCCTCGCGCCGGAGGCGCCTCCCGCCGCGGCTGCCGGGACACCGGTCATCTGCCCGCCTCCTCACTCCACGCAGGCGACGCGAACGAACCCTGCAGGGGCTCGGCCACCAGGTCGACACCCTCCGTACCGACCACCTTCGCCTCGACCATACGACCGCTATGGAGCCCCGCGCCGCTCGTGAGCTGCACCTGGCCGTCCGTCTCGGGCGCCTGGTGCGCGGCGCGGCCGTACACGCCCTCCTCGTCGACGGACTCGACGAGCACGTGCACCGTCTGTCCGACGCGCTCCTCGGCGCGCTGCGAGACGAGTTCCTCGGCCAGCCGCGAGACCCGGGCCAGCCGCTCGGCGACCACGTCCTCGTCGAGCTTGTTCTCGTAGGTCGCCGCCTCGGTGCCCTCCTCGTCGGAGTAGCCGAAGACGCCGATGGCGTCCAGCCGCGCGCCGGTCAGGAACCGCTCCAGTTCGGCGAGGTCGGCCTCGCTCTCGCCGGGGAAGCCGACGATGAAGTTGGAGCGCACGCCGGCCTCGGGCGCCTTGCTCCGGATGGTGTCGAGCAGTTCCAGGAAGCGGTCGGTGTCACCGAAGCGGCGCATCGCGCGCAGCACACCGGGCGCGGAGTGCTGGAAGGAGAGGTCGAAGTAGGGCGCGACCTTCGGGGTCGACGTCAGGACGTCGATCAGGCCCGGCCGCATCTCAGCGGGCTGCAGGTAGCTCACCCGGACCCGCTCGATGCCGTCGACCTCGGCGAGCTCGGGCAGCAGCGACTCCAGCAGGCGGATGTCGCCCAGGTCCTTGCCGTAGGACGTGTTGTTCTCGGAGACCAGCATGATCTCCTTCACGCCCTGCTCGGCCAGCCAGCGCGTCTCGTTCAGCACGTCGCTGGGTCGGCGGGAGATGAAGGAGCCGCGGAAGGACGGGATGGCGCAGAAGGAGCAGCGCCGGTCGCAGCCGGAGGCGAGCTTCACGGAGGCCACCGGGGCGCCGTCCAGACGGCGGCGCAGGGGCGCGCGGGGGCCGGAGGCCGGAGCGAGGCCTTCCGGAAGGTCGGCCGGGGCGTGCCCGGGCAGCGCGACCTCGGCGGCGGACTCCTGTCGCTCCGCCGGGCTGATCGGCAGCAGCTTGCGACGGTCGCGCGGGGTGTGCGAGGCGTGGATGCCGCCGTTGAGGATGGTCTGGAGCCGGTCCGAGATGTCCGTGTAGTCGTCGAAACCGAGCACGCCGTCGGCCTCGGGGAGGGCCTCGGCGAGTTCCTTGCCGTACCGCTCGGCCATGCAGCCCACCGCCACCACGGCCTGGGTTCTGCCATGCCCCTTGAGGTCGTTGGCCTCCAGGAGGGCGTCGACGGAGTCCTTCTTGGCGGCCTCGACGAAGCCGCAGGTGTTCACGACGGCGACGTCCGCGTCCTCGGCGGCTTCCACGAGGTGCCAGCCGTCCGCCTCCAAACGGCCTGCGAGCTCCTCGGAGTCCACCTCGTTACGGGCGCAGCCAAGGGTGACCAGTGCGACGGTACGGCGTTCAGGCATGGGCTCAAGAGTACTTCGTCCCGCTGACACCCCACGTCGACGGGGTTGGCCGATCCCGGCCAACCCCGTACGTCGGACACCTCTTCGGCGCGGTTACCCGGCCTCGGGGTCGCCCTTCGTGTACGTGAGACGTTCCACGGAGCCGGGCTGGAAGTCGTCCTCGATCTTCTTGCCGTTGACGAAGAGGTCGATCGCGCCGGCGTCCCCGAGGACGAGGTGCACCTTCGAGCTGTCCTGGAAGGTCTTGGAATCGCCCTGCTTGAGGACGCCGTCGAAGATCATCCGGCCGTTGTGGTCCTTGGCGGCGATCCAGCTGCGGCCGTCGGCGGCGGCCACCCGGACCGTCACCTTGTCCTGAGGTGCGGCCGCGATGGCGCTGTCGGAGGGTTCGGGCTTGGGTTCGGCGGGCTTCTTGGACTTGGTGGTCGGGGAGGCGGACGCACCGGGCGTGGAGCCCTCGGCCACATTGGCCTCGCCGGCGCTGTCGTCGCCGCCCTGGAACATGGTGAACCCGACGAAACCGATCACGGCGACGATCGCGGCGACCATGGCCGCGGTCCAGTTGGGCCCCCGCCGCTCTGGACGGATGCGTTCCGCCTCGAACAGGGGAGCTGCCGGGGTCGGAGCCGGATGTCCGCCGTGCGTGCCGCCGTACTGGGCGAGCAGCGGCGCGGGGTCGAGGTGGACGGCCTTGGCCAGGGTCCTGATGTGCCCGCGGGCGTAGACGTCCCCGCCGCAGGCGGTGAAGTCGTCCGCCTCGATGGCGTGCACGATGTTCATGCGGACCCGGGTGGCGCTACTGATGTCGTCGACGGTCAGTCCGGCGGCGATACGTGCCTGCTGCAGGACACGGCCGATGGAGGGGCGGGCTTCCTCGCGGTCGTCTTCGACGCGCTCGTCTTCGAACGGACGCTCGTCTTCAGGGGAGTTGCCGATGGACACGGGGGCGCCTTTCGAGCGTGTAGCCGCCTGTGCTGGAAGTTCAGTCTAGGGGGGGTATGAAAGGGTGGGGCAACCGGGCGGTGTCACTTTGTACGCCATCGGAATGGCCCGACATTCCGATGGTGGGGTCGGTGCTTTTCGCCTCCCTCAACTTGACGTACGCCGGAGGGAAACGGTTGCCGATGATCCCTAACGGGTGAGTCACGATCCGGACACCCGATTGCCGTACACGCCCCGCGAGGCGACTGCCGCTTCCCTACCCTTCAGACTCCCCCCGGATCAGCGCGAGCACGCCATCCAGCTCATCAGGCTTCACAAGAACGTCACGTGCCTTGGAGCCCTCGCTCGGCCCGACGATGTTCCGGGACTCCATGAGGTCCATCAGGCGCCCGGCCTTGGCGAAGCCGACGCGCAGTTTGCGCTGGAGCATGGACGTCGACCCGAACTGCGTGGAGACGACCAGTTCGGCCGCCTGGCACAGCAGATCGAGGTCGTCGCCGATGTCCTCGTCGATCTCCTTCTTCTGCTTGGTGCCGACGGTGACGTCGTCCCGGAAGACGGGCGCCATCTGGTCCTTGCAGTGCTGGACGACGCCCGCGATCTCCTCCTCGGTCACGAAGGCGCCCTGCATACGGGTCGGCTTGTTGGCCCCCATCGGCAGGAACAGCCCGTCGCCCTTGCCGATGAGCTTCTCGGCGCCCGGCTGGTCGAGGATGACCCGCGAGTCGGCCAGCGACGAGGTGGCGAAGGCCAGCCGGGAGGGCACGTTCGCCTTGATCAGGCCGGTGACGACGTCGACCGACGGCCGCTGCGTGGCGAGCACCAGGTGGATGCCGGCCGCGCGCGCGAGCTGGGTGATGCGCACGATCGCGTCCTCGACGTCCCTCGGCGCGACCATCATCAGGTCGGCGAGCTCATCGACGATGACCAGCAGGTACGGGTACGGCTGGAGCTCCCGCTCGCTGCCCTCGGGCGTCTTGGCCTTGCCCTCGCGCACGGCCCGGTTGAAGTCGTCGATGTGCCGGTATCCGTAGGCCGCCAGGTCGTCGTAGCGCAGGTCCATCTCGCGTACGACCCACTGGAGCGCCTCGGCGGCCCGCTTGGGGTTGGTGATGATCGGCGTGATCAGGTGCGGGATGCCCTCGTAGGCGGTCAGCTCGACCCGCTTGGGGTCGACGAGGATCATCCGGACGTCCTCGGGGGTCGCCCGCATCATGACCGAGGTGATCAGGCAGTTGATGCAGGAGGACTTGCCGGAGCCGGTGGCACCGGCGACCAGCATGTGCGGCATCTTCGCCAGCGAGTGCATGACGTAGCCGCCCTCGACGTCCTTGCCGAAGGCGACCAGCATCGGGTCGGCGTCCTCCGCGGACTCCGCCAGACGGAGAACGTCACCGAGGTTGACCATCTCCCGGTCGGTGTTCGGGATCTCGATGCCGACCGCGGACTTGCCGGGGATCGGGCTGATGATCCGCACGTCCGGGGAGGCGACGGCGTAGGCGATGTTCTTGGTCAGCGCGGTGATCCGCTCGACCTTCACGGCGGGGCCGAGCTCCACCTCGTAGCGCGTGACCGTCGGCCCGCGGGTGAAGCCGGTGACGCTGGCGTCCACCTTGAACTCGGTGAAGACGGTGGTCAGCGACTCGACGATGGCGTCGTTGGCGGCGCTGCGGGCCTTGCCCGGACCGCCGCGCTCCAGCAGGTCGAGCGACGGCAGGGAGTACGTGATGTCGCCGGAGAGCTGCAGCTGCTCCGCGCGCGGGGGCAGGTCGCGGGGCTGGGAGGGCGGGGCCTTGGTGAGGTCCCGGACGCCCGCCCTCGGCTTCTCCTGCTCGGGCTCGTCCTGCTTGAGCTTGTCCTGCTTCGGCTTGGCCTTGTCCTGCTGAGGGCGGGCGGCCGGGACGGGCGTCGGCGTGGTCGCCTCGCGGTCTCCCACCCGCACGCCCTGGGTGAGGTCGGCGACGATCGGCGAGGGCGGCATCCCGTGCATGACGGCACCGTCGAGCGCGGCCGCGGCTGCGGCGGCGACGTCCACGGCGTCCATGGGCCGGTCCATGTCGGGCTGCGGCACGGCGGACCGCCGAGCACGGCCGCGGCGCCGGGAGAGGGCCTCCTGCTCGGCGCTGTCGGGGTCGTACTCCGCGGGCGCCGGCGTGCGCCGGCCGCGCGGCCGGGCGGGCAGCGCCTCCCGCCACTGCTCGTCGTAGCGCTCGTCGTCCTCGCCGAACTCGTCCTCGGCCGGGTCGCGGACGATCCCGAGCCGCACCCCGAGCAGCCGCAGCCGCTGCGGAATGGCGTTGACGGGAGTGGCCGTGACGACCAGCAGCCCGAAGACCGTCAGCAGCACGAGCAGCGGTACGGCGAGCACATGGCCCATGGCGTACGACAGCGGCGTCGCCATGGCCCAGCCGATGAGCCCGCCGGCGTCCCTTATGGCCTGCATGCCGGCGCCGCGCGCGGGCGAGCCGCAGGCGATGTGGACCTGGCCGAGCACGCCGATGACGAGCGCGGACAGGCCGATGACGATGCGTCCGTTGGCCTCGGGCTTCTCCGGGTGGCGGATGAATCGCACGGCGATGACTGCGAGCAGTATCGGCACGAGCAGGTCGAGCCGGCCGAAGGCGCCGGTCACCAGGATCTCGACCAGATCGCCCACGGGGCCTTTCAGATCGGCCCAGGTGCCCGCCGCGACGATCAGCGCGATGCCGAGCAACAGCAGCGCGACGCCGTCCTTGCGGTGCGCCGGGTCCAGGTTCTTGGCGCCCTGCCCTATGCCGCGGAACACGGCACCGACGGCATGCGCGACGCCGAGCCACACCGCGCGCACGAGCCGGTAGACGCCTCCGGTCGGGCTGGGTGCCGGTTTGGGCGCGGGCTTCTTCGCCGCGGCCTTCTTGGCGGGCGCCTTCTTCGCGGGAGCCTTTTTGGCAGCGGCCTTCTTCGCCGGAGCCTTCGCTGAAGCGGCCGCCTTCTTCGCGGGCGGCTTCTTGGCTGCGGAGGAACGTGAGGCCATGGGTGTGAGGTTACCGGTGGAGACGACAGGGGGCACGTGTGCCTACGGCTTCACCCGTTCGTGTCGCTCCGGGAGAGGCGCGAAACTGACGCTTGCTCATGGACGGGCAACCACGCCCGCCCGCACGTCAGTTCTGTGAGGGCACCGAAGACGTGCTTCCGGTGCCCGGTTCCAGCGCGTCCAGCGCCCGCCGCAACCCCGTGAGCTTGCGCTCCAGATGAGCCGCCGTGGCCACCGCGGCCGCGTCCGTCGACTCGTCATTCAGCTGCTTGGTCAGCGCCTCGGCCTGCTCCTCGACGGCCGCGAGCCGCGCGGAGAGCTCCGCGAGCAGCCCGGCCGACTCCTTGGCCTCGCCGCCCGCGCTCTTGTCGCCGCCCTCCAACTGGAGCCGCAGCAGCGACGCCTGCTCACGCAGCTGGCAGTTCTTCATGTACAGCTCGACGAAGACGGAGACCTTCGCGCGCAGCACCCACGGGTCGAACGGCTTGGAGATGTAGTCGACCGCGCCCGCCGCGTAACCCCGGAAGGTGTGATGCGGGCCGTGGTTGATCGCCGTGAGGAAGATGATCGGGATGTCCCGGGTCCGCTCACGCCGCTTGATGTGCGCCGCTGTCTCGAAGCCGTCCATGCCCGGCATCTGGACGTCCAGCAGAATGACCGCGAAGTCGTCCGTGAGCAGCGCTTTGAGTGCTTCCTCCCCGGACGATGCCCGCACCAGCGTCTGATCGAGCGCAGAGAGGATCGCCTCCAGCGCCAGCAGATTCTCCGGCCGGTCATCGACCAGGAGGATCTTGGCCTTCTGCACCATGGCCCGCCCTCCTCGCCCCGGCGTGGGGCCTCCCCTGTCCGCAGGACCTGAGAACGCACCGGTGGGTGCCGCCCCAGGGGACGACTCCCTTGCGTCGCCCGTCCTTGTGCCGGTCATCGTAGCCGCACCCTGCCTGTCGCCACACCCTGTCACCGTGATGTCACTGTGCACGTAGCGGAAACGCAGCAGGAGACCAGAAGGTTCCCCAGATCTTGTACTTCTACACGACTATGCACACATCGAGTCGGCAACTCCGTGTGCACACCGAACCTTCCCGCCACGGTTGCGCAACGACCCGACGCTCCCCTCATTCCCCTCGCATCCACTGATCCATCACCGCGAGCAGGTGATCGGGGTCGACCGGCTTCGTGACGTAGTCGGAAGCACCCGACTCGATCGCCTTCTCCCGGTCGCCCTTCATGGCCTTCGCGGTCAGCGCGATGATCGGCAGCCCGGCGAACTGCGGCATCCTGCGGATCGCCGTGGTCGTCGCGTACCCGTCCATCTCGGGCATCATGATGTCCATCAGGACGACCGCCACGTCGTCGTGCTGCTCCAGCACCTCGATGCCCTCACGGCCGTTCTCGGCGTACAGCACGGACAGGCCGTGCTGCTCCAGGACACTGGTCAGGGCGAAGACGTTGCGGATGTCGTCGTCGACGATCAGGACCTTCTGGCCGCCGAACCGGATACCGCGGTGCGGCTTCGGTGCCGTCTGCTGCTCGGAGGGCGTCCACTGCTCCGGCGGCGCGGGGCGCGCCTCCAGCTCGGGCATCCTGCGGCGCCGCCGGAACAGGGCCGCCGGTCCGTTCTGCGTGTCGCGGTACGACTTCACCTCGGCCGGTGTGTCGACCTCCACCTCGGACAGCTCGGACGGGTCGGACGACGGCGTCACCAGGTCACCGGCCTCCAGGGCGGGCAGCTGCTGCTGGTAGCCCTGCGGCGGGAGTTCGCTGGGGTGCAGCGGCAGGTACAGCGTGAACGTCGAACCGCGGCCCGTCTCGCTCTGCGCGTAAATCTCACCGCCGAGCAGCTGGGCGATCTCCCGCGAGATGGACAGCCCGAGACCCGTACCGCCGTACTTGCGGCTGGTCGTGCCGTCGGCCTGCTTGAACGCCTCGAAGATCACCCGCATCTTGCCGGAGGCGATGCCGATGCCGGTGTCCGTCACGGAGAACGCGATCAGCTCGGCGTCCGGGTCGGTCAGCGACCCGGTCTCCAGCAGCTGCTCCCGGATCCGCTGCGGCACATCGTCCCGCGCCGGCCTGATCACCAGCTCCACCGATCCCGAGTCGGTGAACTTCACCGCGTTCGACAGCAGGTTGCGCAGCACCTGCAGCAGCCGCTGCTCGTCGGTGTGCAGCGTGGCGGGCAGCTCCGGCGACACCCGTACGGACAGGTCCAGGCCCTTCTCCGCGGTCAGCGGGCGGAACGTGGCCTCCACGTAGTCCACGAGCTGGACGAGCGCGATACGCGTCGGGGAGACGTCCATCTTGCCCGCCTCGACCTTCGACAGGTCGAGGATGTCGTTGATGAGCTGGAGCAGGTCGGAACCGGCCCCGTGGATGGTCTCGGCGAACTCGACCTGCTTCGGGGAGAGGTTCCCCTCGGCGTTGTCGGCGAGCAGCTTGGCCAGGATCAGCAGCGAGTTGAGCGGCGTACGCAGCTCGTGCGACATGTTC
Source organism: Streptomyces purpurascens (assembly GCF_045040895.1). Classification (NCBI taxonomy): domain Bacteria; kingdom Bacillati; phylum Actinomycetota; class Actinomycetes; order Kitasatosporales; family Streptomycetaceae; genus Streptomyces; species Streptomyces purpurascens. The sequence continues at coordinate 6,812,404 of NZ_CP108341.1, read as the reverse complement.
GCCAGGAACTCGCTCTTGTAGCGCATCGACACGGCGAGCTGCTCGGCGCGCTCCTCCAGGACCTGCCGCGCCTCCTCGATCTCGGTGTTCTTCACCTCGATGTCGCGGTTCTGCTGGGCCAGCAGCTCGGCCTTCTCCTCCAGTTCGGCGTTGGACGCCTGGAGGGCCTTCTGCCGCTGCTCCAACTCCGCCGACCGCTCACGCAGTTGCTCGGTCAGCTCCTGCGACTGCGCCAGCAGCAGCTCGGTCTTGGTGTTGACGGAGATGGTGTTGACGCTCGTCGCGATCATCTCGGCGATCTGGTTGAGGAAATCCTTCTGGATCTGCGTAAAGGGAGTGAAGGAGGCCAACTCGATGACACCGAGCACGCTGCCCTCGAACAGGACCGGCAGCACGATCACCTGCGCGGGCGGCGCCTCGCCGAGCCCCGAGGAGATCTTCAGATAGCCGCTCGGCGCGTTCTCCACCAGGATCGTGCGCTTCTCCTCGGCGGCCGTCCCGACCAGCGCCTCACCCGGCTGGAACGATGTCGGCATGGAACCCATCGAGTAGCCGTACGAGCCGAGCATGCGCAGCTCGTACTGGTCGTCGCCCGCGGCGTTCTTGTCCTCGCCGTCGACGAGCGGCATCGCCAGGAAGAACGCGCCGTGCTGCGCGGACACCACCGGCGTCAGCTCGCTCATGATCAGCGAGGCCACGTCCTCCAGGTCGCGGCGGCCCTGCATCAGTGCGGAGATCCGGGCCAGGTTGCCCTTGAGCCAGTCCTGCTCCTTGTTGGCGATCGTGGTGTCACGCAGGTTGGCGATCATCTTGTTGATGTAGTCCTGGAGCTCCTGGATCTCCCCGGACGCGTCCACGTCGATCTTCAGATTCAGGTCGCCACGGGTCACCGCGGTCGCCACGCGCGCGATGGCACGCACCTGCCGGGTCAGGTTCCCGGCCATCTCGTTCACGGACTCGGTCAGGTCGCGCCACGTCCCGTCGACGTCACGCACGCGTGCCTGCCCGCCGAGCTGCCCTTCCGTACCCACCTCGCGGGCGACCCGGGTGACCTCCTCGGCGAAGGAGGACAGCTGGTCGACCATCGTGTTGATGGTCGTCTTCAGCTCCAGGATCTCGCCGCGCGCGTCGATGTCGATCTTCTTCGTCAGGTCACCCTTGGCGATGGCCGTGGTCACCATGGCGATGTTGCGCACCTGGCCGGTCAGGTTGGACGCCATGCCGTTCACGGACTCGGTGAGGTCCTTCCACGTACCGGCCACACCCGGCACATGCGCCTGCCCGCCGAGGATGCCGTCCGTGCCCACCTCACGGGCCACCTTGGTGACCTGCTCGGCGAACGAACTCAGCGTCTTCACCATCGTGTTGATGGTGTCGGCGAGCTGCGCGACCTCACCGCGCGCCTCGATCGTGACCTGCCGCGTCAGGTCACCGTTGGCGACCGCCGCCGAGACCTGGGAGATGTTCCGCACCTGCGTGGTGAGGTTCTTGGCCATCAGGTTGACGTTGTCGCTCAGGTCCTTCCAGATGCCCGTGACACCCGGCACGTGCGCCTGTCCGCCCAGGATGCCCTCGGTGCCCACCTCACGGGCCACCCGGGTCACCTGCTCGGCGAAGGAGGACAGCTGGTCCACCATCGTGTTGACGGTCGTGACGAGCTCGAGGATCTCGCCCTTGGCGTCGACGGTGATCTTCTTCGACAGATCGCCCCGGGCGACCGCGGTCGTGACCTCGGCGATGTTGCGCACCTGGATGGTCAGGTTGTTCGCCATGCCGTTCACGGACTGGGTGAGGTCCTTCCAGGTGCCGGAGACACCCTGTACCTCGGCCTGGCCGCCCAGGATGCCCTCCGTTCCCACCTCACGGGCCACACGCGTGACCTCCTGGGCGAACGACGACAGCTGATCCACCATCGTGTTGAGGGTGTTCTTCAGCTCCAGGATCTCCCCGCGCGCGTCCACGTCGATCTTCTGCGACAGATCACCCCGGGCCACCGCGGTCGCGACCTGCGCGATGTTGCGCACCTGCGCGGTGAGGTTGCCGGCCATGCCGTTCACGGAGTCCGTCAGGTCACGCCACACACCGGCTACCCCGGGCACCTGCGCCTGACCGCCCAGCCGGCCGTCCGTACCCACCTCACGGGCGACCCGGGTCACCTGGTCGGCGAAGGCCGAGAGCTGGTCGACCATCGTGTTGATGGTGTTCTTCAGCTCGAGGATCTCCCCGCGCGCGTCGACGTCGATCTTCTGGGACAGGTCGCCCCGGGCCACGGCCGTCGTCACCTGCGCGATGTTGCGCACCTGGGAGGTGAGGTTCCCGGCCATGGAGTTGACGGAGTCGGTGAGCTCCTTCCACGTACCGGACACGCCGTCCACCCGGGCCTGACCGCCGAGACGGCCCTCCGTGCCCACGTCCCGGGCCATCCGGGTCACCTGGTCGGCGAAGCTCGACAGCTGGTCCACCATCGTGTTCACGGTGTTCTTCATCTTGAGCATCTCGCCGGAGACGTCGACCGTGACCTTCTGCGAGAGGTCACCGTTGGCCACCGCCGTCGTCACCTGCGCGATGTTCCGCACCTGTCCGGTGAGGTTCCGGAACGCCGTGTTGACGGAGTCCGTCAGGTCCTTCCACGTCCCGGCCACACCCGGCACCTGCGCCTGACCGCCCAGCTCACCCTCGACACCGATTTCACGTGCCACACGGGTCACTTCTGCACCGAAGGCGGACAGCTGGTCGACCATCGTGTTGACGGTGTTCTTCAACTCCAGCATCTCGCCGGCCACGTCCACGGTGACCTTCTGCGACAGATCACCGTTGGCCACGGCCGTCGTCACGGCGGCGATGTCCCGCACCTGAGTGGTCAGATTCCGGAAGACCGTGTTCACCGAATCGGTGAGGTCCTTCCACGTCCCCGCCGCACCCGGCACGTTCGCCTGACCACCGAGCCGCCCCTCGGCCCCGACCTCGTTGGCCACACGCGTGACCTCGTCCGCGAAGATCCGCAGCGTCTCGGTCATCTGGTTGATCGTCTCGGCGAGCTGCGCGACCTCGCCCCGCGCCTGCACGGTCACCTTCCGCGACAGGTCACCGTTGGCGACCGCCGTCGTCACCTCCGCGATGCCGCGCACCTGGGCCGTGAGGTTCCCGGCCATGGTGTTCACGGAGTCGGTGAGCTCCTTCCACACACCGTCCACACCGGGCACCCGCGCCTGCCCGCCCAGCGCGCCCTCGGTGCCCACCTCTCGGGCCACCCGGGTCACCTCGGAGGAGAACGCCGACAGCTGGTCCACCATCGTGTTGACGGTGTTCTTCAGCTCCAGCATCTCGCCGGCCACCTGAACAGTGACCTTCCGCGACAGATCACCCTTGGCGACCGCCGTCGTCACCAGCGCGATGTCCCTCACCTGGGCCGTCAGCCGGTACGCCATCGTGTTGACGGAGTCCGTGAGATCCCGCCACGAACCCGACATGCCACGTACGCGCGCCTGCCCGCCCAGCTTGCCCTCGGTGCCCACCTCACTGGCCACACGCGTGACCTCGTCGGTGAACGTCGACAGCTGGTCAACCAGGTTGTTGACCGTCCGTCCGACCTTCAGGAACTCTCCGCGCAGCGGATGCCCGTTCCCGTCCGGGGCCTGCGTCCGCAATTCCATCCGCGGTGACAGATCGCCCTCGGCCACCGCGGACAGCACCCGGCTGACCTCGGAAACCGGCCGCACCAGGTCGTCCACCAGGGCGTTCGAGTTGTCGATCGCCGTCGACCACGAGCCCTCGCAGGCCCCGGTCTCCAGCCGCTCGGTGAGCTTGCCCTCACGGCCCACCATCCGCCGCACCCGGGCCAGCTCGCCCGTCAGATGCAGATTGCGGTCGGCCACTTCGTTGAAAACGGCCGCGATCTCGGCCATCACGCCGTCCCCGGACACCGTGAGCCGCTTGCGGAAGTTCCCGTCCCGCATCGACACCAGGGCCGCCATCAGACGGTTCAGGGCTGCCGTGTCCACCTCAGTGGTGCCATTGCGCGTTTTGCCCTGATTACCTGGGGACTGTTTGCCCTGGTTGCTCGGGGACTGTCCGCCTTTCGCGCGCGTCTTCGTGCCACGCGTCGCTGCGCCAGACTCCACTGTGTCCCTCCCGCAGGGGTCGACCGTCACTGCTGTGCTCGGGTACCGCGCTCCGCGTACCAGTTACTACTGCGTATTCTCTGCCCTGCATATCAGGCTCTCGCCAGAGGGCTGCTGCCCGCCGTACGCCTTGGGCACTCAGCCTGCCCGGACCTTCACAAGAAGCTTGCCCAGTGTTTCACCCTGGCCGAACCAGGCCATAACAGTTCGGCAGCTTCGCACATCGTCCGCACACCCTCCGGACGGAAACACTGCAGACCGGCACCCGAATGGACCGCGAAGGTAAGTAACCTTGCATCCGGCTGTCCAGCCGCGCCGGTCCGTCCGGCCTGGGCGGTGGCACGAAGACGAGCGGGCATCGGAGGGGCGGCCGCACACATGACCACCGGACTGATCCCGGGGGGACAGCCCCCGGACCCCCGGCCGACGGGCAGCCTGCCGCAACAGCGGCGCGAGCCGGTCGGTCACGCAGCCCAGCACGTCGAGAACCGGTCAAGGAGTTCTGTGATCACCGCGCGCGCGGCCGCCAGTTTCGAGCCCGTCGGGCGATCTGTCGCGAGCGCCCGCTCCTTCGTCCGCGACACCCTCCAGGGCTGGGGCTTCGCCGACATCGTCGACGACGCCGTGGTTCTCACGAGCGAACTGGTGACCAACGCCGTGGTCCACGCCGGCACCTCCGCCGACCTGCTGTGCCTGCGCAGCGACGAGGGCGTGCGCATCGAGGTGGCCGACCGGTATCCCGAGCGCGAGATCCCGCTCCAGGGCGCGGCCATCAACATGGGCAACCCCGACCGCGAAGGCGGCCGCGGCCTCCAGCTCTGCGCGGCCCTCGCCGGCCGCTGGGGCGTCGAGTACACCCCCACGCACAAAACCGTCTGGTTCCAACTCGATCTGCCCGCACGCGCGGTGGGCACCCGAGCGGCCGGACCTGCCCTCCCCGCCGATCTCCTCCCCCTCGCCGACGGCCGGGTCCGCGTGGCCGTCATCCAGATCGACCGCACCGGCCACATCACCGCCTGGAGCGAGGACGCCGAGGAACTCTTCGGCTACCCGGCCGAGCAGGTCACCGGCAAGCCCCTCACCGACCTCGCGGCCTGGCCGCACACCCCGGGCACCAGCACCGGCATCGCCGAGGCACTCCAGCTCTCCCGCTGGGAGGGCAGTTACGGCATCCGCGCCGCCAGCGGCCGCGTCACCCCCGTCTACGCCTCCCACCTGCGCGTCCGCGACACCGGCGGCGAACCGTCAACTGTGTGCCTCGTCGTACGGGACCACGAACGGGCCGTTCTTCAGACGCCCCTGCGCGTCCCCGCCTCCGACACCTCGACCACCTCCGAGGGCCAGGGCACCGACCCCTTCGAGGTGTTCATCGGCTACCCCGCCCCGGACGACCTCGACGGCCTCCTCCAGCGCACGGTGGAGCGCGCCCGCGACATGCTCGACGGCGACTCGGCGTTCCTCTTGCTGGCCACCGACGACGAGACGGAGCTGGAGGTCCGCGCCTCCACAGGCCTGCCCTCGGCACGCCAGCGCTTCGCCCGCGTCCCCGTCGAGGCGGGCCCCGGCCGCTACGGTTCGGCCCGCATGCCGGCCGTCCACGACGACCTGACGGCGGTCCCCGGCGCGGTGCCGTTGCTGAACGGCACGGGCATGCGCTCGATCGTCACGGTCCCGCTGAAGGTCGAGGGCCGCCTCACCGGCTCCCTCGGCGTCGCCGCCGAAGCCCCCGGCAGATACTCCAACGAGGAGGCGCTGCGCCTCCAGTTCGCCGCCGACCGCATCGCACTCGCCGTCGAATCGGCCCGCCTCGGCGAACTGGAACGCCTGCGCCGTGGCTCCCTGAATTTCCTGGTCGAGGCCTCCGACCTGCTCGCCGGCACCCTGGACCGCGACCAGACCCTGGCCTTGATGGCCCAGATGACGGTCCCCACCCTTGCCACCTGGTGTGCCGTCTACACGATCGCCCACCAGGCTTCGGAGCCGTACCTGTCGTACGTCCTGCACGAGGACGAGGAACTCATCGACGGCATCAAGTCCCTGCTGTCGAAGGTCCCCCCGCCGGACCCGGTCCCCACCCCCGGCGCCCGCGTCTGGACGGCCCCCGGCGAAGTGGCCCACCAGGCGGCCCTGCGCAGTTCCATGCGCAGCCTCGGCCTCAGCGGCGGCCCGACCCGCCAGGTCACGCCCGGCATCGGCCCGACCCTCGCCACAGCCTCGGCCGTGGGCGGCGAGACAGTCGTCCTCCCCTTGGTCGCCCGCAACCGCGTCATCGGCATGCTGACCCTCGGCAAGCCGACCGACGAACACTTCCGCCAGGAGATCCTGGAACTCGCCGAGGACCTCTCTCGCCGAGCCGCCCTGGCCCTCGACAACGCCCGCCTCTACTCGGAGCGCACGGCGATCAGCCAGGCCCTCCAGCGCAGCCTCCTGCCCCCGGAGCTCCCCGTGATCGCGGGCGTCGAGGTCGAGGTCATCTACCGCGCCGCCGGCGAGGGCAACGAGGTCGGCGGCGACTTCTACGACGTCTTCCCCATCAGCGACGGCGCCTACGGCTTCGCCATCGGCGACGTCTGCGGTACGGGCCCGAACGCCGCAGCGGTCACCGGCCTGGCCCGCCACGCCCTGCGCCTCCTGGCCCGCGAGGGCCTCAGCGGCCCGGCGGTCCTGGAACGCCTCAACTCCGCGATCCTCGACGAGGGCGCACGCAGCCGCTTCCTCACCCTCCTCTACGGCGAGATGCGGCCCCAGGAGGACGGCAGCGCGGAACTGAAGGTCGTCTGCGCCGGCCACCCTCTCCCGCTGCGCCTGCGCCAGGACGGCTCGGTCGAACCGGCAGCCGAACCTCAGCCGCTCCTCGGCGTCATCGAGGACCTGGAGCTCTACGAGCAGACGGTCACCCTCGACCCGGGAGACGTCCTCCTGTGCGTCACGGACGGCGTCACCGAACGCCGCGAAGGCGCCCGCATGCTGGGCGACGACGGCCTCGCCGACGTCCTCACGACCTGCACGGGCCTGACAGCCGGAGCGGTCGCGGCCCGCATCATGCGCGCGGTGGAACGCTTCGCGTCGGACGCTCCGTCCGACGACATGGCGATCCTGGCCATGCGCGTCCCGGGCCTCCAAAAGGATTAGGACATGAAGAAGGCCCCACCCGTACGGGTGGGGCCTTTTCTGCTGGAGCCCCCAAGCGGAATCGAACCGCTGACCTTCTCCTTACCATGGAGACGCTCTACCGACTGAGCTATAGGGGCCTGTCGCGTTGCGGTTTCCCGCTCGGCAACGGAATAGATCATACCCCGAACAGACCCGTGCTCCCAACCACGTCAGAAGGCGGGCTGCAGCAGCCCTCCAAGGGCGTTGCAGGCGGACACGATCCGCTGCATGTCCCGCTTGGTCAGCGTCGCATCTACGGGCAACGCAAGCGTCTCGTCAGCAGCTCGCTCCGTCTCCGGGAGAGAAACACACCGACGGAATTCGGGCAGCCGATGCACCGGGGTCTTCACCGGCACCCGGCATTCAACTCCCTTGGCCCGCACAGCCCGCGCGAAGGCGTCCCGGTCCGGTCGCCCGTTGCCCGGAACCCGCACGACGTACTGCTGATAGGTGTGCCCGTCACCGTCGTCCGGCGTCCGCACTCCCCTCAGCTTCGCGTCGAGGTAGCCCGCGCGCTCCCTGCGCTGAGCTATCTCGTCGTACGGCGCCTCGGACTCTCCCTGCTCCAGCACGAGCAGTCCGTGTCGCGCTCCCAACGTGTGCAACCGCGCGATGTCGGCGAGCCGCCCGAAGCGGTGCACGACAACCACGGCCGCGGTGCGCGGAGTTACCGCCGCTTCCACAGCGACGGCGTCGAGGCAGTAGGTGACAGGATCTATGTCGGCGAACACCGGCATCGCCCCGGCCATGGCAACGGCCTCGGCGACCTCGACGTTCCCGAAGGCCGGCACGACGACCTCGTCACCGAGTCCGACTCCGGCGGCCCTGAGCATTGCAGCAGTACCCATGCTTTGGATGCTGAGCGCGCAACGTGAACTTCAAGTGACGCGCAACAAAAAAGGGTTGGTCCCGTAACCGAAGTTACGGGACCAACCCATTCAATGATTGTTCGGCGGCGTCCTACTCTCCCACAGGGTCCCCCCTGCAGTACCATCGGCGCTGAAAGGCTTAGCTTCCGGGTTCGAAATGTAACCGGGCGTTTCCCTAACGCTATAACCACCGAAACACTATGAAACTGTAAACTGCCGCACCATACCGTGACCTGGCATGGGGCTGTTCGTGGTTTCAGAACCAACACAGTGGACGCGAGCAACTGAGGACAAGCCCTCGGCCTATTAGTACCGGTCAACTCCACACGTTACCGTGCTTCCATATCCGGCCTATCAACCCAGTCGTCTACTGGGAGCCTTACCCTCTCAAGGAGGTGGGAATACTCATCTCGAAGCAGGCTTCCCGCTTAGATGCTTTCAGCGGTTATCCCTCCCGAACGTAGCCAACCAGCCATGCCCTTGGCAGAACAACTGGCACACCAGAGGTTCGTCCGTCCCGGTCCTCTCGTACTAGGGACAGCCCTTCTCAATATTCCTACGCGCACAGCGGATAGGGACCGAACTGTCTCACGACGTTCTAAACCCAGCTCGCGTACCGCTTTAATGGGCGAACAGCCCAACCCTTGGGACCGACTCCAGCCCCAGGATGCGACGAGCCGACATCGAGGTGCCAAACCATCCCGTCGATATGGACTCTTGGGGAAGATCAGCCTGTTATCCCCGGGGTACCTTTTATCCGTTGAGCGACGGCGCTTCCACAAGCCACCGCCGGATCACTAGTCCCGACTTTCGTCCCTGCTCGACCCGTCGGTCTCACAGTCAAGCTCCCTTGTGCACTTACACTCAACACCTGATTGCCAACCAGGCTGAGGGAACCTTTGGGCGCCTCCGTTACTCTTTAGGAGGCAACCGCCCCAGTTAAACTACCCATCAGACACTGTCCCTGATCCGGATCACGGACCCAGGTTAGACATCCAGCACGACCAGACTGGTATTTCAACGACGACTCCACCCACACTGGCGTGCGAGTTTCAAAGTCTCCCAGCTATCCTACACAAGCCGAACCGAACACCAATATCAAACTGTAGTAAAGGTCCCGGGGTCTTTCCGTCCTGCTGCGCGAAACGAGCATCTTTACTCGTAGTGCAATTTCACCGGGCCTATGGTTGAGACAGTCGAGAAGTCGTTACGCCATTCGTGCAGGTCGGAACTTACCCGACAAGGAATTTCGCTACCTTAGGATGGTTATAGTTACCACCGCCGTTTACTGGCGCTTAAGTTCTCAGCTTCGCCACCCCGAAGAGTGACTAACCGGTCCCCTTAACGTTCCAGCACCGGGCAGGCGTCAGTCCGTATACATCGCCTTACGGCTTCGCACGGACCTGTGTTTTTAGTAAACAGTCGCTTCTCGCTGGTCTCTGCGGCCACCCCCAGCTCGAGGAGCAAGTCCTCTCACCAGATGTGGCCCCCCTTCTCCCGAAGTTACGGGGGCATTTTGCCGAGTTCCTTAACCATAGTTCACCCGAACGCCTCGGTATTCTCTACCTGACCACCTGAGTCGGTTTAGGGTACGGGCCGCCATGAAACTCGCTAGAGGCTTTTCTCGACAGCATAGGATCATCCACTTCACCACAATCGGCTCGGCATCAGGTCTCAGCCTTGTGTGCGACGGATTTACCTATCGCACGGCCTACACCCTTACCCCGGGACAACCACCGCCCGGGATGGACTACCTTCCTGCGTCACCCCATCACTCACCTACTAACCGCTTGGTCCGGCGGCTCCACCACTTTCCTTTCCCCGAAGGGTCCGGAACGGCTTCACGGCCTTAGCATCACGATGCTCGATGTTTGACGCTTCACAGCGGGTACCGGAATATCAACCGGTTATCCATCGACTACGCCTGTCGGCCTCGCCTTAGGTCCCGACTTACCCTGGGCAGATCAGCTTGACCCAGGAACCCTTAGTCAATCGGCGCAAACGTTTCTCACGTTTGTATCGCTACTCATGCCTGCATTCTCACTCGTGAACCGTCCACAACTCGCTTACGCGGCTGCTTCACCCGGCACACGACGCTCCCCTACCCATCACAGCAGGCGTTGGCCCTTATGCTGCAATGACACGACTTCGGCGGTACGCTTGAGCCCCGCTACATTGTCGGCGCGGAATCACTAGACCAGTGAGCTATTACGCACTCTTTCAAGGGTGGCTGCTTCTAAGCCAACCTCCTGGTTGTCTCTGCGACTCCACATCCTTTCCCACTTAGCGTACGCTTAGGGGCCTTAGTCGATGCTCTGGGCTGTTTCCCTCTCGACCATGGAGCTTATCCCCCACAGTCTCACTGCCGCGCTCTCACTTACCGGCATTCGGAGTTTGGCTAAGGTCAGTAACCCGGTAGGGCCCATCGCCTATCCAGTGCTCTACCTCCGGCAAGAAACACGCGACGCTGCACCTAAATGCATTTCGGGGAGAACCAGCTATCACGGAGTTTGATTGGCCTTTCACCCCTAACCACAGGTCATCCCCCAGGTTTTCAACCCTGGTGGGTTCGGTCCTCCACGAAGTCTTACCTCCGCTTCAACCTGCCCATGGCTAGATCACTCCGCTTCGGGTCTTGAGCGTGCTACTAAAACGCCCTATTCGGACTCGCTTTCGCTACGGCTTCCCCACCCGGGTTAACCTCGCAACACACCGCAAACTCGCAGGCTCATTCTTCAAAAGGCACGCAGTCACGAGACATCAGCAAGCTGATGTCCGACGCTCCCACGGCTTGTAGGCACACGGTTTCAGGTACTATTTCACTCCGCTCCCGCGGTACTTTTCACCATTCCCTCACGGTACTATCCGCTATCGGTCACCAGGGAATATTTAGGCTTAGCGGGTGGTCCCGCCAGATTCACACGGGATTTCTCGGGCCCCGTGCTACTTGGGTGTCTCTCAAACGAGCCGCTGATGTTTCGACTACGGGGGTCTTACCCTCTACGCCGGACCTTTCGCATGTCCTTCGCCTACATCAACGGTTTCTGACTCGTCCTGTTGCCGGCAGACAACAGAAGAGAGATCCCACAACCCCGTATACGCAACCCCTGCCGGGTCTCACACGCATACGGTTTGGCCTCATCCGGTTTCGCTCGCCACTACTCCCGGAATCACGGTTGTTTTCTCTTCCTGCGGGTACTGAGATGTTTCACTTCCCCGCGTTCCCTCCACACTGCCTATGTGTTCAGCAGTGGGTGACAGCCCATGACGACTGCCGGGTTTCCCCATTCGGAAACCCCCGGATCAAAGCCTGGTTGACGACTCCCCGGGGACTATCGTGGCCTCCCACGTCCTTCATCGGTTCCTGGTGCCAAGGCATCCACCGTGCGCCCTTAAAAACTTGGCCACAGATGCTCGCGTCCACTGTGCAGTTCTCAAACAACGACCAGCCACCCATCACCCCACCCTTTCAGGCGAGTTCACTGGGGCCGGCGACTGAGGAAAAGTTCGTTCCCTCAGACACCCAACAGCGTGCCCGACACACTCCCCGCTCCCCTCAACGTTCCACACTCAAAGAGCAGTACTAGAAGGAGAAGACGATCAAGTGTGCCGAATAGTCAACGTTCCACCCATGAGCAACCAGCATCAGACATTCGCTGATGTACTGGCCTCTGAACCAGGCAAGCCTGGCTTAGAAGTGCTCCTTAGAAAGGAGGTGATCCAGCCGCACCTTCCGGTACGGCTACCTTGTTACGACTTCGTCCCAATCGCCAGTCCCACCTTCGACAGCTCCCTCCCACAAGGGGTTGGGCCACCGGCTTCGGGTGTTACCGACTTTCGTGACGTGACGGGCGGTGTGTACAAGGCCCGGGAACGTATTCACCGCAGCAATGCTGATCTGCGATTACTAGCGACTCCGACTTCATGGGGTCGAGTTGCAGACCCCAATCCGAACTGAGACCGGCTTTTTGAGATTCGCTCCACCTCGCGGTATCGCAGCTCATTGTACCGGCCATTGTAGCACGTGTGCAGCCCAAGACATAAGGGGCATGATGACTTGACGTCGTCCCCACCTTCCTCCGAGTTGACCCCGGCGGTCTCCCGTGAGTCCCCAGCACCACAAGGGCCTGCTGGCAACACGGGACAAGGGTTGCGCTCGTTGCGGGACTTAACCCAACATCTCACGACACGAGCTGACGACAGCCATGCACCACCTGTACACCGACCACAAGGGGGCGCCTGTCTCCAGACGTTTCCGGTGTATGTCAAGCCTTGGTAAGGTTCTTCGCGTTGCGTCGAATTAAGCCACATGCTCCGCCGCTTGTGCGGGCCCCCGTCAATTCCTTTGAGTTTTAGCCTTGCGGCCGTACTCCCCAGGCGGGGCACTTAATGCGTTAGCTGCGGCACGGACAACGTGGAATGTTGCCCACACCTAGTGCCCACCGTTTACGGCGTGGACTACCAGGGTATCTAATCCTGTTCGCTCCCCACGCTTTCGCTCCTCAGCGTCAGTATCGGCCCAGAGATCCGCCTTCGCCACCGGTGTTCCTCCTGATATCTGCGCATTTCACCGCTACACCAGGAATTCCGATCTCCCCTACCGAACTCTAGCCTGCCCGTATCGACTGCAGACCCGGGGTTAAGCCCCGGGCTTTCACAACCGACGTGACAAGCCGCCTACGAGCTCTTTACGCCCAATAATTCCGGACAACGCTCGCGCCCTACGTATTACCGCGGCTGCTGGCACGTAGTTAGCCGGCGCTTCTTCTGCAGGTACCGTCACTTTCGCTTCTTCCCTGCTGAAAGAGGTTTACAACCCGAAGGCCGTCATCCCTCACGCGGCGTCGCTGCATCAGGCTTTCGCCCATTGTGCAATATTCCCCACTGCTGCCTCCCGTAGGAGTCTGGGCCGTGTCTCAGTCCCAGTGTGGCCGGTCGCCCTCTCAGGCCGGCTACCCGTCGTCGCCTTGGTGAGCCATTACCTCACCAACTAGCTGATAGGCCGCGGGCTCATCCTGCACCGCCGGAGCTTTCCACCATCAAAGATGCCCAAGATGGTCAATATCCGGTATTAGACCCCGTTTCCAGGGCTTGTCCCAGAGTGCAGGGCAGATTGCCCACGTGTTACTCACCCGTTCGCCACTAATCCCCACCGAAGTGGTTCATCGTTCGACTTGCATGTGTTAAGCACGCCGCCAGCGTTCGTCCTGAGCCAGGATCAAACTCTCCGTGAATGTGTACCGGTAATCCGGTCGACACCACGAGAGCGGAACAGTCAGGCGGAATAAGCCCGACCGTTCACAGCGTCCTCGCTGTGTTTTTTCAAAGGAACCTCGTCCCAGCGAATGCTGGAGACGGGGTATCAACATATCTGGCGTTGACTTTTGGCACGCTGTTGAGTTCTCAAGGAACGGTCGCTTCCTTTGTACTCACCCTCTCGGGCTTTCCTCCGGGCGCTTCCCTTCGGTCTTGCGTTTCCGACTCTATCAGATCTTTCCGATCCGATTTCCTCGGTGCTTTCCAGGTTCCCGCTTTCGCGTTTCCCTTTCCGGCGGTTCCGACTTTATCAGAAGTTTCTGAGTCGGATTTCCCCTCCCTCGGCCGAAGCATGATCCCCGGCGCTGAGTTGGCCGGGTGCCCCGTCGGGAGGAGTTGTAAACCTACTGGAGCGGGGCTCCTCGATGCAAATCGAGGAGCCCCGCTCCCAGTTGGCGCCTGCTCGGACCCGACGGTCCGTCAGACCTCGACGACCACAGGCAGGATCATCGGCCGGCGCCGGTAGTTGTCCGAGACCCACTTGCCCAGCGTGCGGCGAACGAGCTGCTGGAGCTGGTGGGGTTCGACCACGCCGTCCTGGGCGGAGCGTTCGAGCACCTCCGTGATCCGGGGGGCCACGTCGCCGAAGGCGGAGTCCTCGATGCCGGAACCGCGAGCCTGGATGTGCGGGCCGCCGGTGATCTTTCCGGTGGACGAGTCGATGACCAGGAAGACGGAGATGATGCCCTCGTCGCCGAGGATCCTGCGGTCCTTGAGGGCCGGCTCGCCCACGTCGCCGACCGAGAGGCCGTCGACGTAGACGTAACCCGCCTGGACCTTGCCGGAGATCTTCGCCTTGCCCTCGATGAGGTCGACGACCACTCCGTCCTCGGCGATGACGATGCGGTCGTGCGGGACGCCGGTCAGGGCGCCCAGCTCGGCGTTGGCGCGCAGGTGGCGCCATTCGCCGTGCACCGGCATGAGGTTCTTCGGGCGGCAGATGTTGTAGAAGTACAGCAGCTCGCCCGCGGACGCGTGGCCGGAGACGTGGACCTTGGCGTTGCCCTTGTGGACCACGTTGGCGCCCCAGCGGGTGAGGCCGTTGATCACGCGGTAGACCGCGTTCTCGTTGCCGGGGATCAGGGACGACGCCAGGATCACCGTGTCGCCCTGGACGATGCGGATCTGGTGGTCCCTGTTGGCCATCCTGGAGAGCGCCGCCATGGGCTCGCCCTGGGAGCCCGTGCAGACCAGGACCACCTCGCTGTCCGGGAGGTCGTCGAGCGTCTTGACGTCCACGACCAGGCCCGGGGGGACCTTCAGGTAGCCCAGGTCCCGTGCGATGCCCATGTTGCGGACCATGGAGCGGCCGACGAAGGCGACCCGGCGGCCGTACTCGTGCGCCGCGTCCAGGATCTGCTGGATGCGGTGCACATGGCTGGCGAAGCTCGCGACGATGATGCGCTTGCGGGCGCCGGCGAAGACCTGGCGCAGGACGTTGGAGATCTCCCGCTCGGGCGGGACGAATCCCGGGACCTCGGCGTTCGTCGAGTCCGAGAGGAGGAGGTCGATTCCCTCCTCGCTCAGACGTGCGAACGCGTGGAGGTCCGTGAGGCGGCTGTCCAGCGGGAGCTGGTCCATCTTGAAGTCGCCGGTGTGGACCGCCATGCCCGCAGGGGTGCGGATGGCCACGGCCAGCGCGTCCGGGATGGAGTGGTTGACCGCGACGAACTCGCAGTCGAAGGGGCCGATGCGCTCGCGGTGCCCTTCCGTCACCTCGAGGGTGTACGGGCGGATGCGGTGCTCCTGGAGCTTGGCCTCGATGAGGGCGAGGGTCAGCTTGGAGCCGATCAGCGGGATGTCCGGCTTCTCTCGCAGGAGGAACGGGACGCCGCCGATGTGGTCCTCGTGGCCGTGCGTGAGGACGATGCCCTCGATGTCGTCGAGGCGGTCCCTGATGGACGAGAAGTCCGGCAGGATCAGGTCGATTCCGGGCTGCTCCTCCTCGGGGAAGAGCACTCCGCAGTCGACGATCAGCAGGCGGCCGCCGTACTCGAAGACCGTCATGTTGCGGCCGATCTCACCGAGACCGCCGAGCGGGGTGACGCGCAGGCCGCCATCGGGGAGCGGCGGGGGCGGGCCGAGTTCAGGATGCGGATGACTCAAAAGACTCTCCTCACCACACGCGCCACGTACCGGTAGGGCACGTGGCGCGCGTGACGTTCGTGCAGAAGCAGTTGTCTGTGTGGGGTGCGCGGGCACCGGTGGCCCGCTTATTCAGTTGTGAAGCACGCGCGCGGGAGTCCCGCGCGAAGTCTGGTGTCAGAGCTGTACCCCGCCGGCGGCAAGATCGATCTTGAGTTGCTCGATCTCTTCTGGCGCGCACTCGACCATGGGGGCGCGCAGGGGCCCGGCGGGCAGGCCCTTGAGGGCGAGCGCCGCCTTGGTCGTCATCACGCCCTGGGTGCGGAACATGCCCGTGTAGACGGGGAGCAGCTTCTGGTGGATCTCGGTGGCCTTCTGGACGTCACCCGAGGTGTACGCCTCGACCAGGGCGCGCAGCTCGGGGGTGACCACATGGCCGACGACGGAGACGAAGCCGACCGCGCCGACCGAGAGCAGGGGGAGGTTCAGCATGTCGTCGCCGGAGTACCAGGCGAGGCCGGAGGTGGCGATGGCCCAGCTCGCGCGGCCGAGGTCGCCCTTGGCGTCCTTGTTGGCGACGATGCGCGGGTGCTCGGCGAGGCGGACGAGCGTCTCGGTGTTGATCGGGACGCCACTGCGGCCGGGGATGTCGTAGAGCATGACCGGCAGGCCGGCGGCGTCGGCGATGGCCGTGAAGTGCCGGTAGAGGCCCTCCTGCGGGGGCTTGTTGTAGTACGGCGTCACGACGAGCAGGCCGTGTGCGCCGGTGCGCTCCGCCGCACGGGCGAGTTGGATGCTGTGGTGGGTGTCGTTGGTGCCGACGCCGGCCACCACGTGGGCGCGATCGCCCACCGCCTCCAGGACCGCCCGTACGAGATCCGCTTTCTCCGCGTCGCTGGTGGTCGGGGACTCGCCGGTGGTCCCATTGATGATCAGGCCGTCGTTGCCTGCGTCCACCAGGTGGGTGGCGAGCCGCTGCGCGCCGTCGAGGTCGAGTGCGCCGTCCGCCTTGAAGGGCGTGACCATGGCGGTGAGGACCCGCCCGAAGGGGGTCTGCGGAGTCGAGGTCGGAGCCATGGGTTACACGCTACTCGTTGCTCAGGACCGGGTCTGCCCTAGGGGCAGGCGACAAGTCGTGACAAAGGTGGAGCCCGGCACTGCCTGCTCGGGGGTTCAAGCAGTGCCGGACCCGTTCGATCAGGCTAAGTGAACTTCTCGAAATGCCGCAATACGGACACTTCGCACGGCTGAACCGTACATGTGTACCTGATCGGGGAACGGGGCCGCGTTACGGCGCCACGCGGCCGTTCGCGTTGAAGGCTGCGTAGGTGAGCGGCATGAGCCGGGCCCACTCGGCCTCCATCTTCTCGCCCACCATCTCGATCTCACGCTGCGGGAAGGACGGGACCTTGGCCAGCTCGTGCTGGGTGCGCAGGCCGAGGAAGTGCATCAGCGAGCGGGCGTTGCAGGTGGCGTACATCGAGGAATACAGGCCGACCGGGAGGACCGCGCGGGCGACCTCACGGGCGACGCCGGCGGCGAGCATCTCCTGGTAGGCCTCGTACGCCTGCCGGTAGGAGTCCTCCATCACACGGCCGACCAGCTCCTGCTGGGCCTGGGTGCCCTCCACGAAGACGTACTTGCCGGGACGGCCCTCCTGGACGAGCTTGCGGGACTCGTCGGGGACGTAGAAGACCGACTCGAGCTCCCGGTACCGGCCCGACTCCTCGTTGTACGACCAGCCGACGCGGTGCCGCATGAACTCGCGGAAGACGAAGATCGGGGCGCTGATGAAGAAGGTCATCGAGTTGTGCTCGAACGGGCTGCCGTGCCGGTCCCGCATCAGGTAGTTGATCAGGCCCTTGGAACGCTCGGGGTCCTTGTCCAGCTCCTCCAGGGACTGCTCGCCGAGGGTCGAGACGCGGGCGGCGAAGAGGACGTCCGCGTCGGACGCGGTGTGCTTGACCAGCTCGACGGTGACGTCGCTGCGGTAGCTGGGCTTGGGGTCGTCGGCTGGGGTGTCGGTCACGGTTGGCAGGGCCTTCCCATCTCGTCGTGTGGCGACGTCACTCTACGGCCCGTCGAAATCAGAGCGATCGGTGGCGTGCCGCAATGAAGTCGGTGAAACAGGGCACCTCTGAGGGAGTTCCTTCGTCTCTATAGACGAGAGTGATCCGTTCCACCCCGAAGGAGAAACAACCCTGATGTTCGGTCGGCGTGAACCCGTACCGTTTGCCTTCGTCGCCGAGGCCGACAGGTTCCGCAGCAATATCACTCCCCCACCGCGTGAGCGGCTGTCGGTCAGCCAGAAGGCCGGGCGCTGGCTGATGGGCCTGACCATCGTGGCGGGGCTTGTGGGTTCCCTGGTCATCGGGACACCCGCGCTGACGGTCGAGCGCCCGGACTCGCATCCGCAGCAGTCGCAGGCGTCCCAGAACCACTGAGCCACCGCGGGCCGGCGGTGACTCCATCCGGCCCCCTGCCAGTGGTGACCGTCGAAGCAGATCGGTAGCCTCACCGGGCACAGCCCACGCATGGATCGAGTGAGGACCAGCCGTGCCCCTGCCCTTCCTGACGGCCGACCGCGTTTTCGACGCGGCGGACGACGTTCCGCTGCCGCACGACGACCGTGACACCTGGCGGCGGCCGTACCGCCCGGGGCCGTGGCGGGTGGGGGCGGCGGCGCTGGCGCTGCTGCTCGCCTCGTTCGTGCTGTTCGCCGCGGTCATCATCGCGGCGACGGCCGAACCGACCTCGGCCGGGCTGGTCTTCGCTCTCGCGCTGCTCGTCATCGCCGGGGCGCTGCGGCTGCTGCGCATGGGCGTGTGGGTGAGTGCGCGCGGGCTGCGGCACGTGGGTTTCCTCACGACACGTACGGCGCCCTGGGCGCAGGTCGTCTCGGTGCGCACGGTGCAGCAGCCGGTGCGCTGGCTGGGGCTCCCCCGGACCCTGCAGGGCCAGGCGCTGCTGCTCGTCCGGCGGGGACAGGCCGCGGACGGTGTGCCGCCGCTGCTGACGACGCACAACGCGGACTTCCTGGGCCGGACGGAGGCGTTCGAGCGAGCGGCCGACGCGGTGGGGGCATGGGCCGACGAGTACGGCCCGCGCTGACGTCCTGATGACATGCCGGCGGGGCCGGACCGTGCGCGGTCCGGCCCCGCCGGCATGTGTGGGTGCGGCTCAGGCGGCTTCGGGCTGCCTGCCGTCGTGCAGGGCGATCGCGCGTTGCATCGCCTTGCGGGCGCGCGGGGTGTCGCGGGCGTCGTGGTAGGCCACGGCCAGGCGGAACCAGGTGCGCCAGTCGCCGGGGGCGGCCTCCGTCTCGGCCTTGCGCCGGGCGAACACCTCGTCGGCCGAGTCCCGGTCGACGCGCCCGCTGGGGGTGCGCCTCAACTCGTCGACGGGCAGGCCGCCCTCGGCGTCGAGTTCGGCGGCGAGCTGGTTGGCCCTGCGGACGAACTGCGTGTTCTTCCACAGGAACCACAGACCGATGACCGGCAGGATCAGCACCGCGACGCCGAAGGTGACGGTGAGGGGCGTGCCGGTCTCGATGAGCAGGATGCCTCGGCTGCCGACCAGGACGAAGTAGACGACCAGGACGGCGGCCGTGAGGGCGTAGGTGAGCTTCGCGCGCATGACGGTCAGGGGCTCAGCTCAGGTCCAGGAAGTGTTCCAGGCCGAAGGTCAGGCCAGGGACGCTCCCCACACGGCGGGCGCCGAGCAGGATGCCCGGCATGAAGCTGCTGTGGTGGAGCGAGTCGTGCCGGACCGTCAGGGTCTCGCCCTCGGCGCCGAGCAGGACCTCCTGGTGGGCCAGCAGCCCGCGCAGCCGGACGGCGTGCACCGGGACGCCGTCGACGTCGGCGCCGCGGGCGCCGTCCAGGGCGGTGGCCGTGGCGTCGGGGGCCGGGGCGGAGCCGGCGTTGCGGCGGGCCTCGGCGATGAGCTGGGCGGTGCGCGTGGCGGTGCCGGAGGGGGCGTCCACCTTGTTCGGGTGGTGCAGCTCGACGACCTCGACCGACTCGAAGTACGGGGCGGCGAGCTGTGCGAACTTCATGGTCAGGACGGCCCCGATGGAGAAGTTGGGGGCGATGAGCACGCCCGTCTCCGGGGACTTCTCCAGCCAGCCGTTCAGCTGCGCGAGGCGCTCGTCGGTCCAGCCCGTCGTACCGACGACCGCGTGGATGCCGTGGCGCACGCAGTAGTCGAGGTTGGCCATGACCGAGTCGGGCGTGGTCAGTTCGACCACGACCTGGGCGCCGGTCTCGGCCAGCGTCTCCAGCTTGTCGCCCCGGCTCAAGGCGGCGACCAGTTCCATGTCCTCGGCGGCCTCCACGGCTCGAACGGCTTCCGAGCCGATCCGGCCCTTGGCGCCGAGGACCGCCACGCGCAGCTTGCTCATCTCTTGTGCTCCTTCACCAGGGGGTTCGTCAGGCGACGGCGTCGTGCAGGCGGGCCGCCTGTTTGTCCTTCAGCGGGCCGATGACCGACAGGGAAGGCCGCCGTCCCAGGATCTCGCGGGCCACCGAGCGAACGTCGTCCGGGGTGACCGACGTTATCCGGGCCAGCATGTCGTCGACGGACATCTGCTCGCCCCAGCACAGCTCGCTCTTGCCGATACGGTTCATCAGCGCGCCGGTGTCCTCGAGGCCGAGGACCGTGGAGCCCCGGAGCTGGCCGATGGCGCGCCCGATCTCCTCGTCGGAGAGGCCGTGCTCGGCGACCTGGTCGAGTTCGTCGCGGCAGATCTTCAGCACGTCGTGCACCTGCGACGGCCTGCACCCGGCGTACACGCCGAAGAGGCCGCAGTCGGCGAAGCCGGAGGTGTACGAGTACACGCTGTAGGCCAGGCCGCGCTTCTCGCGCACCTCCTGGAAGAGGCGGGACGACATGCCGCCGCCGAGCGCGGTGTTGAGCACGCCCAGGGCCCAGCGCCGCTCGTCCGTGCGGGACAGGCCCGGCATGCCGAGCACGACGTGCGCCTGCTCGGTCTTGCGGTCGATCAGCTCGAGACGGCCCGCGGTGCGCAGGGCGCGCCGGCCACCGCGCGGGGCTACGGGCTCGGCGCTCGGTTCCCTGAAGGCACCGGCCTTCTCGAAGGCGGCGCGGACCTGCCGTACGACCTTCGCGTGGTCGACGTTGCCCGCGCAGGCGACCACGAGGTGGGTCGGGTCGTAGTGCTTCTTGTAGAAGCGGCGGATGCGGTCGGCGGTGAGGGCGTTGACCGTGTCGACCGTGCCGAGGACCGGGCGGCCGAGGGGGTTGTCGCCGAACATCGTGTGCGCGAACAGATCGTGCACGCAGTCGCCCGGGTCGTCCTCGGTCATGGCGATCTCTTCGAGGATCGCGCCCCGCTCGACGTCGACGTCCTCCTCGAGGATCCGGGAGCCCGTCAGCATGTCGCAGACGACGTCGATGGCGAGCGGCAGGTCGGTGTCGAGCACGCGTGCGTAGTAGCACGTGTACTCCTTGGCCGTGAACGCGTTCATCTCGCCGCCGACCGCGTCGATCGCGGCGGAGATGTCCAGGGCGGACCTGCGGTCGGTGCCCTTGAAGAGCAGGTGCTCCAGGTAGTGCGTGGCGCCGTTCAGGGCCGGGGTCTCGTCGCGGGAGCCGACGTGCGCCCAGATGCCGAAGGTCGCGGAGCGGACCGAGGGCAGGGTCTCGGTGACGATGCGCAGGCCGCCGGGGAGGGTGGTCTTGCGGACCGTGCCGATGCCGTTGGTGCCCTTGATCAGGGTTTGGGTACGGGCGACGGCCCGCGCCTCCGAGGAGGTGCGGGCCGTCGCCGTCGAGCTGCTCGACGTCACTTGTCGGTGTCGTCCTTCGTCTCTGCGTCGTCTTCGCCCTCGATCACGGGGATCAGGGAGAGCTTGCCGCGGGAGTCGATCTCGGCGATCTCGACCTGGACCTTGTGGCCCACACCGAGGACGTCCTCGACGTTCTCCACGCGCTTGCCGCCGGCGAGCTTGCGGATCTGCGAGATGTGCAGCAGACCGTCCTTGCCCGGGAGCAGCGACACGAACGCGCCGAAGGTGGTGGTCTTCACGACCGTACCCAGGTAGCGCTCGCCGACCTCCGGCATGGTCGGGTTGGCGATGCCGTTGATCGTGGTGCGGGCGGCCTCGGCGGACGGTCCGTCGACCGCGCCGATGTAGATCGTGCCGTCGTCCTCGATCGTGATGTCGGCGCCGGTGTCCTCCTGGATCTGGTTGATCATCTTGCCCTTGGGGCCGATGACCTCGCCGATCTTGTCCACGGGGATCTTGACGGTGATGATCCGCGGGGCGTTCGGGGACATCTCGTCCGGCGTGTCGATCGCTTCCATCATCACGTCGAGGATGTGGAGGCGGGCGTCACGGGCCTGCTTGAGGGCGGCGGCCAGGACGGAGGCCGGGATGCCGTCCAGCTTGGTGTCGAGCTGGAGGGCGGTCACGAAGTCCTTCGTGCCGGCGACCTTGAAGTCCATGTCGCCGAAGGCGTCCTCCGCACCGAGGATGTCGGTGAGGGTGACGTAGTGCGTCTCGCCCTCGATCTCCTGGGAGATCAGGCCCATGGCGATACCGGCGACGGGGGCCTTCAGCGGCACACCGGCGTTCAGCAGCGACATGGTGGAGGCGCAGACCGAGCCCATGGACGTCGAGCCGTTGGAGCTCAGCGCCTCGGAGACCTGGCGGATCGCGTAGGGGAACTCCTCGCGCGTCGGCAGGACCGGCACGAGGGCGCGCTCGGCGAGGGCGCCGTGGCCGATCTCGCGGCGCTTCGGGGAGCCGACGCGGCCGGTCTCACCGGTGGAGTACGGCGGGAAGTTGTAGTTGTGCATGTAGCGCTTGCGCGTCACCGGCGACAGCGTGTCGAGCTGCTGCTCCATGCGGAGCATGTTCAGCGTCGTGACACCCAGGATCTGGGTCTCGCCACGCTCGAACACGGCGGAGCCGTGGACCCGCGGGATGGCCTCGACCTCGGCGGCCAGGGTGCGGATGTCGGTGACACCGCGGCCGTCGATGCGCTTCTTCTCCTTGATGACGCGCTCACGGACCAGGGTCTTGGTCAGCGAGCGGTACGCGGCGGAGATCTCCTTCTCGCGGCCCTCGAACTCCGGCAGGAGCTTCTCGGCGGCGAGCGCCTTGACGCGGTCCAGCTCGGACTCGCGCTCCTGCTTGGCGGCGATCGTCAGCGCGGAGGCGAGCTCCGGCTTGACGGCGGCGGTGAGGGCCTCGAGGACGTCGTCCTGGTAGTCCAGGAAGATCGGGAACTCGCCGGTGGGCTTGGCGGCCTTGGCGGCGAGGTCCGACTGGGCCTTGCAGAGCACCTTGATGAAGGGCTTCGCGGCGTCCAGACCGGCCGCGACGACCTCCTCGGTCGGCGCCTCGGAGCCGCCCTCGACCAGCTTGATGGTCTTCTCGGTGGCCTCGGCCTCGACCATCATGATCGCGACGTCGCCGTCCTCCAGGGTGCGGCCCGCGACGACCATGTCGAAGACGGCGTCCTCGAGCTCGGAGTGCGTCGGGAAGGCCACCCACTGGCCGTTGATCAGCGCGACGCGGACGCCGCCGATCGGGCCGGAGAAGGGCAGGCCGGCCAGCTGCGTGGACGCGGAGGCGGCGTTGATCGCCACGACGTCGTACAGGTGGTCGGGGTTGAGCGCCATGATCGTGGCGACGACCTGGATCTCGTTGCGCAGGCCCTTCTTGAAGGACGGGCGCAGCGGGCGGTCGATCAGGCGGCAGGTGAGGATGGCGTCCTCGGAGGGACGGCCCTCGCGGCGGAAGAAGCTGCCGGGGATCTTGCCGGCGGCGTACATCCGCTCCTCGACGTCCACCGTCAGGGGGAAGAAGTCGAGCTGGTCCTTGGGGTTCTTGGAGGCGGTGGTGGCCGACAGCACCATGGTGTCGTCGTCCAGGTACGCCACGGCGGAGCCGGCGGCCTGCTTGGCCAGGCGGCCCGTCTCGAAGCGGATGGTGCGGGTGCCGAAGGCGCCATTGTCGATGACGGCCTCGGCGTAGTGGGTCTCGTTCTCCACTAGCGTTATCTCCTCGTCCTCGTCTCGGCTGCCCGTGTGGCAGGGAGACGGTTGCGGAGAGCGCGCCGTGCTGTGCGGGCCGGTCTTCGATCGAAGCCCTCGGGGCTCGCATTCCCCCGGGGGCCACTACCGAGGACCGGCGGCGGCTAGGTGCGCTTCTCCTCGTTCTGGGTCGTACGTCCTGTGTCGTACGACATGCGTTGTGCTACCACACTACAAAGGGGCGGCGACACTACGCACGTACAGCAAAGGGAGCGGTCCCCTTTCCCCGGGAACCGCTCCCCTCACGACGTCTTACTTGGCGCCCGCCGCACCACGGCGGATGCCGAGGCGGTCGACCAGCACACGGAAGCGCTGGATGTCCTTCTTCGCCAGGTACTGGAGAAGGCGGCGACGCTGACCCACGAGGATCAGCAGGCCACGGCGGGAGTGGTGGTCGTGCTTGTGGGTCTTGAGGTGCTCGGTCAGGTCCGTGATACGGCGCGAGAGCATGGCGACCTGGACCTCGGGGGAGCCGGTGTCGCCCTCCTTCTGGCCGAACTCGGTGATGATCTGCTTCTTCGTAGCGGCGTCGAGCGGCACGCGTACTCCTCGTAGTCTGTGATGGCCACCGAGTGCCCCCGGTCTGTGTCTCGGGGGAGCTTCCATGACTCGGAAGGCGGGGATCCGCTGGGCGCGGCCTCCAGGGCGGTGAGCTCCGGGGGTGCGTACACAAACGGCCGTCGACCAGGGTACCAGGCGGTCAGGGGCGTCCTTGCCCTGGTCTCCGAACCTCCCGGCCGGGGCGGAGGGGGCCACTAGGGTGAGCGGGTTCGGATCGTTCGCACGTCGATGATCCGCACTTCGGGAACGGGTACGTCGGGAAGGGGTCGCTGCGGCATGGCGGAGACGGCTGAGGAGATCAAGGCACGCAAGGAGCGGGAGCGGGACGAGCTCTACGCGCTCGACATCTCCGGTGTCGAGTGGCACAGCGCGCCGGGCACCGAGGAGCACGAGGAGCGGGTCGAGATCGCGTACCTGCCCGAGGGGGCCGTGGCCATGCGGTCCTCGCTCGACCCGGACACGGTGCTGCGCTACACGGAGGCGGAGTGGCGGGCGTTCGTGCTGGGGGCGCGGGACGGCGAGTTCGATCTGGAGCCGGGGGCGCACAACGGGGAGCCGCAGGCGGAGGCCGGGCAGTAGGTGTCGCGGAGCGCGACGAGGGGTGAGCCGGTGACCGGCCGCCCCTCGTCGCCTTTTCTCGTGACCTCAAGGCACCTTCAAGGCACCTTCCTGGCAAGGTGGTTCGAGGTTCTTCACGTTTATCGCCCTTTTTGTTCACCAAAGTGTGTGCTGCGTACGTCACTTCCGGGCAGCTTCTGAGCAGGTTGTGACGCGGCGGACAGGTGCTCGGGGGTGGACGGGCCTGCCGAGGCGGGGCTTGTGGTGATTAGGCTGGGACGGGGCGCCACGTCAGAACCCGTGGAGTGGGCGTCGGTGCCCCAGGGGGAGAGCGGGGCGCCTGTGGATCGGACGACCTCGGACGACCTCGGTACGCCTCAAATCGACTTCGTACGACGTCGGACGACAAGCAAGGGTCGCCCCAGCACGGCATGAGGGTGCTCGACCACACCAGGAGGAACACTGTGAGCAGCGATCGGGACGGGATCCGCGGGGGCTGGGCGACACCCGGCGATGACCAGCCCGACGCGGAGTCCGCAGCAGAGGTGACGGGCGAGTTCACCATCGACTACGCGCCGCCCGCCTGGTACACGCAGAACGCCTCGGCGAGTTCGAGCTCGGGGCAGGGGGCGGGTGCGTCCGAGGACTCCAGCGCTTCCGGGGCGCCCGCGGACTCCGGGGGCTCGGGGGCGCCGAAGGGGCCGGTGCCGCCGCTGCCGGGGCTCACTCCGCCGCCGCACGCGAATGCTTCCGGCGGGACCTCGTCCCTTCCGGGACAGACCTCCGGTCCGTCTCAGGCTCCGGCTCCCGCGCCCGGGGCGCCTTTCACGCCGCCCGCGCCGGCGCCCGCTCCTGGCGCTCCGTTCACGCCGCCCGCGCCCGCGCCGGGTACGCCCTTCACGCCGCCCGCGCCCTCCGGGGAGGGTCCTTCCGCCGTTCCCAGGCTTCCGATGAAGGGCGGCTTCGAGCCGCAGGTGTCCCAGTCGCAGGGTCGGCCCGAGACGCCCGCAGCGGATCCGGCCTCTCCTACGGCCGTACCGAACATCCCCGTCGGCGGGTACCAGGCGCAGTGGACGCCGTCGGCTCCGCCGGAGGCCCCGGTCGCGCCCGCCCCTCCGGAGCAGCCTCCGGTGGCTCCCGCCGCTTCGGAGCAGCCTCCGGTGGCTCCCGCCGCTTCGGAGGTTCCGGCGACGCCGGCGACTGCGGATGCTCCGGACACTCCGGCTGCCGGGGACGCCGAGTCGGGGAACGGTGATCTGGAGAGCGGTGCCACCATGCGCTTCTCCGCCGTCGCCCTGAAGCGGGAGATCGCGGAGCGTGCCGCCGAGGCGGAGGTCGAGGCCCGGCTGGAGCCGGTGGACGAGGAGCAGGACGAGGACTCGGGCGGAGATGTCGAGGGTGCGCCCATTGACGATGCCGACGAGGACGGTGACGGCGTTTCCTCCGAGCCTGCGGATACGGCGGACGCTGTTGACGTGACTGACGTGTCCGGTGCGGACGCCCCCGCTGCCGATGATGCCGGGGACGAAGACGAGGCTTCGGAGGATGCGGCAGCGGAGGCCGAAGCCGACGAGGCCGTGTCGCAGGATGCCGAACCCGAGGACTGGGTGCCTGCGCCCCCGGCGCCCGTGGATGCCGTGCCTTCGGATGAGGACTCCGCTGCTCCCGAGCCGGCCGACGCGCAGCCCGACGACGCTCCTCTTGCGGACGCCCAGCCCGTGAGCTCCGAGCCCGCCGACGCGGAGCCCTCGGACGCCGTGCCCGCCGACGCCGCTCCCGACGACGGCGTTCCGCAGGACACCGCCGGGCCGGGTGCGTCCGACGCCCCGCCCGCCTGGACTCCCCCGGCCCCGCAGGGCGTGCCGCCGCTGCCGCCGTCGTACCAGCCGGCCGCGCCGGCGCCCGCGAGCCAGTGGCCCGCGCAGCCGCAGGCACAGCCCACGGATCCGGACGCGCCGGCTCAGCCGCAGCCGACTGCCGCGCAGGGGCAGCCGCCCGTGCCGCCCCAGCCGTCGGTACCGGCCCAGCAGCCGCCGTTCCAGCCACAGGCGCCGCAGCCCGCGCCTGCCGCCTGGAACCAGCCGCCCGCACCGATGCCGCCGCACCAGCCGCCCGCCCAGCCCACACCGCAGCCCGGCGGCTACGGCTTCCCGCACCAGGGCGGTCCGGCCCCAGCGCCCCACGCACAGGGTGGCTACGGCTTCCCCCAGCAGGGCGCACCCGCCCCGGCCGCACCCGACGCCCAGGGCGGCTACGGCTTCCCCCACCCCGGCGCCCCGGCCCCGGCCGCTCAGCAGCCCCCGGCCCAGCAGCCGGAGGTCCCGCCTGCCCCCGCGCCGAACCCGCAGGGGGGCTACGGCTTCCCGCAGCAGGGCGCTCACGCCCCGGCAGCCCAGCAGCCCGACACCCCGCCGGCCCCCGCACCCAACCCCCAGGGCGGATACGGCTTCCCACAGCAGGGAGCACCGGCTCCTGCGGGGCCCACCCCTCAGGGCGGCTACGGCTTCCCCCACCCCGGTGCCCCCAACGCCCAAGGCGGCTACGGCTTCCCCCAGCAGCCCCCGGCCCAGCCTCAGCCGCAGCCCGGCGTGCCCCCGCAGGCGCAGCCGCCGCACCCCGGTCAGGCCGAGCAGCCGGTGCATCCGGGACAGCAGCCCGTGGACCCGCGGACCGGCGCCGCCTGGCCGCAGCCCATGCAGCACGACCAGCGGCAGCCGACCAACCCCGGGGCCGCTCCGCTCGGTTACACCGCTGCCGTGGAGCTGTCGTCCGACCGGCTGCTCAACAGCAAGAAGCAGAAGGCGAAGAGCAGCCGTCCGGCGGCCGGTGGCGGTCGGTTCAAGATCGGTGGCAAGAAGGAGGAGGCCGAGCGGCAGCGGAAGCTGGACCTGATCCGCACGCCCGTGCTGTCCTGCTACCGGATCGCCGTGATCAGCCTCAAGGGCGGCGTGGGCAAGACGACCACGACCACCGCCCTCGGCTCCACGCTCGCCACCGAGCGGCAGGACAAGATCCTCGCGATCGACGCCAACCCGGATGCCGGCACCCTCGGGCGCCGTGTGCGGCGGGAGACCGGGGCCACCATCCGTGACCTGGTCCAGGCGATCCCGCACCTCAACTCGTACATGGACATCCGGCGCTTCACGTCCCAGGCTCCGTCCGGGCTGGAGATCATCGCCAACGACGTCGACCCGGCCGTGTCCACGACCTTCAACGACGAGGACTACCGGCGCGCGATCGACGTGCTGGGCAAGCAGTACCCGGTGATCCTCACCGACTCCGGTACCGGGCTGCTCTACAGCGCCATGCGCGGTGTGCTGGACCTCGCCGACCAGCTCATCATCATCTCGACTCCGTCCGTGGACGGTGCGAGCAGCGCGAGCACGACGCTGGACTGGCTGTCCGCACACGGGTACTCCGACCTCGTCTCGCGGTCCCTCACCGTCATCTCCGGTGTGCGCGAGACCGGCAAGATGATCAAGGTCGAGGACATCGTGTCGCACTTCGAGACGCGCTGCCGCGGCGTCGTCGTCGTGCCGTTCGACGAGCATCTCTCCGCCGGTGCCGAGGTCAACCTCGACATGATGCGGCCGAAGGTACGGGAGGCGTACTTCAACCTCGCGGCACTGATCGCCGAGGACTTCACCCGCCACCAGCAGGCGCACGGCCTGTGGACCTCCGACGGCAACCCGCCGCCGGTGGCCGCCCCGCCGCTGCCCGGCCAGCAGGCCCCGGGCCAGCCCCCGTACCCCGGCCAGCCGGGCCCCGACCAGCAGGTCCCCGGGCAGCCGATCCCGGGCCAGCCGGGCCCGTACCCGTACCCGCAGCAGCCCGGCCAGCCGTATCCCCAGCAGCCCGGCCAGCCGTACCCCCAGCAGGGCCAGCCCCCGGCCCAGCCGGGTCAGCCGTATCCGCAGGCCGCAGGGCAGCCGCCGTACCCGCAGCCCGGGCAGCCGCCGTACCCGCAGCAGCCGCAGCAGCCGCAGCAGCCCGGTCAGCCGTACCCCCAGCCCGGGCAGCCCCCGGCCGCGCCCCCGCAGCCGGGCTACGGCTACCCCCAGCAGGGCCAGCCGGGTCAGCCCGGTTACCCGGCTCAGCCCGACGGTCAGACTCCGCCGCCTCCGCCTCCGACGCAGTAATCGCCTCACCCGATCGGCCCCTTTCGAGGGGCCGATCCCCTTCCTGGCCCGCGCCGTTCCCCTTCGGCGCGGGCTTCGGCGCGTTCAGGGGCGAAATCCGTTGCCAGCCCCTGGCCAGGAGGGCGTCAGTGGTCTCGACCAATGGGCGCGGAAAGCTCGTCAATTCGTTATTTCCGCAGGCCACAAGGGGTGAACGCGCCGTTGACGGGTGGAGACGGCCGCTGATACACACACATCAAACGTCTGACAGCTGATCAACCCGTCCTTCCCGTCCGAGCGATGACGCGAGGTCCGACCATGGGCACGAACGATCAGACACGCAGCCTCCCGCGCGGCCTCCGGCTCGTCGCCGTGGCCGGGGCGGCCGCGCTCACCCTCACCGCCGGTCTCGCGACCCCGCTCGACCCGGCGCCCCAGCAGGCCCGGGCGGCCGACGACGGCAAGGTGCTGACCGTCGCGGTGGCGCAGTCCGTGGACTCGCTCAGCCCGTTCCTGGCGGTCCGGCTGCTCAGTACGAGCATTCACCGGCTCATGTACGAGTACCTGACCAGCTACGACCCCAAGGACAACCACGCCATCCCGGGCCTGGCCACCAAGTGGGAGTCGTCGCCGGACAAGCTGACCTGGACGTACACGATCCGCTCGAACTCCAAGTGGTCGGACGGCAAGCAGGCAACCGCCGAGGACGCGGCGTGGACGTTCAACAAGATGATGACCGACGACGGCGCGGCCACGGCGAACGGCAGCTACGTCGGGAACTTCAAGAAGGTGACGGCCCCGAGCCCTACCAAGCTGGTCGTCGAGCTGAAGAAGCCGCAGGCCACGATGACCTCCCTCGATGTGCCGATCGTGCCGAAGCACGTGTGGGAGAAGGTCTCGGACTTCTCCGAGTTCAACAACGACAAGAGCTTCCCCGTCGTCGGGAACGGGCCGTTCACGCTGACCGGCTACAAGGCCGACAGCTATGTCCGTCTCAAGGCCAACAAGGGCTTCTGGCGCGGGACGCCGAAGTTCGACGAGCTGGTCTTCCGCTACTACAAGGACCAGGACGCGGCGGTGTCGGCGCTGCGCAAGGGCGAGGTGTCGTTCGTCGCCGGGTCGCCGTCCCTGACCCCCGCTCAGGCGGCGTCCCTGGAGGGCGCGGACAACATCCAGGTCAACGACGCCCCCGGCCGGCGCTTCTACGCCCTCGCCACCAACCCGGGCGCCAGGGCCAAGAACGGCAAGAAGTTCGGCGACGGCCACCCCTCCCTGCTGGACCAGCGGGTGCGCAACGCGCTGTTCATGGCCGTCGACCGCGAGGCCATCATCGAAAAGGTGTTCCAGGGGCACGCCGTCGAGGGCGAGGGCTACATCCCGCCGCGCTTCTCGCAGTACTACTGGAAGCCGTCCGCGAGCCAGAAGCTGACGTACGACCCGGCCGAGGCGGCCCGGCTGCTCGACCAGGCGGGTTACAAGAAGAACGGCGACGGCAAGCGCGTCGGCAAGGACGGCAAGCCCATCAGCTACCGCGTGCTGTGCCACGCCACCGACCCGAACGACAAGGCGGTCGGCAAGTACCTCCAGGAGTGGTGGGGCGAGCTCGGCATCGGCGTGCAGCTCAACTGCCTGGACAACGTGACCGACCCCTGGCTCGCCGGGAAGTACGACCTGGCGTTCGACGGCTGGTCGGTCAACCCCGACCCCGACTTCGTGATGTCCATCCACACCTGCGGCGCCCTCCCGGCGACCCCCGAGGACACGGGTGCCACCGACAACTTCATCTGCGACAAGAAGTACGACGAGCTCTACGCCCGGCAGCTCGCCGAGTACGACCCCGCCAAACGGGCGGACATCGTCCAGCAGATGGAGTCGCGGCTGTACGACCTCGGGTACATGAACGTCATGGCGTATCCGAACGCGGTCGAGGCCTACCGGACGGACCAGATCAAGTCGATCACCACCATGCCGGCGAAGGCAGGGAACATCTACGGCCAGGACGGCTACTGGAGCTGGTGGTCGGCTGTCCCGGCGGACTCCGGCGGGTCGTCGGAGAACGCGTCGTCCACGGTGGTCGTGGTCGGGGTCGTCGCCGTTGTCGTGCTCCTCGCCGGGCTCGGCGGTTTCGCTGTCATGCGGCGGCGGGCCACCGCCGAGGACCGCGAGTAGCGCGGGCGAGCGGGCACACATGACCGCTGACGCGACACCCGCGCTGGTCGAGGAGCGGGAACCGGCGGCCGGGCCCCGGGTACGCAAGGGCTCCGCGTACCCGCGGTACCTGGCGGGCAAGGTGGCCGGGGCCGCCGTATCGCTGCTGGCCGTGCTCGTCACCAGCTTCTTCCTCTTCCGGCTGATCCCCGGCGACCCGGTGAAGACCATGACGGGCGGCCGTCAGGTGTCGGCCGAGCAGCTGGCCGCCTATCGCAGGGAGTTCGGGCTCGACCTGCCGCTCTGGAGGCAGTTCACCGACTACTGCGGCAAGGCGCTCACGGGCGACTTCGGGACGTCGTACCAGTTCCGCTCGCCCGTCGTCGACAAGATCACCGAAGCGCTGCCGAACACCCTGCTGCTCACCGGGACCGCCTTCGTCCTGTACACCGCGCTGGGCATCTTCCTCGGCACGCGCTCGGCGTGGCGGCGCGGCACGGTCGGGGACCGGATCAACACCGGTCTCGCGCTGACGCTGTACTCCATCCCGTCCTTCTGGCTCGGGCTGCTGCTGATCATCGTGCTGTCGGTGGGCATCGGCCCGCTCCCCGGGATGTTCCCCACCGGCGGCATGGAGTCGGGCGGCGAGGAGGGCTTCGCGTACGTCCTCGACGTGGCGCACCATCTGGTGCTGCCGGTGGTGACGCTGGTGGCGGTGGAGTACGGGCAGACGCTGCTGGTCACGCGGTCGGCGCTGCTGGACGAGATGGGCAGCGACTATCTGACGACCGCGCGGGCCAAGGGGCTGCGCGACGATCTCGTGCGGCGCAGGCACGCCGTTCCGAACGCGCTGCTGCCCACGGTGACGCTGATCTTCATCAACCTCGGCAGGACGGTGGCGGGCGTGATCCTGGTGGAGACGGTGTTCTCCTGGCCCGGGCTCGGCGGACTGTTCTACCAGGCGCTGAGCGTGCCCGATCTGCCGCTGGTGCAGGGCCTGTTCTTCGTGTTCGCCGCCGCGGTGATCGTGATGAACACCCTCGCCGACCTGGTCTATCCGCTGCTTGACCCCCGGGTGGCCCGATGACGACGACGACCGACACGGCCCTGAGTCCGCGCGCCCTCGCCCGGCAGCGCCGCCGGGCCTCCGTCGCGCGCTTCTGGCGGCAGTACCGCGCCGAGCGGGCGGGGCTGTACGGCCTGACCGCGCTCGCGCTGTGCGCGCTGCTGGCGTTGTTCGCGCCGCTGTTCGTCGGCTCGGACGTGAGCAGTGTGACCGACGCGCCGGGGCGTCCGATGCAGAGCCCGAGCGCCGAGTTCCCGCTCGGCACCGACCAGTTCGGCCGGGACCTGCTGGGCCTGGTGATCTGGGGCTCGCGGGTGTCGCTGCTGGTCGGGCTGCTCGCCGCCGTGCTGTCGGTGGCGATCGGCACCCTGATCGGGGTGACGGCCGGGCATTTCAAGGGCTGGTACGCGACGGTGATGATGCGGATCACCGACTGGTTCCTGGTCATGCCGACGCTGGTGCTGGCGATCGCCCTGGCCACCGTGATGTCCCGCTCGCTGACCACGACCGTCGTGGCGATCGGCGTCACCACCTGGCCGACCACGGCCCGGCTGGTGCGGGCACAGACGCTGGCGGTGGAGACCCGGCCGTACATCGAGCGGGCCAAGGCGCTCGGCGGCGGGCACCGGCACATCATGTCCCGGCACGTCCTGCCCAACGTCATGCCGCTGGTGCTGGCCCAGACGACCCTGATCATCTCCACGGCGATCCTCGCCGAGGCGACGCTCGCCTTCCTCGGCCTCGGCGACCCGACGATCGTGTCGTGGGGCGGGCTGCTCCAGGACGCGCGGGAGGCGGGCGCGGTCAGTGCCGGGGACTGGTGGTACCTGGTGCCGCCGGGCATCGCCATCGCCGTGGTGGCGCTGGCGTTCACGCTGTGCGGACGGGCCGTGGAGTCCGTCCTCAACCCCAGGCTGGGGGTGTCGCGTTGAGTCTGCTCGACGTCAGGGACCTGACGGTGACGTACGCGGGCGGGGCGGCCGCCGTGCGCGGCGTCGACCTGCGCCTGGACGCGGGCCAGAAGCTCGGCCTGGCCGGCGAGTCCGGCTGCGGCAAGTCCACACTGGCACTGGCCCTGCTGCGGCTGCTGCCGGCGGGCACCCGGATCACCGGGGAGGTGCTCCTCGACGGCGAGGACGTGCTGACGATGAAGTGGGGCCGGGTACGGGCGGTCCGCTGGGCCGGGGCCTCCGTCGTCTTCCAGGGCGCGATGCATTCGCTGAACGCCGTGCACCGCATCGGCGACCAGATCGCCGAGCCGATCCTGCTGCACAGGAAGGCGACGCCGGCCGGGGCGAAGAAGAAGACCGGCGAGTTGCTGGAGCAGGTGGGCCTGCCCGCCGCCCGCGCGGACGCCTACCCGCACGAGCTGTCCGGCGGCCAGCGCCAGCGCGTCATGATCGCCATGGCACTGGCCTGCGACCCCCGGCTGGTCATCGCCGACGAACCGACGACCGCGCTCGACGTGATGATCCAGGCGCAGATCCTGCGGCTCATCGAACAGCTCGTCGCGGACCAGGACCTCGGCCTGATCATGATCAGCCACGATCTGGCGGTCCTCGCCGACACCTGCGACCGGCTCGCGGTGATGTACGCGGGGCGGGTGGTCGAGGAGGGCCCGGCCGCCGAGGTGTACGAGGACGCCCGGCACCCGTATGCCAGGGCCCTGTCGGCCGCGTTCCCGCGCATCGGCGACCCGGCGTCCCGGTTCGCGCCGCAAGGACTGGCGGGCGACCCGCCCGACCCGGCAGCGCTGCCGTCCGGCTGCACGTTCCATCCCCGGTGCCCGGTGGCACTGGAGTCCTGCGCCGAGGAGGACCCGGTGCTGCGGGGGGCGGGTCAGGAACGCCGGGCGGCGTGTGTCCTGGTCGGCCCGCCTGCTGACGGAGCCGGCGAGGACCACGAGAAGCCCGATGCCCTGGAGGAAGCGAGGCCCGGCACGCCATGACCATGTCCCCCACGGCATCCGACGTCACCACGGCACCCCTGCTGAGTGCCCAGGGCCTGTACGTCACGTTCCCCGGCCGGCACGGCGGGCCCCGGGCCCGCGCGGTGGACGGGGTGGACCTCGACATCCGGCCCGGCGAGATCGTCGCGCTGGTCGGCGAGTCCGGCTGCGGCAAGACGACCCTGGCCCGCTCGCTGCTGGGCCTGGTCGAGCCGACCGCGGGCCGGGTCACCTTCGACGGCCGCCCGCTGGAGTACTCCGGCCGGTCCCTGAAGGCGTACCGCAAGCGCGTCCAGCTGGTCCTGCAGGACCCGAGCGGCTCGCTCAACCCACGGCACACGGTGTACGACGCGGTCGCCGAGGGGCTGCGCATCCACGGCTACGGCGGCGACGAGCGGACCGCGGTCGCCGAGGCCCTCTCCCGGGCCGGGCTGCGGCCCCCGGAGCGCTTCTTCCTGCGCTATCCGCACGAGCTGTCCGGCGGGCAGCGCCAGCGGGTCGTCATCGCGGGCGCGCTCGTCCTGGAACCCGAACTCCTCGTCGCCGACGAGCCGGTGGCGTCGCTTGACGCCTCCGTGCGCGGTGAGATCCTCGCCCTGCTGCTGCGGCTGCGCGCCGAGCTCGGCCTGTCCGCGCTGGTCGTCACGCACGACCTGGGACTGGCGTGGAACATCGCCGACCGGGTCGCCGTGATGTATCTGGGCCGGATCGTGGAGACGGGCGCGGTGGAACAGGTGCTGACCGCACCCCGGCATCCGTACACCCAGGCCCTGCTGTCCGTGCTCCCGGAGGCCCCGGGCGCCCCGGTGGTCCTCACCGGCGAGCCCCCGGACCCGTCGCGCATTCCGTCCGGCTGCCGGTTCCACGTCCGCTGCCAGATCCTGTCGAGCGGCGAGGCGGAACGAACGGGAGTGGCAGACGCGTGCAGAGGCCAGGACCTGGAGGTGCTGAGTGGCGGTGGGGAGTCGCAGGTGGCCTGCCATTGGGCAGTTGCGGCATCGCCCTCAAGGGGCGCGGAGAACTGCGCGACCAGCCCCCGCGCACCCGCAGACGGCAAACAAGCGGACTAGGCAGACCCGTCCGCCGCAGCCACCAACTCCCGGCACCTCTTGACGTCCTGCCCCATCTGCTCCAGCAGAGCGTCAAGCGTGTCGAACTTGGCCTGCCCCCGCACAAAGGCCAGAAAATCAACGGCGACGTGCAACCCGTACAGATCCAGCCCGACCCGGTCGATGGCATATGCCTCCACCGTGCGCTCGGTCCCCTCGAACTGCGGATTCGTACCGACGGAGATCGCGGCCGGCATCACTTCGCCCTGGGCATGCAGCCAGCCGGCATACACACCGTCGGCCGGGATGGCCGTGTGCGGCAGCGTCTCGACATTGGCCGTCGGGAAGCCCAGCTCGCGCCCGCGCTGGGCACCTCGGACGACGACGCCCTCCACCCGATGAGGACGCCCCAGGATCTCCGCCGCACCCTCGACATCGCCCTCGCCGACCAACCGCCGGGTCAGCGTGGAGGAGAACGGCTCGCCACCGCCCGCCTCACCGGTCACGTACAGGTCGACGACCTCGACCTCGAAGTCGTAGGTCTTGCCCTGCGTGGCCAGGAACTCCACGTTGCCGGCGGCCTTGTGCCCGAAGCGGAAGTTGGGGCCCTCGACGACGGCCTTGGCATGCAGCTTGTCGACGAGCACCTTGACGACGAAGTCGGCCGGGGAGAGCTTCGAGAACTCGGTGGTGAAGGGGAGGATGAGCACCGCGTCCACGCCCAGGTCGGCCATGAGTTCGGCGCGGCGGTGGTGCGGGGCGAGCAGCGGAGGGTGGCTGCCGGGCCGGACGACCTCGCTGGGGTGCGGGTCGAAGGTGACGACGACGGCGGGCACCCCCAGCTCCCGGGCGCGGTTCACGGCATGCCGGATGATCAGCTGGTGTCCGCGGTGGACTCCGTCGTAGGAGCCGATGGTGACGACGCTGCGCCCCCAGTCCTGGGGGATGTCCTCCAAGCCACGCCAGCGCTGCACTGTGCCTGCTCCTTGTCGAAAGCTCGTCGAACCGTGTCCGTGGTTGTCCGTGGTTGCCTCGTGCGCAGGTCTAAGGGTGCCATGCCGCATGCCTCCGGCCCGCATCGGCATGGGCTGTGACAGGACGCACGGCGCCCGGGCCGGTCCGGCCCGGGCCATCCTGTCAGGCGGGGACGCGTACGCCCGCCAGGTTCTCGATCATCCGGTGGGAACTCGGCCCGACCACCGCCGCCCACTCCTCGGGCGCGTCGGCCAGCCAGCCGGCCGCGCGGGCGGCGAAGCCGGGCACGTGCCGGCCCAGATCGACCAGGGCGCGGTCGAAGCGGCCGGCGCCCTCCGGGGTGCGCACGAGGAGCAGGCCGACACGGTGGACGAGGTCGCGCAGGTCGTCGCCGCCGTTGCGGGCGGCGGCCTGGAGCAGCGCGTCCAGCACGTCCGTGTGGTGCTCGCGGGCCAGGAGCGCGTCGCGCAGTTCGCGGCGCAGCGGACGGGAGGCGGGGATGCCGGGCGGGGTGAGGACGGCGGCGAGGGCGCACCGCAGCCGTACCGTCCCGCCGTCCAGCAGGCCGGTGACCAGGGGCAGCAGCACGGCCCGGGCCTCAGGGCCCCGGTCGAGCCGCTGGTCGACGTACGCGGCCATCTGCCCGGCGAGTTCCGGCCGGTGCTCCGCCGCCTCCCGGACCAGTGCGGCGACCCGCCGGGCCAGGCCGGGCGGGGTGGCGTCGGCGAGTGCCCGCAGTGCCTCCTCAGCGTCCGGCCGCCGCAGCCGCGCCGCGAAGGCGCCGAGGACCGGCTCGGGATGAGCCAGGAGGGCACGGGCCGGCACGTCCTGAGGGAAGCGCGGGTCGCCCGCCGCGAAGCACTCCAGCGCCCGTGGGAGGTACTTGGCCCGGGTGTGCGGGTCCTGGACGAGGAGGGCGAGTGCGCCCCCGTGCAGGGCGTGGCCTGCGGGGCGGGCGAGCAGGGCGAGGGCCGCGTAACGCAGGAGGGCCCGGTCCTCTCCTGTGCTCGCGTGCGGTGCGACACGCAGTCCGTGCGTCACCGCTGCCTCCCGGCGCCCGGGCCGCTCGTCGAGCGCCCAGCGGTCCACGGCCCGGCACACCGCGGACGGTTCCTCCTCGGCCAGCACGGCGAGCAGTTCGTCGGCCCGCCGGTGCGCGCGGTCGACGAGCACGTCCGTCAGCTCGTCCAGGGCCCGCCTCCGGTGAGTGTGCAGCAGCGCCTGCGCGGCCGTGGCCACGGTCGCGTGCGGGGTGGCGGGCAGCGGTCGCTCGTCGTCGAACCAGTCGGCGAGCAGCGGTTGCACCCCCGTGGGGTCGGCGGTGAGCAGCCGCGCCACGGCGTCGAGGAAACGGGGGCCGGCCTCGCACGGCGGGCCGTCGGCGTGGACGAGCCGCCGCAGCAGCCCGAGGCGCACGTCCTGCGGCAGCCGTACGCCGGTCCAGAAGGCGGGCCCGGCCTCCTCCGGCACGGGCCGCTCCTGCCGCCGCCAGGCCACGATCCGGTCGGCGAGCAGCCGCAGCACCTCGGTGTACGGCGTCGCGTCGGGCACGGCCGACAGGGTCCCGGCGAGCAGCCGGGCGGCCCACCAGGACAGCGGGTCGGCGTCCAGTGCGTGCACCAGGTCCGCCAGACGGGAGGCCAGCCGGCCCGTGCCGTGCTGGCGGGCGAGGAACAGCAGGGCCTGGATCACGGGCCCGATGCGATGGTGTGGCACGGGGTCGGCCGGCGGTTCCCCTCGGCGGTGGACCAGGGCCTGCAGGGCCTCGTCGAGGTCGAGGTGCATGCCCTGGAGCCAGTTGGCGAGTTCCTCGTGGGCGAAGCGGTAGCCGGGTCCGGCGGGCACGAGCAGCCCCTCGGCGAGAACGGCCTGCCCCCAGCCGGTGTCGCCGCCGAGCCGCGCGGGGGCGGGCCCCCACGGGAACACCGCCTCGAACGCCTCCCGGTCCACATCCCCCGGCCCGGGGCCGAGACCGCGCCGGGCGGCCTCGTGCACCTGCCCGGCGACCTTGGCGGCCAGCCGGCGTACGGCGGTGCCGCGCAGGCCGTTCCCGGCGGCCAGGCGGGCGGCGATGCGCAGGGACATCAGGTCCAGGTGGGCGGCGAAGACGTCGTGCCGGTCGAGGGTGGCGGCGGGCACGACGGTGGCATCGGCGAGGGCGGTCCGGATCTCGGCGAGCAGCCGGAGGGCCAGGGGATGCCGGGCATCGGTGTCGGCGAGGGCGCCGTCCGGGATGCCGTGCCGCAGGCGGGCCTCCCGGGCCTCGTCCTCGGTGAGATCGCCGAGGCGGACACACGCGGGCCGCGCTTCCGCACCGGCCGGCCGGTGCAGTACCTCGGCGGGGAACAGCGCCCCCTCCCAGTACTCCGCCCGGCACGCCACCACCAGCCGCACTCCCGTCTCCCGCAGCCACCGCACCGTCCCCTCCGTCCACGAGGCCAGACGGCGGGCCAGGGCCGGCGGCATCTCCTCGGGGGCGTCGAGGAGGAGCAGCAGAGGGCGGCCGGAGGCACGGGCGAGGCCGGCGAGGCGCTCGGGCGTGGTGTCGCCCAGGTCGGCCGGCAAGGGGGCACGGTCGGCCGCCATGGCCAGGGCGGCCCGGGCCAGCGCCCGGCCCGCCGCGTCCGCCACCGAGGCGTCGTCGTCCCGCAGTTCGGATCCGCGCAGCCACAGTGTGGGGTGCCCGCCGCGGTCCCGGCGGGCCGCGAGCGCCGCGAGTTCCGTCGTACGACCGCTGCCGGGCGGACCGACGAGGCCGAGGACGGCGGCCGGGCCTGCCGTGAAGGCGCTGAACTCGGCTGCCACAGCCGCCCGTTCGACCGGTTCCGGGAGGCAGGCAGGGCCGTCCAGTGCCACCGATGTGCCGGTCAGCTCCAGTACCCCGGCCAGGTTGAGGTCGGCGCCGTACGCGGGGACCGTCGCCGCGTTCTCGGCGAGCAGTGCGGCGAGCGGGCCCGCCGCGCCGGGGACCCGTGGATGCAGCGGTACGGCGAACCCGACGTCGCGGTGGTCGGAGCTGAGCGCCGTACCGAGCACACCGACGACGGCACCGGTCGCCGCGTCGAGCACGGGGCCGCCGGCCGCTCCGCCGCCCGGCCGCAGTGCGTCCCGCCCTGCCGTGCCGACCGCCAGCTCCAGCGCGTCGAGGCGGTGGACATGGTTCACGGCCGTGTACGTCGCGGCGGAAGAGCCCAGGACACGTGCCTCGCGCCAGCCGGCGGCGGCGATCCGCACATAAGTGCCCGTCCGGGCCCCGTCCCGCACGGTGACCGGCAGCGGCGGCACCTCGAGGCACTCGGTCCGTACGAGGGCCAGGTCGAAGGCGGGCAGCGGGGTGACCGCGTCGGCGGTCACGACACGGCGGCGGTCCCCGGCCCCGCACAGGACGAACCGGGACAGTCCGTCGACGGCCTCGTGGCTGGTGACGAGCGTGCCGTGGTGGTCGGCCAGGAAGCCGGTACCGCGGGGACGGCCGGCGAGGTCGTGGATTCGGACGAGGGCTTCGTCGGGGGCCGGGCCCGCCTGCTCCGCTGCCGCCGTTGCCTGATCCGACGCCATCGTCGAGCCTCCCCGCCGTACACCCGTGCCCTCGCGTTTTCGACGGTAGGGGCGCGATGATCAGCGGGACAGGCCGCTCGGCGAAAGCGCCCCCTTCCGCTCCCCCCGTTCACTCCGAGCGCCCGCACGGACGGGTGAACCGACGGGGACGGCTGGATACACCCTAGGGGTGGGGGAACCGAGGGGGGACCGTGGAGCGGCGGCAGTGGAGGTACCCCGTGGTCGCCGCTCCACGGGCGGACACCGGTCCCCCGGTCCGTCCGTCAGCCGAAGACGGCCAGGCTCTTGGCCTTGCCCCGCTGCTCCTCGACGAGGGCGAGGAAGCGGCCCTCCGGGTCGAAGACGGCGACAGGGCCGGAGCCCGTGTACTCGTCGGGCATCTCCAGCCGTACGCCGTTGGTGAGCAGCTTGGCCCGCCGGGCGTCGACGTCCCAGCGCGGGAAGGCGGCCGTCGCGGCCTCGGCGATCGGCATCACGGCCAGCTCCTGCTGGTGCTCTTCGAGCGTGCGCGCCGCGTCCAGCTTGTAGGGGCCGACGCGGGTACGGCGCAGGGCGGTGAGATGGCCGCCGACGCCGAGGTCGGCGCCCAGGTCGCGGGCCAGGGCCCGGATGTACGTACCGGAGGAGCAGACGACCGACACGACCAGGTCGAGTACGGGCGTGCCGTCCTCGGCGACGGCCTCCCTGACGTCGTACACGCCGAAGGAGGAGACCGTGACGGGCCGGGCCGGGATGTCGAACTCCTCGCCCTCCCTGGCCCGCTTGTAGGACCGCACCCCGTTGATCTTGATGGCGCTGACCTTGGACGGCACCTGCATGATGTCGCCGGTCAGCTTGGCGACACCGGCGTCGATGGCGTCGCGGGTGACCTCGGAGGCGTCGGCGGAGGAGCTGAGCTCTCCCTCGGCGTCGTCCGTGAGGGTGTTCTGCCCGAGCCGGATGGTGCCCAGGTACTCCTTCTCGGTCAGCGCGAGGTGGCCGAGGAGCTTGGTCGCCTTCTCGACGCCGAGGACGAGGACGCCCGTCGCCATCGGGTCGAGGGTGCCGGCGTGCCCGACGCGTCGTGTTCTGGCGATGCCGCGCATCTTGGCGACGACGTCGTGCGAAGTGAAGCCCGACGGCTTGTCGACGATGACGAGGCCGTCGGGCGTGGTGTGCTTCTGGGTCATTCGGCGGTGTCGTCCGTCTCGTCGTCCTCGTCCGGCTTGCGGTACGGGTCGGCTTCACCGGCGTACTTCGCGCCGGCGGAGGCCTCGCGCACCTTCTCGTCGGACTGGCGCGCCTTGTCGAGGAGGTCCTCGATGTTCCGGGCCGTGTCGGGGAGGGCGTCCATGACGAAGGTCAGGGTCGGCGTGAACTTCACGCCGGCGGCCCGGCCCACCTCGGAGCGCAGGATGCCCTTGGCGCTCTCCAGGCCGGCGGCGGCCTCGTTGCGCTCCTCGTCGTCCCCGTACACGGTGTAGAAGACGGTCGCCTCCCGCAGGTCACCCGTGACCCGGGTGTCCGTGATGGTGACGTGCGAGCCGAGCCGCGGGTCCTTGATCCCGCGCTGCAGCTTCTGGGCCACCACCTCTCGGATGAGGTCCGCCAGCCTTTTAGCCCGCGCGTTGTCGGCCACTGGTCCGTCTCCCGTTCTTTCCTGTCTGGGTCGTTCTCTGGGTCGTCAGTCGTCTTCGCCGTGGAAGCGCCGCCTGACGGACAGCAGTTCCACCTCGGGGCGGGCGGCGACCAGCCGTTCGCACCGGTCGAGTACCTCGCTCAGGTGCCCCGCGTCGCCGGACACCAACGCGAGGCCGACGACGGCCCTGCGGTGAAGGTCCATATGGTCCACCTCGGCCGCGCTCACCGCGTACTTGCGCTGGAGCTCGGCGACGATGGGGCGGACGACGGAGCGCTTCTCCTTCAGCGACCGGAGGTCGCCGAGGAGCAGGTCGAAGGACAGAGTCCCCACGTACATGTGTATCCGGATGACCCGCCGGTACGGGATCGATGGCCCTGCGGTTTGGGTGGCAGGGACATCAAGAACGGTACCGCGAACCTGCCGGTGGCTCGACGGGGTTTTCCTTTGCCCACCCGCCGGACACGGTCGTCCAGGAGGCTTTCGGGGCTTCGCCCCAGCACCCCGGCCGACTCGCCTCGGCAAGCCGACCGGTATGCCAACGGCCAGCCGGCCGACGCGGCGTGTGCCGCGTCGGCCGGTCGGTGGAAACCGTGGGTTACACCCGCGGCTTCTCGCGCATCTCGTACGTCGCGATGACGTCGTCGATCTTGATGTCGTTGAAGTTGCCGAGGTTGATACCGCCCTCGAACCCTTCGCGGATCTCGGTGACGTCGTCCTTGAAGCGACGCAGGCCCTCGATGTTGAGGCTCTCCGCGATGACCTTGCCGTCGCGCAGCAGGCGGGCCTTGGTGTTCCGCTTGACCTCGCCGGAGCGGATGAGAACACCCGCGATGTTGCCCAGCTTGGACGACTTGAAGACCTCGCGGATCTCCGCCGTACCGAGCTCGACCTCTTCGTACTCCGGCTTGAGCATGCCCTTGAGGGCCGCCTCGATCTCCTCGATCGCCTGGTAGATGACCGAGTAGTAGCGGACGTCCACGCCCTCGCGCTCCGCCATCTGCTGGGCACGTCCGGCAGCGCGGACGTTGAAGCCGATGACGATCGCGTCCGAGCCCATCGCCAGGTCGATGTCGGACTCCGTGACCGCACCGACGCCGCGGTGCAGGACCCGGATGTCGACCTCTTCGCCGACGTCCAGCTGGAGCAGGGAGGACTCCAGCGCCTCGACCGAACCAGAAGCGTCACCCTTGATGATCAGGTTCAGCTGCTGGACCTCGCCGGCCTTCAGCACCTTGTCCAGGTCCTCCAGCGACACGCGGCGCGTGCGCTTGGCGAACGCTGCGTTCCGCTCGCGGGCGGCGCGCTTCTCCGCGATCTGACGGGCCGTACGGTCCTCGTCGACCACCAGGAAGTTGTCGCCCGCACCCGGGACGTTGGTCAGGCCCAGGACCTGAACCGGCGTCGACGGACCGGCCTCGGCAACGCTGTTGCCGTTGTCGTCGTGCATCGCCCGGACTCGGCCGTACGCGTCGCCGACCACCATGGTGTCGCCGACCCGCAGCGTGCCTCGCTGGACGAGGACCGTCGACACGGCACCACGGCCGCGGTCGAGACGGGACTCGATCGAGATGCCCTGCGCGTCCTGGTTCGGGTTGGCCCGCAGGTCGAGCGAGGCGTCGGCCGTGAGGACCACGGCCTCCAGCAGGGAGTCGATGTGCAGACCCTGCTTGGCGGAGATGTCGACGAACATGGTTTCGCCGCCGTACTCCTCGGCCACCAGGCCGTACTCGGTCAGCTGACCGCGCACCTTGGTCGGGTCCGCACCCTCGACGTCGATCTTGTTGACCGCGACGACGATCGGGACCTCGGCCGCCTTGGCGTGGTTGAGCGCCTCGACCGTCTGCGGCATGACGCCGTCGTTGGCCGCGACGACCAGGATCGCGATGTCGGTCGACCTCGCACCACGGGCACGCATGGCGGTGAACGCCTCGTGACCCGGGGTGTCGATGAAGGTGATCTTGCGCTCTTCCTCGTTGACCTCGGTCGCGACCTGGTAGGCACCGATGTGCTGGGTGATGCCGCCGGCCTCGCCCGCGATGACGTTCGTCTTGCGGATGGCGTCGAGGAGCCGGGTCTTACCGTGGTCGACGTGACCCATGACGGTGACGACGGGCGGGCGGACCATCAGGTCCTCCTCGTCGCCCTCGTCCTCGCCGAACTCGATGTCGAAGGACTCGAGGAGCTCGCGGTCCTCCTCCTCCGGGCTGACGATCTGAACCGTGTAGTTCATCTCGCCGGCGAGGAGCTGGAGCGTCTCGTCGGAGACGGACTGCGTGGCCGTGACCATCTCGCCGAGGTTCATCATGACCGCGACGAGCGACGCCGGGTTGGCGTTGATCTTCTCCGCGAAGTCGGTGAGGGAAGCACCGCGCGACAGGCGAACGGTCTCGCCGTTGCCGCGAGGCAGCATCACACCGCCGACCGACGGGGCCTGCATGGCCTCGTACTCCTGGCGCCTCTGCCGCTTCGACTTGCGGCCACGACGCGCCGGACCGCCGGGACGGCCGAAGGCACCCTGCGTGCCACCACGGCCACCGGGACCGCCGGGACGACCACCGAAGCCGGGACGGCCACCGCCGCCGGGACCACCCGGACGACCGGCGAAACCGCCGCCACCGCCACCGGGACCACCCGGACGACCGGCGAAACCGCCGCCGCCACCCGGACGACCGGCGAAGCCGCCGCCGCCACCCGGGCGACCGCCGCCGCCACCGGGACGACCGCCGCCACCGGGACCGCGGCCACCGGGGCCACCGCCGCCGGGACGCGGGCCGGCAGCGGGACGCTGCGGCATCATGCCGGGGTTCGGACGAGGACCGGCGGAACCACCGCCGGGACGCGGGCCGCCGCCCTGCGGACGCGGCATCGAGCCCGGGCTCGGACGGTTGCCGCCCGGAGCCTGGGGACGCGGACCGCCACCCTGGGCGCCGGGCGCCTGGGGACGGGGACCGCCGCCCTGGCCGCCGGGGCCGGGACGGCCACCCTGCGGACGGGGCGCCTGCGGGCGCGCCATACCGGTGGAGCCACCGGAGGTGAAGGGGTTGTTACCCGGAC
Source organism: Streptomyces purpurascens (assembly GCF_045040895.1). Lineage (NCBI taxonomy): Bacteria > Bacillati > Actinomycetota > Actinomycetes > Kitasatosporales > Streptomycetaceae > Streptomyces > Streptomyces purpurascens. The sequence goes on along the minus strand of NZ_CP108341.1, from coordinate 6,768,139 downwards.
GCGGACCGGCCGGACGGGAACCGCCCTGACGCGGCGCCGGAGCACCGGGACGCGGGCCACGCTCGCCACCGGGACGGCCCTGGCCGCCCTGGCCCTGGCCGGGACCGCCGGAGGGGCGGCCACCACCGGGCTTGGGGGCGCCGGGGCGCCCGCCGGCGGGCTTCGGCGCGGCCGGGGACGGAGCCGCCGCGGGCGGCGCCGTGAACTCGGGCGCGGCCGGGGCCGGACGCGGCGCGGGCTTGGGGCCCGGCGTCGGACGCGGACCCGGGGCCGGCGCGGGGGCCGACGGGGCCGCGGGGGCCGACGGCTCCTGGGCCGCTGCGGGCTTGGGTGCGGCCGGCGGCTTCGGGGCAGCCGGACGCGCCGCCTGCGCCGGAGAGGGCGCGGCGGGACGGGGGGCGGCCTTCTTGGGGGCTGCGGGCTTCGCGGCGGACTTGCCGTTGCCGCCGCCCTGGAAGGCGTCAGTCAGTTTGCGTACGACGGGCGCTTCGATCGTCGAAGACGCCGAACGGACGAATTCACCGAGTTCCTGGAGCTTGGCCATGACGACCTTGCTCTCGACACCGAACTCCTTGGCGAGTTCGTAGACCCGGACCTTAGCCACTTCGCTCCTTTGAGGTCCGGGTTACGTCCGGACCGTCGCTAGTTCATGGGCGTACTCATCGCGTACTCATCGAGTGCTCATCGCAATCTCGACCTGCTTTCGACTCGCGAGGTACCAAGCCGCACGGTGTTCCGTGCGACACGTCTTTACCGTGTTGCCTGGTCGGCAACTGTTGTCTGCTCGACGTATCGGCGCAACGCCTTTGTGTCGAGCGGTCCCGGGGCGCGCAGTGCCCTCGTGAACGCCCGTCGGCGTACCGCCTGGTCGAGACAGATCTGGGCGGGGTGTACGTACGCACCCCGGCCGGGCAGCGTACCGCGAGGATCAGGGGCGCATGCGCCCTCGATCAACACGATCCGCAACAGATCGGCCTTGGCCGCTCGCTCCCGACACCCCACACAAGTGCGTTCAGGGCATGCGCGGACGCGCGTCCGGCCAGACACCGTTAAGTCTACCTCCCCGTACGCTCCTCACCCCTTTGGGGCAGGATTCGAACAGTTGCCGCGCATGAACCTGTCGTGATCTGAACGACGCGCGGCTTGGATCTATTCCCCGGAGCTATTCTCCGGGCCCTCCCCGGCGGGTTCCGTGTCCGGGCGGATGTCGATCCGCCAGCCGGTCAGGCGGGCCGCGAGCCGGGCGTTCTGCCCTTCCTTGCCGATGGCCAGGGAGAGCTGGTAGTCGGGCACGGTCACCCGGGCCGACCGGGTCGCCATGTCCACGATCTCCACCTTGGAGACGCGGGCCGGGGACAGCGCGTTCGCGACCATCTCGGCCGGGTCCTCCGACCAGTCGACGATGTCGATCTTCTCGCCGTTCAGCTCGCCCATCACATTGCGCACACGGCCGCCCATGGGGCCGATGCAGGCGCCCTTGGCGTTCAGCCCGGACCGGGTGGACCGTACGGCGATCTTCGTCCGGTGACCGGCCTCGCGGGCGATCGCGGAGATCTCCACGGACCCGTCGGCGATCTCCGGCACCTCCAGGGCGAACAGCTTCTTCACCAGATTGGGATGCGTGCGGGACAGCGTCACGGACGGGCCGCGTACGCCCTTGGCCACCCGGACCACGTACGACCGCAGGCGCATGCCGTGCTGGTAGGTCTCCCCCGGCACCTGCTCCTGCACCGGCAGGATGGCCTCGAGCTTGCCGATGTCGACGAGCACGTTCTTCGGGTCGCGGCCCTGCTGGACCACACCGGTGACGATGTCGCCCTCGCGGCCGGCGTACTCACCGAGCGTCGCGTCGTCCTCGGCGTCGCGCAGGCGCTGCAGGATGACCTGCTTGGCCGTGGTGGCGGCGATACGGCCGAAGCCCGTGGGGGTGTCGTCGAACTCGCGGGCCTCCTGGCCCTCCTCGAGGTCGTCAGGGTCCTCCTTCGCCCACACGGTCACATGGCCGCTCTGCCGGTTGAGCTCCACGCGCGCGTGACGGCGGCTTCCCTCGGTGCGGTGGTAGGCGATGAGGAGGGCCGACTCGATCGCCTCGACCAGCAGGTCGAAGGAGATCTCCTTCTCCCGAACCAAGCCCCGCAGGGCGCTCATGTCGATGTCCACGGCTACGCCTCCTCTTCCTTCTTGTTGTCCTTGCGGCTGAACTCGACCTGGACACGCGCCCGGACGATGTCGTCGAAGGCGAGTCTGCGTGCGGTGGGCTTGCGGCCCTTGACTCCGGGGATCTCGGTGTCGACACCGTCGTCGTCGACCTTCAGGATCCGGGCGACCAGCTCGCCGCCCTCGGCCAGCTGGAACTTCACCAGGCGGTCCGTGGCGCGCACGTAGTGCCGGTGTTCCGTGAGGAGGCGCTCCGCGCCCGGGGTGCCGACCTCGAGGGTGTACTCCCCCTCGCCCATCGCGTCCGACTCGTCGAGCTTCGCCGAGAGCGCGCGGCTCACATCGGCGATCTGGTCCAGATCGGCGCCCGTGTCCGAGTCGACGACCACGCGCAGCACACGCTTCCGTCCGACGGAGTCCACTTCGATCTCTTCGAGGTCCAGGCCCTGAGAGCTGACGAGCGGTTCCAGTAGTTCTCGCAGCCTCTCGCTCTGGGTGGTGCTCATCCGGGTGACTCCTCGGCCGCGTGTGCTGTTGTGGGATGGGGCGCGTGTCTGGTCAAAGGGTATCCGGTCGCAGGGAGTGTTGCCGTCCACCCGGTGACGAACGGTGCCGCTGAGTGGTCCCGGGCGAAGGCCCGGGTACCGTGATCACGGGCGTGCAGCCCTGCCAGTCGCTTCTTTCTCGCACGAGCCCCCCGAGGACGTCTGAAGTGCCGTTTCCCCCATTGCCGCGCGCCCGCTCGGGGCCGCGCAGAAGGAGTCTGCTCGCCGTCGGCTCGACGGCCCTCGCCCTGGCGGGCTGCACCGCCGGTGACGAGGACTCCGGTGACCCGGGCGACGGCCCGTCGGCCGCCGACCGCCGGGCACGCGCGCGTGCGGCTCGGGACAGCGAGGAACTGGCCGAGCGGTACGACGCGGTGATCGCCGCCCGCCCGGGGCTCGCGGAGTGGCTGCGGCCGCTGCGGGAGGAGGTCGTACGGCACGCGCGGGCGTTCGGCGGCGGCCGGAAGGCGTCTCCCTCCACTCCCTCTTCTTCTGCCTCCTCCGCTCCTTCATCCCCCTCGGCCCCCGTCGTGCCGGGGAACGACCGGGACGCGGTCGCCGTGCTCGCCGCCGCGGAGCGGGAGCTCGCCGACCGGCGGGCCAAGGCACTGGTCGGGGTGGAGGGCGAGCTGGCTCGGCTGCTGGCCTCGGTGGCGGCCGCCGGGGCGGCGCACGTCTATCTGCTGACGGAGGGTGACGCGTGAGCGACGCGAAGGACCAGGAGCTGCGGGCCCTCCAGGCGGCGCTGGCCGCCGAGCACGCGGCGGTGTACGGGTACGGCGTCGTCGGCGGGCGGATCGGCGACGGGCAGCGCGTTGAGGCACGGACGGCGTACGACGCGCACCGGGCGCGCAGGGATGCGCTGGCGCGCGAGGTGAAGGACCTGGGGGGCAGGCCCGCGGCCGCGGCCGCCGGGTACGCGCTGCCGTTCCCGGTGGCGGACGCCGCGGCCGCCGTGCGGCTGGCCGCCGAGCTGGAGGACCGGGTGGCCGGGGTCTACTCCGACCTGGTGCGCGCGGCGGGCGGCGGGCGGCGGGTCCTGGCCGCCGAGGCGCTGCGGGAGGCGGCGGTGCGGGCGGTGCGCTGGCGCGGCGAGAGCGTAGCCTTCCCTGGGCTCGCCGAGCGGGCGGACACGGCTCCGCCCGCGGCCGCGCCCACGGCGTGACCTCCTGGGGCACGCACCGCGGACAGCACGAAGGGAACGACTCGCGCATGGTTTTCGAACCGCCGAAGCGCCTGGTCAGGGCGCTCGGTGAGACGGCACCGGACGGTGACGACTGGCTGGAGAAGCTGCCCGAGGCGGCGCAGCGGGCCGTCGCTCTACGCGAGTTGACCGTGGAACGGGTGCAGATGCCCGGCGGGCGCAGCAGCCTGGTCGTCCTGGTGCGGACGGCCGACGGGACGCCCGCCGTGCTCAAGCTGGCGCCGGGCCGGGCCCGCCCGGAGGCGGAGCGGGCCGCGCTCGCGCACTGGGGCGGGCGGGGTGCCGTACAGCTGCTCGACTCCTTCACGGCCGAGGGTGTGCTGCTGCTGGAGCGGCTGCATCCTGATGTGTCGGTGCGGTCGCTGCCGGAGGCGAAGGCGCTGCTGGAGGCGGCGGGGACGCTGCGGCGGCTGTGGGTCGAGCCGCCCGCCGGCTTCCCCTTCGAGACCGTGGCCGAGCGGACCGGGCGGCAGGCCGAGGCCATGCGGGCGCGGGCGCAGGCCGATCCCGAGGTGGCCCCGCTCGTCGACCTGGCGCTCGCGGCGCGCGAGGAGCTGCTGGCCGCGCCGCCCGAACACCGGCTGCTGCACGGCACGTTCCGGCAGAGCAAGGTGCTCGCCGGGGAGCGGATGCCGTGGCTGGCCGTGGGCCCCGACCCGGTGGTCGGCGAGTGCGCCTTCGATCTGGCCCGGCTGGTCCGCGACCGGGTGGAGGACCTGATCGCCCAGCCGTCCGGCGCGGCCACGACCCGGCGCCGGATCAAGCGGCTGGCGGAGTCCCTGGACGTGGACCAGGAGCGGCTGCGCGGGTGGACGCTGTTCCGGGCCGTGGAGTCCGGTGTGCGGGCGGGGCGGGTGGGCCGGCCGCGCGACGCGGAGTTGCTGCTGGAGTTCGCGGCCTGGCTGTGAGCGCTCCGGAGGACCGGAGCGCTCACAGGGCGCGCACGCTCAGGCGGTGAGCCGGGCGATGGCCTCCTCGACCGTCAGCTCCTCGCGCTCGCCGGTGCGGCGGTCCTTCAGTTCCACGACGCCGTCGGCCGCGCGCCGGCCGGCCACCAGGATCTGCGGTACGCCGATCAGCTCGGAGTCCGTGAACTTGACGCCCGGGGAGACGCCGGCGCGGTCGTCGACCAGGACGCGGACACCGGCCTTGGCCAGCTTCTCGGAGATGTCGAGGGCCAGTTCGGTCTGCAGGGCCTTGCCGGCGGCGACCACGTGGACGTCGGCCGGTGCGACCTCCTGGGGCCAGCACAGGCCCTTGTCGTCGGCGCTCTGCTCGGCGAGGGCGGCGACCGCGCGGGAGACGCCCACGCCGTAGGAGCCCATGGTGACGCGGACCGGCTTGCCGTTCTGGCCGAGGACGTCGAGCTTGAGGGCGTCGGTGTACTTGCGGCCCAGCTGGAAGATGTGGCCGATCTCGATGGCGCGGTCGAGGACGAGGCCGGTGCCGCACTTCGGGCAGGGGTCGCCCTCCTGCACGACCACGACGTCGACGTACTCGCCGACCTCGAAGTCGCGGCCCGCGACGACGTTCTTCGTGTGCGTGCCGGCCTTGTTGGCGCCGGTGATCCAGGCCGTGCCGGGTGCCACGCGCGGGTCGGCGATGTAGGTGACCTTCTCCAGGCCCTGCGGTCCGACGTAGCCGCGGACCAGGTCGGGACGGGTCGCGAAGTCCGTCTCGGTGACCAGCTCGACGGCGGCCGGGGCGAAGTGCGCCTCGACCTTGTCCATGTCGACCTCGCGGTCGCCGGGGACGCCGACGGCGACGATCTCGCCGTCGACCTTGACCAGGAGGTTCTTCAGTGTGGCGGAGGCCGGGACGCCGAGGGAGGCGGCGAGGGTCTCGATGGTCGGGGTGTCGGGGGTCGGGATGTCCTCGGCGGCCGGGACGCCGGAGGCCTCGACCGGCTTCAACTCGTACGTGATCGCCTCGGTGTTGGCGGCGAAGTCACAGTTGGGGCAGTCGGCGAAGGTGTCCTCGCCGGCCTCGGCCGGGGCGAGGAACTCCTCGGACTTGGAGCCGCCCATCGCGCCGGCGGTGGCGGCGCAGATGCGGTAGTCGAGGCCGAGGCGCGCGAAGATCTTCTGGTAGGCCTCGCGGTGCAGGGCGTAGGACCGGGCCAGGCCCTCGTCCTCGGTGTCGAAGGAGTAGGAGTCCTTCATCAGGAACTCGCGGCCGCGCAGGATGCCCGCGCGGGGCCGGGCCTCGTCGCGGTACTTGTTCTGGATCTGGTAGAGGATCACCGGCAGGTCCTTGTAGGAGGACGCCTGGTCCTTCACCAGCAGGGTGAAGATCTCCTCGTGGGTGGGGCCGAGGAGGTAGTCGCCGCCCCTGCGGTCCTGGAGACGGAACAGCTCGGGGCCGTACTCGTCCCAGCGGCCGGTGGCGTCGTAGGGCTCACGCGGCAGGATGGCGGGGAGCAGCACCTCCTGGGCGCCGATCGCGTCCATCTCCTCGCGGACGATGCGCTCCACGTTGGAGAGGACCCGCTTGCCGAGCGGCAGCCAGCTCCAGATGCCGGCGGCGGTACGGCGCACGTACCCGGCGCGGACGAGGAGCTTGTGGCTGAGGACCTCGGCGTCCGCCGGGTCGTCGCGCAACGTCTTCGCCATCAACTGGGACATGCGCTGGACCGGTACGTTCGCCATGGTTTAGCTCCTGCTGATGGGGGTCCCCCCGCTCGAGCGAAGCCGAGAGTGGGGAAGGTGATGGCAGGAGGTTATCCGGGGGGTGCGGGGCGGTGGAAATCGGTTAGCGGCGCAGGAGCGGGAGCGGGGCGCCCATCACGGCGTACGGCTTCGGGGCGCTGGGGAAGAGGACCTGGCGGGCCAGGTCCTGGTAGCCGAGGGAGCGGTAGAGGGCGCGGGCGGGGCTCTCGGTGTCGATCGCGGAGAGGATCGTGCGGGGTTCGGCGGCGCCGTCGGTGATGGTGGTGATCAGCGTGCGTCCGATGCCGCGGCTCTGGTGGGCGGGGTGGACGTGCAGTTCGGTGATCACGAAGGAGTCGTCGAGCCAGTGGTCGTGGTGGTTCGCCCTGAGGTACGGCTCCACGACGGTGGACCACCAGTGGGTGCGGTCGTTGGGCATGCCGTAGACGAACCCTACGAGGTTTCCGCCCTCTTTCGCGCCGAGGGCGCGGGCGCCCGGGTACGTCATGTGGCGGAGGACGATCTGGCGGCGGACGGCTACCTCGTCCGGGCCGAGGCCGAAAGCCACGGCTTGGATGGCCAGAGCCTCGTCTACGTGAGCGGAGAGGTCGAGTGGGCCGATCACCAGGTCCATGGCGGGGAGCCTACAGGGGGGTTCCCGTTCATTGCCGAGTGGCGGCTTGGATGTGGCTGGTCGCGCAGTTCCCCGCGCCCCTTTTGGGGCGCTTCAGAACAGGACGCTCATGAAGGCTCCCACTTCCTGGAAGCCCACTCTCTGGTACGTCCTTCTGGCCGCCGTGTTGAAGTCGTTCACGTAGAGGCTCACCACCGGGGCGACGTCGGCCAGGGCGTAGCGCAGCACGGCTGCCATGCCGGGGGCCGCCAGGCCCGTGCCCCGGTACTCGGGGGCCACCCATACGCCCTGGATCTGGCAGGCGCGGTCCGTCGCGGCGCCGATCTCTGCCTTGAAGACGACCTTGCCGTCCGCGTCGAAGCGGGCGAACGCGCGGCCGGAGCCGACGAGTTCGGCGACGCGGGCCTGGTAGAGGAGGCCCCCGTCGCCTGCCAGCGGGGAGACGCCGACCTCCTCGGTGAACATCGCCACGCAGGCCGGCATGAGCGCTTCCATCTCGTCCTTGCGGACGCGGCGGACGTAGGGGTCCGGGGCGATGCCGGCCGACAGGCTGTCGGTGACCATGAGCGGCTGCCGGCGGCGGACGTCGCGGGCCGGGCCCCACTGGGGTTCCAGCAGTCGCCACAGATCGGCGGTGGACCCGGCGGGCCCGACGATGGAGGAGCAGCGGCGGCCGGCCCGGCGGGCCCGGTCGGCGAAGGCGCGCACGGCGCGCGGGGTGGCGCAGATCGGGACCAGGTTGGCGCCCGCGTAGCAGAGGGACGTCAGCATGCCGTCCTCGTACCAGCCCCACATCTCGCCGCCGAGCCGCCACGGGTCGAGGCCGGCGATCTGCACCCGGGACGTCACGAAGGCGTTCGTGACCGGCTCGCGGTCGAGTACGGCGAGCGCGGCGTCCAGGTCGCTCGGTTCGAGAACCCGTGAGGTGGTCTGCGTCAACAAGTGCGGGGCCCTCACACACTGGGGTCGGCTTTGGTCTCCGCACTATAGCTGCGCTGCTTGGGCGGGGCGCCTTGGAGTTCGGGAGCGAAGGTTCAGCGGCGGGCGCGGGTGCGTTGTGGCTTGTCGCGCAGTTCCCCGCGCCCCCGAAAGGCAGGCCTCAGCCCGCTACCGCCACCGAGGGCTCGCCCGAGGCGATGCCGTCCGCCTCCATCTTCTCGGCCAGCTTCATGGCCTCCTCGATGAGGGTTTCCACGATCTTGGACTCGGGGACGGTCTTGATGACCTCGCCCTTGACGAAGATCTGGCCCTTGCCGTTGCCGGAGGCGACGCCGAGGTCGGCCTCGCGGGCCTCGCCGGGGCCGTTGACGACGCAGCCCATGACGGCGACGCGGAGGGGGACCTCCATGCCGGTCAGGCCGGCCGTGACCTCTTCGGCCAGCTTGTAGACGTCGACCTGGGCACGGCCGCAGGAGGGGCAGGAGACGATCTCCAGGCCGCGCTGCTTGAGGTTCAGGGACTCCAGGATCTGGTTGCCGACCTTGACCTCCTCCACGGGGGGCGCCGAGAGGGAGACGCGGATCGTGTCGCCGATGCCCTGCGAGAGGAGCGCGCCGAAGGCCACCGCGGACTTGATCGTGCCCTGGAAGGCCGGGCCCGCCTCGGTGACGCCGAGGTGCAGCGGGTAGTCGCACTGGGCGGCGAGCTGCTTGTAGGCCTCGATCATCACGACCGGGTCGTTGTGCTTGACGGAGATCTTGATGTCGCGGAAGTCGTGCTCCTCGAACAGCGAGGCCTCCCACAGCGCGCTCTCCACCAGCGCTTCCGGCGTCGCCTTGCCGTACTTCTGGAGCAGGCGCCGGTCGAGGGAGCCCGCGTTGACGCCGATGCGGATCGGGGTGCCGTGGTCCCGGGCCGCCTTGGCGATCTCCTTGACCTTGTCGTCGAACTGCTTGATGTTGCCCGGGTTGACGCGGACGGCCGCGCAGCCCGCCTCGATCGCGGCGAAGACGTACTTCGGCTGGAAGTGGATGTCGGCGATGACCGGGAGCTGCGACTTGCGGGCGATGGTCGACAGGGCGTCGGCGTCGTCCTGCGTCGGGCAGGCGACGCGGACGATCTGACAGCCGGAGGCGGTCAGCTCGGCGATCTGCTGGAGGGTGGAGCCGATGTCGGACGTACGCGTCGTCGTCATCGACTGCACCGAGACGGGGGCGTCTCCGCCGACCGCCACGGCCCCGACCTGGATCTGGCGGCTCTTCCGGCGCTCGGCGAGCTTGGTCGGTACGGACGGCATGCCGAGAGAAATCGCAGTCATCTGCTGTGCAACCCCAAGTCGTGGATCAAGGTCCGGTCCCGTGAGCAGCGGGCTCCGAGCCTCGAGATTACGGCACATGACCGGGGCCGGGCACATCCCACCCGCATCGCCACTCCATGGGGGGCGGCCCGGCACGAAGAGTGCCGGGCCGCCACGGAACCGCGTATGACTAGGAGATTCTCACCGGGTTCACCACGTCCGCGATCAGCACCAGGATCGTGAAGCAGATGAAGATCCCCGCGACCACGTAGGCGACCGGCATGAGCTTCGCCACGTCGAAGGGGCCCGGGTCCGGCCGGCGCAGCACCTTGGCGGTGTTGCGGCGCAGCGACTCCCACAGCGCGCCCGCGACATGGCCGCCGTCGAGCGGCAGCAGCGGGAGCATGTTGAACAGGAACAGGGAGAGGTTGAAGCCGGCGACCAGCATGAGGGCCATGGCCAGTTGCTGGGTCGGCGGGATGTCCAGGGTGAAGATCTCGCCGCCGACGCGGGCCGCGCCGACCACGCCCATCGGGGAGTCGGCCTCGCGGGGCGCGCCGTCGAAGGCCGCGTTCCACAGGGCCGGGATCTTGCCGGGGAGGGCGGCGAGGGAGTCGACGGCGTCGCCGATGCGGTCTCCCATCCAGCTCACGGACTCGCCGAAGTCCTGCTTGACCACGCCGGTGGCCGCGCTGAAGCCGAGGAAGCCGGCCTGGACGTACTGGCCCTCGACGATCTGCCCGCTCGAGTCCTTCTTGGCGACCTGGTTGGTGGCGATCTTCGCCTGGAGGGTGACGTCCTGGCCCTTGCGGTCGACGACGATCGGCACCTCCTGGCCGGGAGTGGCGCGGATGAGGTCGGACAGCTTGTTCCAGTCGTCGGTGCGCACGCCGTCGAAGGAGACGATCTTGTCGCCCGCCTTCAGGCCGGCGGCTGCGGCCGGGCTGGCCGCGTCGCCCTTCTCGCACTTGTCGCGGTTCTCGCTCTGGGCGATGACGCACTGGGAGACGGAGCTGACGGTCGTCGTCTGCTGGGTGATGCCGAAGCCCATCAGGATGCCGAGGAACAGCGCCACCGCGAGGACCAGGTTCATGAAGGGGCCCGCGAACATCACGATCACGCGCTTCCAGGGCTTGCGCGTGTAGAACAGGCGGTTCTCGTCGCCCGGCCGGAGCTCCTCGTAGGCGGCGGTGCGGGCGTCCTCGATCATGCCGCGCCACGGGGAGGTGGAGCGTGCCGTCAGCCGGCCGTCGGGGCCGGGCGGGAACATGCCGATCATGCGGATGTAGCCGCCGAACGGGATGGCCTTGATCCCGTACTCGGTCTCGCCCTTCTTGCGCGACCAGATCGTCGGGCCGAAGCCGACCATGTACTGCGGCACGCGGATGCCGAACAGCTTGGCGGTCGACAGGTGCCCCAGCTCGTGCCACGCGATCGAGAACAGCAGGCCGACCACGAAGAGAACTATGCCGAGGATGAACATCAGGGTCGTCATGCACGGGCCTCCGCCGTCTGTGCCGCCAGTTCCCGGGCCCGGGTCCGCGCCCAGGTCTCCGCTTCGAGGACGTCCGACACGGTGAGTGAGGTTCCCGTACTCGGGGTGCCGTGCTCCTCGACGACCCGGGTGACGGTCTCCATGATGCCGTTGAAGGGCAGCGCGCCCTGGCGGAACGCCTCCACGCACTCCTCGTTGGCCGCATTGAACACCGCCGGGGCGGTGCCCGCGAGCTCGCCGACGTGCCGGGCGAGGTTCACCGAGGGGAAGGCCTCGTTGTCGAGCGGGAAGAATTCCCAGGTCGAGGCCTTGCTCCAGTCGAAGGTGGGGGCCGCGTCGGGGACGCGCTCGGGCCAGCCGATGCCGATGGCGATGGGCCCGCGCATGTCGGGCGGGGTCGCCTGGGCCAGTGTCGATCCATCCGTGAACTCAACCATCGAGTGGACATACGACTGCGGATGCACGACGACCTCAATGCGGTCGAAGGGAATGTCGTAGAGGAGGTGTGCCTCGATGACCTCCAGGCCCTTGTTGACGAGGGTCGCGGAGTTGATCGTGATGACCGGGCCCATCGCCCAGGTGGGGTGTGCGAGGGCGTCCTCGACGGTGACGTTCGCCAGTTCCTGCTTCGTACGGCCGCGGAAGGGGCCGCCGGAGGCCGTGACGACCAGCTTGCGGACGTCGGCGCGGGTGCCGGCGGCCAGGGCCTGGAAGAGGGCCGCGTGCTCGGAGTCGACCGGGATGATCTGGCCGGGCTTGGCGAGGCCCTTGACCAGCGGGCCGCCCACGATGAGCGACTCCTTGTTGGCGAGCGCGAGGGTGCGGCCCGCCTCCAGGGCGGCCAGGGTCGGGGCGAGGCCGATGGAGCCGGTGATGCCGTTCAGGACGGTGTGGCAGTCGGACGCCGCCAGCCGCGTGGCCGCGTCCGGTCCTGCGAGGATCTCGGGGAGCGGCTCGCCCGTGCCGTACTGCGCGGAGAGCGCCTCGCGCAGGGCCGGTACGACGTCCTCGCGGGCGACCGCGACCGTGGGCACCCGCAGCCGGTACGCCTGCTCGGCGAGCAGGGCGACCCGGCCGCCGTTGGCGGACAGGCCGGTGACCCGGAAGCGGTCGGGGTTGCGCAGCACGAGGTCGATGGCCTGCGTGCCGATGGACCCGGTGGAGCCGAGGATCACCACGTCCTTCGGGCCGTCGCCCGCTACGGGGTCATAGACCAGGTGGGGATCGGCGAGGGGGGCTGGACTGTCGCTCATTCCTCCATTGTTGCCGTAAGGGTGGCGTGTGAGGACAGCGCATCCCCTCCCAGGGGCGCGCGCCACAACGGCTCGCGCCCCCGCAAGGGCCCGGTTACCGGATCGGGCGGTGCAGGTTCTCCCGCTGACTCGGGCCCGGCGTCGCGTCCGCGATCCAGGGGCCGTCGTCCGACGGGTCGACGATGCCCTGCTCCAGCCACTCGTACGTGCCGGAGAGGACGCCCTTGACGACCTTGCGGTCGAGGTCGTCGGTGTTGGTCCACAGGCGGTTGAAGAGCTCTTCGATCCGGATGCGGGCCTGGCGGCAGAAGACGTCGGCGAGCTGGTAGGCCTCGCGGCCGTTCTCGCCCTGGCCGCGCAGGAGTTCGGCGCGTACGCAGGCCGCGCTCATGGCGAACAGTTCGGCGCCGATGTCGACGATCCGGCCGAGGAAGCCCTGCTTGGACTCCATCCGGCCCTGCCAGCGGGACATGGCGTAGAAGGTGGAACGGGCGAGTTTGCGGGACGTGCGCTCGACGTAGCGCAGGTGCCCGGAGAGGTCCACGCCGTGTTTGAAGTCGCCGTAGGAGGTGGGGAGTTGCCCCGGTCCCGCGACGAGCTTGGGGAGCCACTTGGCGTAGAAGGCGCCCGCGTTCGCGCCCGCCTTCGCCTTGTCGCCCAGGGACTTCTCGGGGTCGATGAGGTCACCGGCGACCGAGAGGTGGGCGTCGACTGCCTCGCGGGCGATCAGCAGGTGCATGATCTCCGTGGAGCCCTCGAAGATGCGGTTGATGCGCAGGTCGCGCAGGAGCTGCTCGGCGGGGACGCCGCGCTCGCCGCGGGCCCGGAGCGACTCGGCCGTCTCGAAGCCGCGTCCGCCGCGGATCTGGACGAGTTCGTCGGCCATCGTCCAGGCCATCTCGGAGGCGTACAGCTTGGCGAGGGCGCCTTCGATGCGGATGTCGTTGCGGTCCTCGTCGGCCATCTGCGAGGCCAGGTCCGTCACAGCCTCCAGGGCGAAGGTGGTGGCCGCGATGAAGGAGATCTTGGAGCCGACCGCCTCGTGGTGCGCGACGGGCTTGCCCCACTGCTCGCGGACGGCCGTCCACTCGCGGGCGATCCTCAGGCACCACTTGCCGGCCGCGACACAGGAGGCCGGCAGGGAGAGCCGCCCGGTGTTGAGCGTGGTCAGGGCGATCTTCAGGCCCTGGCCCTCCTCGCCGACGCGGTTGGCGGCGGGGACACGGACCTGGTGGAAGCGGGTGACGCCGTTCTCGATGCCGCGCAGGCCCATGAAGGCGTTGCGGTTCTCCACGGTGACGCCCGGCGAGTTCGTCTCCACGACGAAGGCGGTGATGCCGCCCTTGTGGCCCTCGCTCCTCGGCACCCGGGCCATGACGACCAGCAGGTCGGCGACGACGCCGTTGGTGGTCCACAGCTTCACGCCGTCGAGGACGTAGTCGTCCCCGTCGGGCACCGCGGTGGTGGCGAGCCGGGCCGGGTCGGAGCCGACGTCGGGTTCGGTGAGCAGGAAGGCGCTGATGTCGGTGCGGGCGCAGCGCGGCAGGAAGCGCTCGCGCTGCTCCTGCGTGCCGAACAGCTTCAGGGGCTGCGGCACGCCGATCGACTGGTGCGCGGAGAGCAGCACGCCGATCGCGGGGCTGGCGGAGCCGGCCAGGGAGAGGGCCTTGTTGTAGTACACCTGCGTGAGGCCCAGCCCGCCGTACTTGGTGTCGATCTTCATGCCGAAGGCGCCGAGCTCCTTCAGGCCGTCGATCACCTCGTCGGGGATCCTGGCGTCGCGCTCGATGACGGCCGGGTCGACCTTCGTCTCGACGAAGTCGCGGAGCTTGGCGAGGAACTCCTCGCCGCGCTGGGCCGCCTCGTCGCCGGGGAGGGGGTGGGGGTGGATGAGGTCGAGCCGGAAGCGGCCGAGGAACAGCTCCTTGGCGAAGCTGGGCTTGCGCCAGTGCTGTTCCCGGGCGGCCTCCGCCACCTCACGGGCCTCCCGCTCGGTGACGGCGGGACGGGAAGAGGGAGGGGTGGAAGCGGGCATGAGGGGCACCTCGCCGCAACTAGGTTTATTGAGGACTGTACGTTACCGACCAGTGCTACTGGATCGTTGGTACCCGAAACCGGACGCTCCCACCAGTCCTCGCGCGTCCGTTCAGCCGAAGGTGCGGCTCTGTCGCGCGCTCGACGGCGGTGGTGCAGCGGAGCGCCTTCCGCGAGACTGACCCCCTCCCCGGAAATCGGTATCGAAGCGCTTCGACAACCTATGGACACGTACTCCTGCTGGAGCTACTGTCGAACCACTCTCACCCGCCCATATCAGCAATGCGCATTGTCGAAGCGCTTCACAAAGCTTGGAGAGCTGGATGGTCACCCTCGCCGAGGTCGCCCAGCACGCCGGAGTCTCGGCGAGCACGGTGAGCTATGTCCTCAGCGGCAAGCGGTCCATCTCCGCGAACACCCGGCAGCGGGTCGAGCGGAGCATCCGCGAGCTCGGGTACCACCCGAACGCCGGGGCCCGCGCCCTGGCCAGCAGCAAGTCGAACATCATCGCGCTGATGATCCCGCTGCGCACGGACATGTATGTGCCCGTGATGATGGAGATCGCCATCGCGGTGGCGACCTCCGCCCGCACGCACGGGTACGACGTGCTGCTGCTCACCGGTGAGGAGGGCCCCGACGCGGTGCGCCGCGTCGCCGGGAGCGGGCTCGCCGACGGAATGATCCTGATGGACGTCGAGCTCGACGACGAACGGCTGCCGTTGCTGCGCGCGACGGACCAGCCGTCCGTGCTCATCGGGCTGCCCGCCGACACCTCCGGTCTGACCTGCGTCGATCTGGACTTCCGGGCGACGGGAGCGCTGTGTGTGGAGCATCTGGCGAAGCAGGGGCACCACGACATCGCTGTCATCGGGGAGGCCCCGGCCGTCTACGAGCGGCACACCGGCTTCGCCGAGCGCACCCTCGACGGGCTGCGGTCCCGTGGCCGGGAGCTGGGAGTGCGGCTGCTGCACCGGCCGTGCGAGGGCGGGTACGACGCGATGGCCGTGACCCTCGCCCGGATCCTCGACGAGCGCCCGGACACCTCGGGGATCATCGTGCAGAACGAGTCGGCGGTCGAGCCGCTGCTCGCGCTGCTGCGGCAGCAGGGCCGGGCCGTGCCGGAGGACGTGTCGGTGGTCGCGATCTGCCCCGACCAGGTCGCGACGCAGGCCTCCGTGCGGCTCACGTCGGTCGCCATCCCCGCGCAGGAGATGGGCCGGCACGCCGTGGACCACCTGGTCGCCAAGCTCGAGGGGCGCGGCAGCGACGAGGTCGTGCTGATCGCGCCCGAGCTGACGGTACGGACGAGCACGGGACCGGCGCCCAGCCGGCCGTAGTCGTCCCGTTCCTCGCACAGCGCCCCTTCCAGGGCACCCCCTTGTCTGCTTCCGCACAGGAGCCCGCCTCGTGAATCAGCCTGCTGAAACCCAGCCCCAGGTGAGCCTGGCGCAGTCCTCCCCCACCGTCGGCACGTTCCGCGAGCGGGACGGCGCGCTGGAGTGGAGCGGCCGCCAGGAGACCGTACGGATCGAGCCGTGGGGTCCGGACGCGGTCCGGGTGCGTGCCCGGCTCGGCGGCCCGGTCCTCGAGGGGCTCCCGGGCGCGCTGCTCGACGAGGCCCCGGCGACGCCGTCCACGGTGAAGATCGAGGACGGCCGAGGGCAGCTGACCGTCGGCGCGCTCACCGTCGAGGTGAACGCCGAGGGCCTGGTCCGCTTCCTGCGGACGGAGGACTCCGCCGAGCTGCTCGCCGAGGACCGCGCGCACTTCTGGTGGCCCGGATCGCGCCTCTACACGGCCGTCGGCAACGGCCACCACCGCCTGGAGCAGCGCTTCGCCGCCTACGACGACGAGAAGCTGTTCGGCCTCGGCCAGCACCAGCACGGGCGCCTCGACCAGAAGGGCCTGGTGCTGGACCTGGTCCAGCGCAACGCCGAGGTCGGCATCCCGGTGCTGACCTCCAGCCGGGGCTACACGCTGCTGTGGAACAACCCGGCGATCGGCCGCGTGGAGCTGGCACACAACGGCACCCGGTGGGTCGCCGACTCGGCCCGGCAGATCGACTACTGGATCACGGCGGGCGACCCCGCCGGTGCCCAGAGCCGCTACAGCGCGGTGACCGGCCGCAGCCCGATGCTGCCGGAGTGGGCGGCGGGCTTCTGGCAGTGCAAGCTGCGCTACCGCACCCAGGACGAACTCATGGCGGTGGCAAGGGAGTACAAGCGGCGCGGCCTGCCCATCTCCGCGATCGTCTGCGACTTCTTCCACTGGACGCACCTCGGGGAGTGGAAGTTCGACCCGAAGGAGTGGCCCGACCCGGGGGCGATGGTGCGTGAGCTGGACGAGCTCGGCATCAAGCTCGTGGTGAGCGTCTGGCCGTCGGTGTCGCCGCTGAGCGAGAACCACCCGGTCATGGAGCAGCGCGGGTACTTCATCGGCACCCAGTACGGCCCGATGGCCCACGCCGACTGGCCCGACAAGGAGGTCGCCTCCACGGTCCAGGTGGCCTTCTACGACGCCACCAACCCGGACGCCCGGGAGTTCGTGTGGTCGAAGGTGAAGGAGAACTACCTCGACCCGTACGGCATCACGGCGTTCTGGCTGGACGCCTGCGAGCCCGAGCTGAAGCCGGGCTTCCAGGAGAACCTGCGCTACTGGGCGGGCCCGGGCCTGGAGGTCGGCAACGCCTACCCGGCCGAGAACGCCCGGACCTTCTACGAGGGCCTGCTCGCGACCGGCGAGGAGGAGATCGTCACCCTCAACCGCTCGGCGTGGGCGGGCAGTCAGCGCTACGGCGCCGCCCTGTGGTCGGGTGACATCGGCACCGACTTCCCGACCCTGCGCCGCCAGATCGCCGCCGGCCTCAACACGGCCCTGTCGGGCATCCCGTGGTGGAACACCGACATCGGCGGCTTCCACGGGGGCGACCCGGACGACCCGGCGTACCGGGAGGTGATGGTCCGCTGGTTCCAGTTCGGCGCGCTGTCCCCGCTGATGCGCCTGCACGGCTTCCGCGACCCGGGCATGCCGCTGGGCCCGGAGATGACGGGCGGCCCGAACGAGGTGTGGTCGTACGGCGAGGAGGCCGGGGCCGTCCTGGAGAAGTACCTGCGGCTGCGCGAGCGTCTGAAGCCGTATGTGCTGGACGTGATGCGCGCGGCCCACGAGGAGGGCCTGCCGGTGATGCGGCCGCTGTTCCTGGAGTTCCCGGACGACCAGGCCGGCTGGTCGGTCGACGACTCCTACCTCTTCGGCCCGGATCTGCTGGTCGCCCCGGTGCTGACCGCCGGCGCCACCGCCCGTACGGCGTATCTGCCGGCGGGGGCCGTCTGGACGGACGCGTGGACGGGTGAGACGTACGAGGGCGGTCAGGCCGTGACGGTCGACGCCCCGCTGGACCGCATCCCGCTCTTTCTGCGGGACGGGGCACGGCTGCCTGTAGCGGAGTAGCCGTGTCGCGAGGGGTGGCCGGGTCGATGGAGGTCTACCGGCCACCCCTTCGTGACTGTTCGGCCAACTTCCACCCACCACGGGGCAGTTGGAGGGGCTAGGTTCTCTGCGTGTCCTCGTCTCCGCTCGCCCTCACCGACCTGCTGCTGCGGGAGTTCGTCGACGGCTTCCGGGCGCTGCTGGGGTGGTGGGCGAAGGCCGGGAACCTCACTCCGGTGGGCTGGCAGTCCGCGCAGGCGCACGTCAGACGGCACCTGGCCAATCGCGCCCGGGTGCGGCGGCTGGAACTGCTCGCTCCCGACCTGGAGCTGCCGCCCCGGCAGCGGCGCGAGGCGATCACCGCCGGGCGCCGGATGGTGCAGGGCACGGACCTCTTCGCGCCGCGCTTCCGCGACATCCACGCGATGGCCGCCGAGGGCCCCGAGGAGCGCACGTTCGCGCTTCCGCACGCCCTGATGCCGTTCTCCCAGGCCCGTATCCCCGAGTACCAGACCTGGCACCGCGCGCGGGACTTCACCGCCGACTACCGGTAACGGTCTTCCCCGACGCCACGCTCGTGTGGTGCCACCGCGACCCGGTCACCGTCATGGCGTCCTTCTGCTCGCTGATCGAGCACGGCATGGCCGTCAGCTCCCGCCCGGTCGACCTGGCCGGCATCGGCGCGACCTGGCTGGACCTGCTGAGCCGCGCCATGACCCGCGGTCTCGCGGCCCGGGCCGCCATCCCGCCGGAGCAGCTGGTGGACGCCCCGTACTCGTGGCTCGGCTCGGATCCCGCGACCGGCGCCCCGAAGCTCCACGCCGCCGTCGGCGCCCCCTGGACCGAGGCCGACGCGGCCCGTCTCCCCGCGGCCGTCGCCCGTCCCAAGGGCACCCGCCGCCACACCTACGACCTGTCCCGCTACGGCCTGACCCGCGCCGAGGTCGAGTCGGCCTTCGCGGACTACAACGCGCTGCGGGCCGGGGCCGACCGCGCTTGACGGCGGTCGGCCCCGGCCCCGGGTACGGCGTCAGCTGCTGCTGACGGTCATGCTGTTGGTGCGGAAGTCCAGGCCGCCGGACGACGAGGTGATCTCGAAGCCGAACTGGACGTCACCGATGGTCTCGTTGCCCATCCAGCCCTTGGTGTCCTTGATCCACTTCAGGATCGGCAGGATGTTCACGGTGCCGGAGCTGGAGTTGGAGGTGCGGATGAACGAGAACACCTCGTTGGCGCCGTTGGTGCCCTTGTAGACGGTCCAGGAGTGGCCGCCGAGACTGACGCTGCCCTGCGAGGTGCCGATCGGGCCGACGGCCCCGGTCTTGTTGACCCAGAGCATGATCTCGTAGTCGTGGTCCGTGTCCCAGATGTCGTACGACGTGTTGTACGCGCCGGACGACGGGACGCTGACGTTGTAGCTGCTGGAGAGCGAGCCCAGCGAGGTGATGGACTTGTTGATCGCCTTCGTCTGGTTCGGGTAGGACTTGATGCCACCGGTGTTGGGGTGGTTGGCGTTGACGCCCCAGTTGGTGCCCGAGTTGGCCCAGATGCACTGGGCGCCGGCGCCGCTGCCCCAGATGTTGTTGTAGAGCGTGTAGCCGTTCAGGTTCGCGTTGGCCCACTGGTCGCAGGAGTTCCAGACGGCGGCCGAGGCGGGGGCGGAGGCGAGGGCTACGGTCGCGCCGAGTGCCAGGGCCGGGGCGAGCAGGGCCTTGGTGACCCTGCCGAGGGTGCGTGATGCCATGGTGTCCCTTCCATGGGGTGGGGGGATGGGGGGGAACTACCACGACCTCAGGGTGAGGACGTGGTCTTCTCCGGCGACCAGGTGGAGGGATTCTGTGCCGGTGGAAGTCCGGAGTTCGACGCGGTGGGTGCGGCCCGGCCTGATGACGGCGGCGGCGCCGTCCCGGGTCCAGGTGAGGTCGAGCTCGGCCCCGAAGCGGGTGCGCACACCGCGCAGTGCGCCGCTCGGATACGCCGCCGGAAGCGCGGGCAGCAGGACCAGCCGGTCCGGGGTCGACTGCACGAGCATCTCGATCAGCACGGCGGGCAGGGTGTGCGCGGCGTCCGCGTTGTAGACGTCACGCTTCGGGTAGTGGGCGCTCATCAGGGAGGCATGGAAGAAGTCGCCGTCCAGGACCTGGCCGAGGGCGTGGGCGACGCGGTCTGAGTCCCTGAGCCGGGCCGCGATGAGCGCGTGGTGCAGATGGCCGTGCGCGGAGTCGTTCTCGGCGCCGCGCAGTTCGAGGGCGCGGTGGGCGGCTGCCGCGAGTTCGGGGCTGTCGTAGGGGGTGATCTCGTCGAGCGGCCAGACGCCGTAGAGGTGGCTGAGTGGCGGTGGTCGTAGGAGTCCTCAAGGCCCGGCCAGGCCCATTCGGCCAGTGCCCCGTCCGCGTTGATCCGGTGCGGCGGGAGGCGGTCGGCGAGGGCGTGCCAGCGGTCGGCGTCGGGGCCGGGGTGGTAGGAGGCGGCCGTGCGCAGGGCGTGGCGGGCCGCTGAGAGGTCCATGGCCGCGTTGAGGGTGCCCCAGCTCGCGTTGGCCGGGCGGTTCTCGGGCGAGTAGGACGGGACGACGACGAGCTGCCCGTGCTCGTCCGTGCGGGTGAGGAAGTCCTCGTAGAACAGGGCGACTTCGGCGAGTGCCGCGGCGGTGCGCGGGTCGCGGGTACCCCGGGTCTCGTCGTGGTCGACGAGCGGCTTGAGCAGCCAGTCTGCACCGGCGGTCCACAGCTGGTGGGGGTACTCGCGAGCGAAGTGGTACGTGTGGCCCGACTCGCCGTCGGTGTGCGTGGGCGCGACGACACCCCGGGCACCGAAGACCGCGCGGGCGTTGTCACGCCAGTCCGGGAGCTGGCGGTCGATCAGGTTCGCGTGGGCCTCGGTGACCTCGGGCAGGGCCGCGGCGGCCGCGGACGCGGTCTGGAGGTTGAGGTTGGCGTTGGTGGTGAAAGCGCCCGACCAGGCGGTGTTCCAGTCGCCGCTCCACAGTCCGGTCAGGCGGGGCGGGAAGAGGCCGCCGGCGGACAGCAGGTGGTAGCGGCCGGCCGCGAAGAGGCGCTCCAGCAGGGCGGCGCTGCGGGGCCGCTTCAGCAACTCGGAGCCCGGCAGGGCCCGTTCGGCGGGGTCGGCGGCCAGGTCGAGGGTGACACGCTCGTAGGCGGTGCGGTGGAGGGCGACATGGCGGTCGAGGAGCTCGTCGTACTCCGGGGGCAGATCACGCAGGGTGCGGCCCTGCGCGACGACGTCCAGTTCGCCGGTGTGCCGGTGCACCCGGGTGAGGAGCAGCACGGACCGGGCGCCCTCGATGCGCACGCCGGGGGGCACGAGGGTCGTCGTGCCGCCCGTGACGGCGACCAGGGTGACGCCGGTGCAGGCCAGGTCACTGTCCGGGTAGCGGGCGCGCAGGCTGAGCAGGGCGCCCTCGGGGGTGAGGACGGCGCCGTGGCCGATGCCCAGTCCGGTGGGGGCGCCGGGCAGCCGGTGGTCCAGGTCGACGTCGAGGGTGAGGCCGGGGCCGGTGACCTGCTGGACGATCACGTCGTCGGCGCGGGAGACGAAGACACGGCTGGTCCAGCCGGCACAGGAGGCCCGCACCACGCCCGTGGTGAAGTCGACGTCGCGGCGGTAGTCGCGCCGGGCACCGGGCGGACGGCGCAGTCTGACCTGGAAGGCGGGGTGGAAGGGCTGCACCCACTGGTGCGGCCGGCCGTCGGTGAAGCTCTCGGCGGCGGTCGTGTCGCCGGCCAGGAGGCGGTCCTGGAGCGCGGGGAGGTCCCCGGCGAGCTGCGGCGGCCGGGGGTTCCTGCCGTTGGGGCGCACCAGGGTGTGGTGCGTGACGACGACCCGCTCGATGTCCGGGTCACCGAACACAAGGGCGCCGTGGTGGCCGTTGCCGCTCAGGAAGCCGTCCTCCCAGCGGCCGGCCGGTCCTGGCTCCCACGTGCCGTGGACGGGGGTGGAGGCGGTCATGGCCGGAGCACCGCCGCCTCGTAGCGGCCGAGGGTGACCCGGTCGGTGACGGCCGTGCCCGCCAGCAGGTCGTGGTGGGTGCCGGGGACCTCGACGGTCACCGGCTCGCGGCCGTGGTTGAGCAGGAACAGCAGCTCGCCCCGGCGTACGGCCTCCACCTGCTCGGGAAGGCCGTCGAGCACCGGCCGGACGCCCGCGCCGTCGGCGATCCGGGCCAGCAGGTCGCGCAGCGCCTCCGGCTCCGGGAGCGTGGAGAGGTACCAGGCGCTGCCCTTGCGCAGGACGGCGGGCATGCCGTCCAGTTCGCCGCCCTTGTAGCGGTTCGTGTCGTCTGGATCGGCGGGCTCGATCTCCTCGGACCACAGCGTGCCCCGGAAGCCCTCGCAGGCGACGGTCTCCCCCGCGTCCAGCGGCCACCACTCGTGCAGGGTGCGGATCCCGAACAGCTCCCGCAGCCGGGCGTCCATGCCGCCGGGGCGCACCCGGTCGTCCTCGTCCGCGACGCCGGTCAGGAAACCGCAGACGAGGGTGCCGCCGCCGCGCGCGTAGGCGAGGAGGTTGTCGATCGCCGCGTCGGTGAGCGCGTACAGCTGGGGCACGACGACCATCGAGTACGGCGTCAGATCGTGCTCGGGGTGCGCGAAGTCGGTGGTGAGGTGGGCCTGCCACAGGGCCCGGTGCCAGGCGCGCAGCACGTCCGGGTAGTCGACCCGGGTGGAGAGGCGGCCGTCCTGGGCGCCGGCCCACCAGGCGTTCCAGTCGTGCAGGACCGCGACGTTCGCGGTGATGTGGCGGCCGGTCACCTCGGGGGCGATCCTCGCCAGGTCCGCCCCGAGCCGCTTGACCTCCTGGTACGTACGGCCCTCCTCCCCGGCGTGGCTGACCATGCCGGAGTGGAACTTCTCCGCGCCCTGCCGGGACTGCCGCCACTGGAAGTAGCAGACGGCGTCGGCACCCCGGGCCACGGCCTGGAGCGACCACAGCCGGTTGAGGCCGCGCGGCTTGGGGTGGTTCACTCCGCGCCAGTTGACCGGCCCGGCCGCCTGCTCCATGAGCATCCACGGCCCGCGCGCCTGGGAACGGGTCATGTCCTGCACCAGGGCGCCGTTCTGGGCGCCGAGCGGATCGCGCGGGTCGGGGTAGAGGTCGACGGAGACGACGTCCTCCTCCCCCGCCCAGCGCCAGGCGTCCTGGCCGAACCACAGCGGCATGAAGTTGCTGGTGACCGGCAGGTCCGGGGTGTGGCGCCGGACGATGTCCCGCTCGGCGACGTAACACTCCAGGAGCATGTCGGAGGTGAAGCGCCGGAAGTCCAGGACCTGGCCGGGGTTGCGCATGTAGTGGGGCAGGCGGGGCGGCAGGATGCCGTCCCAGGTGTCGTAGCCCTGGCTCCAGAAGGCGGTGCCCCAGGCCTCGTTGAGGGCGTCGAGCGTGCGGTACTTCTCGCGCAGCCACCGCCGGAAGGCGGCGGCGGCCTCGTCGCCGTAGTCGAAGGTGCAGTACTCGTTGTTGATGTGCCACATCGTCAGGGCCGGGTGGCCGCCGTAGCGGGCGGCCAGGTCCTCGGTGACGGCGGCGGCGTGGCGCCGGTAGGTGGCGCTGGAGTGCGAGAAGTGCTGCCGGCCGCCCCACCACTCGGTGCGGCCGTCCTCGGTGACGGGCAGGGTGTCGGGGTGCAGCCGGCCCATCCAGGGCGGGGGCGAGGAGGTGGGGGTGGCGAGGACGACCCCGATGCCGCCCTCGTGCATCAGGTCCATCAGCGTGTCCAGCCAGCCGAACTCCCGTGCCCCGGGTTCCGGTTCCAGCTTCGACCAGGAGAACACCCCGAGGGTGACGGAGTTGACGCCTGCGTCCTTCATCAGCCGGACGTCCTCGTGCCAGGTCTCCTCCGGCCACTGCTCCGGGTTGTAGTCGCCGCCGAAGAGGAGCCGGCCCCAGGTGGCATCGGACAGGTCGGGACGCTTCCTCTCGGACATCAGGAGGGCTCCCCGTACTGCACGCCGCGGCCGTTGGTGGCGATGTAGACCCGGCCGTACACGCGCGGGTCGCCGGTGACGGCCGCGCCGGTCCAGCCCCACTGGTGCTGGTCGTCGTTGATCCGCGTCCAGGTCTTCGCCTCGTCGTCGGAGCGGTACACGGCGGTGCTGCTCTCGGTGGAGCCGACCAGGTAGAGGGCCGGGTAGGAGGCGCCCTCGGCGGCCTTGCCGAAGCCGAGGGTGTACGAGGCCCAGCAGCTGCCGACCTTGGTGAAGGTGGCGCCGCCGTCGGTGGAGCGGTACAGCCCGTTCCACTTCAGGCTCAGCCACAGGTCGCCGGAGCGGCCCGGGGCCGCGGCCAGCTGGAATTCGCTGTCGCCCGAGTTCAGGCCGGTGGCGCGCGCGGTGAAGGTCTTGCCGCTGTCGGTGCTGGCGTGGAGCGTCCCGGTCGTGGTGTCGAAGGCGTAGAAACGCGTCGCGTCGGCAGGGTCCGCGACCGGGACGGCGCCCTTCGGGAAGGTGGCGACCTCGGACCAGGTGGCACCGTTGTCCGCCGAGCGGTAGCCCGGGTTGGCCGAGCCGAAGGACCACAGCAGCACGCTGCCGTCGGCGTTGGTGGCGATCGGCCCCGGCGCGGACCTGGCCATGGCCGGCTGGGCCTTGAAGGGCGCCCAGCTCTTGCCGCCGTCGTTCGAGTAGGCGCCGTTGCCGTTGTCGCCCCACCCGGCCCGCACGACGTACGACGGCTCGGCCGCGGCCAGCGCGAGCCCCGTCGCCGTGCCGAACACCGGGTTCGACGCCATGCCGCGGGAGGGGGAGGCGGTGAGCCGCTCGTGGTACATCACGCCGATGTCCCCGGACCCGCTGATCAGGTGCGCCTCTCCGGCCGGAGGGGAGATCAGCTGGCGTATGGACGCCTCCTCCAGACCCCGGATCTGCGGCGCCCAGTGCTTGAGGTCGCGGGTGCCGTAGAGGGTCGCGCCCGTGCCGTAGACGACGTGCTCGGAGTCGAAGGGGTCGACGCCGACGGCCTGGATCCACCACCCGAACTTGGGCTTGTCCGCGCCGAACGTGAGGTAGGGGGTCTCGGAGACGTCGAGGACGGCCTTGTCCTTCAGGGACTTCCAGGTGCGGCCGCCGTCGGTGGTCCGGTACAGGGTGTCGACCAGCGCCCAGCGGTTGTTGGTGGAGACGACGACGGTGCCGGGCCGGCGGGCGTCGACGGCGACACCGCCGTACCCGAAGGAGTCGGTCCCGCCGTCCTCCGTCGCCCCGCCGGGCTTCACCGGCGTGACCTCGGTCCACTTCCCGTCCGTCGTCCGCAGCTTGTGCACGCTGCCGTCGGACTGGCCGTTGGGGCCGGGGGCGTTGGCGTACGTCACGTACAGCTCGCGCGTGTGCCGGTCGTACGCGGCCCGGATCGGCACCTTGGCGGCGGTGCCGGCGGGCTGCTTGGGGACGGCCTCCCAGGTCGTGGCGTCGGACGTGCGGTACAGGTTGGGCTTGCCGGCCGTACCGTCGGAGTCGCCCCAGCCGGCGTAGACCGTACGGCCCGCCGCGACCAGGAGCGTGACGCCCTGGCCGGTGGCGCTGGGCGTGGCCGGGAAGCCCACCGCCTTCCAGGTGGCGCCCCGGTCGGTCGACTTGAGCAGTCCGTCGTGCCGGGTGCCGAGCCACAGGGTGTCGCTGTCCCGCGGGTCCACGAGCAGCCGCTCCCCGCACCCACGCCCGTCCTCATTGGCCCCGAGCTTCACGGTGAGGTCGGTGCGCTTCCAGGTGGCCCCGCGGTCCTCTGACCGCAGCACGGCCCCGTTGCCGGCCCAGGACTGCGCGTACGTACCGAGGGCGAGGTACAGCCGGTTCGGGTGGGCCGGGTCGACCGCCATGGCCTCCACGCCGAGCAGGTTCCAGTCGTCCCAGCCGATGTGGTCGGTCAGCGGGACCCACCGGTCGGTCCGGTCGTCCCAGCGGTAGGCGCCGCCGATGTCGGTACGGGCGTAGGCGAGGCCTCGGACGGAGGGGTGGAACAGCACGCCGGTGACGAACCCGGTGCCGCCCTGGACCGCGTTGCGCCAGCGGTACGCGGTTCCCGCGGCGGCCGCGGGCGTGGCGGCCTGAGCGCTGCCCTGGACGATCGGAAGTGCGGCGACGGCGGCGGTGGCGGCGGTCCCGGCGAGCACAGCGCGTCTGCTGAGGTGGAAAGTGCGCATGACGTACCTCGGTCCTTACAAGACAGGGAGGGGGGCGGAGGCCCTTTTTTGGGGGCGCGGGACTGCATCGATCTGCGGCTCCGCCGCGCGGGCGCGAACGACCACAGCGCAGCCGCGGACACAAACAACCGACAGCCCTACGGCGAGACTCGAGACAAGGGCGTCACCCCTTGACGGCCCCCGTGAGCATGCCCTTCTTGAAATGCTTCTGGACGAAGGGGGAGAGGACGGCCACCGGCAGCAGGGCCATCACCATCACCGCCATCTGGATCGCGAGCGGCGAGAGCTGCCCGGTGTTGATCTGTGCCTGGAGTCCCACCGGACGCTGCTGCATCTGCACCAGCTGGATCATCACGTTCTGCAGCGGCATCATCTCCTGGTCGGTCAGGTAGATCGACGCGTTGAACCAGGCACTCCAGTACCCCACGGCGTAGAAGAGGCCGATCACCGCGAGGACCGCCCGGGAGAGCGGCAGAACGATCTTCCACAGGATCCGCCAGTCGCCGGCGCCGTCGATGCGGGCGCTGTCGATCAGCTCCTGGGAGATGTTCATGAAGAACGCGCGGAGCACCAGGATGTTGAAGACGCTGACGGCGCTGGGCAGGATCAGCGCCAGATAGGTGTCCGTCAGGCCGAGGGCCTGCACCAGCAGGTAGGTGGGGATGAGGCCGGCCCCGAAGAACATCGTCGCCAGCAGTGTCATCAGGATGCCGCGGTGGCCGAGCGAGCCGCTGCGCGACAGGCCGTACGCGCACAGGACCGACACCGTCATGCTGAACAGCGTGCCGACCACGGTCACGCCGATGCTCACCAGGGCGGCCTTCTGGACCTGGCCGCCGCTGAGGAGTTCCTGGTAGGCGATGAAGGTGATGCCCTTGGGGATCACCACCAGGCCGCCGGCCTCGTCGATGGTCTTCTTCGACTGGAGGCTGGTGACGATGACGATCCACAGCGGGAAGAGGATGGCCAGGCAGGCCAGGGTCAGGGCGATGCCCTTGCCGGCCAGTCCGGCCTTGTTGGGCGGCTCCTCCCAGACGGGGCGGGGCGGGGCGGCCCAGCGGCTCGGTTTCGAGACGTGCGGCGCGTCGTCGGGCGGAGTGTCGAGGACGGCGGTCACTTCTTGTACACCCCCTGCTCGCCCATGAGATGGGCCACCTTGTTGGCGATCAGTACGAGCGCCAGCCCGACCACACCCTTGATGAGCCCGGCGGCGGCGGCATAGCTGAAGTCCTGGTTGCGGATGCCGTTCCACCACACGTAGGTGTCGAGGACCTCGGAGGCGTTGACACCCACGGCTTGTCGTTGGAGGAGGAGTTGCTCGAAGCCGACGGTGAGGGCGTCGCCGACGCGCAGCACGAGCAGGAGGGCGATCACCGGTCGCAGGGCGGGCAGCGTGATGTGCCACATCCGCCGCCAGCGTCCTGCGCCGTCCATGGCGGCGGCCTCGTACAGGTCGCCCGAGACCGAGGAGAGCGCGGCGAGGAAGACGATGATGCCCCAGCCCGCGTCCTTCCAGACGGTCTGGGCCGTGACCAGGTACTTGAAGACCTCCGGGTCGGTCATCACGTCGAAGCCCTCGTAGCCGTGCTGGCGCAGGGTCTGGGCGATGATTCCGGCGCCGCCGAAGATCTGCATGAAGACGGTGACGACGAGGACCCAGGAGAAGAAGTGCGGCAAATACATGACCGCCTGGGCGACCGCCCGCACCCGGGGCCTGACCACACTGTTGATGAGCAGCGCGAGCAGGATGGGGATCGGGAAGTAGAGCACCAGTTGCAGGAAGAACAGCACCAGCGTGTTCTGCACCGCGTGCCAGAAGGCCGAGTCGGCGAAGATCCGCTCGAACTGCTCGAAGCCGATCCAGGGGCTGTTGAAGATGGCGACGAAGCCGTTGTCGCCGGCGTACGGGTCGTAGTCCTGGAAGGCCACCACATTGCCGAGGATCGGTATGTAGTTGAAGACCAGGATCAGCAGGACCGCCGGCAGTGTCATGAGGATCAGCGTGCGGTCACGCCTGAATCTGACCTTCAGGCTCAGCTTGCCCGACTTCTTCTTCTCGCCGCGGGCCCGGCGTGCGGCGGCGCCGCCGGACGCCGCCTGAGTCCTCGCGGGGGTCTTTGCCTCGGTCGGAGTCCGAGGCACCGTGCTGTTGGACACGGCCGTCTCCTTGCCTGAGCCCCGGATCAGTTCGCCGAGCCGTTGTCGTCGAGCAGCTTCTTGTACCAGTCGCGCAGGTCGTCGCCGCCCTTCTTCTTCCAGTCGGACACGGCCTGCTGCACGTCGCTGATCTTCTTCCGGCCGCGCACCACGTCGTCCTCGAGCTGCTCGAAGTCGTCGGCGAGGTTGGCCCAGCGGGTGGGCTCGGTGACGGTCAGCCCGTAGAAGGAGGTCTTCTTGGTGAAGGCGCCCATGCGCTGCTGCCACTCGACGATGCCCCGGGTGATGTCGGGGAAGTCGGGGTAGGCGACGTACGGTGCGGGGTTGCCGGTGAGGTCATAGGTGCTGCTGACCTCGTTGATGCCCTGCTGCGTCTTGGTCGGCAGGCCGCTCTTCACCGTGTAGTCGGTGCCCTCGACGCCGTAGGCGGTGAGCATGAACTCCTTGGTGCCGTACGGAGCGGCGCAGTAGTTGCAGAGCGCGAGGAAGTCCTTGATCTGCTGCTTGCTGGCCTTCTTGCTGACGAAGGTGAACATGCCGCCCGGCTGGCTGGCCCAGAGCGTGGGATCGCCCCCGTCCGGCCCGAAGACGTCGAAGACGCCCATCTCGAAGTCGGGGTTCTGGGTCCGCTGTTCGGCGGTCTTGCCCCACCAGTCGGAGATGTTGTTGTTGTAGACCAGGACCTGTCCGGCGGTGAAGCGGTTGGCCGCGCTGCCGCCCGCCTTGCCCGAGACCGCGTCCGGGTGGACCACCTTCGCCGCGTAGAGCTTGCGCGTCCACTCCAGGGCTTCCAGGTACTGCTCGGTCTCGATGCGGTTGACGAGCTTGCCGTCCTCCATGTTCCACCACAGCGCCTTGTCGCCGCCCGGCTGGACACCGAAGATCTGCAGCGCCGACCACTTCATGTCGTCGCAGGCCCAGACCTTCGACTTGGCCCGGGTCGCCTCCTTCGCCCAGGACAGGAACTCCTCGGGGCTCTTCGGGACGGCGTAGCCCTCCTTCTCGAAGATGTCCTTGCGGTACATGGCCGCCATGGTGGTGACGGAGGAGTTCGGCATCGGGATCGCGCGGAGCTGGCCGCCGAAGATGCCGCGCTGCCACGCGTCGGAGGGCACGGCCGCGAGGTTCGGGTAGTCCTTGACCTTGTCGCCGGAAAGGTACGGGCCGAGGTCGGCGAACTTGGCGTTGATCGCGGTGGGTATCCGGCCCGTCAGGTTCCAGTCGGGCACCACCACGGCGTCGGGGATGTCGCTGGAGGCGAGGATCGCGCCGAGCTTCTGGTCGTACGTGACGCCGTCCTGGTTCTGCCAGGTGATGTCCACGCCGATGGCCTTGTTCATGGCCGTGTAGTACGGGTTGTCGCCCTTGGGCGGGGCGCCCCAGTAGGGGGCCATGATGGTCAGCTTGCCGCCGCTGCCCAGCTTCTGCGACACCGAGGTCTTCAGCTCGGCCGCCGGGATCGCCTTGGTGAAGCCGACCGGCGAGCCGTTCTTGGAGGGGAGGTCCGGGGTCACGACGTTCGACGCGACGTAGGCCGGGAGGATCTTCGCGGCTTTCTTGCCCGACGTGGCTCCGTCCTTCTGTCCCTCTTGCCCGCCGCCGCAGGCGGCGAGCAACGGCATCCCGCCCGCCACAGCGGCGGTGGCGACCGCCGTGGAGGCGAGGAAGGATCTCCGGCTCGGTCCGGAGGAGGCGGAGGCGGCGTTCGGCGTCATTGCGTCAACCCTTCATGGCACACCAGGACACCCGGCGGAGGGCCGTCGGCTGCGGTGTCTCGAGTGGAACTGGCTGAGCCGAAGCGATACTCCGACGAGTGACGAGGAATGCGCACCACCGGGTGGCGGACTTCACAGTCGAAGCGCTTCGATGTTGCTGCGAGATTAAGTGAACACCCAGGGGTGCACAAGGGGCGATTCCAAGATTCTCCCGAGGTGTGCACGATCGCGATCTGACACAAATGGCGCTTGGAATGGCGCCGCAGGGTCGGAGTTGTTGCGCCGAGGTGTCTTGACACCCACCCCCACGTCGAACCAGCATCGAAGCGCTTCGAAAGCGTCTCACCGCTCCATCGCAAAGGGATTCCCACGTGACCGCACACACGCCGCCCACGCCGCCGTTCCGCGATCCGCGCCTGCCGTTCGCGAAGCGGATCGACGACCTCCTGTCGCGGCTCACGCGCGAGGAGAAGACCGCCTTCCTGCACCAGTTCGCGCCCGCCGTCGAGCGGCTCGGCGTCGCCGCCTTCCGCACCGGCCAGGAGGCCCTGCACGGCGTGGCATGGATGGGCCCGGCGACGGTGTTCCCGCAGGCGGTCGGCCTCGGCGCCACCTGGAACCCGGAGCTGGTGCGGCGGGTCGGCGACGCGGTGTCCAAGGAGGTCCGCGCGATGCGCGGCAAGGACGAGCGCGTCGGCCTCAACGTCTGGGCACCGACGGTCAACCTGCTGCGCCACCCCCTGTGGGGCCGCAACGAAGAGGGCTACTCGGAGGACCCGAAGCTCACCTCGGCGATCGCCACCGCCTACACGCACGGCCTGCGCGGCGACCACCCCACCTACTGGCGCACCGCGCCCGTGCTGAAGCACTGGCTCGCCCACAACAACGAGACGGACCGGTCGACGACGTCGAGCTCGGTGCGCCCGCGCGTGCTGCACGAGTACGACCTGCGAGCCTTCCGCGAGACCGTCGAGGCGGGTGCGGTGGCCGGGGTGATGCCCGCGTACAACCTGGTCAACGGCCGGCCGAACCACGTCTCCCCCTACCTCGGCGAGCATCTGCGGGCCTGGACCGACGAGGAGCTGCTGGTCTGCTCGGACGCGGGCGCGCCGAGCAACCTGGTCGACTCCGAGCACTACTTCGACACCCACGAGGAGGCCACCGCCGCCTCCCTCGTGGCGGGCGTCGACAGCTTCACCGACCACGGCACGGACTCCTCGCAGATGACGGGGCGGCTGCGCGTCGCCCTGGAGCGCGGTCTGCTCACCGAGGCCGACCTCGACACGGCCGTCCGCCGCCAGCTCTCGGTCCGTTTCCGCCTCGGCGAGTTCGACCCGGAGTACGACCCGCACGACGCCACCAGCGAGTTCGACTCCCCGGGGCACCGCGCCCTCGCCCAGGAGGCGGCCGAGCAGGCCGTCGTGCTGCTGAAGAACGACGGAGTGCTGCCGCTCGCCCCGGACACCCGGATCGCCGTGGTCGGGCTGCTCGCCGACGAGTGCAAGCTCGACTGGTACAGCGGCACGCTGATCCACCGCTCGACCCCGCTGGAGGGGCTGTACGAGCGGTTCGGCGCGGAGCGGGTGGAGTTCGCGGAGGGTGTGGACCGGGTCCGGCTGAAGACCTCCGCGGGCGTGTTCCTGCATGTGCCGGTGGCGGAGGACGCCGCCGACGAGGTGCGCGGCGCCGAGGGAGCGCTCGACCCGGCGCTGCTCGCGGGCCGCACGGACCTGCCCCCGCTGACCACCGACGCGACCGGCACCGAACTGGCGCTGGTCGACTGGGGCGAGGGCGTCCTGACGCTGCGCGCGCCCGACGGCCGCTACCTCTCGGTCGCCGAGGACGGCCGGGTCCGCGCCTCCGCCGACCAGCCGGGCGGCTGGGTCGTCCAGGAGACGTTCCGCCTGGAACCGCACGATGGCGGGCACCTCCTGAAGCACGTGGGAACGGGTCGCCACGTGTGTGTCTCCGCCGACGGCGTGAAGGTTGCCGAGGAAGATCCCGAGGTGTTCGAGCTGGTCGTCGCCGAGCGCGGCGAGGACGCGGTGGCGCGGGCCGCCGCGGAGGCCGACGTGGTCGTGGTGGTCGCGGGCAACGACCCGCACATCAACGGCCGTGAGACCGAGGACCGTACGACCCTGCGTCTGCCGGAGCACCAGGAGCGGCTGCTGCGGGCCGCCCGCGCGGCGAACCCGGCGACCGTGCTGGCGCTGGTCTCCGCCTACCCGTACGCCGTCGACCCGGCCACCCTCCCGGCCGTGCTGTGGACCGCGCACGGCGGCCAGGCGACCGGCACCGCCCTGGCCCGTGTGCTGGCGGGCGACGTCTCCCCCGCCGGCCGCCTGCCGCAGACCTGGTACGCAGACGACGCCGATCTGCCCGGCCTCCTCGACTACGACGTGATCGGCGCCCGCCAGACGTATCTGTACTTCGAGGGCACGCCCCTGTTCCCGTTCGGGCACGGCCTGTCGTACTCGTCGTTCGCGTACGACGGCCTGACGACCCGGGTCGAGGGCGGCACACTGCATGTCTCGTTCTCGGTCAGGAACACCGGTGACGTCACCGCCGACGAGGTCGCGCAGCTCTACACGCGGGCCGTCGACCCGACCGTGCCGCGTCCGCGCCGCGAGCTGCTGGACCACCGCCGCGTCACCCTCGCCCCCGGCACGACGGCGGAGCTGAGCTTCGAGGTCCCGCTGTCCGCGTTCGCGTTCTGGGACGTGACCCAGGACCGGTGGCGCGTGGCGCCGGGCGCGTACGAGCTGCTGGCCGGGGCCTCGAGCGAGGACGTCCGGCTGCGGACGGCCGTCACGCTGGAGGGCGAGCCCACCCTGCCGCGCCCGGTCGTCGCGGGCGGCCTGGCCGCGGCCGGTTTCGACGAGCAGAGCGGCATCGAGATCGTCGACCGGACGAAGGTGTCGGGCGACGCGGTGACGCCGGCGGGCGGGGCCACGGGTGAACTGGTCTACCGCGACTGCGACTTCGGCCACGGCATCAGCGAGGTGACGGTGGAGGTGGCCGGCGAGGGCACGGTCGAAGTGTCCCTCGACGGCGGCCCGGCCCTCGCGGTGCTGTCGACGAGCGCCCCCACCTCGGGTCCGTACGACTACGTCTCCCTCGGCGCTTCCCTCGCCGCCGCGGGCGTGCACGAGGTCCGTCTCAGGCTGCGCGGCCCGCTGCGGCTCGCGCACGTCGGCTTCTCCGGCTGAGGGTCCGGAGCAGGCCGGCGCACAGAAGGGGCCCGGCACCGGAAGGCATCGGTGCCGGGCCTCTTCGCAGAGCCTATATGAAAATGGTTCCCATGAGCTAGAGCTCGATTCCGGTCAGGACCAGCACGCGCTCGTAGGTGTAGTCCTCCATGGCGAACCGCACGCCCTCGCGGCCCACGCCGGACTGCTTGACGCCGCCGTACGGCATCTGGTCGGCGCGGTAGGACGGCACGTCGCCGACGACGACACCGCCGACCTCCAGGGCCCGGTGGGCACGGAAGGCGGTCTGGAGGTCGTGCGTGAAGACGCCCGCCTGGAGGCCGTACTTGGAGTCGTTGACGGCGGCGAAGGCCTCGGCCTCGCCGTTCACCTTCTGCACGGTGAGGACCGGACCGAAGACCTCCTCGCAGGAGATCGTGACGTCGGCCGGTACGTCGGCCAGGACGGTCGGCGCGTACGAGGCGCCGTCCCGCTTACCGCCGGTGAGCAGCGCGGCACCGGCGTCCACGGCCTCCTGGACCCACGTCTCGACACGCTTGGCGGCGTCCTCGCTGACCAGCGGGCCGACGTCGGTCGCGTCGTCACCCGGGTCGCCGGTGACCTGGGCCTCGACGGCGGCGACGACGCGCGGCAGGAGCCGGTCGTACACCGAGGCGTCGGCGATGACGCGCTGGACGGAGATGCAGGACTGGCCGCCCTGGTAGTTGGAGAAGGTGGCGATGCGCTGCGCCGCCCGGTCCAGGTCCTCGTCGCTCGCCCAGTCGGCGAGGACGACGGCCGCGCCGTTGCCGCCCAGCTCCAGGGTGCAGTGCTTGCGCGGCACCGAGTCCATGATCGCGTAGCCGACCTTCTCGGAGCCGGTGAAGGAGATGACGGGCAGGCGCTCGTCCTGCACGAGGGCCGGCATCTTGTCGTTGGCGACGGGCAGGACGCTCCAGGAGCCCGCCGGCAGCTCGGTCTCGGCGAGCAGGTCGCCGATGATCAGGCCGGACAGCGGGGTGGCCGGGGCCGGCTTGAGGATGATCGGCGTGCCGGCGGCGATGGCCGGGGCGATCTTGTGGGCGCAGAGGTTGAGCGGGAAGTTGAAGGGCGCGATGCCGAGCACGACACCCTTCGGGAAACGGCGGGTGAGGGCGAGCCGCCCCTGGCCGCCCAGGTCGGTGTCGAGGCGCTGGGCCTCACCGCCGTTGAAGCGCCGGGCCTCCTCGGCGGCGAACCGGAAGACGGACACGGCCCGTCCGACCTCGCCGCGCGCCCACTTGAGCGGCTTGCCGTTCTCGGCGGAGATCAGCCGGGCGATCTCCTCGGTGCGCTCGACGAGGCGCTTGCTGACGTGGTCGAGGGCGGCGGCCCGCACGTGGGCGGGGGTGGCGGCGAACTCGTCCCGCACGGCGTACGCGGCGGCCACGGCCTCCTCGACCTGCGCGTCCGTCGGCACGCTCACCCGGCCGACGAGCCGCCCGTCCCACGGGGAGCCGACGTCGAAGGTGTCCTCGCCGGTGGCCTGGCGGCCGGCGAGCCAGAAGGCGTGGGTGGAAGTCATCTCAGTTCCGGCCCTTCGGCGTCGGGGGTGGTTCCGTGGTTCCTGTGGTGCGGGTTCCCACGGTAGGGGCGGGGCGGCCGAACGGCGTTTGTACGGGGTGTAGCAGTGCCGGTCGTGAACACTACGGTTTGGCGGACGGGGCCGGTTCCGTGGTCGTCGCCTTGAGGGCCAGCCAGAGCTCCATCCGCGCGTCCGCGTCGTCCAGGGACCGGCCGAGGATCTCCTCGACGCGGCGCATGCGGTAGCGCAGGGTGTGCCGGTGGACGCCGAGGTCGGCCGCCGCCGCGTCCCACTGGCCGTGCCGGGACAGCCAGGCGCGCAGGGAGGCGACGAGGTCGCCGCGGCCCGTGGCGTCGTGCTCGTACAGCGGCCGCAGCATCCCGTCGGCGAAGGCCCGCACCGCGTCGTCCGCCAGCAGCGGCAGCACGGATCCGGCCGCCATCTGCTCGTGCTCCACCAGGACGCGTCCGCGCCGCCGGGCCACCGACAGGGCCTGCTCGGCCTGCTTGTACGCGGAGGAGGCGGCGATGGGCCCGGCCGGTGCCGAAAGGCCCACGACCAGCTCGGCCTCCTCCCCGCCAGGCACCTTCTCGCGTACGCCCGCCCGGGCCGCCTCCAGGGCTGCCGCGTACTCCCCGCAGGCCGCGGCGGCGGCACCGCGGTCCGCGGCCAGCACCACCAGCCGCTCCCCCTCCGGCACCACCAGGACGGCCTCGCCGGCCCGGGCCGCGGCGGACTCCATGACGTCGGCGAGCGCCGCGAGGGGGTCGCCGCCGGTGTCGGCGGCGGCGAGCGCGGCGGCCGACGGCCGGTCCACGGCCGGGACGCCCGCCCGGGCCTCGGCACGGGCCAGCGCGGCCGAGGCCGACACCGGCACCCGCTCCGCGACCAGCATCCGGAACGGCGCGTCCAGCAGCTCGCCGTACAGGCTCCCGGCGACCGTGCGGGCGTGGTCCGGCTCCCCGGCCAGCAGCATCCGCAGTACCGCGGCGCCGACCCGCTGCTCGGCGGCCTGGAGGGACCGGGAGCGTTCCGTGGTCAGGGTCAGCAGCGCTATGGCCGAGTGGACGGCGTAGCGCTCGGCGGTGCCGAGGGCGGCGGCCGTACCGACCGCGAGGGCCGCGCGAGGGCGCCGGCCCGTGCCGATGGTGTGCAGCTCGACCCGGTCCTCGTTCTCCGGCCCGCCGACCACCGAGGAGGCGGGCGCGGGGCGTTCCCGCAGCCGCTCGACGTCGCCGGTGAGCCGCGCGGCGCGCCGGCCGGCCCACTCCGGTGCCGTGGCGACGACGGCGCCCGAGGCGTCGTACAGCGCCGCCCACCCGTCGACCTGCGAGGCCAGCGCGGACAGCAGCCCTTCCGGTCCGCCGGTCTGCGCCTGCCGGGTCAGCTCACGCTGAGCGGCGAACCCGGCCGTGACGGCCCGGTACTGGTCGGCGGCGATCGCGGCGGACACGGCCTTGCTGATGGCGAGGAAAGGGGTGCGGCGCGGCACCTCCAGCAGCGGCAGGCCCTCTTCCCCGGCCGCGTCGACGAGCGCCTTGGGCGTCTCCTCGTAGTTGACGCCTATGGCGAAGCCGAGCCCGACCACTCCGGCCCCGGCCAGCCGCCGCACGTAACGGCGCATGGTCTCCGGGTCCTCGGCGTCCAGCTTGAGCGCGGTGATCAGCAGCAGCTCCCCGCCCTCCATGTAGGGCACGGGGTCGGCCAGCTCGCTGACATGTGCCCAGCGCACCGGCACGTCAAGGCGGTCTTCGCCCGCCCGCACGGTCAGTTTCAGCGCGGAGTGGTGGACGAGCGAGGCGAGCGTCGGGGGCATGAGGCCTTCATGTCTGCGTCAGGGCTGTGCGGTGCTGTGTGATCTCTGTGCTCATTTGGCCGCCGCGTATGAACGACCTGTGATGATTCTGCCTCACCGTACGGTCCCCGCGTACCCACTCCGTGCCGGCGGGCGTCAGCCCCGCAGATCCACCAGCAGCGGCGGCGCGTGCTCGCCCTTCACATCGGTCAGCGACAGCACCGCGTGCCCCGCCGGTACGCCGTGCGCCAGCTCGGAGGCTGACCAGCGCTCCCGCTCGACCTGCCGCACGGTCACCGCCCGCGCGGTCGGCGCCTTTCCGGTGATCACCCGGCGCAGCATGTGCACGGCCTTGCCGGCCGGGGTCTCGGCGATGATCTGCCGGTCGGTGACGTCCCGGGCCTCGATCCACTCCTTGCCCCACACCTCGGCGAAGTCCTGCCCGTCCCAGGGCGTCAGCCCCGACAGCGCCATCCGGCATCCGGTGGCCCCGAGCAGCGGTCCGCGCAGCGGCCGGGCCACGTCGTCCAGCGTCCGCAGGGTGAGCACGACACCGGCGTTGCCGGACCGCAGCCGCTGGATGCCGCGCACGGCCTCCGGCGTCACCACGCCGGTCGCGTCGTCCAGCACCAGGCAGGCGAACAGCGACCGGTCCTCGCGCACCGCGACACTCGCCGAGAACTGCGCGAGCACCAGCCGCGCCAGCATCCGGGAGGCGTCGGCGTGCCCGCGCTCGGGCAGATCGATCCGCACCCGCACGGGGTGGTCGAGGGCCTTGAGGGTGAAGGGCCGGGTGGCCCCGGACGTGTCGAAGAACGAGGCGAAGGCGGGACGGTCCAGCAGCGCGACCCGGTCCGCGAGCACTCCGCCGACGTCTCCGGGCTGCCCCATCTGCCGCTCGCGGGCGTCGAGCTCCCGCAGCAGCGACTCCTGCCCGGAGTCCTGCAGCCCCTGCCGCAGCGCGGCGAACGGCCCGGGAGCGCCGTCCAGGAGCTGCCGCAGCTCCGGTACGGAGGGAAAACGCCCGTGCACGGCCCGGAACGGTCCGAGCAGCTGGGCGAGGACGGTCGTGGAGCGCCGGGTGTCACTGCCCGGGTGCGGATCGGCGAGGTCCCCGACGAGTGCCTCGGCGAGCACGGCCGCGGCCTCGTCCGGGTCGGCGGTCCCGCCGTACAGGTCGAGGTCGTACTCGGAGTCCTGGTTCCCGATCCGCACGACGACGTCGTACGCGTCGGCCGGCCCGAGCCCCGCGCCCGCCGCTCCGACCACGACCACGGCGGCCCGCCCGGCCAGCGCGTGCAGACACAGCGACTCGGCGAGCGGCCGGACGACGGTACCGGTCTTGCCTGACCCGGCGGGGCCGACGGCCACGAGCGAGGTGCCGAGCAGGTCGGGTCCCAGACCGAGCCCCGCGCCTCGGTAGGCGTACGGGTTACGGATGTCGTCGACGGTGGTCCCCAGCCGCACCTGCCCGGTGACGAGGTCGTGCCGGGCGAGGCGGGCGGGCAGGTCGCGCTCTCCGGAGGGGTGGAGGCAGGCGGCGGCGCCGTCCCGCAGGACGGTGGAGCTGAAGGTGGCGAGGCTGTGCCGTCCGGTGCGCACGCCCTGCCAGGCACGGAGGATCCGGGCGTGGTCGACGTCCCGCATGAGCCCGGAGCGTGCCTCGGCGGCGAGCCGCTCGGCGGCGTCGACGGCTCCGGCGGCGCGGAGCTCGTTCCACTGGGCCGGGTCGTCCTGAGGGTCCCGCTGGGCCGTCTGGGGTTCCGGCCGGCGGAAGCGTGGGACGACGAAGCGGCGCCACACCTCGCCCCAGCGGCCGAGCCGGGCCACCCCGACCATGATCCCCAGGGCGACGAGCAGCTCGTATCCCTGGTACACGATGAACGTGCCGGTCTCGCCGAGATCGCTGTCGCCGCCGCGCCAGGCATCGGGAATGATCAGGTCGAACGGCACCCACCACCAGTTGCCGAGGTACCCGTTCTGCAGCAGCGACCAGATCAGCCATCCCACCAGGAAGGCGATCAGCGCCCCGCTCAGCAACTGCCGGGTGGGGATCTCCTCGGGCTCCTCCGCGGGCCGCGGCCGGTGTCCGAACCGCCAGACGCCGGGCGCCGCGTCGGGCCGGGGCGTGCGCAGCCAGGTCATGAAGGACGAGCCGTCGGGCACCGGCGGGGTCCCGGGAGCCCGCGTGGGCCGGGGCGGCACGGCCGGTCCGGCCGGGGGCCCGCTCCGGCCGCCCGGTGGCTCGCCGGGGCCGTTCGGTGGCACCGAGGGCACCTCCGGCGCCCCCGCCGGACGCGGTACGGGATTCGCATGCGTACCCCGCGCCTCCTGCGTCCCGTCGCTGTCCATCGCCCTTGCCCCCTGACCAGCCGCTCCGTCCACCATCAGCGTGCCAATCTAACGCCCTCCCCTGGGGAGTTCACCGCTTACACGGCCGGGTCGTGGGCAGCAGCCCACCAGAGCGCCATGTCCACCCCGGACAAGCCGCCCCTCCGACAACGCCCACATGGAGCATGCCCACCCCCCTTTCCCCGCCCTAGCCTGCGAGAAAAGAAGGCAAGCGTCCGCAAGAACACCGTCCGCACCACCCCAGGAGCCCCGCATGACCTCACTTCCGCAGGAGCGCCGCGTCGTCACCGCCATCCCCGGACCGAAGTCGCAGGAACTGCAGGCCCGCCGCACCGCCGCGGTCGCGCAGGGTGTGGGCTCCGTACTGCCCGTGTTCACGGCGCGCGCGGGCGGCGGGATCATCGAGGACGTCGACGGCAACCGGCTCATCGACTTCGGCTCGGGCATCGCCGTGACGTCCGTCGGTGCCTCCGCCGAGGCCGTCGTCCGCCGGGCCTCCGCCCAGCTCGCCGACTTCACCCACACCTGTTTCATGGTCACGCCGTACGAGGGGTACGTCGAGGTCGCCGAGGCGCTCGCCGAGCTGACCCCCGGTGACCACGCCAAGAAGAGCGCCCTGTTCAACTCCGGCGCCGAGGCCGTCGAGAACGCCGTCAAGATCGCCCGCTCCTACACCAAGCGCCAGGCAGTCGTCGTGTTCGACCACGGCTACCACGGGCGGACCAACCTGACCATGGCGCTGACCTCGAAGAACATGCCGTACAAGCACGGCTTCGGGCCGTTCGCTCCCGAGGTCTACCGGGTGCCGGTGGCGTACGGCTACCGCTGGCCGACCGGCGCGGAGAACGCGGGCCCCGAGGCCGCCGCGCAGGCCATCGACCAGATCAGCAAGCAGGTCGGCGCGGAGAACGTGGCCGCTGTCATCATCGAGCCGGTGCTCGGCGAGGGCGGTTTCATCGAGCCGGCCAAGGGCTTCCTGCCGGCGATCAGCAAGTTCGCCTCGGACAACGGCATCGTCTTCGTCGCCGACGAGATCCAGTCCGGCTTCTGCCGTACCGGGCAGTGGTTCGCGTGTGAGGACGAGGGCATCGTCCCGGACCTGATCACCACCGCCAAGGGCATCGCCGGCGGTCTCCCGCTGGCCGCCGTGACCGGTCGCGCCGAGATCATGGACGCGGCGCACGCGGGCGGCCTGGGCGGCACCTACGGCGGCAACCCCGTCGCGTGTGCCGGTGCGCTCGGCTCCATCGAGACGATGAAGGAGCTCGACCTCAACGCCAGGGCGAAGGCCATCGAGGCGGTCATGAAGGCCCGCCTCACCGCCATGGCCGAGAAGTACGACGCCATCGGCGACATCCGCGGGCGCGGCGCGATGATCGCCATCGAGCTGGTCAAGGACCGTGCCACGAAGGAGCCGAACCCGGAGGCGACCGCCGCGCTCGCCAAGGCCTGCCACGCGGAGGGCCTGCTGGTCCTGACCTGTGGCACCTACGGCAACGTGCTCCGCTTCCTGCCCCCGCTGGTGATCGGCGAGGACCTGCTGAACGAGGGCCTCGACATCATCGAGCAGGCCTTCGCCCGTATCTGACACGGCAGTTGCGCATCTGAGCCGCCGTCGGGGCAGGTGAGCCGTCCCGGTTCCGCTCCCGGGGCGGCGAGCGGCAGAGCGTGTGAAGAAGGTGTGCGAGGTGGATGACAGGCGGCCCTATGGCCTGTCCTCCGCCCAGCCCCTGTCGTAGGTTCTAACCAGATGAGAGATACACCCCCGCCCACAGGGGACTGTGGGTGACATCAGGCCGGGGCCTCCCCAGCTTCGACCTGGTCGTGCCCTCGCGCACACAACCGGAGCCCGAGGCTCTGGATCTCCTCACCGATCGGACAGTCGCCCGCCCCAAACCCCCCGGGGCGCGCGACGTTCCGGTCCGGACGGCCGCCTCGGAACCACCCCCCCTGTTCCGGGGCGGCCGACCTCCCTCTCCTCTTCCGCCGCGGCTCGCGAGCCGGATCAGCTGTCATCGGCCTCCCGCGCGACGCGCTCCAGCCGGCGTCTGTGGTTCTCCCACCAGTCCTGATCGCCTTCCGGCATGGTGTCGGTGCGCTTCGTCAGCCCGACACTGCCGTCGATGAGTTCGCGCACGATGTCGGCGTGGCCGGCGTGCCGCTGCGTGTCGGCGATCACCCGGACCAGGATGTGGTGCAGCGTCACCTCCCGGCGCTCCTCGGGCCACCACGGGACCTGACCGGTCGCGTCCAGTGCCAGCGTCTCGATCGTGCGGTTCGAGTGCTCCCACGCCGCGCGATAGAGCCCGGCGATCTGCTCACGCGACTCGTCCGCCGTGGCCCACATGTCCGCGTTGGGTTCGGCGTCTTCCGTGTACCACCAGGACGGGGGCGGTTCCTCGACGAAATAGGGCCGCCCGAACGTGTCGCCGAAATACCCCAGCTCCACCCCGGCGACGTGCTTGACCAGGCCCAGCAGGTTGGTCCCGGTCGGCGTGAGCGGGCGGCGGACGTCGTACTCGGAGAGCTCTTCGAGCTTCCAGAGCAGGGCGCCGCGGGCGTCCTGGAGGTAACGGAGCAGGTCGGCTTTCGGGTTGGGTTCGGTCATGCGGGGAGTCTGGCACCCGGCACTGACAATCAGCCGGGCAGAGCGGGCTCCGGGCGGTGGATGCCGCGCGGCCGGTAGCCCAGGGCGTCGGCGACACCGACGACATCCGCGAGCAGCCAGATGATCGCGAGCCACATCTCCGTGCCCTGGAGGCCGGGGTCTCGGCCCGGGCCGGTGCCGTCGGGGGCCGGGCCGAAGGCGAAGCCCTGGCCGGGATGCCAGTGGCGCAGGGCGGCGGTGAGCTGGGCCGCCGCCCAGGCGCGGGCCTCTTCGGAGCGGTGGGTGGTCTGCCGGGCGCAGAGCCACAGGGGGTGGATGACGTCCAGGATGTTGCAGGCGTTCTCGCGGCCGGGTGCGAAGTGGCGGGGGTCGCGTGTGTGGTCGAGGACCGTGTCGATCACGCGCTCCGGGTACGGCACGGGCAGGCCGAACTGGGCGAAGGAGCCGCGGGTGAGCCGGTAGTAGCCGTTGACCGGCTGGAGGTGTCCGTCCCGCGGTGTGGGCGAACCCCACATGCCGGTACGGCGGTCGACCCGGGTGTGCAGCCGGCCGAACAGCGCCTCCAGTGCCCCGGGCGCGGCCGGTTCCGCGCCGAGGCGCAGGTTCCAGTGCGCGGCCGTGGCCCAGGAGTCGACCCACGCGCCGGCGTGCCAGGCACGGTCGTGCCAGGGCAGTCGGGCCAGGTGGGGGACCAGTTGCTCCGCGGTGGTGCGGCGGACCGCGTGGACGGGGTGGGCGAAGGAGCTGTCGAGCAGGTCCAGCGCGTACCCCACGCACAGCACGTGATAGGCCGGGGCCCCGTCGTCCGGCACTCCGGCCGGGCCGGGGAGCGGCGGCGGTGCGCCGTACTCGGGTATCAGGCCGGTGGCCGGGTCCTGGAGGCCGCGCAGTCGTGCCACGTGCTCGGCGGCGGGCAGCTGGGACGGCGCCTCCCCGAGGAGGAGGTCGGCGATCTCGACGGCGTCGCAGTGCGCCCGCACGGTGGGCTCGGCGCCGGGCCGGTCGGCATACCGGCGCGTGTCCGGCCGCCAGCAGCGGTCCAGCACATCGACCGCCTGCGCACGGGCGGCCCCGGCGAAGGCCGAGAGCTCCTCGACGAGGGCGGGGGTGCCGGCGGGGCGCGGCGCGGTACCGCCCGGTGCCGTACTCCCCCCTGTCCCACGGCCGGGCTCCGCTTCGCGCGGATCGCGGCGGTCCCTGATGCGGCGGGCCGGGTTGCCGGCCGCCATCGTCCAGGCGGGCAGGTCCTTGGTGACGACGGCGCCCGCGCCGATGACGCAGTGGTCGCCGATGGTGACGCCGTCCAGGACGACCACGTGCGAGCCGATCCACACGTCGTCCCCGATCGTGATCCCGCGGCTGGTGACCGGCTGCCGGTGGACCGGCAGGTCGGGATCGGTCCCGTGGTTGAAGCCGAGCAGCGAGCTGTGGGCACCGACGCGTACGCCGTCCCCGAGGGCGACGGTGCCGCGCACCACGGTGAAGGGGTTGATCGTGCAGTCGGCGCCGGTGCGTATGTCGCCGGTGACATACGCGTGGGCCGCGATGTACGAGCGGTCGCCCAGGTCCAGGTGGTCCGGGTACACGGCGGCCGTCCGCGCGACGAAGCAGCCCTCGCCCAGTTGTACCGTCCCCGCCCCCGCGAGGAGCCGCTTCCGGCGCTGCTCCTGTGCCGCACGCTGCGCCTGCGACGCCTGCTCGGCGTAGAGCCACGGGCAGTGGTCGAAGAGGCCGTCGTCGCTCTCCGGCTGGTTCACGTGATCCTCCACAGGGGTCGCGCGGGGTGGGCAAGGAACATCCGTGCCCGTGCCAAGCTGTGTCCCATGCCGATCTCCGGGAACCAGGTTCGCGACGAGCCCACCGCGACATACTCGCGCGTCCTGGCCCTTCTGCTCAGCCTCCCGGCTCTGCTCTTCGTCCTGATCACCTGGCAGGTCGTCGCCGACGGCCCGCTCATCCGCCTCGACGAGCGCGCCAGCCGCCAACTCGTCCACCCGGACCGCTACTCCGAACTCCTCGCCGACCTCGGCAACGTCCAGGTCGCGGTCCCGGTCCTCGCCGTGGCCCTCGGATACGTCGCCCTGCGGACCCGCCGTACGGAACGCTGGTGGCTGCCGGTCACCGCCGCTGCCGTTCTCATGGCCCTGGTCCCGGCGCTGATCATCCCGCTCAAGGACCTCACGGACCGCCCGGGCACCCCGGCCGTCCCGCCGGGCACCGGCTACTACCCCTCCGGCCACACCGCCACGGCCGCCATCGCCTACGGCTGCTCGGCCCTGCTCCTGCTCCCCCGGCTCCGCACGCCCCTCGCCCGCGGCGCCCTGGTCGCCGTCTGCGCCGCCCTCGTCCTCGGCGCGAGCTACGGCCTGGTCCGCCGTGGCTACCACTGGCCCCTGGACGTGGCGGCCAGCTGGTGTCTGTGTGCGGTGCTGCTCTCCTCGCTGTGGCTGCTGCTGAGGCGAGGGACCGCCGAGCAGCCGCGGTGAGTCCCGGCCATGTGTCCTAGCCGTCCCATTCCGTGGCCAGCCGCGCCGCCGCCTCGTGCATCGCCAGTTCCAGCAGCGTCGGGTCCGTCAGCATGCCCGAGCCGTCCGGTGGGATCAGCCAGCGGACGCCGCCGGGGGAGGAACGGCCCGGGTACGGCACGACGATCCAGGTGCCGGCGCCCGCCGTCCTGATGCCCGTGCCGAGCCAGCGGGCCGCGGTGCCCGGCGGCACGAAGAACCCGATGCGCTCGTCGCCGAAGTCGACGAGCACGGGCCCCGGCCGGTCGAGCACGCGGGTGAGCACGTCGAGCGTGGCGTAGCCGAGGTCTCCGGGCAGGATGAGCACGTCCCAGGCGCCGCCGGCCGGCAGCAGCGCGACCCCGAGCGGGTTGCGCTCCCACTCCCAGCGGCAGGCCTCGGGGTCGGGTGCGGCGGATGCGAGCCACTCGACCGCCGTCTTCGCACCGGTCATGAGGAGACCCCCTGTTCTCTCGTGAAGCTCGTGAATCTCGCGGACGCGCGGCGCGTCCCGAGGGCGTCACGAGGGAGAAGGGGGTCTCCGTACGGTCATTACGCGGGTTCCGGCACCTCGTTGGAGTGAACCGGCTCACACCCCGCTCGATCAGCTGTCGAAGCCCAGCCCCAGCCGGTCCATCGTGCGCAGCCACAGGTTGCGGCGGCCGCCCTGGGCGTCCGCGCGGGCCAGGGACCACTTGGTCAGGGCGATGCCCGTCCAGGCGAAGGGCTCCGGAGGGAAGGGGAGGGGCTTCTTGCGGACCATTTCCAGTTCCGTGCGTTGCGTGGGCTCGCCGGACAGCAGGTCCAGCATCACCTCGGCGCCGAAGCGGGTGGAGCCGACGCCCAGGCCCGTGTAGCCCGCCGCGTAGGCGACCTTCTTCTGGTGGGCGGTGCCGAAGAACGCCGAGAAGCGGGAGCAGGTGTCGATCGCGCCGCCCCAGGCGTGGCTGAAGCGGACGCCCTCCAGTTGCGGGAAGCAGGTGAAGAAGTGCCCGGCGAGCTTGGCGTAGGTCTCCGGGCGGTCGTCGTACTCGGCGCGGACGCGG
Organism: Streptomyces purpurascens; assembly: GCF_045040895.1. NCBI lineage: Bacteria > Bacillati > Actinomycetota > Actinomycetes > Kitasatosporales > Streptomycetaceae > Streptomyces > Streptomyces purpurascens. Next base: position 6,723,420 of record NZ_CP108341.1, on the reverse strand, counting down.
CCGCCGTAGGGGTAGATCGCGTCGTAGCCGCCCCACAGGATCCGGTTGTCGGCGGACAGGCGGAAGTAGTGGAACTGGTTGGCGCTGTCGCCGAGTCCCTGGCGGTTCTTCCAGCCGATCGACGCCAGCTGGCCGGCGGTGAGCGGCTCGGTCATCAGGGCGTAGTCGTAGACCGGGACGGTGTACGAGCGGACGCGTCTGACCAGGTTCGGGAAGATGTTCGTGCCGAGGGCGACCTGGCGGGCGCGGATCCGGCCGTAGGGCGTGCGTACGGCCATGCCGGGGCCGTACGGCTTCAGGGTCAGCGCCGGGGTGTGCTCGTAGACGCGGACGCCGAGCCGGAGGCACGCCTGCTTGAGGCCCCAGGCGAGCTTCGCCGGGTGCAGCATGGCGACACCCCTGCGGTCCCACAGGCCCGCCTGGAAGGTGGGTGAGTCCACCTGCTCCCGTACGGCCTCCGCGTCCAGGAACTCGACGTCCTCGGCGAGGCCCCGGCGGGCCGTCTCCTCGTGCCAGTCGCGCAGTTCCGCCGCCTGATACGGCTCGGTGGCGACGTCGATCTCGCCGGTGCGTTCGAAGTCGCAGTCGATGGAGTGCCGGGCGACGGCGGCCTCGATGGCGTCGAGGTTGCGGGTGCCGAGCTCCTGGAGCGTGTGGATCTCGTCGGGCCAGCGGGCGAGGCCGTTGGGCAGGCCGTGGGTGAGGGAGGCGGCGCAGAATCCGCCGTTGCGGCCGGAGGCGGCCCAGCCCACCTCGCGGCCCTCCACCAGCACCACGTCCCGTCCCGGGTCGCGTTCCTTGGCGATCAACGCCGTCCACAGTCCGCTGTAGCCGCCGCCGACGACCAGCAGGTCGCAGGTCTCGGAGGTGGTGAGCGCGGGTTCCGGACGGGGCCGGCCGGGGTCGTCCAGCCAGTACGGGACCGGCTGGACGTCGGAGAGCGAACGAGTCCACTGATTCATGGCGCTCGGGGCCATGATTTCAACTCCCTACGGTTATGCCTTTTGCCTGTTGCGGCGATTTCCGACGGCCATGGAAGCCAGAACGAACAGTACGGCGACGACGAACATGGTCGTGCCGATGACATTGATCTGAACGGGCGTTCCACGCTGCGCCGAGCCCCAGACGAACATGGGGAAGGTGACGGTCGAGCCGGCGTTGAAATTGGTGATGATGAAGTCGTCGAAGGAGAGGGCGAAGGCGAGCAGAGCGCCCGCCGCGATTCCGGGGGCGGCTATCGGCAGGGTGACCCGCACGAAGGTCTGCACCGGGCCCGCGTACAGGTCCCGTGCCGCCTCCTCCAGTTTTGGATCCATCGACATGACGCGTGCTTTCACGGCCGTGACCACGAAACTCAGGCAGAACATGATGTGTGCGATGAGGATCGTCCAGAAGCCCAGCCGGGCGCCCATGTTGAGGAACAGGGTGAGCAGCGAGGCGGCCATGACGACCTCGGGCATCGCCATCGGCAGGAAGATCAGCGAGTTCACGGCACCGCGGGCGCGGAACCGGTAGCGGACCAGCGCGAAGGCGATCAGGGTGCCGAGGAGGGTGGCACCGAGCGTCGCCCATACCGCGATCTGGAGGCTGAGCGACAGCGAGCCGCACAGGTCGGAGACCCCGCACGGGTCCTTCCAGGCGTCCAGGGAGAACCGCTGCCATTCGTAATTGAAGCGCCCCTTCGGTTTGTTGAAGGAGAACACCGTCACGATGACGTTGGGCAGCAGGAGATAGCCGAGTGTCAGCAGTCCCGCGATGACGACGAGATTTCTCTTGAGCCAGTTGACGAAGGGCATTAGACCAGATCCTCCGTCCCCGACCTGCGGATGTAGAGGGTGACCATGAGCAGAATGGCCGCCATGAGAATGAAGGAGAGTGCGGCCGCCGTCGGATAGTCCAGCACCCTCAGGAACTGCGTCTGGATGACGTTTCCGACCATGCGGGTGTCCGTGGAGCCGAGAAGGTCGGCGTTGACGTAGTCGCCGGTCGCCGGGATGAAGGTGAGCAGCGTGCCGGAGACGACACCCGGCATCGACAGCGGGAAGGTGACCTTGCGGAAGGTCGTCCAGGGCCGGGCGTACAGATCGCCCGCGGCCTCGTGCAGCCGGCCGTCGATGCGCTCCAGCGAGGTGTAGAGCGGCAGGATCATGAACGGCAGGAAGTTGTACGTCAGACCGCACACCACGGCGAGCGGCGTGGCCAGGACGCGGTCGCCGGCGGTCCAGCCGAGCCAGTTGGTGACGTCCAGGACGTGCAGCGTGTCGAGCGCGCCGACCAGCGGGCCGCCGTCCGCGAGGATCGTCTTCCAGGCCAGGGTGCGGATCAGGAAGCTGGTGAAGAACGGCGCGATCACCAGGATCATGATCAGGTTCCGCCAGCGGCCCGCGCGGAAGGCGATCAGATACGCGAGCGGGTAGCCGAGCAGCAGGCACAGGATCGTGGCGGTGCCGGCGTAGAGCACCGACCTGGTGAACTGCGGCCAGTACGCGGACAGCGCGTCCCAGTACGTGGCGAAGTGCCAGGTGACCTTGTAGCCCTCCTCCAGGGAGCCCGTCTGTACGGACGTAGAGGCCTGGTAGATCATCGGCAGCGCGAAGAAGACCAGCAGCCAGAGGATGCCGGGGAGCAGCAGCCAGTACGGCGTCCAGCGGCCCCTGCGCTTCGGGGGTTTCGGCTCGGGGGCTTCCGGTGCGAGGGGCGGTGGCGCCTCGGTGAGTGTGGACATCAGGCCGCCTCTTCCACTCCGGCGTCGGCGTCCTGGTTGGCGTCCAGGCCGAAGGTGTGGGCCGGGTTCCAGTGCAGGACGACCTCGGCGCCGGGCACCAGCCGGGGGTCGCGGTCGATGTTCTGGGCGTAGACCTCGAAGTCGGAACAGACCGGGCTGTCGACGACGTACTGCGTCGAGACGCCGATGAAGCTGGAGTCGGCGATCCGGCCGGTGATGCGGTTGCGGCCCTCGGGTATCTCGCCGGCGTCGTCCGCGTGGGTGAGGGAGATCTTCTCCGGGCGGACCCCGACCAGCACCTTTCCGCCGGCCGTCACGGGCGCTCCGCACCGGGCCCCGGGCAGGACGAGCTTGCCGCCGCCCGCCTTCAGCACGATCTCCTCCCCGCTCTTGGAGTCGACCTCGGCCTCGATGAAGTTCGAGGTGCCGAGGAAGTTGGCGACGAACGTGGTGCGCGGGTTCTCGTAGAGGTCGGTGGGCGCGCCCAGTTGCTCCACGCGGCCCGCGTTCATCACGGCGACCGTGTCGGCCATGGTCATGGCCTCCTCCTGGTCGTGCGTGACGTGCACGAAGGTGATGCCGACCTCGGTCTGGATGCGCTTGAGCTCCAGCTGCATCTGGCGGCGCAGCTTGAGGTCGAGGGCGCCGAGCGGCTCGTCGAGCAGCAGCACCTTGGGGTGGTTGATCAGCGCGCGGGCCACGGCGACGCGCTGCTGCTGGCCGCCGGAGAGCTGGTGCGGCTTCTTACGGGCCTGCTCGCCGAGCTGCACGAGGTCGAGCATCTCCCCGACCTGCTTCTTCACCGACTTGACGCCGCGCCGGCGCAGACCGAAGGCGACGTTCTCGTAGATGTCGAGGTGCGGGAAGAGGGCGTACGACTGGAAGACCGTGTTCACCGGCCGCTTGTACGGCGGGAGCGCCGTCACGTCCTGGTCGCCCAGCGACACGGTCCCGGAGGAAGGTTCCTCCAGGCCGGCGATCATGCGCAGGGTGGTGGTCTTGCCGCAGCCGGACGCGCCGAGCAGGGCGAAGAAGGAGCCCTGCGGCACGGTCAGGTCGAGCGGGTGGACGGCGGTGAAGGCGCCGTAGGTCTTGGCTATGCCCTCGAGGCGGACTTCGCCGGTGGGGTCTGTCTTGTTCGTCATGGTGGTCACGCCCCCGTCAGCTTCGCGAACTTCGCTTCGAACTCGGTCTCTTCCTTCGAGCTCAGCGAGCGGAAGGCGTGGGACTTCGCGGCCATGGCCTTGTCGGGGATGATCAGCGGGTTGTTCGCCGCGTCCTTGTCGATCTTCTCCAGCTCGGCCTTCACCCCGTCGACGGGGCACACGTAGTTGATGTACGCGGCGAGTTCGGCGGCCTGTTCGGGCTCGTAGTAGAAGTCGATGAGCCGCTCGGCGTTCGTCTTGTGACGGGCCTTGTTGGGGATCAGCAGGTTGTCGGTCGACGTCACGTACCCGCTGTCCGGAATGAGGAAGTCGATGTCGGGGCTGTCCGCCTTGAGCTGGACGACGTCCCCGGCCCAGGCGACGCAGGCCGCGAAGTCGCCGCTGGTCAGGTCCGAGGTGTAGTCGTTGCCGGTGAAGCGGCGGATCTGGCCCTTGTCGACGGCCTTCTGGAGCCGGGCGATGGCCGCGTCGTAGTCGTCGGCGGTGAAGTCCGCCGGGTCCTTGCCCATGTCGAGCAGCGTCATGCCGATGCTGTCGCGCATCTCCGAGAGGAAGCCCACACGCCCCTTGAGCTTGGGGTTGTCGAGCAGGTCGGAGAGCGACTTCACCTCGACGCCGTCGAGGGCCTTCTTGTTGTACGCGATGACGGTGGAGATGCCCTGCCAGACGTACGAGTAGGCGCGGCCCGGGTCCCAGTCGGGGCTGCGGAACTGGGCCGACAGGTTGGCGTAGGCGTGCGGCAGGTTGCTCGGGTCGAGCTTCTGCGCCCAGCCCAGGCGGATGAGCCGTCCGGCCAGCCAGTCGGTGAGGACGATCAGGTCGCGGCCGGTGTCCTGGCCCGCGGCGAGCTGCGGCTTGATCTTGCCGAAGAACTCGTTGTTGTCGTTGATGTCCTCGGTGTACTTGACCTTGATGCCGGTGCGCTCGGTGAACTGCTCCAGCGTCGGGTGGTGCTTGCCGCTGTCGTCGACGTCCATGTACTCGGTCCAGTTGGAGAAGGAGACGGTCTTCTCCTTGGCCGAGTGGTCCTGCGCCGAGACGCCGCCCTGCGACTGGCCCGCCGCCGGGATGCCGCAGGCGCTCAGCGTCCCGAGTCCGCCGGCCGCGAGCGCCCCGCCGGCGGAGGCGCGGAGCAGGGACCGCCGGGTGAGGGCGGCCCTGCCGTTCCTGAAGCTGCGCCGCATGGCGGCCACTTGGGCCGGGGACAGGCGGTCGGGCTCGTACTGCTCCATGCGCGTGGTGCCCTTTCGGAGGGTGGGCGGCCGCGGGTCGGGCGGCCTGAGTGCGGCTATCGGTCCCCGAAGACGGTGCGGTGCCAGTCCTTGGCCGCCACCGCGGTGTTGTCGAACATGACGTGCTTGATCTGGGTGTACTCCTCGAACGAGTACGCGGACATGTCCTTGCCGTAGCCGGAGGACTTGTGACCGCCGTGCGGCATCTCACTGATGATCGGGATGTGGTCGTTGACCCAGACACAGCCCGCCTTGATCTCGCGCGTGGCCCGGTTGGCCCGGTACACGTCCCGGCTCCAGGCGGAGGCCGCCAGCCCGTACGGCGTGTCGTTGGCGAGCGCGATGCCCTCGTCGTCGGTGTCGAAGGGCAGCACGACCAGGACCGGACCGAAGATCTCGGACTGGACGACCTCGCTGTCCTGGGCGGCGTCGGCGATGAGGGTCGGCCGGTAGTAGGCGCCCTTGGCCAGCTCGCCTTCCGGTGCCTCTCCGCCGGTCACCACGCGCGCGTAGGCACGCGCCCGGTCGACGAAGCCGGCGACCCGGTCCCGCTGGACGTGCGAGATCAGCGGTCCGAGGTCGGTGCCGGGGGCGAAGGGATCGCCGAGCCGGACGCTCTCCATGAGCGCGGCGGTCCGCTGCACGAAGGCCTCGTACAGCGGCCGCTGCACATACGCGCGCGTGGCGGCCGTGCAGTCCTGCCCGGTGTTGATGAGCGCGCCCGCGACCGCGCCGTGGGCGGCGGCCTCCGGGTCGGCGTCGTCGAACACCACGAAGGGCGCCTTGCCGCCGAGCTCCAGATGGAGGCGCTTGACGGTGGCGGTGGCGATCTCCGCGACGCGCTTGCCGACGGCGGTGGAGCCGGTGAAGGAGGTCATGGCCACGTCGGGGTGGCCGACGAGGTGCTCACCGGCCTCCCTGCCGGTGCCCGTGACGATGTTGATCACACCGTCCGGGATCCCCGCGTCCGTCGCCGCCTGGGCGAAGAGCAGCGAGGTCAGCGGGGTGAGCTCGGCGGGCTTCAGGACGATGGTGTTGCCCGCCGCGATCGCCGGGAGGACCTTCCAGGCGGCCATCTGGAGGGGATAGTTCCAGGGCGCGATCGACCCGACGACACCGATGGGCTCACGCCGGACGTACGACGTGTGGTCGCCGGAGTACTCACCGGCGGACTGCCCCTGGAGATGCCGTGCGGCACCGGCGAAGAAGGCGGTGTTGTCGATGGTCCCGGGGACGTCGAACTCGCGGGACAGCTTCAGCGGCTTGCCGCACTGCAGCGACTCGGCGCGGGCGAAGTCCTCGGCCCGGTCGGCCAGGACCGCGGCGAACCGGTGCAGGGCGTCGGAACGCTCGCCGGGCGTGGCCCCCGCCCAGCCGGGGAAGGCCTCGCGGGCCGCGGCGACGGCCCGGTCGACGTCGGCCGTGCCGGCCAGTTCGTAGCGGAGGACCTCCTCGCCCGACGCCGGGTCGACGACCGCGTGGGTACGGCCGGAGGTGCCCCTGGTCAGACGGCCCGCGATGAACTGCGCGCCCTCCGCGAAGCGCTCCGCGGCCGGAAATCGGTCCGGGGTGGCGTTGCCCGGGTTGTGCATGTCGCTCTCCTCCGTGTCCCCTGGTGGGGCCGGCGTGGCTCAGGCTCGATTTGAGTGCCGATCCTGGCAGAGCAATGACACACCAACAAGTGATTCCGTTGTTGATTTTTGGTTACGCGACGGAATCTGTCGACCAGGTGTCGAGTCCGCCGCGAAAAGGCGGGACGGTGTGTCAGTGGTGCGTGCCAGACTCGCGTGCATGGAGAAGATCACGGGGGCGGTCGTCTCCCGGGAGGCCCTGATCAGGGCGTCCCGGGGCGGGGCGAGGATCAGGTATCTGCACTTCTGGGGACACCGGCCGCGGCCGGACGGCACGATCGGGGCGAGCTGTCTGAGCCAGTGGTGGCCCGCGCCGTTCACGGTGGCCGGCGTGGAGTACGCGACGGCCGAGCACTGGATGATGGCGGGCAAGGCCCGGCTGTTCGGGGACGCGGCGGCGGAGCGTGCCGTGCTGGCCGCAGGGCATCCCGCCGAGGCGAAGAAGGCCGGGCGGCTGGTGCGCGGTTTCGACGAGGCGCTGTGGGAGCGGGAGCGGTTCCGGATCGTCGTCGACGGCAGCGTCCACAAGTTCGCCGCGCATCCCGGGCTGCGGGAGTTCCTGCTGAACACGGGCGAGAGGGTGCTGGTCGAGGCCAGCCCCGTGGACCGGGTGTGGGGCATCGGGCTGGCCGCGGACGACGAGGCGGCGTCGGATCCGGAGCGGTGGCGGGGGCCCAACCTGCTGGGGTTCGCGCTGATGGCGGCGCGGGAGCGGCTGCGCGGGGTCTGAGTGCGGGCATGAGTGAGGGCATGAGAGAGGGGCCGGTCCTGGGGACCGGCCCCCTGTGAGCAGCGGTTTCAGCTCGCCGCGCCGAGTCCGCCCATGATGCTGGCGAAGAGCAGGAACCCCAGCAGCGGCAGGATCACGGTCGCGATGATGCCGCAGACCAGGCCGGCGGTCGCCGCGCCCTTGTTGGTGGCCTCACCACGGGTGGCCCTACCCCGGCCGATGGCGCCGAAGATGATCGCGAGGATGCCCAGGATCACGCCGAAGAACCACAGCAGGAAGGTCACGCTGCACACCACGCCGATGATGCCCAGCACCAGTCCGGTGGTTCCCATGCCGTTGCTCGGCTGCGCGGGCATCGCGTAGCCGGGCGCCTGCGGGTAGCCCACGGGCGGCGCGGCCGGGTAGCCGGGGCTGCCCTGGGGGTAGCCGTAGCCCGGGCCGGACTGCTGCGGATAGCCGTAGCCGGGGGCCGGCTGCTGCGGGGGCTGGGACGGCGGACCGAACCCACCGGGTGTGGGGTTGGTGTTGGACATGGACGATCTCCCCTCCGTTGTCAGACCAAGGCATCGTAGTAGCCAAGTCCGCCGAGGAGGACGGGTGTTTCAGCGGTGGGACGGGGCGGTGGCCACGGGGCCGCGGGCGCCGTAGTACGGGTCGTCGTCGGACGAGGTGTCGCTGTTGATCGCGGCCGTGATGCCGACGGCGATCAGGACGATCACCGTGATGCCGAGGATGATCCCGATGATGCCCATGATCAGACCCGCCTGGGCCTGGCCGTGGTTGGTGGCGACTCCCGCCTCGGCCCGCTTGCGGCCCTTGATGCCGAAGACCACGGCGAGGATGCCGGTGACGAGGGAGACGATGCCGTAGAGGCAGAACAGCGTGCAGGAGACGATGCCGAGCACCATCGCCGCTATGCCCATGCCGTTCTGGGGGGCCGGGGGCATGCCGGGCCAGCCGTAGCCGGCCTGGGGGTAGCCGGAGCCCGTCTGGGGGTAGCCCGAGCCCGTCTGCGGGTAGCCGGGGTAACCGTAGCCGCCGGGGGCGGCGGGCGGGGGTGGGACGGTGGGGCCGGAGCCGGTGTTGTCGAACTGCGGTGTGCCGGTGGGCGGGGTGAAGCCCGGCATCGAGGTGACCGTGGCCTGGTCGTGCACGGAGGGCGGCTGAGGCGTCTGGTTCTTGTCGAGTGAGGTCTTGCTCTCCGGAGGCGCCCACGGGTCGTGGCTGTTTCCGTCTGGCTGCGTCGCGTCCGTCATCGTGTATCCCCCCGGGATCGTTCGTGCCGTCATGCTACGGGGCAGTTCGGTGCGTGCCATCGTGCGGGTGCGTGGGGGTTGATCGCGCCCACGCGGCGGAGCCGCATATCGATACCGCCCCGCGCCCCTGAAAAGAAGGGGCGCTGCACCTACCGCATACGATGAATCCGAGTCATCGATCAGCCGATCACCCGCGCCCCGCCCGCCTCGTGCCGGCCGGGGCGCCGTTCCGGGGAGGAACCCTTGACCCAGCATCTTGTCGACCCCCGCGCCCCGCGCGATCTCGCGGCGTTCATCGCGGAACTGCCCAAGGCCGAACTGCATGTGCACCACGTGGGTTCCGCCTCTCCCCGGATCGTGTCCGAGCTGGCCGCCCGGCATCCCGACTCCAAGGTGCCGACCGATCCCGCGGCCCTGGTCGACTACTTCAGCTTCACCGACTTCGCCCACTTCATCGAGGTGTACCTGTCGGTCGTCGATCTGATCCGCACCCCGGAGGACGTCCGGCTGCTCACCTACGAGGTGGCCCGTGACCTGGCACGGCAGCAGGTGCGGTACGCCGAGCTGACCATCACGCCGTTCTCCTCCACCCGCCGCGGCATCGACGAGCGTGCCTTCATGGACGCGATCGAGGACGCCCGCAAGGCCGCCGAGTCCGAGTTCGGGACCGTGCTGCGCTGGTGCTTCGACATCCCCGGCGAGGCCGGTCTGGAGGCCGCCGAGGAGACGACCCGGCTCGCCACCGACGACCGGCTGCGCCCGGAGGGCCTGGTCTCCTTCGGCCTGGGCGGGCCCGAAGTCGGCGTGCCGCGTCCGCAGTTCAAGCCGTACTTCGACCGGGCGATAGCGGCCGGGCTGCACTCCGTACCGCACGCCGGTGAGACCACCGGCCCGGAGACGGTGTGGGACGCCCTCACGCATCTGCGGGCCGAGCGCATCGGCCACGGCACCAGCTCCGCGCAGGACCCGAAGCTCCTCGCGCACCTCGCCGAGCACGGGATCGCGCTGGAGGTGTGCCCGACGTCCAACATCGCCACGCGCGCGGTCGCCACCCTCGACGAGCACCCGATCAAGGAGTTCGTCGAGGCCGGGGTCGTCGTCACGATCAACTCCGACGACCCGCCGATGTTCGGCACCGACCTCGACAACGAGTACGCGGTGGCCGCCCGGCTGCTCGGCCTCGACGAGCGGGGCCTGGCCGAGCTGGCGAAGAACGCCGTCGACGTGTCGTTCCTGGACGCGGCGGGCAAGGCCCGGATCAAGGGCGAGATCGACACGTACACCGCGGGGTGGCTCGACCGGTGACCCCTGTTCCCCTCGCCGTCGGCCACCGTGGCGACCCCTACCGGCACCGCGAGAACACCGTCGCCTCGCTGCGTTCCGCGCTTCGACGGGGCGCGGACGCGGTGGAGATCGACGTACGCCTGACCCGGGACGGCGTGCCGGTGCTGCTGCACGACGAGACGCTGAAGCGCCTGTGGGAGCAGGAGCGGCCGGTGCGCGCGCTGTCCTGGGAGGAGGTGCGCGGGCTGACCGGCGGCGGGGTGCCGTCCCTGGCGGAGGCGCTGGCCGCGACCGACGGGCACCGGGTGATGATCGACCTGCCCGGCTCGCCCGGCGTGCGGGCGGTGCGCCGGGTCATGGACGCCGTACGGGAGGCCGGGGCGGCGGACCGCGTGTACTACTGCGCGGGCGCCGAGACCATGCTCGCCGTACGCGCGGCGGACCCGGACGCGGAGATCGCCCTCACCTGGACGACCCTGGCCCCGCCCCGGCCGGGCCTGCTGGAGGCGATCCGCCCGCGCTGGCTCAACTACCGCTTCTCCCTGGTGGACCGGCCCCTCGCCGAGCAGGTGCACCGCGACGGGTACCTGCTGTCCGTGTGGACCCCCGACACCCGCCGCTCCATGCGACGGCTCCTGGCCGCCGGGGTGGACTCGATCACGACCAACCGCGTCGACGAGCTGTGCGCTACACGCGCGAGCGCTGCGCCACCGTCGCCGGATCGGCCGGGGTCGAGCGGGTGACGTACTGCGGCACCGGCGCGCTGTCCGTGCCGGTGTCGCGGACGAGGCCGTAGCGGAGGGCGCCCTGGGCGGGACCGGCGTTGATGTCCTCCTCCACGGCCTGCCGGTTCGACGGGAAGACGGTCAGGCCGTAGTCGCAGCCCCGTTCGTTCTGGGTGAGGGTGACGGTGCCGTCGACCCAGAAGTACTCGTTCTGCCACATCTGCTGGGTGCCTGACGGCAGTTCGGCGTATCCGATGGCGGGCCCGCCCATGCCGGTGGCGTAGCCGTCCGGGGCGCCGGCCAGTGGGTCGTCCAACCGGCGCCAGCCGCCGGAGGCCACGTGGAAGAGCTTGCCCTTCAGGCCGGTCCAGGAGGGCATGACCAGCGCGCCGGGCCGGGACTTGGGCGAGATCTGCCAGCGGACCAGGACATAGCCCCGGCCGCTCAGCGTCACGCTGTCGCCCCGGTGCTGCATGACGGCCTTCGGGCCGCCGGTGCTGGTGATGCCGGCCTCGGGGCGGCGCGGCAGGGCGGCGGGCCGGGTGTTCGGGTCGGGTGCGCGGTCCACGGCGTCGACGACCGTGCCGTAGAGGTCGGCCTTCTTCGTCGGCGTGGGCTTCGGGGCGGGCGGCGCGGAGGACGGTGGGGGTGGTCCGGGCGTGGTGGCCGTGGCCGTGGGGGTGACCGCGGCCCGGGGCGGCGGGGCGTCCGGCGGCTGGGTGACGACGTAGGCGCCGCCCGCGACGATGGTCGCGCCGGCGGTCATCGCGACGGCAGGCTTGGTGAGGGCGCCGAGCAGCTTGGCCGACCAGCCGACGGAGCCTGCGGTGCCCGCGGCCACGGCCGTCTTGCCGCCGAAGGCGAGCGACAGGGTGAACCCGACGGGCAGCGGGACGAGCGCGATGCCGACCAGGAGGCGTTCCGCCGGTACGACGGACGCGCGGGTGTCGCCGCAGTAGCCGCAGCCGCGGATGTGGCGGGCCAGCCGTTTGCGCCACACCGAGTCGGGCCGGCCGTTCCAGCGGCCGGTCAGCTCGCGCAGGTCGGCACAGGCGCCGTCCAGGGCGCGGACGATGCCGCGCGAGGTCTCCAGGCGCTCCTTCATCCGCTGGACGCGCACGGCGGCGTGCTGCCGGGTGATGCCGACGGCGGCGGCCAGTTCGCGCCGGGTCAGTTCGCCCGCGACCTCCAGCCACCACAGCGACAGCAGTTGCCGGTCCTCGTCGTCGAGCCATCGCGCCGCCTCGGCGACCTCGCGCCGCTGGCCATCCAACTGGAGCCGCAGCACGGTCAGTTCGGCGAAGTCGGAGGAGGCCGTCTCCTGCAGCCGGTCCGGGGTCCTGCGACGCGCGCGGTCCCGTATCTGCCGCATGGCGATCGCCACCAGCCAGGACCGGAAGCTGTCCGGGTCGCGCAGGGAGCCGAGGTTGCCGACCGCGCGCAGCATGGTCTCCTGGACGACGTCGTCGACGTCGGCGTGGCCGTTCAGGGCCCGGCCCACGATGTTGTAGACCAGCGGCAGCCAGCCCGCGACCAGCTCGTCCAGCGCCTGCCGGTCGCCGTCCTGCGCCGCCGTGACGGTGGCGCGCCAGTGCTGACTGTCCACGGTGGCCTCTCGACGCCTGGGATCACTGATGTCCGGATCGCTGATGTTCCGCACGCACCCTCTCAGCAGGTCCCGGGGTCCCCGCTATGTCGGGGATCACAAGGTGGAGACGGCGTGAAGGGCGAGGCGATAACACTTTTTTGCGCCGAGCCTCGGCACCGGGTCCTGGCGCCGAGAGCTTCGCTCCGCGGGGTCAGTCCTTGCTCAGCGCCTGCCCCAGCTCACCTCTCCGCCGTATGCCCAGCTTCTTGTACGTGCTGGTCAGATGGGTCTCCACGGTGCGCCGGGCGAGGTGGAGGAGGCCGGCGATCTCGGCGTTCGTACGGCCGCCGGCCGCGAGCCGGGCGATGCGCAGCTCGCTCCCGGTGAGGGCGCCGGAGCCGGTGCGGGCGGTGGCGGCGCGGCGGGCCCCGCCCTCGCGCAGGGCCTCCTCCGCCAGGGTCCGCAGCCGCACCGCGCCCAGGCGCTCGGCGCGTTCCGCGGCGGTCCGCAGACAGGCCCGGGCGCGGACGCGTTCGCCCGCGGCGGTCAGCTGCCGGCCCTGCGCGAGGAGCGCGGCCACCAGCTCCCCCTCCGTGGCGGCCGGCGCGTCCGCGAGGAGGGCGACGGCCTCCTCGGCCAGGCGCAGGCCCCGGCGGCCGCCGGTGACCGTGCCGAGCACCCTGAGGGCGCGGCCGACCGTGCGGGGCGTGCCCCACACCCGGGCCAGCCGCAGCTCCTCCTCGGCCAGGGCGAGCGCCTCCTGGGGGCTGCCGAGGGCCAGCCGGCATTCGGCGGCGGCGGAGCGCCACGGGGTGACGACCGGGCTGACCACCTCGCGGGCACTCTGGCGGCGGCCGCACTCCAGGAAGTCGTGCAGGGCCCCGGCCGTGTCGCCCGCGGCGGCGCGCTGCGCGCCCCGGGCGTACAGGAAGCGGTTCAGCTCCCAGTTGTCGGGCGCCTCGCGCAGGTCGAAGCCGTCCGCGAGCCGCCGGGCCTCGGCGGTGCGGCCGGTCTCCACGAGTGCGATCAGGGTGGTGGCGTGCACGTTGGAGGGGCCGTGGGCGTGGGTGGGGGGTTCGGCGGGCAGCAGCGTGTACTCGCCGCGCGCGGCGGCGATGTCGGCCCGCGTGTTGAGCAGTGCCGCGTGCATGGGGTGCAGCAGGTCGGGGCGCTGTCCGGCCAGGCCGCGGTCCACGAGGCGGTCGGCCTCGTCGAGTTCGTCGGCCCACTGGGCGACCGCGGCGGACGTGCCGAGCAGGAAGGGCTCGGTCAGCGGATGGGCCGGCTCGGCGAGCAGCGCGCGCACCTGCCGCATGGCGTCACCCGCCGAGGTCAGTGCGGCGCTGGCCGCGTACCGGACGAGCAACGCCCGCGTCGCCGGTCCTACGAGTTCGGGTGAGCGCTCGGCGGTCTCGGACAGGCGGCGGTACACGTCGCTGCGGACCGTCTGGTCCTGGTCGGACAGCAGGGCGGACGCGGTCTCCAGGGCACCGCCCAGGTCGGGGTGTCCGGTGAGCTGGCCGTCCACCGTGCGCAGTACCTCGACGGCGGCGCGGGCCCGGCCGCGTCCGGCCAGCGCCGTGCCGAGGGCCACGGCGGCACGCACCCGGTCCTGCGGTGTGCCGTGCAGCCCCAGTGCCTCGGTGAGCCGGGGGATGCCGGCCGAGGAGTCCCGGCCCGCGCACTCCAGGGAGCCCAGCTCGGTCAGCACCCGCTGCCGGTGGTCGTCGGGCAGCGGCTCCTCCAGGGCCCTGCGCAGGAACGCGACGGCGTCGTCGGAGCGGCCGTCGCGCAGCGCGAGGGAGGCGGCGTCCCGCAGCACGGCCGGGGCCCAGTCGGCACCCACGGGGCCGGACCGCAGCAGGTGCCGTGCCACCGCCGCGGTGGGGGCACCGCGATGCAGCATCGCCTCGGCGGCGGTCCGGTGCACCGCGCGCCGCCGGGCCGCGGGGACGCCGGTGAGTACGGCGTCCCTCAGCAGCGGATGGGCGTAGCGGGGCAGTCCGTCCGGGCCGGGGCGCAGCAGGCCGAGCCCGGTCATCGCGGTGAGCCAGCCCGCCACCCGGGCCGGATCGGCACCCGTGAGCTCCCCGAGCAGACCGGCCTGCGCTTCGCCTCCGCCCGCTCCCCCTGCGGCCCGCTCCCTTCCCTCCTCGAGCACGGCGAGAGCCCGAGCCACCTCCGCCGTGCCGTTCCCGGCACTGTCCAGCCACCACTGCACGGCGGCCACATAGGAGCCCTGGTACAGAGCGGCGGAGGCCTCGGGAAGGTCGGGGTACGGGAGCGGGACGTCGGTCGCGTACCCGGCGGAGGCGTTGAGGTCGTCCAGGAGGGCCCTCAGCAGCAGGGGGCTGCCCGCGCCGGCCCGGACACAGCTCTCGACCCATGCCGTGGGGGCCTTCGGGTGCTGCGCGCGGACCAGGCCGGCCGCCGAGTCCGGGGTGAGCGGGGACAGGGTGTGGGTGTCGACGAGGGCGGGAGAGAGGGTGTGGGTGAAGCCCGGGGACGGCGGATCGATGTCGTACTGACTGCGTTCGGTGACGGCCAGCAGGATCGGCAGGGGTAATCGGTCCACGTGCCGGGCGGCCTCCACCAGCCAGCGGTAGGAGGGGCCGTCGGCGAGGTGGACGTCGTCCACGGCGAGCAGCAGCGGGGACTCACCGGCGTACGAGCGCAGCGCATGCCGGAGCAGGACGGCCTGCTCGTGTTCGTCGCCGGCCGGGTCGGTCTGCCCCGAGCCCGGTACGGGTCCGAGGAGTTGGAGCACGGCTGCGAAGGGCGCGGCCGCCCAGCCTTGCGAGCAGCGGGCGCGCAGCACCCGCATGCCCTGGGCTGCGGCGGCCTCGGCGGCCGCCTCCAGGACGCTGGTCCGGCCGGTGCCGGTGGCTCCGCGCAGCAGCACGAGGCCGCCCGTCCCGGACCGGGCGCGTGCGATGCCGGCCGCCAGCAGGGCAGCGGCCTCCCGGTGTTCGGCCGGCCGCGCACGCCGCAGCTGCTCGGGCTGAGGATCGGGCATTCCTGCCTCCCTGGTCGGACGTGGCGTCTTCCCCCGTCGAGGACGGCCTGCGCCCGGGGCTGGTGCCGTGACAAGTGCCACGGCGGCGAGTTCCGGCCCCGGTGGAACCGGACGGGCCGTCACCTCACGGCTGCTGTGCGGCCGTCGGCGGTCTCGTGGTCGGCGCGGGGCCGATCTCGTGGTGCGTCTCGTGGTGATCCACGATTGCGTTCGCACCGTCCGCCCCAGAAGGGTGAGGAGTGCACATCCGCCACCGACTCCACCGAGGTGGCGCGTACGTGGACATAGGGGAAACGGTTGCTCAGCTCATCGCGGACCACACGCCCCGGCACGGCCGATCCCGCGTCCCGGATACCCGTGGCGGTGCACGCCACGGACCCGATATCGCGCGAGGGAGCGCTCAGCCAGCTGCGCCGGTTCCCGGAGATCGACCTGCGGGACGAGACCGAGTCCGGCCCCGGCACGGTGGCCCTGCTCATCGACGACGTCCTCGACGACACGGCCCTGACCCGGCTGCGCCGGCTGGTGCGCAGCGAGGGCGCGCGGGCGGTGCTCGTGGTGTCCGCGCTGAGGGAGGCGGAGCTGCTCGACGTGATCGAGTGCGGGGTCGGTGCCATCGTGTGGCGCCGCGAGGCCACCGCGACCCGGCTCGTGCAGGCCGTACTCGCGGCCGCCCGGGGCGACGGCGACCTGCCCGCCGATCTGCTCGGCCGGCTGATCAACCAGGTGGGCACCCTGCATCGCGGCGCCGCCGGCCGCACCGGCGCTCCGGCCTCGGGGATGACACCCCGTGAGGTGGACGTACTGCGGCTGGTGTCCGAAGGACTCGACACCGGTGAGATCGCCAGCAAGCTGTCCTACTCCGAACGCACCGTCAAGAACGTGATGCACGGGCTGACCACCCGACTGCACCTGCGTAACCGGGCCCACGCCGTGGCCCATGCCCTGCGGGAAGGTTACATCTGACCGAACGGGCATCCGAAGCCGACCCCACGGGCAGCGCGTTCTGCCCGGCCGCCGTCCCCGGCGTCCCTGCGGGCCGGGCGGGGCGGAAGGCAGGATCGGATACGGCGGCGCACAGCACAGCAGGGCGGGAACGGGAGCACATCGGTGATCCACGAAGTGGACGAGGTTCTCAAGAACCTGCTCAGCGGCGGCGCACTGGCCGGTTCCGGCATCGACGTCGCGCTCGACGCCCCCACCCGCGACTGGGCCGCCCGCCGCAACGCGCCCACGATCAACGCCTATCTGTACGACATCCGGGAGGACGTCGCCCGCCGCCAGCGCGGCCATGTCCCGATCCACGACGAACGGGACTTCATCGTCAAGCACCGGCAGCCGCCCCGCTGGTTCCGGCTGTCGTACCTGGTGACGGCGTGGACGAAACAGCCCCAGGACGAACACCGGCTACTGTCCGCAGTACTGGCCACGCTGATCCCGCGCGAGCTGATCGGCCCCTCCGAACTACCGGGTTCCCTCGGCGCGTTGGGCATGACGATCCCGATGTCCGTGGCCGGCACCCAGACCGAGTCGCGTTCCCTCGCGGAGATCTGGTCCGCGCTCGGCGGCGAACTCAAGCCGTCCCTCGACCTCGTGATCACCGCTCCCTTCCCGGCCTACCCCGAGTACGACGCCGGTCCGCCCGTCACCGAGGGCGTCGCGGTCCGTGTCCGCACGGTGGACGGCACACCGCCGGAGACGGAGGAACGCGCGCACAGCGCACGGCAGGTGGCGGCGGCCCAGGAGGCACGGGAGGCCCGCAGGACGGCGCGCCGGGGCCGGGGGCTGGACCGCACGACATGACCACTCGGACGACCGACATCCCCGCCACCGCGCTCCTCGCCCGCCTCGCCGAACTGCGGGACCGGGCCGCCCTGCTGGTGGAACACCGGTCCGCCGGCGACCCCACGGCCGGCGACCCGCTGCGCGGCCTGTACCTGTCGGAGGAGGCCGTACGGCATCTGCTGCGCCCGGCCGAGCCGTTGCCGCTCACCCTCCCCGACGCCGAAGGGCCGCCCGGTGACCGCCTGGCAGGCCTCTCCGCCCGGCTCTCCCTGACCGAGCTCGACACCGCGCTGCTCCTCATCGCCCTCGCCCCCGACCTGGACCGCGGCTTCGAGCCGCTGTACGGCTACCTCAACGACGACGTCAGCCGCCGGCGGGCCACCGTCGCGCTCGCCCTCGACCTGTGCGGGATCCCCGTCCACCTGGCCGAGGGGCGGGCCCGGCTGCATCCCGCGGCCCCGCTGTCCGCGCTCGGGCTGCTCACCGTGGAGGAACCCGAACGGCCGTTCCTCAGCCGCGCCCTGCGCGTACCGGACCGTCTCGTGGCCCACCTGCTCGGCGACGACACCCCCGACGCGTCACTCACCGGGCATCTGCAGGCGCTGCCCGCACCGGAGCCCGGCACGGACCTCCGAGCCCCCGGTTCGGACGACGAGGCCGACCGGATCGCCCAGCGGCTGGCCGCCCGGCTGGGCTCCGGTCCGCCGCTCACCGTGTATCTGCGCGAGCGCCGTGAGGGCGACGGGCTGCCCTGTGTCACCGCCGCCCTGCGCGCCGCGGGTGTCGAGGCCGTGCGGTTCACGGGTCCCGAGGACCGCGTCCCGGACCTGCTGCGGGAGGCCCGGCTGAGTGACCGCGCGGTCGTCGTCACGGGGCTGCCGGAGCAACCGGCGGCGCTGTTCCGGGAGTTGGCCACGGCGGTCGACGTCCCCGTGCTGGTGACCGGGTCCCGCCCGTACGACCCTCAGTGGTGCGACCAGGATCCCCTCGTCCTGGAGGCGCCCGCACGGCGCGCGGGCGCGGTGGACGCCTGGTCGGCCGCCCTCGGCGGGGAACCCGGCTTCGACCTGGCCGCCACCGTCGCCCCGTACCACCTGGCCGGTGAGCACATCACGCGTGCCGCCCGTGCGGCCCGGAGCCTCGCCGACTTCGACGGGACCCCGCTCTCCCCCGCCCATCTGCGCCTCGCCGCCCGGCAGCAGTCCGCCTCCGGCCTGGAGCAGCATGCCCGCCGGATCCGGCCCGACGTGGACTGGCGGGACCTCGTCCTGCCCGACGGGCCCCTGACCCAGCTGCGGGAACTCGCCCTGCGCGCCCGCCACCGCGACCAGGTCCTCGGCGACTGGCGGCTCAGCGCGGGCGGCGGCCGGGGCCGGGGCGTCCTCGGCCTGTTCGCCGGCGAGTCCGGCACCGGCAAGACACTCTCGGCGGAGGTCGTCGCGGCCGACCTCGGACTCGATCTCTACGTCGTCCAGCTGTCGTCCATCGTCGACAAGTACGTCGGCGAGACCGAGAAGAACCTGGAACGCATCTTCACCGAGGCCGACCGCACCGACGCGGTGCTCCTCTTCGACGAGGCCGACGCCGTCTTCGGCAAGCGGTCCGAGGTGAAGGACGCGCACGACCGGTACGCCAACCTGGAGAGCGCCTACCTGCTCCAGCGGCTGGAGTCCTTCGACGGCATCGCGCTCCTCACCACCAACCTGCGCGCCAACATCGACGAGGCCTTCACCCGGCGCCTGGACCTGATCGTCGACTTCCCGTTCCCGGACGCCGGGCAGCGCCTCGCGCTGTGGCGGCACAGCCTGTCGCACGTGCCCGGCGCGGACGGCATCGCGCTCGACGCGGTGGCGAGCGGCTTCGAGCTGGCGGGCGGCTCCATCCGCAGCGCGGTGGTGACCGCCGCCTACCTGGCCGCCGGGCGCGGGGGCGGAGTCACGGCGGACGACCTGCTGGAGGGCGCCCGCCGCGAGTACCGCAAGGCCGGCCGCCTGGTGCCGGGGGAAGGCACCTGGTAGCCGGCCGGGCCGTCAGCCGTCCGAGGGCTGGACGATCTTCCACTCCTGGTCGTCCGTGTTGGAGCAGTGGAACAGGGTGAGGTTGCTGCCGTCACCGCCGGTGCTGTAGCCGGACACGTCCAGGCACTTGCTGTTGCTGGCGTAGTTGCGGATCCAGTAGGCCCCGCTCTCCTGCTTGTCGATCCACCACAGCTGGTTGTCCTGCATCGTGCCGGCGCAGGTGTACTCGGTGATCCCGGACGGCACGGGGGCCGCCCCGAAGTTCGGCAGGTCCATGCAGAGCTGGTCCTTGACGTTGCGGATCTGGAACAGCGCGTGACCGCCCGGCCCCTTGTTCGCGTACTTCACCTCCAGGTTCCACCGCTGGTTGTCCTGCTGGGTCTCGTCGCAGGTGAACTGCTTGACCGGCCCGTCGGCCTTGTTCTCGACGGCGGCCGCGCACTTCTTGGTGGTGGGGTTGTACAGCAGGACGTTCATCGCCGGCACCACGGGCTTCGGCTTCTTCTTGGCGGGCGGCGGCGGTGCGGCACCCCCGCCGCCCTGCTCCCCGCCGGCCTCCGACTCCTGCGGCGTCGGCGACGGGGGCGGCGCCGAGGTCAGGGACGGGGTGGGTGTCGGGGACGGCGCGAGGGTGCTGCCGGCGCCGACGGGCGACGCGTCGGCCTTGGTGATGACCGAGGGCTTATAGGTGAGCCACAGGATCAGGAAGGTGAACGCGAGGGCGAACAGGATCCCGAAGAGGGTCGCCAGCCAGCCCGGCAGGAACCCGCGCTGGACGAACGTCCCCTCCACGGGCATCGCCGTGGCGCCGGACCGCTGCACGGCGAGGGTGTAGGGCCGCTGTTCCTTCGACCCGAACCAGATGATGTTCTTGGGCTTGAGCGTGGTCTTGACGAACGTCGCCCGGCCCGGCTCGATCTGCACATTGGCCGGGTGGATGTCGAACGACAGCTCGTCGCCGTTGTCGCTGCCGCTCAGGGACGCGGTCAGCTTGGTGTTGCCCACGTTGTCGACGGCGAGCCGGGGCCGTCCCCGGAACCGCCCCTTGACCGTGGGCGGCACCAGCTCCGCCCGCACCTCGGTGAACGGCGTGATGGTCAGGTTCCCCTCGGGGACGGTCGTCGCCTCGGGATGCTCGGTCGGCGTGATCCGCACCGCGTACGGGTTCGGGCCCGCCGTGGCGTCCGGCGTACGCGGCGGCGCGAACGTCAGCTCCACCGTGCCGGTCGTGCCGGGGTAGAGGCGCAGGGACGCCGGCTCGACCGTCGTCCAGGGGGCGACGGGGCCGACCGGTTCGAAGCGGTACTCGTCGACGACGTCACCGGTGTTGCGCAGGCGCAGGCGCACGCGCGTGCTGCTGCCCGGGTCGACGGTCGCGGAGGCGGGTTCCAGAGATGTCCACAGGCTCACGTCGCGACGCTAGCCGGGGTGCCCACGGCACGTCAGGAAGCTTAGGGGCACGATGAGAGGGCCGAACGGGCCACTGCGCGGGGCCGTCAGGTCCGGGGCGCCGGTGCGCCGGTCGCCGTCAGGATGAACTGCGGCCGCGGCCGCCTTCGGAACTGCCCTTGCGGGCAACCGGATTGCCCCCGCTTCGGCACCGGAGGCCGTTTCCGCACCGGCCCGGCGCGCGCGAGGGTGAGAGCTGTTCGTGTCTCGTACCCCGAGGAGAGCAGAGCATGCCGTCCTACCTGTCGCCCGGCGTCTACGTCGAGGAGGTGGCCAGCGGCTCGCGCCCGATCGAGGGGGTGGGGACCTCGGTGGCGGCCTTCGTCGGACTCGCGCCGACCGGACCGCTGAACGAGCCGACACTGGTCACCAACTGGACGCAGTACGTCGCGGCCTTCGGTGAGTTCACCGACGGGTACTACCTCGCGCACTCCGTCTACGGCTTCTTCAACAACGGCGGTTCCGCCGCGTACGTCGTCCGCGTGGGGGGCTCCTCCGAGGGCGCTCCCGTCGAGGCCGACCAGGGCCCCGCCGCCGTCACCGGCCGTTCCGGCAACGCCCCGGCCGCACTGCCCGCGGGCGAGCCGAAGCAGCTCGGCACCTTCGCCGTCACGGCCGTGGCGCAGGGCGACCTGAGCGTGGAGGTCGCGGACCCCGAGGGCGAGGGTCCCGCCGAGCGGTTCAAGCTCATCGTCAAGGACGGTGACAAGCCGGTCGAGACGTTCGACGTGACCGCCAAGAAGGGCGGCCGCAACTACGTCGTCACGCAGGTCAAGGAGCGCTCCAAGCTCATCACCGTCACCGAGGCCGCGCCGGCCGCGCAGCTGGCCCGCCCGGACAACCAGACGGTGGCCCTCGCGGCCCCGGCGCCCGCGCCCGCCGCCCCCGCAGCCTCCACCGGGAACGCGGACGCCTCGCACCCGGGCCCGGCCCAGTACCTCGGTGACTCCGCCGACCGCACCGGCTTCGGCGGCCTGGAGGCCGTGGACGAGGTCTCCATGGTGGCCGTCCCCGACCTGATGGCCGCCTACCAGCGCGGCGCGATCGATCTGGAGGCCGTCAAGGCGGTCCAGCTCGGGCTGATCGCGCACTGCGAGCTGATGGGTGACCGGGTCGCCGTGATCGACCCGCCGCCGGGCATGAACGCCCGCCAGATCCGGGTCTGGCGCCAGGAGACCGCCGGCTACGACTCCAAGTACGCGGCCCTGTACTACCCCTGGATCAAGACCTTCGACCCGGCCACCGGTCACGCCCGGCTGGTGCCGCCGAGCGGCCATGTCGCCGGCGTCTGGGCCCGCAACGACTCCGAGCGCGGCGTCCACAAGGCCCCCGCCAACGAGGTCGTCCGCGGCGCCGTGGACCTCGAACTCCAGATCACCCGCGGCGAGCAGGACCTGCTCAACCCGATCGGCGTCAACTGCATCCGCGCCTTCCCCGGCCGCGGCATCCGCGTCTGGGGCGCCCGCACCCTCTCCTCCGACCCGGCCTGGCGCTACCTCAACATCCGCCGGTACTTCAACTACCTGGAGGAGTCGATCCTGATCGGCACCCAGTGGGTGGTGTTCGAGCCGAACGACCACAACCTGTGGGCGCGGATCCGGCGCAACATCTCGGCGTTCCTGGTCAACGAGTGGCGCGACGGCGCCCTGTTCGGCCAGCGCCCCGAAGAGGCGTACTACGTCAAGTGTGACGACGAGACGAACCCGCCGGAGTCGGTCGACGTCGGCCGGGTGGTCTGCGAGATCGGCATCGCCCCGGTGAAGCCCGCCGAGTTCGTGATCTTCCGGCTGGCCCAGTTCTCCAGCGGAGGCGGGGAGCTGGAGGAGTAGACCCGGCCGCGCGCCTCCCCTCAACCAAGACCCTCTAGAAGGACAGCGGACAGCACATGAGCCTTTCGCCGGGTGACTCCCTCACCTCACACAATTTCGGGCTGCAGATCGACGGCGTCATGGTCGAGTACCTCGCCGAGGTCAGCGGCCTGTCCATGGAGCAGGACGTCATCACGTACCAGCAGAACACCCAGAACGGCCAGAACAAGGTCGTGAACCTGCCGGGCGTGAAGAAGAACGGGACCTGCACGGTCGTCCGCGGTATGACCCAGTCGGCCGCGTTCACCGAGTGGATCAACCAGTCGATCACCGGCCAGATGAGCACGGCCCGCAAGAACGCGTCCATCATCATGATGGACTACCAGAGCAACCCCGTGAAGCGCTACAACATGCGCAACGCGTGGTGCAGCAAGATCGACACGAGCACCGTGAAGGCGGGCGAGGCGTCGGCGCTCACCGAGACCGTCACCATCGTGTTCGAAGAACTGGACATCGAGTAATGCGGCGTACGGCTGCCAGGGCCGGCGGCGCGGTGATGTACTCCGGCGCCGACGCGGCGCCGGCGCCGGAAGCGGCACCCGGGCCGGGGCCGATGCAGGCCCCGCCTGCCGCCCCGGTCCCGGCGCAGGCCCCGCCGCAGCAACAGTACGAACTGCGCACCGAGTTCCCCTTCCAGCTGCCGCGCGGATACGTCGACGAGTCGGGCACCGTCCACCGCGACGGCGTGATGCGCCTGTCGACGGCCCGGGACGAACTCGTGCCGCTGCGGGACGTGCGGGTGCAGGAGAACCCGGCGTTCCTGTCGGTGGTGCTGCTCGGCCGGGTGATCACCCGGCTCGGCACGCTGCCGACGGTGCACGACGGGACCGTGGAGAACATGTTCGCCTCGGACCTCGCCTTTCTGCAGGACTTCTACCGCCAGATCAACGCGGAGGGCCACACCCGCGCGGCTGTGGAGTGCCCGCACTGCGCGGAGCCCTTCGAGGTGGAACTCGGCGGGAGCCGCCTGGGGGAATCGTGACGTACGCGACCGACCGGCTGCACGAGGAGATCGCGTACGTCGCCTACCACTTCCACTGGAGCATGGACGACATCCTGGACCTGGAACACCGCGACCGCCGCCGCTACACGGCCGAGATCGCGTCCCTGGTCACGCGGGCCGGGGCGGAGGACTGAGGCATGGGGTTCCTGGACCGGTTGCGGGGGCGGCGGGACGGCGGGCTTGACGGCGGCGACCGGGTCGCCGCCGCCGAGGCGTCTCCCGAGGCGTCTCCCGGGGCGTCGGAAGGGGCGGTACCGGCCGACGGTGCTTCCGCGCGTACGGGTGCGGGCACCGGTGCCGGTGCCGGCCCCGTGGTGAGCGCCGCCTGGTCGAGGCTGCCGTCGATCCAGCGGGCCCTGGCCTCCGGGCAGGAGGCCGGGGTCGCGGACGCGGGGTTCGGCGGGCGCCTGCCGACGTGGCAGAACCCGTCGTTCGCGGGCACGGCGTCGCCCGCGGTCCTGAACGGGCAGTCACGCACCCTGCTCGGCGACCTCTCGCACCCGACATCGGGCCGACCGGTGTTCGGCCTCGAACGCCCCACGGGAGCTTTGCCGTTGACCGGCTCGGAACCGGTGGTGCATCGGGCACCGGCGGTGCCGTTGCGGGAGATTCCGGCGAGGGCGGTGGGGCCGACGGGGTCCCGTGCCGGGGCCGGTGCCGGGACCGGTGGCAGTGCAGGTGGCAGTGGCAGTGCCGGTACCGCCGGGGCTGGGGGTGTGGCCGGAGTTTCGGAGGGCTCGGGGGCGCCTTGGGGCTCGGAGAGGTCCGGGGTTTCGGGGGTTTCCGGGGGTTCGATGGTTTCCCGGGGCTCTGGGACTCCCGGAGGCTCTGGGACTCCCGGAGGCTCTGGGACTCCCGGGGCTCTGAAGGGTGCCAGGGGCTCGAAGGTGCCCGGCGGCTCGGCGGCTCCCGGGGCATCGAAGGGGGCCGGGGGCTCAACGCTTCCCCAGGCCTCTGAGGGCCCCGGGGCATCGATGGGTGCCGGGGTCTCAGAGACTCCCGGGGCATCGAAGAGTGCCAGGAGCTCAACGGTTCCCCAGGCCTCGGAGACGCCCGGGGCATCGAAGAGTGCCAGGGCCTCAACGGTTCCCCAGCCTTCGATGACTCCCGGGCCATCGAAGAGTGCCGGGGCCTCGACGAAGGTTTCCGGGGGCTCGGAGCGTGTCGGGGGCGGCGCGGAAGCCGGCATGACCCCGGGACCTGCCGCCGGCGCGGAGGCCGGCGGGGTCGCGAGGGCTGCCGGTACGCGTGCGCGCGTGGTCCAGCGGCTGGGTACGGGCGGCTCCGCACCGTCGGGTGGCGGATCGGTGCCGGCGGGGTCGGCACGTGCTGCGACCGCCCGTTCGACCACTCCCGTCACTACGGCTGCTCCGGCAGTTCCCGTGGTGTCCCCGATACCGCCGCCCGTCCGGGAGCAGGTCGCCGCACCACTCCCCGTTCCTGGCCTCCACGTGACGCCCGTTCCGGCAAGCCGCCCGCCCCGGCCCAACTCCCTGACGAGGACGCAGTCAGGAACGGCACCGGTACAGCGACGGACGCTCCCGGCGACACGGCGGACCGCGAGGCCCGAAGGCGTCACAGCGGCGGACGCCACCTCCAGCGCGTCAACCGGCAGCAGTGGGGCGGAAGTTCACACACCCGCGCCCACGACCCCGGCCTCTGTGCAGCGCTCGGTCACCAGCCCCGCCGATGCAGACCGCGGCAACACCCCGGCCACCACCGACCGAGGCGACGGCCTCCCGTCGGGCCCGGCCGTCACGAGCCGTACGACGAACAGCCCGGCTGCGGAGGCAGCGCCCACGCGGCCGAAGGGGGCCGTGCCCCGGCCGGGTGCGGTGACGCCGCCGTCAGGACCGGCCGGGGCGCAAGGGCCCACCGGCGCTCCGTCGCTGCCGGGCAAGTCCGCACACAGCACGGCCGACGCCGCAGCCGCACCGACTCCGCCCGTCCAACGACGCCTGGCCACCCCTGCCCGCCCCCAGCCGTCGCCCACCGGCACGGGCACCGGACCGATTCACACCCCGGCCACCCCCGCCCAGACGCCACGACGCACGCAGGCGAGCAACGCCGCTACGCCGTCAGCCCCCGGCAACACCGCACCGGCACCCGGCCGGAACAGCCACACGACACCCACCACACCCACACCGCCGACGGGCACCCCCGCCCCACCCCCACGCCCACAGCCCGGCAACGGCACCGCAACACCCACCGGCGGCACCGCCCCCAACCGCACCACACCCACCGCCGGTCCTACACCGCCGACAGGCACCCCCACCTCACCGCTCCCCACGCCTGCCCGCACCCACACCAGCACCAGCACCAGCACCAGCGCGGCCCCGACGGTCCAACGCCAACAGGCCACCCCCGCCCGACCACCACGCCCACAGCTCGGCAAGACCACACCGGCACCCGGCCGGGACAGCCACACGACACCCACCACACCCACACCGCCGACGGGCACCCCCGCCCCACCCCCACAGCTCGGCAACCGCCCCACACTCCCCGGCGGGCCCACACCGCCCACAGGCACCCCCACCCCACCGGCCCCCGCGCCTGCCCGCACCAGCACCAGCACCAGCACCAGCCCGGCCCAGACGGTCCAACGCCAACAAGCCACCCCCGCCCGACCGCCACGCCCACAGTTCAGCCACGGCGCTACGGCACGCCCCGGCGACACCGCACCGGCACCTGCCAACGACAGCCGGGCCAACTCCCCCGCTCCCACCCCGACAGCAGGCGCCCCCGTCGCACCACCACGGCCCCCTGCCGACAGGCCTGCTCCGGCACCCACCGGCGTCGCTCCCTCCCCTACCGCCCCCGAACCGCAGCCACCCCACGGCCCCGCGCCCGCAGCACCCGCTGCCGAAGCAACCGCCGCTCCACTGCCGTCAGCGCGCACCGTTCAGCGAGCAGCCCTCCCTCCCACCACCCCGTCGCCCAACCGCACCACCGCACCCGGCCCCGCACAGCCCCCCGCCACACGCCGAACCCCCCATCTCGGCCTCGGCGCACCCATCACCCCACAGCCCACCGCCTCACCCCAACAGCCGGCACCACCCCTCCCCGCCACACCCACCACACCCCGCCGCCCCCCGCTGGGCGCCCCCGTGAACACAGCCCCACAACCACCGACACCCCCGGCCACCCACACCCCCACCTCCTCTCTCCCCGTGGTCCAACGCTTCTGGAAGAAGCCGAAGACCACGACCAAGAACGCCCCCAAGAACACCACCGGCGCCCTCGCGGCCGCGGCGGCCGCCACCATCGCCAACACCCTCACCACCCAGACCACACCACCCCAGAGCTCTCCACCCCCGTACTCGGAATCCGCAGCCGCATCCGCAGCCGCCTCCGCGTCCTCGAACCAACCGCCCCCGCCCGCCTACACGGAGATCCCGAACGGCGGCTTCGACCCCCGTGAGCTCACCGACTTCCAGCTCGACGAACTGGTCCACCGCCTCATCGGCCGCATCACCCGGCTGATCCGCACGGAACTCCGCATGGACCGCGAGCGGATCGGCCGACTCCGCGACCCCCGCCACTGATACAGAAAGGCCCTCGATGTCCCGCCAGGACCCGGGCTCCACCATCTGGTTCACCCTCAGCATCGACGGTGAGAGCCTCGGCTACTTCAACGGATGCGAAGGGCTGTCGTCCCAGGTGGAGGTCGAGCAGCGCCAGGAGGGCGGCAACAACGGGTTCGTCTGGCAGCTGCCCACCCGTGTCACCTTCTCCACCATCCGGCTGACCCGCCCGCTCACCCCGGACACCACGAAGGTCGCCAAGTGGATCTCGTCCGTGCAGACGGGGATCAAGCGGCCCACCGCCCAGATCGCGGCGCTGCGCGCGGACGGTTCGGAGGTGGCCCGCTGGGGGCTGATCGAGGTGCTGCCGGTGAGCTGGAGCGGTCCCAGCCTGGACCCCGCCAACCCGGCCGTGGCGACCGAGGTCCTGGAGATCGCCCACCACGGGTTCACGGACTGAAGGGGCATCACGACATGGCAAGAGCCAGCAGCAGGGGCGCCGGAAAGAGCCTCGTCAGGGCGACGCTCGCGATCCACGAGCCCCCCGTCGGCAAGAGCACCACGCCCGGCGGGATCATCAAGACCTTCGGCTTCGACTTCAATCCCGCGCAGCTGTCCCTGACCCGCCGCGCCCAGTGGAAGTCGACGCCCGCGCAGATCGAACGGGACGGCGCCCTGCCGGAGTTCATGGGCGCCGAGGCGCGGGAGATGGGCGTGGAGATCTTCCTCGACTCCTCCGCCAGGCCGACCGGCAACACCGTGCTGAAGAAGGTGGAGTCGCTGCTCGCGTGCTGCGAGGTGACCAACGCCAGCATCGCCGCGAAGCAGCCGTCGCCGCCCTGGGTGGTGTTCCAGTGGGGGTCGTTCTCCACGGCCCGGTTCACGGCGTACGTGAGCTCGGTGGAGGCGACGTACTCCCTCTTCGGCACGACCGGCGTGCCCATCCGTGCCACCTGCCGGCTCCAGCTGCACGAGATCCCCAGCAAGACCAAGAGGCAGAACCCGACGTCGGGCGCGCTCACCGCGCAGCGCGTGCACCGGGTCGTGGCGGGCGACTCGCTGCAGTCGCTGGCCTGGCGGGAGTACGGCAACGCCGCCGCCTGGCGCTCGATCGCCGAGGCCAACGGCATCGACGACCCGTCCCGGCTGCCCGCCGGTGCGGAACTGGTGCTGCCCGCCGCCGAGGAGGTACGTCCGTAATGGTGCAGTCCGCGTTCTCCAACGTCGTCGAGGTGAAGCTCGGGGGCGCCAAGCTGCCGCCCGATTTCGCCCGGGCGCTGGTCGACAGCTACGTCGACCAGGGCGCCGGGGTGCCGGCCGCGTTCCGGCTGACGTTCCGGGACCCGTACCGGATCCTCCTGCGCGATCTGAAGGTCACCTTCGGCACCCCGGTGGTCATCGCGCCGGTGTCCGACGGCCAGGGCGCCGCCGACCCGCTGCTGACCGGCGAGGTCACCGGTCTGGAGGCCGACTACGACGGCACGGGCACCTTCACCGTGATCCGCGGCTACGACCTCGGGCACCGTCTGCTGCGCCGCCGCCGGGTGGCCGCCTACCGCAACCAGAGCGCGTCGGACATCGCGCGCAAGCTCGCCGCGCAGGGCGGGGTGCCGGTGGGGCGGGTGCAGTCGACGAAGACGGTGTACGAGTTCATCAGCCAGTCGAACGTCACCGACTGGGACTTCCTCGCCCGGCTCGCCGACGAGAACGAGATGGTGATGTCCGTCGACGCGGACGGCAATTTCCAGTTCGTGAAGCCGAAGCCGTCGTCCGGGGCGCCCTCGCCGAGCACCGACGGCGACCGGAGCCCGTTCGTGCTCCAGGCCGGGCGCGACATCCTGCGGCTGCGCTCCGCCGTCACCGCCGCCGACCAGGTCGGCAAGGTCGAGTCGCGGGGCTGGGACGTCACGACGAAGAAGAAGCTGACGGCGACCGCGCCCGCCACCGACAACCCGGGCATCGGCATCGGCACGACACCCGGCGCGGCGGCCGGCAAGTTCAAGCCGGCCAAGCTGGTCGAGACGAGCACGCCGTACGACCGGCAGAACGAGGTGAAGTTCGCCGCCGACGCCCTCGCCGACGACCTCACTTCCTCGTTCGCCGAGATGGAGGTCGTCGCGCGCGGAAATCCCAAGCTGCGCCCGGGAGTTCCGGTGACGCTCTCGGACGTCGGGCAGCCCTTCGAGGGCAAGTACACGGCCACGTCCGTGCGGCATGTCTTCGGCGACGGCAAGCACTACGAGGCGTGGGTGACGGTCAGCGGGCGGCAGTGGCGGTCGCTGTACGGGCTCGCCTCCGGCGGCGCCGACAGCTCGCCGCGGCTGCCGAGCGTGGCCAACGCCCTGGTCACCGATGTGAACGACCCGCTCAAGCAGGGGCGGGTCCGGTTGCAGTTCCCCTGGCTGGACGACAGCTATGTCAGCGACTGGACGCGGACCGTGCAGTGGGGCGGTCTGGGCGGCGGTGGCATCTTCCCGATGGACGTCAACGACGAGGTGCTCGTCGCGTTCGACCGGGGAGCCCTCGACCACCCCTTCGTCATCGGCGGGCTCTACAACGGCAAGGACAAGCCGACGCCCGTGCACGACGTGCCGCTGCACGACACCGTGCGCAAGAAGGCGAGCCGGCACACCGTCTCGGACCGGGACGGCAACCGGATGGACCTGCTCAGCCAGAAGACCGGCCTGCGCAAGCAGGGTGTCCGGCTGGCCTCCGGCGACAAGCAGCTGGTCATCAACCTGGACCGGACGAACACCGAGATCGTCGTGGACAGCAAGGGTTCGGTCACCATCAAGGGCAGCCGGTCGGTGTCGGTGGAGGCCGGCGCCGATCTCCTGCTCAGCGCCCGGCGCAGCCTGACCCTCAAGAGCGGCGGTCCGCTCACCATCCAGGGCGGCGGGGTGGTCAACATGCGGGCCGCCGGAGCGATCAGCGTGAACGCGCTGGGCGCCCTGAACCTGGACGCGAAGGGCGTCGCGAACCTCACCGGCGTCGGCACCGTGCAGATCAACTCGCTCGCGAACACGACGATCAAGTCCCCGACCACCCTCATCGGTTCGAAGGTGTTCGGCGTCACCACCATTCCCGTGCCGATGCCGATCCCGTGACCGTTTCCAGAGAAGACAGGGTGTGGTTCTGATGGCCGAGCAGTTCGTCGGGTCCGGCTGGTCGTTCCCGCTGCGCATCGGGCCGACCGGCGGAATCGCGCTGGTCAGCGGGGAGCGGGAGATCGAGGAGGCGATCCGGCTGGTCCTGTCGACCGCGCCGGGCGAGCGGCCGATGCGGCCGGACTTCGGCTGCGCGATCCACGACCTGGTGTTCGCGCCGGTCAACGAGCAGACCGCGGGCCGTATCCAGCACGAGGTGTACGCCAGCCTGGACCGCTGGGAGCCGCGCATCGAGGTCGACGACGTCGAGGTCAGCGCCGGCACCGACCAGAGCGTCCTCTACATCGACGTCCGGTACTCGATCCGCGGCACCAACAACCCGCGCAGCCTGGTCTTCCCCTTCTACGTCATTCCGTCCCACGACGAGCCCGACGCCCCCGAAAGCGACCGCTGATGGCACTGCCCTCCCCCAACCTCGACGACCGCCGCTTCCAGCAGTTCGTCGACGACGCCAAGCGCTACATCCAGCAGCGCGCCCCGGAGTGGACGGACCACAACGTCTCCGACCCCGGCGTCACCCTCGTCGAGACGGTCGCCCACATGGCCGACCAGATCGTCTACCGGCTCAACCGGGTGCCGGAGAAGAACCACCTGGCGTTCCTGGACCTCGTCGGGATCACCCTGTTCCCGCCGTCCGCGGCCCGCACCGAGGTGACGTTCTGGCTGTCGGCCCCGCAGGAGGAGGCGGTGTGGGTGCCGGTCGGCACGGAGGTCGCCACGCTGCGCACCGAGAGCGAGGAGGCGGTGGTCTTCGGCACCGAGCGCGAACTGACGGTGGTGCCCTGCGCGTTGCGTCATCTGCTGGTGCAGCACCGGGGTGAGCCGATGGTCGACCGGACCTCCGACCTCGCCGAGGAGGACAAGGACCTGCTGTGCTTCGCCGAGTCGCCCGGCCCCGGTGACGCCGTGCTGTTCGGCCTGACCGCCGCGGTCCCGCACTGCGCGGTCGCCCTGGACCTGGACAGCCGGGTGGACGGCGTCGGCGTGGACCCGCGCCAGCCGCCGCTGGTGTGGGAGGCGTGGACCGCGGACGGCTGGCAGCCCTGTGAGGTCGACCGGGACGGCACGGGCGGCCTGAACCGGCCCGGCGAGGTGGTCCTGCACATCCCCGGCGGGCATGTGCTGTCCCGCAACGCCGGCCAGGAGGCCGGCTGGCTGCGCTGCCGGGTCACCGACCCCCGGCCGAACCAGCCCTTCTACACCACCTCGCCCACCGTGCGCGCCGCCGAGGCCTTCACGATCGGCGGCACGACGGCCGCCGTGCACGCCGAGACCGTGTACGACGAGGCGCTCGGCGAGTCCACCGGGCTGCCGGGCCAGCGGCTGCGCCTGGTGCACGCGCCCGTGGTCGGCGACGACCCGCCGGTGCTGCTGCAGACCGCCGAGCACGACGGCTGGACGGACTGGCGGGTCGTCCCTAACTTCGCGGGCTCCGGGCCGTACGACCGGCACATCACCCTCGACGCCACGACCGGCGAGATCGCCTTCGGCCCGGCCGTGCGCGAACCCGACGGATCCCTGCGGCAGTACGGGATGGTCGCCCCCAAGGGCGCCCCCGTCCGGGCCCGCCGCTACCGCACGGGCGGCGGGCGCGCGGGCAATGTGGCGCGCGGCGCCGTACAGGTCCTGCGCAGCTCCATCCCGTACGTCTCCGAGGTCGTCAACCGCGAGGCCGCGCGCGGCGGCGTGGACGGGGAGACGGTGGAGGAGGCGAAGGTCCGGGCCCCGATCACCCTGCGCGCCCAGGAGCGTGCCGTGACGCTGCGCGACTACGAGGAACTGGCCCGCCGCGCCGCCCCGGAGACGGCTCGCATCACCTGCCTGGAGGGCGAGGAGGGCGAGCACGGGGCCTACGCGGTACGGGTGCTGGTCGTGCCGCAGGCCGTGCCGGACCCCGGCGGCCGACTGCGCTTCGAACAACTCGTGCCCGGCGACGCGCTGCTGGACCGCATCACCCGGCACCTGGACGAACGGCGCCTGATCGGGACCCGGTTGGCGGTGGGACCGCCGTACTACCAGGGCGTCACCGTGGTGGCCACGGTGCATGCCTTCCGGGGTGTCGACACCGACCGGGTGCGCCGGGAGGTGCACGACGCCCTCTACCGGCACCTCGATCCGCTGACCGGCGGCACGGACGGCACCGGCTGGCGGTTCGGGCGGCCCGTGCAGGCCGGGGAGGTGTTCGCGGTGCTGCAACGCGTGCCGGGGGTGGAGCTGGTCGACGAGGTGGTCCTGCACCCCGCGGACCCGCTCACCGGCAAACGCGGCGAGCCGACGGACCGGATCGATCTGTCCGCGCCGTCGCTGGTGTTCTCGTTCGACCACCGCGTCCGGGTGATCGGAGACGGTTCCTGATGAGGGGCTCGATCGACGGCCTCGGATCCTCCGCGCCGATCGGCACGATGCTGCCGGCCGTCTTCGCCGACGACGACCTGGCCCAGCGGTTCGTCGCCGGGCTCGACGACGTGATCGCCCCGATCCTGAGCGTGCTGGACTGTCTCGACACCTACTTCCGCCCGTCCCTCACCCCGCTGGACTTCACCCAGTGGCTGGGGAGTTGGGTCGGCGCGGAGACCGCGGGCGACGAACCCGAAGCGCGTCTGCGGGCGGCCGTGGCGGCCGCCGCGTATCTGCACCGCATCCGCGGCACCCGGCGCGGGCTGTCCGAGGCGGTCCGGCTCGCGTTCGGCGTGGAGCCCGAGATCACCGAGAGCGGCGGCGCCGCGTGGAGCGCCCGGCCGCTCGGCCCGTTCCCCGGCGCGCCCCGCCCCCGTCTGCACGTCCACCTACGACTTCCCGCCCCGACCCGCGCGGACCACTACCGCCTGGAGACCCTCGTGTCCGCCGCCCGCCCCGCTCATATGCCGTACACGGTCCAGGTGACCGCCGGTGCCCCCGCCGAAAGGACCCGGGAGACATGACAACCCCCCAGAACTGCGCCGACTGCGGCACCCGCGCGGAACCGGGCCAGTCCTTCTGCGACGCCTGCGGGGCGGTACTGAGCTGGACGGACCGCCCGGCCAGCGGCACCGGCCCCCGCGCCGAGGCCGCCCGGCCCTCGCAACCGGCCCCGGCGTCCGAGCCGGCTGTGCCGCCCAGGTCGTCCGAGCACGCCAGAGCCGCCAACGGCGAGTCGGGCGGCGGCGGCGCCCCCTCGCCCGAGCCCGGCTGGGACGCCTTCGCCCGGCCGGACGGCGGGGCGGGTCTGGCCCGCACACCCCGCGACCGGCTGGGCACGGGCACGGGCACGGCGACGCAACAGGCCTCCGCCCGCGCCGCCGCCACCCCCGAAGCGGCCCCCCGCCATCCGGACCACCACGGCACACCCGACGACCACCCCGCCGGCCCCCACACCACCGCCGACCCCGGCACCACCACCCCCGAATCCCCCTCCCCGACCACCCCGCCCCCGGACGAAACCGCCCCCACCGAACCCGTCCCCCCGGCCACCCAGACCCCGCACCCCGCCGACGCCGACGCCGACACACACGGCATGACCGACCGTGCCCGCAGCCTCCTCATACCGGTCGGGGACCCCGAACCCCAGCCCGACCCGCACCCCTCCGTCACCCCGGTCCTGCCCGGCCGCCCCGAGCCCCAGCGCCCGCAGGCCGTACGCGCCCCCGGTCAGGAACACGGCATGGACGGCGGCGCCCCCTGCCCGTGGTGTGCCACCCGCAACCGGCCCGAGCGGCACTTCTGCGCCCGGTGCGCGATGCCCATGGCCGGTGACGGACCGGCCGGCCCGGTCCGGCTCCCCTGGTGGCGAAGGCTCGGCCCCTTCGGCAGCCAGGAGGCCCCGTGGGCGGGCGACCGCCCCCGGCTGCGCCGTACCTTCGACCGTGTCCTGTCCTGGCTGGGCATCGTGATCGTGCTGTCCCTGCTGATCGTTCTGGTGATCAACATCCCCCAGGGCATCCAGGCCACCCGCGACCACTTCGCCAAGCGCGCCGAGGTGTCCCCGGACCGCTACGCCGCGTCCCGCTACTTCCCGGGCCACAAGCCGGACCTGGCCTTCGACAAGCTCAACGACACCTGGTGGGGCCCGGGCGTCTCCGAGTCGGGCAAGGGCCAGTGGGTGGAGGCCCGTTTCGACCAGCCGACCCGGCTCCTGGACCTGATCATCACCCCGGGCGTCTCCATCCGTCCCGACAAGCTCCGCGAGTCGGCGCTCCCGCACCGCGTCGAGGCCACGATCACCGGGGCCGACGGCAAGAAGACGACCCGTCAGATCACCCTCGACCAGGGAGCGGGCCCCCAGCGGCGTGCCTTCCGCGTGGGCGCGGTCACCGCCGTCCGCTTCACCATCGAGTCCGCCCACGGCATCTCGGCGAAGAAGCAGGTCGCCATCGCGGAGATCGAGTTCTTCGGCCCGTCGAGCGCGAACAGCACCTGAGCCGCGCACCGCGGCCCCGGACGGAAACCACCCGTCCGGGGCCGCGGCGTCGACCGGGTGACTAGGCGTCCAGCGACGTCATCACGTGCTTGATGCGCGTGTAGTCGTCGAAGCCGTACGCCGAGAGGTCCTTGCCGTAGCCGGACTTCTTGAAGCCGCCGTGCGGCATCTCGGCGACCAGCGCGATGTGCGTGTTGATCCACACGCAGCCGAAGTCGAGCTTCTTGGACATGCGCATCGCGCGGCCGTGGTCCTTGGTCCACACGGAGGAGGCGAGCGCGTACTCGACGCCGTTGGCCCACGTCACGGCCTGCTCCTCGTCGGAGAAGGACTGGACGGTGATGACCGGGCCGAAGATCTCGTTCTGGATGATCTCGTCGTCCTGCTTCAGGCCCGAGACGACGGTGGGCGCGAAGAAGTAGCCCTTGTCGCCGACGCGCTTGCCGCCGGCCTCCACGCGCGCGTGCGCGGGCAGCCGCTCGATGAAGCCCTCGACCTGCTTGAGCTGGTTGGGGTTGTTGAGCGGGCCGAACAGCACGTCCTCGTCGTCCGGCTGCCCCGTCTTCGTCTCGGCGGCGGCCTTCGCCAGGGCGGAGACGAACTCGTCGTGGATGGACTCGTGGACGAGCACGCGCGTGGCGGCCGTACAGTCCTGCCCGGCGTTGAAGTAGCCCGCGACCGAGATGTCCTCGACGGCCTTCGCGATGTCGGTGTCCTCGAAGACCACGACGGGCGCCTTGCCGCCCAGCTCCAGGTGGACGCGCTTGAGGTCCTTGGAGGCGGACTCGGCGACCTGCATGCCGGCGCGCACCGAGCCGGTGATGGAGGCCATCGCCGGGGTGTCGTGCTCGACCATCATGCGGCCGGTGTCGCGGTCGCCGCAGATGACGTTGAAGACGCCCTTGGGGACGATCGAGCCGATGATCCCGGCCATGAGGGCCGTCGAGGCCGGGGTGGTGTCCGACGGCTTCAGGACGACGGTGTTGCCCGCCGCGAGCGCCGGGGCGAACTTCCACACGGCCATCATCATCGGGTAGTTCCACGGCGCGACCTGCGCGCAGACACCGACCGGCTCACGGCGGACGATGGAGGTCAGGCCCTCCATGTACTCGCCGGCCGAGCGGCCCTCCAGCATCCGCGCCGCGCCCGCGAAGAAGCGGATCTGGTCGACCATCGGCGGGATCTCCTCGGAGCGGGTCAGCCCGATGGGCTTGCCCGTGTTCTCCACCTCGGCCGCGATCAGCTCCTCGGCGCGCTCCTCGAAGGCGTCCGCGATCTTCAGCAGGGCCTTCTGACGCTCGGCGGGCGTGGTGTCGCGCCAGCCGGGAAAGGCCTCGGCGGCCGCCGCCATCGCGGCGTCCACGTCCGCCTGCCCGGACAGCGGAGCGGTCGCGTACGCCTCACCCGTCGCGGGATTGACCACCTCGGTGGTCCGTCCGTCGGCGGCGTCCCGGAACTCACCGCCGATGTAGTTGCGCAGACGACGAAGCTCGGTGCTCACTGCCGGCCCTCCAGTTCGGATGTCCAGTACTTGAGACACCCACCCTAGTCGCCCGGTCCACGTTTTCAACACCCCCGCTCCCTTCATTCGTGCGGAATCCGCAGGGTTAGGCAATCAAAACAACGGATTTCATCGATCACGCCTTGCGGAAGTGACGAGACCTCGTGCACAGTGAGCTCGTGGCCAGTCGAAGCGCAGATCAGAAGGGGTCGCGGGAACTCCGCGAGTCCTCCCGCGAGTCCAGGAACGGCAGCTCGCCCCAGCTGGACGCCGTCTCCCTCGCCATCATCGAACAGCTCCAGGAGGACGGCCGCCGGCCGTACGCCGCCATCGGCAAGGCCGTCGGCCTCTCCGAGGCGGCCGTGCGCCAGCGCGTCCAGAAGCTGCTCGACCAGGGCGTGATGCAGATCGTCGCCGTCACGGACCCGCTCACCGTGGGCTTCCGCAGACAGGCGATGGTCGGCGTCAACGTCGAGGGCGACGTGGAGTCGGTCGCGGAGGCGCTGACGGCCATGCCCGAATGCGAGTACGTGGTGATGACCGCAGGCTCCTTCGACCTGATGGTGGAGATCGTCTGCGAGGACGACGACCACCTCCTCGAGGTCATCAACAAGCGCATTCGGGCCGTGCCCGGAGTGCGCTCGACGGAGAGCTTCGTCTACCTCAAGCTCAAGAAGCAGACCTACATGTGGGGAACCCGATAACCGTGAGGACCCGATAGCCGTGAGCAAGGACCTCTCCCAGTCCGCGTACGACCACCTGTGGATGCACTTCACGCGCATGTCGTCGTACGAGAAGGCCCCCGTACCCACCATCGTCCGTGGCGAGGGCACCTACATCTACGACGACCAGGGCAAGCGCTACCTGGACGGTCTCGCCGGACTGTTCGTGGTGCAGGCCGGGCACGGCCGCGTCGAGCTCGCCGAGACCGCCTTCAAGCAGGCGCAGGAGCTGGCGTTCTTCCCGGTGTGGTCCTACGCCCATCCCAAGGCCGTCGAGCTGGCCGAGCGCCTCGCGCACCACGCGCCGGGCGACCTGAACAAGGTCTTCTTCACCACCGGCGGCGGCGAGGCCGTCGAGACCGCCTGGAAGCTCGCCAAGCAGTACTTCAAGCTGGTCGGCAAGCCCACCAAGCACAAGGTCATCTCCCGTGCGGTCGCCTACCACGGCACCCCGCAGGGCGCCCTGTCCATCACCGGCCTGCCGGGCCTGAAGGCCCCGTTCGAGCCGCTGGTCCCGGGCGCGCACAAGGTCCCGAACACCAACATCTACCGCGCCCCGCTCTTCGGCGACGACCCGGAGGCCTTCGGCCGCTGGGCCGCCGACCAGATCGAGCAGCAGATCCTCTTCGAGGGCCCGGACACGGTGGCCGCGGTCTTCCTGGAGCCGGTGCAGAACGCGGGCGGCTGCTTCCCGCCCCCGCCCGGCTACTTCCAGCGCGTCCGCGAGATCTGCGACCGGCACGACGTACTGCTCGTGTCCGACGAGGTCATCTGCGCCTTCGGCCGGCTGGGCACGATCTTCGCCTGCGACAAGTTCGACTACATCCCGGACATGATCACCTGCGCCAAGGGCATGACCTCGGGCTACTCCCCGATCGGCGCGTGCATCATCTCCGACCGACTGGCCGAGCCGTTCTACAAGGGCGACAACACCTTCCTGCACGGCTACACGTTCGGCGGCCACCCGGTCTCCGCGGCCGTGGGCCTCGCCAACCTCGACCTGTTCGAGCGCGAGAACCTCCCCCAGCACGTCCTCGACAACGAGGGCGCGTTCCGCTCCACCCTGGAGAAGCTCCACGACCTGCCGATCGTCGGCGACGTCCGCGGCAACGGCTTCTTCTACGGCATCGAGCTGGTCAAGGACAAGAACACCAAGGAGTCCTTCAACGACGAGGAGACGGAGCGCGTCCTGTACGGCTTCCTCTCCAAGGCGCTGTACGACAACGGCCTGTACTGCCGCGCCGACGACCGCGGCGACCCGGTCGTTCAGCTCGCCCCGCCGCTGATCTCCGACCAGTCGACGTTC
This sequence comes from Streptomyces purpurascens, assembly GCF_045040895.1. Lineage (NCBI taxonomy): Bacteria > Bacillati > Actinomycetota > Actinomycetes > Kitasatosporales > Streptomycetaceae > Streptomyces > Streptomyces purpurascens. The sequence goes on along the minus strand of NZ_CP108341.1, from coordinate 6,685,328 downwards.
GACGAGATCGAGCAGATCCTGCGGGCCACCCTCTCGGAGGCCTGGACGAAGCTCTGAGCATCGTCACCCCGATCGTCTGACTGGACGATCAACACCAGCCCCGGTGCCGCCCGTTCGAGTGAGAAACGGCGGCCCGGGGCCGCGTGCTGTCCGGCCTCCCGCCTCCTGCTGCCTAGCGTGCGCAGTGACTGATCGGCCCCGCCTTCGTTCCCCCGCACGGGGGATGGCACGGGAACTACGGATCTGAACCGAGGTGTACGCCCATGGAGGCCCCGCCGGACAACGACGTGCTCTGGGCACGCGCCCTGCACTTCCAGCACCATGACGGCTCGCCCGCGCTCTGCGGCGTCTCCCTCGGCGTCCGGGAGAGCGAGATCCTCGCCGTCAGCGGCCCGCGCGGCAGCGGCAAGACGACCCTGCTGCGGTGCCTGTCCGGCCTGGCACCCGTCCGGCGCGGCGAGGTCTGGTTCAACAGCGTGCCCGTGCACACCATGGGCGCCCTCACCCGGGAGCGGCTGCGCCGCGACCGCTTCGGCTGGATCGACCCGGTCCCCTCGCTGGTCCCGGAACTCAACGCCTGGGAGAACGCCGCCCTGCCGCTGATGCTGCGCGGCACCAGCAGGCGCCGCGCCAAGAGAGCGGCCCTGGAGTGGCTGGAGCGCCTGGACATCGGCGACGGCGCCCGCAAGCGCCCGCACCAGCTGAAGCAGGCCGAGCGCCAGCGGGTGTGCATCGCCCGCGCACTCGCCCCGGCGCCCTCGGTCCTGTTCGCCGACGAGCCGACGGCGCCCCTGCACCGCGCCGACCGCGCCCACGCGCTGCGCACCCTCACCACGGCGGCCCGCTCGCACGGCATCACGGTCGTCCTGGCCACCCACGACCCGGACACCGCGGCCCTCGCCGACCGCACGGTCTTCCTGCTCGACGGGCGGCGTGTGCAGACGGTGCACCTGCCGCCGGTCGCCGAGACCACCGAGCCGGAAGGCCGGGCGGCGTGCTCGCTCTCCGTCTGACCCGCGCCGCCCACCCGGCCGTCCAGCTGCGCCGCCTCCTGGTCGCGGCGGCCTCGGCGGGCACGGGTTTCCTGCTGCTCTGCGCCCTGGGCTACGCGCTGGGCCACCCCGGCTCCCCCGGCGCCGCCGCGCTGCGCCTGGCCTGGTGCGCGGCGCCCCTCGCCGCCACGCTGTACTTCGCCCTCGCGGTGGCCCGCACCGATCCCGGCACCAAGCCCCGCACCGGCCTCTCCGCGATCGGCCTCGGCCCGCTGCGCCTGATGGCCGTCTCGGCGACGACGACGGCCCTGTCCTGCACCCTGGGCTCGATGCTGGCCCTGCTGGTCTTCCTGCACCTGCGGGGGGACCTGACGGGCCTGCCGTTCGACGGCGCGGCGGCCGAGGCCCTCGCCGCGGACCAGCCGCTGCCGCTGCCGGGGGCCCTGACGCTGCTGGCGCTCGTGCCCGCGGGCGCGTCGATCTCGGTGGTACTGACGCTGCGGCCCAGGGAGCAGCGGGCGGCCGCGGCGGCCCGGGTGGTGTACGGCCGCTTCGGCGCGTATCGGCGCACGAGCACGCTCGACACCTTCGGGGCGTACGGCCGCTTCGGCCGGCAGATCACCCGGCCCGGGGGCGCCGGCGCCGGCGAGCCCGCCGGGCAGCAGAGCGGCCCCCCGCAGGCGCGGACCGGCGAACCGGCCCCGGCTGCGACCGTCGCGGACGCCGGGAGCGCGGTGAGCACGATCGAGGACCCCGCTCGGCCGTCCGCCCGGCCCGCCGCTGCACCGGACACCGCCGACGCCCCCGCGGCCTCCGAGGCGGTGCCGCCGGACGCCGTCACGGCCGACGCCGCCCTCACCGCCGCCCCCTCCGGCCTCCCCTGGGGCATCACCGTCCTGGCCGCGGGGCTCGCCGTGGAGACCTACGCGAGCCGCAGCGCCCCCGCGGCGCCCGATCTCACCTTCTCCGGCGCCTCCCCCGGCGTCATGGCGGGCTGGACGCTGGCCACCGTCGGCCTGGCCCTGGCCGGTCCCGGCCTGACCCACCTGTGCGGCCGGCTGCTCCAGTCGGCCCGCCCCGGCGCCCTGCGGCTGCTGGCCGGCCGCATCCTCATGACGGAGGCCACCCGCATCGGCCGCCCCCTGGGCGTGGTCTGCGCGGTGCTGTCGGCCACGTACGCGATGGCGCTGCTGCACGCCCCGAACGGACTGTCGCTCGGTCCGCTCACCCTCCTCGGCGTGCTCCTCGTGACCGGCTGCACCGTCGCGACGCTCCTGACGGCCGCCGTCGAGGCCCGGCAGGCCCGCGCCGACACCACCTCCGCGCTGCTGCGCCTGGGCGCCCCCGCGACCATGCTGCGCAGTGCCGCGGCCCTGCGCGCGGGCGCGCTGCTCGCCCTGTTCGCTCCGCTCACCCTGACGGTCGCGGAGCTGGCGGCGCTGCCGCTGGCGCGCTGAGAACTCGTAGGAGAAAAATCTCCGGACCGCGATGAGTTCCGCGCGGACCCCCGGTCTATCCCCGCGTAACGACACGGACCCGATGGCACGGCCCCGATGGGAGAGACCGCACATGTACCAGCAGATGATCTTCGTGAACCTGTGTGTCAGCGACGTCGCCGCCTCGAAGAAGTTCTTCACGGAACTCGGCTACACGATCAACGAGCAGTTCAGCGACGACACCACCGCCTCGGTCGTGATCAGCGAGACCATCGTCGTGATGGTGCACACCGAGGAGAAGTACCGCCAGTTCACGAAGAAGGAGATCGCGGACTCGAAGACGACCAGCGAGGTGCTGATCGCGCTGAGTTCGGAGAGCCGCGAGAAGGTCGACGAGCTCGTGGAGAAGGCGGTCGCGGCCGGCGGCTCCGTCTCCGGCGAGACCCAGGACCACGGTTTCATGTACGGCCGCGCCTTCGACGACCCGGACGGCCACACCTTCGAGGTCGTGTGGATGGACCCGGCGGCCGTCCAGGGCTGAGACCCGCTGTGCCAGCATGGGCGGGTGCAGACGATGCCCGCCCATGCGGCCCACCATGACGACCGTGAGATCGAGACGCTCGAGGAGTTCGACGCCACCGTCGCGGCGCGCGGCACGCTCGCCGGTCACCGCGTCCAGGCCGTCGACCTGACGGACCGTACGCGCGAACTGCTCACCACGGACACGGCGGGCGCGATCTTCCTCGGCTGCGCGATGCGCGAGGACGCGGCCGCGAAGATACGCGGCGACGGCGCCCTGGTCTTTCCGCCCGTCCCGGATCTGCCCTTCGATCCGTACCGCGGCCTGGTCTACTCGCCGGACGAGCTCTTCGCGTCACTGCCGGACGGCTACGAGGCCACGCCCGACGCCCGCGCCTACGCCTGGCTCCAGCGCACCAAGGCCGACGGCGACATCTACGCGTCCATGCTGCGCGCGGTCCACGACGACTCCGTCTCGGACGCGCTCGACGAACTCCTGTCCGGCGCCCGGGTCGTGGGCGTGATGGGCGGCCACGCGATGGCCCGGGGCACCGAGGAGTACGCGGGGGCGGCGCGGCTCGGCCGCGAACTGACCCGCGCCGGTCTCACGGTCGCCACCGGCGGCGGCCCGGGCGCGATGGAGGCGGCGAACCTCGGCGCGTACGCGGCCCCGTTCGACGACGAGATGCTCACCGAGTCGCTGGAACTGCTCGGCAAGGCACCGCACTTCACGCCGTCGATCACCCAGTGGGCGGCGGCGGCCTTCGAGATACGCGCCCGCTGGCCGCGGGGCGGCCGCTCCGTCGGCATCCCGACCTGGTTCTACGGCCACGAGCCGCCGAACCCGTTCGCCTCGCACATCGCCAAGTACTTCGCCAACGCCACCCGCGAGGACGGCCTGCTGGCCCGGTCGACCGCGGGCGTGGTGTTCCTGCCGGGAGCCGCCGGCACCGTACAGGAGATCTTCGACAACGCGACGCCGAACTACTATGAGTCGCGCGGCGAGCCGACGCCCATGGTGCTTGTGAACCGCGCGCACTGGACGGAGAAGCTGCCGACGTGGCCGCTGCTCCAGTCGCTGGCCAGGGGGCGTTCGATGGAGGCGCGGATCGCGCTGGTCGAGCGGATCGAGGAGGCGCCGGGGGCGTTGAAACGCCTCGGCGGTTAATAAGCAGGCAAAGCAAGTGCTTGCAAGCTGCATATGCGTTGACACTACTTATGCGGCGCTTATAAACCTGTGAGTCTCCTGGTAGTGCTGATGTTCCGTCACCACTGCCTCAGCCCCCCGCTTAAACGCATCCTGTAAAGGACAAACGTGGCAGTTCTGTCCGTATCCCGCCGCGCACGTGCCGTGCGCATCCTCGGTGTCGCCTCCGCCTCGGCCGCGCTCGCGCTCGGTACCGCCGGCAACGCGCTCGCCTGCAACATCAACGAGTTCTCCGCCGAGGCGAAGTGTGACGGCGACAAGGGCGTCATCTCCGTCACCGACGTGGACCCCGCCGGCGTCAAGGCGACCGTCACCGTGTACCTGCAGAACAACGGCGCCGACGCGAAGAAGGTCGGCGAGCAGGAGGTCAAGGGCTCACGCGAAGGCACCACCATCACCTTCGCCGAGGACTGGAAGCCGAACGCGGAGTACCGCATCCACGTGAAGGCCGCTCCGTACGTCGACGAGGACATCAAGCCGAACCTCGTCACCCCGGCCACGGCCTGCAAGAAGGAGGAGGAGCCCCCGGCTTCGACTCCCCCGGCCACGCCGACCCCGTCGGCCTCCCCCTCGAAGCCGGCCGAGGAGACCGACACCCCGGCTCCGACGCCGTCCGAGAGCCAGAGCACCACGCCGGCGGGCAACGCGCCCGGCCCGGCCGGTGACTCCAACCTCGCCGAGACCGGCGCCAACTCCAACACCGGCATCATCGCCGGCATCGCGGCGGCCCTGGTCGTCGTCGGTGGTGGCGCGGTGTTCTTCGGCATGCGCCGTCGTGGGGCGAACAGCGAGAGCTGACGCCTGCGCACACCTTGATGTGGCCCGTCCCGTGACCCAGGGGGCGGGCCACGTCCGTCTCACCCGAACGTCGCCCGCTCCAGCCAGAACTCCAGCAACTCCCGCTCCCCCAGAACCTCCAGTTCCGGCGCGTCCAGCGGCAGCCGCCGGTAGAACGCCAGCAGCACGGAGGTGAGCGGCCCGCGCAGGGCGACCGTGGCCTTCTGATGGCCCCGGCGCCAGGTGACACCGTCCTCGGTGAGCACGACCAGCCACTCGGCGTTCACCTCGGGCCCGGTGTCGGTGGCGTGCAGGTGAATACTGCGGCCCGGGCCGCGCAGTTCCCTCGCCGCGTCGTGCGGCACCGTCCGCTGCACGTACTCGACGATCTGCAGCCACTCGTCGATCGCGTCGGCGGCGACATCGGGCGCGACCTCGTAGGGAAGCCCGGCGGCGAGCGTGGCGTCCGCGCGGTGCACGGTGATCTCGTGCGTCACCCGGCGGGCCCAGAACCCGGCGCTGAGGATCCCCGCCCAGCCCCACACCTTCGCGTCCGGCCCGGCCTCCCGCAGCGCGGCGACGACCTCATCGCCCGCCTGGGCAAGCCACGCGTCCAGCGCGGCGGCGTCGCCCCGGACCTCGGGCCCTTGGGCACCCGGCACCTCCTCCTCGGGCACCTCCTCCTGGGCCCGGGTCCGCACCATGAGCTCCACCCAGCGCAGGGCGCCGCCCGTGTGCCGGACCAGTTCCTCCAGCGACCAGTCCGGGCAGGTCGGCACAGTGGCGGACAGGTCGGCCCCGGAGGTCACCACCGACCTCAACAGGCCGACCTGGTGGGCGATTTCGTCGCAGTAGCGGTCGTGCGCCAGGAGTGTCATGCCCCGCACCCTAGGCGGAGCACGATCAGTCGAGCACGACGATTTCGGCCGCGTCGAACTCCACTCCGGTCTCGTCCCCGACCTCCGGCGCCTCCCGCAGCGCGCACGCCGCCTCCAGGCGCGGGGCGTCCTCCGGCTGGAGGTGGACGGCGACATGGGTGCCCTTGAAGGTGCGTGCGGTCACCGTGCAGCGCAGGCCCTCACCGGCGGGCACCAGGCGTACGCCGGCGGGCCGCACCAGGAGGGTCCGCGTGCCCTGCGGGGCGCCCTCCGGCACCGGCACCTTGCCCCACGGCGTGTCCGCGGCCTCCGCGCCCACCGTCGCCTCGATGACGTTCTCGAAGCCGAGGAAGCGGGCCACGAACGCGTCGGCCGGCCGCTGCCAGACCTGAAGCGGCGTACCCGACTGGGCGATCCGCCCGTCCCGCATCACCACGACCCGGTCGGCCAGCGCGAAGGCCTCCCCCTGGTCGTGCGTCACGGCGAGCACGGTCGTGCCCAACCGGCCGAACAGCTGGCGCAGTTCCACGACCAGCCGCTCCCGCAGCGACCGGTCGAGCTGGCCCAGCGGCTCGTCCAGCATCAGCAGCCTGGGGCTCGGCGCCAGGGCCCGGGCCAGCGCCACCCGCTGCTGCTCCCCGCCGGACAGCGCGGCGACGGCCCGGCGGGCCGCGCCCGGCAGCCCGACGAGGTCCAGCAACTCCTGTACGTGCTCGGCCTGTTGCCGCTTCGACACCCCGTGCATCCGCAGGCCGAAGGCGACATTGCCGCCCACGTCCCGCTGCGGGAACAGCTGGTGGTCCTGGAACATCAGCCCGACCCCGCGCCGGTGCGCGGGCACGCCGGCCTGGTCGCGCCCGTCGAGCGACACCCGCCCGGAGTCGAGCGGCTGCAGCCCGGCCACGGCCCGCAGCAGGGTCGACTTGCCGCTGCCGCTGGGCCCGAGCACACACACGATCTCGTGCTCGGCGACCTCCAGATCGACGGCGTCCAGCACGGCCCGCCCGCCGAAACGGACGGTCGCGCCCTCCAGCGCCAGCAGCATCAGAACTCCCCTGTCCGGTCGGCGGTCCTGAGCCTCTCCAGCACCAGCAGGGCCACGGCGCACACCACCATCAGAATCGTCGAAAGGGCCATCGCCTGGCCGTAGTTGAGGTCCCCTGGCCGTCCCAGCAGCCGCGCCACGGCCACCGGCAGCGTCGGGTTGTCGGGCCGCGCGATGAACACCGTCGCCCCGAACTCCCCGAGCGACACCGCGAAGGCGAACCCGGCCGCGATCAGCAGCGCCCGTCGCACCATCGGCAGGTCCACCTCCCGCCACACCCGCCAGGGCGAGGCTCCGAGCACCGAGGCCGCCTCCCGCAGCCGCGCGTCCACCGCCCGCAGCACGGGCAGCATGGTCCGGACGACGAACGGCACCCCGACCAGCGCCTGCGCGAGCGGCACCAGGATCCACGAGGACCTCAGGTCCAGCGGCGGCTCGTCGAGGGCGATCAGGAACCCGAAGCCGACGGTCACGGCCGACACCCCGAGCGGCAGCATCAGCAGCGCGTCGAAGCCGCGCACGAACCGCCCGGCGTCCCGGCGGGTGAGCGCGACAGCGGCGAGGCCACCGATCACCACGGCGATCACGGTGGCGGCGACGGCGTACTCCAGCGAGTTGCCGATCGCCTCGATCGGCGCCACCAGGAAGATCCCGCCGTCGGCCCTGGTCAGCGCGCGGTAGTAGCCGAAGCCGGGAGCGTCCAGGGACCGCTGGACCAGCACGGCGAGCGGCAGCAGAAGCAGCACGACGACCGTGCCAAGCACCCCGCCCAGCAGCGCCCACTGCCCGGCGCCGCGCGGCCGGCGCGCCGTCAGCGACGCGTCCACCAGCCGCAGCGCGGTCTCCCGCCGCCGTACGGTCCAGGCGTGCAGGGCGAGGATCGCGCCCACGGCGACGAACTGGATCAGCGTCAGCACGGCCGCCGTGGACAGGTCGAAGATCTCCGACGTCTGCCGGTAGATCTCCACCTCCAGGGTCGAGAAGGTGGGCCCGCCGAGGATCTGGACGACACCGAAGGAGGTGAAGGTGAACAGGAAGACCATGAGCGCGGCGGCGGCCACCGCGGGCCCGAGCGCCGGCAGCGTGACCTGCCGCCAGGCCTTCCAGGGCGACGCCCCGAGCATCCGCGCGGCCTCCTCCTGCCGCGGGTCCAGCTGCGCCCAGAGCCCGCCGACGGTCCGTACGACGACCGCGTAGTTGAAGAAGACGTGCGCGAGCAGGATCGACCACACGGTGGTGTCCAGCCGTACGCCCCACAGCTCGTCGAGCAGCCCGCCCCGCCCGACCAGCGCCAGGAACGCCGTACCGACGACGACCGTCGGCAGCACGAACGGGACGGTCACGACCGCCCGCAGGACCTGCTTGCCCCGGAATTCGAAGCGCGCGAAGACATACGCGCCGGGGAGCGCGATCAGCAGGGTGAGCGCGGTGGAGACGAACGCCTGCCAGGTGGTGAACCACAGGACGTGCCGGACGTCGGACTGCGCCAGCACCTCCCCGATCCGCCCGAACCGCCAGGCCCCGTCGACCTTCAGGCCGCGCGCGACGATCGCGGCGACGGGGTAGGCGAAGAACGCGGCGAAGAACGCGACGGGCAGGGCGATGAGCCCGAACCGCGCCGCGCTCCCGCGACGGTCCCTGCGGACGGCTACTTCAGTACGAGTGAGGTCCACGACTTGACCCACTGGTCACGGTGGTCGGCGATCTTCGCCGGGTCCATGGTCTCGGGATCCTTCGCCTGGGGCCCGAACTTCACGAACTCCGGCGGCACCTGGGCGCCCTCGCGCACCGGGTACACGAACATGTTGAGCGGCATGTCCTCCTGGAACCGCTCGCTGATCAGGAAGTCGAGGAACGCCTTGCCGCCCTTGGTGTTCTCGGCGTTGCTCAGCAGCCCCGCGTACTCGACCTGCCGGAAGCAGGTGCCCTGCGCGACCCCGGTCGGTGCCGCGCCGGGCTTGGGGTCGGCGTAGACGACCTCGACGGGCGGCGAGGAGGCGTACGACACGACGAGCGGCCGGTCGCCCTTGGCCTTCTTGCCGCCGGCCGAGCCGGAGAACTCCTCGTTGTAGGCCTGCTCCCAGCCGTCGACGACCTTCACGCCGTTGGCCTTGAGCTTCTTCCAGTAGCCCTGCCAGCCGTCGTCGCCGTACTTCGCCGCGGTGCCGAGCAGGAAGCCGAGACCGGGCGAGGACGCTGAGGCGTTCTCGGTGACCAGGAGGTTCTTGTACTGCGGCTTGACCAGGTCGTCGAAGCTCTTCGGCGGCTCGAGCTTGTGGTCGGCGAAGTACTTCTTGTCGTAGTTGACGCAGATGTCGCCGGTGTCGACGGGCGTGACCCGGTGCTTGCCCTGGTCGGCGCGGTACTCGGCCTTGATCCGGTCCGAGCCCTTCGCCTCGTACGGCTGGAACAGGCCGTTGTCGAGCGCCCGCGAGAGCAGCGTGTTGTCGACGCCGAAGAAGACGTCGCCCTGCGGGTTGTCCTTGGTCAGGATGGCCTTGTTCACGGCCTGCCCGGCGTCGCCGTCCTCCAGGACGTCGACCTTGTAGCCGGACTGCTTCTCGAAGGCGGCGATGACGTCCTTGGACGCGGCCCACGAGTCATGGCTGACGAGGGTCACGGTCTTGGAGTCGCCGGAGCCCTGGTCTCCACCGGACGACCCGCACGCGGCGAGCGTGCCGGCCATCCCGAGCCCGATGACCACGGCCGTCAGCCGCTTGATGTTGTTGCTCACTGGATTCCTCCTGGATGACCAGGAGAAGACGCGGCCCCGCCCGGGAACTCAGGGTTCCCGGGCAGGGCGCAACAGCTCGAGTGATGACCGATCTCCCTACCCAGAATGACCTGGGCCAGGTTCGGAGGGTCTGCGGCCGTGTGCCGCACTCTCAGCGCTGTGGCGCTCCCCTGTCGGAATATGAAGGTGTATGTACGACGGTCAGACTACCGTTCGGTGGCCGCGAGCTGACCACACGCCCCGTCGATCTCCTGTCCACGGGTGTCCCGGACCGTCACCGGCACACCATGGGCGGCGATGGCCTCGACGAACGCCTTCTCGTCCTCGGGCCGTGAGGCCGTCCACTTCGACCCGGGCGTCGGGTTCAGCGGAATGAGATTGACATGCACGGGCTTGCCCTTGAGCAGCCGCCCGAGCCGGTCACCCCGCCAGGCCTGGTCGTTGATGTCCCGGATCAGCGCGTACTCGATGGACAGCCGCCGCCCGGACTTGGCGCTGTACTCGAACCCGGCGTCCAGCACCTCCCGGACCTTCCACCGCGTGTTCACGGGGACGAGGGTGTCGCGCAGCTCGTCGTCGGGCGCGTGCAGCGAGATGGCGAGACGGCACTTGAAGCCCTCGTCGGCGAAGCGGTGGATCGCCGGGACGAGACCGACCGTCGAGACGGTGATCCCGCGCTGCGAGAGCCCCACGCCGTCGGGCTCGGGGTCGGTGAGCCGCCGGATGGACCCGATGACCCGGTTGTAGTTCGCGAGCGGCTCGCCCATGCCCATGAACACGATGTTGCTGAGCCGCGCCGGACCGCCGGGGACCTCACCGTCCCTGAGGGCCCGCATGCCGTCCACGATCTGGTGCACGATCTCGGCGGTGGACAGGTTCCGGTCCAGACCCGCCTGCCCGGTCGCGCAGAACGGGCAGTTCATCCCGCACCCCGCCTGCGAGCTGATGCACATGGTCACCCGGTCCGGATAACGCATCAGCACGGACTCGACGAGCGTCCCGTCGAACAGCCGCCACAGCGTCTTGCGCGTGGTGCCCTGGTCGGTCGACAGATGCCGCACGACGCTCATCAGCTCGGGCAGCAACGCCTCCTGCAGCTTCCCCCGGGCACCGGCCGGAATGTCGGTCCACTGCTCCGGCTCGTGCGCGTACCGCGCGAAGTAGTGCTGCGAGAGCTGCTTGGCACGAAACGGCTTCTCCCCGACAGCCGCGACGGCCTCCTTGCGCTCGGCAGGAGTGAGATCGGCGAGATGCCGCGGCGGCTTCTTGGCTCCGCGGGGGGCGACGAAAGTGAGTTCTCCGGGCTTAGGCATGGCTCAACCAGTGTCGCAGATCGCCGACAGTGGCCCGTGCCCCGCCTGCCCACCGCGACACCGTAGGGGAAACGCCCTACTCGCCCACGTGCTCCAGCCGGTCCTTGAGGAGCTGCTCGTTGCGCGGGAGTTCCTTGCGGACCTGGGGGCGCATGACGAGCGGTACCAGGACCTTGCCGAGGCCGTGGCCCTCGAAGTCGATCTCGATCGTCACGTGGGAGCGCTGTCCCTCGTCGAACGGCTCGACCTCGCCGTGCACCCGTGCCCGGACGGGGCCGTCGACACCGCGCATGCCCCAGGTGTGGGGCGGGTCGTACTCGACGACCTCCATGGTCATCGGCATCACGCGGCGGCCGACGTGCCGGGTGACCCGGAACCGGGAGCCGATGCCGAAGGGCCCCTCGTCGAGGCGTTCCGCGGACACGGCGCTCAGCTGCCACTCCGGCATCCGCGGGGTGTCCATGACGTAGTCGTAGACGTCCTCGGGACGCCGGTCGACATCGATGCTCTGTCGAATGATGGACATGATGACCCCCTTTGCGACGTACACCTGAATCGTCCCACCAGGCGCCCTTCGATGCCTCCCCGGAACGACAGCGAGCTCCCGCCCACAAGGACGGGAGCTCGCTGGAAGAGGTCCGCTCAGCCGGACCCCACGAAGAGCACGAACAACAGCCACACCACCGGAGCCGTCGGCAGCAGCGAATCCAGCCGGTCCATGATGCCGCCATGGCCGGGCAGCAGCGTGCCCATGTCCTTGATGCCGAGGTCCCGCTTGATCATGGACTCGCCGAGGTCGCCGAGCGTGGCGCTGACCGCGACCGCGAGGCCGAGCACCAGGCCCTGCCACCAGGCACCGTCGTCGATGAGGAACTCCATGCACAGCGCGCCCGCGACCATGGCGAAGGCGACCGCGCCGAGCAGGCCCTCGCGGGTCTTGCCGGGGCTGATGCGCGGGGCGAGCTTGTTCCGGCCGAAGCGCCAGCCGACGGCGTAGGCCCCGGTGTCGCTGACGACCGTGAGCAGCAGGAAGGTGAGCACCCGCTGCGGGCCGTCGTCCGCCGTCAGCATCATCGAGACGAAGGTCGCCAGGAACGGCACGTAGAACGCCGCGAACACGCCCGCTGTGACGTCCCTGAGGTAGCCCTCGGGCGGTTCCGTCATGCGCCAGACGAGCACGGCCAGGGTGGTGAGCGCCATGGCGACCCAGGCGCCCTCGGCGCCCCGGACGTACCCGGCGACGACCATCGCGGCACCACCGAGCGCGAGCGGAACGAGCGGCGCCCGGATGCCCTTGCGTTCGTCCAGCCGCTTGGTCAGCTCCCACAGGCCGACCACGACGGCGACCGCGACGACGCCGACGAACACCGCCTTGACGACGAACAGCGACGCGACGATCACCGCACCGAGCCCGACCCCGACCCCTATCGCGGCACTCAGGTCGCGGCCCGCGCTCTTCTTCGGCGGCTTGGGTGCCGGCTGCGAGGCGTCGGGCATGGGTTCCGGATTCGTCTCGTTTCGGACCGGGGGGCCGCTCAGCCGAGCAGCCCTCCGGTCGTCATCCTGGTTGTCGCCGTGGCCGGCTACGTCAGGCACGATGGGCATGGGGCGAGTCTGAGGCGCTTCATACGCATCGTATGCGGGACCCGCCGGGGCGGCCCCCTGGACGTGCCCATGGCCAGGGCTCTGGATGTGCCCCTGGCCATGCCCTTGGTCGGTGGGCCCCCAGTACCCGGCCTGTGGCGGCGCCCCCCAGGAAGAGTCGTTCATCAGACCTCGAGCAGCTCCGCTTCCTTGTGCTTCAGGAGCTCGTCCACCTGCGCGACGTACTTCGCGGTGGTGTCGTCGAGCTCCTTCTCCGCACGGCGGCCCTCGTCCTCGCCGACCTCGCCGTCCTTGATCAGCTTGTCGATGGCCTCCTTGGCCTTGCGGCGCACGGAGCGAATGGAGATCTTCGCGTCCTCGCCCTTGCTCTTGGCGACCTTGATGTACTCGCGGCGGCGCTCCTCGGTCAGCTCGGGGAACACCACTCGGATGATGTTGCCGTCGTTGCTCGGGTTGACGCCCAGGTCGGAGTCGCGGATCGCCTGCTCGATGTTGCGCAGGGCCGTCTTGTCGAACGGGGTCACTACCGCCATGCGCGGCTCCGGCACGGAGAACGAAGCCAGCTGGTTGATCGGCGTCGGCGCGCCGTAGTAGTCGGCCACGATCTTGTTGAACATCGCCGGGTGCGCACGGCCGGTGCGGATCGCGGCGAAGTCCTCCTTGGCGACCACGACGGCCTTCTCCATCTTCTCCTCGGCCTCGAGGAGGGTCTCTTCGATCACCACTTGCTCCTGCGTGTCTTGAGTAGGCCCGGCTGCGGTTCCATGTGGGGCGGCGGCCGGCTGCGTCGCGTCTTCTTCCTGCACGGTTCCCGACCGGCAGGACATTGTCCATCCCCCGGCCCGGCTCCGTCCCGTCCGTCCCCCGGACGGGGTGGTGCGGGTCCTCAGTCCCGGCTGGCCGCGTCCCCCACGAGCGTGCCGATCTTCTCACCCTTGACGGCGCGCCCGATGTTGCCCTCCGCCAGGAGCTCGAAGACCACGATCGGGAGCTTGTTGTCGCGGCACAGCGTGACGGCCGTGGCGTCGGCGACCTTCAGGTCGCGGGTGATGACCTCGCCGTAGCCGAGGTGATCGAACTTCACCGCGTCCGGGTTGGTCTTCGGGTCGGAGTCGTAGACCCCGTCCACGCCGTTCTTGCCCATCAGCAGCGCCTCGGCGTCGATCTCCAGGGCGCGCTGTGCGGCGGTGGTGTCGGTGGAGAAGTACGGCATGCCCATACCGGCGCCGAAGATCACCACACGGCCCTTCTCCAGGTGCCGTACGGCGCGCAGCGGGATGTACGGCTCGGCGACCTGGCCCATGGTGATGGCGGTCTGCACGCGGGTCTCCACGCCCACCTTCTCCAGGAAGTCCTGGAGGGCGAGGCAGTTCATGACGGTGCCGAGCATGCCCATGTAGTCGGAGCGGGCCCGGTCCATGCCACGCTGCTGGAGTTCGGCGCCGCGGAAGAAGTTGCCGCCGCCGATGACGACCGCGACCTGCGCGCCGTCGCGCACGACGGCAGCGATCTCGCGGGCGATCTTGTGCACCACGTCGGGGTCGACGCCCAGGCCCCCGCCACCGGAGAAGGCCTCTCCGGACAGCTTCAGCAGAAACCGGCCGCGCACTTTGCCGTCGTCGCTCTTCTGGGGCTTGGTGGTCATGGGGGATTCCGCCTCTTTCACGTGTTGCACATACCAAGAAGGCCATTGCCGGTGGGGCGTGTTTCGCATCCCATACGGCAATGGCCTCCTTGTCAGATCTGCTGTCGTCCGCCACCCATGTGACGGCGTACACGGACGACTGCTGCCGACCTTATCGGGGTCGGGCGTCGATCGCGGTACGGACTCAGATGCCGACCTTGATGCGCGAGAAGCGCTTCAGGGTGACACCGGCCTCGTCCAGGACCTTCTGGACGGACTTCTTGTTGTCCAGCGCGTAGGGCTGGCCGAGCAGCGTGGCGTCCTTGAAGAAGCCGTTGAGGCGACCCTCGACGATCTTCGGCAGGGCGGCCTCGGGCTTGCCCTCGGCGCGGGTGGTCTCCTCGGCGACGCGGCGCTCGGACTCGACGACCTCGGCCGGCACGTCCTCCTTGGAGAGGTACTTCGGCGCGAAGGCGGCGATGTGCTGGGCGACGCCCTTGGCGATCTCGGCGTTCGGCTTGTCCAGCTCGACGAGGACACCGATCTGCGGGGGCAGGTCGGGCATCGTGCGGTGCATGTACGCCGTCACGTAGCCGTCGCCGAACTGCGCGAAGCGGTCCAGGACGATCTTCTCGCCCAGGTTGGCGTTGGCCTCGTCGACGAACGCCTGGACGGTCTTGCCGGCCTCGATCTCGGAGGCGAGCAGGGCCTCGATGTCGGCCGGGGAGGTCTTGGCGACGTGCTCGGCGATGGTGGTGGCCACGGCCTGGAACTTGTCACCCTTGGCGACGAAGTCCGTCTCGCACTTCAGCTCGACGATGACACCGGAGGAGTTGTCGTCGGCGATGATCGAGACCACGGCACCGTTCTCGGCGGAACGGCCCTCGCGCTTGGCGACGCCCTTCTGGCCCTTGATGCGGAGCGCCTCGACGGCCTTCTCGACGTTGCCCTCGGCCTCGTCCAGCGCCTTCTTGCAGTCCATCATGCCGGCGCCCGTGAGCTCACGGAGCTTCTTGACGTCGGCGGCGGTGTAGTTCGCCATGAGTCTGTGAATCTTTCTCGAAGTCTGGAAGATCGAAGATCTGCGGATGCGCCCCCCATGGAGCCGGAGGGCGCTGTCTTTCCGCTGACCTACGGGTGAACGGCGGGAGCGGACTTCACCGCGCCGAAGGCGCTGTGGGATGGAGTACCGCTCCCGCCGTCACCTCGGACTGACGGGTCAGGCCTGCTCGGCCTCGGCGGCCTTCTCGCCCTCGGCCGGCTTCTCGGCCTCGGCCTCGGCGGCGGGGGCGGCCTCGGCGGCCGGAGCGGCCTCAGCCTCAGCGGCCGGAGCAGCCTCAGCCTCGGCGGCCGGAGCAGCCTCAGCCTCGGCGGCCGGAGCGGCCTCAGCGGCGGGGGCGGCCTCGTCGGCCTTCTTCTCGCCCTCGAGCAGGTCGCGCTCCCACGCGGCCAGCGGCTCGCCCGCGGCTTTGTCACCCTTGTCGCCGGTGGCGACGCCGGAACGGGCGATGAGGCCCTCGGCGACGGCGTCGGCAATGACGCGGGTGAGCAGGGTGACGGAGCGGATCGCGTCGTCGTTGCCCGGGATCTTGTAGTCGACCTCGTCGGGGTCGCAGTTGGTGTCGAGGATCGCGACGACCGGAATGTTCAGCTTCCGGGCCTCACCAACGGCGATGTGCTCCTTCTTGGTGTCCACGATCCAGACGGCGCTGGGCACCTTCTGCATCTCGCGGATACCACCGAGGGTCTTCTCCAGCTTGGCCTTCTCGCGCGAGAGCACGAGAAGCTCCTTCTTGGTCAGACCGGACGCGGCGACGTCCTCGAAGTCGATCTGCTCGAGCTCCTTGAGGCGCTGCAGACGCTTGTAGACGGTCGAGAAGTTGGTGAGCATGCCGCCCAGCCAGCGCTGGTTGACGAAGGGCATGCCGACGCGGGTGGCCTGCTCGGCGATGGCCTCCTGCGCCTGCTTCTTCGTGCCGACGAACATGACCGTGCCGCCGTGGGCGACGGTCTCCTTGACGAACTCGAAGGCGCGGTCGATGTACGACAGCGACTGGAGCAGGTCGATGATGTAGATGCCGTTGCGCTCCGTGAAGATGAAGCGCTTCATCTTCGGGTTCCAACGACGGGTCTGGTGACCGAAGTGGACGCCGCTCTCCAGCAGCTCCCGCATCGTGACGACGGCCATGGCCGTATCTCCTTGAATTTCTCGGTTGTGCCGCGGATGCCGGACGGCTTCCGCGCCTGACGCCCACTGCGCGCCGTTCCACGAGGGACCGAGGGGCGCTGATACAGCCCGTTGCCGGGGTGCGTATCGGGGCGTGCGAAGTCGACCCGGTGACCCGGGTCGCCACCAGAAGTGTACGGGACCCGCGGGGTACCGGGTGACGCCGTTGTCCACAACCGAACAGCGGTCCACAGCCACGCACGGTGACCGACGGTGGTACGGGACGCTCTGCGCATGCGAGCGAAGCGATGTGTGCGTATGTGTACGCGGCTGATCCTGCTGCTGGTTCTGACGGCGGCCGTCCTGCTGTCCCCGCCGCCGCGGCTGTTCGCGGCGCCGCCCGGCCCGGACGCCCCCGTCCCGGCGGTGGGACGCGCGTGGCCCGTCGGGTTACGCCCTCAGGTCCTCCGCGGCTGGGAACCCCCGGCGACGGCGTACGGCCCGGGCCACCGGGGCGTGGACCTGGCGGCAGCGCCGGGAACGCCGGTACGGGCGGTGGCCGGGGGCCGGGTGTCCTTCGCGGGCCGGGTGGCCGGCAAGGGGGTCGTCTCGGTGAAACTCACGGGGACCGGCGAACCACCCTTGCGCACGACACTCGAACCGGTGACGGCGACGGTGCAGGAGGGCGAGGAGGTGGAACCCGGCGAGGTGATCGGCACGGTGGACGCGACGGGCTCGCACTGCACGGCTACGTGCGTGCACTGGGGCCTGCGCAGAGGCGAGACCTACCTGAACCCGCTGTCGCTCCTGCCCCCATGGCTACTCCACAGGGGCCCGTCGAGGCTGCTGCCGGTGTACTGACTCGCTGCGGGCAATCGTGCCGCCAGGGGCGGCACGGGTGGGCGCGGCGGCACCCCGCCACGCCGGGCTGCGCACCCACCCGCCCCGGCACAGACGCGGCTCAGCCTCTTACACCCCGCAGGGCCATGGACACCGCCGCCTCCGCGATGGTGTCCGGCTCCTCCGCGGCCCCCAGCTCGATCCTCCGAACGGCCGCGTCCACAACTCCCTGCAACAGCATCGCCGCCAGCCGAGGCTGCGCGTGCCCCATCTCGGCCAGCGCCTCCACGATCATCGCGACCAGCCCACCGTGCGCCGCCCGGATCTTCTCCCGGGCCCCCGCGTCGAGCTCACTCGCGGAGATCGCGACCACGGCCCGATGCCGCCGGTCCCCGACCAGCTCCAACTGCTGGCGCACATACGCCTCGACCTTGGCCTCGGCCGTCTGGGCCCGCTCCATCGCCACCGACACTTCGGCCGCCCAGACCGGGAAGTCGACCTCGCACAGCTCCTCGACCACGGCCGCCCGTGACCGGAAGTACTCGTAGACGGACGATCGCGCGAGTCCCGTCCGCTCGGCGAGGGCCGGGAAGGTCAGCGCCTCCGTACCGCCCTCGGACAACAAGGAACGAGCCGCGTCCAGCAGGGCGGCTCGCTGCATCGACCGGTGCTCGGCCACGGAGGCCGCTCGAATCCTTGGCACGTCAACACTCTACGGACGCGTCACGCCTGACGGGAGTGGCTCACGCCGACTCATCGGCATCCGACCAGGTCAGCGGCCGAAGCTCGCCAGTTTCGCTCTGAGCTGCAGCACGGACTTCGTGTGGATCTGGCTGACCCGGCTCTCGGTCACGCCCAGCACGTTCCCGATCTCGGCCAGGGTGAGCCCCTCGTAGTAGTACAGCGTGACCACGGTCTTCTCCCGCTCGGGCAGCGTGTTGATCGCCCGTGCCAGGAACCTCCGCAGCTCCCGGTCCTCGGCGACCTCCACGGGGTTGTCGGCGGCGGTGTCCTCCAGCGTGTCCATCACGCTCAGCCCGTCGCCGCCCTCACCCCCGCCGTGCAGCAGTTCCTCCAGGGCCACCACGTTGGCCAGCGACAACTGGCTGAACACCGCGTGGAGTTCCTCCACCGCGATGCCCAGCTCGCCGGCCACCTCGCCCTCCGTCGGCGTCCGCCGCAGCCGCGCCTCCAGCGTGGCGTACGCCCGCTCCACGTTGCGCGCCTTCTGCCGCACCGAGCGGGGGATCCAGTCGAGTGCCCGCAGCTCGTCGATCATCGCGCCCCGGATCCGGGTGATCGCGTACGTCTCGAACTTGATCTCCCGGTCGACGTCGAACTTCTCGATCGCGTCGATCAGCCCGAACACCCCGGAGGAGACGAAGTCCGCCTGCTCCACGTTGGACGGCAGGCCCACGCTGACCCGTCCCGCGACGTACTTCACGAGCGGCGAGTAGTGCAGGATCAGCTGCTCCCGCAGCCGCTCGTCCCCCGTCGCCTTGTACGACCGCCACAGCTCGTCGAGCGTCGAGGGAGCGGGCGGCCGTACGCTGCCACCGTCACGGGCGGCTGGGGGGATCGCCGCCCGGTCGGACCCGGAGGTGTGCTGGGGCATTCGTCGCCTTGTGCCGTTCTGCTGCGCAGTGGTGCTGCTGGGGTGAGCTGTCTGTCTGATGTCGAGTTGCCTGTCCGTGCCGGAATCCTCGTGAGCGTAGCGTGACTGCGGTGTCGCGGTGTGCGAAGGACGGAGGCCAAGGAGGACGCGGATACGTTCCGGAGGGGTCCCGGCGGATCACCACGGTCGCTCAGTGTGATCACCGGAGGCCCTCAACTGGGCGCATTTCCAAGGGATGTCGAGGTTCCCCCGGACGGCCGAACACGCGCGGTCAGCATGGTCCGGGACCACTGCGGACCGACATCACCGCCTGGCGTGTCAACTTCCAGGCATCGCCGTGTCGTTCGACGTAACCGAGTGCCCGGAGTTCGTACAGTCTCGCGATCGCGTCCTCCTGTGCGGTCTGTGCGCGGCGCGCGATCTCGTCCGGCCGGGCGGGCCGGCCACCGGGCAGGGCGGCGAGCACCTGCCGGGTGGCGGGTTCCAGCAGATCCCGGGGCAGGACGGGGCCGCGCCGGTCGGGAGCCAGTTCTCCGATGTCGCCGACCAGCTCGACGACGTCCGCAGCATCGGTGACCAGGGCCGCCTCGCCGCGCAGCAGTTCGTGCACTCCGGCGGAGAGTCCGCTGGTGGCCGGGCCCGGTACTCCCATCGTGTGACGGCCGAGGCGCTGTGCCGCCCGCGCCGTGACCAGGGAGCCGCTGCGGTGGGCGGCCTCGACGACCACGGTGCCGCGGGTGAGCGCCGCGATCACCCGGTTCCGCAGGATGAACCGGCTCGGTGTCGGATGATCGCCGGGTGGCAACTCACCGATGACCAGCCCCTGTTCGGCGATTCTGCCGATCAGCTGGGTGTGTCCGCGCGGGTAGGGGCGGTCGACGCCGCAGGCGAGGACGGCGACGGTGGCGCCGCCCGCGCCGAGAGCTCCGCGGTGGGCGGCGCCGTCGACTCCGTAGGCGCCGCCGGACACCACGACCCAGCCCTGCTCGGCGAGGCCGGCGGCGAGGGTGGCCGCCATGTGCGCCCCGTACTCGGTGCAGGCCCGGGCGCCGACGACGGCCACGGACTTCAGCGCCCACATCCGCAGACCGGCCCGCCCTCGCACCCAGAGCCCGAGGGGCCGGGCATCCCCGAGGTCGTCGAGCTGCCCGGGCCACTCCGGGCGCCCGGGGCACACGAACCGCACCCCGGCGTCCCGCGCGACGGCGAGGTCCTCATGGGGCCGTGCCGTCTCGGCCCTGGCCAGCAGCCCCGTCCACCGCTTGCCGCCGACCCCGGGCAGGGGCGGCCCGCCCTCCGCCAGCCGCCGCGCCACTTCCCGGACCCCGAACTCCCGCACCCACCGCCCACCGACCTCGTCCCCGGGCTCGAGGACCCGGGTGAGAAACACCCGGGCGAGCAGTTCGTCGTCCGGTTCGCCGACGACGCTCATGTCAGCGCTCCGAGGGCCATCGGGACCCCCCGCGGCACACCGGTGCGCAGCTGGAGCGCGAGGGCGACGTCCGTGGCGTCGGGCCGGTCGTGACCGACGAGGTCGGCGACGGTCCAGGCCACCCGCAGGACGCGGTCCAGTCCGCGGGCGGTCAGGACACCCCGCTCCAGGTCCCGCTCGGCCTCGTCCATCGCACCGGGCACGGCGTACCAGCGGCTGCGCAGCTCGCGGCCGGGTACCTCGCTGTTGGTGTGCCAGGGAGTGCCGGCGAGGCGCTCCGAAGCCCGTTCCCGGGCCGCCCGGACGCGGTCGGCGACCGTCGCCGTGGACTCGCCCCGCGCGCCGATGGCGGTCAGCTCGGTGCGGGTGACGCGGTCCACCTCGACGCGCAGGTCGACCCGGTCGAGCAGCGGGCCGGAGAGCCTCGCCTGGTAGCGGCGGATCGCCGAGGGCGGGCATTCGCACAGGTCGTCCCGCTGCGAGAACCGGCCGCACGGGCAGGGGTTCGCCGCGAGCACCATGAGGAACTTCGCCGGGAAGCGCACGACTCCCGCACTGCGCGCGATCACGACATGCCCCGCCTCCAGCGGCTGACGCAAGGCGTCCAGGGCCCGGCTGCTGAACTCGGGAGTCTCGTCCAGAAAGAGCACTCCCCGGTGGGACAGCGACACCGCGCCGGGCCGCGCGATGCCCGGGCCGCCGCCGACGAGGGCCTGCATCGTGGCCGAGTGGTGCGGGGCGCAGTAGGGGGCGACGTCGATCAACGGCTTGCCCGGGGGCAGCAGGCCCGCCACCGAGTGGACCGCGGTGACCTCCAGCGACTCCTGCCGGCCGAGCAAGGGCAGGATGGCCGGCAGCCGCTCCGCGAGCATCGTCTTGCCGGCGCCGGGAGGCCCTTCGAGGAAGAGGTGGTGCCCGCCCGCCGCGGCCACCTCCACCGCCGTGCGCGCCGAGGTCTGCCCGACGACGTCCGCGAGGTCGTGACCGTGGTCGTGCTGGGCCGCTCCGACGCTGTGCATGCCCGTGGCCGCGCCCGTACCGGGCACGCGCAGGCCTGCGAGGAGCGGGTCCGGGCGGCCCTGTTCGTCCGGTTCCTCGTCGGGCACGGGTTCGTCGGCCAGGATGGCGATCAGCTGCCGCAGGCTCCTGACGCCCAGCACCGACACCCCGGGCACCAGGGACGCCTCGGCGGCGGCGCATTCCGGCACCACCACCTGTTCATACCCCGCGTCCGCCGCCGCCAGCACCGCCGGCAGCACCCCGCGGACCGGCCGCACCCTCCCGTCCAGCCCCAGTTCCCCGATCATCACGACGTCGGCGAGGACCCGGGGGTCGATGCGCTCCGCCGCGCCGAGGACCGCCGCGGCGACGGCCAGGTCGAAGCCGCTGCCTGACTTCGGGACGGAGGCCGGGCTCAGGCCCACCGTGAGTTTCTTCTGCGGCCAGGCCGCGCCCGAGTTGACGACCGCGGCGCGCACCCGGTCCCGGCTCTCCGTCAGGCTCTTGTCGGGCAGTCCCACCAGCGTGAACGCCGCGACACCCGGTTCGAGATCGGCCTGGACCTCGACGACCACACCCTCGACGCCCACCAGCGCCACCGAACACGTACGGGCGAATCCCATCAGGCCACCCCCCGCACATGCTCGACCACGGCCGCGCCGCGGTTCGGCAGCAGTACGCCGACCACGTCGATGCGGACCCCGCCGGGCGGTGCGCCCCCGTGGGTCTGGATCCACCGCTCGGCGAGATCCCGCAGCCGCTCCGCCTTCTTCGGGGTCACGGCCGCCATCGGATGCTCGAAGGGACCCTCCCTGCGGGTCTTCACCTCGCAGACGACCAGGACGTCACCGTCCGTGGCCACGATGTCGATCTCACCCGTCCGGCCGGAGCGCCAGTTGCGCTCCACAACCGTCAGACCGGCCTCGGCCAGCCGCCGCGCGGCCAGGCTCTCGCCGTACTTGCCCATGGCGCTGCGCGCCCGATGTGCGTTCATGTCGGCACCACCTCCGGCGCCAACGATCACGCACCCGCCGCCACGAAGTGGATCTTGGTGGACAGCTCAGCGGCTGTGGATAAACCCCTCACCCACCTGGGTGAACGTCACTGAACGTCACCCGCTCGGCAGCTCGAGATCGCTCTTGTTCAGCTCCTCGATGTTCACGTCCTTGAACGTGAGCACCCGAACCTGCTTCACGAACCGCGCCGGCCGGTACATGTCCCACACCCAGGCATCCGCCATGGACACCTCGAAGAACACCTCACCCTGGACCGAGTGCACCTGCATCTCGTAGTCGTTGGTCAGGTAGAAGCGCCGCTCGGTCTCGATCACGTATTTGAACAGACCGACGACATCGCGGTACTCCCGGTAGAGCTTCAGCTCCATCTCGGTCTCGTACTTCTCGAGGTCCTCGGCGCTCATGGCATGTTCCCCTTCAGCCGTGCGATCCCACCATTGTGCGCCAGTCCTGTGAGCCCCTAGACGATTTCCGGGTCAAGGATCACGGGCCTGGCCGGGGGACCTTCGTCGAGCAGCGTACGCAGCAGCCCGGCGAGTCTGGTCGGATACACCGTCTCATGTGCCCGGGTCAGTTCCCGACACGTCCACCAGCGCGCTCCGGCGACACTGCGCCGCTCCAGCTCGGTCAGCCCGGCGGCGGCGATCTCCGTACGGTCCGTACGAGCCAGGTAGTACCACTCGTCCTGGTCCCAGCGGCGGCCCGCGAACGGGAACGAGCACTTCCGCCGCCACAGCACCGGGCCGAGCTCGACCTCGGTGATGCCCGTCTCCTCCATGAGTTCCCGCAGGGCGGCCTGTTCACGGGTCTCGTCGCCCTCCACTCCGCCGCCGGGGGTGAACCACCAGTCGTCGGCCGGATCGTCCGGCTCGTGCCCGTGCAGCAGCAGGATGCGGTCCTGCGGGTCGAGCAGCACGACCCGGGCGACCTTGCGCAGCCCGCCCTCGGAGGAGTCCTGGCCCTCCCCCACGGCCTCAGCGGACACCCGCGGGCTCCGCGCTCGACCGCCGGGCACGGGCCGCGCCCGCGCGCTTGGCGATCGGGCCGTAGGCGCCCCCGCCCAGGACGAGCACGGCGCCGGCGATCACCGCAGCGGTGATCGTCCGCAGCGGTCCGGGCGAGGAGAGGCTGCCGAGCGCCTCGAAGCCGGTCGGGCGCTCCAGCATGCCCTTCATCGGGTACACGACGGAGTCGACGCGGGCGTCGACGGCGGAGCGCGCCACCGTGCCACTGGCGGCGTCGGTCAGGTGGGCGGTGGAGTCCACGGAGCTGCCGCGCTCGTCGCCGAGCAGGAACAGCCGCCCCTTGGGGACGGTCACGGTCGGGAAGTTGCTGATCTCGGCCGGCGTGCCCTTGGGCAGGTAGGGCTCGTCGATCTCCTTGCCGTTGACCTTGAGCTTGCCGTCCTGGCAGCAGGAGACCGTGTCGCCGCCGATGGCGACCACGCGTTTGACCATCGGCGCGTTGGCCCAGGTCGTGTCCTTGAAGACGACGACATCGCCGCGGCGCACATCATCGCCGTCGACGCGCTGCGCGAGGATCCGGTCGCCCGCGTCGATCGTCGGTGTCATCGAACTGGTGGGCACGGTGTAGGGCCGGTAGACCACCGCTCCCCAGGCGAACCCTCCGAGGAAAAGCACGAGGCCCAGCGCGACGGCCAGCCCGGACAACCGCTGTCCGGTCCGGCTGCCCACCGGGCCCGTACCTGTGCCACCGCTGCGCGGGGCCGTGTGCGTCATGCTCTCGCCACCCATGGGTCCGCACCCTACCCGGGGGTACCAGCGGGGGTCAGCCCGCCGTCGGAATCATCGCTTCCGGCGCCACCACAGCACCACGGGCACCACACCGGCGAGTGCCAGGCCCTGCGGCGCCACTGTCCAGCCGGCCGCGGCCGACTGCGCGTTCAGGCCGGACTGGTCGAAGGTGTCCGGCACCGGCAGGTTGTCCCAGCGGTTGATCGGCCAGGCGATGACGACGGCCCGTCCGACGACCTCCTTCACCGGGACCATGCCCTTGTGCCGGTCCGCCTGGTTGTAGCGGGAGTCCCGGGAGTTCTGCCGGTGGTCGCCCATGACCCAGATGGAGCCCTCGGGGACCTTCACCTTGAACTGGCCGCCCTGGTCGTCGACGCTGCACGGCGTGTTGCCCGGGTAGACGTACGACCTCTCGTCCAGCGCCTTGCCGTTGACCGTCAGCGGGCCCGTGCCCTTGCATTCGATCGTGTCGCCGCCGACGCCGACGACCCGCTTGATGAGGTCCTTCTCCTCCGCGGACGGCATGAGGCCGATCCAGCTGAGGAACGTCTGCAGCGCGTTCGGGTCCGTGGTCGGCTCGCCCGCCAGCCAGTTGTCGGGGTCGTGGAAGACGACGACCTCGCCGCGCTCGGGCTCGGAGCCGAACCAGGGGGTGAGCTTGTCGACCAGGACGCGGTCGCCCTGCTGGAGCGTGTTCTGCATCGAGTCGGAGGGGATGGAGAACGCCTGCACCAGGAAGGTCTTGATCAGCAGCGCCAGCACCAGCGCGATGCCGATCAGAATGGGCAGCTCCTTCCAGAAGGAGCGCGCCTTCTTCGGCGTCCGGTTCGTACCGCCCGGCCCTTGGTTCTCGGCTGTGGTGTGCTTGCCTGTCACCCTGTCGTCCTCGGCTGCCCCGGAGTCATTCCCGGAGGTCACGGCGCTGTCCGCGGCCGGGACGGCGGATTCCGCGGGGCGCCCGCGTTGCTCCTCGCCGTCGTGTCCGGACCGTGCGCCGACCGCCACATCCCCCACGCCAACTCCTCACTCTGTGCCGCCGCCTGCCCCATACACGGCGCAGGCCCACCACTCCCATAACGAGCGGGAGTTCCGCAGGGGTCGGGAGCTGGATCGTTCCGTTCGAATCGTCGGAGGCAACCCTATGCGACAGCCGGGCCGCAGCGGTCGACCCGGTGGCCGAGTCGGACACGGAGGCGTACGTAGTCGGCTCCTCCAGCATGTTCCAGTGGCCGAAGGGCCAGGCGATGACCATGGCGCGGCCCACGACCTCGTCCTCGGAGACCGTGCCTCCGTAGTCGGTGTCCTGGTGGGCGCGGGAGTCGGCGGAGTTGTTCCGGTGGTCGCCCATCACCCACAGCCGTCCCTGGGGGACCGTGATCTCGAACGGCGTGTCGGACGGGGCGTTGCCGGGGTACAGGTAGTCCTCGTTCAGCGGGATGCCGTTGACGGTCACGCGGCCTTGGGCGTCGCAGCACTTGACCTGGTCGCCGCCGACGCCGACGACCCGCTTGATGAGGTCCTTCTCGTTCTCGGACGGCAGCAGGCCGATGAAGGTGAGCCCTTCCTTGACCTGCTTGATGACCACGGGGTCTTCCTGCTGGGTGGTGGTCTGCTCGTCCTGGAGCCAGCCGCCGGGGTCCTTGAAGACGACGACGTCCCCGCGCTGCGGCTCGGACCCGAACCACGGGGTGAGCTTGTCGACCAGGACGCGGTCGCCGATCTGGATCGTCTGTTCCATGGAGCCCGACGGGATGACGAAGGCCTGGACGAGGAAGGTCTTCAGCACGAGGGCTATCAGGACGGCGACGCCGACGAGGAGCGGTATCTCCTTGACGGCACCGCGCCTGCGGCGCCGCTTGACCTTGCGCTGGAGCTTGCGCCGCTCGGCGCGGGTACGTCCACCGGACGGGCTGGCGGCGCGCCGGGCTCCGGTGGGCAGCAGGTTTTCCGCGGCGCTCGTGGCGACGCCGCGCGGCTTGCCGCGGTTACCCATGGGCGCCCGCCCGTCCGGCGGCGGGAGCGGGCACGCGCGCGTAGGCGTCGGGGCGCTGGAGCCGGGTGGCGTGGCCGAAGGGCCAGACGATCCAGTCGGCGCGGCCGATCACGTCGCCGACCGGGATCATGCCGCCGCCCGGGGAGCCGAGGTGGTCGCGGGAGTCGCTGGAGTCGCCGCGGTGGTCGCCGAGGACGAACAGGGTGCCGTCGGGCACCACGACGTCGAAGGGAACCGTGGAGGGGCTGTCCCCGGGGTACAGGAAGCCCGACTCGTCGACCGGCCGGCCGTTCACCTGGATCCTCCCCTCCTTGTCGCAGCAGACCACGCGGTCCGCCCCCACACCGACAACGCGCTTGATGTAGTCCGCGTGCCCGAAGTACCCCGTCCCGTCGAACACGACGATGTCTCCCCGCTGCGGCCGGGCATCGAAACGGTACGCCAACTTATTTACGAGAACCCGGTCCCCGATCCTCAATCCCGGCTCCATGGATCCGCTGGGGATCTGGAACGGCCGCAGCACGAACGTGCTGAGCAGCAGCAGGAAGAGCAGGCAGGTCAACAGGGTCAGAGTGATCCGGCCGCCCGGGACCCACGCGCTGACACGCGACACCAACGCGAAACGCGACCGTTCCTCCGGCCCTCCTGGGTCCGAGGTCTCCTCGGAGTCGGAAGGGCGGGAGGAGCGGTCGCGCTCCGTCGGCTGTGCTTCGGTGTCCATCGGAGCCAGATGCTATCCGGCCCCGACGTGAACCCCGGAGAGCGCTCAGTTCTCGCGCTTCTCCTTGATCTTCGCGGCCTTGCCGCGCAGCTCGCGCAGGTAGTACAGCTTGGCGCGGCGGACGTCACCCTTGGTGACGAGCTCGATCTTCTCGACGATCGGGGTGTGCACCGGGAAGGTGCGCTCGACGCCGACGGAGAAGGAGACCTTGCGGACCGTGAAGGTCTCGCGCACGCCGGAGCCCTGGCGGCGGATCACAACGCCCTTGAACTGCTGCACACGGGAGCGGTTGCCCTCGATGACGCGGACGTGGACGTTGACGGTGTCACCCGGGCGGAAGGCGGGGACATCGCTGCGCAGCGACGCGGAGTCGACGGTGTCGAGCAGGTGAGACATTTCGTCTGCTTTCTTCGCTGATGCCACAGGTCATCAACGGAAACTAGGTGTTTCGGATCAGGGCTGTACGCGTCGGAACGGGCGTCATCTCCCCCTGTGGCAGGGGCGCACGCCGGACGGACGCACAACAGCGACCTATTGTTCCATGCCCTCGGTCCTGCGCCAAAATCGGCCGTACGGCTCCCCCGCGGGGTCCGGTGCCCAGCCCAGGATGGACAGCATCTCGCGGTCCTTCTTGTCGAAGGCCTTGGGATCGCACCGCTCGATGAGGTCGGGCCGGTGGGCGGTCGTACGCTTCAGGGCCTCGTCCCGGCGCCAGCGCGCGATCTTCCCGTGGTGGCCGCTGAGCAGCACGTCGGGGATGTCCCGGCCGCGCCACTCGGGCGGCTTGGTGTAGACGGGCCCCTCCAGCAGGCTCGCCATGGCGCCGGGCGCGAAGGAGTCGTCCCGGTGGGACTCGGCGTTGCCCAGGACGCCCGGGAGCAGCCGCGCCACGGCCTCCGTGACGACGAGGACGGCCGCCTCGCCGCCGGCCAGGACGTAGTCGCCGATGGACACCTCGTACACCGGCATCCGTGTCGCGTACTCGTCGACGACCCGCCGGTCGATGCCCTCGTAGCGGGCCGGCGTGAAGATCAGCCAGGGGCGCTCGGAGAGCTGGACGGCGAGTTCCTGGGTGAAGGGGCGCCCGCTGGGCGTGGGCACGATGAGTGCGGGCTCGTGGGAGCCGGTCTCGTAGCCGTCGGCCAGGGCGGAATCGAGCGCGTCCCCCCAGGGCCCGGTCTTCATGACCATGCCGGGGCCGCCGCCGTAGGGCGTGTCGTCGACGGTGTTGTGGCGGTCGTAGGTCCAGGAACGCAGGTCGTGCACATGGACGTCGAGCTGTCCACGCGCGCGTGCCTTGCCGACGAGGGAGACGTTCAGCGGTTCCAGGTACTCGGGGAAGATCGTGACGACGTCGAGGCGCATTACGACTCGTCCCGGCTGGACGCGATCTCGGCGTGGTCGTCGATCAGGCCCGGCGGCGGGGTGATGACGGCCTTCTGCTCCTCGAGGTCGATCTCGGCGACGATCTCCTCCACGAAGGGGATCAGCACCTCGCTGCCGTCGGGGCGCTCCACGATGAACAGGTCCTGGGAGGGCAGGTGCGAGATCTCCGTGATCCTGCCGACCTCCGTGCCGTCCGCGGTGACCACGTCGAGGTCGATGAGCTGGTGGTCGTAGTACTCGTCCTCGCCCTCGGGCAGTTCCTCCGGGTCGATCTCGGCGATCAGGAGGGTGTTGCGCAGGGCTTCGGCGCCGGTGCGGTCGCTGACGCCCTCGAAGCGCAGGAGGAGACGGCCGCTGTGGACGCGGCCCGTCTCGATGGTGAGCGGTCCCGTGGTGGCGGGATCGGTGGCGAGTACGGCGCCGGGCGCGAGCCTGAGCTCCGGCTCGTCGGTACGGACCTCGACGGTGACCTCACCCTTGATGCCATGGGCACGGCCGATCCGTGCGACTACCAGCTGCACGTGTCCAACTCTCCTGTCATACGACTGCGGGCCGGGGACGGCCCTCAGGCCCTCCCCGGCCCGAGCCGGTTGCGATAAGCGTCAGCGGACGTGGTCCACGTCGACGAGGTCGACGCGGACGCCGCGACCGCCGATGGCGCCCACGACGGTACGCAGGGCGCGTGCGGTGCGGCCGTTGCGGCCGATCACCTTTCCGAGGTCGTCCGGGTGCACCCGGACCTCGAGCACTTGCCCGCGGCGCAGGTTGCGCGAGGCGACCTGCACATCGTCAGGGTTGTCGACGATGCCCTTCACGAGGTGCTCGAGAGCCTCCTCGAGCATGCTCAGGCCTCAGTCGACGCGGACTCGGCGGCCGCCTCGTCCTTCTTCTCAGCCTTCTTCTTCTGGGTGATGGCCTCACCCTTGCCCTCGTCGTCGCCAGCGAGGGCCTCGAACGACGGGCGGGCCGACTTCTCGGCGGCCTGCAGCAGCGGAGCCGGGGCGGGCTCGCCCTTGTACTTCTGCCAGTCGCCGGTCTTCTTGAGGATGGCGAGCACGGGCTCGGTCGGCTGCGCGCCGACACCCAGCCAGTACGCCACACGCTCGGCGTCGACCTCGATCACCGACGGGTTGTACGTCGGGTGGTACTTGCCGATCTCCTCGATGGCCCGGCCGTCACGGCGGGTACGGGAGTCGGCGACGACGATGCGGTAGTGAGGCGAACGGATCTTGCCCAGACGCTTCAGCTTGATCTTGACTGCCACGGGAGTGGATTCTCCTGGATTTGACGTGGTTGGGCACGGCGAGACGGCCGCGTGGGGTTGCGGTACCCGAGTGCCCGATGGACGCGTCAGCCGGAGGAGAGAGGGGTCCTGTGCGACTGTCGAGTACAGCTAGCCATTGTGCCACACCCTGCCGGGCGGCTTTGCCGGGGGTGCGCCGCTCCACGGGCATGCCGGGCCGGCACCCGGCGCGGAGGTGAGGTACGTCGGGTGCACACCCCGGCAGCGCGTCTCGACCGGCAGCCACGAGATGCCGGTTGCCGACGTCAGCCCGCCACCGCTCCCGCTCCCACGACGTCCGGGATACGGAACGGCTTGCCGCAGCCGCCGCAGACGATCGGCGCCTGGGCGAGTACGGACGGAACCACGCGTACGTTGCGGCCGCAGTCGCAGACCGCCTTGACGCGTACGCCGCCGCCGGAGGAGCCGTGGCGTGCGGCCGGGCCCCGGAAGGTGCGGGAGGTGTCGGAGGAGGTCGCGGCCGTGTGGGCCTTCAGGGCGCGCTGGAGGCGTTCCATCGTCGGGCGGTAGCGGCGCTTCGCCTCGGGAGTGAGCGTGACCAGGGAGAAACCGCTGCTGGGATGCGGTTCCTCGGGGTGGTCCAGGCCCAGCTCCTCGGCGATCGCGAGGAATCTGCGGTTGTGGTAGCGGCCGGCACGGGAGGTGTCGCGGACGCCGCGCGAGGCGGCGATGCCATGGACTGCCTCATGGAGCAGTCGCTCGAAGGAGAGCTCGTGACCGCACGCGGACGACGACTCCCCGATCAGGGACTCTGGCGCGGCAAGGTCGGGCAGCTCGGGGTGGTACCGCTGAATATCGGCCCACGCCTGTGCCAGCTCTGCGGCGAGAACAGGTGGTGTCTGTGTCGTGCTCACGTAATGACAACGAGCCGGGGTGCCACAGTGTTCCGATTCCGGGCCATCCCAAATAATTTGCACGTACCCGTCAGTTGCCTCTGATGCGTCCTGACGAGGGCGCGTGCGCTGATCTGTGGAGAAGCCTCGCAGCTCACCACAAGGTGGTGCGTAGTTCCGCGTACGCCCACCCGTCTCCCGCCGCCACCCTCAACGGAGGCCCTTCGGGCCATCCCTCCCGACCGGCGCGCAGCTCAGGTCCACACGCCGGGGAAGCAGGGGTCCGCGCGTACGCAAGAGGCGTTTCGGCCGCCTTGCGCCCCACTCAGTAAGCGCGTGCCACGACGGCGACGTTACCGGGTGCGTCGTCGGCGTCCGGCACCGACCCGTCCTCGGCGACCAGACACCGTACGGTCGCCGCGTGATCGGCGAGCTTGGACTCGCCCTCCTCGCCGAGCACGGCCCAGGGGATGCGCGCCCAGCCGCCGGCGGTGGCCGCCTCGACGGCCTCCTCGAACGTGGCGACCTCGGTCGTACGGGACTCGCGGCGCTCGCGGGACTGCTTCAGCAGCAGGGCCTGGTCCTCCTCCAGGACCTCGGGCAGCAGCGACACCAGGGAGTCCAGGGACACCGGCTCCTTGCCTCCCGGGATGCGGCGCGCCAGCATCGCCGTGCCGTTCTCCAGGTCGCGCGGGCCGACCTCGATGCGCACCGGGACGCCCTTGAGCTCCCAGTCGACGGCACGGCGGCCGAAGGGGATGTCGGTGCGGTCGTCGACCTGGACGCGGACACCGGCGGCCTTCAGCCGGTCGCCGAGCTCGCGGACGGTGGCCAGAACCGCCTCGTCGCCCTTGATCGCGAGCACCACGGCCTGGATCTGCGCGAGCCGCGGCGGGACGCGCAGGCCGTTGTCGTCGCCGTGCATCATCACCAGGGCGCCGATCATGCGGGTGGTGGAACCCCAGGACGTCTGCCAGACCAGCTCCTGCTTGCCGTCCTTGGACAGGTACCGGGTGTTGAAGGCCTTCGCGAAGTTCTGGCCCAGTTCATGGCTCGTGGCCATCTGGAGGGCCTTGCCGTCGCCCATCATGCCTTCGAGGGTGAGGGTGTTGACGGCGCCGGCGAACCGCTCCTTGACGGTCTTGCGGCCCGGGACGACGTCCATCGCGAGCACGTTCACCATGAAGTCCTCGTAGACCTGCCGGTGAATGTGCGCGGCGAAGTCGCGCGCCTCCTCGTAGGTCGCGTGCGCGGTGTGGCCTTCCTGCCAGAGGAACTCGGAGGTGCGCAGGAACAGGCGGGGCCTGAGCTCCCAGCGCACGACGTTGGCCCACTGGTTGATGAGCAGCGGCAGGTCGCGGTAGCTCTGCACCCACTTCGAGAAGTAGTCGTTGATGATCATCTCGGAGGTGGGCCGGACCACGGCGGGCTCTTCGAGTTCCTTGCCGCCGCCATGGGTGACCACGGCCAGCTCGGGCGCGAAGCCCTCGACGTGGTCCGCTTCCCTGGTCAGGTACGACTGGGGGATCAGCAGCGGGAAGTACGCGTTCTGGGTGCCCGTCTCCTTGATGCGGGCGTCCATCTCGGACTGCATCCGCTCCCACAGCCCGTACCCGTACGGTCGGATGACCATGGTGCCGCGCACCGGACCGTTGTCGGCGAGTTCCGCCTTGGTGATCAAGTCCTGGTACCAGCGCGGGAAATCGTCCGCCCGGGGGGTGAGAACGGGTGCCTTGGTCATGGCGAGATGGTACGGGCCCAAGTTGCCGGAATGTGAAATCTCGCCATAGGCACATGACAACTCATATGCCGGGGCGCATTCCACTGGACGACAGGTCGAGGGGGGAGTTTCCTGGCATACGGGGGTAGTGCGAGCGCACTGTCACGGGGGCCATGGAATCGGGCAAGAGGCAACTCTCGGCGGATTGGGGCGCTTACTTATGACACCTACGCTCGTGCGGCAGCACCTGCCTCACGCGGGGGCCGCACCCCGCGTGGACCTGCGTGCACGCGCGCGTGACTGGTCCGAGATCCAGGAGCGGATGCTCGTACCGCTCTACGAGGCCGTCTACGAGCGACTGGACGTGGGTCCCGCCACGCGGCTGCTCGGCCTCGGCTGCGGTTCCGGACTCGCCCTGCTGATGGCCGCCGCCCGGGGAGCGACGGTCACCGGTGTCGACTTCTCCCCCGAAAGAATGACCTTCGCACGGGAGCGGCTGCAGCCCGAGGCGTGGGGCACGCGCCCGCGTGCGGAGACCCGGCTGGTCGAGGGCTCGCCCCGGGACGCGGCGGTGCCGGGCGCTCCCGCGTACAGCCTGGTGACGGCTTTCGAGCCGATCGGGTGCCTCGCGGGCGACTCGGAGGGGATGAGCGGGCTGCTCGCGGAGGCGACGCCGCTCGCCGAGCGCGGTGCGGCCGTGGTGCTGGCGGGCTGGGGTCCGCCGGAGCGGTGCGCCACGACGTCCGTGCTGCGGGTGGCCACCAAGCTGGCGGAGCCGCTGCGCAACACGGGCAGCTGGCGTCCCGCCCTCCGCGACGACCTGGAGGACGTCGCCCAGCGGGCCGGGCTCAAGCCGGACGGTTCCGGGCGGGTGGCGTGCCCCTTCGGCTACGCCGACGCGGACAGCGCGGTACGCGGGCTCAAGTCGACGGGGCTCTTCGACGCGGCGATGGCCGCGACCGACCAGGTGCAGGTCGACAAGGAGCTGAGCGAGGCACTGCATCCGCACCAGCGGCAGGACGGGACCGTGTGGATGCCCAATGTGTTCCGCTATCTGATCGCTCGGGTTCCATAAAGATCAAACCTTGTCCGGTGCAGGTGTGAATGGTGTGAAGAAAGCACGGTGCGGTGCTTCTGGTGCCATGAAGTGGATCATGACCGCTTAATCTGATCCACCGCTCGGGGGATCTACACATCTGCATACAGGAGCTGCTTTGCCGCACCACAAGACCGCGCTGCGTCTCGTCGCGCCCGTCGCCGTCCTCGCTCTGTCGCTCACCGCCTGCGGAGGCGGCGACGACAACGCCGGCGCGAAGAGCCCGGCCACCGAGAAGGCCAAGGTCTTCCCGTCGCCGGAGCCGACGTCCGGCGGCGAGATGGGGAGCGGCGAGAGCGCCACGGGCAAGGTCGAGGAGGACCCGGGCAAGGTCACCTACGAGATCCTGGCGCAGAAGGTGGACGTGGGCACCGAGGCCGAGGCCGCCAAGGCCGTCTCGGAGCCGGACAAGGTCAAGGGCAAGGTGCTGGCCACCGCCTACCTGAAGTACACGCACAAGAGCGGCCCCGCCCTCACCGACGGTGCCGATGTGCACGACGGCACCACGGTCTTCGCCGACGGGCAGCGCGGCACCGTCCTCATCGGCGCGTCCGAGGACGCCGCGGGCTGCGAGGACCCCTACGACGTCGACAGCTGGAAGCAGGGCGAGAGCCACGTCTTCTGCGAGACCTACGTGATCCCGGCGAACGCCAAGAACGTCGAGGTCCACTGGTCCGAGGAGGACGGCGAGCCCTACATCTGGAAGTTCCCGAACGCCTGACCGGCCGGTCACCCACAGAGCACTGAGGGCGCCCCCTTCCGTAGAGAAAGGGGGCGCCCTCGGTGTCGTGCGGTACGGGCCGTCAGCCCATGAACTTCTTGAACTCGTCGGGGAGTTCGAAGTCCTTACCGCCCTGCTGCGGCAGTCCGAAGGCGCTGCCGCCCTCGGCCGCGGCGGCCCGGCGGGCGGCCTCCTCCTGCTCCTGCTGCTTGCGCTTCATCGGGTTGCCGGAGCGCTGCTTGCCCTTGGCCTGCTTCTGCTTCTTCTTCGTCCGGCCGGGACCGCCGCCCATGCCCGGCATGCCGGGCATCCCGGGCATGCCGCCGCCCTGGGCCATGCGGGACATCATCTTGCGGGCCTCGAAGAACCGCTCGACCAGGTTCTTCACCGCGCTGACGTCGACACCGGAACCACGCGCGATACGGGCGCGGCGCGAGCCGTTGATGATCGTCGGCTCCTGGCGCTCGGCCGGGGTCATCGACTTGATGATGGCGGCCGTACGGTCGACGTCCCGCTCGTCGAGGTTCTGGATCTGGTCCTTCATCTGGCCCATGCCCGGGAGCATGCCGAGCAGCTTGGAGATGGAGCCCATCTTCCTGACCTGCTCCATCTGGGCCAGGAAGTCGTCCAGGGTGAAGTCCTGGCCCTTCTTGGACGCCAGCTTGGAGGCCATTTTCTCGGCCTCTTCCTGGCTGAATGTCTTCTCCGCCTGCTCGATCAGGGTGAGCAGGTCACCCATGTCGAGGATGCGGGAGGCCATCCGGTCAGGGTGGAAGGCGTCGAAGTCGTCGAGCTTCTCGCCGTTCGACGCGAACATGATCGGCTTGCCGGTGATCTGCCGGATCGACAGGGCCGCACCACCACGGGCGTCACCGTCGAGCTTGGAGAGCACCACGCCGTCGAAGCCGACGCCGTCGCGGAAGGCCTCGGCGGTGTTGACCGCGTCCTGGCCGATCATCGCGTCGACGACGAACAGGATCTCCTCGGGGCTGACCGCGTCCCTGATGTCAGCGGCCTGCTGCATCATCTCCTGGTCGATGCCGAGGCGGCCGGCGGTGTCCACGATCACGATGTCGTGGACCTTGGACTTGGCGTGCTCGATGGAGTCCTTGGCGACCTTGACCGGGTCGCCGACGCCGTTGCCCGGCTCCGGCGCGTAGATGCCGACGCCCGCGCGCTCGGCGACGACGCTGAGCTGGTTCACGGCGTTCGGGCGCTGGAGGTCACAGGCGACCAGCAGCGGCGAGTGGCCCTGCTCCTTCAGCCAGCGGCCGAGCTTGCCCGCGAGGGTGGTCTTACCGGCACCCTGCAGACCCGCCAGCATGATCACGGTGGGCGGCTGCTTGGCGAAGCGCAGGCGCCGGGTCTCGCCGCCGAGGATGGTGACGAGTTCCTCGTTGACGATCTTGAGGACCTGCTGGGCGGGGTTCAGCGCCTTGCTGACCTCGGCACCGAGGGCGCGCTCCTTGACGTTCTTGATGAACGTCCGGACGACCGGCAGCGCCACGTCCGCCTCGAGGAGCGCGATCCGGATGTCCCGGGCCGTGGCGTCGATGTCCGCTTCGCTGAGACGCCCCTTGCCGCGCAGGTTCTTGAAGGTCGCTGAGAGGCGATCGGAAAGAGTATCGAACACGGCGCTCGCGGTCCTCAGGGTTGGTGGCTACAGGGAATCGCCCTCCAGGGTATCCCGGCGTGACAAGTCGGCGGGTCGGCCTCACCCACGCAGAGTCTCCTCCAGCTTCCGCGCCACCGAAGCCGCCTCGTCCCCGGGCAGGGGCGCGCCCTCCGGGCCGGTCACGTAGAAGGCGTCCACGGCGTTGGCGCCGAGTGTGGAGACATGCGCGCTGCGCACCTGTACGCCCGCGTCATCCAGGGCGCGGCCGATGCGGAACAGCAGGCCCGGGGCGTCCTGGGAGCGTACCTCGATGACCGTGGCCAGCCGGGAGGCGGCCGGGTGGACCGACACCCGGGCCGCGGGGGCGACCACGCCCCGGCGGCGCGGATAGGCCGCGTCCCGTTCGGCGAGGCGGCCGGCGATGTCCAGGGAGCCGTCCAGGGCCCGGACCAGATCCGCGCGCAGCCGGGCGGCCTGCGGCAGGGAGCCGTACTCGGCGGCGACCCGCCAGTCCAGCAGCAGGACGGAGCCGTCGACGCCGTCCGGGAGGGTCAGGGAGCGCAGTTCCGCCGTGCGCACGGTCAGCCGGTGCATGGCGAGGACACCGGCCACCGCGGGCAGGACGCCCGGCTGGTCGGGGACGGCGATGAGAAGTTCCACACCCAGCGGCTCGGGGTCGCCGGACGGCTCCTGACCGGCGGGCGGCTCGGTCTGTGCCCGCAGGGCGAGGACCGGGCTGCCCGTCGCGGCCGCCTCGAGGGCGAGCCGCTCCTGCTCGGCCGTCGGCGCGCCCTCCTCCGGGTCGTCCGGGGCGTCCCCGGCGAGCACCGCCGAGACCCGCTTGACGAGGTCGGCGACGAGCGAGCCGCGCCAGGACGACCAGGCGGCCGGTCCGGTGGCCAGGGCGTCGGCCTCGGTGAGCGCGTGCAGCAGTTCCAGGGTGCCCTGGGAGCCCACGGCCTCGGCGACGGAGCGCACGGTGGCCGGATCCTCCAGGTCACGCCGGGTGGCCGTCTCGACGAGGAGCAGATGGTGCCGTACGAGGGTGGCGACGACCGTCACCTCGTGGCGGTCGAAGCCGATGCGGGCGGCCACGTCCTTGGCGATGATCTCGCCGGCCACGGAGTGGTCGCCGGGCCAGCCCTTGCCGATGTCGTGCAGCAGCGCGGCGACCAGCAGCAGGTCGGGGCGGCTGACCCGGCGGGTGAACTCGGAGGCCTGTACGGCGGTCTCGATGAGGTGCCGGTCGACGGTCCACAGGTGCACGGCGTTGCGCTGCGGACGGCAGCGCACCCGCTCCCAGTCGGGCAGCAGCCGGGTGATCAGACCCTCGACCTCCAGGGCCTCCCAGACCTCGACGGTCGGGCGGCCGGAGCCGAGCAGGGTCACGAGCTGTTCGCGTGCCTCGGCGGGCCAGGGCGTGGGCACCGGGCGTGCGGCGGCGGCCATGCGCCGTACGGCGTGCAGGGAGAGCGGGAGTCCGGCCTGCGCGGCGGCCGCCGCGGCGCGCAGCGGCAGCACCGGGTCCCGCTCGGGGCGCGCGGCACGGGCGAGCACCACCTCGCCGTCCTGCTCCACCACCCCTTCGGCCAGCGGAGACCGCTCCGTCACGGGCTTCCCGCCGCCCAGCATGGCGCGCAGCCGGGGCCGCACGGCGCGCGACCGCAGCACACGCCCCACCTCGCGCCAGGTGACATCGCTGGCGTACGAGACGAGCCGTGCCGCCTCGTACACCTGCCGCAGCAGCGTGTCGGCGTCGAGCAGACCGAGCTCGGCGGCCACCTGGTCCTGCTCCTGGAGGGCGAGCCGGTCGGTCGCGCGCCCGGTGGCCAGGTGCAGGGCGTCCCGTACGTCGAGGAGCCGGCGCCGGGCGTCGGCCAGGCCCTCGCGCGGGGCGTCGGCGAGCCAGGAGGCGGCGACGGCGCGCAGGGCGGTGGCGTCGCGCAGCCCGCCCCGGGCCTCCTTCAGGTCGGGCTCCAGCAGGTACTGCAACTCCCCCTGGCGCTCGGCGCGCTCGGCGCACAGTTCCTGGAGTTCGGGGAGGCGTTTCGGCGCCTGGTTGCGCCAGTCGGCCAGCACGGCCGTGCGCAGTCCGGCGGTGAGACCGAGGTCGCCGGCGATGTGCCGGGCGTCCAGCAGGCCGAGCTGCACCTTGAGGTCCTCGCCGGCCGTCTTGCGGGCCTCGACGGGCGTGCGCACGGAATGGTCGAGGTCCAGCCCCAGGTCCCAGACGGGGTACCAGAGCCGGTCGGCGAGGGCGGCGACCGCCTTGGTGTCGCTGCCGTCGTGCAGCAGGAGCAGGTCGAGGTCGCTGCGTGGGGACAGCTCGCCTCGTCCGTAGCCGCCCACGGCGACCAGGGAGGCCCCGCGCAGTCCCTCCGCCCCGGCGGCGAACAGGCCGGTGAGCCAGTCGTCCGTCAGTTCGGCCAGGGCCGCACGGCGCGGCGGCCCGGACCGCGTCTCCTCGGTGAGGAGACGCAGCCGGGCCGCCGCGTAGCCGCTGGGTCCCGAGTCCTCTGCTTCCTTCTGCACGTCCGTACCCGTCACCCAGCGACTCCTGTTCTGTTTGCCTGCCTCAGAGCGCGTCGGGGCCGCGCTCGCCGGTCCGGACCCGTACGGCCGTCTCGACCGGGATGGACCAGACCTTGCCGTCACCGATCTTGCCGGTGCGGGCCGCCTTGACCACGACATCGATCAGCTGCTCGGCGTCGTCGTCCTCGACCAGGACCTCGATGCGGATCTTGGGGACCAGGTCGACGGTGTACTCGGCACCGCGGTAGACCTCGGTGTGGCCCCGCTGACGACCGTAGCCGCTGGCCTCGGTGACCGTCAGGCCGTGTACTCCGAAGGCCTGCAGGGCCTCCTTGATCTCGTCGAGCCGGTGCGGCTTCACGACGGCGGTGATGAGCTTCATGCGTCCACCTTCTTGCTCGCGGCCGCGGCGACCGGGGCCGTGACGGCGGTCTTGGCGGCACCGCCACCGGCGCCGCTGAAGTCGTATGCGGTCTCGGCGTGCTCTGCCTGGTCGATACCGGCGACCTCCTCGTCCTCGGAGACCCGCATACCGATGGTCTTGTGGAGGATGAAGGCGAGGATCGCGGAGACGATCAGGGAGTAGGCGAGCACCGCGAAGACACCGGCGCACTGCTTCCAGAACTGGGTCAGGCCGCCGCCGTAGAAGAGGCCCTCGACCTCGGACTGGCCCTTGCCGCTGGCGAAGAAGCCGATCAGCAGGGAGCCGACGACACCGCCGACCAGGTGGACGCCGACGACGTCGAGGGAGTCGTCGTAGCCGAACTTGTACTTCAGGCCGACGGCCATGGCGCACAGCACACCGGCGATGACGCCGACGGCGATAGCGCCCATCGGGGTGACCGCGCCACCGGCCGGGGTGATGGCGACCAGGCCCGCGACGGCGCCGGAGGCGGCGCCCAGCGTGGTGAACGCGCCGTGCCGGATCTTCTCGTAGGCGAGCCAGGCCAGCATGGCGGCGGCGGTGGCGACCTGCGTGTTGACGAACATCAGCGCGCCGACGCCGTCGTCGTTGCCGAGCCAGGAGCCGGCGTTGAAGCCGAACCAGCCGAACCACAGCAGACCGGCGCCGAGCATGACCAGCGGCAGGCTGTGCGGGCGCATCGGGTCCTTCTTGAAGCCGACGCGCTTGCCGATGACCAGGATCACGCCGAGCGCGGCGGCACCGGCGTTGATGTGGACCGCTGTACCACCGGCGAAGTCGATCACGCCCAGCTCGAAGGCCCAGCCACCGGCGCCCCAGACCCAGTGCGCGACCGGGAAATAGACGACCGTGGCCCACAGGGCGATGAACAGCGCCCACGCGCTGAACTTCACGCGGTCCGCGAGCGCACCGCTGATCAGGGCGGGCGTGATGATCGCGAACATCAGCTGGAAGACCAGGAACACGAAGACCGGGACGGTGTAGCCGGGCCAGAGCTCCGTCAGGCCGATGTTGCCGAGGCCGACCCAGTCCGAGTTCCAGCCGATGAGGCTCCCGGAGTCGGTGCCGAACGCCATGGAGAAGCCGTACAGCACCCACAGGATGGTGACGATCCCGAGGCTGATGAAGCTCATCATCAGCATGTTCAGGGTGCTCTTGACGCGGACCATGCCTCCGTAGAAGAAGGCCAGACCCGGGGTCATGAGCATCACCAGGGCGGAACAGATGAGCATGAACCCTGTGTTGGCGGCAGACAGCTTGGGTGCTTCTGCGGCAAGGGTGATGGCTGGTGCCATCGGCGTCTCCTCGTCGTTGGTACGGCCCCGTGCGGGCGAAGCCTCGAGCGGAATGAGGGGCGGGCCGGTTATGCGCCACGAGATTGGCGCAGCGCGGTTTCGGTGGAAGCCCCTCGTTGTTTCGCGACCGTGACGAAGGCGCGTTCTGTGTTACGCGTCGATGAACTGCCGGATTGCGGGCGCGCCGATCGTTATCGTGGCGCAACCTTCGGTCCCGCTGTCTTCGGGACGCACAGGCCGGCCGCGGTCGGCCTTCCGATGACCTGGCATGGGGGAGCCGAGTCGGGCAGTTCGGGAGGGCCGGCCGCGGCCGGGGTTCAGGGGTCTCGGAGGGTGGCGGTCAGACCGCCTCCGCGGCCTCGGGCAGCTCTACGGCGAGCCGTTCGGTGAGGTCGACGACCTCGCCGAGGTCACCGAAGTCCCGCGCGGCCGTGTCGACCGTCTTTCGGATACGAGTGTTGACCCGCTCGGAGCGGACCTTCTTGGCCACCTGCATGGCCTGGGCGGCGAAGACCGTGCTCTGCTCGGCCTCGCGCCGGAGGAGGTGCACCGTGGCCATGCCGATCAGGTTGAGCGCATACGACCTCTGGTGCTCGCCGTCCTCGGCGAAGAGCGCCACGGCCCGCTCCATCAGGGGCTCGGCCAGCGAGGCGTAGGTCGGGCTGCGGCCGGCGACATAGGCCAGGTCGCGGTACGAGTGGGAGTTCTCGCCGTACAGCTCGGCCTCGGAGAAGAAGCGGATCCAGTCGGGGTCCGGCTCGTCCCACTCGCCGGCGTCGGCGAAGGTGTCCTCGGCCATCCGGACCGCCCGCTTGCACTTGCCGGGCTGTCCCATGTTGGCGTAGGCGCGGGCCTCCATCGCATACAGCATCGACTGGGTGCGCGGGCTCGCGCAGTCGCGGCTGCCGTACTGCGCGAGGTGGATCAGCTCCAGCGCGTCGTCGGGCCGCCCGAGGTGGATCATCTGCCGGCTCATGCTGGACAGCACATAGGAGCCGAGGGGCCGGTCACCGGCCTCCTTCGCGGCGTGCAGCGCGAGGACGAAGTACTTCTGCGCGGTCGGCTGGAGCCCGATGTCGTACGACATCCAGCCGGCCAGCTCGGCGAGTTCGGCGGCGACCTTGAACAGCCGCCGGGTGGTGGCCTCGGGCTGGGGCTCCTGGAGCAGGTCCGTCACCTCGTGCAGCTGGCCGACGACCGCCTTGCGGCGCAGGCCGCCGCCGCACTGGGCGTCCCACTGCCGGAACATCACGGTCGTGGACTCCAGGAGGTCCAGCTCCGGTTTGGAGAGCCGGCCACGGGCCCGCCCGGAGCCGGACTCGGGCTCCGACCGCTGGGCCGGGGGCGAGGGGACGAGCCAGCGCTGCATGGGCTCGATGAGGGCCGGGCCCGCAGACAGGACCAGCGAGCTCCCGAGGAAGCCGCGCCGCGCCAGCATCAGGTCGCTGCGCGAGAACTCGCTGAGCAGGGCCACGGTCTGCGGGCCCGTCCAGGGCAGGTCGACGCCGGTCGCGGAGGGTGACTGGCGCGCGGTGCGCAGCCCCAGGTCCTCGACGGAGACGACGACACCGAAACGCTCCGAGAACAGCTCGGACAGGATCCTGGGGATCGGCTCGCGGGGGTTCTCGCCGTCGAGCCAGCGGCGGACGCGCGAGGTGTCCGTGGAGATGTGGTTGGCGCCCAGCTGGCGTGCCCGGCGGTTGACCTGGCGGGCGAGCTCGCCCTTGGACCAGCCGCTGCGCACGAACCAGGAGGTGAGCAGCTCGTTCTGGCGCTTGTCAGCGTGCGTCGCGCTCGCAGCGTTCGTTCCGCTTCCGCCGTTGCCGCTCACTGGAACGCCCCCATCCCTGAGACCACTTGTCGCCGAGTGCGCCAAGCCCTATCAGCATGCCGGTTCGTACGGCCGCCCGTCCGGCCCTTGTCACCCATCGAACGGAATACCGACTTGCCTCCGGCATACCCACGAGTGCATGTGCCCCCAGGACTCGTGCACACAAAGTAATCCTACGATCACCCGTCCAGCCACGGCTCACACGGAAACGCCACCATTCGCCACCCCTTCGAATGAACTCACGTACGCCTCCTCGCGATTCACTTGACACAGCACAACCAGGAGCGGGTGCAGCGATGCACCGAGGGGCGCGTGTCGTCGAGTACACCACCCTGGGCACGTCCGGGCGCTGACTGAACGGACCGCCGCCCGGGAAGGCGGAAACAGAGAGTCACGCAGAGCGACCGCTGCGTAACCACCGGTGCGTCGGACCCGTTGGAGGGGGCATGGGCTTCACGATCGGCATCAGCCGGGGCATGCGCGACATCCGGTCCGGCTCGCGCCGCCGCGGCCGCACGTCGGACGGCATCGCCGTGGCCGAGTACACCGGGCTGTGGGGCTGGGACGTGGTCCCGGGCGCCCGGGCGTCGGCGGGCGCCTGCTCCTGCGGCCGTCGCGACTGCCCGGCGCCGGGCGCGCATCCGCTGGACTTCGCGCCGGTGATCCCCGCCGGGGCGACGCTGGACGACGTGACCGAGTCCTGGGGCGAGTGCCCCGGCGCCTCGGTGATGCTGCCGGTCGGCCGGGCGTTCGACGTCATCGAGGTGGCCGAACCCGCCGGCTGCCGTGCGCTGGCCCGGCTGGAGCGCATGGGCCTGCCCGTCGGCCCGGTCGCGGCGACCCCGGACGGCCGCGCCCACTTCTTCGTCGCCCCCGGCGCCGCCGCCGATCTGCCCGGCCTGCTCTACCGCATGGGCTGGGACGACCCCGCCGCCCTCGACCTGCGCGGCCTCGGTCCCGGTACGCACATCACGGCACCGCCCTCCGACCGCGGCGGTCTGGGCCCGGTGCGCTGGCTGCGCTCCCCCGCCCTGGACTCGGCGTCCAGGGCGCCGGAGGCCCGCCTGGTGCTGGGCACGCTGGCGTATGTGGCGCATCGGTCACGGGCCTGACCCCGTTCGCAGCGAAGCGCCCGACCCGACGGTGTCTCGGGGCGGGCGCTTCGCCGTGCGCATCCGGATATCCGGAGGTGCTCCACTCGGCTGGTTCGGAGCTCACTCCCCGATAAGGGCGTCAACGAACGCCTCCGGCTCGAACGGCGCCAGGTCGTCCGCGCCCTCGCCGAGCCCGACGAGCTTGACCGGAACGCCCAGCTCGCGCTGGACCGCGACCACGATGCCGCCCTTGGCCGTGCCGTCCAGCTTGGTGAGCACGATGCCGGTGATGTCGACGACCTCGGCGAAGACCCGGGCCTGGACCAGGCCGTTCTGGCCGGTGGTGGCGTCGAGCACGAGCAGCACCTCGTCCACCGGGGCGTGCTTCTCCACGACCCGCTTGA
Organism: Streptomyces purpurascens; assembly: GCF_045040895.1. Classification (NCBI taxonomy): domain Bacteria; kingdom Bacillati; phylum Actinomycetota; class Actinomycetes; order Kitasatosporales; family Streptomycetaceae; genus Streptomyces; species Streptomyces purpurascens. The sequence continues at coordinate 6,642,407 of NZ_CP108341.1, read as the reverse complement.
CCTTGCCGAGCTCGTCCATGAGGCCGGTCTTGGTGTGCAGACGGCCGGCGGTGTCGATGAGCACGACGTTCGCGCCCATCTCCTTGCCCTCCTTGACCGCGTCGAAGGCGACGGAGGCCGGGTCGCCCTCCTCCGGTCCGCGCACGGTGTGGGCGCCGACGCGCTCGCCCCAGGTCTGGAGCTGGTCGGCGGCGGCGGCCCGGAAGGTGTCGGCGGCGCCCAGGACCACGCTCTGGCCGTCCGCGACCAGGACGCGCGCGAGCTTGCCGGTGGTGGTGGTCTTGCCGGTGCCGTTGACCCCGACGACCATCACGATGCCCGGCTTGCGGTCCTCCGGCTCGGTCTTGACCACGCGGTCCATGTCGCGGCCGACCAGTGTGAGCAGTTCCTCGCGCAGCAGGGTGCGCAGTTCGACGGGGGTACGGGTGCCGAGCACCTTCACGCGCTCGCGCAGGCGCTCGACCAGCTCCTGGGTGGGCTGCACACCGACGTCGGCGGTGAGCAGCGTGTCCTCGATCTCCTCCCAGGTGTCCTCGTCGAGGTGCTCGCGCGACAGCAGCGTGAGCAGCCCCTGGCCGAGGGCGTTCTGCGAGCGGGAGAGACGGGCCCGCAGCCGGACCAGGCGGCCCGCGGTGGGCTCCGGGATCTCGATCTCGGGAGCTTCGGCGGGCGGCTCCTCGACGGTGACGGGAGCCGAGCCGTCCGGGAGATCCACCTCCTCTATCGTGCGCCGCGGTTCCTCCCGCGGCGTCTCGGCCTCGTCGCCGACGTGCGGCTCGGCCGGTGGGGCGGTGATGTCGGGCGTTGCGGGCGGGGGCGGGGGCAGCTGCTTCTTGCGCCGGCTGCCGACGATGAGCCCGCCGAGCGCGCCGAGCACGACCACGGCGATGACTACAGCAAGGATGACGATGTCCATAACGCGTCCAGTATCAGCCATGGGCCCCCGGGTCACCCCGCTTGTGCCGTCCTCCGGGGCCGAGGGCAGCCGGATCTCCACACCCCTGGATGTCTGACGCATCGTCAGCTAACGTCCCCCGGACACCCGCCCGGTGGAGGGAGACGTCCCCATGCCCGTCACGGTCGCACGCTTCAACCTCGTCGCTCCCGGGGCCTCCCCCGCCGAGCTCGGCGCCCGTTACCGGGCGGCCCTGGAGATGGCCTCGTACGCCGACGACCGGGGCGTCACCACCGTGCAGACGGAGGAGCACCACGGCGCCGACAACAACTGGCTGCCGTCCCCGTTCGCGTTCGCGGGGGCCGTTTTCGGCGCGACCCGGCGTGTCGCGGTCACGGTCTCGGCGGTGATCGGCCCGCTGCACGACCCGCTGCGGCTGGCCGAGGAGATCGCCGTGCTGGACCTGCTGAGCGGCGGCCGGCTGGTGACGGTCGCCGGGATCGGATACCGGCCCGAGGAGTACGACCTGTTCGGCGTGGACTTCGCCCGGCGCGGCCGGCTCCAAGACGAGCTGCTGGAGACGCTGCTGAAGGCGTGGACGGGCGAGCCCTTCGCCTATCGGGGCCGCACGGTCCGCATCACCCCGCGCCCGTACACCGACCCGCACCCGCTGCTCCTGGTCGGCGGCTCCTCCAAGGCCGCCGCCCGCCGGGCCGCCCGGCTCGGCCTGCCCTTCTTCCCCAGCGCGCATCTGCCGGAGCTGGAGGCGTACTACAAGGACCGGCTCGCCGAGTACGGCACCGAGGGCTGGGTCATGATGCCCGCCGCCGAGACGCCGCTGCTGCACCTGGCCGAGGACCCGGACCGGGCCTGGGCGGAGTACGGCAGGCACTTCCTGCACGAGGCACGGACGTACGCCTCCTGGCAGTCGAGCGGGGTGCGCTCGGCCGTGAAGTCGGCCGCGACGACGGTCGGGGAACTGCGCGCCGAGGGCGTGTACCGGATCCTCACGCCCGACGCGTGCGCGGAGCTGGGCCTGGACTCCTATGTGCTGCATCCGCTGGCGGGCGGGATGCCGGTGGAGGAGGGGTGGCGGAGTCTGCAGCTGTTCGCGGAGCGGGTGCTGCCCCGGCTGACCGCATGAGACCGCCGCCCCGGCTCGGGCAGTGGCCGAACCGGGGCGGCGGCGGGTTACGGGGAGAGGGGCAGCGGGGACTTGGCCCTTCTCCCCGAGTCCGGGGGGGGGCTGGCTCAGCCCATCTCCTCCAGGGCCTTGCCCTTCGTCTCGTTGACGAACTTCAGGATGAACGGGATGGAGAGCGCGGCGAAGGCCGTGTAGATCACGTACGTCACGGAGAGGTTCCACTCGGCCAGCGACGGGAAGCTCGCGGTGATGGCCCAGTTGGCGATCCACTGCGCGGCGGCGGCCACGCCCAGGGCGGCGGCACGGATCCGGTTGGGGAACATCTCGCCGAGCATGACCCAGACGACCACACCCCAGGACAGGGCGAAGAAGAGGACGAAGACGTGCGCGGCGATCAGGGCGATCCAGCCCTGCGCGGCCGGCAGCCTGCCGTCGACCAGGGGGTGGGAGAACGCCCAGGCCTCCAGCGCCAGGCCGACGACCATGCCGACCGAGCCGATGATCGCGAGCGGCTTGCGGCCGATGCGGTCGACGAAGATCATCGCGATCACGGTGCCGACGATGTTGATGATCGACGTGGTGAAGGAGTAGAAGAACGAGTCCGCCGGGTCGACGCCGACCGACTGCCACAGCGTCGAGGAGTAGTAGAACGCGACGTTGATGCCGACGAACTGCTGGAAGACCGACAGGCCGATACCGATCCAGACGATCGGCTTGAAGAAGAAGCTCCCGCCGAGCAGGTCCTTGAAGCTGGACTTGTGCTCGCTCGTCATCGCGTGCTCGATCTCGGCTACGCGGGCGTCCAGGTCGATGTCCTTGCCCTCGACCTCGGTGAGGATCTCCCGGGCGCGCTCGTGCTTGCCGACGGAGATCAGGAAGCGCGGGGACTCGGGGATCGCGAAGGAGAGCAGGCCGTACAGGACGGCCGGGACGACCATGACGCCGAGCATGACCTGCCAGGCCTCCAGGCCCATCAGCTTGCCGCGCTGGTCGCCGTCGGCGGCGTTCAGCAGACCCCAGTTGACCAGCTGCGACACGGCGATGCCGATGACGATCGCGGCCTGCTGGAAGGAGCCGAGCCGGCCGCGGTAGGCGGGCGGGGCGACCTCGGCGATGTAGGCCGGGCCGATCACGGAGGCCATACCGATGGCGAAACCGCCGACGACGCGCCAGAAGGCGAGGTCCCACAGGGCGAAGGGGAGCGCGGAGCCGACGGCGCTGATCGTGAAGAGGACCGCGGCGATCTGCATGCACCGGATGCGGCCGATGCGGTCGGCTATCCGGCCTGCGGTCGCGGCGCCGATGGCGCAGCCGATGAGGGCGACGGCGATGACCTGGGCGAGGGCTGCGGAGCCGATGTCGTAGCGGCCGCGGATGGCCTCGACGGCACCGTTGATCACGGAACTGTCGTAGCCGAAGAGAAAACCGCCCATCGCGGCCGCCGCAGCGATGAAGATGACGTGCCCGAGATGCTCGGGGTGAGCCGTCCTGGCTCCGGACTTGGGTGCCTGCGCTGTGCTGGTCACGTGTACTCCTCGGGCCACCGGCAACGCTGCCGGAGGGGATCAGCCCTTCGAGGTGCCACCTGAAGGTACCTGAAGGTAAAAGGAACGTTGCCGAGACTATGCCTTCAAGTTTCGAAGTCAATAGGGCGAGAGACGTGAATCTGCGACAGGAGTGTGGTGACGATGTGTTCAAGAATTGAAGTCACCAAGCATCGCAGGTGAGGCAGGTGTATACGGCATCCATCTAGCGCAGGCGCTGGCTGATGACCTTCGACACACCGTCGCCCTGCATGGAGACGCCGTACAGCGCGTCGGCGACCTCCATCGTGCGCTTCTGATGGGTGATCACGATCAGCTGCGAGGCCTCCTGCAGCTCCTGCATGATCCGGATGAGCCGCTGGAGGTTGGTGTCGTCGAGGGCGGCCTCGACCTCGTCCATGACGTAGAACGGGCTGGGCCGCGCCTTGAAGATCGACACGAGCAGCGCCACGGCGGTCAGCGACCGCTCCCCGCCCGAGAGCAGCGACAGCCGCTTGACCTTCTTGCCCGGCGGCCGGGCCTCGACGTCCACGCCCGTGGTGAGCATGTTGTCGGGGTCGGTCAGGATCAGCCGCCCGTCACCACCGGGGAAGAGCCGGCTGAAGACGCCCTCGAACTCCCGGGCGGTGTCCCGGTAGGCCTCGGTGAAGACCTGCTCGACGCGCTCGTCGACCTCCTTCACCACCTGCAGGAGGTCCGCCCGCGTCTTCTTCAGGTCCTCGAGCTGCTCGCTGAGGAACTGGTGGCGTTCCTCCAGTGCCGCGAACTCCTCGAGGGCGAGCGGGTTCACCTTGCCGAGCTGCTGGTAGGCGCGCTCGGCCGACTTCAGACGTTTCTCCTGCTCGGACCGGAGATACGGCTTCGGCCGGTTGCGCGGGTGCTCCGGGTCCTCCGGCAGCTCCTCGCCCTCGGCGGGGGGCGAGGGCGGCACGAGCTGGTGCGGTCCGTACTCCGCCACCAGTCCGGCCGGTTCGACACCCAGCTCCTCCAGCGCCTTCGTCTCCAGCTGCTCGATCCGCAGCCGCTTCTCGGCGCCGAGTACCTCGCCTCGGTGGACCGAATCCGTCAACTTGTCGAGTTCGGCCTTGAGATCGCGTCCCTCGGTGCGGGCGCGGGCGAGTTCCTGCTCGCGGCGGGCCTTGGCGGCCTCGGCGGCGGTGCGCTCCTCGTCGGCGCGGGCCAGGGAGACCTCGACGTGCGCGAGCAGCTGCCGTGCGCCCGAGCCGACGGCTTCGGCGACGGCCGCCTCGTGCCGCAGCCGGGCCCGCCGCTGCTCCGCACGCGCGCGTGCCTCGCGTTCCGCGCGGGCGGCCCGGTCGAGCGACTCGGCCCGTCCGGCCAGGCCCTTGACCCGCTCCTCGTGCGTACGGGCCTGGAGGCGGGCCTCCATCTCGGTCTGGCGGGCGTTGGCACCGTCGGCGGCGAGCCGGTCCCGTACGGAGGTGTCGGGCTCCTCCTCGATCGGCATCTCCTCTGCGACGGCGAGTCGCTCGGCGAGTTCCTCGACCTCGGCGAGGGCCTTGTCGAGGGCTTCCTGTGCCCGGGCAGCGGCGGCCGTGGACCGCTCGGCCTCCCCCGCCGCGCCCCGCGCCTGCCCGGCGAGCCGGCCGAGCTGCTGGGCGACGGACGACTTCTCCCGGTCGGCGGCCCTGCGCCGCTCCCCCACGTCCTCGACGAGTGCGGCGCACTCCTTGCGCCGTTCGACGGCCTCGTGCTGGGCCTCGGTCAGCTCCTCGCAGCGGACGGCCAGCTCCTCCAGCTCGGCGGCGGCCTCGTCCACGGAGGCCTGTACTTCGAGGAGGCTGGGGGCGCCGGCGGAGCCGCCGTGGGCGAAGTGTGCGCCGAGGAGGTCGCCTTCGGCGGTCACGGCGGTGAGGTCGGGGTGGGTGTAGACGAGGTCTTCGGCGTCTTCGAGGGTGTCGACCACGACGATGCCGTGGAGGAGCCGTCGTACGGCGGGCATCAGCTCGGCGGGGCCGCGGACCAGGTCGGCAGCGAAGATTCGTCGTTCGTCCGCGGGTTCGTCGGGGCTGGTCGCGCAGTTCCCCGCGCCCCCAGGGCGAGGATCTCCTGCCAGGAGCAGAGTCGCCCTGCCTCCGTCCTGTTTGCGGAGGAGTCTGATGGCGTCGGCCGCTGATGCCGGGGTCGTGACCGCGATGGCGTCCGCAGCCGCCCCGAATGCAGCCGCGAGGGCGACCTCGTGTCCCGGGGTCACCGTCAGGAGTTCCGCCGCCGGGCCGAGCAAGCCGGAGAGGCGGTCCTTCGCCGCGAGCAGTATTCCGGTGCCGTCCTTGCGGCGCAGGCCCATGGCCAGGGCCTCGTGGCGGGCCTGGGTCGCGGCGCGCTTCCGTTCCGCCGCCGTGGCCGCCTCGCGGGCTGCCGTGAGGGCGGACTCGGCGTCGGCGAGCTGCTGCTTCGCGGCCTCGTGCTGTTCGGCGAGTTCGGCGTCGCCGGCGTCGAGGCCGTCGACCTCGGCCTTGAGGGCCTCGTACTCCTCCTGGGCGGCGACGGCCCGCTCCTGGGCCTCGTCGCGGGCGGCGGCCAGGCGTTCGATCTCGGCCTGGGCGGAGGCCGCGCGCGAGCGGGCCGCGTTGACCTGGCCGCTGAGCCGGGCCAGTCCCTCGCGCCGGTCGGCGATGGCGCGGGCGGCGTCCTTGAGTCGCCGTTCCTCCTGGGTCAGCGCGCGCTCCAGCTCGGCGCGGTGGGAGACCGTGTCCTCCAGGGCACGTTCGGCCGCCTCCAGGGCCGCCTCCAGCTCGGCCTCCTGCTCGCGGATGCGGGCGGCCTCGCGCTCCATGTCCTCGGGGTCGCGGCCACGCCGCTCCTCGGGGGGCGCGGAGGTGGCGCTCTTCACGCGGGCGTCGGCCAGCGAGATCGTGCCGCGCACCCGCTCGGCGAGCTGGGAGAGCTCGTACCAGGTCTGCTGGGCGCGCTGGAGGCGCGGCGTGAGCTGACGTACCTCGTCCTCGAGGAGTGCCTCGCGCTGGAGCGCCTTGCGCAGCTCCTGCTCGGCGGCCTCCTTGCGTCCCTTCAGCGCGGCCTCGTCGGCGACCTCGGCGTTGAGGGCTTCCTTCAGCCGTACGAGGTCGTCGGCCAGCAGCCGCAGGCGGGCGTCGCGCAGGTCGGCCTGGATGACGGCGGCCCGGCGGGCGACGGCGGCCTGGCGCCCGAGGGGCTTGAGCTGGCGTCGGAGTTCGTCGGTGAGGTCCTGCACGCGCGCGAGGTTGGCCTGCATCGCGTCCAGCTTGCGCAGCGCCTTCTCCTTGCGCTTGCGGTGCTTGAGGACGCCGGCGGCCTCCTCGATGAAGGCGCGGCGGCCCATGGGGTCGGCGTGCAGTACGGAGTCGAGCTGGCCCTGCCCGACGATGACGTGCATCTCACGGCCGATGCCGGAGTCGGAGAGGAGCTCCTGGATGTCGAGGAGGCGGCACGTGTCGCCGTTGATCTGGTACTCGCTGCCGCCGTTGCGGAACATGATCCGCGTGATGGTGACCTCGGCGTACTCGATGGGCAGGGCCCCGTCGGAGTTGTCGATGGTCAGCGACACCTCGGCGCGGCCCAGCGGGGGGCGGCCGGTGGTGCCGGCGAAGATGACGTCCTCCATCTTGCCGCCGCGCAGCGATTTGGCGCCCTGCTCGCCCATGACCCAGCTGAGCGCGTCCACGACGTTGGACTTGCCCGAGCCGTTCGGTCCTACGACGCACGTGATCCCAGGTTCGAACCGGAGTGTGGTCGCCGAGGCGAACGACTTGAACCCGCGGAGGGTCAGGGCCTTGAGGTGCACGCCGCCGGACTCTACCGCCCGGGTTCGTCTCACTCCATGAACCCACGGTTTCGCCGCTGAACGCGCAGGGCAGACCACACGTTAAAGACGGTGAAAGGATGCGGGGGAAAGAAAGAAGGGACGCCGACGGCGTCCCTTGCACTTCTGACAACTTAGCGGTTATGACGGGCGGCCCAACCACTGCTGTGCTGTTGTGGAGCGATGCAGTGATCAGGTGAGCGCAGGCTCCGCCTGGTGTGCGTCAACGCTCTCCATGATCCTGTCGTGAGAAGCGGCAGCCGTCAGCGCCTCGTTCTCGGCCTGGATTCGTCCGAGCTCGGATTCCAGGTCCTGGACGCGCTGCTGGAGCCGTCGCATCTCGGCGAGGAGTCGAGGGTCGGAGCCGCCGACGTAACCGAGAAGCGCCTTTGCCATGATGGATGGTCCTCCACAATGCGTGACCGACCGATGCGGTGTGGGTCGTGAGGGATTCGCACCCGCGATGCTTGGCAGGGCCTGGAGTTGTACCGCCGTTCAGCCATGCCAAACAGCTAAGGTGCGCGGGGCTTTCAGCGTCTCACCAAAAAGTTTGACGGTCAACACGATCACGCCCCGTATTGGGGGCCGACCGGGCGCACGCGGCCTGACACGGCGGCACTGCGGCTTCTGCGGGGCCCTCGGGGCGTGGCGATCATCCTTGCGTGCGGAGCCTGCCAAGGCAAGCGATTCTTGGCAATCACCAGCCAGTTTCCGTCCGGGGCGGCCGTCGGCGGCCTGTCGGAGTGCGCCCCCGAGGCCCCCCTCCGGTGCTGGATCAGCGGATGGCGAAGCCGTCGTAGCCGCCGCGAGGTGTGTCCCAGATCTCGGTGACGCCGTCTACACGGCCGGGCGTGTCGTCACCCTCTAGCCACTCCAGCAAGCCTTCACAACCCTCTCGCGCGCCCTCCGCGACCACTTGGACCCGGCCGTCGCCCAAATTGAGAGCAAAACCACTCAGGCCGCCGATCTCCAGGGCCTTGGCCCGCGTGAACCAGCGGAAACCCACACCTTGGACGCGTCCACGCACCCAGGCGACCAGTCGCACATCCTCGCTCATGACTGCAACCTAACCGCCCAATCTCCCTCGGGCTCACTTCCTCCACTTGCGCCATGCGGTACCGTCCCCACCCAACGAATCTCATATGAAACTCACACCATCGAGTGAGTTTGGTGTTGATCTCGAGGACGAGTCGACCGCCAGGACGAGGAAGGCCAGAACATGGGACGCCACCGTCGCTCCGACGCCGGCCGCGCCGCCACGGGCAGCGCCACGGGGATCATGCAGACCGACGGCATCGCGGAGGGCCACGATCCGCTGCACGGCGCGGAGGACGGCCCCACCATGGGCATCGCGCCCTATCTGAACCCGGAGGCGTACGCCGACACGTACGCCCGGAGCGAGGCCTACCTGTTCGAGACGGAGGCCACCGCGGCGGGTGACGGCGGGTACGCCGCCATTCCCCGCCAGCGGACCGCCGAGACGGCCGTCTTCGCGAGCGAGGGCTTCACCCCCGAGGGCGGCACCCGGCGGGCGGGCTCGCACCGCCGCCGGAAGAAGGCCGCACGGCCGATGCGCACGGGCCTGCTCGGCGTGTCCGCGGCGGTCGCCATCGGCACGGTCGCGGTGGCCACGGGCGCGGTTCCCGGCCTCGAGAACTACAAGCTCGGCGGCGACGGCGGCGCCGACAAGGTGCAGGCCGCGGACACCCCGACCAACACCCCGACCGGACAGGGCGGCACCTCCGGCAGCGCCGACAGCCGGGGCGGCACGCCCACGAGCCGGGACGCCGAGCGCTCCCTGTCGCCGTCGCCGTCCGCCTCGACGTCCTCGGCCGCGCCCACGAAGACGCCCGAGAAGCCGGAAAAGACGCAGGAGAAGACGCCGGAGAAGAAGAAGCCGGCCGCGACCCCCAGCAGGAAGCCGGAGAACACTCCCTCCCGTACGGCCACGCAGGCGCCCGAGAAGCCCAGCGCCCCCGCCGCCCTCTCCGAGGAGTCCGCCGCCGCGGCCCAGGTGCTCAAGCTGGTGAACGAGGAGCGGGCCAAGGTGGGCTGCAGCGCGCTCGCCGCGAACAGCGCACTGACCGAGCTGGCGCAGAACTACAGCGAGGACATGCGCGCCCGGGGCTTCTTCGACCACACCGACCCCGACGGCAAGACGCCGTGGGACCGGGCCGAGGCCGCCGGGATATCCAACCTCGGCGGGGAGAACATAGCCCGCGGCCAGGCGGACGCGGCGGCCGTGATGGATGCCTGGATGAACAGCCCCGGCCACCGCGCCAACATCCTGAACTGCGACTTCAAGACGCTGGGCGTCGGTGTCGAGCTCGGGTCGGGCGGCCCGTGGTGGACCCAGAACTTCGGCTACTAGACCCTCCCAGCACTAACCAGTAGTTAGCGCAATCTTTTGGCCAGCGCTGTGCTGGCGTATCCTGGGGGGATGACCACCACCCAGGAGCTCACGGAGGGGCTGGACGACCTTCCGTACAGCGTGTTCGCCAAGGCCTGCCCTTCGCGTGGCACGCTCGAGCACGTCACAGGCCGCTGGGGCGGGCTCGCGCTGACCGCTCTGTACGAGGGGTCGCTGCGCTTCAACGAGCTGCGCCGCCGGGTCGACGGTGTGAGCGAGAAGATGCTGTCCCAGACGCTGCACGCGCTGGAGCGCGACGGCCTGGTCCACCGCGAGGCCCAGCCGACCAACCCGCCCCGTGTGGACTACGAACTGACGCCGCTGGGACGCGGAGTGGCCGAGCGGCTGCTCGCCCTGATCCACTTCGTGGAGGGCAGCATGGACGACGTCCTGGCCGCGCGCGAGCGGTACGACTCCGCTAGGGCGTGATCCGCGGCGGTCGCTGGCACTTCGGGCAGTAGTAGCTCGACCGGTTCATCCAGGGCCGCCGCCGCATCGGTGTGCCGCAGCGCCGGCAGGGCAGGCCCTCGCGGCCATACGCGTCGAGGGACCGGTCGAAGTAGCCCGACTCGCCGTTGACGTTGACGTAGAGGCTGTCGAAGCTGGTGCCGCCCACCGCGAGGGCGGAGTTCATCACGTCCCGCACATGGCCCAGGAGCGACAGCGTGCGCGGACGTGTGAAGGTCGCGGTCGGGCGCTCGTAGTGGATGCGGGCCCGCCACAGGGCCTCGTCCGCGTAGATGTTGCCGACTCCGCTGATCAGCGACTGGTCGAGCAGGGCCCGTTTGATCGTGGACCGCTTGCGGCGCAGCGCCCGGTGGAATGCCTCTTCGTCGAAGAGCGGGTCGAGCGGGTCGCGGGCGATGTGCGCGATGACGTCGGGCAGGCCCTCGGGGGTGTTGTCGTGCAGCGACAGACCGCCGAAGGTGCGCTGGTCGACGAAGCGGAGTTCGGTGTCCAGGGCGTCGGTGAAGCGGGCGCGGATGCGCAGGTGCTTCTCGTCGGGAGCCGTGTGCGGCTGCACCAGCAGCTGGCCGCTCATGCCGAGGTGGGCCAGGATCGACTGGTCCGTGTCCTCCAGGGGCAGCCACAGGTACTTGCCCCGGCGGCTGGGTGTGCCGATGCGATGGCCCTTCAGACGGTCCGCGAAGTCGTCGCCGCCCGCGAGGTGGCGGCGCACCGCGCGCGGGTGCAGCACCTCGACCTCGGCGACCGTCCGGTGGGCGACCCACCGCTCCAGGCCGCGCCGGACGACCTCGACCTCGGGCAACTCGGGCATGGGCTCCCCCGGTGTACGAGCCGAGCGCCCGCCCCCGGGCAGGGGCGGGCGCTCGGGTGCGCTGTTTCTGTTCGGTCAGGCGGACGCCGGCTCGGGGCCGGCGCTCTCGTCGGCGGCGGCCTGCTGGGCGGCCGCCTCCTTGGCGCGCTCGTCCGCCGCGGCCCGGATGGACCTCCAGGCGGACTCGGCGGCCTGCTGCTCCGCCTCCTTCTTGCTGCGGCCGGTGCCGGTGCCGTACGAGACGCCTCCGACGCGGGCGGCAGCAGTGAAGGTCTTCTCGTGGTCGGGGCCGGTCTCCGTGACCAGGTACTCGGGCACGCCGAGCCCCTCGGTCGCGGTGAGCTCCTGGAGACTGGTCTTCCAGTCCAGGCCGGCTCCGAGGTTCGAGGACTTCTCGATCAGGGGGTCGAACAGACGGTGCACGAGCTCCGCCGCGGACTCCAGTCCCTGGTCGAGATAGACCGCACCGATCACCGCTTCAAGGGTGTCGGCGAGGATGGACGCCTTGTCCCGGCCTCCCGTGCCCTCTTCACCCCGGCCGAGCCGGATGAAGGAGCCCAGGTCGAGCCCACGGCCCACCTCCGCCAGCGCACGCGAGTTGACCACCGCGGCCCGCAGCTTGGCCAGCTGGCCTTCGGGCAGGTCGGGGTGGGTTCGGTACAGCGTGTCCGTGACCACGAGGCCGAGGACGGAGTCCCCGAGGAACTCCAGACGCTCGTTGGTCGGCAGACCGCCGTTCTCGTACGCGTAGGAACGGTGGGTCAGCGCACGCACCAGAAGGGCGGACTCGAGTTTGTACCCGAGCCGCCCTTCCAACAGCGTGTGGGACGAGGCCTGGTTGTCCGCAGAGTTTTTCTTCGGCGTGGACACAGTGCCTCTCACCAGCCGCTCAGACCTCGAGGACCTGGCGCTTGTTGTAGGTGCCGCAAGACGGGCACGCGATGTGCTGCTGCTTGGGCTCGTGGCAGCGCTCGCACGCAACCAGGGTGGGGACCGCAGCCTTCCACTGCGACCGGCGGTGGCGCGTGTTGCTGCGCGACATCTTCCGCTTCGGAACAGCCACGGCTACTTCTCCTGCTTCTCGTCGACGCCCGGTTCGGCGCCGCTCATCTCGTCCTTCTCGCCGTCCTTCATGGTGCCGGCGAGTCCCTGCAAAGCCGCCCAACGGATGTCGACGGCGTCGTGGTGGTGGTCCGGGTCGTCCGCCAGTCGCGCACCGCACTCGGCACACAGACCAGGGCAGTCTTCCTGGCACACCGGCTGCATCGGCAGTGCGAGCACCACCGCATCACGCAGCACGGTCTCGAGGTCGAACAAGCCGTCCTCGAGGAAGAGCCTGTCCTCGTCGTCCTCGGCGTCGTCGCCCGGTTCCGCGATCACGCGGCCCCGGTCGTCGGCGTCAGGGTACGAGAACATCTCCTGGAATTCCGCTTCGACGTCGAGCTGAAGCGGCTCCAGACACCTTACGCACTCCCCCTCGGCCCCGGCACGGGCGGTGCCTGTGACAAGCACCCCTTCCATGACCGACTCCAGGCGGAGTTCGAGCTCCACCGGGGCGCCTTCCGGCACTCCGATGACTCCCTTGATACCGAAATCCTTGGGAGCGTCGACCGTGCGGGTCAGGCGCTGCAGCGCACCGGGCCGCCGGCCCAGCTCGTGCGTGTCGAACACGAGGGGGTTGCGGTGGTCGAGGCGGGCGTTCAGAGCCATTCCTGCTTTCGATCTTGCGAGCTGAGAGGGTTGCCGCCCTTCGGTGTTCCGGGCAGCGTGGATCGCGGACGTACGCGCGACCGAAGAGCCAGGATACTGGACCTTTCGCTGTCGGCCCAATCCGGTGCTCAGCCGTTGCCGCGGCCCTGCTCGTAGGCCCTCAACTGCTCGGCGCTGATCATGCCGGTGTCGAAGAGGCTGGTCTCGTCGAGGGCGTATCCCTGCTGGCTCTGCTGGACTTGTTGCGCCTGCTGGGCCTGCTGGACCTGGTTCGGGTCGTACCCGGCCTGCTGGGCGTCGTAGCCCTGGAAGGGGGGTCCTCCCGCCGGAGCGTAGCCGGGGGTGGCGGAGTAGGGATCGGCGTGCTGGTAGCCGTACGGGTCCTGCTGGGCGGCGTAGGCCTGCTGCGGATAGCCGCTGTAGGGGTCGGGCTGCTGCTGGTAGCCGTAGGCCGGCTGTGGCTGCCCGTAGTCCTGCTGCTGGGCGGGCTGCTCGGCCGGGGGCTTCTGCTCCGCGAGGGCGGCCAGGTCGGCGAGGTAGTCGGCGTCGCTGGAGTGCCGGACCGTGCTGAGGTCGTCGGCGAGGGCGCCGAGGTCGTCGCTGGCGATACGGCCGTGCAGCTTCTGCCGGCCGCGGCCGACGGCCTCCAGGGTCTTGGCGAGGACGGCCTCGAAGGAGCCGAGCTTGGCGTCGACGTACTCGTCGGCGGTACGGCGCAGGGTCTCCGGGTCATGGCTGCGCTCGGGGGCGTCCTCGTCCTCGTAGCCCTGGTCGTCGACGCCGGGGCCGGTACCGAGGAGCTTCTCGCGGCCGCGGCCGACGGAGCCGAGGGTCTTGGTGAGGACGACCTCGAAGTTGGCGAGCTTGGAGTCGACGTAGTCGTCGGCCTCGGCGCGGACCTCCTCGGCCTCCTGGCGGGCCTCGGCGAGGATCCGGTCGGCCTCGGCCTGGGAACGGCGGGCGACCTCGGTGTCGGAGATCAGAGAGCCGCGCTCGGCGTGCGCCTGCCCGATGATGCGCTCGGCCTCCTGGCGGGCGTGCTCGACCATCTGCTCGCGGCCGCCGATCAGCTCCTGGGCCTGGGCGAGCGAGTCGGGCAGCGCCGCGCGCACCTCTTCCAGCAGCGAGAGCAGTTCGGCGCGGTTGACCACGCACGAGGCCGACATGGGCATGGACCGGGCGCCGGAGACCGCGGAGACGATCTCGTCGAGCTTCTTCTGCACGTCCACCGTGTGCTCGCCACTCTCTACAGATGCGTTGGAGACGGACGGGTCGACTGTAGTCCCATCAGTCCTTGCGCAGACGCTCGTTGAGGACCTGGAGGACCTCCGCCGGGACGAGGTGGGAGACGTCCCCGCCCCAGGTCGCGACCTCCTTGACCAGGGAGGACGACAGGAAGCTGTAGGTGGGGTTGGTGGGGATGAAGAGAGTCTCCACGCCCGAGAGGCCGTTGTTCATCTGGGCCATCTGCAGCTCGTAGTCGAAGTCGCTGACCGCGCGCAGGCCCTTGACGATGGCGGGGATGTCACGCTGCTTGCAGAAGTCGACGAGCAGGCCGTGGAAGGCCTCGACACGGACGTTCCCGTACTCGGCGGTGACCCGGCGGATCAGGTCGATCCGCTCCTCGATCTCGAACAGACCCTTCTTGGCCTGGTTGATCATCACCGCGACGTAGACCTCGTCGTACAGCCTGGAGGCGCGGGAGATGATGTCGAGGTGTCCGTTGGTGATCGGGTCGAACGACCCGGGACAGACGGCGCGGCGCACTTGTGTTCCCTCGCTCTCCGGTCCGGTCATCGTGCGTCTTCGCACGTAGAGGCGGCGCGACCGTACCAAAACGTTCCCTCGCCGTAGCGACGGGCCCGGAGGGCTTCGAAACCCTCGGGCCACCGGAATTCACCGCCTCTGGTGCTGCGCTCCACGGTGACGAGGGCTTCCTCGGCGAGCCAGCCCTCCGTACGGAGTGTGAGCAGGATCTCGCGAAGATCGTCGTCCGTGACGGCGTACGGGGGGTCGAGGAAGACGAGGTCGTAGGGCTCGCCGGGGGGCGGCGTACGGATGATCTGTTCCGCTTTGCCTGATCTGACCTCGGCGCCGGGGAGACCGAGGGACTTCACGTTCTCGCGGACCGTGCGGGTCGCTCGCGCGTCGGCCTCGACGAGGAGGGTGTGGCCCGCCCCTCGGGAGAGGGCCTCCAGGCCTACGGCTCCGGAGCCGGCGTAGAGGTCGAGGACGCGTTCGCCGTCCAGGGGGCCGCCCAGGAGGGATTGCCAGGTGGAGAACAGGCCCTCTCGGGCGCGGTCCGACGTGGGGCGGGTTCCTGTGCCTGGCGGGACGGCCAGGCGGCGTCCGCCGGCCTGGCCGGCGATCACGCGGGTCATCTGCGGTCCTTGGTCGTGGGCGGCTTCAGGTATCAGTGTGGCTGGTCGCGCAGTTCCCCGCGCCCCTGAAAGGGTCAGTCACCCTCACCCCTTTTCCAGGTACTGCTCTCTCTCCTCGTCCAGGAGGGCATCAAGAGCCGTACGCAAGCCGGGCAGGCCGGTCAGCTCCGGGTCGGCGGCGACCACCGCTGTCGCCTCCTGTCTCGCCTCCGCGATGATCTCCTCGTCCTCGATGACCGCGAGCATCCGCAGGCTGGTCCGGGCGCCCGACTGGGCCTGGCCCAGGACGTCGCCCTCGCGGCGTTGCTCCAGGTCGATGCGGGAGAGTTCGAAGCCGTCGAGGGTGGCGGCGACGGCGTTCAGGCGCTGGCGGGCCGCGCTCGCCTCGGGCATCTCGCTGACCAGGAGGCACAGGCCGGGCGCCGAGCCACGGCCGACGCGGCCGCGCAACTGGTGGAGCTGGGAGACGCCGAAGCGGTCGGCGTCCATGATCACCATCACGGTGGCGTTGGGGACGTTGACGCCGACCTCGATGACCGTCGTGGCGACCAGGACGTCGGTCTCCCCCGCGGCGAACCGGCGCATGACCGCGTCCTTGTCGTCGGGCTGCATACGGCCGTGCAGGACCTCCACCTTGAGGCCGTTCAGCGGGCCCTTGGAGAGCTGGTCCGCCACGTCGAGGACGGCGAGGGGCGGGCGCTTCTCGGCGGCGTCCTCCGGGGATTCGGGAGACTTCTTCTTCGCGGACTTCTTGGGGTCGTCTTCCTCGTCGCCGATGCGTGGGCAGACGATGTACGCCTGATGGCCGTTGCCCACTTCCTCGCGGACCCGTTCCCACGCCCGGGCCAGGAAGTGGGGCTTGTCGGCGGCCGGGACGACATGGCTGGCGATCGGCGAGCGGCCGGCCGGGAGCTGGTCGAGGACGGAGGTCTCCAGGTCGCCGAAGACCGTCATCGCCACCGTGCGCGGGATGGGCGTGGCGGTCATGACCAGGAGGTGCGGGGGCTGTTTGCCCTTGCCGCGCAGGGCGTCGCGCTGCTCGACGCCGAAGCGGTGCTGTTCGTCGACCACGACCAGGCCCAGGTCGTGGAACCGCACCTTGTCCTCGATCAGCGCGTGCGTGCCGATGACGACGCCGGCCTCGCCGGTGGTGAGGTCGAGCAGGGCGTGACGGCGGGCGGCCGCGCCCATGGACCCGGTGAGCAGCACCACCTTGGTGGCCCGCTCGGCCCCGCCCAGCATGCCGCCCTCGGCCAACTCGCCCATCATCTCGACGACGGACCTGTGGTGCTGCTGGGCCAGCACTTCGGTGGGCGCGAGCATGGCGGCCTGCCCACCGGCGTCGACCACGGCGAGCATGGCGCGCAGGGCGACCATCGTGTTGTGGGTGACGGTGAAGTTGTCGGTGATGTAGGCATGGCTCGGGTGGGCGACGCTGATGCACTGGACGGGCTTGCGTCCCACGTATTCGACCGCCCGGATGCCGCGCCGGAACGTGTTGTACTTCGGCCTTGCGCGCACGCGTTCGGCCTTGCGGGTGAGCCGGAACGGGGCGTATTCGTCCGGCAGGGCCACGGACACGTTGTACGCGGCCTTCTTCGGGAGTACCCGCGCCCGGCCGCCCAGAGACCGCACGAGCCAGGCGACGTCCTCCGCGAGCCGGCGCGAAGCCGAGCAGAGGGAGATGCTCAGGCCGTCGGCCTGGATGGTGCCGTCCGTGTCCAGAAGCCCTTGCAGCAGGGCGAGACGGTCCTTGACCGGCGTGTTCTTGAAGTCGTCCGGGACAAACTTGCCGTGGGATGTCGCTCCCCAGAGGCCCCACTCCCGCAAGGCCTGGATTACGGGGTTGCGCACGCCTCCTGCACGCCGCAATAGCTGGATGGTGTAGTCACAGCGCGATCCCTTCACCGGTACCAGCCGGCATTCGGGCGCCACTGCCGTGGCTACCGCGTCACGGATCTCGTCATCGATGGTGGAGAGGCGGAGGTTGTGCCGGAACGAGCCGCCTCCCAGCAGCAGACCGAACAGGTACGGGTCGAGGGGCAGCCGGGAGTCGCCGCCCAGATCGACCGGCTTAGCCGCTGGGATGTACCACTTCGACGACCCGTTGGCCTTGAACGTGTCGAGACGGATCTCCCGGGTCGTCATGACCTTGGGAGCTTGGCCGCGGTGCCACCCGCAGCTCGTACCGACGATCCAGAGGTGCTCGTCGTCGCACTCGACGGAACTCCCGTCGGACAGAACCAGGCGCCACACATCACGCTCCCCCTGGGGAAAGACGCCGTCGATCAGCGTGATGTCCCCGTCCGGCACCACCACCTCGTCGCCCACCCGTAGGTCTCCCATGGGACGGAAGCCCGTGGGTGTGAGCACCAGTGAGTCAAGCGGCTGTGCCTTTCCCGAACCGACCTCCCCCTGGAGCAGCCGGTGCATCGGATGGTCGGTGGCCAGGTCGTCGAAGATCTCCCTGGAGACCCGCTGCTGGCCGTCCGTGAGGGTGAAGGGGAGGCGGGCGTCGAAAGAGGCGAGGAGTCCGTCGGAGGTGGGCTCGCGGGGGACCGCCGGGAGTTGGGCGTCCGCGTGGCGGCGGCGGGCGAGGGCGACCTGGAGGACGAAGGCCTCGTCCCACTTGAGGCGGGCGCGGGCGTCCTCGATGTCCGCCTTGGTGTGCGGGCGGTGGATCTTCAGCAGGGCCTCGGGGAGGGGGACCAGGCCGCGGCCCTGGCGCAGGGAGTCCGGCAGCGGGTCGACGGCCTCTTGGGCCGTGGGCAGGACCGTCTGGAGCGCCTTGCCGATCTTCCAGGACTCCAGCTTGGCGGTGGCGGGGTAGATCGGGATCAGGGCGCCGGCCCAGGTCTCGACGGATTCATCCGGGTCGCCGCGCAGCAACTCATAGGCGGGGTGGGCGAGTTGGAGGCGGCGGTTGAAGACGGAGACCTTGCCCGCGAACATCGCGCGCGTGCCCGGCAGGAGCTCCTTGTGGGGCTTGTGAACACCAGCGCCGAAGAAGACCAGTTGGAGCCGGCCGCTGCCGTCCGTGATGGTGACTTCGAGGCGCTGGCCCTTGCCGCGCGGGGCCTTGGCGGAGGCGAAGCTGTGCAGGCGGGCGTCGGCCACCTGGGCGACCACCGTGACGTGCTCGTCCATGGGGAGGTCGGCGAGGTGGGTGAGCTGGCCGCGCTCCTCGTATCTGCGCGGGTAATGGTGGAGCAGGTCGCCGACGGTGAGCAGGCCGAGGTGCTCGGCCATCACCTTCGCGGTGGCGGGGCCGAGCACCGACTTCAGTGGTTGTTGCAGCGGTTCTTCCAGTGCGGGCACGAGATCCATTGCACACCACGCCACTGACAATGCCGTAGAGGCCGCGGCGGACGTTGCCGTATACGTCCCGGAAACCCCTGGTCAGACGGCTGGTTCGGGCCTTAGGATGGCGCGCTCCCGGCCCTTCTTCGCGGTCACCGCCCCACCGGGACCGCCCGACCCCGCGCCGTCGCGAGTCCTCCCACCGGCGCCGTGATGATGGATTCCGAGACCTCACAGGCTTCCCAGGCACCCCGTTCACCTCAGTCACCTCATACGTTCCAGGTCGACCTGCGTGGTCTCGTGGACCTGCTCTCCCACCACCTCTACTCCAGTCCCAAGGTGTATCTGCGCGAGCTGCTGCAGAACGCGGTGGACGCCATCACCGCCAGACGCGCGGCGGAGCCCGACGCCCCGGCCCGGGTGCGGTTGTCCGCGCAGGGCGGCACCCTGCGGGTCGAGGACACCGGCGTGGGGCTCACCGAGGCGGACGTGCACAGCCTGCTCGCCACGATCGGGCGCAGTTCCAAGCGCGCCGAGGGTCTTCAGGAGGCCCGCTCCGACTTCCTCGGGCAGTTCGGCATCGGGCTGCTGGCCTGTTTCGTCGTGGCCGAGCGGATCCGGGTCGTCAGCCGCAGCGCCCGTACGCCCGGGGCGCCTCCCGTGGAGTGGACGGCGCGCGACGACGGCTCGTACACCGTGCGGACCCTGCCGGACGCCGAGCGGCCCGAACCGGGCACGACCGTGTATCTGGTGGCCCGGGCCGGGGCGGCGGAGTGGCTCACTCCCGAGCGGGTCGCGGCCCTGGCACGGGACTTCGGGTCGCTGCTGCCGTACGACGTCCGGGTGGGCGACGAGGCGGTCACCGACCTCCCGGCGCCCTGGGACCGTTCGTATCCGAGCCCGGCCAACCGCCGCGTCGCCCTCGCCCGGCACTGCCACGACCTGTTCGGCTTCACCCCGTTGGACACGATCGACCTGGCCGTGCCGCTGGCCGGCATCCGCGGGGTGGCGTATGTGCTGCCGTCGGCGGTCAGCCCGGCCCAGCGCGCGGGTCATCGCGTGCATCTCAAGGGCATGCTGCTGACCGAGCGGGCCGAGCAGCTGCTGCCCGACTGGGCGTTCTTCGTGCGCTGCGTGCTCGACACGGACAGCCTGCGGCCGACGGCCTCGCGCGAGTCGCTGTACGAGGACGAGACCCTGGCCGCCGTACGGGAGGCGCTGGGCGAGAGGATCCGCGCGTGGCTGACGGGCCTGGCGGCCGGTGATCCGGAACGGCTGGCCGCGTTCCTTTCGGTGCACCACCTGGGTGTGAAGTCGCTGGCCCGGCACGACCGCGAGATGCTGCGCACGATGCTGCCGTGGCTGCCCTTCGAGACGACCGACGGGCGGCTGTCCCTGGAGGAGTTCGCGCAGCGGCACCCGGTGGTGCACTTCACGCGGACCGTCGAGGAGTACCGGCAGGTCGCGCCGATCGCGTCCGCGCAGGGCATCGGCGTGATCAACGGCGGTTACACGTACGACAGCGAGCTGGTGGAGGCGTTGCCCTCGGTACGGCCGGGGACCGTGGTCGCGGAGCTGGACGCGGACACGGTGACCGCCCATCTGGACGCGGTCGACCCGGCCGAGGAGCTGGCCCTTTCGGGCTTCCTGGCGGCGGCGCGGGCCCGGCTCGACCAGCTGGGCTGCGATGTGGTGCTGCGCGCCTTCCACCCGCTCTCGGTGCCCGCGCTGCACCTCGACGACCGGGACGCGCGGCACGAACAGGCCCGGGCCGATGCCGAGGCGCAGGCCGACGACCTGTGGGCGGGCATCCTCGGCTCGCTGCGCGGCAGTGCTCCACGCGCGCGTCTGGTGCTCAACCATCTCAATCCGCTGGTCCGGCGGATCAGCGCGCTGCACGACCCGGAGCTGATCGGCACGGCGACGGAGTCGCTGTACGGGCAGGCCCTGCTGATGGCGCAGCGGCCGCTGAGGCCCGCCGATTCGGCGCTGCTCAACCGCGCGTTCATCGGTCTCCTGGAGTGGGCCACGCACAGCGAGGACGGTCAGGCATGAGTGAGATCACCGACTTCGACGCCCTGCGCCGGGCGATGGCGGAGAACTCCGACGAGCCGGAGGGCCCTGCCCGCAACGCGCGCGCGGAGGAGCTGCTGACGGCGGCCGAGAAGCTGAACATCCCGCTCGCCGTGATCGAGGCCCTCGGGCACCAGCTGAAGGTCTACAACTACAGCTCCGAGAAGGGGAAGATGTTCGTCCCCTTCGCCCGGCTGCTGCGCATGTGGGACGAACGCCCCGAGGACTTCGACGAGTACGAGACCCACTCGCTGCACTGGGTCTTCAAGTGGGTGTCGTCCGGCATGCTCGACCAGCCGCACATCCCGCTCGCGTCGATCGAGAAGTGGCTCGGCGAGATGGAGCACCGCTACCGGATCGGCGGGTACTCCGAGCGGGCCGTGCGCAGCGCCGAGCACAGCGTGGCCGCCCATGTCGGGGACATCGCTCGGGCCGAGCGGGCGTACGCCGCGTGGCTGGCCGCCGACCGGGACAGCATGGCCGACTGCCACGCGTGCGAGCTGCACGGGCAGGGCTGGTGGCAGGCGGAGCTGGGCCGGGACGCGGAGGCCGTGGAGCTGTGGCGGCCGGTGCTGGAGGGCGAGTACGCCTGCGCCCACGAGCCGCACACGGCCCTCGCCTCCTCCTTGGTGCCGCTGCTGCGGCTGGGCCGCCCGGACGAGGCACGCGCGCACCATCTGCGGGGCGTCCGGCTCGTACGGGCCATGGAGAGCATGCGCGGCGCGTACGCGGAGCACGTGGAGTTCTGCGCGCTGACCGGCAACGAGGCGCGCGGTCTCGAACTGCTCGCGGAGCGGCCCGCGTACTTCACGGACGACGGGCAGCCGCAGAGCAGGCTGGACTTCATGAGCGTGGTGGCCCTGCTCATGGACCGCCTGACCGGCCTCGGGCTGGGCGACCGGCAGGTGCCGGGCCCGCCCGGCCGGGAGTGGACCGCCCGGGAACTGGCCACGCACGCGCGTGCGGAGGCCCTGGCCCTGGCGGCGCGCTTCGACGAGCGCAACGGCACGGGACACGTCAGCGAGCGGGCCCGCGCGCGTATGGCGCGGCAACCCCTGGTGGAGCGGCTGCCGCTGGGGGTGCGGTCGGTGCGGCGGGTCCCTGCGCCCGCTCCCCCGGCCGTGACGACCGCTGTCACCGGGCAGCCGGATCTGGCGGCACTGCTGGCCGAGGCACGGCGGCTGTCGGACAACCTGCTGCCCAACGCGGTGGAGGCGTGGGCGGCGGTCGCCGGGGCCGCGGAGGGTGTCGAGCTGGACCCGCGTGACCGGGCCGAGATCGCGGACCACGAGGCGATGGGCCTCGGCCCCGAGGGTGCCGCGCTCTTCGAGCGGGCCGCGGGGCTGTACGCCGAGGCGGGCGACCCGGGCGAGGCCCTGGCGGCACGCGCGCGTGCGGCGTACGTACGCGCTCTCGGGGGCGACGTGGCCGAGGCGGTCGCGGCCGTGACCGGCCCGTACGACGAGATCCTCGCGCTGCACGCCGCCGGCGGCACGGGCCTACGGCAGACGGCGTCCGTCGTGATGGGACGGGCCCGGATCCTGATGCGCCGGGCGCACGAGGCCGAGGGCCCCGGGACGGAGGCCGTGCTCGCCGAGGCCGAAGCCGCCGTCCGCGAAGTCCTGGCGCTCGTCGACGGCCGGACCAAGGAGGACGTACGGCTGGCCGCGCGGACCGCCGAGGCGCAGGCGATGCTCGCCGAGCTGGCGGGACTGGCCGGGGACCTGAAGACGGCGGCGGGTCTGTTCGCGCGGGGCGCGGCGGCGTTCGTCGCGGCAGGGCTGCCCTGGTTCGCGGTGGAGTACGAGGCCCGGCTCGCCTCCCTGGCCCACCACCTCGACGACATGGCGGAGGCGGAACGGGCGCTGCGTGCGGCCCTGGAGCACGGCGGGCCCCACCTGGAGGCGCCCGGCCGGGCCCAGCTGCACCTCCAGCTCGCCGAGGTGGTCGGCGGCCGGGGCGAGGCCGTGGAGGCCGCCGAGCACGCCCTGCAGGCAGCGCACTGGGCCGACGAGGCGGGCGAGAGCGCGACGCTGGGTGCCTGGGCACGGCAGCAGCTCGGCGGGTTCCTGCTGCGGCAGGGGCGGTGGGCCGAGGCCGCCGAGGTGCTGGAGTCGGCGCTGCCCGATCTGACCGCCGAGACGCACGGCGACGGGGCGGTCGTGCAGACGCAGTGGTGGCTCGGCGACTGCCTGAGCGAACTCGGCGAGCACCGCGCGGCCGCCGAACGGCGTCTGCAGGCGGCCGAGATCGCCCGGCACTGGCCCGAGCAGCACGACCATGCCACCCTCGCCCACCTGGCCGGTGAGTCGCTCGGGCAGGCCGGGCTGGCCGCCGAGGCGGACCGGGCCTACCGGCGCGCGGGCGACCTGTGGCGCGCACTCGGCAACACCCATGGGCTGGTCCGCTCCCTGCGCGCCCGCGCCTGGCTTGCGCTGCACGCGCCGGACGGGCTGGAGGAGGCACGCGGCCTGATGGCGAGCGCGGTCCGGGAGTGCGAGGCGGCGCGGGACACGGCCGCCGACGAGGAGTCCCGGCTCCGGCTCGAAGCAGAACTGGGCCACACCCACCGGCAGTTCGGCGACCTGCTGGCCCGCTCCGTCTCCGAAGGCGTCGAAGACGCCTCGACCCGGGCCGTGTTCGAGGAGGCCCTGTCCCAAGTGGTCCGGTCGGTGGAAGCGTTCACGGCCCTCGGGGACGGTGCCCTGCACAGCCGCACCGGCGCCGAGCTGGCCGCGGGCTGGCTGGAGGCCGACCTGGGCCGCCCCGCCGAGGCAGTGGCACGCGCGCGTGCGGTACTGGCGGCGTACGAGGGACACGACGGCTTCGACGACACGGGGGCCGTCGAGGGCCAGGAGGTGCGGGCCCGGCGGGCGGAGGCCGGGCACATGCTCCAGTCCGTGGCGGAGCGGCAGGGGTGAGTTCCTGCCCTACTCCACGCCGATGAGGAGCAGGGCCCCTTGCCGTCCGCCCCGGTACACGACCGTGTCGACGGCGAGGTATCCCTCGCGGACCCGGCCCTCCAGGTGCTCGGCGATCGCCTCGGGGGCGTCGTCGCCGAGCACCAGGGTGACCATCTCGCCCCCGGCCGCGAGCATCCGGTCCAGGACGGTCTCGGCGGTGGCCGCGAGGTCCGCGCCGATCACGGCCACGTCGCCGTCGATGAGGCCCAGGACGTCGCCGGCCTGGCAGATGCCGGCCATCGTCCAGGACTGGCGTTCGGCGACGGTGACCTCGGCGTAGCGGGTCGCTCCGGCCGCCGAGGTCATCGACACCACGTCCTCGTCGAAGCGGCGCTCCGGCTCGTGCACGGCCAGCGCGGCGATGCCCTGGACCGCCGAGCGGGTCGGGATGAGGGCCACGCGGATGCCCTCCGTACGGGCCTGTTCGGCCGCCGCCGCGGCGGTGTGACGCAGTTCGGCGTCGTTGGGCAGCAGCACGACCTCGCGCGCGTGGGCCCGCCGTACGGCCTGTACGAGTTCGCCGCTCGCGGGCGGCTCCCCGGGGCGTGCGAGCACGGTGGTCGCGCCGGCCTCGGTGTACAGCCCGGCCAGGCCCTCACCGGGCACGACGGCCACGACGGCACGCTGGGCGCGCTCCCGGGGCGGCCGCTCGGCGCCGGTGGTGTGCACGTCGCCGGCGCCGAAGTGCGTGATGCGGATCCGGTAGGGCCGCCCGGCCTCGATGCCGGCCTCGACGGCGGCGCCCGCGTCGTCGACATGGACATGGACGTTCCACAGCCCGTCACCGCCGACCACGACGAGGGAGTCCCCGAGGGCGTCGAGCCGCTCCCGCAGCCGCCCCACGGCCGCGTCCTCGGCCTCCAGGAGGTAGATCACCTCGAAGGCGGGCCCGTCCTGGTCCGCCGCGGCGGTGCTGTCCGCGCACTCGCCCGGGCCGCCGACTGCGGCGGGCTCCACGCGCGCGTGGAGGTCCTCGTCCGGGCCGATGTACGCGCTGGAAACCACTCCCCCGGACGCCCTGGCCCCCGGCACGCTCACCGCACCGGCCACCACCGCCCGCGGCATCTCCCCCGTGAACGTCTCCACCAGCGCCCCGAGCACCGCCACCAGCCCTCGCCCACCGGCGTCGACCACCCCGGCGCGTTCCAGGACGGGCAGCTGGCCCGGGGTCGCGGCGAGGGCCGTGCGCGCTCCCTCGTAGGCCGCCCGGGCCACCTTCCCGCAGTCGCCCTCGGCACCGTCGGCGGCGTCGGCGGCGGCCGAGGCGACCGTGAGGACGGTGCCCTCGACGGGATGGGCCACGGCCTGGCGGGCGGAGTCGGCCGCGTGCCGCAGGGCGAGCCGCAGTCCCTGGCCGTCGGCGTCGGCGGCCTCGTCGTCGGCCAGCACCTGGGCCATGCCGCGCAGCAGCTGGGCGAGGATCGTCCCGGAGTTCCCGCGGGCGCCGATGAGCGCCCCGTGCGCCATCGCCCGGGCGGCATCGGCGAGCGTCGGCCCCTCGGGGCCCGACCCCGCCGCATGGCCCGCGAACACCGCCTCGACCGCCGCGACCGCGGACTCCACGGTCAGGTACAGGTTCGTGCCGGTGTCCCCGTCCGCCACGGGGTAGACATTGATCGCGTCGATCTCCTCACGCGCCCGCCCCAGGGTCTCGAGAGCGAGACCACACCAGGTGCGCACCGCGACAGCGTCGAAGAATGTCTGCGGCACCTGCGCCACCGCGCCTCCCTTAGCTGCTGGACGTGGCACGCAGCGTAGTCTCCGGGGCGGTCCGAACCGGAGGCGGGCCGGGCCCGGCCCCTGAGCTGCCATGGTAGTTTCGCTCTACGGGTGCAGCCGTTGTATGCTGCTCCGGTTGCCCGATCTCGATCGGGCCTTCCCCCTGGCAGCGCCACTCAGACCGGACGGCTCCTTGAGCCCACGATCTCGATCCCGGCATGCCGGGATTAACCGTAAGTGCATCTGAAGTCTTTGGAGTGACCCGTGGCTGCCAACTGCGACGTCTGCGGCAAGGGGCCGGGCTTCGGCAACAACATCTCGCACTCGCACCGCCGTACGCCCCGTCGCTGGAACCCGAACATCCAGCGTGTGCGTACCGTGGTGGGCGGGACGCCGAAGCGCGTGAACGCTTGCACCTCGTGCATCAAGGCCGGCAAGGTCTCGCGCTGACGCTCAGCTAGCGCGCGGCCACTGCTGGTTCGCTGAAGAGCCGGTCCACCTCAGGTGGACCGGCTCTTTGCCGTGTTCGGAGCCGGACGCTCAGAAACCGGCCCGGAAGCGCCAGCCGTGATCCACCGGCCCGATGCCCCCGCCGAGCGCGAAGCCGGCCGCGACGGCCCCCGTGACGTACTCCTTGGCCGCCGTCACCGCCTCCGGCACGGACCGCCCCTTCGCGAGCTGTGAGGCGATCGCGGAGGCCAGGGTGCAGCCCGTACCGTGCGTGTGCCGGTTGTCATGACGCGGCGCCCGCAGCCAGTGCTCCTCGGAGCCGTCGGTGAGCAGATCGACGGCGTCCCCGGGCAGGTGCCCGCCCTTGATCAGCACCCACCGCGGCCCGTACGCCAGCACGGCCGCCGCGGCCCGCCGCAGTTGCTCCTCCGACTCGACCCGCACCCCCGTCAGCTGGGCCACCTCGTCGAGGTTCGGGGTGGCGACCGTCGCCACCGGCAGCAGCTTCGTACGGACGGAGTCCAGCGCCGAGGCGGCGAGCAGGGAGTCGCCGTGCTTGGAGACGCCCACCGGGTCGACGACCGCCGGGGCGTCCGTCCCCGCGAGCAACTCTGCGACCGCCTCCACGAGTTCCGCGGAGGCCAGCATCCCGGTCTTGACCGCCTGGACGCCGATGTCGTCGACGACACTGCGGTACTGGGCCCGCACGGCCTCCACGGGCAGCTCCCAAGCCCCCTGCACGCCGAGGGAGTTCTGCGCGGTCACCGCCGTGACGACACTCATGCCGTGCACGCCGAGCGCGAGCATCGTCTTCAGGTCGGCCTGGATGCCCGCGCCTCCGCCGGAGTCGGAGCCCGCCACCGTCAGGACGTTGGGGATCATGACTCTATGTCTCCGAAGTGGTCCCAGCCGCCCTTGCTGGTCCACGGCGCTCCGTCGACCGTGACCTGGGGCAGCGCCGAGGGGTTGAGGACCTCGCCGATGACCTTCCAGCGGGCGGGCAGCTTCACGTCCGACGGGAACGTCGCCACGATCGCGTGGTCCTCTCCCCCGGTCAGCACCCACTGCATGGGGTCGACGCCGACGGCCTGCCCGATGTCGTTCATCTGGGTCGGGATGTCGATCGCCCCGGAGCGGATGTCGATCCGCACCTTGCTGGCCTCGGCGATGTGCCCGAGGTCGGCGATCAGCCCGTCGCTCACATCGCACATCGCGGTCGCCCCGAGCCCGGCGGCGGCCGGACCCGCGTGGTAGGGCGGCTCGGGGCGCCGATGGGCCTCCACGAACGCGCGCGGCGAGCGGAACCCCCGCGACAGGACCGCGTATCCGGCCGCCGACCAGCCCAGCCAGCCGGTCACCGCGACGAGGTCGCCGGGCTGTGCGCCCGCCCGCGTCACCGGCTCCTGGTTGCGCAGATCGCCGAGCGCCGTGATCGACACCATGATCGAGTCGCCGCGTACGACGTCACCGCCGACCACGGCGGCGCCCGCCACCTGGCACTCGTCGCGCAGGCCGTCCATCAGCTCGCTCGGCCAGGTCACCGGCAGCTCGGCCGGGACGACCAGACCGAGCAGCAGCGCGGTCGGTACGGCGCCCATGGCGGCGATGTCGGCGAGGTTCTGCGCGGCCGCCTTGCGGCCCACGTCGTAGGCCGTCGACCAGTCCCGGCGGAAGTGCCGGCCCTCCACCAGGATGTCCGTACTGGCCACGACCCTGCGGTCGGGCGCGGCCACCACGGCGGCGTCGTCGCCGGGGCCGACCCGGACCGCCGGGGTGGTGGTCAGACGGGAGGTGAGCTCCCTGATGAGCCCGAACTCACCGAGCTCACCAACAGTGCCCTTCATCGCCCTCTCTCCCCTTCTGTCCCTGTCCATGCCCGGTCGCGAGGCATCTGGGGCCTCGCTACGGTCGAAGTGACCGTCACGTTCTGCCGGACCCGCGCCCCGGCGCGCAAGACCCGGTCCCCGCGGGTCTCCCCGTGGTGAGCGGCGACGCGATACCGTGGCGTTCCTTTTCCCCACATGATCCTCGTGGCCGCCCTGGAGGTTCCGTGGTACAGGCGTACATCCTGATCCAGACGGAGGTCGGCAAGGCGTCGACCGTCGCCGAGACGATCAGCAAGATCCCTGGGGTCGTCCAGGCCGAGGACGTGACAGGACCGTACGACGTCATCGTGCGGGCCCAGGCCGACACCGTCGACGATCTCGGTCGCCTGGTGGTCGCCAAGGTCCAGCAGGTGGACGGCATCACCCGCACCCTGACCTGCCCGGTCGTCCATATCTAGCCCCCGTCTACCCTGTGCCGGTGAACTCTTTCCGTCACCGGCACCGTTCTGTCTTCCGCATGTTCCGCCTGCCCGCTCTCGCGCTGTTGATCACTGTCGCGGGCTGCTCCTCAGCAGACGACAGCGCGTCGGCGGCGGTTCCCAGTCCGGGCGCCAAGGCCACGGAACTGTGCCGGAACCTGGACAAGGTACTGCCCGCGAAGGTGGACGGTGAGCCTCGCGAGGATCCCGAGCCCGCGTCGGCGCTGACGGCGGGCTGGGGCAGCCCGGCGATCATACTGCGCTGCGGTGTTCCGCAGCCGCCGAAGATGATCGATCCGAAGGTGGCGGACGGGCGTGATCCGGACGCGGTCGCCGGGGGTGTGAACGGGGTGGACTGGCTGATGGAGGAGCGGGGCGACGGGGGGCACGTCTTCACCACAGCGAACCGGGAGGCGTACGTGGAAGTGCGCGTGCCGGAGGGGCCGGACAGCTCCGGGGTGCTGATCGATCTGGCCTCCGCCGTGAAGAAGGCGATCCCCGAGGGGATCGCCTCCTGACACCTCCTGCGACGCGCGGTCGATTCAGCGCAGGCCCGTCGAACGGCGAAGTGCCGCCTGCACCAGGCGGTCCACCAGCTCCGGGTAGGACACCCCGCTCGCCTGCCACATCTGCGGATACATCGAGATGGGCGTGAAACCGGGCATCGTGTTGATCTCGTTGATCACGAACTCGCCGTCCTCGGTGAGGAAGAAGTCCGCGCGGACCAGGCCCTCGCAGGACGCCGCCTCGAAGGCGTCGACCGCCAGGCGCTGGACCTCGGCCGTCTCCTCCGGCGTCAGCGGCGCGGGCACGATCCCCGGCGTCGAGTCGATGTACTTGGCCTCGAAGTCGTAGTAGGCGTGCGCCTCGGGAGTGGGGATCTCGGCGGGGGCGGAGGCCCGGGGGCCGTCCTCGAACTCCAGGACGCCGCACTCGATCTCGCGGCCCCGCAGCGCGGCCTCGACCAGGATCTTCGGGTCGTGCCGCTGGGCCTCGGCGATCGCCTCGTCGAGTCCGGAAAGGTCGTCGACCTTGGTGATGCCGATCGACGAACCGGCGCGCGCGGGCTTCACGAACAGCGGCCAGCCATGCTCGCCGGCGAAGTCCACGATCTTCTTGCGGGCGGCGGTCTCGTCCCGCTCCCACTCGCGCGGGCGGACCACCACGTACGGGCCGACCCCCAGCCCGAAGGAGGTGAACACCCGCTTCATGTACTCCTTGTCCTGGCCTACAGCCGAGGAGAGCACACCCGAACCCACGTACGGGACACCGGAGAGCTCCAGAAGGCCCTGGAGGGTGCCGTCCTCGCCGTACGGGCCGTGCAGCACCGGGAAGACCACGTCGACCTCGCCGAGCGCCTTGGGGACCGATCCCGGCTCGCTGTAGACGACTTCGCGGTTGGCCGGGTCGACCGGGAGGATCACTCCGCCCTCGTCGGACTCGGCGAGCGCGTCGACGCTCGGCGGGCGCCGGTCGACGATCGCCATCCGCTCCGGTTCGTCCGCCGTGAGCGCCCAACGGCCGTCCTGGGTGATGCCGATCGGCAGGACGTCGTACTTGGTCCGGTCGATGGCCTTGAGGACGGCGCCGGCGGTGACCACGGAGATCCCGTGTTCGGAGCTGCGCCCGCCGAACACGACGGCCACACGCGGCTTGCGAGGCGGCTGCTCGGGGCTCTGGGGGAGGTTCTCGGTGCTCATATCGGGTTGAGAGTACCCGTTGGTAGGGCCGGGAGACAGCGCCCCCGGCGTCGCGTCGCTCAGCGTCGTTCGGGCTTCGCGCTGCGCGACATCAGCTCCTTGAGGGCCACGACCGGAGGCTTTCCCTCGTGCACGATTTCGACGACCGTCTCGGTGATCGGCATGTCGACTCCGTGCCGGCGGGCCAGATCCAGCACCGACTCGCAGGACTTGACGCCCTCGGCGGTCTGCTTGGTGACCGCGATGGTCTCCTGCAGGGTCATGCCCTTGCCGAGGTTGGTGCCGAAGGTGTGGTTGCGGGACAGCGGCGAGGAGCAGGTGGCCACCAGGTCGCCCAGGCCCGCGAGTCCGGAGAAGGTCAGCGGGTCGGCGCCCAGGGCCATGCCGAGCCGGGTGGTCTCGGCGAGGCCGCGGGTGATGAGCGAGCCCTTGGCGTTGTCGCCGAGGCCCATGCCGTCCGCGATGCCGACGGCGAGGCCGATGACGTTCTTCACCGCGCCGCCGAGTTCACAGCCGACGACGTCGGTGTTGGTGTACGGGCGGAAGTACGGCGTGTGGCAGGCGGCCTGGAGCCGCTGGGCGACGGCCTCGTCGGTGCAGGCGACCACGGCGGCGGCCGGCATCCGCGCGGCGATCTCCCGGGCCAGGTTGGGCCCGGTGACCACGGCGATGCGGTCCGGACCGACCTTGGCGACGTCGTCGATGACCTCGCTCATCCGCATCGCGGAGCCGAGTTCGACGCCCTTCATCAGCGACACGAGGACCGTGCCGGGGGCGAGCAGCGGGGCCCAGTCGGCGAGATTGCCGCGCAGGGTCTGCGAGGGGACCGAGAGGACCGTGAAGTCGGCGTCCGCGGCGGCTTCCGCGGGATCCGTGGTGGCGCGTACGTTCTCCGGCAGCGCGACGCCCGGGAAGTAGTCGGGATTGGTCCGGGTGGAGTTGATCGCCTCAACGAGCTCCGGACGCCGCCCCCACAGGGTGACCTCGCACCCCGCGTCGGCGAGCACCATGCCGAACGCCGTACCCCACGAACCGGCGCTCAGGACCGCCGCCTTGACCGGCTTGCTCACTTGCCCAGCCCCTCTTCCTGCGCCGACTGCACGGACTGCACCGATTCCTGCCCGCCCCGCTGTGTCTGGGTGCGGCGCCGCTGTTCGATCCGCTCCCGGCGCGGATCGTAGGGCGTGGCGGGCGCCTTCTCCCCGCGGATCTCCTCCAGCTGACAGGTGACGGCGGCCATGATGACCTCGGTGGCTTCCTTCAGGAGGTCCGCGGTCATCTCCCGGTCGTAGAACCGCGTGAGGTCCACGGGCGGTCCGGCGAGCACGCGGTGCGTCTTGCGCGGCAGGAGGTGCGGCTTCTTCGCGTACGGCGGCAGCAGCTCGTTGCAGCCCCACTGGGCGACGGGGATCACCGGGCACTTGGTCTCCAGGGCGACGCGCGCCGCCCCGGTCTTGCCGGTCATGGGCCAGCCTTCCGGATCGCGGGTGAGCGTGCCCTCGGGATAGAAGGCGACGCATTCACCGCGGTTCACGGCCTCGATCGCGGCCCGGAATGCGCTGAGCGCGTCCGTGCTCTCGCGGTAGACGGGGATCTGCCCGGTGCCTCGCATCGCGGCCCCGACGAATCCACTCTTGAAAAGCCCGCTCTTCGCGAGGAATCGCGGGACGCGCCCGGTGTTGTACTGAAAGTGCGCGTAAGCGAAGGGATCGATGTGCGAATTATGGTTCACCGCGGTGATAAATCCACCCTCGCCCGGAATGTGCTCGATTCCGCGCCAGTCCCGCCTGAGCAGAACCACCAGCGGCGGTTTACAGATCACCGCAGCTAGGCGGTACCAGAAGCCGATTCTGCGGCGGGGCACGCGGACACCTTCCTCTAGGGCCTGAAGTGGGGGCCACCGGGGGGCCGCACAAGTGTCGCCCCAGGCCGCCGGTCTGTCGAGAACACCGTACGCCCCGACCCACCGGCCGCCCGATGCCCCGGGTGACAATGACCGCGACAAGAGAGGGACGGAACACCTGTGCAGTGGACGTTGGTCGTACCCCTGAAACCCCTGGCCCAGGCCAAGAGCAGGCTTGCGGACACCGCGGACGACGGGCTGCGGCCGGGCCTGGCGCTCGCCTTCGCCCAGGACACCGTGGCGGCCGCGCTGGCCTGTCCCGCGGTACGGGATGTGGCAGTCGTCACGGACGACGCCCGGGCGGGCCGTGAGCTGGCCGTACTCGGCGCCGCGATCATCCCCGACGAGCCGGGCGGCGGCCTCAACGCCGCTCTCGCGCACGGGGCGGGGATCATACGGTCCACTCGCCCCGGAAGTCCGGTGGCCGCGCTCAACGCCGATCTGCCGGCACTGCGCCCGCCGGAATTGACTCGGGTACTCGACGCGGCCGCTGAATTCCCGCGCGCATTTCTCCCGGACGCGGCCGCAATCGGTACGACCCTGCTGGCCGCCGCCCCGGGCCGTGAATTGCTCCCCGTCTTCGGCACCGATTCCCGGGCCCGGCACCGCGCCTCCGGTGCCGTGGAACTGGGCCTTGCCGATGTGGATTCCGTACGCCAGGACGTGGACACCGGCGACGACCTGCGCAACGCGCTGGCCCTGGGGGTCGGTCCTCATACGGCCGCGGCCGCCGCGCGGTTGCTGATCCCCGGGCAGTAGGCTGCGGCCATGCAGGCGACCGCGTACACGTACGACCCCGAAAGCCGCAGCGGGCAGGTGCTCCTGGACGACGGCACCCCGGTGCCCTTCGACGCGCCGGCGTTCGACGCGGGGGGTCTCAGGCTGCTGCGCCCGGGGCAGCGCGTGCGCATCGAGGTGGAAGGCGCGAAGGACGACCTCAGGATCACTCTCGTGACGCTGCAGACCCTCTGACCTCTGCTTGAACACGCCGCGGGCCGGACTCCATGCGGGAGTCCGGCCCGTCGCGTGAGTACCCGGCGCCCTTACTTCTTGCGGGCGGTGGTCTTCTTGGCGGTGGTCTTGCGCGCCGTCGACTTCTTGGCGGGCGCCTTCTTGGCCGTGGCCTTCTTCGCCGGGGCCTTCTTGGCGGTGGTCTTCTTCGCGGCGGTGCTCTTGGCGGTCGCCGTGGTCTTCTTGGCGGGCGCCTTCTTCGCCGTCGTCTTCTTCGCGGCCGCCGTCTTCGTGGTCGCCTTCTTCGCCGTCGTCTTCTTGGCGGTGGCCTTCTTCGCGGCGGCCTTCTTCGCGGTCGTCGCCTTCTTCGCGGCGGCCTTCTTGACCGTCGCGCCGGCACCGCCGGTCAGGCTGCCCTTCGGCGCCTTCTTGACCGAGACCTCGCCACCACGCGGCAGCTTCTTCGAGCCGCTGACCAGGTCCTTGAAGCCCTGACCCGCGCGGAAGCGCGGAACGGAGGTCTTCTTGACCCGAACCCGCTCGCCCGTCTGGGGGTTACGGGCGTACCGGGCCGGACGGTCGACCTTCTCGAACGATCCGAAGCCGGTGACGGAAACCCGCTCACCCGAGACGACCGCGCGGACGATGGCGTCCAGTACGTGGTCGACAGCATCGGCGGCCTGCTGGCGGCCGCCCATCTTGTCGGCAATCGCTTCTACGAGCTGCGCCTTGTTCACGTCTTCCCCTTCGGAGACATCGCCAGAACGAAAGTGTTCAAGCTTTTTCGCACGTTAGGCAGATATATACCGCAAATCAAACACGAAACGGGCTTCTCACCCTTGTGCCGCAACGAACTCGGCGGTGTCGTCCGGTTCAGCGTTCCTCGCCGGGGAGTCGCCCCTCGTCGAGGTCCACGGTGAACCGTTCCAGCCGCCTTCCCGCGTCGGCGAGATCGTGCTTGGCCGCGGCCGTAATGACCAGCAGCTTCCGGGTCAGCGCCATCCGTACGCCCTCCGGGACTTGCAGTGCGCGCACCCTTTGGTGCGCTTCCTTGAGTTGGCCCGCGACTGCCGCATAGAGCTCGAGTTGGCCGTCGTGTTCCATGCACAGATTGTGCCATCTGGGGCGAGTTGTCGCCTGCGCAGGGGACAACTGCCGCCGCAAACGGCCTTCCGGGCACGCGCGGAAGTCGCGGCTGTACACCTCGCGTACCCCGGCAACCACCGGCTTAACGTGGGAAGTTGAGCGTCGCCCTCCGGTCGGGCAGGGCCGTTCGGGTGCAGACACAGCTGTACCCCCGATCGGGCTGATCGGGGGTACAGAGGGGGTGTTGCGGTGGCCGAAAGTCGCCTTGTTCAGAGGCGGCGGATCGTGCTCCGGATCAGAGCTGGATCGTCTGCGGCTTGAACACGGGGCGCTTCGCCTCGTACGCGGCGATGTCCTCCTCGTTCCGGAGGGTGATCGAGATGTCGTCGAGGCCGTTCAGCAGCCGCCAGCGGGAGTTCTCGTCCAGCTCGAACGAGGCGGTGACGCCCTCGGCGCGCACCTCGCGGGCGACCAGGTCGACGGTGATCTCGGCCTGCGGGTCCTTCTCGGCGATCTCCATCAGCGAATCCACGATCTTCTGCTCCAGAACGACCGTGAGCAGGCCGTTCTTGAGCGAGTTGCCGCGGAAGATATCGGCGAAGCGGGAGGAGATCACGGCCTTGAAGCCGTAGTTCTGCAGCGCCCAGACGGCGTGCTCGCGGGAGGAGCCGGTACCGAAGTCGGGGCCGGCGACCAGAACGGTCGCGCCCTGCCGCTCGGGCTGGTTGAGCACGAACGAAGCGTCCTTGCGCCAGGCCTCGAACAGCCCGTCCTCGAACCCGTCGCGCGTGACCTTCTTGAGCCAGTGGGCGGGGATGATCTGGTCGGTGTCGACGTTGCTGCGGCGCAGCGGGACGGCCCGGCCGGTGTGGGTGGTGAAGGCTTCCATGACTGATCAGACTCCAGCGGGCGTACGGGTGTCGGCGGACAGGTCGGCCGGGGAGGCCAGGTGGCCCAGGACGGCGGTCGCGGCCGCGACCTGCGGCGACACCAGGTGCGTACGGCCGCCCTTGCCCTGCCGGCCCTCGAAGTTGCGGTTGGAGGTGGACGCGGAGCGCTCACCCGGGGCCAGCTGGTCGGGGTTCATGCCCAGGCACATCGAGCAGCCCGCGTGCCGCCATTCGGCGCCGGCGTCCTTGAAGACGACGTCCAGACCCTCGGAAACGGCCTGCAGACCGACCCGCGCGGAGCCCGGGACGACCAGCATCCGTACGCCGTCGGCGACTTTGCGGTCCTTGACGATCTCGGCCGCGGCGCGCAGGTCCTCGATGCGGCCGTTGGTGCAGGAGCCTACGAAGACGGTGTCCACCTTGATGGAGCGCAGCGGCTGACCCGCCTCCAACCCCATGTACTCCAGGGCCTTTTCGGCGGCGAAGCGCTCCGATGCGTCTTCGTACGAAGCAGGATCGGGGACGGACGCCGAAAGGGGTGCGCCCTGGCCGGGGTTGGTGCCCCAGGTGACGAACGGCGCCAGCTCGGTGGCGTCGATGACGACCTCGGCGTCGAACTCGGCGTCCTCGTCCGTCCTGAGCGTCTTCCAGTACTCGACGGCCGCGTCCCAGTCGGCGCCCTCGGGGGCGTGCGGGCGGCCCTGGAGGTACGCGAAGGTGGTCTCGTCCGGGGCGATCATGCCCGCGCGGGCACCGGCCTCGATCGACATGTTGCAGATGGTCATGCGGGACTCCATCGAGAGCTTCTCGATGGCCTCGCCGCGGTACTCCAGGACGTAGCCCTGGCCGCCGCCGGTGCCGATCTTCGCGATGATCGCCAGGATCAGGTCCTTGGCGGTGACACCGTCGGGCAGTTCGCCGTTGACCGTGATCGCCATGGTCTTGGGGCGGGACATCGGCAGCGTCTGGGTGGCCAGCACGTGCTCCACCTGGGAGGTGCCGATGCCGAACGCCAGCGCGCCGAAGGCGCCGTGCGTGGAGGTGTGCGAGTCACCGCAGACGACGGTGGTGCCGGGCTGGGTCAGGCCCAGCTGCGGGCCGACGACGTGCACGACGCCCTGCTCGACGTCGCCCAGCGGGTGCAGGCGCACGCCGAACTCGGCGGCGTTCTTGCGCAGCGTCTCCAGCTGGACCCGGGAGACCGGGTCGGCGATGGGCTTGTCGATGTCGAGGGTGGGGGTGTTGTGGTCCTCGGTGGCGATGGTGAGGTCGAGGCGCCGCACCTTGCGGCCGCTCTTACGGAGGCCGTCGAAGGCCTGCGGGCTGGTCACCTCGTGCAGCAGGTGCAGATCGATGAAGAGAAGGTCGGGCTCGCCCTCGGCGCGCCGGACGACATGGTCGTCCCAGACTTTCTCCGCGAGTGTCCTACCCATCGCTGTTCCCTCCGGCCGACGACGATCCGCCGGCCCAACTAGAGATCTTGAGGAGGCGGGCCCGCGCCCCTGGATTCCGCGCATCCGCCGCCAGGCCCGTACGTCACGGGCCGTTGTGACTTCGTGTCTTCCAGAGTGGCGGGTTCCACGGAAAATTGAACTTGCGTTTCACAGAGTGAGACGCGAGTATCGTTTCATGGACAACAGTAGCGGCGTCGGCGTTCTGGACAAGGCGGCTCTCGTCTTGAGCGCTCTGGAGTCCGGTCCGGCCACCCTCGCGGGCCTGGTCGGTGCCACCGGACTGGCACGACCCACGGCCCACCGCCTGGCCGTGGCCCTGGAACACCACCGCATGGTGGCGCGCGACATGCAGGGCCGTTTCATTCTCGGCCCCCGCCTGGCAGAACTCGCCGCGGCCGCGGGTGAGGACCGTCTCCTCGCCACCGCCGGCCCGGTGCTCACCCACGTCCGTGACATCACGGGCGAGAGCGCGCAGCTCTACCGCCGCCAGGGCGACATGCGTATCTGCGTCGCCGCGGCGGAGCGTCTGTCCGGACTCCGGGACACGGTCCCGGTCGGCTCGACGCTCACGATGAAGGCCGGCTCCTCGGCGCAGATCCTGCTGGCCTGGGAGGAGCCGGAGCGGCTGCACCGGGGGCTGCAAGGGGCCCGCTTCACGGCGACGGCCCTGTCGGGCGTACGGCGCCGGGGCTGGGCCCAGTCGATCGGCGAGCGCGAGCCGGGCGTCGCGTCCGTCTCCGCGCCGGTGCGGGGCCCGTCGAACCGTGTGGTGGCGGCCGTGTCGGTGTCCGGGCCGATCGAGCGGTTGACGCGGCATCCTGGGCGGATGCACGCGCAGGCTGTGATCGATGCGGCGGGACGCCTCTCCGAGGCGCTGCGACGCACTGGCTGAACCGACTGATCGCTTTCGGGGAGAGCAGGCCTCAACGCCGCGGCAGGCTTTCCCCAGCGAAACCGCACCGAGGGTTGGACACGAAGAAGGCCCCCCACCGAAGTGGAGGGCCTTTCTCTTATGTACCCCCGACCGGATTCGAACCGGCGCTACCGCCTTGAGAGGGCGGCGTGCTAGGCCGCTACACAACGGGGGCGTGGAGCCTGCGTTTCCGCAGGTCCGAGCTGGTCTACCTGGACTCGAACCAAGACTAACTGAACCAGAATCAGCCGTGCTGCCAATTACACCATAGACCAATGCGGTTTAGACCAGTCAGTACCCCCGACCGGATTCGAACCGGCGCTACCGCCTTGAGAGGGCGGCGTGCTAGGCCGCTACACAACGGGGGCCCTAGCAGTTCCGAGATGATCGTCGACCTTCGGAACCCTGTACCCCCGACCGGATTCGAACCGGCGCTACCGCCTTGAGAGGGCGGCGTGCTAGGCCGCTACACAACGGGGGCCTTGCAGATGAGCTCTGCGAGCTGGCCTACCTGGACTCGAACCAAGACTAACTGAACCAGAATCAGTCGTGCTGCCAATTACACCATAGGCCACTGGAACGCAAGCCCCCGAGAGGGTTCTTGTTCTAGTAGTGCGCCTGGGGTTCCTGCCTTCCGGCCCGCTCCCCGCGGCGCAGGAAGAACATTACCTGAAGGTGGACGGGGCTCCAAAACGACTATCCGGGCCGAGCAGTGAGGGCAGTTCGGCGAGGGAGGCGATGCGGTGCGGACCGACGGGTGGCTCGATCGTGGCGTACATGCCGCCGCGGTCGATCCACACCGACAGCAGCCCGGCGTCGGCGGCGCCCCGCCCGTCGATCTCCGGGTGGTCACCGACGTAGGCGACCTGGTGGGGCGGCAGATCGAGGGCCGTGCAGGCGGCGAGGAACGCGCCGGCCTCGGGCTTGGAGACGCCTAGCTCGGCGGCGCACAGGATGCTCTCGAAGCGGTCGTGGACGCCGAGGACGCGCAGTTTGTGGTCCTGGACGTGGATGCTGGAGTTGGAGAGCACGGCGTGTCGGTGGCTGGCGGCGAGGGCGTCGAGGACGGGCAGGACGTCAGGGAAGAGGGTCCAGACCTCCTCGTAGTGGGCGCGGTACCGCCGGAACCAGGCGTCGGCCTCGGCGTCGGTCAGGTCGCGGCCCAGGAACACCCGTACGCGGTCGCGCCGCTGGGCCTCGAAGGTGGCCTCCCCGGCCGCGAAGCGCGCCCATTGCAGGTCGGTGATCTCCCGCCAGCGGGCGAGGGCCTGGTCGACGGTGTCGTAGTCGTCGAGCAGGCCCTCGGCCGTCAGGTGGGCGCGCATGCCGAGGCGGTCGGCGGTGGTGTAGTCGAAGAGGGTGTCGTCGACATCCCAGACCACGGCTTGGATGCTCATGGTCCGACCGTACCCACCGCGCCCCGCGCTCAGCCCAGGGTCATCGTGCCGGAGAGCGTGAGGTCCGGCCCCTGGCCGTCGCGGGGGTGAGCGCTGAGCCTCCAGGTGTAGCCGCCGGACGGGGCCCCGGCGCCGGTGGCGGTGGTGCCGTCCCAGGCGGGGCGTACGGCGGCTCCGGTGGAGGTGCCGGTCAGGGTGCGGACGACGGTGCCGGAGGCCGTGGTCAGGGTCAGGGTCCAGGTGGACGGCTTGTTCAGCTGCCAGACCGGCGACCAGGGGAACGACCTGCCGATCACGGACGGCGAGTAGACCTGGGCCTCGGTCTGCGCGAGCGGTGAGGTGGGGACGCCGCTGGGGACGATCGACACCTCGCCGTACGTGCCGTTGAGGTAGGCGATGTGGCCGCCGAAGCGGTCGACGGCCCAGCGGCCGTTGCTGCCGCCGGTGTTCTGGTCCGTGGCCGGCAGCTTGACCAGGGTGCGGGTGGTCGCCGTGCCGGTGTGGAAGTCGGTGAGCAGCAGGTCGTGGGTGGTGCGGTTCTCGCGGAGCAGGAAGCCGTCGGCGAGGCGGGCCGGGCCGATGTCGGCCGGGACCGTGATCCTGCGGTTCGTGGCCCGGTCGTAGACGCCCGCGGAGCTGCCGCAGGACCAGTAGAGCCAGGTGTTGACGGCCTGGATGTCGGTGGGGGTGCACGGGGCGCCGGTGGCGAGGGTGGTGATCGTGCCGGTCTTGAGGTTGCGGCCGGTGACCGAGCCCTGGGTACTGCCCGGTGCCCACAGGGTCTGCCCCCAGACGGCGGCGGCGGTGCGGTCGCGGGTGAGGGTGGTCTCGCCGCCGGTCGCGGCACGCGGGAAGTCGACGAGCCGCTGCTTGCCGGAGGCGCCGTTGTAGAGCACGTAGCGGCCGGTGCCGGCGGCCAGGCGGCCGCCGGAGTCGCCGTCCGTGGGGCCGTTGAGGATGGTGCTGGTGTCGAGGCCGACACTGAGGACGGATTCCTGGCCCGTGTCGCTGGTCCACAGGTAGGCGACCCGGCCGTCGCCCAGGGCCTCGTGCTGGGGGCAGGCGGCGTCGCCGGTGAGGCAGGTGGACGCGTCCAGGCCGGGGCTGCGGCGGGTCTGGGGCCCGGCGGGCCGGCCGGTTGCGTCCAGCTGGAAGCCGCTGTAGCGGAGCGAGCCGCCCGGCGTGGCGCCGTAGAGGAACAACTCGCCGCCGGCGACGGCCAGTCCCTGCACTCCGGTCGAGGCCGCGGGGACCCGGGCCACCTTGGTGGTGGTGAGGCCGCCGCTGTCGGTGAGGGTGATCCGGTGGATGTCCCAGTCGAGGCTGGAGGGGCCCGCGGTGGCCAGTGCTCCGCCGTCCGGGGTCGGGCCGATGCCGCCGAAGGACGAGGTGAGCACGGTGCTCGAGGCGCCCGTGACCAGGGAGCGGGCGGTCAGCGCGGCCTCGGTGCCGCCCAGGACGAAGGTCGGGTTGCCGAGGAGCAGTTGGTCGCCCACGACGGCTTCGAGCTGGGCGTCGCTCCTGGTGAGGGGTGTGGGCTCGGTGCCGGGTTCGGCGTCCACGCGGATCGCCCTCCAGTCGGCGACCAGCCAGCGGTCGTTGAAGGCGAGCTGCGGGGTCGTCTCGGTGCTGGTCACGTACGTGCGGTAGGTGCCGTCCGTGA
Source organism: Streptomyces purpurascens (assembly GCF_045040895.1). Classification (NCBI taxonomy): domain Bacteria; kingdom Bacillati; phylum Actinomycetota; class Actinomycetes; order Kitasatosporales; family Streptomycetaceae; genus Streptomyces; species Streptomyces purpurascens. The sequence continues at coordinate 6,602,475 of NZ_CP108341.1, read as the reverse complement.
GGTCGACCAGTCCCACGGCCGTCCGGCCGTCCAGCGCGGAGACGATCGCGAGACGGCCGACCGAGCCGCCGGTGCGGTAGAGGACGGGCCGGGCGCCCGTGGGGAAGCCGGTGACCAGGGTGTCCGTGGTGGTGCCGTCGGCGGCGGCGCGCAGGACGTGCAGGGCGCCGGTGCCGTCCATGGTCAGCACGCTCCAGCCCGCGGCGGCCCGGTAGGCGTGACCTGAGGGGATCGTGACGGTGGCGGTGACGCCCGTGGAGCGGTGCTTCTGCGTGACCGTCTGGCCTGAGCGGGTGTTCACCACGTCGGTGCCGCTGGCCAGGTCGTCCGGGCCGGCGTGGGCGGGCGGGACCGCGTCGGGGTAGTCCACCGTGGTGACCGAGGTGGTTCCCTGCCGGTACTGGAAGCCGGAGGCGCCGGCCCACGGGTAGTCGACGGTCACGCGCTTCTCGGTGACGAGGCGCACGGTGCCCACCGGCGCTTCGGCGTCGGGTGCCGCCTGCGCGGGTGTGGTCAGCACGGTGCAGGACAGGGCCACCACCCCGCCGACGGCCGCGTGGACAAGTCTTCGTGAACGGCTCATGTTCTCCCCCGGTACCAGGGCGCACACGCACACCGTGTGCACAGGGGGCATCCAACGCCCCCGCAGGAGACAGGAGTTGGCCGGAAGGGTGAACTCCGGGTGACGGCTGGGCGGACACGACGAGGGCGGCGTCCGAAGCGGACGCCGCCCTCGTGGTGGGTGGTGCGTTACGCGGCCAGCTTCGCCAGCGCCGCGTCGATCCGGGCCAGGGTCTGCTCCTTGCCCAGGACCTCCAGGGACTCGAACAGCGGCAGGCCGACGGTGCGGCCGGTGACGGCGACACGGACGGGGGCCTGGGCCTTGCCGAGCTTGAGGCCGTGGGCCTCACCGGCGGCCAGGACGGCCTCCTTCAGCGACTCGGCGGAGGTCCAGTCGGCGGCCTCCAGCTTCTCGCGGGCGGTGCGCAGGAGGGCGTCCGAGCCTTCCTTCATGGCCTTGGTCCAGCTGGCCTCGTCCACCGCCGGCTCCGGCAGGAACAGGAAGTCGACGTTGTCGGTGATCTCGGAGAGCACCTTGAGGCGGGTCTGCGCGTGCGGCGCGATGGCCTGCCACTTCGCCTCGTCGAAGGCCTCCGGGGCCCAGGGGGCGAACGGGGCCCGGAGCCACGGGGCGCAGCGCTCCGTGAAGTCCTTCACGTCCAGCAGGCGGATGTGGTCGCTGTTGATGGCCTCGCACTTCTTCAGGTCGAAGCGGGCCGGGTTGGGGTTCACGTCGGAGATCTCGAACGCCGCGATCATCTCGTCGATCGAGAAGACGTCCTGGTCGGCCGAGAGGGACCAGCCGAGCAGGGAGAGGTAGTTGAGCAGGCCCTCGGGGAGAAAACCTCGCTCCCGGTAGAGGTTGAGGGACGACTGCGGGTCGCGCTTGGAGAGCTTCTTGTTGCCCTCGCCCATGACGTACGGCAGGTGGCCGAAGGACGGGACCTCCTTGGCGATGCCCAGCTCGGTCAGCGCCTTGTACAGGGCGATCTGCCGCGGCGTGGAGGAGAGCAGGTCCTCGCCGCGCAGGACGTGGGTGATCTCCATCAGGGCGTCGTCGACCGGGTTGACCAGCGTGTAGAGCGGGGCGCCGTTGGCGCGGACGATGCCGTAGTCCGGGACGTTCTCCGGGGTGAAGGTCAGCTCGCCGCGGACCAGGTCCGTGAAGGTGATGGTCTCGTCGGGCATCCGGAAGCGGACGATCGGCTCCCGGCCCTGGGCCTTGTACTCCTCGACCTGGGCGTCGGTCAGCTCGCGGCAGTGGCCGTCGTAGCCGGAGGGCTTGCCTGCGGCGCGGGCGGCCTCGCGGCGGGTGTCCAGCTCGTCCTGGGAGCAGTAGCAGCGGTAGGCGTGGCCGGCGTCGAGCAGCTTGGCCGCGACGTCCTTGTAGAGGTCCATGCGCTGCGACTGGCGGTACGGCGCGTGCGGGCCGCCGATCTCGGGGCCCTCGTCCCAGTCGAAGCCCAGCCAGCGCATCGAGTCGAGCAGCTGGGTGTACGACTCCTCGGAGTCGCGGGCCGCGTCGGTGTCCTCGATGCGGAAGACCAGCGTGCCCTGGTGGTGCTTGGCGAACGCCCAGTTGAACAGGGCGGTGCGGACCAGGCCCACGTGGGGGTTACCGGTGGGCGACGGACAGAAACGGACGCGTACGGGAGTGCCGGGTGCGCTAGCCACGCTTGACAACCTTGTTGGTGAGAGTGCCGATGCCTTCGATGGTGACGGCGACCTCGTCGCCGACGTTCAGGGGGCCGACCCCAGCCGGGGTGCCCGTGAGGATCACGTCGCCGGGGAGCAGCGTCATGGCCTCGGAGATGTTGACGATCAGGTCCTCGATGGAGTGGATCATCTCGCTCGTACGGCCCAGCTGGCGCTGCTGGCCGTTGACCGTGAGCTGGATGGTGAGGTCGGCCGGGTCCAGGTCCGTCTCCACCCAGGGGCCGAGCGGGCAGGAGCTGTCGAAGCCCTTGGCCCGGGCCCACTGCTTCTCGCGCCTCTGGACGTCGCGGGCGGTGATGTCGTTGGCGCAGGTGTACCCGAAGATCACGTCCCGGACGCGCTCGCGCGGGACCTCGCGGCACATCCGGCCGATGACCACGGCCAGCTCGGCCTCGTGGTGCACCTCCTCGGAGAAGGAGGGGTACTGGATGTCGTCGCCGGGGCCGATCACCGAGGTGGAGGGCTTGAAGAAGGCGAAGGGGGCGTCGGGGACCTCGTTGCCGAGTTCCCTGGCGTGCTCGGCGTAGTTGCGGCCGAAGGCCACGACCTTGTTGGGGAGCACCGGCGGCAGCAGCCTGACCTTGCTCACCGGCACCTTCGTACCGGAGAGTTCGAAGTCCGCGAACGGGATGCCCTTGATGATGTCCAGGACGAGCTCGTCCTGCTTTTCGCCCTCGATGGCGCCGAAGGCGACGTTCCCGTCGATGGAGAATCTGGCGATGCGCACGGGATGCTTGGCCCCTTGACTGAAGCGGCTGGAGTCTGACGCTCCAGGCTAACGCGGGCGGGTGTCCGCGCCGTGCTCATGATGAAGGGCGCCCCCCGCTGTCGGAGGGCGCCCTCGATGTTCGTGTCCTGCCGCCTTGAGCAGTCGGCGGCCGGTGCGCGTACTACCTGGTGTCACACCGCGGCCGCGGCGGCCGCGACGGGGACCTCGGTGAGGATGGTGCGCTTGGGGTTGGCGGTCTGGGCGGGGAGTTCGACGCGGTGCTCCGGCTGCTCCGGCGTCTGCAGTTCGTCGGCGTCGTCCAAGTGAGCCAGCGTCGTGCGTCGCGGGTTGGCGATCTTGTGGAACATCGTCGTCGTCTTCACTGTTTACTTGCACCCTGTCCTGTGACGGCGCCGGGCGGGTCCATGGACCTCGCGCCGGGCGCGGGTTGTCGGTTTTGCCATCTCTGTAAAGCGTCAGGCTAAACATGGGATTCCCGGCGCAATCGCGGACGGACCATGATCAGCATGTGAGTTTTCTCACGAATCAGAGGGCGAATCGGTCAATCGGGACTCATGCCCCACCCCCACGAAACGGATATAAACCCCCTGAAGCCATCATTCCGCTCCTGATCATGGCGACTGGGACACCCGTCACGACTTGACGACTCGCGGGCTTACGTCCGAAATGGGCGAACTCACTTTCTACGTCCGGTGATCCGGCCCTCACGTGGTGTCACCTATGTCACGGCTCGACCTACGGGCCTTGTTGGAGATCCTGTGCTGTGCTGGAATCTCACGGACCGCCGCAGGATCGAGCCGGCGCACAGGGGGCGCACAGACGCGCCGAGCGGCGGCGAGAAGGGGGAGCCAGCGCCGGTCACTCACGACCACCACGGGGGCGTACTCAGGGCGTCCCCAGAACGCCGACACCGTGCCCCGCCGCTCACGCGACGGGGTGCCTGGTCCAGAGGTTGCGACGCTAGTGCAGGGACGTTTCAAGAGGGATGGCAGCGCTTCGGCGGAGCCGGAGCCGCACGGCGGGACTGGCCCTATGAAGGGTGGCCCCGCGCCCCAGCACGCCCAGAACCCGGGCTCGGCCGGCGACGGCGGTGAGCGCTCCGGGCGGTCCGGTACATCGGCCCCCTCGGGGGCCGCCGCGAGCCCGCCCCCGGCGCTGAAGGCGCCGACGGGCCCCACCGGCCCCGGCCCGCGAATAGCCCTGCGCAACTGGCGCATCTCCACCCGACTGGTCTCGCTGCTCGCCCTCCCGGTGGTCGCGGCCACCTCGCTGGGCGCGCTGCGTATCAACCAGTCCATGGACGACATCCAGCAGCTCGACAACATGAAGCTGCTGACGGACATGACCAAGCAGGCCACCGAGCTGTCGGCGGCGCTCCAGGAGGAGCGCGACCAGTCGGCCGGCCCGCTCGCGCACGGCGGCAAGGCGACCGACTTCACGGTCAAGGGTCTGCGTGAGAAGACCGACCGGGCGATGAAGAACTTCCTCGACAGTTCCGAGGAGATCGACAGCGCCAGCAAGGAAGGCAACCTCAAGGGCGTCCGCGAGTACCTCATCCAGCTCGCCGGCGAGCTGGGCGACCTGGCGCAGATCCGCAAGAGCGCCTACGCCTCCGAGGGCAACTCCACGCAGACGATCGAGGCGTACCACCGTCTGATCGAGAACCTGGTCGACCTCTCCCAGGACATGGCCGAGGCGACCAGCAACCCGGACATGATCCAGCGCACCCGCGCCCTGGCGGCCTTCTCCTCCGCCAAGGAGTACTCCTCGATCCAGCGCGCGGCCCTCGCGGCGGCGCTGCCCGCGAGCAACACCACGACCGGCAAGCTCTCGCCGAACGACCGGCTCTACGCCGAGTCCTCCCTGGAGAGCCAGAAGTCCGAGATCCGCAGCTTCAAGAGCATCTACGGCGAGGACGCCGCCGCCGAGCTGCTGAAGCCGATCGAGGACGGCGGCAACAGCACGATCAAGGCCACCGACACCTACGCGGGCCGTGCCCTGGTCTCCGCGAGCGGTCTCGCCCAGCAGGACAAGCGGTCCTACCGCGACTGGCTGGACGACAGCTCCACCAAGATCCAGCAGATGAAGAACATCGAGCACACGCTGCTCGAGGAGATGGAACAGAAGGCCCGCGAGCTGCGCAGCGCCACCGAGCGCGACGCGATCATCTCCGGTGCGCTGATCCTGATCGTGCTCGGTGTGTCACTGGTCGGCGCCTTCGTCGTCGCCCGCTCCATGATCCGCTCGCTGCGCCGCCTGGAGGAGACCGCGACCAAGGTCGCCTCCGACCGGCTGCCCGAGCTGGTCAAGCAGCTGTCCGAGTCCGACCCGCAGGACGTCGACACGTCCGTGGAGTCGGTCGGTGTGCACTCCCGGGACGAGATCGGCCGGGTGGCCGCGGCCTTCGACGACGTGCACCGCGAGGCGGTCCGCCTCGCCGCCGAGCAGGCCCTGCTGCGGGGCAACGTCAACGCGATGTTCACCAACCTCTCGCGTCGCTCCCAGGGTCTGATCCAGCGCCAGCTGTCGCTGATCTCCGAGCTGGAGTCCCGCGAGGCCGACCCGGACCAGCTGTCCTCCCTCTTCAAGCTCGACCACCTCGCGACGCGTATGCGCCGTAACGGTGAGAACCTCCTCGTCCTCGCGGGTGAGGAGCCCGGCCGCCGCTGGACCCGCCCGGTCCCGCTGGTCGACGTGCTCCGCGCCGCCGCCTCCGAGGTGGAGCAGTACGAGCGCATCGAGCTGGCCGCCGTGCCGACCACCGAAGTGGCCGGCCGGGTCGTCAACGACCTCGTGCACCTGCTCGCCGAGCTGCTGGAGAACGCGACCTCGTTCTCCTCGCCGCAGACCAAGGTCAAGGTCACCGGTCACGCGCTGCCCGACGGCCGGGTGCTGATCGAGATCCACGACACCGGTATCGGTCTGTCGCCGGAGGACCTGGCCGCGATCAACGAGCGGCTCGCCTCTCCCCCGACGGTGGACGTCTCCGTCTCCCGCCGCATGGGTCTGTTCGTGGTCGGCCGTCTGTCGCAGCGGCACGGCATCCGCATCCAGCTGCGCCCGTCCGACTCCGGTGGTACGACCGCGCTGGTCATGCTGCCCGTCGATGTCGCCCAGGGCGGCAGGAAGCCCCAGCCCAAGCAGCCCGGCCAGCCGCCGCTCGGTGGCGGCGGTCCGGCCGCCGCGCAGGCCGCCGCCGGTGTGGCCGCGGCCCGGCGTGGCGCCGGTGCCGGCCAGGGCGGCGGCGCACTCGGGGCGGGCCCCTCCGGTGGCGGTGCCTTCGGTGCCGGTGCGTCCGGCGGGGGCCGGCTCGGTCCGGGCCAGAGCCCGCGGGCCGCGCTGCCCGGGCGGGACGCGGACGGTGGCCGTCCGGGAGCGCCGGGCGGAGCGCGCGGACCCCAGGGTTCCGAGAAGTCCCCGTCGTTGTTCGACCAGGGTGCTCCCTCCGCGCCCCAGCAGGGCCGTCCGGCTCCGGCCGGTGCCGGGTACGGGCAGGCCCCGGGTGCCCCGCAGGGCCTGCAGGCCGCGGGCACGAACGGGCCGCAGGGCCAGGACGCCTTCGGTGGCGGCCGTGGCCAGCAGCGCCCGGGCGGCAACGCCGAGCAGGGCCAGGGCCGTCGGCCGCAGCTGCCGCCGCGCGGCGGTCCGCGGGCCGAGCTGCCCGGTGGCGACCCGCAGCCGCGTGTGCCGAGCTGGAGCGACGAGAACGCCCAGCCGCCGGTGCCCCGTGCCGCGCTGGACACCCCGCGTGGTCACGAGGAGCCGGACGTCTCCCGTACGTCCCAGATGCCGCGGATCGACGACCGCCAGGGCCCGGGCGCGACGGCGGAACTCCCGGCCGTGCCGCGTGACGACGACCGGCAGGGCCCCGGCTCGCCGGCCGACTTCGGCATGGGCGGCCCCCAGCACTCGGACCAGTTCGCCTCCGGCACGAACGGATCGCAGGACCCGGGTCAGTTCGTCCGCCCGGACGTCTTCGGCTCCCCGGCCGGCCGCCGCGACCCGTCCTCCACGACGGGCCAGTACCCGGCCCCGCAGGCCCCGCAGTCCTACGACAACGGCTCCACGGGCCAGTACCCGGCACAGCGCCAGGACAACGGCGGCAGCCAGTACCCCGCGCCGCGCCAGGACAACGGGTCGACCGGCCAGTACCCGGCGCAGCACCAGGACAACGGCAGCACCGGCCAGTACCCGGCACCCCGCCAGGACAACGGCTCCGGCCGGCCCACCCTTCCGGGTCCGGCCACCCCGGCCGACCCCGGTGGCACGGGCCAGTTCGAGCGGCCGCAGGTCAACGGCGGCCGGGGCGGGTCCGACTTCGGCGCACCGCGGCCCCCTGCCCCGCAGGCCCGGCCCGCCCGGCAGGAGCCCGAGGCCCTGCCGCCGGCGTCCGGTCCGGGCGACGGGCGTACGCCGCTGTACGACACACTGGAGACCAACTGGTTCCACGGCCAGCACGGCCAACAGGAACAGCAGGAGCAGCAGCCGCAGAACAACGGCTCGGCTCCGGCCCCGCAGCAGCCGCAGGGACCCACCGGTCCGCAGCGGTCGTCCGCACCCGCCGGCTGGCGCAGTTCGCCGAACGACGATCTCGGCCGCCAGGCCGAGCGCGTCCGCCAGCCCGCCGCCGGCGGTGTCACCACCTCCGGCCTGCCTCGCCGGGTACCCCGCGCGAACCTCGTCGCGGGCACGGCGCAGCAACAACCGCAGCAGCAGAGTGGTCCGCAGATCTCACGGGCTCCCGATGATGTACGGGGCCGGCTGACCAATCTCCGTCGCGGTATCGCACAGGGTCGTCAGGCCGGGTCCACCCAGACCGGCAGCTTCCCTCGACCCTCTCACCAGCAGGAGCGTTAGTTGAGTCCGATGAGCCAGGCGGCACAGAACCTCAACTGGTTGATCACCAACTTCGTGGACAACACCCCCGGGGTGTCCCACACCGTCGTCGTGTCCGCCGACGGTCTCCTCCTGGCGATGTCGGAGGGCTTCCCGCGTGACCGCGCGGACCAGCTCGCGGCCGTCGCCTCGGGCCTGACGTCCCTGACGGCAGGCGCCTCCCGGATCTTCGAGGGAGGCGACGTCGCGCAGACGGTCGTGGAGATGGAGCGGGGGTTCCTTTTCCTGATGTCCGTCTCGGACGGCTCGTCGCTGGCCGTGCTGGCACACCCCGATTGCGACATCGGCCTCGTCGGCTACGAGATGGCGCTCCTGGTCGACCGCGCGGGCGCGGTCCTCACCCCCGACCTGCGAGCTGAGCTCCAAGGCAGTCTGCTCCACTGAACGGCCCCGGCACCACCCGTCTCACCACATCACCGTCCGGCTGCCACACACCCCACACAGGCCCCGTCAGACGGCTCGACTGACCGACTTGCTGTCCCGCCCGGAGGACCCATGACCCCGCCCCCCGCCTCTCATGATCCGTACGCGGAGCCGTACGAGGATGAGGGCGACCAGCCGCTGGTACGGCCTTACGCCATGACCGGCGGCCGGACGCGGCCGCGCTACCAGCTGGCCATCGAGGCTCTGATCAGCACGACCGCGGACCCCGCGGCACTCATGGGGCTGCTGCCGGAGCACCAGCGCATCTGCCACCTGTGCCGTGAGGTGAAGTCGGTGGCCGAGGTCTCGGCGCTGCTCAACATGCCGCTGGGTGTGGCCAGGATCCTCGTCGCGGACCTCGCGGAGGCCGGTCTCGTCGCGATCCACCAGCCGGGCGGCGACGACGCCACCGGTGCACCGGACGTGACACTGCTCGAAAGGGTGCTCAGTGGACTTCGCAAGCTCTGACGCGGGTCGTTCCACCACGTCCGCGAAGATCGTGGTGGCGGGCGGCTTCGGCGTGGGCAAGACCACGTTCGTCGGTGCCGTCTCGGAGATCAACCCGCTGCGCACGGAGGCCGTGATGACCTCCGCCAGCGCGGGGATCGACGACCTGACCCACACCGGGGACAAGACCACCACCACGGTGGCCATGGACTTCGGCCGTATCACCCTGGACCAGGACCTGATCCTGTACCTGTTCGGTACGCCCGGCCAGGACCGCTTCTGGTTCATGTGGGACGACCTGGTGCGCGGCGCTATCGGCGCGGTGGTCCTGGTGGACACCCGCCGGCTGGCCGACTGCTTCCCGGCCGTCGACTACTTCGAGAACAGCGGCCTGCCCTTCGTCGTCGCGCTGAACGGCTTCGACGGCCAGCAGCCCTACCAGCCCGAGGAGGTGCGCGAGGCGTTGCAGATCGGGCCGGACACCCCGATCATCACGACGGACGCCCGCCACCGGGCCGATGCGAAGAGTGCCCTGATCACGCTGGTCGAGCACGCTTTGATGGCACGGCTGAGGTAGCACCCAATTCGAGAACGCCATACGGCAGTTGTCGTAGATGCACCGGAGCCGACTGTGTCCTTTGACACGGTCGGCCAAGGTGTTCATAACGTTTCGGCAGAGGAATCGGGTGGTACGGCCACGCGTCGCGCACATCCGGTCTCGCTGCGCGCACAATCGCCCCGCCTTTTGGCGGGGCTCGCTCTTTATGACCGTTTTATCTGGGGCTTACATCACTCCGAATCAGCGCCCCGGACTGTTTGGAAGAGCGCAGGTCGTCGTGCTGGAATGCCTGAACTGCCCAATAGTCAACGACGTACTCGTCCGTCGATGGCGTGCTGGGCGCTGAGACACTGCGGCACAACGTTGGTGCCGACCGCCGAGAGGTTGTTGGTCGAGTGAGGCGAAGCAAGAACAGTCCCGAGCCGTCGGCCCGGGGCAACTTCACCCCGCCGCCGCGCACAGCGGCGCCCGCCCCCGTGCCCGGTTCGGAGCCGACGGCCGCGCCTGCCGAGAGCAGCGGCCGTCTCTCCCCGCGCAACTGGCGCGTGGCGACCAGGCTCAACGCGATCCTGCTCATACCCGTGCTGGTCGGCCTCGTCATGGGCGGCTTCCAGGTGAAGAGCTCGATCGACACCTGGCAGGAGGCCGAGGACGCGCAGAACACCGCGCGTCTGGTGCGGGCCTCCCTGCTGTACGCCAACGCCCTCTACAACGAGCGCGACACCTCGGCGGCGCCCCTGCTGAAGGGCAGCGCCCAGACGGCCCAGGACAAGGCGACCGTCACCCAGGTCCGCAAGGACACCGACGAGGCCGCCGACGCCTTCGACGCCGCAGCCCAGAACATGCCGGCCAAGCCCGGCCTCGAGCGCCGTCTGAAGCTGTTCCGCCAGGCGGAGCCGAAGCTGCAAACGCTGCGCCAGGTCGCGTACACCTCCAAGCTCAAGGGTGTGCAGACCGAGGAGGGCTACGTCGAGGTCGCCCACCCGCTGACGGAGTTCGCCAACGAGCTGGGCCTGGGCACCGGAAACATCACCAGCTACGGCCGGACCGTGTACGCCATCGAGCTCACCAAGGCGGCCCTGTCGCTGCAGCGCTCGATCGGCATGCACATCCTGATCAAGCCGGGCCCGGACGACGGCAACCTGGCCAGCCAGCGCATCGCCCTGTCCTCGTACGCCTACCTCGAGCGCATCGCCGTCGAGGAGTACATCGGCGGCGGTACCGAGCAGGACGCTGCCAAGCTCGAGGCCGCCGAGGCCAAGATGAAGACGGACGGCGCCGCGATGGCCCGGGAGGCCAAGGCCAAGAACCCGGACTACGTCCCGCCGCCGGCCAACCCGACGACGATGGTCTCGGCCGTCGCGACGCTCCCGAGCACCGACCCGAGCGCCCGCGCCGCACTCGGCGAGAAGGGCGTCACCGCCGAGAACTGGTGGGCGGTCAACACGCTCAAGTTCAACGCGTACGAGAAGATCGAGGCGGACATGGCCGACAAGGCCGTGAGCGAAGCCTCCGACATCGCCGACGACGCCCAGCGTGACGCCTACATCACCGGTGCCGCCGTCGTGGTCGCCCTGCTCCTCGCCTTCATCCTGGCCGGCGCGGTGGCCCGCCAGATGAGCCGCTCGATGCGCCAGCTGCGCAACGCCGCCTTCGGCATCGCCGAGCAGCGTCTGCCGATGCTGGTCGACCAGCTCTCGCGCACCGACCCGGGCCGCGTCGACACCCGTGTCCAGGCCATCCCGATCACCACCACCGACGAGATCGGCGAAGTCGCCCGCGCCTTCGACCAGGTCCACCGCGAGGCCGTCCGGCTCGCCGCCGAGCAGGCCCTGCTGCGGGGCAACATCAACGCGATCTTCACCAACCTGTCGCGCCGCAACCAGTCGCTGATCGAGGGCCAGCTGACCCTGATCACCGACCTGGAGAACAACGAGGCCGACCCGGACCAGCTGGAGAACCTCTTCCGCCTGGACCACCTCGCGACCCGTATGCGCCGCAACGGCGAGAACCTCCTGGTCCTCGCCGGCGAGGAGCCCGGCCGCCGCTGGGACCAGCCGGTGCCGCTGGTCGACGTGCTGCGCGCCGCCTCCTCCGAGGTGGAGCAGTACGAGCGCATCGAGCTGTCCGGTGTCCCGGAGGCCGAGATCCACGGCCGGGCCGTGACCGACCTCGTGCACCTGCTCGCCGAGCTGCTGGAGAACGCCACGACGTTCTCCTCCCCGCAGACCAAGGTTCGCGTGACCGCAACCCGTCTCCCCGACGGTCGGGTCATGATCGAGATCCACGACAAGGGCATCGGCCTCACCGCCGAGGACTTCGCGGACATCAACCACAAGCTGGCCAACCCGCCGACCGTGGACGCCGCGATCTCGCAGCGCATGGGCCTCTTCGTGGTCGGCCGGCTGTCCGACCGGCACGGCATCCGCGTCCAGCTGCGCCCCTCGGGCGAGCAGGCCGGTACAACCTCGCTGGTCATGCTGCCCGACGCGATCACCCACGGTGGTGGCGGCGAGCAGCACGTGGACCGCGACGAGTTCACCGTCTCGCAGATCATCCCGGAGCAGAACTACCCGGGCGAGAACTTCAGCCAGCCCATGCGCACGGCAGCGGAGCTCGGCTTCGACGACAGCCGTTACTCCGAGGTCCCCGACGACATACGTGAGCTGGACCCCGTCGGCCGCTCCCTGATGCGCGAGGAGCGCAGGGCGGCCCTGGAGGCCCAGTCCCACGAGCAGCCCGCCCTGCCCGGGCGGAACCCGCAGGACCCCGACGAGGGGCACGGGTACCCCGAGGAGTTCAACGGGCAGCAGGGCTACGACACCGGCCAGGCCTACGACACGGGCCGGACCGGCTACCCCCAGCAGCAGCCCTCCGCGTACGACCGTCAGGCGACGTACGAGGACCAGCAGGCGCAGTACGAGGAGCAGCGGCACACGGCGTACGAGGAGCCGCAGCGCCCTGCGTACGACGAGCAGTACTACGCGCCCAACGGCGGCCTGCCGCAGAACGACACCTTCTCGCCGAACGGCGGCTACCCGGAGCCCTCCTATGCGGAGCCGGCTCGGGAGGAGCCCCCGGCGCAGGGTGCGGGCGGGCAGGGCGGTTTCGCCGCGTTCGAGCAACGGCGTCACCAGGACGACTGGCCGCAGCAGGACGGTTACCAGAACGGCTACCCGAGCCAGTACCCTTCTCAGGCCCAGGAAACGGAATCTGCGCAGGCCGCTGACGCAAGTGAGCAGGACCGCGTAGGCTTCGACCGTCCGGGACCGGCCCACTCCGCCGCCCCCTCGATGACCGACGCGGGGCTTCCCCGCCGCGGATCCACTGCGAGCGGTGCGAACGGCACGGGCGGCGCGCGGCACGTGGGCCAGGAGCCTCCGGCCTCCGCCCCGGAGAGCAATGGCGACAGCGACTGGCGCTCGGCGAACGACGAGCGGTGGCAGCAGGCTTCGCAGCTCCGGAAGCCCAGGGCGGGCGGGGTCACCTCCTCCGGCCTGCCGAGGCGGGTACCCAAGGCCAACCTGATCGAGGGTGCCGCCGAGAGCACCCACCAGGGAGGCCCCCAGGTCTCCCGCGCCCCGGAGGACGTCCGGGGCAGGCTGAGCAACCTGCGTCGCGGCGTGGAACGCGGACGCAACGCAGGCAGTGAAACGAACGGCCAGGGCTTCGGTCCTGACAGCACCTACAACCAGGAGCGTTAGTGTGAGCCCGATGAGCCAGGCGGCACAGAACCTGAACTGGTTGATCACCAACTTCGTGGACAACACCCCGGGGGTGTCCCACACGGTGGTGGTCTCCGCCGACGGACTCCTTCTGGCTATGTCCGAAGGCTTCCCCCGCGACCGCGCCGACCAGCTCGCGGCCGTCGCTTCCGGTCTGACGTCCCTGACGGCAGGCGCCTCCCGGATCTTCGAGGGAGGCGCTGTGAACCAGACGGTTGTGGAGATGGAGCGGGGATTCCTCTTCATCATGTCCGTATCCGACGGCTCGTCGCTCGCGGTTCTCGCACATCCCGAGGCGGACATCGGTCTCATCGGGTACGAGATGGCACTGCTGGTCGACCGAGCCGGTACGGTCCTGACACCGGACCTTCGTGCGGAGCTCCAGGGGAGCCTGCTCAACTAACAGACGGACGGTGCGTTTTGGCGTCCCGTGGCCGTAAAGTTTCGGGACGCGGCTCCACAGCGATGGGTGCCAGGCACAGTCGGAGGAGGAGAAAGTGGCAACACCCCCAGGCGGTTCGTCTTCGGGCAACTGGTCGTACGGCCCTGCACAGGGCCAGAACGACGGTGCCCAGAACCCGAACCGTTACAACTTCCCCTCCACACCGAGCCACCGGCAGCCGTACGCGCCGCAGGGCCCCGGCCCGTCGCCGTACGACCAGCCACCGGCCCCGCGTATCCAGCCCGTGCAGCCGCAGCGCCGCACCCCCGAGCCGGCGCCCGCCGGGGCGTCGAACAACCCGCTGGTGCGTCCGTACGCCATGACCGGTGGCCGGACCCGCCCGCGCTACCAGCTCGCCATCGAGGCGCTGGTGCACACCACTGCGCAGCCGCACCAGATGCAGGGCCAGCTGCCCGAGCATCAGCGGATCTGCAACCTCTGCCGGGAAATCAAGTCGGTCGCCGAGATCTCGGCGCTCCTCACGATCCCTCTCGGCGTGGCCAGGATCCTCGTCGCCGACTTGGCGGAGGCGGGACTGGTCGCCATCCATCAGCCCGGCGGCGACGAGAACGCCGGCGGCCAGCCAGACGTGACACTGCTCGAAAGGGTGCTCAGTGGACTTCGCAAGCTCTAGCGGCGGTCCTTCCCGCTCCACCACCTCAGCGAAGATCGTGGTGGCGGGTGGCTTCGGCGTGGGCAAGACCACGTTCGTCGGGGCCGTCTCGGAGATCAACCCGCTGCGTACCGAGGCCGTCATGACGTCCGCTTCGGCGGGCATCGACGATCTCACCCACACCGGGGACAAGACGACCACCACGGTCGCCATGGACTTCGGCCGTATCACCCTGGACCAGGACCTGATCCTGTACCTCTTCGGTACGCCCGGCCAGGACCGCTTCTGGTTCATGTGGGACGACCTGGTCCGCGGCGCCATCGGCGCGATCGTCCTGGTGGACACGCGGCGTCTGGCCGACTGCTTCCCGGCCGTCGACTACTTCGAGAACTCGGGTCTTCCCTTCGTCATCGCCCTCAACGGCTTCGACGGGCAGCAGCCGTACAACCCGGACGAGGTGCGTGAGGCTCTGCAGATCGGGCCTGACACGCCGATCATCACGACGGACGCGCGGCATCGGGCGGATGCGAAGTCGGCGTTGATCACGCTGGTCGAGCACGCGTTGATGGCACGGCTGCGTTAACTTCTTGCTGTAGGACAGCCCCCGGCGGCCAATGGGCTGCCGGGGGCTGTTGCGTTGCCGGGTGCGGGTTGTGGGGGGCTTGTCGCGCAGTTCCCCGCGCCCCCGAGCACAAAGAGGCCCCTCCGATTTCGGAGGGGCCTCTTTGTGCTTGTCTCAGTCAGCGCCAGCTGTGCGGGGCTCGGAAGCCCGGCTCGCGCTCCAGGCGGCGCCAGCCGGCCTTGATGCGGCCGCGGTGCGTCGGGGTGGGGTCGGCGGGGCGGGCGGCGGCGCGGGCCAGGAGGATCGCCGTGATGGCGGCGACTTCCTCGGGCTCGGCGTGGCCCTTCTCGACGCGGATGTCAGGGGTGTCCATGGGTGTCAGTCTCCGTGAGAGAGATGTCCGCGGGGTTACTGCGGAGGGTTGCCGTGCTTGCGGGAAGGCAGGTCGGCGTGCTTGGTCTGGAGCATCGCGAGGGACTTGATCAGGACCTCGCGGGTCTCGGCGGGGTCGATGACGTCGTCGACCAGGCCGCGCTCCGCCGCGTAGTACGGATGCATCAGCTCGGACTTGTACTCCTTGACCATGCGGGCTCGCATGGCCTCGGGGTCCTCGGCCTCGGCGATCTGGCGGCGGAAGATGACGTTGGCCGCGCCCTCCGCGCCCATGACGGCGATCTCGTTCGTCGGCCAGGCGTAGGTGAGGTCCGCACCGATGGACTGGCTGTCCATGACGATGTACGCACCTCCGTAGGCCTTGCGCAGGATCAGCGAGATCCTCGGCACGGTCGCGTTGCAGTAGGCGTAGAGCAGCTTCGCGCCGTGGCGGATGATCCCACCGTGCTCCTGGTCGACGCCGGGCAGGAACCCGGGTACGTCCAGAAGAGTGACGATCGGGATGTTGAAGGCGTCGCACATCTGGACGAAGCGGGCCGCCTTCTCGGATGCCTCGATGTCCAGGACACCGGCGAGCGCCTGCGGCTGGTTGGCGACGATGCCGACGACCTGGCCGTCCATCCGGCCCAGCGCGCAGATGATGTTCCGCGCCCAGCGCTCGTGGACCTCCAGGTAGTCGCCGTCGTCGACGATCTCCTCGATGACCTTGGCCATGTCGTACGGCCGGTTGCCGTCCGCCGGGACCAGGTCCAGCAGGACGTCCGAGCGGCGGTCCACCGCGTCCGTGGCCTCCGCGCGGGGCGGGTTCTCGCGGTTGTTCTGCGGGAGCATCGACAGGAGGTAGCGCACCTCCGCGATGCAGGTCTCCTCGTCGTCGTACGCGAAGTGGCAGACACCGCTGGTCTCCGCGTGCACGTCGGCGCCGCCGAGGCCGTTCTGGGTGATCTCCTCGCCGGTGACCGCCTTGACGACGTCCGGGCCGGTGATGAACATCTGCGAGGTCTCGCGGACCATGAACACGAAGTCCGTCAGGGCGGGGCTGTACGCCGCGCCGCCCGCGCAGGGGCCGAGCATCACCGAGATCTGCGGGATCACGCCCGAGGCCTTGGTGTTGCGCTGGAAGATGCCGCCGTAGCCGGCGAGGGCGGAGACGCCCTCCTGGATACGGGCGCCGGCGCCGTCGTTCAGGGAGACCAGAGGAGCCCCGGCCGCGATGGCCATGTCCATGATCTTGTGGATCTTCGTGGCGTGGGCCTCGCCCAGCGCGCCGCCGAAGACCCGGAAGTCATGGGCGTAGACGAAGACCGTCCGGCCCTCCACCGTCCCCCAGCCGGTGATCACACCGTCGGTGTACGGCTTCTTGGCCTCCAGGCCGAAGCCCGTGGCCCGGTGCCGGCGGAGCTGCTCGACCTCGCGGAAGGAATCCGGGTCGAGGAGCAGCTCGATGCGCTCCCGCGCGGTCAGCTTGCCCTTGGCGTGCTGCGCCTTGGTCGCCTTCTCGCTCGGTCCGGCCACCGCCTGCGCACGGATCTCGTGCAGTTCGGCCACGCGTCCGCGCGCGTCGGTCGGCTCACCCGGCGCCTCATCCAAAACGGTCATGTAGCGACCTTACGAAGCGAACCCCGGAAAGCGGGCCGTCGACTCCTCACAGTCTCCGGCGTGTTTTCCTGGTACCCCTGAACAGAACCATGGTGGAGTGCAGCCAATCCGACTGCTCAGAGGGTGTGCGGCTTGTAGGGGTCACACAAAGACCTCAACCGAGAGTCACCTCACATCGGTGCGTCGCGCATACCTCCCCCGGGGTGACGCGCAGCCTCAGTCGAGGGCCGGTCGAGAGCACCTCGACGGTCTCGTCCGCGCGGACGACCCGGCGGACCGGGCGGTCCCAGGTGATCTCCAGCGGCCGGCCCGAGCGGGGCGGCTCGCTCGCACAGAGGGTAGCGGTACGGCCCCGGCGGACGGTCAGCACGCTCGCCCCGGCGGTAGCGGTGAGCGGGCCCGCGGTGCCGGCCTGCCAGAAGTTCGCGGCCGTGATGCCGAGTGAGGGCACGGTGACGGCCTGGCGGTCCGCGTCGTTGGCGAGGATCGACACCCAGTGGCGGTCGACGGCACGGCCGGCGACCGCGTGGCGGGACGCCCCGGGCATCAGGACGTAGGTGTACGTGGCGTCCTCGGGGTCGGTTCCGTGGTCGAGCCAGAGGGTCTGCCAGCGGCGGGTGCGGCGCTCCGGGGTGCTGCCGGTGTTGATGTCGGCCCAGGAGCCGGTGCGGTCCTCGCGCAGCGCCTTCGGCTCACGGCCGAGCAGGACCCAACCGCCGTGGTCCTCCAGGTGGGCCCAGTTCGGGCCCTTGACGAAGCGTTGGGCACCGGACTCGCCGAGGTTGCGGTTGTCGACGATCGTCTCCACCGGGACGCCGTCGGCGCAGCTGATCCCGGCTCCGAGGCAGATCACCGCGTCCGCGACGCAGAACCAGGACTTGCGGGCCTGGAGGGTGGAGCCGAGGCCCTTGAGGTGCTGGCCGAGCGCGGCGTACTCGCCGTCGGTGGTGCCGCCGACCCAGCGCGCGTCGGGGCGGGCGGTGCCCCACTCGCCGCCTTCCCGGTCGGCGAGGCGTTTGGTGGAGACGGTGGTGCCGGGCAGGCGGTACCAGTCCACCGTCGGCCAGAACCAGTCCGTGTACTGGTCGCTCGCGCCGGACCACCAGCTGACCATCCCCGCGCCGGTGTGCCAGCCGCGCGGGTTCTCGCCGTTGCCGCACTCGTAGTGGGCGATGCGGTCGCTGGCCATGGCGATGTTCACGGTGAAGCCGGGGCGGCGGTGGACGGCACGGTCCATGGCGGCGAAGAGGTGGTGTCCGGTGGGTTCGGGTGCGGCCGGGGCGGGCGAGGCCTCGATGGCGTGCAGCCGGGCCAGGTCGGCGACGCCGAACTGGGGTGCCGTCAGGATCGGGGTGACCGTGTCCCGTTCGATCCAGCCCTTGACGCGGGCGTGCCAGCGGTCGCGTTCCGCGGGGCTCGCGGCGGCCGCGAGGAGTGCGATGGCCGCGATGAGCTGCTGGCCGTGGAAGTGGTCGCCGCGCATGACCTTGCGGTCGTCGGTGGTGAGGTAACCGCGGCTGATGGCCCGGCCGTTGACGCTGTCCATGACCAGTCCGTCGTGGACGAGCGGTGCGTAGGCCTGCTCGACGCTGTCGAGGATGATCTGCCGGTTCGGGTCGGTGACCGCCCAGTCGGATCCGGCGAGCAGGGCGAAGAGCCGGCCGAGGCCGTCGAGCATGACCTGTCCGTAGGTGCCCGAGTAGGCGACCCAGGTGTGCTGGACGAAGGAGCCGTCGGCGTAGAGGCCGTCGCCCCGGGTGACGTACGGGAAGACCGGGGAGAGCGCGTCACGGGCGAGGGTGATCTTGGCCGGGTCGCGGCCGAGGATGCCGCGCAGGGCGACGGAACGGCACAGGTCGACGCGGTTGGCGCCGGTGGAGGTGCCGGTGTAGTCGCCGAGGGCCGAGTCGGGGACGAAGTGGTCGACTGCGGCGCAGGCGGCCTGCACGCGGGGGTCGCCCAGCTCGTCGTACAGGGCCGCTGAGATGTCGGTGAGCAGGCGCGGGCTGCCGATCTGCCATTCCCACCAGTTGCCGTAGCGGGTGGTGGAGGGGTTGTAGACGGTCGCGGAGAGGTGGTCGAGGCCGCGCAGGACATCGGCGAGGAGGTCCGGGTCGGCGGTCGAGCCGGTGCCCGGCTGGACGTAGGCCTGGGTCATGGTCCACAGGCGGCCGTAGCTGAGGGTGATGCCGGCCGGCGGGTCGAAGGGGTGCCCGGGCCAGAGGGAGTTCGCCGCCGGGGCCATGGAGGCGCGCAGGCCGCGGGCGAGTTCACCGGTCTCGGCGAGCCGGGAGGCGTACGGCTCCGCGGCCGGGTCGTAGCCGTCACCGAGGGCGATGCCGAGCCAGCGCCGGCGGAGGGTGTCGTACGGATCGGCGCCGGGAGCGTCCGTGCCGCGGGGCGCGGGCGTCGCGCCCCCGGTCGCCGCCAGCGCCGCGGCGGCGAGCAGCAGGGCCCGGCGGCTGGGACGGAACAGGGTGGCGGCGGCCCTGGCCGTACGGCGGGGGAATCCACGACGCTGGGGAGTCATGCCCATGCCCTACCACGGCGAGACGGTCACCTGAACGGAGGATCCGGCCGGAGTGACCGGGATGGGGGAACGAGGGGATGCGGAGAGGCGAGCGGTCCCTCGGTGGGGCCGCTCTGCGGGACGGCTAGCCGCCGGGGCTGCCGGACGACGAGCCGGGCGAGTGGTGCGAGGCGGGGAGGAGGGCGGTGGGGAGGGGGTACGACGGGGTCAGGGGCCGGGCACGGGCCGGGAGAACGGCATGGCCCAGGCCAAGAAGGCGCCGAGAACCAGGCGCCGGCGGCATCTCGGGCGGGAGACCGGGCACGGGCGGAACGCCACGCACCGGGCGAGGAACAGGACGCAAGCCGAGGCCCGCCTCCCGGCGCGGGCGCCTCGTGTCGGGCGGGGAGTGGATGGCGTACCGGTGCCAGAGCCAGTCAGCCGAAGGGGTGCAGCAGGCGGCGGTACAGCCCTGGGGCCAGGGTCCGGATGCGGGCCGGGAGGGTTCGCCAGGTGGGGGTGTATGCCTCGTCGCGGTCCTGGCGTACGGCCTCCCAGACCTCGCGGGCGACGCAGCCGGGCGAGACGGGCCGGGGGGTGGTGCGGTCGTAGAGGCTGCCCCGGCGGGTGGAGCCGATGCGGCCGGGCACGACGAAGGTCACGCCCACGCCCGTGCCGCGCAGTTCCTGGCGCAGTGCGTCGGCGAAGGCGGCGAGGCCCGCCTTGGCGGCGGAGTGCACCGCTTCCTCCCGTGCGCCCACGCAGCCCGCCACCGAGCCCAGCAGCACCACCCGCCCCCGGCCGGCCGCGATCATGGACGGCAGCACTTCGCGCACGAGGTGGAGCGTGGCGTTGAGGTCCAGGGCCAGGACCCGGTCGATGTCGGTGTGCGGCATGGCGGCGAACGGGCCCGTCCAGCCGATGCCCGCCCCGGCGAACAGGACGTCGATCCGGCCGGTCGCGTGCAGCGCGGACTGGGCCAGCAGGCGCGGACCGCCCGGGGCGGCGAGGTCGGCCGGCAGTACGAGGGCCGAGGTGCCGGACGCCGTCCGCTCCAGGCAGCGCCGGTCGCGTCCGTTGAGGAGCAGTTGCCAGCCGTCCATGGCGAATCGCCGTGCCGTCGCCGCCCCGATGCCCGAGGAGGCCCCGGTGACGAGGGCCACGCGCCGGTCCAGACGCCGCGCCGGCCCGTGCGCGCGCACCTTGGAAGGGGCCGCGGGGTCCGGTGGGTCGTAGGCCGAGCCGGATCCGGTGAATGTCATCGGTCGGTCTCCCTGCGCTGTACGTCCGCCGTGGTCTCGGCTGTCTCCCTGCGGGTCCCTCCACACGGAACCTCGTCTTCCAGGACACCGCCCTTTCGGTGCACCGCGCCAGTGCTGGAGCCCTCTCACGGGCCCGGCGCACCCGGTCCGACGTGCCCGTTTCCGTTGGCGGTCCACGGGACGGGCCCTTCCGCGGCGGCTGCGGCAGGACCACCCCTGCGGGCCGCGCGATGCCGCCAGGCGGCGGTATCGCGACACCACACCCGATGATGTTGAACATTGAACCGGAATAGGTCTACGGTGGTGCGCGTTGATGTAGTTCAAGATTCAACATCAAGAGTCGGCATCACATCACCCGTAGGAGGCGCACCCATGAGCATCTTCAGCAGCAAGGACACCGAGGCAGCCACCGCCACATCCGGCGCCGTGCGGCCGGAGCTGGCGGCCCTGACCGGCGACTACACGATCGACCCCGCGCACTCGACGATCGGCTTCGTCGCCCGCCACGCCATGGTCACCAACGTCAAGGGCGGCTTCCAGGACTTCACCGGCACGCTCCGCCTCGACGGCGCCGACCCCTCGCGGTCCTCGGCCTCCCTCGACGTCGTGATGGACAGCATCGACACGGGCAACGCCGACCGGGACGGCCACCTCAAGAGCGCGGACTTCTTCAAGGCGGACGAGTTCCCGACCATGACGTTCCGCTCCACCAAGGCGGAGTCCCTCGGCGGCGACGACTACCGCATCACCGGCGACCTGACGATCCTCGGCACGACCCGCCCCCTCGCCATCGACCTGGAGTTCAACGGCGCCGCGAAGGACCCCTTCGGCAACGAGCGCGTCGGCTTCGAGGGCAAGGCGGAGATCCTGCGCTCCGAGTGGGGCCTGACCTGGAACGCCGCGCTGGAGACCGGCGGTGTCCTCGTCTCCGACAAGATCAAGCTCAACTTCGACATCTCGGCGATCAGGAACGCCTGACCCTCCGGCCACGCCGTACGGGGCGACCCCGTGCGGCGTGGCCGAATCGGGCCTCTTGTGCGAGGACTCTCGGCGTTCTCATAATCCAGCAGCAGAATTTTGACCGGTCCATGCCAGCACATGGACGTTTTTTTGGCCCTGCTGCTGACATGTGCTCGTCAAACGGATGCTTCGGTTGCACATCTCCCCAGGTCAACCCCCCACGGAAGGCATCACGTTGAAGAGACTTCTCACGGCCCTCAAGAGATGCGCGGTCGTCGGCGCCGCCGCGCTCGCGATCGCCAGCCTTCAGCCCGTCACCGCCGCGCAGGCCGCGCCGTCGCCCGTCGTCGGCGGGACGCGGGCCGCGCAGGGCGAGTTCCCGTTCATGGTCAGGTTGTCCATGGGCTGCGGCGGCGCGCTCTACACCCAGCAGATCGTGCTCACGGCCGCGCACTGCGTGGGCAGTTCGGGCAACAACACCAGCATCACCGCCACCGCGGGGGTCGTCGACCTCCAGTCCACGAGCGGCCGGGTCCAGGTCCGCTCCACCAAGGTGCTCCGCGCGCCCGGCTACAACGGCACCGGCAAGGACTGGGCGCTCATCAAGCTCGCCCAGCCGATCAATCTGCCGACCCTGAAGATCGCCACGACCGCGCAGTACAACACCGGCGACTTCACGGTCGCCGGCTGGGGCGCGAACCGTGAGGGCGGCTCCCAGCAGCGCTACCTCCTGAAGGCGACCGTGCCGTTCGTCAGCGACGCCGCGTGCAAGGCCTACGGCGGTCTGTACAGCGGCCTCGTCGCGAACGAGGAGATCTGCGCCGGCTTCGACGCGGGCGGCGTCGACACCTGCCAGGGCGACTCCGGCGGCCCCATGTTCCGCAAGGACAGCGCCGGCGCCTGGATCCAGGTCGGCATCGTCAGCTGGGGCGAGGGCTGCGCCCGGCCCGAGGCCCCCGGCGTCTACACGGAGGTCTCCACGTTCGCCTCCGCCATAGCCTCGGCGGCGTCCACACTCTGACCCGCCCCTCGGCAGCAGAACAGCTCACGGGTCCGGTGCGGTTGGGCACCGGGCCCGTGGTCGTGGTCGTGCGATGGGGTGACCTTCCCTCGAGTCGCCCCGTCCGGCTGGTGAGGTACCCGGCCCGTCCAACGCCGAGCCCCCGCCCGAGCGACGGAGCAACTCCCGTCGGCCCGCCCCCCGTCGGGCTCATCGGTCCCGCCCGCCGGCCTCCAGTTTCGCGACCGCCGCCGCCACCTGTGCTGCCCGGCTCCGCGGTGTCCGGGCGCGGAGGACGGCGAGCATGGTGAGGTAGCGGTCCGTCCGGCCGAGTTTCGCGAAGGCCGCCGCGGCCCGTGGGCTGCGTTCCAGGGCCGCCGTGAGGTCCTCCGGGACCTCGGCCTCCTGTTGGGACGCGTAGGCCGCGTCCCAGCGTCCGTCCTTCTGCGCTGACGCCACCTCGTCGCGCCCGCCGGGGCGCATCCGGCCGGCGGCGGTCAGTTCCTCCACCCGCCGGACGTTGACCATGGACCAGAGGCTGCCGGGGCGCCGGGGGGTGATCCGCTGGAGGTAGTACGACCCGTCGAGGGCCTTGCGCTGCCCGGTGATCCACCCGTGGCAGAGCGCCACGTCGTTGACGTCGGCGGCGCTGACGGAGGGGATGCCCGACCCCTTCTTGGCGACCTTGACCCAGAGGCCGGGATGCGGGACGGGGTGGGCGGTCAGCCAGGCGTCCAGGTCGGCCACGGTGGCGAAGGCGAGCGGGGCCGTGCCGTCGGAGGTGGTCATGGCACCACCGTAGGGACCGAGTAGGACAGATTCCGTCCGCTACGCGAGCAGCGCGCGCGCCTGTTCGCGGGCGTGCTCGATGGCGTCCGGGAAGATGCCGAGGCCGTGGGCGACGAGCGCGCCCTCGTGCAGCAGCATCAACGCCCGGGCCAGACCGGCCGGTTCGTCCGGGGCGATGTCCGCGGCGAGGCCGGTGAACAGGGCGAGCATCCACTGCTTCTGGCCGATGATGATCGGGTGGGCCGGGTGGGCGGGGTCGCTGATCTCCGCGTGGGCGTTGACCATGCTGCACCCCTTGGGGCTGCTGTCCCGCGCCCATGCGCGTGAGGCGTCGAAGACCACCAGGACGCGCTCCCTCGGGTCCGGTCCGGCCGCGTCGAGGCGCTCGTCGAGGAAGGCCCGCCAGCGCTCGTCGCGGTCGGCCAGGTACTCCACGACGATCTGCTCCTTGGAGCCGAAGCGGTCGTAGAGGGTCTTCTTCGTGACCCCCGCCTCCGCGGCGATGAGGTCGACCCCGACGGCGTGGATGCCGCGCTCGTAGAACAGCCGCGCGGCGGCCTCCAGGGCGCGGCGGGCGGCCGGCGTCATCGTGATGCGGCGGGGGCTCTCGGCGGTGGTACCCATGGCATCCGAGTATACCGTTCTGTATAGTCGAGCGGGAACGAGTAAACCGATCTGTCTAGTGGTTGTGATGTCGTGAACATCCTGCTCTCCCTCGCCTTCGTCGTGTGCTGGAGCTCCGGGTTCATCGGAGCCAAGCTCGGTGCGGGCAGCGCGTCCGCGCTCACGGTCCTGATGTGGCGGTTCCTGCCGCTGGCCGTCGTCCTCGTCGCCGTCGCCGTCCTCACGCGGTCGGCGTGGCGGGGACTCACCGCCCGGGACGTGACCCGGCAGGCCGTGATCGGGGTGCTGTCGCAGAGCGGCTATCTGCTGAGCGTCTACTACGCCATCCAGCTCGGCGTCTCCAGCGGCACGACGGCCCTGATCGACGGCGTCCAGCCCCTCGTCGCCGGAGCCCTCGCGGGACCGCTGCTCGGGAGTCACGTCTCGGGCCGGCAGTGGATCGGTCTGGGCCTGGGGCTGAGCGGCGTCGCCGTGGTCACCCTGGCCGACGCCGCGGCCGGGACCGACGTGGCCTGGTGGGCGTACGCCATCCCGCTGCTCGGCATGCTGTCCCTGGTCGCGGCGACGTTCCTGGAGGGCCGGTCCCGCTCGCGGGTCGCTCCCTCGGTGTCGCTGACCGTCCACTGCGCCACCAGTGCCGTCCTCTTCACCCTCCTAGCCCTGGGCGCAGGAGCCGCCGCGCCGCCGGCCGAGGGCGCGTTCTGGTTGGCGGTCGCCTGGCTCGTGGGCCTGTCCACGTTCGGCGGGTACGGGCTGTACTGGCTCATCCTGAAGCGCTCCGGCGTCACCGAGGTCAACACCCTGATGTTCCTCATGGCCCCGGTCACGGCGGTCTGGGGCGCGCTCATGTTCGGTGAGCCGTTCGGCGTCCAGACCGCCCTCGGGCTGGCCGTCTGCCTCACGGCCGTCGTGATCGTCCACCGCGGAGGGGGCCGGAGGAACGGGTCCTCGACCGCCGCCCGGGGAGAGCGGAAGGAAAACCGGTGGACCCGGTCCTCCGAAGCCGCCTAACGTGCCTGTCGTGTCCAGCCCCGAGGCGTCCAGAGTGCGGCCACCGGCTCTCCGGTGGCTGCTTGTGATGCCGGGCCGCTGAGGCCCTTTCCTCGCTCCGCCACCGGATCGCCGACCGACGTGTCGTGTTCGTCGTCGACTTCCGGGTGCGGAGTTTTCTCATGCCGTTCGCTCTTCTTCTGCTGGGCCTTGCCGTGTTCGCGCAAGGGACATCCGAGTTCATGCTGTCCGGGCTGGTGCCGGACATCGCGCGGGATCTGGGGGTGTCCGTCCCCGCGGCGGGCGCGCTGACCTCCGCCTTCGCGGCGGGGATGGTCGTAGGGGCGCCGCTCGTGGCGGGTCTCGCGCGGCGCTGGTCGCGGCGGGGCGCGCTGCTGGCGTTCCTCGTCGTCTTTCTCGCCGTCCATGTCGTCGGTGCTCTCACCGGCAGCTTCGAGGTGCTGCTCGCCACGCGGGTCGTGGGGGCGCTCGCCAACGCCGGGTTCCTCGCCGTCGCCCTCGTGGCCGCCGTGGACATGGTCCCGGCGGATGCGAAGGGCCGGGCGACGTCCACGCTGCTGGGCGGGGTGACGCTGGCGTGCGTGGCCGGGGTGCCCGCCGGGGCCGTGCTGGGCGGGCTGTGGGGCTGGCGTACGGCGTTCTGGGCCGTGGCGCTGGTGTCGCTGCCGGCCCTGGTGGCGGTGGCGTGGTCCGTGCCGGGCGGTGCGGCCGAGGGCGCACCGCCCGCGCTGCGCGGTGAGCTGCGGTCGCTGCGCAGCCCTCGGCTGGTCGTCACCCTGCTGCTCGGTGCCCTCGTGAACGGCGCGACGTTCTGCACCTTCACCTATCTCGCGCCGCTGGTCACCGAGGTGACGGGGCTGGGCAGCGCGTGGGTGCCCGGGGTGCTCGCGCTGTTCGGGGCCGGGTCGTTCGTGGGAGTGACCGCCGCGGGTCGGTTCGCCGACCGGAGTCCCGTGCCGGTCCTCGCCGGCGGGGGCGCCGCGGCCTGCGTGGGCTGGTGCCTGCTGGCCCTCGGGGCCGGGCACCCGGTCCTGGCCCTCGGGCTCGTCTTCGCCCAGGGGGCGCTGTCCTTCGGCGTCGGCTCCACGCTGATCGCCCAGGTGCTGTACGCGGCCCCGGGCGCGCCCACGCTGGCCGGGGGTTTCGCCACGGCCGCGTTCAACGTGGGCGCGGCGCTGGGCCCTTGGGCCGGTGGCGCGGCGATCGGCGCCGGGTTCGGGTACCGGTCGCCGGTATGGGTGAGCGCGGGGCTGGTCGCGCTCGCGCGCGTCGTGGCCGGAACGGTGTGGCGGCAGCGCGGGCAACTCGCGGGCCGAGAGGCGCTACGCCGCTGAGCTCCAGGCGGGCACACGGGGCGGGCCGGAACCCGCCGGGATCAGAACCCGCCCCCGAAGTCCCCTCCCCCGCCGAAGCCTCCACCACCGAAGTCCCCTCCGCCGAAGCCGCCGCCGAAGTCGCCACTGTCGAAGTTGGCGCCGGAGACGTCACCGCCCTCGTACCCGCCGAAGTCGCCGTAGCCGGAGCCGTAGTCGGCGGCGTAGGCGGGGGCGGCCATCATGCTGCCGAGCATGGTGCCGACGAGGAGGCCGGGCAGGAGGCCGCCCGCGAAGTAGCCGCCGGCCCAGGGGCCGTACGCCGGGCCGGCCTCCCAGTACGGGCGGCGGCCGTAGTCGGTGTCGACCTCGCGGATCACCGGGTCGCGGCCCTCGGCGAGCCGGGTCTGGTCGGCCGCGCAGACGGGGACGTCGCGCGTGGTGCCGCCCGAGGGCGTCCAGCCGGCGTCGGCGACCGAGGGGCCGTGGCGCGGGTCGAAGAAGCAGGGCGGGCGGCGCTCCGGCAGCCGGCCGCCCTCGCGCCGGGCCGCGAGTCGCGCCAGGGAGAACCGGCCGTCCTCCACGGTCTGGGTGACGGGCCGGACATCCTCCGGTTTCGTCGCGGCGGCCATCAGGGACTTCGCCTGCTCGTAGGCGTCCAGCGCACGCTCGTAGTCGGCACGCATCGCGTCGTCCGCGCCGGGTTCCCCGGGGTGGAAGTCGAGGCGGTCGAGTTCCTCGCCGAAGGCGGTGATGTCCTCGTCGACCACCACCCGCAGCTTCTCCAGCGCGGCCCGCTGCTCCTCCTCGTGGCGGCGCCGGTTGCGCCGGACCACGGCGTAGGTGCCCGCGCCGCCGGCCGCGACCAGGACGCCGAACGTGATCAGACCGCCGACCGGAACGTCGGTGCTCGAGCCGTCGCTCCAGCTGCTCGGCGCCGAACCGCCCACGCCGCGCAGGGCGTCGTCGACGAAGTCGTTCAGCTGGGCCTTGGTGTCGCCCGCGTCCTGCACGGCCGTGACCAGGTTGGACACCGCCTGGCGGCTCATCACCGAGCTGTCGGCACGGGCGTCGAACTTCTCGCCGACGCGGACGCCGTACAGGCCGGTGACGCCGGTCTCGGTGCGGAGGTTCCGGAAGAGGTCCTGCGTGGGGGTGTCGGCCGGGAGGACCGCCACGAAGACGGGCTTGTCCGCGTCCTTGATCTTGTCGGAGAGCGCCTCGGCGTCCGAGGCGGCCAGCTGGTCGGAGGCGGCCGGATCGACGTAGACGGGGTTCTCGCGCAGTTCCTCGGCGACTTTCGAGAGGTCGGTGGCCGCGTGCGCACCCGGCGCACCGGCCGTCATCACCACCAGCACCGCCACCAGGGCGGCGACCGGCGCGATCAGCAGACGTACGACGGTACGCACCAGTGCGGCCTTCATATGTTCGAAGCTACCTGAATCAGTACAGAAGGGATATCGATAAGGGCGGGGATTTCGGGGCGCCGCTGCGCCTACGATGCCTTCTGGCTTACTGCCGTGGGCCGGGCCGGTCCACCGGTCACAGCAGAAGGGCGGATCAGGGGCATGTTCGGAAGACGCAGGGCCGCGGACATGACGGTGTCCGCACTCACCGAGCTGGACCGTTCGCGTTCGCGGGCGGACCTGTTGTGGGAGCTGTTCCGGCATGCCGAGGCGGAGGTGACGACGGCGATCGGCTGGTACCTGGCGCGGCGCCGGGGGCCGTCGCTGTGGTCGCGCTCGCTGCGGGCGCTCGCCGCGCTGCTGGGCATCGTCGGCACGCTCACTCCGCTGGTGCACGCGGCCGCGCCGACGACCGTGCAGCCCGAGTGGGGCTTCGTGTTCCTGGCCGGCGGGGCGGGCTGTGTCCTGTTCGACCGGATCTTCGGCTTCTCGGCGTCCTGGACGCGCTACATCCGTACGCAGCAGGCCCTGCAGCAGATCCTCAAGAGGGCGCAGTCCGAGTGGGCGCAGGCGTACCTGCGGACCACCGACTCCCCCAGCGACAAGGAGCAGGCGGCGCTGCTCGGGGTGATCGAGCGGCTGCGGACGGACACGCAGCGGATCGTCGAGGACGAGGGCTCGGCCTGGGTCGGCTACCTGGCCGACGGCGTCGAGGAACTGACCCGCGCCACCGCCCACTCCCCCGGCCAGCGGCCGAACGGGGCGGGGCTCTTCCGGCTGGACCGCGGGCCGGGGCGCGACCGGGGCGGGGACACCCACTCGGTGCCGCGCCCCCGGGACACGGCGATGTAACCCACGGGGGCGATCTTCGGTTGCTCGGCGTCGGTGCTGGGGCCGGGTGGGTGCGCAGCCCGGCGTAGCGGGGTGCCGCCGCGCCCACCCGTGCCGCCCTGGGGGCACCTCCCAGGCCCTTAAGGCACTGGGGGAGGCACGCATGCCCGCAGCTGGGTACGCACGGAAGGGGACGTGTCGGGTGTCCGCCCGCAGCTGGTTGGCGCGTCAACGAACAGTCAGTCGGCGTCCAACCCCATCGCGCCGTTCCGAGGACGGACACCCCCCGACACGTCCCCGACCCACCACCACCGCGCAGACGCAGACGCAGCCCGCTACTCCGCCGGAGTCACCCCCGCCCGCAGCAAACCGTACGTGTACGCGTCCTCCAGGGACTGCCAGCTCGCCGCGATGACGTTCTCGGCGACGCCCACCGTGGACCACTCGCCCGTGCCGTCGGACGTGGAGATCAGGACGCGGGTCGTGGAGTTGGTGCCGTGCTTGCCTTCGAGGATGCGGACCTTGTAGTCGACGAGCTCGAGCTTGGCGAGCTGGGGGTAGATCTTCTCCAGGCCGACGCGCAGGGCGCGGTCGAGTGCGTTGACCGGACCGTTGCCCTCGGCCGTGGCGACGATGCGCTCACCCTTGGCCCACAGCTTGACCGTGGCCTCGTTGGCGTGGGATCCGTCGGGCCGGTCCTCGACGATGGCCCGCCAGGACTCGACCTCGAAGTAGCGCAGCGGCTTGCCCTGGACCTCGGTGCGCAGGAGGAGTTCGAAGCTCGCGTCGGCCGCCTCGTAGGTGTAGCCCTGGAGTTCGCGTTCCTTCACCCGCTCCACGACCCGGCCGACCAGCTCCCGGTCGCCGCCGAGGTCGATGCCGAGCTCCTTGCCCTTGAGCTCGATGGACGCGCGGCCCGCCATGTCGGAGACCAGCATCCGCATGGTGTTGCCGACCAGCTCGGGGTCGATGTGCTGGTACAGGTCCGGGTCGACCTTGATGGCCGAGGCGTGCAGACCGGCCTTGTGGGCGAAGGCGGAGAGACCGACGTAGGGCTGGTGCGTGGAGGGGGTGAGGTTGACGACCTCGGCGATCGCGTGCGAGATACGGGTCATCTCGCGCAGGTGGCCGTCGGGCAGGACCTTCTTGCCGTACTTCAGTTCCAGCGCCGCCACGACCGGGAAGAGGTTCGCGTTGCCCACCCGCTCGCCGTAGCCGTTGGCCGTGCACTGCACATGCGTCGCACCCGCGTCGACGGCGGCCAGCGTGTTCGCCACCGCGCAGCCCGTGTCGTCCTGGGCGTGGATGCCGAGCCGGGCGCCCGTGTCGGCCAGGACCGTGGAGACGACCGCCTGGATCTGCGCCGGGAGCATGCCGCCGTTGGTGTCGCAGAGGATCACCACGTCCGCGCCGGCCTCCGACGCCGTACGGACCACCGCCTTCGCGTATTCCGGGTTCGCCCGGTAGCCGTCGAAGAAGTGCTCACAGTCGACGAAGACCCGGCGACCCTGCTCCTTCAGGAACGACACCGTGTCGCGGATCATCTCCAGGTTCTCGTCCAGGGTGGTGCGCAGGGCGAGCTCGACATGGCGGTCGTGGGACTTCGCGACCAGCGTGATCACCTCGGCGCCCGATTCCAGCAGCGCCTTGACCTGCGGATCCTCCGACGCCTTCGCTCCCGCGCGACGGGTCGCGCCGAACGCGACCAGCTGGGCGTGCCGGAAGTCGATCTCCTGCCGGGCGCGGGCGAAGAACTCGGTGTCCCGCGGGTTCGCGCCCGGCCAGCCGCCCTCGATGAAGCCCACGCCGAAGTCGTCCAGGTGCCGTGCGATGGCCAGCTTGTCGGCGACGGTGAGGTTGATGCCCTCACGCTGGGCGCCGTCGCGCAGGGTGGTGTCGAAGACGTGGAACGAATCGTCGAGTTCGCTGGTTGCGGTCATGGTCTCAAGGCTCCTGAGGATTGGATCTCGGTCGTACCGGAATGACCGGCTCCACCGCCCCCACATACTCCCTCGCGCTCTCGCTCCTGGCTGCGGGTGGGCCAGAAAAGCGAAAAACCTCTCGCGGGTGCGAGAGGTCTGCGCGCGGGTCGAGGACGACGGTGTCCGCCCGTACCTGGTCGTACGTGGCGGTCACTGCGGACCGGCGCGCCTGCTGCCAATAATCATGGCGAACGAGAGCACGGGGGCAGTCTGGCACAGCCCCCGCGCCTCGCTCACGGTTGTCTCAGGATGCGGTCGGTCACCGGAGGTGACGCACGTAGACGTGGGACGTGTCGTACGTGTCGCCGGGCACGAGGTCGGGTGAGGAGCTGCTGAAGGCGACCTCGCGGCCGTGCCGGTCGATCACCGGGGCGGACACGCTCTGGTCGTTCGGTCCGCCCTCGGCGTCCGGGCTGGCCAGGACCGTGCGCCCGGTGCGCAGGTCGCGGAAGTACGCGCGCGTCGTACGGTCCGGGTCGCCCGGGTCGGCCGAGACGAAGGCGAGGTACCGGCTGTCGGCGCTGAGCCGCGGAAACGCGGTGAAGGCGGCCGGGTCCGCGGCGTCGATCCGGCGCAGATCCCCCGTCTTGAGGTCACGGACGAAGACGTTGTGGCCCTGGTTGGTGTCGCCCGGGGTCAGCCGCGAGTCGAGCGAGTTGAAGACCGCGTACCGGCCGTCGGCGCTGATCTGCGGGAACTCGGTCTGTCCGTCGGACGTCAGGCCGTCCGGGGCCAGGTCGGCGTGGAACAGCTTCCCGCTCGGCACGTCACGGACCCAGGCGTCGCTCCAGTCGCCAGAGGAGGGGTGCGGGACGAAGAACTGGTAGCCGACGCGGCTGCCGTCGGCGCTGATGGACGGGTTGGTGGCGGCGGTCTTCCGGTCGGTCGCGGCGGGCACCTGGCTGATGCGGACGGCCTCGCCGCCGGTGCGGTCGACGCGGTAGACGCGTCCCCAGACGTCCTCGCCCTGGGCGAACTCGGAGCGCTGGGCGACGAAGGCGACGTAGCGGCCGTCGGCGCTGATGGCCGGCTGCCTGCCGGTGTCGTAGCCCGTGGCGACGGTGTCCGCGATGCGCTGGAGGGTGCCGTTCTTCAGGTCCTCGACCCAAATGTGGCTGCGGCCGTCGCTCGCGGCGGTGGCGGCGAAGGCCAGGTAGCGGCCGTTGCCGCTGAGGGCGACGTCGTCGACGGAGCCGTCCACGCCACCGCTCGCCAGCCGGGTCGTGCCGGTGTCGAGGTCGCGTACGAAGGCGTCGGCCAGGCCGTCGGTGTCACCGGCGACGAGGTTGTCGGCTCGGGAGACGAAGGCCAGATGGCGGCCGTCGGCGCTGAGGCTCGGCCCGCCCGAGGGGGCGTCGCCGTCGGTGCCGTCCGGTGCGACGCTCGCCTTCTCGGTCCGCGGCACCAGCGCCGGCGCGGCGGTCGCGGGCAGCGCTGCGGCGGTGCCGAGCGTGACGGCCAGGGCCAATCCGAGCGCGACGGACGTGGCCCTCCTGATGCTGGTCATGTGCTGTTCCCCCTGTGTCCCCGCATCCCCGTGGACGCTTCTCCCCCGGCCCCGCGCCGAGGGCTTCCCCCGAGCCAACATCATCACGAGGCAGAGGGTCAATCCGCCGAATTGAGTACAACGCGGGCGGGCGTTCACGTGTCCGCGAGGAGGCTGTCCTCGAGGAACTCCCGCACGTGCTGGAGGACTTGGGCCCGGTCGGTGCCGCGCAGGCCGATCGCCACGTGGATGGCGAAGCCGTCCAGCAGCGAGCGCAGGCGGGTGGCGAAGCGGTCGGGGTCGACCGGGCGGAACTCGCCTCGTGAGATGCCCTCGGCGAGCAGGGCGACCAGGTCGCGGTGCCAGACGCCCTCGATGGCGGCCTGCCGGTCGCGGGCGACCGCGTCGACGGCAGCGGTCTGCGAGCGGTTCCAGACCTCCAGCCACAGCGTCCAGTGCGGGTCGCGATGGCCGTCGGGGACGTAGAGGTCGACGTAGGCGTCGAGGCGTTCGCGGGCGGTGGCGGAACGCGTCAGCAGCCGGCCGCGCTCGGCGCCCAGCCGGCCCTCGCTCCACTCCAGGGTGCGCAGCAGCAGTTCGTCCTTGGAGCCGAAGTAGTAGAGCAGGTGCCCGCTGCTCATCCCGACCTCGCGGCCGAGCGCCGCCATGGTGAGCTTCTCCAGACCGCGCTCGGCGATCATCTCCATGGCGGCGGCGAGCACGTCCTCGCGGGGCGGCGCCTGCCTGCGCCCACCGGCCATCTGCGGCTCCCGGGTTCTAGACCTTCGGCTGTTGCTGCGTGATGCAGTGGATGCCTCCACCACCAGCGAAGATCGTACGGGCGTCGACCAGTGTCACGGTCCGCTCGGGGAAGAGCCGGCGGAAGATGCCGGCCGCGATCTCGTCGCGGGGGTCGTCGAAGCCGCACAGGACCACGCCGCCGTTGCAGAGGTAGTGGTTGATGTAGGAGTAGTCGGCCCAGTGGCCGTCGGCCTCCAGGACGGTCGGCGCCGGAACCTCCACCACCTCCAGGCGGCGGCCGCGTGCGTCCGTCCGGGACCTCAGCAGCCCGATGACCTCCTTGGTCACCTCGTGGTCGGGGTGCGCCGGGTCGGGCTGGGAGTGCGCCACGACGACTCCGGGTCGGGCGAAGGCCGCGACGATGTCGACGTGGCCGAGGGTGCCGAAGCCGTGGGGAGGGTAGTCGCCGGTCAGGCCGCGCGGCAGCCAGATCGCCTTACGGGTGCCGAGCTGGGCGTGGATCTCCTCCTCGACCTGCTCCCGCGTCCAGTGCGGGTTGCGCTCCGGCCCGAGCTGGACCGTCTCCGTCAGCAGGACGGTGCCCTCGCCGTCCACATGGATCGCCCCGCCCTCGTTGACGAGCCGCGAGGCGTACGTCCGTGCCCCGGCGAGGTCCGCGACGTGCCCGGCGACCTTCGCGTCGTGCTCCCAGCGGGCCCACTCCTGGGCGCCCCAGCCGTTGAACGTCCAGTCGACGGCGGCCAGTTCGCCGTGCTTGCCGGTCAGGAAGGTCGGGCCGATGTCGCGCATCCAGGCGTCGTCGAGGTCCCGCTCGACCGTGTCGATCCCCTCGCCCAGCAGTGCGCGCGCCTGGTCCGACCGGCCCGGCCCGCACACCACCGTCACCGGTTCGAAGCGGCGGACGGCCCGGGCGACCGCGGCCCAGGCGACCCGGGCGGCGGCCAGCTCCCCCGGATCGTCGAAGGTCGCGTTCTCGCCCGGCCAGGCCATCCAGGTGCGCTCGTGCGGGGCCCACTCGGCGGGCATGCGGAAGCCGTCGGCGGCAGCCTTGTTCATCTGGGGGTCCTTGTCTGGGGGTCCTTAGAGGAAGTACAGGCGGTTGAGGGAGACCGAGTCGGCGGGATCCGAACGCAGGGGCTCGCCGTCGAGGGTGACCAGACCGGTGCGCTGGTCGACGTCGACCGCTCCGGTACGGGAGTTGCGCCGCAGGTCGGCCGGGCCGATCCCGCGGGTGCCGCGCACGGCGACCCTGCGGCGGCGGGTCGGCATCGCGTCGCGCCCCTGGTCCAGGGCGGCCTGCGCGACGAACGCCACCGAGATGTCGGCCGGTGTCGCCCCGTGCGCGCCGAACTGCGGCCCCAGCACCAGGGGTTCGCAGGTGTCGGTCGCCGCGTTCGGGTCGCCGGTCACGCCGTACGCCGGGAAGCCGGACTTCAGTACCAGCTGCGGCTTGGCACCGAAGTACTCCGGGCGCCACAGCACGATGTCGGCGAGCTTGCCGGCCTCCAGCGACCCCACCTCGTGCGCGAGCCCGTGCGCGAGGGCCGGGTTGATGGTGAGCTTGGCCATGTAGCGCAGGACGCGTTCGTTGTCGTGGTCGTCCGGTGCGCCGAACTCCGACTTCATCTTCCCGGCCATGGCGAAGGTGCGGCGGACCGTCTCGCCCGCGCGTCCCATGCCCTGCGCGTCCGACGAGGTGATGCCGATCGCGCCCAGGTCGTGCAGGACGTCCTCGGCGCCCATGGTGCCGGCGCGGATGCGGTCGCGGGCCATGGCGGCGTCGCCGGGCAGGTCGGTCTTGAGGTCGTGGACGGAGACGATCATCCCGTAGTGCTCGGCGACGGCGTCCCGGCCGAAGGGCAGGGTCGGGTTGGTGGAGGAGCCGATGACGTTCGGTACGCCCGCCATCTTCAGGACGTTGGGGACGTGCCCGCCGCCGCAGCCCTCGATGTGGAAGGCGTGGATGGTCCGGCCCTCCAGCGCCTTGAGGGTGTCCTCGACGGACAGGCATTCGTTCAATCCGTCGCTGTGCAGGGCGACTTGGACGTCATGCTCCTCGGCGACGCGCAGGGCGGTGTCCAGGGCGCGGGTGTGGGCGCCCATGTCCTCGTGCACCTTGAAGCCGGAGGCGCCGCCCTCGGCGAGGGCCTCGACCAGCGGGGCCGCGTGCGACGACGAACCCCGGCCCAGGAAGCCGATGTTGACCGGCCAGGCGTCGAACGCGTTGAACGCGTGCCGCAGCGCCCAGGGCGAGTTGACGCCGACGCCCCACACGGGCCCGAACTCCTGCCCGATGATCGTGGTCACGCCGGAGGCGAGCGAGGCCTCCATGACGCGCGGCGACAGCAGGTGGACGTGCGTGTCGACGGATCCGGCCGTGGCGATGAGGCCCTCGCCGGAGACGATCGACGTGCCGGTGCCGACGACGACGTCGACTCCGTCGAGGGTGTCGGGGTTCCCGGCCCGCCCGATCGAGCGGATCCGGCCCTCGCGGATGCCGATGGAGACCTTCCGGATGCCCTGGACGGCGTCGATCACGACGACGTTGCTGATCACGACGTCACAGGTCTCCCGGACCGCGGCGGCCTTGAGATGCAGCCCGTCGCGGGCGGTCTTGCCGAACCCGGCGAGGAATTCGTCGCCGTAGCGCTGGGAGTCGGACTCGACCTCGATGGTGAGACCGGAGTCGCCCAGCCGGATACGGTCGCCGGCGCGGGGGCCGTGAGCGGCGGCGTACTCGTGCGGGGTGAGGCGGCGGGCCTCGGCGGGGTGTCCTCCTGGGCGGCTCATCGCCCGGCCTCCTGATCAGCTGTGTCCGGTACGCCGAGGTAGCCGCAGGCGGCGGCGCGGCGCAGTGCCTCCTCGCGGGCGCCGGGCGCGTCCAGCGCCCCGTCGACCAGACCGGCGAACCCGATCGCGATCCGGTCGCCGCCCATGGGCACCAGCCCGACCTCGACGCTCTCCCGCGGCCCGAACCGCACGGTCGACCCGGCGGGCACGGCGAGCCGCATCCCGTAGGCCCGCTCCCGTGCGAAGTCGAGCCGCGGGTTCGCCTCGAAGAAGTGGAAGTGGGAGGTGACGGAGACGGGCACGGTCGCGGTGTTGGTGACCGTCAGCCGCTCGGCCGGTTCGGGCTCGGCGTGCTCGGGTCCGGGCAGCAGCGCGCCCGGTGCGGCCGGCCCCGATCCGCCGCCGATGGGGTCGGAGACGACCGCGAGCCGCGAACCGTCGTCGAAGACCGCCTCGACGTGCACCTCGGTGACGACGTCGGCGACACCGGCCAGCACGTCGTCGGGCCCGAGCACCGCTCGCGCACGCTCGATCGCCTCGGCGAGCCTGGCACCGTCCCGGGCGGCCTCGCACACGGTGTCCGCGACCAGCGCGGTGGCCTCCGGCACATTCAGCCGCAGGCCGCGCGCCTTGCGGGCCCGCGCCAGCTCCGCGGCCGAGAAGAGCAGCAGCCGGTCGCGTTCCGTGGGAGTCAGTCTCACGCCTCGGCACCTCCTTGCCATCCGACGGTTTAGAGCATCACTCTAAACACAGGATTTCTGCAACCCACCCGTTGACGGAAGATGGCTGATCACGTCACATTGAGCGTCGTTCTAAAAGTGATGGCGGCGTCGAAGGAGACCAGCCCATGCCGATCGAACAGCGCGGAGTCGACACCATCCCCGAGGAGGAGCGCACCAGCGGGCCGCGCGACCTCGTCTCGATCCTGCTCGGCTCCAACCTCTGCCTGGGGGTGATCGTCTTCGGCTGGCTGCCGCCGTCCTTCGGCCTGGACTGGTGGGGGTCGGTCAGCGCGGTGCTCGCGGGCACGGTGGCGGGCGTGGTGTTCACCGCTCCGCTGGCGCTGGTCTCGCTGCGCACGGGCACCAACCTGTCGACCTCCTCCGGCGCCCACTTCGGGGTGCGGGGCCGACTGGTCGGCTCGGTGGTCGGGCTGCTGCTGGCCCTCGGCTACACCGCGCTGACCGTGTGGATCGGCGGGGACGTGATGGTCGGTGTGCTGGGCCGGCTGGCCGGACTGCCGCAGGGCGGGATGTCGTACGGAGTCGTCTACGGGCTGCTCGCCGCGGCCACCGTCGCGGGCGCGGTGTACGGCTACCGGGTGCTGCTCGCGATGTCCCGGGTGCTGGCGTTCGGCATGACCGCCCTGCTCGCCCTCGGCGTGGCCGCCTACGCCCCCGGCTTCACCACCGCCGCGCTGCCGGAGGCCGGCGGCTATCTGCTGGGCGGGTTCTGGCCGACCTGGCTGCTCGCGGCCGTGGCGGCCGGGCTGTCCGGGCCGATCGCGTTCATCACGCTGCTCGGCGACTACACCCGCTACATCTCCCCGGCCCGTCACTCCTCGCGCCGGGTGCTGCACGCGACCTGGCTGGGGCTGATGCTGGGGCTGCTGGTGCCGCAGCTGTTCGGCACCTTCACGGCGTACGCGGCCGGAGCGGCCCTCGACTACGCGGGTCCGCTGGTCTCCGCGGCCCCGGCCTGGTACCTCGTCCCGCTCCTCCTCGCGGCCTCCGCCGGCTCGGTCGGCAACGCGGGTCTGATGCTGTACTCGATGGGCCTCGACCTGGACGCGATCCTGCCGCGCGCCTCCCGCGCCACGGCCACGTACACGGTCGCCGGTGTGGCCACCGCCTGCGTCTTCGCCGGGCACTACTACTCGACCGCGCAGCACGCGATGACGTCCTTCGTGCTGCTGCTGACGGCGATCGGCACGCCCTGGGCGGTCATCACCCTCATCGGCTTCGCCCGCTGCCGCGGGGTGTACGACCCGGACGCCCTTCAGGTGTTCAACCGCCGCGCACGGGGCGGCGTCTACTGGTACCGCGCCGGCTGGAACGTCCCGGCGACACTCTCCTGGGCCGCCGGAGCGGCCGTCGGCGTCCTGGCGGTGTCCCTGCCGTCGTACGAGGGACCGCTGCTGTCACTGACCGGCGGGGTGGACTGCAGTTTCCTGCTGTCGGGGCTGGTGGGCGGGGTGGCTTATGTGCTCTCGGCCCCGGGCTCGGTTTCAGTGGAGCGCGGGGCCGATGAGGCAGGTCGGGCTTCCAGCCCAATCGCTTCGGGTGGCGGGTGGGCATAGGCCGGGGCCCGGGGGCCGAGCCCCCGGAGGGCAGGGACACTCAGCCCAGCTGGTGCATCCAGCCGTGCTTGTCCTCCGCCGTACCGCGCTGGATGTCGAGCAGAGCCTGGCGGAGCTTCAGGGTGACCTCCCCCGGCTCGCCCCCGCTCTGCTTCCACTCCACCCCGGCCCGCTTCACCGTACCGACCGGCGTGATCACCGCAGCCGTACCGCAGGCGAACACCTCGGTCAGCGATCCGTTCTCCGAGTCCCGCTGCCACTGGTCGACCGAGACCCGGCCTTCCTCGGCCTCGTACCCGAGGTCACGGGCGACGGCGAGCAGGGAGTCACGGGTGACGCCCTCCAGGATGGACCCGGTGAGGGACGGCGTGACGATCTTGTCCCCGTACACGAAGTACAGGTTCATGCCGCCCAGCTCCTCGACCCAGGTGTGCTCGACGGCGTCGAGGTAGCAGACCTGGTCGCAGCCCTTGGTCGCGGCCTCGGCCTGCGCGAGCAGGGACGCCGCGTAGTTGCCGCCCGTCTTGGCGTCGCCCATGCCGCCGGGGACGGCGCGGACGCGGTCCTCGGAGACCCAGATGGAGACCGGCTTGACGCCGCCAGGGAAGTAGGCGCCGGCCGGGGAGGCGATGACCAGGAACAGGTACTCGTTGGCCGGCTTCACGCCCAGGCCGACCTCGGTCGCGATCATGAACGGACGCAGGTAGAGGGACTCCTCACCGCCGTGCGCCGGGACCCACCCCTTGTCCTGCCTCACCAGCGCGTCGCACGCCTCGATGAACGTCTCGACCGGCAGCTCGGGCATCGCGAGCCGGCGCGCGGAACGCTGGAAGCGCTCGGCGTTCTTCTCCGGGCGGAACGTGGCGACCGACCCGTCGGGGCGGCGGTAGGCCTTCAGCCCCTCGAAGATCTCCTGCGCGTAGTGCAGGACCGTGGTGGCGGGGTCGAGGGAGATCGGCGCGTACGGCACGAGCTGTCCGTCGTGCCAGCCGCGGCCTTCCGTCCACTTGATCGTCACCATGTGGTCGGTGAAGTGGCGGCCGAACCCGGGGTTGGCCAGGATCGCCTCGCGTTCTGCGGCGGAGAGCGGATTGGCGGAGGGCTTGAGCTCGATCGTGGGCGTCGTCATGGGTTGATGTCCTTCACCGGTTGTAGTGACGGGCCGCGCTCGGTACTGCTCTGATGATGACCAGTGCTAGGACGTCCGAGCATTCCCTCATTCCGCGGCCTCGCGTTCGATTATCGCCCGGGGGCGGCGGCGGAAGGAACGGGGTGAATGCGACCCGGTGGTCGATGGTGGCACCCGGCGGGAACATGCGAAAGCCGCCGGGTGCGGATGCGACCCGGCGGCTCTACTGGAAGCAGCGGCGGGTCAGCCGGCTACTCGTACGGCGAGCGCGTCGCCGATCTCCGTGGTGGAGCGGGCGGGCTTGCCCGTGCGCTCCGACAGGTCGGCGGCGACCGCCTCGTCGATACGGTCGGCCTCGGCCTCGTGGCCGAGGTGGCGCAGGAGCAGGGCGACGGACAGCACCGTGGCGGTCGGGTCGGCCTTGCCCTGGCCGGCGATGTCCGGGGCCGAGCCGTGCACGGGCTCGAACATGGACGGGAAGTCTCCGGACGGGTTGATGTTGCCGGAGGCCGCCACGCCGATGCCGCCGGAGACGGCCGCGGCGAGGTCGGTGACGATGTCGCCGAAGAGGTTGTCCGTGACGATCACGTCGAAGCGCTCGGGCTGCGTGACGAGGTAGATCGTCGCCGCGTCCACGTGCATGTACTCGGTGGTGACCTCGGGGAACTCCTCGGCCACCTTGTTGAAGATGTTGGTCCACAGGTGACCCGCGAAGGTCAGCACGTTGTTCTTGTGGATCAGCGCCAGCTTCTTGCGCGGCCGGGCCTGGGCACGGGCGAAGGCGTCCCGGACCACGCGCTCGACACCGAAGGCCGTGTTCACGGAGACCTCGGTGGCGACCTCGTGCTCGGTGCCCTTGCGGATCGTGCCGCCGTTGCCGGTGTACGGGCCCTCGGTGCCCTCGCGGACCACGACGAAGTCGATCTCCGGCTCGCCGGCCAGCGGGGTGGCGACACCCGGGAGCAGCTTCGACGGGCGCAGGTTGACGTGGTGGTCGAAGGCGAAGCGGAGCTTGAGCAGGAAGCCGCGCTCCAGGACGCCGGACGGCACGCTCGGGTCGCCGATCGCGCCGAGCAGGATGGCATCGTGCTTCTTCAGGGCGTCGAGGTCGGCGTCGGTGAGGGTCTCACCGGTGGCGTGGTAGCGCCGGGCGCCGAAGTCGTACTCCTTGGTCTCCAGCTTCACATCCTGCGGAAGGACGGCGGAGAGGACCTTCAGCCCTTCGGTCACGACCTCCTGGCCGATTCCGTCACCGGGGATCACTGCGAGATTGATGCTGCGAGACATGCGGGCACCCTACTCCTCGTCCCATGGGATGACACGGGGTGTCCGTGATGCGGACAGGGCCTGACACCCGCCCGGGTGACGGCACGCGTCCGTCGGCCCGAGTTCACCCGTATGTGGTGCGGTTGTTGGCCTCCGCTGGGAAGTTCACTCGATATGGAGATCCCCCACTTCGGCATCCCGCCCGAGCTCGCGCGCCGGATGAGCATGGCGGAACAGCACGAGTACCTGCGGACGCGACTGTCGCGGCGGCGCACGCTGGTGACGGCGGGCGCGGTGGCGAGCGGGCTGCTGACCGGCTGCGGCTCCGGTTCCCGCTCCGGTCAGAGCGGCGCCACGGCGACCGGGAGCCCGTCGCCGAGCACGTCGAAGGCGCCCGGCTCCTTCATCACCCCCTTCGGCCGCCATCTCGCCTTCGGCTCCGACCCGAAGACGCAGATGCGGATCTCCTGGCAGGTGCCGCTCGCGGTGAAGAAGCCGTACGTCCGGGTCGGCCCGCGCCCCGACGACCTCGGCCGCAAGGTGGAGGCGGAGCTGCGGGATCTGCACACCCCGGAGCTGAAGGGCGTGCGGGCGGCGGTCGACCAGTACTACCTGCACGCGGCGCTGGACGGCCTGCGCCCGGACACGACGTACTACTACGGCGTCGGCCACGAGGGCTTCGACCCCGCGTCCCCCGGGCACCGGTCGACCATCGCGTCCTTCCGCACGGCACCGGCGAGTCCGCCGAAGCGGTTCGTGTTCACCGCGTTCGGCGACCAGGGCGTCGGCGAGGAGGCGGCCCTCAACGACCGTCTGCTGCTGCGCCAGGACCCCGCCTTCCATCTGCACGCCGGCGATATCTGCTACGCCGACCCGACCGGCAAGGGCAAGGAGTCGGACGTCTTCGACGCCGGGCAGTGGGACCGGTTCCTCAAGCAGACCGAGCCGGTCGCCAGGTCGGTGCCGTGGATGGTGACGACCGGCAACCACGACATGGAGGCCTGGTACTCGCCGGACGGCTACGGCGGCCAGCTCGCCCGCTTCTCCCTGCCGGACAGCGGCTTCGACGCACGCACGGCACCGGGCGTGTACGCCTTCACGTACGGCAACGTCGGCGTGGTCGCGCTGGACGCGAACGACGTGTCGTACGAGATCCCCGCCAACTACGGCTACACGGAGGGGAGGCAGACGAAGTGGCTGGAGAGGAAGCTCGGCGAACTGAGGGCCGCGAAGGACGTGGACTTCATCGTCGTCTACTTCCACCACTGCGCGTACTCGACGTCCACGCACGCCTCCGACGGCGGGGTGCGCGCCGAGTGGCTGCCGCTGTTCGCGAAACACGAGGTGGACCTGGTGATCAACGGGCACAACCATGTGTACGAGCGGACCGACGCCGTCAAGAACGGCGAGGTGGGCAGGCCCGTACCGGTCGGCGGGACGACGGACCCCAGGCGGGACGGGATCGTGTACGTCACCGCGGGCGGCGGCGGCAAGGAGCTGTACGGCTTCCCGGACGGCGTGAAGGAGAGCTACGAGGGGAACACCGCCGACCGCGAGTCGGTCGCCACGTTCCGGTGGACCAAGTCCCAGGACACGAAGGCGGAGTCGGTGCAGTGGTCGCGGGTGCGCTACCGCGGGTTCTCGTTCCTCTCCGTGGAGGCGGAGAGCGGCGCCGCACCGAGGTTGAAGGTGTCGGCGCTGGCATCGAGCGGTGAGCGGATCGACCATTTCGAGGTGCGGCGCGGGGCGTGAGGCCCCGCACCGCGCCTCGTCGGGCGGCTCCCGGTCCAGGGGCGGCTCAGTGGCCGGTGGATCCGCCGTTGTCCCTGCGGTCGAGGGCGCGCTGGAGCGCGGCGGCGGCGTTCTTGCGGTCGGACTCGCTCGTACGGGAGACGTGACGGACTCGGCGGCGGACGGTCGTCTCGGCCATGGGAAATCGACTCCTTCGACAGCATGGAGCGCGGAGAGGGATACGAGACGCCGGATGGGGCGGGGAGCGGTGCCGCAGGGATTGCCTGCACGGGGCCCGGCTCACGACCGCCATTCGCTTGGTCGAGCGAGACGTTCGGCTCCTACAAAACTAAGGGAGGCCGGAGCGTCTGTCTCCACAATTACTCGGACTTCCTACTATCTGAGACGGTGGACTACGTCACACCGCGCTGAGCTGCGGTGATTCCTAGAGCACGTCGCCGTCGCGCCAGTCGAAGAGCAGTGCGTGCGCGGGGTCGAGCGCACCGGCGAGGGCCGGCCGGACATAGGTGCTGTCCTCTTCGTCCGGCAGGCGGATGTCGCCCTCCTGCGGGCTGAGGGCGTGCACCTCACCGCTCCACAGCCGCCAGCCGCGGGAGGTGTAGAGCCGGGCGCCGTCCGCACTGGCGGAGAGGGCGCCAAGGTCGTAGGCGCGCTCGACGACGCGTTCCAGCTCGCCCATGACCCGCCCGCCGAGGCCGCCGCGGCGGGCGTCGGCGCGGACGGCGACGTTCTCGACGTACCCGGCGCGCAGCCACCGCCCGCGGTACCGCACCCGGCGCATCACGACCGCCCCGTGCCCGGCGAGGCCGGAGTCGTCGTGCACGAGGGCGTGCATGCCGCCGAGGCCGTGGTCCCAGTCCTCGTCGCCGAAGTCGCCGTCGAAAGCGGCGTCCAGGAGGGCCCGTACGGCGTCGAGGTCGGCGGGGGCGAGGTCGGCGGTGTGGGCGGTGCGCACGCGGAGGGTCATCGGCCCAGTATGCGAACGGGCCGGGTGGCTCTCGACCGGTTAGCCGAGCCCGAGGCCCGCCGCCACGGCCTCCCGGAAGCCGCGGGGGTCCTCCACCCACGGCAGGTGACCGGCTTCCGGCAGCACCACGCGTGTCACGCGCGGCAAGGCCCGCTCCAGCGAGTCCACCGCCGAGCGCGGGCGGATGTCCCGTGCGCCGTCGACGATGAGCGCGGGCACGTCGAGGGCCTCGCAGGCGGCGTAGAGGCCCGGGGTGCCGCAGACCTTCCTCGCCTCGGCGTTCAGCTGCTTGTTGCACGCGGCGTTGATGCCGAACCAGGGGTCGGCCATCCGTTCGGCGTGCTCCGTCGACCGGTCGGCGTCCGGGAACTCGGCCGACCAGTGGAGGACCGCCCATTCCCGCTCCTGGGCCTGGTCACGCCCCGGCGTCTCGGTCAGCTCCCGCCAGCGGGCCAGACGTTCGGGCCGCTCCCCGAGCCGGGCCGACTGGTTCTCCTTGTACGCGCCGTGCCAGTCGGTGTCCGGACCGATGCCCGTACCGCTGACGTAGATCAGCGTGCCGACCCTGTCCGGGTGCGCCAGGGCGTGGTGCAGCGCCAGTTGCGCGCCCCAGGAGTGGCCGAGCAGCGCCGTCCGGTCCAGCCCGAAGTGCCGTCGTACGGCGTCGAGATCGGCCACGAAGCGCTCGACCGTCCACGGCCCGTCGCAGGGCTGTGAGCGCCCGCAGCCGCGCTGGTCCCAGCGGATCACCGTGGCCAGGTCGCCGAGCAGTGCGGCGACGTCGTCGAACATGTCCCACAGTCCGGGCCCGCCGTGGCACAGCACCAGGGGCGTGGTGCCCCGGCCCGAGCGCTGGGCCCACAGCCGTACGCCGTCCTCGGTGGTCACGGTCTCGGTCTTCGTCATGGCGCCAGTGTTTCCGCCGGACATGCCGACGGGCCAGGTCTTCACGACCTGGCCCGTCGGTGCACCGCGGGGTCTCAGCCCATGTGCGGGTACGTGTAGTCGGTCGGCGGGACCAGCGTCTCC
The DNA here is from genome assembly GCF_045040895.1 of Streptomyces purpurascens. NCBI lineage: Bacteria > Bacillati > Actinomycetota > Actinomycetes > Kitasatosporales > Streptomycetaceae > Streptomyces > Streptomyces purpurascens. The sequence continues at coordinate 6,558,642 of NZ_CP108341.1, read as the reverse complement.
TTGATGGCGCGGGTCAGGGTCCAGCGCATCAGGTTCTGCGGGGCGCCGGCCTTGTCGTTGGTGCCGGAGGCGCGGCCGCCGCCGAAGGGCTGCTGGCCGACCACGGCACCGGTCGACTTGTCGTTGATGTAGAAGTTGCCGGCCGCGTAGCGGAGCTTGTCCGCCGTGTAGGCCGCCGCCGCGCGGTCGTTCGCGATGACCGAGCCGGTCAGGGCGTAGTCGGAGACGGACTCCATCTGGGTCAGCATCTCGTCGTAGCGGTCGTCCTCGTAGACGTGCACGGCGATGATCGGGCCGAAGTACTCGGTGCGGAAGACCTCGTTCTCCGGGTCGCTGCACTCGATGACGGTCGGGCGGACGAAGTAGCCCTCGGAGTCGTCGTAGGTGCCGCCCGCGACGATCGTGCAGGAGGCGTCCTCCTTGGCGCGGTCGATGGCGGCCTTGTTCTTGGCGAAGGCACGCTCGTCGATGACGGCGCCGATGAAGTTCGACAGGTCGGTGACATCGCCCATCTTGATGCCGTCGACCTCGGCGGCCAGCTCCTCCTTGAAGCCGGAGTTCCAGATCGAGGCGGGGATGTACGCGCGGGAGGTGGCGCTGCACTTCTGGCCCTGGAACTCGAAGGCACCCCGGGTGAAGGCCGTCTTCAGGATCGCCGGGTCGGCCGACGGGTGGGCGACGAGGAAGTCCTTGCCACCGGTCTCGCCGACCAGCCGCGGGTAGGTGCGGTACTTCTCGATGTTGTTGCCGACCGTCTTCCACAGGTACTGGAAGGTGGGGGTCGAGCCGGTGAAGTGGATGCCCGCGAGGTCGCGGTGCTCCAGGGCGACCTTCGAGACCTCGATGCCGTCACCGGTGACGAGGTTGATGACGCCCTTGGGCAGACCGGCCTCCTCCAGCAGCTGCATGAGCAGCACGGCGGCGTGGGTCTGCGTCGGGGACGGCTTCCAGACGACGACGTTGCCCATCAGGGCGGGGGCCGTCGGGAGGTTGCCCGCGATGGCGGTGAAGTTGAAGGGCGTGACCGCGTAGACGAAGCCCTCCAGCGGGCGGTGGTCCAGACGGTTCCACACGCCCGGGGAGTTCGCCGGGGGCTGCTCGGCCAGCAGGTCGCGGGCGTAGGCGACGTTGAAGCGCCAGAAGTCGATCAGCTCACAGGGCGTGTCGATCTCGGCCTGCTGGGCGGTCTTGGACTGGCCGAGCATGGTGGAGGCGGCGAGCGTCTCGCGCCAGGGGCCGGACAGCAGCTCGGCGGCGCGCAGGATGATCGCCGCGCGGTCGTCGAAGGACAGGGCACGCCAGGCGGGCGCGGCGGCCAGGGCCGCATCGATGGCGTCCTGGGCGTCCTGCTGCGTGGCGTTGCGGTACGTGCCCAGCACGGCCTGGTGGTTGTGCGGCTGCACGACCTGGAAGGCCTCGCCGCCGCCCATCCGCTTCTCGCCGCCGATGGTGCAGGGCAGGTCGACGGGGTTGTCGGCCAGCTCCTTCAGCCTGGCCTCCAGCCGGGCACGCTCGGGCGAGCCGGGGGCGTAGCCGTGCACCGGCTCGTTGACGGGGGTGGGGACCTGGGTCACAGCGTCCATGTTTTCCCAAACTCCTTACTGAGCGGTGTGTCGGTCAGCCCTTGGTGAGCATCGATCGTGCGAAGAACCGCAGGTTGGCCGGTTTCTCGGCGAGCCGGCGCATGAAGTAGCCGTACCAGTCGGTGCCGTAGGCGGTGTACACGCGCATGCGGTGGCCCTCGGCGGCGAGGCGGGTCTGCTCGTCGCCGCGGATGCCGTAGAGCATCTGGAACTCGTACTCGTCCAGTTTGCGCCCGGCGCGGTGGGCGAGCTCCTGGCCGATCGCGATCAGGCGCGGGTCGTGGGACCCGATCATCGGGTACCCCGTCCCCTCCATCAACGTACCGAGAATCCGTACGTACGCCCGATCGATCTCGTGTTTGTCCTGGTACGCGACCGAGGCGGGCTCCTTGTACGCGCCCTTGACCAGGCGCACCCGGCTGCCGTTCGCGGCGAGGCGGCGGGCGTCGGCCTCGGTGCGGAAGAGGTAGGCCTGGATGACGCAGCCGGTCCCCGGGAAGTCCTTCCGCAGCTCCTCGTGGATGGCGAACATCGAGTCCAGGGTGGTGTGGTCCTCGGCGTCGAGGGTGACCGTGGTGCCGATCTCGGCGGCGGCCTCGACGACCGGGCGCACGTTCTTCAGGGCCAGCTCGTGGCCGTCTTCAAGCGCCTGCCCGAACATCGACAGCTTCACCGACATCTCGGCGCGGGTGCCGAGTTCCAGCGGTTTCAGCCGGTCGATCAGCTCCAGGTAGGCGTCCCGGGCGGCGGCGGCCTGCGCGGGGTTGGTGATGTCCTCGCCGACGACGTCCATCGTCAGCTCCAGACCCCGGTCGGCGAGGTCCCGGACCACCGGGACGATGTCGTCGACGCCTTCGCCCGGGATGAAGCGGTCGACGACCTGCTTGGTCACCGGGGCCGCCGAGATCAGGCGTCGCATCCGGTCGCTGCGAGACGCGGCGAGAATCACGGGACCCAGCACGGGGCACCTCCAGAGCACAACCAAACGGATGGCCGGACCTCGTGCGGATGACGCTTCGGGTACGGCGCGGAGAACCACCGTGAAACCTAGGGATCCCTTCGATCGTCGGCCATCGACAGCTGTCACGCATCCGTGCCGCAGATCTCAGACAGATGTATGAAGGGTGGTGGCCGGTGGGGGACAATGCCCGCATGACGTCGGAACACCGGGGCGACTACGAGGAGCTGGTCGACGAGATCTCGGAGCTGCTCGGCGCGCCCGCGACGCTGGAGAACCGCGACTTCGAGCTGATCACCTTCGGGGCGTACGACAGTGAGGGCGACCTCGATCCGTCGGCCCTGGATCCGGTGCGCACCCGTTCGATCCTCACCCGCCGTTCGACCGCGGCCGTCCGGGCGTGGTTCGAGGGCTTCGGCATCACGCGTGCGACCGGCCCGGTGCGCATCCCGCCGACGCCGGAGGCGGGGGTGAACCGGGGGCGGATCTGCCTCCCCGTCCGCCACCGGGGCGTGGTCCACGGCTATGTCTGGCTCCTGGACGACGATCCCGGCCCGAGCGAACGCCAGCTCTCCGCCGCCATGCGGGTCACGACCCGGATCGGGGCGCTGCTCGCGGACGAGGCCCAGCACGGTGCCGACCTCAGCCGTGAACTGCGAGCCGTCCTCACGGCGGAACGCGACTGGCAGCGCGACATGGCCATCGCGGAACTCCGCACCGCCCTGGGCCCTCGAGCCGACGGTCTGCACACGGTGATCTGCGTGGCCCCCTGGCCCTCGGCCGACCCCGACGACGCCCCCTCGGTCCGCACGATGCCGGGCGCGACGGCCCTGTGCACGCTGCCGTGGGGGGCGTCGGCCCAGTGCGTGGCCCTGCTGATCCGCCTGCGCTCGACGGACGTACTGACTCCGGCGACCACGGCGGCGACGCGGCTGCTGGAGCGGGCGGGCGGCAGCGCTTCCTCCACCGGGTCCGGGTCCGCGTCCAGGTCCGGGTCCGCGTCCAGGTCCGGGTCCGGGTCCGGGTCCGGTCAAGCGGGCCCCTCCGCCCACGGGCCCGCCGGCACCGCCGCCGGCCTCGCCACCCCCCGCTCCGGCCTCGCAGAGCTCGGCACTGCCTGGTGGGAAGCGTCCGCCGCAGCCCGGGCGGCGCTGGCCGAGGCCCGGCTGGGGCCGGTCGCGCAGTGGGCGGCGATCGGGCCGTTCCGGATGCTCACCGCGCTGCCGCCGGACGTGGCCCGCGACCCCGCCGTCCACGCCCTGCTCTCCCCGGTGCACCGGGAACTCGCCCGTACCGCCGAGATCTACCTCGACTGCGCCGGCCAGGCCGCCCGGGCCGCCGCCGAGCTGGGCATCCACCGCCAGACCCTGTACTACCGCCTGTCCCGGATCGAGAAGCTGACCGGCCTGGACCTGGACGACGGCGAGGACCGTCTGCTGCTGCACATGGCGTTGAAGGGGGCCCGGCTCGCGCACGGTCGGGCCATCGGGCCTTCCGGGTGAGACCCATCGCCCGAACGGGCGATCTTCAGGACGGCGCCGTGCCGTCGGGCGCCGCGCGCGGTCACGGATCTCCCGGTGTGCCATCGGCTGGGAGGAGTTCACGTGCGGAACCGACGCGCCTGGTCTGCGAAGCGAACGGCGGTCGCGGGGCTGGCTTGCGGGGTGCTCGCGCTCGCGCTGCCGGGCGCCCACGCGAGTGCCGGTTCCGGCCGCGGCGCGGGAACAGCGTACGGGGCCGAGCAGGGCGAACGGAGCGCATCGACGGTCATCGAGTGGATGCGCACGGCCGACGCCACCATCGAGGCCGAGGCCCGCCCGGTGCCGCCCGAGTCGTTCGTCTGGGAGGCGTACGTCTCCACCGCCGTCTACAACGCCGTCGTCGGTATCGAGGGGCGCTTCACCCCGTACAAGTGGGACGGACGGGCGCCCCGTACAGCCTCGTCCGCGGCGGCTGCCGCCTCGGCGGCACACCAGGTACTGCGCCACTCCTTCCCCGGGGCCGCGCCCCGGCTGGACGCCGCCCTGACCGGCACCCTCGCGAAGATCCCCGACGGCGAGGCCGAGGATCAGGGCGTCGCGTTCGGGAAGCTCGCCGCCGACCACATCATCGAGCTCCGCCGCGATGACGGCCGCGGCGCGTCCGTGCCGTTTCCCGCGCGTCCGCGCCCCGGTGTCTGGCGTCCCACCCCGCCCGGTCACGAGCCCTTCGCCAATGCCTGGATCGGCAGGCTCCGGCCGCTGCTGCTGGACTCCCCGCACCAGTTCCGCCCCGGCCCGCCGCCGGCGCTCAGCTCTGCCCGGTACGCGAAGGACCTGAACGAAGTGGCGGCCTACGGAGGCCGGACCGGCTCGCAGCGGACCCCCGAACAGACGGATACCGCGCGGTACTTCACCAACCTGGACCTGCTAGGGGCTCTGGGTGACCACGCCACCCGGCACGGTTTCGGCATTGCCGAGACGGCACGTCTGTACGCGGCGGCCAACACGGCCCAGGTGGACGCCGTCATCACCGCCTGGGACGCCAAACTCCACTACGGCACCTGGCGCCCCGTCACCGCCATCCGCGAGGCGGACACCGACGGCAACCCGGCGACCCGGCCGGACCGGCACTGGGAGCCGCTGCTCGTCACCCCCGCGCATCCCGACTACCTCAGCGGCCACGCCACCATGGGCGGTGCGCTGATGCGCGCGCTGACCGGCGTCCTCGGCACCTCCCGCGTCGACCTGCACATCCGGTCGACCACCACCGGTACGTCCCGTCACTACCGCTACGCCCACGAGTACGAGCGGGACGTCGTCGACGCCCGGGTCTGGGGCGGTATCCACACTCGGACGGCGGACGAAGTGGGCAACGCCACCGGTCGCCGACTCGCCGCCTGGGCACTGCGGAAGTATTTCCGCCCTGCCCCCTGACCGACACCGCCACCCGGTGCGCCGGTGCCGGGGGTGGCGCGTTCGACGCCCATACTTCTGAAAATGATTGTCATCATGCTACGGTCGTGGCGCGTTCAACCATTTACCAGGCCTTGACTGAGGTGTCCTGTGCGCGTCCCCGCTCGTCTCATCCCCCTCGCCGCCGTGACCGCCGCTTCCTCCCTGCTCACCGGCTGCTTCACCGGCACCCAGCAGGCCACGGACGACTCCGGGCCCGGAGGCAAACGCATACGCGTCGCCATGCTCCAGCCGCCCCGCTCCGGCCTCTCCCCGTTCTCCGACGACGCGTTCAAGCTGTCGCGCTGGTCGACCGCCGAGACGCTCGTGAGGCTGGACGCGGAGGGCGACGCCCGGCCCGCGCTCGCCACCGGGTGGAAGCAGTCCGGGAAGAGCTGGACCTTCACCCTCCGCGAGGGCGTCACCTTCCACGACGGCACGAAGCTCACCCCCGAGGCCGTCGTCCGCGCCCTCACCAAGGCCGCCACCGCCTCCCCCAAGCCCCGCATCCTCGACGGCGTGGAGCTGTCGGCCAAGGCGGACGGCGGCCAGGTCACCGTCACCACCGCCACCGAGGACCCCCTGGTCCCGCAGCGCCTCAGCTCCCCGCAGCTGGCGATCCTGGCGGCGAAGGCCTACCAGGGGAAGACGGTCGACCCCGTCGGCGCCGGCACCGGTCCCTTCGAGCTGACGAAGGTCGACGGCACCTCCTCCGCCACCCTCGACCGTTACGACGGCTACTGGGGCCAGAGGGCCGAATCCCCCGGCATCGACGTGAAGTTCGTCCCGGACGGCACCGCCCGCGCGGCGGCACTGCGCAGCGGCGAGGCCGACATCGTCGAGGCGATCCCCGTCTCGCAGGCCGCCGTCCTCGACCAGGACCTGGTCACCGAGGTCCCGATGCCGCGCACCAACACCCTCTACCTCAACACGCAGAAGGGCGCCTTCGAGGATCCCGCGATCCGGGCGGCGGCCCGTGCGGCGATCGACGCCGAGTCGATCGTGAAGGGCGTGTACGAGGGCCGCGCCGATGTCGCCGAGGGCCTGCTCGGGCCCGCCCTGCCCTGGGCCGCCGACCTGCGCGCCCCCGTCAAGCGCGCCGAGCCCGGCGACCCGGCCGGCAAGACCGTCACCATCGGCACGTACACCGACCGCTCCGAGATGCCCGAGGTCGCCGCCGCGCTGCAACAGCAGCTCCAGAGGGCGGGGTTCAAGGTGAAGCTGGACGTGCGCGAGTACGCGAACATCGAGTCCGACGCGCTCGCGGGCCGCTTCGACGCGTTCGTCCTCTCCCGCGCCACCGTCCTCGACTCCGGCGACCCGGCCGCGTATCTCTACAGCGACTTCGCCTCCAAGGGCACCTTCAACCTCTCGCGCTTCGCGGACCCCGGGGTCGACAAGGCACTGAAGAAGGCCACCGACACCCGGGTCGGCGACGCCCGCCGCAAGGCGGTCGTCGAGGCCGAGGCCGCCGTCCTGGCCGCGGACGCGGCCGTTCCGATGCTCCACGAGCGCGTGATCCAGGGCGATGCCGCCGGGGTCGTGAACGCCGCGCACGACCCGCGTGAGCGGGAACTCGTGACCGCGGACACCTACGTCAAGTGAGGTCCGTCGCGAAGAACGCGGCCGGGCTGACCCGCTGCCTCGGTCTCCTCGCGGTCCTGGCCGTCGTCGGCCTGCTGCCCTGGCTCTCCCGCCGCGACCCGGCGCTCACCGTGCTGCGCGCCCGGTCGGCCGAGCAGGAGGCGACCGAGGAGGCCCTGGCCGCGATCCGCCAGGACCTCGGCCTGGACGCCGGTCCGCTGCCCCTGCTGGGGAGGTGGGCCGCCGACCTGCTCCACGGTGACTTCGGCACCTCCTGGGTGTCGGGCCACGACGTCCTGCCCTCCGTGGTCGCCGGACTCCAGGTCTCGCTGGGACTGATGGGCGCGGCGCTCGGCGTGGCGGTGCTGCTGGCCGCCGCGCTGGTGACGCCGGTGCTGGTGCGCGGGCGCGGCTCGGCCGGGGCGTGCGCCGCGATGCTGGCCGCCGTACCCGAGTTTCTGCTGGCCACCGTGGTGCTGCTGGTGTTCGGGGTGTGGCTCGGATGGCTGCCGACGTCCGGCTGGCAGAGCGCCCAGTACCTGGTGCTGCCCGCGCTCGCCCTCGGCGTCCCGGCGGGCGGGCTGCTCGGGCGGCTGGTGGCGGACGCGCTGCCCGCCGTGCTCGACGAACGGTGGGCGGAGCTGTGGCGGGGCGCCGGGGTGAGCCGGGCGCGGATCGCGGGGGCTGCGCTGCGGCGCGTTCTGCCGCCGCTGGTCCCGCAGTTCGGGATGGTCGCCGTCGGTCTGACGGGCGGCGCGGTGGCCGTGGAGACGGTGTTCGCGGTGCCGGGCATCGGCCGTACGGCCCTCGGCGCGGCCCGGTCGCAGGACCTTCCGCTGCTGCAGGGCGCGGTCCTCGCGCTGCTGCTGCTCGGGCTGGTCGCGGGCGCGGTGGCGGCGGGCGTACGGCGCCGGCTGCTGGGGCCCGCGCTGCGGGACGCCGGGCTGACGCTGCCGCCGGCCCGACCGGTCCGCGCGCACCCGGCGGTCCCGGTGGTGCTGGCCGCCGTCCTGCTGCTCACCATCGGCTGGGGCCTGCTGCGCGACCCGTACACCGTGGACACGACCGTCCGTCTCGCCGCGCCCTCCTGGGCGCATCCGCTCGGCACCGACGGTCTCGGCCGCGATGTGCTCGCCCGGCTCGGTCACGGTGCCGCCTCGACGGTCGGCACCGCGGCGGCGGTGTGTCTGCTGGGCCTGCTGATCGCGCTCGTGCTGGGCTTCGCGCCGGGGATCGCGGCGGGCGCGTCGGACATCGCCAACGCCCTGCCCCCGGTGATCGTCGGCATCCTGGTCGCGGCGGCCGTCGGGCCGGGCACCGGCGGGGCGGCCCTGGCGGTCGCGCTGATCTCCTGGCCGGCCCTGTCCGCGCACGCGGCGGCCCTCGTGCAGGAGGTGCGGGCGTCGGCGTTCCTCACCGCCCAACGGGCCATCGGGGCGAGCCCGTTCTGGATCCTCACCCGGCATGTCCTGCCGTCCGTGGCCGGCCCGGTCGCCCGCCACGCCCTGCTGCGGCTGCCGGGCATCGCCCTCGCCCTGGCCTCCCTGGGCTTCCTGGGCCTGGGCGCCCAGCCGCCCGCCCCCGAGTGGGGCCTGCTGCTGGAGGAGTCCCGGGCCTATGTGGAACGCGCCCCGTGGGCGGCCCTCGCCCCGGCGGTGGCCCTGGCCCTGCTGGCGGGTCTGGCCGTGTCGGGCGCGGCGCTCACCCAGGGCCGGAGGGTACGGCGAACCACCCCGGCGCCCGTCGGAACCAAGGTGGAGAAGGAGGCCCCCGTTGGAGTCTGAGCCACTGCTGTCGGTGCGCGAGCTGCGGATCGCCTTCGACGGGGTCGAGGCCGTGCGCGGCCTGTCCTTCGACGTGCTGCCGCGTGAAGTGCTGGCGATCGTCGGCGAGTCGGGGGCGGGCAAGTCCCTCACGGCCCGCGCGCTCCTCGGCATGCCGCCGCGCGGCGCGACCACCAGCGGGACGATCGCCCCGGACCTCTCGGCCCACCGCGGCCGCCGTATCTCCCTCGTCCCGCAGGACGCCCTGTCCGCCCTCTCCCCCGTGCACCCGGTCGGCGACCAACTCGCCGCCGCCGTACGGTCGGTGGCCGGGGTCTCCCGCAAGGAGGCCCGGGCCCGGGCGGTCGCGGCCCTGGACCGCGTCGGCATCCCGGACGCGGCGCGCAAGGCGCGGGCGTATCCGCACGAGTACTCCGGCGGCATGCGGCAGCGCGCCGTGATCGCCATGGCCACGATCAACGAGCCCGATCTCGTGGTCGCCGACGAGCCCACCACCGCCCTCGACGAGGAGCGCCGCGACCAGGTGCTGCGGCTGCTCGCCGAACAGCGGGAGGCGGTCGGCGCCGCCCTGGTCCTGGTCACCCACGACATGGACGCCGTAGCGGGCCACGCGGACCGGATGCTGGTCATGTACGCCGGACGTCTCACCGAGCTCGGCCCCGCCGACGAGGTGCTGGCCCGCCCCCGCGCCCCCTATACGGCGGGCCTGCTGGCGTCCCTCCCGCAGCACGCTCCCCCGGGCCGCCGGCTCCCCGCCCTGCCCGGCACCCCGCCCGCCCCGGGCACGCTCCCCCCGGGCTGCGCGTTCGCCCCGCGCTGCCCGCTCGCGACGGACCCCTGCCGCACTACGGAACCGGAGCCCCGGCAGGCGGCCGGACGCCTGGTCGCCTGCCACCGCTGGGAGGAACTCCCCCACCCCGCGACCGAGTTGTTCCTGAAGGAGGGACAGTCGGCATGACCGCTCCCCTGCTCGACGTCCGCGACCTGGTCGTCCGCTACGGCCCGGTCACCGCCGTGGACGGCGTCTCCTTCTCCCTGGCCGCCGGCGAGACGCTCGCCCTGAACGGTCCGTCCGGCTGCGGCAAGTCCTCCACGGCCCTGGCGGTGCTCCAGCTGCGCCGCCCGGCCGGCGGTGAAGTCCGTTTCGAGGGACGGGAGTTGACGTCCCTCCCGGAACGCGAACTGCGTCCGCTGCGCCCCCGCATGCAGCCCGTCTTCCAGGACCCGTACGGCTCGCTGAGCCCCCGCCATCGCATCCGGGACGCCATCGCCGAACCGCTGAAGGTCCAGGGCCGCTGGCATCCCGCCGACGGGCCCGCCCGGGTCGCCGAACTCCTCGACCGGGTCGGTCTCGACCCCGCGTACGGCGACCGCCGGCCGCAGGAACTCTCCGGCGGCCAGTGCCAGCGTGCCGGCATCGCCCGCGCTCTGGCCTGCGACCCACGCCTGCTGGTCCTGGACGAGCCGGTGTCGTCGCTCGACCCGTCGGTGCGGGCGGGCGTGCTGAACCTGCTCGCCGGCCTCCAGGACGACCTGGGCCTCGGCTACCTGTTCATCTGCCACGACCGGGCGGTCGTACGGCACTTCGCGGACCGGGTGATCGAGATGCGCGAGGGACGCCTCAAGGTCGCTTCGGGGTAACGCCCTCGATCACCTGGCGGAGCCCCTCGGCGAGCTGCCCGGCCTCGGGCGCGCTCTTCGGATCGAAGGTCCACTGCGCCATGAGGCCCATCATCAGGGTCAGGTAGAAGTAGCCGAGGGTGTCCACCCGCTCCTCCGGGATGTCCTCCTCGCGGCCGCCGTGGAAGAGCGTGACGATGCCGCGCGCGCCCTCCCGCTGAGCCCGCGCGAGATGCTCACGCACCTCCGGCAACTGGTCCCCCATGGCCACGATCTCCATGCTGAGCCGCCACATCGACCCAGGGTCCCGCATGGTGCCGATGATGTTCGCCCACACCTCGGTGAACCGCTCCAGCGACCCCGGCTCCTCTTGCAGCTCACCCCCCTCGAAGGCGTCGGACATCCCCTCCACCATCCCGATGTACGCCTGCGCCACCAGCGCGTCCTTCGAGCCGTAGTGGTAGCCGATCGAGGCCAGGTTCGTCCCCGACTCCTTGACGATGTCGCGCGCGGTCGTGCGCAGGAAGCCCTTGGCCAGCAGGCAGCGCTGGGCGCCTTCGAGCAGATCCTCACGGTGTCCCATGGCAGCCCACCTTATCCCGGTGTCCAGACGAGCGTCTTAAACAAGCGTACTAGACAAGCGTTTAAGACGACCGTACAGTCCAGCCCATGACAACGAACCCCACTCCTCCGGCCCGCGCCGGCCGCCGCGAATGGACGGCGCTCGGCGTGCTGATGCTGCCGTTGCTGCTGGTCTCCATGGACGTCTCCGTCCTCTACTTCGCGATCCCCGCGATCAGCGCCGACCTGGAGCCGAGCGCCACCCAACAGCTGTGGATCTTCGACATCTACGGCTTCGTCCTGGCCGGCCTGCTGATGACCATGGGCTCGCTGGGCGACCGCATCGGCCGCCGCAGGCTCCTGCTGTTCGGCGCCGCCGCCTTCGGTACGGCCTCCCTGGTGGCGGCCTACGCGAACAGCGCCGAGACCCTGATCGCCGCCCGCGCGGTCCTCGGCATCGGCGGCGCGACACTGATGCCGTCGACGATGGCGCTGGTGCGCACGATGTTCACCGACCCCGCGCAGCGCACCAAGGCGATCGGCGTGTGGTCGGGCGTGATGACGGCCGGCATCGCGCTCGGCTCGGTGATGAGCGGCGTGCTCGTCGAGCACTTCTGGTGGGGCTCGGTCTTCCTGGTCAATCTGCCCGCGATGGCGCTGCTCCTGATCCTGGGACCCTTCCTGCTGCCCGAGTCGAGGAACCCGCGCCCCGGCCGCTTCGACCTGCTGAGCGTTCCCCTGTCGATGGCGGCGGTGCTCCCCGTGATCTACGGCCTGAAGGAGCTCGCGTCGCAGGGCTGGGACGTGCGGTACGCGATGTCGGTGACCGCCGGCCTGCTCTTCGCCGCGCTCTTCGTCCACCGCCAGCGCACGGCGGTGTCCCCGCTGATCTCACCGGAACTGTTCCGGGCCCGCGGCTTCACCCCGGCCGTCGTCCTCAACCTCGTCGCCGCCTTCGGCATGATGGGCTCGGCGTACTTCACGACCCAGTACATCCAGTCGGTCCTGGACATGGGCCCCCTGGAGGCGGCGCTGTGGAGCCTGCTGCCGTCGGTGCCGATCGGGCTGGCGGCCGTGGCCGGCGCACAGCTGGTGCAGCGGGGCGTTCCCCGCGCGTACGTCGTCGGCGGAGGCTTCGCGGTCACCGCGTGCGGCTATGTGCTGCTGGCCCTGGCCGGCACGGACTCGCTCTGGCTGCTGCTGGCCGCGTGTGCCGTCCTGGCCTGCGGCGTCGTCGCCGTCATGTCCCAGGTGGCCGACCTGGCCCTGAGCGCGGCCCCGGTGGAGAAGGCGGGTACGGCCTCGTCCCTGCTGGAGACGGGCACGGAGTTCGGCGGCGCGCTGAGCATGGCGTTCCTGGGCTCCATCGGTACGGCCGTCTACCGCCACGAGATCCCGGCCTCGGCCCCCGCCCCGGCCCACGAGACCCTGGGCGGCGCCCTGGCCGTCGCCGACCGGCTGCCGGGGCGCGCGGGAGACGCCCTGGCGACGGCGGCACGCGAGGCCTTCACCAGCGGTATGCACGCGGCGGCGATCACGAGCGCGGTGCTGCTGGTCGGAGCGGCGGTGGCCGCCACGGTGACCCTGCGGCGGATCCCCGTACAGCACAACGCCGGACGGGCTGATCAACTCAGCCCGTCCGGCGTTTGAGGGAAGGTCAGACGAGGTTCACGGAACGAGCGGAGGTCGTACCGATCTCCGCCGCCACCTCGGCCAGCACCCCGGCGGTCACCGTGTCGTCGACGGTCAGCACCGCCAGCGCCTCGCCGCCGGCGACGGCCCGCGACACCTGCATGCCGGCGATGTTGATGCCCGCCTCGCCGAGGATGCGGCCCACGGTGCCGACGACACCCGGCCGGTCCTCGTACCGCAGCACGACCATGTGCTCGGCGAGCGCGAGGTCGACGTCGTACTCCCCGACCGCGACGATCTTCTGGAGGTGCTTCGGGCCGGCCAGCGTGCCGGAGACCGACACCTCCTCGCCGTCGGCGAGGGTGCCGCGCACGGTGACGACATTGCGGTGCTCGGACGCCTCGGAGCTGGTCGTCAGGCGTACCTCGACACCGCGCTCCTGGGCGAACAGCGGGGCGTTCACATAGGACACCGTCTCGTCGACGACGTCCTCGAAGACACCCTTGAGGGCGGACAGCTCCAGCACCTTCACATCGTGCTGGGTGATCTCGCCGTAGACCTCGACGTCGAGGCGGACCGCGACCTCACCGGCGAGCGCGGTGAAGATCCGGCCGAGACGCTCGGCGAGCGGCAGACCCGGCTTGACGTCCTCGGCGATGACACCGCCCTGCACGTTCACCGCGTCCGGCACGAGCTCACCGGCGAGGGCGAGCCGCACCGAGCGGGCGACGGCGATACCGGCCTTCTCCTGCGCCTCGTCGGTGGAGGCACCGAGGTGCGGGGTGGCGACGACCTGGTCGAACTCGAAGAGCGGCGAGTCGGTGCAGGGCTCCTTGGCGTACACGTCGAGACCGGCACCGGCGACCCGGCCCTCCTTGAGGGCGGAGTACAGCGCCTCCTCGTCGACGATCCCGCCGCGCGCGGCGTTGACGATGCGCACGCTCGGCTTGACCTTGCGCAGCGCCTCGTCGCCGATCAGACCGAGGGTCTCGGGCGTCTTGGGGAGGTGGACGGTGATGAAGTCGGAGACCTCGAGCAGCTCGTCCAGCGACAGCACCTTGACGCCCATCTGCGCGGCGCGGGCCGGCTGCACATAGGGGTCGTAGGCGACGACCTTCATGCCGAAGGCGGACATGCGCTGGGCGACGAGGGCACCGATGCGGCCGAGGCCGACGACACCGAGGGTCTTCTCGGCCAGCTCGACGCCCGTGTACTTGCTGCGCTTCCACTCGCTGTTCTTCAGCGCGGCGTTGGCCTGCGGGATGTTGCGGGCGGTGGCGAGCAGCAGACCGCAGGCCAGCTCGGCAGCGGTCACGATGTTCGAGGTGGGGGCGTTGACGACCATCACACCGGCCTTGGTGGCGGCGGCGACGTCCACGTTGTCCAGGCCGACGCCGGCTCGTGCGACGACCTTGAGCTTGTTCGCGGCTGCGATCGCCTCGGCGTCGACCTTGGTGGCCGAGCGGATCAGGATCGCGTCGACATCGGCGATGGCCGGGAGCAGCTCGGCCCGGTCCCCGCCGTTGCAATGCCGGATCTCGAAGTCCGGGCCAAGCGCGTCGACGGTGGCGGGCGACAGCTCTTCAGCGATGAGTACGACGGGTTTCGAGCTCACGTGAGTCCTCACAAGTCCAATGCTGCGGACGGCCGTCCCGACGGCCGCAGGCGGTGGAGGGGTGCTTGCCGCGTGGAAGACGCACGACGCTGTGGGCCTGACGCGTATATATGCAGCAGTGTAGTGGTGGTGCGGAGGGCGCCTCACGCCTGTGCGGAAGGATCACCCGGACGAGAAAGGGGCCGGCTGCGGCAGGGGTGCCGCAACCGGCCCCGGGGGCTCACGCCTCCTCGTCGACCCAGCTCATGAGCTTGCGCAGCTCCTTGCCGGTGGTCTCCAGCAGGTGCTCGGAGTCCTGGGTCTTGTACTCGTTGTACTTCTTCAGACCGCCGTGGTACTCGTCCATCCACTGCTGGGCGAAGGTGCCGTCCTGGATCTCGGCGAGGACCTTCTTCATCTCGGCCTTGGTGGCGTCCGTGATGATGCGCGGGCCGGTGATGTAGTCGCCCCACTCGGCGGTCTCGGAGATCGACCAGCGCATCTTCTCCAGGCCGCCCTCGTACATGAGGTCGACGATCAGCTTCAGCTCGTGCAGGCACTCGAAGTAGGCGATCTCCGGCTGGTAGCCGGCCTCGGTCAGGGTCTCGAAGCCCGCCTTGACCAGCGCGGCCGTACCACCGCAGAGAACGGCCTGCTCACCGAAGAGGTCGGTCTCGGTCTCCTCGGTGAAGGTCGTCTTGATGACGCCGGCACGGGTGCCGCCGATGCCCTTGGCGTACGACAGGGCCAGCGCGAAGCCGTTGCCCGTGGCGTCCTGCTCGACGGCGGCGATGCACGGAACGCCGCGGCCCTCCTCGTACTGGCGGCGGACCAGGTGACCCGGGCCCTTCGGGGCGACCATGCAGACGTCCACGCCGGCCGGGGGCTTGATGAAGTCGAAGCGGATGTTCAGGCCATGACCGAAGAACAGCGCGTCGCCGTCCTTCAGGTTGTCCTTGATGTGCTCCTCGTAGACCTGGGCCTGGATCGGGTCCGGGACGAGGATCATGATGACGTCGGCCTCGGCGGCGGCCTCGGACGGGCTCACCACGCGCAGGCCCTGCTCCTCGGCCTTGGCCTTGGACTTGGAGCCCTCGTGCAGACCGACGCGCACGTCGACACCCGAGTCACGGAGCGACAGCGCGTGGGCGTGGCCCTGGCTGCCGTACCCGATGACCGCGACCTTGCGGCCCTGGATGATGGACAGGTCGGCGTCGGCGTCGTAGAACAGCTCGGCCACTTTGGGTTCTCTCCTCGGGAGTGCAGGTGTTGCGTCCCACCGTATGACGGAGGGCGGAAGGGAAGTCTGAGGGTCTCGGAATACGGGCGGCCGACGGCGCGCCGACCGCCCGGTTCAGGTCTTACGCCGACCGGTCCAGGGCGCGCAGCGACCGGTCCGTGATGGACCGGGCACCGCGGCCGATCGCGATCGTGCCGGACTGGACCAGCTCCTTGATGCCGTACGGCTCCAGCATCTTGAGCATGGCGGTCAGCTTCTCGCCGGATCCGGTGGCCTCGATGGTGACGGCCTCCGGGGAGACGTCGACGGTCTTGGCGCGGAACAGCTGGACGATCTCGACGATCTGCGAGCGCGTCTCGTTGTCGGCGCGCACCTTCACCAGAACGAGTTCGCGCTGCACCGCCTGCGACGGCTCCAGCTCGACGATCTTGAGCACGTTGACGAGCTTGTTGAGCTGCTTGGTCACCTGCTCGAGCGGCAGGTCCTCCACCCCCACGACGATGGTGATGCGGGAGATGTCGGGGTGCTCGGTGACACCGACGGCGAGCGAGTCGATGTTGAAGCCGCGGCGGGAGAACAGGGCGGCGATCCGGGCGAGGATGCCGGGCGTGTTCTCCACCAGGACGGAGAGCGTGTGCTTGGACATGATCTTTTACGTCTCTCTCGCTCAGTCGTCTTCGTTGTCGCCGAAGTCGGGGCGGACGTCCCGGGCGGCCATGATCTCGTCGTTGGAGGTGCCGGCGGCGACCATCGGCCACACCATCGCGTCCTCGTGGACGATGAAGTCGACGACGACCGGGCGGTCGTTGATCGAGTTCGCCTCCTCGATGACCTTGTCGAGGTCGTCCGGGGACTCGCAGCGGATGGCGTAGCAGCCCATGGCCTCCGACAGCTTCACGAAGTCGGGGACGCGGGTGCCCCGGGCCTGCGGGTTGACGTCGTCCGGGCCGGAGTGCAGGACGGTGTTGGAGTACCGCTGGTTGTAGAAGAGGGTCTGCCACTGGCGGACCATCCCGAGGGCCCCGTTGTTGATGACGGCGACCTTGATCGGGATGTTGTTCAGGGCGCAGGTGGTGAGCTCCTGGTTGGTCATCTGGAAGCAGCCGTCGCCGTCGATGGCCCAGACGGCCCGCTCGGGTGCGCCGGCCTTGGCGCCCATGGCGGCCGGGACGGCGTAGCCCATGGTTCCGGCGCCGCCGGAGTTCAGCCAGGTGCCCGGCTTGTCGTACTCGATGAAGTGGGCGGCCCACATCTGGTGCTGGCCGACGCCCGCCGCGAAGATCGTGCCCTCGGGCGCGAGCTGTCCGATGCGCTGGATGACCTGCTGCGGGGAGAGCGAGCCGTCGTCGGGCTGGTCGTAGCCGAGCGGGTAGGTGTCGCGCCAGCGGCTCAGGTCCTTCCACCAGGCGCTGTAATCGCCCTGGTGGCCCTCGCTGTGCTCCTTCTGGACGGCCTGGATCAGATCGGCGATGACCTCGCGGGCGTCTCCGACGATCGGCACGTCGGCGTCGCGGTTCTTGCCGATCTCGGCCGGGTCGATGTCCGCGTGGACGATCTTGGCGAAGGGCGCGAAGCTGTCCAGCTTGCCGGTGACGCGGTCGTCGAAGCGGGCGCCGAGGGCGACGATCAGGTCGGCCTTCTGCAGACCGGTGACGGCGGCCACGGAGCCGTGCATGCCGGGCATGCCCAGGTGCTGCGGGTGGTCGTCGGGGAACGCGCCGAGCGCCATCAGGGTGGTGGTGACGGGCGCGCCGGTGAGCTCGGCGAGGACCTTCAGCTCGGCGGTGGCCTTGGCCTTGAGCACCCCGCCGCCGACGTACAGCACGGGCCGCCTGGCCTGGGTGATCAGCTTGGCGGCCTCGCGGATCTGCTTGGCGTGCGGCTTGGTCACCGGGCGGTAGCCGGGCAGGTCCATGGCGGGCGGCCAGGAGAAGGTGGTCTTCGCCTGGAGGGCGTCCTTGGCGATGTCGACCAGGACCGGGCCCGGGCGGCCGGTGGACGCGATGTGGAAGGCCTGCGCGATGATCTGCGGGATGTCCTCGGCCTTGGTGACGAGGAAGTTGTGCTTGGTGATCGGCATGGTGATGCCGACGATGTCCGCCTCCTGGAAGGCGTCCGTGCCGATCGCCTTGGACGCCACCTGGCCGGTGATCGCGACCAGCGGCACGGAGTCCATGTGCGCGTCGGCGATCGGGGTGACCAGGTTGGTCGCGCCGGGGCCTGAGGTGGCCATGCAGACACCGACCTTGCCGGTGGCCTGCGCGTAGCCGGTGGCGGCGTGACCGGCGCCCTGCTCGTGCCGGACCAGGACGTGGCGCACCCTGGTGGAGTCCATCAGCGGGTCGTAGGCCGGGAGGATCGCACCGCCGGGAATGCCGAATACCGTGTCGGCGCCGACCTCCTCGAGAGAGCGGATGAGGGACTGCGCGCCCGTCACCTGCTCGGGGGCGGAGTGTCCTCCGGATCGGGGCCGGGGCTGCGGGTGATGGGCCCCGGTGGCCTGCTCGGTCATCGGCATTCTCTTCTCAGATGCTGAGGGTTTTTTGCGAGATTTGTGCGGTTTCCTGCTGCTGCACGTAAGGCGCCTGTGCAACAAAAAACCCCTCGTGCCATAAGGCAAGCGAGGGGAGCGCGCCGGGTGGGATCGCTGAGCGGTCGAGGCTCAGCGTCAGCCGACGCGCTTTCCAAGTACGAGAATTCGGGTGCGCATGGCACAGACCCTCCCCCCGGCACACACTCACTGTCAAGTGGGTGGGACGGGAGTCTCATTATGTGAGCGTAGGGCCGTACCGCCTCCGATGACGGCGGACACTCCCGAGCTGTACACCCGCGGGGCACCGCCCGCGAACGCCGGCTCGACCGGTCCGTTCGGCACCGGATAGTGACCGCCGGCCAGCGCCCGGCGCAGCCGGTACTCGTCGAGCGGTCCGGAGAACGCCATGCCCTGCCCGTGCGTGCAGCCCATCGCGCGCAGGGCGACGACCTGCTCGGGCAGGTCCACCCCCTCGGCCACGGACTTCAGCCCGAGATCGGTGGCGATGCGCAGCAGCCCACTGGTGATCTTGTACAGCCGGGCGGACTCGACGATGCCCTCGACCAGACCGCGGTCGAGTTTCAGGATGTCGACAGGGAGCCGCCTGAGGGCCGTGATCGCCGCGCAGTCGCTGCCGAACCCGTCGAGCGCGATCCGGACGCCGACCCGCCGCAGGGCGCCCAGACGCCGCTCCAGCTCGTCCTGCGAGACCCTCGGGTCGGTGTCGGACAGCTCGATGATCAGCGACCCGGACGGCAGCCCGTGCCGCGTGAGCAGTGCCTCGATCGAGCCGAGCGGCATCGACCGGTCCAGCAGCCTGCGGGCGCTCATCCGGACGACGACCGGCACGGAAAGACCGGTCGCCTGCCGCTCGGCGGCCTGCTCGACGGCCTCCTCGATCATCCACCGGCCCAGTTCGGCGGTCTTGTCGCTGTCCTCGGCCACGCGCAGGAACTCCGCCGGGGTGAAGAGCACCCCCTGCGAGGAGCGCCAGCGCGCCTGCGCGGACACCGACGCGATCCGGCCGTCCTCCAGGCAGACCACCGGCTGGTGCAGCAGGGCGAACTCGCCGTCGTGCAGCGCGGCCCGCAGGCGCGTGGCCAGCTCCGCCTTGCGTACGACGTCCTGCTGCATCTGCGGCTTGTACAGCTCGACGCGGCCCTTGCCGCCGGCCTTGGCGCGGTACATGGCCAGGTCGGCGTTGCGCAGCAGCTCGCCCGCGCCGAGGCCCGCTTCCGCGAAGGCCACGCCGATGGAGGCGTTGACACGGACATCGTTGCCGTCGATGAGGTACGGCTGGGACAGCGTCGTCCTGAGGCGGTCGGCGAGTTCCACTATGTGCCGTTCCCGGGCGGCCCGGTCGCGGGTGTTGTCGCCGACGATCAGGGCCGCGAACTCGTCACCGCCCAGCCGGGAGGCGGTGTCGCCCTGCCGGACCGAGTCCTGGAGTCTGCGGGCGGCCTGGACGAGCAGCTCGTCCCCCGCCTGGTGCCCGATCGTGTCGTTGACGGCCTTGAAGCCGTCGAGATCGATGAACAGCACGGCCGTGTTCCGCAGGGCCACGCCCCGGTCGGAGGCCCGGCGGCCCGAGAGCGCGTGCTGGACGCGCTTGGTGAACAGGGCGCGGTTGGGCAGGTCCGTGAGCGGGTCGTGCTCGGCGTTGTGCTGCAACTGGGCCTGGAGCCGGACCCTTTCGGTCACGTCCCTGCTGTTGAAGATCAGGCCGCCGTGATGGCGGTTGACGGTCGACTCGACGTTCAGCCAGCCTTCGTCACCGGACCGGAAACGGCACTCGATGCGCGTAGTGGGTTCCTCGACCGGGTTGGCGGCGAGGAATCTCCGCGCCTCGTGCACGACGCAGCCCAGGTCCTCCGGGTGGATGAGATTGGCCAGTTCCGTACCCACCAGATCCTCCGCCGAGCGGCCGTACACACCGGCGGCGGCCGGGGAGACGTACCGGAGGACACCGCTGGGCGCGGCGATCATGATCACGTCGCTGGAGCCCTGCACCAGGGAGCGGAAGTGGTTCTCCTTCTGCGCCAGTTCCTGGGTGAGGGTGATGTTGTCGAGCAGCATGATGCCCTGGCGCACGACGAGCGCGAGCACGACCGTGCCACCGGTCAGCAGGACCACACGGTCGACGCTGCGGCCGTTGAGGACGTTGTACAGAATCCCCAGCGTGCACACGGCTGCCGCGAGATACGGCGTGAGGGCGGCGAGGGAGCCGGAGATGGGCCGGGCGGCCGGATACCGGCCGAGCTCGCCTCCGGGTGTGGGCGGCTGGTGGTGCGGGCCGCTGCGCTGCCCGGGCACGTGCTCGTGCACCACGCGCGTGTGCCCGGCCGTGCTCTGCCGGTCGAGGCCGTGCCGGTCGGTGTCCGGCGTGCGGGGCGCGGCCCACGGGGCGTACGCCAGGAGCAGCGAGCCGGCGAACCAGCCCGCGTCGAGCAGCTGGCCGGAGCGGTAGTGGTGGTGCATCAGCGGCGAGGTGAACAGGGCGTCGCACATCACGGTCAGCGCGAGCGCGCCGATGGCGGTGTTGACCGCGGAGCGGTTCACCGCGGACCGCCTGAAGTGCAGCGCGAGCACCATGCTGACCAGTGCGATGTCGAGCAGCGGGTAGGCAAGCGACAGCGCGGTGTGCGCCACGCCGGGCCCCTCCGACTTCGCGGCCTGGGCGAGGGCGAGGCTCCAGGCCAGGGTGAGCAGCGAGCCGCCGATCAGCCAGGCGTCCAGCCCGAGACAGACCCAGCCGGCCTTGCTCACCGGCCGCTTGGCGAGCACGAGCAGCCCGACGATCGCGGGCGGCGCGAAGCACAGGAAGAACAGGTCGGCGTAGCTGGGACTGGGCACGGGCAGCCCGAGGACCACCTCGTACCACCCCCAGACCAGGTTGCCGAGGGACGCCATGGCCGAGGAGAGGCCGAACAGCAGCCAGGCGGGTCGAAAGCGGGTCCGGCGGTTGCGGGCGTAGAGGAAGCACGAGACGGAGGCGGTGGCCGCCGCCGCGCTCAGCCCGAAGTCGCCCATGACGAGGGCCACTTCGTCCGAGCCCCAGCCGAGCGCGGAACCGACGGCGTATCCCGCGCAGACCACGGCGAGGACGAGTTGGAGGGCCAGGCCCGGCCGATGGCCGCGAGCCGGCGTGCGGGGCAGCAGCGCCCTTGGCGACGAAGGCTGTGCCCGCAGCGCTCCGTCCAGCATGGGGGTCGGCGGCGCACTCACCGGACCCTCCCGGTCCGTACCCCTTGATGGTGATCACTGTGGTGGGTGTGGTGGCCGCCGTGATCGGCGTGGTGACCGCGTCTGAACGCGGCCGTCCGCCAGGGTCGCCGCCGGCCGCCTCGCCCCGTCGGATCGCTCGTCCATAGGCCGTGCATCGCCTGTCGCCCCCCTCACAGTCCGAAGTGTCCGTCCCCGGCGCCGAATACCCCCGGCGCTGCCCCTGTCGGGACGATACACCAGTCTCGTCACTCAGGGACATAGGTTCTCTACTCTGCGTGACGATCAACAGATATATGAGTACCCACCGCACCCGAAGGATTGCGGACCGTACCCGAGGTCGGTTCAGCCTGTTGATGCACCCGTCGTAAGGATCACGTTGCGGAGCGGCTCCCGGTTCACATAACGGTTCAACTGGTCCACCAGGAGCCGCTTGGCGCGCGGAAGGAACGCGGAGGTGGGTCCGCCGACGTGAGGGCTGATGAGTACCCCCGGCGCACGCCACAACCGGTGTTCGCGGGGCAGGGGCTCGGGGTCGGTGACGTCGAGGGCGGCGGTGATGCGGCCGGTCTCCACCTCGGCGAGCAGGGCCTTGGTGTCGACGACGGGGCCGCGGGCCACGTTGACCAGGAGCGCGCCGTCCTTCATCCGGGACAGGAAGTCGGCCCCGGCCAGGCCACGGGTGGTCTCGGTGAGCGGCGTGGACAGGATGACGATGTCCGCTTCCGGGAGCAGGGAGGCGAGTTCGGTGAGCGGATGCACCGGACCGCGCGCCGTGGTGCGCTCGGAGCGCGCGACGCGCGCCACCCGCGCCACCTCGAACGGCACAAGCCGGTCCTCGATGGCCGCACCGATCGATCCGTATCCCACGATGAGGACGTTCTTGTCGGCGAGCGCGGGCCGGAACCCGGCGAGCCACTCACCCCGGTCCTGCGCGCGGACGAAGTCGGGGATCCCGCGCAGCGAGGCCAGGATCAGCGCGAGGGTGAGCTCTCCGGTGCTGGCCTCGTGCACCCCGCGCGCGTTGCACAGCCGCACGCCCGGACGCAGGTGCCGCAGCCCCGGCTGCACGTGATCGATCCCGGCCGAGAGGGTCTGCACGACCTGTAGGTGGCTCATTTCCGGCATCGGACGCACGCACAGCGGGCTGGGCTTCATGTAGGGGACGACGTAGAAGGCGCAGTCCGCCGGGTCCGCGGGGAAGTCCTCCCCGCCGTTCCAGTAGCGGTAGCCGGGACCCTCGGGGAGTCCCTCGATCTCTTCCGGCGGGATGGGCAGCCACACGTCAGCAGTCATGCTCTGGAGGCTATGTCAGGAGCGTGCGACGGCAGAGGTTAGGTTGGGGTGGCCGGAACAGGGAGGGTCACGACCAGGTGGAGCGCAGGACGATCGGCGCGGCGGCGCTCGCGGTGGGGGCCGTCGGACTCGGGTGCATGCCGATGAGCTGGGCCTACAGCACCTCTCGACAGCGTGGCGACGAGTCGCTCAGGGCGGTGCACCGGGCGCTCGACCTCGGCGCTTCCCTGCTGGACACGGCCGACATGTACGGCCCCTTCACCAACGAACTGCTGGTGGGGCGGGCGTTGAAGGAGCGCCGGTCCGACGCCTTCGTGTCGACCAAGGTCGGTCTGCTCGTGGGCGACCAGCACATCGTCGCCAACGGCCGCCCGGGGTATGTGAAACGTGCCTGCGACGCCTCGCTGCGGCGCCTCCAGACGGACGTCATAGACCTCTACCAGCTGCACCGGGCCGACCCGGAGGTGCCCGTCGAGGAGACGTGGGGCGCGATGGCGGAGCTCGTCCAAGCCGGGAAGGTGCGGGCGTTGGGCCTGTGCGCGGTCGGCGCGCGGGCCGGCCGCCGCGGCGGGGCCCGGCTGCACGACGCGACGATACGGCAGCTGGAGCGGGTGCAGCAGATCTTCCCGGTGAGCGCGGTGGAGGCGGAGCTGTCGGTGTGGTCGCCCGAGGCGCTGGAGACGCTGCTGCCGTGGTGCGAGACGCGGGGCGTCGGCTTCCTCGCCGCGATGCCGCTCGGCAACGGCTATCTGACCGGCAGGCTGCGGACCGGCGCGGGCTTCGAGGCGGACGACCTGCGCGCCCGGCACCCGCGCTTCACGGGCGAGATGATGGCCGCGAACCAGCCGATCGTCGCGGGCCTGCGCCGCGTGGCCCGCCGCCACGGCGAGCACGTCACGCCCGCCCAGGTCGCCCTCGCCTGGGTCCTCGCCCAGGGCCCGCACGTGGTCCCGGTCCCGGGCACGAAGCAGGAGCGCTGGGTCACCGAGAACGCGGCCGCGGCGACCCTGCGCCTGACGCCGGACAATCTGCGGGAAGTGGCGGTGCTGCCCCGGGCCCAGGGGTCGTGGGACTGAGCGGCGGGGCCGGGCTCCGCGGCGTTCGGAGCGTTCGGCACAAACCCGCCCAGGGCCCCCTGTTCTCGGTTCGGGGTTGGGCGATCGGGAACTTGTGAGCCGCGAGCGGTGTATGACAAGGAGAACCCGCCGCGTCGAAGGGACCATGATCGTGCAACGTCGAGCCGTGCCGGCCGTGTTGGCCGCCGCCGCGCTCCTGCTGACGGCCGGCTGCTCCTCCGACGGCGGAGGATCGTCCGGCTCGGACGAGGGCGCCTCTCCCGGCCGTACGGCCCCGGAGTCCTCCGCGCCGCCGCGGCAGGCCGCCGAGGAGACACCTCCCGCCAAGGGCTCGGTGACGGTGGTGCGCACCGTCGCCGAGGGCCTGGACTCCCCCTGGGGCCTCGCTCCCCTGCCGGGCGGCGGCCTGCTCGTCTCCTCCCGGGACGACGGAACGATCGTCCGGGTCGACGAGAAGACCGGGAAGAAGACCGAGCTGGGCGAGGTGCCGGGCGTCTCGGCCGCCGGCGAGGGCGGCCTGCTGGGCATCGCCCTGTCACCCGACTACGCCTCGGACCGCATGGTCTACGCGTACTTCACCTCCGCCGGCGACAACCGCATCGTCCGCATGCTCTACGACGAGAAGAAGCCCGCCGGTGAACAGCTCGGCGCTCCCGACACGGTCTTCAGGGGCATCCCCAAGGGCTTCATCCACAACGGCGGCCGGATCGAGTTCGGCCCGGACAAGATGCTCTACGCCGGCACCGGCGAGAGCGGCGACACCGGCCTGTCCCAGGACAAGGACTCCGTGGGCGGCAAGATCCTGCGCCTGACCCCGGAGGGCGAGCCCGCGCCGGGCAACCCGTTCCCCGGCTCGCCGGTGTACTCGTACGGCCACCGCAATGTGCAGGGCCTCGCCTGGGACACCAAGCAGCGGCTCTTCGCCTCGGAGTTCGGCCAGGACACCTGGGACGAGCTCAACGCGATCAAGCCGGGCGACAACTACGGCTGGCCGGAGGCCGAGGGCAAGTCGGGCGACGGGGACTTCCACAACCCGATCGACCAGTGGACCACGGCCGAGGCGTCCCCCAGCGGCATCGCCTACGCCGAGGGTTCGATCTGGATGGCGGGCCTGCGCGGCAAGCGGCTGTGGCGCGTCCCGCTGAACGGCACGGAGGCCTCGGCCGACCCTCAGGCCTTCCTGGACGGCGAGTACGGCCGGCTGCGCACGGTGGTCCCGGCGGGCGGCGACCGCTTGTGGCTCGTGACCAGCAACACGGACGGCCGGGGCAGCCCGAAGGACGGGGACGACCGGATCCTCGAGGTGCGGGTGTCGTAGCCCGCTAGCCTTCGCGGTCCTCCTGCTCCCGCTGCGGACGTACGACGACCTTCCCGGACGCCAGGTCTATCGGCCCGCGTCCGGGATCACCGTCACCGGTGTCCTCCCTGGTCAGTTCCAGGCGGTTCTGCTCGTCGCGGGTGTGCTTGCGGCCGGGCGAGAACAGCTCCTCGAACATGTTGAACACGGTGCCTCCCTCGGCCGCGGCGACAGCGGCCTCCCTTACAGCGTATGCCTCAGCCCGCCGGGCGGGGTATGAGCGATTCGGCCGGAAACAGCCCCAGCCGGTGCGCCACCGCCGCCGCCTCGCCGCGCCCGGAGACGCCGAGCTTCGCCAGGATGTTGGAGACGTGGACGCTCGCGGTCTTCGGGGAGATGAACAGTTCCTCGGCGATCCGGCGGTTGGTGTGGCCGACGGCGACCAGGCGCAGCACGTCCCGTTCCCGGCTGGTGAGACCGAGGGCCTCGGCGGGGTCGGCGGGGGCGAGGGCCGGTTCCGAGACGGGCGCGAGCGGGAGGCGGGCACGCTGGGCGAGCGCGGTGACGGAGTCGGCCAGGGGCCGGGCGGCGAGGTGGCGGGCGACGGCGTGGGCGAGGCGCAGCAGCTCCGTGGCGCGGTCGCGCTCGTCCTCGCCGCCGCCCGTCAGCAGGGACTCGGCCAGGCGGTACCGGACGCGGGCGAGGTCGTAGGGCCGCTCCAGGGGTTCGAAGGCGGTGACCACCTCCGACCAGGTGTCTGGGGTGCTCCGGCCCTCGGCGCGCTGGAGTTCGGCGCGGACCCACCGCTCGTGGGCGAGCCAGACGGGGGCGTTGGTGGTGAGACGCTTGACGGTCCTGAAGATGCCGTCCAGGGCCTCCGCGCGGCCGTCCCGCGCGGCGGGCAGGGCGCGGGCGTCGGCCTCCGCGGTGGCCGCTTCGAGCAGCAGCGGCCAGGCGTAGCGCTGGGTGCCGGGCGGGAAGCCTGACTCCAGGGTGCGGGCCAGTTCTGCGCGGGCGTCGGGGAGGCGGCCCTCGGCGACGGCGACGCCGATGGTGAGGCAGGAGACCGGGAGGTCGTGTTGCGGCATCGGGTCGTGCGGGCCGTAGGCGGCACGGCCCTCGGCGAGGTGGCGGGCGGCCTCGGGGACATGGCCGCGGGCGAGCGCGAGGAACGCCAGGCTGTTGGCGCCGGAGCCGTGCGGCCCGGCCGTCTGCCCGCGCCGCTGGGCGTTTCCGGCGGCCTCGACGGCCTCGTCCCAGCGGCCCAGTGAGATGAGCGACTCCGCGAGGTTGCTCCAGATCCAGGCCTCGGCGTCCCGCAGGCCCATCGCCCCGGTGAGCCGCAGGCCCTCGCGCAGGATGCCGACGGACTCCTCGGAGCGGCCGACGCCTTCCAGGACGGAGGGCAGGTTCACATGGCTGCGGCCCACGATCGACGCGAGGCTCCGGGCGACCACCTCGTCCCTGACCTCGTACATGTGCGTGAGCCCGGCCTCGATCTGTCCGGCGTCGACCATGAGACCGCCGAGGGTGAGCCGGGCGTTGGACTCGATGTCGTCGGCGCCCACCATGCGCGCGTACTCGACGGCCCGCTCGGCGGCCGTCAGGGCCTCCGGGCCGGGCTCGTGCAGCATCGACCAGTGGGCGGCCGTGGCGAGCACCTCGGCGTGCACCTCGGACGGCGGCAGGCCCCGGACCAGCTCCTGCGCGGTGGCGATCTCCTTCCAGCCGTCGCCGCGGGCGAGGCCCTGCACCAGCCGGGAGCGCTGGATCCAGAACCAGGCGGAGCGCAGGGGGTCGTCCTCGTCGTCCAGCAGGCGCAGCGCCCGCTTGGTGATCTTGAGGGCGCGTTCGCGCTCCCCGCAGAGCCGTCCGGCCACGGCCGCCTCGGCCAGCAGGTCGAGGTGGCGCAGCGGGGTGGCCGGGTCGCAGCCGCAGGGAGGATAGACCTCGGCGTAGTCGACGGGGCGCAGGGTGCGGCGTACGGCGTCGGGGGCGGTGTCCCACAGTTCCATGGCCCGTTCCAGCAGCCGCAGTTGCTCGGCGTAGGCGTGGCGGTGGCGGGCCTCGACGGAGGCGTCGAGGACGGCCGGCAGGGCCTTGGCGGGGTCGTGGGCGTGGTACCAGTAGCTGGCCAGGCGGGCCGCGCGCTGGTCGGCGGGGACGAGGGTCGGGTCGGACTCCAGGGCTTCGGCGTAGCGGCGGTTGAGGCGGGAGCGTTCGCCGGGGAGCAGGTCGTCGCTGACGGCCTCGCGGACCAGGGAGTGGCGGAAGCGGTAGCCGTCGCCGCCGGGTGCGGGGGCGAGGATGCTGGCGTTCACGGCGGCCCGCAGCGCCTCGATGAGGTCGTCCTCGGCGAGCCGGGCGACGGCGGCCAGCAGCCGGTACTCGACGGTGGAGCCGCCCTCGGCGACGATCCGGGCGACCTGCTGGGCGGGCTCCGGCATCCCTTCCACGCGGACGAGCAGCAGGTCGCGCAGGGAGTCGGTCAGGCCCGTGCGGCAGCCCTCGTGGCCGGCGACGGCGAGTTCCTCGACGAAGAAGGCGTTGCCGTCGGAGCGTTCGAAGATCGCGTCGATCTGGTCCGGGGCGGGTTCGTGGGCGAGGATGCCGGCGACCTGGCGGCACACCTCCTCGCGGCTGAAGCGGGCGAGTTCGAGACGGCGGACGGTGCGGAGCCGGTCGAGTTCGGCGAGCAGGGGCCTGAGCGGGTGGCGGCGGTGGATGTCGTCGGAGCGGTAGGTGGCGAGGACGACGAGGCGGCCGGTGCGCAGGGTGCGGAAGAGGTAGGCGAGCAGGTGGCGGGTGGAGGCGTCGGCCCAGTGCAGGTCCTCCAGGGCGACGACGACGGTGTGGCCGGCGGCGATGCGCTCCAGCAGGCGTGCGGTGAGTTCGAAGAGGCGGGCCATGCCGTCCTCGTCGTGCCGCCCGGTGCCCGACTCGCCCAGCTCGGGCAGCAGCCGGGCCAGCTCCTCCTCCTGTCCGGCGGCCGCGGCGGCCAGCTCGCCGGGGAGTTCGCGGCGCAGGGCGCGCAGCGCGGTGGAGAACGGCGCGAAGGGCAGTCCGTCGGCGCCGATCTCCACACAGCCGCCGAGTGCGACCACCGCCCCCCGGCGGCGGGCGGCGGCGGCGAACTCCTCGACCAGGCGGGTCTTGCCGACTCCGGCCTCCCCGGCGATGAGCAGGGCCTGCGGCTCGCCCTCGCGGGAGCGGGCGAGGGCGTCGTGCAGCGTGCCCAACTCCTCGGCACGGCCGACGAACACGGGGCTGACGGACCTGGTCTCCACGGCCCCGAGCATCGCATGCGCGTCGGACAGCGCGGCACCGCTTTTCCCGCGGAGAGCCAGATCACCAGTCGGCGTTCCCTTACGAACGGCCGGAATTCCGGCCGCGGCGGCCGGTGCCGCCCCGCCGTTCACGCGGCCCGGGCGGACCGGGTTCGGCGGAAGCCGCGACTATGGCTTTCGTGCTCGGCGGAGTTCTGGGCCGCTTCGCCGCGGGCGGCACGGCGGGCCCGGGCGGCCTCGCGGACCAGGCGCTCGTGGTCGGCCCGTCGGATGAGGTCGGCGGTGCGCAGCTGCTGGAGCTCGTACTCGTACATGGCGTGTCCTTGGTGAGAGGCCGGTCACGGAGGGTTTCTCCGTGCTGACTTCACTCTCGTCTCCCAGGCGGGCCGGCCACATCGGGAGAGTTCCGCATCTTCGGCGGCGGCCGGGGCCTTAGGACACGGCTGAGGGGCCCCAGGGGCTCCGTAAGGTGCTTACGGAACTCCTAAGACCCCTCAGGACCTGCGGTGACTCAGCTCGCGGACGGCAGTCCGAGCAGGATGCCGGTGTACTTGAGGACGGCCAGGAACAGGCCGATGACACCGAGCGAGACGCCCGCCCAGGCGACGGCCTTGATCCAGGGGGCCTGGATCCTGCCGGGCGTGCCGAACGCGGGCCGGGCCAGCGTCACGACGCCGACGACCAGCGCCACCACCGCGAACAGTCCGCCCCACAGGGCGGTGGCCTGCCAGGCGTCGCCGTAGACCGCCTGGATCTGCTGGGCCACGCCCGCGTTCTGCGCGGTCTCCAGCTGACCGACCAGGTTCTGGCGCGCCGCGGCGATCGTGCCGACCCAGCTGCCGGTGAGCGAGACGACGCCCAGCGCGGCGGAGACCACGGCGGCGGCACCCTGGCCGACGCCGGTGGGGGCCTCCTCCTTGGTCTCCGCGACCTCTGTCTCGGCGACCTCTGTCTCGACGACCTCGGCCTCGGCCGGAGCCTCGGTGCGGGTCGCCTCGTCGGACTCGGTGGTGTCCACCGCCTTCTCGGTCGTGGCCTCGGTGGCCTTGGTCTCGTCCACTGCGTTCGTTGCCATGTCTCGCACCGTAAAGTCGCTGTCTGAGAAGTCTCTTAATGATCCTTGTGAGCGGCACGCGCGCGTGCGGCGCGCCACTCGGGCGCCAGCACCGACCAGACTTCGAGATCGTGCCGTACGCCACGATAGGGGTGCGCCTCGCGTCGCACACCGTCGCGGGTCATGCCGAGGCGCTGGGCGACGTTCAGGCTCGGCCGGTTTCCCGAGGCGGCGACCCACTCGATCCGGTGAATGCCGCGCTCTTCGACCGCCCAGTCGATGAGGACGCGCATCGCCCGGGTGACCAGGCCGCGCCCCGTCCCGGCGGGCTCCAGCCAGCAGCCCACCTCGCAGTTGCCGCTCGCCGCGTCGAAGTTCAGGAACAGCACGCCGCCCACGAGCTTGCCGTTCAGCCACAGGCCGTGCAGCGAGCGCGTGTCGGCCGCGCGCATGTCGGCGTACCGCTGGAGCATGGCCCGCGCGGACTCCACGTCCGTCTCCTGCGACCCGAAGTTGATGAACTGCCCGATGAAGTCCCTGCCCCGCTCCAGATGCGCGAAGAACTCTTCGGCATGCCAGGGCTCGAGGGGCCTCAGCTCGGCGTCGTCACCCAGGGATATCGCGTACATCCCGCTGCCGCTCCTCCTCCGCCAGGACGTCCGCCACCTCGGCGTCCGTCGCGGCGGCCAGCCTCTCATGGGCGGCCCGGGCCTCGGGCGGTTCGATGCTGATCCGCGGCAGGCGCTTGTCGAGCCAGCGGGGCAGCCACCAGTTGGCGCCGCCGAGCATGTGCATGAGGGCGGGGACGAGGAGCGTCCGCAGGACGAAGGCGTCCAGGGCGACGGCGGCGGCCAGGGCGATGCCGAACATGGCGATCACACGGTCACCGCTGAGGACGAAGGCCAGGAAGACCGAGATCATGATGACCGCCGCCGAGTTGATCACCCGGCTGGTCTCGGCGAGGCCGACGCGCACGGCTCGCCGGTTGTCGCCGGTCTCCAGCCACTCCTCGTACATCCGGCTGACCAGGAACACCTGGTAGTCCATGGAGAGACCGAAGAGCACCGAGACCATGATCACGGGCAGGAAGGGCTCGATGGGGCCCGCGCTGCCGAGGCCGAGCAGTTCGCTGCCCCAGCCCCACTGGAACATCGCGACGACCACCCCGAAGGCGGAGGCCACGGCGGCGACGTTCATCGCGGCGGCCTTCAGCGGGATGCCGATCGACCGGAAGGCCAGCAGGAGCAGCAGACAGCCCAGGCCGATCACGACCCCGACGAAGACGGGCAGCTTGGAGACGATGACGTCGGCGAAGTCGTCGTAGCCGGCCGTCATGCCGCCGACGTGCACGTCGAGCGAGGTGCCCGCCTCGGCGCGCGGCAGCACCTCGCCGCGCAGCCGGTCGACGAGGTCGCTGGTCTGCTTCGACTGCGGCGAGGATTCCGGTACGACGGTCAGGTACGCGGTGTGACCGCCGGAGTCGAAGGTCACCGGGGTGGCCGAGGCGACTCCGTCGGTGGCGCGGAGTGTGCCGTCGAGGTTGTCCAGGGCGAGCTTGTCGGCGGCTCCGTCGACCTTCGTGACGAGGGTGAGCGGGCCGTTCACGCCTGGTCCGAACCCGTCGGCGAGCAGGTCGTAGGCCTGGCGGGTGGTGGCCGCCTTGGGGTCGTTGCCCTGGTCAGAGGTGCCCAGGTGCAGGGAGAACGTGGGCAGCGCGAGGACGGCCATGACGACGAGGGCGACCCCGCCGAGCACCTTGGGGTGGCGCTCCACGAACGCCGACCAGCGGGCGGCGAAGCCGGTGGGCAGTTCCGGTTCGGGCCCGTGCTCCGCCAGGCGGCGGCGTTCGCGGCGGCTGAGCGCGCGCGTACCGATGAAGGACAGCAGGGCGGGCAGCAGCGTCACGGAAGCCGCGACCGTGAGGACCACGGTCAGGCTGGCCGCGATGGCGACGCCGTTGAGGAAGCTCAGCCGCAGGATCAGCATGCCGAGCAGGGCGATGCAAACGGTGGCACCCGCGAAGACGACCGCCCGTCCCGTGGTGGCGACGGCGTTCGTGGCCGCCTCGGTGACCGAAAGACCGCGTTTCAGCCCGCGCCGGTGCCGCGTCACGATGAACAGTGCGTAGTCGATCCCGACGCCGAGCCCGATCAGCATGCCGAGCATGGGCGCGAAGTCGGCGACGGTCATGGCGTGCCCGAGCAGCACGATCCCGGCGTAGGCCGTGCCGACGCCGACCAGTGCGGTGGCGATGGGCAGCAGGGAGGCGGCGAGCGAGCCGAAGGCGAGGAACAGCACGACCGCGGCGACGACCACGCCGACGATCTCGGCGACGTGCCCGCCGGAGGACTGGGTGAGCGCGACGGCACTGCCGCCCAGCTCCACCTGGAGCCCGTCGGTCTCCGCGCTCTTCGCGGTGTCGACGACGGCCCTGGCCTCGCCCTGGTCGATGTCCTCGGCCCGGTCGTCGAAGGTGACCGTGGCGTACGCCGTACGGGCGTCCTCGCTGACGCGGCCCGTGCCAGGACCGTCGTAGGGGCTGGTCACGGAGGCCACGCCGGGCAGGTTCTCGATCCGGTCCAGGGTGCGGGTCATCGTCTGCTCGACGTCGGCGGCGCGGACGGTGCCGGACGTGGTGTGCCAGACGACGGTGTCGCTGTCGCCGCCGAGCTGTGGGAAGCCCTCGTGCAGCAGCTCGGTGGCGCGGCCCGACTCGGTGCCGGGGACCTGGTAGTCGTTCGAGTACGCGGAGCCGGCGACGGCGGCGCCCGCGGCCACCCCCGCGCAGGCGAGGAGCCACAGCAGAACGGTGACCAGACGGCGTTGGACACACCAGCGTGCTAGGGCTGCCACGAAACGTGCTCCCAGGGTGACTTTTTGTGGATCTTTGACCGGGAGTAGTCGTCCATGACCTGAACAGCCCGCAAAGAACGCATGAGCAATGCGAAGCCACTCTTACAGGAGCACGAGATCGTTTGTCGCTTTCGTGGGCTTATTCACAACGGCCGTGATCAGTCGAACTGGTCCCCCAGCGCCATCACCATCGTCCCCGCGATCAGCAGCCACAGGGCCCGCCGGGTGCGTCCCCGGGAGCCCAGCACGGCGGCGCCGGCGCACACGACCGCCCCGCAGGCGTACGCCGCCGGAACGAGCGCCGGGGCGGGGCGGGTGAGGCGGAGCAGCGCCGCGGCCAGGCCCGCGAGGGTCAGCAGGGCCCCGGTCCCGGCCGCGGTCCACCGGGCCCGCCGCGCGTCCTCGTCCGGCTCGTCCTCGTCCGGCTCGTCCTCGTCCGGCTCGTCGTCGTCCGGATCGTCGTCGTCATCGTCGTCCGGATCGTCCGCGTCGTCGCCCGGCTCCTCGTCCGGCGCGTCGTCCGGCTCCTCGTCCTGGTCGGCTTCCTGAACGGCGGCCGCCTCCGAGTCCGCTATCTCTGCGTCGGTGTCGGAATCAGCACGTCCACTCATGGTCGAGACGGTAGCGCGTCGTGAAGGAAAACCAGG
Source organism: Streptomyces purpurascens (assembly GCF_045040895.1). Classification (NCBI taxonomy): domain Bacteria; kingdom Bacillati; phylum Actinomycetota; class Actinomycetes; order Kitasatosporales; family Streptomycetaceae; genus Streptomyces; species Streptomyces purpurascens. The sequence goes on along the minus strand of NZ_CP108341.1, from coordinate 6,525,888 downwards.
TGCGGGGCCGAAAGCCCGCCTGTTAGCGTCCGCCGGTCCGAGGAAACGCCCGCGGCAGCCCGCCGCCCGGCCGAAGCAGGTGCATTGTTTGACGGTCCGACCGAGCTCCTACGCATCCCCTTTCCTCCTCAAGGACTCAAGGAGCCCGTTCACCGATGTCGGACATCACTTCCCGGACCCCGAACGACCCCCTCTCTGACCGCACCGACCACCCCCGCTACCCGCGCAGCAACCGCTACGACGCCCGCTGGACGATCGACAACCAGATGGGCCCGCACGCGCTCTGGCTGCTGGAGTGGCTGGCCCCGGCCCTGGGGCTCGACACCCTGAGCCCCGGCTCCCGCGTGCTCGACCTGGGCTGCGGACGCGCCATGACGTCGATCTTCCTCGCCAAGGAGTACGACGTTCAGGTCACCGCCGCCGATCTGTGGGTCAAGCCGGGCGAGAACGCCCCGCGCATCGCCGAGGCGGGTGTGGCCGACCGTGTGCTGCCCGTGCATGCAGAGGCGCACGACCTGCCGTTCGGCGAGGGCAGCTTCGACGCGATCGTCTCCGTCGACGCCTACCAGTACTTCGGCACGAACGATCTGTACCTGCCCGAGCTGACGCGGCTGCTGAAGCCCGGCGGGCGGATCGGTGTCGTCGTACCGGCACTGCGCGAGGAGATCGACGGCGTCGAGCCGCCGGAGCACCTCAAGCCGTTCTGGGAGCCCGGATTCTGGTGCTTCCACACCGCCGCGTGGTGGCGGCGCCACTGGACCCGCAGCGGGGCCGTGGAGGTCGAGACGGCCGACTGGCTGGACGACGGCTGGCGCGACTGGCTGCGCTGGTGCGAGGTCGTCGCCGACGAGCACACGGACGAGTGGCACATCCGGATGGCCGGTCAGTGCGCCGAGATGCTGCGGCTCGACCAGGGCGGCACCCTGGGCTTCGTCCGGGTCGTGGGGCGCAGGTTGTAGAGCACACGCGCAGGGGGGATGCACCGGGTCCGGTGCATCCCCCCTGTCGGGTCCGCGGAGGTCAGCCCTCGCTGACGCCCAGCTTCTCCAGGATCAGCTCCTTGACGCGCGCCGCGTCGGCCTGACCCCGGGTCGCCTTCATGACCGCGCCGACCAGGGCGCCGGCCGCGGCCACCTTGCCGCCGCGGATCTTGTCCGCGACGCCCGGGTTGCCTGCGATGGCCTCGTCGACGGCCGTGCCCAGCGCGCCCTCGTCGGAGACGACCTTCAGACCGCGCTTGTCGACGACCTCGTCCGGGGTGCCTTCGCCCGCGAGGACGCCCTCGATGACCTGCCGGGCCAGCTTGTCGTTCAGGTCGCCCTTCGCGACCAGCTCGGCGACCCGGGCGACCTGCTGCGGCGTGATCGCCAGCTCGTCGAGCGCCTTGCCCGACTCGTTGGCACTGCGGGCCAGCTCGCCCATCCACCACTTGCGGGCGGAGGCGGAGTCGGCCCCGGCCTCGATGGTGGCGACGATGGGCTCCAGCGCACCGGCGTTGAGGATCGCCTGCATGTCGACGGCCGAGACGCCCCACTCCTCACGGAGCCGGCTGCGGCGGACCAGCGGCAGCTCGGGCAGCGTGGCCCGCAGCTCCTCGACCCACTCGCGCGAGGGGGCCACCGGCACCAGGTCGGGCTCCGGGAAGTACCGGTAGTCCTCGGCCTCCTCCTTCACGCGGCCCGAGGTCGTCGACCCCGTGTCCTCGTGGAAGTGCCGGGTCTCCTGGATGATCGTGCCGCCGCTGCTGAGCACAGCCGCGTGCCGCTGGATCTCGAAGCGGGCCGCGCGCTCCACGGACCGCAGCGAGTTGACGTTCTTCGTCTCCGAGCGCGTGCCGAACTTCTCGGTGCCGTTCGGGCGCAGCGACAGGTTCACGTCGCAGCGCATCTGGCCCATTTCCATCCGGGCCTCGGAGACGCCGAGCGCCTTGATGAGCTCGCGCAGCTCACGGACGTAGGCCCGCGCGACCTCGGGGGCACGCTCGCCCGCGCCCTCGATCGGCTTGGTGACGATCTCGATGAGCGGGATGCCGGCGCGGTTGTAGTCCAGCAGGGAGTGGGACGCACCGTGGATACGGCCGGTGGCGCCGCCGACGTGCGTCGACTTGCCGGTGTCCTCCTCCATGTGGGCACGCTCGATGTCCACGCGGAAGGTCTCGCCGTCCTCCAGCTGCACGTCGAGGTAGCCGTTGAAGGCGATCGGCTCGTCGTACTGGGAGGTCTGGAAGTTCTTCGGCATGTCCGGATAGAAGTAGTTCTTCCGGGCGAAGCGGCACCACTCGGCGATCTCGCAGTTCAGCGCGAGGCCGATCTTGATCGCGGACTCGACGCCGGTCGCGTTGACGACCGGGAGCGCGCCGGGCAGGCCGAGACAGACGGGGCAGGTCTGCGCGTTGGCGTCCTGGCCGAGTTCGGTCGAACAGCCGCAGAACATCTTGGTCTTGGTGCCGAGTTCGACATGGACCTCGAGGCCCATGACGGGGTCGTACGACGCGAGTGCTTCCTCGTACGACGCCAGGTCGGTCGTGGTGGTCACGGTGAAACTTCCCTCTCAGCCCAGCAGGACGTCGTCGTCGCCCAGCCGCTTCAGCTCGCGGTAGAGGATGGCGAGGCCGGTGACGATGGCGACGGCGGACACGGTGGCGTCGATCAGGACCAGCGTGTCCTGCTCGGCGCGGGCCTTCTTCAGCCGCTTGGCGACGCCGATCGCGCCGAACGCGGTCCCGGCGATGGACAGGTACGTGCCGGACTTGGACTTCTTGAAGCCCTTGGCCTTGGTCAGTGCACTCACAGCGACGGAGCCTCCTCGATCAGCGGATGGCCCCACTTTTCCACGAAGGCGGCCTCGACGGCGGCTCCCACCTTGTAAAGGCGGTCGTCCTTCATGACCGGGGCGATGATCTGCAGGCCGACCGGGAGGTTGTCCTCCGGGGCGAGACCGCACGGCAGCGACATGGCCGCGTTGCCCGCCAGGTTGGTCGGGATGGTGCACAGGTCGGCGAGATACATCGCCATCGGGTCGTCGGCGCGCTCGCCGATCGCGAAGGCGGTGGTCGGGGTCGTCGGCGAGACGATGACGTCGACCTGCTCGAACGCCTTGTCGAAGTCCTGCTTGATGAGCGTGCGGACCTTCTGGGCGCTGCCGTAGTACGCGTCGTAGTAGCCGCTCGACAGGGCGTACGTGCCGAGCATGATGCGGCGCTTGACCTCGGGGCCGAAGCCGGCCTCGCGGGTGAGGGAGGTGACCTCCTCGGCGGAGTGCGTGCCGTCGTCGCCGGTCCGCCGGCCGTAGCGCAGGCCGTCGAAGCGGGCGAGGTTGGAGGAGCACTCGGACGGCGCGATCAGGTAGTACGCCGACAGCGCCAGGTCGAAGGACGGGCAGTCCAGCTCGACGATCTCGGCGCCCAGCTCCTTCAGCAGCGCGACGGACTCGTCGAACCGCTGGATGACGCCGGCCTGGTAGCCCTCGCCGCGGAACTGCTTGACGACGCCGACGCGCATGCCCTCGACGCTGCCGTTGCGGGCGGCCTCGACGACCGCCGGGACGGGCTCGTCGATGGAGGTCGAGTCGAGCGGGTCGTGCCCGGCGATGACCTCGTGCAGCAGGGCCGCGTCCAGGACCGTGCGGGCGCAGGGCCCGCCCTGGTCGAGGGAGGAGGAGAAGGCGACCATGCCGTACCGGGACACCCCGCCGTACGTCGGCTTCACACCGACCGTGCCGGTGACGGCGGCGGGCTGGCGGATGGAGCCGCCGGTGTCGGTGCCGATGGCGAGGGGGGCCTGGAAGGAGGCGAGCGCGGCGGACGAGCCGCCACCGGAGCCGCCGGGGATCTTGGTGAGGTCCCAGGGGTTGCCGGTCGGGCCGTAGGCGCTGTTCTCGGTGGAGGACCCCATGGCGAACTCGTCCATGTTGGTCTTGCCGAGGATGACGACGTCGGCGGCCTTCAGGCGCTGGGTGACGGTCGCGTCGTACGGCGGGATCCAGCCCTCGAGGATCTTCGAGCCGACCGTGGTCGGCACGCCCTCGGTGGTGAAGATGTCCTTCAGCGCGAGCGGGACGCCGGCCAGCGGGCCGAGCTTCTCGCCCTTGGCGCGCTTCTCGTCGACGGCGCGGGCCTGCGCGAGGGCACCCTCGCGGTCGACGTGCAGGAAGGCGTGCACCTTCTCGTCGACGGCCTCGATCCGGGCGAGGTGGGCCTCGGTGACCTGGACGGCCGTGAGCTCGCCGGAGGCGATCTTCGCGGCGGTCTCGGCGGCCGTGAGCTTGATGATGTCCGTCATGACTTCTAGTCCTCCCCCAGGATCTGCGGCACCTTGAAACGCTGCTGCTCCTGGGCCGGGGCGCCGGAGAGCGCCTGCTCGGGGGTGAGCGACGGACGGACCTCGTCCACGCGCATGACGTTCGTCAGCGGGAGCGGGTGCGAGGTCGGCGGTACGTCTTGGTCGGCGACCTCGCTGACGCGGGCGACCGCGCCGATGATGTCGTCCAGCTGTCCCGCGAAGTGGTCGAGCTCTTCGGGCTTCAGCTCCAGACGCGCCAGCCGGGCGAGGTGGGCGACCTCCTCGCGCGTGATGCCAGGCATGCAGCGATCCTCTGGGGTGGTGAGTGAGTGTGGTTTGGCCCAATCCTATGGGGCGAGGGGCGATGCCCGTGAAACGGTTTCCCGTGCAGTCGCGCCCCGGCCCCGCCGGGGCGCTTCAGGTACGGAACCTAGCCGACCCGGCCCGAGTCGTCCGCCGTCGCCGCCGGCAGGGCGGCGCGGGGCCGCTGCCAGCCGCGGGAGCCCCGGGCGCGGAGCCAGGCCGTGGTCTCGTCGGGGGGCATCGCGGCGGCGACCAGCCAGCCCTGGACGGCGTCGCAGCCGAGGTCGCGCAGGCGCTCCCAGGTCTCGTCGTCCTCGACGCCCTCGGCGACGACGAGCAGGCCGAGGGAGTGCGCGAGGTCGACGGTGCAGCGCACGATCTCCGCGTCCTCGGTGTCGACCGCGAGCCGCGCCACGAACGAGCGGTCGATCTTCAGTTCGCTGACCGGGAGCCGGCGCAGGTGCACGAGCGAGGAGTACCCGGTGCCGAAGTCGTCCAGGGACATCTTCACGCCGTGCCCGGTCAGAGCGTTGAGGGTGTCGGCGGCGCGCTGCGGGTCCTCCAGGAGGACGTGCTCCGTTATCTCCAGTTGGAGCGCTCCCGCGGGGACGCCGTGCCGGGCGAGCCGGGCGGCGACGGAGCCCGCGAAGCCGGCGCTGTGCACGTCACGCGGGGAGACGTTCACGGCGACCGGGACGAACAGGCCCTGGGCGCGCCAGCGCGCGACCTGGCCGAGCGCGGCCTCCAGGACGTACTCGGTGAGGTGGGGCATCAGGCCCGAGGACTCGGCGATCGCTATGAACTCGTCCGGCGGCACCTTGCCCCGCTCGGGGTGCACCCAGCGGACCAGGGCCTCCAGGCCCACGACCTGTCCGTCGAAGCGGACCTTCGGCTGGTAGTGCAGATGCACTTCATTGGCTTCGAGGGCGCGGCGCAGATCGCCCAGCAGACCGAGCCGGTCGGGGGTGTTCGAGTCGCGCTTGGACTCGTAGACCTCCACGCCCGTACGGTCCCGCTTCGCCTGGTACATCGCCACGTCAGCCCGCCGCAGCAGCCCTTCGGCGTCCAAGGCGTGGTCGGGGAAGACGGCGACTCCGGCGCTGGCCTCCAGGACGAGGGTGAGGCCGTCGAGGTCGAGGGGGGAGCTGAGCGCGGCGACCAGGCCGCGGGCGACCCGGGTCGCGGACGTCGTGGAGTCGGCGACGGGCAGTAAGACGGCGAATTCGTCCCCGCCGAGCCGGGCGGCCTCGGCCCCGCGCGGCAGCGCCACCCGCAGCCGGTCGGCGATCTGCAGCAGCAGCCGGTCACCGGCGAGGTGACCCAGCGTGTCGTTGACCGACCGGAACCGGTCGAGGTCGATCAGCATCAGGGCGGCGCGGGCGTCGATCCGCTCGGCGTCGTCCAGCGCGGTCCAGATGCGCTCCAGCAGCCACTGGCGGTTGGGCAGCCCGGTCAGCGGGTCGCGCAGCTGCTCCTCCGCTCGGGCCCGGGCTATCCACAGGGTGGAGTCCAGGGCGATGAGGGGGATGGAGAACAGGGGCAGCAGGATCGGCTTGGCCACCGCCACCACGCAGACCAGCGGCGCGATCCCCAGCAGCGCGACCGCGACCAGGCCTTGTCTGACCAGGGCGGTGCGGGCGACCGTGGGCAGTCCGGGGCGCGGGGCGTGCAGATACCAGAGCAGGACGCGGGAGACCATCAGGTAGGCGGCGGCGACCAGGGCCACCTGGGGTGCGGTGGCGAGCGTCCAGGCGTCGGGCCGCGCGGGCGACTCGACGGACGGCACGGTTCCGAAGGCGGCGAGCACCAGGGCGCCGGCGCCGATGCCGAGGAGGTCGACCGCCCCGTGCAGCACGCCCTGGCGCCAGCGGTTGCGGCGGGCCACGCCGACCAGCACGACGACCGTGAGGCTGACCATGCCGGCCGGTACCCAGCCGTAGAGCAGCAGCACGGCGAGGGTGAGGGCGGCGCCCGAGCCGGTGCCGCCCCACCAGCGGGAGCGGCCGAGCATCACGAGGTGGCCGACGATGATGCCGGTGAGCACGGCCAGCGCCCAGCCGGCCGTGCCGGACGGGAACAGCGCGTGGCCGCCGGTGAAGGCGCGGTAGAAGCCGGCGCCCAGGACGAACCCGGCCGCCGCGACGACCGCGGCGGGCAGCGCGGGCCAGGACTGGTGCCGTTCGCCGTCCGCGTCCTCGCCGGTCAGTCCGGGGGTGTGCTCGGTGACCGGCGGTGCGGCGCCGCGGCCGTCCGCTGCGGCGCGCCCACCGACGGCACGCCCGTCCGCGGTGTACTGTCCGACGGCGCGCACTTCCACACCCGGACGCCCCGCCGGCCGTCCGACCCCACGGACTGCACGCCATGCGACCGCCATGCGGCGCAGGCGCAGCCGTGAGCCCGGCACGGCGCTCTCGGTCGGTTCCATTCCCGTCCCTCTCACAGCCGGCGGTGCCCACGCCCCGCGGCCCGGTGCCCGACAACCCTCGACGGCCCGCGTTGGAAACCCTTCCCCGCGCTCTGTGCGAGCACGAAGATGCCCCGACCGCAGCTGGGCACGGCAGGCGCACATCTCAACAGTAGGCCGCAGAAGGCTTCCACGGGCAGCGGTCGCGGACGGTTGCCCGAATGCGCCCCGGCCACCCGTATGCATCTGGTATGCGCCGAACGGGTGGCCTTCAACCGCTACTCCTCGGCCGAAAGCGCGACTTCGGCCGCCGCGTCCGGCCCCTGCTCCAGCAGGACGCCGAAACCCTCCTCGTTCAGGACCGGCACCTTCAGCTGCATCGCCTTGTCATATTTCGATCCTGGGCTGTCACCCACAACGACGAATGACGTCTTCTTCGAAACCGATCCGGTCACCTTCGCTCCGCGGCTCTGCAGCGCCTCCTTGGCGCCGTCCCGCGTGAAGTGTTCGAGGGTGCCGGTGACGACGACGGTGAGCCCTTCGAGCGGGCGCGGCCCCTCGTCCTCGCCGGTGCTCTCCTCCTCCATGCGGACGCCGGCGGCCTTCCACTTACGGATGATTTCGCGGTGCCAGTCCTCGGCGAACCACTGCTTGAGGGAGGCGGCGATGGTCGAACCGACGCCCTCGGTGACCGCCAGCTCCTCCTCCGTGGCCTGGTCGATGCGCTCGATCGAGCGGAACTCACGGGCCAGCGCCTCGGCCGCGACGGGTCCGACGTGACGGATCGACAGGCTGGTCAGGATGCGGGCGAGCGGGCGCTGCTTGGCCGCCGCGATGTTCTCCAGCATGGCGAGCGCGTTCTTCCGGGGGTTGCCCTCCTGGTTCGCGAAGATCGTGGCGACCTTCTCCTCGCCGGTCTTCGGGTCCCGCTTGGGCAGGCCGCTGTCCGAGTCGAGGACGTACGCCTTGATGGGCAGCAGCTGGTCGATGGTGAGGTCGAACAGGTCGCCCTCGTCGACCAGCGGCGGGTCCTTCGGCTCCAGCGGCGCGGTGAGGGCCGCCGCCGCCACATAGCCGAAGTGCTCGATGTCCAGGGCCTTGCGGCCCGCGAGGTAGAACAGGCGCTCGCGCAACTGGGCCGGGCAGGTGCGGGCGTTCGGGCAGCGCAGGTCGACGTCGCCCTCCTTCATCGGCCGCAACGCCGTACCGCACTCGGGGCACTCGCTCGGCATCACGAACTCGCGCTCGCTGCCGTCGCGCAGGTCGGCGACCGGCCCGAGGATCTCGGGGATGACGTCACCGGCCTTGCGCAGCACCACGGTGTCGCCGATGAGGACGCCCTTGGCCTTGACCACGTCCTGGTTGTGCAGCGTGGCGAACTCGACCTCGGAGCCCGCGACCGTGACCGGCTCGACCTGGGCGTACGGCGTGACCCGGCCCGTGCGGCCCACGCCCACACGGATGTTGACGAGCTTGGTGTTGACCTCCTCCGGCGCGTACTTGTACGCGATGGCCCAGCGCGGCGCGCGCGAGGTGGAGCCGAGGCGGCCCTGGAGCGGGATCTGGTCGAGCTTGACGACGACGCCGTCGATCTCCCACTCCACGGAGTGGCGGTTCTCGCCGAAGTACGCGATGAACTCCCGGATGCCGTCGAGGCCGTCGACCACCCGATTGTGGCCGGAAACCGGCAGGCCCCAGGTCTTCAGCAGGTCGTACGCCTGGGAGAGGCGGGTCAGGCCGGTGAAGCCCTCCAGGGCGCCGATGCCGTGGACCACCATGTGCAGGGGGCGGGTGGCGGTGACGCGCGGGTCCTTCTGGCGCAGTGAACCGGCCGCCGCGTTGCGCGGGTTGGCGAAGGGCTTGTCGCCGGCCTCGACCAGACGGGCGTTGAGCTCCTGGAACTTCTCCATCGGGAAGTAGACCTCGCCGCGGATCTCCACGAGGTCGGGAACGGAGTCGCCCTTGAGACGCTCCGGGATCTCGGCGATCGTCCGGACGTTCGGCGTGATGTCCTCGCCGGTGCGGCCGTCTCCGCGGGTCGCCGCGCGGGTGAGACGGCCGTGCTCGTAGGTGAGGTTCACGGCGAGGCCGTCGACCTTCAGCTCGCACAGGAAGTGGTAGTCCTGCTCGCCCAGTTCCCTGGCGATGCGCTCCGTCCAGGCGGCCATCTCCTCGTCGTTGAACGTGTTGTCGAGGGAGAGCATGCGCTGGCGGTGCTCGACCGCCGTGAACTCCGTCTCGTACGACCCGGAGACCTTCTGGGTCGGCGAGTCCGGCGTGCGCAGTTCGGGATGCTCCTCCTCCAGCGCCTCCAGGGAACGCAGCAGTTGGTCGAACTCCGCGTCGCTGACGACGGGAGCGTCCTTCACGTAGTACCGGAAGCGGTGCTCCTCGATCTGCTCAGCGAGGCGCGCGTGCTTCTCCCGTGCCTCGGCGGGCACCGTCGTCGTCTCCGCTTGCTTGTCCCCGGCCACCGTGTCGTCCTCCCGTTACTCTGGGTTGTCCGCGAGAGATCTCGCCGCCCGGACGCAGTGGGCGAGAGCCGCGCGCGCGTACCCCGGGGAGGCCCCCGCGAGTCCGCACGCCGGGGTGACGGTGACCGCCTCCGCGAGAAGCCCCGGTGACAGCCCCAGCCTGCGCCACAGCGTCCTGACACCCATGACGCTACCGGCAGGGTCTGACAATGGGCCCTCCGTGGCCGGGACGACACCGGTGAAGAGCCGGGTGCCGGCCTCCACCGCCTCGCCGATCGTGTCGTCGTCACGCTCGGTGAGCAGGGAGAAATCGAAGGAGACGGCCGCCGCGCCTGCCCGGCGGAGCAGGGCGAACGGGACGTCCGGTGCGCAGGAGTGGACGACGACCGGGCCGTCGGCGTGCACCCCCATGGCGTCGCGGAGCGTGGCCTCGACGATCTGCCGGTCGACGGCCCGGTGGGTGCGGTAGCCGCTGGCGGACTTCACCTGGCCGCGCAGGACGGCGGTGAGGGACGGCTCGTCAAACTGGAGGACGAGCTGCGCCCCGGGGATGCGCCGCCGGACCTCGGCCAGGTGCAGCCGGAGTCCCTCGGCGAGGGAGGCGGCGAGGTCGCGGCAGGCTCCGGGGTCGGAGAGGACGGCCTCGCCGTTGCGCAGCTCCAGGTTGGCGGCGAGGGTCCAGGGCCCGACGGCCTGGACCTTCAGCGGCCCCGCGTACTCCTGTGTGAACTCCTCCAGCGCGTCGAGGTCCTCGCCGAGCCAGGAGCGGGCCCGTTTGGTGTCCCGCCCGGGCCGGTCCCCTAGGCGCCAGCCGCTGGGCTCCACGCGCGCGTACAGCTCGACGAGCAGTCCGGCGGTTCGCCCGATCATGTCCGCTCCCGGTCCCCGGGCGGGCAGTTCGGGCAGGAAGGGAAAGTCCTCGAAGGTTCCGGTGGCGGTCTTGGCGGCTTCTCGGGCGTCGCCGCCCGGCATGGACCCCACGCCGGTGGCGGGGGCGAAGGTGGGATTTGCGTTCACGCCCAGAAGCCTATGTTTTCCGCCCCCGCCGCCCCTACCCGTCCCGTCCTTCTGGGGCTCCGCCCCAGACCCCGCTCCTCAAACGCCGGAGGGGCTGAGTTTTACAGCCCGTCCGGCGTTTGAGGACGAGGCCGTTCAGGCCGAAGCGGGGGTCCGGGGGCGGCAGCCCCCGGGGACGGGACGGGTAGGGGCGGCGGGGGCGAGAGAGTCAGCGACCCGGCCGCACCGTCAGGTCGTTCACCTCCGCGTCCCTGGGCAGATCCAGCGCCATCACCAGCGTGGTCGCCACCGACTCGGGGTCGATCCACTTGGAGGCGTCGTACTCCTTGCCCTCCTGCTGGTGGACCTTGGCCTGCATGGGGCCGGCCGTGCGGCCGGGGTAGACCGAGGTGACGCGGACGCCGCCCGCGTGCTCCTCGTGGCGCAGGGAGTCGGCGAGGGCCTTCAGGCCGTGCTTGGAGGCGGCGTACGCGGACCAGCCGGCGTGGGCGTTGAGGCCGGCGCCGGAGTTGACGAAGACCACGTGGCCCCGGGCGGCGCGCAGCTGAGGCAGGAAGTGGCGGGTCAGCTCGGCGGGGGCGACGAGGTTGACGTTGAGCTGGTGGCGCCAGGTCTTCGGGGTGAGGTCGCCGACCGGGCCGAGGTCGACGACCCCGGCGATGTGCAGCAGCGAGTCCACGCGGTCGGGCAGCGACTGGTGGGAGAAGGCCCAGGAGAGCTTGTCGGGGTCGGCCAGGTCGCCGACGAGGGTCTTCGCCCCCGGGAACTCGGCCGCCAGCTCCTTCGCCCGGCCCGCGTCGCGCGCGTGCAGCACGAGCTCGTCCCCACGCGCGTGCAGACGGCGGGCCACGGCCGCGCCGATGCCGGAGCCCGCTCCGGTGATCACATGAGTAGCCATGCCCGCCATGCTCGCATCAGCGCGAGGTCACTCGATGCCGCGGCTCTCCTCCAGGTACGCCAGGGCCCCCACCGGCTCCTCCGCGAAGAAGACCAGGTCGGTGAGCGGGCGGGGCAGGAAGCCCTCGGCCTCCATGCGGCGGAACTGCTCCTTCAGACCGTCGTAGAAGCCCGCGGTGTTGAGCAGGACGACCGGCTTGTCCGTGTGGCCGTGCTTCTTCAGTTCCAGGATCTCGGTCGCCTCGTCGAGCGTGCCGGTGCCGCCGACCATGACGACCACGGCGTCGGCCTTCTCCAGGAGGAGCCTCTTGCGCTCGGCGAGGTCCTTGGCGACGACCATCTCGTCGACGCCCGGGCGGGCCTTCGCCGAGAGGAACTGCACGGAGACGCCGGTGAGCCGGCCGCCCGCCTCCTGCACCCCGTCGGCGACCACCTTCATGAGGCCGACGTCCGAGCCGCCCCACACCAGGGTGTGACCGCCCTTGCCCAGCAGGGTCGCGAATTCGCGCGCGGGGCGGGTGTAGCGCTCGTCGAGGTCGGCGGCGGAGAGGAAGACACAGATGTTCATGAGCCCACCGTACGGGCACGGTCGGGGGCCGTGGTGACCCGCATTTTGGACTGCCGATGCGGGAGTTCCTCCCAGTCGTCCATGAACCGGGCCTCCAGGCCGTGCTGCGCGGCGAGTTCGGTCAGCGTCCGGGTCCGGTAGTAGAAATCCTCGTGCAGTACCTGGTGCTCCTCGCCCTCGGTGCGGTCGAACGTGAAGTCGAAGAAGCCGCCGGGTGCGAGGATCCGGCCGACGTGGGCGAAGCACTCCTCTATGACGTGCAGCGGCGAGTGCGAGAAGACGCTGTGCGCGTGCACGACGTCGAAGTGCGCGTCGGGCAGGAAGGCGAAGGTGAGGTCGTCGGCGAGCGCCAGGTAGGGCAGTTTGGGCTGGAGGCCCTCGGACACGAGGGTGTCCTGGGCGGCGAGCAGGATGTGCGGCGAGATGTCGATGCCGTAGTAGTGGCCGGCGTCAAGGTGGTCGATGAACAGGCGTCCGGCGCGCAGATTGCCGCAGCCGATCTCCAGCATCCGGTGCTGCGGCTTGAGGCCGTGCCCCACCAGGTAGTCGAACTGCATGCGCCCGATCCGCGTCCACGCCTCGCGCGAGGGGTTGTGCCCCACCGCCGCCTCCGCGCTGCGCGCCGCGTCGGAGGCCATGACGGCGCGGTAGTAGGAGATGTGGTCGCGATAGCGCAGCCGTAGCCAGGCGTCCCGCACCGTGCGCCGGGCGTGCGCGGGCACGCGCCCCGGGTGGCGCAGGGCGTACCTGACCTGGTGGGCCAGGGTGCTGCGGTTTCCGGCCGGTTCTGCTGCTCGCATGGGGGCCTCCTGCGGCGAGGGAAGAACTCCGCTACAGCGTGCGCTGTAGCGAAGGACTCGGCTACCCAAGGAGGGCGATCGTGACCACAGGGCATCGCATCACCATCGAGCGGAGCGGGCGGCACGTGCGCGTGGTGCGCGGCGAACAGGTCCTGGCGGAGAGCGACCGGGCGCTGGTCCTGCGGGAGACGGGCTGTCCCGAGCGGTTCTACATCCCGGCCGAGGACGTACGCCTGGACCTGCTGACACCGTCCGGCTCCCAGACGTACTGCCCGTTCAAGGGCACCGCTTCCTACTGGTCGCTGCCGGACGCGGCGGACCTCGTGTGGGCGTATCCGGATCCCAAGCCGGACGTCGCGGAGATCAAGGACCACCTGTGCTTCTACGAGGTGGAAGTGATGTGATCGGCTGACGCACGGCCCGCCTCACCGATGAACACCCTGCCGTGCGGCAGTCTGCATGAGCATGGACAAGAAGATCCTTTCGCGCGACGGCACCCGCATCGCCTACGAGAGCACCGGACAGGGCCCCGCGGTCGTTCTGGTGAGCGGCGCGATGTCGACGGGCGGCACCCTGGCGCCGCTGGCCGTGTCGCTCTCGGAGCGTTTCCAGGCCGTCGTGTACGACCGCCGGGGCCGCGGTGCCAGCGGGGACACCGCGCCGTACGCCGTGGAGCGGGAGCTCGAGGACCTGGCGGCGGTGATCGAGGCGGTGGGCGGCGAGGCGTTCCTGTACGGCATCTCGTCGGGCGGGGCGCTGGCCCTGGAGGCGGCGGCGAGCGGACTGCCGGTGCGGCGCGTCGCGGTGTACGAGACGCCGTTCGCGATGTCCGAGGAGGGCGCCAAGGAGCGCGCGGAGTACACCGGGCGGCTGACGGAGGCGCTCGCCGAGGGACGGCGCGGGGACGCGGTCGAGCTGTTCCTGCGGCTGGCCGGCCTGGCCGAGGGGATGATCCAGGGCGCCCGCCAGTCCCCCATGTGGGCCGGCATGGAGGCGATCGCCGCGAGCCTCGCCTACGACGACGCCGTCATGCGCGACGGCCGGGTCCCCCGCGACCGGCTGGCCGCGGTCGGCGTCCCGGTCCTGGCGGTCGCGGGCGACGCGAGCCCCGCCTGGCTGCGTGAGGCGGCCCGGGCGATCGCGGACTCGGTCCCCACGGGCGTGTACCGCACGCTCCAGGGCCAGACGCACATGGTCGAGCCGAATGTGCTGGCGCCGGTGCTGACGGAGTTCTTCGGGCGGGGCTGACGGACCCTGGCTGCCTCGACCGCAGCCGGCGACTCCAGCAGCGCACCGGACCTGGCCCGTCTGCGGCGTCAGGGCCACGCCCGCCGTCGCCGGGTCGCCGGGTCGCCGGGTCGAACGTGCTGGCGCCTGTGCTGACGGAACTTCTTCCTACAGGATGATGGCCCGGCCTCAGGCCACGCCCGCCGTCGCCCGGGTCGTCGAGGCGATCGTCGCCGAGCCCACCACGCGCGTGCCGTCGTACAGCACGATCGCCTGGCCGGGGGCGACGCCGCGGACCGGCTCGGTGAAGGTGACCTCCAGGGAGCCGTCGACGAGTTCGGCGGTCACCTCGGTCTCGCCGCCGTGGGCGCGGAGCTGGGCCGTGTAGGTGCCCGGGCCCGCGGGGGCGGCACCGCACCAGCGCGGCTTGATCGCGGTCAGGGCGCTGACGTCCAGCGCGGCGGCCGGGCCGACCGTGACCGTGTTGTCCACCGGGGAGATGTCGAGGACGTAGCGGGGCTTGCCGTCGGGGGCCGGGGTGCCGATGCGCAGGCCCTTGCGCTGGCCGATGGTGAAGCCGTACGCGCCCTCGTGCGTGCCGATGCGGTGGCCGGACTCGTCGACGATGTCGCCCTCGGACCTGCCGAGCCGCTCCGCCAGGAAGCCCTGGGTGTCGCCGTCGGCGATGAAGCAGATGTCGTGCGAGTCGGGCTTCTTGGCCACCGCCAGGTCCCGGCGCTCGGCCTCCGCGCGGATCTCGTCCTTCGTGGTGACCGTGTCGCCGAGGGGGAAGAGGGCGTGGGCGAGCTGCCGGTCGTCCAGCACGCCCAGGACGTACGACTGGTCCTTGGCCATGTCGGAGGCGCGGTGCAGCTCACGGGTGCCGTCGGCGAGCGTGACGACCTTGGCGTAGTGGCCGGTGCACACCGCGTCGAAGCCCAGCGCGAGCGCCTTGTCGAGGAGGGCCGCGAACTTGATCTTCTCGTTGCAGCGCAGGCAGGGGTTGGGGGTGCGGCCGGCCTCGTACTCGGCGACGAAGTCCTCGACCACGTCCTCGCGGAAGCGGTCGGCGAGGTCCCACACGTAGAAGGGGATCCCGATGACGTCAGCGGCGCGGCGGGCGTCGCGCGAGTCCTCGATGGTGCAGCAGCCGCGCGCGCCCGTCCGGAAGGATTGGGGGTTGGCGGAGAGCGCGAGGTGGACACCGGTCACATCGTGGCCCGCCTCGGCCGCGCGGGCGGCGGCGACGGCGGAGTCGACTCCGCCGGACATGGCGGCCAGGACGCGGAGGGGACGGGAGCGCTGCGGGGTTTCAGTCATAGCCCTTCCAGGGTACGGGGGCGCGGGAACCAGGGCTCACGAGTATCCGTTGACGATCACATGGGACAGCGGAAGGCTTCGAAGGACGGCGACCGGAAGGTCGGGCGTCGCGCGCTGCTGATCGGCGGGGCGGCGGCAGCGGCGGGCACGGCCGTGCTGGCCCGGGACGAACTCGCGCGCCTGTGGTGGCGGACTCCCGGCGTCGAGAAGCCGCGCAAGGCGGGCGAGGTCGACTACGCGGGTGCGCGTTGGGTGGCGGCGTCGGAGGCGAACTGGCGCCGGGCGGACCGCCCCGACGACTTCGGTATAGACATGGTGATCGTCCATGTCACGCAGGGCAGCTTCGACAGCGCGGTGAAGGCCTTCCAGGACCCGGGGCACAAGGCGGCCGCGCACTACATCGTCCGCCAGGACGGGCACGTCACGCAGATGATCCGCGAGCTGGACGTGGCGTACCACGCGGGCAACCGCGACTACAACGAACGCAGTGTCGGCATCGAGCACGAGGGCTTCGTGGACCGCCCGCAGGACCTCACGGACGAGATGTACGAAGCCTCGGCCCGCCTCACGGCCCGCATCTGCGCGCGCTACGACATACCCGTCGACCGCGAGCACATCATCGGCCACGTGGAGGTCCCGGGCACGGACCACACGGATCCGGGGCCGCACTGGGACTGGGACAGGTACATGCGCCTGGTGAAGCAGGCACGTACGGCTCCGGCCTGACCGGCCGGCCCCGGCGCGCTACGTCAGCCCCGCCGCCCGCGCCCGTTCCACCGCCGGGCCGATGGCCTTCGCCAGGGCCTTGATGTCGGACTCGGTGGAGGTGTGGCCGAGGGAGAAGCGGAGCGTGCCGCGGGCCAGGTCGGGGTCGGTGCCGGTGGCGAGGAGGACGTGGCTGGGCTGGGCGACGCCGGCGGTGCAGGCGGAGCCCGTGGAGCATTCGATGCCCTGGGCGTCGAGCAGGAGCAGCAGGGAGTCGCCCTCGCAGCCGGGGAAGGTGAAGTGCGCGTTGGCGGGGAGGCGGCCCTCCGGTGCGGGGTCGCCGCCGAGGATGGCGTCCGGCACGGCCGAGCGGACCGCGGTGACCAGGGCGTCGCGCAGGGCGCCGACCTCGCGGGCGAACCACTCGCGCTGCTCGGCGGCCAGCCGGCCGGCGACCGCGAAGGAGGCGATGGCGGGCACGTCGAGGGTGCCGGAGCGCACATGGCGTTCCTGGCCGCCGCCGTGCAGAACCGGTACGGGAGCGTGCTCGCGGCCGAGGATCAGCGCGCCGATGCCGTAGGGGCCGCCGATCTTGTGGCCGGACACCGTCATCGCGGCGAGGCCGGAGGAGGCGAAGTCCACGGGGATCTGCCCGAAGGCCTGGACGGCGTCCGAGTGCAGGGGGACACCGAACTCGGCGGCCACGTCGGCGAGTTCACGGATCGGCAGAATCGTCCCGATCTCGTTGTTCGCCCACATGACGGTGGCGAGGGCCACGTCGTCGGGGTCGCGGGCGATCGCCTCGCGCAGGGCGTCCGGGTGGACGCGGCCGTGGGCGTCGACCGGCAGGTACTCGATGGTGGCGCCCTCGTGTTCGCCGAGCCAGTGGACGGCGTCGAGGACGGCATGGTGCTCGACGGGGCTGGCGAGGACACGGGTGCGGGCCGGGTCGGCGTCGCGGCGTGACCAGTACAGGCCCTTGACGGCGAGGTTGTCGGCCTCCGTGCCGCCCGAGGTGAAGACGACCTCGCTGGGGCGGGCGCCGAGGGCTTCGGCGAGGGTCTCGCGAGCCTCCTCGACGGTACGGCGGGCCTGCCTGCCGGATGCGTGGAGGGATGAGGCGTTGCCGGTGGCACCCAGGTGCGCGGTGAGCGCCTCTGCCGCCTCCGGAAGCATCGGGGTGGTCGCGGCGTGGTCGAGGTAAGCCATGGTGAGCCCGATTCTACGGCTCTGCCTCCACGGGCCTCAGAGCAAGGTTGGCCGAACGTGAACCGCTTTCCCGCGCGGCTGCCGCCCGTCGTCCACGGGCCCGGCCGCGCCATGCCGGCGCACGGTCGTCCGACGGCGGCTCAGAAGCTCCAGGAGATCGTGCTGTCGAACTCCATGAACGCCGCCAGGACCAGCAGGTCGGCGATGCCCAGGCCCAGACCCAGGTAGGCGCGGCCGGGGCGCTCGGTGCCGCGCCACAGGGCGACGCTCGCCAGCACGATGGCGATCGGGCCGAGGAAGAGATTGAGGACGAGCAGGCCGAGCAGGCCGAGGATGAAGGACGCGACGGCCATGCCGTCGGTGTCGCGGATACCGGTGCGGCGCGTGGCCGGAGCGGTGAGCTGCATGATGATCGACTCCCTGTCGGGTCGGCGGGACGGTGGTCGAGGGCCGGCGGTCAGTGGGCCTGCGTGTGGCGCCGGCGGCTGTGGCGCTCGCGGATCGCGAAGATGCCGAGCCAGGCGGCGATGACCACGCCGGCGGCGACGGAGAAGGTGAGCGGCGCGTGGGCCACGGTGCCCAGCACGACCCCCAGCAGCAGGAGTGCGGCGACGATGAACAGCATGGGAAAAGCCCCCAGGGTTTCGGTGAACGGTTGTGGTTACAGTTGTTCACTGACTTCCCAGTCTAGCGTCTCCCATG
Source organism: Streptomyces purpurascens (assembly GCF_045040895.1). Classification (NCBI taxonomy): domain Bacteria; kingdom Bacillati; phylum Actinomycetota; class Actinomycetes; order Kitasatosporales; family Streptomycetaceae; genus Streptomyces; species Streptomyces purpurascens. The sequence goes on along the minus strand of NZ_CP108341.1, from coordinate 6,507,982 downwards.
ACTTTCCAATTCCAGAGAACAGTTGTTAACTGCATGGTATGAGTCACACTCTCGGCATCCGGCAGGCCCAGAAACAGAAGACCCGGCAGGCACTCCTGGACGCGGCCCTGGGACTGCTGGAGGAGCAGAGCCTGAGCAGCCTGGGGCTGCGCGAGGTCACCCGCGCCGTCGGTGTCGCCCCGACGGCCTTCTACCGGCACTTCCGCTCCACGGCGGATCTGGGTGTGGCCCTGGTCGAGGAGGCACTGGGGAGCCTGCACCCGATGATCCGGACGACGGTGTCCGCGACCGGCGACCACGAGGAGCGCATCACGCGCGCCATCGAGCTGATCGCCCGTCACGTCGACGGGTGCCCCGCGCATGTCCGGTTCATCGCCCGTGAACGGCACGGCGGAGTGCAGCCGGTACGGGAGGCGATACGGGAGCAACTGGCCCGTTTCGCCCAGGAGGTCAAGGACGAGCTGGCCAAGGACCCGGTGTCCGAGGGCTGGAGCGAGGACGACCTGCTGATGCTCGCGCACCTCTACGTCGACCAGATGCTGATCACGGCGTCGCTCTTCCTGGAGGCGCTGGAGGGACCGGAGAAGGAGCGTGCGCAGCGGACTCGGCACGTCACGCAGGTGGCGACGCGCCAGATGCGGCTGATCGGCCTCGGCCGCCACCACTGGCTGGACTGACACCCAGCGCACAACGCGCCGGGGCGGCACGCCCGTTCGCCGAGCACGCCGCCCCTGTCGCATTCCGGAGGGCCCCGTCGGCCCTCCGCCGCCTCTCCGCCTACTGCTCCTTCTGCGCCTGCGGGGTCTGCTACCCCTGTCCGCCCGAGGCCTGGCCGCCGCCGCCCGGAGCACCGCAGCCGCCGCCCTGGCCACCGCCGGGACCGCCCTGCCCGCCGCCCTGAGCCCCGCCCGGCGCTCCACTGGGCGCGCCCGAAGGCGCCGCGGACGGCGCACCCGACGGCTTGGCGCCCCCGGAAGCACTCCCGGAAGCAGCACCCGACGGCGCACCGGAGGGAGCCCCCGAGGGCGCACCGGAGGGAGCCCCCGACGGAGCCCCGGAAGGAGCCCCCGAAGGCGCCTGGCAGGCCTGCTGCTGCCCGGAGCCGCCGCCACTGTTCGAGGACGACGAGGAGTCACTCGAGCCGCAGGCCACCAGAGCCAGGGGCGACAGGGCCAGCAGGGCCACGGCGGGAAGGAGACGCGCGCGCTTCATGAGCAACCACTCCAGGGAAGACGAGGAAGTCCTGAGGCGGGTACTCAACCAACGCCGCTTAGGGCTGCGTTGAGGCCGCCCTGTGACCTGCCTGTGAGCGGGGCAAAGCACGGCTCAAGACGACAGCGCGGCTCAAGACACGTTAGAGCCTGACCCGGGCGAGCTGCCGGGACTGGGCGACCAGGCGGTCGGCGCTGTCCCAGACCTCGGCGTCCTCCTCCAGGAAGCCGCCGGCGAGGTTGCGCGTGGCGATCGAGACGCGCAGGGGGCCCGGTGCCGGGCGGCAGCGGACATGCACGGTCAGCTCGACGGTGGGGACCCAGCCCTTCAGCCCGAGCTCGAAGGCGGTGGGCGGCAGGGCGTCCACCGCGAGCAGCAGGGAGAGCGGGTCGTGGTCACGGCCGTCCGCGAGCCCGAACCAGGCGCGCATCTCGCCCTTGCCGGACGGCTGCCCGAGGGCCCAGCCCAGCGTCGACGGGTCCAGCTTGAGCATCAGGCGGTCGGCGATGGCCGAGCTGCCGGAGGCGGGGGCCGGCCCGTCCTCGGGGCCGAAGCAGTGCCCCATCGGCGGGATCGCGGGCGGCTCGGCCGTCGTACGGACGTCGTCGGGCAGGGCGTCCAGGTCGCCGTAGGAGGCCAGGACGCGGATGCGTTCGACCTCGCGGCCCTCGTCGTCGTACTGGAAGAGGGAGGCCTGGCCGGTCGACAGGGTGCGGCCGGTGCGGACGACGTCCGTGCGGACGACCGCCGGGCCGGGCTGGGACGCGGTCAGGTAGTGCGCCGAGACGGTGAACGGGTCGGCATGCGGCAGGGCGTCCGCGAGCGCGCGGCCCAGGACGGCCAGCAGGTAGCCGCCGTTGACGGCACTGATGATCGTCCAGCCGGCGGAGAGGTCGATGTCGTAGACGCCGGGCGCGCGGGGGGTGAGCGCTGTGTCGCGGTCGAACTCGCTGTCGCCGATCGTGGCCCGGGCGGCCGGGGCGGTGGCTGCTTCTGGCATGGCTGAACAGTACAAGAACTAACTACTAAGCGGTAGCTTTTCCCGCTCGCCCAGCGCTCCCGCCTTGGTGAGACACGGGCAATTTCTCGGTAAGTGTCCGACTCATGCGGACACCCGCAGGCCGTCCTCGCCCTCTGTCAGGGCATGAGCCTCACCGGGACCTCGTTCCTCTGCACGCTGGTCGTGCTGTCCGTCGTCGCCCTCGCGCTGCCGCTGCTCCTCTGGTCGCGCCTCCGCGGGCCCCGGGCCCTGCGCGCCGCGGCCCGGACACTGATGCTGCTGTTCGCCCAAGGGACGGCGGTGGCCCTGGTCTTCACCCTGGTCAACAACGCCAACAACCTGTACGACACCTGGGGCGACCTGCTCGGCACCGGCGACCATGTGCAGCAGGCGGCCGATCTGGGCGCCGACGGCACCGGGGGCCTCGCCCTGGAGCGGCTGCCCGAGGTGCGCCAGACCTTCCAGCCGGCCACCGGGCCCGGGATGCGCGCGGCCGGCGGGGTACGGGTCACCCAGCTCAAGGGCCGAGTGTCGGGGGTGAACGCCGAGGTCTACGTCTGGCTGCCGCCGCAGTACGACGAACCGGCCTACCGGCATCACCGGTTCCCGGTCGTCGAGCTGCTGCCCGGCTACCCCGGCTCGGCGAAGGCCTGGTTCGGCTCGCTGTACGCGCACGAGCAGCTGCTGCCGCTGATGCGCGACGGGCAGGTCGCCCCGTTCATCCTGGTCGCGCCGCGCACCAGCCTGCTGCCCGGGGTGGACACCGGGTGCGCCAACATCCCGGGCACGGTCAATGCCGACACATGGCTGAGCGTCGACGTGCCGAGGATGGTCATGGACAACTTCCGCGCCGAGTCCGCCCCGCGGGGCTGGGCCGTCGCCGGCTACTCGGCCGGGGCGCACTGCGCGGCCAAGCTCGCCGTCGCCCACCCCGACCGCTACCGGGCCGCCGTCAGCCTGTCCGGCTACAACGACCCGATCGGCGAACGCGACTCGCTCGCCGCGCAGAGCCCCGCCCTGCGCGCCGGGAACAACCCCTGTGTGCTGCTGCGCGAGGCGCCCGCCCCGCCGCGGATCGCGCTCTACCTCTCCGGCCAGCCGCACGACGGCTACGAGGACGCCATGGCGCTGGAACAGGCCGCGAAGGCCCCGACGACCGTGCACGTGGTGTTCGTGCCGAGCAGCGCGGGCGGTCACACCATGGCGCTGTGGCGGCCGCAGGTCGTCCCGGCGTTCCGCTGGCTGACGGAGATGACGGGCCGCCACCCCGTCACGGCAGGAGGGGCTGCTCCTCCTCGCTCACCGTCGACCGCCGGTGCCACGCCCGCGGAGCTCGCCAGTGGTATCGCATCGCGAGCAGGCGCAGCACGAAGCCGGTGATCACCGCGAGCGCGCTGGTCAGCGGCGACAGGACGTCGTAGCGGATGAACAGCACGACCATCGTGGCGCCGACGATCGCCGGGACCGCGTACAGGTCGCGGTCCCAGCGCAGCAGCGAGGGCACCTCGTTGGCGAGCACGTCCCGCAGCACGCCCCCGCCCACCGCGGTGGCCAGGCCCAGACAGGCGGAGGCGGTCAGGCCGAGCCCGTACTCGTACGCCTTCGTCGTCCCCGCGACGCAGAACAGGCCGAGGCCGGCCGCGTCGAAGACGTTCACGGCGACCTGGATGCGTTCCACATGGGGGTGCAGGAAGAAGACCAGGAGGGTGGCGAGCAGCGGGGTGAGGAAGTACCCGAGGTCCGTGAAGGCGGCGGGCGGCACGGCCCCGATGACCAGGTCACGGAAGAGACCGCCGCCCAGCGCGGTGACCTCGGCGAGGACGGCGATGCCGAACACGTCGAAGTTCTTCCGGACGGCCAGCAGGGCGCCGGAGATCGCGAAGACGAAGATGCCGATCAGCTCGAGCGAGTGCTGGACGGACGGGGTGAAGAGTTGCTGGAGCACCCGAACATTTTTACCCATGGCCGAGCCCCCGCCCCCCGACTGCGGGGCGGGGGCTCCGGTGGGCTACTTCTCCACGGACTCCCCGGAGGCGGCCTTCTCCACGGACGAACCGTTGGCCACCTCCTTCGCCGAGGACAGCAGCTGGGTGTCCTGCGGCTGCTGGTCCTCGAAGTTCTCCGGGTGGTGGCAGGCGACGCGCTGCCCGGCCCGCAGCTCCACCAGCGGCGGCTCGGTCGTCTTGCACATCTGAGTCGCCTTCCAGCACCGGGTGTGGAAGCGGCAGCCGCTCGGCGGGGAGATCGGCGAGGGCACGTCACCCTTCAGCAGGATGCGCTCGCTCTTGACGCCCCGGCGCTTCGGATCCGGTATCGGCACGGCCGACAGCAGGGCCTTGGAGTACGGGTGCATCGGCGACTTGTACAGCTGGTCGCGTTCGGCCAGCTCGACGATCTTGCCGAGGTACATCACCGCGATCCGGTCCGAGACGTGCCGGACGACCGACAGGTCGTGCGCGATGATCACGTACGTCAGGCCCAGTTCCTCCTGGAGGTCGTCCAGCAGGTTCACCACCTGCGCCTGGATCGACACGTCCAGCGCCGAGACCGGCTCGTCCGCCACGACCAGCTTGGGGTTGAGCGCGAGCGCGCGGGCGATGCCGATGCGCTGGCGCTGGCCGCCGGAGAACTCGTGCGGATAGCGGTTGTAGTGCTCGGGGTTGAGACCGACCACCGACAGCAGCCGCTGGACCTCCTTCTTCACGCCGCCCTCGGGCTCGACGCCCTGCAGCCTGAAGGGGGCGCCGACGATCGTGCCGATCGTGTGCCGGGGGTTCAGCGAGGAGTACGGGTCCTGGAAGATCATCTGCACGTCACGGCGCATCGGGCGCAGATCGCTCGTGCCGAGGTGCGTGATGTCCTTGCCCTCGAACTCGACCGTGCCGCCGGTCGGTTCGAGCAGCCGGGTGATCAGCCGGCCCATGGTGGACTTGCCGCAGCCCGACTCGCCCACGACACCGAGCGTCTCGCCCCTGCGGACCTCGAAGTCGATGCCGTCGACGGCGCGCACCGCGCCGGTCTGCCGCTGGAGCAGACCCTTGCGGATCGGGAAGTGCTTCTGCAGGCCGGTCACCTTCAGCAGGATCTCGCCGTCGGCGGCGGAGTCCTTGGTGAGGGTGGCCCCGCTGGTGTCCGGTTCGCTGACCGGTTTCTCGTCGCTCACAGCTTCGGCGCAATCTCTTCGGTCCAGATACGCTCCCGCTGCTCCTGGGTCATGTGGCAGGCGGCCCAGTGACCGCCGCCGACCTCGGTCAGCTCGGGGCGGACCGTGCGGGTGACGTTGTCCTTCGGGATGTCCGCGTACGGGCAGCGCGGGTTGAAGGCGCAGCCGGACGGGAGGTTGATGAGGGAGGGCGGCGCGCCCTTGATCGGGATGAGCCGGTCCGTCTCCTCCCGGTCCATACGCGGCATCGAGCCGAGCAGACCCCAGGTGTAGGGGTGCCGGGGCTCGGAGAACACGTCCTCGGCGGGACCGCGCTCCACGCACCGGCCGCCGTACATGACCAGCAGGTCGTCGGCCATCTCGGCGACCACGCCCAGGTCGTGGGTGATCATGATGACCGCGGAGCCGAACTCCTTCTGCAGATCATGGATCAGGTCGAGGATCTGCGCCTGCACGGTGACGTCCAGGGCGGTGGTCGGCTCGTCGGCGATGAGCAGCTCGGGGTTGTTCACCAGCGCCATGGCGATCATCGCGCGCTGGCGCATACCGCCGGAGAACTCGTGCGGGTAGCCGTCCACGCGCTTGGCGGGCTCGGGGATGCCGACCCGGTCGAGCATCTCGACCGCCCGCTGCTTGGCGACCTTCTTGCTGACGTCGTGGTGGACCCGGTACGCCTCGACGATCTGCTGCCCCACCGTGTAGTAGGGGTGCATCGCCGACAGCGGGTCCTGGAAGATCATGGCCATCTTCCGGCCGCGCAGCCGCCGTACCTCGTCGGGGTCGGCCGCGATCAGCTCCTGGCCGTCCAGCCACACCTCGCCGGAGACCTTGGCGCGCGCCGAGCGGTGCAGGCCCATCACACCGAGAGAGGTGACGGACTTGCCGGAGCCGGACTCGCCCACGATGCCCAGGGTCTTGCCCTTGCGCACATCGAAGCTGACGCCGTCCACCGACCTGACCAGACCGTCGTCCGTGTCGAAGTGGATGCGCAGATCCCGTACGGACAGGAACACGTCGTCCGCGGTGGACGGGGCGACGGAGTCCGGTTCGCCGAGCGCGGCTTTGTCGAGCTTGCTCACGAGTACCTCACCCGGGGGTCGATGGCGGCGTACACCAGGTCGACGATCAGATTGCAGAAGACGATGAAGAACGCGGCGACCAGGGTCACGCCCATCACGATGGGCAGGTCGTTGTCCTTGATGGCCTGGACCGAGTAGGCACCGATGCCCTGCAGGGAGAACACGGTCTCGGTGAGCACCGCGGTGCCGACGAGGGTGCCGAAGTCCATGCCGAAGATGGTGACGATCGGGGTGAGCGCGGAGCGCAGGCCGTGCTTGGCCACCACCGTGCTCTCCTTCAGACCCTTGGCCCTGGCCGTTCTGATGTAGTCCTCGCTCATCGTCTCCAGCATGCCCGCCCGGGTGAGCCTGGCGTAGAGCGCGGAGAAGAGGAAGGCGAGGCTGACCCAGGGAAGCACCATGTGCCATGCCCATTCGGCCGGGTTCTCGGTGAACGGGACGTAGTCGATGCTCTCCCAGACGGGGATCTCGTAGACGAAGAGCGCGAGCAGGATCTGGCCGGTGAAGAAGATCGGGAGCGAGACGCCGGCGAGCGCGATGAACATCGAGATGCGGTCGATCGGCTTGCCCTTGCGCAGGGCCGAGATCACGCCGGTGGTCACACCGGAGATCAGCCAGATCACCGCCGCACCGACGGCCAGCGAGAAGGAGACCGGGATCCGCTGCTCCAACTGGGGCCACACCTCGATGTGGCTCTTGAAGGAGTACCCGAAGCAGGGTGCGCCGCAGTGCGTCGCGTCGGGACCGAACTTGTAGTCGGCGCCCACCACGAGGCCCTTGATGAACTCCCAGTACTGGACGTAGACCGGCTGGTCCAGCCCGAGGTTCTGCTTGATCGCGGCGACGGACTCGGGGTTCGCGTCCTTGCCGACGTACTGGGTGGCCAACTGGTCGGCCGTCTGGCCCCCGATGCGGGGAACCAGGAAGAAGATGGCGAAAGTGACTGCGCTGACCACCAGCAGCAACAGCACCGCGCCCATGACGCGTCGGAGGATGTACGCAGCCACAGCTGTACGGCCCCGGGTGGCCGCGGCGGGATCGTCCGCCGCGGCCACTCGGTGCCTTCACCTGCCTTTCGAAAGGATCCGGCCTGCTGGCTTACTTCGAGGAGCTCATCAGCAGGTAGTCGTACATGCCGAGGTAGGCCTGCGTCACCGTGACGTTGGCCGCGGACGTCGGCCTGAGCAGCAGGTTCTTGCGGTAGATGACAGGAACGACCGAGGCGTTGTCGAGCACCATCTTGTCGATGTCGCCCCAGGCCTTGGTGCGGGCCGCGTCGTCGGTGTTGGCGATCGCGTCCGTCAGGGCCTTGTTGATCTTCGGGTCGTCCAGCTCCATCAGGTTGTTGCCGCCCGAGGGCTTGATGGCCGCACCGTTGATGATCTGGTCGAGGAAGCCGTAGCCGGTCGGCCAGTCGGCGCCCCACGCCATCGAGAGCATGCCGAGCTTGTTGTCGTGGACGTAGCTCGGGACACCGGCGAAGTTGGAGAAGTACTTGCCGGAGGGGAACTGCTTGATCTCGACGTTGATGCCGATCTTCTTCAGCGACGCCTGGACGGCCGTGGCCTGCGCGACCTCGGCGGGCCGGTCGGAACGGGCCGTCAGGATCGTGTTGAAGCCGTTCGGCTTGCCGCACGCCTTCAGCGCTGCCTTGGCCTTGGCCACGTCACCCTTGTGACCCTCGGTCGCGTAGGTGTCGAACTTGGTGTAGCCGTTGACCGACGGCGGCAGCAGCGTGGTCGCCACGTCGCCCTTCGGCGAACCGCCCATGGCGTCGAGCACCGACTGCTTGTCGAGGCCCCACTGCACGGCCTTGCGGCAGTCGGCGTTGTCGAACGGCTTCACGTTCACGTTCAGCGCGATGTACTGCGTCGCACCGGCGTACGAGCTGTCCGTCTGGTTGGCGTACTTGCCGCGCAGCACCTTCGGCTGGGTCTGCGGCTGCACACCCGTGCCGGCCGCGTCAGCCGTGATCTTGTCGGAGAGCAGGTCGTTGTCGACCGTGACCGGGTTGACCTTGAACTTGATCGTGACCTTGTCCGGGAGAGCCTTGCGGATCGGGTCCGTCTTCGCGTCCCACTGCGGGTTGCGCACGAGGGTGGCGCCGCGGCCCTCCTCGTAGGACTGGAACTGGTACGGGCCCGTGGACTGGATGGCCTGCACGTACTTCGCACCGGTGTCCTTCGACTGCGGCACCGGGGCCGTCTGCGAGAACGTCGCCAGGTAGTCGAAGTCGGCGAACGGCTGCTTCAGCTTGAAGACGATCGTCCGGTCGTCCGGCGTCTCGATGGACTTGAGGCCATCGGCGGACTTGTCCTTGTACGGGCCCTTGTACTTGTCGCCGCCGTCCAGGTACGCCTTGAAGTACGTCGGGCCGTTGGACAGCGCCTCAGGCGCGAAGTTGGAGCGCTCGATGGCGTACTTCACGTCCTTGGACGTCACCGGGGTGCCGTCCTGGAACTTCACACCCGTACGCAGCTTGTACGTCCAGGTCTTGGCGTCCGGGCTGGACTTGCCGAGGCCCTCGGCGAGGTCCGGCACGACCTCCAGGCCATCCTTGCCCGCCGCCGGTTTGAACGTGGTGAGCGTTCTGCCGTAGAGGCGGGAGAAGTTCTGCACCCAGCCGTAGTACGTGTTGCCCGGGTCGAGGGAGTCCGGCACGTCCGAGTGCTCGTACGAGACCGTCCCGCCCTTCTTGCTCGACGCGTTGACGATCGAGTTCAGCGCGGCGTCCTTCTTGCCGTTGCCTCCCCCGTCGTTGTCGTCACCTCCGCCGCCGCACGCGGCAGCACCCAGCGACAGTGCCAGGACCGACGCAACGCCGGCGGTCACCCTTCTCGTCTTCACCTGAGGAAGCCCCCTCATTCGATGGATCACTTGCTGCGAGGGTCGAGGGCGTCACGCAGCCCGTCACCCAGCAGGTTGAAGGCCAGGACGGTGATGAAGATCGCCAGTCCGGGCACGAACATGTACTGCGGATCAGCCGTGTAGAGATCCACAGCGTTGCTGAGCATGCCGCCCCAGGAAGCCTGCGGCGGAGCGATACCGACACCGAGGAAGCTCAGCGCGGCCTCGAAGAGGATGTTCGTCGGGATGATCAGCGTCGAGTAGACGAGGATCGGCGCGACGAGGTTGGGGAGCAGTTCCCGGAACAGGACGTACGGGCCGCGTGCTCCGAGGCTCGTGGCGGCCTCGATGAACTCCCGCTTGCGCAGGGTCATGGTCTGCGCGCGCACGATGCGGCCGATGTACGGCCAGCTGAAGAAGCCGATCACGAAGATCAGCACGCAGATGCGCAGGGGCAGGCCGTCGAGACCGAAGAAGCCGTCCTGCACGGAGGCCGAGATCGAGATGGCGAACAGCAGCAGCGGGAACGCGAGGAAGGTGTCCATCAGCCTGCTGATGACGCCGTCGATCCAGCCGCCGTAGTACCCGGCGACGATGCCGAGCACGGTGCCGATGCACACGGACAGCAGCGTGGCGCCGCCCGCGACCAGCAGGGAGACCCAGGAGCCGTCGATGATGCGGGCGAGCATGTCCCGGCCGTACTGGGGGTCCACGCCGAGCGGGTGGTCCCAACTCATGCCTCCCCAGCCGCCCTTGGGTGCGAGCAGCGCGGGGTCGATGAGGTCCTGGTTGAACTTGTTGGGATCGAGGTTGAAGATCCACTGGATCGGCTTGGAGAACACCGCCATCAGCACGAGCAGGATGACGACGACGCCTCCCGCCATCGCCACCTTGTCCCGCTTGAAACGCATCCAGGCGATCTGGGTGAGCGAGCGCCCCTCGATCTGGCTCTTCTTGACCCCGGCGAGCACGGCCTCGGGCTGTGCTCCGGCTTCCGCCCCGGTGGTCTCGATCGGTGCGGTCACGGTGCGATTGACCCCTCTCGACCCGGCGATCGCCGAGCCCCTGGCTGCCGCTGTAGCGGTTTGTTTGTCTCGTACACGAGACCGACCCGGCCCGTGTCTTGCGGGGAGTCTTCAACGCTTTGGCGATCTGTTGCCAGACTTGGCGGTGAAAGGATGCGTAAACGTGATGCTGTCTGCGGGGTTCCGTTATCCGGACGACGGGTAACAGGGGTCGGACGCGCTGCGACAGGGGCATTTTAGGACAGCTCTGCGCTTTTCGCCCTTATCTACGCGCGGAGAGTTGAGCGGTTGTCGCGTTCGGGGATGGTGCGGGAAGGGCCTCGGAGTGACCTGTGGAGGGGTCAGTACCTGCCCTGGGCGGGCGGGTATCCGTAGCCCGAGGCCGGGGCCTGGACGGGGGCGGTGGCGTGCGCCTCGCGGTCGTAGAAGGGGCGTGCGCCGGAGCGCAGCCACATGGCGACCGGGTCGTGCTCGTCGGACATCGCGACGGTCGACACGGGGAGCCCGTCCGGTACGGCGCCGAGGGACTGCTGCATCATCGCGCGTACCGCGTCCACGGCCGGCGGCGAGGTGTCGTAGACGTCGAGTCCGATGGCGAGATACGGCGCCCCGAGCGCAGGTTGCACCCAGGCGCGGCGCAGCGAGCGGACGGCCGGGGTGCGGTGGGCGTTCTGCGCGAGCAGGGCGTAGAACTGCGGGATCTCGATGGCCGGTTCGGACAGCCGCAGGGGCCCGGCGGGCTGGCGGTCCAGGCCCGTGGCGATCCGGCGCAGGTCGAGCCAGGGGATGCCGACGCCGCCGCCGGGGGCGTGCGGGTTGAGCCAGAGGCCGTAGTGGTCGGGGTAGAGGGCACGGGCCACGTCGATGCCGTCGACGACCTCGTAACTGCGGTTCCAGCCGCTGGCCGAGAGCTCCTGCGCGGAGGTCACACAGGGGGCGTAGCCGCAGCCCTCGACCTCCATGTTTCCGTACTGGGCGTCGGGGGATCCGGCCTGGCCGTGCCACAGCAGCATCCAGATCTGGCCGCTGTGCGGGGTCGCGAGCGCGCGCAGGAGGGCCTCGTAGGCGTCATAACGCCCGGGCGTGACCTGGCGCAGCATGTGCTCGACCTGTCCGGCCGCGGCCGTGCCGCTCGCGCTCACCTTTACCGCCCCTTCGTACAACGCCTCGACCGTGACCTAGCTTAAGCCCGCGCAGGTGCCCGGGGCTTGGTGCCGCCCTGCGGGTGCGGGCCGTATGTGGTTCTCGCGCTCACGCGGCGGAGCCGCATGGTGTCACGGCCCCGCGCCCCTGGGGTACCTGACCTACCGCTGGAAGAAGGGCCGGACCCTGTCGCGCATCCAGTTGCCGACCGGATCCTCCGCCACGTCCAGGAGCACCAGGTTGACCGGCCAGGGGGCCGGGGCGTCGGTGACGGCGCGGGTGAGGGCGTCCAGGGGGAGGGCGCGCAGGTCGCCTTCCCACTGGGAGAGTTCGACGCCGACGAACATCACCGGGTCGGCGGTCTCGATCACGGCGAGGCAGCGGCGGGCGGTGACGACGACGCCGGTCGCCTCGAACTCGGCGGAGGCGGCGGCGAGGAAGTCCACCGGGTCGTCCTGCCAGTCGGGCTCGAAGAGGCGGACCCGGCCGCCGCTCGCGGGGCCGTCCAGCGGGGTCCGGCCGGCCCGGCACAGCTCGGCCACGGCCGGCGGCGGGAGCGGGATGCCGACGACGCCGCCCGGGTTGATGGCCATCCCCGCGTGCGGGGGCAGACCGCGGGCGAACTCCACGGCCGGCGCGATGGTGTACGACATGTGCGAGCCGACGACCTGGCGGAACTGCTCCTCGGAGCTGAACACCGGCACGTACGCCTGGCCCTCGATCTCGATGCCGGGGAGGTCGAGGGGGCCGCTCTGCGGGCCGCCGCCGCTGGGCAACGGGATCCACACGAAGCTCCGGCCGAGCACCTCGACGATCCGCCCGCCGGCCGAGGGACCCGCGCCGAGGGAGGCCGAGAGCACCTCCTCCAGCTCGTTGCCGGGCCATCCGCCGTGCGGGTGGGTCTGCGTCTGCGCCGGGAAGTCCGCGGAGAAGTCCGCCGGGAAGTCCATCTGCCTACCGCCTGCCTGAAACCACTGCTGTGGCTCAAAGGCTAGCGGCTCGGGAACGACGGACGGCCACCCCGTGAACCACGGGCCGCGGACAGCCACCCGGGCCGGGGGCCCCGGCCCCACGAACACGGCTCACGGGCCGTGGCCGGCCGACCCTGTGAACACCGGCTGACCGGCCACGGACAGCCGGGCCTGTGAACACCGGCTCACCGGCCGCGGACAGGGCAGGCCCACGAACACCGGCTCACCAGCCACGGACAGGCCACGGGCCCGCGAACACCGACTCACCGAACACGGACAGGGCAGGCCCACGAACACAGGCTCACCGGCCGCAGACAGGCCACGGGCCCGCGAACACCGACTCACCGAACACGGACAGGCCGGGCCCACGAACACCGACTCACCAGCCACGGACAGCCAGACCCACGAACACAGGCTCACCAGCCGCGGACACGCCGCGGGCCCGCGAACACCGGCTCACGGGCCGGGGCAGTCAGCCCGCGAAGCCGATGCGGTGCAGGGCGTTCGCCGCGTCGCGGTCGGCGAGGATCGCCGAGCCGCAGCCGGTCGGCAGTTCGCCCCGTTCCACCTCGCGCAGCAGTCGGGTGGTGGCCGCGCGGTGGCGCAGGAACGCGTACCGCGAGACGCCGCGGCCGCGGTCGCGCTGGCCGGCCAGGGCCTGCTCGGGGGTGACGTCGAGCATGAGCAGGTGGAGCGTGCCGCCCCGGCGGCGGGCCTCGCGGGCCAGCCAGCGGCGGACCCAGGCCTGGGTGCCGCAGTCGTGCACGACGACGGCCTCGCCGCCGCGCAGGGCGCGGCGCAGCCCGGTGTAGTGGGCGAGGCGGACGAGCGGGCGGTAGACCCCGTACGGCAGGGCGCGCGGCATGCGGCGGTCCCAGTGGTCGCGGGTGTCCTGGGAGTCGATGCGCCGGCCCGGCACGGTGCGCCGCATCAACGTGGACTTGCCGCTGCCGGGCAGTCCCGTGACCACGACGATGTCGCGGGGGCCGAACAGCAGCGCGTGCGGGCCGCGGCCGGCGCGCTCGCGCAGATCGCGGACGACCGGCACCGGCTGCGGGCCGCAGGCCGCATGCGCCGGAGCGGTCGACTGCTCGGGCAGCGCGATGCCCGACGTCGTGGCGTACGCGGTGGTCCTGTTCACCGTGATCGTCCTCCCCTGGGGCCAGGTACGGAGTCCCATGCCCGCCGAGTGTAAAGAGAAGGTAATGCCCGATGTCTCTGGTTTTAGTCCTCTTCCTGCAACAGGCCTGCTACAGGGTGGTCCCCCTGCCACCCCGCGACAATGCGTGCAATGATGTGCCCGCCAACTGCATACCGGCCGTTTGAATCCGCGCGGGAGAGTCCCCAGCACCGTCCGACGCTGGGGCGCCGAAGGAGCAAGTCCCTCCCTTGAATCTCTCAGGCCCCGTTACCGCGCGGGCGAGGCACATCTGAAAAGCGGGCCGCACCCTTCTCCGGAGTCCGGGGAGGCGGCGTGGCCCCACCCAAGGTGCAAGCCGTGTCCCGTGTGGTCATGGCGAACCTCTCAGGTTCCGATGACAGATGGGGAGGAACGACCTCGCCCGTCATGCCCCTGGGAGACGACCGACCGATGAGCAGTACAGGAGAACTCCGCCACACCGCGCTCGATGCCCTGCATCGTTCGCTCGGCGCGACGATGACCGACTTCGCCGGCTGGGACATGCCCCTGCGCTACGGCTCCGAGCGCGACGAGCACAACGCGGTGCGCACGAAGGCCGGGCTGTTCGACCTCTCCCACATGGGGGAGATCACCGTCACGGGGCCGGGGGCCGCCGCCCTCCTCGACCACGCGCTGGTCGGCAACATCGGCGGGGTCAAGCCCGGCCGCGCCCGCTACACCATGATCTGCCAGGCCGACGGCGGCATCCTCGACGACCTGATCGTCTACCGGCTGGCCGAGCAGGAGTACATGGTCGTCGCCAACGCCTCCAACGCCCAGGTGGTCCTGGACGCGCTGGTGGAACGTTCCGCCGGCTTCGACGCCGAGGTGCGCGACGACCGGGACGCCTACGCGCTGCTCGCCGTACAGGGCCCGGAGTCCCCGGGGATCCTGAAGTCCCTCACCGACGCCGACCTCGACGGCCTGAAGTACTACGCCGGTCTGCCCGGCACGGTCGCGGGTGTCCCGGCCCTCATCGCCCGCACCGGGTACACCGGCGAGGACGGCTTCGAGCTGTTCGTGAAGCCGGAGCACGCCGTCGAGCTGTGGCAGGCCCTGACCAAGGCGGGCGAGGGCGCCGGCCTGGTCCCGTGCGGGCTGTCCTGCCGCGACACGCTGCGCCTGGAGGCGGGCATGCCGCTGTACGGGCACGAGCTGAGCACCTCCCTGACGCCCTTCGACGCCGGGCTCGGCCGGGTGGTGAAGTTCGAGAAGGAGGGCGACTTCGTGGGCCGCGAGGCCCTGGCGGAGGCCGCCGCGCGCGCCGAGCAGAACCCGCCCCGCGTCCTGGTCGGCCTCGTCGCCGAGGGCCGTAGGGTCCCGCGCGCCGGGTACCCGGTCGTCACCGGCGGCGAGGTGATCGGCGAGGTCACCTCCGGCGCCCCCTCCCCCACGCTCGGCAAGCCGATCGCGATGGCGTACGTCGACCCCGCGCACGCGGCTCCCGGCACACCCGGTGTGGCCGTGGACATCCGGGGCAGTCACGAGCCGTACGAGGTCGTGGCGCTGCCGTTCTACAAGCGCCAGAAGTAGACACTGGCCACGGGCCGCCACAGCGGTCCCGGGCATCTCACCCCCGCTCACCAGCGGTCCCCTTCATCAGCACTCCCGCGCGTACAGGAGAATCCAGGCCATGAGCAACCCCAAAGAGCTGCGGTACAGCAAGGAGCACGAGTGGCTGTCGGGCGCCGAGGACGGCGTCTCGACGATCGGCATCACGGAGCACGCGGCGAACGCGCTCGGCGACGTCGTCTTCGTCCAGCTCCCGGCGGTCGGTGACGCCGTGTCCGCGGGCGAGACCTGCGGCGAGCTGGAGTCGACCAAGTCCGTGTCCGACCTCTACTCCCCGGTCTCCGGTGAGGTCACCGAGGTCAACGAGGACGTCGTGAACGACCCGTCCCTGGTGAACTCGGCCCCCTTCGAGGGCGGCTGGCTGTTCAAGGTGCGCGTCACGGACGAGCCGGGCGACCTGCTCTCCGCCGACGAGTACACCGCGTTCTCCGCCGGCTGAGGAGTCATAGCCGTATGTCCGTCCTGAACACATCCCTGCACGAGTTCGACCCGGCCGTCGCCGCCGCGGTCGACGCCGAGCTGCACCGGCAGCAGTCCACCCTCGAGATGATCGCCTCGGAGAACTTCGCCCCGGTCGCGGTCATGGAGGCGCAGGGCTCGGTCCTCACCAACAAGTACGCCGAGGGCTACCCGGGCCGCCGCTACTACGGCGGCTGCGAGCACGTCGACGTGGTCGAGCAGATCGCGATCGACCGCGTCAAGGAGCTGTTCGGCGCCGAGCACGCCAACGTCCAGCCGCACTCGGGCGCCCAGGCCAACGCCGCCGCGATGTTCGCGCTGCTCAAGCCGGGCGACACCATCATGGGTCTGAACCTCGCGCACGGCGGGCACCTGACCCACGGCATGAAGATCAACTTCTCCGGCAAGCTCTACGACGTCGTCGCGTACCACGTCGGCGACGACGGCCGGGTCGACATGGCCGAGGTGGAGCGGCTGGCGAAGGAGTCCCGGCCGAAGCTGATCGTCGCGGGCTGGTCGGCCTACCCGAGGCAGCTGGACTTCGCCGAGTTCCGCCGGATCGCGGACGAGGTCGGCGCGTACCTGATGGTCGACATGGCGCACTTCGCGGGGCTGGTGGCGGCGGGGCTGCACCCGAACCCCGTTCCGCACGCGCACGTGGTGACCACGACCACCCACAAGACGCTGGGCGGCCCGCGCGGCGGTGTGATCCTCTCCACGGCCGAGCTCGCCAAGAAGATCAACTCCGCTGTCTTCCCCGGTCAGCAGGGCGGCCCGCTGGAGCATGTGATCGCGGCCAAGGCGGTCTCGTTCAAGGTCGCGGCCTCCGAGGACTTCAAGGAGCGCCAGCGCCGTACGCTGGAGGGTGCCCGCATCCTGGCCGAGCGTCTGGTGAAGGACGACGTCCGGGCCGTGGGCGTGGACGTCCTGTCCGGCGGCACGGACGTGCATCTGGTCCTGGTCGACCTGCGCCACTCGGAGCTGGACGGACAGCAGGCCGAGGACCGCCTCCACGAGGTGGGCATCACGGTCAACCGCAACGCCATCCCGAACGACCCGCGCCCGCCGATGGTGACGTCCGGTCTGCGGATCGGCACGCCGGCCCTGGCGACCCGGGGCTTCGAGGCCGAGGACTTCGCGGAGGTCGCGGACGTCATCGCCGAGACGCTGAAGGCGCCCTCTCCCTTCGGGGCCGCCGACGCGGACGCGCTCAAGGCCCGGGTGAAGGCCCTGGCCGACAGGCACCCGCTGTACGCGGGCCTGAACAAGTAACGAAGAAACCTTTCAGGGCGCCGTGCCCGCCGGTGACGGCACCAGCGAGCACGGCGCCCGCCCGCTTACGCACCACCCCGTAGTCAGGAGTTCCCGTGGCCATCTCGGTCTTCGACCTGTTTTCGATCGGCATCGGCCCGTCCAGCTCCCACACGGTCGGCCCGATGCGCGCGGCCGGCCTGTTCGCCCGGCGGCTGCGCAACGAGGAGCTGCTGGAGTCGGTCGGATCGGTCCGTGCCGAGCTGTACGGCTCGCTCGGCGCCACCGGCCACGGCCACGGCACGCCCAAGGCGGTCCTGCTCGGACTGGAGGGCGAGTCGCCGCGCACGGTCGACGTGGAGAAGGCCGACGACCGGGTGGACGCGATCAAGACCGACGGCCGGCTGAATCTGCTGGGCGAGCACGAGATCGCGTTCTCCTTCGACGACGACATGGTCCTGCACCGCCGCAAGGCCCTGCCGTACCACGCGAACGGCATGACCCTGTGGGCGTACGACGCCTCGGGCGCGGAGCTGCTGACGAAGACGTACTACTCGGTCGGCGGCGGGTTCGTCGTCGACGAGGACGCGGTCGGCGCGGACCGCATCAAACTCGACGACACCGCGCTGAAGTACCCCTTCCGCACGGGCGACGAGCTGCTGCGCATGGCCGAGGAGACGGGCCTGTCCATCTCGGCGCTGATGCTGGAGAACGAGCGCGCCTGGCGCACCGAGGAGGAGATCCGCGAGGGCCTGCTGGAGATCTGGCAGGTGATGCGGGACTGCGTGGCACGCGGCCTGTCCCAGGAGGGCATCCTGCCCGGCGGCCTCAAGGTCCGCCGGCGCGCCGCGAACACCGCGCGCAAGCTGCGCTCGGAGGGCGACCCGAAGGCCCTCGCCATGGAGTGGATCACCCTCTACGCGATGGCGGTCAACGAGGAGAACGCGGCAGGCGGCCGGGTCGTCACCGCCCCCACCAACGGCGCGGCCGGCATCATCCCCGCGGTCCTGCACTACTACGTCAACTTCGTGCCCGGCGCCGACGAGGAGGGCGTGGTCCGCTTCCTGCTCGCCGCGGGCGCGATCGGCATGCTGTTCAAGGAGAACGCCTCCATCTCCGGCGCCGAGGTCGGCTGCCAGGGCGAGGTCGGCTCCGCCTGCTCGATGGCCGCGGGCGCCCTGGCCGAGGTCCTCGGCGGCTCCCCTGAGCAGGTCGAGAACGCCGCCGAGATCGGCATGGAACACAACCTCGGCCTCACCTGCGACCCGGTCGGCGGGCTGGTCCAGATCCCGTGCATCGAACGCAACGGCATGGCCGCGGTCAAGGCCGTCACCGCCGCCCGCATGGCCATGCGCGGCGACGGCTCCCACAAGGTGTCCCTCGACAAGGTCATCAAGACGATGAAGGACACCGGTGCGGACATGTCGGTGAAGTACAAGGAGACGGCCCGGGGCGGGCTGGCGGTGAACATCATCGAGTGCTAGGTCGCGCCCGGTGGACTGTCTCACGATGCGAGAAGTTGATACCGAAAAACAAGATGGCTGACATCGTTGCAGTACCCATGTTTCAGCGTGAAAGACCGAGCGATGTCCGCACCAGCAACCGGTTCAGCCCCTCCGCCCGTCAACCCGCGGTCCCGCGTCCTCGTCGCCAGCCTCATGGGCACGACGATCGAGTTCTATGACTTCTACATCTACGCGACCGCCGCGGTGCTCGTCTTCCCCCAGCTCTTCTTCCCGAGCAGCGACCCGACCACCGCGCTGCTGTCGTCCTTCGCGGTCTTCGGCGCCGCGATGGTCGCCCGTCCGATCGGCGCCGTCGTCTTCGGGCACCTCGGTGACCGGCTCGGCCGCAAGAGGACACTCGTCGTCTCGCTCCTGACCATGGGCATCGCCACGTTCCTCATCGGCGTTCTGCCCACCTACGCCCAGGCCGGCTGGGTGGCCACCGCGCTGCTCGTGCTGATGCGGCTCGCGCAGGGCTTCGCGCTCGGCGGCGAGTGGAGCGGCGCCGCCCTGGTCGCGACCGAGAACGCCCCCAGCGGCAAGCGCGCCCTGTACGGCACCTTCCCGCAACTGGGCGCCCCGCTCGGCTTCATCATCGGCAACGGCCTGTTCCTGGTCATCGGCGCGCTGCTGCCGTCCGCGGCCGGCGCCGACCCCTCGCAGCCCTCGGACGCCTTCGTCAGCTGGGGCTGGCGCATCCCGTTCCTGTTCTCCGCCGTAATGGTCGCGATCGGCCTGTGGGTGCGCTCCCGGCTCGTCGAGTCGGCGGTCTTCGCCAGGACCCGGGAGTCCGGCGAGGTGCGGCGGCTGCCGCTCGTCACCGTGGTGCGCAGCCACGGGAAGCAGTTGGTCCTGGGCACCTTCATCATGCTGGCGACCTACGTGCTCTTCTACCTGATGACCACCTTCTCGCTCAGCTACGGACGCGCGGCGAAGAATGCCGCCGTGCCCGGACTGGGGTACGACTACACCACGTTCGTGCTCATGATGATCTTCGGTGTGCTGTTCTTCGCCGCGTTCACCCTGATCTCCGGTCCGCTCGCGGACCGGTACGGGCGGCGCGCCACCCTGATCTGGATCACCGCCGCGATCATCGTCTTCGGACTGGTCTGGGTGCCGCTGATCGATCTGGGCACCCTCGGCGTGGTGCTGTGGCTCGTCCTCGGCTTCACCCTGATGGGCATGACGTTCGGCCCGATGGGCGCGCTCCTGCCCGAGCTCTTCCCGACCAGCGTCCGCTACACCGGCTCCGGCATCTCGTACAACGTCAGCTCGATCCTCGGGGCGGCGGTCGCCCCGTTCATCGCCGTGGCGCTGTGGGAGGCCGGGGACGGCTCGCCGTGGCTGGTCGGCGTCTACCTCTCGGCGATGGCGGTGCTGACGCTGATCGCGCTCCTGCTCGGCAAGGAGACCAAGCACGTCTCCCTGGACGACCGCGAGGCCGCCTCCGCCGACGACGCGACCCACGCCCCGGCCGCCTCCCCCACCTCCTGAAACCGACCGGCGTTCACCACCGCCGGGCCGCGAGCCTCCTCGCGCCCGGCGTACGGCCGCCGTCGCGGGGCATAACAACAACCCCCGAACCAAGGGAACTTCCGCCCCACCCGCACCAGAGGGAGCCCCCATGCTGCGCGGCATCGACGTGAGCGCCTACCAGTCCTCCTCCTACGGCACCGACGGCCTCTCCTTCGTCTTCGTCAAGGCGACCGAGGGGCGTTCCTACGTCAACCCCAAGCTCGCCGCCCAGACGAAGCGGGCGCGTGACGCCGGACTGGTCGTCGGCTTCTACCACTTCCTGTGGCCCGGCAACCTCACCGCCCAGGCCGAGTACTTCGTCGGCAGGGCCCCGGACCGGGCGGGCGACATCCTCGCCGTCGACTGGGAGACGACCAGCAACGGAACGCACGCGAGCAACGCGGAGAAGGACCTGTTCATCCGCAAGCTGAAGGACCTTCGGCCGAACAACCAGGTGGTGCTCTACTGCAACCGGCACTTCTGGCTGAACATCGATACGACGTCCTACTCGGGCGACGCCCTGTGGATCGCCGACTACGTCTCCGCGGGCAAGCCCCGCATCAAGGCGAAGTGGCGCTTCCACCAGTACACCGACGACCCGCTGGACAAGAACGTGGCCGACTTCGAGAGCAAGGCCGCGCTGCGCAGATGGGCCGAGGACGCCTGACCGGCCGGGTGGCCCAGGTCGGACACGGCTCGGACACGGCCTAGCCGCTGAACCCCGGTGTGCGTTCCGGGGAGGCCTCCGACAGGGCCTTGGTCACCGCGGCCGCGCCGTCGCGCAGGCCGTAGACCGGGGTGTCGGGCTGCTGGCGCCAGGAGTCGTCGATGCCGCCCGCGTCCACCGTGTCGAAGCCGAGGGCGTCGATGAGGTCCCGTACCTTGCGCTTGGCCGGCTCGTCGTCGCCGGCCACCGGGAGGGCCATGCGGTCCGGGTCGCCGGCCGGGAGCGGGCGATCCAGGATGTCCTGGGCGTAGGTGCCGTTGAAGGCCTTGACGACCGGGTGGCCGATCTGGCGTTCCGTCCAGCGGCTCTCGGTGAGGCCGTCGTCCTCGATGGCGGCGATCCTGCCGTCCCGCTCCCGGGGGTAGTAGTTGCCGGTGTCGATGACCGCGACGCCGTCCGCCGCCTCGTCGAGAAGACCGGACGGCAGGTCCGGGACCGCCTTCAGCGGAATCGTGATCACGACGATCTCGGCGCCCCGCGGCGCCTCCGCGACCGTCACGGGCGTCGCGCCGGTCTCCTCCACGAGGGCCGTGAGGGTGTGCGGGCCCCGGGAGTTGGCGACGGACACGTCATGGCCGAGGGCAGTGAGCCGCCGGGTCAGATTGCCTCCGATGTTGCCCGCTCCGATGATGCCGATCTTCATGTCGTCGCCTCGCCCTTCCGGGGATCGGTACCGCCCGGCCTCCTCGCGGAGCCTTCGTGACCAGGGTCAACCTCCGGGGCGGAGGGGCTATTCCGGCTTTCCGGTAGGTGCGAACGGGTCCTCCAGTTCCCCGCGCACCACCTCGGCCGCCCCCTCCGCGTCCCCGTCCGCCACCGCCCGGACGAGCGCCTCGTGGGCGTCGTCGCTGGTGTTCGGGTCGTGGGTGCGCAGGCCGGTCAGGGTCAGGAGTTCGATCAGGCCTTCGCGCAGGACCGGGGTGAACTCGGCGAACAGGTCGGCGAGCACCGGGTTGTGGGCGGCGGCGATCACGGCGGCGTGGAAGGCGATGTCCGCGTCGACGAAGGCGGCGTCGTCGGCGGCGGAGGCGGTGCGGCGGCCCTCCAGCGCGGCCCACAGCGCCGTGACGTCCTCCGGTGTGCGGCGGCGCGCGGCGAGCCGGGCCGCCTGGACCTCCACCGCCATACGGACCTCGTAGACGTCGGTCACGGCGGCCCGGCGCAGCCGCGTGGGCCAGTCCTCGGCCGGCTCGGCCGCGAGGACGAAGACGCCGGCGCCCTGGCGGGGCTGCACCAGCCCGGCACCCGCCAGGGCGCGCAGCGCCTCGCGGACGGTCGAGCGGCCCACGCCCAGTTCCCTCGCCAGGGTCGTCTCGCCGGGCAGCTTGGTGCCGACCGGCCAGTGGCCGCCGGTGATCTGCTCGCGCAGCCGGGCGGCGGCCTGCTCGACCAGGGGGCTGGGGCGGACGGCGCCGAGCGGCATGTGCTTCACCAACTTGTCTGAGGAGTGGAAGGATTCTATCGAGGTTTCACTTGTCTGAGGAGCTGAGGAGTGGCTAGCGTACGGCGCATGACGTTCCGCGGTCTCCTTCTTCTCGGCTGCCGCGGCGGGGCCTGACGCGACCGGCACCCCGCCGCGGGGCGCCGTGCCGCCGGTCACCGTCCGACCGAGCCGAAGGCCACAGCCGACGATGACCACCACCCCTGCCCCGGCCTGGAACCCCCAGCGCCCGGGCCCCATGCCCTTCCACCGCTACCGCCCCTTCCAGGACCGCGTGCACGTCCCCGCCGCCGGCCGCGACTGGCCCGCCGCCCGTGTCGAGCGCGCTCCCCTCTGGGTCCCCGTCGACCTGCGCGACGGCAACCAGGCCCTCGCCGAGCCGATGGACACGCCCCGCAAGCGCCGCTTCTTCGATCTGCTGACCGGCATGGGCTTCAAGGAGATCGAGGTCGGCTACCCGTCCGCGAGCCGCGCCGACTTCGACTTCGTACGGCATCTGGCGACCGGCGACGCCGTACCGGACGACGTCACGCCCGTCGTCTTCACCCCGGCCCGCCGGGACCTGATCGACCGCACCTTCGAGGCGATCGAGGGGATGCCGAGGGCCGTCGTGCACCTGTACATCGCGACCTCGCCGGTGTGGCGGGACGTCGTCCTGGGGCGGGACCGGGCGGAGGTGTGGCGGACCGTGCGGGAGGCCGCCGAGCACATGGCCCGCCGGGCGGACAAGGCCTCGTACGTCCGCTTCCAGTTCTCCCCGGAGACCTTCAACCTGACCGAGCCCGACTTCGTCCTGGAACTGTGCGACGGGCTGACCGAGCTGTGGGACGCGAGCCCGGACCGGCCGGTGACCCACAACCTCCCGGCGACCGTGGAGATCGCGACGCCGAACGTCTACGCCGACCAGATCGAGTACGCGCACCGCCAGCTGGCCCGGCGCGACAGCGTGATCCTCTCCGTGCACCCGCACAACGACCGCGGCACCGGCGTCGCCTGCGCCGAACTGGCCGTCCTGGCCGGTGCCCAGCGCGTCGAGGGCTGCCTGTTCGGCAACGGGGAGCGCACCGGCAACGTCGACCTGGTGACCCTGGCACTGAACCTGTACGCCCAGGGGGTCGACCCGATGATCGACTTCCGGGACGTCGACACGGTCAGGGAGACGGTCGAGCACTGCAACCGGCTGCCCGTGCACCCCCGCCACCCGTACGCCGGGGACCTCGTCCACACCGCCTTCTCGGGCACCCACCAGGACGCGATCAGCAAGGGCCTGGCCCGGCACGCCGAGCGGGCCCGGGAGCTGGGCGTGCCGGAGTCGCAGGCGCCCTGGTCGGTGCCGTACCTGCCGATCGACCCGGCCGACGTGGGCCGCTCCTACGAGGCGGTGATCCGCGTGAACTCGCAGTCGGGCAAGGGCGGCATGGCCTATCTGCTGCGCGCCCACCACGGCGTCGACCTCCCCGCGCGCATGCGGCCGGACTTCTCCCGGACGGTGCAGGAGGCGACGGACGACAGCGGCCGGGAGATGGCGGCGAAGGAGCTGTACGAGCTGTTCCGGTCGACGTACGTCGTGGAGGACGGGGAGATGGCGCTGGACGCCTGGTCCGTCCACCCGGACGGGGACGGCGCCGGCACCCGCTTCGTGTGCACGCTGCGCACCGGGGAGCGCGCCGGCGACTACGAGGGCGCGGGCAGCGGCCCGGTCTCCGCGTTCGTCGACGCGCTGGCCGGGGCGGGAGTAGACGTGGAGGTGCTCGACTTCCGCGAGCAGGCCGGTGACGACGGTGCGCACGCCTTCGCCGAGTGCCGTGTCCGCGGTACGACGTGCTGGGGCGCGGGCCAGGACTCCTCTGCCCTGGCCGCGTCCGTCCGGGCGGTGCTGTCCGCGGTGAACCGGGCGCTGCGGTGACGGCGGTCGTCCTGCGCGCCGAGGACGCCCACGTCGTACGCGACGGCCGGCCGATCCTTCAGGAGGTGTCCCTCACGGTCCGGGCCGGTGAGCACTGGGCGCTGCTCGGGGCCAACGGCGCGGGCAAGTCCACCCTGCTCGGCCTGCTCGGCGCGCTCGTCCACCCCACCCGGGGCCTCGTGGAGGTGCTGGGCCACCGGCTGGGCCGGGTCGATCTGCGGGAGCTGCGCGCGCACGTCGGGCATGTCGATCCGCGGCATCCGCTCGGCTCGCCGCTGCGGGTACGGGACGTCGTCCTGACCGGCCTGACCAACTCCGTGAAGCCGCTGCCCCGGTGGCGTCCGACACCGGAGCAGGAGGAACGGGCGGAGCGGCTGATCCGGACGCTGGGGCTGGCGGAGCACCGTGAGGCGCGCTGGCCCACCCTCTCCCAGGGCCAGCGCGGCCGGACGCTGATCGCCCGGGCCCTCATGCCCGAGCCCCGGCTGCTGCTCCTGGACGAACCGGCCACCGGCCTGGACCTGCCCGGCCGGGAGCAGCTGATCGGGGCGCTGGAGGAGCTGCGCCGGGACCATCCACGCCTGGCGACGGTCCTGGTCACTCACCACTTGGAGGAGCTTCCGTCCCACACCACGCACGCCCTGCTGCTGCGCGAGGGCCGTCCGCTCGCCGGCGGCCCGGTGGCCGAGGTGCTGACCGCCGACCGGCTCGGCAAGTGCTTCGACCTGCCGCTGGCCCTGGAACGGCGGGACGGCCGCTGGAGCGTGCGCACGGCTCGCGGGGCATGACGAGGGGCCCGGTCCGACCGAGGTCGGACCGGGCCCCTTCGTTCAGGAAGCGGAGCGCCTCCGGCAACCGGCGACTACTTGTTCAGGTAGGCCCAGAACTCGTCGAAGCTCAGCTGCTTGTCGCCGTCGAGGTCGCGGGTCTTGATGACGACCTCGGCGACCGACTCGGTGACGTTCCAGTCACCCGACCGGGCCAGGGCGGTCTTGAACTCGGCAGCGGTGATGAATCCGTCGCCGTCCGTATCGATCCGCTCGAACTGCTTGCGTGCTTCCTCGATGTCCGCCACCGATCCGCCCCTACTCTCGTGCTGTCGTGTTCTGCGTCGTACTGACGCAGGTCAGATTAACCGGCCGTGCGCGCCTCCAGCGCGGCGACCACCCAGGCGAACTCCTCGTCATAGGTCGGCTGGGGGCCGAGGCCGTTGACGACGGCCTGGAGTTCGCGGTAGCGGGCGACCCGTACGTTGGAGGCGGCCGTGAGGCGTTCGAGCACGGCGGCCCGGTCGGTGTCGCCGAGCAGGCCCTTCAGGACATCGTCGGCCTCCGGTGCCCCGGGGGCGATGCCGCGCTGCCGTGCCTCGGCCGCGAGCTGTACGAGCCGGCTCATGAACCACAGGGACGAACCGGCGGGGACGTCCGGCCCCCGGTCCGCCGCGTTGAACTCGATCATCTGCCGCATCTGCGCGCGGAAGCCGGGATCCTGGATCAGCTCGGCGAGCTCCACCCAGGCGTCGACCTGCTCGGGTGTGGGGTCGTCGGGCAGCTCGGCGGCCGTGAAGCGCAGCCTGCGGCGGATGTCCGGGTCGGCCGTGTCGATCCCCTGGAAGACCTCGGCCATGAAGTCCTCCACGATCTGCCGCCGTTCGGTCGCCGAGAGCCGTGCCAGTCTGTTCATGAGTGTCATCTCCTCCGCGCTGGAACCCCGCTTCGCCACCGTCGACAGCACCGCGCGGGTCACCTTGAGGGAGCGGATCTGCGCGTCCAGCGCGACCACGTGCGCGGCGGCGACCTGCGCGACCGTCGTCTCGCCGGCCAGGACCCGGCGGACGTCCGCCAGGCCGAGGCCGAGTTCGCGCAGGGTGCGGATCAGCTCCAGACAGGCCACGGACGCGGCGTCGTACAGCCGGTATCCGCCCGCGGACCGGGCCACCGGGGGCAGGGCGCCCTCGTCGGACCAGTAGCGGATGGTGCGCACGGTCAGCCCGGTGACCCGGGCCAGTTCCCCGATGGTGAGCAGTCCGGTGCCGTCGTCGGTCATGTCTGCGAGTCTGGGCCCTCCAGTAGGTGGAGACTCAAGGAGCGCGTCGGTGGCAAACACTCTGCGGGACATTCTGGACGCGGCGGCCCGAGGCGTCTTCCCGCCGGCGGACGGCGGGACGACGATCGTGAACCAGCCCTCGCCCCGGGACGCGGGGGTCCTCGCCTTCACGGCCCACTCGGTCGTCTTCGCCGACGAGGATCCCGGGTGGATACGCCGGACGCTGGCCGGAACCGACTGCGACAGCCTCGCGGCCACGATGAACGCCCGTTTCCTGGCGGCCCTCATGGACCGGACCGGGCGTACGTCCGACACGATCGACGTGCTGCTGACCGGCGCCGCGCTGCCCGGGGAGCCTCCGCTCGCTTTGACGGAGATCGACGATCCCGGCCATCCACGGGTGGTCTCCGCACGCCGCCGGCGTGACGACGTGCGGGTGTGGGCGGCGGACGGCGGGGTCCTCGTCCTCGGCCGTGGGGTGGCCGGGCGGTGGGAGGTCGCGGTCGAGGTGGCGGAGGAGGCGCGCCGGCGGGGGCTGGGGCGGCGGCTGGTGGAGGCGGCGCGGCACCTGGTCGGGGACGCGCCGGTGTGGGCCCAGGTGTCGGCGGGGAACGCCCGTAGTCTGCGGGCGTTCCAGGCGGCCGGCTACCGGCCCGTGGGCTCGGAGGCGCTGCTCAGTGCCAGGGCTCGTAGTGCGGATTGCTCTCGCACTTGCTCATGATCTCGGTCTTGGTCTGCTTGTCGACCGGGCAGACGCCGATGATGTACTGCCGGGCGACGCCGCCGGGGAAGGCGACCTCCTGCTGGTCGGCCCACTTGTGGGTGTCGCCGATGGTCTTGTTGACGTCGATGCCGCCGGGGGCGTCGACGTAGTAGTTGAAGCCGGGCCGCCACTGCTTGTAGAGGTCGTGGTCGTACGACGTCGACACATACGGGGACGGCTGGTTGACCAGGACGTACTTCTCCAGGTCGTACTGGCCGGCGAGGACGTCCTTGGGGTGGAAGCCCTCCTCGAAGATGACGGACGGGCCGCGGCCGTCGGCGCGGTAGAGGGTGCCGCAGCTGGTGCGCCAGGACGGTTCGGGGGTGATGCGGTCGACGTCGGCACGGCGGTCGGCGGCGGCCTTGATCTTGTCGGTGAACCGGACGGGACAGGCGGCCGGCGCGGCGGCGGCCGTGGCGGCAGCCGTCGCGGCCGTCGGGGCGGGCGCCTGGACGGGCGTGGCCGCCGTGGTCGTGAGAACGGCCGCGAGGGCGAAGGCGGCGGCAGCGATCCGCCGCCGCAGGGTCATGGTGATCACGAGGGCACGATGGCGGGTCCGCGGCGCCGGGCGTTGGACCCTCACTCGATCAGGGCGTGTCAACTGCCCTTCGGTGGACGGCAGATGACGCTCACCGGAAGATGCCCGTGTGGCCGAGGGAGTAGCGGCCGGGCTGTGGGTAGACCGCGAGGCCGTGCGGGCCGCTGCCGACGGGGATGCGGGCGAGCTGGGCGCCGGTGCGGGTGTCGATGGCGTAGACCTCGGCGTCGTAGCGGCCGGAGAGCCACAGGACCTTGCCGTCGGCGGAGACGCCGCCCATGTCG
The DNA here is from genome assembly GCF_045040895.1 of Streptomyces purpurascens. Classification (NCBI taxonomy): domain Bacteria; kingdom Bacillati; phylum Actinomycetota; class Actinomycetes; order Kitasatosporales; family Streptomycetaceae; genus Streptomyces; species Streptomyces purpurascens. Next base: position 6,480,355 of record NZ_CP108341.1, on the reverse strand, counting down.
GGGCTGCCGCCGTCGGGCAGGTCCCACTTCTTGGTGAGCTTGTTCCGGGTGAAGTCGAAGACGGAGACGGTGCCTTCGCCGCGGTTGGAGACGTACATCTCGCGGGAGTCGCGGCCGACGTAGAGGCCGTGGCAGCCCTTGCCGGTGGGCAGCAGGGTGGGCTGGGTGAACTTGTCGCCGTCCAGGACCCACATCCCGTGGGCCATCATGTCGGCGATGTAGAACCTCTTGCCGTCCGGCGAGACCTTCACGTCCTGGGGCATGGCGCCCTCGAACGGCAGTCTCTGCTGCCCGACGACCTTCATCTTCTCGGTGTCGACCTTGAGCAGTTCGCCGCTGAACTCGCAGGAGACGATGAAGTAGCGGCCGTCGAGGGAGAAGTCGGCGTGGTTGACGCCGTAGCAGGAGACCGGGACCGTCTTCTTCCGGTCCATGGTGTGCGGGTCGCGGAAGACCAGCTCGCGGTCGAGGGAGGCCATCACGACGGCGTACTTGCCGTTGGGCGTGAAGTAGAGGTTGTACGGGTCGTGGACCTTTACCTCCTTGCCCGCCTTGCCGGTCTTCGGGTCGATCGGGGTGAGGGTGTGGCCGCGGTTGTTGTTGACCCAGAGCGTCTTCAGGTCCCAGGAGGGCACGACGTGCTGGGGTTGCCGGCCCACGGGGATCGTCTCGATGATCTCGTACGTCTTGGGGTCGATGACGGAGACGGTGTCGGACTCGGTGTTGGGGACGTAGACCCGGGACGGGAAGCCCTTGACCACGGGCGACAGCTTGTTCGGGCGGTCGGCCGCGTAGACGTCCTTCGGGTCGAGGACGGGCGGCATGCCCGGCAGGCCCTGGACGGTCTTCTTCTCGGGCGGGGCCGGCACGGCGGCCTTGGTGGGGCGTGTCTCGGAGGTCCGCTCCTCGCCCTGGGTGCCGCAGGCGGCGAGGACGGCGAGAGCGGCGCCCGCGACGAGGGTGCTCTTGAGGAAGTGGCGGTGCATTGGACCATTTAAGGTGCGCTTCGCGGGGAAATCGGTGATTCGCCCGATCGGCGTCCAGGTGAGTCGTCGCAGGTCACACCCCCGGTCGAGCCCCGGCCGGCGCCGGCGGCCGTCAGCGGCGTTCAGCGGTCGACGACCCGCATCTCGAACCACGTCGTCTTCCCCCGGGGCAGCAGATCGACCCCCCAGCGGTCGGCCAGCTTGTCGACGAGGAAGAGGCCCCGGCCGCTGACGTCCATCTCCTGGACCGGCATCAGACAGGGCAGTCCCCGGGAGGGGTCGCGGACCTCGACGCGGATCCAGCCGCGGCGCCGGTGCAGACGCAGCCCGAAGACGCGGGCACCGGTGTGGCGTACGGCGTTGCCGACCAGTTCGGAGACGAGCAGGACCGCTTCCTCGGTGGTCTTGGGGCCGAGTCCCCACTGGCGCAGGACCACGACCTGGGTGAGCCGTCTGGCGGTGGCGGCGGACTCGGGGCGGGACGGCAGTGGAACCTCTGCCTCCGTCGGGTTGCCGTACAACTCCAGCGCCTTGAGCGCGCGTTCGTCCTCGACGGTCGGCGACCAACGCGCCGCGGCCGCATGCGCGTGTCCCCGCGGCTGTTCCATACCCTCCAGCCCCGCCATGCCCCCCATCATGGCCGTCCGGGGCGCCCGACGGGGCCGTTCCCGGGGAATAGACCCCCCGGAACGGGCTCCAAGACGGCAGTCGGACGGCATGTGCCATGGGCACTTCGGAGCCTTCTGCAGCCCCTATGACCTGCGAATACGACCCGTTTTGGGGCAAGCGACGACGTTCCCCGACCGGACGCGCTTAAGGCTCCCTTAAGGCTGCCATAAACCGCCCCATCGAGGGACCCGGATCAGACGCCGTGTCAATTGCAAGCCCCTGGAGGGATGTTCAGAGGAACTTCGCCTTGCCCGGGCCCTCCTCCACGAAGCTGCGCATGCCGCGCTCACGGTCCTCCGTGGCGAACAGGCCCGCGAACCAGTTGCGTTCGATGGTCAGGCCCGTCTCGATGTCCGTCTCCAGGCCGGCGTCGATCGCCTCCTTCGCGGCGCGCAGCGCGAGCGCCGGGCCCTGCGCCAGCTTGGCGGCCCAGGCGTGTGCCTGCGCGTACACCTCGTCGGCGGGCACGACCCGGTCCACGAGGCCGATCTCCCGCGCCTCGTCGGCCTTCACCATCCGGCCGGTGAAGATCAGGTCCTTGGCCTTGGAGGGGCCGACCAGACGGGCCAGGCGCTGGGTGCCGCCCGCGCCGGGGATCAGGCCGAGCAGGATCTCCGGCTGGCCGAGCTTGGCGTTCTCGCCGGCGATGCGGTAGTCCGCGCACAGCGCGAGTTCGCAGCCGCCGCCGAGCGCGTAGCCCGTGACGGCCGCGACGACCGGCTTGGGGATCCGGGCCACCGCCGTGAACGAGTCCTGCAGGGCGCGGGCGCGCAGGACCATCGCGGCGTGGTCCATCGCCTGCATCTCCTTGATGTCCGCGCCGGCCGCGAACACCTTCTCGCCGCCGTAGACCACCACGGCCCGCACGTCGTCGCGGCGCGTGGCCTCCTCGGCGAGTTCCTTCAGCCGGTCCTGCGTGGCGATGTCCAGCGCGTTCATGGGCGGGCGGTCGAGACGCAGCGTGCCGACGCCTTCGGCGACTTCGAGAGAGACGGTCATAGGGAGCAGGTTAACGGGGGCTAACGGCAAGGGCCCCGGTGCTGTCCGTCACACCGGGGCCCTCGTCGTCAGGTCGGAGCTACTTCTTCCACTTCTCCCACGACATGTTCCAGCCGTTGAGCCCGTTGTCCGGGTCGACGACGCGGTCCTCGGAGTTCTTGACGACCACCACGTCACCGACCATCGAGTGGTTGAAGAACCAGGCCGCCGGCACCTTCTTGTCCCAGCCGCCGCGCACGTCGCGCAGGCCGATGCAGCCGTGGCTGGCGTTGTACTCGCCGAAGGCGCCACCCGCCCAGTAGTTGCCGTGCAGGAACGTGCCGGAGGTGGTGAGGCGGATGGCGTGCGGGACGTCCTTGATGTCGTACTCGCCGCCGTAGCCGACGGTCTCGCCGTTCATCCTCGTCACCGGGAGCATCTCGCTGACGACCATCTGGCCGTTCCAAGTCTCCATGCCGGGCTTGCCGGTGGTGACCGGGATGGTCTTGAACAGCTTGCCGTCGCGCATGACCTTCATCGTGAGCTTCTTGGCGTCCACGACGGAGACCTGGTTGCGGCCGATGGTGAAGTCGACCGTCTTGTCCTGCTCGCCGTAGACGCCGGAGCGCCCCTCGACGCCGTCGAGGTTCAGGTCCACGGTCACCTTGGTGCCCGGCTTCCAGTACTTCTCGGGGCGGAAGTCGAGACGGTCGTTGCCGAACCAGTGGCCCTGGACGTCCACGGCCGGTTCCGTCTTGACGCGGATGGCCTTCTCGACGTCGTCCGGGTTGGTGATGCCCCGGTCGAAGCGGATGGAGAACGGCATCCCGACGCCGACCTTCGAGCCGTCCTCGGGAGTGAAGGTGCCGGTGAAGGTGTTCTCCGGCGTCAGCGTGGTGAAGCCGGCGTCCTCGGCGGCGGTGCGGCCCTCGGAGTCCTTCGCGACCGCGTGGACCGTGTACTTGGTGGCGGCGGCCAGATGGCCGGACGGCGTCCAGGTGGCGCCGTCGCCGGATATCCCGCCGTCGACCTTCTTGCCCTTGGCGTCCTTGACCTCGACCTCGGTCAGCTTGCCCTTGGCGGCGGTGACCTTCAGTTTTCCGCTGGTGTCGACGGACTTGGCGCCGTCCTTGGGGGTGATGCTCACGACGGCCTCGGACTGCTTGCTCTGCGCGGTGTCCGCGCCCTCGCCGCTGCCGTCGCCCCCGCCGGCACCGGCTCCGCTCTCCCCGCCGCCACACGCCGTGACGGCGAGGAGCAGCACGCCGAGTATCAGCGCGAGCAGCCCGTGCCTGCCCCCAACCGACGCCCCCGATATCGGTCGCCCGTTCAAGTCGTTCTCCCCTCCCCGGGCCTGGTCAGGCCCACAACCCCTGCGCGTCCCCCGCGCCCCGGCGCATAGTAACCACAACGCGCCGGGCACCGGCGGCCCGCGATTGTCACTGTTCCGTCCCAACGGAACGCCGGGTCGATCCGCCCCCTGTCCGACTACTTCACCGCACTGCCCGCTTTCCATGCGTTCCAGCCCATGTTCCAGCCTCCGAGGCCATTGTCGGGAGCGACCTCTTTGTCCTTGCTGTTGACGACCTCGACGACGTCCCCGATCAGGCTGCGGTCGAAGAACCAGCCGGCCGGGGTGTCCGAGCCGCCGCCCTTCACATCGCGCAGTCCGATGCAGCCGTGGCTGACGTTGCTCCGTCCGAAGACGGTGGGGTCCGCCCAGTAGTTGCCGTGCAGGAAGGTGCCGGAGTCGGTCAGGCGCATGGCGTGCGGGACGTCCGGGATGTCGTACTCGCCTTTGCCGTCGCGCTTCTTGAAGCCGACCGTGGCGCCGTTCATCCGGGTGACGTCGAGCATCTCGGTCACCACCATCTTCCCGTTGTACGTGGTCGTCTCGGGGGCGCCGGCCGTGACCGGCACGGTGGCGAGGGTCTCGCCGTCGCGCCGGACGTCCATGGTGTGCCGGGCGGCGTCGACCACGGAGACCTGGCCGCGGCCGACGGTGAAGGAGAACGTCTTGTGCTGCAGGCCGTAGACCCCGGGCGCGCCCTCGACGTCGCGCAGGCGCAGGTCGACGGTGACCTGGGTGCCGGGTTTCCAGTAGTCCTCGGGGCGGAAGTCGAGGCGGGTCCGGCCGAACCAGTGCGGGCGGATCTCGACGGCGGGGCGGGAGGTGACCCGCACCGCGCGTTCGACGACGGCGCGGTCGGCGATCTCCCGGTTGAACTCCAGGGAGACGATCATGCCGGTGCCGACCGTGGCGCGGTTCTCCGGGGCGACGTAGCCGATGAAGCGTTCCTCGGGGACGTACGTCGTGAAGGTGGTGTGCCGGGCCGAGCGGTGGCCGTCGCCGTCCACGGCCACCGCGTCGACCGTGTACTTGGCGGCGAGCGCCAGCCGCTCTTCGGCGGGCTCCCAGGTCAGGCCGTCGGCCGAGACCCGCCCGGGCACCGGGGACTCCTGCGCGTCCTGGGACTTGGTGACCTTCACCGACTCCAGCCTGCCGTCGGGCACGCGCACCCGCAGCGTTCTTCCGGGGCGCACGCCCCTGCTGCCGTCGTCGGGCGCGACCTTGATGACGTCCTCGGGCGCCGGGGGCGCGCCGAACGCCCCGGCGATCCCGCCCGCGTCGTCCGAGGTACAGCCCGTGGCCCCGGCCAGCAGCCCTGCCCATGTCACTACGGCGGCCAGCGCGGCCCTCGCGCGCCGCGCGCGCCCTTGTACGTGCCTCACGGGGTACCCAACGACCGGCCGCGTCCCCGGGAAACGACCATGCCCGCCCCCGGGGAAACGTGAGTGCGACCCACGCTCTGGGCAGAACAGTGGGGAGGACGACGCGCAGGGGAGCCGCGGCCCGGGCCGCAGTACAGGACCGCACCCCTCTGTCACCCGTCGTTCCACGAGCCGCGGGAGGCTGACAGGTGTCCAGCGCAGCCGAGCAGGAGGCGGTGGCCGGCCATCAGGCCACCGGGAACGGGCGCCAGGCCGCCGCCGCGAACGGCGTACGGCGGCCCGCGCCGCCGCCCGTGGTGCCCGCCTGGCCGGGCGCGGCGACGCCGCTGGGCGCCCGGTTCCGGGTCGGCCCGGACGGGGTGGCGGGGACCAACTTCGCGTTGTGGGCGGGCGGGGCGGAGGGGGTCGAGCTGTGCCTCTTCGACGAGGCGGGCAAGGAGTCGCGGGTCCGGCTCAGCGAGCTGACCCACGAGATCTGGCACGGCTTCGCCCCGGGCGTGCTGCCCGGACAGCGCTACGGCTACCGGGTGCACGGCCGCTGGGACCCGTGGACCGGCGCCCGCTGGAACCCGGCGAAGCTGCTTCTCGACCCCTACGCGCGCGCGGTGGACGGAGACTTCGGCCTGCCGCCGGAGGTGTACGGGCACGTGCGCGACTGGCCGCAGCAGCACGTCGCCGACACCGTGCGCGACGACCGGGACTCGGCGCCGTACGTCCCCAAGGGCGTCGTCGTCCACGATGACGACGACTGGGCCGACGACCGCCGCCCGAAGACCCCGTGGGCGGACTCGGTGATCTACGAGGTGCACGTCAAGGGCTTCACCCAGCTGCACCCGGGCATCCCCGAGGAACTGCGCGGCACCTACGCCGGGCTCGCGCACCCGGCCGCGATCGAGCACCTGGTGAAACTGGGCGTGACGGCGGTGGAGCTGCTGCCGGTGCACCAGTTCGCGCACGAGGACCATCTGCTGCGCCGAGGCCTCGGGAACTACTGGGGCTACAACTCCATCGGCTACTTCGCCCCGCACGCGGCCTACGCGGCCTCCGGGACGAGAGGCCAGCAGGTCGGCGAGTTCAAGCGCATGGTGCGCGCCCTGCACGCGGCCGGGATCGAGGTCATCCTCGACGTGGTCTACAACCACACGGCGGAGGCCGGCGAACTCGGCCCGACGCTGTCCCTGAAGGGCATCGACAACCGCGGCTACTACCGGCTCCAGGACGACCCCCGCCGCTACGCCGACTACACCGGCTGCGGCAACACCCTGCACGTGGTCCAGCCGCATGTGCTGCGCCTGATCACGGACTCGCTGCGGTACTGGGTGACGGAGATGGGCGTGGACGGCTTCCGCTTCGACCTGGCGGCGGCGCTGGCCCGCTCGATGCACGACGTCGACATGCTCTCCCCGTTCCTGGCGGTCATCGCCCAGGACCCGGTGCTGCGCCGGGTGAAGCTGATCGCCGAGCCGTGGGACGTGGGGTCGGGCGGCTACCAGGTGGGGGCGTTCCCGCCGCTGTGGACGGAGTGGAACGACCGGTACCGCAACGCCGTACGGGACTTCTGGCGGCACGCGCTGCCGGACGTACGGGAGATGGGCTACCGCCTGTCGGGCTCCAGCGATCTGTACGCCTGGGGCGGGCGCAGGCCGTACGCGTCCGTCAACTTCATCACCGCGCACGACGGCTTCACCCTGCGCGACCTGGTGTCGTACGAGCGCAAGCACAACGAGGCCAACGGCGAGGGCAATCGCGACGGCACGAACGACAACCGGGCCTGGAACTGCGGGGCCGAGGGCGAGACGGACGACGAGGGGATCAGGGCCCTGCGGCGCCGGCAGCTGCGGAACCTGCTGACCACGCTGCTGCTGTCCACCGGTGTGCCGATGCTGGTCGCGGGCGACGAACTGGGCCGCACCCAGCGCGGCAACAACAACGCGTACTGCCAGGACAACGAGATCAGCTGGGTGGACTGGGGGCTGCTGGAGGACCCCGGGTGGCACGCCCTGTTCGAGCTGACCTCCCGGCTGATCGAACTGCGCCACCGGCACCCGGTGCTCCGGCGCCGGGCGTTCTTCTCGGGCCGGGCCCAGACCGCGGACGGCCTGCGCGACCTGGCCTGGTTCACGTCCCGGGGCACCGAGATGACGGAGCAGGACTGGTACGCGCCCGCCGCCACGCTGGGGATGTATCTGTCCGGCCGGGACATCCCGGGCCGGGACGAGCGCGGGGCGCAGATCCTCGACGACAGCTTCCTCGCCGTGCTGCACGCGGGCGAGGGGCCGGTGCGTTTCGAACTTCCGGGGCCGCCCTGGGCGGAGCGGTACGAGGTCGTCGTCGACACGAGCCTGGAGGAGCAGGGGGAGGCACCGGGCGTGGAGCACCGGGCGGGGACGGAGATCACGATGCCGGCGCGGGCGGTGTTGCTGCTGCGGGTGGCGGGCTGAGGCATCGTTTCTCCGGCCGGGGCTGCCACATTGTTGCGGCGCGTTGCGGGTCCGTGAACGCGGTGGGGATCTTCTTGACCCCGCCCTCGGACCGCTGGCAGCGTCCATGCCGAGCCGTGGCCACTCCCCTCCTCCTCTCCGAGTCTCCAGGACCTCCGCATGCCCGAAATATCCCGTCGTGCCCTCGGTGCCCTCGTCGGCGGTGGTGCCGTGGGCGCCGTCGCCGGTACGGCCACCGGTGCCGAAGCCGTCCCCGCCGAGCGTCCGTTCAGGGCCCGCCCTGGTGCCGGATCCGGCGGCCGCCCCAACGTCCTCGTCATCCTGGGCGACGACCTCGGCTGGGCCGACCTGTCCTCCTACGGCGCCCCGCACATCAGGACGCCGCACCTGGACCGGCTGGCCCGCCAGGGCGTGCGGTTCACCGACGCCTACTCCGGCTCCTCGACCTGCTCCCCGACCCGGTTCAGCCTCTACACCGGGCGCTATCCCGGCCGCACCAAGGGCGGACTCGCCGAGCCGATCGCCGACCGGTCGCAGGGCCTGGACCCCCACCACCCCACGCTGGCCTCCCTGCTGAAGAAGGCGGGCTACGCCACCGCGCTGATCGGCAAGTGGCACTGCGGCTGGCTGCCCGACTACAGCCCCACCAAGTCCGGCTGGGACGAGTTCTTCGGCAATCACGGGGGCGTGCTGGAGTACTTCTCCAAGCTCGGCCAGCTCGGCGACCACGACCTCTACGAGGGGGACGCCGAGTACAAGGACCTGCGGTACTACACGACCGTGCTCACCGAGCGGGCCGTCGAGTACGTCGGCCGGGACCATGACCGGCCCTGGCTGCTGAACCTCAACTTCACCACCCCGCACTGGCCCTGGCTGGCCGAGGGTGACGAGGAGACCGGGGCCGAGATCGCGGCGAAGATCAGGGCGGCGACGTCACAGGCCGAGGTCAGCAAGGCCCTGAACCACTACGACGGCGGCTCGGTCGCGAAGTACACGCAGATGGTGGAGAGCCTGGACGCGGCCGTCGGCGAGGTGCTCGCCGCCCTGCGCCGCTCCGGGCAGGAGGAGAACACCGTCGTGCTGTTCGCCAGCGACAACGGCGGCGAGCGCTGGTCGTACCTGTGGCCCCTCAGCGGCCAGAAGTTCTCGCTCCAGGAGGGCGGCATCCGGGTGCCCGCGATCCTGCGCTGGCCCGCCCGGATCGACGGCCATCAGGTCAGCCACGAGCCGAACTTCTCCCCCGACTGGACCGCGACCCTCCTGGAGCTGGCCGGTGCCCGGCCCGACCCGGCGTATCCGCTGGACGGCACGAGCCTCGCCGGCTACCTGTTGCGGGGCGAACGGCTGCCCGAGCGGGACCTGTTCTGGCGGGTGCGCGGCAACCGGGCCCTGAGGCGCGGCGACTGGAAGTACTACCGGGACGACAAGGGCACCGACCACCTCTACAACCTGGCCGCCGACTCCCGGGAACAGGCCGACCTGGCCCCCGACGAGCCGGAGTTGCTCAACGGGCTGAGGACATCCTGGGAGAAGACCGCGGCAGGTCTGCTGCCGTACCCGGGCTAGCCCAGGATTTTGCGCTCGTACGCCGTGGCCACCGCCGCCGCCCGGTCCTTCACGCCCAGTTTCGCGTAGAGGTGCGTGAGGTGCGTCTTGACCGTGGCCTCGCTGATGAAGAGTTCACGGGCTATCTCGCGGTTGGAGGTGCCCTTGGCGACCAGGGCCAGGACCTCACGTTCGCGGGCGGACAGGGGGTCGTTGGCGGGGGCCCGGGGAGTGCGGACCGCCGAGACCAGGCGGGAGGCCACGGCCGGGGAGAGGACGGTCCGGCCTTCCGCCGCCGCGCGGACCGCAGCGAACAGTTCGTCCCTCGGGGCGTCCTTCAGGAGGTAGCCCGTCGCGCCCGCCTCGATCGCGGGGAGGGTGTCGGAGTCGGTGTCGTAGGTGGTCAGGACGAGGACCTTGGCGCGGGCGCCGGTGCGGGTCAGCTCGCGGATGGCGTCCACGCCCCCGCCGCCCGGCATGCGCAGGTCCATCAGGATCACGTCCGGGTCCAGGGCGGCGGCGAGCGCGACCGCCTCGACGCCGTTCGACGCCTCCCCCAGGACGCGGAAGCCCGGCGCGGACTCGAACATGCCGCGCAGGCCGTCCCGTACGACGGGGTGGTCGTCGACGATGAGCAGGGTGATCGCGGCGGCGTCGTCAGTCATGGCGGACCAACGGTACGCGAGCGGAGACCGCCGTACCGTGGCCCGGCTCGGACTCGACGGTGAGGGACCCGGCGACGCGTTCGGCGCGGGCGCGCATGCCGTCGAGGCCGAAGCCGCCGGAGCCCGTGCGTTCGGGGACGGCGAGCGGGTCGAAGCCCCGGCCGTCGTCGCGGATGTCGAGGATGACCTCGTCGCCGAGGAAGGACAGGGTGACACCGACCCGGTCGGCGGCGGCGTGCCGGGCGGTGTTGGAGAGGGCCTCCTGGACGATCCGCAGGAGCGTGGCCGCGATCTCCTCGTGCAGTTGCTCGTCGGTGCCGGTGACCGTGAACTCGGAGCGCACCCCCGTCCGTTCGCCCCATTCGGCGACCGTCTTCTTCAGGGCCTCCGGGAGTCCGGCGTCGGCCAGCGCCACGGGGGCGAGGTTGTGCACGGAGCGGCGGGCCTCGCCGAGGCTGTGCCGGGCCAGGTCGGTCGCCCGGGCCAGGTGGGCACGGGCCAGGTCCGCGTCCGGGGTGTTCACCACGACCTGGAGCTGGGCGATGATGCCGGTCAGTCCCTGGGCGATGGTGTCGTGGATCTCGGCGGCCAGCCGCCGGCGCTCGTCGGCGACTCCGGCCTCCCGGGCCTGGACCAGGAGCTGGGCGTGCAGGGCGGCGTTCTCGTCGAGGGCCTGCTGCAGAGCCGCGTTGGTGCGCTCCAGTTCGGTGATGGTCGCGGTCTGGATCCGGGTGCGTTCCTCCTCCCGACCGGCGAGCTGGCCGAAGACGATCAGCAGCACGATGTAGAAGCACATCAGCCCACCGAACAACGCCCAGTCCAGCGGCCCGTGCAGGGGCAGGCCACCGGCCTGGGAACTCGCGAGGATCACCGCGGTGGCCACCAGCCCGGCCATGAGCGGGCGGCCCCGCAGCAGCCGCTCGGGGCCGACGAACCCGGCGGAGCCGTAGAACGCGAAGAACGGGTTGCACCAGCTGAGGGCGAAGGCCAGCGCCCAGCGCAGGAAGTAGTAGCAGGCGCCCGGTACCGACGGGGCCAGAGGCCGTCCGCGGGACCAGCGCCCCCACCACAGCTGCAGCACCACCGCGGCGCCGACCAGGGCGACCGTGGTGTACCGCTCCGCCGTGCTCATGCCGACTTCGTCGACCGTGGCCGCGGAGAGCACGGTGCCCGCCGCGAGCATCCCGTACGGCCCCCAGCGGAAGTACGCCGCCCACCGCTGCTCCACCCCCGCCACGTCCGTCATGCCCATAGTGTCGGCCACGGCCCCGTCCCCTCCCCGGGCGCCGGTCATTCCCAGCGGAACCAGCGCGCGGCCGACGCCGAGAGCACGGCGGTCCACACGGCGAGGACGGCCAGGTGGCCCGCACTCGGCCAGTCGCCGGCGGCGGCCTGGTCCAGGGCCCGTGCGGCGGCGCCGAACGGGGTGCACTGGACGATGCGGCCCAGCAGGTCCGGCATGGCCTGCACGGGCACCCACACCCCGGCGCAGAACATCATCGGGAAGAACACGGCGGTCCCGATCGCGGTCGCGATCCTCGTCGTGCGGGCCCGTGCCGAGATCACCGCGCCCAGCGAGATGGCGGCGAGCACGGCGAGGAGCAGCGCGAGCAGATACCCGACGGGCTGTTCGGGCAGCCGCACGTCGTAGGCGAGCCGTCCGACGACGAGCGTGAGCAGCGCGGAGGCCAGGGCCGCCACGCCGTTCACCAGCATCTGGGCGGCCAGCAGGGCCGAGGGCCGGACGGGAGTGGTGGACAGCCGGCGCAGGATGCCGTTCTCGCGGTAGCCGGTGAGGGTCGGCGGCATCGCCTGCACCCCGGCCATGATGAGGGCCACCAGCACGCAGACGGGCACGTAGACGTCGACGATCCGCAGCCCGCCGAGTCCGTCCTGCGCCTCGCGGAAGGACGGCACGGAACCGAGGATGCCCAGCAGCAGGGCCGGGAACAGCAGGACCCAGAAGAGACTGCCCGGCTCGCGCCGGAAGAGCCGGAACTCGCTCCGCAGAACCGCGGGGTTGATCAGTGCCGTGCTCATGCCGAGGCCTCCGTGAGGTCCAGGAACGCGTCGTCCAGCGTGGCGTCGGTGACGCGGAGTTGATGGGCGGTGATGTGATGCCGGGCGAGCAGGGAGAGCACGGCGTTGACCGTGTCGTCCGTGCCGGACAGCGTGATCCGGCCGTCCTTGTTCTCGACGGCGACCAGGGCGGGGAGCGTGTTCAGCTCACGGTCCTCCAGGGGCGTGGACGGGGTGAAGCTGATGACGGTGGCGCCCGCCGAGCGGCGGATCAGCCCGGCCGGGGTGTCCAGGGCGGCCACCCGGCCCTTGTCGATCACCGCGATCCGGTCGCAGAGCCGCTGCGCCTCCTCCATGAAGTGCGTGACGAGCAGGACCGTGACGCCGTTCGCGCGGATGTCCTCGATCAGCTCCCAGGTGTCGCGGCGGGCACGCGGGTCGAGGCCGGTGGTGAGCTCGTCCAGGACGACGACCCGGGGGTCGCCGATCAGGGCGAGCGCGATGAACAGGCGCTGCTTCTGACCACCGGACAGCTTGGCGAACCGGGTGGTCAGCTTCTCCTGAAGGCCGAGGCGTTCGGCCAGCGGGCGCCAGTCGACGGGGCGTGGATAGAACGCGGCGTACAGCTCCAGCGCCTCACGGACGGTGAGTTTGGGCTGGAGCCGGCTCTCCTGGAGCTGGGCGCCCAGGACCTGGGCGACCCGCTCGTGGTCGGCGACCGGGTCGAGGCCCGTGACGCGGACGCGGCCGGAGTCGGGGACGCGCAGCCCCTCGACACACTCGACGGTGGTGGTCTTGCCCGCGCCGTTCGGGCCGAGGACGCCGAAGATCTCGCCCTCCTCGACGGCGAAGGAGACGCCGTCCACGGCCGGGCGGCCGGCATAGGCCTTGCGCAGGTCGGTGACTTCGATGACGGACATGGACCGAGGGTCCCGGTGCGGCGGGTCCGCGCACATCGCCCGTCGCGCTCGAACGGGCATCAGCCGATCGGCTGATGCCCGCCGTACGACCCCCCGAACACGCAGGTCGTAGGACCAAGGACGGACCCCGGCTCGGAGGAAACTCGGTGGGCAGTGTCAGTGGCGATCCGTAGGCTCGCTGCTGATGGCCACCACATCTGCCCCCACCCGAAACCGTTCTGCCGTGCGCACGCTGCTGCGCCTGTGGCCGTACGTGCGGCCCGCGCGGGCACGGCTGTTCAGCGCCGCGTTCGTGGCGATACTCGCCTCCAGCACGGGCCTGGTGATCCCGCTCGTCCTGAAGTGGATGGTGGACGGGCCGGTCGCCGACCGGGACCCGGCCGGGGTGTGGCTCGGGGCGCTGTTCCTGCTGCTGCTCGGCTTCGCGGAGGCCCTGCTGTTCGGGCTGCGGCGCTGGCTGGTGGCGCGGCCGCTGGCGCACGTCGAGGCGTCGATGCGGGCGGATCTGTACCGGCACCTGCAGCGGCTGCCCGTGTCCTTCCACGACCGGTGGGCCTCCGGGCAGTTGCTGTCCCGGGGGATGACGGACCTGATGCTGCTCCGTATGTTCCTCGCCTTCCCGTTGACGTTCCTGCTGGTCAACGGGGTGACGATAGTGATCGGCGTGATCATCATGCTGCTCCAGGACTGGACGCTGGGGCTGGTGATCCTCGGGCCCGCCGTGCCCGTGATGGTGACCTGCGTGGTCTTCGAGAAGCGGTACGCCGAGGTGGCGCGGCGCGCGCAGGACCAGGTCGGCGACCTGACGACGGTCGTCGAGGAGAGCGTGCTCGGCATCCGCATCATCAAGGGGTTCGGACGTCACCGGAGCCAGGCGCGGGCGTTCCGCGACCTGTCGGGAAAGCTGCGCGGCACGGAGCTGCGCAAGGCGCGGCTGCTGGCGACGATCTGGGGCGTCATCGTGACGCTGCCCGAGATGGCGATCGGCGCGGCACTGGTCGTGGGGGTCGTGCAGGTGGCCGACGGGGGGTTGTCGGCGGGGACGCTGGTGGCGTTCCTGTCGACGGCGCTGGCCCTGCGGTGGCCGGTGGAGTCGATCGGGTTCCTGCTGGCCATGAGCCAGGAGGCGGCGACGGCGACCGAGCGGTACTTCGAGGTGATGGACGAGGACATCGAGGAAGGCGCGGAGGTCGAGGAGCGCCGGCCTGCCACCGCAAGCAGCCGGTCAACAGCTCTTGAGGACAAGGGACTTCGCTTTCACGACGTCCAGTTCCGCTACCCCGACGCCCCGCCCGGCTCCCCGCCCGTCCTCCAGCACATCGGCCTCCACATCCGCCCCGGCGAGTCCATGGCCCTGGTCGGCTCCACCGGCAGCGGCAAGACCACCCTCACCGCGCTCGTCCCCCGTCTCTACGACGTGACCTCGGGCCGCATCACCCTCGACGGCGTCGACATCACCGGCCTGTCGAGACAGGCGCTGCGTGCCAAGGTCGCCGTCGCCTTCGAGGAGCCCACGCTCTTCTCGGCCGCGGTCGGCGACAACGTTCTCATGGGGGCCGACGGCACGGCCGGCACGGCGGAGCTGGAGCGGGCCCTCGCCGTCGCCCAGGCCGACTTCGTGCACGCCCTGCCGCAGGGGACCGCTACCCAGGTCGGCGAGCAGGGCCTCAGTCTCTCCGGCGGGCAGCGGCAGCGCCTCGCGCTCGCCAGGGCTGTCGTCGGACAGCCGGAGTTCCTCGTCCTGGACGACCCGCTGTCGGCCCTGGACGTGCACACCGAGGCCGCCGTGGAGGCCGCCCTGCGGGACGTCCTCGCGGACACGACCGCCCTGATCGTGGCGCACCGCCCGTCCACCGTGCTGCTCGCCGACCGGGTCGCGCTGCTGTCCGGCGGCCGGATCGCCGCGGTCGGCACCCACCACGAACTGCTGCGGACGAACGCCGAGTACGCGCACCTGATGTCAGGGGAAGAGGAGGGCGCACGATGACGGCGGCCACCAGCACACCGGCCGACAGGAAACCCGACGACGGACCCGACGACCGACCCGCCGCCACCGGCGACCCCTTCGACCAGGACGTCCTGCCCACTCCCCCGGGCGCCACCGCCGCCCTGCTGCGCTCCCTGCTCGCGCCTCTGAAGGCCCGGGTCACGGTCACGACGGTTCTGCTGCTGCTCCAGCAGGCGGTCGTGCAGGCGGGCCCGCTGCTCGTGGCGTACGCCATCGACCGTGCCGTACCGGCGTTCCGGGCCGAGGACCACGGGCCGCTGATCGCGGTGGGCGCCGGCTATCTGGTGTGCGCGCTGGCCGCGGGCGGGCTGCAGTACGCGTTCGTCGCCGCCGCTGCCCGGGTCAGCCAGGACGTGCTGCTCGACCTGCGCGGCCGGATCTTCCGCCACGCGCAGGCGCTGAGCGTCGACTTCCACGAGCGCTACACCTCGGGCCGGCTCATCTCCCGCTCCACGGCGGACGTCGAGTCGCTGCGCGAACTGCTGGACGAGGGCCTGCAGGAGCTCGTGACGGTCATCCTGTCCTTCGTCTACATCTCGGCGATGCTGCTCTGGCTCGACCTGGGCCTCGGCAGCGTGGCGGTGGCGTCCCTGGTGCCGCTCTACGCCCTCGTGCGGCTGTACCAGCGGCGGGCCGGGCGGGTGTACCGGGCGCGGTCCACCGCCATCGCGGCCGTCATCGTGAAGTTCGTCGAGACGATGAACGGCATCCGGCCGGTGCGCGCCTTCCGCCGCGAGGCCGTCAACGACGCGGACTTCGGCGCGCTCAACCAGCGGCACGAGCGGACCAACGGCAACGCGCTGCTGGAGATGGCCCGCTACGTCACCGGCTCGCGGCTGGTCGCCAACACGGCGGTCGCGGCGATCGTGCTGTGGGGCGCCTACCGGGTAGCGGGCGGCACGC
Organism: Streptomyces purpurascens; assembly: GCF_045040895.1. Taxonomy (NCBI): domain Bacteria; kingdom Bacillati; phylum Actinomycetota; class Actinomycetes; order Kitasatosporales; family Streptomycetaceae; genus Streptomyces; species Streptomyces purpurascens. The sequence continues at coordinate 6,464,488 of NZ_CP108341.1, read as the reverse complement.
TGGCCCTCGGTGTGCTGGCGGCGGCCGTGCTGTACCTGCGGCGGCTGTACGACCCGATCGACCGGCTCGGGATGTTCCTCAACTCGTACCAGTCGGCGGCGGCCTCGCTGGAGAAGATCGCCGGACTGCTCGCCCAGACGCCGTCCGTCCCCGAGCCGGCGGACCCCCGGCCGCTCCCGCCCCTGGCGAGCGAGCACCCGGGCCGTGAGGTCGTCTTCGACGGCGTCAGCTTCGGCTACCGCACCGGCGGCGAGGTGCTGCCCCGCTTCGGCCTCACGATCCCGGCCGGGCAGACGGTCGCGGTCGTCGGCTCCACGGGCGCCGGAAAGTCGACGCTGGCCAAGCTGCTGGCCCGGTTCTACGACCCCTCCGAGGGCCGGGTGCTGCTGGACGGCGTCGACCTGCGCGACCTCACCGTGCCCGACCTGCGGCGCGGGGTGGTCATGGTGACGCAGGAGTCGTTCCTGTTCTCCGGCACGGTCGCCGAGAACATCGCGATCGGCCGCCCGGACGCGACCCGTGCGGAGATGGAGCAGGCGGCGAAGGAGATCGGCGCGCACGACTTCATCAGCGCCCTGCCCGACGGCTACGACACCGACGTACGCAAGCGGGGCGGCCGCATCTCGGCCGGGCAGCGGCAACTGGTGGCCTTCGCCCGGGCGTTGCTGGCCGACCCGGCGGTGCTGATCCTCGACGAGGCGACCAGCTCGCTGGACATCCCGGGCGAGCGCGCGGTGCAGCGGGCGATGGCGACGGTGCTGAAGGGGCGTACGGCGGTGGTCATCGCGCACCGGCTGTCGACCGTCGAGATCGCGGACCGTGTCCTGGTGATGGAACAGGGGAAGATCGTCGAGGACGGCGGACCGGCCGAACTCGTCGCGGGCACGGGCAGGTTCGCCGATCTGCACCGGGCCTGGCGGGACAGTCTGGCGTAGTGCGGCGGCGGAGGGCGGGCGGATGATCGACGCGTACGAGGACCCCGGCACACCCGACCGCCGTGGCGGTGCCCGCTACCTGTGGTGGCTGGTCACCCGGCAGCCCTGGCGGTGCGCGGCCGGGGCCATGTTCGGCAGTGTGTGGATGGTGCTGCTGGCGGCCACGCCGTATCTGATGTCCCGGGCGATCGACGACGGTCTCGAGCCCGGCGACATGGGCGCGCTGGCGCTGTGGAGCGGGGCGCTGTTCGCGGTGGGCGCGTTCAACTCCTGGCTGAGCATCATGCGGCACCGCACGATGACCCGGGTGCGGATGGACGCCAACTTCCGCACGGTGAAGGTCGTCGTCGGTCAGGCGGTACGGCTCGGGGCCTCCCTGTCGCGGCAGATGGGCGCCGGGGAGGTCGTCACGATCGGCGTGGGCGACGTGCAGACGGTCAGCCAGGCCCTGACGGTCGTCGGCCCCGGCGTCGGCGCGGTCGTGGCGTACCTCGTCATCGCCGTCCTGCTGGTGTCGGTCTCTCCGCTCATCGCCGCGGTCGTCCTGCTCGGCATCCCGGTGATCGTCCTGCTCGTCGGGCCGCTGCTCGGCCGGTTGCAGGGCTCCGAGACGGAGTACCGCGAGCGGCAGGGCGTCCTGACCGCACGGATCGGCGACCTGGCGGGCGGACTGCGGGTGCTCGCCGGGCTCGGCGGCAAGACACTGGTCGCGGACGCCTTCCGCCGCGACTCGCTGCGGCTGCGCGAACAGGGCTACCGGGTCGGCGCGGTGACCAGCTGGGTCCAGGCCCTGGGCATCGGCCTGCCGACCCTCTTCCTGGCCGTGGTGACCTGGCTGGCGGCCCGCCTGGCCGCCCAGGGGGACATCACCGTGGGCCAGCTGGTGTCGGTGTACGGCTATGTGGCGGTCCTGGTGGGCCCGGTGTCCTTCTGGGTCGAATGCGGCTACCAGATCAGCCGCGGCGTGGTGTGCGCGCGGCGGGTCGTGGGTTTCCTGCGCCTGGAACCGATGCCCGACACCGGCACCCTGGACGCCCCGTCGGAACCGTCCACTCTGTACGACCCGGAGTCCGGGGTCCGCGTCCTGCCGGGCCGCCTGACGGCGCTGGTGGCGGAACACCCGGCGGACGCGACGACGGTGGTGGACCGCCTGGGCCGCTACGCCCCGTCGAACGCGACGTGGGGCGCAACCCGCCTGGACGAAATCGCCCTGAGCCAGACCCGAGCACGCATTGTGGTGGCCGACCACGAGGCCGACCTCTTCGCAGGAAACCTCCAGGAGATGATCGCCCCGTCTTTCAGGGGCGCGGGGAACTGCGCGAACAACCCCAACGCACCCGCAGACGCCACTCCACACCACGCGGCACCCCAGAAGGCGCTCCACACAGCCGCGGCAGAAGACATCGTCCAAGCCCTCCCCCACGGCCTGAACACCCCGATGACCGCCCAGGCCCGCAACCTCTCCGGCGGCCAACGCCAACGCGTCCGCCTGGCGAGAGCCCTCCTGGCCAACCCCGACATCCTCCTCACCGTCGAACCCACCTCAGCCCTGGACGCCCACACGGAAGCCAAAGTCGCCGCCCGGCTCAGAGAAGCCCGCCAGGGCCGCACCACGGTCGTCACCACCACCTCCCCCCTGGTCCTGGACCACACGGACACCGTCCTCTACCTGAAGGACGGCAAGGTCGCAGCCTCCGGCACCCACCACGAACTCCTCAAGACCACCCCCGGCTACCGAGCCCTCGTGGCGAGGGACACCGAGGAGGTCCTGGGATGACCCGCGGCCACCTCCCCATCGCCGAACGGACCGACGTCCGACGCGCCCTGCTCGCTCTCATCCGGGCCGACAAACAGGCCTTCATCACCGTCCTGGCCCTGAACGCCCTCGCCGCCGTGGCCGGTCTGGCAGGCCCCTGGCTGCTGGGCCGGATGATCGACGACGTCCGGGCGGGTCACGGCGTCACAGCGGTGGACCGCCTCGCCCTGGTCCTCCTCCTGTGCGCCCTCGCCCAACTGCTCCTCGCCCGCTGGGCCCGCTTCGTGGGCCACCGCTTCGGCGAACGCACCCTCGCCCGGGTACGGGAGCGGTTCGTGGACCGCGCACTCACCCTGCCCGCCTCGGTGGTGGAGCGCGCCGGCACCGGCGACCTGACGGCCCGTGGCACCTCGGACGTCACGACCGTCGGCAACACCCTGCGCGACGCAGGCCCGATCCTGCTCATCAACCTCGTGCAGACCCTGTTCCTGGTCGGCGCGGTGTTCTTCCTCGACCCCCTGCTCGGCGCCCTCGGCGTGCTCGGCCTGACGCCCATCTGGCTGGCGTTGCGCTGGTATCTGCGCCGGGCCCGGGACGGGTATCTGGCCGAGGGCGCTGCGACCTCGGAGGTGGCGGAGATCCTCGCGGCGACCGCGTCCGGGGCACGCACCGTGGAGGCCTTCCGGCTCCAGGAGCCGCGCACGGCCGCGAGCCGGGACGCCCTGGAGACGTCCCGCCGTACGCGCTTCCACACCCTCTACCTCCGCAGCGTGTTCTTCCCGGCGGTGGAGGTCTCGTACGTCCTGCCCGTGGCCGGGGTGCTGGTGATCGGCGGGGCGCTGCACGCGTCGGGCTCGATGAGTCTCGGGGCGGTCGTGGCGGCGGCCCTGTATCTGCACCAGCTGAGCGGGCCGCTGGACGAGATCCTGATCCGGGTCGAGCAACTGCAGAGCAGCGGAGCCTCGTTCGCCCGGGTGGAGGGGCTGGCCCGGGCCCCGCGCGCCGCCGGCGAGGGGGAGTGTCCGGATCCGGCCGGGGACCGCATCGACGTCACCGGCGCGCGCTACGCCTACGACGGGGGCGTCGAGGTGCTGCGCGGCGTCGATCTGACGGTGACTCCCGGGGAGCGACTGGCCATGGTCGGGCCCTCCGGGGCCGGCAAGACCACGCTGAGCCGGCTGATGGCGGGCATCGACGCGCCGACCGCCGGCTCGGTGACGGTCGGCGGCGTGCCCGTGGTCGGGCTGGGACCGGAGCGGCTGCGCCGCCAGGTCGTCCTGGTCACCCAGGAGCACCATGTGTTCCTGGGCTCGGTCCGTGACAACCTGCGGATCGCCGAGCCGTCCGCCGGTGACGCCGAGGTGTGGAAAGCGCTGGCCGTGGTCGGCGCCGACACCTGGGTGCGGGAGCTGCCGGAGGGCCTGGACACCCGGCTGGGCCAGGGCGGTTGGCGTACGGACGGTTCGCAGGCCCAGCAACTCGCCCTCGCCCGGGTGGTGCTGGCGGATCCGCACACGCTGATCCTGGACGAGGCGACCGCCTTGCTCGACCCGACGACCGCCCGGCACACCGAGCGTGCCCTGGCCGCCGTCCTCGAGGGGCGGACCGTCATCGCCGTCGCCCACCGGCTGCACACCGCGCACGACGCCGACCGGGTCGCGGTGATGGAGGACGGCCGGCTGACCGAACTCGGCACGCACGAGGAGCTGGTGGCGGCCGGCGGGGCGTACGCGGCCCTGTGGCACTCCTGGCACGGGGACCTGCCCGAGGGCCGTCAAGGGTCCGTATAACGAACATGAACTTCCGGTCAACGAACCGTTTCCGGCCATACTGTTGACGCGGTCCTGACAGAAAGCGCACTCCCCTGCCACGCTTCCCACGACTGCTCCACAGAAACCCCACTGCAACACCTCCACCTCCCCAGGCCGGGCGACCCCCGGCCATGCAGAAGGAGTCCGTGTTGAGAAGCAGTTCCTCGCGCAGAGGCACCTCCCACAGACGCACTCCCCACACCCCTCGCCGTACCGCGGCCGTGGCCCTCGCCGGCGTCGCCGCGCTGATCGCCACCGCCGTCCAGGCCGGCACCGCCACCGCGGCCCCGGAGAACAGGGCACCGGCGGCCGCGAGCAAGGCGAAGCCGGGCTCGGAATCGGTCCGGCTCACCCCCGCCCAGCGCGCCGCGCTGATCCGGGAGGCGAACGCCGGCAAGGCCGAGACCGCGAAGGACCTGGGCCTCGGCGCCCAGGAGAAGCTGGTCGTCCGCGACGTCCTGAAGGACCGCGACGGCACCGTGCACACACGCTACGAGCGCACCTACGCGGGCCTGCCCGTCCTCGGCGGCGACCTGGTCGTCGAGAGCACGAAGGCGGACGCCACCGCGTCCGTCACGAAGGCCACCCGCGCCGCGATCGCGCCGGCCACGACGAAGGCGGCGGTGTCCGCCGCGAAGGCCCGGCAGCAGGCCCTGACCGCGGGGAAGGCCGACAAGGCCAAGAGCCCCGGCATCAACCGCGAGCCCCGCAAGGTGATCTGGGCCGCGAGCGGCAAGCCGGTCGTGGCGTACGAGACGGTCGTCGGCGGCTTCCAGCACGACGGCACCCCGCAGGAACTGCACGTGGTCACCGACGCCACCACCGGCGCGAAGCTGTACGAGTGGGAGGCCATCGAGACCGGGACCGGCAACACGGTCTACAGCGGCACGGTCGACCTCACCACGACCCAGTCCGGGTCGACGTACAACCTCACCGACGGCGCCCGCGGCGGCCACAAGACGTACAACCTCAACCGCGGCACCTCCGGCACCGGCACCCTCTTCTCCGGCCCCGACGACGTGTGGGGCAACGGCACGCCCTCCAACCTGGAGTCGGCCGGCGCCGACGCCCACTACGGGGCCGCGCTGACCTGGGACTACTACAAGAACGTGCACGGCCGCAGCGGCATCCGCGGCGACGGCGTGGGCGCGTACTCCCGGGTCCACTACGGCAACAACTACGTCAACGCCTTCTGGTCGGACAGCTGCTTCTGCATGACCTACGGCGACGGCTCGGGCAACGCGAACCCGCTGACGTCCATCGACGTGGCCGCCCACGAGATGACCCACGGCCTGACGTCGAACACCGCGGGCCTCAACTACAGCGGCGAGTCCGGCGGTCTGAACGAGGCGACGAGCGACATCTTCGGCTCGACCGTCGAGTTCTACGCCAACAACTCCTCCGACGTCGGTGACTACCTCATCGGCGAGGAGATCGACATCAACGGCGACGGGACCCCGCTGCGCTACATGGACAAGCCGAGCAAGGACGGCGCGTCCAAGGACAGCTGGTACTCAGGCATCGGCTCGATCGACGTGCACTACTCGTCGGGCCCCGCGAACCACTTCTTCTACCTCCTGTCGGAGGGCAGCGGCACCAAGACCATCAACGGTGTCACCTACAACTCGGCCACCTCGGACGGGCTTCCGGTCACCGGCATCGGCCGGGACAAGGCGGAGAAGATCTGGTTCCGCGCGCTGACCACGAAGTTCACCTCGACCACCAACTACGCGGGCGCCCGCACCGGCACCCTCGCCGCGACCGGTGAGCTCTACGGCACCGACAGCGCCGAGTACAAGGCGGTCCAGCACGCGTGGGCGGGCATCAACGTCGGCACCCGACCCGGCGACGGGGGCGGCGGCGGCACGTCCTTCGAGAACGCCGCCGACGTGGCGATCCCGGACCGGGGCGCGGCGGTCACCTCGCCGGTCACCGTCACCGGCCGGACGGGCAACGCGCCCTCCAACCTCCAGGTCGCCGTGGACATCGTCCACACCTACATCGGTGACCTCAAGGTGGACCTGGTCGCCCCCGACGGAACGGCGTACACGCTGAAGGGCTACGGCACCGGCGGCAGCGCGGACAACATCAACGAGACCTACACGGTGAACGCCTCCTCCGAGGTCGCCAACGGCACCTGGCAGCTGCGGGTCCAGGACAACGCGGCCATCGACACCGGCTACATCAACAGCTGGAAGCTCACCTTCCCGTAGACCGTAGGCCGTAGGCCGTAGGCCGCGACGGGTTCCCAAGTCAGGGCGCCGCCCCGGTGGGTTCGACTCCCCCGGGACGGCGCCCGCTTCACATGCCCGGAACCGTCAGCCTGTCGTCGATTTCCGGCCAACATCACGCGTTACTCCTGACATGTACGCGCCCTTGGTGCCACTCTTCCCCCACCCGCCGCACAGCACCCCAGCAGTTCCCCCACATCAAGGAGCTCGTGTGACCCCCCTCTACGCGCGTCACAAGCGCACCACGCTGGCCATCGCCACCGCCGTCGCCGCCGGCGCCCTGCTCACCACCGGTCTGACCTCCGGCAGCAGCGTCGCCGCCGACTCCTCCTCCAAGCCGGTCCTCGCCGCCGCCCCCGTCCTGCTCTCCGCGCCCGCCCGCACCGCTCTCGTCAAGGAGCAGCAGGCGGACGCCCCGAAGACCGCCGACGAGATAGGCCTCGGCGACCAGGAGAAGCTGGTCGTCAAGGACGTCGTGAAGGACGCCGACGGCACGGTCCACACGCGCTACGAGCGCACCTACGCGGGCCTGCCGGTCCTCGGCGGCGACCTCGTCGTGCACGAGTCGAAGTCCGGCGCGACCAAGGGCGTGACCAGAGCGACGAAGGCCGCTCTCAAGGTCGCCTCCCTCAAGCCGGCGGTCGCCGCCGCCAAGGCCGAGAAGCAGGCCGTGACGCTCGCCAAGGCGGCCGGCTCGGAGAAGACCGAGGCGAACTCCGCTCCCCGCAAGGTGATCTGGGCGGCCGACGGCAAGCCCACGCTCGCCTACGAGACCGTCGTCGGCGGCCTCCAGGAGGACGGCACGCCGAACGAGCTGCACGTCGTCACCGACGCCGCCACCGGCAAGAAGCTCTACGAGCACCAGGCCATCGAGACCGGCACCGGCACCACCACGTACAGCGGCAAGGTCGACCTGAGCACCACCAAGTCCGGGTCGTCGTACAACCTCACCGACGGCACGCGCGGCGGCCACAAGACGTACAACCTCAACCGCGGCACCTCCGGCACCGGCACCCTGTTCTCCGGCTCGGACGACGTCTGGGGCACCGGCAACCCGTCCGACCTGGAGACCGCCGGCGCCGACGCGCACTACGGCGCCCAGGTGACCTGGGACTTCTACAAGAGCACCTTCGGCCGCAGTGGCATCCGCAACGACGGCAAGGCGGCCTACTCGCGCGTCCACTACGGCAACGCCTATGTCAACGCCTTCTGGTCGGACAGCTGCTTCTGCATGACCTACGGCGACGGCGAGGGCAACACCAACCCGCTGACCTCGCTCGACGTGGCCGCCCACGAGATGAGCCACGGCCTGACGTCGGCCACGGCCGGCCTCAACTACAGCGGCGAGTCCGGCGGTCTGAACGAGGCCACCAGCGACATCTTCGGCGCGGGCGCCGAGTTCTTCGCCGGCAACTCCTCCGACGTCGGTGACTACCTCATCGGCGAGGAGATCGACATCAACGGCGACGGCAGCCCGCTGCGCTACATGGACAAGCCCAGCAAGGACGGCTCGTCCAAGGACGCCTGGTCCTCCAGCCTCGGCGGCGTGGACGTCCACTACTCCTCCGGTCCCGCCAACCACTTCTTCTACCTGCTGTCCGAGGGCAGCGGCTCGAAGACCATCAACGGCGTGACCTACAACTCGCCCACCTCCAACGGCTCCACGGTCACCGGCATCGGCCGCACCAAGGCGCTGCAGATCTGGTACAAGGCGCTGACGACGTACATGACGTCGACGACCAAGTACGCGCAGGCCCGCACGGCGACCCTGAACGCGGCCTCGGCGCTCTACGGCGCGAGCAGCACCGAGTACAAGGCGGTCGCCGCCGCCTGGTCCGCGGTCAACGTCGGCTGACCGAAGCACGACCCACGGGCGGTACCCGGAGCCACGGCGGCTCCGGGTACCGCCCTACTCTTGGGGACCATGTCTTCGGAGGACTTCACCTACGCCGATGTCGGCGCCACCCGCGAGGAGCACTTCTGCCCGCCGGGCTTCCACCCCATGAACGTGCGCACCCGCCTCGGGGAGGGCGAGGAGGTCTTCCAACGGGCCTCGGAGGCGGTGCTCACCTGGGAGATGCACCGGGCCATGGGCGTCGGCGTCGACGCGAGCGCGGAACGAGCCGCCCCCGGCGTCGACGTCACCGTCACCCTCGCCGGCATGATCAAAGCCCCCTGCCGAGTCGTGTGGACCCTGGAGGAACCCCGCCGCACCGGCTGGGCCTACGGCACCCTGACCGGCCACCCGGAATGCGGCGAGGAGTCCTTCGTCGTCGACCGCACAGGAGACGGCACGGTCTGGCTGACGGTGAACGCGTTCAGCAGGCCGGCCAAGTGGTACGCGAGGGCGGGCGGCCTGGCGACCAGAGGTCTCCAGCACGCCTATGCCCGCCGCTGCGGCAATGTCCTGCGGAACCTGGCAACGGAGGGTGGTGAAGACACCTAGGGGCGCGGGGAACTGCGCGACCAGCCCCCACGCACCCGCAGCCGGCACTCAACGCATCAACAGCCCCGCAGCCTCCACAAGCTCCTCGGAAGGCCCGGCCACCAGCCCCAACTCCGCGCTGGAGGCCAGCAGCCGATGCGCGGGAAGGATCCGCACCGTGTACCCGAAAGGCCCGGTGCGATCCAGGGACAAGGCCCCTTCGTACACCCACCTGCCGTCCTCCCCGGGGGACCCGACCGGCTTCAACGGAACAACCGTCGCGTCACCGATCCGGTCCTCCTCGTCCACCCGCCCCGACACCACCTGAACCTCGACATCATCGGGCCCGAGATCCCCGAGACCGACCCGCACCCGCAACCCCAGCGTCGTCCCCAGTTCCGCCAGCGCCGCGGACACCGCCGACACCGACGTCTCCACATGGTCGACGGTGACGCCCGGCCACGCCGCCCGCACCCGCGCCTTCCACTCGGCGAGCTCCCGCGCCGCGTCCGGCCCCATCGAGCGGTGGGCCAGGGCCGCGGGCGTGTAGAGACGCTCGACGTACTCGCGGACCATGCGCCCGGCCAGCACCTTCGGCCCGAGCAGGCTCAGGGTCTGGCGGACCATCTCGATCCAGCGGTCGGGCAGCCCGCTGCGGCCGCGCTCGTAGAAGCGGGGCGTCACCCGCTGCTCCAGCAGGTCGTACAGCGCCGCGGCCTCTATGTCGTCGCGGCGGTCCGGATCGGTCCCGACACCGTCGGCCGTGGGGATGGCCCAGCCGAAGTCCGGCTGGAACCACTCGTCCCACCACCCGTCGAGGACGGACAGATTGAGACAACCGTTGAGCGCGGCCTTCATGCCGGACGTGCCGCAGGCCTCCAGCGGCCGGAGCGGGTTGTTCAGCCAGATGTCGCAGCCCGGGTACAGCTTCTGCGCCATGGCCATGCCGTAGTCGGGCAGGAACACGAGCCGGTGCCGTACCCGTGGATCGTCCGCGAACCGCACCAGCTCCTGCACCAGCCGCTTCCCGCCGTCGTCCGCCGGGTGCGCCTTGCCCGCCACGACGATCTGGACCGGCCGCTCGGAGTGCAGCAGCAGGTCCATCAGCCGGTCGCGGTCGCGCAGCATCAGCGTCAGACGCTTGTACGACGGGACGCGGCGGGCGAAGCCGATGGTGAGGACGTCCGGGTCGAGCACGCCGTCGATCCAGCCCAGCTCGGCCGTACCGGCACCGCGCTGCCGCCAGGAGGCCCGCAGCCGCTCCCGCACCTCGGTCACGAGCTGCTCGCGCAGGCCCCGGCGCAGCTCCCAGATCTCCTGGTCGGGGATGTCCGCCACCGCGTCCCAGCGGTCCGAGCCGCCGACGGTCAGCGCGTCCTCGGCGCGCTGGACACCGATCTGCCGGGCGCCGAGCCGGAACACCTCCGGGGCGACCCAGGTGGGCGCGTGCACCCCGTTGGTCACGGACGTGATCGGCACCTCGTCGGCGTCGAAGCCGGGCCACAGGCCGGAGAACATCTCACGGCTGACGTTGCCGTGCAGCAGGGACACCCCGTTGGCGCGCTGGGCCAGGCGCAGGCCCATCACGGCCATGTTGAACAGGTTGGGCTCCCCGCCGGGGTAGGTCTCCATGCCGAGTTTGAGTACGCGCCCGACGTCGATGCGGGGCAGCTCCGCGTCGGGGCCGAAGTGGCGGGCGACCAGCTCGCGGTCGAAGCGGTCGATACCGGCCGGGACGGGGGTGTGGGTGGTGAAGACGGTCCCGGAGCGGACCGCCTCCAGCGCCGCGTCGAAGTCCGAGCCCGCCGCGCAGAGTTCGGCGATCCGCTCCAGGCCGAGGAACCCGGCGTGCCCCTCGTTGGTGTGGAACACCTCCGGCGCGGGGTGTCCGGTCAGCCGGCAGTACGTCCGGACCGCCCGCACACCTCCTATCCCCAGCAGCATCTCCTGCAACAGCCGGTGCTCGCTGCCGCCGCCGTAGAGCCGGTCGGTCACGCCGCGCTCGCCGAGGTCGTTCTCCTCGACGTCCGAGTCGAGCATCAGCAGCGGGACGCGGCCGACCTGCGCCAGCCAGATCCGGGCGCGCAGCTGCTTGCCGCCGGGCAGGGCGAGGGCGACCTGGGCGGGGGTGCCGTCCGGCTCCTCCAGGAGGACCAGGGGCAGCTCGTTCGGGTCGAGGACGGGGTAGTGCTCCTGCTGCCAGCCGTCCCGGGAGAGGGTCTGGCGGAAGTAGCCGTGCCGGTAGAGCAGCCCGACGCCGATCAGCGGGACGCCCAGGTCGCTGGCCGCCTTCAGATGGTCGCCGGCCAGGATGCCGAGGCCGCCGGAGTACTGCGGCAGGGCGGCCGTGATGCCGAATTCGGGTGAGAAGTAGGCGACCGCGGCGGGAAGTTCCTCGGGCTGGGCCTGGTACCAGCGGTCGCCGGTCATGTAGTCGTGCAGGTCGCCCGCGACCGAGGCGAGGCGGCGCAGGAACCGGCGGTCCTCGGCCAGGCCCGCGAGCCGCGCGGGCGGCACGCTGCCCAGCAGCCGGACCGGGTCGCGCCCGGAGGCGGCCCAGCGCTCGGGGTCGACGGACTGGAACAGGTCACGGGTCTCCGCATGCCACGACCACCGCAGATTGCGGGCCAGATCGCTGAGCGGCCGGAGGGGGTCGGGGAGAACGGGTCGGACGGTGAATCGACGGATCGCCTTCACGGGTTCCACCTCGGCGCGTTCGCTGGTTGACGCAGGGCTTTGACACAGGGCTTCATCAACGTCTCCTACGACAGTACCGGCGGAGGTGCCGCCGCCGCTGAGGCTCCGCCGTCGGACCCCCGATCGGCCTGAACAGCACCATTCACGGATATGGCCGATTCCACCCCCATAGGCGTCCTTGTGGTGTTTCACGTGCCACGAGAGGCTGCCCCTGGCGTACCGGCCCGCGCCTGCCGCTCGCGGCGCCGCGCGGCAGCCGTACGCCGAGTCGAGGAGGGGAACTCGGACCATGGCACGGACGCGCACACGGCGCCCGCGCTGGACGGGGGGCCTGGCCGCGGCGGTCTGCGCCGCGGCGTTTTCGGCCATCACCCTGCCCGCGCACGCCGTACCGGAGGGGCGGATACTCGGCGCCGGAGGACCCGGCTCCGTGCACGGAAGTTATCTGGTGACACTGAAGGAGGGCACGCGGGCGCCGTCGGGGGCCGGAAGGGGCCTCGCCGAGACGTACGGGGTGGACATCAGCCACACCTACGGCACGGTCCTGAACGGCTACGCGATCAGGGCGAACGCGAGACAGGCAGCGCGGCTCGCCGCCGATCCGCGGGTCGCCTCGGTCGTCCAGGACACCCGCGTGCGCCTGGACCGCGCACAGCCGAGCCCGGCGTCCTGGGGGCTGGACCGCGTCGACCAGCCGAGTCTGCCCCTGGACCGGAGCTACGCCTGGCCCGAGCCGGCGGGTGCCGGGGTGACGGTGTACGTGATCGACACCGGCGTCCGGACCACCCACCGGGACTTCGGGGGCCGGGCGAGCCACGGCTGGGACTTCGTCGGGAACGACAAGGTCGCGGCGGACGCAAACGGCCACGGCACGCACGTCGCCGGCACGGTCGCCGGGACGACCCACGGCGTCGCCAAGAAGGCCCGGATCGTCTCCGTCCGTGTCCTCGACGCCGCGGGCGCCGGCACCACGGCCCGGGTGATCGCCGGGATCGACTGGGTGACCCGGCACGCGAGGAAGCCCGCGGTCGCCAACCTCAGTCTGGGCGGCCCGCGCAACGACCGGCTGGACGCCGCCGTCCGCGCCTCCATCGCCTCCGGCGTCACCTACACGGTCGCCGCGGGCAACGACGGCAGGCCTGCCGGGCTGTACTCCCCGGGGAGCGTCCAGCAGGCGATCACGGTCGGCGCGACCGACCGGAGGGATACAAAACCGGCCTTCTCCAACCACGGTCCGGCCCTCGATCTCTTCGCCCCGGGCGTCGACATCACCTCCGCGGCCGCCGCGAGCGACTCCGCGCGGGCAACGTTCTCGGGTACCTCGATGGCGTCTCCGCACGCGGCGGGCGCGGCCGCGCTGTATCTGGCCGACCATCCGAAAGCGGCTCCGTCCCAGGTCGGGAGGGCTCTGACCACGGGAGCGGCGACCGGGAAGATCTCCGGCCGGGGTGCCGGTTCGCCGGACAAGTTACTGCGGGTGCCGCACCCGTAGGGCGAAGGAGCAGCCACATACAAGGGCCGGCCTCGCCCCTCGCGGACGAGGCCGGTCTTGTGTGTCGACATACGCGTGAGTAGTTAACAAAGTGCCGGATTGCCCACCCGAATAGGGTGGGAAGGCTCCTGCGGGTACCCCTCTCAGGAGCACCACGCAGGACCCACCTCCCCATAGACCTCCGCCCACCCACGTTGACGCGGACAGGAGCGGTCATGCCCGCCAAGCACCCTTCGTCACCACCCCAGACCCGCCGCACCGGGGCGCGCGCGCCCGGCGGCGAGGCACGTCCCGTGCGCCCGGCCGACGCCGGTCCACCGGTCCCGCAACCACCCCCCGTGGGCGAGGCCACCGCCGTCGGGCGCATACCCGTGCTCGATGTCCGCCCGGTCGTCCAGCACGGACGCCGGCCGGCCAAGGCGGTGACCGGCGAGACCTTCGACATCTCGGCGACCGTGTTCCGGGAGGGGCACGACGCGGTCGCCGCCAATGCCGTCCTGAAGGACCCCGAGGGCCGCCCCGGGCCGTGGACCCCTCTGCGGGAGCTGGCCCCCGGCACGGACCGGTGGGGCGCCACGGTCACCGCCGGGGAGCCCGGCCTGTGGACGTTCACCGTGGAGGCGTGGGGCGACCCGGTCGCCACCTGGCGCCACCACGCGCAGATCAAGATCCCGGCCGGCATGGACACGGACGTCGTCCTGGAGGAGGGCGCGCGCCTGTACGAGCGGGCCGCCGAGGGCGTACCCGAGGAGGGCCTGCGGGACGTGGTGCTGGAGGCCGTCGACGCCCTGCGGGACGAGAGCCGCCCGGCGGCCGCGCGGCTCGCGGGGGCGTTGACGCCGGAGGTGGACGACGTGCTGGCCCGGCATCCGCTGCGGGACCTGGTCACCACCTCCGAGCCCTTGCCCCTGCTGGTGGAGCGGGAACGGGCCCTGTACGGCTCCTGGTACGAGTTCTTCCCGCGCTCCGAGGGCACCTCCGAGCAGCCGCACGGCACCTTCCGCACCGCCGCGCGCCGCCTGCCGGCCATCGCCGCGATGGGCTTCGACGTCGTCTACCTGCCCCCGATCCACCCGATCGGCACGACCTTCCGCAAGGGGAAGAACAACACCCTCTCCCCCGGCCCCGACGACGTCGGCGTGCCCTGGGCCATCGGCTCCCCCGAGGGCGGCCACGACGCCGTCCACCCCGCCCTGGGCACCCTGGAGGACTTCACCTGGTTCGTCGACCAGGCCCGCGAGCTGGGGCTCGAGGTGGCGCTGGACTTCGCGCTGCAGTGCTCCCCGGACCACCCCTGGGTGCAGAAACACCCCGAGTGGTTCCACCACCGCCCCGACGGCACCATCGCCTACGCCGAGAACCCGCCGAAGAAGTACCAGGACATCTACCCCATCGCCTTCGACGCCGACATGGACGGCCTCATCGCCGAAACCGTGCGCGTACTGCGGCACTGGATGGACAGCGGCGTGCGGATCTTCCGCGTGGACAACCCGCACACCAAGCCCGTGCTCTTCTGGGAACGGGTCATCGCGGACATCAACCGCACCGACCCGGACGTGATCTTCCTGGCCGAGGCGTTCACCCGCCCTGCCATGATGGCGACCCTGGCCCAGATCGGCTTCCAGCAGTCCTACACGTACTTCACCTGGCGCAACACCAAGCAGGAACTGACCGACTACCTCACGGAACTCTCCGGCGAGGCGGCCAGCTACATGCGCCCGAACTTCTTCGCCAACACCCCCGACATCCTGCACGCCTACCTCCAGCAGGGCGGCCGCCCCGCCTTCGAGGTCAGGGCCGTCCTCGCCGCGACCCTCTCCCCGACCTGGGGCATCTACTCCGGCTACGAACTGTGCGAGAACACCCCGCTCAGGGAAGGCAGCGAGGAGTACCTCCACTCGGAGAAGTACCAGCTCACACACCGTGACTGGGACACCGCCGAACGCGAGGGACGCACCATCACCCCGCTGCTGACCAGGCTCAACACCATCCGGCGGGAAAATCCGGCCCTCCAGCAGCTGCGCGATCTCCACTTCCACGACGCGGACCAGGAAGCGGTGATCGCCTACTCGAAGCGGAAGGGTTCGAACACGGTTCTGGTGGTCGCCAACCTCGACCCCCACCACACCCAGGAGGCGACGGTCTCGTTGGACATGCCGCAACTCGGCCTGGACTGGCACGAGTCGGTGCCGGTGCGGGACGAGCTCACCGGCGAGACCTATCACTGGGGCAGGGCCAACTACGTGCGTCTCGAACCGGGCCGGAGCCCCGCGCACGTCTTCACGGTGCTGCGACCGTCCACCCCGCAGATCGGAGGGTCACCCACAACATGATTGTCAACGAACCCGTTCCGGACACCTTCGAGGACACTCCTGCCAGGGACCGCGACCCGGAGTGGTTCAAGCGCGCCGTCTTCTACGAGGTGCTCGTCCGCTCGTTCCAGGACAGCAACGGCGACGGCGTCGGTGACCTGAAGGGCATCACCGCCAAGCTCGACTACCTCCAGTGGCTCGGCGTCGACTGCCTGTGGCTGCCACCCTTCTTCAAGTCCCCGCTCCGGGACGGCGGCTACGACGTCTCCGACTACACGGCCGTGCTCCCGGAGTTCGGCGACCTCGCCGACTTCGTGGAGTTCGTCGACGCCGCCCACCAGCGCGGCATGCGCGTGATCATCGACTTCGTCATGAACCACACCAGCGACCAGCACCCCTGGTTCCAGGAGTCGCGGAAGGACCCCGACGGGCCCTACGGCGACTACTACGTGTGGGCCGACGACGACAAGCAGTTCCCGGACGCGCGGATCATCTTCGTCGACACCGAGGCCTCCAACTGGACCTTCGACCCGGTCCGCAAGCAGTACTACTGGCATCGTTTCTTCTCCCACCAGCCGGACCTCAACTACGAGAACCCGGCCGTGCAGGAGGAGATGATCTCCGCGCTGAAGTTCTGGCTGGACCTGGGCATCGACGGTTTCCGGCTGGACGCGGTGCCGTACCTGTACCAGCAGGAGAGCACGAACTGCGAGAACCTCCCGGAGACGCACGACTTCCTGAAGCGGGTGCGCAAGGAGATCGACGCGCAGTACCCGGACACCGTGCTGCTCGCCGAGGCCAACCAGTGGCCCGAGGACGTCGTCGACTACTTCGGCGACTACCCCAGCGGCGGCGACGAGTGCCACATGGCCTTCCACTTCCCGGTCATGCCACGCATCTTCATGGCCGTACGCCGCGAGTCCCGCTACCCGGTCTCCGAGATCCTGGCCAAGACCCCGGCCATCCCCTCGAACTGCCAGTGGGGCATCTTCCTGCGCAACCACGACGAGCTGACGCTCGAGATGGTCACCGACGAAGAGCGCGACTACATGTGGGCCGAGTACGCCAAGGACCCACGGATGCGCGCCAACATCGGCATCCGGCGCCGTCTCGCCCCGCTCCTCGACAACGACCGCAACCAGATCGAGCTGTTCACGGCCCTGCTGCTGGCCCTGCCGGGCTCGCCGATCCTCTACTACGGCGACGAGATCGGCATGGGCGACAACATCTGGCTCGGCGACCGGGACGCGGTGCGCACGCCGATGCAGTGGACGCCCGACCGCAACGCGGGCTTCTCGTCCTGCGACCCGGGGCGGCTGTTCCTGCCGACGATCATGGACCCGGTCTACGGCTACCAGGTCACGAACGTCGAGGCGTCGATGTCCTCGCCGTCGTCGCTCCTGCACTGGACCCGTCGCATGATCGAGATCCGCAAGCAGAATCCCGCCTTCGGGCTCGGCACGTACACCGAGCTGCCGTCGACGAACCCGGCGGTGCTGGCGTTCCTCAGGGAGTACGAGGACGACCTGGTGCTGTGCGTGAACAACTTCTCCCGGTTCGCCCAGCCCACGGAGCTGGATCTGAGCGCCTTCGAGGGCCGGCACCCGGTGGAGCTGTTCGGCGGGGTTCGTTTCCCGGCCATCGGCGAGCTGCCGTATCTGCTGACGCTGGGGGGCCACGGTTTCTACTGGTTCCGGCTCCGCGGGGACGCAGTGTAAGGCCTGAAACGGGCCGCTGAGGCCTGATCCGCGGGGCAGGCCGCAAACCCCCGTGGCGGGGCGTTTCTCCCGCCCCGCCCGGGGCACGCATGAAGAACACCCCACCCGCCCGCGTGAGCCGGAGGGGCGCCGCCGGAGCCGGCCGAAGGCGACGGAGGCGCACCGAGAATGGGTGAAAGGACGCGACGCCATGTCGGAAGCCGTCACACGCACCGTCACCACCCCGCCCGGCCTTCTCGCCTCCCTCGATCCACTGCTGCGGGAATGGCTGCCGCGGCAGCGCTGGTTCGCGGGCAAGGGACGTCCGGTCACCGGGTTCACGCTGGTCGAGGCCACCGAGCTGCTCCCGGCCAGTGCCAAGCTGGGCCTGTACCACCTGCTCGTCCGCGCCCATCAGCCGCCCGTGCCGTCCCACGGCGCGCCCGGCCATCCCGGCGACTGCTACCAGCTCCTGATAGGCGCGCGCGAGGCGCTGCCGCCTCGGCTGGTGCCCGCGCTGATCGGACATGTGCCGACGGGGCCGCTGGCCGGCCGCACGGTCTACGACGCCCTGCACGACCCGAGGCCCGCCGAGCTGCTCCTGGAGGCGCTGCGCACCCAGGCCCGGATCGGCAGGCTCCGCTTCGAGCGGGACCCCGGCCAGGACATCCGGTCCGGGCTGGTGCCGCGCGTGGTGACCGCGGAGCAGTCCAACTCGTCGGTCGTCTACGGAGATACGTTCATCCTGAAGCTGTTGCGCCGGATCGTGCCCGGGGTCAACCCCGATCTGGAGCTGCCGCTGGCGCTGGCCCGCGAGGACTGCACCCGGGTGCCCGCGCCGACGGCCTGGATGGTCGCGGACATCGACCCCACGGCGGACCCGGTGATCTCGGCGGGCCGGGCGGACCTCGCCGGCCAGCCGTACGTCCTGGGAGTGCTCCAGCCGTTCGTGCAGGGCGCCTCCGACGGCTGGGAGCTGGCGCTGCGCGAGCTGGCCAAGGGCGAGGACTTCGGCGCCGAGGCACGGGCGCTGGGGCGGGCCACCGCCGAGGTGCACACCGCGCTGGCCCGCTCGCTGCCGACGGTCACGCTCGGTCACATGCAGCTGCGGCTCATGGTGGACGGCATGCGAGAGCGGCTGGAGGCGGCCGTCCAGGCGGTGTCCGCGCTGCGGCCCTACGCCGACGGGCTGCGGTCGGCGTTCACGGCGCTGGGCGATCTGGCCGCCGAGGGCCGCACCTGGACCGCGCAGCGCGTGCACGGCGATCTGCATCTGGGGCAGTGCCTGCGCTCACCGGCCGGCGAGTGGTGGCTGATCGACTTCGAGGGCGAGCCGGCCCGGCCGCTGCCCGAGCGGCGGATGCCGCAGCCGGCGGTGCGGGATGTCGCCGGCATGCTGCGGTCCTTCGACTACGCGGCCCGCTCGGCCGATCCGCCCCAGCCGGACTGGGCCGAGACCTGCCGGTCCGCGTACTGCTCCGGCTACGCGGAGGCCTCCGGCCGCGATCCGCGCACCGACCCGGTGCTGCTGCGCGCCTACGAGACGGACAAGGCGATCTACGAGGTGGTGTACGAGGCCCGGCACCGCCCCGACTGGCTGCCGGTGCCCCTGGCCGCCATAAGCCGGCTCTCCTCGTCCGGCCACCTGACCTGACTGACCCACCTGCGCCCAGGAGGCTGCGCCCGTGACCCCCCGCTCCGAGTCCAGCGGTTCGCACCCGAAGAAGACGGCCGGGGAGAAGATCCCCGAGCAGCCGACGGCCGCCCAGCAGAAGAGCGCCGCGAAGAAGACGGCGGTACCCAAACAGGCGGCGAAGAAGGCCGCCGCCAAGAAGGCGGCCTCGGCGCAGTCACCGGCGAAGAAGACGACTGCCGCGAAGACGACTGCGGCGAAGAAGGCCGTCGCGAAGAAGGCGGATCCCGCGAAGGCGACCGCGGCGAAGGCCACCGCCAAGAAGGTGACCGCGAAGCAGACAGCCGCCAAGAAGACCGCGGCGAAGAAGGCGACCGCGAAGAAGACCACGGCCACGAAGGCCGCCGCCAAGAAGACCACGACCGCGAAGGCCGCGGCCGCCAGGACCACGGCCACGAAGGCCGCGGCCGCCAGGACCACGGCCGCCGGCACCCCTGCCAAGAAGGCCGCGGCGAAGAAAGCCCCTGCCAAGACAGCCACCGCCAAGAAGGCCCCCGCCAAGGCAGCGGGCGCCAAGACAGCAGGCGCCAGGAAAGCCGCTGCCAAGAAGACCGCCCCCGCCCAGATCGTCCCGCCGGAGATGGAGGTCGCCGTCTCGCCCGCCGTCGACGCGGTGGACCGGGAGCGGCTGCTCGGCGGGACGCACCACGACCCGCACTCCGTGCTCGGCGCGCACCCCGTCCCGGGCGGGGTCGCCTTCCGAGCGTTCCGGCCGTACGCCCTGTCGGTGACCGTCGTCGCCGGGGAACTCCGGGCGGAGCTGCACGACGACGGGCAGGGGTTCTTCTCCGGGCTGCTGCCGCTGCGGGAGGTGCCGGCGTACCGGCTGCTCGTCGAGTACGAGGGCACGCTCCTGGACACCGAGGACGCCTACCGCTTCCTGCCCACGCTGGGCGACCTCGACCTGCATCTGATCGGCGAGGGCCGGCACGAGGAGCTGTGGACGGCGCTGGGCGCGCACCCGATGACCCACGAGGGCGTGACCGGCACCCGTTTCTCGGTGTGGGCGCCGAACGCGCAGGGCGTGCGCGTGGCCGGCACCTTCAACTTCTGGGACGGCACCGGCCACGTCATGCGGTCGCTGGGCTCGTCGGGCGTGTGGGAGCTGTTCCTGCCGGACATCGGCGAGGGCGAGCTGTACAAGTTCGAGATCACCCGTCCCGACGGCTCGAAGACCCTGCGCGCCGACCCGCTGGCCCGCCGCACGGAGGTGCCGCCCGCGACCTCGTCGGTCATCACGTCCTCGCGGTACGAGTGGGGCGACGCCGAGTGGCTGGACCGGCGTGCCCAGACCCCGGCGCACGAGGCGCCGTTCTCGGTGTACGAGGTGCATCTGGCCTCCTGGCGCCCGGGGCTGACGTACCGGCAG
Organism: Streptomyces purpurascens; assembly: GCF_045040895.1. Taxonomy (NCBI): domain Bacteria; kingdom Bacillati; phylum Actinomycetota; class Actinomycetes; order Kitasatosporales; family Streptomycetaceae; genus Streptomyces; species Streptomyces purpurascens. The sequence goes on along the minus strand of NZ_CP108341.1, from coordinate 6,444,070 downwards.
CTGGCCGATCAGCTCCCGGGGTACGTGAAGAACCTGGGCTTCACGCACGTCGAGCTGATGCCGGTCGCGGAGCATCCGTTCGGCGGCTCCTGGGGCTACCAGGTCACCGGCTTCTACGCGCCGACGGCCCGCCTCGGCACGCCGGACGACTTCCGGCACCTGGTCGACTCGTTGCACCGGGCCGGGATCGGTGTCCTCATGGACTGGGTGCCGGCGCACTTCCCGCGCGACGACTGGGCACTGGCCGAGTTCGACGGGCGGCCCCTGTACGAGCACGCGGATCCGCTGCGGGCCGCGCATCCCGACTGGGGCACGCTCGAGTTCGACTTCGGGCGGCGGGAGGTGCGCAACTTCCTCGTCTCGAACGCCCTGTACTGGTGCGAGGAGTTCCATATCGACGGGCTGCGGGTGGACGCGGTGGCGTCCATGCTCTACCTCGACTACTCGCGCGAGGCGGGGCAGTGGACGCCCAACGAGCACGGCGGCCGGGAGAACCTGGACGCGGTGGCGTTCCTCCAGGAGATGAACGCGACGGTGTACCGCAGGGTGCCCGGCGTGGTCACGATCGCCGAGGAGTCGACCGCCTGGGACGGGGTCACCCGGGCCACCCACCACGAGGGCCCGAGCGGCTTCGGCGGGCTCGGGTTCGGGCTGAAGTGGAACATGGGCTGGATGCACGACTCGCTCCAGTACATGAGCCACGAGCCGGTGCACCGCAAGTACCACCACCACGAGATGACGTTCTCGATGGTGTACGCGTACAGCGAGAACTACGTCCTGCCCATCTCGCACGACGAGGTGGTGCACGGCAAGCGCTCCCTGGTGTCGAAGATGCCCGGCGACTGGTGGCAGCAGCGGGCCGGGCACCGGGCCTACCTCGGCTTCATGTGGGCCCACCCGGGCAAGCAACTGCTGTTCATGGGGCAGGAGTTCGCGCAGGGCGCCGAGTGGTCGGAGGCGCACGGCCCGGACTGGTGGCTGCTGGACCCGGGCTACGGGGCCGAGCCCGACCACCGGGGCGTGCGTGACCTGGTCCGCGATCTCAACACCGTCTACCGGGCCACCCCGGCGCTGTGGCGCCTCGACACCGACCCGGCCGGTTTCGAGTGGGTCGTCGGGGACGCCGCCGACGACAACGTCCTCGCGTTCCTGCGGCTGGACCCCGAGGGCACCCCGATCCTGGCGGTGTCGAACTTCGCGCCGGTCGCCCGCCAGGACTACCGCCTGGGCGTGCCCGAGGACGTCCCCGCCTGGCACGAGGCCGTGAACACCGACGCCGCCCGCTACGGCGGCAGCGACATCACCAACCCGGACCCGGTCAAGCCCGAGGCCCAGCCCTGGCACGGCCGCCCGGCGAGCATCCGCCTGACCCTGCCGCCGCTGTCGACGGTGTGGCTGCGCCCGGCGTGAGGCAACAGGCCTACAGCGACCTGTGACACCTCTGTGACGGGAGGAGTGGCTTCCGCCACAGCCCGTCCGGTCGGACCCTGGTGGGGTGGCGGCATGCGCCGTGCCACCCCACCGGGCCGTGGGGGTCCGCCAGCGCGGGAGGGGGTCACGGCGTGCTCGGTCTGGGCATCTCCGTCGTCTGCGCCCTCGGCGCGCTGGTCGCGGCCGCGGGAGTCGTGGCCATGGCGTTTCCCGGCCGCCCCGAGCCCTGGCTGCCACTGCTGCTGCGCCGAGCGGCGACGATGTTCGCCTGGGCGGCCGTGTCCGTCTACTCCCTGGGGCTCTTCGCCGTGCTGGAATCGGAGTGGGAGTTCGGCGAAGGCGCGTCCTCGGTCCCGGCCCGGGCCTGCCTCGACGGCTTCGACCCGGACACGATCGAAGGCCTCTCCCACCACCGGGCCTCGCACCTGCCCCTGCGCTTCGACTGCGTCCGCGGGGACGGCACCGTCTACACCGCCGACTCCTCCTACGTGTGGATGAACTGGGCGAGCGTGTCCTTCGCCCTGTCCGCCGCCGGGCTCGCCATCGGCGCGGGCTACGCGACCGAGTTCCGTGCCCGGAAGACCGCGGCCGGCTCATGACGCTGCTTCCCGTCTTCGTCGGGCTCGTGGTGGTCCTGGTAGCGCTGCGCGGGCTGCTGGCCCATCCGCTGCTGCCGCTGTGGGTGCGGACCGCGGTGTTCTGGGCGGTGCCGTGCGGTGCCGTCACCTGGGTCGTGATCATGACGGCGGACGACCCCTTCCTGTTCCCGGATACGGCCCCCTGCCCCGCAGAGCCGATGCGGGAGGGCTTCCTCGGGGACGGGAAGGCCTGGGGAGTCTCCACGCCGTTTCCGCCCCGGGCCTACTGCGAGTGGGAGGACGGCACCACCTACGAACTCGCCCCCGGCGCCGAGTTCGTGTTCTGGGTCTTCTTCGCCCTGACCGTCGTCCCGCTCGCGGCCGGGCTGTGGCACGCCCTGCGGGATCCGAGGTCGCTGCTGTGACAGGCGGCCTCAGGTCCCGCAGGGCGTCGGAGAGCCCGTGCCGGTGGAGCTACCCGAAGTGTTCGGCCAGGGCCTTCGGCAGCTCCCCGGTGTGCAGCACGCCGAGCCGCTGGGTGGCCCGGGTCAGGGCCACGTACAGGTCGCTGGTGCCGTACCGGCCGGGCTCGACCACGAGGACGGAGTCGAACTCCAGGCCCTTGGCCTGGCGCGGGTCGAGGAGGACGACCGTCCGGGTGAGGTCGGGTTCGGCGCCCGCCGTCACGCCGTCCAGCCGGGCCGCGAGGCCGCGGTGGAGGTCGCGCGGCGCGATCACCGCGAGCCGCCCCTCGGCCGGGGTGAGCTCCTCGACCGCCTTGGCGACCGCGCCCGGGAGGTCGTCGGTGGCCCGTGCCCACGGCCGTACACCCGTGGAACGGACCGAGCTCGGCGGCTCGAACTCCGGGTGCTCGGCGCGCACCACGGCCGCAGCGGCGTCCATGATCTCGGCCGGGGTGCGGTAGTTGACGCCCAGACGGGTGTGCTCCCAGCGGTCCTGGACGTACGGGTCGAGGATGCCCGCCCAGGAGCCGACACCGGCCGCCTCCGCCGTCTGCGCGGGGTCGCCGACCAGGGTCATCGAGCGGGTCGGGCTGCGCCGCATCAGCAGCCGCCAGGCCATCGGCGACAGTTCCTGCGCCTCGTCGACGATGATGTGCCCGAACGCCCAGGTGCGGTCGGCCGCCGCGCGCTCGGCGGCGCTGCGGTGGTCGTCCTCCTCGTGCCGCTCGGCGAACCGCTCGGCGTCGATGACGTCGTGCGCGGACAGCACCTCGCTGCCGTCGGGGTCGCTGTCCTCCTTGTCCTCGAACTCGTAGGTCCGGGAGGCGTACGACACCTCCAGCACGCCCTGCGCGTAGGCGATCTGCTCCTCCCGCTCGCGCGCGGCGCGCTCCCGGGCCAGCCGGTCGTCGTCGCCGAGGAGTTCGGCGGCCTCGTCGAGCAGCGGCACGTCCGCGACCGTCCAGCGCCGGGTCACCGGGCGGCGTACGGCCTCGGCGTCCTCGGCGGGCAGGAACTCCTCGGGCGCGGCGAGGAAGTCGGCGACGAGCCGCTGCGGGGTGAGCACCGGCCAGAGCTGGTCGATGGCGGACCAGACGTCGGGGTTGTCGGCGATGTCGTCGCGGATCTGGGTGATGTCGCTGGGGTCGAGCAGGCTGGACCCGTCGAAGGGGTCGGTGCCGATCCGCTCGGCGTACAGGTCGGTGAGCGCGTTGAGGATGTGGCCCTCGAAGTGCTCGCGGGCCGCGTTGTGCGGCAGTTTGGCGGCGCGGGTGCGCTCGCGGGCGACGTTCACCAGACCGTCGTCGAGCATGAGGACCTCGCGGTCGTGCTCGATGGCGATCACCGGGTCGGGCAGCGCCTGCCGGCCCCGGACGACCTCGGCGAGGATGTCGGCCATGCCGGCCCGGCCCTTCACGGCGGTGGCCTCGGGTGTGTCGGTCGCGGTCGCCTTCACGCCGGGGAACAGCTCGCCGACGGTCGCGAGGAGGACGCCCGTCTCACCGAGGGAGGGCAGCACCTCGCCGATGTAGCCGAGGAACGCCGGGTTGGGTCCGACGATCAGTACCGCCCGCTTGGCGAGCAGCTCGCGGTGCTCGTACAGCAGATAGGCGGCGCGGTGCAGGGCGACGGCCGTCTTGCCGGTGCCCGGACCGCCCTCCACCACCATGACGCCGCGGTGCGGGGCGCGGATGATGCGGTCCTGGTCGGCCTGGATGGTCTGCACGATGTCGCTCATCCGGCCGGTGCGGGCCGAGTCGAGCGCGGCGAGCAGCACGGCGTCGCCCGTCGGGTCCTCGTGGCCGGTGCGGGTCCGGTCGCCGAGGTCGAGGATCTCGTCGTGCAGATGGGTGACCCGCCGGCCGTCGGTGGCGATGTGCCGCCGGCGCCGCAGGCCCATCGGGGTGTGACCGGTGGCCAGGTAGAAGGGGCGGGCGACGTCGGCGCGCCAGTCGATCAGGACGGGGGTGCGCTCGGCGTCCTCGGTGCGCAGCCCGATCCGGCCGATGTGGTGGGTGACGCCCGAGGTGAGGTCGATCCGGCCGAAGCACAGGGAGCCGTCCACCGCGTTCAGCGCGGCGAGCAGCCCGGAGCGCTCGGCGACGAGGATGTCCCGCTCGAGTCTGGCCTGCATGGGCGTGTTGCCCTGGGCGAGCGCGTCCGTGACGGAGGACTCGGTGTCGCCGCGCAGGGCGTCCACGCGCGCGTACAACCCGTCGATGAATTCCTGCTCATGCCGCAATTCATCGTCCGGAAATTCGGTGTTTGACAATTCCACTCCCGCCCGGATATACTGTGCTCACTGAACTTCACGTGACTTCTTTCGAGTTGAAGTCACGAACAAACAAATATACGCAAGGAAATCCCCCGAGCGCAATTGCTCGGGGGATTTCCTGTTGTCCGGGCGGGTCGCCTAGAGCACGTCGGCCAGCTCCTCCAGCAGCCGCCGCTTGGCCCGGGCACCCACCATCGACTTCACGGGCTCACCGCCGCGGAACACCATGAAGGTCGGCATCGACAGCACCTTGTAGGCGTTGGTCGTCTCCGGATTGGAGTCCACGTCCAGCTGCACCACCTTCAGCCGGTCGCCCTCCTCGAAAGCGAGGGCCTTCAGCACCGGGGCCATCTGCCGGCACGGCGGACACCAGTCGGCGGTGAACTCCACCAGCACCGGCAGCTCCGCGCCGATCACCTCCGCCGCGAAGTCCGCGTCCGTCACGTCTGTCACGCCGGTCACGCCGGTCACATCGGTCACCATGTGTCCCCTCCCAGCTCGCACTGCGGCTCCGGACCGCCCGGAGCCTCCGCCTCGGCGGCCAGCTCGGCCCGCGCCAGTTGCCGAGCGACCGTCTCCCGGACGGTGGTCAGCTCACCGATCAGGGAGTCCAGCTCGCCCAGCTTGCGCCGGTAGACCGCGAGCGACGCCGGGCACGAGTCGCCCTCGGGGTGCCCGGCCCGCAGACACTCCACGAAGGGCCGCGTCTCCTCCAGGTCGAACCCGAAGTCCTGCAGTGTCCGGATCTGCCGGAGCAGCCGCAGATCGCTCTCGTCGTAGCTCCGGTATCCGTTGCCCGTGCGCCGCGCGGGCAGCAGCCCCCGCGATTCGTAGTACCGCAGCGTCCGCGTCGTGGTCCCGGCCCGTGCGGCCAGCTCGCCGATTCGCATGCGTACGAACGTAATCCTTGACGCCCGCGTCAGGGCAACAGCGGTTTCCGCTCCACCGGGGAGGTCAGCACGATCGACGTCGTCGTGCGCCCCAGCGCGGAGACGCCCTCCAGGACCTCCTCCAGATGGACGGTGTCCCGGACGGCGACCTTGAGGATCCAGCAGTCCTCGCCGACCACGTGGTGCACCTCGGTGATCTCGGGCCGCTCGATCAGCTCCAGGGTCCTCGGGTGCTTCAGGTTGTAGCCGCCGTGCGGGTTGACCCGGATGAACGCCTGGATGCCGTAGCCGAGGCGGGCCGGGACGACCTGGGCGCCGTAGCCGCTGATCACGCCCGCTGCCTCCAGTCGCCGCACCCGCTCGGTGACCGCCGCCGGGCTGAGCCGGACCCGGCGGCCCAGCTCGCTGAGCTTGATCCGGCCGTCGGTCTGGAGCAGCTGGAGGATCTGCCGGTCCAGCGCGTCGAAGACCACCGAGGTTTCGTCGGCGGTGGCGCGCAGATGCCGTGGTTCTTTCGGCGTGGCGGCCTGAACTCCCATGGTTCCCCCTTCAGTACGTGGATGTACGCCAGGAGAATTATGGCCATGGAAAAGGTCCGGAACGTACTGGTCATCGGTGGAAACCGCTACGTCGGCAAGCGCCTGATCGCACAACTGCGGGACGCGGGGCACCGTGTCACCGTGCTGAACCGGGGGTCCGCCCCGCCGCCGGCCGGCGTGGAGCATCTGGTCGCCGACCGGGACAACGAGCGGTCACTGACCGAGGCGCTCGGCTCGCGCGTCTTCGATGCCGTCGTCGACCAGGTCTGCTACACCCCGCGCCAGGCGGCGCTCGCCCGCCGTGTCCTCACCGGCCGTACCGGCCGCTATGTGATGACCTCGACGGTCGAGGTGTACGAGTACGAGGACTCCCCCGCCCTCGTGCGCGAGGAGGCCGTCGTCCCGTCCACGGTGTCCGTGGACCTCGAACTGCCCTGGGACGACCCGGCGTTCCGGGAGGCGCACTACGGGGAGGGCAAGCGGCAGGCGGAGGCGGTCCTCGCGGCCGACGGGCCGGCGTTCCCGTACACGGCGGTGCGGGTGGCCCATGTGCTGGGCGGGGACGACGACTTCACCGGCCGGCTGGCCCACTACGCGGAGCGGATCCGCACCGGCGAGCCGATCGCCGTGCCGGTGGTGAACCGGCCCGCCACGTACATCCACGTCGAGGAGATCGCGGGCTTCCTGGCCTGGGCGGCGGGCGAGGAGTTCACCGGGCCGGTGAACGCCGCCTCGCACGGGACGCTGAGCACCGAGGAGTTGTGCGCGGCGGTGGCCGCGCACGTAACGGACGGCCGGGCCGTGTTCCGGCCCGTCGAGGTCGGCGAGGTCTCGCCGTTCTCCTTCCGCCGCTCCTACGGCATGGACAACACCCGTGCCACCCGGCTCGGCCACACCTTCGGCGACGCCCGGCAGTGGTTGCCGCGCGCCGTCGCCGAGACGCTCGGAAAGGCCGGCTGACATGCGGTACAGGACACTGGGCGGGCTGCCGGTGAGCGCGATCGGGCTCGGCGCGATGCCGCTGTCCCTCGAGGGCCGGCCGGACGAGAAGCGCGCCCTGGCCACCGTGCACGCCGCGCTCGACGCGGGCGTGACCCTCCTGGACACGGCCGACTCCTACCATCTGCCGGGTGCCGAGCCCGGCCACAACGAACGTCTGCTGGCCCGGGCGCTGGCCACGTACGGCGGTGACACCTCCGGCGTGCTGGTGGCGACGAAGGGCGGGCGCGGCCGCCCGGCCGGCGGCGACTGGACGGTGAACGGCTCCCCGCGCCACCTCAAGGCCGCCGCCGAGGCCTCCCGCAAGCGCCTCGGTGTGGAGGCGATCGGCCTCTACCAACTCCACAAGCCCGACCCCGCGGTGCCGTTCGAGGAGTCGGTCGGTGCCCTGCGGGAGTTGCTCGACGCGGGCACGATCCGGCTGGCCGGGGTGTCCAACGCGGACGCGGACCGGATCCGCCGGGCGCGCGAGATCCTCGGCGACCGGCTGGTGTCGGTGCAGAACCGGTACTCCCCCGCCGTCCGGAGCAGCGAGCCGGAGCTGCGGCTGTGCGCGGAACTGGGGCTGGCGTTCCTGCCGTGGAGTCCGCTGGGCGGGCTGGCCCGCAGCTCCCTGGACGGGCCGTCGCGGACGGAGGGAGCGGACCGCTTCGCCGCCTTCCACGCCGTCGCGGCGGAGCGCGGTGTCAGTCCCCAGCGGGTCGGCCTGGCCTGGCTGCTGGCACGCTCCCCGGCCGTCGTCCCGATTCCGGGGGCGAGCCGGCCGGAGACGGCCAGGGACTCGGCGGCCGCGGCGGACCTGCTCCTCGGCGAAGAGGAGCAGGCCCGCCTGGACGAGGCCGCCGAGCCGGACCCGATCACCCTCGACCCGGGTCGCTAGTCGACCAGTTCGTGTGCGCGGCGCGGCGGCGCCAGCGGCCCGGCCGGGGCCGTGCCGGCGAGCTTCGCGCCCTCGACGTCGAGGTTCGGAAGCAGTCGGTCGAGCCACCGCGGCAGCCACCAGGCCGACGTGCCGAGCAGGGCGAACAGGGCGGGGACGATCGTCATCCGGACGAGGAAGGCGTCGAAGAGCACCGCGGCCGCGAGGCCGAAGCCGATCATCTTGACGAAGTCGTTGTCCTCCACGATGAAGCCGGAGAACACGCTGATCATGATGGCGGCGGCCGCGGCGACCACCCGGCCGCCGTAGCGGAACCCGGTGACGACGGCCTCGGCGGGCCGCGCCCCGTGGACGTACGCCTCCCGCATCCGGGTCACCAGGAACACCTCGTAGTCCATGGCGAGTCCGAAGACCACACCGATCATGAAGATCGGCATCGTGCTCATGATCGGGCTCGGCTGGTCGACGCCGAAGACATCGGCGAGCCAGCCCCACTGGAAGACCGCGACGACGGCGCCGAGCGCGGCGGTCACCGAGAGCAGGAAGCCGAGCGCGGCCTTGAGCGGCACGAGGATCGAGCGGAAGACCACCATCAGGAGCAAGAACGCCAGGCCCACGACCAGGGCGAGATAGGGAAGCAGCGCGTCGTCGAGGGTCTCGGAGAAGTCGATGAACATCGCGGTCTGGCCCGTGACCAGGACCTCGGCGCCGGTGTCGGCCCGGAAGCCGTCGGCGAGGGAGCGAAGACGACGCACCAGGTCCTCGGTCGCGGCGTCGGTGGGGCCGGTGGCCGGGACGACGCTCAGGATCGCGGTGTCGCCGGCCTCGTTGGGCGTGACCGGGGTGACGGTGGCGACGCCGTCCTGCCCGGCGAGGCGCTTGCCGACGGTGTCGGCCGCGGCCTTGGCGTCCGGGCCCTCCACGGTGATCGTCAGCGGTCCGTTGAACCCGGGGCCGAAGGAGTCCGAGAGCAGGTCGTAGGCCTTGCGCTGGGTGGTGTCGGGGGCCATGGTGCCCTCGCCGGGCAGTCCGAGCTCCAGACTGGCGGCGGGCACGGCGACCGCACCGAGGCCGAGGACGGCCAGGACCAGGACGGCGACGGGGTGGCGCAGGACGTAACCGGCCCAGCGCGAGCCGAGGTTGGGCTTGCGACGGGCGTCCTTCGCGGCATGCCGGTCGGCCTTGCGCTGCCGGCGGGCGCTGAGGGGCTTGCCGGAGAACCGGTGGCGGTCCCGGCGGCGCAGGACCTTGACCGGCGCGAAGCCGAGCAGCGCCGGCACGAAGGTGAGGGCGACCAGGACGGCGATGGCGACGGTGCCGGCGGCGGCCAGGCCCATCTTGGTGAGCATCGGGATGTTCACCACGGCCAGGCCCGCGAGGGCCACGATGACGGTGAGCCCGGCGAAGACGACCGCGGAGCCCGCGGTGCCGACCGCCCGCCCCGCGGCGTCGGCGCGGTCGCGGCCCTCGGTGAGTTCGGCGCGGTAGCGGGAGACGATGAACAGGGCGTAGTCGATGCCGACGGCGAGGCCCAGCATCATCGCCAGGGTCGAGGTGGTGCCGGACAGGCCGAGGGCGGCGCCGAGGGCCGTGATCGCGGAAATGCCGATGCCGACGCCGATGAGGGCCGTGAGCAGGGGCATTCCGGCGGCGATCACCGAGCCGAAGGTGAGGAGCAGGACCAGGGCGGAGACCAGGATGCCGATCTTCTCGCCGGTGCCGCCCATGGCGGCGTCGATCTTCACGGCGTCGCCGCCGGCCTCCGCGGTCAGGCCGGCGTCGCGGGCCCGGGCCAGTGCGTCGTCGAGGGCGTCGTGCGCCTTGTCGCCGACCTCGGCGGCGGGGACCTTGTAGGTGGCGATGGCGTAGGCGGTGGAGCCGTCCTCGCTGACCGCCTTCGTCGCGAAGGGGTCACTCACCGAGGCCACCTGCGGGGACTTCCTCAACTCCGCGACCAGCGCGGCGACGTGGGCCTTCCGCGCGGGGTCGGAGACCTTCCCGCCCTCGGGCGCACGGACCACGACCCGGGCGCTCGCGCCGTCGGCACTCGCGTCGGGGAACTTCTTCTCCAGCAGGTCGAAGGCCTTCTGCGACTCCGTGCCGGGCATCGAGAAGGTGTCCGCGGGCGGCGCCGGGGCGGCGGAAGCGGCGAAGCCCGCACCGCAGAGGACCACCACCCACAGCAACACCATCAGCCATCGGCGCCGGAAGGCGAGACGGCCCAGTTTGTAAAGGAAGGTAGCCACGGCGGGGAACTCCTGTCGGTGGGCGAGGGATGGCGCCAGACTCTGGCGCTGAAGTGACGCCACCATGGCATCACTCTGGCTCTCATGCAAGCCACTCCATGCCCATCGCGGCACGATGGAGACTCGATCAGGGAGAGAAAGAGCAGCTCAGAGCCCACTTTTACGAGAAGGAGCCAAGATGGCTCGCCATGGCGCCACCCATGTGCCATCATGACGTCATGGACCTCACGCCCTACGTCGACACCCTCCGGCACGAGCTGGCCGTCGCCGCGGTGGCCGGCGGCGACGACGCCCGCGCCCTGGCCGAGCGGCTCACCGCCCCTCTGGAGTCCGCCGCCCGCCTGACCCTCCTCGACGCGCTGTCCGCCGCCATGGGCGAGGTCACGCGGGAGCTGGCGCCGGGCTCGGTCGACGTACGGCTGCGCGGATCCGACCCGGAGTTCGTGGTGACGGCGCCGCACGCCCCCGAGCCGTTCCGGGAGGCACGGCAGCCGGTCACGGCCCCCGCCGCGCCCCCGCCGCCACCGCTCCCGGCGGAAGCCGACGCCGGCGCCGTGGCCCGGATCAACCTCCGCCTCCCCACCCAGCTCAAGACCCGCACCGAGGAAGCCGCGGCGACCGAGGGCCTGTCGGTCAACGCGTGGCTGGTGCGGGCCGTGTCCCTCGCCCTCGAGGGCGGGGAGCGCGCGAGCCCGCCGGGCCGCGGCAAGGACCCGGACAGCCGGAGCCTCACCGGCTGGGTCCACTAGGCGCCCGGCCGGGCCCACCCCCCACTCACCGGCGGATCACCGATCGCCGACGTCACCATCACCCGCCTCACCGGCGGGACCACCTACCCAAGCCAAAGAGGACGGGACAGCCATGCCTGCTTTCGACACCCCCGAACCGATCTCCGTCACCCTCGAGTTGGAGGCCGGGACCGCCCGCATCACCGCGGGCAAGCGCACCGACACGGTCGTGGAAGTGCTGCCGCGCGACGGCTCGGACGACAACGACGTACGCGCCGTGCAGCAGACCCAGGTCACCTGCTCGGGCGGCCGCCTCACGATCAGGACGCCCAGGAAGCGGTCCCTGTTCGGCAAGCCGGGCGCCATCGAGGTGAGCGTCGAACTGCCCGCGGGATCGGATGTCCGGGGCACCTCGGCCATGGGCGGCTTCTTCTGCGAAGGCCGCTTCGGGGACGTCACGCTCAAGACCTCGCTCGGCGACGTCCAGGTCGACGAGGCGGCCGGTGCCGTCCTCAAGACCGACCACGGCGACATCCGCCTGGCCCGCTCGACCGGAGACGTCGAGATCATCGGCGCCGGGCGGGTCGAGGTCGGCACGGTCACCGGCACGGCCACCGTCAAGAACAGCAACGGCGCCACCGAGGTCGGCGAGGTCACCGGCGGTCTGAAGACCAACGCGGCCAACGGCGACATCTCCGTCGGCATCGCGCACGGCGACGTCGGCGCCAAGTGCGCCAACGGCCGGATCGAGATCGGCGTCGCCCACGCCGGGGTCGACGCGATGGCCTCCAACGGCCGCATCCGCGTCGGCGACGCCACCCGCGGCCGGATCGAACTGCGTACCTCCGTCGGCGACCTCGAAGTGGGCATCCACGAGGGCACCGCCGCCTGGCTCGACCTGAACGCCAAGTACGGCACGGTGCGCAACTCGCTCGGATCCTCGGCCGGCCCCGCGGACTCCGACGAGACCGTCGAGGTGCACGCCCGGACCGCGGCCGGCGACATCATCATCCGCCGCGCCTGACCTCGCGTACCCCCGACGGCCCACCCCCGGGCGCCGCCGCGACCGCGCCGGCGCCGTACCCCCCTCCTCTCAAGCCACTTCGCGATACGCACGACGCACATCCCGCCCGACGATCGCAGGAGGATCCATGCCGCACGACCCGACGGCCGCCGACACCACCACGGCCGGCACCACGACGGCCGGCACCACCACGGCCGGCACCACCGCCGAGGAGCCGCCCACCCTGCCCACCGACCGGCACACCGGCTGTCCCTTCGACCCGCCCGCCGAACTCACCGCGCTGAGCGACCAGCCGCTGCGCCGCCTGCGCTACGCCGACGGACACATCGGCCGACTCGCCACCGGCCACGCCGCGGCCCGCGCGATCCTCGCCGACCCGCGCTTCAGCTCACGCTACGAACTGCTGCACATGCCGGTACCGGTCCCCGGGATGCCCGCGGAGCTGCCGCCTGCCCCGGTCGGCGACATCACCGGCCTCGACGCCCCCGAGCACACCCGCTACCGGCGCCTGCTCACCGGCAGGTTCACGGTCCGGCGCATGCGTCAACTCAGCGAGCGCGTCGAGCAGTTCACCACCGAGTGCCTGGACGCCATGGAGCAGGCCGGGCCCACGGCCGACCTGGTGGAGGCGTTCGCGCAGCCCGTGCCCGCGCTCATGATCTGCGAGCTGCTCGGCGTGCCGTACGCCGACCGCGAGCGGTTCCAGAGCCAGGTGGCGGTCATCTTCGACCAGGCGGCGGACGCGGAGGCGCGAGGCGGTGCCTACGCGGCGCTGCTCCAGTACCTGAACGAACTGGTCCTCGCCAAGCGCGCCGAGCCCACCGACGACCTGCTCAGCGATCTGACCACCTCCGACCTCACCGACGAGGAGCTGGCCGGAATCGGCGGACTGCTGCTCGCCGCCGGGCTCGACACCACCGCGAACATGCTCGCCCTCGGCACCTTCGCCCTGCTGAGCAACCCCGACCAGCTCGACGCCCTGCGCGCCGACCCCGGCCTCGCCGGGCAGACCGTGGAGGAACTGCTGCGCTACCTCAGCGTGGCCGACCCGATCCTGCGGACGGCGCTCGAGGACGTCGAGGTGGAGGGGCGGATCGTCAAGGCGGGCGAGACGGTGACCGTCTCCGTGCAGGCAGCCAACCGCGACCCGCACCGGTTCCCCGACCCCGACCGGCTCGACATCCACCGCAAGGCCACCGGACACCTCTCCTTCGGGCACGGCGCCCACCAGTGCCTGGGCCAGCAGCTCGCCCGCGTCGAGATGGCCGTCGCGTTCCCCGCGCTCTTCGCCCGCTTCCCCACCCTGCGCCTCGCGGTGCCGCCCCAGGAGGTGCCGCTGCGCGAACGCTCCAACATCTACGGCGTGATCAGCCTGCCCGTCACCTGGGACGAGGAGTAGCCCGATGAGCGACCCACGCGAGCCGCTGCGGATCGGAGTCGACCGTGAGCGCTGTGCCGGCGCCGGCATGTGCGCCCTGACGGCCCCCCAGGTCTTCGACCAGGACGACGAGGAAGGCCTGGTGGTGCTCCTGCGCCCCGACCCGGCCCCCGAGCACCGGGCCGCCGCCCGGATGGCCGCCGGCTTATGCCCCGCCGGAGCCATCGCCCTCGATACTCCGGACTGACGGGCCCGGTCACTCGAAGTCGTCGTCCCCCTGACAGTCCTCGACGTCCTCGACGTCCTCGGCACCCGGCACCCCGAGCAGGCGCCGGGTCAGCCGGTCGTGGTCGGAGAGCAGTTCGTCGAGGGCGGCGCGGACGTCCTCCGCCTCCGTGCGGGGCGCCTCGCGCTCGGCGGCGATCAGTACGGACCTGCGGACCAGCTCCCTGGTGAAGGACGCCGTCGTGCCCTCTGTGCGGGCCACCACCTCGTCGGTGATCTCCTTGCCCAGGCCGAGGCCGGAGCCGTACAGATCGAGCAGCCGGGCGCGTCCGTCGGCGTCCGGCAGGGGGATCTCCACGGCGAGGTCGACCCGCCCCGGGCGCTGGGCCAGGGCCGGTTCCAGCAGGTCGGCGCGGTTGGTGGTGAGCAGGAAGGCGACATCGGCGTCGTCGCCGAGGCCGTCCATCTCGTTCAGGATCTGGAAGAGCAGCGGCTGCTCGCCACCGCCGTGGTCGCGGGCCTCGGCGATGAGGTCGCAGTCCTCCAGGACGACCAGCGCCGGCTGGAGCATCCGGGCCAGGGCGCAGGCCGGCCCGATGGCGTCGATGCTCGTCCCGGACAGGACGACGACCGTGAACTCGGGGAGGTGGGAGAGGAGATACCGGAGGGTGTGGGTCTTGCCGGTGCCGGGCGGGCCGTACAGCAGCAGTCCGCGCCGCAGGTGCTGGCCGGCCGCCAGCAGTCGCGCACGGCGCCGGGCCACGCCCACGACCTGCCGTTCCACGCGCTCGAGCAGCCCGTCGGGGAGCACGATGTCGTCCCGGGTCAGTCCGGGCCTGCGGTGGAAGCGGAACGGGCCGAGGCCGTGGCCGAACTCCGAGCCCTCGAAGGAGAGGACCTGGCCCCGGAAGATGTTGAGTTCGCGCACGAGGATGTCGATCTCGGCGAGCAGCCGGTCGGCGAACTCCTTCTCCCCGGCCAGCACCTCGATCTCCACCTTGTCGCGCCCGTACTCGTCCTGCGGGCCGCGCAGCAGGACGGCGAACCGCTCGTCGCCCTCCGCCCCGAGGTAGAACCCGCAGGAGACGCAGGCGAGTTCCGCGTCGGGCGAGACGGGCAGCTGGGCGTAGTCGACGGCGCCGACGGTGAACCGGTCGTACCGGTCGGCCGCTTCGAGGATGTCGCCGAGGGTCAGCTCACCGTGATGCTGGGCACCCCGCATACCGACGAGCTCGTACGACCGTCCGGCCCCCTCGAACCAGCGCTCCAGGGCGAGATGCACGTTGGGCAGGTCGTACGGCGGATAGGCGGCCTTGACCACGGGCCGGTCGCCCGGGGTGGAGCCCAGATGCTCCCGGAGCCGCTCGGAGAGGTCGCGGCTGCCGTCACCGTCCCGCCGCTTCGGCCGGGCCACCGCCATCAGGAACTCCTGGAACAGCTCACCGATCTGCTCCATGGACAGCGCGGACGGCTCCCGTCCGGCCCCGTACCGCGCCCGGTGTTCGTCCGAGCTCATGATCTCGACGTGCTGTGAATCCCCCATGCCCCGCCTCCGTGCGTGCGCGCTGCGGCCAAGGTTTCCCAGCCTGTGCCCCGGCGTCCGGACGGGTCAAAGCATTTGGGCGCGCGGGTGACGAGCGCGGGCGGAAACGGCGACGCCGAGCGGACAGGTCCCTAGGGGAGGAGGACCTGTCCGCTCGGCGTTTCACAGACCGGGCGGCTGAGCGACGGGGGGACACCCAGCCGCCCGGAGTCTCGCGGAGCGCGACGCGACCGTCAGGTCTTCGCAAGCTCCTTCTCGCCGCCCTGCTCGGGCAGCTCGACGTGCTCGTCGGACGAGCCGCCGTGGCCGTCGTCCAGCAGTGTCTTCTCGTCGAAGGGCAGCTGGCCGGCGAGGACCTCGCCCACCCGCTCCTTGTCGATCTCCTTCGTCCAGGTACCGATCAGCACGGTGGCCACGGCGTTGCCGGCGAAGTTGGTCAGGGCGCGGGCCTCGCTCATGAAGCGGTCGATACCGACGATCAGGCCGATGCCGTCCACCAGGGCCGGCTTGTGCGACTGCAGACCACCGGCCAGGGTCGCGAGGCCCGCGCCGGTGACACCGGCGGCGCCCTTGGAGGCGACCAGCAGGAAGAGCAGCAGCGGGATCTGCTCGCCGATGGACATCGGCGTGCCCATGGCGTCGGAGATGAACAGCGAGGCCATGGTCATGTAGATCATGGTGCCGTCGAGGTTGAAGGAGTAGCCGGTCGGGACGGTGATGCCGACCACCGGCTTGCTGACGCCCAGGTGCTCCATCTTCGCGATGAGCCGCGGCAGCGCGGACTCGGAGGAGGAGGTGGACAGGATCAGCAGGAACTCACGGCCCAGGTACTTGAACAGCGTGAGGATGTTCAGGCCGGAGACGACGCGCAGCAGGATGCCGAGCACGATGAAGACGAACAGGAAACAGGTGGCGTAGAAGCCGAGCATCAGCACGGCGAGGCTCTTGAGCGCGTCCACGCCGGCGGAACCGGTGACGGCGGCGATGGCACCGAAGGCACCGATCGGGGCGGCCCACATGACCATGGCGAGGATGCGGAAGACGAGCCGCTGGATGTGCTCGATACCCCGCAGGATCGGCTGGCCGGCCGAGCCCATGCCCTGCAGGGCGAAGCCGGCGAGCAGGGCGATCAGCAGGGTCTGCAGGACCGACTCGTTGGTGAAGGCGGAGACGATCGTGGTCGGGATGATGCCGAGCAGGAACTCCGACGTGCCCTTGGCCTCGGAGTCGATCTGCGCATGACCGGCGTCCTTGATCGCGTCGGTCACCGCCAGGCCGGTGCCCGGCTCCAGGATGTTGCCGACGACCAGGCCGATGCCCAGCGCGACGAGCGACATGATCGTGAAGTAGACCAGGGCGATACCGCCGACGGCACCGACCTTGGCGGCCTTCCGTACCGAGCCGATGCCCAGCACGATCGTGCAGAAGATGATCGGCGAGATCATCATCTTGATCAGGTTCACGAACCCGGTGCCGATGGGCTTCAGCTCGACAGCGAAGTCGGGTGCGGCCAGACCCACCGCGATACCGGCAGCGACCGCGATGATCACCGCGATGTAGAGGTAGTGCGTGCGGTCTCGCTTGGGTTTGCGTGCGGCAGGTGCCGTATCGGCTGCGCTGGTCACGGCGGCCCTCCTTGACGACGTCGTCGGCATCACCGGCGTGCGGCTCACGTCCGGAAAACTGGGAGCGGGGCTCCCGAAGATGCGTTATAGGGAATGCCGTGACTATGTCCTGCTCTGTGAGCGCGGTCACCCTTCCGTTCATTTAGTTCACAATCAGCCAAGGGGCAGACTGACGACATGCGCATCTCCGTCCCCCGACCCCGCAGCCTGGCGGCCCAGCTCTTCGCCATGCAGGCCGTACTGATAGCGGTCGTCGTGGCCGGATGTGCACTGTTCACCTACGTGAGCGACCGCAGCCAGGCCGAGGAGGCCGCAAGGCGCCAGGCCAGGGCGGTGGCGCGCTCCGTCGCCGACTCCCCGTCCGTGCTGGCGGCGGCCCGCGCCCCCGACCCGACAGGCGAGCTCCAGCCGTACGCGCTGAAGGTCATGCGGGACACCGAGGTCGACTTCATCACGATCATGAACCCGCAGGGCATCCGCTGGACGCACCCCGACCCAAACCAGATCGGCCAGACCTTCCAGGGCCACACCGAGAGGGCCCTGAGGGGCCAGACCTTCACCGAGACCTACACCGGCACGCTCGGCCCGTCGGTCCGCGCGGTCACCCCGATCCAGGACGGCAAGGAGATCGTCGGCCTGGTCAGCGCGGGCATCCGGGTCGAGGAGATCACCCAGCGCGTGCAGGGCCAGCTGACGGCCCTGCTCGGCGTCGCGCTCGGCGCCCTGGCCCTGGGCGCCGTCGGCACCTACGTCGTCAACGCCCGGTTGCGCCGCCACACCCACGGCATGAACGCGACCGAGCTCAGCCGGATGCATGACTACCACCAGGCCGCCCTGCATGCGGTACGCGAGGGGCTGCTGATGCTGGACGGGCAGTACCGTGTGGCGTTGATCAACGACGGGGGGCGGGAGCTGCTCGCCGTGGAGGGGGACGTGGTGGGCAGGTCGGTGGCCGAGCTCGGGCTCCCCGCCCCGCTGACGGGCGCGCTGCTGGCGTCGGAGCCGCGGGTGGACGAGGTGCATCTGACGGCGTCGCGGGTCCTGGTCATCAACACCTCCCCGGTCTCGGGCGGCGAGCGGCGCGGTACGGTCGTCACCCTGCGCGATGTCACCGAACTCCAGTCGCTGATGGGCGAGTTGGACTCCGAGCGGGGCTTCACCCAGGCGCTGCGCTCGCAGGCGCACGAGGCGGCGAACCGGCTGCACACGGTCGTCTCGCTGATCGAGCTGGGCCGGGCGGAGGAGGCGGTGGAGTTCGCGACGGCCGAGCTGGAGCTGGCGCAGGCACTGACCGACCAGGTCGTGGCGGCGGTGAGCGAGCCGGTGCTGGCGGCACTGCTGCTGGGCAAGACGGCCCAGGCGAACGAGCGGGGCGTGGAGCTGATGGTGTCGGAGGACAGCAGCCTGGACGACGGCCTGCTGCCCGAGACCCTCCCGGCGCGGGACCTGGTGACCATCCTCGGCAACCTGATCGACAACGCCGTGGACGCGGCGCAGGGCAGTGTGCGGGCGCGGGTGACGGTGGCGGCGTACACCCAGGGCACCGAGGACTGCCCCGAGCTGGTGCTGCGGGTCTCCGACACGGGCCCGGGCGTCGACCCCGAGCACGCCGAGGCGGTCTTCCAGCGGGGCTTCTCGACGAAACCGGCGGGCCCGGGCGGACGAGGTCTCGGACTGGCCCTGGCACGGCAGGCGGCGCAGCGGCACGAGGGGAGGCTGTCGGTGACGGAGGCCGACGGCGGCGGGGCTCAGTTCGAGGTACGGCTGCCGCTGCGCGAGTCCGGCGCGGTCGCCGCAGGCGTGACATCCGGAGGCCCGGTGTCCGAGGGCTCTGGAGGCCCCGCATGACGAGCGACACGACACACGCGAAAGCCATCCGGGTCCTGGTGGTGGAGGACGACCCGGTGGCCGCCGACGCCCATGTCATGTACGTCGGGCGGGTCCCCGGGTTCGTGGCCGTGGGCAAGGCGCACACGGGCGCGGAGGCCCGCCGGGCCCTGGAGCGCACCCCGGTGGACCTCCTCCTGCTCGACCTGCACCTGCCGGACGTGCACGGGCTGCATCTCGCGCGGTCGCTGCGGGCGGCCGGGCACCACGCGGACGTGATCGCGGTGACGTCGGCGCGCGATCTGGCCGTCGTACGCGAGGGCGTCTCGCTCGGAGTCGTGCAGTACGTCCTGAAGCCGTTCACCTTCGCGACCCTGCGGGACCGCCTCGTGCGGTACGCCGAGTTCCACGCGTCGGTCGGCGAGGCGAGCGGCCAGGACGAGGTGGACCGGGCCCTGGCGGCCCTGCGCGCCCCCGGCCCGGCCGCGCTGCCCAAGGGCCTGAGCGCGCCGACGCTGGAGCGGGTGACGGTGACGCTGCGGGACAGCGCGGAGGGCCTCACGGCCGCCGGTGTGGCGGAGACCGTGGGCATCTCCCGCATCACGGCCCGCCGTTATCTGGAGCATCTGGTGGACGCGGGCCGAGCGGCCCGCCGCCCGCAGTACGGCACGGTGGGACGCCCGGAGTTGCAGTACCGCTGGGTCAGCCAATGACGACCCATCAGCTCTCGCCTGCCGGGATCAAACCCCCGCACACGCATTGACCTGACTAGACCACTCAACTTAGGTTCACGACGCAGCCGTCCCGGCCACAAAGAAGTGCGCCCGTAGGAGGTCGTGCCCGTGCGCCCCACCGCCGCTCTCACCCCCCTCGTCGCCCTGGCCCTAGCCGCGTCCACCCTCACCGCCTGCGGCGGGGGCTCCGGCAGCGACCCGGACACCGTGAAGATCTCCTTCAAACAGTCCACGGACAACTCCATCAAGGTGATGGACACGTATCTCGCGGACATCAAGGAGCAGTTCGAGAAGGCCCACCCGGGCAAGAAGGTCGAGCTCGTCCCGATCAAGGCCCCGGACTCGGAGTACTACACCAAGCTCCAGCAGATGCTCCGCTCCCCCAAGACCGCCCCCGACCTGGTCTACGAGGACACGTTCCTCATCAACTCGGACATCACCAGCGGCTATCTCAAGCCCCTCGACCCCTACCTCGCCAAGTGGCCGGACTGGGACAAGTTCATCGACACGGCGAAGGCGGCGGCCAAGGGCGAGGACGGCAAGACCTACGGCGTCCCCGACGGCACCGACACCCGCGGCCTCTGGTTCGACAAGGACATCTTCAAGAAGGCGGGCCTCCCCGCCGACTGGCAGCCGAAGACCTGGAACGACGTCCTCACCGCCGCCCGCGCCATCAAGCGAAAAGCCCCCGGCACCATCCCCCTCAACATCTACACGGGCAAGCCGGTCGGCGAGGCCGCCACCATGCAGACCTTCGAGATGCTGCTCTACGGCACGAACGACGGCACCGCGGACCCCCTCTACGACAAGTCGAGCAAGAAGTGGCTCGCCGGCGGCCAGGGCTTCAAGGACGCCCTCTCCTTCGTCGAGACGGTCTACAAGGAGAAGCTCGGCCCGGACGTCTCCGACGCGCTCGACCCGAACGTCATGACCCGGGTCCGCGGCGAGTGGCTCCCGCAGGGCAAGCTCGGCATCGCCCTCGACGGTTCCTGGCTGCCGCAGGACTGGCTGTCCGGCAGCGGCCACGAGTGGCCCGAGTGGTCCGAGAAACTGGGCCTGGCCGCCATGCCGACCCAGAACGGCCAGGCCCCCGGCAAGGTGAGCATGTCCGGCGGCTGGACCTGGTCGATCCCGGCCAAGGCGGGCAACCCGGACCTGGCGTTCGAGTTCATCAAGACGATGCAGACCAAGGCCAACGCGCAGAAGTGGTACGTCGCCAACTCCGGCATCGCGGTCCGCGAGGACGTGGCGAAGGACCCGGCGTACGCCACGGCCCAGCCCGGCACCGAGTTCTTCACCGACCTGGTGCAGAGCACCCACTACCGCCCCGCCTACCCGGCCTACCCCAAGGTCTCCGTGGCCATCCAGGAGGCGATGGAGGGCGTGACGACGGGCGACACGTCGGTGGACGAGGCGACGAGCGCCTACACGGACGCGCTCAAGGACGCGACGGACAACCAGGTGGCCGAGCGATGAGCGAGGGCCTTCAGGTATGACCGCCACAGCACCACACCCGCGGCTCACGAAGGCTCCCGAGGACACGCGCCCGGCACGCGGCCCCCGCCTGCCGGTGCGGGTCCTGCCCCTGACCCCCGCGGTCGTCCTGCTGCTCCTCTTCCTGGCCGGCCCGATCGCCTACTGCGTCTACATCGCCTTCACCGACCTCCAGCTCACCGGCCAGGCCCAGGAGTCGTTCGTCGGCTTCGACAACTTCACCCGGGCCTTCGGGGACGAGGCGTTCCTGAACGCCGTATGGCTGACGCTGGTGTTCACCGTCCTCTCCTCCCTCATCGGACAGAACACGCTCGGTCTGGCCCTGGCGGCACTGATGCGGCGCGCGTCGAAACCGGTCCGCACGCTCACCGGCGGCATCGTCGTCACGGCATGGGTCCTGCCGGAGGTCGTCGCGGGCTTCCTCCTCTACGCCTTCTTCCGCCGCGAAGGCACCCTGAACGCCATCCTGGACTGGCTGCACCTGCCCTCCCAGAACTGGCTGTTCACGCTCCCGATCCTGGCGGTGTCGTTCGCGAACGTCTGGCGGGGTACGGCGTTCTCCATGCTGGTCTACTCGGCGGCCCTGAACGAGATCCCCCAGGAGATCACCGAGGCGGCCGAGGTCGACGGCGCGGGCGGCTGGCGCCGCCTCTGGCACATCACCCTCCCGATGATCCGCCGCTCCATCGGCACCAACCTGATGCTCAACACCCTCCAGACCCTCTCGGTCTTCGGTCTGATCTGGGTCATGACCAGGGGCGGCCCCGGCGGCCGAAGCCAGACGCTCCCCCTGTTCATGTACGAACAGGCCTTCCAGAACAGCCTGATCGGCTACGGCACGGCGGTCGCGCTACTGCTCCTGCTGGTCGGCTCCCTGTTCTCCCTGGTCTACCTGCGCCTGCTCCGCACGGAGGTCTGACCGCATGGCCCACACCCTCTCCTCCCGCCGCACGACCCGCCGTCTGGCGGCCGACGCCGGACTCCTGGTGGTCGCCGCGGCCTTCGTGCTCCCCCTGGCCTGGGTGGTCCTGTCCTCCCTCGACCCCCACGCGGGCCTCCGGGTGAAGGCCCCCGACGGCCTCACCCTGGACAACTTCGACGCGATCCTGACCTCCGAGATCACCTTCACCCCCCTCCTCAACAGCCTGATCCTGTGCGGCGGCGCGACCCTGCTGACAGTGGTCTGCGCGGCCCTGGCGGCCTACCCGCTCTCCCGCTTCCGCTCCCGCTTCAACCGCCCGTTCCTGCTGACGATCCTCTTCGCCACCAGCCTGCCCATCACGGCGATCATGGTTCCGGTCTATGCGCTCTTCGTCCAAGTGGACCTGATCGACACCATGCAGGGCACGATCTTCTTCTTCGCCGCGTCCCAACTCCCCTTCGCCATCTGGCTGATGAAGAACTTCATGGACGGCGTCCCCAAGGAACTCGAAGAGGCCGCCTGGACCGACGGAGCGAGCCCCCTCCAGTCCCTGCTCCGCATCGTCCTGCCCCTCATGGGCCCCGGCGTGGCCGTCGTGACGGTCTTCTCCTTCGTCATGATGTGGGGCAACTTCTTCGTCCCCTTCATGCTCCTGCTCACCCCCGACCAGATGCCGGCGTCCGTCAGCATCAACGACTTCTTCGGCAACCGGGGCATGGTGGCGTACGGACAGCTGGCCGCGTTCTCGATCATCTACTCGACGCCGGTGATCCTGCTGTACGTACTGATCTCACGGCGCCTGGGAGGGGGCTTCGCACTGGGCGGGGCGGTCAAGGGCTGAACGCGTTGTGGCTGGGCCGGGTGGACGCACAACTCGGCGCGACGAGGTGCTCGGCGTCGGCGCGGAGGCCGGGTGGGTGCGCAGCCCGGCGTAGCGGGGTGCCGCTGCGCCCACCCGTGCCGCCCCCAGCGGCACGCATGCCCGCAGCGGGGGGGGGGACTACGCAAGGGGACGTGTCGGGGGGTGTCCGCCCGCAGCTGGTTGGCGCGTCAACGCCAGTCAGTCGGCGTGAGACCCCATCGCGCCGTTCCGAGGACGGACACCCCCCGACACGTCCCCGACCCACCACCCGGCGAAAGGCGCGACGCACCTACCGCACCAGACACGGCCGCTTCCCATCGAACTCCCACCCCGGAACCAGGTACCTCATCCCCACCGCATCGTCCCGCGCCCCCAGCCCCTTCTCCCGGTACAGCGCGTGCGCCGCGAGAAGCCGATCCATGTCGAGCCGCACACCCAGCCCCGGAGCATCCGGAACCGCGACCTCGCCGTCGACGATGCGGGGCGGGGAAACGGTGAGCCGCTCCAGCCCCTCCTGCCAGATCCAGTGCGTGTCCAGCGCGTTGTACTCCCCCGGAGCCGCGGCCCCGCAATGCGTCACCATCGCCAGCGAGATGTCGAAGTGGTTGTTCGAGTGGCACCCCCACGTCAACCCCATCGCGTTGCACAACTGCGCCACCCGCACCGACCCCCGCATCGTCCAGAAGTGCGGATCGGCCAGCGGAATGGACACCGACTGCAGAGCCAGCGCATGCGCCATCTGACGCCAGTCCGTAGCGATCATGTTCGTCGCGGTCGGCAACCCGGTCGCACGCCGGAACTCCGCGAGAACCTCCCGCCCCGAGTAACCCCCCTCCGCCCCACAGGGATCCTCGGCGTACGCCAGCGTCCCCACCAGCGGCCGGCACAGCTCAACCGCCTCCCGCAGCGACCACGCCCCGTTCGGGTCGAGCGTGATCCGCGCCTCGGGAAACCGCGCCTTCAGCGCCCGCACCGCCGCGACCTCCTCGGCCCCCTCCAGCACACCCCCCTTGAGCTTGAAGTCCCGGAACCCATACAGGTCGTACGCCGCCTCCGCCTGCCGCACGATCGCCTCCGGAGACAACGCCTCCTCGTGCCGCACCCGGTACCACTCCACGTCCGAGTCCGGCTCCCGGACATACTCCAGGTCGGTCCGGTCCGGATCACCCACGTAGAAGAGATAACCCAGCACCCGCACGGACTCCCGCTGCTGCCCGTCCCCCAGCAGCGCGGCGACCGGCACATCGAGGTGCTGCCCGAGAAGGTCGAGCAGCGCCGACTCCACCGCGGTCACCGTATGAACCGTGGTCCGCAGATCGAACGTCTGGGCACCCCGCCCACCGGCATCACGGTCGGCGAACCGTTCACCGATCTCCCGCAGCACCCGCTGGTAGTCCCCCACCTTCGCCCCGACGACGAGCGACTCGGCATCCCGCAGCGTCTGCGTGATCTTCTCCCCGCCGGGCACCTCCCCCAGCCCGGTACGCCCCTCGGAGTCGGTGAGAACGACGACGTTGCGGGTGAAGTACGGCCCGTGCGCGCCGGAGAGGTTCAGCTCCATGCTGTCCCGCCCGGCGACGGGGTAGACGGCGAACGCGGTGACGGTCGGCTGACTGCTCATGCTGGTCCAAGTCCCTTGACTAGTGGATGAATCGGTCTACAACCCAAAAACGTCCAGCGCCCACTCGACCGCGAGCACGCCCCCCAGCCCGAGCACGGCAAGCACCGTCGTATAGGACGTACGCACCTTGATCGCCTCGAGGACGGACAGGTTGAAGTACTCCTTGAACAACCAGAACCCGGGGTCGTTCACGTGCGAGAACGCGATGGAGCCACACGCCACGGCGAGCACCATCACCTCCGGGTGCACCCCACTCCCCGCCAGCAGCGGCAGCGCGACACCGGAGGCCGTGACGACGGCGACCGTGGCCGAGCCGAGCGCGATACGCAGGATGACGGCGACGAGCCAGGCGAGGACGATCGGCGAGATGGACCAGCCGTCGGTGACGTCCTTGATGTAGTCGGAGATACCACCTTCCACCAGGACGTTCTTGAACGCCCCGCCCGCGCCGATCACCAGCAGGATCATCGCCATCGCCTGGGCCGCAGACGCACAGGATGCCCCGACATCACTCAGGCTCCGCCCGATCCTCGGCCCGAACACCCAGATCGCCAGGCACAGGGTCAGCAGCAGGGCGATCGGCGCCGAGCCGACGAAGGCGACGACGTGCAGCAACGGGCTGTCTCCCGACGCTGCCATGTCGGTCACGGCCGCGGCCACGATCAGCACCACGGGGAACAGCGCCACGAAGAGCGACCAGCCGAGCCCCGGCATCTCCTCCTCGGTGAACTCGCGCTCACTGACCAGCCCCTTGGGGATGGACGGCGTCATCCTCGCGACGAACGGAAGACGGGGCCAGGCCAGGGCGATGAGCGCCCCGGCGGGTACGGCGATGAACAGGCCGTAGAACAGCGTCAGTCCGACGGAGGCGTGGAAGGTCGCGGCGACGGCGGTGGGGCCGGGGTGCGGCGGCAGGAAGCTGTGCATGGTGGACAGGGCGATGGACATCGGCAGCCCGACCCACAGCAGCTTCGCTCCGGTGACCCTGACCAGCGTGAACGCGATGGGCACGATGATGACGAACGCGACCTCGTAGAACATCGTCACGCCGATGAGCATGGACGTGACCACCATGGCCACCTGGACCCACCGCGGGCCGAAGGCGTCGAGGAGCTTGCCGGCTATGCGCTGTGCGGCGCCGGAGTCCCCCATCACCCGGCCGACCATGGCACCGAGCCCGATGGTCAGCATGGTGTCGCCGATCTGGTCCCCGATGCCCTCGGAGAGGACGTCGGGGATGGTCGCCACCGGAATGCCGCGGACCAGTGCGACCCCCACCGCGACGAGCAGCAGGGCCGCGAAGCCGTTCATTCTCAGCCGGGTCATGAGGAGGAGCAGGACCAGAACGCTGATCCCGACTACGAGCAGAGGCAAGGCAGTTCCCCTTTGAACTGGTGAGGTCTCATCCCTGTATGCAGATGGCGTCTACGTATGCAGATGGAGGCTAAGTGCGTGAACGGAGTGGGTCAATGGCCCGGGCGATCACAGATTGATGTGCACGATCGACGCGGACCTACGATGGAGCCCATGCAGGAGAGGAGAGGGGTCCGCGGTGTGAAGTCGGCGTCCCGGACGGTCGCACTGCTGGAACTGCTCGCCGAGCGGGGCGAACAGCCCTCCCGCCTCGACCAGCTCGCGGAGGACCTGGGCGTGCCGCGCAGCAGCATGTACCAGCTGCTCCAGACACTCGTCGACTCCGGCTGGGTCCGCACCGACGCCACCGGCTCCCTCTACGGCATCGGGATCCGCGCGCTGCTCACCGGCACCGGCTATCTCGACGGGGACCGCCGCATCCGGCTGGTCCGGCCGTACCTGGACGAGGCGTCGGACGCGCTCGGCGAGACGATCCACCTGGCACGGCTCGACGGCCGGGACGTCGTCTACCTCGCCACCCGCGAGTCCCACGAGTACCTGCGCACCATCAGCCGGGTCGGCCGCCGCGTCCCGGCCCACGCCGGCGCACTGGGCAAGGCGCTGCTCGCCGAGCGCTCCGACGACGAACTACCCCTGGATGACGGGCCGTTGACCGGCCTCACGGAGAACACGCACACCGACCGGGCCGCCCTGCTCGCCGATCTGGCCCGGGTGCGCGAGCGCGGCTACTCCATCGACCGCGAGGAGACGGTGCCGGGCATCGCCGGCTTCGGCTTCGCCCTGCGCTACGGAACACCGGCCGTCGACGCCATCAGCTGCTCGGTCCCGGTGGCCCGGCTGACCCCGGAACACGAGACCCGCATCGTCTCCGTGATGAGCGACATCCGAGCGAGGATCGAGTCCCGGCTACCACCGGCCTCGGGCGTACCGGACTGGCGCTAGGACCGCCGAGCCCACCGCCACCGCCCACCCCCGCCACACACCACACAACACACAAAGAAGTGCCGGCCACACGATCGCGACCAGCACTTTCTCCACAGAGCCCAGACTCGGCCCCAGACTCAGGCGCACACTCCGCTCAGCCGGTGGCCCCGTCCGGCAGGACCCCCGCCCGGAACGGCTCCACCCCTTCGAGCGTCCGCACCCGCGTCGGCTCGATCAGCAGCATCACCCGGCGCTCGCCGGGCAGCATCCACGGATACCGGTCCTGCCCGAGGTACTTGCGCGTCAGCCGGTCCATGCCCCGCTCCGCCTCCTCGCCCTCCACGAACCGGACGACCTTCCCCCGGATCTCGGCCCGGTCGTACGGGTTCTCCGGGTCGTGGTGGGACAGCGAAACGTACGGATTGCGCCGCAGATTCTCCTCCTTCACCCGCCCGATCGAGGTGTTGACCATGACGTACCCGTCTTCGATGTCCGCCCACATGGGCGACACCTGAGGCGCCCCGTCGGCCCCCACTGTCGCGAGATGCCAGAAGTTCGGCGCGAGAAGTCGCTCGCGAATATGCCCGTTGAGCTTGCCGTTCACGTAAGTCACTGCCTTTCCGGACCCAAGATCATCGGGCCCGGGGCCATCCTTACCCCCAACCCGCCCCGACCGACAAGCCGATCCTCAGCCTGGGCCGAACCCACCGGTAGCCGTAGCTTCCTACAATCCGTGATCCTGGCCGAACAGACCGTAGTCAGCGGATCCCCGTCCCCCTAGCTTGTGGCGCGTGCGCCGACCTTCAGCCCGCCCGAGCCAGTCCACTCCCACTCCCCCTCCGCAGACCGCCCCCACGACCCCGCCCTTCAACGCCCCGGCCGCCCGCCGCCTGCGCGCGGCCCTCGGTATGACGCCCGAGCACGTGGCCCACGGCATGCGTGTCTCGTACGGACACCCCCGCATCACCCCGGACCACGTCATCGACTGGGAGCGCGGGGCCTCGGCCCCGTCGAACTCCGAACTCACGGCTCTCGCAGGCGTGTTGTGGTGCTCACCCGCCGAGCTCATCGGCAGACCCCGCACCCTGCGCGAGCACCGCATCGCCCGCTGCCTCGCCCCCGAGGACGTGGCCCGGGCGGTGGGACACGAGGTCCACGCGTATCTGCGCATGGAGGAGACCGACACCTGGCGCGGCACGGACCGCCAGTCCGGCGCCCTCGCCGACGTACTCGGCCTGGGCCTCGCCGACTTCGTCACCGTCACGGGCCGCAACGCCAAGCTCGGCGAACTGCTGCGCAGCGCGGTCAGCACCCGCTGGCAGGCCTACGTACGCCCGGTGGCCAAACTCGTACCCCTGGACCGGCCGTTCCTGGAGGGTGCCCTGCGGGCGCTGCACGAGGACTACCAGGGCCATATGGCCGCCACCCTGAGCTGGGGCGGCGGCGCCGGCGACGCGGGCGGCACCGCCCGGGAATTCCTCGACCGGATCGTCGAGCACTTCTGGACGAGAATCCAGGAAAGCCCGGTCTAGAACACCGACTCGGCCTCGTCCATCCGGTCCTTCGGGACCGTCTTCAGCTCGGTCACGGCCTCCGCGAGCGGCACCATCACGATGTCCGTCCCGCGCAGCGCGGTCATCCGGCCGAAGCGGCCCTGGTGCGCCGCCTCCACCGCGTGCCAGCCGAACCGCGTGGCGAGCACCCGGTCGTACGCGGTCGGTGAGCCGCCGCGCTGGACGTGGCCGAGAATGACCGGCTTGGCCTCCTTGCCGAGCCGCCTCTCCAGCTCATGGGCGAGTGCCGCGCCGATGCCCTGGAAGCGCTCGTGGCCGAACTTGTCGATCGCGCCCTTGCCGTAGTCCATGGTGCCGTCGGCGGGGTGGGCGCCCTCGGCGACGCAGACGACCGCGAACTTCTTGCCGCGGGCGAAGCGCTCCTCGACCATCTTGACGAGATCAGCCGGATCGAACGGACGCTCCGGCAGACAGATGCCGTGGGCACCCGCCGCCATGCCGGACTCCAGCGCGATCCACCCGGCGTGCCGGCCCATGACCTCCACCACCATCACGCGCTGGTGGGACTCGGCGGTCGTCTTCAGACGGTCCATCGCCTCGGTGGCGACCCCCACCGCCGTGTCGAAGCCGAAGGTGCGGTCCGTGGAGGAGATGTCGTTGTCGATCGTCTTCGGGACGCCCACGACGGGCAGGCCCGCGTCGCTCAGCATGCGGGCGGCCGTCAGCGTGCCCTCGCCGCCGATCGGGATCAGCGCGTCGATGCCGAACTCGTGGATCATGTCGGAGGCGTTCTCGCACGCCTCCCGGAGCCGGTCGCGCTCCAGCCTGGACGATCCCAGGATCGTGCCGCCGCGGGCCAGGATGCCGCTGACCGCGTTCAGGTCGAGGGCGCGGTAGCGGCCGTCCAGCAGGCCCGAGTAACCGTCCTCGAAGCCGATGACCTCGTCGCCGTAGTTGTCGACCGCCCGGTGCACGACCGACCGGATCACGGCGTTCAGGCCGGGGCAGTCGCCGCCTGCGGTGAGAACTCCGATACGCATCGTGCTGTGTCTCCTGCTCGCTGTTGACACCGGTGAGCTTCTGCCGATTGTTTCACGCTCGCCGACCCGGCGGGGTACCCGACTCTGACGGGCGCCTTATCCATCGGCGGAGGTATTGTCAAGGCGGTTCCGCTCACCTCGATGGGCGATTTTTCGACGTCCCGCAGAGACATCCCGCAGAGACATCCGACAGAGACATGCCACCGAGACGAAACGGAGAGCGCGCGTGACCCGCAGCGTGTACGTGACCGGCATCGACCGAGGCGACGGCCGCCAGGTCGTCGAACTGGGGGTCATGGAGCTCCTCACCCGGCAGGTCGACCGGGTCGGCGTCTTCCGGCCCCTCGTCCACGACGGGCCCGACCGCCTCTTCGAGCTGCTGCGCGCCCGCTACCGGCTCGCCCAGGACGCGTCGACCGTCTACGGCATGGACTACCAGGAGGCGTCCGCCCTCCAGGCCGAGGCCGGCACGGACGAGCTGGTGTCCACGCTCGTCGAACGGTTCCACCGGGTGGCCCGCGAGTACGACGTGGTCCTGGTCCTCGGCACCGACTTCGCCGACACCCAGCTCCCGGACGAGCTGTCGCTCAACGCCCGGCTGGCGAACGAGTTCGGCGCGTCCGTGATCCCGGTCGTGGGCGGCCGCAAGCAGACCGTCGAGTCGGTGCTCGCCGAGACGCGCAACGCCTACCGGGCCTACGACACGCTGGGCTGCGACGTCCTGGCCATGGTCACCAACCGGGTCGCCCGCGAGGACCGCGACGAGATCGCCCGCAGGCTCGACTCCCGGCTCCCCGCGCCCTGTTACGTCCTGCCCGACGAGCCCGCGCTGTCCGCCCCCACCGTCTCGCAGATCAGCCACGCGCTCGGCGGCAGGGTGGTGCTCGGCGACGACTCGGGGCTCGCCCGGGACGTGCTCGGCTTCGTCTTCGGCGGTGCGATGCTGCCGAACTTCCTGGGCGCCCTCACCCCGGGCTGCCTCGTCGTCACCCCGGGCGACCGGGCCGACCTGGTCGTCGGCGCGCTCGCCGCCCACAGCGCCGGCACCCCGCCGATAGCCGGCCTGCTGCTCACCCTGGACGAGGTGCCCGGCGCCGACATCCTCACCCTCGCCGACCGCCTCGCGCCGGGCACCCCGGTGCTGTCGGTGACCGGCACCAGCTTCCCCACCGCCGAGCAGCTCTTCTCCCTGGAGGGGAAGCTGAACGCGGCCACCCCGCGCAAGGCGGAGCGGGCCCTCGGCCTGTTCGAGCGGTTCACCGACACCGGTGAGCTCACGCGCCGGGTCTCCGCGCCCAGCAGCGACCGCGTCACGCCGATGATGTTCGAGCACAAGCTGCTGGAGCAGGCCCGCTCCGACCTGCGCCGCGTGGTGCTGCCCGAGGGCACCGAGGAGCGCGTGCTGCACGCCGCCGAGGTGCTGCTGCGCCGGGGCGTGTGCGAGCTGACCCTGCTCGGCCCGGTCGACCGGATCCGCAAGAAGGCCGCCGACCTGGGCATCGACCTCGGCGAGTCCCAGCTGATCGACCCGGCCACCTCCGACCTGCGCGACTCCTTCGCCGAGCAGTACGCGGCCCTGCGCGCCCACCGGGGCGTCACCGTGGAGCTGGCGTACGACGTGGTCTCCGACGTGAACTACTTCGGCACGCTGATGGTCCAGGAAGGTCTCGCCGACGGCATGGTCTCGGGCTCCGTGCACTCCACGGCCGCGACCATCCGCCCGGCCTTCGAGATCATCAAGACCAGGCCGGACGCCGACATCGTCTCGTCGGTGTTCTTCATGTGCCTGGCCGACAAGGTCCTCGTCTACGGCGACTGCGCGGTCAACCCCGACCCGAACGCCGAGCAGCTCGCGGACATCGCCATGCAGTCGGCGACCACGGCGGAGCAGTTCGGTGTGGAGCCGCGCATCGCGATGCTGTCGTACTCCACCGGCACCTCCGGCTCCGGCGCCGACGTCGACAAGGTGCGCGAGGCGACCGAGATCGTGCGCACGCGCCGGCCCGACCTGAAGATCGAGGGCCCGATCCAGTACGACGCCGCCGTGGAGCCGTCGGTCGCGGCGACCAAGCTGCCCGGGTCCGAGGTCGCCGGGCAGGCGAGCGTGCTGATCTTCCCCGACCTGAACACCGGCAACAACACCTACAAGGCCGTGCAGCGCTCGGCCGGCGCGATCGCCGTCGGCCCGGTGCTCCAGGGTCTGCGCAAGCCGGTCAACGACCTGTCCCGGGGCGCCCTCGTCCAGGACATCGTCAACACCGTCGCCATCACGGCGATCCAGGCCCAGTCCCCGGCCCCGTCCCCGAGTGAGAAGGCAACCGCCCAGTGAGCCCGTCCCGTGTCCTCGTCCTCAACTCCGGCTCCTCGTCGCTGAAGTACCAGCTGCTCGACATGGGCGACAGCAGCCGGCTGGCGGTGGGCCTGGTCGAACGCATCGGTGAGCAGACCTCCCGGCTCAAGCACACCCCGGGCGGCGGCGAGAGCCGCGAGCGCGGCGGCGCGATCGCCGACCACGACGCCGCGCTGAAGGCCGTGGCCGAGGAGCTCGCCAAGGACGGCCTCGGCCTGGACTCGCCCGAACTGGCCGCGATCGGGCACCGGGTGGTGCACGGCGGGAAGTCCTTCACCGAGCCGACCGTCGTCGACGACGCCGTGCTCGCCGAGATCGAGCGGCTCATCCCGGTGGCCCCGCTGCACAACCCGGCCAACCTCACCGGGATCCGCACGGCGCGGGCGCTGCGGCCCGACCTGCCGCAGGTCGCCGTGTTCGACACCGCGTTCCACACGACCATGCCGGAGTCGGCCGCCCGCTACGCGATCGACGTGAAGACGGCCGACGAGCACCGCGTCCGGCGCTACGGCTTCCACGGCACCTCGCACGCCTACGTCTCCCGGGCCACCGCCGAGCTGCTGGGCAAGGACCCCGCCGAGACGAACGTCATCGTGCTGCACCTGGGCAACGGGGCGTCCGCCTCGGCCGTACGGGGCGGTCGCTGCGTGGACACCTCCATGGGGCTGACGCCTTTGGAGGGGCTCGTGATGGGTACGCGCTCGGGAGACATGGACCCGGCCGTCATCTTCCATTTGATGCGTGTTGGTGGAATGTCCGCCGACGAGATCGACACTCTTCTCAACAAGAAGAGCGGTCTGATCGGTCTCTGCGGCGACAACGACATGCGGGAGATCCGCCGTCGCGTCGACGAGGGCGACGAGCAGGCGGAGCTGGCGTTCGACATCTACATTCACCGCCTGAAGAAGTACATCGGCGCCTATTACGCCGTACTCGGACGCGTGGACGCGGTCGCCTTCACCGCCGGTGTCGGCGAGAACGCGGCCCCCGTGCGGGAGGCCGCCCTGGCGGGCCTGGAGGAGCTGGGCCTGGTGGTGGACGGCGAGCGCAACGCCGTACGCGGCGACGAGGCGCGGCTGGTCTCGCCCGACGGTGCCCGGGTGGCGGTGGCGGTGGTGCCCACTGACGAGGAATTGGAGATCGCGACGCAGACCTACGCGCTGGTAATTGATTCAGGGAATCACACCTGAGCGGCATCCCGCCCTTTTGTATTTTCCGCTAGACGGAATATTCCGTTGCGAAACAAACCGATAGGATCGCCCCCATGCGCCGTTCGAAAATCGTCTGTACTCTCGGCCCCGCGGTCGACTCCCACGAGCAGCTTGTCTCCCTGATCGAAGCCGGCATGAACGTGGCCCGCTTCAACTTCAGCCACGGCTCGCACGCCGAGCACCAGGGCCGGTACGACCGGGTCCGTGCCGCCGCCAAGGAGACCGGCCGGGCCATCGGTGTCCTCGCCGACCTCCAGGGCCCGAAGATCCGCCTGGAGACCTTCGCCGAAGGTCCCGTGGAGCTGGTGCGCGGTGACGAGTTCACCATCACCACCGAGGACGTCCCGGGCGACAAGACGATCTGCGGGACGACCTACAAGGGCCTGCCCGGCGACGTGACCAAGGGCGACCAGGTCCTGATCAACGACGGCAACGTCGAACTGAAGGTCACCGAGGTCGAGGGCCCCCGGGTGAAGACGATCGTCATCGAGGGCGGCGTCATCTCCGACCACAAGGGCATCAACCTGCCCGGCGCGGCCGTCAACGTGCCCGCGCTGAGCGAGAAGGACATCGAGGACCTCCGCTTCGCGCTGCGCATGGGCTGCGACCTGGTCGCGCTGTCCTTCGTCCGGGACGCCAAGGACGTCCAGGACGTGCACCGCATCATGGACGAGGAGGGCCGCCGCGTCCCGGTCATCGCCAAGGTGGAGAAGCCGCAGGCGGTGCAGAACATGGAGGACGTCGTGATGGCGTTCGACGGCGTGATGGTCGCCCGCGGTGACCTGGCCGTCGAGTACCCGCTCGAGAAGGTCCCCATGGTGCAGAAGCGCCTGATCGAGCTGTGCCGGCGCAACGCCAAGCCGGTGATCGTGGCGACCCAGATGATGGAGTCGATGATCACCAACTCCCGTCCGACCCGCGCCGAGGCCTCCGACGTGGCCAACGCGATCCTGGACGGCGCCGACGCGGTCATGCTGTCCGCCGAGTCGAGCGTGGGCGCGTACCCGATCGAGACGGTCAAGACGATGTCGAAGATCGTCGCCGCGGCCGAGCAGGAGCTGATGTCCAAGGGCCTGCAGCCGCTCGTCCCGGGCAAGAAGCCGCGGACGCAGGGCGGTTCGGTGGCCCGCGCCGCGTGCGAGATCGCCGACTTCCTCGGCGGCCGGGGCCTGGTGGCCTTCACCCAGTCCGGCGACACCGCCCGCCGCCTGTCGCGCTACCGCGCCCAGCAGCCGATCATCGCCTTCACCACCGACGAGGGCACCCGCAACCAGATGGCGCTGAGCTGGGGCGTGGAGCCGTACGTGGTGCCGTTCGTGAACAGCACCGACGAGATGGTCGACCTGGTGGAGCAGGAGCTGGTCAAGCTGAACCGCTTCAACGACGGCGACATCGTGGTCATCACCGCCGGCTCGCCCCCCGGCGTCCCCGGCACCACCAACATGGTCCGCGTCCACCACCTGGGCGAAGCCAAGTCCTGACCCGGAAAGGGCCTTGAAGGCCCCTGAACGGCACCGAGGGTGCCCCCTGGAACCAGGGGGCACCCTCGTCTTGTCAGCGGCCGTGGAGGCCCCCAGGGCCATCGAAGCAGCCCGCACAGCACTGTGCCCCGCCGGGTCGAGGCCCGGCGGGGCACAGTCCTTTCGCGGCTCCCGGAGAAGTCCGGATCAGTCGGTCACGTACTGGTGCAGCCCCGGCACGGTCAGCGTGCCGCCGAACTGGCCGGCCTGGACGACCTTCACGTTGGTGAAGTAGATCCGCGGGATGTTCAGGGGCGGCGGGTGCTCCGGGTCGAACGTGACCGGGATCAGGCCGAGCAGGTTTCCGGAGATGCTCTCCGTGTACATCACCGTCTTGCCGTCGGTGATCGTGGACGTCGACCCCTTCGCCGCCTGGACGTGGTGGGTCTTGCCGGACGCCTTGTCCGTGACGAGCTGGTGCAGGTCCCCGATGTCGGTCCCGTCGTTGATGACGTACTTCAGGACCTTCTTGGTGGCGCCGCTCGCGGTCTTCACCTCGACGATGCCCTGGTAGTCGGCACCCTTCAGCGTCAGCGAGCTGGCCTCCAGGCGCCAGGGCTCGTCCGGCACGAGGAGCTCGTTGTCCACCCCGCCCTCGGCGTCCGTGGCGGCCGGGCAGTCCTCGGGGTCCACGGAGGGGCTCGCGGACGGGCTGGGCGAGGCGGTGGCCTTCTCTGCCGCGTCCTCGGCCGCCTTCTCGACGGCCTTGCTCGTGTCCCCGGCCGCCTTCGACGCCGCGTCCGTCGTGTCCTTGACGGTGTCCTCGACCGTGTCGGTCGTCTTCTTGACGGCGTCGGACGCGTCGTCCTCGCTCGTGTCCGAGGACGTCTCGGTGTCCTCGGCCTTGCTCGTGTCCCCGGACGGCGAGGCGGACGCGGAGGGCGTCGGGCTCGGGCTCTCGGTGGACTTGCCGCCGTTGAAGATGCCGCCGATCGCGTCGCCGATGTCCTCGAGGACGTTGCCGCCGCTCTTGGAGGCCGACGGGCTGGGCGTCGCCTCGTCGTCCTCGCCCGACGTGCCCTCGGATGCCGAAGGGGTCGGGGTGGGCTCGGTGTTGTCGCCCTTGTCGTCGGAACCTGAATCCGACGAAGAGGACGAGTCGCCCTTGTCCGCACCCGCGTCCGAGCCGGCGGACGCCGAGGGAGTCGGCTCGGCCGCGTCCTTGTCCTCGTCGCCCGCGGCCTCGCTCTCGCTCGCCGAGGGCGACGGGGAGGCGCCGTCCTTGTCGTCCTCCATCGCCGCGAGGCAGTCCTTGTACTCGTCGGCCTTCAGGCTGTTGGAGGTCGACGGCTGCTCGTCGGCGAGGGCGAGCGTGGGGGTGAATCCCATGCCCATGAGGACCGCGGTGGGCATCGCCGCCATGGCTATCGCCTTGCCGGCCGGCATCTGGAACCGGGTGAAGAGCGGCTTCTTGGGAGCCGCGTGACGTGGCCCCGTTCTCGCCTTCGCCTGGGCGGCGGGAGAACCGTCGCGGTGGTCAGCCGACACGATACCCCCCGTTGCGGGCCTCGGACCTGACGCCGTCCGCCGGGCCGCCGTCGCCGATCCCGTACTGAGGGTGCGTCCCGCCCGTCTCACCGGTCGCGCTCTCGGGAGAGGGCTCCACGGCTCCTTCTCCCGTCGGTCCCTGGCCGGCCGCCCGAGGTCCCTTCCCCGTCTCCTCCGTCTTGCCCGGCACCCAGGCGACGGCGAGAGCGCCGCCGAGCATCGCCAGCAGGAAGCCGATGAGGAAGCCTCCGATGTTGGAGACCACCAGCGACACCAGGGCCAGGATGATCGCCGCGACACCGGCGAAGACACGCGTCGCCTGCTGGAACCACATGGTCAGACCCAGTGTGATCAGCAGGACCCCGATGATGAGGGAGCCGGCACCCGCGGTGGTCGCCATGGTGAGCGACATGGTGCCCAACTTGAGGGTGGCGTAGGGGAAGTAGGCGATCGGCACTCCGCCGAGGATGGTGAACAGGCCTGCCCAGAACGGCCGGGTGCCCCGCCAGTCACGGAATCGCAGACGCAACCGGGCGAAAGTCCCGGCGCTCTGGACCGGAGTCTCGGCACTCATGGAAAACAGCTCCCTCGGTCCGATGGAGGTACGTACCGGCTCGGCCGTAGGCGTGTGGAGAAGCCGGAAAGTCTAAGTCTGTGTAGTGGCCCGGCGCAGGGCCGGGCCCGAGGGGCGGGGAAGCGACGGCCTCCCCGCCCCTCGAAGGGGACGGGTCAGCCGCCCCCGGACACCCGTGGGACGGAGGCTGTCAGTAGCACTCCATGCCCTTGTCCATGCCGAGCTTCATCGACAGGCCGCTGAGCTTGAACGTGCCCGCCGTCGTCGCCCACGCCGTCTGCTTGACGCCGTAGAGGTCGGCCTCCCTGGCCTGCTGGGCGAAGCCGCCCGGCAGCGTGGTCTTCGTGTCCTTGACCGCAGGACCACGGGTCTTGTCCTTGACCGCGACACCGATGTCGATGTCCTTGAACTCCGCATCGGCGTCGAGCTGGGCGACGTCGATGTAGAGGTTCTCCGCCTTGACCGGCTTCTTGGCGTCGTTCCCCGCCTCAAGACGGAGGTAGACCGTCTTGCCTATGAGGGGGATCGGCGTCGCGACCGACTGGCACATCTTGCTGATCGTCGCGTCGTCGAACGACGAGATCGCGACGGGAACCTGCGTCTTCTTCTCACCGTCGGTCGAGGTGTAGACGCTGTCGATTCCGCCGTACTGCGCGAAACCCTCACCGTGCAGGTGACTGGCCGACACCTTGAACTGCTGGCCGGAGACGCTGAATGACGCGGCCAGCGCACCCTGCGCGAGACCGACACCCACACATGCCGCAGCGGCGACGCTGGGCACCATCACCACAGCGAACCGCTTCCATCTGGTCCCGCCACGCACCTGGGACTCCATATTTCCTCCTTCTCGGACGTACATCTCCTGTCCTGGCTCGCCCCGAGTAGCGGCTCAGCCGGGCAGGGATGGGAGAAGTGCTACGTCCTCGGGAAGGAGAGCGCCTGCACTCGGCGGCGCAACTCGCGCCCGAATCACCGGCGATCACCCCCGAGCGACAACCACTGGTCGCGCCTGACACGCATCACGCACAACCTTGCTGGACAGGCTTCGCCGAGTGGGCGAAGACCCCCCTGTCCAAGAGCCGGCGCCACTGCCGCCGGCTCTGCTCGGTGGGGACCCAGGACGTCCCGCGACCCAACCGGCTGCCGGGGTACGGGAATGGACCGAGCGTGGCCGATCGTGGTGCATTCTCGCCGCCCGCACAAGGGGGTTCGTTACTGGCTAGTAACGGCCGTATAACCGAACAACGACCCATCGGTCTCGGCCGACGACACAGGGTGGTCCCCATCGGCGGTACAAAGCTGTTGATCGATGGACAGAAACCGACAGATCAACGCCCGCGACTTACTCGCAGTAACAGCGGCCGCGATTACCAAGTTTTGGTAAAGCGCGGCCGCAGTGACGTTCCGTGGGCAAATCTTTCACGTGGGCACCACAAGCCCGCGTGTTTAACGACTGGTCAGAACAGGGCGCGTGCCAGGGCCCTGCGTGCCGCGATCACCCGCGGATCCTCGGGTCCGACCACCTCGAACAGCTCCAGCAGCCGCATCCGCAGGGTGTCCCGGTCGTCACCCACCGTGCGCGCCACGGTCTCGATCAGACGGCCGAAAGCGTCCTCGACATGACCGCCCACCAGATCCAGGTCGGCGGCGGCGATCTGCGCCTGCACATCGGCCGGCTTGTCGGCCGCGTCCTTGCGCACCTGCTGCGGGTCGACGCCCTGCACCCGCTGGAGCAACTCGGCCTGGGCGAGACCCAGTTTGGCCTCCTCGTTGCCCGGGTCCTCGTTCAGTACGTTCTTGTACGCCTGGATGGCACCGCTCAGATCACCCGAGTCCAGCGCCTGCACGGCGGCCTCGAGGAGCGCGTCGTACGGACCGGCCGGACGCTCGGGAGCCGCCGGGGCGCCGCCCGCCTCGGCGTCGGGGTCGACGGTGAGGCCGGTCAGGCCGAAGCGCTGCTCCGCGACCTGCACCAGCTGGTCCAGGGTTCCCCTGATCTGCTCCTCGCCCGCTGCCCCCTGGAAGAGCGGCAGCGCCTGCCCCGCGACGACCGCGAACACCGCGGGGATCCCCTGGATGCCGAACTGCTGCATCAGCATCTGGTTGGCATCGACGTCGATCTTGGCGAGCAGGAAACGGCCGTTGTACTCGACGGCCAGCCGCTCCAGGACCGGGCTCAGCTGCTTGCAGGGCTGACACCACTCGGCCCAGAAGTCGATGACGACGGGCACTTCGGCGGACCGCTGCAGGACGTCGCTCTCGAACCCCGCCTCATCGACGTCGATGACGAGGTCGGCCGGGGAGATCCCCCCCGCACCGCCGTCCCGGGCGGCTTGGGCACGTGCCTGCTCCGCCTTCGCCTTGGCCTCCTGGGCCGCCTTCACCGCGGCGAGGTCGACGACTCCGCTCATGGACATGTTCCGTGGCTGCATGCGTCTATCCTCCCCCGTACTGCGCGCGCGTGTGAAAAACGGTGTGAAAGCCGGGCCGGTCGGGTCCCGTTCGGCGCCGGGTCCCCACCCCACGCCGAGTCGCCGAAGCCCGCGTACGTCCTTCACGGGCTTTCGCTACGAGACGTAGCGTAATGCCACGCCGGACCGCCGGACCACCACCCCCCGGTGATCTCCCTCACGGCCACACAGGAACCGCCGGTTATGGTCATGGCATGCAGAGCCGCAGCCCAGCCAGCCGCACGGGGCGCCCGCGCAGCGCCGCGGCGGACGCCGCGATCCTGGCCGCCACGCGTGCGGCACTGGTGGAACTGGGCTGGTCCAAACTCACCCTGGGAGACGTCGCGACCCGCGCCGGGGTTGCAAAAACAACCCTCTATCGTCGCTGGGCAGGCAAGAACGAGCTGGTCGTCGACGCGGTGGCGGAGCTCTTCGACGAGCTGGAGCTGCCGGACAGCGGCTCGCTGGCCTCGGACATCGAGGGCGTCGTCCTCCAGTTCGCCACGATCCTGGCCCGCCCGGAGGCGAAGAGCGGCCTGATGGCGGTGGTCTCGGAGGCCACCCGCGACGACGCCCTGCGCGAACGCATCCGCGCGTCGGTGGTCGAGCGCCAGAAACGCCTGGTTCTGGAGGGCCGCTCCCGGGCCCAGGCGAGAGGCGAGCTGCCCCCCGAGCCGGACCCGGAGTCGGCGGCCCGCACGGCAGACCTGATCTTCGACATGGTCGCGGGAGCGGTGGTCCACCGCACCCTCGTCAGCGCGGAACCGGCGGACGAGGAGTGGGTACGCGGCTTCACACGGGTACTGCTGCAGGGCCTGGCCTAGCCGGCCCCTCAGAACCCGGCAGGTTCGGTGTACACCCCCCACTCGTCCCGCAGCACCCCGCAGATCTCTCCCAGCGTCGCCTCGGCCCGCACCGCCTCCAGCATCGGCTCGATCATGTTCGCGCCACTCCGCGCAGCAGCCAGCATCCCGTCCAGCGCGCTGCGCACAGCGGCATCGTCACGCCCGGCCTTCCGCCCGCCGAGCACCCGCACCTGCTCCCGCTCCACCTCGTGGCTGACCCGCAGGATCTCCAGATCCCCGGTCACGGACCCGTGGTGGGCGTTGACCCCGACGACCCGCTTGTCCCCCTTCTCCAGCGCCCGCTGGTACTGGAACGCCGACTCGGCGATCTCCCCGGTGAACCACCCGTCCTCGATCCCGCGCAGGATCCCGGAGGTGATCGGCCCGATCGGGTGCTGCCCGTCGGGGTGCGCCCGCAGCCCCCGCTCCCTTATCTGCTCGAAGATCTTCTCCGCGTCGGCCTCGATCCGGTCGGTGAGCTGCTCGACGTACCAGGAACCGCCCAGCGGATCGGCCACGTTGGCGACCCCGGTCTCCTCCATCAGCACCTGCTGCGTCCGCAGCGCGATCTCCGCCGCCTGCTCGCTGGGCAGCGCGAGCGTCTCGTCGAGGGCGTTGGTGTGCAGCGAGTTCGTCCCGCCGAGCACGGCCGCCAGCGCCTCCACGGCCGTGCGTACGACGTTGTTGTACGGCTGCTGCGCGGTGAGCGAGACCCCGGCCGTCTGGGTGTGGAAGCGCAGCCACTGCGCCTTCTCGCTCTTCGCCCCGTACACGTCCCGCATCCACCGCGCCCAGATCCGGCGCGCCGCACGGAACTTGGCGATCTCCTCGAAGAAGTCGACGTGCGCGTCGAAGAAGAAGGAGAGCCCGGGGGCGAAGACGTCGACGTCCAGGCCGCGCGAGAGCCCCAGCTCCACGTACCCGAAGCCGTCCGCGAGCGTGTACGCCAGCTCCTGCGCGGCCGTCGCCCCGGCCTCGCGGATGTGGTAGCCGGAGACGGACAGCGGCTTGTACGCGGGGATGCCGGCCGCGCAGTGCTCCATCAGGTCGCCGATGAGCCGCAGGTGCGGCTCGGGCTGGAAGAGCCACTCCTTCTGGGCGATGTACTCCTTGAAGATGTCGGTCTGGAGCGTGCCGTTCAGGACGGCCGGGTCGACGCCCTGGCGCTCCGCCGCCACCAGGTACATGCAGAAGACCGGCACGGCCGGCCCGCTGATGGTCATGGACGTCGTCACGTCGCCCAGCGGGATGTCCTTGAACAGGACCTCCATGTCGGCGGCCGAGTCGATGGCGACACCGCAGTGCCCGACCTCGCCCAGGGAGCGCGGGTCGTCGGAGTCACGGCCCATGAGCGTCGGCATGTCGAAGGCGACCGAGAGCCCGCCTCCGCCGTTGCCGAGGATCATCTTGTAGCGCTCGTTGGTCTGCTCGGCGTTGCCGAACCCGGCGAACTGCCGGATGGTCCACGTACGCCCTCGGTAGCCGGTCGCGTACAGACCGCGCGTGAAGGGGTACTCCCCGGGCCAGCCGATCCGCTCGAACCCGTCGTACCTGTCACCGGGCCGCGGCCCGTACACCGGCTCCACGGGGTCGCCCGAGAGCGTGGTGAAGTCGGCCTCGCGCTTGCGCGCGGCGTCGTACCGGGCCTGCCAGCGACGGCGGCCTTCCTCTATGGCGTCAGCGTCCATACCCTCGAATTTACTAGGACGTCCAAGTAAATGTCGATGGCAGACCGCCGCACGTTCGTCCGTACGGCGGTGTTGTTACGCCTTGACCGGCGCCGGCGAGTCCTCCGCGATCCGCGCCTCGAGCTCGTGGCTGATCTTGCGCTCCACGAAGAACGCGGCCGTCGGGACGGTCCCGGCGAGCAGCACCCACACCTGCTTGCCGACCGGCCACTTCGCCTTGGAGCCCAGGTCGAAGGCGAAGACCAGGTACAGGACGTACAGCCAGCCGTGCGCGATGCTGACGACGCGCGTGAAGTCGGCCGCGCCGTTCAGGTCGAGCACATACTTGCCGATCATGCCCAGGGTCAGCAGGACCAGCAGCACGCCGGTGACATAGGCCATCACGCGGTAGCGGGTCAGCACGCTCTTTTTCATGCCGTCGAGCGTAACGACCCGTTCCGGGGGATCTTGCCCCGGGTCACTGCTCCTCGAAGTCCCCCGCCGCGATCCGCAGCGGCCGCAGCATGGCGAAGATCTCCCCGCACTCCTCGGCGTCGTACGCCCCGAGCCCGAAGTCCATCGCCATCAGGTCACGGGTGGCCGCCTCGACCACCTCGCGGCCCTTCTCGGTGATGCTGGCGAGGGTGCCGCGCCCGTCGTTGGGGTTGGGCCGCTTGTCGACGAGACCCGACTTCACCAGCCGGTCCACGGTGTTCGTCACGGACGTGGGATGCACCATGAGCCGCTCGCCGATCTTGGACATCGGCAGCTCGCCGGACTTGGAGAAGGTGAGCAGCACCAGCGCCTCGTAGCGCGCGAACGTCAGCCCGTACGGCTTGACCACCGAGTCGACCTCGGCGAGGAGGATCTGCTGAGCGCGCATGATCGAGGTGATCGCGCCCATGGACGGCACGTTCCCCCAGCGCTGCTTCCAGCGTTCGTCGGCGCGCGCGATCGGATCGAAGGAGAGACTGAGCGGCTTCGGCACGAACCCGACCTTACCGGCCGGTCACATGGTGGTCAGCCCCGTCTCGCCCTTCGGTCCGCCGCCTCCGGCTCCGCCATCCGGGGGCAGGGCGAGGCCATGTCCTTTACATGGCGATTCATACGAGTATGTAACTATTGACAACGGCTCCATCACTGAACGTCACCTTCCTCACAGGGAGCGGCATGAGACGGCTGATCCACGCCCTCGCGGTACTCGCGGTGCTCGGTCTCGCTGCGGGCTGCTCGTCCGCTCACGGCCGCGCCGAAACGGCGTCCGACACCGGCGACGACACCACGAAGGCCGGCTACACGGCCGGCTCCCCCTTCTGGGTCGACCCCGAGAGCCCGGCGGCCCAGCAGGCGCGGCTCTGGCAGCAGCAGGACCGGGAGGACGACGCCGAGCTGATCCGGCGGATCGCCGACCGGCCGGTCGCACTGTGGCCGCCCGGCCAGATCGATCCGGCACCGACGGTGCGGGCGGCGGCCTCGGCCGCGAGCGAGGAGGGGAAGACGGCGGTCTTCGTCGCGTACAACATCCCGCACCGGGACTGCGGCCAGCACTCGGCGGGTGGGGCGGAGGACGCGGACACCTACCGGGAATGGATCGGGCAGTTCGCCGACGCCCTTGGCGAGGCAGAGGCCCTGGTCGTCCTGGAACCCGACGCGGTCGCGCACATCGTGGACGGCTGCACGCCCGGCGAGTACCACGCCGAGCGCGAACAGCTGCTCAGCGAGGCGATCACCCGGCTGAAACAGCAGCCGAACACCAAGGTGTACCTGGACGCGGGCAACGCGGACTGGATCCGGGAGCCGTACAAGCTGGTGGAGCCGCTGCAGCGGGCCGGGATCGAACAGGCCGACGGCTTCGCGCTCAACGTCTCCAACTTCCAGACCGACGACGAGACCACGGAGTACGGCATCCGGCTCGCCGAGGCCCTCGACGGCAAGCACTTCGTCATCGACACCAGCCGCAACGGCAACGGCCCCCTGCCCGGCGTCTGGTGCAACCCGCCGGGCCGGGCGCTCGGCACCCCGCCCACGACCCACACCGGCGAACGGGCCTTGGACGCCTACCTGTGGATCAAGCGGCCCGGCGAGTCGGACGGAGACTGCGAGGGCGGCCCGGACGCCGGACGCTGGTGGCCGGAGTACGCCCTGGAGCTGGCGCGCAACGCGGAGGACTGATCCGGCCCCCGCTCACTCCACGTGGATCCACTTGGCCCGCGAGGGCGTGCCCTCGCCGTCCGTCACGAACAGCATGTACCAGCCGGGCGGGACCAGGGCCGGGTCGCGGGGCACCTCGAACGTCACCGCGCCGCCCTTCCTGGTGATGTCCAGCTCGATGGAGCGCTGCTCGACGTCGGTCGTGTGCGTGACCGCGCTGGGCCGCATCAGCCGCGCCGCGGCCACACGTTCCGGGTGGTCCGTACGGAACGTGATGCTGTGGTCCTTGTCCAGCC
This sequence comes from Streptomyces purpurascens, assembly GCF_045040895.1. NCBI lineage: Bacteria > Bacillati > Actinomycetota > Actinomycetes > Kitasatosporales > Streptomycetaceae > Streptomyces > Streptomyces purpurascens. The sequence goes on along the minus strand of NZ_CP108341.1, from coordinate 6,400,381 downwards.
TCGTGGGCCCACCCTTCAGGACGGGGCGGTTCCGGGGGTTCTTGTGCAGCGTGGGCGGGGTGAAGACCTCCATGCGCTGCTCGAAGTGGCCCAGCTTGGTGTTCTGCTGGTTGTCGAAGAGCGGGTCGGAGCCGAAGGTGGCGATCCTGCCGTCGGGCAGCAGCAGCGCCTCGGAGTGGTAGTTGCGGCCCACCCGCGGTGCGGCGGCTTCCCGGAAGGCGTTGCTCTTCGGGTCGTAGAACTGCGCCCTGAGGATGTTGCTGGCGCTGCGACCGCGGTAGTCCCTGGAGCCGTTGGACGTGAACACCGTGTCGTCCGGCATGATCACGCTGTTCAGGTAGCGCGTGCCCTGGGGCAGGTCGGGGCCGTTCCGGAACGCCGGGTTGTCCTTGTTCAGGTCCACGACGGCCGTGCGCGGGGTCGCCTTGCTCGACTCGCCGACGCCGCCTCCGCCCAGGATCATCACCTTCTGGTCCTGCGCCGGGGGCAGTAGCAGGGAGGCCGAGGTCTCGGTCTGGTCGAGGTCCGTCAGCCCCGGCACCTTGCGGAACGTGTTCTTCTCCAGGTCCCACAGGCCCGGCTCACGGCCCCGGTCGGCGGGCCCGTAACCGGCGTTGGAGGCCGGGTAGAACAGCTTGCCGCCCTTGGTGAGGAACAGGGCGGGGTACGTCGGGAAGTACCGCTTGGGTCCCGGCGACCACTTCTTGGTCTCCGGGTCGTAGATCTCGTTGTCGCCCGGGTCGATCATGCCGACGTCGTCCAGGCCGGACACCGCCAGGACCCGGCCGTCGTCGAGGCCGACGAGCGTCGGGTACCAGCGGGCCTTGTCCATCGGGTCGACGGGGATGTACTTCTCGGCCTTCGGGTCGAACTCGTAGGCGCCGCGGATGCCCTGGAAGTCCTGCTTGTCGAGGGTGATCTTCTCCGACAGGCCGTACGCGTTGTCGCCGGCCTTGCCCGTCAGGCCGACGATGGCGTACTGCGCCTGCTTCCGGGTGGCCGACAGGGGACCCTTGTCCACGGCCTCCACCCAGACGCGGGCCTCGCTGGCGGTGACCTTGGTCTTCCAGGGCTTCATGACACCGCGGCTGTTGTACGTGATCTTCTGGCTGCGCTTGGCCTTCGGAACGGTGACGTCGAACTTGGTGACGTACTCGAAGCCGGCCGGTGAGCGGAAGCGGGTGCCCTTCTTCAGGAAGACCGCCTTGTCGGGGCTCTCGTTCTTCACGCGCATGCCGCCGCCGGCCCGGGTCACCTCGGCGCCCAGGCGTTCGTAGCGGGCGGTGCCGCCGGCCACCAGCAGGCGGCCGTCGGGGAGCTGGGCGTGGCCGGCGCAGAAGAAGTCCTCCGGGGTGGGGATCTTCTTGAAGGTGTTCTTCTCCGGGTCCCACAGGACGGTGTCGAACTCGCCCTCGTCGAACTTGCGCTGCTCGTTGCCCGACCCGGCGACGATCAGCACCTTGCCCGTGTGCAGCAGGGCCGCGTGGATGGCGTTGGTGCGGTACTCCTCCGGGATGTCGAGCTGGGTCCAGGAGCCGTACTTCGCCATGTACTCGGGCTGGGCGATCTTGTACTCGTGGTACTGCGTGGAGACGAAGTCCAGCGCGGCCGGGGCGTTGAGGCCCGCCAGGACCGCGATGCCGCCGATACCCAGGACGGTTTTCTTGGTCTTCTGCGAGAGCTGGTAGGCCATGGCCTAGCTGCCTCCTGTCGTGGTGCCGGAGACCGGGGCCGCGGGGGACGCGGTGGCGAGGGCCGGGGCGGGGGCGGGCTCGTTGCTTTCGGGCGCGCGTGGGTGCGGGTGCGGGGGTGCCTGTTCCTGTGCTTGCGCGTCGGCGTGGGTGAGCTGCCGGTGCCGCTCCCGGTGGTCCTTCCAGACCGTGGCGGCCCACACCGCGACCGGTGTCAGGGAGATGGCCATGCCGAGCACGGCCCAGGTGCGCATCGCGGCATGCGTGTGGTCCAGGGCCACCGAGGCGGCCAGGGACGTGGCCAGCAGGGCCGCCCAGAAGAGGTGGATACGGAAGGTGGCCGGCTGGTCGGGGGAGGCGTCGTTGCCCTTGGGCGTGACGACGAATCGGCTGGGGCGGCGCATGACCGCCTCACTGAGGGACTTGAGGTAGATCGGCGCGGACAGGGCCGACATCCCCATGCCGGCCAGACCGCCCGAGCCCTCCGGTTCGTGCGGTGAGACGTTGTGCCGGCGGTTCCACAGGTACAGCCCGATCTGGCAGGCGGCGGCGTCGCTGTAGAGCATCATCCAGACCGACACGGCGACCTCGGTGCCGGAGGCGCCGAACCAGAGGAAGAGGAAGCAGCTGAAGATCCCGAGCAGCCAGTTCACGGCCGTCATCGGGTAGTACACGAGCATGAGCGTGTAGGACAGCAGGCGGCCCGGCGGCATGCTGAGGGGCGCCTTCCAGTACTGCGTGATGAGCGTCTCGTAGGTGCCGCGCGACCAGCGCATCTGCTGGGTGAAGAAGTCGGTCCAGGAGGCGGGGCCCTCGCCGACGGCGAGTACGTCCGGGGTGTAGACGGACTGCCAGAAGCGGTTCGTGTCCGGGTTGCGGTGCTGGTGGATCTCGAAGCCGGTGGCCATGTCCTCGGTGATGGAGTCGTACAGCCCGCCGATCTGCTTGAGGACGGAGATCCGTACGACGTTGTTCGTGCCGACGAACATGGGGGCGCGATAGTGGTTGCCCGCGCGCTGGATGAGGGCGTGGAAGAGGAACTGCTGGGACTCGGCGGCCTTGGTGACGGGGTTGTGGTAGTTGCCGTACACCTGGGGGCCGACGACGAAGGCCACGTCGGGGTCCCTGAAGTAGCCCATCATCCGTTCCAGGTAGTTGGGCATCGGTACGTGGTCGGTGTCGACGGACGCGAAGAAGTCGTACGCGTCGCCGTGCATGGCGATCCAGGCGTTGTAGTTGCCGTGCTTGGTGCGGGCCTTGTGGACGCCCGTGTCGCGGTTCCACTCGGGGACGCCGCGGCGGGTGAAGTGGCGTACGCCCAGTTCCGCGCACATGGCCTTGACCTCGGCGTCGTCGCCCTCGTCGAGGAGCCAGACGTCGAGGGGGCCGGTGTGGTGGATGCGGGTGGCTCCTTCCAGGGTCGCGCGGACCATGGCGAGGGGTTCCTTGCCGGGGACGTACGTGGTGAGGAAGGCGACGCGGGTGCCCGGTTCGGGGACGACGGGGACGGGGTCGCAGGCGACCATCGTGGCGTGGGCGACGGAGGCGACGTTGACGAGCATGAAGAGTTCGATGAGGCCGATCGCCATCAGCATGGTGACGTCGAGTCCGATGAGCCAGCGCTGGGCGCCCTCGCGTTCCACCCAGTGGGTGGGCCAGACGAGGTAGACCAGCAGGGCGCCGGTGAACAGCGGTGCGAGGCTCATCAGGAGGACGGCTCGTATTCGGCGGGGCTCGCGGGCGAGGAGCGAGACGTACTGAACCCGGTACTCCTCACCGGACGGCTCCGTGAGCGGTCCGGCGAGTCGGCTGTAGGAGTCGTAGTCGTAGCCCTCCGGCCGCACAGCGCCCTCCAGTAATTGAGGCCTGATCGAAGCGCGGTACCTCGATACCCATACAAAAGTGGACCTTTGGGGCGCTGTCGAACTGAGAGCGTCCAGGTGGGTGGGGTGACGCATATGCCCCCGGCAGCCTCAGGCGCCCCGTGGCGCCGGGCTGCGGACCGCCCCGGCCTCAACATGAGGGAACCCCGGCCCGCATCGGACCAGGGTTCCCGTCGTCACTTCTGTTCTCGAGTACGCCTACTCGGCGAGATGCCGCTCCACCGTCTCGACCTTGGAGGTCAGACCGTCCGTCACCCCGGGCCGGATGTCCGCCTTGAGGACGAGAGACACCCGGGGCGCCCGCCGCTCGACCGCGGCCACGGCACGCCGGACGACGTCCATGACCTCGTCCCACTCCCCCTCGACGGACGTGAACATCGCATCGGTCCGATGGGGCAAACCCGACTCACGGACCACCCGCACGGCGTCGGCGACGTATTCCCCCACGTCCTCACCGACCCCCAGCGGCGTCACGGAAAAGGCGACGATCACGCGCTCACAGCCCCTTCCCTGCGCGCCCGGGACGCGATGACCGCGTCCTCGGCCTCACGCCGCAGCTTGCGGTCGGCGAAGAAGCCGCCGGTGGGCAGCACCGAGAGGACGAAGTAGAGCGCGGCGGTCTTCACCGACCACTTCGTCCGGTTCCACGCGTCGGCCCAGAAGATCACGTAGAGGACGAACAGAACACCGTGCACCATGCCCATCACCGGCACGGCATTGAACTCCGTGGTCCGCTTCAGCACCGAGCAGACCAGCAGGAGAAGGAAGGAGATCGCCTCGGGTGCCGAGACCAGGCGGAGGCGGCGGAGGGCGGCGGCGGTCTTGAGGTCCACGGGTCACCTTCGGTGGGAGAGACGCGGCGGTCTGAACGGGCTGTCGGTCTGAGGGTTTGTGAACGCACGCACAAGCGTCCCGCCCATTGTGGCAAACAGCCGGAGCGCCCTCGGCCCGGGGTCCGGCTCCCCGGCCCCTAAGGGTGCGATCAGGGACGTTCTCCACCCACGGACCCTGTCCACAGGGCCCGGCCTGCGGCTACCTTCCCGTACGTGGCGATGTTCCGACTTCAGAGCAACAAGGTGCTCGCCGTCGACATGACCGGAGATGCCGTGAAGGCGAAGAACGGCTCGATGGTCGCGTACGACGGCGAGATGGCCTTCAAGAAGCTCAGCGGCGGCGGCGAGGGCATCCGGGGCATGGTGACCCGGCGGCTGACCGGTGAGCAGATGACGTTGATGGAGGTGAAGGGGCGCGGCACCTGCTGGTTCGCGGACCGCGCCTCCGAGATCAACCTGGTCGGCCTCCAGGGCGACAAGCTCTACGTCGAGTCGAGCAACCTGCTCGCGACCGACGGCGGGCTGCGCACGGGGACGGAGTTCACCGGCCTGCGCGGCGCCTCGCAGGGCAACGGGCTGTTCACGACGTCCGTCGAGGGCCACGGCCAGGCGGCGATCATGTCGGACGGGCCGGCGGTCGTGCTGCGGGTGAGTTCGCAGTATCCGCTGACCGTCGACCCGGGTGCCTATGTGGCGCACCAGGGCAACATCCGGCAGTCCTTCCAGTCCGGTGTGACGTTCCGCACGCTGCTCGGGGAGGGCGGCGGCGAGGCCTTCCAGATGCGGTTCGAGGGGGACGGGCTGGTGTACGTGCAGCCGAGCGAGCGGAACACGATCGCGGGAGACGTGTGACATGGCCTTCCGGGAGATCAACGCGAAGATGGTCGAGGCGACGGTGACGCCCGGTCAGCGGCTGTTCAGTCAGCGCGGCGCGATGCTCGCGTACCAGGGCGAGGTGTCCTTCACGCCCAACACCGCGGGCGGCCAGGGCGGGATCATGTCGATGATCGGCCGCCGGGTCGCCGACGAGGACACGCCCCTGATGACCGTCGAGGGCAGCGGCACCGTCCTCTTCGGGCACGGCGGGCACCACATCCAGGTGATCCGGCTCGCCGGCGACACGCTGTACGTCGAGGCGGACCGCCTGCTGGCCTTCGAGGGCTCGCTCCAGCAGGGCACGATGTTCCTCGGCTCGCAGGGCGGCGTCATGGGCATGGTCCGCGGCCAGGTCAGCGGCCAGGGGCTGTTCACGACCACGCTGAAGGGGCACGGCGCCGTCGCGGTCATGGCCCACGGCGGGGTGATCGAGATCCCGATCACGCCCCAGCGGCCGGTGCATGTGGACCCGCAGGCCTACGTCGCCCACCACGGCGACGTCCGCAACAAGCTGTCGACCGCCCTGGGCTGGCGGGACATGGTGGGCCGCGGCTCGGGCGAGGCGTTCCAGCTGGAGCTCAGCGGCAGCGGTGCGGTGTACGTCCAGGCGTCGGAGGAGAAGCTGTGAGCACGTACGGAACTCCGGGCGCCGGCCCCGCGGTCTTCGACCCGGCGTCGCTGCCGCCCGACGACAACGTCAACCCCTACACCTTCTGTGTGGAACTGAAGGGGAGCCAGTGGTTCCTGCAGAAGGGGAAGATGATCGCCTACTACGGCTCGATCGACTTCAACGGCGTCGGACACGGTCGGCTGGACCGTCTCGTCCGCACGTCGTTCCATTCGCCTCTGCACGCGAGCGACTGGGTCGTGGCCGAGGGCTCGGGCAAGATGCTCCTCGCCGACCGGGCCTTCGACGTGAACTCGTTCGACCTCGAGGACGGCAATCTGACCATTCGCTCGGGCAACCTCCTCGCTTTTCAGCCAACTCTCTCGCTGAAGCAATCAATCGTGCCGGGTTTTCTGACCCTCATCGGAACCGGAAAGTTCGTGGCCGCGTCGAACGGCCCGGTGGTGTTCATGGAACCCCCGATCCGGGTCGACCCCCAGGCCCTGGTCGGCTGGGCCGACTGCCCCTCGCCCTGCCACCACTACGACCACGGGTACATGACCGGCGTCATGGGCGGTCTACGTGCGCTGACGGGCCTCGGAGGGGTCTCCGGCGAGGAGCACCAGTTCGAGTTCGTCGGCGCCGGCACGGTGCTGCTCCAGTCGTCCGAGACCCTGATGGCCGAGCAGGCCACGGGGACCGTTCCGCACCAGGCCGGTGTGCCCGGCGGCGGGGCATCCGGCCCCCCGCCAGGTCAATCCGGCGCACCGCGTCTTCCCGGACAGCTGGGGGACCTCCAGCGTCGCTTCGGGCTGTGAGCGGTAGTCTGCGGAGTGTGACATCGAACGCCTGCGCACCAATGTTCGGCAGGTGTGCGTCGTCACACGAAAACCCTCACTAGTTCGCCTTTCAACATTTTAGGTAGACTTCATTCATGGAGACCGAGACGGCCACGCGCTGGCTGACCGATGCGGAGCAGTGCGCTTGGCGCACCCACCTGGAGGTCAACAGGCTGTTGACGTACCAGCTCGAAAAGGACCTGCAGCCGTTCGGCCTGACAATGAACGACTACGAGATCCTGGTGAATCTCTCCGAGTCGGAGGACCAGCGGATGCGGATGAGTGACCTCGCCTCCGCCACCCTCCAGTCCAAGAGCCGCCTCTCGCACCAGATCACGCGCATGGAGAACGCGAGCCTGGTCCGGCGGGAGAACTGCGAATCCGACCGCCGGGGGCTCTACGCGGTCCTCACCGACCACGGCATGGCGACGATGCAGAAGGTCGCGCCCCACCATGTGGCGTCCGTGCGGAGGCACTTCATCGACCTGCTGTCCCCCGAGGCCCTGACGGAGCTCGACAAGGCCCTCAAGCCCATCGCGGAGCACCTGCGCGGCCAGCGCGGGCGCCCCTGACCCTGACAGCACACCCTGGCCGGCCGGGGGCCTAGGCGAGCGGCAGGCGGAGTTCGAACAGGGCTCCGCCTGCGGGCCCCTGTCCGGCGGTGAGCGTGCCGCCGTGCCGTACGGCGACGTCCCGGGCGATGGCGAGCCCCAGCCCGGCACCGCCGTCGTCCCGGCTGCGGGCGGCGTCCAGCCGTACGAACCGTTCGAAGATCCGCTCCCGGTCGGCCTCGGGCACCCCGTCCCCGTCGTCCGCCACGCCGACCACGGCCCGGTCACCCTCCCGCCGCACGCTCACGGTGACGGCCGACCGGGCATGCCGCTGGGCGTTGTCGAGCAGATTGGCGAGCACCCGCCCCAGCTGCCCCCGCGATCCGGCCACTTCCACCGGCTCCGCGTCCACCGTCACACCCGTCCGCCCCTCGGCCTCCTCCCGGGCCAGCCCGGCGAGGTCGACCCCCGCGTCGTTGGGCCGCTCCCCCGCGTCCAGCCGGGCGAGCAGCAGCAGGTCGGCGGCGAGCCGCTGGAGCCGTACGGTGTCCTCCACGGCCCCGTCGAGGTCCAGCAGCTCGGGATGCGCGGCGGCCACCTCCAGCTGTGTGCGCAGTGAGGCGATCGGGCTGCGCAGCTCGTGGGACGCGTCGGCGACGAAGCGCCGCTGCCGCTCCACGGAGGTCTCCAGCGCCGCGAGCGTCTCGTTGGTGGTGCTGGCGAGCCGGGCGATCTCGTCGTGCGTGTCCGGCTCCGGGACGCGCCGCGCGAGGTCCTGGGACTGGGTGATCGCGGCCATCTCGCTCCGGATGCCCTCGACGGGGCGCAGCGCCCGCCGGGTGACCAGCCAGGTCACTCCCCCGACGACGCCGAGCAGCAGCGGGAACCCGATCAGCATCACCGTCAGCGCGGTCCGCACGGCCCCGTGCTCGGCGGCCAGCGGCGAACCGGCGTAGACCTTGAGGGTCCCCCGGTCCTGGGTCTCCACCTCCACGGCGGCGAACCGGTAGTCCTCCGCCTCACCGTCGATGGTCGCGGACCCGTTGCTGAAGACGCTCTCCCCGGCGATCTCCCCGGGCTCGAGGGCCTCTTCGTGGTCGTCGGCGTCGTCGTCCTCGTCCCCGCGGGGCGCGGCGGGCGGCTGCGGCTTCACCTGCTCGGAGTCGGTGCCGCTGATCTTCTGGAGATCCTCACTGGCCGCGACCACCCGCTTGTGCTCGTCGAGGACCTGCACCGGTCCGTCGTCACCGTCCAGCCCGGACAGCTTGTCGTACGGCGTCCCGGCGGCGAGCTCGGAGGCGACGGCCCGGGCGGACTGCTCGGCCTGCGTCCCGGCCTCGCCGATCAGATTGGACCGCAGCGACAGCAGCACGGCGGCCCCGGCCGCGACGAGCGCCACCGCGACCACGAGCGTGGCACCCAGCGTGGCCCGCGCCCGGACGGACCCGAACAGCCGCCTCATGGCGAGGTCTCCAGCCGGTACCCGGCCCCGCGCACGGTCCGGATCAGCCCGGGCCGCAGCTTCCGCCGCAGGGTGCTGATGTACACCTCGACGATGTTGGGGTCACCCTCGTACGCGAAGTCCCACACATGTTCGAGGATCTCGGACTTGGACACGACCTCCCCGGCCCGCAGCACGAGATGCTCCAGCACGGAGAACTCCTTGGTGGTCAAGGAGACTTCGTCCTCCCCCAGGAACACCCGCCGAGCAGCCGTATCCACCTTCAGCTCACCGTGCACATGCACGGGCGAGGCCCCGGCACCCACGCCACGCCGCCGCAGCAGCGCCTTGATCCGGGCGACGAGCACGACGTACGAGAAGGGCTTGGTCAGATAGTCGTCCGCACCGGTGTCGAGCCCCTCCGCCTCGTCGTACTCGCCGTCCTTGGCGGTCAGCATCAGGATCGGCACCTCGTGCCCGGCGGCGCGCAGGGCGGCGCAGACCCGGTAGCCGTTGAGGCCGGGCAGCATGATGTCGAGGATCACCAGGTCGTACGTCCCCTCCGAGGCCTGGTGCAGCCCCTCCCGTCCGTCGTGGACGACGTCCACGGCGTACCCCTCGGCCGTCAGACCCCTGGCGAGCGACAGGGCCAGCCGCTTCTCGTCCTCCACGATCAACAGGCGCATGGGTAAAGAGTCGCAAAACCAAGCTGAAGATCCCTTCAGGGGGCTTCAGGTTCCTCTCAGCCTCGGTCAGCCACCTTGGAACACGTCGAAAACAAACCGACTCGGGAGGAACCCCCATGAAGCGCAACATCGTGATCGCCGCTGTGACCGCTGCCGCTCTGATCGGAGGCGGTACGGCCACGGCCCTCGCGACCACGGGAGACGGCGGGGGCTCGGCGCGGCAGGCGGCGAACACGCGGGTGTCGGACGACGACGTCCGTGACGACCAGGACGACCGCGACGACGACACGAAGGCGGCTTCCGGCGACGTGACGGCGCCCGAGGCGATCGCCTCCGCGCTGAAGCACACGCCCGGCACGGTCGTGTCCGCCGAGCTGGACGACGAGGACGACAGCGACAAGGTGATCTGGAAGGTCGACGTCTTGTCCGGTGACAACACCTGGCAGAGCGTCCGCGTCGACCCGTCCAACGGCAAGGTCCTCGGTGCGCAGACCGACGACGAGGACGACACGGCGCAGGTGCGGGCGGCCCTGAAGGGCTCCTCCGTGACGGCCGAGGAGGCCGCGAAGGCTGCCGCAGGCAAGGGCACGGTGACGTCCGTCGACCTGGACGAGGACGGCAAGAACAAGTCCTGGGAGGCCGAGACCCGCAAGTCCGGCGGCGCCGAACAGGACTGGAAGATCGACCTCAACACGGGCAAGGTCACGGCGGACCACTCGGACGCCCAGGACGACGACGCGGACGACGTCGACGACCAGGACTGACCTGCCACTGCCAGTTTTCAACCGCCCCGGCGTCGCTGCTGACGCCGGGGCGTTGCGCAACCCGGCGGAGCGGGGTGCCGCTGCGCCCACCCGTGCCGCCCCCAGCGGCACGCATGCCCGCAGCTAGGGCGGGTACGGCGCCCGCAGCGACGGCCTGCGCCAGCCAGAGCGGCTCGCGACAGCCCGCAGCTGGAGCGGATGGCGCAAGCCACGACGCACCGGAGCGGATGCGCAAGCCACGAGCACCCGCACCCGCGTACGGCGAGAAGGGGCCGTGTCGGGGGGTGTCCGCCCGCAGCTGGTTGGCGCGTCAACGAACAGTCAGTCGGCGTGAGACCCCATCGCGCCGTTCCGAGGACGGACACCCCCCGACACGGCCCCGACCCACCACCACCGCACAGGCGCTCAGGCGCTCAGGCGCTCAGCCCTCCGTCAACCCCGCCACCAGCTCATCAGCCGCCCGATAAGGATCCAGCTCCCCGGCCACGATCCGCTCGGCCAACGCCCCCAGCCGCCGGTCGCCGTGCAGATCCCCGATCCGCTCCCGCAGCGCCGTCACCGCGATCGTCTCGACCTCCCGCGCCGCCCGGGACGCCCGCCGCTCCGCGAGAACCCCCCGCTCCTCCATCCAGGCCCGGTGTTTCTCCAGAGCCTCGACGACCTCGTCCATGCCCTCGCCCCGCGCGGCGACCGTCTTCACGATCGGCGGACGCCAGTCCCCCGGCCCCCGGGACTCCCCGAGCCCCAGCATGTGGTTCAGCTCGCGGGCCGTCGCATCGGCCCCGTCCCGGTCGGCCTTGTTCACGACGTACACGTCACCGATCTCCAGGATCCCGGCCTTGGCCGCCTGGATCCCGTCCCCCATCCCGGGGGCCAGCAGCACCACGGACGTGTCCGCCTGCGAGGCGATCTCCACCTCGGACTGCCCGACCCCCACCGTCTCGACGAGGATCACGTCACAGCCGGCAGCGTCCAGCACCCGGATCGCCTGGGGCGCGGCCCACGCGAGCCCGCCCAGATACCCCCGCGTCGCCATCGAACGGATGTACACCCCGGGATCCGACGCATGCTCCGACATCCGCACCCGGTCCCCGAGCAGCGCCCCGCCCGAGAACGGGGACGACGGGTCGACGGCGAGCACGCCGACCCGCTTCCCTTGCTTGCGATACGCCGTCACCAGCGCCGACGTGGACGTGGACTTGCCGACCCCGGGCGACCCGGTCAGCCCCACCACGTACGCCCCACCCGTCAGCGGCGCCAGCGCCGCCATGACCTCCCGCAGCTGCGGGGACGCCCCCTCCACCAGGGAGATCAACCGGGCCACGGCCCGCGGCCGGCCCTCCCTGGCCTGGGCGACCAGCGTGGAGACGTCCTGCATCACAGCTCCGTTCATGTCATGAAGGCGAAGGGCCGAAGACCCGCCGCTCAGCCCTTCGGCACCCGCACGATCAGCGCGTCACCCTGACCACCACCACCGCACAGCGCCGCCGCACCCACGCCACCGCCCCGCCGCTTCAGCTCCAGCGCGAGATGCAGCACGAGACGGGCGCCGGACATCCCGATCGGGTGACCCAGGGCGATCGCACCGCCGTTGACGTTCACCCTTTCCGTGGACACCCCGAGGTCCTTCATTGACTGCACGGCCACGGCCGCGAACGCCTCGTTGATCTCGACGAGATCGAGGTCCGAGACCTCCAGGCCCTCCTTCTTCAGCGCGTGCGCGATCGCGTTGGACGGCTGGGACTGCAGCGAATTGTCCGGCCCGGCCACGTTCCCGTGCGCCCCGATCTCGGCGATCCACTCCAGGCCGAGCTCCTGGGCCTTGGCCTTGCTCATCACCACGACGGCCGCCGCGCCGTCGGAGATCTGCGACGCGGAACCGGCGGTGATCGTGCCGTCCTTGGCGAACGCCGGGCGGAGCTTCCCGAGCGACTCGGCCGTCGTGTCGCCCCGGATGCCCTCGTCCTTGCTGAACAGCACCGGGTCACCCTTGCGCTGCGGGATCTCGACGGGCGTGATCTCGGCGTCGAACAGGCCGTTCTTCTGCGCGGCGGCGGCCCGCTGGTGCGACAGCGCGGCGATCTCGTCCTGCTCGGCCCGGCCGATGCCCAGCCGGGTGTTGTGCTTCTCCGTCGACTCGCCCATGGCGACGTTCTCGAAGGAGTCGGTCAGCCCGTCGTACGCCATGGCGTCGATCATCTCGACGGCGCCGTACTTGAAGCCCTCACGGGACTTGGGGAGCAGATGCGGGGCGTTGGTCATGGACTCCTGACCGCCGGCGACGACCACGTCGAACTCACCCGCGCGGATCAGCTGGTCGGCCAGCGCGATCGCGTCCAGGCCCGACAGACACACCTTGTTGATCGTCAGCGCGGGCACGTTCATCGGGATGCCGGCCTTGACCGCGGCCTGGCGCGCCGGGATCTGCCCCGCCCCGGCCTGGAGCACCTGCCCCATGATCACGTACTGCACCTGGTCGCCGCCGATCCCCGCACGGTCGAGGGCGGCCTTGATCGCGAAGCCGCCGAGGTCGGCTCCGGAGAAGGACTTGAGCGACCCGAGCAACCGCCCCATCGGAGTACGGGCGCCCGCCACGATCACGGACGTCGAGCCGTTGGTCCCAGAGGTTCCAGGAGTTCCAGAAGACATGAGCTGCGATCCCCTTACCGGCTGCACAGCCGAGGAGTGAACGAGGGTTTACTTCGAATGTACTGACCAGTACTCCACCGCGTCATCGGGCCGTCGGTGTGATCGCGCGCACGTTGCGTAACCACCTCCGGAGCGCTGCACTGAATCCATGCTGACGCGAATCGACCACATCGGAATCGCCTGTTTCGACCTCGACAAGACCGTCGAGTTCTACCGTGCCACCTACGGCTTCGAGGTGTTCCACTCCGAGGTCAACGAGGAGCAGGGCGTGCGCGAGGCCATGCTCAAGATCAACGATACGTCCGACGGCGGCGCCTCCTACCTGCAGCTTCTCGAGCCGACCCGCGAGGACTCCACCGTCGCGAAGTGGCTCGCGAAGAACGGCGAGGGCGTTCACCACATCGCTTTCGGTACGGCGGATGTGGACGGCGAGGCAGCCGATATCCGCGACAAGGGCGTACGCGTGCTGTACGAAGAGCCGCGACGCGGTTCCATGGGGTCACGAATCACCTTCCTGCACCCCAAGGACTGTCATGGCGTACTGACAGAACTGGTCACTTCGGCGCCTGTTGAGTCACCTGAGCACTGACCCTCGTACATAGGGGCCGGTAGGGTTGGGTGCGGTCGCCGCTCAGTGCAGGGTGACCGCGGTCCCGCCGTGCGACGGCAGGACCACCGGGGTCCGGGTTTCGGGGGACGAGCGTCGGGGCAGCAGCCTCTGCTCCGCCGATGATCTGACACCATTCCCCGGGGGCCCCGTTCGGCGGATGGACGGAGCTCGTTTGGAGAGAGTTGCGACCAGGGGACGGATGGGACCGCGCAGTGCGGGGCTACGAGAGCCAGGAGCGAGAGCCGGCGGCTGACGTCGACCACCTCTCTCGGTTCGAAGCCGAGATGAAGCGGCTGAAGACCGAGCGGGAAAAGGCGATCCAGCACGCCGAGGACCTCGGCTACCAGGTCGAGGTGCTGCGTGCCAAGCTGCACGAAGCGCGGCGCACCATCATGTCCCGGCCCTCCTTCGAGGGGGGCGACATCGGCTGGCAGGCCGAGCAGTTGCTGCGCAACGCTCAGATGCAGGCCGACCAGATCCGGACGGACGCCGACCGCGAGCTGAGCGAGGCCCGGGCGCAGACCCAGCGGATCCTCCAAGAGCACGCCGAGCAGGCGGCCCGGCTCCAGTCGGAGCTGCACCAGGAGGCGGTGACCCGCCGCCAGCAGCTCGACCAGGAGCTGGCCGAGCGCCGCCAGACGGTCGAGTCGCACGTCAACGAGAACGTGGCCTGGGCCGAGCAGCTGCGGGCCCGCACCGAGCAGCAGGCCCGGCGCCTGCTGGAGGAGTCACGGGCCGAGGCCGAGCAGGCCTTGGCCACGGCCCGCGCGGAGGCCGAGCGGCTGGCCGGCGAGGCCCGGCAGCGGCTGACGAGTTCGGCCGAGGAGGCCCGCGCCGAGGCCGAGCAGATCCTGCGCCGCGCCCGCACGGACGCGGAGCGCCTCCTGAACGCCGCCTCCACGCAGGCCCAGGAGGCCACGGACCACGCCGAACAACTGCGGACGTCCACGGTCAGCGAGTCGGAGTCCGCGCGCCGCGAGGCCACGGAGCTGAGCAAGGCCGCCGAGCAGCGGATGGCCGAGGCCGAGGAGGCGCTGCGCACGGCGCAGGCCGAGTCGGAGAAGCTGGTCGCGGAGGCCAAGGAGGCCGCCGCCAAGGCCCTGTCGAGTGCCGAGTCCGCGAACGAGACGCGTACGCGCACCGCCAAGGAGCAGGTCGCCCGGCTGGTCGAGGAGGCCACGAAGGAGGCCGAGAACACCAAGTCCGAGGCCGAGCAGCTCGTCGCCGACGCCCGCGCCGAGGCCGAGAAGATCGTCGCGGAGGCCTCCGAGAAGGCCCGTACGTCCACCGCCGAGGAGACCGCGACCCAGCTGTCCAAGGCGGCCAGGACCGCCGAGGAGGTCCTCAACAAGGCGTCCGAGGACGCCAAGAAGACCACCAAGGCCGCTGCCGAGGAGGCCGAGCGGATCCGCTCGGAGGCCGAGGCGGAGGCGGACCGGCTGCGCGCCGAGGCGCACGACATCGCCGAGGAGCTCAAGGGCACGGCGAAGGACGACACCAAGGAGTACCGCGCCAAGACGGTCGAGCTGCAGGAGGAGGCCCGCCGGCTGCGCGGCGACGCCGAGCAGCTGCGGGCGGACGCCGTCGAAGAGGGCGAGAAGATCCGCGCCGAGGCCCGCAAGGAGGCCGTGGCGCAGATCGAGGAGGCGGCGAGGTCCGCCGAGGAGCTGCTCGCCAAGGCCAAGGCGGACGCGGACGAGCTGCGCACGAACGCCCAGGGGGACAGCGAGAAGGTCCGCACCGAGGCCATCGAGCGGGCGACGACCCTGCGCCGGCAGGCCGAGGAGACCCTTCAGCGCACCCGGCAGGAGGCCGAGCGGCACCGCGAGGAGGTCGTCGAGCAGGCCGAGGCCCTCAAGGCGGACGCCGAGCGCGCGGCGGTGGAGCTGCACGAGGAGACCGAGCGCGCCATAGAGGCCCGCCGCGCGGAGGCCGCCGAGGGGCTGACGCGGCTCCAGACGGAGGCCGAGGAGCGGCTGACGGCCGCCGAGCAGGCGCTGTCGGACGCCCGTGAGGAGGCCGCGCGGATCCGCCGCGAGGCCGCCGAGGAGAACGAGCGGCTGCGCGAGGAGGCCGCCGAGCGGATCCGTACGCTCCGGCAGCAGGCCGAGACAGAGGCCGAGCGGCTGCGCGACGAGGCCGCTTCCGACGCGTCCGCCTCGCGCGCCGAGGGCGAGGCCGTCGCCGTACGCCTGCGCTCGGAGGCTTCGAACGAGGCCGAGCGGCTGAAGTCGGAGGCGCAGGAGAGCGCCGACCGGATGCGCGCGGAGGCGCAGGCCGCCGCCGAGCGGCTCGGCACGGAGGCGTCCGAGACGCTGGCCGCCGCCCAGGAGGAGGCCAACCGCCGGCGCCGCGAGGCCGAGGAGCTCCTCGGCAGCGCCCGGCAGGAGGCCGACCAGGAGCGCGAGCGGGCCCGCGAGCAGAGCGAGGAGCTGCTGGCCTCGGCGCGCAAGCGCGTGGAGGAGGCGCAGGCCGAGGCCGTGCGGCTGGTCGAGGAAGCCGACCGGCGGGCCACGGAGATGGTGTCGGCCGCCGAGCAGCACGCCCAGCAGGTACGGGACTCCGTCGCGGGACTGCACGAGCAGGCCCAGGACGAGATCGCCGGGCTGCGCAGCGCCGCCGAGCACGTCGCGGACCGGACGCGGCGGGAGGCCCAGGAGGAGGCGGACCGGGTCCGCACCGACGCCTACGCGGAGCGGGAGCGGGCGAGCGAGGACGCCGGCCGACTGCGGCGCGAGGCGCACGAGGAGACCGAGGCCGCCAAGGCGCTCGCCGAGCGCACGATGTCCGAGGCGATCACGGAGGCGGAGCGCATCCGTGCGGAGGTCTCCGAGCATGCCCAGCGGGCGCGCACGGAGGCGTCGGACGCCATCGCCGAGGCCGAGCAGAACGCCTCGCGCACCCGGGCGGACGCCCGTGAGGACGCCAACCGCATCCGGTCGGACGCGGCGACGCAGGCGGACACCCTCATCACCGAGGCGCGCAACGAGGCGGAGCGGCTCACGACCGAGACGGTCACGGAGACGGACCGGCTGCGGATGGAGACGGTCGCCGAGGCCGAGCGGGTCCGCACCGAATCCCTGAACGAGGCCGAGCGGGTCCGGTCCGAAGCGGCCGGCGAGGCCGATCGGGTGCGGTCCGAGTCCGTCGCCAAGGCCGACCAGCTGGTCGGGGAGGCCACCGGCGAGGCGGAGCGGCTGCGGGCCGAGGCCGCCGAGACGGTCGGCTCGGCGCAGCAGCACGCAGAGCGGGTCCGCAGCGAGGCCGGGCGCGTCAAGGCCGACGCGGAGGCGGAGGCGGAGCGGCTCGTCGCCACCGCGCGCGAGGAGGCCGACCGCACCCTGGACGAGGCCCGCAAGGACGCCAACAAGCGGCGCTCCGAGGCGGCCGAGCAGGTCGACAAGCTCATCACGGAGACCACGGCCGAGGCCGACAAGCTGCTGAGCGAGGCGCAGCAGCAGGCGCACAAGACCACGGCGGAGGCCGAGTCGCAGGCCGACACGATGGTGGGCGCGGCCCGCACGGAGGCCGACCGGCTGGTGTCCGAGGCGACGGTCGAGGGCAACTCGCTGGTGGAGAAGGCCCGTACGGACGCGGACGAGCTGCTGGTCGGCGCGCGTCGGGACGCCACGCAGATCAGGGAGCGCGCCGAGGAGCTGCGCGACCGCATCACGGGTGAGATCGAGGAACTGCACGAGCGGGCCCGCCGGGAGTCGGCCGAGACGATGAAGTCGGCGGGCGACCGCTGCGACGCGCTCGTCAAGGCCGCCGAGGAGCAGCTCGCGAAGGCGCAGGCGAAGGCCAAGGAGATCGTCTCGGAGGCCAACTCCGAGGCGGGCAAGGTCCGTATCGCCGCGGTGAAGAAGGCCGAGGGGCTGCTCAAGGAGGCCGAGCAGAAGAAGTCCACGCTGGTCCGGGAGGCCGAGGAGCTCAAGGCCGAGGCGATCCGCGAGGCCAAGCGCACGGTCGAGGAGGGCAAGCGCGAGCTGGAGGTCCTGGTCCGCCGCCGCGAGGACATCAACGCCGAGATCTCCCGCGTCCAGGACGTCCTGGAGGCACTGGAGTCCTTCGAGGCCCCGGCCGGGGGCAAGGACAACGGAGTCAAGGCGGGCGCGACAGTCGGCGCACCCCGTTCGGGTGGCAAGTCCTCGGAGAGCTAGGGCCATCGGGCGGCCCGTGCCACACTTGGACGGACGCTTCGGGCCATGGCTGCGCGGGGGCGTTGGGGCGCCCCCGCAGCGAGAGGCACCCTGGACGGGAGGCCGATTCCGGGGCCATCCGGGGGCTTTGACCAAGTTTTGGCAAGCCCTCTGCCGCTTAGCCACTCAAAAGGGGTCTCATTTTCCAGATCAAACGCGCATCCGCTCGATGACACACCGTTTCGGCCCCTAGGATTCCACCTATCACCTCACCGGTCTCATTCGACAGGAACCCCATGAGCGACACTTCCCCCTACGGCTTCGAGCTTGTGCGGCGTGGATACGACCGCGCTCAGGTGGACGAACGTATCTCCAAGCTCGTCTCCGACCGTGACAGCGCTCTCGCCCGCATCACCGCTCTGGAAAAGCGCATCGAAGAGCTCCACCTCGAGACGCAGAACGCCCAGGCCCAGGTCACCGACGCCGAGCCGTCGTACGCGGGTCTCGGTGCGCGCGTGGAGAAGATTCTCCGCCTCGCCGAGGAGGAGGCGAAGGACCTGCGCGAGGAGGCCCGGCGCGCGGCCGAGCAGCACCGTGAGCTCGCCGAGTCGGCGGCCCAGCAGGTGCGCAACGACGCCGAGGCGTACTCCTCGGAGCGCAAGGCCAAGGCCGAGGACGAGGGCCTGCGGATCGTCGAGAAGGCCAAGAGCGACGCCTCCCAGCTGCGTTCCGAGGCGCAGAAGGACGCGCAGTCCAAGCGCGAGGAGGCGGACGCCCTCTTCGAGGAGACCCGCGCCAAGGCCGCACAGGCCGCCGCGGACTTCGAGACGAACCTCGCCAAGCGCCGCGAGCAGTCCGAGCGCGACCTGGCGTCCCGTCAGGCCAAGGCCGAGAAGCGCCTCGCCGAGATCGAGCACCGCGCCGAGCAGCTGCGCCTGGAGGCGGAGAAGCTGCGCACGGACGCCGAGCGCCGCGCCCGCCAGACGGTGGAGACGGCCCAGCGCCAGGCCGAGGACATCGTGGCCGACGCCAACGCCAAGGCCGACCGCATCCGTTCGGAATCCGAGCGCGAGCTGGCCGCCCTCACCAACCGCCGCGACAGCATCAACGCCCAGCTGACGAACGTCCGCGAGATGCTCGCGACGCTCACGGGCGCCGCGGTGGCCGCCGCCGGTACGCCGGCCGAGGACGAGCCGATCTCCCGTGGGGTCCCGGCCCAGCAGTCCCGGTAACACGCGGGCATACGGAGTCTGAATCTCCGCAAAGCCCTCTGCCGCTCGGGTGGCAGAGGGCTTTGTCCCGTTCTAGCGTGGCGGCATGATTGAGCTCTCGGGGCTGACCAAGCGTTACGGCGAGAAGGTGGCGGTCAACAACCTGTCCTTCACCGTCAGACCAGGCATCGTCACCGGCTTTCTCGGGCCCAACGGCGCGGGGAAGTCCACGACCATGCGGATGATCCTCGGTCTTGACCACCCCACCGCAGGCGACGTCCGTATCGACGGCAAGCACTATCAGCAGCTCAAGGACCCGCTGACGTACATCGGCGCCCTGCTGGAGGCCAAGGCCTGGCACGGCGGGCGCACCGCCTACAACCACCTGCTGTGCCTCGCGCAGAGCAACGGCATTCCGCGCGGCCGGGTGCGGGAGGTGCTGGAGACGGTCGGGCTGACGGCGGTCGCGAAGAAGAAGACCAAGGGCTTCTCGATGGGCATGGGGCAGCGGCTCGGTATCGCGGCCGCGCTGCTCGGCGACCCGCGGATCCTGATGTTCGACGAGCCGGTCAACGGCCTCGACCCCGAGGGCATCCACTGGATCCGCACCCTGATGAAGTCGCTGGCGGCGCAGGGCCGGACCGTGTTCGTCTCCTCCCATCTGATGAGCGAGATGGCCCTGACGGCCGAGCACCTCGTCGTCATCGGGCAGGGACGGCTGCTGGCGGACACCTCCATGGCCGACTTCATCGCGCGCAACTCACGGTCGTACGTCCGGGTCCGCAGCCCGCAGCGGGAGCGGCTGCTCGATGTGCTGCACCAGGCCGGGATCGTGGCCGTGGAGAGCGGCGAAGGGGTGCTTGAGGTGGACGGCGGCAAGGCCGAGCACGTCGGCGAGCTGGCGGCGCAGCACGGGCTCACGTTGCACGAGCTGAGCCCGCAACAGGCCTCGCTGGAGGAGGCGTTCATGCGGCTGACCGCGGAGTCGGTGGAGTACCACGCACACAGCGAGACGAGCCCGCAGCCGCCACAGCAGCAGCAGTGGGGCGACGGCTGGAAGAGGGGCTGAGCATGGCGACGACCCAGGTCGTACGGTCGGAGTGGACCAAGATCCGGTCGGTGGCGTCCACGGTGTGGACGCTCTCGCTGGTGGTGGTCGTGACGGTCGCCCTCGGCATGCTGATCTCGGCGCTGTCGAAGAACGAGTTCGACAGCATGAACGCACAGGCGCGGGCGGAGTTCGATCCGACGTTCATCAGTTTCGCGGGGATGAGCCTCGGCCAGCTGGCGATGATCGTGTTCGGCGTACTGGTGGTGTCGAACGAGTACAGCACCGGCATGATCCGCACCTCGCTGGCCGCCGTGCCACAGCGCGGTTCCTTCCTGGTCAGCAAGATCGCGGTGGCCACCGGTCTCGCCCTGCTGGTCGGGCTCGTCACCAGCTTCGCCGCGTTCTTCCTGGGGCAGGCGATGCTCGGCGAGCACCGGGCGGAGATCGGCGACACGGGTGTGCTGCGGGCCGTGTTCGGCGGGGGCCTCTACATGGCCCTGATCGCGATGTTCTCCATGGGCGTCGCCGCGATGCTGCGCTCGCCGATGCTGTCGCTGGGCATCCTGATGCCGTTCTTCTTCCTGATCTCCAACATCCTCGGCAATGTCGACGCGACGAAGAAGGTCGGCCGGTTCCTGCCCGACCAGGCCGGCAGCAAGATCATGCAGGTGGTCACGCCGATCGACGACGACACCCCGTACGGGCCATGGGGCGGCCTCGGGATCATGGGGCTGTGGGTGCTCGCGGCCCTGATCGGCGGGTACGTACTGCTGAAGAAGCGTGACGCCTGACCGGACAGGGTCTGAAGGAGGCCGTCGGGGCGCGTCGGGCCCCCACCCTTTACTTTGATTTGGGCGGAACCGTCAGCGCCTCGATATCCTCCTAACCCTTACGGGGGGCGTGTGCCCCGCTGTCCTGAACCTTGCGATGGGTGCGGAGCATGATCGAAGCAGTCGGCCTGACGAAGCGCTACGGCGACAAGACCGCTGTGTACAACCTTTCCTTCCAGGTGCGGCCCGGAGCCGTCACCGGCTTCCTCGGGCCGAACGGCTCGGGCAAGTCGACGACGATGCGGATGATCCTCGGCCTGGACAACCCGACGGCCGGGCAGGTGACGATCGGGGGCTATCCGTATCGCAGGCTGCCCAACGCCCCCCGCCAGGTCGGCGCCCTGCTGGACGCCAAGGCCGTGCACGGCGGCCGGGCCGCCCGCAACCACCTGCTGTGCCTGGCCCAGCTGTCCGGCATCCCGGCCAGGCGCGTGGACGAGGTGCTCGGGGTCGTCGGTCTGCAGGACGTGGCCAGGAAGCGGTCCAAGGGCTTCTCCCTGGGCATGGGGCAGCGGCTCGGCATCGCCGCCGCGCTGCTCGGCGACCCTCAGGTGCTGCTGTTCGACGAGCCGGTCAACGGCCTCGACCCCGAGGGCATCCTCTGGGTGCGCAACCTGATGAAGGCGCTGGCGGCGGAGGGCCGTACGGTCTTCGTCTCCTCCCATCTGATGAGCGAGATGGCGCTGACCGCCGACCACCTCATCGTCATCGGGC
Source organism: Streptomyces purpurascens (assembly GCF_045040895.1). Taxonomy (NCBI): domain Bacteria; kingdom Bacillati; phylum Actinomycetota; class Actinomycetes; order Kitasatosporales; family Streptomycetaceae; genus Streptomyces; species Streptomyces purpurascens. The sequence continues at coordinate 6,379,006 of NZ_CP108341.1, read as the reverse complement.
GCGGACAGCTGCTCGCCGACATGAGCGTCACGGACTTCATCTCCGCGAACTCCGCGGACTTCGCGCGGGTCCGCACGCCCGACACCGAGCCGCAGCAGCGCGAGAAGCTGTCGGCCGCGCTCACCGAGTCGGGCGGGCACGTGCTGCCCGAGCAGGACGGCGCGCTGCGGGTGACCGGGCTGCCGCTCCCCCGCATCAGCGACATCGCGCACACCGCCGACGTACGGCTGTGGGAGCTGTCGCCGCACCAGGCCTCGCTGGAGGAGGCGTACATGCGGATGACGCAGGGCGCCGTCGACTACCGCTCGACCATCGACCAGAAGGAAGGCCTGCAGCAGCCGCTGCCGCCCGGCGCGCAGCCGCCGATGCCGGCGCCGGGGCAGGACCAGCCGGGCTGGTACGCCCCGCCGCCGCCCCAACAGGGCGGGCAGCCGCTCCCGATGCCGCCGCAGGGCGCGCCGGGACAGGCTCCGGCGGGCCCGTACGGGGCTCCCGGGACACCCGGCGCGCCCGGGTCCGCTCCGAGCGCCCCTGACGCCTCCGGCGCGGGAGCACCCAACCCGTACGCCCAGCCCGCTCCCCAGGCGCCTCAGGCTCCCCCGCAGGCGCCCGCGCAGCCCTCCGCCGCTCCGGCCCCGCAGGCGGCTGCCCAGCCGCCCGTGCCCCCGCAGGCGCCCGCCGCCCCGCCGGCTCCCGCCCCGACCTCCGACCTGACCAAGCCCGAGGACGCCCGATGAGCAGCCCCCAGTCCCAGACGCCGCAGGCCGCGCCCAACTGGCAGGCGACGCCCGGTGCCGCGCTTCCCGCCTCCGGTCCGTACCCCGGCTACACCTCGCCGATCCCGGTCGTGCGCACGCACCTCGGGCACGCCATCGCCTCCGAGTGGACGAAGATCAGGTCGGTGCGCTCCACGATGTGGACGCTCGGCGTGTTCGTCCTGCTCGTCGTCGGCATCGGTCTGCTGACCGGCGTGGTGGTGGCCAACTCCGACCCGGCCCTGTCCGGCGAGAGCCCGCTCGGCCTGGGCTTCTTCGGGCTGCTGCTGGGCAGCATGTGCCTCATCACGCTGGGCGTGCTGACCACGGCCTCGGAGTACGGCACCGGCATGGTCCGCACCACGATGGTCGCGTGCCCGAGCCGCGGCCGGGTGCTGGCGGCGAAGGCCATCGTGTTCTTCCTGGTCGCCTTCGTGGTGACGCTGATCTCCTCGTCGCTCGTCGCCTTCCTGCACGTCGCCATGCTGGAGGGCGACGGCGCCAAGTCCCCCACCGGCGGGGAGTGGCTGAAGGCCACGGTCGGCATGTCGGCCTACGTCGCGCTGCTGGGCCTGCTCTCGCTCGCCGTCGGCTCGATCATCCGGCACTCGGCGGGCGCCATCACCATCATGATCGGCGCCGTGCTCGCCCCGCTGGTGATCGCGCTGTTCATGTTCTCGGAGTCGCTGCGGGCCGTGCGCGACGCACTGTTCGAGTACTCCATCCCGAACCAGCTGAGCATCTTCTACGCCAACTCCCTCAGCGAGTCCGGCCCCTCGGGCTGGGACCCGCTGTGGATCATCCTCGCCGCGACGGCCGTCGCGTTCGCCGCCGCCTTCGCGCTGCTGGAGAAGCGGGACGTCTGAGTTCCCTCAGAATCTGGGCGAGTTACGGGACCGCTGCACCCCCGGGGTGCGGCGGTCCCGCGCGTTCCAGCAGGCCTTGTGCCAGTGCCGGCGGTCGTCGACGCCCGCGTGCTCGGACCAGGCCACCACGTGCGGCACACCGTCGGGGATCATCTGGTCGCAGCCGGGGCAGCGGTACGACTTGCCCTGCGCGCTCGCGCCGGCCACATGCCGCACGCTCCAGTTCTCACCCTGCCAGTTCTCCGAGGACTGCCAGCCGCCGTAGCGGCCGGGGCTGTCGTCCTCGGCGCTCCGGCCGGACGAACCGGCATCCTTGGGTCGGTTACGACGCGGGGACACGGGACACCTCTCGGGGATATACAGGGAGCACGAGCCGTGTCCAGCCTACGCGGCGCGGACGAGGGTACGCGTACGGCACCAATCGCCACAAGTCCCTCTCCGGGCGAGGCGGGTGCTCCCCGGCCCTCAGCGGAACGCCCCATTCTGCAGACAATCCGCAAAATACTCCGCCCGGCCGTGTCCTCGGCACGTGTCAGACGGTTATGCCCTGTGGGGGAGCTCCCTGTCGGAGCCAAGGAAGCAGGAAAGCAATGCACGTTGGAAGTTTCGTGTTGGCGGCCCAGTTCCCCGGTCAGGGCGAGGGAGAGGCGCTGCACCGCGCGGTCCGCTCGGCCGAGGTGGCCGAGGAGTCGGGGCTCGACGCGGTCTGGCTGGCCGAGCACCACTTCGTGCCGTACGGCACATGCCCGTCGGCCATCACCCTGGCAGCCCTACTGCTCGGCCGCACCCGCCGCATCCGGGTCGGTACGGCGGTCAGCGTCCTGCCCACCGCCCACCCCGTGACCCTCGGCGAACAGGCCGCGCTGCTGCACCACACGAGCGGCGGCCGTTTCACGCTGGGCGTCGGGCGCGGCGGTCCGTGGGTCGACCTGGAGGTGTTCGGCGCGGGCCTTGAGGCGTACGAGGAGGGGTTCCCGGAGGCCCTGGACCTCCTGGGGCGCTGGCTGCGCGAACCGTCCGTGGCGGCCGACGGGGAGCGCTACCGCTTCCGTGAAGTCCCGGTGATCCCCCGGCCGTCGGAGGCCCTGACCGACGTCCAGGGGCCCGAGCTGGTCGTCGCCTGCACCTCCCCGGCGAGCGTGCGGCTGGCCGCCGAGCGCGGTCTTTCGATGCTGCTCGGGATGCATGTGGGGGACGAGGAGAAGGCCGAGATGGTCGCCCTGTGGCGGCAGCACGCGCGGGCGTGCGGCCGGCCGGCCGAGGAGATCATCGGCGCATCCCATGTGTCGGCGGGCGTCTGCCAGATCGCGGACCGGCGTGTCGACGCGGCGGAGACGCTGATGAAGGCGATGCCGGGCTGGCTGAAGCAGGGCCTGGAGGCACATGTCACGGTCGACGGGCGCACACGCCGGATGCGCGACCCGCTGGCGTACACCGAACTGCTCTGCGGGCTGCACCCGGTGGGGACGCCGCGGCTGTGCGCCGACCGGCTGGCGGCGACCAGCGAGCGGACCGGCATCTCCCGCTTCGCCCTGCTCGTCGAGGGCTCCGGTGACCTGGCGGCGACCGAGGAGAACGTACGGCGGCTGGGGACCGAGGTGCTCCCCCAACTCGTCTGAGAACGCGGTGGATTCCTGGGGGCTTGCCGCTCCGGTACAAAAGCGCACCTCCCGCGTACGGAGCGGCAAGCAAGCGGCGCCGCGTCAGCAGTCCCGGAACTCGGGTGACTGGTTCAGCACCTGGCTACGGACCGAGGTGAAGCGGTCCAGCTTCTCGTCGACCGAGGAGTCAAGCGGGAACACGGCCACCCGGTGGCAGTTCTGGAAAGCCAGCCGCACACCGAAGTGCCGTTGCAGCGCGCCGCGTATCGCGTCACTCGCAAGCGCACGCAGCAACTGCCCGCGTGCCTGCTCGTCCGGCGGAGGCGTCTGGTTGTCGGCGAACGCACCGCCGTCCACCTTCAGCTGGGCCACCAGGGAGCTGATCATCTCCCACGCATAGGGCAGGGAGGTCCGGACGCAGTCGACGAATTCCGCTTCGTCGACCTCGCCTCGCTCGGCCTGTTCGAGTAGGGCCGGTGAGACGTCGAGCGACATGAGTTCTCCTCTCGCACCCCCGATGAGCGGGGGTTGCCGGACAGATGGGGGAGTTCGCGATACCGGACACGCTGCGTACACACCTCGCGACCTCCCGTTCATACGGTAAGCAACCGGCGGTGACGGCACCAGGAGAATGCGCAGATGGCACACTCTCAATGAGCACACCATGCACACAATCGGCCATTACCGAACACGTGTTTTCCAGGGCGAATCGCGTCGGCAGGCGCCCGTCGAGTAGCGTTGCCGACCATGCGTCTCGTCATTGCCCGCTGTTCCGTGGACTACGCCGGGCGGCTCACCGCCCACCTTCCCTCGGCCCCGCGCCTGATCCTGGTGAAGGCGGACGGCAGCGTCTCGATCCACGCCGACGACCGGGCCTACAAGCCCCTGAACTGGATGTCGCCGCCCTGCACGCTGAAGGAGGGCACCGGCGAGGAAGAGGGCGTCTGGACCGTCATCAACAAGGCGGGCGAGAAGCTCATCATCACGATGGAGGAGGTTCTCCACGACTCCTCGCACGAACTGGGCGTGGATCCCGGCCTGATCAAGGACGGCGTGGAAGCGCACCTTCAGGAGCTGCTCGCCGACCGCATCGAGACACTCGGAGACGGCTACACCCTGATCCGCCGCGAGTACCCGACGGCCATCGGGCCGGTGGACATCCTGTGCCGGGACGCCGAGGGCAAGACCGTCGCGGTGGAGATCAAGCGGCGCGGTGAGATCGACGGCGTGGAGCAGCTGACGCGCTATCTGGAGCTGCTGAACCGCGATCCCCATCTCGCGCCGGTCCGCGGCGTCTTCGCCGCCCAGGAGATCAAGCCCCAGGCCCGCGTCCTCGCGACGGACCGGGGCATCGGCTGCCAGGTCCTCGACTACGACGCGATGCGCGGCATCGAGGACGACAAGCTGCGGCTGTTCTGACGTTTCTCCGGCCCACCCCGTCTCTGACCCACCCCGCCTGACGAAGAGGGCCGGGTCCGCGGAAAGCGGACCCGGCCCTGCTGTGTGTACGGGTGTCAGATCACCGACTGCGAACCGCTCGGCGTCCCTTCACTGCTCTGCGGCGCGCTCGCGGTGGTGCTCGTGGGCGCGCTCGGGGCCGGGCCGCTGGCCGAGTCGGAGGTGGACGGGCTGGTCGTCGGCGGGGTCGTCGTCGGCGTGGGCTCGCCGGTGTCCGTCGGTGTCGGCGACGGCGAGGACGGCGGCGGACTCGACGGCGGCTTGGTCGGTGAGGACGGCGGCTTGGTCGGGCTGGCCGGCGGCTTGGACGTCGCCGGCGGCTTCGAGGTCGTCGGCGGCTTGGACGTCGACGCGGGGTCGCTCGGGTTCTGCGAACCGCTCGGGTCGTCCGTCGGCGTCGGATCGTCCGACGTGCCGAGCGTGCCGTCAGGCCCCGGGTCGGTCGGGCGGCTGGTCGCCGCGCCGGTGTCGTCGCCGCCCTCGTTCGCCGCCGGGTCGGCGCCCAGGCTGCCGTCGCCCAGGCCCTGGCTGGCCGAGGGGTTGACGCCGACCTGGTCGGACGGCGGGTTCCGGTCCTTGTCGGAGGTGGCGCCGAGGGTCACCACCGTGCCGAGCACGGCGACGAGCAGGGCACCGGCGCCCGCGGCCACGAGGTTGCGCCGGGCCAGGCCCTTGAGACCGCCCCGGGCCTTGCGCGAGGGCGCGGACGAGCTGTGGTGGGTGACCACGGTCGGCGAGGAGGGCTGCTGGAGCGTCGGGAAGGCCGCCGGGACACCGCCGGCCGGGGACGCCGACTCCTCGTACCGGGCGTCGGGCACCTCCTCCCCCGCGGTCGGCCCGAGCCCGAGCGGGGTGCCCGAGCGGTCGGAGACCAGGGCGAGGGCACGACGGCCGGCGACGGTGCCGCGCTTGTCGGCCAGGGCGCCGCGCAGGCCGATGGAGGCCTCCAGTTCGGCGCGCGCCCGGTCGAACTGTTCCCGGCACAGGGCGAGGATGCCGAGCTCGTGATGGAAGTAGGCCTGCTCGGCGACGTCCCCGGCGAGCCGGGCGGCCTCGGCGCCGGCCCGCAGCGTCCGTTCCCAGGCGCTCCAGTGCAGTCCGGCGGCGAACGCGGGGGCGGCGGTGCGGGCCAGGTGGACGGCCGCGCTCTCCTCGTCCTCGGCGGGCGGCCGGGTGGCCGGCCCGAGGAGGGCCAGTGCGGCGAGGACGGCGTCGGACTCGGCGCACACGCGCTCCGGGGTGACCGAGGGGTGCCCGGCCCACCAGGAGTAGTGCTGGGCGGCGCTGCGGGCCCCGGCCTCGGCCTCGTCGGCGTATCCGGCGGCCTCCAGCTGGGCCGGCACGCCCGCGGCGAGCCGGTAGCGGGAGCCGACCGGGGAGACCAGACCGCAGACGGCCAGTTCGCCGAGGGCGGCGTCCGCGTGGGTGTCGCCGACCAGGGCGGGCAGATGCGCCTGGTGCGGGACCTCGCCGCCGAGGGCGACGGCGAACCGCAGGGTGGCGCGGGCGGAGGCGCTCAGCCGGGAGGCGAGCAGCGGGGCGGGGGCGGCGGCCTCACCGAGCGCGGGCAGCGGTACGTCGTCGCCGTCGGCGGCGTCGTACGCCTCGGCCGGGGGCGCGTCCTCGAAGACGCCGAACTCGTCGACGGCACTCGTCCCGGCCCGCAGCCGGTCGCGCTGCCTCAGCAGGGCACCGGCCTGGACGAAGCGCAGCGGCAGGCCCTCGGACTCGAACCAGAGGTCGCCCGCCCAGTTGGACTCCTCCTCGGTGAGGGACCGGCCGACGGCGTGCTCCAGCAGGTCGAGTCCGGCCGCGCGTTCCAGGCCGCCGAGGACGACCTCCTCGACGGCGGATGCGGCGGAGGGAGCGGGCACGTCCGGGGTGGCGCCGAGCAGGAAGGCGCACTCGGGGGTCGCCTCCAGCAGCTCGTCGAGCGCGGCGCCGCCGAACTCGATGTCGTCGAGGACGACGACCGCGCCGATCTCACGGAGGTGGGTGAGCAGTTCGTCCCGGTCCGGGCGGTACAGGGGGGCGCTGAAGACGGCTCGGAAGAGCTCGTACTGCAGGTCGCCGGAGGTGCGGCCGAAGCCGTTGAGGCGGACGACGCCGTCGGGGGCGAGGTCCGAGCAGTCCTCGGCGACGAGGTCGAGCAGGCGGGTGCGGCCCGAGCCGGCGGGTCCGGTGAGGCGGACGGAGCGGCCGCGGGCGAGCAGGCGCACCAGTCGCTCGCGTTCGTCCTGGCGGGCCAGCAGCGGCAGGGCGGGACGCGCGGGGCCGGGCGGGACGGGTGGCCGGGCCGCGCGCTCGGCCTCGGCGCGTTCGGCCGTGGTGAGCTTCACGGGCCGGGCGGGCCGTTGGGCGGGCGGGCAGGCCTCTATCTCGCTGCCGTCGACGGGGTTGACCGTCAGCAGGAAGTCGCCGACGACGAGCTGCACCGTGCGGGCGAGCGCGGGCGCGTGCTGCGCGAAGTCGGGTGCGAGGGATTCCCGGGGCGGCCGCTGGCGCGGCCCCTGGCCGTCGCCTTCGTGGCCGTACTCCTCGGGTCCCCGGGTGTTCGGGTCCATAAGACAAGCCCCCCAAAAGCGGGTGTGTGCTGTGAAAGCCCTTCCCGGCCTTGCTGCACACCGCGCTGTCGCTTCTGGTCCGGGCCCGCTCGAAGGGTGGCAAGGCAGCGGGCAGCCGAACCCTAAACCTTCGCACAGTATCTACGACAGTCCGGGGTACCGCGGCGTCCGAGACGTCACGGTCTCGTGAGGATTGTGCGCGTCGCACGATTCGACAACGTCCGTCCGGGTCCTCCCCGGTCTCCCGGTTCACACCCGCACGCCGGCGTCACACGCGGGGCAGTGTCTCCACCCCGATGCCCCCTTCGATCGCCAGGATCCGGTGCAGACGGGTGGCCACCAGCAGGCGCTGCATCTGCGGCGGTACACCGCGCAGCACCAGGCGCCGGCCGCAACGGCCGGCCCGCCGGTGGGCTCCCATGATCACGCCCAGTCCCGTGGCGTCCCAGGAGTCCAGTTCGGACAGGTCGAGCACGAGGTCGCCGACTCCGTCGTCGACGGCCGAGTGCAGGACCGTACGGGCGTCCGCCGCGCTCCGGACGTCGAGGCGGCCCCCGACGACCAGCTCGGCGTGGTCGCCCCTGATGTGCATATGCGCTCCCCGTGCGTGCGTCTCGTGCTCCGCGTTTCTGATGCCGGTGATGCAACCTCTGACTGTGTGGAGGCGGCAGAGGTTGCTTCCTGTAAGCGAACCGATACCGAATTCACCCGGGGGTGTGATGCCCCCGGGGCATGTGCGGTTTCAGTGCTTGTAGAAGCCCTGCCCGCTCTTGCGTCCGATGTCACCGGCGTCAACCATCCGGCGCATCAGCTCGGGAGCCGCGAACTTCTCGTCCTGGGACTCGGTGTAGATGTTGTTCGTGGCGTGCAGCAGGATGTCGACGCCCGTCAGGTCCGCCGTCGCCAGCGGTCCCATGGCGTGGCCGAAGCCCAGCTTGCAGGCGAGGTCGATGTCCTCGGCGGTCGCCACGCCCGACTCCTGCAGTTTCGCGGCCTCGACGACCAGGGCGCAGATGAGACGGGTCGTCACGAAGCCGGCGACGTCGCGGTTGACGACGATGCAGGTCTTGCCGACCGACTCGGCGAACTCCCGGGCCTTGGCGAGGGTTTCGTCGCTGGTCTTGTAGCCGCGGACCAGTTCGCACAACTGCATCATCGGCACCGGCGAGAAGAAGTGCGCGCCGACGACCCGCTCGGGGCGCTCCGTCGCGGCCGCGATCTTGGTGATCGGGATGGCGGAGGTGTTGGAGGCGAGGATCGCCTCGTCCTTCACGAGCTTGTCGAGCGTGCGGAAGATCTCGTGCTTGATCTCGAGCTTCTCGAAGACGGCCTCCACGACGACGTCCGCGTCGGCCACGGCGTCCAGGTCGGTGGTGGCGGTGATCCGGGCGAGGGCGGCGTCTGCGTCGTGCGCCTCCAGCTTGCCCTTGGCGACGAACTTGTCGTACGAGGCCTTGATGCCGTCGGTGCCCCGCTTCAGCGCCTCGTCCGTGACGTCGCGCAGGACCACGTCCCAGCCCGCCTGCGCCGAGACCTGAGCGATACCGGCTCCCATGAGGCCGGCTCCGATGACGGCGAGCTTCCCTGCCACGTTACGACTCCCTGCTGACACGGCTCTTATGTATGCCTCTCGGGCGGACACTAGCGCTCGTGAGGCGCTGTGTGACCGCTAAGTAACGCGCGTCACGTCTCACATGACGGACATCACACCGGGCCGGGTCATTCGGGGTCTCGTACGGCGTAGTTGAGCACCTTCTCGCTCAACAGCTCCTCGATGTCGTCGAGGAGGACGAGCATCTCTCGTGACACTTCGTCCGGGTTGCGCCCCTTGACCATCTCGCGGCCGATCGCGACGAAGACGGTGCCGTGGATCCAGCAGATCTGACCGGCGATCAGTCCCGGCAGCGGGTCGCCGTCACCGGCGCCGGCCTCCTCGCGGAGGGTCGCCTCCAGGTTGTCCTGGAGCTCCTGCTGGATGCCCCACAGCCGGGAGCGCAGCGGCGGCGCCTCTTCGATGCAGCGCATGAAGCGGTCGTAGCCCTCGATGAGACCCATCCGGGGGGAGACGGCCTCGGTCTCGGCGCGCAGCTCGCGCAGCACCGCCCGGGCGGCCGACTCCCCCGCGTCCCGGCCGCGCACCCAGCGGGAGAGGCGGTCGACGACGCCCTGGGAGCGGTCGAAGAAGAGGTCCTCCTTGGCCGGGAAGTAGTTGTAGACGGTGTTCACGGAGACGTCGGCCGCCTCCGCCACGTCCGCGATCGTCACCGTCACGAACCCGTGCTCCAGGAACAGCCCGGTGGCGATGTCCGAGATGCGCTGCCTGGTCTCGCGCTTCTTCCGCTCCCTGAGCCCCTCAGCCATGTCCGAATCCTAGCTTCCCTGGGGGTTCTCAAAACTTGGGGTCATTGCAAACTTTAAGAGACTCTGTTTTTCTATGGGCATGGAAACCAGGGGCATGGCAATCATCAGTACGGCCGGTCTGGCCCGTACCTTCCGGACCAAGCACGGCCCGGTCCAGGCCGTGCGCGGCATCGACCTGACCGTCCGCGAGGGCGAGATCCTCGGCTTCCTCGGCCCGAACGGCGCCGGCAAGACGACGACCCTGCGGATGCTGACGACCCTGCTGGAACCGACCGGCGGGGCCGCCACCGTCGCGGGCCACGACCTGGCGACCGACCCGGCCGGGGTGCGGCGGGCCTGCGGCTACGTGGCGCAGTCCGGCGGGGTGGACCCGGGGATCACCGTGCGGGAGGAACTGGTCACCCAGGGGCGCCTGTACCGGCTGACCAGGGCGCGAGCCGCCGAGCGCGCCGAGGAACTGGCCCGCGACCTGGGCCTCACCGAACTGCTCGACCGCAAGTGCGCCGCGCTCTCCGGCGGACAGCGGCGGCGCCTGGACATCGCGATGGCGCTCACCCACCGCCCGAAGGTGCTGTTCCTCGACGAGCCGACGACCGGTCTCGACCCCGGCAGCCGTGCCGACCTGTGGGACCTGGTGCGGCGGCTGCGCGACGAGCACGGCACGACCGTCTTCCTGACCACCCACTACCTCGACGAGGCCGACGCCCTCTCCGACCGGCTGGTCGTCGTCGACCAGGGCGTGGTGGTCGCCGAGGGCACCCCGAGCGCGCTGAAGCTCCGCTACGGCGGCTCGCTCGACGCCTCGCTCCAGGACACGTTCCTCGCCATCACCGGCCGCAGCGCCGCGCCGGCCGACCAGACCCCCGTCGCCGTATAGGCCCCAGAGAGGACCCAGAGGTCTCCCGATGCTGTTGCACGACACCGCGCTCGTCTACGGGCGCTATCTCCGCCAGTCCCTGCGCTCCCGATTCGCGCTGCTCTTCGGCGTCCTGATGCCGCTGCTGTACCTGCTCTTCTTCGGCCCCCTGCTCACGGACCTGCCGCTCGGCGAGCGGGGCAGCTCCTGGCAGGTGCTCGTTCCCGGGCTGCTGCTCCAACTGGGTCTGTTCGGGGCGTCGTTCGCCGGCTTCTCGATCATCATCGAGAAGGGCCAGGGAGTGGTCGAACGCATGCGCGTCACCCCGGTCAGCCGACTGGCCCTGCTGCTGGGCCGGGTGCTGCGGGACGCCACGGTGTTCGTCTTCCAGGCGGTGCTGCTGGTGCTGGCGGCGATGGCGATGGGGCTGCGGGCCCCGCTGGCCGGTGTTCTGATCGGCTTCGGGTTCGTCGCCCTGCTCTCGCTCTCGCTGGCCTCGTTGTCGTACGCGCTGGCCATGAAGCTGGACACCCCGCAGAGCTTCGGCCCGGCGATCAACGCGCTGACCATGCCGTCCATGCTGCTGTCCGGCCTGATGCTCCCGATGACCCTGGGCCCGGCCTGGCTGGACGTCCTGTCGCACCTCATGCCGTTCCGCTATCTGGTGGACGCGGTGCGGGACGCCTACGTCGGCAGCTACGCGACAGCGCCCATGCTGTACGGCGTTCTGGTGGCCGTCGGCCTCACGACTCTGGCCGTGACAGTGGGCACACGCGTGTTCCGAACCGCCGGAGCGTAACTACGCTGGTCACATGGTCAATCTGACGCGCATCTACACCAGGACCGGCGACCAGGGCACCACGAACCTCGGTGACATGAGCCGGGTCCCCAAGACCGACCTGCGGATCTCCGCGTACGCCGACGCCAACGAGGCGAACGCGGCGATCGGTACGGCGATCGCCCTGGGCGGCCTGGACGAGGAGGTCGTCAAGGTCCTCACCCGTGTGCAGAACGACCTGTTCGACGTAGGTGCGGACCTGTCGACCCCGGTGGTGGAGAACCCGGAGTTCCCGCCGCTGCGGGTCGAGCAGTTCTACATCGACAAGCTGGAGGCGGACTGCGACCGCTTCCTCGAACAGGTGGAGAAGCTCCGCTCCTTCATCCTGCCGGGCGGCACCCCGGGCGCGGCCCTGCTCCACCAGGCCTGCACGGTCGTACGCCGGGCGGAGCGCTCGACGTGGGCCGCCCTGGAGGTGCACGCCGAGACGATGAACCCCCTGACGGCGACCTACCTCAACCGCGCCTCCGACCTGCTGTTCATCCTCGCGAGGACGGCGAACAAGCAGGTCGGAGACGTGTTGTGGGTGCCGGGCGGAGAGCGCTAGGTTCTCCCCCGGGCGGCATGCCAGAGGCCGTTGGCGGACAGGACCCCGCCGACGATCATCATCACGATGCCGACCTTGGTGAGAGTGACGACGGGGACGTCCACGTCTCCGGTGAAGCGCCACAGCAGCAGGCCGATCAGGAAGGTGACGACGCCTTCGGTCAGATACTGCTTTGCCTTGGTCATGACTGGATCCTTTCCTTCGACGTGCTGACGGTGGTGTCCTGCTCCCCGGCGGAGGGCTTGCGCGGCCAGACGAAGTAGCTGAGCGCGATCAGGCCGTGGATGCCTGCGGCCCGCCAGGCCGTATAGCGCCAGCTCTCCAGGGAGGTGACGCGGCTCGGGTCGTCCACGTACCAGATGGCGCCCTGGAGCAGCACGGTCGCGACGACCGCGCCGACCAGCGTGCCCAGCCAGATCCTGGCCTCGTGGCGCGCGCGGGCCATGCCGTCGCGCGGGGGCCTCTGCGGAGGCGGGGCGCCGGCGAGCCGGTGGGCCGCGTGGCCGTCGAGCCACTTCACGGTGCGATGGCCGTGCCCGACGGTGTAGCCGATGTACAGCGCGGCCAGGCCGTGCGTCCAGTTCGGGTCGGCACCGTTCTTCAGGTCCAGTGCGGTGGCGACCAGCAGGACGACCTCCAGCAGCGGCTCGCAGAGCAGCAGCGCCAGGCCGGTGCGCGGCATCTTCAGCAGGTAGCGGGCGCCCAGTCCGGCGGCCAGCAGTACCCAGAAGCCGATCTCGCAGGCGGCGATCAATGCGACGATCACGGTTCGCTCCTCTCGGTCACCTTCAAGGCTCCCGGTCGGGGCGGCCGGAATCGTCGTCGCTGCTGACGAACCCGCGGTACATCGAAAGATGCAGCCAGGGACCCTACGCGGGGATCACGCACGAGGCGCCACGGCCGTGTTGGATGGAGTCATGGCCGTACGACTCCCCCGCCCACACCGCTTCGACGTCTACATCGCGGCTGGCGGCCTGCTCGGCGGACTGCTGCTGTGGGGCCTCGGACTGGCCACCCGTCCGCACACCGAGCCGTACGTCCTCCTGCCGGGCCGCTGGCCGCTGCTGCTGCCGCTCTTCGTCATGGCCGGCTGCGAGCTGCTGCGCCGGGCCGCCCCGCGCACCGCCCTGCTGACCGGCACGGCCGCGATCGTCCTGGACACCCTCACCCAGGGCAACCTGGTCACGATCCTGATGTACACCGACCTGATGTACGCGGCCGTCCTGTACGGCACGCCCTCCTCGGCCCGCCGCATTCCGCGCATCACCGGGCTGCTCTCGGTGGCCGGGGCCGTGGTGCCGTTCGCCCTGTGGCGCGAGCCCGAGGCGCTGCTGATCGGTGTGGTCACGGGCATCGTGGCCTTCGGCCCCGCCGCCACCGGCCTGATCGTCCGCAACCACCGCGACGCCGCCGAGTCCGCCCGGCTGCGCGCCGAGCAGACCACGCTGCTCGCCGAGATGGACCGCACCCAGGCGGTGACCGCCGAGCGCGCCCGGATGGCCCGCGAACTGCACGACATGGTCGCCAACCACCTGTCCGCGATCGCCATCCACTCCACGGCCGCCCTCTCCCTCGACGACCCGAAGACCTCCCAGGACGCCCTGGTCGTCATCCGCGAGAACAGCGTGGAGGGGCTCTCGGAGATGCGGCGGCTGATCGGCATCCTGCGCGACAGCAGCGGTGACCTGGAACCGGCCGCGGCCCCGACGCTCGACGGCCTCGGCTCGCTGGTGGAGGGCGCCCGCGCCAACGGCCTCGACGTCACGCTGGACACCGGCCATGGCGAGGTGCCGGCGCCCGTCGAACTCGCCGCCTACCGCATCGTGCAGGAGTCGCTGACCAACGCCCTCAAGCACGCGGCGTCGGGCCGGGTCACCGTGTCCCTCGCCCAGCGGGACGGCTCGCTCGTCGTCACCGTGACCAGCCCGTACGGCGACCGGGACGCCCCCCGCGCGCCCGGCTCCGGCGCCGGTCTGGTCGGCATGCGCGAGCGGGTGGAGCTGCTGGACGGCACCTTCGAGGCCGGCCCCGAAGACTCACCGGACGGCAAGATCTGGGCCGTACGCGCCACACTCCCCGTCAACGACACCGTCGAAGGAGACACCGCATGAGCCGGCCCATCCGGGTCCTGGTCGCCGAGGACCAGTCCGCCGTCCGCGCCGGACTGGTCCTCATCCTGCGCAGCGCGCCCGACATCGAGGTGGCCGGCGAGGCGGCGGACGGCGAGCAGGCGGTGGCGCTGGCCCGCGAGCTGCGGCCGGACCTGGTGCTGATGGACGTTCAGATGCCGCGCCTGGACGGGGTGTCGGCGACCCGGCAGGTCGTCGCGGAAGGGCTCGCCGATGTGCTGGTGCTGACCACCTTCGACCTCGACGAGTACGTCTTCGGGGCGCTGCGGGCGGGCGCGTCCGGCTTTCTGCTGAAGAACACCGAGGCCAGGCAGCTGCTGGAGGCCGTGCGGACGGTCGCGCGCGGGGAAGGACTGATCTCCCCGGCGGTCACCCGGCGGCTGATCGCGGAGTTCGCCGCGAAGCCGACGCGGGAACCCACGGCCGACCCTGCCGTCCTGGACCGGCTGACCCGGCGTGAGCGCGAGGTGCTGTCCTGCCTCGGCGAGGGCCTGTCCAACGCGGACATCGCCGACCGGCTCGACATGGCCGAGGCGACGGTGAAGACCCATGTCAGCAGGCTGCTGGGGAAGCTGGAGCTGCGCAGCCGGGTGCAAGCGGCCGTCCTGGCACAGGAGTTGGGTATCTGACCCAGCCGGGGGGTGTGGTGGTCCAGACCTATTGACCGGTGGTCCAGACCTTTCTATTCTCACCGCACCATGAGGGGCGTGAGGCTCAGTCACGCCCCGACCACCCCACAAGGGAGGCGCAGCATGCGCTTCAGACACAGAGCCGCGGCAGGGTTCGCGACCCTGTTGCTCCCGCTGGCCGGTCTCGTCGGCCTCGCGAGCCCCGCCCAGGCGGCCGGCTCCGCCACCGCCACCTACGCCAAGACCCAGGACTGGGGCTCCGGCTTCGAGGGCAAGTGGACGGTGAAGAACACCGGCACGACCGCCCTCAGCTCCTGGACCGTCGAGTGGGACTTCCCCTCCGGTACGGCCGTCACCTCCGCCTGGGACGCCGACGTCACCTCCTCCGGCACCCACTGGACCGCCAAGAACAAGTCCTGGAACGGCACCCTCGCCCCCGGCGCCTCCGTCTCCTTCGGCTTCAACGGCACCGGCTCCGGCTCCCCCGCGAACTGCAAGCTCAACGGCGGCAGCTGCGACGGCGGCACCACCGAACCCGGCGACAACGCGCCCAGCGCCCCCGGCACGCCCACCGCCTCCGACATCACCGACACCTCGGTGAAACTGTCCTGGAGCGCTGCCACCGACGACAAGGGCATCAAGAACTACGACGTCCTGCGCGACGGTGCCAAGGTCGCCACCGTGACCACCACGTCGTACACGAACACCGGCCTGACCGCGGGCACCGACTACTCCTACACCGTCCAGGCCCGCGACACCGCCGACCAGACCGGCCCGGTCAGCGGCGCCCGCGCGGTGCGCACCACCGGCGGCGGCACCGAACCGCCGACGGGCGGCAAGGTCAAGCTCGGCTACTTCACCGAGTGGGGCGTCTACGGCCGCAACTACCACGTCAAGAACCTGGTGACCTCGGGCTCCGCCTCGAAGATCACCCACATCAACTACGCGTTCGGCAACGTCAAGAACGGTCAGTGCACCGTCGACGACACCTACGCCGCCTACGACAAGGCCTACACCGCCGACCAGTCCGTCAGCGGCACCGCCGACACCTGGGACCAGCCCCTGCGCGGCAACTTCAACCAGCTGCGCCAGCTGAAGGCCAAGTACCCGCACATCAAGGTGCTGTACTCCTTCGGCGGCTGGACCTACTCGGGTGGCTTCGGCCAGGCCGCCGCCAACGCGGCCGCGTTCGCCAAGTCCTGCAAGGCCGTCGTCGAGGACCCGCGCTGGGCCGATGTCTTCGACGGCATCGACATCGACTGGGAGTACCCGAACGCCTGCGGCCTGACCTGCGACACATCCGGCCCGGCGGCCTTCAAGAACCTGATGTCCGCGCTGCGCACGGAGTTCGGCCCGAACTACCTGGTCACCGCGGCCATCACCGCCGACGGCTCCTCCGGCGGCAAGATCGACGCGGCCGACTACGGCGGCGCCGCGCAGCACCTCGACTGGTACAACGTGATGACGTACGACTACTTCGGCGCCTTCGACAAGGACGGCCCGACCGCCCCGCACTCCCCGCTCACCTCGTACCCCGGGATCCCGCAGGCCGGCTTCAACTCGGCCGACGCCATCGCCAAGCTGAAGGCGAAGGGCGTCCCGTCCGCCAAGCTGCTCCTCGGCATCGGCTTCTACGGCCGCGGCTGGACCGGCGTCACCCAGTCCGCACCGGGCGGATCGGCGACCGGCGCGGCTCCCGGTACGTACGAGGCGGGCATCGAGGACTACAAGGTCCTGAAGAACTCCTGCCCGGCCACCGGCACGATCGCGGGCACGGCGTACGCGCACTGCGGCAGCAACTGGTGGTCGTACGACACCCCGTCGACCATCGCCGGAAAGATGAGCTGGGCCAAGAACCAGGGTCTCGGCGGCGCGTTCTTCTGGGAGTTCAGCGGTGACACAGGGAACGGCGAGCTGGTGACCGCGATCAACAACGGCCTGTCGTAGAACAGTTCGGCGAGTTATGCCACGTTGACACGCTGACCGGGCGGGGCCGCCTCGAGCCACGCGAGGAAACCGGTCAGCGCGTCTTCGCTCATCGCGAGTTCGAGACGCGAGCCCCGGTGCAGACAGGCCAGGATCACATGGTCGGAGAGCAGCGCCAGCTCCTCCTCGCCCTCCGGGACGCGGCGGCCGGCCACCTCGATCGCGGAGCGCTCCAGGGTGCGGCGCGGGCGCGGCGAGTACGAGAAGACGCGGTACCACTCGACACGGTCACCGTTGTACCGGGCCACCCCGTACGCCCACCCTTTGCCGTTGGTGTCGCCCTGCTCGGGGGCGTCCCAGCGCAGGCTGGCGTCGAAGGTTCCGCCCGAGCGCTGGATGAGCCGGCGGCGCAGACCGAAGACGAACAGCCCCACCACCACGAGCGCCACCACGATTCCGCACACAGTCAGAGCGAGGACCATCGACACCGACCTCCTCGTCTCCTAGGTAACGGAACGGAAAAATCTCCCACATCTGCCTCAGCCGCGACTGGGTCCGGATCTCTCCGGTACCCAGCCGCGGCTGAGTGACGTCATCACACGGCGAACAGGGTCAGCGCGCCGCCGTAGCCGCACGCAGACGGACGTCCGCGCGGCGCTGGGCGTCCGCGTCGTCCTCCGCCTTCGCGCGCTCGAGCTCCTGCTCAGCGCGCTGGACATCGATCTCGTCCGACAGCTCGGCGACTTCGGCGAGAAGCGAGAGCTTGTCGTCCGCGAACGAGATGAAACCGCCGTGGACCGCGGCGACGACCGTCCCGCCATCGCTCGTGCGGATGGTCACCGGGCCCGACTCCAGCACACCGAGCAGCGGCTGGTGACCGGGCATGACGCCGATGTCGCCGGACGTGGTGCGCGCGACGACCAGGGTGGCCTGGCCGGACCAGACCTCACGGTCGGCGGCGACCAGCGCGACGTGCAGCTCAGCAGCCAAGGTGGCTCCTCGGGTCACCACCCGGCGGTAGTGCCGGGTGTTGGTTACAAGTCTAGTAGGCGTGACAGAGGGGGCGGGACGAGCCCCGCCCCCTCATGACTCGAGCGCGGCTCGGGTCAGGAGACGCCCAGCTCCTTGGCGTTGTTCTTCAGGTCCTCGAGACCACCGCACATGAAGAACGCCTGCTCCGGGAAGTGGTCGTACTCGCCGTCGCAGATCGCGTTGAACGCGGCGATCGACTCGTCCAGCGGCACGTCCGAACCGTCCACGCCGGTGAACTGCTTGGCGGCGTGGGTGTTCTGGGACAGGAAGCGCTCCACGCGACGGGCACGGTGGACGACGAGCTTGTCCTCCTCGCCGAGCTCGTCGATACCGAGGATCGCGATGATGTCCTGCAGGTCCTTGTACTTCTGCAGGATGCTCTTCACGCGCATCGCGGCGTTGTAGTGGTCCGCCGCGATGTACCGCGGGTCGAGGATGCGGGACGTCGAGTCCAGCGGGTCCACGGCCGGGTAGATGCCCTTCTCGGAGATCGGACGGGAGAGAACCGTCGTCGCGTCGAGGTGGGCGAAGGTGGTGGCCGGGGCCGGGTCGGTCAGGTCGTCCGCGGGGACGTAGATCGCCTGCATCGAGGTGATCGAGTGACCACGGGTCGAGGTGATGCGCTCCTGGAGCGTGCCCATCTCGTCGGCCAGGTTCGGCTGGTAGCCCACCGCGGAGGGCATACGGCCGAGCAGGGTCGACACCTCGGAACCGGCCTGGGTGAAGCGGAAGATGTTGTCGATGAAGAACAGCACGTCCTGCTTCTGGACGTCACGGAAGTACTCCGCCATCGTCAGGCCGGCCAGGGCCACGCGCAGACGGGTGCCCGGGGGCTCGTCCATCTGACCGAAGACCAGGGCGGTCTTGTCCAGAACGCCGGACTCTTCCATCTCCGCGATGAGGTCGTTGCCCTCACGGGTGCGCTCGCCGACGCCCGCGAAGACGGAGACGCCCTCGTGGAGGTTGGCGACACGCATGATCATTTCCTGGATCAGCACGGTCTTGCCGACACCGGCACCACCGAACAGACCGATCTTGCCGCCCTTGACGTACGGGGTGAGCAGGTCGACGACCTTCAGGCCCGTCTCGAACATCTCGGTCTTCGACTCGAGCTGGTCGAACGCGGGGGCCTTGCGGTGGATGGACCAGCGCTCGCCCTCGTAGGCCTCGTCGCTGTTCAGCACCTCACCGAGGGTGTTGAACACCTTGCCCTTGGTGAAGTCGCCGACGGGGACGGAGATGCCCGAGCCCGTGTCGGTCACCGTGGCCTGGCGGACCAGACCGTCGGTGGGCTGCATGGAGATCGCGCGGACCAGGCCGTCGCCCAGGTGCTGGGCGACCTCGAGGGTCAGCGTCTTCTTCTGGCCCGCCAGCGCCGGGTCGGCGACCTCGACGTGAAGGGCGTTGTAGATGTCCGGCATCGCGTCGACGGGGAACTCCACGTCGACGACCGGGCCGATGACCCGCGCGACGCGGCCCGTCGCCGTGGCCGTCTCAACAGTGGTGGTCATTTTCAGTCACTCCCCGCGGTCGCGTCGGCCAGGGCACTGGCACCACCGACGATCTCGCTGATTTCCTGGGTGATTTCGGCCTGGCGGGCCTGGTTGGCAAGCCGGGTGAGGTTCTCGATGAGATCACCGGCGTTGTCGGTTGCCGACTTCATCGCGCGCCGCGTGGCGGCGTGCTTCGAGGCGGCCGACTGGAGCAGCGCGTTGTAGATGCGGCTCTCGACGTAGCGCGGCAGCAGGGCGTCCAGGACGTCCTCCGCCGAGGGCTCGAAGTCGAACAGCGGAAGGATCTCGCCCTTGGGCTTGGCCTCTTCCACGACCTCTTCGAGGCTGAGCGGCAGCAGCCGCGCCTCGACCGCCGTCTGCGTCATCATCGACACGAACTCGGTGTAGACGATGTGGAGCTCGTCCACGCCGCCCTCGGCCGTCTCCGTCTCGATCGCCTCGATCAGCGGGGCCGCGACCTTCTTGGCGTCCGCGTACGAGGGGTCGTCGGTGAAGCCCGTGAACGACTCCGCGACCTTGCGCTCGCGGAAGTTGTAGTGGGCGAGACCACGGCGGCCGACGATGTAGTTGACGACCTCCTTGCCCTCACCCTCGAGCTGCGCGGTGAGCCTCTCCGCGGCCTTGATGGCGTTGGAGTTGAAGGCGCCGGCCAGACCGCGGTCGCTCGTGAGGAGCAGGACCGCGGCGCGGGTCGGGTTCTCCGCCTCCGTCGTCAGCGGGTGCTTGGTGTTCGACCCGGTGGCGACCGCGGTGACCGCGCGGGTGAGCTCGGTCGCATACGGGGTGGAGGCCGCCACCTTGCGCTGCGCCTTGACGACGCGCGAGGCGGCGATCATCTCCATCGCCTTCGTGATCTTCTTGGTCGCGGAGACGGATCGGATGCGACGCTTGTAGACCCGGAGCTGGGCTCCCATGAGTCAGGTCCCTTCCGTCGTCACTTGCCGGCAGCCGGGGTGTCCTCGCCGAGCAGCTTGCCGTCGGAGGTCTCGAACTGCTTCTTGAACTCCGCGATGGCGTCGGCCATGGCCTGGAGGGTGTCGTCCGACATCTTGCCGCCCTCGCGGATGGAGGTCAGCAGGCCCTGCTCCTTGCGGTGCAGGTACTCCAGCAGCTCCTTCTCGAAGCGGCGGATGTCGACGACCGGGACCTCGTCCATCTTGCCGGTGGTGCCGGCCCAGATGGAGACGACCTGGTCCTCGGTGGCCATCGGCTGGTACTGCGGCTGCTTCAGCAGCTCGACCATGCGCTGACCACGCTCGAGCTGCGCCTTGGACGCGGCGTCCAGGTCGGAACCGAAGGCGGCGAACGCCTCCAGCTCACGGAACTGGGCGAGGTCCACGCGGAGGCGGCCGGACACCTGGCGGATCGCCTTGTGCTGGGCGGAACCGCCGACTCGGGAGACGGAGATACCGACGTTCAGCGCGGGGCGCTGACCGGCGTTGAACAGGTCCGACTCCAGGAAGCACTGGCCGTCGGTGATGGAGATGACGTTGGTCGGGATGAACGCCGAGACGTCGTTGGCCTTGGTCTCGACGATCGGCAGACCGGTCATCGAACCGGCGCCCATCTCGTCGGAGAGCTTGGCGCAGCGCTCCAGCAGGCGGGAGTGCAGGTAGAAGACGTCACCCGGGTAGGCCTCACGGCCCGGCGGGCGGCGCAGCAGCAGCGACACGGCGCGGTAGGCGTCGGCCTGCTTCGACAGGTCGTCGAAGATGATGAGGACGTGCTTGCCGTCGTACATCCACTGCTGACCGATGGCCGAACCGGTGTACGGCGCCAGGTACTTGAAGCCGGCCGGGTCGGACGCCGGGGCGGCGACGATGGTCGTGTACTCCAGCGCGCCGGCCTCCTCCAGAGCGCCGCGCACGCCGGCGATGGTGGAGCCCTTCTGGCCGATGGCGACGTAGATGCAGCGGACCTGCTTGTCCGGGTCGCCCGAGCGCCAGTTGTCGCGCTGGTTGATGATCGTGTCGACGGCCAGGGCGGTCTTGCCGGTCTGACGGTCACCGATGATCAGCTGACGCTGGCCACGGCCGATCGGGGTCATGGTGTCGACGGCCTTGTAGCCGGTCTCCATCGGCTGGTGGACCGACTTACGGACCATGACGCCCGGGGCCTGCAGCTCCAGGGCGCGACGGCCGTCCGTCTCGATCTCGCCGAGGCCGTCGATCGGGTTGCCGAGGGGGTCCACCACGCGGCCGAGGTAGCCCTCGCCCACCGCGACGGAGAGAACCTCACCGGTGCGCTGCACCGGCTGCCCCTCCTCGACGCCGCTGAACTCGCCGAGGACGATGGCACCGATCTCGCGCTCCTCGAGGTTGAGGGCGAGGCCGAGGGTGCCGTCCTCGAACTTCAGCAGCTCGTTGGCCATGGCCGAGGGCAGACCCTCGACCTTCGCGATGCCGTCGCCGGCAAAGGTGACCGTACCGACCTCCTCGCGCGAGGCCGCGTCCGGCTTGTACGCCTGGACGAAGTTCTCCAGCGCGTCCCGGATCTCCTCCGGCCGGATCGTGAGCTCCGCCATCTGGGTTCCCTGCTCTCCTTGTTGGGCCCGAAGTTTCTTTGGGGGTCTGGGGGCGACCCCCAGGATTCTTCTGCACGGCCCAACCAGGGCCGTCGTAAGTACGTGGTGCTATTGAGTTGCTGCTCAGCTCGCCAGGCGGCGGCTCGCGTCCTCCAGCCGGTCCGCGAGGGAGCCGTTGATGACCTCGTCGCCGACCTGCACCCGGATTCCGCCGAGGACCTCGGGGTCCACGTCCAGGTTGAGGTGCATCTGGCGGCCGTAGACCTTCGCGAGGGCGGCACCCAGGCGTCGCTTCTGCGGGTCGCTCAGCGGCACCGCCGAGGTGACGATGGCCACCATGCGCTCCCGGCGCTCGGCGGCGAGCTTGGACAGGGACTCCAGTCCCGACTCCAGGCTACGTCCCCGCGGCGCGGTCACAAGGCGCGTCACCAGACGCTCGGTGGCCGACTGCGCCCTGCCGCCGAGCAGGCTGCGCAGCAGCTCGCTCTTGGCCGAGGTGGTGGCCTTCCGGTCGGTCAGCGCGGCACGCAGCCCGGTGCTGCCGGAGACGATCCGGCCGAACCGGAACAGCTCGTCCTCGACGTCGTCGAGCTTGCCGGCCTTCTGCGCGGCGGTGAGGTCGGCGGTGTCGGCCAGCTGCTCCAGCGCGTCCACCAGGTCGCGCGACCGCGACCAGCGGGAGCGCACCATGCCGGCGACCAGGTCGGCGGCCGGGCCGCTGACCTGGGTGCCGAGCAGACGCTGAGCCAGCTCGGCCTTCGCCTCTCCGGCCTGCGCCGGGTCGGTGAGGACCCGACGCAGCGAAACCTCGCGGTGGAGCAGAGCGGTGACGGCGGCCAGCTCGTCGGCGAGCGAGCCCGCGTCGACGGACGTGGAGTCCGTCAGCGCGTCGAGACGCTCTCGTGCGGCTGCCAGGGCCTCGCGGCTCGCTCCGTTCATCGCCCGGCCTCGGCCTTCTCCTCGAGGTCGTCGAGGAACCGGTCGATCACGCGGCTCTGGCGGGCGTGGTCCTCGAGGGACTCCCCGACGAGCTTGCCGGCCAGGTCGGTGGCGAGCTTGCCGACGTCCTGACGCAGCGCGGACGCGGCGGCCTTGCGGTCGGCCTCGATCTGGGAGTGGCCGGCGGCGATGATCTCCTCGCGCTGACGCTGGCCCTCGGCCCGCATCTCGGCGATGAGCGTGGCGCCCTGCTCCTGCGCCTCCTGGCGCAGGCGCGCGGCCTCGTGCCGGGCCTCGGCGAGCTGTGCCTTGTACTGCTCAAGGACGCTCTGGGCTTCGACCTTCATGGTCTCGGCCTCTTCGATACCGCCTTCGATCGCCGCGCGGCGCTCCTCCAGAACCTTGTTGATGTTCGGAAGCAGCTTCTTCCAGAAGAAGAAGAACACGATGGCGAAGGCGATGGTGCCGACGAGCAGCTCGGGGCCCGGAGGAACGAGCGGGTTCTGCTCTTCCTCGGCCGCCAGCTGCACCAGGTTGGCGATCACATCAGTGCCTTTCGTCGAAACGTGTCGGTTGGGAAGTCTTACTTCACACCGAACACGAACGGCATAACGATGCCGATGAGGGCGAGCGCCTCACAGAACGCGAAGCCCAGGATCTGGTTGGCACGGATCAGGCCGGCGGCCTCGGGCTGGCGGGCGAGGGCCTGGGTGCCGTTACCGAAGATGATGCCGACGCCGATGCCGGGGCCGATAGCCGAGAGGCCGTAACCGACGGAACCGATGGAACCGGAGACAGCGGCAAGGGTCTCAGTGGCAGCCATGCTGAATCTTCCTTCTCTTAACGGACCGGTGGGGGTTGGCCACCGGACGACAGGGGGTGGGGTGGGGCTCAGTGATGCTCAGCGAGAGCGCCCTGGATGTACGTGGAGGCGAGGAGTACGAAGACGTACGCCTGGACGGCCTGCACGAAGAGCTCGAAGCCGATCATGGCGATGGTCATCACGAACGAGACACCGGCCGCCGGGATCATCCAGCTGTTCAGCAGGTACCAGGATGCGACGGTGAACATGACCAGCATCAGGTGGCCGGCGAACATGTTGGCGAAGAGTCGCACCGCGTGCGTGAACGGCCGGACCAGCAGGTTCGAGAAGAACTCGATGACCATCACGAGCGGCAGCACCGGGCCGAGCGACTTGTCGTAGCCGGTGACGTTCTTGAAGAACCCGACGAAGCCGTGCCGCTTGAAGGTCAGCGAGACCCAGGTCACGTAGACGATCGCGGCCAGGACCGCCGGGAACGCGATGATCGACGACACCGGGAACTGCGCCAGCGGGATCACGGACCAGATGTTCATGATCCAGATGAAGAAGAACAGCGAGACCATCAGGGGGACGTACTTCTCGCCCTCCTTCTTGCCGAGCGTCTCGTAGACGATGCCGCGGCGGACGAAGTCGTAGCCGGCCTCACCGACCATCTGCAGCTTGCCCGGCACCACCTTGGCCTTGCCGAAGGCCGCATAGAAGAAGCCGATGACGAGGACGGTGGTGATGATGGCAAGCAGCATCACCTTGTTGAACTCGAACCCCCCGACCGTGGCGATCGGCTTGAAGAGGAACGAGTGCAGGCCCGGTGCCGGAAAACCACACCCGTCGGACATGATCCGACAGCTCCAGTCAAAGGCGAGCTGGGTCTGGTCAGCACTCACCGGGGGCTCCTTCGGCGTGACGCATGGGTACGGCAACCTCGTTGTGTCGGCGCGGCGCGCAGCCGCGGATCGGCACTGGACTGGTGTTACGGATGTGAGGGCGGCTTTGGGGCATCGAGCCTCGCGTTCGAGCAGGCGTCAGCTCAGATGCCCGCGCCCGCGATGCCGCAGTTGGCACCGGACGATAGCAGGAGTTCGTACTGCCCTTTATCGCGCCCCTACTCGTCACGACGACGACCCGGTCTTCTCGGGCTTCTCACCCTTCGCCGAGTCCGGGTCGATGTAGAAAATCTTGGCCTTCATATGCGCACGAGCCTGCGCGGCCATCCACACGACGGTCGCGACGACGAGACCGACGGCGAACGTCTTCGGGTTGAAGAGAGAAGTGTCTTTGAAGACGGCGGCGAAGATCAGGAGCAGCAGGAGCTGAGCCATATAAAGCATCAGCCCCATGGCCTGGAACAACTGCGGGAGCGTTTTTGCCGTCCACTGGAGAACGAAGAGACCGATCCCCATGAAGAGGATGGCCACCACCACGCCGACAGCCGCTCCGATCGCCCCCTTGCCTCCGGCCACTACGCCGCTGACGGCGACCGCGACCGCACCGGCAGCCGCTGTGGGCACAGCGCACTGCAAGAGGTTCCGGGCGTCATTGGACGGCATGGCGGCAACTCCGCTTTCGCAGGGGGCAGGGGTGTCGTCATGGACGAGCGTAGTCCCGGGCTGAGTGGAGTCCTCACGCCAAGGGACCGTCGCACTGCGGTCCTTCGGCTCTATCCGGGGGTTCTCGTGAACCGTATCACAAACTATTTGATGCAGTCTTTACCTGGGGGTGTGCGAGCTGTCACACATGAGAGTGAAGCTGCGCGTCTGCGCAAGAACCGCGCCGACTTGTCTGGTATTGGGGTGCTTCGCTCCCCCATCGCAACCCCACGACTTGGCAATGCTCTAGTCAGATTCTTACCTTGTCCCGGCCTTGCGCCGGTCCGTCAGACGCGAACGGGGGCCGATGGCGGTCGCCCCGTTGACACCGGAGACGCCGGAGACCCCGGACACGGCCGCCGCTGACGCCGGCGTCGAGGCCTCGGGTGCGAGGGCGGCGACCGAGCCGCGGCGCCGGTAGCGCGGCGGCACGAAGCGCTCCATCCAGCGCGGGGCGCGCGGCGTGAAGCGCGGCAGCAGAAGCAGCAGGAGACCGATCGCGCTGAGGAACACGACGCCGAGCACGATCCACATGGACGCCGAGTTGACCGAGTAGGCGAGCGCCCCGAAGGCGATCAGGGCCGACCAGAAGTACATGATCAGCACCGCGCGGCTGTGCGAGTGGCCGATCTCCAGGAGGCGGTGGTGCAGGTGGCCGCGGTCGGCGGCGAACGGCGACTGGCCCCGCCAGGTGCGCCGCACGATGGCCAGGATCAGGTCGGCGGCCGGCACCGCGATGATGGTCAGCGGCAGCAGCAGCGGGATGTAGACGGGGACCGTCTGGTGCACGGCCTCCTTCTCGGACCCGACGTACAGGTTGAGCGCGTCCGGGTCGACCTGCCCGGTGACGGAGATCGCACCGGCGGCCAGGACCAGGCCGATGAGCATGGAG
Organism: Streptomyces purpurascens; assembly: GCF_045040895.1. Lineage (NCBI taxonomy): Bacteria > Bacillati > Actinomycetota > Actinomycetes > Kitasatosporales > Streptomycetaceae > Streptomyces > Streptomyces purpurascens. Next base: position 6,353,166 of record NZ_CP108341.1, on the reverse strand, counting down.
CCCGAGTCGCCCATGAAGATCCGCGCCGGGTGCATGTTGTGCGGCAGGAAGCCCAGGCACATGCCCATCAGGATCGCCGAGAAGAGGGTGGCGGGAGCGGCGGCCTCGACTCCGTACGAGTACCAGATGCGGTAGGCGTACAGGAAGAACGCCGCGGCCGCGATGCACACCATGCCCGCCGCCAGACCGTCCAGGCCGTCGACGAAGTTGACCGCGTTGATGGTGATGACGACCAGCGCCACCGTCAGCAGCGTGCCCTGCCCCTGGGAGAGCGCGACCGAACCGACGCCCGGGATCGGCAGCCACAGGATCGTCAGACCCTGTACGACCATCACGCCCGCGGCGATCATCTGGCCGCCCAGCTTGATCAGGGCGTCGATCTCGAACTTGTCGTCCAGCACACCGATCAGCCAGATCAGCGCCGCCCCTGACAGCAGCGCCCGGGGTTCGTTCGACGTCTCGAAGACCTGGCTGAGGTTGGTCAGGTGGTCGGCGACCAGCAGACCCGCGCACAGGCCGAAGAACATCGCGATCCCGCCGAGCCGCGGAGTGGGTTCCCGGTGCACGTCACGTGCCCGGATCTCCGGCATCGCTCCGGCCACGATCGCGAATTTCCGTACCGGCCCTGTCAGCAGATACGTCACCGCGGCCGTGATGCAGAGCGTCAGCAGGTATTCACGCACGGGCTTCCCCACAGGTCTCGCTGGCCATCACAGCCCCACACCCTAGCGATGCGCGCATATGGGTGGGGACTTCCGGGTAGCGACGATGGTTGCACGAGTGGCTGTGCACCCTGGTGCGTCTACCCCCACTCAGCGTGGATACGGCGGAAATCCACCGGCCAGCTCCCGCACTTCTTCACGGGCCCTCACGGTCTCGGTCACGCCCCTGAGCACCCCCGCGAGCAGCTTGGCGATCCTCGCCATCTCGGCCTCTCCCATGCCCTGCGTGGTGACCGCGGCCGTGCCCAGCCTGATCCCCCGGGCGTCGCCGTGAGGAAGCGCACAGCAGTCCAGGACCAGGCCGGCCGCGGCGAGACGGCCCCGGGCGGCGCGTCCCTCGACGCCCAGGGGTGCCGGGTCCGCCGTGATGAGGTGGGTGTCGGTGCCACCGGTGGTGACGACCAGGCCCTCGGCGGCCAGCCGGGCCGCGAGAACCCTCGCATTGGCGACCACCTGATGGGCGTACGCGACGAACGCCGGTGTTGCCGCCTCCCCGAACGCGACCGCCTTGGCGGCGATGGTGTGCATCTGCGCGCCGCCCTGTGTGAAAGGAAACACCGCCCGGTCGACCCGCTCGGCCAGCTCCGCGCGGCACAGGATCATGCCGCCGCGCGGGCCGCGCAGCACCTTGTGGGTGGTCGCGCAGACGATGTCCGCGTACGGCACCGGGTTCGGCGCCGCCCTCCCCGCGACCAGCCCGATGGGGTGCGCGGCGTCCGCGATCAGGTAGGCGCCCACCTCGTCGGCGACCTCGCGGAAGAAGGCGTAGTCGATGTGCCGGGGGTAGGCGATCGAACCGCACACGATCGCCTTGGGCCGGCGCGTGCGGGCCAGGGTGCGTACCTGCTCGTGGTCGATGAACCCGGACTCGGCCTCCACGCCGTATCCGGCGAAGTCGAACCAGCGGCCGGAGAAGTTGGCGGGCGAGCCGTGGGTGAGGTGGCCGCCGTAGGGCAGGCCGAGGGCGAGGACGGTGTCGCCGGGGCGGAGCAGGGCGGCGTAGGCGGCCAGCACCGCCGAAGAGCCCGAGTGCGCCTGGACGTTGGCGTGGTCGGCGCCGAACAGGGCCCTGGCCCGGTCCACGGCGAGGCGCTCGGCGACATCGACGATCTCGCAGCCGCCGTGGTGCCGCGCCCCCGGGTAGCCCTCGGCGTACTTGTTGGCCAGCGGCGAGCCGAGGGCGGCCAGCACGGCCGGCGAGGTGAAGTTCTCGGCGGCGATCAGCTGGAGCGTCGTCGACTGCCGCTCCCGCTCCGCGAGCAGGATGTCGGCGAGCTCGGGGTCCTGGTGGCGCAGGACGTCGGCCTCGATGGCAGGGGTGACCGTCATGATGGGCTCCGGGCGGCGTCGACGGTGACGTACGTCCAATGTAGGCCCGGGGCCCCCGGGGCGCTCGGCCGGTTACGTCTTCGCGGGGACACCCGTGAGGGCGGTGACCACCGGATCGAGTGCCTGGTGTATCTCGTCCCCGATGGACCGGAAGAACGTCAGGGGCGCCCCGTACGGGTCGTACACCTCGTCAGCCTCGGCGTTCGGCGCCAGGAGCCACCCGCGTAGAGCCGCCGCGGCACGCACCAGCGCACGCGCGCGGATGACCACGCCCTCCTCCAGGGGCGGCAGGGTCGCCGGGTCGATGGCCTTCACCAGACGGGTGAACTCCTTGAGCGTGAAGGTCCGCAGGCCGGCCGAGTGCCCCATCGAGATGACCTGGGCCCGGTGGTCCCGGGTGGCGGTCAGCACCAGGTCGGCGCGGATCACGTGCTCGTCGAGGAGTTCACGCCCGGTGAAGCCGGAGGCGTCCGCGCCGAAGTCGGCCAGGACGGTCTCCGCGTGGGACTCCATGGGCGCGCCCTCGTGGCCCCAGGTGCCCGCGCTCTCCACGATCAGACCGCCGCCCAGGATCCCGAGCCGCTCCCGCACGGCATGGCGGGTCAGCCGCTCGGTGATGGGCGAGCGGCACACATTGCCGGTACTGACGTGGAGGATGCGGAAGCTGTCACGCGGAAGCCCCACGAACGTCGTCGTGATCTCCGCCGCGCTTTCCCCGTTGCCTATGCCACGCCCCGCTCCAGGGGCCGTCAATTCGCCACCTCGAGGTCGGGTACGACCTTTCGCAGCTCGTCCGCGGAGATCGCGCCCGCGCGCAGCAGCAGCGGCACCTCACGGGTCACGTCGACGATCGACGACGGCACGTTGCCGGGGGTCGGGCCGCCGTCGAGGTAGACGGAGACGGAGTCGCCGAGCATCTCCTGCGCGGCGTCGCAGTCCTCCGGCGCCGGGTGGCCGGTGAGGTTGGCGGACGACACGGCCATCGGGCCGACCTCGGTGAGCAGCTCGATGGCGACCGGGTGCAGCGGCATGCGCACGGCGACGGTGCCACGGGTGTCCCCGAGGTCCCACTGCAGAGACGGCTGGTGCTTGGCGACAACGGTCAGCGCGCCCGGCCAGAAGGCGTCGATCAGCTCCCAGGCCAGCTCTGAGAAGTCCGTGACGAGCCCGTGCAGGGTGTTCGGGGAGCCGATGAGGACAGGGGTGGGCATGTTGCGGCCCCGGCCCTTCGCGTCCAGCAGATCGGCGACGGCCTCCGAGGAGAACGCGTCGGCGCCGATGCCGTACACCGTGTCCGTCGGCAGCACCACGAGCTCGCCACGGCGGACGGCGGACGCTGCCTCACGCAGACCGGTCACGCGGTCGGTCGCGTCGTTGGTGTCGTATCGCCGTGCCATCTTTAGCTGGCCTCCTCGTACACGTGCTGCTGGGATGAAGACTGCGAAGACTGGGGGGTGATCGGAGTGCTCACGGCAGCGCCTTGCGGGCCGTGGCGAAACGCGGGCGCTTGTTGAGGTCCGGATGGTCGGCCGCGTCGGCCCAGCCCCGCTCCTCGGTGAAGATCCACGGCACCTGGCCGCCCTGTGTGTCGGCGTGCTCCACGACCACGACGCCGCCGGGGCGCAGCAGCCGGTGCGCGGTGCGTTCCAGGCCACGGATCAGGTGGAGGCCGTCCTCGCCGGAGAAGAGGGCCAGGTCGGGGTCGTAGTCCCGCGCCTCCGGGGCGACGTACTCCCACTCGGTGAGCGGGATGTACGGCGGGTTGGTGATGACCAGGTCGACCTGGCCGTCCAGGTCCGGGAAGGCCGTCAGGGCGTCTCCCTGGCGCAGCTCGACCCTGGACCCCTCCACGTTCTTGCGGGTCCACCTGAGGGCGTCCTCGGACAGCTCCACGGCGTACACGCGCGAGCGCGGCACCTCCTGGGCGAGGGCGAGCGCGATGGCGCCCGAGCCGGTGCACAGGTCGACGATGCACGGCTCGACGACGTCCATGGCCCGTACGGCGTCTATGGCCCAGCCGACCACGGACTCGGTCTCGGGGCGCGGCACGAACACCCCGGGGCCGACCTGGAGTTCCAGGTACCGGAAGTAGGCCCGCCCGGTGATGTGCTGGAGCGGCTCGCGGGCCTCGCGGCGGGCGATGACCTCCCAGTAACGGGCGTCGAAGTCGGAGTCCTTGACGGAGTGCAGCTCGCCGCGCTTGACGCCGTGCACGAACGCGGCGAGTTCCTCCGCGTCGGTGCGCGGCGAGGGCACGCCGGCGTCGGCGAGCCGCTGGGTGGCCTGGGCCACCTCCGCGAGCAGCAGGTTCACTCAAGTCCTCCGGTACTCGTCTCCTACGTGTCTTACGCGGCCGCCAGCTTGGCCGCCGAGTCCGCGTCGACACAGGCCTGGATCACCGCGGCGAGGTCGCCGTCCAGGACCTGGTCCAGGTTGTACGCCTTGAAGCCGACGCGGTGGTCCGAGATGCGGTTCTCCGGGAAGTTGTACGTGCGGATCTTCTCGGAGCGGTCGACGGTGCGGACCTGGCTGCGGCGGGCGTCGGCGGCCTCCCTCTCCGCCTCCTCCTGCGCCGCGGCAAGCAGCCTCGAGCGCAGGATACGCAGTGCCTGCTCCTTGTTCTGCAGCTGGCTCTTCTCGTTCTGGCAGGAGGCGACGACTCCGGTGGGAATGTGCGTGATGCGCACCGCGGAGTCGGTGGTGTTGACGGACTGTCCGCCCGGCCCGGAGGAGCGGTAGACGTCGATCCGGAGGTCGTTGGGGTTGATCTCCACGTCGACCTCCTCGGCCTCCGGGGTGACCAGCACACCGGCCGCGGAGGTGTGGATACGGCCCTGGGACTCCGTCGCGGGCACCCGCTGCACGCGGTGCACGCCGCCCTCGTACTTCATCCGCGCCCAGACGCCCTGCCCGGGCTCGGTGGCGCCCTGGCCGCCCTTGGTCTTCACGGCGACCTGGACGTCCTTGTAGCCGCCCAGCTCGGACTCGGTGGCGTCGATGATCTCGGTCTTCCAGCCGACCCGCTCGGCGTAGCGCAGGTACATGCGCAGCAGGTCGCCGGCGAACAGCGCCGACTCGTCGCCGCCCGCGCCGGCCTTGATCTCGAGGATGACGTCCTTGTCGTCACTGGGGTCGCGCGGGACGAGGAGAAGGCGCAGCTTCTCCGTGAGCTCCTCGCGCCGCCGCTCCAGGTCCTTGACCTCGGCCGCGAAGTCGGGGTCGTCGGCGGCCAGTTCGCGCGCGGTCTCGGCGTCGTCGCCCGTCTGCGTCCAGGAGCGGTACGTGGCGATGATCGGGGTGAGCTCGGCGTAACGCTTGTTCAGCTTGCGCGCGTTGGCCTGGTCGGAGTGCACCGACGGGTCGGCGAGCTTCTTCTCCAGGTCGGCGTGCTCGGCGACGAGTTCCTCGACGGCCTCGAACATCTTGGGCTCCTGTGTACGGACGGGGGGTGAAGGGGCGGGCGACCAAAAACGCCGGTCCCGGAGCGCCCGGTGAGGGGGCGCGTCCGTGGACCGGCGAATTGAGGCTCGCTACTTCTTGGAGCCGGCGGCCTTGCCGAAGCGGGCCTCGAAGCGGGCCACACGGCCACCGGTGTCGAGGATCTTCTGCTTGCCCGTGTAGAACGGGTGGCACTCGGAGCAGACGTCGGCACGGATGGTGCCGGACTCGATGGTGCTGCGAGTGGTGAACGACGCGCCGCAGGTGCAGCTGACCTGCGTCTCGACGTACTCGGGGTGGATGTCGCGCTTCAAGGTGTCTCCTAGGTTTCGGGAGGGCGCCGGGTCGCTGCCGCGGGATGCGGAGCGTGAACCGGAGCCGACGTACCAGTCTGCCAGGACTGGGGCCATCCCCCAAAACCGGGGGTTGCTGTTATTTGTTCCCCGCGGGCCGTCGTGGGTTGTTCGCGCAGTTCCCCGCGCCCCTAAGAGGACGACACCACGCCGTTCGCTTCACCGGTTGCCGAGCCCTTCGTCGCGCTCTTCGGGATCGGCTTGTCTTGCTCCAGGGCCTTCCAGATCTGGTCGGCCTTCTTCTCCTGGAGGAGGACGCGGTTGGGGTCGGCGGGGTCGTAGGCGACCGGCATCGTGACCATGTTCATGTTCGAGGGGGTGATGCCCTTGAGGCCGTTCGCGAAGGAGACGAGCTTGTTGACCGAGCCGAGGTCGGAGTCGGCGGTCACCGTCTTGGTCGCGGTCTCGGCGAGGTCGTAGAGCTTCTTCGGGTTGGAGAAGACGCCGACGTCCTTGACCTGGTTGAGCAGGGCCTTGATGAAGGCCTGCTGGAGCTGGATGCGGCCGAGGTCGGAGCCGTCGCCCACGCCGTGCCGGGTGCGGACCAGGCCGAGGGCCTGCTCACCGTCGAGTCTGTGGGTGCCGGCCTTCAGCTTCAGGTGGCTGTCGGGGTCGTCGATGGCTTTGCTCGTGGTGACCTCGACGCCGCCGAGGTCGTCGATGAGCGTCTGGAAGCCGGCGAAGTCGACCTCCAGGTAGTGGTCCATGCGCAGGTCGGTGATCGACTCGACGGTCTTCACGGCGCAGGCGGCCCCGCCCGTGGAGTACGCGGAGTTGAACATGACGCCGTTCGCGGCGGGGTACTGCTTGCCCTTGGTGTCCGTGCAGGAGGGCCGGTCGATGAGGGTGTCACGCGGGATGGAGACCACGCTGGCCTTCTTGTGGCCCTTGTTGACGTGCACGATCATCGCCGTGTCGGAGCGGGCGCTGCCGTCGTCGGTGCCGCCGCCGAGCTTCTTGTTGCCGCCGGCGCGGGTGTCGGAGCCGAGGACGAGGATGTTCTCGGAGCCGTTGTCGGCCTTCTTGGGCCGGTCGGTGCCGAGGGCCTGGTCGATGTCGACGCTCTTGAGGTTGCCGTTGAGCTTGAAGTACACGTACCCCGCCCCGGTCCCGCCCAGGACGACGATGCCCGCCGCGGTCCAAGCCATGATCATCATGCCCTTGTGACGCTTGCGGGGCTTGCGGCGTCGGCCCTTGGCGCGGTGGCGCTGTCCGGTGGTGCCGGTCTCGCCCGGTATACCCGGACCCGGCGTGCTCTCGGCAGACATGTGCTCCTCGGCTCGTCTTCGGTCGCTTACCCCCTGCGGTCGGTGCCAGGCGTGCTCGGTCGGGGGACTACCCCCTGGCACCATCGTCGCTCCGCCTGGTCAGACGGGGAAACTCGGGAAAGGGTTGCACAACGGACTGTGCCCACCGCGTACGGCGGTGGGCACAGTGCGTGTTCGTCACAGCGGGGTATATCCCGCTCACCTGCGGTTTCAGCCGAAGATGTCGTACTGCTTGAAATCGGTACCTACGGACTTCCTTGTGGCAAAGATCTCGCTGGTCGCCTTGCCGGTGCCCGGGTACAGGTAGAGCGTGCCGCCGGGGGTGCGGGCCAGGAAGTCGGCCTTGCCGTCGCCGGTGATGTCGCCGGTCGCGTCGAAGGCGTTGTAGCCGCCCCAGGAGCGCACCTTGACCCGGGCCGAGAAGGCGCCGGAGCCGGACTTGCCGGTGCCCTTGTAGAGGTAGATGTGGCTGCCCGACTTGCTGCGGGCGATCAGGTCCGTCTTGCCGTCGCCGGTGAAGTCGCCCTTGCCGCGCACGGAGTTGTACTGGTTCCAGCCGGAGCCGACCTTCACGCGGGCGGCGAAGGTGCCGTTGCCCTTGCCCGGGTAGATCCACATGACGCCCGCGGAGTCGACCGAGAGCAGGTCGGGCAGGTAGTCGCCGGTGACGTCACCAGGCGTGATGACACGGGTGCGGGTCTTCCAGTTGTCGGCGATCTGCTTGGTGGACCAGGTGCCGCTGGAGACCACGTAGTGGGTCCAGAAGAGGTCGCCGTCGCTGCTGCGCCGGTAGACCAGGTCCTGGTATCCGTCGCGGTCGAGGTCGGTCTGCAGGACGACGTTGAAGCCGTTCCAGTTGCCCCAGGACTCGCGGGCGGCGAACGACGTGCCCTTGGAGTCCTTGGAGTAGCCGGTCTTGGTGGAGGCGTTGCGCACCCACAGGTCGGCCTTGTGGTCGCCGCTGATGTTGGTGTCGTCGACGCGCGGATAGGCGGCGCCGACGTACGTGCTGACCTTGCTGAAGACGCTGTAGGCGCCCTTCGCCACGCAGTCGGTCACGCCCCAGGACACGACACCGACGATCCGGTTGTCGACGACCAGCGGGCCGCCGGAGTCGCCGTTGCAGGCGGAGGTGGTGCCGGTGTCGCTGCCGGTGGCGGGCTTGCCCGCGCAGACCATGTGGCCCTTGACGAAGTCCCTGCCGTAGGCGCCGGCGCAGGTGGTGTCGGACTGGACGGGCAGCGTGGCCGTCTTCAGCGTCTCGGAGATGGCGTCGCTGGTGGAGCTGGTGCGGCCCCAGCCGTAGACCTTGGCGCTGGTGCCGGCCTTGTACGACGTGGTGTCACCGGATGTCGTCATGCGGATCGGCTTGGCCTTGACCGGGACCGGCAGGGTGAGCACCGCGATGTCGTTGTCGATGGTCGTCGCGTTGTACGACGAGTGGTTCCACTGCCGCCAGACGCCCGTGACGGTGCCGCCGTGCAGGTCGGTGCCGTCGGCCGAGGGCAGCTGGGAGGTGCCGGTGACGACGGCGCCGTTGGCGTTCCAGTTGTAGCCCTTGACGCAGTGCGCGGCGGTGAGGATCTTCGTCGGCGCGACGACGGCGCCACCGCAGAAGAAGCCGATGTCGTCGCTCGTGCTCGAGGTGCCCCGGTCGTCGTAGTAGTGGAGCTGCGCCATCCACGGGGCCGAGGTGATGGTGGTCTGGCTGCCGCCGATGACCTTCGGGTCGATGCGGCCCTCGTTCGTGCTCGCGCTCAGCGACGCCTTGCTCGTCCTGCCCGCGGTGTCGTCGCCGGCCAGGGCGCCCGCGACGCGCTTCTCCAGCTCGGCGGACGACGGCGAGCTGGTGGCGGGCTTGACCGTCGGCTGCGGCAGCGGGGTGGCCGCGTCGGCGGATGTCGTCAGCAGCGCGGCTGCCACGGCGGCGGCGATACCGGCCGATGCGACGGGTAGTGCGATGCGTATCCGGCGTCTGTGCCGCCCGCCCCCAGGCATGGATGTACCCACGTATGTCCCCCCTCGGGATCACATGTTCGAAGAGCGTGATCCTACCTGCACACGAACACCACAAAGGGCCGCCCCCGTCCGTTTCCGGACGGGGGCGGCCCTTGCGCAGTCCTTGCCTCAGTCGCCGTTGCCCGGCATCGGCGTCGTCTTCTGGATCTGCATCAGGAACTCGGCGTTCGACTTCGTCTGCTTCATCTTGTCCAGGAGCAGCTCGATCGCCTGCTGCTGGTCGAGCGCGTGCAGCACACGGCGCAGCTTCCAGGTGATGGCGAGCTCGTCGCTGCCGAGCAGGATCTCTTCCTTACGGGTACCGGACGCGTCCACGTCCACCGCCGGGAAGATGCGCTTGTCGGCGAGCTTCCGGTCGAGCTTGAGCTCGGCGTTGCCGGTGCCCTTGAACTCCTCGAAGATCACCTCGTCCATGCGGGACCCGGTGTCCACCAGCGCGGTGGCGAGGATGGTCAGCGAGCCACCGTCCTCGATGTTCCGCGCGGCACCGAAGAAGCGCTTCGGCGGGTACAGCGCGGTCGAGTCGACACCACCGGACAGGATGCGGCCGGAGGCCGGGGCGGCGAGGTTGTAGGCACGGCCCAGACGCGTGATGGAGTCCAGCAGGACGACCACGTCGTGCCCGAGCTCGACCAGCCGCTTGGCGCGCTCGATGGCGAGCTCGGCGACGGTCGTGTGGTCCTCGGCCGGGCGGTCGAAGGTCGAGGAGATGACCTCGCCCTTGACCGACCGCTGCATGTCGGTGACCTCTTCCGGACGCTCGTCGACCAGGACGACCATCAGGTGGCACTCGGGGTTGTTGTGCGTGATCGCGTTGGCGATCGCCTGCATGATCATGGTCTTGCCGGTCTTCGGCGGGGCCACGATCAGACCACGCTGGCCCTTACCGATCGGCGACACGAGGTCGATGATGCGGGTGGTCAGCACGCCCGGGTCCGTCTCCAGACGGAGCCGGTCCTGCGGGTACAGCGGCGTCAGCTTGTTGAACTCCGGCCGTCCGCGCCCGGATTCGGGCGCCATGCCGTTGACGGAGTCGAGGCGGACCAGCGCGTTGAACTTCTCGCGGCGCTCGCCTTCCTTCGGCTGACGCACGGCACCGGTGATGTGGTCACCCTTGCGCAGGCCGTTCTTGCGGACCTGGGCGAGGGAGACGTACACGTCGTTCGGGCCGGGCAGGTAGCCGGACGTGCGGATGAAGGCGTAGTTGTCGAGGATGTCCAGGATGCCCGCGACGGGGATCAGGACGTCGTCCTCGGTGATCTGCGGCTCCTGCACGTCGTCGCGGCCACGACGGCCACGGCGGTCGCGGTAACGCCCGCGACGGCCACGACGGCCGCCCTCGAAGTCATCGTCGTCCTGCTGCTGGCCACGGTCCTGACGACCGCCGCCGCCCTGCTGCTGGCCCTGCTGCTGGCCGCGCTGGCCGCCCTGCTGATCGTCGCCCTTGTTGCCCCGGCCGCCGCGGTCACGGTCGCGGTCCCGGCCGCGGTCACGGTCACGGCGGTCGCGGCGGCGGCCCTCGCCGCCGTCACCGGCGTCGGACTTGGCGTCGTTCTGGGACTGCTGCTGCGACTGCTGCGCCGGGGCCTCGGCCTTGGCGTCGTTCTTCGCCTCGGCAGCGACCGTCTCGGGAGCGGAGGCCGCCGGGGATCCGGCGTCGGCGGTGGCCCGGCGACGACGGCGCTCGGACGGCGCGTCATCGCTGGCAGGCTGCCCGGGAATCTCGATCTGCTGCTGCGCCACGGCCTTGTCGGCCTTGTCGGCGGGGGCCTCGGAGGCCTGCTTCGCTTCCGCCTTCTTCTCCGCCTTCTCGGCGTTGTCCCCCGTACGGGTCCGGGAGGTGGCGCGGCGCTTCGGCTTGGTCTCGGCGGGGGCGTCGGCCTTCGCGGCCGGTGCGGCGCCGCCGGATGCCTGCGCCTCCTTGATGACCTCGATCAGCTGGCTCTTACGCATACGCGCGGTGCCCTTGATGCCGAGGCCTGATGCGACCTGCTGCAGCTCGGCCAGCACCATGCCGTCGAGGCCGGTACCGCGGCGCCGCCGGGAGCCGGCACCGCTGGCAGGCGCGGAGGCGTCCGTGGCGGGCGCGGCAGCGGTCTCCTCGACACGTGCGCCCATCAGATCGGTGGTGTCGCTCACGAAGGGTCCTTCCCTGGAGCGGACGTCGGCCTGTCTGGCTCGGCGACCGGTTGTGCTGTCCGACTTCGGTTCGTGTGGTGTGAACCGTGCCGGGGCGGTGGTCCGCCTAAGCGGCGGAGGAATCTGGTGATGGCGCTTCCTTGAGCCGTGGCACCCAGTGTCAGTGTCACGCGGCGTGGTCGCACCGGTTCCGGAGCGTGCCCTGCGCCCCGCTCAGTGTCCGCGTACGGCGTACGGTCCGACGTACGAAACACAGTGCGGCTTGGGGGGCTCCCGGAAGAATGTCTGTCCCGGACGGGGACACGAGGCACCTCGCCATGGTGGGGTCGGGTGCAGACTTGAGGTTAACACTACCGGATCCAACAAACATTCCCCCTCTCGAAATCCGGCAACCGTGTGCTTTTAGAAGTCACCGGGGGCCGCGAGCGGAAGAACACTCGCGCCCTGCTGATCGAGACTCAGCCGGTTCGCGGCCCAGTCCGCGCCCGCCAGCGCCTCGACCTTGTCGGCGGTGCCCGCGTCGGTCAGCGCCATGACCGTCGGTCCGGCGCCGGAGATGACCGCGGGGACGCCCTCGGCCCGCAGCCGCTCCACCAGCGCCGCGCTCTCGGGCATGGCGGGGGCGCGGTACTCCTGGTGCAGGCGGTCCTCGGTGGCGGGCAGCAACAGCTCGGGGCGCCGTGTCAGGGCCTCGACGAGCAGGGCGGCCCGGCCCGCGTTGACCGCGGCATCGACGTGCGGAACGGAGCGCGGGAGCAGGCCGCGCGCCGTCTCTGTCAGAACTGGCTTTCCGGGCACGAAAACCACCGGAACGATGGAATCGGCGGGCTCCATCCTGATCGCGCGGGCCGCGCCGCCCTCCATCCAGGACAGGGTGAAGCCGCCCAGCAGACACGCCGCGACGTTGTCGGGGTGGCCCTCGATCTCGGTGGCGAGCTCGAGCAGCGCGGTGTCGTCGAGCTTGGCGTCGGCGCCTATGGTCACGGCGCGGGCGGCGACGATCCCGGCGCAGATGGCGGCCGAGGAGGAGCCCAGGCCCCGGCCGTGCGGAATGCGGTTGGCGCAGACGATCTCCAGACCGCGCGGCTGTCCGCCGAGCAGGTCGAAGGCCGTGCGCAGGGAACGGACGAGGAGGTGCTTCTCGTCGCGCGGGAGCGTCTCGCTGCCCTCACCCGCGATGTCGATGTGCAGCCCGGAGTCGGCCACCCGGACGACGACATCGTCGTACAAGCCCAGCGCGAGGCCGAGGGCGTCGAAGCCCGGGCCGAGGTTGGCGCTGGTGGCGGGGACGCGCACCCGGACGGCGGCGGCGCGGAACGCTGGACCGGCCATCGCTCGATGACTCTCCTTGAGCTGCGTGATTGTCGAATGACGTTCGATGGACATTCGATGCGTACGAGAACCCTGGGGGCCGCTGCCGACCGGGATGGCCGGCCGCTGTCCCGGCCGCGGAGACGGCGCGGCACCGTGCTCTATGCGGAGGCATATGCGGCGGGCGGGTTCAGTACAGCCTATCGAAAGAAGGTTCTGTGGCGACATAGGGCGCACAGGAGGCGCACGATGCGTGTCGTATGAGCCCTGTGCACCCCCTGCGGGGAACTTCCCCGGACAGGCGCCGTCTTACGCCGGACCGTGCCGAGCGCTACACCGGCGCTCGGCACGTCAGCGCACGTCAGGCGAGTCCGAGGCGCTCCGCCGCGGCCGCCGAGTCGACGGGGACGGTGACCGGCTGCGGGGCGCCGGCGACGGCCCAGTCGGGGTCCTTCAGCCCGTTGCCGGTGACGGTGCACACGATCCGCTGCCCCGGGTCGACCTTGCCCTGCTCGGCGGCCTTCAGCAGACCGGCGACGGACGCGGCGGACGCGGGCTCGACGAAGACGCCCTCCTGCGAGGCCAACAGCCGGTAGGCGCGCAGGATCTCACGGTCCGTCACCTCGTCGATGAAGCCGCCGGACTCGTCCCGCGCGGCGATCGCGTGGTTCCACGACGCCGGGTTGCCGATGCGGATGGCGGTGGCGACGGTCGAGGGGTCCTTGACGATCTCGCCGCGCACGATCGGGGCGCTGCCGGAGGCCTGGAAGCCCCACATCCGGGGGGTCCGGGCGGAGACGCCGTCGGCGGCGTACTCCTTGTAGCCCTTCCAATAGGCCGTGATGTTGCCCGCGTTGCCCACCGGCAGGACGTGGATGTCGGGCGCGTCGCCGAGCATGTCCACGATCTCGAAGGCGGCGGTCTTCTGACCCTCGATACGTACCGGGTTGACCGAATTGACCAGCGCGACGGGGTAGTTGTCGCTCAGCGCGCGCGCGAGGGTGAGGCAGTCGTCGAAGTTGCCGTCGACCTGGAGGATCTTCGCGCCGTGCACGAGGGCCTGGCCCATCTTGCCGAGCGCGATCTTGCCCTGCGGCACGAGCACGGCGCAGACCATCCCGGCCCGCACGGCGTACGCGGCGGCGGAGGCCGACGTATTACCGGTGGAGGCGCAGATGACGGCCTTGGCCCCCTCCTCCTTGGCCCGGGTGATGGCCATGGTCATGCCGCGGTCCTTGAAGGACCCGGTGGGGTTCGCGCCCTCCACCTTCAGGTGGACCTCGCAGCCCGTGCGCTCGGAGAGCACCTGCGCGGGCACGAGGGGCGTACCGCCCTCGCGGAGCGTCACGACCGGCGTGCTGTCGGAGACGGGCAGCCGGTCCCGGTACTCCTCGATGATTCCGCGCCACTGGTGGGTCATTGCTGGTTACTCTCCTTCAACCCGCATGATGCTGGCGACACCACGCACGGTGTCGAGCTTGCGCAACGCCTCGACGGTCCCGGTGAGGGCGGCGTCGGACGCACGGTGCGTGACGACGACGAGGGAGGCCTCGCCGTCCTTCCCCGACTGGCGAACCGTATCGATCGAGACTCCGTGCTCGGCGAACACGGTCGCGACCTGGGCGAGAACGCCCGGTTTGTCGGCCACGTCGAGGCTGATGTGGTAGCGCGTGACCACCTCGCCCATCGGCGACACCGGCAGGGCGGCGTAGGCGGACTCGCCCGGTCCGGTCGCGCCGTTCAGCCGGTTGCGGCAGACGGCGACGAGATCGCCGAGCACGGCGGAGGCGGTCGGGGAACCGCCCGCTCCGGGCCCGTAGAACATGAGCTGCCCGGCGGCATCGGACTCGACGAACACGGCGTTGTAGGCGCCGCGGACGGAGGCCAGCGGGTGACTCAGCGGGATCATGGCGGGGTGCACGCGCGCGGTGACGGACGCACCGTCCGCGGCCCGCTCGCAGATGGCGAGCAGTTTGATGGTGCAGCCCATCTCCCGGGCGGAGGCGAAGTCGGCGGCGGTGACCTCGGTCATGCCCTCGCGGTAGACGTCGTCGAGGCGCACGCGCGTGTGGAAGGCGATACCGGCGAGGATGGCGGCCTTGGCGGCGGCGTCGAAGCCCTCGACGTCGGCGGTCGGGTCGGCCTCCGCGTATCCCAGGGCGGTGGCCTCGTCGAGGGCCTCCTGGTAGCCGGCCCCGGTCGAGTCCATCTTGTCGAGGATGAAGTTGGTCGTACCGTTGACGATGCCCATCACCCGGTTGATCTTGTCGCCGGCGAGGGACTCGCGCAGCGGCCGGATCAGCGGGATGGCACCGGCGACGGCGGCCTCGTAGTAGAGGTCCTTGTCGTGCTGCCCGGCGACGGCGTGCAGGGCGGCCCCGTCCTGGGCGAGCAGCGCCTTGTTGGCGGAGACGACGGAGGCGCCGTGCTCGAAGGCGGTGGTGATGAGGGTCCGGGCGGGCTCGATCCCGCCGATCACCTCCACCACGACATCAATGTCGCCGCGCTTGACGAGGGCGGTGGCGTCGGTGGTGACGAGGTTCTGGTCGATGCCTTCCCTGACCCGGTCGGGCCGCCGCACGGCCACGCCCGCGAGCTCCACGGGGGCACCGATCCGGGCTGTGAGGTCGTCGGCGTGCGTCGTCATGATGCGCGCCACCTCTGAGCCGACCACTCCACAGCCCAGCAGCGCCACCTTCAGCGGACGCGTACGCATCATCCGACCTCGTTTCCTCATACCGTCTACGGTTTCACCAGTCTCACTCACCGGACGGGACTTTCTGCCCTTCGTCCGGATCGTGAGATATCTATTTCATTTGTACGGGGGTGGAAGACAGGAGATCTTCCACCCCTCCCTCGGTCCGGCGTCGGTCCGTCTCAGCCGACGTCGAGACGCAGCAGGTCCTCCTCGGTCTCCCGGCGGACGATCACCCGGGCCTCGCCGTCGTGCACGGTGACGACCGGCGGCCGCAGCACGTGGTTGTAGTTGCTGGCCATGGACCGGCAGTAGGCGCCCGTCGCCGGTACGGCGATGAGGTCACCCGGTGCCAGGTCGGCCGGCAGGAACGCGTCCTTGACCACGATGTCCCCGCTCTCGCAGTGCTTGCCGACGACGCGGGCGAGCATCGGCTCGGCGTCGGAGGTGCGGGAGACGAGCGCGACGCTGTACTCGGCGTCGTACAGCGCGGTGCGGATGTTGTCCGACATGCCGCCGTCGACGGAGACATACGTCCGCAGCCCGTCCAGGGGCTTGATGGTGCCGACCTCGTAGAGCGTGAAGGCGGTCGGGCCGACGATGGCGCGTCCCGGCTCGACGGAGATGCGCGGCGTGCGCAGCTTGGCGGCCTCGCACTCCCTCGTGACGATCTCGGTGAGCGCCTTGGCGATCTCGTGCGGCTCGCGCGGATCGTCGTCGCTGGTGTACGCGATACCGAGCCCGCCGCCGAGGTCGATCTCCGGCAGCTCGACGCCGTGCTCGTCGCGGACGTCCTTGAGCAGCGAGACGACCCGGTGGGCGGCGACCTCGAACCCTGACATGTCGAAGATCTGCGAGCCGATGTGGCTGTGGATGCCGACGAGCTCGAGCCCGTCGAGGTGCAGGGCACGGCGTACGGCCTCGGCGGCGTGCCCGCCGGCCAGCGGGATGCCGAACTTCTGGTCCTCGTGGGCCGTGGCGATGAACTCGTGGGTGTGGGCCTCGACGCCGACGGTGATGCGGATCAGGGCCTTCTGCCGCTTTCCGAGGCTCTGCGCGATGTGGGCGACTCGGGCGATCTCCTGGAAGGAGTCGAGCACGATGTGGCCCACGCCGGCCTCGACGGCCCTGGTGATCTCGTCGACGGACTTGTTGTTGCCGTGGAAGGCGATGCGGTCGGCGGGCATGCCGGCGGAGAGGGCGGTGGCCAGCTCGCCGCCGGAGCAGACGTCGACGTTCAGGCCTTCCTCGTGCAGCCAGCGCACGACGGTACGGGAGAGAAACGCCTTGCCCGCGTAGAAGACGTCGGCGTCGGTCCCGAAGGCGGTGCGCCAGGCACGCGCGCGGGCCCGGAAGTCGGCCTCGTCGAGGACGTAGGCGGGGGTGCCGAACTCCTCGGCGAGCTCCGTGACGGCGATACCGCCGACGGTGACGACACCGTCCTCGCCCCGCGTGACGGTCTCGGCCCACACCTTGGGGTCCAGGGCGTTGAGGTCGGTGGGCGGGGCGGAGTAGTGGCCCTCGGGATAGACATCGGCGTGACGGGGCCCGGCGGGGTGTGCGGAACGGCTCATGTTCGTGTCTTTCAGAGGTGATCGGGTGCTTCGATGCCGAGCAGGGACAGGCCGCCGGCCAGCACCGTCCCGGCGGCTTCGGCGAGCGCGAGCCGGGCACGGTGGGCGGCCGAGGGTTTCTCCCCGCCGAGGGGCAGCACGGCGGGGAGCAGCGGCAGCGTGGCGTCGGCGACGGTGACGAGGTGCCGGGCCAGGCGGTCGGGGGTGTGGTCGGTGGCGGCGGCCGTGAGGATACGGGGGTGATCGCCGAGTACGGCGACCAGCGCTTCCGCTCCGCTGACGGGGCCGGGCTCGGGCCGGAAGCCGAGGTCGTCGGCGTTGCGCAGCAGGGCCCGGGTGCGGGCGTGGGCGTACCGGACGCGGAAGAGGGGGTTGGTCTCCCGCTGGACCAGATGATCGCCGGTGATCCTGGGCCGGTCGTGCGCGGCGGGGTACAGCAGGGCCCAGCGGGCGGCGTCCCGGCCGAGAGGGAGGGGGTCGGCGGGAGTGGGGACGGGGATGGGGATGGGACGGATGGTGACGTCCGCGCCATCGGGGCCCATGCCCTCGGTGTCCACACCCTTGGTGTCCACGCCCTTGGTGTCCACGCCCAGGACGGATTCCCACTCCGGCGCGGGCCGGCCGTCGTACGTGATGCGGACGGAGTCGCCCTGGCTGCGCAGCAGTCGGGCCGTGGCATCCGCGACCACGGCGGCACGGACCTCTGCCGGGCACTGGAGCTGGACGAGGTTCCCGCCGGCCCCCGCGGCGTGGCCGTACCGCCGACCGCGCCGCAGGATCTCTTCGACGAGCGCGGCGGACGCGGCGCCTTCCAGGCTGAGGTTGAGGAACCCGGCCCCGGTGACGACGACGTCGGTGATGCGGCGGTCGTCGAGGAGCCGCACCCGCAGGATCTCGGCCACGCGCCGGGGCGGCTGCTCCGCCGCACGGGCCAACTGGAGGGCGATGTTGGTGGCGTAGTCACCGCACCCCCCCGGTCCCGGCGGCGTGACCACGGCGCGCTCCGGCACGGTCACGCTGAGCTCACCCTGGTCGACAGCGCGACGCACGGCGTGCAGCACGGTGCGGGAGAGCTCGACGGGGGTCACGGGCACAAGCGTATGGGAGGAGGGGGGTGGGTATGCGAGCCGGTTTAGGGAGGGTCCGGGATGTGGACGCGGCGTCCCTCAGGAGGCCGAGCGGCTGCCCGTCTCCTACGGTACGGCCGGCTGATCGACCGTCTGCGCCTGGGCGGCATCGCCCCCGACATCGGGACCACCACCGCCCTGCCTTTCCCGACGCCGCGCCCGCTCCATCAACTGCCGCACCATCCCGACCAGTTCGGCGGGCTCGAAGGGTTTGGCGAGGAAGGCGTCGACGCCGACCTCGAGCCCGGCCTCGACCTCGTGCTGGGTGCAGGCACTGATGATGGCGAGGGGCAGGTCACGGGTCAGCGGATCGGTCCGCAGCCGAGCGGCGGTCCTGATCCCGTCCAGCCGGGGCATGACGACGTCGAGGGTCACGACATCGGGCCGCACTTGATGAACGACATCAAGACACTCGGCACCATCGGCCGCGGTCACGACCTCCAGCCCCTCCAGCTCGAGGTTGACCCTGATCAACTGCCGGATGACCTTGTTGTCGTCCACAACAAGCACCCGACCCGACGCGCCTGGCACAACTCGAGAGTAGGTCGGCCTCCGCCACCGCGTCCGGGTTTTCCCCACTTCCACCCCGCACGGGCGACCCACACACCCGCCCTCGACAGCGGAAACCCGTTGATGACCACCCTGAGGGAGCTGGTAGTGTTCTACCCGTCGCCGCGAGCAATCGCGACCGATACGCCCCCGTAGCTCAGGGGATAGAGCAACGGCCTCCGGAGCCGTGTGCGCAGGTTCGAATCCTGCCGGGGGCACTTCGCATAAGGTGCCCAAAGACCCCGCCATCAGCGCTTTCGCTGAGACGGGGTCTTCGCGTATGTGCAGGCGTGTGCCGGTCGGAGCGGCTGTATGTCGGGTGCCGTGGACTATCCGTGGACTGGCTACAGGGTAGGAATCCGCAGGTCAGGCCCGGAAAACGCCGAGGCCCGGACCTTAGTCCAGGGGCCATGATGCCGCAGGTGCGCGTGTCGAAGGTGTGTCGAGGATCAGCTCCCGTCGCCGGGCTCGTCCTCCCGGCCGTCGTCCTCACCGAGGAGCTCGGCGATCCGACGGATGGCGATGTCCTGGCGGCCGTCGAGGCACTTCGCGTACCGGCTCAGCAGCACTTCGACGCTGTTGCCCGCGCGCTCCGCGACCTCGGTGGGGTCGACGCCGGCATTAAGCCAGGAAGAGAGCGCAGCGTGCCTCAGGTCATACGGCCGAGCGGCCAACGGTGAGGCCACCTGTTCCGGCGTGAGCGCCAGGTGCCGAGCCTCGTCCCACACGCGCCAGTACGTAGTGGAGGCGACCACTCCCCCGCATTCGTTAGCGAACAGCCGCCCGTCGTACTTGGAGGTGTACGCCGCTACGGCTCGCTCGATCAGCTCCTGGCCGTCGTCGAAGTCGGCGGAGCGGATCGTTCGGGCGTCGAGTTGTCGGCCGAAGACGAAGCTGGGACTCCGGCCGTCAACCTCCAGTCCCTCGATGCTCGCGGCGGTGGCGGCAGCTCGGATGGCATCGGTGAGCAGCTCGGCTGTGGCCCAGTCCGGAGGTGAGGTATCACCTCCCTCTGGCCCATCGAGGCGTATGACGGCGTGGAAGTGGACAGCACCGCGCTTCTGGTACTCGGCCACCTTCGTGAAGGAGACCCGGGCATGGTGCCGGAATTCCCGCTGCGTGAGTCCGGCGCGCTTGGCGACCTCCCGGCGGAGGTAGATCGCAGCAGCGCCGCCACAGGGCACCGGCGTGCGCGTTCCAGAGAACGGGGCTTCGTAGTCGTAGGTGTCCGGGTTGAGGGGCGTACCCAGCGTGGGGTCCTGCTCGTCGTGGCGAACGCCGCAGCGGCAGTCCCGGCCGCCCGTGGAGAAGCCGCAGCGCGGCGCCGTGCAGGCGACGGTGCCCCTCTTCCATGAGCGGGGATGCGGCAGGGGCGGCGGCCGGTGAGGATAAGTAATGTGCATGTGAATCCGAGCCGGGTGAGATCTTCCGCAGCTAGGCGCGCTCGACCGGGTCAACGAGCGCGTCAGCTGACTCACAGGTCGATAAGACTTTCCGCAGCTTCGGCCGAACGCGCTACACAGAGAGCTACATGGCTTTCGTCGTGGGGAACAATGTTGTCCGCCCTTGCTGCCGCTCTCGGTCTGGTGTTCTCAGGAATTGTTGCCTGGTCTAGCGTGACCACCACACGCCAACAAATTGAGCAGGAACGCCGCTCCCAAGCCAGCCAGGTGAGCTTCTGGAGCCAGCCGGGTGGACTTCGAGGGGAAGAATCAGGCACCGAAGACGTCACAATTATTTCCAATCGATCCGTTGACGTCATAACTCAAGTGGATATGCTCTTCCGCGTACCACCGTTCGACGGAGATGAAAAACGCTACGCCGCGCTGGGCATTGAAGAGATACCGCCCTGCACGCGCATCACATTCCCCGATCGTCTACTTGGAAATCTAATCCGAGAAATGGAATATAACCTAAGCGGCGCAACCAGGCCTAAGGGAATCCAATTCTATGACTCAAACGGAATGCACTGGGTTCGAGAAGAGACACTCGAATCAAGGAAAGTTGATACAGACGCGGTCGGCCCATGGTCCAATTACACTCCAGAAGTGAAAATTGAACCTGCCCGTTATTGCGACGTCTGAGCCTAAGTGGTCGGCGCCGTAAATCCTTCGGGGGTTGTTCACGCTGCCGGTGCGAGAGAGGGTTCTTCGTGGTGATCGGCGGTGTGCCGGTCGAGCCTGCCCAGCAGATCGTCCAGGTCGGAGGTGGTCAACCTCCACTGGAACGGCTGTGCCGTGGCGTTGTAGCGGTGCTCATGACCTGGGTAGCCAGGTTCATGAACGGGACGATGCCGGTGCGTTCATCGGTGCGGCCGAACACCTTCGCGGCGTGGACGTCGTAGGCGGCGAGGTAGGCCAGGGCACCGCCGCGTCCGTAGGTGTGATTGACGCGCATCGCCCTGGCCTTGCCGGGGGCGAGGGTGGGGTGGCAGCGGCACCGGGCCTGGATGGAGGTCTTCTCGTCCGCGCTGGTCACGTACTCGTCATCGCCGAGCTTTTTGCCTGCCGGGTGCGGGCGTACAGGTCCAGCACCCAGGCGGCCTTCAGCCGGAAGCCGGGGCTGGTGATGAGGATCCAGGAGCGCTGCTGCCAGGGCTTGAGCGTCCCGGGCCAGCCAGCGACGCACGGTCGACGCCGACATGAACGGGCGATACCCCGCCGGGCGGCCTCGCGGGCAAGTTCCGGGCACGACCAGCGTGAGAGCGGTACTTCACTCTCGGCAGGCAGCCGGCAGGCCAGCGCCTTGACCTCGGCGGCCTGCAGCGGTGTGAACGAGGCGGGACGGCCGCAGCGTTGACGGTCTTTGAGCCCGGGCAGGCCAGCCTGGGCGAACCCGCCACGCCAGCGGCGCACGGTGTCCAAATGCAGCCCGTCTCCCGGGCGATGCATGCGTTGGAGCTTCCACGCGCGGCGTGCGGCACCACCTGTGCACGTACCCGCAGCCGGTGCTCGGTCTTGTGGCCGTAGGCCATCTTCTTCAACCGCACGCGTTCGGCGGAACTCGGGGCTATCGGACGGGGGGTGCGGACGGGCATGGCGGGCGAACCGATCGGCCGAGTGGATCACTGGTACCCCGCCAGCCTGCCCCACCCCTCGTCACCGCCCCAGCCCCCGCAATGACCAGTGCAAGAGGCCACTTGGACAGGGAAAACGCAACTTCGACATGGCCCGCAGAGGCAGCTACCTTCACCTGGTCTTCGGCGATCGCCCACGGTCGCGCAGGAGTTCCTTCAGGCTGAGCCACCCGCGACGGGATGAGTTGGTCATGCCCCACGAACCCTCGCCCCCATGTGTGAGCCACCGCACCGGGTCCACGCCAGGCAGCCCCAACCAGGGAGAGACGCATGCCCCATCTTGCTCTGTACACATTCGGCGTCCTGAAGTCACCTCTCGCCGATCCCGCGCCTCTCACGCGCGAGTTCTACGACAGTGGTGAGGCCGTCTACCGGAAGATCAGTCAGCACCCCGGGTACCTCGCGCGTGCTGAAGCGGCAGACGGTGACCGGGGCATGCTTTTCGAGGCGGACTGGGGTGTATGGGGAAAGTTCGCCGTACCGACCTGGTACGGCAAGGGCCATACGGTGGAAACCACCGCCCTGGCCGCGACACTCTCACTCTGGACCGACCTGCGCCCCGCCTTCGACGCCGTCTACACCGGTCTGCACCGTGAGGCGCTGAACAGGCGTTACGACTGGTTCGAGAGGACAGAACACCCGAATTACGTGTGCTGGTGGGTCTCCGACGGCGTGATACCCACCTGGCAGGACGGGGTTTCCAGGCTGGAACACCTCCACGACCACGGCTCCGCGCCGCACGCCTTCACCTTCCAGCACTCATTCGCCCCGGACGGAACTCCGACCAGGATCAAAGGCATCGGGCCGAAGAGCGACCAGGTTCGCTGACAAGGAAGCCTGAACGACTGGGTTCGCTGTCAAACGCCTCGAGGGAATGACGGCAAGCAGATGCTTCTGCGCTATCGGCGGATCCGCCGGTACCTGGGGCTTAGCCCTCTATCTCGCGAGCATCGATGAGTACCAAGACGCCATCCTGCCCACCAGCGGCTTCGCCGGCACCCCCGAAGACGCCCTCGACTGCGCCTGCGGCCTCTACCTCACCTACCCCAGCATCTGACCCCGCATCACACACAACACAGGCTCCAGCGTCGGTCTTGGAACTCAGGCAGTGCACGGAGTCGCGGCCGGGCGCCGCCCTGCGGTGAACGCGGCGGGCGGGACACCCATGAAGTGGCGGAACTCTGCCGTCATGTGGGACTGGTCGTAGTAACCCGCCGTCGTGGCGATGTCCGACCACCCGCCGGCATCGGCCGCGAGCACGGTGCGAACGCGGTCGATGCGTGCGAAGTGCTTGGGGGACAAGCCGGTGCCGGCGGTGAACAAGGTGTGCAGGCGGCGCTCACTGATGTGCAACCGGGCCGCGGTCGTGGCGACAGTGGCGCCGACCAGTAGGTGAGCCGCCTCTTCGAGCCGCTCCGACGGCTCCGGCCAATCGGCCAATGCTTCTTCGAGAGCGGTGATCGGATCGGCGGCGAGCTGGTCGATGTCCAGGCCCGGTAGTGCGCGGAGCGGCAGAGCCCGGTCGGCGATATCACGCAGCGGACGGCCGAGGAGGGCTTGGGCACGACCCGGCCGCATGCGAACCCGCACGCACGCATGGCCGGGCGCGCCGACGTGATAGGCGGCCCGGGTGCGGGGACCCAGGACGATCAGCTCACGCTTGTCGCTGCGCAGGAGGAGTGTGGTGGCGTGATCGGGCACGTCGACCGCCGCCGAACCAGATGCCGTAGCGACATCGATTCCGGCCACCCAACGCAGAAGGGCAGGCGGCACGTTGAGAGAGCTCACGCGGCCCACGATAGTGCCGAAACTTCCTATCACGCGGTGTGAGAGCGATGCGATCGTCGGGACATGATCCTTGTTACCGGTGCCACCGGCACCATCGGTAGTCACGTCGTGCGTCTGCTCACTGAGCGGGGCGTGCCGTTTCGGGCGATGTCCCGCCGCGAGCGGCCCGGAGGGGTGCGGGCCGACTTCGACGACCCGGCCTCGCTGGCGCGCGCGGTGGCCGACGTCGACACGGTCTTCCTCGTCACCGTGCCCCCTGTGCCGACCGCGGACCACGACATCGCCCTGGTCACGGCCGCGCGCGCGGCGGGCGTCCGCAAGGTCGTCAAGCTGTCCGCCATCGGCAGCGGCGAGCGGTTCGACGGGGCGACCGTTGGCGCGTGGCACCTCGCCGCGGAGGAGGCGATCGAGGCCAGCGGACTCGTGTGGACGATGCTCCGCCCGCCGAGCTTCGCCTCGAACTTCTTGTGGTATCGAGCGCTGATCCAGGCGGGAGAGCCGATCCCGAACCTGGTCGGCGACTCCCGGCAGGCCATCGTCGACCCGAGGGACGTGGCCGCGGTCGCCGTCGCCGCCATGACCAGCGATGCGCACGACGGGCAGCGGTACGACCTGACCGGGCCGGAGCTGCTGACGTTCGCAGACCAGGCGGCGATTCTGGAGCGCGTGCTGGAACGGCCGGTCAAGATTGCCGACACGAATGCGCTCGACCAGTTGCCGGCGGGGATGGTCACCGGCATCGGCTGGGCGCGCGCCGGCTGTGCGGCCTACGTCACCGACCACGTGTCGCGGGCGCTCGGCCGGCCGGCGGGCACGTTCGAGCAGTGGGCACGCGACCACCGGGAGACATTCGCGGCAGTGCCGTAACCCACCGCCGCCGACGGCCACCAGGCTCTCGGGCAAGAGCGTGCGAGTCGCTGGAAGGCGTTCTGCCAGGCGTGCGTGCGTTCCAGGTGCCAGCGCCCGGTGGCCTGGACGGGATCCTCCTCGTCCCTCTATGCGATCCGGCCGCGCCATCCGCGTTCGCCGAGGGTGATACGGGTCTTGCCCGAGTCGTGCGACCGCCGTCCCTTCCCTGCCTACGTGTGAGGGGCGTGTGAGCCAGGCAGGATCCAGCGGCCCAAACGGCTCATGCGCAGGTCAGTGCCATAGTCGCCGCGCGGGATATTTGGGCCACTTTCGCCCCATACCCACCATTGCTCTACCGTAGAGAGGAACGACGCTGCTCATACCCCCGCACCGAGTCATCGAGGTGACGGTCATGACGGAGACCACACAGCGCAGAAACACCGCTCCCGGCACCAGGACGGGAAAGCAGGACGGGGCCACCGCACCGCAGGGCGGCAGAGGGAGCGGCACTTCCTCTGACACCCGTGGAAGCACCGCGATCGCGGACCCGGTCGTGGCGAAGATCGCGGGCATGGCCGCCCGGGAGATTCCGGAGGTTCACAACCTCGGTGGAGGGATGACCAGGGCCTTCGGCGCCGTGCGCCAGCGGGTGCCGGGCGGAGGCGGTGGGGTCACCCAGGGGGTGAAGGTGGAGGTCGGCGAGCGCCAGGCCGCCGTTGATCTCGACCTCGTCGTCGAGTACGGCGCCGCCATCACCGACACCGCGTCGGATGTCAGGACCAACGTCGTCAACGCGGTGGAGCGGATGACCGGCCTGGAGGTCGTCGAGGTCAACATCGCCGTCGACGACGTACATCTGCCGGACGAGGAGGACGAGTCCGAGCAGGGGGAGCAGCGGCGCGTGACCTGAGAGAGCCCGGCTCCTCCTGGTTCAGTTCCTTTCCGGGGCGCCGCGAGTGTGGTGCCCCGCGAACTGCAGCAAGCTGCAGCAAGCTCGCCATGCCATGCGATCCCGCCCGGCCGGGAGCGGCGCGGGTCAGGCCGTGCGCTTGCGTGACGTCGACTTCTTCGCCGTCGTCTTCTTCGCGGTGCTCTTCGCCGCGGTCTTCTTCGTGCCCTGGCCCGACTGTCCCGACTTCGCCGTGGACTTCTTGGCCGCTGCCGTCTTCTTGGCCGCCGTCTTCTTCGCCGTCGACGTCGACTTCTTGCCGCCGGTCTGCTTGGGGGCCGCGCGGGCCGTTTTGCGTGGCGGGAGCGGCTTGACCTCGGCGTGGTCGTCGGCCTCCTCGCCGCGGGACTCGCGGGCCGCGCGGACGCTGTTCTCCAGGGCCGCCATCAGGTCCAGGACCTTGCCGCCCGTCGCCGGTTCCGGGGCCTGGCGCGGGGTCTCGCCGGCGGCCTTCGCGGCGATGACCTCCTCCACCGCCTCGCGGTACTCATCGCGCAGATCCTCCAGGTCGACCTCGCCCAGGGTGTCCATCAGGGCGTCCGCCAGGTCCAGTTCCTGGTCGCGGACGGTGACGTTCGTGTCGGGGGCCACGCCCTCGGGGGCGCGGACCTCGTCCGGCCACAGCAGACCGTGCATCGCGATGGCCTCGCCGACCACCCGGAGCATGCCCAGGCGTTCCCGGCCGCGCAGGGCGAACTTCGCGATCGCCACCTTGTTGCTGCGCTTCAGCGCCTCCCGCAGCAGGGTGTACGGCTTCGCCGCCGGGGCGCCGCTCGCCTGCAGGTAGTACGCGGCGTCCATCTGGAGGGGATCGATCCGGTCGCCCGGGACGAAGGCGACGATCTCGATCGTCTTGGCCGTGGGGAGGGGCAGGCTGGACAGGTCCTCCTCGGTGATCGGGATGATCGTGCCGTCCGCGTCCTCGTAGCCCTTGCCGATCTCCCCCTGGGTGACCTCGCGGTCCTCAAGTTCGCAGAACTTGCGGTAGCGGATGCGGCCGCCGTCCTCGGTGTGGATCTGGCGGAAGGAGATCGAGTGGCTCTCGGTGGCGTTCACCAGCTTGATCGGGATGCTGACGAGCCCGAACGAGATGGCGCCGTTCCAGATGGATCTCACGTGCAGCACCCTTCCGGTCACTCTCAGGAGTGTTCGTCCTGGTTCGCGTGGGATTCTTATCGTATGGCGCCTATCACAGTGGTGGAGGGGCGACGGCTCGCGCTCAGCAATCTGGAGAAGGTGCTGTATCCCGCCACCGGCTTCACCAAGGGCGAGGTGCTGCACTACTACGCGACCGTCGCCGAGGTCCTGCTGCCCCATCTGCGCGATCGCGCGGTGTCCTTCCTGCGGTATCCGGACGGGCCGGACGGGCAGGTCTTCTTCACGAAGAACGTGCCGCCGGGTACGCCCGAGTGGGTCACCACCGCCGAGGTGCCGCGGGTCGAGGGGCCCTCGCGGATGGTCCTGGTGCAGGACCTGCCGAGCCTGATGTGGGCGGCCAACCTCGTGACCGAGTTCCACACCCACCAGTGGCTCGTCGACACCCCGGACGAGGCCGACCGGATCGTCTTCGACCTCGATCCAGGGGCGCCCGCGAGCATCGTGCAGTGCTGCGAGGTCGCGCTGTGGCTGCGGGAACGGCTCGCGGACGACGGCATCGAGGCCTACGCCAAGACCTCCGGCTCGAAGGGCCTGCATCTGCTCGCCGCGGTGCGCGGGGCCTCCTCCGAACAGGTGTCCGAGTATGCCAAGGAGCTGGCGGTCGAGGCGGAGAAGGCCATGCCCCGTCTGGCCCTCCACCGGATGACCCGGAGTCTGCGCCCCGGGAAGGTCTTCGTCGACTGGAGCCAGAACGCCGCGCGCAAGACCACGGCGACCCCCTACACCCTCCGGGCCCGCCCCGAGCCGACCGTCTCGGCCCCGGTGACCTGGGAGGAGATCGAGCGGTGCGAGGCGCCTGCCCGGCTGGACTTCGACGCGCGGGACCTCGCACCACGGGTGCGGGACCACGGCGATCTGCTGGCTCCGCTGCTGGATGCGGAGCGGGCCGGGTCGCTGCCGTAGGCGTCCGGTCGGCCGACCAGGACGCTCGGTGCCGGGCGTGCGGGAGCCCGAGCCCCCTGGGCGCCGGGGCGCGTGGCCAGGACGGATGTCCCGGGCGGTTCGGTGGCGCCCCGTGCCGCGTGCCGGTGTCGGTCTCCGTGCGAGGTCGCGCCGGGTCAGGACGCCCGCGACCTCGCGGCCCGCGGCACCCTCACACCCTCGCCCAGGTGTTCCGGTCCCGGGCCATCGCGTGCAGGGCCTCCACGTCCGCCGGTTTCAGGACGGCGCCCTGGCCCGCCAGGCTCTGGACATCCGTGTCCGTCAGGATCCGGAGCTCGCGGGGCGGGGCCGGGACCGAAATCGTCGTGGGGCCCATCAGGGCGAGTACGGGGCGGACCTCCGCCGTCAGGGCGTAGGAGGCGCGGTCGGCGTCGGTGCGGACGCGGCGGAGCAGGGGGTACGGGTCGCGGCGGCCCAGGGTGACCATGGGGTCGGAGACCGTCACGCGGTGCTTGCGCGCGTACAGGGTGTGCACGGCGTACAGCCCGCCGGGGCCGATCAGCAGATGGTGGATGCGGCTGCCGCCGGGGAGCGGTACGGAGTGCAGGGCGTGCCAGCCCGCGCCGTCCAGGGCGTCCAGGGCGTCCCCGACCGTCTGCTCGGCCGTCAGGGCCCGGCGGCGCGGGTCGGGGCGGAGCCGGTGGGCCGGGCCGGGGTCGCGGTCGAGGGCGACGACGAGGGCCTCGCCGGGGCGGTTGGGGGCCAGGTCGTCGTCGGGGTGGAGCGCCAGACGGGCGAGTTCGGCGGGGGTCGGCACCGGGGGCGGCCCCACCGTCACCGGGCCGGTGATGAAGGGCCCGAGGGCCCGGAGCACGTCGTCCTCGCGGTCCGCGCCGAGCAGGTTGACCCGGGCTGCCTCACGGTCGTACCAGGCGATGTTCCTGCCGTCCGGGAGGCAGACGTACAGCCGTTCCTGGCCGTGTCGCCGGGTCGGTATGACGCGCAGTCCGTCCATGCACCATCACCCCCGACCATGGGAACAGGCGGGGTGCTGCGGGGGCAAGAACCCGGTTACCTTTGAGAGGAGTTGGGCAGGCCCCCGGGCGGTGATGGTGGGGAGGCTTTGTTGCGTACCCGCAGGAAACCCGATGTGCCGGCTCCGGAGAGCCCGTGGAGCGAGGTGGTCCCCGGACTGTGGATGGGCGGCCACGAGTTCACGGGCACCCTGGGCCATCCGGAGTTCGCCGTCGTACGGGACGAGTTCGACCTCGTGCAGACGCTGCTGCGGCTGCCCGGACACGGCCCCGATCCGGGCGTCCGGCACCACGTCTGGCCCATTCCCGACGGGCCGCTCGACGGGACGCAGCTCGCCGGGGTGATCCGATTGGCGGAGGCGGCGTGCGAGGCGCTGGACGAGGGCCGCAGGATCCTCGTTCGCTGTTACCACGGGTACAACCGCTCCGGCCTCGTCGTCGCGCACGCGTTGATGCGCCGGGGCCACTCCGCCGAGACGGCGATCCGGCTGATCCGGGACCGCCGCTCGCCCTGGGCGCTGCACAATGAGCTGTTCGTCGAGTACCTGCGGGCCGGGCTGACCACAGCCCGGCTGCTGGAGGAACTCACGGAGTAGCACTGCACGGAACCAGCACGGCACAGAACCAGCACAGCACCCGGCCGGTGCGGCGGCAAACGGGCTCCCTCGCGCGCAAATGGGACTTCCCCACGAATAAGGTGTACCGGGCCGACGGGTCGTGCCCGAGCCGCGTGATCACCCTCGAACCGCAGGAGTGCAGTGCCCCTCAGCCGTCCCGGAGGCCTTCTCGGAAGCCGACCCGGTCAAGCCGCCCGCCGCGCCGTCGTCGTCGCCCTCCTGCTGGCGGCCGCCGCGGGCTGCGGGGACGCCGGAGGGCTCGAGGGTGCCGGGTCGACGCCGACGGCGGTCGGTCCGGCCCGGCTCTGGCCGGAGCAGACACCCGCGTCCAGCCCGGCCTTCGAGATCGGTGAGGTGAACACCGAGGTGGTCAAGGGCGTCAAGGTCCCCGCCGGCGACGACATCCGCGGCGTGGACCCGGTCGGGGTCGTCCGGGCCGAGATCGCCGCGAGCCCGGGCGACTACGACGGCGGCAAGGCGCCCTACCGCGACACGGCCGGCCGGATGACCGGCTGCGGCAAGGGCCCCGGGCACGGAAGATGCCCGGTCCTCAAGCCGTACTACCGGGACCTGACCGGCGACGGGCGCGACGATCTGACGCTGGGCTTCCGGCTGCTGCCCGGCAAGACGACCGCGGTGCGCGTCTACACCGTGGAGAAGCACCGGCTCGTGCAGGTGATGTCGTGGGAGGACGCGCTGAGCGGCGTGGAACTGGCCGGGCGTTCCCTGGTCATCCGCTCGCCTTCCGAGGTGGCGGGCTACGAGTACCGCCTCCAGTGGACCTGGGACCGGGACCAGCGGGCCATGCTCCTCACCCACGACGAGATGCTGCGCACCGGCCCGCGGAAGCACTCCCGCCACCCGTCCGCGTCCCCCTCGGCGAGCGCCGGATGAGACCCACGCTCCCCCAGTGGTCGGGGACGCTCGCCGTGAAGGCCGCCGCCTTCATCACGGTGATGTGCTGCGCGCTCGCCGCGCTGCTCGGCGTCCTGGTGCATGTGCAGGTGACCGACCAGACCGTCGGCCAGGCCCGCGACCAGGCGTTGCAGCGACTGGAGCAGGCGACGGAGCGGTACGAGGCCGGGGACCCCCTGCGGCGGGGCGCCGCGATGGATCCCCCGGAGCTGCCCCGGCAGCTGCGGGACCTCGCGGTGGCCGGCGACCGGGGCACGATGGTGGCCGACCGCGAGGGGCGCCCCACGATGTGGGCGGCGGGGCCGGCCGACGGCGGGGCCCTGGCCGTGGCGGTCGACTACTCGCAGCAGGCGCGCACCATCGCGGGCCTGGACCGGGCGATCCTGTGGTCGTCGGGCCTGGCGATCGGGGCGACGCTGCTGGTCGGCGCGTTCGCGGTGACGCGGGTGACGCGGCGGCTGCACACCACGGCGCGGGTGGCCCGGCGGATCAGCGCGGGCGACCTGGACGCGCGCGTGAACGACCCCCGTACGGCCCCGCGAACGGACCCGCCCGCCAAGGTCGCGGCGCGCCCGCAGGACGAGGTGGCCGCGGTCGCCGCCGCGCTGGACTCCATGGCGTCGTCGTTGCAGGGCAAGCTGCTGGCCGAGCAGCGGTTCACGGCGGACGTGGCCCATGAGCTGCGCACGCCGCTGACCGGGCTGCACGCGGCGGCCGAACTGCTGCCGCCGGGCCGCCCGACGGAGCTGGTGCGGGACCGGGTCGCGGCACTGCGCACCCTCACCGAGGACCTGCTGGAGATCTCCCGGCTGGACACCGGGCGGGAGCGGCTGGAGCTGGACACGGAGCGGCTGGGGCCGTTGGCCGAGCGGGCGGTGCGGGCAGCGGGCAGCGGCACGGAGGTCAGGGTCGTACGGGATGTGTCCGTGGAGACGGACCGGCGGCGGCTGGAGCGGGTGCTCGGGAATCTCGTGGCGAACGCGCACAAGCACGGCCGGGGGCCGGTGGTGGTGACCGTGGACGGGCCGGTGGTGACGGTTCGCGATCACGGGGACGGTTTTCCGGAGTACCTGGTGGCGCACGGTCCGCAGCGGTTCCGTACGGAGGGCGGGACCAGGGGGCACGGGCTGGGGCTGACCATCGCGCTGGGGCAGGCCGAGGTGCTGGGTGCGCGGCTGGGGTTCGCGAACGCGCCGGACGGCGGGGCGGTGGCGACCCTGGTACTGGCGGTGGAGTGAGCGCCCGGGCCTCCTATGGCCCACTGTGACGGGCGGGGCCCGGAGGGCGCTCCTAATGTGGCGATTAGTCAGCTTCGGTCTTCTCGCCCCCACATGGAGGTACTCCCCATGTCTCTGCGCTCCCGCCTCTCCATAGCCACCGCCGCCGCACTCCTCGCCGCCGCTGCCGCCGTCACGCCCGCCGTCGCGGACGACGAGTGGGACACGACGGGTGACACCACGATGGGCGCCGGCACGATGGGCGGCGACGGACACCACCGCCCCGACGACCACCGGCGCTTCTCCCGGGGCATCGTCACGGCGAACACGCTGGCGCTGCGCAGCGCCCCGAACCGCGGCTCGCGGATCATCCGGTTCGCCCACCGGGGCGACATCGTCAAGATCTTCTGCAAGGCCCCCGGCCAGACCGTGCAGGGCAACCCGCTCTGGTACCTCCTCGCGGACGGCACCTGGGCCTGGGGCGCGGCGCGCTTCATCGACAACATCGGCCCCGCGCCACGCTGGTGCTGACACTCGGTCACCCAAACACACACAAGACGCACCGTTTGGGTAAGTTCCGGACATGAGCAAGGCCGGAATCACCGTGGCGACGGCGGACCCGCCCGCGCCCGCCGTCCGCCCCCTCCCCCGCCGCCGTGGCATCGAGCTCGCCCTCATCGTCCTGGCCGTACTGCTGTCCGTGTACGGCTACTGCGACGTGGGCCTCGCCCAGCACGGCACCCTCCCGCCCGGTGCCGCCGGATACGGCGCCGGGCTCGGCGTGCTCGCGCTGCTGGCGCATTTGGCGGTGCGGCTGCGGGCCCCCCACGCCGACCCCCTCCTGCTGCCCATCGGCGTGCTGCTCAACGGGCTCGGCCTGGTGCTCATCTACCGGCTCGACCTGGAGACCCCGGGCGACCGGGCGGCACCGGCCCAACTGGTGTGGTCGACGCTGGGCGTGACGCTGTTCATCCTGGTCGTCCTGCTCCTGCGCGACCACCGGGTGCTCCAGCGCTACACCTACGTCTGTGTCGTCGCCGTGCTCGTCCTGCTCACCCTGCCGATCCTGTTCCCGGCGGTGAACGGGGCCCGCATCTGGATCCGCGTCGCCGGGTTCTCGATCCAGCCGGGCGAGTTCGCGAAGGTGCTGCTGGCGGTGTTCTTCGCCGCGTACCTGGCCGCGAACCGCAACGCCCTCGCGTACACCGGCCGCCGCATCTGGAAGTTCCAGTTCCCCACCGGCCGGGTGCTCGGCCCGATCGTCGCCGTCTGGCTGGTGAGCGTCGGCGTGCTGATCCTGGAGCGGGACCTCGGTACGTCGCTGCTCTTCTTCGGCCTGTTCGTCGTCCTCCTCTACGTCGCCACGGGCCGCACCGGCTGGATCGCCGTGGGGCTGCTGCTGGCGGCGCTGGGCGCGGTCGCCGTCGGACGCCTCGAGCCGCATGTGCACAGCAGGATCGAGACGTGGCTTCACCCGTTCGCCTCGGTCGACGCGGGTGAGGGCCCGAACCAGCTCGCCCAGTCCCTGTTCGCCTTCGCGGAGGGCGGCTTCCTCGGCACGGGCCTCGGTCTCGGCCACTCGGTCCTCATCGGCTTCGCCGTGAAATCGGACTTCATCCTGGCCACGGCGGGCGAGGAACTGGGCCTGGCGGGCCTGTCGGCCATCTTCGTCCTGTACGGCCTGCTGGTGGAGCGCGGCTACCGGGCGGGCCTCGCGCTGCGCGAGCCCTTCGGCCGGCTGCTCGCGGTGGGCCTCGCCTCGCTGGTGGCGCTCCAGGTGTTCGTGATCGCGGGCGGGGTGACCGGCCTGATCCCGCTGACCGGCATGGCGATGCCGTTCCTGGCGCAGGGCGGCTCGTCGGTGGTCACCAACTGGGCGATCGTGGCGCTGCTGGTCCGGGTGAGCGACTCGGCCCGGCGGCAGCACGACGGGCAGGAGACCCCATGACGCGGCACATCCGGCACGCCGGCCTCTTCTGCGCACTGCTGCTGGTGGCCCTGCTGCTGAACGCCGCCCGCGTCCAGGTCGTCCAGGCCCCGGCATACGACGGCCACCCCGCCAACCGCCGCCCGGAGATCGCCCGTTACGAGGGGCCGCGCGGGGACATCCTGGTCGGCGGCCGGCCCGTCACCGGCTCGCAGGACACCCGCGAGCACCTGCGCTACGAGCGGACCTACGCCGACGGACCGGTGTACGCGCCGGTCACCGGCTTCGCCTCCCAGCTGTACGGGACGACGCTCCTGGAGCACACCGAGGACGGCGTCCTGTCCGGCTCGCACCCGATGCTCGCGCCGTTCCCGCTGTGGAACGACTTCACGCGTGCGCGCAACGCCGGCGGGGACGTCGTGACCACGCTCGCCCCGGCGGCGCAACGGGCGGCGTACCGGGGACTCGCCGGCCGCAAGGGCGCGGTGGCGGCCCTGGAGCCGTCGACCGGCCGGATCCTGGCCCTGGTGTCCGCCCCGTCCTACGACCCCCAGCCGCTGTCCGGGAACGGAGCGACGGCGGCCCGGGCCTGGAAGCGGCTGAACGCCGACCGGGACCGGCCGATGCTCAACCGGGCGGTACGGCAGACGTATCCGCCGGGTTCGACCTTCAAGATCGTCACCTTGGCCGCCGCGCTGGACGCCGGCCTGGTCACGGACCTCGACGAGCCGACCGACTCCCCCGACCCCTACCGGCTGCCCAGTACGAGGACACGTCTGTCGAACGATTCGAAGGGCTGCGCGGACGCCTCCGTGCGCGAGGCGTTCGTCTTCTCCTGCAACACGGTGTTCGCCCAGCTCGGCGTGGAGGTGGGCGTTCCGGGCATGACGGCCGCGGCCCGGGCCTTCGGATTCAACGACACAGCGCTCAGGATCCCCTTCGCGGTGGCGCGGTCCACCTTCGACACCTCGCTCGACCAGGCACAGCTCGCGCTGTCGTCGATCGGCCAGTACAACACCCGCGCCACCCCGCTGCAGATGGCGATGGTGGCGGCGGCCGTGGCGAACGGCGGACAGATGCGGGAGCCCTACCTGGTGGAGCGCACGACCCGGCCGGGCGGCAGCACCCTCGCGACCGCCGGCTCGCGCGCGATCCGCCAGGCGATGTCCCCCGCGACCGCCGCCCGGCTGCGCGGGCTGATGCGGGGCGTGGTCAAGAGCGGCACCGGACGCAACGCCGCGATCCGCGGTGCCAAGGTCGGCGGCAAGACCGGCACCGCCCAGCACGGCATCGGCAACTCCGGGACGCCGTACGCCTGGTTCGTCTCCTGGGCGCAGGGCGATCGCGATCTGCAGCCTCGGGTGGCGGTCGCGGTCGTCGTGGAGGACGCGGACGCGAACCGCGGGGACATCAGCGGGGGCGGCGACGCGGCGCCGATCGCGCGGGCGGTCATGGAGGCCGCACTGAAGTCCCGTGACCGGCTGCCCGGTTCCTGAGACGGCTCTACCGCGAGATCAGGGTCCCGACCTACCGTTCGGTCATGACTGCTGCCGCCGCCTTCGAACTCGCCCAGGTCAACATCGCCCGCCTCAAGGCCCCGCTGGACTCCCCGCAGTTGAAGGACTTCGTCGACGCCCTGGACCCCGTGAACGCGGACGCCGACGGCGCCGACGGTTTCGTGTGGCGGTTGCAGGACGACTCAGGCGACGCGACGAACGTGCCCGTCTTCGGTGACTCCTGGCTGATCATCAACATGTCGGTGTGGCGGGACACGGACGCGCTCACGGCGTACATGTACCAGGGCAGGCACCGGGAGATGCTCGCACGCCGCCGCGAGTGGTTCGAGCGGGTCCAGGAGGCGATGGTGACGATGTGGTGGGTCCCGGCAGGCCACCGCCCGACCGTGGCCGAGGCGGAGTCCCGCCTGCTCCACCTCCGCACCCACGGCCCGACCCCGTACGCCTTCACCCTGCGCACGTCGTACCCGCCCCAGGGGGCGACACCGCTGCTGGGCGAGGTGCCGGAGGGGCTGGGCTGCTCGGTCTAGCGGCGGTCGATCAGCCGTCGGGTCGCCGGCCGGCCTCGATCGCCCCCTCCACCTCCGCGACGCGCTCCCGCTCCTCCGCCGCGAAGCGCTCCGCGTCGAGCTTCTCGGCGATCTCCTCGTCCTGGGCCATCAGCAGGTCGAGGCTGGAGTCGCCCAGTTCCAGGACGCCCATGTCGACGTAGGCCTGCTGGAGGCGTTTGCCCCACAGGCCGATGTCCTTGACGCAGGGGACGATGCGGCTGAAGAGGAGCTTGCGGAACAGGGCGAGGAACTCGGACTGCTCACTGCAGGCTTCGGCCTCGGCCTTCGGGATGCCGAAGTTCTCCAGCACCTCCACGCCCCGCAGCCGGTCGCGCATGAGGTAGCAGCCCTCGATGACGAACTCCTCGCGTTCCCTCAGCTCGGCGTCGGTGAGCTGCTTGTAGTAGTCCCTGAGCGCCATCCGCCCGAAGGCCACGTGCCGGGCCTCGTCCTGCATGACGTACGCGAGGATCTGCTTCGGCAGGGGCTTGTCCGTCGTGTCCCTGATCATGCCGAAGGCGGCCAGCGCCAGGCCCTCGATCAGCACCTGCATGCCCAGGTAGGGCATGTCCCAGCGCGAGTCGCGCAGCGTGTCCCCCAGCAGGGACTGGAGATTGTCGTTGATCGGGTACAGCAGCCCGACCTTCTCGTGCAGGAACCGGCCGTAGATCTCGGCGTGCCGGGCC
Organism: Streptomyces purpurascens; assembly: GCF_045040895.1. Taxonomy (NCBI): domain Bacteria; kingdom Bacillati; phylum Actinomycetota; class Actinomycetes; order Kitasatosporales; family Streptomycetaceae; genus Streptomyces; species Streptomyces purpurascens. Next base: position 6,317,476 of record NZ_CP108341.1, on the reverse strand, counting down.
TCGTCCATGGTCTGGGTCGCGGAGTAGAACTTCGCATCCAGATCAGGGACGGACTCGACGATCCGCGCGGCGCAGATCATCGCGCCCTGCTCACCGTGCAGGAACTGGCTGAACTGCCAGGAGGCGTAGTGCAGGCGCAGTTCGCCCTTGTCCTTCTCCGTCAGCTTCGCCCAGTACTTGGTCCCGTAGAGGGACATCGCCTCGTCCGGGGTTCCGAGCGGATCGTACGGATCCACCTCCAGCTCCCAGTCGATCCGCCTCTGCCCGTCCCACTGCTTGTCCTTGCCCTTCTGATAGAGGGCCAGAAGGCGGTCACGGCCAGCGTCGTACTCCCAGTTGAAACGGGCCGCGCCGCTAGCCGGCACCTGCCACACGGACTCTTCCGGTTCCTCGGCGTACAGGTCGAAGGTCGGCATGCCCCGCAGGCTCCTACGTGGTAGACGCCGCGTCAACAAATCACGCACAGGGGATTGACGAGCTTGCTGACACGCAGTCTCATAAGGGAAACAGTGACGTGTGCACAACGAGGTGGGCAGCCATGACGACCCTGACGGAAGCCGACGCGCTCGACGGCCTGCGCGATGCCCTCGGCCTGCTCAAGGACCGGGAGCAGGTGGCCCAGCGGCTCCTCGACTCCTCCGCCAAGCACTCCTTCGACCCGGACAAGGAACTGGACTGGGACGCGCCCTTCGAGGAGGGCAAGTGGTTCTGGCCCCCGGAGCTGGTCTCGCTCTACGACACCCCGCTCTGGAAGCGCATGGGCGAGGAACAGCGGATCCTGCTCTCCCAGCACGAGGCGGCGGCCCTCGCCTCCCTGGGCATCTGGTTCGAGATCATCCTCATGCAGCTCCTCGTCCGCCACATCTACGACAAGGCCGCGACCAGCGCACACGTCCGCTACGCCCTCACGGAGATCGAGGACGAGTGCCGCCACTCCAAGATGTTCGCCCGCCTGATCTCCCACGGCGACACGCCCTGGTACCCGGTCAGCCGCGCGCACCAGCACCTGGGCCGCCTGTTCAAGACCATCTCCACCACGCCCGGCTCCTTCACCGCCACCCTCCTCGGCGAGGAGGTCCTCGACTGGATGCAGCGCCTCACGTTCCCCGACGAGCGGGTCCAGACCCTGGTCAGGGGCGTCACCCGCATCCACGTCGTGGAGGAGGCCCGCCACGTGCGCTACGCCCGCGAGGAACTCCGCCGCCAGATGGTGACGGCCCCGAAGTGGTCGCAGGAGTTCACCCGGGTCACCTCCGGCGAGTTCGCCCGGGTCTTCTCGGTGGCGTTCGTGAACCCGGACGTCTACACGAACGTTGGCCTGGACAAGCGCGAGGCCCTCGCCCAGGTCAAGGCCAGCGGCCACCGCCGGGAGGTCATGCAGAACGGCTCGAAGCGGCTGACGGACTTCCTCGACGACATCGGGGTGCTGCGCGGAGTGGGACGCCGGCTGTGGAAGTCCTCCGGTCTGCTGGCATAGACCCCGCCCGGGTCATGTCCATGCAGGGTGGCTACTGTCCTCTGTGACCCCGTCACTGTCAGTGGCCACGAAGGAGATCACTCCCGCATGTCCCCCCACATCCCCCACGCCCTGCGGACCGCCGCCGTCGGCGCCACCGCCACCCTCGCCCTGACCGCGTGCGGCAGCGAGTCCGCCGGCACCGACAAGGCGCCCGCCCCACAGGGCGTGGTCAGCAAGGCGACCGCCAAGAAGGTCGCCGACCGCTACGAAAAGGTCAACAACAAGGCCAACGCCACCCAGGACGAAAGGCTCCTCGCGACGGTCGAGGCCGGCCAGGTCTACGCGATGGACAAGGCCGTCTACACCCTCTTCGACACCTGGCCGAAGAAGGATCAGAAGGACTACGCCAAGCCCTTCTCCTACACGGACCGCACCTACGTGATCCCGAAGAAGGGCACGGGCGACTGGTTCGCCGTCCAGGCCAAGTCCAGCGCGAACACCGACGAAAGAGTGCTCCTGGTCTTCGACAAGGTGGACGGAACCTACAAGATGGTGCTGTCCCTGTGGGCCGCCGCAGAAGACATCCCCAAGCCGGCCCTCGACAAGAACGGTCTCGCCGAGGCCGTCGCCCCCGACACGAAGATCGGCGGGCTGGCCCCGTCCGGCATAGGCGCCGCCTACGCGGACTTCCTCGAAACCGGCGGCAAGAAGAAGGGCAAGGCCCTGACCTCCACCGCACCGGTCGAGAACGCCAGGAAGACCTATCAGCGAAGCAGCACCGAGGGCGCGGCCGAGGGCAAGGCCACCGAGAAGTTCTTCGCCAAGTCCCCCGCCGACCCGAGCGTCTACGCCCTGCGGACAGCCGACGGCGGCGTCGTCGCCCTGCTCCCGCTCGCCCACAAGCAGGAATCCCTGCTGAAGGAGTCCTACCGCTCCAACGCGGCACTCGTCCCCAATGACGAGCAGTCCGCCCTGGGCGCCACCAGGGGCGCCCTGATCACCGACACCTTCGAGGGCCAGGGCCTGGCCGAACTGACCCCGAAGGCCGCCCGCCTCACCAACGTCGACTTCCAGCACGTGGACGCGCGCTAGCGGGACGCACCCGCACCCGCCGGCTCACGCAAGGGGACGTGTCGGGGGGTGCCCGCCCGCAGCGGTTGGCGCGTCAACGAAGGGTTAGTCGGTACGCAACCCCATCGCGCCGTTCCGAGGACGGACACCCCCCGACACGTCCCCGACCCACCACCACCGCGCAGGCGCAACGCGCACCCCACCGAGACCGCACAGGCCGCCACAGGCCCCCGGACCCCCCGACTACGCTGCGAGTCATGACACCATCCGCCCCCACCCCCGCCTACCGGCGACTCAGCGTCGAGGAACGCCGCAGCCAGCTGCTCACCTCCGCGCTGTCGCTCTTCGCGCACCGCGCCCCGGAGGACGTCTCCCTGGACGACGTGGCGGAGGCGGCGGGGGTGTCGCGGCCCCTGGTCTACCGGTACTTCCCCGGCGGCAAGCAGCAGCTCTACGAGGCCGCCCTCCGCTCCGCCGCCGACGAGCTCCGGCACTGCTTCGACGAACCCCGCGAGGGCCCCCTCCTCCCCCGCCTGTCCCGCGCCCTGGACCGCTACCTCGCCTTCGTCGACCAGCACGACGCCGGCTTCAGCGCCCTCCTCCAGGGTGGCAGCGTCGTGGAGACCTCACGGACCACCGCCATCGTCGACGGCGTCCGCCGCGCCGCCGCCGAGCACATCGTCAGGCACCTGGAGGTCACCACCCCCGGCCCCCGCCTGCGCATGACCATCCGCATGTGGATCACCGCCGTGGAGGCCTCGTCGCTCATCTGGCTCGACGAGGACAAGCAGCCCCCCGCCGAGGACCTCCGCGACTGGCTCGTCGAGCAGTTCGTGGCCATGCTGTCGGTGACGGCCCGCCGTGACCCGCAGACCGACGCCCTGGTCCTGGCCCTCGCCGAGGATGTCTGACACTGATCCCGTGAAGAGCGAAGACACCCCCTTCGAGGGCGGCCCCATGGACGGCAGGGTCCTGCCCGTCCTGCTCGGCATCACCGGCCACCCGCCCAAGACGTACCGCATCCCCGTCCCGGACCCCGCCGGCGGCCCGCCCACGGTGCTCGTCTACCTCCGCGTGCCCCGCGGACAGGGCAGGGTCGGCCTGACCAACCGCTGGAAGTACGAGTACGCCCCCGAGGGCGCTCCGCCCCGGCGACTCACATGGCCCTGGTCGAAGCCACACGCCACGCCGCCCGGCAAGCGGGACGACGCCGACGGGTGACCCTGTTGCGCCGAACCGCGCAGGCTTACCGCACACACCACCCCCGCACCCCTCATCCTCACGATGTCCGGTGGCCGAAGGGCCGCCCCCGCATCGGAGGTGATGGCATGTCAGGAACCCTTCTGCGTCTGGCCTGTACGGCGGCGTTGGCAGCGACGACCGTCCTCGCTCCCACCCCTTCCAGCGCAGCCCCGGAACCCGACCCCGGACCACCCCCCGCCTCCCTCGCCTACCTCCTGACGGACCTTCAGACTCTCTACCGCAAGGCCGAACAGGCCACCGAGGCCTACAACGCCACCGAGGAGAAGCTGAAGAGGCAGCGCACCGAGACCGACCGCCTGAACCGCGCCCTCGCCCGCGCCCGGCTCTCCCTGCACGACAGCCGCAGCGCGGTCGGCCGTCTGGCCCGGCAGCAGTACCAGAGCAGCTCCGACCTCTCTCCGTACCTACGGCTGCTCCTGGCCCGCGATCCCCAGCACGCGATCGACCAGCGCCATGTGATCGGCCGGATCGCACGGGAGCGGGCCGACACCATCAACCGGCTGACCGGCGACGAGCGGAAGGCCGACGAGCTGGCCCGCAAGGCCCGCAAGGCGCTCGACGCGCAGCTCGCCCTCACCGAGCGGCGGAAGAAGGAACGAGACCAGGTCGTCAAACGGCTGCACGCCGTCGAGGACCTGCTCGCCACCCTCAGCCGCGACCAGCTCGCCGCCCTCTCCGAGTTCGAGGAGAACGGGATCACGAAGGCCCAGAGGACATTCATGGCGTCCGGCGCACTCAGCAGCGTCCGCAGACCATCAGCGGAGGGCGACCGAGCCCTGCGCTACGTCGTCCGGCAGCTCGGCAAGCCGTACGAGTGGGGTGCGGAGGGCCCGAAGTCCTACGACTGCTCGGGCCTGACCTCGCAGGCCTGGGCGGAGGCCGGGGCGCCCATCCCCCGGACCAGCCAGGAGCAGTGGAAGCGGCTGAAGCGGATCCCGCTCGCCGAGCTGCGCCCGGGGGACCTGGTCGTGTACTTCCCAGAGGCCACGCATGTGGCGCTGTACCTCGGCGACGGCATGGTCGTACAGGCCCCCCGCCCGGGCGCGAAGGTGAAGGTGTCACCGATCGCGGCCAACCCGCTCCTGGGGGCCGTACGCCCGGACCCGGCCGGGAAGCCCCTGCGGCGGTACGCGCCGCCGAAGCTCCCCAGGGGCGTTACGGACGGGTCGGACAAGGGCTACAACGGCTACGCCGCGCCAGCCCCGGACAGCTCGGCCAGGTAGGCCTGCGTCTTCTCCGGGTCGTAGAAGAAGTTCTCGAAGTCCGCCGGGTCGTTGAAGCCGTTGGCGAAGCGGTCGGCGGCCGGCTGGAGCTCGCCGGCGGCGCCGATCAGGTTCAGGATGTGCTCCGGCGGCGGCGCGAGCATCGCGTTGGTCCACTTGGTGACGTGCTGGGCGGTGTCCCAGTAGCGGTCGAAGGCGGACCGCATCCACTCCTCGTCGAACGGCTTGTCGCCGTGCTCGACGATCGAGGAGAGGTACGCGGCGGCGCACTTGGACGCCGAGTTGGAGCCCTGCCCGGTGATCGGGTCGTTCGCGACGACGACGTCCGCCACACCCAGCACGAGACCTCCGCCGGGGAGGCGGCCGATGGGGTTGCGGACGGTGGGGGCGTAACGGCCGGCCAGCGTGCCGCCCGCGTCGGTCAGCTCGACCTTGGTGGCCCGCGCGTACTCCCAGGGGACGTACCGCTCCATGAGTTCCAGGGTCAGGGAGAGGTGCTCCGCCGGGTCCTTGACGCCGCTGAAGGCGTCGAGCGGGCCGCCGGGTATGCCCTCCCAGAACAGGATGTCGGCACGGCCGGAGGTGGTCAGCGTAGGCATGACGAACAGTTCACCGACGCCCGGCACGAGGTTGCAGCGGACCGCTTCGGTGTCCGGGTGCTCGGGGCGCGGCCCCAGACCGTGGACGTACGACACGGCCAGCGCGCGCTGCGGCTCGCTGTAGGGGGAACGCTCCGCGTCCCGGCCGAACATCTGCACCAGCTCGCCCTTGCCGGCCGCGACCAGCACCAGGTCGTACGTGCGGGAGAAGTAGTCGAGGTCGCCGACGGCCGCGCCGTGGATGACGAGTTGCCCGCCGCGCTGCGCGAACGTCTCCATCCAGCCGGCCATCTTCACGCGCTGGTCGATCGACTGCGCGTACCCGTCGAGCCTGCCCAGCCAGTCGATCGCACGCGCCGCGGGACCCTCGGCCCAGGAGCCGGGGGCGGCGACCGAGACGCCGAGTCCCTGGATCTTCGGGGCCTGGGACTCCCAGAAGTTCAGCTGGAGATCGCGCTCGTGCTGCAGTGCCGTGTGGAACATGCACTGCGTCGACATGACTCGGCCGGTGCGGATCTCGTCCGCCGTCCGGTTGGACATCAGGGTGACCTCGTACCCCTGCGACTGGAGGCCGAGAGCGATCTGGAGCCCGGACTGACCGGCTCCGACGACGAGTATCTTCCGCATGCGGGGCTGTCCTCTACTCGGGGGTTTCGTCGAGCGCGTGGCCCACCAGGGCCAGGAGGGTCTCGATCACGGAGATCCGGCGACGCGCGTCCATGATCATGACAGGTATGTGTCGCGGGATGGTCAAGGCCTCCCGCACATCCTCCGGCTCGAACAGCTCACTGTCGTCGAAGTGGTTCACCGCGACCACGTACGGCAGCCCGGAGCTCTCGAAGTAGTCCAGTACCGGGAAGCAGTCCTTCAACCGGCGTGTGTCGGCCATGACGACCGCGCCGATCGCGCCGCGCACGATGTCGTCCCACATGAACCAGAACCGCTGCTGGCCCGGCGTGCCGAACAGGTAGAGCACCAGGTCGTCGTCGAGCGTGAGGCGCCCGAAGTCCATGGCCACGGTGGTGGTGGTCTTGCCCGGTGTGGCGGTGAGATCGTCGGTGGCCTCGCTCGCCTCGGTCATCAGCGCCTCGGTCTGCAGGGGCGTGATCTCCGAGACGGCGGTGACCAGGGTGGTCTTGCCCACGCCGAAGCCACCCGCCACCACGATCTTCGTGGCTATGGGGGCGCGGGTGCGGTCCGTCTCCCAGGCGTGCATGCTCGCGTCGGGCTGAACGGACGGGGATGTTGCGGAGACGCCGTGAGCGGCGTCAGAGACGACGGAGTCCACTCAGCACCCTTTCCAGCAGAGCTCGGTCCGGGCGGCCCGTGCCGTGGCCGGTTCCCGTTCCGTACACACGAATCTTTCCCTGGTCCGCGAGGTCGCTGAGGAGCACGCGGACCACGCCGAGCGGCATCTTCAGCAGCGCGGCGATCTCGGCCACCGTACGCATCCGGCGGCACAGTTCGACGATGGCCTGGAGCTCCGGCATCACGCGGGTGGAGAGGGAGCCGTTGGTCAGTTCCCGGCGCTCCTCCGGGGCCTCCAGCGCGGCCGTGCTCGCCACGAACGTCTCCACCAGGAGGACGTGGCCGAACCGGGTGCGGCCGCCGGTGAGCGAGTAGGGGCGGACCCGGGCGGGTTTGCGGCCACCGCCGCGGACCGGGAGGTGATGCTTCGGTGTACTGCTCATCGGGCACTCCCCGTCGTCTGGGACCGCTCCAGGGAACTACGGAGCTCGCTGCGGAGTTCGGGCGTCAGGACATGGCCGGCGCGGCCGACGAACAGGGCCATGTGGTACGCCACCACGCTCATGTCGCACTCCGCGGAGCCGTGGACGCCGAGCAGCGAGCCGTCGCTGATCGACATCACGAACAGGCTGCCCTCGTCCATCGCGACCATCGTGTGCCTGACCCCGCCGAAGTCCATCAGCTTGGCGGCGCCGACGGTGAGGCTGCCGATGCCGGAGACGATGGTGGCCAGGTCGGCGGCGGAGCCGCGCGGGCTCCGCTTGGTTCCGCGCGCCTGCAGGGCCTCACGGGCCTGCTTGTTGCGGTGGTCGTCGGAGGAGAGCAGGAGCAGTCCGTCGGAGGAGACGACCGCGACCGAGAGGATGCCGGGTACCTCCTCGACGAGGTTGGTCAGCAGCCAGTGCAGGTTGCGGGCCTCACTGCTCAGCCCGATCAGTCCGAAGGTACTGGGAGCGGTCAACTGCTTGCCTCCTCGGCTGTGCCCCCCGTGGCTTCTTCGGATTCAGCTGGTCCTGATGTGCCGGTGACCGGCCGCTTGTGCGAGGCCGTCTGCTCGGCGATCTCCGCCTCCACCTCGCGGTAGCCGGCCTGGGCGCCCTGGCGGAAGCCGCCGAGGCGGCGGCGGAGGGCCGCGGCGTCCACGGAGCCGCTGCGCTGGCGTGGGGCGGTCTCCGGAGCGGTGATCTTCGGGGTGCGCTTGGGGAGGCCCTTGTCGGTGACGCGTTCGTGTTCCACGTCAGCCTCGGCTTCGCCTTCGGCGTATGCGTTCCCACCCGCGCCCCCCGTGCGGGTTTCGTGGTCGTGGGCGGGTGGCCCCTGCGGGGCGGACTCGCCGTCGGCGGCCGCGGATTCGTGCTGCGTCGGCTCCGGTTCCGCCTGCGGTACCGGGGCCAGCACCATCGTGGTCTCGGCGGGAGTCTCCGGCGGTGCCGCCGGTTCAGCCGGTTCCGGATGCTCTGCGGCGCCTTCCGCCACCCCCGCGGTCTCTTCCCGCCGTACGGCCTTCTCCGCCAGCGTCACCAGGGGGTCCGCGCCGTTCGCGCGGCCGTGCAGGACGTTGGAGTTGGCCTCGGCGTCGGCGCCCGGGAAGGAGACGGTGTGGGTCGTTCCGGAGAGCGGGCCGGAGGCCGGGACGGCCGTGTGCGGGGCGGCCGCGAGGAGGGTGCGGGGCAGGACGACGACCGCCGCGACACCGCCCTGCTTCTGCTCGCGCAACTGCACGCGCACCCCGTGACGGTGGGCGAGGCGGGCCACGACGTACAGGCCGAGGCCGAGACCGTCCTCACCCTCCTGGTCGTAGGGCGCCTCCGGGTCGAAGTCGGCGAGGCGGGAGTTCAGGCGCTCCAGCCGGTCCTCGGCCATGCCGATGCCCTCGTCCTGGACGGAGAGCATGACCTCGCCGTTCTCCAGCAGCCAGCCGGAGACCTCGACGGGCAGGTCGGGCGGGGAGAACGACGTGGCGTTCTCCATGAGTTCGGCCAGCAGGTGGGAGAGGTCGTCCGCGGCGAACCCGGCTATGTGCGCATGCGGCGGCAGCGCGGCGATGCGGACCCGCTCGTACCGCTCGATCTCGCTCACCGCGGCACGGACGATGTCCACGAGCGGCACGGGCCCGGCGGCGTGCTGGACGTGCTCCGTGCCGGCGAGGACCAGGAGGTTCTCGCTGTGCCGGCGCATGACCGTCGCGAAGTGGTCGAGCTTGAACAGGGTCGCGAGCCGGTCCGGGTCCTGCTCGCGCTCCTCCAGGTTCTCGATGACGGCCAGTTGCCGCTCGACCAGTCCGAGGGTGCGCAGCGCGAGATTGACGAACGTGCCGCCGATGGCCGTGCGCACCCGCTCCAGCTGGGCGACGGACTCGGCGAGTTCGCCGCGCAGTTCCTCGCGTGCGTCGGCCATCTTCTGGCGCTGGCCGACGAGGTGCTTGCGGTCGGACTCCAGCGTGCCGATCCGCTCGGTCAGGGCGGCCGCGTGCCCGTGCAGGGCGTTGACGGAGCGGACGACCTGGGCGAACTCGTCGTTGCGGCCGGTGAACTTCACCGGCTCCTCGGCCACCGGGTCCTCGGCTTCGGCGAGGCGTTTCGACCCCAGCCGCAGGACCGCCAGGGGCCGGGTGAGGCTGCGGGCCATGCCCGTGGCGACGCCGACGGCGAGCAGCATGAGGGCGCCGAGGACGGCGATGCGGATCTCCAGCGCGGTGACGTCGTCGTCGCGCAGCGCCTCGAGGTCCTTGGTGCTCCGGTCGTAGAGGGCGGACTCCACGCCGCGCATCAGGTCGACCCGGGCCGAGAGGGCCGCGTCCAGCCGCTTCGTGTCGACGGAGAGCTCGCTGCCCGCCATCGTCGGCTGGTCGGTGAGGGCGGCGAGGTACTTCTCGGCGGAGTTGACCTCGGTGCCGGTGACCGTGGAGTCGAACGAGGTGCGGGCCGCCTTGGGGGCGGTGTCGCGGAAGTCGGCCAGCGCCGCGTCGGAGCGCAGCCGGGCCTGCTGGGCGGCGGCGCTCAGGGCGTCGCGCTGCCGGGCGTCGGCGTCGGAGGAGGTCTCGGTCGGCAGACCGGTGACGGGATCGGTGACCGTCTCGCCGCGCGGCACGCTGAGGGCGGCGAGCAGCAGCCCGCGGGCCGCGGCGGCCTGCTGGACGGCGGAGTCCAGCTCGGCCCGGGCGTAGGCGCCGGAGCCCGCGCGGGGCGGCGTCTGCTGCGCCAGCCGCTCGGCGAGCCGGTGGAGTTGGGTGATGGAGGTGGAGTACGCCTGGTGCGCTTCGAGCGCGCTGCTCTTGCCGGTGAGCGCCGCCCGGCGGACGGCCGCGATGTCGTCGAGGTCCGAGCGGAGCGAGGCGGGCGTGTCGGTGTCGGCCCGCAACTCCTCGACCTGCCGGTCCACGCGGGCGCTGCGCTGCTCGGAGGGCGCCTTGGCCTTGGGACGGCCGGCCGCTATGTAGGAGGTGACGTCGTCGCGCTCGTCGGCGAGGGAGTGCGCGAGCCCGAGGGCGTCCTGCGTCTGCTCCGCGAGCGTCACCAGTTCCTGGGAGTCGTGGAGTTGCCCGGAGGCGGCCAGGACGGACGGGGTGCCGGCTCCGGCGATGGCCGCGGCGACCACGGCCACGGCGACGATGAGCCGGTTGCGTACATGCGTGGGACGGCCCTTGCCGGTGGGGGGCGTCGGCTCAGTGCCCTGAGCGGGGGCCGTCTGCTTGCCTGTACGACGAGGCCGCGTCTTCTGCACCGGTGCTCGCATTCCTGACTCGTGAACCCATGGGCCCGGGTGACGTTCCGTCAACTGGCGCGCACTCCCGGTACACTTCCCGACCCTCCCAGCGCCGGTGGGCAGCGCACGCGCATCACCTGACCCGCCACCCGAAGGAGTGAACCCCGGACGAGAGTTGAGGGGCAAGTTCCGCTGACCCTTGCAGCAGCCTTGCGCGGCACGCCGGTTGGACGCCGACGGCGGGCGGTGGCAATATTCGCCACCACGCCTTCCCGGAACAAAGCATTCCATCCCAAAACAGGCGTCTGACCTGCGCGGCCGCACCGATCCCGCAACCATTGCCAGCCTTTTGCGACCCTTGTGAAGGGCTCGTGCAGACTGGCTGGATGCGCACTGAACTCGCCTCGGAGCCGGGAGACGCCGACCGCCCCAACGAGGACTTCGCCAGTGTCGGACTACCGGCCTCCGGACAGGGCGGTTCGGTCGTCGTCCTGGACGGGGTCACCCCGCCGAAGGGCGGGACGGGCTGTCTGCATTCCGTCCCCTGGTTCACCGCACGCCTCGGCGGAGCTTTGACCGAACTGACCGTTTCACTCCCGGATGCCCCTCTGGTCGACGCCCTGTCCCTCGCCATCGCGCGTACCTCCGAGGCCCACGCCGCAACCTGTGACCTTTCTCACCCCAGGACACCGCAGGCCACGGTGGTCGTGGCCCGCTGGACCCCGGCCACGGTGGAGTACCTGGTGCTCTCGGACTCCGCCCTGCTCCTGGAGTCCCCTGACGGCGTGGTGACGCCCGTCCTCGACGACCGCCTCTCCCTCCTCCCCCGCTCGGCGCTGGCCACGGACGCGCTGGTGGACTCCACGGTCCGCAACAAGGAGGGCGGCTTCTTCACCGCGGCAGCCGACCCCTCGGTGGCCCGGCGGGCGGTGACCGGAACGGTGCCGCGCCACGAGGTACGCGCCCTGACCGCCCTGACGGACGGCGCCACCCGCTGGGTGGAGAGGTTCGAGGAGGGCGACTGGACGGACTGCTTCCACCTCGTACGCAAGGAGGGACCACAGGCACTGGTGGATCGCGTACGGGCGCTGGAACGGGGGGACACCGCCAGGACGTTCCTGGGCCGGAGCAAGACGCACGACGACGCGACGGTGGTGTTCGTCGAGTTTTAGGCCATGGCCGGCCTGGGCGCCGGGAGCTACTTCTCCATGCCGCGGTTGAGCTGGTGCAGCAGTCGGGCCAGTTCCGTGACCTCGTGGGTGTCCCAGTCGGCCAGGCGGCCGGCGTAGCGGGCGCGGCGGGCCTCCCGCACCCGGCGGACGCGGTCCTGGCCCTCCCGGGTGAGGGCGACGAGCCAGGCGCGGCCGTCGGCGGGGTCGGGTTCGCGCGCGACCAGTCCGAGTTCCTCCAGGGCGCGCAGCTGGCGGGACATCGTGGCCTTGCCGACGCCGATGTAGGCGGCGAGCTCGGTGGCCCGCTGGCTGCCGCACTCGTCGAGCCGGACGAGGAGCCCGTACGCGGACGACTCCAGGTCGGGGTGGACCTCGCGCGCCATCTCGCCCTGGTTGGCCCGAGCACGCCGCAGCAGCACGGTCAGCTCACGCTCCAGCGCGAGGAAGGCGGGCTGATCCACACCGCTCGCGGCCAGGGCGGATTCGCCTCCCGGCCCGTCGCCGTTCCCGTTGTCCTGCACGTCAGCCCCTGCCTCGGTTGTCGCCCCGTACTGAGATTTTCCGTCACCTGCCGTCATCGCCGCAGTTCGGCAAGTATTCCGCAGGTCACGGCTCGCCCGTACACAGGGCCACCACACGGTGAAGGCCCGGGCCTCCCTCACGAGAGCCCGGGCCTACCCCTATCCGGTCACGCCCCGTCACGCCGCGACCGGAACCTCCGGCGCCGCCCCGTTCGTCGCGGGGGCGAGCGCCAGCTCCAGGACCTGGCGGACATCGGTCACGGCGTGGACGTCGAGCCTGTCCAGCACCTCGGCCGGGACGTCGTCCAGGTCGGGTTCGTTGCGCTTGGGAATGATCACGGTGGTGACCCCGGCGCGGTGCGCGGCCAGCAGCTTCTGCTTCACGCCGCCGATCGGCAGGACCCGCCCGGTCAGCGAGACCTCACCGGTCATCGCCACGTCCGTGCGGACCAGCCGGCCGGACAGCAGGGACGCGAGGGCCGTGGTCATCGTGATGCCGGCGCTGGGGCCGTCCTTGGGGACCGCGCCCGCCGGGAAGTGGATGTGCACGCCCCGGTCCTTCAGATCACCCACCGGCAGCTCGAGCTCGGCACCGCGGGAGCGCAGGAAGCTCAGCGCGATCTGCGCGGACTCCTTCATCACGTCGCCCAGCTGGCCGGTCAGGGTCAGCCCGGCCGCGCCCGTCTCCGGGTCGGCGAGCGACGCCTCCACGAACAGCACGTCACCGCCCGCTCCCGTCACCGCGAGCCCGGTCGCCACGCCCGGCACCGAGGTCCGCCGCTCCGCCGGGTCCTGCGCGGACTCGGGCACGTGGTGCGGCCGGCCGATCAGCCCGCGCAGATCCTCGTCCGTGACGGTGTACGGCAGCTTCCGCTCGCCCAGTTCGTGCTGGGCGGCGACCTTGCGCAGCAGCCGCGCGACGGACCGCTCCAGATTGCGGACGCCCGCCTCGCGCGTGTACTCACCGGCGAGCCTGCGCAGCGCGCCCTCGTCGACGGTCACCTCGCCCTCGGCGAGCCCGGCCCGCTCCAGCTGGCGCGGCAGCAGGTGGTCGCGGGCGATGACGACCTTCTCGTCCTCGGTGTAGCCGTCCAGGCGGACGATCTCCATCCGGTCGGCCAGCGCCTCCGGGATGGCCTCCAGGACGTTGGCCGTGGCCAGGAAGACCACGTCCGAAAGGTCCAGCTCGACCTCCAGGTAGTGGTCCCGGAAGGTGTGGTTCTGCGCCGGGTCGAGGACTTCGAGGAGGGCGGCGGCCGGGTCGCCCCGGAAATCCGAGCCCACCTTGTCGATCTCGTCGAGCAGCACGACCGGGTTCATCGACCCGGCCTCCTTGATGGCACGGACAACACGGCCGGGCAGCGCGCCGACGTACGTACGCCGGTGGCCACGGATCTCGGCCTCGTCGCGCACACCGCCGAGGGCGACGCGCACGAACTTCCGGCCCATCGCGTGGGCGACGGACTCGCCGAGGCTGGTCTTGCCGACGCCGGGCGGCCCCACGAGCGCGAGCACGGCACCGCCGCGCCGCCCGCCGACCACGCCGAGACCCCGGTCGGTACGCCGCTTGCGCACCGCGAGGTACTCGGTGATCCGCTCCTTCACGTCCTGAAGACCCGCGTGCTCGGCGTCGAGGACGGCCTGGGCGCCCTGGATGTCGTACGCGTCCTCGGTGCGCTCGTTCCACGGCATCTCCAGGACCGTGTCGAGCCAGGTGCGGATCCACGAGCCCTCGGGCGACTGGTCGGAGGACCGCTCCAGCTTGTCGACCTCCTTGAGCGCGGCCTCGCGGACGTTCTCCGGCAGGTCGGCGGCCTCCACGCGGGTGCGGTAGTCGTCGGACTCCTCACCGTCCTGCTCGCCGTTCAGCTCGCGCAGCTCCTTGCGGACGGCTTCCAGCTGACGCCGCAGCAGGAACTCGCGCTGCTGCTTGTCGACGCCTTCCTGGACGTCCTTGGCGATGGACTCGGCCACGTCCTGCTCGGCGAGGTGGTCGCGCAGCTGCTGGGTGGCGAGCTTCAGACGGGCCACCGGGTCGGTGGTCTCCAGCAGCTCGATCTTCTGGTCGGTGGTCAGGAACGGCGAGTATCCGGAGTTGTCGGCGAGCGCCGAGACGTCGTCGATGGCCTGGACCCGGTCGACGACCTGCCACGCGCCGCGATTGCGCAGCCATGCGGTGGCGAGGGCCTTGTATTCCTTGACCAGTTCGGTGACCTGGCCGGGCAGAGGCTCCGGCACGGTCTCGTCGAGACGGGTGCCCTCGACCCAGAGGGCGGCGCCGGGACCCGTGGTCCCCGCCCCGATGCGCACCCGGCCCCGGCCTCGGATCAGCGCGCCCGGGTCGCCGTCGGCGAGCCGGCCGACCTGCTCGACGGTGCCGAGGACACCGGTGTTCGCGTAGGTCCCGTCGATCCGTGGCACCAGGAGTACCCGGGGCTTTCCGGGCGTTGACCTGGCAGCGGCCTGAGCGGCCTCCACCGCGGCACGGACCTCGGAGTCGCTCAGATCCAGCGGGACCACCATCCCGGGCAGCACGACCTCGCCGTCGAGCGGCAGCACGGGCAGGGTGAGCGGTGTGAACGCCTTGGACTCAGCAGCCATGATCTCCCCTTCGGCAGTCAAGTTGAGCTATGCCGACTCAATGCATGGGAGCTGCCGGATGTTCCCCGACCGCCGTTCGCTGTGAGCGATCACCTGTGACAGGGGGATACGAAGGGAGGGGAGGTCGCAGCGCGCTACGCGCGCCACCGCCGCAGCACCGGCCAGGTCGCGATGCCGATGGCCAGGGCGATCAGGTGCCCCCAGTTCGTCATCGGGTCGGTGAAGGCGAGGAGGTCCTGGAGCAGCATCCCGCCGAAGACGGCCAGCAGCGGCACGCGCAGCCAGAGCGGCAGCAGGCCGGCCAG
The DNA here is from genome assembly GCF_045040895.1 of Streptomyces purpurascens. NCBI lineage: Bacteria > Bacillati > Actinomycetota > Actinomycetes > Kitasatosporales > Streptomycetaceae > Streptomyces > Streptomyces purpurascens. The sequence continues at coordinate 6,302,309 of NZ_CP108341.1, read as the reverse complement.
GGCGCCGGTGCCGGCGGCGACGCCGAAGCTGACGCCGTAGTCGAGGCGGTGCAGCGAACTGTCGGGGAGGTGCCCGGCCAGCACCGCGAGCCCCACCGGGACCTCGGTCGCCAGGGTGGCCAGGACGTGCCCGAGCAGGAAGACACCGGCCGTGCGCAGGCCCCCGATCCGCCGCTCCAGCGCGGTCAGCACCAGCACGAACCCGATCGTGAACGGCGAGGCCACCCCACCGGCGACCCACAGCGCACTGCCGACCAGCACCAGCCCCGGCGTCCGCACCAGGTGCGCCACATCGGTACTGGAGGCCTGGAGCAGGGCGTGGACCAGCGCGGGGTCCGCGTACGCGGAGATCAGCGAGGTGACACAGAGCACGACCGCGTACCCGAACGTGAACGGCGTACCCGTCGGCGTGGGCAGCAGCCGCCAGGGCCGCGGCACCCGGAGCCGGGGCTCCTCCACCGGGACGGACTCCCGTACGCCCGCGGCCACGCTCTCTCGCGGGCCCCGCTGCCTGGGAACCCCGTCCAGCAGCCCCGGCGCGTCGGAAACGGGCACGCCCGCCGGCGCCGTCGCGGCCGTCTCGTCGGGCGGCGCGGTGCGTTCCAAAACGGGCGCTCCTTCCGTCATGTCCCAGCCTTCGCGTGTTCCTACCCACCTGTCTGTGACCGGCGCCACGCGAGAGCCGATTCACAGCAACCCGAAAGCCGCGTACCGCGTCCCCCGCCGGCCGCTCCGTAATTCTTGGCGCCGGACACCCCGCACCTGCCAGGATGTTCCGATGCCCACCTCGAACGACCCACCCGATGTACTGGACCGTCGCGAGGGCCCGCACGGCGAGGTCGTGCTGCGGCGGCACGGTGACCTCCTGGAGATCATCGCGAACGGCTGCTTCCTGATGGACACCTCCGACGGCCGCTCGGAGCGTCGGCTGGTCGACGCGGCCCTGGACGCCCTGGCCGGCCGGCCCCGTCCGGACGTGCTGATCGGCGGACTCGGCGTCGGCTTCTCCCTCGCCCACGCGGCGGCGGACCCCCGCTGGGGAGGGATCGCGGTCGTGGAACGCGAGCACGCGATTGTCGAATGGCACCTCGACGGCCCGCTCTCCGTGTTCTCCGCCGAGGCCCTTGCCGACCCCCGCGCGAAAATCGTCGAAGCCGATCTCGTGACATACGTCAATGAGACATCCGACACGTTCGACGCCCTGTGTCTCGACATCGACAACGGCCCCGGCTGGACCGTCACGGAGGGCAACGGAAATCTCTACTCGGACGCCGGACTGGCAAGCTGCGCACGGGTGTTGAGACCCGGTGGCGTACTCGCCGTCTGGTCCGCCCAGCCCTCGCCGGAATTCGAAGAAACCTTGCGGAATGCCGGGTTCCAGCGGGTGCGTACCGAAGAGATCCCGGTTGCCCGGGGCGTTCCCGACGTCGTACACCTCGGCATCCGCCCTGGATAGCAAACGTGTGCTGACTCCCCGTACGCTGCTCCCCTGACGCCGATCATTCAAGCGTCAATCGCAACGATGCGCAGGCATAGCCAGTCAGAAGGAATCACCCCACTGATTCCGGAAAGCACACCCCAGGGGCGGGCGATGGAGCAGACACAGACCTCCCACAACGGTTCGGCGACGGCTACCCCAGGCGCGCAGCGCCGGGTTCTCGTCGTCGAGGACGACGCCACGATCGTGGACGCCATCGCGACCCGCCTGCGCGCCGAGGGCTTCCTCGTGCAAACGGCGGGCGACGGTCCGGCAGCGGTCGACACGGCCGAGGCCTGGCAGCCCGACCTGCTGATCCTCGACATCATGCTGCCCGGCTTCGACGGTCTGGAGGTCTGCCGGCGCGTGCAGGCCGCCCGGCCGGTGCCGGTGATGATGCTCACCGCGCGCGACGACGAGACCGACATGCTGGTCGGGCTGGGCGTCGGCGCCGACGACTACATGACGAAGCCGTTCTCGATGCGGGAGCTGGCGGCGCGTGTGCACGTGCTGCTGCGCCGTGTGGAGCGGGCCGCGCTGGCCGCCGCGACGCCGCGCAGCGGCATCCTGCGCCTCGGCGAGCTGGAGATCGACCACGCGCAGCGGCGCGTGCGGGTGCGGAGTGAGGATGTTCACCTCACTCCGACCGAGTTCGATCTGCTGGTCTGCCTGGCGAACACCCCGCGCGCCGTGCTCTCGCGCGAGCAGCTGCTCGCCGAGGTCTGGGACTGGGCGGACGCCTCCGGCACCCGGACCGTCGACAGCCACATCAAGGCGCTGCGCCGGAAGATCGGCGCCGAGCGGATCCGTACGGTGCACGGCGTGGGCTACGCGCTGGAGACCCCGACGCCATGAGCGGCGGGCCGGCCGCACGGAGAAACCCCGGGGAGCCGGAACCCTGGGGCGGGGTGAGCCCGTTCTCGATCAAGACCAAGCTGGGCGCGCTGGTCGTCATCTCGGTGCTGATCACCACAGGTCTGTCGGTGATCGCGGTGCACACGAAGACGGAGCTGCGCTTCATCACGGTCTTCTCGATGATCGCCACACTTCTCATCACGCAGTTCGTGGCCCATTCGCTCACCGCGCCGCTGGACGAGATGACGGCAGTGGCCCGCTCCATCTCGCAGGGCGACTACACCCGCCGGGTGCGGGACAACCGCCGTGACGAGCTGGGCGACCTGGCGGTGACGATCAACGCCATGGCCGACGAGCTGGAGGCCCAGGACCGCCAGCGCAAGGAGCTGGTGGCGAACGTCTCGCACGAGCTGCGCACGCCCATCGCGGGGCTGCGCGCGGTGCTGGAGAACATCGTCGACGGCGTCACCCAGGCCGACCCGGAGACGATGCGCACGGCCCTGAAGCAGACCGAGCGGCTCGGCCGGCTGGTGGAGACGCTGCTGGACCTGTCCCGCCTGGACAACGGCGTCGTACCGCTGAAACAGCGGCGCTTCGAGGTGTGGCCGTATCTGTCGGGCGTGCTGAAGGAGGCCAACATGGTCGCCTCCGTGCGCGCGGGCATCGCCACCGGCTCGGGAAGTCACACCCGTACGGACGTCCATCTGCACCTCGACGTCTCCCCGCCGGAGTTGACGGCGCACGCCGACCCGGAGCGCATCCACCAGGTCGTGGCCAACCTCATCGACAACGCGGTCAAGCACAGCCCGCCGCACGGCCGGGTCACGGTCAAGGCGCGGCGCGGCACGCTGCCGGAGTCGCTGGAGCTGGAGGTCCTGGACGAGGGCCCCGGCATTCCGAAGTCCGAGTGGCACCGCGTCTTCGAGCGGTTCAACCGCGGCAGCGCCAAGCGGCCGCAGGGCCCGGGCAGCGACGGCGGCACGGGGCTCGGCCTGGCGATCGCCCGCTGGGCGGTGGATCTGCACGGCGGTCGGATCGGAGTGGCCGAATCCGAGCGAGGTTGCCGGATTCTTGTCACTCTTCCGGGACTTCCATCTCTGCCAAGTTGACGTAAAGTTCGAAGCGGAGCCTCAAGATCCACGGGCGTCCGCGCTGACGGACACGTGTGATCAGGCACAGACCCGCGCCGTCGGCGCCCCGGGTGCCGCTCCGCCCTTCCCTCCTTAAGCGGAACCACGCTTGTTTCCCGCCATTTCAAGCCCCGAAACACTCTCTGAAGTGTGACTTGCGTGACGTTGAACGGGCCCGGCCTGACCTTCGCGGTCGGGGAGGCGTAGCCTTGATTCCCGCTGTCCATCATCTTGTGAAGCGGAAGAGGGCGGTTGCCGCCGTGTCGCCACAGTCCCCCAGTAACTCGAGCATCTCGACCGACACCGACCAAGCGGGGAAGAACCCTGCCGCGTCGTTCGGTGCCAACGAGTGGCTCGTCGACGAGATCTATCAGCAGTACCTCCAGGACCCGAACTCGGTAGACCGAGCCTGGTGGGACTTCTTCGCCGACTACAAGCCAGGGGCGGCCGCCGCCTCGGCTCCGGCGGGTACCGCGGCCGCGGGGGCCGCGGGGACCACCACCGCTCAGCCGGCGGCCCAGGCCGCCCCCGCGCAGGCCGCGCCCCCCGCCCAGGCGGCCGAGAAGCCCGCCGCCGCGCCGGCTCCCGCCCAGGCGAAGCCCGCCGCGCAGGCCCCGGCCCAGGCCGCCGCTCCGGCGAAGGCCGCTCCGGCCGCCGCCAAGCCGGCCGCCGCGAAGCCGAAGGCCGAGCCCGCCGCCGAGGCCCCGTCGGGCCCCGAGCAGGTCGTGCTGCGCGGCCCCGCCGCCGCGGTCGCGAAGAACATGAACGCCTCGCTGGAGGTGCCCACGGCCACGTCCGTGCGCGCGGTCCCGGTGAAGCTGCTCTTCGACAACCGCATCGTCATCAACAACCACCTGAAGCGCGCCCGGGGCGGGAAGATCTCCTTCACGCACCTGATCGGCTACGCGATGGTGCAGGCCATCAAGGCCATGCCGTCTATGAACTACTCCTTCGCGGAGAAGGACGGCAAGCCGACCCTGGTCAAGCCCGACCACGTCAACTTCGGCCTGGCCATCGACCTGGTCAAGCCCAACGGCGACCGTCAGCTGGTCGTCGCGGGCATCAAGAAGGCCGAGACGCTGAACTTCTTCGAGTTCTGGCAGGCCTACGAGGACATCGTCCGCCGCGCGCGCGACGGCAAGCTGGGCATGGACGACTTCACCGGCGTGACGGTCTCCCTGACCAACCCCGGCGGTCTCGGCACGGTCCACTCGGTGCCGCGTCTGATGCCCGGCCAGTCCGTGATCATGGGCGTCGGCTCCATGGACTACCCGGCTGAGTTCCAGGGCACCTCCCAGGACACCCTGAACAAGCTCGGCATCTCCAAGGTCATGACGCTCACGTCGACCTACGACCACCGGGTGATCCAGGGCGCCGCCTCCGGCGAGTTCCTGCGGATCGTCGCGAACCTCCTGCTCGGCGAGAACAACTTCTACGACGAGATCTTCGAGGCGCTGCGCATCCCCTACGAGCCGGTCCGCTGGCTCAAGGACATCGACGCCTCCCACGACGACGACGTCACGAAGGCCGCCCGCGTCTTCGAGCTGATCCACTCCTACCGGGTCCGCGGCCACGTCATGGCCGACACCGACCCGCTGGAGTACCAGCAGCGCAAGCACCCCGACCTGGACATCACCGAGCACGGGCTCACCCTGTGGGACCTGGAGCGCGAGTTCGCCGTCGGCGGCTTCTCCGGCAAGTCCCTGATGAAGCTGCGCGACATCCTCGGCGTGCTGCGCGACTCGTACTGCCGCACCACCGGCGTCGAGTTCATGCACATCCAGGACCCCAAGCAGCGCAAGTGGATCCAGGACCGCATCGAGCGCCCGCACACCAAGCCGGAGCGCGAGGAGCAGCTGCGCATCCTGCGCCGGCTGAACGCGGCGGAGGCCTTCGAGACCTTCCTGCAGACGAAGTACGTCGGCCAGAAGCGCTTCTCCCTGGAGGGCGGCGAGTCCGTCATCCCGCTGCTGGACGCGGTCCTGGACAGCGCGGCGGAGTCCCGTCTCGACGAGGTCGTCGTCGGCATGGCCCACCGCGGCCGGCTGAACGTCCTGGCGAACATCGTCGGCAAGTCGTACGCGCAGATCTTCCGCGAGTTCGAGGGCAACCTCGACCCGAAGTCGATGCACGGCTCCGGCGACGTGAAGTACCACCTGGGCGCGGAGGGCACCTTCACCGGCCTGGACGGCGAGCAGATCAAGGTCTCGCTCACCGCCAACCCCTCGCACCTGGAGGCGGTGGACCCGGTCCTGGAGGGCGTCTCGCGCGCCAAGCAGGACATCATCAACAAGGGCGGCACGGACTTCACGGTCCTGCCGGTGGCGATCCACGGCGACGCGGCCTTCGCGGGCCAGGGCGTGGTGGCCGAGACCCTGAACATGTCGCAGCTGCGCGGCTACCGCACCGGCGGCACGGTCCACATCGTCATCAACAACCAGGTCGGCTTCACGGCCGCCCCGGAGTCCTCGCGCTCGTCGATGTACGCGACGGACGTGGCCCGCATGATCGAGGCCCCGATCTTCCACGTGAACGGCGACGACCCGGAGGCCGTGGTCCGCGTCGCGCGGCTCGCCTTCGAGTTCCGCCAGGCGTTCAACAAGGACGTGGTGATCGACCTCATCTGCTACCGCCGCCGCGGTCACAACGAGTCGGACAACCCGGCCTTCACCCAGCCGCTGATGTACGACCTGATCGACAAGAAGCGCTCGGTGCGCAAGCTGTACACCGAGTCCCTCATCGGTCGCGGCGACATCACCCTGGAAGAGGCCGAGCAGGCGCTGCAGGACTACCAGGGCCAGCTGGAGAAGGTCTTCACGGAGGTCCGCGAGGCCACAGCGCAGCCGGCCGCCGCGGAGCCCACCGACCCGCAGGCCGAGTTCCCGGTCGCCGTGAACACCGCGGTGACCTCGGAGGTCGTCAAGCGGATCGCCGAGTCCCAGGTCAACATCCCCGACCACATCACCGTCCACCCGCGTCTGCTGCCGCAGCTGCAGCGCCGGGCGGCGATGGTCGAGGACGGCACGATCGACTGGGGCATGGGCGAGACCCTCGCGGTCGGCTCCCTCCTGCTGGAGGGCGTCCCGGTCCGCCTGGCCGGCCAGGACTCGCAGCGCGGTACGTTCGGCCAGCGCCACGCGGTCATCATCGACCGCAGCACCGGCGAGGAGTACACGCCGCTGCAGTACCTCTCCGAGGACCAGGCGCGGCTCAACGTCTACAACTCCCTCCTCTCCGAGTACGCGGCGATGGGCTTCGAGTACGGCTACTCGCTGGCCCGCCCCGAGGCGCTCGTGATGTGGGAGGCGCAGTTCGGCGACTTCGTCAACGGCGCGCAGACGGTCGTGGACGAGTTCATCTCGTCGGCCGAGCAGAAGTGGGCGCAGACCTCCGGTGTCGTCCTGCTCCTGCCGCACGGCTACGAGGGCCAGGGCCCGGACCACTCCTCGGCCCGCCCGGAGCGGTTCCTCCAGATGTGCGCGCAGAACAACATGACGGTCGCCATGCCGACGTCGCCGTCGAACTACTTCCACCTCCTTCGGTGGCAGGTGCACAACCCGCACCACAAGCCGCTGGTGGTCTTCACGCCGAAGTCGATGCTGCGCCTGAAGGCGGCGGCGGCCAAGGCGGAGGAGTTCACGACGGGCCAGTTCCAGCCGGTCATCGGCGACACGACGGTGGACGCGGCCGCGGTCAAGAAGGTCGTCTTCTGCGCCGGCAAGGTCTACTACGACCTGGAGGCCGAGCGTCAGAAGCGCGGCGTCACGGACACGGCGATCATCCGCATCGAGCGCCTGTACCCGCTGCCGGGTGCCGAGCTCCAGGCGGAGATCAAGAAGTACCCGAACGCCGAGAAGTACTTGTGGGCCCAGGAGGAGCCGGCGAACCAGGGTGCCTGGCCGTTCATCGCGCTCAACCTGATCGACCACCTGGACCTGGCGGTCGGCGCCGACGTCCCGCACGGCGAGCGCCTGCGCCGCATCTCGCGCCCGCACGGCTCGTCCCCGGCGGTCGGTTCCGCGAAGCGGCACCAGGCCGAGCAGGAGCAGTTGGTGCGTGAGGTGTTCGAGGCGTAAGCGCCCTCGCGCGTCGTAACCGACCGGGCCGCATCCCCGCTACGGGGGTGCGGCCCGGCCGTTTGCGCGCACATATCCTTGACGGCATGTACTTCACGGACCGTGGCATCGAGGAACTGGAGAAGCGGCGCGGCGAGGAGGAGGTCACCTTCGAGTGGCTCGCCGAGCAGCTGCGGACGTTCGTCGACCTCAACCCCGATTTCGAGGTGCCGGTGGAGCGCCTGGCGACGTGGCTGGCACGGCTGGACGACGAGGACGACGAGTAGGAATCCGCCGGGTCTCGGCACCCAGCAGCCCTCGGGCGGCCTTCCGAGCGTCAGTCGCGTGGATACGTGAGGCCGTACGCCAGGCCCAGCGTGCCGTTGGCCAGCAGCAGCCCTCCGGCCGCGACCCAGCCCCCGTTGCGCCGCCGTAGCCCCCAGGCCAGGAGCGGTACGCCCGCCGCCACCTGAGCGAGAGCCAAGGCCCGAGCCCTCGGGCCGCCGGTCCAGGGCATCCAGGGGCCGAGGCGACTGTGACCGACGGTGTGGCGTTCCCCGACGGCCTCACGCCCGCCCGGCCATGCGACCGGGAGGCTGTCCGGCCGGAGCGCGGCGGCCTTCCGGAGGCGGTCGGCGGGTTCGCCGGGGGCGAGTTCGGGAGGCAGCGAGACGCCCACGCGCGCGAGGACCGCCAGCAGACCGCGCAGCCGGGTGCGGGCATCGGCCGCGGAGTCGGGTTTCGCCAGCTCGTCGAGGGCCTGCACGTCCAGGACGGGGTCGAGGCCCACACGCTCGGCGAAGGTGCGCATCGCCTCGTCCTCCCCCACCGGGACGCCGCTCCCGAGCCAGTCGAAGCCGACCGGGCGGCGGAAGCCGGACGCGAGCAGGAAACCCGCGTGGTCGGCGTCCCACCACAGGGCGAGCACGGGCCAGGGCGTGCCGACGGCGAGGGCCGTGGCCCAGCCGGTGACCACCCGGTCGACGGGCTCGCCGCCGTCCCGCCAGGGCCCGCCCTCGGGGACGAGCACGCTCCAGTCGTCGCCCGCCCGAACGAGCTGCATGGGTTCGCGCAGCAGGTGGGCGACGGGGGCGACGGCCCCGGGCACCGCCCTGCACAGCAGGAGCGCCCCAGGCGCGGGACCTGCGGGTCCGGTGCGGCCAGCTTCCGTCGGCATGGTCACACGCTAGGGCGACTCACCCCCGTTTGAACACTTTTAGCCACTCCGCCACCCCCACAACGAGTGTCTTGACTTTCCCTCCCCACGATATATCGTGAATACGAGAAGACGCGATATGGCGCGTTGAGTCGGGGAGGTCTGCACCATGTCCGAGTGGTCCGTCGCGGAACCGAAGAAGCTCGCCTTCGACGAGCCCGTGAGCGATCTGCATGTGCGACTCGTCAACGGAACGGTGAACGTGGTGGGCACGGACGAAGGTTCCGCCCGCCTGGAGATCTCCGAGATCGAGGGCCCACCCCTGGTGGTGACCCAGCAGGACGGCACGCTCACGGTGGCCTACGAGGACCTGCCCTGGAAGGGCTTCCTCAAGTGGCTGGACCGCAAGGGCTGGCGCCGCAGCGCGGTGGTCTCCCTGGCCGTCCCGGCCGGCACCCGGGTGGAGGTGGGGGTGGTCGGCGCGGCCGCCGTGATCTCCGGGATCCAGGGACCGTCGGTGGTGAAGGGCGTCACGGGCGACACGACCCTCGTGGGACTCTCCGGCCCGGTCCGCGCCGACACGGTCTCCGGCAATCTGGAGGCCCAGGACGTGACCGGCGACCTCCGGTTCAACTCCGTCTCCGGCGACCTCACGGTGGTCGACGGCTCCGGCCCCTCCGTGCGGGCCGAATCGGTCAGCGGCTCCATGATCATCGACCTCGACCCGGACGGCCCCACGGACGTGCGGCTGACCAGCGTCTCGGGCGAGATCGCGATCCGCCTGCCCTACCCGGCGGACGCGGAGGTCGAGGCCAACACGGCGAGCGGCGCCATCTCCAACGCCTTCGACGGACTGCGGGTGCACGGCCAGTGGGGCGCCCACAAGATCACGGGCCGTCTCGGCGCGGGCAACGGCACACTGCGGGCCACCACCGTCTCCGGCTCGATCGCCCTGCTGCGCCGACCGGCCGGAGAGGACGAGGACGAGCCGTGGGACTCACGGCCCGGCACGGGCAACTCGCCGACGGACCCGCCGGTCGGCCCGCGGGTCGACTCGGGAGACAATTCCGTCTCCGGCCGGAGCGAGGGCCCCACCAGCGTCCCGGCCGACGGCACGACCGACAAGAAGGTGCTCTGACATGCCCCCCGTCTTCGCCCACGGCCGCCTCCGCCTCTACCTGCTGAAGCTGCTGGACGAGGCCCCCCGCCACGGCTACGAGGTGATCCGCCTCCTCGAGGAGCGCTTCCAGGGGCTGTACGCACCGTCGGCGGGCACGGTCTACCCGCGCCTGGCCAAGCTGGAGGCCGAGGGCCTGGTCACCCACACCACCGAGGGCGGCCGCAAGGTGTACTCGATCACGGACGCCGGCCGGGCCGAACTGGCCGACCGCAGCGGCGAGCTGGCCGATCTGGAACTGGAGATCCGGGAGTCGGTCGCGGAACTGGCCGCCGAGATCAAGGCCGATGTGCGCGGAGCCGCGGGCGACCTGCGCCGCGAGATGCGCGCGGCGGCGACCGAGGCCCGCCGCGGCAACGGCAGCAAGCCCCCCGGCGCACAGGACGCCCCCTTCGGGGACTTCACGGCCTACGGCGACAAGGAAGCCTGGCGCGTCGCCAAGGAGGAGATGCGGCGCGCCAGGCAGGAGTGGAAGGAACAGGCCCGCCGCGCCAAGGACGAGAGCCGCCGCGCCCGCGAGGACGCCCAGCGCGCCCGCCGCCAGGCGAAGGAGGCCCAGGAGCAGGCCCGGGCCCAGGCCCAGGAGCAGGTGCAGCACATCGCCCGCCGGGTCCAGGAGCAGGTACAGGACCACTTCACCCGTGGCGACTGGCCGACGGGCCTGCGCGAGGGCCTGAGCGAACTGGTCAAGGAGGTGGGCGAGTTCGGAAAGGGCTACGGCAAGGACTTCGGCTTCGACTGGACAGGCACAGGCACAGGATCCGACACGAAATCCGCCACGGGATCCGACACCCACGGGCCGACCTCCCCCGAGCCGCCGCCCCCCTCAGGGCCCTCTGCGGACTTCCCGGCCGCCTATGAACCGGCCTGGGCCCACGAGGACACCGCGGACTCCACCGGCGACCCCGCCCGCGACCTGGACCGCCTGCTCGACCGCTTCCGGGACGACATCCGCGACGCGGCCCGCGACCACGGCGTCACCTCCGACCAGCTGCGCGACGCCCGCCGTCACCTGTCGACAGCGGCGGCCCACATAGGAGCACTGCTGCGCACGCCGAAGAAGTAGGCGGCCAGAGGGAAAGCCCCGTCACCCGGCCTTGGCCTCGCCACCTCCGTACAGCACCCGCACCAGGGACTCGTACGTCACCCCGTGGTCGGCGAGGACCTCGGCCGGCACGCCGGGGCGCATGGTCAGGGCCAGCAGGATGTGCTCATCACCGATGTGCCGGTCCCGCTGGGCGAGAGCGACGCGCAAGGAGTGCTCCAGAACCCCCTTGGCACCCCGCCCGAACGAGGGCCGCCCCGACCACCACCCCTTGTCCTTCCGGTCGCCGGACATGGCGCCGACCCCGTGCACCTCCTCCACCCTGGCGACGATCTCCGCCACGTCGATCCCCAACCCGGCGAGCGCATCGGCATCGGCCTGTGACAGCCCCGCCCGCCGCCGCGCCTCACGCACCGCCTGGCGCACGGACTCCCGCCGCTCCCCGAGCCCGAGAGCGGTCAGCGCGAACGACCCACGACTGCCCTCACGGTCGAGCAGCGCCAGCAGCAGATGCTCCGGCTCCACACTCTGCCCATCACCCCCCTCCACGTACTCGAACGCGCTCTTCACCACACCCCGGGCGTCTTTCGTGAACCGCTCGAACATCAATGCCTCCCGTACTTCTTGTGCACGGCCTGCCTGCTCACACCGAGTTCGGCGGCGATCTCCTGCCACGACCAGCCCTGATGGCGCGCATTGCGCACCTGTACGGCTTCCAACTGCTCCAGCAGCCTGCGCAGCGCGGCGACGGCCCGCAGGCCGACCCGTGGATCACGGTCACCCGCGCGCTCGGCCAGATCCGTTGCTTCGGTCATGCCGTCAACCTACGTTGACACCCACCTACCGTCAACCCTAGTTGACACACGAAAGCGGCCGGCCCATCCCGGACCGACCGCCGACGTCACGCAGGGGGGCACCTCAGGGACACCCCGGAACACCTCAGGAATTCGTCAGCACGAGCTTCCCGAACTGCTCACCCGAAGCCAGCCGTTCGAAGCCCTCACGCGCACGGTCCATGGGCAGCACCTCGTCGATCACGGGCCGCACACCGGTGGCGGCACAGAACGCGAGCAGATCCTCCAGCTCGTCCTTGGTCCCCATCGTGGAACCGACGACCTTGAGCTCGAGGAAGAAGATCCGGGTCAGTTCGGCGTGCGAGGGCCGGTCACCACTCGTCGCACCCGAAATCACCAGCGTGCCTCCGGGCTTCAGCGACTTCACGGAGTGCGACCACGTCGCGGCCCCGACGGTCTCGATCACGGCGTCGACCCGCTGCGGCAGCCGCGCCCCGGACTCCACGGCCTCCACGGCCCCCAGCTCCACGGCCCGCTTCCGCTTGGCCTCGTCCCGGCTGGTCGCGAAGACCCGCAGCCCGGCCGCCTTCCCCAGCACGATGGCGGCCGTGGCGACACCACCGCCGGCCCCCTGCACCAGCACGGAGTCGCCGGGCCGGACACCCGCGTTGGTGAACAGCATCCGATACGCGGTCAGCCACGCGGTCGGCAGACAAGCAGCCTCCTCGAAGGAGAGCTCCTTGGGCTTGGGCAGGATGTTCCAGGTCGGCACGGCGACCTGCTCCGCGAACGTGCCCTGATACCGCTCGGTGAGGATGGAACGGGGCTCCTTGGGCCCCACCCCATGCCCGGTCTGCCCGATCACGGAGTGCAGGACGACCTCGTTGCCGTCCTCGTCGACACCGGCGGCGTCACAGCCGAGGATCATCGGCAGCTTGTCCTCTGCGAGGCCGACGCCGCGCAGGGACCACAGGTCGTGGTGGTTGAGGGAGGCGGCCTTGACCGTGACGGTACTCCAGCCGGGGCGGGCCTCGGGAGCCGGACGCTCTCCCAACTCCAGGCCGGTCAGCGGCTGGTCGCGGTCGATTCGGGCGGCATAGACAGCGAACATGACCTTGACGATAGGTTCCCCGACCGACCGTTGGAACCACCACCGCGTGTGAGACACACCCTCTTGCCAGGCACTCCACGTTGATGCCGCTGCCGGTGCCCGGTGGGTCCGCAGCTGAGGCGGACGGCGTGCGCCACGACACACCCGCACCCGCGCACGCACGGAAGGGGCCGTGTCGGGGGGTGTCCGCCCGCAGCGGTTGGCGCGTCAACGAACAGCGAGTCGGCGTTCAACCCCATCGCGCCGTTCCGAGGACGGACACCCCCCGACACGGCCCCGACCCACCACCGGCGAAGGGCGCAGACGCGCACCCCCACCACCCAAACAGCCGCACCCACCCCCAGCAAAGGAAATGGCCCCGTCCACACCCGGACGGGGCCACATCACGGCAGCGTCACCGCCGAGCCACACCCTCAGCCCGCGCGGCCGCGGCCACAGCCGCCGTAACCGCCGGAGCCACCCGCTCGTCGAACGGCGACGGGATGACGTAGTCGGCCGCGAGATCGTCCCCGACCACGGACGCCAGCGCCTCGGCCGCCGCCAGCTTCATCCCCTCGGTGATCCGGGAGGCCCGCACCTGCAGCGCCCCCGCGAAGATCCCGGGGAACGCCAGCACGTTGTTGATCTGGTTCGGGAAGTCCGACCGCCCGGTAGCCACCACGGACGCGTACTTGTGCGCGACGTCCGGATGCACCTCAGGATTCGGGTTCGCCATGGCGAACACAAACGCACCCTCGGCCATAGAGGAAACCGCAGCCTCCGGCACCGTCCCACCGGACACCCCGATGAACACATCGGCCCCGTCCAGCGCGGCCTCCAGCGACCCGCTGATCCCCGCCTTGTTCGTGAACCCGGCCAGCTCCTGCTTCACCGCCGTGAGGTCGTCCCGGTCCGCCGACACGACACCCTTGCGGTCGGCCACCGCGACATCCCCGATCCCGGCCTCGACCAGCATCCGCGCGATGGCGACACCGGCCGCCCCCGCCCCGGAGATGACGGCCCGCAGCTCCCCCAACGACCGCTGGCTCAGCCGCGCGGCGTTCCGCAGGGCCGCCAGCGTCACCACCGCCGTACCGTGCTGGTCGTCATGGAAGACCGGAATGTCCAGCCGCTCCTGCAGCTTCCGCTCGATCTCGAAGCACCGGGGCGCCGAGATGTCCTCCAGATTGACCCCGCCGAACGACGGCGCGAGCCGCACCACGGTCTCGACGATCTCGTCGACGTCCGTGCAGTTCAGCGCGATCGGAACCGCGTCCACGCCTCCGAACTGCTTGAACAGAATCGCCTTGCCCTCCATCACCGGGAGGGAGGCCTCGGGCCCGATGTCACCGAGCCCCAGCACGGCCGTACCGTCCGTCACGACGGCGACGACCGACGACTTCCACGTGTAATCGTGGACGAGGTCCGGCTGCTCCGCGATCGCGCTGCACACCTTCGCGACGCCGGGCGTGTACGCCAGGGACAGGTCGTCCTTGTCGCGGACCGGCACCGTGGCCTGCACGGCCATTTTGCCGCCGCGATGCAACGCGAACGCCGGGTCGAAGGAGTCGAGGGGCTCCGCACCGCCCTCGTGACCCGTATGGTCCGTCGTGCTCTCGCTGCGAGGATTGACGATCTCCGCTGCCACTTCGTTTTACCCCTTAAATCTTCATTGGTTTGAGGGTGGCCACTCCTGGTGAGGCGTGGGCGGGCACCGCGTACGGCCATGGTCGTGCTGGGTACGAGTTACGTACGGGCACATACGCGACGGGCGCGCCGCACACGCGCCCTGAGCCCCGGATGAGGGGTGTAAAGACCCTTCTTACCGGACGGACGGCGCCGACGACGAGTCCATAACGCGAAGGTCACATGCACGCGCCCCGACTCTTCGACCAAAATCGGGACAAGGCCTGGACAAACCAGCGGCAACCGCTCAAGCGTCGGCGAAGCCCACGGCCCCCGTACCGAAATCCCGGGATTCGCCGAAGATCTTCCGGCCGGAAGGAAAGATTCCAACAGAAGGTCCGGCCGTGATGTACCGGAGTGGTGCGGTTCGGGGGTCGCCCGTTATCCGATTTTGACATGGATGGCGCCCAGAATGCCGCAGTCCGAATGGCAAGATGCCGTAATCACACGAGGTCGCGACACTCGAAGACGTGTGCTCTCGTCGACCCACGGATCTGCCGGCACCGTCGGCAGTCCACGGCTCCGCCGAATCCATCGGCGGCGCCCCGCCTGCCGAACCCTCGGCGGCGCCCCCGCCCCATCGGCAACTCCACCCATCCGCCGGAGGAACCCACCATGACCGCAAGCTCCACCCGTCGTACGACCGCCGCGCACTCCCGGCTAGCAGCGGTCGGTGCGATCGCGGTCGCAGGCGCGCTGATGCTCACCGGATGCGGTGACCAGACCAAGGACAACGGCTCCAGCGACACGGCGGCCTCGGCCCCGCTCGCCGACAAGCTGCCGAAGTCCGTCCGCGACAAGGGCGTCATCAAGGTCGGTTCCGACATCGCCTACGCCCCGGTCGAGTTCAAGGACAACTCCGGCAAGGTGGTCGGGATCGACCCGGACCTCGCCGCCGCCATGGGCAAGCAGCTCGGGGTCGACTTCCAGTTCGAGAACGGCACCTTCGACACGCTGATCACGGGTCTGCGCTCCAAGCGGTACGACATCGCCATGTCCGCGATGACCGACACCAAGGACCGCCAGGAGGGCATCGACTCCGACACCGGCAAGAAGGTCGGTGAGGGCGTCGACTTCGTGGACTACTTCACCGCCGGTGTCTCGATCTACACCAAGAAGGGCGACGACCAGGGCATCAAGAGCTGGTCCGACCTGTGCGGCAAGAAGATCGTGCTGCAGCGCGGCACGGTCTCCGAGGACCTCGCCAAGGCCGAGTCCAAGAAGTGCCCGGCCGGCAAGAAGATCGCCATCGAGGCCTTCGACAACGACCAGCAGGCCCAGACCCGCCTGCGCGCGGGCGGCGCGGCCGCCGGTTCGTCCGACTTCCCGGTCGCCGCGTACGCGGTGAAGACCTCCGGTGGCGGCAAGGACTTCCAGCTGGTCGGCGAGCAGGTCGAGGCCGCTCCGTACGGCATCGCGGTCGCCAAGAACCAGACGCAGCTGCGGGACGCCCTCAAGGCCGCGCTCGACGCCGTCATCAAGAACGGCGAGTACGAGAAGATCATGAAGAAGTGGGGCGTCACAGACGGCTCCATCGACGCGGCCACCATCAACGGCGGCAAGTGACCGCAGCTCAGCGGCACTGAAAGGCAACACCCGTGACTGTTGACATCGACAAGACGCCGGCCGACACGCCCCCGGCCGGACCGGAGGCCATCAAGGCCATCCCGGTCCGGCACTACGGGCGGTACGTGTCCGCCGTCGTCGCCATCGCCCTGCTGGTCGGGGTCGTCTACGCGTTCTCCCAGGGCAAGATCAACTGGGATGCGATCCCGGACTACTTCTTCGACGACCGCATCCTGGACGGCGTCGGCAAGACGCTCCTGCTGACCGTCCTGTCCATGGTGATCGGCATCGTCGGCGGCGTCCTGCTCGCCGTGATGCGCCTGTCGAAGAACCCGGTGACCTCGTCGATCGCGTGGTTCTACATCTGGTTCTTCCGCGGCACCCCGGTCCTGGTGCAGCTGATCGTCTGGTTCAACCTGGGCCTGGTCTTCGAGTACATCAACCTCGGGCCGTTCTACAAGGACGAGTGGTCGGACTTCATGACCCCGTTCCTGACGGCACTGCTGGGCCTCGGCCTGAACGAGGCCGCGTACATGGCGGAGATCTGCCGGGCCGGTCTGCTCTCGGTCGACGAGGGCCAGACCGAGGCGTCGCACGCGCTGGGCATGAGCCACTCCAAGACGCTGCGCCGGATCGTCATCCCGCAGGCGATGCGCGTGATCGTGCCGCCGACGGGCAACGAGGTCATCAACATGCTGAAGACGACCTCGCTGGTCTCGGTCGTCCAGTACCCCGAGTTGCTCCGAGCGGCTCAGGACATCGGCCAGACCTCCGGCGCCCCCGCCGAGATGCTGTTCCTGGCGGCGGCCTGGTACCTGCTGATGACCTCCATCTTCAGCATCGGCCAGTACTACCTGGAGCGGTACTACGCGCGTGGTTCGAGCCGGTCCCTCCCGGCCACCCCGTTCCAGAAGATCAAGGCGAACGTGCTGTCCCTGTCCAACCGCTCCAAGCCGACGGGAGGCACCGCATGACCGCCATGGTCAAGGCCGAGGGCGTCCACAAGTCCTTCGGCCCCGTAGAGGTTCTCAAGGGCATCGACCTGGAGGTGAAGTCCGGCGAGGTGTTCTGCCTCATCGGCCCCTCCGGCTCCGGCAAGTCGACCTTCCTGAGGTGCATCAACCACCTGGAGAAGATCAACGCCGGCCGCCTGTACGTGGACGGTGACCTGGTCGGCTACCGCCAGAAGGGCGACAAGCTCTACGAGCTGAAGGACAGCGAGGTCGCGGTCAAGCGCCGGGACATCGGCATGGTCTTCCAGCGCTTCAACCTGTTCCCGCACATGACGGCCGTCGAGAACGTCATGGAGGCACCCGTCCAGGTCAAGGGCGTGAGCAGGAGCCAGGCCCGCACGCGCGCCCAGGAGCTCCTGGACCGGGTGGGCCTGGCCGACAAGGCGGGCAACTACCCCTCGCAGCTCTCCGGCGGCCAGCAGCAGCGCGTCGCCATCGCCCGGGCCCTCGCCATGGACCCGAAGCTGATGCTGTTCGACGAGCCGACCTCGGCGCTCGACCCGGAGCTGGTCGGTGACGTCCTGGACGTCATGCGCGACCTCGCCGAGTCGGGTATGACGATGATCGTCGTCACCCACGAGATGGGCTTCGCCCGCGAGGTGGGCGACAGCCTGGTCTTCATGGACGACGGTGTGGTGGTCGAATCCGGTCACCCGCGCGAGGTGCTGACGAACCCGCGGCACGAGCGGACGAAGTCGTTCCTGTCCAAGGTGCTCTGAGGTACGAACACCGAGGGGGCGGTACGGAACTCCGTACCGCCCCCTTCGCGCGCTCCGCGCCCGGTTACCTCAGGGCGAGCAGCAGGGTGTCCGAGGGCGAGCACCACACCGGCCTGGCCTCGCCGAACCCCTTCTCGCGCAGTACACGCGCGTGCCACGCCGCCGAGGGCATGTCGCCGTCGGCGTGTTCGCCGTAGATCTCGTAGCGCCGGGCCGTGGGCCCCGCGAGGACCGGGTCCTCGGCGGCGAGCTGCCACCATGCGGACCAGTCGAGGATGCCGTCCCGCTTGGCCTGATCCATACGGGCGTGCCGCTGGTCCCGCTCGGCGGCGTTGATCCGGGGCGTCGACTCGTCGATCATGTGATCCGCGTTCATGAAGACACCGCCGTCGCGGACGAGTCCCGCGACCTGGCCGTAGAGGTCCGCGAGGGGTTCCCGGTGCAGCCAGTGCAGGGCCGTCGCGGTCAGGACGGCGTCGTACGAGTCGTACGGCAGCTTCGCCGGCCAGTCGGGGTCCTTGAGGTCGGCGGTGACGAGGCCGACCCGGTCGTCGCCCGCGAAGGTGCCCTCGGCGATGGCGAGGAGCGCCGGGTCGAGGTCGACGCCGGTGCTGGTGGCCTCGGGGAACCGGGCGAGCAGCCGGGCGGTGATGCTGCCCGTGCCGCAGGCGAGGTCGAGCACGCGCGGGGCGGTGCCCACCAGGGCCTCGACCATGTCGAGCATGATCCCGAACCGCTGTTCGCGGTCGGGCAGGTACCACTCCTGCTGCCGGTCCCAGCTCTCCTGCCAGGCACGCCAGTCGGTGGTGGCCGTAGTGGTGTCGGAGTCCGTCATCGAGCCCCTCCCTCGTAATACCCTGGAAGCACCATCAGCTGTTACCAGTGCGCGCTCACGACAATAAAGCCCCTCCGTAAGGACTACAAGTGGAACTGGCCTATTACTCGGACTATGCCGTGCGTCTCGTCAACACCGAGGAACCGGCCCGGGGCAAGGACACGCTGACGTCGGTCGAGGCCGTCCGCGACCTGTTCGGCGCGAGCCAGTCGGCGGCCCGCCGCGCCACCGACTCGGACGTGACGCGCTTCCGCTCGATCCGGGCCCGGCTGCGCGCGGTCTTCGAGGCGGCCGACACGGGCGACGAGACCCTGGCCGTCGACCTGCTGAACTCCCTCCTCCTGGAGTTCCCCGTGAGCCCGCAGATCTCCGGGCACGACTTCCGCGACGACGACGGCCGGCCTCTGTGGCACATGCACCTGGCGGACCACCCGTCGAACGCCACCGCGGGCTACGCGGCGATCGCGGCGATGGGCCTTGCGTTCCACCTGACCGAGTACGGCGTGGACCGGCTCGGCCTGTGCGAGGCCGCGCCCTGCCGCAACGCCTACCTGGACACCTCCACGAACCGCTCCCGGCGCTACTGCTCCGACCGCTGCGCGACCCGCGCCAACGTGGCGGCCTACCGCGCCCGCAAGCGCCGCGAAGCCGATCTGCCGGAGAAGACGGGCCTGGCGGCCGACAGCACCCAGCCGAGCAGCGCCCACGGCGAACGCCCGGCGCCGCGCGGCCGGTAGCGGAACCGGACCCGCCCCAGCACCAGGTCGTCCGGCACGACGCCGTAGTCGGTGCTGTCACCACCGGCGTACGCGTTGTCCCCGAGCACCCACCAGCCGCCCTCGCGCCGCTGGGCGACCCGCTTCACGACGAGCAGGTCCTGCTGGAAGGGATGCCTCAGTACGACGACGTCACCGGGCTTGACCCGGGCCCCGTAGTGCACCAGGAGCCGGTCCCCGTGGTACAGCGTGGGCACCATGGACGGCCCGGTCACCTCGGCGACGCCGAAGAGCGCGGCCGACCTCCCCCGCTCGGACTCCTGCGACAGCTCCGGCATCACCCGGCACCTCCCCGGTTCTTCCTCCACCAGTCTCAGTCTCACCCCGGACTTTTGTCCTAAGCCCATGGGGGCACCCGCGAAAACCCGTCCCCCACGGAGTAATGTCCCCTGTGAGAAGACGATCACGAGGAAGGAATGCTCCATGCTTTCCCGCCTGTTTGCCCCCAAGGTCAAGGTCAGTGCGCACTGCGACCTGCCCTGCGGTGTGTACGACCCTGCCCAGGCCCGCATCGAGGCGGAGTCGGTCAAGGCTGTCCAGGAGAAGATGGCCGGTAACGACGACCCGCACTTCCAGGCGCGCGCCACCGTCATCAAGGAGCAGCGCGCGGAGCTCGCGAAGCACCACGTGTCCGTGCTCTGGAGCGACTACTTCAAGCCGCCGCACTTCGAGAAGTACCCGGAGCTGCACCAGCTGGTCAACGACGCCCTCAAGGCCCTCTCGGCCGCCAAGGGCTCGACCGACCCGGCGACCGGCCAGAAGGCTCTGGACTACATCGCCCAGATCGACAAGATCTTCTGGGAGACCAAGAAGGCTTGATCTTCGATCATGCCGTTTGACCTGCGATTCCCTTGGTCGCCTGGTCACCCTGTCCGCACCCGGTCCGCGGGCCGCCGAGCACGGCGTCCCTGACGGTCCGGGTGCGGTCTTTCTTGTACGGCCACAAGTGGGCGTCGCCTGGCAGCTCTTACGCCATGCCGACCGCGTCCGCGCACCTGAACGGGCCGGGCCGGCCCGGGGGAGAAAATCAGCCACCCGAGGTCGACGCGCACACCGGAAACTCGCTCACTTTTCACAACAGTCACATACTGAACCAGCAGATGAGCAGGCAGACCCGTCCGTCTCCGGGCATCATCCACTGTCATGGCACGTTCAAGCCATCCTTCCTCCGCCCCATCTGTCCCTCTTGACCCTCCACTTCGGCCTGTGGCTATGGTGACCTCCGCGAACGCAGCGTGACCAAGCTGCCGGACAGTGCGTCACCCAGTGCCTTGGGGGACGCCGTCGCCATGGGGGGATACATGGGGGAATACATCGTCATGCCTCGGTGCCGGGCTGTGAGCACACGCCTGTTCGGCCTTGCCGGCCCGCCCGCCTTCATGCGGCTCCCCTGACTCCCAGCACGCGCTGGGCTGCCTGGGTTGACGTGCGTAACTCCACTCCCATTTCACCTGTACGGCCGTGTCGACCGGCTGCCTGGTGACGCCGGCGGTCCTTGCCTACCGCCGCTGCCGGAAGGGACACGCGCGTTGAGCGACACCGCTCACCTACTCACCCGCCGTCAGACTCCCGGCCTGGCCGCCGGTCTCACGGCAGGGGCCCTCCCGGCGCACCGGCACCGTTCGTCCCGCAGCGCCGCAGAAAGGCTGCGGCCTACCTCTCAAGCCAGTGAATCCTCGACGAAGGGAACACCTGATTTCCATGCGCACACTCACCCGCGCCATAGCCCCGGCCGCTGCTCTCGTCGCCGTCCTGGCAACCGCTCCACTGGCCTCGGCGGAAGGCCCCGTTCCCACGAGCCACAGCACGGTCGTCCCGGGGACCAGCGTCGAGCTCTCCGAAGCCGGCGTACGCGATGCGCAGACCCGTGCCGTCGCAGCCGAGAATCCGGCAGCGGTCCGTGCCACCGCCTCGCTGTGCGGAAGCGGCTACGAACTGGAGAACGCGGAGCGGCTTCCCGACGCCCGGCGCTTCGGAACTCTGTTCACCTACACCAAGCACACGACCTCCAAGGACGGGGCGTGCGCGGTCTTCGACAACAACCTCGGCACAGCGAAGAAGATGAAGCTCAAGCTGTGCCCGAACCTGACCGACGCGCCGTGCAAGGTGGATGAGGGCACCTTCTCGCAGTACGCGGGGCCGGTGAAGTACGAGACCACCGGCCGCGACTCGGTGGACTGCGCCGAGGTGACGGCCATCATGTGGTCGAGTGGTGTGCCGATCATCGACCGGGTCAAGTCTGTGGCGCCCTGCGACTGATCATGCCAACTCTCAATCCCCGCATCGCAGGTCATCGACCTGGGTGGAGCTGAGGGACGATCAGGTAGATCCCGTACGCCACCACGGCCACGCAGGCCAGGAAGCAGAGGGCGGCCTGGCCGAGGCCTGGGGCGGAGGTGCCGCCCGGGTGTTCCCGGGCGGCCTCCAGCCGGGCGAGCCCGAGGACGCCGAGGGCGAAGACGACGACCACGGCGACGGTGACGCCGATGCTCACCGCGGTGACCTCACCGAGTGCGGTCCAGTTCAGATGCATGTCCGGCTCCCCTTTCTGCAGGTGTTCTCAGGCGGCCGCGCCGACCTTGGCCGGCGGCTCGGTGCGGATGCCGACCTCGTGCGTGTCGTTGACGTTGTTCGCGTGCACCGGGTTGCGGCGCGAGACGAGCACGATGCCCGCGGCGAGGGCCGCGCCGACCACGGCGACGACCGCGGTACCGATGTCACCGCCGTTCTGGACGACGCTCGCGGCCAGGCCGCCGACCAGCGCTGCGGCGGGCAGGGTGACCATCCAGGCGATCGCCATCCGGCCCGCGACGCCCCAGCGGACCTCCGCGAGCCTGCGGCCGAGCCCCGCGCCGAGGATGCTGCCCGAGGCGACCTGGGTGGTGGACAGGGCGAAGCCGAGGTGGGCGGAGGTGAGGATGACGGTGGTGGAGGCGGTCTCGGCGGCGAAGCCCTGCGGCGACTGGATCTCGGTGAGGCCCTTGCCCATCGTGCGGATGATCCGCCAGCCGCCGAGGTACGTGCCGAGGCCGATGGCGAGGCCCGCGGAGGCGATGACCCACAGGGGCGGGCCGGCGTCGTGGCCGAGCGCGCCGGCCGAGATCAGGGTGAGGGTGATGACGCCCATCGTCTTCTGCGCGTCGTTCGTGCCGTGTGCGAGGGAGACCAGCGAGGCGGAGGCGATCTGGCCGATCCGGAAGCCCTTGGTGACGGAGTCCTTGCGGGCGCGGTCGGTGAGCCGGTAGGCGAGGTAGGTGGCGATCAGCGCGGCGACACCGGCCACGAGCGGCGAGGCCACCGCCGGCACGAGCACCTTCTCGACGACCTTGTCGAAGTTGACGCCGTGGCTGCCCGCCCCGACCCACACGGCCCCGATCAGCCCGCCGAACAGGGCGTGCGAGGAGCTCGAGGGCAGCCCCACGAGCCAGGTCAGCAGGTTCCACAGGATCGCCCCGACCAGCCCCGCGAAGATCATCCCCGGGCTGACGAGGGTGTCGTCCACGATGCCGCCCGAGATGGTCTTGGCCACCTCGGTGGAGAGAAAGGCACCGACGACATTGAGGACACCGCTGATCAGGACCGCCGTACGGGGAGCCAGCGCGCCGGTGGCGATGGACGTGGCCATCGCGTTCGCCGTGTCGTGGAATCCGTTGGTGAAGTCGAAGGCGAGCGCTGTGACGATGACGACCGCCACGAGGAACGTGATGTGGTCCATTCCTGAATGCAAACAAGCACAGACCAATACGCGGGGAACGGCGAGGCAAAGGCTGGTCAAGGTTCACGCAGGTGGCCGTGACGGGCCCCTCTACGATCGCGCCCATGAGGATCCGCTGGACATACGCCTTCGCCGACCGGCCGCGCGAGACCTTCGGTACCGTATGTGACTTCTGGACGGCCGTCACGGACACGCGACTTTCCGAACTCCGCGGACCGCGCTCCGAGTTCGTGACCCTGCTCCCCGACGGCGCCGACGCATGCCTGAAAGCCCAGGCGGTGCGGTCGGGGGAAGGCGGGGCGCATCTCGACTTCTGCGTGGACGACGTGGCGCAGTTCGCGGACTCGGCGGTGCGGCTCGGGGCGAGCGTGGTGGCGGATCTCGGGTCGCTCGTCGTGCTGCGGTCGCCCGGCGGGCAGTTGTTCTGCACGGATCCGTGGCGCGGCCAGTCGTCGCGCCCGGGTGTGGTGCGGGGCAGCCGGTTCGACCAGGTGTGCCTGGACGTCCCGCCGTCGTCGTACGACGCCGAAGTCGCCTTCTGGAGCGGCTTGCTGGACGGCTGGGTTTCGCGTCCGGGCGCGCTCCCGGAGTTCCATGTGGTCGAGCCGCCGCCCGGCCTGCCGGTCCGGCTGCTTCTGCAACGCCTCGGCGAGGAACGCCCGGCCTCCGCCCACTTCGACCTCGCTTGCGCGGACGTCGCCGCGACCCGGGTGTGGCACGAGGGACTCGGGGCCGTACGCGTGGCCGACCGCTCCGGCTGGACGGTGATGCGGGACCCGGCGGGCGGCACGTACTGCCTGACGACCCGGGATCCGGAGACGGGCGGGCCGCGCCGCTAGTCGGCCTCCGTGTACGCGTACGCGCACAGGGCCACATCGACGCCCTCGGGCGTCGGACAGGGCGGCAGACTCGGTACCTCGTCGGGTTTCGTCTCTTCCCAGACGTACGGCCCCTGAGGCTCCGTCGAGTCCTGCATCCACAACGTCAGCCCACCCGCGACGACCACGGCGAGCGCCCACACGATGACCGCACAGCGCCACACCCCGCGACGCCCCTCCCCCGTCATGCCCATGCCTCACACGCTAGTTGCTCAAGCGCGCCGCCCGCGCCTGGAGGTAGCGCTGCTCGGGCAGGCTGAGGGTCTGGGCGGCCGCCGACTCGTAGGCGGCCCGGGCGGCTTCGGGCTCGCCCGCGCGTTCGAGGAGATGACCGCGTACGGCGTCCAGGCGGTGGCCTTTCAACGTGCCCGACAAGGCGTCCAGTTCGGTCAGACCGGCACGCGGGCCGTGGACCATGGCGACGGCGACCGCGCGGTTGAGGCGTTCGACCGGGCCGGGGACCAGGCCGACGAGGACGTCGTACAGGCCCAGGATCTCGGCCCAGTCCGTCGCCTCGGGCGAAGGCGCCTCGTCGTGCACGGCCGCGATCGCGGCCCGCAGGGGGTACGGCCCGGGCCCGCCCCGGGACAGGGCCCGGGTGACCAGCGCGACGCCCTCCTCGATGGCGGCCTTGTCCCATCGGTCGCGGTCCTGCTCGTCGAGGGGGATCAGCTCCCCGCCCGGTCCGCTGCGCGCATCACGGCGGGCGTCGGTGAGCAGCATCAGCGCGAGCAGCCCGGCCACCTCGCAGCCGTCGGGGAGCAGCCGGTGGACCGTCCGGGTCAGCCGTACGGCCTCGCCCGCCAGGTCGGGGCGCTGGAGGGCGGTGCCGGAGGTGGCGGTGTAGCCCTCGTTGAAGATCAGGTAGAGGGTCTGCAGAACGGACGGCAGCCGCTGCTCCCAGCTGTCCGGGCGGCCGAAGCGCACACCCCGCACCTTCTGCTTGGCCCGGCTGATGCGCTGCGCCATCGTCGCCTCCGGGACCAGATACGCACGGGCGATCTCCGCCGTGGTCAGGCCGCCGACGGCACGCAGCGTGAGCGCGATCTGGGCGGGCGGTGTGAGGTCCGGATGGCAGCACAGGAAGAGCAGCGAGAGGGTGTCGTCCTCGCGGGGAGCCCGCTCCCCCGGCGGCGGGGCGGTGAAGGCGTCGCGGGGCGTGAGCGCCGCCGCCCGCTCCTCGCGCTGCCGCCGCGCCTCCTCGCTGCGCAGGGCATCGGTCAGCCGCCGCGAGGCCACCTTGATCAGCCAGCCGCGCGGATTGCCGGGCAGGCCCGCCGAGGGCCACTGCCCGGCCGCCGCGAGCAGCGCCTCCTGTACGGCGTCCTCGGCCGCGTCGAAGTGCCCGTACCGTCTGACCAGCGCGCCGAGGACCTGCGGCGCGTTCCGGCGCAGCAGGTCCTCGACCTCGGGTGTGTTCCTCACCGGCGGGTCCGTCGGCGTCGCACGGGCCGGCTCGTCAGATGTCCCCGCTGCCGTCCATGATCGGGCGGATCACGACCGGGTAGTCGGGTGCACCGGCCGGCTGGGGGCAGCGGGAGATGCGGTCGGCGATCTCCGTGACCCGCTCCAGGCTCTCGCACTCCAGGACCCAGTAGCCGGCCAGCAGCTCCTTGGTCTCGCTGTACGGGCCGTCGGTGATCACGGCCTTGCCGTCGTCACCGAGGGTGACATGCCGGGTCTGCGCCGGCTCGGCCAGGCCCTGCCCGTCGACGAACTCGCCGGTCTCGGAGAGATCGTCGTTGATGGCTCCCATGTAGGCGAACATGGCCTGCAGCTCTCGCTCGTTCCAGGCGGGCGAGTCCGCTGACGCCTTGCCGCGCATGGCCTCGTAGTCCGCCTGTGTGCCCTGCACCATGACCAGGTACTTCATCAGTCCGCTCCTTCGGCTCTCACCACCCTGCCGGGCGGCTCTCACAGGGGACGTCGGAGCCGGGCCGGGATTCTCGACACGAGCTCAGGAGTTTTCCGGGACGGTTTCACCGGGGGCCGTTTCGGCGGGGGTCGTCGCGGGTGGGGCGGTGTCATCGGCCGACCGGGGGTCCGCGTCGGGCCGGGTTTCCCCGGCAGGCCGCGTGTCCTCGCCGGCGGGGCCACTGTCAGCGCCTTCCGCGTCGTAGGCCCCGCACTCGGGGTTGTGGCAGGGGCCCGCCACCCACAGGGGGACCCACGTGCCCAGCGTCTTGTGGCGCCGGACGACTGTTTCCACTGGCTGTCCGCAGGACGGACAGACGTGTTCGTCTCTGCCCATGTCCTCAGAGTAGGACGGTCGGGGGCTCAGCGCTTCCTGCTGTACGAGCGCACCAGCACGCCGTTGCCGAACGTACGCACGGACTCCAGGGTGAACTCCGAGATCGCGAACCCGGCCCCGAACATGGGCATCCCCGAGCCGTACACCAGCGGATAGGTCTTGATGACGAGCTCGTCGATCTCGTCGAGCAGTTCGCCCGCGACCTTCGAGCCGCCGCACAGGTAGATGCCGAACTCGCTGTCCTCGGCCTTCAGTTCGCGGACCTTGCCGACCAGGTCGTCCGCGATGATCTCGACGTTCGGGTCGGGCGACTCCTTCAGCGTGCCGGAGGCGACGTACTCGCGCAGGTGGGCGTAGGGACTGGTGTTGCCCTCCTTCAGGGCTACGTCGTAACTGCCGCGGCCTTGGATGACGGTGTCGAACCGCTTGTTCGGCAGTTCGTCGAGGCCGAGGGCCCGGCGGCCCAGGGTCGGCAGGGTCTCCGGATACTCCGTCTTCAGGAAGGCGAAGAACTCCTCGTCGACGAAGGGGAACATCGACGACGCGTCGCCGCCCGGGTCCCCGATGAAGCCGTCGACGGAGCAGGCGATGAAGTACGTGAGCTTTCGCAAGCCGGTCTCTTTCCGTAGGCTGTCGATGCAACGACTTCAGTTGTAGTACTTCTATCGTAGTGGTTGCAAGGGAAAAACGGGGACCGTCGAAAGTGGGAGAAGGGACTCCGCATGGTCAGCAATCCCGAGCGCCGGGCCGCACTCGTCGACGCCGGTGTCGAGGTGCTCGCACGGGAGGGAGCGCGCGGGCTGACGTTCCGCGCGGTGGACGCGGAGGCCGGTGTGCCCGTGGGTACCGCCTCCAACTACTTCACCGGACGCGCCGACCTGCTGCGCCAGATCGACACCCGGCTGCACGTACGGCTCGCACCGGATCCCGCGGTGGTCGCCGGGCTGATGACCCGCCCGAAGGACCGCTCACTGGTCACGGCCTTCATGCACGACCTGATGACCCGCGCGACCCGCGACCGCACGGGCTATCTGGCCCTCATGGAGCTACGGCTGGAGGCCACCCGGCGCCCCGAACTGCTTGCCTCCTACACCAAGTCGGTGCGCGGCGACCTGGAGGAGGCGATGGAGTTCCACCGGACGGCCGGGCTGCCGGGCGGCGACGAGTCCGTCGCCGTGCTGTACCTGGCCATGCTCGGGCTGCTCCTGGAGCATCTGACCCTG
Source organism: Streptomyces purpurascens (assembly GCF_045040895.1). NCBI lineage: Bacteria > Bacillati > Actinomycetota > Actinomycetes > Kitasatosporales > Streptomycetaceae > Streptomyces > Streptomyces purpurascens. The sequence continues at coordinate 6,274,868 of NZ_CP108341.1, read as the reverse complement.
CCGGGCGTCCTGGAGGGCGTACTGCCCGGGGTGGGCGTGCCGGACGGACTGGTGGAGCGGATCGTGGCGACGGTGCTGCGAGAGGAGGACCGGCCCCAGGGCCTGGACCAAGGCCAGGGTCAGGGTCAGGGCCAGGGCCAGGAGGGCAGGACCTAGGAGCCCGTGCGCGTGCGCGGCTCGCGCCACATCGGCCACATGGCTGGGCCGTCCGGGAGGTCGAGGACCTGACCGGCGACCTCGAAGCCCAGGCGCTCGTACAGCTTGCGGCTGCGGGCGTTGCTGGCCTCCAGATAGGCGGACAGTCCCTCGCGGTCGCAGCGGTCGAGGACCGACTCGATGAGCGCGGTGCCGAGTCCCTCGCCCTGGCGGCCGGGGGCGACGCCGATCATCCACAGGTACTCGTGGGCCCGCCCCGAGGGGTGGATGGCGGCCGTCAACCGGCCGATCAGCTCGATGCGCTCGTTGTCCGGGTCGACAGCCGCCCGCACCTGGGCCGGACCGTCGTCGTCCTCGGGGTCAGCGTCATGGTCGCCGGCGGGCATGGACAGCCACAGCGCACAGGCCGAGCCGTCCTCGGTGACGTCGATGCGCCCGGCCGCGAGCACGATGTCGGTGAAGGCGGCCATGAGTCCGGGGTGATGTTCACGGCGGTCCTCCGCGCCGGGGAAGACCCAGCCGCTCACAGGGTCGTCCTGGAACGCCTCGTCCAGCAGCCGGACGACCGACTCCCGGTCCGCCTCGCCCGCCGTACGGATCGCCACGCCCATGCCCCGCCCCTTCGCTCGTCCCGACGGGCGTTGATCGTAGGGGGGTTGAGGATCGTCCGGGGCAGGTGGGGCGAGACCTTGGCGAGATTCGATCGAACGTCTGTCCAAACTCCATCGCGCGGCGCCTGAAAAGGGGCGGGCCCCGCACACCGTGGGGCAGTGCGGGACCCGCCGACCGGAGTCCGGAAGCCGTGCGGGGTCAGGAGCCGCACGGCCCCGACGCTCCGGGGCCCTGCCTTCGGTCGCCCGAAGGATCATGCTGTGCTGCCGGCGGCCGTCACCCTCGGCCGACGGCCGCCGGTTACCGGGCTACCGGGCTACCGGGCTACCGGGCTACCGGGCTACCGGGCTACCGGGCCTTGTCGATGGCCGATCGCTGCCGACCGTCAACCAGCTGCCGAACGTCAACTGCTGCGCCGTGTCACGAATTCGGCGAGGGCCAGCAGACCGCCCGCCGCCTCCGGATCCGGCACCGCGCGCGCCAGTTGCTGCATCGCCCGCGCCATCCGGTCGGCCGCCTGGCCCTGCGCCCAGTCACGGCCGCCCGCGCGCTCCACGGTCAGGGCGATGTGGTCCAGGTCCTCCTTCTCGCAAGGTCGTGCGTACAGTTCGGCGAGTTCGGCGGCCGCCGGCGTGCCGGATGTGAAGGCCGCGACGACCGGCAGGGACTTCTTGCGGGCGGCCAGGTCCGCGCCGACGGGCTTGCCGGTGCGATGCGGGTCGCCCCATATGCCGATGACGTCGTCGATGAGCTGGAAGGCGAGCCCGGCCTCCCGGCCGAACGCGTCCAGCGCCGCCACGTCCGCGTCCCCGGCGCCCGCGTACAGGCCCCCGATCGCGCAGGCGCTCCCCAGCAGCGCGCCCGTCTTGGCCTCCGCCATGGCGAGCACCTCCTCGAGGGTGACCTCGCCGGGGTCGCACCGCTCCAGGGCCGTGTCCGCGTGCTGGCCCGTGCACAGTTCGACCACGCAGTCCGCGAGCCGGGCCGCGGCGGCCCGGGCCGCCGGGTGCGGATCCGTCGCGAGCAGTCGCAGGGCCAGCGCCTGCAGCGCGTCCCCGCCGAGGATCGCGTCGGCGTCCCCGAACACCGTCCACGCGGTGGGCCGGTGCCTGCGGGTGGTGTCCCGGTCCATCACGTCGTCGTGCAGCAAGGTGAAGTTGTGGACCAGCTCCACGGCCGCGGCCGCCCGGACCGCACCCAGCCGGGCCTCGGGCCCCCCGAGGGCGGCCGCCGCGGCGAGGACGAGCGCGGGGCGGATCGCCTTGCCCGAGCCGCCCTCGGCCGGGGTGCCGTCCGCCTGCTCCCAGCCGAAGTGGTAGAGCGCGATCCGGCGCATCGGCCCGGGCAGCGAGTCGAGCGCGGCCCGCAGCACCGGGTCGACCTCCGCCCGGGCCCGGTCCAGGAGCATGACCGCCTCGTGCCCCTCGGCCGGTCCGGGCCGGCCGTCCCGCTGCGTCCCGATGGCCCCCCGCCTTTCCGGCACCCCGGCCGCACGCCGGGGCTCGGCACCTCGCCGCTCGCCAAGGGCGGATCGCTGCTCACCAGGGGCGGGCAGCGGCATCTCCGTCCTGAACTCCGTAAGGGACTCACCCATGGGACCGCCTCGGAGTGTGAGCGGACGGTGGCGCTTCCGCTGCCGCTGGGCGCGTACCCCGAGGGTGTACCCGCCCGGGTGGGCGGGGACACGGCCGACGTACCGGGAGCGTCACCGCCAGCGGCCGATCTCGACGTTCTCGAGGACTCCGAGCGCGTCCGGTACCAGGACCGCGGCCGAGTAGTAGGCCGTGACCAGGTACTTGATGATGGCCTGTTCGTTGATGCCCATGAAGCGCACCGACAGGCTCGGCTCGATCTCGTCCGGGATGCCGGAGGCCCGCAGGCCGATGACACCCTGGTCGGCCTCGCCTGTACGCATGGCGATGATCGACGTCGTACGGGCCTCGGTCACCGGGATCTTGTTGCACGGGTAGATCGGCACACCGCGCCAGGTGGGGATGCGGTTGCCGCCGACGTCGATGGTCTCGGGCACCAGCCCGCGCTTGTTGAGCTCACGGCCGAACGCGGCGATCGCACGCGGGTGGGCGAGGAGCAGTTTGGTGCCGCGGCGCCTGCTGAGCAGCTCGTCCATGTCGTCCGGGCCGGGCACACCGTCGTGCGGCTGGATCCGCTGCTCGTACTCGCAGTTGTGCAGGAGCCCGAAGTCCCGGTTGTTGACGAGCTCGTGCTCCTGGCGCTCCTTCAGCGCCTCGACCGTCAGCCGGATCTGCTGCTCGGTCTGGTTCATGGGCTGGTTGTAGAGGTCGGCCACGCGCGTGTGCATGCGCAGGACGGTCTGGGCGACGCTCAGCTCGTACTCACGGGGCCTGGCCTCGTAGTCGACGAAGGTGTGCGGGATGTCCGGCTCGCCGGAGTGGCCGGAGGAGAGGTCGATCTCCTTCTCGCCGTACTTGTTGGAGCGCTGCTCGGGGATCGCGCGGCACTGCTGCAGGTGTTCGCGCAGCGAGTCCGAGCGCTCCGCGATCTGCTCGAACTCCTGGCGGGGCAGCACCAGCACGGTGCACGCGGTGAGCGCGCGGGCCGTGTACTCCCAGATCGCGTCCTCGTCCAGCAGGGACCCGTCGCCGAAGTAGGCACCGTCGGCGAGGACTCCGAGGGACTCGTCGTCCCCGTACGGGCCCGTGCCGATCTTCTCCACCCTGCCGTGTGCCAGCAGGTACACCTCGTCGGACTGGCTGCCGAACGAGGCGATCACCTCGCCCGCCTGGATCTCCCGCTGCTCGCAGCGGCGGGCGATCTCGGAGAGCACCTCCTCGTCCTCGTACGACCGCAGCGCCGGCAGTTCGCCCAGCTCCGCGGGGATGATCTCGACGCGGTCGCCGGTCTTCACGAACGTCATCCGGCCGTCGCCGACGGCGAAGGTCAGCCGCCGGTTCACCCGGTACGTACCACCCTGGATGTCCACCCAGGGCAGCGTCCGCAGCAGCCAGCGGGAGCTGATTTCCTGCATCTGCGGCACGGACTTGGTCGTGGTGGCCAGGTTCCGCGCGGCCGCCGTGCCGAGACTCTGCTGCGGCTTGGTCTCCTCCGTGCGGACCTCTTCGCCTACCGACATAGAGAACTGCCCTCCCGGTTATGCCCAACGCCCATACGCCTCGGGCATCGATGTCCAGGGGCAAGCCTTTCTCACTCAACGTCGCGATGCTATTACCCGAAAGAGCGGGAATGGATCTTCGTATCACTGGGCAGGGGAGGTCCGTTTCGGCGACCGAAGGTCACCGCGGCCGGCCCCGGACCGGGTGGCGACAATCCGTGGAAACCTGTCGCTCACGCCACTGGGGAGCGGGCGGGGCCGGATCTAGCGTGATGAGCCGTTCCCTCCCCGGCTCCAGAAACGGCCCCATCGATGCAGTACATCGCGCCGATCGGCATCGGCATCCTCTACGCCCTGTTGATGTCCCTGGTCCGCGAACCACACCGGCGGCGCCTGAACGCGGTGACGGTCGCCGGTGCCGGTGCCGCGTATCTCAGCGGCGGCGGCATGGGCGGCTGGGAGTTCCCCTTCACCGCGCTGGTCACCTACGTCGCCTTCCGCGGTCTGGAGTCGTGGACGTGGATCGGCATCGGCTGGCTGCTGCACACGGCGTGGGACGTCGTCCACCACATCAAGGGCAACCCGATCATCCCGTTCCTCCACACCTCGTCCCTGGGCTGCGCGATCTGCGACCCGGTGATCGCGCTCTGGTGCCTGCGGGGCGGACCGTCACTCATCGAGTTCGTGCGGAACCGGCGGAGGTCCCCATCCGGGGCACCGGGAACCGCGCGACCAGCCAGAGGCGGTCCGCACTGAGCCGAAGCCGAAGCCGCAGCCGGACCGGGCCGAAGGCCAGGCCGCACCCCGGGCGACAATGACGAGGTGACCAGCCCCGACGCCCCCGACGGACCCAGACTCGCGGCCCTGCACCCCCGGCTGCCCTCGCCGGTGCGGGAAGTCGTCGACGGCCGGTTCGAGCGCCGGGGCGTCCGGTTGCTGCTGAAGCGGGACGACCTGATACACCCGGAGCTGATCGGCAACAAGTGGCGCAAGCTGGCGCCGAATCTCGCGGCGGCGGACGGCCGTACCGTCGTCACCTTCGGCGGCGCCTACTCCAACCACCTGCGCGCCACGGCCGCGGCCGGCCGACTGCTCGGCATCCCCACGGTCGGTGTCGTACGCGGCGACGAGCTGGCCGGCCGCCCCCTCAACCCCTCCCTCGCGCGGTGTGCGGCGGACGGCATGCGGCTGCACTTCGCCGACCGGGCGACCTATCGCCGCAAGTCGGAGCCGCGGGCCCTGGCCGGGATCCTGCGCGCTGCTGACGCCGAGGAGGCGTACGTCGTCCCCGAGGGCGGCAGCAACGCCGAGGCCGTACGCGGCTGCCGGGCACTCGGCGCCGAGCTGCATGATCAGGCCGATGTCGTGGCCGTGGCCTGCGGAACCGGCGGGACCCTCGCGGGACTGGCCGCCGGGCTCGCTCCCGGGCAGCGCGCCCTGGGTGTGCCGGTCCTCAAGGGCGGCTTCCTGACCGCCGAGACCGAGGCCTTGCAGCGGCAGGCCTTCGGTGGCCCGCGCGGCACCTGGAGCCTCGACGACCGCTTCCACTTCGGCGGCTACGCGCGCGTGCCCGACGAGCTCGACGCCTTCGCCGCGGACTTCGAACGCCGTCACGGCCTGCCCGTCGAACGTCTGTATGTGGCCAAGCTGCTGTACGGCCTCGTCGCCCTGACCGGCGAAGGCGCCTTCCCGCGCGGGACGACGGTGGCGGCCGTCATCACCGGCCGCCCCTTCCCGTGACCCCCGGCAGCGCCTCCTGACGCCCGGCAGCGCCTCCGCGCCGTCTCGCCGCTACGCCGCCTCCCGGAAGGCCGCCGCCTCCTCCAGGTCCAGCCTGCGCAGCAGGGTCCGCAGCATCTCGTCGTCGATGTACCGGGCGTCCCGGAGCCTGACGAACACCTCGCGCTCGGCGCTGATCATCTCCCGCGACAGCCGCCGGTAGGTGTCGTCCACGGACTCCCCGGTGACCGGGTTGGCCTGCCCGAGCCGCTCCCAGACGGCGTTGCGGCGGCGCTCCAGGACGATGCGCAGCCGGTCGGCGAGCGGGGCGGGCAGGGCGTTGCGCTCATCGGCGAGCAGTTCGTCCAGGCGCCGCTCGGCGGCCCGGGAGGCCTGCGCCTGGGCGTTCGCCTCCGCGAGCGTCTCGGCCTGGGCGTCCCGCCCGGGGACCTTCAGCAGACGGATCAGCGGGGGCAGGGTCAGGCCCTGCACGACCAGGGTGCCGATGACCGTCGTGAAGGTCAGGAAGAGGATCAGGTTGCGGTGCGGGAAGGGCTCCTCGCCGTCGTGCATGGTCAACGGGATCGAGAAGGCGATGGCCAGCGATACCACGCCCCGCATACCGGCCCAGGCGATGATGAACGGCCCCTTCCAGGTCAGGCTCTGTTCCCGCTCCCGGATCCGGGCCGACAGCAGCCGGGGCAGGAATGCCGCCGGGTACACCCAGACGAACCGGGCCGCGACGACCACCAGGAAGACGGCGAGCGCGTACCAGGCGGCGTCGGCGCCCTCGTACTGTCCGAGGCCCCTCAGGACCACCGGCAGCTGCAGCCCGATCAGCGCGAACACGGCCGACTCCAGGACGAAGGCCACCATCTTCCACACCGCCTCCTCCTGGAGACGCGTGGCGAAGTCGACCTCCCACGCGCGGTGTCCCAGGTAGAGCGCGACGACCACGACCGCGAGGACACCGGAGGCGTGCACCTGCTCGGCGACGGCGTAGGCGACGAACGGGATCAGCAGGGAGAGCGTGTTCTGCAGCAGCGCCTCCTTCACGTGCGTGCGCAGCCAGTGGATCGGCGCCATCAGCACCAGCCCGACCACGACACCGCCGACCGCCGCGAGCAGGAACTCGCCGATGCCCCCGGCCCAGGTCGCGCCCTCGCCGACAGCGGCCGCGAGGGCCACCCGGTAGGCGGTGATCGCGGTGGCGTCGTTCAGCAGGGACTCGCCCTGGAGGATCGTGGTGATCCGGGACGGCAGCCCGACCCGGCGTGCCACCGCCGTCGCCGCGACGGCGTCCGGGGGCGCCACCACCGCGCCGAAGACCAGGGCCGCGGTCAGCGGCAGGTCGGGCACGATCAGGTACAGGGCCCAGCCGACGACGAAGGTCGCGAACAGCACGTACCCGACGGACAGCATCGCGACCGGCCTGAGCTGGGCCCGCAGGTCGAGGTAGGAACTGTCGGTGGCGGCCGTGTGCAGCAGCGGGGGCAGGATGAGCGGCAGGACGATGTGCGGGTCGAGCGTGTAGTCGGGCACCCCGGGGACGTAGCTGACCGCCAGCCCGATCGCCACCAGCAGCAGCGGCGCCGGCACCGGGGTGCGCCGCGCGGCCGCGGCGATCGTGGCACTGCCCGCCACCAGCAACAGCAGTGGCATCACGTCCATCGTCCTCGCCCGCCCTCATTTTTCCGCGCGGTCTTCCGCTCGACCGTCGTAACCTGGCAATCATGAAACAGTGCACGCACGCCGACGCGCTGCCGCACCCCGAACCCGGCCCGCTCAGCGAGACGTGTCCGGAGTGCCTGGCGGAGGGCATGGATCCGGTACAACTACGGCTGTGCCTCAGCTGCGGTCACGTCGGCTGCTGCGACTCCTCGCCGGGGCGGCACGCGGCGGGGCACCACAAGGAGTCCGGCCATCCCGTGATGCGGACGCACGAGCCCGGAGAGACCTGGCGCTGGTGCTTCGTCGACCATGTCCTGGTGTGACTCCGCAAGACCCCGGCGGCGGACGGTTCGACCGTCTGACGTCTGGGTACGTCAACCCGGCGCGCGCTCTTCCCATTTGGGCCCGCCCAACCCCTAGACACGGAGCGTATCCACAGGTTTACTGTGAGTGACGACATGGGGTTGGGGTCCCGGGGACAGGACCGTCGAGAGCGCGATAGCGTCACCGCTGAACCACGTATCGCGTTACCCCGGGGGGCGACCCTCGGCCCTGAAACGCTTGTACCACCATGGAGGTGAGGGTGTCCCAGATCGCAGGCGAGCCCGCGACCCAGGACTTCGTGGAAGTCCGGCTGCCGGCCGCGGGTGCCTACCTGTCGGTGCTGCGTACGGCCACGGCCGGTCTCGCGGCCCGTTTGGACTTCACCCTCGACGAGATCGAGGACCTGCGCATCGCGGTGGACGAGGCCTGCGCGATCCTGCTTCAGCAGGCCGTGCCCGGCTCGGTGCTCAGCTGTGTATTCCGCCTCGTCGACGACTCACTCGAGGTCACTGTCTCGGCACCGACCACGGACGGCCATGCCCCCTCGCGGGACACCTTCGCCTGGACGGTCCTGTCCGCCCTCGCGGGCAAGGTCTCCTCTGCCGTGGACAAGGACAAAACCGTTTCGATCAGCCTCTACAAACAGCGCGGCGCGGGACCCGGGCCGGCGTGAGGAGCGAGGACGGGCCGGTGCGGGACGAAGAGCGCAGCACACGAGAGCTGCCGGCCGAGGGCACGGGCACGAGCGGTCCGAGCGGGGCCCGGCGCATGGCGGACGGCATCGACGGCATCCCCGAGCAGGCCCGCCCGCACCCGGAGGACGACTCCACGGGGGCCGTCCTTCCGGGCGGCGGGCGGCTGGACCAAGGCGGTGCCATGCGGAGCGCGCCTCCGGGCGGGGGAATCACCGCATCCCCTGTCCCAGGGGGTCCTCCCACTCACGCGAAGCCGAGAGTGGCGGAGGAGGCGAGGGCTCGGGGAAGGGCGACGGGCGGGACGATGAGCGAGCACGAGCGAGACTCCGAGCATCAGGCGCCGCGCGCGCATCACGGCTCTCCGGACCGCAGCGGGGCGCGCGAGATGTTCCTCAAACTGCGCACCCTGGGGGACGGCAGTCCGGAGTACGCGGAACTGCGCAACCAGCTGGTCCGCATGCACCTGCCGCTCGTCGAGCATCTCGCGCGCCGCTTCCGCAACCGCGGTGAGCCGCTGGACGACCTCACCCAGGTCGCCACGATCGGACTGATCAAGTCGGTCGACCGCTTCGACCCGGATCGCGGCGTGGAGTTCTCGACGTACGCGACCCCGACGGTCGTCGGCGAGATCAAGCGGCACTTCCGCGACAAGGGCTGGGCGGTGCGCGTCCCTCGCCGTCTGCAGGAGCTGCGCCTGGCGCTGACCACGGCCACGGCCGAGCTCTCACAGCTGCACGGCCGCTCCCCCACGGTCCACGAGCTCGCCGAGAAGCTGGCGATCTCGGAGGAGGAGGTCCTGGAGGGCCTGGAGTCCGCCAACGCGTACTCCACGCTGTCCCTGGACGTCCCCGACACCGACGACGAGTCCCCGGCGGTCGCGGACACCCTCGGCGCGGAGGACGAGGCGCTGGAGGGCGTGGAGTACCGGGAGTCCCTCAAGCCGCTGCTGGAGGATCTCCCGCCGCGGGAGAAGCGGATCCTGCTGCTGCGGTTCTTCGGCAACATGACCCAGTCGCAGATCGCGCAGGAGGTCGGCATCTCACAGATGCACGTCTCGCGGCTGCTGGCGCGCACGCTCGCGCAGCTGCGGGAGAAGCTCCTCGTCGAGGAGTGACGACTACTTCTCCACGTTGCCGGGCCCGCGGATCCCGAGGGCCCGGGTCGTCTCCGGGTTCACCAGCAGGACGAGTGCCGCGACGGCCACGACCGCGAGGGCGATCCCGGCCGGAATGGCCATGCTGTCGGCCTGCAACAGGTTGTAGGCCACCGGCAGGGCCATGAGCTGGGTGATGACGGCAGGGCCGCGGCTCCAGCTGCGACGGCCGAGCAGCCCGCGCGCGGCGAGCAGCGGCAGCAGCGCGAGCACGACCAGCGTGATACCCCCGGTCACGGCCTGCTGCCGGTCGTCCGGCTCGCCCGTGAGGCCGAGGACCAGCATCCAGACGCCGCCGACGACCAGCGCGAGCCCCTCCAGTGCGGCCAGCAGTGCGGCGTACGTCAGACGCCGCGGGCGGGGGCCGGTGGTTTCCGGTGTGGGGGTCTGCTCACTGCTCACCCCTGAAGAGTAGCCCTCGTCGTACGCGCCCCAGGGGGCGAGGTTCACCCCTGGTCTCTTACCTGATCCCTACCTCGGTCTGGGCCCGGTACCCCCCAGTAGGTACGCTGCCAGTCATGCGTGCACTTCTCGTGGTCAATCCGGCGGCAACCACCACCAGTGCGCGCACGCGCGACGTACTGATCCACGCGCTCGCCAGCGAGATGAAGCTGGAGGCGGTCACCACCGAGTACCGCGGCCACGCGCGCGACCTGGGCCGGCAGGCGGCGGACAGCGAGGACATCGACCTGGTGGTCGCCCTCGGCGGCGACGGCACGGTCAACGAAGTGGTCAACGGCCTCCTGCACGCCGGCCCCGCCCCGGGGCACCTCCCCGGCCTCGCCGTGGTCCCGGGCGGCTCCACCAATGTCTTCGCCCGCGCCCTCGGCCTGCCCAATGACGCCGTGGAGGCCACCGGCGCGCTGCTGGACGCCCTGCGCGACGGCAGCGAACGCACCGTCGGCCTGGGCCTGGCCTCGGGTACGCCCGGCACGGAGGACGAGACGGTGCCGGCCCGCTGGTTCACCTTCAACGCGGGGCTCGGCTTCGACGCCGGTGTGGTCGGCCGGGTGGAACAGCACCGCGAGCGCGGCCGGAAATCCACACACGCTCTCTACGTACGCCAGGTCGTGCGCCAGCTCCTCGGTGAGACCAACCGCCGGCACGGCATGATCACGCTGGAGCGGGACGGCGAGGATCCGATCACCGATCTGGTGCTGTCCATAGTCTCGAACACCTCCCCGTGGACGTTTCTGGGGAATCGCCCGATCTACGCGGCGCCTAAGGCCTCGTTCGATACCGGCCTCGATCTCTTCGGTCTCAGCCGTCTGTCCACCGCGGCTGTTGCCCGGTATGGGACCCAGTTGCTCACTTCGTCCCCCGAGCGCGGACCCCATGGCAAACACGCCACTTCCCTGCACGACTTGACCGAGTTCACCTTGCATTCCAAGGTGCCGCTCCCCCTCCAGATGGACGGTGACCACCTGGGTCTGCGAACGAGCGTGACGTTCACAGGCGTACGCCGTGCACTGCGTGTGATTGTGTGAGCAGAACTGGCTAAAGTCCTTTCACTCGAACGTTTAGGCCAGGATCCACCCCATGGAAGTACGGCTGTGACCTAGTCGACACCGAAGAATCAAAAAAAACTTTCCAGAAGGGGTTGTATCCGCCGCTGAGGTTTGCGAGTCTCTACGTGGCGATCGAGACGGCCCGCAACACCGGCCTCCACTGATCACCAGAATCCCTCTTCAAATCACAGGACCCACGCCGGGGAACCTGGCTGTCGGCCCTTCACTTGTTGAGGGATTCGTGAAAGCGTTCACATTCACAAGCAAGCCCTGCACGTAATACCAAGGAGAGGTAGCAGCCATGGACTGGCGTCACAACGCCGTTTGCCGCGAGGAAGACCCCGAGCTCTTCTTCCCCATCGGCAACACCGGTCCTGCGCTGCTGCAGATCGAGGAAGCCAAGGCCGTCTGCCGTCGCTGCCCGGTAATGGAGCAGTGTCTGCAGTGGGCGCTCGAGTCCGGCCAGGACTCCGGCGTCTGGGGTGGTCTCAGCGAGGACGAGCGCCGTGCCATGAAGCGCCGCGCCGCCCGCAACCGGGCCCGTCAGGCCTCCGCCTGACAACCCACCCCTGCTGACAGCCTGAGCTTGGCGGCGCGTACAGCGAGTACGCATCTCCCGCCCCCGAGCCGCAGCGCGCAGTTCCCCCGATGCGCTTAGCAAAGCAGCAACGAGCTTTAAGCCCCGGGCCACTTAGTGGCCCGGGGCTCAATGCTGTTCAGGGGGCCTTCGGCGGAGGGCCGTCTGCCTATTCCTACTTCTGTGACCGCACGGGGATGTCGAGGATCACACGGGTGCCGCGCTCCGGTGCCGGGACCATGTCGAAGGTGCCGCCCAACTCACCCTCCACCAAGGTCCGTACGATCTGCAGGCCGAGGTTGCCCGCGGTGTGCGGATCGAAGCCCTCCGGCAGGCCGACGCCATCGTCCTGGACGGTGACCAGCAGCCGGGCCTCCTTGGTCGTGCCGCCGCGGATCGCCGACACCTCGACCGTGCCGGTCTCGCCCTCGCGGAAGCCGTGCTCCAGGGCGTTCTGCAGAACCTCGGTCAGCACCATCGACAACGGCGTCGCGACCTCGGCGTCGAGGATGCCGAAGCGGCCGGTGCGCCGGCCCGTGACCTTGCCCGGGGAGATTTCCGCGACCATGGCCAGGACACGGTCGGCGATGTCGTCGAACTCGACGCGCTCGTCCAGATTCTGAGAGAGCGTCTCGTGCACGATCGCAATCGAGCCGACGCGTCGTACCGCTTCTTCGAGGGCCTCGCGGCCGCGGTCGGACTCGATGCGCCGGGCCTGGAGACGGAGCAGGGCCGCCACCGTCTGAAGGTTGTTCTTGACCCGGTGGTGGATCTCCCGGATCGTCGCGTCCTTGGTGATCAACTCGCGTTCACGGCGACGGAGTTCGGTGACGTCGCGGAGCAGGACCAGCGATCCGATGCGGGTGCCCTTGGGGCTGAGGGGGATCGCGCGGAACTGGATGACCCCGTCGGTGGCCTCGATCTCGAACTCGCGCGGCGCCCAGCCGCTGGCGACCTTGGCGAGCGCCTCGTCCACCGGGCCCCGGGTCGGGGCGAGTTCGGCGGTGGTCCTGCCCAGGTGCTGGCCGACGAGGTCGGAGGCGAGGCCGAGACGGTGGTAGGCGGAGAGGGCGTTCGGTGAGGCGTACTGGACGATGGCGTCGGCGTCGAGCCGGATCAGGCCGTCGCCCACACGGGGCAAGGCGTCCATGTCGAGCTGCTGGTTCGCGAACGGGAAGGAGCCGGCCGCGATCATCTGCGCGAGGTCGGAGGCGCTCTGCAGATAGGTGAGCTCCAGGCGGCTCGGGGTACGCACAGTGAGGAGGTTGGTGTTGCGCGCGATGACGCCGAGGACGCGCCCCTCCCGCCGCACGGGGATCGACTCGACCCGGACGGGGACCTCTTCGCGCCACTCGGGGTCACCCTCGCGCACGATCCGGCCCTCGTCGAGGGCGGCGTCCAGCATGGGGCGGCGGCCTCGCGGGACGAGGTGGCCCACCATGTCGTCCTGGTACGAGGTCGGGCCGGTGTTGGGACGCATCTGGGCGACCGAGACGTACCGGGTGCCGTCGCTGGTGGGGACCCACAGGACCAGGTCGGCGAAGGAGAGGTCGGAGAGCAACTGCCACTCCGAGACCAGCAGGTGCAGCCACTCGAGATCGGTGTCGTCGAGGGCGGTGTGCTGGCGTACGAGTTCGTTCATGGAGGGCACGTGTGCGAGCGTACCCGGGGGTTTGTACGGCTCTGAAATGTTCGGATCCCGTACGGGCCCGGAAACACCCGCGGGCCGCGGCGCCTGAGAGGGACCCTCAACCCTCCCGGCACCGCAGCCCGGAGCAGCATCGGCCGTGGGGTGTGCGGTCCCGGTCGGCCGAAGGATGAGGACCCGGGGCAGTCAGGGCAGAGAGCCTCGGTTCCTCGGTCCGTCCTCCTGTGCGGGGAAGACGGAGGCTTGTACGCGCTTCGCGAGCGCCCTCACGCATTGTGGACTAGACCACTAGGGGGTGTCCATGCGTTGGAGGCTGTTCGTTGTTGTTCTGTCTTCCGCGAATCGGACGTACTGACGTCCACCACGCAGCCTAACCCGTGTGGGTTCCTGTGCGGGGCCAGATGGTCATGGCAATTTTCGCGACCGCCTCCAGTTCCTCCCGGCTCGCCCCGTCCCGCGCCTGTTGTGACATGCCCTGGATCATCGCTCCGACGTGACGGGCCAGGGCGCCGGCGTCGGTGCCCGAGGGAAGCACGCCGGCGGCGACATCGGCCCTGACGCGGCTCTCGAACGCGGCGATGTTGGCGTTGCGGCGGTCCCGCAGCGACTGCTCGACCTCGGCGTCCGAGCAGTTCGTGGCGGCGTGGACGACGAGGCAGCCGTGCGGGTGGCCGGGTTCCGTGTACGCGGTGGCGGCCTCGCGCAGCGTGCGCTCGACGGCGGCCCGGGCGGTGGGTTCCTCGGCGAGGGCTCGGTCGGTGAACGAGCCGTGCCCCGTGCCGTAGACGCGGACGACCTCCTCGAAGAGGGAGCGCTTGTCACCGAAGGCCGCGTAGAGGCTGGGGGCGCCGATGTCCATGACGCGGGTGAGATCGGAGACGGACGTGGCCTCGTAGCCGTGCTCCCAGAAGGCCAGGAGGGCCTTCTCCAGCGCGGTCTCGCGATCGAAGGAGCGGGGGCGGCCGCGAGGTCTGCCCTTGGCCTTGTTCTCTCCGGAGTTCTTGGCCTTGCTCTCTCCGGCACTCGCCACCCTCGGGGCGTCCGCGGTTCCGTGCCTCGCGGCCCTCGCGGTCCCGTCGTCGTCGCTCACCATGGGGTGCATTTTATAGCGGGCACTAGAGAAATGTCGCCGGGCTGCTGTACGGTCATTTCTGTAGCGACCACTAGGAAAATGCGAAGGGGGCGTCGCCATGGGCGTGCTCACGGGCAGGACGGCACTCGTCACAGGGGCGAGCAGGGGCATCGGGCGAGGCATCGCCGAGCGGCTGGGGCGCGACGGCGCGCGGGTCGGGGTGCACTACGGCAGGAGCGAGGCGGCGGCGAAGGAGACGGCCGCGGCGATCGAGGCAGCCGGCGGCTCGGCGTTCACGGTGGGCGTGGAGCTCGGAGTACCGGGCGACGCCGAGGCCCTGTGGGAGGAGTTCGACCGGCACGCGGACGGGCTCGACATCCTGGTGAACAACGCGGGGATCGGGAACACGCGACCGATCGGGGAACTGGGCGAGCGGGAGTACGACCAGGTCTTCGCGGTCAATGTGAAGGCGCCGTTCTTCATCCTCAAGCACGGCATGACACGACTGCGGGACGGCGGCCGGGTCGTCAACATCTCGTCGGGCCTGGCCCGGACGGCGGCGATGCCGGACAACATGGCGTACGCGATGACGAAGGGCGCACTGGACGTCCTCTCTCGGGACCTGTCCAAGGTGCTGGGCCCTCGGGGCATCACGGTGAACTCGGTGGCGCCGGGGATCATCGAGACGGACAACACGGCCGAGCTGCTCCATGGAAGTGCCGACGGCTGGGCGAAGGCCGCGGCGCTGTCGGCACTGGGCGGAGTGGGCGAGCCCGCCGAGGTCGCGGACGTGGTGGCGTTCCTGGCCTCGGACGAGGGCCGGTGGGTGACGGGGAGCTGGGTGGATGTGACGGGGGGTTCGCTCACGTAGACGAGGCCGGGCTCACACGACGGTGATCAGGCCTGAGGGCGCTCCCCAGGCGCCCCCGACTCTCCCGTGGTTCATCGCGTCTCCGTCACCTTCGCCAGGGCACGAGGCGCGTCCGGGTCCTGGCCGCGGGCGATGGTGACCTCGTAGGCGAGGAGTTGGAGGGGGATGATCTCCAGGACGGGCTGGACCTCTTCGGCCACACCGTCCGTCGGCAGGACGAAGCCGGCCGTCGCCTGTTCGACCTGGTGCCTGGGGCCGATGACGACCAGGTCGGCGCCACGGCCGCGCAGCCGGTCGAGGACGGGCTGGAGCGCTTCGCCGCCCCTGCCGTCGGTGACGACGGCGATGACCGGGGAGACGTTGTCGACCATGGCGAGCGGTCCGTGCAGCAGATCGGCGCCGGAGTAGGAGAGGGCGGGGATGTAGCTGGTCTCCATCAGCTTGAGGGCGGCCTCCTTGGCCGTGGGGTAGCCGTAGCCGCGTGAGGTGATCACCATGCGCTCGGCGAAGCGGTAGCGGGCGGCGAGGGTGCGCACCTCGTCCTGCCGGGCGAGCAGTTGCTCGGCGAGGTCCGGCAGGACCTGCGCGGGCGCGCCGTCGCCGCCGCGCAGGCCCTCGACGAACAGGTAGAGCGCGAGGAGGGAGGCGGTGTAGGTCTTGGTCGCGGGGAGCGCCTTCTCCGGTCCGGCCATGATGTCGATGTGGTACTCGGAGACGTCGGCGAGCGGTGAGTCGGGGTTGTTGGTGACGGCCAGGGTGATCGCGCCGGCCTCGCGGGCGGCCCGGGTCGAGGCGACCAGGTCCGGGGAGCCGCCGGACTGGCTGACGGTGACGACGAGGACGTCCGTGAGGTCCGGCCGGGCGCCGTAGGCCGTGGTGGTGGACATCGAGGTGAGTCCGCAGGGCAGGCCGAGGCGGATCTCCAGAAGGTACTTGGCGTAGAGGGCGGCGTTGTCGGACGTGCCGCGGGCGGTCAGCAGGACGAAGCGGGGTGCTCGGGCGGCGATCCGCCGTGCCACGTCCCGGACGGCGGGGGCGCCGTCGGCCAGGATCCGGCGCAGGACGGCGGGCTGCTCCGCCATCTCCCGGGCCATGGTCCGGCCCGGGAGTTCGCTGAGGGGGTCCGGTGGGGCGGCGGTCATGGCGGGTTCCTTCCGTGGCGCGGGCGACTGCAGCTCCCATTCCACTCCCCCGGGCCGGAGAACGCCCCCGCGGGACCGGCACTGTTCACCTGGTGGAGGCCTGGTCGGCACAGTCGTGCCGCCCGCTCGGGAGCGAGGGCGTAGACCCTGGGAGCGGCGGCCCCGCTCTGTTAGATTGGTCTAAACCACATGGCCCCTCGGGGGTCCAGTCCCAGTCGAGCAAGCACTCCTTTCAGATCGGCAGGCCCAGCGTGGAAGTTGTCATCGTTCCGGACGCCAAGGCGGGCGGCGAGCTCATCGCCGAGGCCATGGCCCAGCTGCTCCGGCGCAAGCCCGAGGCGCTGCTCGGCGTGGCCACGGGCTCGACGCCGCTGCCCGTGTACGAGGCGCTGGCGGCCAAGGCGCGCTCCGGTGCCGTGGACGTCGCGGGGGCGCGGATCGCGCAGCTCGACGAGTATGTGGGGCTGCCCGCCGACCATCCGGAGTCGTACCGCTCGGTGCTGCGGCGTGAGGTGCTGGAGCCACTCGGGATCGGGATGGGCCAGTTCACGGGCCCGGACGGTACCGCCGAGGATGTGCAGGGCGCGTGCGAGGCGTACGACAAGGTGCTGTCGGACGCCGGGGGTGTGGACCTTCAATTGCTCGGGATCGGGACCGACGGGCACATAGGGTTCAACGAGCCGTGCTCGTCGCTGGCGTCGCGGACCCGGATCAAGACGCTGACCCAGCAGACCCGGATCGACAACGCGCGGTTCTTCGACGGCGACATCGACCAGGTGCCGCACCACGTGATCACACAGGGCATCGGCACCATCCTGGAGGCCCGGCACCTGGTGCTGCTCGCCACCGGCGAGGGCAAGGCGGACGCGGTCGCGGCGACGGTGGAAGGGCCGGTCGCAGCGGTGTGCCCCGCGTCCGCGCTCCAGCTCCACCCGCACGCGACCGTCGTCGTCGACGAGGCCGCCGCGTCGAAGCTGAAGCTCGCGGACTACTTCCGGCACACGTACGTCAACAAGCCGGAGTGGCAGGGGATCTAGGGCCTGTCCGCAGACTTCCTGTCGTCAGAGTCCCAGTCGCCAGAGTCCCTGTCGTCCGTCACGCCGCAGGCGCGGCGGCCTCGGCTTCCAGTGCGTCGTCCTCGGCCGGCTCGTCCTGGGCGCGCAGGCCGGCCACCCAGAGCGGCATCAGCCAGTGGACGACGAGGACGGCGATGAGCAGGGGCGCAGCGAAGGCCTTCGGGGCGTCGCCTGCGACGCCGCCCGTGATCAGCAAGGCAACCGCCACCGCTGCCAGGAGCAGGGTCGTCATGCGGTGGGCGCGGGCCAGGACCCGGGTGCGTTCCGCCGACTGCCTCTCGTCCAGGACATGTTCGCGCAGTTCCAGCAGGCCCCTGGTGGCGCCGTTGATGACGCCGGTCGCGACCATCCAGGGAAGCAGCAGTACGGCCATCACGGCGACGGGCCACAGCGGCTCGCCCTCGGCGAGGAAGAAGTGGGTCATCAGTCCGCCGATGGCCACGGTGAGGGTGATGTGCGCCGCGACGGCCAGACGCCGGCGTGCCGCCGTGGCGTACCAGGCCTGGCCCCGGCGGTCGTTCATCAGCCGCAGCATGCTCCGGTCGTACCGGGTCAGGCGTGTCGTCGTCATGGCTGGTTCCTCCCGTAGACCTCGTCCGTGAGCGGGCGGAACGGTTCGAGGGAGAACACGGCCTCGACCGGCAGGCTGAAGAACTTCGAGATCTTCAGCGCCAGGTCGAGGCTCGGGTTGTACTGCCCTCGCTCGATGTAGCCGATGGTCTGGTAGTGGGCTCCCACTGCCTCGGCCAGGCTCTGGCGCGACACCTTCCGTTCGGCGCGCACCATGGCCAACCTGTTGTGCACCTGCTCGCTCATGTATAAGAAGTACTACATTCGGATGCAGCCTTACAACCCCGTGATCCCGGCGAGCCCGGTGATCACCTCGGCTGCCGCCCGGCCGCAGACGCGGGCCGCGCCATGGGTGGCGATGTGCAGGGCGCCGCGCGGGGCGGCCTGGGGGACGCCCATCTCGACCACGATGGTGTCGGGGCGGGCCGCCAGCAGGGTGTCGAGGGCCGAGGCCATCCAGGGGTGGCGGTGTTCGTCGCGGACGACGGCGACGATGCGGCGCGGACCGGCCGCCTGAAGAGCCGCCCGTCCGGCACTCTCCCCGCTCTCGCCGCCCTTGCCGGCGTCGGCGGAGAAGCTGCCGGTCACGGTGCCCGGCAGGAGGTGGATGAGTTCCGCGGCGACGCCCCACGGGGTCTCGTCGCCGACCGCGATGTTGGCGACGGGAGTGAGGGCGGCGACGTAGGGCGGTTCGGTGAGGGGCTTGAAGCTCTCCGGGCGCTCCAGGCCCGGTGCGACGGTGACCGTGAGGGCGCGGCGGGCGGCCCGCAGGCCGATGTGGTCGCCGTGTGCGTCCTCGGGTGAGCGGGCTGCCGAGCCCGCCCAGCGGGCCAGTGCCCGTACCCGGTCCGCGGCGTCGGCGAGGCGTTCCTCCGGGAGTTCGCCCGCGCGTACCGCCGCGACCAGGGCGTCGCGCAGGCGCAGTACGGTCGCGTCGTCGGCCAGGCCGCCGCCCACGCAGATCGCGTCGGCACCTGCGGCGACGGCGAGGACGCTGCCGCGTTCGATGCCGTAGGTGCCGGCGATGGCCCGCATCTCCATGCCGTCGGTGACGATGAGGCCGTCGTAGCCGAGTTCGCCGCGCAGCAGGCCGGTCAGGATGCGCCGGGAGAGCGTGGCTGGGAGGTCGGGGTCCAGGGCGGGGACCAGGATGTGGGCGCTCATCACGGCCCGGGTGCCGGCGGCGATGGCGGCGCGGAACGGGGTCAGTTCGCGGTCGGTGAGCACGTCCGCGGGGACGTCGATGCGCGGGAGGGAGTGGTGGGAGTCGACGGCCGTGTCGCCGTGGCCGGGGAAGTGCTTGGTGCAGGCGGCGACCCCGGCGGACTGCAGACCCGACACATAGGCCGCGGTGTGCCGGGCCGCCAGGTCGGTGTCGGCGCCGAAGGAGCGGACGCCGATCACCGGGTTGGACGGGTTGGAGTTCACATCGGCGGAGGGTGCCCAGTTGAGGTTCACGCCGCAGGAGGCGAGGCGGCGGCCCAGTTCGTGGGCGACGGCTCGCGTCAGCTCGACGTCGTCGACCGCGCCGAGCGCGTGGTTGCCCGGGAAGGAGGAGCCGGACCGCACCTCCAGGCGGGTCACGTCACCGCCTTCCTCGTCGATCGCGACCAGCACGTCGTCGCGCTCGGCCCGCAGTTGCGCGGTGAGCGCGGCCAGTTGGCCGGGCGAGGCGATGTTGCGGCCGAACAGGCCGACGGAGGCGAGGCCCTCACCGAGCCGGCGCAGCAGCCAGTCGGGGGCGGTGGTGCCGGTGAAGCCGGGCTGGAGAACCGTCAGGGCGTCACGCGTGAGCGTGTCGGCACCGCTGGCGAGTGTCGTCATCGGGTGGGGTCATCCCTTCACGGCGCCCGCGGTCAGGCCCGCGGCCATCTTGCGCTGGACGAGGAGGAAGAGGGCGACGATGGGCACGGCCATCATCGTGGCGCCGGCCATCATCGGGGCGTATTCGGTGCCGTGCTTGGTGGTGAAGTTGCCGAGCCAGACGGTCGCGGTCTGGTTCTTCTGGCTGAGCAGCATCAGGGCGTAGAGGTACTCGTTCCAGGCCTGGATGAAGCCGTAGACCGAGGTGGCGACCATGCCGGGGGCCAGGAGCGGGAAGACGACCCGGAGGAAGGCGCCCGTGCGGGAGCAGCCGTCGACCATGGCCGCCTCCTCCAGTTCCTTCGGGATGTTGACGATGAAGCCGCGCAGCGTCCACACCGTGAACGGGAGGATGAAGGTCAGGTAGGTGATGATGAGGCCGGTCAGCCGGTCGTACTGGCCCAGGTCGTTGAGCAGCAGGAACACCGGGATGATCATGGCGACCAGCGGGACCATCTGGACCGCCAGGATGCCCACGATCACGATCTTCCGGCCGCGGAAGGCGAACCGGGAGATGGCGAGCGCGGCCAGCAGCCCGACGACCATGCCGATGACGACGACCGCCAGCGACACCACCAGGCTGCGGCCCACCGGGCCCCAGAAGTCGGCGATGTCCAGCGCCCGGCCGAAGTTGGCGAAGGTGATGCCGGTGGGCAGCAGGCTCGGGTCCGGGTCGATGGCGTCCTTGGCGGGTTTGAACGCCGTGTTGAGCATCCAGTAGAGCGGGAAGCCGGCGACGAGGAAGACCAGGAGGCCGAGGAGGTTCCAGCCGAGCCGCGACTTACGGCGGCCGGCTCCGGCGAGCGTGCTCATTCGACCTCTCCGATCTTCAGCATCTGCCGCATGTAGACGGCGACCACGCCGAGCAGCAGCAGGACGGTGATCAGCGCGATGGCCGAGCCCTGCGCGTAGTCGTTGACCACGAACGCCCGGTCGTAGGAGTAGGTGTTGAGGACCTGGAACTCCGGCTCGGGGTGGCCGTTGCGCATGACGAACACCTGCGGGAAGACGCCCATGTCCCAGATGACCGACAGGGTCGTGAGCATCACGATGATCGGCTTGAGGACGGGCAGGGTGACGTAGCGGAAGACGCCCCAGGAGCCGGCGCCGTCCAGGCGGGCCGCCTCCTCCAGTTCCTTCGGGACCTGGGTGAGACCGGCGCTGAGCGTGATCACCACGAACGGCACCGCTCCCCACACCACCAGCAGCATGATCACGGCCAGGCCCTGGGGCCCGCTGGCGAACCAGTTGTGGCCGATCATCTCCACGCCGGGCAGCTTGCTGAGCAGCGCGTTGAGGACGCCGTAGTCCGAGTCGAAGAGCCATTTGAAGACCGTGGTCGCCACGATCACCGGCATGCCCCAGCTCGCCACCAGCACGATGTTGATGAGCACCTTCAGCCAGCCGGAGACCCTCTGGAGCAGCAGGGCGAGCGCCATGCCGATCACCATCGTGAAGACGACGGCTCCGGCCGCGAAGACGATGGTGCGCACGACGACGGCCCAGAACTCGCCGTCGCCCAGCACTTTGGCGAAGTTGTCGAACCCGACCGACTCGGCCGGCTGGAAGCCCCACAGCTGGGACTGCCCGAACTTCTGGAAGGACAGGGTGACCAGCCGGGCCAGCGGATAGCCCATGACCAGGGCGAGGATCAGCAGGCAGGGCGCGAGCAGCAGCCAGGGGGCCGTGGCCCCGCCCGACGGCCGGTTCACCCGTGGCGGATCGTCGGCAGGGGTTGGCGGTGCCTGCCGCGGTGGCGGCACCTTGGCAGGGGTGGTGGTGTCTGCGGCACTCATCGCGCGCTCCTCGGCGGTCCCTCAGGTCTTGACGACGGCGGGGCTCCGCCGACAGGGAGCCCCGCCCGAAGGTCACTTGGTGTTGATGACCTTGTCGATCGCGGCGTCCGCGTCCTTGGCGGCGGCCTCGACCGACTTCTTGCCGGTGCCGATGCTCTGCAGCATGGTCTGCAGGATCTGCGCCTTCTCGACCTGGCCCCAGCCGGGGGCCATCGGGACGAACCAGTTGGACTCGGCCGCGGTGGCGGGGACCGCCGTCGCCGGGTCGTTCTTCAGCGTCGCGAGGTCGGTCTTGTTGTTGGGCAGGTTGCCCTTGGCCATCAGGCCCTTCTGCCCGGAGGAGCCGGTGTACGCGTTGATCCACTCGGCGGCCAGGTCCTGCGCGTCGGACTTCACCGGCACGGCGAGGTCGGAGCCGCCCAGGAAGACGGGCATGTTCTTGCCGGACGGGCCGGGCATCACGAAGTTCTCGAGGTTGCCCTTGAGCTTGCCGGTCTTGTCGTTCTTCGGGTCCTCGGCGGTCGCGCCCTCCCAGGCGGCGGCGAAGATCATGGCGGACTTGCCCTGGCCGTAGACGATGTAGCGGTCGGACTCGTCCTTGGTCTTGTCGCCGTGCATGTACGAGTCGACGACGTTCTTGAACTCCGTCAGGCCCTTGAGGGACTCGGGCGAGGAGAGGCTGGCCTTCCACTGGCCGCCCGACTCGGTGGCGATGGCGCCGCCGGCGTCGTAGACGAAGGACATGGCCGCGTACCAGTCGCGGGTCGGCTGGTACCAGGCGTTGTACTTGCCGCCCTCCTTCTTCTGGATCTTGTCCAGGGCGGCGGTCAGCTCCTTGTACGTCTTCGGGGGCGTCTTCACACCGACCGAAGCCGCGATGTCCTTGCGCCAGTTGGCGACGCGGCCGCCGGCGTAGTACGGGACGCCATAGGTCTTGTCCTCGTAGGTGACCGAGGCCTTGAGGCCGTCCAGCCAGGCGTCGGAGTTGTCGAACTTCGCCGGGTCCAGGGGAGCGAAGGCGCCCTTGACCATGTAGCCGAGCATCTCCGTGTTGCCCATCTCGACCACGTCGGGGGCCTTGTCGGTGGCGAGGACGGCGTCGAGCTTGGCGTTCTTGTCGGGCCAGCCGTAGTACTCGTGGTTGATCTTGAGCCCGGGGTGCTTCTTCTGCACCGCGGCGTCGGCGGCCTTCACCAGCTGCGGCCAGTTGTTCTGGGCGTCGACGGTGAGCCAGACGGTCAGCTCCTTGGCGTCCGCGCCGCCCTTGTCCGAACCACCGCCCTCGCCCCCGCACGCCGCGATGGAGACCATCATGCCCGCGATACCGATCGCGGATATCAGCTTGCGCTTCACGCCACCCTCCTCAGGGATGCCCACAACCCCCCTGGCTCCCCGCAGTGAACGTGGGGCCGGGCCTGGACCATTGGTGTAGACCAGTAGGGAGGAGCTTGGCTTGGACCAGAAGACCTGTCAAGAGTCCCGATAAGGCTCTGACCAGCCGTTATGCGACCTACATATGCAGGGACCTTTAAGTAATAAGCCAGCGAAAAGCCGACTGCACCCGCCATACTTCGGGTAGACCACTGGACGTGGTGGACTAGACCAAAAGCGGCGCCGACGGTATACAAGTGGGATCGTGTCGGCGGACCGAGCCGGGAAGGCGGAGCATGAGCACCGACGTCAGCAGTGCGGAGAACGAGAACGGGGCGCCCGTCCGTACCGCACGCGTGCCCAAGTACTACCGCCTGAAGAAGCACCTGCTCGACATGACGGACACGCAGGCGCCCGGCACTCCGGTACCGCCCGAGCGCACGCTGGCCGCGGAGTTCGACACCTCGCGCACGACCGTGCGCCAGGCGCTGCAGGAGCTGGTCGTCGAGGGCCGTCTGGAGCGCATCCAGGGCAAGGGCACGTTCGTCGCCAAGCCGAAGGTCTCCCAGGCGCTGCAACTGACCTCCTACACCGAGGACATGCGCGCCCAGGGCCTCGAACCCACCTCGCAGCTGCTGGACATCGGCTACATCACCGCCGACGACCGTCTCGCCGGCCTGCTCGACATCGCGCCGGGCGGACGCGTGCTGCGCATCGAGCGGCTGCGCATGGCCAACGGCGAGCCGATGGCCATCGAGACCACCCATCTGTCCGCCAAGCGCTTCCCGGCGCTGCGGCGGTCGCTGGTGAAGTACACGTCCCTGTACACCGCGCTCGCCGAGGTCTACGACGTCCACCTCGCGGAGGCCGAGGAGACCATCGAGACATCGCTGGCCACCCCGCGCGAGGCCGGCCTGCTCGGCACGGACGTCGGCCTGCCCATGCTGATGCTGTCCCGGCACTCGCTGGACCGGGACGGGCAGCCGGTGGAGTGGGTGCGGTCGGTGTACCGGGGGGACCGGTACAAGTTCGTGGCCCGACTGAAGCGGCCTCTCGAGTAGCGCACGCCGCGGACCGCTGGTGAGCCCGGGTTTCTATTGGGTACCGCATTGCGGACGAGGGGTTCCGCTCCCGCCGCACCCTGACCTAGATTGCCTGCGCATTACACAGGTGATCACTGAGGGGACGGAGCCGCCTGATGTCGCAAGCCCCAGAAGCCAGTAGAGAGCCGGTGGTGACGCCGATGCGCGTCGTCATCGCCCTCTGCCTGATAGCGCCCTTCGTGGCCATGCTGTGGGTCGGCTCGTACGCCAAGACCGACCCGGCCTTCATCGGCATCCCGTTCTTCTACTGGTACCAGATGGCGTGGGTGCTCATCTCCACCGCGCTGACGATGACCGCCTACAAGCTGTGGCAGCGTGACCAGCGCGCCCGTCGGGGAGGTACGCGGTGAAGGACGGCGTGAACGGCGTCGCACTCGCCGTCTTCATCTTCTTCTTCCTGCTCGTCACGGTCATGGGCTTCCTGGCCTCGCGGTGGCGCAGGGCCGAGAACGAGAACAGCCTCGACGAGTGGGGCCTGGGCGGCCGGTCGTTCGGCACCTGGGTCACGTGGTTCCTGCTCGGCGGTGACCTGTACACGGCGTACACCTTCGTGGCCGTACCGGCGGCGATCTACGCGGCGGGCGCGGCCGGCTTCTTCGCCGTGCCGTACACGATCCTGGTCTACCCGCTGATCTTCACCTTCCTCCCCCGCCTGTGGTCCGTGTCCCACAAGCACGGGTACGTGACGACGTCCGACTTCGTGCGCGGCCGCTTCGGCTCCAAGGGCCTGTCGCTGGCCGTGGCCGTCACCGGCATCCTCGCGACGATGCCGTACATCGCGCTCCAGCTCGTCGGCATCCAGGCCGTGCTGGACGTGATGGGCGTCGGCGGCGGCGAGGACACCAACTGGTTCATCAAGGACCTGCCGCTGCTGATCGCGTTCGGCGTGCTGGCGGCCTACACGTACTCGTCGGGCCTGCGTGCCCCGGCGCTGATCGCCTTCGTCAAGGACACCCTGATCTACATCGTCATCGCGGTGGCGATCATCTACATCCCGATCAAGCTGGGCGGCTTCGACGAGATCTTCGCCAAGGCGGGCGACGCGTACAGCCAGACCAACCCGGCGACGGGCGCGCCGCGCGGTGCGCTGGTACCGCCGGAGGCGGGGCAGTGGACGTACGCCACGCTGGCGCTCGGCTCGGCGCTCGCGCTCTTCATGTACCCGCACTCGATCACGGCCACGCTGTCCTCGCGCAGCCGTGAGGTGATCCGCCGCAACACCACGATCCTGCCGCTGTACTCGCTGATGCTGGGCCTGCTCGCGCTGCTCGGCTTCATGGCCATCGCGGCCGGGATCAAGGTGCAGAACGGTCAGCTGGCGATCCCGCAGCTGTTCGAGACGATGTTCCCGGACTGGTTCGCCGGCGTGGCCTTCGCGGCGATCGGCATCGGAGCGCTCGTGCCGGCGGCCATCATGTCCATCGCGGCAGCGAACCTCTTCACCCGCAACATCTACAAGGACTTCCTCAAGCCGGACGCCACGCCGGAGCAGGAGACCAAGGTCTCCAAGCTGGTCTCCCTGCTGGTGAAGGTGGGCGCGCTGGCCTTCGTCCTCACCATGGACAAGACCGTCGCCATCAACTTCCAGCTGCTCGGCGGCATCTGGATCCTGCAGACCTTCCCGGCCCTGGTCGGCGGCCTGTTCACCCGCTGGTTCCACCGCTGGGCGCTGCTCGCGGGCTGGGCGGTCGGCATGATCTACGGCACGGCCGCCGCGTACGGGGTCGCCTCGCCGACCCAGAAGCACTTCGGCGGCTCCTCGAAGGAGATCCCCGGCATCGGTGAGATCGGCTACATCGGCCTCACGGCGTTCGTCCTGAACGTGGTGGTGACGGTGGTCCTCACCTTCGTCCTGAAGGCCCTCAAGGCCCCCGACGGCATCGACGAGACCAAGCCGGAGGACTACACGGCCGACGCTGGCGACCCAGGGGTCCAGGTGGAGCTTCCGCCCGCCACGGCAGGCTCCGCCCACTAGCTCCGACCTCTCCGCAAGGACACCCAGCGGGCCGCCGTGACAAGGCATCACGGCGGCCCGCTGCCGTGCGTACTCACGTCACGCTCCTCACCTACCAGTTGACGCTCTGAAACCAGCACGACACAACATCTGGGGGTGCCACCGGAACCCGGCACAAGATGTATGCTCGTGCTCGCTGTCGCCGCAGGGGAATCCGGTGCGAATCCGGAACTGTCCCGCAACGGTGTACTTGTGCATGTTCGTGCACAGGAGTCAGTCCGAGGACCTGCCGACAGCGCACCCGGCCGTCCGGCCGGGATGCCCTGACGTCCGGGCCTCGTGGAATGGGCCGGTGGACGCGACGCCGTGTGCGCTCGTGTGCTGCCCCCTGCCCTGTGCGAGGCCCCTTGCCGAGCGAGGGAGAGCCCCACGTGACCATCGCGCCAGCCGAACCGGTCTCAGCTGCCGAAGAAGAGCACGACGGTCCCGGTGCCGCGCTGCTGCGGACCCTGACCGAGCTGACCGCCGATCTCCCCGACGCCGACCCCGGCCGGGTCGCCGCGGCCGCGTTGCGCGGCCGGTCCGCGCGGGCGGACGAGACGGAGCTGCGCGAGCTCGCGACGGAGGCGGCCGCCGGCCTCATCTCCGAGGACCCCGCCTACTCCCGGCTGGCCGCGCGCCTGCTGACGATCGGCATCCGCGCCGAGGCCGCCTCGCAGGGCGTCACGTCCTTCACCGAGTCCGTCGCGGTCGGCCACCGGGAGGGCCTGATCGCCGACCGGACCGCCGAGTTCGTGCGCCTGCACGCCGCCCGGCTCGACGCGCTGATCGACCGGGCCGCCGACGACCGCTTCGGCTACTTCGGCCTGCGGACGCTGCACAGCCGCTACCTGCTCCGCCACCCGATCACCCGCAAGGTCGTCGAGACGCCCCAGCACTTCATGCTGCGCGTCGCCGCCGGCCTCGCCGAGGACGACACGGCACAGTCCGTCGACGAGGTCGCCGCGCTCTACGGGCTCATGAGCCGCCTCGACTACCTCCCCTCCTCCCCCACCCTCTTCAACTCCGGCACGCGGCACCCCCAGATGTCGTCCTGCTACCTCCTCGACTCCCCCAAGGACGAGCTGGACTCGATCTACGACCGGTACCACCAGGTGGCCCGGCTCTCGAAGCACGCGGGCGGCATCGGGCTGTCGTACTCCCGTATCCGTGCGCGCGGTTCGCTGATCCGCGGCACCAACGGCCACTCCAACGGCATCGTCCCGTTCCTGAAGACCCTCGACGCCTCGGTCGCCGCCGTGAACCAGGGCGGCCGCCGCAAGGGCGCGGCCGCGGTCTACCTGGAGACCTGGCACTCCGACATCGAGGAGTTCCTGGAGCTGCGCGACAACACCGGCGAGGACGCCCGCCGTACGCACAACCTGAACCTGGCGCACTGGGTGCCGGACGAGTTCATGCGGCGGGTGAACGCCGACGGGCAGTGGTCGCTGTTCTCCCCCTCGGACGTGCCCGAGCTGGTCGACCTGTACGGCGAGGAGTTCGACGCCTCGTACCGGGCGGCCGAGGCGAAGGGCCTGGCGAGGAAGACCCTGCCCGCCCGTGAGCTGTACGGCCGCATGATGCGCGCCCTCGCGCAGACCGGCAACGGCTGGATGACCTTCAAGGACGCCGCCAACCGCACCGCCAACCAGACGGCCGAGCCGGGCCACGTCGTCCACTCCTCCAACCTCTGCACGGAGATCCTGGAGGTCACCGACGACGGGGAGACGGCGGTCTGCAACCTGGGGTCGGTCAACCTCGGCGCCTTCGTCGACCGGGCCCGCGGGGACATCGACTGGGAGCGGCTGGACGAGACCGTCCGTACGGCTGTGACCTTCCTCGACCGTGTCGTGGACATCAACTTCTACCCGACCGAGCAGGCGGGCCGCTCCAACGCCCGGTGGCGTCCGGTCGGTCTCGGGGCCATGGGCCTGCAGGACGTCTTCTTCCAGCTGCGCCTGCCCTTCGACTCGCCCGAGGCCAAGGCGCTCTCCACCCGCATCGCCGAGCGCGTCATGCTCGCGGCGTACGAGGCCTCCGCCGACCTGGCCGAGCGCAGCGGGCCGCTGCCGGCCTGGGAGAAGACCCGTACGGCCAGGGGCGTGCTGCACCCCGACCACTACGACGTGGAGCTGACCTGGCCCGAGCGCTGGGCGGCCCTGCGCGAGCGCATCGCCGCGACCGGCATGCGCAACTCCCTGCTCCTCGCCATCGCGCCCACGGCCACCATCGCCTCCATCGCGGGCGTGTACGAGTGCATCGAGCCGCAGGTGTCCAACCTGTTCAAGCGCGAGACGCTGTCGGGTGAGTTCCTCCAGGTCAACTCCTACCTAGTGGACGAGCTGAAGCGGCTCGGTGTGTGGGACGCCCGCAGCCGGGAGGCGCTGCGCGAGGCGAACGGCTCGGTGCAGGAGTTCGCCTGGATCCCCGCGGACGTACGGGCGCTCTACCGCACGGCGTGGGAGGTCCCGCAGCGCGGCCTGATCGACATGGCGGCGGCCAGGACCCCGTTCCTGGACCAGTCCCAGTCCCTGAACCTCTTCATGGAGACGCCGACCATCGGCAAGCTCTCCTCGATGTACGCGTACGCCTGGAAGGCCGGGCTGAAGACGACGTACTACCTGCGCTCGCGCCCGGCGACCCGCATCGCCCGCGCCGCGCAGGCCCAGGCACAGCCTGAGAAGACCATCCCCGTGCAGCAGACGGCCGATCCCGACGCGGTCGCCTGCTCCCTGGAAAACCCCGAGTCCTGCGAGGCCTGCCAGTAATGACCACCCAGAACCTTCTCGACCCCGGCTTCGAGCTCACCCTGCGCCCCATGCGCTACCCGGACTTCTACGAGCGCTACCGGGACGCCATCAAGAACACCTGGACCGTGGAGGAGGTCGACCTCCACTCGGACGTCGCCGACCTCGCCAAGCTGTCCCCCGAGGAGCAGCACCTGATCGGCCGTCTGGTCGCCTTCTTCGCGACGGGCGACTCGATCGTCGCGAACAACCTGGTGCTGACGCTGTACAAGCACATCAACTCCCCCGAAGCGCGGCTGTACCTGTCCCGCCAGCTGTTCGAGGAGGCCGTGCACGTCCAGTTCTATCTGACGCTGCTCGACACCTATCTCCCCGACCCGGCGGACCGAGCCGCCGCGTTCGACGCCGTGGAGAACATCCCCTCCATCCGCGAGAAGGCCGGGTTCTGCTTCAAGTGGATGGACTCGGTGGAGAAGCTGGACCGGCTGGAGACCCAGGCCGACCGCCGCCGCTTCCTGCTGAACCTGATCTGCTTCGCCGCGTGCATCGAGGGCCTGTTCTTCTACGGCGCCTTCGCCTACGTCTACTGGTTCCGCAGCCGGGGCCTGCTGCACGGCCTGGCCACCGGCACCAACTGGGTGTTCCGCGACGAGACGATGCACATGTCCTTCGCCTTCGAGGTGGTCGACACCGTCCGCAAGGAGGAGCCGGAGCTGTTCGACGACCAGCTCGAGCAGCAGGTCACGGACATGCTGCGGGAGGCCGTCGAGGCCGAGCTGCAGTTCGCGCGCGACCTGTGCGGTGACGGCCTCCCGGGCATGAACACCGAGTCGATGCGGCAGTACCTGGAGTGCGTCGCCGACCAGCGGCTCACCCGGCTCGGCTTCGCTCCGGTGTACGGCTCCGAGAACCCCTTCTCCTTCATGGAGCTCCAGGGGGTTCAGGAGCTGACCAACTTCTTCGAGCGGCGCCCCTCGGCGTACCAGGTGGCGGTGGAGGGCACCGTCGACCTGGACGAGGACTTCTGAGCCCGCTCGCTCTCCCTGGCCTCCTGGGCCTCCCTGATCTGACGGTCGACGCGCTTGTCGCGCACGATGCCGATCACTGACGGGAGGACCAGGAGGACCAGCGTCCCGAGTACGAAGATCATTGCGATGAGGGTCTGTGCCTGGTTCGTTTCCATGGACACCACTGTCGCGCCGATGACTCCTTACCGTCAGTGGCAGTACTGCCGTAGACCCTCGAATTACTGCCACAGGCGAGGCACACTGGAGACATGCTCCAGAACGTGGCCGTCGTCCTGCTCGACGGCGTGAACCCTTTCGAACTCGGTGTGGTGTGCGAGGTCTTCGGCACCGACCGCAGCGACGACGGCCTGCCGGTCTACGATTTCGCGGTCGCCTCGGCCGAGGGCCCGGCGCTGCGCATGAACTCGGGCGTCTCACTACAGGTCGAGCACGGCCTGGAGCGGCTGGAGACGGCCGATCTGATCGCGGTGCCGGCCGGGCACAGCTACGCCTCCCGTGAGTTCCCGCCGGAGCTGCTGGACGCCCTGCGGCGCGGGGTCGACCGCGGCGCCCGGGTGCTCAGCGTCTGCTCCGGCGCCTTCGTGCTGGCCGCGGCCGGACTGCTGGACGACCGCCGCTGCGCCGTGCACTGGAAGCACGCGCGGGACCTCGCCCGGCAGTACCCCCGGGCGGTCGTGGAGCCGGACGTGCTCTACGTCGACGAGGACCCGGTGATCACCTCCGCCGGCACGGCCGCCGGGATCGACGCCTGCCTTCACCTGGTGCGCAAGGAGCAGGGCACCGAGGTCGCCAACAAGATCGCCCGGCGGATGGTGGTGCCGCCGCACCGTGACGGCGGCCAGGCCCAGTACATCGAGCGCCCGCTGCCGCACACCCAGGGGGACACGATCGGCGACGTGCTGTCGTGGATGGAACGCCACCTCGACGAGGAGGTCACCGTCGAGCAGCTGGCCGCCCACGCCCACATGTCCCCGCGCACTTTCGCCCGCCGCTTCCAGCAGGAGACCGGGACGACTCCCTACCGCTGGGTCCTGCGCCAGCGGCTGCTGGAGGCCCAGCGGTTGCTGGAGGCGACGGACGAGACGATGGACGCGATCGCCGGCCGAACGGGGTTCGGCAACGCGGCCACGCTGCGCCATCACTTCGTCCGGGCGGTGGGCACCACACCGAACGCCTACCGGCGCACGTTCAGGGGCCCCGAAGCGGCCTGACGATCACCGTCCGTCACCTCCGCACCGGCCGCAGCAGCAGGTTGTGCGGCCGGAGCGTGATGCCGACGCGCGTGCCGTCGTTCGAACCGGCCACCTGCTCGAAGCGGTACCTGGTGGCCAGCGCCGCCGTGATCAGCGTCAGCTGGGCCATCGAGAAGTGGTCGCTCGGGCACTTGCGGTTGCCCACGCTGAACGGGCTCATGGCGTGCTTCGGGATGTCCTTGACCCGGTCCGGCAGCCAGCGATCGGGGTCGAACTCCAGGTTCCGCTCGTACGACTTCGCGTCGCGCTGGATCGCGTACGGGCTGTAGACGATGTCCGCCCCGGCCGGAATCCGGTATCCGCCGAGTTCCGTGTCCCGCACCGCCCGGCGCGTCAGAATCCAGACGGCTGGGCGCAAACGCAGGGCCTCGACGACGACATTGTTGGTGTGCCCGAGTCCCCGGACGTCCTCGAATGCCACCGGCCTCCCACCGGTGACGGCTTCTACTTCGTCACGCACCCGGTCCGCCTGTTCAGGGTGTTCCGCGAGCATATGCAACAGCCACATGATCGTGGAGGCGACGGTTTCACTGCCGGGGGTGAGGATCGCGACGACCTGATCGTGGATCTCCTGTTCCCCGATGGGGTCGCCATTCTCGTCCTTCGCCTCCAGCAATGCCGTCAGCAAATCGTCCGGCTTTTGACCGGATGCCCGGCGCTCGGCGACGATCTCGTCGACCAGGAGATGCAAATCGGCCAATGCCCGGTTGAATTCGCGGTTGGCCGGGAGCGGCAGCTTGTAGAGCGGCCCGAGCGGGACCACCATCCGCCGGTACATCCCGCGGAAGACGGTGGCGAGCGCGACGCACAGCCGCTCCGCCCTCTCGTCCATGTAATCGCCGCGCAGCAGACAGCGGGCCGCGATGCGCACGGCCACCCGGAAGGACTCGGAGGTGCAGTCGACGGTCTCGCCGGGCTTCCAGCGCTCGGTCAGCGCGTGCGCCTCCTCCTCCATGATCGGCCCGTAGGCGGGGATCGCGTCGAGCCGGAAGGCGGGCTGGATGGTGCGCCGCTGGCGCCGGTGCCGCGGCCCGTTCGCCGTGGCCACTCCCTCCTTGCCGAGCAGACCCTCCAGGGATTCCCAGAGCGGCCCGGCGATGATGAAGTCGTTGCTCAGCGCCAGCGCGCCGGTGAGGTCCGGGGTGGTGACGGCGTACACGGTCTTCGGCCCGAGCTTCAGGCGGACCACGTCGCCGTGGTCGCGCAGCCGGGACATGAACGCCAGCGGGTCGCGCACGAGCTTCCAGCCGTGGCCGAGGCCGGGGACACCGCCGCCCGCCCGGGGCGGCTCACGCAGATCCGGAGCCAGGGCTTCGGGCTGCACAGACTCGACGGTCATTACTCACCTGCCGCTTCGTTGTTGACGTACGGGGGCGTGGACCGGTCGTCCCAGCTGTCGACCATGTACCGGCCGGACTCGTGGTGGAACCAGTAGACGGAACTGAACCAGTTGCGCATATTGCTCAGACAGGCCCGCACGGCGGCGCTCAGTTCCTTTCCCCGCACGGTGCCGTCGGCGAGGTCGTCGGCGAACCGCAGTGCTTCCTCTTCGACGTCGAGGAATTCAGTTATGCAATTCTCGACACGGCGCCTGAGGTCAACGACCGCCTGTTCCAGAGTCAGCCCCTCATGGGTGATGAGACTGATTCCCAGATTGTGCACCTCGTCGCCCGCTATTTCCTTGGGAAGGGAGCAAAGGTCGTTGTACCAGGCGGCGAATTCCTGACTCAGCAGCGCCGCCCGCCGGTAGGCCGGATGTTTCCTGACGGGGTCGGGTATTTCGCATCCCGCGGCCGGCTCCAGTAGATCCGTCCATATCCAGTGAGCGAAGGTGAGCCGGCGCAACCGGAGATATTCGTCGACCGTGGGCACGATTCCGTGGGTGCGGTTGTGGAACTCCCGGTCGTATGCGTCGACCACCGCGTGGAAGTGCCGGGCGAAGCGGAGGTTCCACGTCCTCGGCAGGAACGCGTACAGCCGCAGCACGCTGTCCGCGAACCCGGCGACCAGTGGGTCCGCGTGGTGCAGGTGCGCCCCGGGGAAGTCGAGGGCCGTGTGCAGCCGGTCCCGCAGCCGCCGCCAGGCGGCCGGACGGCCGTGCACGATGTCGCGGTCGTGCCGGTCGTCCCAGACGAAGAACCAGGCGCTGTAGTCCGCGATCGCCTGGAGGACCTCGTCGGAGGCGCCGATGTAGTACCCGGCCATGAGGTCGGTGTAGCAAAGGCCGTCGGCATATTCCTCCACCTTGTCCGCGGGCATGAGCCGCTTTTCGAGCAGCCAGGCCCGGGTCTTCTCCTGGCACTTCGGCCAATACGGGTGGAGCTGCCGGGGAAACGCCGCCTCGATCACCGGGAGAGAGAGCGACGGTGGAACTGCGATGGTGGTCGGTGTCGATGTGGTGCCGTGTGACAAAGCATGCACGAACTAACCCCTCTCAGCCGCCGGTTGGCGCGGGCGCCCCTCCCTTCGTGCCGGGCGTGCGCCGTTGCATACCCCGCTCATCCCATTCAGCACTACAACTGACCGCTCTGGGAACGTATTTGCTTCATTCACTCCCCCACAGTGCCGGGATCCTCCCGGTGTGTGACTGGTGATGGATCGCCAGGAGAGCAGAAGCGATCGAACGTGCGACGGACAGGCGAACGACACAGATGAACGGCGCCTGTTCAGGACGGGAATCCCGAACAGACGCCGTTCGCCTGGTGCTCGTGAGGTCTCAGTCGTTCGCGACCACGGGGTAGCGAGGCTCGTTCTCGGCCATCTGCCGCAGCGCGTCCTTGCGCTCGCGCTTGGAGAGCCGGTCGATGTACAGGTAGCCGTACAGGTGGTCGGTCTCATGCTGCAAACACCGAGCGAAGTATCCGGTGCCGCGCACCTTGATCGGGTTGCCCTTCTCGTCCTGCCCGGTCACCTCGGCGTAGTCGGGCCGGGCGAGCGGGGCGTACGCGGTGGGCACGGACAGGCAGCCCTCGTTGCTGTCGTCCAGCCGGCGCTTCTCCGCGGGCAGTTCGACGAGCCTGGGGTTGCAGACCACGCCGGTGTGCCGGGCGCCCTCGTCGTCGGGGCAGTCGTAGATGAAGACCTTCAGGTCGACACCGATCTGGTTGGCGGCCAGGCCCACGCCCTCGGCGGTGCGCTGGCTGGCGAACATGTCCGCGACGAGCTGCTGGAACTCCTCGCCGAAGTCGGTGACGTCCTTGCACTCCTTGTGCAGCACCGGGTTCCCGACCACCGTGATCGGCCGCGAGGTCCCCCGCTCCCGCCAGGCCGCCTCGCGCTCCTCGCAGTCCTCCGTGTCGATCACGTACCCCTCGTCATCGACGGGGAGCACGCCCGCGTGCTGCTGATCGGTGTCCTGCTGAGCCATGACGTTACGTACGCCTTCCTGAACCAAACCGGGCTGAGATGCTGATACAGGTTACGCGGGTGCCGGACGCGGTTTCCGGGGGCGCGGGGAACTGCGCGAACCACCACGACGAGCCCGCACCCGCACGACGGCCTAACAGACCTCTTCCAGATCCCGCCAGCCACGGGAATCAGGACTGTCGGCCACCCACCCGTCCAGCAACCCCCTCACCAGCGAAGCCGGCGCGGCCAACCCGCACTCCCGCTCCGGCACCCACAACTGCCCGTCCGTCCGATGCCCCAGCGGCCCGGGATGCCCCGGCTCACTGTGATCATGCGGATCGAGGTGTTCCCCGTCACCTTCATCCGACGGCATCCGGGACTCGGAACACATCCGGCACAGCAACCGCACCGAGGAAGACCAGTCCTCCGCTGCGAACCCGGCGTCACCCGCAAGCTGCTCCAGCGCATCCCGGTCCGCCTCGGTCGCCGCCTCCAGCAGCACCACCCAGGTCGGCACCGGCGACGGCGCCCACAGCTCGATCTCGTCGAACACCGGGTACGTGTGCCCGGCGGCCGTGGTCCGCTCCCCGTGCGGCACCCCGTCGTGCAGCACGACCTCGCCCCAGCGCCGCCCCGACGACGGCAGCGGAATGGACAGCACCTCGATCCGCGCGGGATCCAGCCGCCGCCCCCACACGACCTCGGCCTCCCCCTCGGGGGACAGCCGTACGGCCGCGCTGCCGAGGTCCATGCCGACGGGCTCGCCCGCGGCGGTGGCGGAACCCGGCATCCGCAGCCCGTAGGCCTGCCAGGCACGCCGGGCCAGCGGCCAGTCCTGGAGGGCGGTCGCGGCGATGCCGACGTTCCACCAGTCGGGCGCACCGGTGTCCCGGTCGAGCAGGGCCACGGCCCTGAGGCCCGCCGCCCGCGCCTGCTCCCAGTCGTGCCGGAACTTGTGCAGCAGGGCGAGGTTGAACCACGACTCGGACAACCAGGGCTCCAGGTCGGCGGCACGTGTCAACAGTGCGCCCGCGTCCTCGTACCGGCCGTCGCCGATCAGTGTGAACGCCCGGTCTGTGGCCTGCCGCCAGGAGGCGGAGGGCCGGTGCCGTCCCTTGCCGAAGATCCTCACGATTCCCGCCTGCCAGTTCCGTTCGGTGGGCTGGCCGTAGCTGTGTTTCGAGCCCCCGGACACCTTCTCCTTCGCATCCAACCACGTACGGCCTCCGAGGCGCTCATTACCCATGGGTTACCCAGCCACGGGCAGAGTCAGACTGCTCCTCGCCAGTACCCGGGCCAGTGATTCCACCACCTCCGGCGCGTACTTCCCGGCGGTGGCGAGCCGGAGTTCCTCCAGCGCCGTCAGCTGCCCGCCGGGCCCGCCTTCCCTGGACTTCTCCTCGTACGCGTTCACGGCCCGGACGATTCGCGCGGCGAGCGGCTGCTCGGCGTACGGGTCGGCCTGCCGCTCCACGACCACGGCGACCGCCTCGTCCACCCCCGTATGCCGTACGACGGCCCCGCCGAGCAGCGCGATCCGCCGCTGTTCCGCGGCGGGCAGGTCGGCGGTGGCGCCCGCCGGCACCGGGTCGACGAGGCTCAGCTGGCCGATGTCGTGCATCAGCGCGGCGTACTCCAGCACGGCCAGTTCGGGCTCGGTCAGGCCCAGGTCCCGCCCCACCGCCTGGCCGAGCGCGGCGACGCGCCGGGCGTGCCCGCAGGGGGTGTAGCCGGCGACCTCGGTGGCCCGCGCGAGGGAGGCGATGGTCTGCCGGTAGGTGGCCCGGACGGCGGCGTACCGCCGGAACGACATCTGGGCGAGCAGCAGCGGCACGGAGAAGACGGGCAGCGCCCACAGCCCGACGACGGCGACCGCGAGCGCCATCACGGCCCCGGTCGCGATGACGGCGGACCCGATGCCGCACACGGCCCGCAGCTCGTCCCGCAGCACCGGGCCGAACGGCCAGCCGGTGCGGGAGTGGGCCAGGGCGGCGGCGAGCACCGCGTCACACAGCGCGGTCAGGGACAGCAGCGCGAGCAGCAGCAGCGCGTAGGCGGGTCCGCCGCAGTCGTCGAACATCCCCCGGTTGTACGGGGGCTGGAAGCACACGGCGACGAATCCGACGGTGAGCATCCGGCGCGCCAGGTGGTCGAGCGTGGGCCCCTGTCCGCGCGCGACGTGCGGCACGCTGCCGAGCAGTGAGGCGGCCAGTACGACGGCGACGACCTGGGCGACGCCGTGGTGCGTGGCCTGCCCGCCGGCCTCCCCGAGCAGCGCGTACGACAGGGCCGCCGCGGCTCCGAGCGGTGCCGGTTCCCGGACCCGCGCCCCGTTGCGCCGGGTGAGCTCGCCGACGGTGACGAGGACCCCGAAGGCGAGGGCGACGCGGCGTTCCTCGAGTCCGTTGTAGAGGGTGACGGCGAGGGAGCCGGTGGCGAGGAGGGCGGCGCAGGTGTGGACCAGGGTGCGCAGGGGCGGTGTCCGGTACGCGCTCATCGGTGTGCCCCCGGCCGGCTGGAGACGGGTGCGCCGGGCGGGGGGATCCGGGGCGTGTGGGCGTCGTCGGCGGTCACCGCGGGGTGCCAGCCCGCCCGCCGTACGGCTTCCACCAGGGCCGCGACCATCACGGGGTCGAAGTGGCTGCCCGCGCACCGCTCCAGCTCCTCCAGGGCCACCGCGACGGGCCGGGCCCTGCTGTAGCTCCGGGTGGAGGTCATGGCGTCGAAGGCGTCGGCGACCGCCACGACCCGTGCGGACTCCGGGATCTGACGGCCCACCAGCCCGTACGGATACCCGCTGCCGTCCAGCCGCTCATGGTGGTGCAGTACGGCGGCCCGGGCCTCCCCGAGGAAGCCGATGCCGCGCACCATCTCGTGCCCGTACTCGGGGTGCAGCTCGATCACGCGCCGCTCCTCGGGGGTCAGCGGCCCGTTCTTCCTGAGCAGCCGGGTGGGCACGCCCAGCTTGCCGACGTCGTGCAGGATCCCGGCGAAGCGGAGCACCTCGACGCGCTCGTCGTCCATGTCCAGCTCGCGCGCGATCATCATGGAGGCCTGCCCGACGCGCTCGCTGTGCCCGCGCGTGTACCCGTCCTTGATGTCGACGGCCTGGACCAGCGCCCGGATGGTCGCCTGGTGGGCAGCCCGTTCCCGGTGGTACTGCGCGAACGCCCACCACGAGACGCACATCGGCAACAGCACGAGCAGCGCGGCCATGGGCCCGTAGGGGCTGCGCCACAGGACGGCCATCATCAGCCCGGCGAGCCCGTGCACGGCGATCGGCGCGAGCGAACGCGCCACCAGTCCCCGCCAGGCGCGCCGCACAGGCACGCGCTCGGCGGCGGCGAGGATCCCGCCGTCCAGCAGCGCGAGCACCAGGCAGAACGCCAGCACGGCGGCGCCGGCCGGCCCGAGCGCGTAGGGGACGTCGCCCGCGACGACGGCGTCCCTCCCGCCGAGCATCCAGTGCACCCGGGCCGCGGCCCACACACCGAGGACGAGCTGGGCGGCCCGCCAGATCCTCCGCAGCGCCACGGGCCGCTGCCCGACGGGCGAGAGCAGCGCACCGGGCACGGCCACGAGGGCGGCGGCGGGCGCCGGCAGCAGAAAGGCGCCGGCGAGCAACACGGGGTAGAAGGTCCCGGCCGGGTGCGAGATACCGACGAACCGGGACCGTGCCACGCGCTCGCACCCGGCGTACAGCGCGGCGAGCAGCGCGACCGCCCACCAGGGCGTACGGACGCCCGGCAACGGGAGCAGACAGCACAGGGCGGCGACGGCGACACAGGCGACATACACACGAACCCGCGCCGATACCGCTTCCATGAGCCCCTCCCCGGCCATGTCCGTCAGGCCCGGAGCCTAGGACGGCGGTGGGGGGCTCCATGGGCCGATAGCCCACGGATTAGCACGTTCGAGTGACGCGTTCGGGGATGACTACCCCTGGAGAGGTGGGGTAGTTGAAAAACGCAGGAGTGTCAGGATTCCTGCGGCGTGGCAGGCGAGGCCGTGACGTCCTGATCGGGGACCGCCTGGCCGGAACGGATCAGGTCGATCCGCCCCATGACCTTGGCCCGCAGGTCGCCCGGTACGTCGTCATGCCCGCAGCAGCGCTTGACCAGCTTCTTCACGGCCTGCTCGAGCCCGTACTTCTCGAGGCAGGGCGAGCATTCCTCGAAGTGGTGCTCGAACTTCACGCAGTCCGAGTCCGGCATCTCACGGTCGAGGAACTCGTAGAGATGATCGAGGATTTCGCTGCAATCCGTCTCGTGCGGCTCTCCGCAGCTCATGACCCCGAGCCTTTCGCTTCGTTCGACTCTCCGGCGCCGGCCGGGACCATCCCGCGGTCACGGGCGTAGTCCTCCAGCATGCCGCGCAGCTGACGGCGGCCCCGGTGCAGCCGGGACATCACCGTACCGATGGGTGTCCCCATGATGTCGGCGATCTCCTTGTAGGCAAACCCCTCGACGTCCGCGAGATACACGGCGATACGGAACTCCTCGGGGATCGCCTGGAGCGCTTCCTTCACGTCCGAGTCGGGCAGGTGGTCGAGTGCCTGCGACTCCGCGGAGCGCAAGCCCGTCGACATGTGCGACTCGGCACGGGCGAGCTGCCAGTCCTCGATCTCCTCGGCCGCGGAGCGCTGAGGTTCGCGCTGCTTCTTGCGGTACGAGTTGATGAAGGTGTTGGTGAGGATCCGGTACAGCCACGCCTTGAGGTTGGTGCCCTCGCGGAACTGGTGGAAGGACGCGTACGCCTTGGCGTACGTCTCCTGCACCAGGTCCTCGGCGTCGGCCGGGTTGCGCGTCATGCGCAGCGCGGCCGAGTACATCTGGTCGAGGAACTCGAGCGCGTCCCGCTCGAAGCGCGCACTGCGCTCCGCGGCCGTCTCCGCGCCCGTGCCGCCCTGGCCCTCGGGCTGCTCCGCCTGGCCGTGTTCGGTCCCTGCGTCGGTCCCTGTGACCGGACCCACCTCCTCGAGTGTTCTCGTGAGACCGAGACCGGTCTCACCCGAATCGGAGGATAGACGACGATCCGGTCCGCCCGCCGCCCGAACAGGGGCGGTCCTGGCCGCGTGCAGCACCGTCCACTCCAGGTCGGCGCGGCTGCTGCGGCTCGGGCAGATGGTCGAACCCATGCGGCGGACTTCCTCTCCTACGGCGTCTGTGCTGGTCTCCAGCACGTACGTCCCGCACAACAGTGCTCGCCGCCCCCGCATTCCCGGAGCTTTACCCGAGTGACCCGGTCCACTCCACGACCGCGTCCGTGATGAGCGCCACGGCCTCGTCCTGCGAGATCTCCGCGCGCTTGGGGACGGCGAAGCCGTGATCGCCGTACGGCACCTCGACGAGTTCGTACGAGCCCGCGGGGAACTCCTCCGGCTTCCCGAAGGGGTCGTTCCCGCCCTGGACGACCAGGGCGGGCACCCCGGAACCGAGCAGTTCGTCGGCCCGGGACTTCTCCGGCTTGCCGGGCGGGTGGAGGGGGAAGCTGAGGGCGAGTACCGCGTGGGCGCCCAGTTCGGTGGCGGTACGGCAGGCGACCCGGGCTCCGGCGCTGCGGCCGCCGGACACGACCGGCAGTCCGGGCCCGGCCAGCGCGGGCCAGATGCCGCGCCAGCCGACGTCCAGCGTCTTGGGCGCGGGGGCCAGCTTCTTCCCGGCCACCCGCCAGGGCTGCTCCACACGGGCCACGGTCACGCCGTGGGCGGGGAGGGCGGCGGCCAGGGCCTTCAGGTCGCGGGCCTCGATGCCGCCGCCGGCACCGTGGCTGACGGCGAGCACCAGCCGCGCCTTCTTCGCCTGGTGCCAGGTGATGCGTGCGGGGCCCGCGTCGGTCTCGATGATCTCGGTCGTGTCGGAACTCACGTCAGAAGAGTGTGCCCTCTTCGGGCCCTTCCAGCTCCTTCAGCAGCTCCGGCCCGTTGTTGCGGACGTTGCTGACGGCCGTGGTGACGGCGTAGGCGCGCATCAGCCCGGCGGGCGGCGGGGCGAGCAGTTCGCGCAGGTCGTCGGCGTCCGTGCGGGACGGGTCGAGCCACGCGTCCCAGCGGTCGGGCGTCAGCATCAGCGGCATCCGGGGGTGGATCTCGGCCAGGGCATGCGGACCGTCCGCCGGGGACACGGCCAGCGGGCTCGTCTCGGCCTCGGTGGTGATGACGGAGCACGTCACCCACCAGGACTGGGGGTGGTCGTCGGGCAGCGTCCGGTCCCGCCAGAACTCGTACAGCCCGGCCATGGCGAAGACCGACCCGTCCGCCGGTGTCACGAAGTACGGCTGCTTGCGGGGCCGCTTCTTCTTCCCCTCGACCTCCAGCTCGCGCTCCTGCGTGCCGGTGACCCACTCGTAGTAGCCGTCGGCGGGCAGGACGCAGCGCCGGGAGGTGAAGGCGCGACGGAAGGACGGCTTCTCGTGGACGGTCTCCGCGCGGGCGTTGATCATCCGGGCGCCGCCCTCGGGCGTCTTCGACCAGGACGGGACGAGCCCCCACTTCAGCTTGCGCAGCTGCCGAACCGGCCGCGGGTCGTCCACGTCTTTCAGAGGGCGGTCGAGGACGGCGTAGACCTCTTTGGTGGGCGCCACGTTGTAATCCGGCTCGAGGGTCTCCTCGGGCTCCCACTTCTCGATCTCAAAGATTCCTGCGAGATCCTCTGGCCTGCGACTCGCTGAATACCGTCCGCACATACGTGCCACACTGCCAGATTCCATCCGACCACAGGGAGCCAACGCCTTACATGGACAGCACCGCTACCGCCTCGCTCGCCTCCCTCTGGGACGAGGTCTCCGGCACGCAGCCCGACCCCGACCTGTGGGTGGTGATCGCGACTCTGGCCGCCGCGCTCGCCGTGGTGATCCCGCACGGCCTGTGGCGCGTCTCCCGCAACGCCATCACCATCGCCCACGAGGGCGGCCACGGGCTCGTGGCCCTGCTCACCGGCCGCACCCTCACCGGCATACGGCTGCACTCGGACACCAGCGGCCTGACCGTCAGCCGCGGCAAGCCGCACGGCATCGGCATGATCCTCACGGCCGCCGCCGGCTACACCGCCCCGCCTCTGCTGGGCCTGGGCGGCGCGGCCCTGCTGGGCGCCGGCCGCATCACGCTCCTGCTGTGGCTGGCCACGGCCCTGCTCCTGGCCATGCTCGTGATGATCCGCAACGCGTACGGCGCCCTGACCATGATCGTCACCGGCGGCCTGTTCGTCCTGGTGTCCTGGCTGGCCGGCCCTCAGGTGCAGGCGGCGTTCGCGTACGTGGTGGTGTGGTTCCTGTTGCTGGGCGGGGTGCGCCCGGCGTTCGAACTTCAGGCGAAGCGGGCCCGGGGCGGGGCGGGCGACTCGGACGCGGACCAGTTGTCACGGCTGACGCATGTGCCGGCGGGGTTGTGGTTCTTCCTGTTCCACGCGGTGTCGCTGTGCTCGCTGATCGGGGGAGGGCGCTGGCTGCTGGGCCTGTGACCAGCCCACCTCAGGGGCGTGGGGCTGTGCCGATCTGCGGCTCCGCCGCGGGGCGCTACCAGCCACGACGCAGCCGCACTCGAACCACTGCCTGCTTATAAAGTGGGGGCCATGGCCCCGAACACCGCAGAAACCGCCCTCTGGCCCGCCCCGCACGCGAGCGGAGCCGTCGACGCGACGGTCCACGTGCCCGGGTCCAAGTCGGTCACCAACCGCGCCCTCGTCCTCGCCTCCCTCGCCTCCGAGCCCGGCTGGCTGCGCCGTCCGCTGCGCTCCCGCGACACCCTGCTGATGGCCGGTGCCCTGCGCGCGATGGGCATCGAGATCGAGGAGGGCGTGGGCCCGGACGGCACCGGCGAGGCCTGGCGTGTGCTCCCCACGGGCCTGCGCGGACCGGCCACGGTCGACGTCGGCAACGCCGGCACGGTGATGCGGTTCCTGCCACCGGTCGCCACGCTCGCCGACGGTCCCATCCGGTTCGACGGCGACCCCCGCTCGTACGAGCGTCCCCTGAACGGAGTCATCGACGCGCTGCGTCAGCTCGGCGCCCGGATCGACGACGACGGCCGCGGCGCGCTGCCGATGACCGTGCAGGGCAGCGGTGCCCTGGAGGGCGGCCAGGTCGCGATCGACGCGTCCTCCTCGTCGCAGTTCGTGAGCGCGCTGCTGCTGTCCGGCCCGCGCTTCAACCAGGGCGTCGAGGTCCGCCACACCGGCACCACGCTGCCCTCCATGCCGCACATCCGCATGACCGTCGACATGCTGCGCGCGGTCGGCGCCCAGGTGGACACGCCCGAGTCGGGCGGCGAGCCGAACGTCTGGCGGGTCACGCCGGGTGC
The DNA here is from genome assembly GCF_045040895.1 of Streptomyces purpurascens. Classification (NCBI taxonomy): domain Bacteria; kingdom Bacillati; phylum Actinomycetota; class Actinomycetes; order Kitasatosporales; family Streptomycetaceae; genus Streptomyces; species Streptomyces purpurascens. The sequence continues at coordinate 6,232,185 of NZ_CP108341.1, read as the reverse complement.
CCTGCTCGGCCGGGACCTGGTCATCGAGCCGGACCTCTCCAACGCCCAGCCGTTCCTTGCGGCCGCGCTGGTGACGGGCGGCAAGGTCGTCGTCCCGGCCTGGCCGGACCGCACCACCCAGCCCGGAGACCGGCTGCGCGAGATCTTCACCGAGATGGGCGGCTCCTGCGAACTGACCGAGTACGGCCTCGCGTTCACCGGCTCCGGCTCGGTCCACGGCATCGATGTCGACCTGAGCGAGGTCGGCGAGCTGACGCCGGGCATCGCGGCGGTCGCGGCCCTCGCCGACTCCCCCTCGACCCTGCGCGGCGTGGCCCATCTGCGGCTGCACGAGACGGACCGGCTGGCCGCGCTGACGAAGGAGATCAACGAGCTCGGCGGCGACGTGACGGAGACCGCCGACGGCCTGCACATCCGCCCGCGCCGGCTGCACGGCGGGATCTTCCACACCTACGACGACCACCGCATGGCCACAGCCGGCGCGATCATCGGCCTCGCGGTCGAGGGAGTACAGATCGAGAACGTGGCGACGACGGCCAAGACCCTGCCCGACTTCCCCGATCTGTGGACCGGGATGCTCGGGGCGTAGGACGCAGGGATCACGTCATGCGCCGCTACGGCAAGCACACCGACGAGGACGACATCCGCACCCGTCCCGGCCGCCGGAACACCCGGCCCCGGACGAACATCCGGCCCAAGCACGAGGACGCCGCCGAGGGCCTCGTCCTCACCGTCGACCGGGGACGCCTCACCTGCCTCGTGGAGGACCGGGTGGTGATGGCTATGAAGGCCCGCGAGCTGGGCCGCAAGGCGGCCGTGGTCGGCGACCGCGTGGCCCTCGTGGGCGACATGTCCGGCAAGAAGGACACCCTCGCCCGGATCGTCCGCATCGAGGAGCGCACGTCGGTGCTGCGCCGTACGGCGGACGACGACGATCCGTTCGAGCGCGTGATCGTCGCCAACGCCGACCAGCTGGCCATCGTCACCGCCCTGGCCGACCCGGAGCCCCGGCCCCGCCTGATCGACCGCTGCCTGGTCGCGGCCTATGCCGGGGGCCTGGATCCGCTGCTGGTGCTGACCAAGTCGGACCTCGCCCCGCCCGACAAGCTGCTGGAGCTGTACGGCCACCTCGACACCCCCTACGTCGTGACCAGCCGCGAGGAACTGCAGAACGGCACCGCCATCGCCCGGGTGCGCGAGCAGCTCGACGGCAAGATCACCGCGTTCGTCGGGCACTCCGGAGTCGGCAAGACGACCCTGGTCAACGCGCTGGTGCCGGAGGAGCGGCGGCGTACGACCGGGCATGTGAACGCGGTGACGGGCCGGGGCCGGCACACCACCACCTCGGCGCTGGCACTGCCGCTGTCGGACAGCGAAGGCTGGGTGATCGACACCCCGGGCCTGCGGTCGTTCGGCCTGCACCACGTGGACCCGTCCCGGGTCATCCACGCCTTCCCCGACCTGGAGCCGGGCACCGAGGGCTGCCCGCGCGCGTGCAGCCACGACGAGCCGGACTGCGCACTGGACGCGTGGGTGGCCGAAGGGCACGCGGACCCGGCGCGGCTGTACTCGCTGCGGCGGCTGCTGGCCACGCGGGAGCGGAAGGAAGGCGACTGACCTCAGCGTTGTTTGTCACGACGTGCGGACGGTAAGTGCATAATCGCACCAAGCCGGAGGCAAGCCTGACCAAACTCCAGCAGAGCTGACGGATCCGAGGAATCTGCTCAAACCGACTAAGCGGTCACTGAACGGGATACGGGAGGAACGGCTCATGGCGTGGCTGCTGGTCATCGTGGCCGGGTTGCTGGAGACCGGCTTCGCCGTGTGTCTCAAGCTGTCGCACGGCTTCACACGGCTCTGGCCGACGGTCGCGTTCTGCGTCTTCGCCCTCGGCAGTTTCGGGCTGCTGACCCTGGCGCTGAGAAGACTCGACGTGGGTCCCGCGTACGCGGTGTGGACCGGCATCGGGGCGGCGGGTACGGCGATCTACGGCATGGTGTTCCTGGGCGACCTGGTGTCGACGCTGAAGCTGGTGTCGATCAGTTTCGTCATCGTCGGCGTGATCGGGCTGCAGTTGTCGGGCTCGGCGCACTGACGCCCCGTCACCCGGACTGCCGGTGCAGGGCGCTGCGGACCAGGTCGGTGACGCCGCCCTCGCCGGGTGGCGCGGCCACGCAGGACAGGGCGAGCCGGACGGCGAGTTCGCAGGAGCGGGACAGCTCGGCGGTGTCGGACTTGGGTGTGCCGGGTCCGGACAGGACGGTGACGGCCCGGTCGCGGATGAGGGTGACGAGGTCGCCGGGTGAGGGCAGCGGGCCGTCGGCGCGGCGCTGGGCCGGTACGGCGGAGGTGGAGGGCACGGCCGAGAGGGTCGGCGAGGGCAGCCGTTCGCTCCAGCAGCCGGTGAGCATGGCGCGGACCAGGGCGTTCTCGCGGGCCGCCGACGTGGTCCACTCGGCGGTGGCGGTGAGCCGGTCACGGAGGTCGCGGTGGCCGGCGAGCGCGCGGTCCACGCCGGCGAGGTATCCGTCGGCCTCTCTTCTCACGAGCGCCCGGGCGAGGCCGTCCTTGCTGCCGAACTCGTTGTAGAGCGTCTGCCGGGACACTCCGGCCGCCAGGGCCACGTCCACCATCCGCACGGCGGACCACGACCGGCGCGCCAGCGCCGCATAGGCGGCGTCCAACAGAGATTCCCGCGCTGCAGGCATCATTGCCTCCCCTTGGGGCCAGCGGCTCTGCGCCCAGGTTTGACGCGCGTGGACCCACTGTCAAGGGTTCGCGAGGGCACGCGGGGGCGCCTTTGAGCCGACCTGCGCGGTGCGTCCGCCCACCGCTCGCCGGCACCTCGTCGCGCCGGGTCGCACACCCACCCGCCCCCCAGCGGCAACGCCGAGCACCTCGCGGGCGCCGAGCCGCCACAACGCCCCCACACCCGCCCACAAACCCCCTGTAGCCCCACCCCCACCTCGGCAGATAGGTTCGTTACATGCCCGACTACCTCGACGATCTGCGCCTCGCCCACGTCCTCGCCGACGCCGCCGACGCCGCGACGACGGACCGGTTCAAGGCCCTCGACCTCAAGGTCGAGACCAAACCGGACATGACACCGGTGAGCGAAGCGGACAAGGCCGCGGAGGAACTCATCCGCGGCCAACTCCAGCGCGCCCGCCCGAGGGACGCGATCCTCGGCGAGGAGTACGGCGTCGAGGGCACCGGGCCCCGCCGCTGGGTCATCGACCCGATCGACGGCACCAAGAACTACGTACGCGGCGTCCCCGTCTGGGCCACTCTCATCTCCCTGATGGAGGCCGGCGAGGGCGGTTTCCAGCCCGTCGTCGGCGTCGTCTCCGCTCCTGCCCTCAACCGCCGCTGGTGGGCCGCGAAGGGCCACGGCGCCTTCACCGGCCGCAGCCTCACCAAGGCCTCCCGCCTGAACGTCTCCCGCGTCAACAAGCTCGCCGACGCCTCCTTCGCGTACTCGTCACTCAGCGGCTGGGAGGCACAGGGCCGCCTGGACGGCTTTCTGGACCTCACCCGAGAGGTGTGGCGCACGCGCGCGTACGGCGACTTCTGGCCGTACATGATGGTCGCGGAAGGCTCCATCGACATGTGCGCCGAGCCGGAGCTGTCGCTGTGGGACATGGCCGCCACCGCGATCATCGTCACCGAGGCCGGCGGCACCTTCACCGGACTCGACGCCCGCCCGGGCCCGCACAGCGGCGACGCGGCCGCGTCGAACGGTCTGCTGCACGACGAGTTGCTCGGATATCTCAACCAGCGCTACTGAGCGCGCCCCGCTGTTACCGAGCGCCCCCTTGTTGACCCTCCCTTTACCTGCCACCCTGAGAGTCCCCCCAACTTGTGAATTTGTGAAACGCTGAACAAACGGCGGGGACACTCACAGGAGGTGGCTCCATCCATGTTCGTCCGTGACGCCATGAGCACCGTCGTCCTCACCATCGGACCGACCCACACCCTTCGCCAGGCCGCCGCACTGATGTCCGCACGCCGGGTCGGGGCGGCCGTGGTCCACGACCCCGACGCCGGCGGCATCGGCATCCTCACCGAACGCGACATCCTCAACTCCGTGGGCCGGGGCCAGGACCCGGACACGGAACGCGCCCACGCCCACACCACCACCGACGTCGTGTTCGCGGCTCCGGCCTGGACCCTGGAGGAGGCGGCACAGGCCATGACGCACGGCGGCTTCCGCCATCTCATCGTGCTGGACGACGACGAGCCCGCCGGCATCGTCTCGGTCCGCGACATCATCCGCTGCTGGGTACCGTCCCGCCAGCAGGTGCCCGCCTGACAGCACGGGAGCACGTTAGACACAATCCAACACCAGGTGGATTCTAAACTCACACCTGTTCGGGACCTGGTCCGCTTTGCTGTTAGGCTGGTGGCCATGAGTGACCTTCTGGAACGGCTGCGCGGACGCGGATGGCGGATGACCGCGCAGCGGCGTGTCGTGGCCGAGGTCCTCGACGGCGAACACGTCCATCTGACGGCCGACGAGGTCCACTCCCGGGCCGTCGCCAAGCTGCCCGAGATCTCCCGGGCGACCGTCTACAACACGCTCGGCGAGCTCGTGTCCCTCGGCGAGGTGCTCGAGGTCTCCACCGACCAGCGCGCCAAGCGGTACGACCCGAACGCCCACCAGCCGCACCACCACCTGGTCTGCGCCCAGTGTGGCGCGATCCGGGACGTCCACCCGGTCGGCAACCCGCTGGCGGACCTCCCCGACTCGGAGCGCTTCGGCTTCTCGGTTTCGGACGTCGAGGTGACGTACCGCGGCGTCTGCCCGAACTGCGCGGCGGCCTAGCCCTCTCCTTCCCGACAGCCCCGGCACCGATGGGTGCCGGGGCTTGTCCGTGTCTGCGCACTTCCCGTATCTGACGGGTCGTCATATGGTCAACGGCACCCACCAGTCCGTTCCGCACTCCGCGAGGAGACCGAAGTGGGAGAGCCGTATCCAAAACTCACCGCCCATGACCTGACGCGCACCTTCGGCCGGGGCCCCCGCGCGGTCGACGCCCTCGGCCCCCTCGACCTGGCCGTCGCGCCCGGCGAGTTCGTCTGCCTCGTAGGCCCCTCGGGCTGCGGCAAGTCCACCTTGCTGCGCATCGCCGCCGGCCTGCTCCGGCCCAGCACCGGCACGCTGGAGATCCGCACCTCCAGCGCACGCCCGGCGGCCATGATCTTCCAGGACTACGGCATCTACGACTGGAAGACCGTCCAGGCCAACGTCCGCTTCGGCCTGGACGTGCAGCGCGTTCCGCGCGGCGAGGCGAACGCCCGCGCCGCCGAGTGGCTGGCCCGCCTGGGCCTCGCCGACTTCGCACACGCCTATCCGGCGGCCCTCTCGGGCGGTATGCGCCAGCGGGTCGCCATCGCCCGCGCGCTCGCCGTCGAGCCCGAACTGCTGCTGATGGACGAGCCGTTCGCTGCCCTGGACGCCCAGCTCCGCACGATCCTCCAGGACGAACTGCTGGAGATCACCCAGGCGCTGCGCACGACGACCCTCTTCATCACCCACAGCCTGGAGGAGGCGATCGTCCTCGGCGACCGCGTGTTCGTGATGTCCGCCCGCCCGGGCCGGATCATCGCCGAACACCGCCCGCCCTTCCCGCGCCCGCGCACCGGCGAGGTCCGCGCCACCCCCGAGTTCACCGCGCTGAAGAGCGAGCTGTGGGACCTGCTGCGGAAGGAGGCGGTGCCCGCATGACCACCATCGCCCCCGGGACACGAGGCCCGGCCCTGGTCCGCCGCCCGGGCCCGCACGAGTCGCACCCCGTACGGACCCATCGCCGCCGCCGCGCCCTCGAACTGTCCCTCGCGGCTGCCGTCCCCCTCCTCCTGGTGCTGCTCTGGCAGCTGGCGGCCGTCCGGGGCTGGATCGACGACCGCGTCTACCCGGCACCGTCCACGATCCTCGCCGACGGCTGGGACCGGGCCGCTGCCGGTGACCTGTGGCCGGACGTGTGGGCGACGCTCAAGCGCGTCCTGGCCGGCTACGCCGTCGGCACGGCGGCGGGCTACCTGCTGGGCCTGCTGATGGGTTCGCTGCCGCTGGTACGGGCCGCCCTGGAACCGCTCCTTGACGCCCTGTACGTCGTACCGAAGCTGGCCCTGCTGCCCGTCTTCCTGAACATGTTCGGCCTGGGCGAGGGCCCACAGGTGGCCCTGGTGGCGGCCACGGTCTTCTTCTTCGTCTGGATCTCCACGATGTCCGCGGTCATGGCGGTCCCCGACGGCCACCGCGACGCCGGCCGGGTCTTCGGGGCCTCCCCGTGGCAGATGTTCCGCCACGTCCTGCTCCCGGCCTCCTTGCCCGCCGTCCTGGTCGGCGCGCGGATCGCGGCGGGCGTGGCGGTCCTGGTGATCGTCGCCTCCGAGCAGATCGCCGCGACCGACGGCCTGGGCCATCTGATCTTCGACTCCCGTGCCCTCTTCCAGAACGACGTGATGTTCGTCGGCATCGTCTGCGTCGCCGCCCTGGGCGTGCTCTTCTCCGAACTGGTCCGGTTCGTCGGCCGGTTGCTCACCCCGTGGGCACCGCGCGACCGGGGACGGGGGCAGGCATGAGGGCACGTACGTACGGCCTCGCCCTGTTCGCGGGCGCGCTGCTGGCCTCGGCCGCCTGCTCGTCGCCGTCCTCCGGGCCGTCGCAGCCGAGAGCCGACACGGCGACGCGCACGATCCGCCCGGTCCAGGGCTGCGGCACCGCGTCCTGGACGGACCCCGCCGACCGCGCCCCCGACCGCGCCCCGGCCCGCTGCCGCCCGGGCTCCCCGGCCCCGCAACGGCTCACCGAGCCCCGGAAGCTGACGATCGCGACGGGCACGCTGAGCGCGGAGTACGTGGCACCGCTGCGGGTCGCCCTGGACAAGGGCGAGTTCGAGAAAGAGGGCCTGGACGTCACGCTGAAGGTGCTGCCGACACCCGAGGCCCTCCCGCTGCTGGCCAAGGGCGAGGTGGACGCGCTCTGGGCGGCCCCTGAGGCGGCTGTCATGAACGGCATCCGCGGCGGCTTCGTCATCCGCTGGGTCGCGGGGAACTTCTCTCCCGGCCCGAAGTCCAAGAGCGGCCTGTGGGTCCGGCTGAAGGACGGCGAGACACCGGCCGCCGTCCGGATGGCCGACCGGACACTCGGCACGATGATCGGCAAGGGCTCGGTGATCGCCTACCCCATGGAGCAGGCCCTGGAGCAGCACGGCGGCGGCCTCGACCGGATCCGCTACCAGCAGCTGGGCTCGGCCGACGTCCTCACGGCGCTGCGGAACGGCGGCGTCGACTCCGCGTGGCTGCTGGACCCGGTGTGGCGCCGGGTCGACGGCGAGCCGGGCTACGCCTTCCTGGGAGGCCAGCCACCCGGCGAGCCCCTGGGCGGCATGCTCTACGGCCCGAGCCTGCTGAACGACGACGTGGACGCGGGGGTGGCCCTGCTGCGGGCGTACATCCGCACGGTGAACACGTACTTCGCGGCCGACTACAAAAGGAACGAGAGGTACGTCACGTACCTGGCGGATCTCCTGAAGACGGACGCGGCGATCCTCCGCTCCACCCCTTCCCTGCGCATGGACTGGGAGATCCGCACCGGCACGACGGCCCGCCTCCAGGCGGCCTACCGGGCACAGGGCGTGGCGAAAGACGACGCGCTCCCCGAGTCCCGGACCGTGAACCGTTCCCTCTACGAGGAGGCGGTGGGCCACCGCCCCTGAACACACACTCTGAACACGCACCGAGGGCCGGAACCCTTTCGGATTCCGGCCCTCGGTCTTCAGTAGCGGGGACAGGATTTGAACCTGCGACCTCTGGGTTATGAGCCCAGCGAGCTACCGAGCTGCTCCACCCCGCGGCGATGAATGCAACGTTACGTGAACGCGGAGGCCGGATGCAAATCGCTTACCGACGAGCCCCGGCCGCGGGCACCACAGAGCACCTTGCAGCTCACCCGGGCATTACGCCGACAGCTCCTGCCGCAACGCGTCCCGCAACCGAGCCGCCCGCTCCGCCACGGACGCGGGCCCGAGAGACACCGCACGGTCGGCCCACCGCTGCCCCTCCGCCAGCTCGCCCCGACGCGCGTAGACCAGGGCGAGCCGCAACGCCGCCCGCCCATGCCCCGCATCGGCCGCCCGCGTCCACCACACCACCGCCTCGGGGTCGCTGCCCTCCCTGGCCAGCAGCAGCCCCAGATTGAACGCGCCGTTGCGGGACCCGGCCTCGGCCGCCTCCCGGTACCACCGAGCCGCCTCGACGACGTCGCCCCGGGCCGCGGCGTGCATGCCGACCCGCACCTGCGCCCGCCGGTGCCCCTGCGAGGCCGCCCGCTCGTACCACTCCTCGCACTCGCTCCGCCGGTGCACCGGCTCCCCGAGCTCGTGCGCCGGCTCCGGCGGCCGGCGCGCGTCGAGCACGGTCGCCAGCCGGTACGCGGCCTCGGCGCTCCCGCCCCCGGCCGCACACCGCAGGTGCCGTTCGGCCTCCTGGTCGTCGCCGTCCCGCAGCCGCGCCATGCCGACCTGCAGGGCGGCCTCCGTGTGCCCGGCGGCGGCGGCCCGCTCGTACCAGCGCAGCGCGGCCTGCTCCTCGCCCCGTCCGGCGTGCAGGATGCCCAGGTTGAAGGCGGCGTCCACGCTCCCGGCCTCCGCGGCCTTGGAGAACCACGGCTCCGCGCCCGTCTCGTCCCCGGCCCGCAGCAGCAGGATCGCCAGCGCGTTCGCCGCCTCCTGGTGCCCGGCGTAGGCCGCGCGCCGGTACCACTGCTCGGCGTGCGGGGTGCGCCCCTGCTCGGCGCAGAGCAGCCCGAGGTTGTACGCGCCGTTGACGTCGCCCGCGTCCATCGCGGCCCGGTACCACCGCTCGGCGGTCTGGGTCTCGCCCCGCTCGGCGTGCAGCGCGCCCAGCGCGTTCGCCGCGTTGCCGTCGCCGTCCTGAGCGGCCCGCAGCCACCACACGGCGGCGTTCTCGGTGTCGCCGGCGTCCCGCAGCAGGAATCCGAGCGCGCAGGCGGCCCGCGCCTCACCGTCCTTGGCGGACGTCAGGTACCAGCGCCCGGCCTCCTTGAGCTCGCCGCGCTTCTCCAGGATCGTCCCGAGGTGCAGCGCGGCCCGCCGGTGACCGCGCGCGGCGGCCTGCAGGTACCACTGCTCGGCCTCGTCCGGCACGGGCGCGCCGTCGTCGTCGGCCTCCCGCGCCGCCTTGCGGTCCAGCGCCCGCGCCAGCCGGTACGCCGCCTCCCGGTGCCCGCGCTCGGCCGCGGCCCGCATCCAGTGCTCGGCCCCGGCGTCGCCGCGGTGCTCCAGCAGGTCGGCGAGGGCGTACGCGCCCAGGGTGTGGCCCTGTTCCGCGGACTGGCGCAGCCAGTACTCGGCGGCGGGTTCGTCGCCGCGCTCGCGGTGGTGCCGGCCGAGGGCGTGCGCGGCCGCCGTGGATCCGGCGACGGCGGCGATCCGCCACCATCCGGCGGCCTCGTCGGCGTATCCCCGCTGGTGGAGAAGGACTCCCAGGTTGTTGGCGGCCGCCCGGTCGCCCGCGGCGGTGGCGGCACGCAGATGGGGTTCGGCACCGTCGAGATCACCACGGCGCAGCAGCATGGCCCCGAGAACACTCATCGCCTCGGCGTCGCCGGCCTCCGCGGCGAGCCGCTGACGCAGCTCCTCGGCTGCCTCATCGGCGATTTCCCCGGTCTCGTCCGGGGTGTCGGTGTCCTCCCGGCTGGAAGGCTGCACAAAACGCCCTGTCTCGAACAGAGTTGCCTTGTCCCCCATAACGTCCATCGTCGCACCACCTGCAACCTGGGTACACCTGGTATACCGCAGCCATTGAGGTCACTACAGCGTTTTGTCGACATGCCCACAGAGAGACAAGTCAAACACAGATTTCCCAACTCCCCCCGGTGGCACGGCCGCAGCCCGCACCAGCACATGCGTTCACACATCACGAAGGCCCGGATTCCTTTGTGGAATCCGGGCCTTCGATGTCGCTCCGTCACTCGGACTTCGCGATTTCAGTAGCGGGGACAGGATTTGAACCTGCGACCTCTGGGTTATGAGCCCAGCGAGCTACCGAGCTGCTCCACCCCGCGCCGTTGTGTTCACAACCATATCACGGCGCGGGTGGAGCATTTGACCAGGCCGGAGCCCTAACTGCTCGGCTTCGGGCTCGGGCTGCCGCTCGGACTGGCGCTGGGCTTGCTCTCCCCGCCCCCGGCTCCGCCGGCCCGGTCCGCCGCGGCCTGCGCCTCCTCGGCACGCTGGAGGGCGTCCTCCAGGTCCTTCTGCGCCCGGCCGTACGCCTCCCAGTCGTTCTCCTTCAGGGCGTCCTGGCCCTCGGTGAACGCCTTCTGGGCGTCTTCCAGGGCCTGCTTGACCGTCGGGTCCTCGGACGTCGGTGGTGGTGGCGTCGTGTCGCCGCCGTCCGGTGGCTCAGGCGTGGCGCCCTCCGCCCCGAAGATCTTGTTGAGGGCCTCGTCGAGCGTGTTCTCGAAGGCCGTCTGGCCTCCGTAGGTGACCAGCACCTTGCGCAGCAGCGGGTACTTCAGTCCACCACCGCGTACGTAGACCGGCTCCACGTACAGCAGTCCTCCGTCGAGGGGCACCGTCAGCAGGTTGCCGTACTCGACCTCGGAGTCGCCGCCTCTCAGGAGCCTGATGGACTCGGCGATGTCCTCTTGGGAGTTGAACTGGCTCTGGACCTGCTTGGGTCCGTTGACCGTGGTGTTGGTCGGCAGTTTCAGGATTCTGATCTTGCCGTAGTCACTGGCGCCCGCTTCGGCGTCGACGGCCATGAACGCGCTGAGATTGTCCCGGCCGTTGGGCGTGAGGGTCGTCGTCAGCGAGAACGCCTGTGCCTTCTGGTCGGGCATCTTCATGCTCAGGTAGTACGGCGGCACCGCGTTGCCCGACCGGTTCGTCGGGTCGTCCGGCACCTGCCACACCTCGCTGCCGCTGAGGAACGTCGTCGCGTCCTTCACGTGGTAGCGCGTGAGCAGCTCCCGCTGGACCTTGAACAGGTCCTGGGGGTAGCGCAGATGATCCATCAGCGGCTTGGAGATCTCGCTCTTGGGCTTCACCGTGTCCGGGAAGGCCTTCATCCAGGTCTTCAGGACCGGGTCCTTGGTGTCCCACTGGAAGAGCTTGACCTCGCCGGTGTACGCGTCGACGGTCGCCTTCACCGAGTTGCGGATGTAGTTGACCTGGTTCTGCTGGGCCACCACCGCGCGGTTGTCGTTGGTGGCGGTCAGCGAGTCGGCCGTGGTGTCGCCGAGGGTCGTACGCGAGGAGTACGGGTATCCGTTCGTCGTCGTGTACGCGTCGACGATCCACTGGATACGGCCGTCCACGACCGCCGGGTAGGCGTCGCCGTCGATGGTCAGCCAGGGGGCGACCGCCTCGACGCGCTCCTTGGGCGTGCGGTTGTACAGGACGCGCGAACCCTCGCCGATGGCGCCGGAGTAGAGGATCTGCGGTTCGCCGAACGCCACCGCGTACGCGGCCCGGTTGACCGGGTTGGAGAGGTTGACCCCGCTGTCGCCCTTGTAGCTGGTGGTCTTCTCGCCGTTGTCGTCGGAGTAGTCGATCTCCTTCTGGGGACCGCCGACGATCGAGTACGTGGTGGTCTTCTCGCCGTAGTAGACCCGCTGCTCGTACGTGCCGAGGTCGCCCTCGGAGGGCAGGTCGGACTCCGTGAAGTTCGGCCGGCCCTGGGCGTCGGCGCTGGTGCCCTCGGCCGCGACCGCTCCGTATCCGTGGGTGTAGCGGAAGTGGTTGTTGATCCAGTTCTTCTTCGGGATGCCCGCGAGGTTCAGCTCACGCAGGCCGATGACCGTGTCCTGGTCCTTGCCGTCCTTGGCGTAACGGTCCACGTCCAGGTTGTTCGGGAACGCGTAGTAGTTCCTGATCTGCTGGAGCTGCTGGAACGTCGGCGAGACGATGTTCGGGTCCATGATCCGGATGCTCGCCGTGGAGTCGACGTCATCGCGGAGCTTGGTCTTGTCCTCGGTCTTGCTGGTGCCCGTGTAGTCGGTGACCTTGGTGCCGTCGATGCCGTAGGCCTTGCGCGTCGCCTCGAGGTTCTTCTCGACGTACGGCGCTTCCTTGGCCTGCTCGTTCGGCTGAACCTGGAACTTCTGCACGATCGCCGGGTACAGGCCGCCGATGAGGATCGCGGAGAGCACCATCAGGCCGAAGCCGATCACGGGCAGCTGCCAGGTGCGCCGCCACAGGGTGGCGAAGAACAGCAGCGCGCAGATGACGGCGATGCAGAACAGGATCGTCTTGGCCGGCAGATAGGCGTTGGCGTCGACGTACCTGAGGCCCGTCCAGTTGTCGGTCGCCCTGAAGTCGCTGGACTTGACCGCGAGTCCGTACCGGTCCAGCCAGTACGCGACCGCCTTCAGGGCCACGAAGACGCCGATGAGCACCGACAGGTGCCCGGTGGCCGCCGCCGTGGCGCGGGCGCCGGGGCTGGTGACGCGCAGCCCGCCGTACAGGTAGTGCGTGAGTGCGGCGGCGATCACGGACAGGATCGCCGCGGCGAAGCCGAAGCCGAGCAGGAACCGGTACCAGGGCAGGTCGAAGGCGTAGAACGAGACGTCCAGCTTGAACTGCGGGTCCTTCTCGCCGAACGGCACGCCGTTGACCCACATCAGCCAGGTCCGCCACTGTCCGGACGCGGAGGCGCCGGCGATCAGGCCCACCAGGGCGGTGATCCCGAACAGCAGCCACTTCTTGTAGGGCGCGATGCCCATCCGGTAGCGGTCGAGGTTCTGCTGCTCCATCGACATGGCGCTCAGCGGTGGCCGCAGCCGGTGTGCCAGCCAGATGTTGAGGCCGACGGCTGCGGCCATGAGCAGGCCGAAGACGAAGAAGAGCCCGATCTTGGTCCACAGGGTCGTGGTGAAGACCGACGAGTAGTTCACCGACCGGTACCAGAGCCAGTCCGTCCAAAAGCCCGCGAACATGGTGAACGCCATGCCGAGTACGGCCAGGACGCCCAGCGTCATGAGCAGGGTCCGGACACGCCGGGACGGGCGGCCCACTCTCATCCGCGGCCCTGTCGGGCCTCCGCCGCGGTCCGGCATCTGGAAAGCCAAGGTGCGCACCTCGAAGTTCGCTGTTGATCCGTCAGGCCCGCGTCTTCACGGACCGTGCGTGGCCCCCGGTGATCGTGGGCCCCCACCTATGCAACTTACTCACCGTTTACTCGGTTCCCGATTCCGGTCAGGAACGAGGCAGGATTGTGACCATGTCCAACACTCCCATGGCTGCGAACCCGCTCACCCGGGCCGTTCTCGAGATCGACGAGTACGTCTCCGGCCTCGGCTGGGACCAGCCCGCCCGCCTTTTCGCCCTCGTCGACACCGCACGGCTGCGGGCCGAACAGCCCTCGCTCGCCGACCGGCTCGGTCTCGGGGACGAGTCGGAGAACTCCGGCCTCACCCCGATCGAGCAGGACGAGGTTCCAACGGGCAAGCCGCTCGACGAGTTCCTCGCCACCATCGCCTGGCCCGACGCGGTGGTCGGCTGCGCCCTCGCCGTGGAGCGTCTGATGCTGCCGCCGTCCGCGGAGGCCCAGGTTCCGAAGGGCCTGGACCAGGCCGCGCTGACGAAGTGGGTGGCGGACCACCCGGACCGTCAGGAGGTCCGGATGACGGTCGCGGTCCTGCGTGACGGCGCCCGCGAGTCGGCCCTGCGCCTGCGCGAGAAGGACTCCGCCACGGAGGTCCTCACCGGCTCCGACCTGGTCCCGGGCCTGGCGCAGGCGCTGGCGGCGACGTTCGCCGAGTAGAGCGGCAGCACCGTGGTGTGAGGGGGCCTGCCGGTCTCTTGGGGCTCCGGGGCCCCACCGGCCCCGCAGGTCCCCTCAGCCGCGCCGGTCGCCTTTCCCCGGCCCGTCCTCGGCCCCGCGGACTACTTGCCGCACTTCGGCAGATCGGCGGTGTCGCCGCTGCGGAGGTCCTTGAGGGCGCCGAGGGCGTCCTGGATGGTGTCCACCTTGATGAGGGTGAGTCCCTCGGGGGTGTCCTTGGCGGCGGCGGCGCAGTTGTCGGCGGGCGTCAGGAAGTACTGCGCGCCCTTGGCCCGGGCACCCACGGTCTTCATCTCGATGCCGCCGATCGGGCCGACCTTGCCTGCGTCGTCGATCGTGCCGGTGCCGGCCACGAACTTGCCCCCGGTCAGATTGCCCGGCGTGAGCTTGTCGTAGATGCCGAGCGCGAACATCAGCCCGGCGCTCGGCCCGCCGACGTCGGCCAGCTTGATGTCGACGGTGAACGGGAACGTGTGGTCGGTCCCCGCGGAGATCCCCACGATGGCGCGCTTCTCGCCCTTGTCGTCCGAGGTCGTCGTGGTGATGGTGATGTCCTGCGTCTTCGTCGGCGTCCGCTTCTCCTTCTCCGCGGCCGCCTGCTCCTTGGCCGGCACGATCGTGAAGCGGACGTCCTGGCCCGGCTTGTGCCGGGTGACGAGCTTCGCGACGTCGGCCGGCTCCTTGACCGTCGTACCGTCGACGGCCTTGATCACATCCCCGGCGTGCAGCTTGCCCTCGGCCGGGGACCCCTTGACGACCGTCGAGACGATCACCCACGACTTCACCGGAACGTCGAGTTCCTTCAGGGCGGCGACCTTGGCGCTCTCCTGGGACTGGCTGAACTCCTCGGCGTTCTCCTGGGTCGACTGCTCCTCGGTCTTGCCGTCCGGGTAGAGCGTCTCGCGCGGCACGACCTTGTTGTCGTGCGCGAGCCAGCCGTAGACGGCTTCGACCAGGTTCATCCGGTAATCGGCGCTCGTGACCCGGACCGTGGTCATGTTCAGGTGGCCACTGGCCGCATACGTCTTGCGCCCCGAGATCTGCAGCACCGGCTCGCCGTCATGATCGCCGAGCGTGTTCACCGTCGGCCCCGGGGACATCTCCGCGTACGGCACGGGGATGAACACTCCCGCGCACAGGAGCGCGATCAGCATCAGGGTGGAGGCGAGCATCGTCGCGGTGCGGCGTGGCATGACTCGACAGTACGGGACGGGCCTGTCAGCGCACCGTCAGGGCCGCCCGTCCGGGGCGGCCCTGGGGGCTATACCGTCTGTGACCTGCTGTTTCCTTGGCCTTCAGCTACCCGGCCCGGGCTTCTCCATGGCCTCGCGAAAGCGGGCGTATCCGGTGAGTTCCGGGCCGTCGCCGCGGGCCTTACGGGTCCGGTTGGCCCAACTGCCCCAGAGCCCCGCGCCGATGGCAGCCACAAGCGGAATCAGCAACCAGGCGAGAGCCGCCATGCCGACCTCCAACCCCATTGAGCGTCCGCAACTGACTGATCAGCAGATTAACCATCCGCAGTGACAACGCTCACGCCAGGGGTGCGGTTACGCAACCGGAGGGCGGTTCCGGGATCAGCAGGCGCCGACCCGCCCTCCCGTCACCCGACCACCACCCCTGAACGACAGCGCTACGCGCCGACCCATTCATCCGTGCCGTCGGAGAACCTCTGGTGCTTCCAGATGGGCACTTCGTGCTTCAGGTCGTCGATCAGCTTCCGGCAGGCCTCGAACGCCTCTCCCCGATGCGGACAGGAGACGGCTACGACCACGGCGAGGTCTCCGACCCGGAGGTCCCCCACCCGGTGCACGGCCGCCAGCGCCCGCACAGGGAAGTCGGCGACGACCTTCTCGGCGATCCGCCGCATCTCGGCCTCGGCACTCGGGTGGCAGGAATACCCGAGCTCCGCGACATCGGCACCCCCGTCGTGGTTCCGGACGGTCCCGACGAAGAGCGCGGTGCCGCCGGCCGCGTCGTCCCCGACGGCCCGGAAGACCTCGTCCAGGGAGAGGGCCGTGTCCCGGATCCCGATCAGCTTGATCGGATCCTGTGCTCCCTGCTCACCTGGGTGATCGCTCGTGGTTGCCATGCCTCCATCGTGCCGCACGCGACTGACAACGCGGAATAGACCTATCGACCGGCACGCGCGCGTACGCGTTGGAGTCTCATACAGACGGTCTCTCCGCAGGCGTAGCTCTCAGATCCGCCGCCGGGCCTTGCGTGCCCGTCGTACCACCGCGGCCGCACCCAGCAGCGCCACCGTCGCGCCCGCGGCGCCCGCGGCCGTCGCGTCCTTGCGGCCCAGTCGCCGCCCGGCCACCGTGTGCCGGCCGGAGACCTCCTCCAGGAGCTCCGCCAGCACCTCCTCGTTGGTGTACTGCGGGCGCCACCCGGAATCGTGCAGCCGGCTCCCGCTCACCACCCAGGGGTACATCGTGTACGCCAGATCCCCCGCGGGAGACGGCGTGAGCCCGATCCGGTGCAGTCGCGCCGCCGCGCCCAGCGCGACCGCCGACGGCAGCTCCATCCGCCGGATGCCGCTGAGCTCCTCGACCTCCTCCTGTTCCAGCCACCCGTCGCAGCCGACGGCCAGTTCCCCGTCGACCTTCTCCAGGACGGCGTACTCGAGCGCGCTGCACAGGTCCTCGACGTGGCAGAACTGCCACGCGGGCCGCGACCCGGCGACGACGAGCAGTCGAGGAGACTCGAAGTACCTGGTCAGCGCGGTGTCCGTGCCTCCCACCAGGACGGCGGGCCGGACCACGGTGACATTGAGCCCCGGGTGCGCCCGCGGGGCCCGCCGCGCCAGCCGCTCGATCTCCAGCAGGTCGCCGACGCCCGTCGCCTCCGCCGTGGCCCGCAGCTCGGCGTCCTCGGACAACGGCAGCTCGTTCTCCGGCAGCGCCCCGTAGACCATCGCCGAGGTGCACAGCACGACCCGGTGCACTCCGGCCGCGGCGGCCGCCGTCAGGACGGTCTGCGTCCCCCGTACGTTGTAGGCCGTCCGGGCGGCCGCGTCGGTCTCCAGATCGAGATCCAGCGCCAGGTGCACCACGACGTCGGCGCCGCGCAGCTTGTCCGCGATGGCCGGATCCCGTACGTCCAGGATGTGCCACTGCGCCGCCGCGCACTCGCCACGCCGCTCGTCGATGGCGACGACCTGCTTGACCTCGTCGGACGCGGCGAGCTGCTCGGTGAGCAGCGCTCCGATGCCGTACGCGGCGCCGGTGACCGCGACGACGGGCCCGCGCCCCGCGGGACTCGCGGAACTGGTTGACTGGTTTCGCGCTGCGCGAACCTGCGGATCTGGGGAACTCACCGGGCGTCTCCAGCGGTTGTCTTCAGTACGAGCACGAGTGAAGCGTGCGTACCAGGTGGCATCCATCCTGCCGCAGGCCGTCAGTCGGCGAAGCACCGAGGCCCGATCCGCCCCAAGGTGTCTACGCTGGGTGGTGATGTCGGGCAGCCGTGCCGCCGGAAAGAACCGGCGGCCCTACAAGCCGAGGAATCCCGTGAGTGACACCCCATTCGGATTCGGCCTTCCGCCGGAGGAGCCGGACGACGGCGACGAGGGCAAGAAGAAGGACCAGGAGAGCGGTGGTGGTCAGGGACCGGCCAATCCGTTCGGTTTCGGCGGCCTGCCAGGAGCCGGAGGCTTTGGCGGCGGCCCTGGTGGCCCCGGTGCGGACAATCCGTTCGCTGCCATGTTCGGTTCCCTGAACCCCAACGACCTGGGCGCCGCGTTCCAGCAGCTGGGCCAGATGCTCTCCTACGAGGGCGGCCCGGTGAACTGGGACATGGCCAAGCAGATCGCCCGCCAGACGGTCTCCCAGGGCAGCCCTGACGGCACCAAGGACACGAGCGTCGGCCCCGCCGACCGCAAGTCCGTCGAGGAGTCCGTCCGCCTGGCCGACCTCTGGCTCGACGACGCCACGTCCCTGCCGTCCGGCGCCACCTCCGCGGTGGCCTGGAGCCGCGCGGAATGGGTCGAGGCGACCCTGCCCGCCTGGAAGGAGCTCGTCGACCCGGTCGCCGAGCGCGTGGGCACCGCCATGGGCGACGTCCTGCCGGAGGAGATGCAGGCCATGGCCGGCCCGCTGATCGGCATGATGCGCTCGATGGGCGGCGCCATGTTCGGCACGCAGATCGGGCAGGCCGTCGGCGTGCTCGCGGGCGAGGTCGTCGGCTCGTCCGACATCGGCCTGCCGCTCGGCCCGGCCGGCAAGGCCGCGCTGCTGCCGGTGAACGTCGAGACGTTCGGCAAGGACCTGAGCGTCCCGCAGGAGGAGGTGCGGCTGTATCTCGCCCTGCGTGAGGCCGCCCACCAGCGCCTCTTCGCACACGTGCCGTGGCTGCGCTCGCATCTGTTCGGCGCGGTCGACGGCTACGCCCGCGGGATCAAGGTCGACACGGCCAAGCTGGAGGACGTGGTCGGCCAGTTCGACCCGCAGAACCCCGAGCAGCTGCAGGAGGCCCTCCAGCAGGGCATGTTCCAGCCGGAGGACACGCCGGAGCAGAAGGCCGCCCTGGCGCGCCTGGAGACGGCTCTGGCGCTCGTGGAGGGCTGGGTGGACGCGGTGGTCCACGCCGCCGCGAAGCCCCGTCTGTCGTCCGCCGACGCCCTGCGCGAGACGCTGCGCCGCCGCCGCGCCTCGGGCGGCCCGGCCGAGCAGACGTTCGCCACGCTGATCGGTCTGGAACTGCGTCCGCGCCGCCTGCGCGACGCCTCCCGCCTGTGGGCCTCGCTCACGGACGCGCGCGGTGTCGACGGCCGGGACGCCCTGTGGGCCCACCCGGACATGCTGCCGACCGCGACCGACCTGGACGACCCGGACGGCTTCGTGCACCGCGAGCAGATCGACTTCTCCGAGCTGGACAAGATGCTCGGCGAGGCGGCGGGAAAGCCCGATCTGAAGAAGAAGGACGAGGCCGAGGGCGAGGTCGACGGCGAAGGCGAGGACAAGAACAAGGGCGACGACGCCGGGTGAGCCTGTACGACGACGCGGTCCTCGTGCTGAAGGGGTACGAGGGCCAGACGGACCTGCGCCAGGCCTATCTGGACCATCTGGCCGAGCACCCGGACGGCCTGTGGAAGCCGTGCCAGGCGGGTCACATCACGGCGAGCGCCCTGGTGATCGACCCCGAGGGCGGCAGGGTGCTGCTGACCCTGCACAGGAAGCTGCGGATGTGGCTCCAGATGGGCGGCCACTGCGAACCGGGCGACTCCTCCCTGGCCGCCGCGGCCCTGCGGGAGGCGACGGAGGAGTCCGGCGTCTCGGGGCTCTCGCTGCTGCCGGGCGGCCCGGTCCGCCTCGACCGGCACCCGATCCCGCCCCCGTGCCACTGCCACTTCGACGTCCAGTACGCCGTCGTGGCACCACCGGGCGCCGCGCACGCGGTCAGCGACGAGTCGCTCGACGTGCGCTGGTTCGGGTACGACGAGGTCGCGGAGGTGGCCGACGAGTCGGTCGTACGCCTGCTGGAGGCGACCCGCGCGAGGCTGTGAGCTCACAGCCGACTGAGGGGGCGACCGCCATGGGTGGGGTCGCCCCCTCAGGGGCGCGGGGAACTGCGCGACCAGCCACACACGGCCCGCAGCCGACAACCGGCTCGTAGCCCCCTGGAGCCCGCCGGCCGAACCCGCGGAGCGCTCAGCTCCAGACGTTGCCCTGGTTCTGCCCGCGTGCTCCCTGCTGGCCCATGCCGTACTGCGCGGAGAGGCCCGAGCCGACCTGGGCGTTCTGCGGCGGCAGCAGCTCGCTGGGCTGGACGAGCGCGTAACCGGTGCCCATGAAGCTGAGCTCCCAGCCCTCGCCCGTGTTGCCGCGGCGCCGCCACACCCCGGAGGAGTGCGTCTGGGCCTGCATCTGCACACGCAGGCTGGTCGACCAGGCGACGATCGCGTCGGCGTCGCAGTTGACGTACTTGTCGGGGGTCACCTGCATCAGCAGCGGCATGCCCGAGGTCATCAGGGCGATCTTGCCCCGGCCGGTGATGTTGAGCTGGTACTTCCCGGAGCCGGAGATGCCGTACAGGCTGTCGACGGCGATGACCTCGTGGTGCAGGGAGGAGTCCATCGCCAGCACGTAGCTGCTGTCGACGGTGAGGCCGTCCTGCTCCACCTCCATGACGTGGACGTGCTGCTTGAGGTTGGCGAGGTAGACCGTGCCCTGCCCGTGGCAGCGCATCAGGTCGAGTCCCTCACCGGTGTGCGCACGCGCGCGTGACTGGTCGTTGCCCTGGTACTCGGCGTCGAACTCGACGAGGCCCTGGTAGGCGACCATGGTGCCCTTGCGGGCCAGGATGTCGTCGTGGCCCTCCAGGGTCACGCGCAGCATCTGCTTGTTCTGCAGGCTCCAGCGGTCCTGGGTCTGCTGATCGTTGTAGGCGAAAATCGGGCTCTGCATGGCGTGTTGCTCCCCCTCAGCCCCGGACCCGGAGGCGGTCGGTGCTGTCCTCACTGGGCTGGACGACGACGATGCCCTGACCGGAGAAGGCCATCTGGTAGGCCTCGCCGCTGCCGCGGCCGATCAGCGACTGTGCCCTGAAGCTGCGCTTGCCCTTGACCTTGAGGTTCGGGGACCAGGCGACGAGCGCGTCGGGGTCGACGTACGTCTCGTCCTCGCCGCCTCCGCAGTCGACGACGATCGGCTTGCCCCGGGAGGTCAGCGCGACCCAGCCCTGCCCGGAGATCTTGGTGTTCCACAGGCCCTGCCCGGCGAACTTCGCCAGGCCCTTCACCCGCTCGACGCCCCACGTGAGGTGAGCGTCGAAGGCGAGCAGGTTGGTGGCGTTGACGGAGATGCCGTCGCCGTTGAGGTTGATGACGACGACGTTCGCTCCGTAGTCGGAGAGGTAGAGCAGGCCGTCGCCGGAGCACTTCATCAGGGGAGCGCCCTCGCCGGTCATCCAGTCCTTGGCGATCTGGCGCACGGCCGGCGGGTTGGGCTCGTACTGGACGAACCCTTCGTAGGCGACCATCGACCCCACGCGCGCGAAGAGGTCGTTCCCGGTCTGCATGGCGACCTTCAGCATGTGGTTGCCGTGGTTCTCCATGCGGGCGGTGACGGGTGCGGGGGCGTGGCCCGCGAGCTGCTGTGTCATGACGGGCTCCCTCAGACCTCGTACGGCTGAACGACGATGAAGTTGCCGGGCGCTCCCCGGAACTGGAGGTTCACGCTCTCGCCGGTGTCACCGGGGTAGGCGTTGCGGCGCATCCGCACCTGGCTGGAGACGACGACCTGGGCGGCGGCCGACCAGGCGACCACGGCGTTGCAGTCGGCGAACGTGGTGGGCGTGACGGGCAGCACCACGGGCGTGCCGTGCGTCTTCACGACGATGGTGCCGCTCCCCTGGAACTGCATCGTGAACAGCGCGCCCCCGGGGATGCCGTGTCCCTCGATGCGGCGGACCTCGTAGGTGAGGCTCTCGTCGAACGCGAGGACGTTCTCGGCGGAGACGCAGACGGCGTCGCCCTGGAGCTCGATGGGGTGCAGCATGGTCGAGTTCTCGGCGAGGAACACCTGCCCCTGGCCCGTACAGCGCATCAGCTGCATCTCCTGGCCGGTCGCGTTGCCCACGATCCGGCCGGCGAAGCCGGCGCCCTTGTAGCTGAAGTCGACCTTGCCCTGGTAGAGCACCATGCTGCCCTGCCGGGCCAGCACGGGCTGTCCGCCGACGCCGAGGTCGACGCGGACGAGCTTCTTGTTCTGCTGCGTCCAGCGCTGCCCTGTGGGCGTCTCCTTGAACTGCTGGAGCGCGGCGGACACGCCGGCGCCCTGGGGAGCGGCGGCCTGCGGGGCGGCACCCTGCTGCGGGGCACCGTAGGGGGCCTGCCCGAGCGGCGGCTGCTGGCCGTAGCCCGGGGGCGGGGTGGGCTGGCCGTAACCGGGGGGCGGGGCCGGGGCCTGGGGTGCTTGGGGTGCCTGGGGCTGGCCGTAGCCGGGAGGCAGCGGAGCCGTCTGGCCGGGGACCTGGCCGTACTGCGGCTGCTGGCCCGGCTGGCCGTAGGGCGCGGGTGCCGGGGCCGGAGGCGGCACCGGGGAGCCGCCGGGCGGGGTGTTCATGGGCGCGACGATGGTCGGGGCGCCATGCACTCCGGGCGCCGGTGCCGGAGGCGGCGCGAAGCCCTGCGCGGCGGGCTGAGGAGCGGGCGGCGGCGCGGGAGCGGGTGCCGGAGGCGCTGCCGGTGCGGGGGCAGGGGCCGGAGCCGGTTCCGGAGTGCCGGGGACGCCGAACGCGGGCGGGGCGAAGCCGGGGGCTGCGCCGGCCTGCGGCTGCTGCGGTGCGGGCTCGGGCGCTTCCTCCTCGGCCACCTCGCCGCCGAAGTTCTTCAGCAGCGCGTCGAGACCGCCGTCGAAGCCCTGCCCGACGGCGGCGAACCGCCAGACGTCCTTGAGGTAGAAGTCGCCCAGCATCACGGCCCGTTCGGTGGAGAACTCCGAGCCGTCGAAGGAGTAGCGGGCCACCTCCTCGCCGCCCGCGACGATGCGGATGTACCCGGGGGCGATCTGCGACATCTGGCCGGCGCCGTCGATCGTCGCCGTGAAGGACAGCTTCTGGATCTGCGGCGGGATCCGGTCGAGCGTCACCCGGAAGGACTCCGTGTCGCCCGCCTGGGCGCCCAGGAGCTGAAGGGACTCCTCGGGGGACTTCGGCTGGTTGAAGAAGACGAAGTAGCGGTCGTCCGAGAGCCGTTCATCGGCGTCGAGGCCGAAGCAGCTGATGTCGAAGCTCAGTCCGGGGCCGGAGATCTGCACACCTACGTACAGATCCGTGCCCGCGGTGAGGTCACTGATCCTGGCCTTGTGGCCGCGTTGGAATTCCCTGGCCATGCGTAACGACCGTCCCCCATCCAGAACGTGATTGCGTCGCGCCAGGCTAACGGCAAACTCGGACACCGGACGAAGTCGGTACAGACCCGGTACAGAACCCCCGCGCGGCCGTATCGGCTGCTCGCTCGCGCAAAGCGGTCACTCACCCCGTGGGCGTTCACCCCGCGCACCGGGCACATGCGGCAACCGCTCGGCGGCGACCACGCCTTCGAGGTAACCCCGGGCCCGCTCCGTTCGCGGATAGGCCTCCAGCAGCTCCCAGAAGCGGGGTCCGTGTCCGGGGACGAGCAGATGGGCGAGTTCGTGGAGGAGGACGTAGTCGATGACGTACTCGGGCATGCCCTGCAGGCGGTGCGACAGGCGGATGCTGCCCTCGGACGGGGTGCAGGATCCCCAGCGCGTGTTCTGGTTGGTCACCCAGCGCACCGAAGCGGGGCGGGCCCGCCCGCCGAAGTACTGGTCCGAAAGACGCCGGGCCCGCTCGGCCAGCTCGGTGTCGCCGAGGGTCCGCCTGCTCTCCTGGGCGGCCAGCTTGTCGAGCATGACGGTCACCCAGCGCTGCTCCTCCGCCTCGGACATCCGGGCGGGGATGAGCACAACGGTGCGATCGCCCTCGCGGTACGCGGAGACCGTTCGGCGTCGGCGGGTGCTTCTGCGGACCTCAATCGCGCTCGCCCTCGAGCCGCTCGGCGGCTGGCTCGTCGTGCTGCGCTGTGGCTTTCCGGCGCGGTGCAGTGGGTCGGCGGGCACGCCCCGACGTTACCCGCTGCACACGGGGAAGTCCCGGCTCCAGGACGGTTCGGTGCCGATGCCCCCACCGGCCGCCGGATTTGTACGACGAATGCCCGTGCCTGTGGACAACTTTCGGCAGCCGACGGCGGGTTTGGGCATGCTGGCTCTTGTCGGCGAAGCGATGGGCGGGTTCGGTCCAGGACCAGGGCC
The DNA here is from genome assembly GCF_045040895.1 of Streptomyces purpurascens. Lineage (NCBI taxonomy): Bacteria > Bacillati > Actinomycetota > Actinomycetes > Kitasatosporales > Streptomycetaceae > Streptomyces > Streptomyces purpurascens. Next base: position 6,208,591 of record NZ_CP108341.1, on the reverse strand, counting down.
GGGCCTGCGGGCCAGTCTCAAGCTGCTCCCACACTCGACCGGCGCACGGGGACGATCTATGACATACGGGGGCCTGTCATGCATCCGATGGTGAAACCCGCGCTCAGGCGCGGCTGGCGCGACCTCAATACGGTGCAGTTCGGGATGACACCGGCGCATGCGATGACGCTCGGCCCGATGGACCTGGCGACGGACAGTTTCCTCGACCTGCTGAACGGCACGCGGGGGCTGGAGCTGCTGCGCGATGAGGGACGCCGTATGGATCTGCCCGACGGTCATGTCGACGGGCTGGTGCGGCGGCTCGCGCGGGCCGGTCTCCTGGACGACGCGCGGGGCGGCGGACCGGCCACCGACGACCTGCGCCGGAAGAAGGAGGTCCTCGACCGGCTGCGCCCCGACCTGGCCTCCCTGTCTTTGACCACCTCCGCTCCCGGCGACGCGATCAGGCAGCTGGCCGCCCGGCGCGCGCAACGCGTTCAGGTGCGGGGTGCGGGCCGGGTCGGCGCCGTGCTGGCCTCGCTGCTGGCGGGGGCCGGCGTCGGCGAGGTCGATGTGCGCGACCTCGGACGGGTGGAACCGTGGGACGTCGCGCCGGGCGGACTGCCCGCCGATGCCGTCGGCGACCGCCGCGACGAGGCGGCCCGACGTGCCGCGCGCCGGGCGGCCCCGGACCGGCCGCCGCGCCCGGCGACAGCGCAGACGCCCCCGGAGGAAGGTGACCCCGGGTTCTCGCTGGTGATCGTCGCCCCGCGGGACGATGTGGCCGTGTACGCGCCGGACCCGTCGGCCGCCGAGTCGCTGATGTCCGCCGGGACACCCCATCTGTACGCCGGTGTCGTGGAGGGGACCGGCATGGTCGGCCCTCTCGTCCTGCCCGGGGAGACGGGCTGCGCGGGTTGTCTGCACAACAGCCGCACCGACCGGGATCCGACCTGGCCGCGTCTGGTCGCCCAGTGGCGCTCCGGCAGGCAGCGGCAGGTGCGGCCCTGTGACCTGGCACTCGCCACGACCGTGGCCGGACTGGCGGCCGCCCACGCGCTCGCTTTCCTCGACGGCCGGGTTCCGTCGAGCGCCGGGGCACGCTGGGAGGTGTCCGTCCCCGGTCTCCACTGGCATGCCCGGCCGATCTGGGCGCATCCGGCATGCCCGTGCGCTGCGGCGGAGAGAGGAAAGGGGGAGCGCCTCTCGGAGGAAGGGGAGTCACACGAGACAATGGCGGTGCAACGGCCGTCGGAGCAGTGCCGTGAGGCAGAGGCGGAGCGGCCGGCTGGGACTTGGAGGGCGCATGTCTGATCTTCCCCGGAAGGCGGTCACCCGGACCGCCAAGCTCGCCGCGCTCCCGCTCGGCATCGCCGGGCGGGCGACCTGGGGATTCGGCAAGCGGATCGTCGGCGAGTCCGCGGAGCTGGTCGGCCGCGAGCTCCAACAGCGCACGGCGGAGCAGCTTTTCAAGGTGCTCGGCGAGCTCAAGGGCGGCGCGATGAAGTTCGGCCAGGCCCTGTCCGTCTTCGAGTCGGCGCTGCCCGAGGAGGTGGCCGGCCCGTACCGGGCGGCACTGACGAAGCTCCAGGAGGCGGCGCCCCCGATGCCGACGCGCACCGTGCACGCGGTGCTCGAGGAGCGGCTCGGCGAGGGCTGGCAGGAGCTGTTCCTGGAGTTCGAGGACAAGCCCGCCGCGGCGGCCTCGATCGGCCAGGTGCACCGAGGGGTGTGGCACGACGGCCGTGAGGTGGCGGTCAAGGTGCAGTACCCGGGTGCCGGCGAGGCCCTGCTGTCCGATCTGAACCAGCTGAGCCGCTTCTCCCGTCTACTCGGTCCGCTGATCCCCGGGATGGACATCAAGCCGCTGATCGCCGAGCTGAAGGACCGCGTCTCGGAGGAGCTGGACTACGGCCTCGAGGCCCAGGCCCAGCAGGCCCACGCGGAGGAGTTCACGGACGACCCGGACGTCGTCGTGCCGCAGGTGGTGCACCAGTCCGACCAGGTCCTGGTCACCGAGTGGATCGACGGCATCCCGATGTCGGAGATCATCGCGGACGGCACCCAGGAGCAGCGTGACCGCGCCGGCCAGCTTCTGGCCCGTTTCCTGTTCTCCGGCCCCGCCCGTACCGGCCTGCTGCACGCCGATCCGCACCCGGGCAACTTCCGGCTTCTTCCCGGCGGCCCGGAGGGCGAGGACGACTGGCGCCTGGGTGTCCTGGACTTCGGCACGGTCGACCGTCTCCCGGGTGGTCTGCCGGCCACCATCGGCGAGTCCCTGCGGATGACCCTCGACGGGGAGGCCGAGGCGGTCTACGAGCTTCTGTGCGCGGAGGGGTTCGTCAAGGAGACCATAGAGCTCGATCCCGACGCGGTCCTGGACTACCTGCTGCCGATCATCGAGCCGGCCCAGGTCGAGGAGTTCACCTTCACCCGCGGCTGGATGCGCAGCCAGGCGGCCCGCGTCGCCGACCCCCGCTCCCCCGCCTACCAGCTCGCCAAGCAGCTCAACCTGCCCCCTGCGTATCTGCTGATCCACCGGGTGACCCTGAGCACGATCGGGGTGCTGTGCCAGCTGGGGGCGGCGGTGCGTCTGCGCGAGGAGTTGGAGGAGTGGCTGCCGGGGTTCGTCCCGGAGGACCCGGCGGACGGCGAGGAGTCGGCGGCGGAGGCGTGAGCCCCGGCGGGTCCCGCTGGTGATCCGCAGGTGGCCCGCTGCCCACGCTCTACCACCAGTCCGAGTCCAGCCGCCCCTCGATCGACCTGAGGTTCTCCCGGGAGCAGGTCTCGCAGAAGTCCCGGCGAGCGCTGTGCTCCACGGAGCAGGTCCAGGTGAGCCGCGGGGCTTCGGCCGAGGTGCCGCAGCGTGCGCACACGAGGCGTTCGGGCTCCGCGGCGGAGCCGCCGTCGTCGTTTCCTCCGGGAGGACTCGTCACGCGCCGACGATATCGCCGTGCCCGGCGGCTTCGCGGATACAACGCACCGCGGGGGCCGGTCCGTTCGCACGGACCGGCCCCCGCGGGGTGAGCTCGGCCTCCCGGGCCGGGAGGCCACCGCTTCAGGTGGGCTCGGTTACTGCATGACCGCCATGGCGAGCGCCCGGCGGGCACGCCGTGAGGCGCGCTCCGCCTTGCGCTGCATCCGGCGGGCGGCCACCAGGCGCGCGGCCCGGCGGTCTCGCTCCGCCTCCTGCAGTCGCTCGTGCATATGTGCACGAGCCATGGCTTCTGGGATGAGTTGCATCTCTCGGGTCCTGTTCTGGCGCGAGTCCTTCGCGCCGTGCGGGGTGAGGTCTTGTGTCGCGGAGCCTGCGGGCTCGTGGGTGGACGGCTTCATCGGGGCCTGCTTCTGGGGGTCGTGCGTGAAAGGACGGTCGATCGTTCCTGCGGTGTTCATGCCGTGACCGGGTTCTTGCGCGGGCGGCCACGCGGCCGCTTCCGGGCGACGACGACACCCTGCACGAACAGCTCGCCACCCCAGACACCCCAGGGCTCACGCCGCTCCTTGGCGCCGGCGAGGCAGGCCTCGACCAGCGGGCAGGTGCGGCAGAGGGACTTGGCGTACTCCACGTCCGCCGGCGACTCGGCGAAGAAGACCTCCGGGTCGTAGGAGCGGCACGGGACGGGTACGCCGAGGTTCTCGATGGCGTCGTCGAGCGCGGTGAGCGCGGTGAGCGGGGTCAAGGCGGAGTCCTCCGTGGAGCCGGGCTTGGGGATCGTGTCGGAAGGCGGTACGGACGGGGCGTGCGCTTCGAGTTGCACGGTTCGTCTTCCTCGTCTGGTCGTTCCGGCCTGTTGGCCGGGGGGCGGCTGGTACCCGGTTCTTTTCTTGTCCCGAGGCTCCTTCGGTCCGTCGTCCCTGGTCAGGGACAAACAGAAGGGCCGCGGATCCCGGATGGGGTTCCGCGGCCCTGAAGGCGCCGGCCTGATCAGATCAGGCTGGATCACTCCAGGGTTCTGGCCCACGGAAGGCCCACATCTGGTGGTGCTGCGTCGTCTGCTTCCGGAATCCGGCACCGGTCGCCGTAAAGGCATAGGCCCGCGCCTGCGCCTTTACTGCTGCTTCCAGTGCCTTGGTCGGTCGCTCATTGCGCTCACGGACGGGAAGGCCCGCGGGAGCAACGGAGGAGGACGCCGGACGGACGGCACGAATGCCGGACAGACCGGTGCCCAGGTTCGAAACGCCGAGCATGCACGCGGAGACGGCCGAGCGATCGGTCATTTTCACGGTGCTGATGGAGCTGCTGTTGATGCTGATCACTGGACTCGCCTCCTCTCGGCGTCTCGGGGGACTGGGTGAACCAGTCCGACGGAAATGCAAGTACAACACGGAATCAGGGCCTTCGAGAAGGCCGCTGCTCTCGTGCCTAAGAACCTATGGGGATTGCTGGGGCATGCGCAAACTATTTTTTCGACGAGTTGGTGTCAGTCCTGATCTGTGTCCCCTCCGGTGTACTGGCCTGCGCAGATGGCCAGGACATCGGCTCCGTAGCGGGTGAGCTTGCGCATACCGACGCCCGGGATGCGCGCCAGCTCGTGCTCGTCGTCGGGCGCGGTCTCGGCGATCGCCACCAGTGTCCTGTCGGTGAAGACGCAGAAGGCGGGCTGACCGCTGCTCCGTGCCTGGTCGGCGCGCCATTCGCGGAGCCGCTCGTAGAGGCCCTCGTTCATGTCGGAGGGGCAGCCGTCGCAGCGCATCAGCTTCATCTCGCCCGCGTCGGTCAGCGTGCGGCCGCAGACGCGGCAGCGGGCGGGGGTTCGCTGCGCTCTTCTCGGGGCGGAACCCCTGGTTCCGGGGATTCCGCGCTCGATGCCGCCCGCGGCACCGCCGGTTGTACGGCCCTTGGTGGCCGTCGAGCCGGGGCGCAGCCCGTCGAGGAAACGGCTGGGGCGGCGGTTGGGGCGACCGCCGGGTGAGCGGGAGAGGGACCAGGAGACATGGAGGTGTTCCCGCGCGCGGGTGACGCCGACGTACAGCAGGCGGCGCTCCTCCTCGATCTGTTCGTCGGTCTTTGCGTAGGTGATCGGCATCATGCCCTCGGCCACGCCGACCAGGAAGACGACGTCCCACTCCAGGCCCTTGGCCGAGTGCAGGGAGGCGAGGGTGACGCCCTGCACGGTCGGGGCGTGCTGGGCGTTCGCCCGTTCGTCGAGCTCGGCGACGAGGTCCGCCAGGGTGGCGCCGGGTTTGGCGGCGGCGAAGTCCTGGGCGAGGTTCACCAGGGCGGCCAGGGACTCCCAGCGCTCCCTGACGGCGCCGGAGCCGGCCGGTGGCTGCGGTGTCCAGCCCTCGCCCGACAGTACGGCGCGCACCTGCGAGGGCAGGTCGACGACGTCGTCCAGGAGGGAGTCGTTGCCGCCGAAGCGGGCCGCGCCGCGCAGGGCGACACCCGCCTTGCGCACCTCCGGACGGTCGAAGAACCGCTCGGCGCCGCGCAGCTGGTAGGGCACCCCGGCGTCGGCGAGGGCCTGTTCGTAGGTCTCGGACTGCGCGTTCGTCCGGAACAGGATGGCGATCTCGGCGGCCGGTACCCCCGCGTCGACGAGTTCACGGATGCGGCGGGCCGCGCCCTCCGCCTCGGCGGGCTCGTCGGTGTACTCCGTGTAGGCCGGCTCGGGCCCCGGCGCACGTTGCGAGACGAGCTCCAGGCGGTGGTCGGCCGCGCGGCCCCTGGCCTGGGCGAGCAGGCCGTTGGCGAGGTGGACGACCTGGGGCGTGGAGCGGTAGTCGCGGACCAGCTTGACGACGGTGGCGCCGGGGTGGCGGGTGCGGAAATCGAGCAGATGGTCCGGAGTTGCTCCCGTGAACGAATAGATCGTCTGGCTGGCGTCTCCGACCACGCACAGGCTGTCCCGCTCGCCGAGCCACAGTTCCAGCAGGCGCTGCTGGAGGGGACTGACGTCCTGGTACTCGTCGACCACGAAGTGCTGGTACTGGGAGCGGACCTGTTCGGCGATGTCGTGCCGGTCCTGGAGGACGGCCACGGTCAGCAGCAGCACGTCCTCGAAGTCGATGACCGAGCGCTCGCGCTTGACGTCCTCGTAGGCGGCGTAGAGCTGGGCGATCTCCGCGGGGTCGCGAGGGGCCTCACGGCCCGACTTGGCGACGGAGGGCGCGTAGTCCGCGGGGACGGTCTGGGTGACCTTGGACCATTCGATCTCGGCGGTGACGTCCCGCAGCTCGCCCCGGTCGAGCCGGATGCGGCAGGCCGCGGCCGCGTCGGCGACGAGCTGGATCTTGCGGTCGACGAGCCGGGGCATGGAGCCGCCGATCGCTTTCGGCCAGAAGTACTGGAGCTGACGCAGGGCCGCCGAGTGGAAGGTGCGCGCCTGGACGCCTGCGGCGCCGAGCTGGCGCAACCGGCCGCGCATCTCTCCGGCGGCGCGGTTGGTGAAGGTGACGGCGAGCACGCTGGAGGGATGGAGGACGCCTGCGCGCACCCCGTAGGCGATGCGGTGGGTGATCGCCCGGGTCTTGCCCGTGCCGGCGCCCGCCAGGACGCACACCGGACCATGCAGGGCGGTGGCCACCTCGCGCTGCTCGGGGTCGAGCCCGTCGAGCACCGCGTCGGCCGAGTCCGGTACCTGCGGGAACAGGGTGGAGTGCGTTGCTGCTGTCACACAGCCATGCTGCCAGGTCGCGGGAGACGGCCGTGCCGGTTGTCCACAGGCGGGCCCCGATAGTCGTACTAATGCGGCAGGCGTCACGTCCGGCAGGGCCCGGGCCCCGGGAATGGCGGCCCCTTCACGTACGTTCCACCTCTGCGACCACCCGCCCCCGAGCCACCGAAGGAGCACGAGAGACATGCTGGGCACTGTGACGATGTACAGCACCACGTGGTGCGGCTACTGCCGCCGGCTGAAGAGCCAGATGGACCGCGAGGGCATCGCGTACACCGAGATCAACATCGAGCAGGACCCGGAATCCGCCGCGTTCGTGGAGAAGGCGAATGGCGGAAACCAGACGGTGCCCACCGTTCTGTTCCCGGACGGCTCCACCCTCACCAACCCGTCGCTGGCGCAGGTGAAGCAGAAGGTCGGCGCGTAGGCGCAGCGCGGTTGTGCGGGGAAGGCGGTTCCTGAGGCGGCTCAGGAACCGCCTTCTCCGTTTCCGCTGCCAGGGCCTGGACACGGCTCACACGGGGGTCAGGCCACGCTCCTCATCGGGAGCGGCTTGCCGTACCAGAGCTCGATCAGGCGGGCCGCGATCGAGATGCCGTACGGCGGGAGCACCTCGCCGGACTCGAAGGCGGCGCGCAGGTCTTCGCGGGAGAACCAGCGGGCCTCGTGGATCTCGTCGCCGTCGACCTCGATCTCGGTCGAGGTGGCGCGGGCCATGAAGCCCAGCATGAGGCTCGACGGGAAGGGCCAGGGCTGGCTGGCGACGTACTCGACCGGGCCGACGGTGATGCCGACCTCCTCGTGGACCTCGCGGCGCACCGACTGCTCGATGGACTCGCCGGGCTCGACGAAACCGGCGAGCGTCGAGAAGCGGCCCTCGGGCCAGTGGACCTGGCGGCCGAGCAGGAGGCGGTCGTCCTCGTCGGTCACGGCCATGATCACGGCGGGGTCCGTGCGCGGGTAGTGCTCGGCGCCGCAGGCCTGGCAGCGGCGGATGTGGCCGGCCGCGGCGATGACGGTGCGCTCGCCGCAGCGCGAGCAGAAACGATGCGTGCGCTGCCAGTTCTCCAGACCCACCGCGTGCACCATCAGGCCCACGTCACGGGCCGACAGGAGCAGGCCCGCCTCGCGCAGGCCCGCCGGACGCGCGGACTGGTCCATACGCCCGGGCAGGGAGTCCTTCTGGAGGGCGAAGTAGCTGACGCCGTCCTCGTCGATGCCGAGGAAGTAGCGGTGTGCCTCGGTGAGGGGGGCCTCGAAGGAGGGGGTCATGACGAGTTCGGTGCGCCCGTCCGCCGTCTCGTCGATGAGGACCTGGCCGCCGGAGACCACGAAACAGCGCGTCGAGGGGTGGCTCCACGCCGCCGCGAGCCAGGCCTCGTCGAGCCGGTGGTGCGCGCCCCTGTCGATGCCGTTCGGGGCGGTGAGCGAGATGGGTCGGTCGGCGTTCTGGTCGGTCCAGGTGGTCACTGGTGCTTCCAACTCCCCGGTGGAACGGTCGGGTTCGGCGGGCTGATCAGCGGGACGTGCGGCGGGAGGCGACCGGGTCCGGCGGGGCTCGGGCGGTGCGGGGCGGCTCTTCCAGTGTGCCCCTCGCGCGCGGCCGGTCCGGGCGGCCCTGGGCGCTCAGGGCGCATGGCGCCGGCTCTCGGCGAGGTCGCCCCACAGGTACGCGGTGGTCTCGACGCCCTTGAGGAGCAGGTCGATCTCCACTTTCTCGTTCGGGGCGTGCCAGCCGTCGGACGGGACGGAGATGCCGAGGAACAGCACCGGTGCACCGAGGACGTCCTGGAGGTCCGCCGCCGGTCCGGAGCCGCCCTCGCGGGTGAAGCGGACGGGCTGTTCGAAGGCCCGGCCCATCGCGCGGGCGACCGACTGGAGGGCCGGGTGGTCCAGCGGGGTCAGGCACGGGCGCGTGGCCCCGCTGAACGTGATCTCGCAGCGGATCCCGGCGGGCACCTGCTGCTCGGCCCAGGCGCGGACGGCCTTCTCCACATGGCCGGGCTCCTGGCCCGCCACCAGCCGGAAGGACAGCTTCACCAGGGCGGAGGACGGAACGATCGTCTTGCTGCCGGGGCCCTGGTAGCCGCCGCCGATGCCGTTGACCTCCGCGGTGGGGCGGGCCCAGACGCGCTCCAGGGTGGTGTACCCGGCCTCCCCCTGGGTGGCGTACGACTTGGCCGCGCGCAGCCACTGCGACTCGTCGAAGGGCAGTTCGGCGAGGAGTTCGCGCTCGCGGTCGGTGAGCTCGACCACGCCGTCGTAGAAGCCCGGGATCGCCACGCGCGCGTGCTCGTCGTGCAGGGCGGCGACCAGGCGGGCGGCGGCCGTCGCCGGGTTGGGCACCGCGCCGCCGAAGGAGCCGGAGTGGATGTCCTGGTCGGGGCCGTGCAGGCGTATCTCGCACTCGGCGAGGCCGCGCATGCCGGTGCACACCGTGGGGGTGTCCTCGGACCACATGCCGGTGTCGGAGACGATCACGGCGTCGGCGGCGAGCCGCTCGGCGTGCTGCTCGACGAGGGCCCTGAAGTGGGGCGAGCCGGACTCCTCCTCGCCCTCGATCAGGAGCTTCAGATGCACGGCCGGGGTGGTGCGGCCGGTGGCGGCGAGGTGGGCTCGGACGCCGAGGGTGTGGAAGAACACCTGGCCCTTGTCGTCGGCCGCCCCGCGCGCGTAGAGACGGTTCTCGCGGACGACGGGCTCGAAGGGGTCGCTGTCCCAGCCGTCCTCCCGGGCGGCGGGCTGCACGTCGTGGTGACCGTAGACCAGCACCGTGGGCGCCTGCGGGTCGTCGGAGGGCCACTCGGCGAAGACGGCGGGTGCGCCGGGGGTCTGCCAGACCTCGGCCGTAGGGAACCCGGTCTCCTTCAGTTCGGCGGCGAGCCAGTCGGCGCTGCGTCGTACGTCGGGCGCGTGGTCCGGCTGGGCGGACACCGACGGGATGCGCAGCCACTCGGCGAGGTCGTCGAGGAAGGCGTCGCGGTGCTGCTGGATGTACGTACGGACGACGCTGTCCGGGGTCTGGCTCATGGTCACGAGCCTATCGGCCCGCACTGACGTCCTCGGAGTGCGGTTCCTCACCGGGCGGCTCCTCGCTCAGCAGCCGCTCCAGCGCCGCGCGGTCCGGCAGGTTGTCGGGGCGCACGACCTCGCCGCTGCGCACGTACAGGAACGCGGCCGTGACGGACTCCGGGGGTACGCCCTGCTGCTCGGCCCAGGCCAGGCGGTAGACGGCGAGCTGGAGGGGGTCCGCGGTGCGTGAGCGGTTGGTCTTCCAGTCGACGATCTCGTACGTCGTGCCCTCACCGTCGCCCTCCTTGTAGACGGCGTCGATGCGGCCCCGTACGACGCGGCCGGCGAGAGCGAGCTGGAAGGGGGCCTCCACCCGGTAGGGCGTGCGGTGCGCGTACTCGGTCTGCTCGAAGGCGTCCTTGAGGGCCTCCAGGTCCCGTTCGTCGGCGATCTCCGCTTCGCTGCCGGGCAGCTCCTCCGGTTCCAGCAGGGGCAGCGTCAGCTCTTCGAAGCGGGCCTCGACCCAGGCGTGGAAGCGGGTGCCGCGGCGGGCGGCGGGCTGGGGCGGGCGGGGCAGGGGGCGGGCCAGCTCCTGGGCGAGGCCGTCCGGGTCGGCGGCCAGGAGCAGCAGCTGGGAGGCCGTGAGCGAGGTGGGCAGGGGGACCTCGGTGACGCTGTCGCGGGCGCGCAGGAGCTCGCCGGTGAGGGCGTCGAGGTCGCGGTCCCAGGAGGCGATGGTGCGGGCTTCCTCCGGGGTGAGGTGCGGCCTGCGGTGTCGGTGTGGGTCCGGGGGTTCCGGCGGCCCAGCCTGGTGGGGGACCGTGGGGCGGTCCGCCGGCCGTGCGTTCCCGTCCGCCGCATCACCTGGAAAGGGGGCTTCGTCGAGGTCGAACGGGTCCGGCTCGTCATACGGAGGCTCGTCGTCCTCGGGGGGCGGGGGCCACTCCGGGTCGTCGAACGCGTCCGGGTCGTGCACGGCCGCCGGGTGCCCGTCCCCCTGGGACGCGAGGTTCTCCAGGTGGGCCAGGACGGTCTCGGCGGCGGCGCGGCGGCGGGCCAGGGCCGCCTCGTCCAGGGGCAGGGGCCACACCTGGTCGGCGGTGGCCTGGTGCAGGGCCGGGTTCTCCTCGTCCTCGGCGGGTTCGTCCGCCCAGGCCTCGATCTCGCCGTACCCGGCCGCGCAGTGCTCGTAGAGGTCCTGGAGGAACGCGGAGGGTCCGCGGCGCTTCTTCTGGGTGGGTCCCCACCAGTGGCCGGAGCCCAGGAGCAGGGAGCGGGGGCGGGTGAAGGTGACGTAGCCGAGGCGGAGTTCCTCGGTGTGCTGGTGGTCCTTCATGGCCTCGTGGAAGGCCTTGAGGCCCTTGGCGTCCCAGGAGGTGATGCCGGGGAGGGTGTCGGCGTCGCCGCGCAGTTCGTGCGGCAGGACCTTGCCCTGGGAGGTCCACTTCTCGCGGCCCTGGCTGCTGGGGAAGGTGCCGGTGACCAGGCCGGGGACGACCACGACGTCCCATTCCAGACCCTTGGACTTGTGGGCGGTGAGCACCTTGACGGTGTTCTCGCCGCCGGGGAGGGCGTTGTCGAGGCCCTTCTCGTACTGGGCGGCGGTGCGCAGGAAGCCGAGGAAGGCGAGCAGGCTGGCCTCGTTGTCACCGGCGGCGAAGGAGGCGGCGACGTCCAGGAAGTTGGAGAGTGTCTCGCGGCGGCGCGCTGCCAGGGCGTGCGGGGACGCCGACAGCTCCACCTCCAGGCCGGTGACGGCGAGGACTCGGTGCAGGACGTCCATCAGCGGGTCGGACAGGGAGCGGCGCAGGTCGCGCAGTTCGGTGGCCAGACGGGCGAAGCGCACGCGCGCGTCGGGCGAGAAGGGCAGCCCGTCGTCGTCCCCGTGGCCGTCCAGCGGCGTCTCCAGGAAGGTGTCGAGGGCGTCCGCGAGGGAGATCACCTCGGCTGGGTCGACCCCCTCGACGGCCTCGGCGAGGCGGCGGTCCGGGTCGTCGTCGCCCTCCACGCGCGCGTGGGTCACGAGGAGCCGGGCGCGCCGCCCCAGCAGGGCGAGGTCGCGTGGGCCGATGCGCCAGCGCGGGCCGGTCAGCAGGCGCACCAGGGAGGCGTTGGCACCGGGGTCCTGGAGGACCTCGCACACGGCGACGAGGTCGGCGATCTCGGGCAGGTGCAGCAGCCCGGACAGGCCGACGACCTCGACCGGGATGTCCCGGGCCACCAGTGCGCCCTGGATCTCGGAGAAATCGGTCGCCGTGCGGCACAGGACCGCGATCTCGCCGGGTGCCGTCCCGGTCCTCACGAGGTGGGCGACGGAGTCGGCGGCCCAGTCGATCTCCTCGGCATGGGTGCGCAGCAGGGCGCAGCGCACGATGCCGTCGCGTTCGGCCCCGGGGGCGGGGCGAAGTGCCTCCACGCCCGCGTGCAGGGCGCGCAGGGGCTCCGCGAGGCCGTTGGCGAGGTCGAGGAGGCGGCCGCCGCTGCGGCGGTTCTCGCTGAGCGCCTGGCGGGTCGCGGGGCGGCCGTCGGCGCGGGCGAAGTGCTCGGGGAAGTCGTCGAGGTTGGCGACGGAGGCGCCGCGCCAGCCGTAGATCGCCTGGCAGGGGTCGCCGACCGCGGTGACCGGGTGGCCGGTGCCCTCGCCGAACAGGCCCGCCAGGAGGACGCGTTGGGCGACGGAGGTGTCCTGGTACTCGTCGAGCAGGACCACCCGGAACTCGTCGCGCAGGACGCGGCCCACTTCGGGGACCCCGGCGAGCCGGGCCGACAGGGCGATCTGGTCGCCGAAGTCGAGCAGGTCCCGCTCGCGCTTGGCGGCCCGGTAGCGGGTCACCAGCTCGGCCAGTTCCCGGCGGGCGGCAGCCGCCTCGGGAACCTTGCGCAGATCGGCGTTGCTGAGCTTGACGCCGCGCAGGGTCAGCAGCAGTTCGGCGTCGTACGCGCGCAGCGCCTCGGGCCGTACGAGGTGCTCGGCGAGCTCGGCGTCGAGGGCGAGGAGGTCGCCGACCAGGTCCGGGAAGGAACGGGTCAGGGCCGGATAGGACCCCGGGGCCTCACGCAGGACGCGCGCGGCGAGCTGGAAGCGGGTCGCGTCGGCGAGCAGCCGGGACGTGGGCTCAAGGCCGAGGCGCAGTCCGTGGTCGGTCAGCAGACGACCCGCGAAGGAGTGGTACGTGGAGATCACCGGCTCGCCCGGCGGGTTGTCCGGGTCGATGGCATCGGGGTCGGTGACGCCGGCCTTGACCAGCGCCTTGCGGACGCGCTCGGCGAGTTCGGCGGCGGCCTTGTTGGTGAAGGTGAGGCCGAGCACCTGCTCGGGCGCGACCTGGCCGGTGCCGACCAGCCACACCACGCGGGCCGCCATCACCGTCGTCTTGCCCGAGCCGGCACCGGCCACGATCACCTGCGGGGCGGGCGGCGCGGTGATGCACGCCGTCTGCTCCGGGGTGAACGGGATGCCGAGGAGCTCCTTGAGCTGTTCGGGATCGGTGATACGGGCGGGCACATCGACAGAGGCTAGTGGCGGCCACTGACAGTGGCGGCCGGATCGGTCTCCGGGGAGGAAGATGCGCAGGTCAGCACATGTGGTGCGATAGATCACTCGACGACATGGCGGCCCTCCTGCCGCGCGCTGCACGAGGCCCGGAACGCGCAGTGCGTGCAGTGCTGCCCGGCGGTCGGCGTGAACCGTTCGTCGAGGACCTTCCCGGCGGCGGTGGCCAGCAGATCGCCGACCCACTCCCCCTCCAGCGGCTCCTGGGCCTGCACCTTGGGCAGGGTCTCGCCGCCGTCGCGCTGGGCGGCGCCCTGCCTGAGATGGACGAGTTCGGCACCGCCCGGCTCGGGACGCACGCCGTCGAAGACGTCGTCGACGGCACCCTCGCCGACGGCCAGCTGGTAGACGGCGAGCTGCGGGTGGCGCTCCACCTCCTTGCCGGTGGGCGCCTGCTTGCCGGTCTTGAAGTCGACCACGTAGGCGCGGCCGTCGCCGTCCGCCTCGACGCGGTCCATCTGGCCGCGGATGCGCACCTGGTAGTCGCCCGCTTCGAGGGTGACGTCGAAGTCGTGCTCGCTGGCGACCGGGGTACGCCCGGTGCGGTCCATGACGTGCCACTGGAGGAACCGTTCGAGCGCCACGCGCGCGTTGGCCTTCTCCTGGTCCGACTTCCAGGGCGCGTCGAAGGCGAGGGCGTTCCACACGGAGTCGAGGCGTTCCATGAGGACGGAGAGGTCGGCCGGGGTGTGCCCGGAGGCGACCTCGTCGGCGAGGACGTGCACCACGTTGCCGAAGCCCTGCGCGGCGGTCGCGGGCGCGTCGGCCTTCACCTCGCGGCCCAGGAACCACTGCAGGGCGCAGGTGTTGGCGAGCTGGTCGAGGGCGCTGCCGGAGAGCACGACGGGCTGGTCGCGGTCGCGCAGCGGCACCTTGGACCGGGTCGGCTCGAACATGCCCCACCAGCGGTAGGGGTGTGCGGACGGCACCAGGGGGCGGCCGTCCTCGTCGGCGAGGGCGGCAAGCCGGGCCAGGCGGCGGGCGGCGGCTTCCCGGAGGGTGTCGGAGACGCGCGGGTCGACCGTGGTGGCGCGCAGTTCGGCGACGAGTGCCGCGACGGACAGCGGGCGGCGCGGGCGTCCGGTGACGTCCTTGGGTTCGACGCCGAGTTCGCTCAGGAAGCGGGAGGGCTGGTCGCCGTCGTCCGCCGGGGCCTTGACCGCGGTGACGACCAGGCGTTCACGCGCGCGGGTGGCGGCCACGTAGAACAGGCGGCGTTCCTCGGCGAGCAGCGCGCCGGGGGTGAGGGGTTCGGCGAGTCCGTCGCGCCCGATGCGGTCGGCCTCCAGGAGGGAGCCGCGGCGGCGCAGGTCGGGCCAGAGCCCCTCCTGGACGCCCGCGACGACCACGAGGCGCCACTGAAGGCCCTTGGAACGGTGTGCGGTCATCAGGCGGACGGCGTCGGGGCGTACGGCACGCCGTGTGAGGGTGTCGGCGGCGATGTCCTGGGCCTCGATCTCCTCCAGGAAGTTCAGCGTGCCCCGGCCTCCGGTGCGCTCCTCCGCGCGGGCCGCCGTCGCGAACAGCGCGCAGACCGCGTCCAGGTCGCGGTCCGCGTTGCGCCCGGCCGCGCCGCCCCGGCGGGCAGCCCGCTCCAGCCGCGCGGGCCACGGTGTGCCGTCCCACAGGTCCCACAGCGCCTCCTCGGCCGTACCGCCGCCCGCAAGGCGCTCGCGGGCCTTGCGGAGCAGCGCACCGAGGCGCTGGGCGCCGCGCGCGTACGCGGGGTCGTGCACGGCCAGCCGCTCCGGCTCGGCGAGCGCCTGTGCGAGAAGGACGTCGGAGGGCGGCGGCAGCGGGTTGCCCGCGGCCCGCTCCTCATCCCGCAGGGCCCGGCCGAGGCGGCGCAGGTCGGCGGCGTCCATGCTCGCGAGCGGGGAGGTGAGGAGGGTGAGGGCGGTCTCGGTGCCGAGCCAGGAGATCGCCTCGGGCTGCCCGGAGGCCGCCTCCCGGTCGGCCGCCTCGGTCTTGTTGGAAGCCGCCTCACCGCCTGCCGCCTCGGGCTCCTCGGAAGCCACCGTCCCGGGCTCCTCGGCCGCCACCGTCCCGTCGGCCGCCTCGGCCACCGCCTCACCGTCGGTCCCCGACGCCTCCGCAGCGGCCACCGCCCGAAGCGCCGTCAGCAGCGGCGCCACCGCCGGTTCGTGGCGCAGGGGGACGTCGTCGCCGTCGACGTCCACCGGGACGCCGGCCGCCGTGAGGGCGCGGCGGACCATGGGGACGGTGCGGGAGCCGGCGCGCACCAGCACGGCCATCTCGCTCCACGGGACGCCGTCCTCCAGGTGGGCCCTGCGGAGGATGTCGGCGATGTTGTCCAGCTCCGTCCCGGACGTCGGGTACGTGTACGCCTCGACCCGGCCGCCGTCCCGCACGGGCGCGAGGTCGCGGTGGGCACGCACCTTCTCGGCGGGCAGGCGGGTCAGCGGCATGCGCTGGGTCAGCAGCCGGGTGGCTGCCAGCAGCCCGGCGCCGGAGCGGCGGGACGTGCGCAGTACCGCGACGGGGGCCGGGCGGCCGTCCGCGCGCGGGAAGGCGTGCGGGAAGTCGAGGATGCCGTTCACGTCCGCCCCGCGGAACGTGTAGATCGACTGGTCGGGGTCACCGAAGGCGACGAGGGTGCGGCCACCGCCCGCCAGGGCGTGCAGAAGTCGTACCTGAGCGGGATCCGTGTCCTGGTACTCGTCGACGTAGACGGCGTCGTACCGGGCGGCGAGCCACGCGGCGACCTCGGGCCGACGGGCGAGGAGCACCGCGCGGTGGACGAGCTCCGCGTAGTCGATCACGCCCTGGAGGTCGAGCACGTCGAGGTACTCGGCCAGGAAGGCGGCGGCCGCGCGCCAGTCGGGGCGTCCCGTGCGGCGGGCGAAGGCGTCCAGGGCGTCGGGGCCGAGGCCCAGTTCACGGCTGCGGGCGAGGACCGCGCGGACCTCGTCGGCGAAACCGCGCGTGGTCAGGCAGGCGCGCAGTTCGTCCGGCCAGCGCACGTGCGCGAGGCCGAGCCTTTCCAGGTCCACCTGGCCCGCGAGCAGCTCCCGTACGGAGACGTCCTGCTCGGGGCCGGACAGCAACCGCATCGGCTCCACGAAGAGGTCACTTTCCTGGTGGGCGCGGACCAGGGCGTAGCAGAACGAGTGGAAGGTGGTCGCCCGGGGAGCGCGGGCCGCCCCGGCCCGGGTGGCCATGCGGTCGCGCAGTTCGACGGCCGCCCTGCGGCTGAACGTGAGGACCAGGACGCGCTCGGGGTCCCCGCCCCGGGCGATGCGCTCGGCCACGGACTCGACGAGCGTGGTGGTCTTGCCGGTGCCCGGACCTGCGAGGACGAGCAGCGGGCCGGCCGCGTGGTCAACCACGGAGCGCTGCGAGGCGTCCAAATGAGGGGGGTCCACCCGGGCAGGAGGGGTACGTACCAGTCGGTAAGCGCCACGGCTCCCCCGCCGCGCCCGGGGGTGCGACAGGCCGCTGGTGGAGGAAGAGGAGCTCACGTGGTTCGCCGGTCCTGGTGGAAGTACTGGTGGGCGGGCCACCGCGCGTGGCGGGCGGTGACCGCGGGGTGACGGGGACGCGCGCAGCCGACGCTACGCCGACGGGTGAGGCGGAAGCAGGGCTTCCCCTTCTTCCCGCCGGCCACTCGCGGCACTCGTGCCACTCATGCCCCTCGCCTCACGAACGTACGTCATGGCACCGACGTGCCCCGATTCCCTCGTCCGGATCACGGGCCACACGGGAGGCCGCCCGATGGCGGAAGCTGTCAGGTGTGACCCTCCGCGCGTTCGCCGCCGTCCCACCGCGCCCGTCGCATGTCGATCCGCGGCAGGTGGCCCTCGGCGGCCCGGCTCGCCTCCTTCAGGGGCGTGCCCTCAGCGCGGTAGTGGCCGAGCGCCCGCTGCTGGTGCCCCGGGAGCAGGACGCCGTCCGCGCGGACGACCCGCCACCAGGGCACGGCTCCCCCGTAGAGAGCCATCACACGGCCGACCTGTCGCGGACCGCCCTCCTCCAGCCACTCGGCGACGTCCCCGTATGTCATGACACGGCCCGGCGGGATCAGTTCGGCGACGTCGAGGACCCGCTCGGCGTAAGCGGGCAGGGCTTCCCCGGGTTCCTCACGGGCGCCGCCGTACCCCGTGCGGGTGTCCTGCGCGCCGGCGTCCTGCGGAAGGCTCTCCTCGCTCATCCGCCCCATCCTGCCCCACCCCACCGACAACGGGACGGGCGTGCCCGCGAGCGTCTCCCTCGCCCGGCAGGACCGCGTCGGGCAGACTGTGCGCCCCCGCATGTGCACCCTGATGCCCCCGCGTATCGGTGCGGCATGCCACCATCGTGCGGGCGGTGACCGGTGATACGAGACCAAGAAGAGACGATGAAGCAGCAGGGTGCGCATTCCGAGGACACGGGGGGCACCTCTGACGCTTCGTCGCGCCCGGGCACTCCGGAGGACCGCCCGAAGACGGCCGGCGAGGAGCCCGACATCGCGCACGTCGACGAGGTGGAGGGCGACGAACCGCTGCTCCCCGCGCGCGTGCATCGCCCGTCCGATCTGATGCGGCTCCTGGTGGGCGTGCTCGCCATCGCGGTGCTGATCGGGATCGCCGCGTTCGCGCACGGCACCACCTCGGGCCTCGAACAGGACATCAACAAGGGCACCGGGCAGGCACCCGACCTGCTCATCAAGATCGCGGGACTGGCCTCCAGCATCGCGATCCTGCTGGTGCCGGTCGCCTTCGCGATCGAGCGGCTGATCAAACGGGACGGCCTCAGAATCGCCGACGGCGTGCTCGCGGCCGTCCTCGCGCACGGTGTGACACTCGCCACCGACCTGTGGGTCGCCCGGGCCGCCCCCGACTCGATCCAGGAGGCGCTCACCCAGCCCTCCCCCGGGGACATCCACGCGCTGACCGATCCCGTGCACGGCTATCTGGCGCCGGTCATCGCCTATATGACAGCCGTCGGAATGTCGCGCAGACCCAGGTGGCGCACGGTGCTGTGGGTCGTGCTGCTGCTCGACGCCTTCTCGATGCTCGTCACCGGGTACACGACCCCGTTCTCGATCATCCTGACCGTGCTGATCGGCTGGACCGTGGCCTACGGCACGCTGTACGCGGTCGGCTCGCCCAATGTCCGGCCCACCGGGCAGACCCTGATGGCCGGCCTGCGGACCGTCGGCTTCCGCCCGGTCAGCGCGTCACGCGAGGACACCTCGGACCACCCGGACACCGGCGACCGGGGCCGGCGCTACTTCGTCACGCTCGAGGACGGCCCGCCGCTGGACGTCACGGTGGTCGACCGGGAGCAGCAGGCACAGGGTTTCTTCTACCGTGCGTGGCGCAATCTGACCCTGCGCGGCTTCGCCACCCGCAGCAGCCTCCAGTCGCTGCGCCAGGCCCTGGAGCAGGAGGCGCTGCTGGCGTACGCGGCCATCGCGGCCGGTGCCAACGCGCCCAAGCTGATCGCCACCTCCGAGCTCGGCCCCGACGCGGTCATGCTCGTCTACGAGCACAGCGGCGCGCAGACCCTCGACTCACTGCCGGACGAGGAGATCACCGACAATCTGCTGCGCGACACCTGGCACCAGGTGAAGGCCCTGCAGTCCCGGCGTATCGCGCACCGCAGGCTGGTGGGCGACGCGATCCTGGTGGATCGTTCCGGCAAGGTGATCCTCACCGACCTGCGCGTCGGCGAGATCGCGGCCGGCGACCTGCTGCTGCGCATGGACATCTCCCAGCTGCTGGTGACCCTCGGCCTCCGGGTGGGCGCCGAGCGGGCGGTGGCCTCGGCGGTGGGCGTGCTCGGCCCGGACGCGGTGGCGGACTGTCTGCCGATGCTCCAGCCCATCGCCCTCAGCCGCTCCACGCGCGCGACGCTGCGCAAACTGGCCAGGGAGCGGGCACAGCGCGAGCGCGAGGCGGTTCTGGAGGCGTCCCGGCTGGCCAAGCAGGCGCGCCTGGAGGAGTCCTCGGACGAGGCCGTGCCGGTCCCGGAGAAGACGGACAAGAAGACCGTACGGGCGGAGCAGCGGGCCGAGAAGCGGGCCATCGACGAGGCCGTGGAGGAGGCGCGCGAGGAGGACCTGCTCACGCAGATCCGCCACGAGGTGCTGCTGATCAGGCCGCAGGCACCGGTCGAGCCGGCCCGGCTGGAGCGGGTACGGCCGCGCACGCTGATCAGTTTCATGGCCGGCGCGATCGGCGCCTACTTCCTGCTGACGCAGCTCACGCACATCGAGTTCGGGCCGCTCATCGCGAACGCCGAGTGGGGCTGGGTCGCCGCCGCCGTGCTGTTCTCGATGTGCAGCTACCTCGCGGCGGCGATGGCTCTGCTGGGGTTCGTGCCCGAGCGGGTGCCGTTCGTGCGGACCGTGGCGGCACAGGTCGCCGGGTCGTTCGTGAAGATCGTCGCCCCGGCGGCGGTGGGCGGTGTCGCCCTGAACACGCGCTTCCTGCAGCGCGCGGGAGTGCGGCCGGGGCTCGCGGTGGCGAGCGTGGGCGCGTCGCAGTTGTTCGGGCTCGGCTGCCACATCCTGATGCTGCTGGCCTTCGGCTATCTGACCGGGACGGAGAAGACGCCGTCGCTGTCGCCGTCCCGGACGGTCATCGCCGGTCTGCTGACGGTGGCGGTGCTCGTGCTCGTGGTGACCTCGGTGCCGTTCCTGCGGAAATTCGTCGTCACGCGCGTGCGCTCGCTGTTCGCGGGTGTCGTGCCGCGCATGCTGGACGTGCTGCAGCGGCCGCAGAAGCTGGTCACCGGCATCGGCGGCATGCTGCTGCTGACCGCCTGCTTCGTGATGTGCCTGGATGCGTCGATCCGCGCGTTCGGCGACGAGTCCACCTCGATCAGCCTCGCCAGCGTCGCCGTCGTCTTCCTCGCGGGCAACGCCCTGGGGTCCGCGGCTCCGACACCGGGCGGTGTGGGCGCGGTCGAGGCGACCCTGACGGTCGGTCTGATCGCCGTCGGCCTCCCCAAGGAGGTCGCGGCACCGGCCGTCCTGCTGTTCCGCCTGCTGACGCTGTGGCTGCCCGTACTGCCGGGCTGGCTGGCCTTCAACCACCTCACCCGCAAGCAAGCCCTCTGACGCCGGCGGTCCGGAGGGCAGGCCCTTCGGCGACACGAACCCGGCAGCCCTGAGCCAAAACCAGCCCGGCAGCCTTGGGCACACCAGCCCGGCGCCCTGGCAAAGCCAGCCCGCCAGCCCTGGCAGAGCCGGCCCGGCGAACAGGCATTTCGGCAACACCAGCCCCTCTTACCTCGTACGACACGCGTCCCGCGCGTCCGCTCCCGGGCCGCCGCAGGATGGAACCATGCCAACCCTCCTCCGGCTGCGCGCCGCCGCCCTGACCGCCACCGCCGTGCTGCTGTCCACCGTGCTGGCGGGCTGCGGTGACGACGACGCCAAGGACGAGGACCTCACGCGGCAGGAGCTGAGCTGGAAGGCCTGCCCGGCGCCGGACGAGGCCCAGGGCGGAGGCACCCCGCCCTCTCCCCTGCCGGACGACGGCGAGTGGCAGTGCGCCACCATGAAGGCTCCTCTCGACTGGGACGACCCCAAGGGCGACACGATCGGCCTCGAGCTGATCCGGGTCAGGACCACCGGCGACGCGAGCGAACGCATCGGCTCGCTCATCTTCAACTTCGGCGGTCCCGGCGGCTCGGGCGTCACCGCGCTGCCCGGCTTCGCGGAGGACTACGAGACCCTGCGCACCCGCTACGACCTGGTCAGCTTCGACCCGCGCGGCGTCGGCCGCAGCGACCCCGTGATCTGCGAGAACGACCAGCAGCTCGACGCGTACTTCCAGCAGGACGCCACGCCCGACGACAGCGCCGAACGCACCGAGCTCCTGGACAGCACTACGGAGTTCAACGACGCCTGCGAGCAGAACTCCGAGAAGGTCCTGCCGCATGTGCGCACCACCGACGCGGCCCGCGACCTCGACCTGATGCGCCAGGTCCTCGGCGACGACAAGCTGCACTACTTCGGCATCTCGTACGGCACCGAACTCGGCGGCGTCTACGCGCACCTGTTCCCCAAGCGCGTCGGTCGTGCCGTGTTCGACGCCGTAGTCGATCCCACGCAGAACCCCGAACAAGGCTCGCTCGGGCAGGCCAAGGGCTTCCAGCTCGCGCTCGACAACTTCGCCGAGGACTGCGTGTCGAAGGCCGAGGAATGCCCCATCGGCAACAGCGCACAGGATGTGAAGGACCGTATCGCCACACTGCTGAAGGACCTCGACCGCAAGCCGATCCCTGGTGTCTTCCCCCGGGAGCTGACCCAGACCGCGGCGACCAACGGCATCGTGCAGGCGCTGTACTCGCAGGACTTCTGGGAGTACCTCACGGACGGCCTCGATCAGGCGTACGACGGCGACGGCAGCATCCTGATGCTGCTGTCCGACTCGAGTAACGGGCGTAGTGAGAACGGCGAGTACGACAACTCGGCCGCCGCCCACACCGCCATCAGCTGCTCCGACTCCAAGCCGCGTTACGACACCGCCTTAGTGGAGCGGAAGCTGCCCGAGTTCCGGGCCGCGTCCGCCCTGTTCGGCGACTACCTGGCGTGGGGCATGATCGGCTGCACCGACTGGGCCGTGGCGGGCGCCGCCGACCACCCTGACGTGAGCGCGCCCGGCTCGGCGCCGATCCTGGTCGTCGGCAACACCGGCGACCCGGCCACCCCCTACGAGGGCGCCCGGAAGATGGTGGACGCGCTGGGCAAGGGTGTCGGCGTCGAGCTGACGTACCGGGGGCAGGGGCACGGCGCCTACAACAGCAAGAATAAGTGTGTGCAGGACGCGGTGAACGGCTATCTGCTGGACGGAAAGGTGCCGCAGGCGGGGACCGTCTGCACCTGAGAACAGCCACGACCCCAGTAAAGTCGCAGGTCAGGACGTTATCCACAGGTCGGCACGGCCGGCGCGGGATCTGCCTACCATGGCCTGACCGCCATCCGCAGCACGGTGCGGACGGCCTGCGAGGGGGGACTGGGCGCATGTCGCGCTTCGTACGGTGGACCGCTGTGGCGGTCGCCTCGGCACTGCTGGCGGCGGGCTGCAGCGGCGGCTCGTCCGACGACGGCAAGGGCGGCGGGCTCTCCTGGGGCCGCTGCAAGGCCACCGCCGACGCCCCCGCGCCGAGCAGCGACTGGCAGTGCGCGACGTTGAAGGTGCCGCTGGACTGGTCGAAGCCGGACGGCGAGACGATCGGACTGGCACTGATCCGCGCCAAGGCCCGCGGCGACGACCGCGTCGGCTCGCTCCTGTTCAACTTCGGCGGCCCCGGCGCCTCGGGCCTGTCCATGATGCCGTCGTACGCCCCGACGGTCTCCCGGCTCCGTGAGCGGTACGACCTGGTGAGCTGGGACCCGCGCGGGGTGGGCGCCAGCGAGGGGGTGCGCTGCCGCGGCGACAAGGAGATCCAGGCCGCCGAGTCGGTGGACGTCACCCCCGACACACCGGCCGAGGAGAAGGCGTACTTCCAGGACGCCGCCGACTTCGGCAAGGGCTGCCACAAGGACGCCGGGAAGCTCATGGCGCATGTCTCGACCGCCGACTCGGCCCGCGACATGGACCGCGTCCGGGAAGCCCTCGGCGACGACAGGATGCACTACTTCGGCATCTCGTACGGCACCGAACTGGGCGGCACCTATGCCCACTTGTTCCCGAAGAAGGTGGGGCGGATGACGCTGGACGCGGTCGTCGACCCCGGCGCCGACACCGTGGGCCACGCCCAGAACCAGGCCAGGGGCTTCCAACGCGCGCTGAACGGCTATCTCGAGTCCACGGGCCAGGACCCTCGGGAGGGCACGCGGAAGATCGCGGACCTGCTGCGACGGATCGACGCCCGGCCCCTGCCGACGGCCACGCCCGGCAGGAAGCTGACGCAGACGCTCGCGGTCACCGGCCTCACCCTGCCGCTGTACAACAAGGAGAGCTGGCCGACGCTGACCAGCGCCCTCGACGCGGCCGAGCGGGGTGACGGCTCGGAGCTGCTGACTCTCGCCGACGGCTACAACGATCGCGCCCCGTCGGGACACTACGGCACGATCACCCACTCGCAACGGGTCATATCGTGCCTGGACGACAGGCAGCGGCCGACCGCGACCCGGACGAAGGAGCTGCTGCCGGAGTTCGAGAAGATCTCCCCGGTCTTCGGCACCTTCCTGGGCTGGGACACAGCCGGCTGGTGCCACGACTGGCCGGTGCCCGGACAGCACGACACCCCGGAGGTGAGCGCCCCCGGCGCGGCGCCGGTCCTGGTGGTCGGCAACACCGGCGACCCGGCCACCCCGTACGAGGGCGCCCGGAGGATGGCCGACGAGCTGGGCAAGGGCGTCGGAGTGATGCTCACCTGGCGGGGCGAGGGGCATGGCGCGTACGGCAGCGGGAGCGACTGCGTGGACTCCACGGTGGACGCGTATCTGCTGGACGGGTCGGTCCCGAAGGACGGCAAGGTCTGCTCATGACGACGGCGGGGGCTTCGCGCACTCGTGGTGCCCGAAGCCCCCGCCGCTCGGGAAGGGAGGCCGGATACGGCTCAGTACACCGGCTTGTCCGGCTCGATCTGGTTGACCCAGCCGATCACGCCGCCGCCGACGTGGACCGCGTCCGAGAAGCCCGCGGACTTCAGGACCGCGAGGACTTCCGCACTGCGGACACCCGTCTTGCAGTGCAGGACGATCTTCTTGTCCTGCGGGAGGCTCTCCAGGGCGGTGCCCATGAGGAACTCGTTCTTCGGGATCAGCCGGGCGCCCGGGATGGAGACGATCTCGTACTCGTTCGGCTCGCGGACGTCGATGATGTCGATGCCCTCGCCGTCGTCGATCCACTCCTTGAGTTGCTTGGGAGTGATCGTGGAGTCGGCGGCCGCCGCCTGGGCCTCTTCGGAGACGACGCCGCAGAAGGCCTCGTAGTCGATGAGCTCGGTGACGGTCGGGTTCTCGCCGCAGACCGCGCAGTCCGGGTCCTTGCGGACCTTGACCTGGCGGTACTGCATCTCCAGGGCGTCGTAGATCATCAGTCGGCCGACCAGCGGGTCGCCGATACCGGCGAGCAGCTTGATGGCCTCGTTGACCTGGATGGAGCCGATGGACGCGCACAGCACGCCAAGGACGCCGCCCTCGGCGCAGGAGGGGACCATGCCGGGGGGCGGGGGCTCCGGGTAGAGGCAGCGGTAGCAGGGGCCGTGCTCGGACCAGAAGACGGAGGCCTGGCCGTCGAAGCGGTAGATCGAGCCCCAGACGTACGGCTTGTTCAGCAGCACGCAGGCGTCGTTGACCAGGTAGCGGGTCGCGAAGTTGTCCGTGCCGTCGACGATCAGGTCGTACTGGCTGAAGATGTCCATCACGTTGTCGGCCTCGAGCCGCTCCTCGTGAAGGATCACGTTCACGTACGGGTTGATGCCGAGGACGGAGTCACGGGCGGACTCGGCCTTGGGGCGGCCGATGTCGGCCTGGCTGTGGATGATCTGGCGCTGCAGATTCGACTCGTCGACCTCGTCGAACTCCACGATGCCGAGGGTGCCGACGCCCGCGGCGGCCAGGTACATCAGCGCCGGCGAGCCCAGGCCGCCGGCGCCCACACACAGCACCTTGGCGTTCTTCAGCCGCTTCTGCCCGTCCATCCCGACGTCGGGGATGATCAGGTGGCGGGAGTACCTGCGGACCTCGTCTACGGTGAGCTCGGAAGCCGGCTCGACCAGGGGTGGCAGCGACACGGGGACTCCGTTGGTCGGTCAATCACTACGGTTGTTCTCCCCGTAACAGTGCCATGCGCTTTTTCATTCCGAGACACCTGTTCCGACACGCGAGACGATTTCGTCCCAGTAGCCGGGCATGGCCTCCCAGGGATCGGTGCGGCCGCCGCAGTCCGTGCGGTCGGTGAAGTAGATCGTCGCGGCGCCCTGCCAGCGGGCGATGCGCAGTGCCTCCCCCAGGTTGGGGCGGGGCACTCCGTGGACGAAGTGGCAGAAGCGCTCGGGCGAGTGGTCGGTGGTCCACTCGGCCACCTGCGACCAGCGGTAGTCGCTCCACGGGCCGGAGAAGGTGACCAGCTGGTCGGCGAGTTCGACGTACCCCGGGTGCGGGTGGATGCCGTGGCCGAGGACGATGTGGGCCTCGTCACGGATCACGCGGAGCGTGGCGACCGTGCGGCGCACCTCGGGCAGCCCGACGTGGTCCGCCGGGCAGCGCTCCAGGAGGAAGCCGTCGACCTGGTACCAGTCTACGAACCGGTGGGCGTCCGAGATCAGCTCTCCGAAGTTCCGGGTGCCGTACCGGGTGTCGAGGTGGCCGAGGACCCGGATGCCCGCGTTGCGCAGGCGGCCGGCCGCCTCCAGGCAGTGCGGATCGGGGCGGGCGCCGGGGCCGTCGGCCACGTTGAGGACGACCCAGTGCAGCGGGGTGCCGGGGCGGGTGAGTTCGCCCCACTCGGTGGGGGCGAGGAGAGGGTGGGCATAGCCGGGGACGCCGACACCGGGGCGGAGCTCGGTGCCGGAGGTGCGTGGTCGTGTGCTGGTCAGATGCGGCATGCCGCCTCCATCCAGATGTCCGCGAGGGACTCCTCGAGGCCGATCCGGGGGCGCCAGCCGAGCCGGTCGCGTGCGGTGCGCACGTCGGCCTGCTGCCAGCTGCCGCAGCCGTCCGGGTACGGGTACGCGACCTGGGGCGCGTGGTCCGGTTCCGGGCGGGGGTGGCCGATGGCCGGGCGCAGGGCGCCGGGAGGGCCGTCGAGTTCGTGGAGGGCGCCGCCGTATCCGGCCACGCGGGCGAGGACGGCGGCGGCGTCGCGCAGGCGCACGGCGCGGCCGGAGCCGATGTTGATGACGCCCTGCGCGGCGGAGAGCGAGGCGGCGTGGACGGCGCGGGCGACGTCACGGACGTCGACGAAGTCGCGCTGCGCGCCCAGGCCGCCGAGTTTCAGCTCGCCGTCGCCGGACTGCATGGCGCGGCGCATGGCCTCGGCGAGGCGCCCGAGCGGGGAGCCGGCGGGGGTGCCGGGTCCGGCCGGTGAGAAGACGCGCAGGACGACGGCGTCCAGGCCGGAGCCGAGGACCAGTTCGGTGGCGGCGAGTTTGCTGACGCCGTACGGGCCGCCTGGCCGGGGGACGGCGTCCTCGGCCGTGGAGGAGCCGGGCTGGCTGGGGCCGTACTCCGCGCTGCAGCCGATCTGCACCAGACGGGCGCCGCAGCCGCTGCGGCGCAGCGCCTCGCAGACGGTGGCCACGGCGACGGTGTTGTGGCGGGTGAGTTCGCGGGCACCGCCCCTGGTGGCGCCGGCGCAGTTGACGACGACGCCCGGGTGGACCGCGTCGAGGAAGCGGGTGAGGGCGCCGGGGCTGCCGGAGGCGAGGTCGAAGCGGACGTCGGCGTCGTCGCCGCGGCCGAGGGCGGTGAGCTGCACGGCCGGGTCGGCGAGCAGGCGGTCGGCGACGAAGCGCCCGATGTAGCCGTTGGCTCCGATCAGCAGGACTCTCATCGCGCGGCTCCCGGGACGGCTGGGACTCCTGGGTGCGTGGTCATCGGGGTTCTCCTTGGTGCGGGGTGAAGGGGACGGGGCGGGTGCCTCCGGCGGTGGGCCGGTTTCTGTGGCTACGGGGTGACGGCTCTTCCGGGGTGACTCACTTGGGGGGGGCGGCTCTCGCGGGAGTCACTCGCCGAAGGCTTCGGGGGCCGGGATCGCCGGTGGCTCGAGGCGGGTCCGGACGGTCCTGGCTTCGGGGGCGGTCACCGTGAAGGGGTCGGCGGTGCGTGGGCCGAGGCCCTGGTCAGCTTGCGCGTGGCGTGGACGAGGAGGGCCAGGGCCGCCGCACCGCAGGCGAGGGTGGGGACGCTCCCGGCGCCCCAGGTGGTGACGAGGGTCTCCACGGGGGTGCCCAGAAAGCCGAGACCGGGGAGACGGGCGATGAAGACCGTGGCGAGGGCGGCTGCCTGGACCGTGGCCGTCGCGGTGAGGACCACGGCCGGGGCGTAGGCGAACCCGTGGGTGGCGAGGAGACGGGCGACGAAGAGGAGGGCGCCCAGGGCGAGGGCCTCCGCGTAGCCCGCGGGTTCGTCGAGGACTGCCGCGCAGAGGGCGAGCAGGGCCGCCAGGGCGCCCAGGAAGAGGGCGAAGGTGCCGAGCAGGAGCGGTCGTACCGCGGCGGCGAAGTCCTCCAGGCCGCGGCTCGCCGCGAGCCTGCGGCGGCCACGCGCGGTGAAGAGGTGGGCGATCCAGGCCGCGGGCGCGCAGGCCAGGGCGAGGGCCAGGACCGGGGCGACGGTGAGGGGCCAAGGGCCGTCGGCCGTGCCGGTGGGCAGACCGTCGGGGCCGCCGGTGACGGCGCTGTCGAGCAGGCCGTTGCCCAGGAGGGAATAGGCGATGAGCCAGGAGATCCGGAGGGCGCCTCCGCCGGGGGCGGTGTGGTCGGTCCGGCTCAGGGGGCCTCGGCGGATGGCCGCGCGGAGGGCCAGGCCCACGGCGAGGATGCCCGCTGCCACGGCGAACAGGCGCGACCGGCCGTGGGTGAGGTGCGCGACGGTCACGGCGGCGGCGCACAGCGCTCCCGGCAGGAGTGTCAGGAGGACCCAGTCCGCACGCGCCCGCGGGGCCGCGGGCTCCGGTGACGCGGGGGCGTCCCCGTCGCGGGTGACTCGTGCGTACATCTCCTCGGCGAGGGAGAAGACGTCCCGGTGGCGGAAACGGGCCGCGGTCCGCTCGGTGATGCCGTGCGCTTCCAGTCCCGCCGCGATCTCCAGGGGGTCCACCGCGCGTTCGCAGAGCTCCCGGTGACGGTGCATCAGCGCCTTCACGGGGTCGGCGGCACCGCGGCGCGGGGAGGGCGGCTTGCGGTCGGCGGCCGGCTCCTGTGTCACGGACGGCTCGCGGTCGGCGGCCGGTTCCGGGGCCGGTGAGGCCGGGGAGGCCGGGGTCGCGGAGCCGAGTGCCTTCTGCGAGGGGGCATCCGCTGCTGCCGCGCCGGCCGGTGTTCCAGGACGGTCCAGTTCGCCCAAGTCGTTCATCGCGCTCTCTCCGGGGCGGGGACGGGAGTGGTGGCTCGTACGGGACCGCCTCCGGCCCAGCCGGGGCCGCCGCGGGCGGCGAGGCCGGGTGTCGGGGCGGCCCAGCGGACCGGGACGCGGGCCTCGGCGGGCACCGCGAAGGGCAGCGGCTCCCCCGCCGCGTCGAGGACGCCATGGCGGACGGGAGCGCGCGAGACGATCTCCAGGTAAATGCTGTGAAATGCCTCGATGTTCTGCTCGACCGTGAACAGTTCGAGGGCACGGGCCCGGGCGGCGGCGCCCAGTCGCTCACGGCGCTCCGGGTCGCGCAGCAGCGCCACGCACGCCTCGGCGAGCGCTCGCGGATTGCGCGGCGGTACGACCAGTCCCGTGCCGCCGATGACCTCCACGACCGCGCCGACGTCCGTCGACACCGTCGCGCGCCCGCAGAGCATGGCCTCGACAAGGCCGACCGGGAAGCCCTCGACGACGCTGGACAGGACGGTCACGGCACCCGAGGCATAGGCGTCGGCGGCGGCCGGGAGGTCCGGCCCGCCGACCTCCTCGAACGACACCGGGTTGTGGCCGGCCGCGTGCGGGCCGTCGGCCTCGTCGGGGAAGAGCTGGGCGGCCAGCGCCCTGCAGTGGGCGAGATAGGCCGCGCCCTCGGTGCCGGCGGGGGCTCCGACGATGCGCAGGCGCGTCCTCGGCTCCTGTTTGCGGATCTCGGCGAAGGCGTGCAGCAGCGAGACCAGGTCCTTGGCGGGCTCGACGCGGCCGACCCAGACGAGCGCGTCCGGGTCGGCGCACTCCTCGGACTCGCCCACCTCCGCGAAGGGCCGTGCGTCCATGCCGGGGTAGACCGTGCGGAGCTTCTCGCGGTCGGCACCGCAGCGCTCCTGCCAGCGGCGGGCGTGCGTGTTGCCGGCGGTGACGACCTCGGCCTGTCCGTAGGCCTCGGCGGCGAGTCTGCCGTGGAAGGCCGCCAGCAGGGACCGCACGGCGGGCGGGGCGTCGGGGGCGGTGAGGTAGTGCGTCCGCAGGCGCACGCCGTACTCGGTCACGAGCAGGGGGACGCCGGTGAAGTGGCGGGCCAGCAGGCCCGGCAGGGCGGCCGGGCCGCCGGACGCGGCGTGGCAGAGGTCGACCGCGCCGAGTCCGTCGTTCTCGTACCAGTCGAGGGAGAGGGGGCGCAGCGCACGTTCGAGGTACGCGGCCACGGTGAGCAGATCCGGGACCCGGGCCTCACGCGCGGCACGGTGGGCGCCGGGCGCACGACAGGCGCGTTCCAGCGCGCGTACGGCGGCCTCGGAGCGGAGCGCTCCGGCGAGGCCGCCCTCCTCGCGGGCGAGTTCGGCGAGGCCGTACAGAGCGTTGGCGAAACGGTCCGCCTCGGGGGTCGGCGCACCCCCGGCCCGCGAGCTCTCCCCAGAGGTCGACGCACCCCCGGTGGCAGACACACCCCCGGACGCCCCGCACAGCACGGCGGCCAGTTCGGCGAAGTGCTCGGTGAATCGCCGGCGTGCGCGGCGGCCCAGGATCATTCCGTCGTCCTCGGTCATCCACAGCGGTGCGGTGCGCACCCTGCGGACGTTCGGCGAGAGCGGAGTCCAGCCCTCGTCCTCCTGGTGTTCACTGCGACTGAGCGCGTAGACGTCGAACTCGTGCTGTGCGAGCCCGCGCACCAGCCGGTCGCACCAGAGCCTGGCGTCACCGCTCACATACGGATAGCCACCCTCCGTAAGCAGTCCGATGCGCACGTGTGCACCCCCGATCTCCCTTATGGGGAGCCGCCGTTGCCCGGCGGCTCGCAGCGGGACGAACGTATGCGGTCAAGGCGGTGGTACGACGGACGGTTGTCCGTCGTACCACCAAAAGGGGTGAACGGTCGTAACTTTCCCGTGCGGGTCGCGTTCCGTCGCGCTAGGAGATCAAGCGGACACGGATCGTCATGCCGCGGCCAACTCCCGTCGCTCCGCCCGGCGTCGCGCGGCGGCCTCCGGATCGAGCGCCGGCACGGCGGCCAGCAACTGCCTGGTGTACGGCTCTTGTGGCGATCCGTACACCTCGGCGACGGGCCCTTCCTCGACGATTCCGCCCTTCCGCATCACCGCGACCCGGTCGCTGACCTGGCGTACGACGGCCAGGTCGTGCGCGACGAAGACCAGCGCGAGCCCGAGTTCGCGCTGCAGCTCCCCCAGCAGGTCGACCACGTGCGCCTGAGTGGTGACGTCGAGGGCCGAGACCGGCTCGTCGCAGACGATGACGCGCGGGTCGGCCGCGAGCGCCCGCGCGATCCCGATGCGCTGGCGCTGGCCGCCGCTGAACTCGTGCGGGTAGCGGTCGTGGTGCGCCGCTTCGAGCCCCACGCGCTCCAGCAGTTCCGCCACGCGCTCCCGGATGCGCCCCTCCTCGGACTCGCCGCGCGCGCGGAGCGGATCGGCGATGGACTCGCCCACGGTGCGACGGGGGTTGAGGGAGGAGACGGGGTCCTGGAAGACCATCTGCACGGCCGGGTTCACCCCGGTGTGCGCGCGGCCGTCGAACCTCAGCGATCCGGCCGTCGGCTCCAGCAGCCCGACGAGCATGCGCCCCAGGGTCGTCTTCCCGCTGCCGCTCTCGCCGACGATGCCGAGCGTCTCACCGCGCCGCAGGGTCAGCGACACCTCGTCCACGGCCGTGAACGCCCGCTTCCCGCGCCCGAACACGCGCCTCAGGCCCCTCGCCTCCAGCACGACCTCCTCGGGCTCCGACGAAGCCTTCCGGGGCGCGTCCAGCCGTGGCACCGCGGCCAGCAGTTCCCGGGTGTACGGCTGGGCCGGCGCGCCCAGCACACCCGACACCGGGCCGTGCTCGACCGCCCGCCCGTGCCGCATCACCAGCACCTCGTCGACGCTCTCGGCGGCGACGCCCACGTCGTGGGTGACGAGCAGCAGGCCCATGCCGGTCTCCTCGCGCAACGTGTGCAGCAGGTCGAGGACCTGGGCCTGGACGGTGACATCGAGCGCGGTCGTCGGCTCGTCGGCGATCAGCAGGCGGGGCTCGCACGCGAGCGCCATGGCGATCAGGGCGCGCTGGCGCATACCGCCGCTGAACTCGTGCGGCCGGGAACGGGACCGCCGGGCCGCGTCCGCGATACCCACCCGGTCGAGGACCTCGACGGCACGCGCGCGTGCCGCCCGCCGGGACACCCGCGCGTGGGCGCGGTACACCTCGGCGATCTGGTCACCGATCGCGTAGTACGGGTCGAGGGAGGACAGCGGATCCTGGAACACCATCGCGGCCTGGCCGCCACGCAGCCGCCGCAGCTCCTCGTCGGAGGCCCGCTGCACGTCGGTGCCGGCCACCTCGACCGAGCCCCCGACCCGTGCTCCCGTGCCGCGGTGCAGGCCGAGCAGGGCGGACGCCACGGTCGACTTGCCGGAGCCGGACTCGCCGACCAGGGCCAGGGCGGCGCCCTGCTCCAGGCGGAAGGAGAGTCCGTCGACGGCCCGCAGCTCGCCGAAGTCCACGCTCAGCTCGGTCACGTCGACCAGGCTCATGTCAGCACCACCCGTCGGTCGGCCACCGCGTACAGCACGTCGGCGACGGCGTTGGCGAGGACCACGAAGAAACCGATGACCAGGACCATGCCGACCACGACCGGCAGGTCGACGACCTTGACGGCATGGACGAGTTCCTGTCCGATGCCGGGCAGGCCGAAGAGCGTCTCGGTGAGCACCGCGCCGCCGATCGCCGACCCGACGTTGTTGGCGTTCAGCGCGATGACCGGCGCGAACGCCCCGCGCAACGCGTGCCGTCCGACGATCGACCGTTCGCCGACGCCGTACGCGCGGAAGGTGCGGATGTGGTCCTCGGCCAGCGTCTCCAGCATCGACGCCCGGGTCAGCCGGGCGAACGCGGCGGCCTCGATGAGGGCCAGTGACAGCCAGGGGAGCACCAGGTTCCACGCCCACTGTTCGGGGTCGTCGCCTAGGGCGACGTACTGCGGGAAGTTCAGCAACTGCAGCTCCCCGCAGACGACGATCATCAGGACCAGGCCGATGACGAAGACCGGGGTGGCCGTGCCGGCGAGGGTGATGCCGGTCAGCACCCGCTCGGAGAACCGGCCGCGCCGCCAGGCGGAGAGCACGCCGGTGCCGACGCCGAGGAGCAGCCAGAGCACCATCGCGCCGGACACCAGGGACAGACTGACCGGGAGCTTTGCCCAGATCAGCTGCGTGACCTGCTGGTCGCTCTGGTACGACAGACCGAGGCAGGGCGCGGAGCAGTGCTGCACGGACGTACCCGTCGAGTAGTCCTGGCCGGCGACGAGCCCTTGCAGGAAGTGCCAGTACCGGGCGAACAACGGGTCGTCCAGGTTCAGCTGCCGGGCGACCTGGTCCACCTGTTCCGGTGAGCAGCGCGGGCCGCAGGTGATCTGGGCGACGTTGCCGGGAGTGACGTAGAAGACGACGTAGACGATCACCGAGATGGCGAGCAGGGTGACCGCGGCGCCGACGGCCCGGCGCAGGACGAAGCCGGTGAGACCGTTCATGCCGCACCTCCCCCGGCGGCCTTCGAGTCACGCCCGCGCTCCTCGGCCGCCCTCGACTCCCGCTTCCGCCCCGTCCCGATGCGCAGCCGTGAGGCCGCGCGCGGGTCGAGCGCGGTGCGCACGCCGTCGCCGAGGACGGTCAGGGCCAGCACCGTCACGAACAGCGCGCCCGCCGGCAGCAGCAGGTACTGCGGGGCAGCCTGGTACCAGACGTCGGCGGCGGTGAGCATCTGTCCCCAGGAGGGCGTCGGCGGCTTCACGCCGACGCCGAGGAAGGACAGCGCGGCCTCGACGGTGATGTTCGACGGGACGAGCAGCGCGGCGTACGTGATGACGGGCGCGGCGATCCCGGGCAGCAACTCGCGGCGGGCGATGCTCCAGGTGCCCCAGCCGCTGAGCCGGGCGGCGGAGACGTGGTCGAGTTCCTTGAGGGTGAGCGTCTGCGCGCGCACGATCCGGGCGATGTTGCCCCAGCCGATCAGGCCGATGACGAGCGCGACCAGCACGGGCCGTGGGAAGCTCGACGGCACGATCGCGAGCAGCGCCAACGACATGATCATGAGCGGCATCGCGACGATGATGTCCGTGAACCGGCTCAACAGTTGATCAACCCATCGCTTCCCGAGTGCGGCCGCGACCCCCATGGTGATCCCGATGGCGACCTGCACGACGGTCGCCGCCAGCGCCACGCCCAGCGAAACCCGTGCACCGTACGTCAGCCGGGCGAACAGGTCGCGTCCGGTCTGCGGTTCGACGCCGAGCCAGTGGTCGGCGCTCATGCCGCCGAGCGGCCCGATGGGCACGCCCCCGCGCGCGGAGTCCACCAGGGAGGGGTGGTAGGTGGTCGGGTCCTGGCCCTCCAGCGCGGTGAGCAGGGGTGCGGCCAGCGCGACCAGGACGAGCAGCGCGACGACGACCGCTGCGACGAGGGCGGCGCGCTGCGTGCGCAGCCGCCGCCAGAACCGACGGGCCCCCGAGGCCCCCGGAGCGGACGCTCCGGGAGCCTCGACGGCGAGAACTGCCTCGCTCACGGCGCTACTTCACCGCGACCTGGGAGATGTCCAGCACACCGGTCCAGTCACTGATCACGATGTTCTTGACGTCCTCGCCGTACAGACGCTTGTAGACGGGGTGGAACAGCGGGACGGTCAGGGCCTTCTCGCCGATCTTCTTGTCCAGTGCACCCCACCTCTTGGCGGCCTGGTCAAGATCCGTCAACTTGTTGATCGCGTCAATCTCGGCATT
Organism: Streptomyces purpurascens; assembly: GCF_045040895.1. Taxonomy (NCBI): domain Bacteria; kingdom Bacillati; phylum Actinomycetota; class Actinomycetes; order Kitasatosporales; family Streptomycetaceae; genus Streptomyces; species Streptomyces purpurascens. The sequence goes on along the minus strand of NZ_CP108341.1, from coordinate 6,174,683 downwards.
GACCGACTTGTCGTTCAGCAGACCGGTGTTGAAGTTCGCACCGTCCTTGACGATCTGCCGGCCGTCGAAGATCGGGGCGAGGAACGGACCGCCGGAGGGCCAGTCGGCACCCCAGTGGGCGAGGAAGAGGCCCGGCTCGGTCTTCACGCTGTGGATCTTGTCCTTGTAGTCGTTGTCCTCCAGGCCCTGCAGCTTGACCGTGATGCCGGCCTTCTTGAGCGCGTCCTGGATCGCGGTCGCGATCTCCGGGCTGGTCTCGAAGTCCTTGGCGTTGGAGTGCGTCAGCGTGATGGTGAGACCGTTCGGATGTCCGGCCTCCTTCAGCAGCTCCTTGGCCTTCTGCGCGTCACCGCCCTTGCCCGCCGGGAACAGGTCGTACGGCGTGTACCCGAAGGACTTCTGGTCGGGCAGGAAGGTGGTCGCGGGCTCGGCGAGCGCAGAACCGCCTGCGGCGTTGACCACCGACGACCGGTCGATGGCGTACGAGATCGCCTGCCGCACCTTGGCGTTGTCGAACGGCTTGATGGTCGGGTTGAACGCGATGTAGTTGGTGTAGCCGAAGTGCCCCGTGCCGACGCGAGCCGCCAGCTCCTTGTCACCGGTCACCTTGGCGAGCTCGGCCGGGCCGAGGTTGGTGTCCGTGGTGACCGCGGCGGCGTCCGCTCCCTGGGACGCGGAGAGCCGCTGGTTGATCACGGACGAGTCGAGCCCGGACCGTACGTCGATCTTGTCCGGGTAGGCCTTGCGTTCGGCGTCGGTCGAGGCGGACCAGTGCGTATTGCGCTCCAGGGTCAGCCGCTCACCGTCGTTCTCGTTCCTCACGACCTTGTAGGGCCCGGACGAGACCGGGTGCTCCTCGTACTTCGTGCCCGTGTCCTTGCTCTTCGGGACGGGCGTGAACTGCGTCTGCGTGGCCAGGTAGGGGAACTCGCCCTCGGGCTTGTTCAGATGGAAGACGATGGTCCGCTCGTCCGGCGTCTCGATCGCGTCGAGGCCCTTCTTGTCCTTGTACGGGCCCTGGTAGTCGGCGGCCCCGACCAGCCAGTCCCGCAGATAGGGGGCGCCGCCCGACAGCTCGGGGGCGAAGGAGCGCTCGATGCCGTACTTGATGTCGGCCGAGGTGATCGGGGTGCCGTCCTCGTACTTGAGGCCCTTCTTCAGGGTGTACGTCCACACCGTCGCGTCCTTGCTGGGGCGCCCGGTGTCGGTGGCGAGGTCGGGGACGACCTCGGTGCCGGCGGCGCCGTCCTCGCGGTTGCGGGTGGTGAGCGTACGGAAGACCAGGGACGGGACGTTTCCGCCGCCGGAGGTATACAGACGTGCCGGGTCGAAGTCCTGCTGGGGGTTGGCGTTCAGGACCGTGAGGGTGCCGCCCTTGTGGGGCGTGGAGTCGCCGCCGGCGCCCTTGGCATCGTTGTCCTTCGGCCCGCAGGCGGCGGCGCCCGCTGCCAGGACCAGGCTGACGGATGCCGCGGCCACGCGGCGCGCTGTGACGGACGGTTGGCGCATCGGAATGACGACCTCTCGATGATGTCTCGGATCGCGAGACGAGATGACGAAGGGTGAGACGAAGAACATCAGACGTCTGCCCGGCGCCGGGTCGTCGAAGAAGCCGTGGCCGAAGAAGCCGTGACCGGGTCACGGAGAGCATGGGTTTTCGCGACGCGCGCCTGGGGCGGGCGTCAGCAACAGTGAATGTCGGCCACGCAGAGCGGGGTCACGCCGATGAGCGCCAGCTCGATGGCGGCGCGAACGGAGGCGGGACGGGGCGACATGCGCAGAAATATGTACGACTTTTCTGCGCATGTCAACGCGCGGTGCGGGCCGGTCCCTGTGATGCCCGTCAATTCCCGGGGTAGGCCCAGGGGTTGGCACGGCAGCGAATGCCGTCATGGTTCAGGAACTTGGTCTGCTGCTGCATGACCGGGGCGAGATCGCCGTCCTTGTCGCAGGTCACGTGGTTGTAGCCCAGGCGGTGTCCGACCTCGTGGTTGATCAGCATCTGCCGGTAGGCGTGGATCTTGTTGTCGCCGTACGTCGGCGAGCCCTGCGCCCACCGGTAGGCGTTGATCATCACGCGCTCGGTCGCGGCCGAGTCGCAGGAGACGTTGTCCACGGTGGTGTCCAGGCCGGACTTGGCACACCAGTCGGCGGTCGTGCCGGGGCTGGCGAGAGTGATCACGAAGTCGGGCGTGCCCGAGTAGATGCGCTCGAAGGTGTGCGCGCCGTTGTGGGCCCAGCTGCGCTGGTCGTTGAGCGTCTTCTGCACGGCCTCGGCGAAAAGCTCGCCGTCCAGCCCGAGCCCCTGCTCCACGTCCACGCGGTAGGTGTGCTTCTGCCCCGTACCGGGCGCCTTCGCGATTCCGGGGACCGCGTCGAACTTCCCCGAGCCCTTGAGCTTGGCACCGAGCGGGTACGTCCTGGCCATCTTCTGGTCGTACGTGAGCGGCTTCGCGTCGGAGTCCGGGGCGGGAGTCTGCCCGCCCCCGTGGGGCGCGGAGCCCCGGAGGTCGCGGGCCTGGTCGGTGGCGGACTGCGACTGCACGCCGGCACCGCCCTGGTCGTCGGCGACCTGGCCGGCGACGACCACGGCCAGCACGGTGGTGACGGCGGCGGCCGCGATGCCGGTGAAGGTGCGGCCCTTGCCGCCCTTGACCGGCGCGGGCGTGCCGGTGGGCTCCGCGTGGTCGTGGTCGTGGTCGTGGTCGTCGAAGGGGGTGTCGGCCGGGGTGCCCGCGCTCCAGTCCGTGACGGAGGCGTAGGCGTCCGCCGCGTGCGCGGAGGCGGCCGTACGGGGAGCGAAGACGTCGTCCCGTTCACCGAAGGCTTCGAGATACTCCTGCCGCGGCCCGGGCACGGACGCCCGCCGCTGCCGCGGTATGGGAGCGGTGCCCCGGCCGTTCTCCGTCAACTCACCCCAGCCACCGCCGGGTTCCCGCTGCTCGGGGTGGCCTCCACGGGCAGGCAGGAAGCCGTGCGCGGGGGTGCCGTCGGGCAGCCGCGGCACGCCGCGCCCCGGGGTGCCGTCCGGATTCCATCCGTCGGGCAGGTGCGGCATCCCGTACGGCGGCGTGCCGGAACCCGGCGTGGGCCCGGAACCCGGTGCGGGCCGCGGCCCCGGTGTGCGGCGAGGGCCCGCGCCCTGGGGCGGCCGGCCGCCCTGCCCGGCGCCGGGCGGTGCCGGCCGGCCTCCCCGGCTCGGGTCCGGTGCCTGGCTCTGCTCTGGTCTCTGTCCCTGCGCCGATCCGGCCCGGTCGTCCCGTACTGCGGTCGCGTCCGCGGTGTCGCCCTTGGCGACGGCCCCGCGGCGGCTGTGGCGTCCCACGTCGCGCCTCAGCCCCCCATGCTCTCGTCGGTGCTTTCCCTGTCGACGGCGTCGCCCCCGGCGTGCGCCCGGCCCGTGCCCGGACCGTCCGTGCCGGACTCGCTCCCGCCCTTCGCCGCGCTTCGTGCCCGTCGTGCACGCCGTGTACCCAACTCTCCCGAATCCTCGAGGAGTTCGCGAAACGCCAGGGCCACCGTCTCCGGGTACTCCATCATGGCCACGTGCCCCGCGTCCGGCAACGTCACCAGCCTCGAGTCGCGAAAGGCCCGGGCCGCCTTCTGGGCCATGCGGAAGCCGACCAGTTGGTCACGGCCACCGTAGACGAGGAGGGTCGGCGCGAGAACGCGCTCGGCCTGGCGCCACAGCCCCTGCTGGCCGCCCAGCGTGTACGCGTTGACGATCCCGCGCGCGGACCGCGCCATCGCGTCCCAGAAGTATGGCAGCCGCAGCCGCCGCTCCATCTCCTGCACGGCGTTGCGGAAACCTTCCGGCGTCACCTGCCCCGGATCCCCGTAACACAGCGCCATCACGCCGCGGACCCGCTGCTCCGCCGTCCAGGCGCGGGTGAGCCGGGTGAAGAGCAGGGCGACACCGGGCACCGCCAGCAGCCCCGTGGGCACGGCGGAGCGCTGCACGCGGATTTCCGGCAGGGCAGGCGACACGAGCGTGAGCGTACGGACGAGATCGGGCCGTACCGCGGCGACACGGGTGGTGATGGCGCCACCGAGCGAGTTCCCGAACAGGTGCACGGGACCGCGCCCCGAGGCGTCGAGGTAGCGGATGACCGCGCGCGCGTGCCCCGTGACGGAGTAGTCACCGTCGTCCGGCGGCGGGGAGTCGCCGAAGCCCGGCAGGTCGACGGCCTCGCTGTCGACTACCTCCTCCAGCAGCGGCATCAGCGCCGACCAGTTCTGCGAGGAACCGCCGAGCCCGTGCACGTACAGGGCCGGAGGCAGCCCCTCGCGCGCGGGTGGTCGCGAGCGCACCGTCAGCGAGACCCCGGGCAGCTCGACCGACCTCAGCCGCTCGCCCTCCGCGACCCTGACGCCCCCCACCTTCGGCAGCACATTGGCGGGCGGCACGAACGGCAGCTCGGTCGAAGACATGCGGCAATGTTACGAGACGATCACGCAGTGGCTCATGTGTTCGCCTGTGTTCGCCGTCACAAGAATCGGACAGGAGCAGTTCAGGGGATGCGCACTGCGTCACACCCCGGACGCGGATCGCATAGCGTCCGGATCGGGTGTCTCCTAGGCTCGTACAGAGGGCACCCGCGTGTGGCCCCTGCATTCTCAGGGACGTTCGTAGGAAGGGAGCCCAGCATGGCCGTAGACCCCACCGACCCCGAGACATTCGAGGCGGAGGAAGCGCCGGAGGCGCAGGAGTACGACGTCGAGGCCCCCGAGGTCGACGCGGCCGAGCAGCGCGCGGACCTCGCACCGGACCGCGACGACCCGCTGACCGGCGTCGACCCGGACCGCGCCAACGAGGCCGACCTGGCGGAGCAGGCCCGGGTCGTCTCCCTCGACGAGGACGACTACCGGTGACAGCCCCCACCGGGGGCGGCGAACAGCGCCAGTAACAGGAATGAGGCTGCATTTTGCCCGCTCTGCCCCTGTTTGAAACCTTCGCAACCGCTTTCGCAACCGTCCGGTCCGTGAAATTCTGCGCTCTCACCGCGCACACCACGGTTACCGAAAAGTACGATGGCGACGCGGCCAGATCCGCACGTGGACGACTATGGGAGGCGGCGTGACAGCCATCGAGCAGACAGAGGCGGTTCGCCCGCGGGGCACACGCCTGCCACGCCGTGCCCGACGCAACCAGCTCCTGGGAGCCGCCCAGGAGGTCTTCGTGGCCCAGGGCTATCACGCGGCGGCGATGGACGACATCGCCGAGCGCGCGGGCGTCAGCAAGCCGGTGCTCTACCAGCACTTCCCGGGCAAGCTCGACCTCTATCTCGCACTGCTCGACCAGCACTGCGAGTCGCTCATCCAGGCCGTGCGCCACGCGCTCGCCTCGACGACGGACAACAAGCAGCGTGTGCGGGCGACGATGGACGCGTATTTCGCGTACGTCGAGGACGACGGCGGTGCCTTCCGCCTGGTCTTCGAGTCGGACCTGACGAACGAGCCCGCCGTGCGCGAGCGCGTCGACAAGGTCACCAACGAGTGCGCGGAAGCGATCTGCGACGTCATCGCCGAGGACACCGGCCTGTCGCGCGCGGAGTCGATGCTGCTCGCCTCGGGCCTGGGCGGCCTCGCCCAGGTCGTCGCGCGGTCCTGGCTGCACAGCGACCGCAGCGTGCCCCGCGATCAGGCGGTGCAGCTGCTGACCTCGCTGGCATGGCGCGGCATCGCGGGCTTCCCGCTGCACGGGACCGAGCACCACTGACGGGCGCTTTGTTCCCGCCCGATGTTCGCTCGTGGCGTTCTCGGGCGGGAACTGTACGTCCCCTCGCCGGGCTAATGTGTGCTGCGTACGGCGCGGAAGGTCGCGCACATCACTGACCGTCGGAGGGACATAGCCGTGGAGGTCAAGATCGGCGTGCAGCACGCGCCCCGCGAGATCGTTCTGGAGAGCGGTCAGAGCCCCGAGGAGGTCGAGCGCGTCGTGGCCGAGGCACTGGCCGGAAAGTCGCAGCTGCTGAGCCTCGTGGACGAACACGGCCGCAAGATCCTGGTCCCGGCCGACCGTCTCGCGTACGTCGAGATCGGCGAGCCGGCCCCGCGCAAGGTGGGCTTCGGCGCGCTGTAGGCGCGTGAGTGGAGCGGGGCGGGACGGCCATCGGCCGTCCCGCCCCGCTTCGCGTTCTCTCTCCGAGCGGTCCCCCTGTGGTCCCGGAGCAGTCCCCGAGCAGTCCCCGTGCGGCACCTGGCTTCCTCCACGGATGGAGCACAGAGCGCCCACAGAATGGGATTGGATTCCGCAGGTCAGGGGTAAGACGGGCTACGACCGATTTGAGCACGCCGGCCATGTGGGAGGGACCCCGACATGCTCCTGGAAGCGCTGAGCTCCGCGATCCTCGGCCTGGCTCTGGCCTGGGCGGCCACCCAACGCCTGTCGCACCGGCTCCCGGCCCGCCCCCTGGTCCTGTCGACCGGTGTCGCCGGAGCCCTCTTCGGGGCGTTCGTCATGCACAGCGCGCTCGAGGCCGGGCATCTGCTGCTGGTCCTGCTCGGCGCGGTGATCGTCTCGGTGGCCTCGCTGTCGTTGCTGCTGCGCCCGGCGGGACGCCACCTGCGCCGACGATCAGCCACGGCGTAGCCGCAGCCGTCAGGGGCGGCGGACAACGCCCCTGAAAGGGGCGCGGGGAACTGCGCGACCAGCCACCGGCGGCCCGCAGCCTCCCCACAGCCCGCGGAAGCGCACACCGCGCTCATGCCGACAGCCGCGATGCACGCGATGCAGCCGAAACCACCCCTGGCGGAACGCTACGCGGCCAGCCCCAGCGCGGCCATCCGCTTGGTGTGGGCCTCGGTGATCCGGGAGAACATCTTGCCGACCTCGGCCAGGTCGAAGCCGTCCGCGACGCCGCCCACCAGCATGGTCGACAGCGCGTCCCGGTCGGCGACCACCCGCTGCGACTGCGACAGGGCCTCGCCCATCAGCCGCCGCGCCCACAGCGCGAGCCGTCCGCCCACCCGCGGGTCGGCGTCGATGGCGGCACGCACCTTCTCCACGGCGAAGCCGCCGTGGCCGGTGTCGTCGAGCACGGCCAGCACCAGATCGCGGGAGTCGGAGTCCAGGCGGGCGGCGACCTCCCGGTAGAAGTCGCTGGCGATGGAGTCGCCGACGTACGCCTTGACGAGCCCCTCCAGCCAGTCCGAGGGGGCCGTCTGCTTGTGGAATCCGTCGTAGGCGCCGACGAAGGGCTCCATCGCCCGCGTCGGCTCCTCCCCGATCTCGGCGAGCCGGTCGCGCAGCCTCTCGAAGTGGTGGAACTCGGCCGACGCCATCTTCGCCAGCTCCGCCTTGTCCGCCAGCGTCGGCGCCAGCTTGGCGTCCTCCGCGAGCCGCTCGAACGCCGCCAGCTCCCCGTATGCGAGCGCGCCGAGCAGGTCCACGACAGCGGCGCGGTACTGCGGGTCGGCGGAGGCCGTCGCCCAGTCCCGGGCGGCGACTCCGGTGTGTTCGGCCGGGGTGGCGGTGGTGTCCGAGGCGTTCTCAGGCTTGTCAGAGCTCGTCATGAAGCGCACAATAGCTCGCCCGCCGGAAGGCGTAAGGCCCTGGTCAGTCACTGTGACAACGGCTACGTGACCAAATCGGCCATCGCATGTGCGGGAATCCGGGGTATGGTGGTAATGCGCCTGCTGGTACTTCGACGTACCTCGACAGGCCGCACGTATGAGGATGCCCGGTCGGTGGCCCGATCGGCTCCGACCCGACAGACCTCCGCGTCCGTATGGCACTGTGCGTACGGAGCCCGGAGGGACACCCTCAGCGGTACGAGCGCTAGAGCGTCGACAGTGGTCCCGTGCCCAACGGCACCGCCGCAAGGCCGCCGACGTCCCCGGCACGGTCCGTACACGACCCGCGCGCTCGCCTCGCACCGCCCCACACAGAAGAGGCAGCACCCTGACTACGACGTTCCGAGAGCTCGGAATCCTCCCCGAGACCGCCGAGGCCCTTGAGGCCGTCGGCATCACCACCCCCTTCCCCATCCAGGAGATGACGCTGCCCGTGGCCCTCACGGGCACGGACGTCATCGGCCAGGCCAAGACCGGCACCGGCAAGACGCTGGGCTTCGGCCTCCCGCTCCTCGAGCGCGTCACCGTCCCCGCCGATGTCGAGGCCGGACGCGCCAAGCCCGAGGACCTCACCGACACCCCGCAGGCACTCGTCGTCGTCCCCACGCGCGAGCTGTGCCAGCAGGTGACCAACGACCTCCTGACGGCAGGCAAGGCCCGTAACGTCCGCGTGACGGCGATCTACGGCGGCCGGGCCTACGAGCCCCAGGTCGAGGCCCTGAAGAAGGGCGTCGATGTCGTCATCGGCACCCCGGGCCGGCTGCTCGACCTCGCCGGGCAGAAGAAGCTGAACCTGAAGCACGTCAAGTGCCTGGTCCTCGACGAGGCCGACGAGATGCTCGATCTGGGCTTCCTGCCCGACGTCGAGAAGATCATCAACATGCTTCCGGTCCGGCGCCAGACGATGCTGTTCTCGGCGACCATGCCGGGCGCGGTCATCGGCCTGGCCCGCCGCTACATGTCGCAGCCCACGCACATCCGCGCCACGGCGCCGGACGACGCGGGCGCGACGGTCGCGAACACCACGCAGTTCATCTACCGCGCGCACAACATGGACAAGCCCGAGATGGTCTCGCGCATCCTGCAGGCCGACGGCCGCGGGCTGGCGATGGTCTTCTGCCGGACGAAGCGGACGGCGGCGGATCTCGCCGACCAGCTGAAGCAGCGCGGCTTCGCCTCCGGCGCGGTCCACGGCGACCTCGGCCAGGGCGCCCGCGAGCAGGCCCTGCGCGCCTTCCGCAACGGCAAGGTGGACGTGCTCGTCTGCACCGACGTCGCCGCCCGCGGTATCGACGTCGAGGGCGTGACCCACGTCATCAACTACCAGTCGCCGGAAGAGGAGAAGACGTACCTGCACCGCATCGGCCGTACGGGCCGCGCGGGCGCGAAGGGTACGGCGATCACGCTCGTCGACTGGGACGACATCCCGCGCTGGCAGCTGATCAACAAGGCGCTGGAGCTGGGCTTCAACGACCCGCCGGAGACGTACTCCACGTCCCCGCACCTCTTCTCCGACCTCGGCATCCCCGAGGCCACCAAGGGCGTCCTGCCGCGCTCGGAGCGCACGCGCGCCGGGCTGGACGCGGAGGAGCTGGAGGACCTGGGCGAGCCGGGCGGCCGGGCGCCGCGCGGGCGCGGGGCCCGCAGTGGCCGCGGCGGCCGGGAAGAGTCCCGGCCGGCCGAGCGCGAGCGCTCCGAGCGCACGCCGCGACGCCGCCGCCGTACCCGCGGCGGAGCGCCGCTGGGCTCGGCACCGGAGTCCGCCGGCACCGGCGCACCGGACACCACGGCCGCCGGCGGCACCGCCGAGGCGGACGCCGTCACGACTCCGCGCACCCCGCGTCGCCGCCGCCGCACCCGCGGTGGTGCCCAGGCCGAGTCGGCGCCGGTGACGGCCGTCGAGTCCGCACCGTCCGAGCAGGCGGCGAACGCCGTCGCGACGGCGGAGGGCACGAGCGCGGAGACGCCCGAGGCCGCGAAGCCGCGCCGGCGCCGTACGCGCCGGTCGGAGACGCCGGTGGTGGAGACCGAGGCCGCGGTGACGCCGTCGGCCACGGAGTCCGCGGCCGTCGCAGACGATGCCCCGGTGACCGCACAGCCCGAGGCCGCCGCCACCACGCCGCGTCGCCGCACCCGCAAGAGCACGGCGGCGTCCGCTGCCGAGCAGGCGGTCGACACGGCCGAGGGGACCACCGAGTCCGTTGCGGAGCCGGTGGAGACGAAGCCGCGGCGTACCCGTAAGACCGCGGCGAAGGCCGAGGCCCCCGCCGAGCAGGCCGGGACCACGGAGCCCAAGCCGCGCCGCACGCGCAAGGCCGCAGCCGCGGCCGAAGCAGCCGTGGACACGGCCGAGGCCGCCGAGGCGAAGCCGAGGCGTGCGCGCAAGGCGACGGCAGCGGCGGAAGGCGCCGTCGACGCAGCCGAGACCGCGGAGACCAAGCCCCGTCGCACGCGCAAGACCGCCGCAGCGGCCGAAGCAGCCGTCGACACGGCCGAGGCCGCCGAGGCGAAGCCGAGGCGTACGCGCAAGGCGACGGCAGCGGCGGAAGCCGTCGATGTGGCAGAGGCCACGGAAACCAAGCCCCGCCGCACCCGCAAGACCGCGGCAGCGGCCGAGGCAGCCGTCGACACGGCCGAGGGCACGGAGGTCAAGCCGCGCCGCCGCACCCGCAAGGCCGCCGAGGCAGTCGAGACCGTCGCCGCCGGGATCCCGGCCCAGACGGCTCAGGAGCCCGAGCCCGTCGAGGCCAAGCCGCGCCGTGCCCGCAAGGCGGCGCCCAAGGCCGAGGCGAGCGTCGACACGGCCGAGGGGACCGAGGCGAAGCCGCGCCGCACGCGGAAGACCGCCGCAGCGGCTCCGGAGGCCGAAGCCGCCGAGGTCAAGCCGCGCCGGACGCGGAAGACCGCAGCGGCGGCCGAGGCAGCCGTCGACACGGCCGAGGGCACGGAGGCCAAGCCGCGCCGCCGCACCCGCAAGGCCGCCGAGGCAGTCGAGACCGTCGCCGCCGGGATCCCGGCCCAGACGGCCCAGGAGCCCGAGCCCGTCGAGGCCAAGCCGCGGCGCACACGGAAGACGGCCGCTGCCGCCACGGCCTCGGCCGAGGGCGCGGCCGAGGCGAAGCCCAAGGCCCGCCGCACCCGCAAGGCCACGGCCACCGCGGAGCCCACGGAGGGCTGACACTCCACCCGACGGCCCGGTCCCACCCAGGTGGGGCCGGGCCGTCGGCGTTCACGTGTGCGCAAAGCCACCCACCGGAGAGCGCACCCCACCCGCTACCCTCACCCCGTGAGCAGGCAAGCCACCTTCACCCCGCCCCCCGGCGCCCGCGCATACCCCCTGCGCACGGCCCGCGGTGAGTTCGCCGTCGTCGACTCGTCACCGAAGGCGGGTGCGCAGGTCAGGGGAGTCGTCCTGATGCTGCCCGGATTCACCGGGAGCAAGGAGGACTTCAGCCTGCTCCACGAGCCGCTCGGAGAGCGCGGGTACCGGCTCGTCGCCGTGGACGGACGGGGTCAGCACGAGTCGGACGGGCCGGTGGCCGACGAATCGGCCTACGCCCAGCGGGAACTGGCCCGGGACGTGCTCGCGCAAGCCGAGGCGGTCGGCGTTCCCGTGCACCTCGTCGGGCACTCGCTCGGCGGGCAGATCGCGCGTGCGGCCGTGCTGCTCGACCACGCCCCCTTCCTCTCCCTCACCCTGGTCTCGTCCGGCCCGGCGGAGATCTCCGTCTCCCAGCAGCAGCGCGTGAAACTGCTGCGGGACGCGCTCGCCGTCATGGCGATGGAGGAGGTGTGGGGGGCGATCCAGGCCATGGGACCGCCGGAGGAGGTCGGCGGGCCCGCCCGCGGCATCGGCGACCAGGAGCAGTTGCGCCGGCGCTGGATGGGCAACAAGCCCGCCCAACTGCGCGCGACCGGCCACCAGTTGTGCACCGAGCCGGACCGCGTCGCCGAACTCGCCGCCGTACCGCTGCCGTTCCACGTCCTGTCGGGCGCGCACGACGACACCTGGCCGGTGGCGATCCTCGACGACATGGCCCTGCGGCTGAACGCGCACCGCACGGTCATCACGGGGGCCGAGCACTCCCCCAACGCCGACCGGCCCTTGCCGATGGCCGCCGCCCTCGCCGACTTCTGGGACAGCGTCGGGACGGTCTAGTACCGCACGTCCAGACGGTCTAGTACTGCGCCCTCAGATGCTCCCAGAAGCCGTCCCGCAGGGCGCGCCGCAGGTCGGCCTGCCCGCGCAGCGAGTACTGCAACAGTCCCTCCGCCTCCACGAGCAGGTCCTGGTCGACCGAACCGGGCAGATAGGGATGGCCGTGCAGCAGCTCCCCCAGCGTGTCCCGGCCGCGTGCCGCCAGCCACTTCGCCGCGATCTGGGCCCCCACGAACCGCACGTCCTCGCGGGTCGGCCGGCCCGTGGTCGCCTCGTAGGCGGCGGCCGTGCGGCGGGAGACGTACGGCTTGAAGAAGTCGAGGTCGAGCGTGCGCTGGCTGTCGACCTCCCACAGCAGGGGCTCCGCCTGGTTGCGGCCCTCCGGCGCCTCGATGCCCCACAGGTGGACCCGGGCGCCGTAGCCCTGTGCCGCCTCCACCGCCGACACCAGGTCCTCGTCGCCGCCGAGCAGGGCCGCGTCGCTGATGGCGCGGTGCCGGGCGAGTGACTCCAGGTCGGAGCGGATGAGCGAGTCGACGCCCTTCTGCTGGTTGTTGGCGTTCAGGTTGCCCAGTCGCACCTTCACGTCCGGCAGTTCCGCGATGGTCTGCTGCTCCGCCGTGTGGATGCGGCGGCGGGCGCCGTCATACCAGTAGACCCGCAGCAGCCTGCTGTCCGCGAAGATCGTGCGGGCCTTGTCGATGAGCGCGTCGATCAGGCCCTCGGCGTCCAGGTCGAAGGCCCGGCGGTCCTCCGTACCGGCGACGAGCCGTCCCGCGGCCGCGTAGAGGTACCCGGCATCGACGAAGATCGCATGGGTCGAGGGTGTCTTCGCCACCTCGGCGAGCATGCGCTGGAGCAGCTCGTTGGTGCGGTCGATGCGGGCGCTCAGGGCCGCGAGGTCATCGTTCATCACCTCTATTGTCCCGGCGGTCACGCTGCGAACACAAATGGTCCCGGTCGGTCTCGTAACGACACTCTTACGGCTCGGTAATTAGCCGTTCGAAAAATTTCCTTAGCGTAGGGAATGTTTGAACCATGCAGTCCTGTTGACCCATACGGAACACCGGGCACCGAAGCCTCGTGGGCCGCCACACCAAGTAGTTCTCCTCAGGAGGATGACCAGACGAAGGGAGAAGCCCTTGCGCTTCGAAATCATGCACCTCGACGATGTCGACGGCACGCCCGTGGACACGACCGTCGTGGACGCCGCCTCCGTCAACCGGATCGTTCAGCAGGCCGCCGCCACCGGGCAGCGCCTCTGGATCCGCCCGGCCGGGACCACGGCCTCATAACGCGCGCAGCTCTCCCACACTTCGGAGCCCCCGCCCGGCATCGGCCGAGCGGGGGCTCCGCTGTTGCGGACCGCTGTGGCCGGGGGCGTACTGGCTGAGGGGTCCAGCGAGAGAGAACAGGACGGTGGGACACATGTCCGTGACGGGCCGGTCGAACGAGGAGCTGCACGACCAGGCGGCCGAGGCCGCGCAACGGTACGAGGACTCCACCACGGAGCGGGAGCGGGTCGAGGACCGGCTGGCGGCCGGCGTGCGGTTCCCGGACACCCCGGACGCGCTCGCCGTCCGCGCCGACCGGATCCTCGAGCGGGGCGGTCTGTCGCCCTCGGCGGTCGTGGCGGACATCCACGGCGAGGCCATGGACCTGCCCGACGCCAACGAACGCATCATCGACCTGTCCAACGAGCTCCAGGCCTGGAGCTTCCTGCCGCGCGGGGTCAGGGCCGGGACCTCGGTCGCCCGGATCACCCTGCGCCGCGACGGCCGTGAGCTTCCGCACGGCACCGGCTTCCTGGTGTCGCCGCGGCTGATGATGACCAACCACCACGTGCTGCCCGACGAGGGCTTCGCCCGCCGGTGCTTCGCCGAGTTCAACGCCCAGGTCACGGTCGACAACATCCCCGACACCGCCGTCCGCATGGAGCTCGACCCGGGAGCCTTCTTCGCCGCGGACAGACGGCTGGACTTCGCCCTGGTCGCGGTCACGCCCGCCCCGGACGGCCGCCCGCCGGGCGAGATCTTCGGCTGGAACCGGCTCAGCGTGCAGCTCGGCAAGCTGGTGCTCGGCGAGAAGGTGAACATCATCGGTCACCCGGACGGGCGCCTCAAGGAGATCGTTCTGCGCGACAACGCGGTGCTGGTACGGCTCGACGACTTCGTCCACTACCGAACCGACACCCGCCCCGGCAACTCCGGCTCCCCCGTCTTCAACGACCAGTGGGAGGTCGTGGCCCTGCACCACAGCGGTGTGCCGAAGAAGGACGACCAGGGCCGCGTCCTGCGCAAGGACGGACAGCCCTGGCGCCAGGGCGACGGCGACGACGCGATCGAGTGGGTCGCCAACGAGGGCGTCCGCATCAGCTCGGTCCTGAAGCACCTGGCCGGGCTGGACCTCGACCCCGCGCGGCGTGCCCTGCTGACCGAGATGGGCCCGGACTCGGGCCTGGACCAGAGCACGATCGCCGCACCCGCACCCGCGCTCGCCTCGCCGGCGGTGCCCGGCGTCACGCCCACGCCGACCTCCGGCGCTCCGGTCACGGAGAGCGGGACGGATGCCCGCAAGCCCAAGGCCGGACGCCCGGCCCGGAGCACCGCCTTCGGCGGCCGCCGGCACCTGGTCTTCCTGCACGGCAGGGACCAGCACGAGAAGGAGCCGGACGAGCTCCGCCGGACCTGGGCATCCGGCCTGAACCGCGGACTCACCCTCGCGTCCCTGCCCCCGGTCGACCCGGAGGACGTCTGGTTCCCGTTCTACGGCACGAGACTGCACGACCTCGTGACCGGCAGGGAGAGCACGGCCGAGGCCATCAGCCTGGACGAGGTGAGCGCCGCCGCTGCCGCCGAGGTCTTCGCGACGGAGTCGCCCACGGGTTCCTACGAGCGACTGCTCTACGAGGCCGCCACCCGGGCCGGCATGCCGCAGGACGGGCCGGCGGCCACGGAGGGCTTCGGGGCGGGACTGGTCGGGGCCCTGCACCGGCCGCTCAGCTGGCTGGCCGCACGGTCCGACCTGGACGAGTGGACCATCGCCACGTTCCTGCGGGACGTCGACCTGTACCTCGGCGACAGCGCCGTACGGCAGTCCGTGCTGGACAGCGTCATGGAGACCATGCCCACCACCGGCGAACTGGTGCTGGTCACGCACAGCCTGGGCACGGTCGTCGGCCTGGACCTGCTGACCCGGCTCCCGGACGGTCTCGACCCGGTCCTGCTCGTCACGGCGGGCAGCCCGCTCGGCCTGGACGGCGTCAACGAACGGCTCCTCGCCCACGGCCCGCACCGGCCGCCCCGGGTGCGTGACTGGGTCAACGTCTGGTGCCCCACCGACGGGGTGGCCATCGGCTGCCCCCTGGAGGACGAGCGCTGGGGCAAGCTCACCCAGCTGGCCGTCTCCAACGGCCGCGACCGTGCGCACAAGATCGATGAGTACCTCGCCCACGCGGGAGCGGCCGGTGCGATCGGCTCGGTGCTCGGCCGGACCTGACGCGCCCCGTCAGCTCCCCTGGATCACCTGCGTGACGCCGTTGATGATCTGCTGCACGGCGATCGCGGAGAGCATCATGCCCGCGAGCCGCGTCACCAGGACCACACCGCCGTCCTTGATGATCCGGATGATCACCAGCGAGTAGCGCATCACCAGCCACAGCACGACATGGATGGCGAGGATCGCCGCCCACACGGAAACCTGCGCGGCGGCGCTGTGCGCCTTCTGCACGGCGAGGATGACCGACACGATCGCCCCGGGCCCGGCCAGCAGCGGCATGCCCAGCGGCACGAGGGCGACGTTGACGTCCTTGGTCTGCTTCGGCTCGTCGGTCTTCCCGGTGAGCAGATCGAGCGCGATCAGCAGAAGCAGCAGCCCACCCGCGATCATCAACGCGGGCACGGAGACATGCAGGTAGTTGAGGATCTGGTGCCCGAGCAGCCCGAACACGGTGATCACACCACCGGCGACACAGACGGCCTGGAAAGCCATCCGCTTCTGCACCTTGCCGGGCCGGCCGGCGGTGAGCGCGAGGAAGATCGGGGTGATCCCGGGGGGATCCATGATGACGAAGAGAGTGAGGAAGAGGGAGCCGAAGACGGCAACATCGAACATGGGTGAGCCTTGCGGGGTTACAGGAGAGCGCGGTGGGCACCATCGGGCCACAACCGCTGTGGGCAAACGTTCCGTTGGGGGTCCCCCCAGGCCCTTGAGGCACTGGAGGAGGAACGGGTGGGCACAGCGGACAACGCCGAGTGCCTGAAAGCGGACCTACAGGAGAGAAACCTCAGACCCCGCCGGCCCCCGGCACGGGAAACGCCCCGAAGGCCCGCCGAGTGATCTCCCCGTACACCTCGGGATCCGTCGTGTACTCCCCGAGCACGCACGTTTTCCGGCTGCCGTGATAGTCACTGGACCCGGTCACCAGGAGCCCCAGTTCCTTCGCCAGCCCCCGCAGCCGCGCCCGCGTATCCGCGTCGTGGTCCATGTGATCGACCTCGACGCCGTCCAGCCCGGCCGCGGCCATCTCGGCGATCGCGGCCTCCGGCACCGTGCGCCCCCGCTTGCTCGCCCCGGGATGCGCGAACACCGCGACCCCGCCCGCGCCCTTGACCAGCCGGATCGCCTCGAAGGGGTCGGTCTCGTGCTTCTCCACGTAGGCCCGGCCGCCGTCGGCCAGCCAGTCCTGGCTGAAGGCGTCGTTCACGGTCGGCACCACACCCAGCTCGACGAGCGCGCTCGCCACGTGCGGACGCCCGACGGACCCGTCTCCGGCGATCCGCGCGACCTGCTCCCAGGTCACGGGCACGCCCAGCCCCTGAAGCTTGGCGATCATGCCCTGCGCCCGGGGCACCCGGTCGTCCCGGACCAGCTCGCGCTCGGCGAGCAGCTCCGGTTCCTCGGCGTCGAAGAGGTAGGCCAGCATGTGCATGCTGATGCCGTCGAGCCGGCAGGAGAGCTCGGCCCCGGTGACCAGTGTCAGCCCCTCGGGCAGCGCGGCGATCGCCTCGGCGTGCCCGCGGGTGGTGTCGTGATCGGTGAGCGCGACGACGTCCAGCCCGGCCGCGCCAGCCTTCCGCACCAGCTCAGCCGGGGTGTCCGTGCCATCGGAAGCGGTGGAGTGGGTGTGCAGATCGATACGCACGACACGGACTCCAGACACTGACGGGACGAACAGGGCTGCTCAAGGATAACCGGATTTTCAACGACCCCTGTCACACCCGAACCCAGAAGTCGCCCCCTACACACCAACGCCCCCAAAGGGGCGCGGGGAACTGCGCTACCAGCCGCGAACCACCCGCAGCCGCGCGCGAACCAAGCCCCCACCGCCCTGGGAACTACGGCTCAAGCAAGCGCGGCGACAACGCCCCGCACGGCACCAACTCCACCTCCGCCCCCGCATCCCGCACATCCGCCAGCACCAGCTCGTCGTACATCAACAACCCCGACTGCTCCGGCCACACGACCGCCCACAGCCACATCCCGAGCGCCTCGCCGGCGAACACCGCACGATCGTCCGGCGCACCGGTCACATGCCACAGCGGTGTCGGCCGCCCCGCGGCAAGCACCTTCGCCTGGGCCGGCTTGTCGACGTTCATGTGCGGCCCCGGGTCGGGACCGTCCAGGCCCGCGTACCGCGCGCCGAGGCCGACGCCCAACTCCTCGGCGACCAGGATCAGCTCACCCATCCCGCCGAGCGGCCCGGGCCCCGTACAGGCCACGGCCGTGGCACGGCCACCCGTGCGGTCGTCCCCCGCGCAGGCCACGCCCGTGAACAGCCAGCCGACCGGCAGCGGCCAGGGCATCCACACCGGCACCTGAGTCCGGTGCACCACGACGTTGAGGGCGTCGACGCTCGGCGGTATCACGGGCTGCACCGGATGAACGGTGCCGTGCACATCGCACTGCCAAGAGTCGGAGAAGAGGCCGGGAGCCCTGACCCGGCCACCGCACTTCGGGCAACTGGGTTCGCCCCTCATAGGGCCCCACGGTCCTACCCCCGCCCCGCCGCGTCAAGGACGATCACCCAACCGGACGGAACCCTTCACCCCCATATTAGATGCAGCTTGCATTAGTTAGCGTGGCTAACTTAGTATGTGTATATACCAACTACCTCGTCTCGGGAAAGGGAGCAAGCAATGGACCCCTTCGACGCCGGAGCGGGCGGCCTCCTCAAGCAGCCCAAGTCCGTGTGGGCGACCGCCGGAGCGTCGGTCGTCGCTTTCATGGGCATCGGACTCGTCGACCCGATCCTGCCGTCCATCGCCTCGGGCCTGAACGCCTCCGCAAGCCAGGTCTCCCTGCTGTTCACCTCGTACTTCCTCATCACCGCGATCGCGATGCTGGTCACCGGCTTCGTCTCCAGCCGCATCGGCGGCAAGAAGACCCTGCTGCTCGGCCTCGCCCTGGTCGTGGTCTTCGCGGGACTGTCGGGCACCTCCGGATCCGTCGGCGAACTGGTCGGATTCCGGGCCGGCTGGGGGCTCGGCAACGCACTGTTCGTCTCGACGGCCCTCGCGGTCATCGTCGGAGCGGCGGCGGGCGGCAGCGCGGCGGCGATCCTGCTGTACGAGTCGGCCCTCGGCCTCGGCATGGCCTGCGGTCCGCTGCTGGGCGCCCTGCTCGGTGACGCCAGCTGGCGCTACCCGTTCTTCGGTACGGCCTTCCTGATGGCCGTCGGCTTCCTGTGCATCGCGGTGTTCCTGAGGGAGCAGCCGAAGCCGGCCCGCAAGACCTCGCTCCTGGACCCGGTCAAGGCCCTCGGTCACGGCGGCCTCGCCTCCGCGGCGATCTCGGCGTTCTTCTACAACTACACGTTCTTCACCGTGCTGGCCTTCACCCCGTTCGTGCTGAACATGAGCCCGTACCGGTCGGGTGCGGTGTTCTTCGCATGGGGTGTACTGCTCGCCGTGTTCTCGGTGATCGTGGCGCCGCGCCTGCAGAAGCGGTTCGGCTCGCTCAAGGTGCTCGGCGGTTCACTGGTGCTGCTCGCCGCCGACGTGCTGGTGCTCGGCTACGGCGACCACACCACGGCCGTCGTCTGCACGATCCTGTCCGGTGCCTTCATCGGCGTGAACAACACCGTCTACACCGAGCTGGCACTCGGCGTCTCGGACGCGCCCCGGCCGGTGGCGAGCGCGGGCTACAACTTCGTGCGCTGGTTCGCGGCGGCGGCCGCCCCGTTCTTCGCACCGAAGATCGAGGAGTGGACCGACCTCCACATCCCGTTCGTGGTGGCGGCCGTCACGGCCGTGCTGGGCGCCGTGGTCGTGGTCGTACGCCGCAAGGCGCTCACCCACGAGGCCGAGGAGCTGGAGCCGAGGCACGCGACCGAGGACAGCGTCACCGTGTTCGCCAACTGATGCTTTTCGGCCATGGGTTGGTGAGGTTCCTCACTCCAGCGGGACGGACTTCCGGGACGGATCCCGGAGGTCCGTCCCCTGGTTCAGCCACCGCTCCTGGAGCGCCTGCGCGCCGTGCACCCGCTTCCAGGCGGCCTCGTTCGGGGTCATCGGCAGCAGCGGCAGGAACCGTACGGGGTCGAGGGGTTCGTCGAGCTCCAGATCCTCGACCAGGCCGCCCGGTTCGGCGACCAGGACCGAGGTGAAGGGGGCGCCGGGCCACAGCGGTTCGCCGACGTCGAGGGAGGCACCGGGGGCCACGATCAGCCCCTCCACCTGCGGAGACGCGGCGAGAACGGCGAGCGGGCGGAGCACCTTGTCCGTCTCGGCGAGCCCCGCGCGGACCGACAGGACCAGCTCCGCGCGCGGCCCCTTGACCGGATCGGCGACCGCCGCCGTGGGCTCCGTCATGGGCTGCGCGGACATGCCGAGGGTGGCGTAGCGGGCGATGCCGCCCTCCTGGAAGCGCAGCACCTCGATGCGGTCCGTACCGAGGAACGTCACTGCCGCGCGCGCGTCCGGTTCGCCCAGCGCCGTACGCAACCGGGCCTCGACCAGAGGAAGAACATCAGCCATGCGGTGAGCATAGAACTCGTCAGTAGCGGGCAAAGGAGCACCTTGACAGTTTTGTCGGCTGCTACTCTTGCCCGGTGGTTCGGGGCAGCACGCAGAAGCGTCGCGATCAAGCCCCGACGCCGATGGAACTCCCTTACGAGGGACCGGCCGGAGGAGGTGGGGCTGCAATGGACCGAAGTCGACCGTGCAGTAGCACCACGCTCTCCCGCCGCTGATGTAGCTGCTCTGTCTCTCTGGCCGGCCGCCACCTCTCGCACTCGCTTCACCGCGGAAGAGCGCTTCGTTTCGTTTTTCCTGATCTGCCTCAGTAGCTGAATCAGTAACGAAGCTCGCCACCGCGACGGTGCGGTGCTCCCCGCTTTGTGGACGTGCCAAACATCAGCAGTCACTACGTCCTCATTCCGGGTAGTTCCACCCGTCGCCGCCGGCGCCTTTCGTTGCCCTCCCGCGAAGGAGCCCGCCATGTCGATGATTCGCGACCTGCGCGCCGTGGTCCGTCCGTCCCGTGTCTCGCTGCGCAAGGACAGTGGCACGTACGACGCCACCCGCAGCCCGGCGACGGCCACCGCCGTCGTCGACTGCGCCATCTACCGGGACGGTCGCCGCGTCGAGACCGAGACCCCGCTGACCCCGCACGAGGCGGTGCGCCTGGTGCGCCGCGACGGGGGCTTCGTGTGGATCGGCCTGCACGAGCCGACCGAGGCCGAATTCTCCGGCATCGCCAGTGAGTTCGGGCTGCACCCGCTGGCCGTGGAGGACGCCGTCCAGGCCCACCAGCGGCCCAAGCTGGAGCGCTACGACGACTCGCTCTTCACGGTCTTCAAGACCATCCACTACGTCGAGCACGACCAGCTCGACGCCAACAGCGAGGTCGTCGAGTCCGGTGAGGTCATGTGCTTCACCGGACGGGACTTCTTCATCACCGTCCGGCACGGCGGCCAGGGTTCCCTGCGGGCCCTGAGGCACCGCCTCCAGGACGACCCCGAGCTGCTGGCCAAGGGCCCCTCGGCCGTGCTGCACGCCATCGCCGACCACGTCGTCGACGGCTACATCGCGGTCGCCGACGCGGTGCAGGACGACATCGACGAGGTGGAGACCGAGGTGTTCTCCCCGGGGCGCAAGGGCTCGCCGCGCGGTTCGGACGCCGGCCGGATCTACCAACTCAAGCGCGAGGTACTGGAGTTCAAGCGTGCCGTGTCGCCGCTGCTGCGGCCCATGCAGCTGCTGAGCGAGCGGCCGATGCGGCTGATCGACCCGGACATCCAGAAGTACTTCCGGGACGTCGCCGACCACCTGGCCCGGGTCCAGGAGCAGGTTCTCGGCTTCGACGAGCTGCTCAACTCCATCCTCCAGGCCAACCTCGCGCAGGCGTCCGTGGCGCAGAACGAGGACATGCGGAAGATCACCTCATGGGCCGCGATCATCGCCGTACCGACGATGGTGTGCGGGGTGTACGGCATGAACTTCGACCACATGCCGGAGCTGCACTGGCGGTACGGCTACCCGGTGATCATGGGCATCACCGTGGTGATCTGCCTGGGCATCCACCGCACGCTGAAGCGGAACGGGTGGCTGTGAGCAGCCTGGATAGGCTGGGGCCCATGACAAGCGAGCTGCTCGGCCAGGCCCTCATCGAGGAGGCCACGAAGAAGTCCGGCCTCGTCTGGGTCCAGGGCCCCGACGGCCCGGCGCGTGCGCTCTGGCACGTGTGGCACGAGGGTGCCGCGTGCCTGATCGGCGACGGGCCCGGCGAGCAGCCGCTGCCGGGTCTCGCCGACGGGGCCGAGGCCCGGGTGACGGTCCGCAGCAAGGACAAGGGAGGCCGGCTGGTCTCCTGGTCGGCGCGGGTCACCGAGCTCGCGCCGGGCTCCGAGGCGTGGGACGCGACGGTCGCCGAGCTCAAGGGCAAACGGCTGAACGCGCCCGACGGCGAGGCCATGACCGGCCGCTGGGCCCGTGAGTGCCGGGTGCTGCGCCTGGTGCCGACCGGGGCGACGGCGCCCCTGCCCGAGGACTCCCTGTCCGAGCCGCCCCTGCCGTCCCCGGCGATCACCCGCCGGGCGATTCCGGCGGGCCTGCCCCGCCTGCTGCTGAAGAAGCGCAAACGCCGGTAGCGGCCGGACGCGCGGAGCGGTCGCTACGACGTCGGCAGCTGCCTGCCGTAGTCCACCGTCTCGTTCCTCTCCGGCTCCCTGAGGGAGAAGTCCTCTCCCCAGGCGGAGAACGTGAGGGTGCCCGCGCCGCCGGCCCGCTCCAGGCGCAGCGGATACGGCTTGCCCTCGAGGGAGACCTCCAGGGCGCCGCCGGAGCCCTTGTCGCCGGTGATGCGGATGGTGCGGACGCCCGCCTGCTCCTCGTGGCCGTCCGTCGCGAGTGTGCCGTGCAGGGTCAGCAGACCGTCGAGGAGGACACCCTTGTCCGTGAAACCACTGAACTTCTTGTACGCGGGGTCGCCCTGCGGCACCTTCACGAACTTTCCGCCGAGCTTGGACGCCGCGGCCGCGTCCCCGTCGCCCTTCCCGCCCTGGCCGTCACCGTGACTCCAGAACCCGGCGTCGGCCTTGACGAAGAGCTGCTCGCCGATGCGCAGCAGTTGGAAGGTCGTCCCCTCGGTGGTGACCGATCCCTCGCCGCCGTCGTCCTTCAGCCGCATGTCGAGCGCGTACGTCTTCTCGCCGCTGACGACGCTGCCGTGCACCCGGACCGCCCCGGCGGACTCGGCGGCCGTGCGGGTCTTGCCCTGGATCTTCCCGGCGGGCAGCCTGCCGACCCCGTTGGTGCCCTCGTTCGGATCCTCCGCGCAGCCGGTGAGCACCGTCCCCGTCACGAGCAGTGCGCACATCGCGCTCGCGAGTACGGCACTACGGCTTCGGCCGTGGCGAATCGGAGTCACAGGTGGAGCTGCCTCTCTGCGGGGAGACCTGAACGGCGTACCGCAGGGTACCGGGCACGTGCGGCCAGGTCGGAGCCAGTCCGTCCGGACCGCCCGCCGACGCACCGCCGATCGGGACGGGCTAGCCTGAAGCCCACCCGAGCGGGCAATTCGGAACAGACGGATACACAGGCAGGCACAGAGACAGGCACCAGGAAACACCCCGCACGAAAAGGAGCCGCGGCCATGGCAGCGGGCGCCCCCCGGATCTTCGTATCGCACCTCTCCGGTGTCGCCGTCTTCGACCCCGCAGGTGACCAGGTGGGGCGGGTGCGCGATCTGGTCGTCATGCTGCGGGTGGGGCAGCGGCCGCCGAGGCTGCTCGGCCTCGTCGTCGAACTCGCCACCCGCCGCCGCATCTTCCTGCCCATGACCCGGGTCACGGCCATCCAGTCGGGCCAGATCATCACCACCGGCGTGCTCAACGTCCGGCGCTTCGAGCAGCGGCCCACCGAGCGGCTGGTCTTCGGGGAGCTGCTGGACCGGCGCGTGACACTCACCGAGACCGGCGAGGAGGTCAGCGTGCTCGACCTGTCGGTGCATCAGCTGCCGGCCCGCCGGGAGTGGGAGATCGACCGGGTCTTCGTCCGCAAGGGCCGGAAGGGAAGCGCCTTCCGGCGGGCCAAGGGCGAGGCGCTGACCGTCGAGTGGACCGCCGTCACCGGTTTCTCCCTGGAGGAGCAGGCACAGGGCGCGGAGAGCCTGCTCGCCACGTTCGAGCAGCTGCGCCCGGCCGACCTGGCCAACGTCCTGCACCACCTCTCCTCCAAGCGCCGTGCCGAGGTCGCCGCCGCCCTCGACGACGACCGGCTGGCCGACGTGCTGGAGGAGCTCCCGGAGGACGACCAGATCGAGATCCTCGGCAAGCTGAAGGAGGAGCGCGCGGCCGACGTCCTGGAGGCCATGGACCCGGACGACGCGGCCGACCTGCTGGGCGAGCTGCCGACGGACGATCAGGAGCGGCTGCTGCGCCTGATGCAGCCGGGCGACGCGGCCGACATGCGGCGCCTGATGTCGTACGAGGAGCGCACGGCGGGCGGTCTGATGACCACCGAGCCGATCGTGCTGCGTCCGGACGCCACTGTCGCCGACGCCCTGGCCCGTGTCCGCAACGCCGACCTCTCCCCCGCCCTCGCCGCCCAGGTCTATGTCTGCCGGCCACCGGACGAGACGCCGACCGGCAAGTACCTGGGCACGGTCCACTTCCAGCGCCTGCTACGCGAGCCACCGCCTTCCCTGGTCAGCTCGATCCTGGACAGCGACCTGCAGCCGCTCGACCCCGAGGCGGATCTGCCGGCCATCGCCGGGTTCTTCGCCACGTACGACATGGTCGCGGCGCCCGTGGTCGACGAGGCGGGGGCGCTGCTGGGCGCGGTGACCGTGGACGACGTCCTCGACCACATGCTGCCCGAGGACTGGCGGGAGACGGAGTTCCATCTGGACGAGGAGGTGCCGACCGATGGTTCCTGAGCGCGAGACCCTGCGCGAGCGCACGCCGGCCGGCGCCACGGCCGCGAGCCGGCCGCGCGCGACCCGGCTCGACCAGCCCGGTGTGCCCAAGCACCGGTTCCTGCCCGAGTACGACCCCGAGGCCTTCGGGCGGATGTCGGAACGCATCGCGCGCTTCCTCGGCACGGGGCGGTTCCTCGTCTGGATGACGGCCGCCATCGTCCTGTGGGTGGCCTGGAACAGCCTCGCCCCGCGCGACCTGCGCTTCGACGAGTACCCGTTCATCTTCCTGACCCTGATGCTGTCGCTCCAGGCCTCCTACGCCGCTCCGCTGATCCTGCTCGCGCAGAACCGGCAGGACGACCGCGACCGGGTCAACCTGGAGCAGGACCGCAAGCAGAACGAGCGGTCGATCGCGGACACCGAGTACCTGACGCGCGAGATCGCCGCCCTGCGGATCGGCCTGGGCGAGGTCGCCACCCGCGACTGGATCCGCTCGGAGCTCCAGGACATGGTCAAGGAGATGGAGGAACGGCAGAACGGCCACCGTCACGACTCCGTCGTATTCCCGGCGGAACGGCCACGGGGACGTGACGCAGACGACCGCTGACAGGCTTTCCTACGCACCGGTACAGCGCCGTACCATCGTCCTATGGCTACGGAAGACGCGGTGCGCGAGGCACTGGCGACGGTGAACGACCCCGAGATCCACAAGCCCATCACCGAACTCGGGATGGTCAAGTCGGTGGAGATCGGCGCGGACGGGGCGGTCGCGGTCACCGTGTACCTCACGGTCTCGGGCTGCCCGATGCGGGAGACGATCACGCAGCGCGTGACCGATGCGGTCTCCGGCGTCGAGGGCGTCACCCGCGTCGACGTCACGCTCGACGTGATGAGCGACGAGCAGCGCAAGGAACTGGCGAACGCCCTGCGCGGCGGCCAGACCGAGCGCGAGGTCCCCTTCGCCAAGCCCGGCAGCCTCACCCGCGTCTACGCGGTCGCCTCCGGCAAGGGCGGCGTGGGCAAGTCCTCGGTGACGGTGAACCTGGCGGCGGCCATGGCGGCCGACGGCCTCAAGGTCGGTGTCGTGGACGCCGACATCTACGGCCACTCCGTGCCGCGCATGCTCGGCGCCGACGGCCGTCCCACCCAGGTCGAGAACATGATCATGCCGCCGTCGGCGAACGGCGTGAAGGTCATCTCCATCGGCATGTTCACCCCGGGCAACGCCCCGGTCGTCTGGCGCGGCCCGATGCTCCACCGCGCCCTGCAGCAGTTCCTCGCGGACGTGTACTGGGGCGACCTGGACGTCCTCCTCCTGGACCTGCCGCCCGGCACCGGCGACATCGCCATCTCCGTCGCCCAGCTGGTCCCGAACGCCGAGATCCTGGTCGTCACGACCCCGCAGCAGGCGGCGGCCGAGGTCGCCGAGCGCGCGGGCTCCATCGCCGTACAGACCCACCAGAAGATCGTCGGCGTGGTCGAGAACATGTCCGGCCTGCCCTGCCCGCACTGCGACGAGATGGTCGACGTCTTCGGCACGGGCGGCGGCCAGGTGGTGGCCGACGGCCTGACCCGCACGACCGGCGCCAACGTCCCGGTCCTCGGCAACATCCCCATCGACGTCCGCCTCCGCGAGGGCGGCGACGACGGCAGGCCGGTCGTCCTGACGGACCCGGACTCCCCGGCGGGCTCGGCACTGCGCGCCATCGCCGGAAAGCTGGGCGGCAGGCAGCGGGGCCTGTCGGGCCTGTCCCTGGGGATCACTCCGAGGAACAAGTTCTAGTTGCGACTCCGCTGAGGGCAGCGCCCCTCAGGGGCGCGGGGAACTGCGCGATCAACTGTCGACGGCCCGCAGCCGCCCGCGCTCGATAAAACCCCTACGGCGAAGGGGCGCCGAAACCAACCCGGCGCCCCACACCTCACGCGTAGGCGGCGATGTCCTTCACCACGGCGAAGCCGAGCCCATACGCACTCATGCCCCTGCCGTACGCCCCGACATGAACCCCGGCCGACGTGGACCCGGCCAGCACCCACCCGAACTCGGACTCCCGGTAGTGGAACGCCGTCGGGACACCGTCCACCGGCAACGACAACGTCGACCAGTCGGCCCCGTCGAGGTCGTCCGCCAGCACCCACGCCGTCTCGGTCTGCTGCTCCAGCCAGTCGTCCCGCAGCGAGTGGTCCATCTGCCCGGGCCACGTGGAGGACAGAAGCCCCACACCCGCGAGCCACGCCGCGGAGGACACCGACGTGGCCTCCAGCAGCCCCGTGCCGTCCGCACTGCGCCGTGAGGGATGCGCCGCGACGGTGACCACGACCGCGAACTTCTCCTTGGCCTCCTGATCACCCCCGGCGACGAACTCGTTGCGCACCTTGGGTTCGTCTCCGTGCCCGATCGACCCGTGCTCCACGGCCCCGTCGGCCGTCGTACCGACCTGCATCAGCCAGCGCGGTCCCGTGAAGGCCTCGTCGAGGCCGTACCACGGGAAGGGCGCGCGCAGGTAGCCGTCGACGTTACGCCGGGCGGAGGGGACCTGTTGTCCGTCCTCCGCGGCCGGCGCCTGCGCGACTCCTGGACTCGTCGTCTCCATGTGCCCGGACGCCTCCTCGCTCTAGTCGGACCGGAACGGCCCGCCCCCCTTCGGGCGTACTCTTCCGGTCCGCACAACAACTCGGCAGCATAGCCACACCGCTGCGAGCAGCAGGGAAAGCGCCCGGCGCGTGGGCCGCACGGGGGCCCGGTTCAGGCCGTACACAGCCCGACCGGAGTATGAAACGCGTCACGCGAGCCGGGAGCGTACGCCCCCGGTGTGTCGCTCGGCAGTGCCGCTCAGGTGGCGTCCGCGTCGAAGGGCGGACGGTCGTCCCGGTCGGGCGTCTCGGGCTTCTTCGTCATGTCGATACGGCCACCGGACGAACCGGCGGCGCCGGAGGACGACGAGGACGAGTCGGAGTCACGGCTGTGGACGGCGTCGGTGACCTCGGCCATCTCCTTCTTCAGGTCGAAGCCGTTGCGGATCTCCTTGAGCCCCAGGTCCTCGTTGTCCAGCTGCTTGCGGATGAACGCCTTGGGGTTGAGGTCCTCGAACTCGAAGTCCTTGAACTCCGGGCCGAGTTCCTCACGGATGTCGTGCTTGGCGCTCTCCGAGAACTCACGGATCTTCCGGATCGTGCGGGTCACGTCCTGGATGACCTTGGGGAGCTTGTCCGGACCGAAGACGAGCACGGCAAGGACGATGAGCGTCACCAGCTCGAGTGGTCCTATGTCATTGAACACCTGAAGCTCCTTGCGATGTCCTCGGTCCTCGGCCCTCGGTGGTCGGCCCTCGGTGGTCGGTGCGGGTCTTGCCGTGGTCCGGGCCGGATCCACGGTACCCGGCGATCCTGTCCGACCGGTACTGTCCCGAGACCTCCGAGTGCGGGGAGTGGGAGCGCTTTCCGAATTGTTTGCCTTGTTGGTCCCTGGTCGTCCCGGACATCACGTCTCAGCTGCCGCCGGAGGAGCCGAGGACGAGTGCGACCGTCCGTTCCTTGCCACCGCGCTCCAGCGTCAGCTCCAGCCGGTCGCCCGGACGGTGGGCCCGGGTCTTGACGATCAGTTCCTCGCCGGAGTGGACCCGCTGACCGTCGACCGTGGTGATGACGTCGCCCGCCTTGATCCCGGCCTTGGCACCAGGCCCGCCCACGGTGACCGGCGGTCCGCCCTCGCTGCCCTCGGCGGCGACACGGGCGCCGTCGCCCGTGTAGTCCATGTCCAGGGTGATGCCGATCACCGGGTGGGTCGCCTTCCCGGTGTTGATCAGCTCCTCGGCCACGCGTTTGCCCTGGTTGATGGGTATGGCGAAGCCGAGGCCTATGGAGCCGGACTGGCCGCTGTCCGGTTCGGAGCCGCTGCCCGCCGAGCGGATGGCCGAGTTGATGCCGATGACCCGGGCCCGGGAGTCGAGCAGGGGCCCGCCGGAGTTGCCGGGGTTGATGGGCGCGTCGGTCTGGAGCGCGTCGACGTACGACACGTCGCTGCCGTCACCCTTCTCGCCGCCCGCCGTGATGGGCCGCTGCTTGGCGCTGATGATGCCGGAGGTGACGGTGCCGGCCAGGTCGAAGGGCGCGCCGATGGCCACGACCGGATCGCCGACCTGCATGTTGTCCGAGTTGCCGAGGGGCAGCGGGGTGAGGCCGCGTACGCCCTTCACCTTCACGACGGCGAGGTCGTAGCCGCTGTCCCGGCCGACCAGCTCGGCCTGGGCGGTCTCCCCGCTGTTGAAGGTCACGGTGATCTCGCCGGCGGATCCGGCGGGCCGCACGACGTGGTTGTTGGTGAGGATGTGACCGCGGTCGTCGAGCACGAAGCCGGTGCCGGTGCCCTGTTCGCCGCCGCCGCTCACATGCAGGGTGACCACGCTGGGCAGAGCCCGTTGGGCGATCCCGGCCACACTGTCGGCGTCCCGTCCCGCGGACTCCTTGCCGGCCTGAGGCAGCTCGACGGTCCCGACGCCTCCGTTCCGCTCCAGATACGTCCCTGCGACGCCGCCGATCCCCCCGGACACGAGCGCCAGCAGCACGGCACCGCTCACCAGCGCTTTCCTGCCCCGCTTGCGCCGCTGCTCCGTACCGGGTACACCGGCCCCGTTCTGCTGGAGAGGCCCGGGGGCCGCGGGAGCCGCCCAGGGGTCGTAACGCTGCCAGGGGTCGGGAGCGGGTGCGGGGGCCGCAGGTGCCGGTGCCACGGGTGCGGGGGCCGCGGGTGCCGGTGACTGTGCCGGGATGCCGGGAGTGGTTGCCGACGCCGCAGGTGCGACGGCCGCCGGCGGGACGGGTGCGCCCGGTATGGACGGCCGGCTCGGTATCTCCGTGCCGTGCGTCGGCGTGGCCGCCGGATGCTGGACGGGCGGCGCGGGCGCCCAGGGGCCCGGTTCGCCGTAGGGCGGGGTGCTGTACGGGTCGGGATCGTGCAGCGGCTTGGGCGCACCGCCGACCGGCACGGCGAGCTCCACGACGGTCTCAGCGGGCTCCTCGGGGCGCCTCAACTCGTAGTCACCCGCGTCCCCCGGTGGATCGTCCCGCCGCAGGGCGGGCCGCGCCAGCTCGAAGTCACCGTCGGTGCCGGCGGAATCCGCCGGGGCCGCCCCCTGCCCCTGCGGCTCCCCCGGAGCGTCCTGCGGCCGTGGACGGCTCCACCACTTCGCCTTCGTGGGCTTCCCCTCGTTCATGCTCTCCCCACAGCCGCGGCACGGCTCGATGCGGTGACCGCGGTTCGTCGAATCGGCGCCCGGCCACAGCTCGGCAGCGGGCGACAACCCCCGGATTCAATCAGGTTCGCCGCCCGGTGCGCAGAGGCCGGTCAGCGGGCCGTCCGTGAGGAGGGGGGAGGAGAGGGGGACGAGGTCGTGTCCGGAAGGGGCACGGCGAGCAGGGGCGCCGCGCTCTCGGGGATCGCGGACCACGAGGTCAGGGCGGCCGGCGCGACCGCTCCGAACGGATGTATCCACGGGGACATGGCCACGGCACCGGCCACCACCGGGGCGGTCAGCGCGTGCACGGCGTGGTGCCGTGCGGCAGGCGGCAATCCGGGCAGCAGTGGTGCGGACACCTCGGTCGGGGCGGCCGGGGTCTGGCCGAGCATGCTCTGGCCGTGCACCTGTCCGAGCAGCGGCGCCGCACCCCGGCGGCGCTGGGATTCCGGCGGCGTCGCGCCCGACCCCTGCGTACGCATCGGCGTCACGTTGCTTCCCGTGCCGGAGCCGCTGCGGGCTTCCGTGTCGCCAGGGGGGCCGGCGGTGACGCCGCCCAGGGCGATCGCCGCCAGGGACACGGCCCCGGCGGCCGCGAACGCGAACCGCAGCCGCGAGGAGGACCTGTCGGTCTCGTGCCGGCCGACGTCGTGGATACGGAATCCCCGGCTTCCCGGAGGAAGGCCTCGGTTGTCGGAAGGCAGCACGGGGAGGTGCGGCCGGGACGGGGCGTACCCGAACTCGAACCGCTCGCCGCGCTTCGCACCGAAGGCCCCGGACGATCCGAACCGTCCGGACAGTCCGCCGGGCAGCCCTCCGCCACCCGGGGGCATACCGTCACCGTCCGGGTCGCCCCCCGCGGGTAGTCCCTGCAGGCGGGCCAGGAAACTCTCCGAGGGAGGCGGTGGGGCCGCCTCCGCGAAGACGTTCTTCAGCCGGCGCTGGGCGTCCACCTCCGCCTTGCACTTCGGGCAGGTGGCCACATGCGCCAGTACGCGCTCACGCGCGTCATGACCGAGCTCTCCGTCCACCAGGGCGGAGAGTCGGTCTCCCAGGTGCTGCTCTGCGAGGTGTCCCTCGAAGGACTCAGGACGTGATCCGCTCACGCGCTCGCGCCCCCTCCTCCCAGTGCGGGAACACGGGGCACGAAGGAGCGCCGCTCGGCACGCGCCTCCGGGGAGCGGTGCGCGAGGGCCTTGCGCAGCTGGGAGCGACCACGGTGGATCCGCGAGCGGACCGTGCCGAGCTTGACGCCGAGGGTCGCGGCGATCTCCTCGTACGACAGTCCCTCGATGTCGCACAGGACGACCGCGGCGCGGAACTCGGGGGCCAGGGTGTCGAGGGCCTGCTGGACGTCCGCGTCGAAGTGCGCGTCGTTGAAGACCTGCTGCGGCGTGGGCTCCTTGCTGGGCAGCCGCTCGGCCGCGTCCTCGCCGAGCGCGTCGAAGCGGATGCGCTGCTTGCGGCGGACCATGTCCAGGAACAGGTTCGTGGTGATGCGGTGCAGCCAGCCCTCGAAGGTGCCCGGCGTGTAGGTCGACAGGGAGCGGAAGACACGGACGAAGACCTCCTGCGTGAGGTCCTCGGCGTCGTGCTGGTTGCCTGTGAGGCGGTAGGCGAGCCGGTAGACCCGGCCGCTGTGCGTGCTGACGATCTCCTCCCAGGTGGGCGGAGTCCACGCCTGCCCGTCCGCGTCGGTGGAGAAGGTCGCGGTCTGGGCGAAGTCAGCGGCGTGGCTGTGGTCAGCAGTGTCGTTCACGGATGTCGGCCTGCCCGCCGATCCGAGGAAGCGCCGGAACACTCCTCCGCGATCTACAGGCGCAGCCGCACCTCCCCTGTCAGCTCTGGTGGTGTCCAGTGGAGCCCCTACCATAGCCACCTCGCCCGTTAGGACCGGATAAGCGGTTTTACGAGAATTTGATCTGGGCTGATACGCCTCGTACTGCTGCGACGACACTTGCTCGGCGTCCTCGTCCATCGCCTGCCCCCCGTCCCGGCCCGTGCCGCTCACTCATCCCTTTAAACGACCGGTCCCATCTGCGGGTTCCCGCACCCAACGGATACAGTCACGCCCAGGCATTCACGGGGACAGGAGAGGGTCATTACCGGCAACCGGCAGACGAGCTGGGCGTTCGCCGACGCCTATGTCGCCGAGGACGAAGCGCTGCGCTGGGCCCGTGACCGGGCTCGTGACGCGGGGCTGCGCTCGGTGACGCCCGGCACGGGCTCCGCGCTGGGGTTGCTGGCCGCCTCCGTCGACGCGAAGGCCGTCGCGGAGATCGGCACCGGCTGCGGTGTCTCCGGGATCCACCTCCTGCACGGTATGCGGCCCGACGGTGTGCTCACGACCGTGGACCCCGAGCCGGAGCACCAGCAGTTCGCCCGCCAGGCCTTCCGTGCTTCCGGCTTCGCCAGCAACCGGGCCCGCTTCATCCCGGGCCGCGCCCTGGACGTGCTGCCCCGCCTCGCGGACTCCGGCTACGACCTGGTCTTCTGTGACGGCGACCGCCTCGAGGTGATGGACTACCTCGCTGAATCGTTGCGGCTGCTGCGCCCCGGTGGGCTCGTCGTCTTCGAGGGCGCCTTCGCGAACGGCCGGACGGTGGACTCCGGACCGCAGCCCACGGAGGTGCTGCGCCTGCGGGAGCTGCTGCGCACGGTGCGCGAGAGCCAGGAGCTGGTGCCGTCACTGCTGCCGGTGGGCGACGGACTGCTGTGCGCGGTGAAACGCTAGCCGGATCGCACGTTAGCGGAGCGGAAGCCGGGGCAGGCGAAAGTCATTGATGAGAAAACAACCGCCCCGGCACCACACATGATGCCGGGGCAGCTGAAAGGGTACGGTCGCTTGCGCCTCAGCCGACGACCTTCTTGAGGGCATCGCCCAGCGCGTCGGCCTCGTCCGGGGTCAGCTCGACGACGAGCCGACCGCCGCCTTCGAGCGGAACGCGCATGACGATGCCCCGCCCCTCCTTGGTCACCTCGAGCGGGCCATCGCCCGTCCGCGGCTTCATGGCCGCCATGCTCGTTCCCCTTCCTGAAACCCAGCTCATCGTCAAAGCCGTCGGCCCCGAGAAGGGCACACGTGCGGCCCTGAACAGGACACGCGACACCGGCATCGAACACATTGCTTCCAAGCCATTATCCCGCATCTCAGGACCCGATGACCAACATCAGTAGGCATCGCTTGGGCAACGCACGCGAGCAAAACCACTCAATTCGGCGATGTGGCTGCGATACTCCGCCACCGCACACACATCCGCCGAACGAAAACGGGTGAGAATTCTTTGACGCAGGTCACACGTCCGGTGCGGTCACCGGTCGGCGATCTCCGTCATGCTGTCCTGCAGACCCGGGACCTACCGGCCGGTAGGTCCCCGAGCAGCGACACGGAGGGGATACGCCATGGCCGACACCGTGCTCTACGAGGTGAGCGACGGGCTCGCGACGATCACGCTGAACCGCCCCGAGGCGATGAACGCGCTGAACGTGGAGGCCAAGGTCGCCCTGCGGGAGGCGGTCCGGTCCGCGGCGGACGACGCCGCCGTGCGGGCGGTGCTGCTGACCGCCGCCGGTGACCGGGCGTTCTGCGTGGGGCAGGACCTCAAGGAGCACATCGGGCTGCTGGTCCAGGACCGGGAGACCGGTTCGAGGCAGACCATGAACACGGTGCGGGAGCACTACAACCCGATCGTGCGGGCGCTGGCCGAGGCGGCGAAGCCGGTCGTCGCCGCCGTGAACGGGGTGGCGGCCGGGGCGGGCTTCGGCTTCGCGCTGGCGGCGGACTACCGGATCGTGGCGGACACGGCCTCGTTCAACACCTCGTTCGCCGGGGTGGCGCTGACCGCCGACTCGGGGATCTCGTGGACGCTGCCGCGGGTGATCGGCCCCGGCCGGGCCGCCGACCTGCTGCTCTTCCCGAGGAGCATCAGCGCGCAGGACGCGTACGACCTCGGCATCGCCAACCGCCTGGTGCCCGCCGGCGAGCTGCGCGCGGAGGCCGAGAAGGTGGCACGGGCGCTGGCCGAGGGTCCGACGGTGGCGTACGCGGCGCTCAAGGAGGCGGTGGCCTACGGGCTGACGCACTCCCTGGAGGAGACCCTGGACAAGGAGGACGAGCTGCAGACGCGGGCGGGGTCCTCCGAGGACCACGCGATCGCGGTGCAGGCCTTCGTCAACAAGGAGAAGCCGAAGTATTTGGGCCGGTAGTTCAGGGAGCGAGCGCGCCGTCGGGAGCTGCGGGTGTCATGTGGTTGACCGCGCCCCCGCGGCGGAGCCGCAAATCGACTCAGCCCCGCGCCCCTGTCGGGGCGCCTCTGGCAACGCATGCTTCCAGGTGATCGTCGACCAGGCCGCACGCCTGCATCAGCGCATACGCCGTCGTCGGGCCGACGAACCGCAGACCCCGCTTCTTCAGCGCCTTGGACAGGGCCGTCGACTCGGGTGTGATCGCCGGGACGTCGGAGAGCGCCTTCGGGACCGGGCGGGTGCCCGGCTCGGGGGCGTGGGACCAGATCAGCTCGTCCAGGTCGCCCGGGGCCCACTCGGTCAGCACGCGCGCGTTGGCGAGCGTCGCGTCGATCTTGGCGCGGTTGCGGATGATGCCGGCGTCGGCCAGCAGGCGCTCGCGGTCCTCGTCGGTGAAGGCGGCCACCGAGGCGATCTTGAAATCGGCGAAGGCGGCACGGAAGCCGGGGCGGCGGCGCAGGATCGTGATCCAGGACAGGCCGGACTGGAAGGCCTCCAGGCTGAGACGTTCGTAGAGGGCGTCGTCGCCGTGGACCGGGCGGCCCCACTCCTCGTCGTGGTAGGTCACGTACTCCGGGGCGGACAGGGCCCAGGGGCAGCGCGGCGCGCCGTCCGGGCCGGGGAGGGCGGTGCCGTCGCTCACGGCCGGTCCTCCTGTCGCGGACCGGGCTTGTCCATGGACACGTGGTTCTCCGCGGACGCGGGGTGCTGCGGGGACACCGGACCGTGGGGGGCGGCCGCCCGGGCGCCTGCCAGGGCCGATTCCAGGTCCGCGATGCGGGAGTCACGCTCGGCGAGCTCGGCGCCGAGGCGGCTGAGGGCGTCGTCCACGTCCCCCATGCGGTAGCCGCGGACGGCGAGCGGGAAGCGGAGGCCCTCCACATCCGCGCGGTCGACCGGGCGGTCCGGGGGCAGCGGGTCCCGCAGCTGCTCGGGGGCGGCCTCGGGCAGCGGGCCGTTCTCGCCGCCGCTCACCACGGCCAGGGTCACCGCGCCGACCACGACGACCAGCGCGACGACCAGGAACAGGAACATAACCATCGCGGGGCCCCCACGGTCAGGTGTCTCGGAGTCTTCGGAGACGGATGTTGTCAGGCTCCGATCGTGCCATGCGAGTCTGACAGTTAGGGTCGCAGGCGGCGGAAGACGGGGACGTACCAGGAAAGGTCACAGGGGATGCTCAGGCTGGGCAGGCGGGAATTCGAGCCGCGCGAGCCGGTGATCATGGCGATCGTGAACCGGACCCCGGACTCCTTCTACGACCGGGGCTCGACCTTCCGCGACGAGCCGGCGCTCGCGCGCGTGGAGCAGGCGGTGGCCGAGGGAGCCGCGATCATCGACATCGGCGGGGTCAAGGCCGGGCCGGGCGAGGAGGTCACGGCCGAGGAGGAGGCCCGGCGGACGGTCGGGTTCGTGGCCGAGGTGCGGCGGCGGTTCCCGGACGTGATCATCAGCGTGGACACCTGGCGGGCCGAGGTCGGCCAGGCCGTGTGCGAGGCCGGGGCCGATCTGCTGAACGACGCGTGGGGTGGGGTCGATCCGGGGCTCGCCGAGGTCGCCGCCCGGTACGGGGTGGGGCTGGTGTGCACGCACGCGGGCCGTGCGGAGCCGCGGACGCGACCGCACCGGATCGAGTACGACGACGTCGTGGCCGACATCCTGGACGTGACCCTCGGGCTGGCGGAGCGGGCGGTGGCCCTGGGGGTGCCGAGGGAGTCGGTGCTGATCGATCCCGGGCACGACTTCGGGAAGAACACGCGGCACAGCCTGGAGGCGACCCGGCGGCTGGGCGAGATGGTCGCCACGGGGTGGCCGGTGCTGGTGTCGCTGTCCAACAAGGACTTCGTGGGAGAGACGCTGGACCGGCCCGTCAAGGAGCGGGTCGTGGGGACGCTGGCGACCACGGCGGTGTCCGCGTGGCTGGGGGCGCAGGTGTACCGGGTGCACGAGGTCGCCGAGACGCGGCAGGTGCTGGACATGGTGGCGTCCATCGCCGGGCATCGGGAGCCTGCCGTTGCCCGGCGTGGGCTGGCCTGAGCCGTCCGGCTAGCGGCCCGCTTCCTTCGACACCAGGGCCACCGCCTCGTCCACGTCGTCCGTGACGTGGAACAGGAGGAGGTCCTTCTCCGCGGCCTTGCCCTGGGCGATGACCGTCTTGCGGAGCCAGTCGACCAGGCCGCCCCAGTACTCGCTGCCGAAGAGGACGATCGGGAAGCGGGTGACCTTCTGGGTCTGGACGAGGGTGAGGGCCTCGAAGAGTTCGTCGAGGGTGCCGAGGCCGCCGGGCAGGACCACGAAGCCCTGGGCGTACTTGACGAACATCATCTTCCGGACGAAGAAGTAGCGGAAGTTGAGGCCGATGTCGACGTACGGGTTCAGCCCCTGCTCGAAGGGCAGTTCGATACCCAGGCCGACCGAGATGCCCTTGGCCTCCAGGGCGCCCTTGTTGGCCGCCTCCATGGCGCCCGGGCCGCCGCCCGTGATGACCGCGAAGCCCGCCTCCACCAGGCCCCGGCCCAGCCGGACGCCCGCGTCGTACTCGGGTGACTCCGCCGAGGTCCGGGCCGAGCCGAACACGCTGATCGCGGGCGGGAGTTCGGCGAGCGTGCCGAAGCCCTCGATGAACTCCGACTGGATGCGCAGCACACGCCAGGGGTCGGTGTGGACCCAGTCGGAGGGGGCCCGCTCGTCCAGCAGCCGCTGGTCGGTGGTGCTGGCCTGCACCTGGTCCCGCCGCTGGAGGACCGGGCCCAGGCGCTTCTCCTCCGGCGGCTGCTTCTTCCCCTCGGGGTTGCCGGTCGCCATGTGCGCTCCCTCCGTCGTGCCTGTCGTTCCACCTCAGCGTAGATCTACGCGGGTTACGAACGAGGGACGTGAGCATGTCCGCGATGAAGCGCCGTAAACACGAGGGCGCCCCGGACGGGATCAGGCCGTCAGCCAGCTCCTCAGGCGCTCCTCGCCCGCGAGGATCTTCGCGGTCTCCACGCGCTCGTCCCGCTTGTGGGCCAGGTGGGGGTTGCCCGGGCCGTAGTTGACCGCCGGGACGCCGAGCGCCGAGAAGCGGGAGACGTCCGTCCAGCCGTACTTCGGCATCGGGGTGCCGCCCACCGCCTCGATGAACGCCTTCGCCGCCGGGTGGGACAGGCCCGGCATCGCCGCGCCACTGTGGTCGACGACCTCGAACTCCGCCACGCCGCAGTCCGCGAAGACCTCCCGGACGTGGGCGACGGCCTCCTCGGGCGTGCGGTCGGGCGCGTACC
Source organism: Streptomyces purpurascens (assembly GCF_045040895.1). Taxonomy (NCBI): domain Bacteria; kingdom Bacillati; phylum Actinomycetota; class Actinomycetes; order Kitasatosporales; family Streptomycetaceae; genus Streptomyces; species Streptomyces purpurascens. The sequence continues at coordinate 6,137,853 of NZ_CP108341.1, read as the reverse complement.
GGAAATTGACGGTGACGACGCACTCGTCGGGGATCACGTTGCCGGCCACTCCCCCGCCGACGCCCACCGCGTTCAGGCCCTCGCGGTACTCCAAGCCGTCGATGACGGGCCGGCGAGGCTCGTAGGAGGCCAGGCGGGCGAGGATCGGGGCGGCCGCGTGGATCGCGTTGGAGCCCATCCAGCCACGTGCCGAGTGGGCCCGCTCGCCCGTGGTCTTCAGCAGCACCCGCAGGGTGCCCTGACAGCCGCCCTCGACCTGGCCGTCCGAGGGCTCCAGGAGGACCGCGAAGTCGCCCTCCAGCCACTCGGGGTGCGCCTCGGAGACGTGCTTGAGGCCGTTCAGCTCCGCGGCGACCTCCTCGTTGTCGTAGAAGACGAAGGTCAGGTCGCGGTTGGGGGCCGGGACCGTCGCCGCGACGCGCAGCTGCACCGCGACACCCGACTTCATGTCGCAGGTGCCGCAGCCCCACAGGACGCCGTCCTCGTCGAGCCGGGAGGGGACGTTGTCCGCGATCGGGACGGTGTCGATGTGACCGGCCAGGATCACCCGCTCCGGGCGGCCCAGGTTCGTACGGGCCACGACGTTGTTGCCGTACCGGTCGACCGTCAGGTGGGGCAGCGCGCGCAGCGCGGTCTCGATCGCGTCCGCGAGCGGCTTCTCGGTGCCGCTCTCGGAGCGGAAGTCGACGAGCCGGGCGGTGAGCTCCGCGGCGTCCAGCGTGAGGTCAAGCGAGGTGTCGGCCATGCCGTCGACCCTAACGCGCCAGACCCCGTGCCCTCCCGCCCCACCGGGCGCATGAGGATCCGTACTCTCCAGTACCTTGTACCGCGTGCCAGAGCCGTCCTCCCCCAAGCGTCGTGGCCGCCTCTTCCGATGCGGGTCCGCCTTCGTGACCCTGCTCGCGGTCGCCGGTTACCTCGTCGTGCAGTACATCACCGGAGGCACGGGCGAACCGGGCTGCAAGGTCGTCTCGGGCAAGGGCGACGGGGCGTCGTACGCGTTCTCGCCCGAGCAGGCCGTGAACGCGGCGACGATCACCGCCGTGGGCACCGGGCGCGGACTGCCGGAGCGGGCCGTGACCATCGCGCTGGCCACCGCGCTGCAGGAGTCGAGCCTGCGCAACATCAGCCACGGCGACCGGGACTCGCTCGGCCTGTTCCAGCAGCGGCCCTCGCAGGGCTGGGGCACGCGGGAGGAGATCCTGGACCCGACGTACTCGGCCGGCGAGTTCTACGACCACCTGGTCAAGGTGCCCGGCTACACACGGCTGCCCCTCACCGTCGCCGCGCAGCGCGTGCAGCGCAGCGGCTTCCCGCAGGCCTACGCCAAGCACGAGCCGGACGCCGCGCTGCTCGCCGCCGCTCTGACCGGCCAGTCCGCGGCCACGCTGACCTGCGAGGGCCGCCCGGGCGCGACCCGGGCGACGGGCCCGGACGGGGTGCGTACGGCGCTCGTGCGGGACTTCGGGCGCGATGTGCTGGAGCCGGCCGGTGCCCAGGTGGGCGGCTCGTCGGCGGCCACGCCGGCGCCTTCCCCGAGCGGCGGTACGGGCGAATCCGGCGGGCGGACGGTGACGCTGCCGGTGACCGCCGACACGGGTTCCGCGACCGGGCGGAGCCTGGAGCGGCGCGGCTGGCAGCTGGCGCACTGGGCCGTGGCCAACGCCTCCGAGCTGCACATCGCGCGCGTGACGTACGCCGGGCGTGAGTGGGTCGCCGGGAACACCGCCAGCGAGTGGCGTGCTCCGACGGCCAAGAGCACCGCGGGTGCGGAACGGGACGCGGAAGCCGTCCGTATTGTCACGATGCGCTAGATCGCGCAGGGGTACGGGAACTCACCCCTGGGGGTTACCAGCGCGGCTCGGCCGTGACGGTGTGCGCAGGTTTTCGCACCCTCACCCTGGAATCCGTGAAAACCCTTGGGCGTACAGGGCCGGAAGGATTCGGCGGACTTTCCGGCGGGGGCCTTTTTGCCCGTTTGTCCACAGCCGATTATGCGACGCATTACCAACTCTTTACGTTGCGACGCCGCAACCTTCCAGGGCTTCGAGCGGTAGTCACTGCGTCCGAGCCGGGCGGTCCACAGCCAGTCGATCAACTCCCGGAGCCGGTCGGACACTTCACGAACCTCACTGTTCTCTCCGTCGAAGGAGCACCATGTCCCTCCCCCTGACCCGTCGGATCGCCCGTGCCGCGCTCATTGTCGCTGCGGGAGCGGCTGCCGGGGTCGGTGCGGCCGGCTCCGCCAGTGCGGCCCCCGAGCTGCCGGCCAACCCGAACCTCGGCGGACTGACCGCCCTGGACGGGGCGAACGTCGGCAACACCGTCGACGGCGCGGCGACGGACGTCAGCAAGACCGCCGGCGACACCGGCAGCAAGACCGTCAAGAAGGCGGTGCCGGCCGCGGGCAAGCTCGGCGGCAAGACGGTCAAGAAGGCCACGCCCGTCGCGCAGAAGGCGGCCGGTGAGGCTGCGGGCTCCGCCGGGCAGCTCGTCGGTGAAGCCGCCGGTTCGGCGCAGGGGGGCCTGCCGACGGACTCTCTGACGAAGGGTGGCGTGCCGTCCGCGAACACGCTGCCGGCGAAGGGCCTGCCGGTCGGCTGACGCCGGGCTCAGACCGCTGAAGGGGTCCAGGGACTGTGTCCCTGGACCCCTTCGCCGTGTTCCGTGCCTGCCGGACGCCGGCAGTCCGCGGCGGCTACAGGCGTCGTACCGCCGCGGCGATCCGCTCGTCCGTCGCCGTCAGGGCCACGCGGACGAACTCCGCGCCGGCCGAGCCGTAGAAGTCGCCGGGGGCGACGAGGATGCCGCGTTCCGCGAGGTGGGCGACCGTGTCCCAGCAGGATTCGCCCCTGGTGGCCCACAGGTAGAGGCTGGCCTCGCTGTGCTCGATGCGGAAGCCGTGGGACAGGAGGGCCTCGCGCAGGAGCGCCCGGCGGGACGCGTAGCGCTCGCGCTGGACGCGGACGTGGTCGTCGTCGCTCAGGGCCGCCACGACCGCCGCCTGCGTCGGCGCGGACGTCATCATGCCGCCGTGCTTGCGGATCTCCAGGAGAGGGCCCAGGACGGCCGGGTCGCCGGCCAGGAAGGCCGCGCGGTAGCCCGCGAGGTTCGAGCGCTTGGAGAGGGAATGGACGGACACGATGCCGTCGTACGAGCCGCCGTTGACGTCGGGGTGCAGCACCGAGACCGGGTCGGCCTCCCAGCCCAGCTCCAGGTAGCACTCGTCGGAGAAGAGCAGAATGCCGTGCTCACGGGCCCACGCCACGATCCGGGTGAGGTCCGCCTTCGACAGGACCTTGCCCGTGGGGTTCGACGGGGAGTTCAGCCAGAGGAGCTTCAGGCCCTCGGGGTCCAGCTCCGTCGGGTCGTCGTAGACCTCGTACTCGGCGCGGGCCAGGCGGGCGCCCACCTCGTACGTCGGGTAGGCCAGGCGCGGGTAGGCCACCCGGTCGCCGGGGCCGAGGCCCAGCTGGGTCGGGAGCCAGGCGACGAGTTCCTTGGAGCCGACGATCGGCAGGACGTGGCGGTGGGTGACGTCGCGGGCGCCGAGGCGGCGCTCGACCCAGCCGGTGATCGCGTCGCGCAGCTCGGGCGTGCCCCAGACGGTCGGGTAGCCCGGCGAGTCCGCCGCGCCGACCAGCGCTTTCTGGATCAGCTCGGGGACCGGGTCGACCGGGGTGCCGACGGACAGGTCCACGATGCCGTCCGGGTGGGCGGCGGCCGTGGCCTTGAACGGCGTCAGCTTGTCCCAGGGAAAAGCGGGGAGACGGTCGGAGACTGCGGACACGGTTTCTGGCTCACTTTCCGGTACGTACGAGCCGTCCAGGGCAAACGCCTCGGCCCCGTACGGCGATCAGGGCGTGATCGGGCCGTACGGGACCGAGGCGGCACGGTGTGCGGCCGCTTGCGGTGACTAGGCCTGCGGCGGCAGCGCGGCGATGAAGGGGTGGTCGCGCTCGATCAGCCCCAGCTTGCTGGCGCCGCCGGGCGAGCCGAGCTCGTCGAAGAACTCGACGTTCGCCTTGTAGTAGTCCTTCCACTCCTCCGGGGTGTCGTCCTCGTAGAAGATCGCCTCGACCGGGCAGACCGGCTCACAGGCACCACAGTCGACGCATTCGTCCGGGTGGATGTACAAGGACCGGGAGCCCTCGTAGATGCAGTCGACCGGGCACTCCTCGATGCACGCCTTGTCCTTGACGTCGACACAAGGCTGCGCGATGACGTAGGTCACGCTGTCGTTCCTCCTCGATAGGGCGCTGGCGGGCCTCCTCAGGCTCCGCCGCCTGGCGCGCGGGAGCGCGGCGTCGTCGATGCCCGCCTCTAGTATCTCCGTTCTTGGGCATGATCCGAACAGGAGGGGTGTACGGACCTGTGGAAATCTCTGCCGCCGGTCGCCTCGAGGTGGCTATCACCGCTGCTGACGTGGGCAAACGGGTCTCCGTACGGAGCTTGATCGAACATGCGGCTCCAGGTGAGAAGTTCACCGACACGGTCGGCGTTCTCACATCATGGGACAAGGGTGTGCTGCTCATCACACGCAGGAGCGGCGAGAGTGTCCGCATCGCGGAATCCTCGCTGGTCGCGGGCAAGGTGGTGCCCGCCGCTCCGGCGCGTCGCCGTGGTCCGGCCGCCTCGTACGAGGAACTGGCCCGGGTCGCAGCGCGGGCCTGGCGGCCCGTGGAGAGCGAGCGGCTCGGGGACTGGGAGCTGCGGGCCGCGTCCGGGTTCACGCGGCGGGCCAATTCGGTACTGCCGCTCGGCGAGCCGGGGGTGCCGCTCGACGAGGCGCTCGGCGCTGTGCGGCGCTGGTACGGCGACCGCGGGCTGCCCGCCTACGTCCAGACCGCGACCGGCGCCGAGGGCACGCAGGAGCTGCTGTGCGCCGAGCTGGAGGCGCGGGGCTGGGTGCGGGAGGTGACCGCCGAGCTGTGGGTCGGGCCGCTGGCGCCGGTCGCCGACCGTGCGGAGCCGTCCGGGGTCGTGCTGTCCCGGGAGGCGGATGAGGCGTGGCTGGCCCGGTACCAGCGCAGGGGCGTGAGCGACGTGGCGCTGCGGGTGCTCGGGAGCGGGCCCTCGGTGTGGTTCGCGACGGTGCCCGGTGCCACGGAGGAAGCCGCTCCGGACGCCATCGGGCGGTGTGTCGTCGACGGGCGGTGGGCCGGGTTCGCCGCCGTCGAGGTCGATCCGGCGCTGCGGCGGCAGGGGCTGGGCACGGCGGTGATGGCGGCGCTGGCCCGGCGGGCCCTCGACGAGGGTGCGTCGGCCGCGTGGCTCCAGGTCGAGGCCGAGAACGCGGGAGCGCGGGAGCTGTACGCCGGGATGGGCTTCGCCGCGCACCATGCCTACCACCACTACCGGGCGCCGGAATCCGGCGGCACCGGCCGGTAACCGATCGTCGCGAGAGGGCACCAGCAAGCTATGCGTCCCCCCTATCCCCCGTCCCCGGAGCGTTCCGCCGAGCTGCGGCGGCGCTTCGCCGAGGAGGCCCGATCCGAGCGGCCCGATCTGTCGGCGCTGTGCCTGCTGCTGGGCGCGGAGGCGGACCGGGAGCTGGACGAGGCGGGCCTGGACGCCGCGCAGGTCGAGCTGGACCGGCTGGCCGGGCTGCTGCCGTACCGTCCCGGCGGGCCGCGGGCCTGGGCGGTCGCCCTGCGGGAGCTGCTCGGTGAGCGGATGGGATTCGGCGGCAGCCCGGCCGACTACCAGCGGCTGGAGTCCTCGCTGCTGCACGAGGTGCTGGTGCGGCGCAGGGGGTTGCCGATTCTGCTGTCCGTGGTGTGGATGGAGGTGGCCCGGCGGGCCGGGGCGCCGGTGTACGGGGTGGCTCTGCCGGGGCATTTCGTGGTCGGGTTCGGGCCCGACGAGGGGCAGGTGCTCGCGGACCCGTTCGACGGGGGGCGGGTGCTGACGGGGGCGGACGCGGAGGTGCTGGTCGCCGGGGCCACGGGGACGGGGCTCGATCCGGCGATGCTGCGGCCGGCGGATCCGCTCGATGTGGTGCTGCGGATTCTGAACAACGTGCGGGCGTGGGCGGCGGCTCGGCCGGAGCGGTCGGACGTCTCGCTGTGGGCGGTCGAGTTGTCGCTGCTGTTGCCTTCGCATCCGGCCCGGTTGCGGTACGAGCGGGCGCGGTTGCTGGTGCAGCGGGGGGATTTCGTGCCGGGGGCCTTGGAGTTGGAGGCGTACGCGGACGTCGTGGCGGCGGTGGATGAGGGGGCTGCCGAGCGGGTTCGGGGGGAGGCTTTCGCGGCTCGGGCGATGCTCAACTGAAGCCGTCTCGCCGTAGGGCCTGTGTTGTGTGGCGTGTGCGGGTGCGTTGTGGTTGATCGCGCAGTTCCCCGCGCCCCCAAGAGCTTTACAACCAGCCCTTTTCACGTGCTGCTCGGACCGCCTCCGCTCGGTTTCTCACCGCCAGCTTCTGGATGGCTGTGCTGAGGTAGTTGCGGACGGTGCCCTGGGAGAGATGCAGGGTGGCTGCCAGTTCGGCGTTGGTGGAGCCGTCCGCCGCCGCTCTCAGGACCTCCCGCTCTCGGTCCGTGAGGGGGTTGGCGCCGTCCGCCAGGGCCGCTGCCGCAAGGGTCGGGTCGATGACGCGTTCGCCGGTGAGGACCTTGCGGATCGCCTCGGCGAGCTGGGCGGCGGGGGCGTCCTTGACCAGGAAGGCGTCGGCGCCGGACTCCATCGCGCTGCGGAGGTAGCCGGGGCGGCCGAAGGTCGTGAGGATGACCAGCTTCACCGCCGGGAGCTCCTCGTGGAGGCGGGCCGCGGCCTCTATGCCCGTCGCGCCGGGCATCTCGATGTCCAGGAGGGCCACGTCGACCTCGTGTTCGCGGGCCGCTTCCAGGACCTCGTCGCCGCGGGCCACCTGGGCGACGACCTCGATGTCCGCTTCCAGGCCGAGCAGGGCGGCCAGGGCCTCGCGGACCATCGACTGGTCCTCGGCGAGCAGGACCTTGATCGTGCGGCTCATGCCGGGGATCCTACGTCCGCCGGATCGGCCGTCGGCACGCGGGCGACCAGGCGGAAGCCGTGCTTGAGCGGGCCCGCCTCCAGGGTGCCGCCCGCTTTGGCCAGGCGTTCGGTGAGGCCCGTGAGGCCGTTGCCGTAGCCGTCGCCCGGGCCGCCGGAGCCGTTGTCCTCGACGGTGAGTTCGAGCACCGGGCCGTCGAGGGTCTGGCGGCTCAGCAGCTCGACCGTGCAGCGGCCGGCGCCGCTGTGCCGTACGACGTTGGTGACCGCCTCGCGCAGGGCCCAGGCGAGGGCGGACTCGCTCTCCTCGGGGACGCCGGCGAGGCCGGGCGGCTCGGCGGGCAGGTCGGTGGTGACGCCGGCTGCGGTCAGGGCGACCCGGGCACCGGCGAGTTCGGCACTCAGGCGGGGACGTCGGTAGCCGGTGACGGCCTCGCGTACGTCCACCAGGGCCTGGCGGCTGACCTGCTCGATGTCGGCGACCTGCTGGGCCGCCTTGTCCGGCTGCCCGGGCAGCATCCGGCCGGCCAGCTCGCTCTTGAGCGTGATCAGGGAGAGGGAGTGGCCGAGCAGGTCGTGCAGGTCCCGGGCCAGGCGCAGGCGCTCCTCGTTGGCGGCGAGCTGGGCGACGGTGGCGCGGGCCTCGCGCAGGGCGATGGTCGTCCGGACGAGTTCGCGCACGCCGGTCATGGCGAAGCCGCCGAGCAGGGCCGGGATGAGGAGCCCGGACAGATAGGCCAGGCCGTCGTGCGTCGCGAGCCCCACCGCGGTCAGCAGCGCGCACGCGGCGGGGATCGTCCAGCGGGCCATGCGCAGGGGCAGGGCCGCGCCGGAGGCGATCGCGACGTACACGAACAGCACCAGCCACTCGCGGCCCAGGGTGAGGGCGAGGAGCGTGGACTGGGCCGCGAGGACCCCGAGCGAGCCGAGCACCAGGCCGTTGCGCTCGCCGCGGCCGGTACGGAAGATCAGCAGCATGTACCAGGTGACGAACGCGGCCAGGCCGATCCAGCCGAGGATCCGCACGCCCGTGCTGTGGCCGCCGTGCAGCAGGTCGCTGACGGGCGCGCTCAGGTAGACCAGCCAGATGCCGGTCCACAGCGACTTCACCACCCGCTGCCTGCGGTTGACCGGGCGCTGCCCGATGCCGACGCCGACGTCGTTCACGCCTTCAGGGTGTCCTTCCGGTACAGCCAGGCCGCGCCGCCCGCGAACAGGGCGAACGACACCACGAGGACGGCGAGGTCCTGGACGTGCGGGGCGCGGCTCTGCTCGATGGCCCGCCCCAGCGCAGCGTACGCGTGCGTGGGAAGCCACTTCGCGATGTCCTGGAGCCACACCGGGAAGGTCGTCGTCGGCATCCACAGGCCGCCGAGCATCGACAGGCCGAAGTAGGTGATCATCGTGATCGGGCGGACCGCGTCGCCGCTGGCGAGGTAGCCGAGGGCGACGCCGAGCGCGGCGAAGACGAGGCTGCCGGCCCAGATCGCGCCGGTGAGGGCGAGCCACTGCCAGGCGTCCAGGCGTACGCCCTTCACGGCCGCCGCGACGGCGAAGACGATGACGATGGACGGCAGGCTGACGACGGCGGCGCTCGCGGTCTTGGCAAGGACGTAGCCGCGGCCCGGCAGGGTGGTCAGGCGCAGTTGCCGCACCCAGCCGTCCTCGCGCTCCCTGGCGATGCGCTCGCTGTTGCCCATGAGGACGGCCGTGAGAGCGCCGAAGGAGGCCATGGAGACCATCATGTAGGTCGGCAGGGTCAGGCCGGTGCCGGGGAGTTTCGTGGTGCTGTCGGAGTTGCCCGCGATGATCAGGAACAGGATCGACGGGTAGAGCACGGAGAAGAAGAGGAACTTGCGGTTGCGCAGGGCGCGGGTGAGTTCCAGCTTGATCAGGCTGTTCACTTCGACTTCGCCTCCTCGGCGGCGGTGATCGCGACGAAGGCCTGCTCCAGACCGAGCCCGGCGACTTCGAGATTGCGGGGGTAGACGCCGAGGCCGTAGAGGGCGTGGACGGTCGCGTCGGCGTCGGTGGACTGGATGCGGACGGTCCGACCGGAGAGCGCCAGGGAGGTCAGGAACGGCAGGCCGCGCAGGGCCGCCTCGTCGACGTCGCCCGCCAGGTCGAAGGAGACGCGGCGGGCGCCCGCCTTGGCCTTGATCTCGGCGGCCGTGCCGTCGGCGAGGAGCCGGCCGCGGTGCAGCACCAGGACCCGGTCGGCGACGGCGTCGGCCTCTTCGAGGTAGTGGGTGGCGAAGAGGACGGTCCGTCCCTGGTCGGCCTGCTCGCGCATGGTGGCCCAGAAGGCCTGGCGGGTGGTGACGTCCATGCCGGTGGTGGGCTCGTCCAGGACGATGAGGTCGCTGTCGCCCGCGGTGGCGAGGGCGAAGCGGACGCGCTGGGCCTGGCCGCCGGAGAGCTTGTTGACCTTGCGGTCGGCGATCTGCGCGATGCCCGCGCGGGACAGGACCTCGGAGGGCCGGTACGGCTTCGGGTGCAGGTCGCAGGCGAGCCGCACCAGCTCAGCGACCGTGACCTCGTCCATCAGCCCGCCGCTCTGCAGCATGGCACCCACGCGCCCGGCGACGATGGCCTCCCGGGGGCCGGTTCCGAAGAGGCGGACCGTGCCGCTGTCGGGCTTCTTGAGACCGAGGAGCAGATCGAGGGTGGTGGACTTGCCGGCGCCGTTGGGGCCGAGGAGCGCCACGGTCTCCCCCGGACGCAGGGTCAGGGTCAGTCCGTCCACGGCCCGGACGGTGTCGTATGCCTTGCTCACCTGGTCGAACGCGACCACCGAGGCTGTCGTTGTCATACGGCCATGGTGGCTTCGGGGGTGTCGGCGGGGGCAGTGTCGGGCGTCCCGAGTGCCGGATGACAGATGTCATGCCGCGGGGGTGACAACGCCGGACAGCCCCTGCCCGATGGGGCAGGGGCTGTCGTCATTCAGGCGGGGATCAGCTCGGGTTGGTGTCGATGACCGCGGTGCGCTCCGCCGTCGTCTTGCCGCGCAGCGCCTTGCGCAGCGCGGAGACGACGTCCTGCGGCAGCACGTCACGCTTCCCGGTGGCCGTCTGGATCTGCACGCCGTCGAAGGTCGTGCCGTACGCCTCCTTGAGCGCCTTCAGGTCGTAGGTCTCGACGAGCTTGCCGTCGACGGCCTTGAACCCGAGGATCTTCGGCAGCGACAGCGCGCCGAACGGGATGCTGTGCGCCGCGTCGGTCTGCACGATGGCCTTGGCCGACATCGCGGGCTGCGCGAAGTCCTTCAGCACCCGGTCGACCTCGGCGTTCGAGACGGTCGGCTGCCGGGTGGTGGTCGGGAGGTTCACCGCGCCGGACGTGCCGGTCTCCACCTGGGTGCGGTAGGCCTCCTCGATCGCCGCGGTCGACTTGTCGACGTCGATGCCCTGGCCCGCCTTGCCGTACACGGCGACGGCCTTGCCGCCCTGGAACTTGATGGTGCCGTCGGACGACGAGCCGGAGCCGCCCGCGGCGGTCTCCAGGGACGCGTGCAGCTTCTCCTCGTCGATCGGCATGACGGGAGTGACCACGCGGTGGTTGCCGAAGAGCGAGCCGATCACGGAGACCGGGTTGTAGTCGCTCTTCGCCGCCGCGTCGGCCGTGGCGTCCATGTCGAACTGGAGGCCCGCGTTGTCCGGGTCGAGGGGCACGGTCTTGCCGCCCACGGACAGCTTCAGCGGCTTGCCCGCAGGGGCGTCGAAGGCCTCGTCGAGCTTCTTGACCGCGCCGTCACGGGTGGTGCCGCCGATGTCGACGCCGAGGACGGTGGTGCCCTTGGGGACGTCGGTGCGGTTCATCAGCAGGCCGGCGCCGTAGAGGCCGCCGGCGACGACGACCACGCCGACCGCGAGCAGCACGAGCTTGTTGCGCCCCTTCTTCTTCGGCGCCTTCGAGGAGCTCGCCGGGGGCGGGGAGACCGGCTCGGGCAGCTTCGGGGCCGCGTGCGGCACCGGGCCTTCGCCGGGCGCGCCCGGGCCGAACGGGGAGGCAGCGCCGGACGGCACGACCGGGATACCGCTGGTGACGGTGTGCCCGGAGACGTTGTCATGGCGGGGGCCGTAGCCCTGGCCGTCCGGTTCGGGGGCCGGCTTCTGCGGGGTGAGGATGGCGGTGTCGTCGCTCATACCGCCGCCGGGGGCGCCGCCCAGGGGGCCGGGGCCACCGGCACCGGCGGGGCCGCCGGGGTTGGCCGCACCCGGGCCTCCGGGGCCGCCCGGGCCTCCGGGGCCGCCCGGGCCTCCGGGGCCGCTCTTGCCGGCAGGGCCGCCGGGCGCGCCCGGGCGACCGGGTCCACCGGGCCCGCCTATGGCTCCGGGGCCGGCGGGTGCGCCGGGGCCTCCCGGCCGGCCGGGGTCGTTGAAGGCGCTGGGGGCGCCGGGCCTGCCCGGCTCGTTGAAGCCACCGGGTCCACCAGGACCGCCGGGCCCGCCAGGGCGGCCGGGGGCACCCGGTCCACCCGGTCCGGCGAAGGCGCCGGGACCGCTCTGCTCGGTGAAGCCGCCCGGTGCGCCGGGCCCACCGGCCGGCGGCGCCATCGGGCCGTCACCGGTGACCGGACCGCCGGTCGGGCCGGCCGGGCCCTGGGAGCCGGGGCCGCCCTGGCCCACACGGTCGTTCTCCGAGAAGTACGGCAGATCGTCGCGGCGCGGTTCGCCACCACCACTGCCAGGGGCGGGACGCGAACCGTTGCCCAGCGGGCCCGCCGCCAGTGCCTCGGTGACGTCGAAGGAGCCGGTGCCGCCGCCGTGCCCGGGCGCGACGGGTCCGCCGGTCGCGCCGCCGGGGAGCCCGGCACCGTTCGTACCGCCGGACCGGGAACCACCCGGCGCGCCCATGGAGCCGACCACGCCTCCGGGCCGCCCGGCACCGGGCCGAGCCCCGCCGGACGCACCGGCACCGGGAGCGCCCGCACCAGGGGCGCCCGCGCCGGGACCGCCCGCCGCCGGGTTCGAACCGCCCGGCAGACCGGCCCCGTTGGTGGAGCCGCCGCCCTGACCGCCCGGACCCGTGCCGGACTTGCGGGGCGCGAACCAGTCGCTGGTCGGCTTGTCGTCGGCGGACGGCGCGGGCTCGGCGGGAGGCTCGACCGTGCCGGTGCCCCTGGAGGTGGCGGCCCCCGGCGCGGACGCCTCGTTGCCGGTGCCCGCACCGGTCCCGGTGTCGCCCGAGCCCTCCGCATCCCCGACGGGCTTGCGCACCACCACGGGCGGAATGGGCCGTGACCCGGGGATGTTGATCCGGATCCGGGTCGTCAGCGTGGTCTCGGTCTTGCGTTCCTCCGGCCGCGCGGCCGAACGGCCCGCGTCCGTACCGTCGTCGGAGACCTTCGGGGTCCCGTACGGCGGCGTACCCGACGGGTAGGCGGCTCCACCGCGCCCGTTGGGCCCGGAGGACGGAGTGTCAGTTTCACGACTCAAGGCAGGTTCTCCCGGTTGGCTCCGCCGCCCGACACAACCTCACGCGGGCAGCTCGGCGGCGCGCACCACCATACTGGCCACTTCTGGCCCGTATCCCACGACCGCCGGGAATCCCACACCGGACCCCCACGGGCACGTCCTGGCGAAGTGGTACGTCATTTGGCAAGTCGGACGGGACCGCCGTCTGGTTGCCGCCCCGGGGCGAGGGTGGCGCACATCACAGCCACACCGATGCCCCCGAGCAGGAAGAGATAGGAGCCGCTCCCCGCGGCGAAGAGGAAGTCGCCCTCGGGGCGGCTGGCCGTGAGCAGGATGACGGCGAGCATCCAGCCGGCGGCGGCCGCGACGCCTCCGACCCGGCCGCGGGTGACGCGTGCCGCGCACAGGACGGCCCCGGCCTCCCCGGCGAGGGCGAGCAGCAGCCCGCCCGGGAACCACGCGGGCTGCACCAGCGCCCCGGCCACGCCGACCACGGCCCCGAGCAGGAAGAACCCCAGGCAGGCGGTGACCCGTGCGGCGGACGGCGGCCGCATGGGCTGGGCGAGCATCGGACTCCGGTCGCTCATGAGGCCTCCTCGACGCCGGCGAACAGGTCCGTCTCCCGCTCACCGGAGCCCCGCTCGCCCCGCACCAGCTCGTAGTACTCGGTCGTGAGGAGCGGCTGGGCGAGTTCGTTGGACAGCACGAAATACGGCTCGGCCACGGTGATCTGGGTGGCGTGGGCGCGCATCGCGGCGGCCTTGGCGGCGGCGTGGGCGGTGCCGTCGATCACCGCGGTGATCCGCTCCTCGTCCACGACACCGGGTACGTCGTCGACCGCGGCCGCCTTGGTGAAGGGGAGGCCGGGCAGGTCGTCACGGAGCCGGGCGAAGGACTCCTCCACAACGGGCCGGGGGACCCGGTTCCAGTAGACCTTCGGGACCGGACGGCCGGCCTCGGCGGAGAGTTCGGCCGCGCGCATGGCGACGCGGTGGGCCTGGATGTGGTCGGGATGGCCGTAGCCGCCGTCGTCGTCGTAGGTGACGAGGACCTGGGGGCGTACCTCGCGGATCACCTCGACGAGGTGGGCGGCGGCCTCGTCGACGTCGGCCTGCCAGAAGCAGCCGGGGTCGTCGTTGTCGGGCAGGCCCATCATCCCGGAGTCGCTGTAGCGTCCGGCGCCGCCGAGCAGGCGGACGTCCTGGACGCCGAGCTCGGCCATGGCGGCGGCGAGCTCTTGGCGACGGTGCTGCCCGAGGGCGGCGCCGGTCAGGTGCGCGAGCTCGGGCGGGATGACCTCGCCGCGTTCGCCGAGGGTGCAGGTGACCAGGGTGACGTGGGCACCCTCGGCCGCGTACCTGGCCATGGTGGCGCCGTTGTTGATCGACTCGTCGTCCGGGTGCGCGTGCACCAGCAACAGACGCCGGTCGGGCAGTTCCGTCATGGAACCACCCTACGAGGTCCCACGACCCCGGCTCACGAGGCCGTACGCGGGACCCGGCCGGTCAGAACTTGATGCTGCCGATCATGCCCGCGATGTTCGTCGTCAGCTCGTTGATCGTGGGAGCGACGGTCGAGGAGGCAAGGTAGAAGCCGAGCAGCACGCACACGACCGCATGCCCGCCTTTCAGTCCCGACTTCTTGATCAGCAAGAAGACGATGATCGCCAGCAGCACCACCGCCGAAATCGAGAGTGCCACGGCGGCTCACCTCCAAAGATCCACAAGGTCGCGGGGGGTCGGACTATGGGGGCATTAAATCCGTACAGCAGCCAGCAGGTTCATACCCACTATGCGACATTGATCATAACTATCCGTCCGTGCGCATCGATCGGCGCACGGCCGCACAAGGGGGCGCATGGCCAATATGGTCAGGGCATGACGACCGAGCCTGACTCCTTCCCCCGGCGGCACGCCCGCACCCAGCGCTTCACGCTCGGCGCGCCGCGTTCGTTCAGTGTGGCGCCCGACGGTTCACGTGTTGCGTTCCTGCGCTCCAGCTCCGGTACGGACCGGGCGAGTTCGCTGTGGGTCCTCGACACGGAGGGGGGCGGAGAGCGCGTCGCCGCCGACCCGCGCGCCCTGCTGGGCGACGCCTCGGAGGACCTGTCGCCCGAGGAGCGGGCGCGGCGTGAGCGCAGTCGCGAGGGCGGGGCGGGCATCGTCGGGTACGCCACCGACTCGGCGGTCGAGTTGGCCTCTTTCGCCTTGTCAGGGCGGCTTTTCGCGGCCGAGCTGCGGGCCGGGACGGCGCGTGGACTGCCCACGCCCGGGCCGGTGATCGACCCGCGTCCGTCGCCCGACGGGCGGCACATCGCCTACGTCGCGCAGGGCGCCCTGCGCGTGGTGGGCGCCGAGGGGGACGGCGACCGGGCGCTCGCCGAGCCGGAGTCGGAGAATGTCTCATTCGGGCTCGCCGAGTTCATCGCGGCCGAGGAGATGGGGCGTTCACGCGGTTTCTGGTGGGCGCCGGAGTCGGACCGGCTGCTCGTGGCGCGGGTGGACGACACGCCGGTCGAGCGGTGGTGGATCTCCGATCCGGCGCATCCCGGGCGGGAGCCGCAGCGGGTGGCGTATCCGGCGGCGGGCACCGGCAACGCGGAGGTGCGACTGTTCGTGATCGGCCTGGACGGGCTGCGCACGGAGGTCGCCTGGGATCGGGCGCGGTATCCGTATCTGGCGCATGTCCACTGGTCAGCGGCGGGCGCGCCGCTGCTGCTCGTACAGGCGCGCGACCAGCGCAGCCAGCTGATCCTGGCCGTGGATCCGGAGTCGGGCGCGACGCGGATGGTGCACGCCGACGAAGATCGAACATGGCTTGATCTTTTCCCCGGGGTGCCGTGCTGGAGCCCGTCCGGGCAGCTGGTCCGGATCGCGGACGAGGGCGGTGCGCGGGTGCTGGCGGTCGGGGAACGGCCGCTCACGGGAGCGCACTTGCACGTCCGGGCCGTGCTGGACGTCTCCGACGACGACGTGCTGGTCTCGGCGTCGGCGGGCGAGGAGGCCGGCGAGGCGGAGACGGGCCAGACGCATGTGTACCGGGTGAACGAGCTGGGCCTGGAGCGGGTGTCGCAGGAGCCGGGCGTGCACTCGGCGGTGCGGGCCGGGGACGTCACGGTTCTGGTCTCGGCGACGCTGAATCGGCCAGGTGTGCGGGTGCAGGTACTGCGCGACGGAAAACCGACGGCAACTGTCCCCTCTTACGCCGAAGACCCTGGTATGTCCCCCCGCGTGACGCTCACCGAGGGGGGCGCACGCCGCATCCCGTGCGCCGTGCTTATGCCTCGGGACTACGCCGGTGACACCCCCCTGCCGGTGCTCATGGACCCCTATGGCGGGCCGCACGGGCAGCGGGTGGTCGCCGCGCACAACCCGCACCTCACCTCGCAGTGGTTCGCGGACCACGGTTTCGCGGTGATCGTCGCGGACGGCCGCGGCACGCCGGGCCGCTCCCCGGCGTGGGAGAAGGGGATCCACCACGACTTCACGCTGTCGCTCGACGACCAGGTGGAGGCGCTGCGGGACCTCGCGGAGCGGTATCCCCTGGATCTGTCCCGGGTGGCGATCCGCGGCTGGTCCTTCGGCGGCTGGCTGGCGGGCCTCGCGGTGCTGCGCCGCCCCGATGTCTTCCACGCGGGCATCGCGGGGGCGCCGGTGACGGACTGGAGCCTCTACGACACGCACTACACCGAGCGCTACCTGGGCACCCCGGCGGATCACCCGGAGTCGTACGCGGCGAGTTCCCTCGTCACGGCCGACGGTCTGTCCTCCCCCGCCGCGCCGCACCGCCCCCTGATGGTCGTGCACGGCCTCGCCGACGACAACGTGGTCGTCGCCCACGCCCTGCGCCTCTCCTCGGCCCTCCTGGCCGCCGGCCGCCCGCACGAGGTGCTGCCGCTGTCCGGGGTCACGCACATCACCCCCCAGGAACAGGTCGCGGAGAACCTGCTCCTCCTCCAGGTCGACTTCCTGAAGCGCTCCCTGGGCATCACCACCTGAGCGCACGGCAACGGGCCGGGACGACATGGCGCGCCCCGGCCCGTTTACGGCACCCGCACGGCCGTACGCTGTCCAGCCTGACGCGTCCGTATATCGGGACCGGGTCGGCTAAGTTGCCTGTGTGTTAACGGAGTTCGCGGGGGTTTGCGGGGGTGTGCGGCCTCGGATACCAGGAGTCAGGGGCAGCGGTCGAACCCGTCCGAGGCAAACTTGGTTGCCGTTCGAAACGCGCTCGGGTTTCCTGTGCCGATGTCCGAACTTCGCACCGAGCAGCCGCATGACGACGCCGGTCTCAGAGACTGGCAGCACGTCCACAACGTGATCATTCCTACTCACGTTCTTTCTCTGGCCGAGGTACGGGAACGTGCCGGACGCAACCACCTCGAAGTCGCCTACCTCGATGACGTGCTCGTGGGTTGCAGCACGGTGCGCCCGCCCACGGGCGACACGCTCACGGCGACCGTGATCGCCCGGACGCTCCCCGCTCACCGTGGTCAGGGGTTCGGCACCGAGCTCTATGCGCGAGGGGTCGCCCGGGCGCGCGACCTGGGCGCGGAGACGATCGAGACGGTCGTGCTCTCCAGCAACGAGGACGGACTGCGGTTCGCAAAGAAACGGGGGTTCGTCGAGATCGAACGGTACCTGCTGCCGGGTGACACCATCCCCTGGATCGATCTGCGCCTCTCCTGACACCGGACCGCCGGCCAGGGACGACTTGACGCTCTCTGACAGCACGTACGACGCGACGGGTAACGACACCGATTCCCGGCACCGATGTCGGTGCCGGGAACGCGGGGCCGGGTACAGCGGCCGGGTCCTGACCGCAGCTCACACCGCGTGGACGACGTCCTTCTCCTCGGCGAAGTGGCACGCGGACTCGTGCGCTGCCGGCGTGTCCGTGCCCTCGAAGCGCTGGGGGACCGCCAGCAGGGGCACCTCCTCGGCGCACTTGTCCTGGGCCTTCCAGCAGCGGGTGCGGAAACGGCAGCCCGAGGGCGGGTTGGCCGGGGACGGAACGTCGCCGGTGAGGATGATGCGCTCGCGGCCCTCGCGGGACTCCGGGTCGGGGACCGGGACGGCCGAGAGCAGCGCCTGGGTGTACGGGTGGGTCGGGTGGTCGTAGATCTCCGCGTCCGAGCCGATCTCGGCCATCTTGCCGAGGTACATGACCCCGACCCGGTCCGAGATGTGCCGGACGATCGACAGGTCGTGCGCGATGAAGAGGTAGGAGAGGTTGAACTCGTCCTGGAGCTTCTCCATCAGGTTGATGACCTGCGCTTGGACGGACACGTCCAGCGCGGAGACCGGCTCGTCGCAGATGATGATCTCGGGGTTGAGCGCGAGGCCGCGGGCGATGCCGATGCGCTGGCGCTGACCGCCCGAGAACTGGTGCGGATAGCGGTTGATGTACTCGGGGTTGAGACCGACGACGTCCAGCAGGTCCTGGACCTTGCGACGGCGGTCGCCCTTGGGAGCCACCTCGGGGTGGATCTCGAAGGTCTCGCCGATGATGTCGCCCACCGTCATACGGGGGTTGAGCGAGGTGTACGGGTCCTGGAACACCATCTGGATGTTCCGGCGCACCGCCTTCAGCGCACGCCCGGACAGCTTGGTGATGTCCTGGCCCTTGTAGAAGATCTCGCCCGCGGTCGCCTTCTCCAGCATCATCAGCAGCTTGGCGACCGTGGACTTGCCACAGCCGGACTCGCCCACGATGCCGAGCGTCTCGCCCTGGTAGAGGTCGAAGGAGATGCCGTCGACCGCCTTGACCGCCCCGACCTGCTTCTTGAAGAGGACGCCCTGGGTGAGCGGGAAGTGCTTCACCAGGTTGCGCACCTGCAGGATCGGCTCGCCCCGCTCGACCGGCGCCTCGATCGCGGCGACCGCCTCCGTCTCGGAGTGGGCGTCGACGACCTCGACCTCGGAGACGTTCGGCGTGGCGTCCTGCGGCTCGCCGGTCTTGCTGAGCTCAGCCATGGATCGTCTCCTTCCAGAAGTGGCAGGCCGATCCGCGGCCGGCCAGCTCGGTGCCGTCCCGCTCGGCGACCGGGTGCAGCGCCGGAATGTCCGTACGGCAGACGTCCTGGGCCTGGGGGCAGCGCGGGTTGAAGGCGCAACCGGACGGGATGCGCAGCAGGTTGGGCGGCAGACCCTTGATCGCGTACAGCTCCTGGCCCTTCTGGTCCAGGCGCGGGATCGAGTCCAGCAGACCCTTGGTGTACGGGTGCGCGGGCCGCTTGTACAGCTCGTGCACCGGGGCGGTCTCCACGATCCGGCCCGCGTACATCACCGCGATCTTGTCCGCGACGTCGGCGACGACGCCGAGGTCGTGGGTGATCAGGATGAGACCCATGTTGTACTCGCGCTGCAGCTCCGCGAGCAGGTCCATGACCTGGGCCTGGACCGTCACGTCGAGGGCCGTGGTCGGCTCGTCGGCGATGATCAGGTCCGGCTCCAGGGCAAGCGCCATCGCGATCATGATGCGCTGGCGCATACCGCCGGAGAACTGGTGCGGGTAGTCGTTCACCCGGGCCGCGGCGGCCGGGATCTTCACCCGGTCCATCAGCTCGATCGACTTGGCCTTGGCGTCCTTCTTGGACATGCCCTGGTGGACGCGGAACATCTCGCTGAGCTGATAGCCCACGGAGAGCACCGGGTTCAGCGAGGACAGCGCGTCCTGGAAGATCATCGCGATCTTGCTGCCGCGGATCTTCCGGCGCTCCTCGTTGGACATCTTCAGCATGTCCTGGCCGCGGAAGAGGATCTCCCCCTTCGGGATGCGGCCGGGCGGCATGTCGAGGATGCCCATGATGGCCTGGGCGGTGACGGACTTGCCGGAGCCGGACTCGCCGAGCACGGCGAGCGTCTCGCCCGCGGCGACGGAGTAGTTGACGCCGTTGACGGCCTTGGCGACCCCGTCACGGGTGCGGAACTCCACGTGCAGGTCGCGGACTTCGAGCAGCGGGCGGCCCGAGTCCTCGGCGCCGTTGGGCGCGGGACTCTCGGCCGTTTCATCGATGGTGGTCACGTACGCCTCCCTCAGCGCAGCTTGGGGTCGAGGGCGTTGCGTACCGCATCGCCGAACATCAGGAACGAGAGCACCGTGATCGAGACCATCACCGACGGGATGATCAGGGTGTGGGGGGCGATACGGAGCTGCTCACGTCCACGCGCCACGTCGCCGCCCCAGGACACCGCCGTGTCACCGAGGCCCACGCCCAGGAAGGACAGGGTGGCTTCGGCCGCGATGTAGCCGCCGAGCGCGATGGTCGCCACGACGATGATGGGCGCGAGCGCGTTGGGCAGGATGTGCCGGAACAGGATCCGGGACGTCGATGCGCCGAGTGCCTTGGCGGCCACCACGTAGTCCGCCTGCTTGATGGTGATCACGGCACCGCGGGCGACACGGGCGATCTGGGTCCAGCCGAGGAAGGCGAGGGCCATGATGACGACCCAGACGGTGCGGTCGTCGAAGGAGTTGAGCACCACCAGGGCACCGAGCAGGAACGGGATGCCGAGGAAGATGTCGGTCACCCGCGAGAGCAGGGTGTCGGTCCAGCCGCCGAAGTAGCCGGCGATCATGCCGATGACCGTGCCGATGACGGTGACGGCGAGGCTGACACCCACGGCGACGGTGATCGAGGCGCGGGCACCGTAGACGACCCGTGCGTAGATCGAGCGGCCCTGGACGTCGTAGCCGAACCAGTCCGGGGCGAAGACGTGGCCCCAGTTCGGCTTCCCGAGGTAGTGCTTGGCCAGATCGGCGTCGCGCGGCGAGGCGCTGGTGAACAGTCCCGGCCAGAGCGACATCACCAGCAGGAACACGATCAGCACGGCCGATATCAGAAACAGCGGGTTGCGCCGCAGGTCGTGCCAGGCGTCGGACCACAGGCTGCGCGCCTTCTCGGGAGCCGGGCCGGAGTCGGTCACGACGACGCCCGCGGTGCTCACGGTGTCACCGGGAAGGGCTTCGACCTTCTTCTCGACGGTTTTGTCAGGCATACCGGATCCTCGGGTCCAGGACCGCGTAGAGCAGGTCCACGATCAAGCTGGCAGCGAGGTAGATGAGCACCATCAGCGAGGCGATTCCCACGACCGTGGCGCCCTCGCGCCGGCTGAGGGCGTCGTAGATCTCGATACCGATACCCCGCACGTTGAAGATGCCCTCGGTCACGATGGCGCCGGTCATCAGGCTGCCGATCTCGATACCGAGGAAGGTGACCACGGGAATCAGCGAGTTGCGCATCAGGTGGACACCGACGACACGGCGGCGCGGCAGCCCCTTGGCCACGGCGGTGCGGATGTAGTCGGAGCGCAGGTTCTCCGCGATCGACGTCCGGGTCAATCGGGCGACGTAGGCCAGTGAGAGCGACGCCAATACCGTTGCGGGCAGCGCGAGTTGGGAGAAGTCCGTCGAGTCGGTCACCGTGGGAGTGGTCACCGACCACTTGAACGCGAGCAGGTACTGCAGCAGGAAGCCCAGCACGAAGGACGGCATCGAGACGAGGATCAGCGTCAGCGTCAGCAGTCCGCGGTCCCGCAGCGTGTCGGGGCGCAGGCCGGCGACGACACCGAGGCCGATGCCCACGACCGTGACGAAGGTGAAAGCGAAGAGCGTCAGTCTGATCGTCACCGGGAACGCGTCGGCGATGACGTCCGCGATGGGCCGCTGACTGGCGATCTGGGTACCGAAGTCGCCCTGGAACAGCCCGATCATGTAGTTCGCATACTGCTGAATGAGCGGCTGATCGAGACCGAGGTCCTTCTTGATGCTCGCGACCACCGTCGGGTCGTACGCCTGATCCCCCATCATCGCCCGGACGGGATCGCCGGGCAGGGCGTACATCATGCAGAAGATGAGCAGGGTTGACCCGATGAAGACCGGGATCATCTGGAGCAGTCGTCGTGCGACATAGCGCCCCATAGGTGCCTCCGTGAGGGGTTAACGCAGGTGCGGGGGCCGTCTCTTGGTGACGAGACGGCCCCACGCACCTCCCACCGCCACCGGAGCGGCGGCGGGCTTACGGCCTAGTGGGAAGAGCCTGCGAGGCTCCTCTTACTTGGTGGTGACGGCCCACACTTCGAGGTCACCGTGGAAGTCGACGTTGACGTTGTCGACGTTCTTACCGTGGCCGCCGTTGATGCGGTAGTACCAGAGCGGGATGGCCGGCATGTGCTCGACCAGCTTCTTCTCGACCTCCTGGAAGGCCTTCACCGACTCGTCGAGGGACTTGGCCTTGTCGGCCTTGTTCATCAGCCCGTCGATCTCCTTGTTGGAGAAGCGACCGTTGTTGGCCTCGGCGGTGGTGTGGTACAGCTCCTTCATGAAGTTGGCGTTGACCGGGTAGTCGGCGACCCAGCCACCGCGGTACATGCCCTTCACCTGGTCGTTGTCACGGGCCTCGAGGTCCGTGGCGAAGTCGGGCTTCGGGTCGCCGACGCAGTCGACGCCGGTGGCCTTGCGGATGGACTCGCAGACCGCGGTCACCCACTCCTTGTGCCCACCGTCGGTGTTGTACTGGACGGTGAACTTGTTGCCCGGAACGCCACCGCCCTCCTTGATGAGCTGCTTGGCCTTCGTCGGGTTGTACGTGAACACGTCGGTGTCCAGGTTCTGGTTGCCCTTGACGCCGGGCGGCGTGAAGCCCTTGGCCGGCGTACGGGTGTTGTTCAGAACCGTCTTGGTGATCGTGTCACGGTCGATCGCCATCGACAGACCCTGCAGGACCTTCGGGTCGATGTCCTTGAAGGTCTTGGAGTAGAACGCCGGCGTCAGCGTCTGGATGGCCGCGTACGGCTGCTCGATGGCGCCGTCGCCCAGGTCCTGCTTGTACTTCGGCAGGTCCGTCGGGCCGACCTGGCGGATCATGTCCAGGTTGCCGGAGACGACGTCCTTGTAGGCGGCCTCGAGCGTCGTGTAGGCCTTGAACTGGACGCCCTTGTTCTTCGCCTTGTTCGGGCCCTGGTACGCGTCCCAGGCCTTGACCTGGATGAGCTTCTTGTGGTCCCACTTCTCGAACTTGTAGGGACCGTTGCCGACCGGCTTCTGGCCGAAGGCCTTCGGGTCGTCGTAGAAGACCTTGGGCAGCGGGGCCCATGTGGTGTAGCCCAGCTTGTAGTTGAAGTACGGCATGGTGTTCTTCAACTCGATGGTGAAGGTGTGGTCGTCCACGGCCTTCAGGCCGGACATGGTCTCGGCCTTCGGGTCACCCTTCTCCGGGTGGACATCGTCGTAGCCCTTGATGTCCTGGAACCAGAAGGAGTTCTGCTGGTTGTTCTTGATGTTGGCGTACCAGTTCCAAGCGTCGATGTACGACTTGGAGGTGACTTCCTCGCCGTTGTGGAACTTCCAGCCCTTCTTGAGCTTGACCGTCCACGTCTTCGAGTCCTTGGTCGTGACCGACTCGGCGTTCGTGTAGACGACGTTGCCCTTGCCGTCGAAGTCCAGCAGCTGCGTGAACAGGGACTGGATGACGTACGAGCCGTTGCTCTCGTTGGTGTCGGCCGGGATCAGCGGCTTCTGCGGCTCGCCGACGTCGATCGACACGTACCCCGCAGGTCCGGAACCCTTGCTCTTCCCCTCACCATCACTGTCGCCGCCGCAGGCAGTGGCGGCCAGAGCGACGACTATCGCCCCCGCGACCCACTTGGCGCTCTTGGCACCGCGCATGGGTTCCTCCTATGAAGTCATTGGTTCACCGCGAAGGGAGCACACGACACATCACGGCCCCCGCCCGTCGCCGGTGCCGGAATTCGTCGAGTGCCCCCGCGCTCGTGAGTCGCGCCGCAGCCGGCGAGTGACCCGTTCATCCGAGCTCTACGCGCCTAACTATCTGCCAAACACTGGGACCGAACCACACCCTCGAGGTCTCGGTTCGATCACAGCTCGCGTATACATCTTCCAAAATCCGGACAAAGGGTTTGGTGAGAGATCCCTGCGAAACGGACTTGTTACACATCTATCGGTAGCAGGTGTCCGCATTCCGGACGCGAGAATGAGATAAACGGGTTGCGACTCCCGTAACTCCCGTGCAAGGTGCCACCGGGCGGCTGCCGCCCTGTCAGAAGGCCGCCGCCGCAAGGCCGTTGTTCGGCCTCCGAATCCGGGCAGGGCTCGGCACTTCCGCGAAAGGGTAGTGCGAGCTGGGCGCTCCGGACGGCTGTCCCCGCCAAGTCGAGGGTTTTCCCTCTACCTCTTCTTCACCGACGACGCCGGGCACCCCGCATCGCGGGGTGCCCGGCGTCGTCGTGCGTGGCAGGCGTCAGCCGTGCTTGGCGCGGCTCGCGGCGCGGGCGCGCTCGCGGGCGTCCAGGTTCACCTTGCGGATGCGCACGGCCTCCGGGGTGACCTCGACGCACTCGTCGTCGCGGCAGAACTCCAGGGACTGCTCCAGCGACAGCTTGCGCGGCGGGACGATCGCCTCGAACGAGTCGGCCGAGGAGGACCGCATGTTGGTGAGCTTCTTCTCCTTGGTGATGTTGACGTCCATGTCGTCGGCGCGGGAGTTCTCGCCGACGATCATGCCCTCGTACACCTCGGTGCCCGGCTCGGTGAACAGCACGCCGCGCTCCTGGAGGTTGGTCATCGCGAACGCGGTGACCGCACCGGCGCGGTCGGCGACCAGGGAGCCGTTGTTACGGGTCTGGAGCGTGCCGAACCAGGGCTCGAAGCCCTCGTGGATGGAGTGGCCGATGCCCGTGCCGCGGGTCTGGGTCAGGAACTCCGTACGGAAACCGATCAGACCGCGGGAGGGGACGACGAACTCCATGCGGACCCAGCCGGAGCCGTGGTTCGACATGTTGTCCATGCGGCCCTTGCGCACGCCCATGAGCTGCGTGACCGCGCCCATGTGCTCCTCGGGCACGTCGATCGTCATGCGCTCGACGGGCTCGTGCGTCTTGCCGTCGACCTCCTTGGTGACGACCTGCGGCTTGCCGATGGTCAGCTCGAAGCCTTCCCGGCGCATCGTCTCGACCAGGATGGCGAGCGCGAGCTCACCACGGCCCTGGACCTCCCAGGCGTCCGGCCGCTCGGTGTCCAGCACGCGGAGGCTGACGTTACCGATCAGCTCGCGGTCGAGGCGGTCCTTGACCTGGCGGGCGGTGACCTTGCGGTCCTTGACGGCCGCCTTGTTGTCGGCGCCCTTGCCGGTGGCACCACGACCGACCAGCGGGGAGGTGTTGGTGCCGATGACCATGGAGATCGCGGGCTGGTCGACCGTGATCAGCGGCAGCGCGACCGGGTTCTCCGGGTCGGCCAGGGTCTCGCCGATCATGATGTCCGGGATACCGGCGACCGCGCAGATGTCACCGGGGCCGGCCATCTCGGCCGGCTTGCGGGTGAGCGCCTCGGTCATCATCAGCTCGGAGATGCGGACGTTGCTGACGGACCCGTCGCGCTTCATCCACGCGACCGTCTGGCCCTTGCGCAGCTCGCCCTGCTCGACGCGGAGCAGCGCGATACGGCCGAGGAAGTTGTCGGCGTCCAGGTTGGTGACGTGAGCCTGGAGCGGGGCGGCCTCGTCGTAGGTCGGGGCCGGGATGTGCTCCAGGATCGTGGAGAAGAACGGCTCCAGGCTGGTGGAGTCGGCGGGGACCGTGCCGTCGTCCGGCTTGGTCAGCGAGGCGATGCCGTCGCGGCCGCAGGCGTAGACGATCGGGAACTCGATCTGCTCCTCGTCGGCGTCCAGGTCGAGGAAGAGGTCGTAGGTCTCGTTGACGACCTCGTCGATCCGGGAGTCCGGGCGGTCCGTCTTGTTGATGCACAGGATGACGGGCAGGCGCTGCTGCAGCGCCTTGCGCAGCACGAAGCGGGTCTGCGGCAGCGGGCCCTCGGAGGCGTCGACGAGCAGGACGACACCGTCGACCATCGACAGACCGCGCTCGACCTCACCGCCGAAGTCGGCGTGGCCGGGGGTGTCGATGATGTTGATGGTGATGACGTCCCCCCCGGCCTTCGGGTGGTACTTCACCGCCGTGTTCTTGGCCAGGATCGTGATGCCCTTCTCACGCTCCAGGTCGTTCGAGTCCATCATGCGGTCGTCGACGCCCTCGAGCTGGTGGGCGGCGAAGGCACCGGCCTGCTTCAGCATGCCGTCGACGATGGTGGTCTTGCCGTGGTCGACGTGGGCGACGATGGCGACGTTGCGGATGTCGTGGCGCGTGGCCATAAGAAGGCGTACTCCCGGAGTGTGAGGAAGGCCCTGCGCGGACGTCTGCGGTGCGCGGACCCTGCCGGGCTCAACATGCCACGGCCTCACCCCATGGTACGGGTGCGCGGCGGCTGGGCTTAGCCGGGATACGTCAGTGCTGGTCAGGACGGTTTTCAGACTGTTCGGCAGCCGCTCCGGGTCTGCTGGGGGCTGCCGCCCCCGGACCCCCGCTTCGGCCTGAACGGCCTCGTCCTCAAGCGCCGGACGGGCTGGCAGCACCTGACGGGCCCGATGCCGGCTTCGCGCCCTTCTTCAGGAAGCCCATGTCCTCGTAGATCGGGGTGCCGAGGCCGAAGGCGCCGGTGTTGACCAGGTTCTTGCGGGCGGCGATGAGCTGGGGGCGCTGGAAGAGGGGGATCGAGCCGGCCGCCGCCCAGATGCGGGAGTCCGCCTTGCGGATGAGGGAGCGGGACTCGCCCTCGTCGAGGGTGGCCACGGCCTGGTCGAAGAGCTGGTCGACCTGGTCGGTGCCGACACGGGTGTAGTTCTGCTCGACGTTCAGCGAACCGTCGGCGGCCGGGACGGGCTTGGCGTAGACGGGGCGGGCGTCGGTGGCGGGGAAGGCGGAGGCGGGCCAGGAGTACAGGGCGAGGTCGTACTGGCCGGACGCGATGTGGTCCTTGAAGTAGGACTCGTCGGAGACCTTGGAGATCTCCGTGCCGATGCCGACGCGCTCCAGCATGCGGGAGATGCGGTCGGCCACCGTGCGCAGTGTCTGGGAGCCGGGCCCGGAGGGGAGCACGAAGCGGAGGGTGAGCGGCTTGCCGTTCTTGGCGAGCGGGGCGGCCTCGCGGCCCGCCGGGGCGGCGGTGCCCATGGGGGCGTACGCGCCGGGGGCGCCGCCCTGGTGCGGCTGCTTGTACTGCTTGCCGTCCTGGGCGAGGTGGGCCGGGTCGTTCTCGCGGTGTGCCTTGCCGTCCTGCCGGTCCTTGTCGTCCGCGCCGACGATGTACTCGCCGTCGTCGTTGCGGGACTCGTCCTCGGAGGACCTGCCGGCCTTCTCGCCCTCGGCGCCGGCCGCCTTCTCCCCCTTCTTCTTCTGTTCCTTGATCGGGCCGCCCCGCACCCACCCGGCGTCCGCGAGCAGCGCCTGGGCCTCCTTGGTGTCCTGGCCACCGAGGGCGCCGCTGTTGTCGGCGTAGGCGGCCTGCCCGGACAGGGCGAGGTGGCTGCCGACCGGTACGGCGGGCAGTCCGAGGGGCTTCAGCACGGCCTTGGCCAGTTCCTTGCGGTCCAGGGCACGAGCCACGGCCCTGCGGACGCGCTCGTCGGCGAGCGGCCCCTCGGCCCCGTTCAGGGCAAGCTGGGTGAAGGCCGGCTCCAGGGACTTGCGCACCTCGAAGCCGCGCAGGGCCGGCTGCTGCCGGGCGTGCTTGGCGGCCGCCTTGCGCGGCTTCCGGTCCGCCTCGGGGCCCATCACCGGGCTGCTGGAGCCCCGGGGGCGGGCGGCGACGGTGATGCGGCGGGCCTCGGAGGGGGCGATCTCGGCCAGGTCGATGGTGCCGGCGGCCAGCTCGCCGGCCCGCTTCTCGCGCGGAACGGTGCGCAGCACGATCTCGGAGAGCTTGGCCGGCCGGCCCCACCAGCGCGGGTTGCGGGTGAGGGTGATCTGCTCGTCCTTGCGGCTGAGCTTCTTCACCAGGAAGGGACCCGCGGTGACCTTGAGCTTCTTGCGTGCCCCGTCGTTGAAGGAGTCCGGGGTGCCCATGACGTCCTTCGGGTACAGCGGCGAGAACAGGGAGCGCCAGTCGGCGTAGGGGCGGCTGAAGGTGACCCGGACCTCCAGGGCGTTGTCCCCGCGCTCGATCTTCTGGATGCGGTCGTAGCCGGCGTTGCGGGCGGTCCAGTAGGCGGTGTCCTTGCCGGCCAGGGCACGCCACTGGGCGGCGAAGTCGGCGGCGCCGATCTCCCGTCCGTCGCTCCAGACGGCCTGCTGGTCGAGCTTGTACAGGACGACCTGCTTGGGCTCCGTCTCGACGACCTTGGCGGACTCCAGGTAGGCGGGGTTGGCCTCCGGGCGGCCGTCGGCGTTCATCCGGAACATCGACGGCAGGACGGCCTGGGCCACGCGGGTGGTGGTGGCGTCGGCGTCCGACTGGAAGGTGTTCAGGGTGTCGGGCACGGAGTCGACGGCCCAGCGCAGGGTTCCGCCGTCGGTGATCCGGTCGCGGGGCGCGGGCTGGATGTCCTGCCCGGCGAGCGGCTTGCCGGCCGGATCCTCGGAGCCGCATCCGGCGAGCGCGGGCACCGCGAGCACTCCCGCGGTGAGGAGGAAGGCGACCGAACGCGAGACCGCACGCGGGCCGACGCCGTGCTGGGACATCTGTGCTACCTCCGGAAAGCCGCGGGCGTTATGATCACTTTTGGCGGTATTTGGATTTCATCTGATGTATGCGGCCCACTGAAGAGGAAAGGGTTCGGCAACACAGGGCGACACGGCGGTCACGGGTAGAGAGTCACCCGTGCGGAGCAATACACGGCACGGTGCACCCGCGCGCCTCGGCCAATCGATGCACATCCCTTCACAGCACAAGGTGTGACGCGCAACACTCGCAGGCGCATGAACGTTGCCGCCTTGGGCCTCGAAGGACCCGCGGAAGTGAGGGCAAGTCATGTCCGTTCACGACGAACTGACGTCAGTCCAGCGCAGTCTCGACGACCTGCTCCGGTCGGTGGGGCGCCTGGAGAAGCAGCTCGGCACCGGCGGCCTGGAGATGCGCCGCGTCCGTGCCGACGCCAACCATCTGCGCGAGAGCGTCGCCCTGCTGCGCGACGCCGCCGCCTCGCCGGCCGCACCGAAGCGCCCCGAGCTCGTCACCATCTCGGACGCGCCGTACGACTCCGCCCTGTGGCGCGACTCGGACGACGAGGGGCTCGGCGCCCGCGACCGGCGCGCTCCCTGACCGGGCAGGAGTCGTACGACCGGCACCTCCCCCGAACCCCGACCGGAGTCGTCACGTGACCACTGGTACGGAACCTCCCGCCACCGAACCCCAACCCAGAAGCGGCGGCGTACGGGCGGGTACGCGCGCCGCTATCTCCGCCCCGCACCTGCGCACCGACCGCTGGTGGCTGGCCCCGGTCGGCACGGCCGCCGGCCTGCTGGCCTTCATCGTCTACTCGACCTGGCGGGCCTTCGCCGACGCCCACTACTACGCGGCGCCGTACGTCTCGCCCTTCTACTCCCCGTGTCTGGCGGAGCGGTGCGAGCCGATGAAGGCCGGCCCGAACTGGGAGATCTTCGGCAGCTGGTGGGGCATCTCGCCCGCCGTCATCATCCTGATCTTCCCGCTCGGCTTCCGGCTGACCTGCTACTACTACCGCAAGGCCTACTACCGGGGCTTCTGGGCGTCCCCGCCGGCCTGCGCGGTGGCCGAGCCGCACAAGAAGTACACCGGTGAGACCCGCTTCCCGCTGGTGCTGCAGAACATCCACCGGTACTTCTTCTACGCCGCGATCGCGGTCGCCGGGATCCTCACGTACGACACCGTGCTCGCCTTCCGCGACGAGAACTACGCGTGGGGCCACATGGGCCTCGGCACGCTGGTGTTCCTGATCAACATCGTGCTGATCTGGGCGTACACGATCTCCTGCCACTCGTGCCGGCACATCGTCGGCGGCAAGCTCAAGCACTTCTCCAAGCATCCCGTGCGCTACCGGATGTGGCAGTGGGCCGGGAAGCTCAACGCCCGGCACATGCAGCTCGCCTGGGCGTCGCTGGTGAGCGTGGCGCTCGCCGACTTCTACGTCTATCTGGTCGCCTCCGGCGCCTTCGACGATCCGCGGTTCTTCTGATGAGGGGGGCGTTCTGATGTCCGTGGTCGACCGGCAGGAGTGGGACGTCGTCGTGGTGGGCGCGGGCGGGGCCGGGCTGCGCGCCGCCATCGAGGCCCGCGAGCGGGGTGCCCGTACGGCCGTGATCTGCAAGTCGCTGTTCGGCAAGGCCCACACGGTGATGGCCGAGGGCGGCATCGCCGCGGCGATGGCCAACGTCAACACCGGCGACAACTGGCAGGTCCACTTCCGCGACACCATGCGCGGCGGCAAGTTCCTCAACCAGTGGCGGATGGCCGAGCTGCACGCGCAGGAGGCGCCGCAGCGGGTGTGGGAGCTGGAGACCTGGGGGGCGCTGTTCGACCGCACCAAGGACGGCCGGATCTCCCAGCGCAACTTCGGCGGCCACGAGTACCCGCGTCTCGCCCACGTCGGCGACCGCACGGGCCTTGAGCTGATCCGCACCCTCCAGCAGAAGATCGTCGCGCTGCAGCAGGAGGACTTCAAGGAGACCGGCGACTACGAGTCCCGTCTGAAGGTCTTCCAGGAGTGCACGGTCACGCGCGTGCTGAAGGAGGACGGCCGGGTCTCGGGGGTCTTCGCCTACGAGCGCGAGTCCGGCCGCTTCTTCGTGCTCGAAGCACCGGCCGTCGTGATCTCGACCGGCGGTATCGGCAAGTCCTTCAAGGTGACGTCGAACTCATGGGAGTACACCGGCGACGGCCACGCCCTGGCCCTCCTCGCGGGCGCTCCCCTGCTGAACATGGAGTTCGTGCAGTTCCACCCGACCGGCATGGTCTGGCCGCCGTCGGTGAAGGGCATCCTCGTCACCGAGTCGGTGCGCGGCGACGGCGGTGTGCTGCGCAACTCCGACGGCAAGCGGTTCATGTTCGACTACATCCCCGATGTCTTCAAGGACAAGTACGCCGAGTCGGAGGACGAGGGCGACCGCTGGTACGACGACCCGGACAACAACCGGCGTCCCCCCGAGCTGCTCCCCCGCGATGAGGTGGCACGGGCGATCAACGCCGAGGTGAAGGAGGGGCGCGGCTCGCCGCACGGGGGCGTGTTCCTCGACGTGTCGACCCGCATGCCCGCCGATGTCATCAAGCGCCGGCTGCCGTCGATGTACCACCAGTTCAAGGAGCTGGCGGACGTCGACATCACGGCGGAGGCGATGGAGGTCGGGCCCACCTGTCACTACGTGATGGGCGGGGTCGCGGTCGAGTCCGACACGGCGGCGGCCCGCGGGGTGCCGGGGCTGTTCGCGGCCGGTGAGGTGGCCGGCGGTATGCACGGCTCCAACCGGCTGGGCGGCAACTCCCTCTCCGACCTGCTGGTGTTCGGCCGCCGGGCGGGCTGGCACGCGGCCGAGTACGCGGCCGGGCTGGCCGGGGCACGGCCCGTCGTGGACGACGTCCAGGTCGACTCCGCCGCCGCCGAGGCGCTGCGGCCCTTCTCGGCCGAGGCCGAGATCGAGGACCCCGCCGGGGGCCCGCCGGAGAATCCGTACACCCTGCACCAGGAACTCCAGCAGACGATGAACGACCTGGTCGGCATCATCCGCCGCGAGCCGGAGATGAAGCAGGCCCTGGAGAAGCTGGCCGAGCTGCGGGTACGGGCGCGCCGGGCCGGGGTCGAGGGGCACCGGCAGTTCAACCCGGGCTGGCACCTCGCCCTGGACCTCAGGAACATGCTGCTGGTCAGCGAGTGCGTGGCGCGGGCCGCGCTGGAGCGCACCGAGTCGCGCGGCGGGCACACGCGTGAGGACCATCCGGCGATGGACCGCAAGTGGCGCCGCATCAACCTGCTGTGCGCGCTCACCGACCCCACGGGCGGGCTGGCGGTGGACCCGGTCCGCGGCCAGATCACCCTCTCCAGCGAGACCACCGAACCCGTCCGTGCGGACCTGCTCGCCCTGTTCGACAAGGAGGAGCTGGTGAAGTACCTGGCCGAAGAGGAGCTGTACGAGTGAGCGGCTACGAAGCCCGCTTCAAGGTGTGGCGGGGCGATGTCGGGGGCGGCGGCCTGGAGGACTTCAAGGTCGAGGTGAACGAGGGCGAGGTCGTCCTCGACATCATCCACCGCATCCAGGCCACGCAGGCCCCCGATCTCGCCGTGCGCTGGAACTGCAAGGCGGGCAAGTGCGGTTCCTGCTCGGCGGAGATCAACGGCCGGCCGCGGCTGCTGTGCATGACCCGCATGTCGGTCTTCGACCGGGAGGAGACGATCACGGTGACGCCGCTGCGGGCGTTCCCGGTCGTCCGCGACCTGGTCACCGACGTCGGCTTCAACTACACCAAGGCCAGGGAGGTCCCGGCCTTCGTACCGCCGGCCGGGGTCGCGCCCGGCGAGTACCGCATGATGCAGGAGGACGTCGACCGCTCGCAGGAGTTCCGCAAGTGCATCGAGTGCTTCCTGTGCCAGGACACCTGCCATGTGGTCCGCGACCACGAGGAGAACAAGCAGGCGTTCGCGGGCCCCCGTTTCCTGATGCGGGTGGCGGAACTCGACATGCACCCGCTGGACGCGGCCTCGGAATCCGGCCTGGACCGCAAGACCACCGCCCAGGACGAACACGGCCTGGGCTACTGCAACATCACCAAGTGCTGCACGGAGGTCTGCCCCGAGGGCATCAAGATCACGGACAACGCGCTGATCCCACTGAAGGAACGAGCGGTCGACCGCAAGTACGACCCGCTGGTATGGCTGGGCTCGAAGATCAGGAGGAGGTCTTCAGCAGGCTGAGGGCGGGCCGGCGCCCTCTGCCAGGTGCCGTACGTGCACATGGCCCTCCTGCGGATAGCCGGGCGGCGGTGCCGAGGGTGACGTCCTTGAGGACCACGTGGCCCGCCGGCAGCCCGTCCGCGCCGGAGGGCGGGACTTCCTCGACGGCGAACGCGTAGCGGCGGCCCTGCTCCCAGCCCCGCTGCTGCTCGCGCAGCCACCGCGCGGCGCTCGTCTCGTCGTCGACGGCGAAGGACGTCCAGCGGTGCAGGGCGTCGTCCCCGCCCAGTGCGGCCAGCCCTGCGGCGTCCCCGGGGGCCAGGGGCGCAGGAGCAGGGCGGGGGCCGTCGGTGTGGACGGCGCTCGGAGCCGTGCGGTGGGGGTCGGCATGGCGTGAGCGTACGGTGGCCGCGGGCCGTGCTCAGAACAGGCTCAGCAGCGCCTCCGCCGGATCCGTCAGGCGCGTTTCGCCGCCGGGCAGGGGGAGTTCGAACCAGACCGTCTTGCCCCGGGGCGTGCGCCGGGATCCCCACGCGGCGCTGAGGAGGCCGACGAGCTGGAGGCCGCGGCCGCCTTCGTCGGTGTCGCGGGCCCGGCGGCGGCGGGGCTGGACCAGGCCGGAGTCCCAGACCTCGCAGACCAGGGTGCGGTCGAGCAGCAGCCGGAGGCGGATCTC
Organism: Streptomyces purpurascens; assembly: GCF_045040895.1. Taxonomy (NCBI): domain Bacteria; kingdom Bacillati; phylum Actinomycetota; class Actinomycetes; order Kitasatosporales; family Streptomycetaceae; genus Streptomyces; species Streptomyces purpurascens. Next base: position 6,105,077 of record NZ_CP108341.1, on the reverse strand, counting down.
TCCCTCGCCGTAGCGCAGGGCATTGGTGACCAGCTCGCTGACCAGGAGTTCCGTCGTGTCGACCAGGGGTTCCATGTCCCAGCTGATCAGCTGGGCACGCGCGTACTCACGGGCCCGGCCCACGCTCCGCGGCTCGCGCGGCAGGGTCCAGTCGCCCACGGACTCGGTCGGCAGGCCCTGTACACGTGCCATCAGCAACGCGATGTCGTCCTCGCCGTGGTGGGTGTCGAGGGTGTTGAGGACGTGGTCGCAGACGTCCTCCAGGTATTGAGAGGGGTCGGTGCGCAGCGCCGCCGTCGAGGGGTGGTGGCCGGGCGACGGGCGGGCGGGGTCGGACAGGGCGCTGACGAAGGCCTGGAGGCCCTCGTCCAGGGGATGGTCGCGGCTTTCGACCAGTCCATCCGTGTAGAGCGCGAGCAGAGCGCCTTCGGGGAGTTCGACCTCGACCTCCTCGAAGGGCTCGCCGCCGACACCGAGCGGCAGGCCCGGCGGCACGTCGAGCATCAGGGCGGACTCGCCCGGTTCGACCAGGACGGGCGGCAGATGGCCCGCGTTGGCGAAGGTGCAGCGCCGGGTGACGGAGTCGTAGACGGCGTAGACACAGGTGGCGAGGTACACCTCCGAGAGGTCCGCCTCGCGGGGGCGGCGGGCCGCCCGGGTCGCCTGCGTGACACCCCCGGGGGCGCCGAGGCCGCGGGCGATCTCGTCCAACTGGGAGAGCACCTCGGCCGGTTCGAGGTCGAGCTGCGCCAGGGTCCGGACCGCCGTACGGAGTTCGCCCATGGCGACGGCGGCGCGCAGGCCGCGGCCCATGACGTCGCCGACGACGAGCGCGGTGCGGTGCCCGGGGAGTTCGATGACGTCGAACCAGTCGCCGCCGACCTCGCTGGGCCGGCCGGTGTTGGCGTTGCCGGGCAGATAGCGGCAGGCGATGTCGAGACCGGAGGCCTCCGGGTCGCCGGGCGGGAGCAGGGACCGTTGCAGTATCAACGCCCGCTCGTGCTCGCGCCGGTACAGGCGGGCGTTGTCGATGCAGACGGCCGCGCGCGCCGCGAGCTCCACCGCGAGATCGCGGTCCCGGTCGCCGAACGGCTCGCTGCCCTTCGTACGGGCGAACTGCACGAGCCCGACGACGGTGTCGTGGGCGACCATCGGCACGGCGAGCGTGGACTGCACGAGCCCCCCGTCCTCGCCGGGGACGGACTGGGGTCGGGCCGTGCGCAGGGCGTCCGCGCAGGCCGAGTTGAACGGGTAGTGGTGCACGGCGCCGACCGAGACGGGCACACCGGTACCGGCGAAGGGCTCGTCGGAGACGGCACTGGCGAAGGCCACACGGCGCAGCTCGGCGCTGCCGTCGGCGAGCCCGGGCGGGGTCTCGTCGCCCACCAGCAGGCCCTGGTACAGATCGACCGTGGCCAGGTCGCAGAAGCCGGGCACGACGACGTCGAGGAGTTGCCTGGCCGTGGTCTCCAGGTCGAGGGAGTTGCCGATGCGGGCGCCGGCCTCGTTCAGCAGGGCGAGGTTGCGCCGGGCGGCGGCGGCCTCGCGGGCGGCGGCACGGCGGGAGGTGATGTCGATTCCGAGCCAGGCGATCCCGATGGGCCGGCCCGAACCGCTGTGCACGCGGTAGAGGTTGACGGACCAGTGGCGGCGCTCGTCGGAGCCCGGCACGAAGCCGGTGACGTGCATGTCGGTGATGGAACTGCCGGTCTCCAGCACCCGGCGCAGCGTGGCGGCGACCCGGTCGGCCTCGCCGCGCTGGAGGTAGTCGTGGACGCCCTTGCCGCGGTGGTCGTCGACGTCACCGCCGAAGATCGACGCGAACCGCTGGTTGACGCGGCGGACCCGCAGGTCGGGGTCGATCAGGAGGAATCCGAACGGGGATTGACTGAAAATAGCCTGCGAGGCGGCGAGGTCGGTCTCGATGCTGCGCAGCGTGCGGACGTCGACGACGATGCAGACGGCGGCCTTCTCGCCGTCCTCGGTGCGCGTCGGCATGACGTACACCTCGGCGAGTCCCTCATGACCGCATTCGCCGCCCTCGGCGCCCTTGGGCATCCGGAAGGGCACCACGCCGGTCCACTCGCGGCCGTCGAGGATCTCGGCCATCTTGCGCATGCCCCGCTCGCGATGGCGCGGGTCGATGAAGGCCTCGATGGGGTCCATGCCGACGGCGCGTGCGGCGGAGATGCCGAAAAGGTGCTCGGCGCGCAGGCTCCACTGGTCGACCAGCCCGTCGGGGCCGATCGAGAAGGACGCGACCTTGATGTAGTCGTAGATGGATCCCGGGGGACTGCTCTGCCACATGGCGTCCCCGAGCGGGACCCCGTCGGCCGCGAGCGCACCTCCCACCGCGGAAGCCAGGCCGTCCGCGGCCCTGGCCCTCGCGCCGTGCGACGGGTCCTCGGACTCCGTGGCCTTCGCTGGTATCTCGCTCACGCGAACCGTCCCCTCCAGCTCACCGCGTCCGGCACCGGTCACCGGGGGCGGCTGCCCGCAGTATCCAGCACTACGGTGCCGCACAACACGGTGTTCACGATCACAGCACGGTCCCGATGGTTTTCGGTCCGGACCGTGACAACACTTCCAGTCTTCTAACCAGGGGACACGTCGTCGAATCACGTCTGCCGACAACCGCCACTGGCCTGAACCAATCGCTCGACAGTGACAGGGCGTACGTACACCGATTTTTCACCCCGGCACGACGAGTTCGAACCACACCGTCTTGCCCGCGGCGCCGGGCCGGGTACCCCAGCGGCGGCAGGAGGAGGCGACCAGTTGCAGTCCGCGGCCGCTCTCGTCCTCGGGCCGGGCGGCGCGCTCGCGGGGCGGGTCCGGGAGTGGGTCGGAGACCTCGACCCGCAGGACGCCGTCCAGGGCGGACGGTCGGAGCAGGCGGACCCCGATGGGGCCCGTGGCATGTCGCAGGGCGTTGGTGACCAACTCACTGACCAGCAACGCCGCGAGGTCGGCCAGGCTGTCGAGGTTCCAGTCGCGGAGTTGGCCGCGGACGACCTGGCGGGCGGTGCGCACGGCGCCCGGTTCGGCGGGAAAGGTCCACTCGGCGCAGTCACCTTCGGTGTCCATCACGCCGATCACTCCCAGACAGGAGGCCCGCCCATGTCCGGTTTCATGGGGTTAATGGGCACATACCCGATATCCGGGTCGGAGTACCGCGCGGGGCAGCGCACAGTGGCACGAAAGGCACAGGGGGGCGCCCGCACGGCAGACGCCCGACACCGCACGCCCCCGGATCGCCTCAGGCGCCGGGGACTTCCTTCGCGCCAGGGCCGGAAGAGGTGAGGCCTTCCGCGGCTCCGAGATGCGCGAGGGTCTGCCGTACGGCCGGGACGTCCTGGTCGAGCCAGTCCACGTCCCAGATCTCGCCGGGGCCCAGCCAGCGCAGTTCGTCGTGGTCCTCGAGGGGCTCGGGGGCGGCGGAGCCGGGGCGCAGCCGCGCGGTCCACACCTGCAGGACGTAGGGCGACTTCAGGGGCCACTCCCCCGGGACACGGCCGCAGGCCTCGGCGTCGACGCCGAGTTCCTCTCGCAGTTCCCGCACGAGCGCCGCGTCGGCCGTCTCCCCCGGCTCGACCTTGCCGCCGGGCAACTCCCAGCGCCCGGCCAGCTCGACGGGCGCGCTGCGCCGGGCCGCCAACAACCGCCCGTCGTCGACCAGCGCGGCACCTACGACGACGATCCGCTCACTCATGCGGGGAGCCTACGGGAGCACGGCCGGACACCGGCTCCGGGCGCAGGCACCGGGTGGCTCAGCCCCGCGTCACGCGCCCGCCCCGTTCTGCCCCAGCCGCTCGACCCAGTACAGCTGTTTGTGACCGCGGCCGTCGAGGCTGTCCGCGATCTTCTGGGCCTCGGACCGGGTCGCGTACCGGCCCACCCGGTAGCGGTTGCCGTTGTCGTCTTCTCGTATCACGAGCCAGGGAAGAGTGATCGTGCTGTCGTTCATCGCGCCCCTCCACTTCCCACCCGCGGCCTGTGCCGCGCCCCACCCGCTAAGGAAACCGCAATGCGCATATGCCCGACCCTACGCCTAACCTTCACGGAGCGAATACGGGTTTTCACAAAGAGGTACGCAACCAGCCAGAACGCAGGGGGCGCGCGCCGATGAACGCGCCGTCTGAGTACCTCGACGCATCCGGCCGGAGGCATACCGCAGACACCGCTGTCGACCTGCGAAGACGACGACCGGCCAGGAAATACGGACCGCCCCGTTCGACGACGGCCGCCTCGGTGATCGTGTGAGCGGGGCGCGCAGGGAGCGCGCCCCGGGACGGATGTGAGCGTTCGCTACTTGACCGGAAGGTGGTAGGCGACCCGGTACCGATCGGCCGGAATGACCACGTCGGCCGTCTCGACCGGGCGGCCGGAGGCGTAGAACGTGCGCTGGACGACCACGACCACATGACCGGGGACGCCGCCCAGGACGAGCAGTTCCTCGGCGAGCCCCGGACGGGCGCCGACCTCCTCGGTGACGTTGTCCACGATCACCTCGATCGCGCGCATCCGCTCGACGACGCCCATGCCGCCGAGCGGCCCCTCCTCCGGCAGCATCACGGGCGTACGGCCCGTCACCGAGAGCGGCTCCCAGGACGTGGAGAGCATCATCGCCTCGCCGCCCTCGCGGAAGAGGTACTTCGTGCACATCACCCGGTCGCCCGGCTCGATGTCCAGCCGCTCGGCGACCGCGACACTCGCCTCGGACTGCTCGCTGCTGGACTCCCAGGTGCCGCGCCCCTCTCCGTCGGCCTGCTCCTGGCGGAACGGCGTGGCTCCGCCGGGCGGGCGGTATCCGGAGCGGGAGACGCGCCGGGGTACGGGCCGCTCGCGCACATATGTCCCCGAGCCGGAGCGGCCCTCGACCAGCCCCTCCGCCATGAGCACCTTGCGGGCCTCCAGGGCGACGGTGTCCGAGACTCCGTACTCCTGGCGGATTCTGGCCTGGGAGGGGAGGCGGGTGTGCGGTGGCAGCTGACCGTCGACGATCTTCTGGCGGAGATCACCCGCGACGCGCAGATACGCCGGCTGCTCACCGAATGTCACTGGCCGCTCCCATCAGGTTGTACAGACAGCAACAGCGTGGCAACCGTAGGTTGTGCGATGCAAGCAAAGGCCAGAGAATCACTCGATGTGATGACATGGTGGCCCTGGGGGCTTTACGCAGGCACTTTCTCCCCGCTATAGCCGCCGTCACACCTCGACTTCGGAGTTCCCGCTCTCACTGTCGTTGAACGACGGCGGGGTGGTGGCCAGCCCGAGGGCCTTGCGCGCGGTGACGGTCGCCGGGCCGTCGACGTACGCGTACGCCTTCTCGTAGTGCGTGAAGTAGGTGTCCACGTCACCGGCCTCGCTCGCCTTCGACCACTGCTCGCGGGATTCTTCCATCTCCTCGACCAGGTCGGCGACGGGCTTCTGTGCGGCCGAGGGCCAGGAGTGGCCGCGCAGGGCCTCGATCTGTTCGCCGAGTACATCGTGCACCTGTGCGGCCCAGGCCCGGGGTCCGGCGAGGTCGTCCTCCGGGGGCTCTTCCGGCTCCTCGTACAGCGCCGCGTCGACGGCGTTGGCCGTGGACAGGAAGACGACCTGGTCGGTGTCGAGCGTGGTGGGGTCGCCGCGCAGGGAGCCGGTCAGCTCGGCCTTCGCGTCGGTGCTGCCGAAGACGCAGATGATCGCGCGGTCGCCGTAGCGCCAGCTCTCCCGGGACGGCATGAGGTAGTACACGTCGACGTCGGTCGGCATCGCCCAGGTGTCCATGGCGTACTGGCTCTGGAGCGCGTAGCACCTCTCGTCGGCGATGTCGGTGACCTTGCCGTCGCCCGGGAAGGCGCCGCCCGGCAGCGTGACGACCCCGAACACCTCACCGTCGTGCCCGTCTTGGCAGGAGACCGGGTCGACGTCGTAGGTGTCGCCCTCCAGACCGTCGGGCGCGTCGAAGCAGTCGCCCGTGTGCAGCGACAGGCTCTCGCTGCCCCGCGCGCCGTCCTCGAACTTCGCCCAGACCTCGGACGCGGCGCCCGTGGCCAGCACCACCCCCCACAGCACGGCTCCGACGGACGACAGCACCACCCCGGCGATCGCCATCCCTCGCCCGCTCTGCCCGGACCGCCGGATCTGCCACAGCGCGATCAGCCCCAGGACGAGCCCCGCGGCGGGCAGGAAGCAGAGCACGCCGAGCACGAGAGCGGCCACGGCGAGCGCGTTGACGGAGACCGGGGTGCCGTAAGGACGCTGCGCCTGAGGCCAGTTGGCAGGAGGTTGGCCGTACGGGTCCTGGGGCTGCGGGTTCCCAGGGGGCGGGGGTATCGACACGGGTTCGGTGCTCCTGGCTGAGGCGGTGGGCGGGGGTCTTTCGTACGGCTGCGCGCATCGTAAGCGGGCGCGGCAGGGTGGGACGGCGGCATGCGGCGCGGAGGGCTTCACCGACCGACGGCTGGTCAGTTCAGGTCACCGGGCCGGTCCGTGCTGATCCTGTCAGTGGCCCGGGCCGTAGCCGCGGCGAGGAGTACCTCGGTACGTTCGACGCGCCAGCACGACCGCGAGAACGACACGGCCTATGTGTCGCTCGTCGCGCACATCGCCGACGGCGCCGCCGTCCGGCAGATCCCCGTCGCCGGGGTCGTGGCGGCTGCTCGGCATCGAGGTCATCGGGGCCGGCACCGCCCTGCCGGCCGAAGTGCTGGAGCAGGCCCGCCCGGCGGGCTGACGGACCGGGCCGACGGGCCGGGAGGCCGTCGCGGACGGTGAGGGCCCGTGCTACGCCCTCTCCGTCACCCGCCGGCAGGCCTCCGCGTACGCCCGTACCAGCGGCCGCCGTTCGTCCTCCCGGCGCCAGGCCAGGACATAGCGGCTGGGGGTGACACCACGCACCGGGCGGGCCGTCACGCCGCCCAGGGTGAGCAGGGGGACGTTGCCCTCGGCCACCAGGCACACGCCGAGGCCGGCGGCGAGTGCCTCGTACGTCTCCTCCGTGCTCGCGATCTCGGCGCCGATCCGGGCCGGTCGGCCGTCACGCGCGTCCAGGGCGAGCCAGTAGTCGCGCAGCGGGCCCGTGCTCTCGGGCAGCGCGAGGAACGGCTCGTCGAGCAGGTCCGCGAAGTCGATCTCGGCACGGCCGGCGAGGGGGTGCGTCTCCGGCAGGGCGACCAGGAGCGGCTCCTCGGCGATGACCGTCCAGGCGAAGCGGTCCTGGCCGGGCAGCGGCAGCCAGACGAACGCCACGTCCGCGGCACCGTCGGCGAGGCCCGCGGTGGGGTCCTCCCAGTTCACCTGCCGCAGCCGGACGACGGCCTCCGGGTGCGCCGCCGTGAAGCGGGAGCGGATCGCCGGCAGCAGACCGCCGCGGACCGGGCTGGTGCTCATGCCCACCACCAGGATGCTGCGCTGCGCCGCCCGCGCCGACTCCACCGCGGCCGCTCCCTCCGCCCAGTCCGCCAGCACCCGCCGGGCGTGCGGCAGCAGTGCCGTACCGGCGTCGGTGAGGGCCACGCCGTGCCGGTCGCGCCGGAACAGCTCGACGCCCAACTGCCGCTCCAGGGCCCGGACCTGCTTGCTCAGGGCGGGCTGGGACACGTAGAGGCGCTCGGCGGCGCGGGTGAAGTGCAGTTCCTCGGCCACCGCCACGAAGTACCGCAGCTCCCGTACATGCACGTCCAGGGTCATAACCATTGGTTATCACCTTGAGTCTTGGACGGGGCAGCAGACCCGGCGAGAGGGTGAAGGACGTAACGACACGAGACGGGGAGCTGACATGAACAAGGTGTGGCTGATCACGGGTGCGAGCAGCGGCTTCGGGCGGGCGATCGCCGAGGCGGCCCTCGCGGCGGGCGATGTGGTGGTCGGCGCGGCCCGGCGCCCCGAGGCGCTGGACGACCTGGTCGCCGCCCACCCCGACCGGGTGGAGGCGCTGCGCCTGGACGTCGCCGACACCGGCGCCGCCGAGGCCGCCGTACGGGACGTCGTGGCGCGGCACGGGCGGATCGACGTCCTGGTCAACAACGCGGGCCGGACGCATGTCGGGGCCTTCGAGGAGACCACCGAGGAGGAGCTGCGGGCGCTGTTCGACGTGCACGTCTTCGGCCCGGCCGCCCTCAGCAGGGCCGTGCTGCCGTACATGCGGGAGCGGCGCTCGGGCGCGATCGTGCAGATGAGCAGCATGGGCGGACAGCTGTCCTTCGCGGGCTTCTCGGCGTACAGCGCGACGAAGTTCGCCCTGGAGGGCATGTCCGAGGGACTCGCGGACGAGGTCGCGGACTTCGGCATCAAGGTGCTGATCGTCGAGCCGGGCGCCTTCCGCACCAGTCTGTTCGAGACCGGACGGGCCGGCGCCAGTGCGGACACCGGGGTGTACGGCAAGGTCAGCGAGACCCGTGGGGCCGTCGCCGGCGGTGACGGTGCCCAGCCCGGCGACCCGGCCAAGGCCGCCGCCCTCATCCTCGCCGCCCTGGAGGCCGACCCGGCCCCGCTGCGCCTGCCCCTCGGCGACGACGGCGTCAGCGCGGTCCTCGGCCATCTCGACCAGGTGCGGGACGAGGTCGTGGCGTGGGAGAAGCGCACCCGGAACACGGGATTCGACGACTGAACGGTACATCTGGCGAACTGACGGCATATCTGACGACGCATCACAAGGGCCCTGCCTGTTCGTGCAGGGCCCTTGTGCAATTCCTGTGGAGGCCTCAATCTTTCGGCTGACGCACAGGAGTCGTCCTCGGATTGACATGACCATGACTCCAGGGTGGCTTCGACGGGCGTGCACCACACCCCACAGCGCACCACCGATCGAGGAGGACCCCTCAGATGGCAGTGATGCGTACTCCCCACGGATCCACCCGGCGAAGACTGGCCGCGCTCGGCGCGACGGCCACCGCGGCGCTCGTCGCGAGCCTCGTCTCCGCCCTCCCCGCCGGCGCGGCCCCGGTCGCCGCCGAGGGACGCGTCCAGTACGAGGGCGCCGCGAACGCCGTCGCCGACAGCTACATCGTCACCCTGAAGACCGCGAAGGCCGGTTCCGCCGAGGGCCGTGCCCTCGCGCACAAGTACGGCGCCGACATCGAGCGCACGTACACCAAGGCCCTGAACGGCTATGCCGTCGAGGCGTCCGAGTCCGAGGCGAGACGTCTCGCCGCCGACCCGGCCATCGCCTCCGTCGTGCAGAACAGGACCTACGGCATCACCGGGACGCAGCCCAGCCCGCCCTCCTGGGGCCTGGACCGCATCGACCAGAAGAACCTGCCGCTGAACAGCTCGTACACCTACCCGGACTCGGCCGGCCAGGGCGTCACGGCGTACGTCATCGACACCGGCGTCCGCATCACCCACAGCGACTTCGGCGGGCGCGCCTCCTACGGCTACGACGCCGTCGACAACGACAACACCGCCCAGGACGGCCACGGCCACGGCACCCACGTCGCCGGCACCGTCGCCGGGAGCGCCTACGGCGTCGCCAAGCAGGCCAAGGTCGTCGGTGTCCGCGTGCTGAACAACTCCGGCCAGGGCACCACCGCCCAGGTCGTCGCGGGCATCGACTGGGTCGCGGGGAACGCGGTCAAGCCGGCCGTCGCCAACATGTCCCTCGGCGGCCCCGCCGATACGGCCATCGACACCGCCGTACGCAACGCCGTCACCTCCGGGGTCACCTTCGTGGTCGCGGCCGGCAACGAGTCCACCAACGCCTCCACCCGGTCCCCGGCCCGGGTCACCGAGGCCGTCACGGTCGGCGCCACGACGTCGAGCGACGCGAAGGCGAGCTACTCCAACTACGGCACGGTGCTGGACCTGTTCGCGCCCGGCTCGTCCATCACCTCGGCGTGGAACTCGAGCGACTCGGCGACCAGCACCATCTCCGGTACGTCGATGGCGAGCCCGCACGTCGCCGGAGCCGCCGCCCTCCACCTGGCCGGCAACCCCACGGCCACTCCCGCGCAGGTCTCCGCCGCGCTGACGGCCGCCGCCACGACCGGCGTCGTCACCAGCCCCGGCAGCGGCTCGCCCAACCGGCTCCTGAACGTCGGCGGCGGTACGACCACCCCGCCCGGCCCGCGCTTCGAGAACACCGCCGACCAGGCCATCGCCGACAACGCCACCGCCGAGTCCCCGGTGACCGTCTCCGGTGTCTCCGGCAACGCGCCCTCGGCCCTGGCCGTCGAGGTCCACATCGTCCACACCTACATCGGCGATCTCCAGGTCCAGCTGATCGCCCCCGACGGCACGGCGTACACCCTGAAGGGGTACGGCACCGGCGGCAGTGCGGACAACATCGACACCACGTACTCCGTGAACGCCTCGGCCGAGGCCGCCAACGGCACGTGGACCCTCCGGGTGAGCGACAACGCCCGCCTGGACACCGGGCGGATCGACGCCTGGGCGCTTCAGTTCTGAACCTGGATTCCCTGACAGGCCCGGCCCGCCGTGAGGACGAGGCTCGTCCTCACGGCGTCACGCCCCGGCCGGGACGCCGAGTTCGGCGAGCAGACCGCGCACGCGCTGTTCGATGGCGTCCCGGATCGGGCGGACGGCGTCGACGCCCTGTCCCGCCGGGTCGTCGAGCCGCCAGTCCAGGTACCGCTTGCCGGGGAAGACGGGGCAGGTGTCCCCGCAGCCCATGGTGATGACCACGTCGGACGCCTGGACCGCCTCGGGGGTGAGGATCTTCGGGGTCTCGGCGGAGAGGTCGATACCGGCCTCGTGCATCGCCTCCACGACGGCCGGGTTCACGGTCTCGGCGGGTGCCGATCCCGCCGAGCGCACCTCGACCCGGTCGCCGGCGAGGCGGGCGAGAAAGGCGGCGGCCATCTGGGAGCGGCCGGCGTTGTGGACGCAGACGAACAGTACGGAGGGACGCGGGGCGGCAGCGCTCATGGCGGTGTCCTTGCAGACGGGGACGGTCGGTCAGGAGTGGGCGACTTCGGGCTCGCCGCGCGGGACGACGACGTGCGCCGCACGAGCGGGACGTCCGTAGACCATCGCGACGACGCCCAGACCGAGCGCGGCACCGAGCAACTGGGCCGCGATGAACGGGGAGACGGAGGCGGGGGCGATACCGGCGAAGGTGTCGGTGAACGCACGGCCGACGGTCACCGCGGGGTTGGCGAAACTGGTGGAGGACGTGAACCAGTAGGCGGCCCCGATGTACGAGGCCACGGCGGCGGGGGCCAGGGCTGTGCGGCCGATGCGCCCCAGGCCGAGAACGAGCAGGATCAGCCCGGCGGTGGCGACGGCCTCGCCCAGCCACAGGTGCCCGGCGAAACGGTCCTGGGTGGAGAACCTCACCAGCGGCTTCCCGAACATGGCGTCGGCCAGGACCGCGCCGCCGATCGCCCCGGCGACCTGCGCGGGCACGTACGCGGCGGCCTCCCGCAAGCTCGGGCCGGTGCCGTCGCGGCGGCCGGTGAACCAGACGGCGAGGGTGACGGCGGGGTTGAAGTGCGCGCCGGAGACCGGCCCGAGCAGCGTGATCAGCACGGCCAGGCCGAAGACGGTGGCGAGGGAGTTGGCGAGCAGTTGCACACCGGCGTCGTGCGACAGCTGGGCGGCCTGGATCCCCGACCCGACGACCACGGCGACCAGGAGCGCGGTCCCGAGCGCTTCGGCGGCGACGCGGCGGCCGAGGGGCGGGGTCATGGGGTGGCTCCGGTGACTCCGACGGCTTCGGTGACTCCGACGGCTCCCGTGGCTCGGGGGACTCCGGTGGGCTGCGGTGCGGCCGTGGCGGCCATGGCGGCGGTCCCGGCGGACTCCGGCGCGCTCAGGAACGCGGCGATCCGGTCCAGGACGCCGGGCAGCACCCAGTAGTACACCCACGTTCCGCGCCGCTCGCAGTCGATGAGAGCGGCCTGGCGGAGCAACTTGAGGTGGTGGGAGATCGTCGGCTGGGACAGGTCGAAGGCCGGGGTCAGCTCGCAGACGCAGACCTCGCCGCCCTCCCCGCGCGAGGCGATCATCGACAGCAGCCGCAGCCGCACCGGGTCACCCAGCGCCTTGAACACCTTGGCCAGCTCCCGGGCACGTTCCTCGTCCAGGGGCGCGGTGGCCAGGCCCTCGCAGCAGGCGGCGTCCTGGTCGATCACCTCGAGCTCTTGTTTCGACATGCCTCTATGTTGACGTTTTTCGATTCAAGGCGCAAGGTTGTATCAACAAACATCAATACAGCCCGTTCGGAGGCTACTGTCATGAGCGAGCACTCCACCGACCTGCGCGAAATCGTCCGCCACCGATACGCCGAGGCAGCCGTGTCGGTCACCACGGGCGGCACCGCCTGCTGCGGCCCCGAGCCGGTCGAGGTCGACGAGAACTTCGGCTCCACCCTCTACGCCACCGCCGAGCGCGACGCCCTGCCCGCCGCGGCGGTCGCCGCCTCCCTCGGCTGCGGCAACCCCACCGCCGTCGCCGAACTCCGCACCGGCGAGCGCGTACTCGACCTCGGCTCCGGCGGCGGCATCGACGTCCTGCTCTCCGCCCGCCGCGTCGGCCCGACCGGCAAGGCCTACGGACTGGACATGACCGACGAGATGCTCGAACTCGCCCTGGCCAACGCCGAGAAGGCGGGCGCGACGAACGTCGAGTTCCTCAAGGGCACCATCGAGGCCGTCCCGCTGCCGGCCGACACCATCGACGTGGTCATCTCCAACTGCGTGATCAACCTGTCCACCGACAAGCCGGCCGTGTTCGCCGAGACGTTCCGCGTGCTGAGGCCCGGCGGCCGGATCGGCGTCTCCGACATCGTCGCCGACGACGCCCTCGCCCCCGCTCAGCGTGCCGAGCGCGGTGACTACGCCGGTTGTATCGCCGGCGCGCTGTCCTTCGCCGAGTACCGGCAGGGCCTGGAGGCCGCCGGTTTCACCGACGTGGAGATCACCCCGACCCACGCGGTGGCCGACGGCATGCACTCGGCGATCGTCCGCGCGACCAAGCCGCGCTGACCGGCCGGTGCCGCGCGCGGCCCGGCGTGCTCAGCCCTGCCGCTGGTCGGGGGCGGCGGCGTCACCGGTGAACGGCGCCTCCTCGGTGGCGGCCCACGCGGTGAGCAGTTGGAGGGTGTCGTGGTCTGCCGAGCCGGGTGCGGCGCTGTAGGCGGTGAGGGTCAGGCCAGGCTGGGCGGGCAGTTCCATGGCGTCGAAGTCGAGGGTGAGGACACCGACCTCGGGGTGGCGGAAGGACTTGCGGCCGGTGTGGTGCAGGCGCACGTTGTGCCTGGCCCAGGCGGTGCGGAACTCCTCGCTGCGGGTGACGAGCTCGCCGATCAGGCCGGTCAGTTCGGTGTCGTGAGGGGCGCGTCCGGCCTCGGTCCGCAGCAGGGACACCGTGGTGTTCAGGGACTCCTCCCAGTCGGGAAAGAAGTCGCGGCCACGGGCGTCGAGGAACTGGAACCGGGCGATGTTGACCGTCCGGACGGTGCGGTCGGGGAACAGCGGGGAGTACAGGGCCCGGCCGAGGTGGTTGGTCGCGAGGATGTCCAGCCGGCCGTTGCGGATGAAGGCCGGGGAGTCGGTCATCGACCGCAGGACGCGCAGGACACTGTCCGGCAGGGGGCCACGGGCGCGTCTGGGGCGGCGGGCCGGGCGCTTGGCGGCGGCGCGGGCCAGGTCGAACAGATGGGCGCGCTCGGCGTCGTCGAGCTGGAGAGCGTTCGCCACGGCGTCGAGGACCTCCTCGGAGGCGCCGGCGAGGTGACCGCGTTCGAGGCGGACGTAGTAGTCGATGCTGACACCGGCGAGCAGCGCGACCTCTTCGCGACGCAGGCCCGGCACCCGCCGATTGCCGCCGTAGGCGGGCAGCCCCGCCTGCTGCGGCGTGATCTTGGCGCGGCGGGATGCCAGGAACTCGCGGACGTCGCTCTCGGTACTCACGCGTTCCAGGCTAGGCCCGGCGTGCCACGGGTGGGGGGCCCTGTCAGTACCTGTAACGGCAGTCCCTTCTCCACCACACCGGGCTGCGTTTTCCTCGATACCGGCAGCGGTTGAAGTCCGCACAGTCCGTCTTGATCGAGGAGAGATCTCTCATGCCGAAGCAGTCCGCACCCCAGGAGCTGGCCGGGATCGCGCCCAAGCTCGTCGAGGTCACCGACGAGGTCCTGTTCGGTGACGTCTGGGAACGCCCCGGGCTGTCCCCGCGCGACCGCAGCCTGGTGACCGTGAGCGTGCTGGCCGCCCTGTACCGCGGCGAGCAGCTCGGCTACCACCTCGGTGTGGCCCTGGACAACGGCCTGACTGCAGAGGAGTTGTCCGAGGCGATCACCCACCTGGCCTTCTACGCCGGCTGGCCCAACGCCATGACCGCGATCACCCGGCTCAAGCAGATCACCGACGCGCGCGACGCCTGACGACGCGACGCCTGACGACAGGAGCGAACCGTGGAACACATCACCGACACCCCCACCCTCAGGGCCCCGGCCGAGCGCTTCACCGGCGACGTCTACCTCAACATGATCGAGACCCCCGCGGAACCGGCCCGCCTGGCCGCCGCCCTGGTGCGCTTCACCCCCGGCGCACGCACCAACTGGCACTCCCACGCCCTGGGCCAGGTCCTGCACATCACCGACGGCGTCGGCCTGGTCGGCACCCGGGACGGCCACGTCATCCGCGTCAGCGCCGGCGAAACCGTCAAGTGCCCCCCGAACGAGGAACACTGGCACGGCGCCACCGACACCAACCTCCTGGCCCACATCGCCCTGGTCGTCGGCACCCCCACCGGCGACGGCACGACCTGGCTGGAGCCGGTGACGGACGAGCAGTACGAGGCGGCACTCGCCGGCGTCGAAAGCTGACGGTCCCTTCGCGCTGATCTGAGGCCAGGTCGCCCCAGCACCGTCAGGCTCCGCGGCTATCGGGGCTGCCATGCCCGTACGAGGTCCTCCGGACCCCAGTGCGCGGTCAGCGGCAGATCATCCGCCACCCCGCAACGGGAGACCGCGACCAGCGGGGTATCGGGGGTGGTGCCGGGGACGGCGAGCATGTCGCGTACCAAGGCGTCGTACTCATGGCGGCCAAAGGGCTGAGTCTCCAGCCACTTGACCGACCCGACGAAGTGCACCTGCCGGGCCACCGGCTCGCGATCCGCGCCGATGAGGTCGATCTCGGGGTTGTTCTGACGGTTCCACCAACCGCCGACGGCCTCGGTCTCCGGCCACTCGTCATCGGGCATCAGACGCAGCAAGGACTCGCGGATCAGTGGCTCGACCGCTCGCCCGCGCCAAGTGGCCCATGACCGCTCGATGCGTTCCAGTGCCAAGTCACCGCGGCCACGCTCGATGAGCGGGATCGCGCGCGCCAGGAAGGCCAGCCAGAACCGCAGATACGGGTCGGCGATCCGATAGCGCTTGTTCTTGCTGTCCGGCTTGGCGGACAGTGGGAGATCAGCGGCCAGGACTCGCTTGGCCTGCAGTGTGGCCAGCAGCGGGGAGAGAGTGCCGGACGGCAGCGCACTGGCACCGCCGGCCTGGGCCGCGATCGCGCTGAACGTGCGCTCACCGCTGCCCACCGCTTCCAGTACGGCACGTGAGTGCGAAGCCTCGGGGAATTCGCCCAGCAGGGTCAGCTCGCCGGCCACCAGCAGGGGCGAAAGGGGATGGGCGACCGAAGCCTGCAAGAAGGCCGTACGTTCCATACCCGGCCGCCATGACTGCACGATCTCCGGGAATCCTCCAGTGATCAACTGGGCGTCGACGGCCCCTGCGGCGTCGAGTCCGGTCATCGCCTGCACGTCGGCCAGGTTCAGAGGACGGACGGTCATTTTCGCTGCCCGGCCGAAGAACGGGCGCCCGTACGACTGCAGCGCCTCCATCACCGAGGTATCGCTGCCGACCAGCAGCAGAAGCACGGGCTTGGAAGACAGGTGACGGTCCCAGACAGTTTGGAGTGCGCCCTCGAATTCCTGATCCTGCTCGACCAGCCAGGGCACCTCGTCGATCACCACGATGCTGGGCGCGTGATCGGGTACCGCGAGCGCCAGCGAGCGCAGGGCCTGGTTCCAGTCCCGCGCCTGGAGACCGGCGACCAGCTCCGCCCCCGGCAGCAGCGACTGCGCGAGGGTCGCGGCAAAGTCGGCACGCTCCGTCACAGGGTTACGTCCCCGGGTGGCCTGAAAGACCACGTACGGCGCTCCCGAGCGGTCGCAGAACTCCTGGACCAGTCGCGACTTCCCCACCCGGCGCCGACCCGTCATGATCACAGCCCGCCCTGGAGCGGCTCCAGCACCCTCTGCCACTGTCCGGTACTGCTCGGCCAGCAGTTCAAGATCTCCGACCCGGCCTTGGAACTCCACGGCAACCCCAGGGCTACGTAGATTGATTCTTACGTAGATTGAATCTTACTTCAGCCCCGGCGGCCTACTGGCAAAAGCAGGGGGCCCGACTCCCAAGAGTCGGGCCCCGCTCGTTTTCATCCGCTCACACGTTGAAGCGGAACTCCACCACATCCCCGTCCTGCATCACATACTCCTTGCCCTCCATGCGCGCCTTGCCCTTCGCGCGGGCCTCCGCCACCGAGCCCGTCTCCACCAGGTCGTCGAAGGAGATGACCTCCGCCTTGATGAAGCCCTTCTGGAAGTCGGTGTGGATGACGCCGGCCGCCTCGGGGGCCGTGGCGCCCTTCTTGATGGTCCAGGCGCGGGATTCCTTGGGGCCGGCCGTGAGGTAGGTCTGGAGGCCGAGGGTGTTGAAGCCGACGTGGGCGAGGGTGGCGAGGCCGGGCTCGTCCTGGCCGACGGACTGGAGGAGTTCGAGGGCCTCGTCCTCGTCGAGCTCGGCGAGGTCCGCCTCCAGCTTGGCGTTGAGGAAGATCGCCTCGGCGGGGGCGACCAGGGCCCGCTGCTCGTTCTTGAAGTCCTCGTCGACCAGTTCGTCCTCGTCGACGTTGAAGACATAGAGGAACGGCTTGGTGGTGAGCAGGTGCAGGTCGTGCAGGAGCTCGTTGCGCTCGCTGCCCTGGACGATCCCGTGGGCGAAGAGGGTGTCCCCCTTCTCCAGGATCTCCTTGGCCTCCTCGACGGCCTTGACCTTCGGGGCGATGTCCTTTTTGATGCGCGACTCCTTCTGGAGGCGCGGGAGGACCTTCTCGATCGTCTGGAGGTCCGCCAGGATCAGCTCGGTGTTGATCGTCTCGATGTCGTCCTTGGGCGAGACCTTGCCGTCCACGTGCACGACGTTCTCGTCCGCGAAGGCACGGATGACCTGGCAGATCGCGTCCGACTCGCGGATGTTCGCCAGGAACTTGTTGCCCAGGCCCTCACCCTCGGACGCGCCGCGCACGATGCCCGCGATGTCGACGAAGTCGACCGTGGCCGGGAGGACCTTCTCCGACTTGAAGATCTCGGCCAGCTTGCCGAGCCGCGGGTCGGGGACGCCGACGACGCCCACGTTCGGCTCGATGGTGGCGAACGGGTAGTTGGCCGCCAGCACGTCGTTCTTGGTCAGGGCGTTGAACAGGGTCGACTTGCCGACATTCGGCAGACCGACGATTCCGATCGTGAGCGACACGTTGCGACTTCCCGTGAGTGGAGAGGGCCAGGGGGCCAGGGGACCGGCCGATCCACCAGTCTACGGCGTACCCGCAACCGGCCCGGCGACCTGTCGAACGCTTGGCCAAGCCCCGGCCCACGGCGTGTCTGAGGGGCGATTCGGCACATTAAACGACCTACGTTGGTGCAGTGGAGCAATACAGGACGCGACCTGCCCGGTACGGACCGCGACGCGACCGGCCGGGATCGTCACTGCCACCCCAGGCGCACCGGGGTACGGACGGCGAGGCGGCGGTGCGAGCGGAACGGGCGGAGCGGGCGCCGGGGGCGCAGCGCCGTACGGCGCCGGTACGGCGGACCGCGCCCGCGTCGGCGGCACCCGGTGCGGGACGGCTGCCGAATCCCCGGCTGACCGGGCTGGGCAGCGGATTGTTCTGCGGACTGGTGATGTTCCTGCTCGGCTCGTTGTGCGCGGCGCTGTTCGGGACGTCGCTGACGGCTTACGGCGTGCTGTTCCTGCCGGTGTGTGTGCTGACCGCGGTCTGGGTGCGCCGGGGGGATCTGATGATCGCGCCCGTCGTCGTGCCGATCGCGTTCGCCGTGGGTCTGCTGCCGGTGGCCGACGGCGACGGAGGGGCCGGCGGCAGGCTGATGGGAGTGGTGACGGCGCTCGCCACGCAGGCCGGATGGTTGTACGGGGGGACGCTCGTCGCCGGGCTCATCGTCATCGTCCGGCGGATCCGGCTGGTGCACCGGCGGCGGGCGACGGCAGCAGCCGAGCCCCGTCCGCCGGTGTGACGCCTGCCGGTGGTGTGACGCCTGCCGGGCCCTAGTGCCCGGCCGCCCGCATCGCCGCCCCCACGATCCCCGCGTTGTTCTGCAGCTGTGCCGGGACGATCTCCGCCTTGATGCCCTCGATGTGGGGCAGGAACTTGTGGGACTTGCGGCTGACGCCGCCGCCGATGATGAACAGCTCCGGCGAGAACAGCATCTCGACGTGGGCGAGGTACTTGCTCACACGGTGCGACGCCCAGTGCTCCCACGTCATGTCGTGGTCCTCCCGGGCCTTGCTGGAGGCCCGCTTCTCCGCGTCGTGCCCGTCCAGCTCCAGATGACCCAGTTCGGTGTTGGGAACGAGGACGCCGTCGACGAAGACCGCGCTGCCGATACCCGTGCCGAGCGTGAGCACGATCACCGTGCCCTGGCGGCCGCGGCCGGCGCCGAAGTGCATCTCGGCGACGCCCGCCGCGTCCGCGTCGTTCACCACCGTCACCGGCAGGCCGCCCAGCCGCTCGCCGAGCAGCGCGCGGGCGTCGGTGTCGATCCAGCTGTCGTCGACGTTCGCCGCCGTACGGATCACGGCTCCGTCGGTGACCACGCCCGGGAACGTGACCCCGATCGGGCCCGTCCAGCCGAAGTGGTCGACGACCTGCTTGACGCCGTCGGCCACCCCGTCGGGCGTGGCCGGGTGCGGGGTGAGGACCTTGTGGCGCTCCTGCGCCAGGTCACCCTTGTCCAGGTCCACCGGGGCGCCCTTGATCCCGGAACCGCCGATGTCCACACCGAAGATCTGCATGGCCCTACGTTACGACGTAGGGCCATGCAGTCACCGGCCGGATTGCGGTCCTCACGCAGTGACTCCCCGAGCACTCCCCGGCCGCTCCGCGATCACTCCCCGGAATTTTCACCGGTGGCGGTCCCGGCCCCGGCCCCACCGCGCTCGGCGGCCAGCGCCGCCGCCTCCTCGCGCAGGTCGCGGCGAAGCTCCTTGGGCAGGGAGAACGTGATGGACTCCTCGGCCGCCTTGACCAGCTCGACGTCCTCGAAGCCGCGCTGCGAGAGCCACTCCAGGACCTGCTCGACCAGGACCTCCGGGACGGAGGCACCCGAGGTGACGCCGACCGTGGAGACGCCCTCCAGCCAGGCCTCGTCGATCTCGTCGGCGAAGTCCACGAGGTACGCCTCACGCGCACCCGCGAGCTTGGCGACCTCCACGAGCCGCACGGAGTTGGAGGAGTTGCGGGAGCCGACCACGATGACCAGTTCCGACTCGGCGCCCATCTGCTTCACGGCCAGCTGACGGTTCTGCGTGGCGTAGCAGATGTCGTCGCTGGGCGGGGAGATGAGCTGCGGGAACTTGTCCTGCAGCGCGTCGACGGTCTCCATGGTCTCGTCGACGGACAGCGTGGTCTGGGAGAGCCAGACGACCTTGGACGGGTCGCGGACCTCGACCTTCGCGACATCGCCCGGCCCGTCGACCAGCTGAATGTGCTCGGGGGCCTCGCCGGAGGTGCCGATGACCTCTTCGTGGCCCTCGTGGCCGATCAGGAGGATGTCGTAGTCCTCGTTGGCGAACCGGACGGCTTCCTTGTGGACCTTGGTGACGAGGGGGCAGGTGGCGTCGATGGTGGCGAGGCGGCCGCGCTCGGCCTCCTCGTGGACGACAGGGGCGACGCCGTGTGCGGAGAACATGACGATGTTCCCCGGGGGCACTTCCTCCGTCTGCTCGACGAAGATCGCGCCCTTCTTCTCGAGGGTCTGCACGACGTACTTGTTGTGGACGATCTCATGCCGGACGTAGACCGGAGCCCCGTACTGCTCCAGCGCTTTCTCGACGGCGATGACGGCGCGGTCCACACCCGCGCAGTAGCCACGGGGGGCGGCGAGCAGGACACGACGGCCAGGCGAAGCAGACATGCGTCCCATCGTAAGGCCGCGTTCGGCGGGTCAGAGATCGCGTCGGTGTGGAGTCCCCGGGAAGACTGACGGGACGCGAGGTGAGGGACGCGGGCGGAGGGGAGCGGAGAGGGGATACGGAGAGGGCACGATGCCGGGGACCGGGACGGCGGCGGCCCCCGCGGCCGACGGGGAACACGCTCGTCGGGCTGGTGGTGCCGACGGTGCGGGGCAGCCGGCGGGACGCGTCGCCCTCGCCCTGAGCCTGGAGAACGCCTCTCCGAGCGGCTGAGCCTCGTTGTCAGCGGCGCCCACTACCCTCGCGGGCATGGCTGTGAACACGTCTGCGGAATCCCCGCTCCCCGTCGGTGAGGTGTCGCGGCTCATCGGGGGGTGGATCGACCGGCTCGGGGCGGTGTGGGTCGAGGGTCAGATCACGCAGTTGTCGCGGCGGCCGGGCGCCGGTGTGGTGTTCCTGACGCTGCGCGACCCGTCGCACGACATCTCCGTCGGCGTCACCTGCTACCGGCAGGTGTTCGACGCCGTCGCGGACGTGGTGAGCGAGGGCGCCCGGGTCGTCGTCCTCGCGAAGCCGGAGTGGTACGCCCCGCGTGGGCAGCTGTCGCTGCGGGCCGCCGAGATAAGGCCCGTCGGCGTCGGTGAGCTGCTCGCGCGTCTGGAGCAGCTGAAGAAGACCCTCGCGCGGGAGGGGCTGTTCGCGCCGGAGCGGAAGAAGCCGCTGCCGTTCCTGCCGCAGCTCGTGGGACTGATCTGCGGACGGGCCTCGGCCGCCGAGCGGGACGTCCTGGAGAATGCCCGGCACCGCTGGCCCGCCGTCCGCTTCGAGGTGCGCAACGTCGCCGTGCAGGGCGTGCACGCCGTACCGCAGGTCGTGCAGGCCGTGAAGGAGCTCGACGCGATCGAGGACGTCGACGTGATCATCGTCGCGCGGGGCGGCGGCAGTGTGGAGGACCTGCTGCCGTTCTCCGACGAGCAGCTGATCCGGACGGTCTCCCAGTGCCGTACGCCCGTGGTGTCCGCGATCGGGCACGAGCCCGACAACCCGCTTCTCGACCACGTCGCCGACCTGCGCGCCTCCACCCCGACCGACGCCGCCAAGAAGGTCGTACCGGACGTCGGCGAGGAGTACGAGCGCGTGCGGCTGCTGCGGGACCGGGCGCGGCGGTGTGTGGCGGCGCTGGTCGAGCGGGAGGAGCGCGGGCTGGCCCATGCCCTCGCACGGCCGTCGATAGAGGACCCGCACCGGATGATCGACGAGCGCGCCGACCACGTGGCGGACCTGCTCGACCGGGGCCGGCGCTGTCTGCGGCACCAGCTCGACCGGGCCGACTCGGAGCTGACGCACACGCACGCGCGCGTGGTGGCCCTCTCCCCCGCCGCGACCCTGAAGCGCGGGTACGCCGTGCTGCAGAAGGCGGACGGGCACGCCGTCCGCGATCCCGGCGAGGTGGAGGCCGGCGAGGCGCTGCGCGCCCGGGTCTCCGAGGGTGAGTTCTCCGTACGAGTGGACACATAGGGTGGATGGATGACCAGCGAGGTTGATGAGACGCCGGGCACGTCCGAGGCGCTCGGGTACGAGCAGGCGCGGGACGAACTGATCGAGGTCGTCCGGCGCCTGGAGGCGGGCGGTACGACGCTGGAGGAGTCCCTCGCGCTCTGGGAGCGCGGCGAGGAGCTGGCCAAGGTCTGCCGGCGCTGGCTGGACGGGGCGCGGGCGCGGCTGGATGCGGCGCTGGCCGAGGAGGCCGCGGAGGACGGGGACACCGAGTAGCTCGACCCGTTCGGTGCGGGGTGACACACGACACCCTCAGGTTAGTTGAACGTTGAACTTCACTCGCGTACGGTCGAAGACGTCAGCCGATCTTCCGGACCGACCGTCGCGAGAAAGTGCATCCATGTCCCTCGTTCTTGACCCCGCCGCCCAGGACCTGCTGTTCCGCGAGGCCCGCACCGCCAACGCCTTCACCGACGAGCCGGTGACCGACGAGCAGGTGCAGGCGATCTACGACCTGGTCAAGTACGGTCCGACGGCCTTCAACCAGACCCCGCTGCGCATCACCCTGGTCCGCTCCCCCGAGGCCCGCGAGCGCCTCGTGCCGCACCTGGCCGAGGGCAACCGCGCCAAGACGGCGGGCGCCCCGCTGGTCGCGATCCTCTCCGCGGACAACGAGTTCCACGAGGAGCTGCCGCACCTGTTCCCGGCCGCGCCGCAGATCAAGGACGTCTTCTTCACCGAGCGCCCGGTCCGTGAGAACGCCGCCGGACTGAACGCCGCCCTCCAGGCCGCGTACTTCATCGTCGGCGTCCGCGCCGCCGGTCTCGCCGCCGGCCCGATGACCGGCTTCGACTTCGAGGGCGTGCGCAAGGAGTTCCTGGACGACGACCACACCCCGCTGATGATCGTCAACATCGGCCGTCCGGGCCCGGACGCCTGGTACCCGCGCTCCCCGCGCCTGGAGTTCGACCAGGTCGTCACCACGGTCTGAGCCCCTCCCAGAGCACGGCGAAGGCCCCCGGCATCACGCCGGGGGCCTTCGCCGTGCCTACGCGGGTACGCGGCTCACTTGGTCCGCAGCGCCTCAGCCATCTTCGTCAGCTGCGCGAACGACGCCGTGCCCGTCACGACCGTCGTCGAGCCCTTGGTGCCCTCGAGGACCAGCGCGTCGTAGCGGCCGCCCTCGTAGCGGGTCCACGTCCGGCCGGCGATCTTCTCGGTCTTCTCGGTCTCCCGCGCGCCCTGGGTCGCCTCGTCGAGGAAGACGGGGCGCCGCTGAGTGGACTGCTCGACCGCCACGTACTCCCCCTCGGGGTCGTGGAAGCCGAGGTGCCAGGTGTCGAAGTCGTCGCCCTGATAGCGGACGGAGGTGGCCTTCCATGAGTCGGTCAGGCCCTCGGGCGCGGCCACGGGGTACGAGGCGGCGCGGCGTGCCGTGAGCAGTTCGACCCGGTAGTCGACCGCCTTGGCCTCGCGCGGACTGTCGTCGTGCGGGATGAAGAGATACACGAAGCCCGCCACGAGGACGATGACACCCATGGAGAGGATCATGTCCCGCGCCGTCTTCTGCTTGCCGTTCGTGCCTGCCACGCCCCCTATCGTCGCAGGTCTCCGGAGCGCTCATCCGTGGGGGCCCCTGCTCATTTTGCGGCCTCGGCGATAGAGTCAGGCGACAAAGCCCTCATCCGGCCGTCGTCGTACAGAAAGGTGCGCTCCGATGACCGAGCATCATCATTTGCCGTCCGAACTGGATGTGCCCTCCGAGGCCCCCGACCGCAACCTCGCCCTGGAACTGGTCCGGGTGACCGAGGCAGCGGCGATGGCCGCGGGCCGTTGGGTGGGACGCGGTGACAAGAACGGCGCCGACGGCGCCGCGGTGCGCGCCATGCGGACCCTCGTCTCCACCGTCTCGATGAACGGCGTCGTCGTCATCGGTGAGGGCGAGAAGGACGAGGCCCCCATGCTGTTCAACGGGGAGCGCGTCGGGGACGGGACCGGGCCCGAGTGCGACATCGCCGTGGACCCGATCGACGGCACCACGCTGACCGCGAAGGGCATGACGAACGCGATCGCGGTGCTGGCCGCGGCCGAGCGCGGCTCCATGTTCGACCCGTCGGCGGTCTTCTACATGGACAAGCTCGTCACCGGCCCGGAGGCGGCCGACTTCGTCGACATCAACGCGCCGGTGTCGGTGAACATCCGCCGGGTCGCCAAGGCCAAGCGGTCCACGCCCGAGGACGTGACGGTGGTGATCCTGGACCGGCCGCGGCACGAGGGCATCATCAAGGAGATCCGTGAGGCCGGTGCGCGGATCAGGCTGATCTCCGACGGTGACGTGGCCGGCTCGATCCTGGCGCTGCGCGAGGGCACGGGCGTCGACCTGCTGCTCGGCATCGGCGGTACGCCGGAGGGCATCATCTCGGCCTGTGCCGTGAAGTGCCTGGGCGGCACGATCCAGGGCAAGCTGTGGCCCAAGGACGACGAGGAGCGGCAGCGGGCGCTCGACGCCGGGCACGACCTCGACCGGGTGCTGACCACGGAGGATCTGGTCACCGGCGAGAACGTGTTCTTCGTGGCGACCGGGATCACCGACGGGGAGCTGCTGCGGGGGGTTCGCTACCGGGCGGAGACCGCCACGACCGACTCGATCGTGATGCGGTCGCGGTCGGGCACGGTCCGCAGAATCGATTCCGAGCACCGGCTGAGCAAGCTGCGGGCGTACAGCGCGATCGACTTCGACAAGGGGAAGTAGCCCCCGATTCGGAAAGATCGACGTTCCGAAAAGATCCGCTGAAGAGCCGAGAAAGAGGGCGCCCCCGGTGCGGTGGGGGCGCCCTCTTCCTCTGTCGCTCAGCCTGCCGCGGCTATGCGGTCCGACGAACGGGCCGCCTTCTTCAGCTCCAGGTCACGGCGTCGGCGCCGGGCCAGGACCACGCGGCGTTCCGCGGCGGTCAGGCCGCCCCAGACGCCGTACGGCTCGGGCTGGAGCAGGGCGTGTTCGCGGCATTCGACCATCACCGGACAGCGGGCGCAGACCCGCTTCGCCGCCTCCTCCCGGGAGAGCCGGGCCGCGGTGGGCTCCTTGGAGGGTGCGAAGAACAGGCCCGCTTCGTCCCGCCGGCACACCGCCTCGGTGTGCCACGGGGCGTCTTGATCCCTGTCTCGCGCTGGCACCCGCGGGGCCGGAACGGCAGCTACCTGCAGGGACGAATGCGGCGGTTGCAGCACGGTCTACTCCTGACGACGGCTTCGCGAGCGAGAGACGATGCAGCAAGGCCTACCCGCTGTACGCGCGCCTATGCACTGAGTTCCGAAGCGCTGGATTCGCCCCGTTCGCAAGGTCCGTGGGGTCGCGTCACCGGTGCACCGATTTGCTCCGAACCCGGGGAGGATTCGCGACTGTCAATGATCCAGGTGCTTGCGCAAACTCTTGTCGACCTTGCGCTGCACCCGGTCCAGGATGTCCGCGACGAACGTGCCGCGCCGGGGCCGCGCCTCGACGCTGCCCAGGACGGCCCAGCCGTCCACGTAGACGACGGGGGCCTCCGGGTCGCCCGAGTCGAGGGTGTCCACCTCGAAGCTGCCGAGCACACCACCGCCCATGCCGCGCAGCGACACGTTCTCCGGGACGCGGATGTCGACGCTGCCGAAGACCGCGAACGACTTGATCACGACCTGCTGGTGGTCGAAGAGGGCCTCGCTGAGGTCTATCTCGACACTGCCGAAGATCGCGTACGCGTGGATGCGGCGGCCCGCACGCCAGCGGCCCTTGCGGAGGGCTCCGCTGAAGATCGCGACCACGGTGTCGTCCGGGTCCATCGGAATGGCACCGGCGGTCGGGCGGTGCGGGGCGGGCGACGGGGCCGGGCCCGGGCGGTGGGCGGCGGGCAGGTCCCGTATGAACACCTCCAGCTCGCCGACCGTCTTGGCGCGCAGCACCCCGTCGACACGCTCGGCGTGCTCGTCCGCGGTGAGACGACCCTCGGCGAGGGCGTCGTGCAGGATCTCGGCGATGCGGTCACGCTCGGCGTCGGAGGCGCGGAGCTCGGAGCCGGCGGGCGCGGTCTGCTTCTGAAGGTCCACGGCAGCAGCGTACCCAAACACGATAGATCGCGACACCCCCCGCTCACGGCCTTTGCGACCCCCTGACCGTGACGAACTGAGCCTTACCTCACAAGCTCGCCGTCAGACGCAGGTTCTACGCTGGTGGACGCTCGCCAAAGGAGGCGGGCCGCGTCTGTCGAGTGAGGAATGGGCGAGATGCCTGAGTTCGCGTACACCGATCTGCTCCCCCAAGGGGAGGACACCACGCCGTACCGGCTGGTGACCTCCGAGGGTGTCTCCACGGTCGAGGGGCCGGACGGGCGGACCTTCCTCAAGGTGGAGCCTCAGGCGCTGCGCAAGCTCGCCGAAGAGGCCATCCACGACATCCAGCACTACCTGCGCCCGGCCCACCTCACGCAGCTGCGCCGCATCATCGACGACCCCGAGGCGTCCGGCAACGACAAGTTCGTGGCGCTGGACCTGCTGAAGAACGCGAACATCGCGGCCGCGGGCGTCCTCCCCATGTGCCAGGACACCGGCACGGCGATCGTCATGGGCAAGCGCGGACAGAACGTCCTCACGGAGGGCGGCGACGAGGCGGCCCTCTCGCGCGGCATCTACGACGCGTACCAGAACCTGAACCTGCGGTACTCGCAGATGGCCCCGCTGACCATGTGGGACGAGAAGAACACGGGCTCCAACCTCCCGGCGCAGATCGAGCTGTACGCGACCGACGGCGGTGCCTACAAGTTCCTCTTCATGGCCAAGGGCGGCGGCTCGGCCAACAAGTCGTTCCTGTACCAGGAGACGAAGGCCGTTCTGAACGAGGCCTCCATGATGAAGTTCCTGGAGGAGAAGATCCGTTCGCTGGGTACGGCCGCCTGTCCGCCGTACCACCTGGCGATCGTGGTCGGGGGTACGTCCGCCGAGTACGCGCTGAAGACGGCGAAGTACGCCTCCGCGCACTACCTGGACGAGATCCCGGCGGAGGGATCGGAGCTCGGGCACGGCTTCCGGGACGAGGACCTGGAGCAGAAGGTCTTCGAGCTGACGCAGAAGATCGGGATCGGGGCGCAGTTCGGCGGCAAGTACTTCTGCCACGACGTGCGCGTGGTGCGGCTGCCGCGGCACGGGGCGTCCTGCCCGGTCGCCATCGCGGTGTCCTGCTCCGCCGACCGCCAGGCCGTCGCGAAGATCACGGCCGAGGGTGTCTTCCTGGAGCAGCTCGAGAAGGACCCGGCGCGGTTCCTGCCGGAGACGACGGACGAGCAGCTCGAGTCGGACGGCGACGTCGTCAAGATCGACCTGAACCAGCCGATGGACGAGATCCTGGCCGAGCTCACGAAGTACCCGGTGAAGACGCGGCTGTCGCTCACCGGGCCGCTGGTCGTGGCGCGTGACATCGCGCACGCCAAGATCAAGGAGCGGCTGGACGCGGGCGAGGAGATGCCGCAGTACCTGAAGGACCACCCGGTGTACTACGCGGGTCCCGCGAAGACGCCGGAGGGATACGCGTCCGGCTCCTTCGGCCCGACGACGGCCGGCCGTATGGACTCCTACGTGGAGCAGTTCCAGGCGGCCGGCGGCTCCAAGGTGATGCTGGCGAAGGGCAACCGCAGCAAGCAGGTCACGGACGCCTGCGACAGCCACGGCGGCTTCTACCTCGGCTCCATCGGCGGCCCGGCCGCCCGCCTCGCCCAGGACTGCATCAAGAAGGTCGAGGTCGTCGAGTACGAGGAGCTCGGCATGGAGGCCGTCTGGAAGATCGAGGTCGAGGACTTCCCGGCGTTCATCGTCGTGGACGACAAGGGCAACGACTTCTTCCAGGACCCGGCTCCGGCGCCGACGTTCACGTCCATTCCCGTACGGGGCCCTGGGCTGGCGTAGTGCTCTGCGGGCGGTGGAGGCGGTCCTCGTCTCCGCCGCCCGTCGGCTTCGCCCCGGAGCCGGTGCCGCCCGGATGCGTCCCGATTCGGTTGCTCTGGGCATCTGACGCCATCCGTAACATTCTTCCCACTGACAGCCGTCCTGTCCGATTTACTGACAACGGGCGTTTGTCGACCCTATTCTGACGGCAGATCATGTCGGGGGACGTATCGGGGGGAATGTCGGTGACCATCAATCAGCCTGGGTGGCAGTTCCACGGCGATGCCCGGATCTACACCATCGCGGGCGACCTGCATCTGACGGAAGCCAGCGGGCCGCGGGAGTTCGCCGAGGTGCTCGGTGAGCTCCGGTCGAGGATCCGGGAGCTGGAGGGCGTCCCGGCCGAGGAACTCGCGCGGGTGGACGCCGAGTTGGCCCAGGTGGTCGACCCCGCTGCGGAGGGGGAAGGCGACGGGGACGGCGACGCCGATGAGGACGGGGACGTCGTCGCCGGGCGTCTCACCCGGATCGCCGACCGGCTGCGGGCGCTGGGCGGATCGGCCAACGCGGTCGCCGAGGCGGGCAACTCCCTTGACCAGCTGGCGCAGTGGGCCGGTACTCACTTTTGATCCGCCCCGCGCCGAGACGTGGGGCTCACCTGCGAGACAGCCGGAGCCGGGGTTCGACCAGGCGGGCTGGAATGTCAAGAACGTCATCAACAACCTGATCAACGTCGACGGGGCACCACTCCGGTCCGCCGCCGACCTCGCGGCTCCGCCGGTGCCGCCCGCGCCGGCGAACGACCGCGCGTTCCGCAGGAATCTGGCCACGCTCCTGCTGCGCAAGCTGACGTCGACCATGGACGAGATCCACTGGGTCGACCACCGGCTGATCGACCTGTCCGTCATCGTCGAGGACGTGGACCAGTACCAGACCACCGGCCGTCGGGGGCTCCGGCGCCGGTACGGCCGGCAGGCCACCCGGCCCCTCACCGAGGTCCTGGCCCGTCCGCAGTCGGATCTGGTCCTGCTCCAAGGCGCGCCGGGAGCGGGCAAGAGCGTGGCACTGCGCCAGCAGGCCCGGCTCGCGCTGGAACAGATCGCCGCCGGGAAGACCCCGGACGCGCCGCTGCCGATCTACGTCAACCTGCGCGAGCTGCGGGCAAGGCCCAACGAGATCAACGTGACGGTGCTGCGCCGGTACATCGAGCAGCAGACCGGCCCCAAGGGCAGCCCCGAGGTCACGGCGTACTTCGCCCACCACTTCGGCGAGGACCTCCGCGAGCGCCGGGTGATCCTGCTGCTGGACTCCTTCGACGAGATCCCGTCGGTCCTCGGCAGCGCGACCATCCAGGAGGCGGTCAACCCCTACGTGCAGACGGTCATCGAGCTCGTCGGCGGAGGCGGCCGCTGTGTGCTCGCTTCCCGGGAGTACAAGGGCCCCTCGGCGGCCGGCTGGACCAGGCTGAAGATTCTCGGCCTGTCACCGCTCCTGCAGGAGACGTTCCTGCGCCGGCTGGGTCTCGACCGGCAGGGCATCGCACTCGTCCAGCCCCTGCTGACCGACCCCCGGCACGGCTTCGTGACGGAGCTGCAGAATCCGCTGAACGTCAAGCTGCTCGCCGCCTACGTACGGACCAGGAGAACCCTGCCGGATCGTCCTGGCGACCTGTTCAAGGAGCACGTCACCGAGCGGCTGTGCGCGGCGTGGGCGGAGGCCGACCCGGCGGGCGACACCGACGGCGGTTCCGTGGCCGAGCTGCGGCTGACCGAGAGCTTCCTCGAGCGGTTCGCCTTTCAGCTGACGTCCACCGGCCGCGGTCTGTCGGTGACGGAGGGAAGGTACCTGGAGGCCATCGCCGAGCACGCGGGCGGCGACCGGGCACTGACCGAGGCGCTGACGGGCGCCTTGTCCAGGTCGAGGCTCCTGGCGTCCTCGGGTGAGGGGTACGGAAAACGCCGGGTCTTCTTCTGCCACCGGCTCGTCAAGGAGTACTTCGCGAGCCGCTATGTCGCCGAGCATCCGTCCGCCCTGTCGGCCCAGGACCTCGCCGCCCACGGCCGCTGGCGCGAGACGGCCGTGACCGTGCTCCAGGACGGCCTGCCGGAGGTCGTCGCTCCGCTCCTCGCGGAACTCGCCGGGATCCTGGAGAGGGAGCTGGTCCGGTACCAGACGGCCCAGGCAGCCGCGGAACGTCCCCACGTGCCCGTCGTCACTGAGCTGAGCTGGTCGTCGTACGGATCCCTGGTGGGCGAGGAGAGATCGAAGGCGCCTCCGGCCCACACCCCGTTCGCCTGGTCGTCGGCCGGTGTGCACTGCCTGGAGCTGCTGACCACCGCGTACCAGGGCCGCGCGCGGTGGCCGCACGAGCGGATCCAGCCGTTGGTGGAATCCCTGGTGCACGCGGCGTGGTGCCACGGCAGCATCAGTGACCGCAAGTTCGCGATCGACTGCCTGCCGCTGCTGCCCGAGGGGGCGCGGGAGCAGTACATCGACCGGGCGTTCGCGGGCGGGAGCTACTGGATCCGTACGACCGCGCTGCGCGACTGCGTCACCCTGCCCGCGCTCACCGACGGCATCCGGCTGTCGATCCGACGCCTGCTGATCACCATGCTGAGCGAGCGGTCGCTGGCGGCGGAGTCCCACGCCGTCGACGTCGACCTGCGTCGGCTGCAGACCGACGACGACCTCGTCAAGGTCCGCAGGGTCGTGAGCAGGGCCCCCGTCGGTGTCGCGCTCGTGTGCGTCCTGCATGCCCTGGTCGGTGTGTTCATCTACCCGAACGGCACCTGGTGGGTCGTACGGGACCAACTGCTGTGGTGGAACGCCGTCCCGTTCTTCTTCTTCTGGTGGTTCCAGTCCACCCAGCCCCTGTCCTACGGCACGGGAAAGAGCCGCGCCCGCGTCTTCCTGGAACGGGTCCTCAAGCGCACGGTGGGCTTGCAGATGGACGCCCTGGACACCGTCGTGCTGCTGCGGACGCTGGTCCTGCTCGCCGGGCTGCAGGCGGCGCTGCAGTTCGGCTTCGGAATCGCCGACATGCTGCGCGGGGAACCGCTCAGGGGGCTGATCCAGGCCACGGTGTACGCCTCGCTGAGCGTGTACGCACTGCTGTGGGGGCCCAGCGTGCTGTACGCCGTGCGCTGCGGCCGGAGCGCACGGGCGCTGCGTACGCCGAGGCTGGTCCTGGCCGTCCCCGACGCGATGCGCCTCGAGGGACATCCGGTGCACGGCCTGTCCGTGTGGCACTGGATCGCGTTCGTGGTGGGCAGTACCTGGCATCTGGCCAAGCTCGTCGTCATCACGTCACCGTTGTGGGGCGGCTACCTGCTGCTCTACCACCTGGGGGGCCGCACCGGACGCCTGGTCGCCTGGGCACTGGTCGGCCTGATCACGGCCTACTTCCCCCTGGTCGTGGTGGTGAATGTGGTGCGGGCGATACGGTCCACGCGCCGCGTCCGGGATGCCGCGCGCCGCGGCTCCCGGGGCAGCCTCGCCTTCTTCGACAACATGTTCTCGCTCCGCGACGGCTACGAGGCGGCCGAGTACGTACGGCTGATCCGTGGCACGCCCGGTCTGGATCTGGGCACGGTGGAGCGGCAGACCGTCCGCATCTGCATCGCCCGCCTTCAGGGCCGTCCGGCCCCGGAGGGGAGCGACGCCGGCGTGCCGGACCTGCTGCGGGAGGACGCCCTGCGGGCGCTGGGGGCCTGGCGCGGGCATGGCGGGCTGATCGACGAGTTGGGCCGCCTGGACGAACAGCTACGCGCGCGGTAGGCGGACGGGTACGAGCTTCGGGAACAGTACGCAGGCCGAGTGTGCTGTCCGAGGTGGAGGTGATCGGCTGTGGCCGACGAGGAACAGAAGTACCGGATCGAGCACGACTCCATGGGCGAGGTGCGCGTCCCCGCCCACGCCAAGTGGCGGGCCCAGACCCAGCGGGCCGTGGAGAACTTCCCCGTCTCCGGGCAGCGCATCGAACGGGCGCACATCGAGGCGCTGGCGCGGATCAAGGGGGCGGCGGCCAAGGTCAACGCCGAGCTGGGGGTCCTGGACAAGGAGATCGCCGAGGCGATCCAGGGGGCCGCCGCGGAGGTGGCCGAGGGGAGGTGGGACGAGCACTTCCCGGTCGACGTGTTCCAGACCGGGTCCGGGACCTCGTCCAACATGAACACCAACGAGGTCATCGCGACCCTGGCCACCGAGCGGCTGGGCAGGAGCGTGCATCCCAATGACCACGTGAACGCCTCTCAGTCGTCGAACGACGTCTTCCCCTCGTCGATCCACATCGCCGCCACCGCCGCGGTCATCCGGGACCTCGTCCCGGCCCTGGAGCATCTTTCGGCCGCCCTCGGGCGCAAGGCCGAGGAGTTCGCCGACGTCGTGAAGTCGGGGCGGACCCATCTGATGGACGCCACGCCCGTGACGCTGGGGCAGGAGTTCGGCGGGTACGCCGCCCAGGTGCGGTACGGCATCGAGCGGCTCGAGGCCTCCCTCCCCCGGCTCGCCGAACTGCCCCTCGGCGGCACGGCCGTCGGCACCGGCATCAACACCCCGCCCGGTTTCTCCGCCGCCGTGATCGAGGAGGTCGGCCGGACGACCGGGCTGCCCCTCACCGAGGCCCGTGACCACTTCGAGGCACAGGGCGCCCGGGACGGCATCGTCGAGACCAGCGGGCAGCTGCGGACCATCGCCGTCGGGCTGACGAAGATCGCCAACGATCTGCGGTGGATGTCCTCAGGACCGCGCACCGGCCTCGCCGAGATCGCCCTGCCCGACCTCCAGCCCGGCTCCTCGATCATGCCGGGCAAGGTGAATCCGGTCATTCCGGAGGCCGTGCTGATGGTGGCGGCCCAGGTCGTCGGGAACGACGCGACCGTGGCCACGGCGGGCGCCGCCGGCAACTTCGAGCTCAACGTCATGCTGCCGGTCATCGCGAAGAACGTGCTGGAGTCGATCCGGCTGCTCACCAACGTCTCGCGGCTGCTCGCCGACCGGACCGTCGACGGCGTCACCGCCGACCGCGAGCGGGCGCGGGAGTACGCCGAGTCCTCCCCCTCCGTCGTCACACCCCTCAACAAGTACATCGGGTACGAGGAGGCCGCGAAGGTCGCCAAGAAGGCGCTGGCCGAGCGGAAGACCATCCGTCAGGTCGTCCTGGACAGCGGGTACGTGGAGCGCGGCGACCTGACCAGGGAGCAGCTCGACGAGGCACTGGATGTCCTGCGGATGACACACCCGTGACGATTCGAGGAGCGAGTACGCCCGGCGCGTGAACCGTGACACGCGCCGCAGCGTCGTATGCCTACGGCACCTAATATCTGTGCATGGCAGAGGGCGGAGCGGTGAGACGCGTGGAGACGGGTGGTGCGGCAGGCTTCTGGGCGCCCGGGAGCCGGATCCTGTGGCGGTACCGGGAGAACGGCGGTGCGCATCTGCACATCGTGCGTCCCGTCACCGTCGTACGGGACGACGCGGATCTGCTCGCCGTGTGGCTGGCGCCAGGCACCGAGTGTGTGAAGCCCGTGCTCGCCGACGGCACGCCCGTGCACCTGGAGCCACTGGAGTCGCGCTACACCAAGCCGCGCACCGTGCAGCGCGACCGGTGGTTCGGTACGGGTGTCCTGAAGCTGGCCCGGCCCGGCGAGCCCTGGTCGGTGTGGCTGTTCTGGGATCCGGGCTGGCAGTTCAAGAACTGGTACGTGAACCTGGAGGAGCCGCTCGCCCGTTGGGCGGGCGGCGTCGACTCCGTGGACCACTTTCTGGACATTTCCGTCCATCCGGACCGCAGTTGGCACTGGCGGGACGAGGACGAGTTCGCCCAGGCCCGGCGGGACGGGTTGATGGACGACCAACAGGCGGAAAAGGTACGAGCGGCGGGGCAGGCCGCGGTGGAGGTGATCCGCGCGTGGGGGCCGCCGTTCTCGGAAGGCTGGCAGCACTGGCGCCCGGATCCGTCCTGGGGGGTACCGTCACTGCCGGAGGACTGGGATCGTACGCCCGCGCATGTGTCCTCATGAGACCCTTGATGCGCCCCCGGGCAAGAAACGTAGGATCGTCCTCCGCAAGGGCGCGCGGCGGCAACTACCGGAGCACGCGCTGGGCTTGACCGATCGTCACCGAGGGGCGGCAGGACGTGAGCGAGGGGTACGAGGGCAACACCGGCAGGGCCTGCTCCACGGGCCCCAGGGGCCGTCAGAAGGCCCCTGGGGGCCGCAGACGGTCGGCCGGTGGCACAGAAACAACCTCTGACCACGCGGGAATTCCGTTCCTGGGGCACGTATTCCGGGTATCGGAGTTTCGGCGGGACCACCTGCACCTCTGGCGTGCAGCCCCGGACGGATGGATTCGACACGCGTGACGGAGCAGCCGACCTCCTTCGAACGCCCGCAGACGGGCATCGACCCCGCGGATCCCCGCGGGGCGCTCGCGCATACCTCGACACCGGCGCGCACGCCCGGCTCCGGCGCCTTACCGGTACAGGGCCGCTCCGGCGGCGACGTCACCGTTCCGGTCACGACGGCGCACACCACGCCGGGCACCTCGGAGCCGGGCACCTCCACGCCGTTCGGCAAGGGCAAGGACACCGTGAGCGACCCCGCCTCCGAGCACTCCCAGCCGGGTGCCGAGCAGACCGCCGAGCGCGAGACCCCGCGGCCGCGCCCCGCCCCCGAGGGCATTCCGGTCCAGCCGGCCGACGAGCAGGACCGGCCGGCGCCGAATCCCGAGGGGCCCGAGCGCCGCAGCGGCCAGAGCCTGCCGCCGGGCAAGCCCACGCCGATGCGGCGGGACGGCGACCGGCTCCGGTTCGTCGGCGCCGCCACCCGGCGGATCGCCCGCGGCATCGATCTCGACGAGATCGTGATGGGGCTGTGCCGGGCCACCGTGCCCACCTTCTCCGACGCGATCCTGGTCTATCTGCGCGACCCGCTGCCCGTCGGCGACGAGCGGCCCACCGGCCCGCTGGTGCTGCGGCTGCGCCGCACCGACCGGATACCGGCGGAGCGCGACACCGAAAACGGCTTCCAGCCGGCCACGCAGCCCGAACCCGACGAGCTGGACACGGTCGGCGCCGAGCTGTGCGAGGTGCGGCCCGGCAGCGCGCTCGCCGAGGTTCTGCGGGGCGTGCGCCCGGTTTTCACCGACGCTCCCGCGGCCCGTGCCGCGCTGCCCGAGCTGCTCGGCGAAGGCGGCGAATTCGCCGTACCGGACGGACAGCGGGCGATCCTCGCCCCGCTGCGCGGCCGGCGCCGGGTCATCGGCGCCGCCCTGTTC
Source organism: Streptomyces purpurascens (assembly GCF_045040895.1). NCBI lineage: Bacteria > Bacillati > Actinomycetota > Actinomycetes > Kitasatosporales > Streptomycetaceae > Streptomyces > Streptomyces purpurascens. The sequence goes on along the minus strand of NZ_CP108341.1, from coordinate 6,070,234 downwards.
CTGCGCCGCCCCGAACGCGTCGCCTTCGAACCGGACGACCTGCTGGTGGCGGCCCAGCTGGCCACGCACAGCGCGCTGGGCATCGACAAGGCCGTGCTGTACGGACGCGAGGCGTACATCGCGGACGAGCTCCAGCGCACCATGCTGCCCGAGACGCTGCCCCGCCCCACCGGCGTGCGGCTCGCCTCCCGCTACCTGCCGGCGGCGGAGACCGCACGCGTCGGCGGCGACTGGTACGACGCGATCCCGCTGCCCGGCAGCCGGGTCGCCCTGGTCGTCGGTGACGTCATGGGCCACTCCATGACCTCGGCCGCCATCATGGGCCAGCTGCGCACCACCGCCCAGACCCTCGCGGGCCTCGACCTGCCGCCGCAGGAGGTGCTGCACCACCTCGACGAACAGGCCCAGCGCCTCGGCGTGGACCGCATGGCGACCTGCCTGTACGCCGTCTACGACCCGGTATCGCACCGCATCACCATCGCCAACGCCGGTCACCCGCCGCCCGTCCTGCTCCACCTGGGCGGCCGCGCCGAGGTGCTGCGCGTGCCGGCCGGTGCGCCCATCGGGGTCGGCGGCGTCGACTTCGAGGCGGTGGAGCTGGACGCGCCCGCCGGCGCGACCCTGCTGCTGTACACCGACGGTCTGGTGGAGTCGCGTCTGAGGGATGTGTGGACCGGCATCGAGCAGCTGCGCGAGAAGCTCGCCGCGACCGCGCAGCTCACCGGTCCCGACCATCCGCCGCCCCTGGAGGCGCTCTGCGACGAGGTGCTCGACATGCTCGGCCCGGGTGACCGGGACGACGACATCGCGCTGCTCGCCGCCCGCTTCGACGGGATCGCGCCCAGCGACGTGGCGTACTGGTTCCTGGAGCCGGAGGACGCCGCTCCCGGCCGGGCCCGCCGGCTGGCCCGGCGCGCACTGCAGCGCTGGGGCCTCGAGGAACTCAGCGACTCCGTCGAGCTGCTGGTCAGCGAGGTCGTCACCAACGCCGTGCGGTACGCGACCCGGCCGGTCACCGTGCGCCTGCTGCGCACGGATGTGCTGCGCTGCGAAGTGGGGGACGACGTCCCGCAGTTGCCGCGCCTGCGGCAGGCCCGCGCCACCGACGAGGGCGGACGCGGTCTGTACCTGGTGAACCGGCTGGCCCGGCGCTGGGGCGCGACCCGGCTCAGCACGGGCAAGGTCGTCTGGTTCGAGCTGAACCGGAGCTGAGCGCACATACGGCACGGGCCGGTCCCCGCACCGCGGGGACCGGCCCTTCGTCGAAGCCCGTCACACCGGGCGGGCCACCGTTTCGTTCAGGACTGCTGTGGGGCGAGGCGTTCGGCGGAACGCTTCCGCGACGGCTGGAGCGGGTCGGCGCCGGAACAGATGAGAGCGCCGCGACGCCGTGCCTCCGGTAAGAGGCGTGCGTCATTCCGGACGCGAGCCGAAAGCACTCCCCCGCACGGTCACGGACATTTCTTCGCCGCTTGCAAGCGCAGCTCATCAGACGCGTCGAAAACCGTTCCCGCCCGCGGTTTCTGCGCACACACACGCCATTTCGCGGCCGGCTTCGGCTCGATCACCCGGCCGGGATCGCCGGCCTCGGCCACCTTGACGCGTTTCGGGCCGTAGCCGGTCACCAACGCCTCGACAAGGGATTCCTCCACCTGCTTCCCACTCAGATCAGGAACGCGGAGAGCGGGGCCTTTGCCACCCGGTCGAGCAGGACAGCTTTCCTTGTCCGGGACGGCATAGAGGTCCACTGCCGCCAGGTCGGGAACCTCTTTCTCGAAGCACACGACATACCCCTTGGCCGCAGCCGGGTAAATGTACCGACCGAGGGTCGTGGCGTCCTTGAGGGAGAACCCCTTTCCGGCATCGGCCGTCTCTTTCATGAAGGCCATCAGATCCGTCCTCCCGGGCACCGGCTTCGCACTCCCGGTCACCGGCGCCGCTTTCCGGGTGCTGTCGGCCTTGTCAGGATCACCGCTGCCTCCGCAGGCGGTGGCCAGCACCGCCAACGCCGCGACCAGGGCAGACCAGGCCGCACCCCGCACTCTCATCATGCCTTTACCTAAACATCCGAGAGACGGAAACAACAACCCTCCGAAAACGAGAACGACATATCTATATTCACGCAAACCAGACACGTCGGAATGGCCAACCGGTAAGAAATGGAACGTTTTATTCCATGATCGCCTCTGTTACAGTCCGAGCGGTAAACATAAACAAGGGGGTTCATCACGTGAGGTCAATCGCCCGTATAGCCGTTATCGGTGCCACCGCCGCGATCGTCGCTGCCGGCACGTCCACGTCTGCCTTCGCCGAGGACGCGACCATTCACAGCGTCGGCCTCGACGCCAGGTCAAAGTTCGTGGCGAACGGTGATCACCTTTACATCACCGACATGCGAAAGGACGGGCATTCGGCAATCGGCATCATCGAGAGAGGCGCCCAGTACTACTACTGGAACCGAGACGGCGTGGACACCACCCGTCACGTGAACCTCGACCTCGAGGAAAACCGCGCCATTGCGCTCGGCGCCGTCATCGGCGACTGGTCGGGGACGCCCACGGGCGGGATCATCTGGTCCACTCTCAGCACGACGACGATCTCGACCTCGTAAGGCAGCAGGCGGTTCCGCTCGCGGACCAGGAGGGGCGCCCGGCATGATGCCGGGCGCCCCTTCGCGTCTCCTACTCCTCGTCGCCCGGCTTGACCGGGTCGAACGGGTCGCCGTCGGTGGGCGGCGTCGTCTCCGGGGCCGTCGGCGGCGTGAACGTCGGCGGTGAGGTCGACGGAGTCGGCGGCGGCGAGCTGCTCGGCTCCTCCGTCGTCGGCGGCGGGGAGGACGAGGGCTCCTCGGTGGTCGGCTCCTGCGTGGGCTCCTCGGTCTGCGACGGCGTGGGCGTCGGCGTCCACGTCGGCTGGACGGCCGCGCCCTGCTGGGTGTCCAGGTCGAACTTGCTGACGTCGCCCATCACGCCGAAGGTGTACGCCGCCCAGATCCGCGCCGGGAAGCCACCGCCGTCGATGCGGGGCTTGCCGGCCGCCTTGTACATCGGGACGTGCTTGTAGGGAGGCTTGTCGTCCTCGCCGAACAGGCCCACCGAGGTGACCAGGTTCGGCGTGTAGCCGGTGAACCAGGCCGACTTGTTGTTGTCGGACGTACCCGTCTTGCCCGCGACCTGCTGGCCGTCGCGCCCCGGGTTGTTGCGCACGGAGGCCTGCGCGGTGCCGTCGTCGACCACGCCGGTCAGCACCGAGGTCACGGAATCTGCGGCCTCGCGGCTGATGACCTGGTCGCCGACCGGGTCGGGCATGTCGACCGTCTGGTTCAGATGCTCCACCGACTTCACGAGCGCCGGGGTGACCCTCTTGCCGTGATTGTCGAGGGTGGCGTAGACCCCGGCCATCTGCAGGGGGCTCGCGCCCATGCTGCCCAGGGTCTGGGCGGGCACGGCCTCCATGTTCTCGGTGTCCATGCCGAGTTCGCCGGCGACCTTCACCACCTCGGACATGCCGACGTCGACGCCCATCTGCGCGAAGACGGAGTTGACGGACTTGTTCATCGCCGTCTGGACGCTGATGGGCCCGTAGTTCCGGTCGTCCTCGTTCTCGGGCGCGAAGCCGACCTTGCTGCCGTCCTCCACGACCTGGCGCTTGCTCGTGCCGTCGTAGACCGTGCGCGCGTTGATCGGCTCGCCGTCCTGCGTCTTCGCCTGCTCCTCCAGGGCGGCGGCCAGGATGACCGGCTTGAAGGTGGAGGCCGGCTGGTAGTCGGTGCGGGTGGCGTTGTTGGACCAGTGCTTGAAGTAGTCCTGGCCGCCGTACATCGCGACCACGGCGCCCGTCTTCGGGTTCACGGACGCGGCACCCGCCTGGACGTCCGCGTCGACCTCACGCTTGTCGGGGTCGAGTTTGCTGTTCAGCTGCTGCTGGACGGACTTCTCCAGCGCGGCCTGCTTCTTCTTGTCGATGTTCAGCGTGATGGTCCAGCCGCCGGCGTTGACCATCGCCTCGGCTTCCTTGGCACTGCCCGCCGTGCCCTCCGCGACGAGCCGCTTCTCCAGGGTCGCGTTGGCCGCGTTGACCAGGTAGCCCTTCTGGCCCTCCATACCGGGGGCGGGCTTGGGGTCCTTCGGCACCGGGAATTTCATGCCGTCACGCTCGGACTGGCTCAGCCAGCCCTCCTCGACCATGTTCTTCAGGACGTAGTTCCAGCGGGCCTTGACCAACTTCTTACCGCCCTCGGAGGCGACCGCCCAGTCGTACTGGCTCGGTGCCTGGAGGAGCGCGGCGAGGTAGGCGCCCTGCGCGACCGTCAGGTCCTCGGCGTCGGTGCGGTAGTAGGCCTGGGCGGCGGCCTGGATGCCGTAGGCGTTGCGGCCGTAGTAACTGGTGTTGATGTAGCCGGCGAGGATGTAGTCCTTGGACTTCTCCCGGTCCAGCTTCAGCGAGATGACCAGTTCCTTCAGCTTGCGCGAGACGGTCTGTTCCTGCGTCAGGTAGTAGTTCTTGACGTACTGCTGGGTGATCGTCGAACCGCCCTGCGCGCCGCGGCCGGAGAGCGTGTTGAGCACGCCGCGGGCGGTGCCCTTGAGGTCGACGCCGGCGTCCTTGTAGAAGGTCTTGTTCTCGGCCGCGACGAAGGTGCGCCCGACGCCCTTGGGCACCCTGGACAGGTCGACGACCTCACGGTTGACCTTGCCGTCGCGGGCCATGATCGAGCCGTCGCTGTACTTGTAGATGTTGCTCTGCCGCTTGGCGTCGGCGTTCCCCTCGGGGATGTCGATCACCATGTACAGCACGATGAAGGCACCCATGCCGAGCAGGCACAGGCCGAAGAAGGTGCCGAGGAGCTTCTTCCAGGTGAAGAGCCTGCGTATGCCGCCCTTCCCGGCCGCGGCCGACGAACGGTGGCTCTTGGGTGCCGCCCGGCGCCCACCGCGCTGTCGGGCGCGTCTCTCTTCCGCTCGTCCCATGGGTCCGATCCGCTCCGCTTCGTTCATGTGTGCTCACGCGTCACACAGGTTCGCCGCTCAGGTCAGCTCAGAAAGCTAACACCGGGAGATAAGAGATAGGGCTGCCGATCCGGCCCTTTGCGGACGTGACAATCAGCACCCATCCCAACGGAACCGACGTTCGAGACACCCGAAGGGTTGCCAGGACGCGATAAAGTGATATCACTTAGATAGACGGACGCTATGCAGGATGGCTCCGCTGAAGGAACGGGGGATTCACCCATGTCCACACACGACGCGCAGGTCACCGCCGACGTACCCGAGATGCCGGCCCCACGCGTACGGGAGTTCACCGCGCACAGCATCGGCGGCGGGCTCGCCCTGCTCCTCGGCCTGCTCGGACTGCTGGCCGGCGCCGGGCTGATCGCGGCCGCCACGGCGGTGGACGGGACCGGCGCGAAGGCCGGCCTGATCATCGGCGGCATCCTGGTCGCGCTCGCGGCGTTCCTCGCCATGTGCGGGCTGAACATGGTGGCGCCCGGCGAGGCCCGAGTCGTCCAGCTCTTCGGCCGCTACCGGGGGACGATCCGGGAGGACGGCCTGCGCTGGGTGAACCCGCTCACCTCGCGCACCAAGATCTCGACGCGGGTCCGCAACCACGAGACCGCCGTCCTGAAGGTCAACGACGCCTACGGCAACCCGATCGAGCTCGCCGCGGTCGTGGTGTGGCGGGTCGAGGACACCGCCCAGGCCACCTTCGAGGTGGACGACTACATCGAGTTCGTCTCCACCCAGACCGAGGCCGCCGTGCGGCACATCGCCATCGAGTACCCCTACGACGCGCACGAGGAGGACGGCCTCTCGCTGCGCGGCAACGCCGAGGAGATCACCGAGAAGCTCGCCGTCGAACTGCACGCGCGCGTGGAGGCGGCCGGCGTGCAGATCATCGAGTCGCGCTTCACGCACCTCGCGTACGCCCCCGAGATCGCCTCGGCGATGCTCCAGCGCCAGCAGGCCGGCGCGGTCGTCGCGGCCCGGCGGCAGATCGTGGACGGAGCGGTGGGCATGGTCGAGGCCGCGATCGCCCGGATCACCGAGCGGGACATCGTGGAGCTGGACTCCGAGCGGAAGGCGGCCATGGTCTCCAACCTCATGGTGGTGCTGTGCGGGGACCGCGCCGCGCAGCCGGTCCTCAACACCGGGTCCCTCTACCAGTGACCGTCCCTCCCGAGGGTCCGGGCCCTCAGCGCCGGCCGCAGCAGCAGCGCAAGCAGGTGCTGCTGCGGCTGGACCCGGCGGTGCACGAGGCGCTGGCGCGGTGGGCCGGGGACGAGCTGCGGTCGGCCAACGCCCAGATCGAGTTCCTGCTTCGGAAGGCGCTGGCCGACGCCGGGCGCCTGCCGCGGGAGACAGGGCCCATCCCCCGGCGTGGGCGGCCGCCCGGGGGATCGAACCCCGAACCCCCGTCGGCCTGAACGGCCTCGTCCTCAAGCACCGGACGGGCTGGGCGTTGCAGGACTGTGACAACCAGGCCCGACCTGCGCACTCGTGCTGCCCGCCACGTTCTACACACCCGGCGTATACATGCGACGTATACACGGTGTGTAGTGTGCTCGGCATGTCCATCGGTCACACTCTTCTGGGACTCCTGGAGTCCGGCCCGCGGCACGGTTACGACCTGAAGCGGGCCTTCGACGAGAAGTTCGGTCACGACCGGCCGCTCCACTACGGCCAGGTCTACTCGACGATGTCCCGCCTGCTGAAGAACGGGCTCGTCGAGGTCGACGGCATCGAGGCGGGCGGCGGGCCCGAGCGCAAGCGGTACGCGATCACCGAGGCCGGCATCACCGACGTCGAGCGCTGGCTCGCGACGCCGGAGAAGCCGGAGCCGTACCTCCAGTCGACCCTCTACACCAAGGTCGTCCTCGCGCTGCTCACCCACCGCGACGCCGCCGACATCCTCGACACCCAGCGCTCCGAGCACCTGCGCAGCATGCGGATCCTCACCGAGCGCAAGCGCAAGGGCGACCTGGCCGACCAGCTCATCTGCGACCACGCCCTGTTCCACCTGGAGGCCGACCTGCGCTGGCTGGAACTGACCGCGGCGCGTCTGGACAAGCTCCGTGAGGCGGTGGCCCGATGACCATTCCCCCTGGTTCGCTGCTCGCCGCCCGGGACCTGCGCAAGGTGTACGGCCCGACCACCGCGCTCGACGGCGCCGAGTTCTCCATCCATCCGGGCGAGGTCGTCGCCGTGATGGGCCCGTCCGGCTCGGGCAAGTCGACACTGCTGCACTGCCTCGCCGGGATCGTCATGCCCGACTCGGGCTCGATCACGTACCACGAGCGGGAGGTGACCGGGATGAGCGACGCCGAGCGCAGTGCGCTCCGGCGCTCCGAGTTCGGGTTCGTCTTCCAGTTCGGCCAGCTCGTGCCGGAACTCACCTGTGTGGAGAACGTCGCGCTCCCGCTGCGTCTGAACGGGTCGTCCCGCAAGGAGGCCGAGCGGACCGCGCTGGCGTGGATGGAGCGTCTCGAGGTCGACGAGCTGTGCAAGAAGCGGCCCGGCGAGGTGTCCGGCGGTCAGGGGCAGCGCGTCGCCGTCGCCCGCTCGCTGGTGACGAATCCGCGCGTGATCTTCGCCGACGAGCCGACCGGCGCGCTCGACTCGCTCAACGGCGAGCGCGTGATGGAACTGCTCACCGAGGCCGCCCGGTCCACCAACGCGGCCGTGGTGCTCGTCACGCACGAGGCGCGGGTCGCCGCCTACTCCGACCGCGAGATCGTCGTACGGGACGGGAAGTCCCGGGACATGGAGCGCGTCGTATGAGCGCACGGCAGTGGGGCCGGGACCTGGCGATGGGAACCCGGTACGCCTTCGCCGGCGGACGCGAGGGATGGACCCGGGCGCTGCTCACGGCCGTCGGCGTCGGGCTCGGCGTGGCGCTGCTGCTGCTCACCACCGCCATCCCGAACGCGCTGGCGGAGCGGGACCGGCGCGAGGAGGCGCGCAGCGACCACACCTTCAGCCAGCAGAAGATACCGAAGGCCGACAACACCCTGGTCGTCCTGGACGCGGACACCACATTCCGGGACCTTGACGTCCGCGGGCGTCTGATGGAGCCGGAGGGCCCGAAGGCCCCGCTGCCGCCGGGCGTTTCGGAGTTTCCCGCGGCGGGCGAGATGATCGTCTCCCCCGCGCTGAAGGAGCTGCTCGCCTCCGGCGAGGGGAAACTGCTGCGCGAGCGCCTCGACTACCGGATCACGGGCACCATCGGCGAGCAGGGGCTCGTCGGCTCCCAGGAACTCGCCTACTTCGCGGGCGGCAAGGGCCTCTGGGACCGGCTCGAGGGCACCGCCAGCGGGGCCCGGATCGACAGCTTCGGCAACGACGATCTGGGGTCGTCCGACCCCTGGGACCCGGTGCTGCTCCTGCTGGTCCTGGTCGTCTTCGTGGTGCTGCTGATGCCGGTCGCCGTGTTCATCGCCGCGGCCGTGCGGTTCGGCGGTGAGCGGCGCGACCGCAGGCTGGCGGCGCTGCGGCTGGTCGGCTCCGACAGCCGGATGACGCGGCGGATCGCCGCCGGCGAGGCGCTGGCCGGATCCCTGCTGGGACTCGTCCTCGGCACCGGGTTCTTCCTGCTCGGGCGACAGCTGGCGGCCACCCTCGAGGTGTTCCGCATCAGCGTGTTCCCCAGCTATCTGAACCCCTCTCCCCTGCTGGCCGCGCTGGTCGCGGTGGCGGTGCCGACGGCCGCCGTGCTGGTGACCCTCTTCGCCCTGCGCGGGGTGGTCATCGAGCCGCTCGGCGTGGTGCGCACGGCCAAGCCGGCGCGCCGCCGGCTGTGGTGGCGGCTGCTGCTGCCGGTGGGCGGGCTCGCGATGCTCCTGCCCATGATCGGGCAGGGCAACGACGACGGGAACTTCAACCAGTACCTCGTGGTCGGCGGAGTCGTGCTCCTGCTCGTCGGCGTCACGGCCCTGCTGCCCTGGATCGTGGAGACGGTCGTCGCCCGGCTCGGCTCCGGCGGGGTCGCCTGGCAACTGGCCGTGCGCAGGCTGCAGTTGAGCAGCGGCACGGCGGCCCGCATGGTCAACGGCATCGCGGTGGCCGTGGCGGGCGCGATCGCCCTGCAGATGCTGTTCGCCGGAGTGGAGGGCAGCTACACCAAGGCCTCGCGGTACGACGTCTACCGGGCTCAGATGGAGGTGAACGTGCCGGAGGGCACCGAACCCGCCACGGCGGCCGGAGAGTTCCGCGACACCAAGGGGGTGCGGAAGGTCACCGCGCTGAACGAGGGCTATCTCGCCGGTCAGCGTGGCGACGACGGGGACGCCTACGTCCAGATCACCGTCGCCGACTGCGCCTCGCTGCGGGAGGTGGCCACACTGCCGTCCTGCCGCGACGGTGACGTCTTCGCCGTCGCGGGCGGGGAGTACGACACCGACACGGCCAAGCTGGCCAAACCCGGCCGGACACTGTGGGCCGACCCGGTGGACACCACCGAGTCCGGCGACCGCTGGACCTCCTGGACCGTGCCGCAGGGCATCAAGCCGGTCCAGTCCCGCGAAGACCCCACCGGCACCAAGCGCGGCGGCATCCTGTTCACGCCCCGCGCGCTTCCCGAGAACCTCGGATCGTTCGCCTCGGCGCAGCTCTACCTGAGTCTCGACAGCTCCGTGCCGGACGCGCAGGAGTACGTGCGCAACACGGCCGCGCGTCTCGACCCGGTCTCCCAGCCCATGACCTGGCAGAGCATCGAGAGCAACGAGCGCTACGCCACCATCCGCACCGGCCTGTCCGTCGGCGCCGCGTGTGTGCTGGCGCTGATCGGGGCGAGCCTGCTGGTCTCGCAGCTGGAGCAGCTGCGCGAACGCCGCAAGCTGCTGTCGTCGCTGGTCGCCTTCGGCACCCGGCGCCGCACCCTCAGCCTGTCGGTGCTGTGGCAGACGGCGATCCCGATCGGTCTCGGCCTGCTGCTGGCCACGACGGTGGGCATGGCCCTGGGCGCGGTCCTGCTGCGGATGACGGACACGTCCGTCCGGGTGGACTGGCCGAGCGTGCTGTCGATGACGGGCATCGGAGCCGGGGTCGTACTGGTGGTGACCCTGCTGAGCCTGCCGCCGCTGTGGAAGCTGATGCGGCCGGACGGTCTGCGGACCGAGTAGGTCCGCGTACGGGCCGCTGTCCGTACGGGCCGGTCAGGTGTCCTGGCCGACGACCCGTACGGACAGCGGCCGCAGTGCCTGCCGCAGGGCCGCCGCCAGTTCCTCGTACTCGGCGCCGCGCGCCGCCCCCGCCCGCATCGCCAGGGCGATACGGCGGGTGGGGGCCGGGTCGGCGAAGTACCCGGTGAGGAGCTGGTCGCTGCGGGAGGTCTCGACCGTGAGGGCGGTGCGCGGCAGCAGCGTGACACCCAGCCCGCCGGCCACGAGCTGCACCAGCGTGGACAGCCCGGCGGCGGTCGTCGTGACCGGCACGTCGTCGCGGCCGGCCTCCCGGCAGATGTCGAGGGCCTGGTCGCGCAGGCAGTGCCCCTCGTCCAGCAGCAGCAGGTTCAGCTCGCGCAGCGCCTCCCGCGGAATGCCCTCGCGCCCGCCGAGCCAGTGGTCGAGCGGGGTGACGAGCACGAAGTCCTCGTCGAAGAGCGGCAGTTCGCTCACGCCCGGGACGCCGAGCGGCACCGCGAGCAGCAGCAGGTCGAGCCGCCCGCTGGTGAGACCGTCGAGCAGGCTGGTGGTCTGCTCCTCGTGCACCTGGAGATCGAGGTGCGGATACCGTTCGTGGACGAGCCTGAGGACCGTGGGCAGCAGATAGGGCGCCACCGTCGGAATCACCCCGAGCCGCAGCACCCCGGTGAACGGGGCCCGCACCGCCTCGGCCTCCTCCAGCAGAGCGCCCACTTCGCCCAGGACCGCCTTGGCCCGTACGGCGATCCGCTCGCCCTCGGGTGAGAGCAGCACCTTGCGCGTCGTACGCTCCAGGAGCGTCACTCCGAGTGTCTCCTCCAGCGCCGAGACGGCACCCGAGAGGGCGGGCTGGCTCATCCCGATCGCCCCGGCGGCGTCCCGGAAGTGCAGATGCTCGGCCACGGCCGCGAAGGCACGCAGCTGGGCGAGGCTGGGCTGCCTGCGCTTATTACCCACAGTCACTAATAACTACCTCCGATCAACCCGACCGAGTGTAGCTATTTCCGTAATCAATCGAGGCTGTGCCAACATCAACACAGTCCAACCCATGGGAAACACCCGCAATCCGGGTGTTTCTTCGCTGCAAGGAGAGTGTGTGCTCACCGTCGGTGACAAGTTCCCCGAGTTCGACCTGACCGCCTGTGTCTCGCTGGAGAAGGGCGCGGAGTTCGAGCAGATCAACCACAAGACCTACGAGGGTCAGTGGAAGGTCGTCTTCGCCTGGCCCAAGGACTTCACCTTCGTGTGCCCGACCGAGATCGCCGCCTTCGGCAAGCTGAACGAGGAGTTCGCCGACCGCGACGCGCAGGTCCTCGGCTTCTCCGGTGACTCCGAGTTCGTCCACCACGCCTGGCGCAAGGACCACGACGACCTGCGTGACCTGCCGTTCCCGATGATGGCGGACTCCAAGCACGAGCTCATGCGGGACCTCGGCATCGAGGGCGAGGACGGCTTCGCCAAGCGCGCGGTGTTCATCGTGGACCAGAACAACGAGATCCAGTTCTCGATGGTGACCGCGGGTTCGGTCGGCCGTAACCCGAAGGAGGTCCTGCGGGTCCTCGACGCCCTGCAGACCGACGAGCTGTGCCCCTGCAACTGGAGCAAGGGCGACGAGACGCTCGACCCCGTCGCGCTGCTGTCCGGGGAGTGATCTGAGATGTCCCTCGACAACCTGAAGTCCGCGATACCGGACTACGCCAAGGACCTGAAGCTCAACCTGGGCTCGGTCATCGGCAACTCCGACCTGCCGGCCCAGCAGCTGTGGGGCACGGTGCTGGCCACGGCCATCGCCTCGCGCTCCCCGATCGTGCTGCGCGAGCTGGAGCCTGAGGCGAAGGCGAACCTGTCGCCGGAGGCCTACACGGCGGCGAAGGCCGCGGCCGCGGTGATGGCGATGAACAACGTCTTCTACCGCACGCGCCACCTGCTCTCGGACCACGAGTACGGCACCCTGCGCGCGGGCCTGCGGATGAACGTCATCGGCAACCCGGGCGTCGACAAGGTCGACTTCGAGCTCTGGTCCTTCGCGGTCTCCGCGATCAACGGCTGCGGCATGTGCCTCGACTCCCACGAGCAGGTCCTGCGCAAGGCCGGAATCGACCGCGACGTGATCCAGGAGTCCTTCAAGATCGCGTCCGTGATCCAGGCGGTCGGCGTGACGCTGGACGCCGAGGCGGTCCTGACGGAGTAACTCCCGGCCGCAGGCGATGAACTGCAGGGCCCCGTCCCCTGGGCATGGTGGACGGGGCCCTGTCGCATGTCCTCGGGGCTACTCCGACGGCGGGTCCGGCGCAGGCGGCTCGGCACTCACCGCCGTGGCGCCCCGCGGCCGTACCGAATGCCGTAGCGCCGACTCCCGTGAATACGACCGCAGATAGCCGGCCACCGTGTTCGTCACCGCGACCAGCGGCACGGCGACCACCGCACCGCCGATCCCGGCCACCATCCCCCCGCACGCGACGGACAGCACCACCGCCAGCGGATGCACCCGCACCGCCCGCCCCAGGATGAACGGCTGCAGGATGTGGCCCTCGATCTGCTGCACCGCGAGCACCACCGCCAGCGTCATGACGGCCGTGAACACCCCCTGGGTGACCAGCGCGACCACCACGGCCAGCGCCCCGGACACCACGGCGCCCACCAGCGGGATGAACGCGAACAGGAAGATGAACACCGCCAGCGGCACGGCCATCGGCACATCGAGGAAGTAGATCCCCAGGCCGATGAAGATCGCGTCGATCAGCGCGACGATCACCGTGCCCCGCACATACGCCGTCAGCGTCCGCCACGCCGCCGGCCCGGCCCCGGCCATTCCCGGCCGCGCCGCCGCCGGAACCAGCTTCAGCGTCCACTCCCAGATCCGCTTGCCGTCGTAGAGCAGGAACAGGGTGGAGAAGACCGCCAGCAGGATGCCGGTCAGCGCCTCGACGACGACCGTCACACCCTCCAGGCCCGCCGAGGTGATCTGGTCGGTGTTCGCGCCGACCGCCTCACGCAGGTTCTTGGCGATCTCGTTGATCTGCTTGTCCGTGACGTGGAAGGGGCTGTTCAGCAGCCAGTTCCGCAACTCGTCGATGCCGTCCTGGATCTGGCCCGAGAGGTCGTCGATGTTCTCCATGACCTGCCAGGTCACGAACCAGCCGATCAGGCCCATGATGACGAAGCCCAGGATCGCGGTCAGCGCGGTGGCCGGCCCACGCGGCACTCCGAGCCGCCGCAACCTGCCCACGGTCGGCTGGAGCAGCGCGGTGATCAGCAACGCGCTCACGAACGCCAGCACCACCAACTGGACGGCGCTGATGACCCGCATCAGCACCCACAGGGTGCCCGCGAGGATGAGCAGCCGCCAGGCGGCCTCCGCCGCGACCCGCACCCCCCACGGCACGGCCAGCGCGGGATCGGACCGGGCGGGAACGTCGGGCGCGTAGTCCGGGGGCGGTGGCACGTGCTCGTCGGCCCCGACCCGGGACTCGGCTTCGCCGCGCTCCCGTTCGGCCTCGGCGCGGCGCTCGTTCCACTGCTCGCTCATCTCGGTCAGTCCGGCGCCGAGCCGGCCGAGCCACCCTGGCACTCGCGACATGATCCGACCGTACATGGCGCGAGCCCCACACCGTACGACGGTGTGGGGCTCGCGCGAAGGACGAAGCGGCCGAAGGCCGGGGGGCTCAGTACCAGTTGTTGGCCTGCCAGAACGACCAGGCGTCACACGGGCTGCCGTAGCGGTCGTTCATGTAGCCGAGGCCCCACTTGATCTGGGTGGCCGGGTTGGTCCGCCAGTCGGCGCCGACGGACGACATCTTGGAACCGGGCAGAGCCTGGAACATGCCGTAGGCCCCGGAGGAGGGGTTGACGGCCTTGTAGTTCCAGTCGGACTCGTGGTCCACGATGTTGCTGAAGCACTGGAACTGACCGGAGGGCACGATCTGCCGTGCCATCGCCTGGATCTGCGCGATCGAGTAGGAGCTCGCGACGGGGATGTCGGAGATGTCCTTGGAACGGCTGGCGGCCTCCTTGGCCTCCGTGCGCTCCTTGGCTTCCTTCGCCGCCTTCTCGGCGGCCTCCTTCTTCGCGATCGCCGTGTCGGCGGCGGCCTTGCGGGCAGCCTCCTCGGCGTCCTTCTTCGCGCTCACATCGGCGGCGATGGCCTGTACGTCGGCCTGCTGCGTCAGCGACGCGGTCTGCACCTGGGCCTGCTGACCCGAGGGGATGTCCGCGAGCAACGTGGTGCCGTTTGCCGTCGCTTCGGCGTCGTTGTTCTGCGCGGTGCTGCCCGAGGCAACGCCGACGACGCTTCCGACAGCGGTGACCGCCGTAGCCGAAGCCACTGCGAATCCCCGGACCGAGATCCGGCTCACACGGTTTCCTTCCAGCATCGCCCGCTTCGGTGACCCTCGCGGACGCAATCGTGCCCCCTGACACTGGCCTCCCCAACTACGGGTCACGGGAGGCACGGGCCCGGTGGGCAACTCCCTCGGGAGGGAGTGCCGCGTGGTGCGCGGGCGGCATACGACATCGCTATGCAGTTGATGCTGTTGCTTTGTGGTGCCGTACCGCTGGGGGTACAGGTGTGTCGTATGCGGGGCCTGACAGGAGTGAGACTCTGCCGTAACACGACGGGGCAAGGCAATTCTGTGCTGGGTGTGAAAGCTCACATCCCGTTTGGCCCAGGAGATTCACGGAAACTGTCACGCGCGAAGACGCCGCCCGGCTAGGCTCTTCGCCTTTTCGGACGGCGCCAACTACTGCGTAACCACCACCGCTTGGGGCGGGACGGTCAGATCTGCCCGTCTTCGAGCATTTCGGTCACAAGGGCAGCGATCTGGGACCTCTCGGACCGGTTCAGGGTCACGTGCGCGAAGAGGGGATGCCCCTTCAGCTTCTCGACGACGGCGACGACACCGTCGTACCGGCCGACCCTGAGGTTGTCCCGCTGGGCCACGTCATGGGTGAGAACCACCCGTGAATTGGCCCCGATCCGGGACAGAACGGTAAGAAGCACATTCCTTTCCAGTGACTGCGCCTCGTCCACGATCACGAACGCGTCGTGCAGCGAGCGGCCGCGGATATGGGTGAGCGGCAGGACCTCCAGCATCCCGCGCGCGGTGACCTCCTCGATGACCTCCCGGCTGGTGACCGCCGACAGCGTGTCGAAGACGGCCTGCGCCCACGGGCTCATCTTCTCCGCCTCGGAGCCGGGCAGATAGCCGAGCTCCTGCCCGCCCACCGCGTACAGCGGACGGAAGACCATCACCTTCTGGTGCTGACGGCGCTCCAGCACCGCCTCCAGGCCCGCGCACAGCGCCAGCGCCGACTTTCCGGTGCCGGCCCGGCCGCCCATGGAGACGATCCCGACGTCCGGATCGAGCAGCAGATCGAGCGCGATGCGCTGCTCGGCGCTGCGGCCCTTGATGCCGAACGCCTCCCGATCCCCGCGTACGACACGGATGTTGCCCTCGGGCGTGACCCGGCCGAGGGCCTTGCCGCGCTCCGACTGGATGGTCAGGCCCGTGTGCACCGGGAGTTCGGCGGCCTCGGGGACGTAGACGTGCCCCTCCTCGAAGAGGATGTCCACCTGCTCGCCGGGCAGGGTCAGTTCGGACATTCCGGTCCAGCCGGAGGAGTCCGTGATGGCGAGTTCGGCGCGGTACTCCTCGGCGAGGAGACCCACGGACGACGCCTTGATCCTGAGCGGGAGGTCCTTGGACACGACGGTGACGTCGAACCCCTCGGCCTGCAGATTGCGGGCGACCGCGAGGATGCGGGAGTCGTTGTCCCCCAGGCGGTAGCCGCTGGGCAGCACGCTGGGGTCCGAGTGGTTGAGCTCGACACGGACGGTCCCGCCGAGGTCCCCGGTCGGAATCGGGGAATCCAGACGGCCATGGCGAATCCGGTAGTCGTCGAGCAGACGCAGGGCCTGCCGGGCGAAGTAGCCGAGTTCGGGATGGTGCCTCTTGGCCTCCAGTTCCGTCACCACGACGATGGGGAGCACGACCTCGTGCTCGTCGAAGCGGCTCAGGGCGTTGGGGTCGGCCAGCAGAACGCTGGTGTCGAGGACATAGGTGCGCCGGTCTGGCTTGTGGCGCTTTGTGCTGGTCACCACGGAAGGACGTACCCCCTCGGATGAGGTCGGGGAGCGACGGAGTGGAGCTGGACCGGTCGTCGGCCGCCCTGCGCGGGCCGAGAACCGGCCCTCCGCCTCTTCGTCCGTGCTGTGACCGCACGATCGGGCTGGTGCAAAGGGCCTCCCGGGCGGACGGCCCCGTGCCGTCCGCTGAGATCCGACACCCGTGGTTCGGGCGTCGACCTGACAGGCTTATGCCCTCGAACGAGCTTCGCCATGCCACGGCATATGACGGCGAGCCGGTGAACTCCGTGTTACGTGCGTCTTCGGAGGGGTACCGGGAAGGGTTGCGACGTGCGGTGACCGCGGTGCCCGGGCATCCGCCGGGCCGCGTACGGTCTCCCGCGAAAGTTCAGCTTTGTACGGCTCAGCCGCCGAAACGCCGGTGGCGGGCGGCGTAGTCGCGCATGGCGCGGAGGAAGTCGACCTTGCGGAAGGCCGGCCAGAAGACGTCGCAGAAGTAGTACTCGGAGTGCGCCGTCTGCCAGAGCATGAATCCGGACAGCCGCTGCTCACCGCTGGTGCGGATCACCAGGTCGGGGTCGGGCTGGTCGCTCGTGTAGAGGTGACGCCCGATCATGTCGGTGTCGACGGCCTCGGCGAGCTCCTCCATCGAGGTGCCCTTCTCCTGGGCGTCGAGCAGCATGGAGCGCACGGCGTAGGCGATCTCCTGGCGGCCGCCGTAGCCGATGGCGACGTTGACCAGTATCCCGTCGACGTGCGCGGTGGTCTCCTCGGCTTCCTTCAGGACCGTCTGCATCCCGGAGGGCAGCAGGTCGGGAGTGCCCACGTGGTGAACACGCCAGCGGCCGTCGGCGGCCAGGGTGCGCACGACGTCCTCGATGATGCCGAGCAGCGGGCCGAGCTCGTCCTGCGGCCGGTCGAAGTTGTCCGTGGACAGCAGCCAGAGGGTCACGACCTCGACGTCGGTCTCACTGCACCAGCCGAGGAACTCCTCGATCTTTCCGGCACCGGCCCGGTGTCCGTCGACCGTGCTGGAACCGGCGGCCTTCGCCCAGCGCCGGTTGCCGTCCATGATGACGCCGATGTGCTTGGGCACCTGAGCGTGGTCCAGGTGACCTTCCACCCGGCGTGCGTACAGCCTGACCAGCAGGCCACGCAGCTTGTCGCGCAGGTTCACGTGATTGTCAGCCCCTCCGTAAGGATCGGACAGGCCGCGATGTGCGGCCCGGTCGTGGCCGCAGGCGGTCCCTGCCCGTGCGGCAGTCCCCGGAGGCGAAGCCTACCCCTGCCGCGTCCGCGGGCCGTCCATGGGTGCGGAACGAAGAATTCCGGCCGGTGTTCCGGCCCGCCCCGCACAGAAAAAAATCGGGCCGGTCCGTGGGGGGGAGACGGACCGGCCCGAGGGGGGGTTTCCACCATAACCCTTCGTAAGTGATGCTGCGTGCATTGGCGTGCCACAACTACTCTCCGGAGCCATCCGGCAACGGGGCGATGCCCGCGGAAGCCCTCGCTCATGGCTTGTTCTTGACTGAAACACGGCCGATACGCAGCGAAATCGGGCACCCCCGGGCAGGGTCCGGGGGATTTGACGCACCTTGGGGCCTGCTCGGCGACTTGTCCCCGGCGTCCCTCCGACGGGTGACCCGGCTGCGAACGCCGGCTTGACCCCGGCGCGGCCTCGTCGCCGCCTCAACAGGGAGGCCCTGGCACCGCGCAGCCCCCTCCACTGCGCGGTACCGCCCGCGCAGCTTTGCTGACGCGAATTACCTTGGTCTGAACTTACGCGAGCGGCGGCACCGAAGGCGAGCCGCGAGCGATAACGATGTGAAAAACCTCGGCGGAAGTTGCGCAAGTGGAGTGAGTGGAAGGAGTGACTCACCAACGGCGGCTCAATAGGACAGCTTCTGTCCTCATTCGCACCTAACGTCGCTCCATGACGACGACCGCGAGGATCACATGGGACGCCGCGAGCGCACGGCGGGCGGAACGGCAGTTCCTGGCCGGGCCGGCCGGGAGCGGCACACCGGTCGCCGAGGTGGTCGGCGCGATGGCGGGCGCGCACGCGCAGGTGCTGTCCGCGGCCGAGGTCTCGGTCGGGGTGCGGACGGCCCAGCTGACGCGGGCGGACGTACGGACGGCACTCTGGGACGAACGGTCCCTGGTCAAGACGTACGGTCCGCGCGGCACGGTACATCTGCTCCCCGCGCGTGAACTCCCCCTCTGGTCCGCCGCCCTGACGGCGGTTCCGACCGGACCGAGCCCGTTCCCGCCCGACGTACGGCTCACCGAGGAGCAGGCCGGACAGATCGTGACGGCGATCGGCGACGCGCTCGACGGCAGGTGTCTGACCCTCGACGAGCTGACCGAGGAGATCGTCGCCCGTACGGGCCCGTGGGCCGGTGACCGGGTGATGCCGGCGTTCCAGGACCTGTGGCCGCGCTGGCGGCAGGTGATGCACCGGGCGGGCTGGGCGGGCACGCTGTGCTTCGGCCCGAACCGCGGTCGCAAGGCGACTTACACGCGCCCGCCGCGCACGGAGTCCGTGGCCGATGCGCTGGGCACCTTCGTACGCCGCTATCTGCACGCCTACGGACCGGCCACCCCTCAGCACTTCGCGAAGTGGCTGGCGGCACCACCCGGCTGGGCCACCTCCCTGTTCGGCGAGCTGGCCGCCGCGGGCGGTATCGAGCAGGTCGACTTCGAGGGGACACCGGCGTGGGTGGCGGCGGGTGACACCGATTTCCCGGACGGGCCCGCACGGGGTGTGCGGCTGCTCCCCTACTTCGACGCGTACGTCATCGCCGGGCAGCCCCGCGAGCGGCTGTTCCCCGGGGAGGCGTACCGGCGCGCCCTCGCGGGCGGCCAGGCGGGCAACTATCCGGTGCTGCTCGTCGACGGTGTGGCGGCGGGGGTGTGGCACCAGCGGCGCCGGGGCCGTCGTACGACCGTCACGGTCGAGCCGCTCGGCCGGCTGACGGCACGGCAGGAACGGGAGCTGGGCGAGCAGGCGGAGCGGGTGGGCGAGGTGCTGGAGGCGACGGCCGAGTTGGTGGTGGGGAGGGTGACGGTGGGGCCGCACGCGTGATCAGGGGTCGCGGGGAGAGGGTGAGTCCGGCTTGCGGGCGTCGAAGAGGTGGCGGGTGCTGTGGGCGACGAAGGGTCCCTCGGCCCGGATCCGCTCGTGCAGCGCGCGGAGCTGCGGCTCGTACGCCTCGACGGTGAAGCCGGGAACCATCCAGACGACCTTGCGCAGGAAGTGCACGACCGCGGCGATGTCGTGGAACTCCATCCGCAGCCGCTCTGCCCGCAGATCGACGACGTCGAGCCCGGCGGCCTCGGCGCCGGCACGCTCACGGTCGGGGCCGCGTCCGCCGCGCACGTCGTCCGGCTGGGGCCCGAGGAAGTGCTCGACGAGTTCGAAGACGCTGGCCGGCCCGACGTGCTGGGCGAAATAGGTCCCTCCGGGCTGGAGGACCCGGGCGATCTCGTCCCAGTGCGGGCGGACGGGATGCCGGCTCACGACCAGGTCGAAGGCAGCGTCGGCGAAGGGCAGCGGGGCGTCCTCGGGCGCGGCGACGACCGCGACTCCGCGCGGCCGGAGCAGGGCGGTCGCCTTGGCGACGTTGGGCGGCCAGCCTTCGGTGGCGACGGCGAGCCGGGGCGGGGAGGGCGTCGTACGAGCAAGGGCGAAGTCGAGGACTTCCCCGCCCCCGGTCTGGATGTCGAGCACGGCACTCGCCCGCCCCAGCCGTCCGGCCATCGACGTCGCATAGCCCCAGGACGGCCGCGCCTCGGTGGCCCGCCCCTCGAACCAGGAGAAGTCCCATCCCTCCGTGGGGACGGAGGCCCCTTCGGCGACGAGGTCCTCGAAGGTGCGGTGCGGTTTCGGATGCTCCGGCGCCACTCTCCCTCTCCTTCTCCCGGTCACGAGAGGACGAGCACGACATGCTCGTCCTCTCCGTGCTGGACGACACCGTCACGTCGGAAGCCGTGCTTCTCCAGGAGACGAACGGAGCCGGTGTTCCCGCTGAAGGGGTCGGCGTACAGCGGCCGGTTCTGTTCCCGCTCCAGGAAGAGGGCCAGGGCCCGGCTGCCGATGCCGCGTCCCCAGTACGGGCGTCCGAGCCAGTACCCGAGGAAGCGGCGGTCGCCGTCCCACCAGGCGACGACGTTGCCGGCGACGTCTCCGTCCACGGTCACGGTCTGCACGAAAACGGTGTCGTCCCCGAGGACCCTGGCCTTCCAGTGCCGTATGAACGCGTCGCGCGGCCGGGGCGTGAACCTCGAACGCCGGACGGCTTCCGGATCATGCTCGTACGCCAGGAAGAACTCCAGATCGGCTTCCGCAACAGCTCGCAGCCGCACGTCCACGTCGTCATCGCTCATGCCCGGAGTGTCGCAGCCGCCACTGACAACGGCCCTGAAGGGAACCGTTCGGCCCTCAGGGAACGAGCGGACGCACTTCCTCGGCGACGAACCGCACGAACCCCTCCGGGTCGGGCTCGTCCCCGGTCGGTTGCAGCACCACGGTGTCGGCCCCGGCCTCGGCCAGCCGCTCGACGGCCTTGGCGACGGCACCGGCGTCCCCGGCGACCCCGAGATCCGGAACGGACTCGAGCCCCTCGTCGGCCAGCTCGGCACGGAGCCGGCCGGCGGCGCCGGCCCCGGTCGCGGTCAGCAGATACACGACGACCGGGTGCGGCCCGGCCCCTCGCCCGGCAGTCTCCCGCCCTGCGTCGATGAGCTGCCGCGCCTTGCGCACGCCCTCGGCGTTGGTGGCGGCGGTGAGGATCGTCCCGTCGGCGGCCTCCCCGGTGAGCCGCAGCGACCGCGGCCCGGTGGCCCCGGCGAGCACGCCACCTCCCGTGTGTTCCGGCGGCCAGTCGAGGGCGACGTCGTCGAGCCTGACGTACCGCCCCTCGGTGGTCACCCGCTCCCCGCCCAGCAAGGCCCGAAGCGCGACGAGATGCTCCCGCAACAACGTCACCGGCGACTCGACCCGCGCCCCCACCTGCCCCATCCAGTCCTGCACACCATGCCCCACACCGACGATCACCCGGCCCGGGAACATCCGGTGCAGCGAGGCGACCTCCATGGCCGTGACGGCGACGTTCCGCAAGGGCACGGGCAACAGTCCGACGCCGATCCGTACGTTCCCGGTCCAGGCGAGGGCAGCGGCGGCGGTGGAGATGCCGCCTTCTCGGAAGCAGTCTTCCCAGAGCCAGAGTTGGTCCAGGCCTGTCTCATCGGCAGTACGGGCGACGGATCGAAGCCGCTCGGGGGCTAGTTGGGGGCGGAAGACGGCGCCGAGTGTGGTCATGAGGGCTTCCTATCCGGGGCAGAGCGGCTCTACAACTCCATTTGGGCTTGCACAGCCCCGATGGGCCCTGTGTACCTGGTCAATCTAAAGGGGCGGCGGGCGCCCCCTGGTTCGGACAGGACGGCTCCCACGCCCGGAGGCCCGCCCCAACGCGGGGCCGCGTTCCCGCAAGCGCCAGCCGCGAGTGGTGTGTGCAACAACCTCACACCGCACAAGGTGGTACGAGTATGTTCACCTGCGCTGCAGGCGCAGAGCTGTCACGGCTGCCCAGATGTTGAGCGGCAGAAGGATCGGCAGGATGACGACCAAACGGCGGTGGATCACACGACGCGTGGGCGGGTGGCTGACGGCGGGCTGCGACGCACAGGGAAGTGGCGGAATCGGCGTGCTCACCGGCGCTCCCTCATCGGTCCGTATTCCGTCCATCTGCACTGGACGCGAATGGATCCTCGAAGCTGATCAGACCCGCGATCTGTTGGAGAACCGCTCGGTAGTGCTCGCGGTGGCCTACGGCCGTCGCGCTGAGCGTGAGCACTGCCAGGCGCCTGCCGTCGGGGTGCGGAATGTGGGCGTGGACCTGTAGCAATGGCTGCTGCGGTAGTCCGGACTCGGGTGTGGGGTTGCGTACGGTCTCGCTGAACGTGGCCGGTCCACTGGGGAGTTCCACATACTCAATATGTGTGTGGCCTTCGGCCGTGGCGACGGCTCTGGCAGCAGTGACTGTTCTCGGGGCCCAGGCGGTCTCCACCCAGGTGATGGTGAACAAGGAGAGGAGTGGCCCCCCGTCGCCGTCCCCCGTGTCATCGCGGTGAAGCCCGAGGGAGCAGTGGACCGTGCCTGTCTCGTGCATGACCTGGAACATCCGTTGGGCGGTGCCGAGTCTTGCCAGGACGGCCTCGCGGGTTGCCTCGTCGGGCGCCGAGGTAAGAACAGGGCCCAAGGCTTGGTGGAGACCGTCCGCCGCGGCAGTTATCGGCGATGCGAGCAGGGATTCGAGCGACAGGGGCGTAAACCCAGCGGGAGTGGCATACCAAACACCCTCCCCTGGTGCGGTGGCACTCGGGTGGAGAACGAAGTTCGGTGTCGATGTCGTCATGGCTCGTATGTGCGGGTCTCTACGCTTGGCTCTGCGCGAGGTCGTCGACGTAGAGGGCACCGGAGCGGCCTGCGCGCTGGACATCAGCAGGCGAGGCACCCCAGGTCTCGGCGGCGTAGCGCCGGTCGAACACCGCGCGCTGATAGAGCAAATGGAGCCGCTTTGGCGCCCGGCCTCCCCTACCCGCCGCAGCGACTACTCCGAGGAAACGTGGATCGCCCGCGAACCAGAGCGGTTCAATCTGTGCCTTGCGATGAGGCTTGGTACGCGGCCCGTCCAGACGCTTCAGCCACCAGTACGACCGCTGGTGCTTGATGAACACCAGCGGGATCTTCTCCTCAGGGGCGGCAGGGTTGCGAAACTCGAACCACATTCCGTCGTCTCGGGCCTCGGGGTGCTTGCCGAGGCCGCTGGGCATTTCTTCCAGCAGCTGCCAGGGATACTCACGCAGAACTCGCCGCATGCGCAAGGCTGCCGGGAAGTAGGTCAGCTGATTGAAGAATCGGTAGAACCCGTACAGGAAATAGGGCATGAAGATCCACACAACCCAGTTCGGCGTATATGTGGAGATTCCGATCAGGGCGATCCAGCCTCCGGGCCAGCCGAGGAGACCGACGACGTTCATGAGCATGTGCCTTATCCAGGAACTACGGGTGGGCGCATGACTCCAGGCCATGGGGTGAGTGGTGGGATGCACAGGATGTTGCCTTCTCGTCCGATTCAAGGAGGATTGATACGAACAGTTCACGATCTACCGGAAAACACGGCGGGCCAGATCTACGGTTTCCGCCACGTCGACAGGCCCCAGGAAGGCGCCGTCGACCGATGTGCCGATCACCTCACCTGTGTCGCTCTCCAATGAGTCGTGCATCTTCGTGGCCAGGCCATAGGACGCAGTGGCCATGCCGGCCCACGGCGCGGTCTTCTCACCGACTTCGACCGTCCTGGTCAGTTGCGGTGCCTTCCCCACCACCCAGTCCGTGAACGGGTTCTTCACGTCGGCGAACTCTTTGGCAGCCGCCATGGTCTTACCGCCGGCACCGGCAAGCCGTTGGCCGAGCGTGAGCACTTCGCCTGCCTCGCCGACCCCTCGGAGCAGGCTGGGTGCGCCCTTCGCGACAGCCCCCACCCCGGGCAGGGCGCCCAGCCCGTCCGCCGCGACTCCGACCGCGTTGCTCCAGAAGTCGGCGTCCAACTCTCCGTGACGCACACCGTCCCACAGGGATGCTCGCACCTCCGGATCCGACAGCCGCTTGGCCATGGCTTCTGCGCTCAGCGTCGCGCCGACGAGGAGAAGCACCACTGCCGCCGTCCCGCCTGTGGCCACGAACAGGGCGGCGATCCCGATCGCAGCAGCTGTCCAACTGAGGACGTCTGCGAGGTTCTCGTCAAGCCAGTCGAGGGCTTCGTCGAGCCAGCCCGGTTCACGCGGCGCCAACTTCTTCGTCGCGTCCCGGATCTTGCCCGCTCGGTAGCGAGCCTTCTCCTCGTGTTCCTCGGCCAGCCTCTTGGCTTTGCTCATGGTCTTATCGAGTTCGGCCTGCGCCTCGTCGATGGCAGAGTTCACGTGGGTCGGGTTGTCCCGCGCATCGTTGTGGCGAGCGTCGTTGTGGCGAGCTCCCTTACCGCTCTGATCGTCCTTTGCCTTCTCCGCCCGCCCTTTCGCCGCGTCCAGATCCGCCTGGGCATCCTTCGCGTCGCTTTCCAGCCGCTTGGCACGGCGCTGGAAGTCGTCCAGCTCGCCTTCCCAGCGGTCAAGCTGCCTGGCTGCTTTGCGGATGGAGTGCGCTGCGTTCTTCAGGTTCAGCGGAAGGGGCCCGCCATCCAGCTCCTCACGGAAGGCAACAGCGGCGTCGCCCTTCCAATGGCTGCCGTCCATCAGCTTGGTGACGAGGTCGTGCGTTTCCTCCAGGACCTTGGCGCAACTGGCAAGCTTCCCGTAGAGGTCACGAACCGTGTCGGTGCTGCCCGGCGCCGGATTGAACCCGAGGTGCGGATAGTCGGGGTTGGCGATGCGTGGAGCCGACTTGAGGCCCTGAGGCTTGTCGATGTCCGCAAGCGTCTGGGGATCGCGGGCGGCACCTCGCTGTTCGATGCCAGGGGTATAGGTCACTTTGACCCACCGGAACCCTTGCTGTCCCGAGCCTTCCTCAAGGCCTCGTCCAGCGCCTTGTCCACTTCGAGGTAGCTGTCCTTGCTCTTTCCGATGATCTTGGCAAGGTTCTCGGTCTGCTCCCCGATCTGCTCGGTGCCGTACTTCCAGCTCTCCTGAAAGTCCTCACACGCGGAGTCGAGGTCGTCGGTGCCCAGCCCCGTGACGGTGGCTCCACCGAGCGCCTTGCGTAACCCCTTCAAGGAGTTGCCTGACTTGGTGAGCAACTTCATGAAGTGCCCGAGCTCGTCGTCGTCGACGGCCAGCCGCTCTGCCATGCAGCCGCTTCCCTTCCGCGCTCCGTTGCGCTCTCACGAGGAAGGGACTCTATTCATTCGGTTGCAGGTCTGGCGGGGCGATCACCCTCACGAGTGGTCGCCCCGCCAGTACGATCTAACGCTCGGCTCAGCGGTTGACGGCCTGGATCTCCTGTACGACGACGTCCTGTGTGGCTCCGAACGTGCCGTCGGGGAGGTTGCCGCCTGCGCCGCCGCTGCCGGTCCAGTCGATTTTCCAGGTGACGGTGGCCTGGAGCGGGTACGTGCCGTTGCCCGAGGAGCGGAGGTACCTCACTCCGCAGGGTGGGGTCCGGTCGGCCTTGCCCTTGGCGTAGGGCTCGCCGATGCGGCCGTTGTTGATGTCGCAGACGCCGGAGGCCGGGTAGGTCACCGCGTCCTTGGTGCCCGGTTCGATCCTGAGCGACTGCGGTACGGCGGTCGCGGTCGCCGTGATGCCGATGACCGGTACGGACGCGGTGACGGAGACCGGCTTGAAGTCGGCGGCGTCCAGCCAGGACCAGGTCGGCAGGTTGACCTTGGTCGCGGCGGCGGGTGCCAGGGTGACCTTGGTGCTGGGGACGCGGATCTCCGCATAGGCGAGGTCGGCGAGGATCTTCGGGGTGACGGCGTTCTCGACGTTGGCGGGCGGGGGGTCGCCCTGGTCCACCCAGAAGGCGGGCTTCTTGCAGGAGTCCCACCCCGGGGGGAAGTCCTCGTCGACGTACGAGTCCCAGAAGTAGCCCTTGCCGGTCTTGTCCTTGTTGAAGTCCTTGTAGGGGTGGCCGTTGACGTAGTGGTCGCGCTGTTCGGCGTCCCACTCGTACCCCGTCGAACCGGCCTCCCAGACCGGCTCCAGGGTCTTCTGCAGTTGCTCCGGGGTGTACTTGGGGGCGTACCAGCAGGGCGGTGGCGTCCAGGAGGTGGACGACGTCAGGGCGCCGGCGGAGTTGCCCGTGGCGTTCTTGGAGCGGTCGAAGACGACGCCGCCCACGGTTACGGAGACGGTGCCGTCTTTGCCGGCGTTGGCCTCCTGGTTGGCGCCCTGTGTGTCGCCACCCAGGGTGTCGTCAGCGCGCGCCATGCCGGGAAGTGCGAGAAGGGACCAGCACGTGCCGGCTATGACCACCGTAGATAGCCGCTTCAACGGACGTCTCATGGCTGGCACTTGGGACTCCCACTCTGCGAAACCATCTTCTGGACCGCCCAGACGCCCTTGTCGTTCTTCTTGAGCGACGTGTGGTAGATGACGTAGCTCTTGGCGGTTACCTCAGTCTTCTTGACCTTGTCTGTCTTGAGGTACTTCACATACGCCTTGCCCTGGTCCTCGCAGTAGCTGAGGGACGCCGTACCGTCTTTGTCGACCGCAACTTCGGGGGCGTAGAAGCGGTAGACGCCGGTGATGGACGCCTTGTGGTCGACATAGTTCTGGATGAACTTCTGCGTGGAGGCAGCCGCCTCGCCCTCGTAGTAATGGAGGTACGCCTTGTCGAGCGCGTCCTGATTGACGATCGCCAAGTCCACAGCCTTGATGGACTGCTCGCCGTCCGCCAGGATCGCGTCCTTGTCCTTGTCCCCTGTCTTGGGCCAGTCGAAGGTGTAGGACAGGTCGGACGGCAGGTCGATCTTCGGTCGTTCAGCGGAGGACGCGTCGGAGGCGGTCGGGGAAGCCGCCGTTTCGCTTCCCGTGTCGGCTCCCGCGATCTTGTCGTTGTCCTTGTTCTTGGAGCTGTCATCGCTCCCGCACGCGGACAGCGTCAGGGCCGCAGCGGCGGTCAGCGTGAGCGCTGCGAGGAAGGTGGGGCGGCGGTTCACGGTCGGCTCCCGGTAAGAGGCGAGGCTTCTCTTGAGCGAACCAAAGCTATACAGCGGGGTGGAGCCGCACCAGGGTGAAGGTTGTCAACTGGCGGGGTGTATGGGGAGAAAGCGGCGATTCGCCGACCGGTATCAGCCGTAACGGTTGCATAACGCGGTGATTTGTCGGCCCATTGGGGTGCTGTGCGGGGCGTTTCAGTCACGAACCAGCAAAGGGCCCAGCAAAGGCCTTGGGCCCGTGGACCTATGTGGGGCCTACTCCCCTGCGGATACGTTCGGGTTCGGACAGCAGGTCGTAGGCGACAGGGTGGCACGGTCGGAGGTGGGCCCGTATGAAGCGGCGCTGGCGGGACGGGCGTGGGGAGTTGGTCGTGCACGGGGGTGATGGGGGGTCGTCCGTCCGTGTTCCGTTGGAGATCGCCGCCTCGTACCGGGCCCGTACGAAAGGGCTGTTGGGGCGGGATTCCATCGAGGGGGCGATTCTGCTCTCCCCCGCCAATAGCGTGCACACCTTTCGTATGCGCATGCCGATCGATGTCGCCTATCTCGATCGACACCTTCGTGTCATCGCCGTGCGCACCATGCGGCCGGGGCGGCTGGGGATGCCTCGGCTGCGGGCACGGCATGTGGTGGAGGCGGAGGCGGGAGTGATGAGTGGGTGGGGGGTGCGGGAGGGTGCCGGGGTGGAGGTCGTCGTGAGTGGGGGTTAGGCGTCCTGTTCTCGATTCAGAGGCTCGTTCCTTCGTTTCCCAAGTCGAAGAGCGTGCTCTGTGCCGCTTCCGCGTTCTCCCAACTCGCCGGGCCGCCCGGCTTCACCGACAGGCGCTCAAGTGCCGCCCTGGCCTCTGGGCTGCCCATCGCGCCCAGCAGCTCGATGGCCGGGTCGGCGCCGATGTCCTCGGTTACGCATCGCTCGGCCAGGCCCACCGCCCAGTCGGCGAAGCGGCCCGGATCAGGGTCGAGAGCCAGCCAGCGGAATGCCGAGTCGGCGATGTCGTCCCGCAGCGAGGGAATCATGGCCAGCATCGCCGCTTCGGCATGCCGCACGACATGCAGTGGCAGCGAATACAGGTGCGGTCGGTCCCGCCATGCGTGGACCAGGTCGTCTACGCCGGACCACGTCACCTGGCTCGTGCGGGGCATGCTCTTCGCGACGGCCTGATGGAACTCCTCCCACACCTGCCACAACAGGCCGGGCGACGGCGGCTGGGGCACGTTCGGAACCAGTTCCGGGTCTTCCAGGAGTACGGTCACCACTCGCCGGGCTTCCGCCAGGCGCTCGTCGGTACGGGGCAGTTCCGCGATCCAAGGCCAGTCGCACTCGTCCCAGGGCTGCGGCAAGGACCGCAGGGCGCGGGGCAGGACATAGTCACCCTCCGGATCACGCCACCGCGCGACCTGCGGATCCCACGTCTCCTCGGCAGTCGGCTCCATGACCGACTCGGTGGGGGTTCTCCTGAACGGATCGAAACTGTGCAACGGCGTGCACCTGCTTACCAGGGGACGTGGCGAGGGACTCGGTTCCGCCACCAGGGGGTCGCTCCCCCGTTGTCTGGTGTGGGCTTGGGGGTTGTGTGCTCGCTGAACGTTCGGTCGAGGCGGGTGACCGCGTCCTGTAGGGCGTCCGCGTGTGTCTTGCCCAGTTTCGGGACAAGTCGTTCCAGGGCGTCTCTGGCTTCCAGGTCGCGGTGGAACAGGTCCGCTCGGTAGTGACCCGAAGGGGCCCAGTCGGACTGGAGTCGGCGGGTCAGTCTTTCCCACACGCGGAGGTGGTGGTGTACCTGGCCTTCGACGGTCGCTGCCGTGCCTGGGGGGAGTGTGGCGAGGAGGGTGTCGGAGACGGGGGTGGGGATGGGCTCTCTTTCGAGGATCTCCGGAAGGATCTCGATGGTCGCCCGGGGCAGGTCGGGGACCTCCTCCTCGACCGCGTCGATCACGTGCACGGGTGGTTCGTCGTCCGAGGACAGCAGACGGGCGCGGACGGACTGTCCCGAAGAGGTCGCCAGCCAGTATGCCGACGGCGGAAGGTCCTCCTCGGCTGGGTACAGAACGGGAACACCCAGCGCTGCCGCCAGGCGTCGTGCGAGTTCGGGCTCGGGCGGCGCCTCGTTGACCAAGGCGTCCTCGACGTAGATGTCCAGGGCCAACGACAGGTCGCCGCGCAGTCTGATGTAGCCGCACAGGACAGGTGCGGCCCAGTCGCGTTGGCTCTGGTCGCCGTCCCGGTCGGCCACGTCCACGTCCGCGCCTTCAGTTCTCACGGCCCCCGCCAGAGCCTCGGCCAGTGACATGGGGGACACCGGCGGCCCGACCAGCAGCAGGTCATAGATCATCGGTAGGTCCCGTCATACACCTTCTTGGCTTTGGCCACGGCCTCAGGGTTGTTGGCGAAGCGCGGATTCTTCGTCAGGGCGGGGGCGTTCACGTCGCCGTTCGCCCTGGCGATCTCCTTGAGAGCGGCGTACTCGTTGCGGTCCATTTCTACGATCCCTGGCCCTGAGTCCGGGTAGACACGCCCGGAGTCCTCCACCCCATAGCTACGGCCGTTGATCTCGTAGCGGTTCGTCGCCGTGTTGAAATGGGCCTTGTTCTCGGCGATCGCCTTGATGTCTGCCTCGACGTCGGCCTCGTGCCCCTTCAGTATGACGCTGTTCTTCGCCTTGATCTCGCCGTGCTTGGCACCGGAGACAGTGTGCCGGGGGTGCGGGAACTTCAGGGTCCTGCCCGAGGCAGGTCCGTCGACGTTCTCGTCGGCGACCCACTCCCGCGCTTTCGCCTGCGCACCGTCGGCGGCCTTGTCGGCCTCGTTCGCCTGTTTGCGAGCCTCCTGCGCCTGTTCCTTGGCCTCCTCGTCGCAGCCGTCCTCGGCGAGGACGACGTACGGGGAGTCGGCTCGGGCCGCGGCCAGGAGCGTGGTGCCGGTGCCGGGGGCACCGCCGTAGGGGGTTCTGCGGGGTGGGGCCGCAAGGGTGCAGCCGGATTCGCGGGCCTTCTTCTCGGCCGCGTCCGCGGCTTCGTCGGCTTCCTTCGCCGCCTTGCGTGCGGCCGCCGCGTCGCCGGCCTTGGCCGCCTTTCTCGCGTCGTCCGCCGCGTCGACGGCCTTGTCGGTGAGTTTGCCCAGGTCGCCGAGTTTCCCGAGTTTGCCCAGCTTGCCGAGTTTTCCGACGAGCTTGGCCTCACCGTAGCCGGGGATGAAGAGGGAGCCGACGTTCCAGACGACCGTGGTGACGGCGCGGGTCTTGTTTCCCTTGTTCCACTGGTCGCGGACCTCCTCCCCGATGAACATGTCGTCGAGGATCTTTCCGCCCGAGTTCAGGGTCGCGCCGCCCCAGTCGGTGAGGGCGTCGAAGTAGTCGCCCTTCGCCCATTTGTCGCCGGCGTCCCTGGCGTCCTGCGACCACTGGTCCGCGATGACGCCGCCGTAGTCCTTGAGGCCGTCCAGGGTGTCGAGCGGGTTGGTGACGGTGTCCCAGATGCCTTTGAGTTCGCCGCCGATGCCGTCCACGAAGAGGCCTTCGCCGACTTGCTTGAGCTGGTCGCCCGTGCAGCCGAAGAAGGCGCCGAATCCGGAGAAGCAGCCGTCGTCGTCCGTGTTCTGGTCTTTCTCGTCCTCGTCGTCCTCGGGCTTGCTTTGCGGGGTGTGCCGGCTTTCGGACTCGGGCTGATCGTCGTCGCCGGCCTCCGGCCTCGTGCCCTCTCGGTTCGGCGTGCCGCGCTCGGCCGTGATGCCGGTGCCGTCTCCGGACGGCTGTGCCGGGCAGGCCGTTCCCGTGACCTTGCAGACCGCCGACTGGAGGCCGCCGTAGATCTGGGTGCCCAGGCCGCTGACGACCAGGGCTGTGATGATCGCGGCGACTACCGCGATGAGGCCGGCGTACTCCACTGCCGTCTGGCCCTCGTCGCGGCGCCAGCGGATCATGCGGGGCAGGGAGAACGGGCGGCGTTCGGCACGGTCGTGGGTGGGGAGGCGGTACCAGCCCGCGCTGTCCTTGCGGGTGAGGAAGTAGAGGGTCAGGGAGGGGAGCAAGAGTTGGGTGTAGCCGCGGGGTGAGCCGTCGGTGATGTTCGCTGTCGCGCCGAGGATCAGCCATGCCTGTACGGCGATCAGGGCGGCCCGGGTTCTGGTTCCGCCCTGCCAGGTGCGGCGGGCGAGCCACCAGCCGAGAGTGCCCGGGGCTGCCGCGTAGGCGGTCAGGGCCAGGACGCCGCCGTCCACGGCGTCGTACGAGGCAGCGGTGAGCAGGACGCCCAAGCCGCCGAGCAGAGTGACCGCGAAGAGGGTGTGGGTGAGGGCCAGGGCCGTCGCCAGCGCGGTGGGCATGGGGATGCGTCCGGCGTGGCCCGGCGGTCGCCATGTGGCTCCGGGGCCGGAGTTCGGTGGTGGTCCAGCGGTCGCGGCCATGCCCGTCCCCCCTCCTGGTCTACGACGTGACCCGAGAGTAGGGAGGGGAGGGCGGGGCGAGATGGGTCCGTGGCCCCAAATCGGGGCCCAACCGTGAGGCCCAGGGAGTCAGGTCCTCCTGCGCTTGCTCAGCTCTCCGAGCGGGGGAAGGAGACCTCGACCCGGCGGTTCTTCTTGCGGCCGGATTCCGAGGAGTTGTCCGCGATCGGGTACTGCTCGCCGTAGCCGCGTACCTCGTAGGTGACGTTGGAGTCGGTCAGTTCCTGGTCCAGGACGTTCTGTACGGCGTCTGCGCGTTGCCTGGACAGGACGTCGCCGTGGGCGGAGGAACCGAGGTTGTCCGTGAAGCCGAAGACGCGGATCTTCGTCGCGTTCTGCGTCTTGATCTCCTCGGCGATCGCGGAGATGCGGGACTTCGCCTCCGCGCTGAGCTTCGCGCTGTCCTTGCCGAAGAGGACCTCGGCCTGGAGGGCGAACTTGACGTCGGCGTTGGTGTCTTCCCGGCGTTCGTCGCCGCTTTGGTCTTCTACGACCTGTTTGATGTCGAGGACCTTGGCGGAGGCCAGGGTGGCGCCCTCGGGGAGTTTGAGGTCGGGGTCGTTGGGGTCGACCTCGACGGGGGCGGAGGGGGAGGCCTCGGTGCCAGGGGGGACGCCGGGGGTTTCGTCGGCGTGGGCCGAGACGGCGCCGTAGATGTTCGTGGCGACCATGAGGGCGGCGGCGGTGAGGACCAGGGCGAGGCGTGGAGTCGCCGTTCGGGTGGGCGTGGGGGTCATGTCCGGCCTCATCCGGAGATCTTGATGGGGGCGCTGGAGAAGGTCGGTACCTGCAAATCGACCTCGGTCGTGCTCGTCGGCGGTGCGGGGAACTGCATGAAGACGGGGAGAGTCTGGCCCGCCTCAAGGTTGCCGAGGCCGGTTGTCGTCAGTGGGCGCCCTTCGGTGTCGCGCAGTGTGTAATAGCGCTTTTTCCCCTTGGCATCCACGATGGTGGCGCCACCTAGCGAGGGACCGTGCTTGATGACCTCTGTCTCGTCACCGCTCGTCTGAGGGGGCACCACCACGGACTTGTCTCCGTCGTTTTTCACGATTCCGTTCAGGGTGAGGAAGCCGCCCGAGTCCCTCGCGGCGGACGTGATCTGAAGGAGCAGTCCGTTCGTGCCCTTCAGTTCCGCCAGCGGTGTCCCCGACTGCCCCTCCTGAGCACTCGGTTTGGATCCACTGTCCTTGGATGCGGAGGCCGACGGGCTCGACTTGTCATCGTTGTCACCACCGCCGCCACAGCCGGCCACGCCGAGGGCAAGTCCGGCCGCGGCGGTCAGCGCGACCATCCCCCTGCGGGCCTTCGCAGTGAACCGAATGCTCATCTCTCTGCTTCCTTCGTCACTCGTCGTTCGCTTGTGGTTCGGCCAGGTGGACGTCGAAGAGGTCCTCGGGTTTCGGCAGAACATCGAGATCGTCCGGGTCCAGCTCCCAGTTCACGCCCTTGCACGAGAGCTCTGGCAGCACGTCGGGACCGGCGCCCGCGGCCGGGGGATCGAATTCGCAGCGGGACTCGATCACGGCGTCAGCGGAAGCATGCGCTTTCCGCTCTGCCTCGCCGGGGACGATGGAGTCTCCCATGGGCTTGTTCGTCTGAACCTCGACCGAAAAGCGCAGAGGCCCCTCCGGATTCCCGCAGGAGAGCACTCTGGCGTCGTTCCGCTCGGCGAGTTGATGCGCGCGCCAACACGACGGGGTGAGTCCCTCGGCGTTGCCCTCGAAGATGGCCTGCCACTTGTTCGGGTCGAGTACGTCCTTCACCCACGCGCCCGCGAGTTGGTCCCGCCTGTCCTGAGCCGCCGCGAGAGCCGCCGCGTCGGCAGCGGTCTGGGCACCGTTCCTGTTCGCCGCGGCCTGGCCGACCGCGAAGTAGGCGAACGCGAGAAAGAGCAGGCCCCCCACCACCGTGATGTAGATGGGGAAGGCCTGCCCTGCGTCGCCGTACCGGCGAGGTCGCATCAAGGAGCGACCTTGGCGATCTGCGCCTGGATCTTCCCGAGAATCGTCTGGCCGAGGCTGGTACCCGTGATCGCCAGCACGATCGCCACCACCACCGCGATGATGCCCAGGTACTCGACCGCCGTCTGCCCCTTGTCGCCGGCGCGGCGCTGCATCGCCGCGGCCGTGGTGTTCTTCCAGCCGTTCACGCGGACCTTGGTCGCGACGGCGGTCTTCAGCATCAGGTCGCTCATGGTGTTCCCCTCCGGTTTCGGCTGTGTCGCTTTCGACAGGAGGAACGTACGGCGGGACATCCCGTCCGTCAGAGGGCCCCTGGGCCCAATTCCGGGCCCAATCGCGCGGGCCCGACCGGCTCTTTCCCCAGACCGTCACCGAAGGTCACCCCAGTCCTCGGTGTGGGTCCGGTGCCGTGCCGATCCATTTCGCGGCGGCCTCGGAGCGGCTGGTGCTGTGGAGCTTGGCGAAGATGCGGTTGATGTGGTTCTTGACGGTCTTCTCGCTGATGAAGCACGTGGCGGCGATCTGCTGGTTGTTCATGCCGGACGCGATGAGGTCCATGATCTCCGCCTCCCTCGTGCTCAGTTGGAACCGCGACCTGTCCGGAGCGGCCGGTCGGCCACTCGTCGTCCATCCAGACGACGACTGTCCCACATGCGGTTGCACTTGCGAAAGGTTTTCTGGAGAAATGGGTGGGGGTGGGATGTGGGGTGGATACAAATGAGCTGGTGGAGTGGGTGGTTGAGATTGAGTATGCGGGTTTGCGGAGGGGGAAATTCCGTATGCAGTCGCATTTGATGACTGACTGCCCAGGCCCTCGGGGAGGGGTGGCGTCGGTGCTTGGTCCTGGCGGAGTTGGGCCAGCAGGGCGCCCGCCGCCGTGGGGGTGAAGTGGGCCCTGCCCTCCTTGATGTCCCGTACGGCCTCGACCAGCTGGTCGGCCGTGAACTCGCCGTGCACCAGGTAGCCGCCCGCTCCTCGGCGCAGGGCCTCCTGGACGATCTCCGACTCCCTGCTGTACGTCAGCATCACGACCGGGGCGATCCCCACCAGGTACGGGAGGGCCGAGATGCCGTCCACGCCGGGCATGCGGACGTCCAGGAGGACTACGTCCGGGCGGTGCTGGTGCGCTGCCTCGTAGGCCTGGCGGCCGTCGGCCGCCTCCGCTACGACCGTGATGTCCGCGCGGCCGGAGAGGAGCGCGGTGAGACCCGCGCGGACCACGGGGTTGTCGTCCGCCACGACGACCCGGAGGCCGCGGCTCGGCTGTGCGGGCCGCACGAGGTCGGCGAACGGGTTCTGCGACGGTGACGGGGGGTGCGGCGGCTGCGGTGCGCCGGGGGGTGGGAGCGGCTGGTCCGGCATCGGGGGCCTCCTCTCGTTCGTGGGTTATGCGGTGGGTGTGGTCAGGGCGGCCAGGGGGAGTTCCAGGCGGACTTCCGTGCCCTGGGGGTGGCCGCCGCGGCCGATGCGGATGCGGGCGCCCACCGAGGCGGCGCGTTCGACCATGCCGACCAGGCCGAAGTGGCCCGCCCGGCGGAGTTGTTCGAGCGTGGTGCCGGGCGGGAGGCCGCGTCCGTCGTCGTACACGCTGATGCGGAGCAGGTCGCCGTGGACGCCCGCGCGGACGTCGACTCGGCTGGGGTGTGCGTGGCGGTGGGCGTTCTCCATGGCTTCCGAGGCGATGGTGAGGAGCTGACGGGCCACCGCGGGTGGGACGGGGGGTACGGAGTGCTCGCCGGTGGGGCGGTAGACGGCGGGGAGGCCGGTGCGGGTGCTGAAGTCGCGGGTGCGGGCGGCGAGTTCGACCAGGACGTCCGTGGCCTGGGCCGGGTCCGATTCGCGGCGTAGGTCCGCCAGGAGTTCGCGGGATTCGGCGGCTGCCCGGCGGGCCGAGCGGGCGACGAGTGCCGCCTGCTGTCTGATCAGGGTCGGGTTCATCCGGTCGGCGGCCGTGGTGTTCTCCAGGCCGTCGGCGGCCAGCGCCACGCCGTGCAGGGTCTTGGCGACCGAGTCGTGCATCTCGCGGGCCAGACGGGCGCGTTCGGCGCTGACCGCTTCCGTTACGGCGAGCCGGGCCTGGACGGTGGTGAGGGCCTGGGTGGCCGCGCCGAAGCGGAGCATGAGGTTGCGGAGGCTGGAGCCGACGGCGCCGGCGATGATGCAGAGGCCGGGCAGGAGGGTCGACTCGGTGAGGCCGGGGGGTGGGTTCTCTTGTGCCGCGTGGATGAGGAGGAGCAGGAGGGCCTGGAGGCTGGCGAAGACGGCGGCTCCTCGCCAGCCGTAGACGAGGCCGGCCAGGAGGGGGGTGCAGACGCTGACGTAGGCGAGCGTGCTGTCGGGGCCCGCGGAGATGAGGAGGAGGGCGCCGAAGAGGGTGTCAGCGGCGAGGAGGGTGGGGTGGCGCAGGAGGAGGGGGCCGAAGCGTTCCCAGTCCCTGAAGAGGACGTAGGAGGTCATGAAGGTGACGACTACGGCTGCGCCTACCAGGCGGGTGGGGAGGCCGTTGTTGGCGTTGACCAGGGCGGTGGGGGTGGCCAGGGCGATCATGGCCAGGCGGAAGCCGAAGACCTGTCGGGACAATGCCTGTAGGGCGTTGACCTGGATGTCGATCGCGGGGCTGGTGGGGGTGTCGTCCGTGTCCCGGCCTTCGGCCGGAATGGGGTTCCCACCCGCACCGCCTGTGCGGCTTTCGTTGTCGGGTGCGGGTGGCCCCGGCCGGGGCTGTGCGCCATCGGCGGCTGACCGACCGTTCCCGTACGGGGCCGACCCGCCGTCCGCATACCCCTCCACCCGCTCCCACCCCGGCGGCAACGCCGGCGTCACCGACGTCACCGGAATGTCCGGCGCGCCCGTGCGGACGTGGGACGGGAGGACCGTGCCCGCCGGGGGCGTGGTGATCTCCGGTGTCTTGGGGCGGCGGCGCAGCAGCCCGGCGCGTTCCCCTGTCATCGACATGCCGTCACCCCCCTACTTGCCCGTCACCGAGCCGAAGTCCGTGCCCGAGCCGAGGATCAGGCCGGCGCCGAGGAGGAGCATCGTGGCCGGGACCATGAAGGTCGTGATCATCATCGTGGCCTTGGGAACGGCCCGGGCGGCCTTGCGGCGGGCGTTCTGCGCATCCGTGCGCCGCATGTCCTTGGCGAGGGCCACGAGCGTGTCGACGATCGGCGCGCCCAGTTCCTCGCCCTGCTGCAGCGCCGTGACGAACATGGCGACCTGCTCGGAGTCGTTCCTGCGCCGCAGTTCCGCGAAGGCCTGGCGGCGGCTCATGCCGAGGTCCATCTGGCGGAGGGTGATGCGCAGTTCGTCCGCCCAGGGGCCCTCGTACTTGGACGCGACCCGGTCCAGGGCCTGACGGAAGCCGAGGCCGGCGCTCACCACGACCGCCAGGACATCCAGGAAGTCCGGCAGGGTCCGTTCGATGACGTCCTTGCGGATGCGGATCGCCGACCAGATGCCGACCTCCGTCCAGAACGCGCCGAAGGCGAGCAGGAGGAGGGCGACCAGGAGCTGGCCCCGCATCAGGAAGACCAGGAAGCCGACCCCGCCCAGGGCCCCGTAGACCGCCCGGCGGGCCGCGTAGCGGTCGATCGTCAGGCCGCCCGGGTTGCCCGCCAGGTCGATCTTGCGGCGGTACCTGGCCACCTGCTTGGGGCCCATCAGGCGCAGCACCGCGGGGGCGTAGCGCATACCCATGCGGTCGATGAGCGAGTCGACCGCTCCGGTGCGGGTGGAGCCGACCTCCAGGGCGAGGGCGAGGTCGCCGGGCAGTTTGGCCTCGGCGCGGTACATGCGGATGCCGGCGAAGATGCCCCAGACACTGAGGCCCATCAGCAGGGCGAGGAGAAGTCCCATGGATTCCGTTCCCTCCTGGCTTCTCAGACGTCGATGCGGGACAGGCGGCGGATGAGGACGAAGCCGACGGCGTAGAGCGCGAAGGCGATGATGACCGCCCCCTGGCCGAAGGGGGAACCTGTCATGCGGTCCAGGGCGCCGTCCTTCACCCCGTTCATGAGGAAGAGCGAGCCCACGCCCAGGACCGGCACCGCGTACGACGTCATGCTGACCTGGGACAGCTGGGTGCGGACCTCGCGTCGGGTCTCCTTGCGCTCCTCCAACGTCTCCGTCAGGTTGCGTAGCGCGCTGACCACCTGGCCGCCGGCCCGGTTCGACAGCACCAACGTCGTCACCAGGACGACCAGTTCCCGGGACGGAAGGCGGTCCGCCATCTCGTCGAGCGCGTCGTCCAGCGAGGCACCCACCGCCAGCTGGGCGGAGACCTTGCCCAGTTCCTCCCCCGCCGGGGCCTCCATCTCCTCCGCCGCCATGCCGATCGCCGTGCGGAGAGCCAGTCCCGCCTGGGTCGCGTTGGCGAGGATCCGGGCCATCTCGGGGAGCTGGTTGATGAACTTCTCGATGCGTTTCTGGCGTTGCCAGTTCAGGAACTGCACGGCGACCCCGATGCCGAGCAGTCCCGCCAGCGGGCCGAAGAACGGGGCCAGGGCCGCCTGGCCGATCAGCCACAGGCCGGCGACCGTGGCGAGCATGTAGACGAAGAACTCACCCGGGGTGATGTCCAGGCCCGTCGCCGCCAGGCGGAGTTCCAGCTTCTTGCCGAGCCCGGTGCGCCGCAGCCGGCGGTCCAGGTTCCGGAAGTGCCGGCGACGGCCGCCGATCGGAATCTGGCCGGTGGCGGACAGGCGGTCGACGAGCGCCTGTCGCTGTGCCTTGCCCGTGGCGTAGGAGTGCAGGCCGACGACCGCGAGGACGCACGTCAGCAGGGTGATGCCGGTGGTGAGCGTGATGAGCGTGTGCAGATCCATCGGTCGGTCCTACCTGGCTTCTCGGGTGGCTAGCTGATCCGCGGACCGGGCGATGCCGAAGGCCTGCGGGAGGGGCTGGCTCGCCATGTAGAGGCGGTCGGCGGTGCGGCGTGGGACGGGGAAGTACTCGAAGGCGCCGTGGATACGGCCGTCGGAGCTCATGGGCCGCGCGTTGAAGCGGGCGACCGTGACCAGCCGGTACGGGTCGCTGCCGTGGCTGTCCATCAGGGCGATCTCGGTGATGCGGCGGGCGCCGTCCGCGAACCGGGTCAGCTGCACGATGACGTCCACCGCGCTGTTGATCTGGTCGTGCAGCGCCACGAAGGGGATCTCCACGTCCGACATGGAGGCCAGGGTCTGCAGCCGCATCAGCGCGTCCTCGGCGCTGTTGGCGTGGACGGTGGCCAGCGAGCCGTCGTGGCCCGTCGACATCGCCTGGAGCATGTCCAGGGACTCGCCGCCTCGGACCTCACCCACGACGATCCGGTCGGGGCGCATGCGCAGGGAGTTGCGGACCAGGTCGCGGATCGACACCTGGCCCTTGCCCTCGACGTTCGGCGGGCGTGACTCCAGGCGGATCACATGGGCCTGCTGGAGCTGGAGTTCGGCCGAGTCCTCGATGGTGATGATGCGCTCGCCCCCGGGGATCAGCCCGGAGAGCGCGTTCAGCAGGGTCGTCTTCCCCGTGCCCGTCGCGCCCGAGACGATGACGTTGAACTTCGCCTGCACCAGGCCCGCCAGCAGGTACAGCATGTGCTCGTCGAGCGAGCCCAGGCCGATCAGCTCCTGGAGCGTGAAGGAGCGCGGGAAGCGGCGGATCGTGAGGGTGGCGCCCGTCAGGGACAGGGGCGGGATGATGACGTTGACGCGCTCGCCGGACGGGAGGCGGGCGTCGACCATCGGGTTCGACTCGTCGACGCGGCGGTTGACCGTCGAGACGATCCGCTCGATCGTCTGCATGAGCTGGTCGTTCGAGGCGAACCGCAGGGGCAGTTGCTCCACCCGGCCACCGCGCTCCACGAAGATGGCGTCCGGGCCGTTCACCATGATCTCCGTGATGGAGGCGTCCTCCAGGAGCGGCTCCAGGATGCCCAGGCCCAGCGCCTCGTCGACCACCCTGCGGATCAGCTGCGAGCGCTCCACGGTCGACAGGACCGGGCCCTCGCGGCTGATGATGTGCCCGAGCACCCGCTCCAGCCGCGCCCTGCGCTCGGCGGCGGCCAGCGAGCTCATCTCCGCGAGGTCGATCTCCTCCAGGAGCTTGGCCCGGTAGGAGGCGACCATGTGGCCGTCCTCGCCCCGGTTTCCGTTCTCCTCGGGGGAGTTGATGCGTGCTCGCAGGCTCATGGGGGCGGTGCTCCGATCAGTGGTCGCGCGGCATCGTGGCGGTCTTGCGGGCCGTGCCGAAGTTGTCCTTGCCCGGGAAGATCGACGGGATGGTGATCTCGGCCGTGACCGTGACCTCGTCCCCGCCGTACGACGCCGGGCAACTGGTCTCGTCCGCGAGCCAACTGCTCACCGCCGCCCGGCAGTCCGCCTCGTACGGCCCCTCCAGCGACGCACTGCGCGCCCCCGTCCGGGCCGCCGTGCCGGCCTGCTGGGCCGTGTACGCGATCAGGCCGAGCTGCACGGCCGCCAGGCCGACGAGCAGCAGGATCGGCAGGAAGCCGATGTACTCGATGGCGACCTGGCCCCGGTCGCGGCCCTTACCGGAACGCTCCATCTCAGTCCGCCTCCTCGACCGCACCCGCGTGCCCCCTGACCGGGAACGGGACGGAGAGCGTGCCCGGGAAGAGGATGGGGACCTCGAGCTTGACGTCGGCCGTGACATAGCCGGATCCCCCGCAGGTCACCTCGGCGCCGGAGCGCCACGCCTCCGACAGGTGTTTGAGCCCCGCCGTCTCGCACGCGGCCTGCCGCGCTCCCGGTTCCGCCGCCGTCGCCTGCCGTACCGCCTCGTCCGCCGCGTTTCCCGCGAGGGTGTAGGTGTAGCCGACGAGGACGATCTGCCACAGCGCGATCAGCGTCACGATGATCGTCGGTGTCATCCCGAGGAACTCGATGGTGACCTGGCCCCCGTCCCGCTCTCTCAAGGGCATGTTCATCCCTCCCTCTTCCGCCGAAAGCTCACCGACCCCCGGTCGCCGCCCCGGAACCCCCGGCCCGTCTTCTGCGCGCCGTCGGGGACCTTGACCAGGCCCAGTTCTCCCGCGAGGCCCCACAGGGCCTGTTTCACCGCGCTCTTGTTCTCCAGTTCGTGGATGCGGCCCGCGTCCACGACGCTCTGCAGTTCCTTGAAGTTGGCGGGGACGACGGTGGCGGCGACCGCCGTGCCGGTGATCTTCTGGATCAGGGGCGGCTGGATCTCCGTGGCGCGGCTGTGCCGGTTGACGACGACGGTCGTCTCCTCGGCCTTGCGGATCTGCAGCCGGTCCCACATCCGTACCGCCCGTTTGGCACCCCGTACGGCGACCACGTCCGGCGTGGTGATGAGCAGGGCCCGGTCCGCCATCTCCACGGCCGCCGCGCCCGCGCCGCTCAGCTGGGCTCCGCAGTCGATGACGACGATCTCGTAGCGGGAGCGCAGGGCGCTGACGATCTGGCGGGCGGCGCGGTCGGTGACGTCCTCGCCGCGTTCCCCCTCGGCCGGGGCGAGCAGCAGGGCCAGGCCGGTGTCGTGGCGGAAGACCGCGTCGGCCAGGACGCGCGGGGAGATGTCCGTGATGGCGGCCAGGTCGACGACGGAGCGGCGGAACTGGACGTCCAGGTAGGAGGCGATGTCGCCGGTCTGGAGGTCCATGTCGACCAGGGCCGTGCTGCGGCCGGAGGCCTGGGCGGCCAGGGCCAGCTGGATGGCGGTCAGGGTGGCTCCGGTACCGCCCTTGGCGCCGCTGACGGTGACGACGGTGCCTCCGACGCCGGTGAAGACGTCGCCGCCGGCGCCCAGGTGCCGCCGTACGCCGACGGACCACTGGGCGACCGCCTGGACGCGGCTGGCCAGTTCCTCGTAGCTCAGGGGCAGGGCGACGAGGCCGCGGGCGCCGTAGTCCATGGCGGCCTGGAAGAGGCCGGGGCTCGCGTCCGAGGTGACGAGGATGACGCCGACGGCCGGGAAGCGCAGGGCCACTTCGCGGATCAGCTCC
Source organism: Streptomyces purpurascens (assembly GCF_045040895.1). Lineage (NCBI taxonomy): Bacteria > Bacillati > Actinomycetota > Actinomycetes > Kitasatosporales > Streptomycetaceae > Streptomyces > Streptomyces purpurascens. The sequence continues at coordinate 6,028,985 of NZ_CP108341.1, read as the reverse complement.
AGCGCGGGGACCGGGCCGATCCGCTCGTGCACGACCACGACCTCGGGCAGTTCGTCGACGGACTCGGCGGCCAGCCGCGCGAGGGTGTCGATGAGCTGGGTGGAGTCGCCCACCGGGGCCACCGGCTCGGCGTCCGGGAGCTGGCTGAGCAGCGTCGTGATGGACCGGACGGCGTCCGCTTCACCGACTGCCGGGAGGATCCTCGTGGGCATGCGGGCCTCTCACTTGTCCTTCGCGAGTTCGTACGTCCGGTCCTGCTCCGGGACCGTGGTGTCGCTGCCGGGCGCGACGAGGGCGAGCCGGACCCGCTGGGCGAACGACTCGGCGTAGGTGATGCGCTGGGCGTCGAGGGCGGACAGCGCGAAGGTGATCGGGACGGCGTCGGTGGGCTGCTGGGTGCGGTTGTTCTCGTCCGGCTTCAGCGCGGTCAGGTCGCCCACGTCGATGACCTTGGCGTTCGTCACGATGATCTTCGACTGGTCGGGGTCGCCCTCGCGCTTGCCCTCGAACGTGGCGTACACGTTGACCGAGGAGCCGGGCGTGATCTTGCCGGCCACGCCGGTCGCCGCGTCGATCATGATGGCGACCTCCTGCTGGCCCGGCTGGAGGGCGGGCTGGCGGACGATCATGTCGGACTGGAGCAGGGAGCCCGAACGCAGCGTCGTCACGGCGATCTTGCCCTGGATCTCCCGCAGATCGGTGACGGCGTTGCTGGACAGCCACCGTTCGGGCATCTTGATCTTCTCGAACTGGCCCGTGGTGAGAGTGGTGTAGGGCGGCACGTCCGATTTCAGCCGGTAGGCGGTGACCTCGGGGCCGACCTTGGACTTCACGTCGCCTATGACGGAGAGCACGCCGGTGAAGGCGCCCAGGGCGCAGACGACCGACAGGAGCAGGAGAAGCACGCCGCGGCGCTGACGGGAATTCATGAACCGTGCAACCTCGTTGGGGATAGCGGTCGGTCGGGATCGGAGCGGTGCCGGCGAGCGGTGTCAGGGCTCACCCGACGGCCGTTCGGTTCTCGAGCTGCTTGAGGGGCGGGCTGTCGTAGACGGGTGGCTTGGCCGAACAGAACACGCAGCGGTCGCCGATGACGTCGATGCCGCACCAGTGGCAGCTGCTGCGCCGTACGGAGGTGACCAGCTGATAGAGGACCGACAGGTCGGGCAGGTAGCTGCAGAACTCGATGAGCTTGCCGGTGCCCCACCAGCCGGGCGACTCGGACGGCAGCGGGATCTCGCGCAGCCCCTGCACCTTCCAGGAGGGGGCGAGGGTGGCGGTGACCCAGTCGGACTGGAGCTGCCCCTTGGCGACCAGCATCCAGGTGCCGAACTCGGGGCCGGGGAGGGCGGCTTCGGGGGTGATTCTGACGAGCTGCGGCTCGGGGTGGGCGAGGACGCCGAACTGGCTGCCCGGGACCCAGGACTTGGCGTGCGACTTCAGGCCGACGGGGACGCGGTCGAGGCGGGTGACGGAGTTGAGCAGTGCCCCGGCGTGGATGTAGTGGACGAGCAGCCGGCCTGCCGATGCGAGCACGCCGGGGCTGATGTCGCAGGACGCCAGCTGTCTTAACTGGCGGGCCAGGACTGCCAGTCCGAGCGGGGGCAGGTCCGGGCGGAAGAGGGCGATGCGGTCGCTCTCCATGAGGGAGCGCAGGGTGTGCAGCCGGCGCTGTACGGCGGTGGGCGCGGCCTGGGAGCAGACCACGATCACGTGTCCGTGGTGCTCGACCAGGGCCTGCATCTCGGCGAGCACCTGTTCCAGGGGGCGCCGGTCGATGTCCCGCAGCACGACGGCGGGCAGGGTGCGTTCGTCCTGTGGCGGCAGCGCCATGTCGGCACTTGTCACGGCAATGGCAGTTGGCACGCGCAGCTCCCCGTTTCCCCATGCCCGTCGGCGCGCCGGTGTGACTCCGGCACACTTCGGTGACTTCACTGCGTGACTACCTCAGCACTGTATCCACGGCTCTGTGACCGGAGAACAGCGTTTGTGTAGCTGGGGAGCAACTGTCGTTGCACAAGATGCGTCAAAACGGGGCAGGTTGAGCATCTCGCCGGTCGCGGGCGAGGACTCGGGGGGTCCGGGCGGTGGGCCCAGAGGGCCCAGCGTTGACGGTGGGTCTCCGTTTGGGCCCTGAGGCCCACGCCCGGCGCGGGGGCCCGTCCCTACGCTCGCCGTCCACGGATACGTGGTTCGGGCGAGGAGGGGTGCCGTATGACTGGCGGGGGCGGCATACGGACGTACAGGCACAGACCGGTCTTCGACGACCGCGGCGCGACCGGCACCGAGTATCTCGGGATGGTCGTCGTCAGCGCGGCGATCGTGCTCGCGGTCTCGGCCACCGGCGTCGGACAGTTGATCTACGACAGGATCGCCGCGCAGGTCTGCAAGGTCGCGGGCGGCGGCGACTGCGGGGCGGGCGGGACCGGTCCGGGCAAGCCGCTCACCGACGCCGACTTCGAGCCGGCGCTGTGCCAGATCTCCTCCGTCACCGACAAGGCGGGCTCCAAGGCGAAGATCTTCTTCTGGGAGATCGGCAAGGAGTACGGCTTCCAGGAGCAGCATCTGAAGGCGAACACGGACGTCAACGGCGACGGCAAGGTCGACGACAACGACCAGCTGGTCTACCTGACGTTCACGGACGCCGCGTCCGTCGCCGCGAAGAAGGACTTCAAACCGGGCATGAAGGTGGGCCGCTTCGGTGCCGACAAGGTCGAGCTCGGGCTCGGCATCAAGGTGACCAACGGCGACACCTGGGTCTTCCAGAGCCCGGAGGAGGCCCAGCGGTTCCGGGACGACGTGGAGAAGCTCCAGATGTACGAGATGCGGCGCACCATGCCCGGCGGCGCGGAGGCGAGCCTCGGCGACAGCATCGCCTACCTCTTCGGCACCGGGCCGCTGAAGGACGAGGAGGACACCCAGAACCGCATCAAGGAGAACCTCGGCGACAACCGGAAGATCACCTACGGCAAGGTGGGCCTGGAGGCCTCGGCGTCGGCGGGCCTGAAGATCTCGGCGGGCGACGAGAAGAAGCTGAGCGCCGCGCTCGGCGGCACCTTCAAGTACTCCCCCGAGGTGACCTGGACCGACAACGCCTACAAGAACACCAAGTCGTACACGTACTCCTCGTCCATCGAGTACGGCTCCAAGGTGGGCTACGAGGCGGGCCCGCTCAGCGGCGAGTACGCGGCGAACACGACGCAGACCGGCACCATCACGGTCACCTACGACAAGAAGACCGACAAGCTGGTGCGGATCGACATGACCCGGACCGTCGAGGAGGGCGGCCAGAAGGACGGTGCCAAGGCCGGCGGCGACAACGGCAAGAAGGACGGCGACAAGCGGGGCGGGAACGCCGGCGTCAAGGGCACCGACTCGGGGACCGGCATCGAGATCGTCACCAACACCGTCACCTTCGACCCCGGCCCGGCAGGCGACCAGGACCGGGCGGTCGGTGAGCGCTGGCTGGACAGCAACAACGAGCAGGTCGCCACGCCCTTCCAGTACATGTTCGACGACCACGCGCCGACGGCCCGGCCGGGCGCCGACGACCCCTTCGGGCAGCTGATGTTCGACCAGGGCAAGTCGAGCCGGATGACGTACACGGGCGAGGTGAACGCGGCCGAGTACGGCTTCGAGTTGAATCTCGGGCTCAGTCTGGGCATGACGATCAGCACGGAGAAGAAGTCGGAGACGCTGACCGATGCCCAGTTCCTGGGGGCGCCCCGCGGGGACGGTCGCTCCTACCTTCCCTACAGCTACTGTGCGAACTGACGAGACGGGAGCCCGATCCGATGAAGACCCGCCGTGCCTGCCTGGCCGCCGCCGCCCTGCTGACCGCCGTGGCCCTCACCGGCTGCGGGAGCTCCGGTTCCGGCGGGGCCTCGGTGCCCGACGGCTGGGGGACGCTGAAGACGAAGGGCGTCGACGTCTCGTATCCGAAGGGGTACGAGGAGCAGAGCGCCGCCGAACGCGGCAAGCACAACGCGGCCGCCGCGGTGCGCACGCAGGACGGGAAGAAGGTCTCGGTCATCACCGTGCAGCTCGGCTTCACCGAGGCGAACTCCGCCGAGCAGGCCGCGATCGCCGCCGAGGCGGGCATCCAACTGGGCGCGGACGTCAAGGGCCAGAAGGACGTGGAGCTGGCCGGCACGGACGAGGCCAAGCGGATCGACTTCACCTTCGAGGCGACCGGCGAGGACGGCGGCCCGGCCAAGGGCACCCCGGTCCAGGGCGTGATCCTGGCGGGGCTCGACTCGAAGGACACCACCTTCGCGATCCGGATCGACGCCCGACAGGGAACCCTGCCGGACGGGGACCTGGACCGGATCATCGACTCGGTCGAGGTGCACTAGCCGTGGAGGTGCCGGGCGCCGGTTACGTCGTACTCGCTCTGCTGGTGGCGCTGTTCGGCGCGCTGGCGTGGAAGTACGCGCGGCGGCTGGTGACGGTGACGCGGGTGCTGCGCGCCGGTGTCCGGGCGGAGGGCGAGTGCGTCCGGGTGGAGACGGAGCCCTACAACCGCTCCGATGCCAGGCGGCACTTCTTCGCCTTCCGTACGGCCGACGGCACATGGGTCGAGTTCGAGGACCTGGCGGGCTGGTCGACGACGGAGGGCAGCTCGGTCACCGTCACCTACGACCCCCGTGATCCGCGGGGCACGGCGACGGTGGCGGGCCGGGGCAGCTGGTCCCCGGTGCTCCAGTCGCTGGCGCTGGTCGCGGGCTGCGGCATGGGCGCGGCCGGTTTCGCGATCCTTCTCTACTTCGAGATCGCCGGGGGGAATTGATGGTTCTCGTCCGCTGCTGGGCCGTGGGCATCGTCGTCCTCGTCGTCAGCGAGTACGTCCAGATGACGCTGGTGTACGGCCCGCTGGCCGGCCCGGAGGGCGTCGGCTCGTTCGATGCCGCGCTGGCGCTGGTGCATCTGCCGAACCTGGTGTGCGTCGTGCTCGCCACCTGGGCGGCGGCGCGGGTGCATCCGGAGCCGTGGCGGGAGATGCCGGTGCGGCATCTGGCGGCGGCGTGCGCGGCTCCGGCGGCGGCACAGGTGCTGCTGCTGACGCTGCGGCCGGATGTGCTGGATCTGGCGGGCCCGGCGTTCTGGATGTCCACCGGGGTGCTGCTGGCGGGCTGCGCGGTGGGACTGCTGCTCGACAGGTTGGTCTGGACCTCTTGACAGCACCTCTGGTCTGGACCATTTTTTTGTCATGTCCAGACACAGACGATCCATGCGGCTGTGGTCGGGTGCCGTCACGGCTGCCCTGGCCCTCACTATCACGACCGTCGGCCAGGCCTCCGCCGCCGACGTCAACAACGCCAGGAACGCCGGCTTCGAGTCGGGCCTGAGCGACTGGACCTGTTCCGCGGGCAGCGGTACGGCCGTCTCCTCACCGGCGCACGCCGGCACGGCCGCGCTGAAGGGGACCCCGGCGGAACAGGACAACGCCCGGTGCGCCCAGACGGTGCGGGTGAGGCCCGGCTCGACGTACACCCTGGGCGCCTGGGTCCGGGGCGGATACGCCTACCTCGGCGTCACGGGCACGGGCACGACGGACGTGTCGACCTGGACCCCGGACTCCTCCACCTGGAAGCAGCTCTCGACGACCTTCAGGACGGGCTCGTCGACGACCTCGGTGACGGTGTACACGCACGGCTGGTACGGGCAGGCCGCGTACTACGCGGACGACGTGTCGGTGTTCGGGCCCGACGGAGGCGGCGGCACCGACCCCGGCCCCACGGTCCCGGCCACGCCGGGCGGTCTGAACGTCTCCGGGACGTCGTCCTCGTCGGTGTCGCTGGCGTGGAACACCGTCTCCGGGGCGACGGGTTACACCGTCTACCGCGACGGCACGAAGGTGACGGCGGTCTCCGGCACCTCGGCGACCGTGACCGGCCTCGCGGCCTCGACGTCGTACTCCTTCCAGGTCGCGGCGACCAACGAGGCGGGCGAATCGCCGAAGTCGGCGGCGGTGACGGGCCGGACGAACGCGCCGACCGGTCCCGGTCCGGCCCTGCCCAAGCACGCGGTGACCGGCTACTGGCAGAACTTCAACAACGGTGCCGCGGTGCAGAAGCTCGCCGACGTCCCGTCGCAGTACGACATCATCGCCGTCGCCTTCGCGGACGCGGCCTCGACGCCGGGCGCGGTGACGTTCAACCTGGACTCGGCCGGGCTGGGCGGCTACACCGTCGACCAGTTCAAGGCCGACATCAGGGCCAAGCAGGCCGCCGGGAAGAAGGTCATCGTCTCGGTCGGCGGTGAGCGCGGCACGGTGGCGGTGAACGACGCGGCCTCGGCGGCGAACTTCGCGAACTCGGTGCACTCCCTGATGCAGACGTACGGCTTCGACGGCGTCGACATCGACCTGGAGAACGGCCTCAACGCGACCTACATGACCCAGGCCCTGCGGTCGCTCTCGGCGAAGGCGGGCTCGTCGCTGATCATCACGATGGCGCCGCAGACCATCGACATGCAGTCGACGTCGAACTCCTACTTCCAGACGGCCCTGAACATCAAGGACATCCTCACGGTCGTCAACATGCAGTACTACAACAGCGGTTCGATGCTGGGCTGCGACGGCAAGGTCTACAGCCAGGGCTCGGTGGACTTCCTGACCGCCCTGGCCTGTATCCAGCTGGAGGGCGGCCTGGCCCCGTCCCAGGTCGGGCTCGGCCTGCCCGCCTCGACCCGGGGCGCGGGAAGCGGCTATGTGTCGCCGTCCGTCGTGAACAACGCCCTGGACTGCCTGGCCAAGGGCACGGGGTGCGGGTCCTTCAAGCCCTCGCGGACGTATCCCGGCCTGCGGGGCGCGATGACCTGGTCGACCAACTGGGACGCGACGGCGGGCAACGCGTGGTCCGACGCGGTGGGTCCGCATGTGCACGGGCTGCCGTAGCCGCCCCTAGCCCATCGGACGGTAGTGGCCGAGCACCCAGGCCAGCTGCGGGAACCACTCCTGAAGCCGTGACCTGGGCTTGGCCTCCACCACGCACTCGTAGAACCGGCCGTCCATGTGGACCACGGAGACCATCAGGGCCTTGCCGTCGGGGCTCGCCCGGTAGTGGACGCTGCGGATCTCGGGCCAGCGGAACTCGATCGTCTGGCCGGACGACTCGAAGGCGACGCCGGTCGCGTCGACGACGACCGCGTTGCGTTTGTCGACGGCGAGGAAATCCGGTCCGGCCGGGGCCGGTTGCTGGGGCGGGGTCTGGGCGTACGGGGCCACGGGTGGTGTGGGCGGGTACGGGGAGGGCGGGGGCGCGTAGGAGGGCTGCGCGGGCGCGTACTGCGGCGGGGGCGGGCCGAAGCCGGGGCCGGGAGGTGGAGGTGGCTGCTCGGTCATCCGTCGATTCTCCCTGCCTAGAAGAACTCCCCCCACGGCTGGTCCCAGATCTGCTTCACGCACAGGACCAGGAACAGCAGGCCCGCGATGGCGAGCATGGCGTTGCTCACCGGGCCGTTGCGCCACTCCCTGGGCGTGCGGCTGGAGTTCAGCAGCCAGATCAGGGTGCCGGCGAGGAAGGGCAGGAAGGCCGCGCCGAGAACGCCGTAGATGATGATCAGGCGGAAGGGCTGGCCCTCGAAGAGGAGGATCATGGGCGGGAAGGTCAGCCACAGCAGGTAGGCGCGGAAGGGCCAGGAGCGCTCGCGTTCGCCCGAGGCGACCTCCTCGCCCTTGGCCTGGCGCGTGCCCGACAGCCGGGCCACGAAGTCGGCGAACATCAGGCTCACGCCGTGCCAGACGCCGATCAGCGAGGTGAACGACGTGGCGAAGAAGCCGACCAGGAAGAACTTCGCCGTCGCCGCACCGTACTCCGCCTCCAGGATGTCGCCCAGCTGGATCAGGCCCTTGTCGCCGCTCGCGATCGCGACGTTCGCCGAGTGGAGCATCTCCGCGCCGACGAAGAGCATGGCGATCACGAAGATGCCGGTCGTGGCGTAGGCGACGCGGTTGTCCAGGCGCATGACCTTCATCCAGCCGGTGTCGGTCCAGCCCTTGGCGTTGACCCAGTAGCCGTACGCCGCGAGCGTGATCGTGCCGCCGACGCCGCCGATCAGGCCCAGGGTGTTGAGGACCGAGTCCTTCTCGTCGGGCAGCACCGGGAGGAGACCGGCGAAGGCGTCGAGGAGGTTCGGGGTGACACGGATCGCCAGGTACACCGTCACCACGAACATGACGCCCACCAGGACCGTCATGACCTTCTCGAACACCGCGTACTTGTTGAACCAGACGAAGACCAGACCGACCAGACCGCAGGCGATGCCCCACCACTTCAGGTCCATCACGTCCGGGAACAGCGCCTGCAGCGGAAGCGCGCTCGACGACATCGCCGCCGCGCCGTAGACGAAGCCCCAGACGACGACGTACACGGCGAAGAACCACGTGGTCCAGCGGCCGAGGCTCGCCCAGCCGTCGAACAGGGTGCGCCCCGTGGACAGATGCCAGCGGCCGGCCGCCTCGGCCAGTGAGATCTTCACCAGGCAGCCGATGATCGCGGCCCACAGAAGGGTGTAGCCGAAGTTGCTGCCCGCGATGAGCGTGGCGACCAGGTCACCGGCTCCGACCCCGGTCGCGGCGACGACGATGCCCGGACCGATGTGCTTCCAACTCGCCTTACGGGGCCGAGGAGGCTGCTGGGCTTCGTTCTCCGTGGTGTTTCCCGTGGTATCCGCCATGGAGGTCAAGAAACATCAAAGGAGCCGGGCCGACAAGAGGGCGTGAGGCAATCGACTTAGGGGCGCGGGGAACTGCGCACCCAGCCCCCACAGACCCGCGGCCCGGGAACAGGCCAAGGCGGCTGTGACAAACCGCCATGGCCCACCCAGCGGAGCGTCACGGCTGTCGCCGACCGCAGCCGTCCGATCCGCACGTACCGAGCTCGAACCACACGGTCTTGCCCGGCCCGTCCCGGTGGCAGCCCCAGCGCTGGGCGAGCGCGTCCACCAGGAACATCCCACGGCCGCTCTCCCCGGTGTCCGCGTCCAGCACCCGCGGCACCCGGCGCTCCTCGTCGGCGACCTCGCAGCGCAGGACGCCGTGCGCGGCGAAGAGGGTCAGCCGGAAGCGGCTCTCGGCGTGCACCAGGGCGTTGGTGGCCAGTTCGCCGACGAGCAGTTCGGCCACGTACGCCACCTCACCACGCTCCGCGAGCCCCCAGCCCTCCAACTGCCTGCGGACCTCCGCGCGTGCCTCGCGGACGGCGGAGGGCCGGGGCGCGTACTCGACGCTCAGGTGGCCCGCTCCCAGGGGCGGCTGGGGGAACGGACCGTACCGTGCCTCGGGGTCCGGGAGGTGGCGCCCGGAGAGTTGCAGCATGGGTCCAGGGTGATCCCCGGGGGCGGTCGGGCGCAGGGGGAGGACTACCCGATCCCCTACCTGCTTGTGCAGGTCACGCGTACTGGAGGCGGACCGTGGCCCCCTCGGTGTCGTCGCGGATGTCGACGTACGCGCACACCTGACGCGCGTACCAGAGGCCCGGTCCGGGCTCCGGGCCGGTGGCCGGTGGCGGGACGAAGCCGGCGAGCGGGTCGTCGATACGGCGGGCCGAGCGCAGTTCGCAGACGCAGGCGGGCGCTTCGCCCCACAGCAGGGCGCTGCCGTCGAGGGGGGCCAGGGCCGCCGCCGTCTCCGCGACGGCCGTGGCGAACAACTCGGCGTCCGCGGCGGGCAGTCCGCGGGTCTCGGCCCAGGACCGCACGGCCCCGGCGTGCGGCTGTGCGAGGCGCCGCGCGCCGACCGGGGGCAGCGGCAGCGGTACGGCGTCGAGTTCGGCCGCGAGCCGTACCGGTTCCTCGTAGACCTCCGTGTCGGGGTGGGTGCGGCGGGCCGCGGCGACGACGGCGGGCCCGGCGGTGCGGGTGTCGTACGCGCACAGGGCGGTGGTGGCCATGGGGGCGAAGAGGGGGTTGGCGAGGGCCTCGTAGCGGATCCACTCGGTGGTCTCGCGGGTCGAACGGCCGGCGCGGCCGCTCCACACGGGCTCCATGAGGAGGTGGATCCGGCCGCCCGGGCCGGCGTGGGCGGCGAGGTAGGCGGCGGCCCGGGCGACGGCGTTGGCGGCGGAGCCGGTGTACCAGTCGGTGTGCGGGATGCAGGTGATGTCCTTGGCGTCGCCGCCGAGGGCGTCCCGCAGCAGGTCCAGGTTGCGGGGGTCGGCGATGGCCACGGGGGGTGGTTCGCCGGGAGCGGCGAGGCCTTCGCCGAGGAAGGGCAGGGCGGCGGCCACGAAGTCCTCGTCGGAGTCGAAGACGGCCATGCGGTGGTCGAACGGGGCGGGTACGGAGGGCCTTTGGACGGTCATGAGTTCCCCTCGGGAGACGGGTGGGTTTTCCGGTGCGGGAGGGTCAGCGCTGCGCCGTCACCCAGGCGGCGATCTGGCTGCGGTTGCTGAAGCCGAGCTTGCTGAGGATGCGTTCCACATGGCCTTCGGCGGTGCGGCGGGCGATCACCAGGCGGTCGGCGATCTGCTGATTGGCGAGCCCCTCGGCGACGAGCCGGGCGACCTCGGACTCGCGGCGGGTCAGGCGGACCGTGGTGCTCTCGTGCGGGGCCGGGGAGTCTCCGGGGCACGGGCGGGCCGGCTCCTGGAGCGCCTGGCCGACGAGTTCCGCGAGGCCGAGGCCGCCGCCGCGCCGGTGGGCCCGCTCGAACGCGTCCCGTCCCAGGGCCCGGCAGGCCCGCTCCTCGCTGTCCCGGCGTACGGAGTTGAGGGTGTGCGAGCCCCAGCGGCCGGTGTCGATGTCGGCCCAGACGCGGTCGGCGCCGCCCATCAGCAGGGCCGCGTGCCGGTGGGCGCCGCGTTCGGCGGCGATCGACGCGAGCAGGTCGAGGGTCAGGGCCATGCCGATGATGTCGTGGACGGCGTGTTTGAGCCGCAGGGCCTCGCGGGCGTGCCGCTCGGCCCGGGGCCAGTCGCGGCGCACGGTGTGCGCGAGGGCGAGGATGCGCAGGACGTACGACCGTACCCACTGCTCGCCGTGCCGCTCGCACAGCCGCAGGGCCTGCTCGCAGATCTCGACGGCCCGGTCGGCCTCGCCCAGGAAGCCCAGCGCGCAGGCGAGTTCGACCTGGTCGAGGCCTACGAGACTCAGGTGCTGGCCGGGTACGGGGCCGCGGGCGACGGTGGTTTCGAAGTGGGTCAGCGCCCCGGGCAGGTCGTCGCCGAACAGCCGGATGACGCCGATGACGTACTCGGCGTGGGCGGCCTCGGCGGTGTCGCCCAGGGCACGGGCGAGGGCGAGGGCTTCCGTGGCCTGGCGGTGGCCCCGGGGGAAGTCCTGGGTGGTGGCGGCCAGCAGCCCGGCGACCCAGAGGCCGCGGGCCCGCTCCCGGGTCGGTTCGGGGCTCGCGGCCAGGGCCCGGTCGAGCCAGTACAGGCCCTCGCGGGGGGCACCGCAGGCGTGCCAGCAGAACCAGAGGGTGCCGGCGAGCCTGAGTCCGGCGCGTTCCTCGCCCGGGGTGGACAGGCTGAAGTCGAGGGCGGCGCGCAGGTTGTCCCGGTCGGCGCGCAGCCGGGCGACGGTCTCCGGCTGCCCGGGCCCGAACCAGCCGCGCTCGCAGTCCTCGACCCGCCGCAGCATCCGGTCCCGCTGCCGCCGCCGCGCGGCGCCCTCCTCCCCGATCGTCCGACGCAACCGCTCGAGCCCGTACTGCCGCAGCGTGTCGAGCATCCGATACCGCACCCCACCGGGCCCCGGCTCCCGGCACAACACGGACTTGTCCACGAGCCCGGCGACGGCGTCGAGAACGTCCTCGGTACGGAGTCCGACCGGGCCGGGCCCGGCATGCCGGTCGCCTACGGCGTGTACGGCCTCCCCGGCCGGGGTCGCGGCGACGCCCCCGGGGCCCGGCACGGTCAGGGACGGCGTCACACCGCCAGGAGACGGCACGGGCGAGGGCAGCGCCAGGCCGCCGGGGCCGGACAGCGGCACACGGCCAGGGCCGGACACGCCCGGGGGCGGCATCGCACCGCCCGGACACAACACGACCGGAGGCAGCGGCACACCGCCGAAGCCGGGCACGGGCGAAGACAGCGGCACACCGCCGGGGCCGGACACGCCCGGAGACGGCGGCACACCAACAGGCCCCGGCACGCCCGGGGGCGGCATCGCACCGCCCGGACACAACACGACCGGAGGCAGCGGCACACCGCCGAAGCCGGGCACGGCCGAAGACAGCGTCGCAGCGCCGGGGCCGGACACGGGCGGAGACGGCGGCACACCAACGGGACCCGGCACGCCCGGGGACAGCGGCACACCGCCCGGACACGGCACGGGCGAGGGCAGCATCCCGCCGCCAGGGCCGTCACCGGGGCGGGGAGCGGCCAGGGGGTAACGGCGTAGTACGGGCCTCGGCGCGATTCCGTCGGCCGGGCCAAGGGCGGGCGGCGTCGGGGTGCCAGGGCCGTCGTCGCGCGGGGGCAGTGTCGTGGTCCCCGTGAGCGCCTGCGCCGGGTGAGGGCGCTCTCCGGCCGCCACTCCCCGCCCCGCCGCGCTCTCCGGCAGGAGCACCTGCGCAGGTGCCAGGCCCGTTCCCCACCCGGCGTCCCCCTCCCCCTGGTCGTCCGCGCACACCGCCTCCGCCGTCTCCAGGTCGAAGCTGCCCGCCAGGACCGACAGGCGGGCCCAGACCGCCTGCTCGGGGCCGGTGCACAGGTCGTGGGACCAGGCGACCGCTGCCCGCAGGGTCTGGTGGCGGGGCAGGGCCGCGGGGCTGCCGGTGGTGAGGAAGCGGTAGCGGTCGTCGAGGCGGTCGAGGAGCTGGTCGACGTCGAGAACGCGCATACGGACGGCGGCGAGTTCGATGGCCAGGGGCAGGCCGTCCAGGCGGCGGCAGAGGCGGGCCACGGACGCGAGGTTGCTGAGGGTGAGGCGGAAGCCGGGGACGACGGCGGCGGCACGGTCGGCGAAGAGGGTGAGGGCCGGATACCCCTCGGCCGCGGACAGGTCGCCGTCCGGGTCGGGCACCGGCAGCGGCCGTACCTCCAGCAGATGCTCCTCGGTGAGTCCGAGCCGGTGCCGGCTGGTGGCGAGGATCCGGACACCCCCGGTGCCGCGCAGCAGGGCCGCGGCCAGCTGGGCGCACGCGCCCGCCAGGTGCTCGCAGTTGTCGACGACGAGGAGCAGCCGCCGGTCCCGTACCTGCTCGACGAGGGCGTCAAGCGGCGGCTGGGCGGAGTGGTCGTGCAGCCCCAGCGCGTCGGCGGCGGCGAGCGGGACGAGCGCCGGGTCGTGCAGCCCGGAGAGGTGCACGAAGCGCACGCCGTCCGGGAAGGCGCGCTGCACACGGGCCGCGATGCGCGCGGCGAGCCGGGTCTTGCCGACGCCGCCCGGTCCGGTCAGCGTCACCAGCCGTGCCCGGGCCAGCAGTTCGCGGCCCTCGGTCAGTTCGCCACGCCGGTCGACGAAGCTGGTCGTCTCGGCCGGCAGCTGGTTGTCCCGTCGTGGCGCTGATCCGCCCATGATCAGCCAGTCCTCTGGGGGTGTGGTCCGGGGATCCGGACAGTCCGGCTCCCCTTGCGCGGACCCTCACTCTCTCCCCTGGCCTACATATATGCACGCGCGAGTCACACCCGTGGGTGTACTTCGCCCGTGACACCTCGACGGCCACGCCGCACGCGTACACTGCGCGACCGCTTTCAGTCTTGACCTGCTCATGCCATTGGCAGAACGATGTGCGCCACCCGCACTACGTACGTCGCACGGAACAACCCCACCTCCCACAAGGAGATTTCATGCGACTTCGCATACGAGGCTCCGGTGCCGGCACCGGCAGACGCACCGCCGCCCTCGCCGCCCTTCTCGCACTCGCCCTCGCGGCGCCCCTGTCCGCGACGGCGCCTGACGCCACCGCCGACAGCGCGCCCAAGGCGGCCCCTTCGGCCGACGACGTCAGGCAGTACGAGGTCCACCTGCACGCGACGGCCAAGGACCGCACGGCACTTCAGCGCACGGGCGTGACCGTGGACGAGGCCCACGGTCACGGTGTCGTCGTCTCCGGACGCGCGGACCAGATCAGGAAGCTGCGCGCGCTGGGCTACGAGGTCACCGCACTCGGCGCGGTGCCCGACCGGTCCGCGGGCGAGGACGACGTCCGGATCCTCGACTTCCCGTCCGCCGACTCGCGCTACCACAACTACGCGGAGATGACGACCGAGATCAACTCGATCGTCTCGGCCAACCCGTCGATCGCGAGCCGGCGCGTGATCGGCAAGTCGTACCAGGGCCGGGACATCGTCGCCCTCAAGATCAGCGACAACGTCGCCAGCGACGAAGCCGAGCCGGAGGTGCTGTTCACGCACCACCAGCACGCCCGCGAGCACTTGACCGTCGAGATGGCGCTCTACCTGCTGCGCGAGCTGACCTCCGACTACGGCTCCGACTCACGCGTCACCAGCATGGTGAACAACCGCGAGATCTGGATCGTCCCGGACATCAACCCGGACGGCGGCGAGTACGACATCGCCACCGGCTCGTACCGCTCGTGGCGCAAGAACCGCCAGCCCAACTCGGGTTCGTCGTACGTCGGCACGGACCTGAACCGCAACTGGAACTACCGCTGGGGCTGCTGCGGCGGCTCCTCCGGCTCGGCGTCCTCCGACACCTACCGGGGCACGGCGGCGGAGTCGGCGCCCGAGGTGAAGGTCGTCGCCGACTTCGTGCGCAGCCGGGTCGTCGGCGGGAAGCAGCAGATCAAGGCCGGTGTCGACTTCCACACGTACAGCGAGCTGGTGCTGTGGCCGTTCGGCTACACGTACTCGGACACCACGACCGGGATGACCGCGGACGACAACGCGGCGTTCAAGGCGGTCGGGCAGAAGCTGGCCGCGAGCAACGGCTACACGGCGGAGCAGTCGAGCGATCTGTACATCACGGACGGGTCGATCGACGACTTCCTCTGGGGCACGCACAAGATCTTCGCGTACACGTTCGAGATGTATCCGAGGTCCGGTGGAGGTGGGTTCTACCCGCCCGACGAGGTCATCGAGCGGGAGACGTCGCGTAACCGCGATGCGGTGCTGCAACTGCTGGAGAACGCGGACTGCATGTACAGGTCCATCGGAAAGGAGACTCAGTACTGCAGCTGAGGTGCGCGTTCCCCGCGCCCCTTACTCGGCGTTGTCGTCGAAGTAAGCGTCCAGTACCGCGTCCAACTGGCTGTCCCACTCCGTGAAACGGCTCCTGGCCGGCGCTTCGATCTCGATCGGGTACCAGCGCCGGTCAGGGGTGTGGACGGTGACGGTGTAGCGCTTGCCGAAGCGGGCGGTCTCCGTCTCGACCGCGCCGATCTCGTCCCAGCGGAACTCGCATTCCTGGTCGTCCAGGAAAAGTCGTACGCCTCTGTGGTCGGCGACCAGTTTCGCGCGGCGGTCGGACGCCTCGAAGACGGGACCGCCTTCCGGTGCGGCGTCCTCCTCCGCGGCGTCCTCCTCCGGCTCCGGGGCGGCCTCTTCGGCCCCCTCGGATGGCTCGGACTCCTCGGATTCCTCGGCGTCTTCGGCTTCCGCGACCTCGGGCTCCTTCTCCGGCTCCTCGTCCTTCGTCCGTCCGGACGCGGGTGACGTGAGCCCGGGGATGAAGGCCGGGTCGAATCCGGCGCCTTCCAGGGGCTGGCTGCTCGAACCTATGCGCTGCTCCACAGCGGAGCAGTATGGTCGACAAACCTGTGCCGCACACAACCAGCCCCAGCATCGTTATCAGACGCCTACACGAACAGGCTCAGCACCGCGGCCACCACGAACCCCGCCACCGACAGCACACTCTCCAGCACCGTCCACGACTTCAGAGTGTCCCGCTCGCTGATGCCGAAGTACTTCGCCACCATCCAGAAGCCGCCGTCGTTGACGTGCGAGGCGAAGATGGAGCCGGCCGAGATGGCCATGATGACCAGGGCGACGAACGCCTGGGAGTGGTCGCCCTCGGAGAGCAGCGGGGCCACGATGCCCGCCGTCGTGACGATGGCGACCGTCGCCGAGCCCTGGGCGACGCGCAGGACCACGGAGATCAGGTAGGAGAGGACGAGCACCGGCAGGCCCACGTCGTTGAACGTGTCGGAGAGGGCCTGGGCGACGCCGCTGGCCTTGAGGACGGCGCCGAAGATGCCGCCCGCGCCGACGACCAGCAGGATGTTGCCGACCGGCTTGAGGGACGCCGTGGACACCGTCTCCAGGGACTTGCGGGACCAGCCGCGCCGGATGCCGAGCAGGTAGTACGCGAGGAACAGGGCGAGCGTGAGCGCCACGAAGGGGTTGCCGAAGAACTCGATCACCGAGCGGAGCGTGGAGGGGTCCAGGGCGATCGAGGAGAAGGTCGCGGCCAGGATCAGGACCAGCGGGGTGCCGATGATGCCGAGGACCGTGCCGAGGGAGACCGGCTGCTCGCGCGGCTCCGTGCCGGTGGCCCGCTGCTCGTCGAGGACCGCCTGCTTGGCCTCCTCCGCCGCCTCGACCATGTCCTGCGGCACGGCGACGAAGATGCGGCGGCCGATCCACGCCGAGTAGGCCCACGCGGCCAGCACGGCGGGCAGTCCGCAGACGATGCCCATGAGGATGACCCAGCCGAGGTCGACGTTGAGGAGACCGGCCGCGGCCACCGGGCCGGGGTGCGGGGGCAGGAAGGCGTGGGTGACGGAGAGGCCCGCGAGCAGGGGCAGGCAGTAGAGCAGGATCGACTTGCCCGAGCGCTTGGCGGCGGCGTAGACGATCGGTGCCAGGACGAAGATGCCGACGTCGAAGAAGACCGGGATACCGAAGATCAGGCCGGTCAGGCCCATGGCGAGCGGGGCGCGCTTCTCGCCGAACAGGCCGAGCAGGCGACTCGCCAGTACCTCCGCGCCGCCGCTGACTTCGAGGATCGCGCCGAGCATGGTGCCCAGGCCGATGATGATCGCGACATGGCCGAGGATGCCGCCCATGCCGGACTCGATCGTGGAGACGGCGTCCGACTTCTGGACCGTGCCGAAGAGTTCGGTGACCGACAGACCGGCCGCCAGGCCGACGGCTATGGAGACCGCGAGCAGCGCGACGAACGGCTGGAGTCTCATCTTGATGATGAGGAACAGCAGGAGCCCGATACCGAGGGCGGCGGTGAGCAGCAGTCCGGCCGTGCCGTCCACGAGGAGGAGCAGGCCTCCGGTGTGGGGTGGGGTCTCGGCAGGGGCTGACGCGGCGAGCGGATGGGACATTTGGGGGTCCTCTACTTAAATGCATGCAGTTTCGGGGTAGGGGGGAGCGCGGCGCGGCGCACCGGTGGCGCCGCGCCTGGACGAGCGAGGTGGGGTGGAGGGTCAGCCGAGGACGGCCAGCGCGTCGATCTCGATGAGGAGGCCCGCGGGCAGGCCCACGTAGACCGTGGTGCGCGCGGCGGGCGGCTGGGTCAGGCCCTGCTCCTCGAAGTACGCGTTGTAGATCGCGTTCATCTCGGCGAAGTGGTCGACGTCGGTGAGGTAGACGCGGATCATCATCACGTCGTCCCAGCCGGAGCCGCCCTCCTCGAGGATCGCCTTGACGTTGGCCAGGGTCTGGAGGGTCTGCTCGCGCAGGGTCGGCCCGGCGGGCGTGGGCGCCTTGCCCTCCTCGGCGGGCAGGAAGCCGACCTGGCCGGCGACCTGGAGGATGTTGCCCTTCCTCACACCGTGCGAGAACTTCGCCGGCGGGGTGGTGTGGGTCTTCGGGGTGAGTGCGATCTTGTCCGTCATACGGTGCCCTTCACTGGTGTCCTGCCGGAGTACTCGCCGCTGATGGCGTCCGCCGTACGGCGCACCAGCGGCAGGAGGGTGAGGAGTTCGTCGGCGGTGACGACGACGTTCGGCGCGGAGACCGACATCGCGGCGACGACCCGGCCGTCGGCGCCGCGGATGGGCGCCGCGACGCAGTTGATGGACTCCTCGTGGCCGCCGAGATCGGTGGCCCAGCCCTGTTCGCGCACCTTGTCCAGCTCGCGCAGGAACGCGCCGGCGTTGGGTGTCGAACGGGCCGTGTACGTGGGGTAGTCGAGCTTCTCGGCCACGGCCCGCCGCTCGTGCTCGGGCAGGTCGGCGAGCAGCAGCTTCGCGACCGCGGCGACGGTGATGGCGACGGGCTTGCCGATCCGGGAGTACATCCGCACGGGGTAGCGGCTCTCGACCTTGTCGATGTAGAGGACCTCGTTCTCCTCGTACACGGCGAGGTGCACGGTGTGGCCGCAGCTCTCGTTGAGGCGGACCAGGTGGGGATGGGCGATCTCGCGGACGTCGAGGTTCTCCATCGCCTCCTGGGCGAGCGCGAAGAGGCGGGCGCCGAGGCGGTAGCGCTGGTCGGACTGGCGGTAGACGAGGCCGTGCTCGTGGAGGGTGCGCAGCAGGCGCAGGGCCGTGGACTTGTGCACGCCGAGGCGGTCGGCGACCTGCCCCAGGTCGGCGGGGCCCTCGGCGAGCAGCGGCAGGATGCTCAGCGCGCGGTCGACGGTCTGGCTCATGGCGTACGTACCTCCTCGTCGGCCCGCTGTGCCTCCGCGGTCCAGCCCGGGCCGAGTCGCAGTCTCCCCCATGCCGCGTCGTCCAGGGCGGCGAGCCGGTCGGCGTGCTCCCGGGAAGGGGGTGTGGCGTGGTCGCCGGGGACGGTGAGCGCGGCGGCGGCCATCAGATGCCCGTGCCGCAGCCGGTCCCGGACGGGCAGTGCGCGCAGGGTGGCGGAGAGGAACCCGGCGGCGAAGGCGTCGCCCGCCCCGACCTCGGCGACGACGTCGACGCGCGGGGCGGGGACGAAGGTGACGTCCCGCTTCTCGAAGACGGTGGCTCCCGCGGCGCCCTGTTTGACGACCAGCACGTCGGGTTCGGGGAGGGCGGCGCGGACGGCCTCGGGGCTGTGCAGCCCCCAGGCCTCGTCCTGTCCGACGAAGACGAGGTCGGCGCCGCGTGCGAGGTCCCGCAGCACCCGGGGTGCGTCCGTGTCCCCCCAGAGTCCGGGCCGGTGGTTGACGTCGAAGGAGACCAGGGGGCGGCCGGGCCGGCGGGCGGTCAGCTCGCGCATCAGGTCCAGGCAGCTCGCGGAGAGCGCGGGCGTGATCCCGGACAGATGCAGCACGCGCCCGGCGCGCACCGCCGCCGGATCGGGGTCCGTCACGCTCATCGCGGACGCCGCGGAACCGGTCCGGTAGTACGCCACCTCGTGCGCGTCGGTGGCCCGGTCCCCGGCGGTGCGGAAGTAGATGCCGGTGGGGCGGCCGGGATCGCGCCGGACATGCGCCACGTCGACCCCGTACCCGCCGATCGCCTCGACCAGGTGATCACCGAACGGGTCGTCCCCCACCCGGCTCACCCACCGCACGGAATGCCCGGCGGCGGCCAGCACGCACGCCACGTTCGACTCCGCGCCTCCGATGCCCCGGTCGAAGGAGGGCACGTCGGCGAGCCGCCCCGGCCGGGAGGGCAGGAACGTGACCATGGACTCGCCGAGCGCGACGACGTCCACGACGTCGGGGGCGTTGCAGGGTCCGGTGGGGGTCACGATGCTCGTAGCTCCTCGTCGAGGCGTCGGGGTGGCCGGTGGCGGTTTCATTGACCGCGGGTGGCCGAGATGTTAGACAGCGTTCAGCGACATACGCAATGCACATTGCAGAGAATGCAACACAACTGATCAGGAGGCTCCATGACAGCCGACACCGCCGCCGAGTCCCTCGCCCGGCTCGCCGCCGAGCGCGTCGACCACCGCTTCAAGGGCCTCCCGCCGGACGCCGACGGCCTGACCGTGGGCGAGCTGGCCGCCCAGCGCCGCAATCTCTTCACCGGCGGCTTCGCCACGCCCGTGCTCGCGCTGTCCGCCGAGCGCCTGGAACACAACCTGAGGCTCATGGAGACCTACGCGGCCCGGCACGGCCTGGCCTTCGCACCGCACGGCAAGACCTCCATGGCACCGCAGCTGTTCCAGCGGCAGATCGAGCACGGGGCGTGGGGCATCACGCTGGCGGTCCCCCACCAGGTGCGGGTGGCACGCGCGTTCGGGACCCGGCGGGTGTTCCTCGCGAACGAGCTGGTCGACCCGGCGGCCCTGCGCTGGGTCTCCGCACAGCTGGACGCCGACCCGGACTTCCGCTTCGTCTGCTACGTCGACTCCGTGCGCGGGGTGGAACTGATGGACGCCGCGCTGAGCGGGGCGGGGCGCCCCGTGGACGTCGTCGTCGAACTGGCCGCCGGGGAGGGCGCCCGGACCGGGGTCCGCACGGAGGCGGAGTGCGCGGCGGTCGCGGACGCGGTGGCGCGCACGCGGACCCTGCGGCTCGTCGGTGTCGCGGGCTACGAGGGCGAGGTGCCGAAGGCCGATCCGGAGCGGGTGACGGCGTGGCTGCGGCGGCTGGTCGCGCTCGCCGCCGGCTTCGACGAGGCCGGGCGCTTCGAGGGCGTGGACGAGGTCGTCGTCAGCGCGGGCGGCAGCGCCTGGTTCGACGCGGTCGCCGAGGTCTTCGCGGAGATCCCCGGACTCTCCCGCCCTGTACTGAAGTTGCTGCGCTCGGGCGCCTACGTCTCGCACGACGACGGCCACTACCGCAAGCTGACCCCGTTCAACCGGGTCCCCGAGGAGGGCGCCCTGGAGCCGGCGTTCCGCCTGTGGACCCAGGTGGTGTCGCGGCCCTCCGCCGAGCAGGCCTTCGTCAACGCGGGCAAGCGGGACGCGGCCTACGACCTCGATCTGCCCTTCGCCCAGGTGATCCGCCGGGACGGCGCCGAGCGCCCGGCCACCGGGGTGTCGGTGACCGGCCTGTCCGACCAGCACGCCTGGCTGAGCACCACGCCGGAGGCGGATCTGGAGGTCGGGGACTGGGTCGGTCTCGGTCTGTCCCATCCGTGCACGTCGTTCGACAAGTGGCAGCTGATCCCGGTCGTGGCGGCGGACGGCACGGTCGTCGACTACGTCCGCACGTTCTTCTAGGAGGCCCGCGCGATGGAAGAGCTCGTCATCCGGGACGCGGAGGTCGTGGACGGCTCCGGCGGGCCCTCGTACCGGGCCGATGTCGTGGTCGACGGCGGCCGGATCGTGGGAATCGTCAAGGAGGCTGCGGCGGCCGGCTGCCAGCGGCCGAAGGCACGCCGGGAACTGGACGCGGAGGGGCTGGTCCTCTCCCCCGGCTTCGTCGACATGCACGCCCACAGCGACCTGGCCCTGCTGCGCGATCCCGACCACAGTGCCAAGGCCGCGCAGGGCGTCACCCTGGAGGTCATCGGCCAGGACGGACTGTCGTACGCGCCGGTCGACGACCGCACGCTCGGCGAGGTGCGCCGGGCGATCGCCGGGTGGAACGGCTCCGGTGACGACATCGACTTCGACTGGCGGTCGGTGGGCGAGTACCTGGACCGGCTGGACCGCGGGATCGCGGTCAACGCGGCCTATCTGATCCCCCAGGGCACGGTCCGCGCGCTCGCGGTCGGCTGGGAGGACCGGAAGGCGACCCCCGAAGAGCTCGACCGGATGCGGCAGTTGGTCGCCGAGGGCATGGAGCAGGGCGCCGTCGGCATGTCGTCCGGGCTGACGTACACACCCGGCATGTACGCCCAGGACGCCGAACTGACCGAGCTGTGCCGGATGGTGGCGTCGTACGGCGGCTACTACTGCCCGCACCACCGCTCCTACGGCGCGGGCGCCCTGGAGGCGTACCGGGAGATGGTCGACCTGACCCGTCAGGCGGGCTGCTCCCTGCATCTCGCCCACGCCACCATGAACTTCGGCGTGAACAAGGGCCGGGCGCCGGAACTGCTGTCCCTGCTGGACGAGGCGCTGGTGGCCGGGGCCGACATCAGCCTCGACACGTACCCCTACACGCCGGGCTGTACGACGCTGGCGGCCATGCTGCCGAGCTGGGCGAACGAGGGCGGCCCCGAGGCGGCCCTCGTGCGGCTGGCGGACGAGGAGACGGCCGAGCGGATCCGCCACGACCTGGAGGTCACCGGCTCGGACGGCTGCCACGGCGTGCCCATCGAGTGGGACACCGTCGAGATCTCGGGCGTGGGCGATCCGGCCCTGGCCGAGTTCGTCGGCCGGACGGTGAAGGAGTCGGCGGACGTGCGGGGCGAGGCCCCCTGGACGACCGCGCGGGGACTGCTGCTGGCCGACCGGCTGGCCCCGACGATCCTCCAGCACGTCGGCCACGAGGAGAACGTCCGGGCGATCATGCGCCACCGGGTGCACACCGGCGGCTCGGACGGCATCCTCCAGGGCGCCAAGCCGCACCCGCGCGCCTACGGCACGTTCCCGCACTACCTGGGGCACTACGTGCGGGAGTTGGGGGTGCTGTCGCTGGAGGAGTGCGTCGCGCACCTCACCGCACGCCCGGCGGCCCGGCTGCGACTGCCGGACCGGGGCCTGGTGCGCGAGGGGTACGTCGCGGACCTGGTCCTCTTCGATCCGGCGACGGTAGCGGCGGGGTCCTCGTTCGCCGAACCCCGCACGCTCCCGACGGGCATCCCGTACGTCCTGGTCGACGGCCGCTTCGTGATCGAGGACGGCCGGCGCACGGACGTCCTGGCGGGCCGGGCGGTGCGCGGAACCGCCCGCGCGTGACCACCCGGCCCGGCACCCTGCCTTACGGCTTGGGCAGGGTGCAGCCGCTCGCGCTCAGGTCGAGCTTGTTGTCGACGCCGAAGCAGGACGGGATCTGGTAGGTCTCCTGGGCGTAGTTGATGCCCTTGCGGACGGTCACGTTGCCGTTCGCGTCGACCTCACAGGGGTTGTTCACCGTGCAGCGCTCGCCGTCCTCGTTGCCGGTGTTGTTGATCGCGACGACCTTGCCGGTGGCCTGGTCGACGACGGGCGAGCCGGACGTGCCGCCGATGGTGTTGCAGGCGGAGGTGTAGCGGACCGAGTCCTTGAAGGTCCAGTCGCCTTCCTTCAGGGTGTGCGCGAACCCGTCGATGTCGCAGCTGTAGATCCGCTTCCAGTAGCCCGAGGGGATGCTGATGGCGGTGCCGGCGACCGGGTGCGAGTCGTTCAGCGTCAGCGCGTTGATGCCGTACGAGCTCTTGATCTGCCCGTACGTGGTGGTGAGCTGGTAGAACGCGACGTCCGTGTCGGTCATCGTGCCGTACGCGAGCTTGGCGGCGCGCAGGGTGGCGACGCGCGAGCCGGAGGCGTTGAGCAGGCCGAAGGTACGGCTGGAGGCCTGGTCGACGCGGGCCTCACCGGGCTCGGGCATGCCGCCTTCCAGGCAGTGGCCGTTGGTCATCACCAGCGCCGGGTCGTTGTCCTCGGAGTCCGGCATGCGAACGACGGAGCCGGAGCAGTTGCTGAGCGCGACGGTGCCGGCGAAGTTCACAGCCTTGGCCGACGGGCTCCTGAGCCCGGACAGGGTCTCCGTTGCGGACGTGACCACGTCCGAGACGGCGGACGTGACCTTGCCCGCGTCCGCGGCCTTGCCGAAGCCCTGGGGGCCAGCCTCGGCAGCGGTCGCGGGAGCCGCGCCGGCCCCGGCTATCGCCAGGGCGAAGAACGCGGCGGCGAGAGGTTTTCTCATGGGGGGTCCCCTCTTGCGACGGAGGCGGCCGGAAATCTTCCGGCCGCCCGCAGTGTTGTCATGCGCATTGTGATCGTCGCAAGGCGGGCGGGCAAGGAGTTGTTCTCCTGCCAGGACCGGCCCGTCGGGCCTGACCCTACTCAATGGCCCTGGGAGACGGATTACTTGGGGCCCTTCGTGCCGCCGGGACCGTGTCCGGGTCTTCCCTCGGATCGGCCCGGGGCCGACGTGGTGGCGGCGGGAGCGGAGGGCGTCGGGCTGTCGGCCGAGGGACTCCCGGCGTCCGTCCCGGACTCGGACGGGGTGCGGCTCGCCGCGGTGGACGGGCTCGCGGACGCGGCGCCGGACGGCTCGTCACCATCCGCCGGGCCGCCGACGAGCGGGACCGCGGGAGTGGATGCCGGGCCGGTGCCGGTGGGCGGCGGCGTCGGCGACTGCCCTGCCGTCGGGCCCGTTCGGCCGCGCTCACCACCGCGCGCCCCGCCGGAGGGTGCGTCCGAGAGGGAGAGACCGGCGATCAGCGCGGCCGCGGACACGGCGCCCACGGCCCCGGCGGCGACCGCTACTCGGCGGGCACGCCACGGCCCCGGTCGGCGCCGGGAGCGGCGGCCCGCACCGGACCGGCCGTGCGCCGGCACCGGCGGCAGCTCGCGTGTGTCGCCCGCGCCGCCCCGCGCGCCCTCGGGCTCGTACACGTCCTGCCAGCCGTGCGCCGCCGCCGGATCGGCGTACGCGTCGTACGCCGGGGGCGGGGCGGTCCGCGGCAGATACACGTTCGGCGGCCCCTGGGGCTCGCCGCCCGTCGCTCCGTCGGCGTACTCGGATGGCCTGAACATGGCGGCGAATTCTAGGCGTCGAAAGGGCTGGTGGGACAGCGTGCGGCGATACCGGTCCAAAACGGCGCGTCTCACGTGGCGGAAAACACGAGCCGCGGGGCATTACCGGGCCGTAAGCTCCCTGACATGCAGGTGATCCAGTCGACCAAGCTCGCCAACGTCTGTTACGAGATCCGGGGCCCGGTGCTCGAGGAGGCGATGCGCCTGGAAGCCGCGGGTCACCGCATCCTCAAGCTCAACACCGGCAACCCGGCGGCGTTCGGCTTCGAGTGTCCGCCCGAGATCCTGGAGGACGTCCTCCGGAACGTGTCCTCCGCACACGGATACGGAGACGCCAAGGGGCTGCTGGCCGCGCGGCGCGCGGTCGTCATGCACAACCAGACCCTCGGCATCGAGACGGACGTCGAGCACGTCTTCATCGGCAACGGCGTCTCCGAGCTGATCGTGATGGCGATGCAGGGACTGCTCGACGACGGCGACGAGGTCCTCGTCCCCGCGCCGGACTACCCGCTGTGGACCGCCGCCGTCTCCCTGTCCGGCGGCACCGCCGTGCACTACCGGTGCGACGAGCAGGCCGACTGGATGCCGGATCTGGCCGACGTCGAGCGCAAGGTCACCGACCGCACCAAGGCGATCGTCATCATCAACCCCAACAATCCGACCGGGGCCGTCTACGACGAGGCGATGATCAAGGGGCTCACCGACATCGCCCGCCGCCACAACCTGCTGGTCTGCTCGGACGAGATCTACGACAAGATCCTCTACGACGAGGCCACGCACACCCCGACCGCCGCCGTCGCCCCCGATCTGCTCACCCTCACCTTCAACGGCATGTCGAAGGCGTACCGGGTCGCCGGCTACCGGGTCGGCTGGATGTCGATCTCCGGGCCGCGCGCACACGCCGACTCCTACATCGAGGGCCTGACGATCCTCGCGAACATGCGCCTGTGCGCGAACATGCCGGGACAGCACGGCGTGGTCGCGGCGCTCAGCGGACGGCAGACGATCAACGACCTGGTGCTGCCGGGCGGCCGGCTGCGCGAGCAGCGGGACGTGGCGTACGAGCTGCTGACCCAGATCCCCGGCGTGAGCTGCGTGAAGCCGAAGGGGGCGCTGTACCTCTTCCCGCGCCTCGACCCCAAGGTCTTCAAGATCAAGGACGACCGGCGCATGGTCCTGGACCTGCTCCGGCGCGAGAAGATCATGGTCGTCCAGGGCACGGGCTTCAACTGGCCGGAGCCGGACCACTTCCGCGTGGTGACCCTGCCGTCGGTCGGCGACCTGCGGGACGCGATGGGCCGGATCGGGCACTTCCTGGACGGCTACAGCCAGCCCTGACCGGAGACCCGCTCACACTGCGTGTGCAGGCGGTCCGGCTTTGTGAACAACTCAACTTTAGACGAAATCTAAGCTAGGATGGCTTCCTGAAGCACTCAGGAGGCCGTCCCATGTACGAACCGATCCGCGCCAAGTCGGTCCACACCACGATGGCCGGCACCACCGCCGACTTCCCCCACCGATCGCGCGAGGAAGAGCTGGACATCCAGCTCGCGGGCCATCTCGCCGCGCTGCTCGCCGTCACGGACGAACTCCGCGCGGCAGCACCGTCGGCCGATCTGGACGCCTCGGCGGAGCGGCTCACGGAGCAGGTGGCCCGGCTGAGGGGTGGGCGTACGCCGACCCGCGCGTCCAGGGGCCGGCGCGAGCGGAGCGCCGTGGCGCTCCACCGGCGGGCGCATGCCCTGGCGGGGCGTGCGCTGGTCGTCGCCGCGTCCCGGGCCGATACGGCTGCCGCCATTCTCGCCGCCGAGTGCATGGACGCCCATACGGCGGCTCTGGGGCCGCGCGCACTCGCGTCCCGCTGAGCCTGTTTCACGGCTCCCTTGAACGGCCCCGGTCCGCGCGCACCCGCAGCGACGCGCGGGCCGGGTGCCACAGCTCTGCGTTGGCTTGAGCCGTCTATCGCCGTTGGGGTATCGCCCGTGGGCGGGTGCGGGTTCAGTGTGGCCGGTCGCGCAGTTCCCCGCGCCCCCAGGAGGGGCGTCTCCCCCAGCGGCATCGCAATGGCTAGCGTCTGACGTAGGTCTCCGCCGACGCCGTCGATCCCTCGTGCAGGGCGTCGCCCGGCCACGTCACCGTGTAGGTCACGTCGCCGTACGTGCGGGGGATGTCGTTGATGGTGAAGGTGCCGTCGGCGGCGACGGTCACCGATGAGAGCGTGCCCCTGCCGAGGCGGTCCTCGCGTACGACCTTGAGCACGGCACGGTCAGCGAGAGCCTTGCCCCGCGCCTCGAACCTGCCGGTGATCTCGATGCCGTCGGAGAGGTTCGCCTCGCCGGGGGCGGTGAGGGCGATCGTGGTGGGGGCCTTGGCGACCGTCACCGTGTGGGTGATGTCCGTGGCCGGACGGTGGGTCAGGTCGCCGAGGTAGGACACGGTGTACGTGGCCTCACCGAGGCGGTCGGGCTCGTCGAGGACCGTGAAGGTGCCGTCCGCCTTGACGGTGGCGGTGCCCAGGTCGTGGGTGCCGCTCGCGTCGGTGCGGGTCGCCTTGACCTTCAGCGGCTCGGCGGGCGCCGGCCCGTCGTGCTCCAGCTTGCCGCGCACGGCCAGCGGTTCGCCCGCCACGGCCTGGCCGGGGCTGTGGGTGAGGCCTCCGGTGAAGCGGGCGTCGTACTGGACGGCGGGCGGCTTGATGATGTGCAGCCAGTACTGGCCGCCGGCCGCGTTGGTGGTGACCGCGAACAGCCGGGAACCGTCCGCCGACCACTTCATGCCGCGCGGCACGACCCGGTCGCCGTCGAGACTGCCCTCGAAGACGAACTCCAGCGGGGTGGTGGAGTCGCCCGGGTCGGCGGGCTGCACCAGCAGGTCGGGGACGGCGCCGGTGGCGGAGGCTCCGCGGGCGATGTACTTGCCGTCGCCGCTGAAGGCGACCGCGCTGGCGGTGGCCCCCTCGGGCAGGGACCGGTAACCGGTCGCCGCGTCCGACAGGTCGCCGGTGTTCAGCAGCCGGGTGCCCGCGGTGGCGTCGGCCAGGGCGACCTTGCCGCCGTCGGCGGAGAACGCCAGGTCCTTGAGGTTCAGGGCGCCGTTGCCCTGGCCGTCGGCGAAGCGCCGTGCGGCGTTGCGGACGAGGGCGCCGTCGCTGGTGTCGTAGACGGCGAGGAAGGGGTCGGCCGCCTTCGCGTTGAGCGGCTGGCCCATGAGCATGCGGTCCCCGGCGCCGGCCTCCAGCAGCAGATCGCCGCTGTCGTTCCAGCCGGTGCGGGTGTGCGCGCCGTTCACGATCCCGTCGAGATGGGTCTCGGCGGTGGCGCACTGGGAGGTCGAGGACGCGTACGGCGTCGTGAAGTAGAGCTGGCCGCCGGACTGGGCGACCTCCCGGCCGCAGGTGTCGGTGTTGGCGGAGGCGACGGTGGTGCGCTGGTAGGTGGTGGTGTCGAAGGCGTCGATCCGGTCGCGCAGACCCGCGTACAGCGTGTTGCCGTCGGCGCTGACCGCGAGGCCGGAGACATGGGCCTGGTTGGTGGTGAGCGTCGTCAGGCGCTCACCCTGGAAGGTGTAGACGGCGATGGTGCCGGAGTTGAGGTAGTAGCCGACGTTGCTGTCCGCCACGAAGACCCGCTGGTGGACGTTGTCGACGGCCAGTGCCGAGTACGACGAGATCGGCAGCTTGGCCACGGCGTCGGAGGCCGCCGCGTGCGCCGCGGGTGCGGCGGCGACGGTCAGGCCGGTCCCCGCGAATAACGCGGCGGACAGCGTGGCGGCGAGCCGTCTGGAACGGTGTGCGGTATTCAACTGTGCCCCCCACAGGCTGTGTTGAGAGCCCCACCGGGACCGGTGAGGCGCCTGTAGAACATGAAACAGGCGTGAAGATTCGGTGAGCAAGGGGGCGCGACGGGAACGACGAAGGCAGGGGCTCGCACACCGTGGTGCGAACCCCTGCCTGAAGGTGGTGCTGTCACCGCGGCCGGCCGTGACGATGTTGCTGGTCAGGGCACTCTCGGTAGACCGGCCGCGGAGTCTTGGGTGCGGGTCTCAGCCCAGGCGCTTCACCAGCGCGCGGTACTCGTCCCACAGTTCCTTCGGCGTGTGGTCGCCGAAGGTGTTGAGGTGCTCGGGGACCAGGGCGGCCTCCTCGCGCCAGACCTCCTTGTCGACCGTGAGCAGGAAGTCCAGGTCGGCGTCGGACAGTTCGAGGCCGTCCGTGTCGAGGGCGCCCTTCGCCGGCAGGACGCCGATCGGCGACTCGACGCCCTCGGCCGTGCCGTCCAGGCGCCCCACGATCCACTTCAGGACACGGGCGTTCTCGCCGAAGCCGGGCCACACGAACTTGCCCTGGTCGTCCTTGCGGAACCAGTTGACGTAGTAGATCTTCGGCAGCTTGGACTGGTCCTTGTCCTTGGCCACGTCGATCCAGTGGGCCATGTAGTCGCCCATGTTGTAGCCGCAGAACGGCAGCATCGCGAACGGGTCGCGGCGCAGCTCGCCGACCTTGCCCTCGGCCGCGGCGGTCTTCTCGGAGGCCACGTTGGCGCCGAGGAAGACGCCGTGGTTCCAGTCGAAGGACTCCGTCACCAGCGGTACGGCGGTGGCGCGGCGGCCGCCGAAGAGGATCGCCGAGATCGGCACGCCCTTGGGGTCCTCCCACTCCGGCGCGATGATCGGGCACTGCGAGGCCGGAACGGTGAAGCGGGCGTTGGGGTGGGCGGCCGGGACGCCGGACTCCGGGGTCCAGTCGTTGCCCTTCCAGTCCGTCAGGTGGGCCGGAGTCTCCTCCGTCATGCCCTCCCACCAGATGTCGTTGTCGTCGGTGAGGGCGACGTTGGTGAAGACGGAGTTGCCCCACAGCGTCTTCATGGCGTTGGCGTTGGTGTGCTCGCCGGTGCCGGGGGCGACACCGAAGAAGCCGGCCTCGGGGTTGATGGCGTACAGCCGGCCGTCCTCGCCGAAGCGCATCCAGGCGATGTCGTCGCCGATGGTCTCGACCGTCCAGCCGGGGACGGTCGGCTCCAGCATGGCGAGGTTGGTCTTGCCGCAGGCGCTCGGGAAGGCCGCGGCGACGTACTTGGCCTCGCCGCGCGGCGGGGTGAGCTTGAGGACCAGCATGTGCTCGGCCAGCCAGCCTTCGTCACGCGCCATCACGGAGGCGATGCGCAGGGCGTAGCACTTCTTGCCGAGCAGGGCGTTGCCGCCGTAGCCGGAGCCGTAGGACCAGATCTCGCGGTCCTCGGGGAAGTGCGAGATGTACTTGGTCTGGTTGCAGGGCCAGGGGACGTCCTCCTGGCCGGGCTCCAGCGGGGCGCCCAGGGTGTGCACGGCCTTGACGAAGAAGCCGTCGGAGCCGAGCTCGTCCAGGACCGCCTGGCCCATGCGCGTCATCGTGCGCATGGCGACGGCGACGTACGCCGAGTCGGTGATCTCGACGCCGAGCGCGGACAGCGGCGAGCCCAGCGGGCCCATGCAGAAGGGCACGACGTACAGGGTGCGGCCGCGCATCGAGCCGCGGAACAGACCCCCTTGGCCCCCGGCACCCTGGAAGATCTCCCGCATCTCGGCGGGGGCCTTCCAGTGGTTGGTCGGGCCCGCGTCCTCCTCCTTCTCGGAGCAGATGAACGTCCGGTCCTCCACGCGGGCGACGTCGGTGGGGTCGGAGGCCGCGTAGTAGGAGTGGGGGCGCTTGATCGGGTCGAGTTTCCGGAAGGTGCCCTTCTCGACGAGCTCCCCGCACAGGCGCTCGTACTCGGCCTCGGATCCGTCACACCAGACCACGTTGTCCGGCTGGGTCAGCTCGGCGATCTCGTTCACCCACGAGATCAGCCCCTGGTGAGTGGTGGGGACGGTGGGAGCCGCGATGTCGCGCGCCACGATTGCTCCTAAATGAGGGTTTTGTGTTGATGTGGAGGCCCCGTGGGGGCTGCGACCCGGATGCTTCACGGTGAACTCAGGCGCTCATCCGGTGCCGACCGCACTCATTTGATCATCCGACGTCCGCGCCCATCTGTCCAGAGGAGCGCACAGGTGAGCAACGTGAGGATCGCCACGGTTTCTCGCGACGCTTTGCGTGCACGTTGGGTTCATATGACCGTCCGTTTGCGTAACCATCATTCGGCGACGGTTGAGAGGATGGCCACTCTTCATCGGCCAATCGACCCGACCGATAGGTCACTTACGGTTCCGTAGCTACCATTCGGCCATGACTGCGTTCGTCCCCGACGCGCCCTCGGATACGCCGGCCGACGGCCGCGGCCCGGTGGCGCTCTCGTTGCCGCACCCGGTGAAGCCCAAGCTGCGCGGCTGGCTGCACCTCGGCATGTTTCCGGCCGTTCTCGTCGCGGGCCTGGTGCTGACCGCCCTCGCCGACTCGACCAGAGGACGTATCGCTTGCGGTGTCTTCGCGCTGACGGCGTGCCTGCTGTTCGGCGTGAGCGCGCTGTACCACCGGGGCGACTGGAGTCCGCGCATGGACGGCGTTCTGCGCCGTCTGGATCACGCCAACATCTTCCTGATCATCGCGGGCACGTACACGCCGCTGGCCATGCTGCTCCTGCCGGGCGCCAAGGGTGAGTGGCTGCTGTGGGGCATCTGGGCCGCGGCGGCGGCCGGGATCATCTTCCGCGTCTTCTGGGTCGGCGCCCCGCGCTGGCTCTACACACCGTGCTACATCGCGATGGGCTGGGCGGCCGTCTTCTATCTGCCGGACTTCATGCGGGCCGGCGGTATCGCCGTCCTCGTCCTGGTCATCGTCGGCGGCCTGCTCTACAGCGTGGGCGGCGTGGTCTACGGGATCAAGAAGCCCAACCCGTCGCCACGCTGGTTCGGCTTCCACGAGGTGTTCCACTCCTTCACCCTGGCGGCCTTCATCGCGCACTACGTGGGGATCTCGCTGGTGGCGTACCAGCACGCGTAGATCCCCCACCCGACCTCCACGGCCACGGCTCTCCAGCCGTGGCCGTTCTCGTTGTACCCGGACCCGGACCGCAGATTGACAGTACCTGTTTTTTGAGAGTTACTTTCATTTCATGGCTACTGTCACTAACGGGGTCCGGCAGGACCCGCGCCGCTGGTGGGCCCTCGGTGCCCTGGTCGCGAGCATGCTGACGCTCGGCTTCGACATGACGATCCTCAACGTCGCGCTGCCGACCATGGCCGCGGACCTCGGAGCGACCACCGGCGAGCAACAGTGGATGGCAGACGCCTACGTCGTAGTGTTCGCCGCCCTGATGCTCCCCGCCGGGCTGCTCGGCGACCGGTTCGGGCGGCGGCTGATGCTGGTCACCGGGCTCGGGATCTTCCTGGCCGGCTCGGTCGCGGGCACCCTGGCCGGGGACGTGACCTGGGTCGTCGCCGCCCGTGCCGTGATGGGCGTCGGCGGTGCGCTGGTCATGCCGCTCGCGCTGTCCGTGCTGCCCTCGCTGTTCGGGCCGGACGAGCGCGGCAAGGCCATCGGCGTCATGTCGGCCGCCTCCGCGCTCGGCATGCCGCTCGGCCCGATCCTCGGCGGCTGGCTGCTCGACCACTTCTGGTGGGGCTCGGTCTTCCTGGTCAACGTCCCGATGGTCGGCATCGGCATCACGGCCTGCCTCTTCCTGCTGCCGGAGACGAGCGACCCGGCCTCCCCCAAGGTCGACACGATCTCGAAGGCACTCACCGCGGCCGGCCTCGGCGCCCTCGTCTACGCCATCATCGAGGCGCCCACGCGCGGCTGGGGCGACCCGCTGGTGGCCGGGTTCCTCACGGGCTCCGCGGTCCTGCTGACCGCGCTGGTCCTGCGCGAGCGCCGGGCGGCACGGCCCATGCTCGACATGGAGCTGCTCGGCCACCGGGGCTTCCTCGTCAACACGCTCACGGCGACCCTGGTCACCTTCGTCCTGGCGGGCCTGCTGTTCCTGCTGCCGCCCTACCTCCAGGCCGTCCTCGGCCACGACGCCCTCGGCACCGGGCTGCGGCTGCTGCCGATGATGGGCGGGCTGGTGGTCGCCGCGCGCGCCGCCCAGCCGGTGGCCGCCCGGCTCGGTCCCCCCGCGGTGGTCAGCGGCGGCCTGGTGGTGCTGGCCTTCGCCGCGTTCCTCGGCAGCCGCACGGCGGCCGACTCCGGCTACGGCTTCACCGCGCTGTGGCTGACCATCACGGGCATCGGCTTCGGTTTCGCCGTGGTCCCGGCGATGGACGGGGCGATGGCGGCGCTGCCCGCCGACCGGGCCGGCAGCGGCTCGGGGCTGCTCATGACCCTGCGCCAGGTCGGCAGCGCGATCGGCATCGCCCTGCTGGGCAGTCTGCTCGCGGGCGTCTACCGGGACCGGCTCGACGTCACCGGGCTGCCCGCCAGGGCCGCCGACACCGCCGGGGAGTCCGTGGTCGCCGCGCACCTCGTCGCCGAGCGGACCTCCACGCCCGGACTGGCCGCCTCCGCGGACAGCGCGTACGTCCACGGCATGGGCGTCGTCCTGCTGGTCTGCGGCGTCGCGTCCCTGGTCGCCGCGCTGTTCGCCGGGGCGTTCCTGCCCGGCGCACGGTCCGCCCCGGGTGGGGCGAGCGGCGCCCCGGCCATGGCCGAGCCCGAGGCCGATGCCCGACAATGACCTTCATGACGGCCCCACGCACCACCCCCGCCGACCGGCCCCCACTGGGACTCCGGGAGCGGAAGAAGATCAAGACCCGCCAGGCGATCCGCGGCGCGACCTACGCGCTGATCGAGGAGCAGGGCTACGACGCCACGACGATCGAGCAGATCGCCGACCGTGCCGAGGTGTCGCCGTCGACCGTCTTCCGCTACTTCCCGACCAAGGAAGACATCGTCATCACCGACGAGTGGGACCCGGTCATGCTGGCGGAGCTGCGGGCCCGGCCGGAGGACGAGTCGTGGGCCGACGTCCTGAGGCACGTGATGCGCAAGGCACTCGACCTGAGCCTCGCCGAGGAACCCGAGGTGACCCGGCTGCGGACGCGGCTCGGGGTCGAGGTGCCGGCGGTCCGGGCCCGCATGATCGAGAGCACGGCGGCGACCGGTCTGCTGCTCCGCGAGGCCCTCGCCGAGCGCTCCGGGCTCGACCCCGACAGCCTGGAGCTACGGGTCTTCGCCATGTCCGTGATGGGCGGGCTGATGGAGGTCTCCCACTACTGGGCCGAGACCGGCCACCGGGACGACATCCGGGACCTCGTCGACCGCGCCCTGGACGTCCTGGAACACGGCCTGCCGACCGGAAAACCCTGAGGCGGCGGCCCTCCGCCGTGTCATCCTGACCGGGTGAACGGTCCCGAGATCCACGTCGAGTTCGCCCCCGAGCTCCATGTGTTCGTCCCCCTGGCCCGGCGTGCGGGCACCGTACGGACGGCCACCGACGGTGTCGCCGGCCTCGGCCATGTCGTCGAGTCGCTGGGCGTGCCGCTGACCGAGGTGGGCGCCCTGGTCGTGGACGGCCGCGAGGTGCCCGTCTCGCACGTCCCGGCGGCCGGCGAGTCCGTGACCGTACGGACCGTCGCACGCCCCCAGAAGGTCCCGGGCGCTCCCCTGCGCTTCCTCCTCGACGTGCACCTCGGCACCCTGGCCCGCCGGCTGCGGCTGCTCGGCGTGGACACGGCCTATGAGTCGACCGACATCGGCGACCCGGCGCTGGCCGCGCTGTCGGCCGCCGAGCAGCGGGTGATGCTGAGCCGCGACCGGGGGTTGCTGCGGCGGCGGGAGCTGTGGGCCGGGGCGTTCGTGTACAGCACGCGTCCCGAGGAGCAGCTCCGGGACGTCCTGGACCGGTTCCGCCCCGAGCTGCTTCCCTGGACGCGCTGCACCGCCTGCAACGGGGTGCTCCGCAAGGCGACCAAGGACGAGGTCTCCGACCAGCTGAAGCACGGCACGCACGCGACGTACGACGTGTTCGCGCAGTGCACGGAGTGCGGGCGGGCCTATTGGAAGGGCGCGCATCACGAGCAGCTGGAGGCCATCGTGGAACGCGCCCTGGCGGAGTCACGCGGTCAGCGCTGACCCTTCTTCACATCACCCTTTCCACAGGCGATTCCGTCCCTGTTCCGGTCCAGGTTCAGTGGGTCGTCCTTGCCGTTGATCTTCAAGCGGCCGTAGTCGTTGGCCTTGAGCCACGCGCAACGGTCGGCCGTCGTCTTCCTCACCTCCGCCGGGAAGTCGGTCGGGACGCAGACGTTGATCGAGCCGTAGTGGCGGTCGCAGCCGGAGATCGTCGGGCTGACCTTCTGCGAGGTGCGCTTCTTGCCGGGCCCCGCGGCCTTGCCCTTCGGCGCGTCGGCGAAGTCGTGGACATGCGCTGACGCGTCCGTGGCCTTGAGCGCCTGCGGGCCCTGGAGGTGCACCCACTCGGCCACCGACGGCACTCCATTCGCGTCGACCGCGAAGAGCATGTACCAGCCGGGCGGGGCCAGGTTGGGGTTGCTCGTCACGTTCAGGTCGACGTTGTTGCCGTCCACCGACAGGGGCAGGTCCACGAACCGCTGGTTCGGGTCGGAGGAGTGCGTGACGGCGGCCGGACGGATCAGCTCGGCCTTGGCGATGGGCCGATCGACGGTGATCCGCTGGGTGTCGCCGTAGGTCCACTCGGTGTCGATCACCGAGGTGATCGTGGGGCGTGGCCCCTTGAACAGGTAGGGCGGGCTGTACACCGACACGTCGTGGTTCCAGGTGCCGTTGCCCGGGTTGTCGCCGCTCGTCATCACCCGGCCGTCGGGGAGCAGGAACGCCGACGAGTGGTAGCCGCGCGCCTCGGGGTCGACGGCCACCGGGTCGAAGGTCTCCGACTCCGGGTCGAAGATCGACGTCTCGTAGACCGGGTTGGCGCGGTTGTGCAGCGCGCCGCCCGTCTCCAGCACCTTGCCGTCGGGCATGAGCACGGCGGAGACGTACATCTTGCCCTGGTCGCCGGTCTGCGGGACCGGGCCGTTGCCGAGGTCGACCGTGCCCTGCGGGATCGGCGGCCCGGCCACGTACGAGGGGTTCGGCTGCTTGAGGTCGATGATGTCGGTCAGGCGGTTCGCCTCCGGGTTGGAGTCGATGTTGCCGCCGCCGAGGGTGAGGACCTTCTGGTCCTGCGCCGGGGGCAGCAGCACGCTGGCCGACTGGTCGCGCTCGTCCTTCTTCCGGAGGCCCGGCACCTGGGTGACCGTGTTGGCGTCGTAGTCGTAGAGCGCCGAGCCCGTGCCCGGGATGTTGTTGCCGAAGACATGGCTGCCCGAGTAGAAGAGGCGGCCGTCCTGCATGAGGATCATCGAGGGGTACAGGCCCCAGTAGGACCAGGTCTGGTTGACCTTCCACAGCGGCTGCCACTGCTGCCCGGCCTCGGAGAACAGTTCGGCGGTGACCGAGCCGGTGGAGTCCTCGCGCAGTCCGCCGAAGGAGATGACGTCGCCGTTGCCGAGGATCGTGGCCGACGGGTACCAGTGGCCGTCGTTCATGTCGTTGGTCCTGGAGTAGGTCTCGGTCTCCGGGTCGAAGACGTACGAGTCCTTGTAGCCCTGATAGCCGACGCGGCCGTCCGCCGACGGAAAGCCCTTGTTGCCGCTCATCACCAGCACGCGCCCGTCCTGGAGCTGGACGTGCCCGGCGCAGAACATGTCCTTCGGCGTCGGGACGACCTTGTACGAGCCGTCCGCCGGGTCGTAGACCGCGGAGGTGAAGGTGCCGGCCTCGAACATCGACTCGTCGTTGCCGGAGCCCGCGATCAGCAGCACCTTGCCGTTGTGCAGGACGACGGAGTGCATGGAGCGGACCGGGTTCCGGGTGGGCAGGACGTCCCACTCGCCGTTGGCGCACTGCTCGGCGGTGCCGGTGCACCGCGGCGGCAGGACCGGGTCGGGGACCTGGTCCATCGTGTAGTCGTCGGTGGTGGCGGAGCCGGTGCCGTAGACGGAGACGCCCCAGGAGATGCGGTCGGTGCCGGCCGGGACCTCGGGGGTGCGGACCGTGGCCTCGGTCCAGTTCCCTGCCGTCTCCAGCGTCTTGAGGTCGGTCCAGTACTGCCAGCCGGCCGTCGCGTCGTGCCGGAAGAGGGTGAGGGCGGCGTCCGGGGTGGTCGTCTTGTACCAGAGGCCGAGGTCGTACTGCTTGCCCGGCGTCACCACCGGTGCGCACTCGGCGGATTCGGTGATCAGGGCCTTGCGGTCACCGTCGGCGCGGCGGGTCAGTTCGACCTTCATGGCCTTGCCGCCGGAGTGCGCGTCGGCCGTGGTGGTGAAGGTGAAGTCGTTGTCGCCCCAGCCGGACTTCTCCCAGCAGTACGGCATGTCGCCGGTGCCTGCGGTCTCGAAGCCCGGGTTCTTGATCAGGTTGGCGGCGGAGGCGGTCTGCGGAGAGGCCAGCAGCAGGCCCGAGGTGAGGCCCGCCACGGCCAGGAGTGCGGTAGATCTACGACGTCTGTTCACACGGCTCTCCTTGCTCTGCGGTGCTCCCGCGCACGGGCTTCTCACGCCCCCGGCGCGGCAGATAGACCAGCGCTTCGGTCCCCGCGAAGCGCAGGACGAACGTCGTCACCAGCGCGAGCGCGGTGGCGGACAGCACACCCAGGTGGAACTGGTGCACGAACAGGGCGATCAGCGGGATGCGCAGCACCAGATCGGCGTTGGCGAGCAGCGCGAACCGGCCGGCCCGGTCCCACCAGCGGCGGTGCCGCCGTCGCTCGCGGAACAGCAGATGCTCGATGAGCAGGAAGTTCCAGGCGACGCCCAGCTGGTTGGCGAGGATCTCCGCCGGTACGTAGTGCATGCCGAGCGCGGTCAGCGCCCACAGGCCGACCAGGTTCGGCAGGAAGCCGGTGAGCCCGATCAGGCCGAAGCCGACCATGCGCGCGGCCGGCGAGGCGGTGCGCAGCCCGGCCAGGTGGCGCAGGAAGCGCAAGCCCTCCTGGGCGGTCGACTTGGACTCCCCGGCGAACCGGTCCTGGAAGACGAAGGGCACCTCGGTGACCGTGCGCGGGCGGCTGCGGACGGCGAGTTCGAGGAGGATCTTGTAGCCGAGCGGCTGGAGGACCTCCGCCGTGACCGCGCTGCGGCGGATCGCGAAGAAGCCGCTCATCGGGTCGCTGATGCCGCGCAGCCGGCGCGGGAACAGCGCCTTGGTCAGCCAGGTCGCCCCACGTGAGACGAACACCCGGTAGCTGCCCGCGAGCCCGGCCCTGCTGCCGCCCTTGATGTACCGGGAGGCGACGACGAGCCCGGCGTTGGCCCGCTCGCCGGTGGCGACCAGGTCGGGCACGAGGGACGGCGGGTGCTGGCAGTCGCCGTCCATGACGACGATCCAGTCGGAGGTCGCCGCCTTCATGCCCTCGACGACCGCGCCGCCGAGCCCGCCCACCGGCTCGTCCCGGTGCAGGACCGTCACCGGGAAGGGGCAGTCCCGCGCCGCCTTCTGGATGACCTCGGGCGTGTCGTCGGTGGAGTCGTCCACGAAGACGACCTCGCAGGGCAGCCGGGCCGGTACGGCCTCGGTGATCTGGTGCAGCAGCTGCCCTACGTTCGCCGACTCGTTGAACGTCGGTACGACGATGGTGACGGCGCCCGGTTCGGGGATCTCGGTGGTCTCGACGACCTCCCCGGGGACGGTGGACTCCTGGCTCATCGCGCGCCTCCGGCGGACGTCTGGATCTGGCGGATCTCGATGCGGTCCTCGCCGGTGCCGAAGGTGGCGACCGGGTCCGAGTGCTCCATGGCGGCCTTGACGTTGGGCAGGTCGGCCGCGTCACGCCGTACCGTCGGCGAGGCGACGACGTAGTCCAGGTCCTTCCAGCCGCGCGGCATCGTCTTCGTCACCGCCGGGTCGAGGTCGGCCTTGTAGAACCAGATGACGCCGAGCCCCGGCCGGTAGCCCTGGTGCACCAGGTCCAGCCAGAGGGCGTCGTCCACCAGCACCCGGGTGCGCTCCGGGTCCTCGACCTCCGTGGCCAGCCACTTCGAGGCCGCCTGGTAGCCGGCGTTGGCGTCGGTGGTGACGGCGATGCGGGCACCGTCGTACCAGCGCGGTAAGACGTAGGCGCCTGCGGCGAGGGCCAGGACCGCGGCGAGCGTGTACCGGCCCAGGCTGACGTACCGTTTCTCCGCCTCGGAGCGCCAGCGGCTCAGCACCCCGTGGGCGACGGATGCGGTGCCGCCGGCGAGGACGAGCGCGAGGAACGGCAGGGCCTGGATGACGTACATCGCGGGCAGGTAGCCGTTCGGGCGCAGGGCCAGCGCGGCGAAGATCGCGACGGCCAGGGCCGGTCCGGCCAGGGCCCGGGCGGTGACCGACCAGCGCCAGGTGGCGAGCAGCAGCAGGGCGCCCGCGAGACCACCGAGGGGCAGGACGCGGTCGTAGTACAGCCACGACTGGAGCACGCCCCAGGAGCCGGAGCCCTGGTCGAGGATGAAGCCCGAACCGGGTCTGGTCATCTGGTACTTGACGCCGTCCCAGAGGGACACGTGCCCGGCGCCCGGCAGCAGCTCGCCCTTGAGCAGGGCGAACAGGGGGTACGAGAAGCCGATCAGCGTGCAGGCCGTGACGGCTCCGGTGAGGGCGAACTTGCGGGTGTCCCGGTGGCTGTGCCGCCACATGGTGAGGAACAGGGCGGGCAGGACGAGCAGCATCGTCTCTTTGGTGAGGACGGCCGTGGCGGCCGCGATCCCCGCGCCGAAGTGGTGCCAGAGGTGACGGCTCGGGGACGCGGCGAGGGTGAAGGCCAGCAGCGTCCACATCACCGCGAGGTTGTCGAGGAAGATCTCCCGCTGGAGGACCACGGACAGCGGGGAGAGCCCGAAGAACACCATGCCGAGCCCGGCCGCCCAGCGGGGCAGCGCCAGGCGGCGGCCCAGCACGAAGACCAGGACCGCGCTGACGCCGCTGATCAGCAGCATCGCGGCACGCATGGTGCCCACCGTCATCGACTCGGGGCTGATCAGCGCGGGGATCCAGGTGAGCAGGGCGATCTGGATCCAGCCGAGGGGCGGATGGTCGTACCAGTAGGTGTAGTGGGCCAGGCCGTCGCCCTGCTGCACCGACCAGGCCTGGGCGAGGTAGGTGCCCTCGTCGTCGCTGAGGGCCGGGTAGTCGGCGATGTTCCAGCCCTGCACGGTGAGGACCGCGACCAGGAGGACAGCGCACAGGATCAGGTCGGGCCGGGAGGAGCGGAGCCGGCTCGGCGGCTCGGGTGTGCGACGGGTCGAACCGGCCCCCGGCACAGACCGCCGCTGCGCGGGGACCTTCGGGGCGGTCGCCGCGGGAAGGGTGGAGGTCACGCGGGAACGTCCTCTCGGGTCACGGGCACGTCCTCGACGTCCTCACGGGGGTACGGGGTGTCCGCCCGGCTCGCGGCCGTCTCGTCGAGATGGGCGCCGACATGGGTCGTCAGCTCCCAGTCGTTGCGGCCGCGCTGCTCCCGCCACACGGCGCGCACGGCCGCCCCGGCGAGCAGGACCTGGTAGAAGGGGCCGCCCAGGACCAGCTTGAGGTAGTGCGCGAAGCGGACACGCAGTCCGTACTGCCTGCCGAAGTCGTGCAGTCCGACGACCTCGAAGACGAAGGTGACCAGGGCGGTGACGGCCGGCAGGAAGGTGATGAAGGCGATGCCGACGGGCACGTCGAGGAACAGCGCGATCGCCACGTTCAGCGGGATGATCAGGCCGGTGAAGGCCTGCATGAACGGCGTCATCAGGGTGTAACGGGCGAGCAGCCGCTGCCCGAGGGTGGGCAGTTGCTTCCAGTCCTTCTTCCGGTACACCTGGAGGAACCCCTGGTTCCAGCGGGTGCGCTGCTTCAGCAGGGACATCAGCGAGCCCGGGGTCTCCTCCCGGGTCACCATGTCGGAGTCGTAGGCGACGACGACCTTCTTGCCGACGCTGGAGAGCCGTACGCCCAGGTCGCAGTCCTCCGCGAGGCAGTCGGGGTCCCAGCCGTCGGCTTCCCTCAGGACGTCCGTGCGGACGAAGACGGTGTTGCCGCCCAGCGGAATGAAACCTTTCTGCGCATGCAGATGGAGCCGCGAGCGGAACCAGAAGAAGTACTCCAGGCAGTTGCGCAGGCTGTACCAGCTGGAGTGGAAGTTGATCAGCTGCACGCCGCCCTGGACGACGTCCGCGCCGGTGGTGCGGAAGGCGTGGTCGACGTGCGCGAGGAGCTCGGGGTGGACCTGGTCCTCCGCGTCGAAGACCCCGACGACATCGCCGCGGCAGTGCGGCAGGGCCGTGTTCATGGCCTTCGGCTTGTTCTTCTTCTCGTGCGTGTCGACGACGACGCGGACCCGTGGGTCACGTGCCGCGGCCTTCTCGGCCACCTCCGTGGTCTCCGGGTCGTCGTGCCCGACGATCACGATGATCTCGAAGTCGGTGTGGCTCGACTCCAGCAGCCGCTGGATCGTGTGGTCCAGCACCGCCTGTTCGTGCCGGGCGGGCAGCAGCAGCGAGAAGGAGACGTGCTCGTCCCCGTCCGGACTGCTGAACCGCGTGGAGGCGAGCACTTCCGGCGTACGCCAGGCGTGCATCTGCCACCACAGGGTGAACGCCGCCATCCAGAACAGGGCCAGTGACACGGCAGCGATGAAGACAGACGTCAGCAAACAGATCCCCCCAGATCCCTTAAACCCCCAGGCGTGACGGTGTGCCGGTGCGGCCCCATCCGTCACGTCACCGTGGAGAGATTAGGGGGGAACTGTGAAGCCTGGGGGCTGTTCAGATAAAGAGCGTGTTTCCCTTGATTCCCGACTTCAGTCGTTCAGCACCGCACGCAACCGGTCAACTTCCGTTGTCGGCGCGTCACATGTGAAGTTACGGCAGACATACGCGGTTGGTTCACCCCCGACAAGGGAACGGTCCGCGAGCAGCGGAAACTCGTCGCTCTCCGGCGCGCCGACGGCGACGACCGCGCCCGGCGCGGTGCCCAGAAGTGCCGTGCGGTGCAAGGTCTTCGTGCCCTCGTGATCGAGGGACGGCCCCACGATCGCGACCTCGCGGGGCCCGTCCAGCACGGCCTCCGCCGCGGCGAGCCCCCAGCCGATGAAGCGGGGCACGCGCGGCCCGAGCGCCTTGACGACACCCAACGCCCGCTCCGCGGCGGTGCGATGGGGCTCGGATCCGGTGTGCGCGGCATAGGCGAGCAGGGCGTTCGCCGCCGCGGTCCAGCCGGACGGGGCGGCGTTGTCGGTCGGGTCCTGCGGGCGGCGGATGAGCTGCTCGGCGTCGGCGGCGGTGTCGTACAGGGAGCCCGACTCCGGGTCGGTGAAGCGGACCAGGACGTGGTCGACGAGGAACCCGGCGAACTCCAGCCAGACGCCCTCACCCGTGACGGACGCGAGCGCGAGGAAGCCCTCCGCCACGTCGGCGTAGTCCTCCAGTACGCCCGCGTTGGCGCCGGCGTGGCCGTCCTTGCTGGTGCGGGTGAGCCGGGCCTGCTCGTCGAGGTGCAGCCGGACCAGGAGGTCGGCGGCGGCGACGGCGGCCTCGACGAGGTCGGGCCGGTCGAAGTAGGCGCCGGTCTCGGCGAGCGCGGCGATCGCCAGCCCGTTCCACGCGGCCACGACCTTGTCGTCCCGGCCGGGCGCGGGACGCTCCGACCTCGCCGCGAGCAGCCGCTCCCGGACGGAGGCGATCTTCCCGGCGTCGACCAGCACGTCCTGCTGCTGAGGCAGCTGCAGGACGGAGGCACCCTCTTCGAAGGTGCCCTCCTCGGTCACACCGAAGTACTGCGCGGCGAGCTCGGCGTCCTGCTCACCGAGCACCTCACGCAGCTGCTCGGGCGTCCACACGTAGTACACGCCCTCGACGTGCCTGCCCGTCCCGTCGTCGCTGTCGGCATCGAGCGCGGAGGCGAACCCGCCCTCGTTCGTCCGCAGTTCGCGCACCATGAAGTCGGCGGTCTCCAGGGCGACACGGCGGGCCAGCTCCGAGCCGGTGGCACGCCAGAGGTGGGCGTACACCCGGCACAGCAGGGCGTTGTCGTACAGCATCTTCTCGAAGTGCGGCACGACCCAGTCGCGGTCGACGGAGTAGCGGGCGAAGCCGCCGCCGAGCTGGTCGTAGATGCCGCCCCGGGCCATGCGCTCGCAGGTGTCGGACGCCATCTGCAGGGCACCTTCGGCACCGGTCCGCGCGTGATGCCGCAGCAGGAACTCCAGCACCATGGACGGCGGGAACTTCGGCGCCCCGCCGAATCCGCCGCGCTGCGGGTCGTACTCCCGGGTGAGCCCGAGCAGCGCCTGCGCGAGCTCCTCCTCACCGGGGGTCCGGGCGTCCCCGTAGGAGATCTCCCGGCCCGCCAGATCCCGGACGATCTTCCCGGCGACCTCGGTGACCTCGTCCCGCCGCTCGTCCCACGCCTGGTGCACGCCCTGGAGCACCTGCCGGAACGAGGGCATGCCCTGGCGGGGCGCGGGCGGGAAGTAGGTGCCGAAGTAGAAGGGCTCGGCCTCCGGCGTGAGAAAGACGGTCATGGGCCAGCCGCCCTGCCCGGTCGCCGCCTGCACGGCCTCCATATAGACGGCGTCGACGTCGGGGCGCTCTTCGCGGTCGACCTTGACGCTCACGTAGTGCGCGTTGAGGTACTCGGCGGTCTGCTGGTCCTCGAAGGACTCGTGTGCCATGACGTGACACCAGTGACAGCTGCTGTAGCCGACGCTGAGCAGGACGGGCACGTTCCGCTTGCGGGCCTCCTCGAAGGCCTCCGCCGACCAGGGCCACCAGTCGACGGGGTTGTCGGCGTGCTGAAGGAGGTAGGGGGACGTCTCGTGCGCCAGTCGGTTCGGCATGGTGTCCATCCTGCCGCAGTACCCCGCCGGTCACGCGTCAGGCGCTGCCCGGGCGACGCTCCCGACGCACGCCCGCCGGGCACGCGGCGCGCCTCCGGGCCCGTGTCTTCACACAATCACGCGGGGCACGCCCCCTCGCAACGATGCGCCGTCCGCAGCACACTTGACCAAGGAAACGACCGAGGGAACGACCGCAACGACGGAGAGAACGCCGTTGCCGCCGGAGGGGGACGTGACATGCGGGACAGTCATCGGGCGGAGGCCGAGGGGCTGTTGGCGCGGGCCGTGGAGGAGGAGGTGCGGCGGACCGGCGGGCGCAGCGACGGGAAGGTGCTGCTCGCCCGGGCGCGCGGGGGGCTCGACGGAATGGCGCAGAGCGCGGCCGAGGAGTACGAGGCCTACACGCGCGCCCTCGACGAGGCGGCGGCCGGGCAGCTCACCTTCGGGCAGCGGTACGCCCGTGACGGCGCCGGGACTCCGCTGCTGGTGGCCGGGGTCGCGGCGGTCGCGGCCGTCGTCGCCGACCTGGCCCTCGGCACGAGCACCGGGACGGCGCTGGGCGCGGGCGTGGCCGTCGGGGTCGTGGGCGCCGCGGCGACGGTCGTCAAGGTGGTCGGCTCCCATCTGCCGGCCGCGCACCACCGCGCCGGGGCCGTGAGCCAGCCGGGCGGTCCTGAACAGCTGCGGCTGCAGTGGCTGACGGCGCTGGAGGTGCGGGGCATCCGGCCGTTCCTGGACCAGCAGCGGGTGCTCGCCGCCTCCACCGGGCCGAAGAAGACCGGGCCGCGGCTGCGGGGCACCGACAAGAGCGCGGCGGCGCGCGGGCGCAATGTGCTGGAGCAGTCCTTCGCGCAGCTTCCGGATCCGGCGGAGCCGTTCGCCGGGCGGCGGCCGGAGCTGGCGCAGATCCGGCAGTGGGTGCAGGCGGCCCGCGCCAGCACGGAGTCCCGCCCCACGGTGGTCGTCCTGCACGGCACGCCCGGCAGTGGCCGTACGACGCTCGCGGTGCGGGCCACGCACGATCTGCGGGACTACTTCCGCGGCGCCTGCGTCGTCGATC
Organism: Streptomyces purpurascens; assembly: GCF_045040895.1. Taxonomy (NCBI): domain Bacteria; kingdom Bacillati; phylum Actinomycetota; class Actinomycetes; order Kitasatosporales; family Streptomycetaceae; genus Streptomyces; species Streptomyces purpurascens. The sequence continues at coordinate 5,984,883 of NZ_CP108341.1, read as the reverse complement.
TGCGTGCCGAGGGCCCGGGCGGGTCCCCGCTGTCCACCCGCGACGCCCTGCTCCATCTGCTCAACCGGCTCGGCGCGCCCCGTGAGCAACTGCTGTTCCGTGAGCGCTCCTCCCCCGACCAGCAGGTCAAGCGGCTGAGCGAGCTGTACCACCAGCATCTGACCGGCCTGCCGGTCACGATCGTCCTGGACGACGCCTCGGACGCCGAGCAGGTCCGCGCCCTGGTGCCGGAGCGGTCCGACAGCCTGGTGCTGGTGACCGCGCGGGGCCCGCTGGAGCCGGCCGAGCTGCCCGCGCGGGTGCATCAGCTGGCGGTGGAGCCGCTGGACGCGGCGGGTGCGGAGGAACTGCTGGGCGCGGCGGCACAGGACCGTTCCGGGCCGTACGACGCCGAGTCCGCCGACCGGGTCCGGGAGCTGTGCGGCGGGCTGCCGCTCGCGCTGCGCATCGTGGGGTCGTGCCTCGGCCCCCGCTCCCCGCGCGCGCTGGCCACGGACCTCGGCGCGTACGGCCCGGTCGAGCCGGTCGAGCGCGCCCTGTGGCTGCGCTACACCGACCAGTCCGACACCGTACGGCGGCTGCTGCGCCGGCTGGCCCTGGCCGGCCGGGCCTCGCTCGGCGCCGCCGCGGCCGCCGCGCTGCTGGCCACCGACGAGGCGGAGGCGAAGCGTCACCTCCAGGCCCTGACCCGCGCGGGCCTGATCGACCACGTCCGGGGCGACCGCTACCGGCTGCACGACCTGGTCCGCGCCTTCGCCCAGGCCCGGCTCCTCGACGAGGAGGAACCCGCCGAGCGCACGGCCGCGCAGGAGCGGCTGATCGTGAACTACGCCGAGCTGGCCGACTCGGTGCTGCGCATGGTCGACGGCAACATGTCGACCCGCACCAACCGCTTCAGCCCGTACGGCTTCACCTCCCTCGACGAGGCGCTGCGCTGGCTGGACGACGAGTCGAGCTTCATCACGGCGGCGCTCCGGCACGCCGAGGGCGTGAACCAGGCGGCGGTGCTGAACCTCCTGGGCGCCCTGTGCGACTACTGCCTGCTGCGCGGCGACCTCTACCGGCTGGGCGAGATCAGCGAGCTGGCCCAAGCGGTGGACGAGGGACTGCTGGTCCGCTCGGTGCAGTGGCGCACCGGCATCGCGGCGCGGCAACTGGGCGAACTCGACAAGGCCCGCACCACCCTCGCCTCGGTCGTCGACCTCTACCGGGAGGCCCACCACGACGCGGGTGCCGCCCGGGCCCTGTGCTCCCTCGGCATCACCCTCCACCACCAGGGCAATCTGACGGAGGCGTCGGCGAAGCTCCGCGAGGCCCTGGCCCTGCAGTCCTCCGCCGAGCTGGCGACAGACCGGGCGTGGACGATGCACGCCCTGGCGGCGGTGGAGCGGGACCGGGCCCGGGTGGCGGAGGCGCTGGAGCTGCTGACCGAGTCCCTGGTCCTGCATCGCGCCGGCGAGTCCGTGCACGGCCAGGCGTGGGCCCACTTCCAGCTCGGCCAGCTGGGTCTGCGCATGGGCGACGTCCCGCGCGCCGAGGCCGAGCTGCGCGCGGCCCTCGAGCTGTACGGCCGCACCCGCGACGCCCGTGGCGAGGCCTGGGCCCTGACCCAGCTGGCCCGGGCCCTGCTGGTCGCCGGTGACGCGTCCCCGGCCCTGGAGGAACTGCGCGGCGCGGCGGCCCGGCACCGCGACAACGAGGACGCGCGGGGCGAGGCCTGGACCCTCTACTACCTGGGCCAGGCCCTGGAGGAGACGGGCAACCTGGACCAGGCGGTCCGCGAACTCGAACGCTCCCGCACGATGTTCTCCCGTATGCGCGACGTGTACGGCCTGGCCTGCGCCCGCCACCACTCCGCGCGCGTCACCCGTGACCAGCGCGCGGCCCAGACGGGCTCGTTGAGGAACTCCGGCTTCGCCCGCCAGCTCCTGGTCGACGCCCGCGCCGACTTCCAGCGCATCGGCGTCGCCCACGGCGAGGCGTGGACCTGCCTGGAACTGGCGGTCGTGGACGCGGGCAACGCCCGCACCCAGCAGGCGCTCGCCCTGTGCGAGGAGGCGACGGGCCTCTTCACGTCGTACGGCGACCGCCGGGGCGAGGACTGGGCCCGCTTCCTGCGCTGCACCCTCCTGCCGTACGCGGCCCCCGGCGGCGCGGAGGTCGGCACGGCCGTGGCCCAGGAGGAACTGGCCCAGCTGTCCCGCGCGGGCCATCCCCTGCGGGACGAGAAGCTCGACGAATACATCGACGCCTGGGGGCTGTTGCTGGAACGGGGCGCGAGCCTGGAGGCCGGGTGGCAGGCGTGGGGGCTCGGGATGACGCCGAGTCGGCATGCGCGGGAGGTCATGGGGGTGGCGGTCTCGGCGGAACGGGGGTGAGGCGGGCCCTTACGGGTCATTGTCGGACGTTTCGCTGACGGCGTGGTCTGGGGACTGCAACCGTTGACGGACAGTGCCGATGGGGAGGGCCGACGGGGGGAAGCCATTGGGACACGACCCGCGCGATCCGACACCGCCTCCGACGTTCGGGGGATTCTTCGGGCGGGCGGACGAACTCGGCCGCATCGGGACGTGGCTGGAGCTGCGCACAGCCCCGCCCCCGCCGTCCGGCCGCAGCCTGCCCACCCTGATGGTGCTGCACGGCCCGGCAGGCGTCGGCAAGTCCGCCCTGGCCGCCCAGGCCGCCCAGCGGTACGCCGTGCACACGCACTGGATCTCCCTCTACGACGCCACTCGCACGGACGTGGAACCCACGCTGTTACGGCTGCTCGGCGAGAGCGGCGGATCACGCGCCGCCATCGTGAGGGCGGCCCTGGGCGACGACCGTGCGTTCCGGCGCGCCCTGCGCGGCGAACTCGCCCGGCAGCTTCGCGACCGCCTCGTCGTCCTGGACGGAGCCGCGCCCCCGGTGGTGCGGGCCCTGCTGCCGTACCTGCGTGACTGTCGCGGCCTGGCGGTGCTCGTCACCTCACGGCAGGAGGCCGGCTGGCGGCGCATCGGGGCCCGGCTGCTCGACGTCGAGCGCCTGGGTCCCAGGGCGAGCAGGGATCTCGTCGCCCGGATGGCGACCGGAGCGCCCTGGAGAGACCGCGACACCTGGTACGGACTCGCGTCCTGGCCGGCCTCTTTGGTCAGCGCGGCGCAGGGGCTGCCCGCACTCGCCCGGATCGCCGGCTTCTTCATCGCCAACAGGATGGCGCCGCGGCCGGAACCGCGGACGGGCGAGTCAGGGCCTCAACGGCTCGTCCGGCTGGCCCTGGAGGACTGTACGACCGATCAGCGGGCGCTGCTGAGACGTCTGGCGGAGCGGAACTCCGGGGCACCGTTCACCCAGCGCACGGCGGAGTTGCTCTGCTCGCTGGACAGCGACCCGAGCGAGGTGCGCTCCGTGCTGGGCGGCCTGCTGGTCAAGGAGCTGGTGCAGCGGTGGAGCAGCGACGGGACCTTCTGCCTTCCCCAGCCGGTGACGGACGTCGTACGGGCGGCGGAGCCGGTTTCGTCGGTGAGGACGGTCACGGCCCTGTGGGCGGAGCGCGCCCTGCAGCGCACCGCTGCCGCGCTGGACGGCCGGCCCCTGCCCGAGCACCACATCGGCCCTTCACCCGAAGGACTCGACCCTCGGGAACTCGTCCCCCACCTGGACGAGTTCCTGTCCCTGCTCACCAACAGCGCGCACCGGGGACGGCAGGAGGACGCGATCGCGGACGGCCTGGCCCTGCTGCTGGCCGTCCTCGGTGACGCGCACCGGCTCGTGGCGCTGCACCGGCTGTGGCCCGTCCTCTCCGTACGCCGGGCGCTCAGCTCGCTCGCCGCCGATCTGGGCCTGCTGGAGCAGGCCAGGGCGCTGTACGACACCGACAAGTGGCGCAACCCGGACGCCGTCCACCACGCCGCCGCCCTCTGCCGGCAGTCGGGGCAGCTCACCGAAGCGCTGAGCGTGCTGGACGGGCTGCTCGGGGACGATGCCCGCCCCGACGACCGGCACACGGCCTGGGCACTGCTGGTCCTCGGGGCCGTCCGGTGCGACCAGAGCGAGGTGGCGGAGGCCGAGCGGGCGCTCCTCAGGGCGGCCGCCCTGCACCGGGCCTCAGGGTGTCGGCGCGGGCTCGGCTGGACGTTGCTGCACAGTGCCCGGGTGTGCCTGCTGAGCGGCCGGGACACCGAAGCCGGCCGTCTGCTCGACGAGGCCGACGAGTTACTGCTGTCCGTCGCGGACACCCGCGGCGGGAACTGGGTCACGACGGAGCGGCTCCGGCTCGCGCTGCGGCGCTGGGAGCCGGCGGCTGCCGCTGAACTGGGCCGGCAGGCACATGCACAGCACCAGGGCGCCGAGGACGTCCGCGGGTCGGCGTGGACGGCCTTGTACCGGGCCCTCGCGAATCTGGAGCAGGGCGACCTCCACGGTGCCCGCGGGGCGCTGGCGAGTGCCGCGCAGCTCTTCCTGGAGTGCGGAGACGACCTCGGCAGCGCCTGGACGGAGCACCGGGCCGCTCTCCTGCCCTCCGTCCGCGACGAGGTCCACTCCGCGTCCGTGCTGGTGTCGCTGGGGCCCGTCTGGGCGCAGTTTGGGGAGATCGGATGCCCGCTCGGGACGGCGTGGACCGAACTGGAGATGGTGGCCCGCCGCAGGCCCACCGACCTCAACCTGCCTCTCCTGGACTCGGCGGAGGAACGCTTCCGGGCCCTGGGAGACGCGTACGGCCTGGCATGGGCGGCCGCCGTCAGGGCCGTACACCGGACCCATCTGCACGGGGACGGTCCACGCTCGGCCGGGGCCCTCGTCGCCTCCTTCCCGCACGACATCCCGATCCCGGACCCGGAGCGACTGGTACGGGAGATCACGCGGTTCTGGGAGGGCGGGGGCGTGCTGGGAGGCCGGACCATCCCCTCCCACGCCCGCGACACCGTCGCAGTCCGTCACTCCGGCCCCTGGTTCCTGGACGTGCCCGGCCAGGCCGGCCCCCGCTGCCGAGTCCGCGTCACCCTGCTCGACGACACCCCCGCCGAGGACACCACCGCCCGGCTGCTCCTGCGGGTCTCCCCCGAGGACGGCCACCCCTGGGGGGCTTCAGGGTCGGACCGGCCCTGGCTGATGGTGACGGCCGCGCCCCTCACCCCCGCGTCCGTCGACCCCGCCAGCTCCCTCCTGCGCCCCTCGGAACAGGCCGCACACGGCGCCGAGTTCGCCTTCACCGCGCATCGCACCGGCACGCACCGCATCCGCTTCACCATCGCCCTCGAACGCACCGGGACGGTCCTGCAGCAAGTGGAAACAGAACTCGACATCCTGGATCACGACGAGCACGGCGGGCTGTCCTCGCCCGAAGCCGTCACGCACCGAGGCCGCTAGGAACGCCCCACGCATGCCAAGAGAGCTTCAGGTCCGCATCATCCAGGACCCCAGCCGCGGCTTCACCGCACTGCCCGACGCGCTGAGCGAGGGGCCGGACATCACGGTGTCCCTGGACGTCCTCGGCGACGACCGTCTCAGGGCGCGCCTGTACGGCCCCGCCGTGCCGTCGCTGCACGGCACCGAGCACCGGGTGGATCTGGCGGTGCATCCGGCCGAGGTGCGGTCCGCCGCGGCCCGGCTGTGCCGGATGTGGAAGGAGGTCCTCGTCGACCACCGCCCCCTGGCGGCGGACGGCCGGCCCGTGCCGGGCGAGCCGGAGACGCCGTACGCGTCCCTGGTGGACCTGCGCTCCCGGCCGGTGGACGAGCTGGCTCCCCTCATGGAGGAACTCGCCCTGGTCGGCTCGGAGTTGCTGTACGGCACGCTGCTGGGCGGCACCGACCCGCGCATCGCCCGCTTCCGCAGCTATCTGACGGAGGCACTGGCCCGGGGCGAGGGCCTACGGCTCCGCTTCGACTCGGACCTGCATCTGCCCTGGCCGATGGTGTGCCTGGCGGCGGAGGACCTGCCGCCCGACCCCGAGCCCCCCGCGGAGGCCCTCCCCGCGCTCTTCCGCCGCTTCCTCGGCCACCGGCACCAGATCGAGCAGACCGGCGGCGCCTATCCCTGGCTCGCCGGTCTCCGTGACGCCCCCGAGGTGCCGGCGGTGAGCCTGAACCACGACACGCGCGTCGACCGGGCGGGCCGCACCCGGGCCGCCGACGTGGCGGCCCTCCTCGCCAAGGGCACCCGGTTCGTCGAGCGGTCCACCTGGCAGGAACTGGTGAGCGCGCTGGCCCGGTCCGATCTGTGCGAGCAGCTGATGTACTTCTGGTGCCACGGCCGCTTCACCGCCGACGGGGCACAGCCGCCCTCCCTGGTGCTCAGCCTGACCGACCACAAGAGCATCGACGCGCACACGATCCGCGAACGGCGGCGCCGCTTCGGCGTCGACCACCCGTTCCAGCCGTTCGTCGTCCTCAACGCCTGCTACGCGGGGCTGCCCGAGGGAAGCACCGACGCCAAGTTCCTGAGCCGGGCGTTCGTCGACGCGGGAGCGCGGGGTGTGCTGGGCCCGCAGATAGAGATACCCCAGGCCTTCGCGGCCGAGTACGCCCTGGAGTTCCTGACCCGCTACCTGGACGGGACGCAGACCGCGGGCACCATCGCCCTCGCGGTGGCCCGGCACTTCGCCGACGAACTGCACAATCCCCTGGGCCTGGCCTACGCCCTCCACCACGGCATGGACACCCGTCTGGAACGGGCCGCCGCGCCCGACGCGGACGCCGAACGGGAGGTGCCCGTATGAGCTCTCCCGACGTGCCGGTGCGCACCGTCGACCTGGGTCCGGACGGCTGGCTGCTGGAAGAGACGCGCCGCGGTCCCCGCCCGGTACCCGCCGACCGGCTGGCGGACCACTTCCACGAGGAGCTGTCCCCGCCCGCCTGGGCGACGGACCTCCTCGTCTACGTCCACGGCTGGCAGACCGACCCCGACGCGGCCCTGGTGACCGTCCGCCGCCTGCTGGCCCTCGCCACGGCCCAGTACGACCGCCGCCAGGCCCTGTACCGGGGGCTGCGGCCGTGGCAGCCGTGGACCGTCCTGGTTCGCTGGCCCTCCCGCTCGCTGCCCTCGCTCGGCGGCTACCGGCGCATCCGGGACCGGGCGCACGCCATGAGCACCCGGGGCCACGCGGCTCAGGTCATCGGCCGGCTGCTCGGCTATCTGGACGGCCGGCGCGGGGACCCGGCGGCCCCGCCGGTCCTCGCCAACCGCGAGGGCCAGTACCTGCACCTGATCGGCCACTCCTTCGGCTGCCGCTTCCTGTGCGAGGCCGTGCAGTGGGCCGCCGACGAGCCGCTCACCCTGGGCTGGAGCACACCGGAGCCGCCCGGCCGGCCCTTCACCGTGGACTCGATGCTGCTGTTGCAGATGGCCGCTCCGCGCGACGCGTTCGCGACCGGCTTCCCGGCCCTCTCCGAGGCGCCCCTGCGGGGCCCTGTGGTCGCGACGTACTCCCTGCACGACCGTGCCACCGGCTTCTGGCATCTGCGGGCCGAGAAGCGGGCGGGGGTCGGCCACGCGGGCATCGGGACCGCGCCCGCCCCCGTCTCGGCGGTCCGGATGCTGCCGCCCGCCGAGCCCTATCCCCTCAGCGCGCTCGACCACCGCTTCGTCAGCGTGGACGCGAGCGACGTCTTCGTCCGGGGGCACGGCCCGGCGGGCGCCCACTCCGACCATCTGCGGCCGGAGACGGCGCACCTGCTGCTGTCACTGGCCGCCCACAGCCGGTGACAGCGCGCTGCCGCCCAGCGGCCGCAGGGTGGTCAGCCGTTCGCGGACGGCTTCTTCGCGGACCCTGCGGCGCTCTCGGCGGTCCCCTTCGACTCGGGCTCCGGCTCCGCCTCCGCCTGCTCGGCCTTGGGGTCCGGGACCTGGGTGAAGTCGACCCTGTTCATGTGCCGGCTCATGGACTTCATCAGGGCCCACACCGCCAGGGCCATCGCCGCGAAGACGATGAAGCCGAGGACGCCGGGGGTGACCTTGTCCTCGTCGACCTCCTTGGCGAAGGAGACGAGGTGCGTCATTGCCAGGCTTGCGCTTGCGCTCATGTCAGGCATTGTCGCGGACGCCCGCGAAGAGGTCGTCCTCGGGGAGGGAGGTATCGGCGAGAGACTTCGCCAGCTCGTACTCCTCCGTCGGCCAGACCTCCTTCTGGATGTCCATCGGCACCCGGAACCAGCCCCCGTCCGGGTCGATCTGCGTGGCGTGCGCGATCAGTGCCTTGTCGCGGATCTCGTAGAAGTCGGCGCACGGCACGTGCGTGGTGAGCGTGCGCTGCTTCATACCGAACTCGTCCCAGCGCTTGAGCCAGTCCCCGTAGGGCGACTCCAGGCCCCGGTCCAGCATCGCCTGGTGCAGCGCCTCGGTGCGGGGGCGGTTGAAGCCCTGGTTGTAGTACATCTTCAGCGGCTGGTACGCCGGTCCGTACGCGTCCTCCGGGTACTTCTCGGTGTCCGCCGCCCCCTCGAACGCGACCATCGAGATCTTGTGGGTCATGATGTGGTCGGGGTGCGGATAGCCGCCGTTCTCGTCGTAGGTGGTGATCACCTGGGGGCGGAAGGCGCGGATCTTCCGCACCAGCTCCCCGGCCGCCACGTCGACGTCCTCCAGGGCGAAGCAGCCCTCCGGCAGCGGCGGCAGCGGGTCTCCCTCGGGCAGCCCCGAGTCGACGAAGCCGAGCCACTCCTGCTTGACCCCGAGGATCTCCCGGGCCTCGTCCATCTCCTTCTTGCGTACCTCGTGGATGTGCTCCTCGATGTACGCGTCCCCCTGGAGCTTCGGATTGAGGATGGAGCCGCGCTCCCCGCCCGTGCAGGTGACGACCAGCACGTCCACCCCCTCGGACACGTACTTCGCCATGGTCGCCGCGCCCTTGCTCGACTCGTCGTCGGGGTGGGCGTGCACGGCCATCAGTCGCAACTGGTCAGTCAAGACTCAATCCTCAGTAAGTCGGCGCCCTCTGTGCGTCGGCGCAATCAGCGGCTTCTATAGTGACCGAACCGGGGGGCGAATAATTCCGGGACCGGCCCACGAAGCCTCTTCCGGGACCTCGCCCCGGCCCTGTCTGGAGGACGATCATGAGTACGGCGAGCACGCGACTGCCCGAGGGCCGTTACGGCCGTACCTCGGACGAGCGCGCCGACCGCAAGCTCAAGATCATCGGCTCCGTCCTGGGGGCGGCGCTGCTGGGCCTGGTCGGCTGGTTCGGCTACCACTACGTCGTCCAGAACGAGATCAGCGCCGAAGTGATCAGCTTCGAGCCCGGCAAGGAATCCGTGAAGGTGCACCTGGAGGTCCGCAAGGACGCCGGTGCCACCGGCTACTGCACCGTGCGCTCACAGGCCGAGGACGGTTCCGTGGTGGGCCGGGCCGAATTGCGCTTCACCGGGGACGCCACCGTCATCGACAAGGTCTTCACGCTGCGCACGACGGCGCCCGGGACGACGGCCGAGCTCCAGGGCTGTCAGGCCGACTGAGACCGCACGGAGGTCACCTGCAATACGTAGCGCCTGACCTGCGTTGACGTGAATCTGGTGGCTTATGTCCTCCCCCTTCTGCTCCTGAATTGTTAGGCTCGTGGTTTCGCCCATCCGTGAAGGAACATTCTTCTGGGTAGGGCGATGCTTTGTATTCCCAGTACCTACGAGGAGCACCTGTGACCCAGACCAGCGAGAACGTCACCTGGCTGACCCAGGAGGCGTACAACAAGCTCAAGGCTGAGCTTGCGCACCTTACTGGTCCCGCGCGGGCGGAGATCTCCGCGAAGATCGCCGCCGCGCGCGAGGAGGGCGACCTGCGTGAGAACGGCGGGTACCACGCGGCCAAGGAGGAACAGGGCAAGCAGGAACTCCGTGTGCGCCAGCTCACCCAGCTCCTCGAGAGCGCGAAGGTCGGCGAGGCGCCCGCGGCGGACGGTGCGGTGGCGCCCGGCATGGTCGTCACGATCGCGTTCGACGGCGACGAGGACGACACGCTGACGTTCCTGCTCGCCTCACGCGAATACGCGAGCTCCGACATCGAGACGTACTCGCCGCAGTCCCCGCTGGGCAGCGGCGTGATCGGCCACAAGGTCGGCGAGGACGCCGAGTACGAGCTGCCGAACGGCAAGAAGGCCTCGGTGAAGATCATCAAGGCCGATCCGTACGACGGCTGAACCAGCCGAGCCTTGACCTGCCCCCGGCGTCGCTGCGGCGCCGGGGGCATTGTCATGCCGTGTCATGCCGTCGCGGAGCGGTACTTGCGCACCGCCAGTGTCCGGAAGACGACCAGGATGAGGACCGAGTAGATCAGCGAGGCCCAGACGGGGTGCTGCATGGGCCACGCGTCCGACGGCGACTGGCCCGGGTTGGCGAACAGCACGCGGCAGGCCTGGACCGTGGCGCTGAAGGGGTTCCACTCGGCGATGTGGCGCAGCCACGGGGTCATGTGGCTGGTGTCCACGAACGCGTTCGAGATGAACGTGACCGGGAAGAGCCAGATGAGCCCGCTGGACGTGGCCGCCTCGGGGGTTTTGACGGACATGCCGATCAGGGCGCCGATCCAGGTGAACGCGTAACCGAGCAGAAGCAGCAGGCCGAAGGCCCCGAGCACCTTGCCGGCGTTCGTGCTGCCGTCCGACCCGACGCGCCAGCCCACCAGGAGGGCGACCACCGCGAGCACCACCAGGGTCAGGGCCGTCTGCACCGAGTCGGCGAGGGTGCGCCCGGTGAGCACCGCGCCGCGCGCCATGGGCAGGGAGCGGAAGCGGTCGATGAGGCCCTTGTGCATGTCGTCGGCGATGCCCGCGCCGGAGCTGGCCGTGGCGAACGTGACGGTCTGCGCGAAGATGCCGGCCATCAGGAAGTTCTTGTAGTCGACGGCGCTGGTGCTGCTGCCGATCTGCATGGAACCGCCGAAGACATAGGTGAACAGCACCACGAACATGATGGGCTGGATCAGCCCATAGATGATCATCTCGGGAATGCGGGACATTCTGATCAGATTGCGTTTCGCAACGACCATCGAGTCCCGGATCGACTGGCTGACCGGGTTCGCGGTCGGCGCGACCCGCACGGTGTCGGTGACGGCGCTCACTTGGCGGCCTCCCTGTCGATCCCCTTGTCGATCTCTTCGTCGGTCCCCTCGTCCTTGACCTCGGCCACGTGTCCCGTCAGGGACAGGAAGACGTCGTCGAGGGTCGGCCGGCGCAGGCCGATGTCGTCGATCTCGATGCCGCGGGTGTCCAGCTCGCGGATGACCTCCGCGAGGAGCTTGGCGCCGCCGGTGACGGGCGCGGTCAGCTTGCGCATGTGCTCCTCGACCGTGGTCTCGCCCTTGCCGAAGCCGGCGAGGACCTCGATGGCGGCCTGGATGTGCTCGCGCTCGTGCACCACGACCTCGACGCGCTCGCCGCCGGTGCGGGCCTTGAGCTGGTCGGAGGTGCCCTGGGCGATGACCCGGCCCTGGTCGACCACCGCGATGTCGTGCGCCAGGTGGTCGGCCTCTTCCAGGTACTGGGTGGTCAGCAGCAGCGTCGTACCGCCGGAGACCAGTTGCTTGATGACCTCCCACAGCTGCTGGCGGTTGCGGGGGTCGAGGCCGGTCGTCGGCTCGTCCATGAACATCACGGGCGGCGAGACGACCAGGGCCGCCGCGAGGTCGAGCCGGCGGCGCATGCCTCCGGAGTAGGTCTTGGTGGGCCGGTCGGCGGCGTCCGTGAGGTGGAACTGCTCCAGCAGCTCGACCGCGCGCTCCTTCGCCGCCTTCGCCCTCATCTGGTAGAGCTGGCCGACCATCTGGAGGTTCTCACGGCCGGTCAGGTATTCGTCGACGGCCGCGAACTGGCCGGACAGGCCGATCGAGCGGCGGACGGCGTCGGGCTGTTTGAGCACGTCGATGCCCGCGACGACCGCCCGTCCGCTGTCGGGTCGCAGCAGGGTGGTCAGGCAGCGGACGGTGGTCGTCTTGCCCGCGCCGTTCGGCCCGAGCAGGCCGAGGACCGTGCCCTCGGGCACGTCGAGGTCGACGCCGTCCAGGGCTTTGACGTCACCGAAGGTCTTGACGAGACCTTCGGCATAGATGGCGCCTGGCATATGAGTCTCCACGTCTTCGGGGATCACCGGACAGATAGCTGATGCTTCGCACGAACACACCATAACGCGATGTATCGCGTCTCACAATGGATTAATCGGTGTCGCGTTCCGTGAGAAAAAGGGATCTTGACCGGCGCCAGGGGGATGCTCAGTTCATGACCGTGTAGCCCGCCTCGCGGAGCGCCTGGCCGACCTCGGCGCAGTGCGCCGGGCCCTTCGTCTCCAGGTGCAGCTCGACCTCCGCCTCCGTGAGCCCGAGCCGTGGGTCGGTTCGTACATGGCTCACATCGAGGACGTTAGCGTCCACCACTGACAACACGCCCAGAATTGTGGCGAGAGCGCCGGGACGGTCCGTCAGCCGCAGCCGAACGGCCAGGTAGCGGCCCTGCGCGGCCATGCCGTGCCGCAGCACCCGCTCCATCAGCACCGGGTCGACGTTGCCGCCCGACAGCACCGCGACGACCGGCCCCTCGAACGCGCCGGGCTCGCTCAGCAGCGCCGCGACCGGGCTCGCCCCGGCCGGCTCCACGACCAGCTTGGCCCGCTCCAGGCACAGCAGCAGCGCGGCGGACAGCGCGTCCTCGCTGACCGTGCGCACCTCGTCGACCAGCTCGCCGACGAGCCCGAACGGCACGTCGCCGGGCCGCCCGACCTTGATGCCGTCGGCCATCGTCGCCGGGTTCTCGACGGTCACCGGCCGCCCCGCCGCCAGTGAGGGCGGGTAGGCCGCCGCGCCCTCCGCCTGGACGCCCACGATCCTGAGGTCCGGCCGCAGGGCCTTCACCGCCACCGCGACCCCGGCGGCGAGACCGCCCCCGCCGATACCGACGACGATCGTGCGCGCTTCGGGGCACTGCTCGAGGATCTCCAGCCCCACCGTGCCCTGGCCCGCGATGATGTCGGGGTGGTCGAAGGGGTGGATGAACACCGCGCCCGTCTCGGCCGCGTACTCCTGCGCGGCCGCCAGCGTCTCGTCGACCACCTGGCCGTGCAGCCGCACCTCGGCCCCGTAGTCCCGGGTGGCGCTGACCTTGGGCAGCGGGGCGCCCTTCGGCATGAACACCGTGGAGCGCACCCCGAGCAGCGAGGACGCCAGGGCGACGCCCTGCGCGTGGTTTCCGGCGCTCGCGGCGACGACACCGGCGGCGCGCTCCTCGGGCAGCAGCCCGGCGATCCGGACGTACGCGCCGCGCAGCTTGAACGAACCGGTCCGCTGGAGGTTCTCGCACTTGAGGTGCACCGGCGCGCCGACCATCTGGGAGAGGTGCCTGCTGCCTTCCATCGCGGTCACCCGCGCCACACCCGAGAGCATCTTCTGGGCGCCGCGCACATCGTCGAGGGTGACGGGTCGCAAGGAGTCAGCCGTGCTGTAGCTCATGACACCAGCATCGCAGTTCACAGGCGGGAACGACGGTTGTGACCAACCTCCGAGACCCGCTTTGTGAAGCGCCGGTACGACCCGCCCCCCGGCCGCGTACCCTGTCCCCCAATCAGCCAGCCCTCCACGAAGTGAGCCCCCGGCGATGCCCACAACACCTGAAATGTCGATGGACATGACGACCGTCGGTGACACCGGTCTTCTCGACACGCTGCAGCACGAGGTGGCGCTGTTCGCCCGCCGTGCCGAACAGACCCGGCTCGGCGGAGTCGGACAGGTGCGCAACTCCATGGACCGCGCCGCGTACCTGCTGCTCAACCGTCTCGACAAGGAAGGCCCGATGGGCGTCAAGGCGCTCGCCGCGAGCATGGGGATCGACTCGTCGACCGTCACCCGGCAGGTGGCTCCGCTGGTCGACACCGGCCTGGTCAAGCGCACCTCGCACCCCGAGGACGGACGCGCGGTGGTGCTCCAGCTGTCCCCGCGCGGGCAGGCCCGGCTGGAGGAAGTGCGCTCGTCGCGGCGGCAGTTGATGGCCGAGCTGACCGAGGAGTGGGAGCCGGAGGAGCGCGAGGCGTTCTGCACGCTCCTCACGCGCTTCAACAGCGCGCTGTCCGCCCGGATGGCGGTGCCGGGGGTGCCCGGGCCGGAGACGCAGTCGCCGTCCTGAGCGCCGGCCGTGCGCGGCTCTTGACCTCGGGGCCGACCCTGGCCTGATATGAGACCGGGTCCTGTCGTACGCGGCCGTCGCGTCCGTACGCGGCCGGGCCCGCATCCTCAGGGTCGCCGGCGGGCGGGAGGCGCGATGCGGCAACGGCATGCGTCCCGGGCGACCCGTCGGGCCCGGGAGTTCGAGGCGTTCGTCGCGGGCGCGGCGGGGCGGCTGCTGCATGCCGCCACCCTGCTCACCGCGGAGGCCTCGGACGACAATCCCCGCGCGCGGCGCCTGCTGACCCTGTCCTTGGCGCACACGTACGCGTGCTGGGACCGGCTGCGCGGCGAGGATCCCTACGACCACACCCGCCAGTTCCTCGCCACCCGCTTCGCGCGCGGCACCTGGCACCGGTACGGCGGCCTCGGCCGCGCCCGCCCGCACCCCGCCGGCCCCCTGGCGCCGCTCACCCCGCAGGAACGCCTGATCCTGGTCCTCAGGTTGTACGAAGGCGTCGCCGAGGAGCAGACGGCTGCCCTGCTCGGCCTGTCCGTAGAGCGCGTACGGGCCATCTGCCACCGGGCGATCTCGATCCTGCTGCACCGGCCGCGGGGACCGGCACCGGCGGTGACGGCCACGAAGGCGGTGCCGTCATGAGCCCTTACGGCGACCGGAGACCGTCATGAGCGGGAACGACCGCGAGGCGACCGTGCGGCGGCTCATGGAGCAGGCGCCGCGGCCCGTGCCGCCCGAGATCCACACGGAGGCGGTGCGCCGGGGCGGCCGCATGCTGCGGCGCAGGGCGCTGGCCCGCCGGCTGCTGTGGCTGCTGCTGCTCGCGGCGGCCGTGGCGTTCACGGTGTGGGCGCTGACGGCCCGCCCGTGGGTGGAGCCGCCGTCGGACACGACTCCACCCCTGACCGGCTGGTGACCCTGGAGGGCCGGGCCGTCCTAGCCGAGCGCCTGCTGAAGGTCTTCCAGCAGGTCTTCGGCGTTCTCGATGCCCACGGACAGACGCACCAGGTCGGCCGGGACCTCCAGGGCCGAGCCGGCGGCGGACGCGTGCGTCATGCGGCCGGGGTGCTCGATGAGCGACTCGACGCCGCCCAGGGACTCGCCCAGCGTGAACACCTTGGCGCGGTTGCAGACCTCGACGGCCGCCTCCTCGCCGCCCTCGACACGGAACGAGACCATGCCGCCGAACGACTTCATCTGCTTGGCGGCGACCTCGTGGCCGGGGTGCTCCGGCAGGCCCGGGTACAGCACGCTCGTCACGCGCGCGTGCCGGGTGAGCATGTCGGCGACCTTGACGGCGTTCTCGCTGTGCCGGTCCATGCGGACCGAGAGCGTCTTGGTACCGCGCAGCACCAGCCAGGAGTCGAAGGGCCCGGCGACCGCGCCCATCGCGTTCTGGTGGAAGGCCAGTTCCTCGCCCAGGTCGGCGTCGCTGGTGATCAGCGCGCCGCCGACCACGTCCGAGTGGCCGCCCATGTACTTGGTCAGCGAGTGCACGACGACGTCCGCGCCCAGCGCCAGCGGCTGCTGGAGGTAGGGCGTGGCGAAGGTGTTGTCGACGACGAGGCGGGCGCCCGCGTCCCGGGCGATCTGAGCGACGGCGGCGATGTCGGTGATGCCGAGCAGCGGGTTGGAGGGGGTCTCCACCCACACGGCCTTGGTCTTCGGGGTGAGGGCGGCCCGTACGGCCGCCGGGTCGCTCGTGTCGGCGACCGACCACTCCACGCCCCAGCGGGCGACGACCTTGGCGAACAGCCGGAACGTGCCGCCGTAGGCGTCGTTGGGGATGACCACGTGGTCGCCGGGGCTGAGCAGCGTACGCAGCAGGCAGTCCTCGGCCGCCAGCCCGGACGCGAACGCGAGTCCGCGGCGGCCGCCCTCAAGGGCGGCGAGGTTCTCCTCCAGCGCGGTCCTGGTGGGATTGGCGCTGCGGCTGTACTCGTAGCCGCCGCGCAGACCGCCGACGCCGTCCTGCTTGTAGGTCGAGACCTGGTAGATCGGCGGGACGACCGCGCCCGTCAGGGGGTCGGCGGTGTTGCCCGCGTGGATCGCGAGCGTCTCGAAGTGCTGACTGATGTGCCTGTCGCTCATGAGGACCGAGGGTAGTGCGCCGACGCGAAGAGTGCCGGGGTACGAGGCGACGCGGGCCCGGCGACGGGGTTTCCACAGGGCCACGGGGGCTACTCGGCCGGGTTTTCCACAGGTTCGGGGAGCAGGTTGGCCAATTGTCGGCGCGGTCTGGTTCGCTTGTTGCATGGAGATTCTCTGGGTCCTGATCGCACTGGTCATGCTGGGCTTCGTGCTGCTCCCCTTCCTGCGGCGCAGGCGCGGTGTGATCGGACTGGTCTCGCCCGACCACCCGGACGCCGCGGACCCGGCGAACTACGGCTTCGTCCGCGAGGAGGAGCTCGACATCCGCATGCCCGGCCCCGACCAGGACCTGCTGGACGTCCTGGACGTGGTGCAGCGCTCGCAGGACTACCGCGCGGCGCAGCAGCTCCTCGCGGGCACGGAGACGGAGGGCGAGCGGCGCTGGCAGCGGGTGCAGGCCTTCGCGGGTGCCGCCTCCCTGGAGCTCGCGCAGCGGCCCGGCGGGGTCGGCGAGGCGCCGGGCGGGCAGTGGCTGCGCGTGTGGCGGGCCGAGGCGCCCAAGGACGCGGGCGGCGCGGCGGTGCACGCCGAGTTCCTGGTGCAGCAGGCGTGGCGGACGGCGACGCCGGGGACGGACGAGTTCCGGATCATCATGGAGGAGGCCAGGTCGGCGTGCGGCGATGCGGCGCTGCTCTCCCCCGGCGATCCGATCCCGTACATCATCGAGCTGTCGGTGGCCCGCGGGCTGGGCTACTCGCAGAAGGACTTCGAGCAGGTCTGGCTGAAGATCCTGGACCGCGACCCGGCGCACATGGGTGCGCATCTGGCCGCGCTGCACTACTGGTGCGAGAAGTGGCACGGCTCGCGTGAGCTGGCCTACTCGTTCGCCGAGGCCGCGGCGGCCCGCGCGCCCCAGGGCTCCCTGCTCGCGGCGATGCCCCTCTTCGCGGTGTTCGAGCACCTCCCCGAGGTGACCCTGGTCAGCAGCTTCTGGCAGACCGAGGTCGTCACGAAGGCGATGCACGGCGCGCTGCACGCGGTGCACTCGGCCCGCCCAGCCGACCCGATGCTGGCGCACGCGCGGCACCTGCTGGTCTACTTCCTGGTCCGCAGCGAGCGCTGGGCGGAGGCCATGAGCCAGCTGATACACATCGACGGCCACGTCGGCGCCCTGCCCTGGACCCTGTCCGCGGACCCGGCGGCGGAGTTCGCGGTGTACCGGGCGCTGGCGGTGGCGGGCTACGAGGCGAACGGCGGCAGCCCCGCGAGCCTGCCGCACTGAGGCACGGGCTCCGGCCGGAATTCCCCCCGGCCGCCGCACGTTGTAAGGAGCGTCGCCCCGGCGCGGCGTCGCCCCGATTGGAGACCGCATGTTCCTGCACAGCCGTACGCCCCAGCTGCCCTCCCCCGAGCAGGCGCTGCCCGGCCGCCCGGTCCCGGCGTTCACGGTCCCCGACCGCCACACCGTCCTCGGCAACCCCCTGCTCGGCCCCTACCCGGAAGGCCTGGAGGTCGCCGACTTCGGTCTGGGCTGCTTCTGGGGCGCCGAGCGCAAGTTCTGGCAGCTCCCGGCAGGGGTGTGGACGACCCTGGCCGGCTATCAGGGCGGCCACACCGAGAACCCCACGTACGAGGAGGTCTGCTCGGGCCTGACCGGCCACACGGAGGTCGTGCGTGTGGTCTTCGACCCGAAGCTGATCTCGTACGAGCGCCTCCTGAAGACGTTCTGGGAGTCCCACGACCCCACGCAGGGCTTCCGCCAGGGCAACGACGTGGGCACGCAGTACCGCTCGGCGGTCTACACCCACACCCCCGAGCAGGCGGCCACCGCCCAGTCCTCCCGCGAGTCCTACCAGGAGGTCCTCACTTCCTCCGGACTTGGCGAGATCACCACGGAGATCGCCCCCGCGCAGGGCCGCCCCTTCTACCCGGCCGAGGGCTACCACCAGCAGTACCTGGACAAGAACCCGGCGGGATACTGCGGCATCGGCGGCACGGGCGTGTCCTGCCCGATCGGTGTGGCCAAGGCCGAGGGCTGAACCCCGGCCTCGCGGATGGCCTCGCGGAGCGAGCGAGGGTTTGACCGCGGGTACCGCCTGAACACCGGTACCCCTGAATACACGGGGGCTCCCTGGCAATAGGGTGCCTCCGTGACTGCCCCCTTGAATTCGACCCTGAGTTCGGCGAAAGCCCGTCACGCGCTGCGTCTGTCCGCGCGGGTGTCCGCGGAGTTGCTGCTGGTCTTCGTGATGCTGGCCGTGTCTCTGTGGCTGCTGGGCCGGATGTGGTCGGTGGTGTGGCCGCTGGTCGTCGGACTGCTGCTGACCACGCTGACCTGGCCCGCGGCCCGCTTCCTGCGTCGTCGCGGGTGGCCGCCCGCGCTCGCCGCGTCGCTGGTGACCGTGCTGTTCCTGCTGGTCGCCGCGGGCGTGGTGGCGCTGATCGCGGTGCCGGTGGCGTCGCAGTCCGGTGAGCTGACCGACGGTGTGGTCGAGGGCATCCAGAGGCTGCGCGAGTGGGCCGCCGGGCCGCCGTTGAACATCGGTGACGCCCAGATCAACAAGGCGTTCGACTCGGCGGTCGCCCGCGCCCAGGAGGGCGTCGGCAGCATGGTCGGCACGGTCGTCACCGGCGTCAGCACCGTGGTGAGCGGAGTGGTCACCGCCGTCCTCGCGCTGTTCCTGATGTTCTTCTTCCTCAAGGACGGGCCGAAGTTCCTCCCGTGGCTGTCCCGGCAGCTCCCGGGCCGGTTCGCCACCGACGTCCCGATCGTGTTCGCGCGCGGCTGGGCCACCCTGGGGTCCTTCGTACGGTCCCAGGCGGCCGTCGGCCTGCTCGACGCGGTCCTGATCGGCCTGGGCCTGTGGATCCTGGGCGTGCCGTTGGTGCTCCCGCTGGCGGTGCTGACCTTCGTCTCCGCGTTCGTGCCGATCATCGGCGCCCTGTTCGCCGGTTTCGTCGCGGTCCTGATCGCGCTGGTCTCCAACGGCCTGACGGACGCGCTGATGGTGCTGGCCATCATCGTGGTGGTGCAGCAGCTCGAGGGGAACGTCTTCCAGCCCATGATCCAGAGTCGTGGGCTCGGCCTCCACGCGGCCGTGGTGCTGCTGGCCGTGACCTTGGGCGGCAGTCTGGCCGGCATCGTGGGCAGTCTGCTCGCCGTCCCCATCGCCGCGCTGATCGCGGTGGTGTGGAACTACGTGCGCGAGCAGCTCAGCGACCCGCCGCGGGAACCGGACGGCACCGACGAGCCGGACACCGCCGACCCCGTGCCGTCGTAACCGGTCCGGGACGCGCCGACGGTCCCCGACGCGCGAACGGCCCCGCCCAGGTCGCGGGGCTCCTCCTCGCTTGCGAGTCTGCAGGCGAAAGGAGTCCGCCACATGCTTCCTGTCACCGCTTCGCCCGTGCGTATCGAGGCGTCTGTCGACGCCCGGCTGTCCCGATGGCTGTGGCTGGTGAAGTGGCTGCTCGCCATCCCGCACTACATCGTGCTGTTCTTCCTGTGGATCGCGTTCGCGGTCGTGACGGTCATCGCGTTCTTCGCCATCCTGTTCACCGCCCGGTATCCCCGGTCCCTGTTCGACTTCAGCGTCGGCGTGCTGCGCTGGAACTGGCGGGTCAGCTACTACGCCCACACCGCGCTCGGCACCGACCGGTACCCGCCGTTCACCCTCGCCGACGTGCCCGAATATCCGGCGCACTTCGACGTCGTCTATCCCGAGCGGCTGTCGCGCGGACTGGTCCTGGTGAAGTGGTGGCTGCTGGCGATCCCGCAGTACATCGTGGTCGCGATGTTCGTCGGGGGCGGCTGGGGCGGGGGCGACTGGCGGGGCGGTGGGCTGATGCCCTGGCTCTCCCTGGTCGCGGTGGTCATCCTGCTGTTCACCGCCCGCTATCCACGGCACCTCTTCGACTTCCTGCTCGGCCTCGCCCGCTGGTGCGCGCGGGTGACCGCCTACGCCGCGTTGATGACCGACCAGTACCCGCCGTTCCGCCTCGACATGGGCGGGCAGGAATCCCCCGGCCAAGGATTCCCGCACCAAGGGCCCCCTGACCAAGGGCCCCTGACAAAGAGCCCCTGACAACGTCCGAATCCCCGGCGGATTCCCCAGCGGAAGCGATTCCTCCCGCTCTACGCTCCTCCGCATGACGGTCAGACGAGCATTACAGATGATCATGGTCGTCGCCCTGGTCCTCGCGGGGGCGGTCCAGGGCGGGGTGAGTTCGGCGCAGACCGCAGACGCCGGACGGCAATTGCTGTTCTACAACCACGCCTACGGCGTCCTCGACCGGGAGACCGCCGACGCCATCGAGCACTCCGCCTATCTGCGCGACTTCGCCAACTTCCAGGTCCGCACCACGACCGGTTCCGGCGGGCAGACCTGGACCGGCCGCTATCTGATGGGCCGCGAGACCTACCTGGAGCTGTTCGGGGTCGGCGACGTGCCCGGCAAGGACGGCACCCTCGGCTCCACCGGCATGGGCGTCTCGACCGAGCGGAAGGGCGACCTGGCGACGGCGCTCGCGCGGCTGCGCGAGCAGGGGGTCGGCGACCCGATCGAGTTCCAGCAGACGCGCGACTTCGGCGACGGCGTCCCCGTGCCGTGGTTCGACGCCGTCTTCACCACCGACCAGTACGACCTCTTCGGCGCCTGGGGCATGGAGTACCGGCCGGAGTACTTCGCCGACCCGCGCGGCAACACCGAGCCCGCCGCACACCCCGGTGACGTGGGCCGGGAGCGCTATCTGCCCGACGCCTACCGCGACCACCTGATGCGGGACGTGACCGGCATCCGGCTCGCGGTGACCGCACGCGACCTCGCCAACACGGTGCCGCTGCTGAAGGCCGGCGGGTTCGCCGTGCGCTCCCTGCCGGACGGGGGCGCCGTCGCCAAGGGCGGCGGCACCACACTCCGCTTCGACACCGTACCCCTCGACCAGGTGGGGCTGCGGCAGGTCGAGATGTCGCTGAACGGGCCGGTGTCGTACCGGCACGAGGAGCGCATCGGCCACTCGGTCCTCGCCGTCGGCCCGGGGCCCCGGGCCGTGTGGACCTTCGAGGAACAGGACCGGCCGGCTCCCCGGTAGGGACCGGCTCCCCGGTATAGGCGGAAGCCCCTAGCCCAGCCGCTCCGCCAGGAACTCCTCCCAGGTCCGCTTCCCCTCCTCCGCCCCCCGCAAGGTGAGGTTCGCCCCTGCCCGGTACGCCCGCCCCGCCTTGCCGGGGATGCGCACCGGCAGCATCGGGCGGCGCCGCCCCCGGAGGCGGAGGTAGGGGCGGGCCAGGTCGGCGAGGCCGTGGACGTGCGGCCCGGTCAGGTCCGGGACGAGGCCGGACGGGGCGCCGAGGGTCAGCTCCGCGAGGCGGGCGGCGACGTCGCGGGAGTCGACCGGCTGGAGCCGCAGGCCGGCGGGGACCAGGAACACCGGCAGCTTCGCCATCTTCTCGACCATGGTCAGCGCGAGGTCGTGGAACTGGGCCGCGCGCAGGGTCGTCCACGGGATGCCCGAGTCGGCGACGGCCCGCTCCGACTCCAGCTTCGTCCGCATCCAGGCCAGCGGCACCCGGTCCGCGCCGATGACCGAGATGTAGACCAGGTGCCGTACACCGGCCCGGGACGCGGCGCGGACCAGATGACGGGTCGCCTCGTCGTCGCCCTTGGGACCGCCCGCCAGGTGCAGCACGGTCTCCGCGCCGTCGAGGGCGGCCTCGACACGCTCGCCCTTGAGCAGATCGCCGGTGACGTACTCGATGCCGTCCGCGGTGGGGCGGTCCTTCCGGCTGAGGATCCGCACGTCGTGGCCGGCCGCGCGCAGCAGCGGGACGACATGGCCGCCCAGGGTGCCCGTGCCGCCGGTGACCAGGATGGATGACGTCATGACTGCTCCCCGATGTCGACTTCCGATTCGCCTTCGCCGGTATGACGGAGGGCGGCGGGGAGATGTGACAGCCGGAGGAGATGTAACAGCAGAAGGAGGCCCGGGAGATCAGCCGCCGCTGCCGTACGGCCTCGTGATGATCTCCAGTCGGTGGCCGTCGGGGTCGTCGAAGTACGCGCCGCGACCGCCGTCGTTGTGGTTGATCTCGCCGGGGCGGCTGTGGAACGGGTCCGCCCAGTACGTCAGACCGGCCTCCTGGATACGGCCGAAGATCACGTCGAACTCGTCCTCCGAGACGAGGAAGGCGTAATGCTGCGGCGTGATGGCGCCGGGGGTGTCCATGAAGTCGAGCGTCACGCCGTTGGGGATCTCGACCGGGAGGAACGGGCCGTAGGGCGGGCTCACTTCGAGTCCCAGGAGGTCGGCGAGGAACCGGGCCGAGGCGCGCTTGTCGTGCGCGACGACGATGGTGTGGTTCAGCTGCACGGTCATGGTGGGCCTCCCCTCCCGATCCACCATACTCCCGCACCGATTAAGGTAAGGCTCACCTTAGTTCATTGATCGGAGTGCGTGGTGCGTGCAGTGGGAATGAGGGCCGCCCTGGCCCTGGCCGTCGCCGGAGGGCTGCTGGCCGGTTGCTCGTCGCCGGGCGGCGGCAGCGGAAGCGGCAAGCAGGGGGACGGCTCGCGCAGCCAGGTCATCGGCGCCGCCGAAGGCTCCGCGGGACCCTCCGCCGCGCCGAGCGCCCTCGCGAAGGGTATGGGCGCCGACACCGACGAGGACGGGGTCTTCCCGCGCACCGTCAAGCACTTCGAGGGCAGTACGGCGATCAAGGCCCGGCCGCGGAAGATCGCCGTCCTCAGCACCGGGCAGCTCGACGACCTGCTGTCGCTGGGGATCGTCCCGACCGCAACCACCCGCGCCGGCAACGCCGGCCTCGTGCCCGGCTACCTGGCCGACGCCTTCCCGCGCCACAAGGACCGGCTCACCGGCCTGACCGACGCGGGCACCCGCTCCGCACCCAACCTGGAGACCCTGGCCGCCGCCGAGCCGGACCTGATCCTGGCCAACGACTCGCTCGGCGAGCTCTACCCCAAGCTGTCGAAGATCGCGCCGACCGTGATCACCGCCGGCAACGGCATCAACTGGAAGCGCGACCTGCTGCTCGTCGGCGAGGCGGTCGGCAAGGGGCAGCGGGCACGGCGACTGCTCGACGGCATCGCCGCGGACGCCCGTGAGCAGGGGCAGGACGTGCAGGGTGACCCGGCCGTCTCCATGGTGCGGTTCACGCCCGACCGGACGCGCATGTTCGGCGTCTCCTCCTTCACCGGGTCCCTCGCCGTGGACATGGGGCTGAAGCGGCCGGAGTCCCAGCGGTTCACGGCGATCTCCGAGGACGTCGGGCCGGAGAGCATCGATGTCGCCGACGGTGACTGGATCTTCTACTCGGTGCAGGGCGACCCGGAGAAGACCGACGCCGGGAGTGTGCTGGCCGGGCCGCTGTGGAAGTCGATGAAGGCCGTCGGCGCCGGGCACGCCGTGAAGGTCGACGACGACCCCTGGTACCTCAACGCCGGTCCCACCGCCGCCCGCCTCGTCGTACGGCAGCTCGCCGAACACCTCGGCAGGTGACCCGGCGTCTCGCCGTCCGGCCGCCGGCCGCGGTCGCCGTGACGGGCGCCGTGCTGGTGGTGGCCGTCGCCGGTCTCCTCTCTCTCACCGTCGGCACCCGGCCGGTGGCGCCGGACCGCGTGCTCGACGCCCTGCTGCACGGCGGCGGCTCCCCGGACGCCCTCGTCGTACGGTCCCTGCGGGTGCCGCGGACCGCGGTGGGGCTGGCCGCGGGCGCGGCGCTCGGCATCGCGGGTGCCGCGTTGCAGGCGGTCACCCGCAATCCGCTCGCCGACCCGGGGATCCTCGGGCTGAGCCAGGGCGCCGCGGCCGGGGTCGTCGTGGCCATCGCGTCCGGGCTCGCCGGCGGCTTCGGCGGATACGTCTGGTACGCCTTCACCGGCGCGGTCGTGGCCGCCTGCCTGGTGTACGGCATCGCCGCGCGCGGCCGGGGCGGGGCCTCGCCGGTGAAGCTGGCGCTGGCCGGGACGGCCCTGTCGGCGATGACGGCGGGTGCCACGACGGTCGTGCTGACGGCCGGCTCGGCGACGCTGGACCAGTTCCGGTTCTGGCAGGTCGGGGCGCTCAGCGGCCGGGACGCGGACACGGTCGGCGCGATGCTGCCGTTTCTCGGCGTGGGGCTGCTGGCGGTGCTGGCGTGCGCCCGGGGGCTGGACGCGCTGGCGCTCGGTGACGAGGCGGCACGGGCCTTGGGGCATCGGGTCGGGCTGGTGCGGGGAGTGACCGCTGCGGGGGCGACATTGCTGACCGCTGCGGCGGTGGCCGCGGCGGGGCCGATCGCGTTCGTGGGGCTGGCCGTGCCGCATCTTGCCCGGCGGGTGGTGTCCGGGGGCCAGCGGGTCGTGCTGCCGTTGTCCGGATTGCTCGGGGCGGGGTTGCTGGTGGGAGCCGATGTGGCGGGGCGTGTGGTCCGGGCCCCCGCGGAGGTGCCCGCGGGGGTCATGACGGCGGTGGTGGGGATGCCGGTGCTCGTGGTGCTGGTACGGCGCAGGGGAGCTGTGGCGTGACCGGTACCGCACGACCGCCCGCGGCCGGGCCGGCGCACGTCACCGTCCTCCGGCCCCACCCCCGCCTCTCCCTCCTGCTCCACCGCCGTTCCGCCGCCGTCGCCCTGGCACTCGTCCTGCTCCTCGGCGTCGTCATGCTCGTCTCCGCCTGTGCCGGGCAGGCGTACGTACCGCCCGGCGAGGTGTGGCACACCCTGCGTACCGGGAGCGGGCCCCACGAGCTCGTCGTGGGCGAGTTGCGGGTGCCCCGGATCGTGCTGGGGGCGCTGGCCGGCGGGGCGCTGGGGGTGGCGGGGGCCTTGGTGCAGGCCGTGACCCGCAATCCGCTGGCCAGCCCGGATGTGATCGGGGTCGGGCACGGGGCCGCCGCCGCGACCGTGCTCGCGCTGGCTACGGGGGCGGTGGGTTCGCCGGGTGCGCTGCCCGCCGTGTCGGTCGCGGGCGGGCTGGCCGCCGCCGCGCTGGTCTATGTGCTGGCCTGGCGGCACGGCATGCAGCCGAGCCGGTTCGTGCTCACCGGGGTCGGGATCGGCGTCGCGCTGGCCGCCGTGGTGCAGCTGTATCTGACGGACAGCGAGCTGGAGGCCGCCGAGCAGGTCAAGCTGTGGCTGACCGGGAGTCTGAACGGGCGGGGCTGGGAGCAGGCCGGGCCGCTGGCCGTGGTGTGCCTGCTGTGTCTGCCGGGGCTGGTGTGGGCGAGCCGGGCCGTTCGCCCGCTGGGGCTCGGCCCCGAGACCGCGGCCTCGCTCGGCGTACGGGTGGGCCGGGCCCGGCTGGGACTGACGGTCCTGGGTGTGGTGCTCGCGGCCACGGCGACCGGCGCGGCGGGCCCGATCGGCTTCGTCGCGCTGACCGCTCCGCAGCTGGCGAGGCGGCTCACGCGCACGCCTCAGCTGCCGCTGCTCTCCTCGGCCCTGACGGGTGCCGTGATCCTGGTCGGCGCCGATCTGGCGGCCCGTACGCTGCTGCCGCCGCTGGAGATCCCGGTGGGCGCGCTCACCTCGCTGGTGGGCGGGCCGTACCTGCTGTGGCTCCTCGGACGGCGCTGAGGGCCCCGGCGCACAGCCGGGGCCCTCGCTCTCAGACCGTCCGGTCTCAGATCGTCGCCGTGTCGATCACGAACCGGTACCGCACATCGCTGCCCAGCACCCGCTCGTACGCCTCGTTGATCTGGTCACCGCGGATCAGCTCGATCTCGGCACCGAGGCCGTGCTCGGCGCAGAAGTCCAGCATCTCCTGGGTCTCCGGGATGCCGCCGATCATGGAACCGGCGAGCGACTTGCCGCCGCCGATCACGGAGAAGAGGTTGAGGGAGATCGGCTCCTCGGGGGCGCCGACGTTCGCCAGCGTGCCCTCGGGCTTCAGCAGCGCCAGGTAGGCGTTGAAGTCCAGCGGGGCCGACACCGTGGACACGATCAGGTCGAACGTGCCGTTCAGCTCCTCGAAGGTCTTCGGGTCGCTGGTGGCGTAGTAGTGGTCGGCGCCGAACCGCAGGCCGTCCTCCTGCTTGCGCAGGGACTGCGACAGCACGGTGACCTCGGCACCGAGGGCGTGCGCGATCTTCACGCCCATGTGGCCGAGGCCGCCCAGACCGAGGATCGCGACCTTCTTGCCGGGGCCGGCGCCGAAGCGCTTGAGCGGGGAGTAGAGGGTGATGCCGGCGCACAGCAGCGGCGCGGCGACGTCGAGGGAGAGGCCGTCAGGGATGCCGACGACGAAGTTCTCGTCGACGACGACCTTCTGCGAGTAGCCGCCGTAGGTGGGCTCGCCGTCCCTGCCGACGGCGTTGTACGTCTGGACGTTGCCCTCGACGCAGTACTGCTCGCGCCCGGCCTTGCAGTTCTCGCATGCGCGGCAGGAGTCGACCATGCAGCCGACGCCCACGCGGTCGCCGACGGCGAACTTCGTCACGCCCGGGCCGACCTCGGTGACGACACCGGCGATCTCGTGGCCGGGGACCATCGGGAAGATCGCCTCGCCCCAGCCCTCGCGGGCCTGGTGGATGTCGGAGTGGCAGATGCCGGCGAACTTGATGTCGATCAGGACATCGAACTCGCGGACCTCGCGGCGCTCGATGGTGGTGCGCTCCAGCGGAGCCTTGGGGGCGGGTGCGGCGTACGCGGCGACAGTGGTCATGCCGGGGTTCTCCTAGCGGGGGTTCCGTGCCCGGCTGCCTTCTGGATCTTCTGACCGGGCACGATCACCAGCGTGCCGAAAACGCGAGCATCTACCCAGACCACCGTTTTGCGTACGCACACGGTGCGTACCACTGGCGGGGTCAGGCTCGTGTGCGTACGACCGTGAATACTGGAGGGCATGGACGAACAGCCCGAACCCGCACAGGAGCCCGCAGCGCAGTCCGGCGGGGGCCTGGACCGGCGTGCCGAGCTCAGTGAGTTCCTGCGCACCCGGCGTGCCCGGCTGAAGCCGGAGGACGTGGGACTGCCCGACTTCGGGCGGCGGCGCGTGCCGGGGCTGCGCCGCGAGGAGCTGGCGCAGCTGGCCGGGGTCTCCGTGGCGTACTACACACGGCTGGAGCAGGGCAACGGGCGCAACGTCTCGGCGGAGGTGCTGGACGCGATCGCGCGCGCCCTGCGGCTGAGCGACGCCGAGCACGCCCACCTGATGCACCTGGCGAAGCCGAAGCAGCACAAGAAGAAGCCGGTGGCGCGCACCCAGCAGGTGCGGCCGACGCTGCGGCATCTGCTGGACTCGATCGACACCGTCCCGGCGTACATCGTGGGGCGCCGCTCGGACGTCCTGGCCTGGAACCGCATGGCCGCGGCCCTCTTCGGCGACTGGGGTGAGCTGCCGGCGCCGGAGCGGAACTGGGCGCGGCTGGTGTTCCTCAGGCCCGAGTACCGCGACCTGTTCGTCGAGTGGGACCAGAAGGCCCAGGACATGGTCGGCTATCTGCGCATGGACGCGGGCTGCCATCCCGACGACCCGCGGCTGTCCGCCCTGGTGGGCGAGCTCTCCGTGAAGAGCGAGGAGTTCCGCCGGCTGTGGGCCGCGCACGACGTCAAGGAGAAGAGCTTCGGCGTCAAGCGGCTGCGGCATCCGCTGGTCGGCGACCTGACGCTGTCCTTCGAGACGTTCCGCCTGGTCGACGACGCCGAGCAGTCCCTGATCACGTACCACGCGGAACCGGGCACCCCGTCCGCGGAGGCCCTGCGCCTGCTGGCGAGCTGGGGCGCGGACGCGACCCGGGCGGGTGCCTGGAGCACGGCCCCACCCGCCTGACCCACACGAACGGCCCGCCGGAAGCCGGGGCTTCCGACGGGCCGCACTCTAACGGGTACTCACTTGCCGTAGTACGCGTTGTAGATCGAGATCGTCGACTTGTTGCCCTTCTTGTCGGCGATCTTGGCGTGGAAGGAGATGGCCTTCCCCTTCTCCGGGTTCTTGACGCTGACCTTGCCGTCCTTGACCGTGAGCTTCTTCCAGGTCTTGCCGTAGTCGTACGACACGTACACCGACAGCGACTTCAGGTTGCTGCCCTTGGCCGCGCCCTCGACGGTGACCGGGATGCTGACGGTCTTGCCGGCCGGGACCTTGCTGTCCAGACCCGTGGCCGCGTTGAAGCGGGCCGTGGAGGCGGGCAGCTGCTTGATGCCGGTGGTCTTCTTCGAGCGGAACGTCCAGCTGGCGTCGATGCGGGTGGAGGCCGCCGCGACCTTGACGCTGCGCTTGACCGACGTCGTCAGCTTGTACTCGGCGTCGCCGGCCGGGACCTTGAACGCCTCACCGCCGCTCAGCGGGTCGTCGTTGCTGCCGACCTTGGTGCCGTTGCGGTAGAGGGTCGTGCTCGCCGAGGTGAGCAGCGAGGAACCCGGGGTGCCCTTGCTGTCGGCGAACAGCGGCAGGGAGCCCTGGATCTGGTTGCCGTCGCGGAACAGTCCGAAGTCGGCGTTGATGCGCGGCCCGAAGACGGCGGTGTTGAACGTCTTCGAATAGCTCTTGCCGCCGGCGAACTTCTGGCCGCCCAGCGAGTAGCCGGCCTCGAAGACCGGGAAGCCCTCGGCGTCGACACCGCCGTTCTGGACGAAGTCGAGGTCCCACTTCACACCGCCCAGGGTGGACAGGTGCAGCGTCCGCGTGCCCGGCAGGGTCTGCTCGAAGCCGACCGAGGAGGCGCCGCCGCTCCACGGCAGCCAGCCCATGGCGCTGATCGAGCCCTTCTTGCCGCTCGCCGCGGCACCGAGGCCCGCCTTCACCGTGGCGAGGTCGCTCGCCTTGTAGTGCTTGGTGTAGCCGGTGGCGAGCTGCTTGACCGGACCGCCGCCGGTGACGTCGTACTGCTCCTTGTCGCCCTTGCTCCAGTGAGCGTCCCACTGCTGGGTCACCGAGCCGTCGGTGATCTGCGGGCCGACGTGCGCGGTGCGGAAGCCGGCGTACGAGTCCAGCCACCAGCCGAAGCCGAAGCTGGAGTCCCCCGCTTCCACCGTGTAGTCGGCCGAGGCGAACTCCGGCTTGGCGGCGGCGTCCGGCACGGTGATGTCCACCGGCTTGGCCTTGCGGGCGTCCAGCGTGATCGTCGTGCCCTTGGTGACGTTCAGCTTGGGCTGGGCCAGCCAGTCGGCGCCCTCGAACTTCTCCGGGTCGTCGCCGACGTAGATGTTCGTGTTGAGGATGTAGCCGCCCTTGGGCAGACGGGCGGTGACGGTGCCGTCCGCGTCGTACGGCGTGAAGAACTTGCCGTTGCCCAGGCCGGAGACGCCGGCCAGGTCGGCGCTGTAGTTCTTGGCGGCCTTGCCGTCACGGTCGAGGAACTTCAGCGTGACGTCGTACGACTCGACCTCGCGCTGCACCGCGGCGGCCGTGCGGACGGTCTGGCCGCCGCCGGTCGCCGTCACGTACGCCGAGTAGGCGCCGTCGACCGTGCCGCCCAGCTTGGTGTCGGCGGTGAACGGGACGGAGGCCTTGCCGCCGGCCGGGACGGTCACCGAGGTGGCGCCGAGCTTGAAGAAGCCGGCGGGGGCGGCCGCGCCCTTGGGGTTGGTGGCGGTCGACGCCAGCTTCAGCGTGACGTCCTTCGTACCGAGGTTGCGGTACGTCAGCTCCTTGGTGACCGGCTTGTCGTCGGTGTGCGGCCACTGCTGCACGCCGAAGCTCACCGAGCCCGGCTCGGCCACCACGGACTGCTTGATGGCCTGGTCGACCTGGATCCGGCCCGAACCCTGCTGGAACGGGGTGTACTTGCCGCCCTTGGTGGAGCCGGTGAGGGCGCCCTTCAGCTCGGGGTACTTCCACGACGGGTGCTGCTGCTTGAGGATCGCCGCCGCGCCCGCGACATGCGGGGTCGCCATCGACGTACCGGAGATCGACATGTAGCCGGCCGGGTTCTCGCCGACCTCCTGGGCTATCTGGCTGCCCGGGGCGGCGGCCGCCGTGATGTCCACGCCGGGCGCGGTCACGTCGGGCTTGAGGGCGCCGTCCAAGCCGGGGCCGCGGCTGGAGAAATCGGCCAGCACGTCCTTGTCGTCGACCGCGCCGACGGTCAGGGCCGCGGCGGCGCTGCCCGGGGAGCCGATGGTCTGCTCGCCGAAGTCGCCCTCGTTGCCGGCGGCGATGGCGAACAGGATGCCCTTCTCCTCGGACAGCTTGTTCACCGCCGCTTCCAGCGGGTCGATCGCGGGCGTGTCGCCGCCGCCCAGGCTCATGTTGACGACGTCGGCGCCCTCGGCGGCGGCCCACTCGATGCCGGCGAGGACCTCGGAGTCGCTGCCGAAGCCGCCGTCGTCGAGCACCTTGCCGTTGAGGATCTTCGCGCCGGGCGCGACGCCCTTGTACTTGCCGCCGGACTTCGCGCCGGTGCCCGCCGCGATCGAGGCGACGTGCGTGCCGTGGCCGACCTTGTCGGTCGTGTCGGGTGAGGTGGTGAAGTTCTTGGCGCCGATCACCTGGCCCTTGAGATCGGCGTGGGTGGCGTCGACACCGGTGTCCAGGACGGCGATCTTCACGCCCTTGCCGTCGTAGCCGGCCGCCCACGCCTTGGGGGTGCCGATCTGCGCGACGGACTTGTCGAGGCTGGCCTTGCGGACGCCGTCGAGCCAGACGTGCGCGATGCCGGAGGCGGTCCGGTCGCCGTTGGTGACCGCGTCCCACAGGTCGGGCGTGTCCTCCTTGGGCGTCTGCACCGCGTCCGCGTTCACGGACTTCAGCGAGTGGCTCAGCGTGCCCGCGTCGCGGACGTCGGCCTTGGCCGCCGCGGCGCTGCCCTGGTAGCCGACGATGACCTTCAGGCCCTTCTTCTGGGCCTTGCGGGTCGTGGACTTGTTGAGCTCGGTGACGTCGAAGAGCCGCTGGTCGAGCTTGCCGGCGGCGACCAGGCGGGCCGCGTCGGCCGGGATCACGAGGGTGTGGCCGTCGAGCTTGCGGACCTGGACGGGAATGTCCTCGCGTCCCTTGGCCCGCTCCAGGCCGACGACGCGCCCCTTGGCGTCCAGGACGACCCGGTCGCCGGTGATCAGCGTGATGCGGTGCTTGGCGGTGAGCGAGGTGGGCTTGGAGGCTGCGGCCGTCTGCTCGCCGTTCGCCGACGCCGGGCTGGTCATTCCCGCCGCCAGGGCCACGGCTGCCGCTGTGGCGACCGTGGCCGCGCACGCCTTTTTCACTTGTCTGCGCAAGATTCCCCCTTGCAGAAGAACCAGGTGAATTCCCCGTTCACCCGGCCGGGGGTGGTCTCGTACGCATGGACGTACACCCCCCGGAATACGCAGTATGCCGAGGGGTGATCAGGTGCTCAATAGATGAGAAGAAGGTAAGAAATCCGTCGGCCGACTGTTACACGGCCGCCGGAACTCCGTTACAGAGCCGCGGGGTTACGCCCGGGCGTTCTCCTGGACGGTGATCCGCCCCTTGCGGATGGTCGCCACGCGCGGGGCCTGCTTCGCGAGGGCCGAGTCGTGGGTGACCATCACGAAAGTGAGCCCGAGCTCCTTCCACATGCGGATCAGCACGTCCATGATCTCATCGCGCGTCGACTCGTCGAGATTGCCGGTGGGTTCGTCGGCGAGCAGCACCTTCGGCTGCTTCACGAGGGCCCGGGCGATGGCGACGCGCTGCTGCTGGCCGCCGGACATCTCGCCGGGCAGATGCGCGAGGCGTTCGCCGAGGCCGACCGATTCCAGTGCCTCCGCGGCCCGTTCGCGACGCTGTTTCGGCTTCATGCCGAGCGGGACGAGGGCGGTTTCCACGTTTTCCTGTGCGGTGAGCGTCGGGATCAGGTTGAAGGACTGGAAGACGAAGCCGATGCTTTCGCTGCGGACGCGGGTGAGGCGTGCCTCGGGCAGGGCGGCGAGATCGGTGCCGTCGAGGACGACCTGGCCGGAGGTGGGGCGGTCGAGGCCGCCGAGCATCTGCAGCAGGGTGGACTTGCCGCCGCCCGTGGGGCCCTGGATGACCAGTCGGTCGCCGTCGGGGATGGTGAGGTCTATGCCGTCGAGGGCTTGGACGGTGTCTTTGGCTCGGGTGTAGTGCTTGGTGACTGCTCTTAGTTCGTACATGGTTCGGGCTCCTGATCGTCTTTCAGTGCGGCTGGGTGGGGGCTGGTCGCGCCCACGCGGCGGAGCCGCATCTCGATGCAGCCCCGCGCCCCCGGAAAGGGGCGTTACTCAACTCGGCGCAGGGCGTCAGCCGGACGCAGTCTCGACGCCCGCCACCCGCCGAACGCTCCGGCGATCAGGCCGCCCGCCACCGCCAGCCCCACCGCCAGCGCGATCGTCGTCAGGGCGACCGGTGCGGTGAGGGCGACCTCGAGGGTCTTCGCGGCCTGGCGGCCGGGTCCGCCGAAGCCACCGCCACCCCGGAAGCCGTCACCGCCCCCGGAGCCCAACTGCGCCTGAAGCGTCGGGCTGACGGCGGTCACCGCATACGCCCCCGCCAATCCCAGCGCGATCCCCAGCGCCCCGCCCACCAGCCCGTTGACGACCGCCTCGCCGACCACCTGCCCCGTCACCCGGCCCGACTTCCAGCCCAGCGCCTTGAGCGTGCCGAACTCGCGGACGCGGCGGGAGACCGCCGAGGACGTGAGCAGGCCCGCGACCAGGAACGCGGCCACGAGGACGACGACCGACAGCCACTTGCCGACGCTCGCGGCCAGCGAGGACGCCGTGGACAGCGAGCCGGACACCGTGTCCGCGAGGTCGGCGGAGGTCGTCACCGTCGTACCGGAGATGTTCTTCTGCAGGGCCGACTTGACGGAGTCGATCCGCTGGGAGTCGGTGGCCTTGACATAGATCGTGGTGACCTTGTCCTTCGCGTCGGCCAGCGTCTGCGCCCGCCGCAGCGGGATGTAGAGGTTGGCGGCCGCGTCCCCGCTGTCGGCCGTGGCGATGCCGACGACCTCGAATTCGGTTCCCTTGACGGTGACCGTGGACCCCGCCTTGAGCTTCTTCTCCTTGGCGTACGCCGAGTCCGCGACGGCGACCTTGGCGTCGGTCTCGCTCGTCCTGAACGCACGGCCGCTGGTGATCTTGGAAGAGGTCAGCGGGCCGAGGGCCGGCTTGGTGACGTCCGTGCCGTAGACGGAGTAGCTGTTGACGTCGAAGTCGGCGCCGCCGCCCTCGACGCGGCCCTGCGGAGACGGCTGAGCACCCCCGAGGCCGCCGCCCCGACCGCCTTCCTGCCCGCCGCCCTCGCCCTGCTGGAACCGGCCGCGGGTGAACTCACCGTTGACCTTGACGACCTGGAGGCTCAGCCCGCCCACGGCGTCCGCGACCCCGCTCTGCGCGTCGACCTCGCCCACGGTCGAACTCGCCAGCGTCTGGAAGCCCTGCACCATGACGCGGTCGCTGCTCTGCTCACCTCCGGAGTCGTCGTCCTGGGCGTCGAAGCGGAAGCGCGGCCGCTCGGAGCCGCTCCCGGCCGGTGCGGCGGCCTTGGTGACGGTCATGTCCGTGCCCAGCCCGTACAGGGACTGGAGGACCTTGTCCTGGGCCTTGCTCATGCCGGCGGACACCGAGGTGACGACGATGACCAGCGCGATGCCCAGCGCGAGGCCGGAGGCGACGACGAGGGCCGCCTTTCTGCGGCGGCGCAGCTCGCGCCTCAGATAGGTGAAGAACATGGCCGCAAGCTAGGGACGGTCTGTGATGAGGACTTGAGCCACGCATAAGAGCTGGATGAGAAGAGCCGGGAACACGAAGGAAGCCGCCACCCCGTCCCCGGTCCGGGGCGGGTGGCGGCTTCCTTTCAGGAGCTACCGGATCGTCAGGCTGCGGAGCCGGCCTTCCAGTCGGCCCAGCTCATGTTCCAGCCGTTGAGGCCGTTGTCCGGCGCGACCGTCTTGTCGCCGGTGTTCTGGACGACGACCACGTCACCGAGGATCGAGTTGTTGTAGAACCACGCGCCCGGCGTCTTCGGGTCGTCGGCGCCCTTCGCGTCCTGGAGGCCGACGCAGCCGTGGCTGGTGTTCACGCCGCCGAAGATGGACTTCGCGCCCCAGTAGTTGCCGTGGATGAAGGTGCCGGAGCTGGAGAGGCGGATGGCGTGCGGCACGTCCTTGATGTCGTACTCGCCCTTGCCGTCGTCGTCCGTGAAGCCCACGGTCGCGCCGTTCATGCGCGTTTCCTTGAACTTCTCGGACATCACCATGATGCCCTCGTAGGTCTTGTTCTCGGGCGAGCCGGCGGAGATCGGGATGGTCCGCACGGTCTTGCCGTCCTGCGTGATCTTCATCTGCTTGGTCTTCGCGTCGACGTACGAGACCTGGTTGCGGCCGATCTTGAAGGTGACCGTCTTCTGCTGGACCCCGAAGACACCCTCGGCGCCCTCGACACCGTCGAGCGCGAGCTTCAGCGTGACGGTGGAGCCTTCCTTCCAGTACTCCTCGGGGCGGCAGTCCATGCGGTTGGCGTTGAACCAGTGGCAGGCGACCTCCTGGCCGCCGGTCGTGCTGACCTTGATGCCCTTCTGGACGGCGGCCTTGTTGGTGATCGCCTTGTCGAAGTTGATCGAGACCGGCATGCCGACGCCGACGGTGGTGCCGTCGTCCGGCGTGAAGTTGCCGATGAAGCTGTTGGCCGGGGAGACCGTGGTGAACGAGGCGTTCTCGTGGGCGACCCGGCCGTCGGAGTCCTTGGCCTCGGCGGCGAGCTTGTAGTTCGTGGAGCGCTCCAGCTGGGTGCTCGGCTTCCAGCTCTTCTTGTCGGCGGATATCTCGCCGCTGACCTCCGTGCCGTCGGACGTCGTCATCGAGACGTCCGTGAGCGTGCCCTTGCTCACGGTGACGGCGGCGGAGTTGTTGATGGAGGCGTTGTCGGAGCCGTCCTCGGGCGTGATCTTGATCTGGGCCGCGGAGGTCTTCTTGGCCGCGGCCTCGTCGACCTTCGACTGGGAACTGTCACCGCCGTCACTTCCGGAGGCGTTGTCGTCGCCGCCGGTACAGGCCGAGAGCGCCAGCACTCCACCGAGCAGTGCGGACGCGACCGCCAGGCCCTTGCGCCGCTTACTGACCGTTATCACACGCTTCTCCATCGTTGCCGATTTCCCCAAGACCCCGAGTGTCCCCGTCCAAGACCAAGTGCCCCCGTCAGGACTCGTGAGTCCTCGTCGAGACCTTTCAACGCTACGACCGGTTCGTCAGGTTCCCCATGTGACACGGGTGTGGGGATCACCACGTCCGCGTTGCGGATGGTGCTGGTGCGGTCGGTGCGTCGCTTGAGACGACGAAACCCCGGGTGGCGGTTGCCCCCCGGGGTCATGTTTTCCCCGAGCCGCCTCAGCCGGCCGCGTCCGCCCGGCTTCCGCCGTCCCCTTCGTCACTGTCGTTCAGGTCGTACTCGCCTTCCTCATCATCCTCGTCGTAGTCCCACTCCGGCGAATCGGGGTCGTACTCGATCCGCTCGCTGCTCCAGGAGGCCTGCTGGAGTTCGATCCCCGGGACCTGGCTGACCAGGTCGAACGGGTCCACGAGGTACGCGAGGGCCTCCGCGGTGTCTTCCGTCACAGCGCCCTCGGCGTGTACCCGCTCCGACGCCGGCAACTCGGCGTCGTCCGCGATCCGGCGCAGCGCGGTCTTGGTGACCGCGTCCGCGTCGTCGACCTCCAGCACGAGTTCCACCCGAACCCGTACAAAACGTGATGTCTCAGGAGTGCTCATGGCGCGAGCGTACGTCCAGGACCTCCCGTGACTTTCCCGTGACCCGCGCCTTTTACTAACATCACCCCACACGGCCAATTCGCCAGTGCCACAAGGGGATCGATATTCCGTGTCATCCGCTCGCCGCCCGTTGCTGACCACCACCGCCGCAGCGACCCTGCTCGGCGCCCTGTGGTTCGTCCCGTCCGCCAACGCGACGTCGGACTCCCCGGTCAGAGACGCGGTCTCGGCAAGCCCGTCGCCGCAGGTCACAGAGCAGGCGCGGATCGCGGCCACGACCGCGGGCGACTCCGTGACCGACACCCGCCTCGCCGATACGGGCAGCTTCGACAGCACGCCCTACGTGGCCGGCGGCACGATGTTCCTCATGCTGGGCGCGGGCTTCGTCGCCTATTCGGTCCGCCGGGAACGACTCGGCCTCTGAGCGCACTTGGCGCGGGGGCGACCTCCCCGGGGCCCTGCCGCGCGGCAAGACCCCGGCCGCGCTCGTCCTACTGGAGCGGCCCGGTGACCGTCTCCACCGCGGCGAGCAGCCGCCCGTCGCGCACGAAGGCGTCCGCGGCGGCCAGGTCGGGCGCCAGGAACCGGTCCGGCCCGGGACCCTGAACTCCCGCTTCCCGTACGGCGTCGATGACCGCCCGCGTGGCGGGCGCCGGCGTCAGGCCCTCGCGCAGTTCGACGGCGCGCGTGGCGGCGTACAGCTCGACGGCCAGGACGCGGGTGAGGTTGTCGACGGCCGTGCGCAGCTTGCGCGCCGCCGACCAGCCCATCGAGACATGGTCCTCCTGCATCGCGGAGGACGGGATCGAGTCGGCGGACGCCGGTACGGCGAGCCGCTTCAGCTCGCTCACCAGCGCGGCCTGCGTGTACTGAGCGATCATCAGGCCCGAGTCCACACCGGCGTCGTCGGCCAGGAACGGCGGCAGGCCGTGGCTGCGGTTCTTGTCGAGCAGCCGGTCGGTGCGCCGCTCGGCGATGGAGCCGAGGTCGGCGGCGGCGATGGCGAGGAAGTCCAGGACGTAGGCGACCGGCGCCCCGTGGAAGTTGCCGTTGGACTCCACCCGGCCGTCGGGCAGCACGACGGGGTTGTCCACGGCGGACGCCAGCTCGCGTTCGGCGACCAGCCGGGCGTGGGCCATGGTGTCCCGCCCGGCCCCGGCGACCTGCGGGGCGCAGCGCACCGAGTAGGCGTCCTGGACGCGCGGGGCGTCGTCCTGGTGGTGCCCGGTCAGGCCCGAACCCTTCAGCACGGCCAGCATGTTGGCGGCACTGGCGGCCTGCCCCGGGTGCGGCCGGATGGCGTGCAGTTCGGGGGCGAGGACCCGGTCGGTGCCGAGCAGGGCCTCCAGCGACAGGGCGGCCGTGATGTCGGCGGACCGGTAGAGCGTGTCCAGGTCGGCCAGGGCCATCACCAGCATGCCGAGCATGCCGTCGGTGCCGTTGAGGAGGGCGAGGCCTTCCTTCTCGCGCAGTTCGACCGGCTGGATGCCGTGCGCGGCGAGGAGTTCGGCGGCCGGGCGTACGGCACCGTCGGGGCCCTCGGCGTCGCCCTCCCCCATGAGCGCGAGCGCGCAGTGGGACAGCGGTGCGAGGTCGCCGGAGCAGCCGAGGGAGCCGTACTCGTGCACGACCGGGGTGATACCGGCGTTGAGGAGGTCGGCCATCGTCTGGGCGACCTCGGGCCGTACGCCGGTGCGCCCGGAGCAGACGGTCTTCAGCCGCAGGAACATCAGGGCGCGGACGACCTCCCGCTCCACCCTCGGCCCCATCCCGGCGGCGTGCGAGCGGACGATGTTGCGCTGGAGCTGTGCGCGCAGCTCGGGGCTGATGTGCCGGGTCGCCAGGGCCCCGAAGCCGGTGCTCACGCCGTACACGGGGTCCGGCTTGGCCGCCAGCGCCTCGACGATCTCGCGGGCCGCTGCGAGGGCGGCCACCGCCTCCTCGGAGAGCTCGACGCGGGCACCGGCACGCGCCACGGCGAGCACGTCGGACGCGGTCACGCCGGACGTTCCCACCACCACAGTGTGCATATCCATATTCAGGAGCGTACGCAGTGAATTCGATGATGTCACCACTGGGGACGGGGTTCACCCCTTACCGATACGTCACATCCCCGGGCGGCTCCCCTACGGCGCGTGCCGCCCGCGGAATCGCCGGCGCTCTCCGTCGGCGCCCTTGGACGGCTCGTCCGCCAGCCGCATGACGGGGTCATCGGGCCCGGCCCGGCCCGCGACCACCGGCCGGACGGCCCGCTCGGCCTTGGCCCGGTACTGGGCCGCATCGGCGAGCCGGAACAGCCGCCGCGCGGAGCGTACGGGCCCGATCGGATCCTCGGTGGAGGCGACCCCGCAGGCCACGCCGTCCCCGAGCTCCAACTCGGACGCCCGGCGGCACAGTTCACCGGCCGCCTTCACGACCTGGTCGGCGGACGGCCCGACCGCGAGCAGACAGAACTCGTCCCCGCCGAGCCGCGCCGCCAGGGCCCCCGGCAGCATGGCCCCGCACAGCGACAGCACCGACCCGAAACGCTCCAGGAGCCGGTCGCCGACGGCGTGCCCATGGGTGTCGTTGACCCGCTTGAGCCCGTTCAGATCGCAGACCACGAGGCTGACGACCGCGCCGTCCCTGCGGTGCCGCTCGATCGCCTGCTCCAGGCGTACGTCCACGGCACGACGGTTGGCGAGCCCCGTCAGCGCGTCGGTGAACGCGAGGCGCCGGGCCTCCTCCAGCCGCTCGGTCTGGGCGATGCCGGCGGCCACGACGGAGGCCAGGACGGTGGCGAAGTCGGCGTCGTCCCGCTCGAAGACGGCCTCACCGGCCGGCCGGGCCACGTACAGCTCGCCCCAGGCCCGCCCGTGCAGCACGATCGGCGCGACCACGCAGCAGCCACGGCCCCGGCGGCGCAGGGCCGCGACGCGCTGATGGCAGTATCCGGGACGCCGCCCGGCGGCGGGCCCTTCGGCGGTCTCCACCCACGCGTCGGGCTCCCCGCCCCCCGCCGCCCACTGCTCGTGCAGGAACTCGGTGATCTCCGCGAACTGGTGCACCGGATAGGCCTCGTCCTCCGGGAACTCCTCCTCCCCGTCCGCCAGCGCTCCGACGTTCACGAGGACTTTCAGCCGCCCCAGCTCCCGCTCCCACACCGACAGCGCGGCAAAACTCCCGCCCAGCGCCCGGCACGCCCCGGCAGCCGCCGCCCGCCACGCCTCACGCGACCCGTGCGCAGCCGCCATCCCCTGAGCCAACGCGACGACGGCCACCAGCCGTCTGTCCTCACCCATCACTCCAGGCTAGGGACTTTTCAGCCAATCCGTTCTGTTGACGACGCGAACGGGGCGGACCAAGCTGCGGGCGCGCGCCGCCCTAGCTGCGGGCGCGCCGCCCCTAGCTGCGGGCATGCGTGCCGCAGCTCACTCCCCCGGCCACTCCGGCTTCCGCTTCTCGTTGAACGCCGCGACCCCCTCCGCCCGGTCCCCGGAGAACGCCACCGCCCTCCACGCCGCGTCCTCCACCTCGAGCCCCGCCCGCAGATCCAGCCCCTGCCCCAACCGCAACGCCCGCTTCGCGGCCCGCAACCCCACCGGCGAATTCCCCGCGATCCGAGAGGCCAGCTCCAGCGCCACCTCCCGGTCCCGCCCCTCCTCCACCACCTGATCGACCAAGCCCAACTCGCCCGCCTCGACGGCCTCCACCCGCCGCGCCGAGAAGATCAGCTCAGCCGCCCGCGCCGCCCCCACCCGGCGCGGCAGCAACTGCGTGCCCCCACCCCCGGGAATCACCCCCACCGACACCTCCGGCAGCCCCACCACCGCCGTACGGTCCGCCACGATCACGTCACACGCGAGCGCCAGCTCGAACCCGCCCCCCAGCGCGAACCCGTGCACCGCCGCCACCGTCGGCACCGGCATCTCCAGCACCCCGGTGTACGCCCCACGCGTCACCGGCCGCTGCCGCACCAGATCCGCGTCGCTGAACGAGTTCCGCTCCTTCAGATCGGCCCCCACACAGAACGCCCGCTCATGCGTCGAGGTCAGCACGACCACCCGTACGTCCCGGTCCTCCCCCAGCGCCGCACACGCCCCGGCGACGGACCGCGCCATCTCGGTCGACACGGCGTTCATGGCCTTGGGCCGGTCGAGGACGAGCTCCGCGACATGTCCCTGCTCATGCCGCCGCACCAGCACGAACTCCCCGAACCGTTCCTCGTTCATGACACCCTCCGGTTAACGCGGGTTAACAACCTCACCGCCCCGATCATCGCAGCCGCACCCCACGCACGAAAGAGCGGACGCGACCGGTCCCCGCGCGATCACCCGCCCACCCGTTCGAGTGACATCACCTCAATTCCGGTCCGACCGCCCATGGGAGCGCATAGCGTGCGTCCGCCAGCGGCGCACAGGGGGCGCGTGCGCATCGGGGAGGAACCGTGATGAGGACGAACACGCCGACGGAGCCACAGCGGGACACCAGGGCCGCCACGGCACCCCGCCACAGGGAGCCGCCCCCGACGGAAACCGGCCTCTTCACCCCTCGCGTCCGAGGCCGCCACCGCAAGCCCCGCTCCCACAAGGTCATGCTCGCCGCCGGCGGCCTCGCCCTGGCCGCCGGCGCCCTGAACCTCGTACGCCTGGCCTCCGGCCCGAGCCCCGACGCCGTCGGCACCGTCGAGGCCGCACCCCGCCCCGACCCGGTCACCACCGGCACGGACCAGGCCACCGGCACCACCGCGACCTTCCCGGCCGCCCCCGGGATCAGCCCCTCGTCACCCACGGTCCTGGGCGGCCTGACCCCGTCCCCGGTCACCAGGGGCGCACGGCCGGCCCCACCCGCCGCGACCGGCACCCGAGGGGCCGCCACGACCGCCGCTCACCGGCCCACGACCATCCCCGACACGCCGAACACCCCGGCACCGGCCACCCAGGGCGACGCCCCGCGCCCGACCCCGGCCGCGCCCGCTCCTCCGAGCCGGACCACGCCCGCCCCGGCGCCCAAGCCCGAACAGCCGAGGAAACCGGACGAGCCCGGCCTGTGCGTGCCGGTCATCGGCCTGTGCGTGGACACGCCGGGCCGCCGCGGCTGACGGCCCCTGTCAGCCCAGGTCCCGCCGCGTGAGCAGCCACGGCTCCACGACGCCCAGCCCACGCACGGGCCGCTGCCACATCGGCTGCAACGCGAACCGGTACGACGGAGGCTCCTCGCCCTCCTTCTCCGCCGCCGCGGCCTCCTCGGCCGCCTCAGCCTCGGAGGACGGGGCGTCCTGCGTGCGGATCAGCTCCTCGGC
Source organism: Streptomyces purpurascens (assembly GCF_045040895.1). Taxonomy (NCBI): domain Bacteria; kingdom Bacillati; phylum Actinomycetota; class Actinomycetes; order Kitasatosporales; family Streptomycetaceae; genus Streptomyces; species Streptomyces purpurascens. The sequence goes on along the minus strand of NZ_CP108341.1, from coordinate 5,943,814 downwards.
GAAGGCGGTGTCGACGAGGACGGCGTCCTTCGGAGCTATCGAGGTGAGCCGGGAGGCCAGGTTCACGGTCGTACCGAAGACATCGCCCATTCGGGTGGTGACGGTGCCGAACGCCATGCCGACGCGCAGCTCCGGCATCGTCTCGTCGTGCGCCATGGTCTCGATCAGCCGCAGGGCGATCTCGGCGGCGATGCCCGCGTCGTCGGCGGCGTACAGCACCTCGTCGCCGAGGGTCTTGATCAGCCGTCCGCCGTTCGCGGCCACCAGGTCGGCGGCCGTGGTCTCGAAGGCCTCGACCAGCTCGCCGAGCTCCTCCTCCTCCATCCGGCGGGTGAGCCGGGTGAACCCGACCAGGTCCGCGAAGCCGACGGCGAGGCGCCGGTCGACCATCTCCTCGTCGTCGGCGGCCTGCACGACCCGTCCCGCCGAGGCGGCGAGCTGGCGCCGCCAGACGTAGACGAGGAACTCCTCCAGCTCGGGCAGGAGCAGCTCGACGATCGGGTACGTCACCTCGGTGCGGGTCATGCCCGGCTCGGGCGGCTCGGTCAGCCCCTCCAGGAACGAGTCGATCTGCCACTCGGCGAGCCGTGCGGTGGTCTGCCCGGTGGACCGGGCCACCTGAACGGCCATGGCCTCGCTCAGCAGCCCCGCCTCGACGAGACCGGCGAGGCGCCGCAGGGCGAGTACGTCCGCCTCGGTGAGGGCCTTGGCCTGCCCGATGTCCGCGAAGCCCATCGCCCGCCAGAAGCGGGAGGCCAGTTCCATGGAGACACCGGCGCTGCGGGCCGCCTGAAACGGGGTGTACCGGCGCTCGGCCCCCAGAATGAGCCCTTCGAGGCGCAGGGCGAGCGGGTCCTCGCCGGGGTCGGCGCCCTGCGCGTCCGTGCCGGAATCCGGGTCTTCGACGGTCACGCGTGCTGCCCTTCCGATCTGTCACGGTCATGTATCGACCGGCCTCAACTCTACGGCAGGTGTGCGCCAGCTCACTCCGTCAGGCGCTCAGCTGCGGGCATGCGTGCTGCAAAGGGCGGCACGGGTGGGCGGTGGGGGTCCCCCCGCTCGAGCGAAGCCGAGAGTGGGGGAGGCACCCCGCAACGCCGGGCCGCGCACCCAACCGGCCTCAGCTCACGCCGGCCTCAGGTGCACGATGTCCCCCGCCCCCACCGGCTCCTGCACCCCGTCCTCCGTCGCCAGCACCAACCGCCCGTCCCCATCCACGGCCACGGCCTCCCCCACGACGCCCCGATCCCCGGGCAGCTCCGCCCGCACGGTCCGCCCGAGCGTCGCGCACCCCGCCGCATACGCCTCCTGCAGCCCGCTCACCCCCGGGTCGCCCCCCGCCGCACGCCACTTCCCGTACCACTCCTCCAGAGAGCGAAGCATCCCCCGCAACAGCGGATCCCGGTCCGTGCTCACCGCCCCGGCCAGCCCCACCGACCCCGCCGTCGGCACCGGCAGCTCGTCCTCCTTGAGCGAGACGTTGATGCCGACCCCGATCACGACCCCGTCGTCACCGGCCCGCTCGGCGAGGATCCCCCCGGCCTTGCGTTCCTCGCCCCGCACCGTGACCAGGACGTCGTTCGGCCACTTCAGGGCCGTGTCGACACCCGCCGCCCGCGACAGCCCCGTCGCCACCGCCACACCCGTGAGCAGCGGCAGCCACCCCCACCGCGCCACCGGCACCTCGCTCGGCGTGAGCAGCACGGAGAAGAACAGGCCCGACCGCGGCGGCGCCGTCCACTGCCGGTCCAGGCGGCCGCGCCCGGCCGTCTGCTCCTCGGCGACGAGGACCGCGCCCTCTACGGCCCCGCCCTCGGCCGCCCGGGCCACGAGGTCGGAGTTGGTGGAGCCGGTGCGCTGCACCACGTCCACCTCCGACCACAGCCCTCCCTCCCGCACCAGTCCCCGGCGCAGGGCGGTGACATTGAGGGGCGGACGGTCCAGGTCCGACCAACGGCTGCCGTTCGGCTCTCTCGGCTCTGATGCATCTCGCGGCGTCATGCAAGCCACCCTAGGTGTGGTAAACGCCGCACTGCCGACCCGAGGGCACCGCACTACTCTACGGATGAGTAACCGTCCCCCCTTTTGAGCAGGCAGGGAGCCGCATCCCGATGTCCGAGCCGGAAGAGCTGCAGCAGCCCGACATCCACACGACCGCGGGCAAGCTCGCGGATCTTCAGCGCCGCATCGAGGAAGCGACGCACGCCGGCTCCGCACGCGCCGTCGAGAAGCAGCACGCCAAGGGCAAACTGACGGCCCGTGAGCGGATCGAACTCCTCCTGGACGAAGCCTCCTTCGTCGAGCTGGACGAGTTCGCCCGGCACCGGTCCACCAACTTCGGACTGGACCAGAACCGCCCGTACGGCGACGGCGTCGTCACCGGGTACGGCACCGTCGACGGCCGCCCCGTCGCCGTCTTCTCGCAGGACTTCACGGTCTTCGGCGGGGCGCTCGGCGAGGTCTACGGCCAGAAGATCGTCAAGGTCATGGACTTCGCCCTGAAGACCGGCTGCCCGGTCATCGGCATCAATGACTCCGGCGGGGCCAGGATCCAGGAGGGCGTCGCCTCGCTCGGCGCCTATGGCGAGATCTTCCGCCGCAACACCCACGCCTCCGGCGTGATCCCGCAGATCAGCCTGGTCGTAGGCCCGTGTGCGGGCGGGGCCGTCTACTCCCCGGCCATCACCGACTTCACGGTCATGGTCGACCAGACCTCGCACATGTTCATCACCGGGCCCGACGTCATCAAGACGGTCACCGGCGAGGACGTCGGCTTCGAGGAGCTCGGCGGAGCCCGCACCCACAACGCGACCTCGGGCGTGGCCCACCACATGGCCGGGGACGAGAAGGACGCCATCGAGTACGTCAAGCAGCTGCTGTCGTACCTGCCGTCCAACAACCTCTCCGAGCCGCCGGTCTTCGCGGAGGAGGCCGACCTCGACATCACCGACGAGGACCGCGAGCTGGACGCCATCGTCCCGGACAGCGCGAACCAGCCGTACGACATGCACGCGGTGATCGAGCACGTCCTGGACGACGCCGAGTTCTTCGAGACGCAGCCGCTGTACGCGCCGAACATCGTCACCGGCTTCGGCCGGGTCGAGGGCCACCCCGTCGGCATCGTCGCCAACCAGCCGATGCAGTTCGCCGGCTGCCTGGACATCACCGCCTCCGAGAAGGCGGCCCGCTTCGTGCGCACCTGCGACGCCTTCAACGTCCCGGTCATCACCTTCGTGGACGTCCCCGGCTTCCTGCCCGGCGTCGACCAGGAGCACGACGGCATCATCCGCCGCGGCGCCAAGCTGATCTACGCCTACGCCGAGGCCACCGTCCCGCTCATCACGATCATCACGCGCAAGGCCTTCGGCGGCGCCTACGACGTCATGGGCTCCAAGCACCTGGGCGCCGACCTCAACCTCGCCTGGCCCACCGCCCAGATCGCCGTCATGGGCGCCCAGGGCGCGGTCAACATCCTGCACCGCCGCACGATCGCCGAGGCGGAGGCCAACGGCGAGGATCTCGAGGCGGTCCGGGCCCGGCTGATCCAGGAGTACGAGGACGCCCTGCTCAACCCCTACGTCGCGGCCGAGCGCGGCTACGTCGACGCGGTGATCATGCCGTCCGACACCCGCTGCCATGTCGTACGGGGTCTGCGTCAACTGCGCACGAAGCGGGAATCCCTGCCTCCGAAGAAGCACGGCAACATCCCCCTCTAGCACCGGCGAGCCCAGGAGGCCCACATGACGATCAAGGTCGTACGGGGCAACCCGACCCCGGAGGAGCTGGCCGCCGCACTGGCGGTGGTCAGGGCCCGCGCCGCGGCGGCGGCAGACACACCGCCCGGCGCACCGGCCCCCCGCGACTCCTGGTCCGACCCGTCCCGCATCGCGTCCCACCGCCTGCCCCAGCCGGGCCCGACGGCCTGGGGCCGCACCTACTGGCCGGGCTAGCACTCTGGCCCTCAGGGGCGCGGGGAACCGCGCACGGCGGAACAACGCGGGGCGCCGATTTGAGTACCCCTACTCAGGCGCCCCGCTCCGTCAAGCCGCACGCTGGACTCATGTTGTGGTCCGACCCCGAGAACGAGCCGCCGAAAGAACTCCGCGACATGCAGGACATGCTTCGGCGGCTGGGCGTTCTCATGGCGTTGGCCATGTTCGTGGCGATGCTCGTGATCGGCGTGAGGTGAGTCGGCCTCGCCGACTAACCTGACCGCATGACTGCTCAGCGCCGCAGGCGACTCGTCCTCGCCTCCCAGTCCCCCGCCCGGCTGGGACTGCTCCGCCAGGCCGGACTCACCCCCGAGGTGATCGTGAGCGGCGTCGACGAGGACGCCGTCACCGCCCCCACCCCCGCCGAACTGGCGCTCGCCCTCGCCGAGGCGAAGGCCTCCGTCGTGGCGGCCCGGCCGGAGACCAAGGGCGCGCTCGTGATCGGCTGCGACTCGGTGCTCGACCTGGACGGCCAGGCCCTCGGCAAGCCCGCGGACGCCGAGGAGGCCACGGCCCGCTGGAAGTCGATGCGCGGCCGCGCCGGCACCCTCCAGACCGGCCACTGCGTCTACGACACGCTCACCGGCCGCTACGTCTCCGCCACCGCGTCCACCGTGGTCCACTTCGGCGACCCCACGGACGAGGAGATCGCCTCCTACGTCGCCTCCGGCGAACCCCTCTACGTCGCCGGGGCCTTCACCCTGGACGGCCGCTCGGCCCCGTTCATCAACGGCATCGACGGCGACCACGGCAACGTGATCGGCATCAGCCTGCCCCTGGTCCGGCGGCTCCTCGCCGACCTGGGCGTCGGCATCACGGAGTTGTGGGCGCCGGCGGAGCAGTGACCGGGGACCCGTCGCCGCCGGTCCCGGCCCGGGGCGCGGCGTCGGCGGGCTCGGCCGGGCGGTCGTACGTCATCAGCAGCAGGACGACCAGGCCGAGCACCAGCATCATGAAGAGGAACGCGGGCCAGCCGACGAGACCCCAGGTGAAGGCGCCCAGCAGCCCGTGCACGACCGCCGCGCTGATCAGCAGCACGCGCCCGACGCCCGCCGGTGGGCGGTCCCGCAGCGCCACGAGCAGGGCGACCAGGCCGCACAGCGCGAAGTAGAGGCCGAAGGCGATCCCGCCGATCTTCGACGACACCGACATCATGTGCGGATCGAGCCCGGCCAGGGACATGTCCTGCCGGTCGACGACGACTCCGAGGAACCAGTTCAGCGCGGCGATGCCGAACGCCTCACCGAACAGCACCACCGCCACGACCCACGCCACCGGCCTGCGCACCACCGGGCCCACCCTCTTACCCCTAGTACGTTCGAGACATCGCGAACGCTACTGACAGGTAAACCCTGGGACAAGGGTTCAGCGGCGGGCAAAGAATCATTGGGCCATTCGTAGGGACTCCACAAAGAAACGGAGTGGCCCGCAGCACGTGATGACAGAGACCTTGACCACAAGGGACGGCTAGGGTTTCCCGCAGGAGTGCTGCGTACCGCGGTGCGACAAGGGATTTCGCGGGTCGAGCGAGCCTCGCATCACGCTCCGTGTGGGCAAGCTCACCACTGGGGACGGGTCGAAGTGCCGTGTCGGCAGTCCCTAAACTCGGCTTGTTTCAAGGAGGGAGCCTCATCGTGCGCAAGGTGCTCATCGCCAACCGTGGCGAAATCGCTGTCCGCGTGGCCCGGGCCTGCCGGGATGCCGGCATCGCGAGCGTGGCCGTCTACGCCGACCCGGATCGGGACGCTCTGCATGTCCGCGCCGCGGATGAGGCGTTCGCCCTGGGCGGTGACACCCCGGGCACCAGCTATCTCGACATCGAGAAGGTGCTGAAGGCCGCGCGGGAGTCGGGCGCGGACGCCATCCACCCCGGCTACGGCTTTCTCTCCGAGAACGCGGACTTCGCCCAGGCGGTCCTGGACGCGGACCTGATCTGGATCGGCCCGCCCCCGCAGGCCATCCGCGACCTCGGTGACAAGGTCGCCGCCCGGCACATCGCGCAGCGCGCGGGCGCCCCGCTGGTGGCGGGCACGCCCGACCCGGTCTCCGGCGCCGACGAGGTCGTCGCCTTCGCCGAGCAGCACGGTCTGCCGATCGCCATCAAGGCGGCCTTCGGCGGCGGCGGTCGCGGCCTGAAGGTCGCGCGCACGCTCGAAGAGGTGCCCGAGCTGTACGACTCGGCGGTGCGCGAGGCGGTCGCGGCCTTCGGGCGTGGCGAGTGCTTCGTCGAGCGCTACCTGGACAAGCCGCGGCACGTGGAGACCCAGTGCCTGGCCGACCAGCACGGCAACGTCGTCGTGGTCTCCACCCGTGACTGCTCGCTCCAGCGCCGGCACCAGAAGCTGGTCGAGGAGGCCCCCGCCCCCTTCCTGTCCGACGCGCAGGTGGAGGAGCTGTACTCGGCCTCCAAGGCGATCCTGAAGGAGGCCGGCTACGTCGGCGCCGGCACGGTCGAGTTCCTCGTCGGCCTCGACGGCACGATCTCCTTCCTTGAGGTCAACACCCGTCTCCAGGTGGAGCACCCGGTCACCGAGGAGGTCGCCGGCATCGACCTCGTCCGCGAGATGTTCCGCATCGCCGACGGCGAGGCCCTCGGCTACGACGACCCGGCGCTGCGCGGCCACTCCTTCGAGTTCCGCATCAACGGCGAGGACCCGGGCCGCAACTTCCTCCCGGCCCCCGGCACGGTCACGAGGTTCGACCCGCCGGCCGGCCCGGGTGTCCGCCTGGACGCGGGCGTGGAGTCCGGCTCGGTCATCGGCCCGGCGTGGGACTCCCTGCTGGCCAAGCTGATCGTCACCGGCCGCACCCGCGCGGAGGCCCTGCAGCGGGCCGCCCGCGCGCTGGAGGAGTTCCAGGTCGAGGGCATGGCGACGGCGATCCCGTTCCACCGTGCGGTGGTGAAGGACCCGGCGTTCGCCCCCGAGCTCACCGGCTCGTCCGACCCGTTCACGGTTCACACCCGCTGGATCGAGACGGAGTTCGTCAACGAGATCAAGCCCTTCGCCGCTCCGGCCGACGCCACGGAGGCGGAGGAGGAGCTGGACCGCGAGACGGTCGTCGTCGAGGTGGGCGGCAAGCGCCTGGAGGTCTCCCTCCCGGCCTCGCTGGGCATGTCCCTGGCCCGTACGGGCCTGGCGGCGGGCGCCAAGCCCAAGCGCCGCGCGGCGAAGAAGTCGGGCCCCGTCGCCTCCGGCGACACCCTCGCCTCTCCCATGCAGGGCACCATCGTCAAGGTGGCCGTCGAGGAGGGCCAGGAGGTCAAGGAGGGCGACCTGGTCGTCGTCCTCGAGGCGATGAAGATGGAGCAGCCCCTCAACGCCCACAGGTCGGGCACGATCAAGGGCCTGAGCGCGGAAATCGGCGCGTCGGTCACGTCCGGCGCGGCCATCTGCGAAATCAAGGACTGAGGCAACGTCCCCGACCCACCACCCGGCGGGTGGTGGGTCGGGGACGTGTCGGGGGGTCCGCTGAGCTGCGGGCAATCGTGCCGCTAAGGGCGGCACGGGTGGGCGCAGCGGCACCCCGCTCAGCCGGGCTGCGGACCCACCCACCCCCAGCACCAACGCCGGGTGCCCGGTACCTCACAGCAACTGGACCGACCCACCCGGCTCCCTACCGCCGCCGCAGATCCGCGACCCGAGCCCGCTCCGCCCCAGCCCCCTGCTCCCCCAGCATCGCGGCGGACCGCAACCCACCCCCCGCACCAGGAACCTGACGCCGAGGCCCGGGCAACGGCACGTCCCGACGCTGCTGGCGAGCCGGGACCGCGTCACCCCCCGGCCCGGCCGCCCCCGCCGCCCCCCCTTGCCCCCCGGCCACGGCGATCTGCACACCCTGGTCGGCAAGCGCCTGAAGCTCGGTGGCCGCACGGTCGTCATGGGCGGGCGGCTCATCCGTCACAAGGCGAGTGATGAGATCCGTCGGCACGGTCTGGAACATCGTGTCCGTCCCGAGCTTCGTATGGTCGGCGAGGACCACGACCTCCGCGGCCGCCTGCACCAGCGCCCGGTCGACGGACGCCGACAGCATGTTGGACGTGGACAGCCCGCGCTCCGCGGTCAGACCGCTCCCGGACAGGAAGGCCCGCGACACCCGCAGCCCGTGCAGGGACTGCTCGGCACCACTGCCGACCAGGGCGTAGTTCGAACCGCGGAGCGTACCGCCGGTCATCACGACCTCGACCCGGTTGGCGTGGGCCAATGCCTGCGCCACCAGCAGCGAGTTGGTGACGACGGTCAGTCCGGGCACCCGGGCGAGCCGGCGCGCCAGCTCCTGGGTCGTCGTACCCGCCCCGACCACGATCGCCTCGCCCTCTTCCACGAGGTTCGCGGCGAGGTCGGCGATGGCGGTCTTCTCGGCGGTCGCGAGATGGGATTTCTGCGGAAAGCCGGACTCCCGCGTGAAACCGCCCGGCAGTACCGCACCGCCGTGCCGGCGGTCGAGGAGTCCTTCTGCCTCCAGCGCGCGCACGTCCCGCCGTACGGTCACTTCGGAGGTCTGGACGACGCGGGCGAGCTCACGGAGCGACACGGCCCCGTTCGCTCGCACCATTTCGAGGATCAATTGGCGACGTTCTGCAGCGAACACGAAACTGACAGTAACGCCAGCGACCGTCTGCTTTCAGCAGTTTGCGCTGAATAGCAGAAGATGTTCGCACGGAGCAGCGGGAAGTGGTATAGGGCCTAGTCCCGCCGCCTATGCCACACACATGGTCGAATACTCCCCGTGACCAGCGAGGAGCCGGTTTCGGCCTCAGCCCTCGCCGGTCTCCTTGCGCGTGTGCAACTGCCGTGCCACCTCGGCGATCGAGCCCGACAGCGAGGGGTAGACGGTGAAGGCGTTCGCGATCTGCTCGACGGTCAGATTGTTGTCGACCGCGATCGAGATCGGGTGGATCAGTTCCGAGGCCCGCGGCGCCACGACGACGCCACCGACCACGATCCCGGTGCCCGGGCGGCAGAAGATCTTGACGAAGCCGTCGCGGATGCCCTGCATCTTGGCGCGCGGGTTGCGCAGCAGCGGCAGCTTCACGACCCGGGCGTCGATCTTCCCGCCGTCGACATCGGCCTGGGTGTAGCCGACCGTGGCGATCTCCGGGTCGGTGAAGACGTTCGACGACACGGTCTTCAGGTTCAGCGGGGCCACGGCGTCGCCGAGGAAGTGGTACATCGCGATCCGCCCCTGCATGGCGGCGACGGACGCGAGCGCGAACACACCGGTCACGTCACCGGCCGCGTAGACGCCCGGAGCGGTCGTGCGCGACACCTTGTCGGTCCAGATGTGACCCGACTCGCGCAGCCTGACCCCGGCGTCCTCCAGCCCCATGCCCGCGCTGTTGGGCACGGCACCGACGGCCATCAGGCAGTGCGACCCGGTGATGACGCGCCCGTCGGAGAGGGTCACCTCGACCCGGTCCCCGACCCGCTTGGCGGACTGCGCCCGGGTACGCCCCATGACGTTCATGCCGCGCCGCCGGAAGACGTCCTCCAGCACGGCGGCCGCGTCCGGGTCCTCGCCCGGCAGAACGCGGTCCCGCGACGACACGAGCGTCACCCTCGAGCCCAGCGCCTGGTAGGCACCCGCGAACTCGGCACCGGTCACACCCGACCCGACCACGATCAGCTCCTCGGGGAGCTCGTTCAGGTCGTACACCTGGGTCCAGTTCAGGATCCGCTCACCATCCGGCAGGGCATCGGGCAGCTCGCGCGGATGCCCACCGGTGGCGATGAGCACCGCATCAGCCGTAAGAGTCTCTTCACTCCCGTCAGCGGCGCGCACCACGACCTTCCGCGACCCGTCGAGCGCCTGCATGCCCTCCAGCCGCCCGCGCCCGCGCATGACACGCGCCCCGGCACGCGTCACGGAGGCGGCGATGTCGTGCGACTGGGCGAGCGCGAGCCGCTTCACACGCCGGTTGACCTTCCCCAGGTCGACCCCCACCACCCGGGCGGACTGCTCCATGGGCGGGGTGTCGTCGGCGACGATGATCCCCAGCTCCTCGTACGACGAGTCGAAGGTGGTCATCACCTCGGCCGTCGCGATCAGAGTCTTCGACGGTACGCAGTCGGTGAGCACCGACGCCCCGCCCAGACCGTCGCAATCGACGACGGTCACCTCCGCGCCGAGTTGAGCGGCCACCAGCGCCGCTTCGTATCCGCCGGGTCCGCCACCGATGATCACGATCCGAGTCACGTACTCCATTGTCCCGCACCCCTCAACGCGATACCGCCCGGGGGCCCGCCGCGATGCGGCTCCGTTACGCGAGTGACGCGAGTCCGCCTGCCGTACCCTTCCCCCATGTCGCTCTACGCCGCGTACGCCGGCAACCTCGACGCGCGGCTGATGTCCCGCCGCGCCCCGCACTCGCCGCTGCGCGCCACCGGCTGGCTGAACGGGTGGCGGCTGACCTTCGGGGGCGAGCACATGGGCTGGGAGGGCGCCCTGCCGACGATCGTCGAGGACCCCACCTCCCAGGTCTTCGTCTCCCTGTACGACATCGCCCCCATGGACGAGGACTCGATGGACCGCTGGGAGGGCGTGGGCCTGGAGATCTACCGGCGCACACGCGTACGGGTCCACACCCTGGAGGGCGACGAGCCGGCCTGGTCCTACGCCCTCAACGCCTACGAGGGCGGCCTCCCCTCCGCCCGCTACCTGGGCGAGATCGCCGACGCCGCCGAATCGGCGGGGGCCCCGCACGACTACGTGATGGAACTCCGCAAGCGCCCCTGCTGAGCCACATCGTCGGAAACGACAAGACAACGATCGCCACCCCGTTGGCTCCACCATCTACGCGCGTAGGCATTCACCGGCTACCCTCGTCGGCGTGAACGCATCTCTTCTTCCGGACGACATCCAGGGCGCCGCCCCGATCGACCCCAGGGCCTCCGCCGACGCCGCCGCGGCCCGCCTGCGCGAACTCACGGGCGCCGAGACCCACGACGTCGCCCTCGTGATGGGCTCCGGCTGGGCCCCGGCCGTGGACGCCCTGGGCGCCCCCGACGCCGAGTTCCAGGTCACCGAGCTGCCCGGCTTCCCGCCCCCGGCGGTCGAGGGCCACGGAGGCAAGATCCGCTCGTACAAGATCGGCGACAAGCGCGCCCTGGTCTTCCTCGGCCGCACGCACTACTACGAGGGCCGCGGCGTGGCCGCCGTCGCCCACGGCGTCCGCACCGCCGTCTCGGCCGGCTGCAAGACGATCGTCCTCACCAACGGCTGCGGCGGCCTGCGCGAGGGCATGCGCCCCGGCCAGCCGGTCCTGATCAGCGACCACATCAACCTCACGGCGACCTCCCCCATCATCGGCGCCAACTTCGTCGACCTCACCGACCTCTACTCCCCGCGCCTGCGCGCCCTGTGCAAGGAGGTCGACCCCACCCTGGAGGAGGGCGTCTACGCCCAGTTCCCCGGCCCGCACTACGAGACTCCGGCCGAGATCCGCATGGCCCGCGTCATCGGCGCGGACCTGGTGGGCATGTCGACGGTCCTCGAGGCGATCGCCGCGCGGGAGGCGGGTGCAGAGGTTCTCGGCATCTCCCTGGTGACCAATCTCGCGGCGGGCATGACGGGAGAGCCCCTCAACCACGAGGAGGTCCTCCAGGCCGGACGCGACTCCGCGACGAGGATGGGTTCCCTGCTCGCCCAGGTCCTGGGACGCCTGTAAGCACCCGGCGTCGATGCTGGAGCCGGGTGGGTCCGCAGCCCGGCGGAAACGGGGTGCCGCTGCGCCCACCCGTGCCGCCCTTAGCGGCACGATTGCCCGCAGCTGAGCGGACCCGCACCCGCCGGCTCACGGAAGGGGACGTGTCGGGGGGTGTCCGCCCGCAGCTGGTTGGCGCGTCAACGGACGGTTAGTCGGTATCCGACCCCATCGCGCCGTTCCGAGGACGGACACCCCCCGACACGGCCCCGACCCACCACCCGGCGCAAGGCGCTACGCGCACCCCCGACAACCGAGAGGCTGACCCCGACCGTGCACGACGAACTCATCGCACAGGCCCAGGCGTGGCTCACCGAGGACCCCGACCCGGACACCCGCACCGAGCTCGCCCGCCTCATCGACGCCCAGGACCACACCGAACTCGCCGCCCGCTTCACCGGCACCCTCCAGTTCGGCACCGCCGGCCTCCGCGGCGAACTCGGCGCCGGCCCCATGCGCATGAACCGCTCGGTCGTCATCCGCGCCGCCGCGGGCCTCGCCGCGTACCTCAAGAAGCAGGGCCACGACAACGGCCTGGTCGTCATCGGCTACGACGCCCGCCACAAGTCAGTCGACTTCGCCCTGGACACCGCTGCCGTCATGACCGGCGCCGGCCTCCGCGCCGCGGTCCTCCCCCGCCCCCTCCCCACCCCCGTCCTCGCCTTCGCCATACGGCACCTCGGCGCGGTCGCCGGCGTAGAGGTCACCGCCAGCCACAACCCACCCCGCGACAACGGCTACAAGGTCTACCTGGGCGACGGCTCCCAGATCGTCCCCCCAGCCGACATCGACATCGCGGCAGAGATCGCCGCCATCCAGTCCCTCACCACCGTCCCCCGCCCCACCCTCGGCTGGGACACCCTCGACGACAGCGTCCTCGACGCCTACCTCGCCCGCACCGACGCCGTCCTGGCCAAGGACTCCCCCCGCACGGCCCGCACGGTGTACACGGCGATGCACGGCGTAGGCAAGGACGTCCTCCTCGCGGCCTTCGCCCGCGCAGGCTTCCCGACGCCGGCCCTCGTCACGGAACAGGCCGACCCAGACCCGGACTTCCCGACCGTCGCGTTCCCCAACCCGGAGGAACCCGGCGCGATGGACCTGGCCTTCGCCACCGCCCGCGAAACCACCCCCGACCTGATCATCGCCAACGACCCGGACGCGGACCGCTGCGCCGTCGCAGTACGAGACGGCGACGGAAACGGCAACGACACCGCCGCCGCCGACACCGACTGGCGCATGCTCCGCGGCGACGAGGTCGGCGCCCTCCTCGCCGCCCACCTGGTCCACCGCGGAGCGACCGGCACGTTCGCGGAGTCGATCGTCTCGTCCTCCCTCCTCGGCCGTATCGCCGAGAAGGCGGGCCTCCCCCACGTCGAGACCCTCACCGGCTTCAAGTGGATCGCCCGCGCCGAGGGCCTGCGCTACGGCTACGAAGAGGCCCTGGGCTACTGCGTGGACCCCGACGGCGTACGCGACAAGGACGGCATCACGGCCGCCCTCCTGATCACGGAACTGGCGTCGCGGCTCAAGTCGGAAGGCCGCACCCTCCTCGATCTCCTCGACGACCTGGCCGTGGAACACGGCCTGCACGCCACGGACCAGTTGTCGGTCCGCGTCGAGGACCTCTCCCTCATCGCCGCCGCGATGCGCCGCCTGCGCGAACAGCCCCCGACCGAACTCGCCGGCCTGCCCATCACCCGCACCGACGACCTCACCCAGGGCACGGAAAGCCTCCCGCCCACCGACGGCCTGCGCTACACGCTCGACGGCGCCCGGGTGATCGTCCGCCCGAGCGGCACGGAGCCGAAGCTGAAGTGCTACCTGGAGGTCGTGATCCCGGTCGCGTCACACACCGACCTCCCCGCGGCCCGCGCGAAGGCGACGACGCTACTGGAGTCGATCAAGCGCGACCTGTCGAAGGCAGCGGGCATCTGACCAGACGAAAAGGGGTGCCCCGACCAGGGCACCCCAGGTCGACCGCCACCACGCCCCACCCCGAAGCCGGCCGAGTCGCTCCGCCCACGGCCGGCCGAACCGCTCTACCCCACAGCCAGCAGAATCGCGACGAGCACCACCCCGGCAACCGCCGGCCCCACCACCTCATAGGCCCACCGCACGGTCACCTCACCCTGCGCCGTCTCCGCCCGGTGCCGCGCCTCGTGCAGCCCCCGCAGCTCGTCCATGACCTGGTCGGTCTCCGCACGCGCGGGCCCCTCGGGCTCCGGACCACCACCGAGGCCCTGCCCCAGCCCCGCACGCATCCCGAGCGCGCTGCCACGCCCCTCGTCCCGCCCCATGGTCCGCCGTGCCTGCGCGGTCGCCCGCATCTCACGCCGCGCGGCCTTCTTGCGGGCGCGCAGCGACACGGGGACGGCCCACAGCTGGTACTTGGCGCCGGACTCGGTGAGGACCTCGTTCGAGTAGGCGGACTTCAGCGAGGCGACCTGCCCCCAGGGCAGCGCGATGACGCGGAAGGGGTTGCGGATCCGCAGCCGGTCGTCGCCGGCGTACACGGCGGGCCGCAGGGTGAAGGCGACGACGAGCGGCACGATGAGCAGCATCAGCGCGAGCGCCAGCCACTGCGTGCGCCCCTCCCCCGAGACGAGCGCGTCGATGCCGAGCCACCCGGCGATGGCGAGCAGCAGCACGCCACCGGCGATGGCCGGGACCGACCGGTAGACCCGGTCCTTGGACTCGGGCTCCGGCTGCGGCGCGGGCGACTGGGACTCGGGGCTCGTCATACCTCGATTCTGCCGGACGCCGACACCCTCACCCCCGGCACCCCGGCTCAGTCCACCGCACCCCACCCACAGCCGTCCGCTCCACCGCCTCCCCACCCAAGACAACCCGGGGGCTGTACAGCCGCTACGCGCGTAGATATGCTCGTCTGGTGACCATGCCCAGTTCTGCACTCACCGCAGCTCACCCCCTCAAGGACGTCACCGCGTCCGACAGCGCGCTGCGCCGCTTCCTCCACGGGCTCCCCGGCGTCGACGCGGTCGGACTCGAGGGACGTGCGGCCTCCCTCGGTACGCGCTCGATCAAGACGACCGCGAAGGCGTACGCCATCGACCTCGCCATCTCGATGGTCGATCTGACGACGCTGGAAGGCGCGGACACCCCGGGCAAGGTCCGGGCGCTCGGCGCCAAGGCGGTCAAGCCCGACCCGACCGACCGTTCGACGCCCAGCACGGCGGCGGTCTGCGTGTATCCCGACATGGTGGCCGTGGCCAAGGAGGCCGTTGCCGGCTCCGACGTGAAGGTCGCCTCCGTCGCCACGTCGTTCCCGGCGGGCCGCGCCCCGCTCACCATCAAGCTGGCCGACGTCCGCGAGGCCGTCGCCGCGGGCGCCGACGAGATCGACATGGTCATCGACCGCGGCGCGTTCCTCGCGGGCCGGTACCTGAAGGTGTACGACGAGATCACCGCCGTACGGGAGGCCTGCGGTACCTCCGCGCGCCTGAAGGTCATCTTCGAGACGGGCGAGCTGTCCACGTACGACAACATCCGCCGCGCGAGCTGGCTCGGGATGCTGGCGGGCGCGGACTTCATCAAGACGTCCACCGGCAAGGTCGCCGTCAACGCGACCCCGGCGAACACGCTGCTCATGCTGGAGGCGGTGCGTGACTTCCGTGCGCAGACCGGCATCCAGGTCGGCGTGAAGCCGGCCGGCGGCATCCGCACGTCGAAGGACGCCATCAAGTTCCTGGTCCTGGTCAACGAGACCGCGGGCGAGGACTGGCTGGACAACCACTGGTTCCGCTTCGGCGCCTCCTCGCTGCTGAACGACCTGCTGATGCAGCGCCAGAAGCTGGCCACCGGCCGCTACTCCGGCCCCGACTACGTGACGGTGGACTGAGCCCCATGAAGAGGGAAAACGTGGCACCCGCATTCGAATACGCCCCTGCCCCCGAGTCCCGCGCGGTCGTCGACATCGCGCCCTCGTACGGCCTGTTCATCGACGGTGAGTTCACCGAGGCGGCCGACGGCAAGGTCTTCAAGACGGTCAGCCCCTCCTCCGAGGAGGTCCTCTCCGAGATCGCCCAGGCGGGCGAGGCGGACGTGGACCGCGCCGTACAGGCCGCCCGCAAGGCCTTCGAGAAGTGGTCGGCCCTCCCGGGCGCGGAGCGCGCGAAGTACCTCTTCCGCATCGCCCGCATCATCCAGGAGCGCTCCCGCGAACTCGCCGTCCTCGAAACGCTCGACAACGGCAAGCCGATCAAGGAGACCCGCGACGCCGACCTGCCCCTGGTCGCCGCGCACTTCTTCTACTACGCGGGCTGGGCCGACAAGCTCGACCACGCCGGCTACGGCGCGAACCCGAAGCCGCTCGGAGTGGCGGGCCAGGTCATCCCCTGGAACTTCCCGCTCCTGATGCTGGCGTGGAAGATCGCCCCGGCACTCGCGACGGGCAACACGGTCGTCCTGAAGCCCGCCGAGACGACCCCCCTCTCGGCGCTCTTCTTCGCGGACATCTGCCGCCAGGCCGGTCTCCCCAAGGGCGTCGTCAACATCCTCCCCGGCTACGGCGACACGGGCGCCGCGCTGGTGGGCCACCCGGACGTGAACAAGGTCGCCTTCACCGGCTCCACGGCCGTCGGCAAGCAGATCGCGCGCACGGTCGCCGGCACCCGCAAGAAGCTCACGCTGGAACTGGGCGGCAAGGGCGCCAACATCGTCTTCGACGACGCCCCGATCGACCAGGCCGTCGAGGGCATCGTGAACGGCATCTTCTTCAACCAGGGCCAGGTCTGCTGCGCCGGCAGCCGTCTCCTGGTCCAGGAGTCGATCCAGGACGAGCTGCTCGATTCCCTCAAGCGCCGCCTGTCGACGCTCCGGCTCGGCGACCCGCTCGACAAGAACACGGACATCGGAGCGATCAACTCCGAGGAGCAGCTCACGCGCATCACCTCCCTCGTCGAGCAGGGCGAGGCGGAGGGCGCCGAGCGCTGGTCGCCGGCCTGCGAACTTCCGGAGAGCGGCTACTGGTTCGCCCCGACGCTCTTCACGAACGTCACCCAGGCGCACCGGATCGCCCGCGACGAGATCTTCGGCCCGGTGCTGTCGGTCCTGACCTTCCGCACGCCGGACGAGGCGGTCGCCAAGGCCAACAACACGCAGTACGGCCTCTCCGCCGGCATCTGGACGGAGAAGGGCTCGCGCATCCTGGCGGTCGCGAACAAGCTCCGCGCGGGTGTCGTCTGGTCCAACACGTTCAACAAGTTCGACCCGACCTCGCCGTTCGGCGGGTACAAGGAGTCGGGCTTCGGCCGCGAGGGCGGCCGCCACGGCCTGGAGGCGTACCTCGATGTCTGATCGGCTCAACGTCCTGAAGACCTACAAGCTGTACGTCGGCGGGAAGTTCCCGCGTTCCGAGAGCGGCCGGGTGTACGAGGTGACGGACTCCAAGGGCAAGTGGCTGGCGAACGCGCCCCTGTCCTCCCGCAAGGACGCCCGGGACGCCGTGGTCGCGGCCCGCAAGGCGTTCGGCGCCTGGTCCGGGGCGACGGCGTACAACCGCGGCCAGGTCCTCTACCGCGTCGCCGAGATGCTGGAGGGCCGCCGCGACCAGTTCACGCGTGAGGTGGCCGACGCCGAGGGCCTGTCGAAGTCCAAGGCGGCGGCGGTCGTGGACGCGACGATCGACCGCTGGGTCTGGTACGCGGGCTGGACCGACAAGATCGCCCAGGTGGTCGGCGGCGGCAACCCGGTGGCGGGCCCGTTCTTCAACCTGTCCTCTCCCGAGCCGACGGGCGTGGTCGCGGTGCTGGCCCCGCAGGAGTCGTCCTTCCTGGGCCTGGTGTCGGTCCTCGCCCCGGTGATCGCGACCGGCAACACGGCGATCGTGGTGGCGAGCGAGAAGTCCCCGCTGCCCGCCCTGTCCCTGGCCGAGGTGCTGGCCACCTCGGACGTCCCCGGCGGTGTGGTCAACGTCCTCTCGGGCCGCACGGCGGAGATCGCGACCCCGCTCGCCTCCCACCAGGACGTCAACGCGATCGACCTCGCGGGCGCCGACGAGGTCCTCGCGAAGGAACTGGAGATCGCGGCGGCCGACAACCTCAAGCGCGTTCTCCGTCCACAGCCTGTGGATTACGCGGAGACCCCGGGCACCGACCGCATGACGGCGTTCCTGGAGACGAAAACGGTCTGGCACCCCACGGGGTCACTGGGCGCGTCGGGTTCCTCGTACTAGACGCACTCTTCCGGTACGGAAGCCCCGGCCCTCCTCCGTCCAGGAGGGCCGGGGCTTCTCCGTAGGCGGCCTCGCTCAGATCCCGAGCCGCCGCGCGATGCCGTCCAGCACGCAGTCGAGCCCGAACGCGAACTCCCAGGCCCGGTCGTCCTTGCGGGCCGCGCTGAGGGCGTACTGCTCGTACGCCGGATAGCGGCCCGTGCTCATCAGGTAGACCATCTGCGGGGCGAGCGCCCGGCGGGTCTCGTCGCCGCTGGTCCAGCCGTGCCGTTCCTGGTACTCCCGCACGGCGATCTCGGACTGGGCGGACCCGTGCACGAAGGAGGTGACGGCCCGGAAGGCGGCCATCACCGAGTCGGCGTCCAGGCCGCAGACGGCGAGCGCGGCCAACTGCCGTTCCGCCACGGCCATCCGCGACGGCGTCAGCGTGATCACCGGCGTGGGCATGACGGCCATCCACGGGTGGGCGAGCATCAGCTCCCGTGTCTGGAGGGCGTAGGAGCGCAGCACGTCCCGCCAGTCCGTCGCCCCGTCCGGCACGGTCAGCTCCCGGGACACCCGGTCGATCATGAGCGCCCAGAGGTCGTCCTTGCCGTTGACGTGCCGGTAGGCGGCCATGGGCGCGACGCCGAGCTTCGTGGCGAGACGGCGCATGGTGACGGCCGCGCCGCCCTCCTCGTCGGCGATCTCGACCGCGGCGGCGGCGATCCGCTCCAGGGTCAGTGAGGTGCGAGGGGCCGGAGCGGGCCGCTCCATGCGCTCCCAGAGGGAGGGCGCCTCCGCCCCGCTCTCCTCGCCCTCCTTCTTCTTCGCGACCGCCATGGTCCGCTCCTCCCGGTCGAATGTCGTGTACAGCGTATCTCCAGTAGACGTCGTACACATCGCTGTGTACGTTGTACGCACTGAAGATACGCTGTACACATCCAGGGGGAGACCCATGCCCGCCACCACCGAACCGCTCCACGTCGCCGTCCTCGTTGGCTCGACCCGGGAGGGACGCTTCGCGCCGGTCGTGACCAAGTGGCTGACCGGCCACCTCGACCAGCGCGACGACCTGCGCGCCGATGTCGTCGACCTCGCTCAGACGCCGCTGCCGACGGTGTTCCCGGCCTTCGGCCGGCAGCCGCCGCCCGGCACCGAGGAGCAACTGGCCCTCGTGTCCCCACGGCTCGCGGCGGCCGACGCCTTCGTCCTCGTCACACCCGAGTACAACCACAGCTTCCCGGCGTCCCTGAAGAACGCGATCGACTGGCACGGCGAGGAATGGCACGGCAAGCCGGTCGGCTTCGTCTCCTACGGCGGCCTGTCCGGCGGTCTGCGCGCGGTGGAGCAGCTACGGGTCGTCATGGCCGAGGTGAACGCCACGACCATCCGCAACACCGTCAGCTTCCACAACGCCTGGAGCCGCTTCGACGAGGACGGCATCTGCACGGAACCCGCCGCCGACACGGCCGCGAAGGCCCTGCTCGACCAGCTCGCCTGGTGGGGCCACGCCCTGCGGGACGCCAAGTCCGTCCGCGACTACGTCGCATGACCGGGGAGACCACGGCCTCGCCCGCGAGCACGGCACATCCGGCCCGGCCGGACGCCCCGCCCTCCCGGCTCGTCGTCCTCGGCCTGCTGCTCGGCATCGTGCTCGCCACGCTCGACGGAACCGTCGTCGGCACCGCGCTGCCCACCATCGTCGGCGACCTGGGCGGCCTCGACCACCTGTCCTGGGTGATCACGGCCTATCTGCTCACCACCGCCGTCACCACCCCGATCTGGGGGAAACTCGGCGACCTGTACGGCCACAAGGGCAGCTACCTCACCTCCATCACCGTGTTCCTCGCCGGTTCCGTGCTCTGCGGACTCGCCCAGGACATGGGGCAGTTGATCGCCTTCCGGGCCTTTCAGGGCATCGGCGCGGGCGGCCTCTTCGTGGGCGCGCTCGCCCTCATCGGCACCCTGCTCACCCCGGCGGAGGCCGGGCGGGCCCAGTCGCTGATCGGGGTGCTGCTGCCCGCCGCGATGATCGGCGGACCACTGGCCGGCGGCTTCCTCACCGACCAGCTCGACTGGCGCTGGGTGTTCTACGTCAACGTCCCGGTCGGCGCGGTGACGCTCGCCCTGATCGGTTTCGGGGTGCGGCTGCGGGCCGCCCGGGTCAAGGCCCGGATCGACCTGGCCGGAGCCGGGCTGCTGACCGGCGCGATCCTCGCCCTGACCCTCCTCGCGAGCTGGGCCGGGACGACGTACGCCTGGTCCTCGCCGCAGATCCTCGGGCTCGCCCTGGTCTCCGCGGTCGCACTGGCCGCCTTCGTACGGGTCGAGCGGCGCGCCCCGGAACCGGTGATCCCGCCCCGGCTGTTCCGCGACCGCAACTTCTCCGTGGCGCAGGTGCTCAGCTTCGTCACGGGCGCGGCCATGCTGGCGGCGGCGAGCTATCTGCCCCAGTACCTGCAGTTCGTACGGGACATGTCGTCCACCGAGAGCGGACTGCTGCTGCTTCCGCTGATGCTGGGCATGATCGCCGCCCAGCTCGTCATCGGCCGGCGGGTCGGCGACGGCGGGCGGTACCGCGGCTACCCCATCGCGGGCGGTGCGCTGGCCTCGGCGGGGGCGCTGGCCCTGCTGACGCTCGGCACGACCACGACGGCGCCGGTCGCCTCCGGCCTGACGCTGGTGCTGGGCGTGGGCATCGGCTGTCTGATGCAGCCGACGATGCTCATCACGATGAACAGCGCGGAACCACGCGACATGGGCGCGGCCAGTGGCACCCAGACGTTGCTGCGCACCATCGGCGGCTCGCTCGGCGTCGCCGTCCTCGGCTCCGTCTACACCGGCCGGCTCACGGCCGCGGTCACGGACCGGCTCGGCGCCGAGGGCGCCCGGCTGACGGGCGGTGAGCTGACCCCCGAGGCGCTGCGGGACCTGCCGGAGCCGGTCCGGCACGCCTTCCGGGCGGGCGTGGTGGACGGACTACACGGTGTCGCGCTCGGCACGGCCGTCCTGTGCGCCGTGGCGTTCGCGGTGTCCTGGCTGGTCCGGGAGGTCCCGCTGCGGGGCCGCTGAGTTACCGCGAGAGCGGCGCGGTCACCTGCTCCACCACCGGAATGCCCCCGACCGACGGGGCCTGAGCCACCGGCCCCGTCACCTCCCGGGACGCCATCGGCCTGAAGTCGGCGACCTCGGTGCCGACGCTGTTGTCGAGCGGGTCGACTCCCGTGCCGGCGAGGGGATTGGGCTTGAGGCCGGTGACCGTGCCGGTGGCGTAGGCGAGGGTGTCGCTCGCGGCCTGGAGACCGGCCCGGGGGTCGGTCTTCCCCAGGGAGGTGTGCACCACGTCCAGGACCGAGCCGGTGCCCGCCGCGGCCGCCCCCGCCCCCGCCCCCAGCGCCACTCCCGCGGTCGCGAGGACGGCCAGGGCACGCTGGACGGTCGGCTTCTTGGGTGAGTCGTGTCGGGCCATCACTGCCACCTCTTGACGCTTTGGGTAATCGGAACGACACGAAGGGTAGTTGAGATGTGACGCGCGCATCAAAGGCGACCCGCGGGGTCGTACGGTCCCCGATGGATGCCTCACACTGGTGTCCCGTGAGTTCCCCTCTGCCCATACCTACGCGAGTCGTGCTGCTCTGCGGCCCTTCCGGCTCCGGCAAGTCCCTCCTCGCGGCCCGCTCCGGCCTTCCGGTGCTGCGGCTCGACGACTTCTACAAGGAGGGCGACGACCCGACTCTGCCTTCGGTGGAGGGGAGTTCGGACATCGACTGGGACCATCCGGACTCCTGGGACGCGGACACGGCCGTCACCGCGATCACCCAGCTGTGCCGCACGGGCCGTACGGCCGTCCCCGTCTACGACCTCTCGCTCAGCGCCCGCACCGGCGAGGAGACGGTCGAGATCGGACGGACCCCGCTGTTCCTCGCGGAGGGCATCTTCGCCGCGGAGATCGTCACGCGCTGCCGGGAACTCGGCCTCCTGGCCGACGCGCTGTGCCTGAGCCGCGGCCCGGTGAAGACGTTCCGCCGCCGCTTCCTGCGGGATCTGAAGGAGGGCCGCAAGTCGGTGCCGTTCCTGCTGCGCCGCGGCTGGCGCCTGATGCGGCAGGAGCGCTCGATCGTCGCCCGCCAGACCGCGCTGGGCGCGTACGCCTGCGACCGCGACGAGGCGATGGGCCGGCTGGCGGCTGCTGCGGCGGGCCGGTGCGCGAGTCTCCGTACGGCGGCCTGAGCGGCGACGACGCCGGACGGGCGGCGTAAGACGCGGGAACGGAAAAGCGGGACTGGACGGACCCCCCGGCCCTCCAGTCCCGCTCCTGTGTTCCCCCGTGGTGCTCCCCCGTTTCCTCCCCCTCGTTCCCCCGTGTCCCCACTCTCCTGAGGAGACGCCCCCCAGCGTCTCCACAGTCCCCCGTGGGCCCCCTTGTGGTGCTCCCCCCCAGACCTTCAGGCCACGAGCTCGCCGAAGGCGTCTTCCTCGTCACGGCCGAAGCTGAGGACCTCGTCCTCGCGCAGCCGGCGGAGCGACCGCCAGATGCTGGACTTCACCGTGCCGACACTGATGTCGAGGATCTCCGCGATCTCCGGGTCCGTGCGGCCCTCGTAGTAACGAAGGACCAGCATCGTCCGCTGGAGTTCGGGCAGCCGGGCCAGCGCCTGCCACAGGACGGCGCGCAGCTCGGTGCCGCGCATCGCGTCCGTGTCACCGGCGGTCTCCGGCAGTTCCTCGGTCGGGTACTCGTTCAGCTTGCGGCGGCGCCACGCGCTGATGTGCAGGTTGGTCATGGTGCGGCGGAGGTATCCGCCGACCGCTGCCTTGTCACTGATCCGGTCCCACGCTCGGTAGGTCGAGAACAGCGCGCTCTGCAGCAGGTCCTCGGCCTCGAAGCGGTCACCGGTGAGGTGGTAGGCAGTGGCGTACAGGGAGGCGCGGCGCTCCTGGACGTAGGCGGTGAACTCCGCCTCCGACAGCGAGCGGCGCTCCCCCGAGTCCTCCCTGTACGCGGCTCCCCCGTGAGCCTTGTCCCCCGTGCGTGCGTCGACCACCGTCATGTAACCGGTGTGCTGACGCCCGGTGCCGCGAGCGCACCCCCGCCCGCTCACGGCACCGGACTTCTCGGAACCCCGGTGCACGTCGTGCAGACGCGTGATCACTGCGCTGGTGCTGATGCCGTGCAGCGTGTTCATCTCGCGCCCCCCGTCGTGGACTTCCGGTGTGCGGCCCGCCGGTCGGGCGGGCTTCCTTGCCTGTGCCGAAAAGCTTGCCCCGGCACTTTCATCGCCGTGTCCGCCGACTGTCACAGGCCTGTCACAGGGCCCGGCCACAGGCCGACCACGGTTCGTACACAGGCGTCGGCGGTAGGCGCGGGCATGATCTCGGCCCACAGGTCGAACCCCGCCCCCCTCATGGGCCAGAATGAGCCCGTGCCTTCCCTGTTGCTGATCGAGGACGACGACGCCATCCGGACGGCCCTGGAGCTCTCACTGACGCGCCAGGGTCACCGCGTGGCGACCGCTGCCAGTGGTGAGGACGGTCTGAAGCTGCTGCGCGAGCAGCGGCCGGATCTGATCGTGCTGGATGTGATGCTGCCCGGCATCGACGGGTTCGAGGTGTGCCGGCGCATCCGGCGCACGGACCAGTTGCCGATCATCCTGCTGACCGCGCGCAATGACGACATCGACGTGGTCGTCGGGCTGGAGTCCGGCGCCGACGACTATGTCGTCAAACCGGTGCAGGGGCGTGTGCTCGACGCCCGGATCCGGGCCGTGCTGCGGCGCGGCGAGCGGGAGTCCAACGACGCGGCGTCGTTCGGCAGCCTCGTCATCGACCGCTCGGCGATGACCGTGACCAAGAACGGCGAGGACCTCCAGCTCACGCCGACCGAGCTGCGGCTGCTGCTGGAGCTGAGCCGTCGGCCGGGGCAGGCGCTGTCCCGGCAGCAGCTGCTGCGGCTGGTGTGGGAGCACGACTACCTGGGTGACTCGCGGCTCGTGGACGCCTGTGTCCAGCGGCTGCGCGCCAAGGTCGAGGACGTGCCGTCGTCCCCGACTCTGATCCGTACCGTGCGGGGTGTCGGCTACCGGCTGGACGCGCCTCAGTGACACAGGCGCACCAAGGGGGGGCCCGCGGCTGGACCGGGGCGCGCAAGGGAGCTCTGTCGCGGCTGCGCTTCACGAGCCTGCGGCTGAGGCTGGTCGTCGTCTTCGGCCTGGTGGCCCTGACGGCCGCCGTGTCCGCGTCCGGGATCGCCTACTGGCTCAACCGCGAGGCCGTCCTCACACGCACCCAGGACGCCGTGCTGCGCGACTTCGAGCAGGAGATGCAGAACCGGGCGGGCGCGCTGCCCGGGCGGCCGACGCAGGACGAGTTGCAGCACACCGCGGGCCAGATGGCGGGCAGCGACCAGCGCTTCAGCGTGCTGCTGGTCGCCCGCGACGCCGACGGCAGGACCGTCTACGGCAGCTCCGGCGGGCTGAGCGGCTTCTCGCTGCGGGACGTGCCGGCCTCGCTGCGCACGGCGGTGAACAAGACGCAGAAGGTCGACGGGGCCAACAAGCACCCGTACCACCTGTACTGGCAGAGGGTCATAGACCACGACACGCCGTATCTCGTGGCCGGGACGCGGGTGATCGGCGGCGGCCCGACCGGCTACATGCTCAAGTCGCTGGAACCGGAGGCGAAGGATCTGAACTCGCTCGCCTGGTCGCTGGGAATCGCCACGGGACTCGCGCTGATCGGCTCGGCGCTGCTCGCGCAGGCCGCCGCGACGACGGTGCTGAAGCCCGTGCAGCGGCTCGGGACGGCCGCGCGGCGGCTCGGCGAGGGCAAGCTGGACACCCGGCTCAGGGTGTCGGGCACCGACGAACTCGCCGATCTGTCCCGGACGTTCAACAACGCGGCCGAGGCGCTGGAGAAACGGGTCGCCGACATGGCCGCGCGGGACGAGGCGTCCCGCCGGTTCGTCGCGGACATGAGCCATGAGCTGCGTACGCCGCTCACCGCCATCACCGCCGTGACGGAGGTGCTGGAGGAGGAGCTGGAGGCGGAGACCGGGAGCATGGACCCGATGATCGAGCCCGCCGTGCGGCTGGTGGTCAGCGAGACGCGGCGGCTGAACGACCTGGTCGAGAACCTGATGGAGGTCACCCGCTTCGACGCGGGCACCGCCCGGCTCGTCCTGGACGACGTCGACATCGCCGACCAGATCACCGCGTGCATCGACGCCCGGGCCTGGCTGGACGCGGTCGAGCTGGACGCCGAGCGCGGTATCCACGCCCGCCTTGATCCGCGCCGCCTCGACGTCATCCTGGCCAACCTCATCGGCAACGCCCTCAAGCACGGCGGCTCCCCGGTGCGGGTCATCGTCCGCGCGGACGACGACTCGCTCGTCATCGAGGTGCGGGACCACGGGCCCGGCATCCCCGAGGACGTGCTGCCGCATGTCTTCGACCGGTTCTACAAGGCCAGCGCGTCCCGGCCGCGCTCCGAGGGCAGCGGCCTGGGCCTGTCCATCGCACTGGAGAACGCCCACATCCACGGCGGCGAGATCACCGCGGCCAACTCGGCCGACTCGGGCGCGGTGTTCACCCTGCGGCTCCCGCGCGGCACCTCCGCCTCGGCGGACCAGCCCGCCGAGGACGAAGAGGAGCCCGGGCCGGACGCCGACCGGAGCCGGGCCGAGGACTCGAAGGGGGACGCCTGATGACCACCCGACGTCCACGAGCCCTGGCCCGGCTGGCCGGCCTGCCCGTGCTCGCCGTCCTGCTGGCCGGCTGCGGGATCCGGGCCACGGAGGTGCCGACGAACTTCGGGCCCGCGCCCTCGCGGGTGCAGTGTTCGCTGGCTGAGCCGGATGTGTCGACGCAGACCGCGCGGGGGCTGCCGGTGCAGGTGTTCCTGCTGTGCGGGTCCTCGCTGGTGACCGTCGACCGGACCGTACGGGTCCCGGACGGCGCGGCCGACTCCGAGCGGCGCATGCTGGTGGCGCAGGGCCTGCTGGACCAGCTCGCCGAGCCCCCGTCGCCCGCCGAGAAGGAGGCCGGCTACAGCACGGACGTTCGCGGCGGCATCACCGTGGGCGGGCCCCTGAAGGGCGACCCGGAGGACGCGCTGCGGCTGAGCGTGTCGCCGGACAGCCTCACCTCGTACGCCCTGGCACAGATCGTCTGTACCTTCTCCGACTCCGCCGCCGCCGAGGGCGACGGCTCCGTGGTCCTCGGCGGCCCCGGCCCCGAGTCTCCGCGCCGCTACGAGTGCACCGACGAGGTGCGGGCCCGCCCGGGCAGCACGGAACCGCCGTCCAAGGACGTGGCCGGCGAGTGAGGCCCGGGGCGGTCTCCGCCGGGCTGTGGCGCACGCCTCACAGGCCTCCCGGGGGGCATCCCGGAACCGATCCTGCCGGAGGCCGCGTCTAGGGGGGCGTGCAGCGTCATGGCTCCATCGGCGGCAGCGCCGAGTTCCGCATCCGTGTGACAGGAGGTGTCCTCCTCGTCGCACACCTCGCGTTCGTCGCCTGGTTCACGTTGCGGCCCTTGGAGGTGCCCTGGGTGATGCCCGCCAATCTGCGGCCGTTCGACGGCATCCGGGCCGATCTCGCCCTGGGCTGGCCGGGGGCGGCCCGCCGGATCGGCGAGGGGATGGCGCTGCTCGCCCCGCTGGGCGTGCTGCTGCCGATGGTGGGCGGCAGGCTGGTGGTCTCGCCTCTGGCGTCCCTGCTGCGCACCGTCGCAGCCGGGGCGCTGCTGTCGCTGGGCATCGAGCTGTTGCAGACCGGCGTGCCCGGTCAGGTCGTGGATGTCGACTCCCTGTTCCTGAACACCGCGGGCGTGGCCCTCGCGCACCTCGCGCTCGTCCCCGCGGGCCGCTCCTGGCTGCGCCGCCGCACCATCGCGCCCCTGACCCGCACGCCCCTGGCCCCGGAGGAGCCGGCTCAGGGTCGGACCCCGACGATTCCCAGGGTCGGGATCGCCCCGTGGAGCGACGCTTTGCCCCCTTCGTCTCCGTAGCGTGGAGTGCAGATGGGGTACTCGGACGAGAGACCTCGCACACCGACGCTGAAGGAGCCGCACATGTCCCGCCTCGCCCGCCCCACCCACGGCCGCATGATCGGCGGAGTGTGCGCCGCGCTGGCACGGCGCTTCGGCACCTCCACCACGACGATGCGGGTGATCTTCCTGGTCTCCTGCCTGCTGCCCGGCCCGCAGTTCCTGCTGTACATCGCGCTGTGGATCGTGCTGCCCTCGGAGGACAAGGTGCAGAACAAGGCACAGACGGCCTGGTGACCGCCCGCCGCTGAAACGCCGATGGGGCGCACCCTGTGTCCAGGGGTGCGCCCCGTCGGCGTGTGCGTCCGCACGGGCGGGAGGGTCAGGCGAGGGGAATGCCGTTCACCGGGAGCCCGCCGAGCAGCTTGGGGGCCGGGCCGTTCGGGCCCTGGGCGAGCAGCTGCCCGGCGACCGGCTGGGCGGCGGCGAGACCGGTGCCGGCCAGGCTCTGCCCCTGGCCCACCGCCTCGCCCGTGCCCGCCGGCAGCGTCTGGGAGAGCTGCTCCGCCGGGAGCGCCTGAGTGACGCCCCCCAGCGCCTGCGTGGCGTCCGGGACGGCCGGGGCGGCGTCGGCGGCGCCCGCACCGGTGGCGGCGAAGGCGGCACCGAGAGCGGCGACACCGAGGGACTTGGCAGCAGACTGCTTCATGAAAACGCGTCCTCGCAATGGGATGACGGGGTGTGTGAGCGGTGCGGCGACCGTAATCACGCGGCACCACCCGCCGCAAACATCGAAATGCGGACGGCGTGTGAACACCGTCCGCATTCCCTGTGCGCCCTTTCCTCCCGGGTCAGCCCTCCGAATCCACAGAGCCGCTGGTGGAGGCGGTCTGCCGGAACAGCCATTCGGATTTCAGCTCGGCGTATCCGGGCTTGATCACGTCATTGATCATGGCCAGTCGTTCATCGAAAGGAATGAACGCTGATTTCATCGCATTGACTGAGAACCACTGCATGTCGTCGAGCGTGTAACCGAACACCTCGACAAGATGCTCGAATTCCCGGCTCATACTCGTGTAGGACATGAGGCGATTGTCCGTATTGACGGTGGCGCGGAAATGCAGCCGGCGCAGCAGCCCGATGGGGTGTTCGGCGTACGAGGAGGCCGCCCCGGTCTGGAGGTTGGAGCTCGGGCACAGCTCCAGCGGGATGCGCTTGTCCCGGACGTACGAGGCGAGCCGACCGAGTTCGACCCGGCCGTCCTCGTGGACCTGGATGTCGTCGATGATCCGCACGCCGTGGCCGAGCCGGTCGGCGCCGCACCACTGGAGGGCCTGCCAGATGGACGGCAGCCCGAAGGCCTCGCCGGCGTGGATGGTGAAGTGGTTGTTCTCGCGCTTCAGGTACTCGAAGGCGTCCAGGTGCCGGGTGGGCGGGTAGCCGGCCTCGGCACCGGCGATGTCGAACCCCACCACTCCCAGGTCCCGGTGACGGTTGGCGAGTTCGGCGATCTCCAGGGCGCGGGCCGCGTGCCGCATGGCGGTGAGCAGGGCGCCGACGCGGATGCGGTGGCCGTTCTCCCTGGCGCGCCGCTCCCCTTCCCGGAAGCCCTCGTTGACGGCCTCGACCACCTCTTCGAGGCTCAGCCCGCCCTCGAGGTGCTGCTCGGGGGCGTAGCGCACCTCGGCGTAGACGACGCCGTCCTCGGCGAGGTCCTCGGCGCACTCGGCGGCGACCCGGACCAGGGCGTCGCGGGTCTGCATGACGCCGACGGTGTGGGAGAAGGTCTCCAAGTACCGCTCCAGGGAACCGGAGTCGGCGGCCTCCCGGAACCAGATGCCGAGCTTCTCCGGGTCGGTCTCGGGGAGCTGGGTATAGGCGTTCTCGCGGGCGAGTTCGACGATCGTGGCGGGGCGCAGGCCGCCGTCGAGGTGGTCGTGCAGCAGAACCTTGGGCGCCCGGCGGATCTGGTCCGGTGTCGGGGTGTTCGCGATGGTCTGGCTCGTCATTTCCGCACTCTAACTCCTACGCGCGTAGATGGCGCCTCTTCGGCCCCTTTACGTTTTCGTCGATACGTAACGGTGACCCCGAGGACGGGTCGAATACACCCGCGCTTCTGACACTGTTCTGTCATGGCACACCAAGCGACGCCGGTTCGCAGGGCCCGGCTGGGCAGGACACTCGGTCCGGAGCCGACGGCGGTGAGCGGCGTGGTGCTGCTGCTGCCCAACGGGGACGAGGTCTCCGCCCGCAGACCGTCGCCCATGCTGGCGACCGCCTCCGTACGCGCCCTGGGGCGCCGGCTGGCCCGCGCGGGCCGGGACGAGGGTCTGGTCGCGCACGTGGTGCACTACCGCTGCCGCGGCTGGAACGGCGGCGAGGCCAATCTCGCGGCCGATGCCGCGTGGGCGGCCGACGAGGTCGTACGGCGTTACGGGGACGTGCCCGTCTGCCTCGCGGGGATCGGCATGGGCGGCCGGGCCGGACTGCGGGCGGGTGGGCACGAGGCCGTCAACTCCGTGCTGGCGCTGGCCCCCTGGCTGCCGGAGGAGGAAGTGGCGGCGCCACCCGAACCGGTGAAGCAGCTGGTGGGGCGGCAGGTGCTGATCGTGCACGGCACGAACGACGAGCGGACCGATCCCGAGTTGTCGTTCCGGCTGGCGGCGCGGGTGAAGAAGGCGAATCGGGACGTGTGCCGGTTCGAAGTGCATGCGGATGGGCACGGGTTGCACCAGTACCGGGATGAAGTGCTGGCGCTGGCCGAGGACTTCGTGATGGGGGCGGTGTACGGGCGGGCGGTGTCCCGGCCTGTGCGGGACGCGTTCGCCGCGCCGCCGCCGCTGGGGTTGCGGATGCCGTTGGCTGCGGGGTTTGGTTCTTCGTTGCGACGGTAGCGCCGTTTGAGGTGCCTGTGGGTTTCGGGGTGCGGGTTCGTGGTGGTTGATCGCGCAGTTCCCCGCGCCCCTGACTAGGGGAGCAAGCTGCCTCTTCTTGAGAGCAGGAACCTTTTGAAGGCTGCCACCGGGGGTGTGTCCGGGTGGCCCTCCAGCCAGGCCACGCCGATTTCGCGGACCGCTCGGGGGGCCGTCACCGTCAGTTCCACCACGCCCGGGCGAGGGACGGCCGGCGGGGGCAGGAGGGCTACTCCCAGGCCCGCCGCCACCAGGCCTCGCAGGGTTTCCGCCTCCTCTCCCTCGAAGGCGATGCGGGGCTTGAAGCCCGCCTCCTGGCAGAGGTCGTCGGTGATGCGGCGCAGGCCGTAGCCGGGTTCGAGGGTGACGAAGGTTTCGTCGGCGGCTTCCGCGAGGCGGATGCGGCGGCGGGTGGCGAGGGTGTGGTCGCCGGGGACGACCAGGCGGAGTTTCTGTTCGTCGAGGCGGCGGGCCACCAGGCCGGGGGCGTCGGGGACGGGGGACGTCAGGCACAGGTCGAGTTCGCCGGCGCGGAGGCGTTCGAGCATGGCCTCGCCGTAGTTCTGGACCAGGCTGAAGCGGACGCGGGGATGGTCGGCGCGGAAGGCCTGGAGGAGGCCAGGGACGGTCTCGGCGCCCATGGTGTGCAGGAAGCCGAAGGCGACCTTTCCGGTGAAGGGGTCGGCGTCGGCCCGTACCTCCTCGGCGGCGCGCTCGACCTCGGCCAGGGCGCGCTCGACGGAGGTGAGGAAGGTGCGGCCGGCCGGGGTGAGGGAGACCGTACGGCCGTGGCGGGCGAAGAGGTCGACGCCCAGGTCCTGCTCCAGGCGGGCCATGGACCGGGAGAGGGTCGACTGCGGGACGTCCATCTCCTGGGCGGCGCGGGTGACGTGCTCGGTGCGGGCGACGCCTGCGAAGTACGCGAGGCGGGGGGCCAGCACCTTGGACATCTCTGCCATGTCTTCTGTGTCACCGGATGGTGACAGGCGAGCCGCTGAACTGGGTTGATGCACCATGGGAACGATTATCGCCGTTCCATGCATTGGACGGATCAGTGGGTCCGTACGTAATTTCGAGGCATGTCTCCCGCCAGTACCGGGGCGTCCACCACCGTGGGCGCCGATGTCTCTGTCCCTGCTTCCGACTCCCGTATGTCGCCGGGCGGGCCCGGCTACCGCCGGATGAGCCTCGCGCTCTTCCTCGCGGGTGTCGCGACCTTCGCGCTGCTGTACTCCACCCAGGCGCTGCTCCCGCTGATCTCCGGCGAGTTCGGGGTGGCGGCGAGCGACGCGAGCTGGACGGTGGCCGCCGCGACGGGCGGGCTGGCTCTGTTCGTCCTGCCGATGAGCGCCCTGTCCGAGCGCTTCGGACGGCGTGCGGTCATGACCGGGTCACTGGCCGTGGCCGTCACGATCGGGCTGCTGGTGCCCTTCGCCCCGTCGCTGGGCGTGCTGGTCGTGCTGCGGGCGCTCCAGGGCGCGGCCCTGGCCGGGCTGCCCGCGTCGGCGACCGCGTACCTCGCGGAGGAGGTCAGCCCCAAGGCGCTGGTCACCGCGATCGGGCTGTTCGTCGCGGGCAACAGCGTCGGCGGGATGAGCGGCCGGGTCATCACCGGCTGGGTCGCGCAGGAGTGGGGCTGGCGGGTCGCCGTCGGTGTCATCGGCGCGATCGCCGTGGCCTGCGCGGTGGCCTTCCGGGCGCTGATCCCCGCCCCCCGGCACTTCAAGCCGGGCTCGCTGCGCCCGCGTGTCCTGGCCCGCACGGTCCGTGACCACCTGTCCAACCCGCTGCTGTGCCGGCTGTACGCGATCGGCGCGCTGTTCATGACGGTGTTCGGCGGCGTGTACACGGTCATCGGCTACCGCCTGACCGAGGCCCCGTTCTCGCTGCCCCAGGGCATCATCGGCTCGATCTTCCTGGTGTACCTGGTCGGGACGGTGTCGGCGTCGACCGCGGGCCGGCTGGTGGGCCGGATGGGCCGCCGGGGCGCGCTGTACGCGGCGGGCGGCACGACCGCCGCGGGCCTGCTGCTGTCCCTCGCCGGCTCCCTGCCGCTGATCCTGCTGGGTCTGGTCCTCATCACCGGCGGCTTCTTCGCGGGCCACGCGGTGGCCTCCTCGGCCGTCAGCAAGACGGCCACGACCGGCCGCGCGCAGGCCTCGGCGCTGTACCAGTCCGCGTACTACATCGGCTCCAGCGCGGGCAGCACGGTCGGCGCGATCGCCTTCCACGCGGGCGGCTGGGCCGGGACGGTCGGCGTCGGACTGCTGGCGGTGCTCGGCGTCGTGACGATCACGGTGTTCGGGACGCGGGCTGCTCGGCTGCAGCGGCGGCTGATCACGGCCGCCTGAGTCGTACGCCGGAGCATTCCCCCTGGTCGGGGCCGGTTGTCAGTGGGCACGGATAACGTCCGCGTCCGCTGACCACCGGACCGAGCAGGGGGATTTTTCATGGAGTTCCGCATCGACCGTACGGCGTTCGCCGATGCCGTGGGCCGGTCGGTACGCGCGCTGCCCGCGCGGACGCCGGTGCCGGTGCTGGGCGGACTGCTGCTGGAGGCGGACGCGGGACGGCTGGCCGTGACGGGGTTCGACTTCGAGGCGGCGGTACGGGTGGAGGCCGAAGCGGAGGTCGCGGTGCCCGGGCGGGTGCTCGTCCTGGGGCGGCGGCTGCTGGACGTGAGCCGGGTGCTGCCGGACGGGCCGGTGAGCTGTGCGCTGGAGACGTCACGGTTCACGGTGGAGGCGGACGGTACGCGCTTCGGTCTCTCCACGCTGCCGCTCGCCGAGTACCCGGCCCTGCCGGTGGCGCCCGCGCCCTACGGCACGGTGGACGCCGCCGCGTTCGCGACCGCCGTCGCGCAGGTCGCGGTCGCCGCCGGACGCGACGACACGCTGCCGCTGCTGACGGGCGTCCAACTGCGCCTCGACGGCGGGGAGATGACACTGTCCGCCTCGGATCGCTACCGGTATGCGGTGCGGCGGCTGGAGTGGAAGCCGGGGGCGGCGGCCGACGGGGTGGTGGAGGCTCTGCTGCCGTCGCGGCGGCTGCTGGATGTCGCGCGGTCGCTGGGGCGCTGCGGGGACGTGGTGATCGGGTGGGATCCGGCCCGTGGGGGCGGGCTGGTCGGCTTCGAGGGCGGGCCGACGCGGACGGCTCTGCGGCTCCTGGACGGGCGGCTGCCGACGTACAAGTCGCTGTTCGACATGGCGGGGGCCGCGGTCGCCGAGGTGGAGTGCGAAGGGCTGGCCGAGGCCGTGCGGCGGGTCGCGGTGGTGGCGGAGGCGAACAGTCCGGTGCGGCTGGACTTCTCGTCCGACGGGTCCGTGATGCTGCGCGCAGGCTTCGGGGACGACGTGGCGGCCCAGCGGCTGCCGGCCACGCTGAGCGGCGCCGACGAGATGCCGGTGGCCTTCAACCCGGCCTATCTGCTGGACGCGCTGACGTCGTTCGAGAGCCCGCGGGTACGGCTGGAGCTGCTGGGGGCGGGGCAGCGGGCGCTGCTGCACGGGGTGCCGGACCGGGTGCCGGACCCCGGGGCGGGTACGGCGGAGGCCGGGGCGCACCGGCATCTGCTGATGTCGGTGAAGCAGCTGGTCTGAGGCGGCTGCAACTGGTCTGAAGCGGCCGCTCCCGTCTGCGCGTTTGTGCGCTCGGGGGGCCGTTGTCAGTGGGCTGCGGTAGCTTCCGGAGTACTGGGCGCAAAGGCGCGTGACAGACATTCCACAGGGGTGGGTGGACGATGACGAACGGCACGGCGACACCGACGGACCTGGACACCAGGCTGGAGGCACACCGGACCGAGCTGACCGGGTACTGCTACCGGATGCTCGGCTCCTCCTTCGAGGCCGAGGACGCGGTGCAGGACACGATGGTCCGCGCCTGGCGCAGCTACGACAAGTTCGAGGGCCGCTCCAGCCTGCGCTCCTGGCTCTACCGCATCGCGACGAACGTGTGCCTGGACATGCTGACCGCGGGCAACAAGCGCGCCAGGCCCATGGACCTCACCGATTCCACCCCGCTCGCCCAGGCGGCCCTCTCCCCCCGCCCGGACAACACCTGGCTGGAGCCGATGCCGGACGCCCGCGTGCTGCCCACGACCGGGGATCCGGCGGAGGCGGCGGTCGCCAAGGAGTCGGTGCGGCTCGCCTTCATGGCCGCCCTGCAGCAGCTGCCGGCCAAGCAGCGGGCGGTGCTGATCCTGCGCGAGGTCCTGGCCTGGAAGGCCAGCGAGGTCGCCGAGCTGCTGGACACCTCGGTGGCGTCGGTCAACAGCGCCCTCCAGCGGGCCCGCGCCACCCTGGCCGAGCGGCAGGAGCCGGGCGCCGACGCGGTCGTGTCCGACCCGCTGGACGAGGACCAGCAGAAGTTGCTGGATCGCTATGTGGCGGCCTTCGAGGGCTACGACATGACGGCGCTGACGGCCCTGCTGCACGAGGACGCGGTCATGACGATGCCGCCGTTCGACCTGTGGCTGACCGGCGTCAAGGACATCACCGGCTTCATGACCACGCTCGGCGCGCCCTGCGCGGGCTCCCGGCTGGTGCCGGTCCGGGTGAACGGGCTGCCGGGGTTCGCCCAGTACAAGCCCGACCCGGAGGGCGGCGGCTTCATGCCCTGGGCGGTCCAGGTGCTGGAGATCTCAGACGGCCGGATCACCGGGTTCCACTGCTTCCTCGACACCGAGCGCTGGTTCCCGCTCTTCGACCTGCCCCTCCGTCTCGAAGCGGAGGCCGACCAGCTCGAGCAGGGCGCCTAGGGCCGGGTCGGGGTCGCGGAGCCTGATCCGGCCTCCTGCCCGGCGGGCGGCGAGCTGGAGCCGCGCCAGCACGTCGACGGTGGCGAGGCCCGGTGGCCCCAGGCCTGCGACATCGCACACCACGACCCGGGCACCGCTGGTGTGCAGCAGTGCCCGTACGTCGTCGCTCAGCCCTCTCACCTCGTCCCGGGTGACGGGGCCGGGCAGCACGAGCACGGGGGGTGTCATGGCGTCCACGATCGGTAGACCGGGCGGGCGGCTGTAACTCATCGCGACGGTCCTTCCTGTCGGCGCGCTGCAAAGATCACATTGACCGGGACATGGCCTTCCCCGGAGGGTTGGCTGTATGCCCCATGCACCTGCCCCTCCCGCGCTGCCTGATGCCTTCCTCGCCGGTGAGGGGGCGTCGTGCAGGGAGTGCTGAGCGGGTTCGCGGTCATCGCCGTGGTCATCGGGGTCGGCTATCTCATCGGCCGCCGCGGCTACCTGGGCGACGGGGGCCGCGAGGTCCTGACGAAGCTGGCCTTCCACGTGGCGTCTCCGGCGCTGCTCTTCACGACGCTCGCGCAGGCCGACCTGTCGGTGATCTTCTCCGACCGGCTGCTGGTCACGGCGATGAGCACGGCAGCGGCGGCGGGGGTGTTCGTGGCGGTGGGTGCCGTGCGCGGGTGGGGTGTGGGCAGGACGACGATCGGTGCCCTGTGCTCCAGCTACGTCAACTCGGGGAACCTCGGCATCCCGATCGCCGTGTACGTCCTGGGCGACGCGTCGCTGGTCGCGCCGGTGCTGCTGTTCCAGCTGGTCGCCGTCACACCGGTGGCGCTGACGGTCCTGGACCTGGCGACCGTCGGGGACGAGGACAAGCGCCCCCTGTGGCAGAGCCTGCTCACGCCGCTCCGCAACCCGATAGCGCTGGGCTCCCTGGCCGGGGTGGCGGCGTCGGCGACCGGCCTCCACGTCCCGGGCCCGCTGATGGACCCCCTGACCCTGATCGGCAACATGTCCGTCCCGGCGGTCCTCCTGGCCTTCGGCATCTCCCTGCGCGGCAGCACACTCCCCCTGCGCGGCGCGGAACGGGCCCCCGTCCTGCTGGCCGTTGTCCTCAAGGCCATCGCCCAGCCGCTGATCGCCTGGGCCCTGGCCACGGGCGTCTTCGGCCTCCACGGAGCGTCCCTGCTCGACGTGGTGGTGACCTCCGCCCTGCCGGCCGCCCAGAACCTGTTCACCTACGCGAGCAGCTACCGGGTGGGCGAGGTACTGGCGAGGGAGGCGATTCTGCTGTCGACGGTGCTGGCGGTGCCGGTGCTTGTGGTGGTGGCGGCGTTGCTGGGGTGAGTCAGCTGTCGGGGAACTCGCCGGTGTCGATGACGAGGTCGAAGGGAGCGGGCAGCTTGATGGATTCGCCGAACTTAGCGGTGCTCAGAGGCCGGTAGACATCACCCTTGGGCTCCCCGTAGAGCGTTGCAGTGGGGCCGTCGGGGGCCCAACGGTCGACGAGGAGGTAGAGCGGAACCCCGCCCGTGGCATAGGCCGCGGGCTTGCTGATTCGGTCGTGGCGCGCGTTGGACTTGGACGTGACTTCTACGACGAGTTCGGCGAGGGCGGCCGGGATATGAGTGTCCGTGTCGGCATCCTCACGTACAGGAGCCACAACAAGATCCGGGATGAGCATGCCCAGACGTGACGGCACGGCGATCGCAAGTGTCTGGAAGACCTCCCAGTCTTCGGGGATCACCGAATAGAGGCGCCGCTGGATGCGGGCCGCGATCACGTTGTGGCGGTACGCGGGAGCAGGTGACACGGTGATGATCCCCTCGATGATCTCCACCTTGCTGCCCTCAGGCCATTCCATCTCCTCCCAGAACCGGACGAGGTCGTCCCAGCTCTGCTCGGGGTCCTGGCTCACGGTGAGTGCGCTCATGGCGATCTCCTATCGGTGCGTCACCGAGTCCAGCATGCCGAACGGGACCGGCGGGGGTCCACCGATCCCGTTCACCCGAAGGAGGAAACCGCAGCTCAGGCGATACGCTCCAGCACGACCGGCGACGCCGTGAAGTCCGTCCCCGGCGCTGCGATGTCGTAGGAGCCCTCGATCGCCTGGAGGGCGTACTCGAAGCGTTCGGGGGTGTCCGTGTGGAGGGTGAGGAGGGGCTGGCCCTCCGTCACCGTGTCGCCCGGCTTGGCGTGCATCTCCACGCCCGCGCCCGCCTGGACCGGGTCCTCCTTGCGGGCGCGGCCCGCGCCGAGGCGCCAGGCGGCGATGCCGATGTCGTAGGCGTCGAGGCGGGTCAGGGTGCCCGAGGCGGCCGCCTTGATCACGTGCTGCTCACGGGCCACCGGCAGCTCCGCGTCCGGGTCGCCGCCCTGGGCGGAGATCATGCGGCGCCAGACGTCCATCGCGGAGCCGTCGGCCAGGGCCTTCGCCGGGTCGGCGTCCTTCAGTCCGGCGGCGTCCAGCATTTCGCGGGCCAGCGCCAGAGTCAGTTCCACGACGTCGGCCGGGCCACCGCCCGCCAGGACCTCCACCGACTCGCGGACCTCCAGGGCGTTGCCGGCGGTGAGGCCGAGCGGGGTCGACATGTCCGTGAGCAGGGCGACCGTGCGCACACCGTGGTCCGTGCCCAGGCCGACCATCGTGGAGGCCAGTTCGCGGGCGTCGGCCAGAGTCTTCATGAAGGCGCCCGTGCCGACCTTGACGTCCAGGACCAGCGAGCCCGTGCCCTCGGCGATCTTCTTCGACATGATCGAGGAGGCGATCAGGGGGATCGCCTCGACCGTGCCGGTGACGTCGCGGAGTGCGTAGAGCTTCTTGTCCGCGGGGGCCAGGCCGTCGCCCGCCGCGCAGATCACCGCGCCGGTGGTGTCCAGGACGTTCAGCATCTGCTCGTTGGAGAGCAGGGCCCGCCAGCCGGGGATGGACTCCAGCTTGTCCAGCGTGCCGCCGGTGTGGCCGAGGCCGCGGCCCGAGAGCTGGGGTACGGCGGCCCCGCAGGCGGCGACCAGGGGGGCCAGCGGGAGCGTGATCTTGTCGCCCACACCGCCCGTGGAGTGCTTGTCGGCCGTCGGGCGGGACAGGGACGAGAAGTCCATGCGCTCGCCGGAGGCGATCATCGCGGCGGTCCAGCGGGCGATCTCACGGCGGTTCATGCCGTTGAGCAGGATGGCCATCGCGAGGGCGGACATCTGCTCGTCGGCCACCTCCCCGCGGGTGTACGCGTCGATGACCCAGTCGATCTGGTCGTCACTGAGTTCGCCGCGGTCCCGCTTGGTGCGGATGACGGAGATGGCGTCCATGGCCATGGCTTGGGCTTCCTTCCGAGGATTTCCAGAAGCCGTACGGCCCCTCCTGAGCGACTCGGAGGGGCCGTACGGGAATGACTACTTGCTGAGGTGGCCGGGGCCGAAGGCCTGGGGCAGCATTTGAAACAGCGGCACGATGCCCGCCGGGGTCTCCAGCAGCAGGTCCGGGCCGCCGAACTCGTGCAGCAGCTGGCGGCAGCGGCCGCACGGGACGAGCGGGGCGCCGTCGCGGTCGACGCAGGTGAAGTGCGTCAGGCGGCCGCCGCCGGTGTTGTGCAGCTCCGACACCAGGCCGCACTCGGCGCACAGGCCCAGTCCGTACGAGGCGTTCTCGACGTTGCAGCCGGAGATGATCCGGCCGTCGTCGACCAGGGCGGCCACGCCCACCGGGTAGCCGGAGTACGGGGCGTACGCCCGGGACATGGCGTCCCGGGCCACCGCGCGCAGCTTCTCCCAGTCGACGGCCGGGCCGGCGCCGGTCACTTGCCTTGCCCCTTCCGGTAGGGCATGCCGTCCGCCTTCGGCATCCGCAGGCGCTGCGCGGACAGGGCGAGCACCACCAGGGTGATGACGTACGGCGTGGCGGAGACGACCTGGTTCGGGACCTCGTCGGTGGTCGCGTACCAGGCGAACACCAGGCCGCCGACGATCAGGGTGATCACGGCCTGGACGTACTTCTTGCGGACCACCAGCCAGATGGCGCCGATGAGCAGCAGGAGCGCGCCGAGCAACAGCAGGGCGTGGACGTTGGCCGAGCCGCCGCGCAGGTTGAGGCTGTCGGTGTAGCCGAACAGGCCCGCGCCGATGGCGAGGCCGCCGGGCATCCAGTTGCCGAAGATCATCGCGGCGAGGCCGATGTAACCGCGGCCGCTGACCTGGCCCTCCAGGTAGAAGGGGTTGGCCACGATGGACAGGAAGGCACCGCCGAGGCCGGCCAGACCGCCGGAGATGATCACGGCGATGTACTTGTACTTGTAGACGTTGACGCCGAGGGACTCGGCGGCGACGGGGTTCTCGCCGCAGGAGCGCAGCCGCAGGCCGAAGGCGGTGCGCCACAGGATCCACCAGGTGGCGGGGATCAGCGCGATGGCGATCAGGGTCAGCCAGGAGACGTTGGTGACCAGGCCGCCGAGCAGGCCGGCGATGTCCGAGATCAGGAACCAGCCGTGGGCGTTGAGGTCCCGCAGGGCGTCGGAAAGGCCCGGCACCGTGAAGTTGCCGAGGGAGTCCACCGCCGGGGACTGCTTGGCGGAGCCGCCGGTGTGGCCCTCGAAGGCGAGGGGCGCGAGGTAGCGGGTGGCGCCGAGGGCGAGGATGTTGATGGCCACACCGGAGACGATGTGGTTGACGTTGAAGGTGACGGTGACGAAGGCGTGCAGCAGGCCGCCGATCGCGCCGCCCGCGATGCCCACCAGGACACCGGTCCACGGGCCCCACTGGAATCCGGCCCAGGCGCCGAACCAGGTGCCGAGGATCATCATGCCCTCGAGGCCGATGTTGACGACGCCCGCGCGCTCGGCCCACAGGCCGCCGAGACCGGCGAGGCCGATCGGCACGGCGAGCTGGAGCGCGGTGGACATCTGGCTGACGTTGGTGATGCCGTCGGCGCCGGTGATGATGCGGACGATCGAGGTCAGCGCCAGGCCGCCGGCGATGACCAGCAGCAGGACGGGCCACGACAGGCGGCGGCCGGTGGGCGCCGCGGGCTGCAGCGTGGGCTGGTTGAGGTCGGTCACGGTCGTCATCGGCCAGCCACCTCCTTCGTGGTGTTGTGGGTGCCGAGGACGTGACCGGCGGCCAGTTCGGCGCCGACCCGGCGCTGCTGGCGGCGCAGGCCCCATTCGCGGACGGCCTCGTAGGAGACGACGACCGAGAGCACGATCAGGCCCTGCATGATGACCGCGATCTCCTTGTCGTAGCCGTGGAAGTCCAGTTCGGGCGAGGCCTTGTCGAGCCAGGCCCACAGCAGGGCGGCGAAGGCGATGCCGACCGGGCTGTTGCGGCCGAGCAGGGCGATGCCAATGCCGAGGAAGCCGATGCCGGTGGGGAAGTTCAGGCTGTAGGTGTGGGTGTCGCCGAGCAGGATCGGCAGGCCGGCCAGGCCCGCGAGGCCGCCGGAGAGCAGCATGGCGGTCAGCACCATGCGCTTGGGGTCGACGCCGCTGGCCGCGGCCGCGGTCGACGAGGCGCCGGAGGCGCGCAGGTCGAAGCCGAAGCGGGTGCGGTTGAGGACGACCCAGTAGCCGATGCCGAGCAGGACGGCGAGCAGGACCAGGCCGTAGATCTCGCCGGCCGCGCCCATGCCGATGCCGGGGATCCAGCCGGACTCGTCCATCTCGCCGGTGGTGTTGTTGTTGCCGACCTTCACGCCGAAGACGTCCGGCAGCCACAGGTAGGCGATCACCGAGGTGGCGATCGCGTTGAGCATGATCGTGGCGACGACCTCGCTGACGCCACGGGTGACCTTGAGGACACCGGCGATGCCGGCCCAGAAGGCGCCGGTGAGGACGGCGGTCAGGAGCAGCAGCGGCACCTGGATCGCGGCCGGCATGCTCACGTGGGCGCCGACGACGGCGGCCATCATGGCGGCGAGCTGGTACTGGCCGTCGACGCCGATGTTGAACAGGTTCATCCGGAAGCCGATGGCCACCGCGAGCGCCGCGATGTAGTACATCGACGCCTGGTTGATGATCAGCACCTGGATGTCGGAGAAGCCGAGCTGCTCAAACATCAGGGCGAACGGCTCGATGGGGTTCTTGCCCGACGCGACCAGCACGATCGCGATCAGGACGAAGGCCACGGCGAGCGCGATGACCGGCCCGGCCACCGCGAGGAGCACGCGC
Source organism: Streptomyces purpurascens (assembly GCF_045040895.1). Taxonomy (NCBI): domain Bacteria; kingdom Bacillati; phylum Actinomycetota; class Actinomycetes; order Kitasatosporales; family Streptomycetaceae; genus Streptomyces; species Streptomyces purpurascens. The sequence goes on along the minus strand of NZ_CP108341.1, from coordinate 5,903,144 downwards.
TCCTTGTCGAACTTCTTCATCAGCGGGCCTCGTCTTCCGGAGACTCGGGGGCGTCGGCCTTCGAGATCTCGGGGGTCTCTTCGTGCTCGAGGTGTCCGGTCGCGGCACCGGTCATGGCCGAGCCGAGCTCCTCGGGGGTGATGGTGGCCGGGTCGGCGTCCGCGACCAGCCGGCCGTTGTAGATCACGCGCAGGGTGTCGGACAGGCCGATCAGCTCGTCCAGGTCGGCGGAGATCAGCAGCACGGCCAGGCCCTCGCGGCGGGCCTCGCGGATGTGGTCCCAGATGGCGGCCTGGGCGCCGACGTCCACGCCCCGGGTGGGGTGGGCGGCGATGAGGAAGCGGGGCTTGTGGCTCATCTCGCGGCCCACGATGAGCTTTTGCTGGTTGCCGCCGGAGAGGGAGGCGGCGGTGACGTCGATGCCGGGGGTACGGACGTCGTACGCCGTCACGATCCGGCGGGTGTCCTCCTGGGCGGCCTTCGGGTCCAGCCAGACGCCCTTGGCGAGGGGCTTCTCGGTGACGTGACCGAGGATGCGGTTCTCCCAGAGGGGTGCCTCCAGGAGCAGGCCGTGGCGGTGCCGGTCCTCGGGGATGTAGCCGATGCCCTGCTCGCGGCGCCTGCGGGTGGGCCAGGCGGTGATCTCCTCTTCGACGAGGGTGATCGTGCCGGAGTCGGCGTGCTTCAGGCCGATGAGCGCGTCGACCAGCTCGGTCTGGCCGTTGCCCTCGACACCGGCGATGCCGAGGACCTCGCCCGCGTGGATGGTGAAGCTGATGTGGTCGAGGAGGGCCTTGCCGCCGGGGGCCGCCAGGCGCAGCTGGTCGACGGTGATGACCGGACGGTCGGTGACCGTGGACTCGGCCGTCTCGGGCGTGGGCAGTTCGCTGCCCACCATCATCTCGGCGAGCTGGCGCGGGGTCGTCTCGGCGGGGACGGCCGTACCGACGGTGGTGCCGCGGCGGATGACGGTGATCTCGTCGGCGACGGAGAGCACTTCGCCGAGCTTGTGCGAGATGAAGATGACCGACAGGCCCTCGGACTTCAGTTCGCGCAGGTTGGCGAAGAGGGCGTCGACCTCCTGCGGCACCAGGACGGCCGTGGGCTCGTCGAGGATCAGCGTGGTGGCGCCGCGGTAGAGGACCTTGAGGATCTCCACGCGCTGGCGGGCGGCGACGCCGAGCTCCTCGACCAGGAGGTCGGGCTTCACGTCGAGGCCGTAGCGCTCGGAGAGCTCCTTGATCTTGCGGCGGGCCTTGGCGCCGATGCCGTAGAGCTTCTCGCTGCCGAGCACCACGTTCTCGAGGACCGTGAGGTTGTCGGCGAGCATGAAGTGCTGGTGAACCATGCCGATGCCGCGGGCGATGGCGTCGGCCGGCGACGAGAATGCCACCTGCTCGCCGTCGACGGCGATGGTGCCCTCGTCCGGCTTCTGCATGCCGTAGAGGATCTTCATCAGCGTCGACTTGCCCGCGCCGTTCTCGCCGACAAGGGCGTGGACGGTGCCCTTGCGGACGCTGAGGTGGATGTCGTGGTTGGCCACGACGCCGGGGAAACGCTTGGTGATCCCGGCGAGTTCGACGGCGGTCACCGATTCGTTGACCGCCGCTCCGGCCGGAGGGCTGCTGGACGCGTTGATAACGCACTCTCCTGGGGACGGGGGTCGTCTACGCGCGTAGCGCCCCTACGGCAAACAAAGGGGCCGGCGCCCCCGCGCCAACGGGGCACGAGGAGCAGCCTCCCCGCACCCCGTTGAGCGGACGCGACCCCCGGGGGTCACTGCCTGCTCGAGGCAGTAAGTCGTCAGCTGCTCTTGACCTTGATCTCGCCGCTGATGATCTTCTCCTTGGCCGTCTTGATGGCTTCCTGAAGCTCGGCGTCGTCCGCGAACTTCGGGTTGGAGTCCGAGAGGCTCACCTCGCCGGTCTTCAGATCGCCACGAACGATACCGGTCTCGGGCTTGCCGTCCTCGACCGACTTCGCAAGGTTGTACACCGCCTTGGCGACGTCCTTCATCGCCGAGGTCAGGATGAAGTCCTTGTACTTGGCGAGGGCGGCCTGCTCGTACTGGTCGGAGTCGACGCCGATCGCCCACACCTTCTTGGCGGCGGCGGCCTCGATGACGCCCTGACCGGACAGACCGGCGGCCGCGTAGACCACGTCGGCCTTCTTCTCGATCTGGCCCTCGGCGGCCGTCTTGCCCTTGTCGGGGCTGGCGAAGCCGCCCTCCTCGGCCGTCTGCGTCAGGTACTGGGAGAGCACCTTGACCTTCGGGTCGGTGTCCTTGACGCCCTGCGCGAAACCCGCCTGGAACTTGTGGATCAGCGGGATGTCCACACCGCCGACGAAGCCGACGACCTTCGACTTGGTGCTCTTGGCGGCGGCGACACCGGCGAGGTAGGAGGCCTGCTCCTCGTTGAAGACCAGGTCGGCGACGTTCTTGGTGTTGATCGTGGCGTCGTCGACGATGCCGAAGGTGGTGTCCGGGAACTTCTCCGCGGCGCCCTTGACGGCCGAGGCGTACGCGTAGCCGACGCCGATGACCGGGTTGTGGCCCTGCTTCGCCAGCGAGACCAGACGCTGCTCCTTGTCGGCGTCGGTCTCGCCCTCGGTGGGCTCCACGTCGGCCGTCTCGTAGCCGAAGTCCTTCTGCGCCTTCTCCAGGCCCGCGTACGCGGCGTCGTTGAAGGACTGGTCGCCCTTGCCGCCGACGTCGTACGCGATGGCGAGGCCCTTGTTCCCCTTCGAGTCCGACGACCCCGCAGAGGTCGAGGTGCTGCCGCAGGCGGAGAGTGCGAGGGCCAGGGAAGCGGTCGCTGCGCCTGCGACCGTGATCCGGGAAATCCGGCGCATGTGTGGGGCTCCTGTCGTACAACGCGCCGGGGTCGGTTCAGCTTCGGCGCTGGTTTCGCCGCAGATTAACGCGCGTAGACCTGCCTGAAAACCCCTTCTGTCCACCTTGTTATGCGCCCGTGCCCAAGCCATGCCCGCGCCTTGGCCCGGGCGTTGCCGACCGCGAACGAGGGGTGGCGCTGGGTGATCCGTGCCCTGGGAACGCCGGAGAGGGCGGGCACCCCGGGGTGCCCGCCCTCTGCGGCTGTCGCAGACCGGTATCGCTACTCGGTCTTGACCTTGATGGAGCCGTCGATGATGCCCTTCTTGGCCTTGTCCACGGCGTCCTTGAGTCCCGCGACCTTGCCGAACTCCGGGTTCGCCTCGGAGACTCCGACGCCGTTGACCTTCAGGTCGAAGGTCTGGGTGCCGGTCAGCGGCTTACCGCTGTCGACGGACTTGGCCAGCGCGTAGACGGCGCCGCCGACGTCCTTGAGGGCGGAGGTGAGGATGTACTGCTTGTACGCGGCGAGGGGGGCCTGCTTGTACTGGTCGGAGTCGACGCCGATCGCCCAGACCTTCGCCTTGGCGGCGGCCTCGATCACACCCTGGCCGGAGAGACCCGCCGCCTGGTAGACGACGTCGGCCTTCTTCTCGATCTGGCCCTCGGCGGCGGCCTTGCCCTTGTCGGGGCTGGCGAAGCCGCCCTCCTCGGCCGTCTGCGTCAGGTACTGCGACAGGACCTTCACCTTCGGGTCGGTGTCCTGCACGCCCTGCTTGAAGCCGGCCTCGAACTTGTGGATCAGCGGGATGTCCACACCGCCGACGAAACCGACGGTGTTCGACTTGGTGACCTTGGCGGCGGCGACACCGGCGAGGTACGAGGCCTGCTCCTCCGCGAAGACAAGGGAAGCGACGTTCTTGCCCTCGACCACGGAGTCGACGATGCCGAAGGTGGTGTCCGGGTACTTGGCGGCCACGGCCTTCATCGCCGGGCCGTAGGCGTACCCGACGCCGATGACCGGGTTGTAGCCCTGCTTGGCCAGCGAGACCAGCCGCTGTTCCTTGTCGGCGTCGGTCTCGCCCTCGGTGGGCTCGATGTCGGCCGTCTTGTAGCCGTACTCGGCCTTCGCCTTCGTCAGGCCGGCGTAGGCGGCGTCGTTGAAGGACTGGTCGCCCTTGCCGCCGACGTCGTACGCGATGGCGAGGCCCTTGTCGTCCTTCGTGTCGCTGCCGCCGCTCTCACTGCTGGTGCTGCCACAGGCCGTGGCGACGAGCCCGAGCGACGCGACCCCCACCGCGACGCGGGTCAATCTGGAAATCCGACGCATCTTGAAGTTCCCCATTCTCCAAAGCCCCGCAGTGGGTGCTCAGTGCGGCGCACATTAACGCGCGTAGACACCCTTGGGAACGGTTCGCAGTGGGGCCGTTATCCATTCGTGCCGATGGCCGGTTACGTCCTTGTGAACCACGGGAGCGAACGGGGCCGAAAGGTGCGCCGCGGGCACGGCGCGAGCCTGTTCGACACGCGCCGTTCCTTTGCCCTCGTCGGAAGTCCTTTTCGGAGATCCAGGGCCGTCCTAACGGAGGCCGTTGACCAGGGCCGCAGCCGTGAAGAGTTCCACGCCGACCGTGATCGCCGACTCGTCGACGTCGAAGTCGCCCTGATGGAGGTCGCGTACGTGGCGCTCGCCGGGGACACGGACGCCCAGTCGGGCCATGGCGCCGGGGACGTGCTCCAGGTACCAGGAGAAGTCCTCGCCGCCGAGGCTCTGCTCGGTGCCCAGGACGGAGTCGACCCCGCGACGGGCGATCATGGCGTCGCGCAGCAGTTCGGTCACGCCGGGCTCGTTGACGACGGGCGGCACGCCGCGCACGTAGTTGATCTCCGACTTGGCGCGGTAGAGGTTGGCGATCTCGTCGATCGCCGCGACCACGACGTCGGGGGCCTGCCGCCATGCCTCGATGTCGAGGCACCGCACCGTGCCGGAGAGCTCAGCGTGCTGCGGGATCACGTTCGGCGCGTGCCCCGACTCGACGCGGCCCCAGGTGATGGCGAGCCCGCTGCGGCTGTCGAAGCGCCGGCCGACCAGGGCCGGTACGTCGGTGACGACGCGGGCGGCCGCGGTGACCAGGTCGGTCGTGAGGTGGGGGCGTGCGGTGTGGCCGCCCGGGCCGTCGAGGGAGATCTCCAGCCGGTCGCAGGCGGAGGTGATGGGACCCTCGCGGAGTCCGATCTTCCCCGCGTCCACCCGGGGGTCGCAGTGCACGGCGATGATCGCGCCGACCCCCTCCAGCGCCCCGCACTTGATGACGTCGGCGGCGCCGCCGGGCAGCACCTCCTCGGCGGGCTGGAAGATCAGCCGGACGGGGCGGGGCAGCCGGCCCTGCTTGTGCAGGTCGGCGAGGACCAGGCCGGCGCCGAGGACGGCGGTGGTGTGCACGTCGTGGCCGCAGGCGTGGGCGCGGTCGGGCACGGTCGAGCGGTACGGGCACTCGGCCTTGGTGTCCGGGATGGGCAGGCCGTCGATGTCGGCCCGCAGGGCGAGCATGCTGGGACCTCCGTCCCACTGCTCGCCCTCTACGCCGATGTCACAGACGAGTCCGGTTCCGACGGTGAGTACGCGCGGTTTGAGGCCGGCCCGCTCGAGCCGCTCCTTGATCGCGGCCGTCGTGCGGAACTCCTGGTTGCCCAGCTCCGGGTGCATGTGCATGTCGCGCCGGAACGCGATGAGCTCTGCGCGCAGGGCGTCGGGCAGTGCGCCGGGAAGTACGGCTTCGCCGGGAAGATCGACCTCGGACTCCAGTGACATCAATTGCTTCACCCTCTGAAGGGTAGGGCGCCAGGGCGGTCGGCTGACCCTCGATCAACAAAACTTCAACCCGTTAGGGGAAGAAAATATGACCGCCGGGCGTATAGCTATCAAGTGAGATGGGTAAACTCGCCCGCCTTTTGGGCCGAGCCGGTCACCGCACCCCGCGGAGTGTGATATCGGCCACACCTCCGTCACGACTCCGGTACCCAACCATCCTCTCCACGGATACCACGCCCCGCGCGGGGAACACTGTCTTGTTCATCTCACTGACGCACGGCCCCGATAGTGTGCGGCCCGTGCGCGCCGACAGCCCCGAGTTCCTCACAGCCACCCAGGCCTCGTACGACGCCATCGCGGAGGCCTATGCCGCCGGGTTCCCCGACAGCCTGGCCGGAAGACCGCTGGAGCGGGCGCTGCTCACGGCCTTCGTGGATCTGGTCCGGGCACCCGGGGCGTCTGCGCGGCCCCCGGTGGCGGACATCGGCAGCGGCCCCGGGTACGTCGCGGCCCGGCTGCACGGCCTCGGGCTGCCGGTGTTCGGGGTCGACGTCTCGCCCCGCATGGTGGCCCTGGCCCGCCGGGCGCACCCGGAGCTGAGGTTCCACGTCGGTTCGATGACGGCCCTGGACCTGCCGGACGAGACGCTCGGCGGCATCGTCGCGCTCTACTCGATCATTCATGTGCCGGACGATCATCTGCCGACGGTCTTCGCCGAGTTCCACCGCGTGCTGCTGCCGGGCGCGCCGGTCCTGCTCGGCTTCCAGTCCGGCGACGAGGACGGGCATCTGCGTCTCACCGAGCGCTTCGGCAGCCCGATCTCGCTCGACTACTACTGGCGCACCCCGGACACCGTCGCGACCGCCCTCACCAAGGCCGGCCTGCGTATCCACGCCCGTGTACTGCGCGAGCCGGAGGGCGAGGAGAAGCACCCCCGCGCGTTCCTGCTGGCCCACCGGCCGGGTCCTGCCGGGGGGTGAGCCGGTCGCGGTCGGGGGGGGGCCGGGCCTGAGGCGCGTGGTCGTTGCCTCGGCGGGCACGTGGGTCCGCCGGTCGACCCGTCGCTGCGCCCTGGTCGGGGCATGGACCCGTGCGGGTCGCGCTGTGAGGAGCCTCGGTCGGCGCGTGAGTACGCCCCCGGCCCGGCGTATGAAGCGGCTTCGGTGGGCGCCGGTCGGCGTAGGTCCGCCCCGGGTCGGAGCGGGGGTCGCCCGGTCGACGCGCGAGCCCGCCGTGGGGCTGGAGGCCGTCGCCGCCCGGCCAGCCTCATCCGGCGGATCCGGTCGGCAGCCAGAGCCACAAGAGCGGCGCATGAGACCACCCCGATCAACACGCCAGCCCGCCCATAGGGCCTGAGACCGCCGCGACCCGACCAGCCTGATCCGGCGGGCCCGGTGGACCGCCAGAGCCACGAGGGCGCCCGAGCCACCTGGGCCGCCCGGTCCCTGAGGGGCCCTGTGGGGCGTCAGCCGGCGGCCACCGCGCCCGCGGCGTCCGCCGGGCCCGCCCTGCCCGCAGAGCCCACCGTCCCCGCCGGGCCGGACACGCTCGGCCTGCCCGTCGGAGCCGGGATGCTGCCCGACCCAGCCGAGCCGGCCCTGCCCGCCGCACCCGCCGGACCCGCCGGACCCGCCGGACCCGAGACACTCCCCGACCCAGCCGGACCGGTCCTGCCCGACCCAGCCGAGCCGGCCCTGCCCGCCGCACCCGCCGCACCCGTGACACTCCCCGGCCCGGCCGGGCCGGTCATGGGCGCCGAGCCCGCCGGGCCCGTGATGCTTCCCGGGCTTGCCGGGCCGGTCGGGCCCTCCGTAGTCCCCGGGTCCCCGGAACCCCCCGTGGACAGCCGGTGCACGTCCCGTGCCGCCCCCGTCACGCCCGACAGGAAGCCCTGGGCTCGGGGGGAGGCGTTCTCGGTCAGCCAAGCGGGGTCGATGTCGCAGACCGCCACGCGGACCTCGGTGCCGGAGAGGGCCAGGGGGAGGGTGTGGACGACCGTGGAGGGGAAGCTGAGGATCGTGCGGCCGATGGGGCCCCGGCGGGCGATCAGTTCGAGGGGGAGTTCCGGGCGGACGATCTCCAGGCCCGTCTCGACCGCGAGGCGGCGGAGCTTGGTCGGGCTCTCGCGGCGGTGGGCGAAGTAGCGGGTGGCGCCGTGGGCGGCGGCCAGGGCGCGGACGGCCTCCAGGTAGCGGTCGTCGTCGACGACGCCCGTCTCCACCAGGGACGTGCCCACCATGTCGGCGCCCTTGGTGATGCGGGGCGGGCCGAACCGGGCCCGGGTCCACGCGAAGTCGTTGGCGCTGATCGTGACGCCCTCCGGGGTCTCCTCCATCGGCATGGAGGAGAAGATCTCCACCCGGCGCCCGCCCCCGGGGGTGAGGCGGCGGCGGGCCGAGGACGAGACCGGCGCGAAGATCAGGTCCCGCGGGCCGGGGCGCCCGCCCTTGCGGTGCCAGCGCACCAGCCGCTCGCCCCGGGCCAGCTGGCCGACGAACTCCATCGTCGCCGTGCCGTCGTCGACGACGACCAGGTCACGGGCGCGAGTGATGGTCAGGAGGAGCTGAACGTAGCGGGAGAAAGGGTCCCCCAGCACGACCCGGCGCGCCCTGCGGAGCAGGCCCGTGAGGCCGCCGATGGTCTGGAAGGGCGCCAGGGGCCCGCCGCGCGCCTCCTCCCAGCGGACCTCGTGCCCCTCGTCACGGGCCAGGTCGGACATCCGCCGCAGCTGGCCGCGCGTCATCGGGTCGACGGGCGACAGCACCACGAGGGTGAGCCCCACGCCGGGCGCATGCGCGTGCGCCCACTCCAGCACGTTCAGCAGCTGTACCGGACTCTCGACGAACGCGAGAGTGTGGGGGCCGGCGTTCCCGGCGCGGGGGCTCATCGACGTACGACCGTCCCGTCGTAAGGGGGGTTGTGGGGGTGGTGCGCTCAGACGCCGACCGGCTCGCCCGCCGCGTCGGCGATCTCCGCCTCGGCGACCACACCGCTGACGCGGCGCAGCTTCTTCATCGGGCCGAGCTCGGACTCGTAGACCTTCTTCACGCCGTCACCGAGGGAGGCCTCGATGGTGCGGATGTCGCGGACGAGGCGCGTGAGGCCCTGCGGCTCCACGGAGGCGGCCTGGTCCGAGCCCCACATGGCGCGGTCGAGGGTGATGTGACGCTCGACGAAGGTGGCGCCCAGGGCGACCGCGGCGAGGGTGGTCTGCAGACCGGTCTCGTGGCCGGAGTAGCCGATCGGGACGTTCGGGTACTCGCCCTGCAGGGTGTTGATGACGCGGAGGTTGAGCTCCTCGGCCTTCGCCGGGTAGGTCGAGGTGGCGTGGCACAGGAGGATGTTCTCGCTGCCCAGGACCTCGACCGCGTGGCGGATCTGCTTCGGGGTGGACATGCCCGTGGAGAGGATGACCGTACGGCCGGTGGCGCGCAGGGCGCGCAGCAGCTCGTCGTCCGTGAGGGAGGCCGAGGCGACCTTGTGTGCCGGGACGTCGAACTTCTCCAGGAAGGCGACGGCCTCGGTGTCCCACGGGGAGGCGAACCAGTCGATGCCGCGCTTCTTGCAGTAGGCGTCGATCTGGCCGTACTCGTCCTCGCCGAACTCGACGCGGTGGCGGTAGTCGATGTAGGTCATCCGGCCCCAGGGGGTGTCGCGCTCGATGTCCCACTGGTCGCGCGGGGTGCAGATCTCCGGCGTGCGCTTCTGGAACTTGACCGCGTCGCAGCCGGCCTCGGCGGCGGCGTCGATCAGCTTGAACGCATTCTCGATGTCGCCGTTGTGGTTGATGCCGATCTCGCCGGTGACGTAGACGGGGCGGCCGGGGCCGGCCTCGCGGGTACCGAACTTGCGGATGCGGGAGTTGTTGCTCATGGCGCAGATGTCCTTACTTGGTGAGGGAGTCGAGAGAGGGGCCGAGGATCCAGCTGGCGATCTCTCGGATCGCGCCGTCGCCACCGGGGACGGTGGTGACCGCGCGTGCGGCGCCGCGCACGACGTCGTGGGCGCTCGCGACCGCCACGGGCCAGCCCGCGAGGGCGAAGCACGGGAGGTCATTGACGTCGTTGCCGACGTAGAGCACGCGCTCCGGCGCGATGCCCTGCTCCTCGCACCACTGCTTCAGCGCGAGGTCCTTGCGGTCGATGCCGTGCAGCACCGGGAGCTTGAGCTTCCGGGCCCGGGCGGCGACCACAGGGTTCTGTTCCGTGGACAGGATCAGCATCTTCAGGCCGCTCCTGCGGAGGGCCGCGATGCCGAGTCCGTCCCCGCGGTGCACGGAGACGAACTCCCGTCCGTCGGAGTCGACGAGCACCCGGTCGTCGGTCTGGGTGCCGTCGAAGTCGAGGACGACCGCGTCGATGTCGTCGGCGGTCGGGAGCGCGCCGGGCCGGTCCGCGTCGAAGAGCGGGGCCAGGGCCCGGGCGCGGGCGAGGTCGTGCGGGTCGTCGATCTCCAGCACGCGCGCGGGGTCGGTGCGCACCAGTTCGGTGCGGCCGAAGAAGCGGTGCTGGTGCTTGCGGAAGCCGACCGCTTCCATGCCGTAGGCGGCGCCGGTCTCCAGCAGGTCCTGGGGGCGGTCCTGGCGGCGGGGGCGGAAGGACTTGTCGTGGTTGACGCCGTAGCCGCCGCCGGTGGCCGCGTCGGCCTCGGAGACGCTGCCGGCGGCCACCTCGTCCTCGGCGTCCCGCCAGATGAACCCGTGGAAGGGAGCCACGGTCACCGCGGTGTCGGCGCCGTTCTCGACGATCGCGCCCGCGACCCCGTCCACGTCCTCCCGGGTGATGAACGGGCTGGTGCACTGCACCAGCAGCACCACGTCCACGACCGCGCCGTGCAGGGCCTCGTGGGCGTCCACGGCGTGCAGGACGGCGGCCTCGGAGGTGGCCGTGTCGCCGGCGATGGCGGCGGGCCGCAGCACGACCTCGGCGCCCGCCTCGCGGGCGGCGGCCGCGATGGCCTGGTCGTCGGTGGAGACCACGACGTCCGTCACGAGGCGGGCGGCGCGGCACTCGCGCACCGCACGCGCCACCAGCGGGACGCCACCGACGGGGAGGAGGTTCTTCGCGGGCACGCCCTTGGAGCCGCCGCGCGCGGGGATCACCGCGAGCACACGGCGCACCGAGGCGCCTCGGCCCGCTTCCGGTTGGGACATGGGGACTACTCCTTGGGCAGGGGATTCGGGGCGGCTCACAGCTCGCCCATCCGCCGGATGACGGGCGCCACGCGCTGCACGCCGTGCCGGTAGGCGCCGCGCGCCGCCCGGCGCACGACCTGCCGGACCGGTCCGGGCTCCTTGTCGGCGGCGGGCGCGCCGGGCAGCGGGGTGCCGTCCGGGCCGAGGTGGTGGCGGGCGAGGATCCCGGGCAGATAGCCGGGCGCGGTGACGGGTGTGTAGTACGGGGCCAGCGGGGGCAGGCCGCCGGGCCGGTCGAGCAGCTTGGCGATGCGTTCGCGCGCGGCGTCGAAGGCGGACTCGTACGAGCCGTCGGCGGCGACGCCCTGCCGGGCGACCCACTCCTCGTCGGGCGCCGGCCGGTGCCCGGCGTCCAGCTGGTCCCAGGAGGCGAGGCAGCCGGAGCCCACGAAGTGGTGGTTGCCGAGCGACTCGCGGACACCGAGGTCGGTCAGGACGACGGTCGGGACGCGGCGGTGCAGCGACTCCAGGGCGGCCGTGGAGCTGACCGTCACCAGCAGGTCGGTGCGGTCGAGGACCTCGCCCATGTTTCCGTAGACCAGGCGGAAGTTGTCCGGCGGATCGAGGCGCTGCACCAGCTTCTGGTACGGCAGCTCCTCGATGTGGGTGGTGTGTTCGCCCGGCTTGGAGCGCAGCTTCAGCAGCACCTCGCGCTCGGGGTGCCTGCGGGCGTGCTGCACCAGCCGGTTCAGCAGGTAGGTACGGTCCTTGCGGCTGTCCGGGACGGAGGGCTGGGCGGCGAAGACGACCGTGTAGGGGTCGTGCTCGCCGGTGTAGGGGGCGCCGCCGAGGAACGGCAGGGCCACCTCGGTCACCGACGAGGCGTCGGCGCCCACTCCGTCGTAGACGGCCCGGAAGCGGTCCGCGTCCTGACGGGAGTTGGCGAGGACGAGGTCCGCGCCGTGCCGCAGCAGCAGGCCGTCGGCGAGCTTCTCGTAGACGACACCGACGTAGCCGGTGACGACGACGGGCCGCGCGGTGCGGTCCTGCCAGACGCGCGCCAGGCCGTGCAGCATCGCCTGTACACCGCCGCCTACGAGGGCGAGGACCAGGAGGTCGTACGACTCCTCTTCCATGGCGCGCAGGAACTCGACGGCGGTGACCTCCCGCAGCGAGTCGGCTCGCACGCCCACTTCTTCCAGCTGGCGCGGTGTGGGCGTCGCCCGGCCGCGCAGCAGGTAGCCGTCGAGGACAGGGCGGACTTGCGCGCCCTCGCGCGGTCCGGCTTCCATGGACGGGCCCGGGGCGATGCGGTCCGCGGTCAGCGCACCCCATTTCCATCGGGTGTCTGAGTCCGCGAGGACGGCGATTCGCGGGCGCTTCGGTGTACTTGCTGGCACGTCGATGACGCTAGGAAGCGAATCCGAGGTATGGCGGAACCACGAATCAACGAAAAGTTAACAACACCCCACCGAGAGCCGAACTGGCCCGCTGGAAGGCCGGAAGTACACGGGGTGCACCGTTCTGACACATTGAGTTCACCCGGTGTACGTTCATCGGAAAGTTGCGCTGCCGGGCGGGCTCCTAACGTTTTGCAGGTGCCTAAGCTTTCCGTGATCGTGCCGTTCTACAACGTGCAGCAATATGCCCCGGACACCCTCAGAAGCCTTCGGCTGAACGCCGACCGTGATTTCGAGTTCATCCTGGTCGACGACCATTCGAAGGATGAAACCCCGGCCATTCTCGAGCGAGCGGCCGAGGACCTCTCGGATGTCGCCCAGGTGCGTTACATCCGCCACGAGGAGAACGGCGGCCTCGCCACCGCCCGGAACACCGGCCTGGACGCGGCCCAGGGCGAGTACCTGACGTTCCTGGACGGCGACGACTGGCTGGCCCCCGGATACTTCACCGAACTGGTGTCCGCCATGGACGAGTTGGGATGCGACTTCGTGCGCACCGACCATGTGCAGGCCACCGCGCGCGCCCGTTCCGTGAGCCGGGTGCCCGTCGGCCGCCGCTGGGAGGTGTTCAGCCCGCGGGACGCCATCCTCCCCGCCCACCGCTCGACATCGGTGGACTACGCCTACGCCTGGGCCGGCGCCTACCACCGCCGCCTCCTCGACCAGGGCGTGCTCCACTTCACCCATGGTCTGCGCACGGCCGAGGACCGGCCGTGGATCTGGAAGCTGCACCGTGAGGCGGAGTCGTTCGCCGTGGTGAGCCTGCTGGGCGTGTTCTACCGGCGCGGGGTGGCCTCGTCGCTGACCCAGATCGGCGATGTCCGCCAGCTCGACTTCATCCGGGCCTTCGACCAGGTGATCGAGGAGACCGCAGCGGACCGCGAGGCCGACCGGCTGCTGCCCAAGGCGGTGCGGACCTACTGCGCGATCATCGCCCACCACCTCTCCAACGAAGACAGGTTCGAACCGGCCGTGGCGAGGCAGCTGCGGGCGATGAGCGCGGCGGCCATCAAGCGCATGCCGCAGGACGCACTCGGTGACGCACTGGAGGCGATGGACATGGACCGCTCGTCCAGGCTGCGACGGCTGCGCCGCAGGGTCACCACCACGGAGGCGGCCGCCTGATGCCCGGGACCACTCAGATCTTCTGCGCCTCGACGCTGTACGGCGTCGCCACCCTGGCCGCCGCGATCGACTCGGACCTCTTCGACGAGCCGGACCGTCGTGTGCTGCTGGTGTTCAACAACTCCGCGACCCCGGAGACCACCCCGGCCCTCGACGAGATGCCGGGCTTCGCGCCGCTGCGCGAGCACTTCGACGAGGTGCTGTCCTGGAACGAGGCGATCCGCCCCTTCCACCCCGGCGCCTGGACGCCGCGCTCCGACGACATCCCGCTGTTCGAGCGCTATCTGCGGATGCTGTGGGGCCTCGGCGACGACCGCGTGAGCCTGGTGCTGGAGTCCATCCAGGTCGCGCCCGCGCTCACCGTGGCCCAGCTGTTCACCGACGCCCCCATCGACGTCTACGCCGACGGGCTGATGAGCTACGGCCCCACGCGCAACAAGCTCGACCCGCTGGTCGGCACGCGTGTGCGGCGGCTGCTGCACCTCGATCTGGTGCCGGGGCTCACGCCGATGCTGCTGACCGAGTTCGAGGTGCCGGCGCACCTGGTGCCGTCGCCCGCCTTCCTGAAGGTGCTGGGCGAGGTCACCGAGACCGTGCCCGAGCTGCCCGCCCTGCCCGGCGACGCGGCGCTGCTGCTCGGCCAGTACCTGTCGGCGCTGAACATCCTCTCCCCCGAGGAGGAAGAAGATCTGCATGTGCGGATGATGCGGGGCGCGGTCGCCCGCGGACACCGCACGGTCGTCTTCAAGCCGCACCCGACCGCGCCGGCCCGTTACAGCCGCGCCCTGGAGACCGAGGCCGAGAAGCTCGGCGTGGACCTCACCGTGCTGGACACGCCCGTGCTCGCCGAGGTGCTGTTCGACCGGGCCCGGCCCGCGCTGGTCGTCGGCTGTTTCTCGACCGCGCTGTTCACGGCCTCGGCGTTCTACGACCTGCCGGTCGCGCGCATCGGCACCGAGCTGCTGCTGGAGCGGCTGACGCCGTACCAGAACAGCAACCGGATCCCCACGACCCTGGCGGACGCGCTGCTGCCCGACCTGGACGGCGGGCAGGACGGCGACGTCCTGCCGGCCGAGCGGCTGTCCGGCCTGGTCACCGCCGTCGGGTTCACCATGCAGCCGCAGATCTACCCGGAACTGCGCCCGCAGGCGGAGCGGTTCCTCTCCCGGTATCTCGGTCCGCGCACCCGGCGCTACTTCAAGAAGCGCCGTCTCACCTCGCTCGGCCTGCCCGGCGGTATTCCGCAGCGGCTGGCATTCCTGCCGCGCAATTCCACGGCACGCCGGGTGGTCCGGCGGGCCAGGGCGCTGCGCAAGGCGGTACGCCGCTGAAAACGTATGCCGAGAACCGCAAAGGCGTCGGTCCCCCGTAGAGGCGGACCGGCGCCTCCGCGTTTTCGGCTGTCCGCGACCGACGTTTCAGCCACCCGCGACCGACATCCAGATGAATCCATGGGAACAGGAAGGCGAAGCCTGTTTCCGTCGAACGTTTAAGCGTCAATTCTCGTCCTAGGGTGACAGGCGGCGCCCTGCCCGCCCACAGGCGGCTCAGGTGAAGGACATACGAGCTACAGAGGTTTCCAGCGTGACCGAGACGGTCGTCAGCACCCGCAAGCCCCAGCCCGATGTCACCGTGCTGGTCGAACCACCGGGAGCCACGACCGTTCCCCGGCGCAAGAAGGGCTCCGGCGGCCGGTTGCGTGCCCTGGACGGCCTGCGGCTGGTGGCCGCGCTGATGGTGGCGGCGTACCACTACGGCGGTCGGGACGGTGAGGTCTCCGAGGCCTGGGGCAGCTCGCCCAAGGTCCAGTTCCCCACCCTGCACGAGTTCTTCGCCTACGGCTGCCTGGGCGTCCAGGTCTTCTTCGTGATCAGCGGGTTCGTGATCTGCATGAGCGGCTGGGGCCGTCCCCTGAAGTCGTTCTTCGCCTCCCGCGCGTCCCGGCTGCTGCCCGCCTACTGGGTGGCGGTCGCGATAGTGACGGTGGTGTTCGCCCTGCCGGTGGTCGCCTACAAGGCGGTGTCACCGAGCGACGCCCTGGTGAACCTGACCATGCTGCAGATGCCGCTCGGCGTGGACCGGGTGCTCGGGGTGTGCTGGACGCTGTGGGCGGAGGTCCGCTTCTACGCCCTGTTCGCGCTGTGCGTGGTGCTCCCGGGGGCCAACCGCCGCCGGGTGATCATGTTCTGCGCGGGCTGGATGCTGGCGGCGGTGATCGCGGACAACGCGAACATGCCGTTGCTCGACATCGTCCTGATGCCCGAGTACGCCCCGTACTTCATCGGCGGTGTCGGCCTCTACCTCGTCCACCTCGACCGGCGGGACGCCTACGCGTGGGGCATCGTCGCCGTCAGCTGGCTGATCGGGCAGCACTACGCGGTGCAGAGCCTGTGGCACGCCGCCGGCGCGGACGGCTTCTCCTACCGCTCCTCGACCGGCATCGTCCTCGTCGTGACCTTCGGCTTCCTGGCGGTCGCGGCGATCGCCCTGGGCTGGCTGCGCTGGGCCAACTGGGGCTGGCTGACGGTGGCGGGGGCGCTGACGTATCCGTTCTACCTCGTCCACGAACACCTCGGCTGGGTGGTGATCCACGCCCTGCACCGCGGCGTGGGCCTGCCATCCGGGGCGACATTCGCCCTGACCGCGGCCTCAATGCTGCTGCTCGCGTGGCTGCTGAACCAGTATGTGGAGAAGCCCCTGACGCCACGGTTGCGGGCAGTACTGGCGAAGGATCGCTGAGCTGTTCACGGGACGTTCAACCGACCGTCGGTTTGGGCAACGCTCAGAGAGAAGGCTCGTCTCATGACCAACGCACAAGCGACCGACAAGCACCCCGGCGAACTCACGGACGTTCCGGGCTGGTTCCCGCCGCTGGACCAGATGCTGTTCACCTGGTTCCTGGAGCGGCAGCAGAAGCAGGGCATAAAGGGTGACCTGCTGGAACTCGGCGTCTACATGGGCAAGAGCGCGATCCTGCTCGGCCATCACCTCCAGGACGGCGAGAAGTTCACGGTCTGCGACCTGTTCGAGGGCGACGCCCCGGACGGGGCCAACCAGGCGGAGTCGGCGAAGTCGTACGCCTCGCTGACCCAGCAGATCTTCGAGCGGAACTACCTCTCCTTCCACGACGACCTGCCCACGGTGATCGCGGCCCCCAGTTCCGTGGTGTCCGAGAAGGTGGCCCCGGCCACCTGCCGCTTCATCCACGTCGACGCCTCGCACCTGTACGAGCACGTGCACGGCGACATCGGCGCGGCCCACGACATCCTGGTGCCCGAGGGCATCGTGGTCCTCGACGACTTCCGCTCCGAGCACACCCCGGGTGTCTCGGTCGCCGCCTGGGAGGCCGTCCTCAACCGCGGTCTGCGCCCGATCTGCCTCAGCACACAGAAGCTGTACGGCACCTGGGGCGATCCCGAGCCGCTCCAGGAGGAACTGCTCGACATGCTGCGGCAGCGCTCGGACGTCGGGCTGAGCGTGCAGTCGGCGGCCGGGCACCGGCTGGTCCGCGCCCGGTCCCGGGGCATGAAGCCGCCGCCGTTCCCGGCCTCCCGGCACTATGTGGCGCCGGTGGCACCGAAGGCCCCCGCCGCCGAGGTGACCGAGTCCCGTGCGGCGCGACCGGCCCGCCCTGCCCCGTCCCGGGCGCGCCGGCTCGCCAAGGACCTGCTGCCACCCCTGGTCACCCGGGCCGTACGGCGGGCACGCGCGAACCGCTCCTGACGCCGGGTGTCATGAGACCCCGTAGCGCGCCCCGATCCCCTCGATCACGAGGGCGAGTCCCTCCTCGAAGTGCTGTTCGTAGTCCTCGAAGATTTCCGCGCCCGCCTGGGCCGACAAGGGAAAGTCGGCCATCAGGCGGGCGCGTTCGTTCACGTCGTAGCCCTCGCGGCGCCCATCCGGCAAGGGCTGCACACCCTGCTCCTCGGTGACGAAGCCGAGCGTGTACAGGTACGCGGTGGTGAGCGCCCGGACCGCCTGGGCGAGGGTGAAACCGGCGGCCGTGAACAGGCGCAGGTTCTCCTCCATCTGACCGGCGTGCTCGATGCCGGTGAAGCGTGAGCCGCTGAACACCTTCGCGCCGTCCCGGTAGCCGAGCAGGGCCGCGCGCAGCCCCCGGTTGGCCTTGAGCAGCCGTTCGCGCCAGGTGTCGGCGGGGTCGAGCGAGGCCCCGGCGACCATCCGGCGGTACATCTCCGTCGCCATCTCGTCGAGCAGCGCCTGCTTGTCCTTGAAGTGCCAGTAGAGGGCGGGCGCCTTCACATCCAGTTCCCGGGCGATGGCCCGCAGGGTCAGGCCGTCCAGGCCCACCTCGTTCAGCAGCCGCAGGGCGGTGTCCGCGACCCGCCGCCGGTCCAGGGGCTCACGTCGTTCCGTACTCACGCTTGACAACTTAACACCGTTAAGGCGACTCTCGTGAAGAGCAGGAACTTAACAACGTTAAGGAGAGGATGGATCATGGACACGGACGTACTGGTGGTGGGCGCGGGCCCGACCGGCCTGGCGCTCGGCATCGACCTCGCCCGGCGCGGTGTGAACGCGCTGGTCGTCGAGCGGGCGGAGGCGCTGTTCCCGGGCTCGCGGGGCAAGGGCATCCAGCCGCGCACGATGGAGGTCTTCGACGATCTGGGGGTGCTGGACGCGATCCGCGCGGCGGGCGGCCCCTACCCGGTGGGGATGATCTGGCAGGACGGCAGGCGGGCCGGCGAGCACCGGATGTTCGACTCGGCCGAGGCGAGCGAGGACGCGCCGTACACGGAGCCGTGGATGGTGCCGCAGTGGCGCACGCAGGAGATCCTGCACGCGCGGCTGGCGGAACTGGGAGGAGAGGTGGCCTTCGGCCGGGAGCTCGTAGGGCTGACACAGGACGCGGACGGGGTGCGCGCGGAATTCGCCTCGGGCGAGCCCGTCACCGCCCGGTACGCCGTCGCGGCGGACGGCGGCCGCTCGACGGTGCGCGGACTGCTCGGCATCGGCATGGCGGGCGAGACCCTCGACCCGAACCCGACGCTGGTGGCCGACGTCCGGATCAGCGGCCTGGACCGGGACAACTGGCACATCTTCCCGCCGGGCGGTGACACCGACGGCTACCTCGCGCTCTGCCCGCTCGCCGGCACGGAGGACTTCCAGCTGGTGGCACAGTTCCCGGACGGGACGGCCCCGGACCTCTCGCTGGAGGGCATACGGAAGGTCGTCGCCGCCCGCTCGCACCTCGCCCCCGAGTCCGTGACCGAGCTGCGCTGGGCCTCGGACTTCCGCCCCCGGGCGGCCCTGGCGGACCGCATGTGCTCCGGGCGGGTCTTCCTCGCCGGTGACGCGGCCCATGTGCACTCCCCCGCCGGCGGCCAGGGCCTCAACACCAGCGTCCAGGACGCCTACAACCTGGGCTGGAAGCTGGGCGCGGTGCTGCGCGACGGCACGGCGGCGGCCCTGCTCGACTCCTACGAGGAGGAGCGGCGTCCCGTCGCCGCCGACATGCTCGGGCTGTCCACCAGCGTCCACCGCGGCGAGACCCGGCGGGGCGTGGCCACCCGTCAGCTGGGCCTCGGCTACCGCGCGTCGTCACTCACGCGGGAGACCCGCACCGACCCCGGAGCGGTACGGGCCGGGGACCGCGCACCCGACGGGACCGTGGACGGGACCCGCCTCTTCGACGCGTTCCGCGGACCGCACTGGACGCTGCTGGCACTGGGCGGGGCGCGGCCTCCCGCCCAGGGCGAGCGGGTGCGGACCGTCCACGGGCCGGCGCACGCGGCCTACGGGGCCGGGCTGTTCCTCGTACGGCCCGACGGATACGTCGGCTGGGCGGGGGACTCGCCGACCGGACTCGCGGAGTATCTCGCCCGGTTCGGCCGCGCGTGAGGCGCTACGCGCTCGACGCCAGGGACAGCTTCACCGCGAAGCCCAGGAACAGGGCTCCCGCCGCCGACGTGGCGCCCGCGGCGAGACGCTTGCGGCGGCGGAAGGCGGCGGCCAGCCGGGTGCCGCCGAATATCAGGGCGCTGAGGTAGAGGACGCTGGCCAGCGTGGCGAAGGCGCCGAGGACGACGAAGGAGACGGCCGGGTAGGCGTAGCCCGGGTCGACGAACTGTACGAAGAAGGCGACGAAGAACAGGATCGCCTTGGGGTTGAGGAGACTGATGACCAGCGCCCTGCGGAAGGGCCGCTCGTCGGCGGCGGCCCCGGGCACACCGCCGTCCGCGGCCCGCTCACGGCGGGTCCGCCACAGCCCCCGGGCGGCGCGCAGCATCCCGACCGCCAGCCAGGCCAGATATCCGGCGCCGGCGTACTTCACGATGCCGAACAGCACGGCGTTCGCCTGGAGCAGCGAGGCGACCCCGGCCGCCGACAGCGTCATCAGCACCGCGTCCCCGCACCACACCCCGGCCGCGGCCCGATACGCGGTGCGCGTGCCGCGTCGCGCGGCGACGGAGATCACGTACAGCGAGTTGGGACCGGGCAGCAGGACGATCAGGACGAGGCCCACAAGGTAGGTGGGCAGATCGATGACACCGAACATGCAAAGGAGTGTCGCACGCGGGTCTGACACCGCCCCTCCCCCGGCCGCCCCTCCCTCGGCCGCCCGTCAGAAGACGTCCGAGGGGACGTACGCGCCCCACACCTCCCGCAGCGCGTCGCACACCTCGCCCACGGTCGCCCGCGCCCGCAGGGCCTCCCGCATCGGGTACAGGACGTTGTCCGCACCCCGCGCGGCCTGCTTCAGGGCCGTGAGCGCGGTGTCCACCGCCTGCTGGTCGCGCTCCGCGCGGAGCTTGGCCAGTCGTTCGGCCTGCCGGGCCTCGATGGCGGGGTCGACGCGCAGCGGCTCGTAGGGCTCTTCCTCGTCGAGCCGGAAGCGGTTGACGCCGACCACGACCCGCTCGCCGGAGTCGGTCTCCCGGGCGATCCGGTAGGCGCTGCGCTCGATCTCGTTCTTCTGGAAGCCGCGTTCGATGGCGCCGACCGCGCCGCCGAGCTCCTCGACCCTGGCCATCAGCCCGACGGCCGCGCTCTCGACGTCGTCCGTCATCCTCTCGACGACGTAGGAGCCCGCGAGGGGGTCGACGGTCGCTGTCACGTCTGTTTCGTAGGCGAGGACCTGCTGGGTGCGCAGGGCCAGACGCGCGCTCTTGTCGGTCGGGAGGGCGATCGCCTCGTCGAAGGAGTTGGTGTGGAGGGACTGGGTGCCGCCGAGGACCGCTCCCAGGCCCTGCACGGCGACCCGGACCAGGTTCACCTCGGGCTGCTGGGCGGTCAGCTGCACTCCGGCCGTCTGCGTGTGGAAGCGCAGCATCAGCGACTTGGGGTTCCTCGCGCCGAACTCCTCCTTCATCACCCGCGCCCAGATCCGGCGCGCGGCACGGAACTTGGCGACCTCCTCCAGGAACGTCGTCCGGGCGACGAAGAAGAACGACAGGCGGGGCGCGAAGTCGTCGACGTCCATCCCGGCCGCGACCGCCGTACGGACGTACTCGATGCCGTCGGCCAGGGTGAACGCGATCTCCTGCGCGGGCGAGGCGCCCGCCTCGGCCATGTGGTAGCCGGAGATGGAGATCGTGTTCCACCTCGGGATCTCGGCCTTGCAGTACTTGAAGATGTCGGCGGTCAGGCGCAGCGACGGCTTCGGCGGGAAGATGTACGTCCCGCGGGCGATGTACTCCTTCAGCACATCGTTCTGGATCGTGCCGGTCAGCCGGTCCGCGCTGACGCCCTGCTCCTCGGCGACCAGCTGGTAGAGCAGGAGCAGCAGGGCCGCGGGGGCGTTGATCGTCATCGACGTCGAGACCTGGTCCAGCGGGATGCCGCCGAACAGCACCCGCATGTCGTCGAGGGAGTCGATGGCGACGCCGACCTTGCCGACCTCGCCGTGCGCGATCGGGGCGTCGGAGTCGTGGCCCATCTGGGTGGGCAGGTCGAAGGCGACGGACAGGCCCGTCGTGCCGTGGGCGATCAGCTGCCGGTAGCGGGCGTTGGACTCCGTCGCCGTGCCGAAGCCCGCGTACTGGCGCATCGTCCAGGGACGGCCGGTGTACATCGACGGGTACACGCCCCGCGTGAAGGGATACGCCCCCGGATCCCCCAGCTTCTCCGCCGGATCCCAGCCCTGGAGAGCCTCCGGTCCGTAGACCGGCTCGATGGGCAGCCCGGACTCCGACTCACGCGCCATGGTGTGATGCCTCCCGCCGAGCAGTGGGTGGTCGGGACCTCGCTCCCCACCATGCCCCCTGGTTCGCGACGGGTCACGCCAGGGGAACATCTCAGGTGACATCCGGGCACACCGGTGAGACGACAGGGGGCCGCGTGCGTACCAAGGGCATGGGGAGAGCGATCGCGGCGGCACTCGCCGCGCTGGCCGCGGTGACCGGCTGCACGGTGCAGCCCTCCGACGGCGACGGAAAGCGCCGCTCGCCGGTGCACATCGAGTTACCCGGCGGCACCCCGTCCCCGGCGCGCACCCCGACCGGCGGCGGCAGCCCGAGCACCGCCCCCGCCCCGCCCGGCGACGACAAGCCCAGCGCGGCACCCGCCCCGCCCCGCGTGCTGTGGTCCCGCGGTGCCACCGGCCGGGACGTCCGCGAGCTCCAGGCCCGGCTGCGGCAGGTCGCCTGGCTCTTCGAGGGGCCGACCGGGACGTACGGCGAGCAGACGGAGCGGGCGGTCAGCGGCTTCCAGGGCAAGCGCGGGCTGCCGCGCACCGGGCGGACCGACACCGTCACCTGGCAGCGGCTGCTGCGGATGACCCGCGAGCCGGGCAGGTGGGACCTGTACCTGATGGGCGGCCAGCCGGCCGACCCGCCGGACCCGCGCTGCACGACGGGCCGGGTGCTGTGCATCGACAAGACCAGCAGGACGCTGCGCTGGATGATCGACGGACGGACCGTGTCGACGATGGCGGTCCGCTTCGGCTCGCAGGGCACGCCGACCCGGGAGGGCGTCTTCTCCATCTACTGGAAGTCCCGCGACCATGTGTCGACGCTCTATGACTCACCCATGCCGTACGCGATGTTCTTCAGCGGCGGCCAGGCCGTGCACTACTCGACGGACTTCGCCGCCCGGGGCTACGCGGGGGCCTCGCACGGCTGCGTCAACGTCCGGGACGAGGCGGCGATCGCGGAGCTGTACGCGCAGGTCCGCGACGGCGACAAGGTCGTCGTGTCCTGGTGAGGACGCGGAAGGGAAGTTGGGGCGCGGGCGGGACCGGGGGAACGTGTCCCGCCCGCGCTCAGGTGCACGAGCCGTAGGTACGGGGGGAACCCCGGCTCTGTGCGACGGCCGATGACCAGTCGGCTCACTCATTACTGCGCCTGGGCGGCCGAAAACGTCACACCCTCGGCCCGGAGATTTTCACGGAGTACGAAACCGCAGGTCGCAGGGGTGCGAGAGACTGCCGGGCGCGGCCGCGGTCCGCGACGTCATCGTCGTCGCTCCGCTTCTCGGAACGCAGCTCGGCCTGCTTCTCGGCGTGCTTCTCGGCCTGACGGTCGGCCTTCCGCTCGGCCTTGCCCCGCTTGCGGTCCCCGTCCCGGTCACTGTCCCGGTCGGTGTCCTTGGACCTGCCCTTGCCGCTGTCCTCGTCGTCGCGGTCCGTGGAGCGGGAGCCGGCCGTGGACAGGACGCCCTTGCAGTACTTCCACACCCGGGTGCCGCCCGCCGCGTCCCGCAGGGCTCGCCTGCGGTCGGCGTTCAGCCGCTTGCCGTCGCGGAGGTCGCGGCAGGCGGAGGCGATCTTCCTGCGGCTGTCGCCGGGGCCATCGCCCCGCTCGCCGGAGCCGGGCTTCGGTGCCGTGTCGTCGCGTGCCTCGCCCCGTCCGGAGCCACCGGCGCCGCCCGCCGCGGGGCCGCTCGGGACGTCGTCCGGGGTGGACCCGCCCTGCACGGAGTCGCTGGGCGAGGGCGACTTCAGCGGGCGTCCGGGAGGAGAGACGGCGGCGGACACCGAGGCACCGGGGTCGGGCTCGTCGCCGCCGAACGGTGTCAGGACTCCGGTTCCGGCCGCGACCGCGATCCCGCCGACCATGCCGACGGCCAGCGCGGCGGCCAGGGCGAGGCGTGCGGGACGCGCCCAGCGAGGCCGCCGGACAGCGCCGGAGCCACCGCCGTGCGAGGTTCCGATCCGGACCAGTCCGGCGTCCACGACCTCGGCAGCGGCCCGTCCGCCCGTGCCCCCTGGGGCCGCGAGGGCCGCGGCGGCGTCGGCGCGTTCCGCGCGCACCTTGCGGAAAGCGGCCATCGCCGCGGCCTCACCGGGGAGTTCCTCGCTGGTCAGCGGGGGTGACGCGGACAGCGCCCCGAGCGTCCTGGCGAGTCGTTCGGCCTCGCCCCGGTCGGCGCCGTCGACAGCCTCGAGTGGCTCTCCGCTCAGCAAACGCTCCGCCGTTTCGCGGTCCAGCCACCTGTACTGCTCGTCGGCCATCACACATCCTTCTGCGTCCGCGGGACGCTACGCGTCACACCTGCGGACGTCACCGCACCGCCACGCGGTTCTCGCTGGGGCGGCAGAGCGTCGAGCACCCCGGCCGATTCCGGATCGGCCTCCGGGTCCTCGCCGAGCAGCTCGGCGAGCCGCTTCAGACCCCGGTGCGCCGCCGTCCGGACGGCGCCCGGGCGCTTGCCGAGCGTCTGCGCGGCGGACTTCGCGTCGAGCCCCACGACCACCCGCAGCACGACCGCCTCGGCCTGGTCCTGCGGCAGCCGGGAGATCAGGGAGAACGTGCCGTCGGTGGCGAGCGCCTCCATGGCCTCACCGGCCGTGTCCGACTCGGCGGCCCGGCCCGTCAGTTCGGTCTCGTCACCGCCGATCGCGGGCCGGCGCCCGCGCATGCGTATGTGGTCCAGCGCGCGATTGCGGGCGATACGGGCGGCCCAGCCGCGGAAACGGTCCGCGTCGCCGGTGAACCGCTCCAGGTCACGGGCTATCTGCAACCAGGCCTCGGACGTCACGTCCTCGGCGTCGGGATCGCCGACCAGCGTCCGTACGTACCCGAGCAGCCGCGGGTGCACGGCGCGGTACACAGTCCGGAACGCGGTTTCATCTCCGTCCTGTGCCGCACGCACCGCGGCGGTCAGCTCCGCGTCGTCCCCCAGCACCGCGCGCCCTTCTGCGCCTGAGCCGGCGCCGCTCTCGCGGACCGGGTTCTCGCCGTCGTGGTTCCTCAAGTGGTGGTTGCGGTGTTGAGACCGCAGGTGGTTGCGGTGGTCTTGCCGCCTCCGCGTTGGCGCGAAAGGCACGTTACGACCTGAAACCACTCCCCGTCCATGTCCGTCCAGGATGCAACTAAGCCGTGACCCGCCAGGGTGTGACAGAAAACGCAGACATGGCGCTGTAGGAAGTACGGGCCGCCGCGCGGTCCGTGCCGCGCGACGGCCGGGGCCTCTCCTGTGGGGGGTGGCGGCCCCGGCCGTTGCCACGGTCTACCGCCTCATGTGATCCTCGCCACTCCGATGCGCCCAGCCGTCCGGACGTGCCGCAGTCGGCTGGGGGCGCTCACTCCGCCGGACGCACGGCGAACACCCGTGCCGGGAAACCCGAACCGCCCTGCGGCTTGGGCCAGGTGGCGACGATCAAAGCCCCTGCCTCGGGGACCTGGTCGAGATTGGCCAGCAGTTCGATCTGCCAGCGGTCGCGTCGCAGGACGTATGCCTCAAGGCTGTAGTCGCCCGCGGAGGCGGCGAGACCCGGGTCGGTGTCGGACTGTTCGTGACCGATGGCGGTGACCCCCGCGTCCTCGAACAGATACCGCAGCACCTCGGCCGACCAGCCCGGCGTATGGCTGACGCCCGCCTCGTCCCGGTTGACGAGCGCCACCGGGTCCGGCCAGCGCCGGCTCCATCCGGTGCGCAGGGCGACGAACGAGCCGGACGGAATGCGGCCGTTGCGCTCCTCCCAGGACCGCACGTCGTCCAGGGTGGGCGTGGCGTCGGGGTCGGTCTCGACCCGGGCGGCGATGTCGAGCACCACCAGCGGCAGGATCATCTCCTCGACCGGGATACGGTCCAGCGGGCGGGCCCCGGCCACGAAGTGGGAGGGCGGGTCGACGTGCGTGCCCCACTGGCCGACCAGCGTGTAGCGGTGGACGGTGAAACCGTCGCCGCGCTCCAGGTCGAAGGGCGTCTCGCGCCGCTCGTCCCCGAAGCCCGGGAAATGCGGCCGCCCCGGCCGGAAGGCGTGGGTGAGGTCCGTGAAGACCGCCTTCTCGGTCAGGGCGCGATACGCCGACCACAGCCCGGGCTCGGATGCGCCGAGGGTCACCGGGCGTTCTCCAGGAGGGTGCGCCCGGGAGTGTCACCGCGGGCCGGCTCCGCGGAGGCCGGCTTCTCGGTGGCGGGCGCTTCCGAGGCCGGCTGTACGGTGCCGGGCTCCCCCCGCTGCCCGTCCCCGTCCCCCGAAGCCGCCGCCTTCCGCCGCGTCAGCCCGACACCCACGAGGACCACGACCATGCCCAGCACCACCCGCACGCTGAGGTTCTCGCCCAGGACGACCGCGCCCAGCAGGACGGAGACGACCGGCAGCAGGTAACCGACCACCGCGGCGTTGGTGGCGCCCTCGTCGTTGATGATCCGGTAGGTGAGGTGGAAGGTGATCGCCGTGCAGAAGACGCTCAGGACGACGGCCGCGGTCACGACGGCGGGACCGACGTCGATCGACTCCAGGCCGCCCACCGGCACCGCGAGTGCGGTCAGCCCGCTCGCCGCCACGAGTTGGGCGGCGGAGAGCGAGATGGTGGGCGTGCCCTTGCGGACCAGCGTGCGGCCCATGTACGTGAAGGCGACGGCGTAACTGGCCGCCGCGCCGAGGATGGCGAGGGCGCCCCAGCCGGTCGCCCCGGTCGTCTGCCAGGGGGCGAAGATCACGATCGTCCCGGTGAAGCCCAGCAGAAGGCCCGCCAGCCGTACGGGGCGCAGTCCGCGTTCCGAGCCGAGGGCCAGACCGAGGGCGATCGACCAGAGCGGGGTCGTGGCGTTCAGGACACCGGCGAGACCCGAGTCGACCGTCTGCTGGCCCAGGCTGAACAGCGCGAACGGCAGCGCGTTGCAGAAGAAGGCCGCGACGGCGATGTGCCGCCAGACGGTCACGCCCCGGGGCATCCGATGCCCGGTCGCGTAACAGGCGACGACGAGGACCAGCGCGCCGAGGGCACAGCGGGCGAACGTGACCTGGAGCGGGGAGAGCCCGCGCAGCGCCAACTCGATCCAGAGGAAGGTCGATCCCCACAGCAGGGCGAGCACGGCCACCCGTAATCCGCCCCACAGACTCCGCGTATCGCTGTTCACGATGTGTCCTCCATTCCACGGGCCCCGTTGCGTCCGCGTCTCGTCTCGTCCCGTTCCTACGAAGGTGCCTCAGTCAAGCTTTGAGGACAAGCAAATGGTTCTACCTATTCTGTTAAGCTCAGCTACATGCTCGATGTGAGGCGACTCCAGGTCCTGCGCGCGGTGGTCACCAGCGGCACGGTCACCGCCGCCGCGGCCCACCTCGGCTACACACCGTCCGCCGTCAGCCAGCAGGTGGCGGCACTGGAGAAGCAGGCCGGTACGGCGCTGCTGGAGCGGGTCGGCCGAGGGGTGCGCCCCACGGCCGCGGGTCTGCTGCTCACCGAGCACGCGGCCCTGATCAGCTCGGCGGTCGCCCAGGCGGAGTCCGCCCTCGCGGACCTCCGCGCCGGGCGCACCGGCCGGCTGTCGGTCCGTTACTTCGCCACGGCCGGCTCCACCCTGGTGGCGCCCGCCCTGGCCCAGCTGCGCGCCGAGCACCCCGGCGTCCGCGTCGACCTCGAACTCACCGACCCGGAGGACCCGTTCCAGGAGGTGGCACGGGGCCGGGCCGACCTGGCCGTGGTCGTCCGGACCCATGACCGTGCGGGCGCCGGCTTCCGGCTCGTCCACCTCCTCGACGACCCGTACGCCGCCGTACTGCCCCTCGGTCATCCGCTCGCCGACAAGAAGATCGTCGACCTCCATGAGCTGGCCGGTGAGCAGTGGGTGGGCAGCGAGCCCCCCGGCCCCTGCCTCGAACCCGTCATCGACTCCTGTGCGGCGGCCGGCTTCAGCCCCGACTTCGTCATCCAGAGCGAGGACTACGCCACCGCGCAGGGCTTCGTCGCGGCCGGTCTCGGCGTCGGTCTGATGCCGAGGCTGGGGCTGCGCAACCAGCACCCCGGCATCGTCGTACGCCCGGTCCGCAACCCCGAACCGGTCCGGGTGATCTCGGCGGCCGTACGGGAGACCGCCCTCGAACAGCCCGCCCTGCGCGGCCTGCTGGACGCGCTGCGGGACGCGGCCGCCACCGCCGACCCGCCCGATGGATCCGGGGCGGACTGACCGCTGCCCATGGGGCGCGGGTCGGCGGCGAGGGCGGAAGAGGCACATGTCAGACGCGGTGGGCGGTGGGGTCGGCGGGCGCGGCGGCCAGGGTCACCACGCTGGCGAAGATCTCCTTGCCGTGCTGCCGGGCGCTGATCCTGACCTGGTCCGGGTCCGCCAGCTGCTCCGCCTCCAGCCAGCAGGGGATGTCCATCTCGGCGTAGCGGACGAAGTCGGTCTCCATTCCGGTGACCGTCACCGTGTCGGGGTGGGCCGTGGCCAGCGCGGCCTGGCGGGCGGCCTCCAGCAGCAGCATGCCCGGGGCGTGGTCCACGAGGTGGTCGAAGAGGATGGGGTGGGTCGTGTCCACCCGCAGCTGCCAGCGGTCGGGCCGGTCGGTCGCGGCGAGCACCACGTCCTCGAAGCGGTCGCGGCCGAACGGGGTGAGGCCCGCCGGAGGCGGCAGCGGCACGGCGCGCGCGGTGGCCGCGGCCGCGTCGGCGTAAGGGCCGCGCAGCCGGTTGTAGACGGTGCGGTCCTGGATGGTGAAGCGCGAGCGCACCGAGGCCAGCGGGCGGCCGGCGCGCTCGACGTCGACTCTCAGGGATATCGCGGACGCCCGCTCACGACGGTAGGTCACTTCGTCGCAGGTGATGTGCAGTTCCAGCTCGGCCGGGCCGCCGTCGGCGTACGCGGCCGCCGGGTCGAGCGTCCAGCTGAAGTCCTTCCACAGCAGCTGGTGGCCGAACGGCACGTGGTAGGCGCCGTGGGACAGCAGCGGCAGCGTCTGCCGTACGGTCTCGCTGAGCATCAGCGGGTCGTGCAGGCCCAGGCGGTTGACGTAGAACGGGTGGGTGGCGGGCCAGGCGGCCGTGACCGTGAAGGCGTCGGGAGCGGTCCGCCGCCAGCTGCGCAGCAGCACTTCGTCCTGGTTCGTCTTGTGCGTGAGAACGGAAGAAACCGTCTCAAAACGGTTTTCGACGCCGTGCTGGGCAAGGCTGATGGACATGGCGTTCCCCCCTGATGCGGTGACTCGCTTATGGGCACGCGCAGATGAAGCGAAGGCGCTTGCGGTGACAGGACGGCGCCGACGTGAATAAAATAGAGGTCGTTCTTTTTGTTTGTCTACAGGGTGTGAGGGAGTCTGCCGATGGCACGACAACGGCAGGAACGCGCGGAACGGACTCGGGCCGCGCTCATCCACGCGGCTGCGGAGGTGTTCGACCAGGCCGGGTACCACGGCGCGGGTCTGAACGCGATCCTCCAGAGAGCCGGCATCACGACCGGAGCCATGTACTTCCACTTCAAGTCGAAGGAAGAGCTGGCCCGCGCGGTCATCGT
The DNA here is from genome assembly GCF_045040895.1 of Streptomyces purpurascens. Classification (NCBI taxonomy): domain Bacteria; kingdom Bacillati; phylum Actinomycetota; class Actinomycetes; order Kitasatosporales; family Streptomycetaceae; genus Streptomyces; species Streptomyces purpurascens. The sequence goes on along the minus strand of NZ_CP108341.1, from coordinate 5,874,138 downwards.
CGACCAGGCCGCCGAGCTGCAGTGGCCCCAGGGCAAGAAGGGGCTGCAGCAGCTGATCGACGTGTGCCAGTACCTGGCCGTGGAGATGCGCTCCAACGTGCTGTTCCGGGCCGGCGTCCGGCTCGCCGTCGAGCAGAGCGAGGTGAATCTGCTCGACTACTCGATCTACGACTGGTGGTCCGAGCAGTTCCGCACCCATCTGGCCGAGGCGCGTGAGCTCGGCCAGCTGAATCCGGCGGTGGACGAGGCCGCGTTCTCCCAGGTGATCGTCGCCTCGTACACCGGTACGCAGATCATGTCCCGGCTCTCCACCAACCGGTCCGACCTGCCCGCACGCATAGAGAACATGCTGCGATGTCTGTTGCCGGCCATCGCGCCGGCGGAAGTCGTCGCCTCGCTGGAGTTCCCTGGGAACGGGGAGACGGCGGGGGAATCGTTGGTGGAGGCGGAGCCTGGGGAGGGTGCGGCTTCATGACAGGTGTCCGGGTGTTACTGACCGGTTCGACCGGGTTCGTCGGGCGGGCGGTCCTGAGCCGGCTGCTGCGCGCACGCGGGGCCGACGGGCGGGGCGTCGAGGTGCGGGCCGTCGCCCGCGCCGTTCCCGCCGCCACGGGTGAGTGGGCGGGCGTGGAGTGGGTGCGCGCGGACCTGTCGGACCCCGCGTCGCTCCATGGGGCGGCGAGCGGTACGGACGTCCTCGTCCACCTCGCCTGCCGGGTCTCCGGCGCGGCGGAGGAGTGCGAGCGGACGAACGTCGGCGGCACCCGGGCGATCGTCGACGAGGCACGTCGTGCGGGGGTGGGGCGTGTCGTCCACCTGTCCACGGCGGCGGTGTACGGGCCCGGTCCGCACCGGGGCATCCCCGTCGACGGGGTCGTGCCCGCGCCCGTGTCGGCGGCCAGCCGTACGCGGTTGGCGGCCGAGCGGATCGCGCTCGACGCGGGGGCCGTCGTCCTGCGCCCCGGGCTGGTCCTCGGTCCCGGGGACCGATGGGTCGTGCCCGCGCTCGGCGAACTGCTCCAGCGGGTGCCGGGCCGCTGGGACGGCGGGCACGGACAGGTCTCCGCCGTGGACGTCGACGACCTGGCCCGCCTCGTCACCGCCCTGGTCACGGCACCGGACAGCGGCGCCGTGGCCTCCGGTGTCCACCACGCCAGCCATCCGGTGCCGGTGCGCATCGGCGACCTCATGGCGAGACTCGCCGAGCTGGGCATACTGCCGTCGGCCGGCCCTGACGACTGGGCCTGGGAGACATGCCTCGCGCGGCTGCGGGAGACGCCCGGGCGCATGAGCGAGCGGCAGTTCGCCCTGCTGGCGCGGGACCACTGGTACGAGAGCGAGCAGATCTGGCGACTGACGGGCTGCGCCCCCGGGCCGGGACCGCTGGAGCGGCTGGCCGGGGCGGCGGCTTGGTACCGGGAGCATCTGCGCGCCGGGTGAAGTCGAGGCGGCGCGCCCGACTTGGCCAAGTGGTGGCGGGCTTGGGCACGGGAGGCGTCCGCGGGGGAAAGCGGCGGTACGTTCACAGGACTGGGGGCGTGGCCTTCCGTTCCTCCCCCGTACCCCCGCCCGCCCCCGTCCGCGGCGGGCCCGTGGGAGTCATTTCCCGTGATGGATGCAGAGGTCAAGCCCATGGTGAAGCAGGTGAGAGCGGAACGTACCCGTCAGGCGCTGATCGCGGCGGCGGCCGTCGAGTTCGACCGGCACGGGTACGCCGGAACCTCGCTGTCCGCCGTGCACCGGGCCTGCGGGGCGACGATGGGAGCACTCACCTTCCACTTCCGCGCCAAGGCGGACCTGGCCACCGCGGTCTGCCGTGAGGCCGAGGCCCTCACCGGCGAGACTCTCGCCCGGCTCGTACCGGCCGGACCGCTCCCGCCGGTCGCCGAGTTCACCCTCGAAGTGGCCCGGCTGCTGGAGCAGGAGGTCACCGTCCGGGCGGCGGCCCGGCTCACCCGGGAACGGGCCGTCCCGTCCCACTGGTACACCCTCTGGCGGGCAGCCCTGCGGGACCTGGTGGCCGAGGCCCGGGAACCGGCCGGTGACCGGCCCTCGGCCGACGAACTGGAACTGCTGGCGGTCTATCTGACGGCGGGCGCCGAGGCGGCCCTGCGGTCGGGGAGCACCGGCGCGGAGGTACAGGCCCAACTGAAGTGTCTGTGGACCCTGGTGCACTTATCGAATGAGTGTCCGGTCGGGCCTCACTGATTCCCTTGTTCTCTCTGACCGTTCCGACGAAAAGGCTCATCCCATGACTCGACGCTGCGCGCTCGTCACCGGTGGTTCCCGGGGCATCGGGGCCGCCATCGCGACCGAACTCGCCGCCGACGGACACCGCGTGGCCGTGCACTGCCGTGCCGACTCCGCCGCCGCGAAGGCCGTCCTGGACGCCCTGCCCGGCACCGGCCACGCCCTGGTCACCGGTGATGTCGGCACACCGGGCGGGGCCCGCGGGATCATCGAGTCCGCCGTCGCGCAACTCGGCACGGTGGACGTCCTCGTCAACAACGCCGGCATCTACGCCGAGCAGCCCGTCGCCACCACCTCGTACGAGGACTGGCAGGCCGACTGGCGGCGCGTCGTCGACGTCAACCTGCTCGGACCCGCCGACCTGATCTGGCACCTCGTCGACCATCTCCGGCAGCGGCCGCAGGGCCCGCGCGGCGCCCGGATCGTCAACGTCGGCTCGCGCGGCGCCTACCGGGGCGAACCCGACGCCCCCGCCTACGGAGCGACCAAGGCCGCCCTGCATTCGCTGACCCAGTCGCTCGCCCAGTCCCTGGGCCCGCTCGGCGTCGCGGTGACCGCCGTGGCCCCGGGCTTCGTCCGTACGGACCTGGCGGAAAGCATGCTCGTCGGGGACGCCGAGGAGCAGGTACGCCGCCAGAGCCCGCTCGGCAGGATCGCCGCGCCCTCGGACGTCGCGGCCGCCGTGGCCTGGCTCAGCGGTGAGCGGGCCGAGTGGTGCAGCGGTGCCGTGATCGACGTCAACGGCGCCTCGCACCTGCGCTGACCCCACCCCCGGCCCTCCCGGGCCGCCCGACACCTCAGGGAGACCCCGTGCGCGCCGCGCTGTCGCAGATCGCCGTACGACCGGACGAAACCGTCGCCGAGCGGCGTGCCCGCGTGGCCGGTCTCGTTCGTGAACAGCACACCGCCGACCTGGTGGTCCTGCCGGAACTCTGGACGGTCGGCGCGTTCGCCTTCGACGAGTTCCGTGCCCACGCCGAGCCGCTGGACGGGCCCACGGCCCAGGCGATGGGCGCGGCCGCGGCCGAGGCCCGGGTCTGGCTGCACGCGGGCTCGATCATCGAACACGGCCCGGGCGGCACGCTGTACAACACCTCCCTCGTCTTCGCGCCCGACGGCCGGCTGCGCCGGACCTACCGGAAGATCCACCGCTTCGGCTTCGACCGGGGCGAGGCCGCCCTGCTGGGCCGGGGCGAGGAGACCGTCACCGTCACGCTGGGGGACGGCGGCCCGGCGGAGCCGACGGCGGGGCTCGCCACCTGCTACGACCTGCGTTTCCCCGAGCAGTTCCGGCTGCTGGTGGACGCCGGCGTGCAGATGTTCATCGTCCCGGCCGGCTGGCCCGCCGCCCGTCGCGCCCACTGGTCGCTGCTGGCCCGCGCGCGGGCCGTCGAGTCCCAGGCGTACGTCCTCGCCTGCGGTACGGCCGGTACGCACGCCGGGGTGGAACAGGCGGGCCACAGCGTGGTGGTCGATCCGTGGGGCGAGGTCGTCGCCGAGGCCGGGGCGGGAGAGGAGACGCTCGTCGTCGACCTCGACCCGGCGCTCGTCGCCAAGACCCGTGCCGAGTTCCCCGCCCTTCGTGACCGTGTTCTCGGTGTGCCGACGCCCCGCTGACCGGCCGTCGGCGACAGGTGCCGTCCGCCCCGCGAGTGCCGGGGCGGACGGCACCTGTCGTCTGTGCGCCGCCAACTACCGGGCGATACAAACGGGTTGGATATTTTCCGGTGACCTCTTGCGGCCCATGAGGCAGACGTGTAACACTCTTTCGCGAGGCAGTCTGCCCACTTCCAGGAGCCTTCGCACTGCCATCGCGTCGCCGTCGAGCGGCGCTTTTTTGTTTTCCGCGGTTCCGCTTCCGCACCTCCTCGTTTCCTCGTTTCCCCGCATCTCCTTGTCTCCCGAAGGTGAGGCGACCTGTGACCATGGCCGACCCGACCCCCTCACAACCCCGCCCGGAGCAGTGCGCGTCGAACCGCTGCCGCCGCGCGGCTCGCTCCGACAGCCTGCGACGCAGACCCGCCGCGCCCGGTGCCCGGCTCTGCGGTCCCTGCAAACGCGCCCTCGCGGCCGATCTGACCGCCCTGCCCGCGCTCCACGAGGAGAGCGAGCAGCGGCTCGTACTCCCCGCCCGGCAGGGGGGCCTCGCCCGGGTCACGGGCCACCGTCCGGACGCGCCGCCCGTGAGCGACGCGGCGCTGGACGCCCGGCACGACGCCGTCGTACGACTGGCGTCCTGGGCCCGGCTCGTCCTCGACGAGGACCCGGCCGCCGGAGCCCCGCCGGAGCGGTCCGTCCCCGAGCTGGCCGTCTTCCTCGGCCGGCACATCGACTTCCTGGCCGCCCACCCCGCCGCGGGCCCGGCGGCCGACGAGATCGCCCGCACCGCCACCGCCCTCCGGCTCGTGGTCGCGCCGCCCAGGCCCGGCCTCGTACCGCTCGGCCGGTGTGTGGAACCGGACTGCGACGCCGAGGTGTCGCTCCCCGGGCGCGGCGGCGACGAGCTGGTGCTGCGCGGACCGATGTGCGGCGCGGGGCATGTGCTCACGCCACGCCAGTGGCTGCTCATGAACCATCGTCAATCGACGCTCGAGACCAAGGAGTCGGCATGAACGACGACCTGCGCACCCCGCGCGGCAAACGCGTCCCCACCGCGCTCGCCGCCCTCGCCCTCGGCGTCCGCGAGGGAACGATCCGCCAGTGGGCCAACCGCGGCAAGATCACCCGGTACGGGACCAAACGCCAGGCCCTGTACGACCTGAACGAGCTGGCCGCCCTCGCGGCCGGGGAGAACGGCGCGTAGCCCCCTCCCCCGTAAAGACGCTCCACGCACCGCAGACCTCCCCAGTTCCCTAGCACCCACACCACCGTTCGGCCATCGCCGCGCGGCCCTTCGGCATGCCCGAAAACGGGCCGCCGCACAGCTCTTGAGGAGAGACAGCCATGGAGACGCACGGCACATCGCAATGGCAGCAGCACTGGCAGGACCGGCGCGACCCCTTCGTCGAGGAGTGCTTCCGGGCCCGTGAGAACCTGCTCGCCGATCTGAAGGACCCCGGCGCCGCCCAGGCCCGTGTCCTCGACGACCTCATCGACATCGGCGCCGCCTCGCTCCACTGGAAGGAGAAGGGGTACGACGCCGTCGCCACCGACCCGGGGACCTTCCGGGCGGTCCTGCCGATCATGCGCTACAACGACTTCGTCGAGCAGATCGACCGGGAGACCCACACCAAGGGCGGCATCCTGTCGTGCAGCCCCGTGCTGCGCTGGCTCAAGACCAGCGGGACGACGGGCACCCCCAAGCGCGTCCCGTACACGCTGCACTGGCTGCTCAAGTACCGCATCCCCGCGATGAAGGCGATGTGGGGCACCTACCTGGAACACCACCCCGAGATCCTCGCCCACCCCTTCGCCACTCTCGACACCCAGACCGTCCGCGAGGACGTGTACGACTTCGTGCACGGCGTCGAGCACCAGGCGATCAGCAACCGGCACCCACAGATCAACAGCCGGGACTGGAACCCGCCGTGGTACGAGTCGCCGTGGTTCGGCCCCGACACGCCCACCAGCCACGCCGGGCGCATGTACCACCGCGTACGGCACCTCGTCGGCAAGGACCTGCACTACATCTCGGCGATCAACCCCAGCACCCTCGTCTCGCTGCGCGACCTGATCGCCGAGCACGGCGCCGAGCTGGTGCGCGACCTGAGAGAGGGCACCCTCCAGGGCAAGCCGTGGACCGAGCCCGACGAGAAGGCCGCGCTGCACCTCGAACAGGTACTGGACAAGGGCGAGTTCAGCCTCGTGGACATCTGGCCCTCGCTGACGCTGTACAGCTGCTGGCTGTCGGCCTCCGCCGAGCTGTACCGGCCGCGCCTGGACGCGGTGCTGCCCGGTGTCGCCAAGCTGCCGTTCATGAGCTGCGGGACCGAGGGCGTCACCACCATCCCCGTGGACGACACGCTGGAGAGCCAGCCGCTCGCCGTCAGCCAGGCGTACTTCGAGTTCGTCCCCGCCGACGTGCCGCTCGGCGCGCTCCTCGACGCCGGCGAGAAGGTCGAGACGCTGCTGTACGACGAGGTCGAGGCGGGCCGCGACTACCACCTGATCATGTCCCAGGGGAACGGCCTCTACCGGCTGTGGACCGGTGACATCTACCGCGTGGACCGGATCGCGGACGGCACCCCCTGGGTCCACTTCACCCACCGCGACGGCGTCTTCCACTCCTTCACCGGCGAGAAGATCACCGAGGGCCAGGTCACCCAGGCCATCCGGCAGGGGCTCGAAGGCAGCGGGCTCGACACCGGGCTGTACATGTGCGGGCCGCGCTGGGACGAGCCGCCGTCCTACACCGTCGTCGTCGAGGTACCGGAACCCGGAGCGGACCTCGACCAGGTGCTGTCCGCCGCGATCGACCGCGAACTGTCCGTCATCAACATCGAGTACGCCTCGAAGCGGGACAGCGGTCGGCTCTCCGCGCTCCAGGTGCGGACCGTGGCGCAGGGCGCGATCGCCGCGTACGTCGAGTCGCGGCGGCAGCGGGGCAACGCCACTCAGTACAAGTACAAGCCGTTCCAGAAGGACATCGACTTCGTCGGCGCGATCCTCGCCGACTGAACAGCGCCCCTCACCCACTCAATCCCCATGCCGATCAAGGAGAGTTGACCATGCTGGAGACCCTCAGGCCCCCGCAGAACACCCGCCGCGAGATCATCGACCTGCCCTGCGGCGACACCCGGCTCGCCCTGCACGTGTGGCGGCCGGAGCAGATCAAGGGAGCCGTCTTCTACTTCCACGGACTGCAGAGCCACGCCGGGTGGCTGTGGGAAGTGGGCCCGCAGTTCGCCGACAACGACATCGCGTTCTTCGTCCTCGACCGGCGCGGCAGCGGCATAAGCCCCGGGCCGCGGCACGAGATACCGGACGTCGACACCGTCCTCGGCGACTACGCGAACGCCGTCGCGTTCGTCCGGGGAATGATCGGCGACACCGTGCCTCTGTCCCTGTTCGGGCACTGCCTCGGTGGCTCCTTCCTGGCGGCCCTGATGTCGTACGAGGGGTTCACCACCTCGTACGACGCGGCCGTGTTCTGCTCGTCCTGGCTCGGCCGGATGCACGCGACGCTCGACCCGGACGCACGCGAGGCCGTCGCGGCGAGCCGGAGCGAGGAGTTGTGGGACGCGGGGCTCAAGGCCGGCGACTTCACCGACGAGGTCAAGTACCAGCACTTCATCGACCACGACGACCTGGCGGTACGGCAGTTGACGCGGCGGTCGCGGGCGGTGCTGCTGGAACTGGAGCGGCTCTATCTGACGCGCGGGCGCCTGGGCCCGACGGTCCCCGCCACGACCTTCGTCTCCGGGATGACCGACCCGATCGTGGACCTGGACGCCGCGCACTCCGTCTTCCAGGACCTGGTCTCCGGGCGCGGCTCGATCATGAAGTTCCCCACCGACAAGCACTACCTCTTCTACACCGACGTCAGCGGCGACCTGGTCGACTGGACGTCGACGTACACCCTGCTCCAGGGGGTGAACCGTGGCGCCTGAGGCCGGGAGGTCCGGACGGGCCCGGCTGTACCACGTCGAGCTCCCCATGCGGACACCGTTCGACCATCCCGCCGCCCGGCGTCGTACGTCCGACAGCCTGGTCCTGAGGCTCTCGGCCGACGGCGTGGACGGCATCGGCGAGTGCGCGCCCCGGTCGTACGTCACCGGGGAGACCACCGGGAGTGTGCGCACGGCGCTCGAACAGGTCGACTTCGACGCGTTGTTCGCGCTGCTGACCGGCCGCGACCCGCAGGAACTGCTGGGGCTGCTCCACCGGGACGGCTTCGCGCGGACCTTCGGGATCGACGGCGGCAACAACCTGCTCTGCCTGCTGGAGACGGCGGTCCTCGACTGGCTGGGGCGCCGCTCGGGGGTGGGAGCGCGGGAGCTGTTGCCGGGCGAGGCCGACGAGGGGCGCCGTTCGCTGCCCGTCTCGCAGGTGCTCGACCTCAGCCTGGACGCCGAGGAGTTCCTCGCCACCCGGGGGCCCTTCCACTTCGTGAAGATCAAGGCGTCGGACGACATCGAGCACGACGCCCGTACCGTCCGGACGATCCGCGACAAGATCGGCGACGACGTACCGGTCATGGTCGACGCCAACATGTGCTGGACACCCGAGAACTCGGTCGACCACGCCCGCCGGCTGCGCGAGGCCGGCGTCGACTATGTGGAGGAACCCCTGCCCAAGGGCTCGTGGGAGGCGCTGCGCGCACTGCGCCGCGACGGCGGGCTGCGGATCATGCTGGACGAGTCGGTGTGCACGGGCCGGGACGCCCGTACGGCGGTCGAGTCCGGGGCCTGCGACGCGTTCAACATCCGGGTGTCGAAGAACGGGGGGCCGCTGCCGGCCGCCGGGCTCGTCGCCTATGCCCGGGAGAACGGCGTCCGTTTCCAGTTCGGGGTCCAGGTCGCCGAGGTGGGCCCGCTCATCAACTCCGGCCGGGCACTGGCCTTCGGCCACCCGGACGCGCTCACCGTCGAGGCCGGACAGTCCGACCGCTTCTTCCCGGAGATGATCGTCGCCCCGCCCCCGGCCGTCGACCGCCACACGAACACGCTGGCGCCGGCGGACGGCACCGGCTGGGGCATGGACCTCGCCGCGAGCGCGGAGCGCTGGGCCGTACGGGACCTCTGAGCCGGCCTTCCCACTCGCACATCACCGACGCACATCCCCACCACACACTCATGCCCGAAAGGCGGGAACATCATGACCATTCTCTTCGAATGCACCTACCGGGGTGACCGTTACTTCGGCTTCGGACTGCCCAAGGCCGACCAGCCGTTGAGCCTCACACCGCTCAGGAACCTGGACCTGGGGAAGCTGCTCGCCGAGGGCGGTGACGTCGCCGTGCTCCTCGCCTCCGCCGAGACGGTGACCGTTCCCGTGAGCGAACGCGACACCGTGTCCTTCCGCCCGCCGCTGCTGCCCGGCCACCTCGGTGACGCGGTCGTCGGCGGCTTCATGCAGACCCACAACGTCAAGGTGGACGCGGACACCCCGTCCCAGCCGAACTGGTTCCTCAAGGGCCTCGGCGATGTGCTGAGGACCACCGGGGAGGAGTTGCGCGCGCCGGTCGGGTCCGTCGCGCTGACCGAGGAGGCGGAGGTCGTCCTCGTCCACGTCACCGACGCGGAGGGCATACCCCGATACGTCGGCTACACCTTCGGCAACGACCTCACCGACATCGGCCGCTTCCGCCGCCACCGGGGACACCTCTCGTACGCCAAATTGTGCGACGCGGCCGTGGCGCCCTGGCTCTTCCTCGACGAACCGCCGCGCCACGTCACCGGGCACGTCACGATCGAGCGGGACGGCGAGCCGTGCTGGCGGGGCGACTTCACCACCGGCACCAAGGCCCTGCACTACGGGCTCGACGACATCATGTCCGAACTGTTCTCCTACGACGCTCTGCTCGCCCCCGGCCGTGTGCACTACGCCTACATCGGCGCCGACCGCAGCAGTTTCCACGACGGCTTCCGCATGGCCGACCGCGACCGCGTCACCCTGGACTTCGCGAGCCACGGGGTCACCCTGTCGAACACCGTGCGATGTGCGTCGCCGACCCTCGCGGCCGCCGCGCACGAGGGATCGTGAGCGGCGGCGAGCGGGAGCGTACGCCGGTCGACCGGGTGCGCAGGCTCAGTGACACGGAGGCGACGTTCGCGTACACCCATGCGCTGATGGGTGGCAGGGGCGGGCTCACCACCTCCTTCACGATGAACGGCGTGTTCTCGCCGGAGCGGGTGGAGGCGGCCGTGGAGCTGTGGCTGAGGAGGCTGCCGCTGCTGTCGCTGCGCATCGAGGACACCGGGGGCGGGGAGCTGTGGTTCCGGCAGGGGACGCCCGGGCCGTCGGCGGGTGAGCGGCTGTGGGGGCTGCGGGTCGGGCGGGCTGCGGAGGGGGCGACACGTTTCTCCCTCAGCCTTCACCCTGCGATCTGCGACGGCCACTCCGTCGGGCGTCTCGTACGGCCGCTGCTGGACGCCCTGTTCGGCGTTCCCGGGGCCTGTGCCGGGAAGGAGGACCTGCCGCCGGACACCGACGAGCTGACGTACGAGAGCGGTGGGGTGTGCGGGGTGTGCGTGCCGGGACCGGCACGGCGGGCCGTGACGTCGTACGGGGAAGGAGCAGGGCCAGGACATGGGCGCGGGCGGTCGGCCGGGGTGGTGCGCGAGAGTGGCGGGGGTGTGACCCTCGCCATCGGTCCGTACGAGACCCGGCGGCTGCGTGACTGGTGCGGGGCGCGGCGGTTGACGGTCAGCGGGTTCCTCGCGACCGTGCTGGCCGACGCGTTCGCCCGGGAGAGCGGCCGCCGGGAGGTCACGGTCGCCACGGCGGTGTCCCTGCGCCGGCGGTACGCCGAGCGGGCGCTGATCAGCGAGCCCGGGTGTGTGCTGGGCGTGGTGCGGGCGCGGCTGCGGGCGGGCGGCGCCGGTCGGGACGCCGTGGATGCGGGGGGCGACCTCGTGGGCAGGGCCCGGGGCCACGCGGAGGTGCTGTGCTCGGCCGGGCGGGACTGGCGTCCGGAGCGGCGGGCGCACACCGCGATCCGCCGGGCCGTGGAACGGGAAACGGAGGGCGGCGGGCCGGAGCTGCGGGTGACCGACGCCGGTTCGGTGGACACCGCGCTCGGACCGCACGCGGGGAGGGTCACGGGGTTCCGGACCGTGGCGGCCCGGGGTGACGGGGCGCTCGACGGCACGCTGCATCTGTCGTCGTTCAAGGGGGCGTTGACGGTGGGGCTGGCCGTCGGTGGGCCTTGGGCGGCCGTGGCCGAGCGGGAGTTGAATGACGCGATGCTTTTGCACAACCGCAGGTGAGAGCCCTGCGGTAGCGCGGACTCCTCAAAGTCGTAGGTGAAGGTGGTCCCTTCGATTGAAAACAAAGAGTTCGTTCTCTATTTTTTGAGGGCAGGCTTCGTTCGAACCGGCGGGGCCCGTCCAGTGCGACCAGTCCAGAGGAAGGGAACGCGTCATGGTGAGGGCGTTTTCCAGGGTGGCTCCCGGGCCTGTCACGACGGCGCTGCCGGGTGCACGGCCGGCGCGTGGCGCACGGGGCGGATCCTCCGCACGCCGCCCCGCCTCCGACGCCTTCGATGCCTTCATCGCGGAGATCTTCGAGCGGCTGCCCCGTGCCGACCAGCGCAGATGGGCCCATGTCTACACCCGGGGCCTGCTGGTGACGCCGGGTCGCAAGACGGTACGCCGGCTCGCGGCCTCCGCCTCGGACTCCACCACGGCGGCCCAGGCCCTGCACCAGTTCGTCAACGCCAGCCCCTGGGACTGGGAACCGGTCCGCGCCCGCCTGGCCGACTGGGTCGCACGGCGGTCCCGGCCGCGTGCCCTGGTCATCGCTACGGCGGTGCTGCCCAAGCGGGGTGACCGCTCCTGCGGAGTGCACCGCCGCTTCGTCCCGCAGGACGGACGTACCGTCAACTGCCAGGTCGGTCTGGGGGCGTTCCTCGCGGTGGAGCAGGGGACGACGCCGGTCGACTGGCGGTTGCTGCTGCCCGGGCGGTGGGCCGAGGACGCGGGTTCGGGGCCGGCCGGGGGTTCGGCCGACGCCCTGGCGTTGGACCTGGTCGACGGGGCTGGGACTCGGGGTGTGGCCGGCTCGGGCGGAGTGCCGGTCGTCGCCGACCTGGTCGGGTTCGCGGACACCGCCGCGCTGGTGGGCGGGCTCGTCGGCCGGGGGCGGGGGTTTGTCGTGGCCGTACCTGATGACTTAGTGGTGCACCCGGACCGTACGGCTCCCGGTGGGCCCGGCTCTCGTGCCGGTGCCGCTGGTGTGTCCGCGCGGAGCCTCCTCACGGCCCACCCGGCGCGAGTGGCGACGGGGGTGGTCCGCCTCCCCGGCGCCCCCGTCGCCCTCCGGTTGGTCGGCGAGCCCGGGAGCGGACGGATCTGGCTCACGGATCTCGTGGACAGGTCGCCGCGCGAGGTGCTGGCGCTGGCCAGGCTGCACACGGATGCCGTCGACACGGTGGAGCGGCTGGCCGACGACTTCGGTCTGCGCGCCTTCGAGGGGCGCTCGTACGCCGGCTGGCACCACCACAAGACCCTGGTCTCCGCCGCCTTCGCCTACAGCACGCTCGGCTCCGCCGCCCCGACGCGGCCCGGCGACCCGGCGCACCCGTCACCCCGGCCACGCACCGCCCGCCCGCCGCACCGAGCGCGGACTTCGACGACCGGGGGACGGGCTGGTACGGCGCCGGGGCGCGGTGCCGGGGTTCCGGTGCGGGCGCTCACGGCACCCGGGCGAGCGCCGGCGGCTCCGGCGCGGACGGCTGAGGCGCCGGTGCGGACCTCCACCGCCACGGCGCGTCCCCTCGCGACATCGGCGCGGTCGTCCGCGGTTCCGGCGCCCCCCACACGCACCCTCGTCATCCCGCCCCGGCTCCCCGCACCCCCCTCGCAGCCGCTCCCCACCCCGATACGAACGGAATCCTGATGGCCCTTCCCAAAGCGTTCTGGTTGTTGTGGTTCGGGCAGACCGTCAGTCGGCTCGGGACGCTCGCCCCTGCTTTCCTCGTGCTCTACATGGAGCAGGACGGGCTCGTCGCCCCGGGTACGACCCCGCTCATCGTCGGGCTCTTCGGTGCCGGTGTCGTGTTGTCCGGGCTGGTGGGAGGGGCGGTCGCCGATCTGATCGGGCCGCGTCGCACCATCGTCGCCGCCCAGCCGGTCACCGCCGCGATGGCTCTGCTCTTCGCCGTCGCCGAGAACGTCGTCGCCCTGTGCGCGCTGTCGCTGATCACCGGGTTCCTGTCGTCCGTCGACCGGCCGGCCGGGGCCGGGCTGATCTCCGCGATCGTTCCGCAGGAGCAGTTCTCGAAGGCGTACAGCCTCTTCCTCGTCGGCTTCAACATCGGCATGTCGCTGAGCCCGGTCTTCTCCGGTTTCCTGCTCGAAGTCAGCCCCGGTGCCCTCTTCGTCGTCTGGGCGGCCTCCAGCCTCGTCTACGCGGCCCTCGTCTTCGCGGTGCCCGCCGATCCGCCGCCCGCGCAGGGCGCCGACCGGCCCGCCGGGGCCGCGGCGGCCCTCAAGGCGGCCGCACGCGGGATCGCCGAACCCTTCCGGACTCCCGTCCTGGTCGCCTTCCTCCTCCTGACCTTCCTGCTGGCCTGCATCTACCTCCAGGTCAACTCCGCGTTGCCGCTCGACATGCGGGCCAGCGGGCTGAGCACCGGGGACATCGGCTTCGTCCTCGCCGTCAACGCCGTCCTGTCCGTGCTGCTGCTCCCGCTCGTGCCCCGCCTGGTCGGCGGGCTGCGCGCCCACGTCCCGCTGATCCTGGCGGCCGTGTTCATGGCCCTCGGCTTCGGCGGCAACGCCCTCGCCGGCGGCATGGTCTCCTTCACCGTCGCCACCGTCGTATGGACGCTCGGCGAGGTGCTGTGGGCCCCGATGTCCGCCACCTTCATCGCCGACCGGGCCCCGGCCGGACGCAGCGGCACCTACCAGGGCTCGTACTTCTTCGCCTGGAACGCGGCGTTCGTCGTCGGCAGTCCCGCCGGACTCGCCCTCGCCCACTCCCACGGCTACGGGGCGCTGTGGATGTCCGTCCTCGGCCTGGGGCTCGTGGTGACGGCCGGCTTCACCCTGCTGCCCCGACTGGCCGGGTTCGTGACCAAGCCCGGCCCCGACTCCGACTCCGACCCCGACTCCGGCCTCGACACCGAGTCCGTCACCACCGCCCGAGCGACCACCCCGGAACCCCTCACCCGAGAGACAAGGTGACCCACCATGCCCGCACCCACCCCCCGCACCGCACTCCTCGTCGGCGCCGCCGGCGGCATCCTCAAGGAGGTCTCCCGCGAGCTCGCCGAGGAGGGCCACACGCTGGTCCTGTTCGACCGGGACGCCGAGGCCGTCGGCCGGCTCGCCGAGGAGCTGGGACGGATCACCAAGGTCGAGGCCGTCGTCGGTGACATCACCGACATCCCGGCGGCGGAACGCCAGCTGACCGACATCGTCGACCGGTTCGCACCGTCCATCCTCGTCAACGGCGTCGGCGGCGACACCCGCGTGATCGGCTACGCCGACCTCACCACCGACCACTTCGACCAGTCGTTCCTGGAGAACGTCGTCAGCAGCTGGATCGCGGTCAAGGTGTGCGCCCCGCGCATGGCCGCCGACGGCTACGGCCGCATCGTCAACTTCGCCTCGGCGGGCGGCCGTACGTACAGCCACTTCAACAACGCCGCGTACGTCGGCGCGAAGGCCGCCGTCATCGGCATGACCAAGCAGATGGCGTACGAGCTGGCCCCGACCGGGGTCGTCGTCAACGTCGTCGCCCACGGTCCCATCGCCACCGAGCGGGTCGCCGGGGCGTTCGAGCGGCGTGACCCGGCGCAGCAGCAGGCCGTCCTGGCCAAGCTGCCGATGGGCCGCTACGGCACCGTCGCCGAGGCCGTCGGCAGTGTGCTGCACCTCTGCTCCGAGAGCGCCGGCTACTCGACCGGGTCCGTCATCGACATCAACGGCGGCCTCTACATGTGAGTCCCGCCCGCACCCCCATCCCACGCGATCCCACGCCCGTGACACCGGAGGTATCCATGGCGAAGTTCGTCGTCGAGTTCGAGTACAACGTCGACCGTGCGGGCCGGGAGCATCTGCACCGCGCCCACACCGACTATCTGCGGGCCCTCACCGACAGCGGCGTACTGCTGCTCGCCGGGCCGCTCCAGGACACCAACGGCGGCCTGCTGGTCTACGAGGCCGAGGACCGCGACCGCCTCCAGGAGGTTCTGGACGCCGAGCCCTACGTCAAGGGCGGCATCGTCTGCCGGGTTCGTATCCGGCAGTGGGCGCCGGGCAAGGGCACGTGGGCCGCGGCGTCGGAGAAGGCCGCGGCCTGAGCCCGAGGGGTTATCCCCGCCGTCCAGCCGCCCCTCCCGTAAGGAAGCAAGCCTCCCCGAAAGGACCAACTGACGTGCTCGTAACGCCAGTTCAGCAAGACGCCACCCCTCTGCGCCGCGAAGCCCTGCACGCCGGGATCGTCGATCCGGGCATGGACTCGATGCGGCTGCTCAGTGAGACGGCGATGAAGTTCCCCGAGGCGCTGTCGTTCTCGTCGGGGGCGCCCCACGACGGTACGCACGACCTCACGAAGCTCTCGTACTACGTCGACCGGTACATCGCGCACCTGCGGGAGCAGGGGGTGCCCGAGCAGCGCGTCACCCGGCTGCACTTCCAGTACGGACCCGTCAACGGGTTCATCCAGGAAGAGGTCGCCCGCATGCTCGCCCAGGACGAGGACATCGATGTCGCGCCCGAGGCGATCATGATCACGCACGGCTTCCAGGAGGCGGCGCTCGTCGCCCTGAGGGGGCTGTTCCGGTCGCCCGACGACGTGCTGCTGTCCGTGTCCCCGGCGTACGTCGGCATTCGCGGCGCCGCCCGCATGCTGGACATTCCGGTCAAGGGCATCACCGAGGGGCCCAACGGGCTCGAGCCGGAGGCCGTGGCCGCCGCCGTGCGTGCCGTGCGTGCCGAGGGCAAGCGGCCCGCCGCGCTCTACCTGGTCCCCGACTTCTCCAACCCGTCCGGCACGGTCGTACCGCTGGAGGCCCGGCGGCGGCTGCTCGCGCTGGCCGCCGAGGAAGGGTTCGCCATCCTGGAGGACAACCCGTACGGGCTCTTCGCGAGCGACGAGGAGCGGCTGCCGACGCTCAAGGCGCTGGACACCCGCGGTGACGTCGTCTACCTCGGCTCCTTCGCCAAGTCCGCGTTCCCGGGCGCCCGCCTCGGCTATCTGGTCGGTGACCGGGAGGTCGTCGGCGAGGACGGCACCCGGCGCACCCTCGCCCAGGAACTCTCCAAGGCCAAGGCGATGTTCACGGTCGGCTCGTCCTCGCTCTCCCAGGCCGCGATCGGCGGCATCCTCGTCGACGCCGGCTACGACCTGCGCTCCGCCACCCGCGACCTGGCCGCCGTCTACCAGGAGCGGCTCGCCGCCACCCTCGACGCCCTCGCCGAGCACTTCCCGCCCGAGCGGTACGCCGAGCACGGCGTGCGCTGGAACCGGCCGCGCGGCGGTTTCTTCCTGGTCGTCGAGGTGCCCTTCGAGGCCGACCTCGTCGCCATGGAACGGTCGGCCCGCGACTACGCGGTCAGCTGGGCGCCGATGAGCATGTTCCACCTCGACGGCAGCGGCGAACGCGCCCTGCGCCTCGGCTTCAGCAACCTCACCCCCGCCGCGATCCGCGAGGGCATCGCCCGCCTGGCCCGCTTCATCGAGGCCGAGTCCACGTCCGAACCGGAGGCCACCTCATGAGCAACAGCCCCACGCGCCCCGTGGCGGTGATCGTCGACGGCTACTCCGCCGGCAACTTCTACCCCGCCGCCTTCGCCGCGTACGGCACGGACGTCGTCCACGTCCAGTCCACCCCGGAGCTGATCCCGGCGATGGCACCGCCGGACCTCACCGCCTACCGGGAGAACATCGCCGGACACGGCGACGAGAAGGCCCTCGTCGAGCGGCTGCGCGCCCTCGCCCCCGTGTGCGTGATCGCCGGCCAGGAGTCGTCCGTACCGCTCGCCGACCGGCTGAGCGAGGCGGTCGGCGTCCCCTCCAACGGCTCGGCGCTGTCACCGGCCCGCCGCGACAAGTACGAGATGATCGAGACGCTGCGCCGCGCCGGGGTGCGCTGCGCGCGGCAGCTCAAGACCGACGACCCGGACGCGGCGGTCGCCTGGGCCGAGGACCACGGCAGTTACCCGGTGGTCGTCAAACCGCTGAGCTCGGCGGCCTCCGACGGCGTCTTCGTCTGTGACGGCCCCGACGCGGTCCGCCGCGCCGCCCGGACCGTCCTCGACGCCCCGAACATGTTCGGCCTCGCCAACACCGAGATCCTCGTGCAGTCCTATCTCAAGGGCACCGAGTACATCGTCGACACCGTCAGCCGCGGCGGCGAGCGGTATGTCTGCGGGGTCTGGGAGTACGAGAAGACGCTGCTGCCGTCCGGCAAGAACATCTACAACCGCGATCTCCTCGCCGACCCGTACGACAACCCGGTGGTCGCCGAGCTCACCTCGTACGTCGACGAGGTCCTCGCCGCCCTCGGCGTCGCCTGGGGGCCGGCCCACGCCGAGGTCATCGTCACCGACGAGGGCCCCGTCCTGGTCGAGATCGGCACCCGCCTCAACGGCAACATCAACGCCCCCTTCCACGACGTGTGCCTCGGCCACAACCAGGCGGCGCTCACCGCGCAGGCGTACACCCGGCCCGACGAGTTCCGCGCGGAGTACGCCGGCCGGACGTACACGAGGCTTCAGCCCGCCGTCGTCTACAACGCCCCGACCGAACTCGACGGTGTCGTCGACACCGTCGACGAGACGGCCGTGGCGGAGATCCGCGCCCTGGAGAGCGTCTTCCTCGCGACGGTCAAGTACGCGCCCGGCGCCCGGATCAGGCCCACGGTCGACCTGCTGACCAGCTCGATGCGGGTGTTCCTCACGGCACCGGACGAGACGGCCCTGACGGCCGGCTACGAGAAGGTCCGCGCGCTCAAGGACGCCGTGTACCGGGTCGCCTGACCCCCTCCCTGCCTCTCGCCCTTCTTCTCTGCCTTCTTCTCCGCCTCTTCCCTTCCTTCTTCCACGACTTGCTTCCCGGAGGTCTGTCATGCACAGCCGTATCGGTCTCTTCCTGTCCCCCGTCCACGAGACCGGCCAGGACCCGCACCTCGCGATCCGCCGCAACCTGGACCTCGTCGAGTACGTCGACGACCTCAACTTCGACGAGGCGTGGTTCGGCGAGCACCACACGCTGGGCTGGGGCCTGGTCGGTGCGCCCGAGACGCTGATAGCCGCCGCCTCCCAGCGCACCACCCAGATCAAGCTGGCCCACGGCGTCGTACCGCTCTCCGGCCACCACCCCTTCCATGTGGCGAGCCGGGCGGTCCACCTCGACCACCTCACCCGCGGCCGGTACATCCTGGGCGTCGGCCCGGGCGTGCCCTTCGACGCGAAGATGTTCGGCCTGGAGCAGCCGGTGCAGCGCCGCCGCCTGGAGGAGGCCCTGCCGACGGTCCTGGAGCTGGTCAACGGCGACGAGCGGATCACCCAGCAGACGGACTGGTTCGACCTGCGCGACGCCAAGCTCCAGCTGCCGCGCTTCAGCCCGCAGGGCATCGAGGTCGCGGTCGCGACCTCCGGCACCTCGCAGTCCAGCCCGCGCCTGATCGGCCAGTACGGGCTGAGCATGACCTCGTTCGCACTGCCCTTCGCCCTCCTCACGCCGGGCGCCCCCGCGCACATCAACCTGGCCCACCAGTGGAAGTACGCGGAGGAGGCCGCCGCCGAGCACGGGCAGACCCTGGACCGCGACAAGTGGCGTATCGCGCTGCCGGTGCACGTGGCCGAGACCCGCGAGGAGGCGTACGCGGACGTCCGCGAGGGCTACGACCGCTGGCTGTTCGAGTACTTCGGCAAGGCGGCCGGCCGTGAGGTCCTCAGCCCCGACGTGCCGCGGGAGAGGGCACTGGAGGCCCGGGTCGAGGCGGGCGGCGCGCTCGTCGGCTCGGTGGACGACGTGGTCGCCGGCATCGAGCGGCTGCACGAGATCACCGGCGGCTTCGGCACGCTGCTCGTCTACGTCGCCGACTGGACGTCCTGGGAGAAGACCAACCGCAGCATGGAACTGCTGGCCCGCCATGTCGCCCCCCGCATCAACGGCTCGGCGGCCCGCCCGCAGGAGGCGGTGGACTTCGCGATCGCCAGCCGGAAGAAGTAGCACGCTGTAGCACCTGGTGCGAGGAAGCGTCCTCGCCGAGCCCGCCGTATGCCACGTCATGTCACGCGAGGCCGGGCCGTTCCGTCGGCCCGGCCGTGCGTCCCACCCGATCGGAAAGAACTCATGCTGGAGCAACGCTCGTTCCGCGACATACTCGGCCGGTTCACCACGGGAGTGGTACTGGTCACCGCCGACACGGCCGAAGGCCCCAAGGGCATGGCGGTCAACTCCTTCACCTCCGTCTCCCTCACCCCGCCGCTGGTCGCCCTGTGTGCCGCGGACACCTCCTCGACCTGGCCGGCGATCCGCGAGGCCGGCTCCTTCGCGGTCACGATCCTCGGCGAAGAGCACGCGGAGCTGTGCCGCCTGTTCAGCACCAAGGGCGCCGACCGCTTCGCCGCGGGCGCCTGGTCCACGACCCGTGCCGGGCACCCCATCCCCGCCGACGGTCTCGGCTGGCTGGACTGCCGTATCGCCACGGTCCATCCGGCGGGCGACCACGAACTGGTCATCGCCGAGGCCATGGAAGGCGCCCTGACGGCCCAGGCGGGCCCCCTGGTCTTCCACGCCGGCCGTTTCACGGCCCTGGCAGCGGCCTGACCCGTCTTCCTCCGGCTACCGACGGACCGGACCCCGGCGCCGCTCCCTCCGGCTCCGGCCCCGCACCGGCACCGGGTCCAGCCGTCGTACGGGTCAAGCCGCCAGGCAGGACGCGACGCCCCGTCGCTCACCACCCGCCGAGCCGAGGCCACCGGCGTCCTCGACCCGGCGCGGGGCCCAGCCCGGGCTGGACGGCCCCGCCCTCCCAGGATCCGGCTCCGCCCGTCAGGGGCCCAGCCCGGCTCGCACGGGCCCGCCCCGCCCCCGGGACCCGACTCCGCACTCCGCCCTGCCCCGGACCCGGACCCGGCCCCGCCCGCCCGGCGTACCGGCCCGGCTCGGAAGGGCCGGCCACGCCCGGGACCCGCCCCGGGACGCGTTCGCCGCGTCGACGCCCATGAGAAAGGCAACCCGCGTGTCCCACACCGATCCGATACCCAAGACGCTCACCCTCCCCCTGCCGCCGGATGCCGGGCCGGAAACCGATCTCCGCTTCGTCCGGACCGCCCCGCGTCATCTCGTCGACCGCAGCGCCGTGGCCGAGGTACTGATCACCGACTGGCGGCGGCTGGGCCCCGACGCGTTCCGGCTGGGCGCGCAGTGGCCGCGCGGGCACCACTTCTACGCGCCCATCGCGGGTACCTGGTACGACCCGCTGCTCACAGCGGAGTCGCTACGGCAGGCCTCCGTCCTGGTCGGGCAGACGTACTACGGCGTCCCGGCGGACCATCACTTCACCATCACCGAACTGGAGTTCGAGGTCGTGCCGGGTGTCATCCTGCTCGGCACCCGCCCCGCCGAGATGCGCCTGGAGGCCGCGGCCACGGCCGTCCGGGGCGCCACGCGCCGCTCCGGCCCCCCGACCGCACTCACCCTGGAGGCCGATCTCCTGCGCGGCGACGACTTCGCCGGCGCGGGACGGCTGACACTGCGCGCTTCCGCCCCCCGGGACCCCGCCGCGGGGGAGGGCGGCGGATACCCGCCCCTGCCCGACCCCGTGCCGCCCGCGATCGTGGGCCGCCTCGACGAACGCGACGTCGTCCTCGGTGTCCCCCGCTCCGCCGCCGCCCGCCGGGGCCTGAGCTGGGACCTGCGGATCGACCCCGGCCACCCGGTGCTCTTCGACCACCCCACCCACGAGATCCCCGGCATGGTGCTCCTGGAGGCCGCCCGCCAGGCCGTACAGGCGGCCTGCGCCCCGTACCGCGTACTCCCCGTGGAACTGCGCAGCGCCTTCCACTCCCCCCTGACCCTGGACCTCCCCTGCCGCATCTCCGCGACCAGGCTCCCCGCGCAGGACGCGAGCGAGGACGCCGCGCTCCGGGTCACCGCGTGGCAGTCCGGCCGGCTGGCCTTCGACAGCCTCGTGGTGGCGAGTCTGTGCGACTGAAGGGGGGCGGGAAAGATCTTCGGGACACTCCTAGGGCGTGGGGTGTGCGGGCTCGTCGTCGTTCCCGCCCGGCTTCGGCTCGGCCAGTTGTGCCGTGCAGTACGCCGTGACGTTCCTCTCACCGCCCGCCGCCGCCACGAGGCGCTGCCAGACCGTCGCGTTCATGCCCTGGCCGTTTCCCCCGACCTCCTGGTAGTCGCGGCAGTCGGCCTCGGCGCCCTGGGCGGGGGCCGGGGGTTCGGGGCCGTCGTCCGCCGGGAATCCCGCCGCGCCGATCACCCCCAGGGCGACACCGACCAGCATGAGACCGGCGAACAGCACGGAGAGCGTCGTCCGCAGGGACGGCACGGGGTGGCGCCGTCCCCCGGGCCCCCAGTCGTCCCGGCGGCGGGCGCGGCCGCGGTGGGCCACGGCGTCCCGGGCGGCCCGGAACGCGGCCACGGCCCGCCGCTCGGCCTCGGCGTCGACACCGTCCCGGACGAGGGAGGCGACGATCAGCGCCTCGACTTCGGCGTCGGGAAGGGCGGGACGGGAACGACGGCCGGGAAGCCCGCCGCCGCTCTGCCGTTCACCCATGTCCGATTCCGTCCCTGTTCGATTCACTCGCCCGCACGGCCCGTCGGGCCTCACCAGTACGTCCCGCTCGTCCGGCCTGTTCAGGACGGAGCGACAGCGCGGTCGCGTCAGCCCCCGCCGCAGAAGCTGAGCTTCGTTCACGTCGACTCCCCCAGCGTCCGGGGAGCCTCATCCGTCACACCCTCCGCGCCCAACTGCCGGGCGAGGCGCTTCAATCCCCGGTACGCGGCCGTGCGTACCGCGCCCGGCCGCTTGCCCAGGACACGCGCGGCGGCCGGGCCGTCGAGGCCGACCACGACACGCAGCAGCACGGCCTCGGCCTGGTCGCGGGGCAGCCCGCGGACCAGCTCAAGGGCGTGCTCGGTGGACAGGGCCTCCAGCGCCTGGTCGTGCGTGCTGTGCGGCCCGGGCAGGTCCAGGACGTCCTGTTCCAGCACGGCCGGCCGGGGCCGTACCCGCTGCCGGCGCAGCTGGTCCAGCGCCCGGTGCCGGGCGATGGTCGCCGTCCAGCCGCGGAAACCGGCCCCGTCGCCCTGGAACCGTCCCAGGTCGCGGGCTATCTCCAGCCAGGCGTCGGACGCCACGTCCTCCGCGTCGTCCCCGACCAGGCCGCGCAGATAGCCGAGCAGGCCGGGCTGCACGAGCCGGTAGGCGACCGCGAAGGCCGCCTCGTCTCCATGCTGGGCCCGCGCGACGGCCGCGCCCAGTTCCCCGTCGTACGCCTGCACGCGCCGGGGTGCCGCTCCCTGACCCACGTACCGTCCCTGTCCGTACCGAGTGCGCGCCCTCCCGTACCACGCCCCCACGGTGATCAGCGCCGGTGCGGGCGGAAGTGTCACAGCGCGTCAGGCGCCCGGAGGCCGACCACCGTTCGGGTCAACCCGACCCGCCGTCCTCGGGAGCGCCGGCCCTCGGAGGTTTGGGCCAAGTGACGTACCGGGGAGCTCTGCACGCGATGCAACCGCCCCACGAAAGGCGAGCGCCGTATGCCGTCCCCCCTCCTGCGCACCGCCGTCGCCACCGCTCTGGCCCTCGGTGCCCTCGGTCTGACCCAGCCCGCCCGGGCCTCGTCCTCGGACGGCGTGTACACCGTCCGCGTGCCGGACGGTGATCCGCACAAGCGGTCCCTCGCCCCGCGCACCACCGAGCCGTTCAGCATGGTCGGAGTCACCTGGGCGGACCCGGACGCCGCCCTGGACGGCACCGCGTATGTGCGCACCCGCTCCCGCGGGAGCGGCGAGTGGAGCGCGTGGCGGGCGCTGGACACCGATGTGCGCACGCCCGAGAGCGGCCCCGACCACGACCACGCCGGGGTGCGCGGCGGCACCCAGCCGCTGTGGACCGGGCCCTCGGACGGCGTCCAGGTGCGTGTCTCGGGCGGGCGGCTGCCCCAGGGGCTGCGCGTCGAGCTGGTCGATCCCGACGGCGGGTCGGACGCCGTGCACACCTCGGTCGTCGAACCGGGCGTCCCGGAACCCGGTGCCGTCGAACCGGCCCCCGGAGCGCCCCTGGCCGGCCGCCCCACCGTGACGTCGCGCTCCGCCTGGGGCGCCGACGAGTCCCTGGTGAAGGACCCGCCCACCTACACCACCGGCACCCAGGCGATGTTCGTCCACCACACGGCGGGCACCAACGACTACACCTGCTCCCAGTCGGCGTCGGTCGTGCGCGGTGTGTTCCTGTACCACGTGCAGAGCAACGGCTGGAACGACATCGGCTACCACTTCCTCGTCGACAAGTGCGGGACCGTCTTCGAGGGCCGTGCGGGCGGCATCGACAAGCCCGTCCTCGGCGCGCACACCTACGGCTTCAACACCGCCACCAGCAGTGTGTCGGTGCTCGGCGACTACTCCACGGCGACCACCAACGCCGCGGTGCGCGCGGCGGTCGCCAAGGTGGCGGCCTGGAAGCTCGGCCTGTACGGCCTCGACCCGGCCGGGACCGTGGTGCTGACCTCCGGTGCCGACAACGGCAAGTACCAGGCGGGCCAGAAGGTCACGCTCAACCGCATCTCCGGGCACCGCGACGGCTCCCCGACGGAGTGCCCCGGACAGAATCTCTACGACGACCTGCCCGAGATCCGCTCCCTCGCCACGAAGCCCGGCACGCTCGTCGCACCGGCACCGAACCCGGAGCCGGCAACGGAACCGGAACCCGAGCCGGCACCGGAGTGGGACCTCGGGTCGGAGACGGAGCTCGCCGAGATGGGGATCGAGGGCGTGCTCGCGCGCTGACGCTACTGCCGGGGCGCCGTGCCCACCGCGTCCCGGCACAGCAGCCGCAGCGATCCGTGACCGCCGTAGCAGCGGCGGGCCTCGTCGATCGGGTCCCAGAGGCGCCCGTCGGGGGTGCGGATCCAGTGGTCGCCGCCGGTGGCCCACCACTCGGCCCCGGCCTGACGTGCCATCACCTCACCGGCATAGGCCCCGAACCCGCGCAACACCTCCTCCACGGCCGCGTACGGCGCTCCTTCCCGCCGTATCCCCTCGATCATGCGGTCGATGCTCCACAGACTCTGTGCCGAGTAGTCGAGGCGCAGTCGTGCTCCCTCGCGCATCGTCGCCACTGTGTCCGCCGCCCACCGCAGCGGCTTCGCAGCCGCCGATGGCCTGGTCTCCTGCTGAGTCGTCACACCCCTTCAATGCGCTACGGGGCGGCGTTTCGTCACGCGAAATCGGCGACTTCCCTGAAGTGGTGCAGGACCGCCCCACCTCGGCCTTACGACAGTCACAGGACTCTTTCAGGAACGGGGTTTAGGCCGGTCAGGGTGCCCTCACGGGCTCAGCCCCGTTGCCGGGTCCGGCGGGAGACCACGGCGCGCAGCACCCGGCGCCCCTCCGTCGACACCTCCAGCGCCCGCCGCAGCCCGGCGGGCCCGTGTCCGGCCAGGACCTCGAGGACGGTGACCTGGCGGCGCAGTTCGGCGGCGACGAGCGGCGACATGCCCTCCGTACGGCCCTGGCGACGGGTGTCGACCGAGGAGGACTCGTCCGGGGCGGTGTCGAGGAGGCGGTGGATCTGGAGGGAGGCGACGGAACAGGCGTCGGCCCACACCCGCACCTCGGCGGCGGACCGCTCCGCGGGGGCGGCCTCGAGCATCCGGTGGGCGAGCGCGACCGCCTCGTCCCCGTCGCCCGCGGCGTCCAGCTTCCCGCGCGCCTGCTCAAGACCGTCACCCCAGTCGCCGGCACCGGCGTCGTCGGTGAGGCTCGCCCACAGCGGCCGCAGGATCTCGTCGTCACCGCCCAGCAGGGGCACGCACCGATCCAAACAAGCCAGCCCGCTCGCGGCCAGCCCGCGTTCGTCGGCCTGTGCGATCAACTCCACCAGGCTCATCCACGCCTCCCTCCGCGGGCCATCTCCGGGGCCCAACCAGGCCGCTACCAGCCCTCACCCCTCACGGAACCCGCACTTCCCCTTACTGCGCGCAACAGCCCCGGAGTGTCACAGGGGCACCACGCCCAGTCGGTCGAGGAAGCGGAAGAAGAGGTTTTCGGCCAGGGGATCGGGGTCTGCAGTCAGTACGTCCAGCAGCGCGTCGGCGTTCACCTCGAGTCCGGCCTCGGCGGCCCAGCGCACCGCGCGCTCGGCGGCGTCGCGGGGTTCGAGGAAGTAGTCCTCCAGCGTGAGGCCCTCCCGGTCCGCGCCTAAGTAGCCGGCCATCGCGGTCCGCGCGAGGCACGTCGTCCACGCCCCGCTCTCCGGCGCCGCGGCCTCCAGCACCACGCACTCGCTGTTCATGACGTACCCGAACAGCGAGGGCGCCCCGGTCTCCCGGGCGAGGTCGTTCATGCTTCCGACGTCGCCGTCGCCGCTCGGGTACTCCCACAGCTGCCATCCGCCCGGCGCCGAGCTGTGCGGTGTCATACCGCCCTCGGCCCCCGGCAGCGTGGCCAGCTCCGCCAGCGGCTGCTCCGCTCTGCCCACGACGAAGTAACCCCAGTAGCCCATGTTCCGGTTCCCCCCGGCATATTCGGTCCGACTCCCGCCAGAAGACCACCACAGTCGCACGGGAGTTCGCAGCCGTATGGGTCAATTCGTGCGGAGTCAGCCGAGCCTGTCCGCCAGCGCCCGGAACTCCGCCCAGGACAGCTCGGGCCTGTCCGGGTCCCACAGCTTCTGGACGGTCGCCCGCAGCGGCATCCGGATCCCGGCCGCCACCTGGTCCTGTGTCTGCGCGTTCGCCAGGTCGCACCAGACGGCGAAGGACCCGCCGAGGATCTGCCCGTTGTAGCGCTCGGGTACGGCCGTGGTGCCGCGCAGCACCAGCGGTGTCCACTGCTCGTAGATCCGCTGCCCCGTCGGGTAGACGAAGGTCTGCGGCTCGCCGAGCACGTAGTACAGGAACTCGTCGTTGTAGTTGATCACCTTCCGGCCCGCATCCAGGTACTCCAGGGGCTCCCGGGCGCCGATCTCCTTGCCGGTCCAGTAGGCGACCTGGATGTCCTTGTCGGCCTGGACGGACCCGCCGCGGAAGAACCCGTCGTTCCACGCGCGCGGGGTGCGCCCGTGCTCGCGGACGGTGGCGGCGCGGTCGTTGAGCCAGCCCGTGGTGAGGTCGGCGACCGTGGCGCCGGAGCCGTACTTCTTCTGCGCCGCGGCGGCCAGCTGCGGGAACGCCGCCTCCGGGTCGGAGCGGACCAGCGCCTGGTACTCGTCGGCCCCGAGGTGCCAGGGCCGGCCGGGGAAGAGGTCCGCGTACTCGTTCAGCAGATCGTCGACGATCTCGGCGCTCTCGGCCTTGGAGATGTCGATGGCCCCCTGCACCGCCGACCCCTGCGCGGTGCGCAGCTGGAGGTCGGGGTGGGCGTCGATGACCGCGCCGAGGTGCCCGGGCGAGTCGATCTCGGGCACGACGGCGATGTGCCGGCTCTCCGCGAGGTCGACGATCTTCCGCACCTGCGCCTTGGTCAGATGCTCCTGGGACACGATCTCCGGATGCGAGTCGGACTCGATCCGGAACCCCTGGTCGTCGGAGAAGTGCAGGCCCAGCTGGTTGAACTTCAGATCGCCCAGCTCCCGGATCCGGTCCTCGATCCAGTCGGCGGTGAAGTTCTTGCGCGCGATGTCCAGCATGAACCCGCGCACCGGCTTGGCCGGCTCGTCCCGCACCACGCCCTCGGGCGCCGTCCCGCCGTCGTGCGTCTCCTGCTTGAGCGTGCGGGTGCCGTAGAAGACGCCCGCGTCGGCGGGCCCGGTGATCTCCGCGCGCCCGTCGCGCACGGTCATGACGTACGACTCCGGGTTCGCCTTCTTGTCACCGCCCAGCGCCAGCCGCAGATCCCCGGCGCGCCGGTCGCCCTTCTCGCCCGCGTACGTCAGCCCCAGCTCGCCGGCGACCAGCCGCCCCTCGTCGGCCAGCGCCGCGTCGTCCACGACCACGCGGTTGCCACTCTCGGGCCGCCAGCCCGGGCCGCGCGCCGGCTCGTGGTCACGCACGGCGGGGATCGTCTGCGGCGCCTTGGACAGGGCGTACGAGCGGCTCGGACTCGGGCTGCTCTCCGGTGAGGTGCCCCGCGGGGCGGCCGCGGTCCGGCCCTGGGAGGGTCTGGCCTCCGTCCCCGTGGACCCGCCGTCGCCGTCCGAGGCCGCCCAGAGCCCCAGACTCACCCCGGCCGCGACCATGACCAATGCGACGGCCATGGCCACGACCAGCACTGGCCGCTGTTTCACCTGCTTCGCCGTATCCCGGCGCCTGTGCTGACTCACACGGCCAACCTAAAACCCCACGGCGCGCGGCGCGCGTCCACCACACGTTCCGAAACTCTCTCCCCCGGGTGAAATTCGGGCATCCGTCGGACACGTCTCGGTCGTACTCGATAGCGTGACGTCACATCTCTCACACCTTGCCCTGCCTACACACGTGACGCCCACGAGGACCCACGCTGCCCGCGCACCGTCTCCCAGACCTCCCCGGCCGAGCCGCCATACCGGTGGAGCACGTCAACGCAGCCTCCGCGCAGGAGCTGGAGCAGACGCTCCTCACCTGCTTGCGCAGCCATCGCTGGTCCCGGCGTGTCGCGGAACACCGCCCCTATCCGGACCTGGCCTCCCTGCTCGCCGCCGCCGACGAGGCGGCGTACGACCTGGCATGGGGCGACCTCACGGAAGCCCTGGCGGCCGAGCCCCTGCCCGCGCTGCCCCCGGACACCTACGCCGCGGCCCACACGGCCCTCAGCGCGGCCCACGCCGCCTACGAGGCCCGCTTCGGCCATGTGTTCGTCATCTGTCTGGACGGCCTGACACCGAACGAGGTCCTGGACCACATCCTGGAGGCCGTCCGGTCACGGTTGACCAACGATCTCGAAGAGGAGCGGGCGGTGGTGGCCGATGAGCTGCGACGCCTGGCGAAGGAACGGCTGGTGGACGCCCTCAGGGGCGCGGGGAACGGCGCGATCGACCACAACGAACCCGCACCCGGCAGATAACGGGAAATCACACCCCAGAAGCCGCAGAGGCTAGCCCGTAAGCATGCCAGTTTGATCACACAGCCAGACCCCCGCTAAGCCAAGCGGCAGCGCATCGCTACGATGCTGGGGGCCGGTGGACCGTACCCGGCCGGGCCCGACCGACACACCAAGCCGGCGCGGCCCCAATCCCCGCTCCCGGAGGAAAATTCCGTGCCGGCTGGAACGCTGTACCGCGGCCGGGAAGGAATGTGGTCCTGGGTGGCTCATCGAGTCACCGGCGTCCTCATCTTCTTCTTCCTGTTCGTTCACGTGCTGGACACCGCTCTCGTCCGCGTGTCCCCTGAGGCCTACGACACCGTCGTGGCCACGTACAAGACGCCGATCGTCGCGCTGCTGGAGTACGGCCTCGTCGCCGCCATCCTCTTCCACGCGCTCAACGGCCTGCGTGTCATCGCCGTCGATTTCTGGATCAAGGGCGCCCGGTACCAGAAGCAGATGCTCTGGACCGTCGTCGCCCTGTGGGTCGTGCTGATGCTCGGGGCGATCTACCCCGTCCTCGGCCACGCCGCTCGTGAACTCTTCGGGAGCTGACGCCAATGTCCACGTCTGAGAAGACCGCCGCCGGCGTCGGCCCCGTCGAGGGCGGCGCCGTCTACACCGTCGACAACCCGGCCCCCTTCATCGAGGCCCCGCGCCAGCGCACCAAGAAGACCCCGAAGACCACCCGGGGCAACTTCGAGATGGTCGCCTGGCTGTTCATGCGCCTGTCGGGCGTGGTGCTGGTCGTGCTGGTCCTCGGCCACCTGCTGATCCAGCTCGTGCTGGACGGCGGCGTGTCGAAGATCGGCTTCGCCTTCGTGGCGGGCCGCTGGGCGAGCCCCTTCTGGCAGGTCTGGGACCTGCTGATGCTGTGGCTCGCGATGCTGCACGGCGCCAACGGCCTGCGCACGGTCATCAACGACTACGCGGAGCGCGCGAACACCCGGCTGTGGCTCAAGGGCCTGCTCTACACCGCCACGGTGTTCACCATCCTGCTGGGCACGCTGGTGATCTTCACCTTCGACCCGAACATCCGCTAGGCACGGGGCTGCGAGAATCATGAAGATCCACAAGTACGACACCGTCATCGTCGGCGCCGGTGGCGCGGGCATGCGCGCGGCCATCGAGTCCACGAAGCGCAGCCGCACCGCCGTGCTGACCAAGCTGTACCCCACCCGCTCCCACACGGGCGCCGCGCAGGGCGGCATGGCCGCCGCGCTGGCCAACGTGGAGGAGGACAACTGGGAGTGGCACACCTTCGACACGGTCAAGGGCGGCGACTACCTGGTCGACCAGGACGCCGCCGAGATCCTGGCGAAGGAGGCCATCGACTCCGTCCTCGACCTGGAGAAGATGGGCCTGCCGTTCAACCGCACGCCGAACGGCACCATCGACCAGCGCCGCTTCGGCGGTCACAGCCGTAACCACGGCGAGGCCCCGGTCCGCCGCTCCTGCTACGCGGCCGACCGCACCGGCCACATGATCCTCCAGACGCTGTACCAGAACTGCGTCAAGGAGGGCGTGGAGTTCTACAACGAGTTCTACGTCCTGGACCAGCTGATCACCGAGGTCGACGGCGTCAAGAAGTCGGCCGGTGTGGTGGCGTACGAGCTCGCCACCGGCGAGATCCACGTCTTCCAGGCGAAGTCCGTGGTCTACGCGTCCGGCGGCTGCGGCAAGTTCTTCAAGGTGACGTCCAACGCGCACACGCTGACGGGCGACGGCCAGGCGGCGGTCTACCGCCGGGGTCTGCCGCTGGAGGACATGGAGTTCTTCCAGTTCCACCCGACCGGCATCTGGCGCATGGGCATCCTGCTGACGGAGGGCGCCCGTGGTGAGGGCGGCATCCTCCGCAACAAGGACGGCGAGCGCTTCATGGAGAAGTACGCGCCGGTCATGAAGGACCTCGCGTCCCGGGACGTCGTCTCGCGCTCCATCTACACGGAGATCCGGGAAGGCCGCGGCTGCGGCCCCGAGGGCGACCACGTCTACCTGGACCTGACGCACCTCCCGCCGGAGCAGCTGGACGCGAAGCTCCCGGACATCACGGAGTTCGCCCGCACCTACCTCGGCATCGAGCCCTACACGGACCCGATCCCGATCCAGCCCACGGCGCACTACGTCATGGGCGGCATCCCGACGAACGTCGAGGGTGAGGTCCTGGCGGACAACACCACCGTCGTCCCGGGCCTGTACGCGGCCGGCGAGGTCGCCTGTGTGTCCGTGCACGGCGCCAACCGCCTCGGCACCAACTCCCTGCTGGACATCAACGTGTTCGGCAAGCGCGCGGGCATCGCCGCCGCGGAGTACTCGCAGACGGCGGAGTTCGTCGAGCTGCCGGAGAACCCGGCGGAGCTCGTGATCGAGCAGGTGGAGCGCCTGCGCGACTCCACCGGCACCGAGCGTGTGACGGCGATCCGTCGCGAACTGCAGGACACCATGGACGCCAACGTCATGGTGTTCCGCACCGAGCAGACGATCAAGACGGCGGTCGAGAAGATCGCGGAGCTGCGCGAGCGGTTCAAGAACGTGTCGATCCAGGACAAGGGCAAGCGGTTCAACACGGACCTGCTGGAGGCCATCGAGCTGGGCAACCTGCTGGACCTCGCCGAGGTCATGGCGGTCTCCGCGCTCGCCCGCAAGGAGTCCCGCGGCGGTCACTACCGTGAGGACTACCCGAACCGCGACGACGTCAACTTCATGCGGCACACCATGGCGTACCGCGAGGTCGGGGCCGACGGTTCCGAAACCGTCCGTCTCGACTACAAGCCGGTCGTCCAGACCCGCTACCAGCCGATGGAGCGTAAGTACTGATGGCTACCCCTGTTGTGGACAAGGCGGAAGCGGCCGGCCAGCCCGAGCCCGGCTTCGCCGACTCCCCCTACATCACCGTCACCTTCCGGGTCCGCCGCTTCAACCCGGAGGTCTCGGCCGAGGCGACCTGGGAAGACTTCCAGCTGGAGATCGACCCCAAGGAGCGCGTCCTCGACGGCCTCCACAAGATCAAGTGGGACGTCGACGGCACGCTGACGTTCCGCCGCTCCTGCGCGCACGGCATCTGCGGCTCCGACGCCATGCGGATCAACGGCAAGAACCGCCTCGCGTGCAAGACGCTGATCAAGGACATCAACCCCGAGAAGCCGATCACGGTCGAGCCGATAAAGGGCCTCACGGTCCTGAAGGACCTCGTGGTCGACATGGAGCCGTTCTTCCAGGCGTACCGCGACGTCATGCCCTTCCTCATCACGAAGGACACGAACGAGCCGACGCGCGAGCGCCTTCAGACGGCCGAGGACCGCGAGCGCTTCGACGACACCACGAAGTGCATCCTCTGCGCGGCCTGCACCTCGTCGTGCCCGGTCTTCTGGAACGACGGCCAGTACTTCGGCCCGGCGGCCATCGTCAACGCGCACCGCTTCATCTTCGACTCGCGCGACGAGGCCGGAGAGCAGCGCCTGGAGGTCCTCAACGACCGCGACGGCGTCTGGCGCTGCCGCACGACCTTCAACTGCACGGACGCGTGCCCGCGCGGCATCGAGGTCACGAAGGCGATCGCGGAGGTGAAGCGAGCGCTGATCACGCGCCGCTTCTGAGGTCGTTCGCCGTACGGCTTTGAGGGCCCTGTTCCCACTGGGAACAGGGCCCTCTGGCATATGCCACACCTTCGGGTGAAGGCGTCCAGGACGGACGTGTGGGCTGCCTCGGACCTACGATGATGCTCTCGACACCAGCCCCCCAGGAGGCACCTGATGTCCGCAGCTTCCGTCGAGCAGCCCTTCCACGATGAAGAGCCGGTCACCCTCACGACCATCGCCGACGAGATCATGGAGCGCCATCCGGGCTACCGCGTCGAGATCATCGGAGGCCATCTCCTCGTGACCCCGTCCCCGGATGTTGCCCACGCTCGTGCTCTGACCGGTCTCATGATCCCGTTCATCGCAGCCGGCCTGCACGGCGGCGAAACCGAAGTACTCCAGAACGTAGGACTCTGGCTCCCCACCGGCGCCGAGGACTACGCCATCCCCGACCTCGTGGTGGTGGACGCCGACATCGACGACCACTTCGTCGAGAACAACGCGTACGAACCGGCCTGCTTCCGCCTCGTCCTGGAGGTCACCTCCGGCAACTGGAAGGACGACCTCAAGACCAAGGTCGCCGCCTACGCCGAGGCCACGGTGCCCGTCTACGTCATCGTGGACCGCAAGCACCAGCGCCTCCACGTCCTGACCGACCCGGTCGGAAGCACCTACGAGAACCACCGTCCTCATGCCCCCGGCGAGCTCGTCACTCTCCCGGACTCCATCGGCGCCAAGGTGACCCTCGAAGTGGCGGAGATCCTCAAGGCCGGCCAGCCGAAGACGAGCGACTGAGTCGCAGGGCCCGGAACCGGCCAGATTCGGGCTGGTTCCGGCCACCTGTCTCACGGCTCCTGTGACTGATGTGACCAGAAGAGCCGGGGCCGTCTTCGCCGAAGACGGCCCCGGCTCTTCTGTTTTCACTCCTGAATCCCATCTTGAACACGTTCAAAAAGAGGTCTACAGTCTTCTCGACAGCGTTTTGAACGTGTTCAAGAAGGGTGGGGCAATGGACCGCACGGTCATCGCCTACGTCATCTACCTGCTGGTCAGCGTCGCGTTGACCATCTGGGTGGCCCGGACGCTCAGCCGGAACGGGAAGGTCTTCCTCGCCGATGTGCTGCACGGCAACGAGAAGCTCGCCGATGCCGTCAACCACCTTCTGGTGGTCGGCTTCTATCTCGTCAACCTCGGGTTCGTCGCGCTGTATCTGAGCGGCGACGAGACCATCACCGACACGCGCGGCGTCTTCGAGGCCCTGTCGACCAAGCTCGGCGTGGTGCTGCTGGTGCTCGGCGTGATGCACCTGGCCAACGTCTATGTGCTGAACCGGATCCGGCGGCGGGGTGTGATGGAGCGGGAGCAGGTGCCGCCCGTGCCACCGCAGGGCTGGGCGGCCCCGTCGGCCCGGGCCTGAGCGGAGGCCCGGGTGAACGCCACCGCACCGGTCCGCCGGCTCACCGTCCTGTACGACGCCGAGTGCTCCCTGTGCGCGTTCGTGCGCGACTGGCTCCTGCGGCAGCCCCAGCTGGTGCCGCTGGAGCTGGTCCCGGCCGCCTCCGAGGAGGCCCGGCGGCGCTTTCCCGGACTCGATCACGGCGCCACCCTCGACGAGATCACCGTCGTCGGCGACGCCGGGCAGGTCTACCGAGGGCCCGCCGCCTGGATCGTCACCCTGTGGGCGCTGCGCGA
Organism: Streptomyces purpurascens; assembly: GCF_045040895.1. NCBI lineage: Bacteria > Bacillati > Actinomycetota > Actinomycetes > Kitasatosporales > Streptomycetaceae > Streptomyces > Streptomyces purpurascens. Next base: position 5,840,818 of record NZ_CP108341.1, on the reverse strand, counting down.
GCACCGGCCGCTCGCCCACCGGCTGAGCACCCCGTCCGGCGCCCGGCTGGCCAAGGGCGCGGTGCTCGCCGCCGCCAAGTGGCGCGGGGCGCAGTGGAACCAGGGGCCTCGGGGCGGGGCGCAGTGGGGCGGCCGGGTGTACCGGCGCGCGGACGGGTGGGGGTACGACCCGGACGCCGGCTGGACCTACAGCGCGCCGGGCTGCGCCGACGGCACCTGCGCCCCTCGGTAGCCGCACCGGTGCTGACGTTAGGCTCTCTTCCCGTGTCCGCGAAGAACGACGGCCCCGACGACGGCGCCGCCCCCACGAAGTCCGAGCAGACCCGCGCCCTGATCCTGGAGACGGCCATGCGGCTGTTCCAGGAGCGCGGCTACGACAAGACGACGATGCGGGCCATCGCCCAGGAGGCCGGGGTCTCCGTCGGCAACGCGTACTACTACTTCGCGGGCAAGGAGCACCTGATCCAGGGCTTCTACGACCGGATCGCCGCCGAGCACCAGGTGGCGGTCCGGGAGATCCTGGACCGGGAGGCCGACCTGGAGGCACGGCTCGCGGGTGTCCTGCGGACCTGGCTGGACATCGCCGCGCCCTACCACGAGTTCGCGGTGCAGTTCTTCAAGAACGCCGCCGACCCGGACAGCCCGCTCAGCCCCTTCTCCCCCGAGTCGGAGCACGCGCGCGTGGAGGCCATCAGCGTCCACCGGGAGGTGCTGGCCGGGGCGACCAAGACGAAGGTGCCCGAGGAACTGCGGGACATCCTGCCCGAGCTGATGTGGCTGTCCCAGATGGGGCTCGTCCTGTACTGGATCTTCGACCGTACGGAGGGGCGGGAGCGCAGCTACCGGCTCGCGGAGCGCGGTGCCCGGCTCACCGCCCGGGGTGTCGCCCTGGCCCGCTTCCGGGTGCTGCGGCCCCTGGTGCGGGAGGTGCACGAGCTGTTCACGGACTTCCTGCCGGGGATGACACGGGCGATCCCGGACCCGGCGGCGCGCCGCACCGAGTCGTAGGGCCGCGCAGGGCACCTCACAGCCTTGTGAGGCTCCAGAGGCGGAAGACCCCCGTGCCGTCCGAGAGGTACTGGCCGCCGCCGATGTCCTCGGTGGTGACGACGTACTCCTTCGCCTGCCACAGCGGGAGCACCGGCACGTCCTGCGCGACGGTCTGCTGCACCTCGCGGAAGTCCCGGTCGGCCTCGCCGCGGTCGGCGTAGCGCTGGCTGTCCTTGATGAGCCGGTCCACGGTCTTGCTGCTGTAGCCAGTGTTCATGGCGCTGCCGGTGCCGACGAGCGCGGCGCCGAAGGTGTCCGGGTCGGGGAAGTCGGCGACCCAGCCGACGGCGTACGCGTCGAGCTTGCCGTCCGCCCACCGCTTCTGGAAGTCGGTCCACTCGTAGCCCTGGAGAGTGACCTTGAAGAGTCCGCTCGCCTCCAGCTCCCGTTTGATCTCGGCGCCCTCCTGGGCACCGGCGCCGCGGCCCTTGGCGTAGCCGTACGTGAGGGGGACCGGCAGGGTGGCACCGGCCTTGGTGAGCAACTGCCGTGCCTTCTTCGCGTCCTGCTCGGGGTAGTCGTCGAAGAACGAGGCGGTGTGGCCGGTGATGCCCGCCGGGATCAGGGAGTACAGGGGGTCTACGGTGCCGTCGTAGACGGTGGCCGCCAGTCGCTCGCGGTCGATCAGCCAGGCCAGGGCCTGGCGGACCTTGGGGTTGTGCAGGGGCTTGCCCGCGCGGGTGTTGAAGTACAGGTTGCGGGTCTCGGAGCCGTCCGCCTCGAAGACGCGCTGCGCGGGGTCGCTCGGGTTCAGGTCGGCGAGGACCTGGGGCGGCAGCTGGCGGGTCGCGACCTCGACCTGCCTGTCCTTCCAGGCGGTGTCGAGGGCGTCGGGGCTGTCGTAGTAGCGCAGCTCGACGGGGCGGCCCGCGCCGCCCTTGACGGCGCCCTGGTACCCGGCGTTGGGCGCGAGGACCGCCGTGGCGTTCCTCGTGTAGGAGGTGAGGGTGTACGGGCCGGTGCCGTCGACACCGTTGTCGGTGCGCAGCTTGCCGGCCGGGTACGCGGTGTGGTCGACGATCGAGCCGGCGCCGGTGGCCACCTTGAACGGGAAGGTCGCGTCGGGCGACGACAGGTGGAAGGTGACGGTCAGCCGGTCGGCGCTCACGGAACCGAGGGTGTCGAGCAGGGGCGCCGGGCCGACGGGCGACTTGATCCTCAGGATCCGGTCGAAGGAGTACTTCACGTCCTCGGCGGTCATCGTCCGGCCGCTCGGGAAGGTGAGGCCGGAGCGCAGGTCGCAGCGGTACGTCGTCAGGTCGCCGCCGGTGAACGCGCAGCTCTTCGCCGCGTCCGGTACGGGTGCGGCGCCCCCCGGCGTGAAGGTGAGCAGCGACTGGAAGACATTGCTGAACAGCGCCCAGGAGCCGGCGTCGTAGGCACCGGCCGGGTCGAGCGAGGTGACGGCGTCCGTCGTGCCCACCGTGATGGTCTTGCCGTCGCTCTTCGACGGCAGGAACTGCCAGGCGCCCACGCCCACGGCGGCCAGGACGAGCAGCCCCGCGAGTATCCGCATGCGAACCGATCGCATCGGCCTTGCCCTCCCCAGGCCCTTTGGGCCCTTGTGCCGGTGCCACACCCCTTCGTGGCGGCCTCACCCAATCACAGGCTTTTGACCTCGGGGAAGGGAGATCTGCCGACTTGGGAAAGAACTTACCGATGGGTGAATCGGTCCGGTTTCACAGCGGTCTCACAGGGTGATGCGCAGGGGAACTCACAGGGGCTGCTCGGTCAGGCCTGCTTCGACGCCAGCTCGATCAGGGTGATGTCCGACGGTGCGCCGACCCGGGTGGGCGGGCCCCAGGCGCCCGCGCCGCGCGAGACGTAGAGCTGGGTGTCGCCGTAGCGCTCCAGGCCCGCGAGGGTCGGGTTGGCGGCGGAGGCGATGAGGTTGCCGGGCCAGAGCTGGCCGCCGTGGGTGTGGCCGGAGAGCTGGAGGTCCACGCCGTGCTCGACCGCGTCGTCGATCTGGACGGGCTGGTGGGCGAGCAGGACGCACGCGCGGGCGGTGTCCCGGTCGCCGAGTGCCCGGGCGAAGTCGGGGCCCTGGCCCTCGTCCTCGCCCGCGATGTCGTTGACTCCGGCCAGGTCGAAGTACGGGAGTTCCCTGCGAGCGTTCTCCAGGGGGTCGAGGCCCAGGCGCCGGACTTCCTCGACCCACTGTTCGGCGCCCGAGAAGTACTCGTGGTTGCCGGTGACGAAGTAGGACCCGTGACGGGCCCTCAGCTGGGCCAGCGGGGCCGCGGCGGGGCCGAGGTCCTTGACGCTGCCATCGACCAGGTCGCCGACGACCGCGATCAGGTCGGGCTGGGTCGCGTTGATCGTGTCGACGACCGTCTGCGCGAAGCCGCGGCCCAGGACCGGGCCGAGGTGGATGTCGCTGACCACCGCGATCCGGAAGCCGTGCGCCGCGCGCGGCAGCTTGGCCAGCGGCACGGTGACCCGCTTCACCTTCGGCCCCCGCAGCACGCCGTACGTGCCGTACCCCACGGTCCCGACAGCGGCGGCCGCGGCGGCCCCGGCGACGACCCGCGAGACGAAGAGGCGGCGGGAGGGGCCGGTGGGGGTGGGGGGTGTGGTGCCGGTGGTGGGGGCGAGCGGCTGCGGGGTGGCCTCCGGGGCGTCGGGGGTGGGGTCCGTCCGAGGGTGGGGCCGGGTGGCGGAGGCGGTCGCTCCGCCTCGAGGGCCGGCCTGTGCGGCGGCAGCCGCCGGGGAAGCCGTTGCGGCACCGGGCGCGGCGACGACGCCGGCCTGCGGGTCGACCACCGTCCCGGCGTCAGCCGCTCCGCCGGGCACCCCGGCACCGCCGCCCACCTGCGGGCCGGCGGCCGTCGCGGAAGCCGGCGCCGAGGCGGAGGCGACCGCTCCGCCTCGGGGGTCTGCCTGCGCGGCGGCAGCCGCCGCTGCACCCGGCGCTGCGGCGCCGACACCGGCCTTCGGATCGGCCGCTGTCCCGGCAGCACCCGCTCCGCCCGGTGCGGCAGGGGCGTTCGGGCCCTCGTCGGTGTCCAGGGTCGCCGTGGCGTGTGCCTGGTCCGCAGTAGACGCCGTCGGCGCCGTTCCGGTCTCGGCCCTCGTTCTGTCCCGGCGTTCCAGGAACCGCCGCAGCAGGGGGCGTACGACCTCGCCCGCCACCACCGCCAGCAGCAGGTATATCGACAGGGCCAGCCACAGGAAGCCCGGCCAGGCGAGGGTCTGCTGGAGCCAGAAGGGGGCGCCGGAGCGTTCGGCGACCAGGGCCGCGATCGCCAGGGCCCAGCCCCCGGCGATCAGGACCGCGCCCGCGCGGCGGGTGAGGCCCGGGCCGCGGGTCGTGTCGCGGAACAGGCGGCGCCACACGTACCAGTTGGCCGTCACGATGACGGCCAGGACCAGCAGTGCGACGAGTACGAAGACGATGGCCACGGTGTCGTGTCTCCCGATTGCTGTTATGACGTCCGGCGCAGTGCGCGCAGACCACGCAACCCGATGGCCCCGACGACCGTCCCCAATACGAAGGACACGACGGCGAGCAACAGGTGCACCCAGAAGTACGCCGTGGGATGACCGCCGTCGAAGGCGAGCCCGCTGCCGTCCTTGACAAGGTTTTTGACGAAAGTGATCCAGATGACCCAGCTCCACACCCCGAAGGCGAGCAGGAACCAGGAGACGGGGCGGCTGAGCTTCATGAGTCCAGTATCGCCAGAGCGTGTCCTGTTCCGTTCCCGGGGTGGGGGTGGAAGCGGGACTTCCCTGCGTACGGCATGTACGTTTCCGACCGTGCCCGCACCGAAGAAGACCGCCAGGCGATCCCTGCTGGTCACCGCCGCCGCCCTGTCGTCCCTCGCCCTGGCCGCGCCCGCCGCCGTCGCCGCCCCGAAGCCCTCGGGCAGTCCGTCGGCGAGCCCCTCGGCCACTCCCCCGGCATCGATGTCGACCCTGGGCGGCGCCCGGCTCGGGCGGCCGGGGACGCAGGTGAACCTGGCGAGCGGTGTGCCGGTGCTGCCGAAGGACCTGAGCGCCCGCTCCTGGATCGTCTCCGACGCCGAGACCGGTGACGTGCTCGCCGCGCACAACGCGCACTGGCGGCTGGCCCCGGCGAGCACGCTGAAGATGCTGTTCGCGGACACGCTGCTGCCGAAGTTCCCGAGCACGGCCGAGCACAAGGTCGTGCCCTCCGACCTGGCGGGTATCGGCGCGGGGTCCAGCATGGTCGGGATAAAGGAGGAGGAGACGTACACCGTCCACGACCTGTGGCTCGGCGTCTTCCTGCAGTCCGGCAACGACGCGGTGCATGTCCTGTCCGCGATGAACAAGGGCGTCGAGAACACCGTCAAGGAGATGAACGCGCACGCCGAGGAGCTCCAGGCCCTCGACACGCACGTCGTCAGCCCGGACGGCTACGACGCCGAGGGACAGGTCTCGTCGGCGTACGACCTGACGCTGATCGCCCGCTCGGGGCTCCAGAAGAAGGACTTCCGGGAGTACAGCTCGACGGTCAGCGCGAAGTTCCCCGGCGAGACGAAGAAGGACAAGAAGGGGAAGTCTGTCCGCAAGTCCTTCGAGATCCGCAACACCAACCGGCTGCTGAGCGGTGACTCGGACGTGCCCGTCTACCAGGGCATCGCGGGCGTGAAGAACGGCAACACCACCAACGCGGGTGCCACGTTCACCGGCGTCGCCGAGCGGAACGGCAAGGTGCTGCTGGTCACGGTGATGAACCCGGAGAAGGACGAGCACAACGAGGTCTACAAGGAGACCGCCCGGCTGTTCGACTGGGGGTTCAAGGCGGCCGGGAAGGTGCAGCCGGTCGGTGAGCTGGTGCCGCCGAAGAGCGCCGCGCAGGGCAGTGACCGGCCCGGCGCCAACCCCTCCGGCGAGGCCGGTGGCTCCGGCGACGGCGGCAAGGCCGGAACCGGTTCGAAGCCGGTGGCCAGCGCCTCGGCCGCGGACGGCTCCAGCGGCATCGGAACCGCGCTCGGCATCACCGGTGGGGTGCTGGTGCTCCTCGCGGCCGGCGCCTTCCTGGTCAACCGCCGCTGGCCGCTGCCGGACCTGGTACGCCGCCGGGCCCGTTCGAGCGACGACAGCTGACGCCGGAGCAGGCACCACGCTCGGGCATCACCGGGGAGGCGCTGAACCGCTCGCGGGCGACGCCTCCCCGATCACCCGCCGCCCGCCCTCGACGGATCCGACGCACCGTCTGACGCGCCCGGGCGACCACAGCTGGCGCCCAGCAGCCGGCACCCGCTCGGGCATCACCGGAGGCTGCTCGCGGGGCGATGCCTTCCAGGTCACCCGCCGCCCGCCACCGCCGGATCCGACGCACCGTCTGACGCACCCGGGGGGCGAGGGCCGGTGTCCGGGAGTTCGTCCTCCTTGCTCTGTGTCGCCGTCCAGGCCGCGCAGAACAGCACCAGCTTCGAGGTGAAGTTGATCCACAGCAGCAGGGCCACGGGCACGCCGAACGCGCCGTACATGCTCTTCGCGGCCACGCCCTGGAGGTAGCCGCTGAGCAGCAGTTTCAGCAGTTCGAAGCCGACCGCGCCGGTCAGCGCGGCGACGACCAGGCGGTGGCGCGTCGGCTCCACGCCGGGCAGCAGCGTCAGGACGTAGAGCAGGAGCAGGAAGTCGGCGAGGACGGCGACCAGGAACGCGGCGATCCGCAACAGGACCCCGCCCCAGCCGCCCTCGTCGATGCCCAGCTGCCGGGTGATCCAGCCGACCATCGCGGAGGCGACCGCGGAGGCGGCGAGGGTGACGAGGATCGCGCCGCCGAGGCCGACCAGGACGCCCGCGTCCTTGACCTTGCGCAGGACCGGGTTCTCCTCCTCCTCGGGCAGCTCCCACACCGCGCGCAGGCACTCGCGCATGGAGCCGGCCCAGCTGATGCCGGTGAAGAACAGCAGCGCGCCCGCGATGAGGCCGATGGTGCCGGCGTTGTCCACCAGCCCTGAGATGTTCAGCTGGTCGGAGATGCCGGGCACCTGCTCGGCGATCTTGTCCTGCAGCTTGTCCTGCTGGTCCGTGCTGAGCGTGGCGGCGGCGATCGCGGCGGCCACGGTCAGCAGCGGGAACAGCGCGACGAAGCTGATGAAGGTCATCGCGGCGGCCAGCCGCGTCCACGCCACGCGGTCCAGCCGCTCGTACGACCGCCACGCGTGCGTGATCATCAGCCGTGTCACCCACGGCCCGACGACCGGGAGCTTTTTCAGCCAGTCCATGATCCGCTTCTGCCCTCCGCCCGGAACACCCATGTACGGGTACCCCAGAACCGCAGAATCGTGGCCAGGGCCATGCCGACGACCGCCCCGGAGACCGTGTCCGCGCGCTGGGAGGTGAGCCCGAGGCCGTAGTGGCTGACGGCGAGGCACAGCAGCTGGACGGCGGCGCCGGCGAGGTTCACCGCGCAGAAGACGGCGTACGGCCGCCAGCCCCGCCCCCGCGTGGTCCGGTAGGTGCCGAGGGCGTTGCCCGCGTAGGCCACCGAGCAGGCGGCCACGAAGGACAGGGCCTTGGCGGTGAGCGGGCCGAGTCCGGCGGGGCCGCGCAGGCAGGTGAACAGGGCCAGGTCGACGGCGTAGGCGAGGAGACCGACGGCGGCGAAGCCGGCCAGTTCCCGGCGCCACGGGAGAGCCGGTCGGTTCTGCCACGCGCGCGTGGTCACCAATTGGCCACCGCCAGGCCGTACATCGCCATCCACACCAGGCCGATGAGGGCCAGCGCCCGGTCGCGCAGGACGACGTCCTCGGGTTCGCCGGCCGTGCCCCGGTCGGCGAAGACGGCGTACCTCAGGATGGCGAGGATGAAGGCGACCATGGACAGCTGCCGCCAGGGCAGCACGCTGGTGTGCGGGACGCCGCCCTCCTCCATGGCCCACAGGCAGTAGCCGAGGACGGCGACCCCGGCCGCGAGCTGCCAGACGAAGCGGAGGTAGTCGCTGGTGTACTCGGTGAGCAACGCGCGCGTGGCGCCCGCCTTCCCGGCCATCTGCACGGCCTCGGAGTACCGCTTGGCCGACACCATGAACAGCGCGCCGAAGCCGGTGGTGATCAGGAACCAGCGCGACAGCGGGATGCCGAGGGCGAGTCCGCCGATCATCGCCCGCATCAGGAAGCCGGTCGTGACGACGGCGAGGTCGACGACGAGGACGTGCTTGAGGCTGATGCAGTAGGCCAGTTGCATGCCGAGGTAGGCGGCCAGCAGGGCGGCGACGGCCGGGGAGCACAGCCGGGCCGCGGCGACGGGCGCGAGGACGGCGAGGACGCCGCCGACGGCGTAGGCGACGGGCACCGGGACCTGCCCGGCGGCGACCGGGCGGTGCCGCTTGGTCGGGTGGGCCCGGTCGGCTTCGGCGTCGCGGGCGTCGTTGACGAGGTAGACGGCGGCGGCGCAGGCGGTGAAGAGGACGAAGACCAGGGCGAGTTGCGTCAGGGCGTGCCGGGAGAAGAGCTCGCCCGCGGCCGCGGGGGCGGCGACCACGAGGATGTTCTTGATCCACTGCCGGGGACGCGCGGTCCTGAGGAGACCGGCCAGGAGACTGCCCTTGCGGGGTGGCGCGGGCGGCTCCCCGCCCGCGCGCTGCCGCAGGACGGCCGTCTCAGTCATGGCGGGCGCCTCCCTTCACCCAGCGGGCGCCGAGCCGGGCCGTGAGCGCGCCGAGGACGGCACCGGCCGCGACGTCCGAGGGGTAGTGGACGCCGGCCACCAGCCGTGAGACGCACACGGCGGCGGCGAGGGGCGGGACCGCGCGCGCTCCCAGGGCGCCGAAGGCGACGGCGGCGGCCGCGGCGGAGGCGGCGTGCGAGCTGGGGAAGGAGTGCCGGCCGACGGTGCGCACCAGGGGCTCGACATGGGCCGGGCGCGGTCGGCGCACGACTCGTTTCACGCCCATGCTGACGAGATGGGCCCCGGCGGTCAGCGCCGTGCCGCGCAGCCAGGCGCCGCGCCGCCCGCCGTCCACGGCGGCTCCGGCGAGCCCCGCCGCCAGCCACAGCGCCGCGTGCTCGCCGGCCCAGGACAGGGCACGCGCGGCTCCGGCCACGCGTGGGTCGGTGCCGCACGCCCTGAGCGCCGAAACGATCCGGTGGTCCATGTCGTGGAGATCGTCGAGGTCGTCCATGTGGACTCACTGTTCACGCCCGTGTGGCCCGAACTCCGGCAATATTGAGCGACATCCCATTAATCACCCATTTCGGGGAGGGATGCCATGTTCGCTAACTAATCACTCACAAGAGGGCGATACGGTCACGGACATGTCTGCCGACACCGATTCCGCCCCGGACGTCATGGGCCCGGACCACACCACCGTCACCGGCTGGGGCCGCACCGCTCCCACCGCGGGCTGGCTGATCCGTCCGAGGACGTACGAGGAGGCCGCGGCGGCCGTCCGGGAGTGCGGGGCGCGCGGCGGGATCCCCCGGGGCCTGGGACGGGCGTACGGGGACGCGGCGCAGAACGCGGGCGGGTCCGTGCTCGACATGACGGGCCTGGACCGCGTCCACGCGATCGACGCCGCCGGCGGGACCGTGCTGTGCGACGCGGGCGTCTCCCTGCACCGGCTGATGCAGGTGCTGCTGCCGCTCGGCTGGTTCGTGCCGGTCACCCCCGGCACGCGCTACGTCACCGTCGGCGGGGCGATCGGCGCCGACATCCACGGCAAGAACCACCATGTCTCGGGCTCGTTCTCGCGGCATGTCCTGTCCTTCGAACTGCTCACCGCCGACGGCGAGATCCGCACGGTGATCCCCGGCACGCCCCTGTTCGACGCCACTGCGGGCGGCATGGGGCTGACCGGCGTGATCCTCACCGCGACGATCCGCCTCCAGCCGGTCGAGACCTCGCTGATGTCGGTCGACACGGAACGGGCGGCGGACCTCGACGACCTGATGGCCCGGCTGGCGGCCACCGACCACCGCTACCGCTACTCGGTCGCCTGGATCGACCTGCTGGCCCGCGGCGCCGCCACCGGCCGGGCGGTCCTCACCCGCGGCGACCACGCGCCCCTGGACGCCCTGCCCGCCCGCCTGCGCTCGGACCCGCTCGCCTTCCGCACCCCCCGGCTCCCGGCTGCCCCCGCCATCCTCCCCGAGGGCCTGCTCGGCCGGACGACGGTGGGCCTCTTCAACGAGCTCTGGTACCGCAAGGCCCCCCGCGCGCGGATCGGCCAACTCCAGCGCATCTCCGCTTTCTTCCACCCCCTGGACGGCGTGCCCCACTGGAACCGGGTCTACGGCCGCGGCGGCTTCGTGCAGTACCAGTTCGTCGTCGGCCACGGCCGGGAGGACGCGCTGCGCCGCGTCGTCCGCCGCATCTCGGAGCGCCGCTGCCCGTCCTTCCTGGCCGTCCTCAAGCGCTTCGGGGAGTCCGACCCTGGCTGGCTGTCGTTCCCCGTGCCGGGCTGGACGCTGGCGCTGGACATCCCGGCGGGGCTGCCCGGCCTCGGGGCCTTCCTCGACGAACTCGACGAGGAGGTCGCCGACGCGGGCGGGCGCGTCTACCTCGCCAAGGACGCCCGGCTGCGTCCGGAGCTGCTCGCGGCCATGTACCCGCGCCTGGACGACTTCCGCGCGCTGCGCGCCGAACTGGACCCGCACGGGGTGTTCGTGTCCGACCTGGCCCGCCGCCTCCACCTCTAAGCCCCCTCGGTACTAGGAGCTGTCATGAAGGACGCCTTCGGCCTCCCGCAGTCCCTGCTCGTCCTCGGCGGTACGTCGGAGATCGCGCTGGCGACCGCCCGCCGGCTGGTCGCCCGCCGCACCCGCACGGTCTGGCTGGCGGGCCGCCCCTCGGCCGCCCTGGAGGAGGCCGCCGGGCGGCTGCGCGGGCTCGGGGCCGATGTGCACACCATCGCGTTCGACGCGCTCGACCCCACCTCCCACGAGGCCGTGCTCGGCAAGGTCTTCGCCGAGGGCGACATCGACATGGTGCTGCTCGCCTTCGGCCTGCTCGGCGACCAGGCCCGTGACGAGCGGGAGCCGGAGGCGGCGGTGCGGGTCGCGCAGACCAACTACACCGGCGCGGTCTCGGCGAGCCTGGTGTGCGCCCGTGCGCTCCAGGCGCAGGGGCACGGCTCCCTGGTCGTCATGTCCTCCGTCGCGGGCGAGCGGGCCCGCCGCGCGAACTTCATCTACGGCTCCAGCAAGGCCGGCCTCGACGCCTTCGCGCAGGGCCTGGGCGACGCGCTGCACGGCACGGGCGTGCACGTCATGGTCGTACGCCCCGGCTTCGTCCGCACGCGGATGACCGCCGGCCTGCCCGAGGCCCCCCTCGCGACCACGCCCGAGGCGGTCGCGACGGCCGTGGAGCTGGGTCTGCGCCGCCGCTCGGAGACGGTGTGGGTACCGGGCGCCCTGCGCGTGGTGATGGCGGCACTGCGCCACCTGCCACGCGGGGTGTTCCGGCGGCTGCCGATCTGAGACCGCCCTCGGGGCGCGGGGCTGTATCGATGTCCGCCCTCGGGGCGCGGGGCTGTATCGATGTCCGCCCTCAGGGCGCGGGGCTGTATCGATGTCCGCCCTCAGGGCGCGGGGCTGTATCGATGTGCGGCTACCGCCGCGTGGGCGCGCCAAGCCACAGACGCCCCGCGGCCGCCGTCCCGGGGGCAAGCGCCGCTTCAGCGCGGGGGCGACGCGGGGCACTTGAGCGCGAGGTGACGCGGGCCGCTTCCGCGCCCGAGCAGCGCCCGTCGCTTCAGCGCGTCGGGACCGAGCCGCGTTCCGCGGGGCCTACCTGGGGTGGTACGACCGCGCCGCCGAAGGGGAAGTCGCGGAGCTTGCGCCAGACGCCGTCGGAGCCCTGTTCGTAGAGGGCGAAGCCGGTGCAGGGCCACTCGGCCTCGTAGCCGGCGAGTTCCTCGAAGGCGCGGTCCATCGCCGCCTCGTCGATGCCGTGCGCCACCGTGACGTGCGGGTGGTACGGGAACTGCAGTTCGCGCGGGACCGGCCCGGCGGGGTCGCGGACCTGCTGCTGGAGCCCCGTGCAGGCCTCCGCTCCCGAGGCGACCTGGACGAACACGACCGGCGACACGGGCCGGAACGTGCCCGTGCCGGACAGCCGCATGGGGAACGGCCGGCCGGCCGCTGCGACCTCGGTCAGATGCGCCTCGACGGCCGGCAGCGCGGCCTCGTCGATCTCCGTCGGCGGCAGCAGGGTGACGTGTGTGGGGATGCCGTGAGCCGAGGCGTCGCCGAAGCCCGCGCGCAGCTGCTGGAGCTCGCTGCCGTGAGGCTCCGGGACCGCGATCGAGACACCGATCGTTACGGTCCCCACGTCGTCTCCTGTCGTTCAGTTGGCGGGTCGCTGATACGACCACCCGGTTATCGACTGTACGGCCACCGCCGGGTTACGGGCAGGCGCAACCGGAGTGATGTACAGCGCTGTCCGGTGGTACGGCTGTGCGCGGGGGCGGGTTCAGTGCTTGGCGGGCAGGAAACCGACCCGGTCGTACGTCTGGGAAAGGGTTTCCGCGGCGACCGCGCGTGCCTTCTCGGCGCCCTTGGCGAGGATCGAGTCGAGCGTCTCGGGGTCGTCCAGGTACTGCTGGGTGCGCTCCCGGAACGGCGTCACGAAATCGACCATGACCTCCGCGAGGTCCGTCTTGAGCGCGCCGTAGCCCTTGCCCTCGTACTTCGCCTCCAGCTCGGCGATGCCCGCCCCGGTGAGGGTCGAGTAGATGCCGAGGAGGTTGCTGATGCCGGGCTTCTCGGCCGCGTCGTAGCGGATGACGGTGTCGGTGTCCGTGACCGCGCTCTTGACCTTCTTCGCGGTGGCCTTCGGCTCGTCGAGGAGGTTGATGAGCCCCTTCGGCGTGGACGCCGACTTGCTCATCTTGATCGTCGGGTCCTGAAGGTCGTAGATCTTCGCCGTCTCCTTGAGGATGTACGGCTTCGGCACGGTGAAGGTCGGGCCGAAACGGCCGTTGAAGCGCTCGGCGAGGTCGCGGGTGAGCTCGATGTGCTGGCGCTGGTCCTCGCCGACCGGGACCTCGTGGGCCTGGTAGAGCAGGATGTCCGCGACCTGGAGGATCGGGTACGTGAACAGGCCGACGGACGCGCGCTCGGCGCCCTGCTTGGCGGACTTGTCCTTGAACTGGGTCATCCGGCCGGCCTCGCCGAAGCCGGTGAGGCAGTTCATGATCCAGGCGAGCTGGGCGTGCTCGGGGACGTGGCTCTGGACGAAGAGCGTGCAGCGCTCCGGGTCGAGACCGGCCGCGAGGAGCTGGGCGGCGGCCAGGCGGGTGTTCGCGCGCAGGTCCTTCGGGTCCTGCGGGATGGTGATCGCGTGCAGGTCGACGACCATGTAGAACGCGTCGTGGGTCTCCTGGAGGGCTACCCACTGGCGGACGGCGCCGAGGTAGTTGCCGAGGTGGAACGAGCCGGCGGTGGGCTGGATACCGGAGAGCACGCGGGGACGGTCAGAGGCCATGTTTCTTATTGTCTCAGAGACCTCGGGGGGATCGGTTCGCGGGGAACTGCGGGCCGGTGGGGCCCGTTCGCGCAGTTCCCCGCGCCCCTGAGGACGCTGCCCCTGACGGCATCGTCAGCCGAGGTCGATCTCCGGGTACAGGGGGAAGCCCGCGACCAGGTCCGTCGCCCTGTGGCTGATCTCGTCGGCGATCTTCGCGTCCAGGACGTGGGACGCCTTGGAGGGGGCGCCCGACTTGGTCGTGCCCGCCTCCGTCGAGGTGAGGACGCGGTCGATGAGGCCGGCGACCTCGTCCATCTCGGCCGTGCCCAGGCCGCGGGTGGTCAGGGCCGGGGTGCCGATGCGGATGCCGGAGGTGTACCAGGCGCCGTTCGGGTCGGCGGGGATCGCGTTGCGGTTGGTGACGATGCCCGACTCGAGCAGGGCGGCCTCGGCCTGGCGGCCGGTGAGGCCGTAGGAGGAGGCGACGTCGATCAGGTTGAGGTGGTTGTCCGTGCCGCCCGTCACCAGCGTCGCGCCGCGGCGCATCAGGCCCTCGGCGAGGGCGCGGGAGTTGTCGACGATGCGCTGGGCGTAGTCACGGAAGGACTCCTGGCGGGCCTCCGCGAGGGCGACCGCCTTGGCGGCCATCACGTGCGGGAGCGGGCCGCCGAGGACCATCGGGCAGCCGCGGTCGACCTGGTCCTTCAGGGAGTCGTCGCACAGGACCATGCCGCCGCGGGGGCCGCGCAGCGACTTGTGGGTGGTCGTCGTCACGATCTGGGCGTGCGGGACCGGGTCGAAGTCGCCGGTCAGGACCTTGCCCGCGACCAGGCCGGCGAAGTGCGCCATGTCGACCATCAGCGTGGCGCCGACCTCGTCGGCGATCTCGCGCATGATCCGGAAGTTCACCAGGCGGGGGTAGGCCGAGTAGCCCGCGACGATGATCAGCGGCTTGAACTCGCGGGCCTGGGCACGCAGGGCCTCGTAGTCGATCAGGCCGGTGGCCGGGTCGGTGCCGTAGGAGCGCTGGTCGAACATCTTGCCGGAGATGTTCGGGCGGAAGCCGTGGGTGAGGTGGCCGCCGGCGTCCAGGGACATGCCCAGCATGCGCTGGTTGCCGAAGGCCTGGCGCAGCTCGGACCAGTCGGCGTCCGTGAGGTCGTTGATCTGGCGTACGCCGGTCTTCTCCAGGAAGGGCACCTCGACGCGGGCGCCGAGGACGGCCCAGAAGGCGACGAGGTTGGCGTCGATGCCGGAGTGCGGCTGGACGTAGGCGTGGCGGGCGCCGAAGAGCTCCTTGGCGTGCTCGGCGGCCAGGGACTCGACGGTGTCGACGTTGCGGCAGCCGGCGTAGAAGCGGCGGCCGATGGTGCCCTCGGCGTACTTGTCGCTGAACCAGTTGCCCATCGTCAGGAGGGTGGCCGGGGAGGCGTAGTTCTCCGAGGCGATCAGCTTGAGCATCTCGCGCTGGTCGGCGACCTCCTGGCCGATGGCGTCCGCTACGCGGGGCTCCACGGCGCGGATCACGTCCAGCGCGGCGCGGTAGGCGGTGGAAGCGGTGGAGAGGGGCTCGGGCATGGGGGACCTCCGGACGTTGCGTTCAGCGTTCACGGTACGGCCCAGGCGCACGGCTCTTGTCGTTCGGGCCGCTCCCCGATGGTCGGTCCCATCCCAGCGCGCCAGTCACGGCCCTTGGGCAGCCTACCGGACGGCGTCTGCGGGTCTCGTTGTGGCTGGTCGCGCAGTTCCCCGCGCCCCTCAAGTCGCTAAAGGATCACGTGGGGCAAGAAGCGGGCGTATTCGTCTGTGATCAAGCCCGACGACTCTCTGATGCCCAGGCCCGCCGACTCGTTCTCCACCACCCACGCGCCCAGGACCACGCGGTTGCCGTCGAAGTCGGGCAGGGGGGCGAGCTGCTGGTAGACGCAGGGTTCGTCCCGGACGAAGGGGTCGGTGCCGGGGTCGTGGACCGTGACGCCCGCGCCCTCTCGGCCGAGGAGGGGCTTGGCCACCCAGCCCTTGGTGGACGACAGGTCGCGAGGGCCGTCCAGGTACGCGGGGAGGAGGTTCGGGTGGCCGGGGTACAGCTCCCAGAGGATCGCGAGCAGGGCCTTGTTGCTGAGGAGCATCTTCCAGGCCGGTTCGATCCACAGCGTGGAGCCCGTGCCGCCGCCGTTGTCGAGGGTGTCCAGGACGTGGCCGGCG
This sequence comes from Streptomyces purpurascens, assembly GCF_045040895.1. Classification (NCBI taxonomy): domain Bacteria; kingdom Bacillati; phylum Actinomycetota; class Actinomycetes; order Kitasatosporales; family Streptomycetaceae; genus Streptomyces; species Streptomyces purpurascens. The sequence goes on along the minus strand of NZ_CP108341.1, from coordinate 5,825,176 downwards.
AAGCGGTCGGTGGTGAGCCACTCCCAGGGATAGAGCTTGAAGGCGCTGCGGATGAAGCGGAGGCGCTGGTCGACGAAGCGGCCGGAGAGTCGGTCCCAGCCGATCTCCTCCATGGAGATCCAGTCGGTTTCCAGGCCCGCCTGCTCGGCCGTCTCCTTGAGGTAGGCGACCGTCATCAGGTCCTCGCCGAGTTCGTCGGCGGAGGAGTACGCGAAGTACAGGGGGCTGCCCGGCGGGAGGAGGGCGGCCTGCTTCTTCCAGGCGTCGATCAGGCGTTCGTGGAGGGAGTTCCACTGGTCGGCGCCGGGGAAGCGCTCCTCCATCCAGAACCACTGGGGGGAGGCGGCCTCGACCAGTGAGGTGGGGGTGTCGGCGTTGTACTCCAGGAGCTTGGCCGGGCCGGTTCCGTCGTAGCGGAGGTCGAAACGGCCGTAGAGGGAGGGGAGTTCGGCGCGGCGGTGCCAGGACTCGGCGACCGCCCGGGCCACGCGGGGGTCGGTGATGCCCAGGTCCGCGAAACGGTCCTCGGCGACGATGTGGCGGGCCGCCTCCAGGCACATGCGGTGGAGTTCCTCGACGACCTCTTCCAGCGCCTCGATCTCCGCCAGGGTGAAGACGTAGTACGCGCTCTCGTCCCAGTAGGGGCGCAGGGAGTCGTCGGGGTAGCGGGTGAGGGGGTAGATCAGGCCCTGTTCCTCGACGGTCTGCTGCCAGCCGGGGCGGGGCTCCATGGTGCGGCGTTCCATCTGCCCGGGCCCGTTCAGCCGCCGCCGCTGCCGGAGCCCGAGCAGCCGAAGCCGCCCCGGTCGACGGCCTCACTGCGGCTGAAGGTGCCGTCGTCGGCGTAGCCGCCGCTGACGTCGGCGTCGTAGTACCAGTCGGCGTTCGTGGTCTTGGTCTTGCCGGTCTTCTTGCGGCCCTTGCCGTAGGAGGAGCCGGACGAGGAGCCGGAGTTGCAGTTCTTGTCGGCGACGATCTTGTAGCCGTTGATGTAGTCGTAGCTGTCCCGGTCCACGCAGCGGCGGTCCGGGTCGGAGCCGCAGGCGGACAGGGCCGCCGCGAGGACACCCATGCCGCCCAGCACCACCGTGCTCGAGCGCAGTCGCCGCCGTGTCTCGGCCATCTTCGTCTCTCCCCGTGTTCCCCGTCGTGTACCTGCCGAGCGGTCAGCCTAGAGAGCGGTGAGAGCGGGCGTGCATGCCCCCCTGCCCGGGCCCCCTCCCCTACTGTCGTTTTGTGATCTTTGGAATGGTGTGCGCCCTTGGTGCGTCCGTCTGCTTCGGTACGGCGACGGTGTTGCAGGCGATGGCCGCGCGGTCGGCCGCGGCGACCGGCCCGGGCGGGGACGTGGCGCTGCTGTGGCGGGCGCTGCGGCAGTGGCGGTATCTGGTGGGGCTCGCGCTGGACGGGCTCGGTTTCCTGCTGCAGATCGTGGCGCTGCGGTCGGTGCCGATCTATGCCGTGGGGGCGGCGCTGGCCGCGAGCCTCGCGGTGACGGCCGTGGTCGCGGCGCGGCTGCTCGAGGTGCGGCTGAGCCGCATGGAGTGGGGGGCGGTGGGGGTGGTGTGCGCCGGGCTCGCGCTGCTGGGCCTTGCGGCCGGGGCGGAGGGCGACGAGGCCGGGCCGGCCTGGCTGAGGTGGGCGATGCTCGGTGCGGCGGGCGGGGTGCTGCTGCTCGGGGCGGTGGGCGGGCGGCTGCCGGAGCGGGGGCGGGCGCTCGCGCTCGGCCTCGGGGCCGGCTGCGGGTTCGGGGTGGTGGAGGTGGCGGTGCGGCTCATCGACGGGCTGTCGCCCGGGGAGCTCTTCACGAATCCGGCGGCTTACGCGCTGGTGCTCGGGGGCGGGGCCGCGTTCCTGCTGCTGACCTCGGCCCTGCAGCGCGGGTCGGTGACCACGGCGACGGCCGGTCTGGTGCTCGGGGAGACGGTCGCGCCCGCGCTGATCGGCGTGGTGTGGCTCGGGGACCGTACGCGGGAGGGGCTGGGCTGGCTGGCGGTGCTCGGATTCGCGGTGGCGGTGGCCGGGGCGCTGGCGCTGTCGCGGTTCGGGGAGGCGCCGGTGGAGGCCGAGGGCGATGCGGCCGGGGAGGACGCGGTCGCGCCGAAGTGAGCCGGCCTTTTCCCCAGAGAGGTGCACCTGCCGTAAAACTTCACGTTCCGGACAGCCGGAAAATTGTTTGTTGAATCTTGAACGCGCAGGAACCGCTTTCCGTATGGGACGGCGTGACCAGTAATCCCGTCACGGTCACCGTGGCCTATCGCGTGACGCCGGGCCGTGCGGCCGACTTTCACTCCTGGGGGTGGGCCATGCTGGGCGCGACCGCGCGGCAGCCGGGGTTTCTGGGGGGTGGGGTTCTTGCCGAAGGAGGGGCGGAGTGGCATGTCGTCTATCGCTTCGTCAGCGAGGGGGCGGCCCTGGCCTGGGAGCAATCGCTCTCCCGGACACAGTGGGACGCCCGGCTGGAGGGGGTCGCCCGGGAGGCGGAGCGCCGGAGAGTGCCGGGCGCCCGGGCCTGGTTCGACGCGCAGACGCTGACGCCCGCGCCACCGGCACCGCCGAAGAAATGGAAACTGTGGTTCGTGAATATGAGCGCGGTTTTCCCGCCGGTGCTCCTGTTCAATCTGACGGTGCTTCCCTATCTCGGTGATCTCAATGCACTGATACGCACGCTGTTGTTATGTCTGTGTGTGACCGCCCTTGTCACCTGGATTCTCATGCCGCGCCTCCAGCGTTTCTTCAGGAAATGGCTGTACCCGTCGCTCCAGGCGCTTCGTGGGCGGCACAAACGCCGGGCCACGTAGGTCCGCGAACGAACAGAGGGAGGTGGGCGGGTGAAGACCCTGCTCATCGACAATTACGACTCGTACACGTACAACCTGTTCCAGCTGATCGCCGAGGTCAACGGCGAGGAGCCGGTGGTGGTGCGTAACGACGCCCCCGTCGACGGGATTCCGGATCTCCGGGAGTTCGACAATCTGGTGGTGTCCCCGGGCCCCGGGCACCCGGGCGACGCGCGTGACTTCGGCATCGGGACCAGGCTGCTCGCGACCTCCCCGCTTCCCGTGCTCGGCGTCTGTCTCGGCCATCAGGGCATCGCGCTCGGGGAGCGGGGGCTGGTGGGGCCGGCTCCGGAGCCGCGACACGGGCACCTCTCCACGGTCCGGCATGACGAACGGGATCTGTTCCAGGGCCTGCCGCAGCATTTCACCGCCGTCCGCTATCACTCGCTGGCCGTGCGCGAGCCGTTGCCTCCGGCGCTCGAGGCCACGGCCTGGGCGGAGGACGGCGTCCTGATGGGGCTGCGGCACCGCAGCCGGCCGCTGTGGGGCGTGCAGTTCCACCCGGAGTCCGTCCTCACGGAGTACGGCCACCGCATGCTCGTGAACTTCCGCAACCTGACCGCCGAGCGCGCCGGCAAGCTGCGCACGAAGAACACGGCGGTGCCGTCCCCCGAGGCACCGACCCGGCGCCGGACGGTGGTACCGGAGTGCGACGCGGGGGTCCGGCGACCGGCCGGGGGCCGGGGAGCGACGGTGGGGGCTGCGGCGGCGGTTGTTACGGGAGCCGGGGCGGATGCTCGGCCGGCGGCCGCTCCCGGCGCCACGGCGAGCAGCCGGACGGCGGGGGTTTCCGAGGCCGGGGCCGGCAGTCGATCGACGGCCGCTTCCACGGCCGGGGCCGGCCATCAGCCCGGGGCTGTCTCCGGCGCCGGGGCGGAACCTCGGCCGGCGGCCGCTCCCGGCGCCGCGGCGAACAGCCGGACGGCGGGGGTTTCCGAGGCCGGGGCCGGCAGTCGGACGGCGGCCGCTTCCACGGCCGGGGCCGGCCATCAGCCCGGGGCCGCGGCGGGCCCGCTGTGGGGCGGAGTTGCTCGGCCCGCGGCCGTCTTCCCCGTCTCGGCGATGGCCCGGGCGTCGGTGGAACCAGCCGACGGGGCTGTGGCGGCCGGAGACTCCGTTCCGGTCGGCGGCGCCACGCCGCCCACCGCCGCCATTCCCCGCCCCCGGCGCCCCGGACGGGTCGGCTACCGCCTGCACACCCGCCGGGTCACCGGTGCCGTCGACACCGAGGCGGCCTTCACCCGGATGTTCGCCGGGTCGCCCCGGTCGTTCTGGCTGGACAGTTCACTGGTCGAGCCGGGGCGGTCGCGGTTCTCGTTCCTGGGGGACGACAGCGGGCCGCTCGCCGAGTTCGTGCGGTACGACGTCACCACCGGGCGCTGTGAGATCGAGCGGGCCGGGCGGCCGGTGCGCAAGATCGCGGCGAGTGTCTTCGACTATCTGAAGCGGCAGTTGACGAATCGGCGGGTGGACGCGACCGGGTTGCCGTTCGACTTCACCGGGGGGTACGTCGGCTACCTCGGCTACGAGGTGAAGGCCGACTGCGGGTCGCCCAACCGGCACCGCTCCCCCACCCCGGACGCCGCCTGGCTGTTCGCCGACCGGGTGATCGCGGTGGACCACCAGGAGGGCTTCACCTACGCCGTGTGCCTGGCGGAGGACACCCCGCAGGCGGCCCGGGAGGCCGCCGACTGGCTGGAGAGCGCGCTGGCGGACCTCAGCTGCGTGGCGACGGAACGGGCACCCCTGCCCGTGACGTCGGCCCCGGCCGACCCCGGCGCCGCCGAGCCGTGGCTCGTACGCGACCGGGCGACATATCTCGCGGACATCGAGGCGTGCCGGCGGGAGTTGCGGGCCGGCACCAGCTACGAGGTCTGCCTCACGAACGCCGCCCGGTTACCCGCTCCGCCCGACGCGCTCGAGTTCTACCGGACGCTGCGCCGCGACAACCCGGCCCCGTACGCGGCGTTCCTGAGGTTCGGGGAACTGGAGGTGGCCGGTTCCTCGCCCGAGCGGTTCCTGCGGATCGGGCGCGACGGTACCGCCGAGGCCAGGCCCATCAAGGGGACCGCGCCCCGGGGCGACGGGCCGGAGGAGGACGCCCGGCTGCGGGACGCGCTCGCGTCGGACGACAAGACGCGGGCCGAGAACCTGATGATCGTCGATCTGCTCCGCAACGACCTGGGGCAGGTCTGCCGGACGGGGACGGTGCGGGTCTCCAAGCTGATGGCCACGGAGACGTACGCCACGGTGCATCAGCTCGTCTCGACGGTGGTGGGACGGCTGCGGCCGGGCACGGACGCGGTGGACTGCGTCCGGGCCTGCTTCCCCGGCGGGTCGATGACCGGCGCGCCGAAGCTGCGCACGCTGGAGATCATCGACTCGCTGGAGACCGAGGCCCGGGGCGTGTACTCCGGCGCCCTCGGCTACTTCGGGTGCGGCGGCGGCGCGGATCTGAGCATCGTCATCCGTACCGCCGTGTTCGCCGACGGCCAGCTGCAGCTGGGCGCGGGCGGTGCGATCGTGCTCGGCTCCGATCCGGAGGCGGAGTACGAGGAGATGCTGCTGAAGACCGCGGCCCCGATGCGGGCCCTGCACCAGCACACGGCCGACCGGATACGGCGGCAGGCCCCGCCGGGGGACAGAGCCGGGGCGGCCGGGGAGGCCCTGCGATGACCAGTCCGCAGGTGGAGCTGAACCCGGCCGAGGCCGCGGCGCCCGGGAACATGGCGGCCCAGCTCGCGGAGCTCGCCGAGCGGCGCGGGTGGGGCGGGCGGACCGCCTTTCACCAGGGGCACCGGGCCTGGACCCACGGGGAGGTGCACGACCTCGCGGCCCGTGCGGCCACCGTGCTCTCCGAGCACGGGGTACGCCCCGGGGACCGTGTGCTGCTGGCGCTGCCCGACTCCCTCGCCTGGGTGACGGCGTTCCTCGCCACCGCCCGTCTCGGCGCCGTCGCGGTCCTGGTCAACCCCGAACTCCCCGCGGCCGACCATGTGTTCCTGGCCGAGGACACCGGGGCCCTGCTGTGCGTGACGGGGCCGGGCCTGGAGGAGCGGTTCGCCCGCCGGTCCTGCCTCGGAGCGGATCAGCTGATGGCGCTCGCCCCGGCCGCCGAGCCCGCGACCGCCCACCAGGTCGACGCGCACGCCCCGCTCTACATCCAGTACACCTCCGGCACCACGGGCCGCCCCAAGGGCGTCGTGCACACGCACGGCGATCCGCGGACGTACCACGACCTGGTCGGCCGGCGAGTGCTGCGGATCACCGCGGACGACGTCACCCTGTCGGTGTCGAGGCTGTACTTCGCCTACGGCTTCGGCAACGCCTTCGTCTTCCCGCTGTTCTCCGGTTCGTCCGCGGTGCTGGTGGACCGGCGTCCCGGTCCGGCCACCATCGACGAGCTGGTCGCCCGGCATCGCGTGACGCTGCTCTACTCCGTGCCGTCCGCGTACGCCGCGCTGGTCGCCGAGCGGGGCAACGGGCACGAGGGCTGCTTCGCCTCGGTGCGCGCCGCGGTGTCGGCCGGCGAGGGTCTGCCGGAGGGGCTCGCACGGCAGCTGACCGCGCTGCTCGGGGCGCCGGTGCTGGAGCAGATCGGCTCCACCGAGGCCGGTCACGCGTTCTGCGCCAACGGCTTCGCCCACGACCACCCGGGCACCGTCGGCCGGCCCGTGCCCGGCTTCGAGGTGGAACTGCGGGACCGTGACGGGCGCCCGGTGCCGGACGGCGAGGAGGGCGAGATGTGGGTGCGCGGGCCGACGGTCACGCCGGGCTATCTGAACCGGCCCGAGGAGACCGCGCGGACCCTGGTGGGAGGCTGGCTGGCCACCCGCGACCGGGCCTGCCGCGAACCGGACGGCTCCTACCGGCATCTGGGCCGCGCCGACGACATGGAGATGGTCGGCGGCATCACCGTCTCCCCGCTGGAGGTGGAGGCCGTGCTGCGCGGCCATCCGGCGGTGCGGGAGGTGGCCGTCGCGGCGGTCGCGGACGGGCGGGGCGCGAGCCGGCTGCGGGCCTTCGTGGTGCCGGTCGCGTCCGTACGGGACGGTCTGTCGGACGAGCTGATCGGCCTGGCGCGGGAGAGCCTCGCCGCCTTCAAGGTCCCCCGCAGCGTCAGCTTCGTCTCGTCGCTGCCGCGCACCCCGACCGGGAAGCTCCGCCGCCATCTGGTGCGCCGGGGTGCCTGGTGAACACCACGGAAAGGAACGGCCGCATGCGAAAGTCCCAGGACCGGCCCTTGTCCCTGCCCTTGCCCTCGCTCGCCGATCGCGCCTTCTGGCTGGGACCGGTCTTCCGGCGTGCCGCCGACCGGCACGGGGCCGTCTTCGTCACCCTGGACCGGCCGCTGGACGTCAGCCCCTCCCTCGGGGTCGACCTGAGCTACACGGTGCTCGCCGACGTGGTCGAGGAGCTGTCGGGCCGGCTGTGGGAGGCCGGGGTGCGGCCCTCGGAGCAGGTCGTCGTGCACAAGGCCGACAACGTCGACATCATGCTGCTGACCTGCGCCGCCTCCAGGATCGGCGCCGTGCCCGTGCTGCTGTCGCCCGCGCTGGCCCCTCAGGTGGCCGGGCAGCTCCTCGCACGGCTGCGCCGCCCCTGGCTGATCACCGACAGCGCCACCCTGGACGGTCTGAAGGACCTCGCCCTGTCCGGGCTCGTGCGGCGGACGCTCTCCGTGGACGACGCTCCCGGGGCGGAGCCCCTGGCGAAGTACGCCGGCGCCGAGCCGCCCCCGCCGGTCCGGCTCCACCCGCGCGAACCCGCCCTGATCACCCACAGCTCGGGCACCACCGGCGTGCCGAAGCTGGCCGTGCACTGCGCGCAGACCATGTGGAACCGGCTCGTGCCGCAGCAGGCGATGGGCTGGCCCACCCGTGGCGAGCCGGCTGCGCTGCACATGTCCTTCGTGCACTCGCGCTTCTACCATCTGCTGGGCGTCCTGCTGCACTTCGGCAGCCCGCTCGTGCTGATCACCGACCCGGATCCGGCCGCGGTGGGCCCGCTGCTGGTCCGGCACCGGCCCGGGATCGTGGAGACGCATCCCAACACGTTCGTGCTGTGGGAGGAGCTGGCCGACGCGCCCGGGGCCCCGCTGTCCCGGGTCCGGTCGTACGGCTCCACGTTCGACGCGATCCATCCGCGCACCGTACGGCGGCTGCTGGGTGCCTCCCGGCGCCGTACGCCCTGGCTGATCCAGCTGTACGGGCAGAGCGAGACGGGCCCGGTGGCGTTCCAGGTGGTGACCCGGCGCGGTGCCGCCCGGGTGGACGGGCGCCGGGTCGGGATCGGGATACCCGGCTTCACCCGGGTCCGTGTCACCGACGCCGAGGGCCGACGGGTCGCGCCCGGGACGCCCGGCCGGATCGAGGCCCGCACCCGGGGCCGGATCCTCACCTACCTCGGCATGCCGGAGCGCTACGACCGTCAGCTCACCGACGGCTGGTGGGAGATGGGCGACATGGGCTACCGGAGCCGCCTGGGCGGGCTGTACCTGATCGACCGTGAGGTGGACCAGATCGACGCCGTGCACAGCAATCTGGAGGTCGAGGACGCGCTGATGTCCCGGCTGGAGGAGCTGCGCGAGGTCGTCATCGTGCCGGGCGCGGACCGCGAGCCGGTGCCGGTGGTGTGCGTGCGCGGCGAGCGGCCCCTGGACCCGGAGCGCTGGCGGCAGGCGACGGCGGGGCTGCCGGCGATGGCCGAGCCGCGGCAGTGGCGGTTCGAGGACCTGCCGATGACCGCGACGTGGAAGGTGAAGCGCGTGGAGATCGCCCGGATGCTGGCCGGCACCAGGGCCGAAGGCGCCCGGGCATGACGCCGGTCGTGGTCGTCGGCGCCGGACCCGTCGGCCTGTCGGCGGCTCTGGCGCTGCGCGGGCACGGACTCCCGGTCGTGCTGCTGGAGGCCGACCCCGAGGACCGGGAACGGCCCGGCAGCCGGGCCCTGTTCGTGCACCGGGAGACCCTGGGCCTGCTGGACGCGATGCTGCCCGGTCTCGCCGCCGAGATCACCTCGTACGGGCGGACCTGGCACACCCGGCGCACCCTCTACCGGGGACGTGAGGTCTACGCCCGCACGTTCCCGCCGCCGTCCGGTCCGCCGCCCTTCACCAGCCTGCGCCAGACCGACACCGAACGGTTCCTGCGCGCGGCCTGCGAGGGGGCCGGGGTGGAGTTCGTGTGGGGCGCCCGCGTGGCGGGCGTGAGCACCTCGGATACGGGGGTCCGGCTGACGGGTGAGGACGGGCGGGTGTGGACCGGCGCGTACGCCGTGGCCGCCGACGGCGCCCGCTCTGCGATCCGGCGCGAGCTGGGCATCCCCATGGAGGGCACGCACGGCGAGGGCTTCCACGTCGTGGTGGACGTCGCCGACGTGCCGGGCGCGGAGCTGCCGCTGGAGCGGGTCTTCCACTACGAGCATCCCGGGGTCGGCGGGCGCAGTGTGATGCGGGTGCCGTTCACCGGGGGCTTCCAGGTCGACCTGCAGTGCCGGGACGACGACGCGCAGGAGGAGTTCGGGACCGAGGAGGCCGTACGGCGCTGGCTGCCCGCGATCGTCGGGGACGGCTACGGCGAGCGGATCCTGTGGGTGTCGACGTACCGCTTCCTGCGCAAGGTGGCGGCCTCGTTCACCGATCCGCACGGGCGCGTGCTGCTGGCCGGGGAGGCGGCGCATCTCTTCCCGCCGTTCGGGGCACGCGGCATGAACAGCGGGATCGCGGACGCGGCGGCCGCCGCCGAGGCGATCGCCGCGGGGACCCGCGAGGCGGTCGCGCGCTTCGCGGAGGTGCGGCGGGCGGCGGGCCTGTTCAACAGCGCCGCCGCCGGTACGGCCCTGGACCAGCTGCGGCCGCACCGCCGTATCGTCCGGGTCAGGCAGCGGGCTGCGGCGGCCCTGGCGCCGGTGCTGCCGTGGTGCGGATCATGGCTGGAGCACGCGCCGTACGGGCCCCGGAACGGGGCACCGGCCGTCGCGGGCCGCAAGTACTGAGGAGGCCCTGGTGGTGACACGACCGGCGGTGGCGGAAGGCGTGTGGACGTGGACGCCCGGCCGTGGCCTGGCCCCCGCCCCGGACCAGGAGGCCGGGGGACGACTGCTCGTCGCGGACTCGTGGCTGCTGCGCGAGGGCCGGGTGCGGGCCTATGCCCGGCACCGGGAGCGGTTCTCGCGGTCCTGCGTCGAGTGCGGCGGGCCGGAGCCGCGCCGGCTCGTCGCGTTCTGGCAGGACGTGACCGCCGCGCTGCCGCGCACGGGTGAGTGGTTCCCGCGGGTGGAACTCGCGGCGGGCTCCCTGGAGTTGCGGCTGCTGGTGCGTCCCGCCCCGGCGCTCGGCACGGAGATCCGGCTGTGGGCGGCGGGCCAGCCCGACCCGCGGACCGTGCCCCGGCGCAAGGGCCCGGACCTGGAGACCCTGGCCCGGGTGCGTCGCCGGGCCGCAGGCGAGGGCGCGGAGGAGGCGGTGCTGATCGCGCCCTCGGGCACGGTGCTGGAGTCGGCCACCGCCAGCGTGCTGTGGTGGGAGGACGACACCCTGTGCCTGCCCCCGCCCCGGCTGCCCGTCCTGCCGGGTGTGACGGCCGGGCTCGTCCAGGAGCGGGCGCTGCGGTCCGGGATCCGGATCGCGCACCGCGAGCGGACCGTGGCCGAGTTGGACGGCCGTGAGGTGTGGCTGGTGAACGCGCTGCACGGGCTCCGGCCCGTGACGGGCTGGACGGGACGCCCGATGCGGGTGCCTCCGGCACAGCGGGCCGCGGAATGGCGGACCTGGCTGGACGGCCTCATGGAGCCGCTGCCGAGCTGAATTCGCAGAAGAACAGAAGACATGACGACGCCGGGTCGAAGGAATTCGACCCGGCGTGATTTCCGCTGTTCGTTTCAGTTCTTTCAGTCTTTCGGCACCATACGCGTGGCTATCGCGATGCGGTTGTAGGCATTGATGACGGTGGCCGCCCAGATCAACGCGGCGATCTGGTTCTCGTCGAACACCTCGGCCGCCTCGGCGTACACCGCGTCCGGGACGCGACCGTCGTGGACCAGGGTCACGGCCTCGGTCAGCGCCAGTGCGGCGCGCTCCCGCTCGGTGAAGAAAGGCGTCTCCCGCCAGGCGTTCAGGGTGTAGAGGCGCTGCTCGGTCTCGCCCTGGGCGCGGGCGTCCTTGGTGTGCATGTCGAGGCAGAACGCGCAGCCGTTGATCTGCGAGGCGCGGATCCTGACCAGTTCGAGCAGTTCCGGTTCGACCTTGGCGTCCTGCGCCGCGGAAACGGCGGCGGAGTGCAGGGAACCCATTGCGGCGGAGACGTCCGGGGTGATTTTCTTCAGGGCCACGCGGGACGGGGAAAGGCTTTCACTCATGAGGTGACCATATCCTCGGAAGCGCATTCTCGAAGGGGAATTCGCGCGATTATCCGGGCAGTACCGCGCACAGTGCGTCCAGCGCCCCGGACCAGGCGTGGTCCGGTGGTGTCCCGTAGCCGACGACCAGCGCGTCGACGGGCTCGGCGCGCGCGGCGGGGTGCTGATAGCGGGCGAGTCCGTGGACGGCGAGGCCCCGCCAGTGGGCGGCCTGGACCACGGACTGCTCGGTGCCGGGCGGCAGCCGCAGCAGGACGTGCAGACCGGCCGCGATGCCGGTAACCCGGGCCTCGGGAGCACGGGCCGCGACGGCGGCGACCAGGGCGTCCCGGCGGCGGCGGTAGCGCAGGCGGGTCGCGCGCACATGGCGGTCGTAGGCCCCGGAGGCGAGGAACTCGGCCAGGGTCAGCTGGTCCAGCACCCCGCAGGTGTCGACGCCGCCCTTCGCCGCCGCGACCTCCTCGGCGAGGCCCGGCGGCAGCACCGCCCAGGCCAGCCGCAGCCCGGGGGCGAGGGACTTGCTGGCGGTGCCCAGGTACACCGCCCGGTCGGGGTCCAGGCCCTGGAGCGCGCCCACGGGCTGCCGGTCGTAGCGGAACTCGCCGTCGTAGTCGTCCTCCAGCACCAGCCCGCCGGTGCGGCGCGCCCAGTCCACGACGGCCGCACGGCGGTCGCGGTGCAGGGGCACGCCCATGGGGAACTGGTGGGCGGGGGTGAGGAGGATCGCGTCGGCGCCGGACAACTCGCCCGGGTCCGTGCCCAGTCCGTCGAAGGGCAGCGGGACGGTGCGCAGGCCGGACGCGGCGAGGAGCCTCCAGTGCGTGTCGAGCCCGTACGACTCGACCACGACGGTCCGGGCCCCGCGTGCCCGCAGGGCCGTGCCGAGCAGCTTCAGGCCGTGCGCGAATCCGGCGCACACCACGATCCGTTCGGGGTCGGCGCGTACGCCCCGGGCCCGGGAGAGGTAGCCGGCGAGCGCGGTCCGCAGCTCCGGGCGGCCCCGGGGGTCGCCGTAGTCCAGCGCGTCGTACGGGGCGGCGGTGAGGGCGCGGCGGGCGGCCTTGAGCCACTCCGCGCGCGGGAAGGACGCGAGGTCGGGGCTGCCGGGGCGCAGGTCGTAGGCCGGGCGGGTGCGGGCGCGGGGGTGGCGTGCCGTACCGGCCGGCGGGACGACCGTCCTCGCGGCGACCCGGGTCCCCGAGCCCTGCCGGGCGGTGAGCCAGCCCTCGGCGACCAGGTCGGCGTAGGCGTCGGCGACCGTGTTGCGGGCGATGCCCAGGTCGGCGGCGAGCGCGCGGGAGGAGGGCAGCCGGGTGCCGGGGGTTAGCCGGCCGGAGCGCACCGCCTCGCGCAGGGCGTCGGTCAACCCGCGGCGCAGGCCCGGACCGGTCGGCTCCACGTGCAGGTCGATGCCCAGAGTGGCCCATGGTTCCGCCATGGAAATGGACCATACTCCTGGGCTGCTTCCTTCCTAGGGTCGAAGGCATGACGACGCACCCCGATGAGACGACGACCCCGACGAGCGTGGAGTACGCCGCCGAGCGGCCCGCCCGCCTGGAGTGGGCCAAGCACGCGCCCGACGTCTACAAGGCGATGGTCCGGCTGGAGACCGCCGCCCGGCAGGGCCTGGACCACACGCTGTACGAGCTGGTGAAGATCCGCGCCTCCCAGATCAACCACTGCGCCTTCTGCATCGACATGCACACCAAGGACGCCCTCGCGACGGGCGAGAGCGTCGAGCGGATCGTGCAGCTCGGCGCCTGGGACGAGTCGCGGCACTTCTACACGGCCAAGGAGCTCGCGGCGCTGGAGCTGACCGAGGCCGTGACGGTCCTGACGGACGGCTTCGTGCCGGACGAGGTGTACGAGCGGGCCGCCGAGCACTTCGACGAGGCGGAGCTGGCGCAGCTGATCGCCGCGATCACGGTGATCAACGCCTGGAACCGGTTCGGCGTGACCTGCCGGATGACGCCGGGGCACTACCAGCCGGGCCAGTACAAGTGACGACCCGGACCCGGCTGCTGGACCCGGCGGTCGGCGGGGCCATGTCCGCGCTCAGCAAGGTCGCCAAGCAGGGCCTCGGCGACCCGGCCCTGGCCGAACTCGTCATGATCCGCGCCTCGCAGCTCAACCACTGCGCGTTCTGCCTCGACATGCATCTCGCGATCGCCCGCGAGTACGGGGTGAGTGAGAAGCAGCTCGACCTGCTGGCCGCGTGGGAGGAGGCCGAGGACGTCTTCGACGAGCGGGAGCGGGCCGCGCTGGCGCTGACGGAGGCGGTGACTCTCCTGACGGAGGGCTTCGTGCCGGACGAGGTGTACGAGAACGCCGCCAAGCACTTCGACGAGGCCCGGCTGGCCCATCTGATCGGGCTGGTCGTCGCCATCAACAACTGGAACCGGGTGATGGTGAGCCGCCGGATCCCGCCGGGGGGTTACACGCCATGAGCAAGGCCGATGTGTTCCGCGCCCTGCACCACCACCGGGTGCCCGGCGATCCCCTGGTCCTGCCCGGCCCCTGGGACGCGGCCAGTGCCCGGGTGTTCGTGGAGGCGGGCTTCCCGGCGCTCGCCACACCCAGCGCCGGGGTCGCCGCGTCCCTGGGGTACGCGGACGGACAGACCCCGGCCGACGAGATGTTCGCCGCGGTCGCCCGGATCGTCCGTGCCGTCGACGTGCCGGTGTCGGCGGACGTCGAGGGCGGCTACGGACTCGCGCCGAAGGAGCTGGTGGAGCGGCTGCTGGAGACGGGGGCGGTGGGCTGCAATCTGGAGGACTCCGAGGACGGGGTGCTCAAGGACCCGCGCGCGCACGCCGACCGGCTGGCCGAGGTGCGGGCCGCGGCCGGCGACCGGCTGTTCGTGAACGCGCGCGTGGACACCTTCGCCTGCGGGGTCGCCGATCCCGGACGGGCCATCGAGCGGGCCGCGTTGTACGTCGCCGCGGGCGCCGACTGTGTCTACCCGATCGGGGCCCCGTACGAGGTGCTGCCCTTGCTGCGGGCCGGGATCCAGGGGCCCGTCAACGTGGGAGCCCTGACCGACGAGGGCCCCTCGCCCGCCGAACTCGGCGCGCGAGGGGCCACCCGGATCACCTTCGGGCCGGGACTCCAGCGGCGGGCCGCCCGGGCCCTGCGGGAGATCGCCGCTCAGCTGACGTAGGGCAGGTCAGGACAGCCACTTCTTCCACGTGGACTTGTGGCTGTCCACCCACTTCTTCGCCGCCTCCTCCGGGGTCATCTTCTTGTCGGCGATCAGCAGGGAGACCTCGTTCTGGTCCTCGGTCGTCCACTTGAACTTCTTCAGGAACGCCGCCGCCTTGCCGCCGTTCTTGGCGAAGTCCGCGTTGAGGTACTTCTGCAGCGGCGTGTGCGGGTAGGCGCAGGCGACCTTCTCCAGGTCGGCGTCGCAGCCCTCCTTGTACGCCGGCAGCTTCACCTCGGTCATCGGGACCTTCTTGAACAGCCACTGAGGGGAGTACCAGTAGGTGAGGAAGGGCTTCTTCTCCTTGGCGAACTGCCTCATCTGGGTGATCTGTGCCGCCTCGGAGCCGGCGAACACCACCTGGTAGTCCAGCTTCAGGTTCTTCACCAGCGCCTTGTCGTTGGTGACATAGGACGGCGAACCGTCCATCAGCTGGCCCTTGCTGCCGCTCTCCGGGGTGCGGAACTGATCGGCGTACTTGTTGAGGTTCTTCCAGTTGGTGACGTCCGGGTGCTTCTTGGCGAAGTACGTCGGGACGAACCAGCCGATGTGCCCGGTGACGCCGAGTCCGCCGCCGGGCGCGATCGTCTTCTTGTCCTTGACGTACCGCTGCTCCTGCTCGGGGTGGCCCCAGTCCTCCAGGAGCGCGTCGACGCGGCCCTGGCTGAGCGCGTCCCAGGCGGGCACCTCGTCGACCTGGACGGTGTCGACGCGGTAGCCCAGCTCGTGCTCCAGGAGGTACTGGGCGACGGCCACGTTGGCCTGCGCGCCCACCCAGGACTGCACGGACAGGGTCACGGACTTGGCGCCCTGCGCGTTGGCGAAGGGCGAGGACTGCTTGGTCATGTCGGCGGCGCCGCAGCCGGTGAGCAGCGCCAGGGAGCTCACGGCGGCGATCATGGCAGTCGTACGGACTCGCATGTCACGCTCCCTTCTTCGCGCGGCGTTCGGTGGGCTGGGTCACCCGGTCGAGCATCAGGCCGAGGCAGACGATCGCCCCGCCGGCCACCAGACCGGTCGCCAGGTCGCCCTGGGCGAGGCCGAAGACCACGTCGTAGCCGAGCGCGCCACCGCCGACCAGGCCGCCGATGACGACGACGGCGAGGACCAGGACGAGGCCCTGGTTGACAGCGAGCAGCAAGGCCGGGCGGGCCAGCGGGAGCTGGACCTGCCTCAGCTGCTGCCAGCTGGTCGCGCCGAGCGAGCCGGAGGCCTCCAGCGCGGCCGGGTCGACCTGGCGCAGGCCCTGGGTGGTGATCCGGACGACGGCCGGCAGCGCGTACACGATCGCGGCCGCGACGGCCGGGGCGCGGCCGACGCCGAACAGGGCGACGACCGGGATCAGGTACACGAACTGCGGCATCGTCTGGAACACGTCCAGGACCGGGCGCAGCAGCCGCTCCAGGCGGTCGCTGCGGGCTGCGGCGATACCGACGGCGAAGCCGACGACGAGGGTGACGGCGACGGCCGCGAGGACCTGCGACAGGGTGTCGAGGGACGGCTTCCAGACGCCGAGCACGCCGATCGCGGCCATGGCGAGGACGGCGGTGAGCGCGGTGCGCCAGGTGCCGATCACCCAGGCCAGGGCGGCGACGATCAGCAGGACGCCCCACCAGGGCAGCGTCTGCAGGCCGTCACGCATCGGGTCGAGGACCCAGGTGGTGAAGTGGCCCGCCCAGTCGGCGGTGCCGCCGATCACGGGGACGCCGGAGTAGAGGTGCGCGGTCATCCAGTCGACCGCGCGGTTGACGGGCTCGGCGATGCCGACGACCCACGACTCGGGCCAGTCGAGCCGGCCGACGAGGCGCCCGGCGACCGCCACGGCGGCGAAGGCGACCAGGGCGTACAGCCAGCCGAGCCCGCGCCGGGGCTCCGGTTCGGCGCCGAGCCGCTCCCCCGCCGCGCCCGTGACTCGGTCCAGGACGACGGCCAGCAGCACGATCGGGATACCGGCGGCGAGCGCGGCACCGACGTCGACCGAGGCCAGTGCCTGGTAGACGCGGTCACCGAGACCGCCCGCGCCGATGACGGCCGCGATGACGGCCATCGACAGCGCCATCATGATCGTCTGGTTGAGGCCGAGCAGGAGTTCCTTGCGGGCCAGCGGGATACGGGCCGTCAGCAGCCGCTGGCGTGCGGTGGAGCCGAGTGACTCGACCGCCTCCAGCACCTCCTTGTCGGCGCCGCGCAGACCGAGCGAGGTCAGGCGGGCCATGGGCGGGGCGGCGTAGATGACGGTGGCCAGGACGGCCGCCGGGACGCCGATGCCGAAGACCAGCACCACCGGCAGCAGATAGGCGAAGGCCGGGAGCACCTGCATGGTGTCCAGGACCGGGCGCAGGAGGCGGTCCATCCGGTCGGACAGCCCGGCGGCGAGCCCGAGCAGCGCGCCCACCACGACCGACGCGAGGACCGCGACGACCATCAGGGCGAGCGTCTGCATGGTGGGCACCCACATGCCGAGCAGGCCGCAGGCCAGGAACGCGACGCCCGTGCCGAGCGCGAGCCGGATGCCGGCGACGCGCCAGGCGACCAGCGCGCCCAGGGCGGTGACGCCCGCCCAGCCGACGGCCAGGAGGCCGAGGTAGACGGCTCGTACGGCGATGACGACGACGTTGCTGACGTGGCCGAAGAAGTACAGGAACAGCGGGTGGCTGTCGCGGTTGTCGATGATCCAGTCGCTGGCCTTGGCGAGCGGCTCGGAGAAGTCGACGGTCAGGGCGGTGGGCCAGCTGCCGCTCGCCCAGCGGGCGTTGGCCAGGGGGACGAGGATCGCGGCGGCCAGGGCGAGGAGCAGCAGCTTGTGCACGGCCCGGTGCTTGAGGAGGCCGGGCAGGCCGACCCGGGGCGGGTTCGCGGTGATGGTCGCCATCACACCGCCTCCTTGGACTTCTCCGTCCCGGGCGGAGCTGGCTGCTCCGTGCCGGCGACGACACCGAGCAGCGTGTCGGAGTCGACCATCCCCACGCACCGGCCGTCGTCCACGACCCGGGCCGGAGCGCCGGCGCGGGCGACGGCCTCGATCGCCTCGGAGACCGTCGCGTCGGGCCGCACCGCCGGTCCGCTGCCGTCCAGGTCCGCCGAGGGGTTGCGCATGGCCGTACGGACGGTGAGGACCTGCTCGCGCGGGACGTCCCGGACGAACTCGCGGACGTAGTCGTCGGCGGGCGAGCCCACGATCTCCTCGGGCGTGCCGAGCTGCACGACCCGGCCGTCGCGCATCAGGGCGATGCGGTCGCCCAGCTTGAGGGCCTCCTGGAGGTCATGGGTGATGAAGACCATCGTGCGGCCCTCCTCGCGGTGCAGCCGGATCACCTCCTCCTGCATCTCCCGCCGGATGAGGGGGTCGAGCGCGCTGAACGGCTCGTCGAAGAGCAGGACCGCGGGGTCGACGGCGAGCGCGCGGGCCAGGCCGACGCGCTGCCGCTGGCCGCCGGAGAGCTGGCTGGGGCGGCGGTGCTCCATGCCTTCCAGACCGACCTTGGCGACGACCTCGGCGGCGCGCTCACGCCGCTCGGCCTTGCCCATGCCCTGGATCTCCAGGCCGTAGGCGACGTTGTCGAGGACGGTGCGGTGCGGCAGCAGGCCGAAGTGCTGGAAGACCATGGCGGCGCGGTGGCGGCGCAGTTCGCGCAGCCGGGAGCGGTCCATGGCGCGGACGTCCTCGCCGTCGATGGCGATGGTGCCGGCCGTCGGCTCGATGAGCCGGGTCAGACAGCGCACCAGCGTGGACTTGCCGGAGCCGGACAGGCCCATGACGACGAAGACCTCGCCCTTGCGCACATCGAAGCTGACGTCGCGGACGGCGGCCGTGCAGCCGGTGCGCGAGCGCAGCTCGGCGGGGTCGAGGGCGGTGAGCTCGGGGTCGGCGGGGACGCGCTCGGCCTTGGGGCCGAACACCTTCCACAGGCCCTCCACCGAGAAGACGGGGGTGGTGTCCATGCTCTGCTCCTCTGTGGGGGGTTCGAGGGTCGGGATCTCGGTCACCGGTCACCACCACCGATCAGCTCGGCGGCCTTCTCCCCGACCATGAGCACGCCGATCATCGGGTTCACGGTGGTCATGGTGGGGAACACGGAGGCGTCCGCGATGCGGATGCCCTCCAGGCCGCGGACGCGCAGCTCGGGGTCGACGACCGCGAGCCGGTCGTCGCTGTCGCCCATCTTGCAGGTGCCCGCGGGGTGGTAGACGGTGTGCGCGACCTTGCGGGCGTACTCGCTGAGCTCCGCGTCGTCGGTCACGTCCGGGCCGGGCGCCACCTCGCGCTTGAGCCATCCGGCCAGCGGCTCGGTCTTGGCGATCTCACGGGCGATCTTGATGCCGTCGACGAGGGTCTGACCGTCGTAGTCGTCCTCGTCGGTGAAGTAGCGGAAGTCCAGGGCCGGCTTGACCTCGGGGTCGGCGCTGGTCAGGTAGAGCCGGCCGCGGCTCTTCGGCTTGGGGATGTTCGGGGTCATCGAGACGCCGAACTCCGGCCGCTGGTAGCCCAGTCGCTCCGGGTTGTCCGTGAACGGGATCTGGTAGAAGTGGAACATCAGGTCGGGGTGCGGCTGTTCGGGGTCCCGGCGCACGAACAGGCCCGCGTCGGAGTCCATCGCGGAGTTCTCCGGGATGGGGCCGTTGGTCTCCCACACGATCACCGACTCGGGGTGGTCGAGCAGGTTCTCGCCGATGCCCGGCAGGTCGTGCGTCACGGGTATGCCGAGCCGCTCAAGGTCCGCCTTCGGGCCGATGCCGGAGTGCATCAGCAGCCGGGGCGAGTCGACCGCGCCGGCACAGAGCAGGACCTCGTTGCGGGCCTTGACGAGGATCTCCTCGCCGTCCTTGGTGCGGACGTGCACGCCCTCGGCGCGGTTGCCGTCCAGCTCCAGCTTGTACGCCCAGGTCTCCAGCAGGATCGTCAGGTTGGGCCGCTCGTCCATGACCGGGTGCAGATACGCCACCGACGCCGAGGAGCGCTTGTTGTTCTCGGGGTGGTAGGCGAGGTCGAAGAAGCCGACGCCCTCGGTGAACGGCTTCTTGTTGAAGCCCTCCACGCGCGGCACGTTCAGCGCCGCCTGGGCCGCGTCGACGAAGTCGCGGGCGATGGCGTTCCGGTCCTTCTCGTCGACCGGGACGACGTTGTTGAGCAGGCGCGCGAAGTACGCCTCCATCTGCACCGCGCCCCAGCCCTTGGCGCCGGCGGCCTCCCACTCGTCCCAGTCGGCCGGCAGCGGCTTGAAGGCGATCAGGGTGTTGTGCGAGGAGCAGCCGCCCAGGACCCGGGCGCGGCTGTGCCGGATATGCGAGTTTCCGCGTGGCTGCTCGGTGGTCGGGTAGTCGTAGTCGAGCTCGCCGCCCAGCAGGCCCATCCAGCGGCGCAGGGTCAGCACGTCGTCGCGGCCGACGTCGCTGGGGCCGCCCTCGATGACGGCGACGGTGACGTCGGGGTTCTCGGTCAGGCGGGAGGCAATGACGGAACCTGCGGTTCCGCCTCCTATCACGACATAGTCGTACTCATGACTGGTGTGGGACATGGCGTACTTGCTCCAGAGGGGATGAACCAGCGGGGACGAAGAGGTCGGGTCCGAAGGGTGAGGGAGGTCAGCCCGCGAACCAGCGCACCGGCTTCGGAGCGAGGTTCTGGTAGACGTGCTTGGTCTCTCGGTACTCGGCGAGTCCGGCCGGGCCGAGTTCCCGGCCCACTCCGCTCTTGCCGAAGCCGCCCCACTCCGCCTGCGGCAGGTAGGGGTGGAAGTCGTTGATCCAGATCGTGCCGTGACGCAGCCGGCCGGCCACCCGCCGGGCGCGGCCCGCGTCGGAGGTCCAGACACCGCCGGCGAGGCCGTACTCGGTGTCGTTGGCGAGGGTGACGGCCTCGTCCTCGGTGCGGAAGGTCTCGACGGTGAGGACCGGCCCGAAGACCTCCTCCCGGATGACACGCATCTCGCGGTGGCAGTGGTCGAGGACGGTCGGCTCGTAGAAGTAGCCGTTCTCGGGGCGCTGCGGGGACGGCTCGGGGCGCTTGCCGCCGGAGCGCAGCACCGCGCCCTCCTTGAGGGCGGACTCGACGTACATCTCGACCTTGGCGCGCTGCTGCTCGGAGACGAGCGGGCCGCACTCGACCCCGTCCTCGGTGCCGCGGCCGAGCCGGATCCTCTCGGCACGGCGGGCGAGTTCGGCGACGAAGCGGTCCCGGATCGACTCCTCGATGATGAGGCGGGCACCGGCCGAGCAGACCTGGCCGCTGTGGATGAAGGCGGCGTTGAGGGCCTGGTCGACGGCGGTGTCGAAGCCCTCCTCGGTGGCGCAGGCGTCGGCGAAGACGACGTTGGGGTTCTTGCCGCCGAGTTCGAGGGCGACCTTCTTGACGCCGGGAGCGGCGGCCTGGGCGACCTTGGTGCCGCTGACCAGACCGCCGGTGAAGGAGACCAGGTCGACGTCGGGGTGCTCGGAGAGCCGCGCGCCGACCGAGTGGCCGGGCCCGGTGACGATGTTGGCGACGCCGGCGGGCAGCCCGGCCTCGACCAGCAGCTCGATGACCGCGATGGTCGTCATCGGCGTGATCTCGCTCGGCTTGATGACGAAGGTGTTGCCCGCCGCGAGCGCCGGGGCGATCTTCCAGCTGGCCTGCAGCAGCGGGTAGTTCCAGGGCGTGATCATCGCGCAGACGCCGATGGGCTCGTGCACGACGACGCTGTGGACATCGGGCGAGCCCGCGTCCACGACCCGGCCGGGAGCCTCGCCCGCGACCAGGTCGGCGAAGTAGCGGAAGGCGTCGGCGACACAGTCGATGTCGACGCGGCCCTCCTCGACGGTCTTGCCCGCGTCCTGGGCCTCCAGCCGCCCGAGCTGCTCGCGGTCGCGCACCAGCAGGTCGGCGACGCGCCTCAGCAGCGCGGCGCGCTCGGTGACGGGCGTGCGGGGCCACTCGCCCTCGTCGAAGGCGCGCCGGGCGGCGGCGATCGCCAGGTCGGTGTCCTTCTCGTCGCCTTCCGCGACCACGGCGAACGGCTGCGCGTCCGCGGGGTCGAGGATCTCCCGGGTGGCGCCGGAGACGGCAGCACGCCACTCCCCTCCCGCGTGGATGGTGCTGCGCGCCTGAAGTACGTTGCTTTCCGCCATGACCGCTTTCGCCTTCCGTTCCTGATCAGCGCCCTTGTGTCACAGGTGTGTCACTAAGAGACCGAGTGCGCCTGCCCTCGACCCCCGGATGCATGCGCGATCCGTGGCCGAAAGTGCGCTGCGTCACTGAAAATGCGGGCAAACAGGGGCGAAACACTCGCTGATCAGATGCGGCTGACGTCAGGTCGTCCGAGGTCGGAAGCCCTCCGGGGGGTCTTCGCCCACGCGCCCGTCGATCGACTCGCGCAGGAGGTCGGCGTGGCCGACGTGGCGGGCGTACTCCTCGATGAGGTCGACCAGCAGCCGCCGCACGCTCGGTGACCGGCCGTCCCGGGTCGTGAAGGCGGCGAGGCGGCCGGCGTCGCTCTCCGCGAGCACCTCCCGCAGATTCGCCCGGGACCGCAGCACGGACTCCGTCCACAGTGTGTACAGCTGCTCGGGCGGGTCCCCGGCGGCCGAGCTCCACTCCCAGTCCGGCTCGGCGTCCCAGTCCACCGCGTCCCACGGCGGCGCGGGCTCCCTCCCCAGCAGCCGCACGGACAGGTAGTGGTCCTCGACCAGGGCGAGATGCTTGAGCAGCCCGCCCAGCGTGACGGCCGAGGAGGCCACCCGCGCGCTCAGACCGGTCTCGTCCAGCCCCTCGCACTTCCAGGCGAACGTCCTGCGCTGGCGCTCCAGGGAGCCGACCAGCGTGTCGGCCTCGTCGCCCGCGAGCGGCGGCTCCAGCGGTATCTCGGCCACGACCCGTTCCACGTCCGGTGTCATGCCGCGAAGACTACGACCCGGAACAGCCGACAGGCCCCGCACCGGCCGAAACCGGTGGGGGCCTGCGCGGAGAGGCTCCGGTCAGATGAGGCCGAGGCCGCGGACCGCCTCGCGCTCCTCCTCGAGCTCCTTGACGGAGGCGTCGATCCGGGCGCGGGAGAACTCGTTGATGTCCAGGCCCTGGACGATGTCGTACTTGCCGTCCTTGGTGGTGACCGGGAAGGAGGAGATCAGGCCCTCCGGGACGCCGTACGAACCGTCCGACGGGATGCCCATGGAGACCCAGTCGCCGTCGGCGGTGCCGTTGACCCACGAGTAGACGTGGTCGATGGCGGCGTTCGCGGCGGAGGCGGCCGACGAGGCGCCACGGGCCTCGATGATGGCGGCGCCGCGCTTGGCGACGGTCGGGATGAAGTCCTCGGCCAGCCACTTCTCGTCGTTCACGACCTCGGCGGCGTTCTTGCCGGCGACCGTGGCGTGGAAGATGTCCGGGTACTGGGTGGCGGAGTGGTTGCCCCAGATGGTCAGCCGCTTGATGTCGGCGACGGTCGAGCCGGTCTTCTTCGCGAGCTGCGTCAGCGCGCGGTTGTGGTCGAGGCGGGTCATGGCCGTGAACCGCTCGGCCGGTACGTCCGGCGCGGCGGCCTGGGCGATCAGGGCGTTGGTGTTGGCCGGGTTGCCGACGACCAGGACCTTGATGTCGTCCGCGGCGTGGGCGTTGATGGCCTGGCCCTGCGGCTTGAAGATGCCGCCGTTGGCCTCGAGGAGGTCACCGCGCTCCATGCCCTTGGTACGGGGGCGGGCGCCGACGAGCAGCGCGACGTTGGCGCCGTCGAAGGCGACGTTCGGGTCGTCCGAGATCTCGATGCCCTGCAGGAGCGGGAACGCACAGTCGTCCAGCTCCATGGCCGTGCCCTCGGCGGCCTTGAGCGCCGGGGTGATCTCGAGGAGGCGCAGCTTGACCGGCACGTCCGGGCCGAGCAGCTGACCGGAGGCGATGCGGAAGAGCAGGGCGTAACCGATCTGGCCGGCCGCGCCGGTGACGGTGACGTTCACGGGAGTGCGGGTCATGGCGTTCTCCGTATGACAGCTGGCGGTGGGGCGGTCCCTGCCCCGGACGTTTGATCGATCTCTTGGTATCAAGAGATCCACCGGCGGTCAGGCTATCGCGCATCCGGTATCTCGCACGGCCGGGTCGGTGTGGCCCACCCCACAACCCGTCCGGGGCCCGTGCAAAAGGCGGCCGCCCGTCCGGGAGAGGTGGACTGAGGCGGCCGCCGGGGGGAACCGACCGTGCCGGACTCCCGTGGGGGTACGGTTCGCGTGCCCCCGATTCCCCCGGCCATTCCTCCGTCTCCGAAATTCGTTCGGACGGGTCCGACGACCGGGCCGTCCGGCGCCGGATGCCACGTCGGCCGCGGCGCCGTCGTGGCCGGTCGCGCAGTTCCCCGCGCCCCTGGAAGGCGCTGCCGACAGGCACCTTCCAGGGGCGCGGGGAACCGCGCGAACAACCCCCACCGGCCCGCACCCGCCGTCCGGGGCACCGCGTGTCGGCGCCCGATCAAGTCCCTTGGGGCGGCGAGCCGGGGCAGGCCGCCCGCGACGCCGCCCGGCGGCCTACTCCGTGCAGCCCTGCTGGCCCGATGCCAAGGTCGCGCAGGCCTTGGCGTCGGTGGCGTTCTTCACCGCCACCATCGGGGTGTACGCGATCGCGTCGCCGGCGACGGTGATGCTTCCGGTCTGCTTCGCCTTGCCCACGCTGATCTGGACCTCGTCGCCCTGTGTCGCCTGGGTGACACGGCCCCAGGCCGCCTTGCAGGTCTCGCTGTAGCGGACCTCCACGACGGTGTTGCCGACGGTCGCGGTCTGCGCCGTGGTGACCAGGTCACCACTGCACCCCATGCTCTCCGCGTCCTTGCCGGTGCAGCTGTCGCCGCTGCACTTCACACCGGGCGGCAGGTCCGGGTTCGTGGTGGCGCTCGGCGTGGGCGACTTGGCATTGCCCTTGGCCTCGTCGTCGCCACCGCCGCCGGTGAGATAGAACGCGCCGGCGATCACCACGAGCACGCCCACGACACCCGCGAGGAACGTCACGGTCCGCCGCTTGCCCCCGGCGGGCCCCTTCGCCCGGCCCCGGGAGGCATCCCGCGGCGACCGGTCGTACGAGCCGCCGCCCGAACCCGGCGTCCGGGCGGGCCCGTCGGGCACCCCGGCGGGAGTGCCGCCACCCGCACCCGGCCGGGAACCGCTGCCGGTGCCGAGTCCACTGCCGGTGCCGGTGCCACTGCCGGTGCCGGTGCCGGTGGAGCGACTGCCCGACGGCGACGGCCCCTGGTACCCGGCTATGCCCCACGAGTTGACCCCGGTCGCACCGCCCCGGCCACCGTCCTCCCGCACACCACCGCTGGTGGAGGAGTCCTGGACCTCGGGCGCCGTCGGCTGCGGCGGCACGGTCGGGGCCACTCCGGCCGGCCCCGCGATACCCGGCGTGACCGTGGCGCTGCCGCTCCTTCGGGCGGGCTTGTCGTCGCCCCCGGACGCCGACTTGCCCGAAGCGGTCTTGCCGCCGGAGGCCGTCGTACCGCCGCTCTTGGAGCCGGCCGAAGGGTCGCCGAAGTCCTGCCCGCCGAACTCCCCGAGCGCGGCGCGCGCCTGGGAGATCCGGATGGCCTCCATCGTCATGTCGTGCCGCATCTCCGAGCGGCTCCAGGCGCGCTCGGCGAGCTCCCACATGGTGGTCAGGTGCAACGGGTTGGTCCCGGTGACCTCGGCCAGCGCCACGATCGCGCCCTTGGGCGCGAGCAGCCGGCCGTTCAGATAACGCTCCCACGACGTCTTGCTGTAACCCGTGCGGTCCGCCAGCGACGCGATGCTCAGACCACTGCGGTCCACGAGCCTGCGCAGCTGGCTGGTGAACTCCCTGATCTGTGGATCGAGCTCATCCGGCAAGGCCCTCCAACGAGGCATTGCTTCCCCCTCTTCCCCCCGGTCGTGCCGGTCGTGCTGATATGTCCCGCGCTGTTCGCCCCGCGCGTTGGCGGCCTCGTCCGAGTCCCCGTTCTGGATACCCACAGGGATGCGCACACTCAGGATCTCAGTTCCCTGACTGGGGGCGCACAGAAGCATGGAGACCGCGCGCGATACCCCCCGGACCGTCCTGATTGTCCACGCCAACCCCGTTGTCGCACCACTTCGTGCGTAATCCGCCAGAGGAAGTACCGGAACTGTCACCTCCGTGCCACAGCGCTCTGACAGCCGTTGAACAGGCCGTTCGCCGTGCAGGAGGGTGGTTCGTGGCGGCGGCCCGTCCTTCCTCGGGGGAGAGGACGGACCGCCGTCCGGTCATCCGCTGGTGACCGTGAAGTGCAGCGTGTCCTTCAGGAACGGGATCTGGAGCCACGGCTCCGGCTGTGCCATCAGCGCCAGCAGGACGATCACCAGGCCCAGCACGCCGTAGGTGACCATGTCCGTGAAGCGGGAGCGGACGGCGAGCATGCCGACGTCCGGCAGCAGCCAGCGCATCACGCCACTGCCCAGCAGGGCGACGCCGATCAGCAGCGTCCCGAGCCGGAACTGGTCGAAGGCGGTCACCAGCAGCCCGAGCCCCACCAGCCCCAGCACGGCGAGAACGGGCCACTGCCGCACGGGCGCGGGCGCGTCCCCGGACACGGCCCGGCCGCCGCCCTCGGGCCGTGCGGTGTCCTTGGTGAACAGCGGGAACCGCCGGGTGACCCGCCGCGGCCGCCCCTCGGCGTCGGGCGCGCTGACCGGATCCCGGACGGTGAGGTCGTCCTGGTCCGGGTCCTGCCCGCCCGGCTCGGCCGGAGCGCTCGGATCCGCCTGCCCGTCCTCGACGCCCCGGCCGGCCTCGGCGGCCTCCGCGCTCAGACCGGCCCGGGCGCTCTCCACGCTCCCGCCGCCCGCCGCGCTCCGCGCGCTCCGCTCAGCCGACACTGCGCTCCGCCGCCTCGACCACGTTGACGAGCAGCTGGGCACGGGTCATCGGGCCGACTCCGCCGGGGTTCGGGGAGATCCAGCCGGCGACCTCGGCCACGTCGGGGTGGACGTCGCCCACGATCTTGCCCTCGGCGCTGCGGGAGACACCGACGTCGAGGACGGCCGCGCCCGGCTTGACGTCCTCGGCGCGGATCAGATGGGCGGAACCGGCCGCGGCGACGATGATGTCCGCGCGCTTGAGGTGCGCCGACAGATCACGCGTGCCGGTGTGGCACTGGGTCACCGTCGCGTTCTCGCTGCGCCGCGTCAGCAGCAGCGGCATCGGCCGGCCGATGGTCACGCCCCGGCCGACCACCACGACCTCCGCGCCCTTGATCTCCACGCCGTAGCGGCGCAGGAGGGTCAGCACGCCGTTCGGGGTGCAGGGCAGCGGGGCCGGCTCGTTCAGGACCAGGCGGCCGAGGTTCATGGGGTGGAGCCCGTCGGCGTCCTTGTCCGGGTCCATCAGTTCAAGGATGCGGTTCTCGTCGATGCCCTTGGGGAGCGGGAGTTGCACGATGTACCCGGTGCAGGCCGGGTCCTCGTTCAGTTCGCGGACGGCCGCCTCGATCTCCTCCTGCGTGGCCGTCGCGGGCAGCTCACGCTGGATGGAGGCGATACCGACCTGCGCGCAGTCGCGGTGCTTGCCCGCGACGTACTTCTGGCTGCCGGGGTCGTCCCCGACCAGGATCGTGCCGAGGCCGGGCGTGACGCCCTTCTCCTTCAGCGCCGCCACGCGGGCGGTCAGATCGGACTTGATCGCGGCTGCGGTGGCCTTGCCATCGAGAATCTGGGCGGTCATGCCCCCATCCTCGCGGATGACCCGCCCACGGTTCCAATCCGGCCACAATCCGGGCACCGAGGGCCCCTCCTCCCGTATCCGCCCATGATCAGCGATGTTGCACTTGCACAACACATCGGGAATGCGGCTGGACAAGCCAGTCACCGGTGCAGAACGATGACATGACAAGTGCCGCGGGCAGTTCAACGGGGGGACGGTCGCAATCTGAAGTACTTCTCCTCCGTGCGGATGCCCCGCGTCGTCCCCGCACTCGGAACCAACGGAGGAAAACCAGCCATGAGCTACGGCGACCCGAACAACCCCTACGGCGCTCCCCAGGGACAGCCGCAGCAGCCGGGCTACGGCACCCCGCAGCAGGGCCAGGCGCCCGGATACGGCTACCCGCAGGCCCCTCCGGTGTCCCCCTACGGCGCCGGCCCCGCCGCGCCGACCACGATGGCGGGCTCGGTGAGCGCGGCCCGCGCGATGATGTGGGTGATCGTCGGTCTGCAGGTCGTCGGCGTGGCGCTCATGGCCTTCGCCGCCGCGGCCCTCAACGCCGCCAAGGACGACGAGTCCCTCCAGGACAACACCGCCTTCCAGGACCTGGTCGGCCAGTCGACCGGCGTGATCTGGGGCTACGTCGTGTTCGGCCTGGCCTGGCTCGTGTTCGGCGCGGTCCTGGCGACGAAGTTCAAGTCCGGCGGCAACAGCGCCCGGATCACCATCCTGGTCTTCGCCATCATCACGGCCGTCCTCGGCATCTACCCGTTCGTCATCATCGGCCTGGTGCACACCATCCTGGCCATCCTGGTCGCGGTGTTCGTCGGCAACGCCAACGGCAAGGCCTGGTTCAACCGCCCCCGTTACTGAACCTCCCCCGGCGACCGGACCAGTTCACGCCAATCACATCCAAGGGCCGTGTCTCACCCGTACGTGGGGGGCACGGCCCTGGTGCGTCGCCCTAGTCTGACGGTGGTAGCTGTTCAGGCACGGGGAGAGCACCTTGTACAGCATCATCGTGGTACCTCCGCCGACCACGGAGGACGAGCGAAACCGCACCCAACTGAGACTCGCGCCCGGCGAACGCCTCACCTTCGGCCGGTCCGCGCACGACAACGACCTGCCCATCACCCACGACGGGGTCTCCCGCCGGGCCGGTGAGATCACCGCGCAGGGCGCCTTCTGGATCCTGAGCAACCTCAGCCGCGAACAGACCTACGTGGTGGAGAACCCGGAGGGCGCGGGCGAACACGTCAAGGTGGCGCCGGGGCGGCTGGACGCGCCGATCCCCTTCGAGTTCTCGCGGATCGTGCTGCCCGCCGCAGGCGACCTGCTGGCGCTGGAGGTGTGGGCGCCGCGCCACGACTATCTGAGCGGCTCGGGCGGCCTCGACGGCGCCACGACCGCGCCGGCCTTCTCGGTCGACCGCACCAAGCGCTACTTCGCGGTCCTGGCGGCCCTGTGCGAACCGCGCCTGCGCGGCACCCCGCACGCGCCGCTGCCCACAGTCGACCAGGTCGCCGAGCGCCTGCGCCCCAGCTGGCCGGCCGCGTCCCGCACGGCCGTGCAGTGGAACATCGACTACCTCGCCGTGAAGCTGCGCCTCAAACCGGGCCCGGAGAGCGCGGACACGGGCCCGCGGCTCAACGGCAAGAAGGAGTCCCTGGTCTCCCTGGCGCTCCGCTTCGACCTGGTCCGGGAGGACGACCTGGTCGTCCTGGCCGCCCCGTCGGGCCGGGTGACCCGGTGAACGAGGCCTACGCGGTGCCCGTGCCGAAGGGCTACCGGGTCGGCGCCTGGGAGGTGCGCGAGCCGATCGCGACCGGCGCCTTCGGCAGTGTGTACGCCGCCCGGCGCGTCGGTGAGAGCGCGGAGCTGCCCCGGACCGCCGCCCTGAAGTTCCTGCCCACCGGTACGGCCACGCCCCGCCGGCTCACCCACCTGCGCGAGCTGATCGAGCGGGAGGTCGCGCTGTACCGGCGGCTGAAGCACCCGCGCCTGGTGCGGATGTACGAGACGCTGACCGTCGACGACCCGGGCCACCCGGAGCTGGACGGCGCCACCGTCCTCGTCCTGGAGCGGGCCAAGGGCTCCCTGTCCGCCCTGCTCTCGGCGACGCCCCGGCCCGAGGCGGGTCCCGCGCTGCTCGCGCAGATCTGCGAGGGGCTGGCCCAGTTGCACGACGCCGGCTGGGTGCACGGCGACCTGAAGCCGGCCAACGTGCTGCTGATGGAGGACGGTTCGGTCCGGCTGGCCGACTTCAACATGGCCGCCGAGCTGGAGGGCACCCACGCCTACACCCCGGCCTTCTCGACCCCCGACTACACGCCGCCCGAGCTCTTGTGGACCGAGATCGGCGAACGGGGCCGCCGCATCCGCCCCTCCGCCGACGTGTGGGCCTTCGGCGTCCTCGCCCACCTCGTCCTCACCGACTCCTTCCCGCTGCCCGGCGCCACCCCGACCGCCCGCCGCGACGCGGCGGCGGCCTACGCCCGCGGCACGGACGAGCTGCGCCTGTCGCCCGAACTGGCCGACGACTGGCGGGAGATCGTACGGGCCTGTCTGACCCGGTCGCACCAGGACCGCATCACCGGCGAGGCACTGCTGCGCCGCGTCCGGGCGGCTGCCGCCGGGACGGCTCTCCGTCCCTTCCGGCTGCCCCGGCTGGGACCGGCCCGCCGCGTGCGCCGTACGTCCGTCGCGGCGGCCGTGGCCGCCGGCGTCCTCGCCGCCCTGGCCTACGGCTTCAGCGTCTGGGCCGACGGCGCCCCCGGCGGCAGTGGCTCCGGCGCCACCGCGAACGTCTCGGCCGCCACGTACGGCGCCTCCGACCTGCGCACCGACCAGGGCATCCCGCCCGCCTACCGGCTGCTGATCGTGGAGACGGCGCACGACTGCGACCAGAAGGACGTCACCCCGGCCCTGATCGCCGCCATGCTGAAGGTGGAGAGCGACTTCGACCCGGACCTCTCCGACCCCGCCAACGACGAGTACGGCATCGCCCGCTGGACCCCGCGCGTCCTGCGCTGGTGGATGAACGAGGACGGCACTCCCGGCGAGGCCGTCCCCCGACCCCCGTTCCCGCCCGCCGAGTCCATCCCGGCGATGGGCCGCTACCTGTGCTGGATCGCCCCGCGCCTGGAGCCCGGGCTGCGGGGCGAGAGGCGGGTGCTGGTCGCCGCCGCGTACCGGACGTCGTACAAGACGGTGAACGACGCGGGCGGCGTTCCCCCGGACACCCGTGCCTACGCCGACCGCGTCGCGCACTACCTCAAGGAGTACAGCCCGCCGGGGAAGAGGTGATCCTGGGAGATCTGAGGTACCCCCGTCGTCCCGGTCCCGTCCCGCGCGGGTGGCGCTTTCTCTCACGAACCCTTCACAGACACGCCGTATCAGGCGCAGGGCTTCTTACTCGTTGAAAAACGTCCCATACCCTGCCCCTCATCGGACTGAGGGCTGCGCCCCTTGGCGTCGTAGGAGGAGGGGGACGACTCCATGTACAGCGTCATCGTCGTACCACCGATGTGCGGCAGCACGGAGGGGCAGATCAGGATCGCCGCGGGCGAACGGCTGACGTTCGGCAGGGCCGGGACGGACGGCGGACTCGTGATCGACCACGAAGGGGTGCCCCGGGTCGCCGGGGAGATCACGGCACACCGGTCCTTCTGGCTGCTGAGCAACCTCAGCGAGGACCAGACCTACGTGGTGGAGAACCCGGAGGGCGCGGGAGAACACCTCAAGATCGCGCCGGGCCGCACGGAAGCCCCGGTACCGTTCGAGTTCTCACGGGTGGTCCTGCCCGCGGCGGGAGACCTGCTCACCTTCGACGTCTGGGCGCCACGCCACGCCTTCCGCAGCGCCGACCGCCGGGGACTCCCCGGCGCCGCCACGGCACCGGCGTTCGCCCTGGACCGCACCAGCCGGTATTTCGCGGTGCTGGCCGCCCTGTGCGAGCCCCGGCTGCGCGGGGAACCGCACGCGTCGCTTCCGGCGGTGGAGCAGTTGGTGGACCGATTACGTCCGGTCTGGCCGACGGTCAGCCGGTCGTCCGTCTACTGGAACATCGACTACCTGGCCCTCAAACTCCGGCTGCGCCCCGGCCCCGACGCCGCCGAGCCCAGCCTGCGCGTCAACGGCAAGAAGGACTCGCTGGTCTCGCTCGCGCTCCGTTTCGACCTGGTCCGCGAGGACGACCTGGTGGTGCTGGCCGCGACGGCGGGCGAGACAGTCCGGTGACCAGGCAGTCGTCCTACGCCGTCCCCGTCCCGAAGGGCTACCGGGTCGGCGCGTGGGAGGTGCGCGGGGCTCTGGCCTCCGGTGCGTTCGCCACCGTGTACGCGGCGCGGCTCGTCGAGGAAAGGGACTCCGGGATGCCCGGCCGGGCCGCCCTGAAGTTCCTGCCCACCGGCACCCGCACACCTCGGCAGCTGCGGCACCTGCGTGAACTCGCCGAGCGAGAGGTCGAGTTGCTGGGCCGCCTGCGCGCGCCCCGGCTGATCCGCATGTACGACACCCTGACGGTCGACGACCCGGGGCACCCGGACCTGGACGGCGCCACCGTGCTCGTGCTGGAGCAGGCCGAGGGCTCCCTGGACGCCGTACTGGAACACGAGCCGAAGCCGGATTCGGGCCCGGCTCTGCTGGCCCAGATCTGCGAGGGCCTGCACCAGTTGCACCACGCGGGCTGGGTGCACGGCGACCTGAAGCCCGCCAACGTGCTGTTGCTGAAAGACGGCTCGGTACGACTGGCCGACTTCAACATGGCGGCGGAGCTGGAGGGCACGCACGCCTACTCACCCGCCTTCGCCACGCCCGACTACACCCCACCGGAGCTGCTGTGGCCCGAGATCGACGAGCGGGGCACGCGCATCCGTACGTCCGCCGACGTCTGGGCCTTCGGCGTCCTCGCCCATGTCGTCCTCACGGGCTCCTTCCCGTTGCCGGGCGGCAGCACCGAGGCACGTACCGACGCGGCGATGCGCTTTGCGCGCGGCGCCGAGGAGTTACGCCTGTCCCCCGAACTCCCCGAATCCTGGGGGGAGATCGTCCGGGACTGTCTGGCCCCCACTCACGTGGAGCGCGTCGCCCGGGTCCTTGACGCCGGTGCGCTCCTGCGCCGGGTGGAAGAGGCGGCGGGCGCCTCCCGCTCGGCCCGTCTGCCCAGGCTGCGGCCCCGGCGGTGGCGGCGTCCGGTGCTGGTCTCGGCGGTCGTGGCGGTGGCGGTGCTGGGCGGGACAGCGGTGACCTACGCGCTGCGCGACGAGCCCCCCGCCGCCACGGCACCTCCCAGCTGCGAGAAGCCCGTGGTGTACGAGGACGAGGCGCATGGCCGCGGCTACACCGCGGGCTGGAACAACACCTGGGACTTCACCATCAAGCAGGGTGAGGGCGGCAGCCAGGTCCGTGAGGCCCAGTGCCTGCTCAGGTATCTGCACGGCATCACCGAAGTCGGCGAGGTTGACGGGGACTTCGGCCCGCTGACGCACGGGGCGGTGGTGACTTTCCAGAAGGGGGCGGGGCTGGACGCCGACGGAGTGGTGGAGGCGCGCACGTGGAACGCGCTGCGGAAGGGCGGGGAGGTGTGACCTGCGGGACTTGGATATTGCGGTGATCTCCGGCGCGGGCTCACGAGCTCAGGAAAGATACACACACCGGCACATGACGTATTCAGGTTCAAGGAAGGTTCACACGTGAGACCGATAGGTACCGCCCTGACCCTCGTGGCAACCGCCGCACTGGCCCCGGCGCTCCTGCTGACCGGCCCGGCCGTCGCCGCCGAGTCCGTTCCGCCGTCCGCCGTCGCCGTGGCGACCGCGACCGACGCGGCCGGTTCGGGTGTCGACGAGATGTCCGACGACGACGTCCGAGTCGCGATCATGCGCATCATCGCCGACCCGAGCACCGGCAAGGCCGTGTACGCCGCCGCGCAGCAGGCCATGGACGGCACCATCGAGGACCAGCGGTACTTCCTGGAGACGGGCCGTTGGACAGCCCAGGCCGAGGACGATCGCGTCGCCATCGCCCGCATCCTCGCGTCTGCCGCCCCGAAGACCGACAAGGCGGTCATCAGGGAGGCCAACGAGGCTCTCGACGCCAACACCCCTCAGGCCCTTCGCGCCTTCCTGGAGACCGGCTACCGCCTCGCCCGGGCCGAGGACGACCGCGTCCGTGTCGCCCGCATCCTCGCCGACCCGACCATCAGCGACGCGCTGCGGGCCGCGGCGGAGGACGCCATCGACGGGACGCCGGAGGAGCTGCGGTACTTCATCGAGGTGGGGCAGTACGAGGTGGACGGCTAGGCCCCGTCTCGCGGACGCGCCCTGGCCCGGGCAAAGCTTCGTCGTCTGTCTGGAACGACCCTTACTCTGCCCTTCGTTGGCGGGTGAGGGTTGCCCTCGTGGATCGGGGGAGGGGCGGGTCCGTGCACAGAGTCATCGTCGTGCCACCGGCTTGCGTCGGACCGGACGCCCCGCTGCGGGCGGTCGAGCAACTGGTGGAACGCCTGGGGTCGCCGGTCTCCCTCGCGATGCCCTTCGGCCTGGTCCGCGAGGACGACCCGGCCGTGCTGACCGCGGCACCGAGCGAGGCGGCCCCATGACCGGACAGCAGTCGCACACGGTCCCCGTACCGCAGGGCTATCGCGTGGGGCACTGGGAGATACGGGAGCCTCTGGCGTCGGGGGCCTTCGCGACCGTGTACGCGGGCAGGGCGACCGGCGAGGCGGATCCGGACCTGCCCCGCCGGGCCGCCCTGAAGTTCCTGCCGACGGGCACCCGCACCCCGCGCCAACTGCGCCATCTGCGCGAACTGGCCAAGCGGGAAGTGGAGTTGCTGGAGCGGCTCCGCGCACCGCGCCTGATCCGGATGTACGAGACACTGACCGTGGACGACCCGGACCACCCCGAACTCGACGGCGCCACCGTCCTCGTCCTGGAACGCGCCGAAGGCTCCCTGGACGCCCTGCTGGAACACGACCCGACGCCCGAGTCGGGCCCCGCGCTGCTGGCCCAGATCTGCGAGGGCCTGCACCAACTGCACCACGCGGGCTGGGTGCACGGCGATCTGAAGCCCGCCAACGTCCTGCTGATGAAGGACGGTTCGGTACGACTGGCCGACTTCAACCTGGCCGCCGAACTGGAAGGCACACACGCGTACGCGCCCGTCTTCGCCACCCCCGACTACACCCCACCGGAACTGTTCTGGGCCGAGATCGACGAGCGGGGCACGCGGATCCGACCTTCCGCCGATGTCTGGTCCTTCGGCGTCCTCGCACACGTGGTCCTCACGGGCTCCTACCCCTTGCCGGGCAGCAGCACGGAGGCTCGCACCGACGCGGCGATGCGGTACGCGCGGGGCGCGGAGGAACTGCGGCTGTCTCCCGATCTGCCCGAGGCGTGGCGGGAGATAGTGCGGGACTGCCTGGCCCCGAAACACCGGGAACGCGTCACGCACGACACGGCCACGCTCCTGCGCCGCGTGGAGGAGGCGGCGGGCGTCGCCCGCTCGGCCCGCCTGCCGCGCCTGCGCCCCCGCTTCTGGCAGCGGCACCCCGTACTGACGTCGGCCCTGGCCACAGTGCTGCTGGCCACGACCGGGACGCTCGGGGCGGGGTACATCTACGTGAACCAGGACGACGGAGTGCCGGTGTACGCCGCCCTGCCCACGGAGTCGGCGTCAAGAGGGCCTGACGGCCAGCTGGTCTACGGCTACCACCGGTGCCCCGAGGACAGCGTCTGCTTCTTCAGCGAATACAACGGCAACGGTGACCTGTGCAGCTGGCGCGGCGACGACGCCGACTGGCACTCGGGCGACGAGACCTGCACATGGGCGGCCAGTGCTCCGGTCCGCTCGATCTTCAACAACGTCGCGGACGAGCGGAAGAACCACGACGTGACCTACTTCCGCGGGGCGGACTTCGAGCCCGCCGGTGCCGACCGCCGCCGCATGGCCCAACGCAGCGGCTGCTCGACCGTGAACTCCATGGGCAACGTGGCGGGAGAGGCCGCACCGCGGTCGCACCGGCTGGTGGACAGCTGCTCGACCAAGTCGACGCTGTGGACGATCCTTTCGCTGTTCGGCTGAGACCCCAAGGTCCATGGGGCGGCACTGTAAGGCGGGCGCCGTGCTCGGCATGACGCTCCCGCCCACGCCTGCAACCCGAACCCGACCGCCGGCACCTAGGAGGTCACCGACACGGACCCGCACGCCTGGCTGGTCATGCGCCACCCCTCCACCGACGACGAGGCCGCGGCCACCTGCTGTACGCCGTCGCCACACGCTGGGGCGTGAACCAGCACGCACAAGGCAAGACCGTGTGGTGCGAACTACGGGGCAGACCCTGAAAAGTTTCAGGTTCAGGTCCTTTCTCACCTCCGCCAGAGTGAGGGCAAGCCACACACCAAGGGGGAAATGACCATGCACGTATTGAGCACTCTGCGCGCCAAGGCGGGACTCTCCACCGCCGCCGTCCTGCTGTCCGGCGTCGGCCTCGGCCTGGCCACGGCGTCGCCGGCCGAGGCTTACGCGGGTTACTGCAACAAGTCGGTGACCCGGAGCAGCGCGCTCGGTTCCCTCAGCTTCGCCTTCGAAGCGAAGATCCCCGCCCACGACAAGTCCATGGACTGCTACATGAACCGGGGCGCGAACAGCGCGGCCGTGGAGGCGCTCCAGATCTCGCTGAACAAGTGCTACGGCCGCAGCCTCGACGTCGACGGAGACTTCGGCCCCGCCACCGAGGCAGCCCTCAAGTACGCGCAGGGCAAGGAAGGGCTGGGCGTGGACGGCAAGTACGGCAAGGAGTCGCGTGAGGGCCTCGACTGGTACTGGGACCAGCGGTCGGGATCCCGCTGGGGCTGCGTCCGGCTCGGCGAGTACCACCACATCGAAGCGTAACCGGACAAACGGGGGATCGATCCGATAAGGGCACTCAAGACACCGTTCAGCACGCCTCGACGGCGTCTACGGCAAGCAGTCGTGCACCAACATCGGCTGGCACTTCATGAACACGGAGGAAGCCGGCGGCGAGTACGCCTATCTGTGACCGGCTGAAGGGCCTCGCCTCGCATCCATCGCACCCGACAAACCAGAACAAGGGGGCATAAAGACCTTGCGCACTCTCAGCACTCTGCGAACCAAGGCGGGACTCTCCGCCGGCGTGGTGCTACTTGCCGGGCTGAGCCTGTCCGGCACCACCGCCACCGCGGCCGACTCCGCCACCTACTGGTGCAACAAGACGCTCGGGCGTTTCATCAACGCGGAAGGGCACCAACTGACCAACATCCCCGCCTACGGCAGCACGGACAGCTGCATCACCGGGCAGGGCGCCAGCGGTTCCCACGTGAAGGCGATCCAGAACGCGCTGCGCCACTGCCACGGCCGAACCAAAGTGGAGGTCGACGGTCACTTCGGGCCGATCACCGAGCAGGAACTGGAGATCGTGCAGGGAAAGCTGGACCTCACGGCCGACGGTGTATACGGCCCGAAGACCCGCGACAAGCTCCGCTGGCTCGCCACGACCGGCAACTGCGGCACTGTCTCGTAACGGACGGCGGCACTCAGTCCGATGCCGCGGTGATGCATCGTTGCTCGTTCTCACGAGCCTTCGTATCCGCCCGCTCCGAACCGCGAGACGGGTGCTGCCGACTGCAAGAAACACCAACCACGAAACGGGGGAAGACATGAAGAAGTTCCGCAGGTCACGCGTCACGGCAGGCGCCGTCGCGAGTCTGACGCTGTTGTCGGGTCTCGGCCTCGGCGTCGCCACGGCAGCGCCGGCCTCCGCGTACGCCGGCTACTGCAACGACGGCTATGCCACGGTGACCAAGACCTTCGGCGGGGTCGCCTACAAGGCATACCTCCCCGGCTACAACGGCAACAAGGACTGCACGATGGGCCCGAACGCGACGAGCGGCTCCGTCGCCCTGCTCCAGAGCTCGCTGAACACGTGCTACAACCGCAGCCTGGACCCGGACGGCATATACGGCCCCAAAACCACCAGTGCCGTGAAGTACGCCCAGGGCAAGGAAGGGATCAGCGCCGACGGCATCTACGGCAGCCAGACCCGCACTCACCTGAAGTGGGAGTTCATCCGAACCAGCGGCTCCTACGACTACAAGTGCGTTCGACTCTGACAACCGGGCCATCATGACGAACACTCGCGCGTCCCGAGCCCCCGCAGGGCCTCTGGCCGCAGCAGTCCTGTTGTCCGGCACCGGAAGCGGCAACGGCGAACACGCCTGCCGGCAGCTCTAGCGGCCACAGCAATTACGGCTTCCGAGCGACACGGCTTCTACGACAGCCAGAAGACTCTGGTGTGAGGGAGGAAGAGATCATGGGAAAGCAGCTGGCTTCTGCTCTGGGGGCTCTCGCGTTGGGCGCGGGTGCGGTGTTGACGTCTCCGGGTGCGGTTCACGCCGCCTCGTACCCCACGTGCAACGCCAAGAAGGTGGTGTCCGCATCCGGGTCGCTCTTCACCTACCAGCCCTACTACACCGGCACGGGATCACGGAACTGCGAGATGTCTCAAGGGGCCCAGTCGGACGCCGTGTACGCGCTCCAGATCGCCATCGACACCTGTCATCAGGACATCTCACGGGACGGTATCTACGGCCCGGAGACCAGGCGGGCGGTACGGGCCGTACAGGACGCCGGAGACGTGGGGGTGGACGGCGTGTACGGGCCGGAGACCCGCAAAGTGATGAAGTGGCCCCTCTACAAGGGAGGCAGCGGCTCGGTGCAGGGTTGCTCGAAGCTGGGCGTCTAAGCCACCCCGTTGCCTTGACAGGGTGAACGGAGCACGGGGCTGACGCGGCGTCGGGCGTCCGGGCGCAGCCTCTGTGTTTTCACGCACCACTCTCGGGGGAGTCGGTACGGCTGACGCCCCCGACAGAGGTGCGTGGTCCATCCCGTGTACGCGGCCGCGGTGAGCGTCACGTTTCCTCCGCTCACCGCGGCCTTTCCACAGGACCCGGCGCTCCCTGTTCCTGGACCAAGGACCTCGCCGTGGACGGCAAGGTGTGACCCAACACCTGGGCGGCACCGCGCAGTTCGACGTAGGTGTCGAGCCGCCGCGGCGCCGCCCGGGTGAGGTGTCCGTCAGTGGAAGAAGTGCCGCGTCCCCGTGAAGTACATCGTGACGCCCGCCTTCTGCGCGGCCTCGACGACCAGCTCGTCACGGACCGAACCGCCGGGCTGGACCACGGCCTTCACACCGGCCTCAGTGAGGATCTCCAGGCCGTCCGGGAAGGGGAAGAAGGCGTCGGAGGCGGCGTACGAACCCTCCGCGCGCTCGGCGCCTGCCCGCTCGACTGCCAGCTTCGCGGAGTCCACGCGGTTGACCTGTCCCATGCCGACGCCCACCGAGGCGCCGTCCTTGGCGAGCAGGATCGCGTTGGACTTCACCGCGCGGCAGGCCTTCCAGGCGAAGGCCAGGTCGGCCAGCTCGTCGGCGCTCAGCGCCTCGCCGGTCGCCAGCGTCCAGTTGGCCGGGTCGTCGCCGTCGGCCTGGAGCCGGTCCGTCACCTGCAGCAACGCGCCGCCGTCGATCGGCTTGACCTCGACCGGGGCGGAGGGGCCGTCGGGGCAGCGCAGCACCCGGATGTTCTTCTTCTTGGTGAGGGCCTCGAGGGCGCCGTCCTCGTAGTCCGGCGCCACGATGACCTCGGTGAAGATCTCCGCGACCTGCTCCGCCATCTCCTTGCTGACCGGGCGGTTGACCGCGATCACGCCGCCGAACGCCGACAGCGGGTCGCAGGCGTGCGCCTTGCGGTGCGCCTCGGCGACGTCCGCGCCGACCGCGATCCCGCAGGGGTTGGCGTGCTTGATGATCGCGACGCACGGCTCGGCGTGGTCGTACGCGGCACGGCGGGCGGCGTCCGTGTCCGTGTAGTTGTTGTACGACATCTCCTTGCCGTGCAGCTGCTCGGCCTGGGCGAGGCCGCCGCCGTCCGGGGAGACGTAGAGCGCGGCCGGCTGGTGCGGGTTCTCGCCGTAGCGCAGGGTGTGCTCGCGCTCCCAGGTGGCGCCGAGGAAGTCGGGGAACCGCGACTCGTCGACGGGCGCGTAGGAGGAGGCGAACCAGGAGGCGACGGCGACGTCGTAGGCGGCCGTGTGCTGGAACGCCTCGGCGGCGAGCCGCTTGCGGGTGTCGAGGTCGAAGCCGCCGTTCTGCACGGCGGACAGGACGTCCGCGTAGCGCGCGGGGCTGGTGACGACCGCGACCGACGGGTGGTTCTTGGCGGCGGCGCGGACCATCGAAGGACCGCCGATGTCGATCTGCTCGACGCACTCGTCGGGCGAGGCGCCCGAGGCGACGGTCTCGCGGAACGGGTAGAGGTTGACGACGACCAGGTCGAACGGCTCGACGCCCAGCTCGGCGAGCTGCCGCTGGTGGTCCTCGAGGCGCAGGTCGGCGAGGATGCCCGCGTGCACGCGCGGGTGCAGGGTCTTGACGCGGCCGTCCAGGCACTCGGGGAAGCCGGTGAGTTCCTCGACCTTGGTGACGGGGACGCCGGCAGCGGCGATCTTCGCGGCCGTGGAGCCGGTGGAGACGAGCTCGACCCCGGCCTCGTGGAGCCCGCGCGCGAGGTCCTCGAGCCCGGTCTTGTCGTAGACGCTGACGAGCGCCCGGCGAAGGGGCCGCTTGTTGCTCTCGGCGGTCACTGGATAACTACCTTTCGTCCCTCAATGCGATAGCCGTTGCGGGCCAGGCGCCCCACGACCTCGACGAGCAGCCTTCGCTCGACGTCCTTGATGCGCTCGTGCAGAGCGCTCTCGTCGTCCTCGTCCCGGACCTCCACCACGCCCTGCGCGATGATCGGCCCGGTGTCGACGCCGTCGTCGACGAAGTGGACGGTGCAGCCGGTGACCTTGGCGCCGTACGCGAGCGCGTCCCGCACGCCGTGGGCCCCCGGGAAACTGGGCAGCAGGGCGGGGTGCGTGTTGACGAACCGCCCGCCGAACCGCGCGAGGAACTCCTTGCCGACGATCTTCATGAAGCCGGCGGAGACGACGAGGTCGGGCTCGAAGGCGGCGACGGCCTCGGCGAGGGCGGTGTCCCACTCCTCGCGACTCCCGTGGTCCTTGACCTTGCGGACGAAGGTCGGCAGCCCGGCCCGCTCGGCGCGCGCCAGCCCCTCGATGCCCTCGCGGTCGGCGCCGACGGCCACGATCTCGGCCCCGTACGCCTGCGCACCGGTGGCGGCGATCTCGTCGAGGAGCGCCTGCAAGTTGGTGCCGGATCCGGAGACCAGCACGACGAGGCGCTTGGCGCGCGGGGCCACGGGCTTGGCGGCCACGGTGGGGGCCTTTCTCGGGGGAGCGTCTGTCCAGGCGGCCGGACCGTGGCGTTTGTACATTCATACGAATGCTTCGGGCTCCCGTATACGGGGAAGCCTACGAACCGGCCGGCCGTCAGCAACGATACCGGCACACCGGACGGCCCCCACGGGACGGGGGCGTGGCCGGAAGGTAGCGTCTGGGCGGAGCCGGTTCGGGAACGCCGTCCGGGCGTGACGCGTTCAGGAGGGTGACGGAGCCGGTCCCGACGCCGCACCGACTTCTGTTCGTCCAGTCCTGATCCCCCAGTCCCGAACCCCCGATCCCACTCACCGTCCTACTCACCAACGGGAAGACGCTCACTTGATGCCGGACCGCAGCCTGCGACTCCTCACGTTCCCCCCGCCGTCGGCACAGGGAGGGGAGCGCGGCGCCGTGCTGCTGCGGGAGCGCCCCAGCTCACCGCCCGACGCGCCGTCGGACGGCTCCGGCGGTGACGGGCGGGAGCGCGGCCCCCAGGAGGACAACCCCTTCGCCCCGCCGCCCGAGGGCACCCCGGACCGGCCCTGGCAGCCCCGCCGCCCGTCGGGCGACGACTCCCAGGACGGCGGCGAGGGCGACCGTGCGCCGTGGGGCAGTCAGTGGAGCGACCGGCAGCCCGGCCGCTCCCCCGACGGCTTCGGAGAGCGCCCCCGCGGCGGCCCCGAGGGCCAGGGGCCCCAGGGCGGCCCGAACCTGCGCTGGGACCCGACGGACCCCTCCCAGCGCCGTGCGCGCTATGCCCTGCTGTCGGGCATGTGGGCCTTCTTCTTCGCCCTGTTCAGCTGGCCGTACGTGGCGCTGCTGCTCGGCGCGCTCGCCCTCTACTGGGGCATCAGCGCGCTGCGCGCCAAGCCCCGCAGGCCCGACCCGGACTCCCCGGCCCCCGAGCAGCCGGGCCGCCCCCAGACGACCGCCGCGGTCAGCGGCCTGGTCACGGCGTCCCTGGCGATCGCCCTGGTCGCCGCGTCCTTCACGGCGCAGCTGGTCTACAGCGACTACTACACGTGCACGAACGACGCCCTCACCAACCAGGCCGAGCAGTCCTGTACGAAGCTTCTGCCGGAGGAGCTGCGGGGGCTGCTGGGGACGAACGACTGAGGCGGTCCCGGCACCGTCAGGTGCTGTCGGACCCGCGAGCCGGGTCGGCCGGCAGGAAGTCGTAGGGCTCGTAGCCGGCGTCGTCGTCCTCGTCGCGCAGGCCGTACGGGGCGTCGTACTCGAAGGGTGCGTAGGGGACGTAGGGCAGGTCCGTCGCGGAATCCGGGGTGCGCGGCGTCGTAGCCCCGTCCGACGCCGAGGCGCCGCGTCCGGCGTTTCCGGTGCCCTTGATGTTCTCGGCGCCCCTGGCGCTCTTGGCGTCCCGGGCGGTTTCGGCATCCTCGGCGACTCCGGCGCTCTTGGCGGTTCTGGCATCCCCGGCGACTCCAGCGTCCCAGTCCGCTCCGGCGCCCCTGGCGCTCTTGGCGTCCCGGGCGGTTCCGACATCCTCGGCGACTCCGGCATCCCAGGCGGCTCCGGCGCCCTTGGCATTTCTGGCGGTTCTGGCGGTTCTGGCGGTTCTGGCATCCCCGGCGGCTCCGGCACCCTTGGCGTTCCTGGCGCCCCGGGCGGCTCCGCCATCCCCGGCGGCTCCCGTGCCCCCGGCGCTCGCGGCGCGTCCGGACCGCCCTGCGGCTCCGGCGGCTCCGGAGCGCGCGAACCAACCCCCGCGGCGGCGCCTCCGCCCGGCCTTGTGGGCGCCCTCGGCCGGCTCCTCACGCTGCCTGCCGATCACCGGCTCCTCCACGCGGGGTGACCGGCAGCGCCAGATCCCGACCCCCACCGCCGTCGGGACCGCCACCAGCGTCAGCCATGCCAGGGTCGCCGCGCCCACCTGCCACCACACCGGCCCGAAACGGGCCAGTACGGCGACCCCGAGCGGCCCGCCCGCCAGCGCGGCGAGCCCCGCGAGCACGGCCGCGCACAGCAGCGCCGCCAGAGCGGCGGCACGGGCACCGCGCCACGGCGACCAGCCGACGCCCCGCCCGCCGCCCGGCTTCGTCCCGCCGCGCTCGCCGGGGGCCGCGCCCTTCACCACGGTCCGGCCCACCACCACCCCGGCGACCACCGGAACGGCCCCGGCCGCCCAGTGCATCAACGCCCCCTGCCCCGCCTCCGGCACGGCCGCCAGCAGCGGAAACGTCGGCAGGTAAGGCGGCGGCGCGGAGGACAGCGGCCCGACGACATGGCCGGCGCCGAGGACGAAGCCGGGGCCGAGGGCGTACGAGGCGCCCCACACCGCCGCGTTCGGCACCAGGGCCGCGCACAGCAGCAGGACCGCGAACCGCCCCGACCACCCCTCGGTCAGCCGGAGCAGCGACGCCTGGGCGTCCGTGCCGTGCACCACCAGCGACACCGCCACCAGCAGCGCGCCGCCGCCGAGCAGCACCGCCACCCCGGCCGCCGCGGCCCGGGCGGCGACACCCGGGCGCCCGTCCGGGCCGTGGACCAGCTGCCGCAGGCCCA
Source organism: Streptomyces purpurascens (assembly GCF_045040895.1). Lineage (NCBI taxonomy): Bacteria > Bacillati > Actinomycetota > Actinomycetes > Kitasatosporales > Streptomycetaceae > Streptomyces > Streptomyces purpurascens. The sequence continues at coordinate 5,782,305 of NZ_CP108341.1, read as the reverse complement.
CCGGCAGGACCCGCAGCAGCCGCCGCAGCGGACCGCCCGGACGGCCGTACGCCGACCACACACCCACCCCCGCCGCCACGGCGGCGACCAGTGGCACGTACACCGCCGTCCACAGCCACGACGGCCGCAGCACACCGCCTGCGGCGAACAGCGCGGCGGGCAGGGCGACGGCCAGATAGCCGAGGACGACGCCCGTCCACGCCGTACGGGCGGCGACCAGCGGCGGCCCCGCACCGTCCATGTCCTCGACATCCTCGATGTCCTCGAAGCCGTCGGCGTCGTCGTCCCCTTCCCCCGCCCCGCCGTCCGTGGCGTCGCGTGCCGCCCGGAGCAACAGCCACACGGGCAGCGCGAGCAGGAGCAGCGGCGAGATGCCCACGGGGGCGGGGACGCCGGAGAGCGTGTCGACGCGGACCAGCTCGGCTCCGTGGGCCAGCAGCCACAGCGCCGCCGTGACGTGCAGCACGCCGCCGGGCCCGCTGTCGGGGTACGGCGAAGTGATCCACAGCATCATCACCAGCACGGCGAACCACGCGAGCCCCAGGCCCGCCGCCACCGCACCACTCACGAGGGCGTCGCCCAGTCCGGGCGAACGGTCGCGCACCCGGGTGAGCAGGAGCGCCAACAGACGTCGGCGAGCGGTCATCTTGATCACGCCCGCCATGCTCCCAACGACACGCGCTTTCCCGTCGTAACAGGCGAACCACCGTTGTGTCGCTCAATATACGTTTATGTACTTTTCCGTACTGAGGGGCGCCCTGTGACACAGAGCCCTGCCCTCGCGCTGCCTCCGCCCAAGGAACGCCGACGCCTGCGCGAGGCCGCCTCGCTGACGCGGGCTCAGCTGGCTTCCCGGGTGGGCGTCACCAGCGAGACGGTGCGCGGATGGGAGACCGGCCGCGCGACGCCGCGCGGCCGGAAGGGGGAGAAGTACGCGCGACTGCTGAACTCACTGGGTACGGAGCGGGAGGTGACGGAGCCTCATATGGGCGTCGCCACCAGCGACCGAGGCAGGGCCTCCGCCCCGGGCAGGAGTGCCAGGAGCCGCCCGCCGGCCAGGGACCGGGACCGCACCCGTCTCGCCGACCGGGGCCGCGCCGCCGCCCCCGACCGCGGGCACACCACCGCCCGCGTCACCCTCGCCGGCCGCAGCCGGGCCCCCGACCGTGCGAAGGCCCCGCACCGGCCGGACGACGCGACCTCCGCCCTGGCCCCTGAACAGGCCTTCGACGCGCTGTACGCCTTCTGCGCACCCGCGCTGGTCCGGCAGACCTACCTGCTGACCGGGCGCCGTGAGCTGGCCCGGGAGTCCGTCGAGCGGGCCTTTCAGATCGCCTGGCATCGCTGGCCCGAGGTGGCCCGCGACCGGGACCCGGCGGGCTGGGTGCGCGCGGTGGCGTACGAGTGCGCGCTCTCCCCATGGCACCGGCTCCGGCCCCGCTACCGGCACCCCGAGCCGCCGCCTCCCGACGCGTTCGACCGCGCGCTGATGGACACCCTGCTGGGGCTCCCGCCGTCGTACCGCCGCACCCTGCTGCTCTACGACGGTGTCGGCCTGGGCCTCCCGGAGACGGCGGCGGAGACGGAGGCGAGCACCCGCGCCGCCGTGAACCGGCTGATGCACGCGCGCGAGGCGGTCGCCGAGCGGCTGCCGGAACTGGCGGACCCGGAGGTCCTGCACTGGCGGCTGGTCGAACTCGCCTCCACCGAGCGGCTGCGGGCCGCCAAGCCGCTGGTGGTGCGGCAGGCCGGGGAACGCCGGGCCCGCCTCTGGACCCGGGCCGCCATCGCCTTCACGGTCCTGCTGACCGGGACCACGGTGCTCACTGTGCGCACGGCCCCGACGCGCTACGAGCCGCCGGTGCCGCCGGGCGAGACCGTCCAGGGCGTTCCGCCACCGGTGGCGCCCGGACCGCTGTCGGAGTCGGAGCGGGACCTGCGGTCCAAGCTGCGCAAGGAGCAGCAGAAAGGGCCGGACCGGCTGATGCCGCAGCCGCGGTGAGCGCCCTTGGTGAAACGGCGGTGGGCCCGCCCCCGTGCGGGGAGCGGGCCCACCTGTGAGCCGTGAGGCGCTGCTCAGCCGGCGAGGATGGCGCGGGCCAGCTTCGCCGTCTCGGTCGGGGTCTTGCCGACCTTGACGCCGGCGGCCTCGAGGGCCTCCTTCTTCGCGGCGGCCGTGCCGGAGGAGCCGGAGACGATGGCGCCGGCGTGGCCCATGGTCTTGCCCTCGGGCGCGGTGAAGCCCGCGACGTAGCCGACGACCGGCTTCTTCACGTTCTCCTTGATGAAGGCCGCGGCCCGCTCCTCGGCGTCGCCGCCGATCTCACCGATCATCACGATCAGGTCGGTGTCGGGGTCGGCTTCGAACGCGGCGAGCGCGTCGATGTGCGTCGTGCCGATGACCGGGTCGCCACCGATGCCGACGGCCGAGGAGAAGCCGATGTCACGCAGCTCGTACATCATCTGGTACGTCAGCGTGCCGGACTTCGAGACCAGACCGATGCGGCCCGGCTTCGTGATGTCGCCCGGGATGATGCCGGCGTTGGACTGGCCCGGGGTGATGAGACCGGGGCAGTTCGGGCCGATGATGCGGGTCTTGTTGCCCTGGGACACGGCGTAGGCGTAGAACGCGGCCGAGTCGTGGACGGCGATGCCCTCGGTGATGACGACCGCGAGCGGGATCTCGGCGTCGATGGCCTCGACGACGGCGGCCTTGGCGAAGGCCGGCGGCACGAAGAGGACGGATACGTCGGCACCCGTCTTCTCGATCGCCTCGGCGACCGAGCCGAAGACCGGGATGTCGTTGCCGTCGATGTCGACGGACGTGCCCGCCTTGCGGGGGTTCACGCCACCGACGATGTTCGTGCCGTCCGCCAGCATGAGCTTGGTGTGCTTCATGCCCGTGGCACCGGTCATGCCCTGGACGATGACCTTGCTGTCCTTGTTGAGGAAGATAGCCATGGCTGTTTAGTCCCTCGTCCCTTACTTCGCAGCCGCGAGCTCGGCGGCCTTGTCGGCCGCTCCGTCCATGGTGTCCACGCGCTGCACCAGCGGGTGGTTGGCGTCGGAGAGGATCTTGCGCCCGAGCTCCGCGTTGTTGCCGTCCAGGCGGACGACCAGGGGCTTGGTGACTTCCTCGCCCTTGTCCTTGAGCAGCTGGAGCGCCTGGACGATGCCGTTGGCGACCTCGTCGCAGGCGGTGATGCCACCGAAGACGTTGACGAAGACGGACTTGACGTCCGGGTCGCCGAGGATGATCTCCAGGCCGTTCGCCATGACGGCGGCGGAGGCGCCACCGCCGATGTCGAGGAAGTTGGCGGGCTTGACGCCACCGTGCGCCTCACCGGCGTACGCGACGACGTCCAGGGTGCTCATGACGAGACCCGCGCCGTTGCCGATGATGCCGACCTCGCCGTCGAGCTTGACGTAGTTGAGGTTCTTCTCCTTGGCGGCGGCCTCGAGCGGGTTGGCCGCGTCCTTGTCCTGGAGAGCCTCGTGCTCCGGCTGACGGAACTCGGCGTTCTCGTCGAGGGAGACCTTGCCGTCCAGGGCGATGACGTCACCGGAGGCGACCTTGGCCAGCGGGTTGACCTCGACCAGGAGGGCGTCCTCCTCGACGAAGGTCTTCCACAGGGTGACGAGGATGTTCGCGACCTTGTCGGCGACCTCGGCCGGGAAGTTCGCGGCCTCGACGATCTGGCGCGCGACCTCGGGGGTCACACCCACGTTGGCGTCGATCGGCGTCTTGGCGACGGCCTCGGGGCGGGTCTCCGCCACCTCCTCGATCTCCATGCCGCCCTCGACGGACGCGATGGAGAGGAAGGTGCGGTTGGCACGGTCCAGGAGGAAGGAGACGTAGTACTCCTCCAGGATCTCCGGAGCCGTCTCGGCGATCATCACCTTGTGGACCGTGTGGCCCTTGATGTCCATGCCGAGGATGTTGGTCGCGTGCTCGACCGCCTCGTCGGTGGTCGCCGCCAGCTTCACGCCGCCGGCCTTGCCGCGGCCGCCGACCTTCACCTGGGCCTTGACGACGGACTTGCCACCGAGGCGCTCGGTGGCTGCGCGGGCCGCCTCAGGCGTGTCGATGACTTCACCGGCCAGCACCGGTACATCGTGCTTGGCGAAGAGGTCCCTCGCCTGGTACTCGAACAGGTCCACGCGCTTCCGTCCCTATCAGTGATCTCGCGGTTCGTTGTCTGCGTGGGCGTGCCGCGAGGGCAACGTGACGTCCGCCGTCTGTCAGTCACAAGGGAGGCGCACACGGTGTCCGAGCGCGCGGCATGTCCGTCTCGCAGGTTATCGCTGCTTGCAGGAGGCCCCTAAATCGAGGGTCACACCTGAGCGGTGATACCTGTCACATGATGCCGCGCTCTCTGGCACAGCGTGCCTGGAGTGAGGGGCCTCACCGGGCTGGGGTAAACCCGGTGAGGCCCGCCGAACACCTCCGAAGGAACACAAAGGCCCAGTTCAGGGCCCTGCTCTCCGGGGCGCGGGTCGGTTGGTCCCCACCCCAATGGGGGCCGGCCGACCTCATCCACGAGGTTTCGGCCTCGGACCGTCGACGGCTTTCGACCGTCCGGGCGTGAGGGCTCGCGGAGTCTTGGGGGCAAGGGGTGCTTGCGGTGGAGGGCGGCAGAAAGGGCACGCCCCCGCGCGACTGCTAGCCGGGAAGGACGGGAATGTCCCGGTGGCTGTCCCGGGTGCCGGCCACGCAGGTGCGGGCAGCGACACCGCGCACGAGGCTCAGCGGAGCACGGCTGCTCAGCGTGACGGCATGTGCGTCGCCGTGACGCGGTGTGCCGTTGTCGGCCATGGAACGGGTGCAGAGCGTGCCGTCCGGACGGCCTCCGGGCACGTGGCCGACCGGGGCGGCGCCTCCGACGCTCGCGGACGGTCCGGCATGGGCTGCGCGTCTGACGTGGTGCGCGCGGTCGTGGCCCGCGTGATCGTGGGCTGCGCGGTCGGCTTGTGTGGCGCCGTACTGGTCGCCCTGCACGCCGCGCGCCACGGGGGCCGCCGCCCCGGTCCGGCCGGGGGCGGAAGGAGTGCCCGCCGCCGGGGTCGTCGCCCCGCCCGGCTGCGGATCGACCGTGCCGGGCGCGGGCAGGGGGTCACTGGGGAACGCCGGGTCGCCGGGGGCCGCGGGCAGAGCGGGCGCTCCCGGGACCGTGACGTCGCCGTCGGACGGAGCGGGTGGGCCCGGCAGTCCGGGCAGGTCCGGCATCGCCGGCGCGTCAGGCAGGGTCGGCAGACCGGGCAGGGCAGGCGCGGACGGCGCCTTCGGCGGTACGGGGAGCGTCGGCACCTTCGGTGGTACGGGCAGGGCCGGCACATCCGGCAGCGAGGGAACCTTCGGCGGCGTCGGCAGGCTCGCCTGTGCCTTCACCAGCTCCCTGCTGACCGACTCCCTCGCGCCGTCGGCCACTTGTACGGCCCGCTCCCCCACGCCCCGGACGAGCTGAGTGCTGCCGGAGGGACGCTTCCGGACTGCCGGAGCGTGCGCGTCTGACTGATCCCGGGCCGCCGGAGCGTGCGCGTCGGGTCGAACCAGCAGTCTCTGCCCGCTGACCAACCGCCCGGCCGGGCTGTCCGCCGACGCCCGCACACCGTCCGCCGCATACGCCCGCTCGCCGCACAGGAGCCCGATGACGAGCACCCCGCCCACCAGCAGCGCCACTTGGAGCGCACGCCGCCCGGCCGCCGTGCGCAGCATGCGCACAGCGGCACCGGACAGAGCTGCTGACGAGGACAAGAGGGGGAGCTTCCTCCCGTGCGACGGAACAAGTGCGGAACGCATCACGCGTTACGGGCAGCGAGTCGGCACAACGCGGCACTGCCCGGCGCGGCGCGACGCCCTGGCGAGCAGGCGCCGATCCTCGCACGGGAGTGCGGAGGTCGCGCAAGCCCCTCTCGACTGATGGCCCGTCATATCCGTTTTGCCGGACCGAATCGGACGACGATGCGTCGACAAATCGTCACACCGCGTCCGGTATCGGCAGCGGCCGCTTCTCGATCGCCGCCGCCATCACCTCCGGGAACAGATCGGGCGTGCAGGCGAACGCCGGTGCCCCCAGAGCGGCGAGCGCGGCCGCGTGCTCCCGGTCGTACGCCGGTGCCCCCTCGTCCGAGAGCGCCAGCAGCGTCACGAACTGCACCCCCGACGCCTTCATCGCCGAGACCCGCTTGAGCATCTCGTTCCGGATGCCCCCTTCGTAGAGGTCGCTGATCAGCACGACCACCGTCTCCGCCGGCCGGGTGATCTGCGACTGGCAGTACGCGAGCGCCCGGTTGATGTCCGTACCGCCACCGAGTTGCGTGCCGAAGAGCACGTCGACCGGGTCGTCGAGCTGGTCCGTGAGGTCGACGACCGCCGTGTCGAAGACGACGAGTCGCGTGGAGATCGTCCGCATCGAGGCGAGCACCGCTCCGAACACCGACGCGTACACAACCGATGCCGCCATGGATCCCGACTGGTCGATACAGAGGATGACCTCCTTCTTCGTGGACTGGGACGCCCGCCCGAACCCGATGAGCCGTTCCGGCACGATCGTTCGGTACTCGGGCAGGTAGTGCTTGAGGTTGGCCGCGATCGTGCGGTTCCAGTCGATGTCGTGGTGACGGGGCCGGTTGATGCGGGCGCTGCGGTCGAGGGCGCCGGTGAGGGTGGCCCGGGTGCGGGTGGCGAGCCGCTTCTCCAGGTCCTCGACGACCTTGCGCACGACGGCCCGTGCCGTCTCCTTCGTCGTCTCCGGCATGGCCTTGTTGAGCGACAGCAGCGTGCCGACGAGATGCACGTCGGCCTCCACCGCCTCCAGCATCTCCGGCTCCAGCAGCAGCGTGGCGAGACCGAGCCGGTCGATGGCGTCGCGCTGCATGACCTGCACGACGGAGGACGGGAAGTACCTCCGGATGTCCCCGAGCCAGCGCGCCACGGACGGCGCCGACGCCCCGAGCCCCGCCGAACGGTCCCGGCCTCCCTGTGGCTTCTCGCCCTTGCCGTAGAGCGCGGTGAGCGCCCCGTCCATCGCGGCGTCCTGCCCCGACAGCGCGCATCCGGTGCCGTCCGCCGTGTCACCGCCGAGCACCAGCCGCCACCGCCGCAACCGCACCTGCGCCGGGTCCGTCACCTCGGTCGTCATCCGTGTCCTCCCCCGCGAGGCCGTTCCCACAGCGGGATCACCGGCACGGTCGTCGTCGGCCGGCCTTCCGCCCGGGGCCCGTTCCCGATGGTGTCCGCCGCTTCCGTCCTCGGAGCCGGCTCCCTCAGTCCGTCGGTCGTCATCCCGTCACCCCCGCCAGGTCGTTACCGGTTCTCTCTTCCACGTCGTCCAGCCCGAGCAGCAGCCGCACGACCGGCAGCACGGCATCCGCGCGCGCCGTGTCGAGCTCGGGCCCGAAGCCGGGTATGCCGGAGCCGGCCGCTGCCGAACCGCCCCCGCCGCCCGGCCCGCGCCGGACGAGCTCGCCGAGGGTCCGGCGCACCCCGGGCTCGTACGCCGAGAACGTCCGCCGCAGCAGGGGCAGCACGTCCGTGAAGGCCTCCGCCGGCACTCCGGTCAGCCACGCGTCGACCAGCCCGAGCAGCCGCTCGTCGTGCACCAGGAGCATCCCGCCACCGGAGCCTCCTCCCACGAAGCCCTCGATCCACGCGGCCGCGTCCGCGGGCGGCGTGCCCGGTGACAGGACGAGCCCCATGAGCAGCGCCGCCTCGTCCTGCGCCAGCTCCCCGTCGTCGAGCAGGAGCCGCACGGCCCGCCCCCGGATCACCCCGGGCACGGTGTCCCGCCCGCACAGCACGCGCAGCACGGACTGCCAACGGCCTCTCAAGTGGCCGTGTCCCGCCGCGGGTGCGTCGCCCAGGAGTCCCACCGCCCCGTGCACCGCGTCCACATGGCGCCGCATCTCCTCGGCGGCGTCCGCGTCGAGCGCGGCGCAGGCCGGGGGCAGGCCGACGAAGACCCGCTCGGCCAGGCCCGCGGCGACCTCCGCCAGGGCCCCGGTGTCCGTGCCGCGCACATCGCCGTAGCGCAGGGAGCGGACCAGGGCCGGCAGCGCCTGGGCGAGATGGCCGACGTCCGTGTCGAGGGCCGCCCGGTCGGCGAGGATCCGCATCACCGTGGGCAGGGCGTCGGGCAGTTCGGCCAGCAGGCAGCGCTCGGCGAGCGCGGTGACATCGGCGAGGCCCTGCGCGGCGACCCCGTCCGCCTCGGCCTTCGCGGTCGCGGCAGACAGTACGGTCGTCCCCCACACACCGGCCTCGGCGACCCGCACCGACAGCTCGGGCTCCCAGCGCAGCCGCCAGGTCTCCCGGAACGTGCCCGTACTGCCGCGTGAGGCGGCCGGTTCGCCCCACCCGACTCCGAGCAATCGCAGCCGGTGCAGCAGCCTGCTGCGGCCGGCGTCGGTCTCCTTGCGCAGGTCGAGCTCCAACTCCCGCTCCAGCGCCTCCGGTTTCAGCCGCAGCCGGCGCTGGAGCCGGGCGAGGTCCCGCTGCAGCGGAACCGCCGGCGCCGTCGGCGGCACCTCCCCCAGCACGTCCCCCACGACCAGCCGGTCGTGCACCAGCGCCAGCGGTACGTCCGAGCCCTCGCACATCACCGCCCGCACCGCGTCGGTCGTCTCGCTCAGGCCGGGCAGCGGACGGCCGCGCATCGCGGCGAGCGTCTCGGCCAGCCGCACCGCCTCGATGACATGCGCGGAGGAGACGATGCGGTCCTCGGCGCGCAGCAGCCCGGCCACCTTGGTCAGCCACCGTTCGACCGGCCGGTCCGGGGCGCTGAACAGATGCCCGTACCAACCCGGCGACTCGATGCCGGCCCCGTATCCACTGATCCGGGACAGCCTGCGGTGGGTCCACGGCACCCAGGTCATGTCCGTCTTGACCTTGGGCAGCCCCTTCAGCAGCGCCTTGTCGGCCGCGACGGTCGCCTTCTGCCGCAGGGCGGGCACGTGCCAGGCCCCGCAGACGACGGCCACGCCGTCCTCGAACTCCCGCTGCGCGGCCCGCAGCTGGAGCCGCATATGGGCCTCCCGCACCAGGTCCCGCTCATGGCCCCCGACGCCGTAGGTCTCGCGCAGCGCCCCCATGGCCTCCTCGAGCACGGTGAACGGCGCGAGCGCGTCGCCCTTCCCCACGCCCCGGTGCTCCACGACGTCCTCCCACCACCGCTCCGGATCGTCGTAGCCGGCGGCCTCGGCGAGCACGCCGAGCGGATCGATCCGCAGGTCGGCTGGGCCGGGGCCCGAGTCGCTGTCGCCTTCGCCTTCGCCGTCGCCGTCGCCGTCGGCACTCGTCGCGTCCTCCTGCCTCCCCCAGGCCAGCGTGTGCGTGGCCGGCAGGTCGATGAAGCGGGCCGGGACGTCGTGTGCCAGGGCCCAGCGGATGGCGACCCACTCCGGGGAGAACTCGGCCAGCGGCCAGAACGACGAGCGGCCGGGTTCGTCCACGGCATGGGCGAGCAGGGCGACCGGAGGCCGCATCTCCTCGTCGGCGGCGAGCGGGATCAGGGCATCGGCCTCGGGCGGGCCCTCGATCAGCACGACCCGCGGCCGGGCCTCCTCCAGCGCGGCCCGCACCGCCCGGGCGGACCCCGGCCCGTGATGCCGCACGCCGAGCAGCAGCGGCCCGGCCCCGGCCCCCCGGCCCTCAGCCCTCTCCACGCCTGTCACGCCAACCCCCTCCCCCTCCACGCGCGCCCCTGCTGGCCCCTCCTCGTACCGCTCACACGCTCACCTCACGGCAGGCCCGGTAGAAGTCCTTCCAGTCGTCGCGCTCGCGGACCACCGTCTCCAGGTACTCCTGCCAGATGACGCGGTCGGCCGCCGGGTCGCGGACCACCGCGCCGAGGATGCCCGCGGCGACATCGCTGGGCCGCAGCACGCCGTCGCCGAAGTGGGCGGCCAGGGCGAGTCCGTTGGTGACGACGGAGATCGCCTCGGCCGTGGACAGCGTGCCGCTGGGCGACTTCAGCTTCGTGCGGCCGTCGGCCGTGACCCCGTCGCGCAGCTCCCGGAAGACCGTGACGACCCGGCGGATCTCGTCGAGGCCGTCGGGCGCGGCCGGCAGGTCGAGGGAGCGGCCGATCTGGTCGACGCGGCGCGAGACGATGTCGACCTCGGCCTCGGGGCTCTCCGGCAACGGCAGCACCACCGTGTTGAAGCGGCGGCGCAGGGCGCTGGACAGGTCGTTGACCCCGCGGTCGCGGTCGTTGGCCGTGGCGATCAGATTGAAGCCGCGGACCGCCTGCACCTCCTGGCCCAGCTCCGGTATCGGCAGCGTCTTCTCCGACAGGATCGTGATGAGCGTGTCCTGCACATCGGCCGGGATACGCGTCAGCTCCTCGACGCGGGCGGTCATGCCGTCGGCCATCGCCCGCATGACCGGGCTGGGCACGAGGGCGTCGCGGCTCGGGCCGTGGGCGAGCAACCGCGCGTAGTTCCAGCCGTACCGGATGGCCTCCTCCGGTGTGCCGGCGGTGCCCTGCACCAGCAGCGTGGAGTCGCCGCTGACCGCCGCGGCCAGGTGCTCGGACACCCAGGTCTTCGCCGTGCCGGGCACGCCGAGCAGGAGCAGGGCTCGGTCGGTGGCGAGCGTGGTGACCGCGACCTCGACGATGCGGCGCGGGCCCACGTACTTCGGTGAGATCACCGTGCCGTCCGGCAGCGTGCCGCCGAGCAGGTAGGTCGCGACGGCCCACGGCGACAGCTTCCAGCGGGCCGGGCGCGGGCGGTCGTCCTGCGCGGCGAGTGCGGCGAGTTCGCCGGCGAAAGCGTCCTCGGCGTGCGGCCGCAGCGCCTCGGTACCGTCGGTCTGCGACGTCGGTTCAACGGACACAGGCATGGCTGAGTCCCCCTCCAGCTCGGCCGGTTCGGATCTGGTGACCACGTTGCACCACACCACTGACAATGCGTTCTGACCTGCACAAACGCCCTGCCGGAGCCGCTCACGGACCCGATTGTCAGTGGTGGGATCTACCTTCGATGACATGACTCAGCAGGGGGTGCGCTGGACGGCGGACCAGGTGCTGGCACTGGCGCCTGACACCGCGTCACGCAAAGCGGGAAGCAAACTCGGCGCGGCGGGGCCGTGGTCCGAGGCGGGGAGTTCCGACGAGGGGACGGTGTGGGGGCTGTGCAAGGGCAGCGGAAGCAAGCCGTATCAGACGGTCGTCGACATCGCGGACGCCTCCGGGCCCGCGTACAAGTGCAGTTGTCCGAGCCGCAAGTTCCCGTGCAAGCACGCTCTCGGGCTGCTGCTGCTCTGGGCGGGCGGCGACGGAGCGGTGCCGTCGGGACAGGCACCGGAGTGGGCCGGGCAGTGGATAGCGGGGCGGCGCAAGCGCGCTGAGGAGAAGGGGCCGGGGGAGAGCTCGGGTTCGCCGTCCGGGTCCGCTGATCCGGAGGCGGCGCGGCGCCGTGCGGAACGGCGGGCCGAGCGGGTCACGGCAGGCGCGGTGGAGCTGGAGCAGCGCCTGGCGGACCTGTTGCGCGGCGGCCTGGCGACAGCGGAGCAGTCGGGCTACGGCCTCTGGGAGGAGACGGCGGCCCGCATGGTCGACGCGCAGGCGCAGGGCCTTGCCACGCGGGTCCGGGAGCTGGGGGCGATCCCGTCCACCGGTCCGGGCTGGCCGGTGCGGCTGCTGGAGGAGTGCGCGCTGCTGCATCTCCTCGGCCAGGGCTGGCTGCGCCGCGAGCGGCTGCCGGACGGTCTCGCCGCCACGGTCCGTTCCCGGATCGGCCTGCCGGCCTCCGCGGAGGGCCCGCCGGTACGGGACCGCTGGCTGGTGCTCGCCCAGTACGACACGACGGACCCACGCCTGACGACCCGCCGGATCTGGCTGCACGGCGCCGGCTCGCACCACACCGTGCTGCTCCTCTCCTACGGCGCCGCCGGCCGCGCCCCGGAGCTGGCGCTGCCGGTAGGCCTGAGCCTGGATGCCGAGTTGTCCGCCTACCCGGGCGCCGGGCAGCTGCGGGTGGGCCTGGGCGAACAGTTCGCACCACCCATGCCCACGGACATGCGTCCGCCGGGAGTGACGACATCGCAGGCGGCGGCCCGTTACGGCGACGCCCTGCGCGACGATCCATGGCTGGAGTCCGTCCCGGTGACGCTGGACCGGGTCGTCCCCACACCGGACGGCGGCTCCTGGCAGTTGGCGGACGCCGACGAGGACGCGGCGCTGCCGCTCACACCCGCCGCGCGTTCCCGGCCCGGCCTGTGGCGGCTCGTCGCCCTGTCGGGCGGCGCACCGGTCAGGGTCTTCGGCGAATGCGGCCACCAGGGCTTCACCCCGCTGACGGCCTGGCCCGAGGGCCCGGGCGACGCGGTGGCCCTGTGCTGAACCGACGGCGGCGGACCGGCCTTTCCGCCCCGAACCACCTTTTCCCCTCGACCCACCCTTCCCATGAATCAACCAAATCAACGCATCTTTCAGGCATCACGGGACAACCGGTAAGGGTGAGTCTTCAACCACTCCCGGGCGCCCCACGGAAAGGAAGCTCATGACCAGGACCTCCGCTCCTGTGGACGCGCCCGTCACGGGCGCCTGGGAGGGGCTCGTCACCACGGCGCTGCTGGGCACGGACCGGCGCACCCCGCCGGGCACCGGGCCGGGCCCGGAGGCACCGGTTGCCCTGCTGGACACGGCGGCGACGGAGACCGTGCGGCGCCGGGCCGGGCTGCGTCCGGCGCGGGCGGCGGAGCGCCCGCAAGCGGCCCCGGAGGACCCTCGTCCGCCGCTGCCGCCCGCGGCGGCCCGCAGACTCGCCCTGCTGCTGGCCGACCGCCCCGGTCCGTCCGGCGGTGGCCGCCGGGGCTCCGCGCCCGACCTGATGGAGCTGCTGCCCCAGTGGCTCGCGGCGGCCAACACCCGCGGTTTCGCACCGCCTCCGCACGCGCTTCCCGCGCTGCTGGACGCGGCCCGGGGGCGTACCGACCTGCGTCCTGCGGTACTGGAATTCGCCGGGCCGCGGGCCCTGTGGCTGGCGCGGCTGAACCAGGACTGGCGGTTCGCCCTGCGCTCGGCACCGGGCGGTGGGGCATCCCTGCCGCACGTCGATGACGACGACCGGATCCAGCAGCTGTGGCAGGAGGGCCTGTTCGCCGAACGGGTCGCTCTCCTCTCCGCCCTGCGCTCCCGCGAACCGGCCGCCGCACGCGAACTGATCGCGGCGACCTGGACGAAGGAACGGGCCGAGGACCGACTGATGTTCCTCGACTCCCTGCGCGCGGGCCTGGGCCCGGACGACGAGCCGTTCCTGGAACAGGCCCTGGCCGACCGCAGCCGCAACGTCCGGGCGACGGCGGCGGAGCTGCTGTCGGCGCTGCCCGGTTCGGCGCTCGCCGCGCGGATGGCGGTCAGGGCGGAGGCATGTGTGGCCATCGACCACACGCAGACCCCACAGGCCGCACCGGCAGCTCAGACTGCCCAGGCCGCACCGACCGCACCGACGATCGCCGTCGAAGCACCCCACGAGTGCGACCCGGGCATGGAGCGCGACGGCGTCGTGGCGAAGGCCCCGGCGGGGCGGGGAGAACGGTCCTGGTGGTTCGGCCAGTTGGTGGAGGCGGCACCGCTCGGGACCTGGTCGCGGCGCCTGGGCGGGCGGACGCCCCGGGAGATCGTGGCGCTGCCGGTGGCGGACGACTGGCAGGGCGAACTGCACGCGGCTTGGTGCCGCGCGGCGGTGCGCCAGCGGGACGCCGAGTGGTCGCGCGCGCTGCTCGGCGAACCCTCGGCGCCGGAGGCAGGCGGCCCGGGCGCGGTGTCCCTGGCCGAACGCGCCAAGCTGCTCGGCACGCTGGGCGCCGCCGAACGGGCCGAGTGGGTGGCCGGCTTCATCGCGACGCACGGCCTGTCCGAGGCCTTTCAGCTGCTCGGGGTGTGCGCGGTGCCGTGGTCCGGGCCGCTCGGCCGGGCGGTGGTGGACGCGCTCAACATCGCTCGGGACGCAGGGAGTTATCCATGGAGTTTCAGCGGGGTCATGGGCCTGGCCGAGCGCTGCCTCGACCCGTCCGAGGCCGGCCGTCTCGACGCTCTGCTGGCCGTACCGGACGAACCGGAGAACGCGTCACCCGGGGCCGGCGGCTACTGGGCGGAGGCCTTCCAGCGCCTGGTCACGACCCTGCGGCTGCGCGCGGCGATGGCGGAGGAACTGAGCGCGTCGTAGACCCGCTGGTACCCGACGACTGCGCGAGGAACCGGCCCCGGCCGACAAAAGCCCCACCAGCCCCGACCCCGGGCCCAGCTCCGGCTCCGGCTCCGGCTCCGGCTCCGACCAGCCGAAGCCGTCCCGGCCCCACCGCCGGAGGCCTACGCCCCGGCCGGCTGGCGTACGTTCGTCCGGACCCACTCCACGATCGACGTCGTCGTCGCGCCGGGCGTGAAGATCTCCGCGACGCCCTTCTCCTTCAGCAGGGGGATGTCCGCCTCGGGGATGATCCCGCCGCCGAAGACCAGGATGTCCGCCGCGTCCCGCTCCTTGAGCAGCTCGATCACCGCCGCGAAGAGCGTGTTGTGCGCGCCGGAGAGGATGGACAGCCCGATCGCGTCGGCGTCCTCCTGGATCGCCGTGCCGACGATCTGCTCGGGAGTCTGGTGGAGCCCCGTGTAGATGACCTCCATACCGGCGTCACGCAGGGCCCGCGCGATCACCTTGGCCCCGCGATCGTGGCCGTCGAGCCCCGGCTTGGCCACCACTACGCGGATCGGACCGGCTGCCACACCCATCACTGCCTCCATGAAGCGAATACATCCATCCGTACCGACAAGTACCGCACACATCGGGCACGCCGTACACGCCGCACCGCACGGACACCTCGCCCCGCATCGTCCGGGCAAGTGAACGAACGTTATCTCCAGGATCCCGCCACCGGCAGTTTCGCGCTGTGGACCGAGGGGGAAATCACACGGTGGGACAAGCGCAAGGGGAGCCGCGACGAAGTCGCCGTACCGCCGCTCCACCCACCACGCACAGCGGCGGTACGGCACTTCGGCGAAGACACGCAGGGCAAGAACCGCACGTACGGCACATACCGCACGCAGGGGACCACTGGCGCCACACACGCCACACACCACACTCGGGCCCCACGGCACACGCGGCTCAGGCCGCTCACGTGGTCATCGCCGGCCGTCTTCGCAGCAGCTTTCCACGAGGGCACACGGGGGGCGGAGCCGTCCTTCCGCGTGCCGACAGGAGGTCGGCCATGAAGGTCACCAGGGCTGCTCTGCCCTTTCTTCCGTTCTGCCAGCGCCTGCTGCCGAGCCGGCTGACGGGACTCTCCCTGGCACTTCTGAAGGCCACCGCACTGGAGATCGCGATCCTGGCCGGGCATCTCCTTCTCTATCCCTCCGGCATCACCCAGGAGCGACGAGCCCCCGCCCCGGCACTGCCCCCGGCGGACGGCGCAGCCCAACTGCCCACGGAGGCCAAGCCCCCGGTCGTCCTGCTGCACGGCTTCATCGACAACCGCTCGGTCTTCGTCCTGCTGCGCCGCAGCCTCGCCCAGCACGGCAGGCAGCAGATCGAATCCCTCAACTACTCGCCGCTGACCTGCGACATACGCGCCGCGGCCGAGCTGCTCGGCCGGCGCATAGAGGAGATCTGCGAGCGCACCGGAGCCCCGCGGGTCGATGTCGTCGGGCACAGCCTCGGCGGCCTGATAGCGCGTTACTACGTACAGCGGCTCGGCGGTGACGCCCGTGTCCGGACCCTCGTCACCCTCGGCACGCCGCACTCCGGCACCCGAGTCGCGCCCCTGGCGGACGCGCACCCCATCGTGCGCCAGATGCGCCCCGGCTCACCGGTGCTCGAGGAGCTCACTCGGCCCGCCCCTGACTGCCGTACGCACTTCGTCAGCTACTGGAGCGACCTGGACACCGTGATGGACCCGCTGGAGACGGCCCGCATCGACCATCCCGATCTGACGGTGCAGAACGTGCGGGTGACCGGCATCGGCCATCTCGCCCTGCCCGTGCACCCCGCAGTCGCCAACGGAATACGGCAGGTCCTCGACACGGCCCACCCGGGTGAACCGTCCGTCGATCACACCGGCGGCCTCACGGTGGCCTGACACCGGACCCGGCCGACGCCCGCCTCGCATCGAAATGTCGAACAAACTTCGAACACAAAGCCAAACCCGCGCCCGCCGTCCGCCAAAACACGGCCGAATGCCCGTTTCATGCGCGCGCGAAACCTGCCGAAGATTGTCGTGCCCGCGTACCGCCGGGTACAGTCGCCGCACTGCTCTGGCAGCCCCTGTTGTCGAGGCGAAAGAGAAGTTGGTGAACGACCGTCACCCGTCGGGGACCATGCCCCCGGCTCCGGCTTCCGAGGCCGCCTCGGCGCACTACGCGTCGTACGGCACCCAGGAAGCCCCGTACGGCGACTTCACCACGTACGGCGACTACGCCGCCACCGGATTCGACGCCACCGGCGTCCACACCACCGGTACGGACGGCGCCGGTTTCGATGCCACCGGGCACGCCACCGCGAGCTTCGCCAGCGACCCCCTCTTCGGCAACCTCCCGGGCAGCGGCTCCGACACGGGCACGTACGACACCGGTCACTGGCCCACGGGCACGCACGAGAACCCGCACTACGACGCGTACGCGGCCCAGCACCACGCCGCCTACGACACCGGTGTCTACGACACGACCTCCTGGCCGGCCCAGCAGCAGCCGCTGTCGGTCATCCCGCCGCAGGCCGCGTCCCCCGACGCCACCGGCCAGTGGGACACCGGCGCCTGGCTCAAGCCCGACCAGTCCGGCAATCCGGCCGACCAGACCCAGCAGTGGGAATGGGGCACGCAGGCCTTCGACACCGGCACCTACGACGCCACGCAGTGGAACTCCGACGGCTCCGCCGCGCCGTCCCCCGACGGGTACGAGCAGCACGCGGACGCCTTCCACCAGCAAGAGACGGCGACGTTCGAGCAGCTCGGCTACGACGAGGCCACCGGGGCCTCCTACGACGACCCCGCCGCGGACGGCGGTGAGCCGGCCGCCACCGGCGAACTGCCCACCGTCGCCCCGCTCCTGGACGGCCAGGAAGAGGTCGGCCCGCGCACCGCCGCACGGGCGGCCGCGCGCGCCGGGTCCCGTTCCCGCCGCCGTACGCCCCCCAAGCGCTCGGCGCTGATGACCATCGCGGTGCCCTCGGCGTGTGTGATGGGCGTCGCGGGGATCGCCGCCGCGTCCGTCGGCAGCCTCACCGAGGACAGCGCCGCGGAGGCGCAGACCACCGCGGCGGACGCGCAGCCGGTGCAGCCGGCCGCCGCCAACAACAAGCTGGACACACAGCTGCAGAGCCTCTCCGCCGGAGCCGACGACTTCGCCGACCGGGCCAGCCGTACGCAGGAACGTATCGACCTCAAGGCTCAGCAGGCGGCCGAGCGGAAGAGGGCGGCGGAAGAGGCGGCCCGCAAGGAACGGCTGCGCCCGAAGTTCGCCATGCCGGTCGCCCGCCACGGACTCAGCGCCCAGTACGGCCAGTCCGGCATCAACTGGATGTCCCTGCACACCGGCATCGACTTCCCCGTCTCGTACGGCACGACCGTGATGGCCGCGACCGACGGCACCGTCCGCACCCAGTGGAACAGCGCGTACGGCAACATGCTGATCCTGACCGCGAAGGACGGCACGGAGACGTGGTACTGCCACCTCTCCACCTACACGGTCCCCTCCGGTACGTCCGTGAAGGCCGGCGATCCGATCGCGCGCTCGGGCAACTCCGGCAACTCGACCGGCCCTCATCTGCACTTCGAGGTGCGTCCGGCCGGCGGCTCGCCGATCGACCCGCTCCCGTGGCTGCGCAGCCACGGCGTCGACCCGACGTAACGTCCCGGCGGCCCCCGCCGGTCCGGCCGGCGGAGGCTCACCTCACAGGACTACTGCCTCACGGGACTGCCGCCGCACCGGGCTACAGCTTCTCCACCGGTGCGTACCGCAGCAGCAGCCGCTTCGGCTTGGTGTCCCCGAAGTCGATCGTCGCCTCGGCGTTCCCGCCGGTGCCCTTGACCCCCACGACGGTCCCGAGCCCGAACTGGTCGTGCGTGACCCGGTCCCCGACAGCCAGTGCCACGACCGGCTTCTCGGAGGTACGGCGGGTGGCGAAACCTGAGGCTCCCGAAGCCGACGAACGCGAACGGGACGACGACAGCGAGGCCGCCACGGCGGAGACCGGCCCGGAGGACGCGGGCGCGGTCGCACCGGTCCGCTTCCACTCCAAGTGGGTCGGCGGGATCTCCTCCAGGAACCGGGAGGGCGGGTTGTACGACGGCTGGCCCCAGGCGCTGCGCAGGGTGGAGCGCGTCAGATACAGCCGTTCCCGTGCGCGCGTGATGCCCACGTACGCCAGGCGCCGCTCCTCCTCCAGTTCCTTGGTCTGGCCGAGGGCGCGCATGTGCGGGAAGACGCCGTCCTCCATGCCGGTCAGGAAGACGACCGGGAACTCCAGTCCCTTGGCGGTGTGCAGGGTCATCAGGGTGATGACGCCGTCGCCGTCCTCCTCGTCGGGGATCTGGTCGGAGTCGGCGACCAGCGCGACCTGCTCGAGGAAGTCGGCCAGGGTGCCCCGCTCGTCCTCGCCGCGCTCCTGCTCGAACTCCATGGCGACGGCGGCGAGTTCCTGGAGGTTCTCGATCCGGGTCTCGTCCTGCGGGTCGGTGGAGGCCTGCAGTTCGGCGAGGTATCCGGTGCGCTCCAGGATCGCCTCCAGCACGGTGGCGGGGCCGGCGCCGGACTCGACGACCGTACGGAGGTCCTCCATCAGCGTGTTGAACCGCTTGACGGCGTTGGTGGAGCGCGCGGCCATGCCGTACGCCTCGTCTACGCGCTTCAGCGCCTGCGGGAAGCTGATCTTCTCCCGCTGGGAGAGGGCGTCGATCATCGCCTCGGCGCGGTCGCCGATACCCCGCTTGGGCACGTTGAGGATCCGGCGCAGCGGCACCGAGTCCTCCGGGTTGGCCAGCACGCGCAGGTAGGCCAGGACGTCCCGGACCTCCTTGCGCTCGTAGAAGCGGACACCGCCGACGACCTTGTAGGGCAGGCCGACGCGGATGAAGATCTCTTCGAAGACACGGGACTGGGCGTTGGTGCGGTAGAAGACGGCGACGTCGCCCGCCTTCGCCTCGCCCGCGTCGGTGAGACGGTCTATCTCGTCGGCGACGAACTGGGCCTCGTCGTGCTCGGTGTCGGCGACATAGCCGGTGATCTGCGCGCCCGTGCCCGCGTTGGTCCACAGGTTCTTGGGGCGGCGGGACTCGTTGCGCTCGATGACCGCGTTGGCCGCGCTCAGGATCGTCTGCGTGGAGCGGTAGTTCTGCTCCAGCAGGATCGTCGTCGCGTTCGGGTAGTCCTCCTCGAACTGGAGGATGTTGCGGATCGTCGCGCCGCGGAAGGCGTAGATCGACTGGTCGGCGTCACCCACCACGCACAGCTCGGCGGGCGGCAGGTCGTCCGCGCTGGGCGGTACGTCGACGGGGTGCTCGGAGGTGCCCACGAGCTCCCGGACGAGGGCGTACTGGGCGTGGTTGGTGTCCTGGTACTCGTCCACCAGCACATGGCGGAAGCGGCGGTGGTAGTGCTCGGCGACGTCCGGGAAGGCGCGCAGCAGATTGACCGTCGTCATGATCAGGTCGTCGAAGTCGAGGGCGTTCGCCTCGCGCAGCCGCGACTGGTACATCGCGTAGGCCTGGGCGAGGGTCTTCTCGAAGCCGTCGGCGGCCTGGGCGGCGAAGTCCTCCTCGTCGATCAGCTCGTTCTTCAGGTTGCTGATCTTGGCGCTGAAGGACTTCGGCGGGAAGCGCTTGGGGTCGAGGTCCAGGTCGCGGCAGACCAGGGCCATCAGGCGCTTGGAGTCGGCGGCGTCGTAGATCGAGAAGCTCGACGTGAAGCCGAGCCTCTTGCTCTCCCGGCGCAGGATGCGCACGCAGGCACTGTGGAACGTCATCACCCACATGGCGTTCGCGCGCGGGCCGACGAGCTGCTCGACGCGCTCCTTCATCTCGCCGGCGGCCTTGTTGGTGAAGGTGATGGCGAGGATCTGGCCCGGGTGGACGTCCCGCTCGGCGAGGAGGTGGGCGATGCGGTGCGTGAGCACGCGGGTCTTGCCGGAGCCGGCGCCGGCCACGATGAGCAGCGGGGAGCCGGAGTGCACGACGGCGGCGCGCTGGTTGTCGTTCAGCCCCTCCAGGAGCGCGGCGGCGTCCACCGGCGGGCGCGCGGCGCCGTCCCGGTAGTAGGCGTCGCGGTCCGGCGGCACGTCGAACTTCCCGCCGAACAGATCGTCCGGAACGTGCTCCGATCCGTGATCGTCCTCGGGCGGCGGCGGGGGCTCGTCCGCGGGGCCCCGCTGGGCCTGGAGGTCCGCCAGGAAGCTGTCGTCAAAGAGGCTGCTCATCGCTCTCCGAGTCTAGGGCGCCCCACTGACAGCCCGCCGCCGCCCTGAGAACATCGCCGAAAGGACCCCCCTGTCACCCTCCAGGTCCACGCGATCACAGGCCGCTATGGCCTTCACAATTACGTGCGAATGGTGACCAACCCCCCTCGATTGATCACTCTCGGCGACGTTCATGAGCAAGGTCACGGAAATGTATCGGGCATATCACCCTTCAACCTTCACAAGGGCCACACGAGTTGGCTACCGTGCGAGGAGGCCACACGACCCCCACCGGCGAACGTCGCCGGGCCGCGTGGCCTCCGCCGAGTCCGGCGTGCCGCAGCGGCAGCCAGAGCCGGGGACCCACCGAGACCCCGGGGTGAATCGGCCCGACTCCCTTTCCGGAGAAGGCCGTAGGGCAACCCTTCCGAAGCATCCGCCCGAACCCGACAGCTAACCCGGTAGGCGGAGCATGGAAGGAGTCGCCTCCCTTGGCGTCGCACCGCAAGTCGCGTCCTACGGGTTCGCGCGTGGCAGGCATACGGACCCCCGCCCTCGCAACGGCGGCCCTCACCTCCGTGGCCCTGCTGTCCCAGTCGGCCAACGCCGCCCCCGAGGCCGACGACAAGCCCAGCCTCGAGGAAGTCGAGAAAAAGGTCGACGACCTCTACCGCCAGGCGGGGTCCGCGACCGAGAAGTACAACGGGGCCAAGGAGAAGACCGCCAAGCAGCGCAAGCGCGTCGACACCCTCCTCGACGACGTCGCCCAGCGCACCCAGAAGCTGAACGAGGCGCGGGAGGAGCTGGGCACCTTCGCCGCCGCCCAGTACCGCACCGGCGCCTCCGCCCCGGACACCGCCACGTTCCTGCTCGCGGACACCCCGCAGGACTACTTCGACCAGACCCAGCTGATGGACCGGATGACCGGCCGTCAGAAGGTGGCGGTCGACGACTACATCACCCAGCAGTCAGAGACGATGGAGAAGCGTCAGGAGGCCGCCGAGAGCCTCGAGACGCTCACCGAGTCACAGGGTGACCTGAAGACGGCCAAGGCGACCGTCCAGAGGAAGCTCGCCGACGCGCGCGAACTGCTGTCGAAGCTGACCGCCGAGGAGAAGGCGCGGCTCGCGGCGATCGAGAAGGAGAAGCAGCAGGAGGCCGCCCGCAAGGCCGCCGAGCTGGCCCGGCAGCAGGCCGAACAGCAGAAGGAGCGGGAGCAGGAGGCCGCCCAGCAGCAGGGCAGCGGCTCCTCCTCGGCGGGTTCGTCCTCGTCCGCGGGGTCGTCCTCGTCGTCCACCGCGCCCGACTCCTCGTACGCCACCAAGGCCGACAAGGCGCTCGCCTTCGCCCGCGCCCAGATCGGCAAGCCGTACGTCTGGGGCGCCACCGGCCCCGGCTCCTACGACTGCTCCGGCATCACCCAGGCCGCCTGGAAGGCCGCCGGGGTGACCCTGCCGCGGACGACGTACGACCAGGTCAACGCCGGCACCACGGTCCCCCTGGCCGACGCCCGGCCCGGTGACCTGGTCTTCTTCTACGACGATGTCACCCACGTCGGCATCTACATCGGCAACGGCATGATGATCCACGCTCCGAAGCCCGGCACGTACGTGCGCGAGGAGTCGATCTACTACGACGGCGAGTCGTCGATCCACAGCGTGGTGCGGCCGGCCTGACCGGTCTCGCACGTTTTTGGGGCCCCGCGCGCGTGCCCTGGCCGGTAACGCGCGCGGGGCCTCCTAGCATCGGCCGTATGCCCGGCACCTCCCCTTCTGTCACCTGGTGGGCGCAGCGTGCTCCGGCGGCCAGTGCCGCCGTGCTGGCGACCGGCACCCTGTCGGTCGGTCTGGATCTGTCGGGGTACGAGGTCCTCTCGCACATCACCCTCGGCCTGGCCTGCGCGGCCTGGCTGATGTTCGCCGCGGACTTCACCCGGCGGCTGCTGCGGGCCGGGACCAGGTGGCGGGCGTATGCGCGCAGGCCGGGCGTCCTCGAGAGCGTGACGACGGCCGCCCTCACCACCGTGGCGGCGACGGCCGTCCTGGGGACCGCCTTCTCGGCGGCCGGCTCCCAGGCTCTGGCCGTGACGCTGCTGGTGCTCGCCGTACTGCTCTGGCCGGTGCCGCTCGTCCTCGTCCCGCAGGGCGGGGAGCGGCGCAAGCCCGGGACGGTGTTCGCGCGCTGCATGGCCACGCAGGGGCTCGCCGTGCTCGGCGCCACGCTGGCCGCGGCCGAGTCGGAGGCCTGGTTCGCGCACGCGGCTCTGGTGCTGTTCTGGCTGGGGCTGGTGCTGTACGTCCTCGCCCTGGTCCGTTTCGATGTGCGGCAGGTGGCCGGGGGGACCGGCGATCACTGGCTCGCGGGCGGGGCGCTCGCCCTCTCGGCGCTCGCCGGGGCGCGGCTGCTCAGCGCCGACAGCGCGCGCCTGTACCTGTGGAACGAGGACGACCGGGACGTCCTGCGCACCGTCACCGTCGTGCTGCTCGTGCTCGCACTGGTCTGCTACGCCGTCCTGCTCGCCGCCGAGTTCCTGTGGCCCCGGCCCCGCCATGACGTCCGCCGCTGGGCGACCGTGTTCACCTGGGCCAAGACGGGGACGGCGGCCCTGGCCGTCGCCGTCGCCCTCGACGTCTCCTGGCTCGACGGGTTCGGGGAGGCGCTGTTGTGGATCGCGGTCGCGGCGTGGCTCGTGGCCGCCGCCTGGACGGCGGCCTCGGCCCGTTCCGGGCTGCTCCCCGGGCGCCCGGTCAGGTCCAGAGCACGGCGATGAAGATGTTCGCCGTGGTCAGCAGCCCGACCAGGCCGAACAGGCCCTTGTCCACCTTCTCGTCGTCCCGTTTCACGTAGACCAGGCCGAGGATCACGATCAGGAGGGCCAGCTTCACGCCGATCTTGATGTTGTTCACGGACTGGTCGTCGGCCTGGTTGAGGCCGACCAGGATCACACCGGTGACCAGCATCGTCAGCGCGCCGTGCAGCATCGCCGGGGTGTAGCGGGCGGTGCCCTCGCCTATCGCCTTCATCTGGGTGAGAAAGCCGCCCAGGAGCGAGGCGATGCCGATGATGTGGAGGCCGACGAAGAGGTGGATGAGTACGTCCATGAGGCCGGAGCCTAATCAGGGGGTCCGATCCGCCCGACACCGGCCCACCGATGCATAAATGCGCCCCATAGCACCCGATCACCGTCACTCGCCCATGATTCGACGCATCGGTCATCACGCTGAGTTAAGGCGACGGCGTCACGGCGGGATCGCGGTCGCATACGGTCACCGTCGGTCCTCTCGGAACAGTTCCGCGCACCGGCCACGGGCCCGCCATGGCGAGGTTTAGCGTCCTCCCCCAGGTGACCGGCTCCCCACCGCCGCCCGGGCCAGGGGCGGCAGTCGGGCACCACCGCCAGAAGGTCGGCGGCGGCCCGCTTCCCCTGTGCGGGCCGTCGCCGGACGCGCAGGCCGCCCGTCCGCTCCCCACGGCGGCCGTCGCACGCACCCGGGCGGTCGCACGAAAGGACGTGGCTCCCAAGGTGGCAGCGCACCGCAAGCCCCGACAGCGCACCGCGAGCGGCAACACGGCCCGTACGGCCGCCACGATCGCGCTCGCCGGCGCGGCGACCGCGACGGGCTTCGACGGAACCGGGCACGCCGAACCGCAGCTCACCCCCGGCCAGGTCAAGGCCGAGGTGGACAAGCTGTACCAGGAGGCGGAGGTCGCCACCGAGAAGTACAACGGCGCGAAGGAGAAGGCCGACGCCGCCGGAGAGCGGATCAAGAAGCTCCAGGACCAGGCGGCCCGCAAGGAGGAACGGCTCAACTCGGCCCGCGACGCCCTGGGCTCGGTCGCCGCCGCGCAGTACCGGGACGGCGGCATCGACCCCGCCCTCCGGCTAGCCCTGTCCGACGATCCCGACCGGTACCTCGAGAACGCAGAGTTCGTGGAGCGGGCCGGCAACCGGCAGAAGTCCGCCGTCGCGGGAGTCCGCAAGCAGCTCCGGGAGATCGAGCAGCTGCGCGGGGCCGCCCACATCGAGCTGACGTCCCTGAAGTCGCGGCAGACGGAGCTGAAGCGGCACAAGAAGACGATCACCGGAAAGCTGGGCTCCGCACGGCAGCTGCTGTCCCGGCTCACCGCGCAGGAACGTGCCTCCCTAGGCGAAGGGCCGGGCACGAACCGCGCCTCACGCTCCTCGACGGGCCTCCGGGACACCCTGGCGGCCCCCGGGTCCGCCGGCTCGCAGGCGCCCAACGCCCGCGCGGCCGCAGCCGTCTCCTACGCCTACCAGAAGCTCGGCAGCCCCTACGTCTGGGGCGCGACCGGCCCGAACGCCTTCGACTGCTCGGGCCTCGTCCAGGCCGCGTACCGCTCCGCGGGCGTCTCGCTGCCCCGCACGACGTACTCCCAGATCGCCGCCGGCCGCCGCGTCTCCCGCTCCGAACTCCTCCCCGGTGACCTGGTCTTCTACTACGCCGGCATCAGCCACGTCGGCATCTACGTGGGCAACGGGCAAATGATCCACGCCCCGAACTCAGCGGCCCCGGTACGGGTCGCCCCGCTCGACGAGATGCCTTACGCGGGGGCGACGCGGGTGGTCTGACCGGGCCGACCCCGGGCCGCGGGTCACACCAGCCGTCGAGCCGTGGCCCACCGCGTCAGCTCGTGCCGGTTGGAGAGCTGGAGCTTGCGCAGGACCGCCGAGACATGCGACTCGACCGTCTTCACGGAGATGAACAGCTGCTTGGCTATCTCCTTGTACGCGTACCCCCGGGCGATGAGCCGCAGCACCTCGCGCTCGCGCTGGGTCAGCCGGTCCAGGTCCTCGTCGACCGGAGGCGCGTCCGTGGAGGCGAAGGCGTCGAGGACGAACCCGGCCAGCCGCGGGGAGAACACCGCGTCGCCCTCCTGGACGCGGAAGACGGAGTCGACGAGGTCCGTGCCGGTGATCGTCTTGGTGACGTACCCGCGGGCCCCGCCGCGGATCACGCCGATCACGTCCTCCGCCGCGTCCGACACGGACAGCGCGAGGAAGCGGACCGGCTGCTCGGCGTCGGCCATCAACGGGGCACAGCGGCGCAGCACTTCCACCCCGCCGCCGCCCGGGAGATGCACGTCGAGGAGGACCACCTCGGGCCGGGTCGCGGTGATGACCGTGACCGCCTGGTCGACGTCCGCGGCCTCGCCGACGACCTCGACACCGGTCTGCTCGGTCTGCCCGATCTCGGCCTGGACCCCCGTACGGAACATGCGGTGGTCGTCGACGAGGACCACGCGCACCCGACGCCCGACGGCGCCGCCGCCCGACTCCGCGGGCCCGGCCGCCTCCGCCGGTTCCGCCGTACCGTTCGCCTCGGTCGGGTCGCTCATGACGTCTTCTCCGCCCTCTCCATCTCCAGCTCGACCTCCGTGCCGCCGTCCGGCACCGCGCGCAGCCGCGCCGTGCCGCCGTGGCGCTCCATGCGGCCGATGATCGATTCTCTGACACCCATGCGGTCGGCGGGTATCGAGTCGAGGTCGAAGCCGGGGCCACGATCCCGGACGGACACGAAGACCGTCTTCCCCTCGACCTCGGCGTAGACCTGTACGGCTCCGCCCTCGCCACCGTACTTGGCGGCGTTCACCATTGCTTCCCGTGCGGCTTGCATCTGTGCGCCGATCCCCTCGTCGAGCGGGCAGTCCCCCACCACCACGACCTCGATGGGGACGCCGTGCTTGTCCTCCACCTCGGCCGCGTTGCGCCGCACGGCGTCGGCGAGCGTGGTGGGTTCGTCGGCCTCGTCCTTGCCGGTGCCCTCGGGCTTGTAGAGCCAGGTGCGCAGGTCGCGCTCCTGGGCGCGGGCGAGGCGGCGCACCTCGTTCGCGTTCTCCGCGTTGCGCTGGATCAGGGTGAGGGTGTGCAGCACCGAGTCGTGCACATGGGCGGCGACCTCCGCGCGCTCCTGGGCACGGATGCGCATCAGGCGCTCCTCGGAGAGGTCCTGCGTCATGCGCACCAGATACGGCCCGGCGAGGAGCGTTATCCCGACGAGGACCGCGAGGGCCGCCTGCAGGACGGAGCCGAGATGGGCGGCGGATCCCTGCATGACGAAGATGCCGGAGACGCCGGCCGTCACCAGCAGCACCCCGCCCCCCGCGCGCAGCAGCGTGACCGTGCGCCGGCGGCGGCCGACCTCGACCCAGCGGGCCCGGCGGGCGTTGTCCGCCTGCCGCCAGACCAGGGCGACACCCGCGCCGACGAGCACCGCCGGCCAGAGGTAGGCCCGGGCCCCGCCGCTGAGGTTCACATTGCCCACGAACACCAGGGCCACGGCGACCATGAGCAGCAGAGCCACTATCTGGCCCTTGTCGGGTTTGCGGGCGACGAGTCTGCGGCGGCCGTCGGGCGCGGTCTCCGAGGCGGCCGGCGGCTTCTGCGCGTCGACTCCGCCGACGCCGAGCGGGACGAAGAACCAGAACGCGGCGTACAGCAGCGCGCCGAGGCCGTCGGCCATGAACAGGCCGACGAACATGAGCCGCACCCAGACGACGGGCAGCCCGAGGTGCCCGGCGAGGCCTCGCGCCACGCCACCGAGCCAGCGTCCGTCACTGCTGCGGTAGAGCTTGCGCGGCGGCCGCGGTTCGGCGAGTGGCGCTGCTGCGGCTTCCGACATGCCATTGATGGTCACACGGCCGGAAGGCCGGAGCATCAGGGTCGACCCCGGAGACTCCCCTGATCTCCGCGGGCCGGCCCGTCGAACGTTTCCCGCGCCGTTCCTCAGGGCCGATATCAGGGTCCGGCCAGGGTCATTCCGACTGCCGCCGCGGCGCCGCGCCCGTCACCATGGACCCATGACCGATCACGAGCACGCCGCGACGGGTCCGGGACCCGGCTCCGGCCCGCGCCCCGCACCGGGCGCCGGGCCGCAGGATGCCGCGCCCGCCGGCTCCTCCGCGCAAGGGCGTGTGGGCGCGGGAGAACAGGGAGGAGCCACCGACGCGGCCGACCCGGCCGGGGAAGCCACCCCGCCCGGCCCGCCCGGCCCTCCCCGCGCGTTCCGTCGCGACCGCCGCCACAAGACCCTGGCCGGCGTCTGCGCCGGGCTCGGGCGGCAGTGCGACCTGGACCCGGTGATCTTCCGGATCACGCTCGCGGTGCTCTCCGTCACCGGCGGCATCGGTCTGCTCTTCTACGGCTTCGTCTGGCTCCTCGTCCCGTACGACGACGAGGACGAGAACGAGGTGCGCAAGCTGCTGACCGGCCGCGTCGACGGCCAGGCGCTGACAGCCGTGCTGTTCGCGCTGGTCGGCTGCGGAGTGTTCCTGACCCTGCTGAACAACGGCGGAGTGCTGACCTTCGCCTTCGTCCTCTCCATACTGCTGGCCGGCTCCGGGTACTGGTCACGCCAGCGCGGCGCCCCCAGCCCCGACCCGCTGGCCGCCCAGGCCGCCGCCGACGCCCCGCCCGAACCCCAGGCGCCGCCGGTCCTCGCCACCTCCCCCTCCTGGTGGCGCGACCCCATCGTCAAGGACGGCACCCACATCGGCGGCACGGGCTATCTGTGGGGCCCCCGCGACGCCCGCGACCCGGACGTCGCGGCAGCCATCAACATCGGGCTCGGCACCCGGGCCGGCGGCCGCGAGGACATAGCCGTCCCGCGCGGCCGGCCACCCGAGCCGCGCGGCCCCCGCTGGATCGGCGGCTGGGTCTTCCTGCTGGCCCTGCTCGCCGGTGCCCTGGGCACCGACCTGACCTGGGACGAGCACCCGCTGGGCACCAGCCTGCAGACGGGTCTGTCCTGCGCGCTCGCCGTCCTGGGCCTGGGCATAGCCGTCAGCGCCTTCCTGGGGCGGACCGGAGCGGGCTCGATCCTCCTGGCGATCATCACGGCCGGACTGCTCGCCGGCTCGGCGGCACTGCCCAAGGACATCGACACCCAGTGGGCCCGCACGACCTGGCGGCCCGCCACGGTGGCGGACGTACAGCAGCAGTACGAACTGGGCACCGGCGTCGGCACCCTCGACCTGACCGGGCTGGACGTGGCCGGGAGACAGACCGTGACGACACGCGCCGATGTGGGCATCGGCCGGGTGAAGGTGCTCGTGCCCGAGGACGTGACCGTGCGGCTGAGCGTCGACGTAGGACTCGGCGACCTCCAGCTGCCGGGCGACGACACGAAGGACGTGGACGTGAAACCGGGCCAGCAGAAGCGGATCACCCTCTCCCCCGCCCAGGGCGTCGAGAGGTCCGGCACCATCGACCTGGACCTCCAGGTCGGCATGGGACAGGCGGAGGTGACCCGTGCTGCGTCATGAGCCCAAGCCCGGAAAGCTGGTCGCCGGTGTCGTACTCGTCCTGACGGGCGTCCTCTACGCCGGTGACGCGGGCGGCGCCTGGGAGATCCCGTGGTTCGTGGCGCTCCCCCTCGTCACGGGCGGACTGTGCCTGGCCGGCGCGGTGGCGTTCCTGACGGGCCGCCTGCGCCGACGCCGCACGGCGGGCCGTACCGCCGCCGACTAGCCGCCGGTACCGGGGCTCCGGCTACCGGTACTCCCGCCTCTGCCGTCGTCGTGACCTCAGGGCGGCGTCCACGGACCACAGGGGCGCGCCCGCCAGGACGAGGGGGGTCCAGGCCATGAGGTAGGCGAGGTCGTTGCCGTAGTAGTACGGATCGGAGGCCCAGCTCACGGTCAGCCACAGGCTGAGGGAGATCAGCGCGCCGCCGAATGCGGCCAGACGGGCGAGCACACCGAGGAGGGTGCCGATGCCGACGGCCAGTTCTCCGAAGGCGATGGCGTAGCCGAAGCCGACCGGGCTCTTCAGGGAGAGGTCGACCAGGGCGGGAATGGCGGAGGAGTCGCGGACGGCGCGCATCATGTCGCCGATCGACCCGGCGCCGGAGTCCTTCATGAAGGCGCTGTCGGTGATTTTGTCCAGGCCGGCGTAGATGAAGGTGACGCCGAGGAAGATGCGCAGAGGAAGGAGGGCGTAGCGGCCGGCGGTATCCCGCCAGCCTCCGTCGCCGCGGAAGTGGGGGGTGGGCGTGTCCGATCGCATACTGTGAGTCATCGCTGCTAGCCGCCTCTCGCCGCCGGTGCCGAGACCCCCTCAACAGACGATACGTACGACAAACAGACCGCGCTCAATCCTGACGCGACGGCTTTTTTCTGACGTGTCCCTTGCGTGTCCCTGTTTTCGCCCCAGCGCCGGATCCGGCGGGCGACCGTCACTCCGTCACATCAACCGCGTACCGATTCGTCTCCACCCCCGCCGCCGTGACCACCTGCACGTCCACCCGCCCCGGTTCCACATCCGCCGGCACCGGCACCGTCAGCAGCGTGTCCGCCGGGTTGCTGAAGCCGCCGGGGACCGGTACCAGCGGGACGTGGACGTGCACGGCACCCACCCGGACGACCATCCGGGCCAACCGGTCGGCCCCTTGCGCACCCGGCGGCACGAACCCGGCGCCCCGGATCTCGATGTCGTCGCCCGTGCGGATCGGCCCGTCGAGGTCGCCGGCCTCCCGGGCCCGGACCACGGAGAGGATGACCGGCCGGCCGCCCTCCGCGTACTTGCCGGCCAGATAGGTCGCCGCCGACACCAGGACCACGACCGCCAGACCCCACGGCAGGTCCGGCAACTGGTCCGGGCGCCTGGCCAGCCGCACCGCCGCGAAGACCAGGGCGACACCGCTGATGACGACGTACTGGATGTCGGCGAAGGTGCCCCGGCCCGCGTCGTCGGTCAGCAGGTCGGCGGCGCGCGGCCGGTCGGCACGCACCTTCTGCAGCCGTTGCCCCAGCACCCGCAGCCCGACCACCCGCCGCACGAGCACGGCGATCCCGCACACCACGGCGAGCACGGTCACGACCCCGGCGCCGCGGGCGAGTTCCAGCCCGGAGATCAGCGCGTCCCGCTCCCGGTGCCGGGAGGCGGCCGCCAGCCGCCCCGCCAGGACGAGCACCGCGTAGGCCACGAACAGCACCCACGCCGCGGCGACCGTGCGGGAGGTGGACAGCCGGTTGTCGTCGCCGATCACGGGCGCCAGCGCACCGCCCTTCGACCGGTGGAACCACGACGCCGCGGTCACCGCACCGGCCACCACCAGCGCCGCGGCCAGCCCGGCCGTACGCGCCGTCGTCCAGCCCGCGCCGACCGCGGTGAGGCACTGCCCGAGCAGCAACAGCACGACGGCCGCCCACACCACACCCGCCGTACGGCGCCACAGGCCCGTCAGCCAGGCCCGGCCCTCGGCCCGCCCGCGCTCGGCGACGCACTCCGCGGACTGCGCCAGTTCCTCCGAGACCCACTGCCGGGAAGCCGAGGCGGAGTGGGCCACCGCGGCCGGCAGTCCCTGCCCGGCCGCGAACTCGTCGCGCCTGCGCAGGAACGCGGCGACGGCCCGCCGGTGCCCCTCACGCGCCCCGTGCGGACAGTCCCCGCAGGCACACCCGCCTTCATGAACACCGCCGGGAGCACTGCCATAAGCACCGCCCTGGCCGCCCGCGTACCCGCCGGGCCCACCCGCGTACCGGCCCGCATACGCCCCCGCGTCCGCGTACCCACCCGCGTCCGCGCCGCCCTGTCCCTCGCGCACCGCCACGCCCGACGCCCGCCTTCCCGCGACCCAACCACCGTCGGCCTTCCGGACCCCGGAAACACCGCTGTACAACTCCCCTGCGACGACAGCGAATTGTGCCCTACACCAGCCGGTTCACGTCCGCTCGGTCTGGTCAACACGGGTGAAGTTCGGCGTGCCGTGTTGACCTGACTGGGAGAATTCCCCTATGGCCGAGATCATCCAGCGTGACGGGACCTGGGCCTTCGACGGCGACACGGTCCGGATCACGCCCGGTCTGCACCGCTCCGTTCCGTTGTTCCGGCAGACGTACGGAGAGATCGCCGTGCCGCTCGAGGCGGTCTCGGGTGTCGTCCTCGAACCGGAACGCAGGCGCGGACGACTGCGGTTGCGGCTGCGGGAGGGCGCCGACCCCCTGCTCCAGGCGACCGGCGGGCGGCTGCCGGACGCGGCCGATCCGTACCGGCTGGCGGTGGACGCCGACCGGACGGGGGTCGCCGAGTACGTCGCCGAGGAGATCCGCCGCGCGCTGCTCCTGGACCGGATCCCGAAGGAGCCGGCGAAGGCCTATCTGCTGCCCGGCCCGCCGGTCCCGGTCTCGGTCCGTTCGTCCGACGGGACGGTCTCCTTCGACGGCACCCGGGTACGGATCGACTGGGCCGACACCTCCGAGCGGGTCAAACGCGCCACCGGCCCGCGGATCATCACCATGGGCGACCTGGTCCAGGTCGAGTGGCTGCCGAACTCCGGCCACGAGGACGGCCTCCTGCGGTTCGTGACCCGCGAGACGGTGTTCTCGAAGCTGCCGCCGGAGAAGGACCCGTACGCCCTGGACCTGTGGGGCAGTGCCCGCCGCGATCTGCTCACGGCGCTCGTCGCCACGGCGGTCACGGCCCGGCTGCCGCACCCGTCGTCCCGGGCCGGGTCAGAGAGCGACTCGTACGCTCAGGACTCCCGATCGGCACATGCCCTGCCGCTTGCGGCCGACCATCACGACGTGCTGCTGCGCCGCCTGCGCGAGTTGGGCCGGTTGCACCGGGACGGCGTGCTCACGGACGAGGAGTTCGCACGAACGAAGGCCGTGGTGCTGCGCGGCTTCTGAAGGCTCTCCTAGCTCAGCAGATCCGGCTCGCTCCGGCTGACGTCCTGCCACATCGGCTGGTAGTTGATCCACGCCACCAGGTCGCCACCCAGCTGCTCCCGCGTCGCCACCGCCATCCGGTGGTCGATCCGGACCGGCCGCCCGGCCGCCTGCGCCGTCAGCTGCACCTGGCAGGACCGCTCCATCGACACGAACCACCAGGCCGCCGCGTCCACCGAGTCGCCGACGGTCAGCAGGCCGTGGTTGCGCAGCACGAGCGCCTTGCGGGAGCCGAGCACGGCCGCGATGCGCCGCCCCTCCTCGGCGTCGACCGCGACGCCGGTGTAGGCGTCGTAGAGGGCGTGGTCCTCGTAGAAGGCGCAGCTCTCCTGGGTGATCGGCTCCAGCAGCTCGCCGAGGGCCGCGAGCGCCCGGCCGTGCACCGAGTGGCAGTGGGCGACGGCGACCACGTCGGGGCGGGCGGCGTGCACCTGGGCGTGCACGGTGAACGCGGCCTGGTTGACGTGGTAGCGGCCCTCGACGACCTGGCCGTCCTGGTTGGCGAGGACCAGGTCGCTCACCGTGACGTGCCGGAAGGGCAGCCCGAACGGGTTGACCCAGAAGCAGTCGGTGTACTCCGGGTCGCGGGCGGTGATGTGACCGGACACGCCGTCCTCGAAGCCGAGCCGCCCGAAGATCCTGAGGGCGCCCGCGAGCCGTTCCTTGCGGTGCCGGCGTTCGTCCTCGACCGACTCGTGCATGGGCGGCATCGCGAACCGCAGCCGGTCGGTGGGCAGCGGCAGGGGCGGGGTGGGCCCGTGCATAGGTCCTCCAGCGTGGTTCTTCGTACGGGCGGAAGCTACCGCCGGTCGGGCCGGGATGAACAGAACCGTTTCGTAAAGATGAGACGAGCGCCCCCGTGAGCACCCTGTGCGCACCCTCGTGCCTCCGGTCTCCCCTACCCCACGAATAGCCGACAGAAGATGTCGGATTTCGGCGCCACACTCTCCGTATGACAGCGAACTGGGCGGCTTTCGCGACCGCCGAACCGGACCTGGCCGACACGGTCGAGAAGCGCTTCGGCGCCTACACCCACCACGTCCTCGCCACCCTCCGCAAGGACGGTTCGCCCCGCACCAGCGGCCTGGAGGTGCGGTTCCTGAGCGGTGAGCTGTGGCTCGGCATGATGCCGGACTCGGTGAAGGCGCTCGACCTGCGCCGCGACCCGCGCTTCGCGCTCCAGGCGAACCCCGGGGAGGGCACGGGCATGGGCGGCGGCGACGTCCGGATCAGCGGCCGGGCGATCGAGGTGGAAGACGCCGAGACCAAGGCCGGATACGTCGAAGAGGTGGAACCGCCGGAGCCGTTCCACCTCTTCCGCACCGAGCTGACGGAGGTCGTGAGGACCTACGTCGAGGACGACACGTACCTCGTCGTCCAGGTCTGGACGCCCGGCGAGCCCCTGCGCACGATCAAGCGCACATAGGCCTGGGGGTCACTCCCACTCGATCGTCCCCGGGGGCTTCGAGGTCACGTCGAGGACGACGCGGTTGACGTCCTTGACCTCGTTCGTGATCCGCGTGGAGATCCGGGCGAGGACGTCGTACGGCAGGCGCGACCAGTCGGCCGTCATGGCGTCCTCGGACGAGACGGGGCGCAGGACGATCGGGTGGCCGTACGTACGGCCGTCGCCCTGGACGCCGACGCTGCGGACGTCCGCGAGCAGGACCACCGGGCACTGCCAGATGTCCCGGTCGAGGCCGGCCGCCGTCAGCTCCTCGCGGGCGATGGCGTCGGCCTCGCGCAGCAGGTCCAGGCGCTCCTTGCTGACCGCGCCGACGATACGGATGCCGAGGCCCGGGCCGGGGAACGGCTGGCGCTGGACGATCTCGTCCGGCAGGCCGAGCTCCTGGCCGACCATCCGGACCTCGTCCTTGAACAGCTGGCGCAGCGGCTCGATCAGCTTGAACTCGAGGTCCTCGGGCAGGCCGCCCACGTTGTGGTGGGACTTGATGTTGGCAGTGCCGGTGCCGCCGCCGGACTCGACCACGTCCGGGTAGAGGGTGCCCTGGACGAGGAACTCCACCGCGGGGCCCTGGTCGGCGATGATCTCGGCCTGGGCCTGCTCGAAGACCCGGATGAACTCACGGCCGATGATCTTCCGCTTCTCCTCGGGGTCGGAGACCCCGGCGAGCGCCTTGAGGAACCGCTCCTCCGCGTCCACGACCTTCAGCTGTACGCCGGTCGCGGCCACGAAGTCCTTCTCGACCTGCTCGGTCTCGCCCTTGCGCATCAGGCCGTGGTCGACGTACACGCAGGTCAGCTGGGAGCCGATGGCCTTCTGGACGAGGGCGGCGGCGACGGCGGAGTCCACACCGCCGGACAGCCCGCAGATGGCACGCCGGTCACCGACCTGCTCGCGGATCGCGGCGACCTGCTCCTCGATCACGTTGCCGGTCGTCCAGTTCGGCGTGAGGCCCGCGCCCCGGTACAGGAAGTGCTCCAGCACCTGCTGCCCGTGCGTGGAGTGCATCACCTCGGGGTGGTACTGGACGCCGTAGAGCTTCTTCTCGTCGTTCTCGAACGCGGCGACCGGGACGACGTCCGTGGAGGCCGTGACGGAGAAGCCCTCGGGGGCGGCGGAGCAGGCGTCGCCGTGCGACATCCAGACGGCCTGCTCGGCGGGGGTGCCCTCGAAGAGGGTGGAGGACGACTTGGAGACGTGCAGGCCGGTACGGCCGTACTCGCGGGCTCCGGTGTTGTCGACGGTGCCGCCGAGGGTCCGCGCCATCAGCTGGAAGCCGTAGCACATGCCGAAGACGGGGACGCCGGCCTCGAAGATGGCGCGGTCGAGGCTCGGGGCGCCCTCCTCGTAGACCGACGAGGGGCCGCCGGAGAGGATGATCGCCGCGGGGTTCTTGGCGAGGATCTCCTGGACCGGCATGGTGCTCGGCACGATCTCGCTGTAGACCCGCGCCTCGCGGACACGACGGGCGATGAGCTGGGCGTACTGCGCGCCGAAGTCGACGACCAGGACGGTGTCGGGGGCGTTCGCAGCGGGAGTCGCTGATGACACGGGGTGCCTTCCGGCGGTGGGGCGGGGGTCTTGTGCCACCCGATTCTACCGAGGTGCTCGTGCGCGGTGTCCCGCCCACGGGAGGCCCGGACTCCGGACCTCTCGTCTCACCATGCGAGTCTCACCATGCGAACCCGCTTGGACGCCGCGCCGCCCCAGGGCATACTGAGCGCCATGCTCACGCACCAGACCTTCCGCTTTACCTATGGCATCCGGCCCGCCGGCTGCCATGGTCGTGCTGCTTGAGCAACTGACAAGCGACTTCCCAGGCGCCCCGGGCCGACAAGGCCCGGGGCGTCTGTCGTCGTCCGGGCCTTGCCGCTCCGGGGCACCCCCAGACGACGAGGAGCCCCTCCCATGACCGTTCCCACGACCACCACCGAGGTGACCGGCGCCCGTACCCCCGAGGCCGCCGAGGTGATCACCGGCGCGCGTGAGCGGATCGACGCGCTCGACGACCGGATCATCGGCCTGATCCAGGAACGGGTGGCCGTGTCGGCCGTCATCCAGGAGGCGCGGATCACCTCCGGAGGCCGGCGCGTGAACCTCTCCCGCGAGATGGAGGTGCTCGGCCACTACAGGGACGCGCTGGGCAAGCCGGGTACGGCCCTGGCGATGACCCTGCTGGAGCTGTGCCGGGGCAAGATCTGAATCCGCGTTCCCGGGACAGACGTACGCACCCCTCTCACCCGTACGGCGCGTGACCGGCCCCGGGACGCCTCGTTGGTCTCGTTGTCCGTGCCAGCCAGGGGCGGGCCCGAAAGAACCACGCGTGGCTCACTGGAGCGATGAGACGTACGGATCGTGCCGTACGTCGTGGGACCTCGCTCCAGGGAAGTGACCGGACGGCAGGGGACAGCAGCCCGGTCACCCAAGAGAACGGACGGCTCCGGGGACGCCCGGGGCCGCCCGGCGGACATCCCCCGCCGACACCCGCATTTGCCCGACTGCCAGAAGGTCGAGACCAGCGGCGCAACCCCCCGGCGCCGCTTCCAGGCACCGGCGCAGCCCTGACGTCGGTGCTGACGAGAGGAAGGGCCCCGCGGCTCCATCCCGCGGGGCCCTTCGCTCATGCTTTTCGCGCCCGCTCATGCTTTTTCGCGCCTGCTCAGGTGCGGGTCACCGTCCCGCAGGCGTGGCCGTCGTCGAGGCTCCTGCTGCGGTCGTACGGATCCGTCGTCGGGCCGGTGGGGTCGGGGCCCTTCTCCCTCCTCGACGGGAACTCCGGGTGCAGGTAGCCGTCGTTGACGTCGCAGGTGGAGTTGCCGATCTCCTCGTCGTACTTCCGGACGGTCAGCCGGCCCGGGGTGACCCGGTAGTGGGCGGGATCGGCGAGTTCGACGTCGAGAACCCTGCGCACGATCGTTCGGGTGACCTCGGTCGATCCGTCGGCCCGCGTGACGGGGTAGACGAAGGTGTAGTCGGCGCGCACCGCGACCCCGGCGTGCGAGCCCTTCTCGAACGTCATGCGCCCGCGCGTCTTGATCACGTCGCCGGCCGGCCGTATCTCGTCGGGGTCGAACCGGCTGAACATCGTCACCGGGTCGTGCGTGCCGCTCGGGGCGCGCAGGGCGGTGTTCAGGTCGTCGAGGAGTCCCGGCTGCTTGGGGTCGAGCAGGGAGAGCGCGGCCTCGGGACGCTCGCCGCGTACCGTCTCCGGGTCGAGGTTGGCGGCGACCAGCAGCTTCCTCGTCAGCTTCAGCGCCTGTTCCACACGGTCCTTCGAGACCGGGCCGACGGCCTTCGCCTCGGGCAGGACGATGCCGGCCTCGCCGTCGGCCCAGCGCAGCGCCGGAGAGCCGGCGAAGGGCTCGTCCAGGGTGGGGGGCTCGGGGTCCGACGCCCCGGGTGCGGCGGTGGGCGCCGCCGACTCGGCAGGCAGGGGCGAAGCCTCGGCGGCCGCGGACTCACCCGTACCGAACGGGTCACCGGGCAGCAGTGACGGCTTCAGGGCCACCAGGGCCACGGCGACGGCGACCGGCACACCGAGAACGGCCCACAGCGTGCGACGGCGGCCCGCCCGGCCGTTCGTCTCCGGCGACACGGGGCCGGTACGCCACCCCGGGGGCGACTCGCCCCGCTCCTCCTGCCGACGCAACCGCTCGGTCACCATGCGCGCCCGCGCGGACGGCTCCTTCGGGGCTGAGCCGCGGGTGTCCCGTTCGGCGTCGCGGATGAACTGTTCCCAGACATCGTCGGGGATCTCGGAGGCCGACGAATGATCGTCGGACGGCTTGTCAGACACGAGCGACAGTTCTAGGCGCTCGGCAAGCGCCTTCACAAGAAGGTCATGGCTGTGACTCAGACCACATAAGAATTCTGTGAATGCCAGCGCAACCATTCACAGGTTTCACGGATCAAACCTTCAGAACCACGGGCCACTCCCGCGCCCCACACGCGGAGGCCTCCCCCAGTTCGTACCGCACAGTGCGGTACGCCGGACTCTCCGAGGTCTTCATGAAGCTTCGCCGCGCCATGGCAGCAGCGGCCGCTACGGCGGTCATAGCCCCGGTGGCACTGCTCGCGGCACCGGCCGCGTACGCGACCGACGAAACGACGCCCACGCCGAGCGCCTCCGCGAGCGAGTCGGCGCCCGAGAGCAACAGTCCCTCGCCGTCGGCGACCGAGTCCAAGCCCGCCGAGACGACGCCGACCCCGAGCGCGTCCGTGAGCGAGTCCGCTCCCGAGACGTCCACCTCGCCGAGCCCGTCCACGAGCGAGTCCTCCCCGGCGCCCACCGCGTCCG
Source organism: Streptomyces purpurascens (assembly GCF_045040895.1). Lineage (NCBI taxonomy): Bacteria > Bacillati > Actinomycetota > Actinomycetes > Kitasatosporales > Streptomycetaceae > Streptomyces > Streptomyces purpurascens. The sequence continues at coordinate 5,744,473 of NZ_CP108341.1, read as the reverse complement.
AGCCCGAGGAGTCGGAGTCCCCCGACCCCGAGCCCTCGGTCTGCGAGGACACCAAGGTCGACGTCAGCATCAGCGGCCTGCCCGGCAAGATCTCGGCGGGCAGCGGCTGGCACAAGTTCTCGCTGAACGTGCTCAACAACTCCGACTCCACGCTGAACGACCTCGACTTCTTCGCCGGCGCCTCCGCCGACAAGAACGGCGAGGACCTGTTCTCCAGCAAGCAGGTCCAGCTCCAGGCCTGGGACCCCCAGGACAAGATCTGGGTCGACCTCAACGAGGGCGGCCTCGCGGTCGGCTACGTCGGTTACACCGACGAGCTGAAGCCCGACTACGAGGTCAACATCCCGCTGCGTCTCAACGTCAGCAAGTCCGCCCCGGTCGGCGCCGGCTTCTCGCTCGGCGCGACGATCTACGGCGACAACGACGCCGAGTGCACCGGCTTCGGCCAGATCTCCTACAAGTTCCAGATCGTCTCGGCCGGTACGGACACCGGCGGCACCAAGCCGCAGGAAGGCGGCAAGGCGCCCGTCACCGACAAGAAGCCGGCCGGCACCACGCCGGAGGTCACCGGCAGCCTCGCCGAGACCGGCTCCAGCTCAGCCCTGCCGATGATCAGCCTCGTCGGCGGTGCCGCGGTCGTCGCCGGTGCCGGTGCGATCTTCGTGGTGCGTCGCCGCAAGGCCGGCGCGGAGGCGTAACACGCCAGAGCTTTACGCAAGACGGAAGAGGGACCTGCGCTCGGAGGGGGGCGCAGGTCCCTCTTCTCTGTACCGGCTCGGTTACTTCTTCGGCGGCACCGCGGGCATGCCCAGGAACGGCAGCCGCAGCGCGCCGAACGCGTCCGCCGGGACCGCCGGGGACTTGGGCTCGACCGGCTGGAGACGTTCGTAGGCCGTGCCCTGCCGCGGCCGGAGGTCGGGCTCGCCCTTGTTGGGCCAGTACGACATCGCCCGCTCGGCCTGGGCGGTGATGGTGAGGGACGGGTTGACGCCCAGGTTGGCGGAGACCGCGGCGCCGTCGACCACCGAGATGCCCGAGTGGCCGTAGAGGCGGTGGTACGGGTCGATCACGCCGGTCTCGCGGGAGGCGCCGATGGGGCAGCCGCCCAGGAAGTGAGCGGTGAGCGGGGTGCCCATCAGTTCGCCGACGTTCGAGCCCGCGAAGCCGTTGATCTCGGCGGCCAGCGCCGAGGCGCTCTCCGTGGCGGCCTTGATCTGCTTGGGGTTGGGGGCGCCGTGGCCCTGGCGTGCGGTGAGCAGGCCGCGGCCGGCACCCGACGGTTTCAGGTACGTCGTCAGGGAGTTGTCCAGCGACTGCATCACCAGGCCGATGATGGTCCGCTCCGACCAGCGGCGGTTGGACAGGGAACGCAGCACCAGCAAGGGGTGTTTCGCCGCGTGGGCGAGGAAGCCGAGGACCCGCGAGGTGCCCGAGGCGCCGCGGGCGTAGGGGACCTGGAGGATGGACAGGCCGCCCATCGAGTTGGAGCCCTTGCCGTAGCGAACCGGCTCGATGTGGGTGTTCTCGTCCGGGTGGATCGAGGACGTGATGGCCACGCCCCGGGTGAAGTCGGCCTTCCGGGCACCGTGGGCCTTGCGGTAGCGCCGGTCGTCGGTCTGGGCGCCGACCAGGGCCTCGGAGTTGGTGCGGGTCAGCTCGCCCAGCTTGTCGGAGATGTAGGGCAGCTGGCCGCCGGCCTTCATGCGGTGCAGCAGGGTCTGGGTGCCGTAGGTGCCGGCCGCGAGGACGACCTTGCGGGCCGTGAAGGTGCGGCCCTTCGCCTTGCGGCGGTCGTCGGTGGGGAGCGTGGCGACGGCGTATCCGCCGCGTGAGTCGTCGGTGACCGAGACGACCGTCGTCAGGGGGTGGACGACCGCGCCGGCCTTCTCGGCCAGGTGCAGATAGTTCTCGTTGAGGGTGTTCTTCGCGCCGTGGCGGCAGCCGGTCATGCACTCGCCGCACTCCGCGCAGGCCCGGCGGGCCGGCCCCGCGCCGCCGAAGTACGGGTCGGGCACCTCCTGGCCCGGCTTCGCCTTCGCCGTACCGTCGGCGTCCTCGCCGTCGCCGAAGAAGACGCCGACCGGGGCGAGGTGGAAGGAGTCGCCGCAGCCCATGCGCTCCGCGGCGGCCTTCAGGTGGACGTCCGACGGGGTCATGGTCGGGTTGAGCCGCACGCCCAGCATGCGCCGGGCCTGGTCGTAGAAGGGCTTCAGCTCGTCCTGCCAGTCCGTGATGTCCCGCCACTGCGGATCCTCGAAGAACGGCTTCGGCGGGACGTAGAGGGTGTTGGCGTAGTTGAGGGAGCCGCCGCCGACGCCCGCGCCCGCCAGGACCATGACGTTGCCCAGCAGGTGGATGCGCTGGATGCCGTACATGCCGAGCTTCGGCGCCCAGAGGTAGTTCTTGAGGTCCCAGGAGTTCTTGGGGAAGGATTCGCGGGTGAAGCGGCGGCCGGCCTCCAGGACGCCTACCTTGTAGCCCTTTTCGGTGAGGCGCAGGGCGGTCACCGAGCCGCCGAAGCCGGAGCCGACCACGATGACGTCGTAGTCGTAAGCGTCCTTTGGCACGTGCCGTCTCCCCTTTGAGTGTGCAGTGCGGGTGCTCTGTGGTTGCTCGCGCAGTTCCCCGCGCCCCTAAGGCGTCACCGGAAGCGGAATGCCTTCATCAGGCGGAGGCTCCTGCTCATGAACTGGGCGTACTTCTCGTCGTCCATGCCCAGGGAGGGGGCCATCGGAAGGACGCGCTGGTGGGCGACCGTCTGGGCCTCGGTGTACTTGAGGATGCCCTCGGAGCCGTGGCGGCGGCCCAGGCCGGAGTCCTTCATGCCGCCCATGGGCGACTGGACGCTGCCGTACGCGGGGGCGTAACCCTCGTTGATGTTGACCGTGCCGGTGCGCAGACGGGCGGCGACCTCCTGGCCACGTCGGCCGTTCTTCGTCCAGACCGAGGAGTTCAGGCCGTACGCCGTGGCATTGGCGCGCTCGATGACCTCGTCCTCGTCCTTGAAGCGGTAGATCGAGACGACCGGGCCGAAGGTCTCCTCGGTGCAGACGGACATCTCCGTTTCGACCCCGTCGAGGATCGTGGGCTCGAAGAAGTACGGGCCGATGTCCGGGCGGGCCGTCCCGCCGGCGAGGACCTTCGCGCCCTTGGAAACCGCCTCCTCCACATGCCGCGTGACGGTCTCGAGCTGGCGTTCGCCGACCAGGGAGCCCATGTCGGCGCCGTACGCCAGCGACCTGCCCAGGCGCATCGTCCTCGTACGGGCGGCGAAGCGCTCCAGGAAGGCGTCCGCGACGGACTCGTGGACGTACAGCCGCTCGATGGAGATGCAGAGCTGGCCCGCGGAGGAGAAGCAGGCGCGGACGGCGCCGGCCGCCGCCTTCTCGATGTCGGCGTCCTCGAGCACCAGCATGGCGTTCTTGCCGCCGAGTTCGAGGGAGACGCCGACCAGCCGGGCGGCGGCGCCCTGGGCGACCTCGCGGCCGGTGCGGGTGGAGCCGGTGAAGGAGACGTAGTCGGCGTGCCGGACGACCTCGGGGCCGACGACCGGGCCGTCGCCGAGGACGACCTGGAAGACATCGGCGGGCAGGCCGGCCTCGATGAGCAGGTCACGGGCCCACAGGGCGGTGAGGCAGGTCTCCGTGTCCGGCTTCATGACGACCGCGTTGCCCGCGACGAACGCCGGAAGCGCGTCGCCGACCGACAGCTCCAGCGGGTAGTTCCAGGGGGCGATCTGGCCGATCACACCACGCGGGTGGCGCAGTTCGGTGACCTTGGTGAGGGTCGGCATGGCACCGGCGTGCCGCTTGGGCCGGAGGTAGGCGGGGGCCTTGCGGCCGTAGTGCCGGGCGGCGACCGCGACGGCCTGGACCTCCTCGTGGGCGTGCAGCCGGGCCTTGCCCGTCTCCAGCTGGATCAGGTCGAGCACCTCGGCCTGGCGCTCCAGCACCAGGTCGTGGAAGCGGAGCAGGACGGCGGCGCGCTGCCGTACGGGCGTCCGTTCCCACACGGCCTGGGCGGTGCGGGCCAGTTCGAAGGCCCTCGCCACGTCCTCGGGCGTCGACTCGGGGAGGTCGGCCAGCTTCTCCCCGGTGAACGGCGTGTGGTTGGCGGTGCGCCCGGAACCGACCACGCCCTTGGTGAGCTGGGCGACCAGCTCGGGGGTGACCACGTCGGCGGCGGTGCGGGCGCCCTCCGGGGCGGGGGCGAGGGGGTTCGTGCCGGTCTGTGCCGTGCCGGTCTTCTCCGGGGCGTGCGCGTCCGTCATGAGGCGCAGGGTATGCCCCGGCGGAGGCTTTGGGTACCCGTCGGTAATACGGCTTCACCGACTGCACACACGACGCCAGTGGCTGCTGGCAACAAACACCCTGATCAGGGCGTTGTGCGGTGACAGTCGGTGTAATTCAGCCTTTTACGATCCCGTGCCGACCTCCAGCCGGTCCCGGGCGCCCTGGAACACCGAGGTGCCTTCCTCCTCCTCCGGTGTGCCCCTCGGCATGTCGACGCGCAGTTCGTACATGCGGTCGTCACCGGTGCGGATCAGCACGCGCGTGACCCGCCTGGGGCGCTGGTCCGCGTAGTAGGTGGTGTCGGCGAGGGCGGCTTCGTGGCCCTGGACGCCGGTGCGGGTGTACCGCGTGTCACCCGGGACGACGGGTGTCTTGCGGGCCTGGTCCATCGGGGAGCCCGGGGCCCGGTCCCAGAGGAGGAGGCGGACCTGGACGGTGCCGCCCCGTTCGTCGCCGTAGAGCACCGTGCGGGGCTGGTCGATCGCGCTGCCGGTCCGGTCGAGTTCGCGGTAGTGGCGCGGGAGATGGAGGACGGCCGCCAGGTCGGGATCGTGGTGCGGGGTCCAGGTGTCCGTCGTGTCGGCGGCCTGTTCGGCGCTCTCCGCCCTGCCGGCGCCGTCGAGGTGGGTCGCTGCGCCTATGCCGCCGGCGAGCAGTGCGCTCAGGAGGGCGAAGGGGGCGGGGCGGAGGAGGCTCTGGCGCTTCGGGGGTGCGGAATCCCGCCGCTCCGCGGGGCCGTCCTCCGGCGGTTCGGTGCTCTCCTCGGGCGCCGGTGTGCCGGTGTCCTCCGGGAACTCCCGTATGGGCTCGGCCTCCTGAGGTTCCCCGGCCGCTGTCGGCCCCGCCACCGCTTCCAGTTCCTTCGCGACCTCTTCGGCGTCCGGCCGCCGGTCGGGGTCGTGCGCCAGCAGCCGGACGATCAGCGGCCCGAGCGGTCCGGCCCGCTCCGGTTCGGGCGGCTCGGCGGCGCGGATCGCGGCGAGTGTGGCCTCCGGCGTGGTCCGGCGGAACGGCGACGAGCCCTCCACGGCTGTGTACAGCAGGACGCCCAGGGACCACAGGTCGGATGCGGGCCCGGCGGTACGGCCGGACATCCGCTCGGGGGCGACGAACTCCGGCGAGCCGGCGAACTCCCCGCCGCCCGTGAGGGACTCCTCGCCCTGGACATGGGCCATGCCGAAGTCGGTGAGGACGACGCGCCGGCCGGGGCCGAGCAGCACGTTGGCGGGCTTCACGTCCCGGTGCACGATGCCGACGGAGTGCGCGGCGCGCAGGGCGCCGAGGACGGCGAGGCCGATCCGGGCCGCTTCGCGCGCGTCGACGGGTCCGCGCCGGAGCGTCTCGTGCAGGGACTCGCCCTGGACCGACTCCATGACGATCCAGGGGAGTCCGTCGAGCGCCTCGGCCGCGTCGAGCTCGTCGGGGCCCGAAGGGCGCAGGCCTTCGTCCGGCCGCTCCGCCTCGACGACCACGTCGTGGATGGTGACGGCGGCGGGGTGGTCGACGCGGGCGGCGGCCCGGGCCTCACGGTGGAGCCGGTGGGCCGCCCGCCGGTGGCTCTCGTCCTCCGGGCGGCCCGGCAACCGGGGCTGTCTGACGGCGACTTCACGCTGTACGAGCTCATCGCGGGCCCGCCAGACGGTGCCCGTCCCGCCGGAGCCGATGCGCTCGATCAGCCGGTAGCGCCCACCGATCAGCCGGCCCTGAGCGCCCGTCCCGCCCCCGTCGTTGCTCATGCCCCATCAGTACCGTGCGGGGCGGGCGGTTGTCGACGCGGGTGTTTTCCGGGGGCGTTGGAGGCGCGGGTTCAGGTCCCGTCGATGTCGAGGTTCGCGATCGCCGTGCTCGCCACCTCACGTCCGCGCTCGGTGAAGTCGCCCTTGCCCGGGTAGCTGACGGTGAGCTTGTACATGTCGCCGCCGGGAGTCTTGTAGTAGAGCATCCGCAGTTCGCGGGGGCGGGGGTTCTCGCTGTCGTCGGTGTCGTAGGAGACGGTGTTCTCGGCGGCCTTCTTGTCTCTGTAGGTGGTCACCCGGGGGTTGGTCCTCGGGTTCTCCGGCATGTCCAGGTCGTAGCTGCCGCTGTCCTTGAACCCGCTGTCGTCGTCGTACATCTCGGCGGCCGCGGAGCCCGCGATATTGCTGCCGGTGTCCTCCGCCTTCTTTTCGAGGGTCAGGCCGATCCAGATGCTGCCGCTCCAGTCGGTGTACGTGACCCAGCGCCCCTGGTCCCTCTCCCGGTCGGGCACGGTCCGCTGGTAGTCGCCGGGAACCGCCAGCGACGCGGCGAGGCCCTTCTCCTGCTTGGTCTGCCAGCCGTCGGGCAACGGCCCGGCGAACGGGTCCGCCATGACCAGGTACGCCGTCACCGCCGCCGCGACGACCAGCGCGCCGAGTCCGGTCCACGCCCCGCGGCCGAGCCGGATGCCCCGGCCGGCGGCGCCCTGGCCCGTGACCCGCACGACCTGGGTGGGCTGAGCGGCCGGCGGGTTCGCGGCCGCCTCCAGCCGGGCACGCACCTGTGCCGCGTTCGGGCGGCGGGCCGGGTCCTTGTGCAGCAGGCCCGTGATGACCTCGGCGAGCGGGCTCGGGGCGGAGGCGGGCGGCGCGGGCGTGGCGTTGAGGACGGACTGCAGCGTGGCGGGGGTGTTGCTGCGGCGGAACGGCGAGACGCCCTCCGTCGCCGCGTACAGCACCACGCCCAGGGACCACAGGTCGCTGGCCGGTCCCGGGCGCTGGCCCAGCACCCGTTCCGGCGCGATGTACTCGGGCGAGCCCACGAAGCCGCCGGTGTCGGTCAGGTTGGTCTCGCCCTCGATCTGGGCGATGCCGAAGTCCGTGAGGACGACCCGGTCGTACCGGCCGAGCAGCACGTTGTCCGGTTTCACATCGCGGTGCAGGATGCCCGCCGCGTGCGCGGCCTCCAGCGCGCCGAGCACCTCCAGGCCGATCCGGGCCGCCTCGCGCGCGGACAGGGTCCCTTCCTGGAGCGCGTCGCCCAGCGACCGGCCCCGCACCAGCTCCATCACGATCCACGGCTGGTCGTCCACGACCGCCACGTCGTGGACGTCGACCACCGCCGGGTGGTCGAGCCGGGCCGCGGCACGCGCCTCACGACGCATACGCTCGAAGGCGTTGGCACGTTCGCGTTCGGGAAGATGATCCGGGACGCGGGGCTCCTTGACGGCGACCTCCCGGTCCACCGTCTCGTCCTCGGCCCGCCACACCGTGCCCATGCCGCCGTGCCCGAGCTTGGCGATCAGCCGGTAGCGCCCGGCGATGAGGCGCCCGGCACCGGGATCCTCGGCCGTTTCCGTCGCCGCCGGTGCCGCGTCCGCCGACCGGGGCCGCACGACCTGGGTGGGCGTCGCGTACGGGTTGCCCGGTATCGGCGCCGGCGGATGGGGAGGTTGCAGAACAAAACTTGTCGGCTCATCGGCCCCGGATCGAGATCCCCCGTCGCTGCTCATGAGGTCATCCATATCGCGCCAAGCGCTTACGTATCCACCAAGGCCGCGAACCGGTCACAGACCCGTGACCCTGGCTGGGCCTTATCTCCCCTTTGTGCCGGTAGGAGAGCTGACAGGGGTGGTCGTGGGGGCGGAGGCGCTCGGGGACGAGGGCCGGGTCGTGGGCGTCTCGGGAGCCGAACTCGTCGGCGTGTGGCCTCCCGGCTCGCCGCCCTCGTCCATGAGCAGCGCCGCCGCGGACACCCCGGCCCCCGCCATCGCGGCGACCAGCAGCGCGGCCACGAGCACCCTCCGGGTGGGCTGCCGCATCAGCTGTTCGGCGAGCCGGCCCGGTGCGGGCATGCCCGCCGGCGTCGTGAACGGCTGCCGGCCCGCGGTGTCCTGCGGTGTTCGGCGCGACCGGCCGCGCGGTGCGTGGCGGACCGTCGGCGCGTACCCGGGCGGCGGCGCCTCCGGCGTCCGGCCCGTGTCTCGGAAGGCCCGCAGCATCCGCTCCGCCCGGTCCGCGTCAAGCCGCCGGTCCGGATCGCGTTCGAGCAGGCCCTGTACGACGGGCAGGAGCGGCTCGGCCTGCGCGGGTGGCCGGATCTCGGCGGCGACGACCGCGTGCAGGATGCCGCCCAACGAGTCGCGGCGGAACGGCGACTCGCCGCTGAGGGCCGCGCACAGCAGCGCGCCCAGCGACCACAGGTCGGACTCGGGCCCGGTCCTGGCTCCGGACATCCGCTCGGGCGCGGTGTACTCGGGCGAGCCGACGAAGGAGTTGTTCTCGGTGAGGGTGGGGGTTCCGGCGACCTGGGCGATGCCGAAGTCGGTCAGGAGGACGCGGTCGGTGCCGGTCTCCAGCAGCACGTTGTCCGGCTTGAGGTCGCGGTGCAGCACACCGGCCGCGTGCGCGGCGCTCAGCGCGCCGAGCAGGGCAATGCCGATGCGGGCCGCTTCGGAGGCGTCGACCGGACCATGGTGGGCGAGCCGGTCGGCGAGCGAGCCGCCCTCGATCAGCTCCATGACGATGTACGGGCGTTCGTCGTCCTCGACGACGTCATGGACGACGATGATGTGCGGATGGCTCAGCTGGGCGACGGCCCGGGCCTCGCGCAGCGTACGGTCCCGCTGCCTGCGTGCCTCCGCCGCGGAGAGCGTCTCGTCGTAGGGGAGTTCCTTGACGGCCACGCCCCGGCCGAGCAGCTGGTCGGTCGCCCGCCACACCACGCCCATGCCACCGCGCCCGAGTCTCTCCTCGAACCGGTAGCGGCCCGCGATGACACGCGTGTTGTGCCCCTCGGTCCCCATGCGGCAATCATGCCCCACCGGACGGATCGGCTCCGGGGCCGCGGCCGCGGGTGGCCGAAACAGACGGCCCGCGTCAGAGGGGCTCCACGTCAGGAGGCCCCTGCGTCAGGAGGTCTTCTCCTGCCAGCCCTGGAGCAGCGAGGTGAACTGCTTGCGCGCCTTGGCCCAGTCCTGCGCGGGCGACGACATGTAGAGCGCGTACTCGGTGCCGTCGCGGGCGATGTACGTCTCCTCGATGGCGCGGCGCGGGCCGGGGAACGGGGTGTCCTTCGCCCGCGCGGTCCAGGTGTACTCCCACAGGGCGCCGCCCCGGTCACGGTAGACGTTGCGCTCCAGCGTGATCCGCTTGTAGGCGACCAGATCCTTGATCTGCTGCTCCAGGTCGAGCTGGTGCGCGTACGGGTCGGCGAAGTCCGGGGAGGTGTCGACGGCTATGCGCACGAAGTGCCGTCCGCCGTCCGGCGTGTAGTCGATCTGCTTGAGCTCGCCCTGCGGTCCGAAGGGCTTGCGCTTCCAGCCCTTGGGCAGGGAGAGGCTGAAACCCGCGGGGTCGTCGTGGCGGACCCAGCTGTCGGGAACCGATCCCCCGGGCTGCTGTGTACTCGTGGGACTCGCCGAGTCGGCGGCGCCGCCCGGCGTCTGCCGGCCCTCGTTCCACTGCTGCAGCACCACGGCGGTGGTCCCGCCGATGATGGCCGCGAGCGCGACGACGAGGGCGAGCGTACGCAGCCGGCGACGCCGGCCCGGACCGGTCTGCTGCGGACCCGTCGCCGTCGGACCGATGGTGGTGGGATTGGTCGGTGGATGGCCGGCGACGGGGGTCCCGGACGCCGGCGTCCCGGGGGCCGGGGTGCCTGTGGCGGGGGTGCCGGCCAGCGGCGGAAGCGGTGTCCGGGTGTGCGACCCGGAGCCGGTGCCGGACGGGCCCGTGCCCATGCCCGGGCCGGTCGTGCCCGTGCCCGCCGTGCCCATGCCGCTGTGGACGTCCCGGTACGGCGTCCCCCCGTACTGCGTCGGGACGTACGCCTGTGCCCCGCTCGGCCGACGCCCCTCCGCCGCCTCGGCGAGCATCTGCTCGGCCTCGGACGCGTCGGGCCGGGTGGCCGGATCCTTGCGCAGCAGGGCGTTGATGACGGGCGCGAGCGGACCGGCGTGCTGCAGTTGGGCGGCCTCTTCCTCGACCACCGCCTGCATCGTGGTCAGCGGGGTGGTCCGGCGGAACGGCGACCGGCCCTCCACCGCCGTGTAGAGCGTCGCGGCGAGCGCCCACAGATCGGAGGACGGACCCGGGTCATGGCCGCGCACCCGCTCGGGCGCCAGGTAGTCGACCGAGCCGACGACCTCTCCGGTCCGTGTGATGGTCGTGTCGCCCTCGATCTGGGCGATGCCGAAGTCTGTGAGCAGGACGCGTCCGTCCCGGCCGAGGAGGACGTTGCCCGGCTTGACGTCGCGGTGCAGGACACCGGCGGTGTGCGCAGCGCGCAGGGCCCGCAGCACCCAGAGGCCGACGCGTGCCGCCTCGCGCGGCTCGACGCGCCCCTCCTCCTTGACCGCGTCGGCCAGCGAGCGGCCCTCGACCAGCTCCATCACGATCCACGGGCGGCCGTCGTGCTCCAGCACGTCGTGCACCGTGACGACCGCCGAGTGGTTGATCCGCGCGGCGGCCCGCGCCTCCGCCCGGGTGCGCGCCAGGAGGATGGCCTGCTCGCTCTCGGAGACGTAGAGGGCTGCCGTCAACTCCTTGATGGCGACGGATCGGTGCAGCACCTCGTCATGGGCGCGCCACACCCGGCCCATGCCGCCGCTGCCGATGGAGTCGGCGAGCCGGTAGCGGCCCGCGACGAGCTGGCCCTGCATCTGATTCACGTTGCCCCGCAATGGTCTTGACAGGGTCAGCGTAAGGACCCGCCCTTCCTCAGGGAACAAGCGGGGTACCACGGTGACCGCACTGTGACGGTTGTCGCCTGTCGGGACGCGAGGCAACCAGAGGTTGAACTACCGCGTACAGGCGGCGCGCCGGGCGCTCAGCCCGTCGCCTTGTAGGTCGCCGCCGCCTGCTCGTACAGCCGCGTCACCTCGTCCCGCTCGGCCTCCGGCCCGCGCACCTGGACCACGTGGTACCGCCCCTTGACCAGCATCGCGAGGTTGCGCACATACAGCTCGCCCCCGTCGCCGCCGGTCCAGGTGAACTGCCCCTCGGCCATGGTCCGCCCGCCCACCTCGATCGTCTTCAGCCCGGTGGAGGTGGCCCAGCTGGAGTCGCGGTACGGCTGCAACTCGCGCTCCCTCTCCCGCTGGTAGGCCATCGGATCACCGCCGAACTCCGCGGCGCTGTCCCGGCCCGGTACGACGATGAGCTCGAAGTCGCCCTTCGCGTAGACGACCTGGCCGCTGCCCCGCGAGGTGCGGTCCCAGCCCTTGGCGACGGCGACCTGGAACCCCGCCGCGTCCTTGCGCAGGGTGAAGCCGTCGGCGACATCGGGGCCGGCGGTCTGCGTCTCGGCGGAACCGGCCGACGTCGACGGGCTCTTCTCCGGCTCGGGCGACGTCTGGTCGGGCCGGGGCTCGCTGCTGGCGTCCGGCCCGGGCGCCTGGCTGACCTCACCGGCGGAACCGGTGCGGTCCGTGCCGTCCGTGCCTTCTGCCCCGTCGGTCTTCGACTTGGGCATGAAGAGCATGGCGTAGGCGATCGCGGCGGCCATCACGAGCAGGACCAGCAGGAGCAGGGTGCGGCCGAGGCGGTTCGGCGACCGGGACTCGCGCTTGGCCCGTTTGTGCCGCCCGTGGTGCGCGGGCAGCCCGGCCTTGCGCCTGCGCACCAGCTCGCCCCGGCGGCGTACGACGGGCAGCCGGCTCGCGTCGGCGGGCGGCGCCGCGACGACGTGCACCCCGGCCTCCGGCTCGGGCGCCGAGCGTACGAGCGAGCGCAGCCAGCCGCGCAGTTCCTCGAAGTCGAGGCGCTCGGTGGGGTCCTGACGCAGCAGCGACTCCACGACCGGCCGCAGCGGCCCGCACTCCTCGGCGTACGCGGGCGGTTCGGCGCACACCATCTGCACCAGCTCGGCCGTCGACTCCTCCGGGTAGGGCGCATGCCCCTGCACGGCCCTGAAGAGCAGCGCGCCGAGCGCCCACAGGTCGGTCGCGGGACCGATCGGGGCGGCCAACTGCCAGTTCTCGTGCACGGGTCCGGCCTGCTCGGGCGCCCAGCGCTCCGTCACGGGACCCACCACGGCCATCCGCGCCTGCCGCGCCCGCTCGGCGGCCAGGGCCGTGGCCGGGCCGCGCCGGGGTGCGGGGGTGTCGGCGACCAGCTCGTCCCACCGGGCGGGCGAGCCCTGGGCGGAGGGGTCCGGGGCCGGCGGGAGAGCCGCCTGCTCCTGCCCCTGCGGCAGGGGCGCGCTGCCGGTTCCGCCCCGGGGCGTGGCACCGTGCCAGGCGGTGGTCCGGGGGGCGCCGCCGACGCCGTAGGGGTCGGCTATCCGACCCGGCGGGGGCGCACCGGGTGCCGTGCCCTGCCCGGGGATGTACGGGGACTGCGCCGAGCCGTTGCCGTGGGGCGCGGGCCCGCTGTCCGGGGCGGACCGGGCACCGGGCAGTGCGGCCCGCTCGCCCTCCTGCGCCTCCTGGACCCGTGCGGCGGCCCGGGCCCCCGCCCGGTAGGCCGCGATCGCCCCGGCTCGCGCGACCCGTGGGTCACCGCTGTCGTCCACACTTCTGCGGGCCGGCACGGCCGGGCCCCCGCCCGCCGTGTCACCCCCGGCCGAGGGCAGTCCCCTGGCCTCCCGCGCCTCTATGGCGGCTCGCCGCGCGGCCTCGGGATCGGCCGCGCCACCGAGGCCGGCCGGGGCGCCGCCCCCCGGACCTCCGACGGCACCACCGCCGTGGCCCGGTCCCTGCTCAAGCTCCTCGGAGGCCGGAACCGGGTCGTACCCGCACAGCGCCTCCTCCGCCGCGCCCACCGCGAGACCGGTCAGCATCACCCGGCCGTCGTCGCAGACGAGCACCGTCCGCGCGGTGACGTTCCGGTGCACCCAGCCGTGGGCGTGCAGCACCCGCAGCGCCATGAGGACGTCGGAAGCGACCTCGGCGGCCCGATACGGCGTCAGCGGCTTCTCGGCGAGCAGCGCCGCCAGCGGACGCGCGGCCACCAGCTCACTGACGATCCACAGCGAACCGCCCTCGGCGAACACGTCGAAGACCTGGTCGAGCCGTGGATGGTCGGGAATGGCCGCGGCGGCCTGCGCGGCGTCGACCGCGCGCCGTACCACCGGGTCCGTGGGCCGCCGGGGGCCCGGGCGCGTGCCGGACCGGCGCGCACCACCGTCACGCGCGGTGAAGCCGTCGGGCAGTCCCTCCGCGTCGAGGACCTCGGCCTCGACCACCTCCGGCAACGGCACCTGCCTGACCAGGACTTCCTGTCCGCTGTAGGTGTCGAAGGCCCGGGTCTCGGTGAGTTCGTACTCGTCGGACGGCGGCAGCGGCAGGCGGTAGCGGTCGGCGAGTACCCGGCCCGCATAGTCGTCCACGTTGCCTCCCCCGTCAGCCCGGTCGGTCACATCCGTTCGCCCCACGGTCCGTTCCGGCTGCGCACGGACCGCAAATATTTACGATACGTGCCGCAGGCAACCCGCAATGTGGGGATGCCAGATCTGCCTCCCCAAACCCCGGGACGCTCATGCTCAGGACTTGGGTTCGAAGGTCTTGGTCAGCGTCGCCCACGTGTCCTTGCGCGACTCGCCGTCCCAGTCGGCCGCCTTCGCCGTGTACATCAGCGCGTAGCCCTGGGAGTCGTCGACGACGAATCCGCGGTCGATGGTCCGGTACTTGGTGCCGCTCTCCCGGTAGGTGAACTCCCAGTCGGCCGTGTTCCAGCCGCGGTAATCCACCTTCTCTATGCGGATCTTCTTGTACGCCGCGCGCTGCATGTAGCTTTCCTGGCTCTTCCAGTCCGCCACCGGGTCGCCCTTGGGCGTGGACGTCCAGGCGATGAGCAGCTTCTGCCCGTCGGGCCCGGTGAACCGGTCGCCGGCGGAGCCCGTGGACTGGAACTTCCACCCCTTCGGCAGGCCGATCGAGTACCCCTGGTTCCCCTCGTGAGTCGACTCCGCCGCGGTGCCCTTTCCGGCGGACCCGCCCTCGCCGTCGCCGGCGGATCCGCTCGCCCCGCCGCTCGGTTCGGTGTTCGAGGTGGGCCCCGACGGCGCGGGCTGCGTCGCGGTGTTGTCGGTGCCCGCGCCGTCCTTCTCGTCGCCCTTGGTGTCGGCGCTGCCCGACGCGGTGGCGACGGTCTTGCCGCCGTTCCCGCCGGCGGCCCCCTTCGAGCCCTTGTCGTCCCCGCTGAACGCGATGGTGAGCACCGTGCCGATCACGGCGAGCACCACGACCACGGCGATGATCAGCAGGGTCCGGCGCGATACCACGTCGGTGAGCGGCGCCCGGGGCACCTGCCGGGGCGGCAGGTCCGGCGGCGGCATGACGGGCCACCCCGAACTCCGTCCCTCGGAGGTCGCCTTCGCGTCCTGCGCGCCCCGCTCACCGGACCCGGAAGCCGTCGCCCCCGAGGCCTGCTTGGGACCCGACTGCGACACGGCCGTGCCCGCGCTCCCGGCGGCCGCCTCGTCCTTCGGTCCGGGTGTGGCCTTGGCGCCCTCGGTCTTGGTACGGGTCGCGGCCGACGCCGCGGCCGGTCCGGCCGCGGCCTTGCGCACGGAGCGCAACGCCCCGCGCAGCCGCTCCCCGGCCTCCTCGCCCCGCTTGCTCCCGGCACCCGCCGAGCCGCCCTTGCGCGACGCCTTGTCCGGCTGCGCAGGCAGCGGCACGACCTTCGTCGCGTCCATCGGCTCCGGCTCGGCCGTCTCCGGCGCGTGGATGACGGAGTTCAGCATCGCCCGGGCGCCCGCGTCGTCGAGCCGCTTGGCGGGGTCCTTGGTGAGCAGCCCGTGGATGACGTCCTTCAGCGGACCCGCGTTCTTCGGCTCCTCCAGCGGCTCGGTCATCACCGCGGTGAGGGTCGCTATGGCCGACCCCTTGTCGTACGGCGGAGCTCCCTCCACCGACGCGTACAGCAGCCCGCCGAGCGACCACAGGTCGGCGGCCGGGCCCGGCTTGTGCCCGCGCGCCCGCTCCGGGGAGATGTAGGAGGGCGCGCCGACGAGCATGCCGGTCGAGGTGATGGACGGGTCGCCCTCGACCTGGGCGATACCGAAGTCGGTGAGCACGACCCGGCCGTCCTCGGAGATCAGCACGTTCGACGGCTTCACGTCGCGGTGCAGGATGCCCTCGCGGTGCGCGGACCGCAGCACGTCGAGGACGGCGAGCCCGACCTCCGCGGCCCGCTTCGGCTCGAGGAGGCCGTCCTCCCGGATGGCCTCGGCGAGCGACTTGCCCTCGACGAGCTCCATCACGATCCAGGGCCGGTCGTCCTCCTGGACCACGTCGAAGACGGTCACGGCGCTGTTGTTGCGGATCCGCGCGATCGCCTTGGCCTCGCGCAGCGTCCGCGTGATCAGCCGCCGCTTCTCCTCCTGGTCGATGTTCGTCGGGAACCGCAGCTCCTTGACGGCGACCGTCCGCCCCAGCGTCTCGTCCTCGGCACGCCACACGGTGCCCATGCCGCCGCGGCCGAGCACCTCGCCCAGCCGGTACCGCCCGGCCAGGAGACGCTCCCTGTTGTCCTGACGAGTGTCCTGACGAGATGTGCCCGCCGCCCGCTCCGCCTCCGACATGCGTCCCCTCATACAACCCGCCCTGACAGAGCCTCCATTGTCTCTCACCCGACAAGTGCCCCGTGCCCAGGGGGCCCCTGGGCACCGGGCACCGGGCCCACCCACCCGGAACCCGGGTGTGCCACGCCCCGCGCCGCCTTGCATGATGGGCCCTGACGAGGGAGGAGCCCGCATGCCGCCGCTTCGGACCTTGCTGGCCCTGCCGGTGTCCGTCGCCCTCCTCGGCCTGCCCCCGGCCGACTCCTCGGACCTCTCGGCCCCGCCCACGGACGCGGTGCTGCCGCTGCTTGTGACCCGGGGCGAAGCTCCCGCCGCGGCCCTGCTGGCCCGGGAGGGACACACCACCCGCTATGCCCATGCCGGTCCCGGAATCGCCCGTTCGGACCATTTCCGCGCCGGCAGCATCACGAAGACGTTCATCGCGACGGTCGTGCTGCAACTGGCCGCCGAGCACCGCCTGTCGCTGTCCGACACCGTGGAGCGGCACCTGCCCGGCCTGGTGCGGGGAGCGGGCAACGACGGCCGCGCGCTGACCCTGCGCTCCCTGCTCACCCACACCAGCGGCCTGTACGACTTCACCGCGGACACCGGCGGAACGGCACCCGTCACACCCCGTCAGGCCGTCCGCATCGCCCTCACCCACCCTCCGGCCGCGCGCGGCCGCTTCTCCTACTCGAACACCAACTACGTCCTGCTCGGCCTGGTCATCCAGCAGGTCACCGGCGACTCGTACGCCACCGAGGCCGAGCGCCGCATCATCACTCCCCTGCGTCTGACGGGCACCTCCTTCCCCGGCTCCCGCTCCTCGCTGCCCTCTCCGCACGGCCGCGCCTACGCCGCCGACGGAACCGACGTCACCGATCTCGACCCGCGGGTGGCCGGCGCGGCGGGCGAGCTGGTGACCACGCTCGCCGATCTGGACCGCTTCTACGCGGCCCTGCTCGACGGCAGGCTGCTGCCCCCGCGCCGGCTGCGCGAGATGCTCGACACCCGTGCCGCACACGGCGCGTACGGCATGGGTCTGCTCCCCGAGAAACTTCCGTGCGGCACCACGGTGTGGGGGCACAACGGGCACATCTCCGGCAGCTACGTGCGCACCGCAGCCACCGTCGACGGCCGGCATGTCCTCACCTTCCGCGTGAACACGGACGCGATCGCGGATCCCGACCTCGAACCCGCGGTGCTCGCGGCCGAGTTCTGCCCCCGCACCCCGTAGAACGACCGGGCCCCGAACGGAGATCCCCGTTCACGACACTCGTTCGAGTGAGGTGCCTACCGGGGCACGATGTCCGGCGCCCCCAGCCGCGCCGCGTCCGCCGTGAGGTCGTCGGGCTGCCGCTGCGACTCCCGCTCGGCCTCCACCCGCTTCTGGTAATGCTCGACCTCGCGCTCGACCTGGTCCTTGTCCCAGCCGAGCACGGGCGCCATCAGCCCGGCGGCGTCGCGTGCGCTGCGGCTGCCCCGGTCGAAGGTCTCGATCGAGATGCGCGTCCGCCGGGTCAGCACGTCGTCCAGATGCCGCGCCCCCTCGTGCGAGGCCGCGTACACGATCTCGGCGCGCAGATAGTCGTCGGCCGCCGCCAGGGGCTCGCCCAGCGACGGGTCCTCGGCGATGAGCTCGAGGAGCTCCTCGGTCAGCGCCCCGTACCGGTTCAGCAGGTGCTCCACCCGCACCACGTGCAGTCCGGTCCGGGCGGCGATCCGCGCCCGCGCGTTCCACAGCGCCCGGTAGCCCTCGGCGCCCAGCAGCGGCACGTCCTCGGTGACGCACTCGGCGACGCGCATGTCGAGCCCGTGCACCGCCGCGTCCACCGCGTCCTTGGCCATGACCCGGTACGTCGTGTACTTGCCGCCCGCGACGACGACGAGCCCGGGCACCGGGTGCGCCACGGTGTGCTCGCGCGACAGCTTGCTGGTGGCGTCCGACTCGCCCGCGAGCAGCGGCCGCAGGCCCGCGTACACACCCTGGACGTCATCCCTGGTGAGGGGCACCGCCAGCACCGAGTTGACATGTTCCAGCAGGTAGTCGATGTCCGCGCTGGACGCGGCCGGGTGGGCCTTGTCGAGGTCCCAGTCGGTGTCGGTGGTCCCGACGATCCAGTGCCGGCCCCAGGGGATGACGAACAGCACGGACTTCTCCGTGCGCAGGATCAGCCCGGTCGTGGAGTGGATCCGGTCGCGCGGCACGACCAGGTGGATGCCCTTGGAGGCCCGGACGTGGAACTGGCCGCGCTCCCCGACCATCGCCTGGGTGTCGTCCGTCCACACGCCGGTCGCGTTGACGACCTGCTTGGCGCGGATCTCGTACTCCCCGCCCCCCTCGACGTCCTGCACCCGCGCGCCGACGACCCGCTCGCCCTCGCGCAGGAAGCCCGTCACCCGCGCGCGGTTGGCGGCCTTCGCGCCGTACGCCACCGCCGTGCGCACCATGTTCGTCACGTAGCGGGCGTCGTCCATCTGGGCGTCGTAGTACTGGAGCGCCCCGACCAGCGCGTCCTTCTTCAAGCAGGGCGCCACGCGCAGGGCGTGAGAGCGGGTCAGGTGGCGGTGCACGGGCAGGCCCCGGCCATGGCCGCGCGCCATGGACATGGCGTCGTACATCGCCACGCCGGACCCGGCGTACAGGCGCTCCCAGCCCTTGTGCCGCAGCGGGTACAGGAACGGCACGGGCTTCACCAGATGCGGGGCGAGCCGCTCCAGCAGCAGGCCGCGCTCCTTCAGCGCCTCCCGGACGAGCGCGAAGTCGAGCATCTCCAGATAGCGCAGACCGCCGTGGATCAGTTTGCTGGACCGGCTGGAGGTGCCCGAGGCCCAGTCGCGGGCCTCGACCAGGCCTGTGGCGAGGCCCCGGGTCACGGCGTCGAGGGCGGTGCCCGCACCGACCACGCCCGCGCCCACGACCAGCACGTCCAGCTCTCGCTCGGCCATGGATGCAAGTGACTCGGCTCGCTGCGCCGGCCCGAGTGTCGCTGTCCTCACGCTGCCTCCCGCTCATCGGTCGCGCCGGCCGCACCCGTCGGGTGAGGCCCCGTCGTATCCCCCCTGCCCAAATTCTGACCGGGTTGCCCGGCTTCAGCCACCACGGGCCCTCAGCCTGTGGACAACCCGCACGGAACACTCACCGAAACTCGGCCAGGCAATCCCACATATCGGTCATATTTACTCCTAGTCTGACATTGCGCTCGCCCGTCCTGTCCACAGGGCTTGCGCACCTGTCCCACTTCGGCTACTGGGAAGGACGGCCACGCCGTGCCCGCAGATCTCGCCGTCATCGGACTCGGCCCTTACGGCCTGCCCCTGGCTCAGGCCGCCGTCGCCGCCGGCGTCCCCACCATCGGCTACCGGACCGGCCCCGAGACCGGTTCCCTCAGCCCCGCCGAACTGCGCCGGATGCTCTCGGGGGGCTTCCGGCCGACCACGAACGCCGCCGAGCTCGGCCGGGTACGCACCGCGGTCATCTGCGCACCGACCCCGCCGGATGCGGACGGCCGGCTCGATCTGAGCCAGGTGGAGACCGCCGCCCGCACCCTGGCCGCACACCTGCGCCCGCACACCACGGTGATCCTGGAGTCACCTGTGTACCCCGGGGCGACAGAGGAATTCCTGCGCCCGCTCCTCGAAGAGGGCTCGGGCCTGCGGGCGGGCCGCGACTTCCACCTCGCCCACTCCCCCAGCCGCGTCGACCCCGGCAATCGCGACTTCACGCCCGCCGGCACCCCCAAGGTCATCGGCGGCCTCACCCCGGCCTGCACCGAGTCGGCCGCCGCCTTCTACGGACGGCTCACGGACAAGGTGGTACGCGCGCGTGGACTGCGCGAGGCGGAGACCGTGCAGCTGCTGGAGACCAACTACCGGCACGTCAACATCGCCCTCGTCAACGAGATGGCCGCGCTCTGCCACGACCTGGGCATCGACCTGTGGGACGTGATCCGCTGCGCGGAGACCAAGCCGTTCGGCTTCCAGGCCTTCCGCCCCGGCCCGGGCGTCGGCGGCCACACCCTCCCCCAGGACCTGACCGCCCACGGCGGCCGCAGCCTGCGCATGGTGGAACTGGCCCAGAAGGTCAACAGCCGGATGCCCCGCTACGTCGTCCAGCGCGGCGCCCAGCTCCTCAACGAGCACGGCAAGTCCGCGCGCGGCGCACGCGTGCTGCTCCTGGGCGTCACCTACGAGCCCGACCTCGCCGACCTGCAGGGCACCCCCGCCCAGGAGATCGCCCTGCGTCTGATGGACCTGGGCGCGTCGGTCAGCTACCACGACCCGCACGTCCCGGCCTGGAGCGTCCTCGACCGCCCCGTCCCCCGGGCGGACTCCCTCTACGAAGCGGCCGCCGACGCGGATCTGACCATCCTGCTCCAGCAGCACCGCACCTACGACCTCCAGGGCCTGTCGGTGAAGGCGCAGCTGCTCCTGGACACACGAGGGGCGGCACCCGCGGGTGCCGCCCACCGTCTGTGACATCGTGCCCGAGGCCTACCGCCGGTGCTGCGAGTCCGCCACCGTCACCTCGACGCGCTGGAACTCCTTCAGCTCGCTGTAGCCGGTGGTGGCCATGGCGCGGCGCAGGGCGCCGAAGAGGTTCATCGAGCCGTCGGGGGTGTGGGACGGGCCGGTGAGGATCTCCTCGATGGTCCCGACCGTGCCGAGGTCGACCTTCTTGCCGCGCGGCAGCTCCTCGTTCACGGCCTCCATGCCCCAGTGGTGCCCCTTGCCCGGACCGTCGGTCGCGCGGGCGAGCGGGGAGCCCATCATGACCGCGTCGGCACCGCAGGCGATCGCCTTGGGCAGGTCGCCGGACCAGCCGACACCGCCGTCCGCGATCACGTGCACGTACCGGCCGCCGGACTCGTCCATGTAGTCACGGCGCGCGGCCGCGACGTCGGCGACCGCCGTCGCCATGGGGACCTGGATGCCGAGCACATTGCGCGTGGTGTGCGCGGCGCCGCCGCCGAAGCCGACCAGCACACCGGCCGCGCCGGTGCGCATCAGGTGCAGGGCCGCGGTGTACGTGGCGCAGCCGCCGACGATCACCGGAACGTCCAGCTCGTAGATGAACTGCTTCAGGTTCAGCGGCTCGGACGCCCCGGAGACATGCTCCGCCGAGACCGTCGTACCGCGGATGACGAAGATGTCCACGCCCGCGTCGACGACGGCCTTGGAGAACTGGGCCGTGCGCTGCGGGGAGAGCGCGGCGGCCGTGACCACGCCCGAGTCGCGCACCTCCTTGATGCGGGCGCCGATCAGCTCCTCCTTGATCGGCGCGGCGTAGATCTCCTGAAGGCGCCGGGTCGCCGCCTCGGCGGGCAGCTCGGCGATCTCGTCCAGCAGCGGCTGCGGGTCCTCGTGGCGCGTCCACAGGCCCTCGAGGTTCAGCACGCCGAGGCCGCCCAGCTCGCCGATGCGGATGGCGGTGGCCGGGGAGACGACCGAGTCCATGGGGGCGGCCAGGAACGGCAGCTCGAAGCGGTAGGCGTCGATCTGCCAGGCGATCGAGACCTCCTTCGGGTCCCGCGTACGGCGGCTGGGGACGACGGCGATGTCGTCGAAGGCGTACGCCCGGCGGCCGCGCTTGCCGCGCCCGATCTCGATCTCAGTCACGTCTGTGGCCTTTCCCTGATGCGTTGCAGCGTCTTCCAGTATCGCCGACGGGCACGACAGGGGCGGTCCCGGATGCTCCGGGACCGCCCCTGGTCCGTCTCACGCGCGCGTGCGGGTCACTTGCTGCGGCTGTAGTTGGGCGCCTCGACCGTCATCTGGATGTCGTGCGGGTGGCTCTCCTTGAGGCCCGCGGACGTGATCCGGACGAAACGGCCGTTGTCCTGGAGGTCCGGCACCGTGCGGCCGCCGACGTAGAACATCGACTGGCGCAGGCCGCCGACCAGCTGGTGGACGACCGAGGAGAGCGGGCCGCGGTAGGGCACCTGGCCCTCGATGCCCTCGGGGACCAGCTGCTCGTCGGAGGCGACGCCCTCCTGGAAGTAGCGGTCCTTGGAGAAGGACTTGCGGTCGCCGCGGGTCTGCATGGCACCCAGAGAGCCCATGCCGCGGTACGACTTGAACTGCTTGCCGTTGATGAAGAGCAGCTCGCCCGGCGACTCCTCGCAGCCGGCCAGCAGCGAGCCCAGCATCACGGTGTCGGCGCCGGCGACCAGGGCCTTGGCGATGTCGCCGGAGTACTGCAGACCGCCGTCGCCGATGACCGGGACACCGGCCGCCTTGGCGGCGAGAGCGGCCTCGTAGATGGCCGTGACCTGCGGAACGCCGACACCGGCGACCACGCGGGTGGTGCAGATGGAGCCGGGGCCGACACCGACCTTGATGCCGTCGACGCCCGCGTCGACCAGGGCCTTGGCACCGTCGCGCGTGGCGATGTTGCCGCCGATGACGTCGACACCGGACGCGTTCGACTTGATCTTGGCGACCATGTCGCCGACCAGCCGGGAGTGGCCGTGCGCCGTGTCGACGACGATGAAGTCGACGCCCGCCTCGATCAGGGCCTGGGCCCGCTCGTAGGAGTCACCCGCGACACCGACGGCGGCGCCGACGAGGAGGCGGCCCTCCGCGTCCTTGGCGGCGCTCGGGTACTTCTCCGCCTTGACGAAGTCCTTGACGGTGATCAGGCCCTTGAGAACGCCCTCGTCGTCGACCAGCGGCAGCTTCTCGATCTTGTGCTTGCGCAGCAGCTCCATGGCCTCGACACCGGAGATGCCGACCTTGCCGGTGACCAGCGGCATCGGCGTCATGACCTCCCGGACCCGGCGGGTGCGGTCGGTCTCGAAGGCCATGTCGCGGTTGGTGACGATGCCGAGCAGCTTCTTGGCGGGGTCGGTGACCGGGACACCGCTGATGCGGAACTTGGCGCACAGCGCGTCGGCCTCGGCGAGCGTGGCGTCCGGGTGGACCGTGATCGGGTCGGCCACCATGCCCGACTCGGACCGCTTCACCAGGTCGACCTGGTTGGCCTGGTCCTCGATGGACAGGTTGCGGTGCAACACGCCGACGCCGCCCTGGCGGGCCATCGCGATCGCCATGCGCGACTCGGTGACCTTGTCCATGGCGGCGGACAGCAGCGGGATGTTGACCCGCACGTTCTTCGAGACGTACGAGGCGGTGTCGATCTCGTCGGGTGCCATGTCCGACGGGCCCGGCAGCAGCAGCACGTCGTCGTAGGTCAGCCCGAGTGTCGCGAATTTTCCGGGCACTCCGTCGACGTTGGCAGTCATGACACCTTCCCCAAATGGCCTTGATCGGTGCGGATGTCCATGCTAACGGGAAGCGCGGCTGTCTCATTCCACGGTTCCGGTCGGCTCCGGGCTTCGTATGTTCGTACGGAAGCCGCGCACCGCCTGTTCAATCAAGGGCTGCTGAAGGGCTACTGCTCGGCGAGCGCCCGCAGCCGGCTCAGCGCCCGGTGCTGCGCCACCCGGACCGCGCCGGGTGACATTCCCAACATCTGGCCCGTCTCCTCGGCCGTGAGCCCCACCGCGATGCGCAGCAGCAACAGCTCCCGCTGGTTCTCGGGCAGGTTGGCCAGGAGTTTCTTGGCCCATTCGGCGTCACTGCTCAGCAGTGCGCGCTCCTCCGGTCCCAGGGAGTCGTCGGGGCGCTCGGGCATCTCGTCGGAGGGGATGGCCGTCGAGCCGGGGTGGCGCATCGCCGCGCGCTGCAGGTCGGCGACCTTGTGGGCGGCGATGGCGAAGACGAACGCCTCGAAGGGACGCCCGGTGTCCCGGTAGCGGGGCAGCGCGAGGAGCACCGCCACGCACACCTCCTGGGCGAGGTCCTCCACGAAGTGCCGGGCGTCGCCCGGGAGACGGGACAGACGGGTGCGGCAGTAGCGCAGCGCCAAGGGGTGGACATGGGCGAGCAGATCGTGCGTGGCCTGCTCGTCCCCGTCGACGGCGCGGTGGACGAGCGCTCCGATCGCCCCATGGGCATTGACCGCCTCGTCGTCGCGCATCGGTCCATGGTGCCTTGCGGCCACTGGGTCCGCGGCACCGCGCCCGTTGTTGTGCACCGAAGCGTTATGAGCAGGTGCGCCGGCACTCATCCCCTGCGCCCTCCCCTTCCGCTCGACCGACTCGTCCCCGAGGAACTCCACACCCTCAAGGATGCGGCATCCGCGGCGAAACAAGCAGCGGGCTCCCGGCGGACACCCGGCCCGACCCCGCCCACCTGGCTCTTCGTGCCCCCACTGCGACCACCGCCACATGCGCGGCCGCCCTCAGGACCTGCCGTTCGGATCGTCCCGGGGGCAGGCGGCCTCGCAGGCACCCGGCCGAACTCTCGACTCCGTCCCGGGAGGCGGTGCCCCGCACCGGCTTTGCCGTCGGCCGCCGGCCGTCGCACGCGTGCGTACGGCTCGCGCGGGGGCATCCGCATGCCCCCGCTCACCGGCCCGCGCCGAATGCCTCGCGCCGAAGCCGGCCCGATCCGAACGACAGGCCCTAGCGCACCAGGCCCCACCGGAAGCCGAGCGCCACGGCGTGGGCCCGGTCCGAGGCGCCGAGCTTCTTGAACAGGCGCCGGGCGTGCGTCTTGACGGTGTCCTCGGAGAGGAACAGCTCGCGGCCGATCTCCGCGTTCGAGCGGCCGTGGCTCATGCCTTCGAGGACCTGGATCTCACGCGCCGTGAGCGTGGGCGCGGCGCCCATCTCGGCCGAGCGCAGCCGGCGCGGGGCCAGTCGCCAGGTCGGGTCGGCCAGGGCCTGCGTCACCGTCGCGCGCAGCTCGGCGCGGGAGGCGTCCTTGTGCAGATAACCCCGGGCACCGGCGGCGACAGCGAGCGCCACGCCGTCCAGGTCCTCGGCGACCGTGAGCATGATGATGCGCGCACCGGGGTCGGCCGACAGCAGCCGCCGGACCGTCTCGACGCCGCCCAGACCGGGCATGCGCACGTCCATCAGAATCAGGTCCGAGCGGTCGGCCCCCCAGCGGCGGAGGACTTCCTCGCCGTTGGCCGCCGTCGTCACGCGCTCTACGCCGGGCACGGTCGCGACCGCGCGACGGAGCGCCTCTCGGGCAAGCGGGGAGTCGTCGCAGACGAGGACGGAAGTCATGACCGCCCTCCGCAGCTGATGCACGTCACCTTGAGCCTCCAGGCTGGTACGAAATCGTCACCTGTGCGGTCGACCGACTCGGACGCCCGTCCGAGCGCTTGTTCCTTCAACCGCCTCGCCCTCTCAACGACGGTCACTCGAAAGAGTTACGGGGTCGGCTGTCATCTTCGGCACTCTACGTGAGGGGGCGGACACGGTGCAGACATGCGCAGCAGACCCACGAACTTTCATCACAACCTATGCCCCATTCAGACCCATTTCTTCCGCTTTGCCAGTGTCTGGAGCTAGATTCGCAATGAGTCATATTTTCATCTCCTTAGATCGTAGTTGTACGGTCGTAGACACCGGATCCGCCCAAAACGGCAACAAGGGGTCACGTAATGGCAGATTTCTCCCGCCTTCCCGGACCGAACGCGGACCTGTGGGACTGGCAGCTGCTGGCTGCCTGTCGCGGGGTGGACAGCTCGCTCTTCTTCCATCCGGAGGGCGAGCGCGGTGCGGCTCGGAGTGCTCGCGAGAACTCGGCCAAAGAGGTCTGCATGAGGTGCCCGGTACGCGCCGAGTGCGCCGCCCACGCACTGGCGGTGCGCGAGCCGTACGGCGTGTGGGGCGGGCTGACCGAGGACGAGCGCGAAGAGCTCATGGGGCGGGCGCGCAACCGGCTGGTGTCGGCGTCGGCACCGGGCGGGCATACCGCCTCGCACCACTGAAATAACGTTTCTGCGAACGGCACGCGCACGCGTGCTCTTGGTTTTCGCTAGCGGACGGCCGCCCGCGCCAGCTGATCGAGCGTCGCCGACACCGCCGGGACCTGGGCGAGGTCGGGCAGGGTGAGCGCGACGATCTCCCGCCGCACCGCCGGTTCCAGCGTCACGGTGCGTACGCCCCGGGGCCGTACCGACTCGACGGCCAGCTGCGGCAGCACGGCCACACCCAGTCCGGCGCCGACCAGGCCGACGACCGCCGGGTAGTCGTCGGTGGCGAAGTCGATGCGAGGCGTGAAGCCGGCCGCCGCGCACACCTCGACCAACTGGCCGCGACAGCGCGGGCAGCCCGCGATCCACGGCTCCTGCGCGAGCTCGCCGATGGCGACGGACCGCGCGCCCGCGAGCCGGTGCCGCTCCGGCACGAGGGCGACGAGCCGGTCCGACAGCAGCGGCCGTACGACGAGGTCGTCCCACTCCTCCGCGCCCGCGGCGCCCTCGTAGCGGAAGGCGAGCGCCACGTCGCAGTCGCCCTCGCGCAGCAGGCCGACCGATGCGGGCGGTTCGGCCTCCTCCAGGGAGACGCGGGTGCCGGGGTGTGCCGCGCGCAGCGCGGCGAGGGCCGTCGGCACGAGCGTGGAGCTGCCGCTGGGGAAGGAGACGAGCCGGACCCGTCCCGCGCGCAGCCCGGCGATGGCGGCGACCTCCTCCTCCGCGGCCGTGAGCCCGGCGAGGATCCCGGCGGCGTGCCGCACCAGCGCCTCACCGGCCTGGGTCAGACGCATCTCGCGCCCGGTGCGGATGAGAAGGGGGGTGCCGACGGAGGTTTCCAGGGCCTTCATCTGCTGGCTGACGGCGGGCTGGGTGCAGCCCAGTTCCCGTCCCGCGGCGGAGAAGGAACCGGTGGCGGCGACGGCGCGCAGTACGCGGAGATGACGAGCTTCGATCACCCTTCGAGAATAAGCGACCCTTTGACGCCGATGCGAATAATGCGTCGACGCTTTGGGGTCCGGTCCCTTACCGTGCGGTGCATGAAGCTTCTGTCTGTGAATCTGGGCCGCGCCAAGGCTGTGCCGTACACGGACAACCCGGAGGGCGTGACCGGGATCGACAAGCAGCCGGTGGACGGGTCCGTGCGGGTGTCCGCGCCCGGGCCCAAGGGCATCGGCGGGAGCGGTCTGGCCGGGGACGCGGTGTGCAAGCTGGAGCACCACGGCGGCGACGACCAGGCGGTGTACGCGATGGCGCGCGAGGACCTGGACGAGTGGGAGCGCGAGCTGGGCCGGACGCTGGCCGACGGGGCGTTCGGCGAGAACCTCACGACCCAGGGGCTGGACGTGTCCGGCGCGCGGATCGGCGAGCGCTGGCGCATCGGGCCCGAGGTGGTGCTGGAGATCACCTCCGGGCGGATCCCGTGCCGCACGTTCCAGGGCCATCTGGAGGAGAAGGGCTGGGTGAAGCGGTTCACACAGCGCGGCGCGCCGGGGGCGTATCTGCGGGTGATCGAGCCCGGCGCGATTCGGGCGGGCGACGCCGTCGAGATCGTGCACCGGCCGGACCACGACGTGACGGTGGCCCTGCAGTTCCGGGCGGTGACCACCGAGCGGCCGCTGCTGCCGCGGCTGCTGGCGGCGGGCGAGGCGCTGCACCCGGAGGTACTGCGGACGGCGCGGGAGTACGTGGAGAAGTACGGGGCCTGACGGCGGCTCACCGCGGCTGTCTCCACCGACCCTTCACCGGCGAAGGCCCCGTCCGGAAGCGGACGCACCCAGTCCGGGTCACTAACCTTCTGCCATGACAACGGCTCTGATTACGGGATCGACGGCAGGCATCGGGGCCGCGTTCGCGCGGCGACTGGCGGCGGACGGGCACAACCTGGTGCTGGTGGCCCGCGACACCAAGCGGCTCAGGGAACAGGCGACCGAGCTGCACGACGGGCACGGCATCGAGGCGGAGGTGCTGACGGCCGACCTGGCGGAGGACAAGGGCATCGAGGCGGTGGCCGCCAGGCTGGGCGACCGCAAGAACCCCGTCGACCTCCTGGTCAACAACGCCGGATTCGGCAACAAGGGCCGCTATCTCGATGTCTCCATGGCCGATGAGCTGCGGATGCTCAAGGTGCACTGCGAGGCGGTGCTGCGGCTGACGTCGGCGGCGACCGAGGGCATGCGGGCGCGCGGCCGGGGTGGTGTCGTCAATGTGGCGTCGGTCGCCGCGTTCGTCCCGCGGGGCACCTACGGCGCGTCCAAGGCCTGGGTCGTGCAGTTCACGCAGGGCGCGGCGCGCGACCTGGCCGGCAGCGGCGTACGGCTGATGGCGCTCTGCCCCGGTTTCGTGCGCACGGAGTTCCACGACCGGGCCGGCATGGGCACGGACAACATCCCGAGCTGGATGTGGCTCGACGCGGACAAGCTGGTGGCGGCGGCGCTGCACGACCTGGCCCGGGGCAAGACGCTGTCGATCCCGGACCCGCGGTACAAGGCGCTGATGGGGGCGGCGAAGCTGGTGCCCAGAGGGATGCTCGGGGCGGTCTCGTCCAGGACGGGGCGGAAGTACGGGCCGCGGTAGGGGACGACGGTCGGTCCGGCCGGGAGGCACCCGGGCGTCCCGCTTGGGATGATGGAGCTGTTCAGCCGGACCCAGGGGGGCCGGAGGCGAGGCCATGACCTTCGTACAGCTCATCGAATGCAGGACCAGTCGGCTCGACGAGATGAACCGGCTGATGGACAGGTGGGTCGAGCAGACCAAGGGGAAGCGGACCGCTTCGCACAGTGTGGTGGCGAAGGACCGGGCCGACGCCTCGCACGTCGTCGAGATCGTGGAGTTTCCGTCGTACGAGGAGGCGATGCGGAACTCCGGGCTTCCGGAGACCGACCGGATCTTCCAGGAGATGGTGGCGCTCTGCGACGAGACGCCGACGTTCACCGATCTGGACGTGGTGCGGGACGAGCAGCTGTACGCGGCCACCGCGCGCAGGTTCTTCGAGCAGGCGCCCGGGCAGGGTGCGGCGCCCCCGTTCAACGACGTGTTCATCGAGGACTACCACGACCACGATCCCGCCAATGTGCAGGACGTCATCGGGCTGGACGCGATGCGGCGCGAGGTGGAGATGTGGCGGGGCGGCTTCGACTTCTCGTTCACGGTCGAGGACCAGCTCGCCCAGGGCGACCGGGTGTGCACCCGGTGGGCCTGGAAGGGGCACCACAAGGGCGACTTCCTCGGGATTCCGCCGACCGGGAAGGACGTCACCATGACCGGGACGACCGTCCACCGGTGCACGCCGGACGGGAAGATCGCCGAGGGCTGGTGGGAGTACGACCGGCTGGGGCTGATGCAGCAGCTCGGGGCGCTCGAGCCGCTGGAGCTCTGACCGGCGCGGGATCTACGGGAGAAGCCCCCGTTCCGCCTGGGCGGAACGGGGGCTTCTGCTACGAGGTCGGTGCCTCAGTGGGCGTGGCCGTGGCCGTGGCCCCCGGCGGCCGGCTCCTCCTCTTCCTTCTTCTCGACGACCAGGGTCTCGGTCGTGAGGAGGAGGGAGGCGATGGAGGCGGCGTTCTCCAGGGCGGAGCGGGTGACCTTGACCGGGTCGATGACGCCGGCCTTGACCAGGTCGCCGTACTCGCCGGTGGCGGCGTTGAAGCCCTGGCCCTTGTCGAGCTCGGCGACCTTGGAGGTGATGACGTAACCCTCCAGGCCGGCGTTCTCGGCGATCCAGCGCAGCGGCTCGACGGCGGCCTTGCGGACGACGGCGACACCGGTGGCCTCGTCGCCGGTCTTGCCGAGGTTGCCCTCGAGGACCTTCACGGCGTGGACGAGCGCGGAGCCACCACCGGAGACGATGCCCTCCTCGACCGCGGCGCGGGTCGCGGAGATGGCGTCCTCCAGACGGTGCTTGCGCTCCTTGAGCTCGACCTCGGTGGCGGCACCCACGCGGATGACGCACACGCCGCCGGCCAGCTTCGCGAGGCGCTCCTGGAGCTTCTCGCGGTCCCAGTCGGAGTCGGTGGACTCGATCTCGGCCTTGATCTGGGCGACGCGGCCCTGCACGTCGTCCTTGTTGCCGGCGCCGTCGACGACCGTGGTGTCGTCCTTGGTGACGGTGATGCGGCGGGCGGAGCCGAGGACGTCCAGGCCGACCTGGTCGAGCTTGAGGCCGACCTCCTCGGAGACGACCGTGGCGCCGGTGAGGACCGCGAGGTCCTGCAGCATCGCCTTGCGGCGGTCGCCGAAGCCGGGGGCCTTCACCGCGACGGCGTTGAAGGTGCCGCGGATCTTGTTCACGACGAGGGTGGACAGCGCCTCGCCGTCGACGTCCTCGGCGATGATCAGCAGCGGCTTGGAGGCGTTGGCCTGGATGACCTTCTCCAGCAGCGGCAGCAGGTCCGCGATGGCGGAGATCTTGCCCTGCGTGATGAGGACGTACGGGTCGTCCAGGACGGCTTCCATGCGCTCCTGGTCCGTCACGAAGTACGGCGACAGGTAGCCCTTGTCGAAGGCCATGCCCTCGGTGAAGTCCAGCTCCAGACCGAAGGTGTTGGACTCCTCGACGGTGATGACACCGTCCTTGCCGACCTTGTCCATCGCCTCGGCGATGAGCTCGCCGACCTGCTGGTCCTGGGCGGACAGACCGGCGACGGCGGCGATGTCGGACTTCTCGTCGATCGGGCGGGCGGTCGCGAGGAGCTCCTCGGACACGGCCTTGACCGCGGCGTCGATGCCCTTCTTCAGGGCGGCCGGGGAGGCACCGGCGGCGACGTTCTTCAGGCCCTCGCGCACGAGCGCCTGGGCGAGCACGGTCGCGGTGGTCGTACCGTCACCCGCGATGTCGTTGGTCTTGGTCGCCACCTCCTTGACCAGCTGGGCACCGAGGTTCTCGTACGGGTCCTCGACCTCGACCTCGCGGGCGATGGTCACACCGTCGTTGGTGATGGTGGGGGCGCCGAACTTCTTGTCGATGACGACGTTGCGGCCCTTGGGGCCGATCGTCACCTTGACCGTGTCGGCAAGCTTGTTGACGCCGCGCTCGAGGGCGCGACGGGCGTCCTCGTCGAACTTCAGGATCTTCGCCATGGGAGCGGTTCAGCCCTCTCGGAAAACGTGGGTGAAACGAACTGCGCCCCCGACGCCCGGCTTCATAAGGTCGCGGGGGCCAGGGGCGCAGTTCACTGCAATGCTGGTAATGCCGGGTGAATTACTTCTCGACGATCGCGAGCACGTCGCGAGCCGAGAGGACGAGGTACTCCTCGCCGTTGTACTTCACCTCGGTGCCGCCGTACTTGCTGTAGAGCACGACATCGCCGACGGAGACGTCGAGCGGAAGACGGTTACCGTCCTCGAAGCGGCCCGGGCCCACGGCCAGGACGACGCCCTCCTGGGGCTTCTCCTTGGCGGTGTCCGGGATGACCAGGCCAGAGGCGGTGGTCTGCTCGGCGTCGAGCGGCTGGACCACAATGCGGTCCTCGAGCGGCTTGATGGCAACCTTGGAGCTGGTGGTCGTCACGATCCGACCTCCCCCTTCGGAGATCTCACGGGGTTAACTGTCTGAGGTGGCGACCAGGTCGATCCGTCGTCGCGGGTGCCGGACCTGCCCGTCGCTGTGTTGGCACTCTCCAGTGGGGAGTGCCAGAGCCGAGACTATGACCGCGATTAGCACTCGGTCAAGCGGACTGCTAATTGCCTGCGGCGCGTCGGCCGGTGATTTCGTGTCGGAGGTAGTCCTCCAGCCGCCCCACCCGCAGCCCCCGCCCCTCGATCTCGCCCAGCAGCCGCACGGTCCGTTCCGCCGGCGTCAGGGACTCCGTCTCGGCCGACGGCACGGAGATGATGTCGCCGGGGCGAAGGCGCGGCTCGCCGTGGGGGTACGTCAGTTCGCCGTCGGCGGACAGGGACGCCCGCCAGAGGACGACCGCCGTGATGCCGCAGTCGGCGGCGGCGCGCAGGGTCGTCCTGTCGTACGTGCCGTAGGGCGGGCGGAAGAGGTGGGGGCGGATGCCGAAGCGGGAGCGGAGTTTGTGCTGCTGGCCGCAGATCTCGGCGCGCTGGCCGGCGTGGGGCAGGCCGCGCAGGGCCGGGTGGTCGAGGGTGTGGTTCTGGAGGGACGCGCCGACCGCGCGCAGCCGGGCCAGGTGGCCGTATCCGGGGCCCGCCACGCGGTCCGTGAGGAACAGGGTGACCGGGAGCCGCCGTTCGCTGACGAGGCCGGCGAAGCCGGGGTCGCGTTCGGCGCCGTCGTCGTAGGTCAGGAAGACGACCGGGTCGCGGGTGCGGACCCGGTCCACGACGGGCGGCAGGCGCGCCGGACGCACGAGGGGGCCGGCCGCGTGTGCCGGGTCCTGGCCCCGGGCGTCCGCTCCCGCCCGCTCCCCCGCCGCCCCGGCGCACCCGGCCAGCAGGAGCACGACCGCACAGAGCGCGGCGGCCGTCGGCAGCCGCCTCACAGGTAGTCCTCCAGCCGCGCCACCGCGTATCCCTCGGTCGTGACCTTGTTCAGGAAGCGGCGGATCATGTCGGGCATCGCGCCCTTCCACTGCTCGCGGCCCCGGAAGTGGGTGAGGACGATGTCGCCCGGCCGCAGCCTCCGGCCCGGCTCGCGGTACTCCCAGTGGTCGACGAAGACCTCCGCGTTCCAGAGGGGGACGTACTCGATGCCGCAGTCCTTGGCGGCGCGCAGGGTCGCCCTTTCGTAGCTGCCGAAGGGCGGGCGGAAGAGGGTGGGGCGGGTGCCGTAGCGCCTTTCGATGAAGCGCTGCATGCCGCAGATCTCGCGCCGCTGCGCGCGGTACGACAGGCCCGGCATGTAGCGGTGCCAGAGGGTGTGGTTGTTCAGGACCGCGCCCCTGGCCTGCATCTGCCGGAAGTAGCGGTCGTCGTCCTTCACGAGGTAGCCGCTGAGGAAGGCGGTGTACGGGACGTCCAGGTCGCTCATCATCCGCAGGAACGCCGGGTCCTTCTCGGCGCCGTCGTCGATGGTGAGGAAGACGACCTTGTCCCGGGTGGGGATCGCGGTGAAGACGGGCGGCAGATCCAGCTCCCGGTGACCGTCCACCTCGAAGCCCTTGCGGGTCCTGATCCTGGGCTTCTTCCCGGGAGCCGGCGGGGCGGCCAGCGGGACCCTCCTCAGCCCCCAGCGGTGCGCCGCGGCGATGCGGGCGGCGTGCGCGGCGCGCAGCTTGGTGGCGTAGGAGTCCAGCGCGCGGGCCGGGGGCGCCTCGAGGGGCTGCTGACCGCCGGCCGGGGCGACCTGGCCGCCGTCCGCCTGCGCGCAGCCCGAGGCGATGGCAGCGAGGGCGAGTACGGCGAGGCCGATGCGCACGCCGCCAGTTGACCGCCTTTTGTCATTTTGTACGACTGCTCGCATGATGCCGGATCCTCGCAGCCCACCCCTGTGAACCCGCCGCGACACCGCGGCCGACGGCCCCACCGTCCTCCGACTGGCCCACATCCGCCCCGGCCCGCCGCCCCCGCCGCTCCGTGGCCGACAATGATCCGGTGAACGACCTCGCCCTCCTCCTCACCCCCGAAGGCCGCGCCCTCCTCGACGAGGTGCGGGACACCGACCCGGCGCGGGAGCTGGCCGTGGCGACGCGGCTGCGCCGGGAGCACCCCGCCGAGCTGGTGTCGGCGGCGCTGGGCCAGGCGCGGCTGCGGCAGCGGGCGGCGGTGAAGTTCGGGGCCCAGGACGCGGGGCGGATGTTCTTCACGCCGAACGGGGTGGAGCAGTCGACCCGGGCGAGTGTGGCGGCGTATCGGGCCGAGCGGATGAAGGACCTGGGGATCACCTCCGTCGCCGACCTGTGTTCCGGCATCGGCGGGGACGCGATCGCGCTGGCCCGCGCCGGGATCCGGGTCTTGGCCGTGGACCGGGACCCGCTGACGGCCGCGGCGGCGCGGGCGAACGCCGACGCGCTGGGTCTCGCAGGCCTGATCGAGGTGCGGGAGGCCGATGTCACCGAGGTGGACACGGCGGGGTACGACGCCGTCTTCGTCGACCCGGCCCGGCGCGGCGGCCGGGGCCGGATCTTCGACCCCGAGGCCTACTCACCGCCCCTGTCCTGGGCGGTGTCGGCCGCCCGCCGGGCCCCTCGCGCCGCCGCGCTGAAGATCGCCCCCGGCATCCCGCACGAGGCGGTGCCCGAGGACGCCGAGGCCGAGTGGATCTCCGACGGCGGGGACGTGAAGGAGGCGGTGCTGTGGTTCGGCACCGAGCCGGGGGCGGTACGGGCCACGCTGCTGCCGGGCCCCCGCACCCTGCTCTCGCGCGGTCTGCCCGACCCGGAGGTCCGCCCGCCCGGCCGCTACCTGTACGAGCCCGACGGCGCCGTCATCCGGGCCCATCTGGTCTCCGAGGTGGCCGACCGGGTCGACGGCGGCCTGCTCGACGCGACCATCGCGTACGTCACGGCCGACGCCCTGCACCCGACCCCGTACGCCACCGCCTACGAGATCACCGACCATCTCCCCTTCAACGTCAAGAAGCTGAAGGCCCTGCTGAGGGAGCGTCAGGTCGGCACCCTCACCGTCAAGAAGCGGGGTTCGGCCGTCGAGCCGGAGGAACTCCGCAAGAAGGTCAAGCCGCAGGGCCCGCACGCGGCCACGGTGTTCCTGACCCGGATGGCGGGGGCACCGGCGATGCTCATCGGGCACCCCGCGTAGCCGGGACACCGTCAGGACTGTTCCGCCGCCCGGCGCAGCAGCAACTCCCGTTCCCGTTCGTTCCGCGTCAGCGACGCCGCCCGTTCGAACTCGGCCCGGGCCTCCGTCGTACGGTCCAGGCGGGAGAGGAGGTCGGCCCGGACGCTGGGGAGCAGGTGGTAGTCCCGCAGGGCGGGGTCGTCGGTCAGGGCGTCGACGATGGGCAGGGCCTGGGACGGGCCCTCGGCCATGGAGACGGCCACCGCGCGGTTCAGCTCCACGACCGGGGAGGGCGAGCGAGCGGCCAGGAGGCCGTACAGCACGGCGATGCGCGGCCAGTCGGTCTCCTCGTAGGTGTAGGCGTGCGCGTGGCAGGCGGCGATGGCGGCCTGCAGGAGGTAGGGGCCCGGGGCGCCGGAGGAGGTGGCCTCGGCCCTGCCCAGCGCGGCGACGCCGCGGGCGATGAGCATGCGGTTCCAGCGGGCGCGGTTCTGGTCCTTGAGGAGGACGGGGTCGCCGGAGGGGCCGGTCCGGGCCGCCGTGCGGGACGCCTGGAACTCCAGGAGCGCGGTCAGGCCGTGGACCTCGGGTTCCTTCGGCATGAGGGACGAGAGCACCCGGGCCAGCCGCAGGGCGTCCTCGCACAGGGACGGGCGGAGCCAGTCGTCGCCGGCCGTGGCGGCGTAGCCCTCGTTGAAGATGAGGTAGATGACGTCGAGGACGGAGCCGAGACGGGCCTCGCGGTCGGGGCCGTAGGGCACCTCGAAGGCGATGTTCCGCGTCGCCAGGGTGCGTTTCGCGCGGACGATGCGTTGCGCGACGGTCGGTTCCGGGACCAGGACGGCGCGGGCGATCTCGGCCGTGGTGAGGCCGCCGAGGAGGCGCAGGGTGAGGGCGGTGCGGGCCTCGGTGGACAGCACCGGGTGGCAGGCGGTGAAGACCAGGCGCAGCAGGTCGTCGTCGATGTCGTCAGGGTCATGGAGAACCGCGGGCTCCTCCGGGGGAGACACGGTCGACAGGTCGCGGCCGATCTCCGCCAGCTTGCGGGCGTAGTTCTCCCGGCGGCGGACCAGGTCGACGGCGCGGTTGCGGGCGGTGGTCATCAGCCAGGCGCCCGGGTTGTCGGGCACCCCGTCCCGCGGCCACTGCTCCAGCGCGGCGACCAGGGCGTCCTGCGCGAGTTCCTCGGCGATGCCGACGTCCCGGACGACCCGGGCGACGCCGGCGATGATGCGAGGCGACTCGATGCGGAAGACCGTTTCGATGGCCGTGCCGGTGCCGCTCGGGTCCGGGGTGGGCTGCGCTGTCACAGCCCACCATCAGACACCCTCGGCGGCACCCGGCCAAGCAGATCCGGTCAGTCCTCGGTGATCTGCCGGACCTCGGCCGTGATCGTCCAGTAGTCCTCGTGCACGGACAGGAACCGCTTGGTCCACTCGATCGCCTCGGCCTTGTCCTTGCACTGGCTGATCGAGTAGCCGCCGATGACCTCCTTGGACTCGGTGAACGGCCCGTCGGTGACGGACAGCCGCCCGCCCTCCCAGGTCACCCGGCTGCCGTCGGAGGTCGGGGTGAGCCCGGCGGTGTCGAGCATGACCCCGGCCTTGGTGATCTCCTCCAGGAGCGTGCCCATCCGCTCCATGAGCTCGGGGCTCGGGCCCTCGGCGGGGGCGTTCTTCTCGTCGATGCGGATCAGGGTGAGAAAGCGCGGCATGGTGACTCCTCGGGGGTCTCCGGAGCGGTGTCTGTTCCCGCTCACACCCCTGCGTCGATCGGGAGACGCCGGGATCGACACGGTCGCAGCGTTTCTTCGGGATTTTTTTCCGGATACTTTTCCGGGCCGCGTTCGCGCAGGTCAGCGCAGCGACTCCCACAGCTTCTTCGCCTCGGGCTCCTCGGCCACCACCCGGTTGGGGTCCGACGGCGCCCGCACCACCGGCATGGTCACCGTCCGCACCTCGCTCGCCGACAGGCCCCGCAGGCTCTGTCCGAGCCGGGTCAGGTCGGTCAGGGAGTCCAGGCCGGTGTCGGTGGTGAGGCCGGCGGTCACCGCGTCCGCGACCCGGTACAGCTGCGCCGGGTCGGTGAGCAGGTTCTGTGCGGTGATCTGTTCCAGCAGTGCCTTCACCAGCGTCTGCTGGAGGCCGATGCGGCCGAGGTCGCTGCCGTCGCCGATGCCGTGCCGGGTGCGGGCCAGGGCGAGGGCCCGGGTGCCGTCCAGGTGGTGGGTGCCGGCTTTCAGGCGCAGATGGCTGTGGTCGTCGGCGATGTCCTCCTTCGTGGTGACGGTGACGCCGCCGAGCGCGTCCACGAGCTTCGCGAAGCCGGAGAAGTCGATCTCGATGTAGTGGTCCATGCGGACGCCGGTGAGCGACTCGACCGTCTTCACGGCGCAGACCGGACCGCCCACCGCGTAGGCGCTGTTGAACATGGAGTCGTAGGCAACCGCCGTCGACCCGCCGGAGGAGCGCGGGCAGGACGGGCGGGTGACCAGGGTGTCGCGCGGGATGCTCACCACCGTCGCGCTGGTCCGCCCGGCGTCGAGGTGGACGACCATCGCCGTGTCGGAGCGGGCACCCGCGCTGTCGCCGCCGCCGAGCCTCTGGTTCTCCTCGCCGCTGCGCGAGTCCGAGCCCAGGACCAGGATGTTGAGCGCCCCACTGGGCAGGGCGGACGCCGAGGGCGACGGTGTGGCCACCGGCTTCGGCGGGCGGTTGTCGCCCAGCGCGTTGTCGATGTCGACGCTCTTGATGTTGCTGTCGAGATGCCAGTAGGCCCAGCCCGCCGCCGCGGCGGCCAGCATCAGCAGGGCCGTCAGGGTGAGGCCGGCGGTCCGGAGCGCGATCGACCGCCGGCCCGCGCCTCTGCTCTCGTCCCCGTTCGCCTCGTGTCCCGTCACGGCAGGAACATAAGTCCGAATTATTACGGGCAGGGACCTCGACGCGCCTTTTCTTCGGAAATTCTCAGACGACGATGGACCAGGTTTCGCCGCACGGTTCGTTCACCACGTCCCAGGCGGCGAACAACGGTCTCCTTGCGGGCGCCTTCGAAAGTTTCGATGGTGCAACCGATTGGCTTCGGAGGAGGGTGGAGACGCCCGTCCCACCCGTCCATACGTCACCTTCCGGCCAGGGGCGCCGCCGTGCTGCTGCGCACCACCAGGCTCGTGGCCAGCTCGACCCGGGTCGCCGCCGGGGTGCCCTCCTCGCGGCCGAGGTCGAGGACCAGCTTGGCCGCCGCCTCGGCCATCTCCGTCAGCGGCTGCCGTACGGTCGTCAGCGGCGGCCCGACCAGGGGCGCCACCGGCAGGTCGTCGAACCCGACCACGCTCAGGTCCTCGGGGATGCGCAGCCCCAGTTCGCGCGCGGCCTCGTACAGCCCGAGCGCCTGGAGGTCGTTCCCGGCGAAGACGGCGGTCGGCCGGTCCGGGCGGCGCAGCAGCTCCAGGCCCCGCCGGTAGCCGGCCTCGTGGTGGAAGTCGCCGTCCGCGATCAGCTCGGGGTCCACCGGCAGCCCGGCCGTCTCCAGCGCGGCCCGGTAGCCGTCGATCCGGGCGCGGCTGCACATCATCTGCGACGGCCCGGTGATCGCGCCGATCCTGCGGTGCCCCAGCTCGACCAGATGCCGGGTGGCCGCGAGACCGCCCTGCCAGTTGGTCGCGCCGATCGACGGCACGTCGGCGCCCGGGTCGCCGGCCGGGTCCATCACCACGAACGGGATGGAGCGGCTGGTCAGCAGCGCCCGCTGCGACGCGTCGAGTCCGGACAGCACGAGGACGACGCCGTGCGGGCGGCGCGCGGCGACCTGGTCGGCCCAGGTACGCCCGGGGGTGAGCCGCCCCGCGCTCTCCGACAGCACCACGCTCAGCCCGGCGTCCCGGGCCACGTTCTCCACGCCCCGGATGACCTCCATCGCCCAGGCGCTCTCCAACTCGTGGAAGACCAGGTCGATCAGGGGCGAGCGGGTCGCCTCGGCGCGGCGGCGCCGGTAGCCGTGGGCGCGCAGCAGGTCCTCCACGCGGGCCCGGGTGGCCGGGGCGACATCGGCCCGGCCGTTCAGGACCTTCGAAACAGTCGGCGCCGACACACCGGCCTCACGGGCGATCTCGGCGAGCGTCGCGGTCTGCGCGGTGCGCCCCTGCGTCCGGGATTGCGTCCGGGTTTGCGGCCGGCTTTCAGCGGGCTCCGGGGAAGTCATGGCGGCGATCGTAACCCTGCGGGCCCCCTTGACGAAGTCCTCGCGGCGCCATAGGTTCCCGGAACATTCGGAGTACATAACGAAACATTCGTGAATACGTTCGTGAGAAACGCTCGTCAGCACCGTTCGTGAGAGGGCCGTCCGTCCACCCGACAGGAGCTTCATGACCACCGCGCCCTGGCGTGACCACGCCCTGCCCGCCGCCGCCCGCGTCGACGACCTGCTCTCCCGGATGACCCTGGAGGAGAAGACCGCCCAGCTGTACGGCGTGTGGGTGGGCGCCTCGACGGACGGCGACGGAGTCGCTCCGCATCAGCACGACATGACCGTCGACTACTCCGACGAGGCATGGGACGAGCTGATCACGCGCGGCCTGGGCCAGCTCACGCGCTCCTTCGGCACCGCCCCCGTTGACCCGGCGCTCGGCGTGCGTGCTCTGGCCCGCGCCCAGCGCCGTATCACCGAGGCCGGCCGCTTCGGCATCCCGGCGATCGCGCACGAGGAGTGCCTGGCCGGCTTCACCGCCTGGCAGGCCACGGCCTATCCGGTCCCGCTGGCCTGGGGCGCGACCTGGGATCCCCCGCTGGTCGAGGAGATGGCCCGCCGGATCGGCGACGACCTGCGCTCGGCCGGTGTCCACCAGGGCCTCGCGCCCGTGCTGGACGTCGTACGCGATCCGCGCTGGGGCCGGGTGGAGGAGACCATCGGCGAGGATCCGTATCTGGTCGGCACGGTCGGTTCGGCCTATGTGCGGGGCCTGGAGTCGGCCGGGGTCGTCGCCACGCTCAAGCACTTCGCCGGGTACGCCTCCTCGGCGGGCGCCCGCAATCTGGCACCGGTACGGGCCGGCGTCCGCGAGTTCGCGGACGTCACGCTCCCGCCCTTCGAGATGGCGCTGCGCGAGGGCGGGGCGCGCTCGGTGATGGCCGCGTACACCGAGCGGGACGGCGTCCCGGCCTCGGCGGACCCCGAGCTGCTGACCGAACTCCTGCGCGAGGAGTGGGGCTTCACCGGCACGGTCGTCGCCGACTACTTCGGCATCGGCTTCCTCCAGACCCTGCACCGCGTCGCCGGCACCCCGGCCGAGGCGGCCCACGCGGCCCTCACCGCCGGCATCGACGTCGAACTGCCCACCCTCAAGTGCTACGGCGATCCGCTGCCGGCCGCCGTCCGGTCGGGCCAGGTGCCCGAGGAACTCGTGGACCGCGCGGCCCGCCGCGTCCTGCTCCAGAAGTGCGAACTGGGCCTGCTGGACGAGGACTGGACCCCCGAGCCGACCGCCGCGGTGAACCTGGACTCCACGGGCAACCGGATCCTGGCCCGCCGCCTGGCCGAGGAGTCGGTGGTCCTGCTCGACAACCCCGACGGACTGCTCCCGCTGGCCCC
This sequence comes from Streptomyces purpurascens, assembly GCF_045040895.1. NCBI lineage: Bacteria > Bacillati > Actinomycetota > Actinomycetes > Kitasatosporales > Streptomycetaceae > Streptomyces > Streptomyces purpurascens. Next base: position 5,704,717 of record NZ_CP108341.1, on the reverse strand, counting down.
CGACACCCGGATCGCGGTGGTCGGCCCCCGGGCGGCCGACGCCCTGGCCATGCTGGGCTGCTACTCCTTCCCGTCCCACGTCCTCACCCACCACCCCGACGTGCCGACCGGCATCGAGATCCCGACCGTCCTCGACGCCCTGCGCACCGAACTTCCCGACGCCAAGGTGACGTTCGCGCAGGGGTGCGACGTGACCGGCCCGGACACGGCGGGATTCGAGGAGGCCGTCGCCCGCACCGCCGAGGCGGACGTGTGCGTGGCGGTCCTCGGCGACCGGGCGGGCCTGTTCGGCCGGGGCACCTCGGGCGAGGGCTGCGACGCGACGGACCTCGGCCTGCCGGGCGCCCAGGGCGAGTTGCTGGACGCGCTGATCGCCACCGGCGTGCCCGTGGTCCTGGTCCTGCTGACCGGCCGGCCGTACGCCCTCGGGCGGTGGCACGGACGTCTGGGAGCCGTCGTCCAGGCCTTCTTCCCGGGGGAGGAGGGCGGCCCGGCGGTCGCGGGCGTCCTGTCGGGCCGCGTGAACCCGTCGGGCCGTCTCCCCGTGAGCGTCCCGCAGGTCCCCGGCGGCCAGCCCTGGACGTATCTCCAGCCGCCCCTGGGCCTCGCGGGCGAGGTCAGCAACCTCGACCCGACCCCGCTGTACGCCTTCGGCCACGGCCGCTCGTACACGACGTTCGCCTGGGAGGACGGCACGGGCGGCGCGGAGCCGGCCGAGATCGGCACGGACGGCTCGTACGACGTGTCGGTGACGGTCCGCAACACGGGCGAGCGCGAGGGCGCGGAGGTGGTGCAGCTGTATCTGCACGACCCGGTGGCGTCCGTGACCCGCCCCGACATGCGGCTGATCGGCTATCAGCGGGTGGCGGCGGCCCCGGGCGAGACGGCCCGGGTGACGTTCCGCTTCCACGCGGACCTGTCGTCCTTCACCGACCGCGCGGGGCGGCGGGTGGTCGAGCCGGGCGCCCTGGAACTGAGGCTGGCGGCATCGAGCGCGGACGTGCGGCACACCGCGTGCCTCACCCTGACGGGCCCGGTCCGGGTGCTCGGCACCGACCGGCGGCTGCGCTGCGAGACGGAGGTGTCGCCGAACCCGAGCTGACCGGCCCGGTCAGCCGACGGCGACCGACTCGAACCGCCACCGGTGCACCGCCCGGGTCACCAACTCCCCGTCCGGCTCGGGCAGTTCCGGCAGCTCGGCGTCGTACGGGGCGTCCCACCAGGTGAGGACGAGGACCCGGTCCTGGGGAGCGCGCAGGGTCTCCCGGCGCAGCGGCTCGCGGGGCAGCTCCTGGGCGCGTGCCCAGGCCAGCAGCTCCTCGCCGCGCCCGGGAACGGCCCGCGCCTCCCACATCAGGGCGACTGTCACGGGTAGAGGTTCTCCTTGCTGACCTCGTGCACATGGTCGTGGCCGTGGTGGTGGCCGTGGTCCTTGCCCGGCACATGAGGCTCCGTCACCGGCAGCGAGGAGTCGGCCGGCAGGTCCCAGCTCGACGCGGTCCGGTTCCGGGCCACCATCTCGGCGCCGAGCGCGGCGACCATCGCCCCGTTGTCCGTGCACAGCTTGGGCCGCGGCACCCGCAGCCGGATCCCGGCCGCCTCGCAGCGCTCCTGGGCCAGGGCGCGCAGCCGGGAGTTGGCGGCGACACCGCCGCCGATCATCAGGTGGTCGACGCCCTCGTCCTTGCAGGCCCGGACGGCCTTGCGGGTCAGCACGTCCACGACCGCCTCCTGGAAGGAGGCCGACACGTCCCGCACCGGGACCTCCTCCCCCACCGCCCGCTTGGCCTCGATCCAGCGGGCCACGGCCGTCTTCAGCCCCGAGAAGGAGAAGTCGTAGGCCGGATCGCGCGGGCCGGTCAGGCCGCGCGGGAACGCGATCGCGTTCGGGTCGCCCTCCCGCGCGTACCGGTCGATGACCGGCCCGCCCGGGAAGCCCAGGTTCAGCACCCGCGCGATCTTGTCGAAGGCCTCCCCGGCCGCGTCGTCGATGGTCGCGCCCATCGGGCGGACGTCGGAGGTGATGTCCGAGGACAGCAGCAGCGAGGAGTGGCCGCCGGAGACCAGCAGCGCCATGGTCGGCTCGGGCAGCGGGCCGTGCTCCAGCTGGTCCACGCAGATGTGCGAGGCGAGGTGGTTGACGCCGTAGAGGGGCTTGCCGAGCGCGTACGCGTAGGCCTTCGCGGCCGAGACGCCGACCAGCAGCGCACCGGCGAGGCCGGGACCGGCCGTGACGGCGATGCCGTCGAGGTCGCGGGCGCTGACGCCCGCCTCCTTCAGCGCGCGGTCGATGGTGGGGACCATCGCCTCCAGGTGGGCACGGCTCGCGACCTCCGGGACGACGCCGCCGAAGCGGGCGTGCTCGTCGACGCTGGAGGCGATGGCGTCGGCCAGCAGGGTGGTGCCGCGGACGATGCCGACGCCGGTCTCGTCGCAGGAGGTCTCGATGCCGAGGACGAGCGGTTCGTCAGCCATTGATCTCGGTTCCTTGTACGGAAGTTGAAGGGTCGGTGAGGCGCATCACGAGGGCGTCCACGTTCCCGGGCTGGTAATAGCCGCGCCGGAAGCCGATGGGCTCGAAGCCGAAGCGCTCGTAGAGCTTCTGCGCGCGGACGTTGTCGACGCGGCACTCCAGCATCACCTCGGCGCACTCGAAGGCGGTCGCCGCGCGGAGCAACTCGGCCAGCAGCAGCCCGCCGAGGCCGGTGCCCCACAGGTCCCGGGCGACGGCGATGGTCTGGACGTCGGCCTGCTCGCCGGTGGCGACGAGTCCGGCGTACCCGGTGATCCGGCCGCCGGACTCGGCGACCACGTACCGCCGGGTCGCCCCCGGCCCGCGCGAGTGGGCCAGTTCGGACCAGAACATGCCTCGCGACCAGGCGTCCTCGGGAAACAGGTCCCGTTCCAGTTCCAGTACGGGGTCGATGTCCCACCAGCGCATCTCACGCAGCGCACACATCACGGGTTCGGTCACTTGGGGGTGACCACCTTGTAGTTCTTGGGGACCTGGGCATCCGGGCGGCGCAGATACAGCGGCCGGGGCGCGGCGAACTCCTCGCCCGCCGCCAGTTTCTCGGCGGCCAGCCGGGCGAGGGCGGCGGCGGACACGTGCTCGGGCTCGTGCGCCTTGGGGAAGGTGTCCGGGTAGAGCAGCGCGCCCGCGCCGACCGCGGGCAGGCCCTTGACCTGCTCGGCGATGTCGGCGGGCCGGTCGACGGCCGGGTCGGTGAGGCGGGTGCGGGAGTCGGCGTAGCGCGCCCAGTACACCTCCTTGCGGCGGGCGTCGGTCGCCACGACGAACGGGCCCTCGAGGTCGGCGGCGAAGGCGAGGCCGTCCAGCGTGCACACGCCGTGCACGGGGACGCCGAGCGCCAGCCCGAAGGTCTCGGCGGTCATCAGCCCGACGCGCAGCCCGGTGTACGGGCCCGGACCGATGCCGGCGACGATCCCGGTGACGGCGTCCAGCTTCAGACCGGCCTCGGCGAGCACCCGGTCGATCGCCGGCAGCAACAGTTCCCCGTGCCGCCGCGCGTCCACCTGACTCGACGAGGCGATGACGTCGCGGCCGTCGTGCAGCGCGACGGTGACGGCGGGTGTGGCGGTATCCAGAGCGAGCAAGAGCACGCAAACAGCCTACGGCTCCTCAGGGCGGGTGTCGGACGCCTTGCCCTCCGCCCGTCGAGCGGGCCCCGCGGCGGCACGGAGGGGGTGGCCCCCCATCTCCGGCGAAGCCGGATGCTCGGGGAGGTGCGCCGCAGGGCCGAGGGCCATCCCCGTTCCAGGGGGTCGGAGACGGCCCGACAGCGCGGCGAGCGTGCGTGCCTGGCATCGCGCGGCACGCACGACGTTCGACACGGGCCTCCGGCCCGGCGGAGCCGCACCTGCCGGGCCGTCACCTGCTGCTACCGTCACCTTCCGTCACGGCAGGGACGTAAGACGCGGAGGTGGCCGCCGGTGGCAGTCAGCAGCTCGGGAATCGTGGCCGGGCTCACCGCCGCGGCCCTCGCGACGGTCGGCTACCTGGCCTACCAGGCGTCGGCGACCGTCCCGGCCGGTCTGGGCAGGCCGCAGGCGGGCGCCTCGCCGAAGGCCGGCGCCTCGAAGGCGCCCCGGCCCAAGAAGGACCCTGCCGCGCTGCCCGGCGGCTCCGGCCAGGGCGCCCGGGTCGTGTACTCCCTGGGCGGCGACCGGGTGTGGCTGGTCGGCACGGACGAGGTGGTCACGCGCACGTTCGAGGTCGACCCGAGCGCGGTGGATCCGGCCCCGGGCAGCTACTCGGTGACGTCCCGCTCGAACGCGATCACCGGCTCCGACGGCATCCCCGTCGAGCATGTCGTGCGCTTCACCAGCGTGGACGGCGTGGTCATCGGCTTCAGCGCGGCCGTGCCCGGCTCGACCGCCACCCCCGACCCGAAGGTCCGCACGGGTGGCATCCGCGAGTCACGTGTGAACGGCGACGCGATGTGGACGTTCGCGACGATCGGCCGCAGGGTCGTCGTGGTCCGCTAGGGATCCGTCCGTAGGGCCTAGGCCGCTTCGCGGTGTTCCGGGGCCCGTTCGGAGAACTCGGGCTCGGGAGCGCGCGGGGGCGTGGAGATCAGGGCCGCCGCCTCGCCGGCCGCCAGCAGGTCACGCATGGACACCCCGGCGACCGCGAACGGCTGCGGCTGCCCCTTGCTCTCTGTAGCCGACATGGACGCCTCCCGAAGGCCGGGGCAACGAAGTTAGGTTCACCTAACCACGGACTGGATACCATGTGACCACGCACAAGACGCCGAACGCAACATCTTGCCGACGTCTTGTCGGAACGTTCATCAAAAGACCGCACACCGCGACTTACGCGGCGAGCACGCTCAGGTCCGCCGACGCCCAGCGTTCGCCCACACCGGTGATCGTCATCTGCCGGACCTCGTCGGTCGTGTCGCCCACCGCGCGGTGGATGACGACCTGGAGCCGGTCCTCGGTCAGCTCCTCGACCTTGCCCTCTCCCCACTCAACGACCATCACGGACTCGGGCAGCGAGACATCGAGGTCGAGGTCCTCCATCTCGTCAAGGCCGCCGGAGAGCCGGTAGGCGTCGACATGGACCAGCGGCGGCCCGTCGCCCAGCGAGGGATGCACCCGGGCGATCACGAAGGTCGGCGAGGTGACGGCCCCGCGCACGCCCAGCCCCTCCCCCAGCCCACGGGTCAGTGTCGTCTTGCCCGCCCCGAGCTCTCCGCTGAGCATCACCAGGTCACCCGCGCGCAGCAGTTTCGCGAGCCGGCGGCCCAGCTCCCGCATCTGCTCGGGGGACGTGACGACGATCTGGACGGATCCGGGCTCAGCCGGGCTGTGCGGTGCTGGTGCTTCCATAGCCCTTCACGGTAGCCCCTGCCGGCACGGCACCCGTGCGGGTGAGCAGGTCGGCGAGGCGGTCGGTGACCACCTCCGGATGCTCCAGCATCACCAGATGCCCCGCGTCCGGCACCAGCACCAGCTCGGCGTCCGGCAGCAGATCGGCGATGGCCTCGCTGTGCTCACTGGGCGTGACCAGATCCTGCACACCGGCCAGGACGAGGACCGGCATGCCGGCGAAGCATCCGAGCGCCTCGGTCTTGTCGTGGTCGTTGAACGCCGGGTAGTACTCGGCGACCACGTCGATCGGCGTGCTCTCGATCATCCGCTCGGCGAACCGGGCGACGGCCGGATCGACGTCCCGGGACGCGAAGGAGTACCGCTTGATGATCCCGGCGAACAGGTCGGCGGTGGCCCGGCGCCCCTTCTCCACCAGGTCGGCCCGCTGTCCCAGCGCCTTCAGCACGCCGGGCAGCACCCGCCGCACCGCGTTGACGCCGGCGACCGGAAGCCCGTAGTTGACCTCGCCGAGCCGCCCCGACGACGTGCCCACGAAGGCGACCCCGACGACCCGCTCGCTGATCAGCTCGGGGTACTGGTCGGCCAGCGCCATCACCGTCATGCCGCCCATCGAGTGGCCGACCAGCACGATCGGCCCCTCCGGGGCGGCCGCGTCGATGACGGCCTTGAGGTCGCGGCCCAGCTGCTCGATGGTGACCGGCTCGCCGTCCCGCGCCTGCGCCACGCCCCGCGCGGACCGGCCGTGGCTGCGCTGGTCCCAGTGCACGGTCCGTACGACGCCGCGCAGCGCGGCCCGCTGGAAGTGCCAGGAGTCCTGGCTGAGGCAGTAGCCGTGGCTGAAGACGACCGTGACGGGAGCGGGTGCCTTGCGGCCGAAGAGCCTGCGGCGGCGCGGGCCGATGGCGGCGGGCGCGGCCTCCGGGTCGATGTCGTCGACCTCGTAGTACAGCTCCGTACCGTCGTCGGCGAACGCCTTGCCTGGCATGCCGCGCAGCGAGCCGTAGGGCCCCGCCGAGTCCAGGGCGAGCCGGGCCTTCTGGCGCATGCCCCGGCCGACCGTCATCCGCTCCAGGGCGACACCGGCGGCCGCGCCCGCGGCCACCACGCCTATAGCGACGCCGGCGATACCGGTCGCCCGGCGCCAGCCTCCCGCCGCCCCCGCGGCGGAGGCCGCGACGGCCGCGGAGGCGGCGTTCGCGACGGCCTCCGCACTGCTCTCGCTCACGTACCGCTCCTCTTCGCCGGGGTGCTGATCAGGTTCGTTGTCATGGGACGGTCGGGTGCTGCCGTTGGTGCCACTGTTGTCAGGGTGCCTGTTGTTTCTCGCGTGACGGCTCCCTGTGCGAGTTACCCGTCCTGTTCCTCATTCACATAGACGCGGGGAACGCGCGTTCCGATCCGCGTCACGATCTCGTAGGCGATGGTTCCGGCCGCCTGGGCCCAGTCCTCGGCGGTGGGCTCACCGCGGTCCCCGGGCCCGAAGAGCACCGCCTCGGCGCCCGCCGCGGGCTCGTCGCCGCCCAGGTCCACCACGAACTGGTCCATGGCGACCCGTCCCGCGATCGTGCGCCACTTGCCCTCGACCAGGACCGGTCCGGCCGAGGAAGCGTGCCGCGGGATGCCGTCCGCGTAGCCCAGCGGGACGAGGCCGAGAGTGGTCTCGCCAGGGGTCACGTACCGGTGGCCGTAGCTGACCCCGTGCCCGCCCGGTACGTGCTTGACCAGCGCGAGCGAGGCGGACAGCGTCATCACCGGGCGCAGCCCGAAGTCGGCCGGGGTGCCGAGCTCGGGGCTGGGCGAGATGCCGTAGGTCGCGATGCCGGTGCGGACCAGGTCGAAATGGCTCTCGGGGAGGGTGAGCGTGGCCGGCGAGTTGGCGATGTGCCGGACCTCGGGCCGGGCGCCCCGCTCCTCGGCGTAGGCGACCATCTCCCGGAAGAGGGCGAGCTGGGCGGCGATGGAGGGATGGCCGGGCTCGTCGGCACAGGCGAAGTGCGACCACAGCCCCGTGACGCGCAGGAGTCCCTCGGCCTCGGCGCGCAGGGCCGCGCGGACGAGTCCGGCCCAGTCGTCGCCGGGCTGGCAGCCGTTGCGTCCGAGCCCGGTGTCGGCCTTGAGCTGCACCCGCGCGGGCCGCCCGGCGAGCCGGGCCGCCGCGGTGACCTCGTCCAGGGCCCACATCGCACTGACGGACACGTCGAGGTCGGCCTCGATGGCCTCGCGCCAGGGCCCGCCGGGCGTCCACAGCCAGCACATGATGCGGCCCGGCAGCCCGGCGGCCCGCAGGGCGAGGGCCTCCTCGGGCGTGGCGGTGCCCAGCCAGTCCGCCCCCGCGGCGACGGCGGCGCGGGCGCACGGCACAGCCCCGTGGCCGTACGCCTCGGACTTCACCACGGCCATCAGGGCCGCGCCCGGCGCGTGGGCACGCAGGGCCCGCACATTGGCCCGCAGGGCGGCCAGATCGATCTCGGCGCGGGCCCGCGAGGGCGCGGTCCGCGGGGCTGTTCTCTCGCTCATCGCGCCCAGTGTCTCAGAGCGGCCCGGCACTGCCGGGGCAGCGGCCCCGCAATGTCAGCCCGTCCGGCACTCGAGGACGAGGCCGTCCAGGCCGAGACGAGGCCCCCACCCGCCCCCACTTCCTCAGCCAAGGACGTTCCGCCAGGCCATCGGAACGGCCTCCGCCACATCGTGCGCCCCCACCGGCGCCCCGTCCGCCGCCAGCCTCCCGGCGAGCCCATGCACATACGCCCCGACGCTCCCCGCGTCCACCGCGGACAGCCCCGCCGCCAGCAACGACCCCGCCAGCCCGGACAACACGTCCCCGCTCCCCGCCGTGGCCAGCCAGGACGTCCCCGTCGGATTCACCCGCACCGCCCCGCCTCCCGAGTCGGCGACCAGCGTCGTGGACCCCTTCAGCAGCACGGTCGCCCCGTACCGCCCCGCCAGCTCCCGCACCGCCGCCAGCCGGGCCCCTTCGACCTCCCCGCGGTCCACGCCGAGCAGCGCCGCCGCCTCCCCGGCATGCGGCGTCATGAGCGTCGGCGCCCTCCGCCCCCGTACGGCCTCCGCGCCGGCCAGCCGCAACCCGTCCGCGTCGATCAGCACCGGCACGTCCGCCGCCAGCACCTCCCCCACCGTCGCCGCGTCGTCCCCGGCCCCCGGCCCGACGACCCAAGCCTGCACCCGCCCGGCGTGCTTCGGCCCCTGGTCCGACACGAGCGTCTCGGGAAACCGTGCGATGACGGCGTCCCCGGCCGGCCCCACGTACCGCACGGCCCCGGCCCCGCCCCGCAACGCCCCCGAGACAGCCAGTACGGCGGCGCCCGGGTAGCGCGCGGACCCGGCGGCGATCCCGACGACACCCCGCCGGTACTTGTCGCTCTCGGCCCGGGGCACCGGCAGCAGCCCCGCCACGTCCGCGTGCTGCAACGCCTCCAGCTCCGGCTCGACCGGCAGCTCGAGGCCGATGTCGACCAGCCGCACCGACCCGGCGTACTCCCGAGCCGGATCGATCAGCAGGCCCGGCTTGTGCGTCCCGAACGTCACCGTCAGATCGGCCCGGACCGCGACGCCGCGCACCTGCCCGGTGTCGACGTCGACCCCGCTCGGCAGATCGACGGCGACCACGGCGCCCCGCGCCCGCCCAGCGGCTGCGGCCAGTGGCACGGCGTCCGGCCGCAGCCCGCCCTTCCCGCCGATCCCGACGATGCCGTCGAGGACGAGGTCCGCCCGCTCGATCAACTCCTCGACGCCACCGCCACCGGCTTCTGCGACCCGCCCTCCGGCCCGCCGCAACGCCGCGAGCCCCGCCGCATGGGCACGCTCCGGCGCGAGCAGCACGGCGGTGACTCCGGCCCCGCGCCGGGCCAGCCGGGCGCCGGCGTACAGCGCGTCACCGCCATTGTCGCCGCTCCCGACCAGCAGCACGATCCGGCTGCCGTACACCCGCCCGAGCAGGTCGGCGCAGGCGGCGGCGAGTCCGGCGGCGGCGCGTTGCATCAGCGCCCCCTCCGGCAGCCGCGCCATCAGCTCCCGTTCGGCGGTCCTGACCGTCTCCACGCTGTACGCACTCCGCATGCGGTCGAGTTTCCCGTACGACCGCCCGGCCACTCCCGCGCAACTCGCGCGACCGCGAACCGCTGCCTGCCTCGCACGACCGCGAACGGTGCCGTGTCCCGCACCCCGGAACCGTGCCGCATCCCGCCCAACTCGACGCCCTGCCCTATCCATTGACGCTTTGCCGACCCTTTGCCAGACTCACCGGCCGCAGGCGGAGAAAGCGCTTGCACACCCCCCACGTCCGACGAAATCGAGGCCCTCATGGGACGCAGATCCGCCTTCCTCGCCGCCGCCGGTGCCATCGCCCTCCTCACCGCCGCCGGCACCCTGACCGCTCCCGCCACCGCCGCCCCCACGCGAGCGGCGGCCTGCGGAGACGGCTCCTACCAGGCGGAGGCCGTGCAGAACGGCGCCAACTGGACCGCCCGGCGCGGCAGCAGCACGGTCTACACCGGCACCGACATGCGCGCCGCCGTCCAGGCCGCCGTCAACAGCCTCACCTCGGGCCGGACTTCGAAGGAGCGGGTCGTGGTCCGCGGCTCGGGCTCGATCCCGGCGGGCTCACGCGTCTCCCTCCCGAGCTACACCGTCCTCGACGTCTGCGGCACCATCGACGTCACCGGCAGCGGCTCGGGCGACCAGGCGCCGGTCTACTCCCGCGGCACACGCGACATCGAGGTGCGGAACCTCAAGCTCACCGGCACCCCGCTCTACGGCATCTTCCTGCGCAACGTCCAGAACGTGGTGCTCGGCCAGATCGACATGCGCCTCTCCCGCGGCCTGGGCGTCCGTATCGACAACCGCGGCGACACCAGCCAGTGGACGCGCAACGTCCGCATCGACAACGTCTACGTCTCCGGCGCGTCCAGCCACGCGGTCGAGACCTACGGCGTCGACGGCCTCACCATCGGCACGGTCACCGCCCGCAACGTGGGCGAGTCCGGCCTGCTGCTCAACCAGACGATCAACGCCGACGTCACCAAGGTCGACGCGGAGAACGCCGGCACCGGCACCGGCTACGCCGCCTTCCGCATGGCCAACCGCAACGGCCGGGTCGGCAGCGGCTACCCCACCAACATCCGCGTCGGCGAGGTCATCGCCCGCGGCGGCGGACGCGGCGTGTTCTGCGTCTCGGAGAGCGGCGGGGCGACGATCAACAAGGTGACGCTCTCCGGCACCGGCAACAACTCGGTCCTGATCGAGAACTGCTACAACGTCGATCTGGCGGCCCAGAGCGGCACGATCACGGGTGGCGGCGAACTGCGCCTGGCCGCCCGCTCGGAGTTCCCGAACAACAAGGACATCACCGTCCAGAACCTGACGGTCACCAACTCGGCCATCAGGGAAAGCCCGTGCGGCGAGAACACGACGTTCCGCAACATCACGCGGGTGAACACCAGCCAGTCGATCTGCTGACGCCCGTCCGCGGAGCCCTCGCCCTCACCCGGCGGGGGCTTCACCGCGCAGGCGGCTCAGCGCCCGCATGGCGTCGCGCTCGACGCGCGCGATGTCGGACAGGACGGTGCCCGCCCGCACGAGACACCCCTCATCGCCCGACTCGCCGGCTCGCGCGATCAGGGCCGCGACATCCGTCCACAGCGCGGCCGCCTCGGAGTACAGCCTGTGCCCGGTGCGGAGATGCCCGCTGTCGAGCCACTCGGCGCATTCGGCGAGGAAGTCGCGGTAGAGGTTGCGGAACAGGGCACCACCGGTGCCGGCCTTCTCCATCAGGCGGGCAGCCTGCGGCAGGTCCCTCTGGGGGGCGTCGGTGCGCTGGAGCCAGCCGGGTACGAGCTTCCCGGCCTTGTCGATGCCCCGGTGACCAAGGTTGGCGATGGGCGGTTCGAGAAAGGCGTCCGCGCAGGCGGTGATGGCGGGAACGATCCGGTCTTGCAGGGCGGGCGGCTTCCCCGGAGCGGTCAGCACGAAGGACCGGTGCCGGGCGGTCATCGGCCCGCGTGCGGCCCTGGCCCGGGCCAGGGCGGCCAGGCCGGTGGACACGGCGCCGCCCTGCTGGACGGTGTCCACCAGGTAGGCGTCCTGCTCGTCGTAGCCGTACAGGGCGACGACATGGCCGCCGAAGTGCACCCTCGAGGTGAAGTAGTCCAGGTGGTAGCTGTCGAGCTGCAGCCCGACGGGGCGGCCGGCGTCGATGGCCGCCGCCACGTTCTCCCATCCCTTGCGGGCGGATCCGGTCTCCTGCACCACGAGCCCCAGCCCGAGTCTGCCGGCCAGGTTCCTGGTGAGCTCGAAGGGCTTGACCCGCCCTCCGAGGAACGGGAAGTCCATCTTCTTGCTGTCCCAGTAGACGAAGGACAGGCCGGAGCCGAGGCCGAAGAGCATGGGCTCGGACAGATCGATGCCCTGGTGCCGCAGCAGCACTCCCAGTGCCGTCGTCTCGCAGTGCTGCGCACCGCGGGTGTCGATGCCTTTCACCATGGCCATGCCGAGCCTCCCGGAAGTCCGCTACGATCAACGTACGATTTGAACTCGTTCAAAAAGTCGTTCTCCGACGGGAGGCCAGACCATGACCGGATCCACCGCGTCCACGGCAACCGACACGCCCGCCACCGCCCTTGGTCCCACGGCACTCGTCCTCGGCGCCTTCTCCGCCGTGGGCACGTGGGCGTTCCTGATCCCCTGGACGGTGATGGCCGGTGCGCTGGCCATGACGTTCGGCGCGATGGGCATCCACTACGCCCGCAAGGGCATGGGCCGGCTGTGGACGGCGGCGACGGGCACGGCACTGGGCGCGGCGGGCTTCATCGGCACCGTCACCCTCCTGTGGGCGATGTACTGACCCATCGGCACATGTCACCCCTCCGCGATGACAACCGCCGAGGCCACTCCGGCGTCATGGCTCAGGGACACGTGCCAGGACCGCACCCCGAGCTCGGCGGCCCGCGCGGCCACGGTCCCGGTCACCCGCAGCCGGGGCCGCCCACTGTCCTCGACGTACACCTCGGCGTCCGTCCAGAGCAGCCCGGCCGGGGCACCGAGCGCCTTGGCCAGGGCCTCCTTGGCGGCGAACCGGGCGGCCAGGGAGGCGACACCCCGGCGTTCCCCACTGGGCAGCAGCAACTCCCGCTCCACGAACAGCCGCTCGGCCAACGCGGGCGTACGCTCCAAGGACGCCGCGAACCGATCGATCTCGGCGACGTCGATCCCGACCCCGATGATGCTCATGCGCAGCACCCTACGGTGACGCCACGGCGCATTGCTCGCGGTGACTAGCATGATCAGCATGGAATGGGACGGCCTCACCGACCGCGACCGCTACGGGGACTGGTATCTGAAGGCTCGGGACCGATTCTCGGACCTGGCCCGGGATGCCGACTGGGACGGCCTGTTCGGGGAGCTGGAGAAGAATCCCGGGTACGTCAATCTCGCCCGGCCCGGGAACCGCAGCGGATTCGCCCCGCTGCACCAGGCCGCCTGGCACGGCGCCGGCGTGGCCGTCGTCTCCCGGCTGATCGCGCACGGCGCCTGGCGCACGCGGCGCACCCGGGACGGACGGCTCCCCGTGGATATCGCACGGGAGCGGGGTCATGCGCATCTGCTGGAGCTCCTGGAGCCGGTCGCGGTGCGGCAGCTCCCCTCCCCCTCTGACGTGCTGGAGCACCACTTCCACGCGATGCTGCGGGAGCGCACCGGCAGCTGCTTCGACGAGATCGAGCACCTGCTGCCACCGCTGTCTCCCCTGACGGAGGGTCTGGACGTGCGGATCTTCTTCCGGGTGGTCGGCATGATGGGCGGCTTCCACTACCGCCTGCACACGGACACCGTGCACGTGAACGGCAGGTCCCGGATGGACGGCGACAACGGGGACTTCTACCACGTGACCCCGGACGGCTGGACCAAGCTCGCGTACAGCCCCGCACCGCCGCCGCCCTGGAGCTACCCGTACTGACGTCCCTCACGCAGCGATGAACTTCCCGGCAGCAACTCTCACCCACTTCACAGCAGCCCTCCGCACCGAACTCCCAGCGGACACCCCCCGAGCCTGAACTCGCCCTGTCCCTTGTACAGTTCGCGATGATCGCGATGAGCAAACGGCATCGCGCAAACGGGAGGACACAGCTTTGAAGTTGAAGTCTCTGGGCACCGCGCTGACCACCGCGGCCCTCATAGGCACGGCCCTCACCGGCGCCGTCGCCACCGCCGGCACCGCCGCCGCGGCGACGAAGCCCGACTGCAGCAGCGCGCTGGTCAACGTGAAGCCCAAGCAAACCGTCAACCTCCGCAGCGCTCCCAAGACGAGCGCCACGGCTCTCGGCACCTGGGGCAAGGGCCAGAAGGGCGGGGTCTGCTTCGGCGACCGCAAGCCCACCACGGGTGGCAGCTACACGGCCTGCGGCAAGACGAGCAACAAGTGGTACTTCGGCGGCCCCAACAGCACCAGCAAGGAAGGCTGGGTCCCGGCGACCTGCCTGCCCGTCTGAGCCTGAGCACCTGACGGCCTGACCGGCTGACCCAGGGGGCGAACGGAACCCAGCCGTTCGCCCCCCACTCTCACTCCACCGTCACCGACTTCGCCAGGTTCCGAGGCTGGTCCACGTCGTTGCCGCGAGCCGTCGCCAGCTCACACGCGAACACCTGAAGCGGCACCGTCGCGACGAGCGGCTGCAGCAGAGTCGGCGTGACGGGAATCCGGATGAGGTGATCCGCGTACGGCACCACGGCCTCGTCCCCCTCCTCCGCGACGACGATCGTCCGAGCCCCTCGCGCCCGGATCTCCTGGATGTTGGACACGATCTTGTCGTACAGCACGGACCGCCCTCGCGGCGACGGCACCACGACGACCACCGGCATGTCCTCCTCGATCAGGGCGATCGGACCGTGCTTCAACTCCCCCGCCGCGAACCCCTCGGCGTGCATGTACGCCAGTTCCTTGAGCTTCAGCGCGCCCTCGAGCGCCACGGGATACCCGACATGCCGCCCCAGGAACAGCACCGTGTCCTTGGAGGCGAGCGAACGGGCCAGCTCCCGCACCGGCTCCATGGTCCCCAGGACCTGCTCCACCGCACCGGCGATCGAGGACAGGTCCCGGATCACGGCCCGGATCTCGTCGCCCCACTTGGTGCCCCGCACCTGCCCCAGATACAGGGCGACCAGATAGCAGGCCACCAACTGCGTCAGGAACGCCTTGGTGGACGCCACCGCGACCTCCGGCCCGGCATGCGTGTACAGCACCGCGTCGGACTCGCGCGGGATCGTCGAGCCATTGGTGTTGCAGATGGCCAGGACCTTGGCGCCCTGCTCGCGGGCGTGGCGCAGTGCCATGAGCGTGTCCATGGTCTCGCCGGACTGCGAGATGGCGATGACCAGGGTCTGCGCGTCCAGGATCGGATCCCGGTACCGGAACTCGCTGGCCAGCTCCACCTCGCACGGAATGCGCGTCCAGTGCTCGATGGCGTACTTGGCGATCATCCCGGCGTGGAAGGCCGTACCGCACGCGACGATGACGACCTTGTCGATCTCCCGCAGCACCCCCTGGGGGATCCGCACCTCGTCCAGGGTCAGCGACCCTGAGCCGTCGATCCGGCCCAGCAGCGTATCGGCGACCGCCTTGGGCTGCTCGGCGATCTCCTTGAGCATGAAGTAGTCATAGCCCCCCTTTTCCGCGGCCGACGCGTCCCAGTCGACGTGGTACGAGCGGACGTCGGCGGACCGTCCGTCGAAGCCGGTCACCGTCACCCCGTCCCGGCGCAGCTCCACCACCTGGTCCTGCCCCAGCTCGATCGCCGACCGCGTGTGGGCGATGAACGCGGCGACGTCCGAGGCGAGAAAGGCCTCGCCCTCTCCGACGCCCACCACCAGCGGCGAGTTCCGCCGTGCGCCCACCACCACGTCCGGCTCGTCCGCATGCACCGCGACCAGCGTGAACGCGCCCTCCAGCCGCCGGCACACCAGCCGCATCGCCTCGGCGAGATCCGCGCACGACGAGAACTCCTCGGCGAGCAGATGCGCGACGACCTCGGTGTCCGTCTCGGAGCCCAGCGCGTGGCCCCGCTCCTCCAACTCGGCCCGCAGCAGGGCGAAGTTCTCGATGATGCCGTTGTGCACGACAGCGACCCGACCCGCGTTGTCGAGGTGCGGGTGGGCGTTGGAGTCCGTCGGCCCGCCGTGCGTGGCCCACCGGGTGTGCCCGATCCCCGTCGTGCCGGTCGGCAGCGGCCTGCCGTCCAGCTCCTTCTCCAGATTGATGAGCTTCCCGGCCTTCTTCGCCGCCGCCAGCCCACCATCGGCCAGCACGGCGACACCCGCCGAGTCGTACCCCCGGTACTCCAGTCGCTTCAGCCCGGCCATCACAACCTCGAGCGCGGACTGCGGCCCCACGTATCCCACGATTCCACACATGGGCGGCAGCTTAGGGTCGATTCCCGTGCCGAACGGGCCGTTGCGTGCCCGAAATCGGAAATTCCCACCGTCGCACGAACGCCGGATCGCGAACGGGCGCCCTTTCCTCAGACCTTCGCCCGATAAGCCCGCATGGCCAACGGATAGAACACCACCGCGATCCCCGCAGCCCACACCAACGACCACATCACAGGCTCCGCCACCGCCCCGCCCAGCAGCAGCCCCCGGAACGCGTCGGACAGATGCGTGACCGGATTGACGTCACTCCACGCCTGCAGCCAGCCGGGCATCGTGTCCACGACGACGAACGCGCTACTGGTGAAGGTGATCGGGAAGATGAGCGTGAAGGCGAACGCCTGCACCTTCTCCGCGTCGCCCGCCAGCATCCCGATCAGCACCGCGCTCCAGGACACGGCCGCGGCGAACACCGTCACCAGCAGCGCCCCGAGCAGGAACCCGCCGAATCCGCCGGTGATGCGGAAGCCGAGCGCCAGACCGAGGCCGATCATCAGCACCAGCGCCCACAGATGCTTGGCGAGGTCCGCGGTGATCCGCCCGATGAGCGGCGCGGAACGCGCGATCGGCAGGCTGCGCAGCCGGTCGAAAACGCCTTTGGTGAGGTCGGTGTTGAGCGCCATCGCCGTGTACATCGTCATGAACAGGGTGTTCTGCACGATGATCCCGGGCAGCGCGTACTTCAGATACGCCTCGGGCGATCCGGCCATCTGCCCGCCCAGCACATAGGTGAAGAGGAACACGAACATGATCGGCGTGATGCTGTAGTCGACCAGTTCGAGCGGGTTGTGCTTGACGGCGACCAGACTCCGCCAGGCCATCGTGAAGGTCTGCCGCATCCCGGCGAGGGGCGGCACACGGCCCGACGCGGTGACGGGCGGAGTCAGCGTGGTGGCGGTCATGACCGGCTCACCGCCTTCTCCAGCCCGTCGTCGTCGCGGGCGGTCTCACCGTCGTCGTGGACGGCGGCCCCGCCGTTCCCCTCGGGCTCGCCCGGCTCGGCGCGATGTCCGGTCAGGGCGAGGAAGACCTCGTCGAGCGAGGAACGGCGCAGGGCCAGCTCCCCCACCGCGATCCCCTCCCGGTCCAGCGCGCGCACCACGGCCGGCATCAGCTCGGGGTCCTTCACCGGGGCGGTGACCATCTCGCCCTCGATCCGGGCCTCGGGTCCGGCGGCCCCGGCCACCAGCGCGTGCGCCCGCGCGAGGTCCTTCCCGACGATCGGCCGCAGCTCCAGCACCTGCCCGCCGACTTGCGCCTTCAGCCGGTCCGGTGTGCCCTCGGCGATCACCCGGCCCTTGTCGATCACCACGATGTCGTCGGCGAGCACATCGGCCTCGTTCAGATACTGCGTGGTCAGCAGGGCGGTCGCCCCGTCCGCGACCAGGCCGCGCAGCAGATCCCACAGCTCACCGCGGCTGTGCGGATCAAGACCCGTGGTCGGCTCGTCGAGGAAGAGAATGCTGGGCCGCCCCACCAGACTGGCCGCGAGGTCCAGGCGTCGCCGCATGCCGCCCGAGAAGGTCTTCGCGGCCCGCCCGGCCGCGTGCGTCAGCTGAAACCGCTCCAGCAGCTCACCCGCCCGCGCCTTCGCCTCCCGCCGCGACAGACCCAGCAGCCGGCCGATGAGCAGCAGGTTCTCCGTACCGGTCAGGTTCTCGTCCACCGCCGCGTACTGCCCGGTCAGCCCGACGAGGGAGCGTACGACCCCGGCCTCCCGGACCACGTCGTGGCCGGCCACCCGGGCTCTGCCTCCGTCCGGGCGCAGCAGTGTCGCGAAGATCCGCACCGCGGTCGTCTTCCCGGCACCGTTGGGCCCCAGCAACCCGAGCACCGTGCCCTTGCGGGCGGCCAGGTCGACGCCGGCCAGCGCCTCGGTCTCCTTGAACCGCTTGACCAGGCCTTCCGCCTCTATCGCATACGTCATGGGTACCCCCAGGCGTTCATGGACCCCGGACCGGGCCCACTCCTCCCACAACTGTGACGCACGCCACTGACATTCCGCCCGTGTCGGAATTTCTCCGAACAAACACGGGCGGACAGGGGCGAATACCTCGCGTGACGGATCCCACCTCACCGTCCGTTCGTATGCCCGTAACAATGGACTGTGATCTCTCCGGTCTCCTCGATGCCCCGGAGCGCCCACCGGCAGCGGCCGGAGGCGACTCCCTATGTCGACCTCACCCGAGCCGAGTGGAGCGCGCTGCGTGACAAGACGCCGCTGCCACTGACGGCCGAGGAGGTCGAGAAGCTGCGCGGTCTCGGCGATGTCATCGACCTCGACGAGGTGCGGGACATCTACCTCCCGCTGTCCAGACTCCTCAACCTCTACGTCGGCGCCACGGACGGCCTCAGAGGCGCCCTGAACACGTTCCTGGGCGAACAGGGCTCCCAGTCCGGCACCCCGTTCGTCATAGGAGTCGCCGGCTCGGTCGCGGTCGGCAAGTCCACGGTCGCCCGCCTCCTCCAGGCCCTGCTCTCACGCTGGCCGGAGCACCCGCGCGTCGAGCTGGTCACCACCGACGGCTTCCTGCTGCCCACCAAGGAGCTCCAGGCCCGCGGCCTGATGTCACGAAAGGGCTTCCCCGAGTCCTACGACCGCCGCGCCCTGACCCGCTTCGTCGCCGACATCAAGGCCGGCAAGGACGAGGTCACGGCCCCGGTCTACTCCCACCTCATCTACGACATCGTCCCGGACCAGAAGCTCACGGTCCGCCGCCCCGACATCCTGATCGTCGAGGGCCTGAACGTCCTCCAGCCGGCCCTGCCCGGCAAGGACGGCCGCACCCGGGTCGGCCTCGCCGACTACTTCGACTTCAGCGTGTACGTCGACGCCCGCGTCGAGGACGTCGAGCGCTGGTATCTCAACCGCTTCCGCAAGCTGCGCGCGACCGCCTTCCAGAACCCGTCCTCGTACTTCCGCAAGTACACCCAGGTCTCGGAGGAGGAGGCCCTCGACTACGCGCAGACGATGTGGCGCACGATCAACCGGCCCAACCTGGTCGAGAACATCGCCCCCACCCGCGGCCGGGCCGCCCTCGTCGTGCGCAAGGGCCCCGACCACAAGGTGCAGCGCCTCAGCCTGCGCAAGCTGTGACTCCCGGGGAAAAGGCCGGTTAGATGGTCGCCATGCTTCACCTGCGCCTGATCACGCCGTCCGGGAAGACCGACGAAGTGGTGCTGCTGATCGAGAAGACGGTCGGCACCACCCACCTCGTCGTGCTGCCGGACGCCGCCCGCAACCCCTCCGGGGATGTCGTCATGTGCGACGTGGCCCGCGAGGCGGGCGACGAACTGCTCACCGGCCTGCGGGAACTGGGCATCGACACCAGCGGCTCCATCGCCGTCGAGACCATCGACCTGTCGCTGTCCGAGCGAGCCGACCAAGCCGAGGCCGACGCGCCGGGCGAGGGCGCGGACGCGGTCCTGTGGGAGCACCTGAGCGACGCGACCCACGAGGAGTCGACGCTCTCCGTCACCTACCTGGCCTTCATCACGCTCGCCACGATGATCGCGGCCTGCGGTGTGGTCCTGGACAACGCGATCCTGATCGTGGGCGCCATGGCGGTGGGCCCGGAGTTCGGCCCCCTCGCCGGCGTCTGCACCGCGATCGTCCGGCGCAGATCGCGCCTGGCCCTGCGCTCGCTGATCGCGCTGCTGGTGGGCTTCGCGGTGGCGATGGCGGTGACGGTGGCCTTCAGCCTCTTCATGGAAGCGGTCGACCTGTTCAGCAAGGAACAGCTCGAGGCCGACCGCCCGAACACCGGCTTCATCTACGCCCCCGACTGGTTCTCCTTCGTCGTGGCGGTCCTGGCCGGCATCGCCGGCACCCTCTCCCTGACCTCAGCGAAGTCCGGCGCCCTGGTCGGCGTGGCCATCTCCGTGACGACGGTCCCGGCAGCCGCGAACGCCGCGGTGGCCCTGAGCTACGGCGACACCACCCAGACCTGGGGCTCCACCGAGCAACTCCTGCTGAACCTCCTGGGCATCATCGTCGCCGGCACGGCAACGCTGCTGACCCAGAAATGGCTCTGGTCGAAACAACGTAAGCAAGTAGACGCCCTTTAGGGGCAGCGTCCCCAGGGGCGCGGGGAACTGCGCGACAAGCCACGACGCAGCCGCAGCCCGCCCACAACAGACCCCCCACCCCGAACCGCAAAGGCCAACTACCCCAACGCGGACTTCACCGCATCAGCCAGCCGCCCCGCGACAGACCGCGCCTGCTCGATATCAGCCGCCTCCACCATCACCCGAACCAACGGCTCGGTCCCGGAGGGCCTCAGCAGCACCCGCCCGGTAGCCCCGAGCTCCCGCTCCGCATCGGCAACGGCCGCCGACAGCTCCGCGGACGTCCCCACCCGCGTCCTGTCGACATCCGGCACATTGATCAGCACCTGCGGCAACCGCTCCATGACAGAGGCCAGCTCCCGCAACGCACGCCCGCTCTCTGCCACCCGAGCCGCCAGCAGCAGCCCCGTCAGCGTCCCGTCCCCGGTCGTCGCGTGGTCGAGGATGATCACGTGCCCGGACTGCTCGCCCCCGAGGGCGAACCCGTGCTCCTTCATCTCCTCCAGCACATACCGGTCGCCGACAGCGGTCTGCACCAGCCGGATGCCCTCACGCTCCATGGCCAGCTTGAACCCGAGGTTGGACATCACCGTGGCGACCACCGTCTCGGCCCGCAGAGCGGAGCGCTCCCGCATCGCCAGCGCGAGCACGGCCAGGATCTGGTCGCCGTCCACCTCCGCGCCGGTGTGGTCCACGGCGAGGCACCGGTCGGCGTCACCGTCGTGCGCGATGCCCAGGTCGGCCCCGTGCTCGACGACGGCGGCCTTGATCTTGTCCAGGTGCGTGGAGCCGCACCCGTCGTTGATGTTGAGCCCGTCGGGCTCGGCCCCGATCGTGACGACCTCGGCACCGGCCCGCTGGAACGCCTCAGGCGAGACCCGGGCGGCGGCGCCGTGCGCCTCGTCGAGGACGACCTTCAGCCCGTCGAGCCGGTTCGGCAGGGCACCCAGCAGATGCTCGACGTACCGGTCGAAGCCCTCCCCGTACTCCCGGACGCGGCCCACTCCGGCCCCGGTCGGCCGCTCCCACGGGGCGCCGGTGCGGTGCTCCTCGTAGACGGACTCGATCCGGTCCTCCAGCTCGTCGGCGAGCTTGTGCCCGCCGCGGGCGAAGAACTTGATGCCGTTGTCGGGCATGGCGTTGTGGCTCGCGGAGAGCATCACACCGAGGTCGGCGCCGAGCGCTCCGGTCAGAAACGCCACCGCCGGGGTCGGCAGCACGCCGACCCGCAGGACGTCCACACCGGCGCTGGCGAGGCCCGCGACCACGGCGGCCTCCAGGAACTCCCCGGACGCGCGCGGGTCGCGCCCGACGACCGCGGTCGGGCGGTGCCCCTCGAAGGTGCCCGCCTCGGCCAGTACGTGCGCCGCGGCCACGGAGAGGCCCAGGGCCATCTCCGCCGTCAGATCCGCGTTGGCGACACCGCGCACGCCGTCAGTGCCGAAGAGTCGTCCCACTGTGGTGTCCTCCGAATTGCTGTGAGAGTGCGGCTCACATCCCCAAGTACATCCCTAGTACATCCCTGAGACTGTCCGGGGGCGGTAGGGGTTGTGTAAACGAACCGCCCCGGCGGCACCATTCGTGCCGCCGGGGCGATCGTTGCAAAAACAGCGGACGCGATTAGCGCTTGCTGTACTGCGGGGCCTTGCGGGCCTTCTTCAGACCGGCCTTCTTGCGCTCGACCGCACGGTCGTCGCGCTTGAGGAAGCCGGCCTTCTTCAGCGGGCCGCGGTTGTTGTCGACGTCCGCCTCGTTCAGCGCACGGGCGACACCGAGACGGAGCGCACCGGCCTGACCGGAGACACCGCCGCCGGAGATGCGGGCGACGACGTCGTAGCGGTCGTCGAGCTCGAGCACCTTGAAGGGCTCGTTGACTTCCTGCTGGTGCACCTTGTTCGGGAAGTAGTCCTCAAGGGTGCGACCGTTGATCTTCCACTTGCCGGTGCCCGGGACGATCCGGACACGGGCGATGGCGTTCTTGCGACGGCCCAGGCCGGCGGCCGGCTGGGGCTCACCGAAACGCGAGGCGAGGGACTCGGAGGTGTACTCACCCTCCACCGGAACCTCGGACTCGGTGGTGTAGCTGTCGATGTCAACTTCTTCGAGCGGCTGCTCGGCAGTGGTCTCGGCCACGATGCTCCTCAGATTCTGTTCAGTCTTAGGGGGTGTGGCCGGACTTACTGCGCGACCTGGGTGATCTCGTACGGCTGCGGCTGCTGCGCGCCGTGCGGGTGCTGGTCACCCTTGTAGACCTTCAGCTTCGAGAGCATCTGACGGCCCAGGGAGTTCTTGGGGAGCATGCCCTTGACGGCCTTTTCGACGGCCTTCTCGGGGTTCTTGTCCAGCAGCTCGTCGTAACGGACGGAGCGCAGACCACCCGGGTAACCGGAGTGGCGGTACGCCATCTTCTGGGTCCGCTTGTTGCCGGACAGGTGCACCTTGTCCGCGTTGATGATGATGACGAAGTCACCAGCGTCGACGTGGGGGGCGTAGATCGGCTTGTGCTTGCCCCGGAGGAGGGTCGCTGCGGTGGTGGCGAGACGACCCAGGACAACGTCCTGGGCGTCGATGACGTGCCACTGGCGCGTCACATCGCCGGGCTTGGGGCTGTACGTACGCACGGTTCGTAGCCTTCGCTTCGAGTGAATGGTCCTGAACAGGTCACCGAAACGATCACGACAGCCTTGACCGCACTGCGGTGACGCAAACCGCGTGCTGGTCGCTGGTCATCGGCCCGGCGGACCGGTGTAAGGGCCCGTCCCGTGAGAATGAGCAAGCCAATACACAACGAACAAGCAGAGTACCGGGGCTCACCACAAGGGTCAAAACGCGGGATCATCGTCGACGGTCGAACACGCAGACGCACAGGCCCGCACACAGCGTGACAGCCCTCCTCAGGGTCCTGCGCCGGACCGGCCGCACAAACGGAAACACCGACGACAGCAGCACATCGACGACCACCGCGGCACCCCACCGCAGCACGGAACCGCCACCGCGCGGACGACGGCACGCCCGCAGCACAGCGATCCCCGCAGACGTCCCGGCCGACAGCCCGGCCTGCAGTCCGACCGCCGGCCACGACAGCAGGCACACCAGCAGCGCCACGGCCACCAGCGCCCGCACCCCCACGGACCCCACCCACAGGCTCCCGCTCACGAGTCGCCCCAACCACCCGGAGATGTCGCCTTTGCCCGTCCGCATGGGAGGAACGCTAGGGGTTACGAGGCCGATCCGTGCGGACCAGCACACCCCATGTCCCGTCTAAGATGCGCCCCATGAGCTATGGGCAGGGGGGACCCCAGTCCCAGTGGGATCCCTGGAAACCGCAGTCGCAGCAGCCCTGGAACAGCGGGGGCGGAGGCCAGTCTCCGGACTGGGCCGCGCTCGCCGAGGCGTCCGAGTCACGTAACAAACGACGCCGGCTGCTGCTGGTCGGCGGCGGCGCGGTCGCCACCGTCGCGATCGGTGCCGCCGTCGCCGTGGCCGTGGTCTCGGCCAATGGCGACAACCAGGCGAACAACCCGGCCTCCCTGCCCTCGGCGGACATCCCGAGCGGGTCGCCCTCCGGCCCGTCGTTCGCCCCGACCAGCGCCCCGCCCCCGCTGGACCCGAAGGACTTCGTCGCCAGCGCGAAGAAGGACAAGGCTCCGCTCGGCCCGGACACCCTCTTCCCCGGCACGCAGCTGACCATGGGCGAGACGGTCTACAAGAAGGGCCCCACCGCCGACACGAAGAACTGCGCATCGGCGGCCGGCGGCACGCTCCCCAAGGTCCTCACCGCGAACGACTGCACACGCCTGATACGAGTCACCTACACCAAGGACGGCATCGCGGTGACGGTCGGCGTGGCGGTCTTCGACACCGAGGCCCAGGCGGTCAAGGCCAAGGGCCAGACGAACAAGAGGAGCTTCGTCAAGTCGCTCTCCGGCGGCGGTGTGAAGGGCTTCTGCGAGGCCGGGTTCTGCCGCACGACCAGCAACTCCTACGGCCGCTACGCCTACTTCACCAACGCCGGCTTCACCAACGGCAAGGACGTGACGCCCAAGGACACGGCGGTCTTCAGGACCGGCAACGACCTGGCCCAGTTCACGTTCAACCAGATCCGCCGCCGCGGCGAGGCCCAGGCATCGGCCGCGGCCAACGAATAGCCGTCAGCAGCACCCGGCCGGCGGCAGCGACCGCTTGTTCCGCGCCTCCTTGTTGCGCGCGGCCAGCAGTTCGTCGGCCGGGTAGCCGACCTCCTCCAGCGTCAGCCCGTGCGGCCGTACGACGTGCACGGCCGAGTCCCGGACGCCTGCCGCCAGCACCTTCCCGGGCCAGTCCGGCGGCCGGTGCCCGTCGCCCACGAACAGCAGCGCCCCGATGAGCGAGCGCACCATGTTGTGGCAGAAGGCGTCGGCCCGCACGGTCGCGGTGATGATCCCGTCGTCGCCCTTCACGAGACTCAGCTCCTGGAGCGTACGGATCGTCGTCGCGCCCTCCCGCTTCTTGCAGTAGGCGGCGAAGTCGTGCTCCCCGAGCAGCCGCCCCGCGGCCTCGTTCATGGCGTCGACGTCCAGCGGCCAGTCGTGCCACAGCACGTGGCTCCGCAGCAGCGGGTCGACGCCTCCGGGATTGTCGGTGACCCGGTACGCGTACCGCCGCCACACGGCCGAGAACCGCGCGTTGAAGCCACTGGGCGCCTCTCTGAGGGCCCAGACCCGCACGTCCCGGGGCAGCCGCCCGGCGAGCCGCTTCAGCAGCTTCTGATGGTGCTCGGCCCAGACCTCGAGCGGCAGATCGACATGCGCGACCTGCCCCCGGGCATGCACCCCGGCATCGGTACGCCCCGCCACGGTCAGCTCGTACGTCTCCCGCGACCGCGTCACGGTCCGCAGCGCGTCCTCGATCTCCCCCTGCACGGTCCGCCGCCCCCCGGCCTGCTTGGCCCACCCGGAGAACTCACTCCCGTCGTACGACAGATCAAGCCGAACACGAACGAACCCGGCAGCTGCTTCATCACTCACGCACAGATCCTCTCAGCAACCAAAAAGCGGGCCCGCTCCTCAATGAGGAACGGACCCGCCAACGCCCTGAAGGGGCGCGGGGAACTGCGCGACAAGCCACGACGCCGCCGCAGCCGCAAACGCACAGGCCCCCGGCAGAACGCTTACGCGTCCTTCGACTCCTCGGCGGGAGCCTCGACGGCCTCGTCGGACTTGGCCTCAACGGCCTCGTCCTTCTTGAGCGCGTCTTCCTTGACCGCACGCTTCGTCGCGGCCTCGGCCTCGCCGGTCGCCTCCTGCGCCACCGTCAGCGCCTCGACCAGCTCGATGACAGCCATGGGCGCGTTGTCGCCACGGCGGTTACCGATCTTGGTGATACGGGTGTAGCCACCCGGACGGTTCTCGTAGCGCGGGCCGATCTCGGTGAAGAGCGTGTGGACGATGCTCTTGTCCGTGATGACCTGGAGCACCTGACGGCGGTTGTGAAGGTCGCCCTTCTTCGCCTTGGTGACCAGACGCTCGGCGTACGGCCGCAGCTTGCGGGCCTTCGCCTCGGTGGTGGTGATGCGACCGTGCTCGAACAGCGCCTTCGCGAGGTTCGCGAGGAGGAGCTTCTCGTGCGCGGCGCTGCCGCCCATACGGGCACCCTTGGTGGGCTTCGGCATGGTGTTTCTCCTAGGTGTCTGCCCCGGCCGTATCAGGTACCGGGGTCAGTATCCGAGCGAGCGGGTTTGCTCGTCGGAGACCCCGCGCCCCAAAGGGGCGCGGGGAACTGCGCGACCAGCCACAGCGGGCGCACAGCCAAGAACCGGCGATCGGTCCCGAGCTCTTAGTACTGCTCGGTCTCGACGAACCCGGCGTCCGCGTCGTCGTCGGCGCCGAAGGCGTCGGCGGCGGCGGTCGGGTCGAATCCGGGCGGGCTGTCCTTGAGGGCCAGGCCCATGCCGGCCAGCTTCGCCTTGACCTCGTCGATCGACTTCGCACCGAAGTTGCGAATGTCGAGCAGGTCCGCCTCGGAACGAGCGACGAGCTCACCCACGGAGTGGATGCCCTCACGCTTGAGGCAGTTGTACGACCGGACGGTGAGCTCGAGCTCCTCGATCGGCAGCGCCAGATCAGCGGCGAGGGCGGCGTCCGTCGGGGACGGACCCATGTCGATGCCCTCGGCGTCGATGTTGAGCTCACGGGCCAGACCGAACAGCTCGACCAGGGTCTTGCCGGCCGACGCCATCGCGTCACGCGGACGCATGGCCTGCTTGGTCTCGACGTCGACGATCAGCTTGTCGAAGTCGGTCCGCTGCTCGACACGCGTGGCCTCGACCTTGTACGTGACCTTGAGCACCGGCGAGTAGATCGAGTCGACCGGGATCCGGCCGATCTCCTGGCCGACCTGCTTGTTCTGCACGGCGGAGACGTAGCCACGGCCACGCTCGACCGTCAGCTCCATCTCCAGCTTGCCCTTGCCGTTCAGGGTCGCCAGAACCAGGTCGGGGTTGTGCACCTCGACACCGGCCGGGGGCGCGATGTCGGCGGCGGTGACCAGACCCGGGCCCTGCTTGCGCAGGTACATCACGACCGGCTCGTCGTGCTCCGAGGAGACGACCAGCTGCTTGATGTTGAGGATCAGGTCGGTGACATCCTCCTTGACGCCCGGCACGGTGGTGAACTCGTGCAGGACACCGTCGATACGGATGGACGTGACCGCCGCACCCGGGATCGAGGACAGCAGGGTCCGGCGGAGGGAGTTGCCGAGGGTGTAACCGAAGCCCGGCTCCAGCGGCTCGATCACGAACCGGGAACGGAACTCGTCGACGACCTCTTCGGTCAACGAGGGACGCTGAGCGATCAGCATGTTGCGATCCTTCTGTCAGGGGCGCCCGCTATTTGACGCCCTGAGGTGTAACAAGGGTACGGGCGATATGGCCCCGAAGAGCCATACCGCCCGAAAACCTCAGACCAAGCGGCCTGCGTCAGCGATCTGTGAAAGATCAGACGCGGCGGCGCTTGGGCGGACGGCAGCCGTTGTGCGGGGTGGGCGTGACGTCCTGGATGGAGCCGACCTCGAGACCGGTCGCCTGAAGCGAACGGATGGCCGTCTCACGACCCGAACCCGGGCCCTTGACGAACACGTCGACCTTGCGCATGCCGTGCTCCTGGGCGCGGCGGGCAGCCGACTCGGCGGCCATCTGCGCGGCGAACGGCGTGGACTTGCGCGAGCCCTTGAAGCCGACGTGGCCGGCGGAGGCCCAGGAGATCACGTTGCCCGAGGGGTCCGTGATCGAGACGATCGTGTTGTTGAACGTGCTCTTGATGTGCGCGTGGCCGTGAGCGACGTTCTTCTTTTCCTTGCGGCGCACCTTCTTGGCAGCGCCCTGACGTCCCTTGGGGGGCATCTCTTAACTCCTACGGGAGGTGGTCGGTCCTACAGCGAAGACCGTGGACAGGCGTCCGCTGCGGACTACTTCTTGCCCGGCTTCTTCTTGCCGGCGATGGCGCGACGCGGGCCCTTGCGGGTGCGGGCGTTGGTGCTGGTGCGCTGACCGCGGACGGGCAGGCCGCGGCGGTGACGCAGACCCTGGTAGCAGCCGATCTCGACCTTGCGGCGGATGTCGGCCTGGATCTCACGACGGAGGTCACCCTCGGTCCTGATGTTGTTGTCCACGAACTCGCGGATCGCGACGAGCTGCTCCTCGGAGAGGTCGCGAACGCGGGTGTTCGGGTCGACGCCGGTGGCGGCCAGCGTCTGCTGCGCGAGGGTCCGGCCGATACCGAACACGTAGGTGAGGGCGACCTCCACGCGCTTTTCGCGCGGGATGTCGACACCGGAAACGCGTGCCATTCAATGGCTCCAGTTACTTGTCGGAGGTCTTCCACAGAACCGACTCCCAGCCGCCGTATGAGGTACGAACTGGGTCCCCGGCCTCCGAACCAGGGGTGTCAGGCGAACACCGTCCGCCCGGGTCCTGCGTATGAACATATTCAGCTCGCGTCGCGCGAATCCCTGCGATGGATGCAGAGGGTGCGATCCGCTGTCGATCAGCCCTGGCGCTGCTTGTGGCGCGGGTTGTCGCAGATGATCATGACCCGGCCGTGACGGCGGATCACCCTGCACTTGTCGCAGATCTTCTTGACGCTCGGCTTGACCTTCATTAGTGAGGTTCTCCGGGTCAGTGCCACCACCCCGCCGAAGCGAGATGCGGGGCAAGATCTACTTGTAGCGGTAGACGATCCGGCCACGCGTCAGGTCGTACGGAGACAACTCCACCACGACCCGGTCGTCAGGGAGGATGCGGATGTAGTGCATGCGCATCTTGCCGCTGATGTGTGCCAGGACCTGGTGGCCGTTCTGGAGCTCGACCTTGAACATGGCGTTCGGAAGAGACTCGACGACAGTGCCCTCGATCTCGATGGCACCTTGCTTCTTGGCCACGCTTCGCCCTTCGAATCGACTACCTTGATCGACTCCGAGCGAGCGCATGCAGGCATGCGGGTGCACCAGAGCCGACGAGTCAGTCTACGTCAGGCCCCTCAGAAACACGAATCGGGGGAGTCTGCCCCAACGGACAGATCTTTAAGCGCCCCGAAAGGAGCGCGGGGAACTGCGCGAAGAACCCCCACGCTCCCGCAGCCTCCGACGGTCCGGACCACCCAACCCGGAAGGCGCTCAGCCCAGCGGGTCAGGAGCTGCCGTGATCCCCAGCTCGGCGAGCTTCGCCTTCCCCCCGTCGGGAGACGTCAGCACCAGCGGCCCCTCCTCGGTCAGGGCGACCGAGTGCTCCCAGTGCGAGGACCACGTGCCGTCGGTGGTGATGACCGTCCAGTCGTCCTGGAGGACCTCCGTCTTCGGGGTGCCCAGGGAGACCATCGGCTCGATGGCGAGGCAGAAGCCCGGCACCAGCTTCGGGCCCTTGCCGCGCCGCCGGTCGACGTAGTTCAGCAGGTGCGGGTCCATGTGCATCTCGGTGCCGATGCCGTGGCCGCCGTAGTCCTCGATGATCCCGTACTTGCCACCGCCGGGCTTCGGCTGGCGGCGGATGTACGTCTCGATGGCCCGGGAGACGTCGACCAGGCGGTTGCCCTGCTTCATGGCGGCGATGCCGGCCCACATCGACTCCTCGGTCACCCGGGAGAGCTCGACCAGCTCCGGGGCATGGCCGGAGCCGACGAAGGCCGTGTAGGCGGCGTCGCCGTGCCAGCCGTCGATGATCGCGCCGCAGTCGATGGAGATGACGTCCCCGTCCTTGAGGACGACGTCGTCGGACGGGATGCCGTGGACGACGACCTCGTTCACGGACGTGCAGATCGTCGCCGGGAAGCCGCCGTAGCCGAGGAAGTTCGGCTTGGCGTTGTGCTCGGTGAGCACCTTGCGGGCGACCTGGTCCAGATCCTTCGTCGTGGCCCCCGGCACGGCGGCTTCACGGGTCGCCGCGTGGATGGCGGCGACGACCAGGCCCGCCTCACGCATCTTGGCGATCTGCTCGGAGGTCTTGATCTGCACCATGGGGACTACGGCCTTTCTGGACCGGAGAGAGAATGAACGCCTTCAACGATAAGGGGCCGCGCCGGCGACCCCGCCCCACGCAGCAGCCGCGGCTCCCCGAGGGGAACCGCGGCCGTGGCTGCGTACGAACGACTACTTGTCGCCCTCGTCACGCTTGAGCGCCTCCATGGCGCGCGTCGTGACGTCCTCCACCTTGCCGAGCGCGGAGATCGTGACCACCAGGCCCTGCGCCTTGTAGTAGTCGATGATCGGCTCGGTCTGCGTGTGGTAGACCTCCAGCCGCGTGCGGACGGTCTCCTCGGAGTCGTCGTCCCGCTGGTACAGCTCGCCGCCGCAGACGTCGCAGACGCCCTCCTTGGCGGCCGGCTTGTACGTCACGTGGAAGACGTGCGCCGACTCGTTACGGCAGATACGGCGGCCGGCGATCCGCTTGACGACCTCGTCCTCGGGGACCTCCAGGTCCAGCACCGCGTCCAGCTGCATGCTCTCGGTCTCGAGCAGCTCGTCGAGCGCCTCGGCCTGCGAGACATTGCGCGGGAAGCCGTCCAGCAGGAAGCCGTTCTCGGCGTCCGGCTGCTCCATGCGGTCCTTCGCCATGGCGATGGTGACCTCGTCGGGCACCAGGTTGCCCGCGTCCATGTAGGACTTCGCCAGTTTGCCGAGTTCCGTCTGCTGGCTGATGTTGGCCCGGAACAGGTCGCCCGTGGAGATGTGCGGGATCGACAGGTTCTTGGCCAGGAACGCGGCCTGCGTTCCCTTACCGGCACCCGGCGGCCCGACGAGGACGATACGCATCAGCGGAGGAACCCTTCGTAATTGCGCTGCTGGAGCTGGCTCTCGATCTGCTTCACGGTCTCGAGGCCCACACCCACGATGATCAGGATGCTGGTCCCGCCGAACGGGAAGTTCTGGTTTGCCCCGAAACCAACCAACGCCATCGTCGGCACGAGAGCGATCAGACCCAGGTACAGCGAACCCGGCCAGGTGATCCGGTTGAGTACGTAGCTCAGGTACTCAGCGGTCGGTCGGCCAGCCCGGATGCCCGGGATGAAGCCACCATACTTCTTCATGTTGTCGGCGACTTCCTCGGGGTTGAAGGAGATCGCCACGTAGAAGAACGCGAAGAAAACGATCAGCAGGAAGTACGAAACGATGTAATACGGGTGGTCGCCCTTGACGAAGTGTTGCTCGATCCAGGTCTTCCACTCCGACTTGCCGCCGGCGAACTGGGCGATCAAGGCCGGGATGTAGAGCAGCGACGAGGCGAAGATGACGGGAATCACACCCGCCTGGTTCACCTTCAGCGGGATGTACGTGGACGTACCGCCGTAGGAGCGGCGGCCGATCATGCGCTTGGCGTACTGGACCGGGATGCGGCGCTGAGCCTGCTCGACGAAGACGACCAGGCCGACCATGACCAGGCCGACGAGGATGACGGTGCCGAACTCGATCCAGCCGCCGGCCAGGGAGCCCTGCTTCTTGATGGCCCACAGAGCGGACGGGAAGGTGGCGGCGATCGAGATGAACATCAGGATCGACATGCCGTTGCCGATGCCGCGGTCAGTGATGAGCTCACCGAGCCACATCACGGCCGCCGTGCCGGCGGTCATCGTGATGACCATGGTGATGGTGACGAAGATCGACTGGTCCGGGACGATCTGGCTGGCCACCGGGCACCCCTGGAACAGGGCGCCGCTGCGGGCGGTGGCGACGAGGCCGGTGCCCTGAAGGATGGCGAGGGCGATCGTCAGGTAACGGGTGTACTGCGTGATCTTCGCCGTACCGGCCTGGCCCTCCTTCTTCAGGGCTTCCAGGCGGGGGATCACCACGGTCAGCAGCTGGAGGATGATGCTCGCCGTGATGTACGGCATGATGCCCAGCGCGAAGATGGTGATCTGCAGCAGCGCGCCGCCACTGAACATGTTGACCAGACCGAAGAGACCCTGGTTGGCCTGGGCGTTATCGATACAGGTCTGGACGTTCCGGTAATCGACACCTGGGATCGGGACGTGTGTACCGATCCGGTAGACCACGATGATGGCGAGCGTGAAGAGCAGCTTCTTGCGCAGGTCGGGCGTCTTGAACGCCCGGGCGAACGCGGTGAGCACGGTGCCTCCTGCGACCCCCGCGCAACTGCGTCAAGGGTGACGGTCTGAGAGTCCAATAGGAACAACGACATAGGTAACGGTCAACTGCCGCTCAGAGTGCCCGAAGTGAAGCACCCTGTGAAAAGAGGGCAGTGCAGGCCACCTTACCGGCGAGACTGCCACCCTAGGAACGACCAACCGGGGATACCCCATATGTGGGGTATCCCCGGTCGGGATCGCTCAGGTCATCAAGACGCCTGTGGTGTTCAGACGAGCTCGGTGACGGTACCGCCGGCGGCGGTGATCTTCTCCTTGGCGGAACCGGAGACGGCGTCGACCGTCACCTGCAGCGCCACGGAGATCTCGCCCTGGCCGAGGACCTTGACGAGGCTGTTCTTGCGGACGGCACCCTTGTCGACCAGGTCGGCAACGGTGACCTCCCCACCCTCGGGGTAGAGGGCGGCGAGCTTGTCCAGGTTCACGACCTGGAACTCCGTCTTGAACGGGTTCTTGAAGCCCTTCAGCTTCGGAAGACGCATGTGGAGGGGCATCTGGCCACCCTCGAAGCGCTCCGGAACCTGGTAACGGGCCTTCGTGCCCTTGGTACCACGACCGGCCGTCTTACCCTTCGACGCCTCACCACGACCGACACGGGTCTTGGCGGTCTTGGCGCCCGGGGCGGGACGGAGGTTGTGGATCTTGAGCGGGTTGTTCTCCGCCATGATCAGTCGACCTCCTCGACCGTCACGAGGTGGCGGACGGTGTGCACCATGCCGCGGAACTCGGGGCGGTCCTCCTTGACGACCTGCGTGTTGATGCCCTTGAGACCAAGGGAGCGCAGAGTGTCACGGTGGTTCTGCTTGCTGCCGATGTAGGACTTGACCTGCGTAATCTTGAGCTGCGCCATGATTACGCACCCGCCCCGGCACGCGCACGGAGAAGAGCCGCGGGGGCGACGTCCTCGAGGGGCAGACCACGGCGGGCCGCGATCTCCTCGGGACGCTGCAGGCCCCGGAGGGCCTCCACGGTCGCGTGCACGATGTTGATCGCGTTGTCGGAGCCGAGCGACTTCGACAGCACGTCGTGGATACCGGCGCACTCGAGCACGGCACGCACCGGACCACCGGCGATAACACCGGTACCGGGCGACGCGGGCTTGAGCAGCACGACGCCGGCAGCCTTCTCACCCTGGATGGGGTGCGGGATGGTGCCCTGGATACGGGGGACCTTGAAGAAGTGCTTCTTGGCCTCCTCAACACCCTTGGCGATGGCGGCCGGCACCTCCTTGGCCTTGCCGTAACCGACACCCACGGTGCCGTCACCGTCGCCCACCACGACCAGCGCGGTGAAGCTGAAGCGACGACCACCCTTCACAACCTTGGCGACGCGGTTGATCGCGACGACGCGCTCAACGTACGCGGTCTTCTCGGCGGCAGCTGCGCCGCCGTCACGGCCCTTCCGGTCCCGCCGCTCGCCGCCACCGGCACCGCCACCGCGGCGCTGGGGTCCAGCCATTGGAATTACCTCTCTCTGTCTCCGCTAGCTACGGAACCAGGACTCAGAACTTGAGTCCGGCCTCGCGGGCGGCGTCCGCCAGGGCGGCGATGCGCCCCGCGTACTGGTTACCACCACGGTCGAACACGACGGCCTCGACACCGGCGGCCTTGGCGCGCTCGGCGACCAGGGCGCCGACCTGCTTGGCCTGCGCGGACTTGTCGCCCTCGCCACCGCGGATCGAGGTGTCCAGGGTGGACGCCGACGCAAGGGTGTGACCCTTGATGTCGTCGATCACCTGGGCCACGATGTGGCGGTTCGAGCGGGTAACGACCAGACGCGGACGCTCCGCCGTTCCGTTGATGTGCTTACGGATCCGGATGTGGCGGCGCTTGATCGCGGCGCGCTTGTAGGCGTCGCCCTTAAGGATCTTCTGTCCGTATGCCATGGCTTACTTACCCGCCTTTCCGACCTTGCGGCGGATGACTTCGCCCTCGTACTTGACGCCCTTGGCCTTGTACGGGTCGGGCCTGCGCAGCTTGCGGATGTTGGCCGCAACCTCGCCGACCTTCTGCTTGTCGATGCCCTCGACCGAGAAACGAGTCGGGGACTCCACCTTGAAGGTGATGCCCTCGGGGGCCTCGACCAGGATCGGGTGGCTGTAGCCCAGGGAGAACTCCAGGTTGGAGCCCTTGGCCTGGACGCGGTAACCGACACCGCTGATTTCGAGCTTCTTGACGTATCCCTGGGTCACACCGGTGATCATGTTCGCCACCAGCGTGCGGGACAGGCCGTGCAGGGCCTTGCTCTGCCGCTCGTCGTTGGGCCGGAGCACCTGAAGGGTGCCGTCCTCGGCCTTGGCGATGTCGATCGGCGCGATGACGGTGTGGGTCAGTTCGCCCTTGGGGCCCTTGACCGCGACCGTACGGCCGTCGATGGTGACGTCCACGCCGGCGGGAACCGGGATGGGGAGCTTGCCGATACGCGACATTGCTGTCTCTCCTCCGTTCCCGAACTACCAGACGTAGGCGAGGACTTCCCCACCCACGCCCTTCTTCTGCGCCTGCTTGTCGGTCAGGAGACCGTGGGACGTGGAGATGATGGCCACGCCCAGGCCGCCCAGAACCTTCGGCAGGTTGGTGGACTTCGCGTACACCCGGAGACCGGGCTTGGAGATCCGCTTGATGCCCGCGATGGAGCGCTCACGGTTCGGGCCGAACTTCAGCTCGAGAACGAGGTTCTTGCCGACCTCGGCGTCCTCGACCTTCCAGCCCGTGATGAAGCCCTCCTGCTGGAGGATCTCCGCGATGTGCGACTTGATCTTCGACGCCGGCATCGTCACGGAGTCGTGGTATGCCGAGTTCGCGTTCCGCAGACGCGTCAGCATGTCTGCGATCGGATCAGTCATGGTCATGAATTGGCCTTCGGCCTCTCTCGCCGGGGTTTCCTGGTGCGCCATCCCTCTCCCCGATCCGAGACGGGACGGGTGCGGCGCGGTGGACCTACGGCGTAGTAAGTCGTACGGGCGACCGTCAGGCGCCCAACCCTCCAAGCCTAAGCCATGAAGGGGAGGGCGCCTGACGCGCCCATTGCTTACCGAGAGCCCTTGGAATCCCTAAAAGGGGGATTACCAGGAGCTCTTGGTCACGCCCGGCAGCTCGCCACGGTGAGCCATCTCACGAAGGCACACGCGGCACAGGCCGAACTTGCGGTACACGGAGTGCGGGCGGCCACAGCGCTGGCAGCGGGTGTAGCCACGCACACCGAACTTGGGCTTGCGAGCAGCCTTAGCGATCAGAGCCTTCTTCGCCATCTCGCTCACGCCTCCTTGAAGGGGAAGCCGAGGTGACGAAGGAGCGCACGGCCCTCAGCGTCGTTGGTCGCCGTGGTCACCACGGTGATGTCCATACCCCGGGTGCGGTCGATCTTGTCCTGGTCGATCTCGTGGAACATGACCTGCTCCGTGAGACCGAAGGTGTAGTTGCCACGGCCGTCGAACTGCTTGGGGGACAGGCCGCGGAAGTCGCGGATGCGCGGCAGCGCGAGCGACAGGGTGCGGTCCAGGAACTCCCACATGCGGTCGCCACGGAGCGTGACGTGGGCACCGATCGGCTGGCCCTCACGCAGCTTGAACTGCGCGATGGACTTGCGGGCCTTGGTGACGGCCGGCTTCTGACCGGTGATCGTGGTGAGGTCCTTGATGGCACCCTCGATCAGCTTGGAGTCGCGGGCGGCGTCGCCCACACCCATGTTGACCACGATCTTGACGAGACCGGGGATCTGCATGACGTTCTCGTACTTGAACTCGTCACGCAGCTTGCCCGTGATCTCCTCACGGTACTTCTGCTTCAGACGCGGGCTGGTGGTGGTCGTCATCAGATGTCCTCACCCGTCCGCTTGGCAACGCGGATCTTGTTGCCTTCGTCGTCGAAGCGGTAACCGACGCGGGTCACGACCTTGTTGCCGTCCTTCTCCACGACCAGCTGGACGTTGGAGACGTGGATCGGCGCTTCGGTGGTGACAATGCCGCCGGCCTGCGAACCGCGAGCCGTCGGACCTGCCTTGGTGTGCTTCTTGACCCGGTTGACACCCTCGACCAGGACGCGCTCATCGCGCGGGTAAGCGGCAATGACCTTGCCCTGCTTGCCCTTGTCCTTACCGGTGATGACCTGGACCAGGTCGCCCTTCTTGATCTTCATGCTCACAGCACCTCCGGCGCGAGGGAGATGATCTTCATGAACTTCTTCTCGCGCAGCTCACGGCCGACCGGGCCGAAGATACGGGTGCCACGAGGGTCGCCGTCGTTCTTCAGAATGACAGCGGCGTTCTCGTCGAAGCGGATGTACGAGCCGTCCGGACGGCGGCGCTCCTTGACGGTGCGAACGATGACCGCCTTGATGACGTCACCCTTCTTCACGTTGCCGCCGGGGATCGCGTCCTTGACGGTGGCGACGATGACGTCACCGATACCCGCGTAGCGGCGACCGGAGCCACCGAGCACACGGATGCAGAGGATTTCCTTCGCACCCGTGTTGTCGGCGACACGCAGTCGCGACTCCTGCTGGATCACGTCTATCTCCTGGTTGTCTGCCGGTTCCCGGCAGGGGCTCTCCTCTTACGAGGTCGGCCCCTGCCGAGCCTGGCGGAACGATGCCTAGGGGGTCCCCCTAGGCGGGATTACTTGGCCTTCTCGAGGATCTCGACGACGCGCCAGCGCTTCGTCGCGGACAGCGGCCGGGTCTCCATGAGGAGGACACGGTCGCCGACACCCGCGGCGTTCTGCTCGTCGTGCGCCTTGAGCTTGTTGGTACGGCGGATGACCTTGCCGTACAGCGCGTGCTTGACGCGGTCCTCGACGGCGACGACGACGGTCTTGTCCATCTTGTCGCTGACGACGAGACCCTCACGGGTCTTGCGGAAGCCGCGGGCCTCTGCAGTCTGCTCAGTCACGTTGCTCTCACTCATCAGGCGCTCTCCACCGTCTCGATGCCCAGCTCGCGCTCACGCATCAGGGTGTAGATCCGCGCGATGTCCTTACGGACGGCCTTCAGCCGGCCGTGGTTCTCGAGCTGGCCCGTCGCCGCCTGGAAGCGGAGGTTGAACAGCTCTTCCTTGGCCTCGCGGAGCTTGTTCAGCAGCTCCTCGTTGCCCAGTTCGCGCAGCTCGGACGCCTTGGTACCGGCCGACATCACGCTTCACCTGCCTCGCGCTTGACGATCTTGCACTTCATCGGCAGCTTGTGGGCCGCACGGGTCAGGGCCTCGCGCGCGATCTTCTCGTTGGGGTACGACAGCTCGAACATCACGCGTCCGGGCTTGACGTTGGCGATCCACCACTCCGGAGAACCCTTACCGGAACCCATGCGGGTCTCGGCGGGCTTCTTCGTGAGGGGGCGGTCCGGGTAGATGTTGATCCAGACCTTGCCGCCACGCTTGATGTGACGCGTCATGGCGATACGAGCTGCCTCGATCTGCCGGTTCGTCACGTACGCCGGGGTCAGGGCCTGAATGCCGTACTCGCCGAACGCAACCTGCGTGCCACCCTTGGACATGCCGTTGCGCTTGGGGTGGTGCTGCTTGCGGTGCTTGACCCTACGGGGGATCAGCATTTCGGTCAGGCCTCCGTTCCGGTGCTCTCAGCCGGAGCGGCGGACGCGGGAGCCTCGGCCTTGGGGGCCTCGGCACCGGCAGCCTGCTGCGGCTTGCGACCGCGCCGCTCGCCACCGCGGCCACCACGGGCCGGGCGGTCGGCACCGCCGCGGGCCGGGCGGTTACCCGCACGGGCAGCAGCGTTCTCGGCGCGGACCTCGGCGATGTTCTTGACGTCGCCCTTGTAGATCCAGACCTTCACACCGATGCGGCCGAAGGTCGTCTTGGCCTCGAAGAAGCCGTAGTCCACGTTCGCGCGGAGCGTGTGCAGGGGCACACGGCCCTCGCGGTAGAACTCCGAGCGGGACATCTCGGCGCCACCGAGGCGGCCACCGCACTGGATCTTGATGCCCTTGGCGCCGGCCTTCATCGTGCCCTGCATGCTCTTACGCATGGCGCGACGGAAGGAGACGCGGGAGGAGAGCTGCTCGGCGACGGCCTGGGCAACCAGCTGAGCGTCGGTCTCGGGGCTCTTGACCTCGAGGATGTTCAGCTGGACCTGCTTGCCCGTGAGCTTCTCGAGGTCACCGCGGATGCGGTCGGCCTCGGCGCCACGGCGGCCGATGACGATGCCCGGACGCGCGGTGTGGATGTCCACACGCACACGGTCACGGGTGCGCTCGATCTCGACCTTGGAGATCCCGGCGCGCTCCATGCCGGACGTCATCATCCGACGGATGGCGACGTCTTCCTTGACGTAGTCCTTGTACAGCTTGTCGGCGTACCAACGCGACTTGAAGTCGGTCGTGACACCGAGCCGGAACCCGTGCGGGTTTACCTTCTGGCCCATTACCGGGTTCCTTCCTTGCTGCTGACGACCACGGTGATGTGGCTGGTCCGCTTGCGGATCCGGTAGGCACGGCCCTGGGCACGCGGACGGAACCGCTTCAGGGTCGGGCCCTCGTCGACGTAGGCCTCGGAAATGAAGAGGCTGTCGACATCGGTGTGGTCGTAGTTGTGCGCGGCGTTGGCAATGGCGCTGTCCAGCACCTTGCCGACCGGCACGCTCGCGGCCTGCGGGGCGAAACGCAGGACCGCCTGAGCCTCCGTGGCGTTCAGGCCACGGATGAGGTCCACCACTCGGCGGGCCTTCATGGGCGTGACGCGGATGTACCGCGCCTGGGCCCTGGCGTCCATGGTTGTCCTTCCAGTGTCTGTCATGGTCATTCCACCCCGCTGCTAGCGGCGCTTCGACTTCCGGTCGTCCTTGACGTGACCCCGGAAGGTGCGCGTCGGCGAGAACTCGCCGAGCTTGTGGCCGACCATCGACTCGGTGACAAACACCGGAATGTGGGTCTTGCCGTTGTGCACCGCGAGCGTGTGGCCGAGCATGGCCGGCACGATCATGGAGCGACGGGACCAGGTCTTGATGACGTTCTTGCTGCCGGCTTCGTTCTGAGCGTCCACCTTCTTGATCAGGTGGTCGTCGACGAAGGGCCCCTTCTTCAAGCTACGAGGCATCTCAACCCGTCCTTAGCGCTTCTTGTTCGTCTTGCGGCGGCGGACGATGTACTTGTTCGACGCCTTCTTGGGCGAACGAGTACGGCCTTCCTTCTTGCCCCAGGGGGACACCGGGTGACGACCACCCGAGGTACGGCCTTCGCCACCACCGTGCGGGTGGTCCACCGGGTTCATGACCACACCACGCACGGTCGGGCGAACGCCCAGCCAGCGCTTACGGCCCGCCTTACCCCAGTTGATGTTGCTCTGCTCGGCGTTGCCCACCTCGCCGACCGTGGCGCGGCAGCGCTGGTCGACCAGGCGGATCTCACCGGACGGCATGCGGAGGTGGGCCATCGAGCCCTCCTTCGCGAGCAGCTGCACCGAGGCGCCGGCGGAGCGGGCGAACTTCGCACCGCCGCCCGGACGCAGCTCGATGGCGTGCAGCGTGGTACCGACCGGGATGTTGCGCAGGGCAAGGTTGTTGCCCGGCTTGATGTCGGCCCCGGGACCGTTCTCGACGCGGTCACCCTGCTGCAGGTTGCGCGGGGCGAGGATGTAGCGCTTCTCGCCGTCGGCGTAGTGCAGCAGCGCGATGCGCGCGGTGCGGTTGGGGTCGTACTCGATGTGCGCGACCTTCGCCGGCACGCCGTCCTTGTCGTGACGACGGAAGTCGATCACGCGGTAGGCGCGCTTGTGGCCACCGCCCTGGTGGCGGACGGTCACACGACCGGAGTTGTTACGGCCACCCTTGCTGTGCAGGGGGCGGACCAACGACTTCTCCGGCGTGGACCGCGTGACCTCGACGAAGTCGGCGACGCTGGAGCCACGGCGGCCCGGCGTAGTCGGCTTGTACTTGCGGATTCCCATTTCTCAGTCCTCGTC
This sequence comes from Streptomyces purpurascens, assembly GCF_045040895.1. NCBI lineage: Bacteria > Bacillati > Actinomycetota > Actinomycetes > Kitasatosporales > Streptomycetaceae > Streptomyces > Streptomyces purpurascens. The sequence goes on along the minus strand of NZ_CP108341.1, from coordinate 5,665,317 downwards.
CGATATCGGACGATCCGGACCGCCCTTAGGCGGTCGGACCGCCGAAGATGTCGATACGGTCGCCCTCAGCGAGGGTCACGATCGCGCGCTTGGTGGACGCGCGCTGGCCGAAGCCGGTGCGGGTCCGCTTGCGCTTGCCCTGGCGGTTGATCGTGTTGACCCCGGTGACCTTGACCGAGAAGACCGCCTGGACGGCCTGCTTGATCTGGGTCTTGTTGGCGCTCGGGTCCACGACGAACGTGTACTTGCCCTCGTCGAGGAGCGCGTAGCTCTTCTCCGAGACGACCGGCTTGAGCAGCACGTCACGGGGGTCCGTGAAGGACTTGCTCAGCGGGGTCTCGACGGTGTTCTTGCCCTCGGCGGCGTGGCGGCGCGCCTTGGCGACGCGCGCGGCCTTGGCCTTCTTCGCCGCCTTGGAGGCGATAGCGGGGTGACGGATAGCCATCAGGCCTCGCTCCCTTCGGTGTCATTGGCCTTCGGGCCGGACACGAAGGACTCGAAGGCGGCCTGGGTGAAGACCACGTCGTCCGAGACGAGAACGTCGTACGTGTTCAGCTGGCCCGGCTCCAGGATGTGGACCTGGGGCAGGTTACGGGCGGACAGCCACGCGGCCTCATCGGCGCGGTCGACGACCAGGAGCAGGTTCTTGCGCTCCGAGATCTTGCCGAACAGCGACTTGGCGGCCTTCGTCGACGGGTTCTCACCCTCGATGACGCCGGAGACGACGTGGATGCGGTTGTGGCGGGCCCGGTCGGTGAGGGCGTGACGCAGAGCGGCAGCCTTCATCTTCTTCGGGGTCCGCTGCGAGTAGTCGCGCGGCACGGGACCGTGCACGACGCCACCACCGGCGAACTGCGGCGCGCGGGTCGAACCCTGACGGGCGCGACCGGTGCCCTTCTGGCGGTACGGCTTCTTGCCGCCACCACGGACTTCACCGCGACGCTTGGTCTTGTGCGTGCCCTGGCGGGCAGCGGCGTTCTGCGCGACGACGACCTGGTGGATCAGCGGAATGCTGATCTTCTCCACGCCGAAGATCTCCGCGGGGAGCTCGACGCTACCGGTCTTCTCGCCTGCAGGCGAAAGGATGTCAACAGTGCTCATCGGTACCTCAGGCCCCCTTGGCCGCGGTGCGGACCAGGACGAGGCCGCCGTTCGGACCGGGAACCGCGCCCTTGATGAGCAGCAGACCCTTCTCCGCGTCAACGGCGTGGACGGTCAGGTTCTGGGTGGTGACACGCTCGTTGCCCATGCGACCCGCCATGCGGAGGCCCTTGAACACGCGGCCCGGGGTGGCGCAGCCACCGATGGAACCGGGGGAGCGGTGCTTGCGCTGGGTGCCGTGTCCGGCGCCGAGGCCCTTGAAGTTGTGACGCTTCATGACACCGGCGAAGCCCTTGCCCTTGCTCTTGCCGGTCACGTCGACCTTGAGGCCGGCCTCGAACACCTCGGCGGTGATCTCCTGGCCGAGGGTGTACTCGCTGGCGTCAGCGGTACGGATCTCGACGAGGTGGCGGCGGGGAGTGACGTCGGCCTTGGCGAAGTGGCCCTTGAGGGGCTTGTTCACCTTGCGCGGGTCGATCTCGCCGAACGCGATCTGGACGGACTCGTAGCCGTCGACGTCGTTCGTGCGGACCTGGGTGACGACGTTGGGGCCGGCCTTGACGACGGTGACCGGAACAACACGGTTGTTCGCGTCCCACACCTGCGTCATGCCGAGCTTCTCGCCCAGGATGCCCTTGATCTGCTTAGCCATTCTCAGATCACCGGCCTTCAGAGCTTGATCTCGATGTCGACACCGGCCGGGAGGTCGAGTCGCATCAGAGAGTCAACGGTCTTGGGGGTCGGGTCGAGAATGTCGATCAGGCGCTTGTGCGTGCGCATCTCGAAGTGCTCGCGCGAGTCCTTGTACTTGTGCGGCGACTTGATGACGCAGTACACGTTCTTCTCAGTGGGCAGCGGCACCGGGCCCGCGACCGACGCACCAGTGCGAGTCACCGTCTCGACGATCTTCTTCGCCGAGGAGTCGATGACCTCGTGGTCGTAGGCCTTGAGCCGGATGCGGATCTTCTGTCCCGCCATGGCTACTAGTAGTCCTGTCTCTCGTAACGCTCTGGAACCCGGTGTTCCGTACCTTCGTTCTCCGACCCACGCGGTCGGGCGTGTCGCTCTCTCGCTGACATGGATGTCCCATGGTTCGAACATCCCTGCGGGATTGCACACGGCCCTTCCGGAACCGCGAGCCGGGGGCGACTGCATCAATTGGCTGACGCGGGCCCACCGGGTGCCTGGCCGGTGCCGCACTAACACTTCCCGAAAGATTCCCGTACGTCCGCCCCAGCGCTGCCGTGTGGCAGTTAGGGCGACGAGTACTGTGGGACTCGCTTCCGGTCCCCCCGGCGGGAGGCGCGCAGCATCAACACTCGACCGAGCAACTCGGACAGTCTGCCATATGGGGCAGGGGGGACGCCAATCGAGCCGAGGAGAATACCCCGGGGGTGATGTAGGTCAAACCCAAGGCCGGACGACCCTGCCCGCGAGCCCCTCACTCCCGCTGGACGAGCCGCTCCAGCTCTGCGTCGTAGGCCCGGTAGCCGGCCTTCCCCCACTCGGGTGCGTCCGATGCCGGCCGCAGGATGCCGGGCAGGTGGGCGACGCGCCACATGCGGTGGATGTCGGCGGGGGTGGTACGGGCGCCCTCATCCGGGTCGGCGAGGCCGCCGACGACTCGGAGGATCTCCGCGATCCCGGCGACTCCCTCCCCTGCCTCGGTTCCCGCGGCGAGCGCGGCGGTGACGAGGGCCTGGAGGAGCCGGGTCAGCTGAAGATCGGTGCCGATGCGGCACATGCGCCGCACGAGCGAGGGCTCCTCGAGCTGCGTCAGGGATTCAGGAACGCCTGCGATGCCGTCGGACCACAGCAGCAGCGCGGCTGCGGATACCTCGTGGTCCCTGAGGTATCCCAGTTCGCCGACGATCGTCATGGCCGCGTCGCTGAACCGGCAGACCGAGCGAATGCCGTCCAGCATGCGGTCCACGTCATGCTGTCGTACCGCCACGAAGGCGCCCAGGGAAACGTCCGTGAGTCTCCAGGTACCGGTGGCGTTCACCGCGCCGATCTCCACCACTCCCCCGAGCGGACCGAAGACGGAGCGCGCGAGCCTGTCCTCCGGAGGGCGTGTCGTCTCCTGGCGGGACAAGATCATTCGGCCCAGGGAACGCGCACCGGCTTGCGCTTCCGCCACTCGCCGAGTTCCTCTTCCGGCCTCTCGTTCGTCGGCCTCACCCAAGGGCGGAGCGAACCCTCCGGGTCGGGAAGGGTGGCGCCGCCAAAACGTGCGTCCAGTCGTGCCAGGAGCTGCCCGAGCGCACCCTCGAACGCCTCCACGGTCAGGACACGCATCACCTCGTCCAGTGCGTCCCTGGAGTCGAGGTCATTGTCGTAGGCGCTGATGGGGTAGAACTCGTCGCTCGACCAGCCGGGCTCCAGCCGGCGCACCAGGCGTTCCCAGGAGGCGAAGCGGTCCGCCACCGAGTACACGGGTGCCGTGATCTTTTCCCGCAGGTGGGGTGCGACTCGCGACCGCTCCACCTCCAGCCGCTCCGCGTCGCACCGGGCGATCGCTTCCAGGACGGGCCGCGAGAGCTCGTCCCATGCGGCTCGGCTCTCGGGAGCGGCCCAGAAGACGTCGCGGGGTGCCGAGGAGACTGTGTGCGGCCCTCTACTGCTCGGCGTCGGTCGGAGCATATCGAAAGGCTTGATGGTCGTACTCCTCCTCGAAGATCACGACCAACGCCTTCGCGTCGTGGGAGACGAAGACGAGATCACTGCCCAACACTTCACGAAGTGATCCGACCCATCCTGGTCGGGCAACGAGGCAGTCGAGCCACGGAAAGAATTCCATCCGAGTGTGCACGTAAAATCTCTTCCCGACTCCCGATTCCTCGGTGAATTTCTCGATCCACCGATTCACCTCCTCTTCACTCGCCTCGTCCCCGATCCGAGAGGTCGGCACAGAGTCGGTTCGCCGAAATTCAGCCAGTATCCTCGCCAGCCAACCGGGCATCTCGTTGTCCTGGCGGTAGCCCAAGGTTCGCACGTCGCCCAGTAGTTCCGGGAGCCGTGCCGCTTCAGTCTCTTCCTTGCGCAACTGGAGCTTCTTGCGCAATTCTTCGCTCGGCACTAGGTACCTTCCGGGTAATAGAAGTGGTGCTTGTCGCCTACTTGCTGGTAGCGCTGCCCCATCATGTCGACGTTCCTGCCCCCACCCTTGGGCTGCCCTGCGTGGAAGTGCGGATGCGGCGCGTTGGGGTCATTCGTGTGGTTGACGACCACTCGCGTGCCCTCAGGTGTTTCATATTGGTAGTAGCGCCCGTGAGAACCAGGGCTTTCGTCGTAGACGTAGTTACTGGTCCTGTGCCGCATGGCCGGGTCGTCGCCGACCGTCCATTGACGGGTGGGCGGCTGACTGCGCGGAACACCCGCCCGGTCCTTGGCGGCATTGAATGCCTCTTGCCGTGTGTCGAAGTTCCTGTTGTACGGAGCAAGACCGAGCGGGTCCGCCCAGGTGTGGGGATTGTGGACGTAAGCGGTGGGGTTGGGCGCGGGTTCGATGCCCAGAGGGTCGGGGGACGTGTACCGGGCCGTCTCAGGGTCGTAGTAGCGAAGGTAGTTGTAGTGAAGACCGGTTTCGGGGTCGTGATACTGGCCGGGGAACCGCAACGGCGTGTAGGCAGTGCTGTCCGCCTGCCAGGTGGTGATGCCCCAGAGGGTTCTGCGTGAGTGCCAAGCGATATTGCCGGACTCGTCGATGAGTTCGGTAGGAGTTCCGACAAGGTCGGTGACGATGGCGAAGAAGCGGGAGTCGATCTCCTCCTGGAGGGACTCGTCGGTGAGGCGCTCGGTCTGTGCCACGGGAAACAGTCCCTCGTGATCCCAGGTGAGTGTCACCGGGTGCGGCAGATGTGAAGCGGTGGTGGTCTGCTCGGTGACGGTCTGGCCGTCCCAGGTGAACTGCGATTCCTCCAAGACCGTCACCCCGTCCGCAGCCAGGCGTTGTTTCGCTGTCCGACGGCCGAACGGGTCGTAGCGGTAACGCCAGACCGTCCCGTCAGGGGTGGTCACCGAGGTGAGGCGGTCCTCGGCATCCCACTCGTACCGCCATACGTCGGGCTTGCGCGAGAGGCGGATCTTGCGCCGAACCACGATGCGCCCTGCTCCGTCGTACTCATATCGGACGGAGCCTGCCTGCGTGAGGCGGTTGCCGGTGTATGCACGGTCGCCCTGCGCTTCCTGGCCGGGGTTGTGGAGGGGCCAGGAAGCTCGGGTCTGGTTGCCTGTCGCGTCATAGGCATAGGACTCGGTCCAGTTCCGAGCGCTGACGTCCGTCACACGACCGGCGTCGTCCAGGCCGAACACCACAGGGCCGTGCGAGGGGTCGTCCATGCCGACGAGGGCGTTGTCCCGACGGAATGAGTATGAACGGCGTTGGACGAGCCCTTCTGGCGTGGTCACCGCCAGGTCTGTCGGTCGACCAGCCGCGTCTCGTCCCTGGGAAATGGTGAGCGAGTCACCGATCAGGCGATGCACCTCGCGGCCGGCGGCGTCGTAGGTGAAGGCCAAGGCATGACCGGAGCTGACCAGCGAAGTCGTGCGGCCCACCGCGTCGTAACCGTAGACGGCGCGGGCACCCGTTGGCGTCGTCCTCTCAGTACGCCGACCCGCCGCGTCGTAGCTGAACCGCAGTGTGCGGCCGTTCACCGCCTCGGCAACGAGCCTCCCCGAGGCGTCGCGCTCCCAGGCCACTTCACAGTCAGGGCTCACGAGGCGCAGCCGCCTTCCCAAGCGGTCGTACTCGTACGTCGTGACCGCACCGTCCACGCGCTTCGTCGTGAGTCGGCCCAATTCGTCGTACTCGTACTCAACCGACTGCCCCAACGGATTCGTGCGCGCCACCAAGCGGCCTGCCGCATCATGCCGGTACGCGATCCGGCGGTCGTCGAAATCCGTCTCCGCGATGAGCTGACCGGCCGGATCATACTCATATGCCCACGTCAGGCCACTTGGAGCCATGACCTTGGTCAGTCGTAGCGATGGGTCGTGCTCGAACTCGTAGCGAGCTCCGTCGGGCCCTGTCCGCGCGGTCAGCAGGTCGAAGTGTGTGTACTCGTAGGTGGAGACGCGGTCATCGGCGTCTGTGTAGCGAATGCAGTTGCCTTCCCCGTCGTACACCCACGACTGTTCCGCGCCATCCGGACCGAGTGTCCGAGCGAGATGTCCCTCCACGGTCCACCAGCGGCGGGTCTGCGCTCCCAGTGGGTCTGTGATCAGGTCGGTCCGGCCGAAAGCATCATGGTGTGCGCTGAAACAGTTGCCCAACGGATCGGTTACTTCGGTCACCAGGCCGACGGCTGTGCAGCGAACGTGTGTGGTCTCCCCGAGTGCGTCGGTGACCGCCGTCAGCCGGCCGGCGTCGTCGAAGGTGTACCGAACCGTGGCCCCCGTGGGATCGGTGACTGCGGTGCAGTTGCCACGATCGTCGTACTCCCGCTGCCAACGAGCAGCTTCGGGCAGGACGACGGTCGTGGGAAGCCCCAGCTCGTTGTACGTGTACTGGGTGACTTCGCCGTCCGGGTGGGCGATGGTCAGGGGCCGACCCGCCGAGTCGTTGGTGAATCGCGTGGTGTGGCCCAGAGCATCAGTCCGGGCCAGCACATGGTGGTTGTCGTCGTACACGGTGCGCCTGGTGCCGCCGTTGGCATCGATCTCGGCCACCACCTGGCAACGGTCATTGATCACGAAGCGGCTCACCGCGCCCTCGGCGGTGGCCAGGGTCGTGACCGCGAGGTCCGGCCAGTGTGGATGCGTGCCGTCGTAGGTCAGGGCGATCGCGATGTGGCCGGCCTCGCCGCCCTCGGCCGTGCAGCGATCCAAAGCATCGTAGGTGTACCCGTAGCGGCTGCCATTGCTGTCGGTCCACGAGGTGATGCGCAACCGCTCGTCGTAGGTGAAGCGAAGCGACGCACCGGAGGAGTTGATGACCTCAGTGAGGTTGCCGTCGGTGTAGCCATACCGCTTGACGGTGACGTCTGAGCCGTCCTCGGCCGCTTCGGCCAAGGACAGCGAAGTAATGCGACCATCCTCGGCAGTGAACTTCAGGTGGTAGCCACCCGAGTGCCGGATGTCGATCGGGGCCCCGGCGCTGTCGTAGCGGAAGTCAATGGTGTGGCCGTTGCGGTCGGATATCCGCTGCAGCAGTGCCAGACCGTCGCGTGGTCTGCCAAAAGTGCGGGTGTGTCCGGTGACGGGGTCGGTCACCGTGTAGCCGCCGTCATCCAGTCGGGTCAGGGGCCGACGTGGGCCGACATCCGGTAGCTCCGGTGACGCGGGGTCGTTCGGGTGCCGGTAGGCGAGGAGCAGCCCGTCTTCAGTTACGAAGACGATGCCCTCCTCATCAATTTCGAGCCGTTGGTCCAAGGTGGAGGACCAAGAAGGACCGAACCACCAGCCAGTGCCGTATCCCGACTCCGCCCGGCGCTCGAAGGCCATGGGGAGCAGCCCTGGAAGTTCCACGTCAGTCTGAGGGAGAAACATCCTGCCTGTGGCCATGTCGACCGGGTCACTGCCGTCGGAACGCACCACGCTCTTGACCCGGTTGTGTGCGCCCTGGGCCCCGTCCGCGATCATGCGGCGAGCGTTCTTGCCCAGCCCGCGCGCGGCGAGCCCCATCCCCCTCAGACCGCCCTTGAGGCCCTTCAACCCGGCCATCCCACCCTTGAGCCCCTTGGCGAGGCCGCCGACGGTGGTCAGGCCCTTCATGCCGGGTATGCAGTCCAGGGCCGCGAACCCGACATCCCATAGAGATGCCTGCCCCTTGGAGTACTTGTAGAGCGTGTCGGCAAGGACAACGGCGGCGGCGATCAGCACGATCGCGCCCAGGATCGGCCCGCCGATGATCATCGCCACGATCCCGACCACCGCGACGACGACCTTGCAGACGGCCACGATGGTGTCCCAGTTGTCGACGAACCAGTCGCCGACCTCCTCCCACCACGACCGATTCTGAATACCGGCGTCGGACGCCTCGTCGATCTTCGACTTCGCCTCGCGCGCGGCCTCATCGCGCATCGTGCGGGCGTCCGCGGCCATCTTCTTCGCCGCGGCGAGAGCGTCCTGGGCGTCGGAGACATCCGACTGTGCCTTGGACTGGGCGGACTTGGCGTGCTGGACATCCCGGGTGGCGGCGCGGACCTTGGCCTCGTCCGGCTTGTCGGCGTCGGACTTGCTGCCGGTGGGGTCGTCCTTGTACTTGTCCGCTTCCTTGCCGGCCCGCGTCACCCACGAGTCGGCAGAGGTCAGCTTCGACTGGGCGGTGGAGAGGCTGTCGCGCGCCTCGCGGCCCTTGCGCAACGCCTTGTCCGCCAGGGACTGGGCCCGCTCCAGCTTCGGCCAGAAGTCGGAGAGCGCGTCGCCGCACATCTCGTACGACTTCTTCAGCTTCTTGAGGTTCTTCGGGACATCCGCGAAGTCCTCCTTGAAGACGTCCGCGGACTTGCCCGCCCACTCCAGGAGCGTGCCCTCCCCCGCCATGCCCTTGACCAGACGCAGCGCGTCGGAGACGTCGTCAGCGAAGTCATGCAACTGCTTCGCGAGCGAACGCACGCGTTGCGGATCGCCAGGGGTCGGGTCCTTGTCCAAGTCCAGGACGTGCCAGTCCGCCGGCCTGTGCCCCGCCATACCGCAACCCCCGTCACGCGCACATCAACGTCAACAACCGTATGCACACGTGAACTTACAAGGCACAACCGTTCGACGGAAACATGAGCGCCCACATCGCGGACGGCGTCCGAGCACGGCCCGCTCGCCGCGACTTCAGTGCCACATCCGGGGGTTGAGAGTGGCAGCGACGAAGGAGTCGCCGGTGGTGACGGTGAGGTCAGGTTGTTCGATGCGCAGCGCCACCTTCTCGCGATCGAACTGACGGAACTCGAAGACGAAGTGTTCGGCGATCGCAGGACGATCCAGGGGAAACCCGTCGAGATCTACCGCCGAGTTCGCGCGGTCGGCTCCCTGACAAAGGACTGACACGAACAGGGGAAAGGGTTCCGCCTCCAGCACTCGATCCGCGTCATGGATCACACCCGCGATCCCGACTCCGCCCGTCACCGCACCGCACAGGTCATCCAGGCAGTCCACCACAGAGTCCCAGTTCCTCCCGAAGCAGCCGGGGAACTGCAGCAGCTCAGCGAACGAGCGGTAGATCCCCTCCTCGGTGATCAGGTCGCGGGAGTCGAAGTGGTATACGCGCCCTCCCTTCGCCTCCAGACCTGACAACTGCCGATGGATCCCGGTGTCTCCTCGCGACACGAAGACAACCCAGGGCTTCGATGTCCCCGTGATATCGACACCGGTCACTGCCTCATCACGCCTCCGTGAACCGGAACGTAGACGTGATCGCGTCGAAGATGTCGAAGAACGAGTCCGCGAGGTCGAGGACCTGGCTGCTGCCGGCGACCAGGGCCACCTTGCCCTCCTGGCCCGGCACGGGGATGTACGTCTGCATCAGCACAGCGCGGATCGTGCGATTGAGCGCGTCGCCGGGTACGGCGATGTCCTCGATGCCTTGCGTGCGCGCGGCGGGACCGACCCCTGGGATGTCGACCGTCGTCACCTTGCGCCAGGAGTCGCCCTCCCGCTTGGCCTCCTTCACCGCGAGCTGGCTCGCGATGACAGAGGGGTCGTTCGACAGCGGCTCGCCCCGCTCGTTGCGGCCGCCGACCAGGGAGACGGTCACCGAGCCGGTTATCGGCGTTTCGCCTCCGAAGTTCTCCGCCATGCAGCCGCAGTACAGCGCGCCCGACTTCCAGGCGTCCGCGGCGGCCTTCTGGAGGAAGTCGACGTACGTGCCGCGATACTGCTCCAACTCCGGGCGCTGCTGCACACGTTCGCTCACCATCCGGCGGATCGAATCGTCCCGCGACTCCGGCCGTACGTCGAACTCCCACCACGTCTCCGGCACCTTGATCCGGAAACCGCCCCGCTCGACGGTCAGTGTCTCCATGTAGCGGGCCATGACGCCGGCCTCCCCGTTCGCACGATCACTCGGTCATTCGTTCCCGTGCGCACATCGTGCCACTACTCCTCCAGCGTCCAGAACGGCGAGTCCTTCGGTGGTGCGGGGCGCACGGGGTGTGTGCTGAAGTCGATGTCCGCGTCGGCGTTCGGGTCGCCGATCGGGAGACGGTGTCGGTCGTCCGGACCGTAGTAGACCCCGTAGGCCCAGTACTCGGGCAGCTCGTGGCCCAGGAGCCCCACACCCCAGCTGACCGACTCGCGCGTCCCGTACACCGCGTTGATCCTCGCGACCGCCTCCGCACGGGAGATACCGATGCGCTCCACCAGTACGTCCGCCATCTCGCGGAAGTACGCCAGCATCTCCTCGTCGAGCGCCAGCACGAACTCCGTGCCCGTGGTGCCGGCCGTATCGCACGCCCCGAAGGAGACGAGCCAGCGCAGGCGCCTCACCTCTGCCACCAGTCGCGGCACCGCTTCCCTCGCCATGGCGGCGAACGCGGGGTCCGTGGTCGCGGCCGCGCACAGTTCCTCGATCGCGTCCAGGTCAAGGTGGTCATCGCGAGCCGCCGGTTCTGAAGTCATGCTCCAGTGTCACAGCACGGCAGCGACCGACCGGCGGAAGAGGGGGCTGTCCCCACCCCCGTCCACCAGCCCGCCGGATGGCCCGCCCCCGCTCCCCCGGGCACCGTAGGAGATACACGACCACTCAACGGGGGAACCGATCATGCGAACCGTCACAGCCACCGTCCTCACCCTGGCCCTCGCCGCGGCAGCGGCAGCGCCCGCCGCCGCCAGCCCCAGCAGGCCCGGCATCGACGGCGTCTGGCGCATGGACGGCTACGGCACTGTCCTCTCCCTCGACGGCGACACCCTCCAGGAGTTCCAGACGACATCCGTCAGCTGCGTCGAGGGCGAGGCCGCGCGGAGGACCGGGCCTGGCGCTTACACGACCGACGACGGCACCGTGCTGACCGTCCGCCCCGGCCCCGACCAGGACCGCGCCACCCTCGGAGCGGACAGTTCCGTCGGCCATCGCGCACTCCGGCGGATCAAGGAACTGCCCTCCGACTGCACCCGCCCCACGCCCAAGGACGCCCGCACCTCCTTCGACGTCTTCTGGCACTCCTTCGCCGAGAACTACCCCTTCTTCGCCGCGAAGGGCATCGACTGGCAGGACATGCGGGACCGGTATCGGCCCATGGTGCACAAGGACACCACCCGCAAGGAGCTCTTCGGGATCTTCAGCGACATGGTGCGGCCTCTCTACGACGCCCATGTCGCCGTCGAGGACGGGGACCTCGTCTTCGCCCAGGCCCGCCCGGGCACCGAGGTGCCCACGGAGTCGTTGGACACCAAGGTCAAGAAGTTCGTCGTCGAGCGCGATCTCAAGGGCGCCCCGTACCGCCAGGACTTCGCGAACGGCCGCATCACCTACGCCGACCTGCCCGGTAGCGCCCGCCAGGGCTATCTCCGTATCTCCGGCTTCGGCGGCTACACCTCCGAGGACGCCCCGTACGCCGCCCACCTCGCCGCACTCGACAAGGCCCTGGACACCATCCTCACCAAGGACCGCACCCAGCGGCTCAAAGGCCTGATCATCGACCTGCGCATCAACGGCGGCGGCTCCGACGCCCTCGGCATCCACATCGCCGAGCGCCTCACGGACAAGCCCTACGTCGCCTACGCCAAGCGCGCCCGCAATCACCCCACCGACCCGGGCCGGCACACCCGCCCCGAGCCCATCCGGGTGGCCCCTGCCGACGGCCCCCGCTACACCGGCCCCATCGCCGTACTGACCGGCGGCTCCACCGTCAGCGCGGGCGAGACCTTCACCCAGGCCCTCATCGACCGGCCGGGCGGCACCATCCGCATCGGTCGGCCCACCCAGGGCGTCTTCTCCGACGTCATGGAACGCAACCTGCCCAACGGCATGACCGCGATCCTCCCGAACGAGGAGTTCCTGAACCGGTCGGGCCGGACCTACGACGGCTCCGGCGTCCCGCCCCACCTCACCGAACCGGTCTTCACGAAGGAGGAGTTCGCCAAGAAGCGCGACTCGGCGTTCGACCGCGCGGTGAGCGTCCTTCGGAACAAGGGCTGAACGACGGCTAGAGGGAAGCCACGAACCCGACCCAGGCCTCCGGCGCGAGCGCGAGCCGGGGGCCCTGGGTGGCGTGCTTGGAGTCGCGGACCTGGATGGTGTGGGGGGCTATCGCGATCTCGACGCAGGAGTCGCCGTCAGGGCCACTGCTGTAGCTGCTCTTGAACCACGCCAGTTCAGCGTTGCGGATCATGTCTCTCCCAGCAGTTGCTCGATGAAGGCCAGCGACTCCCGCGGGGGAAGGGCCTGAGCTCGGATGGTGCCATAGCGGAGTTCGAGGATCCGGATGTGCTTCGGATCGGTGGTCGGCCGGCCGGCGAAAGCGCCGTCGGACCTGCCCACCGCAGTGCCGTCCCCGAATTTCAGCACCTCGATCCTCCCGTTCAGACCGGGATGGGCCTCGCTGCTCGTCGGCATCACCTGAAGCCTGACGTTACGCAACCGTCCCACCTCCAGCAGACGCTCAAGCTGCTGACGCCAGACCATTGTGCCCCCAACCGGGCGGCGCAGCGTCGCCTCCTCCTGGACGAAGCTGAGCGATGGCGCGGGCGACCGCTCGAACACGGACTGCCGGGCCATACGGGCGCCCACCAGACGCTCAACCTCCTCAGGCGAGTACGCGGGCTGCCATGACTCGAACAGGGCTCGCGCATGGTCGGGGGTCTGCAGCAGCCCATTGATGCTGTTGCACTCATACACCCCGATCTCAACCGCCTGCCCCTCCAACTTGGCAAGCTCCCGCACCTTCTTCGGATACCGAACCCTCTTCACGTCCTCCCAAGTCGCCGCAACCAGCCCACCCGCCCCCAACACCTCATCGGCCCTGCTCAGATAGTCCTGCCGAGGAATCCGCTTCCCGCCCTCGATCTTGTAGACCATGTCCTCGCCGTACCCCACCGCCGTCCCGAACTCCGCGGCCCGCATCCCCACCGCCTCCCGCCGCAGCTTCAGCTGCCGCCCGACGGTCGCAATGAGGGCGACGCCCCACTCGTCGTCGGGATCCACCTCCCAACCCGGCTCGTCCGCCTCGCCCTTGAGCCGCCCCGAGCCAGCCTCGACCACCGTCATCCCGCACCCTTCCGCCGTCGCACGACCGTGCCCAGCGCTCTACCCGTACGCCCGGCTCCGACAGCCCGGACACCACCGGACAAGCTCCGGACAGTCACCGTACGCACCCGCTGAGTCACTGTTCACAGTAGGCACGGACCGCCACGCTGAGTGACGTGAAGCAGAAATCCCCCGAACTCACCTCCCCCATCCGCAACTTCAGCCTCCAGTTGTCGCCGACTCCACGCGGCGCCCGCCTGGCCCGCCTCCTGGCCGCCGAGCAACTGCGCTCCTGGGGGCTTCCGTTGGACCCGGCGAGGCAGGTCGTCGCGGAGCTTGCGGCCAACGCGGTGACGCACGGCCGCGTCCCCGGCCGCGACTTCCGCCTGCTCCTCTACGTCGTCGCCGACACTCTCCGCATCGAGGTGACGGACACCCGCGACGACCGTCTGCCGGCGCTGTCCGATTCCGGCAGGGGCCTGCTCCTCGTCGAGGCACTCAGCGACCGCTGGGGCACCGCCCCAGGACTCCCGCCCCGCAAGACCGTCTGGGCAGAACTGAACCTCGCACCGGAACCCAAGAACCTGCACTCCGGTGGCGCGGACGGTCTCCCAGAAGGACCACATAGGTGAAAGAACCCCACCAAGCCCCACCCCTCCTCCCGCCCACCGAGCGGCCTCACCCGCGCGGGTGAACATCACCAACTCGACTAGCTTCGGGAGCCATTGCCTGCCCTACGCTCAGCGCAACACGTCACCACACAACCGCAGACATGCGACGGCCCCCGCCGGGACGGCAATCCCAGTGCGAGGGCCTGACCACCGAGGAAGAAGAGAGCTTCCCGATGGATACGCAGAACCCTAACGTGCCCGCGCACGCCCACACCCGAGTTGCAGCAAAGAAGCACCCGAACCGGCGGCACCCCCACTCCGGCCTGGTCCACGACCACACCCGCCACACCACCCGCTTCACGGTGATCGGCAACCACCTCGCCCAGCACCCGGAGCTGTCGCTGCTCGCGATCGGGCTCGGCACGCACATCCAGTCCCTCCCGGTCGGCGCCCGCATCGACATCAAGACCCTCGCCGCCCGCTTCCCCGAGGGCACGACCCGCATCGCCGCCGCCCTGCGCGAGCTGGAATCCCACGGCTACCTGCGCCGCGAGCGCGTACGCGTCCCCGACGGCCGGATCATCACCCGTACGACTTCCTGCAACCAGCCAGGTCACAGCGGTACGGAGGCCCCACGCCCAGCCCCGAGGAAACGGACGAGGCCGCCCGGCAGCAAGCCCCTGCCCGCCGTACCGCAACCGGCCTGCCCCGCCCCCGCTCTCCTCCAGCAGGCCTCGGACCTCCTCGCCGGCCTCCGCCGCGAGGACCCCCGTCTCCTGCTCTCCGTGTGCGACACCGCCCACCTCGCCCCCGGCGTCGCCGCCTGGCTCGAACGCGACGTCACCCCGGCCGCCGTACGCCAGGCCCTGGCTGACGACCTGCCCCTGGAGCCCCTGGTCCGTCCAGTCGCCTTCCTGGCCCACCGCCTCACAGCCCAGCTGCCACCACCGCCCCCGTTCCGCGCTCCCGCACCACCAGCGTCCGTCCGACACCCCCTCCAGAACTGTGACGGCTGCGACCGGGCCTTCCGCGGTCCCGGCGGCGGCCGCTGCAGCGATTGCCGATCCGATTCCCCGTGAGGCCGCCCAGCATGAACGTGACGATCCTTGCCCTGGGCACAGGTGACGAGGAGCGAGCGCCATGACCATCGCCCCGGACAACGCGCGGCAGGGCGCCTCAGCACGCCGGACGGCCCCCGCTACGCCACACGCAAGGACTTCGTCTACGGCGAGGACGTGACCATCGCCGACTGGACCATCGCCACGGACGGCCTGCCCCTGTACCGGGACAGCGACACCCCGCAGGGGTGAGCCGCTGGAGGCGGCCGACACACAGCCAAGCCGACACAGCAAAAGGACCCGCACGACCGAAGTCGTACGGGCCCCTTCGAGCCACTCAGGTCAGTAGACCCTCAAGCCAGTCCGAAGACTCACTTGTTGATCTTGGTGACCTGGCCGGCGCCCACGGTCCGACCACCCTCACGGATGGCGAACTTCAGGCCCTCCTCCATGGCGACGGGCTGGATGAGCTCCACCTTCATCTCGGTGTTGTCACCCGGCATGACCATCTCGGTGCCCTCGGGGAGGGTCACCACGCCGGTCACGTCCGTCGTACGGAAGTAGAACTGCGGGCGGTAGTTGTTGAAGAACGGCGTGTGGCGGCCACCCTCGTCCTTGGACAGGATGTAGGCCTGCGCCTCGAACTCGGTGTGCGGGGTGACCGAGCCCGGCTTGATGATGACCTGGCCGCGCTCGACGTCCTCGCGCTTGATGCCACGAAGCAGCAGACCGACGTTCTCACCGGCCTGGCCCTCGTCGAGCAGCTTGCGGAACATCTCGATGCCGGTGACCGTGGTGGTGGTCTTGTCCTGCTTGATACCGACGATGTCGACGGTCTCGTTGACCTTGAGGACACCACGCTCGATACGACCGGTGACGACGGTGCCACGACCGGTGATCGTGAAGACGTCCTCGATCGGCATCAGGAACGGCTTGTCGACGTCACGCTCGGGCTGCGGGATGTTCTCGTCGACGGCCTTCATGAGCTCGAGAACGGAGTTGCCCCACTCCTTGTCGCCCTCGAGGGCCTTGAGCGCCGAGACCTTGACGACCGGCAGGTCGTCGCCCGGGAACTCGTACTCGGAGAGAAGCTCACGAACCTCGAGCTCGACGAGCTCCAGGATCTCCTCGTCGTCCACCATGTCGGCCTTGTTCAGGGCGACGACGATGTACGGAACGCCGACCTGGCGGGCCAGGAGCACGTGCTCCTTGGTCTGCGGCATCGGGCCGTCGGTGGCGGCGACCACGAGGATGGCGCCGTCCATCTGCGCCGCACCCGTGATCATGTTCTTGATGTAGTCCGCGTGACCGGGGCAGTCGACGTGGGCGTAGTGACGCGTCTCGGTCTGGTACTCGACGTGCGCGATCGAGATCGTGATACCGCGCTGGCGCTCCTCGGGAGCCTTGTCGATCTGGTCGAAGGCCGAGGCCTCGTTCAGCTCGGGGTACGCGTCATGCAGCACCTTGGTAATGGCGGCCGTGAGGGTCGTCTTACCGTGGTCGATGTGACCGATGGTGCCGATGTTGACGTGCGGCTTAGTCCGCTCGAACTTCGCCTTCGCCACTGGGGTCCTCCTGTGGAGTGGTTCTGGTACGCCTTACTCATCGGCGCCAGGTGATCTTTGCTGGAAAGCCCGGGCCCCGGGGCATTCTCACCATGATTGTGGCGGAATGCCCCTCAAGGCTCCGGAGTCAAGCCTACGGCGTGTAGACGCGGTGCGTTACTCGCCCTTGGCCTTCGCGATGATCTCCTCGGCGACGTTCCGGGGAACCTCGGCGTAGGAGTCGAACTGCATCGAGTAGCTTGCGCGACCCGACGTCTTGCTGCGGAGGTCTCCGACGTAGCCGAACATCTCCGAGAGGGGCACCAGGCCCTTCACGAGACGGGCACCGGCCCGCTCCTCCATGGCCTGGATCTGGCCACGACGGGAGTTGATGTCGCCGATGACCTCACCCATGTAGTCCTCGGGCGTGGTGACCTCGACGGCCATCATCGGCTCGAGCAGCACGGGGCTGGCCTTGCGGGCGGCCTCCTTGAAGGCCTGCGAACCGGCGATCTTGAACGCGAGCTCGGAGGAGTCGACCTCGTGGTAGCCACCGTCGATGAGCGTGACGCGGACGCCCGTCATCTCGTAGCCGGCCAGGATGCCGAACTGCATGGCCTCCTGCGCACCGGCGTCCACCGAAGGGATGTACTCCTTCGGGATGCGGCCACCGGTGACCTTGTTCACGAACTCGTACGCGGCGTCGCCGCCCTCGATCGGCTCGATCGCGATCTGCACCTTGGCGAACTGGCCGGTACCACCAGTCTGCTTCTTGTGCGTGTAGTCGACGCGCTCGACGGCCTTGCGGATCGTCTCACGGTAGGCGACCTGCGGCTTGCCGACGTTGGCCTCGACCTTGAACTCGCGCTTCATGCGGTCGACCAGCACCTCGAGGTGAAGCTCGCCCATACCACCGATGATGGTCTGGCCGGTCTCCTCGTTGGTGTGGACCTGGAAGGACGGGTCCTCCTCGGCCAGGCGCTGGATCGCGACGCCCAGCTTCTCCTGGTCACCCTTCGACTTGGGCTCGATGGCGACCTGGATGACCGGCGCCGGGAAGTCCATGGACTCCAGGATGACCGGGTTCTTGTCGTCGCTCAGCGTCTCACCGGTGGTGGTCTGCTTCAGGCCCATGACGGCGACGATGTCGCCGGCGCCCACCGACTCGATCTCCTCACGCTTGTTCGCGTGCATGCGGTAGATCTTGCCGATGCGCTCCTTCTTGCCCTTGACGGAGTTCAGCACAGCAGTGCCGGACACCAGGCGGCCGGAGTACACGCGGACGAAGGTGAGCTTGCCGAGGTGCGGGTCGCTCATGATCTTGAACGCCAGCGCGGCGAGGGGCTCGTCCTCCGACGGCTTGCGCGCGATGACCTGCTCCGGGTCCTTGACGTCGTGGCCCTCGATGGCCTCGACGTCGAGCGGGGTGGGCAGGTAGCGCACGACCGCGTCGAGCAGGGGCTGAACGCCCTTGTTCTTGAACGCGGTGCCGCAGAACACGGGGGTGACGGTGGTGCCGTCGCTCTTGCCGGACGCGATCGTGATGCGACGGATCGCGGCGTAGAGCTGCTCCACGGTGGGCTCGGTGCCCTCCAGGTACAGCTCCATCAGCTCTTCGTCGTTCTCGGCGACGGCCTCGAGCAGCTTGCCGCGGTACTCCTCGGCAGCCTCGGCGTGGGTGTCCGGGATGTCGACGGTGTCGTACATCTCGCCCTTGGTCGCCTCGGCCGACCAGACCAGGGCCTTCATCGTCACGAGGTCGATGACGCCCTTGAAGTCCGCCTCGGCACCGATCGGCAGCTGCATGACCAGCGGCTGCGCGCCCAGACGGTCGGTGATCATGTCGACGCAGCGGTGGAACTCGGCACCGGTACGGTCGAGCTTGTTGACGAAGCAGATCCGCGGAACGCCGTAGCGGTCCGCCTGACGCCACACCGTCTCGGACTGCGGCTCAACGCCGGCGACACCGTCGAACACCGTCACGGCACCGTCGAGCACGCGCAGGGAGCGCTCCACCTCGACGGTGAAGTCGACGTGACCCGGGGTGTCGATGATGTTGATGGTGTAGTCGTTGTCCTCGAGCGGCCAGTGACAGGTGGTGGCAGCAGAGGTGATCGTGATGCCACGCTCCTGCTCCTGCTCCATCCAGTCCATGGTGGCAGCGCCGTCGTGGACCTCACCGATCTTGTACGAAACGCCGGTGTAGAACAGGATCCGCTCGGTGGTGGTCGTCTTGCCCGCGTCGATGTGGGCCATGATCCCGATGTTGCGGACCTTGGCCAGGTCAAGTGAAGTGGTAGCCATAAGGCTTCAGTCTTCTCTCGGTCTCGATGTGGGTAGCGACTACCAGCGGTAGTGCGCGAAGGCCTTGTTGGACTCGGCCATCTTGTGGGTGTCCTCGCGCTTCTTCACAGCGGCACCAAGGCCGTTGGAGGCGTCGAGAAGCTCGTTGAGCAGACGCTCGGTCATGGTCTTCTCGCGACGGGCGCGGGAGTAACCGACCAGCCAGCGCAGCGCGAGCGTGTTGGCACGACCGGGCTTGACCTCGATCGGAACCTGGTACGTCGCACCACCGACACGGCGGGACTTGACCTCGAGGGTCGGCTTGATGTTTTCCAGTGCGCGCTTCAGCGTGATGATCGGGTCGTTGCCCGTCTTCTCACGCAGACCCTCCATGGCGCCGTAGACGATGCGCTCGGCGGTGGAGCGCTTGCCGTTCAGCAGCACCTTGTTGATGAGGGAGGTCACCAGAGGAGAACCGTAGACCGGGTCGATGATGACCGGGCGCTTCGGGGCGGGGCCCTTACGAGGCATTCTTACTTCTCCTTCTTGGCGCCGTAGCGGCTGCGGGCCTGCTTGCGGTTCTTGACACCCTGGGTGTCGAGCGAGCCGCGGATGATCTTGTAGCGAACACCCGGCAGGTCCTTCACACGGCCGCCGCGCACGAGCACGATGGAGTGCTCCTGCAGGTTGTGTCCCTCACCCGGAATGTAAGCGGTGACCTCGATCCCGCTGGTCAGACGCACACGCGCGACCTTACGCAGGGCCGAGTTCGGCTTCTTCGGGGTGGTCGTGAACACACGCGTGCAGACGCCACGACGCTGAGGGGAACCCTCGAGTGCGGGCGTCTTGTTCTTCTCGACCTTGTCCTGCCGGCCCTTACGGACCAGCTGCTGGATCGTAGGCACTACTTCTCCGGTTTCTGTGTGCCGAATGGTGAAGCTAACCTGGAACGTCGCCGACCCACGCGGTCGGGTGTGTCGAATCCCGCGGACTCCCGCCGCGAGGCAGAAAGAAGCGCAGATTGCGGTGGCCGGTAACAGCTCGCGATGCGGTTGATGGCACGCACGAGAGCCAGGGCACACCCCAGGCACAAGGTCTGAGCGTACCTATCGCATTCGCTGCGGTCAAAACAAATGGGCACCGCCCGCATCGATATGCGGGACATGTCAAGACCCCACGACCGTCCCCCGGCCGTTCAGCCCGCCGCGATGGACACCACCGTGAGCAACACCAGGACGAGTGCCCAGCCTGCCGTGGACAACCATCCGAGCACCAGCCCGGTCAGCGCGAGCCCGTCCCCCAGCTCGCCCCGGCTGCGGATCTCGGCCCGCGCCACGTGCCCCAGCACGACGGCCGGAATCCCGGTCAGCCCCATCGTCGGCACACACAGCAGCCCGCACACACCGGCCGCGACCGCCTTGCCGTTCGTCGGGGGCCGCGGCACCGGCAGGAACGTCCGCGACACGGGCACGGCACCGGCCGACTGCGGCACGGGCCCCTGCGGCAGATCCGCGACGAGCAGCGCCAGCTCCCCCACGGTGCGGGCCCCGTACGCCCGCGCCACCCGCTTCTCGAACTCGTCCCGCTCCATCCGGCCCTCGCCGTACCCGGCTCTGAGCACGTCCACAGCCCGCTCCCGATCGGCGTGCGAGGCGAGCATCGACGGGGCGCCGGCGCCCTGCCAGGGCTGCCAGGACGGATAGGGCGGCTGCGACACGGAGTACCTCCCCGGGAGCCTGAGTCCTTCCATGATGCGCCGAAGGGACGGTTCCGGCATCGGTGCACCCGGGCGAGGCGCCGTTCGTCAGCCACGCGGCCGAATCACGCCCGTTTCCTCCATGGTCGTTTCCAGTACGTTGACGCGAGTACGACGCCTGTAGAGGGCAGGCATCGGCACAGGTGAACGCGGGGGTCGGCGGAATGACCGGGGGGCAGGCACGCGCGTGGGACGACGACGGCGTCCCGTTCCTCGCCCGGCTGGAGCGGGAGGATCGCTCCGCCCTGCTCGCCATCGGACGCCCCCTCGGCTACCGGGCCCGCGGCGTCATCCTGCACCAGGACGAGCCCTCGGCCCACGTCCTGCTGCTACTGCACGGCTGGACCAAGGTCACGGCGATCGCGGCCAACGGCTACGAGGCTCTGCTCGCCCTGCGCGGCCCCGGCGACATCATCGGCGAGGGCGCGGCCCTCAGCGGCCGCGGCCGCTCGGCGACCGTGACGGCCCTGGAGCCGGTCGAGGCGGTCGTCATCGACCAGAACCGTTTCACCGTGTTCGTCTCGGACAACCCCCGGGTGGCCCTGCACCTGCTGAGCCTGTCCACGGACCGGCAGCGCTCGACCGACCGCCGCCGGCTGGAATGGGCCGCGCTGAGCGTGCGCGAGCGGCTGGCCGTCCTGCTGCTCGAACTGGTGCGCACGCACGGCAGCCGGACGGACGAGGGCATCGAACTCACCATCGGGCTCAGCCAGCAGGAGTTCGCCGGTTCCGTGGGCTCCTCGCGCGAGGCGGTGGCCCGGCTCCTCAAGGAGCTGCGGGACCGGCAGGTCGTCGCCACCCGGCGCCGCCGCATCGTCGTTCTCCGCCCCGACGTGCTGCGCCGCATCGCCGGCGACGCCTGCGCCTGACGCACATCCCCGCCCGCCGTTCCATGCACACGGTCACATTCCGTCCGTGTCATCGGCCCTCCGGCGCTCGCCCGCGACCCGCCATCGTGCTGGACGACGGACACCGACGTGCGAGAGGCAGCCATGACCGACCCCGTGTACCGCACGATCCTCCTCTTCGACATCGAGCAGTACGGCTCACGCGACGACGTGGAGCAGGCGTTCCTACGCCGCGTCCTGTACGACGTCGTCGACACGACCCTGCTCGACGCCGCCGTCGACGAGACGGCCCGGCTGCGCGCCGACCGCGGCGACTCCGTGATGGAGCTGATCGACACCGCGGTCCCCGTACCCGCCCTGATCAAGACCCTTCTGACCGAGACCCCGGCCCTGCTCCACAACAAGAACCGCCTCCTGGCGACCAGTGCCCGCATGCGGCTGCGCATCGTCCTGTCCTCCGGCTACGTCGCCGTCGACGAACTCGACGGCTGGGTCGGCTCCGACCTCAACCACGCGGTCCGCCTGCTGAACTCCGACCCCCTGCGCGACGCCCTGAAGCAGCGCGAGTCCGACTGCGTGCTGTGCGTGTCGGAAGGGATCTACCAGGGGGTGGTACGGCACGGCCCGCTGGGTGTACGGCCGGAGGAGTTCCACCGGGTGACGGTGGGGACGAAGGAGGGGCCCACGGTGGCTTGGGTGCACGGGGAGCCGGGCAGCACGCCGGCCTCCCCCGAAGCCCCCGCCGGTGCCTCGGGCCCGGACGCACCCGCCCCCCAGCGCTCCGACGTCCGCGTCCACGGCGATCAGTACGGTCAGGCGGGCGGCACACTCCACGGCGGCCAGCACTTCGACTTCACCGGCCGCGCCCGGGACGAGCGCCGATGAGCCAGGAGGAAACGGCGGCGGACGCGGCGAATCCGGCCGACGCGCAGGACGGCGAGAAGAAGCAGCGGGACGAGGCGGCCGAGGAACAGCCGAGGCAGGAGGCGTGGGCCGCGCGCCGGGACCTGATCGCGCACGCCCCGGACTTCGTCTCCACTCTCGTCGCCCGCGACCAGTTCGGCCAGGCGGGCGGCACGCACTACGGCGACCAGCACTTCCACTTCGGAGGCCGGGCCGAGGCGCCTCTTCCGCTGTCCGGGCCGATACCGCACGCGGAGATCGAAGAACTGAAGGTCGTCTTCCGGGGCTGCCAGAGCTTCGACGAGGCCCTGGAGCTCCTGCGGGACGACAGGCTCGTCATCCTGTCCGGCGGACGCGAGACAGGCCGCCGTACCGCCGCGCTGATGCTGCTGCACCGGCTGGGCGCCGAGCGGTTGCGCTCCCTGGATCCTCCCGCGTCGTTCCCGGCGCTGGCCGACCAGGTGGACTCCTCGGCCGGATACGTCCTGTGCGATCTGCCCGTCAGCCGGAACCGTCCCCTGCGCGAGGCCCAACTGCACCGTCTTCGCGAGCGGTTGGAGCGCGCCCACGCCCGTATGGTGATCACCGTCGAGCCCTCGGCGGCGCTGGGCGACCTGCCCTCCGTACGGTGGGAGCCGCCGTCGGCCGAGAACCTGCTGCACGCCCATGTCACACCGGCGGCCGGTGAGTCCGCCTGGCCGGAGCTGTGCGGACTGACGGCGGTGAAGGAGTTCCTCACCCGGCACCACCGGCCCGACGAGATCAGGCAGTTCGCCGTGCAGCTCGTCGCACACCATCGCGGCGAGGTCGACGAGGCGGAGCTCGCCGCCTTCGGCGAGACGGCCGTGGCGACCCAGGTGAACCGCTGGCTCACCGAGGAGAAGCCCGAGCTGCGCGACAAGGCGTTCCTCGTCTCCCTCGCCGTCTTCGACAAGGCGCCGTACGCGGTGACGGCCGAGCTCGCCGACGGCCTCTTCGTACGCCTGCACGACATCCAGGATCCGAACGTCCGGCCGTCCATTCCCGTCTTCGGCAGCTCCCGCGAGGAGCGGCTCCGGCTCGCGCACGCCGACGGCTATATGACAGCGGAGGTCACCGAGTGGGGTCCCCTGAAGGGCAGGTTCTGCGCCGCCTTCCGGGACGAGCGGACGGCTCCGATGCTGCTGGAGGAGGTGTGGAACCTCCACCCGTCCGCGCGCCCGGCCTTCGCGGAGTGGATCCGCAAGCTGGCCGATGACCGCCGCCCGCTCGTGCGGACCCGGGCGGCGTCGGCCGCCGCGCGGCTGGCCAGGGCCGATCTGTCGTCCGCCATGGCCCACCTCATCGAGCCGTGGGCGGACGGCCGTAAACCGCACGCCTGGCTGACCGCGGCCAACGCCCTCACCATGACCCAGCTGCTGGATGTGCCGGCCGTCTCCCGGATCCTGCACGACTGGTGCATCGGGGACGTCGAGAGCCGCCGCTGGACGGCCATCCGTGCCTACGGCCTCCTGGGACCGGTGCTCCACGAGGAGACCCTGGCGGCACTCGTGGACGCCATGCACCGGCCACCGCCCGCCGAGGCCGCCAGTGTCCAGGAGGACGGGGAGCCACCGGAGGAGGCCCGGCAGCTCGCCGACGCCCTCGAACTCCTCCTCCTCGCCGTACGGGACCCCGTACTGACCGCCCTGGACGAACTCCGCCGCACCGACCGCGTGGTCCGCCCGCACGCCCTGCTCGCCTTCCTCCAGGCCTGCCGGCAGACGAAGGACGACGACAGCGACCGCCCGCCCGTCCTCGCCTGGTACGCGCGGGCCGCGGCAGCCGAGGACCCGGCGGCCGCCCGGCAGCTGGCCGCGTTCTGGGACGCGCTGCTCACCGACCGGACCCACAACCCGAAGGCCCTCGGCGTCCTGCGCGGCTGGGTGCGCGGAGCCGACGACGACCCGGAGACGGAATCGGCCCTCGCCTCGCTGCTCGGCGCCCTCGTCACCACGCCCACCGACCGGCAGCGCGTCAGCCATCTGCTGGGCACGGTCCGCGACTCCAGGGGAGCCGTCACACCGGCCGCGGACCGGCTGAGCAAGCGCCTCGCCCTCGACTGACCCGCCTTCGGAGGCCGACCATGGAACACGACACCGACCCCGTCCGCACCGTCTGGCAGCTGCCACGCTTCCATCTCGGCGGCCGGCGCTTCATGGGGCGCATCGACCACGCCCTGGTGTGTGTGACCCGAAAGGGCGCGTACGAGACCTTCCCGCCGCCCGACCGTCCCACGTCCGTGCGGCGGTACGTCGCCGTGTACGAGGTGGACACGGACCCGCACGCCTTCGAGCTGACCGTGCCCCTGCCCAGCCTGGTCGACAGCTTCGAGTTCGAGGTCACGGCCGACGTCGGCTGGCGGGTCACCCACCCGGCGCTCTTCGTCCGCAGCCAGGAGCGGGACGTGCCCGGCCTGCTCACACGGGAGCTGCTGCCCCTGATGCGGGAGGCCGGCCGCCGTCACCCCATCGACGCGAGCGCCGAGGCGGAGCAGGCCGTGCAGCGGGCGGTGCGGGACGCGACCTCGCTGGGCCGCGCCCAGGGCCTGCACGTCACCTGTTCCATACGCCTGCGCCGGGACGCCACCGAGCGATCCCACCAGGACCGCCTGCGGACCGCCCGGCACGAGGTGGAGGCCGCGCAGCCGGAGCACGAGGCGACCCGGCTCCGTGACACGTACGAGGCCGAGCGCAGGGCCGAACAGATCAGGTTCTACCAACTCACCCTGGCCAGGGGCGGCACCGCCGCACTCGCCCTGCACCTGGCGGCACACCCCGACGAGACCCGGCTCGTCCTGGAACACCTCCAGTCAGGCCAGAACAGGCTGCTGGACACCCAGGTGAACCTGATCAACCAGGCCTTGGACAACAAGCAGTTGGAGGGCTACCAGCTCGATGAGCCCCACAAGCTCATCGCCGAGCGGATGAAGGCCATCCTGCGGACCACGGACCCGTCCGCCCCGCCCGAGGACGACCCGGAGTCCGGCACATGACCCCCTCGGACGACTCCGCGGTGCGGGCGGGCACCCAGCTGCTCGCCGACCTCCGCGGTGAGATCGCCCGTGCCGACGCCAAGGCCACCGTGCTCGTGGGCGCGCTCGGCATCTCGGGGGGCATGCTCGCCGCGCTCCTGACCCAGCGCGGCTGGACTCCCGACCGGCTTCCGGCGCCCGCCGCCGTGCTGTGGTGGGCCGGGGCGGCGGCCCTGGTCGTCGCGCTGTTCGCCCTGCTGCTGGCGGTCACGCCCCGCTACCGGGGCAGCCGTTGGACGCCCGGCAGCCCGCTCACGTACTTCGGCGACGTACGACGAGCCGCACGCGAGGGACGGCTCACCACGGCCCTCGCGGACACGGGCCGCGACCCCGCTCGTGGCCTTCTGCTCGCCCTCGCCGAGACGAGCGGCATCGCCGCCCGCAAGCACTTCTGGATCCGGACCGGACTGCTCTCGTTCGGCTGCGCGGCGGTCCTGCTGCCCGGATCGATGCTCCTCGCCTGAACCTCGCCGCTCTGTTCCCCGCACGGGAAGGAAGGCCCCTACCCATGTCCTCACCGGTCCCCGACGACGACCTCCCCCGCCGCCCCGGCCGTGTCCACATAGCCGCCCGCCGGCGCGGGGCGGACCTCACCGCCCTCGGCTCGCTGGCGCTGCACCTCCCCCACGTCACCGCCAGCCTGGCCGTCGTCTTCGTCGTGTCGTACGCCCTGGGCCACCTGAGCGATCTGCCCTGGTGGCTTCTCTTCGGCTGCTGGGTCCTGAGCGGGGCCCTGGTCTTCCACCGGCCGTGCGAGCGGCTCCTGGCCCGGTGGCTGTTCGGCCTGCGCTACCCCACGCCGGAGGAGGACGGGCGACTGCGGCCCGTCTGGCGCGAGGTGACCGCCCGGGCCGGAGTGGACGCGGGCGCCTATCAGCTCTGGATGGAGGAGAGCGACGAGATCAACGCCCTGGCGGCGGCCGGGCACATCGTCGGCGTCACCCGTCACTCGCTGCGGACCCTGACGCCCGCCCAGCTCGCCGGCGTCCTCGCCCACGAACTGGGACATCACACGCGGGGACACGCGTGGTCCTCACTGCTGTCCCTCTGGTACGCGCTGCCGGCCCGGCTCACCTGGCGGCTGCTGCTCCGGTCGGCCACACGGCTCGACCGGCTCCCGACAGGTGCGGCCGCCGTGGTGATCGGCGTGGCCGGGGCCACCCTGATCGCGCTGGCGACCGCCACGTACGGGCTGATCTTCCTGCCGCTGGCGACGCCCTACCTGGTGGCCGCGGTCTCCCGGCGGTCCGAGCTGCGGGCCGACGAGCACGCGGCGGGGCTCGGCTTCGCGCCCCAGCTGATGGCCGTACTGCACCAGGAGCGCGAACGGGAGGCCACGGCCACCGCCCCGGGTCTCGCCTTCAACAAGGGCGGAATGATCGCGCGGCTCCTCGACTCGCACCCCGACGTCCACACCCGGCTGCACCGCTTGCAGGCCCATCTGGACAACCGGCGCTGACACGCCGAAGGGCGGCCACCCCAAGGTGACCGCCCTCGACTCAAGCGACTCGCTTACTGGTTGTACGGACCGTAGTCGTAGTCCTCCAGCGGAACGGCCTGGCCGGAGCCCGTGCCGAACGGCGAGTAGTCGATGTCGTCGTAGCCGACGGCCGAGTACATCGCGGCCTTGGCCTCCTCGGTCGGCTCGACCCGGATGTTGCGGTAGCGGGACAGACCCGTACCGGCCGGGATGAGCTTACCGATGATGACGTTCTCCTTGAGGCCGATGAGGCTGTCGGACTTGGCGTTGATCGCCGCGTCCGTCAGAACTCGGGTCGTCTCCTGGAAGGAGGCGGCCGACAGCCAGGATTCCGTCGCCAGCGAGGCCTTGGTGATACCCATCAGCTGCGGACGACCGGAGGCCGGGTGACCGCCCTCCTGGACCACACGACGGTTCTCGGTCTCGAACTTCGAGCGCTCGACCAGCTCGCCGGGCAGCAGCTCGGCGTCGCCGGACTCGATGATCGTCACGCGGCGGAGCATCTGCCGGATGATGATCTCGATGTGCTTGTCGTGGATCGACACACCCTGCGAGTTGTAGACCTTCTGGACCTCGCCGACCAGGTGGACCTGGACGGCACGCTGACCCAGAATGCGCAGCACGTCGTGCGGGTTGGTGGCACCCACGGTGAGCTTCTGGCCCACCTCGACGTGCTCGCCCTCGCTGACCAGGAGCCGGGCACGCTTCGAGATCGGGAACGCCGTCTCGTCGCTGCCGTCGTCCGGGGTGACAACGAGCTTCTTGGTCTTCTCGGTCTCCTCGATCCGCACGCGGCCGGAGGCCTCGGAGATCGGGGCGACACCCTTCGGGGTACGGGCCTCGAAGAGCTCGACGACACGCGGCAGACCCTGGGTGATGTCGTCACCGGCCACACCACCGGTGTGGAAGGTACGCATCGTCAGCTGGGTGCCGGGCTCACCGATGGACTGGGCGGCGATGATGCCGACCGCCTCACCGATGTCGACCAGCTTGCCGGTGGCCAGCGAACGGCCGTAGCACATGGCGCAGGTGCCGACGTGCGACTCGCAGGTCAGGATCGAGCGGGTCTTGACCTCCTCGACACCGTGGTGCACGAGCTGGTCGATGAGCACATCGCCCAGGTCCACGTTGGCCGGCGCGATCACCTTGCCGTCGATGACGACGTCCTGGGCGAGCATGCGGGCGTAGACGCTGGTCTCGACGTCCTCGGCCTTGCGCAGGACACCGGTCTCGTCCTTCGAGGCGATCCGCAGCTTCAGACCGCGCTCGGTGCCGCAGTCCTCCTCGCGGATGATGACGTCCTGGGAGACGTCGACCAGACGACGGGTCAGGTAACCCGAGTCGGCGGTACGCAGAGCGGTGTCCGCCAGACCCTTACGGGCACCGTGCGTGGAGATGAAGTACTCCAGCACGGACAGACCCTCACGGAACGACGCCTTGATCGGACGCGGGATCGTCTCGTTCTTCGCGTTCGACACCAGACCACGCATACCGGCGATCTGACGCATCTGCATCATGTTGCCTCGTGCACCCGAGTTCACCATCATGAAGATCGGGTTGGTCTTCGGGAAGTTGTCGTTCATCGCCTCGGCGACCTCGTTGGTCGCCTTGGTCCAGATCGCGATGAGCTCCTGCGTGCGCTCGTCCTTGGTGATCAGACCGCGCTCGTACTGCTTCTGGACCTTCTCGTCCTGCGCCTCGTACCCGCGGACGATCTCCTTCTTCGCCTCGGGAACGACGACGTCGGAGATGGCCACGGTCACGCCGGAACGGGTCGCCCAGTAGAAGCCGGCCGCCTTCAGGTTGTCGAGCGTCGCCGCCACGATGACCTTGGGGTAGCGCTCGGCGAGGTCGTTGACGATCTCGGAGAGCTGCTTCTTGCCGACCTCGTAGTCGACGAACGGGTAGTCCTCGGGCAGCAGCTCGTTGAAGAGCGCGCGGCCCAGGGTGGTGTTCAGCCGGAAGCTGTCACCCTGCTGCCACTCGGGCTCGCCCTCCTCACGCGCCGGCGGCATCCAGCCACGCGGCGGGATGGTGCCCACCGGGAAGCGGACGTCGATCTTCGACTGGAGCGACAGCTCGCCCGCGTCGAAGGCCATGATCGCCTCGGCGACCGAGGCGAAGGAACGGCCCTCGCCCTTGAGGTCGCGCATCTCGCCGTCGGTGGTGAGGAAGAACAGACCGAGGACCATGTCCTGGGTCGGCATCGTCACCGGACGGCCGTCGGCGGGCTTGAGGATGTTGTTCGAGGACAGCATCAGGATGCGGGCCTCGGCCTGCGCCTCCGCGGAGAGCGGCAGGTGGACGGCCATCTGGTCACCGTCGAAGTCCGCGTTGAACGCGGTGCAGACGAGCGGGTGGATCTGAATGGCCTTGCCCTCGACCAGCTGCGGCTCGAAGGCCTGGATGCCGAGGCGGTGCAGCGTGGGCGCACGGTTCAGCAGAACCGGGTGCTCCGCGATGACCTCTTCCAGCACGTCGTACACGACCGTGCGGCCGCGCTCGACCATGCGCTTGGCGCTCTTGATGTTCTGCGCGTGGTTCAGGTCGACCAGGCGCTTCATCACGAACGGCTTGAAGAGCTCCAGCGCCATGGCCTTCGGCAGACCGCACTGGTGCAGCTTCAGCTGCGGACCGACGACGATCACGGAACGCGCGGAGTAGTCCACACGCTTACCGAGCAGGTTCTGACGGAAGCGGCCCTGCTTACCCTTCAGCATGTCGCTGAGGGACTTCAGCGGGCGGTTGCCGGGACCGGTGACCGGACGGCCACGACGGCCGTTGTCGAACAGCGCGTCGACGGCCTCCTGGAGCATGCGCTTCTCGTTGTTCACGATGATCTCGGGCGCACCGAGGTCGAGAAGGCGCTTCAGGCGGTTGTTCCGGTTGATCACACGGCGGTACAGGTCGTTCAGGTCGGAGGTCGCGAAGCGGCCACCGTCCAGCTGCACCATCGGGCGAAGGTCCGGCGGGATGACCGGCACGCAGTCGAGCACCATGCCCTTGGGGCTGTTGCTGGTCTGCAGGAACGCGGAGACGACCTTCAGGCGCTTGAGCGCACGGGTCTTCTTCTGGCCCTTGCCGGTGCGGATGATCTCGCGGAGCTTCTCGGCCTCCTCGTCGAGGTCGAAGGACTCCAGGCGCTTCTGCAGCGCCGCGGCACCCATCGAGCCGTCGAAGTACGTGCCGAAGCGGTCACGCAGCTCGCGGTAGAGCAGCTCGTCGCCCTCGAGGTCCTGGACCTTGAGGTTCTTGAAGCGGTTCCACACCTCGTCGAGCCGGTCGATCTCGCGCTGCGCACGGTCACGCAGCTGCTTCATCTCGCGCTCGGCACCCTCGCGCACCTTGCGGCGCACGTCGGCCTTGGCGCCCTCGGCCTCCAGCTCGGCCAGGTCGGTCTCGAGCTTCTTGGCCCGGGCCTCCAGGTCGGCGTCGCGGCGCTGCTCGACCTGCTGGCGCTCGACGGAGACGTGGGCCTCCAGCGAGGGCAGGTCGCGCGTACGGCGCTCCTCGTCGACGTACGTGATCATGTACGCCGCGAAGTAGATGACCTTCTCGAGGTCCTTGGGAGCCAGGTCGAGCAGGTAGCCCAGACGCGACGGGACGCCCTTGAAGTACCAGATGTGCGTGACGGGCGCGGCCAGCTCGATGTGGCCCATCCGCTCACGACGCACCTTGGCGCGGGTGACCTCGACGCCACAGCGCTCACAGATGATGCCCTTGAAGCGGACGCGCTTGTACTTGCCGCAGTAGCACTCCCAGTCCCGGGTCGGACCGAAGATCTTCTCGCAGAAGAGTCCGTCCTTTTCGGGCTTGAGGGTGCGGTAGTTGATGGTCTCGGGCTTCTTGACCTCGCCGTGGCTCCACTGACGGATGTCGTCAGCGGTAGCCAGACCGATCCGGAGCTCGTCGAAGAAGTTGACGTCGAGCACTATGCGTCAATCCCTCTCAGGGTTGTAAGTCATGGGGTCTGATACGGGGGTCCTGGGGCCGGAGGCCTTCATGGCGAAGGCCTCCGAACTCCCGTCAGACCTCTTCGACGCTGCTCGGCTCGCGCCGGGACAGGTCGATGCCAAGCTCCTCCGCAGCGCGGAAGACGTCCTCGTCGGTGTCGCGCATCTCGATGGACATGCCGTCCGAGGACAGCACCTCCACGTTGAGGCACAGGGACTGCATCTCCTTGATGAGCACCTTGAAGGACTCGGGGATGCCGGGCTCGGGAATGTTCTCGCCCTTGACGATGGCCTCGTAGACCTTCACGCGACCGGTGACGTCGTCGGACTTGATGGTCAGCAGCTCCTGGAGGGCGTACGCGGCGCCGTAAGCCTCCAGCGCCCACACCTCCATCTCACCGAAGCGCTGGCCACCGAACTGGGCCTTACCACCCAGCGGCTGCTGGGTGATCATCGAGTACGGACCGGTCGAACGGGCGTGCAGCTTGTCGTCGACCAGGTGGTGCAGCTTCAGGATGTACATGTAGCCGACCGAGATCGGCTCCGGGAACGGCTCGCCGGAGCGGCCGTCGAACAGCGGCGCCTTACCCGTCGGGAGCACCATGCGCTCGCCGTCGCGGTTCGGGATCGTGTGGTTCAGCAGACCCGCCAGCTCGTCCTCACGCGCACCGTCGAAGACGGGGGTGGCGACGTTGGTGCCGGGCTCGACCTTGTCGGCCTCGATGGCCTGGAGGCGCTGCGCCCAGTCGTCCGCGAGACCGGAGACGTCCCAGCCGCGGCTGGCGAGCCAGCCGAGGTGGATCTCCAGGACCTGACCCGGGTTCATTCGGGACGGCACACCCAGCGGGTTGAGGATGATGTCGACCGGGGTGCCGTCCTCCAGGAACGGCATGTCCTCGATCGGCAGGATCTTCGAGATGACGCCCTTGTTGCCGTGACGGCCGGCGAGCTTGTCACCGTCGGTGATCTTGCGCTTCTGCGCGACGTACACGCGCACCAGCTGGTTCACACCGGGGGGAAGCTCGTCGCCCTCCTCGCGGTCGAAGACGCGGACGCCGATGACCTTGCCGGTCTCGCCGTGCGGCACCTTCAGCGAGGTGTCACGGACCTCACGGGCCTTCTCACCGAAGATCGCGCGCAGCAGGCGCTCCTCGGGCGTCAGCTCGGTCTCACCCTTGGGCGTGACCTTGCCGACGAGGATGTCACCGGCGATGACCTCGGCACCGATGCGGATGATGCCGCGCTCGTCGAGGTCGGCGAGGACCTCCTCGGAGACGTTCGGGATGTCCCGGGTGATCTCCTCGGGGCCGAGCTTGGTGTCACGGGCGTCGACCTCGTGCTCCTCGATGTGGATCGAGGAGAGGACGTCGTCCTGCACGAGGCGCTGCGACAGGATGATCGCGTCCTCGTAGTTGTGACCCTCCCACGGCATGAACGCCACGAGCAGGTTCTTGCCCAGCGCCATCTCGCCGTGCTGGGTGGCCGGACCGTCGGCGAGGATCTGGCCCTCGATGATCCGGTCGCCCTCGTTGACGATGACCTTCTGGTTGACCGAGGTGCCCTGGTTGGAGCGGGCGAACTTGGCCAGGCGGTACGTGATGTACGTGCCGTCGTCGTTGGCGGTGGTGATGTAGTCCGCGGAGACCTCCTGGACCACACCCGGCTTCTCGGCCTTGACCACGTCGCCGGCGTCGGCGGCGGAGCGGTACTCCATGCCGGTGCCGACGAGCGGGGCCTCGGACTTAATCAGCGGCACGGCCTGACGCATCATGTTCGCGCCCATGAGGGCACGGTTGGCGTCGTCGTGCTCGAGGAAGGGGATCATGGCGGTCGCGACCGACACCATCTGGCGCGGCGAGACGTCCATGTAGTCCACGTCTTCACCGGTGACGTAGTCGACCTCGCCGCCCTTACGGCGGACCAGGACGCGGGCCTCGGCGAAGCGGAGGTCGTCCGTCAGCGGCGCGTTGGCCTGCGCGATGACGAAGCGGTCCTCCTCGTCGGCGGTCAGGTAGTCGACGTCGTCGGTGACCTGGCCCTCGAAGACCTTGCGGTACGGGGTCTCGACGAAACCGAACGCGTTGACCCGGCCGTAGGAGGCGAGCGAGCCGATCAGACCGATGTTCGGGCCTTCGGGCGTCTCGATCGGGCACATGCGGCCGTAGTGCGAGGGGTGCACGTCACGGACCTCGAAGCCGGCCCGCTCACGGGACAGACCACCCGGGCCGAGCGCGGAAAGACGCCGCTTGTGCGTCAGACCCGACAGCGGGTTGTTCTGGTCCATGAACTGCGACAGCTGGCTGGTGCCGAAGAACTCCTTGATGGAGGCGACGACCGGCCGGATGTTGATCAGGGTCTGCGGCGTGATCGCCTCGACGTCCTGGGTCGTCATCCGCTCGCGGACGACACGCTCCATACGGGCCAGACCCGTACGGACCTGGTTCTGGATGAGCTCGCCGACGCTGCGCAGACGGCGGTTGCCGAAGTGGTCGATGTCGTCGGTCTCGACGACGATCGAGGTGCCGCTGTCGCCGACCGTCTCGGTCTCGCCCGCGTGCAGCTTCACCAGGTACTTGATCGTCGAGATGACGTCCTCGACGGTCAGGATGCCGGCGTCGAGCGGAGCGTCCGCGCCCAGCTTCTTGTTGACCTTGTAGCGGCCGACCTTGGCGAGGTCGTAGCGCTTGGGGTTGAAGTAGAGGTTCTCGAGCAGCGTCTGCGCGGCCTCACGCGTGGGGGGCTCGCCCGGACGCAGCTTGCGGTAGATGTCGAGCAGCGCGTCGTCCTGACCCTGGGTGTGGTCCTTCTCCAGGGTGGCGCGCATGGACTCGTACTCGCCGAACTCCTCGAGGATCTGCTCGGTCGTCCAACCGAGAGCCTTGAGCAGGACGGTGACGGACTGCTTGCGCTTGCGGTCGATGCGGACACCGACCATGTCGCGCTTGTCGATCTCCAGCTCCAGCCAGGCACCCCGGGACGGGATGACCTTGGCGGAGAAGATGTCCTTGTCGGACGTCTTGTCGATCGAGGAGTCGAAGTAGACACCCGGCGAACGGACCAGCTGCGACACCACGACACGCTCGGTGCCGTTGATGACGAAGGTGCCCTTGTTCGTCATGAGCGGGAAGTCGCCCATGAAGACGGTCTGGGACTTGATCTCGCCGGTCTCGTTGTTCGTGAACTCGGCGGTGACGAAGAGCGGGGCCGCGTACGTGAAGTCGCGCTCCTTGCACTCGTCGATCGAGTTCTTCGGCGGCTCGAAGCGGTGGTCACGGAAGGTCAGCGACATCGACCCGCTGAAGTCCTCGATCGGGGAGATCTCCTCGAAGATCTCCTCCAGACCGGACTTGGTGGGGACGTCCTGACCGCTGTCCAGAGCCTCCTCGACCCGACTCTGCCAAGCGGTGTTGCCGAGCAGCCAGTCGAAGCTCTCGGTCTGCAGCGCGAGCAGGTTCGGAACCTCGAGAGGCTCCTTGATCTTTGCAAAAGAGATGCGCAGCGGGGCAGTGCTGGCGGCGTTGTTCGTATTCGCGGTCGAGGCGTTGCGCGAGGCGGCCAAGAGGGGGTCCTTCCGAGGGCTCGGACTCACTACGCGCGTACCGGCCCCTCTCCCGTACACAGAGACAAGCTGAGTCGGTCCGGCCGAAAGGCCAGGTCAGACAGTTCTTGTCGTCGATGCTCGAGTGAGGGCAGACCCCTGGTGACGGGCAGGGGACAGCTAACAGGCAGCGCAAAGGGTCAGTGTAGCCACTTGGCACACTGATGTCCAGTCCGGGTTTTCACGCCCGTGTTGACCCTCGTTGTTCCACTCCTGCTACAAGGCGCTGCCCTCAACGCACGTTGATACTGCCCTCTTCGTCGTCGATCCATGCCTCGGATACGGATCCTTGTGACGACGCGTCCTGAGAATTGCGCGCTGCGTGCGGTTCGTCAAGGCCCCCCTGCCCGAAGCGGAGCCGCCCGGAGACACGACGAAGATCACCATACCCCCCGTCACTGAGGGTGCAAGGCAACCGTGGCCGGACCCCGGGAACGCCGAAGAGCGACCACCCGGATGGATGATCGCTCTTCCGCGCTTACGCGTTACACGTCCAGCCGGACGTGTCGTGGATCCGGAAGGATCCGAGGGTGTTACTTGACCTCGACGGAGGCGCCGGCGCCCTTGAGGGACTCGGCGGCCTTCTCGGCGGCGTCCTTGGCGACCTTCTCGAGAACGGGCTTCGGGGCGCCGTCCACGAGGTCCTTGGCCTCCTTCAGACCCAGGGAGGTCAGCTCACGCACGACCTTGATGACCTGGATCTTCTTGTCGCCGGCACCGGTGAGGATGACGTCGAACTCGTCCTGCTCCTCGGCGGCCTCGGCGGCGGCGCCACCAGCGGCACCACCGGCGACGACGACCGGCGCGGCAGCGGCGGCGGTGACGTCGAACTTCTCCTCGAAGGCCTTCACGAACTCGGAGAGCTCGATGAGGGTCATCTCTTCGAACTGCGCGAGCAGGTCGTCCTGGCTGAGCTTCGCCATGATGGCGGTCCTTCCACTAAATCGGCAGGTGCCGGATGTACATGTGAGGCGGGCGTACGTCTGGCCCGCGACGGCCTCCGCGTTCAGGCAGCGGGGGCCGGGATGCGAGCCGAGTTACTCGGCACCGCCCTGCTCGTCCTGCTTGGCACGGAGCGCGTCCACGGTGCGGACGAGCTTCGACGGCAGCGCCTGGAAGACAGAGGCAGCCTGGGACTGCTTGCCCTTCATGGCACCGGCCAGCTTGGAGAGCAGAACCTCGCGGGACTCGAGGTCCGCAAGCTTCTTGATCTCGTCGGCGGACAGCGCCTTGCCGTCAAGGACACCGCCCTTGATGACGAGGTTCGGGTTGTCCTTGGCGAAGTCGCGGAGACCCTTCGCCGCCTCGACCGGGTCACCGGTCACGAAGGCGACGGCCGACGAACCCGTGAAGAGGTCGTCGATCGTGTTGATCCCGGCCGCATTGGCCGCAATCTTGGTCAGCGTGTTCTTCGCCACACGGTAGTTAGCGTTCTCACCGAGTGAACGACGCAGCTGCTGCAGCTGCGCCACGGTGAGACCGGTGTACGCGGTAACGACGGCACCGTTGGAGTTGCGGAACTTGTCCCGCATCTCCTCGACGGCATCGACCTTGTCAGGCCTCGCCATGAGCCTCGGCCTCCTTCCGGGTGATTCGGACCGCGCGGACCCGAAGGAGGACTGGGGAAAACGAAACGCCCCGGCGCAAGCGCACGGGGCGTAGCTCAACCGGTTGTCCGCTCGCACACGGCGGCGAACTCCAGGAGCTCTTCCAGTGTCACCTGCGCGGGTCGTCCGCTGTTCAGCGGATCCTTCGGCCACCGCGCCCTCATCGAGCACGCGGCAACGACCAGCGGTCTTTGGCTTCTACAGGAGGGTACGGGAACGGATCCCCGTCAAGCAAATCCGCCCGTACGACGGGATCGGTGCGGGCGGATCGGTGCGGAGCTGATCAGCCCTGCTCCAGCTCCAGGGCGCCGTCACCTTCACGCTCATGCCGATCGTGGGCTTCAAGCACATCGACGCCTCGCCCCTGGTGCGGCCCTCACGGCAGCCTCAGGGCGTACCGGTTGTACCGGCCTTCTTCCGCATCAGGTCCTCGAAGTCCCCCGTGTCGGACAGCGGCGGCCGCTGGGCCCGGACCCGCACCCCGTAGTCGCGGTAGTGCGCGGTCTGGGTCATCCGGCCCGTGGTCATCCGCGCCTTCTCCACCTTCTTGACCAGAAGATCCCGCTCGTCGATCCAGATGTCGACGGTCTCGGTGGCGACGCCGGCCTCGGTCAGCTGCTTCCTCAGACCCTCGTCGGGGACATCCGCCGCGGCCACGGTGCCGGAGTAGTGCGTGACGGCCCGGCCGCGCACGGTCTCCTCACCGACCTTTCTGACGTCCCCGGAGGCCAGCAGCAATTTCACGGACTGGTTGGGCGTGGTGGTGCGCATCTGGTCGCCGAGGTGCGCCCCGGAACCGCCGGCGAGGGCCTCGAGATCGTCGTACGCGTACCGGATCCAGTGTCTGCCGTCGGCCTGCTCGGCGAACGTGTCGCCCATGCGCGCGTAGTAGGCGTCGGGCAGGTAGCGGGCCTCCATCGAGGTGGTGCCGAGCCGGCGCATGGTGTCGGCGATCGTGCCGCCGGTGTAGGTGATGGTGAGGATGCCGGTGATGCCGTCGCTCCAGCCGAGGGTGCCGTCGGCGGTCATGGACATCAGCGAGCCCATGGTCGTCGTGGACTCGACCCGGGCGGACTCGGCCCGTGCGGTGGCCCGTTCGGCGGAGCGCAGGGCCGCCAGGGAGGTGCCGTGCGCGGCACGGTCGTCCTTGCCGGGGCGGTCGGAGGAGTCCGGGAAGGTGCAGGCGGCCACCCCCGTCAGCGCGGTCGCCACCGCGAGCACCAGGCCCACGCGGCGCACGGTCGTGCCCTGCATACGTCCCCCCGTTGGTATCCGGTTCCCGCACGTTAACCCAGGCCACCGGCGTACGTACCGGAAAAGGGAACGGGCCCCGCACCTGTAAGAGGTGCGGGGCCCGTGACCGGTTGGGCGAGCCGTCAGGCTCAGACCGCGGCCGGGTCCTCCTCGACGAGGAGGTTGCGGGTGCGGTTGGAGTCGAGCGGAATGCCGGGGCCCATCGTGGTGC
Source organism: Streptomyces purpurascens (assembly GCF_045040895.1). Lineage (NCBI taxonomy): Bacteria > Bacillati > Actinomycetota > Actinomycetes > Kitasatosporales > Streptomycetaceae > Streptomyces > Streptomyces purpurascens. Next base: position 5,627,940 of record NZ_CP108341.1, on the reverse strand, counting down.
TGATGGCGGCCTTCTTGATGTAGCGACCCTTGGCGGCGGACGGCTTCAGACGGAGGATCTCCTCCAGCGCCGCGCCGTAGTTCTCCACCAGCTTGGTGTCGTCGAACGACGTCTTGCCGATGATGAAGTGCAGGTTCGAGTGCTTGTCGACGCGGAACTCGATCTTGCCGCCCTTGATGTCGTTGACAGCCTTGGTGACATCGGGGGTGACGGTGCCGGTCTTCGGGTTCGGCATCAGACCACGCGGGCCGAGCACGCGGCCGAGGCGGCCGACCTTGCCCATGAGGTCCGGGGTGGCGACGACGGCGTCGAAGTCCAGACGGCCCTTCGACACCTCGTCGATCAGCTCGTCGGAGCCGACGATGTCGGCGCCCGCGGCGAGTGCGGCCTCGGCACGGTCACCGGTCGCGAAGACCAGGACCCGGGCGGTCTTACCGGTGCCGTGCGGGAGGTTCACGGTGCCACGGACCATCTGGTCGGCCTTACGCGGGTCGACACCCAGACGGAAGGCGACCTCGACGGTGCCGTCGAACTTGGTCGTGGAGGTCTCCTTGGCGAGACGGACGGCCTCGAGCGGGGCGTAGAGCTTCTCCCGGTCGATCTTGGCGTCCGCAGCGCGAAGGGACTTGCTGCGCTTGCTCACTACTGCTCCTGTGGATTCTTAGGAGTCGTGGTCCGGGCCGAGCAGGCCCCGCCACTTCTGCTGATGGAGTTGGGGCTCAGCCCTCGACCGTGACGCCCATGGACCGGGCGGTGCCGGCGATGATCTTCGCGGCGGCGTCCAGGTCGTTGGCGTTGAGGTCGGGCATCTTGGTCGTGGCGATCTCACGGACCTGGTCACGCGTGATCTTCGCGACCTTGGTCTTGTGCGGCTCGCCCGAGCCCTTCTCGATGCCCGCGGCCTTCAGGATCATCTTGGCGGCCGGCGGGGTCTTGGTGATGAAGGTGAAGGAACGGTCCTCGTAGACCGTGATCTCCACCGGGATGACCCAGCCACGCTGCGACTCGGTCGCCGCGTTGTAGGCCTTGCAGAACTCCATGATGTTGACGCCGTGCTGGCCCAGCGCGGGGCCGACCGGCGGGGCCGGGTTGGCGGCACCGGCCTGGATCTGGAGCTTGATGAGCCCCGTGACCTTCTTCTTCTTGGGAGGCATTGCTCTCTCCGGGTCCTAGTGAGAGTTTTCCAGCCGCCGATCCGGATCATCCGGATGGAGGCATACCGCACCACGATAACGGGTATCTACGTGCGGCCAAAAACCGAGCAGGTCAGGCAGGCTCCAGGAGCCCGTCTGACCTGTTCGGAAGCTGGGTGACTGCTAGTTCTTCTGGATCTGATCGAAGGAGAGCTCGACCGGCGTCTCGCGGCCGAAGATCTCGACGAGGCCCTTGACCTTCTTCGAGTCCGGGTTGATCTCGTTGATGGTCGCCTGCAGCGTGGCGAACGGGCCGTCGGTGACGGTGACCGAGTCGCCGACCTCGAAGTCCAGCACCTGGACCTCGACCTTGCGCTGCGGAGCCGGCTTGCCCTCGGCCTCGGCGGCCTCGCGGGCGGCCTTCTCCTCGGCCTCCGGGGCGAGCATCTTGACGATCTCGTCCAGCGTCAGCGGGTACGGGTCGTAGGCGTTGCCCACGAAGCCGGTGACGCCGGGGGTGTTGCGCACGACGCCCCAGGACTCGTTCGTCAGGTCCATACGGACGAGGACGTAGCCGGGGAGCTTGTTCTGCTTGATCGTCTTGCGGTCGCCGTTCTTGATCTGGACGACCTCTTCCTGCGGCACCTCGGCCTGGAAGATGTAGTCCTCGACGTTCAGCGAGACGGCGCGCTGCTCGAGGTTGGTCTTCACGCGGTTCTCGTAACCGGCGTAGGTGTGGATGACGTACCACTCGCCGGGCAGGACCCGCAGTTCCTCGCGGAGCTTCTCGATCGGGTCGCGGTCGTCCTCAGGCTCTTCCTCAGGCTCGTCCGCGGCCTCTTCGCCGTCCTCGGACTCCGCTTCGGCGGTGTCGTCCGCGACGGCGTCGGCAGCCTCGACCTCGGCGGAGGTCTCGGTGTCCTCGCTGTCCGCGCCCTCGACGGTGTCGAGCTCGTCCTCGACGGACTCGACAGGCTCGATGGCGTCGTTCACGTTCGGGTCAGACACGGTGGCTGCTTCTTCCTGGATACATAGGGGTGGAACATGCGAAAGGAGCGCCGGGTACCTCGGCGCTCTTCGCGGGCTGCTCAGCCGAACACGTACTTGGCGGCGTTGCTGAGTCCATAGTCAATCACGGTGACCAGGCCGATCATGATGACGACAAAGATGATCACCACGGTCGTGTACGTCGTGAGCTGGTTGCGCGTCGGCCAGACGACCTTGCGCAGCTCCGCGACGATCTGGCGGTAGAAGAGGGCCAGGCGCTTCAGCGGGCCCTTCTTGCCGCGCTTGCCGCCCTTGCGGGCCTTCTTGGACTCCGGCGCCTCATCCTGGGCATCAGGCATGTCGATGGAGCCCACGGCGTCCGTCACTCGTCCTCACCTGATTCCGGGTCGTGGCCGTGCCGCGCCCGGTCTGAGCCGCACGGCGGTGCATTGCTGTACGTACATGCGCACACATCCTGGCGAAGGTGTGTGTAGCAGGGCCGGAGGGACTTGAACCCCCAACCGCTGGTTTTGGAGACCAGTGCTCTACCAATTGAGCTACGACCCTTTGTGTGTCCCCCAACGTACCGCATCCATCCGGATGCCTGGTGTGCACCGAACGGGCGCGGCCTGCTGAAGGCCAACGAGGTGAGAGTGTACGTGCTCCGCGGCCGGTCGTCGAACAGAAAGGGCCCGCGGGAGGCCTTGTTGGCGCAAGATCGCCCTCGGGACAGGAAGCGGACGGCAGGCCTCAGGCTGAAGATCGTCCAGGCCAGGCGGCCGATCCGTACTGTTGTTCAGGGGTTTGCCCGACGTTGTTCAGTCTGTGAAACCCCCGTGCCGCGAGCGTTTCCGGTCTGAAACGATGGGGCCCATGAGCCCTGCAACCCCTCCCACCGAGCGCCGGGTCTCCGCCCGAGTCGGCGCGATCTCCGAGTCCGCCACCCTCGCCGTGGACGCCAAGGCCAAGGCCCTCAAGGCCGCCGGGCGGCCGGTGATCGGCTTCGGCGCCGGTGAGCCCGACTTCCCGACCCCGGACTACATCGTCGAGGCCGCGATCGAGGCCTGCAAGAACCCGAAGTACCACCGCTACACGCCGGCCGGCGGTCTGCCCGAGCTGAAGGCCGCGATCGCCGCGAAGACGCTGCGCGACTCGGGCTACGAGGTCGACACGTCGCAGATCCTCGTCACCAACGGTGGCAAGCAGGCCATCTACGAGGCCTTCGCCGCGATCCTCGACCCGGGCGACGAGGTCATCGTGCCCGCGCCGTACTGGACGACGTACCCGGAGTCGATCCGGCTGGCCGGGGGTGTCCCGGTGGAGGTCGTCGCCGACGAGACGACCGGCTACCGGGTGTCCGTCGAGCAGCTGGAGGCGGCCCGTACGGAGAAGACCAAGGTGGTCCTCTTCGTGTCGCCCTCCAACCCGACGGGCGCGGTGTACAGCGAGACCGAGACCGAGGCGATCGGCCGCTGGGCCGCCGAGCACGGCCTGTGGGTGCTGACCGACGAGATCTACGAGCACCTGGTCTACGGCGACGCGTCCGCCGTGTCGCTGCCGGCCGTGGTGCCCGAGCTGCGCGACAAGTGCGTCGTGGTCAACGGTGTCGCGAAGACGTACGCGATGACCGGCTGGCGGGTCGGGTGGATCATCGGCCCGAAGGACGTGGTCAAGGCCGCGACGAACCTGCAGTCCCACGCCACGTCGAACGTGTCCAACGTGGCGCAGGTGGCGGCGCTGGCCGCCGTCTCCGGCGACCTGGACGCCGTCGCGAAGATGCGTGAGGCGTTCGACCGGCGCCGCAAGACCATCGTCCGGATGCTGAACGAGATCGACGGCGTGGTGTGCCCGGAGCCGGAGGGCGCGTTCTACGCGTACCCGTCGGTGAAGGGTCTGGTCGGCAAGGAGATCCGGGGGCGTCGGCCCAAGGACACGGTCGAGCTGGCCGCGCTGATCCTGGAGGAGTCCGAGGTCGCGGTGGTGCCGGGCGAGGCGTTCGGCACGCCGGGGTATCTGCGGCTGTCGTACGCGCTGGGTGACGAGGATCTCATCGAGGGCGTGAGCCGGATCCAGAAGCTGCTGGCGGAGGCCAGGGACTGATCCAGCCTGCTCACGTGAGTAGTTTGGAGCGGGCCGTTCCCCTCGCGGGGAGCGGCCCGCTCTGTCGTGTGCGCGTGCGAGCAAGACCACGTTCGGGGAAAACGCTGTCGGGACGGCTGAGGCATACGGCAGGATCCTGGGATGGAGCGTGTACGTGATGTCTCTGAACTGCCGAAAGCCCATCTGCACCTGCACTTCACCGGATCGATGCGGCCCTCGACCGTGCTGGAACTGGCCGACAAGTACGGGGTGCGACTGCCCGACGCGCTGAGCGAGGCGCTGGTCAGCGGGGAGCCGCCGAGACTGCGGGCGACGGACGAGCGGGGCTGGTTCCGCTTTCAGCGGCTGTACGACGCGGCGCGCTCGTGCCTGCGGGAGCCGGAGGACATCCAGCGGCTGGTGCGGGAGGCCGCGGAGGAGGATCTGCGGGACGGCTCGGGGTGGCTGGAGATCCAGGTCGACCCGACGTCGTACGCACCGCGGCTGGGGGGTCTGATCCCGGCGCTGGAGGTCATCCTCGACGCGGTGGAGACGACGTCGCGTGACACGGGGCTCGGTATGCGGGTCCTGGTCGCGGCGAACCGGATGAAGCACCCGCTGGACGCCCGCACCCTGGCCCGGCTGGCGGTGCGGTACGCGGATCGGGGCGTGGTCGGCTTCGGGCTCTCGAACGACGAACGACGGGGGATGGCGCGGGACTTCGACCGCGCGTTCGCGATCGCGCGGGAGGCCGGCCTGCTGTCGGCGCCGCACGGGGGTGAGCTGACCGGCCCGTCGTCGGTGCGGGACTGTCTGGACGACCTGGGCGCGAACCGGCTGGGGCACGGGGTGCGTGCGGCGGAGGATCCACGGCTGCTGAAGCGGTTGGCCGACCGGGAGGTGACCTGCGAGGTGTGCCCGGCGTCGAACGTGGCGCTCGGTGTCTACGAGAAGCCGGAGGACGTACCGCTGCGGACTCTGTTCGAGGCGGGTGTCCCGATGGCTCTGGGCGCGGACGATCCGCTGCTGTTCGGGTCCCGGCTGGCGGCGCAGTACGAGATCGCGCGGCAGCATCACGGGTTCACGGACGCGGAGCTGGCGGAGGTGGCCCGGCAGTCGGTACGAGGGTCGGCGGCACCGGAGGATGTGAAGGAGAAGCTGCTGGCGAGGGTGGACGACTGGTTGCTGTCCTAGCGCCCGGCCTCTCCTACTGGAGGCTGACCCCGACCGTCACCGGCTCGTTGACCAGCGTGATGCCGAAGGCCTCGTGGACACCGGCCACGACCTCACGGGCCAGGGTGAGGAGGTCCTCCGTGGTCGCACTCCCCCGGTTGGTGAGGGCCAGGGTGTGCTTGGTGGAGATGCGGGCGGGGCCGTCGCCGTAGCCCTTGGTGAAGCCCGCCTTGTCGATCAGCCAGGCGGCGGAGGTCTTGGTGTGGCCCTCTCCCGCCGGGTAGGCGGGGGGCTCGGCGTCGTCGCCCAGGCGCTGCTTCACGCGCGCGCGGAACGTCGCGAAGTCGGTGTCCGTGAGGATCGGGTTGGTGAAGAAGGAGCCGGCCGACCAGGTGTCGTGGTCCTCGGCGTCCAGGACCATGCCCTTGCCGGCGCGCAGCTTGAGCACCGTGTCCCGCGCCGACGCGAGCGGGACACGGTCGCCGGCGTCGACGCCGAGTGCGCGGGCCGTCTCGGCGTACCTGAGGGGGGCGGAGAGGCCGCCGGCGTCCTCCAGGGAGAAGCGCACGCGCAGCACCACGAATCGCTCCGGGTCGGACTTGAAGCGGCTGTGGCGGTAGGAGAAGGCGCAGTCCTCGTTGGCCAGGGTGACCGTCTCGCCGGTCCGGCGGTCGTACGCGACGACCTCGGTGATCGTCGAGGAGACCTCCTGGCCGTACGCCCCGACGTTCTGGATGGGGGTCGCGCCCGCCGAGCCGGGGATGCCGGCCAGGCACTCGACGCCCGCGAGGCCCGCCTCCACCGTGCGGGCCACGGCGTCGGTCCACACCTCGCCGGCGGCCAGCTCCAGCCGGGTGCCGTCGAGGGAGAAGCCCTTGGTGGCGATGACGAGGGCGGTGCCCTCGAAGCCCTTGTCGCCGATGACCAGGTTCGAACCGCCGCCGATGAGCAGCAGGGGGGTGCCCGCCTCGTCGGCTTCGCGGACGGCGGCGATCACCTCGTCGTCCGTCGTCGCGGTGATCAGCCGGGTCGCGGGACCGCCCAGCCGGAAGGTGGTCAGCGGGGCGAGGGGGGCGTCGTGGAGTTCCTGCACGGGCTCAAGAGTACGAGACGGCACTGACAGCCTCGGGCACGCGTGCGTGCGGCCGACTTCGCGAGGAAGTGGGCCGCACGCGCGCGTGGCTGTCAGGGCAGGCGTCGGAACGCCTCGGACCAGGAGAGCGGGAGGTCGTCGCTCCTCGCCTGCCAGGTGGTGAACGTCGCGTCCCTCATCTGCGAGGCGAGGCCCCGGGCAGCCGGCCCGTGGGCGCCCGAGCGGACGAAGTCCTGGAGCGCGGCCTTCGACTCCCAGGCGGACAGCGTCCAGAAGGTCCGCTTGAGGGGCTTGGCCTTCAGGGTGGCCCCGTAGGCGCCCGGGCTCCGGCTCACCTGCCGCCAGACGGCGGGCGTGCCGGCGAGGAACTTGAGCGCTCCCCACAGGGTCCGGGTCTCGAAGCGGGAGGCGAAGACGTGCACCTCGGTGTCGTGGGGCGGGGTGTTCGGGACGGTCCAGGGAAGGGTGGGCATGGCCGGTCCTCCTTCGGGTCGTCAGACCTTTGGTGTCAGTGGGAAGCGGTCTCCAGGACGGGCGCCGGTTCGGCCGGGGCCGTCTGCCGCTCGGTGCGCCGCCGGGTCGGGATCAGCAGGGCCGCGATACCCGCGAGGCCGACCACCGCCGAGCCCGTCACCAGGGCGGGCCGCATGCCGTCGACGAAGGCCTGGCCGGATTCATAGCCGCCCTGGGCCGCGAAGATCGACGCCATGACGGCGATGCCGAGCGCTCCGCCCACCTCGCGCAGGGCGTTGTTCGCGCCGGAGGCGATGCCCTGCTCCTGGGGCCGGACGCTGGACATCACCAGGTGCGCGGCCGGGGCGAAGTACAGGGCCATGCCGATGCCGCTGACGATCAGGGCGGGCAGCTGGGCGGTGTAGGAGGCGTCCGCCGTGGCCACGACCGACATGTAGCCGAGGCCCAGGGCTTGCAGGAACAGGCCGGCGGCGACGACCGGGCGGCCGCCGATGCGGTCGGCGAGGATGCCGGCGATCGGGGCGACCAGCATCGGCATACCGGTCCAGGGCAGCATCCTGAGGCCCGCCTCGGTGGGCGAGTAGCCGAGGACGCCCTGCATGTACTGGCTGAGCAGGAAGATCGAGCCGAACATGCCGAGGAACATCAGCAGGCTCGCCGCGTTGATGCCGGAGAACGCCCGGGAGCGGAAGAGCCGCATCGGGAGCATGGGGTTCTTGGCACGGGTGCTGTAGAGGACGAAGCCCGCGAGCAGTGCGGTGCCCGCGAACAGGCCCGTCAGGACCAGCGAGCCGGTCCAGCCGTCCACGGGGCCGCGGACCAGGCCGTAGACGATGCCGAAGAGACCGCCGCTGGCGAGCAGCGTACCGGGGATGTCCAGCGGGGCCCCGGTGCCGCGGGACTCGGCGAGGCGCAGCCGGGCGAGCGGCAGCAGGGCCAGGCCCAGCGGGACGTTCAGCCAGAAGATCCACTGCCAGGAGATGTGTTCGGTGAGGGTGCCGCCGACCAGCGGGCCGGAGGCGACGGCCAGTCCGTTGACGGCGCCCCAGATGCCGTACGCCATGCCCCGCTTGGCCGCGGGTACGGCGGCGGTCAGCAGGGTGAGCGTCAGCGGCATCATGACGGCCGCGCCGGCGCCCTGGATCGCGCGGGCGGCGATGAGGGAGTCGATGCCGGGTGCCATGGCCGCGGCGGCGGAGGCCCCGGTGAAGACGGCGAGTCCCGCTATGAAGAGCCGGCGGCGGCCGAAGCGGTCGCCGAGGGCCGCGCCGAACATCAGCAGGACGGCGAAGGTGAGCGTGTAGGCGCTCACGGTCCATTCCAGGTCGTGCAGGGCGCCGCCGAGGTCCTCGCGGATGGAGGGCAGGGCCGTGGTGACGACGAGGTTGTCGAGAGCCGCCATGAATCCGGCGACGCTGGTGATGACGAGGGCCCAGGCGGCTCCCCCGCGACGTGCGGTCTGCTGTGACATCGCTCCCCCAAGGGTGATTCGCGTGATCGATTAGTTATTGATTACTAACTTTCGCGATCATGAAAAGGCGCGGCGATCCCGCCTTCCCTTGTCAGATCTCCAGTCGGCCCTTGAGCCGTGCCGACGGGTACAGCCCCTCCCAGACGCGATGCTCGGGAGGGAAGCCCATGGCCGCCAGACAGTTGACGAGCATCCCGTAGGCCATGAAGGTCGTCGTCTCGTTGACATCGGCGCCCAGCGGCACGTGGACGGTGTCCCACAGCCGCATCCAGCCGGCGCGCACCGACTCGCCGAACTCGTGGTCGCCCTCTTCCTCGGCGGCCTTCACGGCGACGTACATCTGCATCTGCATCATGAGCCGCTCGGGCCGCTCCGCGATGACCTTGGTGTACGCGTTCCCCATGGCATGCAGGGCGTCTTCGCCCTCGAGCCCCTCGGAGGCCTCCGCGAACGTGCGGATCGTGTCCTCCACGCACCGCTGCGCCGCCGCCAGGAAGATCGCCTTCTTGCCGGGGAAGAGCCGGAAGAGGTACGGCTGCGAGACGCCGACCCGCCGGGCGATCGCCTCGGTCGACGTGCCGTGATAGCCGCCGCGGGCGAACTCGATCGTCGCCGCGCGGATGACGCTCTCGCGCCTCTCCTCCGCACTCATCCTGACCATGCAAGTAAGTTAGTACTCAATCACTAACTACGTCAAGGGCACATCGCCGACTCCGTACGCGTAAGGGGCGCCCCGCCATGGAGAGCGCCCCTTACCCGTCACTCGTCTTGCCGGCTCAGGCCAGCCGTACGACCGCCCGCGACATGCCCAGCACCTTCTGTCCCGCGCTGGTCGCCGTCAGGTCCACGCGGACGGTGTTGTCGTCGAGCTTGGCCGCGACCTTGCCGGCGACCTCGATCACGGCCCCCTCGTCGTCGTTCGGGACGACGACCGGCTTGGTGAAGCGGACGCCGTACTCGACGACCGCGCCCGGGTCGCCGACCCAGTCGGTGACCACGCGGATCGCCTCGGCCATGGTGAACATGCCGTGCGCGATGACGTCCGGCAGGCCGACCTCCTTGGCGAACTTCTCGTTCCAGTGGATCGGGTTGAAGTCGCCGGAGGCGCCCGCGTACTGGACGAGGTTCGCGCGGGTCACGGGAAAGGTCTGCGCGGGCAGTTCGGTGCCGACCTCGACGTCGGAGTAGGAGATCTTCGCCGTCATGGGATCGCTCACGCCTCCTCGGCCGCGCGGGCCACGAGCTTGGTCCAGGCGGTCACGACGTGCTCGCCGGCCTCGTCGTGGACCTCGCCGCGGATGTCCAGGATGTCGTTGCCCGCGAGGGACTTGACGGCCTCGATGGTCGAGGTGACCGTGAGCCGGTCGCCGGCGCGGACCGGGCGGCGGTAGGCGAACTTCTGGTCGCCGTGCACCACCCGGCTGTAGTCCAGGCCGAGCTGGGGGTCCTGGACGACCTGGCCGGCGGCCTTGAAGGTGATCGAGAAGACGAAGGTCGGCGGCGCGATCACGTCGGGGTGGCCGAGTTCCTTGGCCGCCTCCGCGTCCGTGTACGCCGGGTTGGCGTCCCCGACCGCCTCGGCGAACTCACGGATCTTCTCCCGGCCCACCTCGTAGGGCGCGGTGGGCGGGTACGTCCGCCCCACGAAGGACTGGTCGAGCGCCATGGCTCGGCACCTCCTGGTTGCTCTACTGACCGGTACGGGTCATTCAACGACGCGAGGCCGCCCCCGATCACTCGGGAGCGGCCTCGTGTACGAGCCTGTTTTATCGCGTTTCGCGGTGCGCGGTGTGCGCGTTGCAACGCGGGCAGTGCTTCTTCATCTCAAGACGGTCCGGGTTGTTACGCCGGTTCTTCTTGGTGATGTAGTTCCGCTCCTTGCACTCCACGCAGGCCAGCGTGATCTTCGGGCGGACGTCGGTGGCAGCCACGTGAGTGCTCCTTGACGAACGGATGGGACGGTTTAACGCATAAAAGAGTAGCCGATCGAAGGACCGACCCCGCAATCGGCTACTGTCAGTAGCGGTGACCGGACTTGAACCGGTGACACAGCGATTATGAGCCGCTTGCTCTACCGACTGAGCTACACCGCTGTGATGCGATCGGGCCCCGCCTCGCGGCGGGAACCTCACACACCAGAGCCCCAAAACGGAATCGAACCGTTGACCTTCTCCTTACCATGGAGACGCTCTGCCGACTGAGCTATTGGGGCGAGCGATGAAGACATTACACGCTCGGCAGCCGTTCACCCAAATCCGTTTCGGGGTACCCGCCGCGGGCGCTCCGACCGTCCTGCCGGCAGCCTCGCAAGCGCCTTCCCTTCCGCACAGCGGGCCACACCGGTACGACTATTGCGCTCCTCCCCGCCATGGGCGGGAGGCCGTCCTAGGCTCGACTCACTCTGCGTGATCATGCGTCCTCCCGTGCGCAAGCCCGAGCCCCTGGAGCGCGATGCCCGACAGCCAGCCGCAGCCGCCACCGCCCCCGTCCTCCTCTCCGGGTCCGGCCGACCCCTCGTCGCTGCTGCTGTGCGGGGCGCGGCTCACCGACGGCCGGACCGTGGACGTGCGGCTGGGCGGCGGGCGCATCGAGGCGGTCGGGACGGCCGGCAGCCTGGCGGCGGGCGGCACGCGCGCGTGCGGGGCGCGGGTGGATCTCGGCGGCTATCTGCTCCTGCCGGCCCCGGCCGAACCGCACGCCCACGCCGACACGGCCCTGTCGGCCGACGCCGAGGGGCCGGTCCCGTACGAGCCGCAGGACGTGCAGCGCCGGGCGACCGAGGCCGCGTTGCTCCAGCTCGGGCACGGGGCGACGGCGCTGCGGGCCCATGTGCGCGTGGGGGACGTCCAGGGACTGGGCGCGCTCGAGGCGGTGTTGCAGGCGCGGCGGGCCCTGCGAGGACTGGCCGAGCTGACGACGGTGGCGATGCCCCGGGTGCTGACCGGAGTGGCCGGGGCGGACGGGCTGGCGGTGCTGCGGGACGCGGTGAAGATGGGCGCCTCGGTGGTGGGCGGCCGGCCCGATCTCGACCCGGATCCGACGGGGTACGTGGAGGCGGTCCTGGAGGTGGCCTCCGAGCACGGCTGTCCCGTCGACCTGCACACGGACGCCGGGGATCCGGCACGGCTGGCCCGGCTCGCGGCGATGGCGGGCGGGCTGCGTCCCGGCGTGAGCCTGAGCCCGTGCGGCGACCTCGGACGGCTGCCCACCGAGGTGGCCTCGCGGACCGCCGACCAGCTCGCGGCGGCCGGGGTGGCGGTGGTGTGCCTGCCACAGGGCGGCTGCGGCGGCGTGGACCGGCGGGGTGCGGCTCCGGTTCGGCTGCTGCGCGCGGCCGGGGTGCGGGTGGCCGCCGGAAGCGGGGCGCTGCGGGACGTGTCGAACCCCGTGGGGCGCGGCGACCCCCTGGAGGCGGCGTTCCTGCTGGCCTCGCGCTACGGGCTGGCGCCCGAGGAGGCGTACGACACGGTGAGCGGGTCGGCGCGGGCGGTGCTGGGGCTGCCCGAGGTGCGGGTGGAGGCGGGCTTCCCGGCCGAACTGCTCGCGGTGCGCGGGGACCGGCTGGCGGGGGCGCTGTCGCTGGCGTACAGCCGGGTGGTGGTGCACCGGGGGCGTGTGGTGGCGCGGACCAGCGCGGTCCGGGAGTACTGCGATTCGGCGGCTTCGGTGGAGCCGGGGCTGCCGCGGCAGGGGCGGGGGGAGGTGTCGTAGGGCCGGGGCCCTGTCGTGGGGCGTGGGCCGGTGGGGCGTGGCCGAAGTCGTGCGGCGGATGGGGGCGTCCGGGCGTACGGTCGAAGGCATGCGCATTGTCATCGCTGGTGGTCATGGTCAGATCGCGTTGCGGCTGGAGCGGTTGCTCGCCGCGCGCGGGGACGAGGTAGCGGGGATCATCCGCAAGGCCGAACAGGCCGACGATCTGCGGGAGGCCGGTGCCGAACCGGTCGTGCTCGACCTGGAGTCGGCGTCCGTGGACGAGGTCGCGGACCGGCTGCGGGGTGCCGACGCGGCGGTCTTCGCGGCCGGCGCGGGTCCGGGCAGCGGGTCGGCCCGCAAGGAGACGGTGGACAAGGCCGCGGCGGTCCTCTTCGCGGACGCGGCGGTGAAGGCGGGCGTACGGCGTCTGGTGGTCGTGTCGTCCATGGGTGCCGACCCGCGGCACGAGGGCGACGAGATCTTCGACGTGTACCTGCGCGCCAAGGGCGAGGCGGACGCGTACGTGCGCGGCCTCAACGCCCTGGACTGGACGATCCTGCGGCCCGGTCAGCTCACCGACGACGCCGGCACCGGACTCGTCCGCCTGGAGGCGCGCACGGGCCGCGGGCCGATTCCGCGCGACGACGTGGCCGCGGTACTGGCGGAGTTGGTGGACACCGCCGCGACGGCCGGGCTCACCCTGGAGCTGATCAGCGGACCGGCGCCGGTGTCCGTGGCGGTGAAGTCGGTGGCCGGGAACTGAGGAGCCGGGCCCGGCGGTTCGCGGCCGGGCCTCCTCCGCCGGTCGGCGGGGAACTCCTGGAGAGCGCCTAGAACAGGGGCAGTTGGCCGGGGAAGTCCGGCACCGCGTAGCCGTCCAGGGACGGCTGCTCCGCCCCGGGCCGGGCCTGTCGGCGGGAGCCCGGGCACGAGGTGAGTTCGCCGTGTTCCCGGGCGCCGGGCGGGTCGTGGCGCGCGTACCGCCCGGCGACGACGGCGATCTCGCGGCGGCACTCGGGGCAGTTTCTGCGGCGGGAGGACATGGGGCCAGTGTGCCGCGTGTGGGGCGCGTGTATGCCTGTCCCCTGCTCCGCGCCTGCTTCCTTTCCTGCTTCCTTGCCTGCTTCCTTCGTCCACTGGGTCCTCACCTCATTCCGGTTGCTTAAGTCAATCAATTGACTTAGTTTTGGCGGGTCGCGCTGTCCCTGACGCCCCCTACGGAGGCCCGGCCATGTCCCACGACCTTTCCCGACCCGCCGACGTCGGGAAGCCCGCAGCGCCACGGGCCAACGCCGTCGTCGCGGTCCTGGCCTTCGGCGGGATCGTGGTCTCGCTGATGCAGACCCTGGTCATCCCGATCGTCCCGGAGCTCCCCCGGCTGCTGAACGCCTCGGCGTCGGACGCCGCCTGGGCCGTCACCGCCACGCTGCTCGCCGCGGCCGTCGCCACCCCGATGACGGGCCGGCTCGGCGACATGTACGGCAAGCGCCGGATGCTCCTGATCAGCCTCGTCATGCTGGTGGCCGGCTCGGTGACCGCAGCACTCAGCGACGCGCTCGCCCCGATGATCGTCGGACGGGCACTTCAGGGCCTCGCGTCCGGTGTGATCCCGCTCGGCATCAGCATCATGCGGGACGATCTGCCCGCCGAACGGCTCGGCTCCGCCACGGCGTTGATGAGCGCCTCCCTCGGCGTCGGCGGCGCCCTCGGACTGCCGGCCGCCGCGCTGATCGCGGACAACTTCGACTGGCACGTCCTGTTCTGGGCCTCGGCCGGACTGGGCGCCGTCGCCCTCGTGCTGGTGCCGGCCATCGTGCCGGAGTCGGAGGTGCGCACCGGCGGGCGCTTCGACCTGGTCGGCGGCATCGGCATGGCCGTGGGGCTGGTGTCCCTGCTGCTGGCGATCTCCAAGGGCGCCGACTGGGGCTGGAGCAGCGGCACCACCCTCGGTCTGTTCGCGGCGGCCGTCGTCGTGCTGCTGGTGTGGGGCTGGTGGGAGCTGCGGGTCCGGGAGCCGCTGGTCGACCTGCGCACCACCGCACGCCGTCAGGTGCTGGTCACCAACCTCGCCTCGATCGCCGTCGGGTTCGCGATGTTCGCGATGTCCCTCGTCATTCCGCAGCTCCTGCAGTTGCCTGAGGCGACCGGCTATGGACTGGGCGAGTCGCTGCTCGTCGCCGGCCTGACGATGGCCCCGTCCGGCCTGGTCATGATGGCCACGGCCCCGGTCTCCGCCGCCCTGTCCAAGGCCAAGGGCCCGAAGATCACCCTGATGGTCGGCGCGCTGATCGTGGCCGCCGGGTACGGGCTGAACATCGTGCTGATGTCCGAGCTCTGGCACTTCGTGCTCGTCACCTGCGTCATCGGTGCCGGCATCGGCTTCACCTACGGTTCGATGCCCGCGCTCATCATGAGCGCGGTGCCCGCCTCCGAGACGGGCGCGGCGAACAGCCTCAACACGCTGATGCGGTCCATCGGTACGTCGACGGCCAGCGCGGTGGCCGGGGTGATCCTGGCCCAGATGACGACGCCCTTCGGGCAGACCGCCCTGCCGTCCCAGAACGGGTTCAAGGTCGTCCTGGCCATCGGGGCCGGGGCCGCGCTGCTCGCCTTCGTGGTCGCGTCGTTCATCCCGCGGCAGCGGGTGGGGGTGGCGGCGGAGGTGCCGGCCGTCGAAGGGCCTGTTGCCGCGGAGGTCGAGGCGATGGGGTCCGCCGGTGCCGGGGTCCCCGTGCAGGGGCGTGTCCTGGGTGCCGAGCGGGTGCCGGTCGGCGGGGCCGCGGTGACGTTGATCTCTCTCGGCGGCAAGCAGCTCGGGCGGTCGGTCTCGCGGGGCGACGGGTCGTACGGCGTGGACGCTCCCGACGCCGGTTCCTACGTCCTGATCGCCTCGTCGGAGGGCTACCAGCCGCAGGCCTCCACGATCGTCGTGGCCGGTGAGCCGGTGGCCTACGACGTGCTGCTGAGCGGCACCAGCGGGCTCGCCGGTGTGGTGCGGTCGGCGGACAGCGGGACGCCGGTCGCCGAGGCTGTGGTCATCGTGACAAACGTGCGCGGGGACGTCCTGGCCACCGGACGGACGGATGTGCTGGGCGAGTTCACCGTCACCGACCTGGCGCCGGGCCCAGTCACCCTCGCGATCAACTCCCCCAAGCACCGGCCGCTGGCCCAGATCGTCGAGATCGGCGGGGCCGGGACCACGCGGGTCGAGCTCGAGCTGCGGCCCGGCGCGCAGGTGCGGGGCACTGTGCGGGGAGGGGGCGCGCCGTTGAGCGACGCGCGGGTGACGTTGGTGGACGCGGCGGGCAACGTGGTCGCCACGACCCGGACCGGCGTCGACGGGGCGTACGCCTTCTCCGACCTGGACACCGGTGCGTACACGGTCATCGCGACCGGATATCCGCCGCAGGCGGCGTCGGTGTCGGTCTCGGGCACCGGCGTGGACGACCATGACATCGAACTCGCCCATGGGAGCGAGTAGGCGGCTGTGTGGTGACTGGGGGCACGTGGGGCGCGCTCGCCCGGGTGCCGTACGTACGACCGGGTGAGCCCCGCCCGTGTCAGGTCGCTCAGGACGTGCCCTCTCGCCCGGTTGCCGCGCCGAACCAGCTCGGCATCCGGGCGGCAGTTCATGAATTCACGTGAGTGAGCTGCCGCAGGTGTCCGGGCGAGCCGTTCATGTGAGTGAGCTGCCGCAGGTGTCCGGGCGAGCTGTTCATGTGAGTGAGCCGCCGCCGGTGTCCGGGCGAGCTGTTCATGTGAGTGAGCCGCCGCCGGTGTCCGGGCCGCTGGACGCGATCAGCCCGTCGCCGCGCCGAACCACCTCGGAAGCCGGCCGAGCAGTTCCTGCTGGTCCTCGCCGACCCAGGCCACATGGCCGTCCGGTCGCAGCAGGACCGCGGGCGCGTCCAGTTCCTCGCTGACGTCGACGACGTGGTCGACCCGATCCGCCCACCCCGCCACCGACAGCCGGCCGGTCTGATCGAGCAGCAGCCCGCGGCCGCCGCGCATCAGCTCGTAGAGACGACCCCGCTTCAGCGTCACGTCCCGCAGCCGCCGGCCGAGGAGTTCGTGGCCCTCGCCGAAGTCGTAGCGGACCGCGATCGCGGTGATCTTCTCGATCAGGTACCGGTTCACGTCCTCGAAATCCATCAGTTCCTCGACCAGCCGGCGCACGGCCCGGGGCCCCGGCTCGGAGAGCAACAGCTCCATCTGCGCACGGGTGTTGTCCAGCACGTTCGCGGCCACCGGATGCCGTTCGGTCTGGTAGCTGTCCAGCAGCCCCGCCGGTGCCCAGCCGCGCACCTCGGCGGCCAGTTTCCAGCCGAGGTTGAACGCGTCCTGGATCCCGAGGTTGAGCCCCTGACCGCCGGTCGGCGGGTGGATGTGGGCCGCGTCGCCGGCCAGCAGCACCCGGCCGACGCGGTAGCGCTCGGCCAGCCGCGTGGCGTCGCCGAACCGGGACAGCCAACGCGGCGAATGCACGCCGAAGTCGGTGCCGGCGAAGTGCCGCAGCCGCTCTTCGAACTCCTCCAGGGTCGGCGGAACCGTGCGGTCCGCGGTCACCCCCTCGGCCGGCACGATGACGCGGTACGTCCCGCCTTCGAGGGGCATGGCGCCGAACCGCCACTCGGTCTTGCGGACTTCGGCCACCGCGGCCGCCAGTTCCTCCGGCGGCATGGCCAGCTCCATCTCGCCCAGCAGCGTCTCGTGCCGGGCGGGCTCTCCGGGGAAGCCCACGCCGAGCAGCCTGCGCACGGTGCTGCGGCCGCCGTCGCAGCCGACGAGGTAACGCGAGCGCAGCAGTGTGCCGTCGGCCAGTTCGGCGTTCACACCGTCGTCGTCCTGGCTCAGCCCGACCAGCTCGCGGCCGCGCCGGATCTCGGCGCCGATCTCGACGGCGTGCTCCGTCAGCAGGCGCTCGGTGACGCTCTGCGGGATGCCGAGGACGTACGCATGCGCGGTATCCAGCCGGTCGGGCCACGACGTGCCGATGCCGGCGAAGAATCCGCCGGTCTCATACTTCCGGCCGAGCGGGAGGAACCGCTCCAGCAGACCGCGCTGGTCCATCAGCTCGATGCTGCGCACATGGATACCGAGCGCGCGGGACTGCCCGGTCGGTTCCGCCAGTCTCTCCAGCACGACCACGTGCACGCCGTGCAGGCGCAACTCGGCGGCCAGCATCATGCCGGTCGGTCCACCGCCGACAATGATCACATCAATCACGGCAAACCCCACTTTTCGCCTGTTTCTGGCTCCAGGCCGAAGATTTTGCGGCACGACCGGGGGCTTGCCGCAAGGCCCCCAGCGCGCTATACGTTGAGAGTGGCAAGGAGTACGTGACTCCTTGCCTATTGTTTTGTCGCCGTGGAGCGGATCAGCGAGAGGGTCGGCACCCTGACGGCCAGGCCGGTCGCCGCCCGAACTCCCGCAGCCGTCACAGGGGTTCGCTGCCTCTGTGCCGCCGTAGCTGGCTGCCGTAGCTGCCCAGTGAGAGACGCATCACCCTGCTCCGAGGAGCGCCGCCTCTGCGGCCACCACATACGAAAAACCCCCTTCCGCTGCGTCTCCGCAGAGGAAGGGGGTTCTCCCCAGTGTGGCGGCGCCAGGATTCGAACCTGGGAAGGCTGAGCCGGCAGATTTACAGTCTGCTCCCTTTGGCCGCTCGGGCACACCGCCTGGGTTAGCTGCCCGGCGAGCCGCTTTTCGGCGGCGCTCCGTGGCAACGACGTAAACGATACCTGATGTGGAGGGGTGCTTCGCCACCCGATTGATCGGCGCCCGGAGGGCGGGGGGTGGCTAGGCTTGTCCGGATGCGGCCCGGGACCTGAACGGGACCGGCGGCCGCCCACGTACGCCGGTACGCACGATACGCACCCCGATACAAGGAGCCACAGGACATGGCCGACTCCAGTTTCGACATCGTCTCGAAGGTCGAGCGGCAGGAGGTCGACAACGCACTCAACCAGGCCGCCAAGGAGATCTCGCAGCGCTACGACTTCAAGGGCGTGGGCGCCTCGATCTCGTGGTCCGGTGAGCAGATCCTCATGGAGGCGAACTCCGAGGACCGGGTGAAGGCGATCCTCGACGTCTTCCAGTCCAAGCTGATCAAGCGCGGCATCTCGCTGAAGGCTCTGGACGCGGGCGAGCCCCAGCTCTCCGGCAAGGAGTACAAGATCTTCGCTTCGATCAAGGAGGGCATCTCCCAGGACAACGCGAAGAAGGTGGCGAAGACCATCCGCGACGAGGGCCCGAAGGGCGTGAAGGCGCAGGTGCAGGGCGAGGAGCTGCGGGTCAGCTCCAAGAGCCGTGACGATCTGCAGGCCGTCATCGCCCTGCTCAAGGACAAGGACTACGACTTCGCCCTGCAGTTCGTGAACTACCGGTAGGTCCGGTCGGGTCCTCGGGGCTCACGGTCTGCACAGGTACGAGGAAGGGTGGGCACCTGCCGGTGTCCACCCTTCTCGCCTGTCGGCTGCGGTCGGTGTGCGCGCTCAGTTGCGCGAGTTGCCGAACAGGAGGCGGTAGGCGACCAGGAGGACGAGCGATCCGCCGATCGCCGCGGCCCAGGTCGTGCCGTCGTAGAAGTCCTTGGTGATCGGGTGGTCCATCCAGCGGGCCGATATCCAGCCGCCGATGAACGCGCCCGCGACGCCGATCAGGGTCGTGCCGATGAGGCCGCCCGGGTCGCGCCCCGGCAGCAGGAACTTCGCGATGGCTCCGGCCAACAGTCCCAGGATGATCCAGCTGATAATGGTCATGCCGTGAACCTGCCCTTTCACGCTGTGCCCGCACTGTCCCGGCCATGTGATCTTGCTCCCGGCAGGCCGTGCCCGTGCGTCGTACGTCGGGCGTACCCCGCGCGTCGTCCTTGCCACGCGTTGTCACGCCGTCTTGGTGGGAAGGACGCCTTGGCGCCGCCCGCCGGTTGCACTGATCAGTAGGGTGCGACGCATGACAGCATCCGCTTCCGGACTGCGCCGCACCCTCGGCGTGGGGGACGCCGTCGTCATCGGACTCGGCTCGATGATCGGAGCCGGGATCTTCGCCGCCCTCGCGCCGGCGGCGCAAGCGGCTGGATCCGGGCTGCTTCTCGGGCTCGCCGTCGCCGCCGTGGTCGCCTACTGCAACGCCATGTCCTCGGCTCGCCTCGCCGCCCTGTATCCCGCCTCGGGCGGCACGTACGTCTACGGGCGTGAGCGGCTCGGGGACTTCTGGGGGTATCTCGCCGGCTGGTCGTTCGTGGTCGGGAAGACGGCCTCCTGTGCGGCGATGGCGCTCACCGTGGGCATCTACGTCTGGCCGGGGCAGGCGCATGCGGTGGCGGTCGCGGCCGTGGTGGCACTGACCGCGGTGAACTACGGCGGGATCCAGAAGTCCGCGTGGCTGACGCGGGTGATCGTGGCGGTGGTCCTGGCTGTCCTCGCTTCCGTGGTGGTCGGGTGTCTGGTGTCCGGTGCGGCGGACTCCGGGCGGCTGGACGTCGGGGCCTCGGGCGGTGCGGACGGAGTGCTTCAGGCGGCCGGCCTGCTGTTCTTCGCGTTCGCCGGGTACGCCCGTATCGCGACCCTCGGTGAGGAGGTACGCGACCCGGCGCGCACCATTCCGCGCGCGATTCCACTTGCCTTGGGCATCACGCTGGTGGTGTACGCGTGTGTGGCGGTGGCTGTCCTTTCGGTGCTCGGGTCGGACGGGCTCGTGGACGCGGCGGCGCCATTGGCCGACGCGGTGCGGGCGGCGGGTATGCCCAGGCTGGTGCCGGTGGTGCGGGTCGGTGCGGCCGTGGCCGCGCTGGGCTCACTGCTGGCTTTGATCCTCGGCGTCTCGCGGACGACGCTGGCCATGGCCCGGGACCGGCATCTGCCGGGGGCGCTGGCGGCCGTGCATCCGCGGTTCCAGGTGCCGCACCGGGCGGAGCTGGCGGTGGGTGCGGTGGTCGCGGTCCTGACCGCGACGGTGGACGTCCGGGGCGCTATCGGGTTCTCCTCCTTCGGTGTGCTGGCGTACTACGCCGTGGCCAACGCGTCGGCCTGGACGCTGGATTCGGCATCGGCGGTGCCGGCGGCTCGGGTGGTGGCGGGAGTCGGGCTGGCCGGGTGCGTGGTGCTGGCGTTCTCGCTGCCGGCGGTTTCGGTGGTCGTGGGAGCGGGTGTGCTGGTGGTGGGGGCGGTTCTGTACGGCGTGCGGCGGTGGACGGGGGCCGGGGCGGGGAGGGCGTAGGGCTGCTGGGCCAGTTGGGGCAGTTGGGGCAGTTGGGGGCAGTTGGGGGCAGAGTTTCGCAGCTGTTGCCGGCCAGCCCCTGTGGCTGGCGCCGGTCAGGGGCCTCTCACCGTGTTCCCGGGCTCGTGATGCGAAGTCCGGCCCATTGGGCGGGGCTTGTGGGTCCTGGCCGTCACTCGGGTCGGCAACTGCTCGATCGCGGTCATGGGTTCATCATGCAGGCCGCCGCTGACAGCCGGGCGGGCCTGTGGATAACCCCTGGCCTGTGGAAACCGGGCTGCGTCGCCCCGCCGTCAGCGTGCCGTGAAGGGCTCGTCCGTCCGGACGATGTCGCGGCCGAGCGGGAGCAGCGAGACCGGGATGAGCTTGAAGTTGGCGATGCCGAGCGGGATACCGATGATCGTGACGCACAGGGCGATGCCGGTGGCGATGTGGCCGAGGGTCAACCACCAGCCCGCGAGCACCAGCCACAGCACGTTGCCCACGCAGGACGGCGCGCCCGCGTCACGGCGCTCCACCGTCGTGTACCCGAAGGGCCACAGGGCGTAGACACCGATGCGGAAGGCCGCGATACCGAACGGGATCCCGATGATGGTGATACAGAGGAGCAGGCCCGCGAGCATGTAGGCGAGGAACAGCCAGAAGCCGCTCAGGACGAGCCATATGACGTTGAGAATGGTCCTCATTGGTTCCCACCTGCCATCTTCTCTAGCCGGGCGATGCGTTCCGCCATCGGCGGGTGCGTGGAGAACATCTTCGAGAGGCCCTGGCCGGGGCGAAACGGGTTCGCGATCAGCATGTGACTGGCGGTCTCGATACGCGGCTCGGGGGGCAGCGGGAGCTGCTTCGTGCCGAGTTCGAGCTTGCGCAGGGCGCCGGCCAGGGCGAGGGGGTCGCCGGTGAGCTGGGCGCCGGAGGCGTCCGCCTGGTACTCCCGGGAGCGGCTGATGGCCAGTTGGATGAGCGAGGCGGCGAGCGGGCCCAGGATCATGATCAGCAGCATGCCGAGCAGGCCGGGGCCGTCATCGTCGTCCGAGCGCCCGATCGGGATCAGCCAGGCGAAGTTGACCAGGAACATGATCACGGAGGCGAGGGCACCGGCGACCGACGAGATGAGGATGTCGCGGTTGTAGACGTGGCTGAGCTCGTGGCCGATGACGCCGCGCAGCTCGCGCTCGTCCAGGAGGCGCAGGATTCCTTCGGTGCAGCACACGGCGGCGTTGCGCGGGTTGCGGCCCGTGGCGAAGGCGTTGGGGGCCTCCGTCGGGGAGATGTACAGACGCGGCATGGGCTGGCGAGCCTGGGTGGAGAGCTCGCGGACCATGCGGTAGAGCGCCGGGGCCTCGAACTCGCTGACCGGGCGGGCCCGCATCGCGCGCAGTGCCAGCTTGTCGCTTTTCCAGTAGGCGTACGCGTTGGTGGCCAGCGCGACCAGGACGGCGATGACGAGCCCCATGCGGCCGAAAAAGCTGCCGATGACGACGATGAGGGCGGACAGTCCCCCGAGGAGGACTGCGGTCCTGAGCCCGTTGTGCCGGCGGTGCACGGTACGCCCTCCAAGTGGTGCGGCAGGGGGACCCTTGCTCGGTGATCTGCGGTGCCACTGGTGCCGTGGTGTCACGTCCAGTGGACCCTCCCGTACTGGTCAACGCCAGGCGGGGGGCACTAGTTCCCTTGTGCGTGCGGCGGCGGGTATGGGCCGTCCGGGTGAACGGCGCCGGGAAACGGCAACGCGCGCGTGGGGAGGCGGGTGCCCCACGCGCGCGTGGCGAAAGCGGCTGTCGTTCAGAAGAGGGCGGTGTCGGTGAAGCGCAGGACGAGCTGGGGTGCCCCGGACAGGGCGATGCCGAGGACACCGGTCAGGGCGATCGCGGCGGTGAGAGGGGCGGGGACGCGGTGCTTCACGGGCTCGCCCTCGGGCGCGCGGAAGAGCAGAGTCGTCCACTGGAGGTAGTAGAAGAGCGCGATGACGACGTTGACGGCCATGATCACGGCCAGCCAGCCGAGGCCCGCGTCGACGGCCGCCGCGAAGACGGTGACCTTGGCGAAGAGGCCGATGATGCCCGGGGGCAGTCCGGCGAGGCAGAGCAGGAAGAACGCGAGGAGCAGGGCGGACAAGGGGTTCGACGCGTAGAGGCCGCGGTAGTCCGCGATGCGGTTGAGGGTCTTCGTCCGGCCGACGAGCGCGGCCACGGCGAAGGCGCCGAGGTTCACGGCGCCGTACATCAGGGCGTAGGCGACGGTGGAACCGATCGACTTCTCGGCGTCCCCGGAGTACGCGGCGGCGGCGATCGGTACGAGCAGGTAGCCGGCCTGACCGATGGACGACCAGGCGAGCAGCCGGACCGCGCTGTACGCGCGCGTGGCCTGCTGGCGCAGGGCTCCGACGTTGCCCACGGTCATGGTGAGCGCGGCCAGGACCGCCAGGGCCGGGCCCCAGAGGTCGGCGTACGACGGGAGGGCAACGACCGTGACGAGGATCAGGCCGCTGAAGCCGACCGCCTTGCCGATGACCGACAGGTAGGCGGCGATGGGCAGCGGCGCCCCCACGTAGGTGTCGGGCACCCAGAAGTGGAAGGGCACGGCGGCCGTCTTGAAGGCGAAGCCGACGAGGGTGAGGACGACGCCGGTCTGGGCGAGCGTGTGGAGCTGCCCGTCGACGTTCTGGATGCGGTCGGCGACCTGGGTGAGGTAGAGGGTGCCCGTGGAGGCGTACACGAAGCTGATGCCCATGAGGCTGACCGCGGTCGCGGTGACCGAGGACAGGAAGAACTTCAGGGCCGCTTCGGAGGACTTCCGGTCGCCGTACTTCAGGCCGACCAGCGCGAAGGCGGGCAGGGAGGCGACCTCCAGGGCGACGATCAGGGTCGCGAGGTCGCGGGAGGCGGGCAGGAGGGCGGCGCCGGCCGCGGAGGACAGCAGTAGGAACCAGTACTCCCCTTCGGGGAGGTCCTTGCGGGCGTCCTTCAGGGCGGTGACCGACAGAAGGGCGGTGAGGAGGGCCCCGCCGAGGACCAGGAACTGGATGACCAGGGTGAAACGGTCGGCCGTGTAGCTGCAGACGGTGGCGTCGCCGGTCAGGCAGAAGGTGCTGCGGTCGCCGTCCAGGAGGGGCAGCAGCATCAGTGTGGCGGCGGCCAGGCCCGCAACCGACGACCAGCCGAGCAGCGTCTTCCGGTGCTCGGCGACGAACAGGTCGGCGACCAGGACGACGAGTCCGACCACCGCCGCGATGGTGGGCGGCGCGATCGCGAGCCAGTCGACGGACTGGACCAGCGACGCGGCCAGGGGCTGGACCGGGGAGCTCATCGGGTGCCTCCTGCGAGGAGCTGCTGGACGGCCGGGTCGCTCAGGCCGAGGAGGACCTTGGGCCACAGGCCCGCGACGACGGTGAGGGCGACGAGCGGGGTCCAGGCCGCGAACTCGTACGAGCGCACGTCGGTCAGCTTCGGGGTGTCCTGGGGCATGGCGCCCATGCAGACGCGGCGGACCACGATCAGCAGGTACGCGGCCGTCAGCAGGGTGCCGAACGCGCCGATCGCCATGAAGGTGAGGAAGGCGGGTCGGCTGAGGCCGGCGGCGGGCTGGAACGCGCCGAACAGTGCCAGCATCTCGCCCCAGAAGCCGGCCAGGCCCGGCAGGCCGAGCGAGGCGACCGCGGCGAAGGCGAGCAGGCCGCCGAGGCGCGGGGCCTTGCCGTAGAGCGCGGCTCCGGTCTCCTCGGCGAGGGTGTCGAGGTCGGTGGTGCCGGTGCGGTCCTTCAGCGCGCCGACCAGGAAGAAGAGCAGGCCGGTGATGAGGCCGTGGGCGATGTTGGCGAAGAGGGCGCCGTTCACGCCGGTCGGGGTCATGGTGGCGATACCGAGCAGGACGAAGCCCATGTGACCGACGGACGAGTAGGCGATGAGGCGCTTGAGATCGCCCTTCGCGCCCTGCTTGGCGAGGGCCAGACAGGCCAAGGATCCGTAGATGATGCCGACGACGGCGAGCGCCGCGAGGTAGGGCGCGAACGTGCGGAAGCCGTCGGGCGCGATGGGCAGCAGGATCCGGACGAATCCGTACGTACCCATCTTCAGCAGGACACCGGCCAGCAGGACAGAGCCGACGGTCGGCGCGGCGGTGTGGGCGTCGGGCAGCCAGCTGTGCAGCGGCCACATCGGCGTCTTGACCGCGAGCCCGATCCCGATCGACAAAACGGCGATGACCTGCACGGATGTGGTCAGCGACCGGCCGTTGTCAGTGGCGAGTGCCATCATGTCGAACGTGCCCGCCTTGAGCCCGATCAGGAGCAGGCCGAGCAGCATGACCACGGAGCCGAGCAGCGTGTAGAGGATGAACCGCCAGGCGGCCTGGCTCCGGCCCTCACCGCCCCAGCGGGCGATGAGGAAGTACATCGGGATGAGGACCATCTCGAAGGCGAGGAAGAACAGCAGCAGGTCGAGGACAGCGAAGGTCGCGAGGGTGCCGGACTCGAGGACGAGCAGCAGGGCGACGAAGGCCTTCGGGGTCGGGCCTTCGGGCATCTTGAAGTACGAGTAGAGCGCGCAGAGGAAGGTCAGCAGCGCGGTCAGGACCAGAAGGGGGAGGGAGATGCCGTCGATGCCGAGGTGGACGCGTACGTCGAGTGCGGGGATCCAGCTGATGTCCGTGCTGGCCTGCATCTTCGACGGCTGGTCATGGTCGAAGCCGAGCGCGAGGACGATCGCCGCGATGAGGACCGCACCGGTGACGGTGACGCCGTGCCGGAGCACCGCCTGCTCGGGTGACTTCCCCTTCAGCCCGGGCGGAGCCGGCAGGAGAGCCGCGGCGGCGCCGAGGAGCGGGCCGACGACGATGAACGCCAGAAGGACCTGCATCACGGACTCGTTGATATCGATCACGCCTGCTCACGCTCCCGTGGCGACGAGGACGGCGGCGACCGCGAGGACGACGGTGCCGGCGAGCAGCGCGCTCACATAGGTCTGGACGTTGCCGGTCTGGGCGCGCCGTACGGCGGCGCCGAGCCAGCGGGGCAGCGCACCCGCACCGCGTACATAGGTCTCGACGACCTCGCGGTCGAGGAACCGGACGAGGCTCGCTCCGGCCTGGACCGGGCGGACGAAGAGCGCCGTGTACACGGCGTCCAGGTGGAAGCCGGCGGCCGCGTGCCGGTGCAGGGGGCCGAGCAGGAGCCGTCCCGGGTCTGCGGGGTCGGGCGCGTAGGCGATGTCCCCGTAGGCCGGCTCGTGGGTGGCGATGGCTTCGGCCTCGACCTGGGCGGCGTCGCCCTCGGGGTGGGCGGCGACCGCGCCGAGCGGGACGCGGGCCGCGAGCGCGGTGGTGTGCCGCCAGGCGCCGTAGGTGACGATGCCGCCGACCAGGGCCACGCCGGTGCCGAGCACCGAGGTGGTGAGGGTCGGGCCGAGGTCACGGCCGTCGAACCAGTCGGGCAGCAGGCGGAACGCGAATCCGCCGAGGGCCAGGGACGGGATGGCCAGCACCCACAGCACGACGGTCATCGTCAGCGGCTCCTTGCCGTGGTCGGGGGCTTCGGTGCCCCGGCCCCGGAAGGCGAGCAGCCACAGGCGCATCGCGTAGGCGGCGGTGAGCACGGCCGTGAGCAGGCCGGCGACGAGGACGATCCAGCCCGCGGCGGCGGGGGCGTGCTCGGTGTGTCCGGTGACGACGTGCTCGGCGACGCCGAGGACGGCCTCCTTGGAGAAGAAGCCGCTGAAGGGCGGGATCGCGGCGAGTGCGAGCAGCGCCACGGTCATCGTCCAGTAGGCGTCGGGGACGCGGTCGCGCAGGTTCCGCATGCGGGACATGGCGGCGAGCGAGTTGGTGCCGGCGGCGTGGATGATCACGCCGGCCGCGAGGAACAGCAGCGCCTTGAAGGCGCCGTGGGACAGGAGGTGGAAGACGGCGGCTCCGCGGTCGCCGACGGCGAGGGCGCCGGTCATGTAGCCGAGCTGGCCGATCGTCGAGTAGGCGAGGACGCGCTTGATGTCGTCCTGGGCGAGCGCGGCGAGCCCCGAGCCGGCCATCGTGACGGCGGCCATGACGGCGAGGACGACCATCGCTGCCTGGGAGGCCTCGAAGACCGGGAGGAGACGGGCAATGAAGTAGACACCGGCGGCGACCATCGTCGCGGCGTGGATCAGCGCGGAGACGGGGGTCGGGCCCGCCATCGCGTCGGGGAGCCAGGTGTGCAGCGGGAACTGCGCCGACTTGCCCGCCACGCCCGCGAGGAGCAGCAGGGCGATCAGTGTCGGGTGGTCGAGCGCACCGCTCGCGACGGCGCCGAGGACCTTCGTGATGCGGAAGGAGCCGGCGTCGGTGGCGAGAGCGAACAGGCCGATGAGGAAGGGGACGTCGCCGAGCTTGGTGACCAGGAAGGCCTTGAGGGAGGCGGCGCGGGCCTCCGGGGTCTCCCAGTAGTGGCCGACCAGGAAGTAGGAGCAGATGCCCATGACTTCCCAGCCGACCAGCAGCACGATCAGGTCGCCGGAGTAGACGACCAGGAACATCGCGGAGGTGAACAGGGAGACGAGAGCGGCGTACGAGGAGTAGCGCGGGTCGTCGCGCAGATAGCCCGTCGAGTAGATCTGCACGCAGGAGGCGACGAGGCCGACCACGACGGCGACGAGGGCGGCGAAGCCGTCGATGTGCAGGGCGAGTTCGATCGGGATCGAGCCGGTCGGGGTGAGTTCCGTGGCCGCGTTGACGGCCGTGTCACCGCCCTGGCGTGCGGCGACCAGCGCGGCGAGCACCAGGGAGGCCAGGGTCGGCAGGACGGCGAGCGGGCGGACGAAGCCGGGTGCCGTGCGGCCCAGGAGCAGGCCGGCGGCGGCGCCGAGGAACGGAAGGAGGGGGACGAGGACGGCGAGGGTGGTCGTGGTCACGCGGTGGCCTCAGCCTTCTGGGCCTCGTCGGACTGCTCGGCCGCGTCGTGGTCGGGGCCGTCGGAGTCGTGGCCTTCGGCGGTGTCGCGGAGCCTGTCGATGTCCGCGGTGCCGCGGTTGCGGTGGACGGCGAGGACGATCGCCAGGCCGATGCCGATCTCGGCGGCGGCGATGGCGATGGTGAACAGGGTCAGGGCCTGACCGGAGTGCAGGGTCTCCTCGGCGGTCTTGCTGAGCCAGACGTCGAAGGCGACCAGGTTGAGGTTGACGGCGTTGAGCATCAGCTCGACCGACATCAGGACCAGGATCGCGTTGCGGCGGGCGAGGACGCCGTACAGGCCCGTGCAGAAGAGGAGGGCGGAGAGGACGGCGGGATAGGCGAGGTGCATCAGCGGGTGCCTTCCTTCTCGCTCCGGCCGGCCGGGGTGCCATCGGCTGGGGCGCCCTCGGGTGCGGTCGCCGCGTCGGCCTTCGCCTTGCGGGACAGGACGATCGCGCCGACCAGGGCGGCGAGGAGGAGGACGGAGAGGGCCTCGAAGGGGAGGACCCAGTTCTGGAAGAGGCTCGCGCCGGTGGCCTCGGTGGAACCGGCTGCGGGGCCGTCCAGGTCGATCCAGGTCGTGCGGAAGGCGTCGACGACGACCCAGACCAGGGCGGCGGCCGCGGCGAGGGCCACGGTGAGGGCGGCCCAGCGGTTGCCGGAGTCGGCGTCCGGGGAGCGGCCGATCGGGGCCCTGGTGAGCATCAGTCCGAACAGAAGGAGGACGACGACGGAACCGACGTAGATGAGGACCTGCACCCAGGCGATGAACTCGGCGGTGAGCAGGAGGTACTCGACGGCCAGGCCGCCGAGGGTCACCACCAGCCACAGGGCGGCGTGCACCAGCTGCCGGGTGGTGACGGTGACGATCGCGGCGCCGAAGGTGACCAGGCCGACGAGGAGGAAGGCGATCTCGACGCCGGTCGGGGAGAGGAAGCCGTGGCTTTCGGCGGCCGTGGTGGTGGCGTGCGCTGCCGTGGTGGTGGCTTGTGCCGCTGTCGTGGCGGCTGCGGCCAGGGTCATTCCTGTCCCTCCTGCCCGTCCGCGGGCCGCTGCCTCGGCTGGTCGGTCTGCTGCCGGGAGTCTCCTGCCGGGCGGGTGGGGGCCTCCGCCGCGCGGGCCTGCTCGTCGGCGGCGGACTCGGTGGGCGCGGGCTGCTGCTGGGCCGCGAGTTTCTCGGCGGTCTTGCGGGCGGTGGCGACTTCCTTCGGCTCCTCCGCTGCGGGGTCGAGGGCCGGCGGGGCCGGGACGGTCCACATCCACTCGCGGAGCTTGTCGCGCTCGTGGGTGAGGTCGTGGATGTCGGTCTCGGCGTACTCGAACTCCGGGGACCAGAACAGGGCGTCGAAAGGACAGACCTCGATGCAGATACCGCAGTACATGCACAGGGCGAAGTCGATGGCGAAGCGGTCGAGGACGTTGCGGCTGCGTTCGCGGCCGCCGGGGGTCGCCGCCGGGACCGTCTCCTTGTGGGAGTCGATGTAGATGCACCAGTCCGGGCACTCGCGGGCGCACAGCATGCAGACCGTGCAGTTCTCCTCGAACAGGCCGATCACACCGCGGGTGCGGGGCGGGAGGTCGGGCTGGGCGTCCGGGTACTGCGCGGTGACGGACTTCTTCGTCATCGTGCGGAGGGTGACGGCCAGGCCCTTGGCGAGGCCACTGCCGGGGATGCGGGGCCGGGAGGGCGGGAGGGAGGCAGCCATGGTTACTGGATCACCACCTTGACGACGCCGGTGAGGGCGATCTGGGCGAGGGACAGGGGGACGAGGAGGGTCCAGGCGAGCTTCTGGAGCTGGTCCTCGCGCAGGCGCGGGTAGGTGACGCGCAGCCAGATCACGAGGAACGCGAGGACGGCGGCCTTCAGCAGGGTCCAGACCCAGCCGAGGCCGTCGGCGCCCCAGGGGCCGTGCCAGCCACCCAGGAAGAGGACGGTGGTCAGACCGCACAGGACGACGATTCCGGCGTACTCGGCGAGGAGGAAGAGGGCGAAGCGGAGGCCGGTGTACTCGGTGTACGCGCCGAAGATGATCTCCGAGTCGGCGACGGGCATGTCGAAGGGCGGGCGCTGGAGTTCGGCGAGGCCGGCCACGAAGAAGACGATCGCGCCGACGATCTGCCAGGGCAGCCACCACCACTCGAAGGCGTCGAGGATGCCGGGGAGCGAGACCGTGCCGGCCGCCATCGCGACCGAGGCCGCGGTCAGGAGCATCGGCAGTTCGTAGGCGAGGAGCTGGGCGGCGGTGCGGAGGCCGCCGAGGAGGGAGAACTTGTTCGCGGACGCCCAGCCGGCCATGAGAGAGCCGAGAACACCGACGCCCATGACGGCCAGGACGAAGAAGACGCCCGCGTCGATGACCTGGCCGACGGCTCCCTCGTCCGGGCCGATGGGGATGGCGAGCAGGACGAGGAGGTACGGCAGCAGGGCGACGGCGGGGGCCAGTTGGAAGATACGGCGGTCCGCGCCCGCGGGGACGATGTCCTCCTTCTGCGCGAACTTCACGCCGTCGGCGATCAGCTGGGCCCAGCCGTGGAAGCCGCCGGCGTACATGGGGCCCAGGCGGCCCTGCATGTGGGCCATGACCTTGTGTTCCGTCTGACCGATGATCAGGGGAAAGGTGAGGAAGACGACGAAGACGATCAGGAGTCGCAGGGTGACGTCGAGCGCGTCGTTCACCGCGTACCTCCTGCGGGGTCTTCGGGGCTGTCCGTGGGATCTGGGGTCTCTGTGGTCTCTGTGGTCTCTGTGGGCTCGGGGGTCTCCGAGTCGCCAGAGGACTCGGAGGCCGGCGACTGCGCGGTCTCGGGCGACGGTTCGGGTTCCGGTGCCGGTTCCGGTTCCTCGAAGGCCGGGCGGGCGTGGTGCCAGGGGGCGTCCGAGCTGCGCGCAGAGCGGGCAGACCTGCCCGGCTGGCTGTCGCCTCGGTCGGACGCGGCGCGTTGGCTCGAACTGCCCTCCGACGCGCTGCGCGCGCGGCGCGGTCCGGCCGACGGGGCCGGGGACTCGGCCTCGGCCTCGGCCTCGGCGGCGGGAGACTCCGGCTGCCCGGTGGTCGGCGTCTCGATGCCGGGCACCGTTGCTTCGGAACCGGTCGCAGGGGAGTCGGATCCCGGCGTCGGGGACTCAGGGCCGGGCGCCGGGGACTCAGGGCCGGTCGCCGGGGACTCCGAGCCGCCGGGTGTCTGGCTCGCCGAGCCGTCCGCGGCGGTACGGGTACGGCGCGGGGCGGCCGGGGACGAGGGAGAGGTGTCGCCGGGCGTCGTCTGGCTCGCTGAGCCCTCGGCCGCCGTGCGGTCACGACTCGGCCCCGTCGGAGCCGAAGCAGGCGACTCCCCGGGCGAAGACTGACTCGACGACCCCTCCGCCGCCGAACGCGCACGGCGCGGGCCAGCCGGAGCCGGAGCGGCCGCCTCGCCCGCAGCAGCCTGGCTCGCCGAGCCCTCCCCCGCCGTGCGGTTACGACGCGGACCAGCCGGAGCCGAAGCAGGCGACTCCCCGGGCGAAGACTGACTCGCCGACCCCTCCGCCGCCGTACGCGCACGACGCGGACCTGCCGGAGCCGGAGCGGCCGCCTCGCCCGCAGCAGCCTGGCTCGCCGAGCCCTCCCCCGCCGTACGCGCACGCCGCACGGGACGCTCGCCGGCGGTGCGGGTCGGGCGGTCGCCCGAGGCTCGGGGTGTGCCGCGGGTAGGGCGGGTCGGGGCCGGGGGGAGTTGGCCCTTGAGGGGGCCCCATTCGTTGGGGTCGGGGACGCCGGGTGGGAGCATCTGGCGGCGTTTGGGGCCGCCGTGTTCCGACTCGCCGGGTTCCTTCGCGCCGGGCCAGGCCTTGGCGACGCGTGCGGCCAGGACGAAGTCCTTGCGCAGGGGGTGGCCTTCGAAGCTGTCCGGCAGGAGCAGGTGGTCGAGTGCCGGGTGGCCTTCGAAGGCGATGCCGAACATCTCGTGCGTCTCGCGTTCGTGCCAGGCGGCGCCCGCGTAGACACCGACCGCGGAGGGCAGGGCGGGGGTCTCGTGCGGGATCGTCGTACGCAGGAGGAGGCGGCGGAGGGGCGACAGGGCCGCGATGTGGGCCGTGACGCGGAAGCCCGTGCCCGGTTCGTCGACGGCGCTCAGCCAGTCGAAATAGGTGCAGCCCAGCCGGTCGCGGGCGGTCTCCAGGGCGGAGATCCAGCTCGCCGGCGGGACGTCGACCGTCAGGACCTCGTACGACTCCTCGGCCGTCGCGTCCGTACCGAAGAGTTCCCCGACGTCGGCGGGCAGCCAGCCGACCGCGGTCATCGTCCCTCCTCAGGCGCGGATTCCGAGGCCGTGGACGGGGACGGCGGTCGCACCAAGCCGCTCTGCAGCGCCGCCGCAGAGGGGCGTCCCGTGCCGTACCGCTCCCCCAGCGACTCGCGGGCGATCTTCTCCTGGAGCTTGAGGATGCCCTGGAGCAGCGCCTCGGGACGGGGCGGGCAGCCGGGGACGTAGACGTCGACGGGGATGATCTGGTCGACGCCCTTGGTGACGGAGTACGAGTCCCAGTACGGGCCGCCGCAGTTGCTGCACGCGCCGAAGGAGATGACGTACTTGGGCTCCGGCATCTGCTCGTAGAGGCGCTTCACCGCCGGCGCCATCTTGTCCGTGACCGTGCCGGACACCACCATCAGGTCGGCCTGGCGCGGGCCCGGTGCGAACGGGATGACGCCGAGCCGGATGAAGTCGTGGCGGGCCATCGACGCGGCGATGAACTCGATCGCGCAGCAGGCGAGGCCGAAGTTGAAGACCCAGAGCGAGTAGCGGCGGCCCCAGTTGAGGATCACCTTCATCGGCTCGGGTGCGAGGCGCGCGAGGGCGCCGAGCCGCTTCGGTTCCGGAAGCAGCACGGGTTCAGAGCCGGCGGGGGTCACGTCGGGGGTCACGTCCATGCCAGGACGCCCTTCTTGTATGCGTAGAGCAGGCCCACGGCCAGGAAGCCGAGGAAGATGAACATCTCCACCAGGGTCGCCGCGCCGTAGCCGGGGGCGGCGAAGACGGTCGCCCAGGGGAACAGGAAGATCGAGTCGACGGCGAAGATCACGTAGAGGAAGGCGTAGACGTAATAGCGGACCTGGGTGTGGGCCCAGCCCTCGCCGACGGGGTCGACGCCGCATTCGTACGTCAGGAGCTTCTCTGGCGTGGGGACCACGGGCCGCAGCAGGCGGCCGGCCCCGAAGGCGACGGCGACGAACAGCACGCCGACGACGGCGAGCAGTCCGACGACCGAATAGGACTGGAAGTAGTCCGCCGCGACGACGGTCGTGGTGACGACGGTCGGTTCCGGCACGTCCGTCCCTCGCTCCCTTGAAACTCGGACCTGGTCCCGCGACGATCCCCCGGCTCACCCGGACGCCGCTGTTCGACGATCTGTACGCACGGGAGTCTAGGCCCTGATAAAGGCAGGGTAAGCAGCCCGTCACGCCCTGGCATGCGGGGGTGGGGTTTTCCTCAGTCGATCCTGGCGGTCCACCTCATGGCGCGGCTGCCCGCGGCCGGGCAGGCTGACGCGTATGACCGAACGCTTCCCGTCCACCGGCTCGAAGGCGGCCGCGACGTCGGCCGGGCAGGACGACCGCCCGCCACCGCCCCGGTTCGCCTACGACCGGCACACCTGGAAGGAGATCGCGCACCTCCTGGCGAACCTTCCTCTCTCCCTGCTCGGATTCACCTACGTCATGACGGTGCTGTTCACCAGCTTCGGGCTGACCGTCACGGTGATCGGGTTCCCGCTGCTCGCGGCCGGACTCATGGGCGCGCGGCAACTGGGCAAGCTGGAGCGGGCGCGGGCCAGGGCGCTGCTCGGGGTGCGGGTGGACGAGCCGAGCCGGCTGCCGCTGCGCGGCTCGGGCGGCTTCCTCGCCCAGGTGTGGATGTCGCTGAAGGACCCGGTGGGCTGGCGGGCGGTGCTGTACGAGTTCATACGGCTGCCGTGGGGCGTCCTCACCTTCACCATCACGCTGACCTCGCTGTTCGTGCTGTGGCCGGTGCTGCCGTTCATCGCACGGGTGCTGGCCAACGCCGACCGGGCCATGGTGCGCGGGCTGCTGTCGCCCTCGGACGAGCTGGAGCGGCGCATCGCCGAGCTGGAGTCGGACCGGGGGGTCGTGGTCGACACGGCCGCGGCCGACCTGCGGCGCATCGAGCGGGATCTGCACGACGGGGCGCAGGCCCGGCTGGTGGCACTGGCCATGGGTCTCGGCCTGGCCAAGGAGAAGGTGCTGGAGGACCCCGACGCGGCGGCGGCGATGGTCGAGGAGGCGCACGGCGAGGTGAAGCTGGCGCTTCAGGAGCTGCGGGATCTGGCCCGCGGGATCCATCCGGCGGTGCTGACCGACCGCGGCCTGGACGCGGCCTTGTCCTCGGTCGCCTCGCGCTGCACGGTCCCGGTGAAGGTGACGGCCGACCTGCCCGCGCGGCCGGCCGCGGCCATCGAGGGCATCGCCTACTTCACCGTCTCGGAGCTGCTGCAGAACGTCAGCAAGCACAGCCGGGCGAGGTCGGCGTCGGTGGATGTGTGGCGCACGGCCGACCGGCTGCTCATCCAGGTGTGGGACGACGGCCGCGGGGGCGCGAGTCTCGACGGCGGTACGGGGATGAAGGGCCTGGCCGACCGGCTGGGCGCAGTGGACGGCCTGTTCGTCCTGGAGTCGCCCGAGGGCGGCCCGACGACGGTCACGGCGGAACTGCCGTGGCGCGACCGCACGGACGCCTCCGCCGCGGGCACCAGCGGCCGCTGAGCCGGGGAACCGCTCGGCCGGAGGTGGGGAAAACCCCCCGTCCAAGACGCCGACGGACTCCATGGTCCGCCGACCTGCGGCGGAGCAGGGTGGAGGTATCGAGAGCACAGCCGCAGGACGAGGAGAAGGACGACGCCGATGGCCACGGAGTACGGACAGGGATACGGGCTCGACGGCGGGCCCGGGTTCGACGGGAGCACCGAACGACGGCGGCACCGGCTGCCCGTCGCGCTGCGGGCGCCGGTCGAGGGCCGCACCTGGCGGGAATTCGGCCATGTGCTGCTCAGCCTGCCGATCAGCATCCTGCTGTTCGTCTACGCGGTGACGATGGTGTCGCTGGGGGCGGGGCTGCTGGTGACGTTCCTCGGCGTACCGGTGCTGGCGGCGGCGCTCGCCGGGTGCCGTGGCTTCGGGGCGGTGGAGCGGTTCCGGGCGCGGGCGCTGCTGGACCTGGAGGTGGCCGAGCCGGAGCCGCTGCGGATGAGGAAGCCGGGCGCCATGGCGTGGATGGGTGCCGTCCTCAAGAGCGGCGCCTCGTGGCGGGCCCTGCTGTACGCGCTGCTGCAGCTGCCCTGGGCGGTGTTCTCGTTCGCCGTCGCCGTGAACGTGTGGGTGCTGGGCTGGGGGCTGCTGACGTACCCGCTGTGGTTCTGGGTGTTCCCGATGTCCGCCGGCCAGGACGGGATCCAGCTGTACGGCGACGAGACGCACCAGATCTACCTCGACAACCCCTTCGAGATCACGATGACCGCGCTGGTGGGTCTGCTGTTCACGATCGCGATGCCGTGGATCCTGCGGGCGCTGACGATGGTGGACCGGCTGCTGGTGCACGGGCTGCTCGGGCCGTCGCGGCTGGCCTCGCGGGTGGTGGAGCTGGAGTCGGACCGGGGGGTCGTGGTCGACACCGCCGCGGCCGACCTGCGGCGCATCGAGCGGGATCTGCACGACGGGGCGCAGGCCCGCCTGGTGGCACTGGCCATGGATCTGGGGCTGGCGAAGGAGAAGCTCCAGGAGGATCCGGAGGCGGCCGCGCGGATGGTGGACGAGGCGCACGGTGAGGTGAAGACGGCGCTGCAGGAGCTGCGGGACCTGGCCCGGGGGATCCACCCCGCGGTGCTGACGGACCGGGGGCTGGACGCGGCGCTGTCGGCGGTGGCCTCGCGGTGCACGGTGCCGGTGCGGGTCGAGGTCGATCTGAGGGAGCGGCCGGCGCCGGCGATCGAGGGGATCGCGTACTTCACGGTGTCGGAGCTGCTGCAGAACGTCAGCAAGCACGCGCGGGCGACCTGGGCGGGCGTGGAGGTGTGGCGGACGGAGAACCGGCTGATGCTGCAGGTCGTGGACAACGGCGCGGGCGGGGCCGACGTGTCCCAGGGCTCCGGCCTGGCGGGGCTGGCGGAGCGGCTCGACGCGGTGGACGGGATCCTGGTGGTGGACTCGCCGGCGGGCGGGCCGACCCGGGTGACCGCGGAGCTGCCGTGGCGGGGCGCGTACGTGCGGTGACCTCCGGTTGAAAGCCGTTGCCTGACTCAGCCGGACAAGAAGCCGGTCCTACCCCCATCCACCCCCCGATCCTGAAATGCTGGACCCGTCGCACGGGTGGGCGCGGAGCCGTTGTGGGCCGCGGACGGGCGGCATCGGGCTGTGGGGGGCCGAAACATCGTGGAGGACAGGGTGCGGGTGGTCATCGCCGAGGATTCAGTGCTGCTCAGGGAGGGCCTGACCCGGTTGCTGACCGACCGCGGGCACGAGGTGGTCGCCGGGGTGGGTGACGGCGAGGCACTGATCAAGACCATCACCGAGCTGGACGCGCAGGGCGAGCTGCCGGATGTCGTGGTGGCCGATGTGCGGATGCCGCCGACGCACACCGACGAGGGGGTGCGGGCGGCGGTGCAGTTGCGCAAGGCGCACCCGGGGCTCGGTGTGCTGGTGCTGTCGCAGTACGTGGAGGAGCGCTACGCCACGGAGCTGCTGGCGGGGTCCAGCCGGGGCGTCGGCTATCTGCTGAAGGACCGGGTGGCCGAGGTCCGTGAGTTCGTGGACGCGGTGGTGCGGGTGGCCGACGGCGGTACGGCCCTCGACCCGGAGGTGGTCGCGCAGCTGCTGGGCCGCAGCCGTAAGCAGGACGTGCTCGCGGGGCTCACCCCGCGGGAGCGGGAGGTGCTGGGGCTGATGGCCGAGGGCCGGACGAACTCGGCGGTCGCCCGGCAGCTGGTGGTCAGCGACGGAGCGGTCGAGAAGCACGTCAGCAACATCTTCCTGAAGCTGGGGCTGTCGCAGAGCGACGGGGACCACCGCAGGGTCCTGGCCGTGCTGACGTACCTCAATTCCTGACATGGGCGGCACGGGTGCGTGATCACCCCAAAGTCGCGTCCAAGATGCGAATGACACAAAGAAGGCGACCCTTACGGTCGTAGGGTTGATCCTGGGAGGCCTGCGGGAAGGCCTGTCCGGGACAGCCGCCTCGAGGGAGGTCCAGTTCAGTGACCAGCCAGGTCAGTAGCCCAGCGGAGCAGGCCGACGGACCAGTCGTAGGAGAGCAGCGCAAAGCGGAGGGCGCCAAGGGCGTCCGCCGTCTCGACCGGGTGATCATCAGGTTCGCGGGGGACTCGGGTGACGGTATGCAGCTCACCGGTGACCGCTTCACCTCGGAGACCGCGTCGTTCGGCAACGACCTGTCGACGCTGCCGAACTTCCCGGCCGAGATCCGGGCGCCCGCCGGGACCCTGCCGGGTGTGTCGTCCTTCCAGTTGCACTTCGCCGACCACGACATCCTCACGCCCGGCGACGCGCCGAACGTGCTGGTGGCGATGAACCCGGCCGCGCTGAAGGCGAACATCGGCGACCTGCCGCGCGGCGCCGAGGTGATCGTCAACACGGACGAGTTCACCAGACGGGCGATGCAGAAGGTCGGCTACGAGACCAGTCCGCTGGAGGACGGGTCGCTGGACGGCTACCACCTGCACCCGGTGCCGCTGACCACGCTCACCGTGGAGGCGCTGAAGGAGTTCGACCTCAGCCGCAAGGAGGCCGAGCGCAGCAAGAACATGTTCGCGCTGGGCCTGCTGAGCTGGATGTACCACCGGCCCACCGAGGGCACGGAGAAGTTCCTCAAGTCCAAGTTCGCCAAGAAGCCCGACATCGCGGCGGCCAACATCGCCGCGTTCCGGGCGGGGTGGAACTTCGGCGAGACCACCGAGGACTTCGCCGTCTCCTACGAGGTGGCCCCGGCGGCCACGGCGTTCCCGCCGGGTGTCTACCGCAACATCTCCGGCAACCTCGCCCTGTCGTACGGCCTGGTCGCCGCGAGCCGGCAGGCGGATCTGCCGCTGTATCTGGGGTCGTACCCGATCACTCCGGCGTCGGACATCCTGCACGAGCTGTCCAAACACAAGAACTTCGGCGTGCGCACCTTCCAGGCCGAGGACGAGATCGCCGGTATCGGGGCCGCGCTGGGCGCGGCCTTCGGTGGTTCGCTGGCCGTGACCACGACGAGTGGTCCCGGGGTGGCGCTGAAGTCGGAGACCATCGGCCTCGCGGTCTCCCTGGAGCTGCCGCTGCTGGTCGTGGACATCCAGCGCGGCGGGCCGTCGACGGGTCTGCCGACCAAGACCGAGCAGGCGGACCTGCTCCAGGCGATGTACGGGCGCAACGGCGAGGCTCCGGTGCCGATCGTCGCGCCGCGCACCCCGGCGGACTGCTTCGACGCGGCCCTGGAGGCGGCGCGGATCGCACTGACGTACCGCACGCCGGTCTTCCTCCTCTCCGACGGCTATCTGGCCAACGGCTCCGAGCCCTGGCGGATCCCGGACCTGGACGAGCTGCCCGACCTGCGGGTGCAGTTCGCGCACGGCCCGAACCACACCCTCGACGACGGTTCCGAGGTGTTCTGGCCCTACAAGCGCGACCCGCAGACGCTGGCCCGGCCGTGGGCGATCCCGGGCACGCCCGGTCTCGAGCACCGGATCGGCGGCATCGAGAAGGAGGACGGCACAGGCAACATCTCCTACTCGCCGGCCAACCACGACTTCATGGTCCGCACCCGGCAGGCCAAGATCGACGGCATCGACGTCCCGGACCTCGAGGTGGACGACCCGCACGAGGCCAGGACCCTCGTCCTGGGCTGGGGTTCCACGTACGGGCCGATCACGGCGGCGGTGCGGCGGCTGCGCAGAGCCGGGGAGTCCGTGGCGCAGACGCATCTGCGCCACCTCAACCCCTTCCCGCGGAATCTGGGCGCGGTGCTGGCGCGTTACGACAAGGTGGTGATCCCCGAGATGAACCTCGGGCAGCTCGCCACGCTCATCCGGGCGAAGTACCTGGTCGATGCCCAGTCGTACAACCAGGTCAACGGCATGCCGTTCAAGGCGGAGCAGCTCGCCGCGGTTCTCAAGGAGGCCATCGATGGCTGAGACGTCCACGCACGGCACGGGCACCGTCGAAGCGCTCTCCCTCGTCCCCAAGGCCGAGGGCAGGCAGTCGATGAAGGACTTCAAGTCCGATCAGGAAGTGCGCTGGTGCCCCGGCTGCGGCGACTACGCCATCCTCGCGGCGGTGCAGGGCTTCATGCCCGAACTGGGTCTGGCGAAGGAGAACATCGTCTTCGTCTCGGGCATCGGCTGCTCCTCCCGGTTCCCGTACTACATGAACACGTACGGGATGCACTCCATCCACGGCCGCGCCCCCGCCATCGCCACGGGTCTGGCCAGCTCCCGCCGCGATCTGTCGGTGTGGGTCGTCACCGGCGACGGCGACGCGCTGTCCATCGGCGGCAACCACCTGATCCACGCGCTGCGCCGCAACGTCAACCTCAAGATCCTGCTGTTCAACAACCGGATCTACGGTCTGACCAAGGGCCAGTACTCGCCGACCTCCGAGGTCGGGAAGATCACCAAGTCGACGCCGATGGGCTCGCTGGACGCGCCCTTCAACCCGGTGTCGCTGGCGATCGGCGCGGAGGCGTCGTTCGTGGCGCGGACGGTCGACTCCGACCGCAAGCACCTGACGGAGGTGCTGCGCCAGGCCGCCGCCCACCAGGGCACGGCCCTGATCGAGATCTACCAGAACTGCAATATCTTCAACGACAACGCCTTCGAGGCCCTGAAGGACAAGCAGCAGGCCGAGGAGGCCGTGATCCGGCTGGAGCACGGCAGGCCGATCCGCTTCGGCGGCGACCTGGCCAAGGGCGTCGCACGGGACCGGCTGACCGGGGACCTGAAGGTGGTCGCGGTGACGCCGGACAACGAGGACCAGGTGCTCGTCCACGACGCGCACTCCGCATCCCCGACCACGGCGTTCGCGCTGTCCCGCCTGGCCGACCCGGACACCCTGCACCACACCCCGATCGGCGTCTTCCGTGCCGTGGACCGGCCCGTCTACGACACCCAGATGACCGACCAGCTCGACCAGGCGATCGAGCAGCACGGCAAGGGCGACCTGGGCGCGCTGCTGGCGGGCGGGGACACCTGGACGGTCGTCGGCTGAGCCGCTTCGGGAACACCGGGGCCCGGGAGCGCTAGGAAGCGGCCCGGGTCTCGTCGTATGTCAGGCGGGCCTTCTCCACGTCGTCCATGCGCTGCTGGGTCCACTGTGCGAGGGCTTTGACCTGCTCGGCGGCCTCGCGGCCCAGGTCGGTGAGGGAGTAGTCGACGCGGGGCGGGATCACCGGCTTGGCGTCGCGGTCGACGAGGCCGTCGCGTTCCAGGGTCTGGAGCGTCTGCGTGAGCATCTTCTCGCTGACGCCCCGGCCGCTGTACCGGCTGATCGCCCGGCGCAGCTCGCTGAACCGGTACGGACGGTCCAGCAGCTCGATCAGGACGAGCACGCCCCAGCGGCTGGTGACGTGTTCCAGGACGAGCCGGTACGGGCACAGGGCCTCGCCATCACTTACTGCCATGCCAGTACCTTACTTCAAAGTGGGTACTTTCGAAGAGTTAGCGCTTCTCCTATGGTTAGTGCCATCGCACCCCACAAGGAGAGTCATCACCATGAGCATCGTCGTCACCGGAGCCACCGGACAGCTCGGCCGTCACGTCGTGGAGCAGCTGCTGGAGAAGGTCCCCGCCGAGCAGATCACCGCGGTCGTCCGCAACGCCGAGAAGGCGGCCGGCTTCGCGGACCGCGGGGTGAGGATCGCGCTGGCCGACTACAACACCCCCGCGTCCTTCGACGGCCTCTTCTCCGCCGGTGACAAGGTCCTGCTGATCTCGGGCAACGAGTTCGACAAGGGCCGTGTGCAGCAGCACAAGGTCGTCATCGACGCCGCCAAGGCGGCCGGGGTCGCCCTGCTCGCCTACACCAGCGCCCCGGGGAGCCTGACCGCCGCGCTCGCCGACGACCACCGCGGCACCGAGGACGCCCTGCTGAACTCGGGCGTGCCCTACGCGCTGCTGCGCAACGGCTGGTACCACGAGAACTACACCGAGAACCTCGCCCCGGTGCTGGAGCACAACGCGGTCGTCGCCGCCGCCGGCGAGGGCAAGGTCTCCTCCGCCTCCCGCGCCGACTACGCCGCTGCCGCCGTCGCCGTACTGACCGGCGAGGGGCACGAGAACAAGACGTACGAGCTGGGCGGCGACACCCCGTGGAGCTTCGCCGAGTACGCGGCCGAGCTCAGCCGGCAGACCGGCAAGGAGATCACCTACAACGCGGTCACGCCCGAGGCACTCACCGGCATCCTGGCCGGCGCCGGCCTGCCCGAGCCGTTCGCCCAGATCCTGGCCGGGGTCGACGCCTCCATCGAGAAGGGTGAGCTGGTCGTCTCGACCGGCGACCTGTCGCGCCTGGCCGGCCGTCCGACCACCCCGTTCTCCGAGGCCATCGCCGCCGCGCTCAAGGGCTGAAGTTCCACCCGGCGGGCCCTTGAGCCGCCCCACCCCCGGACTGTCATGACCGTATGCCGATACGGGCATGACAGCCGGGGGCGCTCGGCGTTACCTTCGTGGTCGCGTAACACCACGTGCGAAGGAGGGGGCCCGTGACCGGCAAGCCGAGGGGCGAGGGACGCATAGGACTGCTGAACGGGTTCGCGGCTTACGGGATGTGGGGGCTCGTCCCCCTGTTCTGGCCCCTGCTGAAGCCGGCGGGGGCGGTGGAGATCCTGGCCCACCGGATGGTGTGGTCGCTGGTCTTCGTGGGCGCCGCCCTGCTCGTGCTGCGCCGCTGGGCCTGGGCCGGAGAGCTGCTGCGCCAGCCGCGCAAGCTGGCGCTGATCACGGTCGCCGCGGCGGTCATCACCGTCAACTGGGGCCTGTACATCTGGTCCGTGAACTCCGGGCACGTCGTCGAGGCCTCGCTCGGGTACTTCATCAACCCGCTGGTCACCATCGCGATCGGGGTGCTGCTGCTGAAGGAGCGGCTGCGGCCGGTGCAGTGGGCGGCCGTCGGGACCGGCTGCGTGGCGGTCGTCGTCCTGACCATCGGCTACGGCCGGCCCCCGTGGATCTCCCTCTGCCTCGCCTTCTCCTTCGCCACGTACGGGCTGGTGAAGAAGAAGGTGGGCCTCGGCGGCATCGAGTCCCTGGCCGCCGAGACCGCGATCCAGTTCCTGCCCGCGCTCGGCTTCCTGGTGTGGCTGACCGCGCAGGGCGATTCCACCTTCACCACCGAGGGCGCGGGACACGCGGCACTGCTCGCCTCGGCCGGCATCGTCACCGCGCTGCCCCTGGTCTGCTTCGGCGCGGCCGCCATCCGCGTCCCCCTGTCCACCATCGGCCTGCTGCAGTACTCGACGCCGGTCATCCAGTTCCTGCTCGGCATCCTCTACTTCCACGAGGAGATGCCGCCGGAGCGCTGGGCCGGGTTCGCGCTGGTGTGGCTGGCGTTGACGCTGCTCACCTGGGACGCGCTGCGCACCGCCCGCCGCGCCGCCCGCGCGCTCACCGACGAGATCAGCGTGCCCAGCACCACCAGGACGACCGGCACGACCAGCGCCGCCCGGAACGCCGAGAGCGTGGCCTCGGGGCCGGACCCGGTGGACGCCAAGCCGTAGACCGCCGTCACCGCCGAGATGCCGATCGCGGAGCCGAACTGCGTGGCGGTGGTCAGCAGCCCGCCCGCCAGCCCCTGCTCCGACTCGGCGACCCCGTCCGTGGCCGCGATCGTCAGCGGCCCGTAGGCCAGGGCGAAGGCGAGGCCCGCGAGGAACAGCGTCGGGAACATCGCGGCGTAGGACCAGTCCATGCCGACCGGCAGGAACAGCGCGTACGCGGCCACGGCCAGGACGAAACCGCCGACGATCACGCGGGCGTTGCCCCAGCGGGCGACCAGCCGCGGTGTGAGCGTCGGGGCGAGGACGGCGTCGATGCCCATGACGATCAGGGCCAGCGCCGTCTGGAGGGACGACCAGCCGCGCAGTTCCTGCAGGTAGAGCGTGACGATGAACTGGAAGCCGAAGAAGGCGCCGAGGAAGAGCAGCGCCCCCAGGTCGGCGCGCACGACCGGGCCCTGACGCAGGATGCCGAGGCGGACGAGCGGGTCCGGGCAGCGGCGTTCGGCCGCGACGAAGGCACCGGCCAGGAGCAGCGCCGCGAGCCCCGAGGCCGCGGTGAGCGGCCAGTCGCGCAGGCCGTGTTCCAGGCGTACGACGGTGTAGGCGGCCAGCAGCATCGCGCCGGCGGCGGTGATCGCGCCGGGCAGGTCGAAGGTGCCCCGGCGGGCCGGCGGGACATCGCTCCGGGGAATCAGCCGTACGGCGGCGACGAGCAGGGCCGCGGCCAGCAGCACGGGCGCGAAGAACACCCAGCGCCAGCCGAACTCGGTGAGCAGACCCCCGATCACCAGGCCGAGGGAGAAGCCGGCCGCACCCGTCCCCGCGAAGATCAGCAGGGCCTTGTTGCGCTCCGGGCCTTGCTCGTACGACGTGGTGATCAGGGACAGCGCGGCGGGGGTCATGAAGGCGGCGGCGACGCCGGTGACGAACCGGGCGACGACCAGCATCCAGCCGTCGGTCGCGAAGCCGCCGAGCCCCGAGAAGGCGAGGAAGACGGCCAGCCAGAGCAGGAACATCCGGCGCCTGCCGAGCAGGTCGGCGGCCCGGCCGCCCAGGAGGGTGAAGCCGGCGTATCCGAGCACGTAGGCGCTCATCACCCACGCCGCGGTGTCGGTGCCCAGCCCCAGGTCGGAGCGGATGGCCGGGATCGCCACCGCCATCATCGCGACGTCGATGCCTTCGAGGAAGATCGTTCCGCACAGAACGAGCAGCAGCGCCCAGGCACGGGTGCCCATCAGTCCACACTCCTCCGCCAGTAGTCGGTTACGCAACTGAGGGTCAGTTCCCTCTTGTAACCATGACCACCCTGCGGCAGCATCGACAGACATGGAAGAAGGCACTTCGAAGTCACCGAGTAACTGCGAGAGCACCGTGGACTACGGCGACGCCGATCCCTTCCAGTGGGACACCCGGGAGGACTGCCAGGTCCGGCAGATCCTCGACCGGATCGCCGACAAGTGGTCGCTGCTGGTCATCGCGCTGCTGGAGAACCGGCGGCTGCGCTTCACGGAGCTGCGCCGGGAGATCG
Source organism: Streptomyces purpurascens (assembly GCF_045040895.1). NCBI lineage: Bacteria > Bacillati > Actinomycetota > Actinomycetes > Kitasatosporales > Streptomycetaceae > Streptomyces > Streptomyces purpurascens. The sequence continues at coordinate 5,584,420 of NZ_CP108341.1, read as the reverse complement.
ACGGGGTCAGCCAGCGGATGCTGACGGTGACCCTGCGGTCGCTGGAGCGGGACGGCCTGGTGAAGCGGACCGTGCACCCGGTGGTGCCGCCGCGGGTCGAGTACGAACTGACCTCCCTCGGCAGGACGCTGCACACCACGATCCAGTCCCTGGTGACCTGGACGGAGGAACACCAGGACGAGATCGCCGCGGCCCGGACCGCGTACGACACCCGCGCCGTATAACTGGTACATGACACAGACACCGGCACGTCCCGCCCCCGTGCACTGGAAGGTCGTCATCGACGCGAACGACCCGCACGCGCAGGCCGACTTCTGGGCCGCCGCGCTCCACTACGAGGTCGAGGACAACAGCGTCCTCATCGGGAAGCTGCTCGGCGCCGGCGTCGTGCCGGAGGAACTCGTCGTCGAGTCGCACGGCCGTCACGCCTTCCGGGACCTGATCGCCGTACGGCACCCCGAGGACCCGTTCGAGGAGGAGAGCGGGACCGGGCTGGGGCGGCGGCTGCTGTTCCAGCGGGTGCCGGAGACCAAGACGGTCAAGAACCGGCTCCATCTCGATCTGCACCCGGGCGAGGGGCGGCGCGAGGAAGAGGTCGCGCGGCTGGAAGGCCTCGGGGCGAGGGTGCTGCGGCGCGTGGCGGAACAGGGCGGCGAGTGGGCCCTGATGGCGGACCCGGAGGGGAACGAGTTCTGCGTGCAGTGACACCGGCGAACACCGGCCGTCCTCACAACGCCCTGGCCTGTTCGGGGTCTTGACGGAGAGTCAGTATCAGCTTCACCATCCAGGCACCCCATTCACCGTGGGCGGCCTGCGGACACCCCACGGGCTGCCCGAAGGAACTCGGAGTCCCCACATGAAGCTCTCCGTTTCCGCGCGTGCCGTGGCAGCAGGCGGCATAGCGGCTGTCATGCTCCTGACTGGTGGCGCCGTGGCCGATGCCGCGTCCGCTCCCCCGAGACCGGCCGCGGCGCCCGACCTGCCCCTGGCGGGCGTCAAGGCCCATCTGACCCAGCTGCAGTCCATAGCCACCGCCAACGGCGGCAACCGCGCGCACGGCCGGACCGGCTACAAGGCCTCGATCGACTACGTGAAGGCCAAGCTGGACGCCGCCGGATTCACCACCACGCTCCAGCAGTTCACCGCCTCTGGCCGCACCGGCTACAACCTGATCGCCGACTGGCCCGGCGGTGACACGAGCCAGGTCGTGATGGCCGGCTCGCACCTCGACAGCGTCTCCTCCGGGCCCGGCATCAACGACAACGGGTCCGGCTCGGCCGCCGTCCTGGAGACCGCCCTCGCCGTGTCCCGGGCGCAGTACAAGCCCACCAAGCATCTGCGGTTCGCCTGGTGGGGCGCGGAGGAACTCGGTCTGGTCGGCTCCCGCTACTACGTCAACCGGCTGGCCACCGGAGACCGTTCGAGGATCAGCGCCTACCTCAACTTCGACATGATCGGCTCCCCGAACCCCGGCTACTTCGTCTACGACGACGACCCGGCGATCGAGAAGACCTTCAAGGAGTACTTCACCGGCCTCGGCGTCCCGACCGAGATCGAGACCGAGGGCGACGGCCGCTCCGACCACGCGCCCTTCAAGAGCGCCGGCGTGCCGGTGGGCGGCCTGTTCACCGGGGCCAGCCGCGCGAAGACGGCGGCGCAGGTGGCCAAGTGGGGCGGTACGGCCGGGCAGGCCTTCGACCGCTGCTACCACTCCTCCTGCGACACCACCGCCAACATCAACGACACGGCCCTCGACCGCAACAGCGACGCGGTCGCGTACGCGGTGTGGGAGCTGTCGGAGTAGTCCGGGTCACCCCTCCTGGTCGCGGGCGCGTTCCGTGAGGCGGCCCATGCGGGCCCGGGCCGACTCCAGTTGCTCGATCTCCTCGGCGGCCGGGCCGTCCACGGCGGCGAGCTCGGTCCACAGGCCGATCAGGTCGCGCCCCAGCTCCAGCCCCAGCGCCGGGTCGCGCACCGCCCGCCAGGCGGTGGCCGCGCTCTGCACGTTGCCGTAGGCGGCCTCCGCGTCCCCCGTACGGCGGCGGGCACCGGCCAGATCGAGCGACAGCCGGAAGGCGCGGAGCGGGTCGCCCGCCAAGTAGGCAATGTACGCGCTGAGTTCACCCAGCCGGAGCACCTCGGAGTGCTCCGGCCCCAGCGTCGCCGACGCCTGCGCGACGGTCTGCTCCGCCAGCCCGGCCGCCGCGTCGATCCTGCCCTCCTTCACGGCCTCGTTGATCCGCGTGATCGGCTCCGCGACGAGGGCAGGGGCACCGGAGTCCCCCGGGGTGCCGGGAGTCTCGTCCCCGAACATGGCCTCCGCGACGGCGTCGAAGCCGCGTGCGGGGGTGGGCTTGGCGTCGAGGTCGGCGAGCAGCTCCGCTTCGAGCACCGGGTCGGGCTTCCTGCGCCGGGGCTCGGCGGCGGGACCGGCTTCGGGGACGGGGAGCGGCCTCACATCCATGGGCGGAGGCGGCCCGAACTCACCGGTCGGGGGCGCGACGGTGCCGGGCGGTGCGGCCGGGCCCGGAGGCGCGCCTTCCGGTGTGGCGGGCCGCGGCGGCTCCTGTACGGCGCGCAGCGGGAAGGTCGGGGCCGCGCCGAGATCGCCGGACCCCGGTACAGGGCGCAGGACGTGTGTGGCGCTGTCGCTGCGCGGGGACTCCTGCTCCGCCGCGGGTGGCATCGGTCCGGGCTCCGGAAGGGGCGGCTCGGCAGCCGCGCCCGCCTCGGGCCACTCCGTAGCCGGGCCCGCCTGGGGCCATTCCGTCGCCGGGCCCCGCGTGGGGAGCTCCGTCGCCGGGCCGGCCTCGGGCGGCTCGGCAGCGGCGCCGGCGGCGGGCCACACCGTCGCCGCGCCGGTCATCGGCGGTTCCGTGGCCGCGCCGGCCATGGGCGGTTCCGTGGCCGCGCCGGCCATGGGCGGTTCCGTGGCCGCGCCGGCCGTCGGCGGTTCCGGCGGGCGTCCGGCGACGGCGCCCTCCGGCGGTGTCGTACGGACCGGCTCGGCCGTGAAGTGGCTGGAGCCGTCCGGGTCGACCTGGAGGGGGACGACGTAGCCGATGCGCTCGTCGTGGATCGTGGCGAGAACGGCATGGCCGGTGGCGAGGGCGATGTGGTGGAGGCGGTTCAGGACGGCCTTGTGGATCTCCTCACCGGGGGCCGCGTAGACCGGGACGCCGCCGACGGACGCACCGTCGGACACGCCCGCCACACCGGCACCCGCCACGGCACCCGGCCCGGCGCCGTGTCCTGCCCTTGGGACATGGACGTCGATCGGCGCCGCCGGGGTCGCCGCGTGTGCGGCCTGCTTCTGTTCCCGCTTCTTCTCGCGGCTGAGTCGCGACATCGTCCCCTCACTCGGCGTCGAACACCTACTGTCGAGTGTGTCCGCTCGCTCCCGTTTCTCACGTCACCGCGGTGTCACAGGCTCGTCCCAAGGACTGTATGCCCCGGCGCGCGTTGTTCCGGTTGGCATGAAGATCGGGAGTACGAGGGAGGAGAGGTGCATGCAGACAGGCATGCGACAGGGCCCGGAGATCTGGCTCCGCGGCCCGGTGACCACCCCGGAGCCGGGACCGCCGGAGCCGGCCCACGCCCATGCCGCGGCCCGGCGCTTCTCCTGGGTCGGCACGCACGGCGGCGCGGGCGTCTCCACGCTCGCCGCGGTCTACGGCGGTCATGACAGCGGCCGCGCCTGGCCCGGGCCGGGCGATCCGCCGTCGGTGCTGCTGGTCGCCCGGACGCACGCGGCCGGGCTGGACACGGTCGCCGGTGCGGTGGAGATCTTCCGGCGCGGTCAGGCTCCGCCGGGGCTCGACCTCGACGGCGTCGTCCTCGTGGCGGACGCCCCGGGCCGGCTGCCGCGCCCGCTCGCCCAGCGGGTCAAGTCCCTGGAGGCGGTCATCGACGTGTACCGCGTGCCGTGGGTGCCGTCCTGGCGGCTCGGCGAACTGGGCCACCCGCCGCGCGAGACGGCACCCCTGGCCAGGCTGACGGGAGCGGCACGCTGACGGCCGTGCCCCTGTCGGCCGGGGAGATCGCGGCGGGCGTACGGGCCCGGGAGCTGCGCGCGGTGGACGTGGTCGCGGCGGCGCTGGAGCGGATCGATCGGGCCGATCCGGAGCTGTGCGCCTTCGTCGAGGTGTGGCACGAGGAGGCGCTGCGACGGGCGGGCGAGGTGGACGCGCTGCTCGACGGGCGTTCCGGAAATGTCCCCCGTACGAGTGGAGCTGACGACTCCGGGCACCTCCGGCGCGCGGGCGAAGCCCCCGACGGGCCGGGGGACGTCCCCCGCGGGAGCGCGACCGCCAGGCTCGGGGGCGTCCCTCGCACGAGTGATGCCGAGACATCCGGGGATGCCCCTCGCACGAGTGGTGCCCAAGGGTCAGGGGGTGTCGCCGACAGGCTCATGGAGGGCGGGTCGTTGCCGCTCGCCGGTGTGCCGGTCGCGGTGAAGGGGCGGCACGGGATGCGGGCGGCGGGGCCGCTGCTCGCGGCCGGAGGGGTCGTCGTGGGTGCGACCTCCGTGCCCGGGCCGGGGACGCCCTGGCAGACCTGGGGGCTCGGTGCGCGCGGCCGGACCGTCAATCCGTGGCGGGCCGACCGTACGCCGGGCGGTTCCTCGGCCGGGTCGGCGGTGGCGGTGGCGGCCGGGCTGGTGCCCCTGGCGACGGGCAGCGACGGGGCCGGGTCGGTGCGGATCCCGGCGGCGTGGTGCGGGGTCGTCGGCCTGAAGACCACGGCCGGGCGGCTGCCCTCCGCCGACCGTACGGGGCTTGCCGTCCCCGGCGTGCTCGCCCGCTCGGCGTCGGACGCGGCGGGCTGGTGGCAGGTGGTGACGGGCGAGCCGGAGCCCGTCCTGCCGCCCCTGCCCGTCACCGCCGTCTGGTCCCCCGACCTCGGTTTCGCCGGGCCCGATCCGGAGCCCGTCGCCCTCGCCAGGGCCACGGTGGAACGACTCGTGGCGGCGGGCGTCGTACGGCTCGTACGACCTCGGGTGCCGCTGCGGCTCATGGACCCCGGGCCCGCGTGGCTCGCCCTGCGCACGCCCGGTGCCGACCTGGCCGAGGCCCACCGTGTCCGGGCGGAGAACGACCGGCGGCTGGCCGGGCTGTTCGACGACGCGGAGCTGCTGCTGACGCCCACGGCACCCACCGCGCCGCACGGCCACGAAGGGCCGGGGGATCGCTACTCCACCTCGCTCACCTGGGCGTTCAACCTCAGCGGGCATCCGGCGCTGAGCCTCCCGGCGGGCTTCGGTGAGGACGGCTGCCCGGCCGGGCTGCACCTCGTGGCGCCGCACGGGCGGGAGGCGCTGCTGCTGGCCGTGGCGCGGGAGGCGGAGGCGCGTATCGGGAGCTGACGGCACTCCGGTCGGCCACCCCTGGCGGATTTGAATGCGCACGCATATGATGCAAGCGCGCGTAATCGCCGTACGCCTTTCTTCTGGGGGACACCATGACCCGCCGCTTCCTTTTCGTCCTGGGCAGCGCCCGCGCCGAGGGCAACTCCGAGCTGCTGGCCCGCCGGGCCGCCGAGCAACTGCCCCCGGACGCCGAACAGCAGTGGCTCGACCTCAGCGAGCACCCGGTACCCGACTTCGAGGACCTGCGCCACGACAGCGACCATGTCCGCCCGACCGAGGGCAACCTCGCCCTGCTGCTCGACGCCACGCTCGCGGCGACGGACATCGTGATCGTCACGCCCCTGTACTGGTACTCGGTCTCCGCACAGACCAAGCGCTACCTGGACTACTGGTCGGGCTGGCTGCGCACGCCCGGCCTCGACTTCAAGGCGACCCTGGCCGGACGCACCCTGTGGGGCGTCACCGCCCTCGCGCACCGGGAAGAGGTGGTCGCCGACCCGCTGATCGGGACGCTCCACAACTCGGCCGCGTACATGGGGATGCGCTTCGGCGGGGTGCTGCTCGGCAACGGCAGCAAGCCCGGTGACGTGCTGAACGACACCGAGGCGCTGACCCGGGCGAAGACGTTCTTCACCCAGGAGGCACCGCCCGCCCGGTTCCTCTACGAGAAGTGAGCCCCGGCCCCTCACGGCGAGGGACCTCTAGGCCGTGATGTCCTTCGTCGTGAACCGGGCCCAGGCCGCAGAGCCGAACACCGCCGCGTACAGGGCCTGGAGGCCGAGGTTCTTCGTCAGGTCGTCCCAGTAGACCGGCTCGCGCATGAGGTCGGCGAAGGACAGCCAGTAGTGCGAGAAGAAGTACGGCTGGAGGGCGTGCAGTTGCGGGATCTGGTCGAGGATCTGGACCGTGATCAGCAGACCGACGGTGGTCGCCATCGCCGCGATGCCGCTGCCCGTCAGGGTCGACACGAACAGGCCGAGCGCCGCGACGCCGATCAGTGACGCGGCGACGGCCAGGGCGATCAGCAGGGCTCTGCCCAGGCCCTCGGCGAAGCTGATCCGCGTACCGGAGATGGTCGTCAGGTCGCCCAGCGGGAACAGCAGCGCGCCGACCGTCAGCGCCGAGACGGCGACCACCAGGGTGGCCACCAGGCAGAAGATGACGACGGTCGCGTACTTGGTGAGCAGCAGACGGCTGCGGCCGGCCGGTGCGACGAGCAGGTAGCGGAGCGTGCCTGCGTTCGACTCGCCGGCGATCGCGTCGCCCGCGATCACCCCGATCGCCATCGGCAGGAAGAACGGGAGGGTGGCGGCCAGCGCGGTGAAGACCAGGAACAGGCCGTTGTTGGTGATCTGCGAGATGAAGGCCGGGCCTCCGCCGCCGCCACCGCCGGGCGACGAACCGTCACTGGTCTCCACCTTGACGGCGATGCCGACCAGGACGGGCACGCCCGCCAGCACGGCCAGCAGCGCGAGGGTGCGCCAGCGCCGGAAGGTCGTGGTGAGCTCGCTGCGCAGCAGCCCGAAGGTCCACAGCGGGCTCACCGGGCGTACGGCCCCCGCGGTCTCAGCCTGCGACATCGAACCCCTCCCCCGTCAGCGCCACGAACGCGTCCTCCAGCGAGGCCCGTTCGACCGTGAAGCCCCGCACCCGCACCCCGGCCGTCACCAGCGCGGCGTTCACCTCGGCGAGGTCGCGGTCCGGGGGTTCGCCGGTCACCCGGTCGTCGGTGACGACGACATCGCCGACGCCCTGCTCCTTCAGCACCCGGGCCGCCTCCGCCGGGTCCGGCGTGGTCACCACCAGCCGGCCGCGCGCCCCTGCGGACAGCTCCGCCACCGGTCCCTGCGTGATCAGACGGCCCCGGGCCATCACGGCCGCGTGGGTGCAGACCTGCTCGATCTCGTCGAGCAGATGGGAGGAGAGGAAGACGGTCGTGCCGTCCGAGGCCAGCTCCCGTATCAGGGTGCGGATTTCGCGCATGCCCTGCGGGTCGAGGCCGTTGGTCGGCTCGTCGAGCACCAGCAGCCGGCGGGGCTGGAGCAGCGCGGCCGCGAGGCCCAGGCGCTGTTTCATGCCCAGGGAATACGCCTTGGCCTTCTTTCCCCCGGCGGCCGTCAGGCCCACCCGGTCCAGGGCGGCGGCGACCCGGGCCCGCCGGGTGCGCGGATCGGCGGCCGGGTCGGCCGAGTCGTACCGGATGAGATTGTCGCGGCCGGAGAGGAAGCCGTAGAGGGCCGGGCCCTCGATGAGGGCGCCGACGTGCGGCAGCACGGCGCGGGTGGCCCGGGGCATGGGCTGCCCGAGGACCCGCGCCGTGCCGGAGGTGGCCTCGATGAGGCCCATCAGCATGCGGATGGTGGTGGTCTTGCCGGAGCCGTTGGGCCCGAGGAAGCCGAAGACGCTGCCCGCCGGGACGGTCAGGTCGAGACCGTCGACGGCGAGCTGTCCGCCGCGGTAGCGCTTGGTGAGCGCGCGGGTGGCGATGACCGGTTCCCCGGCCGCGGCATCCGCGCCGCTCGGCTCCGGCACACGCTCGGGCTCCGTGGCGGACGGTTCGCCCATCGGCTTCCTCGTTCTCTCGACGTCCCGTGGTTCTCTCGACGCCCTGTGGTTCTCGCGACGTCCTGTAGCCGTTCGGGACTTAGTTGCCGGCGTCGGCCGCCTTCACGAGCGCGTCCTTGGTGACCAGGCCGACATAGACCTTGCCGTCGTCCGTGATCAGGGCGTTGACCAGGCGGGTCGAGAAGACCGTGCCCGAGCCGAACTTGCCGGTGACCTTGTCGCCGAGCGAGTTCACGAAGCCGCCGAGGTCACCGCCGGCCTCGCCGGAGGGCACGCCCTCGCCGCCGGTGTCGAAGGTGGCTATGGAGTTCCAGCCCTCGCCGATGGTCTTCATGCCGTCGAGGCCCTTGCCGAGGTCCTCCTCGGACTTCGGGAGGGACTTCGGGGCGTGCTCGCGCGCTTCGGCCTTGCCGGGCGCCTTCGGCTCCGAGGCCTTCTCCTCGGTGACCTTCGCACCCTTCGGCGGGGTGAAGTCGAAGGTCGACGCGGCCGGCTTGGCGAAGTCGACCTGGGTGAAGCCCGCGTCGACCACGGCGGAGCCACCGCTCGCCGGGGTCAGCGTGAACTTCAGCGGCGTGCCCGTCTTCGCGTCCACGGCGACGGTGATCGCACCGACCGTCGAGCCGGACTGCTTCGGCTTGATGAGCAGCTTGTAGGCGTCCCGGCCGGCGACCTGGGCGGTGCCGTCCACGGTCACGGAGGTCGTGTCGTCGGCGGCCTTGAGGGCCTCCTCGGCGAAGTCCTTCGGCGTGGCCGGCGGCCGCTGGTCCTTGCCGCTCTCGGAGGCCGTGCCGTGGTGGACCTCGTTCGACTTGCTGTCGTAGGCCCAGACGTCCTTGCCGTTGTGGACGATGCTGTACTCGGCGGCGTTCTCCAGCAGCGACAGCTTCTGCTTGTCCGGGCCGTCGGCCGCGACGCGCAGGGTGTGCGTGCCGGAGGCCAGTTCGGTGAGCTTGGCCGTCGGGTCGGCGGAGGAGCCGCCCCCGTCCGGGCTCGCGGCACCGGACATCAGGCTGCTCTCCAGCCCGCCGAGGTCCGGCAGCCCGAGGTCCGTGCTGATCTTCACGGTGCCGGACAGCTGCTGGACGTCCGACTTCGCGATCTTCTCGATGAGCTGCTGTGCGGTGATCTTCGGAAGGTCGGGGTCACCGGAGTCGGCGAGCGCGGGGACCAGCCCGATCGTCGCGGCCGCCACCCCCATCACCGTGACCGGTACGACGTACCGTGCGGCCTTGCGCCGTCCGGAACGTGGCTCGTCGACCTCCCCGGCGGTCGTGCTGTCGTCGGATGCGTACGGTGCCATGTGTGCCCTACCTCCGTGGTCGGCGGCGGCTGTCCGTGTCGTCCACGCACTCGTCCCTGAGCCGCCATTCTCACCCGAACAGGTGAGGAGTGGTGTTTTCCGTGGTGTCCATCTGACCAAATCGGCCAGGGAAATACGTCAGACCCCGGACTCAACTCCACGTACTGCTGGGGTATGACACGGAGGCGCGGCTCCTCCCCCGACCCGTAGGGGACGGGGGGCCGCTTCGGGCCGCTTCGGGGCTAGCCGGCCCGGTGCACCACCGCGTCGCACAGCTCCACGAGTGCCGTCTTCGCGGCGCACTCGGGCAGGGGGGCCAGCGCCGAGCGGGCGTCCTGGGCGTAGCGGACGGTGTCCTTCCGGGCCTGTTCCAGCGCCGGGTGGACCCGCAGCAGGCGCAGGGCCTCGGCGTGCCGTTCGTCGTCGGTGAGGTCGGAGTCCAGCAGCTCGCACAGGGCGATGTCGTCCGCGAGCCCGAGCCGGGCCGCCCGCTCGCGCAGCCGCAGCACCGGCATCGTGGGGATGCCCTCGCGCAGATCGGTGCCCGGCGTCTTGCCGGACTCGTGCGAGTCGGAGGCGATGTCCAGGACGTCGTCGGCGAGCTGGAAGGCGACGCCGAGCCGCTCGCCGTACTGGGTCAGCACGTCCACGGTCGTCTCGTCGGCACCGGACATCATCGCGCCGAACCGGCACGACACGGCCACCAGCGAACCGGTCTTGCCGCCCAGCACGTCCAGGTAGTGCTCGACGGGGTCGCGGCCGTCCTGCGGTCCGGCCGTCTCCAGGATCTGTCCGGTCACCAGCCGTTCGAACGCCTCGGCCTGCACCCGCACCGCCTCCGGACCGAGGTCGGCCAGGGTGTGCGAGGCACGGGCGAAGAGGAAGTCGCCGGTGAGGACCGCGACGGAGTTGCCCCAGCGGGTGTTCGCGCTCGCCACCCCGCGGCGCACCGTCGCCTCGTCCATCACGTCGTCGTGGTACAGCGTGGCCAGGTGGGTCAGCTCCACGACGACGGCCGACGGCACGATCCCGGGCGCGTACGGGTCACCGAACTGGGCGGAGAGCATCACGAGCAGCGGACGGAACCGCTTGCCGCCGGCCCGCACCAGGTGCTGGGCGGCCTCCGTGATGAAGGGCACCTCGCTCTTGGTGGCCTCGAACAAGCCTTCCTCGACAGCCGCCAACCCGGCCTGGACATCGGCTTCCAGAGCCTGGTCCCGCACGCTCAGCCCGAACGGCCCGACGTCGGTCACGAGGGGTCTCCTGTCTGCTGTGTCTGCCGGTGATTACGCGGATTGTCGATAGGTCGCTGCCATCACTCGAGTCAGCGTATCCGGTCACGTTTCGATCACCGCCAGCGCCCATGGTTACAGGCCGGGTGGTATCTGATCACGACCGTTATGTTTTCGATCAACTCATAAGAACAGACATTTATCGACTTACCAGGAGGTAGTGAGATATACACGATTTGCCATGATGATTGAGCAAATTCCCATTGGCGGGAATTGCCCCACAGGCTTGTGATCAGTGAGTTGAATCACGTTAACCCCTTTGCCGCCCCACCCCGGCATCGACCCGTACCCCCTTCAGCCGAACGCCAGTTGAGCCTTGGCTCTCGCAAAGGATCAAGCGGACCAAACACCCCCGACCAAGGTCAACCACGCGATATGTGACTCCGGTGCTTGTTCCCGACATGTGCTCTCGCATACGTTCCCGGCCTGTCCGGCGGACGCCGAATCCTGCCACCGCCCGGACCCCCACACGAACCGACTCACTCACGCAGGGCAGGAGCGGGGGACCCAGGTAAGTCGCCGGTCCGCACAGCGGCACGGCTCGGGGTGAAGCCGCGCACGGCAGTACACCGCCGTACGCGGCCGGGCACCTCCCGGCCCGAACCCGACAGCTCACCTCGCAGGCGCCGGAGAGGAATTTCGCCATGGCCGGACGAGGCAAGCACCGTCGCCCCAGAACCAACCCGCTCACCCGAGGTGTCGCCATCGCCGGCACCGGCGGAGCGGCACTCACCCTCCCGCTCCTCGGAGCCACCTACGCGAGCGCCGCCGAGGCGCCGCAGAGCGCACCCGTCGTCGCACAGTCCGTGCACCGGGCGGCCCAGCCCAAGTCGCTCACGTACACCGTGACCAAGGGCGACACCCTCTACCGCATCGCGGACAAGTACGACGTCTCGGGCGGCTGGAAGAAGCTGTACAAGGACAACCGCTCCGCCATCGGCGACGACCCGAAGCTGATCCACCCGGGCCTGAAGCTGAAGGTGTCGACGACCAAGGCGGCCGCCGCGAAGAAGGCGACCACGTCGTCCGCCCCCGCCAAGCCGGCCGCGAAGCCCGGTGGCGTCGCCAAGGCCACCCAGGCCTCCGCGAAGACCTACGCCAACAACCTCGACGGGTGGATCCGCGAGGCGCTGGACATCATGGCGCAGAAGGGCATTCCGGGGTCGTACGACGGCATCTACCGCAACGTCATGCGCGAGTCGTCCGGCAACCCCCAGGCGATCAACAACTGGGACTCGAACGCCGTCGCGGGCACCCCGTCCAAGGGCCTGCTCCAGACCATCGACCCGACCTTCCAGGCCTACCACGTGGACGGCACGTCGTGGGACCCGTACGACCCGGTCGCCAACATCACGGCGGCCTGCAACTACGCGGCCGACCGCTACGGCTCGATCGACAACGTCAACGGCCCGTACTGAGCCGTCCCGCCCAGCAGTCGCTCGAGGACGACGGCGATGCCGTCGTCCTCGTTCGACAGGGTGATCTCGTCGGCCACGGCCTTGAGTTCGGGATGGGCGTTCGCCATCGCGACGCCGTGGGCGGCCCAGTCGAACATCGGGATGTCGTTGGGCATGTCACCGAAGGCGATGGTGTCCGCCGGCCGCAGCCCCAGATGCTCGGCGGCCAGCGCCAGGCCCGTCGCCTTGGTGACACCGCACGGCTGGAGCTCGACCGTGCCGGGCCCCGACATCGTCACCGTCGCCAGTGAGCCGACCACCGAACGGGCCGTCGCCGCCAACTCGTCGTCCGTCAGGTAGGGGTGGCGCAGCAGCACCTTGCTGATCGGCTCGCCCCACAGATCGTCGCGCCGGTCGACCCGTACGGCCGGCAGGGTCGGGTGCGGCATCAGGTAGCCCGGCTCGATGAGCGTGAGGCCGTCGACTCCGTCCTGGTCGACCGCGGCGTACACCTGCCCCACCTCGGCCTCGATCTTGCCGAGCGCGGTCTCCGCCAGTTCCCGGTCCAGGGTGATGGACCACAGCAGCCGGTCCGCGCCCGCGTCGTACACCTGCGCGCCCTGCCCGCACACCGCGAGCCCCGTGCAGCGGAGGTCGTCGAGGAGCGGTCGCACACGCGGCGCCGGCCGGCCCGTCACCACGAGGTGCTGGGCACCGGTGTCCGCCACCCGCGCGAGCGCGGCGAGCGACCGGTCGGAGAGGGTGTCGTCGCCGCGCAGCAGCGTTCCGTCCAGGTCGGTGGCGATGAGTGAATATGCGATGGGTGCGGCCATGATCAGAGAATACGGACAGCGCGCCCCTTCGTTTCATCCCCCGGCGCACGCCGATTGCCCGGTTGAAGGCCTCTGTACCAGTTGGCAACAACATGGTCCGCTACCTACCGTCGGGGCCGTCTCGAGCGGTACCTTCCATGTGTCCAGGGGGGACTTGATCGGGGGGTCGGGTTGAGCAGTGGGCGCATTCGCGTGGCTGGGCCCGGGGAGCTCGGCGAAGGGGAAAAGGAGCGCTGGCGCGCACTGCGCGCTGCCTCCGAGGCACCGCGCAACCCTTTCATGGAGCCGGAGTTCACCGAAGCCGTCGGCCTGGTGAGGCCGCGGGCACGGGTCGCGGTGGTGTACGAGGGGCTGGAGCCGGTCGGCTTCCTGCCCTATGAACGGGGCCCGTTGGGGCAGGGCCGGGCGATCGGGCTCGGCGTCTCGGACGCGCAGGGGGCGATCCTGCGGCCGGGCCTGGACCTGGACACGGGCCGGCTCCTCAAGGCCTGCTCGGTGTCGAGCTTCGCCTTCGACAACCTGGAGGCCGAGCAGCGGCTGTTCGTCCGGTACGCGGCCGAGGAGCACGCCACCTACGTCGTCGACGTGGAGAAGGGCTACGAGACGTACGAGTCGGTGCTGCGCGCCCAGTCGCCGAAGTTCCTGAAGACCACCCTGGCCAAGGAGCGCAAGCTGGGCCGGCAGGTCGGCGAGCCGCGGTTCGTGTTCGACGAACGCGACCCGGCCGCGCTGCGCACCCTCATGGAGTGGAAGTCGGCGCAGTACCGCAGGACGGGCCGGCAGGACCGCTTCGCACGGGAGTGGATCACCCGGCTCGTGGGACGGCTGGCCCGGACCCGGGCACCGGAGTGCGCCGGCACGCTGTCCGTGCTGTACGCCGGGGAGCGGCCCGTCGCCGCGCACTTCGGACTGCGCTCGGCATCCGTCCTGGCCTGCTGGTTCCCGGCCTACGACCCGGAGTTCGCGAAGTACTCGCCGGGGCTGGTGCTGCACCTGCGCATGGCCGAGGCGGCGGCCGCCGAGGGCATCGGCATGCTCGACCTGGGGCGCGGCGCGGCGGAGTACAAGGACGCGCTGAGGACGGGTGAACTGCCCGTGTACGAGGGTGCGGTGACGCGGCCGGGGGCGGGCGCGGCGCTGCACTGGCTGAGCCGCGAGCCGGCGCGCCGCGCGCACAGTTTCGTCCGCGGCAGGCCGCGGCTCGCGGCGCTGGCCGCGCGGACCCTGAAGGGCGCGGCTCGGCTGCGCCGTACCTGAGCGCGAGTTCGTACCTGACACGAGTGGGGGGTGAGGGGCGCATGGCTCGTTCGTCGCGTGCGCGGGAGGAGATACGGCGGTTCCTGGACATCGGGGCGGTGCAGATCGCCGAGTTGGACCTCGACGGCGACGAGGCGGTGCTCAGCCCCGGTCCGGGAAGCCCGCCGGTGACGCACGGCGAGGTGTTCGTGCTGGTCCGCCGGGGTGGGCGGCCCGTGGGCACGCTGCTCGGGCGGGTACCGGAGGGGGCGGACGCGCAGGTGGTGCTGGCGGAGCGGGCGCGGGCGGAGTGCGCGCCCCTTCTTTCCGCGTGCGCGGAAGCCGGTGAGCCCAGTGAGCTTGGTGAGCCTCCGTACACCAGTGTCGTCGTCGCGACCCGGGAGCGGGCCGGGCAACTGACCCGTGCGCTGGACTCGCTGCTGGCGCAGGACCATCCGCGGTTCGAGATCGTCGTCGTCGACAACGCGCCCGTGACGGACGAGACGCGGGAACTGGTCGAGCGGAAGTACGCCGAGCGCGTGCGGTACGTGTGCGAGCGGGTGCCCGGCCTCGCGGTCGCGCACAACACGGGTCTCGCGGCCGTCCGGGGCGAGGTGGTCGCCTTCACCGACGACGACGTGGTCGCCGACCCGCGCTGGCTGACCGAGCTGACCGCGCCCTTCGCCGCCGACGCCGGACTCGGCTGCGCCACCGGGCTGATCCTGCCCGCGCGGCTGACGACCCCGGCCCAGGTGCTGCTGGAGAGCCACGGCGGCTTCGCGAAAGGCTTCACTCCAAGGACGTACGACCCGGCGCGTCCGCCGGGCGACGAACCACTGTTCCCGTTCACGGCGGGACGGTTCGGCTCCGGCGCCAACATGGCGTTCCGTACGGCGGTGCTGCGCTCCGTCGGCGGTTTCGACCCGGCCACCGGTGCCGGTACGGCCGCCCGGGGCGGCGACGACCTCTACGGCTTCGTCCGTGTCCTGGCCCAGGGCCACCGGCTGCGCTACACGCCGTCCGCACTGGTGTGGCACCACCACCGGGAGACCTGGCGGGACCTGGAGACCCAGGCGTACGGCTACGGCGCCGGGCTCACCGCCTATCTGACCGCGGTGCTGGTGAACCGGCCCGCGCTGCTGCCGGCGTTCCTCGCGCGGCTGCCCCGCGGCCTCGCCCACGCCCGGACGCTGACGGCCGTGCGCGAGACGGAGGGGGGCGGGGCGCCGGGTGACCACGACGTGCGGACGCATCCCTGGCCACGACGGCTGTCGCGGTTGCAGCGCAGGGGGATGCTGTACGGCCCTGTCGGCTATGTGCGGGCGCGGCGGGCGCTGCGCGCGACGGCGGGCGCGACTGTCCGGGGGGCGAGATGAGGACGTCGGCGCGTACGCGTGGTGAGGGGCCGATATCGCCCTCGGGGACCCCGGCCATCCCCGTCTTCCTGTACCACGCCGTGATGGACGACCCGCCCGAGTGGATCGCCGAGTTCACGGTCACGCCGAAGCAGTTCGCGGCCCACCTCGACGCCATCGCCGACAGCGGCCGGACGCCCGTCACGATCAGCGCGATCGCCGGTCATCTGGCCGGGCGGGCGCCCCTGCCGCCCCGGCCCGTGCTGCTCACCTTCGACGACGGCTTCGCCGATCTGCCCGGCCCGACCGCCGAGACGCTGGCCGGCCGCGGGCTGCCCGCCACCGCCTATCTCACCACCGGCGCCATCGCCCCGGGCGGCCGCAGTCTGCTGCCGCCCGCCCCGATGATGACCCTGGACCGGGCGGCGGAGCTGGAACGTTCCGGCATGGAGATCGGCAGCCACACCGTCACCCACGCACAGCTCGACACCCTGTCCGGCAAGGACCTGGCGTACGAACTGCGCACGTCGAAGGCCGTGCTGGAGGACGCCCTAGGGCACGAGGTCCGCCACCTCGCCTATCCGCACGGCTACAACAGCCCGCGGGTGCGGGCCATGTCGGCACGGGCCGGCTACGAGACGGCGACCGCCGTACGGCACGCGCTCAGCTCCGACCACGACGAGCGGTACCGCATCGCCCGGCTCATCGTCCGGCGTACCCACACCGTCGCCGACGTCGAGGGCTGGCTGGCGGGAGCGGGCGCGCGGGTCGCGCCGTACCGCGACGGGCCGAAGACGATCGCCTGGCGGTGGTACCGGCGGGCCCGTGCGGTGGTGCACGGGCCCGAGTTCGCGGGCTGACCCGGCCGACCGGTGGGCTACTTGAGCGGCTGGTTCAGGTACGGGTCGGCGGCCGCCTCGCGCAGGCTGTCCCAGGCCGCGTCGTTCGCCAGCGCCAGGTTGCAGTGCGGTCCGGGGTCGCGGTAGTTCCACTGGAGGGCGGCCTTGACGCCCTCCAGGCCCTTCAGCACCCCGGGCACCTGGGCGTACCACTCGGCCTGCCGCTGCGGGCGGGCCGAGTCCTCGGCGGTGCCGAACTCGGAGAGCATCAGCGGCTTGTCGTCGGATAGGTTCTCGCGGATCCAGTCGTGCGCGGCGTTCTGGGTCTGCGCGAAGGTCATCCAGCCCGTGTTGTGGCAGCGGTAGTAGTTGTACTGGTTGTAGCCGATCCAGTCGACGTACTCGTCGCCGGGATACATCCGCTTCATCTCGTCGGCGTGGTCGAGATAGCCGGTGGTGATCCACGTCCAGACCACGTTGTCGACGCCCAGCTCGCGGAACCGGTCGTGGATGTGCCGGTACGCCTTCACGTACTCGGCGGGGGTGCCGTTGTCCGGGGTGCGGGTGTCCATCTCCAGGTCGAAGGAGAGGAAGACCTTCTTGCCGTAGTCCTTGATGCGCCGGGCCTGGACGTCGATGACCTCGTCGTCCAGCTCACCGGACGCGATCTGCTTCCAGGTCGGCTGCTGCTTCTTCGTGCCGCCCCACCACTTGCTCTCCCAGGACAGCAGCAGCAGGTGGTCCTCGCCGACGCGCCGTTCCTCCGGGGTGAGCAGCTGGCCCTCGCGGCGGGTGCCCTGCGGCAGCGACATGTCGTGGTACGTGTACACGATGTCCAGCTCGCGGCCCACGCGTTTCTCGTAGGCGCGCACCTTCTCCGGCAGGTCGCCGCGCTCGTGCGGCACGAACGCGCCGAACCAGGCGCCGCAGGGCGGTTCCAGGAGTGCCGTGGGACGGCAGTCCGCCCTGGACCCGGCGCCTTGGGGGTCCGGTCCGGAGGCGTTCCGGAGGGCGAGTGCGCCGACCAGGACCGCGCTGACGACCGTGGCGGACGTGATCAGCAGACGGCGCCGGCTCGATGCGAACGGGCCGGCGGCCGGCTGCTTCTCGGTCGTGTTCGGGTCGCGGAGAAAGGGACGGTGGGATCGGTGGGGCCGGTCGGATCGGTGGGGACGGTTGAACCTCACTGAGCGGAACCCTTCGGTGTACTCGGCGTCGTCCTCGGCTGCGGGGAGGCGCGCAGCGGCGGACAGAACGCGGCGAGCGTGGTCAGCAGAGTCAGCGTCAGCAGCACCCGCTGCGCGCTGAAGGTGTGCGTGGCGATCAGGACGGTCGCGACGAGCATCACGGCACCGATGCTCATGAACAGCACCAGCATCAGCCGCTCCAGCAGGTCGGAGTGGCGTGCGAAGTCGGGGTCCCGGCGCTCGACGGGCCCTTCGGCGGGCCGCGCCCCCAGTGCGGGGGCGCAGACTCTGACCATCGCCGCGCCGGGGCCCGCGGCCAGGAAGAGGACGACCGCGGCGCCCCGCAGCGGCGATCCGCCGGGCAGGGCGAGCGCGGCGAGCGCGAGCCAGCCGCCGAACGGCGGCAGCATCCGGACCACGAGTTCCTGCGGTGTCATCGCTCCGCTCCCCCAGCCTGCTTCAGTACGTAGAGCCATCCGGCGCTGTTCTGCGCCACGAGCCGGAACCGCGGTGAGGCGGCGACGGACTTCCGGACGCGGTCCAGCTGCGCCTCGGTGAGCTGGCCGTTCATCTCGGAGTTGGCCAACTGCCCCTGCGTGAGCAGGAAGTAGGCCCGGGCCGGCCGCTCCACCCCGGCCATGTCACTGGCGAGGGTGGCGGCCGGCTTCTGGACGATCCGGTCGACGTGACTGCGGGCGTCGTCGAGGAACCAGTAGTGGTCGACGCTCCAGTAGGAGGCGTACGCGAGCGGGTAGTTGCGGTTGGCGGCCACGACGAGCGAGCCGTCGGGCGCCTGGTCGAACAGCTGCCGTACGAGGGCCACTTCCTGCGGCGGGAAGTAGTTGATCCGGTCCTTGCCGGAGTAAGCGGGGACGAACGCCAGGGTTCCGCCGAGCAGTGCGGCCAGCGGCACCCAGACGCCGAGCCACCGGCGCCCGACCTTGGCGGGGGCGGCCTGCCGGCTGCCGGCTTCCCGCGCGGCGGCGTCGGCGGCCAGCGTGCGGACCTTGGGCAGCAGCGCCGCGGCGGCGAAGAACGCGGCGCCGGGCAGCATGAAGAGCAGCACCCGGAAGATCATCTCGCTGCCGTAGCTGCTGGCCGCGAACATCGGCAGCGGGGCCGCCGCGATCAGCAGCAGCGGCCGGGCGCGGTGCCGCAGCACCCGCTGGCGCAGCACGCCGACGGCCGCGAACAGCAGGACGGAGCCGGACAGCAGCCGGGCCGCCCAGGAGGTCGCGATCGCTCCGGTGCCGGTCGGGGTGGCGCCGTACCCCGTCTCGACGTTGGCGCCGACGTCGCCGACCGAGCGGATCATGTCCGGCATGGCGGCGGACAGGAAGGGCAGCGCCGCCGTGAGACACCAGGCCAGGAAGATCACGACGGTCGTGACCACCGGGACCCAGTCGCGGTAACGGCGGCTGAGGCACAGGGCGAGCAGGCAGACGACCAGCATGCCCGGGGTGAGCTGGTGGGAGATGACGATCGCCACGAGCATGACGGTGATCACCACCGTCCACACGGCCTGCCGGGGCTGCCCGCGCCGCACGGCGGACCGGCCGAAGCGGCGCAGGACGACGGCCAGGACGCCGACATGCAGCGCGTAGGCCACGGACTGGGGCGAGAAGTAGTCCTGCCCGACCCAGTTGGCGACGTAGAAGAGCCAGACCGCCGTCCAGATCAGCCGCCGGTCCTCGGTGAAGGTGCGGTAGATCAGCAGCAGCGGGAGCAGCAGCATCAGGCTGGAGGCCAGGGGCCACCAGGCCATGAACATCGCGGCCGAGTCCACGCCGAGCAGCCGCACCAGGGCGGCCTGGGCGGCGAAGAAGCCGGGCCACTGGTCGTACACCGCCATGTCGCCGACCTGGTCGGCCGTTTGCAGACCGCCGGCCGTCAGCAGATGGTCGATGACCGCCTCGTGCTTCCACGCCCAGGCGTACAGCGGGGTCGGGTAGACCACGGCCTGGGTGGCCCGCTCCATCACCAGCAGCCCGAGGACGTACGCCGCCGCCCAGCCGCCCCGCCTGCGCGGATCGCGGACGGTGAACCAGAAGCCGGTGGTGAGCACCGCGAGGCCGGCCCAGAAGGTGGGGTGCAGCGCGGTGACCAGGCCGTAGTCGTCGAGCCGCGAGACGTCGGTGTGCCGCACGGCGTACACCCAGAGGGCGAGCGCGGCGAACAGCGGAACGCCGGGCCAGGCGAGGGCGCGGCGCCCGGGCCAGACGGGAGGCAGATCGGACAGGTCCGTCACGGGCTCATGGGCGGGGCTCGACGACTCCGAGGAAGAGGGGCTGGAGGACTGGCTGGAGGTCTCGGGGTGGGGAGCCGACGAGTCCGCTTGGTCCCGGGCAGGTGTGGGCTCTGGCGTGGATCTCTCCCGTGGAGTTGCTGGCGGACGCACGGTGGTTCCCCCCTGGCGATTCGGCTCTGTTCGGCGCTGGATCGTGATCAGTCGCTGGGCCGGCCGCGCGATGGTCCGTCGGCCGTTCGGTTGGATCTGGAGCGGGAGAGCGTCCACGCCGACGCGGCGCGGCGGAGCAGCAGGAGCAGGACGAGGACGGCGAGCAGGGGCGGCGCGACGGGTGCGAGCGCGTCGCGCCACACCCAGCCGCCGACCGCGACGAGATACAGAACCCCCCAGCGCCCCGGCCACGTCAGCCGCCCGCCCGCGCTCGCGAGCAGCAGCCACAGCGGCACGAGGCACAGCAGCTGGCAGACCGGTGGTGCCCAGCGCAGCAGCGGCTCGGGTCCGTCGAGCCCCAGCGTGTCCGCGAGGAAGCCGGCCGTCTTCTCGTACAACGCCCCGTCCACCGGTCGCGGTTCCCGCCCGAGGGCGACCGGTGCGGTGTACAGCGCGAGCAGGGCGGCGTACAGCGCCGTGCCGGGCAGCCACGGGTCGCGCCGGGTGCACAGCGTGAGGGCGGCGACGAACACCACGAGCAGCAGGCCCCCCGCCGTGAGCGAGGGCAACGGCAGCCACTCCAGCAGCTGACGTCCGGTCAGCGCCGCTTCGGAGGCGTCGCCGAGCCAGGGCAGGTCGCGCAGCGGTGCCAGGAAGAAGACGGTGGCGACACCGAGCAGGCTCCAGAGGGCGCCTCTGAGCCGCCGCTCCTGTGGCTCCTGGTCCGTGAGGGGTCCTCCGGGCTCGTGCGGTGGTTCCCCGGGCCCGTGCGGTGGTTCCCGGGGTGGCCCCTCCGGCCGCACGATCAGCGCCAGCGTGTCCGCCTGCAGCGCCTCGCGTTCGTACCCCGGCCGGCCGATGAACAGCGTGACCGTGTCCTCGTCACCGTCCTTGGGCTGGTACGCGGCCCGGCGGGCCCAGGTCGTGCCGTACCCGGCGGTGGCGTTGAGCTTGGCCCAGCGGGTGCCGTAGGAGGGGTCGGCGGGCGTACGGACGGCGGGCGCGGTGTCGTCGTGGCGCAGTGCCGCGCGGAGCCCGACCGTGGAGACGACGGCGATCAGCGTCATGCTCAGCAGCACCGCCCAGCCGGCGCCCGCGATCCCGGCCGGGGTGAACAGCACGGCCGCGCTGCCCAGCACCAGGGCGCACATGGCGCCTTGGAGCGCGGCCAGCACACCAGTGCGCCCCTGGACGCGCAGCACGCCGATGTACAGCTCCACCACGACCCGCGGCAGCGCGCCGAGGGCGAGCAGCCGCAGCACGGTGGAGCCGTGCTCGGCGTAGTCCGGGCTGAAGGGCGTGAGGATGTACGGGGCGAAGAGGACCAGCACCAGCACGACCGGGACCAGCAGCAGCGTCATGCGCCGCAGTGCTCCCCGGACGCCGTCGGCGAGCTGGCGCGGGTCGTGCGAGGCGTGCGCGGTGAGGGACGAGGCCATGTTGATGGCCATGAACTCCATCGTGCCGCCGACGGTGTACGCAACGTAGAAGTAGCCGTTCTCCGCGGCGCTGAAGCGGACCGCGACCATCACCGGCAACAGGTTGATCATGGCCAGGCTGAACAGCGCGCCCAGCGAGTCCCCGGCCAGGAAGCGGCCCATGTCGCGGAGTCTCGGAGGCTCCTTCTCGCGGTCGTGTGCCGCCTGGCCCGGGATGAGCTTGCGGAAGATCAGCCAGCCCAGCGGCAGGGTGGAGAAGGCGATCGCCACCGCCCAGGACACGAAGATGCCGAGGACGGGCAGCGTGCCGGCGAAGACGGCCAGCAGGGCAAGTTTCCCGACCGAGAACACCGCGTTCCCGGCCGGCACCCACTCCGCCTTGCGCAGTCCGGTGAGCACGCCGTCCTGGAGGGTGAGCAGCGCCCAGGCCACGCACGCCGCGACGAACACCGCCCCCGCCATGGGGGTGCCCAGGGGAGCGTACGACGCTCCCCAGGCGTCGAGTGTGAGCAGGAAGACGGCGGCGGCCAGCGCCACGATCAGCGAACTGGCCGCGTACGTGCCCCACACCAGGCGCCCGGTCTCCCGTCCCGCGCGCGGGACGAAGCGCACGACGGCCCCGATCATCGTCGTCGCCGTGATGCTGGCGAGCAGCCGCATCGCGGCGATCGCGGCGGAGCCCTGACCGACGGCCTCCTCGGAGTAGTAGCGGGCGGCCACCAGCCAGAATCCCAGGCCCAGCACGGCGGACACGCCGGTGCTGAGCATGAGGAAGTAGGCGTTCTTGAACAGCGAGTCGTGCGTGTGTTCGCTGTCGGCAGGCCGCGGCCCGCCCCCGTCGGCGCGCGTGGGGGCGGGCTCGTGCACCTGGATCTCAGCCACGGGACTAACCCAGCCCTCCCGGTGTCGGCCTGCTCCTGGACAGCTCCCCCGGCGCTTCGACCGGTTGCGCCCCGGACCGCTCCAGCACCTCGACGACCGTCCGCGCCCGCAGCGGGTCCACGGGCAGCGCGTGCCGCGCGAACCAGCGGGCCGCCTCGGGGGCCGGTGAGGGATCGGTGAACTCCGCACCGGCGTAGTCGTCCAGGGGCGGGTCGTAGAGGTAGCCGACGACGATGCCCCGTCGCGCCAGTGCCGCGATCGCCGCGTCCCGGTCCGCCACGAACAGCGGGACGCGGAACAGCGGCTGGGTGCCGTGCGGGTCGCGCGGCTTGGCCCAAGGTGTGGACAGCAGCAGCTCCGTGCCCGCCCGGCAGGCGTCGAGCACGTCGTCGAGCCGGTCGAGCTTGCGCCCGATGCGCCGCAGCCGCAGCAGGCCGGACTCCTGGCGGTAGTCGTGCATGTCGACCCGCACCCAAGGGTGGTGCGCCTCGAGCCCGGGGGCCCGGCGCTCAGCCTGGGCGAGTTCGTCCGGGCGCAGCGGCATCCGGATCTCCTCGCGGTCCGCGAGGCCCAGCAGGCGGATCGCGGCCCAGGCGGCGCGCCGCAGCCGCAGCCCGCGCACCGTCGCCTCGGCGAACGGCCGGACCGCGTACGCAAGTTCGGAGCTCGCCCGGCGCGGGACGAGCAGCCCCGCGCAGGTCTTCTCCACCGCGTCCCGCAGCCCCGGATCGGCGAGCGAGAGCATGCCTCCGGCCTTGGCGCCCACATGCTTGGACAGGCTGAACGCGGATGCCTCCCCCCACGCCCCGACCGGCCGGTCCCCCACCCTGCTGCCGATGGCGTGCGCCGCGTCCTCGAACAGCGGGATCCCGAGCTCGTCGCATTTCCGCCTGAGGCGCGGCGCCGGGTCCGGGTTCCCGTACAGGTTCGTCGTGAGCACGGCCGACACCGAGCCCCACGTCTCCTCGGGCACGGCCTCGATATCGATGGACGCGTCGAGCGGGTTCAACGGCGCCTGCACCGGACGCAGTCCGGCCGCGAGCACGACGAAGAAGATCACGTCGTCGTTGACCGGCGACATCAACACCCGTCCGCCGGGCGGGCACCAGTGGCGCAGCGCCACGTACAGCCCGAAACGGCACGACGGTACATACACACATTCCCGGCCGAGCCGGACACGCATGGTCTCTTCCAGCCGCTTCGGCTGTGGACCACGCCGTACCGAGCCCGGACCGGCCTCCCCTATGGCCATCCGCCCCCCTGGTGTGCCATGGGAACGCCCCCTCCCCGAGGCCTTCCGGCACCCGCCCAGAGTCGCCCCGTTCGCACCGCTCCGTCAAGATTGCGTCGCGTCCTGTGGATAACTTCCGGCACGTACGAAAGTGTCGTCTCGTCCGCCCCGTCCGAGTCGCACCGACCGGCCACCCCCACACCCACCTGCCCCGTTCGCCCGGGTCCGCCTCCTCGGACTCTGCCCACGACCGGCGTGCCACCCGTAACGTGTGGCACGACCACGAACACGTGGCGACGACATGGCGCACCCGAAAGCGAGGCAGCACCCGATGCCCCCCTTCGATGTCCCCGAGGGCGACCCCTTCGGCCCGCACAATCTGCCGTACGGCGTGTTCTCCCTCCCCGGCTCGTCCCACCGGTCCGTGGGCGTCCGGCTCGGCGACCATGTGCTGGACGCAGGCGCCGCGGCCCACGCGCTCGGCTCCCCGTACGCCGCCCTGCTCGCCCGCCCGACCCTCAACCCGCTGCTGGCGGCGGGCCGCACGGCCTGGTCGGACGTGCGCCGGGCGCTGACCGCCTGGGTGACCGTGCCGTCCCACCGCGAGACCGTCGAACCGCTGTTCCATCCCTTGTCCTCGGTGACCCTGCACCTCCCCTTCGAGGTCGCGGACTACGTCGACTTCTACGCCTCCGAGAACCACGCCCGGAACGTCGGCCAGATCTTCCGCCCCGACGCCGCCGACTCCCTGACCCCCAACTGGAAGCATCTGCCGATCGGCTACCACGGCCGCTCGGGCACGGTCGTCGTCTCCGGCACGGATGTCGTACGCCCCTCCGGCCAGCGCAAGGCGCCCGCCGACGCCGCTCCCGTGTTCGGCCCGTCCGTCCGCCTGGACATCGAGGCGGAGGTCGGCTTCGTGGTCGGCGCGCCGTCCCGGATGGGCGAGCCGGTCTCCCTCGACGGCTTCCGCGAGCACGTCTTCGGCCTCTGCCTCCTCAACGACTGGTCCGCGCGCGACATCCAGGCCTGGGAGTACGTCCCCCTCGGCCCGTTCCTCGGCAAGTCCTTCGCCACGTCGGTGTCGGCGTGGATCACCCCGCTGGAGGCCCTGGAGGAGGCGCGGGTGGCCCCGCCGGCCCGGACGCACGAGTTGCTGCCGTACCTGGACGACAGCGACGAGGAGCCCGGCGGCTACGACCTGCGGATCACCGTCGCCGTCAACGGCCACGTCGTCTCCGAGCCGCCGTTCTCCACCATGTACTGGACGGCTGCCCAGCAGCTGGCCCACATGACCGTGAACGGCGCTTCCCTGCGCACCGGCGACCTGTACGGCTCGGGCACGGTGAGCGGCCCGGCGGACCGGGAGCGCGGCTCCCTGCTGGAGCTGACCTGGAACGGCCGCGACCCCCTCGAACTCCCGGACGGCAAGCGGACGTTCCTGGAGGACGGCGACGTGGTGACCCTCTCGGCCTGGGCCCCCGGGCCGGACGGCGTGCGGGTGGGGCTCGGCGAGGTGACGGGCCGGGTGGCACCGGGAGCGCAGTGAGCCCTCCCGGGTGACGCCCCGGGCGACGCGGATCTGGCCGACAGTCGCCCCTCCCGGCTCTTCCGATGGCGTTCGACCCCTGACTCACACCGCCCGGCCCGTCATACTGGGCGTCGGGCGGTGTGTCCGCCCGCGCGCGGTACACGGCCCGTTCGGCGAACACCTCGACCGTGGCACCCGCGCGCACAGCAGCCGCTCTTCCCCGCACCACCCGTAGCCGCCCCTCTTCCGACCAGGAACCGGAGCCCGTGGCAATGACCGTCTGCCTGCTCCTGCTGAGCGTTGTCGCCGTGACGGCCGCCGTGCCCGTGCCCCGGGCGCTGACCCGGTCCGCGTGGCCCGAGCGGGAACCGGTGGTCGCGTTGTGGGTGTGGCAGTGCCTGGTCGCCACCGTCCTGCTGTGCTGCGTGACGGCTCTCGCCCTGGGTGCCGCCGCCGTCTTCGGCACGGTCC
The DNA here is from genome assembly GCF_045040895.1 of Streptomyces purpurascens. Taxonomy (NCBI): domain Bacteria; kingdom Bacillati; phylum Actinomycetota; class Actinomycetes; order Kitasatosporales; family Streptomycetaceae; genus Streptomyces; species Streptomyces purpurascens. The sequence continues at coordinate 5,559,093 of NZ_CP108341.1, read as the reverse complement.
GCGCCCAGCTCTTCGCCCCGGCGCCGCCCGCCGTGACCGCGGCGTACGACCTCTCCACCGCCCCGCCGTGGGCCGCCACCCTCACCCTGCTGCTGGCCTGCGGCGCCGCCTGGACGACCGCGATGCTCGCGCGCGAACTCGTCGAGGCCCGCCGGCGCCGCGCCCAGGCCCGCGCCCACTTGCGCGAACGCGCCCCCGACCTGCCGGCCGGCCTGCCCGCCGCCCGCGGTCCCCTGCTGGTCCTCGAGGACGAGTACCCCGACGCCTGGTGGATGCCCGGCAGTCCGTCCCAGCTGATCGTCACCACGGGCGCCCTGCACCGTCTCACCGGCCACCAGCTCGACGCCGTCCTCACCCACGAGCGCGGCCACGCCCGCGCCCGCCACGACTGGCTGCTGCACCTGTCCACGGCCCTGGCCACCGGCTTCCCCCGCATCCCGCTGTTCGCCCACTTCTGCGACCAGACCCACCGCCTGGTCGAACTGGCCGCCGACGACACCGCCTCCCGCCGCTGCGGGCACCTGACCACCGCACTGGCCCTGATCGAGCTCAACCAGCACCGCGGCGTCCTCTCCTGCGCCTCCAGCCACCGGCTGCTGGGCGAACGGGTCGACCGGCTCCTGGAACCGCCGCCCCGGCTCGGCCGCAGGCACCGGGCCCTGACGACCACCACGGCCGCGCTCGTACCGCTGCTGCCTCTGCTGATCGCGTTCGCCCCGGGTCTGACGGCGCTGTCGTAGCCGTACCGGCCCGAGCCGTGGTGGCAGATCTCCCCACGGGCCCGCCGAAACCGCAGCTCAACAGTCGAACCGGTCACATTCCCGGTGGCGCAACACTCCCGCAACACTCCTTTTCCTATCGGATAGGTATGGTCCGATCCATGCCCATCGACCGCAGCCGAGACCACGCCGGACCGGGAGCCGCGACCACCGTCGCCGCCCACCGCGCGCGGCGACGGCTGCGCGCCGACCGGGCCAGGCAACTGGCGGACCTGCTCCGCCAGCAGACGCTCACCGGCGCCTTCCCCGGCGGTACCCTCCCCCACGAGTCGACCCTCGCCGCCGACTACGGCGCCGGCCGCAACACGGTCCGCGAGGCGCTCGACCTGCTGCGGGCCGAGGGCCTCGTGGAGCGCCGGCCCGGCGTCGGCACCGTGGTCGTGGCCCACAAGTACCCCCACGGTCTCGACCGCCTGATGGGCCTCGCGGAAACCCTCCGCGAACACGGCCGGGTCACCAACGAGGTCCGCACCATGGGCCCCGCCCCGGCACCCGCGCCGGTCGCCGAACGCCTCCACCTCGCGCCCGGCACCGACGTCCTCTACATCGAACGCCTGCGCCGTCTGAACGGCCTCCCCCTGTCCCTCGACCTCACCTACATCCCTCTGGACATCGGCACCGAACTGCTCGGCGCCGACCTGGAGAACACCGACGTCTTCCGCCTTCTGGAAGCCGTCACCGGCCAGCCCCTCGGCCACGCCGAGATCACCCTGGAAGCGGTCAGCGCGGACACCCACTCGGCCGCCGTGCTCGAGGCCCCGCGCGGCACCGCCGTCCTCATGCTGGAACGCCTCACCCACCTCGCGGACGGCCGCCCGGTCGACCTGGAGTTCATCCGCTTCCGCGGCGACCGCATCACCATGAGCGGCCTGCTGCACCGGTCCTAGTAACCAACCCGCTCGCGCGGATTCCTGGAGACAGCCATGCCCTTGGTGCCCCAGCGGGCCGACGTGCCCGTGACCATCGACGAGTCGAAGTGCATCGACGGCTGCACGCTCTGCGTGGACATGTGCCCGCTGGACTCCCTCGCCATCGACGAGAGCAACGGCAAGGCGTACATGCATGTCGACGAGTGCTGGTACTGCGGCCCGTGCGCGGCCCGATGCCCCACCGGAGCCGTCACGGTCAACATGCCCTATCTGCTCCGGTGAGAGGCCCGAACCGCCATGTCCCGAACCACAGCGAAACGCACCGCGGTCGCGGTGTCCGCCGTCGTCCTCCTGCTCCCGCTCAGCGCCTGCGGCGGTGACGCCGAGGCCGGCAGCGGCTCCACGGTCACCGTCACCGTCGGCTACCAGTCCAGGACGATCAACACCGTCACGGCGGGCACCCTGCTCCGCTCCCTCGGCTACTTCGAGAAGCAGCTGAACGCCCGCCACGACGGCATCACCTACAAGGTCGACTGGCAGGACTACGCCACCGGCGCCCCCATCACCGCCCAGATGACCGCCGGGAAGATCGACATCGGGTCGATGGGCGACTTCCCGCTGCTCATCAACGCGGCCCGCGGCAAGCAGCTGAACAGCCCCACCCGCCTGGTCTCGGTCACCGGCTACAACCTCCGCGGCGGCCTCAACACCATCGTCACCGCGCCCGGTTCCAAGCTCGCCTCCCTGAAGGACCTCAAGGGCAAGAAGGTCTCCACGAGCGTCGGCTCGGCCGCCGACGGCACCCTCGTCCGGGCCCTGCAGCGCGCCGGCATCGATCCGAACAGCGGCGTCGAGAAGCTCAACCAGCAGCCTTCCGTCGGCGCCTCGGCTCTCACCGCGGGCAGCGCGGACGCCCTGTCCCAGTTCGTCGCCTGGCCGGGCCTGCTCGCCTACCAGGGCAAGGCGAAGGCCCTGTACGACGGGGCCCGGCTGAACCTGCCCACCTTCCACGGCGTCACCGCCCGCGAGGACTTCGCCAAGGAGCGGCCCGCCGTGCTGGACGCGTTCCTGAAGGCGCAGGCGCAGGCGACGGACTATCTGAACGACCACCCGGTGGACGCCGCCGAGAAGGTCGCGAAGGCGACCGGCCTGCCCGCCGAGGTCGTCTACCTCTACAACGGCGCTCACGGCATCGCCACCTTCGACCCGGCGATCAAGCCCCAGCTCGTCTCCGCCTTGAAGAAGGACGTCTCGATCCTCAAGTCGGCGAAGCTCACCGGCGATGTGGACGTCGACTCCTTCGTCGACGACCAGTACGTGAAGAAGGCCCTCGGCCCGACGGCGTACGCCAAGCAGCTCGCCACGAAGCCCGCGCCGTCCGCGAGCGAGGCCTGGCCCAAGGGCGCCTCGAAGACCGTCACCTTCACCTCCCCCTCTCAGCTGCTGCGTTACGTGGCCGGGCACCGCGACGCCGTCCGCGCCGCCTACGTCCCCGACACCACCACCGGCACCCTGTGGTTCGCCGACAAGGCCGTGTGGGTGGCCGAGGGCTCCAAGCTGCTGCCCTTCGTCGCGCCCGAGACCGCGCAGGCGTACATCGCCGGGCACGGCGGGGCGCGGGTCGTCTCCTACGCCGACGCTCTGGAGCAGGCGTCGTGAGGCGTTATGTGCTCCGCGTGGCGTCGCTGGCGGTCGCCCTCGGCCTGTGGCAGGCGCTGACCAGCCTGAACGTCGATCTGTGGCTGCGCTTCTCGCAGTTCCCGACGGTCACCGACGTGGCCCGGGCCTTCGCCGCCCGGCTGTCCGGGCCGGACTACTGGACGGACCTGACCGACAGCCTCACCCGGATCCTCACGGGCTTCCTGCTGGCCGCCGTCCTGGGCGTCGCCACGGGCGTGCTCGTGGCGCGCTCGCGGCTCGCCGAGGATCTGCTCGGCCCGGTGCTGGAAGTGATCCGCCCGATCCCGGCCATCGCGCTCGTGCCCGTGGCGATCCTGCTCTTCCCCTCCAACGAACAGGGCATCGTCTTCATCACCTGCACCGCCGCGTTCTTCCCGGTCCTGGTCTCCACCCGGCACGCGGTGCGCGCCCTGACCCCCATGTGGGAGGAGGCGGTGCGCACCATGGGCGGCGGCCGGTGGCGGATCCTGGGCTCCGTCGTCCTGCCGGGCGCGCTGCCCGGCGTGTTCGGCGGCCTGTCCGTCGGCATCGGCGTGTCCTGGATCTGCGTGATCTCCGCCGAGATGATCTCCGGCCAGTACGGGGTCGGCTACCGCACCTGGCAGGACTACACCGTCGTCGACTACCCGGGCGTGTTCGTCGGCATGGTCACCATCGGAGTGCTCGGCTGGCTCACCTCCACCGCCGTGGAACTGCTGGGCCGCCGCCTCACCCGCTGGCTGCCCCGCACCGCCTACGTCCCGGGCGCCCGGCCGCCCCGCACCGCCCGGTCCGTGAAGCCCGCGCCGGCCGCCCCCGCCGCCGCACCCGGCGGACCCGTGTCCGAGGAGGCACGCGATGAGCACCTCGTCTGAGACCGTCGGCACCTCGCCCGAGACCGGCGTGAACGCCTCGAAGCACTCCGCCCCGAACGCCTCGGCCGAGGCCGTCGCCGGCCCGCCGGTGCGCGGCACTCGGCTCACCCTGGCCGGCGCCTCCCTCGGCCGCCCCGGCGCACCCGCCCTGGACGACGTCGACCTGGACATCGCCCCCGGCGAGATCCTCACCGTCGTCGGCCCGTCCGGCTGCGGCAAGTCGACCCTCCTGCGCACCCTGGCCGGCCTGCTGTCGCCGCTCGCCGGGGAGATCACCCAGGACGGGCACCCGCTGACCGGCCCCGCGGCCGACCGCGCCCTGGTCTTCCAGGAGGACGCCCTGCTCCCCTGGCGCACCCTGCGCGCCAACGTCGAACTGCCCCTCGCCATCCGCGGCGTGTCCCGCGCCGAGCGCCGGGAACAGGCCCAGGCGTGGCTGGAGCGGGTCGGACTCGGCACGCAGGCACGGCAGTTGCCGCACCGGGTCTCCGGCGGGCAGCGCCAGCGCGTCCAACTGGCCCGCGCCCTGGCCGCACGCCCGCGCGCCGTCCTGATGGACGAGCCGTTCGGCGCGCTCGACGCCCAGACCCGGGCGGGCATGCAGGACCTGCTGGTGGAGGTGCTGCACGGCACGGGCGCGACCGTCGTCTTCGTCACCCACGACGTCGACGAGGCCCTCTTCCTCGGCGACCGTGTGGCCCTGCTCGGCGCGGGCGGCCTCGTCGCCGTACGGGACGTGCCCCGCCCGCGTGACCGGGGCGCGCACGACGACCCGGCGCGCGTGGCCCTGCGGCGCGACGTCCTCACCTCGCTCGGCACCTGAAAGGCACCCCGGTGACCACCTCCGTGAACCCCCCTGCGGACACCTCCCTGGCCGTCCCGTCCCTCGCCGACGCCGAGGAACTGACCTGCGACGTCCTCGTCATCGGCGGCGGCACCGCCGGCACCATGGCGGCACTGACCGCCGCCGAGCACGGCGCGAACGTGCTGCTGCTGGAGAAGGCCCACGTCCGCCACTCCGGCGCGCTCGCCATGGGCATGGACGGCGTCAACAACGCGGTCATCCCGGGCCGCGCCGAACCCGACGACTACGTCGCCGAGATCACCCGCGCCAACGACGGCATCGTCGACCAGTCCACCGTCCGCCAGACCGCGACCCGCGGCTTCGGCATGGTGCAGCGGCTGGAGTCGTACGGCGTGAAGTTCGAGAAGGACGAGCACGGCGACTACGCGGTCCGCCAGGTCCACCGCTCCGGCTCCTACGTGCTGCCGATGCCGGAGGGCAAGGACGTCAAGAAGGTCCTGTACCGGCAGCTGCGGCGGCGCGAGATGCGGGAGAAGATCCGCATCGAGAACCGGGTGATGCCGGTGCGTGTCCTCACCGCCGAGGGGCGCGCCGTCGGCGCGGCGGGCTTCAACACCCGTACCGGGCAGTTCGTCCAGGTCCGCGCGGGCGCGGTGATCCTCGCGACCGGCGCCTGCGGCCGCCTCGGCCTGCCCGCCTCCGGCTACCTCTACGGCACCTACGAGAACCCCACCAACGCGGGCGACGGCTACGCCATGGCCTATCACGCGGGCGCCGAGCTCACCGGCATCGAGTGCTTCCAGATCAACCCGCTGATCAAGGACTACAACGGCCCGGCCTGCGCCTACGTCGCCAACCCCTTCGGCGGCTACCAGGTCAACCGGCACGGCGAGCGCTTCGTCGACTCCGACTACTGGTCGGGCCAGATGATGGCCGAGTTCGCGGCGGAGGTCGCCTCCGACCGGGGCCCGGTCTACCTGAAGCTGAGCCACCTCCCCGAGGAGTCGGTCTCGGCCCTGGAGACGATCCTCCACTCCACCGAACGCCCGACCCGCGGCACCTTCCACTCCGGCCGCGGCCATGACTACCGCACCCACGACATCGAGATGCACATCTCCGAGATCGGCCTGTGCGGCGGCCACTCCGCCTCCGGCGTCCGGGTGGACGACCACGCCCGTACGACGGTGCCCCGGCTGTACGCGGCCGGCGACCTGGCCTGCGTGCCGCACAACTACATGATCGGCGCGTTCGTCTACGGCGACCTCGCGGGTGCGGACGCCTCCCAGTACCAGGCCTACGCGGGCGACCTGCCGACGGAACAGCTCCGGGAGGCGCACGAGCTGATCTACCGCCCGCTGCGCAACCCCGACGGCCCGCCGCAGCCCCAGGTCGAGTACAAGCTGCGCCGCTTCGTGAACGACTACGTGGCCCCGCCGAAGTCCGGCGCCCGCCTGTCGCTCGCCCTGGAATCGTTCGAGCGGATGCACACCGACATCGCCGAGATGGGCGCCCACACCGCGCACGAACTGATGCGCTGCGCGGAGGTCACCTTCATCCGCGACTGCGCGGAGATGGCCGCCCGGTCCTCCCTGGCCCGCACGGAGTCCCGCTGGGGCCTCTACCACGACCGCCTCGACCACCCCCAGCGCGACGACGCGTCCTGGTTCCACCACCTCGATCTGCACAAGTCCCCCTCTGGTGCGATGGAGTTCACGGCCCGTCCCGTGGCTCCCTATCTCGTTCCGGTCGACGGCTTCACTGCCGTCGGCGGCCCTTCCCGTCTGATCGGCGAGGTCCACGCCGAGGACGTGGCGATGGCGGGGCCGCGGGATGTGGCTCCGGTGGCCGCCCAGGTGGGGGCGGCCGGGGCTGAGCAGCCGCAGCAGACCGCGCCGTCCTCGTCCCCCGCTCCCGCCCCCGAGCAGTCCTCCGCCCGCCTCCTCGAACTCGTCGCCCTGGCCGATGAGGAGCCCGAACTCGACGCCCTTCAGCCGTATCTGACCGATCCCGCGCCCGCCGTCCGGCGCGAGGCGGTCGCCGTGCTCACCGAGACGCTGCCGCCCGGAACAGGCCGCGCCCTCGCCTCCGCCCTGCGCGACACCGCCGCCGAGGTACGGGCGGCCGCGGCCGCGTCACTGCGGGAACTCGTCGAGACGCTCCCGCCCGAGCCCGACCTGCGCGACGGCCTCGCCGCCGCCCTGGCCGAGCCCGACCCGGTGGTCCGCGCCGCCGCGCTGGACGTCCTGCGTGCCCTGCGCCTCGGAGACGCCGTCCTGTTCGCGGGCGCCGTGGCCGACGCCGACATCGCCGTCCGTATCGAGGCCGTACGCGCGCTGGTGTCGGTCGACGCCGCCGAGGAACTGGCCCGCGCGGCGGTCGACGACCCCTCCCGCGAGGTCCGGGTGGCGATCGCCAAGGGGCTGGCCACGGTGGGTGCCGAGCGACTGTCCGGTGGCCTTCCGGCCGGCTCCGATTCCGCCGCCGGCTCGATCGAAGCGGCCCTCACCGGCCTCCTCGACGACCCCGACGCGCTGGTGCGTGCGGCTGCCTACGGAGCGCTGGGCACCACCGGCTGCCCGGCGCCCCTCACGTCGCGTGCCGTGGCCGCCCTGTCCGAGTCGGCCTGGCAGGTCCGGGCCGGAGCCGCCACGGCCCTGTCCGTCGCCGGCCCGGAGGTGGCGGTCCCCGCCCTCGCCAAGGCCCTCGCGGACGCCAACGCCGATGTCCGCAAGGCCGCCGTCCTGGCACTGACCCGGCACCGCACCGCCGAGGAGGCCCGCGCGGCCCTCGCCACGGCGACGACGGACTCCGACGCGGATGTCAGGGCGTACGCGGCACGGGCGCTGTGACCGCCGCCGGCTGACGCTCGGCCCCTGCCGAGGCCCTGCCGATACCTGCCCCTGCCGGAGCCCGGCCCTATATCCAGTCGGGCTCCGGCTCCTCGGCCATCTCCGGCCAGTCGTCCGGCCCACCCGGGTCCTGACCGGGGCCGGGGGCGTGTCCCGGAGCCTGGCCGGACGCCGCGGCCGGAGCCGGGCCGGGCGGTCCGCCCAGCGAGGTGAGGACCTCCAGCACGCCCTCCCCGTATGTCGCGAGCTTCTTCTCGCCGACCCCGCCGATCCCACCGAGCTCGGCCACCGACGCCGGCCACACCGTGGCGATCTCCCGCAGTGTGGCGTCGTGGAAGATGACGTAGGCCGGTACGCCCTGTTCGCGTGCCTGCTCGGCGCGCCAGGCGCGCAGTGCCTCGAAGGCCGGCGTCAGTTCCTCGGGCAGCTCGGCGGCGGCCGCCTTGCCCTTGCGCTCGCCCCGTCCGGAGCCCGAGGACCCCGACCGGGAGGTCACCGGCTTCTTCGGCTCCTTGCGCAGCGGCACCTCCTGCTCCCGCCGCAGCACCGTCCCGCTGCCCTCGGTCAGCACCAGCGTGCCGTACTCGCCTTCCACGGCGAGCAGTCCCTGGGCCAGGAGCTGCCGGATGACACCCCGCCATTCGGCCTCGGCCAGCTCCTCGCCGATGCCGAACACCGACAGCTGGTCGTGGTCGAACTGGATCACCTTGCCGGTCCGCTTCCCCAGCAGGATGTCGACGATCTGCACCGCGCCGAACTTCTGCCCGCGCTCGCGCTGCAGCCGCACCACCGTCGACAGCACCTTCTGCGCCGCGACCGTGCCGTCCCAGGTCTCCGGCGGGGTCAGGCAGGTGTCGCAGTTGCCGCAGCCGGCCGGGTCCGGGTCCTGGCCGAAGTAGGCGAGGAGCTGGCCCCGGCGGCACTGGACGGTCTCGCACAGCGCCAGCATCGAGTCCAGATGGGCCTGGGCCCGCCGCCGGAAGGCCTCGTCGCCCTCGCCGGACTGGATCAGCTTGCGCTGCTGGATGACGTCGTTGAGCCCGTAGGCCATCCAGGCCGTCGACGGCAGCCCGTCACGGCCGGCCCGGCCCGTCTCCTGGTAGTAGCCCTCGACCGACTTGGGCAGATCGAGGTGGGCGACGAAGCGGACGTCCGGCTTGTCGATGCCCATGCCGAAGGCGATGGTCGCCACCACGACCAGGCCGTCCTCCCGCAGGAAGCGGGACTGGTGGGCCGCGCGCGTGCCCGCGTCCAGGCCCGCGTGGTACGGCACCGCCTCGACGCCGTTGCGGCTCAGGAACTCGGCGGTCTTGTCGACGGAGTTGCGCGACAGGCAGTAGACGATGCCGGCGTCGCCCGCGTGCTCCTCGCGCAGGAAGCTCAGCAGCTGCTTCTTCGGGTCCGCCTTCGGCACGACCCGGTACTGGATGTTGGGCCGGTCGAAGCTCGCCACGAAGTGGCGGGCCGCCGGCATGTTCAGCCGCTCGGTGATCTCCTGGTGCGTGGCGCGCGTGGCCGTCGCCGTGAGCGCGATCCGCGGCACGTCCGGCCAGCGCTCGCCGAGCAGCGACAGGGTCAGGTAGTCGGGCCGGAAGTCGTGGCCCCACTGGGAGACGCAGTGCGCCTCGTCGATCGCGAAGAGGGAGATCTTGCCGCGAGAGAGCAGGTCGAGGGAGCTGTCCAGCCGAAGCCGCTCGGGCGCCAGGTACAGCAGGTCCAGCTCGCCGGCGAGGAACTCGGCCTCCACCAGCCGCCGCTCGTCGAAGTCCTGCGTGGAGTTCATGAACCCGGCCCGCACGCCGAGCGCCCGCAGCGCGTCCACCTGGTCCTGCATCAGGGCGATGAGGGGGGAGACGACGACACCCGTGCCCGGCCTGACCAGGGCCGGGACCTGGTAGCACAGCGACTTGCCGGCGCCGGTCGGCATGAGCACGACGGAGTCACCGCCCGCGACCACGTGCTCGATGACCGCTTCCTGCTCGCCCCGGAAGGCCTCGTACCCGAAGACCCGGTGCAGCGTGGCCAGCGCCTCACTCTGCGTCACTGCCATCTCGGCGATACCGCCTGTCCCACCCATCGTCGTGCCCCCCGTACGTCGTCCCTCGACCACTGCGTCCACGATAGGGGTCAGCACCGACAAGGCCGGAGTTATCCACAGGTCACCCCCGCCCGTCCCCGTCAAGGACACGATCGTCGTTCACACGTTCGCGGGAGACCCGCCCGTTTCCGGCGGATAGTCTGAATGCACCGGCGAGACTCCGTCCCATGGGAGCACTGATGAGCGTCGCACCGAAGGCGTCCACGCCCAGCTGGCCGACCCCGCCGGAAGGCGGCTGGACCGCCGACGACCTGGACCGCCTCCCGAATCTGCCTCCGCACACGGAACTGATCGACGGGAGCCTCGTCTTCGTGAGTCCGCAGACTCTTTTCCACTCACGCGCTGTCGACTTCTTCAATTGGCAGCTCCAGTCCCTGGCCCCCTCGGAATTCGAGGTCATTCGCGAGTTCACCATCGACATCGACCGCCAGAACCGGCCCGAACCGGATGTGATCGTGGTGCGCGAGGACGTGGTGGAGGACCCCGAGCAGACCCGGTATCCGGCGGCATCCGTCCTTCTCGCCATCGAGGTCGTCTCGCCGGACTCCGTCTCCCGTGACCGCGAGACCAAGCCACTGAAGTACGCCCGGGCCGGCATCCCCCACTACTGGCGTGTGGAGAGCGAAAAGGACCTTGCCGCCGTGCACGCCTTCGAACTGGAGCCCACCACCGGCGCGTACACCAGCATCGGCATCTTCCGTGAGCGGATGAAGGTGAGTGCCCCGTTCCCCGTGGATCTGGATCTCACCGACATCAAGGCACGCCGCAAGGGCGGCGAATAACCACCAGGCACCGAAAGCGGCGGCCCGGCACCCCGAGAGGGGACGCCGGGCCGCCGCTTTACCGGCAAGCGCACGGTCAGCGCACGAACACCCCCGCCTGACCCGCCAGATCCAGGAAGTACTGCGGCGCCACACCGAGCACCAGCGTGACCGCCACGCCCACCCCGATCGCCGTCATCGTCAGCGGCGACGGCACGGCCACCGTCGGGCCCTCCGGCCGCGGCTCGCTGAAGAACATCAGCACGATGACCCGGATGTAGAAGAACGCCGCGATCGCCGACGAGATCACACCGACCACGACCAGCGGGGCCGCCCCGCCCTCCGCCGCCGCCTTGAACACGGCGAACTTCCCGGCGAAGCCGGAGGTCAGCGGGATGCCGGCGAAGGCCAGCAGGAATACCGCGAACACGGCCGCCACCAGCGGCGAGCGCCGGCCGAGCCCCGCCCACTTGGACAGGTGCGTCGCCTCACCGCCCGCGTCCCGGACGAGCGTGACCACCGCGAAGGCGCCGATCGTCACGAACGAGTACGCCGCCAGGTAGAACAGCACCGACGACACACCGTCCGGCGTGGTCGCGATGACACCCGCGAGGATGAACCCGGCGTGCGCGATCGACGAGTACGCCAGCAGCCGCTTGATGTCGGTCTGCGTGATCGCGACGATCGCACCGCCCAGCATGGTGATGATCGCCACGGCCCACATCACCGGCCGCCAGTCCCAGCGCAGGCCGGGCAGGACGACGTACAGCACGCGCAGCAGCGCGCCGAACGCCGCCACCTTCGTCGCCGCCGCCATGAAGCCGGTCACCGGCGTCGGCGCGCCCTGGTACACGTCCGGTGTCCACATGTGGAACGGCACCGCGCCCACCTTGAACAGCAGGCCCATCACCAGCAGCGCGGCACCGACCAGCAGCAGCGCGTCGTTGCCCATGGTGCCGGCGAGCGCCGGGTTGACGTCCTGCACCGTGCCGTCGACGACCTGCGCGATCGTCGCGTACGACATCGAGCCCGCGTAGCCGTACAGCAGCGCGATGCCGAACAGCGTGAACGCGGAGGCGAAGGCGCCGAGGAGGAAGTACTTGACCGCCGCCTCCTGCGACATCATCCGCTTGCGGCGGGCCAGCGCGCACAGCAGGTACAGCGGGAGGGAGAAGACCTCCAGCGCCACGAACAGCGTCAGCAGGTCGTTGGCCGCCGGGAAGATCAGCATGCCGGCGACGGCGAACAGCAGCAGCGGGAACACCTCGGTGGTGGTGAACCCGGCCTTGACCGCGGCCTTCTCGCTCTCGCTGCCCGGCACGGACGCGGCCTGGGCGGCGAAGGAGTCGACGCGGTTGCCGTGCGTCTCAGGGTCGAGGCGCCGCTCGGCGAAGGTGAACAGGCCGACCAGGGCCGCCAGCAGGATCGTGCCCTGCAGGAAGAGGGCCGGTCCGTCGACGGCGATGGCGCCCATCGCCGCGATGTGCGCCTTGGTCGTGCCGTACCCGTCGGCCGCGAGTGCCACGACCGCCGCGAAGGCGGCCGCGATCGCTACGACGGACACGAACATCTGGACGTAGTAACGGGACTTGCGCGGTACGAACGCCTCGACCAGGATCCCGACGATCGCCGCACCGACGATGATCAGGGTGGGGGCGAGCTGCCCGTACTCGATCTTCGGCGCGTCGATCTTCGAGATCGGGTCGGCCGCCGTTGTCCACAGGCTGTGGACGGCTGTTGCGCTCACTTGGCCGCCTCCACCTCGGGCTTGGGGTCCTTCTGCTGTACGTCGGACATGGTCTGCTTGACCGCCGGGTCGATGATCTGGGTGACGGGCTTCGGGTAGACGCCCAGGAAGATCAGCAGGACGATCAGCGGGGCGACGACCACCAGTTCACGCACCCTGAGATCGGGCATCTTCGCGATCTCGGGTTTCACCGGGCCCGTCATCGTCCGCTGGTAGAGGACGAGGGTGTAGAGCGCGGCCAGGACGATGCCGAAGGTGGCGATGATGCCGACCACCGGGTACCGCGTGAACGTGCCGACCAGGACCAGGAACTCGCTGACGAACGGTGCCAGGCCCGGCAGCGACAGGGTCGCCAGGCCGCCGATCAGGAACGTGCCGGCGAGCACCGGCGCGACCTTCTGCACTCCGCCGTAGTCGGCGATGAGCCGCGAGCCGCGCCGGGAGATCAGGAAGCCCGCCACCAGCATCAGCGCGGCGGTCGAGATGCCGTGGTTGACCATGTAGAGCGTCGCCCCGGACTGGCCCTGGCTGGTCATCGCGAAGATGCCCATGATGATGAAGCCGAAGTGGGAGATCGACGCGTAGGCCACCAGCCGCTTGATGTCGCGCTGGCCGACCGCGAGCAGCGCCCCGTAGATGATGCTGATCAGGGCGAGGACGAGGATCGCGGGCGTCGCCCACTTGCTCGCCTCCGGGAAGAGCTGGAGGCAGAAGCGGAGCATCGCGAAGGTGCCGACCTTGTCGACGACGGCCGTGATGAGCACGGCGACCGGGGCGGTGGACTCCTGCATCGCGTTGGGCAGCCAGGTGTGCAGCGGCCACAGCGGCGCCTTCACCGCGAAGGCGAAGAAGAAGCCCAGGAACAGCCACCGTTCGGTGTTGGTGGCCATGTCGAGCGAGCCGTTGGCCCGGGCCTCGGCGATCTCCGTGAGCGAGAAGTTCCCGGCGACCACGTACAGGCCGATCACCGCGGCCAGCATGATCAGACCGCCGACCAGGTTGTAGAGCAGGAACTTCACCGCCGCGTACGACCGTTGCGTCGCCGCCGCCTTCTCGCCGTGCTCGTGGGCACGGTCCCCGAAGCCGCCGATGAGGAAGTACATCGGGATCAGCATGGCTTCGAAGAAGATGTAGAAGAGGAAGACGTCGGTGGCCTCGAAGGAGATGATCACCATCGCCTCGACGGCCAGGATCAGGGCGAAGAAGCCCTGCGTCGGCCGCCACCGCGTGCTGCCGGTCTCCAGCGGGTCGGCGTCGTGCCAGCCCGCGAGGATGATGAACGGGATCAGCAGCGCCGTGAGCGCGATCAGCGCCACCGCGATGCCGTCCACGCCCAGTTCGTAGCGGACGCCGAAGTCCGCGATCCAGGAGTGGGACTCGGTGAGCTGGTAGCGGTCGCCGCCCGGGTCGAAGCGCACCAGGACGACGATCGCCAGGACGAGCGTGGCGAGCGAGAAGAGCAGCGCCAGCCATTTGGCGACCGTGCGCCGCGCGGCCGGTACGGCGGCCGTGGCGATCGCTCCGACGGCCGGGAGCGCCGCTGTCACTGTCAGCAGAGGAAAGGACATCGGTATCAGACCGCCCTCATCAGCAGGGTCACGGCGACCAGGACCGCCGCACCGCCGAACATCGAGACCGCGTAGGAGCGGGCGAAGCCGTTCTGCAGCTTGCGCATCCGCCCGGAGAGGCCGCCGACCGAGGCCGCCGTGCCGTTGACGACGCCGTCGACCAGGGTGTGGTCGACGTAGACCAGGGACCGCGTGAGGTGTTCGCCGCCGCGGACCAGGACGACGTGGTTGAAGTCGTCCTGGAGCAGGTCGCGCCGGGCGGCCCGGGTGAGCAGCGATCCGCGCGGGGCGACGGCCGGGACCGGGCGCCGTCCGTACTGCGTCCAGGCGAGGGCGACGCCGATGACCATGCACGTGACGGTCGCGCCGGTGACCACGCCCGCGCTGATCGGCGAGTCGCCGTGGCTGTGCCCGGTGATCGGCTCCAGCCAGTGCACGAAGCGGTCGCCGATGCTGAAGAACCCACCGGCGGCCACCGACCCGACGGCCAGCACGATCATCGGGATCGTCATGATCCTGGGCGACTCGTGCGGATGCGGTTCATTGCCCTTCTCGTCGGGCTGCCAGCGCTTCTCGCCGAAGAACGTCATCAGCATCACGCGCGTCATGTAGAACGCCGTGATGGCCGCGCCCAGCAGGGCCACGCCGCCGAGGATCCAGCCCTCGGTGCCGCCCTTGGCGAACGCCGACTCGATGATCATGTCCTTGGAGAAGAAGCCGGACAGGCCCGGGAAGCCGATGATCGCCAGGTAGCCGAGGCCGAAGGTGACGAAGGTGACCGGCATGTACTTCCTGAGACCGCCGTACTTCCTCATGTCCACCTCGTCGTTCATGCCGTGCATGACCGAACCGGCGCCGAGGAACAGCCCCGCCTTGAAGAAGCCGTGCGTCACCAGGTGCATGATCGCGAAGACGTAGCCGATGGGGCCGAGGCCCGCGGCGAGCACCATGTAGCCGATCTGCGACATGGTCGAGCCGGCCAGTGCTTTCTTGATGTCGTCCTTCGCGCAACCGACGATCGCACCGAAGAGGAGCGTGACCGCACCGACGACGGTGACGACCAGCTGGGCGTCCGGGGCGCCGTTGAAGACGGCGGCGGAGCGGACGATCAGGTACACGCCCGCCGTCACCATCGTCGCGGCGTGGATGAGGGCCGAGACCGGGGTCGGGCCCTCCATCGCGTCCCCGAGCCAGGACTGCAGCGGCACCTGGGCGGACTTGCCGCAGGCCGCGAGCAGCAGCATCAGGGCGATGGCGGTCAGCTTGTCCTCACCGGCGGCACCGGCGAGCCCGGCCTCCTCGTGGCTGCCGAGCACCGGCCCGAAGGCGAAGGTGCCGAACCAGAGGAACATCAGCATGATCGCGATGGACAGGCCCATGTCGCCGACGCGGTTGACCAGGAAGGCCTTCTTCGCGGCCGTCGCGGCGCTGGGCTTGTGCTGCCAGAAGCCGATCAGCAGGTAGGAGGCGAGACCGACGCCCTCCCAGCCGACGTACAGCAGCAGGTAGTTGTCGGCGAGGACGAGCAGCAGCATCGCCGCGAGGAACAGGTTCAGATAGCCGAAGAAGCGGCGGCGCCGCTCGTCGTGCTCCATGTACCCGACGGAGTAGAGGTGGATCAGCGATCCGACGCCCGAGATCAGCAGGACGAACGTCATCGACAACTGGTCGAGCTGGAAGGCGACGTCGGCCTGGAAGCCCTCGACCGGGATCCAGCTGAACAGGAACTGGCTCATCTCCCGGTGGTCGGCGCCCTTGCCCAGCATGTCGGTGAACAGGACCATGCCGAGCACGAAGGAGGAGGCGGCCAGGGCCGTGCCGATCCAGTGGCCGACGGCGTCCAGCCGGCGTCCGCCGCACAGCAGGACCACCGCTCCGAGCAGGGGCGCCGCCACCAGCAGCGCAATCAGGTTCTCCACGATTCTTCCGACCCCTTACAGCTTCATCAGGCTGGCGTCGTCGACCGAGGCCGAGTGGCGGGCACGGAACAGGGACACGATGATCGCGAGCCCGACCACGACCTCGGCGGCGGCGACGACCATCGTGAAGAACGCGATGATCTGGCCGTCGAGGTTGCCGTGCATCCGGGAGAAGGCGACGAACGCGAGGTTGCAGGCGTTGAGCATGAGCTCGATGCACATGAACACGACGATCGCGTTGCGCCTGATCAGCACGCCGGTGGCGCCGATCGTGAACAGCAGGGCCGCGAGATAGAGGTAGTTGACGGGGTTCACTTCGACGCCTCCTCGGACCGCTTGAGATTCGCCGGCCCGATCGCCCTGCGCTCCAGGCGGTCCTCGGCCCGCTGCTCCAGAGCCTTGAGGTCGTTGAGCGCCTCCTGCGACACGTCGCGGATCTGGCCGCGCTCGCGCAGCGTCTTGCTGACGGTGAGGTCGGACGGTGTGCCGTCGGGCAGCAGGCCCGCGATGTCGACCGCGTTGTGCCGGGCGTACACACCGGGGGCCGGCAGAGGCGGCAGTTGCTTGCCTTCGCGGACCCGCTCCTCGGAGAGCTCCCGCTGCGTCTTGGCACGCTCGGTGCGCTCACGGTGGGTGAGCACCATGGCGCCGACGGCGGCCGTGATGAGCAGGGCTCCGGTGATCTCGAACGCGAAGACGTACTTGGTGAAGATGAGGGCGGCGATGCCCTCCACGTTGCCCCCGGCGTTCGCCTGGCCGAGGCCGTTGAACTCCGTGAGGGAGGCGTTGCCGATGCCGCCGATCAGCAGGACGCCGAAGCCGAGACCGCACAGCAGGGCCAGCCAGCGCTGGCCCTTGATGGTCTCCTTCAGGGAGTCCGCCGCGGTCACGCCGACGAGCATCACCACGAACAGGAACAGCATCATGATCGCGCCGGTGTAGACGACGATCTGGACGACGCCCAGGAAGTAGGCGCCGTTGGCGAGGTAGAACACCGCCAGGATGATCATGGTCCCGGCGAGGCAGAGGGCGCTGTGCACGGCCCTCTTCATGAGGATGGTGCACAGGGCGCCGATCACCGCGATCGTGCCGAGGATCCAGAACTGGACGGCCTCTCCGGTGGAGGTGGAGTAGGCGGCGAGCTGGGTGGTCATCCGCCGATCACCTTCTCCGACGCCGGTTCGGTCCCGCCGAAGGTCGAGTCGGACTCCTGCACGACCTCGCCCTTGGAGTGGGCGACCTGCTGCTCCGTGCCGGGCGCGGCCTCGGTGACCAGGCCCCGGTAGTAGTCCTGTTCGTCCGTCCCCGGGTAGATGGCGTGGGGCGAGTCGACCATGCCGTCCTCGAGACCGGCGAGCAACTGCTCCTTGGTGTAGATGAGGTTGGCCCGGCTGGAGTCGGCCAGCTCGAACTCGTTCGTCATCGTGAGCGCGCGCGTGGGGCACGCCTCGATGCACAGACCGCACAGGATGCAGCGGGCGTAGTTGATCTGGTAGACGCGGCCGTACCGCTCGCCCGGCGAGTAGCGCTCCTCATCGGTGTTGTCCGCGCCCTCCACATAGATCGCGTCCGCGGGACAGGCCCACGCGCACAGCTCACAGCCGACGCATTTCTCCAGGCCGTCCGGATGGCGGTTGAGCTGGTGCCGTCCGTGGAAGCGCGGAGCCGTGGTCTTCTGCTGCTCCGGGTACTGCTCGGTCAGCCGCTTCTTGAACATGGCCTTGAAGGTCACGCCGAAGCCGGCCACGGGGTTCTGGAAACCGGGCTTGGTGTCCTTCGGTTCCTCAGTCATCGGACGCCTCCTTTCCATCCGTAGATCCGCCCAGAGATCCGTCACTCTGAGTATCGGGCCCACCACTGACAATCAGCTCCCGCTCACGGCGCGAGCGGCGCCTGGGAGCCGGCGGAAGCTCCTGTCCGGGCAGCGGCGGTACGGGGTATCCGCCCGCCATGGGGTCGAAGGCCGCCGGGGTCTCGGCCGGCCGCTCGGCCTGCTTGGACTTCTCGCGGAACATGTCGACGACGAAGGAGAGCACCAGCAGGGCCAGCACTCCACCGCCGACGTAGAGCACGATGTCGGCGAAGTCGTAGTTCTCGTTCCGCAGGGCCCGCACGGTGGCGACGAGCATCAGCCACACCAGCGAGACCGGGATGAGGACCTTCCAGCCGAGCTTCATCAGCTGGTCGTAGCGGACGCGCGGGAGCGTGCCGCGGATCCAGATGAACATGAACAGCAGCAGCTGGACCTTGACGGTGAACCAGAGCATCGGCCACCAGCCGTGGTTCGCGCCCTCCCAGAAGGTGCTGATCGGCCACGGGGCCCGCCAGCCGCCGAGGAACAGCGTGGTGGCGACGGCCGAGACGGTCACCATGTTGACGTACTCGGCGAGCATGAACATCGCGAACTTGATCGACGAGTACTCGGTGTTGAAACCGCCGACCAGGTCGCCCTCGGACTCCGGCATGTCGAAGGGGGCGCGGTTGGTCTCGCCGACCATCGTCACGATGTAGAGGATGAAGGAGAGCGGCAGCAGCAGGATGTACCAGCGGTCGGCCTGCTGCTCGACGATCGTCGACGTCGACATCGACCCCGAGTAGAGGAACACCGAGGCGAAGGCGGCGCCCATCGCGATCTCGTAGGAGATCATCTGCGCGCAGGAGCGCAGGCCGCCCAGCAGCGGGTACGTCGAGCCGGAGCTCCAGCCCGCGAGGACGATGCCGTAGATGCCGACCGAGGCGACCGCGAGGATGTAGAGCATCGCGATCGGCAGGTCGGTGAGCTGCATGGTGGTGCGCTGGCCGAAGATCGAGATCTCGTTGCCGGCCGGGCCGAAGGGGATCACCGCGATCGCCATGAAGGCCGGGATGGCCGCGATGACCGGCGCGAGGACGTAGACCGCCTTGTCCGCGCGCTTGACGATCACGTCCTCCTTCAGCATCAGCTTGATGCCGTCGGCGAGCGACTGGAGCATGCCCCAGGGGCCGTGCCGGTTGGGGCCGACGCGCAGCTGCATCCAGGCGACGACCTTGCGCTCCATGACGATGGAGACCAGCACGGTCACCATCAGGAAGGCGAAGCAGAACACCGCCTTGATGACGACCAGCCACCACGGGTCGCGGCCGAACATCGAGAGGTCTTCAGCGGCGAGGTACAAGCTCATGCCTCCACCTCCTTGGGGGCCTCGCCGGCGAGCGTCGCCGGGCCGATGCGGACGAGGGAGCCGGGCCGCGCCCCGGTGTCGGAGGCGACGCCGCCGCCGGTGGAGTTCAGCGGCAGCCACACCACCCGGTCGGGCATGTCACTGATCTGGAGCGGGAGTTCCACGACCCCCTGGGGACCGGTCACCGCGAGCAGGTCGCCGTCCTTGACGCCCGCCTCGGCGGCCGTCGCGGCCGACACACGCGCGCGTGCGGCGTGCCGGGTTCCGGCGAGTGCCTCGTCGCCCTGCTGGAGGAGGCCCTGGTCGAGCAGCAGCCGGTGCCCGGCGAGGACGGCCTCGCCGACGGCCGGGCGGGGCAGCGCGGCCGCGGTCTCCAGGGGTTCGCCGGCCCGCGGGCCGTCCCAGGAGCCGAGCCGGTCGATCTCCGCGCGCACGGTGCGCAGATCCGGAAGTCCGAGGTGGACGTCCATGGCGTCGGCCAGCATCTGCAGCACGCGCGCGTCGGTGGGCGCGAGGCGGCGGGTCATCTGGTCGGGCTTGAGCGCGGCCTCGAAGGAGCGGACCCGGCCTTCCCAGTTGAGGAAGGTGCCGGCCTTCTCGGCGACCGCACCGACGGGCAGGACGACATCGGCCTCGCGGCTGATCTCGCTGGGCCGCAGTTCGAGGGAGACCAGGAAGCCGACCTCGTCGAGCGCCTCACGCGCGCGTGCCGGGTCGGGCAGGTCGGCGATCTCCACGCCCGCCACCAGCAGGGCCTGCAGCTCGCCGGTCGCGGCGGCCTCGACGATCTGGCCGGTGTCGCGGCCGTAGCGGTGCGGGAGGCCGGCCACGCCCCAGACGCCGGCGACCTCGTCACGCGCGCGTGGGTCGGTGGCCGGGCGTCCGCCCGGCAGCAGCGACGGCAGCGCGCCCGCCTCGATCGCGCCGCGTTCCCCGGCCCGGCGCGGGATCCACGCCAGCCGGGCGCCGGTCGCGGTGGCGGTGCGTACGGCGGCGGTGAGTCCGCCGGCCACCGCGGCCAGCCGCTCGCCGACGACGATCACAGCGCCCTCGGCGCGCAGCGCCTCGGCGGCCGTGGCGCCGTCGTCCTCCAGGCCGACGCCGCTCCCGAGCGCGTCCAGCCACTCGGTCTCGGTGCCGGGAGCCGCGGGCAGCAGCGTGCCCCCGGCCTTCTCCAGACCGCGGGTGGCGTGCGTGGCCAGCGAGAAGACCCGCTGCCCGTGCCCCCGCCAGGCCTTGCGCAGCCGCAGGAAGACGCCGGGCGCCTCCTCCTCCGCCTCGAACCCGACCAGCAGGACGGCGGGCGCCTTCTCCAGCGCGGTGTACGTGACGCCCGTTCCGTCGAGGTCCCGGCCGCGCCCGGCGACCTGGGCGGCGAGGAAGTCGGCCTCCTCACCGCTGTGCACGCGCGCGCGGAAGTCGATGTCGTTGGTGTCGAGCGCCACGCGCGCGAACTTGCTGTACGCGTAGGCGTCCTCGATGGTGAGCCGGCCGCCGGTCAGGACACCGGTGCGGCCCCGGGAGGCCAGCAGCCCCTGGGCCGCGATCTGCAGCGCCTCGGGCCAGGAGGCCGGTTCCAGCTCGCCCTCGGCGTTGCGCACGAGCGGCGTCTCGAGCCGGTCCCGCTGCTGCGCGTACCGGAACCCGAACCGCCCCTTGTCGCAGATCCACTCCTCGTTGACCTCGGGGTCGTTGGCCGCGAGCCGCCGCATGACCTTGCCGCGCCGGTGGTCGGTGCGCGTCGCGCAGCCGCCGGAGCAGTGCTCGCAGACCGACGGGGAGGAGACCAGGTCGAAGGGGCGGGAGCGGAATCGGTACGCCGCCGAGGTCAGTGCGCCGACCGGGCAGATCTGGATGGTGTTGCCGGAGAAGTACGACTCGAACGGGTCGCCCTCGCCGGTGCCGACCTGCTGGAGCGCTCCCCGCTCGACCAGCTCGATCATCGGGTCGCCCGCGACCTGGTTGGAGAACCGGGTGCAGCGGGCACACAGCACGCAACGCTCACGGTCGAGCAGCACCTGCGTGGAGATCGGCACGGGCTTCTCGTAGGTGCGCTTGCGGCCCTCGAAGCGGGAGTCGGCGTCACCGTGCGACATGGCCTGGTTCTGCAGCGGGCACTCGCCGCCCTTGTCGCAGACCGGGCAGTCCAGCGGGTGGTTGATGAGCAGGAGCTCCATCACACCCTTCTGGGCCTTCTCCGCGACCGGCGAGGTGAGGTGGGTCTTCACCACCATCCCGTCGGTGCAGGTGATGGTGCAGGACGCCATGGGCTTGCGCTGGCCCTCGACCTCGACGATGCACTGGCGGCAGGCGCCGGCCGGATCGAGGAGCGGGTGGTCGCAGAACCGGGGGATCTCGATGCCGAGCTGCTCGGCGGCCCGGATGACCAGAGTGCCCTTGGGCACGCTGATCTCGGCGCCGTCGATCGTCAGCGACACGAGGTCCTCCGGCGGGACCGCCGCATCTCCCCCACCGGAGGGAGAGCTGGTGGTCACGGTCATGCGTTCACCTCCGTGCGGTCGGCCCAGGCCGTCGACCTGGCCGGGTCGAAGGGGCAGCCCCGGCCCGTGATGTGCTGCTCGTACTCCTCGCGGAAGTACTTGAGCGAGGAGAAGATCGGCGAGGCGGCGCCGTCGCCGAGGGCGCAGAAGGACTTGCCGTTGATGTTGTCGGCGATGTCGTTCAGCTTGTCGAGGTCGGACATCCGTCCCTTGCCGGCCTCGATGTCGCGCAGCAGCTGCACGAGCCAGTACGTGCCTTCGCGGCAGGGCGTGCACTTGCCGCAGGACTCGTGGGCGTAGAACTCGGTCCAGCGCGTGACGGCCCGCACCACGCAGGTCGTCTCGTCGAAGCACTGGAGAGCTTTTGTGCCGAGCATGGAACCCGCGGCGCCCACTCCTTCGTAGTCAAGAGGGACGTCGAGATGCTCGTCGGTGAACATCGGGGTCGAGGAGCCCCCCGGCGTCCAGAACTTGAGGCGGTGCCCGGGGCGCATGCCGCCGCTCATGTCGAGGAGCTGGCGGAGCGTGATCCCGAGCGGCGCCTCGTACTGGCCGGGGCCCGCGACATGGCCGGACAGGGAGTAGAGCGTGAAGCCTGGCGACTTCTCACTCCCCATCGACCGGAACCAGTCTTTGCCCCGGCTCATGATCGCGGGAACCGACGCGATCGACTCGACGTTGTTCACCACAGTCGGGCACGCGTAGAGGCCCGCGACAGCGGGGAAGGGGGGACGAAGCCGCGGTTGGCCCCGGCGGCCTTCGAGCGAGTCCAGCAGTGCGGTCTCCTCACCGCAGATGTACGCGCCCGCGCCCGCGTGCACGGTGATGTCGAGGTCGAGTCCGCTGCCCTGGATGTTCTCGCCCAGGAAGCCCGCCTCGTACGCCTCGCGCACGGCCGAGTGCAACCGCCGCAGCACTGGGACGACTTCACCACGCAGATAGATGAAGGCATGCGAAGACCTGATGGCGTAGCACGCGATGATCATGCCCTCGATGAGGCTGTGCGGGTTCGCGAAGAGGAGCGGGATGTCCTTGCACGTCCCGGGCTCCGACTCGTCGGCGTTGACAACCAGATAGTGCGGCTTTCCATCCCCCTGGGGAATGAACTGCCACTTCATCCCCGTCGGGAATCCCGCGCCGCCGCGGCCGCGCAGACCGGACTCCTTGACGTACGCGATCACGTCGTCCGGCGACATGGCGAGCGCCTTGCGAAGCCCTTCGTACCCCTCGTGCCTTCGGTACACGTCCAGCGTCCAGGACTTGTCCTCGTCCCAGAAGGCCGACAGCACCGGTGCGAGCAGTTTCTCGGGGCTCATGTCTTTCAGCTCGGGTGCCAAGGTCATCACTCCCCCTCCTCGGCGGCGGGCCCGGCCGGGTGGGCCGGGTCGGAGGCCGACGTGTCCTGCGGCGCGTCGTGCGAGCTCAAGTGCTCCGTCGGTGACGGGTCGTGGGGTGTCTCGGTCCGGGCCGCCTCACCGCGGGGATGCACCACGCGCGCGGGTGCGGCCTCCCCCTTGGCGAGCTTCAGGCCGACCAGGGAGGCGTGTCCCGCGCTTCCGCCGGACTCGACGGCTCCGTCCCGCTCGTCGGGGAAACCGGCCAGGACCCGGGCGGTCTCCTTGAAGGTGCAGATGGGGGCCCCGCGGGTGGGCGTGACCGGCCGTCCCGCGCGCAGGTCGTCGACGAGGCGCTTGGCGCTGCCCGGGGTCTGGTTGTCGAAGAACTCCCAGTTGACCATCACGACCGGCGCGAAGTCGCAGGCCGCGTTGCACTCGATGTGCTCCAGCGTGACCTTGCCGTCGTCGGTGGTCTCGCCGTTGCCGACGCCGAGGTGCTCCTGGAGCTCCTCGAAGATCGCGTCCCCGCCCATCACGGCGCACAGGGTGTTGGTGCACACCCCCACCTGGTAGTCACCGCTCGGCCGGCGCCGGTACATGGTGTAGAAGGTGGCGACCGCGGTGACCTCGGCCGTGGTCAGGCCGAGCATGTCCGCGCAGAACCGCATTCCCGTGCGCGTGACGTGTCCCTCCTCCGACTGCACGAGGTGCAGCAGCGGCAGGAGGGCGGACCGGGAGTCCGGGTAGCGGGCGATGACCTCGCGCGCGTCCGTCTCCAGACGGGCCCGGACGTCGTCCGGGTAGGCGGGCGCGGGCAGTTCGGGCATGCCCAGGCTGACGCCCCGCTCGGAAGAAGAGGTGGTCACCGGTCGACGCCTCCCATCACGGGGTCGATGGACGCGACGGCGACGATGACGTCGGCGACCTGGCCGCCCTCGCACATCGCCGCCATGGCCTGCAGGTTGGTGAAGGACGGGTCGCGGAAGTGGACCCGGTAGGGGCGGGTGCCGCCGTCGGACACGACGTGCACCCCGAGTTCGCCCTTGGGCGACTCGACCGCCGTGTACGCCTGTCCGGGCGGGACGCGGAAGCCCTCGGTGACCAGCTTGAAGTGGTGGATCAGGGCCTCCATGGAGGTGCCCATGATCTTCTTGATGTGGTCGAGCGAGTTGCCGAGGCCGTCGGGCCCGAGGGCGAGCTGGGCGGGCCAGGCGATCTTCTTGTCGGCGACCATGACCGGGCCGGGCTGGAGCCGGTCCAGGCACTGCTCGACGATCCGGAGCGACTGGCGCATCTCCTCGAGCCGGATGAGGAAGCGCCCATAGGAGTCGCAGGTGTCGGCGGTCGGGACGTCGAAGTCGTACGTCTCGTAGCCGCAGTACGGCTGCGTCTTGCGCAGGTCGTGCGGCAGGCCGGTGGAGCGCAGGATCGGGCCCGTCGCGCCGAGGGCCATGCAGCCGGCCAGGTCCAGATAGCCGACGTCCTGCATGCGGGCCTTGAAGATGGGGTTCCCGGTGGCGAGCTTGTCGTACTCCGGGAGGTTCTTCTTCATCTTCTTCACGAACTCGCGGATGTGGTCCACCGCGCCGGGCGGCAGGTCCTGGGCGAGTCCGCCGGGGCGGATGTACGCGTGGTTCATCCGCAGGCCGGTGATCAGCTCGTAGATATCGAGAATGAGTTCACGATCACGGAATCCGTAGATCATGACCGTGGTGGCGCCGAGCTCCATGCCGCCGGTGGCGATGCACACCAGGTGCGACGACAGCCGGTTCAGCTCCATCAGGAGCACCCGGATGATCGAGGCCCGGTCCGGGATCTGGTCCTCGATGCCGAGGAGCTTCTCGACGCCGAGGCAGTACGCCGTCTCGTTGAAGAACGGCGTCAGGTAGTCCATGCGCGTCACGAACGTCGTGCCCTGCGTCCACGTCCGGTACTCGAGGTTCTTCTCGATGCCGGTGTGCAGGTAGCCGATGCCGCAGCGGGCCTCGGTGACGGTCTCGCCCTCGATCTCCAGGATCAGGCGGAGCACTCCGTGGGTGGACGGGTGCTGCGGGCCCATGTTGACGACGATGCGCTCGTCGTCGGCGCGGGCCGCCGACTCGACGACCTCGTCCCAGTCGCCGCCGGTGACGGTGTAGACGGTGCCCTCGGTGGTCTCGCGAGGGGAGGCGTGCGAAGTGCTCATGAGTACGACCTCCGCTGGTCCGGAGCCGGGATCTGGGCGCCCTTGTACTCGACGGGGATGCCGCCGAGGGAGTAGTCCTTGCGCTGCGGGAAGCCCTGCCAGTCGTCCGGCATCATGATCCGCGTCAGGGCCGGGTGACCGTCGAAGACGATGCCGAAGAAGTCGTACGTCTCGCGCTCGTGCCAGTCGTTCGTCGGATAGACGGAGAACAGCGACGGGATGTGCGGGTCGCTGTCGGGGGCGCTGACCTCCAGGCGGATCAGCCGGTTGTGGGTGATCGAGCGCAGGTGGTAGACGGCGTGCAGCTCGCGGCCCTTGTCGTTCGGGTAGTGGACGCCGCTGACGCCCGTGCACAGCTCGAAGCGCAGGGCCGGGTCGTCGCGCAGGGTGCGGGCGACGCGGACCAGGTGCTCGCGCTCGATGTGGAAGGTCAGCTCGTCACGGTCGACGACCGTCTTCTCGATGGCGTTCTCGGGGAGCAGGTCCTGTTCCTCCAGGGCTCCCTCGAGCTCGTCGGCGACCTCGTCGAACCAGCCGCCGTAGGGGCGGGTCGCCTGGCCCGGGAGCCGGATCGAGCGGACCAGGCCGCCGTAGCCGGAGGTGTCGCCGCCGTTGTCGGCGCCGAACATGCCGCGCTGGACGCGGATCTCCTCGCCTCCCTCGCCGCGCCGGCCGGGGAGGTTGGAGGCCGACAGGTCCTTCTCGGGGTTGGCGCCGCCCGTGCCGTTCGCGTCGCTCATCGCAGCAGCCCCTTCATCTCGATCGTGGGCAGGGCCTTGAGCGCCGCCTCCTCCGCCTCGCGGGCCGCCTCCTCGGCGTTCACGCCGAGCTTGGAGGTCTGGATCTTCTGGTGGAGCTTGAGGATGGCGTCCATCAGCATCTCCGGCCGTGGCGGGCAGCCGGGGAGATAGATGTCGACCGGCACGATGTGGTCGACGCCCTGGACGATGGCGTAGTTGTTGAACATGCCGCCCGAGGAGGCGCAGACCCCCATGGAGATCACCCACTTGGGGTTCGGCATCTGGTCGTAGACCTGCCGCAGTACCGGCGCCATCTTCTGGCTGACCCGGCCGGCGACGATCATCAGGTCCGCCTGCCGGGGCGAGCCCCGGAAGACCTCCATGCCGAAGCGCGCCAGGTCGTAGCGGCCGGCGCCGGTGGTCATCATCTCGATGGCGCAGCAGGCGAGGCCGAATGTGGCGGGGAATACCGACGCCTTGCGCACCCAGCCCGCGGCCTGCTCGACGGTGGTCAGCAGGAAGCCGCTCGGCAGCTTTTCTTCGAGTCCCATGAGTTAAAGGCCCCTCAGTCCCATTCCAGGCCGCCGCGCCGCCATACGTACGCGTACGCGACGAAGACGGTGAGCACGAAGAGCAGCATCTCCACGAGCCCGAAAATCCCCAGGGCGTCGAAGGTGACGGCCCAGGGGTAGAGGAAGACGATCTCGATGTCGAAGACGATGAAGAGCATCGCCGTCAGGTAGTACTTGATGGGGAAGCGCCCGCCGCCGGCCGGCGTGGGGGTCGGCTCGATTCCGCACTCGTAGGCCTCGAGCTTGGCCCGGTTGTACCGCTTCGGCCCGATCAACGTGGCCATGACCACGGAGAAGATCGCAAAGCCTGCCCCGAGGGCTCCCAGTACGAGGATGGGCGCATACGCGTTCACCGCTCCTCGCTCCTCTCAGTCGGCACTGACTGCTGGCGGTTTGCATCAGGCTCACTTCCGCCCCGTCCGTCCCGCGAACCCCGCCCGCCCCGGCGAAGATCGGGAACATGTGAAGCAGGTCACAAGCCCAACCGCGTGCATCTTATGCCTGTCGCTCTGTGATCTGCGACACGGGGTATTACTCAACCTTTGTGATCTCCACCACCTGACGAAGGATCATGAAGTCGGATGAGCGGTGATCTTCACACGCGAAGCGTCCGGGCGATCACCAGACGTGACATTTTGCCTAGTCAGCGCAGGCCAGGAGGGCCGTCTCAATATCAAGATGGTTCCCTTGCATGCAAATTGGCGGTGGACTCGATCTCTTGGTAGAGGCCGCGTTCACACATCAGAGGGTCCGTGGAGCGGAGTGTGGACACGTGCACGCGTTCACGATCTTCGCGAGGTCGTGACCGGGTCGTGATCTACGGCGCGCGACGCGACCACCGGGGGGACCGTTCCGTGACCTCCGTCACATGGATGAGAGACCCATGAGAACGGGGCTTGGCCAATCAACGCAACCGGTGGTAGGTGCGGGGCAATTCGGGCGTATTGATCAAAGACCGTGATCACAGGCCGATCACGGTGCGCCCGCAATGTCCGTTACGGCGTCAATAAAGGGCCTCGCGAGGGGATTTTGAGGGCTCGATTGAACAACTGTGGCGCAGCACACGTTTCTTGAAGATATGAAGGAGCCCCTGGTACCGGTTGTTCCCATGTCCCACACCGCTCACATACGCAGCCACCGGAAACCCCGCCGCAGTGCGACCTCGACGATCGCCATGCGTGCCGGAGTCACCGGTGGCTTCCTCAGCCTGGCAGCGGCGGGTGCGTCTGCCTCGGCGAACGCCGCCGAGCCGGTGACGCAGACCATCGAACTGCCCACCCTGACGGCCGATATGGCCACTCAGGTCGCCCAGTCCGCGGACGCCACCCAGCAGGCGGCCGCGAACTACGAGCTGCGCGCCGAGCGTGACGCCGCCGCCGCCAAGGCCGCCACGGAGGCCAAGAAGGACCTCGCCGAGGCGAAGAAGAAGGCGGAGGCCAAGAAGAAGGCCGCCGAGGCCGCCCGCAAGGCCGCCGCCGAGCGTGCCACCCGCAGCACCGAGCGAGCCACCCTCTCCGCCTCCGCCTCGACGTCGACCTCGACGACCGCGCCTGCCAGCGGCAGCGTCGCGACCGTCGTCGCCTTCCTCAAGGCACAGGTGGGCGACGCCTACGTCATGGGCGCCACCGGTCCCAGCGCCTGGGACTGCTCCTCCCTCGTGCAGGCCGCGTACAAGCAGGTTGGTGTGGACCTGCCGCGCGTCTCGCAGGACCAGTCGATGGCCGGCACGGACGTGCCGCTGTCCAGCGTCCAGGTCGGCGACATTCTCTACTGGGGCGGCAAGGGCTCCGCGTACCACGTGGGTGTCTACATCGGAGACGGCCAGTACCTGGACGCGGCCAACCCGTCCAAGGGCGTCGTCATCCAGGACCTGTCGGGTTACCCGGCGTCGGGCGCCGTCCGCGTCCTCTGACGTCACGCATACGGGTTCGAGGGCCGCTGTCCCTGATGGGCAGCGGCCCTCCCCGCGTGTCCGCACCCCTCCTGCCGCCCTCGCGGCCGTCTCCCGGCCTTTCGGGACCGAGGCGTGCCCCGGGGCAGACCGAGCCGTGGCGCGGCGCTCAGGCGGCCCTCTGGCCCCTCCGGTTGCCCCCCGCGCCGACGGGTCGCTGTGGCCGGACTCCTCCTGGGACGGGCACGTGGGCTCTGTTGTGATGAGTGCCGGTCACCACAACCGACACCCGAGGAGAGCAGGATGCCCAGCGTCTTCGTACAGGGACGACCCGTCGACTCGTACCCCCGGCTCGCGCCCGAGGCCCGGCACGGGAAGGTCCGGCGGATCACCGAGGCCGGCGAGGAGGTCCTGCACAAGCCGTGCCGGGACGTCACCGAGTTCGGCCCGGACCTCGCCGCGCTCATCGACGACATGTTCCTGACCATGTACATCGCGGACGGGGCCGGGCTCGCGGCGAACCAGGTCGGTGTCGACCTGCGGCTGTTCGTGTACGACTGCCCGGACGACGACGGGGTGCGGCACGTCGGGCACATCGTCAACCCGGTCCTGGACCCGCTCGACGCCGCTCACCGGAGGCTGCTCGACGAGGGCGAGGGGTGCCTGTCGGTGCCGGGCGCCACCATGGACGTACCGCGGCCGGACCGGGCCGTCGTGCGCGGGTTCGACAGGGACGGCGAGCCGGTCGTGATCGAGGGCACGGGGTACTTCGCCCGCTGCCTCGCCCACGAGGCCGACCACTGCGCCGGGCGGCTCTATCTGGACCGGCTCTCCCGGCGGGAGCGGAAGGACGCGCTGCGGCAGGTGGCGGACCGGCGGGACGAGGTGCTCGCGCGCCGGGCCGCCAACGTCGAGGCGCTGAAGGCCTGATCAGGCCCGGCGCCGCGCGCGTGATCAGGCCTTCGGGGCCACCTTGCTCAGCCCGTTGATGATGCGGTCCATGGCGTCGCCCCCGGTCGGGTCCGTGAGGTTCGCGAGGAGCTTCAGCGTGAACTTCATCAGCAGCGGGTGCGTGAGACCGCGCTGCGTGGCGATCTGCATGACCTTCGGGTTGCCGATGAGCTTCACGAAGGCACGGCCGAGCGTGTAGTAGCCGCCGTAGGTGTCCTTGAGCACGCGCGGGTAGTGCTGGAGCGCCAGCTCGCGCCGGGCCGGGGTGGAGCGGGCGTGGGCCTGGACGATGACGTCGGCGGCGATCTGGCCGGACTCCATGGCGTAGGCGATGCCCTCGCCGTTGAAGGGGTTCACCAGGCCGCCGGCGTCACCGACGAGCAGCAGGCCCTTGGTGTAGTGCGGCTGGCGGTTGAAGGCCATCGGGAGCGCCGCCCCGCGGATCGGGCCGGTCATGTTGTCGGGGGTGTAGCCCCAGTCCTCCGGCATGGACGCGCACCAGGCCTTCAGGACCTCGCGCCAGTCCAGCTCCTTGAAGGAGTCGGAGGTGTTGAGCACGCCCAGGCCGACGTTCGAGGTGCCGTCGCCCATGCCGAAGATCCAGCCGTAGCCGGGCAGGAGCCGGTCCTCCCCCGGGCCCCGGCGGTCCCAGAGCTCCAGCCAGGACTCCAGGTAGTCGTCCTCGTGGCGGGGGCTCTCGAAGTACGTCCGTACGGCCACGCCCATCGGGCGGTCCTCGCGGCGGTGCAGGCCCATCGCCAGGGAAAGGCGCGTGGAGTTGCCGTCGGCCGCCACGACCAGCGGCGCGTGGAAGGTGACTTCGCGCTTCTCCTCGCCGAGCTTGGCGTGCACGCCGGTGATCCGGCCGGTGCGGTCGTCGATGACCGGGGCGCCGACGTTGCAGCGCTCGAACAGCCGGGCGCCCGCCTTCTGGGCCTGCCGGGCGAGCTGATCGTCGAAGTCGTCGCGCTTGCGGACGAGACCGTAGTCGGGGAAGGAGGCGAGATCCGGCCAGTCGAGCTGGAGGCGCACTCCGCCGCCGATGATCCGCAGGCCCTTGTTGCGCAGCCAGCCGGCCTCTTCCGAGATGTCGATGCCCATCGCCACCAGCTGCTTCACGGCACGCGGGGTGAGGCCGTCGCCGCAGACCTTCTCGCGCGGGAACGCGGTCTTCTCCAGCAGGAGGACGTCGAGTCCCGCCTTGGCGAGGTGGTAGGCGGTCGTGGAGCCGGCCGGCCCCGCGCCCACGACGATCACATCGGCGGTGTTCTCGGAGAGAGGCTCGGTCACGACGGTCACGGCGGGATCTCCCCAAGCTTCGGAATCTGTGTGCCGGCCGGCACAGGACATGGGCAGTCTATGCAGCGGTATCGATCACCTGCTGAAGGGATGCCTCCGTGAACCGAGCTCTCCCCGCTGTGCGGCTTCGTGTGCCCACCCACGAGGACGCGTTCGTCTGGCACCGGATCTTCGACGACCCGGACGTCATGGAGTTCCACGGCGGAAAGGCCGCCGAACTCTCGGTCTACGAGGAGCTCACCGCCCGCCAGCGCCGGCACGACGCCGAGCGCGGCTACTGCCTGTGGACCCTGCTCGACGAGTCCGGCCAGGTCATGGGCTTCACCGGCGCCCAGCCCTGGGAGCGGGACTGGGGGCCGAAGGGGGAGATCGAGATCGGCTGGCGGCTGGGTCGGGAGCACTGGGGCAAGGGGTACGTCACCGCGGCCGCGCGGCAGACGCTGGAGCGGATGCGGGCGGCCGGTGTACCGGGCGTGGTGGCGATGGTCGACGCCCGCAACAGCCGGTCCATCGCGGTCACACGGCGGCTGGGGATGCGCCTCGCCGAGACGTTCACGACGTCGGCCTCGGAGCGCGCGGGGCACTGCTACCGGCTCGACCTCTGAGGCGGCCTCTGAGACGGCGGCATCACACTGCGTAGTCGACTGTCACAGAAAGACATCTGTCGCTTCCGGCCGGTGCGGGACCGGAGTTACCCTTCCTGTACCGCTGGGGGTGACATCTGTGCAGATATCCCGCAAAGCACCCGAAGTGCGCGTACCGCGTCTGGTCGGTCTGATGGCCGTGGACGCGCGCGAGACGGCCCGGGCGCGGGGCCTGTTCCTCAACGCGCCGGACCGGCCCGACTTCCATCTCGCCGTCGTCGACTACGTCGTACGCCAGTACCCGCAGCCCGAGGCCGAGGTGCCGCGGGACTCGATGGTCTACGTGTGGTTCGACTTCGGTCCCGGCGAGGGCGGCGGAGGCGTGCACGAGCCGCGGATCCCGAGACCGCCCAGGGGCGGCCTGCAACGGGAGCTGGACGAGCCGGGCGACCCGTACATGGTGCTCAGCTCTCCGTAGAACGCAGGTACCCGGAGGGTTCAGCTCGCCTTGAAACCCCGGTGCAGGGCCACGATCCCGCCGCTCAGGTTGCGCCAGGCCACCCGCGACCAGCCGGCCTTGCCCAGCCGCTCCGCCAGCGCGGGCTGGTCGGGCCAGGCGCGGATGGACTCGGCGAGGTAGACGTAGGCGTCGGGGTTGGAGGACACCGCCCGGGCGACCGGCGGCAGGGCGCGCATCAGGTACTCGGTGTAGACGGTCCGGAACGGCGCCCACGTCGGGTGCGAGAACTCGCAGATCACGATCCGCCCGCCGGGCCGGGTCACGCGCTGCATCTCCCGCAGGGCCGCGTCCGTGTCCTGCACGTTGCGCAGCCCGAAGGAGATGGTGACGGCGTCGAAGGTGTCGTCCTTGAAGGGGAGCCGCGTCGCGTCGCCGGCGGTGTAGGGCAGCCAGGGCCGGCGCTGCTTGCCGACCTGGAGCATGCCCTGGGAGAAGTCGCACGGGACGACGTAGGCACCGGTCTGGGCGAAGGGCAGCGAGGAGGTGCCCGTGCCCGCCGCCAGGTCGAGGACCTTCTGCGCGGGGCGCGCGTCCACCGCCTTGGCGACCTCCTTGCGCCATCGCCGGTCCTGGCCGAGGGACAGCACGTCGTTGGTCAGGTCGTACCGTTCCGCCACGTCGTCGAACATCGAGGCGACTTCGTGCGGCTGCTTGTCCAGGGATGCGCGGGTCACGGGCCCATTCTTGCAGTACCCCCTCAAGGGGCCTCCGAGGGTCCTCACGGCAGGAGCCCGGGCTTCTTCCGCGCCGCCACGTCCTCGACCCACCCGCACAGCACCACGAACACCGCGATCAGCACCCAGCCGACACCGAACATGAACCACTGACTGTCCAGCGGCAGGTACGCCTCGAAGGCGGGCACGTTCCACAGCTGGTCGATCAGCGGTACGGCGAGGATCAGGGCGATCTCGTGCCAGAGGTAGAGCGTGACGGCCCGCGCGTTGAACACCGTGACCAGCCGGTCCAGCCGCCGGAACCGGGCGAGTCCCGCGAAGTCGGTCCGGAAGCGGGCCTTGGCGTACATCAGGAGCGTCACGAACCCGGCCGACCAGAAGGCCTGCGCGAGCGGGTTCTCGTCGAGGTCGTACGTGCCGTACTCCGCCTGGTGCGCGAGGGCGTACCAGCCGCCGTACGCGAGGGCGGCCGACGCGAGCGGGAGCAGCGCGGCGGGCTTCAGCCGGGCCAGGACGCCGTCGTGGTGCGCGAAGCCGAGGAGCCAGCAGAACAGGAACGTCGCCAGGTCCCACAGCGCGGCGCCGAGCCGGTCGTCCGGCGGCTGCCACACGAACTGGAAGGCCAGGACCGGCCCCAGGGACAGCAGCAGCACCGGGACGGGGGCGAGCCGGAAGACCCGCAGCAGGAGCGGGGAGAGCAGCACGAACCACAGGTACGTCCGCAGGTACCAGAGGATCTCCCAGGCCTGCTCGCCCCAGGCGTTGCCCGGCGGGTCGCCGAGCGGCACCACCCAGTAGACGATCTGCCAGCCGGGCATCCAGCCGTGCACCAGCATCGCGCCCACCACGAACACGCCCCAGAACCAGAAGGGCGGCAGCAGTCTGCGGACGCGGCTCCTGATCACCGTGGGCGCGGGGCGCTGGAGGGACCTCGCCATGAGGGTGCCGGCCAGGCCGAACATGACCCCCATGGAGGGGAAGACCAGCCCGGCCCAGGCCCAGCCGAAGGTGTGGTACGTGACGACGCGGACGAGGGCGACGGCCCGCAGGGTGTCGAAGTAGCGGTCCCGCACCGGGCGGGCGACGGCCTCCGGGAGCACCCGCTCTGCCGTCCTGCTGTGCGCCCCCATCAGCCCGCCCCCGCCGGGGTGCCGACCTCGCCGGTCCGCTTCAGCTTCTGCCAGCGCAGCCGGCCGCCGGTGAGAGCGGTGACGCAGGAGTGGATGAGGACGAGGTACATCATCTGGCGGTAGGCCAGTTGCTGGAGCGGCATCATCAGCAGATAGCGGTACTTCTCGCGGTCCAGGCGGAAGGCGTACGCCGCGCAGACCAGCTGGACCCCGAGCACCGCGAGCCAGGCCAGCAGTGCCGCCTTGAAGTCGATGAAGATCATCGAGTAGGCCGTGAACACGTCTATGAGCGGGGCGAAGACCGGCGTGACGATCTGGAACAGCACCACCAGGGGCATGCCGACCCGCCCGAAACGCCCCGAAGGCCCCTTGTCCGTGAGGGACTTGCGGTGCTTCCACAGCGCCTGCATCGTGCCGTACGACCAGCGGTAGCGCTGGGACCACAGCTGCTTGAGGGAGCCCGGCGCCTCGGTCCAGGCGCGCGCGTGCTCCTGGTAGACGACCCGTCGGCCCGCGCGGTGCATCGCGATGGTGATGTCGGTGTCCTCGGCGAGGGTGTCCTCGCTCATGCCACCGACCTGGAGCACCGCCTCACGGCGGAACGCGCCGATCGCGCCGGGGATGGTGGGCATACAACGCAGCAGGTCGTACATGCGCCGGTCGAGGTTGAAGCCCATCACGTACTCGATGTGCTGCCAGGCGCCGATGAGGGTGGTGCGGTTGCCGACCTTGGCGTTGCCCGCGACCGCGCCGACCTCCGGGTCGGCGAAGGGCTGGACGAGCTGCCGTACGGTGTCCGGCTCGAAGACGGTGTCGCCGTCCATCATCACGACGATGTCGTGGGCGGCGTTGCGGACGCCGTTGTTGAGGGCGGCCGGCTTGCCCGCGTTGGCCTGGCGGATCACCCGGACGTTGGGCATGCCGAGGGACTCGGCGATCTCGGCCGTGCCGTCCGTGGAGCCGTCGTCCACGACGATGATCTCGATCGGATGCGTGCTCTGGGCCAGCGAGTTGAGGGTGTTGGCGATGCACTCCTTCTCGTTGTACGCCGGGACGATCACGCTCACCGGCCGGGTGACCGTCGGCCCCCAGCTGAAGCGGCGCCTGTTGCGCCGGCGGTAGTGGCGGCGGGCGAGGACGAGCATCATCCCGAAGCGGCCCATGACGGCCACGCCGACCACCATCAGGCCGACGGACAGGGTCGGCACGGCCCACTCCGCCACGGCCACGGCCGCGACCAGGGCCTTGCCCTCGTAGAGGATCGCGCCGGTGGCCTCTCGGTGGGCGGCCTGCAGGCTGTTCGCGGTGCCCTGAGGGCCGTTCGCCGTGCTCTGTGTTCCTCCGGCTCCGGGCTGCTGCCCTGCGCCGCGCCCCTGTTCCAGGACGCCGCTGATGGTGGTGAAGGTGTACCCCTTCGCCCGCATCTTCTCGATGTACTTCGGCAGCGCCTTGATCGTCTGCGAGCGCTCGCCGCCCGCGTCGTGGAAGAGGACCGACGCGCCCTTGTTCTTCTTCGGCGTGGCCCACTGGACGATCTTCGAGGCGCCCGGCCGCTTCCAGTCGTCGCTGTCGGTGTCGACGAAGACGCTGGTGTAGCCGTCCTGGCCGAGCTTCTTGTAGACGGGCCAGCTGTAGTTGTCGATGGCGTCCGTCTCCGAGGAGTACGGCGCCCGGAACAGGGTGGTCGTGATGCCGGCCGCGCCCGCCAGGGCGAGCTGGGTCTGCTCCATCTCGCGCCGGACGCGGGCGTCGCTCTGGTACGACAGGTCGACGTGCGTGAAGGTGTGGATCCCCACCTCGTGGCCCTGGTCGACCATGTCCCGCACGATGCCCGGGTAGCGCGACACCATCGAGCCGACCAGGAAGAACGTGGCGGGCACGTCGTACTTCTCGAGGATCGCCAGCACCTGGGGCGTCCAGGTCGGGTTGGGTCCGTCGTCGAAGGTGAGCGCGATCGTCTTGTCCGGGACGGAGACGGTCGTGGCCTGTCCGCCGCGGAAGGTGACGATCGGCCCGCCGTCCAGGACGTCGTCCGGTACGTCGCTGGAGCTGGCCCCGGTGCGCACGCGCTGGTCGCCGCCGACCTCGGCGCGCAGATAGCCGTCGAGGAGCATCACGCAGATCAGCGCGAGCAGGAGCAGCAGGGCGAGGATGACGCGCGGCCTCTGCAGCGCGGCGGCCTTGCCGGCGGCCCGCTCCATCCGGGAGGGGGCGCGGCGGCGGCCGCGGGAGGGGGTGGTCGTGGTCATACGGCGGCCCCCGGTCAGTTGGCGCCCGCGCCCGCGGCAGCGGAGGCCGAGGCGGACGGGGACGTGGTGGACGGGGATGTGGTGGACGGGGACGTGCCCGAACCGGCGGCGCCCTCTTCGGTGACCTGGGGCGGAGCCGACGGGGCACCGCTCGGCGGGGCGGCGCCCGGGCCGCCGGGTCCTCCGTCCTGCGGCCGGCCACCGCCGGGCCCGCCGCCCGCGAACGGCAGCAGCTGCGACGGTGTGAGCGAGGTGCCCCAGCCCATGAAGGCCGCGCCGAGCACGGCCGCGTACCCGAGGCAGACGACGCCCAGGAGGAGGCCGATCCGGCGCAGCAGCCTGGCCCGGCGTCCGGAGTTGTCAACGAACACGGGCCCTTCGGCGGACTCGTTGCCGCGTTTGCGGCGGCGACCGCGGGTGACGCGGCTTTCGATGGCAGGCTCGGAATGCATTCCCCGGACATTAGGCGGCCTTTATATGTCCTAAACTTGGGTTCTGATGTGAGAGACCCATGAGAAACGACCGAAGCTGTCCTTTCTCTGAGAGTTATCGGGAACGCCTGCGGAACTCGATCTGAGCGCCCATCATCGTGAGACGTTTGCTGCCGGGAAACGTACTAGGGGTTTGGACCTTTATGACCTCACGAGAACGGGAGCATGCGCTATGAGGAGTCACCGGAAGCGGGCGGCGGTCGGGCTGGGCTGTCTGCTCGCCCTGGCCGGCACGGCCTGCTCCGAGCAGGGCGAGGCGGCCCGCCCGGCACCCCCGGCGTCGACGGCAGCGCCCAGCACGTCGTCCCCTGCCGAGTCCGATACCGGCACCGGCACCGCGTACGCCCCGTACGTCGACGCCAAGGACGCCGCCGCCACCGACTCCGCGGGTTCTCCCACGACTTACAACCTGGCCTTCGTGCTGGCCGGCGGCAGCGGCTGCACCCCGCGCTGGAACGGCACGGACGCCATCGGCGACTCGGCGGTGAAGTCCCGTATCGCCGAGCTCAAGGGAGACGGCGATCAGGTCCGGGTCTCCTTCGGCGGCGCCTCCGGCAAGGAACTCGCGGCGGCCTGCGACAGTGCGCGGGAACTGGCGGCGGCGTACGGCAAGGCCCTCGACGCGGCCGGTGCCACCCGGGCCGACTTCGACATCGAGGGCGACGAACTGGCCGACTCCGCCTCCATAGAGGTGCGTTCGAAGGCGATCGCGCTGCTCCAGAAGGAGCGTACGGATCTGGAGGTCTCCTTCACACTGCCCGTCATGCCCACCGGGCTGGGCAAGGACAGCCTGGCGCTCCTCGCCTCCGCCAACGACAACGGCGTACAGGTCGCCACGGTCAATCTGATGACGATGAACTACGGCTCGTCGTTCGACGGCGACATGGGCGGCTACGCCCTCGCGGCCGCCAAGGCCTCGCACACCCAGTTGAAGAAGGTCTTCGGCACGTCGGACGCGGCCGCCTGGCGGGGCATGGCGCTCACCTCGATGATCGGCGTCAACGACGTCGACGGCGAGACCTTCACGCTCGCCGACGCCGCCGAGGTCCGCGCCTTCGCCGAGGACAAGGGCATCGGATGGGTGTCGATGTGGTCGACGGCCCGGGACCGGCAGTGCGCGGACGGGGCGAAGACCGATCAGCCGGCGACCGACTGCAGTGGGGTGAAGCAGAGTTCGGGGGCGTTCGCGGAGGAGTTCACGGGCTGACGTGGCGTCAAGGGCCGTCGGCTCAGCGCCGCCGGTGCACCAGCCGCCCCGCGCACACCGTCGCGACGCACTCCCCCGCCTCGTCGAAGACGGCGAGGTCGGCGCGGCCGGTCGGGACGAGGGCGGTGCGGCGCCCACTCGGCAGGACGACGACGTCGTTGCGCTCGGCGGCGGACCGCAGTTCCGCCGAGTCGACGTACTCCTCCAGGACCGCCACCGCGCCCAGCTTCAGCACCGCGTGGACGCGTTCGCGCGGGCTCGGGGCGTCCGGGAGCGGGCCCTCGTGGACGCGGGCGGGGCCGAGGGTCCCGGGCCAGCTGCGCACCCGGGCCTTCGGGAACGCCTCACGCACGTCGTCGAGTTTCCCGACGGCACCGATCCGGTCCCGTCCGACGACCACGGCGCCGTTCTTGACGGGATCGGAGTCCCAGGTGACACGGACCGCGTCCGCCGTGTGGATCGTCTCCAACTCTTCCCCGCCGCCGACTAGTTGGGGGCGAGCAGCTTGAGCTCGGGGTGAGCCGTGCCGCCCTCGATGGCCGTGGACGAGAAGTGCGAGACCACACGGTCGTCGGCGGGGTCGTTCGCCGGATCGTCGTGCACGACGAGGTGCTCGTACGTGGTCGCCCGCTGGGCCGGCACCCGCCCGGCCTTGCGGATCAGGTCGATGATCTCCATCCGGTTGGAGCGGTGCTTCGCCCCGGCCGACGACACCACGTTCTCCTCCAGCATGATCGAGCCGAGGTCGTCGGCGCCGTAGTGCAGGGAGAGCTGGCCGACCTCCTTGCCCGTCGTCAGCCAGGAGCCCTGGATGTGGGCGATGTTGTCCATGAAGAGCCGCGCGATGGCGATCATCCGCAGGTACTCGAAGAGCGTGGCCTGCGTACGGCCCTTCAGGTGGTTGTTCTCGGGCTGGTAGGTGTACGGGATGAAGGCGCGGAAGCCGCCCGTGCGGTCCTGTACGTCCCGGATCATCCGCAGGTGCTCGATGCGCTCGGCGTTGGTCTCGCCGGTGCCCATCAGCATGGTGGACGTCGACTCCACGCCCAGCCCGTGCGCGATCTCCATGATCTCCAGCCAGCGCTCGCCGGACTCCTTGAGCGGGGCGATGGCCTTGCGGGGCCGCTCGGGCAGCAGCTCGGCACCGGCACCGGCGAAGGAGTCGAGCCCGGCGGCGTGGATGCGCTGGATCGCCTCCTCGACGCTCACCTTGGAGATCCGGGCCATGTGCTCGACCTCGGAGGCCCCCAGGCTGTGGATGACCAGCTGCGGGAAGGCCTGCTTGATGGCGGAGAAGTGCTTCTCGTAGTACTCGACGCCGTAGTCCGGGTGGTGGCCGCCCTGGAACATGATCTGGGTGCCGCCCAGCTCGACCGTCTCGGCGCACCGGCGCAGGATGTCGTCCAGGTCGCGCGTCCAGCCCTTGGCGGTGTCCTTGGGGGCGGCGTAGAAGGCGCAGAACTTGCACGCCGTCACGCAGACGTTCGTGTAGTTGATGTTGCGCTCGATGATGTACGTCGCGATGTGCTCGGTCCCCGCGTACCGGCGGCGGCGTACGGCGTCGGCGGCGGCGCCCAGCGCGTGCAGCGGGGCGTCCCGGTACAGCACGAGCGCCTCGTCCGGGGTGATCCGCCCACCGGCGGCTGCGCGGTCGAGGATGGGCTGAAGGTCGGCCTTCTCGGTCACCGGGCGTCCCTTTCGTAAGGGTTGTGGACGGACCAGCCCAGCGTACGCCAGGGGTCGTGAGGACAGGACGTCAGGCCGTGTAGGCGCCCACGAGCAGTCCCAGCAGGGCGCCCGTGATCAGGAACGGCCCGAACGCGATCGCGGTCTTGCGCGAGGCCCGCCGTGCGACGACCAGGGCGCCGCCGTACAGTGCGCCCAGCAGGAACCCGGCGAAGGTGCCGAGCATCACGGTCGGCCACCCGTACCAGCCGAGGACCGCCCCCGTGCCCAGGGCGAGCTTGACGTCGCCGAAGCCCATCCCGGCGGGGTTGATGAGGAACAGCACGAAGTAGCCGCCGCCCAGCGCGAGCGAGCCGAGCAGGGCGGTCGTCCACTCCCCCGCGTGCTCGGGCACCAGCGCGGTCAGGCCGAGCAGGGCGAGCGCGGCCCCGGCGAACGGGAGCGTGAGCGGGTCGGGCAGCCGCCGCACCCGGAAGTCGACGGCCGTCAGCAGGACCCCGACGGGGGCCAGCAGCAGCCAGACGCCGAGCTCGGGGCGGGTGCCGGTGGCGGCGGCGAGGGCGGCGCAGACGAGAGCGGTGGCGATCACCAGGGGGGTCGTACGCGGCCCGTGTCCGGCCGCTTCGGCCCCCTCGGCCCCCTCCGCCGCCGCGCCCTCGCACTCCGGGCACGAGGCGCGTCCCAGCCAGCCCTTGAGGGCATGCCCGCCGGGGCAGCTGTCGTGCCACGGCTCGCCCGCGGGGGCCGAGAAGCGATAAGCCGCGCGCGGCAGGAACGACCCCGCCGCCGCGCCCCAGAGCGCGGCGGCGATGATCAGCAGCCCGGTGTTCATCCCACCGCGGCGATCGCGTCGCGCCACGTCGGCAGCAGCTCGTCGAGCAGTGCCTCGGTGCGCGGCGGCAGGCCCCGGGCCCCGCTGCGCCCGATGAGATCGGTGGCGAGCGCGGTGAGCTGGGACGTGTCGCCCGTGGCGTGGGTGGCGCGCAGCAGCTCGTGCCACAGGCGCTCGTCGGCCGGGGCGGTGCGCAGCGCCGCGTTCAGGGCCTCGATGGCCTTCTCCGCGCGGTCCCTCTCCATGTGGAACTCGCACAGCGCGAGCCCGGTGTCCGCGACCAGCAGCGGCAGCTGGGCGTCGATGATCTCGTGGGTGAGCCACCGGTAGCGACCCTCGGGCCGGTCGGCGAGCAGCGGCCCGCGCACCAGCACGAGCGCGTCGGTGAGCAGCCGCCCGCGCACGGCCCGGCTGTCGACGCCCTTGCCCTGCGTGGCCTCGTGGTAGAGCGAGCGCAGCACGTCCAGGTCGGAGACGACGGACTTGGCGAGCGTGAGCCGCCCCGTCCCGTCCCGGCCGAGACGGGGCGTGCCGTCCGGGTCGGCGCCGAGCCACACCCGCAGCCGGTCCAGGAGCGCGTCCCGTACGTCGTCGGTGACGCCGCGCGGCCACAGCGCCGAGGCCAGCACCCGCGGGTGCACGCCCTCGCGGTGCAGGAGCAGCAGGGCGAGCGCCTCGTGCAGCAGCGCGCTGCGCTCCCCGTCCGGGGTGTCCAGGCCGATGATCTCGTACGGCCCGACGAGCCGGGCGTAGACGGCCGGCCGCCCGTGCTCGCTGATGTCGACGAGGAACGGCGGGGTGGTCGCGGGCCCGTTCGACTCACGCTCGGGGTCGGCGTCGGTGAACAGCTCGACCACGGCGCGCTGTTGGGCGGCGGGCAGCAGCTGGGCGTCGAGTTCCAGCCCGAGCAGGGGCGCGAGCAGCTTGCCCTGGCCGGTGATCTCCATCTCCCAGGCGGCGCCCGGCAGATCGCCGGTCTCGGTGCCGACGAGGTAGCCGATGCCCAGCCGTCCGGCGTCGGCGGCGAGTTCGGCGAGCTTGACGGCGTCCTCTGCGGACGGCTGGGCGGCGAGCAGGACGAGGTGCGGGGCCCAGCGGGTGTGCTGGGCGGGCCCGGTGCGGCCGGTGAGCACGGAGTCGTGCCCGGCCGTGCCCAGGGCGCCCCGCCGCTGCCGCGTCTCGGCCTCCATCGTCTCGACGAGCGCCTCGATGTCCTCGAGGTGCCGGATCCGGTTCGGGGCGA
This sequence comes from Streptomyces purpurascens, assembly GCF_045040895.1. Taxonomy (NCBI): domain Bacteria; kingdom Bacillati; phylum Actinomycetota; class Actinomycetes; order Kitasatosporales; family Streptomycetaceae; genus Streptomyces; species Streptomyces purpurascens. The sequence continues at coordinate 5,517,911 of NZ_CP108341.1, read as the reverse complement.
GCGGCGTCAGGTCCTCCCCGAAGCCGACGAGCGTGATGGTCATGCGGTCGGACCATCCGTTGGTCGCCAACTCGGCGGCGACGGACGCGAAGACGGCGGCCCGGTCGGCCTCCCGGCCGCTCAGCGAGACGATGCCGGGCACCGCCTCCAGGTTGAGCAGCAGCCGCGAGTCGTCCATGGTGCCGAGGCTGACGAGCCCCGGGTACGGAGCGGCCGTGTCGACGTCCTCGTAGCGCTCGGCGTCGGTCCTGGCCAGCATCCAGAAGGTCTGGTCCTGCCCCTGCTGCCAGGGGGCGGGCGGCTTCCCGGCGGGCTGGGCGAGCTGAAGGTGCAGGTCGCCATTGCTCAGCCAGGCCGCGTACACGACCGGCAGCGCCCGCGACTCCTCGGCGAGGGAGGCGGCGAGCCCCCTCAGGCTCCGGTCGAGCAGTCGTACGCCCTCGGGGTCGGCGCCGACGAGCAGTGCGTCCTGGACGTCCTGGGCGTCCCCGCTCGGCGTGGGCGGCTCCATACCGCGCCGCCCGCCGACGGCGCCGAACGCCGACTGCCACAGCGCCTGCCGGCGCCGCCGCCCCAGGGCGCCGAGGAGACCGGCGGCGAGAAGGGGAGCGGTGAGAAGGGCTTCAGGAAGGCCGAAGGAACTGTCGGACTCGGCACCGACGCTCGTGGCCTGCTGGTGACCGGCGTCGCCGGCGGGCCGCTGCTCGGGAAGGGACACCTGGGAGGCGCCGCCGCCGGCACCGCCCGCGTGCTCGTGGCCGCCGCCCTGCGCCCCGGCACCCCCTCCGCCCTGGGCGTGATCGCCGGACTGGGCGTAGTCGCTGATCTGCTGCTGCACATCGGGCGACACGTTGGGAGCCTCGTCGGGCATCTCGACGAGGTCGCCACCGCGCGCGTCGCCCGGCATCTCCATGATCCAGCCGGGCCGGATGAGGCTGGCCTCGGAGAGCTTGGACCCGTCCGGCTGGACGCGGTCCTTGTTGAGCTCGAAGATCTCCTTGTAGCGACGCCCGTCACCGAGGTGCCGGTCAGCTATCTCCCACAGGGAGTCGTGGTGACGCCCCTCGGGCGGCTGGATCCGGTAGTACTTCGTGTCGCCCTGCTTGGCGGTGCTGCCGCCGGCCTCGGCGTGCGAGGCGGCGTGCGAGGCCTGCTCGGCGAGGGCGGACGCGGTGTCGGCGGCCTGCTCCTGCTGCTGGGCGAAGAGACCGCCCGGGGTCTGCTGGGCCGAGGCGACGGTGGGCTTCTGGTTGGCGTCGTAGGTCTGCCCGAGCTGCGACAGACCGGGCGCGAAGCTGGCGGCCGTGGCGCCGACGAGCAGCAGCGCGGCGACCAGCTGCCGCGCGAGCAACTGACTGGGCCCGGCGCCCGGTACGCGTCCCGGCACGCCGACACCGGACAGCGCGGCCTTCATCTCGACGAGCACACAGGCGGTGAACTGCGCCCACGCCAGCCACACCACGACGGTGAGGATGTTCAGGAACGTCTGAACGGTGATCTCTTGCTGAAGCCAGTCGAAGCTCGGCACCCCGTTCGGCAACGGCCACCCGATCTGCGTGGCCAGCGCGCCCGGCACGCCGACGAGCAGAACGGCCAGCGCGACAAAGGCGAAGAACGCCTTGACGAAGTCCCCGAACGACCGCCGCCGGATCCTCACCGGCTGCGGCGTCCGATTCCTCGGGGCCGTGGTCGGGCCGGTCGCAGGGCCCGTCGCTCCCGTCGTACTTCCCGTCGAGCTTGACGAGCTTGAGGTGCGGCGTCGCGGCATGGCGGGTGTCCTGGGGTCGTGTGTGGAGTGCGGTGAGGCCGAGCGTGAAGTAAGGGGTGTGCTGAGCCTACAGAGATCTTATGGACTCTTATTGAGGTCGTCGAAGGGTGGAGGGGAGGAAGCGCGTTGACGTCCGGTTTGCCCCCGTAGCCGCTCGGGCCGGCGCGGGCGGCCGGGCCACCCGGATCACCCCCTTCGCAACTGCCACGCACACCCCTCACGCACTCCACACATTCCCCCTCGGTCACTCAAGGGGCCACGCACAGCCCCTGATAGCTTCGTTCCCTGTCGCACACGCCAACCTCGGGGGAGAATCCGTGGCCCGCCGCGCTCTGACCACCACAGCTGCCGTGTTCGCCACGACGGCAGCACTTCTGCTCACCGCATGCGGCGGGGGCGGCGATGACAAGCCGTCGGGGGACATCAAGGGGGCGGCGGACGGGGCTTCAAGGAGCCCGTCGGCGTCCGCGTCCGGCCCTGCCGAGGCCGACCGTCCGGACGTCAGCGTGCCGAAGGACCTGAAGCTGGTCTTCGACTTCGATCAGCCGTCCGACACGAAGCACGCGGAAGCGCTTGCCGACGCCGAGAACTACATCCGCGCGCTGAAGCACGGCATCGCCGAGCAGGATGTGGACGATCCGGCGTATCGGTTCTACTCGGGCGCACAGGCCTCGCAATACGCCAAGTCGCAGATCGCGTCCTGGGTCAAGGGCGGCTGGACCGTCACCGGGACGGACAAGTACTACGACGAAGACATCACCCCCCTGAACGACAGCAAGAGTCTCCTCGTCTCGTTCTGCAGGAACCAGGCCAAGTTTTACGGCAGGGAGATCAAGTCCAAGAAGGTCCTCTACACCGAGGAAAGCCTGGACAGCTACCAGTCGTGGAAGCTGCTCATGATCCCCCCGTCCGGCTCCTCGAAGGTCTGGAAGACCGGCAACGTCGAGGTCATCGGCAAGGCGAAGCAGTGCCGATGACGACATTTTCACGGCGGACAGTGGGATGGGGTGCCGCCGTGGGCGCCGCCGCGATGCTGTGGACCGGCGGTGTCGCCCATGCCGACGCGCCCACGGAAGACACCACCACCCCCTCAACTCCCCCTCCCTCGGGCAACGCGAACGACCAGGAAGTCTCCGCTTCCGTCACGTCCTCCCGGATCAAGGTCACGCAGGAGAGCGGCCCCACCGGTGGCAACAGCGGCACCATCTCGTCGACGGACGCGACGTGGGAGCCCCCGCCCTGCTGGTACGAGCCCGTCTACACGCCGGAGCAGCTCAAGAAGTTCTCGGAGACGGGCGTCGCTCTCGGGTATGTCAGCCCCCACGCGTCCTGGGGCGGCCAGAGCCTGTGGCAGGACCACTACCGGGACGGCAAGGACGCCTACAACTACGAGGACGGGTCCCTCATCACCCGCAAGGGTTACGACAACTACAACCTCGGCAAGGACGGCTATTTCTGGCGCGGGGTGGCCCGCGATCTTGAGGACCAGGATTCGTACGGCTGCGAGCGCGTCATGTTCTGGCAGGACGCCGGCGAGATCCCCGACGTGCCGAACGCCCCCACAGCCGAGACACTCGCCGACTACGCCTACGACAAGGTCAAGGTCCCGGACACGAAGGTCGAGCTCAAGCCGAAGACCAAGTCCACGGTCAATCTGCCCACTTGGGTGTGGCTGGACAAGGGCACGTTCCAGGACGTCAAGGTCCGCGCCGAACTCCCGAACACGGGCCTGTGGGCCGAGACGACCGCCAAGCCGGTCGCCCTCCACCTGGAACCGGGCACGGACGACGCCGAAACCTTCCCCGCCTCCGGCGACTGCCAGATCAACGACGACGGCAGCATCGGCACCCCGTACACCAAGGGCAACGCCGACAAGACCCCACCCTGCGGCGTCCGCTACCTCCGCGCCACGAACGGCACGCCGTACCAACTCTCCGCCAGCGTCACCTGGCAGATCAGCTGGGAGGGCTCGGGCGGCGCGAACGGCGACCTCCCGGACGGCACGTTCGAGACGACCCAGGGCATGAACGTCCAGGAGATCCAGTCGATCAACCGCTGACTACCGGACCCCACGTCGTTCGCAACTGCCACGCCACACTCCTCACCTTCCCCACACAATCCACCCCTGCCTCTCAATGGCCAAATCCCCTCCCCTGGTAGCTTCGTTCTCTGTCGCGTACACCGAAACTACGGGGGAGATCAACTGTGGCCCGCCGCGCACTGACCACCGCTGCCGCAGCGTTCGCCACGGCGGCGGCGCTGCTTCTGACCGCCTGTGGCGGGGGTGACGATTCGTCGTCGGACGACATCAAGGGGGCGGACAGCGAGTCGAGCAGCCCGTCGGCCTCGGCGTCGTCCGCGGCGCCCGGCGTCAAGCGCCCGGTGATCAAGCTCCCCAGCAGCTTCGAGCTGACTTTCGAGAACTGGACGAGCAACGACCCTGTGGAGCAGGCGGTACTCAACGACGGCAAGGAACAGCTCCGGGCGGGGTACGAGGCGATCATCGAGAACGATCCCGACAGCAGGAACCGGGCCTTCTACGACACGAAAAACGGCTTCTTGCAGAGCCAGCAGTGGATCAGGACCTACACGGACAAGAACCTCACCGTCATCGGCAAGTTGCCCGTGTTCGACCCCAAGGTCACCCTCGCCAAGGACAAGGCAGCGGCGTCCCTCTCCTACTGCACCGACGAGAGCAAGGCCTCCACGAGGAACCGCAAGACCGGCGAGGTCAAGGGGAACCCGGCGGGCACGGACCCCGAGGTCCTCTACGTGATCTCCATGGGCAAGAACGCCCAGAGTGTGTGGCAGGCAGTGTCCGCCCACTCAGAGAGGGGTGGCTGCGCGCAGTGAGGTCCTCACACGGCTCCCGGCCCCTTACAGTCTTCTCGCTCACCGTCGCTCTCCTCGCACCCGTGCCTGCAGTCGCTCTCGGCGGCGAAGGCAATTACGGCGGCGGAGCCAAGGACAACGAGATCTCCGCTTCTGCCTCGCAGTCCCGGATCAAGGTCACGCAGACCAGCGGCCCCACCGGCGGCAAGCAGGGCACTGTCGCGTCGACGGACGTGAACTGGGAGCCGCCGCCCTGCTGGTACGAGCCCGTCTTCACCCCCGAGCAGCTGAAGAACTTCTCGGAGAACGACGGCAGCGGCGACGCCGGTCTGCGCGACGGCTGGTACGGCTCGGAGCTCTGGACCGACCACTTCAGGGACGAGAAGGACGCCACCACCATCTTCACGAAGCCGGCCACCGTGAAGGGGTACAAGAACTACAACCTCGGCAAGGACGGCTACTTCTGGCGCGGAGTGTCTCCGGACGTGACCAAGGTCGATGACACCTCGCTGTGCAGTCGCCTCATGTTCTGGCAGGACGCCGGCGAGATCCCCGACGTGCCGAACGCCCCCACGCCTGAAACCCTCGCCGACTACGCCTACGACAAGGTCAAGGTCCCCGAGACCAAGGTGGAGTTGAAGCCGACGGCCAAGTCGACGGTGAACCTGCCGACCTGGGTGTGGCTGGACAAGGGCACCTTCCAGGACGTCAAGGTGCGCGCCGAACTCCCCGGCACCGGCCTGTGGGCCGAGACGACCGCCAAGCCGGTCGCCCTCCACCTGGAGCCTGGCACCGAGGACGCCGAGGTCTTCCCCGCCTCCGGCGACTGCCAGATCAACGAAGACGGTTCCATCGGCACCCCGTACACCAAGGGCAACGCCGACAAGACCCCACCCTGCGGCCTCCGCTACCTCCGCGCCACGAACGGCACGCCGTACCAACTCTCCGCCAGCGTCACCTGGCAGATCAGCTGGGAGGGCTCCGACGGCACCGGCGGCGACCTGCCCGACGGCACCTTCGAGACGACTCAGGACATGAACGTCCAGGAAATCCAGTCGATCAACCGCTGACGGGAGCCTGAGCCGGAGCACAGCATCCGGCTTGGGCGACCACGGCTTCGAGCGCGCGATCGTAGGCCCGGAAACCCGCCTTCCCGTACTCGGGCGTGCCCGCCTCGGGGCGGAGAAGGCCCGGGAGATGAGCGACTCGCCACATCCGAAGTACGTCAGCTGCAGGTCGGCGGCCATGTGGCACATACGGCGCACGACTTCCGGTCGTTCGAGCTCGTCGAGCCGGGACGGAATCCCCTCGACCGCACTCGACCACAGCAGCAAGGAAGGTGCCGTCACCTCATGCTCGCGCAGATAGCCCAGTTCGTCGGCGACGGCCATCGTGGACGAAGAGAAACCGCCGATACCTCGGACGAGCTCGAGCAGCCCTCTCCTCCGACCATGGAAGGTGTCGGTCAGACGGACACGGCTGCCTCGAAGGGCATCCCCATACTCACCGGCGGAACGCCGTTCGGCGGGTCCAGGATGATGTCCACCCCGCCTGCCTCCTGCCTCTCGCGCGCCCGTCGGGGAACTCCAAGGGTGACATCGAAATCCCTCGCAGACACCGACTTGACGTGCGATAGGTTCGACACGCGTTCTGATGCAGACGTTGCAGGTGTTATGGGGGAACACACGTGTCACACAGGCCGACCGACTGGCACATACTCGACCTGGACCAGGACCCGACGCCAGGCGACCCCCAACGCATCCGGAAACTCGCCGGAACCCTGCACGAGTTCGCTGACGATGTCGCCGACGCTCTGCGCGATCTGAAGGGCATCGCCAAGGAGGACGAGATCCTCTCCTGGGCGGGGAAGACGGCGGACGTGTTCGCGGAGGAGTTCGCGGACGCACCCAAGAAGCTGCGGAAGCTGAAGAAGTCGTACGACCTGGCCGGCGACGCCCTCGCCTCCTTCTGGCCCGACCTCGAGACCGCTCAGGACAAGGCCGACAAGGCGCTTCGCGACGGGCGGAAGGCGCGCGCCGAACTCACCACCGCCCAGACGGCACTGTCCGGCGCCGACGACTGGGTACGGACGGCGACCGAGAAGGCCGACTCCTACGATCCGTCGAAGAACGGCGGCAAGGACGTCCCCAAGCCGGACGAGGACGAGGTCCGCCGCGCCACCCGCAACGCGCAGCACGCCAAGGCCCGCCAGACGGCGGCCGAGCAGAACGTCCAGACCGCCCAAAGTGCCCTCGACGCGGCCAAGAAGCTCGCCGGTCAGGCGCAGCGGATGCGGGAGGACGCGGCCCGGCGCACGGTCACGAAACTGCAGGAGGCCTCCGACGCAGGGATCCCCAACCGCCATTGGTGGGAGGAGATCGGCGACTGGGTCACCGACCACTGGGACGAGATCGTCACCATCTGCAAGTGGGTCGTGACCGTCGTCGGCATCATCGTGATGATCATCGGCGGCCCGCTCGGCTGGCTCGTCTTCGCGGCTGCCCTCGTGGTGCTCGCCGACACACTGAGAAAAGTCATCAAGGGGCAAGCCGGGTGGGGTGACCTGCTATGGGCGGCTCTGGATTGCATACCGGCCACAAAGGGCTTCACCAGTCTCGCGAAGCTCGGGAAACTGTGGAAGGCCGGAGGCCTCAAGGCACTTGGCACCGGCGCTATGAAAGGGATCGGTGGCGGGCTCCTCAAGAAGGTTCAGCAACTCCGTTCAGGAGAAGGCCTTCGCTCAATCTACCGCCCCTTCAAGGGCTCCAGTCGTTTGTTTGGCGGGACGATCCCCTACCGCGCCCTCTCTCCCAAGTCTCGCCAACTGGCCAGGGACCTCACGAAAGGTCCCGTGAACATCACCCCCAACGAGGTGAACATTTCACATATGGCCGAACTTCAGAAGTTCCATGGCGTCGAGCACGCAGTGGTGCAGAACGCCGCCGGAGAGATGCGCCTCTTCCAGGGTGATGAAGTGACCACGATCATCCCCAAGGAGCTGAGGGACGAGGGTTACAAATTCACCGTGCACACTCATCCCGAAGACCGGATTCCCGGGCCACCCGATGAGATGGAAGCGGCGCGAGGAATGAAGAACAGCATGAGCCGGGACCTGGACAACAAGCGCACACCACACATGGAAGCTGTCATCAGCCGGGACGGGAACGTGCGCTTTTTCGACAACAACGGAGTGCTCGACCTGCCCCAGGGCACCTACCCTCCGGGGGGCCCGATCGGTGATCGCGGCGGAATCATTCCTGTTGCAGGCCTACGATGAACGCCTCCATCCATCCGAACCGACCCGACGGGCGCACGAACATGCCGGACATCAACGAATGCCAGATCTGCGGAGCACCGGCCCCTCCGATCCCTGGACAGAGCGACGGAGTCGCCGGGTATCGCCTGATTCGGGACCCGTGGTCCGCGACTCCTTCGTTCCTTGACGGCAACCTGCACTTCTCCTGTCTGGAGGAGTCGGGCAAGAGCTCCGACTTCTATGCCGAGTTCACGCGGATGACGCAAGCAGGACACGAGGAAATCGAGAGCCTCGACGGCTCGCCGCCTCCCCTTACGAGAATGGGCCTCGCCATGACCCAGATCTTCTCCGGGGCGGAATGCACTGTCTTCCAGAGCGGTGTGTCCGACCGGTGGATGGTGGTGAAGCGGACAGGGCCCTGGTTCCGGCTGAGTCACGAAGACCTCTTGAATATCGGGCGAGGCCAGGTCCCCCGGTCCCCTGCCGAGGTCATTCCGTATCGGCTACCTGTCGATCTGGGGAACGAGATCGGCGAGTACGGCCTTCACGAGATGCTGGACGCGCTCGGCGTCGCCGATCGTTACGCTCCAGAAAGCGAGCTGGAGGGCATCGAATACGAGTACGTCGACTACTACCCCCCGAAGCTGCTCCTCGAGTACGCCGTCCGAGCGCCCCTCTCCATCCCGCAGGAAGCGCACGCGTTCCTCGCCGACTACATCGAGAGCTACATCCCCGTCAGCTTCGAGGACGAGGAAGACGTATGACGACACAGAGTGTGGTGCCGGCCGGCCTGTCCCTCTCCGTCCCGGACTCATGGTGGGAGTTCGACATCCGCCCCGAAGGTCGCGAGGCGACCATCCGCGCCCTCGTCGACGAGCGGGTGCGGGAAACGCCCGAGTTGGCGCCCTACCGCGCCGATGTGACCGGCATGCTGCGGAAGATGGCCAAGGACGCGCACGACTCCGGTGCCCTGTACATGGGCTGCATGGCGGAGAACTTCGAGGGCATCCCGCTCTCCGCCACCGTCACCCTCTCCGTCCTCGGCGCCAAGAACAAGCAGGGCGTCGCCCTGTCCACCGATCCTCGTGCCATCGCCGACAGTCTGCGTGCCATCACACCCCGGCGTGAGGGAGACGCCTGGCGCAAGGTCACGACCGTCGAGATTCCGGAAGTGGGTCCGGCCGCGCGCACGTACGGCGTCGAGGACGTGCCCGTCGCCGAAGGGGACAGCCGTACGCTGCGTATGGTGCTGACCCAGACGTACGTACCCGTCCCGGGAACCGCCGACCAGGTCGTACTCATCTCCGGGGCCAGCCCCGTGCTGGACCTGGCCGAGGCCTTCCATGACATCTTCGACGCTGTGACGAGCACGTTCCGTTTCATCTGAGTCGTCTGACCTGCTGGGGGAATCCACATGGGCAAGGGCAAGAGCGACCTCGCGCTCCCGCTCACCGAGCTGGAGGGCTATGGGCGCCGGCTTCGTTCCATCAAGACCCGTCTGAATCACACCAAGAAGCTCTTCGAGTCCTACAAGGACGACATCGGCGACGGCAGCGTCAATGACGCGCTCGGGGATTTCGAGTCCAACTGGGAAGACGGGCGCGAGGACATCACGCAGCAGCTCGATGCGTTGGCGAGTATGTCCGATGCCGTTGTTCGCGAGTTCAAGAAGCTTGATGACGAGCTTGCCAAGAAGGCCAACGACGCCATGAAGACCGAGGACAAGCGGGGCGGTAAGGGCAGTAAAGGTGGTAAGGGGGATGGCGGGGATAAGTAGCCCGCTGTCCGTGAGACATGAAAAGGCCCCGGATCCGGAGATCCGGGGCCTTTCGCGTGCCTTCGTCAGGAAGCGACGGCGGCGTTGAGGTGCAGGTCCGCCGCAACGCCCTGGGGCGAGACGGCGAGGCCCACGCCGCCGCCGACACCGGCGTTGACGCCGGCGGCCGAGGTCTCGACGTAGAGACCGGCTGCGGCGCCGGCACCCGCGGCGGCACCCGCCTGGCCGCCGGCGATGGTGTCCAGCTCGGCGTCGGACATCTGGGCGGTCGCGATCTGCGGGGTGAAGGCCATGGGGGGCGGTTCCCTTCGTTCAATAATTCGAAGTGCTCGAGCGTGACCGATCAAAGCACGTCGGGAGAAGGCGCGGCCAGTCAGTGGTTATGGGGGTGCGGTGGATTTCGGGGGTCTAATTCATGGGTGTGACCATTTGGTCACCGGGTGCCGCGCTCTCTTCACATGTTCCGCCACTTCGCGATACGGGAATGTATTGCGCGGCGGGGGAAATGCGCCGAGCGCGGCCCCTGTCCGGGATGCCTACGACCCCGCGGTGAACGGTGTGCAGATCCGTCGAATGTTCCGGATCAGCGGTTCACCGACTGGATCTCCTGCACCGTCACGTCCTGGGTCGTACCGAATGTGCCGTCGGGGAGGTCGCCGCCGTCGCCGTTCGTGCTCGTCCAGTTGATCTTCCAGGTGACCGTGGCGCTCAGCGGGTAGGACTCTCCGTCACCCGTGGAGCGCAGGTAGCTCACGCCGCAGGGCGGGGTCTTGCCGGCCTTGCCCTTCGCATACGGTTCGCCGATGCTGCCGTCCTCGTTGATCGCGCATTCGCCGGAGGCGGGGTAGGTCTCGGCGTCGCCCGTGCCCGGTTCGATGTGCAGGGAGACGGGTTCGGCGGTGGTGGTCGCCGACAGGCCCGTGCCGGGGAGGCTCGCCGTCACCGAGAGCTTCTTGAACTTGGCCTTGTCGAGCCAGATCCAGGTGGGCAGGTTGACGGTCGACTTGCCCGTCGGGGCCATCTTGATCTCGGTGTCGGGGACGGGGAGTTCGTCGTAGGCGTATTCGGCGAGGACCTGGGGGGAGACGGCCAGGGGCTCCTTCGGGGGGTCTCCCTCGTCGACCCAGAAGGGCGGCTTGTCGCAGGACAGGGCTTCGGGCTCGTCCTTGCGGTTGGGGTTCACCGCGGCCGCCCAGAACATTCCCTCGCCCTGCTTGTCCAGGTTGTAGTTCTTGTACGGGTGCCCGTTCTTGTACCGCTGGTCCAGGGAGTCTCCGATGAAGTCCCCGATCCCGTAGAAGAACGAGATGTCGAAGTTCCGCCACGTCTTCACCGTGGACTGGATCTCCTTCGGCGAGAACGCGGGCTCGTACCAGCAGGCCGGGGGTGTCCAGTTGCTGTCGGTGGAGGACAGGGAGCCGGACTTCGTGGAACCGGGAGCGCCGTCGACCGTCGTCTGCACTTTGGTCCGGACGGTGATGTTCTGGCCCTTCTTGCCGCCCTGGGCGTCACCCAGACTGGCGCCCTGGTCCGTCTTGCTTCCGGCCTGTGCCATCGTCGGCAGGAGAGCCAGCGGCAGGGCGAGCGCGGTGGCGACCCCCGCTCGCGTACGCATGCACATCACGGTCGGCACTTCTCCGCTCCTCGCTCGGACGTCACCTTCACGGTCTGCCAGACGCCCGTCGCGTTCTTCTTCATGCGCGCGTTGTAGGACACGTAGTCGTCCGCGGACCCCGGCGCCTGCTTGACCTTCTTGGTCTTGCGGTCCTTGCTGTTGGACTTCGTCTCGTCACCGCAGTACGTCATCGTGGCGGACGTCTTGCCGTCCAGGGTGACTTCGCGGTCGTAGTAGCGCGTCTCGCCGGCCCATGACGTTCCGGCGTCGTAGAAGGACTGGACGTAGGTCGCGGCCGCGAGCAGGGCGTCGTCCTTGCTGTAGAACTTGAGCGCCGGGTGCTTGTCGGCGTCCACGGTGATGGCCTCGTCGATCGAGTTGATCATCCGCTCGTTGTCCGCGAGCACGGCGTCCTTGGCCGGGTCACCGGTCGTACCGCCCTCGAAGACGTTCTTCACATCCGCCGGCAGCTTGATCTCCGGCCGGTCGATGCCGTCGGCAGACGCCGACGCCGACGGGTTCGCCGAGCCCGACCCCGCGCCCGTGTCCGCGCCCGCGATCTTGTCGTCGTCCTTCTTGTCCGCCGTGTCCGAGCCACCGCAGCCCGTCAGCAGCAGCGCCACCGCCGCGGTCAGGGCGGTCGCGGCCGCCGTGGTCGTGCGTGTGCGCATGGGGGTGTACCTCCAGTGGGGGGGGATCGGTCTCAGGGAGGCCGAGAGGGCCTCACTGGACCTCGTTCTGTGCCACCGCCTGCCCGTGGACGACCACGTCGCCGCCGTAGAACATCCCCGTGAAGACCGGGGAGTAGGTGAGCTGCACGTCGACCTCCACCTGCTCGGCGGTCGCAGCCACGCAGTGGGTCGCCGCGATGTCCGCGCCCGTCATGTCCATCTCGCGGGCGAAGGCCTTCACACGGGCGTTGCAGTTCCCGAAGTTGATCGGAGCGGGGCCGCCCACATCGTCGTAGAGGGCCTCGCGGTCGATGTCCTGGGCGGCGAAACGGGCCGCCTGTTCCGCGATGTCGGCCGCCCGTTCCCGCTTGGAGATGGACAGGCCGCCGTCGATCACGAACGCGGAGAGGGAGAGGAAGACCAGCGTGAAGATGATGACCGCGCCGGCGCCCGAGCCGCGGTCGTCCAGGTGTGCGCGACGGGCGGCCCACCAGGAACGCCGGAGCGGCAGGGACGGGCGGTTGTGGCTCACGCCGACCTCCGGAACGGGTCCAGCGGAGAGCTGAAGCTCGCCGTCAGCGTCGTCGGGACGTCGAGGCCGATCATGGCGAGGCCTCGCACCTCGCAGCTCACCTCGACCGTGAAGATGGTGTCGGGCTCGAAGCCCTCGCTCGTCTGGACGACCGATACGGGACCCGCGCAGACGTCCGTCAGGTTCGCCTCCGCGGCCTTCTTCGCCTCGGCCATGGCGGTGGCGTGGTTCTTCTGGATCGAGCCCGCGCGGGCCGCGTCCCGGGCCGCGCCGTCGAGCGCCCCACGGCCGTCCACGAGCTGGCCGAAGGCCACCAGGACGAGGATGAACAGGATCATCACCGGGGCGAGGATCACGACCTCGATCGTGGAGAGGCCCCGGTCGTCCATGGACCGGCCGTCCCTCGAAAGGACAGCAGGAGGAGAGAGAGTCATCAGTTCTCCTCCTGAACGAACCGTTCCACCGGGCCCGCCGACTGCGCGTGCACCGTCAGATCCAGGCCCGGGAACACCGTCGGCACCCGCGCCGCGATCTCCACGCCCACCGTGTTCTGGTCCGGCTGGAGCATCGTCACATCCGGCCCCAGCACCAGTTGCGGGCCCAGCTGGCTGATGTACGCGTCCACCACGTTCTGCGCCTCGCCCCGCCAGGCGCCCGGGCGTTCGTCGGCCGTGGCACGCGCCTTGCGCGCTCCCGCCTGGGCCGCCGCCTGGGCCACGTGGTCCGCGAAGAAGTACAGGGCGAACTGCACCGTCGCGAAGATCATGAAGAACAGCACCGGAGTGAGCAGCACGAACTCGATCGCGGTCATGCCTGAGTCACCGCGGGCGGCCGCCCTCTTCCGTGCGGCCTCCACCCTGCGGCGTACCCGTCTGCTCACGTCCGCCAGCATCCCCGTGACCCCGTCGTCCCTACGTCTGTCCCTGCGACTGTCTCTACGACGATCAGGCGATCAGCAGGTCTTGCCCGCGTCCGCGCCCTTGATGCAGTCGCCGACCTTGTTGGCGCCCTCGCTCAGCGCGGCGTTGATGATGGCGGCCACGACACCGACGATCGCCACGACGACCGCGGAGATGATGACCCACTCGACCGCGGAGGCACCGCGGTCCAGCTCGCCGGAGCGGGCCCGCTCGGTGCGGGCCTGCAGGAAGGTGACCAGGAAGTCCACGGCCGGGATGCCGGTGTGGAAGTTGCGTCCGTTCATGACGTCTTGTCCTTTCGAAATCGGTTCACGGAGGTTCTGGAGTTGTGAAGGTCGCTGCAAGGCTCATGCACGGCTCACTGCACCTGGAACACCCGCATCGCCGCCGGAAAGATCAGGAACACCAGGAACCCGGCGCACAGCAGCAGCTGCGCCACGAGCATCGACTGGGACTTCTCACCCGCGCTGCCCTCGATCTCGGCGAGTTCGCGGTGCCGCATGGTCTCGGCGCGGGAGGCGAGGGACTCGCGGACCTTCGCTCCGTCGTCCGCGACCAGGGCCAGGGAGGCGGAGAGATCCTTGAGCTCCTCGACGCCGATCTCCTCGCCGAGCTGGCCGAGCGCCTGCCACTGGCTGAGGCCGGTGATGCGGGCGTCGGACAGGGCGTTGCGGATGCGCTGGTTGGCCCAGCCGTCCGACACCTCCGCCGCCGCCATCAGGGCCTCCGGCAGACCGCGTCCGCCGGCCAGGCTCATCGACACCAGGTCGAGGTACGCGCCGATCACACGCCGCAGGTCACGCCGCTTGTCGGCGGCGTCCCGCCGTACCTCGAGGTCGGGCAGGAAGAAGAAGACCACCGCGAACAGCAGCGCCAGCCACACCGGGATGATCGGGCTCTTGCCGACGCCCAGGGTCCAGACGATGGCGAACAGGAACGGGCCGAAGAACAGGCCCGCCACACCCAGCAGCACCTTCGTCGCCAGGAACTTCTCCCAGCTGCGCTCCAGCACCGCCAGGTCCGCGCGCAGCGAGCGCTGCTCCCAGCCCTGCTGGAGGTAGAACTCGGAGACCCGCAGGCCGACTTCGGCCCGCAGCGCGCCGAGGCGGCCCTTCTCCCGTTCGCGGCGCGCCGATTCGTACGCCGAGCCGCGCGCCCGCATCGCGTCGATCCGCGCGACCTGTGAGATCGCGCTGCGCTTGCTGGGCATGAGGGCGCGGACGAGGGCGTAGATGCCCAGGCCGATGACGGCGCCGACGACGAGCGGCATCGTGAGGTTCATCGGCGTGCCCCCTCTTCCTGCGGCAGTTGCTGGGACTGCTGCGACTGCTGCGACGGCGTCCTGGGACGGACGAACTGGACGGCTGCCTCGTCCCGCACCAGGAAGCGCTCGGGCGTCTCGATGGTGGACAGCTTGCGCAGCCACCAGAAGCCGAGCGCGAACAGACCGCAGACACAGGCCAGGACGAGCTGGCCGGCGGGCGTGCCATACGGCTCCACGAATTCACGGTTGAAGATCGACAGGCCGAGGACGAAGGAGATCGAGACCGCTACGACGATCTGCACCGACCGCCGCGTGGACGACCGCTGGGCCATCACGCGCTGGCGCATGTCGACCTCCTCGCGGGCCGATTTGGCGAGGGCGCCGAGCACCTGGCGCAGACCGGGGCCGCGCAGGCGGGCGTTGAGGATCAGGGCCGCGACGATGATGTCGGCGGAGGCGTCGTCGATCTCGTCGGCGAGCTGCTGGAGCGCCTCGGGCAGCGGGGTGCGGGCGCGCAGACGGTCGACGAGGGCGTCGAGGTGGGGGCGCAGGACCGGGGCCGCGGCGCGGGCGGAGGCCGGGATGGCCTGTTCGAGGCCCACCGCGCCGGCGATGGTGTCGCGCAGGGACTCAGTCCAGGAGGCGAGGGCCTCCACGCGGCGCATGGCGGCCCGTTCCTCGCCGGCGCCGCCGAACAGGCGGTCCCAGAAGAAGACGAGGACGCCGGCCGCGATGCCCGCGACCGCCCAGCGGGTGAGGAGGAGGACGACGAGGCCGACGATGGCCGCGAGCGAGCCGCGCCGGCCGGCGAAGCGGATCAGCTCGCTCGCCCGCTCGGCCGCCTTCTGCTTCTCGTGGTCGGGCTTGACGGGCAGGCCGCGTACGGCGAGGAGGAGGAGCGCGATGCCGCCGCCGACGGCGACGCCGCTGCCGATCGAGTACAGGACGGTGGTGGAGAACAGTCCGCCCATGGAGCCGAGCGAGCCGAGTGCCGCGAGAGTCGTGTTCACGCCCGTCACCCCCAGGTCCCGGTCGGCCGGTAGCCGTGTGCCATCAGTTCCTCCACGCAGGCTATGGGGGCGTGCGGTACGACGCGGCCGTCGGGAGCCTCCGCGAACACTTCGCTGGACAGGACGCGTCCGTCGACGCCGTTGACCTCGCGGACGGAGGTGACCATGCGCTGGAGGCGGCCGCCGTTGCCGTAGTTGTTGCGCCGCTGGATGAAGACGACGAAGTTCACCGCGCCCGCGATCAGCATCTGGCTGGCCTCGATGGGCAGCCGCTCGGAGGCCTGCAACGCGTAGGTGGAAATACGGTTGAAGACCTCGTGGGAGCTGTTGGCGTGGATCGTGGACAGCGAACCGTCGTTGCCCTGCGACATCGCGTTGAGCATCGTGACGATCTCGTCGCCGAGGACCTCACCGACGATGACGCGTGAGGGGTTCATACGCAGCGAGCGTCGCACCAGCTCCGCCATCGAGATCATGCCCTGGCCCTCGGAGTTGGGCAGGCGTTCCTCGAAGGCGACGACGTTGGGGTGCAGGTCGGCGAAGGTGTCGAGGCCGAGCTCCAGGGCCCGCTCGACGGTGATGAGGCGCTCGTTCGGGGGGATCTCGTTGGCGAGGGCCCGAAGGAGCGTCGTCTTACCGGCGTTGGTGGCGCCCGCGATCATGATGTTCTTGCGGGCGCGGACCGCGCAGGCCATGAAGTGGGCGACCTCGGGCGTCACCGTGCCGTTGCCGACGAGGTCGGAGATGAACACCTTGCCCATGCGCGCGCGGCGGATGGACAGGGCGGGGCGCCGGGTGACGTCCATGACGGCCGACAGACGCGAACCGTCGGGGAGCCGGAGGTCGAGCTGGGGGTTGGCCGAGTCGAAGGGGCGGGAGGACAGACCCGAGTACGCGCCCAGCACCTGGATGAGCTCGATGAGCTCCTCGTCGGTCTCGGCGACGGGGTCGCCCGTCACCTCACGGCCGTCGGCGTAGCCGACGAACACCTGGTCGTAGCCGTTGATGTCGATGTTCTCGACGTCGGGGTTGTCCAACAGCGGCTGGAGCCGGCCGACGCCGAAGAGCGCGGCGTGCACGGCGGACGCGTACTGCTCCTCGGTCTCGGCGTCCAGCGGCGTACGGCCCGCGTTGATCTCGGCGCGGGCGTACTCCTCCAGGATCTGGGCGATGACGGCACGCGCGTAGTGCCGCTCGTCCTCCGTGGACATCGGAGTGACGTTGCTGACCTGGTCCTGTCGGCGCTGCTCGGCGATACGGTCGCCGGCGTCCTGGCGGAACCGCTTGACCAACTGGTGGTCGACAGCGGTCATGCGCCGGCCCCCGCGTGGCCCTGCATCTGGCCCGGGTGGTTGTGCTGGGACTGGTGGGCCTGGTTCGCCTGGGCGGAGGCGGCCCAGGCGGCGCCGTACTGCTGGTAGATGTCGGCCGCGACCTTGCGGGCCGAGCGGATCAGCAGCGACTTGTCGAGCCGGCCGCGCCTGCGGCCGGCCAGCTGGTCGGCGCCGGCCGGGTCGTCGGCGATGGTGCCGACCACGCGGGCACCGGTCTGGGCGTGCACGAGCATGTCGTTGACCTGCGAGGCGAGCTTGCCCGCCGTGCCCGTGTCGGCGATCAGGACGACGCCGATCATCGGGGTGCCGAGGCTCGCGGCGCCGCGCGATCCGCCGTGCAGCTTGCCGGCGAGGGCGGCGGCGCGGTCGCGGACCCGGGCGATGGCCTCCGGCTCGGTGCGCGAGATGAGCAGCACGAGCGCGGCGTGCGGGAACAGTTCGACGGCAGGGGTGTCCCCGCTGACGCGTCCGCAGTCGGCGATGACGTCGGCGGCGGCGTGCGGGGAGTCGGCGAGGGAGGCGAAGGCGTGCCCGAGGGTCGGCCACAGTCCCGCGAGGCCGGCCGCCTGCTCGGCGATACCGAGCCCGACGAGCACCTCGAGACCGCCGCTCAACGGCTGGACGTGGTCCCAGAGCTGGTCCGGCACGAGTCCGCGGCGCGCGGTGGCGGCGATGGACAGCATGCCGGTGTTGGGGTTGAGCGGTCCGCCGTGTGCGGCCGCACTGCGGTAGACGAGGTCACCGCCCGCCGGGTCCGCCTCGGCGAGCAGGACACGCCGCGGCCAGACCGCCGAGAGAGCGACGGCCGCGGTGGTGACGCCGGGGGAACCCTTGTCGGCGGCGAGAGCGATGAGCGCCATGGAATGGGTGCCGCCTTCTAGTTGCCGGGGACGTGCACGATGGCGACCTGGTTCGCGGCCGCCGCGGAGGCGAGCGCGGCCGCGTCGGCCTCGTCGACGAGGACGGTGAGCGAGAGGTTGCCGGTGCTCACGGTCGCGTCATCGTCCTCGGCGACATTGTTCACGCGCGCGTTGTCGACGATGGCGCCGGAGGACGAGGTGCCGCTCGAGCCGGTGTTGTCGTCGGTGTTGTTCGAGGGGGTTCCGCTGGTGCTGACGCGGTAGGCGGCGACGACGTCACCGGACTTGATGTCGGAGGGGTACTGGCCCTCCTTGAGAGCGAGGCCGACGGAGGCCTTGCCCGCGGGGAGGCTGGCCTTCTTGGCGAACATCTCACCGACCGCGAGAGTCCCCGCGTAGATCGTGGACTTGGCCTTGTAGGTCTGGATGGTCTTCAGCTGCGACCACTCGACGTAGTGGATGCTCTCGTCCTTGGCGACCATGACGGAGGTCACGTCAGTGTCCTTGAGGGACTCCCCGGCCTGGACGTCGCTCTTCACCTTGACGACCTCGACCCGGTCACCGGCCTGCAGCACCAGCATCGTCGCGCCCAGCGCACCCACCAGGATGAGCAGCACCGCGAGCGCGGCCAGTGCCGGTTTGCGCTCGCGAGGTGGTGCGGGAAGGCGGTCGCCGACCGACGGCTGAGCCGGAGAGGCGGAACGGCCCGCGCCCGCCCCCGTACGCTCTTGGATCTTCACGCAACCGCTCCCCGTACACCCAAGATGATGTCTGTCAATTTGCCTTCAAAATTGGACACTTCACCCGCGCCTGCCCCGCACGGAAACTGCGGGACGGGCCGGACGTACCCGCCCGACCTGGGCGAATAGCCAGCACTGGGGGTGAGTGTCAAGCCATCGCACCGTATCAGCCGCACATAAGCCCCTCAAGGCGCGTCCTGCGTCCTGAACCTCACGGCGCGCACCGTTATCCATCTGCAACTTCCGGCCTGGGCAAACCCGTTGACGGCGGCCCGCCGACAGGCCGTTCCCTGTGCGGCAGCGAATCCACCCCGGACCGACGGACATACGGCCACCGGCCCTTTCGTCACGCCTCTGCCATGAGGCCCACACGATTCACTCACGTGAGCCGGGATTTCGCCGTGCCATGATCGTCGGCCTGTCCCCCACGAGGAGTCCTCCATGAAGCGGGCCGCGCTCGCCGCCTCCACCCTGTCCCTGCTCTCCCTCGCCACGCTCACGGCGTGCGGCGGGGACGCCGAATCGGATTCGGCGACCGGTGGGCCCAGGCCCATCGCGTCCCGGGCGAAGCAGGTGACTCCGGCCGAGCGGCTGGCGAAGCTCATGATCACGAAGGCGGATGTGCCGGGGCTCGCCGTGAAGCCCGCCTCCAGGGAGGACAACGAGTACGCCTTCGCCCAGTCCCCGGACGACGTCACGGTCGACAAGCCGGCCTGCGCCCCGCTGGTCTACGCGATGAACCAGCTTCCCCTCGGCGAGTCTCAGGGCGACCTGACCCACTCTGTCCTGGAGGGGAGCGAGTTCACGTACATCACGCTCACGACGTACGCGCCCGGCAAGGCCGAGTCCGCCTTCGCCGGGCTGGCCAAGGGCGTCGACTCGTGCGGCGGTGGCTTCACGGCGAAGGCGAAGGGCACGGCCCCGTACGACTCCGTCACCACCGAGAAGCCGGTGGCCGAGGGTGGTGACGAGTCACTGGCCTTCCGCTCCACGACGCCCCTCAAGGGGATCACCCACACCATGCACGCCCAGGCCGTCCGCAAGGGTGACGTCCTCGCCGTCTACTTCTCCGTCGACGGCATGGCCATGGTCCAGGAGAGGCCGGGCGACGCGAAGCTCCCGGCGGCGGTGGTGAAGGCGCAGAACGCGAAGCTGGGCTGAAGCGCCGGAGCCCGCTACCGGTACCAGTCCTCTCCGCCGCTGCCCAGCGCCTCGCGCAGATAGGTGGCCAGGTCGGCTGCCACGAGGCTGCGTTCGTCCGTCTCGTGGTCCCAGACGTGCACGCCGTCGCCCTCGGGGGCCCGTACAAGGGCGAACTGGTCTCCCCCGCCGTTGTCGCCGAAGAACAGCAGCGGGTCGAAGGGCCGGTAGAGAGAACGGAGTTCGGGGCTGGTGCGGAAGGCGACGTTGTCGTTCAGGATGCGCTCGGCGGGCCAGACGACGTCCTCGCCGTAGGGGCCCTCGATCCCGTCGGTCTCCAGGAGGAGAGAGCGCAGGGTGGGTGGCAGGGGCCGGCCCAGAGCCGTCTCGATGGTGTGGAGAGCGGCGGGGGACGCGGGAGGGCGCCAAGGGCCCGTCTCCAGGTCTTCGAGCGAGTCGCGCCACATCCCGGACCTCACTTCCCTCCGCGCCAAGCCCCGGCACACCCCCCATCCTTCCACCGACGGGTATTCACCCATCCCGATCGCCCCGCCGGGGAACCGGCGACCTGTAGCACTAGCGAAGCCCCGAGTAGAGTGCCGGGCGGACAGCGATCGGAACGCGGGGGGCATACCGGTGAGAGCAGTCGCGACAAACAGGGCATACGCAGCGCATATGCCGGCGTGGAGCAGAGGCCGGCTCCGTCTCCTCCGGCTGCTGCTCGCGCTGTGCGCCGTATCGGCTTTCTTCGCAACCGCCACCCCGGCCCGGGCAGCGGACGCCACCACCCCGGTCACCCAGGCCGCCTACCTCGCCGACCGCCTCCGCGAGAACCCGGTCCACGTCACCGACCAACTCCCCCGCGAGGTCCCGCGGTCCACCGCCCCCGGCTTCGCCAGGCTCGCGAAGAAGACCGGCGTGCCGACGTACGTCCTGGTCCTGCCCATGCAGACCAGCACGGACGGCAAGCAGCTGCTCGGCGCGGTGCACGACCGGCTCGGACGCGACGGGCTGTACGTCCTGTTCGAGGGGGCGGACCTCGCGGAGGCCACGGCCTACGGCGTCCGCGTGCCCGCCGATGCCGCCATCACTGTCACACGGTACGAACTCCCCTACGACGCGGGCCCGTTGCGTAGCTTCGAGCGGTTCGCCGATGTCATCGCCCTGGGCGGCGACAAGGCCGGCGCCCGTGCCGAAGCGGCTCGCGAGACGTACCAGGACGACGAGCCCGCCGACATGTACATCGGCCCCTCCGACCGCAACAACCAGTCCTTCCTCACGGGCATCCTGCTGACCGGCGTACCGCTGATGATCGTGCTGACAGCCTGGTACGCGCGGCGCCACCGCCGGCGTTCCGGAGCCGAGCGGCGCGTCCCTCGGTGGGTCGTGCCCGGCGCGGCCGCCCTCACCGCCGCGACGATCGCCCTCGCCGCTCCCGTCGTCTTCGACCAGACCAGGTCGAGCGCGGCCCGGCCACCCACCCCCGCCGAACTGTCCGCCCGTGTCGAACGCGTCGCGGCGGGCCTGGAGAAGGACCCCGTCTACGCCGACCCGGAGAGCCCGAGGGTCCTCGACTCCCGCCAACTGGACCGGCTGCACGACCGGATCCGCGACTTCCGGCGTTCCGACGGCGGCGGACCGGTCTACGTCTCCCTCGTGCCGCAGACGCCCGCGAGCGAGTCGGCCGGTGACTCGTGGCTGTTTGCCGCCGCCGTGCACGCCAAGGCGCGCCAGGACGGGCTGTACGTCGTGGCCGACCCGGACGACGGCACGATCGACGTCTACAACTACGGCCTGCGCATCGACGCCGACAGCCTGTCCTTCGACCTGCCGGACGCGGTCACGCTCGGCGACAGCAAGGCGGACGAGGCCGACGACCACCTCCTCGGCGAGCGCCTCGACACGCTCATGACCTTCCTCGACAAGGCCCCGCGCACGGACCGTCCAGACTTCGAATCCACGCCGGCCGCCGCCCCGGAGGCCGACGAGCACACCCTTCCGCCGCTGTTCGCCACCGACTTCTGGCCCGGCCTGTTCGTGGGCGCCTTCGCGGCACTCCTGCTGTCCGGTGTCGTGGCGGGCGTGATGTGGAGCGCCGGCCGTCTGCTGCGACGCCGCGATCCCGCGCCCGAGCCCACTGACCTCCTGCCCTTCACGGCCCCCACCGAGCCGTCGGCCTCCTACCTCCGGCGCACCGCGTACACCGAACTCACCACACTCACCAGCCAGTTCACCGATCCGGACGACCGCACCCGCGCCTGGGACCACCTCGACGCGGCGATGCTCCTGGTCGACGGCGACCCCGACCGCGCCCGGGCGGCGGGCACGGATCCCGCGACCCTGGTCGCCGTCATCGTGCTCGCGCGGGCGGGCCGTGCCGCGCTCGCCGACGACACAGACGACGCAGACGACCTGCGCCACGACCTGTGCTGCGGCATCAACCCCCTGCACGGGCCCGCCGTGAGCCGCCACCACGTCCGCGTATCGGCGCAGGGCAACAGCAGACGGCTGCTCCCGGTCTGCGAGCCCTGCCGTGACACGGCCGTCGCCGAACCGGGCGGCATCCCGGGCAGGTTGCTGAAGCTGCCCGACCCCTCCCTCGGCAACAGCCGCATGCCCTACTACGACGCGACCGACGGCCCGCTGACCGCCGTACCCCACGGAATCGCCCGGCTCATCGACAAGGTGAGGGAGACCGCAGGTGTCCACTGACGTCAAGCGCGTGATCACCGTCCTCACGGCGCTGCTGCTGGCGGCGCTGACCACCACGGCGAGCCCCTCCGCCCGGGCGGCGGACGGCGACGGCCAGAGCGCCGGCCAGAGCGCCGGCCAGAGCGCCGGGCAGCGCATCGCGGACGCGTTGCGCACCTCTCCCGTCTACGTCGACGAGGCGTACGCCGATGCCGTACCGCCGTCCCGGCAGCGGCAGTTGGCGCAGCAGATCCGTCGAACGGGTCTGCCGATCAAGGTCGTGCTCACGCCCCTCACCAGGGGCGACGCCTTCGACGGCGACTCCGGCGTCCTGGCCGGGACGGTCCGCGACCGGCTCCCGGACCGGCGCGAGCTCGTCCTCATCACGACGGACGGTGACTTCGCGGACTCCCTGAACGGCTACGAGTGGCCCGCCGACACCCATCAGACCCGGGACGCCGTGGCCGCCGCCGGCTTCCTGGACGAGACGCGGGACGCGGGACTCGCCGACCTGACCGGCAAGGCCGTGGAGCTGGTGGCGGAGGGGAAGGGCACGCAGCGGTACGAGGAGGCGATCAAGGACCTGGACGGCTCGGCAGCGCCCTCCGCGACGCCGGACGACCCGGGCGACTCGGCGGCGACCTCGGCCGCGTCGTACTCGGGCGGCTCCGCCTGGTGGCTCCTCGTCGGCGTACCGGCCCTGGCCCTGGCCGCCCTCGCGGCCCGGGGCGGGATCCGTACCCGCAAGCCGGCCCCGGCCGTGCCGCAGCTGGTGTTCGCGACGGCCCGCGCGGCCGACGAGGCGGAGCTGCGGCGCCGGGCGGAGGCGGAGGTCCTGGTGCTCGGCGAGGCCACCCAGGCCGCCGACCTCGCCACGACGCCGGGTCTCCAGCACGCCCTCGACGCGTACGCCGCCGCCGGCACGGTCCTCGACGAGGCCAGGGGCCTGCCGGACCTGGCGGGCGTCCTGGCCCTGGTCCAAGAGGGCCAGGACGCCCTGACCGGCACGGACGCGGCCCTCCCCCGCTGCTTCTTCCACCCCCTGCACGGCCGCGCCGCCCTCCGCACCGGCTGGCGTCCGCTCGGCCGCCGGGACCGGCTGGACGTGGCGGTGTGCCAGGAGTGCGCGGACGCCCTGCGGGACCGCCGCGCCCCGGAGGTGCTCACGGACACGGACGAGGACGGCCGTACCGTCCCCTACTTCGAGCTGCCGGCCGAGCGGAGCGTGTGGGCCGCGACGGGATACGGCTCGCTGACGGCGCCGCTGGCCGGGATCAACTCCCGGAGGATCAGGGCCCGTTGACACCGGGCCCGGGGCAGGTCACGGTGCAGCCATGACTTCGGGCACGCGAGACACCGTTCTGCCTGCACCTCCCACCGACACCGGCCTGGTCGAGCGCGTCCGCGAGCTCGGGCCCCTCGTCCGCGAGCACGCCCTGCGGACCGAGCGGGAGCGGCGGGTGACGCGGGAGGTCGTGGAGGCACTGACCGGGACCGGGATCCAGCGGATGAACGTGCCCCGGCGATACGGCGGTTACCAGAGCAGCCTGCGGACCCAGGTCGACGCGCTGGCGGAGCTGTCCGCCGCGTGCGGTTCGGCCGGTTTCATGACGCTGATCCAGGCCGGATGCGCGTACGTCGCCGCGCTCTTCCCGGACGAGGCGCAGGACGAGATCTTCACCAGCCCCGACGTACGCGTCGGCGGCAGCCTGATCCCGAGCGCGATCGCGGTCCCGACGGGCGACGGCGGCTATGTGGTCAACGGGACCTCGCCCTTCGCCACCGGCTGCCGGGACGCCGACTGGCATCTGCTGACCGCCCGGGTCGAGGGCCGGCCCGAGTCGGTGTGGACCGCCGTGCCCGTGGCCGAGCTGGAGATCCTCGACGACTGGCGGGTGTCGGGTCTCGCGGGCAGCGGCAGCAACAGTGTTGTGGCGCGCGATGTCGTCGTACCGGCTCACCGCGTGCTGCCGGTCGCCCCGCTGCTGGGCGGCGAGTTCGCGTCGAAGGCCAACGCCGACGACCCGTTCTACCGGGTGCCGGTGCTGCTGATGTTCTGCGCCTGGGCGACCCCGAACGCCCTCGGCCTCGCCCGCTCGGCTCTGGCGGAGTTCCGCGAGCGGATCCACCGGCGGGGCATCACGTACACCTTCTACGAGCGGCAGAACGAGGCGCCCGTCACGCATCTGCAGACGGCCGAGGCGGCGTTGAAGATCTCCTGCGCCGAGCATCTGACCGACGAGATCCTCACGCTGCTCGAGGAGCGGGCGGCGAGCGGGGAGCCGTACACGACCGAGGAGCGGGCCGGAGTCCGGGCGCGCAGCGGCTATGTGGCGCGGCTCTGTCTGGAGGCCGCCGACCTGCTCGGCTCGGCCTCGGGCGCCTCCTCCCTCCACGAGGAGGTGCCGATCCAGCGGACCGTGCGCGATCTGCGGGCGCTGAACCTGCACGCGTTCGTCCATCCGGCGACCAACCTGGAGCTGTACGGCAGGGTGCTGGCGGGACTGGAGCCGGGCACGCCCTTCGTCTAGCCGCCCTGTCTCAGGTGCCGGGCGGCCGGTCCTCCCGTATCGCCGTGAACAGGGCGCGGGCCCGCCGGTCGTCCCACTTCACCGCGCTGCCCTTGGAGGTCCGCAGGTCCGGGTCGGCCACGGGCACGTTGAGCTGGCTGCCTCCGCCGGCCGTGGCCTTCTTCATGGCCTCGAACAGCTTCATGAGGTCGGGCAGTTCCGTGCCCTCGTCCACGATGAGCGTGTCGAGGCCGGCGCTCAGGGTCGGGAAGGACTTGGACGGGTCGGCGAGGGTGGACGGGGTGGCCGCCTTGGCGGCCAGGGCGGCGAGGAACTTCTGCTGGTTGCGGGTGCGCCCCAGGTCACCCTGGGCCTCCTGCTTGCGCTGCCGTACGAAGGCCAGCGCCTCGGAGCCGTCCAGGGTCTGGCAGCCGGCCTGCAGATCGGCGCCGGAGTCCTTGTCCCGTACGGCCTTGTCCAGGCACATGTCCACGCCGCCGACCGCGTCCACCACCCCCACGAAGCCGGCGAAGCCGATCTCCGCGTAGTGGTCGATGTGCACGCCGGTGTTGCGTTCCACGGTCTGGACGAGCAGGTCGGGGCCGCCCAGCGAGAACGCGGCGTTCAGTTTGTTCGGTGTGGCCCGGTAGCTCCTGCCGGTGTCGGGGTCGACGTAGGGCGGGAGGGTCACCCAGGAGTCGCGCGGCAGGCTGAGCATGGTGGTGCCGTTCGCCCCGGTGTGCAGCAGGATCACCGAGTCGGTACGGCGGCCGTCGGTCGAGCCGGTGTTGAGGTCCTTCTTGTCCTTCTCCGACAGGCCGTCGCGGCTGTCGGAGCCCACGACCAGGTAGTTGGTGCCCTCGCCGGGCGGCACCCGGCTGCTGAGCGTGCCGAGGTCGACCTGCTGGTTGAGCCGGGTGTCGGCCCAGACGTACGTACCGGCGCCGGCGAGCACCAGGACGGTCGACAGGACGGCCGCCGTACGCACGAAGCGGCGGCTGCGTCCGGCCCGGCGCCGCGGGGTCCTGCTGCCGCGGCTTCCGCCGCCCGGGTTCCTGCCACCCGGGTTCCTGCCGCCGGGGTTTCTGCCGCCGGGATTCCTGCCGCCGGGATTCCTGCCGCCTGGGTTTTCGCTGTCGTCTCTTCGGCCGGGTTCCTGGACGCCGATGTCGTAGCGGCCGGGCGCGGCCGACGAGGACATGCCGGGCAGGGGGGCGGTACGGGTCGACGGCGGGGGCACCATCGGGGACGAGGGCGGGACCCTTCTCGGGTCCCGCCCCGCCCGGTGGTCTCCCGGATGGTCGGTCCAGTCGCTCATCGGCCCCTCGAAGGTGCTGTGGGTGTCAGGGCATCGGCACGCTCTTATACGGGACGGGCCCACCGATCTGTTCAGCGGCCGTGCCCGAGCGCTGCATCCGCTGCCACCTGAGCCTGCTCCCGACCAGCAGCGCGACCAGCGACTGGATGACGACGAGATACATCAACTGCCGGTAGACGACGATCTGGAACGGCATCGACCACAGCGCCCGCACCGGCTCCCCGTCCAGTCTGAGCGCGTAGCCGGAGCAGACGACCTGCACGCCGAAGAAGGCGAACCACACCGCGGCCGACTCCACCGGGTCGCGGAACAGCACGCCGTACAGGGCGTAGACGTCGATGACGGGCGCGAGCAGCGGCAGGGCGACCTGGAAGAGCGCGAGATAGGTCAGTCCGCGCCGCCCGAACCGCCCGGCGGTGCCCCTGCCGAAGAGCGCCCCGCGGTGCTTCCACATCGCCTGGAGGGTGCCGTAGCACCACCGGTACCGCTGCCGCCACAACTGCCTGACACTGGTGGGCACTTCGGTCCAGGCGACGGCGGACTCCTCGTACAGCACCCGCCACCCGGCCCGCCACAGGGCCATCGTCAGGTCGGTGTCCTCGGCGAGGGTGTCCTCGCTGACCCCGCCGACGCCGATCACCGCGTCCCGGCGGAACGCCCCGATCGCGCCCGGCACGGTCGGCATGCACTCCAGCACCTCGAACATGCGCCGGTCGAGGTTGAAGCCGAAGACGTACTCGAGGTGCTGCCATCGGCCCAGCAGGGTGCGGCGGTTGCCGACCTTGGTGTTGCCGCTGACGGCCCCCACGGCGGGATGCGCGAGCGGCTGGACGATCCGCTCGATGGCGTCGGGCTCGAAGACGGTGTCGGCGTCGACCATCACGACGATGTCGTACCGGGCGTGGGCGAGCCCGGTGTTGAGGGCGGCGGCCTTGCCGGAGTTGGCCTGCCGCACCACCTCCACCCTCGGGTCGCCCATGTTCTCGGCGATGTCGGCGGTCCGGTCGCTCGACCCGTCGTCGATCACGACGATCTGCACCTCCCGATGGCTGGAGTCGAGGAGCGACCGCAGGGTCGACCCGATCCCGGCCTCCTCGTTGTACGCCGGGACGAGCACGGTCACCGGCCCGGACGCCTCGCGCATCCAGGGCGCCCCGGTCCGGAACCGCTCCAGCCGGCGCACATGCGCCCGCGCGAACAGGGCGAGCAGCAACAGCCGCAGTATGCCGAGACCACCGGCGACACCGAGGATCCAGATCATGGCGGTGGAGAAGACCTGCCCGATCCGCGTGGTCCAGATCAGCGCCTCCCCCGACCACCGCTCCACGAAGGAGGCGGACTTGTAGGGAACCAGCCCGAGCCCGTCGGACACGGTGGTGAACCGGTCGACGGTCCGGTTCTTCAGCAACCTGCGCGCCTCCGCGTAGGCGCTCTCCGTCTGGCTCAGCTGCCGGACGATCCCCTGCGCCGGCTTCCGCGCCCCCTTGTCGGCGGCGACGAGCACGTACCCGTACCCGGTGGCCCGCCGCGCCGCGTCCCACTCCCGACCGCACAGTGTCTCGGGGGTCGTCGTCCGCGGCATCCGCAGCAGATTGGTCCGCTGCCCGGTGGTCCCGGCCAGAGCACTCTGGGTCAGTTCGAGCTCGGCCTCGAAACGCGGCGCGGACGACTCCCCCAGCACGGCCCCGGTGTATGTGTTGGACCCGATCTCATGCCCCTCGGCCCGGATCCGCCGCACGAGTTCGGGGTGCCGGGCGGCCTGTGCCCCGTGCACGAAGAAGGTGGCCCGCGCGTTGTTCCTGCGGAGCAGATCCAGCAGCCGCGGGGTCCACACGGGGTCCGGCCCACCGTCGAAGGTGAGCGCGACAGTCCGGGCGGGCATGGCCCCGGTCCGTATCCCGTCCCGGTTGATCCCGATCACGGGCCCGCCCTTCGCCACGGCATCGGGCACGGGCGAGGCACAGGGCGACCGCGTCTTCGCGGCGTCGACCTCGTGCTGGGTCCAGCCTTCGAAGATCAGGAAGGCGAAGACGACGGGGAGGGTGAGGGCCAGGAGCAGCCAGTGGGCCCGGGGGTCGCGGGACTGTTTGTGGCGGGCGCGGGCCTTGGGGGTGGCCTTGGCGGGGGTCAGGGTGCGTCACCGCCCCCGGGCGCGGACCACACCCCGCCTCCCGCGAGCCGTCTTCTGCAGAGCGTGCCGGGGAGCGTTCCGCACAGAAGGGGCGCTGACTTGGCTTGCACGCTGCGGGAGTTACGCATGGGGCGCGAGTGTAGTTTCGGAGTGGTGGCCGTATGGGTGGAACGGCGAGCTTCACAGACTCCTCCGTCTTGGCGCGAGCGCTGATCGCCGGCTGCCGACTCCAGGTCGTACGTCACTGCTGCAACCAGCCCGGAAGGGGAGACAGCGGCATCGCGGCGAGCCGCGGCCACCCTCCGGCGCATGGCAGCACGGCGCCCACCCGCAGGAGCTGATGGTCGGCGCGACAACGGCGATCCATGCGAGGAAGCCGCCCACCTCAGACTCCCAACAGGACTGATGCGCTCGTACAGCCTTTGTGAAGGTGTCGTCACGATGAAGACCGTCCACCCTCGTCAAATGTTCACACTCCCCAGCTCCTGGGAAAGGCGCGCACATATACGCACGCTCCGAACTTCACCCTGAGCGCAGGAATCGCCTGATTCTATAAAGAAGTTCGCACTGGCGAACCCAGGAACCCAGCAGCTACGGTCGGCGTACCTGGCAGATCTTTCTTGCTACTCGGGGGAGTCACTTGAAGCGCCGCCATCCACTCCGCACGCCACCGTGTCCGCCGCGCGTCCTTCGCGAGGGCCCGACCCACGGCCCCGTCGGCAGCGACCGCGACCTCACCCTCCCGGCGCTCACAGCCGGCGACCGCTGATTTGGCACAGGCGGGGTCCGGCACTCCGCAGGCCGCCGCCCACCGACAGAGACTGATTTCAAGATGAGCGATCTGCGCCTCGAAGACACCATTTTCGAGCACTTGAAGAAGACCTTCTCCTCCATCAGTGACCGCATGGAGGATGCCCGCCGCGACCTCCGAGGCACAGACTCCTCGGCGGTCGGCGAGAGCCAACTCATCGAGGACGTCCAGGACTTCGCCGACGACTGGGGCTACGGCATCAAGCAGCTCGGCAAACACACCCACGGCGCGGTGAAGATGATCAACAAGATCGGCGAGACGTTCGACGGCCTTGACCTTGAGCTGGCTCAGTCGCTCAAGGCCAAGAAGAAGGGCAAGTAGCGTGGCTGGTCAGCGCACCGTCCCTCCCAACATCGGCTGGGACCCCACTCCCGGAAGCGTGGAGGACACCCGCGAACTCGCCAAACGGCTGGGCAAGCTGGCGGGTGAACTGGGCACGGCGGTACGAGAGCTGGAGCGAATAGAGTGCGGCGCCTGGAAGGGCAAGACCGCCGTCGCCTTCACCGAGTACATAGGCCAGGACGTCACCCCGCTCATCCGCAAGAGCCACGAGTCCTTCGACAAGGCATCCCGCGCACTGCACCGCTGGGCCAACGACCTCCAGGACTTCCAGGACGAGACGGACCGGCTGGAGAAGAAGGCCGGGGAGAAACTCGACGCCAAGGCCGAGGCCAAGGAAGGCACCGACGAGTACGGCAAGGCATCCGGCGATGTCACCGGCCTCATCCAGAAGGTCCATGAGCTCGAGGACCGCTACAAGCAGGCCGCCGCGAAGATCGGCAAGGAGCTGGACAAGGCCGCGGACATCGCCCCCGACGAGCCGGGCTTCTGGGAGAAGCTGGGCAACGGCATCGCGGACGCCTGGGACGCCACCGGCGACTGGCTCAAGGAGCACGCCGACCTGATCAAGGCGATCGGCGACGTGCTGAGCGACATCACCGCGGTCCTCGGACTGCTGGCCATCGTCACCCTCCCGTTCCCGCCCCTCGCGGCCATCTTCGGCACCGCCGCACTCATCGGCGCGGGCCTGACGCTGGCGACGCACGGCGTGGCCAAGGCGGCCGGCGCGGATGTGAGCTGGGCCACGCTCGGGTTGGACGCGCTGGGCCTGATGCCGGGCATCGGCATGTTCGGCAAGGGCGTCAAGGTGGTCGGCAAGACGGCGGACGAAGCCCTGGATGCCGCCAAGGCCACATCGAAGCTGCTCGGGGAGGGGTTCAAGTACAAGGACATCGGCCGATCCAAGGTCCTGCTTTCCTTTGGGAAGGCCTCAGAAGGTCTCACAGAGGGGTTCGGGAAAGCTGGCCTGATAAAGATCGGCGGCGTGTCAGAGAATGCCTATCAGGTCTCACACGCAAGCAGTAATTTGATGTCCCGTGCGGGCGGTCTCGTGAGTGCCGGATACCAAGAAGGGCAGTGGTTGGGCACAAAGGGGATCAACACGCTGTTCAAGGGAAACATGGATCCGATCAGTGGCCTTGGCAGGGCGATCGATGGTGGTTTCAAGATCGCGCCGAAGGTCGGTACGCACATAGGCCAGGCACTGTCCGGTGACTAGTCGCAGAACCGAGCGCTCCACGTGAGGAAGGCCGCACCGCAATGAACATCTGGCAGCCCGGTCCCGGGGAGACACTGCTCGCCCGCGCTCCGGTCACGTTCGCCACGGGCGCTGCCGCGCCTGTCAGGGGCATGCGCTGGTTCCGTGACCTTGAGCGCAAGGACATTCAGCACGAGCTGCCGGGCTGGCCCGAGGGACCTTCCTACGCGCCCCGCTCCACGAGCGGGGCGGTCGCCGACAAGACGCTGAGAGGCGCCGCAACGGCGGCGGGCGTCGCGGTCATGGCTTTTCTCAGCGCAGCCGGCGGCAATCTCAGTGGCGGCGGCACATCCGGCGGCGAGGGCTCCGACACTCCGGACGACCCGGCGGACGAGGTCGAGGACTTCCCGGTCATGTGGGCCGGGTCAGGGACAATCGCCCGCACCCTGCCCTGGCAACTGGATCCCGGCCGAGCGGATCAGAAGCACCATTTCACGCATCTGATCGTCACCGACCGCAGGATCGTCATCGTCCACCTGCCCTTCGTCAAGAAGGACATGGAGTTCATCGACGACAACGTGATCTGGGAGTGCCCTCGCTCCGACATCAGCAACGTAGAACTCAAGAACTTCAAGGACGGCGAAGACTTCAGGGTCACCTTCGTCGACGGCTCGTGGTGCAGACTGCGGTGCAAGGCACGCCGAAAGCTCACCCGCTGTCTGGCTCCCCCACGCGAGCTGATTGCTCTTGAGTCCTTGACGCCACAACAGCGGGCCACGGTATTGGACTTCGCCGCCGAGAAGGAGATGCCGGCATCCGTGTCTCCCATCATCACGCGAAACCCAACCGGTCGAATCCGGGTCGAAATCCTGCTGCCGAGCAGGTACACATCTCTATTCGGAGCCTCGGAAGTGAACATCACCATGGAACCCGATGGAACAAGGGTTGACATCGACGACTACCTCCCCGAGGACTTCTGACCTCATCTCCTCATCTCATCCGGAACGGCCTGCGACGCAATGACACCCGCTTCTGATTCCACGGCACCGCTTCTGCCACCGGCTCCGCCGAGCGACCCACCCCCCGTCTGGTTCCTCACCCCCGAGGGTTTCTTCACCCTCCCGCTCGCTGCCACCCCTGAAGAGCGGGCACAGCGCGCCGACTCCTTCGTACGTGATCTGTACTCGCGCGGGGACGAAACCATATGGAGTCCCGCCTCCCCCTACTACGCGGGAGTGGCGGAGCTCCTGGTGGACACCGGGGTGTCCTACGCGGCGCTGGGCTTGTTCTCCACCTCCGAGGAGGAGCACACCCCGCAAGGCGACGTGGTCAGGCACGACCTCTCCGAGGGCGCTGCCCAGTGCGCCTTCACCCTGGCCGCCATCCCTACAGATCACACCGGCGCGAACACCGACGTCGTGGCGCAGGGCATCCTCGCGACGCTCTCTCAGGACCCGTACAACGACGTCCACTGGCTCGACCTTCCTTGTGGACCGGCGGTCGCATGCGCCACGTGGCGTCAGTTCCAGGTCAACGCCGACATGACAGCGGACGGTGAACCGAAGGATCTCGTCACCGCGCAGCTACAAGTGCACATCCCCTTTCCCACCGGTCCGTTTACAGCGGTATTCACGCTCTTGACGGCATACGTCGATCACTGGCAGCAGTTCTGCGAATTGATGGAAGCAGTGCTTCAAACGGTTTCCTTCATCGATCCGACTGATGCGCTGTCCGAGACACCCTCTGCCGATTAGGGGCCCTGTGGACTGTCATCCTGAACCCGACGAGCCACTGCTGGGGCGTTACGCGGTCTCCTTCGCGACCGGCACCGCCGCCTCCGTGGACGGCCGCCGCTCCTTCCGCGACCGCCGCCGCGATGACATCGAACCCGAGCTCCCCGGCTGGCCGGAGGGCAGCAGCACCTTCTCGGTCCGCCGCCTCCCCGGCAAGATCGGCGTGTACGCGCGCGACGCCCTCTCCGCCCCGTTCGTCATCGCCTGGGGCATCCTCTGTGACCTCCTCGGAGGCGGCACGATCGACCCCGAACCGGGCCGCGGGAAGCTGGAGGAACGGGAGAACGAGGTCGACGACTTCCCGGTCATGTGGGCCGACCCCGGCGACACCGCCCGCGCCCTGCCCTGGCAGCTCGACCCTGCCCGACGTCCGTCGCGCTGCGTCACAGAGATCGTGTTGACCCCGGGACGCCTTTGCGTCGTCGAGTCCGACACGACACTCTGGGATACACCACGCGACAACGTCGCCGAGGCGACCGTCAAACAATTCAGCCTCGGCCGACGGGACTTCCGGCTCACCTTCCAGGACGGCTCCTGGGCACGGCTCACGACGCGCCTCTCGACCCACACCACCGAGCTGGTCGAACTCCTCAACGGCGGCACTGTTCCTGAGCAGGGCCACTCGGCGACAGTCCAGCCCTAGCGGAGCACCGCGGTGGCCCATCCCGAAGACGCCGCTCATGAACGGCATAAGGAACATGCAGTCGCGGGGCCTCGCGGGACACCATCGCCCCTACCGAGAACGTGCCCCAGCACCACGGCTGCTCGAGACGCAGGGCACCGCACTAGCGAATCGCAACCCGTCAACAACACGGCGTGCGCGCCGCACACGTGGAATTCGGCGCGGTCACCTGTTTGGGCACGATCAGGACACAGCCCGCTTCCCGAGAGCCCGATACATCCCGGATTGCATCTGTTCTCGCGAAAGTTCACGCTGGTGAAACCGAAAACCTCACCGGTACCGTCAGAGCGCCTACTGAACTTCTGTCTCTCACGGGGAGCCACTGTGAAGCGCCGCCCATTGCCCGTTGCTGCCGCGTTGGCAGCGACGGCAGCACTGCTGTTGACGGCCTGCGGTAGCGGGGACGACAAGTCCAGCGACAAGGACAAGATCGCCGGCGCCGACCAGGCAGCGGAGACGCCGAAGGAGTCGGCATCGCCGTCGGGAGCACCGGCAGCGGACAAGCCGGACGGCGTGGACGTGTCCCTGCCCAAGGACATGGACCTGGTCTTCGACTGGGACAAGCCGAAGGACAAGACCGAGGCGGCCGCGATGGAGGACGCAGCGAACTACGTCCGCGCCATCTATCGGGGCGTCAACAAGCGCACGACCAAGGACGCCGCCTTGGTCGCCTACTCCACAGGCGATGGGCTGAAGTACGCGAAGACTCAGATCGACGTCAGGCTCGAAGGCGGCTGGACTGCAACCGGCACCCGTCGCCACTACCAGGCCACCACACGGTCTGCCCCGAACGGCAACTCGGTGGAGGTCGCGTTCTGCGTGGACTCGAGCAAGTTCTACTCCAAGGAGATCAAGACCGGGAAGGTCCTGAAGGGTGCGCCCAGCATCACGGACTTCGACTACTTCAAGATCATTATGGTCAAGCTCCCCACCGGAGATGATCTGTGGCAGGCGTCCAAGGTGTATGTCGAGGCGAAGGCGGCGAAGTGCCAGTGAACAGGTCACGGCATACAGCCCTCAGCACCGGCGTGGCTGCCCTAACGCTGGCCTTGGGCATCCTCGCCCTTGCGGAACCGGCCTCTGCGGGAGAAGAGCCGGGCAACACTCAGGGTGCCAACACAGAACAGTCGGGCGGCGGTGACGGCAACGGCGTCTACGCCGCCGCCCGCATCCGGTACTCCGGAGCCGTAGCCAAGGACGGCGGCACCGGAAACGTCACGTCCTCGGACGTCAACTGGACACCACCTCCCTGCTGGTACGCCCCCTACCTCGGCGCCAAGGACTTCAAGAAGGAGATGTCCAAGCACATCGAGAGCCAGCTGAGCACACCCGGAATGGGCGGGACCGCGGCTTCGGCGATCGGCCAGTCGAAACGCCACTACGAGGACGAGTTCGGCTGGACCGGAGCACCCGGCTACAAGGACTACAACGTCGAGAACGACGGCAAGGGGATGTTCTGGGCCGGCGTCGAGAACCCGAACGAGCCGGACTACCTCAAGCGGTCCTCGTGCACGGACCTCCCTTTCTGGGTCGAGAACGGCGATGCCCCGCCGCCCCGGTACGAAGAGGCCATCACCCCGGAAATCCTCGCCGCGCTCGCCTACCAGCACATGGAGCTTCCCGACACCGAGGTCACCCTCGCCCCCGAGACCAACACCAAGGTGAACCTGCCGACCTGGGCCTGGCTCGACAAGGCCGTCTTCGACGAGGTCCAGGCCACGGCGGCCCTCAACGTCCCCGGCTTCAACATCCAGGCCACCACCACCGCCAAACCGGTGTCCCTCAAGCTGGAGCCGGGCACCGAGGACGCCGAGACCTACCCGGCCTCCGGTGAGTGCACCATCAACGCCGACGACTCCATCGGCGAGCCCTACGCCAAGGGCAAGGCCAACGAGACACCGCCCTGCGGGGTCAAGTACCTCCGCTCCTCCGGCAACGGCACGTACAAGCTCCAGGCCACCATCACGTGGGAGATCACCTGGACCGGCACAGGCGGCGCCGGCGACGACCTCCCGAACGGCACCTTCGGCAACGACCAGGACATCACTGTCCAGGAGATCCAGGCCGTCAACAGGTGAAGACACCGAACGTGAGACAGCAGTACCGGTTGGCCCGGCGATTCCTCGTCACCTTGAAGCAGGTGCTTCACCCGCGTGACCGCTCCTGCTCGCCAGACGCTGCGCAAGGCGGCACGGCCTCCGCCCTGGCGACACTCAACCGCCGCTCATAGATGTGAAGACCCCGTGGCCAGGCCCCTGCCACCAGCAGCCACGTCCGTACGATGGGACATGTATTCGGCAAGCTTCCACCGACTGGTCCCGGGGCGCACATTCCGAAAGATGGGACATGGGCATGCGGCACCAGAGGTTCGGGCTCTTACGGCGCGACCGGCGCGGCGCCGTCAATCGTTGACAGCAGCCTTTCGTAACCGTGCCGGTGAGGTGAGCCCAACGGGAGCATGCTGACCACGTAAGTGTCAACGGAGGGGTCCATGGGGGAGCACGACCGCCTGGTAGTCGACTACAAACTTCTGGAGTCTTCGAAGACGAATCTGAGAGACATCAACAAAGCCCTCAATGACATTGACAAACACCGTGCCGACATCCATGACATTTGGGGCCATCACAGCATCGCCGGCAAGATGGACCAGTTCGTCAGCAACTGGGACAACTATCGGCGTGAACTCCTCGAAAACGTCAAGGACTTGAGCAAACAAGTAGAGACCGCGCTCACGAGCTTCGAGAAGCTGGACCTCGACCTCAAGAACGCGAGCGAGAAGAAGCGCGGCAAAAAAGGGGGGAATTGACCGATGGGTACGGGTAAGGGCAGGCGCCGACCGGTCGACTGGCATCCACTGGCGGAGAAGGACCCGATCCCCGGCGATCCGGAGGATATCCGCGACGAGGTCCGCAGGATGAAGGACCTCGCCTCGACCCTCCGTGACCAGGCTGGCATCCTGCGTAAGGCCGCCGATGGCGACGCGCTGCAGGGCAAGTACGCCGACAAGATTCGCGAAAAGTCCGGCGACCTCGAAAAGCGCTTCCGTGAGACAGCGGGCCGCTACGAACGGGTGGTCGGCGACCTCGGCAAATGGGCCAACGACCTGGAGGGCTTCCAGGAACGGGCCGACAGCGTCCTCCGTGCCGCGAAGCGGGCCGACGAGGAACACGCTGCCGAGGTGAAGAAGAAGGAAGCCGAGGCGAAGAAGGACGGCAAGGACGGCGACAAGAAGTCGTCAGAGGAGTCCGATCCCGTCAGCCATCTGGCGTCGTACCACAAGCAGCTCAACCAGGTCATCTCAGACCGCGACTCCCGCGCCCAGCATTATGCCGAGAACATCGACAAAGACATCTCGGATATAATCAAGGACAGTGATTGGGAGAACTTCAAGGACTGGGTGCACGAGCATGCGGATACGATCAAAACCGTCGTTGAAATCTTGAGTTGGGCAGCGACCATTATCGGGGTTATCGCCCTCCTTTTCACGCCGGTCGGATGGGTGGCGACCCTCATCGCGGTGACCACTCTCAGTCTTACAGCGCTCGTCGGCGTCGGGCACACGCTGTTGGCCCTCTCCGGTGACGGGAGCTGGACGGACGTCGCCATGGACGTTTTCGCGCTGGCGACGCTGGGATTCGGCACCATCGCGATGAAGGGCGTGAAGGCCGCAGCGGCGACGCTCAAGACCGCCAGTAGGGCGGGACGGTTCCAGCGGTACGCGAATCTACGCAAGATGCTCAACAAGAACATCATGCGATATGGCACTGACTCGGCCCGTGGCGCGAAGGCAGTGCGTGCGAAGGATGCGCTGCGCCGGATCGGGGCGAAGGAAACACGGCCTGGGACGAACCGGCTGGACCGCCTGCTGAGCGGCGAG
Source organism: Streptomyces purpurascens (assembly GCF_045040895.1). Lineage (NCBI taxonomy): Bacteria > Bacillati > Actinomycetota > Actinomycetes > Kitasatosporales > Streptomycetaceae > Streptomyces > Streptomyces purpurascens. The sequence goes on along the minus strand of NZ_CP108341.1, from coordinate 5,480,842 downwards.
GGGGAGGTCGCCAGCGCATCCAAGTTCGCCAAGGCGATGCGGGCCGAATTCAGCGGGAATGCCGGCGTGCGGGAGGCGGCCGACGCAACGGACAAGGCCGTAAGGAATTTCCGCTTGAACTACGGAGCAGCCACCTTCGTGGACCTCGGAGACAAGGCTGGGGAAAAGTTTGGCGGGGACGCGTACGGAGACGCCAAGGATGTACTGACGCGTGAAGTCGGGAGCCGCTGGTGAAAAATCCTGCGTAAGGTTCGACCGACAGTCAGGAACAGCAAGATTCGAAGCCAAGTTTTCTGGAGTGGGAGATAGTGGCAACAGTTCCGGCGAAAAGCCCAGAAGAGTCTCGGGCCATGAAATTCCTTGCCGTGTTCACATTGGCACCCATCCTCTGTTTCGCTTTCCAGGACCTCGGAAGCAAGTATGGAGGTATGGACTGGCTTACCAAAGGCTACGCAGCTTGGCCGATGATGATTGCACCTGTCCTGATGCTGCTCCTGTTCATCAAGAACCGAGAGCTGATCCGTGACCCTCGGAGGGGTGCCAACTTCTCCCAGGTAATCAAGATCGTTTCCTGCCTGTTCCTGATCCCTAACGTATTCGCGGCCATCGGCTACAGCTGGCTGGCCGTGATTTCGGTGCTCTCCTCCCTGACGATCCTGGTGGCCGACCGACAGCTCAAGAAGCAGGCCCACGCATGAGCACGTCCGATCTAGAGCAACAGTCACCCCTCGTCGAAGTAACCTCTCCCCGCGGCTACGAGCTCATCCTGCCACCCGGCTGGGTCCGCATCCCCTTGCGCGAGGGCACGAAAGAAGCACTCGAGAAGGTCCTCTTCTCGCACATGGGGCAAGTTCCGGAGGGCATTCCCCGAGACGACGCCATGCGCTTCCGGCTGGACATGCGTCGCCAGCTGGAGAAGCAGGCCCGTGCGGCCAGGAGAAACGGTGGCCTTGACCTCTACCTTCCGGTGCTCCCGCGCGGGGGAATCTTCCTCATGGCCTCTTTCATCGTTGCCGAGATGCCGATCGGCCAAGGCCATTCGGTTCCTCCGCAGGCAGTGATCGCTCAACTGGCCAACGAAGATGTCCGCGGCGGATCGGCGACAGAGGTTGACGTGGCAGGGGCACCCGCACTCCGCCGCGCCTACCGCTCCACCCCTGACGAGGAGAAGCTGAGTTCCGCCCCCGAAGCCGTACAGCAGGCCGCCCTGCCAACGCGGCGGGTCGAGTATGTGATCCCCGTGGCGGACGATCCCGGTCGCTGGATCAGCATCAACTTCTCCACACCGGGTGACGGCGATATCGACAGTGAATTCACCGGCGTTCTGGTCGAATTGTTCGACGCGGTGGTCGGCACGTTCAGATGGAGTTATGAGTGAGCTGGCTTAACGTCAAGCACGCCATGGAACTGTCCCCTTGGATCCGCATCCCGCTCATGTGGCCGGAACCGGGTCTTGAGAACGTCGAGGAGGCACAAACACCTGAGGCGTGGGCACGCTACTTCGCCGAGGGTCTCTGGGAGGATTTTCCGTCGGAGAAGCCAGAACCGGGCGAAGTCGACCTGCTGGCCAACATCCTGTTGATGTACGCCATCAGGGCCCCTGCAGCCTTTCCAGACTTCGAGGTCTTCCTCCATCTCCCGCACCCGCGAGATATCCCGCTTCCTGCGTACGTCGACCTGGTGGAGATCGAGGAGGGCGAGGACCAGAGAACGGCACTTCGTGAGCTGACCCACGCCGATGCGAGCTACGCCGTCGAGCCCCCCATTGTCGAGGACTTCGACTCCCCGCATCTAGGAACCGGCTTGCGGGTGCTGCGCTACTACCAGGACGAGGACAGCAACGAGGTGCACGTCGGCCTCCGATACGCCTGGCGCTACGAGAAGGGCACGGAAGCTGCGGACGTCCTGATCATCCTGGCCGATCCCGACGCCGGCCGGATCCTCCGAGCTCTCGACGATGTCGACGAATTCGCCCGCACCATCCGGATAAGCCCGGATGAGGAAGTGGATACCTGGAATTCCTCATGATCCTGGCGGATGCCGGCGACTGCATCGTGCGTTGGCTGCGGAGCGCACCTCGACAGGCGAAGAAGCCAGACTCCTCACCGACCAGATCCAAGTCTGGATATGGTCGCTATAGAGCACTGGGGGGAAATCTGCGAAATGACGGCTTCCGTCCTGGAAACGGTGTCCTTCGGCACTCCGTCCGACGATTCGCCTGATCGGCCCCCTGACCACACATGATCTTCCTCAAGTCCGAGGTCGACCCGACGGAGTGGTTTCCTCTGCCCCAGCGTGGACGGACAACGAGCGGGACCAGGACGAGATGGTGAAGTGGGCCGCCATGTGTGCGGAGATCGTTCATCAACGCCACAAGCGGTGGTGGCGGCCCAAGCGGCTTGCGATGCCAATCGCTTTCTCCAACTGGCCGAGGCCCATCCGCTCCCGAACGTTCCGGCGCACCATGCCTTCGTCTACGGCGGTGCCCCCGGCCGGGTTCCGCAACCTTTCTACGCTCTCGCCGGGCAGTTGGAGGGCAAGGACCGGGAGACGGAACTCCGCATGATGGTTCAGACAACGGGTGACCACCCTGTTCGCCGGCCCGATGTCTCGGAGTTCTCTTCCGACCGGCCTGAGGCGAGGACTGCGTTGTCTTCGCTCATGAGCGTAGGGCCAAGAGTGGAAGGCCGTGCTACCGCAGACGGGCCACTCGACTCTTGCACTTGCCCTTCTTCCGAAGCCTCCGCATCCGTTCCCTCTCCCGCGCCGCTCGCTCCCGGCTTCGCGCTGCTCCAGCGGTGGAGGAGCCACCCCACCAAAACCAGTCCGGTCGAGATCACGACAGCTGCGGCAAGTAGGTGACGCCGGGGCAAGCCAAGCCTCAAGGACTTCCGGCTACTACAAAGTCGTCATGGTCAAGTTCCCCACGAGCACGGGGTTGTGGCAGGCATCCAATGCCGCAAGGACCGGGGCGGCAGGCCCTCGGAGCAGCCCGTAACGCGATGCGCAAGTCCATCTCCCAGAGCGTCGGCCTGGTCGCCAAGGGGCCGCTGAGGGTCAGCCCGTTGTCGACGCTGGTGCACCTCGGTGACAAGGAGATGGCCGGCATGGCGAAGATGGTGCAGGCGAACAAGGCTGCCTTCCCGGAGGCCGCAGGGGCCGCCGCGGACAAAGCGTACAAGTCCTATCAGGGGCCTTCGGCGTCGCCTGGACCGGCATGGGGATGGACGTCACGAACAAGGCGTTGGGGAAGAGTGACCTGACAAGCTTGACCCACGAGAAGTTCGGAACCGGCGAGAAGCCGTACAACGCGGCGTACTCGGACTGGAAGGACAACACACTGAAGCCCGCGCCCGACACCCACTGGTGAGGATGAGCATGGACCTGAACTCGGCGCAACGCATTGTCGAGGCCGAAGCCGCCCGCACCGGACTCGGCACCGGCCCCAACCGGCGGCTCCGTCTGACGCTGATCATAGGAATGCCCCTGTTCCTGCCGGTATTGGGAATTATGATCCTGGTGCCGAAGTCCCTGATGAATGACGTGCTCTACGTCTATGAGGCCGGGATCGTCGGCTGCCTCCTGCACTACGTCTGGGTGTTCGCGAAGTACCCCCGTTATGCGGGCCGTCCGCCCTACCTCACCCGAGATCTGGCCATGGGCGGCGGCTTCTTCCTGCCCTCGCTGTTCTTCGGCTTCTGGCCGGGCATGATCGCCGCCCCGGCATGGGCACTCTTCGTAGGCGTTGCCTATGCCGTGGAAGTGACGCGGGGGCGCAATGACCACCGTTGAGCACAGCCGGGCCCCGAATGGCTTCAATCTGGTGCCTCCGCTCGGCTGGGACGTGATTCCGCTGCACTCGGGCACTCAGGAGGCGATGGACCGCATCGCCCACAAGGCCGTCAAACAACTGCCCACCGGTTTTCGGACGACATTCCGAAGGCCCGACTGAAGCTCATCCAGGAGATGAAGAAGGTCGTTCGCCGGGCCCGTGCCAAGGGAGGAATGACCCTCTACCTCCCCACCGAACGCCGCCATGGCGTCGCCCTGCCCGTCGACGTCGCTCACCGCCGGGTCGAGTACTTCGTGCCGATCCCGGACAGCACGCCTGACTAGTACCTCTCCCATGGCGGCCAAGCCGGTCAGGTGCTGGTTCGTCTCTCGAACGTCGAGTGAATGAGCGGACGACACAGGAACGGACATGACGACGAACACCACCAACTCCCCCGCCCGCACCTCGCTCTTCCGGTCGGCGCCGCTACCTGAGCCCCCCAGCGCACCGGACAGTTGGCCGGATCGTGGCTCCCGCTTGCAGGACCAGGCGAAGGCACTCGACGTTCTGGTCCGCGAGGACCTCTCGCGCGGCCGTGCCCTTGTTTTCCTCCTGTGCGCGGGCGTCGTGACCCTTGTCGCCGGACTGGTCCCCGCAATGGTGATCGATGCCGCGGACTCCCAGTCGGGCGACACCACCGACGTCGCGGTGGCGGTCGTGCTGGGCATTGTGCTGCTGGCCATCGTCGCTGTTCCGGCGCTGCTCGTCCTCCGCGCACTGCGCAAGCGGTCGGCCCGACGCCTTGAGTTGCTTCGGCAGTGGGCGGCAGTAGACCGTGGGCATGACTCGGATTTCCCCACCAGCTACGGCACGGAGGGGTATCCCCACGGCCGTTTCTTCTATTCGGCGCTGCTGCTTGTCCTGGCGCTCATCTCGGTGATCGTTGTCCTCGCCGGACTGTCCGATCCCGCCGTCCTCGGGCTGTTGCCCTGCCTGGTCGTCGCGGGGCTCTTCGCCTGGAGCACGATCAGGAAGTATGCGGCTCGGTACGGCTGGGCCGAACGTGAACGAGTGATCCGTGCCCGAGCTCGCAGGAGGGAGCTGCACCGCGCGCAGCTGGCACAAGCGGCGTCGGCCGCGTCGCCGAAGACCTACCTCTCGGGCACGCGAATTCATCCCGCACTGCTCTACGCGGCTCTCTTCAGCCCCGCTGCCATTGTCACCGTGGTCTTCGTCGTCGCCCGCCCGCAGGACGCCTCCGGTCTGGCCGTAGCAGGCCTGCTGGCTTTGCTGGTCATCGTGTTGGGCGTGCCCGTGGTCGCGCGTAGGCGCCGCCGCGAGCAGGCCGAACTCGCTTCCGCTGCGAGTTCCCTCACCTCGGCCTTCACCGGCGGAGTCGCGGTGCATCCAGTGCGCTACGGACTCGGGGAGCCGGCCGGCCAGTCCGCCGGGTCGGTCTCCTTTCCTTGGGACCTCGGCCCTTCGCGCACCGGGGCGCTTGCAGTCGACAGGGGTGCCTTGCTGGCTCGTGGCACGGACGGGGCTGCCCTGGATCTGCCGCTCGCCGAAGTACAGGGTGCAGTCCTTGTCGGCAGCGGTGTGGCGTGGCTTCCCCCCTCGGTCGACGTGCTGCTTCGCTCGGGAGAGGCGATCGAATTCCGGTCGCCCGATGCCAAGGCCATCACAGAGGCGCTGGCCGACGTAGGCGTGCCTGTGGCGACTGCCTAGCAACACCTTCGAGCGGTGGGCGGTGCGTCCGGCGAGAGCCGTCGCACCGCCCGCTTCTCTGACTGCGCCCAGGTAGTCAAGCCGGGCTTCGCGGCCGCGCTACCGCAGACGCCCTGCCCGGCTCTTCCCCTTGCCCTTCTTCCGAAGCCTCCGCACGCGTTCCCGCTCCCGAGCCGCTTCTTCCTCGGCCCGAGCGCTGATCCAGCGGTGGACGAGCCAGCCCATCAGGCCGGCGCTGATGGCGTAGCCCAGAAACGCGCTGCCGGTACCGGGGATGTAGGCACAGCTCTCCGAACGGCAATTCTTGCCAGGCAGCCCACTCAGCAAATAGAACAGCGGCCCGAACGCGGCCGCGCAGCAGAGCGCCGTCCCCGCGGCATGCAGACCACGCGCCAGGCGGGTGCGGCCCGAGGCTCCGCCCGCACACCGCAGCGCTCCGGTTGCTCCGAGGACGGTGATCACGCCCAGGACGGCACCAACCGCCCAAGATCCACCGGGCAAGTCCACCAGCGTCGGCACCGTCTCACGCGCGAACCGCTTCCACATGCCCATGACCAGCAGGATGGCGCCCATGCCAACCACCAGGCAGAGCATCACCCCTGCCATGCCGAAGCCGTCTCGCGCTCCGAACCGGACGTGGGCTTCTGGGTCTTCAGCCGGTCTCCGCACCTGCCGTCCCCTCACAGCACCCACCTCTGTGAGCCGGCCATGACGTCCATACCTTGACGCCCGGCGAGGTGGGCTACTCGACGCTCTCCTTCTGGCCTTCTTCCTGCCGGTCCACGAAGGTCTTGAGTTGGACGCGCCAGCGGTCCTGAATGAGGTCGATGCGGAACCACTCCGGCGGAACCATGGTGAGCGAGGATATCCACTCCTCCCCGTCGCTTGACGTGCGCGACCTTTCGGTACGGTGCCGACATCAATCCTGTTCCGCGTCGGCGAGGAGAGTCTTGACGTGAGCCCTAGGGGCAAGCAGCGCCTGGCAATGGACCACCTCGGCATCCACCCCGAATCCGGCGCCTGGTGCTTCATCGACAAGATCCCGCAACCCCCCGCGGACGTACTGCACGCCGCGGGCAACCCCCGGATCCGCCCTGCCACAATGCCCCCGCTGGGCATGCTCGGTGCGGTGCTCGGTGCACCGTTCATGCCCCTCCTCATGCTGCTGACCCTTCTGGCCGAAGCGGAAGAAGCCGTCAAGCGAGCCCTCGACACGAAGGACGAAAAGGAGCGGCGGCTCGCCAAGAAGGAAGAGGACAGGCGCCGGGACGCCATCATCGCCCGGCAAGGCCTCGACAAGGTCTTCGACGGAGACTGGCACGGTAACGCCGGGCAGTTCCTGCTCCGTTGGTACAGCCACTCCACCCACCACCAGCGCATGCTGTTCGCGACCGAGGAGGGGATCGTTCTGGCGGCTCCGCCGAAGCGTGTCAGTGTGGGGCGGGAGAAGCGCCTGCAGGTCGTCGCCCGCATTGCCGCCTCCGAAGCAACCCTCGACGACCCCTTCTCCGGCGAGTTCGAGACGAGGATCCTGCTCATACGCTTCAGTGACGGATCCTGGCTGCGCGTCGATACGGAAGAGCTCCGCAGCGACCTGCACATGTACGTGCTCCGGCAGCCTCTCCCCCACAACTGACACACCCCGTCGACCGGACGCCTGCCCGGCACCGGCAGCCCCGCCGCCGGCACCGGACAAACACCTGACCCCTACTTGCTCCGGGCCTGCTTGGCCAGCTCGTCATCAATCTGCTCGAACTTGTCCGCGGCCATGGTCAGGTAGTCACCCATGCCGTCGAGACCGTCCAGCGTGTCCTTCATGCCGCGCACGAACTCGTCGAAGTTCTCGTCGAACGCCTTCGACGAGCTCTTCGTGACGTAGCCGCCCTGCACGAGGTTGTTGATGTACTTCTTGAGGCCCTCGAGCTTCTCCTGGAGCTTTTCCTTCTCCTTCACGACATGCTTGGCAGCATCCCGCATGTCCTGATAAGTGACATCAAGGTCCTTGGCCATGAAGCCGCTCCCTTTCACAACGCCGCAGGGCCAACCCCCGTGGCTCCCTGTTTGCGGACTCATCGACCCGCAGGCCGAGTTACTGATCGCACGTGGCAACCGGTGTGATCGTCCGCTCTTGCGTCTGCAGCTTACGGGTGGGGCCTGGGATGCCACATCCCCGGCTTGTGAACGAGACGTCATGAAGTCGTGTACGACGTTGCCATCGGGAACGTCTCGGCGCCTCCCCATTGCCTCACCGTCGTACCGAACGGATATCGTCCCTTACGACTGTGACCCGCGTGACTGAAGCGAACAGACAGCGGACGCAGCGACAGAGACCACAGCGGCCACACCGGCCCAGTGGCACGGGGAGGACTAGTCGTGCGCCTGACTCTGACCGTCGTCGACCCGTACGGCGGTGGCACCGCCGACGTCGTGCTCGATGCCGATCCTGAGTCCACCGTGGGGGACATCGCCCAGGAGCTGGCCAAGCAGGTCGGGCACAGCGGGGCGCAGGTCATCCCGCTCGGGCAGCACCGGCACGCGCCGGTCAACAACGCGCCCCTCGTGTACGTGGACGGGTATGCCGTCGATCCCAGCGCCACCGTCGTCGGGTCGCCCCTGCGCGAGGGTGCCGTCGTCAGCCTTCAGGATCCGTCCGGGTGTCTGCCGGGTGAGCCCACCGGGCTCGTCGAGCTGCGTGTCGTCGGCGGGCCCGCCGCCGGGTTCGTGCACCGGCTCGGGGTCGGGCGCTACGACATCGGCAGCGGCGCCGCCTCGTACGTCCGTATCGACGACCCCGAGGTCGACGCCCGGGCCCTCACCCTCTCCGTCGCCACCGACGGCACCTGCCAGGTCGCCGTGCACATGGACAAGGCCCACGTCACCCTCGACGGCAAGTCCCTCGCCGGAGACGACGAAGAGGACGAGGACAAGAAGGACCAGGGCAAGAAGCGCGGCAAGAAGAAGGACCAGGAGAAGAAGGCAGAGAAGAAGGACGGCCCCACCGAGTGGCCCCTCGGCGCGCAGATCGCCCTCGGCAACACCCTCCTCGAACTCACCCGCTACACACCCCCGAACGCCGCCCTCAAGTGGTCGGACGACGGCGTCGGCCTCGACTACAACCGTCCTCCGCGGCTGCGCCCGCCCGAGCGGCAGACCAGCTTCCGGCTGCCGTCGCCGCCCCGCGACTACGAGGCCCGGCCGCTGCCCTGGCTGATGGCGCTGACGCCGCTGGTCGGTGCCGTCGTGTCGGTGATGATCTTCCAGCGCTGGTACTACCTGATCATGGCCGGTCTGGCTCCGATCCTGCTCTTCGCGAACTACTACAACGACAAGAAGCACGGGCGTAAGTCCCATGCCAAGCAGGTCGAGGAGTACGAGGAGCAGAAGGAGCGGATCGAGAAGGACGCGCAGGACGCGCTCGTCGCCGAGCGGAACGACCGGCGGCACGCCCTGCCCGATCCGGCGACCGTACTGGCCCTCGGGACCGGGCCCCGGACGCGGCTCTGGGAGCGGCGGCGTACCGACCGTGACCATCTCCTCGTCCGGTTCGGGACCGGGCAGCTGCCCTCCGAGGTGGTGCTCGACGACCCCGAGCAGGACGACCACCGCCGCCAGGTGACCTGGAAGATCGAGGACGCCCCGGTCGCGCTGAATCTCCGCGGCCTCGGTGTCATCGGCATGGCCGGGCCCGGGGACTCCGCCCGCGCTCTCGGGCGGTGGGCCGTCGCGCAGACCGCGGCCCTGCACAGCCCGATGGACGTGCAGTTCTACGTGCTGAGCGAGAACGCCGCGCAGGAGTCCTGGGACTGGACGCGCTGGCTGCCGCACTCCCGGCCGTCCGGCGGGCAGGACGTCAACGCGCTCATCGGGACCGACGCCGAGACCGTGGGTGCCCGCATCGGCGAGCTGACGCAGATCCTCGACGCGCGCAAGAAGGCCGCCGAGGAGAACAAGTCGCAGGGTGCGTCGTCCTTCGGCGATCCCGACATCGTCGTGGTGTGGGACGGGTCGCGGAGGCTCAGGTCCCTCCCCGGCGTGGTGCGGTTGCTGCGCGAAGGGCCCGCCGTGTCCATGTTCGCCATCTGCCTGGACGCCGAGGAGCGGTTCCTGCCCGGTGAGTGCCAGGCGTACGTCGTGGCCGAGCCGAAGGCCCAGGAGTACGAGCCCGCCCAGCAGATCCAGCAGCAACAGACGCAGCAGGCCGCCGGTGGGTTCCCCTCCTTCCAGGCCTGGCACAACACCGCACAGCAGCCCGAACAGGCCAGCCGCACCGAGCAGTTGAGGCTGCGCGTCGAGGAGGCCGGAGCGGAGCGGCTGAAGGACGTACGGCCCGACTTCGTCTCCGCCGCCTGGTGCCTGCGGCTGGCGCGGTCGCTGTCGCCGCTGAGGGACATCAGCGGTGAGACCGAGGACTCGGCGCTCCCGGGTTCGAGCCGGCTGCTGGACGTGCTGCAGCTGGAGCCGCCGACGAGCGACGCGATCGTGGCGCGGTGGCGGATGGGCGGGCAGTCGACGCTGGCCGTCATCGGTGAGTCGTACGACGGGGCGTTCGGGCTCGACATCCGCAAGGACGGCCCGCACGGCCTCATCGCCGGTACGACCGGTTCCGGTAAGTCGGAGCTGCTGCAGACCATCGTGGCGGCGCTGGCCGTGGCGAACACGCCCGAGAACATGACCTTCGTGCTGGTCGACTACAAGGGTGGCGCGGCCTTCAAGGACTGTGTGCATCTGCCGCACACCGTCGGCATGGTGACCGACCTCGACGCCCACCTGGTGGAGCGGGCCCTGGAGTCGCTGGGTGCCGAGCTGCACCGGCGCGAGCACATCCTGGCCGCCGCCGACGCCAAGGACATCGAGGACTACCAGGACCTGGTGCGCCGGGATCCGTCGCACCAGCCGGTGCCCCGGCTGCTCATCGTCATCGACGAGTTCGCGTCCATGGTGCGTGACCTGCCGGACTTCGTGACCGGGCTGGTGAACATCGCCCAGCGAGGCCGTTCGCTGGGTATCCATCTGCTGCTGGCCACCCAGCGGCCGTCCGGTGTGGTGTCGCCCGAGATCCGCGCCAACACCAACCTCCGTATCGCGCTGCGCGTGACGGACGGCGGTGAGTCGTCGGACGTCATCGACTCGCCCGAGGCCGGGCACATCTCCAAGAACACCCCGGGCCGCGCCTACGCCCGGCTCGGCCACGCCTCGCTGGTCCCCTTCCAGTCCGGGCGCGTGGGTGGCCGTCGGCCCGGTGCGGCCGACCCGGCCGTGCTCATGCCCTGGGTGGGCCCGCTGACCTGGGAGGACCTGGGCCGGGCGGCGCTGGTCAAGCCCAAGGCGGAGGCCCGTGAGGAAGAGGAGATCACCGACCTCAAGGTCCTCGTCGACACCATCCGCGACGCCAACAGCTCGCTCGGCATCCCACCGCAGCACAGCCCGTGGCTGCCCGCGCTCGACGAGACGCTGCTGCTGGACGACGTCGAACTCCCCGCCTTCGCCGGCGGCCCCGGCAAGCTGCCGCCGGCCCCGTACGGCATCGAGGACCTGCCCGCCAGCCAGGCCCGGCGCCCGGTCGCCGTGGACTTCTCCTCCTTCGGCCATCTGATGATCGGCGGTGCCCCGCGCAGCGGCCGTTCGCAGGTGCTGCGCACCCTGGCGGGCTCGATCGCCCGTACGCACTCGATCGCCGACGTGCACCTCTACGGCATCGACTGCGGCAACGGCGCGCTCAACGCCCTGACGCGGCTGCCGCACTGCGGCGCGGTCGTCGGCCGTAACCAGACCGAGCGGGTCGTACGGCTCGTCAACCGGCTCAAGGGCGAGATGGGCCGCCGCCAGGACCTGCTGGCGGACAAGGGCTTCGCGGACATCGGTGAACAGCGGTCCTCGGTCGCCGAGGACGAGCGGCTGCCGCACATCGTCGTGCTGCTGGACCGCTGGGAGGGCTGGGTGCCCACGCTCGGCGAGATCGACCACGGCTCGCTCACGGACGAGCTGCAGACGATGATGCGCGAGGGCGCGAGCGTCGGCATCCACCTGGTCCTGACCGGTGACCGGACCCTGCTCGTCGGCCGTATCGCGACCCTCACCGAGGACAAGTACGGTCTGCGGCTGGCCGATCGCAGCGACTTCTCCTCGCTCGGCATTCCGGCCCGCAAGGTGCCCGAGGAGATCCCGCCGGGGCGTGCCTTCCGCAACGAGTTCGGTACGGAGACGCAGTTCGCGCTGCTCGCCGAGGACACGACCGGTCAGGGGCAGGCGGCCGCGCTGGCGGCGATCGGCGAGGCGGCCGCGGCCCGCGACGCCGACGTGCCGCGCTCGCGGCGCCCGTTCCGTGTGGACAGCCTGCCCAGCCGTATCTCCTTCCCGGAGGCCTGGGAGATGCGCGACCCGGACGCGTCCCGCTCGCGCCTGTGGGGTCTGGTCGGTATCGGCGGCGACGAGATCGTCGGCTTCGGCCCGGACCTGGCGGAGGGTGTGCCGGCGTTCGTCGTCGCGGGTCCGGCCAAGTCGGGCCGTTCGACGGTGCTGTGGAACTTCGCGCAGTCCTTCCTGGCCCAGGGCACGCGCCTGGTGATCGCGGCCCCGCGCCAGTCTCCTCTCCGCCAACTCGACGGCGCGGAAGGCGTACTGAAGGTCTTCACCGGCGACGACATCGACGAGGACGAGTTCGAGGAGCTCATCGACCAGGCGTCGCTGGAGGAGCCGATCGCGGTCCTCATCGACGACGGCGAGATCCTGGAGGACTGCGACGCCGAGAGCCAGATGAAGAAGCTGGTCTCCCGCGGCGCCGAACGCGGCCTCGCCATGGTCATCGCCGGTGACGAGGAGGACGTGTGCAGCGGCTTCTCCGGCTGGCAGGTCGACGCGAAGAAGGCTCGCCGCGGCATCCTGCTCTCCCCGCAGGAGTCCTCCAGCGGCGACCTCGTCGGCGTACGCCTGAACCGCAGCATGGTCGGCGGCCAGGTCGCCCCGGGCAAGGGCATGCTGCACCTCGGGGACGGGGAGCTGCGGACGGTCGTCATCCCGGGGTGAGGCGTCGAGCGGGGGGTCGGCGTGTCTACCGCACCTTCGACATCCGAGCCTGAGGCCGCCCCGACTCCTCGCTCTCCGACCGGTACTGGAGGTCGTCGCCCATCGGGCTGAGACGGACGGTCGTGGCGGCCGGGTTGCAGCCGCTGTGGTTGGTCTTCGCGCCCACGGACGTCGCGACGAGCTCCTTCTTCGTCACCTGCTTCAGGGTCAGTACGTCGATACAGACGCCGCCGATCTGGTCGGTCTGGCGGAGTCGGCCCAGCTCCTGGCCGACGGCGGCCCGTTCGACCGTGATGCGGAACGTGCCGAGGGGCAGGTTGCCGTCCAGGGCGGTGCCCTGGCCCTCCCAGGTGCCGAGGTAGGCGGCGGGCACGGCGCCGGGGGCGCTGCTGCTCGCCGACGGTGCGGAGTGGTCGGCGCCCGGAGCGGCCCCGTCCCTGTCGTCCTGGGCGTTGTGGCCGCCCGGCAGCAGGTCGAACACGAACACCGACCCGATCGTCACGGCCGCCATCGCCCCGGCGACCGCCAGGGCGACCGAGCAGCTCAGCCTTCGCACCCGCCCGTCGCCCTCCGGCGTGGACGTCGCCGCCACGGAGACGGTGACCTTGCCGGGGCGGCGCCCGGTGGACGACGGGTCCGTGTCCTGCGGTCCGGCGTCACGGGGTGCGGGTACGGCGGCGAAGGGCGGCGCCCCGGCAGGCGTGGGCATGACCGGCGGCGGCCCGAACACCCCGGGCTCGGCAGCCCCCGCAGCCCCCGCAGCCCCGGCAGCCCCGGCAGTCCCGGCAGTCCCGGCAGTCCCAACCGCACCAATCGAATCAGCCGACTCAGCCGACTCCCCTGTCTCCCCCGCCCCCACAGAGGGACTACTGAACCCCACCGGCCCTGAAGGCCCCCCGCCTCCCGGCCCCGTCGCCTCCAGGTTCAGCAGCTGCACTGCGCTCCGGCTCACCTGCTCCACCAGCGACCCCGGCAGCCACCCGCCCGTCACCAGCCGGGCCGCTCCCTCGGGAGCCAGTCGTCGGGCCACTTCCGCCGGGGCGGGCCGTGCGCCCGGGTCCTTCGTCAGGCAGGCGGCCGTCAGGGACCGCAGCTCCCCGTCCAGCGGGCCGAGTTCCGGCTCCTCGTGGACGACCTTGTAGAGCAGGGCCGCCGAGGAGTCGCCGGGGAAGGGCGGTTGGCCAGTGGCGGCGTATGCCAGGACCGCGCCCAGGGAGAAGACGTCCGCCGCGCCGGTGACGCCCTTGCCCAGGATCTGCTCGGGCGACATGTAGCCGGGCGAGCCGATCGAGACGCCCGTGGACGTCAGGGAGGCCGTACCGTCCGTGGCCCGGGCGATCCCGAAGTCGATCAGCAGGGGGCCGTCGAGCGTGAGCAGGACGTTCGACGGCTTCACGTCCCGGTGCACCAGGCCCAGCTCGTGCACCGCCGCCAGCGCCTCGGCGAGTCCCGCTCCCAGGACGCGTACGGTGTGGGCCGGCAAGGGGCCGAAGTCCGCCACCGCGGCGGACAGCGAGGGGCCCGCCGCGTACGCCGTCGCCACCCACGGCACCCGCGCCTGCGGGTCCGCGTCCAGGACCGGCGCCGTCCACGCGCCGCCCACCCGGCGCGCGGCCTCGACCTCGCGCCGGAAGCGCGCCCGGAACTCCTCGTCCAGCGCGAAGTGCGGATGCACGATCTTCACGGCGACCGTACGGCCTCCGGCGCTGCGGCCCAGGTAGACCCGGCCCATCCCACCCGAGCCCAGCCGGCCGAGCAGCCGGTAGGGCCCCACGACGGTGGGTTCGTCGACTTCGAGCGGCCGCATGGCGTCACCCCTCCCCCGTAGGCGTCCGGAAGCCCGGGTAGGCCCCCGTCCGCCTGCACTCCCAGCAGAGTAGTGCGCGAGGAGCGCCCGCTCACGGCTGCAGCAGGTCCACCTTCACGTCCGCCGGGAACCCGGTCGTCGGGCCGACGCGCCGGGCGAACTCGGCGACCGCCGCCAGCTGCGGGCCGCCGAAGCGGAAGTCGAGCGTCGTGAAGTACTGGGCGAGGGTCTCCTCGTCGAAGTCCTCCCAGCGGGCGGCCTGCTCGGCGACCTTGGCGACCTCCTCCAGGGAGAGGTTGCGGGATTCGAGGAAGGCCTCGTGCACCTTGCGCGTGAGGACCGGCTCACGCTCCAGGTAGTCGCGGCGCGCCGCCCAGACCGCGAAGACGAACGGCAGGCCCGTCCACTCCTTCCACAGGGCGCCCAGGTCGTGCACGTCCAGGCCGAAGCGCGGCCCGTCGAGCATGTTCGCGCGCAGCGCCGCGTCGCCGATGAGGACGGCCGCGTCGGCCTCCTGCATCATCAGGCTGAGGTCGGGCGGGCACGTGTAGTAGTCCGGCTGTACGCCGTAGCGCTCGGCGAGGAGCAGCTGGGCGAGGCGGACGGAGGTGCGGGAAGTCGATCCGAGGGCGACGCGGGCGCCGTCCAGCCGGTCCAGCGGGACCTGCGAGACGATCACGCACGACATCACCGGGCCGTCGCAGCCGACGGCGATGTCGGGGAAGGCGACCAGTTGGTCCGCGTGCTTGAGGAACTCGACCAGGGTGATCGGTGCGATGTCGAGTTCGCCCTGCACCAGCTTCTCGCTGAGCTTCTCCGGGGTGTCCTTCGTCAGCTCGAAGTCGAGGAGCGTGCCCGTTCTCGCGAGCCCCCAGTACAGGGGCAGGCAGTTCAGGAACTGGATGTGGCCGACGCGCGGCCGGGTGCGAGGATTGTCCACATCGTGAGGCTAGCCCTCTCGGCCCAGTGGCCCGCGTCCGGCCCCGCCGTGGGTTCGTGATCGGCGGCAGAGGCCCTCTCCGCCAGTCGGCGGCGGGATGTTCAAACATTCGGGTGACGTGATCTTGACCCCTATTGCATTCCGGGGCCTGCGTGCTAGGCTCATCGCAAGTTGCAGTTTGGTTTCCCTTGCAGTACAGAGCCTGCGGAGCATGTGACCGCGGGCTCTCGTCATTCTCAGACGTATGCAGTTGTGCAGAATTCATCTTCACACTTGCTGGTTCTGGAGCAGGGCAACCCTTTTGGGCCCAAGGAGGGCTTATGGCTACCGGAACCGTGAAGTGGTTCAACGCCGAAAAGGGCTTTGGTTTCATCGCCCAGGAGGGCGGCGGCCCCGACGTCTTCGTCCACTACTCCGCGATCAACGCGAGCGGCTTCCGCTCCCTCGAGGAGAACCAGCAGGTGTCTTTCGACGTCACGCAGGGCCCGAAGGGTCCGCAGGCTGAGAACGTCACGCCGGTCTGATCAGTAGTACCCAAGGAGCCCCGCGCCGTCAGGCGTCGGGGCTCCTGCCTTTTCCCGTCCTCTTCCGGTTCTCCCGTTCCCGGAGAGGTCGGTGAATTCCCGGCGAATTCTGCGGGGCGCTCCGCTTGGGTGGGGCCGGCCCGGGGGTCCGACCGGCTCGGGCACAGGCCGGGAGAAGATGTCCGGATGCAGGGACATGAAGAGAACGGCGAGCAGGAAAGCGGAACTCCCGCGCCCAACCGTCTGGCGACCGGCGTGTCACTCGGGCTGTCGCTCGGCACGGCCCTCGGGCTGGCCCTCGGCATGACCGTCTTCGACAACATCGGGCTGGGACTGGCCCTGGGCCTGGGACTGGGCACGGCTGTCGGAGCGGCGGCGGGGGCCGGGGCCACGAGGGCGGCCGAGGGTCACGGGGACGTCCGGCCGGGCGAAGGCCAGGGCCAGGGAGCCGAGCAGACCGGCCAGGCACCCGACGATCCCCGGGGAGAGGCAAACGGCGGGCAGGCGGACCGGCCCTCGCACTAGGGTCTCGGGCCATGACCGACGCCGATTTCGTGACCCAGACCCGTACCTTCTACGACACCGTGGCCGAGGACTACGCCGTCCACTTCCCTGGTCTGCACGGGACCACGCCCCTGGACCGGGGGCTGCTGGTCGGTTTCGCGGAGCTGGTGGGGGAGGGGGGCGAGGTCGCCGATCTGGGGTGTGGGCCCGGGCGGGTGACGGCGTTTCTGGCGGGCCGGGGGCTGTCGATGTTCGGCCTCGATCTGTCGGAGTCGATGCTCGCGATCGCCCGCCGCGAGAACCCCGGCCTGCGGTTCGAGCGGGGCTCGATGCTGGAGCTGAACCTGCCCGACAGGTCGCTCGACGGGGTCGTGTCCTGGTACTCGACCATCCACACCCCCCTGGACCACCTGCCGGGCGTCTTCGCCGAGTTCCACCGCGTCCTGCGGCCCGGCGGGCATCTGCTGCTCGGCTTCCAGGTCGGCGACGAGCCCCGCCGCTACGAGGAGGCCTTCGGGCACAAGGTGGCACTGGACTTCCGGCGGCGCCGGCCGGAGCAGATGATCGCCCTGCTGGAAGCCGCCGGATTCGCCCTGCGCTCCCGGACCGTGCGGGAGGCCGACGAGGAGCTCGGGGAGCCGGCCCCCCAGGCATGTCTGGTGGCCCGCAAGCCACCGGAGCCCACCGCCTAGAGCACCCCCGCGACTTCCCTCGCCGCGATGTACCCGAACGTCATCGCCGGGCCGATGGTCGAGCCCGCGCCCGCGTAGCTGTGGCCCATGACCGCGGCGCTCGCGTTGCCGGCGGCGTAGAGGCCCGGGATGACCGAGCCGTCCTCCCGCAGGACGCGGGCCCGGGCGTCCGTCAGCAGGCCGCCCTTCGTGCCGAGGTCGCCGGGGACGATGCGGAAGGCGTGGTACGGGGGCAGCCACAGGGGGGCCAGGCAGGAGTTCGGGAGGACGGACGGGTCCGTGTAGTAGTGGTCGTAGGCGCTGTCGCCGCGGTGGAAGTCGGGGTCCTCGCCCCGCCGTGCCTGGGAGTTGAAGCGGTCGACCGTCGTGCGCAGGGCCGCCGCCGGGACGCCGATCGAGGCCGCGAGGGCGTCCAGGGACCAGGCCTTGTGTGCGGCGCCCGAGTCGTACCAGGCGTCCGGGAGGGGCAGGGCCGGCAGGACGTCCTTGAAGAGGTACCGGTTGCGGTAGTTCTGGTCGGTGATCAGCCAGGCCGGGATGGCCTCGCGTGCGTCGTACATGGTGTGGACGACGTCGCTGTAGGGGGCGGCCTCGTTGACGAAGCGCCGGCCGGACCCGTCGACCAGGAGGCCGCCGGGGAGGGTGCGTTCGGCGAGGCAGAAGTACGGCTGGCCCGGGACCGGGATCGCCGGGCCCCACCAGGCGTCGTCCATCAGGTCGAGGGCGGCCCCGAGCCGCTCCCCCGCCAGGATGCCGTCGCCGGTGTTCTCCTTGGCGCCGACCGTCCAGTCCGTGCCGATGGGCTGGCGCTGGAAGCGTGCGCGCATCGCCGCGTTGTGCTCGAAGCCGCCGGAGCCGACGATCACACCCCGGCGGGCGCGGACCAGGCCGGGGCCGCCGTTCCGGGTGACGACCGCTCCCCTGACGGTGCCGCCCTCGACGTACAGGTCGGTGAGCGGCGTGTCGAGCCACACCGGCACCCCGGCCGACCGCAGTCCCGCCCGCAGCCCGGCCGCCAGCGACTGGCCCATGGTCAGCGGCTTCTCGCCGCGCAGTGCCGCCGCCGTACCCCGTGCCAGGCACTGGGCCGCCACGGCCGTGCCCTTGGCGTTCACCGCGGCCAGGGTGACCCACTTGTAGTCGGCGCTGAAGACGACCATCCCGGCGGGCACGCCCATGTACGGCGGGTTCAGCCGGGCCAGCTCGGGGCCCAGGATCCGGCCGTCGAGCTGGTCGGGCTCGATGGAGCGGCCGTTCGGCAGGCCGCCGGGCAGCTCCGGGTAGTAGTCGCTGTAGCCCTCCATCCAGCGGAAGCGCAGGGGGCTGTGGGCCATGACGTAGGAGATCGTGGCCGGGCCGTGGGCGAGGAAGGCGCGCTGCCGGTCGGCGGGGACGTCCGGGCCGACGACGGCGGCGAGGTAGGCGGCGGCCTTCGCGGGGGTGTCCGGGACGCCGGCCGCCAGGAGCACGGGGTTGTTGGGGATCCAGATCCCGGCGCCGGAGCGGGCGGCCGAGCCGCCGAAGGTCGGGGCCTTCTCCAGGACGACGCAGCTCAGCCCCTGCCCGGCGGCGGTCAGCGCGGCGGTCATCCCGGCCGCGCCGGAGCCGATGACGACGACGTCGTAGGTGCCGAGCGGGGGTAAGTCGGCGGCCTGGGCGCCCTGCTGCACTCCGGCGGCGACCGCGAGCCCGGCACCCGCGGCACCGGCCAGCACTCGTCTTCGGGAAGGAGGCCGGGAAGGGGAACCAGCGGGTGGTGCGGAGTTCGTGTCAGTGGTCATGGCCGCTCCAGCCCGGGAGGAACGCGAAAGGGGTGGGGAATGTCGCGCGGGGGTCTTGCGAAGTCAAGACCCGTGCGCCACCCACCGCGCATCCGCCTACTCGAGACCGATGGCCTGGCAGTCCGCCTTGTACTTCGAGGTGCAGATGTCCTTCACGGTGTAGACGCCGTCCGTGATCACCGTCTCCTTGATGTTGTCCTTGGTGAGGGCGACCACCGGCACCAGCATCGCCGGGATGTTCTTCGCCGTCGGGCTGTCGACCGTCTCCCGGGTCAGCGCGGCGAACTCGATCGCACGGCCCTGGACCTTGGCCACGGCGATCTTCGCGGCGTTCGTCGCCTCCAGCAGGAAGGACTTGTAGACGGTCATGTACTGCTCCCCCGACACGACCCGCTGCACCGCGTCCAGGTTGGCGTCCTGCCCCGTCACCGGCGGCATCTTGGTGGCGCCCGCATCCTTCAGCGCCTCGATGACGGCGCCCGCCATGCCGTCGTTGGCCGAGTAGACGGCGGCGATGTTGTTCAGCCCGACGGTCCGGATCGCCTTCTCCATGTTCGCCTTGGCGATGGAGGGCTTCCACTCCTTGGTGTCGTACTGCTCGACGATGTCCACCTGGCCCTGGAGCTCGCTCAGCGCGCCGTCCTTGAACCGGGCCGTGTTCGGGTCGCCGGGGTCGCCGTTCATCATGACGATCTTGCTCTTCTCGGAGTTCTCGCCGAGCTCGCTCATGATGGCGCGGCCCTGCACCTGCCCGACGAGTTCGTTGTCGTGGGAGACATAGGCGTCGATCGGGCCCTCGGCGAGCCGGTCGTAGGCGATGACCGGGATGCCGGCGTCCTTGGCCTTCTGCACGTCCGTGGCGATCTTCTTGGAGTTCAGGGCGTCCACCAGGATGACGTCGACCTTGTCGTCGATCATCTTCTGGAACTGCGCACTCTGTCTGGACACGCTCGCCTCGGCGTTGGCGTAGCGGACCTTTCCCTTGTTCTCCGTGAGGGACGCGACCTCCTCCCTGATCAGGGGGTAGTCGAACTTCTCGAAGCGGGCCGTGTCCCGGTCGGGCAGCAACAGGCCCACGGTGATGTCGTTGCCCTTCTGCGCGGCGGTGTCGTCACTCCCGTCGTCGCCGCACGCGGTGAGGGACAGGGCCGATACGGAGGCCGCCAGGGCTATGGCGACGGTGCGCACAGCGGTCCGACGGGTGTTACGCGCTTTCACTGGTGGTGCCTTCCGTGGAGGGGGAGCATCGCGACGGGATTGCTCGAAAGCCAAAGGGGAGACGGCGTGCGGCGTCAAGAAATTCGTGTGAAGACATCGCAAAGGCCGCCTCACACCCGGCCGGCTCACCGTGCGTACAGCCCCTCGACTTCCTCCGTGAAGGCGCGCAGTACCGCCTGGCGGCGGAGCTTCATCGAGGGGGTCAGATGGCCTGCCTCCTCGGTGAAGTCCTGGGGGAGGATGGCGAAGGCTCGGATGGATTCCGGGCGGGAGACCATCTTGTTGGCCTCGTCGATGGCGCGTTGGAGGACGGCGCGCAGATCCTCGTCGTCGACGAGGAGTTTGGGCGGTACGGGGTGTTTGCCGTTCATCTGGCGCCAGTGGGTGATGCCGTCCGGGTCGAGGGTGATCAGGGCCGAGACGAAGGGGCGGCCGTCGCCCAGGACGAGGCACTGGGAGATCAGCGGGTGGGACCGCAGCCAGTTCTCCAGCGGGGCCGGGGCGACGCTCTTGCCGCCTGACGTGATCAGCAGTTCCTTCTTGCGTCCGGTGATCGTCAGATAGCCCTCGTCGTCCAGTTCGCCGATGTCGCCGGTGGCGAGCCAGCCGTCGGGGGCGGCGGGGACGACGCCGCCGGCCTGGGGGTCCCAGTAGCCGCGCAGCACGTGGTCGCCGGCGAGGAGGATCTCGCCGTCGGCGGCGATACGGACGCGGGTGCCGGGCAGCGGCCAGCCGACCGTGCCCAGGCGGGGTTTGAGGGGCGGGGTGACGGTGGAGGCGCCGGTGGTCTCCGTCAGGCCGTAGCCCTCGAAGATCTCGATGCCGGCTCCGGCGTAGAACGCGGCGAGGCGGCGGCCCAGGGGTGAGCCGCCGCAGATCGCGTAGCGGACCCGGCCGCCCATGGCGTTGCGGATACGGCGGAAGACCAGCGGGTCGTAGAAGACCCGGGCGGTTTTCAGGGCGCGGGAGGGGCCCGGGCCGGTGCCCGTCTGCTGGGCCTCCATCGCCTCGCCGTAGCGCTGCGCCACGGACACCGCGCGGTCGAACGAGGTCAACCGGCCGCCCGCCTCGGCCTTGGCGCGGGCCGAGTTGAAGACCTTCTCCAGCATGTACGGGATGGCCAGCAGACAGGTCGGCCGGAAGCTCGCCAGGTCCGGCAGCAGGTGGTCCGCCTTGATGCTCGGCGCGTGGCCCAGCCGTACCCGGGCTCGGATGCAGGCGATCGCGACCATGCGGCCGAAGACATGGGACATGGGCAGGAACAGCAGGACCGAGGCCTCTTCGCTGGTCTTCGTCTTGAAGACGGGGTAGAGGAGCTCGATGGCGTTGTCGACCTCGGCGAAGAAGTTGCCGTGGGTGAGGGCGCAGCCCTTGGGGCGGCCCGTGGTGCCCGAGGTGTAGATGAGGGTGGCGAGCGTGTCGGGGCCGAGCATGCCGCGCCGCACCTCCACCTCCTGGTCGGACAGGTGTGCCCCGGCTTCCGCGAGCCGGTCCACGTGGCCCTTCTCGACGATCCACATGTGCTGGAGGTCCGGCAGGCGTTCGCGCTCCGGGCCGAGGGCGGCGGCCTGTCCGGCGGTCTCGGTGAGCAGGGCGACCGCGCCCGAGTCCTGGAGGATCCAGCGGGCCTGGAAGACGGAGGACGTGGGATAGACGGGGACGGTGACCAGACCGGCCGACCAGGCCGCGAAGTCCAGGACCGTCCACTCGTAGATCGTGCGGGCCATCACGGCGACCCGGTCGCCCGGCATCAGGCCCTCGGCGATCAGCCCCTTCGCCACGGCGAGCACCTGGGCGGCGAACTCGGCGGCCGTGACGTCGCTCCAGCGCCCCTCTGCGTCCTTGCGGCTGAGCGCCACGGCATCCGGCTCCGCGCTCGCGTTGTCGAACGGCAGGTCGGCGAGCGACCCGTGCGTCCACGGCGGCGCCAGCGGCGGTACGGCGGCCTCCCGCACCACCCCGTCCAGCCGTCGTGTCTCGGGTTCGACCAGGACCGGTCCTCCGTACACGTCGCCGTAGGCGGAGGAGGGATACGCAGTGGACACGGGCGGCTCCTGGGGCGTGCAGCTGGAAACTGCTTGCTGCATGACGTACGTGCCTCGCACGCCGAGGCGCTCAACCGGCTGAACCCGCAGAAAGGGGTTACTGCCGGTAGGAACGGGATCGTACGGCCCTCACGTGGCGGGTTTGTGCGGGTTCGGGGATGGTCCGGAGCCGGGCCTGTGCAATCTCGGGGGTTACGTGAGGGACCTTCAGTTTTGGTGCTCTCTCCGCCTTCACGCCCGCTCCAGGATCGCCGTCACCCCCTGCCCGCCCGCCGCGCACACCGAGATCAGTCCGCGTGCGGGCGCGTCCCGTTCGGCGAGGAGCTTGGCCAGCGTGGCCACGATCCGGGCGCCGGTGGCGGCGAAGGGGTGCCCGGTCGCGAGGGACGAGCCGGCGACGTTCAGCCGGTCGCGGTCCACCGTGCCGAGGCCCCGCTTCTCCCAGGCGGCGAGCGTCGCCAGCACCTGGGAGGCGAACGCCTCGTGGATCTCGATCAGTTCGAAATCGGCCAGATCCAGCCCGGCCCGCTCCAGCATGCGCGGGACCGCGTACGCCGGTGCCATGAGCAGGCCGTCCTCGCCGCCCGCCGCATCGCCGTCCACGAAGTCCACGGCGGCCGTCTCGTACGCGGTCAGGTACGCCAGCAGTGTCAGGCCGCGCTCCCGGGCCCACTCCTCGCTCGCCAGCAGGACGGTGGCGGCCCCGTCCGTCAGCGGGGTCGAGTTCCCGGCGGTCATGGTCGGGCCGGGGTGGTCCAGGCCGAACACCGGCTTCAGGGAGGCCAGTTTCTCCACGGTCGAGCCGGGGCGCAGGTTCTGGTCGCGGGCCAGGCCGCGGAAGGGGACCACCAGGTCCTGGAAGAAGCCGCGTTCGTACGCCGCCGCCAGCCGTCGGTGGCTCGCCGCGGCCAGTTCGTCCTGGGCCTCGCGGCCGATGTCCCAGGCCCGGGCGGTGACGGCGGCGTGTTCGCCCATGGACAGGCCGGTGCGCGGCTCGGCGTTGCGCGGGACGTCGGGGACGAGGTGGGACGGGCGCACCTTCGCCAGGGCCTTCAGGCGGGCGCCCGCCGACTTCGCGCGCCGGGCCTCCAGCAGGATGCGGCGCAGGGTGTCGTTGACGCCGAGGGGCGCGTCGCTGGCCGTGTCGGCGCCGCCCGCGACCGCCGAATCCGTCTGGCCGAGGGCGATCTTGTTGGCGGCGGCGATGACGGCCTGGAGTCCGGTGCCGCAGGCCTGCTGGATGTCGTAGGCCGGGGTGCGCGGGTGCAGCGTCGAGCCGAGGACCGTCTCGCGGGCGAGGTTGAAGTCGCGGCTGTGCTTGAGGACCGCGCCGGCGACGAACTCGCCCACCGCGCCGGGCTCCTGGAGTCCGTACCGCTCGACGAGGCCGTCGAGGGCGGCGGTGAGCATCTGCTGGTTGGAGGCGGTGGCGTAGGGGCCGTCGGAGCGGGCGAACGGGATGCGCGCTCCGCCGATGACCGCCACGCGCCGTACCGACGGCGCCGTCCGCTGGGGGCTCATCTCGACCTGCTCCTCGCCTGTGACGTAGCATTACCTCCGGTAACCTTACTCCAGAGTAAGGAACAGCGAGCATCCTCCGGCAGCTGGGAGTTGGAATGGCCGACCGCTATCTGCGCTTCACCGGTACCGCGCCCGGCCGTTTCCTCACCCGCCGGCTCGGCCTGCCCCAGCCCGCGGCGCTGACCCGCTGGTCCGCCGGACGCCCGGCCCTGGACGGCGGCCTGCGTCACCTCACCGCCGGCCGGTCCGGCCTCGGCCTCGCACCGGTCCTCGCCCGTACGG
Organism: Streptomyces purpurascens; assembly: GCF_045040895.1. Taxonomy (NCBI): domain Bacteria; kingdom Bacillati; phylum Actinomycetota; class Actinomycetes; order Kitasatosporales; family Streptomycetaceae; genus Streptomyces; species Streptomyces purpurascens. The sequence continues at coordinate 5,457,005 of NZ_CP108341.1, read as the reverse complement.
GAATCGCCCCGGCCGGCTCGGACCGGGCCGCCGCCGTCGTCCTGGACGCGAGCGGGGTGCGGGACGTCGAGGGGCTGGCCGAGGTGCACGCGGCTCTGCATCCCGTCGTACGGTCACTCAGCGCGAGCGGGCGCGTGGTCGTGCTCGGCGCGCCGCTCGACCCGGCCGACCATCACCAGGCCGCCGCCCAGCAGGCCCTGGAGGGCTTCACGCGCTCCCTCGGCAAGGAGATCGGCCGGGGCAGGACCGTGAACCTGGTCCGGCTCACGGACGCGTCCGCCGCGGAGTCCACGCTCCGTTTCCTGCTGTCGCCCAAGTCGGCGTACGTCAGCGGGCAGGTGATCGAGGTGGGCACGCCCCAGGAGCCCCACGAGTCGGAGGGGGCACTGGACGGGGACCGCCCGCTGACCGGCCGGACCGCCCTGGTCACCGGTGGCGCGCGCGGTATCGGTGAGGCGGTCGCCGAGACACTCGCCCGGGACGGCGCCCGGGTCGTCGTCCTCGATGTGCCGGGGGCCGAACAGGACGCCCGGCGCGTCGCCGACCGGCTCGGCGGCAGTGCCCTGCTCCTCGACATCACGGCCGCCGACGCGGGCGCGCGGATCGTCGAGGCGCTGCCGGACGGACTGGACCTGCTGGTCCACAACGCGGGCATCACCCGTGACCGGCGGCTGGTGAACATGCCGGCCGAGCGCTGGATCCCGGTGCTGGAGGTGAACCTGGCGAGCGTGCTGCGCACGACGGACGCGCTGCTCAAGGCCGGGGCGCTGAAGCGGGGCGGCCGGATCGTGGCGACGGCCTCGATCGCGGGCCTCGCCGGCAACGCGGGCCAGACCAACTACGGGGCGAGCAAGGCGGGCATCGTCGGCCTGGTCCGCTCCCTCGCGCCGCGCGCGCTCGCGGAGCACGGGGTGACGGTCAACGCGGTCGCGCCGGGCTTCATCGAGACGAGGATGACGGCCGCCGTCCCGCTGTTCATCCGCGAGGCGGGCCGCCGCATGAACTCCCTCGCCCAGGGCGGTCTTCCGGTCGACGTCGCCGAGACCACCGCCTGGCTCGCGCACCCGGGCTCGGGCGCGGTCAACGGCCAGGTCGTGCGCGTCTGCGGCCAGAGCCTGCTGGGGGCGTGATGGCCGACGCCGCTCTCGTCCTCACCGGGTCCCCCTCCCTCGCCCCGCTCCTGGCCCGCGGCGCCCTGCTGTCCCCCTTCAAACGGCCCGCACCCGACGCGGAGTTCCCCCGCACCCGGCTCGTCCTGCCCGGTCTGCGCGTCGACCTCGCGCGGCTGGCGGCGTACGAGCGGGTCTGCGGGTTCCCGACCGGGGAGGACGCGCTGCCGCTGACGTATCCGCACGTGCTCGGATTCCCCCTGGCCATGCGGCTGATGAGCGGCCGGGACTTCCCGCTGCCGCTGCTGGGCCTGGTCCACACGTCGATCACGGTCACCCGGCACCGGGGGATGCCGGCCACCGGCGCGTACGAACTCGCGGTGCGGGTCGAGGGGCTGGCACCCCACCGGCGCGGCACGGAGGCCACGGTCGTCACGGAGGTGCGGGAAGGCGGGGACGTCGTCTGGGAGTCGAGCAGCACCTACCTCGCCCGGCACCGCACGTCTCGGCTCGTCGAGACTCCCGGGGAGGAGGTACGGAAGCCCCTGCCCGCGGTCGCCGAGTGGCGGCTCGCCGAGGACGTCGGGCGTCGCTACGCCGTCGCCTCCGGGGACCGCAACCCGATCCACCTCCACCCGCTCGCCGCCCGGCTGTTCGGCTTCCCCCGGGCCATCGCACACGGCATGTGGACCCTCGCCCGCTGCCTCGCCGCGCACGGCACACCGGACTCCTGCCACGTACGCGCGGCCTTCAAGGCGCCGGTCCTGCTGCCGGGGACGGTGACGTACGCGGCGGAGGACGGCCGCTTCCAACTGCGGGACGGGGACGAGCGGGTGCATGTGGCGGGGGATGTCTACCCGGCCTGAGCGCCCGTCTGCTCCTCCTCCGGAGGTGCCCAGGGCCGCCCCGCCATGAGGTCGCCCAGGCCCGCCCAGGCGAAGTTCATCATCGTGGCCGCGGCCTGGCGGGCCGTGATGCCCGGGGTGGCGTTGGCCCAGGCGGCGAGGGACTCGGCGGCGCCGACCAGGGCCTCGGCGAGGCCGGCTACCTCGCGCTCCGGCAGGTCGGGGTCGTGGTGGGCCTCACGGGCACCGGTGAGGATCAGCTGGGTCACGAACGCGACGATCTCCTCGCGCATCGCGGCGACCTCGGCGGCGAACGGCTCGCCGTGCGTGCGGGCCTGGAGGTGCAGGACCGCCCAGGCGTCGGGGTTGCGCGCGGTGTGGGCGAAGAACGCCCCGAGCCCTTCCCACAGTTGCCGGTCGGAGGGCAGATCGGGCCGGACCCCGGCCCGCACCGCCTCCACGAGGGCCTTGGCCTCGCGGCGGATGCAGGCGGTGAAGAGGTCTTCCTTGGAGTTCAGGTACAGATAGACCAGCGGCTTGGACACGCCCGCGAGTTCGGCTATCTCGTCCATCGACGCGGCCATGTAGCCCCGTTGGCCGAAGATCCGCACGGCGGCGTCCAGCATCTGCTGTTCGCGGACCGCACGCGGCATCCGCTTGGTCTTCACGGCACCCATACGGCTTAGCGTACGGTCCCCCTGGCCTGCCCTCGGTCGTGAACCGAAGCGGACCGGCCAGGGGACGTCACCCCGTCACACCGCGGCGGGGACCCGCTCGGGCTGTGCGTCGCGCGGTCCGTCCAGGGAGGAGCCGTCGGCCGTGGCGTAGGCCTCGCGGTCGAGCAGGTTCTCCCGGGCGGAGACCAGGACCGGGATGAGGGCCTGGCCGGCGACGTTGGTCGCGGTGCGGATCATGTCGAGGATCGGGTCGATCGCGAGGAGCAGACCGACGCCCTCCATCGGCAGGCCGAGGGTGGAGAGGGTCAGGGTCAGCATGACCGTCGCGCCGGTCAGTCCGGCCGTGGCGGCGGAGCCGACCACCGAGACGAACGCGATCAGCAGGTAGTCGCCGACACCCAGCTGGATGTCGAAGATCTGGGCGACGAAGATCGCGGCGATCGCGGGGTAGATCGCGGCGCAGCCGTCCATCTTGGTCGTCGCGCCGAACGGCACCGCGAAGGACGCGTACTCCTTCGGCACGCCGAGCCGCTCGGTGACCTTCTGCGTCAGCGGCATCGTGCCCACGGAGGAGCGGGAGACGAAGGCCAGCTGGATCGCGGGCCAGGCGCCCTTGAAGAACTGGATCGGGTTGGCCTTGGCGACGGTCGCGAGCAGCGCCGGGTAGACGCCGAACAGCACGATCAGGCAGCCGACGTAGATGTCGGCGGTGAACGTCGCGTACTTGCCGATCAGGTCCCAGCCGTAGGTGGCGATGGCGTTGCCGATGAGGCCGACCGTGCCGAGCGGGGCGAGTCGGATGACCCACCACAGCGCCTTCTGGAGCAGCTCCAGGACGGACTCGCTCAGGTTGAGGATCGGCTGGGCCCGCTCGCCGAGCTGGAGGGCGGCGATACCGGCGACGGCGGCCATGAAGACGATCTGGAGGACGTTCAGCTCGGTGAACGGCGTGATCACGTCCGTCGGCACGATGCCGGTCAGGAAGTCGATCCACGAGCCGGTCTCGTCGGGCTTCGCGCCGTCCTTGGGCGTGAGGCCGGTACCGGCGCCGGGGTTGGTGACCAGGCCGATGACCAGGCCGATGCTCACCGCGATCAGCGACGTGACCATGAACCACAGAAGGGTGCGCGAGGCCAGGCGGGCCGCGTTGTTGACCTTCCGCAGGTTGGTGATCGAGACGAGGATCGCGAAGAAGACGAGCGGCGCGACGGCGAGCTTCAGCAGGCCGATGAACGTCTCGCCGACCTTCTCCAGGGTCGTGGTCAGCCAGGACAGGTCCTGGTCGCGGGCGAGCCAGCCGAGCAGCACACCCAGGACGAGACCGGCGAGTATCTGAGCCCAGAAGGGCACCTTGAAGGACTTCGTGTATGAGGACACGGACTGACTCCGTTGGGGGGACGCGTAGGGGGAGCTGACGTGGGAGACGACGGGGGTTGGCGTTACGTCAGAGACGACAGTTAGCGGACGCGCACCGACAGAGATCCACGTGCAGCCGCGCGACGAGCGCAAGCCTCCGGAGCGGAACGCTCCGGGGCGGCAGAGGCACGACTGCTGAGTTCATAACAGCCACACCTTAACACCTGAACTTTGAGGACCCCAAAGCCTCGCTTTGACAGGCAGAAACGCGCAGGCACCCATACAAGGCAAAGCGCCCCGTTTCCGAGCATGTACGGAAACGGGGCGCTGCGCGCGGGTGTGAGGAGCCTTACGAGGCCTGACCCTGCGCCCGGCTCGTGTCGTCGGCCGAGTCCTCCTGGCTGCGACTGGCCTCCATGTTGGCCTTCATCCGGTCGACCCGCTCCACGATCTGCACGGAGGCGCGGTCCCGCTCCTTGCGCAGCACGATGAAGCTGATCGGCGCGGAGAACAGCAGGGCGAGGGTCACGATCCACAGGCCGTTGCTGTCGCCGAGGCCGCGCGGGGCGAGGCCGGAGTAGACGAGGCCCCAGACGACCACGAGGCAGCCCACGAAGATCCCGAGGCGCATCAGTGTGTAGCGGAGCATCTCAATCCACTCTTCCGATTCCAAAAAGGGCCATGTTCAGTGAAGCACGCCCGGAGGCCGATCTTTCAGGGGGGTCAGCTCAGCGGCAGGAGCATGATCACGTCGTCCCGGTCATCACCCGGCGCGACCCGGATGGCGCCCGGGATCCGGCCGACCTCCTTGTAGCCGCAGGACTCGTAGAACCGCTCAAGACCGAGCCCGCCCCGGCAGGTCAGCCGGATCGCCCCGATGCCCTCCAGCTCCCGGGCCCCGTCCGCCGCCGCGTCCAGCAGGTCACGGCCGTACCCCTTCCCCTGGTGACGCGGATGCACCATCACCGTGTACAGCCACAGCCAGTGCGTCATCAGGTGGTGCGTGTTGAGGGTCAGGAACGCGGTCGCCGCGACCCGCCCCTCCTCGTCGTGCCCGACGAGCAGCCTGACCTTGCCCTCCGCCATCGACGCGAAGTGCTTCAGCAGCGAGGGCCGGATGTCCTCCCGCGTCACGGGCGGCACGAACCCGACGGCTCCCCCGGCGTTGGAGACGTCGGCCCACAGGTCGAGAATGCCGTCACGCAGGTCGGGCGTGACGGCGGGATCGAGCGTGAACGTAAGGGGCATGCGGGGATTGTAGCTATTACGACAATGCGCCCGCACGCCCTGAGACGCGTCAGACCCGCATCGGCTGAGGCGACTCCCGGCGCTCCGGGTCGGCCCCCTCGTACTCACGGATGATCTCGTACCGAGTGTTGCGCTCCACGGGACGGAACCCGGCGTCCCGGATCAGGTCGAGCAGATCCTCACGCGTCAGCTTGTTCGGCGTGCCGAAGTTGTCCGCGTCATGCGTGATCTTGTACTCGACGACCGACCCGTCCATGTCGTCGGCGCCGTGCTGCAGAGCCAATTGCGCGGTCTGCACCCCGTGCATCACCCAGAAGACCTTGACGTGCGGCACGTTGTCGAACAGCAGCCGCGACACGGCGAAGGTCTTCAACGCCTCCGCGCCCGTCGCCATCTGCGTCCGCGCCTGAAGGCGGTTGCGTACCTTCCCGTCCTTCACGTCGACGAAGTCGTGCTGGTAGCGCAGCGGGATGAAGACCTGGAAGCCGCCGGTCTCGTCCTGCAGCTCACGCAGCCGCAGCACGTGGTCCACGCGGTGACGCGGCTCCTCGATGTGGCCGTAGAGCATCGTCGCCGGGGTCTTCAGACCCTTCTCGTGCGCGAGCCGGTGGATGCGCGACCAGTCCTCCCAGTGGGTGCGGTGGTCGACGATGTGCTGCCGGACCTCCCAGTCGAAGATCTCCGCGCCGCCGCCGGTCAGCGACTCCAGACCGGCCTCGATCAGCTCGTCGAGGATCTCGGAGGCCGGCATCCCGGAGATCGTCTCGAAGTGGTGGATCTCGGTGGCCGTGAACGCCTTGAGCGAGACGCCGGGCAGTGCCTTCTTCAGCTCGCTCAGCGACCGGGGGTAGTACCGCCACGGCAGATTCGGGTGCAGCCCGTTGACGATGTGCAGCTCGGTGAGGTTCTCGCCCTCCATCGCCTTGGCGAGCTTGACGGCCTCCTCGATGCGCATCGTGTACGCGTCCTTCTCCCCCGGCTTGCGCTGGAAGGAGCAGTACGCGCAGGAGGCCGTGCACACGTTCGTCATGTTGAGGTGACGGTTGACGTTGAAGTGCACGACGTCGCCGTTCTTGCGGGTGCGCACCTCGTGCGCGAGGCCGCCGAGCCAGGCCAGGTCGTCCGACTCGTACAGCGCGATGCCGTCCTCACGGGTCAGCCGGACGCCCGCCCTGACCTTCTCCTCCAGCTCGCGCTTGAGCCCGAGATCCATGCCCACACCTTTCTACGAAGACGTCCCAACGGTACGGCTACTCCCCTACTCCTCTTCCGGCAGCTCCCCCACCCGGTTCTCCCACTTGGTGGAGAGCACGATGGTCGTACGCGTCCGGGAGACGCCCTCGATTCCGCTGAGCCGGCGGATCATCTTCTCCAGGCCGTCCACGTCCGCCGCCCGCACCTTGAGCATGTACGAGTCGTCGCCCGCGATGAACCAGCAGTCCTCGATCTCCGAGAGGTCCTTCAGCCGCTGCGCCACGTCCTCGTGGTCGGTGGCGTCGGAGAGCGAGATGCCGATGAGGGCGGTGACGCCGAGGCCGAGCGAGGCGGCGTCGACGGTGGCCCGGTAGCCGGTGATGACACCGGCCGCCTCCAGCCGGTTGATGCGGTCGGTGACACTGGGTCCCGACAGTCCGACGAGGCGTCCCAGCTCCGCGTAGGAGGCCCGGCCGTTCTCCCTCAGGGCCTGGATGAGCTGCCTGTCCACCGCGTCCATTGCGATCGAAGCCTTCCGCTGAAGTTGTCTGTGGGTCCGATGAGGTTCGGGGTCGTGCTCAGCCGGCGCGGTGTGATCCGCCGCCGAGCTCACCTTGCCAACGGCGGTAGAGCCGGTGCGGCACGCCCGCCGCGTCGAGTACGCGTCCGGCGACGAAGTCCACCAGGTCCTGGATGTGCGTGGCGCCCGCGTAGAAGGCGGGTGAGGCCGGTACGACGCTCGCGCCCGCGTCGTCGAGGGTGACCAGGTGCCGCAGGGTCTGGCCGTTCAGCGGGGTCTCGCGTACGGCCACGACGAGGGGGCGGCCCTCCTTCAGGGTCACGCTCGCCGCCCGCTGCAGCAGGTCCTTCGACAGCCCGAGCGCGACCCCGGCCACGCTCGCCGTCGAGGCGGGCACGATGAGCATGCCCTTGGTGGGGTACGACCCCGAGGAGGGCCCGGCGGCCAGGTCGCCGGCGCTCCAGTGCCGTACGGCGTCGAGGTCGACGGCGAAGGTGTCCGGCTTGCCGTCGGCGCCCCGGGACAGCCATTCCCGCAGGTCGTCCTGCCAGTGGGCGTCCCGGAAGGAGATCCCGGTCTCGTCCAGCAGGGTGAGCCGGGAGGCCCGGGAGACCACGAGGTCGACGCTCTCACCGGCCGCGAGGAGGGCCCGCAGCACGGCAGCGGCATACGGGGTGCCGGAGGCCCCGGACACCCCTACGATCCAAGGCGTACGTGGCGTCTCGCCTGGCTTGACTGGGTTCACGACACCGAGCCTATCGGGCGTCGCAGGGTGGGAACCGGTGCAGGGGTGCGGGCCGTTGCATGGAGGGGATGAGCGAGCACTGGGGGTCGCCATGTCGGGTGTCGAAGCGCGGTGGTCGAGCGGCGACCGCGCGATGGCCGCGGGCAAGCTGATGCTGGCCTGGGTGGCGCTGCTGTGGCTGCTGGAAGTGGTGGACGTGGCGAGCGGTCACGCGCTGGACGGCTTCGGCGTCACCCCGCGCGAGCCGTCCGAGCTGGTGGACGTCGTCCCCTCGGCGTTCATCCACTTCGGCTTCGCCCATCTGGCGGCGAACACGATCCCGCTGCTGGTCCTGGGCTTCCTGGCCGCGCTCGGCGGGCTTCGCCGCTTCCTGCTGGTCTGCGCGCTGATCATCCTCGTCGACGGCCTGGGCGTGTGGCTCATATCCCCGGCCCACACCAACACCGCGGGCGCCTCGGGCCTGATCTTCGGCCTCTTCGGCTTCCTCCTGGTCACGGGCTTCCTGGAGCGCCGCCCCCTGGGCATCCTGACCGGCATCCTGATCGCCGCGATCTGGGGCGGCTCGATCCTGACCGGCCTCGCCCCGACCCAGTCGGGCGTCAGCTGGCAGGGTCATCTGCTGGGGCTGCTGGCGGGCGTGGCGGCGGCGTTCTTGTTCCGCCGCCGGGCGGCGCCGCCCGAACTCATACGGTGAGGCCGCGCACCAGCAGATCCAGCAGCGCGCACACGAACAGGGCGATGCCGATGAAGCCGTTGACGCTGAAGAACGCCCTGTTCACGCGGGACAGGTCGTGGGGGCGGACGATCGAGTGCTCGTAGAGGAACGCGCCCGCGACGATCAGCAGGCCCAGCCAGAAGAAGGCGCCGGCGTCGGTGGCCAGGGCGTACCAGACGAAGAGGGCCGTCGTGAGGGTGTGACAGACCCGCGCTCCCCAGACGGCCGCCGGGATGCCGAAGCGGGCCGGGACGGACATGACGCCGATCTCGCGGTCGGTCTCGACGTCCTGGCAGGCGTAGATCAGGTCGAAGCCGCCGATCCAGATGCCGACGGCGAGGCCGAGGATGACCGCGTCCCAGGACCACGTGCCGGTGATCGCGAGCCAGCCGCCGACCGGGCCCATCGCCTGGGCGAGGCCGAGGATGGCCTGGGGGAAGTTCGTGAAGCGCTTGCCGTAGGGGTAGACCACCATCGGGATCACCGCGATGGGGGCCAGGGCCAGGCACAGGGGGTTGAGCAGGGCCGCCGCGCCGAGGAAGACGACGAGGGCGACGAGCGCGCCCGTCCAGGCGTGCTTCACCGACATCGCGCCCGTCACCAGCTCGCGCTGCGCCGTACGCGGGTTACGGGCGTCGATCTCCCGGTCGATGATCCGGTTGACCGCCATGGCGAAGGTGCGCAGCCCCACCATGCAGACGGTGACCAGCAGCAGCCGGCCCCAGTGGATGTTCCGGTCGAGCTGGAACATCGCGGAGAGCGCGGCGATGTAGGCGAAGGGCAGCGCGAAGACCGAGTGCTCGATCATCACCAGGCGCAGGAACGCCTTCGTGCGTCCCGGCTGGGGGATCGCGGCGGATGCGGAGCTCACAGCCCGTACTCCTTCCACCGGCGGTCGACCTTCGCCGCCGTCTCCGGGTCGGACTCCACCATGTCGGGCCAGCCCCCGTCGCGGGTGTAGCCCTCCTCGGGCCACTTCTTCGTCGCGTCGATGCCCGCCTTGCCGCCCCAGAACTGCTGGTAGGAGGCGTGGTCGAGGTGGTCGACGGGGCCCTCGACGATCGACAGGTCGCGGGCGTAGTCCGTGTTGCCGAGGGCCCGCCAGGCGACCTCGTGCAGATCGTGCACGTCGCAGTCGGAGTCGACGACCACGATCAGCTTGGTCAGCGACATCATGTGCGCGCCCCAGATGGCGTGCATGACCTTCTGCGCGTGCTTCGGGTACTTCTTGTCGATCGAGACGATCGCGCAGTTGTGGAAGCCGCCCGCCTCCGGCAGGTGGTAGTCCACGATGTCCGGGATGATGATCTTGAGGAGGGGGAGGAAGAAGCGTTCCGTCGCCCGGCCCAGGGGCCCGTCCTCCGTCGGGGGACGGCCCACGACGATCGACTGGAGCAGCGGCCGCTTCCGCATCGTCACGCAGTCGATCTTCAGCGCGGGGAAGGGCTCCTGCGGGGTGTAGAAGCCGGTGTGGTCGCCGAAGGGACCCTCGGGCAGCATCTCGCCCGGCTCCAGCCAGCCCTCGATGACGACCTCCGCCTGCGCCGGCACCTGGAGCGGCACGGTCTTGCAGTCGACCATCTCGATCCGCTTGCCCGCGAGGAAGCCGGCGAACAGGTACTCGTCGATGTCGCCGGGCAGCGGGGCCGTGGACGCGTACGTCACGGCGGGCGGACAGCCGAAGGCGATCGCGACCGGCAGCCGCTCACCCCGGCGCGCCGCCACCTGGTAGTGGTTGCGGCTGTCCTTGTGGATCTGCCAGTGCATGCCGATCGTGCGCTTGTCGTGGCGCTGCAGGCGGTACAGCCCGAGGTTGCGGACGCCGCTCTCCGGGTCCTTGGTGTGGGTGAGCCCCAGGTTGAAGAAGGAGCCGCCGTCCTTGGGCCAGGTGAACAGGGCCGGGAGCTGGTCCAGGTCGACGTCGTCGCCGGTGAGGACGACCTCGTGCACCGGGCCGTCCTTGACCTTCTTCGGCGGGACGTGGGTCATCGAGCCGAGCTTTCCGAAGGCCTCGCGCACGCCGACGAACCCGTGCGGCAGCTCGGGCTTCAGCAGCCCGCCGATCCGCTCGGAGATCTCGCCGTACGACTTCAGCTCCAGGGCCTTCAGCAGCCGCCGGTCCGTGCCGAACACGTTCATCGCGAGCGGCATGCCCGACCCGCGCACGTTCTCGAAGAGCAGCGCGGGGCCGCCGGCCTTCTGCACCCGGTCGACGATCTCCCCGATCTCCAGATACGGGTCCACCTCGGCCTTGATGCGCTTGAGGTCGCCCTCGCGCTCCAGCGCCCTGAGCAGGGAGCGAAGATCGTCGTAAGCCATGCGGTCCAGTATCCCCGAGCGGCTACCCTGGCCCTGAACCGCCCACCCGCTTTCGCTGAGAGGCCGCATGCTCCGGGTACTCATGTTCCTCGTGCCGCTGGCGCTGAGCGTGTACGCGTTCATCGACTGCATCAGCACGAAGGACGACGACATCCGTCACATGCCCAAGCCGCTTTGGGCACTCCTCGTGCTGGTCTTCCCGCTCGTCGGTTCGATCTCCTGGCTGATCGCCGGCAAGAAGCGAGGTGCCGCGGCGGGGGGCCGTCCGCGTCCGCGGCAGTGGGTGGCGCCCGACGACAACCCCGACTTCCTGAAGTCCCTCGACGAGGAGAAGCGGGACGACGATCCCAAGCGGGATGAGCCCTGAGGGTCGCCGACGTCCAGTGAGGATCCACCAAGGATGGACAACATGCGGGAACTGTGGCGCCGGTTTGAGGAGTGGCTTCGACAGAACGCGCCCGGGGATTATTCCACGCTCCGCCCAGGAGCGTCAGACGTCGATATATCCAGGCTGGAGAGCGAAGTTGGTTTCCCGCTCCACGGTGACCTGAAGTCGCTTCTGTCGGAACACAACGGTGTCACACCGCGCAGATCCAGCATGGCGCCCGGCGCCTTTCTTCTCGGGTACAGCCTTCTGGATACCGAAGGAATCCTGGAATGGCATCAGAACCTTTCCTCCATGGCCCACGAAGCGGCCGAGGAAGGCTATGAGGAAGAAGTGGTCGGGCGCACCGCACACACCCAGTGGGTTCCCTTCGCTCAGGCCCTCACCGGTGATCTGCTGTTCGTCGACCACCGTACGGACCACTACGGAGAGGTCGGCGAGATCTCGTTCGGCGATCCCGAGTACCTGCGGCTCTGGCCGTCCATGACTCTGATGCTGACCGACCTGTGCGACGCGGTGGAGGCATCGCTGCGGCTTCCGACCGCGCGCCGTCGCCCGTCGGTCCATGAAGGGCGCATGCTGGAGTGGGTCACGGGCTGACCCGCGAAACGAAGCGTCCTGCCGGATCACCGTGATCCGGCAGGACGCTTCGCTGTGGGACCCGCTGTCAGGCGATGTTGCAGACCGACTTGATGTCGCAGTACTCGAACCCGGTCTGAACGAAGTACGCGTCACTGTCGAGCAGGCGGATCTCGGACGTGAACCGCCCGAGGTCGCCACCGGCATCCGTGTTCTGCCTGGCCGGGACCGCGGCACGACCGCAGATCTCGTTCCATGTCGGATACGGGTACTTGTTGTCGAGCTCCAGCATCCAGCTGCCGTCCGACTGCTTGTCCGCGTAGAACTGCGCGCAGTACTTGCCCGAGGTCAGCGTCATCCCGCCGCTCTCACGGGATTTCGCGAACGGGTACTCGTCGCAGCTGGTGCCGTCCGCGTTCGGGTGGGGGTCCCACTCCGCGACCGCGAGCATGCACATCTTGTCCCGGTTTTCCTTTGCCTTCGCCTCGTCCGCCAGGCGGTGCAGGGGCTTGTTGTGCTGCTCGCTACCGGGGTGGGAGGCCAGCTTCTCCATGAGTACCCAGTAGTACGCGGCAGCGGCCGGGTACTTCTTCGTGTTCAGTTGAAGCGTCGGAGTGTAGTCGGGGAACACGCATCCGGTGTTGCCGCCCACCTTGTTGTCACAGCGGACATCGAAGGCCCTGTTGCTCCACTTCGGGACGGCCTGAACTCCGGCGCTGGGTGTGGACCAGGTGGTGTCCCAGGTGAAGTCCAGCTTCGATTCGCCTCCCGTGGTCTTGTTCCAGGTGTAGGTGTTGGTCCGGGTGGCGACGTGTGTGTCACCGGGGGTCCAGGTGGTGCTGCCGGTCCAGGGGCCGGTGCTTTCGGTGCAGTCGCCGGTGGGCCAGCACTCCTCCGCGAACGACGTGAGCGTGGTGGAGGTGAGCCCCGTCATGTTGACCAGGGACAGCTCGGTCCACGTGGTGAACTGGTTGGACTTGGGGTTGAGGTTGATCTCCTGGATGACCTTCATCGTCGCGTTGCCGACGGGGACGCCGTCGCGTGTCGCGGTCAGCGGAAGCAGACCGCGCAGACATCCTTGCGTCCTGGTCTGCATGGCCGCGCCATTGACGTTCGAGCACCATCCGACGGGGCCCGCGGTCGCTGCCGCGGCGGCGCTCCTGAGCGTTTTCGAGGACTTGGCCTTCTCCTCGTCCAACGGGACGTAGGAGCCGCACCAGCTGATCCCGTCGCGACCGGTCGCACATGTCTGCTCCCCCGGCTCGGCGGCCGCCGAAGCCTTCAGAGCGGCGCCCGCCGGGACTTCCTTGGCGTCCTGAGCGGCCACGAAGTCGACGTCGGGCGCGTTCGGGTCCGCCTCGGGGAAGATGATGTCGTTCAGACCGTCGTAGTCCCCGGGCACGAACGCGATGGCGTCGAAGGCGATGTCCTTGGTGCCGTCGCCACCGTTGAAGTTGTCCAGGCTGACTTCGGGCACGTTGTCGTTGAACCGGTAGGCGCCCAGGTCGACCCATTTGTTGGACTGGTTGGCGTCCTGGGAGATCGCCTTGACGGTGGTGCCGTGTGCGTGCTTGATGCGGTATTCGGCCTTGGAGGTCTGCGCCCCGTGGTCGGGGATGTGCGCGTAGACCTTGGCCTGGCCGCTGTGCTCGGTGATCTTCTGGCCGAGCTTCCAGGTGCCGGTGACCTTCATGCGGTCCCCGGGCGCCGGATAGGACTCGGGAGAGCGGGTGTGGGTGAACCAGAAGTGGTTGCCGTACGCCGCGCCGATCTGATGAGTGTCGATCTTCCCCGGGTAGGTGGTGATCGTCTGTCCGGTGTCGGCATCGATGATGTCGCTGGGCTGATAGGTGAGTGTGAACGTGCCGTCGGACTTCGCTGCCCCGCAGCCGCGTGAAGCGGATCCTGCCGGCGTGGTGCCGTTGGGCACGTCGTCGACGATCAGGGCGTTCGAGGGCAGGCCGCTGCTGCAGCGCGGCGGGTAGGAGTTGGCGTCCGGCTGCTCCGGATACGACGTGTTGAAGCGGTGGACCTGGTGGCCGCACTCGGCCAGCCGGTCGCACTCCTTCCACTGGGCCGATTTGTCCCACCAGCAGTGCAGCCAGTGCGAGTTGGTGTCGGAGTCGCCCGCGTCGAGCTTGCAGGCGCCCATGCCGGGATCGTTGGAGTCGCTGTCGCTGATCTTTGACGGGTCGCAGTCGTTGGACGCGTCGCAGAACAGGTCGATCGGCGGCTTGACGGTGCTGCGGTAGGCGTTGCTGTTCCACCAGGCGGCCAGGTAGCCCGGCTTGAAGTCGCCGGGAGCGAACATCGCCGAGATCGGGCGAGCGGCCCAGCCGAGGACCTTCTCCTCATAGGGCCAGTCCTGCGGGTGCGCGGCATGGCTGTAGTCGTCCTTGGACGGGTCGACGGCGCTTTGCAGGAAGGGGATCCGGTTGGCCTTCCACAACGGGTTGGCCGGGTTGTTGGTCCAGCCCAGTCCCTTGTGCCCGGCGGAGTCGGCCGTCTCGTAGAAGCCGGAGTTGTAGGCCCACAGGGCGAAGAACCAGTTCTCGATCCACTGCGGATGGCCGTCGTTGACCTTCACGCCGGCCCGGTAGGTCTGGTTCCACTTGTCGGAGAGGATCTGCACGCCATAGGCGATGTTGGCGGTGTAGTCCAGCGCGACGGCATCCTGGGTGAGCGGGGACAGAGCCGTCTCGCCCTTCTTCTCCTTGCCGGCCAGCCGCATGCCGTCGGTGGCCTGGGTGATGCCGTAACCGCAGTCCGCCTCGGAGAAGTTGATGCGCCACGGGTCGGCCTGGGTACCGTCGGAGGTGTACTGGGTCCCGTAGTAGTTGCCGATGAGGCTGTTGGCGGTGACACCGGGGACGGCGAACCGGGTGGCCTGCCACATGTTGGATTCCTGCGCGGTGACACCGAGCATCACCTGCGAGGGTATGTGCCAGCGGTCGGTGACGTCGGGGTCCTCGTTGTCGAGGGTGCCGTTGGGGTCGCCGGCCAGCACGATCGGCGGGAACAGGCCCTGGGGCTGGTAGCCGCCCATGCCCGTGTTCTTCCAGTTCGGCGAGCGGTAGAAGTTCAGCTCGCCGACGACGGCCTGGTCCACGGCCCATTCCACCTGCCGGGGAGTGGGCTGGAACGCCTGCTTCTTGACGTCGTTGCGGGCGACCGCGCAGTAGCGTTCGTCGGTGCCCTCGCTCGGACCGGTCGGCGACGCCGCCAGAGCCTGCGTGCGCACCGTCTGCGCGGACAGGCCCTTGCCGTCACCACTGACCGACGGCTTCGCGGAGGAGTCCTTCCCCGTCGGGACGCCCAGAGCCGGGGAGAGCCGGCTTCCGGCCTCCGCCCGCTCGGCGGACAGCCGGGGTGTGGCGTCCAGTTCGGTGTGCTTGCCGGTGGCGACCACGTCCAGGGTGATCCGCGCATCGCGGACCTGCTTGGCGTCCTCGGGTGTGATCAGGCTGGTCTTGCCGTCCGCCCACGAGGTGGACACACCCGCGTGGCCCAGGCTCGACATGCGGGCGCCCTTGGCGAGATGCCCCGGGTTCTTCACCGGTCCCGGCAGCGTCCCCGTGTTCTTGACCTTGCCCGTGAGGAACACCGTGCCGCCAGGGGTGGCGGACAGGTCCCAGTCGCTCAGTCGGCCTTCGGCCACCGTCTTCGGGGTGGTCTTCCCGCCCTTGACCTGGGCCGCGTCCAGGCGCTTGGCCCAGGACTTCGCCTTGGCCTTCTTCGAGTCGGTTTCCCGGTCGATGAAGGTCACGCCGCCGCCGCTGTCGGCCGCGATCTGGAAGGGCACATGCTTCGTTGCGGCGAGGACGGTTTCCTTCTGCCCGTTGATGCGAACGAGCCTGTTGCCCTGGCCGGCCACGATGCCGTGCCGGGTCGGGACAGCCGAGGTGACCTGACCGGGGAAGGCGACCGGCTTGGACTGTTTGCCCGTGGCCGCGTCGACGGTGATCAGACGGGTCTTCTGCTCCTCGTCCCCGTCGTGGGTCAGCTGGGTGAACACCGCATCGTCCCCGGTGCCGCAGCCCGGAGAGAAGTAGGCCAGCGACGCGGTGAACGGCAGTTTGGTGACCTTGCCGCTGCCCAGGTCGACGACGGCGGTGAACGCGCCGCGCACCATCAGCTCGGGCTTGTTGGTGAACGTCCGGGGTGCGTAGGCGATGGCCGCGTACTTCCCGGACCCGGTCACGCACGCGTTACCGATCCAGGAGTCCGCATCGAATCCGTCCTCGCGCAAGGTGGCTACGGTGGTGAACTGGTAGCCGTCCTTCTCCTTGCCTGTCAGGACATGGAAACCGGTGCCGTCGCCGGACGTGGACAGGGCCACATCCTTGGAAGAAGAGTGATTCTTGCCCAGGACGGTTGCGCGGTCCTTCTTGCCGACCTCGCGGGGCTTGCTCGTAGCTTTCGGCAGGCTCTTTCCGCCTTGCACGGCGTTGTCGGGGACCTCCGGTCCCTGAGCCTGCGCGGAGAGGGACAGCGACGATGCGAGAAGCGCAGTCGCTGCCGCTATCACCACCGCGCGTTGCCTCTGTCTTATACGCACAGTAAGAAGCGCTCCCTTTTCTATTTTCGGTCGACGAGGGGACTGAACTCATCCACATAAATCTTCGGAACCTGCGGCACCGGACCCATGTCTGCCGAGCCGATCACCGCATCGTCCCGTCCGGTCTTTCCGGGAGGGACATCCTGAAGCCAGAACCGGTTGTGCGCGGTCCAGCCCTTACCGTCGGCGATGCTGATCTGGACCGAGTACGTCGCTTTCCGCTCGTTGGTGTTGGCCACCTGGATCTCGGTACGCACACCGCTCTTTTCCGGCGTGGCACGCACGACCAGGTCTCCGTACTCCAGGACACGCGTGCGACCTTCGGAGTGCACCGAAGCCACAGGCGATGGACGTACTTGCGGACTGCTCTGCTCCGCGCTCGGAGTCGCCGGCCGCTGCGACGCGGGGGCCCTGTCAGCGGGCCCACCGTCCGTACACCCGGCGGCCAGCACACACGCCGCCATCAGACACAGTGCCCGGACGATGCTCGATCCGGGCACTACTGCACCAGCCTTCACTGGGCGGAAGTCGCCATCTGCTTGCGCGCGGCAGCGATTTCCTTGCCGTGCTGCTCCTTGATGCCGGTCAGCCGGCTCTTGTTGTCGGCGATCTGCTTGTCCTGGATCGCGGTCTCCACGCCAGACCAGATCTTCACCAGATCCGTCTGCTTCTTGCAGTCGATGTCGTCGACCGCCAGCACGATGGATTCCTGCGACGGCTTCCCATCGTTGGTGACACCCTGGTCCATCGCCTTGTACGGATCGGCAAGTCCCGTGTGTCCCTTGCCGTCCATGCACGAGGACCACGCGGCGATGGCCTTGACGACCTTCTCGTCCTTCATCGACTGCACCAGGCTGTCCCCGGCGAGCTGCGCCACGATGATCGGGGCGGCTTCCCGCACGCCGAGTTGATCCTTGGACCAGCCGATGCAGCCGCCCGTCCTCAACTTCTTTCCGTTGTACTCCGCCCGAGCGGGCTTCGTCTGACCGGGGCCGGTGAACGCCGCTCCCGCCTTGACTCCCTCGGGGGCCTTGGGCGGTTCGGGCTTGGTGTGGCCGGTCAGGACCTCGACCTCGACACCGGACAGATCACGCATGGGCTGCTTGGTGTGCTCCCGCAGCGCCGGCGGGAGCTCGTAGCCGTACTTCTCGGCCTGAGCCCGGTCGGTGATGCCGTAACGGCGTTCGATATTGGCGTCGTTGTCACTGGGAGGCGGGTTGGCGCCCGCTCGCGGCAGGGTCAGGTCGATGCCGTAGTCCTTCATGCAGGACTGCTGGAGATCGTTGGCGGCCTGCTCAACGGTGACCTGATCCTCGTAGGAGGCCATGTACGCCTCCAGCGGAAGGGTCAGATCCTTGGCCAGACCACTGGTGGGGACCTTCTTGGGCCAGTTTTCCTTGTTCACTATCGGTTTGCCGTCAGCCGCGTTCTGCGCGGTGTCCGGAGTCGTGCCGGAGGAACAGGCACTGATCAGAAGAGCTGAAGCGGCCAGGGCTACTGTGGTGGCCGTCTGCTTGATGTGCTTCACGGGGGCTTCCTTCTCAGGCGAAGTGCGAAGACGCGTTGTTGTTCTTCAGCGCGGAGATCAGGTCGGTGATGTTGCAGTCTCCGTAAGGGCCGTTCTTCGCGAAGTACTGAGACGTGCCGCCGTAGCCGGAGTTGTAGTACACGCGGTAGTTGTCGTCCCGGGCGCAGTTCTGCACGGACGCCGCATTGTTCTTCATGTACTGGCCGTTGCCATTGCCGCCGTTGCCGAACACGTACCGGTAGGTCGACAGTGACGAACCCTGGTACTGGCTCGTACCCCAGTGGTCGGACACGTTGCTGTAGAACGTCGTGAACGCCGACTTGTAGTAGCCGCCCTGGACGGCGATGTCCTTCGAGTTGTAGAACAGCCACAAGTCGCCGTACGAGCAGTTGATCCACGGAACGTCACAGTTGTCCATGACGGTGTACTCCGCCGCATCCGCCGAACCGGCGGTCGCCATCACCGCTGCCACTGCCGCGAATGAGGTGGCGCAGGCGGCCATCTTCGTCTTGAAGGGCATACCCCTCATCACATCTCCTCGATCGGTCACACATGCGAGGAGGATCTTCACACCACGTAGATGTCATGGCCATGAACGTTGCCTGATCGAGATCTGCTGACCCCAGTGAAACGACTTGCTCTCGGGCAACGCATGGTCGTCAATGGTCTTCGGACAGTTACGGCTGTCACTTAGAACTCGCCGCCTACCAGGGGGACTTCATGGAAACAGCGCAGCCATCGGGGCAGTGGGACGTCCCACCCCCGCCCTCCACCCCGCCACGTGCCATGACGGACATCGAACTGCGCGTCAGCAAGCGGCTGTTATGGGTCGGCGCAGCGGCCTACCCGCTGCGGAACATCGCGCGGGTGTACACGTTCACCCTCCGTCCGAAGCGCAAGGAGGCGGTTTTCCGCTTCCTCGCACGCACCGGAATCATCCTGGCCGTGGCCATCGGCCTGTCGATCATCGGCGGCCTGATCTCCCTCGCGAACGAGGCCGGCGACAGCGGGATGTCCCCGTATGAAGGTAGTCAGTCCAGCGGCGGAGGACTGATCATCTTCGTATGGATCTGCTCCGGTGCGGCGCTGATCTACTTCTTCGTCGACATGCTCTCCGTGGTCACGGCGCCGTCCCACTACGTCCTCGCCATCGAGACGGCCGGCCCGTCCACCGCCATGGTCACCAGCCGGACCCCGCAGCACCTCGACCAGCTCGTGGGCTACGTGGCGGGCGCACTGGAGAACCCCGACACCGAGTTCCAGGTGACGGTGGAGCAGCTCACCATCAACTCGCCCACCAACTACCACTTCGGCGACAACGTGAACATGTACGGCGGCAGCGGGAACGTGGGGATCGCGGCATGAGCGGCAACAACTACTACTACGGCGACAACGTCAACATGCACGGCGGCAGCGGCAACACGGGCATCGTGAAGAACGGGGCGACCGGCGACTCGATGGATCCCACCCTGCGGCTTGCCATCGCCGAACTGCTTCAGGGTGTCCGCGAGTTGCGCGAACAGCTTCCGCAGCCCAGCGCGCAGCTCATCGACGAGTCACTGCCGGTGCTTTCGGCTGACGCCGCGCCTCCCGAGGAACGGCACCGTGCGCTGATGGCTGTAGCCGCGATCGCCGCGGCCGTCGGGGCCGTGGGCCAGCCGGTGGCGGAGGCGGCCAACCGGATCCTGCAGATGCTGAGCGGGCAGTAGGGCAGCGCCCTCAGCACACGCCGGCAAGGAAAGCGGACCAGGCGGACCGGGTGACGAGCAGGACCGGTCCGTCAGGGGTTTTGCTGTCGCGGACGGGGACGGTTTCGGGGAAACCGGGGGCTATTTCTATGCAGTTGCCGCCGTTGTCGTCGCTGTAACTGCTCTTGATCCAGGACGCCGCGCTGAGTCGGTAGCTGTCCATGCTGCTCGTACCTCTCCATCACGTCGCTGATCAGGGCGGCGGACTGCCGAGCTGACAAGATGTCTGCCCTGAGCACATCATAGGTGTGCGAATGCCGCGCAAAGAGGGCCGGATCGTTGTTGAAGTGGCCCCGGTCCAACGACTCCGAGTACACCCATCGCTCATCGGCCAGTTCGATCAACGACATGGAGCCTCTCGGACGTACGAGCCCGAAGAGGTCGGCCGGGGCGACCTGGACGCGGATGTTGGGGCGCTGCCCGACGCTCAGCAGGTGCGCGCACTGCTGCCGCATGACCTCTGGGCTTCCCACCGCGTTGCGCAGGCAGCTTTCGTCCAGGATGGCGACGTACAGAGGGCCCCACTCAGCCAGGAAGCGTCGCTGTCGACTCATGCGCGCACTGACGCGTGACTCGATTTCATGCGCGTCCGAACGGCGGCGGCTGAACAGCGCGTGCGCGTATTCAGGCGTCTGCAACAGGCCCGGGATCACCCGCTCCTGGTACTCGCGCAAGGTGACGGCCACCTCGTCCATCTCAGCCCGCCGCCGGAACCAGTCAGGATGCTCCACCTGCGGATACCAGTCGATCCGGCCCCACAACCGCAGCAACACCCCACCCGTACCAAGCAGTTCATCGCAGGTCTTCGCGAAACCGTCCGTCGGAACCCTCGTCCCCGCCTCCACACGGGCCACGTGCGAGCGGTCGCACGGGATGCGCCCCGCCAAGCCCTCCTGCGTGAGCAACGCGGCCTCGCGGAAGTGCTTGAGCACCTCCCCGAACACCGCCGCCGTGCTCACCCCCAGCCCCGCCTCGGCATTCCGTCGACTCACGGGCTCCCCCTCCGTGACAGTGCACCACCCGCACGCCCGAAACATTGATCCGGCCCATTCCCCTGCGCAACGCTCGATACACCCAGAGTTACGGAGGAGCACGAAATGGAACCGGGAACGCTCGTCTACGACCCCCACACGCACAAGGTCGGCGAGTACCAGGACAAGACCGGCCCGTACGTGATGCTGCGCCCGGTCGGCGGCGGCCGGGAATGGCAGGCCGACCCGGCACGGATCCGCGAGGCGACACCGGAGGAACGGCTCAGCGCGGGCGTACGCGCGGCCAACGACCGTTCCAGGGAGGGGATCACATTCGACCCGACCCGACCCCCCGTCCCGGTGCCCGGGTGCGCGAGCTGCGAGGAGCTCGCCGCCCGGCGGGACAGGGCCCGGGCGGCGTTCGACGGAAGTGCCGTGACGGACGCGAACGTGCTGCTGCGGCAGCACCAACGCGAGGAGCACGGCGGGGAATCGTCAGGGCGCAGGCTCTTCCGGTACGTCCCGTACACGATCGTCCAGGACGCCTCCGCCCTGCCGGAGTACCAGGCGTACTGCGTCTCCGGGGAGGAGACGGACTGCGGGGCGAGCTCAGGGCCCTGCTCGGCCCCCGCCGAGGTCGAGGAGTGGCAGCGCAGGCACACCCAGGAGACCCGGCACCTGCGCTACCGCCGCAGCTTCGCGGACTACGCCGTACTGGAACGGCAGGGCTGAGGCCCCGGCGTCAGGGGCGGTCGGTCACCTTCTTCAGCTCGGGCGGGAGTTCCTTGACGGTGTCGGCGACGACGAGACGGTACTCGTCGGTGTCCTCGGCCACGGCGATGGCGACCCGGGGGTCGACACCCCGCACCGCGAACGCGGTCATCAGGGCCGGGCCCTCCCCGTCGTCGCCGTCGCCCGGAGTGTCGTCGCACCCCGCGCGGGTCGCCCCGCCGAGCGACTTGCCCACGGGGACGTCGGTCTCCTCTCTCCCGAGGTATCTGCGGCTGTCGTACTCGACCACGTAGGCGCAGGACGCCTCGGGCCGCACGCCGTCGCCGTCGTCCGACGACGACACCGACGTGCAGCCCGCGGACAACGGGGCGAGGGTCGCCTCGAGCAGCGCCCAGGCGCGTCCGCGGCCGGCCAGCGCGAGTAAGGCCTGCATCGGTATGTCTCCTTCTGGAGCCTCGGCTCCGGCTGGGTGGATACGCAACGAAGACGTCCGCGGTTGTGGATCGGTTCAGGTTCGGGGTGCGCCCTGCGACACCAGTTGTCCGCCGTTCGAACCGCCCTGCGGCCCCAGGTCGATCAGCCAGTCGGAGGCGTGGATGACGTCGAGGTTGTGCTCGATGGTGACGACGGAGTGTCCGGCGTCGACGAGGCGTTGGAGGACGCCGAGGAGGCGGGCGGTGTCGGCGGCGTGCAGGCCGGTGGTGGGCTCGTCCAGGAGGTAGAGGGTGCGGCCGGTGGCGCGGCGGCCCAGCTCCTTGGCCAGTTTGAGGCGCTGGGCCTCGCCGCCGGAGAGGGTGGTGGCGGGCTGGCCCAGGGGGAGGTAGCCGAGGCCCACGTCCGCCATGCGCCGGAGCCTGGAGGCGACCGCCGGGACGCCCGCGAAGACCGTCAGCGCCTCGTCCACCGTCGCCGCGAGGAGTTCGGCGATGTCGTGCCCCTCGTAGCGCACGGCCAGCACCTCGGGCCGGAAGCGGCGCCCCTTGCAGGTGGGGCAGCGCACCTCCACGGCCGGGAGGAAGTGCATGTGGACGGTGAGCACGCCGGCGCCCTCGCAGCGTTCGCAGCGGCCTCCGGGGGTGTTGAAGGAGAAGTGGCCGGGTGTGAGGGCGCCCTTGGAGTGAGCCGCGTAGGTCTCCCGGACGAGGGTGAAGACGTCGGAGTACGTCGCCGCGTTGGAGCGCGGCATTCTGCCGATCGGCTCCTGGTCGATCAGGACCGCCTTGGACAGGTGCTCCCAGCCGTCGATGCGGTCATGCTCACCCGGTTGCTCCCCGGCCCCGTGGAAGTGGCGGCGGGCGGCCCGGCCCAGGACGTCCAGGATCAGCGTCGACTTGCCCGAGCCGGACGGGCCGGTGACCGTGACCAGGCGGCCGAGCGGGATCCGGGCGGTGACGTCCTTGAGGTTGTGCGCCCGGGCGCCGTGGATCACCAGCGCCTGGTCGGCGTCCGCGCGGCCCCGCGACGCGGGAGCGGGCAGCCGGCCCGACAGGTACGCCCCGGTCGTCGAACCCTCGGTCCGCGCCACTTCCGCCGGTGTGCCCTCGGCGACGATCCGGCCTCCGTCGCGTCCCGCCCCCGGGCCGACGTCCACGACATGGTCGGCCGCCCGCAGCACGTCCAGGTCGTGTTCGATGACCAGGACCGTGTTGCCGAGGTCGCGGAGCCTGCGCAGGACGTCGATCAGGCGGGCGGTGTCCGAGGGGTGCAGTCCGATCGTCGGCTCGTCGAGGACGTAGAGGACACCGGTGAGGCCGGAGCCGAGCAGGGCGGCCAGTCGCAGCCGCTGTGTCTCCCCGGCGGAGAGGCTGGGCGTGGCCTGGCCGAGGGTGAGGTAGCCGACTCCGACGTCCACCAGGCGACGCACCCGCTCCTCCAGGTCGGCGACGACCGGTTCCACGAGCAGCCACTCGTCCCCGTCCGACCGCTCCCGCAGACCGGCCAGCCAGGTGTCGAGGTCGGTCAGGGGAAGCCGGGCGGCGTCGACGATGCTGCGTCCGTGCACGGTCACCGCCCGGCTCTCCGGCCGCAGCCGGGTCTCGCCGCACTCCCCGCAGGGCTGTTTCAACAGGCCCTGCTGTTCGGCCCGTTCGCGGTACTCGGGGTCGTCGGCACGCTCGCTGTAGCGGCGCAGCAGCGCCGTGGCGACCCCTTCGAAGCGGCCCCCCGACACGGTCGCCGGTGGATCTGTGTCCGGGAAGTGCCGTCGGAACTCGGGGCTTTCGACGCCGTGGAGCAGCAGATCCCTCGGGATGTCGCCCAGTTCGTCGACCGGTGCGTCCGCGTCGAAGGTGAAGCCGTAGTGGCCGGCGGCGGCCCGCAGCACGGGGAGGCTCCAGTCGGTGTACTTCGCGTTCCAGCCCTTCACCGCGCCCTGGGCGACCGACTTCCCGCCGTCGACCAGGCGCCGTACGTCGGGCCGGATCACCTCGCCGAGGCCGGTGCACTCCGGGCACGCTCCTGCGGGCTTGTTGAAGGAGAAGGAGCCCATCACGAGCTCGGGCACGAGCGTGCCGCAGTGCGGGCAGGGCGTCTGCCCGGCCTCGGCGTCCTCGTCGCTCTCGGCGTACGACGGCGGGATGTCCTTCCCGCAGCCGGGGCACGGCCGTACTCCGATGCGCGACCACAGAAGGCGGAGGTACGTGAACACCTCGGTGACCGTGCCGACCGTGGAGCGCGGGCTGCGGTTGGTGAGGTGCTGGTCGACGCTGATGGACGGGGACAGGCCGGTGATCGAGTCGACGGCGGGCTTGCTGACGAAGCCGGTGACCATGCCCAGCGACTCCAGGTACTGCCGCTGGCCCTCCCGGTGGAGGGTGTCGAAGGCGAGGGTGGACTTGCCGGAGCCGGACAGGCCGGTCAGGACGACCAGCTTGTTCTTCGGGAGGGAGAGGGAGACGTTCCTGAGGTTGTGGAGACGGGCGCCGGTCACGCGGATGAAGGAGTCCATTCCTTCAAGTCTTCCATTGAACCGCGGTGTTGAGACTTTTGAGCGTTATGGCGTGATGTCGCTGCCGTAACCTTCAAATCGATGACGAACGCACGCCGCCTGCGGCCCGTCGACCTCGCCCGGTCGGCCGGGGTCTCGACGCAGCAGATCCGCAACTACGAGGACGCCGGCGTGCTCCCGCCGGCCGACCGGACCGCGTCCGGCTACCGCGCCTTCACCGAGGTGCACCGCGGTGCGCTGCTGGCGTACCGGACCCTGATGCGCGGGTACGGGCCGGTCGCGGCGACGCGGATCATGCGGACCCTGCACGAGGGTGATGTCGCGGGCGCGCTCGCGCTGGTCGACGCCGCGCATGCCGCCCTGCACGAGGAGCGCGTCTCCCTGCGGGCGGCGAGCGAGGCCCTGGAGCTGCTGGCGGCCGAGCCCCCCGCCCCGCTCCCCCGGTCCGGCGGGTTGCGCATCGGGGAGGTGGCCGCGCTGCTGGGCGTACGGACCTCCGCGCTACGGGTGTGGGAGGCGGCCGGGCTGCTCGCGCCCCGGCGCGAGCGCGGCACGGGTTACCGGGTCTACGAACCGGCCGACGTGCGGGACGCCCGGCTCGTGCACACCCTGCGCCGCAGTCACTATCTGTTCGACCAGATCCGGCCCGTGCTGGAGGGGCTGAGAAGGGAGGGCAGCCGTGAGGCCCTGCGCGCGGCCGTCGCGGCTCGCGGGGAGGCCCTGACCGCTCGGACCAGGGCCATGATCGAGGGCTCCGGGGCCCTCCACACCTACCTCGACCGGCTCACCGAAGCCGGGACGACGACAGGATCGACAGCAGGTGGGCCGGGACCATCAGCCAGGTGATGACGGCCAGCGCGCCCAGCGCCCAGCGGGTCGGCTCGATGCCGCCGGTCACCAGGTCGGCGACGGCCGCGACGAGCAGGACCAGGGACGCCTCGATGCCGTTCGTCACGCGGTGGATCTTGAAGGCGGCGGCGACCCGGCGGACCGTGGCCACGCCCTGCGAGCGCGGGCGGGTCGCCTCGTCGTCGACGACCATCAGCCCGCGCCGGGCCCGGGCCACGTCCACGAGGTCGGTGGAGGCCTTGAGGAGGACGACGCCGAGGGCGGTGGCGACGCCGATCGACAGCCAGCCGCCGACGCCCGACTCGGCCGCCCGGTAACCGGCTCCCGCCATGAGCGCCGCGTCCGCGAGATACGCGCCGAGGCGGTCGACGTAGATGCCGGCCGCGCTGTTCTGCCCCTTCCAGCGGGCCACTTCGCCGTCCACGCAGTCGAAGAGGAGGAACAGCTGCATCAGGACGACGGCCAGCACCGCGCCCGTCAGGCCCGGGATCATCAGCGCGGCGCCGGACGCGACACCGCACACCACCATGGTCCAGGTGAGCTGGTCCGGGGTGACGGGCGTGCGCACCAGCTGCCGGGTCGTGTGCAGGGAGATCCGCCGCATGTAGAGCCGGCCCGCCCAGTGCTCGCCGTTGCGGCTCGCCAGCTTCGCGTGCGGCTGGCAGACCTCCCGCAGCTCCTCCAGAACCGGCGCAGCACCCATGACCGCTCCTCCACACCCGGGGACTCAACTGCCGCCCGCGCGGCAATGATCGGGCCAGGTTACAGAGCGTCCTGTTCAGGTCATGGATGAGGTCATGAACGAGGTCACGAACGACGTCTTGGACCAGGCACAGGCACGCGCGTGGCTCGCCACCGCCGTGGAGGAGGCCCGTGCCGGGCTCGCCGAGGGCGGCATCCCGATCGGCGCCGCCCTCTACGGCGCCGACGGCACCCTGCTGGGCCGCGGCCACAACCGGCGCGTGCAGGACGACGACCCCAGCCTGCACGCGGAGACGGCCGCCTTCCGCGCGGCCGGACGGCAGCGCTCCTACCGGGGCACGACGATGGTGACGACCCTGTCCCCCTGCTGGTACTGCTCCGGCCTGGTCCGGCAGTTCGGCATCTCCCGGGTGGTGATCGGCGAGGCGGCCACCTTCCACGGCGGCCACGACTGGCTCTCCGAACACGGTGTGGAGATCGTGTTGCTGGGCGACGCGGAGTGCGCCGGCCTGATGCGGGACTTCATCGCGGTCAACCCGGCGCTGTGGAACGAGGACATCGGCGTCAACTGAACGCACCGTTCAAGGCTCGTATCGCCGTTCGAGATGCCATCCGTTCCATTGAAATGTGGCGAAACCCAGTGTCGCCGAGGGCAAGTTCGGCATTCCTTTGGTCGGGTCTATCCCACCTGCGAACGGAGACGCCCTGTGCGAATGACTGACATCCAGCGTTGCGAGGTGCGACCTGGGCGACTCGTCGAATGGACACTCAGTCCGGCGACCGTCGCGACGGCGAAGGCGCTGCCGGAGGACTCCAGGCCGCCGGCGTACATCCAGGAGTCGCACCTCCGGACGGCGCGGTCCGTGCGCGAGGACGGGCTGTTCGTGCCGACCTGGCTGGGCGCGGCGTTCGACATCCCGGGGCGGGCCGATCTGGACGCGCTGGGTGAAGCGCTGCGCGGCTGGACCCTGCGGCACGAGACCCTGCGCAGCGGCTTCCGCTGGGCGGGCGGTCCCGGTGACTCGATCCGCCGCTTCACGCTCGACGCCTCCTCGGTGTCCCTGCACCGCGAGGAGGCCGGCGACTTCACCGACCCGGCGGCCCTGGCCCAGCACCTCCAGGACCGCTTCGACACCACGGCAGACGCCCTGCGCTGGCCCAACCTCATCTACACGGCGGTCGTCCGGGACGACCGCACCAGCGTCTACATGGCGTTCGACCACAGCAATGTCGACGCCTACTCCATCCACCGCATCCCCGCCGAGATCCACGAGCTGTACGAGGCGGCCCGCGCGGGCGGTGAGGTGGCGGCGGCGCCGGAGCCGGAGCCGGTGGGCAGCTACGTCGACTTCTGCGAGGCCGAGCGGGCGGACGCCGACCGCATCGACGCGGACCACGACATCGTCGCCCGCTGGCGGGAGTTCATCCAGCGCTGCGACGGACGGCTGCCGAGCTTCCCGATCGACCTCGGGCTGGATCCCGAGGGCGGGCTACCCACGCAGAAGTTCATGCGCGAGATGCTGGTGGACGCGGACGCCGCCGCCGCGTTCGAGGCGTACTGCCGCCCGTACGGCGGGAGCCTCGTCGGGGTCCTCGCGGCCAGCGCCCTGATCCTGCACGAGATCGGCGGCGAGCCCGTCTACCGCACGGTCGTGCCGTTCCACACCCGGGTGAAGTCCCAGTGGTCGCAGTCGGTCGGCTGGTACGTGGGCGGCGCCCCGATCGAGATCCCCATGTCCGAGGCCCCCGACTTCCCCAGCGCCCTGCGCACCGTACGCGCCGCCCTCCAGGCCAACCGACGGCTCGCCCGCATCCCCCTCGCCCGGGTCCTGCACCTCCTGGGCGCCGACTTCCGCCCCACCTCCCCCGACCTGTACTCGATCGTCTCGTTCGTCGACACCCGCGCCATCCCCGGCTCCGCCGACTGGACGGACCAGAACGCGTACGGGCTGCTCCGGGTGTCCTACGGCGACCAGGTGTGCGCCTGGATCACCCGGCTGCACGAGGGCCTGTGGTTCGCCAGCCGCTACCCGGACACGGACATCGCCCACAAGAACCTGCGGCTGTACGCGGAGCGGTTGCGGGACATCGTCACGAGCACTGTCGGCCGGTCCTAGGAGACGCGCCTGGAGACGGCGAAGGCCGGTTCCCGTGACGTGGAGTCGCGGGAACCGGCCTTCGTTGTCGTCCGGGGCAGGGTCACACGCCCGCGTAGGAGTGCTTGCCGGAGACGAAGATGTTCACGCCGTAGTAGTTGAACAGCCAGCAGCCGAAGGCGAGAAGGGCCAGGTAGGCGGCCTTGCGGCCCTTCCAGCCGGCGGTGGCGCGGGCGTGCAGGTAGCAGGCGTAGGCGACCCAGGTGATGAAGGACCAGGTCTCCTTGGGGTCCCAGCCCCAGTAGCGGCCCCAGGCGTCGCCGGCCCAGATCGCGCCCGCGATGATCGTGAACGTCCACAGCGGGAAGACGGCGGCGTTGACGCGGTAGGCGAACTTGTCGAGGGAGGCGGAGGACGGCAGCCGCTCCAGGACCGAGGTCGCGAAGGTGCCGGGCGTTCCGCCGGTCGCGAGCTTGTTCTCGTAGGAGTCCTTGAAGAGGTACAGGATCGTCGACATCGCACCGACGTAGAAGACCGCGCCGCAGAAGATCGCGGTCGAGACGTGGATGTACAGCCAGTACGAGTGAAGGGCCGGGACCAACTGGTCGCTGGCCGTGTACAGCACCGTGACGGCGAGACCCAGGTCGAGAAGGACCGTGGTGATCAGGGGCAGGCCGAGCCATCCGACGTTCTTCTTCAGGGCGAGCAGCCCGAGGTACACGCCGACGGCGACCGTGGAGAACGTGATGTTGAACTCGTACATGTTGCCCCACGGCGCCCGCTCCACCGACAGGGCGCGGGTGAGGACACCGCCGAACTCGATCAGGAAGGCGAGCACGGTGAGGGACACGGCGATCCGGCCGTACAGGTCGCCCTGCTCGTCCCCGCCCGCGGCGCCTGGCCCGTCCGGCACGTCCCGCTGACCCGACGCGGCCCGCACGGTGACCTTCGGCCGCTCCAGGACGGCGGTGCCGCCGGCCTTGTTCACGGTGACGGCCGGGGCCGCCTTCTTCTCGGCCTGCCCGGTGAGCGCGGCGGCGGTACGGGCCACCTTGCTGCGGCTGCCGAAGAGCCATTCGGCGATATGGGCGAAGAAGGCCAGGGTGTAGACGGCCATCGACGAGTAGATCAGCACATTGCTGATGCTCGCGAGATTCTCGTTGGTGGCGGCGGCGAGATCGGTTGCGGCGGCGAGAGTCACTTCTCAGCCCCTTCGGCAGGTACGGGGGAATCTGCGGGGTCGTCGGGGTCGGGCGCGCCCGGGGCCTGGTCGTAGAGGATGCCGGCGAGGTCGCCGAGTTCCTCGGGGACCTTGGCGGACTCGCTGCGGCCGAGGCCGGCCATCTCGACGACGGTGACGCCGTCGGCGCCTCGGACCGCGCGCACCCAGACGCGGCGGCGCTGGATGAACAGGGAGGCGGCGAGGCCGCCGATCGCGGCGATGGCCCCGGCGAGGGCCCAGCCGCCGCCGGGCTCCTGGACGACCTGGAAGCCGGCCCACTCCTTGACGGTCTTGCCGAAGGTGACCGAACCGGCGCCGTTCGGGAGCGTCATGGAATCGCCGGGCCGCAGCAGCCTCTTGAACAGCTTGCCCTTGGAGTCCTTGAACTCCTTCATGTTGGTCTTGTCCATCTGGTACACGCTCTGCGGGATGCCCGAGTCGGCCCCGAGGTCGCCGTGGTAGGCGGACAGCGCGAGCAGCGGAGAGTCCAGCGCGGGGAACTGCGACAGCATCGTGCCGCTGGCGTGGCCGCCGTAGGTCGGCACGAGGAACGCGTTGAAGCCGAGCTGTTCCTTCTTGCCCTGGGCGTTGCGGTAGCCGTCGAGGACCTTGACGACTCCGGAGGAGGTGACGTTGGCGTCCAGCGGCAGCAGCGGCACGGCGTCGTCGTAGACGACCTTGCCCTGGGCGTCCCGGACGGTGATGACGGGGGCGTAGCCGTGGCTGACGAGGTAGACCTTGGAGTCGCCGATCTCCAGGGGGTGGTTCACCTCGACGGTGGTGTTCTCGTCCTTGCCGTAGGGGCCCGCGCTGTAGGTGAGGTCGGCCTTGTAGACGCGCGGGGTGCCCTTGTTGGGGCCGGTGCGCTCGTAGGTGCCGACGAAGTCCTTCAGGTTGAAGCTGAACGGCACCAGGTCGTCCGACGAGAAGAGGTTGCCGGACTTGAAGTCGTCGTACTGGGTGAGGGTGTTGGAGAATCCTTGGCCCTCGACGACCAGCTTGTTGCCCTCGGACTTGTAGAGCTGGCCCCAGGCGAAGGCGACCAGCATCACG
This sequence comes from Streptomyces purpurascens, assembly GCF_045040895.1. Taxonomy (NCBI): domain Bacteria; kingdom Bacillati; phylum Actinomycetota; class Actinomycetes; order Kitasatosporales; family Streptomycetaceae; genus Streptomyces; species Streptomyces purpurascens. The sequence goes on along the minus strand of NZ_CP108341.1, from coordinate 5,426,907 downwards.
ATGAGGGCGATGTGGAAGACGAGGTTGCCCAGTTCGCGCACGTAGCCCTTCTCGGCGGCGACGGCGTCACCGGCGAGGTGGGCGCGGAAGCGGCGCTTCTTGAGCAGGGCCAGGGCGGCCTCGTGGACCTGCTCGGGTTCGGCCGTGGTGCGCCAGGTGGTGTGGGCGGGCAGCCGGGTCAGCCGCTTGGGCGCGCCCGGCGGGCGGCCGCGCAGCTGGCCCACGAACTGCCAGGTGCGGGGCACGATGCAGCCGATGAGGGAGATGAACAGCAGGATGTAGATCGCGGAGAACCACACCGAGCCGTAGACGTGGAACAGGCCGAGCTTGTCGTAGATGTCGCCGAGGGTCTCGTGGTTCTTGCGGAAGTCGGCGACCTTCGTCTCGTCCTGGCCGGACTGCGGGATGAGCGAGCCGGGGATCGCGCCGAGGGAGAGCAGCAGGAGCAGCAGCAGGGCGACCCGCATGGAGGTCAGCTGGCGCCAGAACCAGCGGGCCCAGCCGATGACGCCCAGGGCGGGCAGGTTGGGCAGGTCCTCCTTGGGGGCGGTGGACAGCTGGGATCCGGCGGCCCCCAGGTCCTGGTCCTCGGCTGCGGAGGGGGCCGGGTCGGAGGCGGTGGTCTTGCTCATCGATCAGATCCCCACAGTGAAGCCGTCGGACCAGACCTGCATCTCCTGCACGATGCGGTCCCACGCGCCGGTCAGCAGCAGCAGACCGGTCACGATCATCATGGTGCCGCCGACCCGCATCACCCAGACGTAGTGGCGCTTGATCCAGCCGAAGGCTCCGAGGGCCTTGCGGAAGGCGACCGCGGCGAGCACGAACGGCACGCCCAGCCCCAGACAGTACGCGACGGTCAGGAGGGCACCGCGTCCGGCGCTGCCCTGGTTCAGGGCGAGTGTCTGCACGGCGGCCAGCGTCGGGCCGATGCAGGGCGTCCAGCCGATGCCGAACAGGGCGCCCAGCACGGGAGCGCCGACCAGGCCGGCCGCCGGCTTGCGGTGAAAGCGGAACTCGCGCTGGGTGAGCCAGGGCATCAGCCCCATGAAGAAGACGCCCATGAGGATCATGAAGACGCCCAGCACCTTCGACAGGACGCCGCGCTCCTCCTGGAGCGTCTGGCCGAAGTAGCCGAAGAAGGCACCGCCGGAGACGAAGACCGCCGTGAAGCCGAGCACGAACAGCGAGGCACCGGCGACCATCCGGCCCCGCCTGGCCTCGGCCAGGTCCGTGCCGCTGACGCCGGTGACGTACGACAGATAGCCCGGCACGAGCGGCAGCACGCAGGGTGAGAAGAAGGAGACGAGGCCGCCGAGCAGGGCGAGGGGCAGGGCCGCCAGCAGGGCGCCGTTGAGCACCGTGCCGTTGGGGTCCGCGACCGCGGCGAGGGTGGTGACGTCCGTCACGTCACTTCTCCGCGACGACGGGCTTGAGCATCTTCAGCAGCCGTTCCTCGCTGAGCGCGGACAGCGAGCGGGCCGCGATCTTCCCGTCCCGGTCGAGGACGAGGGTGGAGGGGATCGCCTGCGGGTTGAGCGTGCCCTTGTCGAAGCGCAGCAGCAGCTTGCCGGTCGGGTCGTAGAGGCTGGGGTAGGTGATGTCCCAGTCCTTCTCGAAGGCGAGGGCGGCGCCGGTGGAGGTGTCGCGGGTGTTGATGCCGACGAACTGCACGCCCTTGTCGGCGTACGCCTTGGACACCTTCGCGAAGTACTTGGCCTCGGCGCGGCAGGGGTTGCACCAGGAGCCCCACACGTTGAGGACGACGACCTTGCCCTTGAAGTCGGCGACGTCGAGCGTCTTGCCGGCGATGGTCTTGCCGGACAGGTCGGGGGCCGGGGTGCGCTCGCCCTTGGCGACCGTGGCGGTGCCGTCGGAGCCGGTGACGAAGTTGGTGTTGCCGCCCCCGCCGGAGGTGCCGCCCGAGCCGCACGCGGAGACGAGCAGTGCGGCCGCGGCGGCACCGGCGGTCAGGGCGGCGCGGCGACGGACCCGGGGTGAACGGGTGGTCCGGGTCGTGCGGGGCGAGCTGTTCGAGCCCAGGGGGGCGCGGCTGGCGGCACTCATGTGAAAAGTTTCGCATGCCCGTTCCGGGGCTCTCGCGCACCCCCCTTGCGGGCGGAAAACCGCATTTCAGGCAGCGTTCCGTGAGGGCGTCCCGGCCCCCTGCGGGGTCTTCTCGACGAACCCCTTCCAGCCACCGGCCGGTTGCTGCCCGACCTCGAGCGTACGGAGCCCCGCGAGCACCTCCGGCTTCTGCACGTCCAGCCAGTCGGTGAACTGCCGGAAGGAGACGAGGCGCACATCCCCGCCCTTGTCCTTCTCGCGCGCGATGTGCTTGAAGGCCTCCTCCACGGCGTCCATGTAGATGCCGCCGTTCCACTGCTCGAAGTGGTTGCCGATGAAGAGGGGCGCGCGATTGGACTCGTAGGCCCGCTGGAAGCCCTGGATGTACGCCTGGGCCGACTGCTCCCGCCAGCCCGGGTAGTTGTGCGCGGGTGCCTTTGTGGTGCTTATGGACTGATTTGCGAGCATGTTGTAGTCCATGGAGAGGACCTCGAAGCCCCGGCCGGGGAAAGGTATCTGCTGCAGGGGCAGGTCCCAGATCCCCTGCCGCTTCACGGGCCACACCTGGCGGCCGCCGGGCGAGGAGGCGTCGTAGCGCCAGCCGAGCTCGCGGGCGGTGGGCAGCAGGTTGTCCTGGCCGAGCAGACAGGGCGTACGGCCGCCGACGAGCTCCTTGTCGTAGTCGAACGGCAGCGAGGGCAGGTCGGTCCAGCCGGTGTTGGTGCGCCACTCCTTCACGAAGGACTTCGCCTGGTCGATCTCGCTGCGCCACTGCTGCGGCGTCCAGTTCTTGACCGAGCCGTAGGCCTCGCCGCAGAAGTGCCCGTTGAAGTGGGTGCCGATCTCGTGGCCCTCCAGCCAGGCCCGGCGGACGTTCTTCAGCGTGTCCTTGACGTGCCCGTCGGTGAGGTAGCCGATGTCGGAGGCGCCGCGCGGGTTGTTCGGCGGGTCGTAGAGGCGCTTCTTCGACTCGGGCAGCAGATACAGCCCGGACAGGAAGAAGGTCATGCTCGCGCCGTGCTCCTTGGCCAGGTCAAGGAAGCGCGGGAAGAGCCCGTTGCCGACCTCGCCGGCGCCGTCCCAGGAGAACACGACGAACTGCGGCGGGGTCTGGCCGGGCTCCAGCGGCTCGGGCTTGCCGGGCTGGTGGGGCTGCTTGCCCGTGTAGGCGGTGGAGCCGTCGCCGATGGGCTTGGGCTTGGGCTTCGGCTTGGAGCCGCCTTGTGCGGTGTCGCCGGAACCGTCGGCGTGGCTGGACCCATCTGCCCCCGTGAGGCCACCGCACCCGGCGAGCGAGACGGCGGCCGCGGCACCCGCGCCGATTCCGAGCATTCCCCTGCGGGAGTAAGGGCGCATTGCATCCCCGTTCGTCACGTTCTCTGGTGGTCACCCAGTCAGAGGACGTGATGAACGGGGAGGTTCCTCAGAAACTTGCAGATTCCGTAACAGAGGAATCAGAAGCGAACAGAAAGGGCTTACGCGCTGTCCGGGCGCCGTGTGCGCGGCTCAGGCGCCGAACGCCTTGTCCTTCCCCTTCACCGGCTTGGCACCGGCGAGGAGATGCGCCGGGACGAGATCGCGGGCCGGCTCGGTGTAGCCGACGGAGACGATCCGGTCGCCCCGGAACGTGAAGGTCGTCAGCGAGGCGAGCGTGCACTGCCGCTTGCGCGGGTCGTGCCACAGCCGCCGCCGCTCCACGTACGACCGGACGATCCAGATCGGCAGCTGATGGCTGACCACCACCGCCTCGTGCCCCCGGGCCCGGTCCTTCGCCGTGCTCAGCGCGCTCATCATGCGGACGACCTGGTCGACGTACGGCTCGCCCCAGGACGGCCTCAGCGGGTTGACCAGGTGCTTCCAGTTGGCGGGCTGGCGCAGCGCCCCGTCCCCGACGCCGAACGTCTTCCCCTGGAAGACGTTGTCGGCCTCGATCAGCCGCTCGTCGGTGGCGAGGTCGAGGCCGTGCGCCTTGGCGATCGGCTCGGCCGTCTCCTGCGCCCGCTCCAGCGGGGAGGCGACGACGTGGGTCACATCGCGGTCCGAGAGGTGCTCGGCGACCCGGTCCGCCATGCGCCGGCCCAGCTCGGAGAGGTGGTAGCCGGGGAGACGGCCGTAGAGGATGCCGTCCGGGTTGGCGACCTCGCCGTGGCGCACGACGTGGACGACGGTGATGTCGTCGCTCGCGCCGTTGCTCTGGTTGCTCATGCCGTCGCCTCCGCGGCCGCGCGGGCCGCTGCCGGCAGGGCGTCGGCGATCCGCTGCACGGCACGCTCGTCGTGCGCGGTGGACACGAACCAGGACTCGAAGGACGACGGCGGCAGGTAGACGCCGTCCGCGAGCAGCGAGTGGAAGAAGGCGGTGAAGCGGAAGGACTCCTGCGCCTTGGCGTCCTCGTAGTTCCTGACCGGCCGGTCGGTGAAGAACACGGAGAACATGTTGGAGGCGTTCTGGAGCGTGTGCGCGACGCCCTCCTTGGTCAGGGCGTCGGTAACGAGGCCCTGGATCTGCTTCGAGACGGCGTCGACCTTGGCGTAGGCGGCGTCGTCGAGCAGCCGCAGCTGGGCGAGGCCGGCCGCGGTGGCGACGGGGTTCCCGGACAGCGTGCCGGCCTGGTAGACGGGCCCGGCCGGAGCGAGACGCTCCATGACGTCCGCGCGCCCGCCGAAGGCCGCGGCGGGGAAGCCGCCGCCCATGACCTTGCCGAAGGTCATCAGGTCGGGGACGACGCCGTCGACCCCGAACCACCCGGCGCGGCTGGTCCGGAAGCCGGTCATGACCTCGTCGGAGACGTAGAGGGCGCCGTTCTCGGAGCAGATGTCCTTGAGCCCCTGGTTGAACCCCGGGGCGGGCGGCACGACGCCCATGTTGCCCGGGGAGGCCTCGGTGATCACGCAGGCGATCTCGCCGGGGTGCGCCCGGAAGGCTTCGCGTACGGCGTCGAGGTCGTTGTAGGGCAGGACGACGGTGTCGCCGGCCTGGGCGCCGGTGACGCCCGGGGTGTCGGGCAGCGCGAAGGTGGCGACACCGCTGCCGGCCGCGGCGAGCAGCGAGTCGACGTGCCCGTGGTAGCACCCGGCGAACTTGATCACCTTGGCGCGCTGCGTGAACCCGCGCGCGAGCCGGATCGCCGACATGGTCGCCTCGGTCCCGCTGGACACGAGCCGGACCTGCTCCAGCGGTGCGACGCGGGCGACCATCTCCTCGGCGAGCGCGACCTCGCCCTCGCCGGGCGTACCGAAGGACGTACCGCGGGCGACGGCGTCCTGGACGGCGGCGATGACCTCGGGGTGCGAGTGCCCGAGGATCATGGGCCCCCAGGAGCACACGAGGTCCACGTACTCGCGTCCGTCGGCGTCCGTGAGATACGGACCGGTGCCGGACACCATGAAACGCGGCGTGCCGCCGACGGCTCGGAAGGCCCGTACCGGTGAGTTCACACCGCCGGGCGTGACGGCCGCCGCTCGGTCGAACAGAGCCTGCGAGGCCGGTGCTTCATACGGATATGCCAGTTCGCTCATGACCTGCGACTTCTCCGACCTTCTCCGACGTTGTCGGGCTCCGGGTGCCAGTGACCTGTTCAGGGTAGGCCAGGGGAGGTGACGGGGCGGACGGACGAGGGGACGCGCAAGGTGTGAGCGAGCCCGCATCCAGCCCGCGATTCCCGGCCGTCTGCGAGACTGGACCTGATACACACAGATCAAACGGCCCAGGGTGGTCAGAGGCTGCGAAGATCCTGCGGACAGATGTTTCGGCGCACGTTTCGGCGGGCGGCCGCGGGGGAGGTCACTGACACGATGATCGGGTTGCGCGGCGGGGGCGACGCGTCCTAGAAAAAGCAGTCGGGTGGAGATATGCATCGCGGTGGCGGACTGGGCGAGGGGACCGATGACCTGGGTCCTCGACGTGCCCGGCGGGGCAAGCACCGGCGCGAGGCGGAGGACACTCAGGAAACTCGTCAGACGCAGGGTCCGCAGAGTGAACCGGAGCGGTCCGACGGACGTACTGAACATCGGCTGGACGATCTTCGGGCTGAACGTCGGGGTGAGCGTCGCGTGGATGAATTTCAGGCTGAACACCGGGTGGACGATCTTCGTGCGGGGAGCAGGAATGGTGGCCGGGTGGGGGTGACGTACAAGTACTTCGGCGCACCCGACGGTGCGACGGCGGCCCGCGTCCCGATCTCGATGCGCCCCGAGGAACTCGGCGGCGACGAACTCGGCATGAACGGCATGTTCACCAAGATCAAGCCGGAGACCATGGCGGCGATGGTCCTGACGGGCATCGAGGGCGTCCCCCTGCACAAGGTCCCGCCCCTGGAACTGGTCGTCCTGCACCCCGACTACGCGGTGGTGAAGCTCCCGATGACCGTCGTCGACCCCCTGCGGGGCATCGGCGAGGAGGCGGTGGGCGCGGCGGCCTTCATCTGGTCGACGGTGCCGGACCGGGGTGGCCCCCGGGACGCGTTCAACGTGTACCAACTGCTGCACGAGTGGCAGGACTTCTCGCATCGGCTGCATGAGGCGGGGCATCAGCCTTATTGCCTGGTGTGGCCCTGAGCTGGGGTTTCGTGAGGGTCGGGCGGGGTCTTCGGGCCTCGCCCTTTTGCGTGCCGGGGAGGGGCCGTCAGGCGGCCAGGTCGCGCGCGTTCCAGCGTCCGGACATCCGTCGGCGCGCGTCACACGGTACGGGCGCCTTCGCGGTCTTCCAGCGCGCTGATGGCGGTGGCCGTGAGGCTGTGGGTGATGTGGTCGCGCATCAGCTGGGCCGCCTCGGCGGCCCGGCCGTCCTCGACGAGGTCGACGAGCTGGTGGTGCACCTGGAGGTCGCGCGTACGGGGTTCGTCGCCGGGCGGGAGTTCGAGGCCGAGGCGCCGGTAGCGGTCGGACTTGTCCCACAGGTCGTCCAGCAGGCGGATCGGCCTGATGCGCTTCCTCAAGGCCGAGCTGCTCGTCGCCCTGAGCACCTGTTCCAGCGAGGCCGTCCTGCCGCAGCTCGTGCGCAAGCTGGAGACCCTCGGCGTCGGCCGGCCGGTCGTCGGCATCGTCATCCCGTCAGGGTTCTCCTTCAACCTGGACGACTCCGCGGTCTACCTCACGATGACCTCCCTCTTCCTGGGCCAGGCCATGGGCATCGACCTGTCCTGGCCTACAGCATCTCGTCATGGCCGGCGTCATGATGCTCACCAGCAAGGGCACCGCCGGCATCGCGGGCGGCGCGTTCATCGTGCGGCAACGCCGTCGCCACCATCGTGATCGGCAAGTGGGAGAACGACTTCGACACCGACAAGGCCCGGGAAATCCTCAGGTCCGGCAAGGAGACCGAGCCATCCGCGCCGTCGCCCGACACCGAGGTCGACACGAACAAGGTCGGCGCCGGCACCTGAGGCGAACCCACGCGGTTGCGGCACTGTTGTCGGGTGCCAGGTCACGGCTGCTGGAACGTGACCTCAGGATGCGTGGCCTTGGGGCCGTCGAGGAGCGGCTGCGATATGCCCCGCAGGTGAAGGTCGAAGAAGGCTGACACGTAGTCGTGGGTTATGCGCCACCCGCGTTCTCCGGACAGCGGTACGGCAGGGTCCGACACGCCCAACTGCCCAGCCAGATACGGCAGGTCCGTGAAGGAGAAGTGTCCAGCGCCGGCCACGGTCAGCCAGCGTTTCCAGCCGTTCAGGTGCTTCCACGCCTTGGGCCAGTCGGTTGTCGGGCTGTCGGGGCTGTGGGCGGACTGGGCGCCGAGCATCATGAACGGGCGCCCGCCGAGCCTTGTCGCGGCAGGGTGCAGAACGAAGTTACCGTCCAGGTCGACCCCCGCCCGCACGCGACGGTCGGCGGCCATGGTCGCCGCCGCGGTTGCACCCCCGATCGAATGCCCGCCGATTCCGATCCGGCGCGGGTCGATCACATGGGACAGCGTCCCGGCCCGTCGGCCGTTGGTCAACTCGCTGATCACGAAGGACATGTCCCTGGCCCGGCCACGCACGACAGCCGCCCGCTCCTGCAGAGTGTCGCCCCGTTCGCAGGCCACGCAGGTCAGCATCCGGCCCCCGGGGAAGGCAGTGCCGACGGATTCGTAGGCGTGGTCCACCGAGGCGACGACGTAGCCACGGCTCGCGAGATCCTCGGCGATCGAGGTGAGGGTGGTGCGCGGCATCGAGAAGCCCGGGGAGAGCAGCACCAGGGGGAAATGCCCTGGCGCCGGGCGCGTGCCCACGTGCGCGTGGGTACGCGCCCCGGCAACCGTTTCGTGGGGCACGACGCCGTCGAGTCCCCTCGCCTCCAGGAGGAGCCGCGCCTCCTCGTCGGTCATGTATGCCGCCCGTAATCCACTCGCCGAGCGTGCCGGGTAGGACACCGTCACCATCAGCTCCCGGTTACCGGCCGTCGGCACCCATGGGTCGGTGCGGTTCCGGTCGACCAGGTGCAGGGTACGGCGACCCACGGGGTACGGACCGGTGGGGGATGGTAGTTCCAACCCACTGCTGTAAGGGACTTGGGGCGCGGTCTGCGCGGCGTTGACGGAGGCGGCCGGTGTGGCGCCCAGAAGCGGCGCTGCCAGGGCCAGGGTGAGCAGGGTGGCCGCAGCGGCTCTGCGATGTCTGGAGATCATGCAGTCGACGCTAGGCCCTGGTTCGCCTCAACACGTCCGGCTCCAGGGGTACTTGGCTGTACCCCTGTCGGCGGATCCCGTCAGACCCCGGTATCACACGGATGAGGGCGGCCGGTCTGCATAGGGCACATGCGACTTGACGTCGCTGGATCGGTTTACCTGAGCGCCGGTGGTCTGAGGCCGTCGCCGCAGACCACGGGCACGGCGCGCGGTCGTCCGGCCGGTGGCTGCCGCCTCAGGAGGGCAGCGGCCACTGCGGGCCGTCCGGGTTCCCGAGCCAGACCACCTGAGCATCGCGGGAGACCGTCACGCCTGGCGGACCTGCCAACCGTTGACGGCGGGACCGAGCACGGCGAAGGAGTCGGTGACGTTGTCCAGGATGCGCACGCTCATCGGCGACTTCCATCGGGGCCTGTTCGTCCTGGCCCCGTCCGCTTCCTACGCCCGGGACTGGGCAGACCGCATGCGAACCGAGACGCACCCCAAGGTGCAGGGCCTGTATGAGGCGTGGGGGTACGCCAAGGCGGGCGAGCAACAGCCGTTCGCCGACTCGCCTGTCTACGCCGTCATGGTCAAGCCCCTTCGAGGCTGAAGGGGAACTCCCATGACGGGCCCGTACGATGGGCCCGTGACCACCAGCGCCCGATCCAGCAGCCGCCCCGCCGGTCGGCTGCTCAAATTGCTGGTGATGGCGTTGCTGGCCGGTGTGCTGGGCATGCACGGGCTCGCTCCCGGGGGGATGCCGGCGACGCAGGGAGCTGCCGGTCACGACATGGTGATGGCCTCCGCGGCGGGTGTCCCGCACGCGAGCGGGGGTTGCGCGCATGCGGATGGCGGCTCGGGGCATCTCGAACACGCCGACGGGACGTGTGCGGCCGCCGGAATCGGTTCGGCGTACACGCCGCCCGCGCTGACCGGCGTCCTGCCGGACGCGCCCCAGGCCCCCGCGCCCGCTGCGGCCTCCTCGGGGGCGCCTCATGACGGCCGGGCTCCGCCCGATCTTTCCGAGCTGCAGCTTCTGCGGATATAGAGCGGCCCGCTCGGCACCCCCTCGTCCGGAGTTCTCCGGTGAAGGGTGCCGTGCCTTCGCACGCCCTCACATCCGTTCCCACCGCGTGCCGCGAACGGCGCGCGTCGAGGAGTTGCACAACCATGATCCAAAACCGTTCACTCGCCCGCCGCGGTGCCGCCGTTGTCGCCGCAGGTGCGGCCGCGCTCGTCCTGGCCGCCTGTGGTGGAGACGGCGACAGCGACAGCTCGGCCGGACACGGCGGCCACAAGGCCACCGCCTCCGCTTCCGCCTCTTCCTCCGCGTCCGCTTCCGCGTCGCAGGGGCAGCGCAATGCCGCCGACGTGGCCTTCGCGCAGGGGATGATCCCCCATCACCGCCAGGCCGTCGAGATGGCCGGCCTCGCGTCCGGCCGGGCGCAGTCGGCCGAGGTGAGCAAGCTCGCCGCGGACATCAGGAAGGCCCAGGACCCGGAGATCAAGACGCTCTCCGGCTGGCTGACCTCCTGGGGCGAGGACGTGCCCGCGAAGGGTGCCATGGACCACTCCGCGCACGACATGGGCGGCATGATGACGGACGGGGAGATGACCGAGCTCGAGAACGCCTCGGGCAAGGCCTTCGACACCGCCTTCATGAAGCTGATGATCAAACACCATGAGGGCGCGGTCGAGATGGCGAAGACCGAGCAGGCCGACGGTGCCTACGGACCGGCCACCAGGATGGCCGGAGAGATCATCACCTCGCAGAGCGCGGAGATCGAGCAGATGAACAAGCTGCTCGGCAAGGACTGACCGCAGCGCGTCAGGGTGGGGCGGGCTCCCGGTGGGTGCCCGCCCCACCCCTGTTCAGATACCCACGGGGGGTATATGTTTCCGTTCTGAGGCCGTCCGAGTTCTTGCGGAGCGTCGAATGGAGATGAAGGTCATGGACCACGGCACGACCTGGACGACGGCGATGAAGGCGACACTGCACTGCCTCACCGGATGTGCCATCGGTGAGATCCTGGGCATGGTCATCGGGACCGCCCTGGGGTGGGGCAACGTGCCGACGATGATCCTGGCGATCGCCCTGGCCTTCGTCTTCGGCTACTCGTTCACCCTCTTCGCGGTGGTACGCGCCGGGGTGTCCCCGAAGGCGGCGATCAAGGTGGCCCTGGCCGCCGACACCGTCTCCATCGCGGTGATGGAACTGGTCGACAACGTCATCATCGCGCTGACGCCAGGAGCGATGGACGCCCATCTGTCGGACGGGCTGTTCTGGTACGCGCTGCTCGGCGGCTTCGCCGTGGCGTTCGCGATCACCACGCCGGTCAACAAGTGGATGATCGGCCGCGGCAAGGGCCACGCCGTCGTCCACTCCCACCACTGACCTGTCACACCTCAGGATCGCGGGTCAGTGCCAGCCCTCCGAGGGCCGTGGCGATCAGTCCCACGATCAGGGCCACGAAGGCTCCTCCCAGCCCGTTGCCGGTGCCTAGCCCTCCGTCGGCGGTGGCCGCCACCAGAGCGCCGAGGACCATGGCGAGCAGCCCCGCCGTCAGAGCGGTGGCGGCGCCGCGCCGTCCGGTGCCGGTGCCGAAACGGCCGGTGGGGCGGGCCAGGGCCAGCCCACCGACCACCACGCCGATCAGCGCGAGCACGCCGGCCGCGACGGCCCCGAGCCGCCCGGCGCTCATGTCGTAGACATCGGCGGCGGTCGGCTCGACCGCGGCGCGCAGAACCACTGATGTGCGCATGCTGGACCTCCTGCTTCGTGGGGCTGGCTTCCGGATGTCACCCGATGCTGCCTGCGGGGACACCTCCGGTCGTCCCCCGGCCGCAGGCACTTCGCGCTGCCGCCGACGGCGCACCCGTCTACCGCCGACGCGGCAGGCGGGGGTACCGGTACCGCGCCCGCGGTAGTTGGGCGCTCATGCCCCAGCGGGACTCGCCCCCGCCGGCCTGTGGCTAGGGTGCGCGCATGGACAGAGGACGGTTCGGTGTCCCACCCGGTGTCATGAACTGGGCTGTCGCCGTCGGCGTGGCGGTGGCGTTGCTGCTCGCCGGGCGGTCCGGGAAGCACTCCGGCACGGAACTCGGCCTGCTGGGCTGGGCGTTGCTGGCAGCGGGCGGTCTGGCGCTGGCCGCCCGCCGCCGGGCTCCCGTCCTCGTGCTGGCCGCCACCGGGCTGTGCTCGATGGGGTATCAGGCGGCCGGGTTCGACGTGCCGGTCGTCGCCTTCCTGTTCGCGGTGTACGCCGCGGTGCGGGCGGGGCACCGCACCGTCACGGTGATCGCGTCGGTGGTCATGGTGGCCGCGTTGCCGCTCGCCACCCTGGTCTCCCTGCACGACATGGAGGAGGCGTACGCGCGGGCCCGCGGCGCCCTGGAGATCGCGTGGCTGGTCGCGGCCGGTGCCGCCGGGGAGGCGCTGCGGCAAGCCGAGCGGCGGGCGGACGAGGCGGAGCGCACCCGCGAGGAGGCCGCACTGCGTCGCGCGGATGAGGAACGGCTGCGCATCGCGCGGGAGTTGCACGATGCGCTGACCCATCAGATATCGATCATCAAGGTTCAGTCCGAAGTCGCCGTCCACGTCGCCCGCAGGCGTGGCGAGCAGGTGCCGGAGGCGCTGATGGCGATCCAGGAGGCGGGCCGGGAGGCGACCCGGGAGCTGCGCGCCACCCTCCAGGCCCTGCGCGACGATGACACCAGCCCGCCGTGCGGGCTCGACCACATCCCGGAGCTGGTGGAACGGGCCGGCCGGACGGGCCTGGAGGCGCACCTGGTGATCGAAGGACAGCGGCCCGACGTGCCGGCGGCGGTGGGCCGGACCGCCTACCGGATCGTGCAGGAGTCGCTGACCAACGTCGCCCGGCATGCCTGCGCGGCCACCGCGTCGGTCCGCATCGCCTACCACCGCGACTCCCTCGCGATCCGGGTCGACGACGACGGCGAGGCCACACCGGACAGCGCCCCGGTGCCCGGCATGGGGCTGCTCGGCATGCGGGAACGCGTCACCGCCCTCGGCGGCCGGATGCGTGCCGGACCGCGCGGCGAGCGCGGCTTCACCGTCCAGGCCGAACTCCCCCTGGAGCACACCTCATGATCCGTGTGCTGCTGGTCGACGACCAGCCGCTCGTGCGCAGCGGCTTCCGCGCGCTCCTCGACCTCGAGGAAGACATCGAGGTGGTGGCCGAGGCCGGCGACGGCATGGAGGGCCTGGCACTCGCCAGGGAACACCTGCCCGACATCGCGCTCGTCGACGTACAGATGCCGGTCCTCGACGGCATCGAGACCACCCGGCGCATCGCCGCCGACCCGGACCTGGCCGGTGTGCACGTCGTCATCCTGACCAACTACGGCATGGACGAGTACGTCTTCCACGCGCTGCGCGCCGGCGCCGCGGGCTTCCTCGTCAAGGACATCCTGCCGGACGACTTCCTGCACGCGGTGCGCGTCGCGGCCCGCGGCGACGCGCTGCTGGCCCCGTCGATCACCCGCAGGCTGATCGACCAGTACGTCACCCAGCCGCTCGCCACCGGTGCCGGCGCGGGGCTGGAAGAACTGACCAACCGCGAACGAGAGACCGTCGCGCTGGTCGCGCGGGGGCTGTCCAACGACGCGATCGCGGACCGCCTGGTGATCAGCCCGCTGACCGCGAAGACTCACATCAACCGCGCCATGGCCAAGCTCCATGCCCGCGACCGGGCCCAGCTCGTGGTACTCGCCTACGAATCCGGCCTGGTCACTCCACGCAATCGCTGACCCCGCCGCGTACGCGGCGACGCGTCGCGGTCAGGAGCGGACGATGCAGCGCACGTTGTCCACGGCGCCGCCGCCCTCCTTCAGCAGGCGCTCCCGTTCCTCCAGGAACGCCGCGCCCAGTTCCTCCCGGCGGTCCATGGCGACGTTCTCGCGGGCTCCGTTGAGGATGGTGCGTTCTTCCTCGTCGGTGTGGTGGGTGATGGCCTCCACGAGGTTTTCCAGCTTCTCGTCCCATTCCGCGGAGCCGACCTCGTCGACCTCCAGGAGTTCGAGAAGCGCCTTGTTGCCCTCCTCGTGCTCCTCCTCGCCGTGCTCGAGCTCGTCGTCGTCGATCTTCTTGTAGCGCTTGAGGGCGGGGTACACCTCGGACTCCTCCGCCAGCGCGTGCGCGATCAGCAGGTCGGCGAATTCCCGCAGGGCGGCCGCGCGGTCGGCTTCGACGCTGCGCATCAGGTGGAAGAGATCCTCCATTTTTCTGTGGTCCTGGAGAATGAGTTCGACGACGTCTCGTGTCTCGGTCATGGGGCGGGCATCACTTCCGTACGAGGGACCTTGCCGGACCCGACTACCCCCGACCGCCGTGTTCAGCCGCGCGGTGGCTCCGTCAGCCGGGCCAGCAGGCCGGCGACCAGGGCCGTCTGGGCGGGCACCGTGTCGGGGTGGATGAACTCGCCCTGGGCGTGGGCACCGTCGCCGATCGCGCCCATGCCGCACAGGACCGGCAGGCCGAGGGCGGCGACGAAGTTGGCGTCGCTGGCTCCGCCGACGGCGGCGGCGGGAAGATCGGCGCGACCCTGCGCGCGGGCGACGTCGCGGGCGAGCGCGAGGAGCGGGGCGGAGGCGGCGTTCAGGGTCATGGGCGGCCGGTTCCAGGCGTGGTCGACCTCGATGCGTACCCGGGGGTCGCTGACCTCGATGGCGGCGAACTCGGCGTCCACGCGATCCTGTTCGGGCTCGCTGCTGACCCGGATGTCGACGCTGGCGGTGGCCTGACCTGCGACGACGTTGGTGGCCGAACCGCCGCTGATCAGGCCGGTGTTGATGGTCGTGCCCTTCTCGGGGCGGGCGATCCTCGCCGCGGCGAGGACGAACTCGGACAGCGCGGTGATCGCGCTCGCCCCGTCCTGCGGCGCCAGCCCGGCGTGCGCCTCGACCCCGGTGGCGGTGACCTTGAAGATCCCGGAGCCCTTGCGGGAGGTCTTGACCGCGCCGTGGGCGGTGGGCTCCAGGACCAGCGTGGCGTCGGCCTTCCGGGCGGTCTCCTCGATCACCGGGCGGGAGGAGAGGGAGCCGATCTCCTCGTCGCCGTTGAAGAGGAAGGTGACGGTGGGCAGGGGCGTGCCGGTCTCGCGGGCCAGCTTCAGGGCCCAGATGCCCTGGGCCAGGCCGGTCTTCATGTCGAAGATGCCCGGCCCGCTGAGCTTCTCCCGGCCGTCGGGGCCGGCCGGCGGCTGCTGCCATCCGGCGAGCGTGCCGGTGGGCCACACAGTGTCGTAGTGGCCGACGAGGGCGACGTGCCCGGGTCCGGTGCCGTGGTACGTCAGGGTGAGGGTGTCACCGCACGCGCCGCCGTCGTACCGCTGCTCGCGGTCGGGCTTCCCCAGCCTGTGGACGGCCAGCTCGCGCAGGAGGTCCAGGCCCGCCGCGAGTCCCGGCAGGTCGTAGCTTCCGGTCTCCTGACGGACGAGGGCGAGGATGTCGGTGACGATCTCCGACGAGACCTCCTGTGCGCGGGCGGTGACGGCGGCGGGTGCGGGTGACGATGTGGTCATGACCGGCTTTCTCGTGTCTGTCGCACGTCTCGTACGACGGTGTCGGGTGGGCTGCTGAAGGGTCGGGTCAGCCGACGCCGAACGGGATGCCGAGCAGGTACCAGGCCACGAAGAAGGCGACCCAGACGATCCATACGACGGCGGCGATCGGGATGGTGAAGGAGGCCAGCGTGCCGATGCCGGCGGACTTCTTGTGCTGCTGGATGAAGCCGAGGCACATGGCGAAGTAGGGGCTCATCGGGGTCACGCAGTTGGTGACCGAGTCGGCGACGCGGTAGACGGCCTGGGTGGTCTCCGGCTCGATGCCGATGAGCATCAGCATCGGGATGAGCACCGGAGCGGCCAGCGCCCACAGGGCGGATCCGCTGGTGATGACCAGGTTCATGAAGGTGATCAGCACGGCGATGCCGACCAGCACGGTCCAGCCGCTGAGGTGCATGCCCTTCAGCGCCTCGGCGCCCTCGACGGCGATGACGTTGCCGATGTTCGTCCACTTGAAGTAGGCGAGGAACTGGGAGATCGCGAAGAACAGCACGAGGATCGGGGCGTAGCTGCGGGCGCCCTCGACCAGCGCGTCGACGATGTCGTTCGCGGTGCGGAAGGTCCCGACGCCGCGCCCGTAGACCCAGCCGAGCAGGGCGAAGAACAGGAACAACACGACCGACATGCCGGTGATCACCGGGGACTCGACCAGGGAGCCGTGCTCGCCGCGCAGCGGGGAGTCCGCCGGGAACATGGCTGCCGCGACCACCGCGACGAAGCCGAGCGCGGCCACGCCGGTCCGGCGCAGGGCGCGGCGCTGTTCCGGGGTGACCTCGACCGCCTTCAGCTCCTCGGCGGTCAGCGCCTTGACCGGCTCGTCGGGGTCCAGGTCCGAGCGCCTGGCGATGACCTTCTCGACGACGACCGTGATGACCAGGGCGACCAGGACGGACGAGGCGAGGCCGAAGAAGTAATTCGCGACCGGGGTGACGACGTGGTCCGGGTCGATGGTGTGGGCCGCGGCCGTGGAGATCGACGACAGCAGGGTGTCGGTGGTGGTGATCGCCGGTGAGGCGTCGTAGCCGGCGGAGATGGCGACGTAGGCGACGACGCAGCCGAGGACGGGGCTGCGGCCGGCCGCGCGGAAGACGAGCGCGCCGAGCGGGATGAGCGTGACGTACGCGGCGTCACCGGCGACATGCGCGACCATCGCCGTCATCGACAGCGCGAAGGTGAGGTACTTGCCCGGCACCCGCGCGACCATGCGGCGCAGCAGGGTCGTGAACAGGCCGCTGGCCTCGGCGACCGCGATGCCGAAGCCCACGATGAGGATGGTGGCCAGCGGCGGGAAGGTCGCGAAGTTGTCGACGGCCCCCTCGACCATCGTCGTCAGTCCCGCCTTGCTGAGCAGGCTCCGTACCTCGATGGTGTCGTGCGTTCCGGGGTGCACGGTGCCGACACCGGCCGCCGCGAGGATCGCGCTGAGGACGATCACGGCCCCGGCGAGGATCCAGAACAGCCAGAACGGGTTGGGCAGCTTGTTGCCGACCTTCTCGATCGCCGCGAAGGCGCGGAACGCGGCACGCAGGGCTCTCGACGGGGGCTCGGTGGGACGGGGCTCGGTGGAGGTGGCGCTCATGGGTACCTCTTCGCGCATGAGGGGAGGTTTCGAGGCGACGCGCGGGGGACGCGCCGAGGGACGCTGGGGGACGTTCCCGCAAACGATGACAGCGAAGTGGGGGATTCTCTAGACCCTGCGTGTAACAGTGGGATTAATCGGCAGGTGCTCGCGGTCTAAGGTGGGGCACCATGACGCGCCCTCTCCTCGACGAGCTCGACCGGCGCCTGATCGGGGCGCTGCACCTGGCCCCCCGGGCGACCTGGGACGACATCGGCGGGATCCTGTCCGCCGACGCCGGCACGCTGAAGCGCCGCTTCGACCGGCTGCACGAGGCCCGGATGGTCCGCGTGATCGGGCAGGCCGACTGGGGCATGCACTCCACGGCGATGCCGGTCCACGTCTTTCTGGACATCACCGGCGAAACCCCGCTGGCCGTCCTGGATCGGCTGCGGGCCCTCCCCCACCTCCAGCTCCTGGCGCAGATCTCCGGCGACTACCCCCTCTACGCCGTCGTCCACGCCCCCTCGGAGGCGGCCACGAGCGAGGCGATCGACCGGATGTTCTCGATCCCCGGCGTCCGCCGCGTCAACGCCCTGCCCGCGCTCAGCACCCTGCGCCGGGGCATCACCTGGGACCCGCAGTTCCTGACCGGCAGCGAGCGGGCCGGGCTGCTGGAGCTGACCGGCACGCAGCCGGAGGGCACCGCGACGGCGACGCCCCCCGACCGGCCGCTGAGCGAGTCCGAGCGCGCGGTCGTCGCCCTGCTGCTGCGGGACGGTCGCGCCTCCGCCGCGAGCATCGCCCGGGCCGCGGACCTGGCCACGTCCACCGCGCACCGCGTCGTACGCCGGGTCCTGGACGAGCGCTGGGTCCAGCCCCGGCTGGAGATCGTGTCGGAGTGGCTCGGCTTCCAGACCCCGTTCATGCTCCGGCTGCGCGTCGACCCCGGCGAGACCCCCGAGGTCATGCGCCGCATCGACCTGCTCCCCCAGACCCGCCTCGCCGCGCATGTCGCCAGCGACCTGTCCGTACTCGCCACCGGCCTGGTCACCGACCGCTCCGCCCTGGCCCGCTTCATCGACGGCGAGTTGGCGAGGATCCCCGGCGTCACCGCCGTCAGCGTGGCCGTCATGCTCGCGGAGCCGCGCCGCTACTGGCTGGACCGGGACCGGGTCACGGGACTCGGGGAGTTCCACGCGCCGACGTTGCTGAGGCCGCGGTAGGGCTGCCACTCGGGCGGGCCGGTGCGTCCTGGGGCCGTCGGTGCCGGCGATGCGCCGTTCACCCACCCTCGATAAAGTTGACAAAGTGGTGACAAACGGCTCCGCACGCACCGGGGCCTCGACACGGACGACACGATTCCACCGCGTCCGCGATGACACGGCGGCGAGGACGCGGTGAGCGGCAGCCTGTGGGCGGGGGCGGCCGTGGCCGCCGTGACGGCGGGGTACGCCCTCTTCTCCCGGCGGCTGGCCACGACCGTCGTGTCGGCACCGATGGTGTTCACCGGCTGCGGGATCGCCATCGGCCCGATCGGGCTCGGTCTGCTCGACCTGAAGCACGACGCGGGCCCCGTGCTCACCCTCGTCGAAGCCGCCCTGACGCTGGTCCTGTTCACCGACGCGATGTCCGTACGGCGACGGGATCTGCGCCTGGGCGGATTCCTCCCCGGCCGCCTGCTGGGGATCGGTCTGCCGTTGACCATCGGGGCGGGCTGGCTGCTGGCGTGGCCCCTGCTGCCGGGGCTGACCCTGTGGGAACTGGCCCTGCTCGGTGCCGTTCTCGCGCCGACCGACGCCGCCCTCGGCAAGACGGCGGTCTCCGACCGGCGTGTCCCCCCGCTGGTGCGCGGCGGCCTGAATGTCGAATCCGGCCTCAACGACGGTATGGCGCTGCCCTTCTTCGTGCTCTTCCTCGCGGCGCTGCCCGGAACCATGACCTCGGAGGAGGGAGCCGCCGGGGTCTTCTGGCGGGCGCTGGTGCTCAGTACGGCGTGGGGACTGGTCGCGGGAGGGCTCGGCGGGTGGCTGTTGCGCTGGTCGCGTGCGAGGGGCTGGATCAGTGGTGACTGGCGGCAGGCCTTCGTCCTGGCCGTGGCCGCGGGCGCGTACGCCGTGGCCGTCGCCTTCGACGGGAGCGGCTTCATCGCGGCCTGGGTGGCCGGCTTCGCCTTCGGTGTCTCCCTGCGGCGGAGCGGACCGGCGGAGGCACCGGCTGAGACGCCGGCCGCGGCACCGGCGGAGGCGTCGGACAAGGCACCGGCTGAGGCGCCGGCCGCCGTCGACGACTCCGCCGGTCTGACCGCGCATCTCGCCGACCTTCTCGCCTCGTTGAGCTTCCTGGTCTTCGGTGCCGTCCTGCTCGGGCCGACGCTGGACGACCTCGACTGGCGGATCGTCGTCTATGCCGTGCTGAGCCTCACCGTGGTCCGGATGCTGCCGGTCGCCCTCTCCCTGGCCGGGACCGGCCTGGCCCTGCCCACGGTCGCCTACATCGGGTGGTTCGGGCCGCGCGGCCTCGCCTCCGTCGTCTTCGGGCTCCTCCTGGTGGAGGAACACGTCCCGGGCCTGCAGCTCCTCGGCCGGGTGATCGCGGTCACCGTCGCGCTCAGCATCCTCCTGCACGGCATGTCCGCGGTGGTCCTCGCGAAGCGGTACGGCGCCTGGTACCGGAAGGCCGCCGACCGGCGACCGCTGCGCGAGGACCTGCCCGGGGACGCAGAGGCCGGGCACTCGCCCACGGCGCGGTAGGGCGGCGACGGACCTGAGGGTCCCGGGTGGGCGACCACCGGACTAGGTCTTTCGTGCCGGGCGACCCGGGCCCGGGGCCCGATTCGCCGTGGTCCCGGCGGGGCTAGCGTTCCAGCCATGCGTATCGGACTACTTGGCACCGGCAACGTCGCCCGAGCACTCGCCCACGGCTGGAGCGCCGCGGGGCATGACGTCCTCCTCGGCTCACGCCGGCCCGGGGAACGGACGGACCTCGCACTCCCCGTGGGGAGTCTGAGCGAAGCGGCCGCTCACGCGGAGGTCCTGGTCAACGCCACCCCGGGGACCGTCTCCGTGGAGCTGCTGCACTCGATCGGGGCCCCGGCGCTCGCCGGTATCCCGCTGATCGATGTCGGGGTCGGCCTCTCCGACGACTTCGTCGAGCTCTCGCACCCCAACAGCAGCCTGGGGGAACGGATCCAGGACGCGTTCCCCCTGACCCCCGTCGTGAAGACGCTGTGCACCATGGACTCCATGGTGATGATCGCCCCGGGCGATCTGGACGGCCCGAGCACCGTCTTCCTCTCCGGCGACGACGCCGAGGCGAAGCGGACCACCGGACGGCTGCTCACCGACCTCGGCTGGCCGCCGTCGTCCCAGCTCGACATCGGCGGTATCCGCACCGCACGCGGACAGGAGCACTTCGCCCTGCTCTTCATGGGCATCGCGGGCGGGCTGGGCTCGCACACGTTCAACATCAACGTGGTCGCCCGCCCGGCTGTCTAGCGGGCGCTGCTCAGTCCCCGACGCACTTGGGGTACTTCGAGCCCCGGTTGCAGTCGTGATAGTCGTACTTGCTGACCCTGAACTTCGTCTCGTCACCGGCCTTCGCCGGATCAACGACCAGGTAGAACTTCTTCCCGTCCTTGACCTTCTCGGTGACCTTGCCCTCCGGGCCCTTGTCGAAGTCCTGCGCGCATCCGGCGAGGGCGAGGACGCTGACTGCCACGAAAGCGGTGGCGAGGCGACGCATGTCGTGCTCCGATCATCTTGAAAACGCGGCTCAGTGTAGGGGTGAGCGCCCCGCGGTTCGCGATCGAGAATGTTCCCGGGTGTGGATGAGAAAGGTCTGTGGAGGGCAGGGTGCGGAGTGCGGACAACTCCCGTGTCCCGCCACCGATCTGAGGGGTACTCATGCGCGATCTCGCGGACTCGATCGAGTCGATGGAGCAACTCGCCGCCGTCTGGCGGGTGATGGTCCTCGACCGGGATCCGCGTGCGGATGTCCGCGACCTTCCCGGGATCGCCGTGCGGTGGGCCGACTGCCGGTTCGCCTTCTGGAACTGCGTGACCTTGACCGACGTCGGCGCGGACGCGGGGCTTCTGAAGCAACGGCTGAACGAGGCGGCGGAGGTCATGCGGTCGAAGGAACAGTCCGGGTTCTTATGGGTCTTCGAGGATCTCCTCGACGACGAGGCACGGGCCGTGCTCGGGGAGGCCGCCGGGGAAGCGGGGCTCGCCTACTCGTTTCCCGGCACCGGCATGGCGGGAGACCTGCTGCCCCTTCCCGAACCGGTCCACCCCGAGCTGACCTTCGCGCGCGTCAGCGATGACGAGCTGCTGCGGGCTTATGCGGACATCAACTCGCGTGCGTACGGGTTTCCGTTGGAAGACGGGCGGGACGGGCTCGCCACGTCCTCGCTGTGGAAGAGCGAGGTGCACGCCTATCTGGGGCTACGGGACGGTACGCCCGTGAGCTGTGCCGCCACGGTGGCGGCACAGGGGCGGCTCTTCGTCATGATGGTCGCCACCGATCCGGAGTGGGAGCGGCGGGGATACGGGGAGGCGGTGACGCGCAAGGCGCTGTACGAGGGTGGTCGTGCCACCGGACTGACCCGGGCGACACTGCACGCGACCGCCGCCGGAGCGCCCGTGTATCCGCGCATCGGGTTCGAGCCGAACTCCCCGATGCGGTTCTACTCGCTCAAGGGCTGATCAGCCGGCTGGGCCACCGGCGCCGTCGTGGAGCGGGGGATCACATGCGTCGGCAGGACCAGATGCCGGCCGTGTTCCGCCTCGGCGTCGCCGATGAGCTTCAACGCCAGTTCGCCTGCCTCGCGCCCCATGTCCGACGGTGACTGGGCGACCGTGGACAGGTCGAACCAGTCCGCCAGCGGCTGGTCGTCGAAGCCGAGGACGGAGATGCGCTCGGGCACGGCGATCCGCGTCTTGCGCAGGTTCCAGACGAGGGCGACGGCGACCTCGTCCTGCTCGGCGAAGAGGGCGGTCGGCGGCTCGCGCAGGCTCAGCAGCGTGCCGAGCGCCTCGGCGGCGGCGCGCTTGTCTCCGACCCGGGTGGAGACCACCAGGTCGTCGTCGAGCGGGACGCCCGCCTCGGTGAGCGCCTGCTGGTAGCCCAGCAGCCGTTCGTCGGAGCTGAAGGAGAAGCCGCTCGCACCCTGCGTCTGGACGAAGGCGATCCGGCGGTGGCCGAGGTTGAGCAGGTGCCGGGTGCCGTGCAGGGCGCCGGCCACATCGTCGACGTAGACGCTCGGGCGGCCGTCGACGTGCTGGCTGACGTAGATCACCGGCATGCCGAGGTCGTCCAGCCGGGCCGTCTCCTCGTCGGTGAGGTCGAAGGAGAACACCAGGAGCGCGTCGGCGTTGCGGCGCGCCGGGAGGTGTTCGAAGAAGGCCGTGCGCTCGGCCAGGTCCGGGATCTCGTAGACGTTCAGCTGCAGGCCCGCCGCCCGCAGCAGCGGGGCCAGGCTGGACAGGGCGGATCCCATGAACCACGAGTTGAGCGTCGGGACCATCACCGCGACCGTCCCGGTCCGGCCCGTGACCAGGCTCGCGGCCTGCCGTGACACGGCGAAGTTCAGTTCGCGCGCGGCCTTCTCCACCCGGGCGCGCACCTCCGGCGACACCGTGGACAGGCCGCGCAGCGTGCGCGAGACGGTGGAGGTGGAGACCCCGGCCCGTTCGGCGACGTCGGCCATCGTGGGGTGCCGCTGAGCTGGAGGCATGAGCCGGACGTTAGCACAGGAATTCGCTCCCCCACCTCTGGTTGTGACAGCGATTTCACGGGAGTGAAGCCCAAGCGGTCAGCCGATTACCCCCGCGTAACGCATTGACTTCGGCAAAACACGCCCCTAGCTTGCAAGCGTTGTCCGAGTGACCCTGACGAGACCCCTGCAAGCTTCATCAGCATCGCTCTGAGCTGCACATCTCCTTCATTCACTCCGTGACAACGCAGTCTCAGCAGCAGCCATGACCCCGGTTCCGCGCGACCAGGAGAGACATGACGACCAGAACCACCAGCAGAGCCACCGCGCTCGCCGCCACCGGGCTTCTCCTCACCGCCTGCGGCAGCGGCTCCGGGCAGGCCGGGCCACCGTCGTTCGAAGGGCGCGGGCCCATCACGTACGTGGCCGGCAAGGACACCACGGGCACCGTCCAGCCGATGCTCGACCGCTGGAACAAGGCGCACCCGAAGGAGAAGGTCACCTTCATCCAGCTGCCGACGGACCCGGACGCGCAGCGCCAGCAGATGATCCAGAACGCGGAGACGAAGTCCGACGCCTACACGGTGCTGTCCCTCGACGCCGTGTGGACCTCGGAGTTCGCCGCCCACCGGTGGATCGACCGGCTGCCCGAGAAGCGGTTCCCGCTGGGGAGGATGCTGAAGCCGGTGGTGGAGACCTCGCGGTACCGCGGCGGTCTGTACGCGGTGCCGGGCAGCTCGGACGGCGGCCTGCTCTACTACCGCACCGACCTGCTGAAGAAGGCGGGCGTCGCCCGGCCTCCCACGACCTGGGCGCAGATGACCGCCGCCTGCGCCAAGGTGAAGAGGCTGCCCGAGGCGAAAGGCATGTCCTGCTACGCCGGGCAGTTCCAGAAGTACGAGGGCCTGACGGTGAACTTCGCCGAGGCGGTGAACTCCGCGGGCGGCACCGTCACCGACCCGAACGGCAGGCCGGACGTCGACACCCCCGAGGCCAGGAAGGGCCTGGACTTCCTCGCCCGCTCCTTCAAGGACGGCACGATCCCGAGGAAGGCCATCACCTACCTGGAGGAGGACGGCCGCCAGGCCTTCCAGTCCGGCAAGCTGGTGTTCCTGCGCAACTGGCCGTACGCGTACTCCCTGGCCCAGAGGAGCGGCGTCAAGGGCAAGTTCGCCACCGCGCCCCTGCCCGGTCTGAACGGGCCCGGCTCCTCCAGCCTCGGCGGGCACAACATGGCCGTGTCCTCCTCCGCCGGGAACAAGGCGACGGCCCTGGACTTCATCAAGTTCATGTCCAGTGAGGACAACACCAGGACCTTCCTCGAGGACGCCTCCGTCGCCCCGCCGTACGCCTCCCTCTACGACGACAAGGCGCTCATCGCGCAGTACCCGTATCTGCCGGTGCTCAAGGAGTCCATCCTGCGGGCCGTACCGCGGCCCCGGGTGGTGCAGTACGGCGATGTGACCTCGGCCGTCCAGCAGGAGACGTACGCCGCCCTGACCGGCGAGAAGAGCAGCGCGCGGGCGTTGAAGGACCTGCAGAAGGCGCTGCGGAAGGCGGTGGCGCTGTGAGGGCCGGGGCCATGACCGAGACTCCGCCCGAGGTCGGTGTCCGTGCGGGAGTGCGGCGGACGCCGAAGCCGGGCCGGGCGACCGCCGGTTCGGGGCGGCTGGCCGCGCTGCTGGTCTCGCCGACGCTGCTGGTGCTGACGATCGTCGTGCTCTATCCGACGCTCATGGCACTGAAGGAGTCGCTGTACGGGGCGAAGGAGCTGGACCCGAGGACCGGGTTCATCAGCGACACCGAGCCGTTCGTCGGGCTCCAGAACTACGCCGAGATCTTCGGCGAGGCCGGGGCGCGGTTCTGGAACGCCTTCTGGAACACCACGTTCTTCACCGTCGTCACGGTCGGCCTGGAGACGGTGGTCGGGGTGGCCATGGCGCTGATCATGCACAAGGCGTTCCGGGGCCGGGCCCTGGTGCGGGCCGGGATCCTGGTGCCCTGGGCGGTGCCGACGGCCATCTCCGGACTGCTGTGGCGGTGGATCTTCAACAGCGACGGCGTCGCCAACGCGCTGCTCGGGCAGCAGATCCTGTGGACCACCGAGGGCTTCCACGCCAAGGTCGCCGTGATTGTCGCCGAGGTGTGGAAGACCGCGCCCTTCATCGGGCTGCTGGTGCTGGCCGGCCTCCAGGTGATCCCGAAGGAGGTCTACGAGGCGGCCCGCATGGACGGGGCCCGTCCGGCGCACCAGTTCTGGCACATCACCCTGCCCTTGGTGAAGCCCGCGCTGCTGGTGGCGGTGCTGTTCCGCTGCATGGACGCGCTGCGGATGTTCGATCTGCCCTACATCCTCGTCGGCGCGCAGAAGCACTCGGTGGAGACGCTGTCGATGCTCGCGCAGAACGAGGCGGCCAACGTCCGCTTCGGACCGGCCTCCGCGTACGCGGTGATCCTCTTCCTGTACGTGTTCCTGATCGCGCTCGCCTTTGTGCGGCTGCTCGGCGCCGACCTCGTCGGGGGCGACAGCGGGAGAAGGCGCCGTCGTACGGAGGTGGCGGCATGACGCTCACGGTCAAGTGGCGGCGGTGGCTGCCGTATCTGGGGATCGCCGCGGTGGTGGCCTACTGTCTGGCCCCGTTCTACTGGATGCTGGTCTCCAGTCTCCGCCGCACCGGCGACATCTTCGACACCTCGCTCGTCCCGGCCCCGCTGTCCTTCGAGAACTACCGGGCCGTGTTCGACCCCACGCAGGGCTTCGGGCGCGCGCTGCTCAACAGCCTGATCGTCGCCGGGATCACGACCGCGGCGGCGCTGCTGCTCGCCACGTTCACCGCCTACGCGATGGCCCGGCTGGAGTTCCGCTTCAAGCGGCTGATCCTCACGCTGATCATCGCCACCTCGATGTTCCCGGTCGTCTCGATCGTGGTGCCGTTGCTGAAGCTGTTCACGGACATCGGCTGGATCAACACCTACCAGTCGATGATCGTGCCGAGCATGTCCTTCGCGCTGCCACTGGCGGTGTGGAACCTGACCACGTTCTTCCGGCAGATGCCGGACGAGCTGGAACACGCGGCGATGGTCGACGGCTGCACCCGCGGCCAGGCCTTCCGCAAGGTCATCGTGCCGCTGGCCGCGCCGGGCATCTTCACCACCGCAATCATCACCTTCATCTGTGCCTGGAACGAGTTCCTCATCGCCCTGTCGATGACCAACAAGCCCGGTATGCAGACCGCGACCGTCGCCATCTCCAAGTTCACCGGCGCCACGACCTACGAGACGCCGTTCGGCAGCCAGATGGCCGCCGGTGTCCTCGTCACGGTCCCGCTGGTGGTCATGGTGCTGCTCTTCCAGCGCCGTATCGTCGCCGGGCTCACCGCCGGCGCCGCCAAGTAGACACGCCCCCCTGAGACTTCGAAGGAGCCACACCTCGTGTCTTTCACCGCACCCTGGTGGCGCAGTGCCGTCATCTACCAGGTCTACATCCGCAGCTTCGCCGACGGGAACGGCGACGGCGTCGGCGACATCGCCGGGCTCCGCTCCCGCCTGCCCTACCTGAAGTCCCTCGGCGTCGACGCCGTCTGGATCAACCCCTGGTACAAGTCGCCCATGGCCGACCACGGCTACGACGTCGCCGACTTCCGGACCATCGACCCGCTGTTCGGCACCCTGGCCGACGCCGAGCGGTTCATCGAGGAAGCGCACGCGCACGGGATCCGTGTGATCCCCGACATCGTGCCCAACCACACCTCCGACCAGCACGCCTGGTTCCAGGCGGCCCTGGCCGCCGGGCCGGGCAGCGCGGAACGCGAGCGCTACGTCTTCCGGCCCGGGCGCGGAGCCGACGGGGCGCAGCCGCCCAACGACTGGGTGTCCTGCTTCGGCGGCCCGGCCTGGACCCGGCTGCCCGACGGGGAGTGGTACCTGCACCTGTTCGCTCCCGAGCAGCCCGACCTGAACTGGCAGCACCCCGAGGTGCGGGCCGAGTTCGAGTCCGTCCTGCGGTTCTGGTTCGGGCGGGGCGTGGACGGCTTCCGCATCGACGTCGCCCACGGTCTGATCAAGCACCCGGAGCTGCCGGACCTGCCGCCCCGCCGGGACCCGGACGCCGGGCCGGCCTCGCGGCACGTCGACCATCCGCACTGGGACCGGGACGAGGTGCACGAGATATACCGCTCCTGGCGCAGGGTCGCCGACGAGTTCCCCGGCGACCGCTCCTTCGTCGCCGAGGCCTGGGCCGACACGCCCGAGCGGCTGGCGGCGTACGTCCGCCGGGACGGTCTGCACACCGCCTTCAACTTCGACTTCCTCATGTCGAGCTGGGACCCGAAGGACCTGCGCGGGGTCATCGACGACTCCCTCGCCATGCTCGGCGCGGTCGGCGCACCGGCCACCTGGGTCCTCTCCAACCACGACGTGACGCGCCACCCGAGCCGCTACGGCCGCCGCACCGCCAAGCGCTGGGTGGCCAACGAGAGCTACCGCCCGGAAGGCCCCCTGGACTTCGGACTCGGCACCCGGCGGGCCCGCGCCGCCGCCCTGCTGATGCTCGCCCTGCCCGGCGGCGCCTACGTCTACCAGGGCGAGGAACTCGGCCTGCCCGAGGTCGAGGACCTGCCCGAGGACGTCCTCCAGGACCCGACCTGGGAACGCTCCGGCCACACCGACCGGGGCCGCGACGGCTGCCGCGTCCCGATCCCCTGGTCCGGGCGCACGGCTCCCTACGGCTTCAGCCCCGACGGCACCACGGCCGGCCCCTGGCTGCCCCAGCCCGCGCTCTGGGCCGAGCACACCGTCGAGAGCCAGACCGGCGACCCGGCGTCCATGCTGGAGCTCTACCGTGCGGCGCTGCGCGTCCGCCGCGACCACCCCGCCCTCGGCGACGGCACGTTGACCTGGCTGGACACACCGGACGGGGTGCTGGCCTTCACCCGGGACCCGGGCTTCGTGTGCGTGGTCAACCTCTCCGCCGAGCCGTACGAGCTGCCCGCACACTCCGGGCTCCTCCTGTCCAGCGGCCCGCTCGAGAACGGCCGGCTGGGGCCGGACCAGGCAGTGTGGCTGGCGGTGTAGGCCGCCGGTGAAATGCAGTTGACCGCTCCCCGCTGTCCACGGGCACGATCACGGTTCCGCTTCCGTCCTCCGCACGCGTGAAGGAGTTCCGTCCGTGCCCTCAGCACTCTTCCCGGATCTGTCCGCCCCCGGCACATGGGTGATCGGCACCCGCTATGCCGACGGCCCCGACCGGCAACAGTCCCTCGTGGACGACGAGTCGGCGTTACTGGAACCGTCGCCCGCCGGTCCGGCCGACGTCAGCTGGTTCCTGAGCACGGACGGGGAGACCGTGCTGACGCTCGCTCGATGGGAGGACGACGCCGGGGTTCCGCCGGCCGGACCGCCCCGCTATCGCCTCTACCGCAGCCTGGCCGAGGAGCGGGAGACACGCGTCCCGGGCTGTCTGATCACCGCCGCGTTCGATGTCGACGGACCCGAGCGGCAGCGGTCGTTCACCGACGCCGTGATCGCGGCCCAGCCGCGCGAAGGCGGCCACCCCGGGGCGATCTCGGCCCACTTCCTGCACAGCGCCGACGGCAGCCGGGTGCTGCTGTACACGGAGTGGACCAGCGCCGAGGCCCACCAGGAGGCCGCCGAGGCCGGTGACCACGACCAAGGGCACGAGCTGTTCTCGGGAACGCCCGGGGTGCGGCTCACGCACGGAGGGCGTTTTCATCCGCACCGGGCGCTGCGGGGGACGTGACCCGTGCCTCCTCGGGCGCCATGACCAGGCCGGGGACCAGCGAGAGGGCGGCACGCACGGCGGCGGCCACACGCGGCACGTCCACCCCCAGGCGGGCCAGGCGGGGCAGGAGTTCGTCCAGGGGCAGGCCGGCGAAGCGGGCGATGGCGAGGAAGTCGCTGACCGGCCGGTCCAGGAGGAGCGGGAGGTGGAGGCTGTCCCCACTGTGCTCGTGCTCCTCCAGGCACAGACGCCGGTCGATCTCGTCCAGGCCGCTCAGCGCGTGGACGGGCACGTCAAGGCCGAAGGCCGACAACCGGTCCACCACCTCCTCGACCTCCATGAGCAGGGTGTGCGGTGCGGAGACCAGGTAGTGCAGGGGCACCGGATCGTCCCAGGCGAGCGCCTCCCGCGCGTACTTGCCCACCCAGGGGGCGACCAGTTCGGTGTCATACCTGCTCGCCCTGGCCGGCGCCGAGGTGCACGGTGTGCGCAGGCCGTAGTGGGCCAGCCGGTCGACGACCGCCAGAGGAGAGATGCCCAGCCTCTGCGCGACCTGGATCACCGCGAGCATGGGCACAGGCTGATCCGGCACGAGTTCCTCGGCCTGGGGCATGGCGGCCAAGAGCTGGTGCAGCATCGCCGCGTCGTCCGGGCCCACCCGTTCGGGCAGTTCCATGTCCGGCACCCGGAAACCGTAGGCACGGAGTCGTGCCACCACTTCCCTGGGCGGCAGCCCGCTTCTGTGTACCGCGTCCACCACGGACTGGAGGTCGAGCTCGTCGTCTACCTCACGCCAGTAGCGCTCCTGGGTGCCGGTGCTGAGAATCAACGTGTCCGTGGGAACGGCATGCTCGGGGTGAGTACCGGCGGCAAAGCCGAACTCCGCGAGGCGGCGTGTGATGTCGGGCAGGGGAACGCCCGAGTTGAGCGCCGCGCGGGCCAGGAGGCCCGGAGGTACAGCTTCTCCCACCCTGAGGGACCCTGCGAAGACCTGCTCCCAGCCCCACTCCGCGCCCTGTCTCATCAGTTCCTCGGCAGTCTCCTCGTCGAGAGGGCCGAGTTCCAGGTGGAAGCCGTACGTTCTGAGCACCTCGGTCACCTCGCCGAAGGAGCGTCGGCAGCCCGCCATACCGGACATGACGTGCCCCGCGGAGACGGGAGTATGGAGATCCAGCCAAGGCCTGACGCCGTCCAGGTCGCGGCTGAGCAGGCTCACCACCCAGTCGTCGGGGGTTTCCGTGGGCATTCCCCCGCCCTGGACGTCGAAGCCGAAGGCCCGCATCCGGTCGATCGCCTCTTCGACCCCGATGTTCAACAGCAGTGCCGCCTTGAGGAGATGGCCAGGAGGCACCTCCTCCGTGCGCTCGCACCAGTTGCCGCCGAAGGCCGTGTGGCCTTGCTCGAGCAATGCCGCACCGGTGAGGTCGACCACAACGGCGTCGGCACGGCCCGGTGCGGGCAGGCGGAGTCGCTCCAGGCGAGCGACGGCCGCTTCGTAGGACGTTCCGCAGATCAGCGCCACGGACAGGGCATGCCCCGGGTGTATCGACGGGAGGCCGGGCTCTGCCGATTCCAGCCAGTTCCTGTTGTTCCACGCGGTCGCGGATTCCGTGCGCAGCAGCACGTCCGAGGGCCGGGCGGCGAGCACCGACTCGACCCGGGCCAGCTCCGGCACCAGCGCGGTCAGCAGGGCGAGTTCGGGGTTCGGCCGATGGGCGAGCAGGCGCCACAGCAACGTGCTGTCGTCGGGAAGCCCGTAGATGGTGCCCTCGGCAGCACGTCCCGCGTACGCCGCGGACTCGGGTACACCCGAGTCGGCCCGGTGGACGATGCGGGCGTCCGGCGGGAAGAACCCGACCCTGGCAACCGGTGCCGGGTGGCCGTGCAGGTCCATCACGAGCCCGGCCGCCCCGGCCGCGTCGGTCACGATGTCCGCGAGCCGCGGGCTGCGCGCCGCCACCTCGGACAGCCACTCGAAGTCGAGCAGGGGAGGATCGGCGGACAGCAGGGCCGGCAGCGCCTCCTCGATGAGCCGCCCCACTGGTTCGCACACGTCGTCGTCCAGGATCTCCGTACGGTCCACCGACAGGTCCCGTGGCCGGGTCCTCCCGGTCAGGTTGACGACGACTCCACGCGGGCGGCGGTGATCACTGGGGTCGGTCAGCGCCCCTCGCCGTACCCGGGGCTCGGTGTGGATACCGTCGACCAGGATGCCCCCGCCCCCCTCGCACCAGATCACCTGACCGTCGGCCACGTATGCCCCGTCCGGCCAGGCGACCGTCCGTCCGTGGGCCAAGAACCCGTCGGGCCGGGTCCCCGGGGCCTCCCGCAGCCGTAGCTGCCCGGGCTTCCACTTGGCCTCCTGAGTTCCGTGCCGCGCGCTCGTGCGGAACTCGGCCAGGCCCAGCAGCCGGCGCAACTCCCGTACGCAGGACGGCGCCTTGTCTCCGTCCCGGAGGTAGAGGCGCACCCGGGTGCCGACGGGGCCCCTGCGCCCGGTCCGGCGCACCCGGAAGTAGTGGCCGGGGCCGGTGATCAGGACCGTGAGCTCCTCCGGGCGTCCGGTGCCGCCGTCCATGGCGCAGGTGGTGACCCGGATCTCGTCCGCGATCATGAAGTAGCTGAGCACACCGATGCCGAACCTGCTGTTGGGGTGGACGGTGATGCCCTGCTTCTCCCAGTCCTGCTGCTCCTCCTGGTAGCGGGGCAGGTCGGTGAACCTGACGCCCGCGCGGGAGAAGACGTCCGCCAGGACGGTCTCGTCCATGCCGATCCCGTTGTCCGAGCACTCCAGGAAGTAGCGGCCCTCCTCCCGGTCGAAATCCTGGGTGAAGGTGATCTCGCCGTCGTAGGTGTCGCGCCCG
This sequence comes from Streptomyces purpurascens, assembly GCF_045040895.1. NCBI lineage: Bacteria > Bacillati > Actinomycetota > Actinomycetes > Kitasatosporales > Streptomycetaceae > Streptomyces > Streptomyces purpurascens. The sequence goes on along the minus strand of NZ_CP108341.1, from coordinate 5,395,790 downwards.
TCACGGGCGTGCTGCCGGGCCCGGCGGTAGCGGCAGGCGTCCAGGGCGTTCTGGTAGAGCTCGCGGATGGCGAGGCTGCGGTCGCGGTAGAGATTCTCGCCCATCAGGAGTTCCTGGATGCGCTCCTCGTCGAGCCGGAACCGGATCACCTCGCCGGCCTGCCCGGGCCCGTCGACCGCTTCCTGCACCTCGTCGGCGTGCGCGTACACCGGCAGGGCGCCGGCCTCCTCGGCCAGTCGCGAACGCCGGGCGCCGCGCAGCAGGGCGTCCACGAGTTCGGTGTGTTCGGACAGCGCGGCCACGGCGGCGGGGTGATCGCACACCGCTTTCAGGCCGAGGACGTCCCGGTGGACGGTCCAGGACGCGTCCTTAACGGTGGTGAACAGGTGCTCCAGGTCCAGTGGTTCGGGGATGCCGACGTGTCTGACGACCGCAGCGGGCAGGTCCGTGGCCTCGATCGCCAGGGCGTGGGCGATCGCGAACAGCGGTCCCACCAGCCATTCGCGGACCTGCTGCCATTCCCCGCCCTCGAAGTCGAGCTGGAAGGGCTCCTCGCGCAACGCCGTGGCCGTCCCGCGTCCGTAGAGGGTGCGTGGTGCCACCTGGGCGCAGGCCAGTAGCCGGGAGACCAGCTCCGGTCGGCAGACGGTCGCGATGTCCACCCCGGCCCCGTCCGCGGCGGTCAGTACGGTCCGGACGTCCCCGGGCTGTCCCTTCGCCCATTGGTGGAACAGCCACCAGCCGATCTCCCGGCGGCCGTCCTCCCGGTCCCTGAGCAGGTCACCGCGCATGGCCTGCCGGACCAGCCGCTTGCGGGAGCGCAGCAGCACCTCGTACTCCCGGCGATCGGGACTCCCTTCCGTCAGCTCCTGGAGGTCGGTCGGGCCCACGTGGGACAACGCCGATGCCGTGAGGGCCCGGTGTGTCTGGTAGAGGAACGGCAGCAGCGCGAGGAGGGCCGCCTCGGCCGGGGCGAGGATCCCTGGCTGGTGGCAACGGAGCTGGTACAGCAGGAGGTTGGTCCGGTGGGCGATGCGCCGGGCCAGGGCCGGGTCGTGCCACGGGTCGGCGTCGGAGAGGAGGTCGCGCGCGGGGGCGTACAGCTCGGCGAGGCGGCCTGCGACATCGCGAGCCTGCTCTTTCATGGCGTCGGCGCGTTCCTCGGTCCCGGGGCTGACGAACTGCCAGGCCTGGGACCGGGCGGTGTCGTCCCGCCAGTCCGGCCCCTCGGGGCAGTCCGGGAGCGGCCGGGGCTCGGGGGCGGAATCGGCGGGGGCGGCAGCGCCGGAGGGGCGCCTGAGACGGGCCTTGCGAGCCTCCTCGGCCATGTTGTCCCACTGCGCGAGTGTGGGCAGCCGTAAGCGTCGGCCGTTGCGCCGGTGCGCGATCCTCGCCAGGGCGTTCAGGAAGTCGTGACGGTCCCTGCGGTCACGCGGGATCGCGCCCGCGAGGCGGGAGTCGACCGAGCTGATGCCCGGGGGGCGGCGTCCGCGCTCCAGCTCCCGTGCTATCTCCTCGCGCAGTTCGGCCGAGCTGGGGTTCCCGGCCCACTCGATCAGCCTGGCCAGGGCCTGGTCGTATCGCTGTGGTTCCGCCATCGCCGCCGTCCCCCTTCCGCGCCCCCACCGGCGCCCCAGTCGGCCGAGCCGCACGACTCGTACGACCCGTACGACTCGTCGAGCCGCACACTACCGCCTTGACCTGCGGCATCACCCGGTATTCGGCGATTGCGCCTGAACCTCTACCGGGGCGCCCGGGGCACGGTCGGCGTCGACCCGCCGCTTTGTGACTCCCTGGGAGGGAACCCCGATGGACCCCGTGCTCGCCGCTGCCGCCTGCGGCGTTCTGACGCTTCTGATCGTGGCCTGTGCGGCCGTGCTCGTCGTCCGCTCCGCGCTCGGCGGAGCCGACTCCAAGGACCGCGCACGGATCCTCGTGGCGGTGGCGGAGGTGGTCCGGGCCCTGCGGGGGAAGCGGTGACGGGTTTCCCGGCTTCTCCTCACCCCATGCCGCGCCTGCTTCCGGCCTCTCCTCACTCCCGGTCGAGGCCGCCCGGGATGGGGCCGCCCACCGTGAACCCGATCACCGTCCCGCCCCCGTCCCGCCGGACCGCGAACGGCGCTCCCCCGTGCGCGAGAGCCACCTCGCGGACGATGGACAGGCCCAGGCCGGAGCCCGGCAGGGAGCGGGCGTCGGCGGCGCGGTAGAAGCGGTCGAAGACGCGGGCGAGGTCGTGGTCGGTGATGCCGGGGCCACGGTCGAGGACCTCGACGCGGATCGTGCCGGGCCGGGCGGGCCCGGCGACGACGATCTCGACGGGGGCCGTGCCGCGCTGGTCGAACTTCACGGCGTTCTCGACGAGGTTGGACAGCGCCCGGGTCAGCATCCCGGGCCGTCCGTCGGTCGTGGTGTCGCCGCTCGCGCGGAGCGTGATCTGCCGGCCGCTGCGGCGCCGGGCCAGGCCCGCCACCTCCTCCGCGAGGTCGGCGACGTCCACCCGCCGGGGCGGCTCGGTGTCGGACTGCCCGGCCGCGAGGTCGACGAGCTCGTTGACCAGGTCGGTCAGCTCACGGGCCTCCTGGCCGAGGTCGGCGACCAGTTCCTCCCGGGTCTCCGGCGGCAGTTCGTCGATCCGGCGGAGCATCGAGATGTTCGTCCGCAGCGAGGTCAGCGGCGTCCGCAGCTCATGGCCCGCGTCCTGGACCAGGCGGCGCTGGTCCTCCTCGGACTGCGCGAGCCGGCCCAGCATGCGGTCGAAGGCCCGGCCCAGCCGGCCCACCTCGTCATGACCGGCGACCGGCACCTGGATGCCGAGACGACGGGTCCGGGCCACGTCCTCGGCGGCGTCGGTCAGGACGAACAGGCGCCGTGTGATGCGCCGGGCGAGCCACCAGCCGAACAGACCGGCGGCGATCACGACGGCGGCCATCAGCAGCAGCGTCCGCCGCTGGAGCGCCCGCAGCAGGTCCTCGACGTCGCTGAACTCCTGCGCGACCTGCACCGCGCCCCGCCCGCCGCCGAGGGAGACGGTCGCCACCCGGTAGACGTCGTCGCCCACGTCGACGTCCTTGTGCTCGGCCACCCGCCCCGACAAGGACGCGGCGGCGATCCGCACATCGGCCCCGGTCACCGGCAGTCCCGGACTGCCCCGGTCGACGACACGGCCGTCCGGGCCGAGCACCTGCACATCGGTACGGGCGGGCCGCACGAGGTCATGGCCGGGCGCGGCGGAGGAGAAGTCCCCGGGCGTCATCCGGTTCTCCCGCACCTCGTCCCGCAGGTCCTGCACGACCTCGTCGAACACCGTCTGCTGGTCCACCCGCACCAGCCGGGCCGCCGCGCTGTAGGACAGGATGCCGACCAGGACCGTCACGGCCGCGGTGACCGCGGCGAACGACACCGCGAACGTCGTGCGCAGCGAGACCAGCTTCGGCCGCCGCCCGCTCAGCAGCCGGCGGAGGCGACCCACTCAGTCCTCCCGCAGCACGTAACCCACGCCCCGCACCGTGTGGATCAGCTGCGGCCCGTCCGGATCGTCGAGCTTGCGGCGCAGATAGCCGACGTAGACGGCGAGGTTCTTCGAGCCGGGGCCGAAGTCGTAGCCCCAGATGCGGTCGTAGATCGTCGAGTGGTCGAGGACGATGCCCGCGTTGCGGACCAGCAGCTCCAGCAGCTCGAACTCGGTGCGGGTCAGCTCCAGCTCGCGCGCGCCCCGCCAGGCCCGGCGCGCCTGCGGGTCCATGCGGATGCCGGCGGCCTCGATGAACCGCTCGGGGAGCTGCCTGGGCGCCTCGGGCGCGGACGCGCCGCCGACGGGAGCGCCACCGGCGGGAGCGCCGCCGACCGGTGCGCCGCCGTGGGGGTCGCCCACCCCCACCGGGCTGGTGCGGCGCAGCAGCGCGCGCAGCCGGGCGAAGACCTCCTCCACGTCGAAGGGCTTCACCACGTAGTCGTCGGCGCCCGCGTCCAGGCCGGCGATCCGGTCGGCGGTCTCCACGAGGGCCGTCAGTATCAGGACCGGCGTCCGGTCGCCCTCGGCGCGCAGCACCCGGCACACCTGGAGCCCGTCGATGCCGGGCATCATCACGTCCAGGACGAGCACGTCCGGACGGTTGCGGTGGGCCTGCGCCAGTGCCTCGACACCGTCGGCGACCGCCATGACCTGGTAGCCCTCCAGGGTCAGGGCGCGCTCCAGGGCGTTGCGGATGGCGCGGTCGTCTTCGGCGAGCAGCACGGTGTGGGGCACGCGTCCAGTGTGCCTGGCGACCGGCTCCCCGGGACCGGATGCGCTGCGCCGGAGCGTCCTTCTTACTCGCCTCTCACCAGGGCTCACGCAACCACGGGCCGGGGGGCCTGCCGTCCTCTCACCCCTGGGCCCGCGCGAGCCGGGCCGCGTGCGTCGGCGCCTCCGGCACGTCCGCCGGTCGGCCCACGGCGAACTCCTTGCGCAGCACCGGTACGACCTCCTCGCCCAGCAGGTCGATCTGCTCCAGCACGGTCTTCAGCGGCAGCCCGGCGTGGTCGACCAGGAACAGCTGCCGCTGGTAGTCGCCCGCGTACTCCCGGAAGGCCAGCGTCTTCTCGATGACCTGCTGCGGGGTGCCGACGGTCAGCGGCGTCTGCTCCGTGAAGTCCTCCAGCGACGGCCCGTGCCCGTACACCGGCGCGACGTCGAAGTACGGCCGGAACTCGCGCACGGCGTCCTGCGAGTTCCGCCGCATGAACACATGCCCGCCGAGCCCGACGATCGCCTGCTCGGGCGTGCCGTGCCCGTGGTGGGCGTACCGGGCCCGGTACAGCTCGACCATGCGCCGGGTGTGGTCGGCCGGCCAGAAGATGTTGTTGTGGAAGAAGCCGTCGCCGTAGAACGCGGCCTGCTCGGCGATCTCCGGCGAGCGGATCGACCCGTGCCAGACGAACGGCGGTACGCCGTCCAGCGGGCGGGGCGTCGCCGTGAAGCCCTGCAGCGGCGTACGGAACTTCCCCTCCCAGTCGACGCCCTCCTCGCGCCACAGGCGGTGCAGCAGGGCGTAGTTCTCGACGGCGAGCGGGATGCCCTGCCGGATGTCCTGCCCGAACCATGGGTAGACCGGCGCGGTGTTCCCGCGGCCCAGCATCAGATCCACCCGGCCGTCGGCCAGGTGCTGGAGCATCGCGAAGTCCTCGGCGATCTTCACCGGGTCGCTGGTGGTGATGAGGGTGGTGGCCGTGGAGAGGACCAGCCGCTCGGTGCGGGCCGCGATGTAGCCGAGCATCGTGGTCGGGGAGGAGGGCACGAAGGGCGGGTTGTGGTGCTCGCCGGTCGCGAAGACGTCGAGCCCGGCCTCCTCGGCCTTGAGCGCGATGGCGACCATGGCCTTGATCCGCTCGCGCTCGGTCGGTGTCCGGCCCGTGGTCGGGTCGGGCGTGACGTCGCCGACACTGAAGATCCCGAACTGCATGGTCGCTCACCCTCCAGGTTGTTTACCCTTCAACAGTACTCGGGGGAACGACAGCGGGCGCGGGGGCATTCCAGTGGGGGTCCCTGCCGGTCCCCCCGAGCAGCCGCTCCAGGGCCGACGCGCCCTCCGCCACCGGCACCGGCTCCCCGAACACCCCCATCTTCCTGGCCGTCGGCGCCAGCTCGTCCACCGCGCCGGACAGCTCCGCCACGACCGCCTCGTCGGCACCCGGGTACTCCTGGCCCGTCGCCCGCGCCAGGTCCCACACATGCACCGTCAGATCGAGCAGCGCCATCGAGCCGACCAGCCGCGCCGGCAGGTTCATCCCGCCCGTCGTGCCCTCCTCGGCACCCGGCGCCGACCAGGCCGCCACCAGCCGGTCCGCCTCCCGGGCGAACCGCTCACGCCACTCGGGACTCCCGGCGACCGGGTCGGGCGCCTCACCGAAGTCCGACGCCTCCTTCGCGGCCAGCCGCTGGAACTGCACGATCACCTGGAAGAGGTGATCGACCAGCGCCCGCACGTCGTACTCGGCACAGGGCGTGGGCGCGGCGAGCGTCGCGTCGGGAATGCCCCGCACCACCGGCACCGCCCGCTCCCGCGCCATGCCCAGCAGCTCAGCGATGCGGTACGTCCTCACAGGGTTCGTGTCCATGCTCCGACCGTAGGGACAGCCACGACCGCCCATCTTGAAGAAACGCGACGTACGATCCGGCCATGGAGGCACCCCGCCACGACACCCGCGGGATCGTCGACCCGTCCGGGCTGCTGAACCGCGTGCGATTCCGCCGCCACGAGCCCGCCGAGCCGCTGCGCCGGTACGTCGAGTGGTACTGGCTCATCGACTGGGACCTGCCCGCGCCCTACGCCTCCCACATCGTTCCGCATCCGTCCGTGAACCTGACCTTCCAGTGGGACGGGGCCGACGAGGAGGACGCCCCGCCCTACGGCGAGGTCACCGGCGTCGCGCTCGGCCTCTACACCAGGAAGCTGACCGGGCGGGGCCGGGTCTGCGGAGCGAAGTTCCGCCCCGGCGGCTTCCGGCCGTACGCCCCCGAGGAGCCGGTCTCCCGCTGGACCGGGCGCACGCTGCCCGCCCAAGAGGTGTTCCCGCAGGTCACCGCCGACACCGCCCACGCGGTCGTCACCCCCGCCGACGACCGCGCCCAGGTCGCCGCCCTCGACGCCTTCCTGCTCTCCCTGCCCTGCGCCCCGGACCCGCAGGCGGACCTCGCGATCGACCTCGTCCGCCGCATCCGCGCGGACCGCACCGTACGCCGCGTCGGCGACTTCGCCCACGCCCGGGGCCTGTCGGTACGGGCGCTGCAACGGCTCTTCTCGACCCAGGTCGGCGTCAGCCCCAAGTGGGTCATCCTCCGCTACCGCATCCACGAGGCCCTGGAACAGGCCGGCCACCGCGACGACGTCGACTGGGCCGCCCTCGCCGCCGACCTCGGCTACGCCGACCAGGCCCACCTCGTACGGGACTTCACGACGACGGTGGGAGTGCCTCCCACTGCCTACGCGGCGGAGACCCGGGCCGGCCGCTAGGCAGCATGCGAAGCTGACCACCATGTTCGTCCTCCGCTCCGCCGCCCTCTTCGTCGTCGCCGCACTGTTCGAGATCGGCGGCGCCTGGCTGGTCTGGCAGGGCGTGCGCGAGAACCGGGGCTGGCTCTGGGCGGCCGGCGGCGTCCTCGCGCTCGGCGCGTACGGCTTCGTCGCGACGTTCCAGCCCGACGCCCACTTCGGCCGCGTGCTCGCCGCCTACGGCGGGATCTTCGTCGCCGGTTCGATCCTCTGGGGCGTGGTCGCGGACGGCTACCGCCCGGACCGCTGGGACATCACGGGCGCACTGATCTGCCTCGCGGGCATGGCGGTCATCATGTACGCCCCGCGAGGAAACTGACCGGCCCGCGGCCCGGGATCTCAGAACGGCTCGTCAGGCGGCAGCAACCCCAACTGCCCCAGGAAATCCATCTCGTCGAAGTACAGCCGGTAGTCGACGATCCGCCCGTCCCGCACGGTGGCGATGTCCACCCCGCGGATCCTGATCTCCTTCTGCGTCGGCGGGAGCGTCTCGCCGTTGGGCAGCTCCAGCGGCCCGGTGTTGCGCCCGCTGAAGAACCCCTCGTCGATGGCCGTGTCGCCGACCTCGTAGGAGTGCAACGGCTGGAACGTCGCCTCGGGGACCGCCTCCGTCATCGCCCGCCAGTACTCGACGATGTTGTCGCGCCCGCGCAGCTCGCCCTCGTCAGGGGTGAAGGCGACCGCGTCCTCGGCGTACAGCTCGCCGATGACCTTCAGATCGGCGTGCGTGGTGACCGCGTCCGTGAGCCGGTCCATGACCTCACGTGCCTCGCCCATGATCCACCTCCAGGAAAGACCGGAAAACAGGGGACCACCCGCCCTCATTCTCCCACCGCGGGCCCCGCCTATCCTGGCCGGAAGCCCTGAGGGCCTTCTGATGGCCCCGTACACCGCACCCACGCCCGAGGAGCTCCCATGGCCACCGCCGCCCCGTCCGCAGCCTCCCGCATCGCCGTCGTCACCGGTGCGAGCAGCGGAATCGGCGCCGCCACCGCCCGGCGGCTCGCCGCGGCGGGCTACCGCGTCGTCCTCACCGCGCGCCGCAAGGACCGCATCGAGGCGCTGGCGGAGGAGATCAACAAGGCGGGCCACCAGGCCACGGCCTACGCCCTCGACGTCACGGACCGCGCGGCGGTCGACGAGTTCGCCACGGCCTTCAAGACGATCGGCGTCCTGGTCAACAACGCCGGCGGCGCGCTCGGCGCCGACCCGGTCGCGACCGGTGACCCGGCCGACTGGCGCCAGATGTACGAGACGAACGTCATCGGCACGCTCCACCTCACCCAGGCCCTGCTGCCCAAGCTGGACGCGAGCGGCGACGGCACGGTCGTGGTCGTCTCCTCCACCGCGGGCCACGGCACCTACGAGGGCGGCGCGGGCTACGTCGCCGCCAAGCACGGCGCCCACGTCCTCGCCGAGACTCTGCGCCTGGAGATCGTCGGCCGGCCGGTCCGCGTCATCGAGATCGCCCCCGGCATGGTCAAGACGGACGAGTTCGCCCTGACCCGCTTCTCCGGCGACACGGAAAAGGCCGAGAAGGTCTACGAGGGCGTGGCCGAGCCCCTCACGGCCGACGACGTCGCCGACACCATCACCTGGGCCATCACCCGCCCCAGCCACGTCAACGTGGACCTCCTGGTCCTCCGCCCCCGCGCCCAGGCCTCGAACACGAAGGTCCACCGCGAGCTGTGACGCCGGCGGGGCCGCATCCACAGCCGTGAAAGCACAGGCACCGAGCCGGGGTGGCCCATAGGGTCACCCCTCGTGGACATCGACAGACACATACCTTTCGACGCCCTCCACAACTTCCGTGACCTGGGCGGCCGCACCACCGCAGACGGCAACCGCGTCCGCCGGGCCCGCGTCTACCGCGCAGACTCCCTGGGCAAGCTCAGCACGGGCACGGACGACTGGACCCGCTTCCTCTCCCTCGGCATCCGCACGGTCGTCGACCTGCGCTACCCCTGGGAAATCGACTCACGGGGCCGCATCCCGGACCACCCGTCCTTCACGTACCACAACCTCAGCATCGAGCACCGCCCCTACGACCAGGCGGCCCTCACCCCCGACATCGCCCCCGGCCCCTACCTGGCCGAGCGCTACATGGAAGTGGCGCAGGACGGCACCAAGGAAATCCGTCGGGCCCTGGAACTGGTGACACAGGCGGCGCGGGCCGACGAGCCGCTCGTCTTCCACTGCGCCTCGGGCAAGGACCGCACAGGCCTGCTCGCGGCCTTGGTCCTGGAGCTCCTCGACGTCCCGCGACCCACCGTCGTCGAGGACTTCGCCCTCACGGACCTGGCGGCCCCCGCCCTCCTCGCCGACTGGACATCCCGCAACGACGGCCGCTCCCCCACCTGGCCGTCGTTCGGCCGCGCCCCCGCCGAGGTCATGCACCTGTTCCTGACGGACCTGACGAACCGCTACGGCTCGACAGCCGGCTATGTGACCAACGCCCTGGAGCTGGACGCGTCAGCCCTCTCGGCGACCCTCCGGGAGGGCCTCGTGGAGTGAGCCGGCGCGTCAGCCCTTCACGCAAACAACCTGCTTCAGCTTCGCCACGACCTCCACCAGGTCCCGCTGCTGGTCGATGACCTGCTCGATGGGCTTGTAGGCGCCCGGGATCTCGTCCACGACGCCGGAGTCCTTGCGACACTCCACGCCCCGGGTCTGCTCTTCCAGGTCCTTCGTCGAGAAGCGCCGCTTCGCCGCGTTGCGGCTCATGCGCCGGCCGGCGCCGTGCGAGGCCGAGTTGAAGGACTTGTCGTTGCCGAGGCCCTTCACGATGTACGAACCCGTGCCCATGGAGCCGGGGATGATCCCGTACTCGCCGGAGCCGGCCCGGATCGCGCCCTTGCGGGTCACGAGCAGGTCCATCCCGTCGTAGCGCTCCTCGGCCACGTAGTTGTGGTGCGCGCTGATCTCCGGCTCGAAGGCCGGCTTCGCCCTCTTGAACTCCTTGCGGACCACGTCCTTCAGGAGCGCCATCATGATCGAGCGGTTGTACTTCGCGTACTCCTGCGCCCAGAACAGGTCGTTGCGGTACGCCGCCATCTGCGGGGTGTCCGCGACGAAGACGGCGAGGTCGCGGTCGACCAGGCCCTGGTTGTGCGGGAGCTTCTGGGCGATGCCGATGTGGTGCTCGGCCAGTTCCTTGCCGATGTTGCGGGAACCGGAGTGCAGCATCAGCCAGACAGAACCGGTCGTATCCGTGCAAACTTCGACGAAATGGTTTCCGCCGCCGAGCGTTCCCATCTGCTTGGTGGCGCGCTCCGCACGGAACTTGACCGCCTCCGCAACCCCGTCGAACCGCCCCCAGAAGTCCTCCCACCCGGCCGTACCGAACCCGTGCAGCCGCCCCGGGTCGACGGCGCTGTCATGCATCCCCCGCCCCACCGGAATGACCTGCTCGATCCGCGACCGCAGCCGCGACAGATCCCCGGGCAGGTCGTTCGCCGTCAGGGACGTCTTCACCGCCGACATTCCGCAGCCGATGTCGACCCCCACCGCCGCCGGGCACACCGCACCCTGCATCGCGATGACCGAACCGACCGTCGCGCCCTTGCCGTAGTGCACGTCGGGCATGACGGCCAGGCCCTTGATCCACGGCAGCGTGGCGACGTTCTGGAGCTGCTGGAGCGCGCCGCCCTCGACCGAGGCCGGGTCGGCCCACATCCGGATCGGTACTTTCGCACCAGGTACCTCTACATACGACATAACGTCCTCAATCCCCCGTACGCGAACAGAAGTCTTCAAGAGCAAATACCGGAGCCAAGGTCTACGAAAGGGATTCCGGACCGGCGTTCACGGCAGTGCGTGCGATACACATTGTGTTCATCGGCTGCCCCGCGACGGCAAGCCAATATCCGCCCCGAGAGGAGCCACCACGTGCAACGGAAGGCGTACGCACCCGGTATCGCCGCGCTCCTCGCGGCCCTGCTGGCCGGCTGCACCGGCAGCTCGGGCGACGGCGGCCCGACGGACGACTCCAACCCGGGTGACACCGGCACGGCTTCGGCCGCCGCCGAGCCGGGCCGCTACCGCACGCTCCCCGAGCCCTGCACGGCGGTCGGCCAGAGCATGCTCGACGAACTCCTGCCCGGCATCCGGCAGATCACCGACGGCGAGCAGCGCGAGAAGGCCTACGAGGGCGAGCCGACGGTCACGTTCGACACCGACCGCAAGGTCGGCTGCCAGTGGAAGGTCGACGGCCGGGAGGCCAGCGACCATCTGCTCGTCGACTTCGAACGGGTCGTCTCCTACGACAACGCCGTCAGCGACGACAACCAGGCCGAGCAGCTCTTCGCGGAGCGGGAGGCCGCGGCCCACCTCCCCGAGCCGACGGCCACCGAGTCGGCCGCCACCGAGTCGGCCGCCACGGAGTCCCCCGCCGCGGGCAGCACCCCGGCAGGCGGCGCCTCCGCCGCCCCGAGCGGCTCTCCCGGCTCGACCACCTCCCCCACCTCCCCCTCCGGCTCCTCGTCGCCGTCGACGTCCGCCTCCGCCACCCCGACGGAACTCCAGCCCCGCGTGCTGGAGGATTTCGGTGACGAGGCCTTCATCGACGACGAGCTGAGCAGCTCCGGTTCGACGGCCAAGCAGCGGACGGTGACTGTGGCGTTCCGCACGTCGAATGTCATCGTGACCATCGAGTACGCCGAACAGCCGGCCACCGTCGGCGTCGTCCCGGACAGCAAGGAATTGCAGGACAGGGCCCAGAAACTGGCCTCCCAGCTGGCCGATTCGCTGAGCGACTGAGGCCCCTTCACGCCCCCTTCACGCACACCCGCAAAGCACGCGAAGGAAGACCACACCACCGCCTCACCGCGTACGGTGACCACTCGGCCCCGTTCCGACCGCAGGGAACCACGAGCGTCATGAGTGAAGGAACCATGCAGCGACGAGCACAGCGAGACCAGCAGGATCAGCGAGCGAAGCGACTCCACCGCGTCCTTGTCTGCGCGGCCGCCGTCCCCGTGATGCTGGTCGCCGCCGGCTGCTCTTCGGACTCCGGCTCCGGCGACAGCACGGACAAGGCCGCCAACGCGGCGGCCTCGGCGTCCGCGAGCCCGTCGCCGACCGTCGAGGCGGCGGCGTACGGCAAGCTTCCGGAGCCCTGCAAGGCGCTGTCGAAGAAGACGCTGAAGGACCTCGTTCCGGAGAGCAAGTCCGGCAAGGAGGGCAAGTCGGATGATATCTCCACGCGCGGCAGCTGCTCCTGGAACAGCCTCGACAACAACGGCGTGAAGGGCTCGCAGTTCCGCTGGCTGAACGTGTCGATGCTGCGCTTCGAGTCGGACGCCACGCGCGGCTCGGGCGAGAAGCTGGCCCAGCAGTACTACGAGAAGCAGATCCAGGACGTCCAGGCCGCCGAGGGCGCCAAGGGCGTCAAGTCGGAGCCGGTGCCCGACACGGGCGACCAGGCGACGGCCGTGCGCTACGACCTGAAGAAGAAGGAAGGCACCTTCAAGCAGCAGACGGTCGTGGCGCGCGTCGAGAATGTCGTCGTGACGCTGGACTACAACGGCGCGGGTCTGGCCGGCGACAAGTCCCCGAGCGCCGACGACCTGGCGAAGGACGCCAAGAAGGCCGCGAAGGAAGCGGTGGCCGCGGTGTCCGAGGCGAACGGCGCGGGCGGCGGCAAGGCGAGCGGCGACCCGTCGAAGCCGGCGTCGAAGTCCCCGTCCAAGGAGCCCTCGAAGGAGGCTTCGAAGGACTCCTCCGCGTCGCCTTCGAAGTCGCCCGCCAAGAAGAGCTGAACACCACCGACCGGAACCGGCCACCCGTCCTCCGCACACATGTGCCACCCTGTTGCGCGCAACAACTCGCAAGGGGAGGGGAAGACGGGTGGCCGCGCCACTGCAACTGACTCGGATGCACCGCGTTCTCATCGGCGTGGTCGTGGCCGGCGCCGTGGTGATCGCCGGTATCGGCTTCGCCGGTTCGTACGCGGCGGTCCGCGAGTTGGCCCTGAAGAAGGGCTTCGGGAACTTCTCCTACGTCTTCCCGATCGGCATCGACGCGGGCATCTGCGTCCTGCTGGCCCTGGACCTGCTCCTCACCTGGATCAGGATCCCCTTCCCTCTGCTCCGTCAGACGGCCTGGCTCCTGACAGCGGCGACGATCGCCTTCAACGGCGCGGCCGCCTGGCCGGATCCGCTCGGCGTCGGCATGCACGGGGTGATCCCGATCCTGTTCGTGGTCTCGGTCGAGGCGGCCCGCCACGCGATCGGCCGGATCGCCGACATCACGGCCGACAAGCACATGGAAGGCGTCCGCCTCACCCGCTGGATGCTCTCCCCCGTCCCCACGTTCCTCCTCTGGCGCCGCATGAAGCTCTGGGAGCTCCGCTCCTACGAACAGGTCATCAAGCTGGAGCAGGAACGTCTCGTCTACCAGGCGCGGCTGCGTTCCCGCTTCGGCCGTAGCTGGCGCCGCAAGGCTCCCGTGGAGTCCCTGATGCCGCTGAGGCTGGCGCGCTACGGGGTACCGCTGGCGGAGACGGCCCCGGCGGGCCTGGCGGCGGCGGGGATAGAGCCTGCGCTGATCCCGCCGGCACCGCAGCCGGAGCTCGGCACAGGCCCAGCTGCGGGCGATCGTGCCGCCGGGGCGGCACCCGTCCCACGGAGAGCGGCACCTCACAGCGAGCAGCGCCTGGAGCTCGACCGCGGCCCCGACGCCGAGCACCTGGACTACGACCCCGAGCCGGATCAGAGCCCTTGGTTCAACACCCAGCGGGAAGTCGAATACCAGGGCGGTTACGACCCGGCCTACAACCCCGATCAGTACGCCGAGTGGATCGCGGAACAACAAGAGGCCGAGCAGTACCAAACGCAGTACGAGCAGGACCTCACCCCGGAAGACACCGGCAGCTTCCCCATCCCGGTCGGCCCGAACCGCACCCGCGAACTCGGCGAGGGCGGCGGCACCCCGCCCGTCGCCGAACCGGACGAGGAGTCGTACTACCAGGTCTTCAAGCAGTCGATCAACGGCAGCTACCCGACACCCAACCAGCTCCTCGACAACGTGGAGGCGGAGTACGGCATCCGCCTGGACACCACGGAGGCCAAGCGCATGGTCGACCGCTTCAGCAGCCGCCACTACCAGGAAATGGAAGAAGAGCACATCGCATGACGAAGGGGCCCTGACACCAGGGCCCCTTCGTCATGCGATGGCGACTACTCCCCGAGCAGCGCCCGGACCCGCTCCTGCCCCACCGCCAGCAGCAGCGTGGGCAGCCGCGGCCCGGTGTCCCGCCCGACCAGCAGGTGGTACAGCAGCGCGAAGAACGACCGCTGAGCCGTCTTGATCTCCGGCGGCAGTTCCTTCGGCGTCGCGTCGGCGGAGAACCCGGCCTGCACCTTCGGCACGCCGTACACCAGGTGCGTCAGCCCGTCGAGCGACCAGTGCCCGGCGAGCCCGTCGAGCAGCAGCCGCAACGACTGCTGGGACGCCTCGTCGAGCGACTTCAGCAGCTCGGCGTCGGGCTCTTCCCGCACGATCGTCCGCTGGTCGGCGGGTACGTGCGTGTTGATCCAGGCCTCGGCCTTGTCGTACCGCGGCCGCGCCTCGTCGAGCGAGGTCAGCGGCTGCTCCGGGTCCAGCTCGCTGAGGATGCGCAGCGCCTGGTCCGCGTGCCCGGCGGTGATGTCCGCGACGGACGCCAGCGTCCGGTACGGCATCGGCCGGACCGTCCGCGGCAGCTCACCGGCGGCCGTACCCACCGCACGCGCGTGCGCGGCGGCGTCGGCCGGCAGGACGCTGCCGTCGGCGACCTTGGCGTCCAGCCGGTCCCACTCGTCGTACAGCCGCTGGATCTCCTGGTCGAAGGCGACCTTGAAGGACTGGTTGGGCCGGCGCCGCGCGTACAGCCAGCGCAGCAGCTGCGGTTCCATGATCTTCAGGGCGTCCGCCGGGGTCGGCACGCCGCCGCGCGAGGACGACATCTTCGCCATCCCGCTGATGCCCACGAAGGCGTACATCGGCCCGATGGGCTGCTGCCCGCCGAAGATCCCGACGATCTGCCCGCCGACCTGGAACGACGACCCGGGAGACGAATGATCGACACCACTCGGCTCGAACACGACCCCCTCGTACGCCCACCGCATCGGCCAGTCGACCTTCCAGACGAGCTTGCCGCGGTTGAACTCGTTCAGCCGGACCGTCTCCGAGAAGCCGCACGCGGTGCAGGCGTACGTCAGCTCGGTGGAGTCGTCGTCGTAGGACGTGACGGTGGTGAGGTCCTTCTCGCAGTTGCCGCAGTACGGCTTGTACGGGAAGTAGCCGGCGGTGCCGGAGCTGCCGTCGTCCTCACCGGCCGCGCCGGAGCCCTCGGCGGCCTCCAGCTCGGCCTCGTCGACCGGCTTCTGCTGCTGCTTCTTGGCCGGGGCCTTCTTCGTCCGGTACTGGCCGAGGATCGCGTCGATGTCGCCGCGGTGCTTGATGGCGTGCAGGATCTGCTCGCGGTACACGCCGGACGTGTACTGCGCGGTCTGGCTGATCCCGTCGAACTCCACGCCCAGCTCGGCCAGCGACTCGACCATCGCGGCCTTGAAGTGCTCGGCCCAGTTCGCGTACGAGGAGCCCTCCGGCGCCGGGACGGACGTCAGCGGCTTGCCAATGTGCTCGGCCCACGACTCGTCGACGCCCGCGATACCGGCCGGCACCTTGCGGTACCGGTCGTAGTCGTCCCACGAGATCAGATGCCGCACCTGGTGGCCCCGGCGGCGGATCTCGTCGGCGACGAGATGCGGGGTCATGACCTCGCGCAGGTTCCCGAGGTGGATGGGGCCGGACGGTGAGAGTCCGGACGCGACGACGACGGGTTTGCCCGGGGCCCGACGCTCCGACTCCTCGATGACCTCATCCGCGAAACGGGAGACCCAGTCGGTGGTCTCGGTGCTCTGAGCCACGATCGGCACGTCCTTCTTTCTCCAGGGCAGCCGTACGGTCAACGGCCGGGGCCCATTCTCCCAGACGGCACAGCGCCCGGGAAAACCGCTTTACCCCCCGTGGGATACTGAGCGTGTCTATCGATCCACGAGGAGAACGGCATCCATCCCATGACCTCGGTCACGTCGCTCACCGATCAAGTCCAGCAGCGTCTCGCGAACGCCCTGTCGGCCACCCGGCCGGAGGCCGACGCCGACCCGCTGCTGCGACGTAGCGACCGGGCCGACTTCCAGGCCAACGGGATCCTGGCCCTCGCCAAGAAGGCCAAGTCGAACCCCCGGGAACTGGCGACGGAGGTCGTCGGCAACATCGTCACCGGTGACGTGATCAAGGACGTCGAGGTCTCCGGCCCCGGCTTCCTCAACATCACGATCGCCGACCGGGCGATCGCCGAGAACCTCGCCGCGCGGCACGCGGACGGCGAGCGTCTCGGCGTGCCGCTGAAGGAGAACGCGGGCATCACGGTCGTCGACTACGCCCAGCCGAACGTGGCGAAGGAGATGCACGTCGGTCACCTGCGGTCGGCGGTCATCGGCGACGCCCTGCGCGGCATGCTCGACTTCACCGGCGAGAAGACGATCGGCCGGCACCACATCGGCGACTGGGGCACCCAGTTCGGCATGCTCATCCAGTACCTGTTCGAGCACCCCGGCGAGCTGGCCCCCGCGGCCGACGTCGACGGCGAGCAGGCGATGAGCAACCTGAACCGGGTGTACAAGGCGTCGCGTGCGCTCTTCGACGCGGACGAGGAGTTCAAGGAGCGGGCCCGCAAGCGGGTCGTCGCCCTGCAGTCCGGTGACAAGGAGACGCTCGAGCTGTGGCAGCAGTTCGTGGACGAGTCGAAGGTCTACTTCTACTCCGTCTTCGAGAAGCTCGACATGGAGATCCGCGACGAGGAGATCGTCGGCGAGTCCGCCTACAACGAGGGCATGCCCGAGACCGCCCGCCTCCTGGAGGAGATGGGTGTCGCGGTGCGCTCCGAGGGCGCGCTCGTGGTGTTCTTCGACGAGATCCGAGGCAAGGACGACCAGCCGGTCCCGCTGATCGTGCAGAAGGCCGACGGCGGCTTCGGCTACGCGGCCTCCGACCTGACGGCGATCCGCAACCGCGTCCAGGACCTGCACGCCGCGTCCCTGCTCTACGTCGTGGACGTCCGTCAGTCGCTGCACTTCAAGATGGTCTTCGAGACGGCTCGCCGGGCAGGCTGGCTGAGCGACGGCGTCACCGCGCACAACATGGGCTACGGCACGGTGCTCGGGGCGGACGGCAAGCCGTTCAAGACGCGTGAGGGCGAGACCGTACGGCTGGAGGACCTACTGGACGAGGCGGTGCAGCGGGCCGCCGAGGTCGTGCGGGAGAAGGCACAGGACCTCACCGAGGACGAGATCCAGGAGCGGGCCGCACAGGTCGGCATCGGTGCCGTGAAGTACGCCGACCTGTCGACGTCGCCGAACCGGGACTACAAGTTCGACCTGGACCAGATGGTGTCGCTGAACGGCGACACGTCCGTCTACCTCCAGTACGCGTACGCCCGGATCCAGTCGATCCTGCGCAAGGCCGGTGAGACGAAGCCGGTCGCGCACCCGGAGCTCGAACTCGCCCCGGCGGAGCGGGCGCTCGGTCTGCACCTGGACGCGTTCGGCGACACGGTCTTCGAAGCCGCCGCGGAGTACGCCCCGCACAAGCTGGCCGCGTACCTGTACCAGCTGGCGTCCCTGTACACGACGTTCTACGACAAGTGCCCGGTCCTCAAGGCCGAGACGCCCGAGCAGATCGAGAACCGCCTGTTCCTCTGCGACATCACGGCCCGCACCCTCCACCAGGGCATGGGCCTGCTGGGCATCCGGACGCCCGAGCGGCTCTGAACCCGGCCCCTGCACGACAGGCCGAGGGCGGCACTCCCCCGTGGAGTGCCGCCCTCGGGCGTTGTGGGGTGCCGCTGGTCAGCTGCAGTTGACCCACGTGTTGGACTTCATGTAGTGGCTCGCGCTGTCGGTCGTCTTGTATCCCCTCGGGATGACCCCGCTGGACCCGCCGTGGTTCTTCGCCGAGAACCACTTGAAGTCGCAGGACGCGCCGTGGTTGTACCAGGACTTGAAGCTCTGGAACACGGCGTACTGGGTCAGGTCCTTGTTGGTCCCGGCGACCTTCTGCATGCGCCCGGTGTAGTTCTGCCCGGCCCACACGCAGAACCAGCCCGACGGACAGTCCGACGCCGCCTGCGGCGAGGCCTCCGCCGCGCCGGCCGTACCCGCGTTGCCGGCCAGCAGACCACCCGTCAGCGCGATCCCCCCGGCCATGACGGCGAGCTTCCTGGTCATACGCATGTTGCTTGCCCCCTTCGTGGTGGGCCGACCGCACCGGCCGGCTCGACAACGAGACTGCGGGCCAGGGACGGGGATCCACCACAGTCGCCGCAGAAGTGACGTACTCACGGGACGTCCCCCGCTCTGACCTGCATGGACACCAGCCGCCGGGACGGTACGGCGGGACGCTCGCGGCGTGCGGTGGCCGAATCGGTAGGGGGCGGCGGGGGGATCGGAACCGAGGTAGGGGGCACCGCGTGGATGCTGATGCAGAATGCGGCGAGCGCGGCACGACCGTGCGGGCCTGCTTCCGCCCGGTGACGGGAGGCAGCCGCGAATGCTTCGAGGCCCGCGTCTGAGGTGTCACCGTCTCCGTCTCAACGCTGAGCCGTACTGTTCGCGCCGTCCAGTGCCTCCCGGATGATGTCCGCGTGCCCGGCGTGCTGGGCCGTCTCCCGGATCAGATGCAGCAGGATCCGGCGCGCCGACCAGTACTCGCGCTCCGGCGGCGACCAGGGAGTCATCGGCAGGGGCACACCGCGGTCCAGATCCGGCAGCCCCGCCAGGGCCTCGTCGGTCGCCCGCGCGGCCGCCGTGTACGCCTCCAGCAGCCCGTCGAGCGTGTCGCCCTCGGCCATGCGGTACTGCCCCATGTCGAGCATGCCGTCCGGCAGTTCACCGTCGCCCTTGACCATGACCCGGGTCCACGCCGCCTCCCCCTGAGCGAGATGCTTCACGATCCCGCCCAGGGTCAGCTCACTCACGGTCGTACGCCGGGCGGCCCGCTCGTCGTCGAGTCCGCGCACGGTGATCAGCAGCAGTTCCCGCTGCTCGGCGAGCGCGTACGACAGGTCGGTCTTCTCCGAGGAAGTGGTCATGGAAGGACCGTACGGAGCAATTAGGTCAGCTCGCGTCCGCTGATGTCCCCTTGTCAGTGGTCGGATTTACAGTCACCACATGGCGACACTTCCGAACCCGCTCCCGACCCTGGCGGCAGACCCGAGCGGCCGCGCGCTGGGATTCCGGCTCCCCGCCGGGACACTGCTCGACAGCACCGACGAGGGCCCCTGGCACGAGCCGTTGCTGTGGTGCGCGCAGGAGCGGGCCGAGCCGGGTGGCTGGACGGCGCTGGAGCCGACGCGGCGGGTCGGGCTGCTGCCGGTCGTGCTCGATGTGGGGGACGGGCATGGCGGGCCGGACAGCTGGGAGTTGATGCCCGGCGAGGTGTCCTACCCCGGCGATCACGACGCCGAGGAGGTGCTGGCGGAGTACTGGGAGGAGTGCGCGGCGGAGGGCGGCACCTGGCCCGGGCCGGCCACGCCGGCCGCCCGGGTTCAGGACCCGGACGCGGTCGCCGCGGACATCGCGGACTCGCTGCTCGAGGACGGCGGTCCGCTCAAGGACCCCCGCCTCGCCCTGGTCCCGGCCCGCCGCAGCGCCGACATCCCGACGGCGATCGGCTGGACGGGCCCGGCGAACCACGAGGGCGACACGGCCCGCCTCAGCGCGGTGCTGCGCTCCTGGGAGGACCGCTTCGGCATAAGGGTGGTGGCCCTCGGCTTCGACCATCTGCTGGTGTCGGTCGCCGCCCCGCCCGCCACCCTCGCGGAGGCGGAAGCCGTCGCCGCCGAGCACTTCGCGTTCTGCCCGGACAACATCTGGCAGAGCACCGACCCCACCCTGCGGGCCTACGCCGAGCGCCAGGTCATCGATCAGCCGACCTGGCACTTCTGGTGGGACTGAGCCCCTCCCCCAGCCTCCGCAGCCCCTCCCCGATCTCCTCCGGCGTCTGCGTCACGAAGCACAGCCGCAGGGTCGTGCGGTCGGGGTCGCCGGCGTAGAAGGGGGCGCCGGGGACATACGCCACGTCGTGGCGCACCACCTGCGGCAGCAGGGCCGTCGTGTCGTACGGCTCCGGCAGGCGCGCCCACAGGAACATGCCGCCCTCGGGCCGGTTCCAGACCGACCCCTCGGGCAGCGCTCCGGCCAGCCCCGCGAGCATGGCGTCCCGGCGTTCGCCGTACACGCCGGCGACACGCGTGACATGGGCGTCCAGGTCGTTGTCCGCCAGGTACCGGGCCGCGGCGAGTTGGTTGACGGTCGGGGTGTGCAGGTCGGCGGCCTGCTTGGCGACGGCACAGGCGCGCAGCAGCTCACCGGGCGCGCGCAGCCAGCCCAGCCGCATTCCGGGCGCCATGACCTTGGAGAAGCTGCCGAGCAGCACCGTACGGTCCTCGGCCCCCGGGTGGGAGGCGATCCAGGGCACGCGTTCGCCCTCGTAGCGAAGCTCGCCGTAGGGGTCGTCCTCGACGATCCACAGCCCGCGCCGCGCGGCGACGGCGGCCACGGCGGCGCGTCGCTCGGCGGGCAGCGTACGTCCGGTGGGGTTCTGGAAGGTGGGCACGGTGTACAGCAGCTTGGGCCGCTCGCGCACCACCAGATCCTCCAGCGCCTCGGGATCGACGCCGTGCTCGTCCCCGGGCACGGCCACGACCCGCGCTCCGGCGAAGCCGAAGGCCTGAAGTGCCGCCAGATAGCAGGGGTTCTCGACGAGGACGGTGTCCCCCGGTTCGAGCAGCGCGGTGGCCAGGAGCGAGAGGGCCTGCTGGGAGCCGGTGGTGATGAGCAGGTCCTCGGCGCCGGTCGGCAGGCCGCGCGCGCTGGTCCGGGCGGCGAGCGCGGCCCGCAGCACGGGCTCGCCCTCGGTCGTGGAGTACTGCAACGCCCGCTGGGGCACCTCGGCGAGCACCGCCCGGTACGCGGCCGCGATGCCCGCCGCGTCGAACAGCTCCGGCGCCGGCAGCCCGCCCGCGAAGTTGATCACCTCAGGGCGGGCGGTGACCGCCAGGATGTCCCGTACGGGGGAGCCGCCGACGGACCGGGCCCGCGCGGCGAGCGGCGGCACGGGAGAGCGGGTGGGCGCGTGGTCGGCGACGGTCATGACACGGCTCCTTCGGCTGCGGTGACGCCTCGTGCCCGCAGCCTAGGGAAATACGTGCTGTCTACAAGAAGGTTTCCGGGATCCGGACACGGGAGCAGCCGGTCCGCTGCTCGGCCCGGGAGCGGCCGGTCTGCCGCTCAGCCCTTGGCCCCGATCCCCGCGTACACGTTGATGTCCGCGTCCGTGACGTCGTTGATGTCGCGGTAGCGGACCCTCTCGATGTCGTCGAGACCGGCGAGGAAGGACTCCTCCGGCTGCTCGGGGACGGGAGCCGCGTGGTCGGGCCGCCACCGGTGCGCCGGGACGACGCCCGGGTCGGCGATCTCCAGGAAGTTCTCCGTGAAGAACCGCTCGACATCCGCCCGGGACCGCAGCACGAAGGTGAACCCCCGCTCGGTGTACGTCCGCTGGACCGCGCGGATGTTCTCGGGGTTGAGGTCCTCGGTGAGGTGGCTGAGCACCAGCCGGCTGCCGACGGGCAGCGCGTCGAGCAGCTCGCGCACCAGCGGATACGCCTCGCCGTCCTCGACGAAGTGCAGGATCGCGACCAGGCACAGCGCGACCGGCTGGTCGAAGTCCAGTGTCTTGGCGGCCTGTTCGAGGATGCGGGCCGGGTCCCGCAGATCGGCGTCGATGTAGTCCGTACGGCCCTCGGGCCCACTGGTCAGCAGGGCCCGCGCATGCGCGAGCACGACCGGGTCGTTGTCGACGTACACGACCCGCGACTCGGGGGCGACGCGCTGCGCGATCTGGTGCACGTTCTCGGCGGTCGGCAGCCCCGTGCCGATGTCGAGGAACTGCCGGATGCCGTCCTGCTCCACCAGCGTGGTCACCGCGCGGCGCAGGAAGTCGCGGTTGTGCCGGACGTCGAGGTACCCGCGCGGGTTGGCGGTGAGCGCGGCGGCGGCCGCGTCCCGGTCGGCGGGGTAGTGGTCCTTGCCTCCGAGGAAGACGTCGTAGACCCGCGCCGGGTGCGCCTTGCCGCTGTCGATCCTCCTCTGCAGCTCGGCGGGATCCTGGCTGAGCGCGTCACCGGACATGGACGTCTCCCTGAAGAGTAGGTGGTTCAATCAGCAACCACTACGACGGTCAACAACCTAACGCCTCAAGTGATTTGATGGTGCCCGTGCAGACCGGCGAGCGAGCGACGACGACCCTGTGGCGTCCCACCGGCCCCAAGGAACTGGACTTGGTTCCCGGTTCGAGGTCGACTCCGAGTTCCTGAGCCGCTACCCGGTCCAGCAGGCGGGCGGGCGGACGATCCTCGAACTGTGGGTCCCGGCCGAGGAACTCGACGAGTTCCACTGAGCATCAGTCGGTCACTCAGTGGTCCCGGCCTCGACCCACTTGTCACCGCCCAGTGGGAACTCGTACGCCGGGCGCCCGTTGTTCCCGCTCGTACGGAAGGGCCGGCCCTTGTCGTCCACCGTCAGCGTGCCGTGCCGGCTGCCGCTGGACCAGCTCAGCTCCAGGTACCAGCTGACGTCGTAGGCGGAGGCGTCGGCCCGGATGTAGTAGACCTCCGGGTCGGACTGGCTCACCGAGAACGGGAAGTCGTCATGGCCCGCCTCGGGGACGACGGAGGGTCGCGCGGCATCGAGGGCGACCGTGAAGAAGCGCGTCGGGACGCCACCGCCGCAGCCGACGCCCGGGTAGCCCATGGCGTAGTCGTTCCAGGCGAGCGGCGTCCGCTTGCCGGCCATACGGACCGTCAGCCCGTCGACGACCACCGTCTCCTTGCCGGTGCCCTGCACGGTGAGCTTCAGGAACTGCTGCCCCGACGGAACGGCCCCGTTCGCCGCCACCCAGGCGGGCGCGTCCTGCTCCAGCGGCGGCGGCCCGACCTGCCCCGGCGGACGGTTCACCAAGTAGCGCTGGGAACAGGGGCTTTCCCAGGCGTGCGGAGTGGTGTTCACGGTGAGGGGGACCGAGCCGGCGGCGGGGGCGCTGGTACGACCGGGCCGGTCGCTGTCGCCGCCGGCGGCGGGGGCGCGCGAGGCAGGGGTCGCGGCGGCGGACTCCTTCCCCTCGCTCTTGCTCTTGTCCTTGCCGGTGCCGGCGGAGGAACTGCCCGAGGGCGACGCCGAGCCGCCCGTGCCGCCGTCCGGTGTCGGTCCACCGTCGGACACCGCGGCCGCACCCCGGCGCCCGTCGTCGTCCGCCCCGCCGGAGGGAACGGCCACGGCGAGCCCGACCCCACCGAGGACGACGGCCACGGCGATACCGGCGAGGAGTGCGGGCCGAGGACGTCGTGACCGGCGCTCCTCTTTAGCGCCCTCTTCCGACTCCCCCGGAAGGCCCGCTCCGGGAAGGCCCGCTCCCGAAGAAGCCTCCTCCGCGGGCACCGCCTCCGCATCCGGCGCATCGGCACCCGAAGCCGGAGCCTCGGCGACCGAAGCCGGCCCGTCGGCAACCGGAGCCACTGCCCCTGCCACCACAGGCTCGGAGGAACCCCCACCCCCCTTGCGCCCCCGCCCGGCATCCGCCAGCACCCACCGCCGATGCAGCTCGACAAGCTCCCCGGGCGACGCCTTGCACAGCCGGGCGAGCCTCTCCACCGGCGCGTAATCAGCGGGCACGGCATCCCCGTTGCAGTACCGGTGCAGCGTCGACGTACTCATGTGGAGCCGCTTGGCGAGCACCCCGTAGCTCAGCCCGGAACGCTCCTTCAACTCCCCCAGCAGCGCGGCGAACTCCGCCGCGGCCGTGCCTCCCGACACCCTTCCTCCAACCCCCATGTCCCATTCACCCGTTCCAGAGCAGAGACGTTTCCCCAGGTCACAGCATGTACGGGCGTTCCAGCGTCCCTGATGATCCGCCGGGTGTGGCGGCCGGGACGGATCACCGCACAAGCTCTGGTCATCCAAGCACGCCGCTCCCGGCCGACCGGTCGGCGGCTCGCTCGGGCCTTCTCGCCAACCGCCTTTGTCCGAAAGGGAACCCACCCATGCGCAAGCACCACGCCCTCCCCGTAGCCCTCCTGGCCGCACTCGCCCTCACGGCGTGCGAGGACGGCACGGGCACGCAGGACGAGGGCGCGGCCAAGCCTCAGTTGACGTCGTCGACGACGGCGACCACCGCGCCCCAGCAGACGGCCACCGACGCGAAGGGCACGAAGTCCGAAGCGGCCCCCGCCGCCCGTGTCTCCTGCAACGGCACCAACACCACCGTCACCGCCCAGCCGGTCCGCCGCCCGCTCAACCACATGCTGATCACGGTCAGGAACACCGGCTCGAAGATGTGCGACCTCACCTACTACCCGGTGCTGCGCTTCGACGAGATGCAGTGGGCCCCGCGGCCGATCGAGGACTCCAAGCCGCAGGCGGTGACGACCCTGGCCCCCGGCGAGTCCGGCTACGCGGGCGTCCTGCTGTCGGCGGCCGACGGCAGCGGCGACGGCGGCACCACCGGCCACAAGCTCGAGGTCGGCTTCCAGGGCCGCACGCCGAACAGCAGCGGCGGCCCCTCGGCGCTCCCGTCCCTCCCGGCCAAGGGCGTGTACTACGACAGCTCCCTGTCGGCCACGTACTGGCTGCGGGACATGGACGACGCGCTGTCCTACTGAGTCCTACTGACGGTTCAGCTTCTGGGCCGCCTCCGTGGCCCAGTAGGTGAGGATGTTCCGCGCACCGGCCCGCCGGATGCCGGTCAGGGCCTCCATGATCGCCCGGTCCCGGTCGATCCAGCCCCTCTCGGCGGCGGCCTCGATCATCGAGTACTCACCGGAGATCTGGTATGCGGCGACGGGCACGTCCACGGCGTCCGCGACCCGGGCGAGGATGTCCAGGTAGGGCCCGGCCGGCTTGACCATCACCATGTCGGCGCCCTCCTCGAGATCGAGGGCGAGCTCCCGCATCGAATCCCGCACATTCGCGGGATCCTGCTGGTACGTCTTCCGGTCCCCCCGCAGGGAGGAGCCGACGGCCTCCCGGAACGGCCCGTAGAACGCGGAGGCGTACTTGGCGGTGTAGGCGAGGATGGCCACATCCTCGCGGCCGATCTGGTCCAGGGCGTCACGGACGACCCCGACCTGCCCGTCCATCATCCCGCTGGGCCCGACCACATGGGCCCCGGCATCGGCCTGCACCTGGGCCATCTCGGCGTACCGCTCCAGGGTCGCGTCGTTGTCGACCCGCCCCTCGGCGTCCAGCACCCCGCAGTGCCCGTGGTCGGTCGTCTCGTCGAGACACAGATCGGACATGACCAGCAGGTCGTCCCCCACTTCGGCCCGCACGTCCCGCAGGGCGACCTGAAGAATCCCGTCCGGGTCGGTCCCCGGCGTCCCGAGGGCGTCCTTCTTCGACTCCTCCGGCACGCCGAACAGCATGATCCCGGAGATCCCCGCCGCGACCGCCTCCGCGGCGGCCTTCTTCAGACTGTCGCGCGTGTGCTGCACGACCCCGGGCATGGCCCCGATCGGCACCGGCTCACTGACGCCCTCGCGCACGAAGGCCGGAAGGATGAAATCGGCGGGGTGGAGCCGGGTCTCGGCAACCATCCGACGCATGACGGGGTTACTCCGCAAACGCCGCGGCCGAGTACCGGGAAAAGATCCGTACGTCGTCATGCCACCTACGCTACGCCCGCCCGAAACGTCCCGATGCCGACGCCCTGTCGCGTAACCGCGGGCAATCGTGCCGCTGAGGGCGGCGCCCGTCCCAAAGAGGCGGCACCCCGCTACGCCGGGCTGCGCACCCACCCGCGCCTCAGCCCCAACGCAGAGCACCATGAAGCCCACAGCCCCACAATGCGCCCCCACCCACCCAGGTCCATCCTGAAATCAAAGGAAAAGGACCCCGACGGCCTGGCCCCACCACCCCGCCGCCGCCGTCCCTCCGTACGCCCATCCACGGAGGACGCGATGACCGCCCCCCACCACATTCCCGACCTTTTCGCCCTGTCGGACATACACGGCCCGGTCCTACGCCCCGGCGACCCCGCCTACGCCGACGAAGTCACCGGCTTCAACCTGGCCGCCCTGCACACCCCCGACATCGTCATAGGAGCCACCGGCCCCGACGACATCGTCACCGCCATGCGCTGGGCGAAGGCCACCGACACCCCCGTAGCCGTCCAGGCGACCGGCCACGGCGCCAACTTCCCCATCGAACAGGGCCTGTTGATCAACACCGCCCGCATGACCGACGTGCGGATAGACCCCACCTCCCGCACCGCCACCATCGCCGCGGGCGCGAAGTGGAGCCACGTCATGGCCGCGGCCGCCCCCCACGGCCTGGCCGGCCTCAGCGGCACCTCCACGGACGCGGGCGTCATCGGCTACACCCTCGGCGGCGGACTCCCGGTCCTCGGCCGCGCCTACGGCTACGCCGCCGACCTGGTCCGTTCCTTCCAGGTCGTCACCCCGGACGGCCTGCTGCGCGAGACGGACCCCGAGCACGAACCGGAACTGTTCTGGGCCCTGCGCGGCGGCAAGGGCAACGTAGGCGTCGTCACCTCGCTCGTGACCGACCTGCTCCCCCTCCCCCGCCTCTACGGCGGCGGCATCTACTGCCCGGGCGAGCACACGGAAGCTCTCCTCCAGACCTGGGCGGACTGGACCCGCACCGTCCCGGACGAGATGTGCAGCGCGTTCACGATCCTGCGCCTCCCCCCGATCCCCCAGATCCCGGAGCCCCTGCGCGGCGGCTTCTGGGCCCGCGTGGCGATCGCCTGGCCCGGCCTCCCGGCCGAGGGCGAGGCCCTGATCGCACCGCTCCGCGCAGCCGCCCCCGTGGCCGTCGACACGGTCGAGGTCATGGACCACGCGGCCCTGGACCGAATCCACATGGAACCCCAGGACCCGCTCCCCGCGAGGGAGTCCTGCCTGCTCCTGCGCGACCTGACCCCCGACGCCATCCGCACGTTCCTGGAGCAGGCCGGCCCCACGGCCGGTGCCGACTATCCCCTGCTGATGGTCGAGGTACGTCACATGGGCGGCGCGATGGCCCGCCCGTCCGCCGTCGAGGACGCCGTCTGCTCCCGCGACGCCCAGTACTTCGTCGACTCGGTCGGCATCCTGGCCGCCCCGCCCGCCGCCGAGGCCCTCGAACAGGCGACGGCACGGCTCTACAGCGCGATGGCCCCCTACGGGACGGGCCACACCATGGTCAACATCCACGGCACCCCGGGCGACGAACAGGACATCGCCCGCGCCTGGACCCCGGAGGTCTACGCACGCCTACGCCACGACAAGGCCACCTACGACCCGGCGAACCTGCTGCGCTACGGCCACGCGGTGACTCCCGCGTAGCCGCAGCCCACATCCTCGGTCCGCCGTCGCCCTACCGGCTCGGATTCACGTCGTCGAACGCCGCCGCCGCGCCCCCGGCCGCCGCTCGCTCGGCCGGGTGACTGCGTCCCCGGCCTCAACAGCGGCAGCTCTGCGCTTCGCGCCGAAGTCGGCCAGCGCCTCGGCCAGCTTGTGCACGGACGGCTCGGGCGCCATGACGTCCACCCGGAGCCCGTGCTCCTCGGCGGTCTTCGCCGTGGCCGGGCCGATACACGCGATCACGGTCACGTTGTGCGGCTTGCCGGCGATACCGACCAGGTTCCGCACGGTCGACGACGACGTGAACAGCACGGCGTCGAACCCACCGCCCTTGATCGCCTCACGCGTCTCCGCCGGCGGCGGCGAGGCCCGCACGGTCCGGTAGGCCGTGACGTCGTCGACCTCCCAGCCCAGCTCGATCAGCCCGGCGACCAGCGTCTCCGTGGCGATGTCGGCCCGCGGCAGGAACACCCGGTCGATCGGGTCGAAGACCGGGTCGTACGGCGGCCAGTCCTCCAGCAGACCGGCGGCGCTCTGCTCCCCGCTCGGCACCAGGTCCGGCTTCACACCGAAGGCGATCAGCGCCTTGGCCGTCTGCTCGCCGACCGCCGCGACCTTGATGCCCGCGAAGGCCCGGGCATCGAGCCCGTACTCCTCGAACTTCTCCCGCACGGCCTTGACCGCGTTCACCGAGGTGAAGGCGATCCACTCGTAGCGGCCCGTCACGAGCCCCTTGACCGCCCGCTCCATCTGCTGGGGCGTGCGCGGCGGCTCGACGGCGATGGTCGGCACCTCGTGCGGCACGGCACCGTACGACCGCAGCTGGTCGGAGAGCGACGCCGCCTGCTCCTTCGTGCGCGGCACGAGCACCTTCCAGCCGAACATCGGCTTGGACTCGAACCACGAGAGCTGGTCGCGCTGGGCGGCGGCGGAACGCTCACCGACCACGGCTATCACCGGCCGGCCGCCGTCCGGCGACGGCAGCACCTTGGCCTGCTTCAGCGTCTGCGCGATCGTGCCGAGCGTGGCGGTCCAGGTGCGCTGCCGGGTGGTCGTACCGGCGACGGTGACCGTCATCGGGGTGTCCGGCTTGCGGCCCGCGGAGACCAGCTCGCCGGCCGCCGCGGCGACGGAGTCCAGCGTGGTGGACACGACCACCGTGCCGTCCGACGCCCCGACCTCCGTCCAGCACCGGTCCGACGCCGTCCGCGCGTCC
This sequence comes from Streptomyces purpurascens, assembly GCF_045040895.1. NCBI lineage: Bacteria > Bacillati > Actinomycetota > Actinomycetes > Kitasatosporales > Streptomycetaceae > Streptomyces > Streptomyces purpurascens. Next base: position 5,367,076 of record NZ_CP108341.1, on the reverse strand, counting down.
ACGAACCGCACGTCCGCGCCCTGCGCGTCGCGCAGCGGCACACCGGCGTACGCGGGCACACCGACGGCGCTCGCGATACCGGGGACGACCTCGAAAGGCACCCCGGCGGCGGCGCACGCCAGCATCTCCTCGGCGGCGTACGTGTCGAGGCCCGGGTCACCGGACACCGCACGCACGACCCGCCTGCCGCCCCGCGCGGCCTCCATGACAAGATGTGCGGCATCCCGCACCGCGGGGACCGCGGCGGTGGTTGACGTGCCGTCAACTACCGTCAGCTGGGGCGTTCCTGTGCCCGGCGCCGGATCCTGGGAAGGATCCGAATCCGTGTGCACTTCGGAGACGCCCTGCCTGGCGTGCTGACGTACGACGTCGAGCACCTCGTGCTCGGCGACGAGAACGTCCGCGCTCGCCAGCGCCTCTACGGCGCGCAGAGTAAGCAGTCCCGGATCTCCGGGTCCGGCACCCAGGAAGGTGACGTGCCCGTGTTCAGGACCGGCGGAAAGGGTGGTGGGGCTCAATGTGCTCGCTCCCCCATCAGACCGGCCGCGCCCTGGGCGAGCATCTCGGCCGCGAGTTCGCGACCGAGCGCCATTGCCCCGTCGTGCGTCTCGGGCACGGGACCGGTGGTGGACAGCTGCACCATGCGCGTGCCGTCGGTCGTACCGACGACGGCGCGCAGGCGCATTTCCTTGACAATCTGCCCGTCGGCCAGCAAGTCGGCCAAAGCGCCCACGGGAGCGCTGCAGCCGGCCTCCAGGGCGGCGAGCAGTGACCGCTCGGCCGTCACGGCGACCCGCGTGAACGGGTCGTCGAGTTCGGCGAGCGCGGCGACGAGGTCCGCATTGCCTGCGGCACACTCGATCGCGAGAGCCCCCTGGCCGGGGGCGGGCAAAACCGTGTCGACCGACAGGAAGTCGGTCACTTCGTCACCGCGGCCGATCCGGTTCAGTCCGGCGGCGGCCAGCACGACGGCGTCGAGCTCACCGCCCCGCACGTATCCGATCCGGGTGTCGACGTTGCCGCGGATCGGGACCGTCGCTATGTCCAGTCCGTGGCCGCGCGCGTACGAGTTGAGCTGGGCCATGCGGCGCGGCGAACCCGTACCGATGCGGGCCCCGCTCGGCAGGTCGGTGAACTTCAGCGCGTCCCGGGCGACGATCACGTCCCGCGGGTCCTCCCGCACGGGTACGGCCGCCACGACCAGGTCGTCGGGCTGCGCGGTCGGCAGGTCCTTCAGCGAGTGCACCGCGAAGTCGACCTCGCCCTTGAGCAGTGCGTCGCGCAGGGCGGTCACGAACACGCCGGTGCCGCCGATCTGGGCGAGCTGCTCGCGCGAGGTGTCGCCGTACGTGGTGATCTCGACGAGCTCCACGGGCCGCCCGGTCACCCGGGTCACGGCCTCGGCCACCTGCCCGGACTGGGCCATGGCGAGCCTGCTCCGGCGGGTACCGAGCCGTAGTGCCCCTGCTTCATCCGCTCGACGGGGGGACGCTTCAGCCGGTGCGGCGCGTCCCCGCGGCTCCCGCGTGTCGTTCATGCCGGCCCTCGGTTCTTCTCGGTAGTGCTGTCCTCGGCGCGGGAGACGGCGGCCACCGTCTCGGGGTCGAGGTCGAACAGGGTCCGCAGCGCGTCCGCGTACCCGGCGCCGCCGGGCTCTGCCGCGAGCTGCTTGACCCGGACGGTCGGCGCGTGCAGCAGTTTGTCGACCACGCGCCGCACGGTCTGGGTGATCTCCGCGCGGTGCTTGTCGTCGAGGCCGGGCAGCCTTCCGTCCAGCCGGGCGATCTCGCCTGCCACGACATCGGCGGCCATGGTGCGCAGGGCGACCACGGTCGGCGTGATGTGCGCGGCCCGCAGTGCTGCCCCGAAGGCCGCGACCTCGTCGGAGACGATACGCCGGACCTGGTCCACATCGGCAGCCATCGGAGCGCCCGCGGAGGCTTCCGCCAGCGATTCGATGTCCACCAGCCGCACCCCGGCGAGCCGGTGCACGGCCGCGTCTATGTCGCGCGGCATCGCCAGGTCCAGCAGGAAGAGCACGGGCTGCGGCCGCGGCGGCTCCTCGACCGGCTCGGGCCGGCGCCGCTCGGGGATCCGCCCGACGGTGGCCACGGTCGCGGCGAGCGCGGCGATGGCGTCGGCGTCCGGGGCGGGATCGAGCGGGTCGATCGTCCCCGGCCTGGCCGGTGCGCCCGCCGTCCGCTGGGCGCCGCCCACCGCGCCGTTGTCCACCCACGCCGCGTGCTGTTCGAGATCGGCGGCGGCCATCCCGGCCACGGCCGCCTCGCCCAGCACGGAGAATCCCGCGGTGTTCTGCACCGAGGCCAGGTCGAGCGGACAGCCGTCCTCGTTGCCGAGGCTGGTGGCCGGCAGGTTGCCCCGCTGTCCGTCGGGCCCCGCCGCGCGGTCCGGCTCCTCACCATCGGCCTCGGCCCACAGCACGGCCGTACGGCCCTCCGCTGCGGCGGCGATGGCGTCCGCCGTCAGGACCAGGCCGGTCGCGCCGGTACAGGAGACGGCGACGTCGGCACGTGTCAGCTCGGCCGGCACCGATTCCATCGGGACCGCGCGGGCCGCCACGTCCGTGTCGTCGCCCTCCATGAGGATCTGGGCGAGGCGCTCGGCCCGGTCGAGGGTCCGGTTGGCGACGACGACCTCGGCGACACCGGCACGCGCGAGCGTCGCCGCCGCCAGGGAGGACATCGAGCCGGCCCCGATGACCAGGGCCTTCTTGCCCCGGGCCCATGCCTGTATGTCACCGCCCTGCGCCAGCTGCTCCAGGCCGAAGGTGACCAGGGACTGCCCCGCGCGGTCGATGCCGGTCTCGGAGTGGGCGCGCTTTCCGACCCGCAGGGCCTGCTGGAACAGGTCGTTCAGCAGGCGGCCCGCGGAGTGCAGGTCCTGGGCCCGGGCCAGGGAGTCCTTGATCTGGCCGAGGATCTGTCCCTCGCCGACGACCATCGAGTCCAGCCCGCAGGCCACCGAGAACAGGTGGTGGACGGCCCGGTCCTCGTAGTGCACGTAGAGATAGGGGGTGAGCTCCTCGAGGCCGACGCCGCTGTGCTGGGCGAGCAGCGTGGACAGCTCGGCGACACCGGCGTGGAACTTGTCCACGTCGGCGTAGAGCTCGATGCGGTTGCAGGTGGCGAGCAGCGCGGCCTCGGTGGCCGGCTCGGCGGCGACCGTGTCCTGCAGCAGCTTGACCTGCGCGTCCGCGTTCAGCGAGGCCCGCTCCAGGACGCTGACCGGGGCGCTGCGGTGACTGAGTCCGACGACGAGAAGGCTCATGCCGGCATCACGGCGGGCAGGTCCCCGTCAGGCCCCTGGTCGGCGGACTCGCTGCGGGCGGCGACGGCCGGGGCGCCCCCGTCGGAGGCGGCGGCCTCCTCGCCGGCCTTGCGCTGCTCGTGGAAGGCGAGGATCTGCAGCTCGATGGAGAGGTCGACCTTGCGCACGTCGACCCCGTCCGGGACGGACAGCACGGTCGGCGCGAAGTTCAGGATGGAGGTGACACCGGCGGCCACGAGCCGCTCGCAGACGGCCTGGGCGGCACCGGCGGGGGTGGCGATGACACCGATCGACACGCCGTTGTCCTGGATGATCTTCTCCAGGTCGTCGGAGTGCTGCACGGGGATACCGGCGACGGGCTTGCCGGCCATGGCCGGGTCGGCGTCGATCAGCGCGGCGACCCGGAAGCCGCGGGAGGCGAACCCGCCGTAGTTGGCGAGCGCGGCGCCGAGGTTACCGATACCGACGATCACAACCGGCCAGTCCTGGGTGAGGCCCAGTTCGCGGGAGATCTGGTAGACGAGATACTCGACGTCGTAGCCGACACCCCTCGTGCCGTACGACCCCAGGTACGAGAAGTCCTTGCGCAGCTTCGCGGAGTTGACCCCCGCGGCGGCCGCGAGCTCCTCGGAGGAGACCGTGGGTACCGAGCGCTCCGACAGCGCGGTCAGAGCGCGGAGATACAGCGGAAGCCGGGCGACGGTGGCCTCGGGAATCCCTCGGCTGCGGGTCGCCGGTCGGTGAGTTCGGCCAGTTGCCACGGTGCTCCTGCGGGTAGAGCGGGGCTGTAGGCGGTCATACGTCCCTACATGACCGCCCCGTCGAAAGCAGGCTATGTCTTTGTGAACGCGTGCACAAAGATGGTGTCCGTTTTGCCCGCCCAACGTGACCGGGCTCACGCGCCCCCGGCGCACTCCCGGGGAACCGGCGCACAAGCGCCGTCGTTCCTTCGCTTCTGGGGGCAAAACCGCACACTCTCCTCTGTGTATCCCGCCCCCGAGACCAGCCACCGTCGATCCTAAGCGACCTCACCGACCGCTTTGTACTGCTCGGTCAGTCGCTCAGCGGCCGGACTCAGTCGGTCAGGGCCTTGCGCAGGCGCCCCTCGTTCACGCGCCAGAACGTGTGCTGCCTGCCATCCACCAGCACAACCGGGATCTGCTCCCAGTACTGGTCGTGCAGCTCCCGATCCTCGGTGATGTCCTTCTGCTCCCAGGGGACTCCGAGATCACCGCACACCTTCTCCACAACGACCTGCGCGTCATCACACAGATGACATCCGGGCTTGCGGATCAGGGTGACGAGCCGCTCCCGAGGGGGCGTACGACGAAAGAGGGGACTCATGTCAGCCATTGTCGCGCGCCCGGGACACGCCGACCCCGCCCTCCGCGTCCTCCCCACCCTCCCCGAGCGGCATCTTTAACGACACGCTCGCCGAGAGTTCACAGGCTCCAAACCTCTCGACTCCGGAACCCCCGAACAAACTGGCTATGCTCACGCCATGGCCGCTCTCGGATGGCTCACTCCCCGTAGGCGCTCCGCCACGGCGCGGAGCGTTTTGGCAGGCGAGGCCTCGGCGGAGGCAGCCCGCAAATCCTCGCAGGAAGCTTCCGGCACGACCGAGGAACCGCAGTTCCCGGTCCACGGCGACGACCAGGCCGCCGCCTTCTTCGACCTGGACAACACCGTCATGCAGGGCGCCGCGCTCTTCCACTTCGGGCGAGGGCTGTACAAGCGGAAGTTCTTCGAGACCCGCGACCTCGCGAAGTTCGCCTGGCAGCAGGCATGGTTCCGGCTGGCCGGCGTCGAGGACCCCGAGCACATGCAGGAGGCCCGCGACTCGGCCCTGTCGATCGTCAAGGGCCACCGCGTCGCCGAACTCCAGTCGATCGGCGAGGAGATCTACGACGAGTACATGGCCGAGCGCATCTGGCCCGGCACCCGCGCCCTCGCCGAGGCCCACCTGGACGCGGGCCAGAAGGTCTGGCTGGTGACGGCGGCCCCCGTCGAGATCGCCCAGGTCATCGCCCGCCGCCTGGGCCTGACCGGCGCCCTGGGCACGGTCGCCGAGTCGGTCGACGGCGTCTACACGGGCAAGCTCGTCGGCGAACCGCTGCACGGCCCCGCGAAGGCCGAGGCGGTCCGCGCGCTGGCCGCGGCGGAGGGCCTGGACCTGACCCGCTGCGCCGCCTACAGCGACTCGCACAACGACATCCCGATGCTGTCCCTGGTCGGCCACCCCTACGCCATCAACCCGGACTCCAAGCTGCGCAGGCACGCCCGCGAGCTGGACTGGCGCCTGCGCGACTACCGCACGGGCCGCAAGGCGGCCAAGGTCGGCATCCCCGCGGCGGCCGGCGTGGGAGCCGTGGCCGGCGGAACGGCGGCCGCGATCGCCCTGCACCGCCGTCGCCGCTGACGACCCGATCAATCCGGGACACCATCGTTTGCGGGATGACCACGCCCGTAAATCCAACTGGCGTACCCCCAAAACCTCGTATCCAGTCCTCTTGGCTGCACACGGCCACAACACGCCCTGGACTCAGCCGCAATCCGAACCCTTCCGATCAACATCCGTTCACAATCCGGCACTTGATTCGGCGTCAATCGGTTACGGAAGCGACGTAATCGATGATTTGAGCAACTCGGTGTAGCAGAGCCTGTACGAAGCGTTATTCTCCTCAGACGCAAACCGGTACCCCTCCGTCGCTACGACGGGTGAAAGGTCCCGCACTGCACGTGATGGAAGCTCTGCCTCTGGGAGTCCCGTGTACCCACACGTCGGGGTTGACGCCTCGGGCCTGGCTACGCTGCGCGCAACGGTCCTCGACCTGTTGCGCGGCTTCGTCCCCACCGCGTCCGCCGTCCCCGCATTCGCCACCGCCGCACCCGTAGGCCCTTGCTACGCACTGGCCGACGGCAGCGCCGCGGTCGGCAGACGAGGGCGCCCGTCCGGCGGGGCCGCCGCCCGACGGCCCGCGGCGGACAGCGACAGCGCCCGCATGATGGACCTGGTGGAGCGCGCCCAGGCCGGCGAGGCCGACGCCTTCGGCCGTCTCTACGACCAGTACAGCGACACCGTGTACCGGTACATCTACTACCGGGTCGGGGGAAAGGCGACAGCCGAGGACCTCACCAGCGAGACCTTTCTGCGCGCCCTGCGCCGCATCGGCACGTTCACCTGGCAGGGCCGCGACTTCGGCGCCTGGCTGGTCACCATCGCCCGCAACCTCGTCGCGGACCACTTCAAGTCCAGCCGCTTCCGCCTCGAGGTCACCACCGGCGAGATGCTCGACGCCAACGAGGTCGAGCGCTCCCCCGAGGACTCCGTCCTGGAGTCCCTCTCCAACGCCGCCCTGCTCGACGCCGTACGGCGACTCAACCCCCAGCAGCAGGAGTGCGTGACACTCCGCTTCCTCCAGGGCCTCTCCGTCGCCGAGACCGCCCGCGTGATGGGCAAGAACGAGGGCGCCATCAAGACCCTCCAGTACCGGGCCGTCCGCACCCTCGCCCGGCTCCTCCCGGAAGACGCCCGCTGACCGGACCGCACGCTCGGCGACACCCAACTCACGTTCCGTGACAGTCCGTTGACTTCGGCATCCGATCAGCCGGAGTCCGTAACCCAAGTGCCGCGCCGCTCGTTGTGAGGGATGCAGGCTCCCTGTGGTCACCCCTGGCCGACCTCGATCACTCGATCGTGTGGCTGTGGTCAGGGTGTGCAACCCTCAGGACCCCCTGGGGAGTCGACCGTCATGACGAGAGGAGGTGCCGCCAGTGATCGCGAACGTATCGGCACACCGGCGGGCGAACGCCTTCGCCCAGGCCCTGGAGGAGCAGTCCGAGCAGGGCACGGCGGCCGAGCAGCCCGAAGGTTCGGCACCGGCCCCGGCACCCGCGGAACAGACCGAACCGGCACGCCTCACGGCGCTCGCCTCCGGTCTCGACGCGCTGCCCAAGCCGGAGCTCGACCCGGAGGTCAAGGTCGTCCAGCGGGCCCAGCTGGTGGCCGCGTTCGAGGCCATGCTCCAGGAGGGCACCGCAGGAGGCGGGGCGACGGACCGAGCGGTCCCCGGACAGCGCTCCCGTGGCGCCCACCGCGCCGACTCACTGAAGAAATTCCGGCCGCGTTCCCGGCTCGCCAAGGGCCTCACCGCGGGCGGGCTCAGTGTCGGAGTGGCCGCGAGCGCCTTCGGCGGAGTCTCCGCCGCCAGCTCCGACGCCCTGCCGGGCGATTCGCTCTACGGGCTCAAGCGCGGCATCGAGGACGTGAAACTCGGCCTCGCCGACAGCGCCGACGAGCGCGGCCGGGTCTACCTCGACCACGCCTCCACCCGGCTCAGCGAAGCCCGCCGCCTGATGGAGCGCGGCCGCAGCGGCCCCCTGGACCACGAGTCCCTCGGCGAGATCCGCCGCGCCCTGTCCGGCATGCGGCACGACGCGTCCGAAGGCCACCGGCTGCTGAGCGAGGCGTACGAGCACGACCCGGACTCCCTGGGCCCCATGCAGGCCCTGTCGGCGTTCTCCCGCTCCCACCGCGAGGCCTGGGGCGAACTGCGCGAGAGGCTCCCCGTCCAGCTCGGGGACGTCAGTGAGCAGGTGTCGTCGGTGTTCGACGCCATAGAGGAGGACGTCGCCCCACTGCGCTCCCTCCTCCCCGAGCCCCCCGCCGGGAACGGCGGCGAAGGCAAGCGCCAGGGCGCCTCCGAGTCGGCCTCCAGCGGCTCGTCCGACACCGACCGGTCGGCGCAGCCCGGCAAGAGCGGCGGCGGGCGCGCCGACAAGGGCAGCACCGGCAGTGGCAGTGGCAGTCCGAGCCGCTCGGCTGGCTCCGGCAGCGACAGCGAGGGCCTGCTCGGCGGCAACACCGGCGGCCTGCTCGACCCGCCGAAGGACAGTGAGGCGAGCACCTCACCGTCGGCCGGCGGCAGCGCACCCGTCCCCAAGCCGGACGTGACGCTCCCGCCGCTCCTGCCCGGCCTGCTGCCGGGCCTGGGCATCGACGGCGAGGACGCGCACTAGACGGCGCTGGGCGCCCCTGTGAGGGGCGCCCAGCGCCGTAGGCGAAGCATCAGAAGAAGACCGACCGCCGCTGCACCAGCAGCTTGTACAGCGTGTGCTGGATCTGCTCCCTGACCTGATCGGTCAGGTTGAACATCAGCATCGGGTCCTCGGCCGCCTCCGGCGGATAGCCGTCCGTGAGGATCGGCTCGCCGAACTGGATCGTCCACTTGGTCGGCAGCGGAATCGCGCCGAGCGGTCCGAGCCAAGGGAACGTGGGCGTGACCGGGAAATACGGAAAGCCCAGCAGGCGGGCGACCGTCTTGGCGTTGCCGATCATCGGGTAGATCTCCTCGGCCCCCACGATCGAGCAGGGGACGATCGGCGTCCCGGCGCGCAGGGCCGTCGAGACGAACCCCCCGCGGCCGAAGCGCTGGAGCTTGTACCGGTCCGCGAAGGGCTTGCCGAGGCCCTTGAAGCCCTCCGGCATCACCCCGACCAGTTCGCCCTGCTCCAGCAGCCGCGCCGCGTCCTCGGCACAGGCCAGGGTGTGGCCGAGCTTGCGGGCCAGTTCGTTGACCACCGGCAGCATGAACACCAGATCGGCGGCGAGCAGGCGCAGATGCCGTCCCGCCGGATGGTTGTCGTGCACCGCGACCTGCATCATCAGGCCGTCCATCGGCAGCGTGCCGGAGTGGTTGGCGACGATCAGGGCGCCACCCTCGGACGGGATGTTCTCGATGCCCTTCACCTCGACCCGGAAGTACTTGTCGTACAGCGGGCGCAGCAGGGACATCAGGACCTGGTCGGTGAGCTCCTCGTCGTAGCCGAAGTCGTCGACCTCGTAGTCCCCGGTGAGGCGCCGGCGCAGGAACGCGAGCCCGCCCGCGATCCGCCGTTCCAGACCGCCCTCGCCGTCCTGGGACCGCTCCGGCGGCTGCTCCTCAGAAGTCACAGGAACATCATCCTGCGGAACAGCCCTGGTGGGCAGGGGCTGCACCTCACGGACCGGCGGCGACTCCGTGCCCGAGCGGCGGTTCCCCGCGCTCCGGCGCCGCTGGGGGCGCTGCACGGCGCTTCCGCGGGACCGGTCGTCGTCGAACGGAATGACCTTGGCATCCGCCATCGTTGATGCGCTCCTCAGTTGGCGCTCTGCGTCGGGGGGTGGCCGTCGCCCGCGAGGGGCAGTGCGGCGATCCGGTCGACGGCCCCCGCAAGGGCCTCCGGCGGAAGAAGTCCGGGTCCCTGGCTGCGGGCGAAGTCCGCGAACGTTTCCGCGGTCGTGTATTTGGGCTGGAATCCCAGCGTTTCGCGCATCTGACCCGTGGCCACGACCCGGCCGTGTGTGAGCAGCCGGATCTGCTCGGGCGAGAAGTCCGTCACCCCCAGCGTACGCACCAGCGAGCCCGCCCAGGTGACGGCCGGGAGCGGCAGCGGCACGGTGGGGCGCCCGAGGCGCCGGGAGCACTGGGAGAGCAGCAGGACACCGTCGCCGGCGATGTTGAAGGTGCCGCTGTTGAGCGTGCCCCGCCGGGGCTCGTGGGAGGCGATCCGCAGCACCTCGATCACATCGTCCTCGTGCACGAACTGCAGCCTGGGGTCGTAGCCGAACACGGTCGGCAGGACCGGCAGCGCGAAGTACGAGGCGAGCGGGGTGTCCGCGGTCGGGCCCAGGATGTTGGCGAACCGCGGCACGCACACGGCCACGTCGGGCCGGCGGCGCGCGAAGCCGCGGACGTAGCCCTCGACCTCCACCGTGTCCTTGGCGAAGCCGCCGCTGGGCAGGGACTTGGGCGGGGTCGTCTCGGTGAAGACGGCGGGGTCGCGGGGCGCGGAGCCGTAGACGTTGGTGCTGGACTTCACGACCAGCCGCTGCACGGCCGGGGACTTCTGGCAGGCACCGAGCAGCTGCATGGTGCCGATGACGTTGGTCTCCTTCAGGGAGGCCCGGTTGCCGCTGCCCAGCGGGGTGCCCGTCACGTCGAGGTGGACGATCGTGTCGGCGGCCGTCTCGGCCAGCACCCGGGCGATCGTGGGCTGCCGGATGTCGGCCTGGACGAAGTCCGCGCCGCCCAGATGGTGCTCGGGCGGCACCGCGTCCACGGCGATCACCCGGTCCACCTCGGGGTCCCGCTGGATCCGCCTCACGAACCGGCCCCCCAGCTGGCGGGCCACTCCGGTCACGAGCACGACCTTGCCCAAGATCAGCGCCTTCCTTCCACAACCTCTTGTCCCCGCCGCGTTCCCCCGTGGGGCCAACTTAGCGGTTCGGTATTGCGCTGTGATGACCGCCCGATGCGCGAAGTGACGGGAAGCGGCCGGACTTACGTGGCGATACACGTGTGGCCCCCCACCAGTGGGTGGGGGGCCACAACGACGCTCTCGCGGCGTCCGCGTCGCGAACTTACTTCTTGTTGCGACGCTGAACGCGCGTGCGCTTGAGCAGCTTGCGGTGCTTCTTCTTGGCCATCCGCTTGCGCCGCTTCTTGATAACAGAGCCCACGACTACCCTCGCTCACTTCTCATCACTCGGTGCTGGGCGCCATGGGCCCATACGACCTACGAGGGGCTAGCCTACCCGCCCGAGCGCTGAGGTCGTAATCGAGGGGGCCAGGGTGATCCCGAGTGCCCTGTGAGGGATCACCCCGCCCCAGCCGTCAGGCGGTTTCCACCCCCACGTAACTCTCGCGAAGGTACTCGTGAACCGCTTGCTCCGGGACGCGGAAAGACCGCCCCACACGGATCGCGGGCAGATGACCGCTGTGCACCAGCCGGTACACGGTCATCTTCGACACTCGCATCACCGAGGCGACTTCCGCCACGGTAAGGAACTGAACCTCGTTCAGAGGCCTCTCGCCAGCTGCAGCCATGACACACCTGAACCTTCCGCACTCGACGGCCACCGGCTTCCCCTTCCGGTGACTCTTCGTCGCTGCGTGCTCACTCCCCAATGTAGGGGCCTGTGATGCGAGTGGGGAAGAGGTGCACCCATCAACGGCCTACTGTGACAGACACGCCCGATTGAGTACGTAGCGGGTAAGCGGCAGGTAGTAATCAGATCGCACGCCGTCATCAAGTGGAACGACGACGGACACGGACCCCTCCGCCTGCCCGACGAACGGGGCCGGGTCGTCCGTATCGGCCGGCCCGATGGCCTCGAACCCCAGCTGACCTGCCCCGCAGACCCACCCGTGGTCCCCGATCACCAGCTCGGGAAGGGGCCCGCCGGCCTCCGCCGCGGCGGCCAGCGCGGTACGAACCGGGAGGGGTGAGTGCGTATGTGCGCCGGGCTCACAACCGGGGCGTTCCACCCCTGGCGCCCGCACCAACGCGACTCCTCGTACGTAGTCGAGGTTGTACGTACGTAGGCCGAACCGGGTCGTTATGTCGACACAGCGACCCTGCGCGGGGGTGAGAACCGCACACCCCGCCGCCGACAGCGCGTCTGCCAGAGCGGCGTAGAAACCGAGCAGCCGATGCGGGTGCCCGGTACCGAGAAGCACCGGAGCACCCCGCTGGGCGGCATCGGCGAGACGGTCCGCGAAGGCGTCCAGCGCGGCCACCGTCCGCTGCGGATCGATCACGTCCTGGCCGGAAGTCCGCCGAGAATCGACCGAAACTCCGCACCGGTCCGCCATCAGCTCGATCAACTCCCGCTGCTTCCAGGCCCCTTCGGGATCGATGCCGAGCAGCACACGGGGGTCCCGGGCAGCGAAGAGCCGATAGCTGCGCAGGCTCTCCTCACGCGACGTGGCCACGGTACCGGCGAGGCGTGCGCCCACCAGGTGCGTACGCAGAACTTCGGGGGTCAGCACGAGAAGATCGTCCGCGACCAGGGCCTCACCTGTCCCGGGAACCGGCGAAGACCGCACGGTCGGCCTACCGGCCTACCAGGGGCGCCTCACCCCGGCAGCAGCCCCCGCAGCGGGAACACCGCCCGCCGGGCCGCCAGCACCGCCTGGTCCAGCCGGTCCGCCGGGTCGTACCCCGCCTCCCAGCCGGTCCACTCCACGGGCCAGCGCCCGTCCGTCATCCGCGCCGGGGCCAACTGCCGTGTCCGCGCGAACACATCCTGCCGCCACCCCTCGGGGATCACCGCCTCGGGCTCCACCTCCCGGTGCGCCGCGATCGCGACCAGATGCGTCCACGACCTCGGTACGACGTCCACCACGGCGTAGCCGCCCCCGCCCAGGGCCACCCACCGCCCGTCGGCGTACTCGTGCGCCAGGTCGTGACAGGCCACCTGCACCGCCCGCTGCGCGTCCAGCGACACGGCCAGATGCGCGAGCGGATCCTCGAAATGCGTGTCGGCCCCGTGTTGCGTCACCAGCACCTGCGGCCGGAAATCGGCGATCAGCTCCGGCACCACGGAGTGGAACGCCCGCAGCCACCCGGCGTCCCCGGTCCCGGCCGGCAGCGCCACATTCACCGCCGAGCCCTCCGCGGAGTCCGCCCCGGTCTCCTCCGGCCACCCGGTCTGCGGGAACAGCGTCCGGGGATGCTCGTGCAGCGAGATCGTCAGCACCCGCGGATCGTCCCAGAACGCCGCCTGCACCCCGTCCCCGTGATGCACGTCGACATCGATGTAGGCGACCTGCTCGGCCCCGAGCTCCAGCAGCCGGGCGATCGCCAGCGACGCGTCGTTGTAGATGCAGAACCCGGACGCACCGCCCGGCATCGCGTGATGCAGCCCGCCCGCGAAGTTCACCGCGTGCGCCGTCTCTCCCCGCCACACGGCCTCCGCCGCCCCCACCGACTGCCCGGCGATCAGCGACGACACCTCGTGCATCCCGGCGAAGGCCGGATCGTCCATCGTCCCCAGCCCGTACGACTGGTCCGCCGCCCCGGGCTCCGCCGACGCGGCCTTGACCGCCTCGATGTAGTCCTCCCGGTGGACGAGCCGCAGCGTCGACTCCCCGGCCGCCTTCGCGGCGACCACCTCCACCTCACGGTCCAGCCCGAAGGCATCGACCAGTCTCCGGGTCAGCGCGAGCCGGACCGGGTCCATCGGATGCCCGGGACCGAAGTCATAGCCCGTTACTGCCTCGTCCCACATCAGCTGTGTGCGGCCGCTCATGCCCGCCACCGTATCGGTCCGGTTGAGCGGCGAACGAACGGGCGTACACCAGCGTCACCAGCACCAACACCATCGGCACGAGCATGGCCCCGCGATAACTCCACAGATCACCGAGCGCGCCCACCAACGGCGAACCGATCAAGAACCCCACATAGTTGAAGACATTCAGCCGCGCGACGGCCGCGTCCGAAGCCCCCGGGAACAGCCGGCCGGCCGCCGCGAACGTCTGCGGCACCAGCACACACAACCCCAGCCCCAGCAGCGTGAACCCCAGCATCCCGACCCACGCCCCGGGCGCCACCGCCACCACGGCGAACCCACCCGCCGCGACCAGCGCCCCGGCCCGCACGACCGCGACCGCCCCGAACCGCCGCACCCCGAAGTCCCCCAACGCCCGCCCCACCAGCGTGGTGACCATGTACACGTTGTACGGCACCGTCGCCATCTGCTCCGAGCTCCCCAGCACGTCCTGCAGATACTTCGCGCTCCAGTTGGAGACCGTCGAGTCGCCGATGTACGCGACGGTCATCACCAGACACAGCGGCAACAGCAACTTGAACGCGAGGGCCTGCCCCCCGCCGGCCTTCCCCTCCACCCCGGACTCCGCCACCGGACCCGCGTCGCCGCCGTCGACATACCACCGGCTCCCCACCAGCACAGCCGGCAACAGCACCAGCACGACCGGCAGATACGACACCCACAACGCCAGATCCCAGTGCGCCCCCACCCACGCCAGCGAGGCCCCGACGATCCCGCCCAGGCTGTAGACCGCATGAAAACTGAGCATGATGCTGCGCCCGTACGACCGCTGCAGGCTCACCCCGAGCATGTTCATCGACGCGTCCAGCACCCCGACGGCGAGCCCGAACGCCGCGAGCGCGACCCCCAGCTCCACCATCCGCTCCCCGGCCCCGACCCCCAGCAGCGCCAGCAGCACCACGGGCTGGGACCACCGCAGCAGCCGGCTCGGCGGCACCCGCTTCACCAGCCGCTCGGTGCTGACGCTCCCGACCCCGGCGAGGATCGGCACGGCGGCCAGAAAGGCGGGCAGCAGCGCGTCGGACACCCCGTACCGGTCCTGGATGGCCGGGATCCGCGTCACGAGCAGAGCGAAGGCGACCCCCTGCACCAAGAAGCTGAACGCCAACGAACCTCTGCCGCGCCGCAGCACATCAGTCATGGCGGCGAGCGTAGGGCCCCGGCCTACCCGTGGGTAGATCCAGCCAAAGATGAATTTGCCTCATCTTCCACGGGCTCACACCAGAAGATCGGCCAGCTCCCCCATGTCGGAGAAGAGCCGGGTGGCGCCGGCGAGCTTCTCCGGCGGTGTCATGGCGGTGAACCCGTACACGTCCATCCCGGCCGCGACCGCCGCCTGCACCCCCAGTGGACTGTCCTCGACGACGACACACCGCTCCGGCGCGACCCCCATCCGCTCGGCGGCGTACAGGAACAGATCGGGAGCCGGCTTCCCCCGCCCGACGTCCTGCGAGCTGAAGATCCGCTTCTCGTCGAACCACCGGTCGAGCCCGGTCGTCCGATGCCCCACCCGAATCCGCTCATGGCTCCCGGACGAGGCCACGCAGTACGGCACCCCGTCCGCGGCGAGTTTCTCCAGGACGCCGGAGGCCCCGGCCACAGCCACGAGCTCCTGCTCGAACGCCGCGAACACCCGCGCGTGAAAGACGTCGTCGAAGCTCTCCGGCAACCGCTGTCCCGTCCGCTCGAGAACCAGCTCATGAATTCGGTGCATCGCCGACCCCATGTAGTCCCGAATGGACTCCTCGTACGAGGTCGGGTGCCCGAGCTCGGTGAGATACGCGGCCAGCAGCCGGTTGGAGATGGGCTCACTGTCGACGAGGACACCGTCGTTGTCGAAGATGACGAGATCGTAGTTCATGTCATGACCCTAAACGCAGAAATCCCCGTGCCGAATGGCACGGGGATTTCTTTGAAAAATTGTTCGGCGGCGTCCTACTCTCCCACAGGGTCCCCCCTGCAGTACCATCGGCGCTGAAAGGCTTAGCTTCCGGGTTCGGAATGTAACCGGGCGTTTCCCTAACGCTAAAACCACCGAAACACTATGAAACTGTAAACTGCCGCACCATACCGTGACCTGGCATGGGGCTGTTCGTGGTTTCAGAACCAACACAGTGGACGCGAGCAACTGAGGACAAGCCCTCGGCCTATTAGTACCGGTCAACTCCACACGTTACCGTGCTTCCATATCCGGCCTATCAACCCAGTCGTCTACTGGGAGCCTTACCCTCTCAAGGAGGTGGGAATACTCATCTCGAAGCAGGCTTCCCGCTTAGATGCTTTCAGCGGTTATCCCTCCCGAACGTAGCCAACCAGCCATGCCCTTGGCAGAACAACTGGCACACCAGAGGTTCGTCCGTCCCGGTCCTCTCGTACTAGGGACAGCCCTTCTCAATATTCCTACGCGCACAGCGGATAGGGACCGAACTGTCTCACGACGTTCTAAACCCAGCTCGCGTACCGCTTTAATGGGCGAACAGCCCAACCCTTGGGACCGACTCCAGCCCCAGGATGCGACGAGCCGACATCGAGGTGCCAAACCATCCCGTCGATATGGACTCTTGGGGAAGATCAGCCTGTTATCCCCGGGGTACCTTTTATCCGTTGAGCGACGGCGCTTCCACAAGCCACCGCCGGATCACTAGTCCCGACTTTCGTCCCTGCTCGACCCGTCGGTCTCACAGTCAAGCTCCCTTGTGCACTTACACTCAACACCTGATTGCCAACCAGGCTGAGGGAACCTTTGGGCGCCTCCGTTACTCTTTAGGAGGCAACCGCCCCAGTTAAACTACCCATCAGACACTGTCCCTGATCCGGATCACGGACCCAGGTTAGACATCCAGCACGACCAGACTGGTATTTCAACGACGACTCCACCCACACTGGCGTGCGAGTTTCAAAGTCTCCCAGCTATCCTACACAAGCCGAACCGAACACCAATATCAAACTGTAGTAAAGGTCCCGGGGTCTTTCCGTCCTGCTGCGCGAAACGAGCATCTTTACTCGTAGTGCAATTTCACCGGGCCTATGGTTGAGACAGTCGAGAAGTCGTTACGCCATTCGTGCAGGTCGGAACTTACCCGACAAGGAATTTCGCTACCTTAGGATGGTTATAGTTACCACCGCCGTTTACTGGCGCTTAAGTTCTCAGCTTCGCCACCCCGAAGAGTGACTAACCGGTCCCCTTAACGTTCCAGCACCGGGCAGGCGTCAGTCCGTATACATCGCCTTACGGCTTCGCACGGACCTGTGTTTTTAGTAAACAGTCGCTTCTCGCTGGTCTCTGCGGCCACCCCCAGCTCGAGGAGCAAGTCCTCTCACCAGATGTGGCCCCCCTTCTCCCGAAGTTACGGGGGCATTTTGCCGAGTTCCTTAACCATAGTTCACCCGAACGCCTCGGTATTCTCTACCTGACCACCTGAGTCGGTTTAGGGTACGGGCCGCCATGAAACTCGCTAGAGGCTTTTCTCGACAGCATAGGATCATCCACTTCACCACAATCGGCTCGGCATCAGGTCTCAGCCACATGCACGACGGATTTACCTATCGCACGGCCTACACCCTTACCCCGGGACAACCACCGCCCGGGATGGACTACCTTCCTGCGTCACCCCATCACTCACCTACTAACCGCTTGGTCCGGCGGCTCCACCACTTTCCTTTCCCCGAAGGGTCCGGAACGGCTTCACGGCCTTAGCATCACGATGCTCGATGTTTGACGCTTCACAGCGGGTACCGGAATATCAACCGGTTATCCATCGACTACGCCTGTCGGCCTCGCCTTAGGTCCCGACTTACCCTGGGCAGATCAGCTTGACCCAGGAACCCTTAGTCAATCGGCGCAAACGTTTCTCACGTTTGTATCGCTACTCATGCCTGCATTCTCACTCGTGAACCGTCCACAACTCGCTTACGCGGCTGCTTCACCCGGCACACGACGCTCCCCTACCCATCACAGCAGGCGTTGGCCCTTATGCTGCAATGACACGACTTCGGCGGTACGCTTGAGCCCCGCTACATTGTCGGCGCGGAATCACTAGACCAGTGAGCTATTACGCACTCTTTCAAGGGTGGCTGCTTCTAAGCCAACCTCCTGGTTGTCTCTGCGACTCCACATCCTTTCCCACTTAGCGTACGCTTAGGGGCCTTAGTCGATGCTCTGGGCTGTTTCCCTCTCGACCATGGAGCTTATCCCCCACAGTCTCACTGCCGCGCTCTCACTTACCGGCATTCGGAGTTTGGCTAAGGTCAGTAACCCGGTAGGGCCCATCGCCTATCCAGTGCTCTACCTCCGGCAAGAAACACACGACGCTGCACCTAAATGCATTTCGGGGAGAACCAGCTATCACGGAGTTTGATTGGCCTTTCACCCCTAACCACAGGTCATCCCCCAGGTTTTCAACCCTGGTGGGTTCGGTCCTCCACGAAGTCTTACCTCCGCTTCAACCTGCCCATGGCTAGATCACTCCGCTTCGGGTCTTGAGCGTGCTACTAAAACGCCCTATTCGGACTCGCTTTCGCTACGGCTTCCCCACCCGGGTTAACCTCGCAACACACCGCAAACTCGCAGGCTCATTCTTCAAAAGGCACGCAGTCACGAGAATGAAGACAAGTCTTCACTCCGACGCTCCCACGGCTTGTAGGCACACGGTTTCAGGTACTATTTCACTCCGCTCCCGCGGTACTTTTCACCATTCCCTCACGGTACTATCCGCTATCGGTCACCAGGGAATATTTAGGCTTAGCGGGTGGTCCCGCCAGATTCACACGGGATTTCTCGGGCCCCGTGCTACTTGGGTGTCTCTCAAACGAGCCGCTGATGTTTCGACTACGGGGGTCTTACCCTCTACGCCGGACCTTTCGCATGTCCTTCGCCTACATCAACGGTTTCTGACTCGTCCTGTTGCCGGCAGACAACAGAAGAGAGATCCCACAACCCCGTATACGCAACCCCTGCCGGGTCTCACACGCATACGGTTTGGCCTCATCCGGTTTCGCTCGCCACTACTCCCGGAATCACGGTTGTTTTCTCTTCCTGCGGGTACTGAGATGTTTCACTTCCCCGCGTTCCCTCCACACTGCCTATGTGTTCAGCAGCGGGTGACAGCCCATGACGACTGCCGGGTTTCCCCATTCGGAAACCCCCGGATCAAAGCCTGGTTGACGACTCCCCGGGGACTATCGTGGCCTCCCACGTCCTTCATCGGTTCCTGGTGCCAAGGCATCCACCGTGCGCCCTTAAAAACTTGGCCACAGATGCTCGCGTCCACTGTGCAGTTCTCAAACAACGACCAGCCACCCGTCACACACCACTTACGCGATGCTTCACCGGGGCCGGCGACTGAGGAAAATTTCGTTCCCTCAGACACCCAACAGCGTGCCCGACCAGATCCCGTCCGAAGATCAGCGTTCCACGCTCAAAAGAGCAGTACTAGCAGCCTCCGACCCGAGGTCCTGGCCGAATAGTCAACGTTCCACCCATGAGCAACCAGCATCAGACATTCGCTGATGTACTGGCCTCTGAACCAGGCAAGCCTGGCTTAGAAGTGCTCCTTAGAAAGGAGGTGATCCAGCCGCACCTTCCGGTACGGCTACCTTGTTACGACTTCGTCCCAATCGCCAGTCCCACCTTCGACAGCTCCCTCCCACAAGGGGTTGGGCCACCGGCTTCGGGTGTTACCGACTTTCGTGACGTGACGGGCGGTGTGTACAAGGCCCGGGAACGTATTCACCGCAGCAATGCTGATCTGCGATTACTAGCGACTCCGACTTCATGGGGTCGAGTTGCAGACCCCAATCCGAACTGAGACCGGCTTTTTGAGATTCGCTCCACCTCGCGGTATCGCAGCTCATTGTACCGGCCATTGTAGCACGTGTGCAGCCCAAGACATAAGGGGCATGATGACTTGACGTCGTCCCCACCTTCCTCCGAGTTGACCCCGGCGGTCTCCCGTGAGTCCCCAGCACCACAAGGGCCTGCTGGCAACACGGGACAAGGGTTGCGCTCGTTGCGGGACTTAACCCAACATCTCACGACACGAGCTGACGACAGCCATGCACCACCTGTACACCGACCACAAGGGGGCGCCTGTCTCCAGACGTTTCCGGTGTATGTCAAGCCTTGGTAAGGTTCTTCGCGTTGCGTCGAATTAAGCCACATGCTCCGCCGCTTGTGCGGGCCCCCGTCAATTCCTTTGAGTTTTAGCCTTGCGGCCGTACTCCCCAGGCGGGGCACTTAATGCGTTAGCTGCGGCACGGACAACGTGGAATGTTGCCCACACCTAGTGCCCACCGTTTACGGCGTGGACTACCAGGGTATCTAATCCTGTTCGCTCCCCACGCTTTCGCTCCTCAGCGTCAGTATCGGCCCAGAGATCCGCCTTCGCCACCGGTGTTCCTCCTGATATCTGCGCATTTCACCGCTACACCAGGAATTCCGATCTCCCCTACCGAACTCTAGCCTGCCCGTATCGACTGCAGACCCGGGGTTAAGCCCCGGGCTTTCACAACCGACGTGACAAGCCGCCTACGAGCTCTTTACGCCCAATAATTCCGGACAACGCTCGCGCCCTACGTATTACCGCGGCTGCTGGCACGTAGTTAGCCGGCGCTTCTTCTGCAGGTACCGTCACTTTCGCTTCTTCCCTGCTGAAAGAGGTTTACAACCCGAAGGCCGTCATCCCTCACGCGGCGTCGCTGCATCAGGCTTTCGCCCATTGTGCAATATTCCCCACTGCTGCCTCCCGTAGGAGTCTGGGCCGTGTCTCAGTCCCAGTGTGGCCGGTCGCCCTCTCAGGCCGGCTACCCGTCGTCGCCTTGGTGAGCCATTACCTCACCAACTAGCTGATAGGCCGCGGGCTCATCCTGCACCGCCGGAGCTTTCCACCATCAAAGATGCCCAAGATGGTCAATATCCGGTATTAGACCCCGTTTCCAGGGCTTGTCCCAGAGTGCAGGGCAGATTGCCCACGTGTTACTCACCCGTTCGCCACTAATCCCCACCGAAGTGGTTCATCGTTCGACTTGCATGTGTTAAGCACGCCGCCAGCGTTCGTCCTGAGCCAGGATCAAACTCTCCGTGAATGTGTACCGGTAATCCGGTCGACACCACGAGAGCGGAACAGTCAGGCGGAATAAGCCCGACCGTTCACAGCGTCCTCGCTGTGTTTTTTCAAAGGAACCTCGTCCCAGCGAATGCTGGAGACGGGGTATCAACATATCTGGCGTTGACTTTTGGCACGCTGTTGAGTTCTCAAGGAACGGTCGCTTCCTTTGTACTCACCCTCTCGGGCTTTCCTCCGGGCGCTTCCCTTCGATCTTGCGTTTCCGACTCTATCAGATCTTTCCGATCCGATTTCCTCGGTGCTTTCCAGGTTCCCGCTTTCGCGTTTCCCTTTCCGGCGGTTCCGACTCTATCAGATCCTTTCGGGCCTGATCCCCAGTCAGTGGGGGTTGTCTTTGCGGCTGTTGGGCCGTTCCGACGAGTGAGACTTTAGCGGATTCCCCGGCTCCCGAGCCAATCGGGGGCCGCGTCCTTTCGAACGGGGATTCCTCATTCCGTAAATACGCATACCAATGAAACGACGACAGATGTACTGCGCGTCGAAAGAGTGGTTGGTACTTGCGGAGTGGCTGCCCGGGGACCGACCGGAGTCGGCGCTCACGTCGGGCAACTCGGAGAACACTACGGATCGGGTCTGGGCGTGTCAACTCAGGTACGGGAGGCACTCCAGGGGCGTAGTCTCAGACGCATGACGACGCGTACGTGTACCCAGCTGTGGTGGGCCGCCTGACGGCGGCCGTCCTCACGTATGCATTCAACGGCCGCCGCTTCGGCGGCCGTTCTTGTTTCTCCCTCCGGAACCACCGAGGGACGGCCGCCCGGGGCGGCGGTCCCGGCCAGGAGGTGGAGGAGAGATGACACGGGTCTTCAGCGGGGTCAAGCCGACGGGGCATCTGACGCTGGGGAACTACCTGGGAGCCATGCGGCGGTGGGCCGCCGTCGACCAGCACGAGGCCGATGCCTTGTTCTGCGTCGTCGATCTGCATGCGCTCACCGTGGAGCATGATCCGGCGCGGGTGCGCCGGCTGAGCCGGCAGGCGGCGACGTTGCTGCTGGCGTCCGGGCTGGATCCGGACGTGTGCACGGTGTTCGTGCAGAGCCATGTGGACGAACACGCTCGGCTGTCGTACGTGCTGGAGTGTGTGGCCACCGACGGTGAGATGCGGCGGATGATCCAGTACAAGGAGAAGGCCGCGCGGGAGCAGCGGCGGGGTGGGAGTGTGCGGCTGTCGCTGCTGACCTACCCCGTGCTGATGGCGGCGGACATCCTGGCCTACGGGGCCGATGAGGTGCCGGTCGGGGACGATCAGCGGCAGCATGTGGAGCTCGCGCGGGATATCGCCGTGCGGTTCAACCAGCGCTACGAGCATACGTTCGTGGTGCCTCGGGCCACGCGTCCCGAGGTCGCGGCTCGGGTGATGAATCTGCAGGATCCGATGTCGAAGATGGGCAAGAGCGACGACGTCGGGCCGGGGATCGTCTATCTGCTGGACGAGCCGGACGTGGTGCGGAAGAAGGTCATGCGGGCGGTGACCGACAGTGGGCGGGAGGTCGTGTACGACCGGGAGGCCCGGCCGGGGCTCGCCAATCTGCTGGAGATTCTCGCCGCGTGCTCGGGTGGGAGTCCTGAGGAGCTGGCCGGTGCGTATCCGTCGTACGGGGCGCTGAAGAAGGACACTGCCGAGGCTGTCGTCGAGGTGCTTCGGCCTCTGCAGGAACGGCACAAGGAGTTGTGTGCGGATCCCGGGTATGTGGAGCGCGTGCTGCGGGACGGGGCGGCGCGGGCGCGGGGGATGGCCCGGCCGACGGTGGATGCCGCCTATGGCGCGATCGGGCTGCTGCCTGCCGTGTCGGAGGTGGCTGAGGCGGGTGCCGCGCTGACGGTGTGATGTGCGGCGGGGGCGGGTGGTCGGCCCGCCCCCGGGTGCTTCAGCTGTTGTTGCCGGAGGCCAGGGCGCGGCTGCGGTCGCGGGCGGCTTCGAGGGCGGCGATGAGGGCGGCTCGTACGCCGTGGTTCTCGAGTTCGCGGATGGCGTTGATCGTCGTGCCGGCGGGGGACGTGACGTTCTCGCGGAGCTTGACCGGGTGCTCGCCGCTGTCGCGGAGCATCGTCGCGGCGCCGATGGCGGACTGGACGATCAGGTCGTGGGCCTTGTCGCGGGGCAGGCCGAGGAGGATGCCGGCGTCGGTCATGGCTTCGACCAGGTAGAAGAAGTAGGCCGGGCCGGAGCCGGAGAGGGCGGTGCAGGCGTCCTGCTGGGACTCGGGGACGCGGAGGGTCTTGCCGACGGCGCCGAAGATCTCCTCGGTGTGGGCGAGGTGGCCGGCGGTGGCGTGGGTGCCGGCGGAGATGACGGACATCGCCTCGTCGACCAGGGCGGGGGTGTTCGTCATGACCCGGACGACCGGGGTGTCGGGGGCGAGGCGCTCCTCGAAGTACGCCGTGGGGATGCCGGCGGCGCCGCTGATGACCAGGCGGTCGGCGGGGACGTGGGGGGCCAGTTCGTCGAGGAGCGTGCCCATGTCCTGCGGTTTGACCGTGAGGATCAGGGTGTCGGCGGTCTTCGCGGCTTCCGGGTTGGTGACCGGGGTGACGCCGTAGCGGGTGCGGAGTTCTTCGGCTCGTTCCTGGCGGCGGGAGGTGACCAGGAGGTCGGCCGGGTTCCAGCCGGCGCGGATCATTCCGCTGAGCAGGGCTTCGCCGATCTTGCCGGTGCCGAGGACTGCGACTTTCTGGGTCATGGCGCGGGGTGCCTCCGGGGGTGCGTCGTCCGGTGTCCATCGTCGCATCGGGGAGGGCGGGGTGGCTCGCGTGTCCGGTGGGCGGGATGTCGGATGGCCCGGCTCACGCCGTCCTGCGTCGTAGCGTCGCCGCGCCCAGGGCCAGGACCAGGAGGGCGCAGCCCGCCACGATCAGGGCGTCGCGCACGAAGGTGGCCGTCATGTCGGTGTGGTGGAGGACCTCGTTCATGCCGTCCACGGCGTAGGACATGGGGAGGACGTCGGAGATGGTCTCCAGGACCGGGTGCATGGTGTCGCGCGGGGTGAACAGGCCGCAGAGCAGGAGCTGGGGGAAGATCACCGCCGGCATGAACTGGACCGCCTGGAATTCCGAGGCCGCGAAGGCCGAGACGAAGAGGCCCAGGGCCGTGCCGAGGAGGGCGTCGAGGAG
Organism: Streptomyces purpurascens; assembly: GCF_045040895.1. Lineage (NCBI taxonomy): Bacteria > Bacillati > Actinomycetota > Actinomycetes > Kitasatosporales > Streptomycetaceae > Streptomyces > Streptomyces purpurascens. The sequence continues at coordinate 5,343,439 of NZ_CP108341.1, read as the reverse complement.
GGCCACCAGGAGCAGGAGCCAGGGGCTGCCGGTGACGTCGAGGCCGAGGAACCAGACCGCGAGGCCCGTGGCCAGGGCGGACTGGATGATCGCGAGGGTGCCGAAGGCGAGGGCGTAGCCGGCGATGAGGTCGCCTTTGCCGAGGGGCATGGCGAGGAGGCGTTCGAGGGTGCCCGAGGTGCGTTCGCGCAGGGTGGCGATGGAGGTCACCAGGAACATCGTGATCAGCGGGAAGATCCCGAGGAGGGACGCGCCGATGCTGTCGAAGGTGCGGGGGTTGCCGTCGAAGACGTAGCGGAGCAGGAGCAGCATCACGCAGGGGATGAGGAGCAGGAGCGCGATGGTGCGCGGGTCGTGGGTGAGCTGGCGCAGGACGCGGGTGGTGGTGGCGGTGGTGCGGGCCGCGCTCAGGGCTTTCGGTGAGGGGTTCGGTGGGGTGTTCGGTGGGGTGACGGTTGTGGTGCGGGGGGTGGTCATCGTGTCGTCTCCTTCGGGCGGGATGCCGCCTTCGCTTCGTCCACCAGGTGCAGGAAGGCCTCCTCGACCGTTTCGGCGCCGGTGGCGGTGCGCAGGGCTTCGGGGGTGTCGTCGGCGAGGAGCTCGCCCTCGCGCATGAGGAGGAGGCGGTGGCAGCGCTCGGCCTCGTCCATGACGTGGGAGGAGACGAGGAGGGTCGCGCCGCGGCTTGCCGCGATGTCGTGGAAGAGGTTCCAGAGGTCGCGGCGCAGGACCGGGTCGAGGCCGACGGTCGGTTCGTCGAGGACCAGGAGTTCGGGGGTGCCGAGGAGGGCGACGGCCAGGGAGACGCGGCTGCGCTGGCCGCCGGAGAGATTGCCGGCCAGGACGTCGGCGTGGGTGGTGAGGTCGACGTCGGCTGTGGCGCGGGTGACGTTGTCGTGGCGGCGGTCGGCGGCGGATCGGCCGGGGTCGAGGATCGCGGCGAAGTAGTCGAGGTTCTGGCGGACGGTCAGGTCGTCGTAGACCGACGGGGCCTGGGTGACGTAGCCGATGCGGGTGCGCAGGGTGGGGTGGCCGGCGGGGCGGCCGAGGACGTCGAGGGTGCCGGTGACCTTGGCCTGGGTGCCGACGATGGAGCGCATGAGGGTCGACTTGCCGCAGCCGGAGGGGCCGAGCAGGCCGGTGATCTGGCCGCGGGGGACGGTGAAGCCGAGGGCTCGCAGGACCGTGCGGGGGCCGCGGGCGACGGTGAGGTTTTCGGCGTGTACGGCCGTGAGGTCTGTGGTCGTGTTCGCGCCCGGGCGTGGTGGGCTGGGAGCATTATTCATCATGCGATGAATAATGCTCCCGGGGGTGGTGCGCGTCAAGCAGGAGTCTTGGCGAGCAGGAGGACGACCTCGTAGACCTCCTCTACGGAACCGTCCGGGAAGGCCCTGAGCAGGTGCTCGCGCTCCGCGGCGAGGAAGGACGCCGTGTGTTCCTCGTCGTGGACCAGGAAGACCGAGTGGCTGGCGAGGTTGGCGAGGTGGGTGTCGACCGGGACGCGGCGGCTCCAGCGGACCGTGCGGCGGGTGAAGTCGAGGCGGCCGGTGGGGTCGGCTGCGCGGGCGTTGACGTTCCGCTTCTCGGCGGAGATGTCGATGCCGAAGTGGCGCCCGGTGCGGGCGGCGGCCTCGGCGATCCAGGGGACGTCGAGGGCGTCGGTGTTCCACCAGAGGGCGAGTGCGCCGCCGGGGCGCAGGACGCGGAGGGCCTCCGGGACTGCTCGGGCGGGGTCGGTCCAGTGCCAGGCCTGGGCGTAGGTGACGAAGTCGACGGAGGCGTCGGCGAGGGGGAGGTCGTCGCCCGTGCCTCGGACGAGGGGGAGGGCGGGGAGGGTGCGGCGGAATTGCGCTGCCATGCCGTCGCCGGGTTCCACCGCGATGACGTCTGCGCCTCGGGCGTTCAGGAGGGCGGTCGCTATGCCGGTGCCGGCGCCGATGTCTGCGACGCGGGAGCCGGGGAGGGGGTGGCCGGCCAGGTCTTCTATCGCGTCGAAGAGGGCTGGGGGGTAGGAGGGGCGGTTGGCCGCGTATTGGGCTGCGGCGGTGTTGAAGGAGTGGGCTCGGGCGGTTCGGGTGGGCGTGGGTTCGGTGGGCGCGGGTTCGGTGGTGGGTGGTTCGGTGGGCGTGCGTTCGGTGGTGGGTGGTTCGGTGGGCGTGCGTTCGGTGGTGGGGTCGGCTCCGGGGGTGGGGTGGGCGGAGGGAGGTGTGGTCATACGGCCATGGTGGCCGGGGGTGGGGTGGGGGGCGGTGAGATTTCGGTGAGGTCTATGCGCGGCGGCGTTTCTTCCCCGAGCGGCGGGTGGTGCTCTTCTCGTGTCGCTTGCGGGCCGCCTCGTACTCCTCGCGGTGGAGCTTCTCGCCGGGGGCCTCGGTGAGGGAGCGGAAGAAGTACGCGAGGAGGGAGCCGACGAAGCCGATGGCCAGGAGGCCGCGGAGGGATGCCTGGCGGTCGGGGTCGGGGCGGCGGGTGAAGCCGTCCCAGGTGTGGCGGAAGGCCATCGCGCTGCAGATCGCGAACATCACGATCATGAGGAGCGAGACGAAGCCGCCGATCGCGGCGATCTGCAGGCCCTGGTAGGCGAGGCGGAGGACCACGCACGCCGCGGCCGCGGTGGCCAGTGAGCCTACGGCGACGGCGATGCGGCGGGGGGTGTAGCCGTTGTCGTGGTTCAGCCAGGTCGTGCCGAAGAAGCGGATGGGTTCGGGGCTCGGGCCGGGGGGCGGGGTGCCGTTTTCTGCGCTCACGGGCTGATTATCGCGTGGGGGTGTGGGGTGCCTGCGGCGGCCTGTGCGGTCTCGGTGGGGTGCGCGTCGCGCCTGTGCGGTGGTGGTGGGTCGGGGCCGTGTCGGGGGGTGTCCGTCCTCGGAACGGCGCGATGGGGTCGGATGCCGACTCGCTGTTCGTTGACGCGCCAACCGCTGCGGGCGGACACCCCCCGACACGGCCCCTTCTCGCCGTGCGCGGGTGCGGGGTGGTCCCACATGCCGCGGGCGGCCCGCAGTGGGGGCGGGCCGCTCGCGGTTGTGTGGTGCGGATCAGGAGCAGCGGGGGCGGATGTAGCCGTCGCTGCCGGTGTTCACGTAGGCGTCCGAGATGTACTGGCCGCTCGCGATGTTGTCCCAGATGGTGGTCGTGCCGTACGGGCCCGTGACGCGGGTGCCGGGTGTCTGGCAGTGGATGGCCACCCGGGCGCCCTCCGAAAGGCTCCTGACGATCGGGTAGCCGGTGCCGGGGCCGCTGCGGACGTTGAGACGGACGCCGGGTGCGACCGAGTAGTACGTGGCCGCGGCGGCCAGTGTGGTGACCACCGGCATGCCGGTACTGGGTCTGACCTGTTCTACAGACATGAAAAACCTCCCCCGTTGAACCCCATGGCAGCCATGGGGTCCCGTTGATTCCCCTGAATCACGCCATCAAACACTTGTGCGCGATTCGCCAGCGGAGGCTAGCAAGCCGCCTCTGTCTCGTACGAGTCATCGACTAGGCTCCGTGCGTCGCGCGCGCGGACGAACAGCACGGGGGTGGTTCCATGGCGGCGCAGGGAAACGCCGGAGCGGGCCCGGAAGCGGAACTTCCTGAATTTGCCGGTCACTACCGACTCGAAGAGTGTCTGGGTTCGGGCGGCATGGGGGTCGTGCATCTGGCCCGGAGCACCTCCGGGATGAAGGTGGCCGTGAAGGTCGTGCACGCGCAGTTCGCCGAGGACCCCGAGTTCAGGGGGCGTTTCCGGCAGGAGGTGGCTGCGGCCCGGCGGGTCAGCGGGGCCTTCACCGCGCCCGTTGTGGATGCCGATCCCGAGGCCGGGCGGCCTTGGATGGCCACGTTGTTCATTCCGGGTCCGACGCTGGCCCAGGAGGTGAAACGGAACGGGCCTCTGGCTCCGGCGCAGTTGCGGCGGGTGATGGCCGGGCTCGCGGAGGCGCTGCGCGACATCCATCGGGTCGGGGTCGTGCACCGGGATCTGAAGCCGAGCAATGTCCTGCTCGCCGAGGACGGGCCGAAGGTCATCGACTTCGGCATTTCCCGGCCAAAGGACAGCGAGTTGCGGACCGAGACCGGGAAGCTGATCGGTACGCCGCCCTTCATGGCGCCCGAGCAGTTCCGGCGGCCCAGGGAAGTGGGGCCCGCCGCCGATGTCTTCGCGCTCGGGTCTGTGATGGTGCACGCGGCCACCGGGCGGGGCCCGTTCGACTCCGACAGTCCTTACGTCGTCGCGTACCAGGTGGTGCATGACGAGCCCGATCTGGCCGGCGTACCGGAACAGCTGGCGCCGCTCGTGCTGCGGTGTCTGGCCAAGGAACCCGAGGACCGGCCCTCGCCCGACGAGTTGATGCGGGAGCTGCGGTCGGTGGCGGCCTCGTACGACACTCAGGTGTTCATACCGGCGCAGCGCGTGGACGAGACGCCAGACGCGGGTGAGGCGCCGGGTGCGGGTGAGCCGGCGGCCGTCGCGGCCCCGCGTCGGTCCAGGCCGCGCCTCGGCAGACGGGCCGCTCTGGGGGCCGGTGCCCTCGGGCTGGCCGTCGTCGGCGCGCTCGCGGCGGTGCCCCTGCTCGGGGGCGGTCCCGCTCCGGCGCCCGCGGTCAGCGCACCGCGGACCACGGCTGCCGCCTTCACGGCGTGGGCGGCGACGCCGGTGTCCAGGACGGGCACCCCTCAGTGCTCCTACGCAGCCGGGAAGTTGCTCTGCGCGCAGACCGGGCTGGTCTTCGCTCTGGATCCGGCCGACGGGCGTCTGCTGTGGAAGTACCCGCTGGAGGGGGTCGCCGGCGACGGGCCGCCGAGTGGGGCTCCGGTCGTGTCGGGTGATCTGGTGCTGGGCGGGCTCGGCCACGGGCAGCGGCTGACCGCGCTGGATCCGGACTCGGGGGATGTGGTGCGGCGGCAGGCCCTGTCCATGTCGGGCGGGGTGCAGGCGGTGGGAGGGATGGTGCTGCTCACCGCGGCCGACGGCACGGTGACGGGTGTGGACAGTGCCTCCGGGGACGTGAAGTGGCGTCAGCCGATTCCGGGGCAGGAGGTGCCGTACTTCACGGCGTTCCCCGGGGATCCGCTGGCGTACGCGGCGACCGTGTCCGGTGATGGGTCCACGACGAAGGTGACGGCGGTGGATCCCGGCACGGGCGAGGTGCGGTGGGACGCGCGGCTCGAAGGCGCGTTGCAGCCGATCGGGACGGTGGGCGGGCGAGTCGTGTTCGTCTCCGTCGATGCCGTGCGCGGGGAGGCGCGGGCCGTGGTGCGGTACAGCCCGGAGGGGCGGACGACCGAGCGTGTGCCGTTGCGTATCCCGTTGCAGGGGGTTCAGGGCAGTGTGCGTGGGGACGTCGTCCATCTGATGGCGGAGGGCGGAGGGCTGGTCGCCGTCGATCTGGAGGCGCGCGAGCAGCTGTGGAGTCTGCAGACCGGTGTGGCCCGGGGGTCCGTGCCCGTCGCCGACGATCGGTACGTGTACGTCACCACGCCGGACGGGCGGCTGCTCGCCGTCGACGCGCGGCGCGGGAAGCTCGCCGGGCAGACGTCCCCTCGGCTGGCGGCACAGTCGGACCGGGTTCCGGCCACGCTGCCCGAGCCCGTGGTCGTGGACGACCATGTCTACGTCGGTGCTCCGGACGGCACCGTCTTCGGAGTCGACGGGCGTGATCCGGCCGGCTGGTAGGGGCCGCCGCCTTGCGGGGCGGCCCCGGGGTGCTCAGCCGAGCTTCGACACGTCCCGTACGGCGCCCTTGTCCGCGCTGGTCGCCATCGCGGCGTAGGCGCGCAGGGCGGCGGAGACCTTGCGGTCGCGGTTCTTCGGGGCGTAGACGCCGTTCAGAGCTTCCTCGCGGCGGGCCAGTTCGGCGTCGTCGACGAGGAGTTCGATGGTGCGGTTCGGGATGTCGATGCGGATGCGGTCGCCGTCCTCGACGAGGGCGATGGTGCCGCCGCCGGCCGCCTCGGGCGAGGCGTGCCCGATGGACAGGCCGGACGTGCCGCCGGAGAAGCGGCCGTCGGTGATCAGGGCGCAGGCCTTGCCGAGGCCGCGGCCCTTCAGGTACGAGGTCGGGTAGAGCATCTCCTGCATTCCGGGGCCGCCCTTGGGGCCCTCGTAGCGGATGACGACGACGTCGCCCTCCGTGATCTGTTTCAGCAGGATCTTCTCGACGGCCTCCTCCTGCGACTCGCAGACGACCGCCGGGCCCTCGAAGGTCCAGATCGACTCGTCGACGCCGGCCGTCTTCACCACGCAGCCGTCGACCGCGAGGTTGCCCTTGAGGACCGCGAGGCCGCCGTCCTTGGAGTACGCGTGCTCGACGGAGCGGATGCAGCCGCCCTCGGCGTCCTCGTCGAGGGACGCCCAGCGCTCGGACTGGGAGAAGGCCTCGGCGGAGCGGACGCAGCCGGGGGCCGCGTGCCACAGCTCGAGGGCCTCGGGGGACGGGGAGCCGCCGCGCACGTCCCAGGTCTTCAGCCAGTCGGCGAGGGTCGGGCTGTGGACCGAGTGCACGTCCTCGTTGAGCAGGCCGCCGCGGTGCAGTTCGCCGAGGAGGGCGGGGATGCCGCCGGCGCGGTGCACGTCCTCCATGTAGTACGTGCGGTTCTTCGCGACGTTCGGGGCGACCTTGGCGAGGCAGGGGACGCGGCGGGAGACCGCGTCGATCTCCTCCAGGCCGAAGGGGACGTCCGCCTCCTGGGCCGCGGCCAGCAGGTGCAGGATCGTGTTGGTCGAGCCGCCCATGGCGATGTCGAGGGCCATCGCGTTCTCGAAGGCCGCGATGGTGGCGACGTTGCGCGGCAGGACCGTGTCGTCGTCGTGCTCGTAGTAGCGGCGGGTGATGTCCATGACCGTGTTCGCCGCGTCGACGTAGAGCTGCTTGCGCGCGGTGTGCGTGGCCAGGACCGAGCCGTTGCCGGGGAGGGAGAGGCCGATGGCCTCGGTGAGGCAGTTCATCGAGTTGGCGGTGAACATGCCGGAGCAGCTGCCACAGGTCGGGCAGGCGTTCTCCTCGATACGGAGGATGTCCTCGTCCGAGATCTTGTCGTTCACCGCGTCGGAGATCGCGTCGACCAGGTCCAGCGTGCGGACCGTGCCGTCGACCAGCGTCGCGCGGCCGGACTCCATCGGGCCGCCGGAGACGAAGACCGTGGGGATGTTGAGGCGGAGAGCCGCGTTCAGCATGCCCGGGGTGATCTTGTCGCAGTTGGAGATGCAGATCAGGGCGTCGGCGCAGTGGGCCTCGACCATGTACTCGACCGAGTCCGCGATGAGGTCCCGGGAGGGGAGGCTGTACAGCATGCCGCCGTGGCCCATGGCGATGCCGTCGTCCACCGCGATGGTGTTGAACTCGCGCGGGATGCCGCCGGCCTCGACGATCGCCTCGCTGACGATCCGGCCGACCGGCTGGAGGTGGGTGTGGCCCGGCACGAACTCGGTGAAGCTGTTGGCGACCGCGATGATCGGCTTGCGGCCGATGTCCGCACCCGGTACACCGGAAGCCCGCATAAGGGCGCGGGCGCCCGCCATGTTGCGGCCGTGGGTGACTGTGCGGGACCTCAGCTCGGGCATCGTCGCTCGCTCCTTCAGAGACTGCGTCAGAGGATTCGGAGATTTCTGACTGCTATCGAGCGTACGCCGGTCATCCAGAGGGCGGGACGGCGTGTCCGAAATGCGGGATGAGTGTCTCGGTCGACGGCTGTCTTCGGCGGGTCAGGGGCCGGTGAGGTGGCCCTGTACGACCGGGGCCAGGCGCGCGATGATCTGCTCCGGGTCCGTCGAGGCCAGCGGTTCGACCTTGATGACGTAGCGCAGCATCGCCGTGCCCACGAGCTGGGCGGCGGCGAGCTCGGCCCGCAGTTCGGCGTCCGGCAGGTCCAGCCGGCCGGCGATGCGGCTCAGCACCTGGGTGGCGACGATCCGGCGGAAGACGGCGGCCGCCGTTTCGTTGGTGACGGCCGAGCGGACGATGGCGAGCAGGGGCGCGCGGGTCGCCGGGTTCTCCCAGATGCCGAAGAAGAAGCGGACCAAGCGCTCCCCCACGCCGTCGAGCGGTCCCTCCTCGATGGCCTTCGGGGCCTCGATGGCGGGGGCGAAGGACTGGGTGATCGCCGCCTCGAAGACCTGCTCCTTCGTGCCGAAGTAGTGGTGCACGAGCGCCGAGTCGACCTCGGCGGCCTTGGCGATGCCGCGCACGGACGTCTTCTCGAAGCCGCGCTCGGAGAACTCCTCCCGGGCGGCGGTGAGGATGCGGTCGCGGGTGTCGGCCGACTCCGTGCGCGGGGGGCGGCCCCGGCGGCGGGCGGTGGTGCCGGTTCCGGCCGGGGGTCCGTCCGGCGGCCGGTCGCTCATCGTCGCGGCACCTTCACCGCCGAGGCCAGGTGCAGGCGCGTGAAGGCCAGCGCCTCCGCCAGGTCGGCCTCCCGCTCCGCGCTCGACATGGCACGGCGGGTGTTGACCTCGATGACGACGTGCCCGTCGAAGCCGGTCAGGGCGAGCCGCTCCAGCACCTCGGCGCAGGGCTGGGTGCCGCGGCCGGGCACCAGGTGCTCGTCCTTGGCCGATCCCCTGCCGTCGGCGAGGTGGACGTGGCCGAGGCGGTCTCCCATGCGGTCGACCATGTCCAGTGCGTCGGCACGGGCCGTCGCGGTGTGGCTGAGGTCGATCGTGAAGTGCCGGTAGTCGTCCTTCGTCACGTCCCAGTCGGGGGCGTACGCGAGCATCTCGCGGTCGCGGTAGCGCCAGGGGTACATGTTCTCCACGGCGAACCGCACATCTGTCTCGTTCGCCATGCGCCAGATCCCGGCGACGAAGTCCCTGGCGTACTGGCGCTGCCAGCGGAACGGCGGGTGCACGACGACGGTGCTCGCGTCGAGCTTCTCGGCCGCCGCACGGGCCCGCTGGAGCTTGGTCCAGGGGTCGGTGGACCAGACGCGCTGCGTGATGAGCAGGCAGGGGGCGTGCACGGCCAGGACGGGGATCTGGTGGTAGTCGCTGAGTCTGCGCAGGGCCTCGATGTCCTGGCTCACGGGATCCGTCCAGACCATGACCTCGACTCCGTCGTAGCCGAGGCGTGCGGCGATCTCGAAGGCCGTGGCCGTCGACTCCGGGTAGACCGAGGCCGTCGACAGGGCGACCTTCGCGTCCGGGATCTTTACGGCTGGCTCTGCCATGCAGGACAGATTACGGGGTGTGGTCGGGGCGGGGCGGGGGGCCTCTTCGCCGTTGTGGTGTTTGCCACGGCGGGGGTGCATGTCCTTCGCAGCTCTCTTACGCGGACTCCATGTGGTCCAGGCGCCGCAGGATCACGCCCTCCCGCAGCGCCCACGGGCAGATCTCCACGCGCTCGACGCCGAACAGGTCCATCGCGCCCTCGGCGACCAGGGCACCGGCCAGGAGCTGGTTCGCCCGGCCCTCGGAGACGCCCGGCAGCTCGGCCCGTTCCGCCTCCTTCATGCCGGCCAGCCTCGGGACCCAGGCCTCCAGAGACTCCCGCTTCAGTTCGCGCTGGACGTAGGGGCCCTCGGCGGAGCGGGCGGCGCCGGCGATGCGGGCCAGCTGCTTGAAGGTCTTGGACGTGGCCACGACGTGGTCGGGGGAACCGATGCGGCTGAACTCGCCGACCGTGCGGGCGATCTCGGTGCGTACATGGCGGCGCAGGGCACGGACGTCGTCCGGTGAGGGCGGGTCGCCGGGCAGCCAGCCGGCGGTGAGGCGGCCGGCGCCCAGCGGCAGCGAGACGGCCGCGTCGGGCTCCTCGTCGATGCCGTAGGCGATCTCCAGGGAGCCGCCGCCGATGTCCAGGACCAGCAGTTTTCCGGCCGACCAGCCGAACCAGCGGCGGGCCGCGAGGAAGGTGAGGCGGGCCTCCTCCGCGCCGGTGAGGACCTGGAGCTCGACGCCGGTCTCGGCGCGCACGCGCGCGAGGACGTCATCGGCGTTGCGGGCCTCGCGCACGGCGGAGGTGGCGAACGGCAGCAGATCCTCGACGCCCTTGTCCTCGGCGGCCTGGAGCGCCTCCTGGACGACCGAGACCAGCTGGTCGACGCCGTGCGGGCCGATCGCGCCGTCGTCGTCGAGGAGCTGGGCGAGGCGCAGTTCCGCCTTGTGCGAGTGCGCGGGCAACGGGCACGCGCCGGGATGCGCGTCCACCACGAGCAGATGCACCGTGTTCGATCCCACGTCGAGGACACCGAGTCTCATGTACGGAACGCTACTGCCAGCCGCGCCGTCCGCCGTCCTCGGTGTGGGCACAAGGCCCGTACCCTGGACATGTGCCAAAGACGAAAAAGGCGAAGCGCGACAAATCATCGGGTGCCGCGGTGTCCGACGAGAAGGGCCTCGACTTCGCCCGCGCGTGGGTGGAGTTTCCTGATCCGGCGGACGACGAGCAGGTCTTCCGCTGCGATCTGACATGGCTGACCTCTCGCTGGAACTGCATCTTCGGCAGCGGCTGCCAGGGCATCCAGGCCGGCCGCGCGGACGACGGGTGCTGCACGTTGGGTGCCCACTTCTCCGACGAGGACGACGAGAAGCGGGTCGCCGAGCATGTGGCGAGGCTCACTCCGGACATCTGGCAGAACCACGCCGAGGGCACGAGCAGCGGCTGGGTCTCCGAGGACGAGGACGGTGACCGGCAGACACGCCCCTTCCAGGGCTCGTGCATCTTCCAGAACCGGCCCGGCTTCGCGGGCGGCGCGGGCTGCTCGCTGCACATCCTCGCCCTGAAAGAGGGCCGCGAGCCGCTGGAGACCAAGCCGGACGTGTGCTGGCAGCTGCCGGTGCGGCGGACGTACGAGTGGATCGACCGGCCCGACGACACGCGCGTGCTGCAGGTGTCGATCGGTGAGTACGACCGCCGCGGCTGGGGGCCGGGCGGTCATGACCTGCACTGGTGGTGCACGTCCGCGACCTCGGCGCACGGCGCGGGCGACCCGGTGTACGTGTCCTACCGGCCGGAGCTGATCGAGCTGATGGGCAAGGCGGGCTACGACCGGCTGGTCGAGCTGTGCGAGGAGCGGCTGGCCTCGCAGCTGCCGTTGCTGGCACCGCATCCGGCGGATCCGGTCGACTGACGGCAGGCCCTAGGACGTGTACGGGCTCGGGTCGTCGCCCTCCGAGGGCGGTGGCGTCGAGTCCGTCGGGTCGCTCGGGCCCGGGTCGGTGGGCGTGGGGTCCGGGTCGGGTGACGAGGGCGGGGTCGTCGGCGTCGGGTCGGGGTCCGGCGCCGAGGTCGTGGGCGTCGGGTCCGGCTGGGTCGGGGGCGGGTCGCCGGGGCGGGGGCCCGGGCCGGGGCCGGGATCGGAGGGGGTGGGCGCGGTGCCGAAGCCCTCGATGTGGACGACGGCGCCGACGGGTGCGACCGCCACCTGCGCGTGCCAGGGGCCCGAGGGCTCACGCAGATGGTCGACGTACACCTTGATCGTCAACGACTCGCCCGGCCGCAGCGTTCCCGAGGACTGGCTGAGGTAGAGCCAGTCGGCTCCCGTGGAGGCCGACCAGCGGACCGGGGCCGGGCCCGTGGCGGCGAGGGTGATCAGGGTGGTGTCGCCCGTGTTGTCCGCCGTGACGTCCAGAGCGCTCTCGCGGCCGGCGACGGCGACGCCGATGACCTCCACGGACACGTCGGCCTTGCCGTTCTTGCCGAAGCGGGGGCCGGGTCTGGTGCTCGCGTTGCCGGTGTTCTCGTAGCCGCCGCCCGCCATCTCGCCGTCCAGGCCGAGCGGGTCGTCCACCTCTAGGGCTGAGGCGGAGCGGCCGTCCTGCGCCTCGCCCACGGGGGTGCCCCGGTAGGCGGCCCACAGGGCGAGCACGGGGGCGGCCACGACGGTGGCGACGACGGTCGTGGTGACGGCACGCGCGCGGAGACGGTCCCTTCGGGCGGCGCGGTCCTTGGGGTCCATCGGGTAGCCGCGCCGGTCGAAGCGGGGGGCCGCGCCCCGCGCGCGTGGATGGTGGGCCATGGCGACGTGCAGGGCCGCGAGGGGCGCGGGCAGGACGGGCAGCGCGGCGGGCGTGACGCTGGTGCCGGGCCAGCGTCCGGGGATGGCGCGCTCGGCGGTGCGGCGGCAGCGCGGGCAGTCGTCGACGTGCCGGACGAGCTCGCGGCGCAGGGCCGTGCCGAGCACGAGCCGGTCGTCGCCGACGAGGTGGGCGACGCTCGGACACGCCCCGGTCTCGACCACGGCGAGGGCCGCACGCGTGCGTTCGACCTCGCAGGCGGCGGAGGCGAGCAGGTCGCGGGTGGCGGCGAGGTCCATGCCGAGGACGGCGGCGACCTCGTGGGCGGCGAGGTGGTGGCGCACGGCCAGTTCGAGCGCCTCCCGCTGTTCCGGGGTGGTTCCGGCGGCCTCCGGCCAGGCCAGCAGGGCCAGTTCGCCGCGGCGCCGCTCCTGGACCTCCTCGGAGAGGGCCGGGGCGGCCGGGCGGTCGGCGCGTTGTGCGCGGCCCGCCGCGTGGCTGCTCGTACGTTTCTGCTTGGCCTCGGCCAGCCCCCGCAGGCACGCCCAGCGGGCCAGCGCGTACAGCCAGGCCCTGCGGTCCGCGGGCGCCTCGGGGACGTGCCGGCCGCGGCGTTCGGCGAGCGCGAGGACGTCGCCCAGGGCGGCGGTCGCGGCGTCGTGGTCGCACAGCACGGACAGGCAGTAGGTGAACAGGCCGTCCAGGTAGGGCTCGTAGCGCGCGGGCGGCCGCTGCACCAGCGTGCGCGCCGCACCGCGGTCACGCGCTTCCCGGTGCGCCCGGTGGGCGCCGGCCGAGCGGGTCGAGATCTCCGGCGTACTGCTCGTCATTCGGCGACCGTAGGGGGCCGGGAGTGTTACCTTCCGGCGGCTTGAGCACATTTAATCCGTACGGGTGAAACGATCCCTCAATAGGGGACAGGAACCTGTTGTTCCGCCGCTGGCGCGGGGTGGCGGGGCCCTGGCGCGCAGGTGGCCGCGCCTTCCGGTCCCCGCGGTGTCAGTGCCTGCGGCTACGGTTCGTCCATGGCTGCCCGTACGAAGACCACCAAGGACCGCCCGTCCTACCGCTGCACGGAGTGCGGGTGGCAGACGGCGAAGTGGCTCGGCCGCTGCCCCGAGTGCCAGGCCTGGGGGACGGTCGAGGAGTACGGCACGCCCGCGGTCCGTACGACGGCACCGGGCAGGGTCACCACCTCCGCCCTGCCCATCGGCCAGGTGGACGGCCGCCGGGCGACGGCCCGCACCACCGGCGTGCCCGAGCTGGACCGCGTGCTCGGCGGCGGCCTGGTCCCCGGCGCGGTGGTGCTGGTCGCGGGCGAGCCGGGCGTCGGCAAGTCGACGCTCCTGCTCGACGTGGCGGCCAAGTCGGCGAGCGACGAGCACCGCACGCTGTACGTCACGGGCGAGGAGTCGGCGAGCCAGGTCCGGCTGCGCGCCGACCGCATCAACGCCATCGACGACCATCTGTACCTGGCCGCCGAGACGGATCTGGCGGCGGTGCTGGGCCACTTGGACGCGGTGAAGCCGTCGCTGCTGATCCTGGACTCGGTGCAGACCGTGGCCTCCCCGGAGATCGACGGCGCGCCCGGCGGCATGGCCCAGGTGCGGGAGGTCGCCGGGGCCCTGATCCGGGCGTCGAAGGAACGCGGCATGTCCACGCTGCTCGTGGGCCATGTCACCAAGGACGGCGCCATCGCGGGCCCGCGCCTGCTGGAACACCTCGTGGACGTGGTGCTGCACTTCGAGGGCGACCGGCACGCCCGCCTCCGCCTCGTACGAGGCGTCAAGAACCGCTACGGCACCACCGACGAGGTCGGTTGCTTCGAACTGCACGACGAGGGCATCACGGGCCTCGCGGACCCGAGCGGACTCTTCCTGACACGCCGGGCCGAACCGGTCCCGGGCACCTGTCTGACCGTCACCCTGGAGGGCCGCCGCCCGCTGGTCGCCGAGGTCCAGGCGCTCACGGTCGACTCGCAGATCCCCTCCCCGCGCCGCACCACCTCGGGCCTGGAGACCTCCCGCGTCTCGATGATGCTGGCGGTGCTGGAACAGCGCGGCCGGATCAGCGCCTTGGGCAAGCGGGACATCTACTCCGCGACGGTCGGCGGCGTGAAGCTCTCGGAGCCCGCGGCGGACCTGGCCGTCGCCCTGGCCCTGGCGAGCGCGGCGAGTGACACACCTCTCCCCAAGAACCTGGTCGCGATCGGGGAAGTCGGCCTCGCGGGCGAGGTGAGACGGGTCACGGGCGTGCAGCGCAGGCTGGCGGAAGCCCACCGTCTGGGCTTCACACACGCCCTGGTACCGGGCGACCCGGGCAAGATCCCCGCGGGTATGAAGGTTCTGGAAGTCTCGGACATAGGGGACGCGCTGCGGGTCCTTCCGCGCTCCCGTCGCAGAGAGGCCCCGCGGGACGAGGAGGGTCGCCGGTAGACTTTGCCCAGGTCTCGCCCGTCCGTGCGAACCAAGTGTGCGACACGGGGCGCCCCAGAACCTGCGACCGGAGGAGTGCAGTGGCAGCCAACGACCGGGCAGCAGCTCCCGGAAAATCCGGTGGGAGTGCCGGTACCGATGGCCTGATGCGCGCTTCACTGAGCGCCGTGGCACCCGGAACCGCCCTGCGTGACGGCCTGGAGCGCGTGCTCCGGGGCAACACCGGCGGTCTCATCGTGCTGGGCTCCGACAAGACGGTCGAGGCGCTGTGCAGCGGCGGTTTCGTGCTGGACGTCGAGTTCACCGCGACCCGTCTGCGTGAGCTGTGCAAGCTGGACGGCGGCATCGTGCTGTCCTCGGACCTGTCGAAGATCCTGCGCGCGGGCGTGCAGCTGGTCCCGGACCCGACGATCCCGACGGAGGAGACCGGCACCCGGCACCGCACCGCGGACCGCGTCAGCAGGCAGGTCGGCTTCCCGGTGGTCTCGGTCTCCCAGTCGATGCGGCTGATCGCCCTGTACGTCGACGGCCAGCGCCGCGTCCTGGAGGACTCGGCGGCGATCCTGTCCCGCGCCAACCAGGCCCTCGCCACCCTGGAGCGCTACAAGCTCCGCCTCGACGAGGTCGCGGGCACGCTGTCGGCGCTGGAGATCGAGGACCTGGTGACCGTCCGGGACGTCTCGGCGGTCGCCCAGCGCCTGGAGATGGTGCGCCGCATCGCGACGGAGATCGCCGAGTACGTGGTGGAGCTCGGCACGGACGGGCGCCTGCTGGCCCTCCAGCTCGACGAGCTGATCGCCGGCGTGGAGCCCGAGCGCGAGCTGGTCGTCCGGGACTACGTCCCCGAGCCCACGGCCAAGCGGTCCCGCACGGTCGACGAGGCCCTGTCCGAGCTCGACGCCCTCACCCACGCCGAGCTGCTCGAACTTCCCATCGTGGCACGGGCGTTGGGCTACACGGGCTCGCCCGAGACGCTGGACTCGGCGGTGTCCCCGCGCGGCTTCCGCCTCCTCGCCAAGGTGCCCCGGCTCCCCGGCGCGATCATCGACCGTCTGGTGGAGCACTTCGGCGGCCTGCAGAAGCTGCTCGCCGCGAGCGTCGACGACCTCCAGACGGTGGACGGCGTGGGCGAGGCCCGGGCGCGCAGCGTGCGGGAGGGCCTGTCGCGGCTGGCGGAGTCGTCGATCCTGGAGCGGTACGTCTAGCGTCCGGCCTTCGGCGCACGCTGATGCGTGAGGGGGGTGTTCCCGGTCGGGAACACCCCCCTCACGCATGAAGACCAAGCGGCCGACTGAACGACAAGCGGCTAATCGTTCTTCAGGACGAACGACGTCTGCACCTTCGCATAGCCCGGAGCCTTGGCTTCCACCAGGTATGTGCCCGCCCCGGCCGAGCCCGCGGGAGGCGTGGCGCACTCGGGGGCGCTGGGCTTGCGGTCCCACTTCAGGGCGTAGGTGATGCCGCTGCCAGCGGGAACGCGGTACAGCCGGCTGCCGGCGACCTTGGGGCAGTCCTTGGAGGACCAGTAGTCGTCGTCGGCGCTCGCCTCGGTGATCGTGAACACGGCGTTCTTCGGCCCGAGATCGATCTTGCAGTCGTGGCCGGAGACGTTCCGCGCGGTCAGCAGGAACGTGGGCGTCTGCTCGGGGTCGTAGCTGTTGTGCTGGCTGCGCAGGCTGAACTTGACGGCGCTCGCGGTGCAGTTGGGCAGCATGGAACCGGCCGGCAGCGTGTCGCCCCCGCCGACGCCGCCCACCGTGGTACCGCCGTCGTAGCCACCGGCACCGCCGGAGCCGCCCGAACCGCTCGACCCCTCGGACCCGCCGGAGCCGGAACCGCCGCCGGAGCCCGTGCCGGAACCGTCCCCGGAGCCGCCGCCCGAGCCGTCACCCGAACCGCCGCCGGACCCTGCCCCGGACCCGGACGACGAGCCGCCCGAGCCCTCGTCGCCCGACTCGTCGCGCCCGCCCGGCGCTTGGCTGATGGCCGGACCCGAACTCGACGGGCCGGGAGTGATGGAGGGCGCGGGATTCTTGCCGTTGGCGCCGTTGTCGCGGTCCTTGCCGCCTGTGCCGCCCATGGTCACGAGCCAGGTGGTCAGCAGCGCCAACAGGGCAGCCACGGACACCAGTACGACCCTCCGACGCCAGTAGATGGAGGAGGGAAGCGGCCCGACCGGATTGCGCAGAGATCCCACGGCGCAAACCTTACGAGAGATCGGCGCGTTCACCGGTCCCACCCGCCGCTCAGGCTCACAACTTTTCCGGATCATCATGCCGGAAGGAGCCGTCCCACCCCTGTCTTTCGTCAGGTACGGCACCCGACGATCGCTGGGTGTGACGGGATGGGCCCGCCACCTACCGTCCGTGACCATGGACTTCGAGGACACCGCGCTCTACCGCGACATCACCGACTCCGCCGACGACTCCCCGACGTGGATACAGCACGGGGCCGGGTTATGGACGGAGGGCGGACTGCTGGTCTTCGCCCTGCTGTTCGCCGCAGCCTGGTGGCGTGCCCGCCGCGACACCCCCCGCGCGTTCGCGATCGCGGCCCTTGCACCTCTGGCCACGGCCGTGGCGTATGTGTGCAGTGAGGTGCTCAAGTCCGCTGTCACGCAGGAGCGTCCGTGCCGGGCGGTCGCCGGTGCGGCCGCGTCCCTGGCCGAGTGTCCGCCGCACGGCGACTGGTCCTTCCCGTCCAACCACGCCACGATCGCGGGCGCCGCGGCCGTCGCCCTGGCCCTGGTCCGGCGCACACTCCTGTGGCTGACGGCCCCGCTCGCCCTGCTGATGGCCTTCTCCCGGGTCTACGTCGGCGTGCACTATCCGCACGACGTGGTCGCGGGGCTGGGCCTCGGCACGCTCGTCGCCCTCGTCGCCATACGGCTGGGGACGGGTCCGATGACGCGGCTGGCCGGGGCCATGCGCGGCTCGCCGGCACCGGCCGCGCGGTGGGTCACCGGGCCGGGCCCTGCGCCCGTACCGTCGTACGGGACACAGGCGCGGCCCTGAGCCGACGGGCGTCACGGGTGTCACGGTCCCACCAGTCCCGCCTCGTACGCCACGATCGCCGCCTGCACGCGGTTGCGCACGCCCAGCCGGTCCAGGACCGCGCTCACATACGCCTTCACCGTGCCCTCGACGAGGTGCAGCCGGGCGGCGATCTCCGGGTTGGACAGGCCGGCGCCGACCAGGCCGAGCACCTCGCGTTCGCGGGGGCTCAGGGCGGACACACGGGCGCGTGCCTGTGCCTCGCGGGTGAGCCGGCCGCCGCCGAGGCCCTCGTCGATGACGTACCGGGCCACCTTCGGCGACAGGAACGCGGCGCCCGCGGCCACCGCCCGTACACCGGCGATCAGTTCGTACGGGTCCCCGGACTTCAGCAGGAACCCGGTGGCGCCGCCGCCGAGGGCGCGGGTGACATAGGCGCCCTCGGAGAAGGTGGTGAGCATCGCGACGGCCGTGCCGGGCACGGTCCGGACGATCTCCTCCGCCGCCGTGAGGCCGTCCAGGCGCGGCATGCGGATGTCGAGCAGGGCCACGTCCGGGCGGTGGGCGCGGGCCAGCTCGACCGCCTCGCGGCCGTCGCCCGCCTCGGCGACGACCTCCGTCTCACCGCCGCTGCCCAGGATGGCGCGCACCCCGGCCCGCACCATCGCCTCGTCGTCGGCCAGCAGCACGCGGATCACTGTGAGAACTCCTCGTATTCTTCCCGGCCTTCGCCGGACAGGCCGGCGCGCGGGACCACGTCCTTGGCGACGAGCCGCCCGGCGTCGAAACACAGTCTGAAGTGGTCGACGGAGACGAACAGCTCACCGCTCGCCCGGTAGTAACGGCAGACGGCACCCTCCGGTGCCGGTGTCGGCGCCCGCTCGGCGGGCGGGTCGTTCACGTCCCGCTCGGGCAGCACCCGCTCGACGTCGGCGGCCGGGGCGCCCAGGCGCAGTGTCGCGTAGGCGGCGGGTGCGAGCACCGAGTGCTTCTCCGCGTACGCGTACCAGCCGAAGGCGGCGCCGACGAGGACGGCGCCCACGCCGGCCGCGGTGCCGAGGCCGACGGCCACGCGGCGGCGGGAGTGGATGAACGGGGCGAGGGCGGGGCGGGGCGGCCTGGTCGCGGTCTGCTGTGCGGGGACGTACGCCCTGACGCGGAAACCCTCCCCCTGCGGGCCCGCCTCGAACTCCCCGCCGACGGCGGTCACGGCGGCCCGCAGACCGAGCAGGCCCGTGCCGCCTCCGCAGGGCCGGGAACTCCGCTTGGTGGACGGGCCGTTGGTGAGGGTGACGGACGTCCCCTCGGCCCGCCCGGTCACCGCCACGACCACGGGGGCGCCCGGTGCGTGCCGTGCCGCGTTGGTCAGCGCCTCCCGGGCCACGCGGTACAGCAGCCGTTCGGTGAGCCCGCCGGGCGCCGCGGGCGTGCCCTGCCCGGCGGGCTGCTCCCAGCGCACGGGGAGCCCCGACTCCGCCGCGCGGGCGACGAGTTGCTCCAGGGTCTCGCCCGCGGGGGTCAGCGGCACCGGCTCGTCGTCCTCCTCCCGCAGGACGCCGATGATGCGGTGCAGCCGGTCCGTGGCGTCGGCGGCCGCCCCGCGCAGTTCCGCCGCCGCTGTCCGGTGTTCGCCGGCGAGGCCGGGGGCGACCTGGAGGGCGCCCGCGCGCAGGGCGATGAGGCTCAGCTCGTGGCCGAGGGAGTCGTGCATGTCCTGGGCGATCCGCGAGCGTTCGCGCAGCCGGGCGCGTTCCTCGGTGAGGCGCTGCTCGTCCTCCAGGCGGGCCGCCCGCAGCCAGCCCTCCGCGGCCAGCTCGCGGCTCTGCCGCCAGTAGCGCCCGCCGAGCCAGGGGAAGACGCAGCCGAAGAGCAGCGTGCCCGTCATGACCAGCCACTCGGGGGCCGGGTCGACCCCGACGAGCACGATCCGCACGGTGCCCGCGCAGCCGACGGCGGCGAAGCACAGCACCGCGGGGCGGGCCCGGCCCGCCCGCAGCCCGAGCAGCAGTGCGAACACGCCGAGGGCCGGGCCGTAGGAGACGGTGAACAGGGCCGGGGCGGCGGCCAGGCTCAGGGCGGCCGCGAGCCCGAAGGCGGCGAGCGGAAGCCGCCGGGACAGGCCGGCCGCCCCGGCCAGCACCGCCACTCCGGCGGCCTGCTGCCAGACCGTGCGCGGCTCGTTCAGACCGATCCGGTCCGCCGTGAGCGCGGGAAGGGCGAGGGCGACCCAGAGGAGGGCGCCCCGGGCGAGCCGCGCCGAACGAGGACGTTCCATTCGGCCGACGCTATCGGCGGACAGCGGGGCGGCACTGCTGCCGATCGTCAGGTACCTCGCCCTCTCGGGTCGCGGTGTGCCCGATTCGCGGCTCTCGCGTGGCAGGATCGAATGGCCATGACTGCTCCCACGAACACCCCGCGCACCAGCTCCGGCCCCATCGACACCGCGTCCGGCCCGCCGCCGGGCGGGGACCTGCACTCCCCCGTCATCGACTGGTTCGACGACAACGCCCGCGACCTGCCGTGGCGGCGCCCCGAGGCCGGGGCGTGGGGCGTGATGGTCAGTGAGTTCATGCTCCAGCAGACGCCGGTGAGCCGCGTCCTGCCCGTCTACGAGCAGTGGCTGGCCCGCTGGCCGCGCCCCGCCGACCTGGCCAAGGAGGCGCCCGGCGAGGCCGTCCGCGCCTGGGGCCGGCTCGGCTACCCGCGCCGCGCGCTGCGGCTGCACGGCGCCGCCGTCGCCATAACGGAACGGCACGGCGGCGACGTACCGGCCGACCACGCCCAGCTGCTGGCGCTGCCCGGTATCGGCGAGTACACGGCCGCCGCCGTCGCCTCCTTCGCCTACGGGCAGCGGCACCCGGTACTGGACACCAACGTGCGCCGGGTCTTCGCCCGCGCGGTCACCGGTGTGCAGTACCCGCCGAACGCCACCACCGCCGCCGAGCGCAAACTGGCCCGCGCGCTCCTCCCCGAGGATGAGCCGACCGCCGCCCGCTGGGCCGCCGCCTCCATGGAGCTGGGCGCGCTCGTGTGCACGGCGAAGAGCGAGTCGTGCCACCGTTGCCCGATCGCCGCGCAGTGCGCGTGGCGGCTGGCGGGCAAGCCGGAGCACGACGGGCCGCCGCGCCGCGGCCAGACCTACGCGGGCACCGACCGGCAGGTCCGCGGGCGGCTGCTCGCCGTGCTGCGGGAGGCCCACGCCCCGGTTCCGCAGGCGGCGCTCGACCGCGTGTGGCACGAGCCGGTGCAGCGGGCCCGCGCCCTGGACGGCCTGGTCGCCGACGGCCTGGTGGAGCCGCTGGCGGGCGGGATGTACCGGCTGCCGCTGGCCTGACGTACAGACAGATCACAGCCATGGGTCTCCCGTGACGGAGACGTAGGGTGGACAAATCGCCTCATAGTCACCCCAACACCCCCACCGCTGTTCCCCGTTCCGACGGCCGTTACACAACCGACGGACAGCCGAGTGCTAGCCGAAGGCTGCTTCGGACAGCGCCGTGACAACGCCTCCGTACCTTCAAAGCGTTCCCGGAAGACACGGGACGACCAAGGAACACAGGCAGTGCACGGACGGCGGGGAGCCGGCCGGAACGGGGAAACGGGAGGCGGTTCACCATGGCGCAGGGCGAGGTGCTCGAGTTCGAGGAGTACGTCCGCACCCGGCAGGACGCACTGCTGCGCAGTGCTCGCCGCCTGGTCCCGGACCCGACGGACGCGCAGGATCTGCTGCAGACGGCGCTGGTACGGACCTACGGCCGCTGGGAGACCATCGAGGACAAGCGGCTGGCGGACGCCTACCTGCGCCGGGTGATGATCAACACGCGGACCGAGTGGTGGCGGGCCCGCAAGCTGGAGGAGGTCCCGACCGAGCAGCTCCCGGACGCCTCGGTCGACGACGCCACCGAACAGCACGCGGACCGCGCCCTGCTGATGGACATACTGAAGGTCCTCGCCCCGAAGCAGCGCAGTGTCGTGGTGCTGCGACACTGGGAGCAGATGTCCACGGAGGAGACGGCCGCCGCCCTCGGTATGTCGGCCGGAACGGTCAAAAGCACGCTGCACCGGGCGCTCGCCCGGCTCCGTGAGGAGCTGGAGTCCCGCGATCTGGACGCACGCGCGCTGGAGCGTGAGGAGCGGGAGCGGTGCGCGGCCTGACCGGCGAGGGGTCTGCACGGACCCGGGGCAACATCCAGGCGGTGAGCACGGCATCGGCCGTGGTCACCGCCCTCGCCCTTTTCGTGTCCGGGTGTGGCGCCGGCGGCACCGGCGCGCGTGACGAGGGCCCGGCGCACGCCGACTCGGTGGCGGGCGCCTCCGCCGCCACCCCCTCGGCCTCCCCGTCCAAGACCCCCGACACCGTGAACGCGGTCCGGCTCGTCAAGGACGACCCCAAGGTCTCCCCCGAGGTGAAGCGCGAGCTGAAGCCGTGCGTGGCCGACGAGTATCCCGTCGACGTGTCCTACGGCAAGCTGACCGGCGGGGCGGCCGACGACGTCGTCGTCAACGTGCTGACCTGCGGTGACGCGGTGGGCGTGGGCAGTTATGTGTATCGCGAGCGGGACGGCTCGTACGAGAATGTGTTCAAGGCCGAGGAACCCCCGGTCTACGCGGAGATCGACCGCGGTGACCTGGTGGTGACCAAGCAGGTGTACGACAAGGGCGACCCGGTGTCGAGCCCCTCCGGGGAGAACGTGATCACGTACAGATGGGATTCCGGCCGGTTCAGCGAGAAGTACCGCACGCACAACGACTACGGCAAGGTCGTCGGCGACAGCCCGTCGCCGGTGCCCGCGAGCTGACGCGGGCACGGCGTGCGTGAACCGATCGGGCCGCTCGGACCGATCTCTCGGTGAACGCGATGCACGGACCGTGCGTCCCCTGAATGTACGCACCCCACGACCCACACGAGGACTGAGAGCACCGGGATGGCAGACCAGACCCACGTTCTGTTCGTCGAGGACGACGACGTCATCCGCGAGGCCACGCAGCTCGCCCTGGAACGGGACGGCTTCGTGGTCACCGCGATGCCCGACGGACTGTCGGGCCTGGAGGCGTTCCGGACGGACCGCCCCGACATCGCGCTGCTGGACGTCATGGTTCCCGGCCTCGACGGGGTCAGCCTGTGCCGCCGCATCCGGGACGAGTCGACCGTGCCGGTCATCATGCTGTCGGCGCGGGCCGACTCCATCGACGTGGTGCTGGGCCTGGAGGCGGGTGCCGACGACTATGTGACCAAGCCGTTCGACGGGGCCGTGCTGGTCGCCCGGATCCGCGCGGTGCTGCGCCGCTTCGGGCACGCGGGCGGCGGCCGGGCCGAGGAGCCGGACTCCCCGGCGAACGGCGGGATGCTGGCCTTCGGGGATCTGGAGGTCGACACCGAGGGCATGGAGGTCCGCCGGGCCGGGCAGCCGGTGGCGCTGACACCGACCGAGATGCGGCTGCTGCTGGAGTTCTCCTCGGCGCCGGGCACGGTGCTCTCCCGCGACAAGCTGCTGGAGCGGGTGTGGGACTACGGCTGGGGCGGGGACACCCGCGTCGTCGACGTGCACGTGCAGCGGCTGCGCCAGAAGATCGGCCAGGACCGTATCGAGACGGTCCGTGGTTTCGGCTACAAGTTGAAGGCCTGAGCAGGGTATGAGGGGGCACTTCCGGCGCCTGGTCGCCACGGGCGTGGAACGCGCGGGGATCCGTACGGGCCTCAGATGGAAGCTGAGCGCGGCCATCGCGCTGGTCGGCGCGCTGGTGGCGATCGCGCTGAGCCTGGTCGTGCACAACGCCGCGCGGGTGTCGATGCTGGACAACGCGCGCGACCTCGCCGACGAGCGCATCATGATCGCCCAGCGCAACTTCGAGCTGTCCGGGCGGATGAACTTCCCCAACACCAAGATCGACGACCCGGATCTGCCGGAGGCGCTGCGGGACCGGGTCGAGGTGGGCCAGCGGGCGACCTACGTGGCGGACCGGCCGGGTGGCGCGCCGGACATATGGGCCGCCGTGCCGCTGAAGAACGGGCATGTGATGTCCCTGCACTCGGGCTTCACCGACCGCAGCTCGGACATCCTCCAGGATCTCGACCAGGCCCTGCTCATCGGGTCCATCGCCGTCGTCCTGGGCGGCAGCGCGCTCGGCGTGCTCATAGGCGGGCACCTGTCGCGGCGGCTGCGCAAGGCGGCCGTCGCGGCCCACCAGCTCGCGGGCGGCGAGACGGACGTGCGGGTGCGGGACGCCATGGGCGGGGTCGTCCGGGACGAGACCGACGACCTGGCGAGCGCGGTGGACGCCATGGCGGACACGCTGAGGCAGCGCATCGAGGCGGAGCGCCGGGTCACCGCCGACATCGCGCACGAGCTGCGCACGCCGGTGACCGGGCTGCTGACCGCGGCCGAGCTGCTGCCGCCGGGGCGCCCGACCGAGCTGGTGCTGGACCGGGCGAAGGCCATGCGCACGCTCGTGGAGGACGTACTGGAGGTGGCCCGGCTGGACGGGGCCTCCGAGCGGGCGGAGCTGCAGGACCTGATGCTGGGCGAGTTCGTCGCCCGGCGGGTGACGGCCAAGGACCCGGCCATCGAGGTGCGGGTCGTGCACGAGTCGGAGGTCACGACCGACCCGCGGCGCCTGGAGCGGGTTCTGTTCAATCTCCTGGCCAACGCGGCCCGGCACGGCAAGCCGCCCATCGAGGTCACGGTGGAGGGCCGGGTCATCCGGGTCCGCGACCACGGCCCGGGCTTCCCCGAGGACCTGCTCGCCGAGGGGCCGAGCCGCTTCCGCACCGGCAGCAAGGACCGGGCCGGCCACGGCCACGGCCTCGGCCTGACCATCGCGGCCGGACAGGCCCGGGTGCTGGGCGCCCGGCTGACCTTCCGCAACGTCCGCACGCCCGGGACACCGGAGCAGCTGCCGGCCGAGGGCGCGGTGGCGGTCCTGTGGCTGCCGGAGCACGCGCCGACGAACACGGGGAGTTATCCGATGCTGCCGGGGTCGGGGGCATGACGCGGCCCTGAGGGCGTACGGGCCCTGTGCGATCGGGCATGACGAAGGCCCCCGGGGCCGAAACCCCGGGGGCCTTCGTGCGGTCCGTCAGACGGACTCGGCCACCGGCGTCTGCGCGGCCGGGCTGTCCGCCGTGTCGTCGTCCGATGCCTTCGGTCCCGCTCCCTTCAGCGGTACCTCCGTCACGAACACGGCCGCCGCGAGTGCGACCACGGCCACCACCGCCCCGAGCAGGAACGCCGAGTGCGTGCCGGCCGAGACCGCGTGCTGGTAGGCCTCCCGGACCAGCACCGGCAACTTCTCCAGGCCCTTCGCGTCGATCTGCGCCGACTGCTCGGTCACCTTGGAGCCCAGCGCCCCGGCCCGCTCGGCCATGACGTCCTGGACCCGGCTGTTGAACAGCGCGCCCATGATCGCGACGCCGAAGGAGGAGCCGAGGGTGCGGAAGAGCGTGGTGGACGAGGACGCGACGCCCATGTCCTTCATCTCGACGCTGTTCTGCGCGACCAGCATGGTGATCTGCATCAGACAGCCCATGCCGAGCCCGACCACGGCCATGAAGACACCGGAGGTGAGGCGGGAGGTGCCCGTGTCCATCGTGGAGAGCAGGTAGAGCCCGACGATCATCAGGACGCTGCCGAGGATCGGGAAGATCTTGTACTTGCCGGTGTTCGTGGTGACCCGTCCGGCGACCATCGACGTGACGAGCATCGCGCCGAGCATCGGCAGGAGCAGCAGCCCGGAGTTCGTCGCGGAAGCACCCTGCACGGACTGCTGGTACAGCGGCAGGAAGAGCGTGGCCCCGAACATCACGAAGCCGGTGACGAAGCCGATGACCGACATCAGCGTGAAGTTGCGGCTGCGGAAGATGTGCAGCGGCACGATCGGCTCGGCGGCCTTCGTCTGCCAGAACACGAACCCGACGAGCGCGGCGACCCCGATGCCGATCAGCTCCATGATCCGCGCGGAGCTCCAGGCGTACTCCGTGCCGCCCCAGGTGGTGACGAGCACGATCGCGGTGATGCCGATGGTCAGCAGGGCGGCGCCCAGGTAGTCGATCCGCGCCTCGGACCGCTTCTTCGGCAGGTGCAGCACCACGCTGATGGCGGCCAGGGCCACCACGCCGAGCGGCAGGTTGATGTAGAACGCCCAGCGCCAGCCCCAGTTGTCGGTGATGGTGCCGCCGACCAGCGGACCGCCGATCATCGCCAGCGCCATGACGCCGGCCATCATGCCCTGGTACTTGCCGCGCTCCCGGGGCGGGATCAGATCACCGATGATCGCCATGACGCCGACCATCAGACCGCCGGCGCCGAGGCCCTGGACGGCACGGAAGCCGATCAGCTCGCCCATGTTCTGGGCCATGCCGCTGAGCGCCGAGCCGATCAGGAAGATGACGATGGACGTCATGAACGTGCCCTTGCGGCCGTACATGTCGCCGAGCTTGCCCCACAGCGGGGTGGAGGCCGCGGTCGCGAGCGTGTAGGCGGTGACGACCCAGGCGAGGTGTTCGAGCCCGCCCAGCTCACCGACGATCGTCGGCATCGCCGTACCGATGATCATGTTGTCGAGCATCGCGAGCATCATCGCGATCATCAGCGCGAGCAGGACGACCCGCACGCTCTTCGGCTGTTTCCCCCCGCTGCCGGCGCCGACCGCCGGTGTTTCCGTCGTGTCCGCCATCGCTTCCCACTCCCCCAGCTACCGCTACTTACTTGCCGACCGGCTAGTGACTACACTGGGAAGTTAGCTCCGGAACTAGCCGGGCGTCAAGTAAGTTTTATGGAAAGCGGGCGGCGTAGGAGGATGGGCGGCACCATGGACGGCACCAGGCAGCGGCGCCGCGGGAACACCCGCCAGCGCATCCAGGACGTGGCCCTCGGACTCTTCGCGGAGCAGGGCTACGAGAAGACGTCCCTGCGTGAGATCGCCGAGCGCCTGGACGTCACCAAGGCGGCGCTCTACTACCACTTCAAGACGAAGGAAGAGATCCTCGTCAGCATCTTCGAGGACCTCACCCAGCCGATCGACGAGCTGGTCGAGTGGGGCCGGCAGCAGCCGCACACCCTCGAGACCAAGCAGGAGATCGTCCGCCGTTACGCCGAGGCGCTGTCCCACGCGGCGCCGCTGTTCCGCTTCATGCACGAGAACCAGGCGACGGTACGGGAGCTGCGGATCGGCGACTCCTTCAAGGAGCGCATCCGCAGCCTGCGGGACACCATCATCGACCCGGACGCGGACCTGGTCGACCAGGTCCGCTGCGCCAGCGCGCTCTTCACGCTGCACGCCGGGATGTTCCTGCTCCAGGAAATGGAAGGCGACCCCGAGGAGAAGGACAAAGCCGTCCTCGAGGTCGCCACCGAGCTCGTGACCCGGGCCCACCGGGGAACCGGGGGCTCCTAGCGGGTCAGCGGGTCGTCAGACCGTCACGCCCTTGGCGCGCAGGAACTTCACCGGGTCGACCGCCGAGCCGTAGTTCGCGGTCGTACGGATCTCGAAGTGAAGGTGCGGACCGCTCGAGTTGCCGGTGTTGCCGGACTTGGCGATCTCCTGGCCGGTCTTGACTATCTGGCCGACGTTCACGGTGACCTTCGACAGGTGGGCGTACTGGGAGTACGTGCCGTTGCCGTGCTTGATCACGACGGCGTTGCCGTAGGCGGGGCCGTCGCCGGCGCCGTTGCCGCCAGCCTTGACCACGGTGCCGCCGTGGGCGGCGACGACCTGGGTGCCGCTCGGCACGGCGAAGTCCTGACCACTGTGCTTGTGCGCCCACATGCCGCCGTTCTGGGCGAAGCTCGCGGAGAGCTTGTACTTCTTCACCGGGTCGACCCAGGACGGCTTGGCCTTCTTGGCGGCGGCCTTCTTGGCAGCGGCCTGCTTCTCGGCCGCCTTCTTCGCGGCGGCGACCTTGGCGGCCTTCTCGGCCTTCACGGCCTCGGCCTTGGCGTGCTTGGCCTGGGCGGCGGCCTGCGCCTGGACGGCACTGGCGGCGCCGGACGCGGACGTGGTGTCGGCGGCGGACGCGACCCCGGCTCCCAGTGCGACCGAGACGCCAAGGCCGGCGGCCAGCACGGTCGCACGGGTGCGGAGCTGGGACGTACGGGAAGAACGGGACGTGACGCGCTGGGACATCGAAACCTCGTGTGGAAGGGGACGGAGAAACCACCCGGCGCACAGACGCTCGCCGAATGGCCATCCCTTGGTAACCCGAAGTCCGACAAACCCCAAAAAGCGTGATCTACGACGTAAGTTAGTAATTTGGTTCAGTGTTCTACGTCTCTTGACACAGCAGTCATACGGGGCGAATCGCGCACTGCACCGCACTTTCCCCCACTCTGCGCGGCAAGAATCCCTTTCCTCCCGGTCCGTTAGCCACTATTCCACCTAGTAACGGACATATCGCCTGTGCGCCATGTCACCGGAGGCCCTCTTCAGCCATTCCGGAAATGTGGCGCACGCCTCTAGGCACCTACCGTTCGGTAACCTTACGGTTCCCCTCGCGCCACCCTCGCCCACGAACATGCACACGACATGTTGCAGCGTCACGGACGTGAGAGGACCCCCACGACATGCAGACCCGACGCCCCTGGTTGCGCCGCGCAGCAGTGACCGCCGTATCGGCGGCAGCCCTCGTGGCGATGGCCGCACCGGCCGACGCCACGACCGCCACCCGTGCCTCCACGACCGCCACCGCCGCCGCCACGGCCGCCGCGGCGGACGTCGACTACACCACCTGGCAGAAGGACTGCCAGGCGGTGATGGACCAGGCGCTGCCCTATCTGAAGCAGCGGATCGCGGCCACCAAGCCGGGTGAGAAGCAGGCGATCGTCTTCGACATCGACAACACGACGCTGGAGACCGACTTCGGCTTCAGTTACCCGCAGCCGGCCAACAAGCCGGTCCTGGAGGCCGCCAGATACGCCCAGGAGCACGGCGTCGCCCTGTTCTTCGTGACCGCCCGCCCGGACATCATCTCCTCGTTCACCGAGTACAACCTCAAGCAGACCGGTTACCGGGTCTCCGGCCTCTACGTCCGGAACTTCATCGACCTCTTCAAGAACGTCGCCGAGTACAAGACGGCCCAGCGCGTCGACATCGAGAAGAAGGGCTACACGATCATCGCGAACATCGGCAACAGCGCCACCGATCTCTCGGGCGGCCATGCCGAGAAGACGTACAAGCTGCCGGATTACGACGGGCAGCTGTCGTAAAGCCGCAGGGCATGCGAAAGGGGCCGGTGCTTTTCAGCACCGGCCCCTTTCACTCAGCCGTGACGCTTACGCGTCCTTGCTCAGGTTCGGCCCGGTTCCACCGGCCGCCTGCTCGATCGGCGGGACGTCCGGGAGGGCCGCCTTCTCCTCACCCCGGAAGGTGAAGGTCTTGGCCTCGCCCTCGCCCTCGGTGTCCACGACCACGATGTGACCGGGACGCAGCTCGCCGAAGAGGATCTTCTCCGACAGCGAGTCCTCGATCTCGCGCTGGATGGTGCGACGCAGCGGACGCGCACCCAGCACCGGGTCGTAGCCCCTCTGGGACAGCAGCTCCTTGGCGGACTGGGAGAGCTCGATGCCCATGTCCCGGTCCTTCAGGCGCTCGTCCACCTTGCCGATCATCAGGTCGACGATCTTGAGGATGTCGTCCTGGGTCAGCTGCGGGAAGACGACCACGTCGTCGACGCGGTTGAGGAACTCGGGCCGGAAGTGCTGCTTGAGCTCGTCCGACACCTTGTTCTTCATGCGCTCGTAGTTGGACTTCGTGTCACCCGAGGCCGCGAAGCCCAGGTTGAAGCCCTTGGAGATGTCCCGGGTGCCGAGGTTGGTCGTCATGATGATGACCGTGTTCTTGAAGTCCACGACCCGGCCCTGGGAGTCGGTCAGGCGACCGTCCTCCAGGATCTGCAGCAGCGAGTTGAAGATGTCCGGGTGGGCCTTCTCGACCTCGTCGAAGAGGACGACGGAGAACGGCTTGCGGCGGACCTTCTCGGTCAGCTGGCCGCCCTCCTCGTAGCCCACGTAACCGGGGGGCGAACCGAAGAGACGCGACACCGTGTGCTTCTCGCTGAACTCCGACATGTCGAGGGAGATCAGCGCGTCCTCGTCGCCGAAGAGGAACTCGGCGAGCGCCTTGGACAGCTCGGTCTTACCGACACCGGACGGGCCGGCGAAGATGAACGAGCCACCGGGACGCTTCGGGTCCTTCAGACCGGCACGCGTACGGCGGATCGCCTTCGACAGCGCCTTGACGGCGTCGACCTGGCCGATGACCCGCTTGTGGAGCTCGTCCTCCATGCGCAGCAGACGCGAGGACTCCTCCTCGGTCAGCTTGAAGACCGGGATGCCGGTGGCGGTCGCGAGGACCTCGGCGATCAGCTCGCCGTCGACCTCGGCCACGACGTCCATGTCGCCGGCCTTCCACTCCTTCTCCCGCTTGGCCTTGGCGGCCAGGAGCTGCTTCTCCTTGTCGCGGAGGGAGGCGGCCTTCTCGAAGTCCTGCGAGTCGATCGCGGACTCCTTGTCCCGGCGGACACCGGCGATCTTCTCGTCGAACTCGCGGAGGTCCGGCGGCGCGGTCATCCGGCGGATGCGCATCCGGGAACCGGCCTCGTCGATCAGGTCGATCGCCTTGTCCGGCAGGAAGCGGTCCGAGATGTACCGGTCGGCCAGCGTGGCGGCCTGGACCAGCGCCTCGTCGGTGATCGAGACGCGGTGGTGGGCCTCGTACCGGTCACGGAGACCCTTGAGGATCTCGATCGTGTGCGGCAGGGACGGCTCCGCGACCTGGATGGGCTGGAAGCGGCGCTCGAGGGCCGCGTCCTTCTCCAGGTGCTTGCGGTACTCGTCCAGCGTGGTGGCACCGATGGTCTGCAGCTCACCGCGGGCCAGCATCGGCTTCAGGATGGAGGCCGCGTCGATGGCGCCCTCGGCGGCACCCGCACCGACCAGCGTGTGGAGCTCGTCGATGAACAGGATGATGTCGCCGCGGGTGCGGATCTCCTTGAGCACCTTCTTCAGGCGCTCCTCGAAGTCACCGCGGTAGCGGGAGCCGGCGACCAGCGCGCCGAGGTCCAGGGTGTAGAGGTGCTTGTCCTTGAGGGTCTCGGGCACCTCGCCCTTGACGATGGCCTGAGCGAGGCCCTCCACGACGGCGGTCTTGCCGACGCCGGGCTCACCGATCAGGACCGGGTTGTTCTTCGTACGGCGGGACAGCACCTGCATGACCCGCTCGATCTCCTTCTCGCGCCCGATGACCGGGTCGAGCTTGGACTCACGAGCGGCCTGGGTGAGGTTCCGGCCGAACTGGTCGAGGACCAGGGACGTCGAGGGGGTGCCCTCGGCAGGCCCGCCGGCGGTGGCGGTCTCCTTGCCCTGGTAACCGGAGAGCAGCTGGATGACCTGCTGCCGCACCCGGTTGAGATCTGCGCCCAGCTTGACGAGGACCTGGGCGGCGACGCCCTCGCCCTCGCGGATCAGGCCGAGCAGGATGTGCTCCGTGCCGATGTAGTTGTGGCCCAGCTGAAGGGCCTCGCGGAGCGACAGCTCCAGGACCTTCTTGGCACGGGGGGTGAAGGGGATGTGCCCGGACGGGGCCTGCTGCCCCTGCCCGATGATCTCCTCCACCTGCTGGCGGACCGCCTCGAGCGAAATCCCGAGGCTCTCAAGGGCCTTGGCGGCGACACCTTCACCCTCGTGGATCAGGCCCAGGAGGATGTGCTCAGTGCCGATGTAGTTGTGGTTGAGCATCCGGGCTTCTTCCTGAGCCAGGACGACAACCCGCCGCGCGCGGTCGGTGAACCTCTCGAACATCGTTAATCGCTCCTCAGAGCGGTCAGGCAGTGGGGGGAACTTCCCCTCCCTGTCCTTCCGCAGCTTAGTCCCGCAAGCGGGGACCGCTCATTCCAACTGCCGACACCGTCGATGGCCTCCTGACCCCGAACGCCGACATCTGCTCCAACCCGATGGTGCGAGACGATGTTCCCGCAGGCCAGGCAGTTACCCCCATCGCCAGTACGCCGATGGCGAACGTGAGACGGCCTTTCCTGCGTGTCGCCCCCTCCCACTAGGGATGTCTTACCCGTAGAGCCCGGAAGTCCATGCCGGGTGCCCCGGTTCCCTCCGCTACGGGCGAACAACCTTGCGCCTCCCGGCTCCCCCCGCGCGCCCCCATTTCGCCACTCTGTGCGCTCGCACTGACACCCAGCGTAACTCGCACGTCCTTCCGGCGGTTGCACTTGGCATGTTCGGCGCCCCGCACCCCGTGACCGCGTCCGCGTCCCCGCTCGTGCCGCTCCCCCGCCGGCCGCTCGACGAGAGCTGTCGGGTCCGGCGGTGGTACGAGAGGGAACTGGGCTGGCCGACGGTGCCCGGGGATCCGGTGCGGCTGGCGGTGGGCGTTCGCTTCGACGTCCTGGACGTGCCGGCCGAGGCGGGACACGCGGCGCTGCGGCACCTGGGGCCGGGTTCTCCCGTGGCCGTACGGGGCGGCCGTATGCGGCTGCTGGTGGCCGCGGGCAGCGCGGAGGAGTTGCCCGGGCTGCTGGAGTGGCTGGAGTGGGGAACGCTGGCGCTCGACCTGATCGCGATCGGCGCGGGCGGCTTCATGGAGGCGCCGGTGCCGGGCCTGGTGGACGGGGTGGGCCGGCTGGTGCCCCGTGAGAACGCGCTGCTGCCCGGCCAGAGGGCCGGGCTTGTGCCTCCTGGGGCGGCTGTGACGCTGCCGCCCTTGGCCGGGCCGTTCACCGGCCGGCCGTTCGCCCTGGGCCCGGTCGGTTCCCAGGGGGCCGCCGTGTGGCTGCGGCCCCCCGAGCCGGGATGCGAGGTCGAGGCCTCGCTGCCGACGCTGTCGGCCTTGGGGGGCGGTGGAAACGCCCCCGATCTCGTACGGCTGGTGGACACGGTGGCCACGCACTGCCACCGGGTCCGGCTGCGACGCGCGTGCGCCCAGCCGCCGGCCTTGCGTACGCAAGGTCAGTAGTGCCGCTGTTCAGCCGTTGGCCTTCTCGTAGGCCTCGCGGATGGTCGCGGGGACACGGCCGCGGTCGTTGACCTCGTAGCCGTTCTCCTTCGCCCAGGCGCGGATCGCCGCGGTGTCCTGGCTGCCGCTCGAAGCCGCGCGCGCCTTTCCGCGCCCGCCCGAAGCGCGGCCTCCGGTACGACGACCGCCCTTCACGTAAGGCTCGAGAAGGCCACGGAGCTTGTCCGCATTGGCGGTGGTGAGATCGATCTCGTACGTCTTGCCGTCCAGCGCAAACGTCACGGTCTCGTCCGCCTCGCCACCGTCGAGGTCGTCGACAAGAAGGACCTGAACCTTCTGTGCCACCGGATTTCCTTTCATCGATATCTTCAGGGCCGGGGAGTGTGCCGGCGTCCGCCGTATCGCCGTCCCCTGTTATATGCAGTACTGCAGTACGTCGGAAAGCAAACCGCTTTTGCCGGAAAAACACAAACCCTCGGCAGAGACCGGGAGCCCTGGCTCCGTCCGGAAACGTGCGCGTTTCGGACATAGGGCACCGGGGCAGGTGTCGATCCGCAATCGCCGACGATCACAGATGCAGAAGCATCCGGCTGTTGCCCAAGGTGTTCGGTTTCACTCGTTCGAGACCGAGGAACTCCGCGACACCCTCGTCATAGGAACGCAGCAGCTCCGCGTAGACATCCGTGTCGACCGGCGTCTCGCCGATCTCCACGAAGCCGTGCTTGACGAAGAAGTCGACTTCGAAGGTCAGACAGAAAACGCGACGAACGCCGAGCCAGCGGGCGGTGTGCAGCAACTTCTCCAGCAACTGGTGTCCGACGCCCGCGCCCTTGAGGCCGGGCTTCACCGCGAGAGTGCGGACTTCCGCGAGGTCTTCCCACATCACGTGCAGGGCACCACAGCCGACGACCTCCGCGTTGTCGTCCCGTTCCGCGACCCAGAACTCCTGGATGTCCTCGTAAAGCGTCACCGTTGCTTTGTCGAGCAGGTTGCCGCCGCGGACGTAGGCGTCAAGGAGACGGCGCACCGCCGGGACATCGCTGGTGCGGGCCCGTCGGACGGTGATGGCTTTTGCGGTGGCTTCGGGGCTCTTCGCGGACATGGGCGGACGCTATCGCCCGTCGCGGTCCTGAGCGGAGGCGGGGTTCTCTGGGGCGGGGTTCTCGGGGGCCGGAGTCGAATCAGACGCTTCGGTCGGTTCCTGGGTTTCCGGGACCTGGGCGATGCGTACGGCATCACGGAGAGCCTGTCGCTGTTCCTCGCTCATCATGCCGAAGAAGGCGACGAGAGCGGCGGCGGGGTTGTCGCTCTGCGACCAGGCGTCGTTCATCAGGGCTGCGGCGTAGGCGGCACGTGTCGAGACCGCCTCATATCGATAGGCGCGGCCTTCCGCCTCGCGGCGCACCCAGCCCTTCTGATGGAGATTGTCCAAAACGGTCATCACGGTGGTGTACGCGATGGACCGCTCCTTCTGAAGATCTTCCAGGACTTCTCGAACGGTCACAGGGCGGTTCCACTTCCACACCCGCGACATGACCGCGTCTTCGAGTTCTCCCAATGGGCGAGGCACAGCTCAGAACAATAGTGGGAGATCTCGGTAATGGCGTGGCGGACGTGCGCTTCAGCGGCGAACAGGAACAAAAAGGGCGTACGACTCGTAGGTGCGGGCCTCGCGGTGGGCGGGCCGCGCCGAGTCGTACGCCGTCGGCGGGGTGAGGCGGGGGTGGGGTGCGGTCAGGCCTTCGGGGTGCTCGCGGAGGACTGGCGGGCGCCCTCCACGCGCGCGAGGGCGGCGTCCACGGCCGCGTCCTCCTTGGCCTTGTTGGCGCCGCCCTGTGTCTTCACGATCACCCGGATCACGCCGATGAAGAAGACGGCCATGACGACCGGGGGCAGGAGCGCGGAGACATAGTCCATGGATCCAGAGTAGCCACGTCAGCCCGCGGCGAGCTGCTGGGGGTTCGCGGGGGGCGGCGGGGTGGGCTTGCGGCGCGGGAAGACCTCGCCCGGGGTGGGGATCGGGCGACGGCTGGGCTTCGGGGTGCCCGGGGCGGGAGCGGGGGTCGGAGCCGGGGCGGGCTTGGGGGCCGGCTTCGGGGCCGGTGGCTTGCGGGCGGGCTTCTTCTCGGGCGGCTGTCCGGGGGTGTCCTTGGCGGAGTCCGCCGGGGTGGAGAGGCCTCCCGCCAGGGCCAGCAGGCGGGTGCGGGCGGCGGGGACGGTGGGGGTGGCGGGGGTGGCGGGGGTGGCGGGGGTGGCGGGATCGGTGGGAGCGGCGGGGGTCATCCGGGTGACCGGGTGGGTGGTTCGGGAGTGCTGCCGCGCGTGGGCGCGTACGTGCTGCTCGGCGAGCAGGCGGCAGCGGTCCAGGAGGGCTGCGGCGGTGGGGTTGCCGCGCAGGGCGCGGAGGGCGGTGAGGTCGTGGGGGTGGGGGCGGTATCCGGCGCCCAGGGCCTCGTCCAGGAGGGTGAGGTACCCGGCGGCGGTGCCGGGCAGGGCGGCGCGGTACCGGCCGAGATCGGCCACGAGGAAGGCACGGAGCCTGACTCCCTCCCGCGTCGCCTCGTCGAGCGACTCTGCTAGGCGGAGGCAGTCCTGGACGTCGTCGGACGAGGCGGAGGTGGGGTGGAGGGCGAGGGCGAGAGCGCGGCGGAGCACACGCAGCTCCTCCACGCCGAACGCCATGCCGCCGCGGGATCCGTATGGCGTGGGCATGTGGCGACGATACGCGCTAATCAGACAAATTACGCATAGGGGGTGGGTGTGGCGTGGGGGACCACTCGGGTGCGCGTCGCGCCTTTCGCCGGGTGGTGGGTCGGGGACGTGTCGGGGGGTGTCCGTCCTCGGAACGGCGCGATGGGGTGAGAGACCGACTGACTGGCGTTGACGCGCCAACCGCTGCGGGCGGGCACCCCCCGACACGTCCCCTTCTCGCCGTACGCGGGTGCGGGTGCGTCGTGGCTGTCCTGGCTGCGGACCCACCCGGCCTCAGCGACGACGCCGGTGCCTGCTCACATGCGCGACACGTTCCGCTCGTACACCAGACGCAAGCCGATCAGCGTCAGCCATGGCTCGTGCTCGTCTATGACCGACGACTCGCCCAGGACCATCGGCGCGAGGCCGCCGGTTGCGATCACGGTGACGTCCTCCGGGTCCTCCGACAGTTCGCGCGCCATGCGGTTGACGACGCCGTCGACCTGGCCGGCGAAGCCGTAGATGACGCCCGACTGCATCGCCTCGACCGTGTTCTTGCCGATGACGCTGCGGGGCCGGGCCACCTCGATCTTGCGGAGCTGGGCGCCGCGGACGCCGAGGGCCTCGACGGAGATCTCGATGCCGGGCGAGATGACCCCGCCGACGTACTCGCCGCGCGCGCTGATCGCGTCGAACGTCGTCGCCGTGCCGAAGTCGACGACGATGGCGGGACCGCCGTAGAGCTCGACCGCCGCGACCGCGTTGATGATGCGGTCGGCTCCGACCTCCTTGGGGTTGTCCATGAGGATCGGGACGCCCGTCTTGACGCCCGGTTCGACGAGGATGGCGGGTACGTCGCCGTAGTAGCGGCGGGTCACCTCGCGGAGTTCGTGCAGGACCGAGGGGACGGTCGCGCAGATGGCGATGCCGTCGATGCCGTCGCCCAGTTCGTCGCCGAGGAGCGGGTGCATGCCCATCAGGCCCTGGAGGAGGACCGCCAGCTCGTCGGCGGTGCGGCGCGCGTCCGTGGAGATGCGCCAGTGTTCGACGATGTCTTCGCCGTCGAACAGGCCCAGGACGGTGTGGGTGTTTCCTACGTCGATCGTCAGCAGCATGACCCGTACCCGCCCTACTCCGCCGGCCGCAGGTCGAGGCCGATGTCCAGGATCGGCGAGGAGTGGGTGAGGGCTCCGACGGCCAGGTAGTCGACGCCGGTGTCCGCGTAGGCCTTGGCGTTGCCGAGGGTCAGACGGCCCGACGCCTCCAGGGCGGCGCGGCCCTGGACGATGGCCACCGCCTCCTCGCACTCGCCCGGCGTGAAGTTGTCCAGGAGGATCAGGTCCGCTCCGGCGTCCAGGACCTCGCGGAGCTGGTGCAGGGTGTCGACCTCGACCTCGATGGGGATGTCGGGGAAGCGGTCGCGGACCGCCTGGAAGGCCTGGGCGACGCCGCCCGCGGCGACCACGTGGTTGTCCTTGACCAGGGCCGCGTCCGAGAGGGACATGCGGTGGTTGACGCCGCCGCCGCAGCGGACCGCGTACTTTTCGAGGCTGCGGAGGCCGGGGGTCGTCTTACGGGTGTCGCGGACCTTGGCCTTGGTGCCGTCGAGCGTGTCCGCCCACGCGCGCGTGGCCGTGGCGATGCCCGACAGGCGGCACAGGATGTTCAGCGCGCTGCGTTCGGCCGTGAGGAGGTCGCGGGTGCGGGTGGAGACGGAGAGGAGCTTCTGGCCCGCCTCCACGCGGTCGCCGTCCTCCGCGTGGCGTTCGATGGCCAGTTCTTCTTCGCAGACGACCGAGAGGACGGCTTCCGCGACCCGGAGGCCGGCCACGACTCCCGCTTCACGTGCGGTGAAGTCGGCGGTGGCCACCGCGTCCTCGGGGATCGTCGCCACCGTCGTCACGTCCACGCCGTGAGCCAGGTCCTCCTGGACGGCCACGTTGGCGATGTCCTCGATCTCGACCGGGTCGAGGCCGGCGTCGGCCAGGAGCTGGGCGAGTGCGGGGTCCAGGCCGCACTCCAGGTATGCCTCGTCGTCCGCGCCGCAGGCACAGCCGTCGCCGCAGCCTCCGGAGGAGGCGAGGGGAAGGTCGGGGGTGGTCACGTCGGTCACTGCTCCTGGGGGGCCTGGGAGGGGAGGGTCGAGGGGAAGTGTGTGGTGTCCGTGGTGTGCACGGCCAGCGAGCGGTCCGGGTTCAGGCGTACGACGATGTGGCGCCGCCAGCTGGTGTCGTCGCGCTCGGGGCGGTCCTCGCGCCAGTGGCAGCCCCGGGTCTCCTCGCGGAGCCGGGCGGCGGCGACCAGGACGCGGGCCACGCACAGGAGGTTGGTGGCCTCCCAGGTGTCGACGCCGGGCTCGGCGGTCTTGCCGTTCTCGGCGAGGGCGTCGCGGGCGTCGGTGTGCAGCCGCTGGAGCTGGTCGGCGGCCTTGGCAAGGGACCCGGCCGAGCGGAGCACGCCCGCGCCGTCGGTCATGATCCGCTGGATCGTGAAGCGGGCCTCCGCGGTGAGCAGGGGGTGCTCGGGGGTCTCCGGGTACGGGAGCGGCCGGGGCACGCGCGTGAGGAGGCCGTTCTCCGCGTGGCTCGCCGTGATGTCGGCCGCGATGCTCTCGGCGTAGACCAGGCCTTCGAGGAGGGAGTTGGAGGCCAGGCGGTTGGCGCCGTGCACGCCGGTGCAGGCGACCTCGCCGCACGCGTACAGGCCGGGGACGGTCGTACGGCCCCGGGAGTCGGTGCGCACGCCGCCGGAGGCGTAGTGGGCGGCCGGGGCGACCGGGATGGGGCTGGTGACCGGGTCGATGCCGTGGGCGCGGCAGGCGGCGAGGATCGTCGGGAAGCGGTTTTCCCACATCTCGGCGCCGAAATGCCGGGCGTCGAGGAACATGTGCTCGGCGTCCTGCTCCTGCATGCGGCGCGTGATGCCCTTGGCGACGATGTCCCGGGGGGCCAGTTCGGCGAGCTCGTGCCGGCCGAGCATGAAGCGCACGCCGTCGGCGTCGACCAGGTGGGCGCCCTCGCCCCGGACCGCCTCGGAGACCAGGGGCTGCTGGCCCTCCGCGTCCGGGCCCAGGAAGAGGACCGTGGGGTGGAACTGGACGAACTCCAGGTCGCTGACTTCCGCTCCGGCCCGGAGCGCGAGCGCCACGCCGTCGCCCGTCGAGACGGACGGGTTGGTGGTCGCGGAGAAGACCTGGCCCATGCCGCCGGTCGCGAGGACCACGGCGGGTGCGTGGACCGCGCCCACGCCGTCGTGCTGGCCCTCCCCCATGACGTGCAGGGTGACGCCCGCGGTGTGGCCCTCGGCGTCCGTGAGGAGGTCCAGGACGAGCGCGTTCTCGACCGTGCGCACGCCACGCGCGCGTACCGCGTCGACCAGGGCGCGGGAGATCTCGGCGCCGGTGGCGTCACCGCCCGCGTGGGCGATGCGGCGGCGGTGGTGGCCCCCCTCGCGGGTGAGTTCCAGTCCGCCCTCGGAGGACTCGTCGAACCGGGCGCCGGTCTCGATGAGGCGGCGTACGGCGTCGGGGCCCTCGGTGACGAGGATGCGGACGGCTTCCTCGTCGCACAGGCCCGCGCCCGCGACCAGGGTGTCGTCGAGGTGCTGTTCGGGGGTGTCGCCCTCGCCGAGGGCCGCGGCGATGCCGCCCTGGGCCCAGCGGGTGGAGCCGTCGTCGAGGCGGGCCTTGGTGACGACGACGGTCCGCAGGCCCGCGGCCTGGCAGCGCAGGGCCGCGGTCAGGCCGGCGACGCCGGAGCCGACGACGACCACGTCCGCGGTGATGGACCACCCGGGCGCCGGCGCGTGCAGTCGTATGCCTGTGCTGGTCACGAGGCGGCTCCGAAGGTGAGGGGGAGATTGTCGATCAGCCGGGTCGCCCCGACCCGGGCGGCCACGGCGAGGACCGCCTCGCCGGTGAAGTCGTGCCCGATCTCGGTGAAGTCGGACGGGTCGACCAGGGCGAGGTAGTCCAGGGACAGCGGCGGGTCGAGACGGGCGGCCTCGTCCAGGACCTGGCGGGCGGCGGCGCGGACGGCCGCCGGGCCGCCCGGGACCGCAGTCGCCACGGCGTGCGCGTCGGCCGCAGCGCGGGACTCGCCGATAGCGCTGAGCGCCTCGGCACGCGCGCGCGTGGCGGGCACTTCACGGGCCCGGGCCCGCAGCGCCTCCTGCGCGGCGTGCCGGTCCTGACCCGCGAACAGGGCACTGGACAGCGCGAGGGCGGTGCGCCGCTCGACGGGCGAGAGGTAGCGGTTGCGGCTGGACAGGGCCAGGCCGTCGTCCTCGCGGACGGTGGGGACACCGACGATCTCCACGCCGAAGTTCAGGTCCCGGACCATGCGGCGGATCAGAGCGAGCTGCTGGGCGTCCTTCTGGCCGTACAGGGCGACATCGGGGCGGGTCAGGTGCAGCAGCTTGGCGACGACCGTGAGCATGCCGTCGAAGTGGCCGGGGCGGGCGGAGCCCTCCAGGCGCTCGCCCATGGGGCCCGCGGTGATGCGGACCTGGGGCTCGCCACCGGGGTACACCTCGTCCACGGCGGGGGCGAACACGACGTCCGCCCCGGACTCCCCGGCGAGCTTGAGGTCGGCGTCCAGGGTGCGCGGATAGCGGTCGAGGTCCTCGCCCTGACCGAACTGCAGCGGGTTGACGAAGACGGTGACGACGACCTCGCCGTCCCGGCCCGCGATGCCGCGCGCGGTGCGGATCAGCGTGGCGTGGCCCTCGTGCAGGGCGCCCATGGTCATCACCACGGCGCGGCGGCCCGCCCGCACGCGTGCGTGCAGTTCGCCGGCGGTGCTCAGCAGGGTGGTGGTCATCGGGCGTCCCCTTCGGTGCCGTCGGTGCCGTCGGTCGCGTCGGCGAGTACCCCGAGGAGGTCCTCGGCGAGCTCCGGCTTCAGCAGGCCGTGGGCCAGGGCCCGGTCGGCGGTGGCGCGGGCCATCGCCAGATAGCCGGCGACGGTCTGCGGGGCGTGCCGGCGCAGCTCGGTGACGTGCGCCGCGACCGTGCCCGCGTCGCCGCGCGCGACCGGGCCGGTGAGGGCCGCGTCGCCGGAGCGCAGGGCGTTGTCCAGGGCCGCGCCGAGCAGCGGGCCGAGCATCCGGTCGGGGGCGGCGACCCCGGCCGCGCTCAGCAGCTCCAGGGACTGCGCGACCAGGGTGACCAGGTGGTTGGCGCCCAGGGCGAGCGCCGCGTGGTAGAGCGGCCGGTTCTCCTCGGCGATCCACTCCGGCTCGCCGCCCATCTCGATGACGAGGGCCTCGGCGGCCAGCCGCAGCTCCTCGGGCGCGGTGACGCCGAAGGAGCAGCCGGCCAGCCGCTGGACGTCCACGGGCGTGCCGGTGAAGGTCATCGCGGGGTGCAGGGCCAGCGGCAGGGCGCCCGCGCGCAGGGCGGGGTCGAGCACCCGGGCGCCGTAGCGCCCGGAGGTGTGGACGAGCAGCTGTCCCGGCCGTACGGACCCCGTGTCGGCGAGTCCGGCGACCAGGTCGGGCAGGGCGTCGTCCGGAACGGTCAGCAGGACCAGGTCGGACCGCTGGAGGACCTCGGCGGGCGGCAGCACGGGCACGTCGGGCAGCAGTTGCGCGGCACGGCGCCGGGAGGTGTCGGACACCGCGGAGACGGCGACCGGGCGGTGCCCGGCGAGCTGCAGGGCCGCTGCCAGTGCGGGTCCCACGCGGCCGGCGCCGACGACGCCGACGGCGAGCCGCGCGGGGCGGTCCTTGGGCTCTGGCTGTGGGGTTGTGTTCACTCGACGGCGGCCTTCCCGTTCCAGTCCGCTCCGGGTACCGGACGATTTCTCGTCATGTTAACGCGATCGGTTCGAGGGGTGTTCGGTCGTCCACAGGGTGTGCGGAAAATGCGGATGCTCGCACGCGCGTGCGCGGGGCAGGATCCGGGGCATGAGTGACACGGCGGAACGGGACGAGCAGGCGACCGGGCAGTGGTCGGACCAGGAGCGGCGCGCACGGCTCCGTGAGCGGCGGCTGGCCGCCCATCGCAAGGCACGGCGGGTGTTCGCGCGCTTCGGCTTCCACAAGACGCTCCGGGAGCGTCTGGCGGAGCTGGACGGGGCGGAGGGCCTGTACGACCTGGACGAGCTGTCCGACGTGTACGGCGACGGGGTCGTCGAGGCGCTGGAGACGAAGGTCGCCGGACTGCTCGGCACGGAGGCCGCCGCGTTCTTCCCGACGGGCACGATGGCCCAGCAGGTGGCCCTGCGCTGCTGGGCGGGCCGCACCGGCAACCCGACCGTCGCCCTGCACGCGCTCAGCCATCCCGAGGTGCACGAGCGGAACGCGTTCAGCGAGGTCGGCGGCCTGCGCCCGGTGCGTGTGACGGACGAGCCGCGGCTGCCCACCGCCGCCGAGGTGCGCGACTTCGAGGAGCCTTTCGGGGCGCTGATGCTGGAACTCCCCCTCAGAGACGCCGGTTTCGTGCTGCCGTCCTGGGAGGAGCTCACGGAGGTGGTGGAGGCCGCGCGGGAGCGGGACGCGGTGGTGCACTTCGACGGGGCCCGGCTGTGGGAGTCCACCGTCCACCTCGGCCGGTCCCTGGAGGAGATCGCGGGCCTGGCGGACAGCGTCTACGTGTCGTTCTACAAGTCCCTCGAGGGGTTCGGCGGCGCGGCGCTCGCCGGCCCGAAGGAGCTGGTGGAGGAGGCGAAGACCTGGCGGCACCGGTACGGCGGGCAGGTCTTCCAGCAGTTCCCCACGGCCCTGTCGGCGCTGGCCGGACTGGAGCGTGAGCTGCCCCGGCTGCCGGAGTACGTCGCCCACGCGCGCGTGGTCGCAGCCGCCCTGCGCGAAGGGTTCGCGGCGGCCGGGGTGCCGTGGGCGCGCGTGTACCCGGAGGTACCGCACACCCACGACTTCCAGGTCTGGCTGCCGTACGAGGCGGACGTCCTCATGGAGGCGTCGGTCCGGACGGCCGAGGAGACGGGCGTCTTCCTGTTCGCCGCCGCCTGGAGCCGGGGCGGTCCGGGCCTGGCCGGCACGGAGGTGTGCGTGCGCTCCCCCGGGCTGGAGTGGACCGCCGAGGACGTGAAGACGGCGGTCTCCGACTTCGTCGCCCGGCTGAGCGGCTGAGCGGCTGAGCGGCTGAGCGGCTGAGCGGCTGACCAGGGCGGATCAGTGTGTAGTACGGCGCCTCAAGGGCAGCCACCGGCCCAGGGCGCGCCGGATCCGCTGCCGTCCGCGGGCCGGGCGCCCGGCCAGGACCGCTCGGAACCGGCGTTCGTCGCGCCACTCGCGTACCACCTGCCGGTCGTGCGTGCCGGGCGCGGGCGGGGCGGGCTCGCCGAGCTGCTGGGCGCGGTAGACGTCGAGGAGGTGCTGCTGCGTGATGCTCATGGTGAATCGCCTTGGCTGGACGGGGTGATGGAGGT
Organism: Streptomyces purpurascens; assembly: GCF_045040895.1. Lineage (NCBI taxonomy): Bacteria > Bacillati > Actinomycetota > Actinomycetes > Kitasatosporales > Streptomycetaceae > Streptomyces > Streptomyces purpurascens. Next base: position 5,301,034 of record NZ_CP108341.1, on the reverse strand, counting down.
CCGAAGGCTCCGCGGCTGCCCCGGTGCTCCCACCCTGCGCCCGCGCCGGGGGCGACGTCGCGTCGATTGACGACGCCCGTCAATCGACGGGGGCGTTGTCAGTGGCGGAGTGCACCATGAAGGCATGAGCGTGCACATCGACATCACGGGGCTGCGGCCGGAGGAGATCGCCGTCGTGCCCTCCCCCTTGGCCGAGCTCGGCATGGCGCTGCACGCGCTGTCCGAGCCGGGGCACCACCCGGGTCTCCAGGGCTGGGTGACGGGCGTGTCCGCCCGGCTCGATCCGCATCTGGCCGACCGGATGTGCGAGGCCGACTTCCTGTGGCGGTCGACGTTCTCGGACCTGTTCATGCCCTTCGCCGGCGTCCCGGGCCGGAGCACACTCCCGGGCGGCACGCTCGCCGAGGAGCTGGACCTGCTCGACAAACTGTCGGACGAGCAGTTCGTGGACGCGGCACTGGAGTTCACCTGTGCCCTCGGGTACGGCTCCTGCGGGCCCACCGCGCTGTCCGACCCCGAGGTGCGCCGCCGCGCCCTGGACCTGGCCGCCGCACGCGGGCCCCAGCAGTTGCGGTTCAGCCGGCGGCTGCTGGCCGACCCGCCCTCGATCCGGGCCTGGCTGCGGCAGTTCCTCCAGGACTGCGACGAGGCGTTCTTCGCGGAGGCCTGGTCCCGGTTGCGCCATCAGCTCGCGGCGGACGCGCGGCTGAAGACGGACCTCTTCCGGCGCAAGGGCATGACCGAGGCCCTGGCCGCGGTGTCCCCGGCGATCACGCTCGACGAGGCGGCCGCCCGGATCACGGTCGACAAGCTGGGCGGGGACGACGGCACGTCCACCGGCGACGGCGGCCTGCTGCTCGTCCCGACGAGCCTGGGCTGGCCGCATCTGATGGTCCTGCACCGGTACGGCTGGCAGCCGGTGCTGCACTACCCGGTCGGCTCCCCCGAGCTCGCCGCCCCGCCCAATCTCGAACAGCTGGCCCTGCGCATGACCGCGCTGTCCCACCCCGTGCGGATGCGGATCTGCCGCAATCTGGCCCGCAGCGCGTACACCACGGGCGAGCTGGCGCAGGTGCACGGCATGACGGCCCCCGAGATATCCCGGCACCTGGCCGTGCTGAAGAAGGCGGGCCTGCTCACCACCCGCCGCCGCGGGCGCTACGTCCTGCACCAGCTGGATGTGACGGTGGTGGCCCGGCTCGGCAGCGAGTTCCTGGAGGGGATCCTCAGATAGAGGGGATCCCCGGACAGCCGACGGGAGCCGGCCGGTCGCCGCTCGGCTCAGCCGTGCCCGCCGGCCCGTACCAGCCCCGTCTCGTAGGCCAGCACCACGACCTGCACCCGGTCCCTGAGGCCCAGCTTGGTCAGGATGCGGCCCACGTGCGTCTTCACGGTCGCCTCGGACAGCACGAGCCGGGCCGCGATCTCGCCGTTGGACAGGCCCTGTGCGACCAGCACCATGACCTCGCGCTCGCGGCCGGTGAGCCGCTCCAGCTCCTGGTGCTGGGGCTCCTTCGCGGTGCCCGGCAGCATCGGTGCGAAGCGGTCCAGGAGCCGTCGGGTGGTGGAGGGCGCGACGACCGCGTCCCCGCTGTGCACGGAGCGGATCGCGGCGAGCAGCTCACCGGGCGGCACGTCCTTGAGCATGAAGCCGGAGGCGCCCGCCTTCAGCCCGGAGAAGGCGTACTCGTCGAGGTCGAAGGTGGTCAGGATGAGCACCTTCGGCGGGTCGGTGTCGGCGCAGATCCGGCGGGTCGTCTCCACACCGTCGAGCTTCGGCATGCGGACGTCCATCAGCACCACGTCGACCTCGGTCGACCGCAGCACCTGGAGGGCCTCGACCCCGTCGCCCGCCTCCGCCACGACCTCCATGTCCGGCTGGGCGGCGAGCACCATCCGGAACCCGGTGCGCAGCAGCACCTGGTCGTCGACGAGCATCACGCGGATCGTCATCGGGGCCTCTTCCAAGTCTCTTTTACGGTGGGAGCGTTACGGGTGGGAGCGTTACAGGTGTCAGCGCGGGGCGTGTGCCGGCGTCAGTTGGCGGGTTTGAGCGGCAGCAGGGCGCTGATGCGGAATCCTCCGCCGGGGCGCGGTCCGGCGTCCAGGGTGCCGCCGACCATGCCGATCCGCTCGCGCATGCCGATGAGCCCGTGGCCCTGGCCGTCGAAACCGCCCTCCTCGTACAGCTCGTGCGGGGCGCCCTTGCCGTCGTCCTCGACGAGCAGGCCGAGGCCGTCGTCGAAGTACACCAGCCGCACGCTCGCGCCCGCGTTGGGCCCGCCGTGCTTGCGGGTGTTGGTGAGCGCCTCCTGCACGATGCGGTACGCCGTGAGCTCGACGCCGCTGGGCAGCGGACGGGGGGTGCCCTCGACCTTGAAGTCGACGGGCAGTCCGGAAGTGCGGCACTGCTCGACGAGGTCCTCGATCTGCTGGACGTCGGGCTGCGGCACGTACTCGCCGGCCTCCTGGTGCTCCCCGGTGCGCAGCACGCCGAGCAGGCGGCGCATCTCGGCGAGGGCCTGGCGGCCGGTGGAGGAGATGGTCTCCAGGGCCTTCTTCGCCTGGTCGGGAGCCGCGTCGAGGACGTAGGCGGCGCCGTCGGCCTGGACCACCATCACCGAGACGTTGTGCGCGACGACGTCGTGCAACTCGCGGGCGATCCGGGCGCGTTCGGCGGCGACGGCGACCTTGGACTGGGCCTCGCGCTCCTTCTCCAGGCGGGTGGCCCGCTCCTCCAGTTGCGCGAAGTAGGCGCGGCGGGTGCGGATGGAGTCGCCGAGCACCCAGGCGAGGGCGAAGGGCACGGTCATGAAGACCGTCAGGGCGATGTTGCCCGCGACGTTCGTCGTCTGGTCGCTCGGCCAGCGCAGGTGGGCCACGGGGGCCGCGCACAGGCCGGCGCCCAGCGCGAAGCGGGAGGCCCAGCGCGCACCCTCCACCGCGACGGTGTAGACGATCACCAGCATGGCGAAGTCGGCGGGCCCCATCTCGACGTCGGTGATCAGCTGGGCCACACCGACCCCGGCCGCGAGCAGCAGCATCTTCTCCGGCATCCGGCGGCGCAGCGCGACCACCAGGCAGAGCAGCAGCGTGATCGGGACGGCGGCGGCCACGGGACCGTATCCGCCCGCCACTCCGCCGACCATGGAAATCCCGAGGAGGACCACGGCCCAGGAGGCGTCGACCCACATCGGATGCCTGCGGAGGAAGTCATAGAGGCGCTGCACGTAACCCAGCGTAGGGAAGCGCGATAGGTGCAGGGGTCAACCGGAGGACCGATCCGCACCGGGCGCACGTACTCCGCAAGGTGGAGTTGCGTTCGTTGTGTGCCCTTAGCCTGGCCCGGTGACACCAGGTACGGGAGCCGAGGGCCACGAGTGGCGTGGGTGGCGGGCGGCGGTGCGGGAGGCGTTGTACGGGACGGGGGGCTTCTACCGGCGGGAGGAGGGGCCGGCCGGGCACTTCCGCACGTCCGTGCACGCGTCGCCGCTGTTCGCCGGGGCCGTGGCGCGGCTGCTGTGCCGGGTCGACGAGGCGCTGGGGCGGCCCGCGGCGCTGGACTTCGTCGACATGGCGGCCGGGCGGGGCGAGCTGGCCGGCGGGGTGCTCGCCGCGCTCCCGGCCGAGGTGGCGGCCCGCACGCGCGCGTACGCCGTCGAGATCGCCGGGCGGCCCGCAGGGCTCGATCACCGGATCGAGTGGCTGGCCGCGCCCCCGGAAGGGACGACCGGGCTGCTGTTCGCCAACGAGTGGCTGGACAACGTGCCGGTGGAGGTCGCGGAGGTGGACTCCGCGGGCACGGCCCGGCTGGTGCTGGTCCGGGAGGACGGGAGCGAGCGGCTCGGGGAGCCGGTCGACGGGGATCAGGCGCGGTGGCTGCGGCGGTGGTGGCCGCTGGCCGGCGAGGCGGGGCTGCGGGCCGAGATCGGCCTGACCAGGGACGAGGCCTGGGCCTCGGCGGTCGCCACGCTCGACCGGGGGCTCGCCGTCGCCGTGGACTACGCGCACACGGCGGACGCGCGGCCGCCGTTCGGGACGCTCACCGGGTTCCGGGAGGGCCGCGAGACCACGGCCGTACCGGACGGCTCCTGCGACATCACCGCCCATGTCGCGCTCGACGCGTGCGCGCTGCCCGGCGGGCGGCTCCTCCCCCAGCGTGAGGCGCTGCACGCCCTGGGCGTGACCGGCGCACGCCCTCCGCTCACGCTCGCGTCCACCGACCCCGCCGCCTACGTCCGGGCCCTGGCCAGCGCCGGGGAGGCCGCCGAGCTCACGGCGGCGGGAGGGCTGGGCGACTTCGGGTGGCTGGTGCAGCCGGTCGGCGTCCCCGACGTGCTGCGTGTGTGAGGCCTACTTGTCGATGTCCCCGACCACGAAGAACATCGACCCCAGGATCGCCACCATGTCCGCGACCAGCGTCCCCGGCAGCAGCTCCGTCAGCGCCTGGATGTTGTTGTACGAGGCCGAGCGCAGCTTCAGCCGGTACGGGGTCTTCTCGCCCTTGCTGACCAGGTAGTAGCCGTTGATGCCGAGGGGGTTCTCGGTCCAGGCGTAGGTGTGGCCCTCGGGTGCCTTCAGGACCTTCGGGAGCCGCTGGTTGACCGGCCCGGGCGGCAGCTCGGCGAGCCGGTCGAGGCAGGCGTCGGCCAGGTCGAGCGCGTTGTGCGTCTGCTCCAGGAGGCACTCGAAGCGGGCCAGGCAGTCGCCCTCCTGCCGGGTCACCACCTTCAGGACGTCGCCCAGCTCGCCGTAGGCCAGGTACGGCTCGTCCCGGCGCAGGTCGAAGTCGACGCCCGAGCCGCGCCCGATCGGCCCGCTGACCCCGTACGCGTGCACGGCCTCGGGCGTGAGCCTGCCGACGCCCCGGGTGCGGCCCCGGAAGATCTCGTTGCCGAGCACCAGGTCGTCGAACCGGTCCATACGCGAGCGCACGTCCGCTACGGCGGCACGCGCGCGCGTGGTCCACCCGGCCGGCAGGTCCTCCTTGAGGCCGCCGACGCGGTTGAACATGTAGTGCATCCGCCCGCCGGAGACCTCCTCCATGACGTGCTGGAGCTCCTCGCGCTCCCGGAAGGCGTAGAAGATCGGGGTGATCCCGCCGAGCTCCAGCGGATACGAGCCGAGGAACATCAGGTGGTTGAGCACCCGGTTCAGCTCGGCGAGCAGCGTGCGCAGCCACACCGCGCGCTCGGGGACCTCCATGCCGAGCATCCGCTCCACGGCGAGGACCACGCCCAGCTCGTTGGAGAACGCCGACAGCCAGTCGTGGCGGTTGGCCAGCATGATGATCTGGCGGTAGTCGCGCGCCTCGAACAGCTTCTCGGCGCCGCGGTGCATATAGCCGATCACCGGCTCCGCGTGCATGATGCGCTCGCCGTCCAGGACCAGCTTCAGCCGCAGCACGCCGTGCGTGGAGGGATGCTGGGGTCCGATGTTGAGCACCATGTCGGTGCTCTCCGCGGCGCCGCCGATTCCGACCATGGTCTCCGTCGTAGGAGTCATGGACACAGTCTCTCCTACGTACGCTGGCCTCATGGATACGGGGAGTGCGCGGGAGGCGGAGCCGACGGCGTCCGTCGAGGGCACGGCGGGGGCGATCGAGGACGGGCCGGTGTGGATCGCGCTGCCGCCCGGGCTGCTGAAGATGCGACGGTTGCTGCTGGTGGTGTGGCTGGGGCTGCTCGCCCTGGCCGCCGGGCTGCTGCCGGGCCTGCTGGCCGGGCCCGCCTGGGCCGTCTTCGCGGTGCTGCCGCTGGCGCTGATGGCCTGGGGCTGGGTGATGATCGACCGCAACTGGCGTTCCTGGCGGTACGCCGAGCGCGCCGACGACCTGCTGATCAGCCGGGGCGTGCTGTGGCGCGAGGAGACGGTCGTGCCGTACGGGCGGATGCAGCTGGTCGAGGTGACCTCCGGGCCCGTCGAGCGGCACTTCGGGCTGGCCAGCGTGCAACTGCACACGGCCGCAGCGGCCACCGACGCCACCATCCCCGGCCTGGACCCGGCCGAGGCGGAACGGCTGCGCGACCGGCTCACCGAGCTGGGCGAGGCCCGATCGGCGGGGCTGTGACGACGCCCGAGAGCGCCGAGACCGGCCGGGGCACAGAGGCCGGCGGGGCCGCAGGGGCCACCGAGACCACCGGGGGCGCCGGGACCACCGAGCTCGCCAAGCCCGCCATGACCCTCGAACCCGCCGGCGCCCTGGCCGAGCGGCGGCTGCATCCCGTCACCCCGCTGCGGCGGGCCTGGGCGCCGGTCGCCGTGCTCATAGGCTGGGCCGTGCACGACCCCGACGGCGCGCAGCGCCAGCTGACCCGGCTGACGACGACCACGCTGCTGATCGCCCTCGCCGTGATCGTCCCGGCCGCCGCCCTCTACGGCTTCTGCTCCTGGTGGTTCACGCACTTCGCGGTGACCGACACCGAACTGCGCATCCGCACCGGCCTGGTGTTCCGGCGCACCGCGCACATCCGGCTGGAGCGGATCCAGGCCATCGACATCACGCAGCCGCTGCTCGCCCGGGTCGCGGGCGTCGCCAAGCTGAAACTCGACGTCATAGGGACCGACAAGAAGGACGAACTGGCCTTCCTGGGCGCGGACGAGGCACGGACGCTGCGGGCCGAACTGCTCGCCCGGGCGGCCGGTTTCGCGCCCGAGACCGCGCACGAGGTCGGTGAGGCGCCGTCCCGGCAGCTGCTGCGGGTGCCGCCCGGTGTCCTCGCCGTGTCGCTGGTGCTGACGGGCGCGACCTGGGGGTCGCTGGCCGCGGCGCTCGTCGTTCCGCCGGTGCTGTGGCTGGTCACCCACAGCCTGTGGACAGTTCTCGCGGTCGCCCTGCCGTTGCTGGGCGCGGCGGGCGCGAGCAGCGTGGGGCGGTTCGTCGGCGAGTACGACTGGACGGTGGGCGAGTCGCCCGACGGGCTGCGCATCGACCACGGCCTGCTGGACCGGGCCCACGAGACGGTGCCGCCGGGGCGGGTGCAGACCGTGCGGATCGTGGAGCCGCTGCTGTGGCGGCGGCGCGGCTGGGTGCGCGTGGAGCTCGATGTGGCGGGCTCGTCCAACTCCGTGCTGGTGCCGGTCGCTCCGCGCGAGCTCGCGGAGACCGTCGTGGCGCTGGTGCTGCCCGGGGTGACCGTGCCGGAGAGCGCGGCCCTGTCGCCGTCGCCGCGCCGCGCCCGGTGGTGCGTGCCGGTGTGGTGGCGGGGGTACGGACTCGCCGTCACCGACGCGGTGTTCGCGGCGCGGTCCGGGCTGCTGGCGCGGAGTCTGGCGCTGGTGCCGCACGCCAAGGTGCAGAGCGTACGGATGACGCAGGGGCCCTGGGAGCGGGCCCGGGGCGTGGCCGACGTGTGTGTGGACACCGGCGCGAACAAGGTGGTGCGGGCGCGGCTGCGGGACGCGGACGAGGCACGTGAGTTGCTGGCCCGGCAGGCGGAGCGGTCCCGGACCGGGCGCAGGGACGCGCTGCCGGACCGCTGGATGGCGTGACCGGCCGGGAACCGTAAGGCGCGGGCTTCAGGAAACCGCGCTGCGCAGCCCCTGCACGTCGATCTGTTCCGTCTCGTCGTGCGCGGTCAGGTCGATGACCTGGCCGATCCCGCGCGACTCCTCGTCCGCGGGCTTGTACCGGGCCTCGGCCTCGGCCTTGTGCAGAGCGAGGGCCTCCTGGCCGACGACGTCGGCCAGGTCCTCGTTCTGCACGGCCTCCAGGGCGGCGCGGGACGTCTCCCGCTTCGCGCCGAAGAAGTCGAACCCGCCCTCGGTCACCGGGCGCCGCACCGGCGTCTGCGGTGCGACGGCCACCGCGGTCGGCACCGTGTAGTGACCTGAGGAGGCAGACTGCGGGAGCCGCTCGGTCTCGGCCGTGGCGGACGTGCCGGCGGCCGCGCGCTCGTGCCCGTCCACCGCCTCGGACTGGCCCTGCGGCTCGTCCTCGTGCGACGGCTCCCGCAGGTCCGGCTGTTCGTCCTTCCCCTCCTGCGCGGGCTCGTCCTCGTCGTCCTCGGGGGCGCCGTCGCCGTCGCCGTCCGGGCCGCCGTCCGGGTCCGGGGCCGCGTCGCCGTCGAACCGGGCGAGCGCTGCCGCCGCGCGCAGGAACAGCCGGGAGCCCTCCGGCGAGAAGACGGCGGGAACCGCCGGCTCCTCCTCGACGGTGAGGGCCTCGGCCTCCGCCGTGGGTGCCCCTTCCGTCTCCGCTGAAGCGTCCGCCGTCTTCGCCGCCCCCGCGGTCAGCGCGGCCCGCACCGGAACCGTCGCCTCGATCTCGAGCACCCGGCGTTCCTCCAGGACGCTCGCGCGCTCGGTCTCGGCCGTGGCGTACCGGCGCAGCAGCGCGGCGTGTTCGTTGCGCAGCCCGGCCAGTTCCGTGCGCTTGGCGCGCAGCCGCTGCTCGAGCTTCACGCGCAGCTCGCGGGACTCCTCGAGGTCGCCCTCCAGTTCGGCGACGCGCTCCTCGAAGCGCCACTCGTCGCTCGCGCGCCCGCGTGTGAGGTCGGCGACGCGCTTGCCCGCCTGGCTGTCCCAGCGGCGCAGCACGACCGCGCCGACGACCGCCGTCGCCGCGGCTGCCGCGGCCAGACCGCGGAGCGCCATCGGATCCGTGAACACCCAGGGCCCCAGGGCGCAGACGAGGGAGACGCCTGCGATCGCCGACGGGGGGAGCAGCCTGTGCAGGGGCGGGGAATGGCGGTGTCGTCCACGTGGCATGGCCAGAAACTTACCGCGCGTAGGCGAATCATGGTGAGCCACCCCGCAAAACAAAGCCATACCGAAGTGTTCACACCGCATCAGAACTCGGCACGGAGCGGAATCTGCCCTTCAATCAATTCTCAAGATCATTCCCAGCGATCCGCGAACGGCCGTCCAGCCGCCCGCTGATCCACTCCAGCGTGGCCGGAATCTCGCGCCGCCAGGTGTTGAAGTTGTGCCCGCCGCTTTCCAGGACGATCGACGAGATACGCGTCCGCCCGGTGTTCTTCACCCGCTCGATGAACCGCAGCGTGTCCTTGTAGTTGGACTCGCCCGCCTTGCTGCTGGTGACCAGCAGAGACGTATCGGGAGCGGGCCTGTGCTTCAGGTACCACCACAGGTCGGCGCGATTCCGCAGCCCCTTGTCGCCCTGGAAGAGATCACCTGTCGTGGCGTCGATCGGCGCCTTGTAGTACGCGGAGAGACCGGCCCCCGCGGCGTACACATCGGGATGGTGCATGGCGATCTTCAACGCGCAGTAGCCGCCCGTGGAGTTGCCGATGATGCCCAGCCGGCCCGGCTTTTCGGCCACCCTGAAGTGCGAACGCAACGCGTCGGGCAGATCCCTGGCGAAGAACGACTCGGTCTGCGGCCCGCCCGGGATGTCCACGCACTCCGTGTCCCGTGGCGGCGCCACCGTCGGCCGCAGCATCACGAGGATCGTCGGCCGCATCCGGCCGGCCCTGGCCAGTTCCAGGGCCGTACGCGGGTAGTGGAGCTTCTCCACCAGCGCCGACGCCGTGCCCGGGTAGCCGGTCAGCACCACGGCCGCGGGGAACGAACGGGTGCGGTACCGCGGCTGGAAGTACTCCGGCGGCAGATAGACGTACGCGGGGGTGGCGATACGGGTCGTCCGGCCCACGATGCCGACCTCCTGGATCCGGCCGCCGGCCCGGGGCTGCGCGCCGCCCGCCCCCGGCACCCGCCGCGAGGCGACCACCTCCAGCGGGCCGTCGCCCCGCGCGTGGTCGACGACCACACCCTGGTCCTTCTCCTGCCCGAACAGGTCCGCCCAGCTCGCGTAGAACCCGAAGGCCTGGTTGGCGGCGAGACCCACCGCCGCGAACAGCGCCAACTGCGTGGCCAGCAGCAGGCCGACGCGCCCGCCCACCGCCCGCCAGCCGCGCCGGGCCAGCCGTGGCCACAGCCAGACCGTGCCGGCGAACAGCAGCACGGCCGACAGCACCGCCAGCAGCAGCACGTTGTTGCTCGTGAGACCCATGGGTTGGTTACCTGTCCGCGCTCTCCGTCCGGCCGCCCCCTCGGCCACACCTTCGCGAGGGCTTGTCCCGGACTTTCCTTGGCCTTTGAAACGGCTTTGACGTGGGGAGTGAACCTCTCCCCCCGAGACACCGTCCTAGAGGGCGCAATGTCGCCGGATGCCCGAATCGGTACCGGATCCAAGGTCTCTCGCAGAACTATGGGATGCGATGTCTGTCAGGACAGATGAGGAAATGTCGGTCGAGGTTCCGAGTCGCAGAAGCGACGCGGCTTCCCCGGGCCGGGTGAACCGGCTGCGCCGGCAGCTGCGCGGACCGCGCCCCGAGGCCGTCCCCGTCCTGGTCGGCAGAGCGTGCGCCCTCGTGGGTGTCCTGGACATCGCCGCGGGCGTGTTCCCGCGCTTCCGCCACAGCCGCATGCACGCCATCGCCGAGGTACTGCCCGGCGCGCTCGGCCCCTTCGCGGCGGCCCTGTCGCTCAGCACCGGCGTGCTGTTGCTGCTGCTCGCCCACGGCCTCAAGCGCGGCAAGCGCCGGGCCTGGCGCGCGGCCGTCGCCCTGCTGCCCGCCGGTGCCGTCGCGCAGTTCACGTACCGGCACTCGCTCGTGGGCGTACTCATCTCCCTGGCACTGCTGGCGCCGCTGCTGCGTCACCGCGACCAGTTCGACGCCCTGCCCGACCCGCGCAGCCGCTGGCGGGCGCTCGCCAACTTCGTGCTCATGAGCGCCGGTTCGCTGACGCTCGGCCTGCTCATCGTCAGCGTCCACTCCGAGCGCATCATCGGCGACCCGAGCCTGGCCGACCGCATCACCCACGTCATCTACGGCCTGTTCGGCTTCGAAGGTCCCGTCGACTACCAGGGCAACACCTCCTGGACGGTGGCCTTCTCGCTCGGCGCCCTGGGCCTGCTCACCGCCGTCACCACCATCTACCTGGCCTTCCGCCCCGAACACCCGGCCGCCCGGCTCACCGAGGAGGACGAGGCCCGGCTGCGCGCCCTGCTGGAGCGGCACGGCCACCGCGACTCCCTCGGCCACTTCGCGCTCCGCCGCGACAAGGCCGTCGTCTTCTCCCCCAGCGGCAAGGCGGCCGTGACCTACCGCGTGGTCTCCGGCGTGATGCTCGCCAGCGGCGACCCGATCGGCGACGTCGAGGCCTGGCCCGGCGCCATCGAACAGTTCATGGACGAGGCCAAGGCCCACTCCTGGACCCCCGCCGTCATGGGCTGCTCCGAGACCGGCGGCGAGGTGTGGACCCGCGAGACCGGGCTCGACGCCCTCGAACTGGGCGACGAGGCGGTGGTGGACGTCAAGGATTTCTCACTCGCCGGCCGCGCGATGCGCAACGTGCGCCAGATGGTCAAGCGCATCGAGCGCGCCGGTTACGAAACCCGGGTACGACGTGTCCGTGACCTCGGCGAGGCCGAGCTGGAGCGCATCCGCCGCGCCGCCGACGACTGGCGCGGCACCGACACCGAACGCGGCTTCTCCATGGCCCTGGGCCGCATCGGCGACCCCGCCGACGGCGACTGCCTCATCGCCACCGCCCACAAACAGGACGACCACCCCGGCCCCTACGGCGACCTCAAGGCGATCCTGCACTTCGTGCCCTGGGGCACCGACGGCGCCTCCCTGGACCTCATGCGCCGCGACCGCTCCGCCGACCCCGGCATGAACGAACTGCTCATCGTGGCCGCCCTCCAGGCCGCCCCCAAGTTCGGCATCGACCGCGTCTCCCTCAACTTCGCCATGTTCCGCGCGGCACTGGCACGCGGCGAGAAGATCGGCGCCGGCCCGGTACTGCGCGCCTGGCGCGGACTGCTGGTCTTCCTCTCCCGCTGGTTCCAGATCGAGTCCCTGTACAAGTTCAACGCCAAGTTCCGGCCACGCTGGGAGCCCCGCTTCGTCGTCTACCGCGCCTCCGCCGACCTGCCTCGCATCGGATTCGCCGCCATGCAGGCCGAGGGCTTCGTCGACCTCGCCCTCCCCCTGCCGCGCTTCCTGCGCCGCCGCGGCCCGGCGGGCCGCCGGCCCTGCCCCCACGGCACGACGACCGAACGCAACGTCCGGGCGGCATGACCGAGCCCCCCACACGGGGCCGTCACTTGGGCCGCAGCGCCTGACGGCCCCCGCCTGGGCCTACGCTGAACATATGAGCAACCAGAGCGGACGCGGGCGCGTGGCGGGCCTACCGGAATGGGACCGCTGCGCGGTCATGGGAGTCGTGAACGTCACCCCCGACTCCTTCTCCGACGGCGGCCGCTTCTTCGACACCACGGCCGCCGTCAAACACGGCCTCGACCTGGTCACCGAGGGCGCGGACCTGGTCGACGTCGGCGGCGAGTCGACCCGCCCCGGCGCCGCCCGGGTGGACGAGGCCGAGGAACTGCGCCGCGTCATCCCCGTCGTCCGCGGCCTGGCCTCCGAGGGCGTCACCGTCTCCGTCGACACCATGCGCGCCTCCGTGGCCGAACGGGCCCTCGCGGCGGGCGCCGCCCTCGTCAACGACGTCAGCGGCGGCCTCGCCGACCCCCGCATGATCCCGGCCGTCGCCGACGCCGGCGCCCCCTTCGTCGTCATGCACTGGCGCGGCTTCCTCCAGGGCGGCAACGTCAAGGGCGAGTACGCCGACGTCGTCAGCGAGGTCGTGGACGAGCTGCACACGCGCGTGGAGGCCGTCCTCGCCGGCGGCATCGCCCCCGACCGCGTCGTCGTCGACCCCGGGCTCGGCTTCTCCAAGGACGCCGAGCACGACCTCGCGCTCCTCGCGAGCCTCGACCGGGTCCTCCGCCTCGGCCACCCGCTGCTCGTCGCCGCCTCCCGCAAGCGCTTCCTCGGCCGGGTCCTGGCCGGCCCCGACGGCCCGCCCCCGCCCGCACGCGAACGCGACGCGGCCACCGCCGCCGTCTCCGCGCTCGCGGCGCACGCCGGCGCCTGGGCCGTACGCGTGCACGAGGTACGCGCCACGGCCGACGCGGTACGGGTCGCCCACGCCATCGAAGGGGCGCGTACCTCGGGCACCGGCGCAGAAGGAGCCCGGTGAGCGCCCCGCACACCGACGTCGAACAGGTCGAGGCCGCCAACACCGCCTTCTACGAGGCACTGGAACGAGGCGACTTCGAGGTACTGGCGTCGCTCTGGCTGACCCCCTCCGACCTGGGCGTCGACGAGTCCTACCACGACCCGGCCGACACCGGCGTGGTCTCCTGCGTGCACCCCGGCTGGCCCGTGCTCACCGGTCGCGGCGAGGTCCTCCGGTCGTACGCGCTGATCATGGCGAACACCGACTACATCCAGTTCTTCCTGACCGATGTGCACGTCTCGGTCACCGGCGACACGGCCCTGGTGAACTGCACGGAGAACATCCTCAGCGGCGGCCCCGCCCCCGAGGGCGACGAGGAGCTCGGCCCGCTCGTCGGCCAGCTCGTGGTCGCCACCAACGTGTTCCGGCGCACGCCCCAGGGGTGGAAACTCTGGTCGCACCACGCTTCCCCCGTTCTGGCCGAAACCGACGAGGACGAGGGCGAAGAGACCCCCTCCTGAGTGGGTAGGCGCCTCACAAGGGCCGGACCGGGACGACGACGTGGTTGGAATCACGGACCCCCGGGTATGGGCGGCTACCAACCCATGAGCCGCCGGGTTCGCCAGGGGAAACGCTGGATGAATCCTGCCCGGCCCGGTCCGGGCGCCGACCCCCGTGGCCCGGCCCCGCCCGGGCTCGCAGGTAGATTCGACTGAGGCCGGTGTGCCGCCCGCACACGGCACGGACCGGCCGTGACCGACGATTGCAGGAGTGATTCGCGTGGATCGTGTCGCGCTGCGCGGCCTGAAGGCCCGTGGGCACCACGGTGTGTTCCCCGAGGAACGCAGGGAGGGCCAGACCTTCGTCGTGGACCTCGTCCTCGGCCTGGACACCCGACCGGCCGCGGCCGACGACGACCTGGCGAAGACCGTGCACTACGGCATCGTGGCCGAGGAGGTCGTGGCCGTCGTCGAGGGCGAGCCCGTCAACCTCATCGAGACGCTCGCCGAGCGCATAGCCCAGGTATGTCTGAAGCACGAGGGGGTCGAGGAGGTCGAGGTACGCGTCCACAAGCCGGACGCCCCGATCACGGTCCCCTTCGACGACGTGACCGTCACCATCACCCGGAGCCGAGTATGACTGCACCCTTCCTCAAGGGTCCCAGCGACCCGACCGTACAGCCGGTACCCGCCTCCGTCGTCGACAAGGTCGACGCCGCCGACACCACGCTCAGCAATCCGAAATGGGCCGTGGTCGCCCTCGGCTCCAACCTCGGCAACCGCCTGGAGACCCTCCAGGGAGCCGTCGACGCCCTCGAGGACACGCCCGGCCTGCGCATCAAGGGCGTCTCCCCGGTCTACGAGACCGAGCCCTGGGGCGTGGACCCCGGCAGCCAGCCCGCCTACTTCAACGCGGTCGTCGTCCTGAAGACCACCCTGCCGCCGTCCTCGCTCCTGGAGCGCGCGCACGCGGTCGAGGAGGCCTTCCACCGCGTCCGGGACGAGCACTGGGGCCCCCGCACCCTGGACGTCGACATCGTGTCCTACGCCGATGTCGTCTCCGACGACCCGCAGCTCACCCTCCCCCACCCCCGCGCCCACGAGCGCGCCTTCGTCCTGGCTCCCTGGCACGACCTCGACCCGGAGGCGCAGCTGCCGGGACGCGGCCCGGTCGCCGGTCTGCTGGACGCCGTCACCCGGGACGGCGTGGCGCCCCGCAAGGACCTGGAACTCCGGCTGCCCGAGTAGCCGTTAAGGTCAAGACGGCCGCGGAACGGGGCCACCGCCGGGGGAACTGAAGGGACACCGTGAGAGAGCTGCGCATCAGGGTGCTGGTCGGCGTTTTCGTCGTGGCCGGGGTGCTGTCCTGGGCCGGGGCCCGCCTGTGGAACTCGGTCGGCACCCTCCCCAGCGTCCCCCTGGCCGCCCCCATCGTCCTCGCCGTGATCGCCGTGGTCCTGCTGGCCACGGCGCTCTCGCTCCGCGCCCGGCTGAAGGCCCAGCGCGAGCGGCAGCCCGACGCCAAGGGCGTCGACCCCATGATGGCGGCCCGCGCGGTCGTTTTCGGCCATGCCAGCGCCCTGGTCGCCGCCCTCGTCTCCGGCATGTACGGCGGCACCGGCGTCTTCCTGCTGGAGTCCCTCGACATCCCCGCCCGCCGCGACCAGGCCATCTACGCCGGCTTCTCCGTCGTCGCGGGCATCGCCGTCATAGCGGCCGCCATCTTCCTGGAGCGCGTCTGCAAACTCCCGGAGGACGACGAACACGACGGCACGGGCGCGGCCCCGACGACCTGACGCCCGGCGTCAGCGCGCCATGATGAGGCTCATCGCCTCGTTCCGCGTCGCCGCGTCCCGCAGCTGCCCCCGCACGGCCGACGTCAGCGTCTTCGCGCCGGGCTTGCGGATCCCGCGCATCGACATGCACATGTGCTCGCACTCCACGACCACGATGACCCCGCGCGGCTCCAGAATCTCCATCAGCGAGTCCGCGATCTGAGTGGTGAGTCGTTCCTGCACCTGCGGGCGCCGGGCGTAGACGTCCACGAGCCGGGCCAGCTTGGACAGCCCGGTGATCTTGCCGCTGGTGGCCGGGATGTACCCGACATGGGCGACGCCCCGGAACGGTACGAGATGGTGTTCACAGGTGCTGTACACCTCGATGTCCTTCACGAGCACCAGCTCGTCGTGCCCGATGTCGAACGTCGTCGTCAGCACGTCCTCCGGCTTCTGCCACAGCCCGCCGAATATCTCCTTGTACGCCCGCGCGACCCGCGCCGGGGTCTCCCGAAGGCCCTCGCGGTCGGGGTCCTCGCCGACCGCGATCAGCAGTTCCCGAACGGCGTTCTCGGCTCTCTTCTCGTCGAATTCGCCGAGCTGGCCCTCGCCGGCCAGCGTCACGGGGTCGGTCATCTGGGTGCCTCGTTCCTGTGTTCTTCAGGGGGCGGCCTGCGGAAATGGCGAAAAGCCGCGCCCCCCAGGCTAAAACCTGGGGGGCGCGGCATCCATTCCGGGCCCGGGGGCCGCCGGGAGAGCGGTGATCAGCTCTCGGGGCGGTCCTCCGGGGTGCGCTCGGGCGCCGGGGCGGGCTCCGCCGCGGTGCTCTTCGCGGTGGTGATCGCCGGCGTCGCGCCGTTCGTCCCGTTCGTCAGGGCCAGCTCCTTGGGGGAGAGGACCGGCGGGCGGGTGGACGGCGTACGACGGGAGGAACCCGTCCAGGCGGGCCGCGGCGGGCGCTTGACGATCGGTGCGAAGATCTCAGCGATCTCCTCCTTGCCCAGCGTCTCCTTCTCGAGGAGGGCCAGGACCAGGTTGTCGAGCACGTCGCGGTTCTCGACCAGGATCTCCCACGCCTCGTTGTGCGCGGTCTCGATGAGCTTCTTGACCTCTTCGTCGACCAGCGCGGCGACCTCTTCCGAGTAGTCGCGCTGGTGAGACATCTCACGCCCGAGGAACGGCTCGGTGTTGTCGCCACCGAACTTGATCGCGCCGAGACGCTCGGTCATGCCGTACTGCGTGACCATCGCGCGGGCCAGACCGGTGGCCTTCTCGATGTCGTTGGCGGCACCCGTCGTCGGGTCGTGGAAGACGAGCTCCTCGGCCGCGCGGCCGCCCAGCATGTAGGCCAGCTGGTCGAGCATCTCGTTGCGCGTGGTCGAGTACTTGTCCTCGTCCGGCAGCACCATCGTGTAGCCGAGGGCCCGGCCTCTCGACAGGATCGTGATCTTGTGGACGGGATCGGAGTTGGGTGAGGCCGCCGCGACCAGGGCGTGACCGCCCTCGTGGTACGCGGTGATCTTCTTCTCCTTGTCCGACATGATCCGGGTCCGCTTCTGCGGGCCCGCGACCACACGGTCGATCGCCTCGTCCAGCATGTGGTTGTCGATCAGCTTCTGGTCGCTGCGGGCCGTCAGCAGGGCGGCCTCGTTCAGCACGTTGGCGAGATCGGCACCCGTCATGCCGGGCGTACGGCGGGAGACCGCCGACAGGTCGACGTCGGGCGCGACCGGCTTGCCCTTCTGGTGGACCTTGAGGATCTCCAGACGGCCCTGCATGTCCGGGCGGTCGACCGCGATCTGGCGGTCGAAGCGGCCGGGGCGCAGGAGGGCCGGGTCGAGGATGTCCGGGCGGTTCGTGGCGGCGATCAGGATGACGCCGCCCTTGACGTCGAAGCCGTCCATCTCGACGAGCAGCTGGTTCAGGGTCTGCTCGCGCTCGTCGTGGCCACCGCCGAGGCCGGCGCCGCGGTGGCGGCCGACCGCGTCGATCTCGTCGACGAAGACGATCGCGGGGGCGTTCGCCTTGGCCTGCTCGAACAGGTCACGGACTCGGGAGGCACCGACACCGACGAACATCTCGACGAAGTCGGATCCGGAGATCGAGTAGAACGGCACGCCCGCCTCGCCCGCGACGGCACGCGCGAGCAGGGTCTTGCCGGTACCGGGCGGGCCGTACAGCAGCACGCCCTTGGGAATCTTGGCGCCGACGGCCTGGAACTTGGCCGGCTCCTGGAGGAATTCCTTGATCTCGTGGAGTTCCTCGACGGCCTCGTCCGAGCCGGCGACGTCCGAGAACGTCGTCTTCGGGGTGTCCTTGGTGATGAGCTTGGCCTTGGACTTCCCGAAGTTCATGACCCGGGAGCCGCCGCCCTGCATCTGATTCATCAGGAACAGGAAGACGACGACGATGAGGACGAAGGGGAGCAGCGAGAGCAGGATCCCGACGAACGGGTTCTGCTTGGAGGGAGAGACCGTGTAGCCGTCCGGGATCTGCTTGTCCTGGAACTTGGCCTGGAGCGTGTTGGCAATCGTCACGCCCTGGTCACCGATGTAGCTCGCCTGGATCTTCGAGCTGCCCTCGATCTTTACGCCGTTCTTGAGCTCGGCCTTGATGGTCTGCTCGTCGCCGGTGGTCAGCTTGGCCGAATCGACCTTGTTGTCATTGATCGCCTGGACGACCTGGCCGGTGTCCACCGTCTTGTAGCCGCCGGACGAGCCGACGACCTGCATCAACACGACCACGGCAAGGACGGCCAGCACGATCCACATGACCGGCCCACGGAAGTATCGCTTCACGTCCATCCATACGGAGCGGTGCCGCCCCGTCCCTCCTGCCATAGTGAGTTTGATAAAGACTGTTCTTCGGACGGTACCCCAGCATTGTCACCTGAAGCTGCGCGGGACGACTGGCGATCCGTCTACGCATGCTCCAACGGCGGGAAGTCCGCTGGGGTTCCCGATCACCGTCACGGCACCCCGGCCGGGATTCAGCCGCCGTACACGTGGGGCGCGAGCGTACCGACGAACGGGAGGTTGCGGTACTTCTCGGCGTAGTCCAGGCCGTAGCCGACGACGAATTCGTTGGGGATGTCGAATCCGACCCATTCCACGTCGATGGCGACCTTCGCGGCCTCGGGCTTGCGCAGCAGGGTGCACACCTTGAGGGAGGCGGGCTCGCGCGAGCCGAGGTTGGAGAGCAGCCAGGACAGGGTCAGGCCGGAGTCGATGATGTCTTCGACGATGAGGACGTGCTTGCCCTTGATGTCGGTGTCGAGGTCCTTGAGGATCCGCACCACACCGGAGGACTGGGTGCCCGCCCCGTACGAGGATACGGCCATCCAGTCCATGGTGAGGGGGGTGGACAGCGCCCGGGCGAGATCGGCCATGACCATCACCGCGCCCTTGAGGACTCCGACGATCAGCAGGTCCTTGCCCGCGTACTCCGCGTCGATCTTCGCGGCCAGCTCTGCGAGCTTGGCGTCGATCTCTTCCTTGGTGATGAGTACCTGTTGAAGGTCGGCACCCATGTCTTTCGCGTCCACCCGCATCACTTTCGGTCGTCCCACCGGCTGAGCGGCCCCTCCATCGACTGCCCGGAGGGGTCGTGGTTCAGCCTTGCCGAATCACCAGTCTGCCACCCTGCCGCTGGGCCACGACCTTGCCGGGGAGGTTGATGGCTCCCTGACCGCGCCAGCCGGTGATGAGCCGGTCGACTTCTTCGATGTGGCGGGCGAACAGCGAGCCGGCCGGCGCACCGGCCGCGATGGCGGCCCGGCGCAGGATGCGGCGGCGTACGGCGGGGGGCAGGGCGTAGAGCTTCGCGCACTCCAGCACCCCGGTGGCGTCGCGGACGGTGGACTCGGCCCGACTGGCCCAGCCGTCGAGGGCGTCGGCGTCGTCGCGGGAGAGCTGTGCCGTACGGGCGAGGGCCTCGACGACGCCCTTGCCGAGGGCCTTCTCCAGGGCGGGCAGGCCTTCGTGGCGCAGCCGGGAGCGGGTGTAGGCCGGGTCGGCGTTGTGAGGGTCGTCCCAGACGGGCAGGGACTGGACCATGCAGGCCTTGCGGGCGGTCTGCCGGTCGAGTTCCAGGAAGGGGCGCCGGTAACGGCCGCCGGCCCCCGAGACCGCGGCCATGCCGGACAGGGAGCGGATGCCGGAGCCCCGGGCGAGGCCCAGGAGGACGGTTTCGGCCTGGTCGTCGCGGGTGTGGCCGAGCAGGACCGCGGTGGCGCCGTGGCGTTCGGCCGCGGTGTCGAGTGCGGCGTAGCGGGCGTCGCGGGCGGCGGCTTCGGGCCCACCGGTGCGGCCGACGGTCACGGCGACGGAGTCGACGGGGTCGAGGCCGAGTTCGCGCAGGCGCTGGACGACTTCCGCGGCGCGGGCGTCGGAGCCGGGCTGGAGGCCGTGGTCGACGGTCACCCCGCCGGCTCTGATGCCGAGTTTGGGGGACTCGAAGGCGAGGGCTGAGGCGAGGGCCATGGAGTCGGCGCCGCCGGAGCATGCCACGAGCACGAGCGGCGGGGGCGGCGGCTCGTGCGAGGGGGCGTGCCGGAGTGCGGCGGTGGTGCTGTGGTGTTCGGTGAGGAGGTCGTGGAGGACGCGGCGGACCGCCAGGCGTATCGCCGCGACCGCAGGATGGGGACCCATGTCCGGTTCCCTTCATGAAGTTGTCGGGGGGTGAGCCCGAGGTTCGGTCACGCAGAGTGTGTAGATGGTGACAGAACCGGGCCGTTCCCCGAGCATTGCACGCCTACCCCTGCCTCACGGTCCCTCGGACGGGTGATTGGAGGGGCGTTCGCCTGTCGTCGACCGGATTCCTTTCACGACCTTCCCGCGTTGTTCACTACTCGGTCCTGCGATGCACCCGCGCGATCCAGTCCGCCGGTTTGGCGATCTCCGTCTTGGTGGGGAGGGTGTTGGGCGAGGTCCACACACGGTTGAAGCCGTCCATGCCGACCTCGTCGACGACGGCCCGCACGAAGCGTTCGCCGTCGCGGTACTGGCGGAGCTTGGCGTCCAGGCCGAGGAGCTTGCGCAGGGCCATG
Source organism: Streptomyces purpurascens (assembly GCF_045040895.1). Taxonomy (NCBI): domain Bacteria; kingdom Bacillati; phylum Actinomycetota; class Actinomycetes; order Kitasatosporales; family Streptomycetaceae; genus Streptomyces; species Streptomyces purpurascens. Next base: position 5,280,719 of record NZ_CP108341.1, on the reverse strand, counting down.
TCCAGGCGGGAGGCGCCCTTGGCGCGGCGCTGCTGGAACTTCTCGCGGATCTCTCCGACGGTCGGTACGACGTCCGGGCCGACGCCGTCCATCACGAAGTCGGCGTGGCCCTCCAGCAGGGACATCACCGCGGTGAGGCGGCCGAGGATCTCCCGCTGGGCGGGGGTCTGCACGATCTCGACGAGGGAGCGGCCGCCGTCGTCCTCCTCGGCCTCGGGGCGGCCCCCGGCGAGGGTCTGGGCGGCTTCGCGTACGCGTTCCAGGACGGTCATGGGGTCGACGTCGGTCTCGCCCAGGAAGGACTGGATCTCACCCTCGAGGTGGTCCCGGAGCCAGGGCACGGCGGTGAACTGGGTGCGGTGGGTCTCCTCGTGGAGGCACACCCAGAGGCGGAAGTCGTGGGGGTCGACGTCGAGTTCGCGCTCCACGTGCACGATGTTCGGGGCGACGAGCAGGAGTCGGCCGCCGCCGTTCTGCGCGGCCGGGAGCCGGCTGGTGGCGGGGGCGAAGGTCTCGTACTGGCCGAGGACGCGGGAGGCCAGGAAGGACAGCAGCATGCCGAGTTCCACGCCGGTGACCTTGCCGCCGACCGCGCTCATCACCGCGCCGCCGGGGGTGTTGCCGCGCCGGTCCTGCATCTTGTCGAGCAGGGGCTTGAGGAGTTCCCGGAAGCCGGCGACGTTCGCGCGGATCCAGCCGGGGCGGTCGACGACGAGGACGGGGGTGTCGTGGCCCTCCTCGGTGCCCAGGCGGGTGAAGCCGCGGACGTGTTCCTCCGAGGCCTTGGCGTGCCGGCGCAGTTCCGCGACGACGGCGCGGGCCTCGTCCCGGCTGACGTCGGGGCCCGGCCGTACGAGCCGGGTCGCGGTCGCGACCGCGAGATTCCAGTCGACCATGCCGGTTGAAGCACCACCGATGCTCGTCATGCGTCAACCGTACGTGAGCGCTGGCCGCTGGGGCAGGGCGGCGAGGGTGGGTGACGCCGGGGTCCGTTTTCAGGTACTCGGCGTTTGCGGGGTCGGCTGACGCCGGGGTTGCTCGGCCGGTGCTGGGCGTTGTCGGCTGTGCCCACCCGTTCCGCCCATGGGGGTACCTCCCAGGCCCTTGAGGCACTGGGGGAGGAACGACTGCCCACAGCGGGGCGGAACGGGTGGGCACAGGCGGGCGGGGGTGGTTAGCGGCAGCCGCATTCCGCCAGGGTCGTCGCCGCTCTGTCCAGGGCCTTCTGGGCTGCCTCCGGGTTGGTCGTGTCGTTGGCCATGAACGCGAAGGCCAGGAGGCGGCCGTCCTGGTCGACCAGGGTGCCGGCGAGGGTGTTGACGCCGGTCAGGGTGCCGGTCTTGGCGCGTACGACGCCGGCTGCTCCGTCCGTGTAACGGCTGGTCAGGGTGCCGGTGAAGCCGGCGATGGGGAGGCCGGTGAGAGCGGGGCGGAGTTCGGGGCGGTCGGGGTCGGCCGCCTCGGCCAGGAGGGCGGTGAGGAGGTCCGCCGTCAGCCGGTCGGCGCGGTCCAGGCCGCTGCCGTCCTTGAAGGCGGCGCCCTTCAGGGGGAGGCCGAGCTCGCGCAGTTGCGCGCTGACCGCCCGGTCGGCGCCGGCGAAGTCGGCGCGGTCGCCGGTCGCGAGGGCCGTCTGGCGGGCGAGGGCCTCGGCGATGTCGTTGTCGCTGTTGGTCAGCATGCGTTCGACGAGGGCCGACAGCGGGGGCGAGGAGACCGTGGCGAGGGTCTTGGCCCGGGTGGTGGCCTTGGACGGGCCGGGGGCCGTGGTCTCGATGCCGTGGGACTTCAGGAGGTCCCCGAACCGGCGGGCCGCGTCGGCCGCGGGGTCGGGGACACGGGTGACCGGGCCGCTCGTCGAGTCGTCGGTGCGGCCCTCGTCGGCCATCAGGGGGCTGACGGGGGCGAGGTTGGGGTTGACCCCGATCGGGTGCTTTTCGTCGCCCGCGTAGAGGGTCGTGTCGTAGGAGAGCGTCACCTCGCGGACGCCCCGTTCGGCGAGTGCGCCGGCCGTCTCGGCGGCCAGGGTGCGCAGGCTCGCCCAGCCCCCGTCGTCCTCGTGGGCCGTGAGCGTGGGGTCGCCGCCGCCGACCAGGACGACTTCCTTCGTGTCGGGTTCCAGCGCGGCGCGGGTGGTGATGCGGTGGTCGGCGCCCAGGGCGGACAGCGCGGCGACGGCCGTGGCGATCTTCGTCGTCGAGGCCGGGGTGAGCGCGGCGTCCGAGCCCGTGCCGTACAGGCGCCTGCCGCTCGTGACGTCCACGACCGCCGCGGCGGGCCGGGGTCCGAGCGCCGGGTCCTCCAGCAGGGGCGTGAGGGCGTTGGCGAGGGCCTTGCCGTCAGGGGCGGACCTCACCTTGCTGATGCCGCCGAGGCCGGTCAGCACCGGGGCGGCGCTGGGAGCGGGCCGGGGCCGGCCGGGGGCGCCGGAGGTGCCGCCGTGATCTGTGCCACCCGGGCGGTTCAGGGCGGCGGCCCGGTCCCGCTCGGCCGTACGCTGACCCGAGGAGTCCCAGGGACCGGCGGCGGTCACCACACCGGCGGCCAGTGCGAGACCGGCGGTGGCGGCACCCGCGGTGTACTGCCAGGTCTTCGGCCGCGTGAGCCGCGCGACCTGCGGTTTCCCGGCCCGTGCAAGCCGCGCGACCCGCGGTTTCGCGGCCGCGGCGGCCCGGGCCAGGCGCGGTCGTACGGCACCCGCGATCCGCACCACGTGCGGTCTCGCGGACCGCCAAGGCCTCAGCTCTGGCACGAACACCAGCCCCTTTCGCGATCACACACCTGCGTGAGGGACACTTAACCACCAGAACTATGTGTTGATCATGGAGGAGCCACCGGTGGAGTTCGACGTCACGATCGAGATTCCGAAGGGTTCGCGCAACAAGTACGAGGTGGACCACGAGACCGGTCGTATCCGCCTGGACCGGCGACTCTTCACCTCGACCGCCTACCCGACCGACTACGGCTTCGTCGAGAACACCCTCGGCGAGGACGGCGACCCGCTGGACGCGCTGGTCATCCTGGACGAGCCGACCTTCCCGGGCTGTCTCATCAAGTGCCGCGCGATCGGTATGTTCCGCATGACGGACGAGGCCGGTGGCGACGACAAGCTGCTGTGCGTGCCGGCGACGGACCCGCGTGTGGAGCACCTGCGGGACATCCACCACGTGTCGGAGTTCGACCGCCTGGAGATCCAGCACTTCTTCGAGGTCTACAAGGACCTGGAGCCCGGCAAGTCGGTCGAGGGCGCCGACTGGGTGGGCCGTACGGACGCCGAGGTCGAGATCGAGCGGTCCTACAAGCGTTTCAAGGAGCAGGGCGGGCACTGACCCTTCCTGATGCTCTTGGGCCGCACGCCTGCGCGTGCGGCCCGTTCGTCCGTTTGTGCGCATACTGAAGCTGTGGGGGGTACGAGGCTGACGTGTCGTACAGGGAGCGCCAGGCAGTGACGGACGCGGAGGACCGCAAGCCGAAGTCGGACGAGGCGAGGAGTGTGTTCCGGCCTCCCTCCGGGCCCGTCGTCGACGGGGACATGTCGACGACGTCGGAGTTCGCGATCCCGGACGGGCTCGCTCTCCACCGGACGACCGGTGCGGAGCCCGAGACGACCTCCGAGTTCACCGTGCCGGACGGGCTGGACGTCGCGCAGGCTCCCTCGGTGGACGAGGAGGGGTCGGCGTTCACGCCGCCCAGCACGTACAGCGCGAAGCACGCTCTGTCCGCGTTCACCCCGCCGAGCGGGATCCCCGTGGTCAGTCTGACCAAGGACGTGCCCTGGCAGGACCGGATGCGCACCATGCTGCGCATGCCGGTGGCGGAGCGGCCGGCGCCGGAACCGAGCCAGCGCGGCAGCGACGAGGCGGGGCCCGCCGTGCCGCGCGTGCTCGACCTGACGCTGCGTATCGGCGAGTTGCTGCTGGCGGGCGGTGAGGGCGCCGAGGACGTGGAGGCGGCCATGTTCGCCGTCTGCCGGTCGTACGGACTCGACCGCTGCGAGCCGAACGTCACCTTCACGCTGCTGGCGATCTCCTACCAGCCGTCGCTCGTCGACGACCCGGTCACGGCGTCGCGGACCGTGCGCCGCAGAGGCACCGACTACACACGGCTGGCGGCCGTGTACCAGCTGGTGGACGACCTCAGTGACGACGAGACGGCGGTCTCCCTGGAGGAGGCCTACCGGCGGCTGGCGGAGATCCGGCGTAACCGGCACCCCTACCCCGGCTGGGCGCTGACCGGCGCGAGCGGGCTGCTGGCCGGTGCGGCCTCCGTGCTCGTCGGCGGTGATCTGCTCGTGTTCGTCGCGGCCGCGCTCGGCGCGATGCTCGGTGACCGGCTGGCGTGGCTGTGCGCGGGGCGTGGGCTGCCGGAGTTCTACCAGTTCACGGTGGCCGCGATGCCGCCGGCCGCGATCGGGGTCACGCTGACGCTCGTCCACGTGGATGTGAACGCCTCAGCGGTCATCACCGGTGGGCTGTTCGCGCTGCTGCCCGGGCGGGCGCTGGTGGCGGGGGTGCAGGACGGGCTGACCGGCTTCTACATCACCGCGTCGGCGCGTCTGCTGGAGGTTCTGTACTTCTTCGTGGGCATCGTCGCGGGTGTGCTGCTGGTGCTGTACTTCGGTGTGCAGCTGGGAGCGCGGCTGAACCCCGACGCGGCGCTCGGGGTCTCCGACGAGCCGGTGCTGCTGATCGGGGCGTCGATGCTGCTGTCGCTGGCGTTCGCCGTGCTGCTTCAGCAGGAACGATCCACCGTGGTGTGGGTGACGCTGAACGGCGGTGTCGCGTGGATCGTGTACGGCGCGATGCACTATGCCGGGGAGATCTCGCCGGTGGCCTCGACGGCCGCGGCCGCGGGGCTGGTGGGGTTGTTCGGGCAGTTGCTGTCGCGGTATCAGTTCGCTTCGGCTCTGCCGTACACGACCGCGGCGATCGGGCCGTTGCTGCCGGGTTCCGCGACGTACTTCGGACTGCTGGCGATCGCGCAGAACGAGATCGACGAGGGGCTGGTGTCGCTGTCCAAGGCGGTGGCGCTGGCCATGGCCATCGCCATCGGGGTGAATCTGGGGTCCGAGATCTCGCGGATGTTCCTGCGGATCGGGTCTGCGGAGAAGCGGCGGGCCGCCAAGCGGACCAGGGGCTTTTAGTGCCCTTTGCCTAGAGGGTCGGGGCTTCCTGTCCGCTGGCGGCCGCGGGCCGGTGGGGGTTGTTCGCGCAGTTCCCCGCGCCCCCAAGAAGAGCAGCCCCGGTTCAGTAGCCCCCGTTGTAGGGCTGCTGGTTCCCCTGCTGGCTGCCGTACTGCTGCTGCTGGCCGTAGCCCGGGGCCTGGGGGTACTGGTTGTAGTACTGCTGGTCGTTGTAGCCGTTCTGGTCGCCGTGGGGCTGCTGGTGCGGGGGCTGGTCGTCCGGGGTGATGCGGCGGAGCTGGGTCGTGGCGTCGTCCATGGCGGGCAGCTGGGACTGGGGGGCCGGGGCCGTGGCCGCCGCGCGCTTCTTCTTCGAGCGCTCGCGCAGGTACTCGATGATGATCGGGACGACGGAGAGCAGGACGATCAGGATGAGGATCGACTCGACGTTCTTCTTGATGAAGCCGATCTGGCCGAGCCAGTAGCCCGCGAGGGTGACGCCGGTGCCCCAGGCGATGCCGCCGATCACGTTGTACGTGAGGAACGTGCGGTACTTCATGCGGCCGGCGCCGGCCACGATGGGGGCGAAGGTGCGCACGATCGGGACGAAGCGGGCCAGGACGATCGCCTTGGGGCCGAACTTCTCCATGAACTCGTGGGCCTTGTCCAGGTTCTCCTGCTTGAAGAGCTTGGAGTTGGGCCGGTTGAAGAGCTTCGGGCCCAGGAACTTGCCGATCATGTAGCCCACTTGGTCACCGACGACGGCGGCGATCACGATCAGCGTGCAGACCAGCCACAGCGGCTGGGTGATGTAGGTGCCCTCGGCCACGAAGAGGCCGGCCGTGAACAGCAGGGAGTCGCCGGGCAGGAACGCGAAGAGCCCGGACTCCGCGAAGACGATGAGCAGGATGCCGGGCAGGCTGAACGTGGAGATCAGGTAGTCCGGGCTGAGCCACTCGGGGCCGAGCGCAAGCGTGGTCACGGGGATGTGGCTCCTGCTGCTGGGGGGATACGGGCTGGGGCTGACTGCCTCAAAGTATCAACGCGGCCGTCATGGCCCAGGTTCCATGGGCGTACTCAGGATGCACTGTGGGCGGTCCCGGTCAAAGCTGTGAACCATGGGCATCGACGAATACGGCGGCGGACAGGGCCCTCAGCCCGACATCCTCGTCGTCACCACGAACGACCTACCCGGCTACCGCGTGCAGGAGGTGCTCGGCGAGGTCTTCGGCCTGACCGTGCGCTCCCGGCACCTGGGGAGCCAGATCGGCGCCGGGCTGAAGTCGATGGTCGGCGGTGAGCTGCGCGGGCTGACCAAGACACTCGTGCAGACCCGCAACCAGGCCATGGCGCGTCTCATCGAGCAGGCACGCGCGCGTGGCGCCAACGGCGTGCTCGCGTTCCGGTTCGACGTCACGGAGGCGGCCGACGTGGGCACCGAGGTGTGCGCCTACGGGACCGCGGTGGTCCTGGCCCGGGAGTGACCCGTACGGGGTCCCGGGCCAGGGGTCACGAGGTGTGCCGGGCGGCGTTCGCCAGGATCGCGTCGCGCAGGTACACCGCGAGGCCCGGGCGGATGGCGTCGTACGTCGCGGTGAACCGCGGGTCGGCGACGTACATCTCGCCCAGGCAGGTGTGCATCTCGTGCGAGCAGTCGTAGTACGTCCCGCCGATGAAGCGGCGGTGCTCCTCCGCCGTGTCCATGGCCGCCCCGGAGTCGGCCGGCGTGCCGTCGGCCATCAGGTCGGCCATGCGCCGGTGGATCGCGTCGAACCGCTCGGTGACGCGCTTCCAGTCCTCCTTGGTGTACGAGGCCGTGCGCCGCTGTGACTGCCGATAGGCGTCGGTGTCGCCCCAGCGCTCCCGCACCTCGTCCTCGTACTGCTCCGGGTCGAAGTCCCCGAAGACCTCGAACTTCTCCCCGGGGGTGAGATCGATGCCCATTCTGCGTGCCTCCATGGCGTGCTCCACGGCCGCCGCCATCTTGCTCAGCTTCTCGATCCGGGCGGTCAGCAGTTCGTGCTGCCGGCGCAGGTGTGCGCGCGGGTCCGCTTCCGGGTCGTCGAGCAGGGCGGCGACCTCGTCGAGGGGGAAGCCGAGCTCGCGGTAGAACAGGATCTGCTGCAGCCGGTCGAGGTCGGCGTCGCCGTAACGCCGGTGGCCCGCGTGGCTGCGTTCGCTCGGGACGAGCAGGCCGATGTCGTCGTAGTGATGCAGCGTGCGCACGGTGACACCGGCGAAGCCCGCGACCTGTCCCACGGAGTAGCTCACTTCCGCTCCCTTCTTCCTCCGTGCCGTTCTCGTGCTTCCTTTCGTGCTTCACGGTCGGGCCTCACGCCACGTGAGGTGCAAGCGTGTTTCCGATTTATCCCTGTTGATCCGTTTATCGTGTGCCCGTGGTCCAGGACTCCGCGCGGCAGGCGCCTTCCGTCACCCCCGCGACTCCCGCCCGTGCCCTGCTGCCGTCGATCCTGCCCGCCCTGGCCGTGGGCGTGATCTCCAGCCTGCTCCTGGTGGGGGTGGAGATCGCCGCCGAGCACCTCGAGGACGTGCTGTGGCAGACCGTGCCGGACGCGCTCGGGATCGGCCGGTACTCCGTGGCGTGGATGTTCGTGGTCCTCGTCGCGACCGGCATCGCGGTCGGTCTTGTGGTGTGGAAGGTGCCGGGTCACGCGGGCCCCGATCCGGCCACCCTCGGACTGGACGCCCCGGTCCTGCCTCCCCTCGTGCTGCCGGGGCTGCTGCTGGCGACCGCGCTGATGCTGGCCGGCGGGCCGAGCCTCGGCCCGGAGAACCCGATCATCGCCGCGAACGTCGGCCTGGCGGTCTGGCTGGGCGGCAAGGCCGTTCCACGGGCGCCGGGCCGGATGTGGCCGGCGCTGGCGGAGGCGGCGACGCTCGGCGCGCTGTTCGGCACGCCCGTGGCGGCGGCCCTCGTCATCTCCGAGGTGCTGGCCCGGGAAGAGACGCGCGGTCTGCTGTGGGACAACCTCTTCGCGCCGCTGATCTCCGCCGCGGCCGGAGCCCTGACAGCGAGCCTCATCGACCGCCCGAACTTCGACCTGGGCCTGCCCTCCTTGGGCCGGCCGGGCTGGTCGGACCTGCTGGCGGCGGTCGTGGTGGCCTGCGTCGGCGCGCTGCTCGGCATGTGCGCCGTGCGCGCGCTCCCCTATGTCCACGGGGCCTTTTGGCGGCTGCGGCACCCGATGCTGATGCTCCCGGCGGGCGGGATCGTGCTGGGCGGTCTCGCCGCCCTGGGCGGCCATCTGACGCTGTTCAAGGGGCTCGACGAGATCGCCGAGCTGGCGCACGACCCGGACGGCTGGTCGGCCGGGGAGTTCGCCGTCATGACGGTGGTGAAGCTGGCCGCGCTGGTCGTCGCCGCGTCCTGCGGGTTCCGCGGCGGGCGGATCTTCCCGGCCGTGTTCGTGGGCACCGCGCTCGGTCTGTGCGCGCATGCCCTGGTGTCCGGCGTGCAACCGTCGGTGGGGGTGTCCGCCGGTGTGCTCGGGGTGCTGCTGGCCATCACCCGGCAGGGCTGGATCAGCCTCTTCGTCGCCGCGGTGCTGGTCATGTCGCCGGGGATCCTCGTCCTGCTCTGCATCGCCTCACTGCCCGCCTGGCTGCTGGTCACGGGCCGTCCGCAGATGCAACTGCGGACGGACGGGACGCCGGTCCGATAACCCAACGATCCCTTTGGAGACTCCCTTGCCGCTCAACGAAGGCATCCGCCGGCCCGGCGAGCGCCGGCTGTCCGTCAACCCCTTCTACGGCCCCGCCAACCCGCTCGGCGACATGGCCGAGGCCCCGCCCACGCACCGGCTCCCGGACCAGCCCATCGCACCGGGGACCGCCCATCAACTGGTGCGCGACGAGCTGATGCTCGACGGCAACGCGCGGCTGAACCTCGCCACCTTCGTCACCACCTGGATGGAGCCGGAGGCCGGGCTGCTGATGGCGGAGTGCCGGGACAAGAACATGATCGACAAGGACGAGTACCCGCGCACGGCCGAGCTGGAGCGGCGGTGCGTGGCGATGCTCGCCGACCTGTGGCACGCGCCCGACCCGGAGACGGCCGTGGGGTGTTCGACGACCGGGTCGAGCGAGGCGTGCATGCTCGCCGGGATGGCGCTGAAGCGGCGCTGGACGCGGCGCAACGCCGACCGGTACCCGGCGGCCCGGCCGAACCTGGTGATGGGCGTGAACGTGCAGGTCTGCTGGGAGAAGTTCTGCAACTTCTGGGAGGTGGAGGCCCGGCTTGTGCCCATGGAGGGCGAGCGGTTCCATCTGGATCCGCAGGCCGCCGCCGAGATGTGCGACGAGAACACCATCGGGGTCGTGGGGATCCTGGGCTCCACCTTCGACGGGTCCTACGAGCCGGTCGCCGAGCTGTGCGCGGCGCTGGACGCGGTGCAGGAGCGGACCGGGCTCGACATCCCCGTGCACGTCGACGGGGCGTCCGGTGCCATGGTCGCGCCGTTCCTCGACGAGGACCTGGTGTGGGACTTCCGGCTGCCGAGGGTGGCGTCGATCAACACCTCGGGGCACAAGTACGGGCTGGTCTACCCGGGTGTCGGCTGGGCGCTGTGGCGGGACGCGGAGGCGCTGCCGGAGGAGCTGGTGTTCCGGGTGAACTACCTGGGCGGCGACATGCCGACCTTCGCGCTCAACTTCTCCCGGCCCGGCGCGCAGGTCGTGGCGCAGTACTACACGTTCCTGCGGCTGGGCCGGGACGGCTTCCGGGCCGTGCAGCAGGCCGCGCGGGACGTGGCCACGGGCATGGCCGGGCGGATCGAGGCGCTCGGCGACTTCCGGCTGCTGACCCGGGGCGACGAGCTGCCGGTGTTCGCCTTCACGACCGCGCCGGACGTGACGGCGTACGACGTCTTCGACGTCTCCCGGCGGCTGCGCGAGAGCGGCTGGCTGGTGCCCGCGTACACCTTCCCGCCGCACCGGGAGGACCTGTCCGTGCTGCGGGTGGTGTGCCGCAACGGCTTCTCCGCGGACCTCGCCGAGCTGCTCACCCAGGACCTGGAACGGCTGCTCCCGGAGCTGCGCCGGCAGCCGCGCCCCCTGATCCGGGACAAGACGGCGGCCACCGGGTTCCACCACTAGCGGGTGTCGTCCGGCAGCACCCCGACGAACGGGGCGCCCTCACCCGCGAAGGTGTAGGCGCCGCCGCGGATGCGTTCGATGAGGTCGCGGGTCCACTGCGCGCCCGTGTCGGCCGAGTGGACCCAGAAGTTCATGATCTCGCCGATGTGGCCGAGCTGCTGCGGGCCGTCCTCGGGCAGGTAGTCCTCGACGACGGTCGCGCGCCACTCCTCGATGGACCGCACTCGCTGTTCGAGGAGGCCCAGGGCCTCCTCGCGGCCGAGGTCCACCATGAAGCCGAGCCCGGTGGTGAGCACGTCCGGCTTCTGGTCGTAGGCGGTGAGCGACTGCCGGAGCAGCTTGAAGTACTCCTCGGTGCCCTGCTCGGTGATCTCGTACTCCGTGCGCGGCGGGCCCCCGGCCGTGGACGGGGCGATCTCGTGCGCCCGCAGCAGCCCTTGCTTCGCCATCTGCTTCAGGGCGTGGTAGATCGAGCCGGGCTTGGCGTTGGACCACTCGTGGGCGCCCCAGTACTCCAGGTCGCCCCGGACCTGGTAGCCGTGGGCCCGCCCGTGCTGGCGGACCGCGCCGAGCACGAGCAGGCGGATCGCTGACATGCCAACCAGGTTAGGACCCGGCCTCCGCCTGCTGTTCCGCGGCCACCAGCGCGAAGGCGGTCGCGCCGTCCAGTGACTCGCGGACGATGTCGGCGTGGCCGGCGTGCCGGGCCGTCTCGCGGATCAGGTGGAGGCACAGCCAGCGCATCGAGAGCCACTCGTCCTTCGGGTTCCAGGACGTCCTCGGCAGTTCGAAGGTGTCGTCGAGGCTGGGCACCGCACGGATGAACGCCTCCGTCTCGGCCGCCACCTTCTCGTAGTACGCGAGCTGCGACGTCACGTCCTCGTCGCCGACCAGCACGAAGCACTCGTGCCAGTTCGACTCGTCGCGGTGCACCGCCGGCGGCTCGCCCTTGGCCCGGGCGATCCAGCCCTGCTCGACCTCGGCGACATGCTTGAGCAGGCCGGCCAGGGACAGCTCGCTGGCGCTGGGGCGGGACGATGCCTGCTCCGCCGTCAGGCCGAGCAGGGCCCGCCGGATGCCGCCGCGCTGCTCGGCGATGAAGGACAGGAGCGCTCCGCGCTCGTCGCCGGGTGCCTCGGGTCCCACGTGCTTCACCATGGACGGCCGCCTCTCGTCGGTTGGCCTGCTGCCTGACAAGGACGAAACTACGGACCCTTGCGGTCAAGTTCTGTCCGCAAGGGTCCGCGGCGACTGCCTACTGCTCCAGGTACAGGCTCAGGTGCTGTCCGGTGTGCGAGTGCGCCGCCTTCGCCAGTTCGGCGGGCGTGCCCGTGAAGACGATCTCGCCGCCGGTGTTGCCGCCCTCGGGCCCGAGGTCGATGACCCAGTCGGCCTGGGAGATCACGGCCAGGTCGTGCTCGATGACGATGACGGTGTTGCCCCGGTCGACGATCCGGTTCAGCAGTCCGACCAGGTTGTCGATGTCGGACAGGTGCAGGCCGGTGGTCGGCTCGTCGAGGATGTAGACCGTGCCCGAGCCGGAGAGCCGGTCGGCGAGCTTGAGCCGCTGGCGTTCACCGCCGGACAGCGTGGCCAGCGACTGGCCGAGACCGAGGTAGCCGATGCCGGTCTCGATCAGGGCGTTGGCCTTGGCGCGCAGCGGGCCCGAGAGGAAGAACTCCCCCGCCTCCTCGGCGGACATCGCCAGGACGTCCGCGATGTTCTTGCCGCGCACCCGGTGCTGGAGCACCGACTCCTTGAAGCGGCGGCCCTCGCAGACCTCGCAGTGCGTGGTGACCGGGTCCATGTAGGCGACCTCGGTGATGAGCAGGCCGCGGCCCTCGCACTCCTCGCACGCGCCCTTGGAGTTGAAGCTGAAGAGGGAGGCGTCCTCGCCGCTGGCCTTGGCGAAGAGCTTGCGGATCGGGTCCATCAGCTTGAGGTAGCTCGCCGGGGTGGACCGCGAGGAGCGCGGGATGGGCGACTGGTCGACGAAGACGGACCCCGGGTACTGGTCGCGGAAGGCGTGGGCGATCAGGGAGCTCTTGCCGGCGCCGGCGACTCCGGTGACGGCGGTGAGGACACCGCACGGGATCTCCGTCGAGACGTTCTTCAGGTTGTTGGCCGTGGCGTTGCGGATCGGCAGGGTCCGGCCCCAGGGGCGGGGGTTCTCCTTGATCCCGCCGGTGCGCCGCAGTCCCTGCCCGGTCAGCGTGTCGCTGGTGCGGAGTTCGCCGTAGGCGCCTTCGAAGACGATCGTGCCGCCGTGCACGCCGGCCCGCGGGCCGATCTCGACGACGTGGTCGGCGACCGCCATGACGTCGGGGTCGTGCTCCACGACGAGGACCGTGTTGCCCTTGTCGCGCAGCGCGCGCAGCAGGTCGTTGAGCCGGCTGACGTCGCGCGGGTGCAGGCCGACGCTGGGCTCGTCGAAGATGTAGGTCAGGCCGGTCAGTTCGCTGCCGAGGTGGTTGACGAGCTTGAGCCGCTGGCCCTCGCCCCCGGAGAGCGAGGTGGTGGACCGGTCGAGGGTGAGGTAGCCGAGGCCGATGGCCTGGATCTGCTCCAGCGTCTCGATGATGGTGGTGACGAGCGGGGTGTCGAGCCGCTCCCGGAGCGTGGCGACGACGCCGATGAGGTCGCTGACCTGCATCCGGGACCAGTCGGAGATGTTGTGGCCGTCGATGCGGGTGGCGAGCGCCTTCTGGTTGAGCCGGGCGCCCTCGCAGGTGGGGCAGACGCCGTCGGTGAAGAACTCGGCCGCCTTGTCGCGGGCCGCCTTGCTCATACCGCCGGTGTCCCGCTTGAGGTGGCGGCGGACGAAGCTGTCCACCAGGCCCTCGTAGCGCAGCGCCAGCACGTTGCCGTTGGGGTAGGTCACCTCGACCGTGCCGCTGCTGCCGTGCAGCAGGGTGTGCATCTCCTCGTCGGTGTAGTCCGCGAGCTTCTTCTCGGCGTCCAGGTGCTCGTACTTGGCGTAGAACTGCCAGTTGGCGCTGCCCACGGTGTAGCCGGGCAGGAGGATGGCGCCCTCGGCGATGGACTTGCCGGGGTCGGTCATCAGCTCGGGGCTGGGGCGCCGGGCGCGGCCGAGGCCCTCGCACTCGGGGCACATGCCCTTGGGGTCGTTGAAGGAGTAGAGCCAGGTCTGGCCGAGTCCGTCGTTGCCGTGGTTGGCGAAGAGCACGCGCATCACGGTGTAGACGTCGGTGACGGTGCCGACGGTGGAGCGGGCGTTGCCGCCGAGGGGGCGCTGGTCGACCACGACCGGGGTGGTCAGCCGGGTGACCGCGTCGACGTGCGGCCGTTCGAACTTGGGCAGGTCGTGCCGGATGTTCCAGGGGAAGGTGGCGTTGAGCTGCCGCTGGGCCTCCACGGCGACGGTGTCGAAGACCAGGGAGGACTTTCCGGAGCCGGAGACGCCGACGAAGACCGAGATCCGGTTCTTGGGGATGACGAGGGAGACGTCCTTCAGGTTGTTCTCTCGGGCACCTACGACCTGGATGCCCTCGTCGGTTGCGGTAACCGGCGTCTGGTTCACAAATCATCCTTTCCGCATCGTGTGGCTCGCCGGGCCGGTGTGCCCGTCGAGCTCACTGCATCTGCGTCTGCGCGCGGACGGCGCGCAGGAGTTCGGGGTCCTGCGGGTCGACCGTGGGGCCGAACCGGCCCACGGGTTCGCCGGTGGGCGAGACGAGGAACTTCTCGAAGTTCCAGCGCACGTCGCCGGTGTGGCCCTCCGCGTCGGCGCAGGGGGTCAGGGCGGCGTAGAGGGGGTGGCGGTCCGCGCCGTTGACGGCGGTCTTCTCGGTGAGCGGGAACGAGATCTGCCGCAGGGAGCAGAAGCCGGCGATCTCCTCGGGGGTGCCCGGCTCCTGCTCGCCGAACTGGTTGCAGGGCACTCCGATGACGCTGAGCCCGTCCTCGTGGTGACGGCGCGCGAGCGTGTCGAGTCCGGCGTACTGGCCGGCCAGGGCGCACTGGGACGCCACGTTGACGATGAGCAGGGTCCGGCCGCGGTGCCGGGCCAGCAGGTCGGGCTTGCCGTTGAGTTCCGCGATGGCGATGTCGAAAACGGTCATGCCGTGCACGCTAGGTTCACCGGCTCCAGTCGTGGTCGACGTCCCGTCGGGGGGCGGCCCGCCCCCCGACGGCGTACGAGTCGAGGGGCTGGCGGGAAAGCCGAGGGGATGTGAGCCGGCCCGGGGGATTGGCCGGCTCACATCCCCGGCTCAGGTGTTCCTACCGGCTCAGGGACCGGTACTTGCGGACGGCCAGCGGGAAGAAGACCGCGAAGATCGCGAGCGGCCAGACGAAGGACATGAGCATCGCGTGTTCGGCGATCCACGAGGTGCCGCCGACCCCGGGGTTGCCGAACAGCTCACGGGTGGCGTGGGCGGTGGACGACAGGGGGTTCCACTCGGCGATGGTCGCCAGCCAGCCCGGCATCATCTCCGGGGAGGCGAAGGTGTTGGCGACGATGCCCAGCGGGAACAGCAGGGTGTAGACGGCGGAGGCCGCCTCCGGGGTCTTGATGATCAGGCCGAGGTAGATGCCGACCCAGAGAAGGGCGAAGCGGAGGAGAAGCAGGAGCGCGAAGGCGCCGAGCGCCTGCATGAACCCGTCGCTCCAGCTCCACCCGGCGATGACGCCGCAGCCCATGAGGATCATCAGGACGACGGTGCTGTAGAGCATGTTGACGATGCTCTGCCCGATGACGACCGAGGCGGCCGACATGGGCATGGAGCGGAACCGGTCGGTGACACCCTTGGAGGCGTCGGCGGTGACGCCGGCCATGGTCTCGCCGATGCCGAAGGCCATCGACATGACGAACATGCCGGGCATCAGGAAGTCCATGTAGTCCCCGCCGCCCTCGACCTGCATCCCGCTGCCGAAGATGCCGCCGAAGAGCAGCACCATGAGGATCGGGAAGGCGAGGCCGGCGAGGATCTGGGTGGGGTTGCGGGCCCAGTGGGACAGTCCGCGGAGCGTGAGCGTCCAGGAGTCCGCGAGGACCCAGCCCAGTTTGGCCAGCGGGTTCCTGGGCAGTTCGGGCGCGATGATCGCGGTCATGACTGGGCGACCTCCTTGAGGCTCTGCTCGGCGGACGTGGCCGATCCGTTGCCGGTCAGGTTCAGGAACACCTCGTCGAGTGTGGGCCTGCGCAGGGCGATGTCCTCGGCCTCGATGCCGGCGTCGTCGAGCTCCCGGGTGACCGCGGTGAGGGCGGCGACCCGGTTGTCGACGACGACGCTGACGCGCCGGTTGTCGGTGTCCGTCTCGGGCTCGGCCCGCAGCAGGGCGCCGATCATGCGGCCGGCCCGTTCGAGGTCGTGGGAGCGGCGGAGCACGACGTCGATCCGGTCTCCGCCGATCTTGTTCTTGAGCTGGTCCGGGGTGCCGGACTCGACGACCCTGCCGTTGTCGATGAGGGCGATCTTGTCGGCCAGCTGGTCGGCCTCTTCGAGGTACTGGGTGGTCAGCATGACCGTGCGGCCCTCGGAGACCAGGCCGCGGACGGACTCCCAGACGTCGTTGCGACCCCGCGGGTCGAGCCCGGTGGTGGGCTCGTCGAGGAACAGCACGGAGGGGGCCAGGATGAGACTGGCGGCGAGGTCGAGCCGCCGTCGCATACCGCCTGAGTACTGCTTGGCCGGCTTTCCGGCGGCCTCGGTCAGGCCGAAGCGCTCCAGCAGTTCGTCGGCCCGGCTCTGCGCGTTGCGCTTGCCGATGTGGTATAAGCGCCCGAACATCACGAGGTTCTGACGGCCGCTCAGGTCCTCGTCCACCGCGGCGTGCTGTCCGAGGAGTCCGATGCTGTAGCGGACCTGCGCCGACTGGGTGGCGACGTCGTAGCCGGCGACCCGGGCGATGCCCTCGTCGTACTTCAGCAGGGTGGAGAGGATGCGGACCGCGGTGGTCTTTCCGGCGCCGTTCGGGCCGAGAAGGCCGTATACGACGCCTCGGGGTACCTCCAGGTCGAGTCCCGCGAGGGCCTCCTTGTCGCCGTACTTCTTCTTCAGAGCTTCGGTCTGGATCGCCAAATCGGCGCCGCCCATGCCCGCCCCTTCTTTCGGGTGCTCAAATTTGGGTACCCGGCGAGCATAGAGGAGGGCGACCCGGATATTCAAGTTTTAGTACCCCCCGTCGGCGCCCTCCTCCCGGACGTCCCAGTGGTCACGGTGGGCGGCGTACCACTCGACCGTCTCGCGCAGTCCGTCCTCCAGCGACCACCGCGGCGCGTAGCCGAGTTCGCGGCGGATCTTGGAGTCGTCCACCGCGTAGCGGAAGTCGTGCCCCTTGCGGTCGGCCACCCGCTGGACCAGGTCCCAGTCGCGCCCGCAGAGCTTCAGGAGACGGCCGGTCATCTCCTTGTTGGTCAGATGGGTGCCGCCGCCGATGTTGTAGATCTCCCCCGGCCGGCCCTCGTCCAGCACCAGCCGCACGGCCCGGCAGTGGTCGTCGACGTGCAGCCACTCCCGCAGGTTCGAGCCGTCCCCGTACAGCGGGACCGGCTGCCCGTCGAGGAGCCGGGTGACGAACAGCGGGACCAGCTTCTCGGGGTGCTGGCCGGGGCCGTAGTTGTTGGCGCACCGGGTGACGCGCACGTCGAGGCCGTGGGTGCGCCAGTACGAACGGGCGATCAGATCGGCCGACGCCTTGGACGCCGCGTACGGGGAGTTGGGCAGCAGCGGCTCGTCCTCCGTCCAGCGTCCCTCGGCGATGGAGCCGTACGTCTCGTCCGTGGAGACCTGGACGAAGACGCCCGTCCCGTGCCGCAGCGCCGCTTCGAGCAGGGCCTGCGTGCCGAGCACGTTCGTGCGGACGAAGGCCTCGGCGCCCGCCACCGAACGGTCCACGTGCGACTCCGCGGCGAAGTGCACCACCGCCTCGTGACCCGGGAAGACCTTGTCCAGCAGCGGGGTGTCGCAGATGTCGCCGTGCACGAAGGTCAGCCGCGGATGGTGCGAGGGCAGGTTGTTCAGCGTCCCCGCGTAGGTGAGCTTGTCCACGACGGTCACCCGGTCGTCCTCGTGCCCCGGGTAACCGCCGCTCAGCAGTGTTCTGACGAAGTGCGAGCCGATGAACCCGGCCGCACCGGTCACCAGGATGTTCACGCTTCTCCCGTCCTTCGTCCCGTCAGCGAGCCGCGACCGGCGACCGGTGACGTGCGGTCAGCTTCTCCAGCGTCGGCACCACTTCGTTGGGGCTCGGCGCCGACAGCATGGCCAGGCGCAGCCGCCGTGCCCCCTCCGTGAACGCCGGGTCGTCGAGCACCCGGACGAGCTTGTCGCGCAGGATGTCGACGGTCAGGCCCTCGGAGTGCAGATGCAGCCCCGCGCCCAGCTCCTCCACCCGCTGAGCCCGGTAGATCGCGTCCCACATCCAGCCGAGCGCCACCTGCGGCACCCCGTAGGCGGCGGCGGTCGCCCAGGTGCCCGCGCCGCCGTGGTGCACGACCGCCGAGCAGGTGGGCAGCAGGCCCAGCAGCGCCACGTGGTCGACCACCCGCGTGTTGTCCGGCACCCGCGACACCTGGGCGAGTTCCTTCTCGCCGAGGGTCGCCACCACCTCGACGTCCAGGTCGGCCAGCGAGGCGAAGACGTCGTTCACGTCGACGGCGTTGGGGAACTCCGTGTCCCGGATGGTGAGCCCGAGGGTGAGGCAGACCCGGCGGCGCTCCGGCGGGCGGCGCAGCCAGTCCGGTACGACGGCCGGGCCGGGCCCGTTGTACGGCACGTAGCGCGTGGGCACCGTCGGCAGCCCCAGCTCCATCCGCACCCCGGGGGGCATCTGGTCGACCGACCACTGTCCCGTGACCACGTCGGCGTCGAAGGCGGCCCCGTGCCGGTCCAGGGTGTACGCCAGCCACTCCTCCAGCGGGTCGTCGCGCAGTTCCGCGGGCAGGTCCGCCTGCCGCCGGCGCAGCGTCAGATGGGTGTTGGCGAAGAGGTCGGGGAAGGCCAGCAGCCGGGCGTGGGCGGCCCCGGTCGCCTTGGCGGCGACGGCCCCGGCGAAGGTGAAGGGCTCCCAGAGCACCAGGTCCGGCTGCCAGAAGCGGGCGTAGTCGACGAGCTCGTCGATCATCGAGTCGTTGTTGATCTGGGCGTAGAAGGTCGCCGTCAGCATCGCGTTCGACGCCCGGAGGTAGTCGAGGCTCAGCCGCTCGGGACGGTTCTCCAGATAGTCGCGGTCCATGTGGTGCATGAGCATCCCGGGACCGACGGTGGGGATGACGGCGTCCATCCGGTGGTTCTCGCCCACCGGCACGGCCGTCAGACCGGCCCGGGTGATGCTCTCGACCGCGGCCGGCTGGCCGGCCACCCGGACCTCGTGCCCGGCGGTCCGCAGCGCCCAGGCGAGCGGGACGACGCCGTTGAGATGGGCGTCCTGTGCGAAGGCTGTCAGCAGTACACGCACCGCGGTGCTCCTCCCCTGGTACGGGCCGGCCCGGTCATGCGACCGGGAAGCGCAGAACGCCGTGCAGCACCGCCGAGCGCATGCGGCGCAGTACCTCGGCGTTCGTGCGCAGGGCGGGCCGGAGTGCGGCCAGGGCGCGGACCGCGGCCTCGGTCTGGACGCGGACCAGCGCGTCGGTGACCGGCGCGGCGGGGCCGCCGAGGAGGGTGAGCGACCGGTCGCCGTCACCGCGGCCGGGCGTGAAGGCGTCCGGGTCGGCGAAGGCCTCCGGGTCCCGGTTGGCCGCGTCGACGAGCACCACCACGCGGCGGCCCTCCTCGATCGTCTTGCCGTCGAACTCGACCTGCTCGCGGGCGATACGGCTCTCGAACCGCAGCGGCGGAGCCAGCCGCAGGGCCTCCCGGACCGCGCCCGGGGCCGCCGCGGGGTCCTGCCCGATCCGCTGCCACTCCTCCGGGTGCGCCAGCAGGACCTCGACGGCGTTGCACACGGCGGTCGCCGTGACCTCGACGCCCACCACGACGGCGAGCGCGCCGATCGCGACCGCGTCCTGCGGCGACACCCCGGCGAGCCCGGTGGCACGGCCGGCCTCCACCAGGCCGGTCAGCTCCGCGGACAGGCCCGACACCGCCGTGAGCAGCGCCCGGGCGGTCCCCAGCTGCTGCGGGCAGTGGCCGGCGTCCAGAGCGGTGGCGAGGCCCGCGTGCAGTTCGGGCAGGCGCTCGCGGGTCTCGGCGGGCAGGCCCAGCACATCGGCCACCACCCGCAGGGCGGCCGGGACGGCGAAGTCCCGGTACAGGTCGAACCGTTCGCCCGTCGCGGCGAGCGTCTCGCGGTAGGCCGCCTCGATCTCCGGCGCCCGCGCCGCGAGCGCCTCGGCCGACAGCAGCGGCGCGGCGGCCTCGGCGAGCGCGCGGTACGCGGCCGGGTCGAGGTTGAGGCGGGCGTCGTCGAGCGGGACGACATGGCACAGCAGGGGGTTTTCCCAGACGTCGACGCCCGGGTGGGACTGCGGCCCCTCCTCGGCGTGGCGCGGGGAGAACCGCGGGTCGCCGAGGATGCGGGCGCCGAGCTCGCGGCTCGCGGTCACCCACGCCCCGACGCTGCTCTCGTGCAGGCCCTGTTCGCGGGCGCGTGCCCCGTGGTCGAGCGGGTCGTCGTCACCGGCGCGCAGGATCATGGCGAAGGGATCGCCCTGGGCGCCGAAGATGAACTGCACGCCTCGGATGGTCAGCAGATGCCGGCCCAACTCGCTGTTGGTCTGATCGGTCAGCATGACACCGTCCTCGAAAGAAGAAGGGTGAAGAGGGAAGAAGCAGGGGCGAAGCGCCACCGGCGACGCTAGGCCGCGTGCCTACAAAGGCACTCGACACGCGCTACACGCCCAGAGCCCCGGCTGCGGCGTGTACGGCGGCCACGTCCTGGTCGGCCGTGCCGGGCCTGGCCGGCAGCAGGGGGACGACGGCCGAGCGGCCGGAGCGCACGGCCGGGTGACGGCGGGCCAGCTGGGACAGTCCCTGGCCCGGACCGGCCTCGACGAGCACCAGGTCTCCATCGGCGAGGAGCGCGTCGAGGGCGGGCCAGAAGAGCACCGGCGCGACCGGGTGACGGGACCAGAAGGCCGGGTCCTTGGTCTCCGCGGGGGTCAGGAACCGGGCCGTGTACCCGGACATGACCGGGATGCGGGGCTCGCCGACGGGGAGGGCGGCGATCCGCTCGCCGGCTCCGCGCATGGCCGGGGCCAGGGAAGGACTGTGGAACGCCGTGGAGGCCGGCACGCGCTGGAGCACGAACCCGGCGTCGGCGAGTGCCGCCGTGACGGTGCGCAGCGGGTCGTCGAGGCCGGCGAGGACCGTCTGGCGCAGGGCGTTGACGGCGCCGACGACCACGCCGTCGGTGAGGAAGGGCGCCACCTCGTCCTGGCCGGCCGCGACGGCGACCATCCCGCCGGGCGGCGCCTGGGCCAGCCGTCCGACGCGGTCGTGCACCAGGGCGGCGGCGTCCCGCAGCGTGAAGACGCCGGAGAGGACCGCGGCCGCCACCTCGCCGATGCTGTGCCCGAGCAGGGCGACGGGCCGTACGCCCCAGTCGAGGACGAGCCGCCCGAGGGCGTAGTCGACCGCGAACAGCAGCGGCTGGGAGCGGGTGACGTGGTCCATCACCGCGGTGTCATCCGTTCCCAGCCAGTCCTCGCGCAGTCCGGTGCTGTGGCCGCCGAGGTCCGTCAGCGCGGTCAGGGCCTCGTCCATCGCCTCGGCGAAGACGGGCTCGGCGTCCAGGAGTCCCGCGGCCATGCGCAGGTGCTGCGAGCCCTGGCCGGGCAGCAGCAGGGCGACCGGGCGAGCGGTGCCGTTCATCGGTCCCTCCAGGAAGGCGTGTTAAGGATCTCGACCACGGCGCAGGACCAGCTGAAGCCGGCGCCGACGCCGAAGAGCAGGCACGTGTCACCGGGCCCGAGCGCCCCGCCGCTGACCAGGTGGTCGAGTCCGGCGAAGGGGTCTCCGGCGCCCAGGTGCCCGATCGTCCGGCTCCAGGACCAGGTGCTGCGCGCGGGGTCGATGCCGAACTTGGCGAAGTAGGCGACATGGAGCCTGCGGTGGCCGAGGTGCGGCAGCACGAACCGGTCGATGTCCGCGAGGCCGAGCCCGGCGTCGGCGAGCGCCTGCTTGACGACGGACTCCTGCGCGGCGGCGACCCGGGCGACGGTCGGGGCCACGCCGTGGCGGGCCAGGAAGTCCCGCTTGTGCGCCTCCAGATCGACGACGTCACGGTGGCTGAAGGGGGCGGGGCCGAACGGGTCGTCGCCGCGGTGCATGCCCTCCAGGTCGGGTGCGGAGACGGTCGCGACGCTGCGGACCCGGGCGAAGCCGGAGTGCCGCGAGACCACGAGGGCGGTGCCGCCGTCGCCGTAGACGGTTCCGGGGTCGCTGCGCCACCGGTCGAAGCCCGGCGGGCAGAACCGGTCGCCGGTGGTCACCAGGGCAGCGACCCGGGCCGGGTCCGCGGCCAGGTAGGCCCAGGCCAGGTCGAGTGCCGCCATGCCGCCGTTGGAGACCTGCCGGACCTCCAGCGCGGGGCACTGGTTGCCGACGGCGGTCCGCTGGACGTAGGAGGCGGGGGCCCACAGGTCGAAGCCCTGGTAGTAGAAGCTGGCGTGCAGCACCAGGTCGATGTCGCCCGGTTCGGCCGCGGCCCGCTCCAGCGCGGTCCGGGCGGCCCGGGCCGCCATCTCGGGTGCCGGCTCCCCCGCGGAGACCGTCACCGACTCCATCCGGGTGGAGCGGGCGACGGCGGCATCGCACCGCCCGTCGGCGACCGCGTCCGCGACCCGTTCGACTGGGGGCAGCCAGGTCCCGGTCGCCCGGATGTACAACTCGCCGCCGTTCACACCGCCCCCCTCTCCCCGGACGGGCACGCGAGGGCATCGGCGGACATGGAGCGACCCTCCGCGACCCACTCGACGGACGACAGCCACGCCCCCGTCACCCGGATGTACAACTCGCCGCCGTTCACGCCGCCACCTTCCGC
This sequence comes from Streptomyces purpurascens, assembly GCF_045040895.1. Taxonomy (NCBI): domain Bacteria; kingdom Bacillati; phylum Actinomycetota; class Actinomycetes; order Kitasatosporales; family Streptomycetaceae; genus Streptomyces; species Streptomyces purpurascens. The sequence continues at coordinate 5,258,536 of NZ_CP108341.1, read as the reverse complement.
CCGGACCCCGCGATCGCTTCGGCGGGCGCGGGGGCCCGTACGACCATGGCGCTGTTGAAGCCGTGGTGGCCACGGGCGAGGACCAGTGCCGCGCTGCCGGAGACCGGCCGGGGTCCGCCGACGACGAGGTCGAGGCCGTAGGCGTCGGGAACCCGGGTGACGTTGACCGTGGGCGGGGCGAGCCCGTCGCGCAGGGTCAGCAGGGCGGTCACCACGTCGAGCGGACCGGCGCCGGAGTAGAGCCGGCCGGTGGCCGTCTTCGGCACGGTGACCGGGACTCCGCCCGCGCCGAAGACCGCGGTCAGCGCCTCGGCCTCGGCCGCGTCGAGTTCGGGCACGCCCGCGCCGTCGGCGAAGACGACGGCGATGTCCTCCGGATCGGCTCCGGCGTCGGCGAGCGCCTGCTCGACGGCCCGGCGCAGGGTCGGGGGCCGCCCCGACCCGGGGCGCGGGTCGAAGGTGGCGCCGAATCCGGCGATCTCGCCGTAGGGGTGACGCCCCCGGGCACGGGCCCCTTCGGCGCTCTCCAGGGTGAGCAGCGCGCCGCCCTCGCCGGGCAGATGACCGGAGGCCCGGTCGTCGAAGGGCAGGTAGGCGTCGGCGGTGAGCCGTCCGCCGGCCAGCTGGGCGGCCATGCCGTACGGGCACAGGGAGCAGTCCATGCCGCCGGAGATCATCAGCTGTGCACCGGAGCGGATCTGGCGTCCGGCGTGGGCGAGGGCGTCCAGGCCCCCGGCCTGCTCGCCGACGAAGACGCCGGTCGGCCCGTTCATGCCGTGCCGGATGGAGATCTGGCCGGTGTTGACGGCGTAGAACCAGGCGAAGGACATGTAGGCGCTGACCTTCTTGGGGGACTCGCCCCACAGGTGCTGCAGTTCGCGCTGGCCGAAGCCGAAGCCGCCGGAGGAGCCGGCAGTGACGACGCCGCGTGCCAGCGACGGCACGGAGTCGAGGTCGATGCCGGCGTCGGCGACGGCCCAGTCGGCAGCGGCCAGGGCGAACTGGGTCATGCGGTCGGTCTGCGGGATCAGCCGGCTGGGCAGGTGGTCGCCCGCCTCGAACCCGGTCACCTCGCCCGCCCGCCGCGTGGGATAGCGGGTGGGGTCGAACGCCTGGACGCGCCGGATGCCGTCCTCGCCGCGCAGCGTCGCCGCCCAGTACGCGTCGAGTCCGATGCCGGTGGGGGCGACGACCCCGATGCCCGTGACCACGACCGGGGTCATGCGGCACGCCCCTCGGGCCGGCGCAGCACCATGGCGCTCTGGAAGCCGCCGAAGCCGCTGCCCACGGTGAGCGCGGCCGACATGTCGCGCTCCCTGGCGTGCAGGGGGACGTAGTCCAGGTCGAGTTCGGGGTCGGGGTCGGTCAGGTTCGCGGTGGGCGGGATGACGCCGTGTTCGAGGGCCAGCGCGGTGGCGGCGACCTCGATGGAGCCGATCGCGCCCAGCGAGTGCCCGATCATCGACTTGATGGAGCTGACCGGGACCCGGTGGGCCGCTGCCCCGAGGCTGCGCTTGAGGGCGGCGGTCTCGTGCACGTCGTTCTGCTTGGTGGCGGTGCCGTGGGCGTTGACGTAGCCGAGCGCGTCGGGGCCGAGGCGGGCCTCGTCGAGGGCGGCGTCGACGGCGGCGGCCAGTTCGCGTCCGTCGGTGCGCAGTCCGGTCATGTGGTACGCGTTGCCGCGCGAGGCGTAGCCGGCGATCTCGGCGTACACATGGGCGCCCCGGGCCCGGGCCGCGGTGAGTTCCTCGAGGACCAGGACGGCGGCGCCCTCGCCGAGGACGAAGCCGTTGCGGGTGCGGTCGAAGGGGCGCAGCGCGGTCGCCGGGTCGTCGTTGCGGGGCGAGGTGGCCCGGATGGCGTCGAAGCAGGCCACGGTGATCGGGGAGATGGGGGCGTCGGTGGCCCCGGCGATCATCACGTCGGCCAGGCCCTCGCGGATGAGGGCCACCGCGTGCCCGACCGAGTCGAGGCCGGAGGTGCAGCCGGCCGAGACGACGGTGCAGGGGCCTTCGGCGCCGGCCTCCCAGGCGAGCTCGGCCGCCATGGAGCTCGGCACGAAGTGGTCGTAGAGCTGGGCGCTCGCGGCGGTGTGGTCGACCAGCCACTCCTGTCCGCCGCCGCTCAGGGCCAGATACTCCTGTTCGAGTTTCTGGGTGCAGCCGACCGCGCTGCCGAGGCTGACGCCGGTGCGGTGGGCGGTCTCCGGGTCGGGCTCCAGGCCGCTGTCGGTGACGGCCTCGCGCAGCGCGACCAGGGCGAACTGCGCCGCCCTGTCGAGCCGTTCGGCGTCCTCGGCGCTCAGCCCCTGCTCCGCGGCGTCGAAGTCGCACTCGGCGGCGATCCGGGAGCGGAAGGGGGCGGGGTCGAAGAGGCTGATGGTCCGGGTGGCGGTGCGGCCGCCGGTGATGGTCTGCCAGAACTGCTTGGTGCCGATGCCGCCGGGGGCCACCACGCCGATGCCGGTGATCACGACCCGCCGGGTCATCGTGCCTCCCCGATCGCGCTGTGCCGCTCCAGGTAGAGGTTGGAGCTGCTGGTGCTGATGGCCCGCAGCGCCTCGGCGTGCGGCCGGAAGTCGGCCTGGCCGACGGCGGCACGGAAGGCGGCGACATCGGACCAGCGGGCGATGTTGACGTAGCTGTGCGGCTTCTCCAGGTGGCGTACGAGGGTGTAGCCGAGGAATCCGGGCTGGCGCTCCATGAAGCGTGCCGTGCGGGCGAAGACGTCCTCGAACTCCTCCGGGGAGGTGCGAAGCGTGAAGCTGTTCACGAAGGTGGCCGGGCCGCCGGTGGCGGGGCCGGGCTGATCGGCTGACATGGGATCGGTGCTCCTCATCGTCCGGGCGTCCGGCGACGCGTACGCCGAGGTCAGACTGAAACCCTCCGGCGCGTTCCTCGCGGCGGCCTAGTAGACGGCTGGATCCCGCCCCCGGTCAGGGGCCCCGGCGCCCCAGCCGCACGGGGGTGCCGACGTCCCGCCGCCAGGCGTGGCCGAGTCCGGCGACGGCGGCGATGACACTCCAGCCGGCCAGCTCACCGCCCTGGTAGCGGACGATGTCGGAGCCGCTGCGCCGGGGCAGGGCCCGGCCCGCGACGATCTCGGCGAGCGCGAGCGGCTCCTGCGGGGTGCCCGCGGAGCGGCCGCCGGGGGGAGCGATGCCGACGTGCCGGACGGCGGGGGCCGAGGCGGGCGGCGCGGCCCCGGGCGGCCGGGCGGTCGGGCCGGTGTCGCCGCCGAAGGGGCGAACGCCGATCACCGGATCGCGGGGGTCACCCGGCGCGGCCGTCACGACTGTCGCGGTCTGGTCGATCAGGAGCGCTCCGGCCGCGAGCCATTCGGCGCGGACGGGCGGGTGGCCTCCGGTGGTGGCGACGACGTCGGCGCCCGCGGCGGTGGTACGGGCGTCCTCGGACACGCGCACCCTCAGGCCGGTGCGCAGGGCGGCGGCGGTGGCGAAGTCCCGGGCCCGGTCCGGCTCCCGGCCGACGACACGCACCTCGGAGAGGGAGGGCAGGGCGTGGTGCAGGACCAGAAGGCAGGACCAGGCCGCCTCTCCGGTGCCGAAGAGGCCGAGCGCGGAGGGGGCCGGCGGGGCGAGGTACCGCGCGGCGAGTCCGGCGGGGATGGCGCCGCGCCAGCCGTCGAGGGCGCCGGCGTCCACGAGGCCGAGGAGGGACCCGTCGTCGGCGAGCAGCAGTTCCACGCACGTGGCGGACAGGTCCGCGCCGGGTTCGAGACGGACGGCGAAGCAGCGGCCGAAGGGGCCGGAAGCGTGCGGTCCCACGGTCAGCCGGCAGTGCGTGGCGGGGAGCAGGACCAGGGTCTCGGGGCCGAGCGCCGGACCGTGGCCGAGGAGCAGTCGCTGGACGTCGGAGAACCGCTCCTCCATGAAGGCCTCGTCGTCGAAGGCGTCGTCCACGTCTTCCGAGGTCAGCATGATCGGCACAGCGATCGTCCTCTCGGGACCGGCGTCATGGGTATACAAAGTTGAGTATCACGGGAGGCGTGCCGTCCTCCACCCGATCCCGATCAACGGCCGGAAGGGCTCCCCGTCAGGCGCCCTTCTCCTCCCCCGCCATGACGTAGGCACCCGCCTCCAGGCGCTCGATCAGCGCCTCGGTCCAGGCGGCCTGACTGGCGGCGCCGTGCTCCCAGAGGCCGAGGAGCTCACGGATGTGGGCCCGCTGCGGCCGCTCGCCGGCCGTCTCGTCGACCTTGGCGATCAGCTCCGACTGTTCGGCCGAGAGCGACGCGATGCGCTCGCGCAGCAGAGCGATCGCCTCCTTGCGGCTGAGCGCGGGCAGCAGGACGAGCGCCGCGCCCAGCATGTCGGGCCGGTTGTTCCCCTGGCGCAGCGCGTCACGCAGCAGCCGGAAGAACTCCTCGTCGCCCGGGGGCGCGATCTCGTAGTCGACCCGGCCCGGCCAGTCCGGGATGTCGGTCGACTTCAGCAGCCCGTCCTTGGCCAGCTGCCGGAGCGCGTGGTAGATCGAGCCGAACTTGATGTGCGCCCATTCGTCGGCACCCCAGGACAGCAGCTCGGAACGGACCAGATAGCCGTGCGCCCGGCCGTGCATGCGCACGACGCCCAGGACGAGCAATCTCGTGGCAGACATCGTCTCCCTGCTGAATCTCCCTCACGGCACGGACCGGCAACCGGTGCTCCGCCCTCAAGGGGTCCTGTCACTGTGGCCGGGCCCCGCCGGCTGATCCCACGGTAGTACATGACCTGCTGTTCTCCGCGAGCGCGGGAGGGGCGGAGCGCGCGATACGCCCCGGATCGAGCGCCGCTGCAACGACTCTCGACTCCCGCACGAGGTCACGGCCCGAGTGTGGAGGCCCATCGCATACGGGTCGTTCGCCGGAACAGGGGTTGGGATGCGGGTACTCTTCACCACCTTCGCCGCCAAGTCGCACATGCACGCCCAGGTGACACTCGCCTGGGCCCTGAAGGCAGCGGGCCACGACGTCAGGATCGCCAGTCACCCCGATCTCGCCGACGAGATCACCAAGACGGGGCTGACCGCCGTCGGTGTCGGGGAGGAACTGCATCTCGACGAGCAGATGCAGGAGACCCAGGAGAACATCGGCCAGGACGTCGACCAGCTGGAGAGCCAGGCGCAGGTCGGTCTCGACATGAGCGAGACCCGGCCGGAGCGGCTCACGCCGGACTACACGCTCGGTGTGTTCACGGCCATGACCTCGGTCGTCTTCCAGAACTGCTGCTCGGACCAGATGGTCGACGAGCTGGTGGAGCACTGCCGCTCCTGGAAGCCGGACCTGGTCCTGTGGGACACCATGACCTTCGCCGGCGCGATCGCCGCCATGGCCACCGGGACGGCGCACGGCCGGCTGCTGTTCGGGCTCGACCTGGCTGGCCTGATGCGCGAGACCTTCCTCGGGCAGCTGGCCGCGCGCCCGCCGGAGCTGCGGGACGACCCGCTGCGCGAGTGGCTCACCTGGAGCCTGGAGCGGCACGGCGCCTCCTTCGAGGAGGCCGCGGTGACGGGCGACTTCACCGTCTGCCCACTGCCGGCGTCCATGCGCCTGCCGGTGGACCTGCACTACGTGCCGATGCGGTACGTGCCGTACAACGGGCAGTCCACGGTGCCGCAGTGGCTCCAGGAGCCGCCGCGCAAGGGCCGCCGGGTGTGCATCACCCTGGGTGTGGCGCACCGCGAGGTGCTCGGCGCCGACCGGGCCTCCATCGGGGACCTGCTGGAGGCCGTCGCGGGGCTGGAGGACGTCGAGGTCGTCGCCACGCTCAACGAGAAGCAGCTGACGGACTTCGACACCCTGCCGGACAACGTCCGGGCCGTGGACTTCGTCCCGCTCGACGCGCTGCTGCCCACCTGCGACGCGGTGATCCACCACGGCGGGTCGGGCAGCTTCGGCACGGCGATGATCCACGCCGTGCCCCAGCTCATCGTCGTCGACGGCGTCTGGGACACCATCAACAAGTCCCGCTACCTGGAAGAGCGCCAGGCCGGGCTCTACGTGCCCGGCAAGCTCAGCGCGAAGGGACTGCGCGAGCTGCTCGTCCGCCTGCTCGAGGAACCGGTCTTCAAGCGCAACGCCGAGGCCCTGCGGCGCGAGGCGCTCGCCGCCCCCGCCCCCGCGCAGGTCGTCCCCACGCTGGAGCGCCTGGCCGTCGAGCACCGCCGCCGGTGACCGGCGCGACGCACCCGCACACGCCCGGGCCGCCGGCCCTGCCGTACCCGACTACCTCCCGGACGGTGAACCAAGCGATGCAGATCCGTAAGCTCAAGGTCGAGGGGGCGTACGAGTTCACGCCCCGACAGTTCCGCGACCACCGCGGGCTGTTCGTCTCCCCCTTCCAGCTCGACGCGTTCCAGCAGGCCCTGGGGCGGCCGCACTTCCCGGTGGCGCAGACCAACCACAGCCTCTCCCGGCGCGGCACCATCCGCGGCATCCACTTCACCGTCACGCCGCCCGGCACCGCGAAGTACGTGTACTGCGCGCGCGGCCGGGCCCTCGACATCGTGGTCGACCTGCGGGTCGGATCGCCCACCTTCCGGCAGTGGGACGCGGTCGAGATGGACCAGGTCCACTTCCGCGCCTCGTACTTCCCGGTCGGCGTCGGCCACGCCTTCGTCGCGCTCGAGGACGACACCGTCATGTCGTATCTGCTCACGGGCCCCTACGTGGCCGAGAACGAGCTGGCCGTCGACGTCTTCGACAAGGACCTGGACGTGCGGCTCCCCTCGGGCCTGGACACGGTGCAGTCGGACCGGGACGCCGCCGCGCTGTCCTTCGCCTCGGCGCGGGCCCAGGGCCTGCTGCCCGACTACGCCGAGTCCCTGGCGGTCGAGGAGGCCCTGTGGCAGTCCTCCGGCATCGGCGCCTCGCGCTGAGCCCGGCGATGTCCACCACCACCCAGGGCGGGCCGGCCGCCGGGACCGTGGCCGTGCTGGGTTCCACCGGATGCGTCGGCCGCAGCCTCTGCGACGAACTGCTGCGGACCGGGCACCAGGTGCTCGCGGTGGCCCGGCACCCGGCCCCGCACACCCGTGCGGACGCCTTCGTCCCCCTCGATGTCGCCGCCGCCGCGCCGGAGGAGCTCGCCGCGCTCCTCGACCGGCACGGCGTCGGCACCGTCATCAACGCCACCGGCGGCTGGGGCACCACCGTCGAGGAGATGCGCAGCGCCCACATCGACCTGGTGGAACGCCTGGTCGAGGGGTGCGTCGCGACCTCCCGGCGGCTGCGGATCGTCCAGATGGGATCGATCCACGAGTACGGGCCCGTGCCCGACGGAGTCCGCATCGACGAACAGCGCGAGCCCGGCCCGCTGACCCCGTACGGGCTGACCAAGCGCACCGGCTCCGAGCATCTGCTCGACCGGACCCGGGCGGGCCGGGTGGACGGGGTCGTGCTGCGCGCGGTCAACGTCTGCGGACCGCACACCCCGACGGCCAGCTTCCTCGGTGCCGTCGTGGCCCGGCTGCGCGCCCTCGGCCCCGGCGACGTGCTCGGCCTCGACGTCGCCGACGCCCGGCGGGACTTCGTCGACGTACGGGACCTGGCCCGGGCGGCCGTCGCCGCGGTGCACGCGCCCGTGACCGGCCTGGTCGTGAACATCGGGCGCGGCGAGGCGGTGCCGATGCGCGACCTGGTCGACGCCCTGTTCGACGCGGCCGGCGTGGACGCCGCGTCGGTGAAGCTCAACTCCGCCGAGGTCGCCAGCAAGGGCGGCGGCTGGACCTGCGCGGACATCCGGTTCGCCGCCCAGGTGCTCGGCTGGCGGCCCACGATCCCGCTCGGCGAGTCCGTCCGGGCGATGTGGGAAGCGGCAGCGGACACCACCTCCCTGGAGGTCTCATGAGCGACACCCCTGCCCCCTCGTCCGCGGCGACCCGCGATCCCGTCGAACGGCGGATCGACGATTCGGCCCGGCTGCGGACCGGCCCCCTCGGCGACCTCTCCGACTTCACGGACTGGTTCGCCGACTACGGCCGGCGGGCCTACACCCATGTCGACCGGGTCCCCCTGCACGCCCTGGAGGGCTGGGAGACCGACCCGGGCACCGGCGATCTGCGCCACCACACGGGCCGGTTCTTCACCGTGCACGGGCTGGAGGTCAGCAACCCGGGCGCGCCGGTGGCGCGGTGGACCCAGCCGATCATCAACCAGCCCGAGATCGGCATCCTCGGCATTCTCACCGCCCCGATCGACGGGGTGCTGCACTGCCTGATGCAGGCGAAGGTCGAGCCCGGCAACGCCGAGGGGCTCCAGCTCTCCCCGACCGTCCAGGCGACCCGGAGCAACTACACCCGGGTCCACCAAGGGCGCGCGGTGCCGTATCTGGAGCACTTCATGGACATCCACAGCCGTCCGGGAGTGCTCGCCGACGTGCGGCAGTCCGAGCAGGGGTCGTGGTTCTACCGCAAGCGCAACCGCAACGTGGTCGTCGAGCTCCCCGAGCCGGTGGAGGCTCTCGACGGGTACCGCTGGATGACGCTCGGCCAGATCCATGAGCTGCTGGGGCGCCGGGACACGGTCAACATGGACGCCCGGACCGTGCTGTCGTGCCTGCCGTTCACCGGTGCGGACACCGAGAAGCCCGACGGGGACGACTTCGGGTCGGCGCTGCTGCGCTCGGGCGATCCCGGGGCGGTGAGTGTGCACAGCGCGGCGGAGATCCTCGGCTGGATCACCGACCGGCGCACCAGCAGCGACATCGCGGTCCGCCGGGTCGCGCTCGGCGACCTGCGCGACTGGAGCCGCACCGACGACCGCATCCGCCACGACGCGGGCGCCTTCTTCGACGTCATCGGCGTACAGGTCGACGCCGGCGGCCGTGAGGTCCACCGGTGGAGCCAGCCGATGATCGAACCGGTGGGACAGGGCGTCATCGCCTTCCTCGTCCGGCGTTTCGAGGGGGTGCTGCACGTCCTCGTGCACGCGCGCGTGGAGCCGGGCTTCGCGGACGTGGTGGAGCTGGGCCCCACCGTGCAGTGCGTCGCGGAGAGCCACGCGCAGCTGCCCGGCCAGGCCGCGCCGCCCTTCCTCGACGAGGTGCTGGGGGCTCCCGAGGAGCGCGTCCGGTTCGACACGGTGCTCTCCGAGGAGGGCGGCCGCTTCTTCCACGCGCTCAACCGCTACCTGATCGTGGAGACCGACCAGGACGTGCCCCGCGACCATCCCGACCACCGCTGGATGACGCTGCACCAGCTGTCGGACCTGCTGCGGCACAGCCACTACGTCAACGTCCAGGCGCGCAGCCTGATCGCCTGCCTGCACAGCCTGTACCACGCGGGCTGACGGCAGGGACCCTGAAACGCCGTGTCCCGGTGAGGCGGTCCGCCTCACCGGGACACGGCGTTTCGCACAGGGACACGGCGTCACAGGCCGGCGATCACCTCGCGGAGCGCCTCGATCACCTTCTCCTGGACGTGCTGCGGCAGCGAGGGGTACATCGGCAGCGAGAAGATCTCCTTCGCCAGCCGCTCGGTCACCGGCAGGTCGCCCTCGTGGTAGCCGAGGTGCGCGAAGCCGGACATCGTGTGCACCGGCCAGGGGTAGCTGATGTTCAGCTCGATGTCGTACGCCTTGAGCCGCTCGATGATCCGGTCCCGCTCGGGGTGGCGGACCACGTGGACGTAGTGGACGTGATCATTGCCCACCGCGTTCGCGGGCAGGACCAGGCCGGTGTCCCCCAGCCCCTCCGCATAGCGTCGCGCCACGCGCCGCCGGCCCTCGACGTAGGTGTCGAGGCGCCGTAGCTTGCGGCGGAGGATCTCGGCCTGGACCTCGTCGAGGCGGCTGTTGTGCCCGGGAGTCTGGACAACGTAGTACCTGTCCTCCATGCCGTAGTAGCGCAGCCGGCGCAGCTCGGCGTCCGTGCCGGCGTCGTGGGTGACCACGGCACCGCCGTCGCCGTACGCCCCGAGGACCTTCGTCGGGTAGAAGGAGAAGGCCGCGGCGTCGCCCATGGTCCCGGCGAGCCGGCCGTGGTGGCGGGCGCCGTGGGCCTGGGCGCAGTCCTCCAGGACCTTCAGGCCGTGGCGCTCGGCGAAGGCGGTCACCGCGGCCATGTCGACGCACTGCCCGTACAGGTGCACCGGCACGATCGCCGTGGTCCGCTCGGTGAGCGCGCCCGCCAGCAGGTCGGTGCGCATGAGGTAGTCCTCCTCGCGCACGTCGACGAAGACCGGCCGGGCTCCCACGGCGTCGATGGCCAGGACGGTGGGGGCCGCCGTGTTGGACACCGTCAGCACGTCGTCGCCCGGCTTCACGCCGAGCGCCTGGAGGCCGAGGACTATGGCGTTGGTGCCGTTGTCGACGCCGACACAGTGCGGCTGCCCGTGGTAGGCGGCGAACTCCTGCTCGAAGCCGGAGACGCTCTGCCCGAGGACGAGCTGACCGGACTGGAACACCGTGTCGACGGCGTCGAGGAGTTCCTCGCGCTCCTCGGCGTACTCCCGCAGATAGTCCCAGACATAGGTGGTCATCGCCCGGACACCTCCCGCTCCTTGACTCCGGTGAAGAGGCCGCGGCCGGTCGGCGGGCCCGGCTGGTACGTGACGGAGCATCCGGCGTCCTTGAACGCCTGCTCGTACTCCTCGCGCGTGAACAGGGTCAGTACGTCGATCTCGGTGAAGGTCCGGATGCCCGACGGCTCGCCGACGAGGAACTGGACCTCCATCCGGGTCGCGCGTCCCTGGAGGGTGGAGTGGGAGATCCGGGCGACGGTCCTCTCGCCCTCGCGGGCCAGGTCCCCGGCGACGAACCCCTCCTTGAACTGCTCGGGGAACCACCAGGGTTCGATGACCAGCGCGCCGCCCGGTTCGAGGTGACGGGCCATCGAGGCCACGGCGGAGCGCATCTCCTCGACGCTGCCCAGATAGCCGATGGCACAGAACATGCAGGTGACGACGGAGTACCGGCGGCCGAGGTCGAAGTCGCGCATGTCGCCCTCGTGGATGGTCAGGCCGGGCCACCGCTCGAGCGCCAGATCACGCATGGGCGCCGCGATCTCCAGGCCCTCCGCCGTGGCGAAGAGCTTGCTGAAGGGGCCGAGATGGGCGGCGGTGCCACAGGCCACGTCGAGCAGCGTGTCGGCGCCCGGGGCGTGCCGGCGTGCCACGGCCGCGATGTCCTCGGCCTCCGCCGCCCAGTCCTTGCCCCGGCTGCGGTACACCGTCTCGTAGACCTCGGCGAGGTCGGTGCTGTACATGGTTTCTCCTCGGGTCAGGGGCTGGTCAGGGGGGCCTGGTCGTCGACGAGGGCGACCGCGCGCGCCCAGCCGGCCCCGGCGCCGGCGACCTTCACCGGGAAGCAGGCCACCTGGAAGCCGTACGGCGCGGGCAGCTCCTCGAGGCCCGCGAGCCGCTCGATCTGGCAGTACTCCCGGTGGCGTCCGGCGACATGGGCCGGCCAGAGCACGGCGGGGTCCCCGGTGCGCCGGTACTCGGCGATGATCGTGGTGAACGGCGCGTCCAGGCTGAACGCGTCGGTGCCGACCACCCGGATGCCCGCGTCGAGCAGGAAGGCGATGGCACTCGCGTCGAGACCGACGAAGTCGGTGAAGTACCGGCTCGTGCCGGACCACGCGGATGCGCCGGTGTTCAGGAGCACGATGTCGGACGGGGCGAGCGGGTAGCCGATCCGGTCGAGTTCCTTGCGCAGGTCCGCCGCGTCGACCACGCCGGCCTCGCGGCCCCGGACGTCCAGGACGACTCCGGGGGCGAGGAACCACTCCAGCGGCATCGCGTCGATGTGCCGGGGCACGCCGGTGCCGTACGTCGTCCGGGAGCCGTAGTGCGAGGGCGCGTCGACGTGTGTGCCGGTGTGGGTGGTCAGACTCAGCCGGTCCAGCGAGAGGAACTCGCCGTCGGGCAGGTCGTCGGGGTCGAACTCGATGTCGAAGTGGCGCCGCATCTCGTCGCGCATGTGCAGCGCGCCCTCGCGTGGGGACATCACCTCGTGGACCACCGGGTCCGGTTCGAACGAGCCGGCGTCCACCGGCGAGGACAGGTCAATGATGCGCACGGTCACCTCCTGGACGACCCAGCCAGCCTGGCCGCAGCCGCTCGGAAGGCATTGGAAGACCGCTCGACGACCGCGCGGCCGTCTCGAGCGGGATTCGACAGGAGTGCGCCAGGGTCGGGACCGGAGAACCGTCGTAGGGGAGGTTGTTCATGGACGACACCGAGATCGAGCAGTTCTACGCCCGCCACATGCAGCTGCTCGACGGTGGCGAGGCGGAGGCGTGGGCAGGCACCTTCACCTCCGACGCCACCTTCCTGGCCCCGTCGATGACGGAGCCCGTCCGGGGCCGGGACGGCATCGCCGCCGGCGCTCGGGCGGCGGTCGAGGGGCGGGCCGCGGCCGGGGAGACGCACCGGCACTGGGTGACCATGACGACCGCCCGGAGCACCGGCGCCGGGACCGAGGCCGTCTCGTACGTGCAGATCCTGGCCACCCCGCGGGGCGGCGCACCGCGCCTGGAGCTGTCCTGCGTGATGCGCGACCGGCTGGTCCGGCGGGACGGCGAACTGCTCGTGGCCGAGCGGCACATCACCCGGGACGACCGGCCGGCGGGCTGACCTCGACCCGGCTTCGAGCCCTCGTCAGTAGCGTCCCGGCATGACTCCTAGGACTGTGATCATCACTGGCGGAGGCACCGGCATCGGCCGTGCCACGGCCCGCCGCTTCGCCGGGCGGGGAGACCGTGTCCTGGTCGTGGGCCGCACCGCCGACGCCCTCGACGAGACGGCCGAGGGCCACGACGGCATCCGCACCCTGGTGGCGGACATCACCGAGCCGGGGGCCGGCGAGGCGGTGGTGGAGGCCGCGCTGCGGGCGTTCGGGCGGCTGGACGTGCTGGTCAACAACGCCGGGACCGGCACGTTCGCGCCGCTCGCCAAACTCGACCGGGCCGCGACCGAGCAGCAGGTCGCCGTCAACCTGATCGCCCCGGCCTTCGTGGCGCAGGCCGCGCTGGACTCCCTGGAGGCGACCGGCGGCACCATCGTCAACGTCAGCTCGGCCGGCTCGCTGGGCATCCAGGGGTTCCCCGACAACTCGGTCTACTGGGCGACGAAGGCGGCGCTGAACCACTTCACCCGCACCTGGGCCGTGGAGCTCGCGCCGCGCGGTATCCGGGTGGTGTCGGTCGCCCCGGGCGTGACCGACACCGGCATCGGTGAGCGCGTCGGCATGTCCGCCGAGGAGTACCAGGGGTTCCTCGGACAGCTCGCCGAGCGCATCCCGCTGGGGCGGGTCGCCACGCCCGAGGACGTGGCCTGGTGGATCACCGCGCTGGCCGACCCCGAAGGCCGCTACATGACGGGCGCGGTCGTCCCGGTCGACGGCGGTCTCTCCCTGACCTGACCGCTCCCCCGGGCCCCCGGGGGGCACGGAGAGCCGGACCGCACGCCGCCGGACCACACGGAGCGCCCGGGCCGCAAGCTCGGCCAGGCCCGCCGTGTCCGGGCCGGACGGAGGGACGGACCGCCCGCCGCCGGACCACACGGAGGGCCCGGGCCGCAAGGCCTGCCGGGCTCTCCGTGTCCGGGCCGGAAGATGGCCGGACCGCACCCGCCGGGCCACACGGGGCCCCGGACCGCCCGCCGCCGGGCCACACCGAGGTCCGGGCCGCCGACACCTCCATGCGAGCGCCGGAGCCTCACCCAAACCCGGGCCGCCGTCACGTGCCGCGCGGGCGCCGGGGTCTCGCCGCCGCCCGGGCTCCACGGACAGCCGGGCGGCACCTGCAGTCGGGCCGCACGGACCTCCGACCGCACGCCGACGGGCCGCACCTGCAACCGGTGCGGCCCGTCGTCGTGTGTGCCCGGCCGGCGGCGGCTCAGACTCCGTCGTGCTCGACCCTGCGGTGGCGCACCAGCCAGCCGTCGCCGTGCGGCACCAGTTCGTCCTCGCACACCGCGCTCAGGTGCAGCCTGGCCGGTCCCCCGGCCGGGGTGACCAGGACCTGTGCGTAGCAGCGGGTGCTCAGGGAACCGTCCGGCCCGGGCACCACGGTGAGCATGGAGAACACATGCCGCCGCTGCTCCGGTGTGTCCGCCGTCCGCTCCAGGTTGCGGCGTACGGCCGCGGCCACGGCGTCCCGGCCGCGCAGGGGCTCGGGGGCGATGTTCTGCGCGAAGACGCCGTCCTCGGTGAACGTCCGGGCCCACTCCTCGGCCCGCCGCTCGTCGAGGAGCCGCATCTGCCGGGCGTAGAACTGCTGCACGGCGACGTACGTCCCGGCGGGGACCGGCTCGGCGCCGCGCAGCCGCTCGGCGTGGTCGGCCGCGCACCGCAGCGTCGTGAGGCTGTTGCGGCCGAGCGCCTCCCGGATCATGGTGCGGGCGGCGGCCACGTCCGCCGCCGGACCGAGGACGCTCGTCACGGCGTTCGGCTCGATCCGCACGGTGTGCCGGGAGGTGACGGTGCAGCCCTTGTCGTCCTCCTCGAAGATCCATTCGCCGGTGTGGGCGGCCATCAGCGCGGGTGTCCGGATCTGCTTGTAGACGATCCGCTCGGCGGGGAAGCAGACGCGCACCGAACGGGTGGTGTGGGTCGCGCCGTCGGCGGTGAGCGTGTCCATCTCCAGGATCTGCTCGTTCGGGGTGTCCTCGGTGAGGACGACCCGGGCGACGTGCGGCAGCCGCTCCGTCCAGCGGTCGGCCGCGCGGATGAACTCGTACGCGTCCTTCGCCGAGCCCTCGACGCGCACACTGTCGTCGAACGTGAACGTGAGCTCCGGGTCCGCGTCCTCCACGCCCCGGCGCAGGGCCTCGAGTTCGGACCCGGTGTTGGTGTCGATGGCCCGGCGGATCCACTCGACGTTCTCGGGGGCGTCGTCCACGGCGGTGAACGCGTGGGTGAACCGCACCCGGGTCCCCTTGTCGCCGAGCGGCTCCAGCAGCCACTCGCCGCTCATGCTCCGCACCGGCGCCCGCGACTCCTCCTGCCGGAACGTCACCCGTAATCCGGCCCGGTCCAGTTCGCGGCGCGAGGTCCAGCTCTTGACCTCGTCGTTGGCCGTCGCCCAGATCCTCAGCCGCTCCTGCCGGTCGTCGCCCTCCAGGCGCTCGACGTGCACGCTCGGCGGGAAGTGCACCGGCCAGCGGGAGGCCCCGGCGACCAGGTCGAACACCGCCTCGGCCGGGGCCCGTACCTCGATCTCGTGGACGGTGGTGTGCACGGTCTCGTCCGACATGGCTCTCCTCAGTAGTTTCCCAGCCCGCCGCAGACGTTGATCGCCTGCGCGGTGACGGACGATGCCGCGTCGGTCAGCAGGTAGCCGACCATGCCCGCCACCTCGTCGGGCGTGGTGTAGCGGCCGAGCGGGATCTTGGCCTGGAACCGGTCGAGCACCTCCTCCTCGGAGGTCTCCCAGGCGGCGGCGTAGCCCTGCCGGACCCGCACCGCCATGGGCGTCTCCACATAGCCGGGGCACACCGCGTTGACCGTGATCCCGGTCTTGGCCAGTTCCAGCCCCAGGGCCTTGGTGAAGCCGACGACCCCGTGCTTGGAGGCGGAGTAGGGGGCGCCCAGCACCACGCCCTGCTTGCCGCCGGTGGAGGCGATGTTCACGACCCGGCCCCAGCCGCCCTCCCGCATGCGGCCGGTGGTCAGGACGGCACGGGTGACGCGGAAGACGCTGTCCAGGTTGGTGGCCATCACGTCGTCCCACAGCTCGTCGGCGATGGTGTGCGTGGGGCCGCCGCCGCTGCGGCCGGCGTTGTTGACGAGCACCTCGACGGGCCCGTAGCGCTCCACCGCCGCGGACACCAGCGACTCGATCTGGGCCACGTCCCGTACGTCGCAGGCGGCGCCGTCCACGTCGTGGCCCTCGGCGCGCAGCTCCTTGACCGTGAGCGCGACCCGGTCGGCGTCCCGGGCGCAGAGGAACACGCGGTGGCCGACGGCGGCCAGGGACCGTGTGACGGAGAGGCCGATCCCGCTGGTGGCGCCGGTGACGACGGCGACCCGGCTGGTTGGTGTGAACCTCGAGGACATCGTCCGATCAGCCCTTTCGCGTGCAGAACTCGGTGATGGACTCGACGACGTAGTCGAGCATGTCTTTGGTGAGCCCCGGATAGACGCCGATCCAGAAGGTGTCCTCCGTGACGGTGTCGCAGTTGACCAGCTCGTCCACGATCCGGTAGCGCACGTCCTCGTAGGCGGGATGGCGGGTGATGTTCCCGCCGAACAGCCGGCGGGTGCCGATCCGGCGGCCCTCCAGGAAGTCGACGAGGTCCCTGCGGGTGAAGCCCGCGTCGGGCAGCACGGTCAGGGCGAAGCCGAACCAGCTCGGGTCGCTGCCGGGGGTGGCCCGCGGCAGCAGCAGTCCGGGCACATCGGCCAGACCGTCCCGCAGCCGCTGCCAGTTGTGCCGCCGGGCCGCGCCGAAGTCGTCGACCTTCCTCAACTGGCTCAGTGCCAGGGCGCCTTGGAGGTCGGTGGCCTTCAGGTTGTAGCCGACGTGGGAGAAGATGTACTTGTGGTCGTAGCCGGCCGGGAGGGTGCCGAGCTGGTAGTCGAACCGCTTCAGGCAGGTGTTGTCCGTGCCCGGTTCGCACCAGCAGTCCCGGCCCCAGTCGCGCATCGACTCGACGATCCGGGCCAGTTCCAGACTCGACGTGAGGACGCAGCCGCCCTCACCGGCCGTGATGTGGTGGGCCGGGTAGAAGCTCACCGTCGACAGGTCGCCGAAGGTGCCGGTGAGCCTGCCCTGGTAGGTGGAGCCGACGGCGTCGCAGTTGTCCTCGATGAAGAACAGATCGTGCCGGCGGGCCAGTTCCGCGACCTCGGCGACGGGGAACGGGTTGCCCAGGGCGTGCGCGATCATGATGAGCCTGGTGCGCGGGGAGATCGCCGCCTCGATCTGGGCCAGGGAGGCGTTGTAGGTGCCCAGTTCCACGTCCACGAAGACCGGTGTCAGGCCGTTCTGGACGAGCGGGTTGATCGTGGTCGGGAAGCCGGCGCCCACCGTGATGGCCTCGTCGCCGGGGCGCAGCCGCAGGTCCTTCAGCTTCGGCGAGGTGAGCGCGCTGACCGCCAGCAGGTTGGCCGACGATCCCGAGTTCACCATGTGGGCCTTGCGCAGCCGGAAGTAGCGGGCGAACTCGCTCTCGAACTTGCGGGTGCGCACCCCGGCGGCGATCCGCATCTCCAGCGCCGCCTCGACCAGGGCGCCCCGGTCCTCCTCGTCGAGGACCGCGCCCGAGGACAGGATCGGCGTGACTCCGGGTTCGAACCCGCGCGTTTCCTGTTCCTTGTGGTACTTGCGCGCCAGTTCCAGCACCAGCGCCTTGGTGTCCGTCACGTCTGGATCCCTCACCCTCGGTCGTGGACTGAGCCGTGCGTGCCGTGCTCGGCGACCAGCCGTTCCAGCACCGGAACGACCTCGTTGGGACTGGGCACCGCGAGCAGTTCCTCCTGGAGCCTGCGGGCGCCACGTGCGAACGACGGCTCGCCGACCAGCCGCTGGACCTGCTTGCGCAGGACGTCCGGCAGCAGGTCGGCGCTCGGCACGCACAGGCCGGCGCCGATGTCCTCCAGTCCGCGCCCCATGACCTCGGTGTCCCAGCCGAAGGCCAGGATCAGCTGGGGCACGGCGTGCAGTTCGGCCGTCGCCTTGGTGCCGACACCGCCGTGGTGCACGATCGCGTCGCACGTGGGCAGCAGGTCGTTGAGCGGGACGAAGTCGACCAGGCGTACGTTGTCCGGCAGGTCACCGGCGGCCTCGCGGGTCGCCTCGTCGACGGTCGCGACGATCTCCGCGTCCAGCTCCGCGAGGTGGGCCAGGAGCTCGGCCATGTCGACGCCCACGTCGGAGGCCGAGGAGCCGAGCGTCACACAGACGCGGCTGCGCCCGGGGTCGGCCCGCAGCCAGTCCGGCACCACCGCGGGGCCGTTGTACGGCACGTGGCGCACCTGCACGGTCGGCAGCTTCAGGTCGAGCTGGGTGCTGGGCGGTGTGGTGTTGACCGTCCACTGCCCGGTGACCATGTCCTCGTCGAACCCGGCGTCGGATCCCAGCCGCCGCAGCGTGCGCTCCAGCCACTCGGCGGTGGGGTCCTCGCGGTGCTCCGGCTCCTGCTCGGCGGCCAGCCGCAGGAACTCCTTGCGGGCCCGCACGCTGATGTCGGGGCCCGAGACCAGCCGGCAGTGCGCCGCGCCCGTCACCCGGGCCGCGATGGCCCCGGCGAGGGTGAAGGTCTCCCAGACGACGAGGTCGGGCTGCCAGGAGCGGGCGAAGTCCACGAGCGCGTCGACCATGGTGTCGTTGTTGAGCGCGCCGTAGAGCGTGGGCACCATGATGTTCTCCAGTGCCAGCAACTGCTCGTAGCTCCAGGGGTGTTCGCCCCGGGCTGCGTAGTCGAAGCCCTGCACATGGGCCGAGGCCTCGTCGTGCAGCTTGCCGAGCAGCCCGAGGTCCTCCAGGGCGCCGAGCGACCACTCCACGGGGACGGCCGTCAGTCCCGTACCCGTGATGACGTCGGTCAGCTCGGGCTGGCTGGCGATCCGCACCTCGTGGCCCGCGGTGCGCAGCGCCCAGGCGAGCGGTACGAGCGGGTAGTAGTGGGTGTGGTGGGCCAGTGAGGTGAACAGAACCCTCATCGCGTCTCCTCCTCGCCGAGTCGGGCCGGCAGCCTGACCAGGCGCCGGGTCAGGGGCGCCCGGCGCGTGCGCACCGGCTCGCCGTCCGGCCGCAGCAGCGGGAACCGCGCGGCCAGCGCCACCAGCGCGTGCTCGGCGAGCGCCCGCGCGGCCGGGAGCAGGGTGGCGCAGGCGGCCACGGGAAGGGGCGTCGGGACGCCGTTGGTCCTGGTGGCCTCGCCGAGCACGGTGACCGCGCCGGGTTCGCCGGCACCGCCGGTGCCGGCGACCCGGCCGGTGTGGGTGGTCTCGGCGGTGCCGACGCCCCCGGCGGC
This sequence comes from Streptomyces purpurascens, assembly GCF_045040895.1. Taxonomy (NCBI): domain Bacteria; kingdom Bacillati; phylum Actinomycetota; class Actinomycetes; order Kitasatosporales; family Streptomycetaceae; genus Streptomyces; species Streptomyces purpurascens. The sequence continues at coordinate 5,239,616 of NZ_CP108341.1, read as the reverse complement.
CCCGGTCCCGGCGGCTCCTGCGGCTCCGGCGGGCACTGTGGCCCCGGCGGTCCGACTGATCCCGGCGGTGCCGGGGGGCACGGTGCCCCCGGCGGTCCGGCTGGCCCCGTCGGCCGCGGCGGTCCCGGTGGGCCCAGCGATGCCGCTGGGCCCACCCGGCACGGCGGCGGCGGTCGTGATGGCGGTCAGGCTGTCACCGGCCTCGATACGGGTGCCGGCCACCTCGGCCGTGGCGAGGGCCACCAGGGGGCACGCCCGCCACGGCGGCCGCTGGTGCAGTACCTCCTCGACCAGACGGGCAGCGTGCGCGGGGTCCGAGCGCAGCAGCGCCCACTCCCGCGGCCGGTCGAGGAGCCTGCGCAGCGCGTCGCCGAGCAGGTCCGCCGCGGCCCGGGCCCCGGCCACCGCGAGCAGCAGGTCCGCCTCCGCGTGAGCGCGCCCGGCGAAGAGTTCCCGGAGTCCGCGTACGCCTGCCGCCAGGCGCCGCGTCGTGTCCAGCGTCTGCGGGCAGAGCAGCGCGTCCACGGCCGGGGCCGCCGCGGCGAGGTCGGCGGCGAACGCCGCGCGCCGCTCCTCGGGGACGTCCAGGACCGCGGCGTACCCGGCCGCGGTCAGCGGCTCGGCGAAGTCGGCCACCAGGTCGACCGGACCCGGGCCGAGCCGGGCCGCGGCCTGCCCGGCCTGCTCCCGCAGCGATCCGGCCAGCCTCCCCACGGCCCTCGTCCCGCCCCGCCGCGCCAGGTCCCGGGCGAGTCCCGTCGTGCGCTGCCGCTCCGGGTCGGGCAGCCAGGCCTCCGCCTGCGGCACCGCGGCGGACACCGCCGGTTCCGCGCCGGCGGACAACTCCCGCAGCGCCGCGGGGCCGGTGACCACCCAGGTGTCGAGCCGGCTGCGCCACACCGGCCCCCGCTCCGCGATCGACGCGAGGGTTCCCCCCGCGTCGTCCGTGCCGTTCTCGCCGCTCTCGAACCCCCGTACCAGCCGGGCATACGGGTCACCCTCCCCCGGTACGAACGGCTCCGCGTTGATCGCGTAGAGCCACTGTGCCGCGTGGACGAGTTGCAGTTCGCGCCCCAGGGCATTCGTCGCCGCCGTCACCCCGCCACCTCCGTCATCCGATTACCTCGGCAAGGTACGGGGCCGAATTAGAAGAACACTCGAACTGCCGTTTTCCGTATCCACCGTTCCTCAAGCAGTGCTTGATCTCCCGGTCGTACGGTGGGGAACCCACTGGACTCCCGCAAGGTGATGAGGATCCCTATGCCAGAGCACCGTCAGCAACGGGCGCTCCGCATGGGCGTGATCGGCACGGCGAACATCGCGATTCGCCGGATCATGCCCGTGCTCGCCGCGCATGACCACGTCGACCTTGTCGCGGTGGCCAGCCGGGACAAGGCCCGGGCCGAGCGGGTGGGGGCCGCTTTCGGCTGCGGTGGCGTGGGGGATTACGCGGCGCTCGTCGAGCGGGACGACCTTGACGCCGTCTATATTCCGCTGCCGCCCGGCATGCATCACGAGTGGGCGCTGCGGGCTTTGCGTTCGGGAAAGCACGTGCTGGTCGAGAAACCGATGTCGGACACGTACGAGAAAACTCTCGAGCTGATGTCGACCGCGTCGGAACTCGGACTCGTGCTCGCCGAGAACTTCATGTTCCTGCACCATTCCCAGCACGCGGCGGTACGCGCGATGCTCGACGAGTCCGTGGGAGAACTGCGGCTCTTCTCCGGGTCGTTCGCCGTGCCGCCGCTGGCACCCGAGTCGTTCCGGTACCAGCCGGCCCTGGGCGGGGGCGCGTTGCTCGACGTCGGGGTGTATCCGCTGCGGGCGGCCCAGCTGTATCTCACCGGGGAACTCGACGTCCTCGGGGCGTGTCTGCGCGTCGACGAGACGACCGGGGCCGATGTGGCGGGCAGTGTGCTGCTGAGCGACGACCGGGGAGTGACGGCCCAGCTGGACTTCGGCTTCGAGCACTCCTACCGGTCGACCTACGCGCTGTGGGGCAACCGGGGGCGGGTGAGCGTCCGGCGTGCCTTCACACCGCCGGAGCAGCTGAAGCCGGTGGTCAGGATCGAGCAGCAGGACGTGGTGACGGAGCGGTCGCTGCCCGAGGACAACCAGGTCTTCAACGCGATGGACGCCTTCGTCCGCGCGGCCCTCACGAACACCGGCCCCCTCACCGACACCTCGGCGATCCAGCGCCAGGCCCTGCTGCTCGACCGGGTCCGCCGAGCGGCCCGTCTCATAGGCGACCCGAAGTCCCGCCCGCATGACGTCCTCGCGCAGGACACAGGGCTCAGCTGAACGCAGTCAGGGGCGCGGGGAACTGCGCGAACACCCCCCACCCGCCCGCAGCCGCCGACGACACCGCGCCCCGCCAATCCTCCGGCGGGGCGCGAAGCCATTCCTTCAGCGGTCAAGAACCCTACGCAGAACCCCTTCGAGAGTCTGAGCCGCATCAGCCGCCGCCTCATCCGTACGCCACGCCACAATCCCGTCCGGCCGCACCAGACTCGCCCCCGCCTTCCCGATGCCGTACCGCTCGGACACCGCGCTCTCGGGATCAGTCAGCCCCGCCCCGACCCGGTACGCCCGCACAGGCACTCCCAGTTCCGCAGAGACCGCCTCCGCCGCCGCGACCCAGTCCGCCCCCAGCTCCCCCGCCAGCAACGTCCACCCGTCACCGAACAGATCGACCGTGGAGAGCCGCTCCCCGTGCCGCGACACCAGGACATGCGGCCCCCGGAAGCCGGGACGCCCGCTCGGCGTCAGCGGATTCTCCACCCGCGCCGGGTCGTCGTCCGTGGCCAGGACCGCCGAGGAGCGGTAGCGGAAGCCGAGCAGCGTCTCGGGGTACCCCACCGACTTGTCCCACACCTCCGCCATGTGCGGCGCCATCCGCTGCGCGTAGATCGCCAGCGCCTCGGCCACGACCAGCTCCGCGGCGACCTTGCGCTCGTCCTCGTAGGTGTCGAGCAGGCCCGCCCCGGCCTGCCCCTGCAGCACCGCCGCGAGCTTCCAGGCCAGGTCGAACCCGTCGGCGACGGCCGCGTTGCCGCTCATGCCCCCGGTCGGCGGGGTGACCTTCGCCGCGTCCCCGGCCAGGAACACCCGCCCCTCGCGCCAGCGTTCGGCGATGCGGGCCGCCATCTCCCAGCCCTGGATGTCGACGAGCTCGGGCTTCACCTCGGGGGCGTCCAGGGCGAGGCCGATGAGTTCGACGCAGCGCTGCGGTGTGAAGTCCTCGGGGCGCTCGCCCTCGTCGGGGTCGTACTCGACGAAGAGGGTGTGCCGGTCGGGCCGGTCCGTGGGCCCGAACGTGCCCTTGAACTTCGGGTGGTGGAGGTAGTACCAGCCGGTCGTGCCCGGCTCCATGATGCCGGAGAGGTCCGCGTCGAAGATGACCCCGACCATGTGGGTCAGCGTGCCGTGCCCGTACCGCCCGATGCCCAGCGACTCCCGCACCAGGCTGCGGTTGCCGTCGGCGCCCACGAGATACCCGGCGCGCAGGTCGTACTCGCCGTCCGGCCCGGCCAGCCGGGCCGTGACGCCGGCGCCGGCGTCGTCGTCGTGCTGGCGGAACGACAGCAGCCGGGTGCCGAAGCGGATGGCGCCACCGTGCTTGCGCGCCTGCGCGAGCAGGATCGGCTCCAGCTTGTCCTGGGACAGCATCGCCCAGCCGGCCGGTGTGCACGGCTCGGTGGCGGCCACCATGTCGTCGAAGCTCTCCGAGACGGTCCGCAGGATCTCGCCCCGCACGCTCTCGGCGAGCCGGATGACGAAGTCGCCCTGGGTGCCGCGGATGTCGTCGGCCCGGACCACCTCGTCCGCGACGCCCCCGATGCGCAGCAGCTCCATGGTCCGCGGGTTCTGCCCGGCGGCCCGCGGATAGGGCGAGAGGCCCGGCCTGCGCTCCACCACGAGCACGCGGACGCCCTGCCGGGCGAGGAACATCGCCGTCGACAGGCCCCCGAGGCCCGCACCCACCACCAGAACATCGACCTCGTGGTCGTTCATGTCGTTCCTCTCTCGTCGCTCTCGTCGCTCTCGTCGTTCTCGTCGTTTCTCGCGGGGTCCCGTCGCTCGGTTCACCCCCGGACGCCGACGAACAGGCCGCGGCCCGACGGCGCCTCGGGCAGGTACTCGACCGCGAAGCCGGCGTCGCGGAAGGCCTGTTCGTACTCGGAGCGGCTGAACAGGGAGATGATGTGGGTGTCGACGAAGTGCTGGGCGCCGGCGCCGGGTTCGGCGACCACGAAGTGCACGTCCATGTGCGAGGTACGGCCCCGGCGGGCGGAGTGCGAGACCCGGGAGACGGTGACGCCGTCGACGGTCACGATGTCGGCGGAGACATGGCCGTCGGCGAACGTCTCGTAGAACCACCACGGGTCGACCACGGCCACCCCGCCCGGCTCCAGATGCCGGGCGAACATCCTCAGCGCCCGGCCGAGTTCGGCGACCGACGTCATATAGCCGACGGAGCCGAACATGCAGGTCACGACGTCGAAGGTGGTGCCGAGGCGGAAGTCGCGCATGTCGCCCGCGTGCACGGTCACCCCGGGCAGCGCGGCCCGTGCCTCCTCGGCCATCGGCTCCGACAGCTCCACTCCCTCGACGTGGGCGAAGAGGTCGGCGAAGTGCCGCAGATGGCCTCCGGTGCCGCACGCGACGTCGAGCAGCCGTCCGGCGCCCGGCCTGCTCCGCCGGGCCGCGGCGGCGACCGCCTCGGTCTCGGCCCGGTAGTCCTTGCCCCGCTCCCGGTGCACCAGGTCGTAGACCCGGGCGAGGTCGGCCCCGTACATCGTCTCTCCCGCCCGCTGCTCGTCCGCCACGGTCAGGCCGCCGAGCGGGTGTGGGCGAGGATGACCTCGGCGAGCGGCCCGTGGACCGAGGAAGGCAGGGCGTGCCCCATGCCCGGGATCTCCGCGAGGCGCGCGGTGGGGATGAGCCCGGCGAGGTGCTTGCCGTGCGGCGCGGGGGCGATGGGGTCGTGCTCGGCCTGGATGACCAGGGTCGGCACGGTGACCTCGCGCAGCTCGGCGGCCCGGGACGGCGGCGGCAGGGTCAGCGAGTAGTGCGCGTACGGCTCGGCGAGGACGCCCCCCGCGTGGTCGATCGCCCGTTCCTCCCACCGCGCGTACTCGGCGTCGTCGAACGGCACACCCGTGCCGGAGAGGATGCGCCACTTGCTCACGCGCTTGGCCACCTCGGCGGCGCGTCCCTCGGCCGGCTGGTTCATCAGGGCGAGCGCGTCCAGGAACGGCTGCTGGGGCCCGGGCAGGCCGTCCAGCGTGGGTTCGCCGCGCATCACGCGCTCGATGTTGGCGTCGAAGTCGATGTCGAGCCCGCCGCCGAGCAGCATGGTCAGGCTGCTCAGCCGGTCGTGGTGGTCGAGGGCGATGACCTGGGTGATGGTCGCCCCCATCGAGAGGCCGACGACATGGGCCCGGTCGACGCCCCAGCCGTCGAGGACGGCGACCGCGTCGGCGGCCAGCTCGCCGAAGCCGTAGGGGTGCGCGGCGAAGTCGCGGGTGGTGGAGCGGCCGGTGTCGCGGTGGTCGTAGCGGATGACGTGGAGGCCGCCGTCGGCGAGCCGCCGGGCGAACTCGTCGGGCCAGCCGAGGGCGGAGAGGTTGCCGCCCATGACGAGCAGCAGCGCCGGGTCCGCCGGGTCACCGAAGTCGTCGCTCCACAGCTCGACGTCCCCGCTCGGCACGATGCGTTCGGACATGTGTCTACTCCTGTGCTGGGAGGGCTTCGGAGGCCTGGGCGGCCGGGGCCGCTTCCTCGGAGACGGCCGTGAACTCGAGGATCGAGAAGTCGAACGGGAGGGTCGTGGAGCCGCTCGTGCGCTCCGAGGCCAGGGCGAGTCCGGCCGATCCGGCCAGGTCCACGACCTCGTCCCGGGTGCGCACCCGTCCGCCCATGAACGTCAGCATCCGCAGGTCGAGCAGCGTGCTGAAGAACCGGTCGGCGCCGTCCCCCTCGACATCGGCACGGTCGAGGACCAGGAGCCTGCCTCCCGGCTCCAGCGCCCTGACGCAGCCGCGCAGGATCGTCAGCGCGTCCTCGTCGGACCAGTTGAGCAGGACGAACGACAGCAGGACGACGTCGGCGGTGACGGGCAGCGGCTTGAAGAAGTCGCCCTCCGCCACCGTGACCCGGTCGGCCAGACCGGCGTCCGCGAACCTGCGCCGGGCGCGCTCGGCGGGACCGGCCAGTTCGACCAGGGTGCCGCGCAGGTGCGGGGCCCGCAGGGCGATCGCCGCGAGCATGCCGCCGTTGCCGCCGCCCACGTCGAGGACGTGCCGGACCGCCGACCAGTCGTACGCGTCGGCCGGGGCCTCGTAGGCCAGGTCCTCGTCGCAGGACATGAGCGCGTCGAAGGAGTCGGCCAGCGCCACGTCCGCCGAGAGGTCCTCCCAGAAGGGCCGCCCGTACCGCCCGGCGTAGGCGGGGCGGCCGGTGCGGACCACGTCGAGGAGCCCGGTGAAGGCCAGGTCGGCGTGGGAGACGGCCCCGTTCAGGTCCAGCCAGGCCCGCTGCTGGGCCGGGTGGCCGTCGGCGAGGAGCATCCCGAGCCGGGTGGGGCGCAGCGGCCGGCCCTGCTTCTCGCCGCCCTCCAGGACGCCGACGACGGTCAGGTGCCGGACCAGGCGGGAGAGCGCCTGGGGATGGGTGTCCGTACGGTCGGCGAGGCCGGCGAGGGTGTCGGCTCCGGCCAGCAGGTGATCGACCAGGCGGAGTGTCGCGGCGACCCTCAGGGCCATCGGGGTCACCAGATTGCCGAGGTTCTTCAGGAGTACGTCGAGGTCCTGGTCGGTCGGTTCCAGGGGTTCCCCGGGTGAGGAAGAGCTCACCGTTTTCCTTCCCTTGGGCGTCGGTGTGCCGGACGGGCTGCTCAGGGGCGCCAGCCCTCCTCGGTGGGCCACGGCTCGCCGAGCTGGCGGTAGGTGCCGAGATAGTCGGGCCAGTCGCGGTGGTCGCGGATCTTTCCGTCGACGATCCGGATGAGGTGAATCTGTTCGCCGGAGAACTTGCGCCCGGTGGCGGGCATTCCTACGAGTTCACCCACCTGACGTCCGTACAGGGCGAGTTTCGCCCGCACCCAGCTGCCTTTCTCCTCGTAGGAGATCTCCTCCAGATGCGCGTCCTCGGAGAAAGTGAGCTTCAGCCACTTCACCGCGAGTGCGAACGCCTCGGGACCGCGCAGTTCCGGCATGTGTTCCAGGGCACCGGGATTGAGGTACTCCTCGTGGATGAACTCGGCCACGTCATCCGTTTTTCCGGTGTTGTAGCTGTTCACCATGCGGCGAACAATGTCGATGCGATCGCTCACGGTCGGCACTCCTTGTCGGTCGTCGATGAGTTCATCCTGACTTCCGCACCTCTCCGCAACAATCCTTTTCCGCACCGTCTCGACCCGTTGACAAGCCGGTTTCGAGCGGCCGCCGAGCGCCTTCCGACTCACATTTCAGAGGGACGAGTCAGGGTGGTCGGGTCGGCTTTCGTCACCCGGAGGACCCATGGACAAGACGAAGTACAAATCGACGGTCACCGAGGCGTTCAACAATGCCGCGGCGACTTATGACCAGTTGGGCGTCGAGTTCTTCACACCGATGGGCCGGCGACTGGTGGAAAGGGCCGATCCGCAGCCCGGGCAGCGCGTTCTCGATGTGGGATGCGGCCGGGGCGCGTCCCTGTTCGTGGCGGCGGAAAGGGTGGGCCCGTCGGGCCATGTGCTCGGTATCGACATCGCGCCGGCCATGGTGGAGGAGGCCCGCCGGCAGGCCGGCACGCTCGGCGCCCGGCACGTGGAGGTCCGGGTCATGGACGGCGAGCACCCGGACTTCCCGCCCGCCTCCTTCGACGTGGTGACCGGCAGCTACAGCCTGATCTTCCTGCCCGACGCGCCGGCCGCGCTCCCCCGGTACGCGGCCCTGCTGCGGCCGGGTGGCCGGATCGCTTTCACCAGCCCGGTCTTCACGGAGGACACGTTTCCCTTCCTGCCGCCGGTGTTCACGGAACTGATCCCCGAGCGCCTGCTGCGCAACCTGCCGGCCGACTGGCGGCCGGACGCGCTGAAGCGGCGGTTCAACAGCTGGCTTCAGGACACCGGCGACCTGACCCGGACGATGGTCGGCGCCGGGTTCGAGGACGTGGAGATCGCCGACGAGCACATCGATCTGCGCGCGCCGGACGGCGAAACCTGGGTCGACTGGTCCCACACGCAGGGAATGCGGTTGCTGTGGCAGCACCTCCCGGAGTACGAGAACCGGCAGCTGCGCCACCGCCTGACCACCGAGCTGGACCGGCTGCGCGGCGAGGGTCCGCTCCATCTGCCCACCCCGGTCCGGTTCGTCAGCGCGTCGGTCCCGGACTGAGCGGCCCCACGGAGCACGTGGAGCCCGGTCCACCCCTCGGACAGGGCTCCACGTGGTGTCAGTAGACGCGCACCGCGCCGGAGGACGACATGCGCACGATGTCCCCGGTGGGCCTGCGGAGGTTGCCCTGCGCGTCGATCGACTCCGCGTTGAGGATGGAACGGTGCAGTTCCTGGGCCATCGGGCCGGGTTCGAGGCCGAGATGGTTCACCAGGTTGACCCGCAGGCGCTGGAAGAGCTCCAGGGCCTGCGCCCGCCGGCCGTTGAGGTAGAGGGCCCGCATGTACTGGGCGTGCAGGCCCTCGTGGTACGGGTTGTCGGCCGTCAGGGCCGCGAGCTCGGTGAGCACCTCGCGGTACATGCCGAGCCGCAGCTGGGTGTCGACGAGGTACTCCAGGACGACCAGCCGGGACTCCTCGAACTGCTGGCGACGCCCTTCGAGGATCCGGCCGGCGACGACGTCCACGAGCGCGGGTCCGCGCCACAGCTGCAGCGCGCTGGAGAGGGTGGACAGCGCGGTGCTGTCGTCCCCCGACGACAGCGCCCGGCGTCCGTCCGAGACGAGCTGATGGAACCGGTGGACGTCCAGATCCCCCTGGGTGGTCCGGAAGAGGTAGCCGCCGGACCGGGTCACGAGGATCTCGGAGGCGACCTGACGGGCGGTCATTCCCGTCGCGGACGCCAGCAACTTGCGCAGGTTGAGGATGTAGGTCTGCAGCGTGGTCAGGCAGCTGACCGGAGGCTCCTCGTCCCAGAGTTCGCGTATCAGTGACGACACGGGTACCACCTGGTCGGCGTGCACCAGCAATGTGGCCAGAACGCTTCTCATCTTCGGTGCGCTCGGAGTGTGCAGATCACCCTCGACCTGCACGGAAAGTGGGCCTAAAACACCCAGCTTCACGACGTTCCCCCATAGATCGCAGAAAGACTGGTCTACCGAGCATCAACGCCTCAGGCGGTTCACAAGTTCCCCACAGGGAGAAACGGAATGTCGCCAGAAAGGAAAGCGCTGTCAGCGCCGGAATTTCGTTGCGTGAGCAACAAACCGGTTGCGCAATCAACAAGACGACCCGGGTGCGCGGGTGCCGCCGAACGAATCAGGCCACCTTCAGCAGCGTATTCACGACGGCCAGAAACCCGGCGGGGGTCGTCACCTCGGAAAGATCCTCTTCGGGGATCTCCACGTCGTACTCGCGCGAGACCCGGGCCGCGGTCTCCAGAAGGGCCAGCGAGTCATACCCGAGGTCTGTGAATTCCATGTCAACTGCGTTTTCCGCGCTGGTTACGGACTCCTCTTCCCCCGCGCACTCACGCAGGATGGCAAAGAGTTTCTCGCTCGTCAGTGCCGCCACGACAGTTCTTCCTCCCCTTGCGGTCGATACCTCTCGCTCCTTCGGTGCCGGCCGACGCATCGGTTACCGGGCTGATGTTGCATCACCGCGGTCGGCTACGGCCACGAAGTTCACCCTATGCAGATTCAGAAGGAACAGACTCGAGAACCGATCGAGCGGACTTGAACAGAAGGTGACCATGGGGCTCCTCACCTCGCATCGCGGTCGATATCGGCGGGGCGATTGTTGTCGGTCGGGAGACTTCCGGCCTACTGTCGCAGAGAATGCCCAGACTAAGGAGGAGCCAGTGAAAGGAATTGTGCTGGCAGGCGGCTACGGCAGCCGTTTACACCCGATCACCCTGGCTGTTTCGAAGCAGTTGCTTCCCGTCAACGACAAGCCGTTGATCTACTACCCTCTCTCGGCACTGATGCTGGCCGACGTCCGGGACATCCTCATCATCGCCCTGCCCGGCGACATCCCCCAGCTGCGCCAACTGCTGGGCGACGGCAGCCACCTGGGGATCTCCCTGACCTACGCCGAACAGCCCGTTCCCAACGGACTGGCGCAAGCCTTCCTCACCGGCGCCGAGCACATCGGCGACGACTCGGTCGCCCTCGTCCTGGGCGACAACATCTTCCACGGAAACGGTTTCTACGATCTCCTGGACGTGCACTCCCGGGACATCGACGGCTGTGTCCTCTTCGGATATCCGGTCACCGATCCCGAGCGCTACGGCGTGGGCGAGGTCGACGAATCAGGCCGGCTCGTCTCCCTGGAGGAGAAGCCCGAAAAGCCCCGATCGAATCTCGCCATCACCGGGCTCTATCTCTACGACAACGACGTCGTGGAGATCGCTCGCGGAATACGCCCGTCGGCACGCGGCGAACTGGAAATCACCGACGTCAACCGGATCTATCTGGAACAGGGCAGGGCGAAACTCGTCACGTTCGGCCGCGGATTCGCCTGGCTCGACGCCGGCACTCCGCAGTCGCTGCTCCAGGCCGGCCAGTACGTCCAGACCCTCGAGGACCGACAGGGCGTACGGATCGCCTGCCTGGAGGAAGTCGCCCTCCGCATGGGCTTCATCGACGCCGACGCCTGCCACCGGCTCGGGGCGAAACTGTCCCGGTCGGGGTACGGCGAGTACGTGATGGCGGTGGCGAGCGAACTGAACATCTGACCGCCCCTGGGACGCGTGCCGGGACGGGGACGATGCCCCCGGCCCGGCCGCTCCCCGGCTTCTCACTCCCCGTCGAGCAGGGTCAGCTGCTCGTCGTCGAGGGTGATGTCCGCCGACGCCATGTTGGCGCGCAGATGGGACAGGGAGGCCGTGCCCGGGATGGGCAGCAGGACCGGTGAGCGGTGCAGCAGCCAGGCGAGCGCCACCTGCGTCGTCGTCGCCCCCGCCTGCGCGGCCACCCGGGCGAGCGCACTGTCCGGCGCCGGCCGGGCCGTACCGGCGAGCGGCTTCCAGGCGATGAAGGCGATGCCCTCCCGCTCGCAGTGGTCCAGCTCCTTCTCGTAACGCCGGTCGTAGAGGTTGTACTTGTTCTGCACGCTCACGACGCGTGCCACGCCCCGGGCCTGCTCGATCTGCTCCACCGTCACCTCGGAGAGCCCGATGTGGCGGATCTTCCCCTCGTCCTGGAGCTGCTTCAGCGCCCCGACCTGGTCCTCCAGCGGCACCTGGGGATCGACCCGGTGCAGCTGGAAGAGCTCGATGCGCTCGAGCCGCAGCCGGCGCAGGCTCAACTCGGCCTGCTGGCGCAGGTAGTCGGGCCGGCCCAGCACCCGCCACTGATGGGGACCGGGCCGGACCTCACCCGCCTTGGTGGAGACGACCAGGCCCGGCGCGTAGGGGTGCAGCGCCGACGCGAGGAGTTCCTCGTTGGCCCCGAGCCCGTAGACGTCGGCGGTGTCGATGAACGTCGCGCCGAGTTCGACCGCGCACCGTGCCACCTCGGCGGCCTTGTCCGGCCGGGTGGGCGGGCCCCAGTGGTGGGGGCCCGTGAGCCGGAGCGCCCCGAAACCGAGCCGGCCCACGGTGAGGTCGCCTCCCAGGGTGATGTGTGTACCGACGGCTCGGCCGGGTCGCACGGTGACGGTTTCCTTTCAGCCGGGGGTCAGGGAAGCCGGACGGAGAGCGGGTGCTGGAAGACGCCGCGGGGGTCGTACTTCGCCTTGACCTTCTGCAGGCGGCGGTATCCGTCCTTGTAGTAGAGGGTGTGCCAGGGAACGTCGGAGGTGTTCCAGCGCGGATCGGCCAGATCGGTGTCGGGATAGTTGATGTAGCAGCCGTCGTGGTCGTCGTTCGGCACGGGAACGCCGCCGGTGTCGCGGAACACGTCCCGGTACAGCTCGCGGATCCAGTTCAGGTGCACGTCGTCGAGGCCCGGATCCATCCAGGTGGCGGAGAACCACGCCTTGAGGATCGAGTCACGCTGGGGCACGGCGGTGGCCCCGGGCGCCACGGTGTTGACCTTCCCCCCGTACGAGTAGAGGTCGACGGCGCCCCAGCCCTCGAACGCGGGGTCGGTCAGGTGCTTGTGGACGGTCTTGATGCGCTCGGGTGTCCAGGCGCGCCTGAGGTAGGCGCTCTTCGACTTGTGCCGGTCGTACCCGCCGGTGTCGAAGCGCGCGCCGAGGGTGGCCTGGAGCCAGAGGTCGTCGGTGTGCTCGACGGCCGGCTCCAGGCCGGTCCCCGCGTTGACGGCGGTGACATACCGCTCGATCAGTTCGGCGGCGTCCGCGCGGCCGCCGTCGAAGCGGATGTCCAGGGAGATGGAGCCGATCGCGTGTGTGTTGAGGTGCAGGGTGCTGTAGAGGCTGCCGTACCGGGCGTCGGTGTGGTTCTGCTCGTACCACCGGCTGAAGTTGGTGACGATCCGGGTGAACTTGGCCAGGTCGAGATCGGCCCACGACCAGGTCACAAAGGTGGAGCGGAGCCGGGTGGGCGGCTTGGGCAGCAGCGCCGAGGGGTCGTCGCCCGAGGCCCCGGGCGTACGGAACAGATAGCGGGTGACGATGCCGAAGTTGCCGCCGCCGCCCCCGGTGTGCGCCCACCAGAGATCGTGGTGGGGATCGTCCCGCTCGCGGGTGGCGGTGAGGGTGCGGGCCTTGCCGGAGGCGTCCACCACGACGACCTCGACGCCGTACAGATGGTCGACGACCGTGCCGTCGCGACGGGTCAGCGGCCCGTATCCGCCGCCGGCGACATGCCCGCCGGCACCGACTTGGGGGCAGACCCCGGCGGGCAGGGTCACGCCGTAGTCGTAGAACAGCGTGCGGTAGACCTCGCCCAGGGTGGCGGCGGGCTGCACGGCGAACGCCCGGTGCTCCTTGTCGAAGTAGACCGCGCGCATGGGCGAGGTGTCGATGAGCACGCGGACGTCGCGGTGGTCGGCGAAGTTCTCGAAGCAGTGCCCGCCGCTGCGGACCGCGATCCGCTTCCCGGCCGCCACGGCGTCCGTGACGACCTGGTCGATCTGCTTCGGCGTGTGGACCACGTGCACGAGGTCCGGCGCCCCGACGAAGCGGGCGTTGAATCCCCTGCTGACCAGTTCGCCGTACCGGGGGTCGGCGGCGGCGACCGTAGTGACCGGCGGCTCCGGCACGCACACGGTGGCCCTGGCCCGTGCGGCCTCGGCCGGTGCCGCGGCGGCCCCCGTGGTGGCGACCGCCGCGGCACCGGCCCCTGTGCTTCTCAGAAATCCGCGACGACTGAATCCGCCCATGGCACAACACCCAACCCTTCGATGAGAAACGAGTGGGTGGAACGGCACGATGACGCGTCCCCCCCTCACGGCACGGCCCCCTGCCGTCCGCGCGCGGGACCCGGGTCGAACCGGGTCCTCGACCGACGCGCACTCCCCCGAGCATCGCCGTAGCCGCCTCCTCACCGGAGGCGTCGGACACCCGTCAGCCTTGTGCGGGCCCCTGTGGCTCCAGCACGACGACGGGGATCTTCCGGTCGGTCTTCTTCCGGTAGCTCTTGTACTGCGGAAAAATCACGGTCATCGCCTCCCACAGGCGATCCCGTTCCCCCTCTTCCGCCTCCCTGGCGACCGCCTCGAACGTGTCCGCGGCCACCTGCACTCGCACCCGCGGCTCCGCCAGCAGGTTGAGGTACCAGTGAGGATGGTGGTCGGATCCGCCGTTGGACCCGACGACGACGTAGTTGCCCTGATCCTCCCCGTAGATCAGTCCGGTCCGCCGCAGCGCCCCGGAGCTGCGTCCCCGTGTGGTCAGCAGCAGCGTGGGCTTTCCGTACCAGATGTGCCCCTTCGAACCCTCGCTGGCCACGTATCGACGCACATGCGTAGCGACCCAGCCGGTCGGGCTGTCGAGCACCTCGTCCTGTTCGTGCATGCACTCACTCCGTCCGTCGGTGGGCACAACGTATCACCGGATACTCCAATTTGAGTATCACTCAGTACTTCCCCTCAAATCACTTGGTTCAAGGGGGAGTTGCGCTGTACGACTGCTTTTGGCAGCCCCGACGGACGCGGTACGAGCATGCTGGGCCGGACCCGCCTCACGCAACGAGTTCCGGACACCGGCCACCCGCTCTCGACCGCGCCTCGAGTGAGCCTCGACCGGCTGCCGGGGCCTCGCGGACGTGCTCCGGCAGACGTGTTCTAGAAGGGGAACCCGCTGCGGCCGTGCTGCACCGAGATCCACTTGGTCGTGGTGAACGAGTCCAGCATCGTGTCGCCGTTCAGCCGGCCGATCCCCGAGTGCTTCTCGCCGCCGAAGGGGACGATCGGCTCGTCGTGGACGGTGCCGTCGTTCACGTGGAACATGCCCGTGTCGATCTGCTTGGCGAACGCGACGCCCCGCTCGATGTTCCCGGTGTGGACGGCACCACTCAGGCCGTACGGCGTGTCGTTGACGAGGCGTACGGCCTCCTCCTCGCCGTCGAACGGGACGAGGAACGCGACCGGGCCGAAGACCTCCTGCTTCAGCAGGGCCGAGTCGGCGGGGACGCCGGTCAGGACGGACGGCTCGACGAGGTTGTCGGTCCGCCCGCCGCGCACCAGGGCCGTGGCACCCTCGGCGAGGGCCTGCTCGACCACGCCGGAGACGGCGTCCGCCTGCGAGGAGTTGATGACCGGGCCGATGACGGTCTCCGGGTCACGCGGGTCGCCCGCCTTGAGGGTCTTCACCTTGGCGACGAACTTCTCGGTGAACTCGTCCGCGACCGACCGGTCGACCAGGACACGGTTGGCGGCCATGCAGACCTGGCCCTGATGGACGTACCGGCTGAAGACGGCGGCGTCGACCGCGTAGTCGATGTCGGCGTCGTCGAGGACCACCAGCGCGCTGTTGCCGCCCAGTTCGAGGACCGAGCGCTTGAACAGCCGGGCGCAGACGGTCGCCACGTGCCGGCCGACCGTGTCGGAGCCGGTGAAGGAGATGACCTTGGGGACCGGGTGCTCGATGAAGGCGTCGCCGATCTCCGCGATGTCGGTGATGACGACGTTCAGCAGACCGCCGGGCAGCCCCGCGTCCTCGAAGATCTTCGCGACCAGGGAGCCGCCGACGACCGGCGTGTTCTGGTGCGGCTTGAGCACCACGGCGTTGCCGAGCGCGAGCGCCGGGGCGACCGACTTGATCGACAGCAGGAACGGGAAGTTGAAGGGGCTGATCACACCCACGACGCCGACCGGCACGCGGTAGACGCGGTTCTCCTTGCCGTCCACCGGCGAGGGGATGATCCGGCCCTCGGGACGCAGCGCCAGGTGGACCGCCTCGCGCAGGAACTCCTTGGCGAGGTGCAGCTCGAAGGCGGCCTTCAGACGGGTGCCGCCGAGCTCGGCGATGATGGCCTCGGAGATCTCCGCCTCGCGCTCCTCGATCAGCCGAAGGGCCTTCTCGAAGACGGCGCGGCGGGCGTACGGGTTGGTCGCCGCCCACTGCTTCTGGGCACGGGCCGCGGCCAGGTACGCCTGATCGACCTCGTCGGCCGTGGCTATGGTGATCGACGCGAGCTTCTCGTCGTCGTACGGGTTGAAGTCGATGATGTCCCAGGAGCCGGTACCCGGGCGCCACTCACCGTCGATGTACTGCTGTGCAAGGTCGGTGAAGTAGGACGACGACATGTGATCCCTCGATCCCTAAGCAGACCTCTGATCGCGCCTTCACGATCTGATCACACGTCATCGTACTTCTGTTTTAGGAGAGTTGGAGGAGCCCTTCAGGAGAGCTGGAGGAGTCCTCGGAGAAGATCCCGGCTCTCCGAAGGGCCCGGGCTGTCGCTCTGGAGTTCCTTGAGCGCCTTCTCGTACTGGGCGACGTCCTCGGCCTTGTCGAGGTACAGCGCGCTGGTGAGCTGCTCCAGATAGACGACGTCCGAGAGGTCGGACTCCGGGAAGCTGAGGATCGTGAACGCGCCACTTTCGCCGGAGTGGCCGCCGAGGCTGAACGGCATGACCTGGAGCCGCACATTGGGCCGCTCGGAGATCTCGATGAGGTGCTGGAGCTGACCGCGCATCACCTCGCGGTCGCCGTACGGACGGCGCAGGGCGGCCTCGTCCAGGATGATGTGGAAGTCGGGCGCCCGCTCGTCGACGAGGTACTTCTGCCGCTCCAGACGCAGCGCCACCCGCCGTTCGACATCGGCCTCGCTCGCGCCCTGCATGCCCCGCCGGACCACCGCGTGCGCGTACGCCTCGGTCTGCAGCAGGCCGTGCACGAACTGCACCTCGTACGCCCGGATCAGCGACGCCGCGCCCTCCAGGCCGACGTAGGTCGGGAACCAGCTGGGCAGCACGTCCGAGTAGCTGTGCCACCAGCCCGCGACATTGGCCTCCTTGGCCAGGGACAGCAGGGAGGCGCGCTCCTGCTCGTCCGTGATGCCGTACAGCGTGAGCAGGTCCTCGACGTCCCTGGTCTTGAAGCTCACCCGGCCCAGCTCCATCCGGCTGATCTTCGACTCGGAGGCGCGGATCGAGTAGCCCGCCGCCTCGCGCGTGATGCCCCGCGCCTCACGCAGACGCCTGAGTTGTGATCCGAGCAGCATGCGCCGCACCACCGATCCCGGCTCTCCCGCGCTCACGTTCGCCAGCCTCCCCAACGTCTTCAGGGGCCGAAGTCTGCCACTAAAACACTCCGAGCAGTACTCGTCCGGTTACGGAAACGGAATCGCATCGGAGGACGCACGCGCGTGAATGCAAGAAGGAGGCATGCGAACGGCCTGAGAGAGACGCGAAGATGACGGAAAAATTGACCAACAAGCGGTACGGGACGGCTCATTCCGGTCACGTGCACGTGCATCTGCCCTTGCATCTGCTGAACGCATCCGAAACCATGGTCCCGCACCACCGCCGCATCGCACCGACCGCGAATTCCCGGGAGTGCCTCGCATGGGGACGAATGGATCAACCATGCTCGAGCCGTTACGGCAGGGCCTTCCGCCGCTTGATCCAGCGGCCGTGTCCGACGCCGCCTCCTGCGCTCTGCCCGCTCGCTACGAAGCGGTGCGCGACGCACGGCGGTTCACCCGCGGAACCCTCGACCAGTGGGACATGGGCGACCGCTTCGACGACGTCTGTCTGGTGGTCTCGGAGCTCGTCACCAACGCCCTGCGGCACGGCCTGCCGGCCGACACCGCGTGCGCCGCGGACCGGGAGCCTCCGGTGCGGCTGCACCTGATGCGCTGGACCGAGCGTCTGGTGTGCGCGGTACGCGACCCCAGTCACGACAGCCCCGTCGCCCGGGAGACCGACGACTTCTCGGCCGAGTCCGGCCGCGGGCTGTTCCTCGTCGACTCCTTCAGCGACAGCTGGGGCTGGCACCCGCTCGCGGGCGCGCTCAGCGGCAAGGTGGTCTGGGCGCTGTTCCGGCTGCCGCGCCCCGGCAGCGAATAAGAAACCGCGGCGCTTCCTGGCGCCGCGGTTCTACGCGCGTTACAGCGCGTGGATTTCCGATTACCCCCGGTTTGTAGGGGGCCCGCCGGTTCGTCAGCCACCCACCAGGTGGTCGAACTCGCCGTCCTTCACACCCAGCAGCATCGCCTCGATCTCCGCGCGGGTGTAGACCAGCGCGGGTCCGTCGGGGAAGCGCGAGTTGCGTACGGCCACGTCCCCGCCCGGGAGCCGGGCGAACTCGACGCACGAGCCCTGCGAGTTGCTGTGCCGGCTCTTCTGCCAGGCCACACCGTTCAGCCCGGCGGCCGCCATCCCGTTGTACACGTCGTGGTCCACAGGTCGCTCCCCGGTGGTGCACTGGCTTATGTGGCCATTGATGCAGTGGTCAACTGACCCGGATCATAGCCCTGTTCATGTGCGGATGCATGAGCAGATGCACGTGCACGCGGGGTGGTCCCGCGGTTACAGCTCTGGCGACCGCTCTACCGAAGCCCTGCCTGTTTGACGGCCCTGCCCGGTCGCGCGTTCCCGGAGGCCGACGGGGAAGTCGGCGGGTTCGGCGGAGGTCCGGTGGAGGCGGAGCATCCGCTCGGCGGCGGGGGCGAGGGAACGGGCGGGGACCGTGACGGAGAAGAGGGAGCTGGCGGCGCACGGGCCGGGGGCCGCGGCAGGGCGGGCCGGGCTCGATGCGGAAGACGACCGTGACCTGCGGGGCCGGGGAAAAATGGGCCGCTCGCAGGACCGGGACGTCGTCCTGCGGGCCGATGTCCGGGTCGCACCATCGGCGGACACCCGGTGGGCCACGCGGCCCTGCCGGTCCGCCCGGCGTGCACCTGGTGAAGGCCCCGAACGCAGGCATGAGGTCCCCCACGCGTCAAGCGTGGGGAACCTCACCCGGGCCGGATCCTCTCAGCGGGAGGCGTACGGCAGCAGCGCCATCTCGCGCGCGTTCTTGATCGCCTTGGCCAGCTGCCGCTGCTGCTGCGCCGACACCCGGGTGACACGGCGGCTGCGGATCTTGCCGCGGTCGGAGACGAACTTCCGCAGCAGGTCGGTGTCCTTGTAGTCGATGTACGTGATCCCGGCCTGGTCCAGCGGATTGGGACGGTTCTTGGCCGGCGGCTTGCGGTCGAACGTGCGAGGCATGCGGGATCAGACCTCCAGGAGGGTGTCGAATGCGTGGGGCAGCCGCTGCCAGGCGTCGCGCCCGGCGGCGTACTCGGCGTCGGTCAGCAGGCAGGACTCCAGCAGCTCCTCCAGCCCGTCCCGGTCGAGGCCGGGCGAGGTGAAGACGAGGTGCTGGCCGCGGTCGCCGTGCTCGGGGTGCCAGTCCAGTGCGGCGGCGGCGCGGCGCACCGGCGGGACCATCTCCCAGGCCGCGTCCGGCAGGGATGCCAGCCAGGGCCCCGCGCTCTCCACGCAGAGGGCTCCGCCCGCCGCGTCCCAGTGGAACAGCGTGTCGGGCTTGTCGGCGAGCCAGAACCGGCCCCGGCTGCGGGCCGCCGCGCAGGTCAGGTCCTCCAGGGCGGCGTAGAGCCGCTCGGGGTGGAAGGGGCGGCTCCGGTGCCAGACCAGGGTGGAGACGCCGTGCGCGTCGGCCTCGGCGGGCAGCAGGGCGCAGGCCGGGTGCTGGGCGGCCGCCGCGGCCTCCACGTCGAAGCCGGCCAGGGCCGCCTCGGCCAGCGGCGACACCGGGCGCCGGCGCGGGGCCGGGACCGTCAGGCCGTCGTCGGCCGGCGGGCCCGCCGGGTCGCCGTGGCCGATCGGGACCTGGCGGGCCGTCGGGTGCAGCTGGGCGAGCAGCTCGCGGTCCTCGTCGTCGGCCTCCGGGGACGCGGCGACCGCGAGGACGGGGGCGTACTCCAGCTGGCGTGCGAAGGTGTCGGCGACCGTGCGCTGGTCGGTCGCGGCGGCGGCGAGACCGCCGTCGGCCAGGTCGTCGCCGTTGCCGAGGTACGGCAAAACCAGGGCTGGATCGACGGCGGTGAGCACGCCGGTGACGGTGAGCCCGCCGGCCGTGACCACCTCGGCCATCGCCTTGGGCTCGACGGAGTCCCACAGCTCGACGACGGCCAGCGGCGTCCGCCCGGCGTCGGCGAGCCGCTCCAGCTCCGGGACCAGGTCCTCGCGCAGGGCGCAGCAGGCGCAGTCGTTGACGAGCGGCGCCTCCCCCGCGTCGAGGACGCCGGTGGCGTCCCGGACGGTCCGTACGACCGTGCCGGCCGCGGCCGTGGCGAGGTCGTGGTGGAGGGCGACGCTGCCGGGCACGTCGGCGAGCAGCCGTGCCACGGCGGCCCTGCGGGCGTCGGCGTGCAGCCCGCCGACGATCACGACGGAGAGACCGGAGGGATCGGAAAGACCGAAAGGACCGGAAGGGTCAGTCACCGGTCAGCCCTTCTTTCCGTACCGGCGCTCGAAGCGCTCCACGCGCCCCGCCGTGTCCAGGACGCGGGCCGTGCCGGTGTAGAAGGGGTGGCTGGCGTCGGAGATCTCGACGTCGACGACCGGGTAGGTGTGGCCGTCCTCCCACTCGATCGTCTTCTCGCTCGTCGTGCCCGAGAGCGTCGAGCGGGTGAGGAAGGCGTAGTTCGCGGCACGGTCGCGGAAGACGACCGGGCCGTACTCCGGGTGGAGTCCCTCGCGCATGGGTCAGCGCTCCTCTCGGAAGTCGACGTGGCGGCCGGCGACCGGATCGAACTTGCGCAGGGTCATGCGGTCCGGGTCGTTGCGGCGGTTCTTGCGGGTCACGTAGGTGAAGCCGGTCCCGGCGGTGGACCGGAGTTTGATGACCGGCCGGAGTTCGTTGCGTGCCATGCCGCTACACTACTGAAAATGAATTCCATTTACATCTCCTGAGTCAGAGAGGTACGTCACCACCATGTCCGCGCACTGCATGCTGACCGGCACCCGGCCCGGCTTCGGCAACCGCATCTCGCACTCCCACCGGCGCACTTCACGCCGGTTCGACCCCAACATCCAGTCCAAGCGCTACTGGCTGCCGAGTGAGGGCCGGTACGTCCGCCTCCGGCTGAGCGCCAGGGCGATCAAGACCGTCGACACGATCGGAGTCGAGGCCGCCGTCGCCCGGATCCGCGCCCGGGGAGTGAAGGTCTGATGGCGAAGAAGAGCAAGATCGCGAAGAACGACCAGCGGCAGGAGACCGTCGCGCGGTACGCCGCCCGGCGCGCCGAGCTGAAGGAGATCGTCCGGCGCCCGTCGTCGACGGAGGCCGAACGGCTGGCGGCGCAGGCGGAACTGCGCAGGCAGCCCCGCGACGCGAGCGCCACGCGGGTACGCAACCGCGACCAGGTGGACGGGCGCCCGCGCGGCTACTTCCGGGCGTTCGGGCTGTCCCGGGTGAGTCTGCGAGGGCAGGCGCACGCGGGGTATCTGCCGGGGGTGAGGAAGTCGTCGTGGTGAGACGGAGTGAGGCGTAGCGAGGCGCGGGGGGCCCGCTCCGTGGCCCGGCCGTCCCGGTAAGAAGCCGAGCGGGGTCGTCCCCCGAGGCTCTTGACGGGCCCTGGTAGCTTGCTTCGGTCGTTCCGGCACAGGGTCGGCCGGTTCCGTCCGGGTCGGCCGGCAACAGCTTGGGGGCTTGCAGTGACTTCGGTGATCTTCTCGCGTCGCACGGGAGCGCGTCGACGGCTGCGGGTCGTGGCGGTGGCCGCGGGCCTGGCGGGCGCGCTCGCGCTGACCGCGTGCAGCAGTGACGGCGACTCCGGGGACGACTCCGCGTCCAGCCCGGCCCCGTCCGCCTCGGCGTCCGCCGGCACCGGCGGCGGTTCGGGCGACTCCGGTTCAGGCTCCGGCTCCGGCTCCGGCTCCGACACGCTGGCGGGCAGCTGGCTCGCGACGACCGGCGGCAAGGCCGTGGCCCTGGTGATCACCGGCAAGCAGGCCGCGCTCTTCGCCACCGGCGGGAGCGTGTGCAGCGGCACCGCCGGCGAGGAGTCCGGGATGCGGATGATCCGCCTGAAGTGCACGGACGGCAGCAAGGACCGGACGACCGGCATGGTCGACTCCCTGAAGAAGGGCAGCCTGAAGGTCACCTGGGAGGGCGGCCTCGGCACGGAGACCTACACCAAGACCGAGGGCGGCAAGCTGCCGACCGGGCTGCCCACGGCGGGCCTCGGGTAGGAGTGCGACTCCGTCGGGCGGCCTGCCCGGGTGCGTGATGGTCCGTCTGTCCGAGATGATCCCTCCATCGGAACCGCTCACCGCCATCACGCACCAGAGGTCCCCATGCGCACCCTTCCTCCCCTCGCCCTGGCCGCCGCCCTCGCCGGGACGCTCCTGCTGACCGCCTGCGACGACGACGGGGCCGGCGCCGACGACGTCAAGAACGCGGACCGGCCGACCGGTTCGGCCTGTGCGCTCGGCGACATGGGCGTGAAGGTCGGGGCCGGCGCCGCCCCGGCCGCCGGGGACACCGGCACCGTCACCGTGACGCTCACGAACAAGGGCGCGCAGTGCACGCTGAAGGGCTTCCCCGGCGTGGACCTGATGGCCGACGACAGCACGACGTCCGTCTCCCCGGACCAGGGCGTGAAGGCCCAGCCGCTCACGCTCGGCAAGGGCGGCACCACGTCCTTCACCCTCACCTACGTCCGGGGCGAGGCGGGATCGCCCAAGAGTCTCCCCGTGCGGAAGGCGTCCTTCACCCTGCCCGGCGCCACCGAGGACGCGCACACCCTGACGTGGTCGTACGGAGAAGTCGCCCGGAAGGACGGGGAAAGCGGCGCGGCCGAGGCCTCGGTGAGCGGCTTCGAGTCCTCGGGCGACTGACGGCGGGTCAGCGCAGCGGCGGCCGGTGCCCGACCTGGGCGCGGTCCGCCGCCTGCGCGCCCTCGGTCCAGCCCGCCGCGTCGCGCACCCCGCGCAGGCGGGTCGTGGTCGTCTCCGGGAACATGCGGTCCAGCCGTCCGGTGACCGCGACGTCGCGGGAGGCGAGGACCGGAAGCAGGTCGTCGGTCACCTGGGCCTGGGCCACGTCCGCCAGGCGGGTGCCGATGCGGTGGGCGTAGGCCGCGAGGAAGGACTGCCGGAACGTCTTGGTGCGCTTGCGGCCCCCGGCGCGCTGGGCCGCCTCCGCCTTCGTCATCGCGGTCGTGGCCTGCACGAGGAGCGAGGTGTAGAGGAGTTCGACCGCCTCCAGGTCCGTTTCGAATCCGACGACGGTGGAGAAGCCGAAGGGTTCGTTCCACACCGCCCGGCAGTGGTTGGCGGAGGCGACGGCGTCCAGCAGCACCGCCTTGGCCTGCTCGTACGGCGGTTCCACACCGATCCGGCAGGCGCCGGGGGTGTCGGGCGAGGGCGCCCGCGCCGCGAGCAGCGCCTCGTCGACGCTGTGCCGGGCCATCAGCTCCTGCGCCTTGGCGCTGAGCGCCTCCGCCTCCTCCGGGAACCCGGTGGCCTCCGCCTTGGCGAGCAGGGCACGGATGCGGGTGAGCATGCGGGACTCGGCCCTGGCCCCACCGGTCGCCTCCCCGGGCGCCTCGTCGAGGGCCTCGAGTGCGGGCAGCCGCAGCAGCAGGCGGTACAGCTCCAGCACGGCGGTGGCGTGCGAGAAGCGGTCGGTGCGGGGCGGGGCGTCGGCGGGGAGTTCCGCGAGCTGCGCGCTCCAGCGGCGGCCGCGGGGACGGTCGCCGGGTGCCTGCGCGCGGATCAGCGCGGCCACCAGGAGCAGGTGCACGTCCTCCAGCTCGCTCCGGACGATCCGTACGACGTCGGCCGGCTGCCAGCCGCGCCGCCAGGACGCCGCCACGAACTCCTCCCCGCGCCGGGCGAGTTCGGTATCCGCCGCCGGGTCGGAGGCGAGCAGGGACGCGCCGGTGTCGAGGGCCGTCTCGCCGGTCGCGTACAGGGCCGCTTCGAACGCGCGGTCGACGATGGGGGACGTACTCACGGGCCGATGGTGCCACGCCGTCCCGGACCGCCCGGCACCGCACCCACGGCCTCGTACGTCTCACTCCCCGGAATTCGGTCGCCCTCGCCCGGCGGGGATTCGAGCATGGCCCGCATGGTGGACATGTCTCTGTACGCGGCGTTCCTCGTCGCCGCCTTCGCGCTCTGCATCACTCCCGGTCCCGACCTGATGTTCATCGTGGCGATGGGCGGACGGGGCGGGCCCGCCGCCGGGGTGATGGCCGCGTTCGGGGTGGCATGCGCGATGCTCGTGCACGCGGTCGCGGCGGCTCTCGGACTGTCGGCCCTGTTCACGGCGCTGCCGACGCTGTACCACGTGCTGCGCTGGGCGGGCGCGGCCTATCTGCTCTATCTGGCGGTGAAGGCGTTCCGCGACCGGTCGGTGCCGGGCGAGGAGGGAACCGGCACCGTGGGGCCCGGGATGCGGCGGGCGTTCTGGCAGGGCGCGATCACCAACCTGCTCAACCCGAAGGTGATCCTCTTCAACGTGGCGTTCCTGCCGCAGTTCGTGGACCCGTCGCTCGGCCATGTCCGGGGCCAGTTGCTGCTGCTCGGCGTCACGCTCGTCGTGATGGGCTTCCTGTGGGACGGCAGCGTCGGCCTGGTCTCCGGGCGGCTGGCGTCCTTCCTCAGGCGCAGCGCCCGGGTGAACCGCTGGCTGAACATCGTCTCCGGGACGGTGTTCACGGGGCTGGCGGTGCGGTTGGTGGCGACCTCGCCGAAGTAGCCGACGCAAGCGCGGCGAGTGTCAACTTTCGGTTGACACCCCTGGGGGCGCAACCTACGGTTGACACCATGACGACGAACCCCAACATCACGTCATCCGTGCGCCTCGACGACCTGATCGCGGCGATCAAGAAGGTTCACCAGGAACCCCTCGAACAGCTCCAGGACGCGGTGATCGCAGCCGATCACCTCGGCGAAGTGGCCGACCATCTGATCGGCCACTTCGTGGACCAGGCCCGGCGTTCGGGCGCCTCCTGGACGGACATCGGCAAGAGCATGGGGGTCACCCGGCAGGCCGCGCAGAAGCGCTTCGTGCCGAAGGAGTCGGCCGACCTCGACCCGAGCCAGGGCTTCAACCGCTACACGCCCCGCGCGCGCAACACGGTGATGGCCTCGCACAACGCGGCCAAGGCCGCGCACAACGCCGAGGGCCTGCCCGAGCACCTCGTCCTCGGTCTGCTGGCCGAGCCCGACGGTCTCGCCGCGAAGGCGATGGTCGTCCAGGGCGTCTCCCTCGACGCGGTGCGCCAGGCGGCGACGGCGGCGCTCCCGCCCGCCGTCGAGGAGGCCCCGGAGCTCGTGCCGTACGGCCAGGCCGCCAAGAAGGTCCTGGAGCTCACCTTCCGCGAGGCCCTGCGCCTCGGCCACAACTACATCGGCACCGAGCACATCCTGCTGGCCCTGCTGGAGCACGAGAACGGCGAGGGCGTCCTCAGCGGCCTCGGCATCGGCAAGGAGCGGACCGAGCAGTACGTCGTGAAGGTGCTGGAGAAGATCGTGCAGGCGCAGAAGGAGACGTTCGACGAGGCGTGACACCGCCCTGGCGGCGACCGGGGGCGACCGGGGGCGACCGGCGGCGATCGGCGGCGTTGGGGGGGCGCTGTCAGACCCCCCTGTCAGACTCGCGGCATGACCGACCGGTGGGCGCTCGCTCCGGCCGAGGACGGTGGCGTGGACGTCGCCCCCCTCGGTCCGGACGGGCTGCCCGCCGGGCCGGTGCGGCGGGAGACGGATCCCGCCGAGGCCGTGCGGAGCCGTCCCGGCGTCACACGGTGGGTCTGGCGGTCCACCGCCGAGGTCTACCCGCGCCTGCTCGCCACGGGGGTGCGAGTCGAGCGGTGCTACGACATCGAGGCCGCCGAGACACTCCTCCTCGGCCGCGAGGGGCGGTACGGGGAACCCCGCTCGGCCGCGGCCGCCCTGGCCCGGCTGCGCGGCGGCCCCGTACCGCCCGATCCGCCCCAGCGGTCCGCCGAACCGGGCTCGCAGTCCTCCCTGTTCGAGCCGCAGGGCGTCCCGCTGCCCCTGCCGGACCTCCTCGCGGTCTACGCCGAGCAGCAGCGGCGGCACGCGGGCGCCGAGCACCCCGACCGCATGCGGCTGCTCACCGCCGCCGAGTCGGCGGGCATGCTGGTGGCCGCCGAGATGAACCGCGCCGGGCTGCCCTGGAGCGCCGAGGTGCACCGGGCCGTCCTGCACGACCTGCTGGGCGACCGGTACGCGGGCGGCGGCGAGCCCCGCCGTCTGGCCGAACTGGCCGACGAGGTGTCCACGGCCTTTGGCCGCCGGGTGCGGCCCGACCTGCCGGCCGACGTGGTCAAGGCCTTCGCCCAGGCCGGGATCAAGGTCTCCTCGACCCGCCGCTGGGAGATCGAGACGGTCGACCACCCGGCTGTGAAACCCCTGATCGAGTACAAGAAGCTGTACCGCATCTGGGTCGCCCACGGCTGGTCCTGGCTCCAGGACTGGGTGCGCGACGGGCGGTTCAGACCCGAGTTCCTCGCGGGCGGGACGGTGACCGGGCGCTGGGTGACCAACGGCGGGGGCGGGCTCCAGATCCCCAAGGTGATCCGACGGGCCGTGGTCGCCGACCCCGGCTGGCGGCTGGTCGTCGCCGACGCCGACCAGATGGAGCCGCGCGTCCTCGCCGCGATCTCCCGCGACCCCGGGCTGATGGAGGTGGCGGGCCGGGAGACCGACCTGTACCAGTCCGTCTCCGACCGCGCCTTCTCCGGCGACCGCTCCCAGGCCAAGCTCGCCGTGCTCGGCGCGGTCTACGGCCAGACCTCCGGCGACGGCCTGAAGAACCTCGCCGCGCTCAGACGCCGCTTCCCCAGGGCGGTGGCGTACGTCGACGACGCCGCCCGCGCCGGCGAGGAGGGCCGGCTCGTACGGACCTGGCTCGGCCGGACCTGCCCGCCCGCGGCCCGGGCGACGGACGACGCGGCGGAGGAGGCGGGCATCCCCGTCGCCGACGAGGACCACCCCGACGCCGCCGCCCCCTGGGTGCCGGGCTACGCCTCCACCAACGCCCGCGCCCGCGGCCGCTTCGCCCGGAACTTCGTCGTCCAGGGCAGCGCCGCCGACTGGGCCCTGCTCCTGCTCGCCGCACTGCGCCGGACCTGCGCGGACCTCGCGGCCGAGCTGGTCTTCTTCCAGCACGACGAGGTCATCGTGCACTGCCCCGAGGAGGAGACGGCGACGGTCGTCGCGGCGATCCAGGAGGCAGCGGCCCTGGCCGGCCGGCTGACCTTCGGCGAGACCCCGGTGCGGTTTCCGTTCACGACGGCGGTGGTGGAGTGCTACGCGGATGCCAAGTGAGGGGCGGGGACAGGCCGGTTGATCAGTCGGCCGGGGCCAGCAGTTCGCGGAGTTCCGTGACCACCGTCCGCTCGTCCGTCCCGTCCAGCGCAGCGAGCGCCGAGCGCCACTCCTCGTGCGCCGCCTCGGGCCGTCCCCGCTCCCGCAGCAGCAGCCCGCGCTGGTGGCGGGCGAGACCGCCGGTGTAGCGGTCGGCGCGGGCATCGGCCCGGTCCAGCAGCTCGGCGCACTCGCGGGCGGCCCGCCCGGTGCGGCCCAGCAGCCGCAGGGCACGGACCAGCCCGAGCCGGGTCTGGGACTCACCGTGCCAGTCTCCCTGGCTGCCGAGGATGCGCAGGCTCTCCTCGAAGTGCGGGAGGGCCGCGGCCGGTTCGCCGAGCCGCAGATGGGCGTAGCCGATGTTGCAGTGCGCGGAGTGCCGCACGATGACGGCACCGATGGCGTCCCCGATGGCGAGCGAACGCCGGTGCTGCTCGATGGCGGCCCGCGGGTCGGTGTGCTCGTAGAGGTTGCCGAGGTGGCTGTGGGTGACGGCCTCGCCGTACGGGTCGTCCAGCTGCCGTGCGTACTCCAGGCTCAGCAGCAGCGTCTCGCCCGCCTCGGTGTGCCGGCCGAGCCCGTCGAGCAGCAGGCCGCGGTTGTTGAGGCAGCGGCGGATCCAGGAGAGGTGGTCCAGCCGCCGCCAGATGACCAGCGCACGGTCGTTGAGGTCGAGGGCCTCGTTCTGCCGGCCGGTCAGGAAGTGCAGTCCGGCGAGGTCGACCAGCGCGCACGCCTCCGCCGCCCGGTCACCGAGCCGCCGCGCCACACCGAGGCCGGCCCGTCCGAGCACCTCCATCTCGGCGACGCGCCCCCTGCGGTGCGCGTAGGGGAAGATCAGCCGGACGACAGCGGAGACCAGGCCCGCCCGCCGCCGGATCGGGTCGTCGGCGTGCCGCCCGACCAGGGTGACGAGGTTCGCCAACTCCCTGTCTCCCCAGGCGAAGGCCTCCTCGGGGCCGGCGAAAGGGGCGACGGCGTCGGCAGGCGCGGAGCCGTTCGGCTGACCCGCGGTGGGCCGGCGACGGTCGTCCTGATCGAGCCCGGGCTCGACGATCGCGGTGAGAACGCGCTCGGCGACGGCGGCGTACCACCGCAGGGCCGTCTCGACGGCGTCCCTGCCGACCTCCTCACCAGCCGTCTCACCGGCCCGTTCACGCGCGAAGTCGCGCACCAGGTCGTGCGGCTCGTACCGGCCGTACGCCGTCTCCTCCAGCAGGGCGACGTCCACGAGCCGGTCGAGGGCGGCCTCGGCACGCCGCTCGCCCGTGCCGGTGAGACGGGCGAGCAGCGGGACGCCGTACGTGGGCAGGTCGAGCGCGCCGATACGGCGCAGGGCGAGGGCCGCGTCCCGGTCGGCCTCGCGCTCGGAGGCGGCGAGCGCGTCGTGCGCGACGGCCAGGGACCGGCGGACACTCAGGTCGTCGTACTCCAGATGGTGCAACCGCTCATCCGCGGCGGCCAGTTGACCTGCGAGGACGTCCGGGGTGAGGGCCTGCCGGGCGGCGAGCCGAGCGGCGACGACACGCAGGGCCAGCGGGAGCCGGCCGGTGAGGGCGACGAGGGGGTGGCGGGCATCGAGAGCGCCCGGGTCAGAGCCGTGCGGACCGTGCCGGTCGGCCCGGCCCGAGGCCCTGCGCAGGAGTTCGGCGCTCTCCTCGTCCGTCAGCGGCGCGAGCGGGAAGCGGGTCACGCCGTCGAGGGCGGTCAGTGGCGAACGGCTGGTCACGATCACCGCGCACCGGGCACCGCCCGGCAGCAGCGGCCGTACCTGCGCGGCGCTCGCGGCATCGTCGAGCACCAGGAGCGTGCGGGTCGGCGCGAGCAGGGACCGCAGCAGAGCCGCTGCCGCGTCCGGGAGTTCGGGGATACGGCAGGGCTCGACGCCCAGGTCACGCAGCAGGGCGGCGAGCGCCTGACCGGGGGTGAGGGGGGTCATGCCCGGGGTGGCACCGTGCAGGTTGAGGTAGAGCTGCCCATCGGGGAAACGCTCCGTCAGCTCGTGCGAGACACGCAGCGCGAGCGCGCTCTTGCCGACACCGGCCATGCCGCTGAGGACGGCGGTGGGGTGGGGCCCTGGTGCCGTGAGGGTACGGCGCAACGCGTCACATACGCCGGTACGCCCCGTGAAATGCGCTGGTGGTGGAGGTAGTTGAGCAGGTGAGGGCGCCTCCGGAGCACCGCTCCCCGCGGCCCCCCGCAACACCTCCACATGCGCCTCGCGCACCCCCGGCCCCGGCTCGATGCCGAGCCGGTCGACGAGGCGGGTACGCAGCTCGTGATGGACGGCCAGGGCCTCGGCTTGGCGGCCGGCGCGGTGCAGGGCGAGCATGAGCTGCCGGTGGTACGCCTCCCGCAGCGGATACTCGGAGGTCAACGCCGCCAGCTCCGCCACCAGCCCGTCGAGCCGCGGGCCGCCCAGGGCCAACTCGGCGTCGTAGCGCCACTCCAGGAGCAGCAGCCGTGCCTCGCCCAGCCGCTGCGCGAAGGCGTACCCGCCCACCTCGGACGGCAGCCCGGCGAGCGGTGCGCCCCGCCACAGCGCGAGCGCGGCGGCACACTCGCGGACGACCCGCTCCCAGTCCCGGCCGGCGTGCGCGGCACGCGCCGCGGCGACCCGGGCGTCGAACAGATGGACGTCCAACTCGCCCTCGTCGACACGCAGCACATACCCGGACGGCACGGTCCGCAGCCGCTCGGGATCGTCGAGCAACCGCCGCAACCGGGCCACGTGATTGTGCAGCGAGGCCTGGGCGGAAGCGGGCGGAGCCCCGCCCCACAGCGCGTCCTTGAGCGACTCGGCGGAGACGACCCGCCCGGCGTCGAGCAGCAACGCGGCGAGCAGCACCCGGACCTTGGGGCTCGCGATGCCCCGCACCTCGCTCCGGCCGCCTCCGCCGCCGTCGTCGTAGAGCCCCGGCGGCCCCAGCAACCCGAACCGCAGCTCGCACCGCTCCCTTGAACCCTCGTCACTGCCCGAGCAGGAAGACGCCCCCATCGCTCCCCCGCCTTCCCATGTCACCGCCCTTGGTTCGGTGACTGCACGCCGATCGACAGACGACGCAACGGGCAACCGTTGGCCATATGTTAGCGATCCGTTGGCGCGATCTGATGTGATCACTACGTCGGACCTGGCCCGGCGACGTGCGCGTCTCGACGCGCCACTCGGGGGAGTGTCGCCGCCGCGGCCGGTTCCGGGTCCCGGTCGGCGGAGGTGAACGGCCGGGACCCACTCACCTCCCTCACGCCACTCCGGCATCAGAGGTCAGATGACGGGCGGCCTCCCCAGCCGCGTGAGCCGCCAGACCGTACGCCAGCGCATGGGCCGCCGCTCCCCCGCCGGCTCCCGTACGCCTTCCAGGAATCCGCCGAACCACGCACGCAACCCGGCGGCGGAACGGTTCCGGGCGAGGGTGAGCAGCACCCACACACCCAGATGGACGGGGACGAGCGCGACCGGCAGCCGGCGGCGGGCCAGCCAGACCCGGTTGCGGGCGTTCACGCGGTAGTAGATGGCGTGCCGGGCGGGCGAGGTCTTGGGGTGCTGGAGCAGCAGTTCGGGCGCGTAGAGGATGTGCCAGCCCGCGTCGGCAGCGCGCCAGGCCAGGTCGGTCTCCTCATGGGCGAAGAAGAACTCGGCGGGCCAGTCGCCGACCTCGTCGAGCATCACCATCCGCAGCGCGTGCCCGCCACCGAGGAAACCGGTGACGTATCCGCCCCGCATGGGGTCCGAGCCGCCGATCCGGGGCACGTGCCGCTGCTGCGTCTCGCCGAGTTCGTCGGCGATGCGGAAGCCGACGATGCCGAGCCGTCCGTCGGCGGCGTACAGGTCTCGCACGCGGCGCAGCACATCGGCGTCCACGAGCAGCCCGTCGTCGTCGAGATCGATGACGACGTCGACATCACCGAACTCCCGCAGCCGGGCCAGGGCCGCGTTCCGCCCACCGGGGCACCCCAGGTTCTCGTCGAGTTCGATCGGGGTGACCTCACCGGGCAGCGACAGCCGCCGGGCGAACTCGGGCAGCGGGCAGCCGTTGCCGACGATCACGATCCGCTCGGGCGGCACGTCCTGCTTGGCCACGGAACGGAGCAGCGCGTCGACCTCCTCGGGCCGATTGCCCATCGTCACCACGGCGACGGCGATCCTGGGCGCCCCCATGTCCTCACCTCATCACGGTCGGCAACTGACGGGTCGACGGGCGATGCTAGCCGTTCACGATAAGGCCCCCTTAAGTACGCCTGCCGTACCGCGGTTCTCCTACGCCGTTCAGCCGAACCGGCGCCCGACCCGATCGGGCACAGGATGTCGGGTCCGGCAGGGCGCGCCCTGCCTAGCGTGGTGCACACCAAAGGGGCATGAAAGGGAAGGAACAGGCGTGCTGGAGCGGCTCAACCAGGCCATGGAACACATCGAGCGCCACCTCGACGACTCGGTGGACGCCGTGGAACTGGCGCGGATCGCGGCCACCTCGGAGTACCACCTGCGCCGTATGTTCTCCGCACTGGCAGGCATGCCCCTGTCCGAGTACGTCCGGCGCCGTCGGCTCACCGTCGCGGGCGCGGAGGTCCTCGCGGGCGGCGAGACGCTGCTGGAGATCGCGGTGCGCTACGGCTACGGCTCCGGCGAGGCGTTCGCCCGGGCGTTCCGCACGATGCACGGCGTGGGCCCTGGCGAGGCCCGGCGCACCGGCGCCGCGCTCGTCTCCCAGCCCCGGCTGACCTTCCGCCTCACCGTCGAAGGGAGCAGCAGCATGCACTACCGAGTGGTGGACCGTCCGGCCTTCACCGTCACCGGCTTCAAGGCCCGGATCCCCCTGGTCCACTCAGGCCCCAACCAGGCGATCATCGACTTCGTCCGTGGCCTCGACAAGCAAGCCCTTGAGCACCTGAAGAAACGGTCCGACCAGGAGCCGCGCGGCCTCGTCGCGGTCTGCGACGACCTGGACCCGAGCCGCGCCGAGGGCACGGAACTCGACTACTACCACGGCGTGATCACCTCGTCCCCGGCCCCGGCCCCGGCCCCGGCCCCGGAGGGCACCGCACCCCTCCCCGTCCCACCCGGCACCTGGGCGGTCTTCACCACCTCCGGCCCGGCCCCCCAGGCCATCCAGGAGCTCTGGCGAGACGTCTTCACCGAGTGGTTCCCGTCCAACCCGTACCGCAGCCGCCCCGGCCCGGAGATCCTCCGCACCGAACTGTCCACGGACGGCACCCGGGCGGACGCCGAGCTGTGGCTGCCGGTGGAACGCGAAGCCTCCCACTGACGCAAAGAACCCCAGGCCGGATTCCATCCGACCTGGGGTTCCAGTGGAGCCGCCTTCGGGATTCGAACCCGAGACCTACGCATTACGAGTGCGTTGCTCTGGCCATCTGAGCTAAGGCGGCGCGCTGTCCGCACTATGGTGCGATCAGCAACGACGGTAAGTCTACACAGTTTCGAAGGGTGCTCCGTACCGGCCCCGGAGGCGGGCCCTCCGGGGCCGGGGCCGCGGTTATGAGCAGCGCTTTCCGTCCTCGGGCGGGGTGCCGCGGAGGAGGTAGGCGTTGATCGTGCGGTCGATGCAGGCGCTGCCGCGGCCGTAGGCCGTGTGGCCGTCGCCCTCGTAGGTGAGGAGGCGGGCCGAGGAGAGCTGGCCGGCCAGGGCCTGCGCCCAGCGGTACGGGGTCGCCGGGTCGCGGGTGGTGCCGACCACCACGATGGGGGCCGCGCCCTTCGCCTCGATGCGGCGCGGCACGCCCGTGGCGTGCACCGGCCAGTACGCGCAGTTCAGCGAGGCCCAGGCGAGGCCCTCGCCGAAGACGGGGGACGCCTTCTCGAAGTCCGGCAGTGCCCTGCGCACCTGGTCGGGGGTGTCGAAGGCGGGCGGCAGGTCCAGGCAGTTCACCGCCGCGTTGGCGAACATCAGGTTGCTGTAGGCGCCGTCGGCGTCACGCTCGTAGTAGCCGTCGGACAGGACGAGGAGTCCGGCGCCGTCGTCCTCCTTCATCGCGGACGTCAGTGCCTCGCGCAGCTGCGGCCAGGCGCCCTCGTCGTACATGGCCGCGATGACACCGGTCGTGCCGAGCGACTCGGTGAGGCGGCGGCCGTCGGGGTCGCCGGTGGGGACGGGCTGGTCGTCCAGCTCCTCGAAGAACGCCTTCAGGTTCTTGCCCACCCGCTCGGGCGAGGTGCCCGCGCCGCCCAGCGGGCAGTCGGGCTGCCGTACGCAGTCCCGCGCGAACGACCGGAACGCCGTGTCGAAGCCCGCCGTCTGCTCCAGGTTCAGCCGCCGCGCGGGCAGGGAGGGGTCCATCGCGCCGTCCAGCACCAGCCGGCCCGCCCGGTCCGGGAAGAGCCCGGCGTACGTCGCCCCGAGGAACGTCCCGTAGGAGGCGCCGACGTAGTTCAGCTTCTTGTCGCCGAGCGCCGCCCGCACGATGTCCATGTCCCGGGCCGCCTCCACGGTGGACACGTGGCGCAGCAGCCTGGGCGCGTCCGCGCCACAGCCCTCGGCGAACGTGCGGTACGCCGCGACCAGCCCGTCCCCCTCCTTCCCGTCGTCCGGCGTGATGTCCGTCTGGGTGTACGTGTCCATGTCCGGCCCGTCCAGACACTCGACGGGCTCGCTGCGGGCCACGCCGCGCGGGTCGACCGCGACCATGTCGTAGCGGGCACGGACCTCGGCCGGATAGCCGATGCCTGCGTACGACTCCATGTAGCCGATCGCCGAACCGCCCGGCCCGCCCGGGTTCACGAGCAGCGAGCCCAGCCGCTCGCCCGTGGCCTTCTTGCGGGCGACGGCGAGCCGGACGTCACCGGCGGACGGCTGGGCGTAGTCCAGCGGCGCCTTGATGGTGGCGCACTCGAAGCCGGGGACGCCGCAGCCGCGCCAGGCCGGCTTCTGCGCGTAGTACGACGTGAGCGCCGCGGGGACGGACTTCGGCAGCGCGGCCAGCGCGGCCGGCTCCGCCGCCGCCGAGGCCGCGGACGTCGTCGGGCTCCCCGAGGAGCAGGCGGAGACGAGCAGCGCGGCCGTGGCGAGGAGGCCGACAGCGGTCCTGGCTCCGCCACGGGCCTTGCGGTGGGCGCCGCCGGAGCCCGCGCGGCGGGGAGCGGGGGTGGAGGCGGAGCGGGGGGTACGCCTTGTGTACATCCAGCGAGCGTAACTCTGCGCGATGGAATGAGTGCCGTGCGTGCGTGTCGTGCCTCGTACGAGTTACAACGTCAATCCCAGGTCCGGCCCCTCGCGTCCCCCGGCCGCACCGGGTGTCAGCCCGCTCTGAGGGCCATCGTCATCGCCTCGACCGCCAGCAACGGCGCCACGTTGCGGTCGAGCGCGTCACGGCAGCCGGCGATCGCCTCGATGCGGCGGAGCGTGGACTCCGGGGAACTGCCGCGGGCCAGACGCTCCAGGGCGTCCTCGGCGTCCGCGTTGGCGATGGCCACACGGGAGCCGAGCTGGAGGGCGAGGACATCGCGGTAGAAGGCCGTGAGGTCGGTCAGGGCGAGGTCGAGGCTGTCGCGCTGCGTGCGCGTTCTGCGGCGCTTCTGCTTGTCCTCCAGGTCCTTCATCACGCCGGCCGTGCCACGCGGCATCCGGCCGCCCTGGGCCGCGCCGAGAGCGGCCTTCAGCTCCTCGGTCTCCTTGGTGTCCATCTCCTCGGCGAGCTGCTTGGCGTCCTCGGCGGCCGCGTCGACCAGTTCCTGGGCGGCCTTGAGCGCGCCGCCGACCTCTTCCACGCGCAGCGGCATCCTCAGCACGGCGGCACGGCGTTCGCGCGCGGCCGGGTCGGTGGCCAGGCGGCGGGCCCGGTCGACGTGCCCCTGGGTCGCGCGGGCCGCAGCGGCGGCGGCGTTCGGCTCGATGCCCTCGCGTCGTACGAGCATGTCGGCGACGGCGTCGACCGACGGCGTGCTCAGGTTCAGGTGGCGGCAGCGGGAGCGGATGGTCGGCAGGACGTCCTCGATGGAGGGGGCGCACAGCAGCCAGACCGTGCGGGGCGCGGGCTCCTCCACGGCCTTGAGGACGGCGTTGGCCGACTTCTCGTTCAGCCGCTCGGCGTCCTCGACGAGGATGATCTGCCAGCGGCCGGTCGCCGGCGAGGTGAACGACTTGCGGACGGTGTCGCGCATGTCGTCGGCGAGGATCTGCGAGCCGACCGCGGCGACGGTGGTGACGTCGGCGTGCGTGCCCACCAGTGCCGTGTGACAGCCGTCGCAGAAGCCGCAGCCCGGGGAGCCGCCGAGGGCCCGGTCGGGGCTGACGCACTGCAGCGCCGCCGCGAAGGCCCGCGCCGCCTGGTTCCGCCCGGCTCCGGGCGGGCCCGTGAACAGCCACGCGTGGGTCATCTTCGACGCCTCGGGCGGAGGGGTGTCGGCCGCGGCCGCGGTGACCAGGGCGTCGGCGTCCCTGGCGGCAGCGTCCAGCTGCGCGCTCACCCTCTCCTGCCCGACGAGGTCGTCCCACACGGTCATGGGTCACGCCGCCCTTCCGTCACGTCCGCGTGTGCGGACCGTACTGCCGCTGCGAGATCCATTGTGGGGGCGGCCACTGACAATCCGGCCCCGGCCCTCAGAGGGCCGGGGCCGGGTGATCTTCCGGAACTGCCTGCCGGGCAGGGCCTCAGCGGCCGCGGCCCCTTCCCCGGCGCCCACGGCCCTCGTCCTGCTCGTCCTCGTGCGGTCCGAGCAGCTCGTCCGCCAGTGAGGGCAGGTCGTCCAGCGGCGTCTCCTCGGCCCAGTCGGACCGGCGGCGGCGCGGCTCGCCCTCGGCATCGACCTGGGGCATCTCACGCGTCCGGTCCTCGGCCCCGTCGGGGCGGGCGGCCGGGGAGTCGTCGCGGAAGTACCCGGGCGGCAACCGGTCCGCCGGTTCGTCGCCGCGTACGGGCGGCAGCACGGCCGTCTCCTCGGCGTCCCCCGGCCGGACCGGAGGCAGCACGGCCGTCTCGTCCCCTGCCCAGGAAGGCGTGTTCTCGGCCCCGGGGCGAACCGGAGGCAGCACCTCGGTCTCCTCGCCCGCCCCCGGCGGCACCGGCGGCTTCGGCAGCTCGGCCGTCACCTCGGCGTCCGTTCCCCCGGAGGTCCGGCCCCGGCCGGAGGCCTTGCCGTCGCTCTTGCGGCCGGCCTTGTCGTCCCGCACCCGGCGCAGCACGGTCGTCTCGTCCACGGAGCCGGAGCCGGAGCCCGAGCCGCCCGGGGCGTTCTCCGGTGTCACCACGGGCGTCGGCACGGTCGGCGCGTCCTGAGCGCCCGGCGCCCGCGACGCACCCTGCGGAGCGGCACCCTGGCCAGAACCCTGGGCAGAACTCTTCGGCCCCGCCTCCGCGGCCGCTGCCGCCGCCTCCGCCAGGCGGCGCGCCTCCTCGGCCCGCAGCAGCGCGTCCTCGGCCTTGCGCTGCTTCTCCAGACGGAGCGCCTCGGCCTCGGCGCGCAGCCGGGCCTCTTCCTCGGCCTGCTTGCGGCGCCGGTCCTCCTCGGCCTTGCGGCGGGCCTCTTCCTCGGCCCGGGCCTTCTCCTCCGCGAGGAGCCGCGCCCGCTCCTCCTCGGCCTTCTTCTGCGCTTCCTCGGCCCGTCGCCGGGCCTCCTCCGCCTGCCGTTCGGCCTCGCGCCGCTGCGCCTCCTCCAGCTCGCGCCGCTTGCGCTCCTCCTCCTCGGCGCGCAGCCGGGCCAGCTGCTCCTGGCGCTCGCGCTCCAGGCGCTCCTCCTCGGCCTTGCGGGCGGCCTCCTCCTCGGCCTTGCGGCGGGCCTCCTCCTCGGCCTTCTTCCGCGCCTCCTCCTGGGCCTTGATCTCGGCCTCGGACAGCGGCAGCACCTGGTCGAGCCGGTGCCGGATGACGGTCGTGACGGCCTCGGGCTCCTGGCCCGCGTCCACCACCAGGTACCGCCCGGCGTCGGCCGCGGCCAGGGTCAGGAAACCGGACCGCACGCGCGCGTGGAACTCGGCGGGCTCCGACTCCAGCCGGTCGGGCGCCTCGGTGAACCGCTCGCGCGCGGTCTCCGGCGCGACGTCCAGCAGGACGGTCAGATGCGGCACGAGCCCGTTCGTGGCCCAGCGGTTGATCCGGGCGATCTCGGTCGGGGACAGGTCGCGGCCCGCTCCCTGGTAGGCCACGGACGAGTCGATGTACCGGTCGGAGATGACGACCGCGCCCCGCTCCAGGGCGGGCCGTACGACGGTGTCGATGTGCTCGGCCCGGTCGGCCGCGTACAGCAGCGCCTCCGCGCGGTGCGACAGACCCTCGCTCGACACGTCCAGCAGGATCGACCGCAGCCGCTTGCCCACCGGCGTCGCCCCCGGCTCGCGCGTCAGCACGACCTCGTGGCCCTTGCCGCGGATCCACTCGGCGAGCGCCTCGGCCTGCGTGGACTTGCCGGCTCCGTCGCCGCCCTCCAGGGCGATGAAGAAACCGGAGGACGCGGACGCCTGCTCCGGGTCGTCGCCGCCGAGCAGCGCGTCCCGCAGGTCCTGCCGCAGCGGCACGCCGGAACGGTCGTCGACCTTGGCCAGCACCAGCGCGGCGACCGGCAGCAGCAGCGCGCCGGCGAGCATCAGCGTGAAGGCCGCGCCGCCGTGCGCGAAGACGAACTTGCCGCTCTCCAGCCGGTGCGGCCCGATCCCCGCCGCCACCAGCGGGGCGATCACCGCGCCGAGCGCCACGCAGACCCGGACGACCGCGTGCAGGTGCTCGGTCGTACGGGACCGCCGGTACTCCTCGCTCTCCTGGTCGAGCAGCGTGTGCCCGATGTTGGCGGCGATGCCCGCGCCGACACCGGCCAGGGCGAGGATCAGCAGCACGGTGGTGACGTCCGGGACCAGCCCGGCGGCCAGCAGCGCGACACCGGTGAAGGCGATCACCAGCGCGAGCAGCCGGCGGCGCGACAGGGCGGGCAGCAGGGCGGGCGCCGTACGGATACCGACGACGACACCGCCGGTCAGCGCACCCACGAACAGGCCGTACAGCACCGGGCCGCCGCCCAGGTCCTTGGCGTGCAGCACGGATACGGCGACGGAGGCGGACACCGCGGCGGCGACGGCCGCGCAGGCCAGCACCAGCAGCGGCATCGCGCCGGTGCGGCCCTTGTCGGCGCCGGCTGTGGTCTTCGGACGGCGCAGCCCCTCGAGCGGCGACCGCGCGCGCGGGGTGCGCGTCGCGGGCAGCTCGAGGAAGGTCAGCACGGAGAGGGACGCGGCGAACAGTCCGGCCGCCACGTACGAGGCGAGGGCCGCCTGGTGCTGGCCGAACCAGTCGATGCCGACGCCCAGCAGGTTGTTGAACAGGGCCGCGACGACGAGCACGACGGCCGCGAGCGGGATCGCGACGAAACCGGTGCGCAGCGAGAGCCGGCGCAGGGCATCCAGGTGGTCGGGCAGCGGCCGGACCGTCGCGCCTTCCGGGGGCGGTGCGGGCAGCAGCGCGGGCGCCGCGCTCTCGCGGCACACCGTCCAGAAGCGCTCGGCGACTCCGGTCACGAAGGCCGTGACGAGGAGCATGGCCAGCGCGTCCTCGGGCATCCAGTCGATCCACAGCGGCGCGACGATGAGGAGCGCGGCACGCAGCCCGTCCGCGCCGACCATGGTCCAGCGGCGGTCGAGCGGGCCGTCCTGGGAGGTGAGCGCCGTGAGCGGACCGAGGAGCACGGCGCCGAAGAGGAGCGTCGCGAGGATGCGCACCCCGAAAACGGTCGCCACTGCGAACGCCACGCCTCGGTAGCCGCCCCCGAACGCACCCTCGGCGACAGCCGCCTGGAGGGTGAGCAGGACCAGCACGAGAAGGGCCAGGGTGTCGCCCACGCCGCCCACGAGCTGTGCGCTCCAGAGCCGCTTCAACTGCGGACGGCGCAGCAGGGCGCGGACGGCGCGCTCGCGGGAGTCCGCGACCAGGGCATCGTCGGGGGCCGGCGGAGAGGCCGTGGGGTGCTCGGCTCGCGTCATGCATTCAGCCTATCGGCAGCCGCCGACACCCTGGAGGGCCCGGTCTGGCATGCGCACGCCCCGACACCGAAGTGTTGCCGGGGCGTTCGCTTTTCGAACCCTGGGCGAAGACCCAGGCCTTGGCGGCCCGGGTCCCGAACAGGTCCTGAACGGGCCTCAGTCCTCCGCCGGCTTCGAGGCGGTGGCCGTCTTGGCCGCCGTCTTCTTCGCCGTGGTGGTCTTCTTCGCCGTCGTCTTCTTCGCGGTCGTCGTCTTCTTCGCCGCGGTCTTCTTGGCCGTCGTCTTCTTCGCCGGGGCCTTCTTGGCCGCCTTCTTGGCGGTCTTCTTCGCCGGCCCCTTCGCACGCTTCTCGGCGAGCAGCTCGAAGCCGCGCTCCTGGGTGATCGTCTCGACGCTGTCGCCGGAGCGCAGGGTCGCGTTGGTCTCGCCGTCGGTGACGTACGGCCCGAAGCGGCCGTCCTTCACGACGACCGGCTTGCCGCTGACCGGGTCCTCGCCCAGTTCCTTCAGCGGCGGCTTGGCGGCCGCCCGGCCCCGCTGCTTCGGCTGGGCGTAGATCGCCAGCGCCTCTTCCAGCGTGATCGTGAAGAGCTGCTCCTCGGCCTGGAGCGAGCGCGAGTCCGTGCCCTTCTTCAGATACGGGCCGTAGCGGCCGTTCTGCGCGGTGATCTCCTGGCCCTCGGCGTCGGCGCCGACGACACGCGGCAGCGACATCAGCTTCAGGGCGTCGTCGAGCGTCACCGTGTCCAGGGACATCGTCTTGAAGAGGGAGGCCGTACGCGGCTTGACCGCGTTCTTGCCCGTCTTCGGGGTGCCCTCGGGGAGGATCTCCGTCACATACGGGCCGTAGCGGCCGTCCTTGGCGACGATCGTGTGGCCGGTGGCCGGGTCGGGGCCCAGTTCGTAGTCGCCGCTCGGCTTGGCGAGCAGTTCCTCCGCGAGGTCGACGGAGAGCTCGTCCGGCGCCATGTCGTCCGGGATGTCGGCGCGCTGGTGCTGCTCGGAGTCCTTCTCGCCGCGCTCGATGTACGGCCCGTAGCGGCCGACCCGCAGCACGATGTCGTTGCCCACGGGGAACGACGACACCTCGCGCGCGTCGATCGCGCCCAGGTCGGTCACCAGTTCCTTGAGGCCGCCGAGGTGGTCCCCGTCGCCGTTGCCGGCGTCGGCGGCACCGCCTTCGCCCGTGCCCTCGCCGAAGTAGAACCGCTTCAGCCACGGCACGGCCCGCGCCTCGCCGCGGGCGATGCGGTCGAGGTCGTCCTCCATCTTGGCGGTGAAGCCGTAGTCGACGAGGCGCCCGAAGTGCTTCTCCAGGAGGTTGACCACGGCGAAGGACAGGAAGGACGGGACGAGTGCCGTGCCCTTCTTGAACACGTACCCGCGGTCGAGGATCGTGCCGATGATCGACGCGTACGTCGACGGGCGGCCGATCTCGCGCTCTTCCAGCTCCTTGACCAGGGAGGCCTCGGTGTAGCGGGCCGGGGGCTTGGTGGCGTGCCCGTCGACCGTGATCTCCTCGGCGCTCAGGGCGTCGCCCTCGGAGACCTGCGGCAGCCGGCGCTCGCGGTCGTCGAGCTCGGCGTTCGGGTCGTCGGCGCCTTCGACGTAGGCCTTCAGGAAGCCGTGGAAGGTGATCGTCTTGCCGGACGCGCTGAACTCGACGTCCCGGCCGTCGGCCGCCGCGCCGCCGATCTTCACCGTGACGCTGTTGCCGGTCGCGTCCTTCATCTGGGAGGCGACGGTCCGCTTCCAGATCAGCTCGTAGAGCTTGAACTGGTCGCCGGTCAGTCCGGTCTCGGCGGGAGTGCGGAAACGATCACCCGAGGGGCGGATCGCCTCGTGGGCCTCCTGCGCGTTCTTGACCTTCCCGGCGTACGTCCTCGGCTGCGGCGGCAGGTAGTCGCCGCCGTACAGCTGCGTGACCTGGGCACGGGCGGCGGCGACCGCCGTGTCGCTCAGGGTCGTGGAGTCCGTACGCATGTACGTGATGTAGCCGTTCTCGTACAGCTTCTGCGCGACCTGCATGGTCGCCTTCGCGCCGAAGCCGAGCTTGCGGCTGGCCTCCTGCTGCAGCGTCGTCGTACGGAACGGGGCGTACGGCGAGCGGCGGTAGGGCTTGGACTCGACGGACCGCACCGAGAACTGCGTGTTCTCCAGGGCGGCGGCCAGGGCGCGGGCGTTCGCCTCGTCGAGGTGGAGGGTGTTCGCGCTCTTCAGCTGTCCCAGGGAGTCGAAGTCGCGGCCCTGCGCGACCCGCCTGCCGTCGACGGACTGCAGGCGCGCGACCAGCGACGACGGGTCCGACGAGTCACCGGCGCGGCCGGTCGCGAAGGTGCCCGTCAGGTCCCAGTACTCAGCCGAACGGAAGGCGATGCGCTCGCGTTCCCGCTCCACCACGAGCCGGGTGGCGACCGACTGGACACGGCCCGCGGACAGCCGCGGCATGACCTTCTTCCACAGGACCGGCGAGACCTCGTAGCCGTAGAGGCGGTCGAGGATGCGGCGGGTCTCCTGGGCGTCGACGAGCTTCTGGTTGAGCTGGCGCGGGTTGGCCACGGCGGCCTGGATCGCGGCCTTGGTGATCTCGTGGAAGACCATCCGCTTGACCGGGACCTTGGGCTTCAGCACTTCCTGGAGGTGCCAGGCGATGGCCTCGCCCTCGCGGTCCTCATCGGTGGCGAGGAAGAGTTCGTCGGACTCCTTCAGCAGGTCCTTGAGCTTCTTGACCTGTGCCTTCTTGTCGGCGTTGACCACATAGATCGGCTGGAAGTCGTGTTCGACGTCCACACCGAGGCGGCGGACCTCGCCCGTGTACTTCTCGGGCACCTCGGCGGCGCCGTTGGGAAGGTCGCGGATGTGCCCGACGCTCGCCTCGACGATGTAACCGGGCCCGAGATAGCCCTTGATCGTCTTCGCCTTGGCAGGCGACTCGACGATGACGAGTCGGCGGCCGCCCTCTGCGGTCTCGCTGGTCGGGGACAACTTCGCTCTTCTCTCCGGTCGACGCTGGGGCCTCCCCGGAGTCGCTTGCCCGGGGCTGGGTCGTGGTGACGCTGCGGAGTGTGACGGTACAGCCCGCCCCCGTGTCAAACGGGAAAAGCCCGCAACGGCCACTCGAACGGTAACCCGACTACCACCATTCCTGCCGCCCGGAGTGCCCGGCCCAGGCCCGGCCCTATGCGGAGCGCAACCTCTCGATTACCGGCGGGCGCGACGCCGACACCGGCTTCAGAGGCGGGTGAAGCACCATGTTCCGACCGCCAGGGCGAGCACCGCGACGACGCTCGCGAGGGTCGCCGATGCGACGGGCCTCACACCCTCGGCGACGGGCCGGTGCTGACGTACGCGCGTCACGGTCCACGCCAGCAGTCCGCCTCCGAACAGGGAGAACACCGCTCCCGCGAAGATCGCCGGTTCGCTCTCCATGGCCCCCGCGCCCCTTATCCCCAGTCCGCGACTCTCCAGCCTCGGGAGGCTGACACGCGTGGGCGGCGGGCAGGCGAACCGTAGGTGAACGCCGGGGCGACTCGGCGGTGGATCCGGAAGGACCGGCCCCTGGGAACCGGTGCGGGACGAGGTGTTCAAATCGACTCGAAATTTATTGGCGGGCCTCTTCGCCGGGCCCCCTCAGCACGCCGCCTCGCCGGCTTCCCTCAGCGGACCGGCTCCAGGAAGCCCTGCTCCACGAGCAGCCGGATCTGTGCCGGTGTGCGGTCGCGCAGCAGCACCGGGTCCTCGCCGATCAGCTGGGCGATGGCGTCGAGGATGCGCCCGGCACTCATCGTGCCGTCGCAGACGCCCGCGAAACCCGCGCCGACCGTGTCCACCCGCGTCGCCCGGCACATACCGCGGTGCTGGCGCAGCACGACATGCTCGGGGTCCTCGGCGCCGGGCAGCCCGACCTGTTCCTGCACGACCTCGGCGGCGAGCCGGAAATGCCCTTCGAGCAGGGCGGCGTCGTCGTGGCCGCGGAGGTGGTCGAGCCGGTCGAAGTGGGCCTTGACGGTGTCCCCGAGCGGCTGCTCGACCGGATGCGGCCACTCCTCCACCGTGAGGGAGGGCACGGCGGCGCCCGTCCGGCGCAGGGTGATCCAGCCGAAGCCGACGGCCTTCACCTTGCGCGCCTCGAACTCGTCGAGCCATGCGTCGTACCGCGCCTGGTACTGCGCCGCGTCGCCCTCGTGGTCGCCCGCGTCCCGCAGCCACAGCTCCGCGTACTGGTTGACGTCCTGCACCTCACGCTGCACGATCCACGCGTCGCAGCCCCGGGGCACCCATGACCTGAGCCGGTCCTGCCAGTCCTCCCCTTCCACGTGCTGCCAGTTGGCGAGGAACTGCGCGAACCCGCCCTCGTTCAGCCGCTCCCCCGCCTCCTGAACGAGCGTGCGGCACAGATCGTCCCCGCCCATGCCACCGTCGCGGTAGGTGAGCCGGGCACCGGGGGAGATCACGAACGGCGGGTTCGAGACGATCAGGTCGTACGTCTCGTCGTCCCGGACCGGGGTGAAGAGGGAGCCCTCGCGCAGATCGGCGGCCGGGGCACCGGACAGGGCCAGCGTCAGACCGGTGATGTGCAGCGCGCGCGGGTTGAGGTCGGTGGCCGTCACGCGCGTGGCGTGCCGGGCCGCGTGAAGCGCCTGGATGCCGGAACCGGTGCCCAGGTCGAGGGCGGCGCCGACGGGCGTACGGACGGTGATGCCGGCGAGGGTCGTGGAGGCGCCGCCGACGCCCAGGACGACTCCCTCGTCGCGGCTGCCGATCCCGCCGGCGCCACCGACCGCGCAGCCCAGGTCCGACACGATGAACCAGTCCTCGCCGCCGGGCCCGCCGTACGGCCGCACGTCCACGGTGGCGGCGAGCTCGTCCGCGCCGGCGCGCTTGAGCCAGCCGGTCTCCAGGCAGGCGTCGACGGGCAGGACGTCCGCCACGCGCGCGTGCGGCACGGGCTGCTGGAGCAGGAACAGCCGGACGAGCATCTCCAGCGGAGTGTCCCCGCGGGTCGCCCGGAGCGCGGGCACGGTCTCGCTCCGGGCCAGCGCCGCGTACGCGGGCGCGCCGAGCAGTTCGAGCAGTCCGTCGGCGGTGAAGGAGGCCCCGAGCAGGGCGTCCCGGAGCCGGGCGG
Source organism: Streptomyces purpurascens (assembly GCF_045040895.1). Lineage (NCBI taxonomy): Bacteria > Bacillati > Actinomycetota > Actinomycetes > Kitasatosporales > Streptomycetaceae > Streptomyces > Streptomyces purpurascens. The sequence continues at coordinate 5,195,702 of NZ_CP108341.1, read as the reverse complement.
CGACCTCGGGGCGGTCGGGGGCGGGCAGCGGGGACAGGGGTGACTGGCTGGCGTTACTCACGCCCCCATTGTGGCCGCAGGCACGGCCGGCGCACCTGCCCGTGCCGGGGATCGGGTGCGCCGGCACTGCCCGCCTCGGCGGTCACTCCCGGCTCAGCGGTCCCCGGCGCCGCATGTTCCTCGCTCGGCTCTACGTGGCCGACGCCGACCCCGTCGCGGCCTTGCAGCTCGACTGCCGGGCCATCGCCTGGCCGACCTCGCCCTCCTCCAGGTTGCTGAGCGCGTCGTTCCCGCTCTTGCTCAGCTTGTCCAGCTCGGTGGCGATGTCCTTGAGACCGTCGGCGAACTTGCCCTGGTCCTTCGTGTCGAGCCCGTCGACCTGCTTTTTCAACGAGGCGTACGACGCGGAGATCGTGTTGAGCTCCTTGACCGCGTCCTTCTGCTTCTGCTCGCCGTTCTCGACGTCCGGCGCGCCGGCCTTGTTCACCGCGGTCCCGATCGCCTTGTAGGCGTCGGACATGTCCTGGAAGGCCTGTGCGTCGGTCTTCTGGACGTCCTCCGGTGTGCTGTTGTCCGAGGTCTCCTTCTGGATCGAGGCATTGGCCGACTCGATCTTCTTGGCCTGCGGCTGTACGGCGTCGCAGACGTCCTTGGCCCAGGAGTCCAGCTTCTCGTTGTCGTCGCCGCCGCAGCCCGACAGCGCCAGTACCAGTACCGCACCGCCGGACAGTGCGGCCGCGAGCTTCTTGTTCACCGGTTTGGTCCCTTCCATGGCTCTCGGCCCCGGAACATACACGCCAGGGGCACGGCAACCGCACGCCGAGCACCTATTAAGACCTTTTTGTTACCTTTTGCTCCAAGCGAGATAAGGCTCACGACGTGATCGTGCGAACACACGGCGCGGGCGGACGACGCGCCAACGCGCGCCGCCCGCCCGCACCTTGAGCTGGGGCTCGACGGACCTCCCTACGAAACCACCGCCGGGTCCGGTGACTTGGGTTCCGGTTCGGCGTTGTTTTCGTCACCTACGGCGATGCCGCGCCGCTTTGACACGTAGACCGCCCCGGCGATCACGGCGAACGCGAGCGCCGCGATCAGGATCCGCACGCCGATGCTCTTGTCCGGGCCGTAGGAGAACTTGATCACCGCGGGCGCGATGAGCAGCGACACCAGGTTCATGACCTTCAGCAGCGGGTTGATCGCGGGACCGGCGGTGTCCTTGAACGGGTCGCCGACGGTGTCGCCGATCACGGTCGCCGCGTGGGCCTCGCTGCCCTTGCCTCCGTGATGACCGTCCTCGACGAGCTTCTTGGCGTTGTCCCATGCGCCACCGGAGTTGGCCAGGAACACCGCCATCAGGGTGCCCGCGCCGATCGCGCCCGCCAGGAACGCGCCGAGCGGGCCGACGCCGAGCGTGAACCCGATGAAGATCGGCGCCAGCACGGCCAGCAGACCGGGCGTGGCGAGCTCGCGCAACGCGTCCCTGGTGCAGATGTCGACGACCTTGCCGTACTCCGGCTCCTCGCTGTAGTCCATGATCCCGGGCTTCTCGCGGAACTGCCGCCGCACCTCGTAGACCACGGAACCCGCCGACCGCGACACGGCGTTGATCGCCAGCCCCGAGAAGAGGAAGACGACCGCCGCACCCGCGATGAGACCCACGAGGTTGTTGGGCTGCGAGATGTCCATCATCAGGCTCATCGGGGCGCCTTCGCCCCCGAGCTTCTCGCCCACGTCGCGTGCCCCGGTGATGATCGCGTCGCGGTACGACCCGAACAGCGCCGCCGCCGCGAGCACGGCCGTGGCGATCGCGATGCCCTTGGTGATCGCCTTGGTGGTGTTGCCGACCGCGTCCAGGTTGGTGAGCACCTGCGCGCCCGCGCCCTCGACGTCACCGGACATCTCCGCGATGCCCTGCGCGTTGTCGGAGACCGGCCCGAAGGTGTCCATCGCGACGATCACGCCGACCGTGGTGAGCAGGCCGGTACCGGCCAGCGCCACCGCGAACAGCGCCAGCATGATCGACGTACCGCCCAGCAGGAACGCCCCGTACACGCCGAGGCCGATCAACAGGGCGGTGTAGACGGCGGATTCGAGACCGACGGAGATACCGGCGAGGACGACGGTGGCCGGACCCGTGAGCGAGGTCTTGCCGATGTCCCTGACGGGCCGGCGGGTGGTCTCGGTGAAGTAGCCGGTCAGTTGCTGGATCAGGGCGGCGAGCACGATGCCGATGGCCACCGCGACGAGCGCGAGGACCCGCGGGTCGCCGTCCTTGCCGAGGATGGCCGCATCGGTGACGCCGTCGAGCTCCGAGTACTTCCCCGGCAGGTAGACGAACACAGCCACCGCCACCAGCACGAGCGAGATCACCGCGGAGATGAAGAACCCGCGGTTGATGGCGCTCATGCCGCTGCGGTCGGAGCGCCGGGGCGCCACCGCGAAGATGCCGATCATCGCGGTGATCACACCGATCGCCGGCACGAGCAGCGGGAAGCCGAGCCCGGCGTCGCCGAAGGCCGCCGAGCCCAGGATCAGCGCGGCGACCAGGGTGACGGCGTACGACTCGAAAAGGTCGGCCGCCATGCCCGCGCAGTCTCCGACGTTGTCGCCCACGTTGTCGGCGATGGTCGCGGCATTGCGCGGATCGTCCTCCGGAATGCCCTGTTCGACCTTGCCGACCAGGTCGGCGCCGACGTCGGCGGCCTTGGTGAAGATGCCGCCGCCGACTCGCATGAACATCGCGATCAGCGCGGCCCCGAGGCCGAAGCCCTCGAGCACCTTCGGCGCGTCGGCCGCGTACACCAGCACCACGCACGAGGCGCCCAGCAGGCCGAGGCCCACCGTGAACATGCCGACCACGCCGCCCGTGCGAAATGCGATCTTCATCGCTTTGTGCGAGACGGCGGTCAGATCCTTTTCCGGCTCGCCTGCCGCCGGTGTGGCTTCACGCGCCGCCGCGGCGACACGCACATTGCTGCGTACGGCGAGCCACATGCCGATATAGCCGGTGGCCGCCGAGAACGCCGCTCCGATCAGGAAGAACACCGAACGTCCGGCACGCTGATTCCAGTCGTCCGCGGGCAGCAGCATGAGCAGGAAGAACACGACCACGGCGAATACGCCGAGCGTGCGCAGCTGCCGTGCCAGATAGGCGTTCGCGCCTTCCTGGACCGCCGCCGCGATCTTCTTCATGCTGTCGGTGCCCTCGCCGGCCGCGAGTACCTGGCGCACCAGGACCCCCGCGACCGCAAGTGCCGCCAGCGCGACGACCGCGATGACCACGATGAGGACGCGGTTGCCATCGGTCAGTACGGCGGCTGCGAGGTCTGTGGGATGGCCCGACTGTGGTGAGTTGAAAAGCCCCGCCATTCGTCCTCCTTGACGCTTGGGCTGAGCTCAAGATGTGGACGGGATTGTAGGTACCGGAACCTGATCAAAACAGAGCGCGATAAACGGAATTGGACTTCCGAGGTAATGCCCTGAAAGCATTCCGAGGCGTCCGTGGAGCATGCGAATGATCGTGAACGAATTCACGCGATGAACGGCACAGGAACTACTGTAAAGGCGACCACTGACAGCCGCACATGACGAAGGGCCCCACGAGTGGGGCCCTTCGTCTGGAACGGTGTGCGCCGTGGCCGGTTCAGACCAGAATCGTCGGCGGCGGCGTGGTCGGCCACGTCATCTTGATCAATCCGCCGTGCTCTCCCGCGCTGACCTCGACGTCGTCGACGAGTCCGCTGATGACCGCGAGGCCCATCTCGTCCTCGTCGGCTTCCCCGTCGGGGTCGCCGGGACCGGCGCCGGGCGCGTGCTCGCCCGGGACCGCGTGCGGGGCCTCGTCGCCGACCTCGATGGAGAACTGCTTCTCCTCCTCGATCAGCAGCACCTTCACCGGTGCCGAGATCCCCACGGTCTGGTGCAGCCCGACGGCACGGGTGCACGCCTCGCCGACGGCGAGCCTGACCTCGTCGAGGACGGCCTCGTCCACTCCGGCCCTGCGCGCCACCGCTGCCGCCACCAGCCGGGCGGTCCTGACGTGCTCGGGCAGCGCGCTGAAGCGGAGCTCAACGGTGGCCATGCATCCCCCTCGCAACTACGGGCGTGCTGTCGGGAGGCTCCGGGCCGCCGAAAGCCCGGGCCCCCTCGGTCTTCACTTCTTCCGAACCTCTGCCATGCTTCGGCCGGCCCGGGCGCGAGGCCCGGGTCCGGTGTCAGTCGGTGGCCGCAACCGCTTCCTCGACCGAGGTGTGAATCGGGAACACCTTGGTGAGGCCGGTGATACGGAAGATCTTCAGAATGCGCTCCTGGTTGCAGACCAGGCGCAGGGAGCCCTCATGGGCTCGTACGCGCTTCAGGCCGCCGACCAGTACGCCGAGCCCGGTGGAGTCGAGGAAGTCCACGCCCTCCATGTCGACGACAAGGTGGAAACTGCCGTCGTTCACCAGCTCGACCAACTGCTCGCGCAGCTTGGGCGCGGTATATACGTCGATTTCGCCACCGACCCTGACGATCGTGCGATCGCCCATGGTCTCGGTCGACAGGGACAGGTCCACGGATCCTCCAGCACCTTGCTATCGAGCGGTCGCCCTTGGGGCACTCGGCTTCAGCCCTTGGACGCTTCGCCAGCCGCGATGGCATTCAATCACTTACCGGCAGGCGTGCACGACGCCTTGGCTCCATTGTCCGTCACGCCAGTGACACACTCGGTGCCGATGGCCAAGAATCACCGATCCGATCGCACCCCGACGGACCCCGCCTCCCGACCCGCGCCGGGCGTGGTCCTGGACCGGCTCGCATCCGGTCCGAGCAGGGCTTCGCGCATTACTCATACGGAGCACTTGCCCCCGCGCGAGGGTCGGCATGCCGTCTGGCCGGACCGGATCCGCGCGGAGGTCGTCGCCGCCGTGCGCGCCGCGGGCATCGAACACCCCTGGGCCCATCAGGCCCGTGCGGCCGAGCACGCGCTGGACGGTGATTCGGTCGTCGTCGCCACGGGCACGGCCTCCGGCAAGTCCCTGGCGTACCTCGTGCCGGTCCTGTCCACCCTTCTGGACGGCGCCGAGGCCCCGAACGGCCGCGGCGCGACCACCCTGTATCTGGCTCCCACCAAGGCTCTTGCGGCGGACCAGTGCCGTTCGGTGAAGGAACTTTCACATCCACTGGGCCATTCGGTGCGCGCGGCCGTCTACGACGGCGACACTCCGTTCGAGGAACGCGAGTGGATCCGCCAGTACGGCAACTACGTCCTGACCAACCCGGACATGCTGCACCGCGGCATACTTCCGTCCCACCCCCGGTGGTCCTCCTTCCTGAAATCGCTGAAATACGTCGTCATCGACGAGTGCCACACCTACCGCGGCGTGTTCGGCTCGCACGTCGCCCAGGTGCTGCGCCGGCTGCGGCGCCTGTGCGCCCGCTACGGGGCCTCGCCCGTGTTCCTGCTGGCCTCCGCCACGGCCGCCGAGCCCTCGGTGGCGGCCCGCCGCCTCACCGGCCTGCCGGTGCTGGAGGTCGCCGACGACGCCTCCCCGCGTGGCGAACTGGTGTTCGTCCTGTGGGAGCCGCCGCTGACCGAGCTGCACGGCGAGAAGGGCGCCCCCGTCCGCCGCACGGCCACCGCCGAGGCCGCCGACCTGCTGACCGACCTCACCGTGCAGGGCGTGCGCTCGGTCGCCTTCGTGCGCTCCCGGCGCGGCGCCGAGCTGATCTCGGTGATCTCCCAGGAGCGTCTGGCCGAGGTCGACCGGTCGCTGGCCCGGCGTGTCGCGGCGTACCGGGGCGGCTATCTCCCGGAAGAGCGCCGCGCACTCGAACACGCCCTCCATTCGGGTGAACTCCTGGGCCTCGCCGCGACGAACGCCCTCGAACTCGGCATCGACATCTCCGGTCTGGACGCGGTCGTCATCGCCGGATACCCGGGCACCCGCGCCTCCCTGTGGCAGCAGGCGGGCCGGGCCGGTCGGTCCGGGCAGGGGGCACTGGCCGTCCTGGTGGCACGCGACGACCCGCTGGACACCTTCCTGGTCCACCACCCGGAGGCCCTGTTCGACCAGCCCGTCGAGTCCACGGTCCTCGACCCGGACAACCCCTATGTGCTGGCCCCGCACCTGTGCGCGGCCGCGGCGGAGCTGCCCCTCACGGACGAGGACCTCGACCTGTTCGGCCCGGCCTGCGAGGGCCTCCTGCCGCAGCTGGAGGCCGCGAAGCTGCTGCGCCGCCGCACCAAGGCCTGGCACTGGACCCGCCGCGAGCGCGCCGCCGACCTGACCGACATCCGCGGTGAGGGCGGACGCCCGGTCCAGGTCGTCGAGACCGGCACGGGCCGGCTGCTGGGCACGGTCGACGCCGGTGCCGCGCACTCGACGGTGCACGAAGGCGCGGTACACCTCCACCAGGGCCGCACCTACCTGGTGCGCTCCCTGGACATGGACGACTCCGTCGCCCTCGTCGAGGAGGCCGCCCCGCCGTACTCCACGGTCGCCCGCGACACGACGTCGATCTCCGTCCTGGAGACGGACACCGAGATCCCCTGGGGCGACGGCCGCCTCTGCTACGGCTCGGTCGAGGTCACCAACCAGGTCGTCTCCTTCCTCCGCAGACGGCTCATCACCGGTGAAGTGCTGGGCGAGACGAAACTCGACCTCCCTCCTCGTACGCTGCGCACCCGGGCCGTGTGGTGGACCGTCACCGAGGACCAACTGGACCGGGCCCGCATCAACCCGGAGATCCTCGGAGGCTCCCTGCACGCCGCCGAGCACGCGTCGATCGGCCTGCTGCCCCTCTTCGCGACCTGCGACCGCTGGGACATCGGCGGCGTGTCGATCCCGCTCCATCCCGACACGCTGCTGCCCACGGTCTTCGTCTACGACGGCCATCCCGGTGGCGCGGGCTTCGCTGAGCGCGCCTTCCACACCGCCCGCACCTGGCTGACCGCCACCCGCCAGGCCATCGCCTCCTGCGAGTGCGACGCCGGCTGCCCGTCCTGCATCCAGTCCCCCAAGTGCGGCAACGGCAACGACCCGCTGCACAAGAGGGGGGCGGTGCGGCTGCTCACGGTGCTGCTGGAGGGCGCCCCCGAGGAGAAGGAGACGGAGGAGAACGGGGCGGCCGACCAGCCGACCGGAGGTCCGGAGGAGCCGCTGGAGGACCGGCCCCCGTCCTCCCCGCCGACGGGAGCCCCAGGGGAGCCGTCGGAGGCCCCGCCCGCGCCCTGACCTCCGCCGTGAACGGCCCCCGTCCCGACGCCGCCGTCACGTCCGAGATCTCGCCGACGACCTCGCACCGCACGAGCCGGACGCCCTGTGCCCGGGCCACCCGGCCGGCCCGGGCACAGGCCGCCGTACCGCCCTCGGCCCAGTGGTCCGCCGCCGCGAGCGCCGCGAGATCCGCACCGCCCGCCGCACGGTGCCGGATCGCGACGGCCTGTCCCAGCGCGAGGACGACACCGAACACCACGCACAGGACGGCGATCGCCCCGACGCTCCAGACGGTGGCGGAACCCCGGTCCGAGCCGTCGCGCGTCAAGCCCCGGCGTCTCATGTGCCCACCGCCTCCTCCACCGACGCGACGGCCTCCTCGCGCACGGCGAAGGACAGCCCTCGCAGCACCGGCGGTTCGGCCACGACGATCACCCGGACGTGTTCCGCTTCCCGGCTGACGGTCACCTTGGCGCCGGGCGGTGCTGCCTCCCGGGTCAGCCGCACGACCGCGTCGGGCGGGTCCTGGCGGGCCGCGGCGCGAGCGCCCGTCCGTGCCGCGTCCACGCACTGGATCTGCGCGGCCACGGCAAGCAGACCCCCCACCAGCGCCATCGCGAACATCACCAGTACGGGCAGCACCACGGCCGACTCCGCCGTGACGAACCCCCGGTCCGATCCCCGCTCACATCCGCGCATCGAGCGCTTCCGTCACGATGCTCTGCAGCTCCGCGCTGACCGCGCCGCTGGTGACGACCTTGTAGAGCACGACCGCGAACGCCACCGCCGCGATGATTCCCATCGCGTACTCGGACGTGACCATCCCCGCGTCCCTCCGCGCCGCACGCATTCCGCACGCCAGGGCGCGCAGCCGTGCCCGTACCACCTGATCCATCTCAACCTCCGTGAAAAAGTCCTGACTTCTGTCGGGGTGTCGCCGGCTCCTCCCGGGCCCGTATCCGCGTCATCCACCACCCCCTCCGAGCACCCCGCCCGCGAGCCCGATCACCACGGGCAGTACGCCGACCGCGATGAACGCGGGCAGGAAGCACAGCCCGACGGGAGCGCTGACCATGACGCCCGCTCGGCGGGCCCTGGCGGTCGCGGCGCGGCCCCAGTCGGCTCGGGCCTCGGCGGCGAGCCGTTGGACCGGTGCGGCGGCGGGCAGTCCGGACACGCCGGCCCCTTCGAGCAGCCGGGCCAGGCCTCCGGCGCCCGGAACGGCGGCCAGCCTCCGCCAGGCCGTGCCCGGTTCGCCGCCCAGCCGGACCTCGGCCGCGCCACGCGCCAGGGCTTCGCCCACAGGACCGCCCAGGGCCTCGCCCACCGCCTGCGCCGCGATCACCGGGCCGGCACCCGCCGCGATGCAGGCCGCCAGCAGGTCGGCCGCCAGGGGCAGTTGCCGCGCCGCCTCGGCGAGGTCGGATGCCCGCGCGTCCGTATCCACCGCCTCCTGCCGGAGCCGCCACCGCCACATCCCCACCGCACCGGCCAGTCCCACGGCGGCACCGACGAGGCCGCCGACCAGCGCCCATCCGGCGCACGCCACACCCACGGGAGGCAGCCAGGTCCGCGCGGCCCGGCGTAAGGCAAGGCGCGGGACGGGAGCGGTCTCCTCCCGGGACGACAGCTCGGCCAGCCGACGCCGCATCCTCCGGCGGCGCCGCGCCTCCGTCAGCCACCGCACAAACCACCCGAGGGCCAGCACGATCCCCACCGCCACCCCCAGCCTGTGGACAACTTCCCCGCTCATGCCGCCTCCTCCGCACCCCGCACGATCCGCAGCACCCACCACAGCCCCAGGCCCTCCAGCACACCGCCGACGACCAGACAGCCCAGACCCGCCGCGGTGTGCAGCAGGACATGGAGGGGCTCGGCGCCGAGGGCGGTGCCGATGAGAAGCCCCAGGGCCGGCAAGCCGGCGAGCATCACCGCCGTGGCCCGGGCGCCCGCCAACTGGGCGCGCAGATCGGAGCGTTGGTCCCGCTCGGCACGCAGAGCGGCGGCGAGCCGGTCGAGTCCGGCCGCGAGCCCCGCACCCTGGTCCACGGCCACCCGCCAGCACGCCGCGAGCCCCCGCAGCCCCTCGCCCCCCGGCTGCCGGGCCGCCGCCTCGAGCGCAACCGGCACGTCGCCGCCGAAGCGCGCCGCCGCCAGAACCGTCGCCTGCGCGTCCACGAGTCCCCCGCAATCCCGCGCGGCCCGCAACAGCGCCTCACCCGGCTGGCGTCCGGCCCTCACCTCCCCGGCGAGCGCCCCGCACAACGCGATCACCGCATCCGCCCGACGCTCCCGGTCCCGCCCCGCCCGGCCGGCCAGCCGGACCCGCCGCAGCAACGGCACCCCGGCCGCTCCCAGGACGACCGGCAGCACCGACGCCCCGAGCACCGCCAGCACCAGCCCGGCCACCGGTGACCACCACTCGGCCCGCAACCGGCCGCGGACCCGCCGCAGCCCACCGGTCAGCTGCCGCCACCCGGGCGGCCCACTCCCGACGGCTCCGCCACCCGCGAGCAGCAAGCGCGCCCGACGCGCCACCGAGTCCCGCTCCCCCGACAGCCAGACCGCCGCCCCCATACACGCCACGGCCGCCCCCATCGACATCTCAGCCGCCCCCGCCATCACTCGACCCCTTCAGTCCCTGTCATCGCTCGGCCCTCCCAGTGCCGGCCATCGCTCAGCCCTCTGAGCCCCCGTCGTCGCTCGCCCGCCCGCTCTCACCGGCACAGGGCCGACCTCACCCGGCCCGCTTCCGCTGCCCTCGCCGTCCCCGCTCCGCAGCAGCCCCCGCAGCCGCTCCCACCCCCGTTCGAGCACGAAGGCCTCCGCTCCCCACCGCAGTGCCGGCACCGTCCGCACCAGCCCCGACGAATCCCGCTCCAGCACGTGCACCTCGGCGATGCGCCGCCGCCCGGCCCGGTCGCGTACGAGGTGCAGCACCACGGAGAGGGCGGCCGCCACCTGGCTGTGCAGCGCGGCCCGGTCGAGCCCGGCGGCCGTGCCGAGCGCCTCCAGCCGGGCCGGTACATCGGCGGCGGCATTGGCGTGCACGGTTCCGCACCCGCCCTCGTGGCCGGTGTTCAACGCCGCCAGCAGATGCACCACTTCGGGTCCGCGCACCTCGCCCACGACCAGCCGGTCGGGCCGCATCCGCAGTGCCTGGCGCACCAGGTCCTCGAGGGTGACGAGGCCCGCGCCCTCCTGGTTGGCGGGTCTGGTCTCCAGCCGCACCACGTGCGGATGATCCGGCCGCAGTTCCGCCGAGTCCTCGGCGAGGACGATCCGCTCGTCCGGTCCCACCAGCCCCAGAAGAGCACTCAACAGCGTCGTCTTGCCCGAGCCCGTGCCCCCGCTGACCAGGAAGGACAGCCGTGCGTCGAGCAGCGCGCGCAGCACGCGGTCCCCGCCCGGCGGCACCGTGCCCGCCGCGACCAGTTCGCCGAGGGTGAAGGCACGCGGCCGTACGACCCGCAGCGACAGACAGGCACAGCCCACGGCCACCGGTGGCAGCACCGCGTGCAGCCGGGTCCCGTCGGGCAGCCGGGCGTCGGCCCAGGGGCGGGCGTCGTCCAGGCGGCGCCCGGCCACGGCGGCGAGGCGCTGGGCGAGTCGTCGCACGGCCGCCGCGTCCGCGAAGCGCACCGGCGTCAGCTCCAGGCCGCCGCCCCGGTCCACCCAGACCCGGTCGGGGGCCGACACCAGCACGTCCGTCACCGACGGGTCGGCGAGCAGCGGCTCCAGCGGCCCGCTGCCGACCAGTTCGGACCGCAACTGTGCCGCGGCACCCAGGACTTCGGCGTCTCCGAGCACCCGTCCCTGCTCCCGCAGGGCCTGGGCCACGCGCGCGGGGGTCGGCTCGGCCCCGCTCTCGGCCAGCCACCGCCGCACCCCGTCGAGCAGCCCGGCCCCCTCGGGTCCGGACACCGCTTCGGTCACCGCGCTCATGGGGCACCCGCCTCTACGAGCGCCCGCTCCCAGAACCCCTTGCAGAACCGGGCGAGCGGTCCGCGCGGGGCGGCACCCGGTGGTGCCGTGCCCTCGTCCGGGCGCAGCAGCCCGGGCTCGACCGGCACCTCGCCGGCCAGGGGCAGTCCGAGCAGCCGGGCCACCTCCCGGTCGTCGAGCCCCGGCGGGTACGGCCCGCGGACCGCCACCCGCAGATCGCGCAGGACCATGCCCACAGCGGACGCCACGCGCCCGGCGGCCGCGACGGCCCGCAGCTCGGCGGGCACCACCAGCACGCCGACATCCAACTGGGTGAGCACCTCGGCGACTCCGTCGTCGATGCGGCGTGGCAGGTCGACCACGACCGTGCCGCCGCGGCGACGGGCCGCCGCGAGCACCGCGCGCACCGCCTGAGGCGGGACGGCGATCCGGTCGCCACGGTCCCAGCTGAGCACCCGCAGCGAGTGCAGCTCGGGCAGCGACTCCTCCAGGGCGCCCCCGCCGACCCGCCCGCGGGAGGAGGCGAACGCGGGCCAGCGCAGCCCTTCGGCCGCCTCACCGCCGAGGAGTACGTCGAGTCCGCCACCCAGCGGATCGGCGTCCACCAGGAGCGTGCGCAGCCCCTCCCGCGCGGAGGTGACGGCCAGCGCGCACGCGAGCGTGGACGCGCCGGCCCCGCCCCGGCCGCCGATGACGCCCACGGTGAGGGCGGGCCGGCCGACACCCTCGGCCACATCGGCGATGCGGTCGACGAGCCACTGCTCGCCGTCGGGCAGCATCAGGACGTGCTCGGCGCCGATCTCGACCGCCCGCCGCCACACCCCCGAGTCGTCCTGGTCCCGGCCGACGAGGACGACGCCCCTTCTGTGCACGGCCCCGCGAACGCGCCGCGCGGCGTCGTCCCCCACGAGGACGAGCGGCGCGGCCTCCCAGCCGCCTCTGCCCTCCGGCACCCCGTGGTGCACCTCGGGTGTGGCGCCCGCCGCCGCGCACAGGCGCAGCAGGTCGTCGAGGAGGTCGGTGTCCTCGGTGACGATCAGTGGTCCGCCCTGCCGCCCTCCGGCGGCCGGTGGCGGATCGTGTGTGACGGCTCCGGCCACGGTCATCCCCCTTCACTGCTTGCCTCGCGCGGCCCTGCGGCCCCGCGATTCCCGAACGTGGAAGAACCGACAAGGCGGCCTCCCAATGAACGGCCGGCAGAAACCGGCCAAACGCCCCCCGGCAATCGGAACCGGCCATGAACTCGCCGCGAGCGGGGTGCGTGGGAATCACGGTGCAGCGATCCCGGAAATCGTGTGGATCTTGGTGGATAACTGTGGACGTCTCGACAGTTGTGAATATCGCCGTCACCCATACCGGTGACCGCCGCAGGCCCTCTGTGCGACTTCCACAGAGCAGTCCGACGGCTACACAACGTGAGGAATCATGGACATGACAACACTGTCGCCGACGCCACATCAGAGCGGCGATCCGGCCGCGCGAAGAAGGGAAAAACCCACCCGGACATGCGACGACCCCCGCCGGGGGGGAGAGCGGGGGTCGTCCCCACGGCCGACTCGGGGGGGGAGGAGTCGGGCCGGGTTAGCACGGTCGCGAACGATCCGTGACTTCCATGGTGTACCCGAGAGCCCTCTCAGGCAAACCCACGCGCCCCACCTTACGCCGAATGGGCTGCCCCTATGCTCAGGGGCGTGGAAAACCACTCGTTGCCCCGCACAGCCGCCTTCTTTGACCTGGACAAGACGGTCATTGCGAAGTCGAGCACGCTCACGTTCAGCAAGTCGTTCTACCAAGGCGGTCTGATCAACCGCAGGGCTGTCTTGCGCACCGCATATGCCCAGTTCGTCTTCCTGGCCGGCGGCGCCGACCACGACCAGATGGAGCGCATGCGCGCCTACTTGTCCGCGCTGTGCCGCGGTTGGAACGTGCGGCAGGTGAAGGAGATCGTCGCCGAGACGCTGCACGATCTGATCGACCCGATCATCTACGACGAGGCCGCCTCCCTCATCGAGGAACACCACACCGCCGGCCGCGATGTCGTGATCGTGTCCACGTCGGGCGCGGAGGTGGTCGAGCCGATCGGTGAACTGCTCGGCGCGGACCGCGTGGTGGCGACCCGCATGGTCGTGGGCGACGACGGCTGCTTCACCGGCGAGGTGGAGTACTACGCGTACGGCCCGACCAAGGCCGAGGCCATCAGGGAACTGGCCGCGTCCGAGGGGTACGACCTCAGCCGCTGCTACGCCTACAGCGACTCGGCGACCGACGTCCCGATGCTGGAGTCCGTCGGCAACCCGCATGCCGTGAACCCGGACCGTGCGCTGCGCCGCGAGGCCCTCGCGCGCGGGTGGCCGATTCTGGACTTCCACCGCCCGGTCCGGCTCAAGCAGCGCATTCCCGCGTTCTCCGTACCGCCGCGTCCGGCGCTCGTCGCGGTCGCCGCGATAGGCGCCGCGGCGGCCACCGCGGGTCTCGTCTGGTACGCGAACCGGCGCCGGGCGACGGCCGCCTGACCCGGGACGACTCCGAGTCCTATTTGAACCCAAAAGTAAAGAACCGCAGCCTGGACTTCCACTTACTGCGGGGCAGGAGTACAAAGGACTCAACGGCCCGCGAGACCAAGGACATCCGAGAGGATCACCTTAAATACGCATTTGGCCCCACGGACCGAGCATGAACACCGGGCACCCACGCGACGTCGACCCGTCGAATACGGGCCAGCCGCACCAGGGACGGGCAAAGCTCCCGACCTGATGGGCATATATCGAGGACGCTTGGTAACTCGATGCTCATGCCAGCGGCGGTACGAGTTCCTCGTACCGCCGCATCACTTTCCGGCCCCTGCGGACGAGTGTCACGCCGCCCCGCGTTGCAGCGCCTCGCACACCGCCGTCGACTCGCGTGCCCCCAGTTCGACCGCCCTGCCGCAGTGGGCGATCCAGGCGGCCACGCCCTCCGGCGTACCGGAGACGTACCCGTCGAGGGCTTCCAGGTAGGCGCCGCGGCCCAGTTCGGCGTGGCCGACCTCGGCCGGGCAGACCGACTTCGGGTCCAGACCGCTGCCGACCAGGACGATGCGCTCGGCCGTGCGCGCGACCAGGCCGTTGTGGGACGTGAACGGGCGCAGCGCGAGGAGTTCGCCGTGCACGACGGCGGCCGTCACCAGCGCAGGGGCGGTACCGCCCGCGATGATCAGCCCGGCCAGCCCCTCCAGCCGGCCGTGCGTCTCGGCCGCGCTCGGCAGCGGCAGCGCGACGAGCGGCTCGTCGACCGGCTCGCCCTCCTGCCGGGGCCGTCCCACCCGGTCGGCCTGGTCGGCGGCCGCGACCAGGTGCAGCCGGGCCAGCACCCTCAGGGGTGACTGCCGCCAGATCGACAGCAACTGGCCCGCCTCAGCGGTGAGCCGCAGTGCGGCACCCACGGTGTGCGCCTCGTCGTCACCGCTGAAGTCCGTACGCCGGCGCACCTCCTCCAGGGCCCAGTCCGCGCCGGACAGCGCCGCCGAGCCACGAGCGCCGCGCAGGGCGGCCTCGGAGGTGACCGCGTTGCTGCGCCGCCGCATGATCCGGTGCCCATAGACCCGGTCCACGGCCTTGCGCACGGACTCCACGGACTCGGCCACGCCTGGCAGCGCCCCAAGGGTCGCGAGGGGATCGGCCGTCGCACCTGCTGTACTCATGAGTACGACCCTACGCACCCCGGGAGCCCTCCCCACGGCGGAGTGGCCTTCTTCACTGCGCTACCGCTTCGCCGCCGGCGCCCCGGGCACGCCCTTCGGGGCCGGGGCCGGGCCACCCGCGAGGAAGGACGCCCAGCCCTGCTTCGGCGCCTCGCCGACCTTCAGGGAGCGCAGCTTCTCCAGCGTCTTCGGGTCCTGGGCGTCCAGCCAGTCCACGAGCCGGCGGAACGAGACACAGCGCACCTCCGGCTTGGTGCACACCGCCTCGATGACCTGCTCGACGGCCCGCATATAGGTACCGCCGTTCCAGGACTCGAAGTGGTTGCCGATGATCAGGGGCGCGCGGTTGCCTTCGTACGCCCGGTGGAAGCCCTTGAGCAGGCCGTCGCGCATCTGGTCGCCCCAGAAGTCGAACTTGCCGGGGTCGCCCTGAGTGGTGGTGCCCGACTGGTTGACCATGAAGTTGTAGTCCATGGTGAGCTGCTCGTAGGAGTGCCCGGGGAAGGGCACGAGCTGCATGGACACATCCCACAGGCCCTGCTTCCGCTTGGGCCAGACCTGGTCGTTGACGCCGCTGGTGTCGTAGCGGAAGCCCAGTTCGCGGGCCGCCTTCATGAAGTTCCGCTGGCCTTCGAGGCAGGGTGTGCGGGCGCCGATGAGCTCCTTGTCGTAGTCGAAGGGCAGCGGGGACGCGTTCCGCAGGCCCGTGTTGGTCTTCCAGGTCCTCACGAAGTGCTTGGCCTGGGCGATCTCGTCCTTCCAGTCCTCCACCGACCACTCGCCGACCCCGCCGCCGCTGCCGCAGAAGTGGCCGTTGAAGTGCGTGCCGATCTCGTTGCCCTCCAGCCACGCCAGGCGCAGTTGCTTCGCGGTGGCGGCGATGCCGCTGCGGTCGTTGAAGCCGATGTCGGAGCGGCCCGGGGAGTGCTGCGGCGGCCGGTAGAGGTCGCGTTTCTCGTCCGGCAGCATGTACACGCCGCTCAGGAAGTACGTCATCGTCGCGTTGTTGGCCTTGGCGACCTCGCGGAAGCGGGAGAACAGCTTCTGGCTGTCCTCGCCCGCGCCGTCCCAGGAGAAGACGACGAACTGCGGGGGCTTCTGGCCGGGCCGCAGCCGCTCGGGCCTGGGCAGGTGGGGCTGGGCACCGGTGTAGGCGGTGGAGCCGTCTCCGATCAGCCGGACCGCGCTCTTCGGCGCCTGGGCCGGCTTCGCCGTCTGCGGGGCGGGGCCTTCATGCCGGGAAGTGCCGGTCGAGCAACCGGCGAGCGATGCGGCGCAGACCGCGGCGATCACGGAGCACGCGGCAATCCTGTGGGTGGCGGCCATGTGTCGCCCACCTTCTTCCTTCTCTCGGGTGCCGACAGCGCCGCCAAATTCGCACGGGACCGAGAAGGAATTAGTACGACAAGCCGATCAAATGGCCACTTCACTCGTCGGGGTGATTTATTCGCCCATTTGCCCGTAAAGTCTATGCCCGCCCTTTACTCTGCATTACGATCCGTTTACCGAGCGTTGATTCATCCCGCCGATTTACGCCGTGACCTACGGCCGCGACCGAACCCCGCCCCGAGCGGGAGCCCCAGTCACGCGACCGCGCAGCCCCGGAGGAGACGGGAAACAATGTCTGCCTGCGTCCCCACACGCGCCGCCGACCCGAACCGGACCGAGCGCACCCACCCGCCCCACAGCCCGCCGCCGACCGGCCCCCGCCGCTTCCGTATCGCGGGTGCCGACGTGTCGGCCTCGATCGCGGTCTTCCTGATCGCCCTGCCCCTGTCCCTGGGCATCGCCCTCGCCACCGGCGCCCCCCTGCAGGCCGGCCTCGTCGCCGCCGCCGTGGGCGGAGTCGTCGCCGGACGGCTCGGCGGCTCCCCGCTCCAGGTGAGCGGACCGGCCGCCGGACTCACCGTCGTCACCGCCGACCTCATCCTGCGCTACGGCTGGCGGACGACCTGCGCCATCACCGTCCTCGCCGGCCTCGCCCAACTCGGCCTGGGCTGCCTGCGCGTGGCCCGTGGCGCCCTCGCCGTCAGCCCCGCCATCGTGCACGGCATGCTCGCCGGGATCGGCGTCACCATCGCCGTCGCCCAGCTGCACATCGTGCTCGGCGGCACACCGCAGAGCTCCGTCCCCGACAACCTCCGTGCGCTGCCCGCCCAGTTGGCACACGTGCACCCGGCGGCCCTCTCGGTGAGCGCGCTGACCCTCGCGCTGCTGCTGCTCTGGCCGAGACTGCCCGGCAGGGCCGGACGCCTGCTGCGCAAGATCCCGGCCGCGCTCGTCGCCGTGGCAGGAGCCACCGCCGTCGCCGCCCTCGCGGGTCTGCGCCTGCCCAAGGTCGACCTGCCGTCCTGGAACAACCACGCCCTGGCCGGGCTGCCCGAGGGCCCCGTGCTCGGCCTAGTCGCCGCGGTGCTCACCACCACGCTGGTGTGCAGCGTGCAGTCACTGCTCGGCGCGGTCGCCGTGGACAAGCTGGTGGCGGGCCGCCCGGGCCTGTCCGCCCAGGTCGGGCGTTCCCGCCTCGACCGCGAACTGCTCGGACAGGGCGCCGCCAACATCGTCTCCGGCTCGCTCGGCGGACTGCCCATCGCCGGTGTGGCCGTGCGGAGTTCGGCGAATGTGCACGCGGGTGCGGTGAGCCGGAACTCCACGATGCTGCACGGCGTTCTCGTAGTGATCGCCGCACTGCTGATGGTCCCGCTCCTGGAGCTCATCCCGCTCGCCTCGCTCGCCGCCCTGGTGATGGCCGTCGGCATCCAGATGGTGTCCCTGCACCACATCCGCACGGTGACGCGCCACCGGGAAGTGTGGGTCTACGCCGTCACCACCCTGGGCGTCGTGTTCCTCGGCGTCCTGGAGGGCGTGGCGCTGGGCATCGCCATGGCCGTCGGCGTCGCCCTGCACCGCCTCACCCGCACCCGCATCACGCACGACGAGACGGAAGGAGTCCATCACGTACACGTCAGAGGGCAGCTGACGTTCCTCGCGGTGCCACGGCTCAGCCGGACCCTGCATCTCGTACCCCATGGGGCCGACGCCGTCGTCGAGATGGACGGTTCGTTCATGGACCACGCGGCGTACGAGACGTTGCAGGACTGGCAGAGGACGCACACCGCGCAGGGCGGCACCGTGGAGATCGCCGGGCGGCACCCCGGCACCCGTATCTCCGAGCCCCATGCCTTCACCGGCTGCCGTTGCCGGCCCTGGACACCCTGGCGCAACCACCAGTGCGACCGCCCCCGGTCCGCGCCCCACTCCGAGCACCACCCGGACGGGACGGACCGCCCCGAGCCGGACCCGACGGGGCCCGGCGGAGCCAGCGGGGACGAACTGGCGCGTGGCATCAGCGCGTTCCAGCGCAACACCGCGCCCCTGGTGCGCAGTGAACTGGCGCGGCTGGCGCGCGAGGGACAGCGGCCTTCGCAGCTCTTCCTGACCTGCGCCGACTCACGGCTGGTCACCTCGATGATCACCTCCAGTGGTCCCGGCGACCTCTTCGTGGTGCGCAACGTGGGCAACCTCGTGCCGCTGCCCGGCGAGGAGAGCGGCGACGACTCGGTGGCCGCGGCGATCGAGTACGCGGTGGACGTGCTGAAGGTGCGGTCCATCACGGTGTGCGGGCACTCCGGGTGCGGAGCCATGCAGGCGCTGCTCAGCTCCGAACCGGGAGGCACCCGGACCCCGCTCGAGCGATGGCTGCGGCATGGCCGGCCCAGTCTGGAGCGCGTGACCGACGACAGCCCGCCGTGGGGCAGGCTCGCCGGACGGGCGCCCGAGGGCGCGGTCGAGCAGCTCTGCCTGACCAACGTGGTCCAGCAGTTGGAGCATCTGCGCGCCCACGACTCGGTCGCCCGCGCCCTGAAGGAGGGCGAGCTGGAGCTCCACGGCATGTACTTCCACGTCGGCGAAGCCCAGGCCTATCTGCTCACCGACGTGGACGGGGACCGGGTGTTCGACCACGTACGGGAAGCCGGCCTGCCGGCCTGAGCGCGGGGCCCCGCCCCACGGCAGCCGGCGTAAGTCGGGGCCCCGCCCCACGGCAGCCGGCGTGAGCCCGAGGCCTCGCCCCATGGCAGCCGGCGTGAGCCCGGGGCCCGCCCCTCGGCAGCCGACGTGAGCCCGCGGCCCGCCCCCCGGCAACCGGCCGAGGCCGCGGTCCGCGCCACCCGACAGCCCCTGCCCGGGGCGGGCCGGGCGAAGGCGAGCGGCGACCCCCGTACGCCGCCAGCCGTCGCCCGCCGCCCGCCGGCGCCCTCAGCCCTGAGACTCCGGCTCGCACGGCGCGATCTTGCCCTTGATCGCGTAGAACGACTCGGAGTTGAGCCCGGGTTTCCCGTCCTTGCGGCTGGTGTTCTCCATGCCCAGGGAGTCACCCGGGTGCAGGGTGACCTGCCAATTGCGGTGGAAGGCCGGGTCGGTCGGACCCCCGACGGGGACAGAGCCCTCCTCGGGCGGCTCGTCGCCGATGAAGCCCCGTGCCACGACGCCGCTGCCCGCCAGCATCGTGCCGCGCGGCTGCTTGCAGTGCTGACCGAAGGAGAGGTTGTCGATGGTCACGTGAATGCCCTCGGCCCGCAGGCGTTCGGCCAGCCGGCGCTGGGAGTCCTGGCCTATCGCGATCTTCGTGAGGGTGAGTGTGACGCTGCCGTCGCCGTGCCGCTCCACCGCGTACGCCGGGGATTCGCCCGGTGAGCCCGGCACGAGGACGAGCACCAGCCCGGTCACGGCGCAGGCGCCCGCGGTCAGGGCGAGCCGCCGTCCCGTGAGCACCCCCGCGAACGGGGAGCGTCGCGCGGTGACCGCCTCGGCGGCACCGGTGGCCCCCCGCACCTCGATCTCGCGCCGCAGCTCGGCCAGCAGCCGGTCCTCGAACGTGGTCTTCGTGGTCATGCCTCTCCTCCGGTTTCTCCGGCTCCGCCGGTGACGTACGACAGGGATGCGCCGGGCGGTGCCTTCGGCACCGAATCCGCCTCCGCCCGCAGGGTCTTGCGGGCCCGGTGCAGTCGCACCCGGGCCGTGACCTGGCGGATGCCGAGCGCCGCGGCGGCCTCGGTCACCGTGAGTTGGTCCACGGCGACGAGTTCGACGACGGCCCGTTCACCGTCCGGCAGCCGCTCCAGCGCGGCCAGCGCCCGGCGTCCCGGACTCTCGGCGTCGAGCTTGTCCTCGAGCCGCGCGATGTCGTCGGGCTCCAGCAACCGCCGCCCCGAGATACGGCGGTCACGCGCCGTCTCCCGGGCGACCCGGCGGCGTTCGGAGGAGACGATGTTGCGGGCGATGCCGTACAGCCAGGCCCGCTCGTCGCCCCGGCCGGGTCGGTAGGTGTGGGCGGAGTCGAGCGCCGCGAGGAAGACCTCGGCGGTCAGGTCCGCCACCGTGTGGACGTCGGCGACACGCCGGGCCACGAAAGACATCACGGCGTCCACGTGGCGCCTGTAGAACTCTTCGAAGAGCTGGGGGTCGTGGGCCGCCGCCGCGGGCCCGCCCCGTATGCCGTCCACTCGCCGGTCCTCTCTCTCGGTGCGCTTCACCTGTACTTGGGCCGGACTGTGAGAGGCGTTACAAAGGCTGAACCCTGCCTGGTCGGCGTCCGTGGGTACGGATGACCCCGGCCGCCGAGAACGACCCTCAAGAGGTCTAAACCAATCGGCGGTCGGCCCTTGTCATCGCACCCCCAGGTCTGATGAGCTGTGGCCTGGGACACAACGGACACCCTGGGAAAGGCAGATGCCGTGAGCAACGAAAGCCTGGCCAACCTGCTGAAGGAAGAGCGCAGGTTCGCACCCCCCGCCGACCTGGCCGCCAACGCCAACGTCACCGCGGAGGCGTATGTACAGGCCAAGGCTGACAGGCTCGGCTTCTGGGCCGAGCAGGCCCGTCGGCTGACCTGGGCCAAGGAGCCCACCGAGACCCTCGACTGGTCGAACCCGCCGTTCGCCAAGTGGTTCAAGGACGGCGAGCTCAATGTCGCCTACAACTGCGTCGACCGGCATGTGGAGGCCGGGCTCGGCGACCGGGTCGCCATCCACTTCGAGGGTGAGCCCGGCGACAGCCGCGCGATCACCTACGCCGAGCTCAAGGACGAGGTCTCCAAGGCCGCCAACGCCCTGCTGGAGCTGGGAGTTCAGGCCGGCGACCGGGTCGCCGTCTACATGCCGATGATCCCCGAGACCGCGATCGCGATGCTGGCGTGCGCCCGGATCGGCGCCGCCCACTCGGTCGTCTTCGGCGGGTTCTCCTCGGACGCGCTCGCCACCCGCATCCAGGACGCCGACGCGCGCGTGGTCATCACCTCCGACGGCGGCTACCGGCGCGGCAAGCCGTCCGCGCTCAAGCCGGCCGTGGACGAGGCGGTCGAGAAGGCGGGCATCGTCGAGCACGTCCTGGTCGTGCGCCGCACGGGCCAGGAGGTCGCCTTCACCGAGGGCCGCGACGTGTGGTGGCACGACGTCGTGGAGCGCCAGAGCGCCGAGCACGCCCCGCAGGCGTTCAACGCCGAGCACCCGCTGTTCATCCTGTACACCTCGGGCACCACGGGTAAGCCGAAGGGCATCCTGCACACCTCCGGCGGCTACCTCACGCAGACCGCCTACACCCACCACGCCGTCTTCGACCTCAAGCCGGAGACCGACGTCTACTGGTGCACCGCCGACGTCGGCTGGGTCACCGGTCACTCGTACATCGTCTACGGCCCGCTCGCCAACGGCGCCACGCAGGTCATGTACGAGGGCACGCCCGACACCCCGCACCAGGGCCGCTTCTGGGAGATCGTGCAGAAGTACGGCGTGACGATCCTCTACACCGCGCCGACCGCGATCCGTACGTTCATGAAGTGGGGCGACGACATCCCCGCCAAGTTCGACCTGTCCAGCCTGCGGGTGCTGGGCTCGGTGGGCGAGCCGATCAACCCCGAGGCGTGGATCTGGTACCGCAAGAACATCGGCGGCGACCGCACCCCGATCGTGGACACCTGGTGGCAGACCGAGACCGGTTCGATGATGATCACCCCGCTGCCGGGCGTGACCGCGACGAAGCCCGGCTCCGCGCAGACGCCGCTGCCCGGCATCGCCGCGACGGTCGTCGACGACGAGGCACGCGAGGTGCCCGACGGCGGTGGCGGCTACCTGGTCCTCACCGAGCCGTGGCCGTCGATGCTGCGCACCATCTGGGGCGACGACCAGCGGTTCATCGACACGTACTGGTCGCGCTTCGAGGGCAAGTACTTCGCCGGTGACGGTGCCAAGAAGGACGACGACGGCGACATCTGGCTGCTCGGCCGGGTCGACGACGTCATGCTCGTCTCGGGGCACAACATCTCCACCACCGAGGTCGAGTCCGCGCTCGTGTCCCACCCGTCGGTCGCCGAGGCGGCCGTGGTCGGCGCGGCGGACGAGACGACCGGGCAGGCGATCGTCGCGTTCGTGATCCTGCGCGGTACGGCCGCCGAGACCGAGGACCTGGTCGCCGAGCTGCGCAACCACGTCGGCAACACCCTCGGCCCGATCGCCAAGCCCAAGCGTGTCCTGCCGGTGGCCGAGCTGCCCAAGACCCGCTCCGGCAAGATCATGCGCCGTCTGCTGCGGGACATCGCGGAGAACCGCCAGCTCGGTGACGTCACCACGCTGACCGACTCCACGGTCATGGACCTCATCCAGTCCAAGCTGCCCGCCGCGCCCAGCGAGGACTGATCAGGACTCAGGCATGACGGAGCACCCGAAGGGCACCCGGCGGACGGCACGCCGGGTGCCCTTTCGGCGTCCGCCCTGAAGATCACCGGAAGGCACCCGGAGATCATCGGATGCGCCCGGCCATGTGATTACCTAAACTAAGAAAAACAACTGCTTCATGGTGCGCCGGGAAGTCTGGTCGGCATGCGTTCAGCCCTGCCCACCGACCGGAGGTCTTCCCCGTGACCGCGCCCCGCTCCACCAGCCCTCGCAAGGTCTTCGGACGGCTCTCGCTGCCCGAGCGCACCTACGTGGCGGACGCGCTGCGCACCGAGACCGTCGGCGGTGTGCTGCTGCTCGCCGCCGCGGTCGCCGCGCTGCTCTGGGCGAACATCCCCGCACTGCGGGACAGCTACGAGAGCGTCGCCCACTTCGAGCTGGGCCCCACCGCTCTCGGTCTCGACCTGTCTCTCGCGCACTGGGCCGCCGACGGGCTGCTGGCGATCTTCTTCTTCGTCGCCGGGATCGAGCTCAAGCGCGAACTCGTCGCGGGCGATCTGCGCGACCCCAAGGCCGCCGCGCTCCCGGTCGTCGCCGCCCTGTGCGGCATGGCCGTACCGGCGCTCGTCTACACCGTCACCAGCGTCACCGGCGGCGGTTCCCTGGCCGGGTGGGCCGTGCCCACCGCCACCGACATCGCCTTCGCGCTGGCCGTGCTCGCGGTCATCGGCACGTCCCTGCCGAGCGCGCTGCGGGCCTTCCTGCTCACGCTGGCCGTCGTCGACGACCTCTTCGCGATCCTGATCATCGCCGTCTTCTTCACCGCCGACCTGAACTTCGCCGCGCTCGGCGGCGCCGCGGTGGGCCTGGGCGTCTTCTGGCTGCTGCTGCGCAAGGGCGTACGCGGCTGGTACGTGTACGTGCCGCTCGCGCTCGTGATCTGGGCGCTGATGTACAACAGCGGCGTCCACGCCACCGTCGCCGGCGTCGCCATGGGCCTGATGCTGCGCTGCCACCGCACGGAGGGCGAGGCCCACTCCCCCGGCGAGCACATCGAGCACCTCGTACGCCCCCTGTCAGCGGGCCTGGTCGTGCCGCTCTTCGCGCTGTTCAGCGCGGGTGTCTCCGTCTCCGGCGGAGCGCTCGCGGACGTGTTCGGCTCGCCGGAGACCCTCGGGGTCGTCCTCGGGCTGGTCGTCGGCAAGGCACTCGGCATCTTCGGCGGGACCTGGCTGACGGCCCGTTTCACCAGGGCGTCGCTCAGCGACGATCTCGCCTGGGGGGACGTGTTCGCGGTGGCGAGCCTCGCCGGCATCGGCTTCACGGTCTCGCTGCTCATCGGCGAACTCGCCTTCGCCGGCGACGAGACGATGACGAACGAGGTCAAGGCCGCCGTGCTGCTGGGCTCGCTCATCGCGGCGACGCTGGCGACCGTCCTGCTGAAGATACGGAACGCCAAGTACCGCCGCCTGTGGGAGGACGAGGAGCGCGACGACGACCTCGACGGCATCCCGGACGTCTACGAGGAGGACGACCCGGCGTACCACCTGCGCCTGGCCGCCCGCTACGAAGCCAAGGCCGCGGAACACCGCCGGATCGCCCAGGAGAAGGCAGCCGCGCGCCACGAGCTTGCCGAAGTACCGGGCGGGGCAGGCGAGGACCACGACGGTCCGGCATGATCTGACGAGACGGTACAAAAAGACGAAGAGGGAGAGACCGCGATGAGCGCACCCGACGGCAGCCCGGTCGGCGCCGAACGCAGCATCGGCCAGCTGTTCGCCTCGGCGACTGCGGAAATGTCGGCGCTGGTGCACGACGAGATCGCGCTGGCGAAGGCGCAGCTCAAACAGGACGTCAAGCGCGGCGCGACCAGCGGCGGCGCCTTCTCCATGGCCGGCGCGGTGCTGCTGTTCTCCCTGCCGATGCTGAACTTCGCGCTGGCGTACGGCATCCGCACCTGGAGCGACTGGAACCTCGCGATCTGCTTCCTGCTGTCCTTCGCGGCGAACGTGCTGGTCGCGGTCGTGCTCGCGCTGATCGGCGTGGTCTTCGCGAAGAAGGCCAAGAAGAGCAAGGGCCCGCAGAAGGTCGCCGCCTCGATGAAGGAGACCGCGGGCGTCCTGCAGAAGGCCAAGCCGCACCCGCGTCCGGAGCTCCCGCAGGACCGGGTCCCCGAGGCCATCGAGGCTGTGGCACGCTCGTCGTCATGACGGACCCCGCCACACCCTCGGCACAACCGGCCTCGGCCGTTCTCCTCGACCTCCCCGGCGGGAGGAAGGTGAGCCACCGGGACGTCGCCGCCAACGGCGCCCGCTTCCACATCGCCGAGCTGGGCGACGGGCCGCTGGTCCTGCTGCTGCACGGCTTCCCGCAGTTCTGGTGGACGTGGCGGCACCAGCTGGTGGCGCTCGCGGACGCGGGCTTCCGGGCCGTCGCCATGGACTTGCGGGGCGTCGGGGGCAGCGACCGTACGCCGCGCGGTTACGACCCCGCCAACCTCGCGCTCGACGTCACCGGCGTCATCCGCTCGCTCGGCGAGCCGGACGCCGCGCTGGTCGGCCACGACCTGGGCGGATACCTCGCGTGGACCGCCGCCGCGATGCGCCCCAAGCTGGTGCGGCGGCTGGCGGTCGCGTCCATGCCGCATCCGCGGCGCTGGCGCTCGGCCATGCTGCGAGACGTCAAGCAGACGCGCGCCGGTTCACACATCTGGGGGTTCCAGCGGCCCTGGATCCCGGAGCGGCAGCTCACCGCCGACGACGGGGCGCTCGTGGCCGAGCTGATCCAGGAGTGGTCCGGGCCGCGCCCGCCGGAGGACGAGGCCCTCGAGACGTACCGCCGCGCCATGTGCATCCCCTCCGCGGCGCACTGCGCGGTCGAGCCGTACCGCTGGATGGTCCGCTCCCTGGCCCGCCCGGACGGCATCCAGTTCAACCGCCGCATGAAGCGGCCCGTGCGCGTGCCCACCCTCCATCTGCACGGCTCGCTCGACCCCGTGATGCGCACGCGCAGCGCGGCAGGGTCCGGCGAGTACGTCGAAGCCCCGTACCGCTGGCGCCTGTTCGACGGTCTCGGCCACTTCCCGCACGAGGAGGACCCGGTCGCGTTCTCCTCGGAGCTCATCAACTGGCTCAAGGATCCCGAACCCGATCGGTGACCGGCTGACCCCGCCCGGTATCCGCACGTGAACGCTTGTCCTTCGAACGGCCAATTGCCTGGCGCATAGGCCAATTGGGCGCCCCGGGAGCGGTTATCGACCATGGGGCGGGGGCAGACGTCGAGGTATGGGCTGGACGCACGACTACAGTGACGCAAGCCGCAATCGCCGCTCGGCGGGCGGTGCGAACCCCCACCAGCGAAGCGGCGCACCGCAGATGGTGACTGCGGATCCCCGGGTCGGGATCCCGCGCATCCTCCGCCGCCGGGCCCGCTGGGTCTCCGTACGTCTGCGCCACACACGCGACTGAGGCGCCACCCGCGCGAGTGACGCCCCGACCACCCCACCGCAGGGCCGCTCCTAGGGCCTGTCGTTTGGATCAGGTCGCAGGGAATCGGCGGCACCTCGTCAGCGCCGGTGAGCGGGGTCTGGTGCGTGCGGCTGCAAGGCGGAGGAGGGAGTCGAAGCGGAGCTTCGGCGACCGACGACAACGCGGCAGATGCGCGTGCCAGACCCCGCGTCTGCGGCGTGATCCGAACGACAGGCCCTAAAGCGCGCAGCTGTCGCTGTCCACCTGCTGGTTGGCGGTGCGCCCCTTGGTGATGTCCTGCTGGATCTCGTCCACGGTCAGCGCGTACCCCGTCTCGGCGTCGTCGAGGGACTTGGCGAAGACCACGCCGTAGACCTTGCCTTCGGGGGTGAGCAGCGGGCCGCCGGAGTTGCCCTGGCGGACGGTCGCGTAGAGGGAGTAGACGTCGCGCCGGACCGTGTCGCGGTGGTAGATGTCCGGGCCGTTGGCCGTGATGCGGCCCCGCACGCGCGCGGCTCGCACGTCGTACGCCCCGTTCTCCGGGAAGCCCGCGACGATCGCGCCGTCCCCGCTGGCCGCGTCCTTGGTGGTGAAGCGCAGCGCGGGCGCCTTGAGGTCCGGCACGTCGAGTACGGCGATGTCGCGCCGCCAGTCGTAGAGGACGACCGTGGCGTCGTACTTCCTGCCCTCGCCGCCTATCTGCACGGTCGGCTCGTCGACACCGCCCACCACGTGCGCGTTGGTCATCACACGGCGGCCGGAGAAGACGAAGCCGGTGCCCTCCAGGACCTTGCCGCAGCTCGGGGCCGTGCCCATGACCTTGACGATGGAGCGCTGGGCGCGGTTCGCCACGGGGCTGGCGGCCAGGGCCGGGTCCGGCGGCTGGACGTCGGTGATGGGCTCGTTCGAGAACGGGCTGAAGACCTGCGGGAAGCCGTTCTGCGCGAGGACGGAGGAGAAGTCGGCGAACCAGGTGGCGGCCTGGTCCGGCAGCGCCTGCGAGACGCCCAGCAGCACCTTGGAGTTGCGGACCTCCTTGCCGAGCGTCGGCAGTGTGGTGCCCGCGAGGGCCGAGCCGATCAGCCAGGCGACCAGGAGCATCGCCACGACGTTGACCAGGGCGCCGCCGGTGGCGTCGAGGGCCCGGGCCGGAGTCCAGGTGATGTGCCGGCGCAGCTTGTTGCCGAGGTGGGTGGTGAGGGCCTGGCCGACGGAGGCGCAGACGATGACGACGACGACCGCGACGACGGCGGCGGTCGTGTTCACCTCCGCGTTGTCCGTGAGCGCGTCCCAGATGACGGGCAGTACGTAGACCGCGACGAGACCGCCGCCGAGGAAGCCGATCACCGACAGGATGCCGACGACGAATCCCTGGCGGTACCCGACGACCGCGAACCACACGGCAGCGACCAGCAACAAGATGTCCAGCACGTTCACGGAGGCCACCCTGTCATGCGCGCCAGTCGAGCGGGACCTGCTTCTCGCGGTCCCAGGGCCGCTCCCAGCCCGCGAAATGCAGCAGCCGGTCGATGATTCCGGCCGTGAAACCCCAGACAAGGGCTGATTCGACCAGAAATGCCGGACCTCGGTGGCCGCTGGGGTGGACGGTGGTGGCGCGGTTGGCGGGATCCGTGAGATCCACCACGGGGACGGTGAAGACCCTGGCGGTCTCGTTCGGATCGACGACCCCGACCGGGCTCGGTTCGCGCCACCAGCCCAGCACCGGGGTGACGACGAAGCCGCTGACCGGGATGTACAGCCTGGGCAGGACGCCGAAGAGCTGGACTCCTGAGGGGTCGAGGCCGGTCTCCTCCTCCGCCTCGCGCAGGGCGGCCCGCAGCGGGCCGTCGCCCCGCGGGTCGCCGTCCTCCGGGTCGAGGGCGCCGCCGGGGAACGAGGGCTGGCCGGCATGCGAGCGCAGGGAGCTCGCGCGCTCCATGAGCAGCAGCTCGGGCCCGAGCTCGCCCTCCCCGAACAGGATCAGCACGGCGGACTGGCGCCCGGCGCCGTCCTCCGGCGGCAGGAAGCGGCTGAGCTGCCGGGGCCTGACCGTCTCCACGGCGTGCACCACCGGGTCCAGCCAGGCGGGCAGGCCCTCCTTGCTCGGCGTCAAAGGCCCGCCCTGTGTGTCGCTCGCACGCGTCATCGCCACCCCCGTCGTCCTGCCGCTTCCAACGCGCGGCGGGTCCGAGATCGTTCCGCGAACGACCGCGATCCCCCGTTCGGGCAGCTCATCCGGCCCCCAGCGGCGGCGCCGGCCGGCCGCCCGCGTCCAGATACGCCTGCGGGGGCCGCAGACGCTGGCCGGGGAAGCCGCCCTTCTCGTACTTGAGCAGCTTCTTCGCCTTCTCCGGGTCCGTCTCGCCCTCGCCGAACGCCGGGCAGAGCGGGGCGATCGGGCAGGCGCCGCAGGCGGGCTTGCGGGCGTGGCAGATACGGCGGCCGTGCCAGATCACGTGGTGCGAGAGGTCCGTCCAGTCGCTCTTGGGGAAGAGCGCGCCGATGGCGGCCTCGATCTTGTCCGGGTCGGTCTCGCCGGTCCACTGCCAGCGGCGCACCAGGCGCTGGAAGTGCGTGTCCACGGTGATGCCGGGCCGCCCGAAGGCGTTGCCGAGCACGACGAACGCGGTCTTGCGGCCGACGCCGGGCAGCTTGACCAGGTCCTCCAGCCGACCCGGGACCTCGCCGCCGAAGTCCTCCACCAGGGCCTTGGACAGCCCTATGACCGACTTCGTCTTGGCCCGGAAGAAGCCGCACGGGCGGAGGATCTCCTCCACCTCCTCCGGGTTGGCGGCGGCCAGGTCCTCGGGGGTGGGGTACTTGGCGAAGAGGGCGGGTGTCGTCTGGTTGACGCGCAGGTCGGTGGTCTGGGCGGACAGGACCGTGGCGACGACCAGTTGGAAGGAGTTGTCGAAGTCCAGCTCAGGGTGGGCGTACGGGTAGACCTCGGCGAGCTCGCGGTTGATACGGCGGGCCCTGCGGACCAGTGCGGTGCGCGACTCGTCACCCGGCGGGTGGACGACGGCCTTTGCAGGGGCGGTGCCCTTGATCCGGGCTGTGGCCTTCTTGGGCGCGACGGTGACCTTCTTGGCGGCAGGCGCCTTCTTCACGGATGCCGCCTTCTTCACAGGTGCTGCCTTCTTCGCAGATGCCTTCTTGCTTGCGGCCCCGGCCTTCTCGTCGGCGGCCGTCTTGGCAGCGCCCTTCTTGGCAGCGCCCTTCTTGGCGGCAGCCTTCTTGGGCGGCGTCGACTTGCCTGAAGGCGCCGCCCTCTCTGTCGCTTTCGCCGTTTTCCTACCGCCATCGGGGCTCTGTTCGCCCACAGCGGAATCGCGACGTACAACCACCCGCGCAGCCCCCTCGGCCTGTGCTCTCACCGGCGATTTGGACACCCGGCCAGCCTAAGGCGTGGCACCGACATCCGCCCCGGGCCCTGAAGATCGGCGTCCAATTGGACCCCTGCCGCGTACCCCGGGACACCTGTGCGGCATCCTTGTGACAGATCACACTGTTTGGACCGTCCGGCAAAATGGGCACCACGGTGCCTTGATACAAGGGGGATCCAGGTCCCCTGAGCAGGTCGACAAGGAGAGAACTCGTGGACGACGTTCTGCGGCGCAACCCGCTCTTCGCGGCGCTCGATGACGAGCAGGCCACGGAGCTCCGCGCCTCCATGAGTGAGGTGACCCTCGCGCGCGGCGACTCGCTGTTCCACGAGGGGGACCCCGGCGACCGCCTGTATGTGGTCACGGAGGGCAAGGTCAAGCTCCACCGCACGTCCCCGGACGGCCGCGAGAACATGCTGGCCGTGGTCGGCCCCGGCGAGCTCATCGGCGAGCTGTCGCTCTTCGACCCGGGCCCGCGTACCGCGACGGCCTCCGCACTGACCGAGGTCAAGCTGCTCGGTCTCGGCCACGGCGACCTCCAGCCCTGGCTGAACGCCCGCCCTGAGGTGGCCACGGCGCTCCTGCGCGCTGTCGCCCGACGGCTGCGCAAGACCAACGACGCGATGTCCGACCTCGTCTTCTCGGACGTCCCGGGCCGGGTCGCCCGCGCCCTGCTGGACCTGTCCCGCCGGTTCGGCGTGCAGTCCGAGGAGGGCATCCACGTCGTCCACGACCTCACGCAGGAGGAGCTGGCCCAGCTGGTCGGCGCGTCCCGCGAGACGGTCAACAAGGCGCTGGCGGACTTCGCCCAGCGCGGCTGGCTGCGCCTGGAGGCCCGTGCGGTGATCCTGCTGGACGTGGAACGCCTCGCCAAGCGCTCGCGCTGACGCGTACGCGCCGTACGTCATCGGGCCCCGTCTCCTCGCGGAGACGGGGCCCGACGTCGTACGCGGGCACGGGTCAGATGAGCCCGTGCTCCTCCAGGTAGTCCAACTGCGCCCGCACCGACAGTTCCGCCGCCGGCCACAGGGAGCGGTCCACGTCCGCGTAGACGTGGGCGACGACCTCGGTGGGGGTGCGGTAGCCGTCCTCGACGGCCGTTTCCACCTGCGCGAGGCGCTTGGCCCGGTGGGCGAGGTAGTACTCGACGACGCCCTGGGCGTCCTCCAGCACCGGTCCGTGGCCCGGCAGCACCGTGTGGACGCCGTCGTCGACCGAGAGGGACCTGAGCCGCCGCAGGGAGTCCAGGTAGTCGCCGAGGCGGCCGTCGGGGTGGGCCACGACCGTCGTACCGCGGCCGAGGATCGTGTCGCCGGTCAGGACGGCCTGGTCCGCCGGGAGGTGGAAGGAGAGGGAGTCGGCGGTGTGGCCGGGAGTCGGTACGACCTTCAGTTCGAGGCCGCCGACGGTGATCACGTCCCCGGCGGCCAGGCCCTCGTCCCCCAGCCGGAGGGCAGGATCGAGCGCACGCACGCGCGTGCCGGTCAGTTCGGCGAACCGCCCGGCGCCCTCGGCGTGGTCGGGGTGGCCATGGGTCAGCAGCGTCAGGGCGACGCGCTTGCCGGCCTGCTCGGCCGTGGCGACGACATGGCGCAGATGTCCGTCGTCGAGCGGGCCCGGGTCGACCACCACGGCCAGGTCCGAGCCGGGCTCGGAGAGGATCCAGGTGTTCGTGCCGTCCAGGGTCATCGCCGACGGGTTGGGGGCCAGGACGTTGACGGCCCGCGCGGTGGCGGGGCCCGTGAGGACACCGCCCCGGGGCTGGCCGGGAAGGGCTGCTGCGTCCGTCATGCGGTGGCTCCACCGGTGGTCGGGATGTGCTTGGTGAACTCGTCGTGGCTCGGCCAGGAGAGCACGATCTCGCCGTCCACGAGGCGGGCGGTGGCCAGCACGGGCGTGAGGTCACGCCCCGGGGCGTCCGCGAGCGCCCGGGCGGCCGTGTCGTACGGCGTCAGCTGGCGCAGGGTCGCGATGGTCGGCGGCATCATCAGCAGCTCGCCCTTGTCGTAGCCGGCCGCCGCCTCGCCCGGGGCGATCCACACCGTACGGTCGGCCTCGGTGGAGACGTTGCGGGTGCGCTGCCCCTCGGGGAGGGCGGCCACGAAGAACCAGGTGTCGTAGCGGCGGGCCTCGAACTCGGGGGTGATCCAGCGGGTCCAGGCGCCGAGCAGATCGGAGCGCAGGACCAGGCCGCGGCGCTCCAGGAACTCCGCGAAGGACAGGTCCCGGGCGACCAGGGCGGCACGGTCCGCCTCCCAGTCGGCCCCGGTGGTGTCGCCGACGACCGAGTCGGGCGCCGGTCCGGCGAGCAGGACGCCCGCCTCCTCGTACGTCTCCCGTACGGCCGCGCAGACGATCGCCTGGGCCGCCGTCTCGTCGACGCCGAGCCGGTCCGCCCACCACGCGCGCGTGGGGCCCGCCCAGCGGACCTGGTGGTCATCGTCCCGGGGGTCGACGCCGCCGCCCGGATACGCGTACGCGCCCCCGGCGAAGGCCATGGAGGCGCGTCTGCGCAGCATGTGGACAGCGGGACCGGTGCCGGTGCCGGTGTCCTTCAGGAGCATGACGGTGGCCGCGCGCTTCGGGGTGACCGGCGTGAGCGTGCCGTCCGCCAGTGCGCGGATGCGGTCCGGCCATTCCGGGGGGTACCACTGACCGTTCGCCATGGTCGCGAGGCTATCCCGTGACGGGCTGATGTTCGAGTGGCCCTCGGGGCCCATGCCGCGCCCGCGGAAGGGGCTCTACGCGAGCTCCGCCTGGATTACGCGAGCTCCACCTGGATCTCGACCTCCACCGGGGCGTCCAAAGGCAGCACCGCCACGCCCACCGCGCTGCGCGCGTGCACGCCCTTGTCGCCGAGGACCGCGCCGAGCAGCTCGCTCGCGCCGTTCAGCACCGCGGGCTGGCCCGTGAAGTCCGAGGCCGAGGCGACGAAGCCGACGACCTTCACCACACGCGCGATGCGGTCCAGGTCACCGGCGACGGACTTGACGGCGGCCAGGGCGTTCAGCGCGCACGTACGCGCCAGCTCCTTGGCCTCCTCCGGGGTGACCTCCGCGCCGACCTTGCCGGTGACCGGAAGCTTGCCGTCCACCATCGGGAGCTGCCCGGCGGTGTAGACGTACGGGCCGGTCTGCACGGCCGGCTGGTACGCGGCCAGCGGCGGGACGACGTCGGGCAGGGTCAGACCGAGCTCGGCCAGCTTCGCCTCGACGGCGCCCATTACTGCTTCTCCCGCTTCAGGTAGGCCACGAGCTGCTCGGGGTTGTTCGGCCCGGGCACGACCTGGACGAGCTCCCAGCCGTCCTCGCCCCAGGTGTCCAGAATCTGCTTCGTGGCATGGACGAGCAGCGGCACGGTTGAGTATTCCCACTTGGTCATGCGGCCGACTCTAGCCCCTGGCGGACAGGGGGCACACGGCCGACCACGGCGGCGGTTGTCCACAGCCTCCGGAGTAGCCCGGGCGCGGACTGGTTAGGCTCGAATACGTGAGCAGGCTCCAGGTCGTCAGCGGCAAGGGCGGTACCGGCAAGACCACGGTGGCCGCGGCCCTAGCGCTGGCCTTGGCCACGGAGGGGAAGCGGACGCTTCTCGTCGAGGTCGAAGGCCGCCAGGGCATCGCGCAGCTCTTCGAAACGGAAGCGCTGCCTTATGAGGAGCGGAAGATCGCCGTCGCTCCCGGGGGCGGGGAGGTGTACGCGCTGGCCATCGACCCCGAACTGGCCCTTCTGGACTACCTCCAGATGTTCTACAAGCTGGGCAGCGCCGGACGGGCCCTGAAGAAGCTCGGCGCGATCGACTTCGCCACCACCATCGCGCCGGGCCTGAGGGACGTACTCCTCACCGGCAAGGCGTGCGAGGCGGTGCGGCGCAAGGAGCGCAGCGGGCGGTTCACCTACGACTACGTCGTCATGGACGCGCCGCCCACCGGGCGCATCACGCGTTTCCTCAACGTCAACGACGAGGTCGCCGGCCTCGCCAAGATCGGCCCGATACACAATCAGGCACAGGCCGTGATGCGGGTGCTGAAGTCGCCGGAGACGGCCGTGCACCTGGTGACGCTGCTGGAGGAGATGCCCGTCCAGGAGACCGTGGACGGCATCGCCGAGCTGCGGTCGGCGCGGCTGCCGGTGGGGCGGATCATCGTGAACATGGTGCGGCCGGAGGTGTTGGACGAGACCGATCTGGAACTCGTCCGGACGGCCACGCGTTCCACGGTCGCGCGGTCGCTGTCGGCCGCCGGGCTCGGCGGGGCACGGCGCGGCGGGCGCGCGGAGCGGCTGGTGGACCCGCTGCTCACGCAGGCCGAGGAGTACGCCGAGCGGTACGCGCTGGAGCACGAGCAGCGTGCGGTGCTGGCCGAACTGGGCCTCCCGCTGCACGAACTGCCACTGTTCGCCGAGGGCATGGACCTGGCCGGGCTGTACGCGCTGGCCCGCGAGCTGCGCGGGCAGGGCGTGTCATGAGCGGGGCCGCCGCCGGACGGGGCATGTTCATGAAGGCCGTCGTGGAACAAGGCGTCATGAAACTGGTCATGAGTCGGAAGCAGGGGATGTCATGAGTCGTCCGGACCCGGCCCACACACACGACCCGGCCCGCCCTCGTCTGTCCCCCGCGCGTCTGCTCGACGTCGATCCGCTGCTGGCGGATCCGAAGACCCGGATCGTGGTGTGCTGCGGCTCGGGCGGGGTCGGCAAGACCACGACCGCCGCGGCCCTGGGCCTGCGCGCGGCCGAGCGGGGCCGCAAGGTGGTCGTCCTCACCATCGACCCGGCCCGCCGTCTCGCCCAGTCCATGGGCATCGACTCCCTCGACAACACACCGCGCCGGGTCAAGGGCATCGACGACTCCGCGGGCGGCGAGCTGCACGCGATGATGCTCGACATGAAGCGCACCTTCGACGAGATCGTCGAGGTGCACGCGGACGCCGAGCGTGCGGCCGCCATCCTGGGCAACCCCTTCTACCAGTCACTCTCGGCGGGCTTCGCGGGCACGCAGGAGTACATGGCGATGGAGAAGCTCGGGCAGCTGCGGGCCCGGGACGAGTGGGACCTGATCATCGTCGACACCCCGCCGTCCCGCTCGGCCCTGGACTTCCTGGACGCGCCCAAGCGGCTCGGGTCGTTCCTGGACGGACGGCTGATCCGGCTGCTGACGGCGCCGGCGAAGCTGGGCGGGCGCGCCGGGATGAAGTTCCTGAACGTCGGGATGTCGATGATGACCGGCACCCTCGGCAAGCTGCTCGGCGGTCAGCTCCTCAAGGACGTCCAGACGTTCGTGTCCGCGATGGACACGACGTTCGGGGGCTTCCGTACGCGCGCGGACGCGACGTACAAGCTGCTCCAGGCGCCCGGGACGGCGTTCCTCGTGGTGGCGGCCCCGGAGCGGGACGCGCTGCGCGAGGCCGCGTACTTCGTGGAGCGCCTGGCCGCGGAGGACATGCCGCTCGCCGGTCTTGTGCTCAACCGGGTCCACGGCAGCGGGGCCGACCGGCTGTCGGCCGAGCGGGCGCTCGCCGCCGCGGAAAATCTTGAAGAGCCCCGCATTGTGGATCAGGAGGGCGGGAAAGCTGGACTTCGTAACTCCCCCGACGCATACGACAGTTCAGCCTCTCCGACGTCCGAAACCCCAGCTCAGACTCCAGATCCGGCATCGACAGCGGCTCCCGAGGGTGGCTCCCCCACCGAGGACGCAGACGACGCCGAGAACGCCGAGCGGTCCGTCGACCAGCTCACGGCAGGCCTGCTGAGGCTGCACGCCGAGCGCATGCAGCTGCTCTCCCGTGAGCAGCGCACGCGTGACCGCTTCGCCGCGCTCCACCCCGAGGTGGCGGTGACGGAAGTGGCCGCGCTGCCCGGCGATGTGCACGACCTCGTGGGACTGCGCGACATCGGCGACCGGCTCGCGGCGAACGAACGCGAGCTTCCCGACGCGGCCGAGCCGGAGACGCCCGGCCGTGATGCCTGAGGGCCCGTACGGGCCCTCGACCGGACATCAGTGCCGAGGATCCCCCGTGGAGTCCCCGGTGGGAACTCCTCAGCTCACCGCGGCGTAGTTCTCGTAGATCTCGTCGTCGTCGAGGGACACGACACCCGTGCCGCGCTCGTACTCGCTGCGCGCCGTCTCCAACAGCCGGCGCCAGGACGTCACCGTGGGCCGCCTGCGCAGCAGTGCGCGGCGCTCCCGCTCCGTCATGCCTCCCCACACGCCGAACTCGACGCGATTGTCGAGCGCGTCGGCCAGGCACTCCGTACGCACCGGACATCCGGTGCACACCGCCTTGGCCCTGTTCTGCGCTGCTCCTTGAACGAACAGTTCATCCGGATCGGTAGTGCGGCAGGCCGCCTGCGCACTCCAGTCGACTACCCAGCCCATACCGGCGCCGTCCTCTCCCGAATCGAGGCTCCCCCACGGCGGCAGCGGCATATTCACCGCCGCCAGTTGAGGACGTTACGGAAGGTGGGCACAGCGCAACACCCCCTTCGGGCCCAATCTTGAATGGCCCGAACGGACTATGGGTAAGCGGCAGATCACCCGGGGGAGTGAGCTGGCGACATACATAACTTTCCCGGCAAACCAGGACAGTTCAGTTGCGTCACAACGGACGCCGTATGACACACAAGGCGGATTCGGACACGACCCCACCAAAAAAGTTGGGGAACACCCGGAACGATTCGGGGTCGCCGGACGTATTGATACGTGGCCTCACTGCTGTGACAGTTGAGAGCAGCTTAGGCCAAGGCATATACGCCTGTCCGGCGAATGAGAACGTAGGCTGCCCTCATGCCAAAGAAGAGCTCGGGCGGTGGTCTGTCTCCTGCGCAGCAGGCCGCCAAGTTCCTCGGTGTCAGTGTCCTTGCGGGAGCCGTGCTGGCCGGTATCGCGCTGCCCGCGGTGGGCGCGCTGGGGCTCGCGGCGAAGGGCTCGGTCGAGAGCTTCGACGAGCTCCCCGCCAACATGAAGACGCCGCCGCTGAGTCAGCGCACCACGATCCTGGACGCCGACGGCGGGCAGATCGCCACGGTCTACTCGCGCGACCGCACGGTGGTCGCGCTCAAGGACGTCTCGCCGTACATGCAGAAGGCGATCGTCGCGATCGAGGACTCGCGCTTCTACCAGCACGGCGCGGTCGACCTGAAGGGCGTCCTGCGCGCCCTCAACAAGAACGCGCGCAGCGGTGAGGTCTCCCAGGGCGCCTCGACCCTGACGCAGCAGTACGTGAAGAACGTCTTCGTCGAGGAGGCGGGCGACGACCCGACGAAGGTCGCGCAGGCCACCCAGCAGACCATCGGCCGCAAGATCCGCGAGCTGAAGTACGCGATCCAGGTCGAGGAAGAGCTCGGGAAGAAGAAGATCCTCGAGAACTACCTGAACATCACGTTCTTCGGCCAGCAGGCCTACGGCGTCGAGGCCGCGGCCCAGCGCTACTTCTCCAAGTCCGCCAAGGACCTCAACATCCAGGAGTCGGCCCTCCTCGCCGGCATCGTCCAGTCGCCCAGCCGGTACGACCCGGTCAACGACGAGGCGGAGGCCACCAAGCGCCGCAACACCGTGCTCCAGCGCATGGCCGCCGTCGGTGACATCTCCCGGGCGCAGGCCGCCGACGCGATGAAGGCACCGCTCGGCCTCAA
Organism: Streptomyces purpurascens; assembly: GCF_045040895.1. Classification (NCBI taxonomy): domain Bacteria; kingdom Bacillati; phylum Actinomycetota; class Actinomycetes; order Kitasatosporales; family Streptomycetaceae; genus Streptomyces; species Streptomyces purpurascens. The sequence goes on along the minus strand of NZ_CP108341.1, from coordinate 5,158,722 downwards.
GGTCAGCAAGCCCAGGAACGGCTGCATCACGGCGGTCAAGGGCGCGGGCTTCTTCTGTGACTACGTGCGCGAGGTCTTCCTGAACGACAAGGTCTTCGGCAAGACCAAGGAGGCCAGGGCGAAGGTCTGGAACCAGGGCGGCCTCACCATCCGCACCACCATGGACGCGGCGGCCCAGGACTCGGCACAGCGGTCCATCAAGAACCACGTCTACAAGAGCGACGAGGTGGCCACCGCCGCCAGCATCGTCCAGCCCGGCACCGGCAAGATCCTCGCCATGGGCCAGTCGCGTCCGTACGGCGTCGACATCAAGAAGGGCGAGACGACCCTCAACCTGTCCGTCAACGACGACATGGGCGGCGGCATGGGCTACCAGCCCGGTTCGACGTTCAAGCCGATCGTGGCCGCCGCGGCCATCGAGGACGGCATGCCGGCGAACAAGGTGTACTCGGCGCCGTACCGGATGGCCTACCCGAGCCCCGTCTCGGCGTGCGACGGCAAGAGGTGGATGAACGACCGGGGCAACCCCGCCAAGCTCGAGAACGAGAACAGCTCGGAGGTCGGCCCGTACGACATGAAGGAAGCGACCGCCAAGTCGGTCAACACCTACTACGTCCAGATGATCAGCGACATCGGCATCTGCCCGGTGACGACGATGGCGAAGAAGATGGGCGTCGAGCGGGCCGACGGCGACAAGATGCCGCAGGTGCCGTCCATCGCCCTGGGCACCCAGGAGGTGTCCCCGCTGACCATGGCGAACGGGTACGCGACCTTCGCCTCGCGCGGCATGTACTGCACGCCGATCGCCATCGAGTCGGTCAGCCAGCGGGTCGGTGACAAGACGAAGTCGCTCCAGGTGCCGAAGTCGACCTGCTCGCGTGCGATGTCGGAGAAGACCGCCGACACGATCAACGCGCTGCTGAAGGGCGTCGTCGAGGACGGTACGGGTTCGAAGGCCGGCCTCGGCAGCCGTCCCAGCGCGGGCAAGACCGGTACGACGGACGAGCGCTACGCGGCCTGGTTCGTGGGCTACACCCCGAACATGGCCGGCGCGGTGTGGGTCGGCGACCCCGCGCACAAGCGGAAGATGTCCAACATCACCATCGGGGGCCAGCCGTACGGCAAGGTCTTCGGCGGTGAGGTCCCCGGTCCGATCTGGCGCGACATGATGTCGGGCGCGCTGGAGGGCAAGCCCGTCGAGCAGTTCAACGACATCCACATCCCCGACGGCCGCAACAAGGGCCGCGGCGACGAGAACCGTGACGACGACCGCGACGACGACAACGGCAACGGCGGCTTCATCGGCGGCCTGGTCGGCGGCAACAACAACGGCGGCGGGGGCGGCGAGCCCTTCCCGACGCCTTCGTTCTCCCTCCCCGAGGGCTTCTTCCGGGGCCAGGACAACGGGGGTGGCAACGGCAACGGCGGGCGGTTCGGCTGAGGAGCCGGCCCGACACCGCACGGTGCGGGCGCGGGACGGCGGGGTGAAGCTGGGCACCGCTCCGTCGGCCCTGGCGTAATTACGACAACCTGCGTCGAGCACGCCGCCGTCTCATGTGGTGACGACGACGATGGTGACCATGACTGGCGATCTCGCCCGACGACTGGTCACCGACGAGCTGTGGGCCCTGACGGAGCCGCTGCTGCCACCGTTCACACCACGCCGGCAGGGAGGGGGCACCGCGCCCGTCGACGAGCGCATGGTGCTCACGGCGGTGGTGTGGGTGCTGACCAGCGGTTGCCCCTGGCGAATGCTGCCGCCCTGGCTCGAGGTCTCACCGGCGACCGCGCACCGCCGCTTCACCGCCTGGACGGAGGCCGGTGTGTGGCGACGGCTGCACCGGGTCGCGGTGCGTGACGGACTCGCCGGCCCGGGCGAGTCGGGGTGGGCCGCCGTGATCGTGAAGGCCGCGAGGCTGCGGGCCGGGCAGGTGCCCGCCGCGGCCCGCCGAAGGGCACCACGTGAGACGACCACGAAGGCCCAGAATCACTCAGCAACCGCCCAATCCGGACAGCACTTGACCCCTTGACCCCCCAATTGAACTGGTGTTCTTTTGACCAGCAAGCGCATGAGGGGGGAGTGGATTCATGAGGTTCCAGAACATCTCCGAGCGGCGAATACGCGTCTTCTTGACCAGCACAGCAGCCGCTCTGACAGTTCTGGCCGGTATGACCGCGTGCGGCTCGGGCGCGTCCGGCGAAGAACGCGGAGAGCCGGTTGCGGCACATGGTGAAGCCGAATCCACCGCCCACCCGGCCGAGGGCCCCCTCGATGTCGTCATGAAAGAAAAAGCGGACGAGGGCAAAGGGTTCTCGCTCCGTGATGCGACAGACCTGAACCGGTATGTAAGCCCCGCCCACGCGGAGAAATTCAAGGTCTGTTTCGAGAAGGAGAAACCGAGCCTCAGCGCGGTGGTCCTCTTCACGGTCCGGAGTTCCGAGACCTGCCCGCCGAGGGTCGGCGCCGAAGGGAAAGCCGACGCGACGCCGGACGTCGTGGGCACGGAGCTCCGCAAGGCCACCGACCGGCTCGTGCTGACGGGATACACACCGAAGCACATACACGTGGACGCCACCGGCGGAACCGTGTCCAAGGAACGTAGCTGGTCATACAAGGTCTGCGAGCAGAGCCCCACGGCCGGCACCCCCTTCTCGGCGGACCTGGAGCCGCGGCTCGTGATCGCGGCCTCCTGCCGCAAGGACTGAACCAGAAACCGACGGATCCACCCGAGACAAAGAAGAGGTAATCCCATGCGCAAATTCGCACGCGCCGCTGCCGTACTTCCGATCTTCGCGGCGCTCACCGTCGGCATGACGGCAACAGCCCAGGCCGAGACGAACTGCACCGACTACTCCGACAACGGCGGCGCCAAGGCCACGTTCAAGGCGTACGGCGAACATCTCCTGGTCGACGACATCTTCGCCGACGGGCACTCCGCCATCGGAGGCATCGAAATCTACGGCGACGGCCACTACTTCTACTGGAACAGGAACGGCGCGGACTCCGGCGTCCGCGATGTCGACCTCGACATTGCCGAGGGAACAAGCGTCGTCATCAACGCCTTCCTCGGAAACTGGGACGGCACCACCACGGGCGGCATCGATTTCGGTTCCAATGTCGTCTCGAATTGCCACGGTGTGGCCTGACCCACCGCGTCCGCAGCTGAAGACCAGAAAGGGAGTGTGACCGACACATGCGCAGAGTTCTCGCCACCGCAGCGGCCCTCGGGCTGGCGTTCACCGGCCTCAGCGTGGCCGCCGCCCCCGGCGCCTTCGCCGCCACCGAGAGTGCCTCCGCGTACGGTTGTCCCGGCAGCCTCGTCGACACGTACAACACACCCGCGTCGGGCGAGGTGTGGGGCCAGTTGCGCCTGTACTACTCGTCGGCGAACGGCGGGACCAACTGTGCCGTGCTGCTGGCGAAGAAGTACTACGGAACGACCCACTACATGGAAGTGGGCATCAACATATCCGGCAGCAGCGACACCAAGCTCGACTCCGGTGCGTACAGCCAGTACGCGGGACCAGTCACGGTGACGCACACCAACGGACACTGCATCGACCTCGGCGGTGGCGAGGACATCGGGGGCCTGTGGGCCGGCAGGAGTGTCAACCGCGTCCACTGCGGGTGAACGTGCGCCGCTGAAGCCTCCGAACCGCTTTCCTCTCGGCCCTCCCGAGGAGACTCGAGAGGAAAGCGGCACACCCCGACAGGGCTTCCGGCCCGCGATACCCCCTACCCGGTACGGCCGACCTCTCTGCGACCTTGTGCATGCAGGTCGACAGCGTTCGCCGCGGTGCCGCCAGGCGAATTCGCCGACTGGCTGATGCCGAAGATGAGCCCGAGCTCCTGCGCCTTCGCCCCCAGGGCGAAACGGCCGCTCACTCCGAGATCCGTCATGATCCTCTGCACGCGACGCTGCACGGTCCGATGACTGACCCCGAGCCGTCGGGCAACGGTCGCGTCGTCGAGCCCTTGGTAAAGCAACCTCAGCACGTCACGATCTCTTCCGTCTCCCCGATTGGCCGCAGCCATCGGCCCCCCTCGCCCCACCCGTCATACCGAATCGGCTCAACCCGCAGCTTTTCCGTCGGCCCGCCGCTGTTCAAGGCATCCGGCCAGAATGGCTGAATTCCGATTCTCACCGGCTTTCGAAGCCGCAGGGCCCCGCCCCGTACGGGCCGACTCGACGGCCGGTCAGCCGGCCAGCAGCTTCTTCACCGCGGCGGCGACCCGGCCGCCCTCCGCCTGCCCGGCCACCTTCGGGTTCACGATCTTCATGACGGCACCCATGGCCCGGGGCCCCTCGGCACCCGCGGCCTTCGCCTCCTCGACGGCCTGCGTGACGATCGAGTTCAGCTCGTCGTCGGAGAGCTGCTTGGGCAGGTAGGCGGCGAGCACCTCGCCCTCCGCCTTCTCCCGCTCGGCGCTCTCGGCACGACCGCCCTGGGCGAAGGCCTCGGCGGCCTCGCGACGCTTCTTCGCCTCGCGGGTGATCACCTTCTGCACCTCGTCGTCGGAGAGCTCGCGCTTCGTCTTGCCCGCGACCTCCTCCTTGGTGATCGCGGCGAGCGTCAGCCGGAGCGTCGAGGAGCGGAGCTCGTCGCGCTCCTTGATCGCAACGTTGAGGTCATCCTGCAGCTTCGACTTGAGCGTGGTCATGGGGCTGATTGTCGCAGGTGCGGGAGGAAAGACGCCCCTTGTTTTGCGGGGCGGCGGATCGAAGCGCCGGTGCCGCGAGGGGATTTCGGGCACCGCCCGGGCAGGGTCGGCGTCCGGGGTCTGCGACGATGGTCGTATGCGCGCGCGATACGGAGTCCCCCTGGGAATCGCGGCGGCTGGTGCCGCCGGTCTGTTGTACGCCGCGGGCTTCGAAGCCCGCTCCTTCCGCCTCCGCCGGGTCACCGTCCCGGTCCTGCCCTCAGGAATGCGCCCTCTGCGCGTACTGCAGGTCTCCGACATCCACATGGTCGGCGGCCAGCACAAGAAGCAGCGCTGGCTGCGGTCCCTGGCGGGCCTGCGTCCCGACTTCGTGATCAACACGGGCGACAACCTCTCCGACCCGGAGGGCGTCCCGGAGGTCCTGGATTCGCTCGGCCCCCTGATGGAGTTCCCGGGCGCGTACGTCTTCGGCTCCAACGACTACTACGGCCCCACGCTGCGCAACCCCGCCCGCTACCTGCTGGAGAAGGCCCAGGGCCGCCACGGCCTCAACGGCAACGCCCCGGCCGTGGGTGTGGTGCACAACCCGTGGGAGGACCTGCGGGACGGTTTCGACGCGGCGGGCTGGCTCAACCTGACCAACACCCGCGGCACGCTCAAGATCGAGGGCGTCTCGCTGGAGCTGACGGGCCTGGACGACCCGCACATCAAGCGGGACCGCTACGAGCAGGTGGCCGGCGGCCCCGCGGAGTCCGCCGACTTCTCGATGGGCGTCGTCCACGCCCCTTACCTGCGCACCCTGGACGCCTTCACGGCCGACGCCTACCCCCTGATCCTGGCCGGCCACACCCACGGCGGCCAGCTGTGCATCCCCTTCTACGGCGCCCTGGTCACCAACTGCGACCTGGACACGGACCGGGTAAAGGGCCTGTCGACGCACACGGTGGAGGACCGTACGTCGTATCTGCACGTGTCGGCCGGCTGCGGTGCGAGCCGCTACACGCCGGTACGGTTCGCGTGCCCGCCGGAGGCGACGCTGCTGACGCTGGTGGGCCGGGAGTAGCGGAGTAGCCGAGTAGCGGGAGCAACGGGAGAGCAGCCGGGCTCGCGGTCGGGTCGGCGGGGTAACGGATAACCCACACAGCCCCGCCCGCATCGCCCCCTATGTCCGTTTCTGTCAGCGTGGGGGCATGACCGCCCCGATACCCAGGGACATCCCGGACCTGCCCGCGATACCGGGCAGGCCCGCGCTGAAGCCCTCCCCCGTCCCGGCCACGGCCGTCGTCACCCCGGTCCGCCGCCCCGCGGCCGCGGCCTTCCGCCTGCTGGTCGCCTTCGCCGCGGCCGTCGGCGTGACGCTCGAACTGCTCCTCGGCGACCCGTCCCGGGCCCTGGGGTACTTCGCGATCCAGAGCAACATCCTGCTGGCGCTGGTCATGGCCCTCTCGGCCCGCCGCGCCTGGACGGCCGACCGCCCCCTGCCGGGAGCCGTACTGGGCGCGACGACCCTCTACGTCGTCATCGCCGCCCTCACGTACCACCTGCTCCTGGCGAACGAGGCCAGCCCCTTCTCCCTCACGGGCGAAGCGGCCCACCCGGCCGGCTGGCAGGCCCTCACCCACTACACCCTCCACACGGTGACCCCGATCGCGGCCGTACTGGACTGGCTCCTGCTCACGCCCCCCGGCCGCCTGCACCTGCGCCAGGCCAGCACCTGGCTGCTCTACCCCCTGGCCTATCTGGCCTTCTCCCTCGTCCGAGGCGAACTGCTCCTCCCGGGCTCCTCCGGCCGCTACCTCTACCCCTTCCTGGACGTCGACCAGGACGGCTACAAGAAGGTCCTCGGCAACGCCCTCCTCCTCGGCCTCTCCTTCTACGCCCTGGCGGTCCTCCTCGTAGCCCTCGACCACGCCCGCCCGAACCCCCTACGGCACCCCTGGAAAACCGGATTTCGTCTCTAGCCACCGGTGGGCTAAAGTAAACGTCGTCGCCGCGACAGCAGCGACATCGGGGTGTAGCGCAGCTTGGCAGCGCGCTTCGTTCGGGACGAAGAGGTCGTGGGTTCAAATCCCGCCACCCCGACAGCTGAAACACCAGGTCAGGCCCGGTTCTGAGAGATCAGAACCGGGCCTGATTTGCTTTGTGGGCCCAGTTTGGGAGCCATTTGGGAGCCGACCTCAGTGAGCGGCTCCCGGACGGCTCCCCGAGTCCTAGCGTCAGGGGAGAGACGAGCGTCCAGCCGACGTGGGCTTCCACCCCGCTTCAGACATCGTCGCCTCCGATTGTCAGTGGCAGTCCTTACTCTGAGACGTGCTCGGCCGCACATCTCCAGGAGCACCCGTGGACTACTTCTACAAAGACCTCGGCAACCTCAAGAGAGGTTCCACGGTCATCGTCACCCTGCGCAACCAAGCCAACGTCCAGGTGATGACGCGCAGCGAGTACAGCAAATACAAGTCGGGGAAGAGATACCGGTACCTGGGCGGTCGCGTCACTCGCTCGCCTCACCAGATCACCATCCCCAGTAACGGACAGTGGGTCGTGGCCATCGACCTTGGCGGCTATTCCGGTCGCATCTCTGCGTCTGTCCAAGTCCAGCCACCTCCGCGGGGCTTCCTGCCCCCGGCCCGCGACCCACAGGGCAGTCCGGCCCGCTCCGTCGCGGTCCATGAACCGGAGGAGCCTACTGGCGACATACTTGGTGGCCAGACCTGGGACGTCTTCATCTCCCACGCGTCCGAGGACAAAGGAGCTGTTGCCCGCCCCCTTCGAGACGCGCTTACCAAGCTGGGTGTGACTGTCTGGCTCGACGAAGCCCAGATGCGGATCGGCCACAGCCTCCGCCGCAAGATCGATGAAGGGATCAGGGCGAGCCGCTTCGGCATCGTAGTGCTCTCGGCCCCCTTCTTCGCCAAGGGTTGGACCAACCACGAACTCGACGGACTCGTCACCCGTAATGTGGCCGGGGAGCAATCACTCCTGCCAATCTGGCACAACCTGAGTGCAGAAGACGTCCGGCGCTACAGCCCCTCCCTCGCAGACAAAGTGGCGATGAGCACCAGCGACTACTCCATCGAGGAGATCGCGCAGCAGATCGCTGACGTGGTTCAGGAGGAAAGCGCCGCTTAGCTCCAGAGCACCAGCACGCCGCTTCGGTGTGCACCGGTTCCAGCGAGTCGTGGGCTTGTGCTGGAGAGACCACAGACGGTACGACGATCGCCATGCATCCTTGGTCTCCGTTAAATGACCGGCAGCTCGCACTCCTCACCCGCATCGGGGGCGGAGCCGACCCCGTCACGTCCAACAGCCCCGAGCTCGCCGTCACGGCTCGCGCGCTCAGGGACCGGGGCTTGGTGACCATGCCCAGGAAGAAGGGGAGGTGGCAGGCGGAGATCACTGACGTGGGACGCTTCTACCTGGAGCACGGGCATCATCCCGACCGTCCGGAGTTGGCTCCACGCAAGCCTCGCGCGGCGGCGTCTGAAGCCGGGGCGCCCGTTGCCGCTGGTCCGTCGCAGGATGCCGATCCTCCGACCGAGACAAAGCCCGCCCCGAAACGGGCTGTGAAACCTCCGCGCCCGTCGCCAGCAGCTGTCGGGCCGGCGCTCATCGCGCAGGTGCAGGACGCCGGACGATTTCTTCGGATCCCTGACCCCAGCGCGGAGGAACGGGCTCGGTATCGCAGGGCGTTCGACGCAGCCCGGCAGTGCGCTCCGGATGGGTACCACCTGAAGTACAGCGGGCGGGCGAAGGGGGACTTCTTCCTCGGTCTGCTGAGGGTGTCTGGCGAGGACGACACCGAGTGGAACCGAATCCGACTGGCGCGAAGCCGAGTGATCACCGATGTCGAGGACGTGCTCGCCGCGGTCACCAAGGACCACAGCGCCTTCGAGATCTCCGACGAGGTCCTACCGAGGGTGCTCGCGCTGCTCCGGCTGCTCGCCGAACAGGCCCTCGCGCGGTACGGCGAGATCGCGGTGTCCAAGAAGCGCAGGCAGCCGAGGCCGCTGCTCACCGTCCACGGCAGGACGTACGAGATCGGCTTCCGTGAGCGGCAGAAGCAGGTCCGCTACGTCCCCAAGCAGCCGGGTCGGCGCACGTACGACTGGCAGCGGGTCACGCCGGCCCACAAGTTCGAGCCGTCCGGCGAACTGGAGCTGCTGGTCAGCGAGAACTCGGGCTACAGCTACAACTACGGCTGGAAGAAGGAATGGGCCGACACGGCCAAGAAGCCGTTGGAGGAGCAGATCGGCTCAATCTTCCGGGCGTTGAAAGCACGCGCGGAGGAGCAGGAGCGGGCCCGGCTCGAACGAGAGGCCGAGCAACGGCGTCTGCGAGAGGAACGGGAGCACCAGGAGGCCGAGCGCCGACGACTTGCAGCGGAGCGGGAGGAACGCGAGCGGCGGGAGTGGGAGGCTGCGGTAAGTGCGGCCTCGGTCAAGGCGGTTCACGCGGTACGGGCCGAGCACTTCGGCACGGCCCTGGAGCAGTGGCGGGCCGCCGGTGAGATCCGGGCCTTCTGTGCTGCGCTGGATGACGTCGCCGCCGCATCGGAGGACGCCCTCGAAGTTGAGAGGCTGCGCGAGTGGTCGGCTTGGGGGAACACAGAGGCCGATCAGCTCGACCCCACGACGAATGGCAGGGGTCTGGCCGCCCGTGACTTCAACGTGGAGCCGACGAAGAAGCAGCTGCGACCGTTCCTCGACGGCTGGCGGCCGGACCGGCCGGAGAAGGAGCCTCCGGCTCAGCCAACGCTTCCCAAGCCGGAGCCGGACTCGTGGCGCGGCGTCATCGACGCACATCAGGATCAAGGGTGGCGATATGGACGCCAAGGTCGCGCTCAATGGTGGAGGCGATGACGCCGTGACCTCGGTCGCGTAGAGCCTTGACCGCCTTCTCGACGAGTCCCCCGAGTCTGATGACCTCGGCGCGAAGGGCGACCAACTCGTCGTAGCGGTCGGCCTTGTCTTCGCCGCACCAGGCCCGGACGGTTCGCAAGACAGCTGCCTCTGCGTCCAGCTTCCGGTCGTCCCGTCGGCTGTAGGAGTACCAAGAGGACTGGGCACGCTCCTGTTCGATGCCCTGCTGCTTGCGGTCCACCTCCGGAAGGATCTCGTCGGCGAGACGGCCGGCCACTTGGCGGGCGACGCGCTCGGTGACCGGCCACCCAGCCAGACACATGCCGTGGCGGTTCTCGTACACCATGGCGTCACCGCGGAGTTCAGCTGCGTCGATGCCGATGAGCGGTGCCGTCTCGTCGAGGCGGCTCAGCTCCAGGACCCCGGCGTCGGCCACTGTTCGGCGCAGGCGGAGCCTGCTCTTCGGACGGACGAAGCCGAGGATCATGCGGGCGGCCTCGAAATCCGTGCTGCCCCGGACGTGGCGAGAGGACTCCGCGAGCGCCAGCTCCGCCGCGTCATCCGCGCGGAACGTATCAACATCCGCCCACGGCGCTACGAGAGAGCCGGAACTGACCCACTCCTGCAGGCCAGCGGCATCGCCTTCGAGAAACCGCACGTGGATCCAGCCAGACCTGCCGGAGCTGCCCACGCGTACGACCTCGACCTGGCGGACCTCGCTACCCAGGTCCTTCGGCCTCGCGCGGTACGCCCAGTGCTCGCCAATCTCCATGTGCCTATTGAGCCAGGTCCCTTGGCCCTCTCACCGGGCGTTTGCCATAACCTCCGGAGCGAGGTGACCTCCACGAGGTTGACGCTGCCCCCGCAAGGTGTCGCCGGAGACGGCTGTGCCTCTGGTGGTGACCACCAGAGGTGCAGCAGCAGTCACCGCTGGGACTCCGCAGGCTTACGTGATTCCCTGCGCGCACGTAGGAGATCATCGAGTACGCGCACGGGTGACGTGGGGCTCATCGCCAGGCGGGTGTCGAGTGCCGCCTCCCACTGCTCGGTCAGTCCAAGCATGAGGCGTTTTCGCATTCCGGGTGTGACGTGGGCATAGCGCGCGGAGACCGAGCCGTCGATGTGGCCCATGCGGTCGTCCATGAGGACCTTCTCGGTGCCGAGGTCCTCCATCACGGTCCGGTGGGTGTGGCGGAGGCCGTGGGGTGTGAGGCCCTTGGCGATCGGGAGCCAGCAGGCGTCGGCACGGTCGCTGGCGCCACGCCCTCGGGCTGGGACGCCGGGCCACGGCTCGCCGAGGAGAGGCACGGGGCGGGCTTCCTGCGGCGCCTTCTTTGGGTACCAGCCGGAGACCGCCGGGGTGAACAGCCAGGTGGCAAAGCCGTTTCGGCGCCAGTGGGCTGCGTGCTGCGGTACCGCGCCGCCGCGCACGAATCCCAGGTCTGCGATGGCCTGTTCCACCCTGACCCGCTTGGCTTCGGTGACGCGGTCGGGGTGGTTGAGGACGTTGGACACCGTGCCGGTGGAGACTTCGGCTCGGCGTGCGACGTCGACGAGCTTTGCGCCGTGGTGGCCGCCGGTGCGGGCCGTGCCCTGGCCCCGGAAGACGTAGGTCTTGCCGTGGCACGAGCAGGGTTTCGGCTTCGTGCGGGCGACGTGGTTGGCGACCAGGGCCGACAGCCAGTCCATCACGTCGATGGTGCGGTAGCTGTCGTCCTTGGGTGGGCAGCGAACCAGCTCGCCGGTGTCGAGTTCGTACAGCTGCCATTCGACGCGGACGGCCCCGGAGCGGGCGAACTCCGTCTCCAGGCCGACGATTTCGCCCCAGCGCATGCCGGTGTAACCCTTGAGGACGACGGCGACGAACTCGTCGTCGCGGCCGGAGAGCAGGGCGGCTCGCTCCGCGGTCAGCAGGGTGCCGAGGGGGTCGGTGACGACCTTCTCCGGGCCGCGGTCGCGGGAGCGTCCGGCGCGCTTGCCGCGTCCGCGCCGTCTGGCGGCCGGGTTCGAGGTGATCAGGCCCTCGTCGATCGCGTCCTCGAAGATCAGGTGGAGCGTCGAGCGCCAGGTCTTGACGCTGGAGGCCGCGTAAGCGGCCTTCTCCTTCTTCTCCCACAGGTCGACGTCCGTGCGCAGGATGCCGACGAGCGCCTTGTCCTCGAAGTCGGGGAGGAGGTGCTCCTCGATGTGGCGCTTGTAGTTCTGCATGGTCGAGGCGGCCAGGTCCTGGGCCTCGTACCAGCGGTTGGCGTACTCGCCGAAGGTCTCCTGGCCGAGTGCCGGGTCGCGCCAGTCGCCGCGCCGATACTTGTTCTCGGCCTCGCTCGCGGCGCGCTGGGCCTCGCCCTTGGTGGCGAACCGGATCGCTTTGCCGTTGTCGTCGACCACCGTGAGGTGCTTGCCGGGCGCGGTCTTGTACCGGCCGCGCCAGTAGTTTCCGCGCTTCTCCGCGAAACCCAACTTCCGTCTTCCTCCCCTGTTCTCGGCTTGTGACTGGGTGCGGGCGCGCTACGCGACGGTCTCGTACTGGGTGCGGCGCGGCGGTCGAGCCCGCAGACGCCCTGGCCTCGGGGCCGTAGTCGGCTCAGGCGGCCGGGCGGCACGAGTTCGTGCCGAGGGAGGGCTTGTCGCTGCCCGACTCGCCGGCGCGCTGCTGACGGATCGCTTCGGGCGCTCTTCGTGGAGGCGGACGATCTCGGCGAGGTGCGCGGCGGTGAAGCGGTAGGCGCGGCCGACGCGGGTGTGCGGGATGAGTCCGCGTCGGGCCCGGTCCTTGACCCACCAGGCGGAGCAGCCGAGGGCTTCGGCCATTTCTTCGGGGCGGTAGAGACGAGGCAAGGGGGCTCCGCCCTCGGTGCCGGGAAGGCGTCGTACGAGGGCAGGGGGTATGTCGGAGTGGTGCAAGAAGGGCGGGTCCTTACTGGGTGGGGGCGTGCTCGGTCAGCGGTGCTGAGCGGTCCTCGTCACGTGGCGGTCGGCCCCTGCAGCAGCACGAGAGGCGACACCAGGAGGGCGTCGGCGATCGCGACAAGGTCGTCGGCATCGCATCGTCGTTGGGCGCGTTCGATGCGGGACAGCATGGTGTTGGACATCGGACGGCCGAAAGCGGTCACGCGGTCGGCCAACTGGCGTTGCGACAGGCCGCGTTCGGTTCGGAGTATTTCGATGGTGCGGGCCGCCTGCATTCCTGCGGGTCCGACTTCCAGTGGGCGTGGGGGCATGGCTCCAATTGAAAGGTGCATTCGCCGGTTTGGGTAACCGGCGATCGTGGTCTATGTTGCGCTCGCGTCGTTCGCCGAGATGCGGTTCCAGGGAGTCGGGAATGGGCACGGACCAGCACGACGATCATGGCTCTGAAGTGCGGTGTTGTGTTGTAGCTTCCCCGTCGGCAGCCCGTCAACGGCTTGCCGATGTAATCCTTCTGGCTCTGCGGTCCGGGCAACTATTTGGTCAACAGCGGATCGTGCCTTACGGTTTTCCTCCCGCCCGTCACCGAGCCCCATTTCTTGCGGCCTTTCTGCCGTGAGAGATTGCGCCGGATAGGGCTGGACTTGCGCGACTGGGGTGTGGCTATGTTGACGACACCCCCGGAAACGCAATCGCTTCCCGGCGCGCGTCCGCGCCAACACCCCCTCGAATCCCGCCCCGACCGACGGTGAGCCGTGATGCCCGCGCACAGGCCACCGAGTGAGGACCGCCCCGCACTTGGCACGAATCCGCACCATCAAGCCCGAAGCCTTCGTCTCCGAGTCCCTGGCCGTCGTCTCCCTGGCCGCCGAGCGCACCTTCCTCGGCCTGCTCACCCAGGCCGACGACCAGGGCCGCCACCGCGACCACGCCGCGATCATCGCCGGGCAGTTGTGGGTGCTGCGCCCGGAGCACACCCCGTCCGATGTCGAGACGGACCTCGCCCAGCTCGCCGACGCGGGACTGATCTGCCGCTACAAGGGGCCGGATCACAAGCGGTACCTGCACGTCGTGACCTGGCACCAGCATCAGAAGATCAACCGGGCGAGCAAGAGCCGCCTCCCGAGCTGCCTGGTTCACGACGCTTCGTTCGCGTCGGCTCCTGCCGTGGGCGCCGGTGTCACGGAGTACTCGCTACCGCCTCACGCAGTCCTCACTGAGGGCTCCGGCGAGGTCCGTGAGTCCGCGCTGAATCCGGGGCTTGAGAGCGAAGTCGCAGGTCAAGAGGGCTTCACGGAGTCCTCCGCGAGGGATCAGGGAGCGCTCGGTGAGGCAGCAGTGACGTCTCACGGTCCGGATCTAGGACCTAGGACCGTGGATCTAGGAGATATCCCTTCGGGGGGCGCAAGCGCCCACGCGCCCGACACCGTCTCGGCCAAGCAGCTCCTCGGCGAGTACATCGCCGCGTGCAACCACCGCCCGCCAGATGCCTTCCTGAACCATCTCGGCAAACAGGTGCGCAAGCTGCTCGACGAGGGCATCGCCCCCGCACACCTCCGGGCCGCCCTCGAACGCCACCGGGTCAAGGGCCTGTCCCCTGGCGTCCTGCCCAGCCTCGTCCACGAGGTCATGAACGCCGCATCCTCCACCACACCCGCCGCCCACCGGGCGTGGACGAACCCCACCGACGTCGTCGCCGCCTACGGAGATGAGCTCTGACCGCCACCCTCACCCGCGCACCCCAGCCCGTCGGCGCGATCACCGACCGGCTCAACACGATCCTCGCCAACCGCGGCATCGACCCCACCACGGCTGCCGCCCAGGAACCGGCGCCCGAGACCGTCACCGCCCTGGAACTCGCCGACGCCCGCATCCCCGCCCGCTACCGCCGCGCCCTGGCCGACCATCCCCAGATCACCTCCTGGGCCGACCAGATCGCCCGCGCCGGACGCCCCGGCCCGACCGGACCCGGTATCGCCGAGGGCCCGTCGCTGCTGATCGCCGGCCCCACCGGCACCGGCAAAACCCACCAGGCGTACGGCGCCGTCCGGGCCCTCCTCACCCGAGGCGTCCGCCTGCGCTGGGAGGCCACCACCTCCGCCGACCTCCACGCGCGGCTCCGCCCCCGCGCCGGCCACGACGGCGAACGGGAACTGCAGACACTGGCCCGCTGCCCCCTGCTGCTCCTGGATGACCTCGGCGCAGCCAAGACCAGCGAATGGACCGAGGAGCTCACCTATCGGCTCATCAACCACCGGTACGAGCACATGCTCCCCACCCTCATCACCACCAACCTCCCCACCGCCGAGCTCCGCACCGCGCTCGGCGACCGCGTCGCCTCCCGCCTCGCCGAGATGACCGAGCGGGTCATCCTCACCGGCTCCGACCGACGCCGCACCGCGCCCAGGATCTGAACGGCCCGCGGCCCCTCCCGTCCCACCACCTCACCCGCCCGGGCTTCCGCCTGCCCTCGAGCGCCCGGGTCCCTTGGAGAGCCTCTGCATGCCCCCTGGCCCCATCACGCTCATCAGCGCCAACGACATCGGCATGCCCGCCTTGCCGCACTGGTTCCCTGCGCCTGCTGCCATCGCGGCTCTGCTCGTCGTCGTACTGTCCGCCGCATGGTCCCTGTGGAAGTACCGACGGAAGCCGAGCGCTGGACAGCGCCGTAGCACCGCCGCGATCCCGGTCGCCGCCGTCGCCGCGATCGGCTGCACCGCCTACAGCGCGGACACCAGCTGGCGCTTCGCCGCCGACTACCTCGACATGGGCAGCGCCGTCGAGCGCGCCGCGATGTTCGCCGCCGCCGAACTAGCGCTGTTCGCCACCGCGCTGATGGCGCGGGCGAACCTCAACGGTTCCAAGCAGGCGCCCGGGGTGCCCGGCACCCTCACCTGGGTGATCACCTGCGTGCAGATCGTGCCCGCCTACGCCGAGTCCGGCCTGGTCGGCGGAACTGTGCGGGCCTTCGTCGGCCCGGTCCTGGCGGCAGTGCTCTGGCACCT
The DNA here is from genome assembly GCF_045040895.1 of Streptomyces purpurascens. NCBI lineage: Bacteria > Bacillati > Actinomycetota > Actinomycetes > Kitasatosporales > Streptomycetaceae > Streptomyces > Streptomyces purpurascens. The sequence goes on along the minus strand of NZ_CP108341.1, from coordinate 5,143,288 downwards.
GGCCATGGGCATCGAACTGCGCCACCGCAGCCCGCACGTCGACTCCCGCAGCCTGGCCGCCCTCCTCACCCGACAGGCACGCGAACGGATGCTGGCTCGTCTGGGGATTGCCGACCGGGACGCGGATGCCGCCCGGATCATCCGCGACCGCGCCCTCGACCGGGCCGTCACGCTGATCCTCCGGGCAGAGACCATGACAGCCGACAAGCGCACCAAGTGGCGAGGCCGACGCCTCACCCGCCGCCTGCACCAGGCCCTGGAGCAAGCTGACGTCGACCGCGACGAACGCCAGGACGAGCTGCTGCTGCGCAAGCTCGCCACCCGCCAACAGGTCAATGTTTTGGCCTCCAGGTCATTGCCCGCGCGCTGGCCCGACGCCGCCGCACGCACGAGGGGCGGCTCCGCAACGGCCCGCCCGCGGGCTACGGCAAGAGAGCGGGCAGAAAGTTCGGGCCTCCCGCCCCACAAGGTCGCGGGCGATGACGCCGCCGACCGGGCAGCCCGCCCCCTGCCCGAAAACCGCCCGCAACAGCCCGCCCGCACCACCGTCGGCCCGGAACCAAAACCGGGCGGGGAAACGCCGGGCAACGACCCACGCACCGCCTCGCGGGCGGAGTCGAAGCGCCCGAGCTCCAAACCGCGCGCTACACGGGACCTCCTCAACGAATACGCCCGTGACCTCTTCCGCGAGCACGGACGTCTCTCCCGCGACCTGTTGGAGGTGGCCGTACGCAAGGACGGCTACAGCGTGGCCAGCGACACCGCCGGCGAGGTGGTCCGCACCATCAAGGCCGAGCTGCCCACGGCGCCCGTCGGCCACCCGCACTGAGACCACCCCCAACGCCCAAGGAAAACCACTCAATGCACGAATCGCACCACGAACTCCCCACCTCCCAGGAGGAGATGATCACCGACCTCGGCAGCGCAGCAAGTTGGAGGTTCGGACACTCCCCCACAGGGGGAGCGCCCGAACCCGACCCCGCCCCGGGGGTGGCGGGGTCCGTCCGGCGCCAGGGGGCGACGGACGGAGAGGCTGCGACCGAGGGCGGATCGCAGGCGGGAAAGGCCGGCCGTACGCGCCGGACCAAGATCAAGGGGAAGGCGCGTCTGCGCGAGAAGAAGCAGCGTCCCGCTCAGAGCGTCCGCCTCAGCGATCACGAGCACGCCATCATTCAGGCGGGCGCCGATGCCGTCGGCATGAGTGTGGCCGGCTTCCTCGCGCACTCCGCTCTTGCCGCCGCCCGCGACCAGTCCCGCACCGCCGTCACCATCGCTACCGAACGCGATGTGCTCACGGAGCTGTTCGCCATGCGCCGGCAGCTCGGCTGGGCTGGCAGCAACCTCAACCAGGTGGCCAAGGCGCTCAACTCCGGCGGCGAAGTGCCCTATCTCAAGGAGGTGCTCGCCGACGTCCACCGCGCGGCCAATGCTGCGAAGAAGGCCGTCGACCGGGTCGCCAACCGCCAGGAGCAGGAGGGTGAGGCGGCTTGATCCCCAGCATCCACCAGCAGGGCAGCAGCACCCTCGGCCTGCTCCACTACCTCTACGGCAAGGGCACGCACGAGGAGCACGTCGACCCGCACCTGGTCGCCTCCTTCGACCACCTGGCCCCCGACCCCGGCCGTGACCCCTCGGCCACGAAGAAGGACCTCGCTCACCTCCTCGACCAGCCCCTCCATCTGCTCGACGCAGACCAGCGCACCGAGCAGCACGTGTGGCACTGCTCGGTGCGCGCCGCCCCCGACGACCCGATCCTGACCGACGACCAGTGGGCCGACATCGCCCGCCGCATCGTCGCGGCCACCGGCATCGACCCCGACGACGGAGCCGGCTGCCGCTGGGCTGCCGTCCGCCACGCCGACGACCACATCCACATCATCGCCACCCTCGTCCGCGAAGACGGCCGCCGCCCCGACCACCACCGCTCCGGCAAACGCGCCCAGGCCGAAGCCCGCCTCATCGAAGCCGACTACGACCTCCATCGTGTTGCCCCCGGCGACGGCACTGCGGCGAAGCGCACCACCAGCGCCGAACGGCACAAGGCCGATCGCCTGGGCTGGGACCGCGCCGCGCGCGAGGAGCTACGCGAGACCGTTCGCCGCGCGGTGGCCGGTGCCGCCTCCACGGACCAGTTCCTTGAACGCCTGAAGGACGCCGGGCTTCTCGTACGCACCAAAGTGCTGCCCTCCGGCGACCTGAAGGGCTACACGGTCGCCTTGCCCGGTGACCGCAACGGGGAGAAGGAGCCGATCTACTACGCCGGCTCCACGCTCGCCCCCGACCTGTCCCTGCCCCGCATCCAGGCACGCTTCACCACCGACTCCGCCTCACCGGAGACCACCGACAGCCAGCGGCCGGAACGCCCCACCGCGCCCTCGGCACCCGCCGTGGCACGGCGCACCACCGCTCACGCGGCCTGGGCAGCACTGCTCGTCCTCGACCGCAGCGGCGACGATGGCGCGGCTGCCGCCCAGATTTCCGCCACCGGCGAGGTCCTCGACGCTCTCGCCAAGACCTCGGCACTGCACACCCGTGACGAACTACGCCGGGCAGCCTGGGAGTTCGAGCGGGCCTCCCGCTCCCATACCCGAGCCGAGTTCCGCCACGCGCAGGACCTGCGCCGGGCAGCCCGCGACCTGGTGTACAGCGGGCCCGCATTCGGCCGGGGCGAGGACGGGGCCGGCACCGCGATGGTCCTGGACACGCTGGTCTTCCTCGCCATCGCCGCCGCCCACTGGCACGCCCAGCGACAGCACGCCCAGCAGGCCGAGGCTGCCCGCCGAGCCGCAGCACACCTGCGGGCCGCCTACCAGCAGGCAGCCGCCGAACCCCTCACCCTGCTGCGCGAGCGTGGCCGCCGTATCGCCCCGTCCCTGCGCCGCCATCACGCCACCACGGTGCGCGCCGCCCTGCCCGAGCTCGCCGAGACCGTCCTGGCCGAGCCCGGCTGGGACGCCCTGGCCGCAACCCTCGCCGACGTCGAACGCGCTGACCACAATCCCCGCGCCCTGCTCGCCGAGGCCGCCGCTGGCCGGGAACTGGACACCGCTGATTCCGTCAGCGACGTTCTCGTCTGGCGTCTGCGCCGCACCGCGGATCTCCCGTTGTGCGCCCCAGCCCAGGAAGCCACCCGGGCCAACCGCCCCAACGATCACATGTCTGTCGCGCGGACGATGCCGGTACCACCGGCATCGCGGGCACAGCGCCGTTGATCACGGCAACGACAACGAACGCGTTGAGGGTGCCTGAATAGCTCCCGGTAAACAGATGACGGGCCCGACCGCACCATGGTCGGGCCTATCACCACCTGCACACTCCGCTCCTTGCTGCTCCTCCGGCCGGGCGTCAACGGCGGGTGCGTCGGGCTTCTCGGATGAGGTTGATGAGAGCAGCGTCCTTCTGACACACGCACCCGGGGGTGGGAAGCCGGTGGTCGATCATCTGGTCGGGCCGGGGGCCGAAGCGGGTGTCGTATTCGATGCGTCGTGGAGGTCCGCTGACCAGGCCCGTGCCGCGTGCGATCCAGGCGCCGACGACCAGGCAGGCGGCCTGCTGGGCCACGAACGCGGCCGAAGGACGGAACCCGTCGTCCGTTCTACCGGCCAGCTCAGCCGAGTTGATCAGTCCGCACACCGGCCGTCCGAGGAACTGCCTGACGAGCTCCCGCTGTTGATTGTCCAAGCATTCCAGGTCCCGTTCGGTCAGCGGCTCCTGCCCGCGGGCGATTCGGGATAGCGGGAGCCCGGTCAGTTCATGCAGTCGTTGCTCCGCGCTCTTCCCGGTGTGGTTGGCCTTGAAGTAGCAGCGCAGGCAGGGGCCGGAGGCCAGTGCCTCGTGCAGGGCGACGGTGGTACCGACCGGGCCGCCGGTGCTGCCGTCCAGGGTGAGATCGACCTGCAGCCGCTGCAGGTCGTGCCGGGCCTCGACGCTGTCCAGTCCGCCGAGGACGATCCGGGGCCACGGCAGGGCGCCCGCATCAACGGCCTCAATGGAAGCCTGGATCGTCCCGTGGAACGGGGTCACCTCGATCCGCCGAAGGCGTGCGTCGATCAACCGCACCTTCGGCAGACCTACAGCCGCGTCGGCCAGGGTACCGATGCTGTACGAGGTGACGTTCGGTTCCTCGAAGACCTCCCTGTCCACCACCGTCAACTCGCCGGAGACCTGCAGCAGGTCCAGGACCAGGGCGATGCCGGTGCCGATCGCACCGCCCCCGCCCAGCAGCACCTGCTCCAGCGTAGGCGGCGGGGCGACGACGATCCCGGGTTGCTCACCGGGGAGGACAGGGCAGAAGTCCACCACCGGGGTCACCTGGAACTTCCCCTCCGGCAGCCCGGCAACAACCTTGAACGCCTCGCCGGCCAGCATCGCCGCAGTAAGGACCGCGCCCAGCCCGGTGCCGGGCGCGTTGAGCCGGGGGAAAGGATGACCGGTGTGCCGCAGACGGACCCCGTGCCCGTCCGGCGCGCCAGCCACCGCAGTACCCAGCGGAGGTGCGGTTCCCACGTGGAGATGCAGCGGCGCCCTGCTCTGGGCCTCGCCGATGCGAAGCGGCCGGTCCGGATCGATCCCGGCCGCCGTTTCCACCAGCCTGCGGATGAGTTCGTCGTCGAGCCGTCCCGGTCCGCAGCCGGGGTCCAGACTCAGCCGGACCGGCCACCGGCGCAGGTCCGCCACCAGTACTTCGAGAGTCTCGGCGGCCGCAGGCAGATGCCCGTCCGCCGTCAGGTGGATCAGGATGCCCTCCATCCGCTCCCGGAGGGTGGTCTCGTCCACGTCGGCGGCCAGGCCGCCCAGGCGGACGCTGCGACTGTAGTCAGTACTCATGGACACCCTCCTCGTCGAACACCACCGTGCGCACCGGGGGCAGCGCCGGGTCGACAACCGGAGTGGTGCAGGGCACCCAGTCCTGCTCGAAACGCCACCACCCCCACGACTCCGGGTCGGCGGGCGGCGCCACGTAGGTCGGGACGACAGCGCTGATGAACCCCGGCACCCGCAACGAGTACGCGCGGTCGGTCCGCGACAGGAAAGCCTCCCCGGGGTGCGAGTGGATCATCGCCCGTACCCGGTAGGACCGTTCCTCGGCGAAGGTGAACAGCCGGTCGTACGCGACCGCGCTCACCGTGAACAGACCCGGACCCCGCACGATCCCCGCCCTCCCGGCCACCGCCACGGCCAGCACGTGCTTGTGCGACTGCCCGGTCAGCAGCAGCGCGCCGGTCTCCTGGTCGGCCAGCCCGTGGCGCTGAATCTCCTGGAGTACCGGGTCGACCGCGCCGGTCGGCAGCACCAGCTTCCTCGTGTCGGTGGTCATCCGGCACGCCTCCCGTCAACGCGATCGACGTCGTCCTGCACGTTCTCCACCACGTACAGGAAGGGATTGCCAGTGCGCCGCCAGGAGTGCGGCCCGCTGCTCCACTCGGGGTGAAGCCTTTGGCCTTCGGCGGTGAACGGCTTGCACACGTCGTTGGAGTCGTACCGATAGCCGTTCGCTCCCGGCCAGGCACTGGGCGCTCCGACTCCGGAGACGCCGATCGACTCGACGAAGACGAGGGAAGGCGGCCGGTCCGGGTAGACCGTCCACTCGATCCGGGCGATGAACGCTGCGCGCTCACCGTTGTTCGGTTGCACCTCGGCCCAGAACAGGCCGTCGGGGTCCTGGTCGCGGTGATGGAGGCGGCCAGCGGTCGAAGAGAGGAACTCCTCGACCGCCGGGACGTCGCCCGCCAGCCGCAGACGGCTCTCGAGATCCACGACTGACTCCCGGGCTCTAGCCGTTGGTGGTCTCGGTGCGCAGCTTCAGGTGCAGGGCCTTGGCGTGCCCGGCCAGCTCGCCCACCGTTGTCTCGGGAGGGACCTCGTGCCCGTCGTGGAACAGGTAGTAGCGGGTGGTGCCGTCGCTGGCGAAGCCGAAGGCGGTGAGGGTGTCGGACAGGACTTTCGTGGCGTTCATCTGCGGGGCGTAGTCGTGCTGGTACGGGTGCTCGGCGAGGGCGGAGGTCACCGTGATCTTGATCTCGTGGGTCTGGGGCATACCGATCTCCTAAGGCGTTCGGGGGTGATACAGGACCACTCTGCTGATTCAGCAAAGCGTCAGTGAGTCCAGTGTGATCACCTCGGGTCGATGCAGTCAAGCTTCATCGCCGTATTGCTGCGCGCTACGCTGCCCGTATGAGCCCCGACCGGAGCCAGCTCCCCCTCCCGGACCCCGAAACGACAGGACCGGACGCTGTCGAACAGTTCGACATCGCCGAACTCGGACGCCTCTTGAAGGAACACCGCGGCCCCCTTTCTCTCCGGCAGGCCGCCGCCGAAGCGGGCGTCAGCTTCAGCACCCTCACCCGGGTCGAAGCCGGCGCCCAGCCCGACCTCGCCACCTTCACCCGCCTCTGCGCCTGGCTCGGCGTCTCCCCAAGCCGCTTCTTCACCCCGACCGCCACCCGCCAGGTGTCGCCCCTCGACCAGGCCATCACCCACCTCCACGCAGACCCTCGGCTCACCGACGACGCGGCGAACAAGATCAGCTCCGTTCTGCGCGACCTCTACGACGCCCTCGCGAAGGAGGCGGTCCCCGCCGTACCCGCCCTTGCCTGCCACCTCCGGGCTGCCTCGGTGCTGCGTCCTGGCGTCCCCCAGCGGCTCGCCGACCTGCTCACCGACATGAACACCGAACTCGAACGACTCGTCGAAGCAGGCGAACTGTGACCCTCCCCCGAGGCTTCAAGGCCAACGCCGAACGAGAAGCCCTCCGACTGCGCCGCGAACTCGACCTCAGCGACACCGATGCCCTGAACGTCGACGACCTCGCCGACCACCTCAAGGTCAAGATCGTCAGCGCCGAGAAGCTCGTCAGCCACACCCGCCTCGAAGAACTCGAACGGGTCCAGGCGTACGCCTTCTCCGCCGCGACCTTCCAGGTCTCCGGCAGGAACATCGTCGTCACCAACCCGCTCCGAACCCCGGGTCGCAGGGCCAGCGACGTGGCCCACGAGCTCTCCCACCTCGTCCTGAAGCATGACCTCACCGAGATCCGCGAAGTCAATGGCATGCCCTTCAGGACCTGCCGCCCCGACGAGGAAGAGCAAGCCACTGCCTTTGGCGGAACACTCATGCTTCCCCGCCCCCTGCTGCTCGGCGCAGTCCGCCGCCAGTGGGGGCCGGCGCAGATCGCCGAGCACTACGGAGTGACCGAAGAGATGGCCCGGTACCGGTACAACACCACTGGGGTGGCCAAACAGGTCCGAGGCCGCTGACGGTGCCGGAGGTAGGCGCTGTCGGTCTGCCGCTTACCGCCGGGACGTGGCGCGGGAACGGGCAAGTACTTCGGTTGGCGGGCTCTGTGGCGCATGCCGGGCGGCCGCGAGCGATGAACGACGCGCGCGTACGAGCGGTGTGACGGTGCATCGATACTCAGCGGGCGCTGGGCGGTCCCACCGGGCAGCTGCTCGAGGAGGATCGTTCAGCTGTCGTGCGACAGCAGAACGATCAGCAACGTCCGACGTACTTCATGCGATAGCCCCAAAAAGGCAGACCCAGCCCGCGCCGTGAGCTTTGTCGACAGCCTTCGCCACGTGGACGTCAACCAGGGCCGCGCTGCCAGAGACCACTACGACCACCGTCTCGGTACGGACGGCCGTCTGCTTGACCACGCTGCTGCGTCCGCCGGCGGTGAAGGTGAGCAGTTGGCTCCACCTCTCCTCGCCCAGCTTCGGGGTGGGCAGCTGCGCGTCGTGACTGTGATGGGGGTGGCACCGACGAGCACCTGACACGTGGGGCAGGAGGTCATCGCCTCGAAGATCCGGCCCACACCCTTGGAAAGGGTTCTCCGGGACCACACTGTGGACTGCGGGGAGATAGGGCCACCGCAAGACGGCCGGGTAGCCGAGCTCTCCAGCGCAAGCAGGTGACTGAGGGACCGAAATGGGCCTGAGATGCGATAACGCCGCAGCTCAGGCCCGTTTTAGCTCGGATACGGCACATTATCCGAGCCGAGACGCGACGTCTCACGTCAATGTGGGCGCCTGCAGAGCGCTATGTCATGGGTATCTGAGAACTGCATGGACAATCGTGCCCACGGTCCGCCACGCTCCCTATAGCGATCGATAGAGACTACATAGAGCGTGTCGGAGGGATCTTGTGCGGATCACCATTGAAGGCTCCTCAGCTGACTTTGAGCGCAAACTGCTCGCCCTGCTCTCCGAGCACCGCGACGAACTGGCCGTCTCCGTCGACACCGCATGGAACGTCGACCGCGCGATGATCTTCCTGAACACCCTCAACGCGAGCGCCCGCCTCTTCGTGCGCCTGGTTGTCGAATCCGACGGCCACCTGGAGGCCGCCGTGCTGCGCGAGGCATTTCCGCGCGGACTGCGCGGCCCCACCGTGGCCCTGACCTACGCCCTCAAGCGCGGCGTCAAGCACGGCTGGTGGCCCGAGGGCACCGAAGCGCCGGTCACCGTCATCTACGGCGGCGGCCCGCAGGACGGATGGCGGCAAGCCGCGGCCTACGAGATGTCCGGCGAGGATCTGGCCGTCTTCCGCACCGCCTTCGCCCACTCCAGCCCCGAGCCCCGGACCGCCTGGGATGAGGATGCGCCCTCCGCACTCGCCCCGCACCCGGGCTGGGCGCCCGATGCCGACGTGCCGAACGCGTTCGACATGGTCGACGACGAGCCGCCGGCCAGCCCCAACTTCCCGAACGGCACGGCCAGATGAGTGGGGGTTGCGCGGCTAGCCCCCGTCTGCAGCAAAGTCGGCGCGGCCCGTCACAGCGGCGGGCCCTACCCGCCTCGCAGGAGTGATGCCGCCGTGTCCGCGCTCTTCGACAAGTTCCTGATCCCGGCCGCAGTCGGCCTGATCGTCACCGGTCTCACCGCTGCGGCCAGCTGGCTCTACCGGCGTCGCCGAAGCAGCCTGACGCCACCTCGCGTGCTGCGCCGCTTCAGTCTGCTGGGCACCACCGGCGCCGACGGCGGCCCCGTGCAGTACGAGACCACCCGGGCGCCCGGCAGCGTCATCACCCGCCGGATCGGCAGCCTCTCGCACCGCTTTGAGCTGACCGAAGCCCCGCTTGGCGACGGCACCTTCGCCGCCGAACCCCTCGACCACCTGTAGGACAGCCAGCGCTTGGTCTGTGACCGCGAGCGCCCCCAACCGGGGATGATTAATGACCGCCGTCGAACATAATGATCGGGCGTTCCACGAAAGAGGAGGAAGCACGCCAGACGACAGCGACAGACCGCGTAAAGAGCGTTCCCAACCGCCACGGTGTACGTGACGTTCACGGAAGCGGCCACACGGCTCGCCGCCCGGCACACGCGCCCTCCGGCACGTTCACCCCACGCGATTAGGTTCACCATCAAGGCCAGCCGAAACGGCTGGGTTTGCCGCCAAACGACTCGATTGAATGACAGCAGACACTTGCCCAAAGTAGCGAGCCGTGTCCACGTAGCTCCGGCACGCGATCGCCAGGGGCTTTCGTGGTGCGCGCCGTGGCTCAGAGGCGCCCTTGACCAAGGTCGACGAGGGCTGTTGCGTTAGGGAAGTCGGGGCGTTCTACTCGGGGGTTGCCTTCGTGACCAGGTCGGTTGGCAGTGCGTGGTATCTCATCAGCGGCGCCAGGTGGGAATCGGCCGCTCCCCTGGCTGCTGCTGGGGCCTCCGTATGAGACTCCGGCGCGGGATCGCGATCGCCGTCGTCGCCGGAGGCGGCGCTGTGACCACCATGCTGGTCGGGCTCGTCACGAACGCCGTGTCCGACGAGTCGCGGTGGCCCGGCTGGCTGGGGTGGTTACAGGAGCACGCCTGGTTCTCGTTCGTCGTGTTGGGCGTGACGATGGCGGGGCTGACGGCCCTGCTCGCCGGGCTCTCCGAGACGCGGCCTCCCACCCCGCCAGGGCGACCGGAGGATGGAGCGGGGCCACCAGGGGCCGCCCAGGTGCTGCGTTCGCTGCCGCGCGACACAGCCGCGTTCACCGACCGTGCCGCGGAACTGGAACGGCTGGTGGGCTCAGTGCGGGCCTCACAGGAGCGTGGTCAGGGGCTGCCCGTTCATGTGATCGACGGCATGCCAGGCGTCGGGAAGACCGCCTTCGCCGTGCACGCCGGCCACCTGCTTTCTGAGCGCTTCCCCGACGGACAACTCTTCGTGAACCTCAACGGGCACACGCCGGGGCGCACTCCGGTGCAGGCCGGCGAGGCGCTCGCCTCACTTCTCACGGCCGCCGGCGTGCCGACGCAGCAGATTCCCGTCGGTGACGACGTCGGAGCGGTCACGGAGGCCCGGGCGGCCATGTGGCGGAGCAGGCTCGCGGACAAGAAGGCGCTGCTGATTCTCGACAACGCGGCCAGCTACCGGCAGCTGGAGCCGCTGCTCCCCGGCGGGAGCGGGTGCCTGGTGTTGGTGACCAGCCGCAAGCGGCTGGTGGCGAACGAGGAGGTGGTTATGTCGGTGGAAGCACTGCCGCCGGATCACGCGGTCGACCTCTTCGTGCGACTCAGTGGGCGGCCGTCCGACGCTCTCTGTCGGGATGTGGTGGACGAGTTGGTGCGGCTGTGCGGGTGTCTGCCGCTGGGCGTGTCGCTTCTCGCGGCGAGGCTGCGGCACCATCCGTCGTGGAACGCCGAGGACCTGCGCGGGCGGCTGGTGGCGGCACGGGACCGCCTGGGAGAGCTGCGCGCCGGGGAACGCGCCGTCACCGCGACGTTCGATCTCTCCTACCGAGATCTCGCGCCGGAGCGGCAGCGCTTCTTCCGACAGCTCGGGTTCTTCCCCGGCACCGATCTCGACCCGCACGTCGGTGCGGCTCTTGGTGAGGTCTCGGTCGTGATGGCCCGTCGGCATCTTGAGGCGCTCTACGACGACCACCTGATCGACGAGCAACCAGGGAGTCGCTACCGGCTGCACGATCTCTTGCGCGCCTACGCTCGCGGTCTCACCGCCGAGGGAGAGGGCATGGACCACGTACAGGCCGTCCAGCGTGTGTGCACCTACTACCTGGCCGCTCTCGCCGTCGCGAACGGGCACATCGTGCGCAGCGGAGCCGCGGTGCCACCGGTGCCGGACGACGCCTCGCGGGTGGAGACACCGGTCCTGGAGTCGCGGGCGGATGCCCTGAGCTGGCTGGAGACCGAGCGGGCCAACGTCCTGGCCTGCGTCCGGCGGGCGAATGGCCTCGCCCTGTACGACCTCGTGGTCCGGCTCGCCGCGGCCATGGCGCCCTTCCTGCGCCAGGCTGGCCCCTGGGACCAGGCCGTCGGGCTCCATCGGACCGCCGCCGAGGGCGCCCGCCACACCGGCGACCAGCGGGCGCAGGGTGATGCCCTCGCCGAGCTGGGTGTCGTACGCCGCTTCACGGCTTCCTACCCACAGGCGATCGAGGCCCTGAACGACGCCGTGACGGCGTACGACGCGGTCGACGACCGGCGCGGCAAGGCGGACGCGCTCAACCAGCTCGGCATCGTCTGGTACCTGACCACGGACAACGAGGACGCGGCCCGCGCCCAGACCGAGGCCCTCGCCCTCTACCGTGAGCTGGGGGACCGGCTCGGACAGGCGAACGCGCTCGCGGATCTCGGCATGACACACCGGCAGATGAGCCGGTTCGACGCGGCGGTAGAGGCGCAGAGCGAGGCCCTGGCGATCTACCGAGAACTCGGTGACCGGTACGGGGAGGCGAACTCCCTGCGGGACCTGGGTGTCGCGCACTGCCTCATGGGCGCGTACGACCTGGCCGCGCGGCATCACCAGGAAGCGTTCGACATCTACCTGGAGCTGGATGACCGGGTGCACCAGGCTTACGCGCTGAACGAATTGGGCGTCGTCCGACGGCTGACCGGGGACATCGAGGGAGCGCGGACGGCACACAACCAGGCCATGACGCACTTCACCGAGCTCGGTGAACGGTTCGGCCGCGCGACCAGCGTCCGCCACCTTGGCGTCGTGGAGCGGGTGACCGGGGATGCGACACAGGCGATCCGGCTTCTGGAGGAGGCCCTGGACGCCTACCGCGAGCTCGGCAGCCGCGGGGGTGAGGCCGCCTCGCTGAGCGAGCTGGGCGTGGCACGCGGCATCGTCGGTGAGCGAGACGGTGCGATCGAGGCGTTCCAACGCGGTTTGGAGATTCTGCGGGACCTGGGCGACCGGTGCGGCGAGGCAGAGGTACTGAACCACTGGGGGACGCTGCTGTTCACCTCCGATGAACCGCCGGCCGCCCGTCGGCACTTCGATCAGGCGCTCATGGTCGCGCGGGACATCCGCTGCCCGCTGGAGGAGGCGCGGGCGCTGGAGGGCATCGGCCGCTGCGACTGGACGATTGACGGGCCTGGTCACGGCGTGGACTCGCTGCGAGCCGCCGTGACCGTGTACCGGCGGTTAGGAGTGAGCGCGTCCGTGGACGACATCGAACGGTTGCTGGTGTAGCGGTCCGGCTGACGCCGACCTGGTGGCCGAATTCCCTGTGCCAGGTGGGTGGTTGCGGGTGCTACGTTTCCGGCTGATCTGTCGCTTCAGCCCCGTCGCACCGTGCCGCCTCCGGCACGTACCTCACGAGGAGCGTTGAATGCCGTCACCCACGTCCGTCACCGAGCCACGCACCATCACGCCCGTCGGCCCGGCATCCGCGGAGCCGATGGTGGCCGGCACCGCCGTCTTGGACCGCGTGGCCGCCCGCGTTCGGCAGCGGCTGGAGGCCGAGGAGGGCGCGACGAGCCGGGTCGGTGACGGTGCCCACGCGGCCTCGCTCATCTGGCCCTGGCCGCTGTAAGCACATCCGCTCGATGACAGAACCCGAAGGCCCCGCTCCTTTCCAGACGTTCATCCTCAAGGTCGCCAACCGCTGCAACATCGACTGCGACTACTGCTTCGTCTTCAACTCCAAGGACCAGGCGGCGCGGCGCCTGCCCGCCCGAATGGACCTCGCTGTGGTCCAGGCTGCGGCCCGGCGGATCGGTGAACACGCCTCCGCACACCGCCTTCGGACCATCCACGTCGTACTGCACGGCGGGGAGCCGCTTCTCGTCGGCATCGGGCACATGGCCGGTCTGCTGGAGGCCGTCCGGGACGCCGCGCCGGCCGGGACCCGGGTCCTCTTCGAGCTCCAGACCAACGGGACTCTTCTGTCCGGTGCCTGGCTGGACCTCTTCGAACGGTACGAGGTTGCGGTCGGCGTGAGCCTCGACGGACCGCCACCTGCGAATGACCGGCACCGGCTGACCCACGCCGGGCGGTCGAGCGCCGCCTCCGCCGTGCGCGGCATCGAACTCCTGCGGTCGCGGCCACACCTGTTCGCGGGACTGCTCGCCGTCGTGGACCTGGCCAACGACCCCGTGGAGGTCCACGACTACCTGGCGGCGTTCGAACCGCCCGTGATCGACTTCGGCCTGCCGCACGCGACCCACGACGACCCGCCGCACCGCTCCGACCCGAGCGTGCCCGAGTACGGACTGTGGATGAGCAGGGTGTACGACGCCTGGCTCGCCCGGCCCGAGTACAGGCACAGCGTCCGGATGCTGGAGGACATCGTGGCCCTCAGCTCTGGCGTTCGCGGCTCGGTGGAGACACTTGGCCTGGCCCCGCCGACGAGCGTCGTGATCGAGTCCGACGGCTCCATCGAAGCAGTGGACACCCTGCGGTCGGTCGAGGAGGGCGCCTCCTGGCTCGGGCTCGACGTCCTCCGCCACTCCTTCGACGAAGCGCTGTCGCACCCGAAGCTGCTGCACCGGCAGCACGGCAAAGAGGCGCTCGCCGAGCAGTGCCGGGCCTGCCCACTCGTGGACGTGTGCGGCGGTGGCTACCTCCCGCACCGCTTCAGCGAAGCCCAGGGCTACCGGAACCCGTCTGTCTACTGCGCGGACCTGGAGTACCTCATCCGACACGTCCAGGGCTCCCTGCGGCAGCACGGCTGGGACCCGTATGCGCAGGCCGCCTCGTCGCCGTAGACGCGTATGCCGTACCGCCAGGAGGGGATCACGCGTTGGAGCGAATGAGTGCAGCAGTGACCGAAGCTACCGAGGAACGACAGGAGGCGCCGATGAGCGTGACGATCCGCCCTGCGGAGAAGCGGGACGTCCCGGCCATGGCCGAGCTGATCGAGGAGATCGAGCGGTTCTACGGTGCGACCGACACCGACATCCAGCCACTGGAGGAACGCCGAACCCAGGTCGAAGAGGCGCTGTTCGGCTCGCCGCCGCTGGCCTCCGCGCTGCTCGTCGAGGACGAGACCGGGGACATCGTCGGACTCGCCGCCTACTCATTCCTCTGGCCGGCCGCTGGCTCCTCACACTCTCTGTTCCTCAAGGAGCTGTACGTCCGCAACACGCTCCGACGGCAGGGCATCGGTGCCCGCCTCATGGACGAACTCCGTGCCATCGCCGCAGCGCGCCCCGGGTGCAGCCGCGTGGAATGGATGACTGATAGCGACAACCCGGGGGCACGGGCCTTCTACAAGTCACTCGGGTTCGCCGAGTTCGACGGGAAGATCGTCTACCGGGTCGATTCCGGCACGGCGTGAGGGTGGTACGAGTCCAGTGGACGTGGAGCGCTGCGACGAGTGCGGCGGCAAGATCGTCATCGGGCTCGGATGCGAGTGTCCGCCGGGCTCGTCCGCGTCGGCGTCGGCGACCCCGCGTTCGATGAGTACATTCGTGAGGACGGAGTGGCGTACTCACCCGGAGGACACGATCCTGATCTCCCCGAAGCAGGTCGCGCACAGGCCGGGATGGTGCGACCACATGACCGAGGACGACGTACAGCCGCCGCGCTGGGGGTGGATCCCGAATCCTCCTCCCGGGCTCTGGGAGCGGTTGAGCAGTATTTCTCCGGCGACCGCCACCGCGGGCAATCCGAGGCGGCGGGCCGTGCGACGGTGCCCCCACTGTGAGGCGAACCTTGCGCAGGGCTGACCACCGTGCTGCGACAACGGCGGGCGCGGCCTCACCCGTCAACGGCCGCACCCACCTACGTCAGGATCAGTAGCTGATGACGAGCCGCACGGAGGGCCGGTCGATCACGGCTCCGTCGGCGAGGTCACTGTCCGGTGTGTCCGCGGGGTAGGCAGTGACCACGGGTTCGGCGATCCGGGCCGCGCCCCAGGCGCGGATCTGCGCGCAGATCCGCTCGGCGAGATCGGCGCCGGCCGGGCCATAGCCGACGGCTCCCAGCCAGAACCGGGGTTCTGTCTCGAGGTCTTCGGCGGTCCGCTCCAGAGTGAGGTACGCGATGGAGTCCCCCTCGACGAGGGCGGGGCTCAGGGCGGGTGAGGCGGGGCGGTGGAGGCCGGCCTCCACCGCTGCGGGCTTCGCAGTGATGCGGCAGGTCGCTCGCTCGGTGGCGCTCAGCCGCAGCCAGACGCCGTCGAACGACTCGACGGGCCCGACCGTCACGCCGGTCCAGACAACCGCCTTCGGTCGGGTGAGCGCGTCGCGAAGGAGTTCCGGGGCGACGGACTGGTCCTCGTCCCAGTAGAGCCGGACGAGCCGGTCGTCGTCGATGTAATCGTTCCGCTCTCCGTCCTGGCCGATCACCGGGAGGAAGCCGCACATCTTGACGGAGTCGGACCGCATCCGCCCCTCCTCGTGTTGGAAGGCCACGGCCCTGGAGAGCCCGCGCCATCGCAGCGGGACCACGAGGCGTCCGCCGACGGCGAGCTGGCCCCACCAGGCACCGGGGAGGTCCCACATGCCAACCGTGGCGATCATTCGGTCGTACGGGCTGAACTCCGAAGCGCCGAGGGCACCGTCCCTCGTGACCACGCGAACGTCTTCGTATCCGTTCGCGTCCAGCGTCCGGCGGGCGTAAGCGGTCACGTCGGCGTCGATGTCGCACGTGGTGACCTGTCCGGACTTCCCGGTGAGGTGCTTGAGCAGGGCGGCGTTGTAGCCCGTGCCGGCCCCGATCTCGAAGACGTTGTCGCCTTCGCGGACGGCGAGCTGGACCAGCATGAAGTGCACGACGTCGGGCTGGGAGGCGCAGCTCAGCGGGAGTGCGTCCTCGTCGGGGTTCTCCTTGATCGTCACGCTCTTGTTGGCGTACGCCTCCTCGATGGGCGCGTCGGGGAGGAAGGCGTGGCGGGCTACGGTCCGCATGGCGGTCTCGACGCGTGCGTCGTGGAGGCCGGAGAGGTCCTCTTCCAGAATGGCGTCGACCAGGCGGTTACGCAGGTCCTCGGGGGAGGCGCCAGTGGTGGTGTTCATCGCGTCCTTTCGGAAGGTGCCCGTCTGTGCGTACGGCAGGGGCAGATCGTTCTCATTTGTTCTGGTGTGCGGATGCGGTTCGCGGCGTCACCCTGTCAGGAGCAGGCAGCGGTCCCAGGGGGCGGTGATCGCCGTGTTGACGGGGTCGGTGAGACGGACCAGGTGGATACCTGCCGTGCCGTCCATCAGGCCGGCGCCGACCGGCAGTCCGTGGTGGTCCAGGTGCTTGTTGAGCCGGACGTTCAGGCGGCGTAGATGCGACGCGAGTTCGTCGTCGAGGGCGTCGGCGGCGGCACGGGAGACGGTCTGTATGAGCCCCGCCCAACCGTGGCAGAGGGAGGCGTCAGTGAGCTGGGCGAGCTGCTGGTCGTCGGCCAGGCATCCGGCCAGGGCCTGCTCGGCTTGCCGTTGCCGGTCACGGTCGCCGAGGGCGAGGCCGGCGAGTTGCTGGGCGCGGGCGATGCCGGGGGTGCCGTAGCACCAGGACGGGCGTCTCGGTCCTGGACGCTGGAGCTCGCAGCTCCGGTGTTCGGCTCGGGTGATCAGGTCCGGCCACCAGGCGCGCGAGCCGGTGCCGTTGCGCCACCGGTCGAGCCAGTCGCAGATCCGGGTGATGGCTTGCGTCTGTCCGGGCACCGTGTGGGCGTGGCGCAGCGCCGTGGCCAGCAACGCCAGCGGTCCGGTGATGCCATGGGCGAGGCCGAAGTTGCCGTGTCCGCCGGGCCATCGCGGCGTCGGTCGCAGATCGGGGCTGTCTCCCGTCCACCAGCCGGGCAGACGTTGCGCTTCGAAGGTGATCGGTTCCGTCAGCCGCGCCAGGTAGGCGAGGACCTCCTGAAGTTCCGGCTTGTGGCCGCGGTGCAGGTGGTAAACGCCCAGCCCGGTCAGTCCGCTGATGAGGTCGTACTCGCCCAGGGTGGGCAACGCGCCGTGATCGATGCGGGCGTGTGCCCGCTGGAGTCGTTGGCGTGTGACGTCGGCGAGGTGTGTGTCCAGGGTCGCCAGGGCGCGAGCGGCGGTGTTCGTGTGCGTAAAGCTGAGGACGTACGCGACGGCCGGAGCACCCTCGTACAGACCGCATGCCTCGGGGGCGGCCTGGATCGGGCCCTTGAGCATGGCAGCGGCCCACGGCCGGAGCGCGTCCCTGTCGTCTTCGCCGGTGTGGGCCCTGACGGCGTGCAGCAGCGCGACTCCCGCCGCGCCGGAGTACAGCGACTGCCCCCAGCCGGGCCCGGTGGGTGTGGGCGGCGCGTCGTAGTTCATCAGCGGCTCTCCCCCGGCCAGGCGGCCCATGCGACGGCGGACTGACGGGCAAGGCGGCGGCAGATCCTCTCGTCCTCCCGGTCCAGGCCACGCAGGCGGTTGTGGTGCATGTGCAGCAAGGATTCCAGGACGGAATCGAGGTCCATGCTCTCGGCGAGGCCCTCGCGATACAGCGCCAGGGCCACGGCGCGACGGTGCCACGCTTGGGCGAGCGCTTCGCCCCAGCCCCGGGCATGAGGCGTAGTGCGGCGAACGAGTTCGATGGCCCGGTCGCTGACGCATCGCTCGACGCGAGCCGGAGGCGCGGGCCGGTTCGCCAGCCACCGCATGCCCTCGTCGGGGCCGAGCAAGCCGCAGACGATGTCCACCATGCCGACCGCGGCCAGCGCGCGTCCGTCTACGCCGTCGCCTCCGGGGCCCTGCAAGGCGGCGAGGGCGTAGGCCGAGTCGGCCGTGAACACCGCCTCGGCACAGCGCAGGGCGGCGCCTGGGCCGTAGCGGCCGATCTCGGGGGTGTACGTGTCGAACACGAGCCTGCTGCTGAGCCCCTCGCGGCGCAGCCCGGTGGCCCATCCGGCGACGAGCTCACCGCAGGCGGCGTACTGTCCGGGGCTGCGGGTGCGGATACGCAAGCGGAGGTGGTCGAGGTCGTTCGGGGTGCGGTAACGGATGAACCACCACTCGGGTGTACCTGGGAGTTGGGGCACGAGCCGCGCGAGGTGGGTGGCGATCAGCTCCTCGAACTGTTCGGGGTGGCTGTAGATCTTGGCGTTCAGCCAGGGTGCCTGCACCGCCCCCGGTACGGGCCCGAGGGTGCTGTTGGTGAGCACGGGGAGGAAGCCGGAGAGCGGGTCGGGTATCGGCCGGCGGGTGCTGGTCATCGGCAGGGCGATCTCGTGGACGTGGCCGCCGATCCAGCCGTAGGTCTCCTCGGCCGGCGCCTCCGTCAGCACGGCATGGCCTTCCCGGTCCAGGTGGGCACGCAGGACGGTGGCGTGTGCGGGCACGTCGAGTTGGAGCCGACGTGTCCGGTCGTCCTCCCGCAGCTCGACGGCACCGTGGCAGTGCCACCGCTTCCGCCACCGGCCGAGGGCGTCGGTCCACTCCCGCATGTCCGCGCCGCGGCTTGGAAGGTCGTCGTCGGTCAGGTTCCAGCGACTGGGAGAGAGGATCACGCGCCCGTAGCGGACGCGCGGCAGGAACGGCAGTCGTGCGCCGTGCGGCCCCCAGTCGAAGCTGGTCCAGGCAGGGCCGAAGGAGCGGGTCAGGTGCGCCAGGAACCTGGCCAGGGGCGGGGGTTGCTTGTCCAGGGCCATGGCGTGGAAGACCTGCGGGTCCACCAAGCGACGGCGGGAGATGCTGACCAGGTACAGCCGGGTGTGCGTGGCCGTCACCGCGAGGTCGTCGACGTCGATGACCGTCGGCGCGGTGTCATCCGGGCTGCGGTGCTCGCCCAACGGGATCACGTGTGGAAGATAAGCGGGGATGCGGGCGACGTTCTCTGTGTGCGGGTACAGCGGCGGGAAGGAGAGCTGCGCGGTCAGCGCGTTCTCGACGCCCGTGGGGACTTGGCGGTAGACCTCGTCGAGTCCCGTGCCGGTGGCGACCGGAGTGAACCGGGAGGTGAGCGTGCCCGCGGCACGGGCCGGTGTCACCGTGAGCGTGAAGTCCCCGCGCTCCAGGGCGGACAAGCTGTCGGCGTGCAGGCGCGCGCACATCTCCACGTGGGGTGGTGCCTCCTGCCCGGTCGGCGCATCGCCGGCCAGGCGGTCGATCAGGTCGTCGGTGAGGACGATCTCCCTGCTGCCGTCGGCCAGCGCCTGCCAGGCCAGGGCCAGCAGCCGCTCGTCCCGCGCGGAGACTGTCAGGGGCGGAGCGGTCATGCGGCTGCCGGGATACTCGGCTGGATAGCCGAGCCCGGACGCCGGGTCAACGACCTCCTTCACCGGCACGAGCGTGCCGGTGCCATACCGCTCCCAGAACGCGACCTGGTACTCCTTCCACACACCCTGGCCCGCCGGTCGGCGCGTGAGCCGCAGTAGGGCATCGGCAGCCCTCTCCATCTCCTGCGCGACGCTCTCGGGGATCCGTACCTCGGCGTCCAGCCTCAGGTCGACGGCCAAGGGGCTTCGGCCCGCGTCGGAGAGCCCACGCAGTCGACCCGTGAGTTCCTCCCGAGCCAGCCCTTGCGCGCTCGCCGGGCGCTGGTTGTGCTCGTGTACGGCGCGTAGCACCGCTTCCAGCTCGTGCAGAACCTGCGCGACCTGCGACACCGTGCCCGCGTCCGCGCCGTGCAGCCGGTCAATCAGGTGGGACAGCGGATCGGTGTCGGTCATCGGCGCGCGCAAACTGGTGATCAGGAATTTCTCGCGCACCAGCGCGCCGAGCAGTGTGCGGATGTTCTGCGGCTCGGTTCGGGGGAAGGAGGCGGCCAACTGCTCGGCGAGGGCGGCGAAGCTGACCGGCCCGCCCGCGAGGCGCTCGATCACGCGTACCGCACTGGTGTGCCGGACGGTGGCCCCCATCGGTCCGCCGTGCGGGACATGCAGCCGCCCGCCGCGGCGCGCCGCCAGGTTGTTCAGGACGACATCCAGGCGCTCCAGCAGGATCGGGCACGCCTCCAGGCGGACGATGACGTCGTCCAGCCACTCGGTATCCACCCGCGCCACGGCCTGGTGTGTGTCGCCCCACCTCACGTGTGGCGTCGAACCCACGCTGGCCGCGGCGACTCCCGCGAAGAGGCCGAACGGGGTCGGTCGCCCGGTAGCGCGCAACAAGTAGCGGACGGTGGCCAAAGCGGCGCGCCGGACCTGCTTGGAGCGTGTCGGCTGCCCAGCGCAGATTGCGTCGACCCGCGTGGCGAGATCGCCGCTCGCCTGCCGGACGGCGTCGGCGAACCGCGCATCGGCCCACACCTGCCTCAGCCACCTGCCGCACGCCTCCGTGTCGGACGGGTCAGGCCACCATGTCGGCAGACCCGTCAGCGGCATCGCGGCGGCCCGGAGCAGCGCCGCGCCTGTGTGCTGGTAGAGCTTTCCGTCGCTTCCCATCCCCATGCCTCCGCCGTCAGTGCTGTGAACGAGCGGGGTCGGGGGCGGCAGCGCCCCCGACCCCGTGCACGGGCCGTCGTCAGACGGCGCTGGCGCAGGACGAGGCGCAGGAGGCCGCGCACCCGTCACCGGTGCCGCACGCCTTGGGGAGCAGGTCGGCGCCGATCTCCGTGACGATGGTCAGGTCGACGTCGAACGGGTCGGCGGGCGCCTCGGGGGTGGCCGTCGCAGCGGACGCCCCGGTGCTGGCCGTCATGATCGGGCTGAGCATGGTTGCGGTCATCGCACTTCCTCTTCTGTCGGAAAGTTCCGAACGGTTCGTCGTGCTGTCCGGCCTGCGTACGGAGTGCCGCAGGGCCGGGTTTCTGCATTCGCACCTTGGGTGCGGCCCCTCTCCGGTTGACCGGATTCCGTGGGGGACATGGATTCGGAGCATCCGGAGAGGGGAGTCGAGGACACGGGCCGGGGCTACCGGAACTGGCCCGCGTAGAGCGTGGTCAGCGTTGTGCCGGTCACCAGGACGGGCAGGAACAGAACCTGGAAGGTGCCGAAGCCGAACCGACCTACGTACGTCGCCGGATGCCGCAGCACCCATCCGACCTGGCCGAGCAGCTGCCGGAGAACCCCCTGACGCATGGTGGTCATCACGCCGCCGACCGCCGTAAGGCCGTGGAGCCGGCGGCGTCGACGACCGCCCACGGCGTCGTGATCAGCGCCCCGGTCCGGGCCTGCCAGGCAGCGAGGTTCGCCCTGTCCTCCTCCAGATGCCCCAGCATCACGAGCAGAGGGGTGACGATCCCGGCCGCCTTCCCCTGCTCGACCGCGGCCAGAGCGTTGTGCCAGCCCTCGCATAGGGCACGGCTCTCGAACGGTGCCGCCCGGTCGACGTATGTCTCGACCGCCTCCCAGCCGGCATCGGCGACGTACCGCTGTGCGCTGGCCACACTGTGGTCGGCGGCCTCACCGAGCGACGCGGGCAGACAGGCGTACAGCACCAGGCGCGTGCCCGGGGGCACCTCGTGTGGTGCGGTCTGCCTCGCACTGCCGCTCATTCCGCGTTACCTCCAGCCAGGTGAGCCGAGACGCCAAGGGTTCGACGCCTCGACGAAGAGCCTCGTCGGGGGCAGTCGGCGGCGGTACGCCGTCAGCACGCCGTTTGTCCGCCGTCCGGCGGCACGCGAGGAGGCGGAGCCGCGGCGTACCGCCGCGGCTCAGGCGGAGCGAGGCTGATCGGTCCAGTGCCAAGCGGAAACGAGAAGCGGCGATGGACGCGGTGGACGAAGAGCGCCTCTGCAGGCGGACGCCAGTACGGCGTCATTGGGTGAAGCTGGCCGATTGCACCGAGCCTTCGGGCCTCGCGCGCAGACACGTACGAGAGCTCCTCGAGGGCCATGCCGCGCCGGAGCGGGTCGACGACGCCGTTCTGATCGCCTCGGAGCTCGCGGGTAACGCGCTCAGGCACACAGCCGGTGGACCGGACTGCATGTGTGTGGAGGTCTACCGGGACGTGGCGGTACTGCGCGTCCATGACGCGGGACGGGATGTCTCCAGAGTCCGGGCACGCTCTGCGGAGGAGTCGGTGGATGAGTTGACGGGCAGTGGTCTCGGACTGCTGCTCGTCGGCGAGTTGGCCTCCGCGTGGTCCGTCCGGCCGACCGCGATCGGCAAGGAAGTGGTCGTGGTTCTCGCCCTGGACGCCGGCGTGCTATCCGAGCGGGACGCTCTTCCGCACATCCCAGCGGTACGTCCGCCCCTCACGGCGGAGTTCCACCAACTGGACGGCGGGCACGGAGAGTTCGACGGCAGGGAGAGCTCGGAGGCTTGAGACCGCGTCCACGACCGGCGCTGCGGGGCGCCGACGGTTGTTGTACGCGAGGCTCAGGTGCGGCCGGAAAGCGGACGTCGGCTTCTTCGGGGCCAGACCGACGCTGCTCCCCGCCTTGGCCAGCACGTGGTGCAGCCGGAGCAGGGGTTCCCAGGGGCCGAGGGACAGCCGGACGGCGCCTCGGGAGCCGGCCAGCGGCATGGCGTGTACGAAGAAAGCGGAGGGCAGCAGCGCCTCGGCGTCCCGCGCCAGGCTGTCCAGCTGGCCTGGGGTGACGACGCCCGGCGTTCCGACTCGGGCGAGGGTGATGTGCAGTCCGTCCGTCGGCACCGGGTCGAGGCCGAGAGGGGCCAGCTCCTCCTGGCAGTGCCCGGCGAGAGCAGCGAGCCGCTGATCATCCGGGAAGGTCAGCATCCAGTAGTACGCGCGACTGCCGTCCGACCAGCCGGGGCGTGCCCAGTGGTCGGTCATCTCGTCGAGTGCGCTGAACGCCGCCCAGTCGTGGGCCGCGGTGACCGCCGGATCGTGCGTGTCGACGGGGGGCTCGGCGGGGAACGCGGCGGGATCGGCGCTTAGCAGGGGCACCCGACGTACTCCTTCGGCTTCACACTGCCCCGGAGCGCGACGACACCCTCAGCGCCTACGACGCAGATGACGCCATGGCCAGGGCCGCTGGCTGCGAGCTCCAGGTCCGGAACTCGTCGTCATAATCGCGTACCGCCGGGTGATCACGCCATGGCCCGGCCTGCTCATGCAGGTCACGGGAGCGTTGGTAGACGGAGCTGATCGGTGTCTCTCCGCACAACTGCAGGGCCTCACGGCCCAGTGCCATCGACTGGTCGATGTCGGGCGTGCGCTGCTGCAGCAGCGCGGTGGCGACGTCGAGGCGTACGAGCGAACGGCTCCAGGAGGAGGTCGAGTGCTCCACCAGGTCGTCGATGTGCTCGGCGTCGCGCAGTACCTGGGCCGTGTTGCGTAGCGCGACGTGTGACGTGACGGCGTTGGCCAGCGTCCTGGCCCGTCCGTACGGCTCGAAGGAGATGCAGGAGGTCAGCCCGACGGGTACCTCGTGGAGGTCGGAGAGGCGGAGTGCCTGTCCGATGGCTTGCTGGACGGCACGCCGGTCGCCGGTCTTGCCGAGGGCCCTGGCCCGTCCGTTGGCGAGCAGGCGGATGCACTGGGCGTGGCGTGGGGCTCGCTCGACGGCCGCGGCGGCGCAGGCGTCCGCCTCGTCGTAGCGGCCGGCGTAGTAGAGGCTGAAGGAGAGGGTGCCGCACGCCCAGAGGTCGGTGTCCAGGTCGCCGATCTCGCGGCTGAGATCCCGGGCTTCGGTGCAGTACGCCTCCGAGAGCGCGAAGTCGCCCGTGTTCACCGCCATGTAGCCGAGCAGGCCGGAGGCGCGGGCGGCGAGGCGGAAGAGCTCCCGGCGCGTGCGTGGGGGCTGGCGGCCGTTGAGGAGGGTGTGGGCAAGCTGCCGCACCTGGCGGGCCTGGGGGCGAAGAGCGTACGGCCCGTCCTGTTCGTACCGGCTGGCGATGCCCTCCAGCAAGGAGTCGAGGAAGGCGAGCGTCGCGTCGTCGGCGTTGCTGGCGGTGAGCTGCCGAGTCCGGGTGACGATGTCCAGTGGGTTCTCGTCGTCCTCTCGTGGCGGAGGGGCACTCGTCGCCTGCTGGCGCGTGCTCGACTCCTCGTCACGGTCGTGCGCGGAGTCGCCGCCGTCCGCCGTGGAGAACAGCTCGGACACGGGTCTGCCCAGCATGTGCTCCAGAACCCGGCGGGCGTCAGGACGGGGCAGGGTCAGCAACTCCCCGCCGTACCAGCGGTCGAACTGGCGTGGAGAGACCTGGAGGGACGCCAGGCGGGGGTCTCGGTCGAGCTCTGCCAGCCGGACGGCGGCCCGCTCGTACTGGGCGGCGAAAGCCTCGTGCGTCGTCAGGTGCCGTTGCTGGAGCAGCTGCCGGAGCAGCGTTGTCCGTGGCATGGCCCACCCTCCTGGTGCGGCGTGCAGGACCGACGCGGATGCGCGTGCCGGTAGCGAGGTCGTGGCCTGCTCGCCCATCGGTCGGCTGCGGCGCATGCCCGTACGAACGCGCGCCGTGACTCCTGACAGCATGCCGATGCAACTGCCAACTAGGCAATATGTCTGGTGAAGTTGACCCGTATGGGTTGTAGAGGTGTCGCCGGTACGGAGAGACTTCCGGCATGGCCTTGAAGAGAAGCCTGGTCCCGCAGTCGGTGTACCGGCGACAGCTCGCGGCACGGCTGAAGGAACTGCGTGACGCGACCGGACTCACCCTCACCGAGGTCGCCGATCAACTGGAGGTCAACCAGGGGTCGCTGAGCCGGATCGAGAACGGCGAACGCGGCACGACGCCGGTCCTCGTCCGGGCACTGCTGGACCTGTACGGCGTCAAGGACGAGGACCGGCGCGCCGACGTGCTCGACCTCGTGCGAGCGGACAAGGAACAGCAGAAGCCCTGGTGGCGGAAGTACTCGACAGTGCTCACCCCGACCCGCTACGACGGGTACCTCGCGCTCGAGGCCGGAGCGACGCACCTCGCCAGCTACCAGCCGATGCTCGTGCCAGGGCTGCTCCAGACCGAGGACTACGCGCGTGCCGTGATCTCCCAGATGAGGAAGGACCTGTCCGCGCCGCAGGTCGAGTCCCTGGTCACGGTGCGCATCGAGCGGCAGAACAGCCGCTTGGGTGGTGAGACCCCAGCCAGGTTCTGGGCAATCCTCGACGAAGCCGTGCTGCGGAGGACGGTCGGCTCCGTCGAAGTGATGCGCGACCAGATGCGGAAGTTGGTGGAGGCCAGCGAGCAGCCGAACGTCACGGTACAGCTGCTGCCGTTCTCGCTCGGCGCGCATCCCGGACTGTACGGCCCGTTCGTCGTCCTGACCTTCCCGCCCCCCACGCCGGACCTGGTGTGGCTGGAGAACCCCAAGAACTCCGTGTATCTCGAGTCCCCGGAGGACGTGGACAACTACACGGGGATCTTCGACCAGTTGAGGGACACCGCCCTGGACCCGTCGGAGACCCGCACCCGCATCGCACGCATCAGCAAGGAGCTCGAAGAGTGAGCACGCCCAGCGAGGCCGCCCCGCACGACGTCGATCTCGCGCACGCGCGGTGGTGGATGAGCTCGTACAGCGGGGGTGCGAACGACTGCGTGGAAGTCGCTGCACTGGGCGACCACGCCGCGGTGCGCGATTCCAAGGACATCGGGCGTGGGCCGTTGCTCTTCTCGAAGGCGGCGATGCGCGCGCTGGTTGGCGGAATCGCCAGCGGGGCTTTCGGTGAGCATCGGGGCTGAGCAGAGAGCCGGGGCGTGAGGAGAGAGCCGTGACGGTCGTCGTCATGGGCGTAGGTGTCTCGGGTCTCACGACCGCCGTGGCGCTAACTGAGGCCGCGCTGCGAAACGTCCGCCATGAAACCGGCCTCGCGCGCCCGCGAGGCCGGTCATCTCCCGTACGCGCGCTTCCAGCGCACTCGGTGCCGGGAGTCTCCCTGGCCGCGGCCGTTCACCTGACTCAGGGAGAGCAGGGAGGCTCCGTTGTTCCACAGGCCGAGGTGGTCGCGGTGCACCGCGAGGATGCCGTGCTGCACGGCGAACCGCTCGGAGGGGCGGCTGAAGCGCGTGGTCGTCACGAACACCGCGAGGTCGGCCTCGAAGTGCACCTTGGCACCCAGCAGATCGCGTAGCTCGCGACTCGCGATCGTGCTGCTCGGCGCATAGCGCTTGCACTGGATCACCATGCTCCGGCCGTCCGGAAGGCGGCCGACGACGTCGACGCCATTGTCGTTCGCACCGCCCACCTGCCGGACCTCTGTGCATCCGTCCCGTCGGCACAGACTTGCGACCAGGTCCTCGAACTCGGTGCCGGTCATCGCGTCCACCTCGGTGAGCGTCCGATGACCGGCCTTCACCGCCTCTTCCTGCCGCCAGAGACGGTCCCGCCCGCGCACGAGCCGGTCCGCACGCCACAGCCACCAGGCCGCCGCTCCGGCGCCGCCGAGGACCAGTGCGCCCGTGATGTACGGCCAAACGGCCGACCAGAACACCACCAGCAGAACCAGCACCAGACCACCGCTGGCCGCCATCGCCTTCAGCCGCGCCGCCCGCCGCCTGCGAGCAGCCGTACCCCGTCTACGCCCAGCCACGATCGCAGCCCTCCCCCACAGGTCCGTGTACGGCAGTGTGGGCAGCCCGACGCAGCGCGAGAAGGGCGCAAGTCAGCCATGTCTGGATCCCGATTGCCTGGCGAGGCAGCGTGGGTCCGGCGAACGACGCGACCACCGCGGACGTCAACGGCAGCGACGTCCGCTGCTCTTTCCGGTGGTCACCGCGGAGCAGGCTTCGACGACAAGGCATACGCAGCCGCCGAAGCCTCACCGAGCGTTCAACTCGTCGGCCTGACCAGTCTCTACGGCCAGGCGTAAGCAAGCCGGCGTGGCAGAGGTACCGGAGCGAGCGGTATCAACAGTCGCCACTGTCCGGGCGGCAGGCGCCACAAAACTCGGAGAAAAGTCCCGCCACAAAATGTGATTCACATAATTCCCGCCGCACAACGGAGAGTTGAGGATCTGCGAAGCTCCCTTCGCAGCTTCGGACGTGTAGAGTTGGGGCTACCGAGGCCCGGGGATCCGGGTTTCGCGTGTGGTGCCGGGGGAACGGGCGTGCCCTTCCTGCGCTGCGGCATCGCGCACAGCAGGTGTGAGACCCATGTACGGCCGCACCGCCCAACCGGGCGCCAACCAAGCAAGGCGGTGCGGCCCAACCGTCCCCTCACAGGGACAGAAGGGCAATTCTTATGAGAACTGCCAACGTCCATCATGCCTGGACCTGGCCTTCGCAAGCCAGGAAGACAGTGGTGACGCTTGTCGTGATCATTATCGTGGGCTTGGTCGCGGCCGCCCTGACGGGGCACGGGCGGGCCGCTCTGACCGCGGTCACCCTGGCCATGCTGGCAGTGGCAGCGGAGGAACTCCTGCGCGCGGCTCTGCGGTATTGGCTGCGCGCCGTTTGATCCACGACGACATACGAAGGACGGGTCGAGCTGTGCACGGAAGCCGTAGATCCATGGCTCCGCAAGACGCTTGGGGCGACGCCCAGGGCGAGCGGATTCCTTTGGGGCACCTGAGCAGCGTGACAGCCGGCCCGTCCGGTTCTCTTTTGGAACACTTGCACGACGGTCCCGACGGGGTACCGGTCATCGCACCACCGGACCTCACAGAACACTTCTCCGTGGACGCCCGGCGGGTTCGCCGGGTGCCCTCGAGACAGGCCGAGCGACTCGCCCGATTCGCACTACGCGCGGGTGACCTTGTTGTCGTGCGGCAAGGAACGCTTGGCCGACTGGCCCTGATCGGAACCGAACACACGGGCTGGCTCTACAGCTCTTCCTGTCTGCGCATCCGGCCACATCGCGATGTGGTACTGCCTGCATACCTGGCCGCGTACCTGACGCACCCTCCCGTGCGCAGAGAACTGCTGGGGCGGGCGCTTCCCGGCACGGTCCCCTCGCTTAATTCGGCAATGTTGAATCAGCTACCAGTCACCGTGGTCCCTCTGGAGCGCCAGCGAGCTGTCGTCGAAGCTCTCGCCGACATCGACGAGCAGATCAGGATTCAGCGGGAGATGGCCACACGTCTGGAGGCCCTTCGACCGTCGGTCTTCGACGAGCTGACCAACAGGTGGCCGCACCAGTGAACGAGAACCATGTCGGGCCACTGGCCACCGAGCAACTTGAGAAACTCCTCTTTCAGGCCGCCGACATCTTGCGCGGTGATCTGCGAGCCTCGGACTACGGCGAGGTCATCGCGCCGCTGCTCATTCTCAAGAGAGCATCGGACCAGCCCGGGCTGCTCACAGTTCCGGACCTCGCCCGCTGGTCCCACGTCGTTGCACACCATCCCCGCGAACTGGGAGAGGCACTCAACAGAGCACTATGGGCACTGGAGAAGAGCAACCCCAGAGAGCTGAAGGGGCTCTTCGACCGCGTCGACTTCAACAGGCGGGTCCCCGGCCCGTCTACGCTCCAACGATTGATCTACCACTTCGACCCGCTGCGACTCAGTGACGACCACCTTGAGTTTGGTGATGTGCTCGGCCGTGCCTACGACGGCTTTCTCAGCGCCGTGGCCATGTCCGACAGGCGAAGCGGCGAGTTCTACACCCCACGTGCCGTATGCAGGCTTCTTGCAGAACTCGTAAGACCGCAGGAGGGTCAGTCTGTCTACGATCCATGCGCGGGCTCGGGAGGCATGCTTCTCCAGGCGGCGCACTACGTTGAGCAGCATGACGGGAACGAAGCGGATCTCGCCTTGTACGGGCAGGAGAAGAACAACGCCGCATGGTTCAACGGCGCGCTGAACCTCTTCCTGCACGGCCTCAGAGACACGTCCGTATCCGTCAGCGACTGCCTGGCCGATCCACTCCTCGAACACGGGCGAATCAAGCAATTCGACCGCGTACTCTCGGCGCCACCGTTCTCAATGAAGTACGTTCGGCAGGAGGTCGATTACGCGGAGCGAATGAAGTATGGCTGGACACCAGGCGCTAATGCCGACCTGATGTTCGTCCAGCACGTACTCAGTGTTCTCCGTCCCGACGGCGTCGGGGCCGTGGTCGCTCCGCACGGCGTACTCTTCCGGGGCGGTGCGGAGGCCGACATCCGCCGAAGGCTCATCGATGACGGTCGTCTCGAAGCCGTCATCGGAATCGGGCCGAACGTCTTCCACAACACAGCTCTACCCGCCTGCATCCTGGTGTTGAGGGGTACCCAGGGTCTACCGACGGACCGGCGGGGCAGCGTTCTCTTCATCAATGCCGAGCACCACATCGCCTCAGGCCGCGCACAGAACCGGCTGGAACCACAGCACGTAGAGAGAATCGTCGAATCCTTCCAAGGCTGGGAGGACATCCCTGGCTTCGCGAGCGTCGTCTCACTGGACGACATCGCGGCAAACGACTTCAACCTCAACATCCGTCGTTACGTCGACACCGACCCGTCCGCGGACCCCCTGCTCGATGTCCGAGCTGCACTGACAGGCGGTGTCCCAAAAAGGGAAATCGACCTGGCAAGCCACAGGTTCCGTGCCTTCGGTATCGATCTCGACGGTCTGTTCCAGCCTAGTGGCCTCCACTACGTGGACTTCCTCGAGGAGGGGTACGGGGCGACCGCGGCCCGCATTCCGGAACTGGCCGCTGATCTGGAACGCAGGTTCATCTTCCGCTCCAGAGACTGGTGGCAGCAGCAGTACCATCTTTTCGCTGACATGGCCGGCACAAACCGTCTGTTCACGTCCGGTCTACGCTCCCAGCTTCGCTCATCGTTCTGTGCGGACCTGATGCCACTGGGAATCTTGGGCGAGCACCAATTGAGGGGTGCCCTCGCGTCGTGGTGGTCGGACCACGAGGAAGACCTCAGAAGCCTCAACCACCGCGGCTTTACCGGCGTTGTCGACCGATGGCACAGCACTCGCCCGAGCTGGTTGGGGACCTCGCGCATCCCGTCCGAGCCAGACATCGCGCGCGTACTCGATGCCCTTGGGGACGACCTCTGCTCGCGCGTCAGACAGCTTGTCGTCACGGAACGGCAGAGTCTGGTCGAGACATACCTCTCATGGGGCGATCGATACGCGACCTCGTTGGCCGACCTTGAGCGACGCTACGAAACCGCAGCAGCTCGGCTCAAAGCGCGAATGGCAGCCCTCGGCCATATGTGAGCGCACAGGGAGGTCGGTGCCCGGGCCTGGTCTCAGTTCTGGTCTAATTCACCCCCGTCCAGGACCGTCCGCCTCCCGCCCGATGCCGTGCTCCGCCGCAGGTCAGGACGTCCCTGAGCATCGCCGAACCCTCAGACGAACATTTGGAAAGCGTGTTGGGCCCCTTCACGAGCTCGAACCTCAGATCGGCCAGTGATCGTCTCCAGATCGATTGATACCGGACGCCACTGACAACAACACCGCCCGCGCTGCGACCGGTCCCTGCCCGACCAGCTCATGTCCTACGCACCTGTGTAGACGAAACGCACAGGCTCAGTGAGAACAGCTTCGGCGGTCTGCAAGTCGGCCAGCCGGGCCGACAGCGTCGCCTCCGCCAGACGCGGCGGCAGCGCGTCCCCGAACTTCAATCCCCGCACTGCCCGTTCGTCGACAGCGGGAAGGCAGAGCCGGTCCGGAGACTCGCTCAGGGCTTCCTTCCACACCGGTGGAGTGAGGTCTTCCCGAAGACGGATCCAGTGATCGTTGATGCGCTGGGCCGGCACCGCGATCCCCTCCAACGTGGCGGACAGAGTGGCGTTCGCCCGGTGACCTGCCCAGGTCCACCAGCGGAGTTGCCCCCCTTCGCCCCGCACGATCAGGGTGCCGCCCGGGTGGACCTTCTCCAGGAAGACGTCACGTGCCTCTTTGAGCACCGTGGTGGCGCGTTGGGTCAGGGAGACGGGCGGATCCGTCCCGAGCAACACCTCGCGCACGGCTCGGGTGACCTCGAAGGAGGTGCCCTGGCCGAATCCGGTGCCGCTCCACTTGGCCTTTCCACCGCCGTCGACCGGCTCAACGAAGCAGCGCTTGCGCTGCCAGTCGATGTAGGTGACCTGCCAGCTGCGGCCAGCGAGGAGGAGCCGACGAGGGCCGGCGACACGCTCGGTGAGCAGGGCAGGGTCGGTTCGGCCGATCTCGGTACGGCCCTGGAGGACGGTGAACTGCGGGGGGGCGGTGAAGACGGCGGTGAGGTTCATGAAGTGGCGGTGCCCGAATCGCCGTTCGGCTTCGGGGCCGATGAACAGCATGCCGCCGTCCTGGGCGAGGTATCCCTGCTCGACCAGATGCCTGACGATCGGCTCGGCCGACCCTCCGAACGGTCCCAGGCCGTTCCACCACTCCTGCCAGAGCCGGTCTCCTACGCGGTGTTCCTGAAGGCAGAGGGCGAGCAGCTGCTGGGCGACGATGTGCCGGGGCTCGGGCGGCGCGGTGACCGGTTCCACCCAGCCTCGCGACCATTTGAGCAGCAGTCCCGCTGCGGCTAGGAGTCCCCCTTGGTCGAGGGTCAGGAAGAGGCAGTTGCGGGTCGTTCTGGGGCGGCGTCCGGTGCGGCCCAGTCGCTGCAGGAAGGAGGCGACGGAGGTCGGTGCGTCGACCTGGATGACCCGGTCGAGGTCACCGACGTCGATTCCCAGTTCCAGCGTGCTCGTGGAGATGATGACGCAGTCGCGCGCTTCGGCGAACGCGGTCTCCGCGCGTCTGCGTTCGTCGAGGGAGAGCGAGGCGTGTGACAGGAACGTGGTCACGCCCTTGGCACGCAGTTTGGCGCCTAGTTCTTCGACCAGCCGCCGGGACTCGCAGAAGACGAGCCGCTTCTCGCCGCGGTGGAGGGCGCTGATGACAGTGGCCGCGTTGTCGAGCGACCCGACGTAGTCGAGCTGGATATCACCTGGTGGCACGGAGGCCGACGCGGTCGACATGGGCTGTGCCTCGGACAGGTGGGGTGCGACCACGCGACCGGGGCGCCTCCCTGATCCTGATCCCTGGAGCCAGCTGAGCAGAGCTTCGGGGTTACCGACGGTCGCGGAGAGACCAATGCGTTGTACGGAGCGGCCCACGACTTTTTGGAGGCGTTCCAGTACGGCGAGCAGGTGCCAGCCGCGGTCGTCACCGGCGAAGGCGTGGACCTCATCAACGACCACGGCCCGCAACCCGGAGAAGAAGGACGCGTGGTCGACGTTGACGCTGACCAGCATCGCTTCCAGCGACTCGGGGGTGGTGAGCACTACGTCCGGTCGGGCAGCGAGGATGCGTCGTCTGGCACCGGCCGGTGTGTCGCCGTGCCACAGGGCCGCCGTCCGGCCGAGCCAGGCGGTGTAGGTCTCCACGCGCGGCAGCAGGTTGTTCAACAGTGCCTTGAGCGGACACACGTACAGCACCGACGTGCCGGACCAGCCCTGGCCGTGCATCCGGGACAGCAGGGGAAAGCAGGCGGCTTCGGTCTTCCCGCCGGCCGTCGGGGCCAGCAGCAGGGCGTCGTCTCCCGCGGTGAGCGGTGCGACTGCGGCTTCCTGGAGCGGGCGCAGTCCCTTCCAACCCAGGGTGTTGACGATGTGGTGGACCAGCGCCGGTTCCAGGCCGTCGACGGCGTTCACGGCAGTTCCAGTTCGATGTCGTCTGCCCGGTCAGCGGCTGCGTTGCGTTCGGTGTCGGTCAGTTCACCAGCCGAGACGGTGAGCTGGTAGTGCTGGCGCGGGTCGAAGTCCTCGAACTCGTCGACGCGGTCCAGGACGTCGGCGACGAGCTTGCGTAGGAAGACGCGGGGGGCGATCCCGACATTGCCGCCCAGACCTCCGGTGATGGCGGTGGCGAGTTCGCCCACGTAGGCGTCGTCGACCTGCGCGGTGACACGCTCGGGATGACGTGCCGCTCCCCGGTAGAGGTCCCGCACCTTCCGGCCGAGTTCCCCGAGTCGCGGCAGGTCGAAGCCAGCCAGGCGGAGCTGGACGGCGCGGGGCGAGTCGAAGCGGGCATCGGTGGCGAAGTCGGTGGCGAGCCGCTGGGCCAGGGGCGGGAGCCGCTGGACACCCTGCTGGCCGTCGTAGAACGCGGGGGTCCCGGTGATGACGAGGAAGAGACCGGGGAAGCGTCCGGCGTCGATCTCGTCGAGGAGCTGGCGCAGCGCGTTTAGGCCCTTTTCCCGCACGTCGCCGCGGACGCGTTGCAGGGTCTCCGTCTCGTCGAGTACGAGGAGCAGCCCCGGGTGGCCGCAGTCGCGCAGCACGGTCAGCAGTCCCTGGAGGAAGCCCAGCGCGGCGAAGTGGTCCAGGTCTCCGCGTACTCCGGCGGCCCGGCGGGCGGATGCGGCCACGGACTTCTGGCCGCCGAGCCAGGCGATCAGAGCTTCCGCCGTTGCGCCGTCCCCAGCGGTGATGGCACGGCGGTAGCCGCGCAGGGCGGCGGCGAACGCGGGTGTGGTGCGGGCGACATCGGCGAGCCGGCGTTCCATCAGCGTGTCCACGGCCGCGGCGAGGGCTTCCTCGTCGTCCTCGTCGATCTCCGAGCCGTCGAGGACCTCCTCCTCCAAGGTGTAGAACCACGAGTCGACGACCGCGCGTAGTGCGCTGGGCTGGTGGGTGGCGGTGGCCAGGCGCTCGGTGAGCCGGCGGTAGACGGTCTCCAGCCGGTGCAGCGGTGTCTCGGTCTCGGAGATCTGCACCTCAGCGGTGGCGAGTCCCGCGCGTTTGGCGCGTTCTGCCAGCCAGCGGGCGAAGAAGGTCTTGCCGGAGCCGTAGTCGCCGCGGACGGCATGGAAGGCGGCGCCGCCACGGGTGACAGTGGCCAGGTCGTCGTCCAGGGCGGCTGCGAAACGGTCCAGTCCGACCGCAAACAGGTCGAGGCCGGACTGCGGGACGGTGCCGCGCCGCAGCGCGTCGATGACCTCGCGGCGCCGGACCGCGCTCACGGAAGCGGGGTCGGTCATCGCATCTCCTCCCCCCGACTCGCTACATCGTCCGCCTGCTTGTCCCATTCGCCGTCCTGCGACTTCGGCAGGAACTGCTCGCGCAGGAGCGGCACGTCGAGCTTGACCGCGTGCCCGCTGTCGATGAACCCGAGGACGGGATACCCCTCGACGTTCAGCAGCCGCTGCACCGTGGCAACGAAGCCCTCGATGTTGCGCCGGACCCGCCCGGTCGCGGAGATCGCCGCGGCCAGAGCGGCCGGGGACATCGTCCCGCCCGCTGTGACGAGTGCGTCGATGACCGCGGCCACCACCTTCGCCTCGGGCGCCTTGCGGACGTACTCCTTCTGGGCCGCGTACACCTCGCTGCTCACCACTGTGCTGCCGAGCGACTCTGCCACCGGCGGTACGGCTTCCGTCCGGGCGGACGGCTGCGCCTCGGTGGTCGGCGCGCTCTCGGAGGGCGCCGCGGGCCACGCGGGCGTGGGCACCGTCGGCTGATCAGCGGAAAAGGCCGCAGACTCCGGAACGTCACGGGTGACGTGCGTCCGCCACCAGCCCGGCGTGGCAAGCTCGCGCGGCAGCGGCACCCAGTCCTTCGGCGTCTCCTCTCCTGCCGGGAGCAGGACGAGCACCGGGACGGTCACCTCGGCCAGGGAGGCTCCGCCGTGGTACCCGGCGCGCCGCCCGGTGTAGCGGATGTCCTCGCGCCACGGCAGGACCACCGCTCCCCCGCCCTCGCGCACCCGCGGGCCGTGGACGGCGATTTCCCCTTCGCCCACCACGTCACCGGTGCGCCAGCGGGCGGACTCCGCGCCCTCGGTGACGGCCGTCTGGGCGTCGGAGCGACTGCCCCGCTCCAGGACGTGTCCGTGGTCGGCGACGAGGACTACCGGGCGGCCGTAACTGCGGGCGGCTGCGAGCAGTTCACGCAGATGCGTGACGTCGGCCAAGGACCAGGTGGTGCCGCGGCCGTGCCGGCCGTTGTCCAGTGCCTCGTCGATGGTGTTGAGGATCACGCCCACCACGGCGTCGGAGGCGAGGGCGGTCATGAGTTCGTGGGAGAGCGCGTGGCCCGCTTCGCCACCGATGGCGGCCTTGTGGAAGAGGGCCGCCGCCTTGCGGCGCCGTTTCCAGAAGGCGGTGAAGCCGCTCGTCTCGGCCGACTGACCGCCACCCGCCGCTTCACCCGTCAGCAGGGAGGCACGGCTGACGCGGGTGATGGAGGGCAGCATGGAGACGGCGGCGAGCCGCGCCGGGGTCTCTCCCGCCTCCGGGCGTGGCACGATTTCCCGCCAGCCGTCGCGTTCCGCCTCCTCGCCGAGCTGGGCGGCGACCGCGCTGCTCATGCCGTCGAGGACGAGGAGGAGCGGAGCGGCCTGGCCGATCAGCGGGCGTACGACGGTGTCCAGCACGTTCTCGACGACGAGGCAGCCGTCAGGGTGCTGGGCGGTGGCGTGCGCGGCCCAGGCGGCGACCCTACGGGCGAACTCCTGATCGAGGCGCTGCCTGCGCTCACGTGCCTGTTCGTAGAGAGCGCGCAGATCCCGGCCGGTCTCCAGGTCGCCGTCGGGATCGCCCGCCCACAACACGGTGAGGGCCCGGTCGACCCAGCCCCAGTCGGAGACTTGCGCCCGTACAGCGGCGGCCACGCTGGTGACGGCGGGCTCGGGGCTGCTGAGCCAGCGCGCCACCCGGACGGCCGTCTCGGCAGCCTGGACCTGGTCCGGGCGGAGGCCGGCCAGGGCGTGGCCGAGCAGGTCGGCCAGCGCGGCCTGGCCGGCGGCCGGTGAACGGCGGGCCTCCGTGACGGTCCGGCGGAGTTGCGCGGTGAAGCTGGAGGGGAGGAAGCGGCTCGCGGTGAGTCCTGGGGTGAGGCCCGCCTTGGCGGCCAGCTCGTCGGCCCGGTCCAGTACGGCGACGACGCGCAGGCGGGCGTCATGGCTGGTCCGGGCGTCGGCGATCCAGCGAGTGAGGGTTCCCTCCACGGCGTCGGTGAACACGGCGAGTTCCGACCGCCGGGGCATGACCTGTCCGAACAGTCCGCCGAGGGCGAGCACCGTGTCAGGCTGGGCGGCGGGGTCCCGCAGTGCCGCGCCCAGCAGTCCGAGCGGCAGGGCGTCGTGGCCGAGTCCGGCCTCGGCGAGGGACAGCAGGACGGGGACGGCCGGCCCGGCGACCTCCGCTAGCCACTTCTTCAGTTCCAGGCGCTCGGTGACGCCCAGTTCGGCGAAGCGTCGGGGACCGGCGGGCGTGCGCGACCAGGCGAGCAGCGTGTCCGCGTCGAGGGTGACCTGCCTGTCCTGGCCGGAGGGGGCGTGCGGCGCGCGCAGGCCGAGCCGTTCGGCCGTCAGGGCGCGCAGTGCCGCGTCCCGGGTCAGTACTCCGCCGACACGCGGCCAACCGTCTTCCGCGGGCTCCGCTTCGACCAGGGCTTCCAGCAGCCACCGCTCGCGGTACATCCGCGGATCCAGGGCGGTGGCGCCGAAGCGCTGGAGGACGACCTCGGCGTTCTCGACGGTGAGGGTCTTGCGCCGTACGGCCCTGCCGCGCACGTCCCAGCCGAGCTGCTCGTCGTCGACGCCCGTGGTCACCACGAGCACGTCGGAGGAAGCGGCTGCGCTCCTGTGCTCGTGCAGGGCGGCGACGACGCCGAGGACGGAGGCTTCGTCCCGTACGTGGACGCGTCGCGCCTCGCCGTCCAGGGTGACGGTGAACCGGGGCGGGGCGCCGGGCGCGTACCGGCCGTGGACGAGTACGAGGCTGCGCTCGCCCAGGTCCTTGGCGTTCGCGGCGAGCAGGGCCTCGACGGTACGACGGCCCACCCGGGGCAGGGCCGGGGCCATCAGCCGGTGGTCCCTTCGCCGCCCGGTTCCGCCTCAGTCTCGGCGGAGCCGTCGGTCCCGGCCCCGGTGTCCGTGACCGGCTGCCAGGAGACCTGAATGCGGGTGCCGGGGTGGGCAGCGAGGTAGGCGCGGATCTCCGCGTCGATCTCGGCGACCGTGGTGGCCAGCGACATCTCGAGCTGGGTGGGTTCGATGAGGTGGACGGCGCGTCGGCGACCGGCCTGTGCGTCGCCCCCGCTGCGGGAGGCGTCGTCCAGCGTAGAGGGCTGTTCCGGGGTGGGCGTCGAAGGGACGGGAGGTTTGCCATGGTCGGTGAGGCTGACGTCCTCGGCGGTCGGCTCCGGCGTGACCGGCGCGACGGGCGGAGTGACCGGCTGGGCCGGCTGCGCGAGGCGGGTGGCCTCACGCATCAGGGCCATGACAGTGTCCGGGAGCCGGTCCAGTACGGGCACCAGCGAGACGGTCTGCTCGTGCTCTCGGGCGGCGCGGTGCACCTCGTCCAGGAACCGGGTGGCCCGTTCACCGAGGCTGTCCTGGCGTACAGCGATGTCGCGGCGCACATCCTCCAGCAGGGACCACCTGGTACCGCGCAGCGCGGCGGCGACCTCCGGGGCGTGCCGCAGAGCGCCCGCGATCTCCTCGTCGGTCACGTCGTACGCGGCGGCGGCCAGCTCCCGCACGCACGCGGCCGGTTCGATGGTGCGCAGCAGCCGGGCGACGAGGTCGGCGGCGACCTTGGTGGACTTCAGGCGGGGCGCGTCGGCGCCGGTCAGCCCCAGGTGGTGGGCGTGCTCCGTCAGGAGGGTGCGCACCTCGCCGAGGGCCACGCGGTGCTCCTCCGCGACCGCGCGCACGCCTTCGGCGAGCCGGGCGACGTTGCGGGCGAACAGGACCCGCGAGACGGTCCTGCCGAAGATCGTGCCGGCGCGGCCGAGCGCGGTGTGGAACTCGTCCTCGGTCGGCAGTTCCACGGCCCTCAGCCCATATCCCGGGCCGATCCGCTCCAGCTCCGGGGCCTTGGGCAGCGGCGAGGTCTGGTAGACCCAGGTGCGGTCGTCGAGCAGGGCGTACGTGGCGATGATCAGGTTGCTGACGTGGCGGTCGAGGCCGGTGTAGCCGAGCTGCTCGATCCAGTCGCGGATGTCCTCCACGGACAGGTCCGGGCCGGCGTCGGGGGTCTCGGCGGCCTTCTTGTTGACGCGCAGGCGCCAGTCGGTGGTGACGTTCAGGGGCCCGTCGTGGACCTCGCCGAGCTGGAGGGCGTGCACGATCCGGCGGACGACGGGCAGGTGCTGGCTGTCGACCACGACGCGCCGGGAGCCGTCCTCCATCGCCCTCGTGATCCATTCGAGGGTGGTCTTCAGCTCGCGGGTGGTGACGGCCTTGCGGGTGAGGCGCGGGTCGAAGTCGGGATGCTTGGGGTGACGGGCGCTGAGGAGCCCGTCGGCGAGCAGGAAGAGGTTCTCCTCGAAGCCGACCGCCGGTTCGGGCCGGGTGCGGGTGAAGCCGGGCTGGAGCGAGATCAGGTGGTGCCCCTCGGGGACCTCGGCACCCGCAGTGCCCGGCTCGGCCTTGTTGATGCCGTACAGCTGCAGCAGGGCGTCGGTGAGCTGGGTGGTCAGGCTGTCACGGGACGCCTTGAGCTGATTGCGGATCTGGATGCGTTCCTCGGCGGGGCGGGTCGCCGTGTGGTCGTCGAGCCGGTCACGCTCCAGCAGGTAGTTGATCTTCAGCAGGCGTCCGAGGTTGCGGGCCTTCTGCTCGGACAGGAAGTGCGGCAGCCAGACGATCGTCGGCGCCGTCTTCCCGGCGCGCTTCATCCGCTCCACCCGCTGCACGTCGTCCATCGGCGAGTGGGTGTGGCCGTCGAAGGGGTAGTCGAAGACGAAGCGGATGTTGCCCTCGGTCTGCGGCGCGAACTCGGCGTCGGGCAGGTGCGGGTCGCGGACGTTACCGAAGACGAACTCGACGGTGCGCTTAGTGCCACGCCAGACGACGGTCCGCTCGCAGACGAACGCCTGAGTGTCGGGAATGCCCAGGGCCGCCCACAGCTGGTCCTTGATCCACTGGCGGCGGTAGCCGTCCTGGTCGGCGACGCCCTGCACCTCCTCCAGCAGCGGCTCGACATCCAGGTCGGACAGGTGCAGGTGGAACACGGGGTCGGCGGAGTCGCCCTCGCTGCGCAGTTCGCCGTCGAAGCCCTCGGCCTGGAGCTCCTGCAGGCGCTTGACGGCGACGGCCCCCGCGTCGCCCACCCGGGTCCTGATCGTGCCGTGGTTCAGCGCGGCGAGCCGCCCGCCCGTGAGCCGGGTCAGGGCGGGCACGTTGGGGGCGAGGGAGGCCAGCAGCAGCGTCTTGACGAGCCGGTCGTCGGTCCGGAACCGCTTGTCGTCCTCGGAGCCGTACTTGGTCAGCAAGTGCTCGCGGACGCGGGCGTGGAAGCGGTGCGCGATCTCCGACTCCTTGCGGAGCTTCGCGGTGAACGCCTCACCGGTCCGCGCGGCGATGACGTCCCACAGGTCGCCGATCGGGACGAGTTGGCCGAGCCGCAGGTCGTCGCGGTGGCGCCGCAGCAGCTCCTGCACCAGCTTGAGACCGGTCCGCTCGCGCTGGAGCGCACCGGAGAGGTCGACCAACACGTTGAGCAGGGCCGGGGACAGCGGATACAGGGTGCGGAAGTCGTCCCAGCTCGCCTCCGTGCGCCCCTGCGCGTCGAGCAGGACCTGCCGCACCTCGTCCCGCGACGACTCGACGATCTTGAACGCGTCGTCGCGAGCCTGCTCCATGCCCGGACGCGGGGCGAGCACCCGGTGCTTGATGATCTCGACGAGGTTGCTGTCCTCCAGCTCCACGACGTCGATCCGGCCGGCGAGGTACTCGACCTGCTGTTCCAGGTTCTGCACATCGGCGCCCGCCACGTCGGAGCCGATGAGCTGGGACAGGTCGCGCTGGCGGGAGATGAAGGACACGATCGGCACGGGCCTGCCGCTGTCGGCGGACTCGATCAGCTTGACCAGCCGCTGCACCTGGTCGCGGACGAAGTCCTGGTCGCCCATGTGCGCCTGGAGCCACAGGATCAGCTCGTCGAGGAAGAGGACGACGCCGTCGTAGCCCAGCGACTGGGCGTGGCGGGAGATGACCTTCAGGCCGTTCTCCAGCGGGATGAAAGACTGCGCGTCGCCGCGGGCGGCCTGCGTGTACGCGGCCATGGGCCCGGTCAGCAGCGCCGACACCAGCCGCTCCCGCTCCTCACTGCCGGGCGGCGCGGCGAAGGCCCGGTCCAGCTCGGCGGTGCTCCAGCCGCCCGTGCCGGGCAGGTCCCTTCCCCCGTCGATGCCCGGCAAGTCGTCCTCGTCGTCCGCACCGGACGCCCCGCCCTCGCCGGGGGCGGTGGCTGCCGCCCCGGCACCGAGCCACTGCCGGAACTTGTCGTCGTCGCCGAGGAACTTCCGCTGCCGGTCCGCGTCGGTGAGCAGCGCGTCCGACCGGTAGACGGCGGGGGTCGGCGCGTCCTTGCGCACCTCCCGCACGGTGTGGACGTAACCACCGAGCAGCGCCGAGTCGAGGTCGGTCGATCCGACCAGGTGGTACGGGATCATTAGGAAGTTGCTGCCGCCCAGCCAGTCCCGATGCTCGGCGACAACCTCCGTCAGTCCTCGCTTGTTCAGAGCCCCCTCGTGGCCGTTGAGCACGGCGTGCAGCACGGTGAGGAAGTGGCTCTTACCGGCACCGAACGAGCCGTGCAGGTACGCGGCGTGAGAGTCGCCCGTGCGGACCGCCTTCGCGACGATGCCGAGCGCCTTGCGGAACGCCTTCTGCAGCTGCTCGGTGACGACGTACTCCGCCACCCGCTCGGCGGCCTCGTGGAAGCCCTGGGAGAGGTCGACCTTGAAATCGCCCGCGTGGACGTCCTCCTTGATGTCGATGACATCCCGGAGGAACAGTTCTGTGGTCGACATCAGGCGATCATTCCCTCACTGTGCTGGCGGCCGGCCCGGACAGCGCCCCCCCTCAGGCGTTGGCGCGACGTCCATCTTGCCAGGTGGGTCCGACAGTAGGGGGAGAGATCGTGACACCTTCAGGGTGGGGCATCACGGTGGGTGATCGTCTGACGGTGGGTGTTCCAGGTGCGCTCACGTCGGGTGTCTGGTGGGGGTCCCTGCCCGCAGGTCCACCTCCGCCCACACCGTCTTCCCCGGCCCCGTGCGCTCCGTCACACCCCAGCGGGAGGCCAGGGCGGCGGCCAGGAGCAGGCCCCGTCCCCCGTCGGCGTCGGCGGGCGGGGCCAGGCAAAGGACACCCGGATTCAGCCCCTGCTCGTGTCCCCAACCGCCTGGTCGGCTTTGACGGCGCACGCATATGCCGAAGCACGACGGTTGTCACCGGCAAAGCCGAATACGCTGGCAGAAAGCCGGGCCGAAGCAGCCTGGTTGTCACCTGGGAGGCAGGCTACTTGTCACAGACTCCCCATCAGCGGCTCTCCTGTCACCAGGCCGCGGCGTGATACGCGACGACCTGACCGAGATGCTCAGCGAGCAGACCACGGCATGTGGCCCTGCACGCGACGCCTTGATCGCCGGTAGGACCTTCGTCGTCTGGGATGGCCTGGTTCCCGCCAATCAGCTCGCAGGCATCTACCGGGCCCGGCTGCGCCGCACCCAAAAGCGCGGACAGCCGACGCTGGCCCTCTCCGCCACCGTCAACCTTCTCTCCCAGGCATCTGAAGAGCCCATCCGTATCGGGCGCATCGACACTACGGACGCGTCCTGGACATTCATGCTCTTCCTCAACGCCACCGCTACCGCAGTACTGGCGTGCACCGGCGTTGCTAGAACCACGTCCTCGGCAGAGCCAGGCTCAGACGCGAAGTGACAACAAGGTTGCCTTGGTGACAACTATCGTGCTTCGGCTCAACGCATCAGGCACCGCCCGCTGAGTCGCCGTCGGCAGCTCGGGGGAGAGCACTCTGTCTCTCCCCCTTGTCGGCTCTACGCCTCGTCCACCTCCGGCTGTTCGGTCGGCTCTCGACGCTGTACGGCCTTCCGCCCGCGTGTCTTCCGCACCGGACGCCAGTCCTTCATCTGCGCCTCGCTCACCCCGTGCGTGCGCAACAGTTTCCGGTACTCCGACTCCAGGTCCTCGGCCGGCGAGCTCTCCCACTCATCGTCGTCTGCGCTGTACCACTGGTGCACCCACGGCATGACCTCATGCAGCCCGGCGAGCAGGGGGACGAGCCGGTCGGTGCCCCAAGCGTCGTTCCTGACACGCGTGTCGATCAGATCCGTGAGGGCCAGTGCCTGCTCCTTGTGGTCCCAGCCGGCCCAGCCGAGCATCAGCGTGGAGTCGCTGCCCGGGCCCGCCTCCGGGTAGGAGATGAACCGTTCCTTGGGGACGTCGAGCTTGCCGCGGTGGGTCCAGTAGGACTGCTTGAGGAAGTCGGAGGACTTGTACTTGGTCGGCGGATCGATATCGAGCCGCGTGCCGGTACGGTCCTCCTCGCGCTGCTTCTCCCAGACCTTCTCCCACTCACGGCGGGTGCGCAAGCCCGAGTCCTTGTAGCGCATCGCGGCGAGGTAGGGCACGTGCTCGTCGGCGATGATCTCGCTGAGGACCTGCGCGAGGGGAAGGTCCGGCTTCTTCAGGTGGTCGGCGGCGTAGAGTGCGGCCACTGAGGTGAAGTCGGGGTCGGAACCGAGCCGATCAGCAAGGTTGTTGACGGTCAGCGTCCGGGGGTGTCGCATCCCCTCACGCACCTCGAACCACAGGTCCTCGTCCTCGCAGCGGTCCAGCAGCCAGTTCCGCAGCGCGGCGCGTTCCTTCTTCTCCCAGGAGTCGGTAGCCCAGCGGCGCTTGCACTCGGGGCGCTCGATGAGGGCGATGTCCTTGCGGCTGGTGATCAGGTCGATGCGCGCCTGGACGATGTTGCGGTACCAGTCGGGCCAGTGGGCGGGGATCTCGGTGACAGGGGTCGAACCGTGGCGCGCGAACCAGGCGGTCTCCACCTCCCCGGCCTCGACCTTCCGCGCGAGAACGATCTCGAAGGCGCGCTCACCGAGCCTAGCCTCCGGGATGGTCTCGGGATCGGGTGACGGGGTCACGGTCCGGGCGACTTCGCGGTCGGTGAGCAGCCCGTAAAGACCGTAGACCTGCCAGTCCAGCTCTTCTTGCAGAGCGATCAAGCGTTGGCGAACGCGATCGTGGCTAGCCCTAGCTTCATCGAGCGCATGCCGCTGCGGTACGCCCTCGGCGCACATGGCCGACGGCTCGAACGTTGCAAGCCTCTGAGCCAGCGCGTCGAGAATGCGACCAAGGTGAAGCGGAAGCTTTTCCGGTAGGGGGAACTCTTGCAGCTTAGTACCGGTGAACTCGTAACGGTCGATCCACGCCTCAGGCGTCCACCGATTACCACCGCCGCTCGAATTGTCAGTCCCCCCCTTTGCCTGGCTCATCTGCTTAAGCCAAAAGCAGGCCGTCGAAGAGTTGAGGATCCCCAACAGCTCCAGGTGCTCGTTCTCCCCGGCTCCATCGGGCAGCTTGATCACGGGTGCGGACTGCTTGAAGAGCTTCTTACCGCGCTCAAGGACGAAGTGGTTATGAGTTGCAACGAACGCGAAAGAAATAGAGAACTGGCCGCTCAGGCGGTACGCATAGTTTTCCAGATGCTCGTACCAGGCCCTCCCGACCTCCTCCATCACCCTCCCAAACAGACGCCGATTTCTAAGAATTGTCCTGCTCGGCCAAAGCGCACGCGCCGGCAACCAGTTATGAGCGGGCACTACATCACTGTGAGACTCTCCGCAATAC
Source organism: Streptomyces purpurascens (assembly GCF_045040895.1). NCBI lineage: Bacteria > Bacillati > Actinomycetota > Actinomycetes > Kitasatosporales > Streptomycetaceae > Streptomyces > Streptomyces purpurascens. Next base: position 5,099,854 of record NZ_CP108341.1, on the reverse strand, counting down.
GGGTCACGGATGACCAGTCTCCCGTGGATTGAGAAATCACGCACCGCCTCGCCGATAACAAAGCGCTGAACCAGTCTTCCTTCACGCAGCCTCTCGGCCGTCCGCTGATCAGGCAGGGTCCAGGCTTCGTCATCTCCCGGGTTCGTCGTCCGACCAATTGACGAGACACGACTACCCAACCTTATGGACGCAAAAGAATTGAGTGCGGACAAGAGGGGCGCGCTGCCAGCGCCCGAGAGCGACCAGGGATGCTCCGCGAACCCTGAGGCATCTGCGTCCTCAACTGACACCCACTCCGACTCGCTTCCTGGCTTGTTCGCCTGAGCGACAATTGCCTGCCAGACAGCGCCCCGTGTCGCATCCTCCGGTTGCCCCGGCTCCCCCCGCACACCCAGCACCGCCCGCACCGTCCGCTGCGGGCTTGGAACCCGGTTGCGCCCCACCAGAATCACCGTGGGTGTGCCGTGCCCCGGAATAAAGGCACCCGAGGTGTCGATCACGTGGGACAGCTCGACCCGGTTCCGGAAGACGACCTCGATGAGCTTCTTGCCGAACTCCCTCTTCATGAACGAGTTTGCGGTGATCTGCCCCACGAAGCCACCGCCGCCTAGCCGCCCACCGGGCCCCTTCACCGCAAGCTCGAACATGCGCTGAGCGAATGGCACCGACAGCGCATAAGTCCCCGCACACGCGTCGTACGCTGCCCGATAGTTCTCGTTCTCCTGCTTGTCCTTCACCGTGATGTACGGCGGGTTCCCCACCACCACGTGATACGACCCGCGTCCCAGCAGGTCCGCCCTCTTCGCGTACTCCCACACATCCTCCGTGGCGTACGCGTACGTTTCCCCCTCCTCGCGCCCCACGACCGCCTCCGCGAACAACGTGTCCAGGTCGGTCTGGATGCCCGCCGCGTCCCGGCCGTGCAGCAGCGAGTCCCCCACGGCCACGTTGATACGGAATGGCGGCGCGTCCGCCAGCCGCCGCGTACCCGCCGCACGCATCGCGGCGACTAGGAGCCGGAAACGAGCGATGCTCGCTGCGAAGGGGTTCTTGTCGCAGCCGTGGACGGACTCCAGCACCCGGCGCACCAGCGTCCAGTCGTCCGTACCCGGTTCCGCCTGGCGCCACTTGTCCAGCAGGCGGTGGAAGATGCCCAGCAGGAAGTGGCCGGAGCCGCACGCCGGGTCGATGGTGCGCAGGCCGCGGCGCTCCCTGCCGTCGGGGCCGGTCCACACGGGGTTGAGGCCGAAGCCCTGCCCGTCGTCGGCGACCGCCGGTTCCAGGGTCAGGTCGAGGATGAACTCCTCGACGAACTCGGGGGTCTGGAGCAGCGCGTATGTCTTGCGGGCGTGCTCGCTCAGGTCCTGGTAGAGGTCGCCGAGGAAGCGGGTGTCCCACTCGGGGGCGGTGAAGTCGTAGCGGATCTCACCGTCCGCGCCCCAGCGGCGCCAGAACATCAGCAGTTCCGTCGCCGTCTCGTAGCCGGGAGTCAGTCCCCACAGCGGGTTGTGCCGCTCGTCGAAGAGGCCGGCGGCCGTCTCGTTGGTGCTCGCCAGGTGGCGGAACGCCTCGATGATCCAGTCGCGGTTGTTGTGGTGCGGGTAGGTGCGGAAGTGCGCCTCGTGCCGGGCCTCCGCCTCGGCGAGACGTTCGCCGGGGCCGGCGAGGTACGGCTCGTCGATCAGGCCGTTGTCCTCGCAGAAACGGACGAAGACACAGCCCAGCACCCACGCCACGGCAGCCTGCGTGACACGCTCGTCGCGCCAGGCCGGGTAGGACAGGGCGGTACGCCTCGCCTCCTTCGCCTCGCGCCACTCGCGGTCCAGCCGAGTTCGGAACTCCTCCTCGGAGTCGCTGCGGGCCCGCAGGTCGTCCTCCAGTGCGACGACCAGCTTCTTCAAATCTTTGAGCAGGGCCGCCTTGTCCGTGCCCGTAGTCGTCACCGTCACTCTTCGCTTCCTTTTCCCTGCACCGCGTCAGCGCCCCACCGCGTCATCCGCGGACCGGACCTCCCATCCTGCCGCACCCGCGCCCCCGTACGGCGGCCCAGGGTCGTCGCGATCTGGGAAAGCCCCCGCAACCCTCTTGATCGACTCGTTAAAGTGATCGTCGTGACGGCCTCGACACCCTCCGCGACACCGCCGCCGCCCGCATTCGCGACGGCGAGCAGGAACCACTACGACGCGGCCTTGCTGGCCGCCGAGCAGGACCTGCGGATATCCGCCGACCACCTGGCCGGGCTGGCGGCCGAGTGCGCCGTGAAGGCCATCCTGATCGACTTCCTCGGCTCACGGCTGGATGCGCGGAACATGCCGGAGCACCCGGAGGTGAAGTACCTGGACCGCTCCCGCAAGAAGCCGCAGTGGACCAATAAGCACGGGCACCTCCCCGAGCTGTGGGAACACCTCACCGCCGTCGCCCACCGCCGCCGGGGAGGCGGAGCGGGCGCGCTGTTCACGCAGCTCATCTGGAAGAACCCGTTCGCCAACTGGGACGTCGCGGACCGCTACTGCGACGGCACCGCGATCACCAAGGCGGATATCGACCAGCACCTGAAGGCCGCGTACGCCCTCATCGCCGCCCATGAGCAGGCGAGCATCCTGGGAACGAGGACCCGCGCATGAGCCCTTCCCGCGCGCGTTTCGACACCGCCTGGCAAGCCGCCCTCGACCATGCCCGGCAGGCCGCCGCACAGTTCGGCATGGACGTCGTCCTCACCCGTGACGTGCTCGGCCGAAGCTGCATCCTCATCGACGACCGGGGACGCCCCCTCGCCCACGACGACCCCGACGTAGTGGCCCTCCGAGACGCGTTCACCGCCGCCACGCGCCCCTTCACCGGCCTCGAACCCCTCCTCTTCGGCGACAAACTGTTCGCGCCCGAGCTGTACTTCGACGCCGATGACCGCGTGCAGGTCAGCCCCCAGCAGGGTGCCGGCGTCGGTAGCGTCCACGCCCTGGAGCGGACCGTGATCGGCACCGACTGGGCCCGGGGCACCCCCGCGCCCTCTGCCGGAGCCTCCCGCCGCCGGGACCGGCGGGTGGCGCTGTACGGCTTCAAGGGCGGGGTCGGGCGCACCACCGCCACCGCCGTCCTCGCCCGGTACCTGGCCGGAACGGGCCGCTGCGTGCTCGTGGTGGACCTCGATCTGGAGTCCCCGGGCGTGTCCAACCTGCTGGAGGACCCCGCCGGCATCCCCCGCCACGGCGTCGTCGACCACCTGATAGAGAGCGGTGTCGGCAACGCCGACGGGCTGGAACTGGTGGCGCGCAGTTCCGCATTACCCTTCAAGGGCAACGGGGAGGTGTGGCTGGCGCCCGCGGGTGGCTCGCCGCTGGAAGGGGAGCCGTACGACTACCTCGCCAAGCTGAACCGTATCTACAGCGACCTCGCCGGGCTGAACCCCGGTGACGGCGACCGGCCGTTCGCCGCGCGGCTGGAAGAGGCGATCGCCTCCTGCGAGGACCAGGTCACCGAGCTGTCGCGGCCACCGGACGTCGTCCTGCTGGACAGCAGGGCTGGCATGCACGACATCGCGGCGGTCACCCTGACCCATCTCAGCGGGCTCGCCCTGCTGTTCGCGGTGGACAACCCCTCCACCTGGGAGGGCTACAAGATGCTGTTCACGCAGTGGCAGCGGCGTCCGGCCCTGGCCCGGGAGCTGAGGGAGCGGCTGCGGATCGTGGCGGCCATGTTCCACTCCGCCGGGGACGCGAAGCGGCTGCCCGCTCTGATCGACCGCGCCCAGACACTGTTCGCCTCGACCCTCTACGACCAGCTCGACACGGACGAGGACGGCGCGGACGACGAAGGCGACGAGCTGTACCACCCTCCGCTGGAGGACGACGACGCGCCGCACGCCGCCATCCCCATCCTCTTCGGCAACGACCTGGTGGGGCTGGACCCCCTGCGCAGCCGCGACTGGCCCGAGCTGCCGTTCGTCGAGGCCGCGTACCGGACGTTCACGACTACGGTGGAGCGTCTGCTGCCGCCACCGCACCCCGCCCCGGAGCCTTCATGACCGCCGCACCGACCACCGACGAGTACCGCACCCTGATCGCCAGGGCCCTCGGTGTCGCGCTCGACGCGGACACGGACGGCCCCGACCTGCGGCGGCTGTTCACGCCGTCCAGCCACCGCCTCGCGCTCGACCCTGACGTGACCGTGGTCCGGGGCGCGCGCGGCACCGGCAAGACGTACTGGGCGAAGGCGCTGACCGATCCCGAGTTGCGGGAGGTGGCCGCGCGGTCGTACATGATGCCGCGGCTGCGGCGGGTCAGAGTCACCACCGGGTTCACCACGGGGGGTGGCGCCGACACCCCGTACCCCGGCAAGCGCAGGATCGCCCGGCTGCTGCGCGAGGGGGCCGATCCCGAGGTCTTCTGGTGTGCTGTCGTGATGATGGCGCTCGGCGTTCCGGAGATCGCGAGCATCCCCGACTGGGCCGACCGCATCCGGTGGGCCGAGGAGAACGAGGACGCGTACGAGGACGCACTGCGCAAAGCCGACCGGGAGGCGCGGGACAGCGGCGAGACACGCGTGCTGCTCTTCGACGCCCTGGACCACCTCCACGCGGACCGCAATACCGCCGACCGGCTGGTGTCGGCGCTGTTCCAGGTGGCGCTGGAACTGCGGCTGACCACGGGGGCCCTGCGTGCCAAGATCTTCGTACGCCCGGACATGTACGACAGCGCGCCCAAGACGTTCCCGGACGCCTCGAAGCTGGGGGCGAACGCGGCCGACCTCACGTGGAGCCGGGAGAACCTCTACGGGCTGCTCTTCCACCGGCTGGGCAACCATCCGAGTGCCGAGGCGGAGAAGTTCCGGGCGCAGTACGGCGAGTGGCTGACGCAGGGTGAGGGGCGATTCGTCGCCCCGGTCGACCTGATCGCCGACGAGAAGTGCCAGGAGCGGGCTTTCGTCGCCCTCGCGGGGCCGTACATGGGGACCGACCGGCGCAAGGGCCACACCTTCACCTGGGTACCGAACCATCTCCAGGACGGCAAGGGACGCGTGAGCCCGAGGACCTGGCTGCTCGCGCTGCGCACGGCCACGGACCTGACGGCGGAGCGGTACGCCACGCAGCTGTACCCGCTGCACTACGAGGCGATCCGGGAGAGTCTGCACGAGGCGTCGCGGGTCAGGGTGGACGAGCTGAAGGAGGACATCGGCTGGGCCGCGACGGCGATCGAACAGCTCGAGGGCGAGCAGGTGCCGATAGAGCCGTCCGTCGTCCGCCAGTGCTGGGAGCGTGGCGGTCTCGCGGAAATCCTGCGCCGTATGCGGGAGGACGACGACGAGAACAGTGGTCCCCGTGCCGCCGCTGACGACCCCATCGGCCTGATAGAGGAACTGGTCGAACTCGGCGTCCTGACCGAACGCACCAGCGGCGCGCTCGACCTCCCCGACGTGTACCGGCTGGCGTTCGACATCGGCCGCAAGGGCGGGGTTCCCCGTAAGTCTTGACCTATCAACCTTGATAGGTACGGCGGCTGGTGCCGGCCGGCCGCCGCTCAGCCCGTGCCGGCCGGCACCCGCAACGACTCCAGGAACTCCCGGTCCAGTTGCTCCCGTTCGCCGTCGCCGCCGATCACCTCCACCGTCCGGCCGTCCAGTTTCGGCTCCTGTGCGCGTGTCTCGACCGTGCACAGCAGCCACAGGCCGTGCGGCGTGTCGGCGGGGCGGCGGGCCGCGTTCTGGAGCCGGACCAAGAAGCCGTGTCCGCCCTCGTCCCAGTACCGGGCGACCAGGCCGGCGTCGTGGAGGAACAGAACAGTGCGCGGCGCGTCAGCGCGGGCCAGCACCGCCTCCTCCACGCGCTGCCAGACCACTCGGACGAAGGACGCCAGCCCGGGCTTGATGCTGCCCGGGGTGGAGAGGCTGTCGGCGCGCAGGACCTTCTGCCAGGCTTGTCCCTTCTCTGCGGCCAGGGCGCGGAAGGCGGTGAGGAACACGTCCGACAGGTCGACGGCCTCGACCGGGAAGGCGGACGCGACGGTCTCCGCCGCTCCCGCGAACGCGTTCGCCTTCACCGTGAGAGCGAGGAAACCGCCTCGCTCCGCCACGACGGCAAGCCGCTCCCGCAGCGGGCCGTGCGGGTCCTCCCGGTCGGCCCGGGTCACGGGGGTGGGCGGCTGGTAACTGGTGAGGGCGCCGGTGGAGCTCCAGGTGCCCGTCGACTCCGGCGCCCTGGGGAAGAACTTCTCCGCCTCGTCGTCGTACACGAGGTCGAAGCGCGCCCCTTCCAGGGCGTCCAGCAGCTCCACATGGGTGGGTTCCCGCGAGCCCGACACCAGGTCCAGGCCCGGGAAACGGGCGCGCAGCCGGGCCACCAGCTCGGCGACGGTGATACCCCGGTCGCGGCGGACGCCCGCGCCCGCCTGGGAGATGCGCAGCGCCCGCTCCAGGCTCAGGTCACGCGGGTACAGCTCCAGCCGGGGCGTGGCCGCGACGCCGGGGGCCGACGCAGCGGCCAGGGACACCAGGCGGGTGTCGGCGAGCGGAGCCAGCCCGTCGGGTGCGGGCACGGAGCGCAGAATGCGCAGGACCTCGCCGCGGCCGGGCAGGGGGTCCTGCCGTGCCAGTCGTTCGGCCGCCTGGCCGAGGAGCGCCGCGTAGTCCGCCAACTCCCGCGGGCTGGGATCGTCCGCACCCGGCAGGGACTCGGCGGCGAGCAGGACCGTCTCGCCGCGCCGGTGCACGGCGAACCGGGGCTCGTGCTGCCCGGCGGGATCCTCGTCCGGGCGTTCGGTGGTTTCCGCGTCGGCGGCGGCCCGGACGACGGCCAGGGCCCTGGCAAGGGTCCGCTCCGGCGTGTCCGCCCCCGCACCGTGACGGGCCCGGAGTTCGGCCGCGGCCTCGTCGGCGGTCATCACCCGGCCCACAGACTGGATGATCTCGGTCAGCTCGGTGCGGACCGGGTCCAGCCAGTCCGCCTCCGCCCACTTCTTGATCTCGTTGCGGTGGTGCCGGGAGACGGAGGTCTGCTTGATGCCCAAGTGGTCGGCGACGCGGGCCTGCACGGGCCAGGCGCCGAGCGGGGAGAGTCCGCCGTCGTCCGAGGGCAGGCCCAGGGTGAGGCGTACGACGTCGGCACGGTGGGAGCCCTTGCGGCCCGGCTCGGGGGCGAGGAGCGCGGCCATGTCGTCTATCGACAGGATGCGGGCCTCGTCGGCGCCGGGAGCGGACTGCTTCAGGGCGGCGGCGTCCGGTGACTGCCTGCGAGGTGCGTACGGCGCCGCCGGGCGCAGCGCGGTGGCCCACTGCTTGCGGCGCCGGTTGAGTTCCTTGCGGACGAGAGCACCGGCACCGCGCGCCTTGGAGATGGCGTACGGCTGGATGTCCAGCAGCTCCCCGACGGTGGTGGCGCCGAGTCCGCCGGCCACCGACACGGCACGTGGGGACAGGCCGGCGGCGTCCAGTGGCGTCGTCAGGTCGGCCGCCGCGGCGGCGCGGTCGCGGGCCTCCTCCGGATCGTCGGACGTGGTGCCCACGGTGGAGGGCGTCGTGGCGGGCGCGGTCGCGTCGGCCGCGCGGAACACCGCCCGCCAGGCGTCCCACATCTGCCGCAGCGTGTCGAAGCGCTGCTCGGTGTCGCGGTACAGCGCGCGCTGGAAGAAGGCGGTGAGTCCGTCACGCAGCGCGGGCTCGAACAGCTCGGTGGCGACGTGGAGTTCGGCCGACTCGTTGGTCAGCGGGTCGAGCTGCCCCTCGCCCCACAGCGGGCGCTCACCGCTCGCCATCTCGTGGAGGGTGACGGCGGCGGCGTACCGTTCCGCGTGGTCGTCGTAGTGCGCGCGGCGCATCGAGCCGAGGAACGGGTCGAGGTAGCCGCGCGTGCCGGCCTTCACATCCCGGTCGGAGGCGTCCGTCAGGGAGAAGTCGAACAGCTTGAGCTGCCAGGTGCGGTCCTTGCGGCGCTGGATGCCGAAGTTGTCCGGCTTGATGTCGCGGTGGCGGACGCCCTGTGCCGCGAGCTGGTCCAGGGCGTGGAACAGGTCGTCCGCGAAGCGCTCCAGCTCGTGGTAGGTGAGTTGACCCTTGCCGCGCAGTCGCTCGCCGAGCGACTGCGCGCCGGCGTACTCAAGCTCCAGGACGGTCCGCCCGCCGAACTCCCGCAGCCCCTCGCCGCGAAGCTGGACGACAGAGCCGCCGCCGACCTTGCGCAGCGCCCGTTCCTCGGCACGCAGCCGCCCCGCCTTCTCCTCGTCGAGAGCAACCTTGAAGACGTGCTCGTCGATCTGGGTGCGGCCGTCCTCGTCCTCCATGGCCCGCTCCACGAGCAGGGCGCGGGCGGTGGCGCCGGTGCCCAGGACCCGGCGTACCGTCCACTCGGCGTCAAGCGCCTGACCGGGCACCGCTTCGAGAGGGTCGACGCAGGCCGCCGCCGGAGAGTCCGGGAGGATACTGGCACGCTCGGCCTCGTCGAGCAGGTCCAGGAACGCCTCGGCCGAGCCGAGCCGCTCGTTGACGTCAGCCCGGGTGGCCCGGAACACCAGGTCGTCGAGGGCGTCGGGCAGGCCATCGGCCACCGCGAACAGGCGCAGCCCGCCGTCGCTGCGAAGACGTTCGGCCATGTCGCTGCGCTGGGTGGCCGGCGGCTTGCCGGTGAGGATGAGGTAGGCGACCGCGCCGAGACCGAAGATGTCCAGGTCGGCCGGGTCTGCGTATGGCTGGTCCGACTCGGGGGCGAGATAGACGCGGGCCGCGTCCTCGATCAGAGCAGCGTCGAGAGCGGATCCGCCGATGGAGCGGAAGAACGTGGCATTGCTGTCGAAGTCCCGCGCCGCTGTCTGCCAGTCGGTGATCCGCAGTTCGGGGTTAGCCCCGTCGGCCCGGAACGACACGTACACGGAGCGGGCCGCGAGCGCCCGGTGGTAGAGCGAGCGGTTGTGCGCGTAACGGACCGCCTCGGCGAGCTGCCGGACCAGGTCCAGGCGGATCTCGGGCGTCAGCCTGCCGCCGTAGGTGTCCAGGTACTGGTCCAAGCGGAGATCGCCGTGGCGGTGGCGGAAGAGAATCGCCGGTCCGCCCTGGTGCTCGCGGTAGTCGAGCGCGTCGACGATGCCGCGGTGGGTGATGCCCTGCAGCACCTGGTACTCGCGGCGCGCAGCGCGTTCGGTTGCCTTGCGGGCCGCCTCCGTCGCCATCTGGCTCACCAGATAGATGCGGACCCGGCCCTCCTCCTGGACGAGGCCGTCGTCCCGGGTGGCCAGGCGGTCCTCCCAGGAGGGTCCCGCGTCGAGCGGGTGCGGCTCCATCTTCCAGGCGTCGCCGAAGCGGAGATGGGCCGTGGACTGGCGGATCCCGATCGCCTTCAGCAGCTGCGGCAGGGTGTGCCGCGAGAACTCTGGCGTGATGCGCCGGTCGGGACGGTCCGGAGGCAGGCCGAGGAAGTCCTGCCAGATTCGCTTCAGACCGCTGCCGCCGTCGTCACGGCCGTAGACCTTGATCTGCTGGACCTCGTCCAGGTGGCTTTCCAGGTCGGGCGACGACAGGAACACGGCGGGCTCGACGCGCGGGACCACCCGCTCGGAGAGGCCCAGTTTGCGAGCCGCCCACTGGAGCTGGCTCTTCAGCTCCTTGGACTTCAGGTCGGTCAGGTGCAGGGGGTTGTTGATGGTCCGCATGCGGTCGGGTCCCTGGAAGTTCCAGGTCGACCCGGTGTTGCGGAGCTGCCCCGGATGCCCCTTGACCTCGATGAGGAAGAGGCCGGCGGGAACGGAGATCAGCAGATCACACTCGTTGACGCGGCCGGACATCGCGGTGAAGGAGAACGTGGCCCAGGCGCGGAAGGGCTCGGCCTGCGGCATGAGAGCACGCACGTGGTCCAGCGCGTCCTGCTCCCACGGGTACGGCGAGGGACGCTCCTGGAACCACTGCCGGACGGGGCGCGGCGGGCCGGGCTTGGGTGTGCCGGGCCTCGGTCCCGACGCGCCTGACTGAGCTGTCACCGTCCGGCCTCCCCAGGCTTTCCTCACGGACCACGATGCAAAAGTGCCTGGTCGAGCCTATCGCGAGAGGAAGCGGCCGAAACCGGTTTGTGGACGGGAACCGAGCGGCCGCATGGCACGGGTCCATGGTCTTTCGGCCGCACACCGGCGGTGGGCGCACGCCGCACAACCTCGCGGAGCCATCGCGATCACGCGGGTCTTTTGCGGCATACCGTCGACCGACCTAGACATTCCAGCCAGAAGGGATTCCTTGGCTACCTTTCGACGGCAAGCCGGCCAGTGCGGACCGGGACCCGTGGGGTCGCCCAGGCTCGTCGCTACCTCGGATGGCGGCAGATCTGGGGGAGTCGTGATGACTTCAAGAGCGTTTCGAGCGACGGGACACCTTCCAGGTGAAAGTCTGGGCCCGACGCGCCCGGCATGAGTCGGCGCAACGCCTGGGTCGCTATGTCAGCAAGAGTGGCTCCGAGATCGCCGCCCAGGTCGATGGGCAACGTGCCGATGAGGTTGACCTCGCGATCGTCCCACTCGTCGATGTGTTCCGAGAGGAAATCCACCGCCACCTTCTGCCGACGGGCAAGAAGGAGCAGCTCGCAGGCGTGCACCGCGTCGCGGAGATGAAAGCGGAGGCGGGCTGTGATGCGCGAAGGTCCGGGCCCGGGCTCCTGGCAGGTGATAACAAGCTCGTCAGCGTCGCGGCTCTTGGCGGTGATGGCCAGCTGCATACCGCCGCGGGCGAGCAGTTCCTGCGCCGCTCGTTGTTCGCGTTCGTCGTGAAGAGCGATCGACCACCATGGAAGTGGGCCCCAAGTGCCGTGCGTTGTCGCATGCTCAGGGAAAGGGGTGAAGGACTGGCTCCGCTCCAGCAGATGCTGCTGGAAGGTGACGAGGCAGCCGTCCTGGAAGTGCTCGTCCTGGCTGCGCTCGCGTAGCAGCTCGGATTCGATGGCACTCATGCCGTCCACGGCCAAGGCGATGTGCTCCAACTGCTCCCGGATGATTTTTGCGGCACGCTCGAGAACACCGCGGAATTCATCGCCGGAAGGTGCCTGATCGAGGAGACGGCCCAAAGCACGCTGCGCGGCCTGGCAGCGGGCGACATCTCCGCCAAGGCTCACCAGGTGGCGAGCCTTGAGGATGCTCCAGGGGCGGGTGGACATCCAACGATTCCAGGCGCGGTCGCCGCCAAGCTGGCCGAGCGCCATGGCTCCGGCGTTGCCGACTCGGAAGTCCGGCTCGCCCTTCAGCCTCTCCCACACGTCGGGGTATGCCTCCAGTGGAGAGGACGGCAGCGCCGAGAGTGCCGCGTGGACGCGAGAGTCCGTGCTGTCCCACAACTCCCTGAGTTCGCGTTCCACACGCGTGCGAGGCACCGTACGACCTCGTTGGGCAGCCCAGTACTCGATGAGGAGCATGTCCGTGCTCTCCGGGCTCCAGGGGAGCAACCCCAGGCCGTCGAGGACCACAACGGTGGTGGCCAGCCCATCGTGCTCGAACCCGAACTGAACCTTGGCGATGAGCTCGTCGAGCTCATCGCCATCAGGGCCGGGCGCTGCGAAAAACGGACTGGCGGCGAGCCAGTCGCGGATACTCGCCGTGCTCTCACCCCGAGCGAGCCGGACGGCGATCCGCGCGATCAGCAGGGAACCGATGAGCCTGGGCTCGCCGAAGTCGGTACGCAGTCGCCCCTTGCCAAGCGTCGGGACATCCCTTACATGCCAGAGCAGCCCTTCTTGGATCGCGCGGAACCACTCCTCACGCAGTGTCGCGAGCGTGGGCTCCTCCCGAGGCTGCTTCCACTTGTTTCGGAACAGCGCGATGGCGTGCCCCTGGTCATCGGACCGTTGCCGAGGTACCGGCATGCCCTTTGATCCCAGTTCACGACTGACATGCCGGAAGAGGGAGTTCATATCGAGCGTGCCAGACACTTCTGGAACGCCCTTGGAAACGGCTTTCACGAGTTCATTGGTGAACGCGGTGAAGCGCGCACCCACGGGAGCCATGGCAGCCTGCGTCGCTGCTGAGGCGGTCATGACATAGCTGCCCTCGATGGCGGTTTGGTCCGCGAACTCATCCGGCCCCCCCATGTACCCCTCCAGCGCGGCACCGCTGTAGCAACAGTCGAGGATCACGACTTTCCTGGGCGCCACGCTTTCCAGCACTCCGGTGCGGAGGTCGTTGTACGCCACTGACTTGTAGAACTTCCGGCCCGGCTCGGAATGCCCCAGTGCGAGGTAGAGAGAGCCTTCAGGTGACAGCATGCCGTGGCCGGCGAAGTACACCACCAGCGTGTCCGTCGCCTCGCTCGCTGCCTGGTAAACGGCGTCGAGCACGTCATCGCGGGCGGCAGGATTGCGCACCGTCACGCAATGTCCGGCAGGTAGGCACCCGGCGTGCGGGGACGTGAACAGCTCTGCCAGCCTGACGAGATTGTTGCGCACTGCCGGCAGGCCCGGGAAGTTCTGGTACTCGTCCGCGCCGATCAGCACTACACGCGTTCCGTCGGGGTCGGGCAGCCCCATCACCGATTCCCTGAAGCCGAGGGTGTGGACGGCTGCCCCAGACCAGTGGCCTCCGGGTCTCCGCCATGAGGCTCGGAAGCCAACAGCTCTGCGACTCGGCGCAACGTTTCGCCCGATGTATCGTGCACGGTCACTGTCATACCGCCGCGTTCGAAGGTCACGGCCCCGGGCTGCGAAGGGCGGGCTGCTCGCCACGCGACCACGACGTTCACCAACAAGCTTGCCGCGGCAATTCCATTGCTCACGAACATGTTGATGATCTCGCCCGCGCTCATGCGGTCAGAGGCTTCGGAGGCTCGCGCCAGTTCGAACTCCACGTGACGCCGGAGTTCGCGATCCTGCCGGAGCCAGTAGTACAGATCATGTGTCGCCGCGTCGTCGCCCTGCGTATCGACCGTGATCTGAATCTCCACGACGTCCCCCCTGTTGCCTCTGCTGCCCGGCGCTCACGGCAAGGAATGGATACGGAACCGTCACTCCTGCCACAGCTCTGAGCCCAGAGAGAAGAATACGTCCCAACTGGGCTTCGCAGGTGCGCCGTTGATTCGTATTGCACGTTGCCGCCTACGCTGCGTCAGCGGCCCCAGCGACAGCTGCGATAGGAAGCAGGCGCTCCAGCTCCTTCCGCCCGCGCTTGATCAAGTCGAAGGCAACCACCGGGTCCATATCCGGCGGCAGCGGGGTATCGGTGAGGACATCCGTAAGGGTGTACTGACCGAGCAGCCACCGCTGCAGTGCGCGCCAGTCGGCACTCCGGTCAAGCGGTAGGTCTTCCGCCCATGGCAATGTCTCGTACCGGGTGTCGTCGGTGCCGTTAGCGTGGAGTAGCCCGGAGCGGCGCACGAGGCACGGGAAGCAGACGCCGCAGTTGGCGATGGGAGGGCCGCCGCTTCGGCGGGTTGGCGGCTTGCCGCAGCTCAAGGTGGACTCCAGGTCGGACGGAGTGAGGCCCGCATCACGTCCGACCTTGCATACTTCGCCTTTCGTCAGCCGTGCCAAAGGGTTAACCACCTGCACCGTGCTCTCTGTGTCACTCACGGCAGTTACCAAGGCGTTCAGACTGCCCAGCGTCCGCGGGTGCACGGAACGCGTGGAGCAAGCGGCCGAACGCGCCGGTGTCAGAGGCGGATTGAGGGCGAGCTGGCCGTTCTCGGGGATGTGGACGGTGCCCACCCCGTGCGCGGTGGCGGCGCGGATCGCGCCCGCCGCGTACAGCAGACCACGTGTGCGGGAGGAGGTCTCCAGCCGTGCCCCCGAGCCGTCGCCCGCTGGGGTCTGGCTCATCGGTAACAGCAGCACCGGCCGTGCTCCGTCCAGTCGCTCAACGGCCTTGTACACCCGTTGCTGGAGACGAAGCAGGCCGATCTCGCGGAACATCACGAGCAAGAGCGGTCGGGAGTCGTCGGCGCGCAAACGGGTGGCAGCCCAGCTGAGGGAATCCAGTCCACCGGAGAACAACGCGACTTCCGATGCACGCGGGTCGTCGGGAGAGACCATCGCCTCCTCGACGTAGTGACCGGTGAGAGGCCGGAAGTCCACGTCCCAGAGGTCTCCGGTGAGGACTTGGAGGAGGGCAGTGAGGTGGGTACGGACAGCTGCGCTTCCCCACCGCTCGTGTTCCGTGACGGGCACGGCGAGGCTGATGCGGCGGGTCCACCGGTCCCGCGCTCCGGTCCGGCGTACGTACTTGTCGGCGATGAACGCGGCCCTGGCGACGCGGAACAGATCCTCGGCCCAGTCGGGGACAGGACCGGGCAGATGGTGCCGGCCGGTGATGCGGCGCTCCTTTTCCTGGAACGCTTCCTCGCCGATCTCCGTCCAGCGGTCCCCAGGAGGCCGGTCGCCCCTGGGGCCGCGCCACCACAGGAAGTCGTCGGAATCGGTCACGCCGCAGCTCCCTCTTCGCCGGTGATCTCCTCGGTGATCAGGCCAAGCACCTTTCCGACCGCCCGCGGCACCAACAACTCGGCGATCTTGGGCAGTGCGGCCGACGGATCCTGCACAGCGCCCACCACCGACTGCGCGGTATCCACAGCCTGCGCAAGGCCCGTCGCTTCGGCGGACTCCTCGCAGGGGCTCGGCACCAGGTCCACCACCTTCTCCGCGACCCAGTCGGCGATCCTGCCTTCCGGATCGGTCGCGATAAGCACCGGGACCGCCAGCTTGACGTGCTCGGCGACAACGGCCCTGAGGAACTCCCCCACCATGTCGGCAAAGAACACCTGGTAGAGATCGCACAGGATGTCCCAGGTGAAGCCGCCGCCGACGGCGGCACCCCCGCCCATGGCGTCGTCCAGCTCGGGATGCCTGCTCCGGACATCGCGGACCGCCGCGGCCATCCCCCTGCGCACCGCGGCGTCGGCGAGTGTGCCGCCGTCCCCACCGACCTCCGAGACGAGACGCGCGACGAGCGCGTTCTCCGACTCCGCGCCCTCTGCGGCCAGCGAACCCAGGACCCTGGCGAGCCGTTCACCGGCCGCACAGGCCGTGTCGTACAACCCGAAAGCCGACCGATCGGCACGGAGCGTCTCGTGCAGGGCACGCAGATGGTCCGCGGCGATCTCCTCCAGCCGCTGATCCGCGTTCCGCGAGTCCTCTCGCCAGCGAGCCAGCCGCCTTCCAGCGGAGCTCCACCGCTGGCCGTTCGGCCCCTTCCATCGCGTGGATGTCCCCACATCGCCCCCAACGATGGTGTCCCAACCCGCTCTTCATCCATGGCATCAGATCGGACTATCCCCAGGTAGGGCGGGACTCGGCCAGGGGAGCACCGACCGGTCCGTCGGCCAGCCGACCACGAGTATCACCCTCTGTGACTCATACATTCCAGAGCGCGACAAGGCGTAACGCTGGGTTACGGACATGCCGCAGGCCCTGGGGCAGGGCAGGCCAGAGGCTGGCAAGAATGGGACTTGCGTCGCGCGTCACGTGGCTCTCACCTACTGCGGAACGCTAAGCCAGTATGCGCGGCTTAGCCGAGGTCGAGCTGTTCGTCACAGTCTGGTTCCGCGGGCACAGCGGGAAGGGCGGACTCAGTGGCCGCTGGCTGAGGTCCCGCTGGGAGCCATCTGGGAGCCAACCCGCTCCCCGAGCCCCTTCGAGGCCAGTCGAAACCACGACAGCCCAATGCCCTGACCTGGAAAACACCGTCCACGCAGGCCAGATCAGCAACCGATCCTCATGCAGGACGCAAGGGTCGTGGGTTCAATTCCCGCCACCTCAACTGTGAAGTTCGACGTGGACGCGGTGTCTTCTCTGAGTCGGTCTCGGCAGCCCGGTGAGCACCCCATGCGCGTACGGCAGTGCCACCTTGGTGTCAGCGCACGGAACCGAGGTAGCGCTGCACGGTTCGCCTGGAGCAACCAAGCACTTGCGCAATGTCGTTGATCCGCCATCCGTCTCGGCCCAGACGGATGGCCGTGAGAGCTCGGTCCGGCAGGGGCGTTGCACTCTTGGCAAGCCGGAGCAGTACCGCGATACGGTCGCGTTCTGCCGGGCCGAGGCCGCCGTACCAACCGTGACGGGCTTCCGAGTCCTCCGCCCGCAGCGCCAGGGCTAGGCACTCCAAGCGGCCCTCGCAGCCGACGCATACGGCCAAGGGACCCTCGGCGGGCCGCTCCCCGTCCTCGGGATGGTAGAGACTCACGTCCACGCCCCTGCAAGCCGCACGGACTGAGTCCCGGTGCTGAGACGACTGGATCAGATCGCGAAGCTCCTGTTCGCGGCCGACGAGAAAGTGCAGGCTGTCCATCGGGGGCTCCAGCTCGTGGCCATATCCGGTCCACAATGAATAACTAGGGTGAGCTGGGAACTGCCCGGCGCACCCACTTGATGTCTTCCGGGGGCACGCCCGGTGTGACGGCAAGCGGCAGCGGATCGCAGTTCGGCCCCGAGGTGTACCGGCTTCCCGGGCTCAAGCCCGGAAGGCCGACGTTGCCGCCCTCGCCCTGGTCGGGTGGGTGGGCCTCACCGTTTATCCGCGTCGCGTTCCCGGCCCGCGGCCGGGTTGTTATGCCTGTCCGGAGAACCCGGGCGGCACGAGCGATTCAGGCGACCTCGTCCTGAGGTGGGGTGTCTTCGTCAGTCGGCTGACCGTCGAACTCGTCGTCCGGTTCCTCGCCTTCCTCGTCGTCACGGTCCGCGTCGAGGTCGTACGGGTCCTCGGCGATGATCCCGTGTCGCTGGACGCTCCGCTGTTGCCAGACGGGCAACTTGAATAGCACGTCCTGCAGGATGTTTCGCCACGCCTCGCAGTCGGCTCGGTCGGCGCCCAGCGAATCGATAGCACGGGTCCCGTCGTCGGCCCTGACCGCCTCCACGACCTTGACCGCCCCCTCGACCGCCTGGATCGAAGTGGCCAAGTCGTGCAGGGCGTTCCCGAGAATCTCAGCCGCGTTTCGGGGAGCCGGAGTCGGTGATGGGCCTTCGCCAGCGGGTGGGAAGGTGCGACGGAGGTCTGCGTCGGTGACGAGAATGTCGCGGCCGTCTTCGTTCTGAGTGACCTGGCCCGTCTCGTCGACCTTGCGGGTCCTGCGGCCCGCCGCAGAGTCGAGGAGTGTCTGCTTCAGCTGGTGCACGCCGTGCGGGGTACTGCGCATGCGGTCGATGACCTCGCCTGGGTGCCGACGGTCGGGTTGATCGTTGTTTTTCGTGCCACGGTCACCCGTGAGCTGGCCGTTGATCACCAGGGGATAGGCGCTGCGGGCCGCAAGTTCCCGGGTCGCCACGCCTGGCTCTCCCTTTGTCACCTCCGCAAGTGCGGCTTGGGCAAGCTCCTCCGTTCCGCGGAACGTGGCCTCCCAGTCCTTGGCCAGCTCGCCCGGGAACGCCGACTTCAGGTACTTCCGCATCCGCTCGCGCCTGCGGGAGTCCTCTTCCGAAACCGAACGCATGACCAGAGAGGAAGCGACGTCGAGCAGCAGCTTGGTGGTGATGTTCTTGCGGGTGCTCTGTCCGGTGATGGCGACCCGCACAGCGGCGTGGATCGACTGATCGCGTTCGGCGAAGAGCCGGACGATCGCAGCCGCCCGGACGGACGGGTCGTCGTTGAATCCGGCGGCCTTTGCCTGGTCGGGGGTGAGGGCACCACGCAGCCAGTCAGCCTTAGTGGGAGTGATCAGTGTCCGCCGCTCGATCTCGTCCACCACGGCGTCGGCGAGGGCCTCGTTCTCCGCGGCTTCACCCCACGGCTTGGGGGAATCGACGTGCCGGAGCGCGACCAACGACTTCACGGCGACGCCGAAGTCAGCGGTGGTGCCGTCGTGCGGCTCGAAACCGACGAGCAGCAGCGCCGGAAGCCGTTCGCAGCGCACGGTGACCGCCACTTCGGGGTCGACCTGTGCCGGGTCGCCCGCGGTCGTGATTGCCTCATTGAGCTTGCGAATGTGGGACCGCAGCTTCGCTGTGTCCCGGATGTAGGGAACGTCGGCAGACCTGAGGGCGAGCAAGTCGTGGGCGCACGTCACGCGGCTCGACCCCTCGACGGTGACCGGAACCGTTACCCCGGGTGTGCTGTCCTCGTGCTGGAAGGCCGTCGCGGCCAGCCACACCTCTGTCATCACTCCCTGGTGGCGGAGGGACTCGCGCCAGTCGTTGTGGTCGAGCACGTACTCCTTGGACAGTTGTGCCGCCCAAGCGAGGTGTTCCTGGTTCGCGAGCCTCTGCACGAGTTCCGGGCGACTCCCTGACGCCGCGATCGGCTCGGCCAACGGACGGAAGCGCGTGCGCTCGCCAGTGCCGATCAGGTTCGAGGCCGGGTGTCGGCGCGACGGACCGATCCGCGGGTTTCGCGGGTCCGGGATGATATAGCGTGCCCATACGTCAGCCCGGATGGCCAGGATCACGCCGCCGGGCACCCGCAGCCGCTCCGGGGACTCTGCCGCCTGGCGGGCGGCAGATGGGTCGACGACAGCCTGCGCGAGGGCCAATGCGGCGGGCTCGCCCATGGCGAAGTGTTCGATGAGTTTGTCGGCGAGCTTCCGTGTTGCGGCCGCCAATGCAGGCAGGGGCAGCGCTTCGACGGGGCGGGGCAGCACGGTCTCGCCCGCGCCGGATGATGGCTCCATCAGGTGTTCTCCGATCTTCGTCCCGGTGTCCATCCAGGCACGCACCTGGACGCCGTGGTCGTCCAAGGAGATCGGTCACGCTGTTTCCCGTTCTCCCCCTCGGCTCGCCCGGGCAAGACCCGATGTGTCCAAGACGGCATCAGCACGCTCGACCGCACTTCCGAGACGTACCGGCTTCGACTGCCGGCGTTGCCGCCCACCGCCAACATGGCGAAGGTGAGGAGCTTGAGTCCGCTGATGTGACTGCCCGAAAAACGCTAGCAGCAGGGGTGACACCCCTTCAGAATCCCTTGGTTCCATACCCGTTGGGCGCACAATTGTGGTAGGCGGTTTTCGCGGGAACAGGGCTTCTTTGCCGCGGCTCATGACGACAGCGAGGTCCCACCGAGTGGTGTGGTCTTGCGGATCCCGCCGACCCGGATGCCCTGTGGCCGATTGGCGCGGACGAGCGACCATGGCAGCTTTGTGAGCCGGCCAGAGCGGCGCCCTCAATGGTGATCTGAGCCCGCTGGTCGAGTGCCATGGCGCCAAGGATTCGTGTGAGCTGATACGGCGGGTCACCGGACTCGGCGGCCGTTGGCTGATGCCCCGCTGGGAGCCACCTGGGAGCCGCCCCGCTCCCCGAGCCTCTTCAAGACCACCCGAGACCACCGCACCCCAACGCCCTGACCAGCCAAAACAGCAAACAAGCCGGTGTCGATCACGCCCGAACCTCATTCGGGACGAAGAGGTCGTGGGTTCAAATCCCGCCACCCCGACAGTGAAGTACCAGGTCAAGGGCCTGATCCAGTGAGTGGATCAGGCCCTTTGTCATGGCCGCAGGGTCAGCACGACAACGTCGGAACCGCTGTGGCGGAACCCTGGCCGTCGTCGCCGGGGACGGGCCGGGTGAAGCGGTAGCACTGGTCGACCGCTGCCCCCGAGCTCGAGACGAGGACGGAGACGGTCATCGTGTCGCCCTCACGCACCACATTCTTGACGTCGAAGGAACGCCGTCCGGTGGGGTCGAGGGCATCCTGTACGCCGGCGCGCGTCAAGTCCTCGGCGTACATGCTCGAGATGCGCGTCAGGGCCAGACGGACCATGTGGCCGATCTCAGTGCCCGGACGGCACACGTCGTCGTCCCGCTCGGAGATCCTCGACGTCCAGGCCTGGCCGGGGCGGTAGGTGTAGGTGAAGACGAAGCACCGGGTCACCTCGACGGGCCCGCCACCGGGGAGCAAGAGCCTGTTGTCGTACCGGGCGGATCTCGCGGCCGTGGCGGTGAACTCGCGGCGGGACGCGTCGTAGGTGATCACCGGGGCTTCGGAGTGCTGCCAGATCACGCCGGTGAGAGCGTCGGCATCGGTGGTACCGCTCGTGCCGAGTGCGCGGGCCGTGTCGTGAGCCGTGGCACGGGCCTGCTTCCCGATCGAGGCGAACGCCTTCTCCTCTCGCTCCCTGTTGACGTTCCCGTCATGCCAGTGCCGGTACCACAACCAGGAGACGACGATGCCGAGAACGACAATCAACGCGATCAGGATGGTCAGGCAGCCGGTGGTCACGAGGCCGTTCGCCCGCCTTGTGACCACCGCGCCGCCGGTTCTGTCAGGTCGCACTGGCTGCCTTTTGGCGGCGACCATGACCAGGGCACAGGCATCCGTGGCATCCCCGAGCGGCCCTTGGCAGCAGCGACGCCTGCGAGTTCGGCGGCATGTCGGCTGAATCAGCCGGCATCGCACTTCTCAAGCCGGGTTGTCTTCTCCTGCGGATCGCCCGCGGCGTCCTCACGAAACACGATGGAATAGCAGCGATAGGCCCGGGAGTAGGACGTGCCGAACATGGTGGTGTCCTTGTACTCCGCGAAGAAGCGGACGGTGGTGGCCAGCCGGTCTTCCGAGCGTGCGTAGGAGGTCAGCCTGCCGTCGTGCCGTTCGGCGATGCCGCGCACGGCTTCTTGACCAGGAGGGAATTGCGAGACCGCCATCACGTCACGCGCGTACGACCGGGCCAGGGCCGCTGTCCTCTTCAGGGCTTCTGACTCGTTCCGTTCATTCGCACGCTCCTGGCGGTGGTACATGACCACGAGCACCAGGGCCGCGATCAGCACGGCGACGATAGGTGCGAAGAGGGCGACGAGGCATCCCGGGGCCGGCACCGTGACGCGGGGCTGCCGCGTCACGGTGCCGTGATCAGACATAGTCGTTTTCACTAGTCCTCTCGTGTGACGGCAGCCATCGGGCCGGCCGTCATGAATGCCTGTGCGTAAGCGCTGGTCCCCGTCTTGTTCGGGTGATAGCTCTCCCGGCTGAGGCAGGTGTCTCCCGTGAACCACCAGCAGAGCTGGGTGTTGTCGTCGCCGTGGTGGAAGTCGCCGTCGCCGTTCGGCCCGGCCACGACTCCGTTGATCCCTTCCGGCGAATCGCAGATGCGCTTTCCCTCGAACGCCGACTGCGGAGACCGGTACCTCACGTTGTCCGCGTTCATGGAGAGGGCCAGCTCACGCTGCTCGTCCTCGAAGTACTCGGCCATGCCGTTCAGAATGACACGCTGGGATGCGCTCACCAAGGTCGAGCACTGCACAGTGCGGCTGAAGAGCAGTGGGTAGCCCATCAGCGAAATCGTCGCGTTCGGCGCATGGGTATGGATCTGTTCCAGCACCGTCCGGGTCTCGGTTACGGCAGCGTCGATGTCTGCCTTCATCGAGGCCTCCGACGGGCACCCCTCCATGACACACGTCTGGATCTTCTTGTCGAATCGCGCGTCATTTCCACCGATGGTCAGCATGACCAGAGTGGTGTCCGCACTGAGCACCCCCGAGTCGATCTGGGTCTTCTCGTGGAAGTTCCCGTCGAAGCCCCAGGCATTGGGGTTTCCCTCGGTCATCTGGAACGTCTTGGCTCCGGAGCATGCGGTGACCTGGAAGCCCAGCGCCGGATCGGAGCTGTCCGCGAGCGCGCCCACGGTCTTCGTCTGGCCCGGGAGGATCACCTTGCGCGGCCAGGAGTTGTCGCCGCGTCGGCACGCGTTCCAGCTGCTCTTCCCGTGACCCCGGTCGGACTCGGGCGAGTAGTCCCCGGAACCCTCACCGGAGGTGTAGGAGTCGCCCATGGCGACGACCATGTGCTTCGGCTTGCCCGACAGGGGCTGGAAGGCGACGGCGTCCCAGGCGACGTCCTCGTCCGCGGTGCCGTCGTCGGTGGTGTTCGTCAGCTCCACCCGCGGGGTGCCGGTGAAGCGGTAGACGCCGAGTTCGACCCAGGTGTTCTTCCCGAAGCGGGTGTTGACGTAGCGGTGGCGGTCACCGCCCGCGACCCCCTTGATCACGTAGTGGGCCTGCTGGGTGTGCGCTCCGGTGTCCGGCATGTGGGCGAAGACGCGGGCCCATTCGACGTTGCGGTCGAGGGTCCAGGTGCCGTCGATGGTCATCCGGGCGCCGGGGCCGCCGAGATGAGCGGTGTCACGGGTGTGCGTGTACCAGAAGTGACCGCCCTGCCCACCGCCGATCTGGTGCAGGTCTCCCTTGGCCTCGTACGGGCCGAGACCCGGTCCGGTCGACGTCGGGTTGGGATGGAACGTGAACTGGAAGGAGCCCGCGTCGGTTCCGGACGATCCGCAGTCGCTGTACGTCTCGACGTTGTCCGGGATGGAGTCCACGATCAGCGCCCCCGCGGGGGCGGCGCCGCACGCCGACTTGCCGCTCTGCAAGCGATAGCCGCGGCCCGGCTCCTCGCGCAGTGTGACGTACTTGATGTTCTCGTTGCCGCAGTCGGCGTCGCAGTTCGCCTTCCACGTCACGTTCGAGCCGCGCCACCAGTACTTCTCGTAGCAGGCGGCGTCCGGACAGTCCGGCGGGTTGGCTGAGTTGCAGTTGTTGGTGGTGTTGCAGAAGGCATCCAGGGGCGGCTTGACCAGGTCGCGCTGCCCCGGGTTGATCCACCAGGCGGGCCGGAAACCGGCGCTGGAGAACCCGGACTCGCCGGGCCAGTCCTGCCGCCCGTCGGTGGCGTAGGAGTAGCCGGTGTCCATGGACCAGGCCGACCAGCCCATCACCTTCTCCTGGTAGGGCCAGTTCTGGGGCTTCGCCGCGTCGCGCGGGTCGGACATGAACGGGTGCCGCGAGGGCGGGTAGACGGGGTTCGCCGGGTTGTTGTACCAGCCCAGGCCCCACGGCTTGCCGTCACCCTTGTTCTCGTTGAAGCCGAGGTTGTAGTTCCACAGCGCGGCGAACCAGTTCTCGGGCTTCGACGGATCGTCGTTGTTGACCGTGATGGTCTGGCCCGCGGTGTGCACCTGGTTCCACTTGTCCGCGAGGATGTACATCGACGCGGCGATGTTGACCGCGTAGTCCAGGGCCACGGCCTTCTGCTTCGCCGGAGGCAGGGACGTCTCGTCGGGCTTCTCCAGGCCGGCCAGGCGCATGCCGTCGGTGACCTGGCCGACGCCGTAGCCGCAGTCCGACAGGTTCCAGTTGATCTTCCAGTACGCCTCGGAGGTCTCCCCCTTGTGCCCGTAGAACCCGGCGATCGCCGCCTGCGGGTTGCCCATCTGACCGGGGATGGCACCGCCTTCGGCCTGCCACAGGTTCGACTCCTGCGCGAGGACGCCCAGCAGCACCTGGGCGGGGATGCGCGCGCCGGCCTTGCCCTTCAGCGTCGGGGGCGGGAACAGTCCCTGCGGGTCGACGGTGCCCAGGCCTGAGCGCCAGCCGCCCTGCTTGATCCACTTGGACCGCAGCTCGCCGCGGATGGCCATGTTGACGGCCCACTCGACCTGGTTCGGGGTCGGCTGCAGCGCGAGCGCCTTGACGTCGTTACGGGGGATGGAGCACCAGCGGTCCGTGTCGACCGGATTGTTCGGGTCGGCGGCCGCCTGCACGGCTCGCCCACTCTTCCCGGACGCCTGCCCTGTCGCGCCGGCCACGCGCAGGGCGGGCGAGAAGGAACCCTTCCCCGTAGCGCTGGTCGTGTCGGTGACCGTCTGGGTGAGCTTCTCGCCGGTGGCGGTCGCGACACTGCTGATGGTCAGCGGGTCGGCCCCCTCACCCGTGGGGTCCTCAGAGGTGCCCGTCCGGGGCGAGGGTTCCGCCTTGGTGAAGCCCTTGCCCGCGTTGCCGATCCGCTCCAGGCCCGCGCGCACGCCGGGCATCAGCACGGGATCGACGGCCAGTCGGCCGAGGCTGGACACCTGCGTGTCCGCCGCGACGTCCAGGCGTGCCACCGAAGTGCCCGTGAGCTTCGCATTCTTGACGTCCCCGGTGAGGAACGCCCGGCCCCCCGTGCCCTGTTCGAGGGCCAGGTCCCCGAGCTTCCCCGACGCGAGCGCCGACGGCTTGCCCTGGCCCTTCCACAGTTTGGCGTGCGCGGTTTCGCCCTTGCGGTCGAGGAAGGCGATTCCCTTGCTGGTGGGGCGGAGGTCGAAGGGCACACCGTCCGCGGCGGCCAGCTTCCGGAGCTTGCTGTCCGCGGGATCGACGTGCACCAGGTGACGGCCGTGTGCGGCGACGAGGCCGTCCTTCGTCGGGACGGCCGACGTCACCTGGCCGGTGACCGTGGTGTCGGTGGTCGTCCTGCCGCCGGTGTCGACCGTGAGAAGCCGGGTCCTGCTGTCGCGGAACGCGGTGAACGCGGCCGTCCGGGTCTCGGGATTGCACGACGGGTCGAAGTAGGCCAGCGAGGCGGTGAAGGGCAGTTTCGTCACCCGGCCGGACTTCAGGTCGACGACCGCGGTGAACGCCCCGCCCTGCATCAGGTCCGGCTTGTTCGTGAACGTGCGCGGCGCATACACGACCGCGGCGTGATCACGGTCCATGACGCAGGAGTTGCCGATCCACGTGTCCGCCGGCATGCCGGGCTCCGCCAGTGTGGCAACGGTCCGCCACTGGTAGGCGTCCTTGCTGTCCGCCACGAGGACCTTGAATCCACCGCTGTCCGCCGCGGTGGTCACGGCCCGGTCCGCCGAGGTCTTCCAGTCCTTCCCGAGCCTCTTGCCGGGACTCTGCACACGTGCCGGCGGATCGGACGACGGACTGCCGGACGGCTTCGGTGACGGCTTCGGACCGGGAGGGCTGGTGTCGGCGAACGCCGGCGCGGCTTGTATGAGCCCGGTCAGGACCGCGGTGGCCGCGAGGCCCGCGATCCCTGCCCGGCTCGGTCTGCGAACTCTCAACTGCTCTCCTTCATGGGACTTTTCAGGCATGGGCAAGAAGCCGGCGCGGCCCTCAGGTGGGCAGGGGCTGCGACGGCCGACTGTGGTGACGTCCTCCCGGCCCTGAAGGACCGGGAACTTCCTGGCTGAAAACCGGGTGAAGCAGTGGTTATTCGGCGGGCGCCATGACGGCGGCCTTCACCTCTGGCAGGGATTCACGGATGGAATGGTCCGCTGTGCGGTCGCGGAGGCGGCGGGCTCGCGTCCGCAGATGTTGAAGGTGGCTGCCGGCATCGCGGCATGGAGAACTCCCCCTCCCCCGTAGCGACTCCGGTCCCCCCGGTCGCTGACTGAAAGCGCTTGAGCGGGTTGTCATGTCCCGTCGAACGCAACAGTCACCATAGACACAGGCCACCAGCGCGCAACAAGGGGTTACTGCGGCCTCACCCGCTGATTGACGTGAAACGTCTGCACGTCGCCACTCGCGAACACCGAGTCACCTGAGCGTTCCCCTGAACCCCTGCTGCGGGTCG
Organism: Streptomyces purpurascens; assembly: GCF_045040895.1. Lineage (NCBI taxonomy): Bacteria > Bacillati > Actinomycetota > Actinomycetes > Kitasatosporales > Streptomycetaceae > Streptomyces > Streptomyces purpurascens. Next base: position 5,074,658 of record NZ_CP108341.1, on the reverse strand, counting down.
GCCGAAAATCTCCCACGGAAGAGAGGACTCCGATTCTGGCCTCACAGGCGGATGATGACCAGCGCCGTGTCGTCCGTGTTGCCGGAGGGTGGGAGGAGGTCTGCCAGCAGGGCGTCGGCCAGGGCCTCGGGATCGGCTCGGCCGTGGCGGACGAGGGAGTCGGCGAGGCGGGCCAGGCCGGTGTCGATGTCCTCGTCACGGCGCTCGATCAGGCCGTCGGAGTAGAGGACCAGGGTGGCGCCCTCGGCGAAGGCCGTACGGGCCTCCGGCCGCGGCACGTGTTCGGGGCGCGCGCCGAGAGGCGGGTCGGTCGCCTGGTCGAGGAAGGGCACCGTGCCGTCGGGGTGGAGCAGGGCGGGCGGTGGGTGGCCCGCGCTGCTGTACGTGAGGGTGTGGGTCTCCCAGTCGATGTAGGTCTTCACCACCGTGGTCGACTCCGCACCGTCGACATGGCGGGCGTACAGGCCGAGGGCCTCCAGCGCCCGGGCCGGGCCGTCGGCGACACGGGCGGCGGCGCTCAGCGCGCTGCGCAGCTGCCCCATGACACCGGCCGCTTCCAGGCCGTGGCCGACGACGTCGCCGACAGCGACCGCGATGCGGTCGCCGGGCAGGTCGACCAGGTCGTACCAGTCGCCGCACACGTTCAGGGTGCCGACGGCGGGCCGGTAGCGGACGGCTGCCCGATGGTGCCCGACCGGCTCCGGTGCGGGCAGCATCGCCGCCTGCAGGGCCAGGGCGACCTCGCGTTCGCGCGCGTGGGCCCGACGCAGGCGTTCGTTGACTTCCTGCAGTTCACGGGAGCGGGTGTAGAGCTCGGCCTCCAGCACGCGGGCGCGGGTGCTCTCGCCGCCCGTGCCGCCGCGGGCACGGGCGCGGGCGTGGATGAGTTCGGTGACCTCCTCCACCCGGTGCGCGATCAGCGTCACCTGCCCGTCCGGGCCCAGCACGGGTGCGTTGACCGGGCTCCAGAAGTGTTCCACCCAGTGGCCGGGCCGCTCGGAGTCCTCGATGTCGTAGCGCAGCAGCGCCATGGTGTCGCGCTCGCCGGTGGCCACCACGCGGAGCATCGACGACCGGGTCTCCCGCATGCCGGCCGCGGCCGGGTCGTTGGGGTTCTCGGGGAAGACGTCGAAGATGTAGCGGCCCAGCAGTTGCTCGCGCGTGCGCCCGGCCAGCCGGAGGAAGTCCTCGTTGGCGTCGGCGTACACCAGCTCGGGGGTGAGCAGAGCCACCATGCCGGGCAGGGCGTGGAAGACCGCCGCGTAGTCGATCTGCGGTTCCGTCATGTGTTGCCCGCCTCGGCGCCGACCCGTCACTGTGCGAATCCACGATAGGAGGGAACGCGCCGCGCCGCCGGACCACCGCTCCCCCGTCAGGCCCCGGCCACCGTCCGTCTTCCGGGCTCACCGGCCCTTTGTCCACGAGGGTCCGGCGGGCCGCTGACCTCCGGAAAGAACCGGGGGAAAGAGCTACCCGCCCGCCCTCCCTCCCCGGCCAGGAAGCCCGCGTCACCCGTCCGAGTGACCGTGCAGGAGCGGGTAACGGGCCGTTACGTTCGCCGCCGCAACCTCACACAGACGACGGCCCGCGGCCGGGACGGCAATCCCGATCGAGGGCCTGACCGATCAGGAAGCACCGACCTTCCCTATGGCTGAGTCGCGGTCTTGCCGACAGGCCCTAGGTGAGCGCCCCGGCCAGGGTCCCCGCCAGGGTGAGAACCAGGAAGACCGCGCCCCACGTCATGGCCTGGTGTATGCGGCGGTACTTGAGCGAGGTCGTGCGGGACAGGGACTCCAGTGGGGTCGCGGCGGTGGAACCCGGCCGGGGCTTGGCCGCCAGGCCGAGCAGGACTAGGGACGGGGCGCAGGCCGCGCAGCCGGACCAGACGAGGAGCTGGGGGATCGCCGCGTACTGTCCTGGCGTGATGACGCCCGTGCTGATCGCGCCGAGGAGGGCCGTCAGCGCCGCGCCCAGGGTCGCCAGGATCAGTCCGGCTCTGCTGTCGGCCTTCGCCAGTTCCTCACGGGCCACGGTCGAGCGCGCGCTGTCGCGTTCCGCGATGCGGTCGCCTTCGAGTGTGGTCATGCGTCCCCCTCGCTGATCAGCGGGTTTCACGGGTACCCGGAAGTGGGCGGTCTAGTACGCCACTTCAGGTGTTCCACGTTTCGTCGTAGGGGTCGTGCGGGGTGGGGACCGGCTTGGCGCGGGTGACCTCGAGGTACGGGATCGGCCCGTCGTTGACCGGGTCCTTGGTCCGGCGCGGGGTGTAGCGGCCCGTGATCTCCAGCCAGGTGTCCGGGCTCAGGACCGGGGGGATGTTGCCGGTCAGGGCGATCTTGACCGGCTGGGCGTCCGCCGCGCAGCAGTTGAGGCCCATGCGGACCAGGTACGGGGACCCCGCCCGGTCCAGGGTGACGAAGCCGGTGATCCTCAGCTCACGGTCGCGCAGGGAGCGGCCGTCGCCGTAGACCGCACGGCCCGCGTAGTCGGCCACGCCGAGGCGCAGGGGGCCGTCGGCGGGGAGGTCCGGGAAGCCGAAGGGCTTCTGGAGGGCCGTGCCGGTGTGGGCCGCGCTGTAGGAGCCCAGGGCCGGCGGGGCGACCAGGATCAGGGCGAGGACGGGGAGCGTGAGGAGCCAGGTGATACGGGGTTCGTGGTGGTGATCGTGCTCGTGCCCGGTGCCGCGGCGTTCGTACCAGAGCGTCGCCGCCGCCGTCGCGATCAGTACCACGCCCGCCAGCAGGACCAGCGGGCGCAGGCCCGCCTTGACGTAGCGGAGATAGAGGTCGGTCACGCCGGCGTGCAGGAGCGTGGCGCCCAGGAGGAAGAGGAGGGCGCTCTGGGCGAGGCGGTTCACAGCAGGACCGTTCCGGTCAGGGCCGACACGACGACGGCCAGGGCGAAGGTCGCGGGGGCGAAGCGCAGGGCGAAGGCGCGGCCGAAGGTGCCCGCCTGCATCGCGAAGAGCTTCAGGTCGATCATGGGCCCCACCACCAGGAACGTCAGACGGGCCGTCAGCGAGAACTGGGTGAGGGACGCCGCCACGAACGCGTCCGCCTCCGAGCAGATGGAGAGGAGGACGGCCAGGACCGCGAGGGCCAGCACCGAGAGGACCGGATGACCGGCCGCCGCGCGCAGCCAGTCCGCCGGTACCACCGCCTTCAGCGTGGCCGCGGCCATCGCGCCGACCACCAGGAAGCCACCCGCGTGCGTCACGTCGTGGCGCACCGAGCCCCAGAAGGCCGCCCCCTTGCCCTGCCCCTCGTACGACGCCCTGGCCGGGGGACGCAGCCAGTCCGTGCGGCCGAGGCGGTGCCAGAGCCAGCCCATCGCGCAGGCCACCAGCAGGCTCGCGACGAGACGGGCCAGGACCATCTCCGGGTTGCCGGGGAAGGCCACGGCCGTCGCCGTCAGCACGATCGGGTTGATGGCGGGCGCGGAGAGGAGGAACGCCAGCGCCGCCGCGGGGGTGACGCCTCTGCGCACCAGTGCTCCGGCGACCGGCACCGAGGCGCACTCGCAGCCCGGCAGCACCACGCCCGCCGCGCTCGCGACCGGGACCGCCAGGACCGGGCGCTTCGGCAGGGCCCGGGCGAAGAACGACGGCGGCACGAACACCGCGATCGCCGCCGACAGCAGCACGCCCAGCACCAGGAACGGCAGCGCCTGGACCATGACCGCCACGAACACGGTCATCCAGCTCTGCATCACGGGTGCGGCCAGGGCCCCGCGGATCGGGCCCTGGAACATCACCGCCGTGACCAGCAGAAGGGTCAGCAGTAGGGCGGAATCGAGGTGTCTGCCCTCGTCCCGGCCTTCCGGGCCTGCCTGGCCTTCGCGGCCCCGGTCCGTCGCGATGTCCCCGTGCTCGCCGCTCTCCCTCGGGACGGTCTTCGTGGTGGCCACGGGCCCGGTACCTCCGGTGGTGCGCATGGGCATGCATTGCCTCCCCTTCGGTACGGACGGGCGGGTCCGGGCGTTCACGCACCTCGGTTCCCTTCTGGAACCAGCCGTCCCGGTGAGGCAGTCTTCTCCCTTGTGGGGAGCGTTCCGAATCAAGGTCAGCCAGGCGAACCGGCCACGCACATGGTCGTATGCGGTGACGACGGGCTCGCCCATCGGCTGGCCGCCGAACTCCGCGGTGTCTACGGCGAACAGGTCACGCTCGTCGTGCCGCCGTCGGTGCGCCGGGTGCGGCAGCCGGTGGTCGGACGGGCCCGGGCCGCCTCGGCGGCCCTGTTCGACCGGGTCAGCGCGGCCGTCAACCGGACGGGCACGGGCGGCGCCGAACCGGCCGCGAACGAACAGGTCGTGGAGGCCGCCGAGATCACCGAGGCCGTGCTCACCGAGGTGGGCGCCGACCGGGCGGCGGCGCTGGCGCTCGTGTACGACGACGACGAGACCAACATCCGCGCCGCGCTCACCGCCCGCCGGATCAACCCCAGCGTGAGGCTCGTACTGCGGCTCTACAACCGGCGGTTGGGGCAGCACATCGAGGAACTGCTCGACCAGACGGCGGCCGTGGCCTCCGGGGCGGGACCGGGCGCGGGCATGGACACCTCGACGACCGTGCTGTCCGACGCCGACACGGCCGCGCCCGCGCTGGCCGCCACCGCCCTCGTCGGCACCAGCAAGGTCGTCCAGACGGAGGGGCTCGTCCTGCGGGCCGTGGAGCGGCAGCCGCCGCGGCCGGGCGAGGTGGCCGACCCGGGGCTGTGCACCCTGGCGCTGCTGTCCGCGACGAGCAACGACCCGGCCGGTGCGGACGGTTCCGAGGGCAGCGGGGAGCACGGGCCTCAACTGCTGCCGGACGAGATGGCGGTGGCGTCCGCGACCGGGCGCGGGACCGTCGTCCTGGAGCAGGTGTCGTACTCCGGGCCGTCCCTGTCCTCCGGACGGGGCGGTGTGCCGCCGTTCGCCTCGCTGTTCTCGCGCCGGCTGCGGTGGTCGCTGGCGGGGCTGGTCGGGTGCGTGGTCGCGCTCGCCGTCGCGTTGATGGTCGTGACCGGGGAGCATCCCCTGTACGCCACGTACGTCACGCTCCTCGACCTCTTCGGCATCAACGATCCCGCGTACCACGAGTCGACCGGCCAGCAGATCCTGCAACTGCTGTCCGGGCTGGTCGGGTTGCTGCTGCTGCCGGTGCTGCTGGCCGCCGTGCTGGAGGCCCTGGGCACGTTCCGCAGCGCGTCCACCCTGCGCAAGCCGCCGCGGGGCCTCGGCGGGCACGTGGTGCTGCTCGGGCTCGGCAAGATCGGGACGCGGGTGCTGACGCGGCTGCGTGAGCTGCACATTCCCGTGGTGTGCGTCGAGTCCGACCCGGAGGCCAGGGGGATGGCCACGGCGCGGCGGCTGCGGGTGCCGGTGGTGCTCGGGGATGTCACGCAGGAAGGGGTGCTGGAGGCCGCCAAGATCCACCGGGCGCACGCCCTGCTGGCGCTGACCAGTGCGGACACGACGAATCTGGAGGCCTCGCTGTACGCGCGGTCCGTGCGGCCCGATCTGCGGGTCGTGCTGCGGCTGTACGACGACGACTTCGCGACCGCCGTGTACCGGACGCTGCGGGCCGCGCATCCCTTCGCCCTCACTCGGAGCCGGAGTGTGTCCCATCTGGCCGCGCCCGCGTTCGCCGGGGCGATGATGGGGCGGCAGATCCTGGGGGCGATTCCGGTGGAGCGGCGGGTGCTGCTGTTCGCGGAGGTGGAGGTGGCCGGGCATCCGCAGCTGGAGGGCAGGACGGTGGCGGAGGCGTTCCGGGCCGGGGCCTGGCGGGTGCTGGCGCTCAATACTTCACCTCCTGGGCGGCGAGGGGACGACGAGCCCGCGGGTGAGGAGCGGGTGCCGGCGTCGGGGCTGGTGTGGGATCTGCCTCCTACGTATGTGCTGGGAGCCGGTGATCGGGTGGTGCTGGCGGCGACTCGGCGGGGGTTGGCGGAGTTGCTGGGGCGGAGGAGGCGGGAGCGGGCGGGGGCGTGACGCCGGTTCGCTGCGCGGGCGTCACGAGGTGCTCGGCGGTGCGCTGAGGCCGGGGCGTCGCGCAACCCGGCGCAGCGGGGTGCCGCCCGCGCCCACCCGTGCCGCCCCTGGCGGCACGCATGCCCGCGGACTACAGGCGGCACGACTGCCCGCGGGCTAAGCCCCCTTCAGGTGCCTCTCCGCGAACTCCAGCTCCAGCCGCACCTGCTTGATCCGCTCGTCCACCACCAGCGACCCGTGCCCGGCGTCGTAGCGGTACACCTCGTGGACCGCGCTCCGCTTCTCCAGGCGTTTGACGTAGTTCTCGATCTGGCGGATCGGGCAGCGGGGGTCGTTGACGCCGGCCGAGATGTAGACCGGGGCCTTGACCTGGTCGACGTAGGTGATGGGGGACGAGGCCTCGAAGCGGTCGGGGACCTCCTCCGGGGTGCCGCCGAGCAGCGTGCGGTCCATCGCCTTCAGCGCTTCCATCTCGTCGTGGTACGCCGTGACGTAGTCGGCGACGGGAACCGCCGCGATGCCCAGCGTCCACGCGTCGGGCTGGACGCCGAGGCCGAGGAGGGTGAGGTAGCCGCCCCAGGAGCCGCCGGTGAGGACGATGCGGTCGGGGTCGGCGAGGCCGGAGGTGACGGCCCATTCCCGGACCGCGGCGATGTCCTCCAATTCGATGAGGCCCACGCGGTGCTTCAGGGCGTCGGTCCAGGCACGGCCGTACCCCGTCGAGCCGCGGTAGTTGACCCGGACCACCGCGTAGCCGTGGTCGACCCAGGCCGCCGGGCCCGCCGCGAAGGAGTCGTTGTCGTGCCAGGTCGGGCCGCCGTGGATGTCGAAGACCGTGGGGAGCGGGCCGGTGGTGCCCTCGGGCTTCTGGACCAGTGCGTGGATGCGGCCGCCAGGGCCCTCCACCCACACGTCCTCCACCGGCACCGAGCCGGGGGACTTCATGCCGGGCGGGTCGAGCACGACACCGCCCGCGGTGGAGCGGAGCGCCGACGGCTCGGCGGCCGAGGACCACAGGTACTCCACGCTGCCGTCGGGCCGGGCCGTGGCGCCGGAGACCGTGCCGGGCGGGGTCGGGATCTCCGTCAGGGCGCGGCTCGCCAGGTCGTAGCGGAACAGCTCGCTGCGGGCCTCGAAGCCGTGCACGATGAGCAGGCCGGTGCCGTCTGGGTACCACTCGGCGCTGACGTCACCGGGAAGCTCCAGCGCCAGGTCCGTCTCCTCGCCCGAGGCCACGTCCCACACGAGGGGCTCCCAGCGGCCGCGTCGCTGGTGGCCGATGAGGAGGCGGGTGTCGCCGTCGACGGGGGCGAAGCCGAGGACCTCGAGGCCGAGCTCGCGCGTACCGCCCTCGGTGTCGTCGAGGTCGGCGACCGGGGTGCCGTCGGGGCGCAGGACGCGCAGGGCCGAGTGCATCGCGTCGCCGTGCTCGGTGTGCTCGACGGCGATGAGCGAGCCGTCGTGGGCGAGATCGCCGACGCCGGCGGACTCGCGGTGCCGGTAGATCTCCACCGGCTCCTCGCCGGTGCGGACGAGGTGGATCGTCGTACCGTCCTCGTCCGTCGAGCGGCCCACGACCGCCGTGCGCCCGTCGCGGCCGAGGGCGAGGCCCGCCGGGTAGGAGGCCTCAAGCCCCGCGGCGGCCGGTTCGTCCTCGCCGCCCGTGAACGGCTGGCGGCGCCACACGCCGAACTCGTCGCCGTCCTTGTCGTCGAACCACCAGATCCACGCGCCGTCCGGCGACAGCACGCCGTCCGTCGTGCCGTTCGGCCGGTCCGTCACCTGGCGCTGGTCGCCCGTCGAGCGGTCCCACGCGTACAGCTCGTACGTCCCTGTCGCGTTCGACACGAACAGGGAGCGGTCCGGCGCGTCCTCCGCCCAGTCGGGCAGGGACACCCGGGGCGCCCGGAAGCGCTTCTCCCAGTCCGGCATCCGCTCCTGCTGTCCCGCCTGTACCACTTGCTCGTGCCGGTCCCGCTGGTCCCGCGCATCGGACGCGTTGCTCTCAGTCATGACCCCATACTGCCCGCCTCGACCGACATCGCGCTGCCGAGGCCCCCAGCCTGTGGATAACCTCCACCGGTCCCCCTTCCCAGCAGGTCAGGGAATGCCTCGGGAGCACCCGGCCGAGCGGTACCGAGCGGCGCCCACCCCGCAGTCCGGACCCTTCGGGCAGCCCCGTACCTTTGGGGTGTGTACCGGTTTCTGCTGACGCCCCGATGGTGGGGGATCAACGTCTTCGTGCTGTTGTCCATCCCCTTCTGCATCTTCATGGGGTCCTGGCAGCTGGGCCGGTTCGAGGACCGCGTGCAGGACCACCGCACCGCGACCGAGCAGGTCTCCGAGGCCCGGCACGAGGCGCCCCGGCCGCTCGCCGAGATGCTGCCGGTGACCAAGGCGACCTCCGGCAAGCAGGTCACCGCGACCGGCCGCTACGGCAAGCAGTTGCTGGTGCCGGGCCGTGAGCTCGACGACAAGCAGGGCTACTACGTCCTGACGCTGCTGCGCACCGACTCGGGCGAGGCGCTGCCGGTCGTCCGCGGCTGGCTGCCCGGCTCACCCGATGCGGCCGAGGCCCCCGCCCCGCCCACCGGTGACGTCACCGTCACGGGGGCGCTCCAGGCGTCCGAGAGCCCGGGCGACAACGGCGTCAGCGCGCAGGGCGGCCTGCCGTCCGGGCAGACCGCGGCGATCAGCGCGGCGTCCCTGGTGAACCTGGTGCCGTACGACGTGTACGACGCGTGGGTCACGCTCGCCAAGGGCGACTCGGGCATGAAGGCGGTGCCCGCGAGCGCCCCGCCGGACTCGGGGCTGGACCTGAAGGCGTTCCAGAACCTCGGCTACACCGCCGAGTGGTTCGCCTTCGTCGGGTTCGTGATCTTCATGTGGTTCCGGTTGCTGCGGCGCGAGGTGGAGTTCGCCCGGGACGCGGAGCTGGGCCTGGTCCAGGAGGAAGAGGAGCGCGTGGTCGCCTGACGGCGGCCGCTCCCCCTCCTGCCCGGCAAGGCCGGCCGGTGTCCTAGGCGCCCGCGAGCACGCCCGTCCAGTACACGGTCCCCGCGCACGCGTTGGACACCGTGACCGAGCTCGCGCCCGAGCCGGTACCCGGCGTGTACGTCACCGCCACGCTGCCGTCGGTCGTGCCGTCCTCCGTGGCCAGCTGCGGGGCCGTGCCCGTCTCGCCGCCGGTGGAGGTGCCGCCCGTGTCCGTCGCGTCGCCCGACGGGGTGGGGTCGGGGCTGGGGTCGCCGGGGCCGCCGACGCTGCCGCCGGGGGTGGGGCAGGTCTCCGTGGGGACCCAGGCGAACTTCACGTCGTAGGCGGCTCCGGGCGCGAGCACCAGCTGGGCCGCTTCCAGGGACGGATCGGGCAGGCCCGCCGCCGCGTCCCCGGCAGCGTGCCGGGCCGTGCTGACCTTGCTGATGTCGGCCGTGCCCTGCGGCAGCGCGCTCACCGAGCCGGGGCCGGTGACCGTGCAGCTCGCCGCGGAGACGTTGGTGACACGGAAGGAGCCGTAGACCGCGCCCGTGGAGTCCGGGGCGGCGCTGCTTCCGGAGGCGGGGCCGAGCTGGGCAGCGGTGCACGCCGCGATGCCGGCGGCGGTGCTGGAGGAGGGGTCGGCGCCCTGGGTCGCGCCGGTGGCGGCGCCGGTGCCCTTGCCCTTGTCCTCCTCCTTCTTCTCGCCCTTGCCCTTGCCCTCGGTCTTGCCGGAGGTGCCGCTCACGGTGCTCTCGCCGCCGTCCGGTCCCTTGCCCTGGCTCGCGCCGCCCTGTGCCTCGGAGGCATGGCCGATGGCGGACGGGTTGGCGTCGGAGCCGGTGGAGTTGGAGACGTGCACGAGCGCGGGGACGGCCGTGCCGATGAAGAGGCAGGCGGCGGCCACGCCGACGACGGCCTGCCGCTTGCGGGCCCGCCGCTGGGGCACCGCCTTGCGGAGATAGTCCAGCGTGCCGTCGCGCGGTTCCACCTCCTGCACCACTTGGTGCAGCATCGTGCGCAGGTCCAGCTCGTCCGAGTCGAACCCCTCGGGGCTCTGGTCGTCGGGGCCGTGGTTCACAGTTGCGTTCCCAGCGTGCGATTGCTTCGGATCTTGCCCGTGCGGCCTGGCCGGCTCGTGCCGGTCACGCCCGTCACGCCCCGCGCCCTCCGAGGCGCTCATACCGGTGCCTCCATGGCCAGCCGGAGCGCCGCGATGCCGCGCGAGCCGTACGCCTTGACCGAGCCCAGGGATATGCCGAGGGTCTCGGCGACCTGCGCCTCGGTCATGTCCGCGAAGTAGCGCAGCACCAGCACCTCGCGCTGGCGGCGCTGCAGCCCCTTCATCGCCTTGATGAGGGAGTCGCGCTCCAGCTGGTCGTAGGCGCCTTCCTCGGCACTGGCCATGTCGGGCATGGGCTTCGACAGCAGCTTCAGGCCGAGTATGCGGCGGCGCAGCGCGGAACGCGAGAGGTTGACGACCGTCTGCCGCAGGTAGGCCAGGGTCTTCTCGGGTTCGCGGACCCGCTTGCGGGCCGAGTGGACCCGGATGAAGGCCTCCTGGACGACGTCCTCGCAGGAGGCGGTGTCGTCGAGGAGGAGGGCGGCGAGACCCAGCAGCGAGCGGTAGTGCGCGCGGTAGGTCTCGGTGAGGTGGTCGACGGTGGTGCCGGCCGCCGCTTCGTCCTCGGCACCGTCGCGCTGGTTCGGTATGCGGGCCGGCCGCGCTGCGGGCACGGGCGCGATCACCGGCATGCCACCGGGCGTACCGGCCATGCTGGGTCGGAAAGCCGCCGGACGGGGCGGTCGAAGGACCGCGCCGCGTGCCGCGCTGAAGTCGAGTACCTCTGCCACGCCTGTTGGACACGCTGACCCCTGTGAGGGTTGTACGTGCCGGGCGTCACTTTCACGCCGACCGTCGCCGTCGACGGTCTACCCGCGTCAGGCTGCACAACAGATGGTGCGTCAAATGCCCTCATGCGTCCCGCTCTTCCCCTATGTCCAATTATGAACGGACGTCCCCACGCCCGGTTCCAGGCGTCCCCACGCCTGATGAAGCGCTTGCACGGCCGAAGGGCGACCGCAAAGACGCTCCCCGCCCTCCGCACGGTTGCGGAGGACGGGGAGATAAATCCTCTGATGCCGAAGCGCCGCGGACAAGTGGTCCGGACCATCGATCAGCTCACATGTCGCACACAGATCCTACAAACCGCCCACCTCGACGGTCGGAGGTTTTCGCTGCCGCGAGAGTCAGGCCAGCTCGGCGGCCACCACCTCGGCGATCTGCGCGGTGTTCAGCGCGGAGCCCTTGCGCAGGTTGTCCCCGCACACGAAGAGCTCGAGCGCCGTGGGGTCGTCCAGCGCCCGCCGCACCCGTCCGACCCAGGTCGGGTCGGTGCCGACGACGTCGGCGGGGGTCGGGAACTCCCCGGCGGCCGGGTTGTCGAACAGCACGACACCGGGCGCCGTGGCGAGGATCTCGCGGGCCTTGTCGACGGTGACCTCGCCCTCGAAGCGGGCGTGCACGGTCAGCGAGTGCGTGGTGATCACCGGCACCCGGACACAGGTGACGGCCACGGGCAGGTCGGGCAGGCCGAGGATCTTGCGGGACTCGTCCCGGACCTTCAGCTCCTCGGAGGACCAGCCGTCCTCGCGCGCCGAACCGGCCCAGGGCACGACGTTCAGCGCGACCGGCTCCGGGAAGGGCCCGGTGTTGTCCCCCACGGCCCGCCGTACGTCACCGGGGCTGGTGCCCAGCTCCGTGCCGGCGACCAGGGACAGCTGCTGGCGCAGGGTGGTCACGCCCGTGCGCCCGGCGCCGCTGACCGCCTGGTACGAGGAGGCGACGAGCTCGCGCAGCCCGAACTCGGCGTGCAGCGCGCCCAGGGCCACGATCATGGAGAGCGTCGTGCAGCTGGGGTTGGCGATGATCCCGCGCGGCCGCATCCGCACGGCGTGCGGGTTGACCTCGGGCACGACGAGCGGCACGTCCGGGTCCATCCGGAACGTGCCGGAGTTGTCGACCACCACCGCGCCCTTGGCGACCGCCAGGGGCGCCCACCGCTCGGCGACCTCGTCGGGGACGTCGAACATGGCGACGTCGACCCCGTCGAAGGCCTCCTCGGTGAGCGCCATGACCTCGGTCTCCTCACCGCGCACGGCCAGCTTGCGGCCGGCCGAGCGGGGGGAGGCGATCAGCCGGATCTCGCCCCAGACGTCGGCCCGCTGGGACAGGATCTGGCGCATGACCGTGCCGACGGCTCCGGTCGCGCCCACCACGGCAAGCGTCGGACGCCCGGACCTGCCGGTCCGGGCGTCCTGTCGGAGGTGGGCCATCAGCGGCCGGTGCCTCCGTAGACGACTGCCTCGTCGCTGTCGGAGTCGAGCCCGAACGCGGAGTGCACGGCACGGACGGCCTCGGGCACGTCGTCGGCGCGCGTGACGACCGAGATGCGGATCTCGGAGGTCGAGATCAGCTCGATGTTCACGCCCGCGTCGGCCAGCGCCTTGAAGAAGTCGGCCGTGACACCCGGGTTGGTCTTCATGCCGGCGCCGACGAGGGAGATCTTGCCGATCTGGTCGTCGTAGCGCAGGGAGTCGAAGCCGATGCCGGCCTTGTTCTTCTCCAGCGCGTCGATGGCCTTGCGGCCGTCGGTCTTCGGCAGCGTGAAGGAGATGTCCGTCAGGCCCGTGGAGGCCGCGGACACGTTCTGCACGACCATGTCGATGTTGATCTCGGCGTCGGCGATCGTGCGGAAGATCGAAGCCGCCTCGCCCGGCTTGTCCGGCACACCGACGACCGTGACCTTGGCCTCGGAGGTGTCGTGCGCGACACCGGAGATGAGAGCCTGCTCCACCTGCTTTTCCCCTTGCTGCTGCGTCTTCTGGACGATCGGCTCGCTGCTGACCCAGGTGCCCTGGAGTCCGCTGAAGCTGGACCGGACGTGGATCGGGATGTTGTACCGGCGGGCGTACTCCACGCAGCGGTGGAGCAGCACCTTCGACCCGGACGCCGCCAGTTCGAGCATGTCCTCGAAGGAGATCCAGTCGATCTTCCGGGCCTTCGTCACCACGCGCGGGTCGGCGGTGAACACGCCGTCGACGTCCGTGTAGATCTCGCACACGTCGGCGTCGAGGGCGGCGGCGAGAGCCACCGCGGTGGTGTCGGAGCCGCCGCGGCCGAGGGTGGTGATGTCCTTGGTGTCCTGGCTGACGCCCTGGAAACCGGCCACGATCGCGATGTTGCCCTCGTCCACCGAGGTCTTGATCCGGCCCGGCGTGACATCGATGATGCGCGCTTTGTTGTGGACCCTGTCGGTGATGACACCTGCCTGGCTGCCGGTGAACGACTGGGCCTCGTGGCCCAGCTTTTTGATCGCCATGGCCAGCAACGCCATGGAGATCCGCTCTCCGGCGGTCAGCAGCATGTCGAGCTCGCGCCCGGCAGGCATCGGGGATACCTGCTCGGCGAGATCGATCAGCTCGTCCGTCGTGTCGCCCATCGCGGAAACCACGGCAACCACCTGGTTGCCGTTCTGCTTCGCTTCCACGATTCGCTTGGCGACGCGCTTGATGCCCTCGGCATCGGCTACGGAGGAGCCTCCGTACTTCTGCACGACAAGGCCCACGTGCGCTCCTCGCTCAATCCGTCTCTATCCGCTCATACGCATTCGTACCGCGGTCGGCTCAGTCTAACGAGCGTCCGAAAATCCCCTCCGCGATATCGCATGGTGAGATTTCCGGGGTACTCGCTCAGAGCTGCTCATGCCCACCTGGACACAGGCCACGCGAGAAAGTGCCCGGCGTCACAATCGCAGCTCGGCCGACCCCGGTAAGCCAACTTTCAAGCACTAGGGTTCGGCTGTGCGCGTACTCCTGGTGGAAGACGATGAACCGGTCGCCGAATCCCTGCGCCGTGGCCTGCAGCGCTACGGCTTCGAGGTCGAGTGGGTGACCACGGGCGCGGCGGCGCTGCGGCACGAGGGCCCCTACGACGTCGTCCTGCTGGATCTCGGTCTGCCCGACACCGACGGCCTGGACGTCTGCAAGGCGCTGCGCGGGCGCGGCGACGTCCCGATCATCGTGATCAGCGCCCGCAGCGACGAGACGGACCGGGTGGTGGGGCTGGAGCTCGGCGCGGACGACTACGTCTCCAAGCCGTTCGGCGTCCGGGAGGTCATCGCCCGGATAAGGGCGGTCATGCGCCGCACCCAGGCCCGTACGCCCGCGGCAGGCGCCCCCGCGACCGGCCCCGACCGCTACGGCACGCGCCTGACGATCGACCGCAAGGCGGCCCGGGTGCGCCTCGACGGCGCGGAGGTGGCCCTCGCGCCGAAGGAGTACGACCTGCTGGCCTTCCTCACCGAGGAGCCCGGCGCGCTGATGTCGCGCGAGCAGATCATGGAAGCGGTCTGGGACGCGAACTGGTTCGGGCCGACCAAGACGCTGGACGTGCACGTGGCGGCGCTGCGGCGGAAGCTCGCGGGGGCGATCGCGATCGAGGCGGTGCGCGGGGTGGGCTTCCGGCTGGAGATCGCCAAGGACGACGGGGCTTCATGAACCGGCAGCTCATCCGGAGCTACATCCTCCTGGTCGCCGTGGCCATCCTCCTGTTCACGGTGCCTGTCGCGTTCACCCTCACCAAGCAGCTGCGGGACGACACCAGGCAGTCCGTCCTGCGCGAGGCGAACACGATGGCACTGCTGCTGAGCAACGGCACCGGCGCCTCGTGCGAGGCCCTGACCCAGGTGGCCAGGGCGTACGGCGACGTACAGGCGACCCCCACCGCCTCCTGTGACCCGAGGCTGCCGGAGCCCGCCGCGGACGAGGCGCTGACCCGGGCCACGGAGAAGAACGAGGTGACGACGGACTGGGGTTCCGACTTCGTCTGGGGCGAGCACCTGAAGGTCACCGTCCCCGCGCGGGGGGACGCGGCCGTGCGGATCGTCTACTCGACCTCGGACATGACCAGGCGGCTCTGGCAGATCTGGGGCTTCCGGGCCGGGCTGGCGGTGATCGTGCTCGCGGCGGCCGCCGCGATCGGCGCGTTCGCCGCCCGCCGCATCACCCGGCCGCTGCGCCAGCTCAACGACATGGCCAGCAAGTTCAGTGACGGCGACCTGACGGCTCGCTCCCCGGTGACCGGGCCGCCGGAGACCCAGACCCTCGCCCGCACCCTCAACCAGGGCGCGGAGCGCCTGGACACGCTGATCGCGGCCCAGCGGATCTTCGTCGCGGACGCGTCTCACCAACTGCGCACCCCGCTCACGGCGTTGCGGCTGTCCCTGGACAACATCGCGGACGGCGTGGACGACGACTTCGTACGCGAGGACGTGGAGCAGGCGACGGCCGAGGTGGTGCGCATGAGCCGCCTGGTCAACGGCCTGCTGGTGCTGGCCCGGGCCGAGGCCAAGGTGGCGGCGGCCGAGCCGCTCCCGCTGATGGACCTCGTGCGGGAGCGGCTCGCCGTGTGGAGACCGGCCGCCGACGAGCGCGGAGTCACCATCGCGCTCAGGGGGAGTGTCGACGGCCGGCCGTCTGTGCTGGCCAGCCCCGGTCATCTGGACCAGATGCTGGACAACGTGCTCTCCAACGCCCTGGAGGTGTCACCGGACGGCGGGACGATCACCGTGCGGGTGGACCCCCGGGGCGATGTGGTGGGGGTGTCGGTCCTGGACGAGGGGCCCGGCATGTCGGACGCCGAGAAGTCCCGCGCCTTCGACCGGTTCTGGCGGGGCCAGGGCCTGACCGGGAAGTCCGGCTCCGGCCTCGGTCTCGCGGTCGTCCGGCAACTGGCGACGGACGACGGCGGGACCGTGGCACTGACGGACGCTCCCCATGGCAGTGGCCTGTGCGTGACGATCACGCTCCGGGCGGCCTCCCACCGGGGCGGCGGCTGAGGCGGCTCACCCCTCCGGCATCTTCGAGGAGTGGTGGTTCACGATCAGCCACGTGCCGTTCGGCTGCTTCTCGTAGGCGTACGTGTAGCGGGCCTTGACGTTGCTCTTCTCGCCCGACCCGGGGTCGGTGAGCGTGAACTCGTACACCCCGGTGTCGATCACGGTGTCCCGGTCGAGCACGTTGACCACGGACTCGATCTTCTTCCCCGACGGCTTGTTCCGCAGGAAGTGCTCGAAGTAGTCGACGATCTCGGCTCTGTCCGTGCGGACGTTGTCGAAGACGGTCGGCAGCAGGACCGCGTCCTTCGCGTACAGGTCGGCGACCTTCCGCGGGTCGCCGGTCCGCAGCGCGGCGTTCCAGTTGTCGAACAGCCCGAGCACCTGCGCCCCGGTGATGGTCCTGGCGGACTTCCTGCCCTTGCTCCCGGAGTCGGCTCCGGCGACCCCGGCACCGGCGGCGAAGGTGCCGGCGGCGACGACGGCCACGGCGGTGGCGACGGCGACGCGCTTGCGTATGGAGGTGGCTGCGGGGCGGCGGGTCATCGTCATCTCCGGTGCGATCGAGGGGAGTTGGTGAAGTGACTCCAGACTCGCGTCTCACCGGTTAGGGCCCGTGCAGCCCGCGTACAGGAGTCGTACAAGGAGCTCCCAAAACACGCGGTGTGACCGTGGGGACGGGCGCTACCGTCTGCGCATGGAGATATTGCGCTACGTGGCGTTCAGTACGGATCCCCAGGGCGGCAACCCGGCAGGTGTGGTGCTGGACGCCACCGGGGCCGACGACGCGGCGATGCTGGCGACGGCGGCCGAAGTCGGTTACTCCGAGACGGCGTTCGTGGTGGCGTCCGGCGACGGCGCCCTGGACGTGCGGTACTTCAGCCCGCTCGCCGAGGTGCCGTTCTGCGGCCACGCGACGATCGCCATGGCCGTGGCCCACGCGGAGCGGCACGGCACCGGGCGTCTGCTGCTGCGCACCGCGGCGGGCCAGGTCACCGTCACCACCGACCGGTCGGCGGACGGCACCCTGGTCGCGACGCTGGTCAGCGTCGCCCCTCGTACGGCACCGATCGAGGCGGGCGACCTGGCCGAACTGCTGGCGATCCTGGGCTGGTCCGAGGCGGACCTGGACCCGGCGCTGCCTCCCCGGGCGGCCTTCGCCGGAGCCTGGCACCCGGTCCTCGCCGCCGCGAGCCGGGACCGGCTGGCCCGCCTGGAGTACGACATGGCGGCACTCGGCACGCTCATGGCCCGCAACGGCTGGACCACGATCGACCTGGTCCGGCGGGAGTCATCCACCGTCTTCCACGCCCGCAACCCGTTCCCGCCGGGCGGTGTCGTGGAGGACCCGGCCACGGGAGCGGCGGCGGCCGCGTTCGGCGGCTACCTGCGGGAACTCGGCCTCGTACCGACCCCGGCCACCCTGACGGTCCACCAGGGCGTGGACATGGGCCGGCCGAGCACGATCACGGTGACGGTACCGGCGGAGACGGACACCGGGATCGCCGTGACCGGCCCGGCCGTACGGCTCTGAGGAAGGGCTCGAAGCGGGCGGTACGGAGGCGAGGGCGACTACGTGGCCGGGCGCATCCCCAGCGGTCCGCCGATCTCCTCCGCCATGACCCTGCCCGCCTCGAATTCCAGGGTGTCGTCGCCCATGCCCTGGTCCGTGTCCAGGCCGTCGAGTTCGGCGAGGGGCTGGTTGAGGCGGACGTGGGCGAGGACCGACTGGAGGGCCCGGAGGGTCGCGGAGGCCGTGGAGCCCCAGTTGGAGAAGTAGGAGAACTGCCACCACCACAGGGCCTCCGTGGTGCGGCCCGCGCGGTAGTGGGCCATGCCGTGGCGCAGGTCGGCCATGACGTCGGCCAGGTCGTCGGAGATCCGGGCCGGTACGGGCGCCTTCCGGGGCTCGTACGGGTCGAAGACCTCGGAGTAGACGTCGATGGGGTCCAGCAGCCGGGCCAGGTTCTCGCGGAGCTCGTCCTCGTCCGGCTCGGGGCCCGAGTCGGGCTCGTAGCGCTCGTCCGGCACGATGTCCTCGTGCGCGCCGAGCCGGCCGCCGGCCAGGAGGAGCTGGGAGACCTCCAGGAGGAGGAAGGGCACGGCCGATTCCGGCTCGTCGCCCTTCGCGACCTCCGTGACGGCCACCAGGAAGCTCTCGACCTGGTCCGCGATCTGGACCGCGAAGTCGTCCGGGTTCTGATCGGTCGCGTGCAGCGTGGCGTCAGACATCTAGGAGTCGTCTCCCCTCGAAGGCGCGGCCGAGAGTGACCTCGTCCGCGTATTCCAGGTCGCCACCCACCGGGAGGCCGCTGGCCAGGCGGGTGACCTTCAGGCCCATGGGCTTGATCATGCGGGCGAGGTACGTGGCGGTCGCCTCGCCTTCGAGATTCGGGTCCGTGGCCAGGATCAGCTCCGTGACCGTGCCGTCCGCCAGGCGGGCCAGCAGCTCCCGGATCCGCAGGTCGTCCGGGCCCACCCCGTCGATCGGGCTGATCGCGCCGCCCAGGACGTGGTACCGGCCCCGGAACTCACGCGTCCGCTCGATCGCCACGACGTCCTTCGGCTCCTCGACCACGCAGATCACGGCGGGGTCGCGCCGGGTGTCGCGGCAGATGTTGCACAGCTCCTCCTGCGCGACGTTGCCGCAGGTCGCGCAGAAGCGGACCTTCGCCTTGACCTCCATGAGGGCCTGGGCGAGGCGCCGCACGTCCGTCGGCTCGGCCTGCAGGATGTGGAAGGCGATCCGCTGGGCGCTCTTGGGACCGACGCCGGGCAACCGCCCCAGTTCGTCGATCAGGTCCTGGACCACGCCTTCGTACAACGGACTGCCTTTCCTGGGCCATCGAGGTCGTTCGCCGCGTACGGCCTTCCCGTACGTACGGTAGTTGTCCGCCGCCCGTCCGAGGAAGGCGGCGGGCGTCTCAGAACGGCAGACCCGGGATGCCGCCGCCGCCCAGACCCTGCGCGAGCGGGCCCAGCTTCTGCTGCTGGAGCGCCTGCGCGTTCTCGTTGGCCGCCTGGACCGCCGCCACGACCAGGTCGGCCAGCGTCTCGGTGTCGTCGGGGTCGACCGCCTTCGGGTCGATCTTCAGGGCGCGCAGTTCGCCGGCGCCGGTGACGGTCGCGGTCACCAGGCCACCGCCCGCCTGCCCGTCGACCTCCGTCTGCGCCAGTTCCTCCTGCGCCTGCGCCAGGTCCTGTTGCATCTTCTGGGCCTGCTGGAGCAACTGCTGCATATTGGGCTGGCCACCACCGGGGATCACGATCAGCTCCTTGCTCGGTACGGGTTTTCCCGTTCGGCACGAGCCTACGTGGTCAGGCCTGCCGTCGCCCCAGCACTCTTTCGAGTGAGTCCCCCTCGCGCCCTATACCGGATCAAGGAATACTTCCGGGCGGAAAAGAGGCGAAAGCTGCGCCTTCGCCACCCATTGGGGGGTAGGAAGGGTCCGGCGCGTCAGGTGTGTCGTTCGTCGCGCAGGGTGAGTCGGCTGGGACCGCGCGTGGTCGTTCGTGGTCAGTAGGGAGTGCCGGGTGGGTCAGCCGGAGATGCAGCCCGAGGTGCCGCCTCAGGACGGACGGGGCGAGGGGGCGGCCCGGCTGCGGCCGGGCGATCTGACCGGGCGGGCCTTTCCGCTCGGGGACTGGGGCGAGCCGGCGGTCCGGCTGGACGAGCTGTACCGGTGGGTGGAGCGCGGGGCGCTCCGGACGGCCGCCTGGTATCTCGAGGACCGGGTGTGGAAGCGGCGGTGCGCGCGGGTGCTGCGCTGCGGGGCCGCGGCGGGGGCGGTCACCGGCGTCGCGCTGCCCCTGCTGGATCTGACCGGGGTCGCCGGCGGGGTCGCGCCCTGGGGGTGCCTGGCACTGCTGCTGGGGGTGGCGTGTGTCGCCGCCGACCGGTACTTCGGGGTGACGTCGGGCTGGATGCGGGACGTGGCCACCGCGCAGGCCGTGCAGCGGCGGCTGCAGGCTCTGCAGTTCGACTGGGCGGCGGAGTGCGTGCGGGAGGTGCTGGGGCCCGCGGAGGGGACGGCCGGTGAGGCCGCCGAGCGGTGCCTCGGGGTGCTGCGGAGGTTCTCCGAGGACGTGAGTGAGCTGGTCCGGGTGGAGACCGGGGACTGGATGGGCGAGTTCCGGGCCGGGGGTGCGCCGGTGGGGATGCAGGCGGTGGTGATGTCCGGTGGGGGGCGGGGGGCTGAGGCGGGGGGTGTGAACGGGCGGTTCTCCGTGCCGCCGACGGGGGGTGCGCGGCCGAACATGCCTCGGCAGCGGCCGCCGGAGCCGCGGTGAGCTGCTCGGGGTTTATTGGTGCTCGGGGTGGTGGCCGAAGTCGGGTGGGTGCGCAGCCCGGCGGAGCGGGGTGCCGCTGCGCCCACACGTGCCGCCCCTAGCGGCACGCATGCCCGCAGCTGGGGCGGTGCGCATGCCCGCGGCTAAGCGTCCTGCGCGCACAGGGTGAGGCCCTCCGGCGTCCAGCACGGCACGTGGCCGTGCGTGCGGATGACGTCCTGGCCGTTGCCGCGGGAGAGGTACGTCAGGAAGCTCGACGCCAGGGAGTCGGCCGGGGGCCGGCCGTAGGTGTAGGCGTACTCGATCTCGCGGTACGGGTAGGCGCTCGTGCCGTGTTCGATGGCGTCGACGGAGGCGGGGTCGCCGTCCAGGCGCAGGGAGTGCAGGCCCTTCGCGCGGGCGGCCAGGTTGAGTTCGCTGTAGCCGACGGCGCCCGGGAGGCCGGCGACCGTGGTCAGCACCTGTTCCGTGGAGTCGAGTTCGCAGCGGATGACGGCCGCCGTCGGGTCGTCCTTGTGGACGCAGTCGACGGAGGAGTTGGCGATCTCGCCCCGTCCCAGTACCCGGCGCTGGAAGACCTGCCGCGTCCCGGAGCCCGCGTCCCGGCTGACCAGGTGCACGGGCAGGTCCGGGCCGCCGAGCTGCCTCCAGTTGCGGACCTCGCCCCGGTAGAGGCGCCGTACGTCCGCCGTGGACAGGTTCCTCAGGCCCACGTCGTCGTTGACCACCAGCGCGAAGACGGACACCGCCACCCGGTTCTCGCGCAGTGCGGGCAGGCCGGCCGGCTTGGGGCCGTCCGACAGGGCCACCACCGGCGGGGAGCCCCGCCCGTCCCGGGCCGCCCGGTCGCCGGCCGCCGCGAGCTCCCGGATCCCGGCCGTCGAGCCATGGGTGTCCACCTCGATGGCCGGGTCGCCGCCGCAGTCCCGCTCGTACTTGGCGGCCACCTCGCGCAGGACGGGCGCGAAGGCGGTCGAGCCGGTGAGGGTGAGGGTGCCGCTCGCGCAGCCGATCGGGGGCGGGGTGTCGTCCTGGACGACGACGATCGCCGCCAGGGTGACCACGCTCACCGTGAGCGCGATGGTGATCAGCCGCGCCGCCCGGCTGAACAGCGGCGGCTTGTCGTCCGGCGTGGCACTGCGGTTGGGGTGCACCTCGCCGTCGCGCAGGCCGCCGACCAGCCGGATCTCGTCGCCGACATCGCCGCCGGCGAGCAGCACGAGCAGCTTGAAGTGGTCGCCCCGGTTGAGCGGGACGCGGGGGATGCGCAGGGTGTTGCCGTCGTAGGCGAAGCCGCGGGCCGCGGTGAAGTGGTCCATGAGGTGGTCGGTGTCCGACGGCTGGGTCACCGAGACGCCCCGGACGGTACGGCCGGCGAACACCGCGGTCAGGCCGTGCAGTTCGGGGCCGGTGTAGTCGTCGCGGTCGATGCCCTGCGAGCCGTCGTTCTCTATGCGCAGCAGGACCAGGGTCGCGTCGGCCATGCCGGGGGCCTCGTCGAACAGGCCGAGTCGGCGGTTGGCGCGGCCCGAGCGCACGTCGTCGCCGATCGGGTTGTCCATCTGCACGCGGTAGCCCACCCGCTTGCGGCGTGGCACCCGGCGCTCGTACCAGACCATGACGCCCGAGGCGACGATGCCGAGGAGGGCCGTCGCCACGGCCACGAGGTTCTCCGCGCTCAACCACTCCACCGTGGGTGCCCCCGCCGCCGCCCGGACTCGATCGTCCGGTCACCGTACGGCTGTACGAGCGGGTATCCGGATTTCGTCGGCTTGAATTCGCCGGACGTTCAACGACCTCGTCTGAACCGGGAGTTGCCTCACTCCTTCGAGTACGTCAGCCGCTCCCCGCTGCTCGTGTTCACGCGCTGGAGCGTGAAGTCCGTCAGGAGGGTGACCTCGGTGGCCTCTCCCGGTGTGCAGGCGGTGCGCGGCTGCCCGACGGTCACGGTGGACGGGCCGATCTTCAACGGGCCGTCGGATCCAGGGGCGTCGGTCAGCTCCCCCTCGAACACGCAGTGGTAGGTGCCGCCTCCGGCCGTGGGACCGTCCGCCACGAGGGACAGGACCGTGTCGCCCGGCTCGCCCTGCCGGATGGTCAGTGAACGGGTGTGCTGTCCGTCGGCGTTGTCGATGGTGGTGGTCCAGGTGCCGAGGTACGCCGTCGGGACCGCGCCGTCCGCCGGGGAGGCGGTGGTGTCCGGCCGCGAGGTCTCCGGGGAGGGGCCGGAGTCCGAGGGGGCGCCGCTGTCCTGCGTGGGGGTGGGGCGGTCATCGGCCCGGTCGCCCTCATCGCCCTGCATCAACGCGTACACCGAGCCGCCCGCGGCCAGCGCGACGACCAGGGCGATCACGACGAGCAGCGCGGTGGAACGGCCGCTCCGTGGCGGCTCCTGCGGGGGGCCGTAGGGCGGGGGCGTGCCGTACGGCGGTGGGCCGTAGGGCGGGGTGGAGCCGAGGCCGCCGCCGTAGGCGGGGTACGCGGGGGCGGCGCCGGGCTGGGGGTGTTGCTGGGGGTATCCGTAGGCCGGGTACGGAGGCGGGGGTGCCTGTGGATGGCTTCCCGGGGCCGGGGCCGGAGGCGCGGCCGGCGGGGGTGCGGTGACGCCCTGGCCCGCGACCATGGTGGGCAGGTGGTTCAGCGGCGGCCCCTCGCCCGGTTGGCGCGGCGGGGGCGGGCCGGGGGGTGCGGCGGGTGCCTGCGGCACAGGGTTCGGCGACGATTCGTCGGCGGCCGGGGCGTGTTCGGGGGTGGCGTCGTGGCCGCTTTCCGGCTGCGGGCCGGTGGGGGCCGGTCGCGCAGTTCCCCGCGCCCCTTCGGGTGCCCCGTCCGCGGCACCGTCCCCCTCCGGATCCTCCGCGTCCAGCAACCGCACCGCGTGCCGCCCGAGTTGGGCCACCAGCGCGCTCGGCAGCCACGGGTCGAGGGCGCGGCCGTCGGAGACGGTGTCGTCCGCGCCCGTGCGCTCCAGGACGCGGTCGAGACTCGGGCGGGCGGCGGGGTCCTTGCGCAGGCAGTCGCGTACGAGGTCGGCGATGCCCTCGGGGACGCCCGCCAGGTCCGGTTCCTCCTGGGCGATGCGGAACATCAGCGCGTGCACACCGCTGTTGGCGGTGCCGAAGGGCAGGGCGCCGGTCGCGGCGTAGGCCAGGACGGAGCCGAGGCAGAAGACGTCGCAGGCCGGGGTGATGCGGTCGCCCCGCACCTGCTCGGGCGCCATGAAACCGGGCGATCCGACGAGCGCGCCGGTGCGCGTGAGCCCGCCGTCCGTCACGGTCTCCAGGGCCCGTGCGATACCGAAGTCGATGACGCGCGGGCCGTCGATGGTGACCAGCACGTTGGACGGCTTGAGGTCGCGGTGGACGATGCCGGCGGCGTGGATGTCCGTGAGCGCGTGCGCGAGCCCGGCCGCGAGGATGCGGACCGTCCGCTCGGGCAGGGCACCGTGGTCGTGCCCGACGACCTGCTGGAGGCTCGGCCCGGCGACGTACCCCGTGGCGACCCACGGCACCGCCGCCTCGGTGTCCGCGTCCAGCACCGGCGCCGTCCAGTACCCGCCGACCCGCCGCGCGGCCCGCACCTCCTGCCGGAACCGCTCCCGGAACTCCTCCTGCGCGGCCAACTCCTCGCGCACGAGTTTCACGGCGACCGTACGGCCCCGCTCGGAGCGGGCCAGATACACCTGCCCCATACCGCCCGCGCCGAGCCGCGCCAGCAGCCGATAGGCACCGATCCGTACGGGATCCCCGGGCCCCAGTTTCTCCATCGCTCAGCCGCCTTCCCCCCACACGTGAGCAACAGATCGAGAATAGTGCGGGGGCGAGGCGGGGTGACCTGGGCGAACTCTACGGTTCCGTAACAGGCGGACCCACCTGGTCGAGCACCGTGGACAGGCGTTCCAGTGCCCGCACCGCCTCCGCCAGTTCCGCCTCCCCGAACTCCTCCGCCAGCCGGTCGGCGAAGGCCGCGTGCCCGGGGTCGATCCGGGCGATCGCCGCACGCCCCTCCTCGGTCGGTGCGAGGAGCTTGGCGCGGCGGTGCGCGGGGTTCGGCCGGTACTCGGCGAGGCCGCGTTCCACCAGCAGGTCGGCGATGCGCTGCACGCTCTGCCGGGTGATGCCCATGGCGCGGGCGATGCCGGAGACGGGCAGCGGCTCGCCGAGGACCGCGCCGAGCACCTGCCACCAGGCGGCGGTGAGCCCGGCGGGCCGGGCCAGTTCCTCCGCGACGGCGAGGAACTGGCCGTTGAGCCTGAACACCCCGAGGGCGCTGCGGCTGAGCAGGTCCTGACGCTCCCGGCTCACAGCGCGCCGGCCTTCTCCAGCACCGCGTACGCCGCCGCGTCGGAGTCGTGGAACAGCCGGTACCAGGCGTCGAGCACTTCCCCTTCGTAGACCCCGAGCAGCCGGAGGATCTCCCGGGCGAAGGCGACGGGCTCGGTCGGGCCCGCGGTGACCAGGGCTCCGTCGGTGACCGCGTCGGTCTCGACGTAGCGCTCGCCGCCCGCGTAGCCGGTCGCGGCCAGGTAGAAGGAGACCGCGCTGGTGTGGTCACGGTCGTCGAGCAGGCCCTCCCGGGCCAGTCCGGCGGTGGCCCCGCAGATCGCGGCGACCGGTACGCCCGCCGCCAGGAAGGCCCGGGCCTTGCGGGCGAAGGGCGCGAGGTCGTCGCTCGTGTCCCAGAGGTCGGCGCCCGGGAGGATCAGCAGCGCGCTGTCCTCGGGCCGTACGTCGTCCAGGGCCGCGTCGGGCTGGATGCGCAGTCCGCCGGTGCTGGTGACCGGGGCCGTGGACGGGCCGACCGTGCGGATCGTGTGGCCGGCGCGGGCGAGGTGGGCCGTGGCGTGGCCGGTCTCCCAGTCGGCGAGGGTGTCGTAGACGGCGAGATGGACGGGCTTGCCGGTCATGGCTCCTCCTGGAGATCCGAGCATGACAACATACTGTCGATTGGACAGCATGTTGTCAATATCCGATGGGAAGGTCCCCCGTGTGACACCTCCGCGTCGACAACCTGTCGCGGAAACCCCCAGACCTCACACACGACGCCGATTTCCCGCCCGCGCGCCGCGTGCCTACGCTCGCCCGCATGACCCCTCAGCCGAACCCCGAAGCCGGTGCCGCCGTCAAGGCCGCCGACCGTGACCATGTGTTCCACTCCTGGTCCGCCCAGGAGCTCATCGACCCGCTCGCCGTCGCCGGCGCGGAGGGGTCGCACTTCTGGGACTACGACGGCCGCCGCTACCTCGACTTCTCCAGTGGGCTCGTCTACACGAACATCGGCTACCAGCACCCCAAGGTCGTCGCCGCGATCCAGGAGCAGGCGGCGAGGATGACGACCTTCGCGCCCGCGTTCGCGATAGAGGCGCGGTCGGAGGCGGCACGGCTGATCGCCGAGCGGACCCCCGGCGACCTGGACAAGATCTTCTTCACCAACGGCGGCGCCGACGCCGTCGAGCACGCCATCCGCATGGCCCGCCTGCACACCGGACGTCCCAAGGTGCTCTCGGCGTACCGCTCGTACCACGGCGGCACGCAGCAGGCCGTGAACATCACCGGCGACCCGCGCCGCTGGGCCTCCGACAGCGGCTCCGCCGGGGTCGCGCGCTTCTGGGCGCCCTACCTCTACCGCTCCCGCTTCTACGCCGAGACCGAGGAGCAGGAGTGCGCGCGGGCGCTGGAGCACCTGGAGACGACGATCGCCTTCGAGGGGCCCTCGACCGTCGCGGCGATCATCCTGGAGACGATCCCGGGCACGGCCGGGATCATGGTCCCGCCGCCCGGCTACCTCGCCGGCGTGCGCGAGATCTGCGACAAGTACGGGATCGTCTTCGTCCTGGACGAGGTCATGGCCGGGTTCGGACGGACCGGCGAGTGGTTCGCGGCCGACCTGTTCGACGTCACGCCCGACCTGCTGACCTTCGCGAAGGGCGTGAACAGCGGCTATGTGCCGCTGGGCGGCGTCGCGATCTCCGGTGCCATCGCGGAGACGTTCGGGAAGCGGCCGTACCCCGGCGGTCTGACCTACTCCGGGCACCCGCTGGCGTGCGCCGCCGCCGTCGCGACGATCAACGTCATGGCGGAGGAGGGCGTCGTCGAGAACGCGGCCCGGCTGGGCGCGTCCGTCGTCGGGCCGGAGCTGCGCGCGCTCGCCGAGCGGCACCCGAGCGTCGGCGAGGTGCGCGGAACCGGCATGTTCTGGGCGCTGGAGCTGGTGCGGAACCGGGAGACGCGCGAGCCGCTGGTGCCGTACAACGCGGCCGGGGAGGCGAACGCGCCGATGGCCGCCTTCGCCGCCGCCGCGAAGGGCGGCGGGCTGTGGCCGTTCGTGAACATGAACCGGACGCATGTGGTGCCGCCCTGCAACATCAGTGAGGCCGAGCTGAAGGAAGGCCTCGCGGTCCTGGACACGGCGCTGTCGGTGGCGGACGAGTACACGGCGTAGACAGCGGAGTAAACAGCAGAGTAAACAGCTGTAAACCCGTCAGTAGCCGACAACCTCGCGCCTCATTCGAACGCGTAAGGTGGCGTGCTCGTAGACATACATATACGTGCACGCCACCCGAACGCGACGAGGGAGACGCCCTGACCATGCCCGGCAGCACCGGCAACGGCGCCGTGACGCGCAGCACCCTGCGCCAGCAGATCGCGGACGCTCTTCGTGACGAGGTGCTGGCCGGACGGCTCCAGCCGGGGCAGGAGTTCACGGTCAAGGAGATCGCCGAGCAGTACGGGGTGTCCGCGACGCCGGTTCGCGAGGCCCTGGTCGACCTCTCCGCCCAGGGGCTCCTCGACGCCGACCAGCACCGCGGCTTCCGGGTCCACGAGTACTCGGCCGAGGACTTCCGCGGCATGATCGAGGCCCGTGACCTGGTCATCGAGGGGATGTTCCACGCCCTCACCTCCGGGCAGCGGGCCTCCCTCCAGCCCGACGATCCCCGGGTCGCCGCCGTGCTCGCCGGGGTCCGGCGGCGCGGCGAGGAGGCCCAGCGAGCCGCCGCGGCCGGTGACCTCACCGTCCTCATCGGCTACGACCTGCGCTACTGGCGCGAGCTCGCCGCCCTCTTCGGCAACCCGTATCTGGGCGACTTCCTGCACCGGCTGCGCGTCCAGACCTGGGTGGGCGCGGTGCAGCATCTGCGCCGGCTCCCGGATCTGCGCGGCGAACTGTGGGCCGGCCACACCGCGCTGGTCGACGCCCTGGCCGCCCAGGACACCGTCACCGCCCGGTCGATCATCGCCGGCTACAACGCGCACTCACTCGCCCTGATCGAGCGCCTTGCGACTCCAGACAGGCCCTGACGGCCTGCGTCGCATCTGTCCGTATGGGTATGGGACATGCACGACAGGAGCCTCTGTCGTGCCGCACCGATACCCTTCCCTGACCACCGTGCTACCCGGCGCCACCCGACCGCTGAGCTGAGCGAGGAGCCTTCTTTGGCCTGTGACCTGTGGCTGGTACCGCTTGTCGACGTCTTGTGCCACACGCCGGACAACCCGTTCGCCGAGGAACTCGCGCAATACAACAAGGTGCTCACCGAGGCCGGGTTGCCACCGGTACCGGTGTACCAGTACATGCCGGGCCTGTCCGGCGAGGTCGCCCCGGTCGCGGGCTTCGACTACGACGCGCTGCACTTCCTGCGCCGCGCCTATCTGCTCCAGGTGTGCGGCCTGCCGGTGACGCCCGTGGACGAACTCGGCGGCGACTACGAGCAGTTGCTGGAGATGTTCGAGTCGACGGCCCAGCAGTCGCACCTCGTCTGGCACTACGACCACGCGGGCGCGTACGTCCCCGTCGACTTCCCCAGCCCGCTCGCCGACGACGATCTGCTCGCGGGCGGCGGCCCGCTGGGCTCCTCGCACGCCCTGCTGCGTGAGCTGGAGACGGTCGCCCCGGCCCTCGGCATCGACCCGGCCAACCCCCCGGCGGCGCCCCAAGCACCGCTGGCCCCCACGGAGCTGGAGGAACCCGCCGTCCCCGCCCCCTACGACCCCAGCCCGTTCGCCCGCGAACGACACGTCTGGCTGGGGCTGCACGCGGCGGTCACGCGGAGTCTGGCACAGGGGTCGATGATCGTCTTCAGCTGAGGTCAGCGCGGAGCAGGTTCTGCGCCCGCCCACGGGCCCGAAGCAGGCCGCCTCCGGCTTGAGCTTCGCCATGGCCTCCCGCATGATCTGCGGCATCTTGCCACCCCGGACGGCCTCGTTGCCCTTGTCCGTGTCGAGCGTCGCCTTGAGCAGGCAGCAAAACGTCCCGGTGACCACGAGGGTCACCGGGACGCAGGGCGTATGCCGCTCGGTTCGGTTACAGGAACGAGTTGATCTCGATCGTCTCGTCCCGGCCCGGGCCCACGCCGATCGCGGAGATCGGGGCGCCGGACATCTCCTCCAGCGCCTTGACGTAGGCCTGGGCGTTCTTCGGCAGGTCGGAGAAGGACTTGGCCTTGCTGATGTCCTCGCTCCAGCCCGGCAGCATCTCGTAGACCGGCTTCGCGTGGTGGAAGTCGGTCTGGGAGTACGGGAGCTCCTCGACGCGCTTCCCGTCGATCTCGTACGCCACGCAGACCGGGATCTGCTCCCAGCCGGTGAGGACGTCGAGCTTGGTGAGGAAGAAGTCGGTCAGGCCGTTGACGCGGGTGGCGTACCGGGCGATGACGGCATCGAACCAGCCGCAGCGCCGGTCACGCCCCGTCGTCACACCCCGCTCGCCGCCGATGCGGCGCAGCGCCTCGCCGTCCTCGTCGAAGAGCTCCGTCGGGAACGGGCCCGCGCCGACACGGGTCGTGTAGGCCTTGAGGATGCCGATGACGCGGCTGATCTTCGTCGGACCCACGCCGGCGCCGGTGCAGGCGCCG
Organism: Streptomyces purpurascens; assembly: GCF_045040895.1. NCBI lineage: Bacteria > Bacillati > Actinomycetota > Actinomycetes > Kitasatosporales > Streptomycetaceae > Streptomyces > Streptomyces purpurascens. Next base: position 5,045,669 of record NZ_CP108341.1, on the reverse strand, counting down.
CCCGCGGTCGGGTTCGAGGAGGTGACGAAGGGGTACGTGCCGTGGTCGATGTCGAGGAGCGTGCCCTGGCCGCCCTCGAAGAGGACCACCTTGTCCTCCTCCAGGGCCTGGTTCAGGACCAGGACCGTGTCGGCGACGTACGGGCGGAGCTTCTCGGCGTAGGCCAGCAGCTCCTCGACCACCTGGTCCACGGCGATCGCGCGCCGGTTGTAGAGCTTGGTGAGGACCTGGTTCTTGATGTCGAGGGCCGCCTCGACCTTCTGCGTGAGGATCGACTCGTCGTAGAGGTCCTGCACACGGATGCCGACGCGGTTGATCTTGTCGGCGTAGGTCGGGCCGATGCCGCGCCCGGTCGTGCCGATCTTGCGCTTTCCGAGGAAGCGCTCCGTCACCTTGTCGACCGTGACGTTGTACGGCGTGATGATGTGCGCGTTACCGCTGAGGAGGAGCTTGGAGGTGTCGACACCACGCTCGTTCAGACCGCTCAGCTCGGAGAGCAGGACCGACGGGTCGACGACGACACCGTTACCGATGACCGGCGTGCAGCCGGGAGACAGGATTCCGGAAGGGAGGAGGTGCAGTGCATACTTCTGGTCACCCACGACCACCGTGTGGCCGGCGTTGTTGCCGCCCTGGTAGCGCACTACATAGTCCACAGATCCACCGAGCAGGTCGGTGGCCTTTCCCTTGCCTTCGTCACCCCACTGAGCACCGAGCAGCACAAGTGCGGGCACGCGCGTACACCCCTTCCGGGCGGGGCATGTCCATGGTCGAGGGCGAACGCGGCGGTGTACCACCGCGTGCACCGCGACCACCGTTGGCCGCCAACCGTCGGACCGGATGCCCCGGAATAGACGAAGCCCCTGGCGCAATAGCGCAAGGGGCTCTTGCACAAAGATGCTACCCGAGGAAGCGAGGCATGGCCGAGGTGGCGACTTCCGCGACGTCCGAGCAGCTGCTGGTGGTCATCGACCACGTCGCCCGTCGGTCGGACGGCGAGTCCGTCCGGATCGCGAAAGACGTGCTCAGCGCGGGTGCCGCCATGAAGGTGTGCCTGCCGGAGGGGCCGGACGAGTTCGCCCGGGCGCTGGCCCGGCGGGGCTCCCGGCGCCCGGTGGTGGTGGGCGACGACCGGGCCCTGATCCGCGCGGTGTCGCTGCTGCACCGGCATCGGGAGCTGGCGGGGTGCGCCCTGTCGGTGGTGCCGGTCGGGGGCGCGATGTCCCTCGCGCGTTCGCTGGGGGTGCCGACGGGGACGGTGGCCGCGGCGCGGGCGGTGCTCGACGGGGTCGAGCGGCGGATGGACCTGATGGTCGACGACAGCGACGGGGTGGTGCTCGGCGCGTTGCGCATACCGCCCCTGTCGCCCTTCCCGGCGGCCGAGGAGCCCCAGGACGAGGATCCGGAGGCGGCGACGGGCCGCCCGTGGCTGCGGACCTGCCAGTCCCTGGTACGGACCCTGGTGCCGGCCGGCCGCCCGTCCCGGCTCGCCACCGCGCCGGAGCCCGGGCCGTCCCGGCTGCGCGTCGAGGTGGACGGGGAGACCCTCGTCGACCTGAACCAGCCGGTCGAGGCGGTGTCGGTGGCACCGGGCCCCGCGGGGATCGCGTCGGTGGAGGTCCGACCGGTGTCGGTGGGCGCCGAGGCCTCCCCCCTGCTCGCACAGGGCCGCACGGTGACCGTCTCGGGAGCCCATTTCCGCTACCGGGCGGACACGGCGGTGTCCGGACCGGTACGGACCCGGACGTGGAGGGTGCGGGAGGGGGCTTGGGGGCTGACGGTGCCGGCGGAGGGCTGATCCCGCCCCGCAGAGCGGCGGCCGCGGCCAGGTCACTCCGGCCCGAACGTCTTCTCCCGGTGCACCCGCCAGCGCTCCATCATCGCCTCGACCTCGCCCTGCAGGAACTCGAAGAAGGCGAGCGTCTCGGAGAGGCGGCGGCCGGCCGGGGTGGTGGCGCCGAGGCTGATGACGCCGTCGCGCAGGGCTCCTTCCCAGCGCTTGAGGACGGCCTCGCGGTTGGTCAGGGCCTCGTACCACTGGTCGCCGCGCACCCGGTAGCGCTCCCGGCGTGAACCCGGCTCCCGTTCGCGCGAGACCATGTGCGTCTGGGCCAGGTAGCGCACCGCCCCGGACACCGCCGCGGGGCTGATCCGCAGCTGCTCTCCCAGTTCGGCGGAGGTCATCGAGCCCTCGTCGGAGGCGAGCAGCGCGGTGAAGACCCGGGCGGGCATCCGCGGCATGCCGGCCTCGACGAGCTGCGCCGCGAAGGACTCCACGAACCTCGACACGGCCTCCGCGTCCCGGCCGCTCCCGGCTGATTCCGTCATGCGGTTCATCCTATCCGCGATTCATACGGTTCCTTAACTTCACAAATTTCTGAAGAAAGCGTACCTTCTGAAGCATGACGAAGGCCATCACCGTCTCCGGACTGCACAAGTCCTTCGGACGGACGCACGCACTCGACGGGCTCGATCTGGAGGTCGCCTCCGGCGAGGTCCACGGCTTCCTCGGCCCCAACGGCGCCGGCAAGTCCACCACCATCCGTGTCCTGCTGGGCCTGCTGCGCGCCGACTCGGGCGCCGCGCAGGTGCTCGGCCGCGACCCGTGGACGGACGCGGTCGAGGCGCACCGCCGTATCGCCTACGTCCCGGGCGACGTGACGCTGTGGCGCAACCTCTCCGGCGGCGAGGTCATCGACCTCTACGGCCGGCTGCGCGGAGGGCTCGATCCCCGGCGCCGGGCAGAACTGATCGAGCGCTTCGAACTCGACCCCACCAAGAAGGGCCGTACGTACTCCAAGGGCAACCGGCAGAAGGTCGCCCTGGTCGCCGCGTTCGCCTCGGACGTCGACCTGCTGATCCTGGACGAGCCGACCTCGGGCCTGGATCCGCTGATGGAGGAGGTCTTCCAGCGGTGCGTCGCCGAGGAGCGCGACCGGGGGCGCACCATCCTGCTCTCCTCCCACATCCTCAGCGAGGTCGAGGAGCTGTGCGACCGGGTGAGCATCATCCGCAAGGGCCGTACGGTCGAGAGCGGATCGCTCGCCGACCTGCGGCATCTGACCCGCACCAGCGTCCTCGCCGAACTCGCGGGCCCGCCCGACGGACTGGCGGACCTGCCCGGCGTCCACGACCTCGACGTGCGGGGGCGCCGCGTCCGGCTCCAGGTCGAGTCCGACCAACTGGACGCCGTACTGCGATCGCTGAGCGAGTCGGGTGTGCGGTCGCTGACGTCGACGCCGCCGACGCTGGAGGAGCTGTTCCTGCGGCACTACCAGAACGAGGCGGACGAGACGGCAGAGGCGGCGGCCCGATGACGACCTTCGCGGTGCGGCCCGGCAGCTCACGCCAACTGGCCGGGACGGGCACGCTGTTGCGGTTCGCGCTGCGCCGCGACCGGCTGATGATCCCGGTGTGGATCGGGGTCAACGCCCTGATGGTCCTCTCCATGCCGAACACGCTGGAGGGCCTGTACGGCACCCCGGCCGAACGCGCCGACCTGATCCGGCAGATGGCCACCAACTCCTCGCTGCGCGCGATGATCGGCCCGGTCTTCGACGACTCGATCGGTGCCCTGACGGCCTGGCGGGTCGGCGTCTACGCGGGCGCCCTGGCCGCCGTGATGAGCCTGCTGGTCGTCGTACGGCACACCCGGGACGAGGAGGAGAGCGGCCGTCAGGAACTGGTGGCGTCCGGGATGGTGGGCCGCCGGGCCTCCCTGACGTCGGCCCTGCTGGCCGCGGCGGTCGCGAACGCGGTCCTGGCGCTGCTGGTGACGGCCGGACTCGCCGGGCACGGTGCGGCCGGGGCGCTGGCCCTCGGACTCGGGATCGCCGGAACCGGGATGGTCTTCGCCACGATGGCGGCGATCGTCGCCCAGCTGACGGAGAGCGCGCGGCTGGCCCGTGGTCTGACGGCGGCGGTGCTGGGCGCCGCGTTCGTCCTGCGCGCGGCGGGCGACTCGGCGAGCAACGACGGCTCATCGGTACTGACGTGGCTGTCACCGCTGGGCTGGCTGGAGAACCTGCGGCCGTACGCGGACGAACGCTGGTGGGTGCCGGCGCTGCTCGCCGGGGCGGTTCTGCTCCAGGGCGCGGTGGCCTACGGGCTGGCCGGCCGCCGGGACATCGGCATGAGCTTTCTGCCCACCCGGCCCGGGCCGGCGACCGGCCGCCTGGGCAGCGCGGGCGCACTGGCCTGGCGGTTGCAGCGGGGCGGTGTGCTGGGCTGGAGCATCGGCTTCCTCCTCGCCGGGGTCGTCTACGGCGGCATGACCGAGGGCGCGGCCGACCTGGTCGGCGACAACGAGAACGCCCGGCGGATCTTCGAGCGGATGGGCGGCCGGTCCGGCCTGACGGACGCGTTCCTGGCATCGATGGTCGGCATGCTCGGCCTGGTCGCGGCCCTGTACATCGTGGCGTCGGTGCTGCGCCTGCACGGCGAGGAGACGTCGGGCCGGGCGGAACCGGTCCTGGCGAACGCGGTCGGGCGCCTCCGCTGGGCCGCCGGCCATCTGGTGATCGCCTTCGGCGGTTCGGCGCTCCTCATGCTGCTGGCCGGCCTGGGCTTCGCCCTCGGCTACGGCAAGGACATCGGCCCGATCCTGGGGGCGTGCCTGGTGCAGCTCCCGGCGATCTGGGTGATCGGCGGCCTCGCGGTCCTGCTGACCGGCGTACTGCCCCGGGCGGCAGCGGCGGCCTGGGGCGTCGCCGGGGCGGTCCTGCTGATCGGCTGGGTCGGACCCGCGCTGGACGCACCGCAGGCGGTGCTGGACCTGTCCCCCTTCGGTCATCTGCCCAAGCTGCCGGGAGGATCCATGGAGTGGGGGCCGGTGCTGAGCCTGCTGGGGCTGGCCGTGGTGCTCGTGGCCGCCGGCCTGGCGGGGTTGCGGCGCCGGGACATGACGGCCTGAGCGGCGGCGGGAACTGCGAAGCGGCCCGCGTACGTCCATGCCGGGCATGGGACAACGTACGCAGGCCGCGGCGGGATGTCTGACCGCGGCCGTCGGCGCGGGCGCGGGACTCGCGGTGTGGGCCGTCGGCGTCCGGGAGCGCCTCTGGCGGTTCGAGGCGGCCCCGGACTGGAGCGTGCTCTACGCCGAACTGCCGCTGGCGATCCTCGGCGGGGTCGCCGCCGCCCTGACGGCCTGGGCCCTGCTCCGGCGTCTCAGACCGCGACGCTGAGCCCCTCGAGACCCCGGATCACGAAGTTCGGCTTCCGCTGCGGCTCCTCGGCGAGGCGGAGTGCCGGGGCCTTCTCCAGGAGGGCCGTCATGGAGGCCGCCAGCTCGATCCGTGCCAGGGGCGCGCCGATGCAGTAGTGGATGCCCGCGCTGAAGGAGATGTGGGGGTTGTCCGTGCGGGTCAGGTCGAGGTGGGTCGGGTCGGAGAAGACCGCCGGGTCGTGGTTGGCGGAGCCGAAGAGCATGGCGATCTCCGCGCCGCGCGGGATCGTCGTGCCGGCGATCTCGATGTCGTCCAGGACCCAGCGTTCGAAGAGCTGCAGCGGGGTGTCGTAGCGCATCAGTTCTTCGACGGCGGAGGGGACGAGGCTGTGGTCCGCGCGCAGGGCCGCCAGTTGGGCCTCGTCGCGGAACAGGGTGTACCAGCCGTTGACCGTGGAGTTCACCGTGGCCTCGTGGCCGGCGTTCAGGAGGAGGACCGCCGTCGAGATCATCTCCTGCTCGGTGAGGCGGTCGCCCTCGTCGTGTGCCTCGATGAGGCCCGAGATGAGATCGTCGCCCGGTTCCTTGCGGCGGGCGGCGATCAGTTCGCGCAGGTAGTCGGAGAACTCGGCCGACGCCCTGACCGCCTTCGCCGCCGTCTCCTCGGACGGGTTCAGCTCGTACATCCCGCAGATGTCCGCCGACCAGGGGCGCAGCGGGGCCCGGTCGGACTCCGGGATGCCGAGCATCTCGGCGATCACGGCGACGGGGAGGGGTTCGGCCACGTCCTTGAGCAGATCCCCTCCGCCGGCCGCCACCAGCGCCGACACCAGGTCGTCCGCCAGGCCCCGCACATACGGCTTCAGCCGCTCCACCGTGCGCGGTGTGAACGCCTTCGACACCAGGCGCCGGATCCGGGTGTGGTCCGGCGGCTCCAGGTCGAGCATCCCGTGGTCGTTGAGCGTGTGGAACGGCTCGTGCTCCGGCGGCGGCGCGGTGCGGCCGAACTCCTCGTGCGTGAAGCGGTGCTGGTACGTCCGGCCGAGGCGCCGGTCGCGCAGCAGGGCCGAGACATCCGCGTGGTGCGGGACGAGCCACTGGTTCGTCGGCTCGAAGTAGTGCACGCGGCCCCTGGCCCGCAGCTCGGCGTAGGCGGGGTACGGGTCGGCGAGGAACGCCGGGTCCCACGGATCGAACGCGAGGTCGAAAGCAGCTGCCATGGACGGACGCTAGCCCGGATCCCCGTCTCCGACCAGGGGTGTTCGGGCAGGGCAGGCGGATGAACCGGCGATTTCATGATCGTTAAGCTGGTCCTGCCGCCTGAGCGGCACCAGCCTTTCGTAAGGAAAAAACTTCATGACACAGCAGCGAGCCAAGCTCCGCACCCGCGTCCCCGCACGTCTGGCCGCCTCGGCCGTGCTGGCCCTGTCGCTGACCGCCGGCGCGGTCGCGACCAGCGCCCCGGCCGCCACCGCCGCCGAGATGCCGTGCAAGCCGAAGGTCTACTACTACGTCTACAAGAGCAGTGGCGTGAACTTCCGCACGGGCGCCGGCACCGGCTACGCGTCCAAGGGCATCCTCCACAAGAACGACTGGGGCAAGAAGCTCGCCACCAAGGGCTCCTGGATCAAGCTGAAGCTCGGCCAGAAGTCCAAGAGCGGCATCGCCAAGGGCACCACCGGCTGGGTCTCCAAGTCGTACGTGAGCGACTGCACGCCGATGCAGCTGGACTGATCCGGTCTGTCGCCCCCGGGGCCCGAGGGCCGCGGGGCGACGCCCCCCGGCTAGCCGGGCGTCACCAGCCGTGCCTCGTACGCGAACACCGCCGCCTGGGTGCGGTCCCTGAGGCCCAGCTTCACCAGGATCCGGCTGACATGCGTCTTGATCGTCGACTCGGCGACCACCAGCCGCTCGGCGATCTCCGCGTTCGACAGGCCCTGCGCGATCAGGACCAGCACCTCCGTCTCCCGCTCGGTGAGGTCCCCGTACGCCGCCTGCGCGGAGGGCATGAGGCGCGGGGTCTCGGAGAGCTTGGAGAACTCGGTGATCAGACGCCTGGTCACCGAGGGGGCCAGGAGGGCCTCCCCGGTGGACACGATCCGCACCCCGTCGGCGAGCTGGCGGGCCGAGGCGTCCTTGAGGAGGAAGCCGGAGGCTCCCGCGCGCAGCGCCTGGTACACGTACTCGTCGAGGTCGAAGGTGGTGAGCACCAGCACCTTCGCCGCGCCGTCGGCGGCGACGATCTCGCGGGTCGCCTCGATGCCGTTCAGCTCGGGCATGCGGATGTCCATCAGCACGACGTCCGGGGCGAGTTCGCGGACCTTCGCGACGGCCTCCCGGCCGTTCACCGCCTCGCCGACGACCTCGATGTCCGGCATCGCGTTCAGCAGGACCGAGAAGCCCTCGCGCACCATCATCTGGTCGTCCGCGATCAGTACGCGAATGGTCATGCGTCACCCTCGTCCGGCAGGGCGACCGGAAGGAACACCGCCACCTCGTAGCCTCCGTCGTCCGTGCGGCCCGCCGTCATCTCGCCGTTCAGCATCGACACCCGCTCCCGCATGCCGGTGACGCCGTGCCCGGCGCCGGGCGAGGGTTTGATCAGGCTCGGGTTCGGCGGCGGGCCGTTGACTATACGCAGACCCAGCCCGCCGAGGACATAGCCGATCTCGACGCGGGCGGTCGCGCCCGGCGCGTGCCGCAGGGAGTTGCTCAGCGCCTCCTGCACGATGCGGTACGCCGACAGCTCCACGCCCTGCGGCAGTTCGCGGACCGCGCCGGTCACCACCTTGTCGACGCTCAGCCCGGCATCCCGCACATTGGCCAGCAGCCCGTCCAGCTCGGCGAGCGTGGGCTGCGGGGCGTCCGGGACCTCGTAGTCCTCGGCGCGGACGACGCCCAGGACCCGGCGCAGTTCGGTCAGGGCCGCCACCGCGTTCTCCCGGATCGTGGCGAAGGCCTTCTCCAGCTCCGGCGGCGGGTTCTCCACCCGGTAGGGCGCGGCCTCCGCCTGGATGGCGACCACCGACATGTGGTGGGCGACGACGTCGTGCAGCTCACGGGCGATCGTCGTGCGCTCCTCCAGCAGGGTGCGGCGGGACCGCTCGTGCGCGGTGACCGTCTGCTGGGCGGTGACCTCCTGCACGGCGTCCCGGCGGATGTGCCGGACGGTGACACAGAGCAGGATCAGCGCCGAGATGATCAGCATGGGGCCGGAGTTGCTGCCGTACATGTCCCGCGGGCCGATACCGGTGTCCGCGATGATCGCGTACAGCGCCGTCAGCACCCACATCCACCCGGCCGTGCGCGGCCTGGTGCGCATCGCCACCACCGTCAGCACGGTCAGATGGCAGACGAAGCTGCCGGCCGCCCACGGCCATTCGAACCAGCGGCTGCCGACCACGGCCACGAGCGGGGTGGAGACCATGGACGCCCAGAACGCCCCCACCGGCCGCACCATGGTCAGCAGCACCGGAACCGCGCAGAACAGACCCATCAGCACGGCGGGTCCGCCGGAGTCGACGGTGGCGAAAGCCACGGTGATCAGGGCCGCCGCGACGATCAGGGCATGCGGCGTCCAGGCCGCGTACTCCCGCAGGCGGCCCGGCAGCCGCCGGGCGAACCGCCCGTCCGTGCGCCGGCCCGGCAGCGGCCGGTAGGCGAAGGCGTCATGGATCAGGTCCTGCCGCAGCCCGCGCAGGGAGTCCACCGCCACCCGGTACTCCGGGCTGCGCTGCTTGGCCCCGGACCCCGGCGGCGTGGTCTGCAGGTGAGTCGTCTCGGTCACGTACAGAAAGGTAAGCGCACCCCCGGGTCCCGGTCGTCCCCAGTGAGAGGGGTTCCCCGGGGTCCCTCTCAGGTACTACGGGGACCCGGGGGTGGAGCCTCAGTACCCCGACGGCCGCACCAGCCCCGACTCGTACGCGAACACCGCCGCCTGCGTCCGGTCCCTGAGGCCCAGCTTCACCAGGATCCGGCCCACGTGGGTCTTCACCGTCTGCTCGGCGACGAAGAGGTGCCGGGCGATCTCCCCGTTCGACAGGCCCTGCGCGATCAGGGCGAGCACCTCCGTCTCCCGCTCGGTCAGATCGCCGATGCGTTCCTTGAGCGGGGCCCGGGGCCGGTCGTCCAGCCGGGAGAACTCGGCGATCAGCTTGCGGGTGATGACCGGGGCGAGCAACGCCTCCCCGGCCGCCACCACCCGGACCGCCTCGGCGAGCTGCTCCGACGACGCGTCCTTCAGCAGGAACCCGGAGGCCCCGGCGCGCAGCGCGTCGTACACGTACTCGTCGAGGTCGAAGGTGGTGAGCACCAGCACCTTGATGTCCGGGTGCGCGGCCGTGATCAGCTCGGTGGCCTCGATACCGCCGACCCCGGGCATGCGGATGTCCATGAGGACGACGTCCGGGGCGGTCTCGGCGGCCTTCGCGACGGCCTCCCGGCCCTCCTTCGCCTCGCCGACGACCTCTATGTCGGGCTGGATGCCGAGCAGCACGGTGAAGCCCTGCCGGACCATCGCCTGGTCGTCGACGATGAGTACCCGGATGGGATCGCCGGTGCCGCCGCTCGTCATGGGGTTCCTGCCTCGGGGTCGGGGAAGTGGTAGGTGATCCGGTCGGTGCCCGGCGCGTCGGCGGGCGGGGTGTCCGGGAGGAACGCGGTGACCTTGAAGCCGTCCCAATGCCACGGGTGCGCGGTCATGGTGCCGCCGAGCATGGCGACGCGCTCCCGCATGCCGAGCAGTCCGTGCCCCGCTCCCGTCGAGGGCGACGCGGGCCCCGTCGGCCGGGAGTTGACTATCTCCACCTCCAGCCCGTCCGACTGGTACGTGAGACGGACCTTGGCGCTCGCGCCGGGCGCGTGCCGCAGGACGTTGCTCAGGGCCTCCTGCACGATCCGGTACGCCGAGAGCTCCACGCCGGGCGGCAGCGGACGCCGCTCGCCGTTGATCTCGGTGGTGACCTCGCGGCCGACGGCCCGGGTGTTCTCCACCAGCGCGTCGAGCCGGTCGAGGGTGGGCTGCGGTGCGTGGGCGGCGGTGTCGCCGCCCGGGCCGAGGAGCGCCTCCCCCGGCCCGGGGTGCTCCGAGCGCAGCACGCCCAGCACCCGGCGCAGCTCGGTCAGCGCCTCCAGGGCGTTCTGCCGGATGCCCGCGAGGTTCTCCTTGAGCTCGTCGGGCGGGTTCTCGACGAGATGCGGGGCGACCTGCGCCTGGATGGAGATGACCGACATGTGGTGCGCCACCACGTCGTGCAGCTCCCGCGCGATACGGCTGCGCTCCTCCAGCAGGGTGCGCCGGGTGCGCTCCTCGGCGGTGAGCGTGGTCTGCTCGACGAGTTCCGCGCGGGCCTCGCGGCGGCCGCGCAGGGCGGTGCCGACGACCACGACGACGGCGGACAGCGGGACCGCGATCGCGCCGGTGGCGTCGTAGCGCACACCGGCCGACCACCAGCCCTGGAGGACGGAGGTGAGCACCACCGTCACGGCCAGCGCCTCCACCGCCGCGCGGGTGCGCACACGCAGCGCGAGCAGCAGCAGCACGAACAGGTGGGAGATGATCCCGGCCGCCGTCCAGGGCCAGGTGTAGGTGTCGCCGTCGGAGCCCAGCCGGCTGTGCAGCACGGCGGCCCCCAGCACCCAGCTCACCGTGGACAGCCACCACCCCGGGACCGGCCGCCACATCCCGAGGATCATGGCACCGGCCTGCCCGCCCGCGACCAGGAACGCCCCTCCGGGGCTCAGGTGTCCGTTGTCCACCATGTCGCCCATGGCCCCGACCAGGACGCCGAAGGCGGCCAGGCACACCAGGCCGTGCGGCAGCCAGCGCAGCCAGGTGGAGGGCGGCAGCGGGTCGAGCCGGGCCGTCCACAGGTCCTCGCGCAGCACCCGCAGCCAGCCCCTGACGCGCGCTCGCAGCGCGCGGCCCACCCCCGTGTCCGTCACGCGGCCCAGCCTAGACATGGCGGGCCTTCGCCGCTGTCCCCCGGCCGGACGGACGGTGCGCCCGCACCACCCGCGACCGGCGGCCCCGTCGGCCACGCCGGGCGCCCCGCCCGCCGTCCTGCTCGCAGAACCGGAAGGCGGCCCAGCAGACCGCGAGGGCCAGGACGAACACGGGAAGCCACAGGAGCCGGGCCCCGACCCAGTCGAGCCCGTCGGGCCGCGTGTGCAGCCCGGGGAGCCGGCCCGCGAGGAGGCCGGTGGCCGTCGTGGCCATCAGGGCCGTCTGGTGCCACAGGAAGATGGTCATCGCGGAGAGGTTGACGAGCGCCACCGCCGCCCAGGCCACGGGCCGGCGCATCGCGTGCCGCAGCCGCTCGCGCAGCAGCAGGGCGAGACCGCACTGGGCCAGGCCGAAGGTGACGACGGCCAGCGTCGGCGGGTCCAGGTTGGACATGCCCTCGCCCGGGACGCCGACCATCGACGCCGGGTAGCCCGCCCACACGACGAGCGCGGCGGTCGCCGCCGTACCGCAGCCGAGCAGGACCCAGCCCGCGCGGCGGCCCTCCAGCTCGCCCCGGGCCCAGGCCGCGCCGAGGGTGTAGGGCACCATCCAGCCCGCCGCCACGTTCACCCAGCCCAGCCAGGAGGGGCCGCCCAGGCCGAACCGCAGAAGGTCCACATGCAGTACGACGGCCAGCGGCCACAGCGGGTTGAGCCGGGTCAGCAACGGGGTCGCCGCCGTCAGCACGGCGAACACCACGAGGAACCACAAGGGGGACAGGGCCAGTTTCACCAGCGTGCGGACCGTCCCGAACTCGGTGCCCGACAGCAGCAGGGCGAGCGCGGCGACCGTCCACAGGCTGAGGACGGCCGCGACCGGCTTGAACAGCCGGGTCAGACGGCCCGTGAGCCAGCGGTGGTACGGGACGCCCCGGGCGCGGGCCGAGGCATAGCCGCGCGTGGCGACATGGCCGCCGACCAGGAAGAACACGGCGAGGGTCTGGAACAGCCAGGAGACGGGCGTCAGCCAGGGCATGTCCCTGAGCGGGCTCGCCGTGCGCAGGGCGCGGCCGTCGGAGACCAGGGCGGTGACCAGCCAGTGGCCGAGGACGACGCCCAGCACCGCGGCGGCGCGCAGGGCGTCCACGGCCCGGTCCCGGTCGGCCGGGGTGGCCCTGCCGACGCGGTCGGCGCCACGGAGCACCGCGTGCCGGATACCTCGTACGCCGATGTCAGTCATGGGTCACCGCCTCGGTCTCGCCCAGGACGATCCGGGTCAGGTTGGTCAGGGAGGCCGAGCCGGGCCTGAAGTAGTCGCTGTGGCCGCCGTCGCCGGCCGCGAAGACCCGGGCGCCGAAGGCCGGGGAGACGGGGTCGGTGCCGAAGCCGACGGTGGTGCCGAACAGGTCCGCGTCGAGGTGCGGGACGTTCTCCACCCAGTCGTCACCGCCGCGGGCCGCCCAGACGCGGGCGCGGGTGTGCAGGGCGGCGGCGGAGTCCGCGCCGGTACCGGGGCTGCCGACGAGCGCGAGGTCGTCGGCGGCGAGCCCGGCGGCGGCCCGCCCGCAGACGACCGAGCCGTACGAGTGGCACAGCAGCGAGAGGCGCGGTCCGTCGCCCGCTATGGCGCGCAGGTCGGAGACCAGGGCGCGCAGCCGCGGGGCCGCCTGCTCCGCCCTGCCGGTCGTCGTGACCGTCGTGCTGACCGTGCCCGGCGTCTCGTAGCCCAGCCAGGCCACCACCGCGGTGCGCGTGCCCGCCGGGGCCTGCCGGACGAGCTGCCCGTACAGCGCGGCGGCGGCCGCGTGGAACCGGCCGTAGGTGTCCAGGCTCGTGTCGGAGCCGGGGACCAGGACGGCTATCCGGTCGGCCCGGCCGAGGTCGCCCAGGACCTCCGTGACCCGGCCGGAGCCGCGGCCGTCGAAGGCGAGGAGGTGCCGGGCCGGGGCGGCCAGGGAACGGTCCGTCGCGGCCCGGGCCCGGTCGTGATGGCCCGCGGCCATGCGGGCCGCTTCGGCGGCGTTGGCGCGGTTGGCCGCGTACGCCTCGTCCAGCGTCGACGGGCTGAGCGGAGCGAGAGAGGCGGGTGCGGGCGCGGGGATCTCCGGCCGGCCCGCCGCGGAGAGAGGGAGGACCACCGCACCGGTGACGAGGGCGGCGAGCGCGGCTCTGCGCCATCGGCCGGTGCGGCGCCGCACGCCGTCACCGTCACCGTCGCCGCCATCTCCCTCACCACGGCGGTACCTCGATGCGAGCCCCATGGTCGTTCCCCCTCCAGCGCACCCGGCCATCGGGTCTGCACGGAAGGGAAGTTACGGAGCCGGACTCGTCGTCCGCGTCCCACCGGGGAACTCACCTGTGGAGTGGCTCTCAAGTACTACGGGTATGACCAGGGTCCGCCCCTCACCAGGCCAACTGCTCGATCTCCTCGGCCACCACGGCACACGCGTCCGCCGCCGGGTCGATGAGCGGGAAGTGCCCCACGTCCTCCAGCAGCGTCACCCCCACCATCTCCCCGGCCTTCGCCGCCGCCTCCGCGTACGACTCGGCGACCATCTGCGGCACATCGAGGTCAGCGCGCCCCTGGACGAGGGTGGTGGCGATGCCGGTGGGCAGCAGCAGCGCCGGGTCCGCGTACGGCTGCCGCTCGGCGAAGTGCTCGTCCCCGCCGAGGAGTTGGCGTACGGCACCCCCGCACACGTCCAGCTTGTCGGCGACGGCGAAGTCCGCGATCGGCGCGAGGGCGACCACACCGCGCAGGGCCGCGGGGCCACCGGTGCGCCAGGGCGAACCGGCCGGCAGGACGTGCCGGGCCGCGCCCCACAGCGCGAGGTGCCCGCCCGCCGAGTGGCCGGTGAGGACCGTACGGCGCGGATCGGCCTGCGGCAGCAGTTCCCGTACCAGCGCCGGGAGGGCGTCCAGCGCGGCGGCCACGTCGTCGAAGGTGTCGGGCCAGCGGCCCGCGAGGGAGTCCTCGTCACCACCGCACCGGTACTCGGCACTGGCCACGGCGAATCCGCGGCGGGCGAGGAAGTCCGCGAACGGGCTGATGTGACGCCGGTCGTACGGCGCCCGCCAGGCACCGCCGTGCAGCACGAGGACGACCGGGGCGGGCCCGCCCGGGCCGGCCTCCCCGCGCGGGGCGTAGAAGTCGATCACCTGGTCGGGGTGGTCGCCGTAGGCGGCGGTGGCGTCGGGACCGACGGGCTCGTGGGAGAACGCCGACTTCTCCTCGGCAGCGGCCCGTGCTGCTGCGACGTCGTCCGTCATGCTCCAACCTTCCAGCGAAACGTACGGGCGGACCAGTGAGAAGCCGGCCGTTGGCCGGGACGGTACCAGGGACGTGACGTGCGCGGACACGCGGATGTCACGCTGGGTGAAGATCGTCCGGTTCAGCCGTTTCCTTGCGTCTACGGCGCGTCTGCGGCCAGTTGGGAACGAACGGCCCCCGCGGCGGCGGGGGCCGTCCGTCACGGTCGGCTCAGCCCAGCGTCTCCGCCAGCACCCGCGCCGCCCGCTCCACGTCGGCGAAGCCCACGTACAGCGGCGTGAACCCGAAGCGCAGCACGTCCGGCGCCCGGAAGTCGCCGACCACACCCCGCTCGATCAGCCGTTTCATCACCTCGCCGGCGTCGTCACAGCGCAGGGCGATCTGGCTGCCCCGCTCCGCGTGCGCCACCGGCGTCAGGCACTCGACCCTGCCCTCGGGCACGTACTCCGCCACGCACTGGAGGAAGAAGTCCGTCAGCGCGAGGGACTTGGCCCGCACCGCCTCGACCGGTACCCCGTCCCACACCTCCAGGGCCGCCTCCAGGGCGAGCATGGAGAGGATGTCCGGCGTGCCGACCCGGCCGCGCGGCGCACCGGAGGCCGGTTCGTAGGCGCCGCGCATCCCGAACGGCTCGGCGTGGGAGTTCCAGCCGGGCAGCGGGGAGTCGAAGCGGTCCTGCAGCTCCCGGCGCACATACAGGTACGCCGGTGAACCCGGGCCGCCGTTCAGGTACTTGTAGGTGCAGCCGACGGCCAGGTCCACCCCGTGCTCGTCCAGCTCCACCGGCAGGGCGCCCGCGCTGTGGCACAGGTCCCAGACGGCGAGCGCGCCCGCCTCGTGCACGGCGGCCGTCAGCGCCGGCAGGTCGTGCAGCCGGCCGGTGCGGTAGTCGACGTGGTTGAGGAGGACGGCGGCGGTACGGCCGGACAGCGCGCCCGGCACCTCCGCCGGTGTCACCGGCCGCAGGGTGCGGCCGGTCATCCGCGCCGCCGACTCCGCGATGTAGCCGTCTGTCGGGAAGGTCGTGGCGTCGACGAGGAGCTCGTCACGGCCGTCCCCGGCCATGCGTACGGCACCCACAAGTGCCTTGAAGACATTGACACTTGTCGAGTCTCCGACCACGATCTGGCCCGCGGCCGCCCCGACCAGCGGGGCGATCCGGTCACCGATCCGCTCGGGCGCCGTCCACCAGCCGCTCTCCTCCCAGGACCGGATGCGCAGCTCGCCCCACTGGCGCCGTACGACGTCCTCGACCCGCCCGGGCACGACGGCCGGCAGCGCGCCGAGCGAGTTGCCGTCGAGGTAGACGCCCGCGGCGTCAGCCGCATGATCGGACGCGGTGTCGAGGACGAACCCGTCCCGTTTGCCGCGCAGTTCGTCGGCGGCGTCCAGCTTCTCGGCCCTCATCACGAGTTCAGACATAGGACCGCGCCGTCCACAGCTCGGGGAACACGTTCTTCTGCGCCCGCTTCTCCAGCCAGGCCACCCCGGCGGAGCCGCCCGTGCCGGTCTTGGAGCCCATCGCGCGGCGGGTGGCGACCAGGTGGTCGTTGCGCCAGCGCCACACCAGTTCGGCGACATCGCTCAGCGCCTCGCCGAGCCGGGTGAGTTCGGCACCCTGGTCACCGGAGTAGACGGCCGTCCAGGCCGCCTCCACCTCCGGCGACGGCTCGTAGCGCTTCGCCACGTCACGCCGCAGCACGGCGTCCGGGACGTCGTACCCGCGCCGCGCGAGCAGCCGGACGACCTCGTCGTACAGGCTCGGCTCGTGCAGGGCCTTCTCCAGCTCGGCGTGCACGCGCGGGGCGCCCCGGTGCGGGACGAGCATGGACGCGGACTTCTCGCCGAGCAGGAACTCCATCCGCCGGTACATCGCCGACTGGAAGCCGGAGCCCTCGCCGAGGGCGCTGCGGTACGAGTTGAACTGGGCGGGCGTGAGCTGGGCGAGCGGCCTCCAGGAGGCGTTGAGCGCCTCCAGCTCGCGCACGGACCGCTTGAGCGCGGCGGTCGCGGTGGGGATGTCGTCGCCGCGCAGCGCCCGCGCGGCCGTCTCCCACTCGTGGACGATGACGGTGAACCACAGCTCCATCACCTGGGTCGTCACCAGGAAGACCATCTCTCCGGGGTCGTCCGAGAGGGTGTGCTGGAGGTGGGTGAGCACGTCCGCCTTGACGTAGTCCTCGTACGGCGTCGTGCCTTGGAAATCGAGATGCGGGGTCTCGGGCTCGTGAGCCTCGTGGGACATCGCTGTCTCCTGCAGATAACTCCGGGTAGCGGTCCGCCCCTGCCGAATTCCGGCACGGGGGCCCCGGTCCCCACGGGCATACTCCGCAATAATCCCCCGGAACCGCAAGGCCCGCCCGCTGACCGGACGGGCCTCGCGTACACGGACCGCTGTTGTCAGCCCAGGACCTGCGCCGCCGTCGGCGAGGAGTCCTTGAGGAACTGGGAGCAGCGCTCGTACTCCTCCTGCTCGCCGATCGTCTGCGCGGCGCGGGCGAGGGCGTGCAGGGCCCGCAGGAAGCCGCGGTTCGGCTCGTGCTCCCACGGCACCGGGCCGTGGCCCTTCCAGCCGCTGCGGCGCAGGGCGTCCAGGCCGCGGTGGTAGCCCGTGCGGGCGTACGCGTACGACTCCACGGCCGCGCCCCGCTCGAACGCCTCGTCGGCGAGCTGCGCCCAGGCGAGCGAGGAGGTGGGGTGCGCGGCGGCGACGTCGACCGGTGCGGTACCCGAAGCGAGCAGTTCCCGTGGCCCGGGGTCATCGGGGAGGTGGGTCGGGGGCGGACCCCCGAGAAGGTTCTCGTGAATGGACATGCCTCAAGTCTGAGGCATCACGGACTGCTGCGGCGTTGTGGAGGGGGGTGGGTACGCAACGCGGCGCTTCGAGGTGCCCGACGTTGTCGCTGGGGCCGGGTGGATACGCAACCCGGCGCAGCGGGGTGCCTCCCCCACTCTCGGCTTCGCTCGAGCGGGGGGACCCCCACCGCCCACCCGTGCCGCCCCGGGGGCACCTCCCAGGCCCTTGAGGCACTGGGGGAGGCACGCATGCCCGCAGGCTGGGTCCCCTACCCCAGCCGTTTCCGCACCGGCTCCCCCTCCAACGGCGGCGACACGACGCCAACGTTCCGCAGACACTCCGGCTGCCTGCACCCGGGCGGAGGCCTGCGCACCGTGGCCCCGGCGATCAACGCCCCCACCACCAGCGCCCCGGCGCACCACACCATCGCCCGCCCGAACGCCGCGTCGAAAGCGGCCGGCTCCCGGTACGCCTCCTCCCCCATCCCGGCCAGCAGCGGCAGCGCCGCCACCGCCACCAGCCCCGCCGCCCGGGCCGCCGCGTTGTTGATCCCGCTGGCCAGCCCCGCCCGCGCCACGTCCACGGACCCGAGCACCGTCGCCGTCAGCGGCGCCACCAGCATGACCAGGCCCAGCCCGAGCACCACCAGCGCGGGCAGCACATCAGCCCAGTAGGACGCATCCGGCCCCACCCGCAGCATCAGCAGCATCCCGACGGCACTCAGCAGCGGCCCCACCGTGAGCGGCAGACGCGGCCCGATCCGGTTGGCCAGCTCACCGGACCGCGCCGACAGCAGCAGCATCAGCACGGTCGTCGGCAGCAGCGCCGTACCGGCCCCGAGGGCGGAGTAGCCCACGACGACCTGGAGCTGAAGAGCCGCGAGGAAGAAGAACCCGCCGAGGGCCGCGTACACACACAGCGTGACGATGTTGATCACCGTGAACTGGCGGGAGGAGAAGATGTCCGGCGGCATCATCGGCTCGGGCCTGCGCCGCTCGACGACCACGAACGCGACGGCCGTGGCCACCCCGGCCACCGCCGTGACGGCCACCACCCAACCGCCGTCACCGGCCTCGATCAGCGCGTACGTCAGCAGCGCCAGCGCCACGGCGCCCAGCACCGCGCCGAGCACGTCGAACCGGCCACGGGCCCCTTCACCTCCCGACTCGGGGACATGCCGCAGCGCCACCGGCACACACACCAGCGCCAGCGGCACGTTCAGCAGGAACACCCACCGCCAGCCCGGCCCGTCCACCAGCCAGCCGCCGACGAACGGCCCGATCGCCGCGCCGACCCCGCCGAAGCCGGACCACAGCCCCACCGCCCGGCCCCGGTCGTCGGGATGGAAGGACGCCTGGATCAGCGCCAGCGACCCCGGCGTCAGCAGGGCGCCGCCCACCCCCTGCAGGGCACGCGCGGCGATCAGCGCGCCCGTGTTCGGCGCGATCCCGCACAGCAGGGACGACACCGCGAACCACACCACCCCGACGACGAACACCTTCCGGCGCCCGAAACGGTCCCCCAGCGCCCCGCCCAGCAGGATCAGCCCGGCCAGCGTGACCATGTAGGCGTTGACCGTCCACTGGAGGGCGGACAGGTTCGCGTCGAGGTCACGGCCGATGCGCGGCAGCGCGACATTGACGACGGTCGAGTCGAGCAAGGCCATGCTGGAACCGAGGACGGTGGTGAACAAAATCCACTTGCCCTGGGGCGAGGCCATCCGGACATCGGGCATGCAGGGAGCATACGGAAGAGCCCGGCACCACAGGAGGTGCCGGGCTCAAGCCGTGAAAACCGGACTTACTTGATCTTCGTGCCGGTGGAGCGCAGGTTGCCGCAGGCCTCGAGGACGCGCTTGGCCATGGACGCCTCGGCCAGCTTGCCCCAGGTGCGCGGGTCGTAGGTCTTCTTGGAGCCGACCTCGCCGTCGACCTTCAGGACACCGTCGTAGTTGCGGAACATGTGGTCCGCGACCGGGCGCGTGAAGGCGTACTGCGTGTCCGTGTCGATGTTCATCTTGACCACGCCGTTCTCCAGCGCGGTCAGGATCTCCTGCTCCGAGGAGCCGGAGCCGCCGTGGAAGACGAAGTCGAACGGCGACGCCTTGCCGAACTTGGCGGCGACGCCCTCGTTCAGCTCCTTCAGCAGCTCGGGACGCAGGACGACGTTGCCCGGCTTGTACACGCCGTGCACGTTGCCGAAGGACGCGGCCAGCAGGTAGCGGCCCTTCTCGCCCAGGCCCAGGGCCTCGACCGTGCGGATCGCGTCGTCGACCGTCGTGTAGAGGGAGTCGTTGATCTCGTGGGTGACCCCGTCCTCCTCGCCGCCGGTCGGGGTGATCTCCACCTCGAGGATGATCTTGGCGG
The DNA here is from genome assembly GCF_045040895.1 of Streptomyces purpurascens. Classification (NCBI taxonomy): domain Bacteria; kingdom Bacillati; phylum Actinomycetota; class Actinomycetes; order Kitasatosporales; family Streptomycetaceae; genus Streptomyces; species Streptomyces purpurascens. The sequence continues at coordinate 5,026,128 of NZ_CP108341.1, read as the reverse complement.
CGCGGGCGAGCTCCAGCAGCTCCTGCGCGATGGAGAGGTTGTCGGCCAGGGTCTCGGCGGAGCCGTCCCACATGTGCGACTGGAACAGCGGGTTCAGACCTGCCTCGACGCGCTTCTGGGAGAGCGCCAGCAGCGGACGTACGTACCCGTCGAGCTTGTCCTTCGGGCAGTGGTCCGTGTGCAGGGCGATGTTCACCGGGTACTTCTCGGCGACGATGTGCGCGAACTCGGCCAGGGCGACCGAACCCGTCACCATGTCCTTGTTGAACTGACCGCCCAGGAACTCGGCGCCACCCGTGGAGATCTGGACGATGCCGTCGCTCTCCGCCTCAGCGAAACCGCGCAGGGCCGCGTGCAGGGTCTGGGTGGAGGTCACGTTGATGGCCGGGTAGGCGAACTTTCCTGCCTTCGCCCGGTCCAGCATCTCGTTGTAGACCTCGGGAGTTGCGATGGGCATGCGTCCGCTCCTTGTATCTGCGGGTTGGCGTACTGCGTTCTTTACGGCCCTGACCTAGACCTTGGGATGCGACGTCATCGTCGGCCCCATCTTTCCAGACTTGGCCGGAAGGTCCAGGCCACCGTCCACGCCCTGGTCAGGTCCCGGTCAGTCCAGGCCCAGCTCGTCCTTCGAGAAGGCGAAGAGGTACGGCACCCCGGCCCCCTCCTGGATCTTCTCCGCGGCGCCGGTCGCCCGGTCGACGATCGTCGCGACGGCGACGACCTCGGCCCCGGCCTCGCGCACGGCCTCGACGGCGGCGAGCGGGGAGCCGCCGGTGGTGGAGGTGTCCTCGACGACCAGCACGCGGCGGCCGGCGATGTCCGGGCCCTCGACGCGCCGCTGCAGCCCGTGCGCCTTCGCGGCCTTGCGGACGACGAAGGCGTCCAGGCGCTTCCCGCGCGCGGCGGCGGCGTGCAGCATGGCGGCGGCGACGGGGTCGGCGCCCATGGTGAGTCCGCCGACGGCGTCGAAGTCCAGCTCCGCCGTCAGGTCCAGCAGCACCTGCCCGACCAGCGGGGCGGCCTCGCCGTCGAGGGTGACGCGGCGCAGGTCGACGTAGTAGTCGGCCTCCAGACCCGACGACAGCGTCACCTTGCCGTGCACCACGGCCTTGTCCTTGATCTGCTGCAGCAGCGCGCCGCGTGTGTCCGTCATGGCGCCCAGCTTAGAGGCGGCGCCAGCTCCAGGTCGTGGTGGCCTCCAGCGGCTCCAGGGGCGTGACCAGGCGCGGCAGGGTGTTGAGGCCGTTGGGCGGCCCGGTCTGCGGCTCCACGCACACGGCCGCCTCCTGCTCGTCGTAGACGACGACCCACTCCTCGCGGCTCGCCACCTTCAGCTCCAGCTGCCCGGGCCAGGTCAGGGTGACGTCGACGCCGCCGGGCATCCCGAAGCAGTCGTCCCAGGGGCCGGGCTTCGGGTCGATCCGGTTGCCGGTGGGCAGGTGGTCGTCGCCGCGCTCCTCCTGCCAGGCGGGGTCGAAGTCGAGCTGTACGTCCTCGCCGCCGAGGGTGCGGTTGAACCAGGGGTGCCAGCCGATCTGCGCCGGGAAGGACGCGTCGTACGTCTCCACGGACATGGTGAGCGTCAGCGCGTCCTCGGCGAGGGCGACGACCTGGGTGACTCGGCCAGGGTGGGGCCAGGGGTCGACGAGGTCGTATGTGAGAACGGCTTCGGCCGTGCTCGTGCGGGCGGTGCGCCAGGCATGGTCGCGGACGGTGCCGTGGATGGCGTGGGGCGGGGCGTTGAGCGGCATCTGCCGCACGGCGGCGCCGTCCAGGAACCGTCCGTCGCGGACCCTGCCGCACCACGGCACCATCGGGAAGCACCCGAAGCGCTCGCCCTGCCGGAGCATCTCCACGCCGCCGATCCGCAGCCCTCCGACCCGGCCGCCGTTGCCCGGCTGCACGGTCACCTCCGCGTCGCCCGCGGTCAGCGTGATGTCTTCGTCACTCACGGGACGACCCTACTGCGGTGATCAAGAGGGCCTCACCCGATTCGGGGCGGTTCAGCGCCGGCGGCGCAGGGCCCGGACCGCCACGATGGCCGACGCCACCGCGAGCGCCGCCGCGGGCGCCGCCCAGCGCAGCGGGGCCGGGGGCGTCACGGTCTGCGGCGCGGGCACCGGCGCGTACCGGCCGCGCGGCGGGGCGTGATCGACCTCCTCGGCACTGCGCCCGATCATCGTCCGCCGCGCGTGCGCCGCCTCGGCGATGGACTCGGCGTCCGGGTCGCCCTTGGGGGCGGGGGGTTCGGGGGCAGGGGCTTCGTCGTCGGGTGCGGGGGCGGGGCTCTCGTCGCCCGTACCGGAGGCCGGGCTCCCGCCGCCGGAGCCAGTGGCGGAAGGCTTCCCCGCGGTCCCCGCGGTCCCCGGGGACCCGGCGCCCTCGTCGTCCCCGGCCGCCGCCGTACCCCCGTCGGCCCTGGCCGGAGGCGGGGCCTCGTCGTCGGCGTCCGGGGTCGTTTCGTGGTCGGTCGTCGCCCGGGGTTCGAAGTCCTGGGTGGCGAGGGACGTGGTCGTTTCCGGTGCCGCCCCGGCCAGGTGTTCCGCGAAGCGGTTCAGCAGCCGGACGACGGCGCCCTGCACCGCGTCGGCCGGCAGGTCCTTGATCCGCCCGTCCGCTGAGGCCGTGCCGTCGAACGCGACGGTGCAGCCGTCCTCCGCCTCCCGCAGGGCGATCCGCAGGACGAGCTCGACCGAGCCGCTGCCGCGCGACTCCTCCGCCGCACCCTCCACGGCGTACGCCCCGTCGTCCCGCCGGGAGACCCGTACGGCACCCCGGTAGGTGACGGAGTGACTGCCGACCCGGATCTTCAGCCGCCCGGCGACGGGCTCGGCGCCGGCGTCCTGCTGGAGCCCGGGAACCACCCGGGCGACCCGCGCGGGGTCGTCCAGCACCTCCCTGAGCCGCTCGGCCGGAACCGGAACGAACACCTCGTGCTCCATGTCGACGGACTCTACCCAGCACAGGCGGAAACGCACCCCCACCTCCGGGATTCGCTCCGCATCCGGGTCCGCCCGGCGTATCCTCCCCCACCGCTCCCCGGTGCCCTCAGTACCGCGGATGCACCAGCGTCGAAGCGGGCAGCCCGGCGATCCGCGTCCCCCGCGCCGCCCGCGCCCCCGCCGCGAGGGACGCGTCCGTGAGGATCCGCGGGCGCGGACCGTCCGGGTCGAGGCGTGGCCGCGGGTCCGTGCGGGCGGCCAGGACGAAACCCCAGTCCCGGGGGGCCCGGGAGCGGTCGGCGGGTGTGCGGTCGGGGCCGGCGGCGAAACCGGCGCGGCGTCCCTTCATGCCGTAGGGCGCGGTACGGAAGCCCGCCGCGCGCACCGTCGCGTCCACCGTCCAGTACACCCGAGGCCCCGCCGCGACCGGCCCGGCGTGCACCACGAGCCGGCCGCCTGGGGTCAGCACGCGTCGCGTGAGGCCGTAGAACTCCTGGGAGTACAGCTTCGTACTCGCCGTGATCCTCGGGTCCGGCAGGTCCGAGACGACCACGTCGTACGCCGCCGGGGGCGCCCCGCGCAGCCAGCCGAAGGCGTCCTGGACCGTCACGTGCACGCGCGGGTCGCCGTACGCGTGCCGGTTCAGCGCGGACAGGCCCGGGTCGGTGCGGGCCAGCCGTGCGACCTCGGCGTCGAGTTCGACGATGTCGACCCGGTCCACTCCGGGGTGGCGCAGCACCTCGCGGGCCGCCAGGCCGTCACCGCCGCCGAGGATCAGCACGCGCGCGTGCGGCCCGGTCATCGCGGGGTGGACGAGGGCCTCGTGGTAGCGGAGTTCGTCGCGTCCGCTGACCCGGAGCCGGCCGTCGAGGAAGAGGGCGAGGGGCCGGCCGTGCGTGCCGCCGGCGAGGACGACTTCCTGGACGCCGGTCTGGAGCGCGACGCGGACGTCCCTGCCGTACATCGCCTGCCGGGCGGCCCGCTCGAAGTCGTCGACGAGGACGGCGGCCGAGGCGAGGATCGCGAGCACGAGCCCGTTGGCGAGCAGCAGCAGCCAGCGGGCGCGCCGGGTCAGGTCCCGGCGGAACAGCCCGAGCACCAGCGCCCCGCCGACGACCGCGTTGACGGCGCCGGTGAGCAGCGCGCCGGTCAGCTGGCCGAGGAACGGCAGCAGGAGGAAGGGGAAGGCGAGGCCGCCGACGAGGGCACCGACGTAGTCCGCCGCGGACAGGTCGGCCACGGCGCCGCCCGCGTCCTGGCGGCGGATGCGCTGGATCAGCTCCATCAGCAGCGGGACCTCGGCGCCGATGAGCACACCGGTCGCGAGGGAGAAGGCGACCAGGAGGCAGCGGGGGCCGCTCGCCCACATGCCGCCCCAGTCGCCGGTCCAGGCGAAGACGGCGTACAGGGCCATCGCGCTGCATCCGCCGACGAGCGCGAGCGTGGCCTCGACGGCGCCGAAACCGGCCGCGGCGAGCCCGCGCAGCCGCTTGGCTGCGAGGGAGCCGATGCCCATCGCGAAGACCATGACGGACAGCACGACCGACGCCTGCGTGACCGAGTCGCCCATCAAGTAGGAGGCGAGGGCGACGAGTTCGAGTTCGTACACGAGTCCGCAGGCCGCGCAGACGAACACGCCCGCGAGGACCAGGAACCGTCCGGTGCCGGGCCGGACGGGCAGCCGCGCCGGGCCGCCGGGGCCGCCCGGGGCACTCCAGTGCGGCGGGGAACCGGGCGGGGCGGGCGCGTGCGGCTCGATCACGCTGCGACGTTACGTCACGCCTCGACTGCGGTTCGTCACCCACACGTGTGGTGCTGGTTTACAGAGGCCCGATATCGGTACGGGATCGGGTTCGCCGCGTGCGGCGTTTGCGGTTCAGTTGGCGGAGACCGCCGCCGGCATCCGTACGCCGACTCTCGTACGGGTCGCCACCAACTGGCCGTCCTGCGGGTACGCGTGCCAGGTCCGCCAGTGCACCTGCCCCTCGTGGTGCTGGGCCAGCAGGGCCGTGAAGGCGTGCGGGCTGCCGGGAAAGACGCCCGCGAGGCCGTGCGGGTGGTCGGAGACGAGGGCCAGCAACTCCTGGGCGCGGCCCTCGAAGGAGCCGGGCGAGAGGACCTCGACCCGGGCCGCGAACTCGTACTCCCAGTCGCCCACCCGCTTGGCGACGCCGAGCGGGAGCGGAGTGCTGCTGCCCGGAATGCACGCCACCGTCTCCGAGCAGATGCCCCGCTCCTCCTCCAGCAGGACCTGGTGGGACGCGCCGAGGAGTCGCAACTGCATTTTCGCGCCCTTCAGTTCGAGGTCCAGTGCGGCCAGTGCGGGAAGCGGCTCGCGCCCCAGCGCCCAGGCGAGATCGGCCGCGCGCGTGTCGGTGTAGGAGGTGTTCAGGGTCGTGAGCATGGATCGGCTCCGCAAGCACACAAGGAGAGGGAGATGGGTCCGCCGCGCCCCGGTCGCACCGGGGGGTTCGGCCCGGGTCAGCCCAGTCGGCCGGTCAGGAAGGTGTCCGCAGGGACGTCCGAGGGGCTGCGTTGGTGATTGAGAGGGAATCATGAACTGTGGCGCCGTCACAGCGTTTTTACCCAAGTTCGTAGGGTTTCCATCCCTCAGAGGGCTCTACAGCTCAATTGTTCAACTACGGCGTGCGCCGGTGCCGGGGAGGCGTGCGCCGGTGCGCCGTGGCTCGCGACCGGAGCCGCGACGGACGGGCGCCCGGGTGTGCGGCCCGCCCCCGAAGTGGCCGTTTGACGGGCGCAGTTGCCGGAGTCACGCCTGGGTACGCCATCTCATGGACGCGGTTGTCCTACAGGCATGTGAAGTGGTCTGAGACCTCGCACAGTTGCCCGACAGATGTTCGATGGATCCGCCGGACGGGAATCTCGGGATCCGGCCCGGCACGCAAACGCGGGGCCCGCCCCAGGTGCGGACCCCGCGTTCGGTGGGTGCGGCTTCCCCGTCGGGAAGGCCGGCCGACCGCTGTCAGCTGCCTCCGCCTCCGCCGCCGCAGCCACCGCCACCACCACCGCCCCCGCCGCAGGACGACCCGCCTCCGCAGGACGAGCCGCTGCTGCAGGACGAGCCGCCGGACGAGCCGGAGTCTCCCCCGCCGGCCCACCAGCTGCCACTGCTGCCGGCCGAACCCGAGGACGACCAGGTCCCACGACGCGCCGACCGCCTGGAGCCGCCCCTGCGCACACCGGACACCAGCGCCGCGATCAGGACGACTGCGAACACCGCCAGGATGATGCCCATAACCATGGCGTCACCCTCCTTTCGTTTCCCCCGAAGCGGCCCCCCGTGGGCGCCTCGCTCTTGCGTGAACAGGGGATGCCCGGCCCACTCACGCCCCAAAGCAGAGTTGAGGAAGTCCAGAGCTTCGGCGGAGGATGACCGGCATGACCTCCAGCGCGCGCCCCCTCCTCAACCGCCGGCTCGCCGAGTTCGGGACGACGATCTTCGCCGAGATGTCCGCCCTGGCCCTGAGCACCGGCGCCATCAACCTCGGCCAGGGCTTCCCCGACACCGACGGCCCCGAGGAGGTCAGGGAGGCCGCCGTACGGGCCCTGCGGGACGGCCGCGGCAACCAGTACCCGCCGGGCCCCGGCGTCCCCGAGCTGCGCACCGCGGTCGCCGCCCACCAGCAGCGGCGGTACGGCCTGTCCTTCGACCCCGACACGGAGGTCCTGGTCACCGCCGGGGCCACGGAGGCCATCGCGGCCTCGCTGCTGGCCCTGGTGGAGCCCGGCGACGAGGTGATCGCCCTGGAGCCGTACTACGACTCGTACGCGGCGTGCATCGCGATGGCGGGCGGGCGCCGGGTGCCGGTCACCCTCCGCGCGCAGGAGGACGAGGCCCGCTTCCGTCTCGACCTGGACGAGCTGCGCGACGCCGTCACCGACCGCACCCGCCTGCTGCTGATCAACACCCCGCACAACCCGACCGGCACGGTCCTCACCCGCGAGGAGCTGGCGGCGATCGCCGAGCTGGCGGTGGAGCGGGATCTGCTCGTGGTGACGGACGAGGTGTACGAGCACCTGGTCTTCGACGAGGCCGAGCACGTGCCGCTGGCGACGTTCCCGGGGATGCGCGAGCGCACGGTGACCATTTCGAGCAGCGGCAAGACGTTCTCGTTCACCGGCTGGAAGGTCGGCTGGGTGACGGCGGCCCCGGAGCTGGTCACGGCGGTGCGCTCGGCGAAGCAGTACCTGACGTACGTCTCGGCGGGCCCGTTCCAGTACGCGATCGCCGAGGCGCTGGCGCTGCCCGAGTCGTACTTCACCGCCTTCCGGGACGACATGCTGCTCAAGCGGAACCTGCTGGCGGCGGGCCTGGAGGAGGCCGGGTTCCGGGTGTTCCGCCCGTCGGGGACCTACTTCATCACCACCGACATCCGCCCCCTCGGCGAGACCGACGGCTTCGCCTTCTGCCGCGCCCTGCCGGAACGAGCGGGTGTCGTGGCCATCCCGCACGCGGTCTTCTACGACCACCGCGAGGAGGGCGCGCCGTTCGTGCGGTTCGCGTTCTGCAAGCGCACGGATCTGTTGCGCGAAGCCGGCGAGAGGCTGGCTGAGCTGCGGAAACAGTGAGGGCCCGACGGGCGGGCCCGGGTGTCATTCGTCGGCCAGGTGCCAGCCCTGAAGGCCGGGCTGGGACAGGATGTCGGTGGCGGTCCGGGTGGCCTCGGACGTGGTGGTGCCGGGCGGGGCCTCGATGCGCAGGCGGGCGCGATTCTCCTGGAACTCGCCGACCTCGGCACGCCATCCGTCCGGGAGGAGGGACAGGAAGCGGATCGCTGCTGTCTCCGGCGGCGCCCCGGACGGCCCGGTGATCGACACCTGGTGGAGGGAGTTCATGGACGGCTCCGCATGAGGAAGGGAAGGAAGGGGAGTCCGGGGCCGGCCGAACGGTAGGGGCGGCCGGCCCCGGACACGGGGTGGGGGCCCGTCAGTCGGAGGCGCGGCCCTTGGCGAGCCGGGCGACCACCACGAGGATCCCGACGGCGAGAGCGGCGCCGACGCCGTAGCGGACGCCGTCGGCGGCGTCGCTGGCGAACAGCACCACCTCCACGCAGGCGAGCACGGCCAGAAGGGCGGCGAGGGAGGTGGTGGAGCGGGAGGCGGTCATCGGATTTCCTTCCGGTGGGGGGTTGGGTTCCTGGCTGTACCGGCGTGTGCGACCGGCGGTTCGGTTGGTGCGGGCAGGTCAGTCCGTCAGCTTCATGGCCTGGCGGAACGAGAGCTTGCGGTCGGTCTGGAGCAGTGCCCGGCGGTACACACGGCCGCTCACCCCGACGATGAACACCGCGGCGGCGACCGACACGACGAGCGCGGCGGCCGGCTCCCACCAGGCGGTCTCTCCCGCCAGGACACGCGCCGGCATGGTGACGGTCGAGGTCAGCGGGATGAACGAGAGGATCTCCCGCACACCGCCGGACACGGTGACGCCGAGGATGAACACGAGCGCGGTGATCGCGTTCACCGGCGTCGTGGTCGACTGGATGTCCTCGCTCCGGGTGGCGAGCGCGCCCGCGGCGGCGAACAGACAGGCCAGGACCGCGATGCCCACGACGTAGAAGACGAGGAACCAGCCCAGGCCCGAGCTGATGTCGGCGAGGAACTCCTGCTCGCCCGTGAACATCAGGCCGCCGACGCCGACCAGGCAGAACAGCGCCATCTGGGCGAGCGCCAGGAGCGTGGAGCCGACGATCTTGCCGACGAGCAGGGACCGCAGCGGCACGGAGCTGGCGATGAGCTCGACGATGCGGTTCTGCTTCTCCTCCACGACGCTGGTCGCCAGGGCTGCACCGAGCAGGACCGCGGCCAGGTAGAAGAGGAAGCCGAAGAAGTACGTCGTCATCCGGACCGCGCTCTCGGGCGTCTTGTCGGCCGAGAGCAGGACGTGCTTGACCTGCGCCCCCTCGCTGAGGTCCGCCAGGCTGGTGCCCGCGGCCTGCGCGTTCCGGTCGAGGGCGTTCGTCTGCACCGCGGCGCCGATCCAGGTGGCCGCGATGTCGTTCTGCCCGGTGTCGCCGAGCAGGACCCAGCGGCCGCCCTCGAACAGCAGCCCGGCCTCGGCCTCACCGGACCGTACGGTCTCGCGCACCTGGCCGGCTGACGACTTCTGCCGGACGGTGATCTCGACGTCCTGATCCGCCCGGACGGCCAGTTGCTCGGCCTGGCCGGCGATCCGGCCGGCCTGCTGGTCGGCCACCGCGACGGTGATCTTCCCCATCGAGTCGGCCAGGTAGAGCTGGAGTCCGATCGCGCCCACGATCAGGGCGAGGGTGACCAGCGTCGACACCAGGAAGCCGCGGTTGGTGAGCTTCACCGAGATCTCACGGGCGGCGACGATCCGCCAGGAGCCCCGCGGGGCCGCGGGGGACGGGGTGCCGGAAGCCGCGGGCGTGCCCTTCGGGCCGGGCGACGTCTCGGCCCGGTCTGCGGGGTTCGAGGTCACGGTGCTCATGCGGAGGTCATCTCCCGGTAGACGTCGGCGATGCTGGGAACGAGGGGGGTGAAGGCGTGCACGGCTCCCCGGCTCAGGGCCTGGGTCAGGAGAGCGCCGGGATCGGCGTCGGCGGCCAGCTCGACGCGGGCTCCGTCGGGGAGTTCCTCGACGTCGGTGACGCCGGGGACGGCGCGGGCCCAGCCGGCGGGCGCGCCGGTGACCAGGTGGTACCGGGGCCTGTCGCGGTGACGGAGCTCGTCCGCGGTGCCCTTGCCGACGACCTGGCCGGAGGCCATGATCACCAGGTCGTCGCAGAGCCGCTCGACCAGGTCGAGCTGGTGGGAGGAGAACAGCACCGGGATGCCGGCGGCGGCGTACTCCCGCAGCAGCTCGGCCATCGTGTCGACGGCGTGCGGGTCGAGTCCGGAGAAGGGCTCGTCGAGGACGAGCAGTCGGGGCGAGCCGAGCAGGGCGGCCGCGATCTGCACGCGCTGCTGGTTCCCCAGGGACAGGGACTCGAGCCGGGACTGGCTCTTCTCGGCGAGACCGAGGCGTTCGAGCAGTTCGACGATGTGGCGGCGGGCGTCGGCGGTGCTCTGGCCGCGGAGCCGGGCCAGATAGACGAGCTGCCCGAGGACGGTCTGCTTGGGGTAGAGGCCCCGTTCCTCCGGCATGTAGCCGAAGTCCCTGCGGTCGGCGGCCGTGACGGGGGAACCGCCCCAGCGGATCTCGCCGCCGTTGGTGGCCAGTACGCCCATGATCATGCGCATGGTGGTGGTCTTGCCGGCGCCGTTCCCGCCGACGAACCCGGTCAACCGGCCTCTGGACACCCGGAAGGACACCTGGTCGACGGCACGGTGATCACCGAAGTCTCGTACGACTTCTTCCAGTTCCAGCATCTGCGTCTTCTCTCAGCTCGGTTGATCGGTGGTTCGGTGGGGGGCACGAGCGGCGGCGGACCACCGCCGGGTCAGGGCAACGGGTGCGGGGCCGCTTCCCGCGGGTCGTCCAGGCGGGCGGGGCAGCCGGTCCGTTCGACCGCCGACGCCAGACGGGGCAGGTGCAGGCTCCACGAATGCGTCTCGTCCATCCGCAGGTTCTGGTAGCCGGGGGCCAGCACCTTGACGACGTGCCAGCCCATGGCGGCGACGGCCGAAGGAAGGCGGGGGGTGAGGTCGACGGCGAGGAGACCGGCGCCGTCGGCGGTCAGGGCCCGCCGGATCTCCTCCGCGCCCAGGTCACGCGCGGGCGGGGAGACCGGGAGCGTGGCCGGCTCCTGGAAGCCCGCGACCCAGTCACGCACGGCCTCGTAGGCGGGGCCGGTCAGCATGTGGCAGAGCCGGTCGTGCTCCGTCACGACCGGGGCCAGGTGTCCGGTCTCGCCCTGGGCACGCAGCGCCCGCAGCGCGGCCCGTACCTGCCACGCCTCCTGGAACGCCTTGGCGGCGGCTTCGGCCGGCCGGGTCGACGCCTTCATGCCGACGGTGGCCAGGGCGCCCGGGCCCTCCGGGTCGATCAGGAAGGCGGTCACGCACCAGAGACCGGGTACGGCGGTGGGGATGCGGGCGAGCACGGGGGTGAGCCCCGCCGCGCGCGCCCGCTCCCACGCCGCCCGGAGCCCGGTGTGGGCGGGCGACGGGGTGTACGTGGGCAGGCTCAGCTGCCGGCCCCAGGCGACGGTGAGGGCGTCCCGCTCCGTCACCTCGATCATCGCGGCCGCCAGAGCGGTCTCGTGGCTCGCGCCGGCCGCCGCGCCGGACGGGCTCGGGTCGAACAGGTCCGCCCGGCGGGCGGGCCAGTCGACGAGGTCCGCGGGGACGAGTACGGGGGCGTCCGAGTCCATGTCGCGGGCCTCGTACCAGGACAGGGCGGCCGCCTCGGCGTCCGGGTGGGACAGGGCGTGGTCCGGGTGGTGCGCGTACAGCGTCGTGCCGTCCAGGCCGGCCGCGGTGCCCGGGCGGGCGGGGTGGGCGGCCGAGGGGTGCAGGGCACGCCGCTCGACGGCCTCGCCCGCTCCGCGCAGCAGGGCGTCGACACGGGAGGTGCCGCTGGCCCCGGCGAACCGGGCGGACAGCGGAACGTCCGGGAGAGCGGCCTGCGCCGGCTGGAGTTCGACCGCGCTGCTCCACAGCGGATCGTCGTCGTGCGGGGGCGTCACCGCGTAGCGCTGGGCGATGCCCGAGGCGGGGGCGAGGGTGGCCGGGATGTCGATCACCGTCGCGCCCCGAGGACCGCGGGTGCGAGGAAGGGCAGGGCCGGGGCGCCGTCGCGCAGGGCGGCGAGGGCCAGGAGGACACCCGCCGAACCGGTGCCCAGGTCCGTGGAGAGGCGGTAGCCGTAGTTGCCGAGGAAGTCGACGCGGCCGGGTTCGGCGGCGATCGCCTCCCAGCCGAGGGCTTCGAGGTGGAAGCGCAGGACGTCCCGCTCGGACGTGCTGCCGCCGTCCTCGAGAGCGAGGATCTCGCCCGCGCGTCCGTGCAGCAGGCCGCACGACGTGGCGAAGCCGCCCCGCCGCAGGTTCACGAGCCGGTTCACCGCGGTGCGCAGCCGCTCGTCGCCGGGGGCGTGCCGGAGCGCGGCGCGCAGGGCCAGCACGATGCCGGCGGAACCCTCGAGCCCGGGGCTGAGGAAGCGGTCGTCGAAGTCGGTGCGCTCGATGAGCTCCAGTTCGGCGTGGAGTTCGGCCACGGCCCGCTCCAACAGGTCGGTGCGGCCGGTGTGTTCGTACAGGCGCAGCAGGAGGAGGGCGCTGCCGCAGCGGCCGTGCAGCAGTCCGATGCGCTGGGGCGCCGGGGCGTCGGGCAGCCGTTCGGCGAGCTGGAGCGCCTGGCGCAGGCCCTGGTCGTCCCCCCGCCGGGCGGCCAGGTGCAGCGCCGTCAGTCCGAGACCCGAGAGGCCGGTCGCCAGAGTCGTCGCCACGTTGGCGTCGCATCCCTCGAAGGCGCGGTCCATGACCGCGTCGGCGGCGTCGGCGTGGCCGAGCTCGTCCAGGGTGTACGCGATGCCGGCGAGGCCGGTGAAGAAGCCGGGGCCGTCGCCGGTGACCTGCCCGGCCTGGCCGAGCAGCCACTCGACGTGCTCGGCGGGCACCTCGGCTCCGGCGCGGTGGAGCGCCCAGAGCACGCCGGCCGCCCCGTGGGCGAAGGTCACGCCCCCGTCGTTGACGATGAACTGCGAGACGTCGCCCGGGTAGAGGCGGTCGGTCCGCTCGGGGGTGGCCGCCTCGACGATGGACGCGGCGATGTTCGCTATCAGGTTCCCGGTCTCCTCCCCGGCGGCGGGCCAGCGCACGCCGAACTCCGTCCGCGCGCCCAGGACATCGTCGCTGAGGCCACGCTCGATCTGCCGGACGAAGGACTCGGAGAGGGGGAAGTCACGAACCGCCGTGTCGATCAGGGTGCGGATCTTCTCCGTGCCCCACGGCACGACGTGCGGCATGGGGACGAACATGGTCAGCCGGAGCACGTCGAGCGCGAACAGGTCGACGGCGGGGCCCCGGAGGTGGTCGGGGGCCCGGAAGCCCAGGGAGCCCATGGCCTGCCCGCGCATCTCCTCGGCGGGGGTGGCGGTCTCCATGTCGATGAAGGCAACGGTGTCGTCGGGGCACACCAGGATGTTGCCCGGGTGCAGGTCGCCGAAGACCACACCGCGTTCGTGCATGGCGGCCACGGCCTCGGCGACCTGGCCGATGATGTGCAGCGCCCAGTCCGCGTACTCCGCCCGGGCCTGCGGCGTGTTGTCGGTGGTGCCGTAGGGGTGGCGGAGGCGCACGAGTTCCGTGAGCGGGGTGCCGTCGACGAAGTCGCGGGCCAGGAAGTGGTGTTCGTTTCCCTTGCGCACGTCCCTCAGGGCGGGGACGGAGGCGAGTCCGGCGAGCTGGGACAGCGCCCACTGCTCGCGGTCGAGGCGGGCGACGGCGTCGTCCCCCGCCGCGTCGAGGCCGGCGAACGGGCGGGCCTCCTTGAGCAGGACCTCGTTGCCGTCGCGCTTGTCGACGGCGCGGTAGACGCCGCCGCCGTTGGAGAAGTGCAGGGCCTTGTAGACGCGGAAGGGGAAGTCGCCGAGGGTGCGGGCGCGCCGTTCGGCGAGCGCCTCCTGCAGGAAGGAGGGGATCGTGACCCAGGAGGGGGTGTGGAACCCGGGGCGCCGCTCGTCGGGGACGAGTTCGCCGTCCGGGGTGGTGATCGCGGGTGTGAGGGTCCCGTCCTTGAGCCGCGTGGTCTTCAGTACGAAGCCCCCGTAGCGCACGTGGAGGGGGCCCTCCCGCCAGCGCAGATCGCTCAGGATCGAGGGAGCGGGGGTGCCTCCGACGAGCTGCTCCAGGTCGTCCAGGGCCTGCTTCAGCTCCGTCTCGTCAGCGGGGTAGATGGTGATGAACTTGCCGCTGGCGCTGCGGTCTCCGTACTTGCTGCCCCGGCGGGCGAGCGTCTCCGGGTCGGATATGTACTTGTACATCAGCCCGTGCTCGACGCAGTACGGCGCGACGGTGTCGAGGAGTCCGGCCGCGTTGCCGGGGGACGCCGCGACGTGGATCTTCCACCCCTGGTCGGGGACGCTGGAGTCGGGTGGGACGCAGACCGTCCACTCCCGTCCCCGGGTGGCCGTCCAGCCCTTGGGCAGGTTCCGGCCCTCGTGGAAGTCCGCGCCGACGGACTCGGTGGCGGGGGCGTCGTAGAAGAGCGAGTCCGCGCGGCAGAAGTTGATGAACCGGGTGTCGAGCACGGTGTCTCCAGGGTCAGAAGGGCAGGAACGGAAGCACGTAGGTGCGGTGGAGGGACTTCCACAGGGGCACGCTGCCGAGCTCGACCTCAGCGGTGCCGGTGGCCGGCGCGGGGATCCGGTCGAGGTCCAGTGGGTAGGCGGTCGAGTCCATGACCACGGCACCTCCCAGGTCGACGGGGAAGTAGGTGGAGACCGGGACCTCGGTCCGGCCGGACCGGGCGGATCCCACCCGGGCGGTGGCGACGGTGTCGTTGAGGACCAGGCCGTTCGTCTGCAGCGTCACGCGCTGCCCGGGGCGTATCTGCTCGGCCGCGGAGCCCTGCGGCAGGACGAGGCGGGTGCCGGAGGCGTCGGTGACGTAGGCGGCGGCGGCCGTCTGACGGGCCGGCAGGAACAGCGCGGCGCACGCGAGAGCGGCCAGCAGGGTGCAGACGGCTCCGACCCGGATGGGGCGGACGCCGGCGGCCTTCACCTCGGCGGAGAGCCGGAGGGCGCCGCGGATCAGGATCCACGCGAGGTACGAGAGTCCGGAGGCGGCCAGCAGGAGTCCCACCCAGCCGACCCGCTGGAGGGTGCCGAGCCAGGTGTGGAGGGCGGCGCTCAGGAAGTACACGGGGAAGGCGAGGCAGGCGAAGCCGTACGCGATGGTCCAGCGGGTGGACAGTTCGCGCTGGTAGGTGCCGCCGAACAGGAACCGGGCGAGCGCTCGGCGGGCGTCGGCCATGGCGCGGTCGCGCAGGTAGGGGACGTCCACATGGCTCATCAGGGCGATGTAGCCGTCGAGCTTGATGAACGGCGTCAGGTTGAGCAGCGCCGTTCCGTAGCTGGTGACCGCGAAGAAGAGCAGGCAGGTCTTGACCGTGCCGTCCGCGAGGGGCCAGGCCGCGAGGGCCGAGGCGGCCGCCAGGGACGTCTGGACCGCGGGCCCGGCGAGGGCCGTGTGGACCCGCTGCCGGCGGGCCGGGAGGCGCCAGGCGTCCGAGACGTCGCAGAAGAACGCCGGCATCAGGTAGAAGAGCATGACGCCGATGCGTGAGGGGCGGCCCCCGTAGCGGATGAGCACGGCGGCGTGGCCCAGCTCGTGGATGGACACGCCGAGCAGCAGGGCGAAGAGCACTCCGGCGAACGCGACCGCGGACAGGGGGCTGTTCAGCGTCGCGGCGACCGCGTCCCGCTGGGCGACGAGGGCGACGAGACCGAGCAGGACACAGAGCATCCCGGCCGCCACCGCGCCCCGGGAGAAGACGCGGGCGAACAGCGGGCCCAGGGCCTGCATCGTGCGTCCCGGCCGCAGCAGCGTGAGCTGGAGCGTCATCGGCGGGACGATCTGGAAGCGGGGGGCGACGGCGGGTGCCGGGGTCTCGCCGTCGTCGAGCAGCTTGAGGGAGTCGAGCCGCGAGATCGCGCTGCCCACCCGCTCGGTGCTCCAGGCACCGCCCAGCCGGGCGGCGAGGGCCTCGTGGTCGCGCTCCCCGTCCAGCTCCTGGACGAGATCCGCGACCTTTTCGTTGATCCGTACGTAACGGGCGCCGTGCTGGAGGACCCAGTCGCCCTGGCCGTCGGCCGGCGAGTGGACCTCGGCGCTCGGGGCGAGGCGGGGGCGCCGCGCGTGGGCCGGGATGGTGGGCGGTGGTGGACTCGTGACAGCGCTCATGGGTTTCCTTAACGGGACGGCTGCGGGGAGTGGGAGAGCACGTTGCACCCTTGCGGTGGTCCGGCCGGGGTCCGGCCGGACCACCGCAGATCCTCGGTATCGCCCGAGGGGGCTCCAGGGTGTGGCGGGGAACCGGCTACTCCGTCTCCCGTCGCGTCAGCGCGCTCGCCGGTGTCGCTCTCAGGTGAGGGTGATGGAGGTGGCGACGGAGGCACTGATGGCCGTGCCGACGGAGACGCCGGTCCAGAAGCCGGGAGCCTCCAGGGCCTCGAGCTCCTGCATCTCCAGCTCGCCGAGCTCGGCGGTCTCGATGTTCTCGACGGTGCCCAGGTTCTCGCTCATGTCGGTTGCCTCTCTGAGGGGTTCTGCGGATTGGTGTGAGTGGTACGAGCAGTGCCGGTGGTTGCCCGGCTGATCAGGTCAGGGTGACCGAGACGCCGACCGAGACGCCGGTGGAGAACGCGACGCTGAAGGTGCCCCAGCCCGGGGCCTCCAGAGCCTCCAGCTCCTGCATCTCCAGCTCGACGAACTCGGCGGTCTCGACGTTCTCGACGGTGCCCAGGTTCTCGCTCATGTCGGTTGCCTCTCTGAGAAGTTGTTCGTGGGGGTTCTACGGGGTGATCAGGTCAGGGTGACCGAGACGCCGACCGAGACGCCGGTGGAGAAGGCGACGCTGATGGTTCCCCAGCCCGGGGCCTCCAGGGCCTCCAGCTCCTGCATCTCCAGCTCGACGAACTCGGCGGTCTCGACGTTCTCGACGGTGCCCAGGTTCTCGCTCATGTCAGTGCCTCTCTCGGCTGTGCGACGGAGTCGGACGGTGCGGCTGATGTGGTGGTGCGGGTCCGGGGGTCCCCCCGGCGGCCGCGCGGCTCACGAGGAGCCGGGCGGCCGCCGTCGGGGATGTCCGGCCGTGCGCGGGGCACGGTGCGGTGGATCGGACGGCCGGAGCCGGCTCGATCAGGTGAGGCTCCAGGCGACGGAGACGATCGAGATGCCGACGCTGACACCGGCGCTGGTGGCCCAGCCCGGGGCCTCCAGGGTCTCCAGCTCCTGCATCTCCAGCTCGGTGCCGAGCTCCTGCAGCTCCTGCTCGACCGGGTTGTTGTGCGCCATGGTGTTCTCCTCGTGTTGTCGGTTTGGTGGTGCCTTGGTGCGGTGGTGCTGTGGTGCGGTGGTGCGGTTTCTCCTCCGGGTCAGGCGCTCAGGCCGCCGGGAGGGGTTCGGGGGAGCCGGCCACGGAGGCGGTCGGCTCGGTGGCCTCGGCGAGGAGCGCGGCGACGTCGTCGGCGCTCAACCCGGCGAGGGTGGGAAGTCCGGCGCCCCAGGCACGCACGCTGCGCAGGGCGATGGGGTGGCGCAGGTGCGGGGCGAGGTGCACGGTGCGGTCGATCCGCCAGCGCAGCATCAGCTGTTCGAGACCGTCGTCGGGCCGCGGCGCGAGCCACGGGGCCCGCTGCCGCAGGCGCTCCCACAGCCGGTGGACGCGGTCGGCGCTGCCGAAGCGGGTGTCTCCCCGCAGGGCCTGGCGCCACACGACCGGCCACAGGGCGGAGACCGCGCGCATCTTGGCCAGGCCGAGCGTGGTGGAGAGCTCGTTGGCGAGGGCCCAGCACTTCACCGCGTACGGGTTGCGGCCGACGTTGATGGCGCCGCGCTGGCTCTCGGCACTGAGCCGGGCGGCCCGCAGCCTCCCGGACGCGGGGGCCGGCAGGCCGGCGGCGAAGCACCGGGCCAGTTCGTCGCCGACCGTGAGCAGCCGGCCCGCCAACTCCTCGACAGCGGCGTCCTGTTCAGCGAGGTCGAGGGTGTCGCTGCTGTACGGGATGACGGTCCTGAAGATCGCTTCCAGCACGCCGTCCATGACGAGCGGCCCAGGGAGGGACTCGGTGGCCTCGGGCACCCAGAGGGCGGCACGGGGGCGCAGGCACTCCCCCATCGCGATGCGTTTGCCGTCCTCGTGGGGGAAGCAGGCCACGGGTCCCGCCTCGCTGCCGGTGCCCAGGGTGGTGGGGATCGCGAGGACCTCGGCGTGCTCCCCCCAGGGGAGCGGGAGCGCCACCAGTCCGCTGCGCTGCCCGGAGGTCAGGTAGCGCAGGAGGTCGGGGCGGCGGCCGACGGCGGCCGAGAGCTTCGCGAAGTCGAGGGTGCTGCCCCCGCCGACGCCGACGACCAGCTCACCGGGAGAGAACCGGGAGGCGAAGGCCTCGACGGCCGGCATCCCTCCGTCCGCCGGGGTGACCGCCCGGGTGGGCGTGAACCCGGCACGGGCGATCTCGGCGAGGACCTTCCGGGTGACGGCGTGGTCGGCCACGGCCGGGTCGGTCAGGACGGTCACGCCGGTGGGGCTCAGTTCCCGCAGCAGTACGGGAACGCGGTCGTAGGTGTCGAGGGAGACGGGCATGGGGTCAGCTCCTCGCGGCCAGGGAGGTCGCCGGCAGCAGGCTGTCGAGTCCCTCCTCGACGCAGGTCATGAGCTCGGCGACCTCGGCGCGGCTGTAGGTGAGGGAGGGCACGAGCTGGATGCCGGAGGGACCGGGATGGACGATGGCGCCCGCGTGCCGGATCCGTGTGATGAGGCCGGCGACGTCCGTTCCGGCCAGGGGGCGCCCGTCGGGGTGGGTCAGGTGCAGGGTGCGGAAGCAGCCGACGCCGGTGGTGTGCGTGGCGAGCGGGTGCCGCTCGACCAGTTCCGCGAGCCCCTGCTGGAGCCAGGCGGCGACGTTCCGGCCCGCCGTGACCGCGTCGAGGCGCTCCATCTCGGAGATCGTGGCGCTGACGGCGGCGCAGGCGAGGGCGGTCGCGCCCTGGGTCTCGGCGTGGGCGAACATCGTGTCGTGCTCCACGAGGGCCCGGGTCACCCGGTGGGACATCACCAGGGCGGCGGCGGGGCAGGCCCCGTTGGTCAGGCCCTTGGAGGTGACGAGTACGTCGGGCAGGCCCGGCCAGCTCTCGGAGGCGAACCAGCTTCCGGTGCGGCCGAAGCCGGTGGCGACCTCGTCGGCGACCAGGAGGAAGCCGTGCTCGTCGCGCAGGCGGCCCAGTTCGGCCACGAACGACTCGTCGAGCGGGAGCGTGCCGGTGCCGACGACGGGTTCCACGACGACCGCGGCGACCTGGCCGCCGAGGGCGGCCATCAGCCGGCCGAGTTCGGCCGTGTCGTTCGGGGTGACGTGGCGGATCAGCCGCTGGTCCACTCCGTAGACCCGCTGTCCCAGGTCCTCCCCGGTCAGGGCGAACCCGCCGAAGGTCAGTCCGTGGAAGCTGCCCCGCAGGGCGACCACCAGGTTGCGTCCGGGCCGGCCCTGCACGGCGTGGTAGATCCGCGCCAGTTTCATGACCGCGTCGTTGGCGACTCCGCCGCCGGTGGAGAAGAGCACCCGGGCGTAGTGGTCGGGCCCGCAGATCCGTAGCAGGTCCTCGGCGGCGCGGCGGGCGTAGCTGTTCTCGAAGCGGAAGGCCCCGAGGTAGGAGGCGTGGGCGGCGGCTTCGGCGATGGCCTCGGCGATGCGCGGGTTGCCGTAGCCGAGGTTCACGTTCCACAGCCCGCTGTCGGCGTCGAGGGCGGTGCTGCCGTCCGCGAAGGTGACGCGGTGTCCGGCGGCGCCGACGGCGCAGAGGCTGTCGTCGCCGTGGCTGGAGGGCGGTATGAGGTAGGGCCAGAGCGCGGTCATCGGGAGGCTTCCGTGGTCAGGAGTGTCACGCGGTGACGCTCGCCGGGCGGGGAGAGGAGCTGGCGGGAGGTGATGGTCAGGCCGGACGCGGTGAGCTCTTCCTCCAGGCGCGGCAGGTCGAGGACGGCCACGCGGTCCGTGCAGACCGTGACGGGGCTGTCGTCCTGCGGCGGGTCGGCGGGGAGCAGGGTGACCGAGCGGCTGTCGGCGCCGGCCGGCCAGTGCTCGTACAGCTCGTAGACGGTGCCGCCGGCTCCGGTGACCCGTACGGCCGTCTCGTCGGGGCCGTCCGAGTCGCCCCGCTCCAGGACGGTCAGCAGGAACCGGCCGCCTTCGGCAAGGTGCGCCAGGACGCTTCGGTACAGACCCGCGCGGCCGTCCTCGTCCAGGAGCGAGAGCGAGGTGGTGCCGAGCAGGATGTGCGGGAACCGCTGTCCGAGTGCGAAGCGGGACATGTCGCCCCGCACCACGGTGCAGCGGGCTCGCATCGACGCCGGAGCCCGGTCCAGTGCGGTCCGCAGCAGCGCCAGCATGTCGGTGGACAGATCGAGGGCGGTGACCTGCCGGCCGATGGCGAGCAGCGGCAGGGTGAATCGTCCCGAGCCGGCCGCGAGGTCGAGCACGGGGCCGGGCGTCGTCCGCACGGCGGTCAGCAGGGCCCGGGTCTCCGGGTCGTCGTAGGTGGCGAGGTCGTGGTAGAGCGGGGCGCCAAGGGCGTCGTACAGGCCGCAGACGCGGGCCCGGTCACCGAGCTCGGCGATCCTGCGGGCGGCGAGGGTGCGTGCCCTGACCGTCGTGGTCGCGTGGTCCGTCGCGGTCGCGTGGTCCATCGTGATCTCGTCGCTCGTCGCGGGCCCATCGGCCGTCGTGATCTCGTCGCTCGTCGTGATCTCGTGACCCGTCGCGGGCCCACCGGCCGTCGTGATCTCGTCGCTCGTCGCGGGCCCGTCGGCCGTCGTGATCTCGTCGCTCGTCGTGGTCTCTTCGGTCGTCGTGAGGGGCATGGCCGGGGCGCTCATCGGGCGGCCGCCGGGACACGCACCGGGACGGGCAGCGGCAGGTCGTGCCGGGCGAACAGCTCGGCCAGCTGCTCCACCTCGGCGGCGGGGACGAGGCCGCCCACCTCTCCGGAGGTGGCGAGCAGGCACTCCAGGGCCTGTGCGGCGGGCCGGTCGACGGCGAACAGGCGGTTGCCGGCGACGATGTGCGCCTCCCCGTCCCCGTCCCCGTCCCCGTACAGCACGATCGGCAGGGTCGGGTCCGCCAGGTCGGCGTCGGCGCCGGACTCGGCGAGCCCGGGCGTCAGCCGGGAGCCGAACCCGGAGACCCGCAGGCCGGTGGCTCCGCGCGCCATGAGGCCGCGCAGCGCGCTGACGGCTTCGAGGTAGCGGGCCAGGAAGGGGCGGCCGCGCAGGGCCTCGGCTCGTGCCTCCGCCGGCAGTGCCGCGTCCAGTGCGGCGGCGCCGGATCCGGTCCGGGCGAAGCGTTCGGTGAGGGTGTCGAGGCTGTCGTCGACCGTGCCGAGCACCGCTCCCGTGGGGCTGGTGGACACCTGCCCGTTCCGGTCGGCGTACAGGCGCAGGGCCGGTCCGTCCGCCGGGTTGTGAGCACCGCTCAGGGCGGCCGGGTCGGCCAGCAGCACCGAGGAGGTGATGAGGAACTCGGGGAAGACGCCCTCGGCGAGCGCCCGGTCGGCGTCGGCGAGGAAGGCCTCGAAGTCGTTGCCGTCGAAGACGCGGATGACGGTCGGGCCGAAGACGGTCATGAAGGGGCTGGCGGCGTAGGCATGGGTCTGCAGGAAGAAGTCCTGGCCGTTGGAGAACTCGTCGCCGGGCTCCGTGAGGCTGCCCTGGTAGCCGACGGCGGGGGCGAGGTCGGTGCCGTCGTCGGGGGCCAGCAGAAGGGTGCGGGGGCCGACGAGCCCGGCGGCCGTGACGGCGGGGATGTGCGCCGCGTCGGCCAGTACGAGCGTGCCGACGCCGGCACCGGCGGGCCCGGCGAGCGGGGAGGCGGTGGCCCAGGAGATGAGGTGCTGCTTCAGACGTCCACGATCTGTCATGTCCATGCCAGGTAGTCCTTTACTGGTCTGCTTCCCCCTCTGCGTTCGGGCAGCAGGGAATCGAGTTCGGCGGAGACGCGCCCCGGCCACGGCGCGCCGGGCGACGACGGTCAGTCACGAGCAGCCGGCGAGCGGCCGGTCAGTGCGGTGCCGTCACGGACCGCAGGATCGCCGACAGGTCCGCGAGCGACTCCTGGGTGCCGAAGAGCTTGTGCACGGCGGTGGTGTTCAGGACGATCTCGTCCACCCCCACCTCCTCGTAGGCCCGGAGGGCCTTGACCACCTGCGGCAGATCGCCACCCGCGAACGCGCCGGTCTCCACGACACCGCGCGCCACGTCCTCGATCCGCCCGGAGCCGACGTCCACACCCGCCCGGCCGAGCATGTCCTGGTAGTGCGGGGCCTGCAGGTGCGGCGCGTTGCCGGCCAGAGCGAGCCGTTCGGGCCCGGCGCCCTCGCGCCCCTCCTTCTCCAGTCCCGCCGGAACCATGGCGACGACCCGGGGCAGCGACGTCCGCCCCGCCCGTGCGGCGCCTTCGGCCACCGCGGGCAGGATCACGTCCCGCAGGTATCCGGGCGGCGTCAGCCAGGTGATCACGACGTCCGCCACCTCGCCCGCCAGCCGGGCCATACCCGGCCGCAGCACGCCCAGACCCACGTCGACCCTGGGGGCCGCGGCCGGAGCCAGCTGGCCCCGGAAGGTGAAGTGCGGGCCGTCCATGGCGACCGTCTCGCCGTCGAGCAGCCGGCGCACCGCCGTCACGTACTGGCGCGCCACCTGGAGCGGTTTCTCGTAGGGCGCTCCGAGGATGTTCTCCTGGAAGGCCCTGGCTCCCGGGCCGAAGCCCGCGATCACCGGTTCCCCGGTGGCCAGGGCCACGGACCGCGCCTGCAGAGCCGCCTCGTACGGGTGGCGCAGGGGCATCAGCGTGACGCCGAAGCCGGTCGGGACCCGGAACCCGGCCCCGGCCAGACCGGTGAAGGTCTGGTGGGGCTCCATCACCATGGCCTGTCCCTGCCAGAGGCGCCTCGCCCCGGTCCACCGGACGAGTCCGGCGAAGGGGAGCGCCTGCTCCAGGCGGCGGGGTACGCAAGGGAGGAGCACGGAGTAGTCGGTCATGGCGTCGGGTTCTCCTGGGTCGTGATGTCGGGCCGGCCGCGGCCGCTGACTACTTCCAGTCGTTGTTGTTCTTCGGCAGCGGGGCCGGTCCGGGCAGCAGGTCGCCGATGATCTGGAGCCACGCGAAGGGGTTGAGCCCCGGCGCGGACACCGTCCCGTTCCCGGCCCCGCGCCCGGCCACCGTCTCCGTGACCGCCACCGCGTCCGTGACCGCCACCGTCTCCGTGACCGCCACCGTCTCCGTCGCCGTCCGGCTCTTGGCCGGCTGCTCGGCGGCGAAGGCCGTCCCCTGGCCGGCCAGGGCGATCATCCCCGCGGTCAGCAGACCGACGACGACGTGTCCACGGCGACGGGACGACAGCGTGCTGCGGGACGTGGAGCGGGCCACGGATATCTCCTCGATGCTCGATGCGGCGTTCATTCGTTCTGCGCTGTGCTCGTGCTTCCTTGCGAGAACGACTCTGCCGTCTGGCGGGGGCCGCCACGAGGCCATCTGCGCGCAGCTTGCTGCACCCGCGGATTCCTCAAGCTGCAGCGGCCCTCTCACCCCGGCCCGCCCGCCGTCGCCAAATTGGCTGTCCGATACCAGAACTAACGGACATATATTGATAATCCGTCATTGACACTCGAGTACGGGCGTCTGAGGATTCCATGGACCACATGTGTGATCGATCATCAACAGGGGGAGACACATGGGCAATTCGCTTGCTTTCCTGGGCGTGAACGAGGAAGAGGAACGGCTGTACCGCGCCCTCCTGAGGAGCGGCTCGTCCTCTCCCGCGGCCGGCCCCCAGGAACCCGGTCCGGACTCACACACGTTGTTCGAGGAATCGGCCCTGGACCGGCTGGTGGCGCTGGGGCTCGCCACCCGGAACACCCAGGGCGCGGTACACCCGGTCCCTCCGCCCCGGGCCGTGGACGCCCTGATCGAAGGCCGTCTGCTCCGCCTGCGGGAGGACCTGGAGAGCGAGGCCACGCGGAACTCGATCATCGAGTCCCTGTTCCTGGAGCGGTTGACCGCCACCTCCTCGCCCCGCGCGGACGCCGGCGACGACGGCCAGATGATCACGCAGCTGCACGGCATCGAGGCGGTCCGGGAAGCCATCGACGAGCTGACCTTCTTCGCCCGGACCGAGGACCTGACGACGGAGCCGACCGGCCTCCTGACCGAGGAGTCGATCGCCGTCTCGCACCCGATCAACATGCGGTTGCTGCGCCGTGGGGTGCGCATGCGCATGATCATGGGGTCCGCGATCATGCAGGACGAGGCCACGCTCACCTATATGCGGGACCTGGTCTCGCACGGAGCCGAGGTGCGGGTCTCCCACCACCCGATCGAGCGCGTGATCATCGTCGACCGGTCGGCCGCGCTGACCCCCATCAACCCGGCCCACACCTCGGTGGGGGCGCTGCTGGTGCGTGAACCCGGGCTGGTGGCCACCTTGGTCACGCTCTTCGAGCGCATGTGGGAGGCCTCGGAGGAGCTCCCCGGCGAGGACGCGGACATGCCGTCCGACATCGAACGCGAGATTCTGACCATGCTCAGGGAAGCCGACAAGGACGAGACGGCGGCGCGCCGCCTCGGGGTGTCCGTGCGCACCTACCGCAAGCACCTGGCCACCATCATGCGCCGCCTCGGCGCCGCCAACAGGGTGGAGGCCGCCCTGCTCGCACATGAAAAGGGCTGGCTGAACTGAGGGCGGCGAGGCGCCTCGGGACGCCCGGCCGAACGGGCGGTCCCGGAAAAGGCGTACGGCGCGTACAGCACGTACCTGTCCTGCTCGTACGCGCCGACGCGCCGCTGGGGCGAGGCCTCGCTGGGCCTACTCTTCGTCTTCGGGCTTCTCCGCCTCGTTGATCTCCTCCTCGAGACCGAGCTGCTCGATGAGCCACTTGTCGAACTCGATCGCGGCACGCACCCAGCTGACCGTCGAGGAGACGAAGTGCTCCAGGCTGACACCCATGCCGATCAGCATCTGGGCCTCGCCGATCAGGCGGACCGTGCCGTCGTCGTGGGTGTGGCTGTAGACCTTGGGCCACAGCGTGCGGCGGTTCCAGTCGTCGATGGACTCCAGGATCTGCGGCTTCGCCTCGATCTCATGGGGCCGGTCGTAGAACGTCCGCACGGAGAAGACCTGCTGGTCTCCCTCACCCCGGAACATGAAGTAGGTGCGGAACTGCTCCCACGGCGCCGCGAGGTCTCCCTCGTCGTCGACGACGTACTTGAGCTCCATCTGGTCGAGGAGCTGCTTCACGAGGTCCTGATCCGGGACGACGGGGCCGGCCGGGCCGCCGGGCTGCGGCTCGGGCTGGCCCCCGAAGTTCGGAATCGAGGACGGGTCGATGGTCACCGTGAATTTCCCTTCGTACGGATTCCGCCATCCTCCCCCATGCGGGGAGGGGGGTGGCAAGCCCGGACCGGCCCCATCAGCCCTCGGCTGACAGGATCCGGCCGGTCGGGGCAAGCACCGGGTACCCACCCGAGCCTTCACACGGCTGTCAGGCGCGACGGACCTCGAAGATGTCGACCTTGTTGTTCCAGTTCCCGCCGCCCGGGTAGTCGAGGTTGGTGAAGTTCGACCAGCCGCCCGGAGCGTCGAGCCGCCGGACCCGGTCCGCGACGGGCCAGGAGCGCAGGTCGGTGATCTTCGCGTCGCCGTAGTTCACCGAGTAGCGGCCGACCCAGTAGTAGACGGCGCTCAGCTTGTCCCGGCAGCCCCACTCCTTGAGGTCCTTCTCCCCGTCGGAGTACAGCCGCAGGAGCTTGCCCTTGTAGCCGACCTTCATATAGAGGCACCAGTAGTCGGCGACGCACCGGGCGGGCGGCGCGGCGGCCGCGCTGGGCCCGGCGGGAGCGGCGGCGTTGGCCTTCAGCGTCTCCTCGCGGATCTCGGCGGGCAGCTCGGGGTCGGCCAGCGCCTCGGCGTCCGAGTCGTAGCAGTGCACCTCACCGCTGGGCAGCTCGGTACAGCTGTCGGCGCCCTCCCACGAAGCGGCGAGGTTGATCTTCCGCCCGTTGTACTCGGCGGTCACGGGGTTAGCCGGTGCCTCGTCCGCCGGTGTGGCGGTGACCGACGGCTCGGCGGTGGGCTCCTCGTCCGCCTGCGCCATCGTGCCGCTGGTGAGCACGAGCACGGTGGCCGAGGCGGTGGCCACGAGAGCGGCCGTCAGCGATCTGCGTATCACGTCTGTCTCTCCGGGTTGTGTCGTGGTCGGCTGACGGGTTCGGCGGGTCAGCCGTGGACCAGCCTGGTGCCGTCGAGCTCCTGGGTGATGGCGCCCTTGCCGTCGCCCTCGATGTCGTAGACGACCGTGGCGTCCGACGACCACCACAGCTCACCGTCGTACGTGACGGACGGAGCGACGCAGGTGTTCTCAGGAGAGTCGAAGGACCACTGGTAGTGGTCGTTGACGACCGCGGTCATGTCGCAGGTCTTCTTGGACACGACCTCGTCGGTCCCGGACGTGCCGAGGCGCGCTTCGACCCGCGTTGTGATCTTGAAGCTGGTGAACCGCTTCGAGCCGTCGATCACCTGGTCGACGCCGAGCTGCCAGTAGACGACCGACTTCCCGGTCATGTTGCCGTTGGACGTCGTGTTCGCCCCGGTGTTCTCCACGTAGTAGGTCGTCTGCGGCTTCTGGCCGGGGAAGACGACGTCGAACTGGGACGAGGCCGTCCAGGCGGCCGCCGGGCCGGCGAACAGCACGCCGATCGCGAGGGCGGACGACGTGAGACCGGCTGCGGTCAGGATCTTGCGCATGGGCATTCCTTCTGGGCTGGAGTCGGTACGCGTGAGGCCAGTGCGGAGCGGAGCGAGGCAGAGCAGGGGGGCCGTCGAAGGGCTGGTCACCTGTGCCGGCGTCGGCGTGTGCCGTGCCGCGATGAGATGCCCGTCAGCGGACGGGTGGCGGCATGAAGGCGCACGGAATGACGTGCATGGCTGAATTCCCCCGTGAATCCCCCGTGAATGGTCAACGCACCAGGCAGGACTGGTCAGGTCCACTTCACTGGCAGCCCGGTCACTCTAGACACACGGGCAACACGCCCGACAGAGATCCGCGGGAACGTGGCCGATACCGCTTTCACGAGCGGAATCGACGGGCGGATGCGAAAAGACGTTCGACCCCTGCTGGGAAACTGTGAAGCCACCGTGAAGCGGAAGGAACGCAGCGTGCAGATGCGGCCAGAGTTGGCCGAATACCGCCGAATACCTCGTACGCCCGTCCGGTTCGCCTCATCACGGCATGCGACGGCCCGCCCCACCTGTGCGGGGGCGGGCCGTCGTCGGGGCATGAGCGGCCGGTCAGAGCGTCTTGCCCGTCGCCGGACCCACGATCAGGCCCTGCTCGAAGCGGTCCACCCGGACCGTGTCGCCGTCCTTGATCTCGCCGGAGAGGATCTCCTTGGCGAGGCGGTCGCCGATGGCGGACTGGACGAGGCGGCGCAGCGGGCGGGCACCGTACGCCGGGTCCATGCCCTCCTCCGCGAGCCAGGCCAGGGCCCCGGGCGTGATGTCCAGGGTGAGGCGCCGCTCGGCGAGGCGCTTGGCCAGGCGTTCCAGCTGGAGCTTCGCGATGCGCTCCAGCTCCGGCTTGGTCAGCGCGGCGAAGACGACCAGGTCGTCCAGGCGGTTGAGGAACTCCGGCTTGAAGGAGGTCCGCACCACCTCGAGGACCTGCTCCTTCTTCTCCTCCTCACTGGTCACCGGGTCGACCAGGAACTGGCTGCCCAGGTTCGACGTCAGGACGAGGATCGTGTTGCGGAAGTCGACCGTGCGGCCCTGCCCGTCCGTGAGCCGGCCGTCGTCCAGGACCTGGAGCAGGATGTCGAAGACCTCGGGGTGGGCCTTCTCCACCTCGTCCAGCAGAACGACGGAGTACGGGCGGCGGCGCACCGCCTCGGTGAGCTGGCCGCCCTCCTCGTAGCCGATGTATCCGGGCGGAGCACCGACCAGCCGGGCCACGCTGTGCTTCTCGCCGTACTCCGACATGTCGATGCGGACCATCGCCCGCTCGTCGTCGAAGAGGAAGTCGGCGAGGGCCTTGGCCAGTTCGGTCTTGCCCACGCCCGTCGGGCCCAGGAAGAGGAAGGAGCCGGTGGGCCGGTCGGGGTCGGCGATCCCGGCGCGGGACCGTCGTACGGCGTCGGACACCGCCCGCACCGCCTCGGTCTGCCCGATGAGGCGCTTGCCGAGCTCGTCCTCCATGCGCAGCAGCTTCTGCGTCTCGCCCTCCAGCAGACGCCCGGCCGGGATGCCGGTCCAGGAGGCGACGACGTCGGCGATGTCGTCCGAGCCGACCTCCTCCTTGACCATGGTGTCCTTCGCGACCTCTTCCTCGGCCTCGGAGGCGGCCTCCAACTCCTTCTCCAGGGCCGGGATCTCGCCGTAGAGCAGCTTGGAGGCGGTGTCGAAGTCGCCGTCGCGCTGGGCGCGTTCGGCCTGGCCGCGCACCTCGTCGAGGCGTTCCTTCAGCTCGCCGACGCGGTTGAGGGACTGCTTCTCCTTCTCCCAGCGGGCGGTGAGACCGCGCAGCTCCTCCTCCTTGTCGGCGAGGTCGCGGCGCAGCTTGTCCAGGCGCTCGCGGGAGGCGGCGTCGGTCTCCTTGCCGATCGCCAGCTCCTCCATCTTCAACCGGTCGACGGCGCGCTGGAGTTCGTCGATCTCGACGGGGGACGAGTCGATCTCCATGCGCAGCCGCGAGGCCGCCTCGTCGACCAGGTCGATGGCCTTGTCGGGCAGGAAGCGGGAGGTGATGTACCGGTCGGAGAGGCTCGCGGCGGCCACCAGGGCACTGTCCGCGATCTGCACCTTGTGGTGGGCCTCGTACCGCCCCTTGAGCCCGCGCAGGATCGCGATGGAGTCCTCGACGGTCGGCTCGGCGACCAGCACCTGCTGGAAGCGCCGCTCCAGAGCGGGGTCCTTCTCGATGCGCTCCCGGTACTCGTCGAGGGTCGTGGCACCCACCATGCGCAGCTCACCGCGCGCGAGCATCGGCTTCAGCATGTTCCCGGCGTCCATGGCGGAGTCGCCGCCCGCACCGGCCCCGACGACCGTGTGCAGCTCGTCGATGAAGGTGATGATCTGCCCGTCGGAGTCCTTGATCTCGGCCAGGACGGTCTTCAGCCGCTCCTCGAACTCGCCCCGGTACTTCGCCCCGGCGACCATCGCGCCCAGGTCGAGCGCGACGAGCCGCTTGTCCTTCAGCGACTCGGGGACATCGCCCTTCACGATCCGCTGGGCGAGCCCCTCGACGACGGCGGTCTTGCCGACACCGGGCTCACCGATCAGTACCGGGTTGTTCTTGGTCCGCCGGGACAGCACCTGCACGACCCGCCGGATCTCCTGGTCCCGCCCGATGACCGGGTCGAGCTTGCCTTCCCGTGCGGCGGCGGTGAAGTCGGTGCCGAACTTCTCCAGGGCCTTGTACTGGCCCTCGGGGTCGGCCGTGGTCACCCGGCGCTGCCCCCGCGCCTTCTGGAAGGCCGCCTGGAGCTTCCGGGCGTCGGCCCCCTGCTGGGACAGCACCTCGCCGGCCGCGCCGCCCTTGGCCGCGATGCCGACGAGGAGGTGCTCCGTGGAGAGGTACTCGTCCCCGAGCTCCTTGGCGCGCGCCTGCGCGTCGGCGACGACGGCGAGCATCTCGCGGTTGGGCTGGGGCGGAGCCACGGTGGAGCCGGTCACGCTCGGCAGCCCGGCGAGCACCCGCTCGGCTCCGGCCCGTACGGCCGCCTGGTCGGCGTCGACCGCCGCGAGCAGATCGGTGATGTTCTCGTTGTCCTGGCCCTGAAGCAGCGAGAGCAGCAGATGGGCGGGGGTGAGGTCGGGGTGCCCCTCGGTCACGGCCCGGTTGCTGGCCGCGTTGATCGCGTCCCGGCTCCGGTTGGTCAGCTCGGCGTCCACGTTCGCGTTCTCCTCCTCCTTGCACTGACCCGATCAGCGCACTGACTCAATCAGCGTACATAAAGTTGAGTCTATTCCACTCAAGGACGGATCCGGGAGTACGTGAGGGGCTAAGTTCCGGGTCATGGCCACCAAGTACTCCGTCGATCCGGGTGCCCCCGACCAGCCGTACCTCGCCTTCTGGCGGGAGCGGCACGTCTGCACCCTGACGACTCCCCGCCCGGACGGCACTCCGCACGTGGTACCCGTCGGAGTCACATACGATCCCGAGGCCCGTCTGGCTCGGGTGATCGCGAACAAGGCGAGCGCCAAGGTGCGCCACGTGCTGGCCGCCGGGGAGCAGGGGGCGGCCGTCGCCGTCTGCCAGCTGGAGGGCAAGCGGTGGGCGACGCTGGAGGGCCGGGCCTTCGTCCACGGCGAGCCCGACCGGGTCGCGGAGGCGGAACGCCGCTACGCGGAGCGCTACGGCCGGACCCCGTCGCCCAACCCGGCGCGCGTGGTGATCGAGATCGAGCTCACGCGAGCGATGGGGCGAGGGTGACCAGGAGTTGAGCGGAGTGAAAATCCACACCGGTGATCGATTGCTTCCGGCCACGGCGTGACCAGGTCGATTCCAGGAAATGTCCCCCAAAACTGCAGCGGCGTCACCGTGTTCAGGTCACGGTGACGCCGCTGCGGGGGGAAGCACCTGAGCGATCTGTTACGACGGGGGAATCGCGTCAGGCACTGCGGGGGGTGGCAGAGATGGTCCTCGGGGCAGGGGATTCGGCGTCCACCTGCTCGTGGTCCCTTTGGTCCAGGTTCACAAAGATCATTCCGTACCGTACGGCACATCGCACAGGCTGCGGCGCCCCCCGAGGCCGCCGCAGACACCGGTAAGCCCGTACGTCCTCGTCGTCGTCCCGCGTGACGACCACCGGCTCACCGAAGACGGTCACCATCAACGAGTCACCGCTGTGGGGGATGGCGGTGACCAGGTCGATGAAGTGCCAGCCGGAGCGGTAGGCGGTGGCCATCTCACGACGGAAGGAGCGGTCGTCGGGTGGAGTGGTCACGGTCAGCTCCTTGCCCCGTCGACCCCGGGGCTCGGCCACTGGGTGTTGTCAGCAGCTCCTGCGACATTCACAGCCACCGCCGGCCACTGCGTGTTCGCCCGGTTTTCGCCCTCCTCACCAGCGAAGCCGCTCAGTGCACCGAGGGCTGCAACGACGGAGAAAGCGGCGACAAGCACCGAGCGAAGCATTTTGTTACGCATAGTCGGCTTCGTCCTCACTTGAAGGTCCCCTTTTCCCCCGTCGAGTACGACGATGGCTCATTCAGGCACGTCATGGCCACACAATCAGTGCATCATGTTCCTGCATGTTCAGGACCCTGGGGGGTGGAGATTTGAGCACTAATCGGACTAAGGGTGCACATCCCCACCCAATAACCGAGCTCTGCGAAGCGGGAAGCCGTCTCTATACCACAGCTCTGCGTGCCGGACGGGTCGCGCGGGCTGACACCGAGTCCGCTCCCTGCCTCGTCGAACTCGCCCTGCTGCACCCCGATCCCGACGATCCGACCTGGCTGCGCCCCGTGCCGCCGACGGTCGCCCTGGCTCAGCGTCTGCACCCCCTCGAGCGGGAGATCACCGAACGCCGGCGCCTCTCCGTGCAACTCGCGGACACCTTCGAGCCGTTCATGGCGCTGGGCACGCAGACGGCGGCAACCAGCGACTCCATCACGGTGTTGGAGGGCGGTGAGCGCATCAACGCGGCGCTCAACCTGGCGACCTCCCAGTGCCAGACGGAGCTTCTGACGGTGCAGCCCAGTGACCGGGTCTCCGAACGGAGCCTGCTGCGCAGCCTCGAGCGCGACAGGCCGTTGATCGAACGCGGCGTCAAGGTCCGGAGCCTCTACCAGCACACCGCCCGGTACAACCCGGAGAAGCTGTCCTACGTCGCCCAGCTCTCCGAGGGAAAGGTGGAGTACCGCACCATCGACGAGCTGGTCGAGCGTTTGATCATCTGTGATGGGACGGTCGCCTTCATCCCCGCGCGTGACGACCAGCAAGTGGCCCTGGAGTTGCGCCATCCCGGACTGGTCCGCTACCTGATCAAGGTCTTCGAGTACCTGTGGGACCGAGCTGTCCCGATGAGCACCGGCACTCCCTACGAAGCGGCCACCGGCGGCATCACGGACATCCAGTACTCCATAGCCAAGCTCCTGGTCGAGGGCCATGTCGACGAGGCCATCGCCCGCCGTCTGGGCATGAACGTACGCACCTGCCGTGCCCACATAGCCAAGCTGGCCTCGGCCCTGGGCAGCGGCAGCCGGGCTCAACTCGGCTATCTCATAGCGCAGTCGGGGATCCTGCAGCAGGACCACTGAAAGGGAGGAAGTCCCGGGTGACGTCGGCGTTACACCCCGTGCACGACGCGGAAGAACTGTGCCCTGCAGGGAAGGAACTGTACGAACGAGCCCTGAGCGAAGGGCACGTCTCCGCCGAAGCGGCCCGCGCCGCGCCCTGCCTGACGGACTTCGGCCTGCTGCACCCCGCCGTCGACGACCTCCACCGGCTGGAGCCCGTGGCGCCGACCGTCGCCCTCCACCGTCTGCTGCGGCTCTCCGGGGAACGCATCGCGAGCGAACGGCGACGCGAGGAACGGCTGGCCGAGACCTTCGGGCCGCTCATTGCCGCCCAAGGGCACGACCCGGCCTCGGGCGGCACCCCGACGCTGACGCTCCTCAGCGGAAAGGAGCGGATCAACAAGGCCATCACCGAGGCCATGGCGGACGCGTCCCGCGAACTCCTCACCGTCCAGCCCCGCGCCCGGTTCACCAGGGAACGGGTCGAGGCGGCCTATGCCGTCGCCACCCGCCGCGACCAGGCACTGCTGGACCGCGGCGGCCGCATCCGCACCCTCTACCAGCACACCCTCCGCCACTCCCCCATCACCGTCGCCCACCACGAACGGCTACGGGGCGACATCGAGGCGCGTGCGCTGGACGAGGTCACCGACCGGCTCATCGTCGTCGACCGGGCGGTCGCCTTCGTCCCCGCCGACGGCGACGGCGGCCTCGCGCTGGAGATCCGCCATCCGGCCATCGTCGGCTACCTGGCCACCACGTTCGACCGCCTCTGGCGCCTGGCCACCCCGGTGTTCCCGGACGCCACCCCCCAGCCCTCCCTCAACGGCGTCACCCCCCGCCAGCGCGCCATCGCCACGCTCCTCGTCGAGGGACATACCGACGCCGTCATCGCCGACCGGCTCGGCATGAACATCCGTACCGCCCGCGTTCACATCGCCAAGCTCGCGGCGATGCTGGGCAGTCAGAGCCGAGCGCAACTCGGGTTTCTCATCGGACGGTCGGGGATTCTTGACCTGGACCCCTGAAGGCCGCGGCCGAGCGCGGTGGGCCGTCCAGGCCTGCCTGGGCGATGCGTACGCCCAGTTGCGTACGGCTGGCCGCTCCCAGCGT
The DNA here is from genome assembly GCF_045040895.1 of Streptomyces purpurascens. Taxonomy (NCBI): domain Bacteria; kingdom Bacillati; phylum Actinomycetota; class Actinomycetes; order Kitasatosporales; family Streptomycetaceae; genus Streptomyces; species Streptomyces purpurascens. The sequence goes on along the minus strand of NZ_CP108341.1, from coordinate 4,993,145 downwards.
CTCCGAGAGGCGGGCGATGTGCGCCCGGCACGTCCGGACGCTTATCCCCAGCCGTTCCGCGATCACCGCGTCCTGGTGGCCCTCCGCCAGCAGGGCCGCGATGGACTGTTCCCGGTGGGAGATGCCCTCGATGCCGGTCTCGGGGAGCGGCGCGGTCAGGGGGATGGCGAGTCGCCACAGCCGCTCGAACATGGTGACCAGGTACTCGATGAGCGCGGGGTGCCGCAGCTCCAGGGCCATCGTGCGGTCGGTGTTGGCGGGGATGAAGGCCACCGTCCGGTCGAAGAGGATCAGCCGGTCGATCACCTCGTCCAGCGTGCGCGCCTCCACGGCGTCGCCCATCAGCTCCAGATACGTCAGCAACCCCTGCCCGTGCCGGGCGACATGCGTGTACAGGTCCCGCATCCGCACGCCCCGGCCGCGCAGCGCCAGCGCCCGGTGCAGGCCCTCGGAGAGTTCCGCCTCGCGCCGGATGCCGCCGGGCTGGACCGTGAGCACCTCGGTCGTGCACGCCTGGGTCGCCTCGTCCACCGCCGCCTGGATCCGGGCGAGTCCGTCCAGCACCCGGATCGCCGAGCCCTCGCCCGCCGACGGGACCGGCCGCACCCGGCGGCCGAGACCGGCGTACCACTCGACGGCCGCCACGGCCGAACCCACCCGCCGCTGACTGGCGTTGACCTCGTCGTACATCCCGCGCAGCAGCCGGGTCATGACCTCCTGCGGGGAGGTCGGCACCAGCCAGTCCATGTCGTCGGGGTCCGGGTGCAGCAGGGCGAGTTCCAGCAGACAGGGCACCGGTTCGGCGTCCCCGCGCGGCACGCGGCCCCGCCGTACGGCCCGGGAATACACGCGATCCCCGGCCTCGCACAGTCGGTCAGCACCGTGTGGATGCTCCTCCGCCCCGTGCCCGGCCATCGCCCATCCCACCCCCGGTCGCCGTCTTTCCGCAGCGCAACTATGCGCGGACCGGCCCTGCTCCGCAACACGGCTCCCCCGCACCCACGGCCCTTTTCCAGCCGTTTTGCCGCCGAATACACCCCCCTCACGGGCTGCTGAAACCTGAGGGGGGTGGTGCGGGCGCAGCCGGCGTGTGACCCTCTGTGAGGGCGGGTCCCGACCAGGCCGTCCACGGACACCTCGGAGGCCCCGTGACCGTCAACACCGGGGTGGACCCCCGGCGTCTGCCCGCCGTCGACGCGCTGCGGGGTTTCGCCCTGCTGGGCATCCTGGTGGTCAACAGCGCCCAGATGATGGACCCTTACGTCGCGGAGGGGATCCGCCGGCCGGGGGCGCCCCTGTGGGACCAGGCCGCCGTCTGGCTGGTGACGGCGCTGGCGACCTTCAAGTTCTACCTGCTGTTCTCGTTCCTGTTCGGCTACAGCCTCACCCTGCAACAGGCCTCCGCCGAGCGGGACGGAGGAAACGCCACCGCGCGCTTTCTGCGCCGCTCCCTCGGCCTGGTGCTGCTCGGACTGGCGCACGCGATCCTGCTGTACAGCGGCGACATCCTGCTGACCTACGGCCTCCTCGGCCTGATCCTGCTGTGCGCTCGCCGGATCGGACCGGCCACCGCCGTGAAGGCCGCCGCCTGGATCTACGGGGTCTACGTCGTCGTCCTCACCGGACTGGGGGCGCTGGCCACGCGGGTGGACGACGAGGAGCCCGCGTCGCACGAGCGGATCGCGCAGCCCGTGGCCGCCTACCGCGGCAGTCCCGGCACCGTCGTCCAGGAGAACCTGGACCGGCTGCCCGAGGCGCTCCTCGGTTCCCTCCTCATGGCTCCGGGCGTGCTCGGCGCGTTTCTCCTCGGTCTGGCCGCGGGGAAGCGGCGTCTGCTCGCATCCGGCGGAGCGGACCGGCCCCGACTGCTGCGCGTCACGGCTGTCGGACTGTCCGTCGGAGTCCCGGGGGCCCTCTTCTTCGCCTCCGCGGCGGACGGTCCGCTGGAGGCCCGGTGGCAACTCCTGGGCATCGGCGTCGGCATGCTGACGGCACCCGCCCTGTCGGCCGCGTACGCCTGCCTCCTGCTGCTTCTCCTGCACTCGTCGCGGGGAGACCGGGTGCGGCGGCTGTTCGTCCCGGCGGGGCGCCTGGCGCTCACGAACTACCTCGGGCAGTCCCTGATCATGATGTTCGTGGCCACGGCGTACGGGCTGTCCCTCTACGGGCAGGTGGGACCGGCCGCCGTGCTGCTGCTCGCGGCCGCCGTCTACGCGCTGCAGCTCGCTCTCAGCACGGTGTGGACACGGCGCCACCGGCACGGGCCCGCCGAGTGGCTGCTCCGGGCGATCACCCTGGCCGGACGGCCGGGCAGGGCCGGCACACCGGGAGCGCCGGAGCGCGAGGCGGCCCACCGGGGCTGAGCGGCTCCGTACGCGCGAAGCCGCTCGTACGCACGAAGCAGCTCGTGCGCGCGAAGCAGCTCCTCACCGGCTCACTTCAGGCCGATCGCCTGGCACGCCGCCCGGTACTTGGCCGTGCAGATGTCCGACAGCTTGTAGATGTCGTCCGCGACCACCGTGTCCTTGATGTTCCCCTTCGTCAGCGCGACCACGGGCACGAGCTGGGCCGGGATGCCCTTGTGGGTGGGGCTGTCGACCTTGTCGCGGGTGAGGGCGGCGAACTGGATGTCCCGGCCCTGGACCTTGGCCACGGCCATCTCCGCGGCGTTCTCGGCCTCCTGCGGGTACGACTTGTACACGCTCATGTACTGCTCGCCCGCGATGATCCGCTGCACCGCCGGGAGCTCCGCGTCCTGCCCGGTGATCGGGGGCAGGTCGGTCACGCCCGCGGCCTCCAGCGCCTTGACGATGCCGCCGGCCATGCCGTCGTTGGCGGAGTAGACGGCGGCGATGTCGTCCTTGCCGATCGCCTGGATCGCCTCGGCCATGTTGGCCTCGGCGTTCTCCGGCTTCCAGTCCTTCGTGTCGAAGGACTGCGCGATCGTCACCTTGCCGTTCAGCGCGGACATCGCACCCGCCTTGAACTGCTTGGCGTTCGGGTCGGTCGACGAGCCGTTCATCATGACGATCTTGTCGGAGAGGCTCGCGTCCTCGCCGATGGCCTCCAGCAGGGTGCGCCCCTGGACCTCGCCGACCAGCTCGTTGTCGAAGGAGATGTAGGCCTCGATCGGTCCCTCGGCCAGCCGGTCGTAGGCGATGACCGGGATGCCCGCCTCCTTGGCCTTCTTGACGCCGCTCGCGATGGCCTGCGAGTCGACCGCGTCCAGCAGGATCACATCGACCCGATCGTCGATCATCTTCTGCAGCTGGCCCGCCTGTGTGTCGGCGTCCGCCTCGGCGTTGGCGTACTCGACGCGGCCCTTGTTGTTGGTGAGGGACTCGACCTTCGTCTTGATGATCGGGTAGTCGAAGTTCTCGTACCGGGTGTTCGCCTTCTCCGGGAGCAACAGGCCCACCGTGATGTCGTTGCCCTTGGCCGGGCTCGCGTCGTCACTGCTCCCCGTCGCGTTGAGCGCGCCGCAGCCGGCGAGCGTGACGGACATCGCGGCCGCGGCCACGGATATGGAGATACGACGACGCATGTCGGGAGCTCACTTCACGTGTGATTCGGACGTGGGCACAGCTTTGTGGCCCATGTGACTGAAAAGCCAACGCGGACGCGGCCCCCAGCGTCAAGCGGAAGCACTTAACGAGATGACAACACCACGCTCCGCGAGCGTTGTGAAGACTCTGCGGAATCATCTCCAGGTTCCCTGCACGGGCCACCCATCGGCGGGAGACCCAGCGAAACCGGGCCAAGGCATGCGAAAGGGGCCGGGAGTTGCCTCCCGGCCCCTTTCGCATGTGTTCACACACGCATGCGTCAGTCCGACTGCTGCTGCCGCTTCGGCCGCCACACCACCAGCGCGCTGCTCTGCTGGACCTCCTGGTACGGCACGAGGTCGCGGCGGTACGACGCGTGCACCGCCGCCTCGCGCTGGCGCATCGCCGCCGCCGCGCCGTCGAGCGCGTTCTCCAGTTCGGCCGCACGGGCCTGGAGCGCGGCGACCTGGTTCTCCAGTTCGATGATGCGCTTGATGCCGGCGAGGTTGATGCCCTCGTCCTGCGACAGCTGCTGCACCTGGCGGAGCAGCTGGATGTCGCGGGCCGAGTAGCGCCGGCCCCGGCCGGCGGTGCGGTCGGGGGACACCAGGCCCAGGCGGTCGTACTGGCGCAGGGTCTGGGGGTGCAGGCCGGACAGCTGGGCCGCCACCGAGATGACGTAGACCGGGGTTTCCTCGGTCAGTTCATACGGATTGCGCCGACGACCGTCCATCTGACTCATGCTCCCTTCGCGGCCTGGAACAGATCCGCCCGCGGATCCTCACCCGAAGTCGCCTCGCGATACGCCTCGAGTGCGTCACGAGCCTTCCCCGTCAGGTCCGTCGGAACACTCACTTCGACCGTGACCAGAAGGTCCCCGCGGGTGCCGTCCTTGCGGACCGCGCCCTTGCCCCGGGCGCGCATGGTGCGGCCGTTGGGCGTGCCCGGCGGCAGCTTCAGCGTGACGGGCGGGCCGCCCAGCGTCGGCACCCGGACCTCGCCGCCGAGGGCCGCCTCGGCGAAGGTCACCGGGACGGTGACGGTGAGGTTGTCGTCCTTGCGGCCGAACACCGGGTGGGAGTCGACGTGCACGACCACGTACAGGTCGCCCGCCGGGCCGCCCCGCTCACCGGGTGCTCCCTTGCCGCGCAGCCGGATCCGCTGGCCGTCGCTGACGCCCGCGGGGATGCGCACCTGCATGGTCCGCGAGGACTTGGCCCGGCCGCTGCCCTTGCAGACCTCGCAGGCGTGCTCCGCGATCAGGCCGCGGCCCTTGCAGTCCGGGCAGGGGTCGGTGAGGGAGAAGCCCCCGCCGCTGCCCCGGGCGACCTGCCCGGTGCCGACGCAGGTCGGGCACACGCGCGGTGTGCCGTTCTTGTCGCCGGTGCCCGAGCAGGCCTTGCAGGGTGACTGCGAGGACATCCGCAGCGGGACCGTCGCGCCCTCGATCGCCTCGGTGAAGCTGAGCGTGACCTCGGACTCGATGTCCTGGCCGCGCCGCGGGTGCGTGCGCGTCCCCGCGCCCGCGCCGCCGCGGTTGAACAGGCCCCCGAAGACGTCACCGATCCCGCCGCCGAAGCCGCCGGCTCCCTGTCCTTGGCCCTGGGGGCCGCCTCCGAAGAGGTCGCCCAGGTCGAAGTTGAAGGAACCGCCGCTCCCGCCGGGCCCCGGCCGGAAGCCGCCGTTGCCGAAGAGGGCGCGTGCCTCGTCGTACTCCTTGCGCTTCTTGGGGTCGCCGAGAATGTCGTTGGCCTCGGAGATCTCCTTGAAGCGCTCCTCCGCCTTGACGTTTCCCTTGTTGGCGTCCGGGTGGTTCTCGCGGGCGAGCTTCCGGTACGCCTTCTTGATCTCGGCCTCGGTGGCGTCCTTGGGGACGCCGAGGACCTTGTAGTAGTCCTTCTCGATGAAGTCCTTGGTGCTCATCCTCGACGCCCCTCCTTCCTGTCGTCCGTTATGACGTCAGCCCTCGTCCGGGCCACCGCTCTCCTTGTCGTCGGCGTCGGCGGACTCGTCCGCCTTGACCGTCTGTGCCCCCGGCTGGGGTTCGGCCACCGCCACCCGCGCGGGGCGGATGGTGCGCTCGCCGATCCGGTACCCGGGCTGCAGAATCGCCACGCACGTCGTCTCGGTGACGTCCGGTGCGTAGCTGTGCATCAGGGCTTCGTGGATCGTCGGGTCGAAGGGCTCGCCCTCCTTGCCGAACTGCTGCAGGCCCATCTTCGCCGCGGTGCTCTCCAGCGACTCGGCGACGGACTTGAAGCCGCCGACCAGTTCGCCGTGTTCGCGTGCGCGGCCGATGTCGTCGAGCACGGGCAGGAGCTCGGTCAGGAGGTTCGCGATGGCGATCTCCTTGACCGCGATCCGGTCGCGCTCGACCCGGCGGCGGTAGTTCTGGAACTCGGCCTGGAGGCGCTGGAGGTCGCCCGTGCGCTCGTTGAGCGCCGTGCGGGCCTGGTCCAGCTGGGCCACCAGGGCCACGTCCTGTCCCGTGTCCCCGGCCGGGGCCGCCCCCTCCTCGGAGGAGGAGGCGGCCTTCGGCTCGGCGTCATCGGAGGTGGCGCCGGAAGGGACGTCGGGCTGCTGCTCGTCGAAGCCCGGGGTCTCCTCCGTCACGCGGCACCGTCCTTCCGGTCCTCGTCGACGATCTCGGCGTCGACGACGTCGTCGTCGGCCTTGGCGTCACCGGCCCCGGCACCCGCGCCGGCTCCGGCGGAGGCGCCGTCGGCCTGCGCGGCGTTCGCGTCGGCGTACATGGCCTGGCCGAGCTTCTGCGAGACGGCCGCGACCTTCTCCGTGGCGGTGCGGATCTCGGCCGAGTCCTCGCCCTTGAGCTTTTCCTTCAGCTCGCCCACGGCCTCTTCGACCTCGGTCTTGATCTCGCCCGGGACCTTGTCCTCGTTGTCCTTGAGGAACTTCTCGGTCTGGTAGACGAGCTGCTCGCCCTGGTTGCGGGACTCAGCGGCCTCGCGGCGCTTGTGGTCCTCCTCCGCGTACTGCTCGGCCTCCTGGCGCATGCGGTCGACCTCGTCCTTCGGCAGCGAGGAGCCGCCGGTGACGGTCATCTTCTGCTCCTTGCCGGTGCCGAGGTCCTTCGCCGTGACGTGCATGATGCCGTTGGCGTCGATGTCGAAGGACACCTCGATCTGCGGGACGCCGCGCGGCGCCGGGGGCAGACCGGTCAGCTCGAACATCCCGAGCTTCTTGTTGTACGCCGCGATCTCGCGCTCGCCCTGGTAGACCTGGATCTGCACGGAGGGCTGGTTGTCCTCGGCGGTGGTGAAGATCTCGGACCGCTTGGTCGGGATCGTCGTGTTCCGCTCGATGAGTTTGGTCATGATGCCGCCCTTGGTCTCGATACCGAGGGACAGCGGGGTGACGTCGAGGAGCAGGACGTCCTTGACCTCGCCCTTGAGGACACCGGCCTGCAGGGCGGCGCCGATGGCGACGACCTCGTCCGGGTTGACGCCCTTGTTGGCGTCCTTGCCGCCGGTCAGGTCCTTGACCAGCTCGGCGACGGCGGGCATACGCGTGGAGCCACCGACGAGAACGACGTGGTCGATCTCGGAGAGGTTGATCCCGGCGTCCTTGATGACGTTGTGGAACGGCGTCTTGCAGCGCTCCAGCAGGTCCGCGGTCAGCTGCTGGAACTGGGCGCGGGTGAGCTTCTCGTCGAGGTGCAGGGGGCCCTCGGCGGAGGCGGTGATGTAGGGCAGGTTGATCGAGGTCTCGGTGGACGAGGACAGCTCGATCTTCGCCTTCTCGGCGGCCTCGCGCAGACGCTGCAGGGCCATCTTGTCCTTGCCCAGGTCCACGCCGTGGCCGGACTGGAACTGCTGGACCAGGTAGTCGACGATGCGCTGGTCCCAGTCGTCACCACCGAGGTGGTTGTCACCGTTGGTGGCCTTCACCTCGACGACGCCGTCGCCGATCTCCAGCAGCGAGACGTCGAACGTACCGCCACCGAGGTCGAAGACCAGGATGGTCTGGTCGTCCTTGTCGAGGCCGTACGCCAGGGCGGCCGCGGTGGGCTCGTTGACGATGCGCAGGACGTTGAGGCCCGCGATCTCGCCGGCCTCCTTCGTGGCCTGGCGCTCGGAGTCGTTGAAGTACGCCGGGACGGTGATGACCGCGTCGGTCACCTTCTCGCCCAGGTAGGACTCGGCGTCCCGCTTCAGCTTCTGCAGCACGAAGGCACTGATCTGCTGCGGGTTGAAGGGCTTCCCGTCGAGCTCGATCTTCCAGTCCGTGCCCATGTGCCGCTTGACGGAGCGGATGGTCCGGTCCACGTTCGTGACCGCCTGGCGCTTGGCCACCTCTCCGACGAGCACTTCACCGTTCTTGGCGAAGGCGACGACGGACGGCGTGGTCCTGGCGCCCTCGGCGTTGGTGATGACGGTGGGCTCGCCGCCCTCCAGAACGCTGACGACGGAGTTAGTCGTGCCCAGGTCGATGCCGACCGCACGTGCCATGGTTGATTCCTCCAGCTGACTTGAGTGGAACGGACTCAAGTGTGCACGACGGCCCGCAACCGGTCAACAGAGCTGAGTCGACCGGACTCAAGTCTTATCCGTTCCTTACACGCAACGGGGCTCTGACCTGCGGCGACATCTCACGCCGAGGGCCACGGGAGGGGTACACCGAGACGCGTGACACAGCGAGGACGACGACGAGCGCCGCACCCGCCACCCACCACAGCACGTCGTTGCCGACCCAGCCGGCGTGGGCGAGTACCCCGACGGCCACCCCGGACAACGCCCCGGTTCCCAGCAGCAGACTCGCCCCCGGCGCGGTCAGCCCGAGCCGCCGCAGCCGGTGCGCGAGATGGTCGGGGCCACTGCGGAGAACGGCCCGGCCGGCCATCCGCCGCGACAGCAGGACCAGCCCGGCATCGGCACACACCAGGGCGGTCAGCGCGAACAGCACCCCCGCGCTCTCCCCGAGCCCGAACCCGGCCCGCGCGTACACGGTCCCCATGGCGATCACGAACCCCGCGGACATGGACCCGCACGCGCCGAGCGCGACCCGGGCGGGATGCCAGTTGTGCATGAGGAACCCGGTCAGCGCGGCGGCCAGCACGCTCATCAGCACGGCGATCCCGTCCATCACCTCGACCGCCGCGCAGACCCCCACCCCGAAGGCGGTGACGATCCCCACGGTCCCGGCGAGCCCGTCGGCGTGATCGACCCCCCGGAACCCGAGGGTCAGCCCCGCGACCCACACGACGGCCAGCAGCCCGGTCCCCACGCCCGTCTCCCCGTACGGCACGACGCACGCCGCCGCCGCGGCCGTACCCGCGAAGAGCACCCGCCGCCGCAGCCGCCACACGTCGTCGACCAGCCCGAGCAGGGCCACCACGCCCCCGGCGACGAGCAGTTCCCGCACCTCGCCCCCGGTCGGCACGCCCTCCACCCAGCCGTAGGCGCACACCACCCCGCCGGTGACCACCACGACGGCCACGCCACCGGACAGCGGCACCTCTCGCTGCCGCCGCCGGTCGACCAGCCGCGACCACCGGGCAGGCGCCCGGAGGAGGGTCGCGAGCAGGGCGGTGAGCAGAAGGGCGATGGCGGCGGCAGTGATCCCGTAGAGCACGGATATAAGTTAGGCGGGACTATGACAATTCGGTACGACTAACACGACCGGATCGCGACCGGATCTGAGGCAACCCTCAGCGATTCAGATCACCCCCCACCCGGCTACAGTGCGGCGGAGGATAGGGGTAGTCTCAGACGGACTGCATAAGTTACCGCTTAGTAATCTCGGGAACCCTTCGCTATGGAGAGTCCCCGACAGAAACCCCTCGCAGGCCCGAGGAGCCCCCATGCAACTCGCCGCGATCATCGTGTCGCTGGTTCTGACCGTGGTCGGCGTCGCGCTGCTCGCACGCGCGATCGGCCAGTTCGTCCGGTATTTCAAGCTGGGCCAGCCGGTCCCCGCCGGTACCCGGACCGACAATCCCTACCAGCGCAGCGTGACCCTGGTGAAGGAGTTCCTCGGCCACACGCGCATGAACCGGTGGGGCATCGTCGGTATCGCCCACTGGTTCGTGGCGATCGGCTTCCTGACGCTGCCGCCGACGATCATCACCGCGTACGGCCAGCTGTTCGAGGCGGACTGGACGCTGCCGGTCATCGGCGGCTTCCTCCCCTATGAGCTCTACATCGAGTTCATCGCCGCGATGACGACCCTCGGCATCGCCACGCTGATGGTGATCCGGCTGCTGAACCTGCCGTCGCGCCCGGGCCGCAAGTCCCGCTTCGCCGGTTCGAAGATGGGCCAGGCGTACTTCGTCGAGTACGTCATCCTCACCATCGGCCTGGCGATCTACGTGCTGCGAGGCCTGGAGGGCGCGCTGCACCACGTGGAGGGCTACGAGGCCGCGTACTTCGCGTCGTACCCGCTGGTCCTTGCCTTCAAGGGGCTGAGCGTCGCCGCGCTGCAGAACCTCGTCTACTTCTTCGCGATGATCAAGCTGGGCACGACCATGATCTGGATGATCACGGTCAGCCTGAACACCAACATGGGTGTGGCCTGGCACCGCTTCCTGGCGTTCCCGAACATCTGGTTCAAGCGCGAGGCGACGGGCGGCACGGCCCTCGGTGCCCTGCAGCCGATGACGTCCGGCGGCAAGCCGATCGACTTCACCGACCCGGGCGACGACGACGTCTTCGGCGTCTCCCAGGTCGAGCAGTACTCGTGGAAGGGCCTGCTGGACTTCTCCACCTGCACCGAGTGCGGCCGCTGCCAGTCGCAGTGCCCGGCGTGGAACACGGGCAAGCCCCTCTCCCCCAAGCTGCTGATCATGTCCCTGCGGGACCACGCGCACGCCAAGGCGCCGTACCTGCTGGCCGGCGGCGGCAAGACGATGGAGGGCGAGGAGAAGGCGTCCGAGGAGCAGCTCAAGGACGTCCCCGCGGCCGCCCTCGCCGAGGCCGAGCGCCCGCTGATCGGCACCGCCGAGGAGAACGGCGTCATCGACCCGGACGTCCTGTGGTCGTGCACCACCTGCGGTGCCTGCGTCGAGCAGTGCCCGGTGGACATCGAGCACGTCGACCACATCGTCGACATGCGCCGCTACCAGGTGATGATCGAGAGCTCGTTCCCGTCCGAGGCGGGCACGATGCTCAAGAACCTGGAGAAGAAGGGCAACCCCTGGGGCCTGGCGAAGAAGCAGCGCCTGGAGTGGCTGAAGGAGCTCGACTTCGAGGTCCCGGTCGTCGGCAAGGACATCGAGGACCTGACCGAGGTCGAGTACCTGTACTGGGTCGGCTGCGCGGGCGCGCTCGAGGACCGCGCGAAGAAGACGACGAAGGCCTTCGCCGAGCTGCTGAACATCGCGGGCGTCAAGTTCGCCATCATGGGCGGCGACGAGAAGTGCACGGGTGACTCCGCCCGCCGCCTGGGCAACGAGCCGCTGTTCCAGGAACTCGGCATGGAGAACGTCATGTCCCTCAACGCCGCCTTCGGCGAGGAGATGGACGACGAGGGCAAGGTCACCGACGAGTCCCGCAAGCCGAAGTCCGCGAAGAAGATCGTCGCGACCTGCCCGCACTGCCTCAACACGCTCGGCAACGAGTACCCGCAGCTCGGCGGCGACTACGAGGTCATCCACCACACCCAGCTGCTCCAGCACCTCGTCGACGAGGGCAAGCTGATCCCGGTCACGCCGGTCGAGGGCATCATCACGTACCACGACCCGTGCTACCTGGGCCGCCACAACAAGATCTACACGCCCCCGCGCGAGATCATCGCCAGCGTCCCGGGCATCCGCAACGAGGAGATGCACCGCCACAAGGAGCGGGGCTTCTGCTGCGGTGCGGGTGGCGCCCGGATGTGGATGGAAGAGCGCATCGGCAAGCGCATCAACAACGAGCGCGTCGACGAGGCGCTGTCGGTGAACCCCGACATCGTCTCCACGGCCTGCCCGTTCTGCCTCGTCATGCTCACGGACTCCGTGAACGGCAAGAAGAACGACGGCAAGGCCAAGGAGTCGATCACCGTCGTGGACGTGGCCCAGCTCCTGCTGGACTCCGTCAAGACGCCGGTCCCCGCGGAGGGTTCCGACGGTGACGACGACAACGACGGCGGCGAGCCGCCGGCCGGCACGACGGACTCGGAGAACGCGCCGGAGCCGGAGCCGGTGAAGTAGCGCCGCTCCCGGCCGTCCCCCACGCACGTCCCCCGCTGTGGAAGAACAGCGGGGGACGTCGTCGTTCGCAGGCTCCGACACGGTTTGCGGGCACCGGAGCGGGTCGGGTCACACCTTCTTGACGACGATCCTGTCCGGGAGCAGCTTCTCCAGGTCGTCGACGTCCGAGGTGAAGACTGTGACCTGGCCCTTCTGCTGTAGCGCGATAACGGCGAGCACGGCGTCGATTGCGTACTTGTGGCCGTGCAACTTGGCGTCGGCCAGGAGCCGACGTGCCTGGCGGGCTTCGTCCTTTCCGATGTCGACGACCTGCAGCCGGGACAGTACCCAGTCCCAGCGCTGTTCGGTCGTCCTGCCGTCGTACGCCTCGACCAGTGTCATCGGGGACGTCACCACCTCGGCTTCCCCTCGCGCCGCGAGGTCGAACCAGGCGATCATCTTCCGGTCGCCGCGCACGGCCAGGGACAGCGCTTCACAGTCCAGGACGAAGACACGGAGCGGCCGCTGTCCGTACTCACCGACCCGCTTCGTCACGCGGCCTCTCCGGCGTTGTGCCTTCCGGTGGCGCGGCGCCGCTCGTGTTCGGCGTCGAGATCCTCCAACTCGTCGACGACTGCCGCACGCTCGTCCTCAGTGACGGGGCCGTGTTCTTCCTGCAGCCAGCCGACCAGTTCACTGAGTCGGTCCCGGTCCCGCTTGAAGCGCAGAGCCTCGGCGACGTACGCGGAAAGGCCCCTCTCGGCCGCCTCCGCACGGATCTCGTCCAGGAGATCCTCGGGAATCGTCACCGTTACCTTCTTTGTCGCCATACAAGAGACCATACTCTTGGTGTCGCAGTGCTTACCAGTGAGCCTTGATCGACAACTCGGCGATCAGGCGACGACGACGGGGCGGGTCTCTACGGCGTTCCCCCCTGGCCCCCGCCGCTCCCGGAATCCCTCATCAGGGTGCCCCATAGAACACCTGCCCGGTGAACCTGCGCAGCCATATGGCTCATTCGTTCGAGTCGAACCCCTCGAACGAGGTACACGCGATCGATTCTGCGATGCGTGATCAAAAACCTCAGGCGTGCCGCGCTCGCGGTCACACTCGTTGTCCTTGCCCTTCTGGCATCCACTCCGGCCCAGGCGCACGGCCGGGCCGCCGAGCCGCGCACCCTCCCGATGGCGACCGCGGTCGGCGTCCTGCCCCTTGCGGAGGAGGTGCGGGACGGCTACCAGCGCACGAGCTTCCGGCACTGGAACGCGGGCCAGAACCCCACCGACGGCTGCAACACGCGCGCGGAGGTGCTCATCTCCGAGGCGGTCGACCCGCCCCAGGTCCTCCCTGGCTGCAAGCTCTCCGGAGGGCGGTGGTGGTCGTACTACGACGCCCGGTGGGTGACCGAGGCCGGCGGCCTGGACGTCGACCACATGGTGCCGCTCGCCGAGGCCTGGGATTCCGGGGCATCGCAATGGACCGCCCAGCGGCGTGAGGCGTACGCCAACGACCTCGACGCCCTGACCTCCCTCATCGCGGTCACCGCGGCCTCGAACCGCAGCAAGGCCGACAAGGATCCGGCCGAGTGGCTGCCGCCGGCCGCCGGCGTCACGTGCCGGTACACCTCGGAGTGGGTCGGGACCAAGCTCCGCTGGGGCCTCACCGTCGACACCGTCGAGTTCGAGGCACTCACCCGACTCGCGCAGGACTGTCCCGACACCAACGTGACCTTCGATCCGGCGCCGTAACACCGCTGTCCCGCCTCGGCGACGGGGCGGGATCGGGTTGCCCGGAGGCTACGGCCCTGGAGCGGGCGGTACGTCTCCGTGAGATGCGGTGCCAGTGCCAGTGCCAGGCGGGGCGACGCCGCCCTGGACGCCGTAGGGGTGGCCGGGCATGGCCCCCTGCGGCGTGGCGTAAGGCGGGTACGGGGCGTACGGCGGGTACGGGGCGTACGGCGGGTGCGGGGCGGGCGGGGGCATCGGCGGGGCGAGGCGCTGCGGGTGGTGGCGTCGGGCGAGCCACAGCACGAGCGCCGCGTACATCAGGGTCGTCGCCACGTCCGCGAGGGCGAGTGACCAGGGCGAGTCGGCCGCGGTCTCGTCGGATGTCAGGCCGTTGACGACCGCGGCGAGGGTGCCGAAGGCCACCAGGTTGTTCAGGACGTGCAGCGCGACGGCGGCCTCCAGGCCGCCGGTACGGATGGTCAGCCAGCCCGCCACCACACCGAAGACCAGCAGGCCGATGAAGCCCCACGTGGTGCCCCAGCCGTGGGCGGCGGCGAACAGCGCGGCCTGCGGGAGCACCGCGAACCAGGGAGAGCGGACGAAGGAACCGACCGCCTGTGTCAGCCAGCCCCGGAAGACGTACTCCTCGGCCGCGGCCTGGACGGGGACGAAGACGGCCAGCACGGCCAGGGAGGTGAGGAACGAGCCCCAGCCCACCCACACCTCGGACTCCCCCGCGCCGGTCTCGCCGTCGGGCAGGAGGAACGCGGTCCCCGTCAGCACGGCCACAGGGAGCACCGCGGCCAGCAGACACCAGCCCAGCCAGCGCCACCGCAGCCGTCCGGCCACCGACGACAGCGTCCCGGCCGGCCGCCGCCCCGGCCACAACACGGCCAGCAGAACCAGCGGCAGGGCGATCGCGATGTACGTCAGGTCCAGTGCCGTGTTGCTCAGCGGACCGAAGTCGGGTCCCCCATCGGGCAGTTCAGGGCTTCCGGCCAGCTCACCGAAGACGTAGGCGAGGGCGAGCAGCAGGAGGCTGAGTACGAGATAGGCGCCGAAGAACAGCAGAGTGCCGACCAAGGGCCGCCACCAGCGGTGACGGCCCGTGAGGTGGTCCAGGCGGTTATAGGGGAGGCCGTCGGGGCCCGGCGGTAAGACGGTCGTCATGATCGACAGCTTTTCAAACGCGGCCCGCCCCGGGCGTCCGCCCGCAGCAGGAGCGGCCGCTCGGTCTCAGGGTGGATGCTCCGGAGCCACCAGGACGTCATCGGCGGCGGGCGGGGGCGGGGCGATGACCGACACCGGCAGACTCGAGCGTTTCTCGGCCAGGACCGCTCAGCCCAACAACCGGTCCCTCACCGCGGCGAGGACTTCCGTGCGGCTGCGCGGGCCGTTGTCGGCTGCGATGAGGTGGTCGCCGATGCGCAGCGAGAAGGTGATCAGACAGCGGGCCTCGACATCGCCCTCGTCGGGACAGAACGCCCCGTAGAGCTCGCGCAGATAGTCCATGCGCCGGTTGTCGGCCCGGCGCAGGCAACGCGCGACGTCTTCGTCGCGCCGGGCCCAGTCGCGGATCGCGAGCTCGACCCCGGCGCTGGTCACGTGCGTCTCGCCCGACCCCACGAAGTCGAAGAGACGCCCGAGCCGCTCGCGGGCGTCACCCCCGTCGCGCTCGATCCGCTCGATGACCTCCTCGGTGACCCCGCGCTCCCAGGCGTCGAGCATCTCCGCCAGCAGGTCGGCACGGTTGCGGAAGTAGCCGTAGAAACCGCCCTTGCTGACGCCGAGCGCCCGGGCGAGGACCTCGACCCGGACCGCCTCGGGGCCGCCGGCGGCAAGCGCCCGCAGCCCCTCCTCGATCCACCTGTCCCGCGGCGTACGGATCGCGCCCATACCGGGTCTCCCCCTCACATGTCCCGGCCAGTATACGGAGCCGTATAGATGGGTCTATGCTCGATCTATACGCCACCGTATAGACAAGGATCCGCCATGAGCGATCTGCGCCTTCCCCCGACCGACCACACGTCCCGTCCCTGGCGGATCCACGAGATCACCGGCGACTTCCGGCTCGAGGATCTGTGGGCGCTGCCGACGCCGGGCGGCCCGGACGACCTGCACCACCTGGTCCGGCAGATGGCGGACGGCGAGGACGGTCCGGACGGCGGCAACCCCGTGGGCCGCTTCCTCTTCGCGGTGCGCTGGAAGCTCGGCGCGTTGCTCGGCTGGGACAAGCCGGACTCGGGCGTCGGCGGCCGGGTGGCGACGCTGCGCGACCGGCTGCCGGACGACCTGCGCGCGGGGCCGCGGGGGCCCGACCTCAGCTCGGCGCCCTTCACATCGGTCTTCCAGACAGACGACGAGTGGGCCGCCGAGTGCGCCAACAAGACCATGCACGGGGTGATGCACATCGGCTGGGTCTCCGACGGGAACGGCGGCTACCGCGGCCAGCTGGCCGTCCTGGTGAAGCCCAACGGCCGCCTCGGCTCCCTGTACATGCTCGGCATCAAACCCTTCCGGTACCTGGGGGTGTACCCGGCCCTGATGCGATCGATCGGCCGGGAGTGGCGGGAGAACACGGCGCGCCGAACGGCACACTGAACCCTCCCCTCGCCGGGATCGCGGTGGCGCTGTTCCACCGCGCCCAGGCTGCGCATCCCGCCCACCGGCGAAGCCTGGAGCAAGCCACACCGGCCCAAGGCGGGCGGCGGTGCCGATCGCTTCCGTCGGACGGCGGCCATCGGCCTTCTGGAGCCGCGGCTCACTCGGCTGCCCTGATGGAGAGAGACTCGGCTTTGGAGCGGGTCACGCCGAGGACTCCTGAACGAGCCTGTGAGAGAAGGTAGTTGTGCCGGACGACATCGTGAGCGCGGACAGGTGGATCAGCACGTCGATGCCGTATCTGACACCGCGCGAGCGCGGCCGGCTCGTCGAGCGCCCCGGGGCGGTGGCGGCGTGAGCACCCTCGCGGCCCAGGCCATCAGCACCCGCAGGCTGAACCTGCTGCCGCTGCACATCGAGCACGCCGAGGAGATGGCTGCGGCACTGTCCGATCCGGCCCTGCACACCTTCATCGGCGGCACTCCGGACACCCCGCAAGCCCTGCGCTCGCGCTACCAGCGCATGACCGCAGGCTCTCCCGATCCGGCCGTGTCCTGGCTGAACTGGGTGATCCGGCTTCGTGACGAGTCCTGTCTGACGGGCACGGTCCAGGCCACGGTCAGCCCCTCCGGCCACGGCCACATCGCCGAGATCGCCTGGGTGGTGGGGACACCGTGGCAGGGAAGAGGCATCGCTGCCGAAGCAGCCCGAGGACTCGTCGCCTGGCTCGGCTGTCAGCCGGTGCACACCGTCATCGCCCATATCCACCCCGCCCATCGGGCATCCGCCGCCGTCGCCACCGCCGCCGGGCTCACACCCACCGGCGAATGGCACGAAGGCGAGATCCGATGGAGCCGGAGCATCGGGCGATAACCGAGCCTCGTCCCGTGGTTCATCCAGCTCGCCGTCGAGGCCGATCCGCCCACCGGCACATAGCGGTTGGGAGCCGCCCTGCCTGGACTAACCGTGGGTAACCGACGGCAGGGCAGAGGGGTGGTGCGGGGGGGCGCGTTGAGGGGCGCGCGGTATTCGCGAATGCACCCGCACCGATGCGTCACCCGGGGTCACGCACCCCGTGAAATGTGAAGATCATCAGCCCCAAATAAGGCTCCTATCTGGCACTTGACCAAGCGTCACCCTCAAGGCCCGCCCCTCCCTCACCACTTCACAGGTATCGAATCAGTAAACAGGGTTCCGTTCAGCGAATCTTTGTTGAACTATGAAGGTCCACAAATGAGGGGGGTTTGTGAAGATCACCGGTTGCGCTTTGCGCATGCTCGGGCAAGGGGGCCTGGCAGACCGGTGACGCGGTGATGGTGCCGTTCCCACACCGCTTCTCACGCAGTACCACGCCACGGCCGCCTGCTTCAGGAACAGGCGGCCGTACTTCAGGGGTGAGGAATCCACCATGCACATATGTGTGCTGGGGCAGGGCTATGTCGGCCTGCCCCTGGCCGTGAGGGCCGCCGAGGCCGGTCACAGCGTGACCGGCTACGAACCCGACCGGTCGCGTTGCGAGAGGCTGGCCGCCGGATCGTCGTACGTCGAGGACATCGAGTCCAGCCGCCTTCAGGCGGTGCTGGGTTCGGGCGGATACACCGCCACCTCCGACCCGCAGGACCTCAAGGGCTTCGACGTCGCGGTCATCACCGTGCCCACTCCGCTGACCGACCGCGCACCGGACCTCAGCTGCGTCCGGGACGCCGGCCGCGTCCTGGCCGCGTGGATCGAGCCGGGCGCCACCGTCGTACTCGAGTCGACCACGCACCCCGGCACCACCCGTGACGTGCTCGTCCCGCTGCTGGAGGAGGGCTCCGGCCTCGTCGCCGGGCGGGACTTCCACGTCGGCTTCAGCCCCGAGCGCATCGACCCGGGCAACGCCGACTGGCGTCTCGAGAACACGCCGAAGATCGTCGCCGGGCTGACGGACGACTGCCTGCGGCACGTGAAGGCCTTCTACGACTCGGTCACCGACGTCACCGTGCCGGCCTCCGGGCTGGAGGAGGCCGAGCTGGCCAAGGTGTTCGAGAACACCTACCGGCACGTCAACATCGCCCTGGTCAACGAGCTTTCCCGGATGGCCCACACGCTCGGTGTCGACGTGTGGCACACCCTGGAGCTGGCCGCGACCAAGCCCTTCGGCTTCACCAAGTTCCTGCCCGGGCCCGGCGTGGGCGGGCACTGCCTGCCCATCGACCCGGTCTACCTGAGCCACCACGTCAAGGCCCGGCACGGGCAGACCTTCCGGCTCATCGAACTGGCCCAGGACATCAACGAGTCCCAGCCCGACTACGTCGTACGCCGCCTCCAGGACTCCCTGAGCCGCCGCTTCCGCCGGAGCGTGCACGGGGCTCGGATTCTCGCGCTGGGGGCCGCGTACAAGCCGGGCACCGCTGATGCTCGCCAGTCACCGGCCGTAGAGGTCATCGAGCGATTGCGGGCGATGGGGGCGGACGTCACTGTCGTCGACCCCTACCTGTCCGACGACGGCAGCCGGACCATCCCCTTCACCACACAAGACGTGACCGAGGGGACGAGTGTCGCGGACTTCGACGCCGTCGTACTGCTCACGCCGCACGCCGAGTTCGACCTCACCCGGGTCGCCGCCGAGGCGACGTACGTCCTGGACACCCGAGGCGTCATGACAGCGGCGCCGCACGTCGAACGTCTCTGAGGCCCACGGCGCAGCACACCCGCCAGAGCTGCCGGCCTCCGCGCTCGAACAACCACCACCTCACGACACCTGTCGGGCTGCTTCGTGCTGCCTGAAACACCGGAAGGAAACAACGACATGGGTTACGACGACGGAGCACTCGCCAGAACCGGTGTGGGAGCGATCACCCTGTTCGGCGCCAGCGTCTCGCTGAACTGGATCCTGGCCGTCGCGGTGACACTCGTCCTGGTGGGTGCCTTCACCTACCGGGGCGTCACCCGCCGTCAGCGAGGACGCGCCTGACATGTTCTCCACGTCCAAGCGGGGCCGCAGCGCCCCGTGGCAGACCTGGGTCTGTGTGGCCGCCACTCTGGCGGCCACCGCCTGGACCCTCGTCTACCACTTCTACTGGAGCACCCAGCCCTGGGGGACCGCACTGGTCTTCTATTGCGCCATCACCGCGGTCCTCATCTACTCTCTGGCCTCGGTCATCAAGGGCAGAAGCTTCACCCACCTGCCCGCCCACGAGGGCCGAGTGCTGGCCATCGTCCCCGCGTACAACGAACCCCCCGAGGCCCTGCACAAGACCGTGTGGGCCCTCATCAACCAGGTGCGCCCGCCCGACGCGATCCACGTGGTCGACGACGGCTCCAGGATCCCTGTGGTCCCGTTCGACCACCCGCTGGTCACCTGGCACCGCCAGGACAACGCCGGCAAGCGCGAGGCCCAGGCGAACGTGCTGCGTACCGTCGATCCGTCGACGTACGACCTCATCATGACCGTCGACTCCGACTCAGTCGTCCACCGCATGGGGCTGTGGCACTGCCTGAAGGCCATGTCGGACGTCCGCGTCCAGGCCTGCACCGGCCTGACGCTGGTCTCCAACTACGCCCACAATCTGCTCACCCGCGTGATCGACGTCGAGATCGTCACCTGGTGTCTGGTCACCAGGATGGCCCGCTCCCAAGTCGGCGCGGTCGCCCCGACCTCCGGCATCCTCGCCGTCTACCGCAAGGAACTCGTCCTGGAGAACCTGGACGACTACGTCACCTCCGGCACGGCGGGAGACGACCGGCGCCTGACCCACTACGCGCTCCAGCGCGGCCAGGTCGTCGCCGTGAACGAGGCCTGGGTCTACAGCAACATGCCCACCGACCTCAACGAGCTGTTCACGCAGCGCGTGCGGTGGTTCAAGTCGTACTGGCGCTACGTCGGCTGGGAGCTCACCAACTTCTCAGCCGCCCCCTTGTTCTTCCGCCTCTACGGCCTGGTCGTCACCGCAACGATGCCGATCCTGTACGCCTGGGTCCTGTTCGTGCTGCCCTACCACACCGAGGACAAGCTCCTATTCCTGCAGGGCCTTGGCTACTGGTTGATCATGACCTACGCCCAGACCGGCATGTACGCAGCCATGCGCCCCGAGTTGTCGGCTCGCCAGAAGGTCGTTGCCTGGCTCTTCCTCACTCCACTTGTCACCTTGCTCAACCTGTTCATAGTCCGCCCAGCCATGTATTGGGCCCTCACCCAGGCCCGTACCACCCACTGGGGGACGCGCAAGGTGAACCTGCCGGTGCCGGTCGCGGAACGGCCTTGATCGCGCATGCTCCGTCATGCGAAGGATGCCTCGGCGCCTCGGCCACGAATGGCGGAAGCGCCGTCGGCGACCCGACGCCGCTGTTCGTTGTAGACACCGGCATCCGCCGCGTCGACTTCGTCGTGCCCAAGCGTCCCGCGATGAGTTTCCGGTGCCCTCGCGGTCCATGCATACGGACGGGCCGCCCCGGCCCCCGGACGCATGGGAGATGTCGTGACCAGCGTGATCATGCACAACGTCGTGTCCGTGGACGGCTTCATCGCCGACGCGGACGACCAGGTCGGGCCTCTCTTCGACTGGTACGGCAACGGCGACACCCCGCTCAACGAATACGCCAGGGTCTCCAAGGTCTCCGCCGACTATCTGAAGCCGACGCTGGCGAGGATCGGGACGCTGGTGGTCGGGCGGCATGTGTTCGACATGACCAATGGGTGGGAGGGGACTCCGCCGGCGGGCGAGCACCTGGTGGTCGTGTCGCATCGGCCGAGGCCCGAGGGGTGGCACCCGGACGCGCCGTTCCACTTCGTCGACGGGGTGGAGGAGGCCGTCGCCAGGGCCAGGGAGCTGACCGGGGAGGACCGTGACGTCGGTGTGGCGGCGGGTGACGTCGGCGGGCAGGCGTTCGCCCTCGGTCTGATCGACGAGGTGGCGATGGACGTCGTACCGGTGGTCTTCGGCTCGGGCAAGCGGTACTTCGGGGCGGTCGACGCCCAGCATCTGCTGGAGGACCCGCACACGGTGATCCAGGGCGACCGGGTGCTGCACCTGCGCTACCGGGTCCGCCGGCAGCCGTGACCGTCCGGACCGCATGACCCGGCGCCTCAGCCTCAAGAAGTAACCGAATTAACCGAACTCACGTACAACCCTTACGTCCCCACACAGGTCTCCTGATCGCCGACCACCCGTGAACGCCCGGACAACCACCGGCGAACACGGACGGTCCCGGCACTTCATCGACGGTGGATGCCCGCCAGGCATCCCGCGTGCCGCAGGAGACTCCCGCATGGACCAGGACCAGCACCGGCGACGACGCCCGCAGAGGCGTCCGCATCCGCGCCCCGCCCTCGCGAAGGCCACCGCCCCGGCCGCGCCGACGGGCGGGTTGCTCATGCCCGCGATCACCGGCACGGCGACGACCGGCACCCCTACGGCTCCGACCGGCAGGGCGACGGCCGGCAGGGCCACGCCCCCTTCCCGGACGACCCCGACGCCCCGGGCCTTCGCCCCCACCGCCTGACCTCCGCACACCCCCGCCCCACCGGGAACGGCCGTGCTCTCAGGCCCGGCCCGAACCCACCTCACCTCACCCCTCCTCACCCGGAGCCCCGCCTTGCGCACCCGCACTCTCCTCCTGGCCGCCGGCCTCACCACCGGCCTCCTCACCACCGCCCTCCCCGCCGGCACGGCCGCCGCCGCGCCCTCCGGGCTCGCCGGTGACTTCAACGGCGACGGATACCGGGACGTGGCCATCGGCGCCATGAGTGCCGACGTCGGCTCGGTGCAGAGCGCCGGTGCCGTCGTCGTGCTGTACGGCTCGTCGTCCGGCGTCTCGGCGGCGAAGAAGACCGTGATCACGCAGAACTCCGCGGGCGTCCCGGGCACCGCCGAGTACGGCGACCGCTTCGGCAACAGCCTCGCCGCCGCCGACCTGGACCGTGACGGCTACTCCGACCTGGTCGTCGGCGCCCAGTACGAGGCCATCGGCGACCGGGACGGCGTCGGCTCGGCCACCGTCATCTGGGGCGGCAAGTCGGGTCTGTCCGGCGGCAAGGGCCTGCCCCAGCCGTCCACCCTCTCCGAGTGGGGCGGCTTCTCCTCCGGCGTCGCGACCGGCGACTTCGACGGTGACGGCGCGACGGACGTGACGCTCACCGGCCAGAGCCACACCCGCCTCTACAAGGGCCCCTTCAGCCGTACGACCGGTGCTGCGAGCCACACCGGCATCAGCGAGTTCGGCTCGACGTACGAGGTGTTCGCGGGTGACATGAGCGGCGACGGCGCGGCCGAGCGCGTGTACCCGTTCCTCGTCGACGGCGACGAGGGCGGCGAGATCAGCTACCACCGCTGGACCGGCACCAAGTACGCCCGCACCTATCTGCCGCAGGCCGACGGCGAGAAGGGCACGATCGCCGACGTCAACGGCGACGGCTACGGCGACCTCGTCCTCGGCGACTACCAGGACCCGAGTCCGGCCAGGCCCGCCGGCCACAAGGGCGGCCAGATCACCGTCTGGTACGGCGGCCCCACCGGCCCCGACCCGGCGCAGAAGCCGACCGTGATCCACCAGGACACCACGGGCGTGCCCGGCTCCGGCGAGTCGGGCGACCTGTTCGGCTCGGCCGTCGGCGCCGGCGACGTCAACGGCGACGGCTACGCCGACATCGCGGTCGGCGCCTGGGCCGAGGACATCGGCACGGTCGAGGACGCCGGCTCGGTGACCATCCTGTTCGGTTCGGCCTCCGGGCTGACCGGCAAGGGCGCCAAGTCGTACTCGCAGGACACCGCCGGCGTCCCCGGCAGCAACGAGACGATGGACGCCTTCGGCATGACGGTGCGTCTGGTCGACCTCGACAAGAACGGCAAGGCCGACCTGGTCAGCGGCGCCGGCTACGAGAACGGCTACGGCGCGGTCACCGTCCTGCGCGGCGCCGCCTCCGGTCTGACCACCTCCGGCTCGAAGTTCCTCTCGGCCCGCGACGTGTCCCTCAAGGGCGGCTCCGACTTCGCCTGGGCCATCGCCCAGTGACGCCCCGCCAGCTCTCTCACCCGGCAAGGAAACCCATGCGCCTGCGCAGCGCCGCTCTCCTCATGGCGGCCCTCACTCCTCTCACGGCTGCCCTCACCGCGCCCGCCGCCCACGCCGCCACCGCCGCCGCCCCGTACGACTTCAACGGCGACGGCCGCACCGACCTGGCGATCGGCGCCCCGGGCGCCACGGTCGCCGGGAAGGCGAAGGCCGGCGCCGTGTCCGTCGTCTACGGCAGTACGAGCGGGCCGAAGAGCTCGACGCGCACGCTCCTCACCCAGGACACCGCGGGCATGCCCGGCGCCGCCGAGGCCGACGACGCCTTCGGATCCGCCCTCGCCTCCGCGGACCTCAACACCGACGGCTACGCCGACCTGCTGATCGGCACGCCCGGCGAGGACGGCGGCGACACCAACGACGGCACCGTCACCATCGTCTGGGGCTCGAAGTCCGGTCTGTCCAGCGCCCGTTCGCTGTTCAGCTTCTTCAGCACCGACTACGACCGCTACGGCCAGACCCTCGCCGCGGGCGACTTCGACAACGACGGCGACCCCGACGTGGCCGTCGGCTCCACGGGCCCGATCACCCTCTCCCTCGTCGCCGGCCCGATCACCAAGACCGGCGCGCACAACGGCGGTTCGGGCTCGCGCAAGGACATGTGGTCCACGTCCTACGGCATCACCCACCTGTCCTCCGGCACCATCACCGGCGACGGCCACCCCCGGGTGGTCCTGCACGGCCGCGCGGGCGGCACCGACGACGCCGTCACCGCCCTGGCCGACCTGGAGATCGGCAACTACAACGACTGGCTGCAGAACCTGCCCGCCGGGTACGTCTCCGCCGTAGCGGACGTCGACAAGGACGGCTACGCCGACATCGCCGTCGGCAACGACCGCGAGACCTCCGCCGACCCGGCGGGCGCCCTCGGCGGCAAGGTCACGGTCGTCTACGGCGGACCGGAGGGCCGGAACACGAACCGCGCCCCGCTCGTCCTCACCCAGGACACCGCCGGTGTGCCCGGCGCCTCCGAGAAGGGCGACCGCTTCGGCAGCGGCGTCTCGCTCGGCGACGTCAACGGCGACGGGTACGCCGACCTGGCGATCGGCGCCGCGGGCGAGAACTCCGCCGCCGGTGCCGTCACCGTCCTGTACGGCTCGGCGTCCGGCCTGACCACCAAGGGCGCGACGTCGTACACCCAGAACACCGCGGGCGTGCCCGGCGGTTCCGAGCAGGGCGACCGTTTCGGCGAGCGCGTCACGCTCACCGACCACACCGGCGACCGCCGCGCCGACCTGTCCGTCTCCGCGCCGGGCGAGAACTCCGGCGACGGCGCCGTCTGGTCCCTGCGCGGCACGACGACCGGCCTCACGGCCACCGGCTCGACGAACTTCGGCCCGGGCACGACGGGCGTCTCGACGGCCGGGGCACCGACGTACGGCACGGCCCTCAACTCCTGATCACCACTCCACACCGAAAACGGGGACCTCGATGCGCAAGCGCACCCTCCTCCTGGCGACGGCCCTGACCACCGGCCTGCTCACCGCCCTGCCCGCGACCGCTGCCACCGCCGCGCCCGCCACCGGCCCGACCGCCGACTTCAACGGCGACGGCTACGGCGACGTCGCCTTCGCCGCCCCGTACGCCAAGGTCGACGGCAAGGGCATGGCCGGCTACGTCGCCGTGGTCTACGGCGGCGCCACCGGCCTCGACCCGGCCAAGCGCACCGTGGTCAGCCAGAACACCGCGGGCGTGCCCGGCGAGGCGGAGGCCGAGGACACCTTCGGCGACGCCCTGGCCATGGCCGACCTCAACGGCGACGGCTACACCGACCTCGCGGTCGGCTCCACCGGCGAGGACGTCGGCACCGATGTCGACGGCGGCTCCGTCACCGTCCTGTGGGGCTCGGCGAGCGGCCTGAAGAACGGCACCACGGTGAAGGACCCGGCGGTCTCCGCGCACGACAACTGGGGCAAGCTGCTGACCGCGGGCGACTTCGACGGCGACGGCAAGGCGGACCTGGCCGCGGGCGCCTACGCCGACACGTACGTCATCCGCGGCGGCTTCACCACCACCGGCACCACCGGCGCCGTCCAGCACATCGCCACCCCGGAGGGCGCGTACAGCGTCGACGCCATGGAGGCGGGTGACACCAACAACGACGGCAGGTCCGACCTGGTCCTCACCTACCGCGTCCCCCTCGACGAGGGCGAGGCGAACAGCTGGTCCAAGGGCGTCGCCTACCTCGGCACCGCCACCGGCCTGGACACCTCGGTCCCCCGCCCGCTGAACGGCGGCACCTCCCTCGCGCTGGGCGACATCGACGGCGACGGCTACGACGAGATCGCCATCGGCAACGTCTTCACGAAGGAGGACGACCACAGCGGCTCGCTCGGCGGCCGGGTCGTCGTCATCCGCGGCTCGGAGGGCGGCCCGGTCAACGGTGACGCGCCCCTGGCGGAACTCACCCAGGACTCCACCGGCGTCCCCGGCTCCGACGAGGCCAACGACGGCTTCGGCAGCGCCGTCTCCATCGGCGACACCAACGGCGACGGCTTCGGTGACCTCGCCATCGGCGTCGTCTTCGAGGACATCGGCACCACGGAGGACGCCGGCGCCACGATCCTGATGAACGGCGCGGCCTCCGGCGTCTCGCGCACCGGCGCGCGCACCCTCACCCAGGACACCGCCGGCGTCCCGGGCGCCGCCGAGGCCATCGACTACTTCGGCTCCGACGTCCTGCTGGCGGACGTCACCAAGGACGGCCACGCCGAGTTCACGATCACCGCCGGCTTCGAGGACGAGGGCATCGGCGCCATCACGGCCCTGCGCGGCTCCGCGACCGGCCCCGTCACCGACGGCGCCCGTTCCTTCGGCCCCGGCAGCCTCGGCCAGACCCGCTCGTACGGCGCGTTCGGCGCCAACCTCATCGGCTGACGTATCCGCACCGACCTCACCGGCTGACGTATCCGCACGGCCTCACCGGCCGACGCACAGGAGACACGCACCCACATGCGCACCCGCACCGCGACCACCCTGGTCACCGCCATCCTGGCGGCGGGCCTCACCCCCCTCTCCCTCACGGCCCCGGCCTCCGCCGCTCCCGCCAAGCACGCCGACGACTTCAACGGCGACGGCTACCGCGACCTCGCCGCCGCCGCGCCCTACACCCCGGTCGGCGGCAAGAGCGACGCGGGCGCCGTCGTCGTCACCTACGGCTCCGCGAACGGCATCAGCGCCGACCGCCGTACCGTCCTCACCCAGGACACGGCCGGCATCCCCGGCACCGCCGAGCAGGGCGACCGGTTCGGCAAGACCCTCACCTCCGGCGACCTGAACAGCGACGGATACGCCGACCTGGTGATCGGCAGCACCGGCGAGGACGTCGACTCCGACGCCGACGGCGGCTCCGTCACCGTCGTCTGGGGCGGCAAGAGCGGCCTGTCCGGCGGCCGCGGCGTCCCCGACCCGGCCGTGGCGGCCCACGACGAGTACGGCATGTCCCTGACCGTCGGCGACTTCACCGGGGACGGCCTGGCCGACCTCGCCGTCGGCAGCACCGGCAGCGACATCTGGATCCACGAGGGCATCGCCAAGGCCTCCGGTTCGGGCTCCCACCACGAACTCGCCACCGGCCTCCAGACCGGCAGCGGCCTCAGCGGCGCCCTGAACCTCGCCTCCGGTGACCTCAACGGCGACGGCACCGCCGACCTGGTCGTCACGGGCAGCGAGGCGTCGACGTACGACGCCGGCACCATGATCTATCTCGGTTCCGGCTCCGGCCTCGCCTACCAGACGTTCCTCAAGAGCGACGCCTGGGACGTCGCGGCCGTCGGCGACCTCAACGGCGACGGCTACGACGACGTGGTCACGGCGGCCCCGGGCACGAACGGCAAGAGCCTCGGCGGCTCCGTCAGCTCCTGGCTCGGCAGCGCGAACGGCGTCCGAACCCAGCCCCAGGCGACGATCAACCAGGACACCCCGGGCGTCCCCGGCGCGGACGAGGAGATGGACGCGTTCGGCAACGACCTCTCGGTCGCCGACGTCGACGGCGACGGCTACGCGGAAGTGGCCGTCGGCGTGCTCCACGAGACCGTCGGCGCCGCCGAGATCGCGGGCAGCGTCATCGTGCTGCGCGGCTCCGCCGCCGGCCTGACCGGCACCGGCGCCCAGTCGTTCACCCAGAACACGGAAGGCGTCCCCGGCACCGCCGAGTCCGCCGACCGCTTCGGCGCGTCCGTACGCCTGTCCGACCTCACCGGCGACGGCAAGGCGGACCTGGCCGTCGGCTCCGACGGCGAGAACCACCCCTCCGGCTCCCTCTACAGCCTGCGCGGCTCGGCCTCGGGCGTGATCACGAAGAACGCGATCAGCTTCGGACCCGGCTCCCTCGGCATGTCGACGACGGACTATCTGAGGCTGGGCCAGGACATGCTGCGCTGACGCCACCGCTCGGGCTCGGGGCGGGGACCCTACGTCCGAACCCTGACAACCCATGAGTTCCTGAAGGGGCTTACCCCCTAAGGGATGTCACAGCTCGGCCGCAAAGCCGGGCCCGGAAGCCCGGGCCCGGCACGCCACCGCCCGGGACCAGGTACGTTCGAAGACGTGGCTGGATTCAGGATCGGACGCGGCCGGAACAACGGCGCTCCTCAGACGCGACCGCATAACCCCCCGCACGGGCAGCAGACGCCGCAGGGACCGTCGTACGGCTACCCGCCGGCGCCGCAGCCCTACCCGCAGCAGCAGCCGTACGGCAACGGCGGCGGCCCCACCTGGCCGCAGGCGAACGCCGGGCCCGGCGGCGGCTACGGCGGCCAGGGCGAGCCGGAGTACTTCGGCGACGGCGCGTACCCGCCCGGCCCGCAGGGCCCGCCCGATCCGTACGCGGCGAACAACCCGGGCCACACCCAGGCCTTCTCGGTCGGCGAGGACCCCTACAACCAGGGCGACACCTACCGCGCCGGCGCGGCGGCCCCGCCGTCCGGCCCGGTCGGCCCGCGCCTGCACTGGAAGGCCCTGCTCCGGGGGATCGTGCTCTCCCCCAACCAGACCTTCCTCCAGATGCGCGACTACTCGATGTGGGGCCCGGCCCTCATCGTCACGCTCCTCTACGGCCTGCTCGCCGTCTTCGGCTTCGACGGCGCCCGCAAGGACGCGATAAACGCCACACTGTCGAACGCGATCCCGATCGTCCTGACGACGGCCGTCGCGATGGCGCTCAGCGCGTTCATCCTGGGCGTGGTCACCCACACCCTGGCCCGGCAGCTCGGCGGCGACGGTGCCTGGCAGCCCACGGTCGGCCTGTCCATGCTGATCATGTCCCTCACGGACGCGCCCCGCCTGGTCTTCGCGATGTTCGCCGGCGGCGACGCGACGTTCGTACAGCTCCTGGGCTGGGCCACCTGGATCGCGGGCGGCGCCCTCCTGACCCTCATGGTCAGCCGCTCCCACGACCTGCCCTGGCCGAAGGCACTGGGCGCATCGGCGATCCAGCTGATCGCCCTGCTGTCGATCGTGAAGCTGGGCACGGTCTGAGGACACGGACGGGAAACTGACGGGAACGAAAAAAGGGGCTCCTGGAGGAGCCCCTTTTCTCATCGCCTCTCAGGCGTCGAGCACCTGCCCGGCCCGCCGCACCACCGGCGGCTCCACGGACCAGGGGAAGTTGATCCACTCATCGGTCCGCTTCCACACGTACTCGCACTTCACCAGTGACTGGGACTTCTCGTAGACCACGGCGCTGCGCACCTCGGCGACGGTGTCGAGGCAGAAGTCGCGGACCAGCTTGAGCGTCTTGCCGGTGTCGGCGACGTCGTCGGTGATCAGCACCTTCTTCTCGGAGAAGTCGATCACGTTGGGGACGGGAGCGAGCATGACGGGCATCTCGAGGGTCGTCCCCACGCCCGTGTAGAACTCGACGTTCACGAGGTGGATGTTCTTGCAGTCGAGGGCGTAGGCGAGGCCGCCGGCCACGAAGACACCGCCGCGGGCGATGCTGAGCACCACGTCGGGCTCGTACCCGTCGTCGGCGATGGTCTGCGCGAGCTCGCGCACGGCGACCCCGAACTGCTCGTAGGAGAGGTTCTCCCGTACGTCACTCATATGCGGCCGCTCACACCTGGGTCCGATGGAAATTGAGGAAGGACCGGGAGGCGGTCGGCCCCCGCTGCCCCTGGTACCGCGACCCGTACCGCTCGCTCCCGTACGGGAAGTCGGCGGGCGATGTGAGCCGGAACATGCACAGCTGCCCGATCTTCATCCCCGGCCAGAGCTTGATGGGCAGGGTGGCGAGGTTGGACAGCTCCAGGGTCACGTGCCCGCTGAAGCCGGGGTCGATGAACCCGGCGGTGGAGTGCGTCACGAGCCCCAGCCGCCCCAGCGAGCTCTTGCCCTCCAGCCGGGAGGCGAGGTCGTCGGGCAGCGTGATGACCTCGTACGTGCTGGCGAGGACGAACTCCCCCGGGTGCAGGATGAACGGCTCGTCCCCCTCCGGCTCCACGAGCCGCGTCAGATCGCTCTGCTCGACGGAGGGGTCGATGTGGGGGTACCGGTGGTTCTCGAACACCCGGAAGTAGCGGTCCAGCCGCACATCGATGCTCGACGGCTGCACCATCGCGTCGTCAAACGGATCGATACGCACTCGCCCGGCGTCGATCTCGGCCCGGATGTCCTTGTCTGAGAGAAGCACGCCCTGAGGATACGCAAGGCGCGCGGAGCGACCACAACCGGACGACTCCGCGCGCCTTATGCCCTTTGGCTATGTCTTTGTCCGCTGCTCGATCCTGCTCGCCGCCGCTCGCTACCGCTTCTGGTAGCTGACGGGCACGACGCTCCGGAGCCGCGTACACCGCGGGCACCGGAGCAGCCGGCCGGGGCCGAGTCGCTCGGCCTGCTGCATCGGGAACGAAGCGGTGGTGAACACGTGCCCATCGGCACAGCGGACGACGGTGCGCTCCATCAAGTCCAAGAGTCCCTTCCCCAAGAGCCGCGTCTGGCTGGTGCTTGCCTGACGACAAAAGCCACAGTACGGGATCAAAGGAACGGCCTTCGAGGCGGCGCTCCGGTCCCGCCCGGACCCTCGCCGACGCCCCCACCGTACGCCCCAACTCCGGTGCCCCGCAGCCTCATCCCGCCCCTGAAACGCCCTCAGGCCCCACGGCATCAACACCGGGGGCCGGACATGAGGTAAAGTGGCGAACGTTCGCACACCGACTCCGTCGGCGTCTTACGCGGGTGTAGTTTAATGGTAGAACATCAGCTTCCCAAGCTGAGAGCGCGAGTTCGATTCTCGTCACCCGCTCCATATGAAACCCCCAGGTCAGAGACCCGGGGGTTGTTTGTTGTCTAGACCGGTGAACCGGTCGCGCACCATAACCGCACCATTAGCTCTCGGCAGCCTCCTCGCTGTGGTGCGCGTGGTCGTCCTTGTGGCACTTCGCACGCTCGGCGCGCACGAGGTCGTCGAGCCCGGCGGCCACCTCCCCGCTGCCGCTCCTCGTAGGTCGACCTGGACGAGGCAGAGGCACACAGCCGCGAGATCTGCGGCTACTCGGAAATCGACTACGAGCGCAACAAGGCCGCATGGCTCAAGGACCAGCCACCATTGCAGCTCGCCCCCGAAGCCGTACTGTCCCAGCTCGACCAGTTCGAAGCCGAGGCCCGGAACCGCGGAGTCACCCACACGACATTCCGCCGCATCACCGAGGCCTTGAACCTCAACGGCTCCCTGCGCGAAGACCTACGCCAACTGCTCATCAACAGCCGCCCGGAGCACTACGACGCACCCCTGTGGCGCATCACATCCGCTCCTGAGTAACAACCTTCTTCACGGGTTCAAGGCGGCTCGCTCCGCTCATAGCGATCAACCGCTGAGGTCAGAGAAGGGGTACGTCGTGGCTGGGGCGGTCGGCTCCACGGCTTTACGGAGCCACTTTGGCGCGAGCCCAAAGCCGCTACGCCGACCTAATTCCTCAGGTGACAGCGGCCATCCCCTGAATCCACCACTAATTCACCCAGCAGAGGGGTTTACCTGCACTATCTCCCATATTCCATACCCGCCGACTACCCGGTTGAGCTTCACTAACGATCATGAAGAACGGAGAAGGCATGGCTCGCCGCCCATTGATTCGCACTCTGGCTGGCGTCAGCGTATTGGTCACAGCAACACTGACTGCCCCGATGGCCCCGACTGCTTCTGCGGCTCCTGGCGGCCGCGTCTGCATGGTCGTGGCCAACAAGGCGGTAGGAGGACTTGGTCACGTGGGGTGGCTGGCACGAGCCGAAGACGGGCGACGTTTCTACTACGGCGCGCAGGACTGGAACAAGCCGGAAACTCACTGGGCGCATGGCCCCGCGCTTTGGGAAAACGCCATCAAGGACTTGCAAGAGCATCGGGCCAAGATCAGGGGAATGCCATACGACTGGTATCGCTGCAAAAACACACCAGACGGTTCCGGAAGGAACGCCCTGGCCGAGTTCAATAAGCGCAAACACGAGCCGTACCACAAGCTGTGGAGTAATTGCCTCACACGCTCAGTCTCGGCATTCAAGGGGTACAGTCTGGCTCTGAATAACCTGCCCAGCGGCAAGGCAGATCCCCCCAATGACTACTTCAGCTACACGCTCGATGATTACAGGTGGGCCAAGATGCGTCGACTTTGACCGTGGCCAACAGCGAGGCCGGGTGGGGAGGTGCGCCAACAGCCCCATCCGACCGTTACGGTGGCAAGTCCGCGCACCACAAGCGCACCAGATCGAGCGGGGAACAGCGGGGAATCACAGGGAAAGCAGCCCAGCCCGCAGCAACCGCAGTCCAGCCGTTCGCCCAGGTCAGCGCCCGAACCAGCCGCAGGTGATCGCAGCTTCCCAAGCTGAGAGCGCGAGTTCGATTCTCGTCACCCGCTCCGTACGAAACCCCCAGGTCAGAGGCCGCCATCGAGTCCCTTGAGGGTGGCTCCGGAGCGGGTCGACAGGGTGTGCCCGGTGTGACGGAGGTCGTAGAAGCGGAAGCCGTCCGGGCTCTCCAGCTGGCCGTCTCGGCACTGGATGATCGCCCGGTTCAGTGCCACGCTTCCGACAGGCGCCGCGTGACGACCGAGCTGAAAATGCGCACGCCGCGCGTCGAGCCGGGATCGATGCCGGTGAGCTCCCGCACCCGGCGGAGGCGATAGTCCAGGGTGCGGGGGTGGACGTTGAGGGCTGCCGCCGTGGCGCCGCGGTGCATGTCGTGGCGATAGTACGCGTCAAGCGTGACAAGGAGGTCCGGACCGGGCTGCAGGCTCCGGCCCACGGCGTGGAGCCAATCATCGACGAACGGCGCGTCTGCAACGGCGAGTTCGACGAACACGTCCGACACGGTGTGCGGCCGCAGTCGAGCGGACGCCCGTCGCAGCGGCGCCGCCCTGCTGATCCGCCGGGCCAGGTCGAGGGAGTCGGCAACCTCGGACAGCGGTGAGGTGGCGGTGCCGGCGGCGCAGGGGCGACCGAGAGCCTGGGCGAAGTCCCGTACGAGATCGGATACGAGGTCGGGCAAGAGGTCGGGGGCAAGTTCGGGTACGGGGTGCGGCTGTACGGTCTCGGCTGTACTGGGCCCCGGAGACGCCTGGGGTGTGGGGGGATACAAGGGAATCAGGGCAATCAGCTCACCGCTCCTGCTTCCACTGCCCGGGCACCACGTGATCGGCGCGTGGTGGGTTTTCACCAGCGCCTCGATCTCGCTTTCCAGGTCGCGATCGCCGACGGGACGGTCCGGCACCCGGATCACCGTCACCGCACAGCGCTCGGGCAGTTCCATGCCCAGTGCCGAAGCGAGTTCCGCCGATATGGGGTCTCCGTTCAGCAGCGACCTGGCCAGCAGGGCGGCCTGCTCGACGTACGGCAGACGGTGTCGCAGCGCCGTCACGAATCCCTGACTGTAGGCACGGATACCGCGTTCTCCCTGCGGGGCGAACCAGTTCATCATCCGCATGAGTTCGTCGACGCCGACGCCGCGCTGAGCTTCGGTCGCTTCGTTGATCTCGCGCAGCATGAGTGAGGTGTGCAGTCGCAGGACCCGCTGCCGGGCATCGAGCGGCATCCCCGCTGCGGCCCGCAACTCGCCGATCGCCGCGATGTAGCCGAGGTCGGCGTCGCTCAATTCGCTGTTGTCCGGGGACAGTTCGACCGTACGGCGCCGCAGCCACAACGCGTACTCCAGCGTCTCGGCCCGCGCCCGGGAGTTCGTGTCCAGGAACCCGAACTCCGGAATCTCGCGCGTGTACGCCTCGACCTCCCGGCGCGCGTTGGCCGACGCCTGCCGGGCCAACTCGGCGAAGAAGCTCCCCATGGGCGGGAGCATGCCAGTGCGGCCGAAGAAGCCGAC
This sequence comes from Streptomyces purpurascens, assembly GCF_045040895.1. Taxonomy (NCBI): domain Bacteria; kingdom Bacillati; phylum Actinomycetota; class Actinomycetes; order Kitasatosporales; family Streptomycetaceae; genus Streptomyces; species Streptomyces purpurascens. Next base: position 4,959,791 of record NZ_CP108341.1, on the reverse strand, counting down.
AGGGGAGATCCGGACTGCGTTCATCACTCTGCGCACATCGGAGACGACCGCGTCTGGGGCACTTTGTCACAGTGCGCAAAATCCCTGGATCGGGGCATTCCCATCATCTGTTCCACTTGTGGAGACACTGTGAACTGGCCTTAATGGGAACCGCGTACCAGCCCGTGGGGGAACACCGCAGCAATCATTCCGGCCACCACTCCGGATCAGCGCGGGAATCGGTACGGGAATCTCTCATCTGCGCGCCGCTCCATGGTGCTTGTTCAAACGGGAGGGAAACACCGATGAAAGCAGGAACGAGAAAGAGAATCGCGGCGGCGGTAGCAGTCATGGCCACGTCGACAGCGCTCATGCTGAGCGCGCCGGGCAGTGGCTCGGCCGCTCCCGCCGCCACTCCCAGCCTGCGCGCGTTCGGGATCACAGGTGACGGCACCCAGATGGCCACGTTCACCACCGACCGGCCGAACGTGCTCGACTGGGTCAGGGACGTCATCGGGCTCAGTGGCGACACGGCTCTGATCGGCATCGACTTCCGGGTGCAGAGCGGCCTGATGTACGGCGTCGGCAACAAGGGCGGCATCTACACGATCAAGACCCCGCCGGCCACCGCGGACGTCGTGATCACCAAGGTGTCCCAGCTCCAGTACACGCTGAACGGCACGAACTTCGGCGTCGACTTCAACCCGGCCGCCGACCGGCTGCGCGTGATCAGCGACAACGGCCAGAACCTGCGGCACAACCTCAACGACCACACGACCATCCAGGACCTGAACCTCACCACCCCGCCGATCGAGGGCACGACCAAGGGCGTCTCCGCCGCCGCCTACACGAACAATGACCTCAACGGGGCCACCGGGACCACGCTGTTCGACATCAACACGACCAGCGACCAGGTCGTCATCCAGTCCCCGGCCAACAACGGCACGCTGGCACCGACCGGCAGCCTCGGCATCGACGCCCAGCTCAACGCCGGCATGGACATCTTCAGCACCCTGTCGGGCGGCAAGACCGTCAGCAACGCCGCCTTCGCCACTCTCACAGCCTCCGGCGCCGACAGGCCCTCCCTCTACAGCATCAACCTCTTCACCGGCGAGGCCACGCTCGTGTCCGACAGGGCCAAGTTCCCCCTGAACATCACGGACCTGGCCATCTCCCTCACCGGGAGCTGAGCCCCTCCCGCAGGTCAGTTACTCGCCGCGGCCCGGCTGCTCCCGGGCCGCGGCGAGCCTGAACCGTGTCCTTCGGGCACACCCTGTCGCGGTCATTCCTGATCGGGCTGCCCTGGACAGCACACCTGGCACATGGCCTCGACCACGCCGCGACGGCCGCCGCCCTCGCGGGCCTGCCCGGATCAGGGGACAACCGCTGATCGATGCCGTGGAGCTGCCGGGCTCCGGCTACCCCCGCGGGCCAGGTGTCGGATGCATCGCGGGAGCCTTCCGAGCCACCTCCGCCCCGAGTTGTTCGGCCGCCGCTGATCCCTCCTCTATGTGCTCCCGCAACGGCGGCCTCCAGGCAAACGCTCGCTTCCAAGGCTCGGCCGCTCGTCGGCCGCCAGAAGGGGCCTCCACACCTCCGAGCCGACGGCGTGCCCATAGCGTGCCCACAAGACCGGTAAACCACGGTCAACAACGGTGCGTTCCTGCGCTCCCCGGACGTACCCCAGCGCACGTATGCCCAGGTCAGAAGCTATCCGGCTGCCCAAGCACCATCGCTTCCCAAGCTGCGAGCGCGAGTTCGATTCTCGTCACCCGCTCCATGATGAAACCCGCCCGCCTGATCGTCTGACGGCTTCTCCGACCTGCGGACCACGCTCGGATGCAGAGAACCTCACCATCGGCCTCGCCGTGCTGACCGGGAACCCGGCCCTTCATCGACTCACGCTCTGGGGAGAGCCGGCGGGCACCCGCTCAGGGTTTACACCACGCACTCCGCGAGTTCCCTCCACAGATCAAGCTTGGGCGCCTCCGACTTGTACGAGTTGCCGGGGCGGCCGTGTTCCGGATGAACCTCCTTGTAGTGAGCCACCAGCGACTCCGCTGCCCGAACTGTGCGGTCGGGCAGCTCGCGTTCGATCGCACGGTCCCAGCGGAATTCCGACTTGGCGTGCAGCGACAGCAGGGGCAGCCCGCGGCAGGCCTTCCAGCAGATCAGTTCTGGCGCGTACTCGATGAGGTGGCCGTGTCCCTGCCGGGACTTCCTCGGCATGGCGGCCAGGGCCGAACGAGCTGTCCGCCACGCCTCGACGGCACGCATCACGCCCACCGGGGTCATCCGTCCGTGGAAGACACTTCGGTAGACCGCGGAGGTGCGGTCGCTCCAGAGAGCTTCCTGCCCTTCCGGGGTGGCGGCCAGGTTCGCCGCGATCGGCAGCGGCGCGTCCGACAGACAGGCCAGGGCGGATGTCACATCGGCCATGGAAAAACGTGATCCATGAGGGCCCGCGGTCACGCCCCGGCGGGGATCGAAGTCCCCCTTCTCCCAGTCGCCCTCCATCAGACGGCGGATGTTCGGGCAGCGGATCAAGCGGTCCTGAGCAGTCACCCCGTTGACGTAGCGATCCTCGAAGTCGTAGGCATGACGAGCCCTGTCTCGCTCATCGCCGCAGCGAATCTCCAGGCGGAGAACGGCACGCTGCAGGTGTTCGCGGGACAGCCGGCCCCTCATGTCGGCGATGACCCTCAAACGCTGGAGACCGTCGATGCATTCGAGTCCGACGACGAACAGAGTGTCGGCGAACGGTCGCGGACCGGGCTGGACCTCGACCGCTTCCGCGCCCAACACGATCTGCCCGGCGGCGCCGAAGTCCTCGGGCCGCTCCTCGAGCATCCGCGCCAGCTCCACGTTGGCCCCGGTTCCCCCGAGATAGCCGCGCTTGGCCGAGAGCCGGCGCGGAGCCCCGACGGAAGCAGCGAGCATGTCGAGGTCGGCCGCGGTGACATCCACGGCCCAACCACGCGTGAGCTGGGCGACTCGTAGGGGACGAAGACTGAGAGCAGGGTCAGCCACGAGCAAGCGTTCGACGGATGAGAAGGTCATGGTCACAACTGCTCAACGCATGAGATTGCGGAGCGTGACGGCCCAGGGCCGACGACCTGTTGCGGTTTCCTCGCGTCCGTTCCCGGCATCTTGGGTACCGTCGTCCTCCGCGCCACAGAGGGGGGGGGGACGTGCGAACTTCGGTGCGGATATGGGTGATCGTCGGCACGAGCCTCGCCTTGTCGGCTTGGACCGTGGCGGCTGTGCTGAGCAGAGCATCGGCTCTCGTCGTCTCCCTGCCGGTGGCCGGGACATTTTGGCTGCTGGTCGTCCTGGACTGCGGATACCTGCTCGGCCGACAGTGGGCACACCGTCGCCGACGCCGGGTCGCCCGGCCACGACGTGAAGCCTGGTCCCCCGCTCCGGACATACGCCGGCCGATCGACTACCCGACCATCCTCCCGCGGCCGGCCGGTGACACCCCGGTGGACCAGCAGGGACGGTTCCGGGCGACCGGCATCCGTCTCGCCGTTCTGCCCGCGCTCGCGGTGACGTGCCTGACGGTTCAGACCGTGTTCCTGGAGCACGGCGGTGACCTGGCCCTCGGCTTCGTCCTCGCCGAGTGCCTGCTCCTCGTCTCCATGGTCTGGACGGTATGGACCAGCCAGGAGCCGTCCCAGCCATGGGTCACCAGCCGGATCAGGGCGGAACTCTTCCGCCGCGAGATGTTCCTCCTCCTCGCGGCCGTCGGCCCCTATCTGGGGCGGACCGATCAGGAAGCCGAGCAGGTCCGCGATGCCCGGCTGAGTCTGCTCGCGGCCGCGGGCCCGGCTGAACTCAGCACATTCGCCCGGCTCTGCGAACGCGGCCCGGACGGCACGGAGAAGCATTGGCAGGACGCGGTCTGGCTGCTCGGGGACGACGGCGTGCGCGTCACCGGCGCCGAGATCACCGAGCGGATGCGGACGTATCTCGACTACCGCGTCAAGCGGCAGAGTCTGTTCTTCGAACTGGCCGCCGGCACCTGCGAAGGAACCGAGGACAAGCTCGGCAGGACGGCCAAGGCCGCGGTCCTGGCGGCGGTCGCCGTCGCCGTCGCGTACGCGGTTCTCCTGCACTCGGGCGGGACCGGGGGCGGTCCGTCGACGACGTCGGCGGTCATCGCCCTGCTCGCCGCGGTCCTCCCACCCCTGTGCAACATGGCGCTGGCGGTACAGAACCTCTTCGCCTCGCAGCGGTTGGCGTCCTCCTACCGGGAGACCCGCCAGGAACTGCTCGAGCACGAGCACACCCTGCGCCGTCTGCTCGCCGAACCGGCCGGCGCCGAACGTGCCGTCCCGTTCCGCTCACTGGTCGTCCGGGTCGAGTCGACCCTCACCGAGGAACTCCGCCGCTGGCGCATCATCGTCGCCAAGACCGAGTTCGATGCCGGTTTGTGAGACTTGCCCGCGTGGTGGCTGACGATGGATCACAATCTGCTGCGTGGGGGACGTATTCATCAGTCACAGTGCGCGGGGCGACGCATTCGCGATGGCCGTACTCGAGAAGATCGAGGAAGGCCTCCGGGGAAAGACCCACACCCCGCTCGTGGACCAGTCAGGCATCGAACCGGGCGACGAGTGGCGGCCCCAGCTCGTCGACTGGCTCGCGCGCTGCGACGCGGCCATCGTCCTGCTCAACAATGCGGCCCAGCACTCCTCCTGGGTACGGCGCGAGGTCAACATCCTCATGTGGCGCAAGGCGCTCGGCGCGCCCCTGCTCGTGGTGCCCGTGCTGCTGGATGGCCTGTCGACCGGAGCCGTGAAGCAGGCGGGCCTGGAGGAACTCCGGCCGATCCAGTTCGCGCGCACCGCGCAAGGCATCGATCCGGACGCCAAGGACCTCGCCGACCAGGTACTGGGACGCTTCGCCGAGCTTCCCCAGGCGGCCACGGGCACAGACCCGATGAGTTTCTGGCTCGGAAACCTGGCCCTCTATCTGTCCGAGGCCCGGAGACAGCCGAGCGTGCTGGCCGAGGCCGCGAGAGCGCTCAAGGTCGAGGGAGAGTTCCTCGCCCATGTCACCGCTCAGCACGGCGGCTGCCTATTCCTGGCCCATCAGCTCCTCGTGGCCCCTCCCGAACGGATGGAGAAGGCCCTCGACGTACTCGCTCCGTCCCTTCAGGACCAGACCATCCGCAGGCTGACCAGCGCGCTGAACGCCACCTGGGTCGACGAGGAGGCCGCCCGCAGTGCGCTCCCGGCCCCGGGCAGACAGCCGCAAGAGATGACCCTCCTGCTCAACGCCTTTTCGAACAGCACGGCCGAACAGTACATACGCCGGGCCACGTGCAACGCCATCCACGGCTTCGAGACGAAGACGATCGGCAGCCTGCCCATGGGCGAGGACCGGGTCGGGGAACGGATCCGCACCTGGGAGAACGCGGTGTGGAAGGAGTTCTTCGACGCCGACTCCGAGGAGGAGCGGATGTTCCCGAACGACCTCGGCACCCGGACCCACTACCTCGTCATCAACGAACTGCGCCCGCCCGACGCCGAGTTCGCCGAGGCCGTCAACCTGCTCCACCGGGCCTTCTCCTGGCTGATCGTCCTGGTGACCACGGGCACCGCGCCCCCTGACGACCAGGTCAGGCAGGGCTTCAAAAACGCGGTTCTGCTGGAACCCCTGCTCACCGCGGAGGACGAGAAGACGGCAGCGCTCCGCAGCAAGCGCCTCAGACAACTGCCCGACCGCCTCGCCGGCATGTGCTAGGAGCCTTCATGACCCGATTCGTCTCGCATGGTCCGGATCCGCGGGACGGCAGGATCTACGTCCTGTCGCAGGAGCTCCAGCTCGCGATCGACGTCGCTCTGGCCACCGACCGGCCGCTGTTGCTGAGCGGTGATCCGGGATCGGGCAAGTCCTCCCTGGCCCCGTTCTACGCTCGCGAGAAGCGCCTGCGGTACTACGAACACGTGGTCACGTCACAGACCCAGGCCGCGGACCTGCTGTGGACGTTCGACAGTGTGCGCAGGCTGGGAGACGCTCAGATGCACCGCGGCAGGCTGAACGACGGCGTTTACGTCAACCCCGGTGTGCTGTGGTGGTCGCTCGCCCCCGAGTCCGCCCGCACTCGTGGGGGCCTGCTCCAGGACACCCACCGGCACGACCCGCTGAACCGGTTCCACGACGAGCGCGGGACAAGGGGCGCCGTCGTCCTCATCGACGAGATCGACAAGGCCGACCCGGACGTCCCCAACAGCCTGCTCGTGCCCCTGGGCTCGCAGGAGTTCACCATCGCCGAGACCGGCACGATCGTCCGGCGCGAGCCGGATGTCGCCGCCCCGCTGATCATCATCACCACCAACGGGGAGCGGCAGCTGCCCCAGGCGTTTCTGCGCCGCTGTGTCACCTACACCCTGCCGGCCCCCACCCCTGAGGACCTGGTGCGGATCGCACAACTGCATCTGGAACACGAGGGTGTGCTCTTCGACAACGAGACCGTCGACCTCGCCGTGACACTGGCCGACGAGCTCATCCACGTGCGGGACAACGAGCAGTCCGGACGGGAGCGGTTGCCCAGTACCGCCGAGTATCTGGACGCCCTGCGCGCCTGCCGTGAGCTGCATGTCCATCCGGGGCATCCGCAGTGGCCCCTGGTCCGCAGCCTGACGCTGGCCAAGTCTCCGCAACAGGACGGGTGACGGGATGCGTTCGCAGATCTGGGTCGGTGACGTCGTCCGTGCCCTGGAGACCGCGCGGACCGACGGCGAACGGGCCCGAGTCCTGGAGATGCTGGGGTTCGTCCCGGGCGCCGTACCGGCCACCGGTCACGTCGCTCTTCCCGCCGGCCCGGACAGGCCCCGGGCCCCTCTCGAATCAGTCCGTCGGGAACGGCATCCGGGGCCCGCTCCCCAGCCGTTACCGAGTACCGCCGCGGAAGAGGAGAGGCCGGACAGCGACGTGACGGCGGAACTGCCTTTGCTCCGGCCGGCCCGTGTCGAGGCCGTGCACACGCCACGTGAACCGGTGGAGCCACTCGCGCGACCGACGGCCGGACGGGCCCCGCTCCCGCATCTGCCGCTGTTCGCCCCCGGCTGGACCAGCGCCATCCTCAGAGCCATGGTCTCCCGGCGGGTACCCGAGGGCGCCGTGGACATTCCGGCGCTCATCGACACACTCGCCCATGGGCGCCCGGTCGGCCGGCTGCCTCGCCTCCCCGTGCCCACGATGCGCTACGGAGTTCAGGTGCTGGTCGACCGGGGTCCCGGCATGCAGCCCTTCCGGCGCGACCAGAACGAGCTCCTCGAACGGATCCGCGCGGTGGTCGGATCCTCGCTGGTCGAGGTGGGCTACTTCTCAGGCACCCCCCAGCGCGGCACAGGGCCCGGCGCACGCTGGACACGCACGGCCTACGTTCCCCCCGAGTCCGGCAGACCCGTCCTGCTGCTGTCGGACCTCGGCCTGGGCGGACCGCCCGAGGACCCGCAGCGCGGCGGCCGGCAGGACTGGGAGCACTTCGTCGGTCTCGTCACCCGCGCCGGATGCGGCGTCGTCGCGCTCTCCCCGTACCCCCCGAGGCGCTGGCCACGGTGGATGACGTGCCTGCTGCCCCTGGTCAGCTGGGACCGCACCACCACCGCGAGCCGGGCCTCCGTGAGGCTGCCGTGACCGAACTCCCGGGGCCACTGCCACCCCCACCGCCCGCCGGCGCGATCGAACTCGCCACGGTGCTGAGCGTCGCGACCCGAATGGAACCCGAACTGATCCGCGCGGTCAGGCTCCGGCTCCTGCCTCACCTGGACGTCGGTGCCGAGGCCGATCTCTGGTTCTGCGACTGGGTGGGCGCCCGCACGCCCGAGGCCATCGCGCTGCTCCCCGAATGCCTGCCCTACCTGCGCGCGGGTCTCGTGGACAAGCTGGAGAGCGAGCCACGGCTCCGGGAGGTCATGGGCATCGTCACCGAGTTCCACCGCGGCCTGTCGCCCGCGCTGCTCCTCGAGGAGCAAGTCACCTGGCACAGCCTCAGCGGTGACGCAGAGAGCGCGACCCAGCACCTCAACCGCGCCCTGCACGCGCTGGTGCGGGAGAACCGGTCGGGGCTGGCCGGGTGGTTCGCGGAAGCATCGCGGCGGCTGCCCTCGGAGACGCTGACGACGGCCACCGCATGGAGCCTCGCCAACGCGGCCCGCCCCTACGTTCCGTCCCTCGACCCCATCGCGGCGCCCGAACTCACCCTCACCACCGTGTCGTCCATCGCCTCGGTCCTCGGGGACGCCACGCTCGGTGTCCTGCGCACCGGGAACGCGCTGCTGCTGGGGAAGGTACGGGGAAGGGACGCGGCGGCCGTCCTCGTCCCCGACACCTCGCCGCGGGTGGTCGAGGTCACCGCGGGCGCCACCGTCCGTACGGTGCGGGTCGACGCGGCCGAGGTCGTCCGGATCGTCGTGGGGGCCGGCCCCGTCAGTCTTCGCACCGGTGCGGGTCACGTCTACGTCCTCGACGAACCCGACGCGGGCCCGCGGCCACCCGTTCCGCCGTTCGAGGGGCTGGCCAATCTGATCGGGCCCGAGGTGGATCCCGAGCTGGTACCACGGCTAACCCGGGCGATCCGGCACCTGCTGGACCGGTCGAGCCAGACGGACGACGTCGAGCCCCTGCGCCAGGCCCTCACGCTGACGGAGCGTGCCCTCGACGCCGGATACGAACCGCGGGACTTCCCCGAGTTCGGCTGTGAGGCAGCGCAGACGCTGTATCTCCACGGGCTTCGTCTCGGTGCGCGAAGGTCACTTCAGCGAACCGTCCACGTCGTGCAGCACATCGGCGACGCCCCTGCCCCGGAGCTGAACATGCGGGCCGGTGCTCTCCTCGGAGCCGCCCAGCGCGAGCTGTTCTGCCACACGGGGGACCTCTCCCTGCTGCACAGGTCCGTCGACGCGCTCCGAACCTGGATGAACCGGCTGACGGGCGGTTCTGTCCGCGTCGGGCCGCTCGTCTCGGAGCTTCTCCAGACCTACCTGCTCCTCCACGAGGTCCAGCCGCGTCAGGGTGTGTTGCATCAGGCTCTGGATCTCGCGGTGGCGTTCGCGTCCCGCGCCGACCGGGAGGCCATCGCGCTGCCGCTCGCCCGGGTCCTCGTCGCTCAGTACGAGGCGGAAGGGGATCCGGCCGACCTCGACCAGGCCGAGGACTTGGCGGCGGCTGTCCCCTCCCCCCGGGAACCCCGATTCGTACAGGCCGAGCGCGGCGCCGTGCTCACCTCGGTGCACATGGCCCGCTTCTGGAGCGACGGTTCACAGGCAGCTCTCGACGCGGCGCTGAGGCAGTGCCGCTCGGCCGTCAGGATCTGTCCCGGGAGCGACAAACTGCTCCGGGCCCGGCTGCGCCACGCTCTGAGTGACGTCCTGCGGGTGCGCGCCGCCGTGCTGTCCGAGCGTACGGATCTCGACGAGGCGGTCACTCACGCCGAACGGGCGGCCGGGGCTCTGCCGACCAGGTCCGTCTGGAGGATGGCGGCGCTGATCGGCCTGAACCGGTGCCTGCTCGACAGCCACCGCCGGTCCGGGGCCGTGTCCGCCCTCGACCTCGCCGTCAACGCCTCCCGGGAAGTCGTCTCGCAGTCGCGCCATCACCCGGATCTGCCGTACCGGCACACCGCACTCGTCCAGCAAGGCGAATGTCTGGTTCTGAGGTACAAGGCGACCTGGGACCGCGCGTCACTGGACCAGGCCGTCGAAAGCCTCAGAGCGACCAGGGACCTCAGCCTCGCGCAGCGCGACGCCCGAAGCGACGCCTACGCCTCCATGCTGCTCGAACTGCACACACTCGGCCCCTCGCGGCCGGATCTCACGAGCGCCCTCACGGAGTTGCACTCGCTGCTGCTCCACGACGACCTCGACCCCATGTTCGCCGGCCCGGAGTGGGCGTCCGTCCTTCTGGCCCAGGCCGCGTTCGTCTCACACGTGCCGAAGCAGTCGGACGCCTCCCTCCGCCGCGCGGCCGACAAGGCGCGGCAGGTCACCATCAACCGGTACGTGCCGCCGTTGCAACGTCTGAGGGCCGGACTTCTCTGGGGAGAGCTGGCGATACGCCGCAACGACTCCGAGGACGTCGTACTGAGCTACGAGACCGTCACCGAGCTTGTCCCCCTGGTGCTGCTGACGTCCGGCCGGGAAGACTCGGGCCACATCAGTGCCTGGGAGGAGCTGAGCAGGGAGGCCGCCGCCCACGCGATCGGGGTGGGGGCGCCGGAACGCGCACTGGAGTTCCTGGAACAGCGCAGCGTTCTCCTGTCGGCCTGGTGGCAGGACTCTCACGCGGAGGTGGACCGGCTGCGGGAAGCCGCGCCGGATCTCGTCGCGGAACTCCGCCGGTTGTGGGCGTTCCTCCATCTCGCCCCCCAGCCGGCCTCGTCGCGGACGCACCGGCGAAAGGGCACGGCTCCAGCCCGGCGGCTGGAGCAGCTCGTCGACGCGGTGCGGGCCCTTCCCGGCTTTGCGGACTTCCTCGCCCCCGTGCCCGCTGAACGGCTGGTGGCGGCCGCGAGCGAAGGCCCCGTCGTCGTTCTCAACGCCGCCGCCCACCGCTGCGACGCCCTGCTCGTGACCCGCCAGGGTGTGTCGGTGCTCCCGCTGCACGAAGTGAGCCTGACCGGGCTGGCCGACCAGGCGCAGCGGTATCGGTCCGCGGTGGATGAGGGCCCGTCGCCACTGGATGTACACGGGCTCTGGTCCGTACTCGGCTGGCTGTGGGACAAAGCGGTGGGGCCGGTCCTCGCCGTTTTCGGGATGGTCGCTCGCATCGACCCGGGCCTGCCGGATCCGGCCTACGAGCGTCCCACGGCTGCCCCGTCCGACGTCCTGCCACGAGTGTGGTGGTGTCCTACCGGCCTGTTCACGATGCTGCCTCTCCATCTGGCGGGGCAGCGCCAAGGCAATGCCATGGATTACGCGGTGCATTCCTATACGTCGAGCCTTCAGGCGCTGACGTCCGCACGCCATCGCGAGACGTACCTGATCCGCGATCCCGGCCAGTCGATGCTGCTGGTCCTCGCGGACGACGACCTGCCGCACGGACAGCGGGAGCTCGAAGCAATCCATCGGCGTGTCCCGCACGCCCAGGTCCTGCGCGACGCGCAGGCCACGGATGCGAATGTCGCGGCACGGCTCAGCGAGCACACCATTTTCCACTTCATCGGCGGTTCACATCTCGACGGGGGCGTCACGCGACTGCGGCTCGGCGCCGAGGACGGGCGTGATCGGCCGCGTCCTCCACTGCCTCCCGTCGGCGGCGGAGCACTGGCCTATCTCTCGGTCCGCGAGACGAGCGGTAGTGATCTGGCCCACTACAGCGGTGGATGGGCGTTGGCGACGCGCTTCCAGACCGCCGGCTTCGACCATGTGATCGCGCTGTCGGCATGGGCTGCGGACGCGGCCGCCGCGGACCTCGCGCGTGAGGTGTACGAGCGGTTGTGGACCCCGGACGGAGGGCTTCGCCCGGGGCGTTCGGCTCACGTCCTGCACCAAGTCGTACGGAGGGCGATCGCCGAATCCTCGGACCGCGCACTCGCCATCGCCGCAGTCGTGCACCTTGGCCCCTGATTTCCCGGCGAGGGCGGGGCACCGTCTTCGTCTCTGTCGCCGACAGTCGCTGTGCTCTTCTTCCACACCATCGTCAACTGAGCGGGAAGGCCCAACCTGTCCCTCGGCCGATCACTTGCGCTTCTGACCTCCGTTCGTGACCACCGAGGGCTCATCAAGCACAGCGCGGTCACGTGATGCGCCGGACACGGCCTAGGCGGCTGCTGCGGAGTGGCGCCGCCGGGTGAGGGCGATGGCGGTGGTGGGGGCGGAGCCGGCCAGCAGGACGATCGCGAGCAGCAGGAGGGTGGCGCCTGCGGCGGCGATGATGGTCACCGCGTGCGGACGGCGGTCGCCCAGGCGGCCACCGATGATCGAGCCCGCGAGGGCTCCGAGGCCGAAGCCGACGAGGACCAGCGGCACCAGCCCGGCGGCGAGACCAGTCCGGTCGGTCAGCAGCGGTGCGATGGAGGAGTACGCGGCCAGGACGCCGCCGGTCGTGGTGGCGCAGGCGGCCAGGACCAGCCACAGGCGACCGGAGCGCAGGGCGGTCAACTCGGAGCGGATGGATCCCGTGTGCTGGGCCAGGTCGTCGTGGGGAACGGTGCGGGCGATCAGCACGATGGCCGCGGCGGAGAGGACGGCGAGGGCCCAGAACGGTCCCCGCCAGCCCATGAGCTGCCCGGCGAACGCGCCCAGCGGCACGCCGACGACGTGGGCGAGCATGGCGCCGGCCCCTACGACCCCGAGGGCGCGGGAGCTGGCGGCCGGGCCTGCGGCGTGCGCGGCGGCCACATTGGCCACGGCCCAGAACGCGCCGGTGGCGATCGCGGTCAGGAACCGTACCGCCAGGATCAGGGTGAAGTTCGAGCTGAGGGCGACCATGACGTGCCCGGCGGCGAAGACGCCCAGGGCGAGCATCAGGGTCAGCCGCTTGGGCAGCCGCAGCGTGAGCATCGCCATCAGCGGCGCGCCGACGATCATGCCGACCGCGAAGACGGTGATCAGCAGTCCGGTCCGGGCGACGCTGACCTGCAGGTCACCCGCGATCTCGGGGACCAGGCCGGCCACGGCGAACTCGGTGGTGCCCATCCGTCGCGTTGCTGCGTGCCGAGGCCGGGCGTGAACCGCGTGACCGGGCCCTGCGCGAACTCATCGGCGAACTGTCCACAGTCAGCCCCGACTTCCGCACCATGTGGGCCGCGCACGACGTCCGTATCCGCCACGAGGGCGTCAAGCGGCTGCAGCACCCCGAGGTCGGCCTCCTGGAGCTGACCTACCAGTCCCTGGACCTGCCCGTGTCTCACCGGGCCGTGCACGATCTGAGCCTCTACACCGCTGAACCGGGCAGCACCTCCGAAGAACGCCTCAGGATTCTCGCCAGCCTGGCAACCACTCCCGTCCAGGCGGCGGATCCGGGGGCGCTTCCGCTCAGGCGAGGTTCTTGGTGAAGAACTCGTCGAGCCTGTCGAAGGGGATGAGGTCCTTGCGGTCGTACAGGTCGACGTGGTCCGCGCCCGGGACGATCACGAGGTCGACGGTGTCGGGGGCCTTCGCCTGGACGTCCTCGGAGTAGTAGCGGGAGTGCGCGTCGGCGCCGGCCACCAGGAGGGCCTTGCGGGGCGCCAGCATGTCGATGTTCGTCATCAGCTGGAAGGCGAAGAACGACATCGGTGTGGTCGCGTTCCACGCGGTGGTGGAGTTGATCGAGCGCGGGTGGTAGCCGCGCTCGGTGCGGTAGTAGTCGAAGAAGATCTTCGTGATCGGGTCGGCGTCCGCCGGGAGGGTCTTGGGCAGGATGCGGTTTGAGGGGGCGGCGTTGCCGTTCTCGTCGAAGGGGATCTCGTGGGACCCGCGCGCGAAGGTGCCGTTCTCGGCGTCGATCCAGCGCTGCCGGCTGAGGTGGTCCACGATCTTCTGGCGCTGCTCACGCGCGTAGTAGTCCTCGTGGCCGCGGGACATGCTGCGCGACATGTCGTACATCGAGGCCGCGGCGACCGCCTTGATACGGCTGTCCGCAGCCGCCGCGGTGAGCGCCATACCGCTCAAGCCGCAGACGGCCTGCGCGCCGATCCGCTCGCGGTCGACGATCCTCTGCAGGCCGAGGAAGTCGACGGCGGCGCTGTAGTCCTCGGTGTAGATGTCGGGCGAGGCCACGTCGCGCACCGTGCCGCCGCTCTCCCCGGTGAAGGAGGGGTCGAAGGCGAGTGCGACGTAGCCGCGGCGGGCGAACTCGTTGGCGTAGAGCCCCGAGGACTGTTCCTTGACCGCGCCGAACGGGCCGCTGACCGCCAGGGCGGGCAGCTTGCCCCTGGCGGTCAGCGGCACGTAGAGGTCCGCGGCGACCTCGATGCCGTAGCGGTTCTTGAACCGCACCGAGGTCCGCTTGACGTTCTTGTCCAGCGCGAAGGTGTAGCCGCCCTTGGCCGTGGCCTTGCCCTGTCCTGTGGCGCCTGCGGCGCGGCCGGTTTCCGCACCGAAGGAGGGCAGAGCCGTGAAGGAGGCGGTGGCGCCGGTGGCTGCGATCAGTCCGAGCGCTTTGCGACGTTCCATCGAGTGGACCTCATCTTCGATCGGTGGAGGAAAGGCGCGACGGTCGGTCGTGTCGTGACCGAGGCGCGATTCCAGCGAACCGCTTCTGCGCCAGGCGTGGCAGGTCGGGTTTATGGGGGGTGCAAGCTCGACCCCCACCCCGCGGGGTGGGGGTCGTAGCGTGGAAGGCATGGCACACCGCCACCTCCCGGACACGATTCGTTGTACCGCTGCAGGCGTGAGCGCTTTGGCCGTTGCTAGGGAACCCGGAACCTTGCGCACGCCGGCCCGCGCCGTGTGAGCTCGCCACACTCGTCCTGGGTTCCGTCGCCCGCGTTGAGGGCCATGATGCTGATGCCTGCGGCCTGTGGTGGAAGGGAGATCGGCATGCTGACCCGCTGCTCGACCACGCCCTTGTCGTTGGGTCTGAGCTCACTTGAGTAGGCGTCGACCGACTCAACAACAGGCTCCGACAAGTCGGCCCTGACAGCGTTTACAAACACCTCGATGCTGGCCCCCGTCTCGACGCCGTCAGCATGAACAGCGAAACTCAATTTCAGATTGGGCCGAGGACCGTCGACTTTGATGTTGGTGATGGTCGGCCGCCCGTTTCCCCCGGCAGCCTTGGCCGCACCGATAACCGCCACGCTCAGGGCCACCATGTAGAGGATCACCCCGAGAATGAGCACCACGGTCTCCCACAGGTTGCCCCGCCGTGTGGGGTGGACGAGCAGAGCCACAATGCTGCAGACGATGGCGAGGATGGCGCAGAGCGAGGCCACATAGATGGGCCACGAGTCGTTGTTGAGGGCAACGAACACGACGTCGCTGCTGAGGCCGAGCAGGGTCATGACGCCGGCAACGGCGACGAGGGCGCCGGCCAGGATCTTGGCAACGTCGTCCAGACGCTTTCCGATTCTGGCCTGGATCTCTTCGTGCGTCGGGGCAGGTTCTTGTCCGCTGCCCCACTTCGGTACCCCGCTCATTGCGCTCCTCGTGACCGCAGGGTCTGGGCGGTCAGCCGGTCGTCCGGCTGGCGACCGGCCCTGGTGGAAGACGCTAGGTTCGCGCGAGAACCTCAGCGACCCGGGATTGGGCCGAACAGAGGAACGATTAGCACAGCGGCTGACACAATGAGCTGAGTTGTCGCTGGGTGGCGCCCGCAGCAGCAGGCGAGTTTGAGAAGCGCCTCGTGGATGCCGGCCTGCGTTCCCGTCGGATGCGCAGTCGCCGGAAGCCGTGCAGCCAAGCGAAGGTGCGCTCGACCACCCACCGGTACGTAGCCAGCCCAGTACCGTGCCGGGTGCCACGGTGGGCGATGGCCGGAACGATGCCGCGATCGCGGACCTGGTCGCGGTAGATGTCGTGCTCGTAGCCGCGGTCGGCGAACAGCGGGTCGGGCTTGCGGCGCGGACGAACCACCCGGCCGCGGACGGGCGGGATCGCATCGAGCAGCGGGATCAGCTGGGTGACGTCGTTGCGGTTGCCGCCGGTCAGCAGGACCGCGAGCGGGGTGCCGTGCCCGTCGGTGATCAAGGAAACAGCGGCTCCAAGCGGTCCCCCAGCTCATCCCACACGATCCACGTCAGGTCAGCGGCACGGCTCAGGACACGTTCTCTCCCTCCGCGCAGGCCGTACTCGCCCTGCTCCTGGACCACATGCTGAAGACCGGCTGGTGACGGGGCGGAACCCTGCATGTTCCTCGCCCGGCTGCCCGCAGCCGCGGGGCGTCCGTGCGGCTCAGCGGTGCTCGGGGTTGTCCGCCCCGGGGCGGCAGCCCGCGTCCCACTCCGAGCGTTGGTTGCCGTGGGCGGGAATGCCTCCGGCACGCTTCAGCAGGGCGGCGAGGTGCATCAGGTTCCAGGTCATGAAACTGGTGTTGCGGTTGGTGAAGTCGTTCTCCGGGCCACCCGAACCCGCGTCGAGGTACGACGGCCCGGGGCCGGCGGCGCCGATCCAGCCCGCGTCCGCCTGGGGCGGGACCGTGTAGCCGAGGTGCTGGAGGCTGTAGAGGAGGTTCATGGCGCAGTGCTTCACGCCGTCCTCGTTACCGGTGATCAGGCAACCGCCGACACGGCCGTAGTAGGCGTACTGGCCCTGGGAGTTCAGCACAGAGGAGCACGCGTAGAGGCGCTCTACGACCTGCTTGGTCACCGAGCTGTTGTCGCCCAGCCAGATCGGTCCGGCCAGGACGAGGATGTCCGCCGCCATCACCTTCCCGTACAACTCCGGCCAGGCGTCGGCGGCGAAGCCGTGCTGGGTCATGTCCGGGTAGACACCGGGTGCGATGTCGTGGTCGACGGCGCGGATCAGGTCCGTGGTCACACCTGCGCCGTCCATGATGGCCCGGCTCTTGTCGATGAGGCCCTGGGTGTGGCTGAGCTGCGGAGACGGCTTGAGGGTGCAGTTGATGTAGAGCGCGGTCAGGTCGTCGTAGTGGTGCAGGGCATCGGTGGGAGAGGCGGACTGCGCTGCCATGGCGGACTCCAGTGAGGAGAACGGACAGGTGAAGGACCAGGGAAGGGCGGCGCTCCGAGCCGCCCCGGCGGCAGCGTCTCGCGGAACTCACGCGATGTCCCGCTGCGACCCACCTGCGGACGCTGCTTTCCCCCACCGCCATCCGGCGTGCCCGTAAGCTGTCCACCGCGATCAGTCGCCCCCCCCCCAGCCCACTCACACACCGATCAATCCTGCCCGGCCTGTCTCTGCACCTGCTCCAGTACCTGTTTCGCGGAGCTCGTCCCGCTGAAGAGGTCGGGGCCGGACTGGTTGAGCAGTACGTTGACCCGCTCCCAGTTTTTGGTCGTACGCAGCGGAATCGCCGTGGCGTTGGCGGCTTCGAGGACCTCTCGGGCTCCGGCAAGGCGGGCGTTCTCGTACCACGCGTGCTGTGCCGACTCGCGTGACGGATAGGCACGTCCCACCCCGCCGAGCCACTCCAGTTGTTTCCTGGCGGTCATCAGCGTGATCGTCTTGAACGCCCGCTCCGGGTCCGGGCAGGACTTGGAGATGCCGAATCCGGAACCGGACGAGTACGTCCTGCTGCCGTCCGGGCCGGCGGGAATCGTGGTCAGGCCCACCTGGAAGCCGGCCTGGTTCTTCAGAGTCAGCAGCGCCCACGGTCCGTTGGCGGCCATGGCCGCGTCGCCGCTGAGGAACTCCTTGTCGGCGAATGTGGGATCGTCCGCGGGCACGGGGGGAGCGACCTTCTTCCTGGCCGCCAGGTCGGCGTACCACTGCACGCCCTCGGTCATGGCGGGGGTGGTCAGTCGCAGTTTGCCCGCCCCGTCGGTGGGCTGCGCCCCGGTCTTGGTCAGCACCATGGGGAACATCCACACATCCTGAGGCGACGCCACGAACCCGTACGTCCGGTCCCCGGTCAGTTTGCGGGCGGCCGACTCGAACTCGGCCAGGGTCCACCCCGGCTTGGGCTCCGGCATCCCCGCGTTCCGGAACATGTTCTTGTTGTACGTGAGGATCACCGGGCCGACGTCGTACGGCAGCGCGTACTGCTTGCCGTCGGCGCTCAGTCCTTCCATGACGGACTTGTCGAAGTCCGTCACATCGAACTTGTTCCTGGCGATCAGATCGTCGAGCGGCAGCATGCTCTGGGTGTAGCCCGTGGTGCGGAGGGCCTGCATCGAGACGATGCAGGGGGCGTCGCCGCTGCCGAGGCGGGTGCCGAGTGTGGCGAAGTAGTCCTCGAAGGACGAGGTCTCGAGCTTGATCGTGATCTGCGGTTCCTCGAGGGACACGCGGTCCGCGAGTTCATGCCAGACCTGCTGTTCCTCACCACCGCTGGCCCACATCGACCAGGTCAACGTCGTCGAGCCGCCACCGCCGGAGCCGCACGCCGTGATCAGCGCCCCGGCAAGCGCCAGGGCGACGGCTGCCCTCACTGCGATGTGCGGCCCAGTCATGCCATACCCACATGATTCCCTTTAATGGCAATATGCCCGCATTATGACATAATCACCTTGCACACCTGTGACTCCTCGCCTCACCGGTGGCGGGGCGAGGTCGGACAGTGCTGCCTGATGAGCTCCCTTTCGCAGTCGTGGGTATCCCCGGCAGCGTCGGGGGGCGAGCCGGGGAGAGTTCAGCCATGCTGGGGCAGGGCGGAACCCTTCTTGCGACAAGGAGCACCGCATGCCCACGGACTCGGTCGGACGATTCCTGGCGGCCCTGGCCCCCGAGCGGCGCGAGGCCGTCGGCGCCAAGCCGCACCAGGAGCAGGAACGCCTTGCGGCGGCCTGGGAACAGGAACTGGAAGGGGACGACGAACTCGACACCCTCGACGAACTGTCACCGCCGGCAGCAGAGGCCGAGGCGGCCCGGCGCGTCCTGGACCGCGGGATCGACCAGCAGCCGGGCGCCCGGTAGCGCAAGCCCGCCGCCCGTCCCGAGAGCGAGCGGCCCTGGGTCCTGAACCGCGCCGACGAGCCCGAACGGGCCGTCCCTGAGCTGATGCAACTGTGCGGCTGTGTTTGTGCCCTGATGATCCGTCCGGCAGCGGCGGGGGGCCGGTCGCGGAGAACCGCTGAAGGCCTGGCGGTTCCTCACCAAGCCTCGCCTGTCGGCTCGTTGCATGACCCTGCTACTGCGGTTCAGATGTTCCAGACACCCTGCCGGGCGGCGAGGCCGGCGTACTCGGAGAAGTCCCGGGGAGCCCGGCCCAGCGCCCGTTGGACGCCGTCGCTCAGCGAGGCCAGGCCTCCTGACCGGACGTAGTCGTACAGGCCCGCCGACAGCTGCACCCACTCCTCGGGCACACCTTGCGCCCGCTGCTCGTCCGCGTAGGCCTCCGCGGTCAGCGGCACATAGCGCAGGTCGCGGCCGGTGGCCCGGGCGATCTCCGCGACCGCGTCCCCGAAGGTCATCAACCGGGGCCCGCTGAGCTCGTAGTGCCACCCGGCGTGCCCGGCCTCCGTGAGGGCGGCGACCGCCACCTCGGCGATGTCCTCCGCGTCGACGAACGCCTCCTTGCCGTCCCCGGCCGGCAGCCGTACCTCGCCACTCATCACCGGGTCGTGGAGGAAGTCCTCGCTGAAGTTCTGGAAGAACCACCGCGGCCGGAGAACGGTCCAGTCCAGGCCCGCGTGTTCGAGGGCCTGCTCCGCGGCGAGGACGTGCTCCTGGTCCGCCCCTCCCTCGGGCACGGACAGCAGCACCGCACGCCGGGATCCGGCTGCGGACGCCCGCCGGGCGAAGGCGGCGATGTGCTCCGCGGCCTGCGGGCTGCCGAGGCCGGGCGCCACCAGGTACATCCCCGTCACGCCCCGCAGGGCCGGCTCCCAGGTGGAGCGGTCCGTCCAGTCGAAGGACGGCGTACCGGAACGGGACGCGGCGCGGACCGTCACGCCCCGCTGCTGAAGCATCCGCACCACTCGACGGCCGGTCTTGCCCGTGGCCCCTGTCACCAGGATCATCTCGTCGCTCATGGCCTCAACAGAACCAGTCGCCATCCGCCCGAGCCATGCCGTGCGGGCTCACGTCCATATGCGTTCGTCTACGCTGACCGCCATGGATCCCATGCGGCTGACCAGCACGGATCCGCTGACGGATCTCCTGAACGGGGTACGGACCAGTGGCGCCGTCTTCCACCGGTCCTCCCTGACCGGCTCCTGGGCAGCGCGCTTCGAGGACGGCTCGCCGCTGGCCCTCGCGGTCCTCGTGCACGGCTCCGCCTGGATCACTCCCCAGGACGGCGACCCGGTACGGATCGGCCCCGGAGATGTCGCGGTGCTGTGCGGCGGCGCACCGTACGTGATCGCCGACGCCCCGGACACCGAACCGGACGTGGTGATCCATCACGGTGGCCACTGCACGAACGTTCAGGGCGAGGAACCGGTCGGCCCCCGAGTTCCGGGTGCCGGCGCCTGGGACATGGAAGAGGCCGACGGCACACTCCTGTTGAGCGGGCTGTACACCGTGGACAGCGGCACCCCGGGCCGGCTGCTCGCCGCACTGCCACCCGTGGCTGTCGTCGAGGCGAACGTGGGTGTCTGCCCGGTCAGCCGGACGACCTTCGAGGAGATCACCCGCGAGGAGCCCGGGCAGCAGATCCTCCTGGACCGGGCGCTGGACCTGATGCTCATCACCGCCCTGCGCGCCTGGTTCACCCGCCCCGGCGCTCAGGTCCCCGCCTGGTACCGGGCCCACAGCGACCCCGTGGTCGGCCCCGCCCTGCGCATGCTGCGAACCGACCCCGCCCACCCGTGGACCCTGCCGGCCCTGGCGGCGAAGACCGGCGTGTCCCGGGCCCACCTGGCCCGACGCTTCACCGCCCTGGTCGGCCGGCCGCCCATGACCTACCTACGGGAACAGCGCCTCGCCCTGGCCGCGGACCTGCTGCGCGAACCCGGCACCACGCTCGCCACGGTGGCGGACCGCGTCGGCTTCGCCAACGCCTTCGCCTTCAGCGCCGCGTTCAAGCGGGAACACGGCATCAGCCCCAGCGAATACCGTATGCGCGAGACACGGGCGGCGACCTGACGTCCGGCTCCGCCGACTGTGGGAGCGTAGTTGGTCGCGACGAGCGGACCACGCGTTCCGCATCCCTCGGATGCCTGCCGCGCCCAGGTAACCGGTGGCGCCCGTGAGCAGGCAGCGCGGCGTGCCGGTCGCCGTTCATGCCGATCGCGCGCGTGGGTGACAGCGGGCGCGACGCACGGGCCGCCTCGGCCCGGCTGGGCGTGCCTCAAGGCGGCCAAGGGTGGGCGGGCACCATCTGAGCATTTGGAGCTTATCGGGCATAACATGATAAGTGGGTCAGTGCACTCTCACGTGCCACGGCCCGGAAGGGCGGCCCCGGTGTGCGTACGCCGGGGCCGTTGCACGCCGGGGCATCGCCTCTCGCCACCACGCGACGTCGATTTGGGCGACATGCCGCCTATGGCGTAATCGGCTCGTTGGACCGGTCGGCGCTGCGAGCCTGCTGGACACAGCCACCCAAGGGTTCGCCCTACCCCGGGTCGAAGGGAAGCGAGCACCGATGACGGACAGTGGGCGGCGGCCGGACAGGTTTGGAGTGGACCGGTCGGAGGGGTTCGGCGAACGGCTGCTGGGGGTTCTGCTGGACCGTGCCCACGAGATGCCGCCGGACCTGATCGCCCCCCTGGTCGCGGAAGAGGTGGCCAGGGTCGGGGGGCGGGAGGTCTCCATCCTCCTGCAGGACTACGAACAGGTGCTGCTGGTGCCGCTGCCGGGCCGGAGGCTGAAGGTCGGCGGACCCGAGCCGGTCGAGGACTCCCCCGCCGGCGAGGCGTTCCTGAGCCGCAGAACGGTGGAGGTGGCGCAGGACGGCAGTGTGCGGATGTACCTGCCGCTGCTGGACGGCAGCGACCAGATCGGGGCCATGGCCGTCACCCTGGACAGGGCCGATGACGACGACCGGCGGTTGCTCCGCAGACTCGCCGGTCTGGTCGCGGACATGATCGTCACCAAGGACGCCTACACCGATCTGTTCTTCCAGGCCCGGCGCAGCGCCCCGATGAGTGTGGCCGCGGAGATCCAGTGGTCGTTGCTGCCCCCGCTGTCGATGACCGTTCCGCAGGTCGAGGTGGCCGGAATCCTGGAGCCCGCCTACGACGTGGCCGGCGACAGCTTCGACTACGCCCTCAACGGCGACATCCTTCACGTGGCCATGATCGACGCGATGGGCCACGGGCTGGACGCGGCGACCATGGCGACGGTGGCCATCGGCGCCTATCGCCACACACGACGGTCCCATACCGACCTCTCCCAGGTGTACGCGTTCATGGACCGGGCCATCAATGAGCAGTTCGGCCTCGACCACTTCGTCACCGCGCAGATGATGATCCTGGACATCACCACGGGCCGGCTGCAGTGGGTCAACGCCGGCCACCCGGCTCCGTTCCTGATCCGGGACCGCGCTGTGGTGGACCGGCTGGAGAGCCCGACCACGCTGCCGGTCGGCTTCGGCGGTGAGGAGCCGGTGGTCAGCGAGCGGATGCTGCAACCCGGCGACCGAGTGCTGTGCTTCACCGACGGCTTGTTCGAGGAGCACCAGACCGGCGGGGAACAGTTCGGTGAGGAGCAGCTCGTCGAGTGGACCAACCGGATCCTCCTCGACCGCACCGAGGTACGGGCGGTGGTGCGAGCGCTCTCGCACGCCCTGAAACACGAACGTGGCGGCACCACGACCGACGACGCGACCATCTTCCTGATCGAGTGGCGAGGCGGCGACGCCGATCATCTCGCCGCCCTCGATTGAGCGGACCAGGAGATCGAAAGCACGGTCGCCACACAGCACCGACCCCACCCCTCAGTGCCGAAGTGATGGCGGGATGATGGCCGCCATGCGCATCCGCATCGACGCCGTCGACCTGCCCGGCCTCACCCGCCCCGCGACCGCTGACGGCAGAGTCCCTGCCTACGACAAGATCCACGTCGCCGTGCAACGCCGCGACCGTCCGGCCGAACTCCTCGATCCACAGCCCGGTGACGCACCGTCCGCGACATGGACCCTGGAGTGCACCACGAGCGCCTCGCCGAACGGCATCGAGATCAAAGGCCCTTACATCCAGGACCGTCTGGGCCGAAGGTTCATCTACCTGTCGTGGGGCACGGTCGACGAGTCGGGCACCTTCACGATGTTCCGCCGCGCCAAGCTCATGCTCGACGTCATCCCCGCCGACGTGCTCGCCGCCGCCGCACGCGACGGGCTGCTGATCGGACGCCTCGGCCTGACCGACGCGCAGGGCGGGCCCCTGTGCGCACGTGTCGAACCCCCTCACATCACCTGGACCACCGCACGCGCCGAACCAGCGAGCGCGGACGGGACCGTGTGACCTACATCGCGGTGGTCGGGTCTCGGCGCGCTCCCCGTCGTCCCACCCGTTGAGGACGACGGCAGCGGCGCACGGCCCATCGACGGAGGTCACAGCGCTGTGGCCGGAAACGTTCGGCGGGAACCCCGCATCCGCGTGGATCAATATCTGCATCCGCGAGGTGAGAAATAGGTGCGGCACACGGCGAGTATTCCTCGACCGCCGACCCGAACGGAATTATTTGATGGCACGGGGCCGATCGCGTCATGCTAGTGTTTATCTCAGTTGCAGGTGTGGTTGCCATAAGGTTCATTTTCCGACGGGTTGATCAGCACGGCGACGCGGAATCCGCACAAGGCGAATTCCAAACATCGTCTCCGAAGGAGAAATGACATGGCTACTGGCACCGTGAAGTGGTTCAACGCGGAAAAGGGCTTCGGCTTCATCGAGCAGGACGGCGGCGGCGCCGACGTCTTCGCCCACTACTCGAACATCGCCACCCAGGGCTTCCGCGAGCTGCAGGAAGGCCAGAAGGTGTCCTTCGACATCGCGCAGGGCCAGAAGGGCCCGACGGCGGAGAACATCGTTCCCGCCTGACACCGGCAGCAACGCATACTTCGCAGCTGGGGCCCGCACCTTGGGGTGCGGGCCCCAGCTCGCTGCATTTCAGGGCGCGTGACGGGATAACCCCATTACCTCACCCAAGGGTGATGTATTTCCCCGTCGATACGACTCGGCGCCCATCATCTCCGGCGCGTTCTCGCGATTCCCTGCGCAGTTCATTTTGCTGCGGAAATTCCTTGCTACGTGCCTACGTGCTCACATCGAGGAAAGGTTCCGCTTGAACCGCGCACGCACCACCCGCACGCCCCGTACCAACGACCGCTCCTGGGGTTCCGCCGGCAAGCGCTCGGGGGCTCCCCGGCGTTCCAAGGGCAACGATCGCCGGCCGACCTCAGCCCAGGGCGAGTTCGCGCTGCCGGTGACGGTCACGCCCGCGCTGCCCGCCGTCGAGGCGTTCGCCGATCTCGCCCTGCCGACGCCGTTGCTGGCCGCACTCGGTCATGAGGGCATGACCGTACCGTTCCCCATCCAGGGGGCGACCCTTCCGAACTCTCTCGCCGGACGCGACGTGCTCGGCCGCGGCCGTACCGGCTCGGGCAAGACCCTCGCCTTCGGCCTGGCGGTGCTGGCCCGGACAGCGGGTCGGCGCGCCGAGCCGCGGCAGCCGCTGGCCCTGGTCCTCGTACCCACCCGCGAGCTGGCCCAGCAGGTCACGGACGCGCTCACTCCGTACGCCCGCTCCGTGAGGCTGCGGCTGGCCACCGTGGTCGGCGGGATGTCCATCGGCAGGCAGGCCGGTGCGCTGCGCGCCGGCGCGGAGGTCGTCGTCGCGACGCCGGGGCGGCTCAAGGACCTCATCGGCCGTGGCGACTGCCGGCTGGACGACGTCGCCATCACCGTCCTCGACGAGGCCGACCAGATGACCGACATGGGCTTCATGCCGCAGGTCACCGCCCTGCTCGACCAGGTGCGCCCCGAAGGGCAGCGCATGCTCTTCTCGGCCACCCTGGACCGCAACGTCGACCTGCTCGTCCGCCGCTACCTGACCGACCCGGTGGTCCACTCCGTCGACCCGTCCGCGGGCGCGGTCACCACGATGGAACACCACGTACTCCACGTGCACGAAGCGGACAAGTACCGGACGACCACCGAGATCGCGGCACGAGACGGCCGGGTGATCATGTTCCTGGACACCAAGCACGCCGTGGACCGGCTCACCAAGCACCTGCTGAACAGCGGCGTCCGCGCCTCGGCCCTGCACGGCGGCAAGTCCCAGCCGCAGCGCACGCGGACCCTCGCCCAGTTCAAGACCGGGCATGTGACGGTACTGGTGGCGACCAACGTCGCGGCGCGCGGGATCCACGTCGACAACCTCGACCTGGTCGTCAACGTCGATCCGCCCACCGACCACAAGGACTACCTGCACCGCGGCGGCCGTACCGCCCGCGCCGGAGAGACCGGCAGCGTCGTCACCCTGGTGACCCCCAACCAGCGCCGCAGCATGAGCCGGCTGATGGCCGCGGCCGACATCACCCCCCGGATCACCCCGGTACGTTCGGGCGAGGCGGAACTGAGCCGCATCACCGGGGCCCAGGCCCCTTCCGGTGTTCCCGTCGTCATCACCGCGCCCGTCGCCCAACGCCCCCGCCGCGCCGTGTCCTCCGCGGATCCCTCGTCCCGAGGCCGTCGCGACCGCCCCGCCCAGGGACGCGCGACCGGACGAGCGGGGCGGCGCAGGGCGCAGCGGCCCGCCTTCGACTCGGCTGCCTAGTTCGACGGCATAACGACGGGCGGCCAACCGCCATCAGGATCCCGGTGAGGGCCCTGCCGACACGTGTCGGCAGGGCCCTCACCGTCGTTTCGCCGCCCACAACGGCTTACGTCACCCGTTGTTGCAGGTCACAGGCTATCTAGTCCACCAGAGGAACGAAATCTACCTTTGCCAGGGTAGACATTGGCCATCAGCGCGGTTACTGTTTTTCTCGTTGAGACGGTCGAGCGAAGCTCGGCAGACACGAACCGGCAAGGACGGAGGAGAGACGCCATCAGGATCGCCCGGCCCGAGAGGCACTCGGCCGGGTACCGCAAGACCCCGGATTGGAAGGTGGTCCCCGGTCACGCAGCCGCGATCCCCGCACCCCCCTTCAGCAGGGCCGGTAGCGGAAACAGAAGGTCGGCACAGCAGTAGGGCCGACAGATGGTGTTGAATTTCCTTCGGGGCCCTGGTGCCGTACGGCACCAGGGCCCCTCGACGCGTTGCACAACGAGGTGACATGACAGCAGATACCCCGCTCAGTGGTCGTCTGGACGACGACGACTACCCCGCATACACGATGGGGCGGGCCGCCGAGATGCTCGGCACCACCCCTGCTTTCCTGCGAGCCATCGGTGAGGCTCGCCTGATCACTCCGCTGCGCTCGGAGGGCGGACACCGCCGGTACTCCCGCTACCAACTGCGGATCGCGGCACGCGCCCGCGAGCTCGTCGACAGGGGCACCCCGATCGAGGCCGCTTGCCGCATCGTCATCCTCGAGGACCAGCTCGAGGAAGCCCAGCGCATCAACGCCGAGTACCGCCGCCGTGCCGAGCACGAAGCGGCCGACCGTCCCCTTCCCGGTTCCAGCTGATCACGTGCCGGTCAGCGCGCTTCTCCGGGCCGCACGCCCCACCCCACTGCTACGGCCCTCCTCATTCAGGTGATTTCTGTCCGGTAAGTCACTTCATGGGATCTACTATCCCCTCTCGTGACAGACAGGCAGACCCGAAGCGCAACCGACGTGGTCATCCTCGGCGCCGGTCCGGCGGGGCTCGTGCTCGGCAATCTCCTTCAGAACAGCGGGATCGACTGCGTCGTCCTGGAGCGGGCCGAGCGCGCGCACATCCAGACGCGGGCGCGCGCCGGGTTCCTGGCGGCCAACACCGTGCGAATCCTGGAGCGGCACGGGCTGGCCGAGGGGCTGCACCGGAGTGGGCGGGTCCACAGCACGTGCGAGTTCCGTACCGCGGACGGCCGGTTCCGGCTGGACTACGGCGGGCTCGGGCGCGGTGAGCGGCACACCGTCTATCCCCAACAGCAGCTGGTCACCGATCTGTTGACGCGGTTCCTGGCCTCCGGCGGCCGGGTCGACTTCGCCACCGAGGCGGTGGCCGTCCTCGACACCGACACCGACCGGCCCTCGGTGACCGTGCGCGAGGCGGACGGGCACCCCGGCCGATGGGCCGCGCGTTACGTGGCCGGGTGCGACGGGCGGCACGGCGCGGCCCGGCGTTCGCTGCCGGCCGGCTCGGTGCGCCGGCACCACTGCGACCACGGCGTGACCTGGCTCGGACTGCTCGCCGAGGCGCCGCCCAGTCTGGACGCCGTCGGGTACGCGGTGCACGAACGGGGTTTCGCCGGGCACATGGCGCGCACGAGCGAGATCACCCGCTACTACGTGCAGTGCGAGCGCGGCACCCCGGCCGACGCCTGGTCCGAGGAACGGATCTGGGACGAGCTGGATCTGCGGATGCGGGGGACGGAGTACGGCCCGCTGCACCGCGGCCGCGTCGTGGAGCGCGCCGTCGTCGACCTGGAGTCCGACGTCCTCGAACCACTGCGTCACGGTTCGCTGTTCCTGGCGGGCGACGCCGCCGGCCTCGTGAGCCCGTGCGCGGCGAAGGGCGCCAATCTCGCGGTCCTCGAGGCGGAGATCCTCGCCGGAGCCCTGGTCGACGACCTCGTCCACGGCGACTCCGAGGGGCTCGACGCCTACTCCGCGCGGTGCCTGGCGTACATCTGGCGGGCGCAGGAGTTCTCGCACTGGATGATCCGGTTGCTGCACGGCCCGTCCGGCTCGGACGGCACGTCGTCGTTCCACAACTCCCTGCGGCGCTCCCGCCTCACGTCGCTGCGTACGTCGCGCAGCCACCAGGACTGGTTCGCCGAGCACTACGTCGGCGTCTGAGGTCCACCGTCCCACCTTCTCCCTGCCCCGCGTCATCCCAGATCTGAATGAGGATCCCCGCAATGATCACGACGTTGTCGGGCGACACGTCCCGCCTGCTCGCGACGGTCGACTTCGTCAAGGAGCAGGACACCGCCGCCCTGCTCCCGCTCCTGTTCCCCGGGCTCGACGGTCCCGAGCTGCGGACTCTCGTGGAGCACTGCCGTTTCTCCCATGCCGCGCTGCTCGTCTTCCCGTCGGACGAGGCCGAGTTGCGGGCCATGCTCGGCGACTGCGGGCTCGTCGCGGGCCCGCCTCCGCGGCCGAGTGTCGTCGTACGCGAGCGGCTGGCCGTACGGCATCGGCGACGGGCGGACGAGCTGGACGTCGGCATCCTGCGCCCCGCCGTGGTCGGCGCGGACGGGGAGCACCGTACGGTCGAGCTGTTCGCGCTGACCGTGCCGCCGGGATCGGGCCTGGAAACGGTCGCCGCGTACGAGCGTGAGCGGCAGCACGAGGCACACGTCGCCTTCGACGTCGTATCGCCCGACCCGCTGGTGCTGCGTGGCCTGTGCGCGACCTTCGCGCGGTACGGAGCCACCCCGGACGGCGGCGGCTACAACCCGCACGAGAACGGCACGGTCTTCTACTTCGGCGCGGCCGCCGAGGCCAAGGCGGGGTACCGGCGCGTGGAGCTGTACGTCCCCGGGGACCACCGCGACGTGCTCGCCGACCACCTCGACGAGCATCGCGCCCGGCAGCCCGCCGAAACGCTCCTGCGCCTGCTGACCGGGGCGTGGACGACCCAGGCACTGGCCACGTTCGCCCAGCTCCGGGTGCCCGACGCCATGGACGGCGAGCGAGGGGCCGGCGTCGGAAAACTGGCGCGGGAGACCGGCGCGAGGCCGCGGAATCTGGCGACGCTGCTGCGCTATCTCGCGATGCTGGGCGCGGTGGAGGAAGGCCACGACGGCTTCCGGCTCACCGAGCTGGGCGCACTGCTGCGGGCCGGTGCCCCCGGGTCCATGCGGGCGCTGGCGCTGATGTACGGCGGCCCGTTCTACGCGTCCTTCGCCGGGCTCGGGCACACCGTACGCACGGGAGAGGTCGCCTTCGAGCACGTCTTCGGCGAGAACCACTTCGACCATTTCGCCCGCGACCCGCACCTCGCGGAACTCTTCGACCAGTCCATGGCCGCCGGATCCGCCATGTTCGACCCGGTCCCCACGCATCCGGCGCTCACGGCCGCGGCCGAGGCACCCGACGGGGGCACGGTCGTCGATGTCGCGGGTGGCAACGGGGAACTGCTCGGGCGCGTCCTCGCCGCGCACCCGCGTCTGAACGGAGTGCTGCTGGAGCGTCCACACGCTGTGGAAACCGCCCGCCGCCTGCTGAAGGAGGCCGGTCACGGCACGCGGTGCGACTTCCTGGCCGGCGACTTCGCGGACGTGCCCGCGGGCGGTGACGTCTACCTCCTGTCCCGCGTCCTGCACGACTGGGACGACGAGCGCTGCCGCGAGATCCTGGGCCACTGCGCCCGCGCGATGCCCGATCACGCCGATCTGCTCGTCGTCGAACGCGTCCTGCCCTCCGACGGCTCGGTCTCGCTGGCGACCGCCTGGGATCTCCACATGATGTGCAACGTCGGCGGGCGCGAACGGCAGGCCGCCCACTTCGGCAGACTGTTCGCCGACGCCGGCCTCGCCCTGGTGGGCCGGGTACCGCTGCCCCTGGACGGCAATGTGCTGCACGTCAGGAAGGCCCGGCCGGCCTCGGCGTGACGGAAGGAACGTCAGCCGATGGGTGCCGGCATCGGCCGGACGTCGTAGTCGAGGCGGATCGTGTCTCCCGTGGCGGGGTCGGACAGTTCCACGCTCCAGCCGTCGGCGAACTGGTCGACGCCGGGGGTCATGGGGATGGTGCCGGAGATCAGGACGGTGCCGGGCGTGAGCGCGTCGCGTGAGCGCAGGACGTCGACCCAGTAGGCGGGGGCGAGGAGTTCGGCGAGGGTGCCGTGCTGGATCTGCGTCGAGGTGCCGCCGTGGGTGACCCAGGCGCGCAGGGTGAGGTCGTCGAGGCGGGACTCCACGTCTGCCAGGCGCCAGGCGCGACGGGCCAGGACGTCGGGGCCGGCGTTCTTGCTCCAGGCCACGCCGTGCACCTCCAGGTCGCGGTCGGTGTGGTCGCAGGCGGCGGTCAGCAGCAGCTCCCCGCCGTCCGCCACGACGAGCGCCCACTCCGCCTCACCGGAGGTGTGCCCGTGCTGCGCGTGGACCCGGTCGGTCTGCTGGGCGAGGTAGGGGGAGACGGGGTAGAGGGCGGGCGTCACGGACGGGCCGGGCACGCCCAGCTCGGCGAGCTCCGCGACGTGTGCGGCGACGTCCTCCTGGCTGCGTCCGGCGTACCCGGCGTTGAGGACCTGGACGACGTCGACCTCGCGCGTCGATCCGTCGGGCAGTTCGAAGGTCAGCACGGCCATGAGGGCACTCCCAGGGATCTTGGAACGGTCCGCGGATCCTGATTTCTCCGCGGTTAACTTCCGGCGCAGGGGTTGCGCATACGACCTGTATACAAGAAGTATGCCGGAAGGTCGATGTCCCCGAGCAAGGATGGGCACCATGCAAGACACCCCGAAGAGCGACGCCGGGGCGGCGGAGAAGCACTCCGGCGTCCGCCGCGCCTTCGTCGCGAGCCTGACCGGCACGGCGCTGGAGTGGTACGACTTCGCCGTCTACTCCGCCGCGGCCGCCCTGGTCTTCGGCGACCTGTTCTTCCCCTCGGAGGACCCGCTCACCGGCACGCTCCTGGCGTTCTCCACCTATGCGGTCGGCTATGTGTCGCGCCCGCTGGGCGGGTTCGTCTTCGGCCGCCTCGGCGATGTGATCGGCCGCAAGAAGGTGCTGATCGCCACGCTGGTCCTGATCGGCGCGGCGACGTTCCTGATCGGCGTCCTGCCCGCGTACTCGACGGCCGGTGTGGCCGCCCCGATCGCCCTGGTCGTGCTGCGCTTCGCGCAGGGCGTCGGCGTCGGCGGCGAGTGGGGCGGTGCCGTACTGCTGTCCAGCGAGTTCGGGGACCCACGCCGCCGCGGCTTCTACGCATCCGCCGCCCAGGTCGGCCCGCCCGCCGGAAACCTGCTGGCCAACGGCGTCCTGGCCGCCCTCGGCGCGCTGCTGACCGAGGCGCAGTTCGAGTCGTGGGGCTGGCGTGTGGCGTTCCTGTTCTCCGGCGTCCTCGTCGGGTTCGGGCTGTGGATCCGGGCGAAGCTGGAGGAGACCCCGGTCTTCAAGGCGATGGAGGCCGAGCACTCCCGCCCGGAGGCGCCGATCCGCGAGGTGTTCACCACCCAGCCCCGCGCCCTGCTCGCCGCGATCCTGTGCCGCGTCGGCCCCGACGTGCTGTACGCCATGTTCACCGTCTTCGTCCTCACGTACGCCACCCAGGAACTCGGCATGTCACGCGGCTCCGCCCTCGCGGCCGTGCTCATCGGCTCCTCGATCCAGGTCTTCCTGATGCCGCTGGCCGGCGCCCTCTCCGACCGGGTCAACCGCCGGCTGCTGTACGGCGGTGCCGCGGTGGCCGCCGGGGTGTGGCCCTTCGTGTTCTTCCCGATGATCGGCGGCGGCACCTGGCTGCCCCTCGCGACGGGGGTCGTCGTGGGCCTGGTGATCCACTGTTGTCTGTACGGTCCGCAGGCCGCCTTCATCACCGAGCAGTTCGCGCCCCGGCTGCGCTCCACCGGCTCGTCCCTGGCCTACACCCTGGCCGGGATCATCGGCGGCGCCGTCGCCCCGCTGCTGTTCACCAGCCTGCTGAGCGCCTACGGCACCTGGGCGCCGCTGGCCGTGTACATCGCGCTGGCCTCGGCCGTCTCCCTCGTCGGCGTCTGGCTGGGGCGCGACCCCGAGGCCGCCCTCGACGAGGACGCCGCCCTCGCCGCGCCGAAGGCGCCGCGGACGGCCGACGCCACCCGCTTCTGAGGAGGACCACATCGTGCGCATCGCCCTGAGCCAGCTCACCACCGGCCCCGACCCCGAGAAGAACCTCCTGCTCGTCGAGGAATGGACCCGGCGCGCTGCGGACGCCGGGGCCCGCGTCGTCGTCTTCCCGGAGGCGACGATGGCCTGCTTCGGCACCCCGCTGGCACCGCTCGCCGAGCCCCTGGACGGACCGTGGGCCGATGGCGTGCGGCGGATCGCCCGCGCCACCGGCACGGTCGTCGTGGCCGGCATGTTCACCCCGGCGACCGGGGGCCGGGTGGCCAACACCCTGCTCGCCACCGGCCCCGGCGTCGAGGCCTCGTACGACAAGATCCACCTCTACGACGCCTTCGGCTTCCGTGAGTCCGACACCGTCGCCGCGGGTTCGGCCACGACGGTCATCGACGTGGACGGCGTACGGCTGGGCCTCGCCACCTGCTACGACATCCGTTTCCCGGAGCTGTTCCGGGCGCACGCCGACGCCGGAGCCGCCGCCACACTGCTGGCCGCCTCCTGGGGCGCGGGGCCGGGCAAGCCGGAGCAGTGGGAGCTGCTGGCGCGGGCCCGTGCGCTGGACGCCACGGTGTGGCTCGCCGCCGTCGACCAGGCCGATCCGGGCGCCGGCGCGGGTTCCGCCCCGACGGGTATCGGGCACAGCCTCGTCGCCGGACCCGACGGGACCGTACGGCACGCTCTGGGCGCCGAACCCGAGCTGCTGGTGGCGGACCTGGACATCGACGAGGTCGCCGCGGTCCGGCGGCGGACCTCCGTACTCGCGAACCGGCGTCCGGAGATGTGGCGATGAGCAAGCCCGAGCTGGAGTTCCACCTCCCCGACGGACCGTGGCGGACCCCGGCCGGCTCCGGCCCGGGCGTCGAGGAGCGCGTGCTGGCCGACGACCCCGAGCGCGGATCCCGTACGGCGCTCGTCCGCTGGGCGCCGGGCACCGACACCTCGGCGGACGGCGTGACCCGCCATGACTTCTGGGAGGAGGTCTACCTCGTCGAGGGAGCGCTGCACGACCTGACGCTCGGCCGGACCTTCACCGCCGGCATGTACGCCTGCCGCCCGCCCGGGATGCCGCACGGGCCGTGGACGTCCCCGGACGGGGTCACCATGCTGGTGATCACCTACCCGGGCACCCCCTAGCCCGCGAGCAGCACCTTGAGCGTCGACTCCAGATGGTGGTCGATGGCGGCGCACGCGGCCTGCGCGTCACCGGCCTCCAGGGCGTCCAGGATGGCCTCGTGCTCCTCCAGCACCGCCTCCTGGCGCCCCTGCTGGTTGAAGAGGGCGACCACTCCGGTACGGACCTGGCGGCTGCGCAGGCCCTCGTAGTGCCGGTCGAGGAGGGCGTTGCCGACGGCGGACACCAGGGCCGCGTGGAAACAGTGGTCCACGGCGATGAACTCCCGGGCCTGGTCGGCACCGGTGAGCTCGCGCTGCCGCTCCAGCAGGGACCGCAGCTCCGCCACCGGCGCTCCCCCACCGGAGACGAGCTCCTGGGCGGCGTACCGCTCGACGATGCCCCGCAGCTCCATGAGCTCGCGGATCTCCCGTCCCGTCAGAGGGGACACCCGGGCGCCCCGCTTGGGCACCAGCTCGACCAGATCCTCGGCCGCGAGCTGCAGCAGCGCTTCGCGGATGGGCGTGCGGGAGACGCCGATACGGTCCGCGAGCTCCTGCTCCGACAGAAAGGCGCCCTGCATACCGGGATCCGTCAGCACCGTGTCCTTGAGATACGCGTACGCCTTCTCCCGACCGGACGTCACGGCAGCCCCCAGCTCTCGCATACACCTTGTATACGGACGCTACCACGCGGCTTCCGCGAGGGCCTCCGGCGACGGGAGGTGTCCGCGACGACGATGATCACGTGGCAGTTCCGGAGGCCGTCTCGGGGCGGACCCCGGCGGAGACCGCGTCACGGACCTCGGTCCTGGACGGCGTACGACCCGATCCCGCGGTTCGTGGACGTTCGTGCGCCGCCCCGATGCGATAAGCCCACAGACGACACGCCCGGGCGTTGCCGTACGCCCCGCCGTGCCGGGCCGAACTCCTCTTCTGCATACGGGACTTCAGAGGCGATGCGCGTTCCTCACCCGCCGGCTAGCGGGCGTCCGCTGTGTACGTACGGCATGAAGCGGTTGACGTAACTCCGCTTCTCCTCACAGCGGGAGGTTCTGGCGAGTCAAGAGCAACTCGCCCGCACAATCCGCCGTTCGAGGGACCGTGGGCCATGACCCGGGTGCTCAACGGACGTCCTGGTGACAGAAGGGGCCACTATGAGTCCAAGCAGCAACGAGGACCAGGAGGTACCGCAATGATTGTGGCTCCAACTCGCTCTGTACTGTCCATCGCTCGCCCTCGGGACTGGGCGGCCCTGCTCATCGTCATCGTGATCGTCTATGCGCCGGCGGCGCAGATCCAGGACATCCTGACCAGTCTGATCGCATTGTCAGGAGTGCTCGTCTCGGGCTCGGCCGTGCGGGCCGTGGCAGAGCGGCAGCGGCAGACGGCCGTCTGAGGACGGACCGGGCTCGATTCTCCGCCAGCTCCAAGGGCCGGACCACCCAGTGGTCCGGCCCTTGGAGCGTGAGGGTGAGCGGGGGCCGGCGAGAGGGGGAGCGCAATTTGTTTGCGCTCCCCCGGAGTTGCCCCTGGTTCTCAGCTCGAGAAGGGGACGGCGTCGGCGGCGGACGTGTGCCAGCTGGAGACGATCGGCTTGTCGACGACGAACGAACCGACCTTCAGGGACTCCGGGTTCGGGTCGTCGTTGGAGACGGAGACGATGAGGCTGTCCAGCTCCTTGCCGCCGTCCTCCTTGGTGGTCTTCGGGTTGACGCCGGCGTAGGCGGTGACCCCCGCGCGCAGCGTGATCGGCTGACCGGCCGACTGCTCCGCCGGCTCGGCCTGCGTACCGTCCGAGCCGAAGGCCACGACCGGCAGCTCGGCGGGCAGGATGCAGGTGATGCCGGACTTGGCCGTGGCCTTGATCAGGAAGTAGCCGCCGGCCTGGTCCTCGGAGCTCACGCTCCAGGAGATGTCGTTGGTGCCGCAGCTCTGCCCGTAGCCGCTCTTGTCTCCGGCCGAGTCGCTGCCGGACGCGTCGCTGCCGCCCGTACCGGACTTGTCCGAAGAGCCGCTGCCCGCGGCCCCGCCGCCGGAGGACTTCGAGGTGCCCGAACCGCTGCTGTCGCTGCCGCCCTCGCCGCCGCCGGACGCCGTCGGGCTTGCCTGGCTGGAGGATGCCGCCGAGGAGTCGGACGCCGACGACTCGTCACCGCCCCCACACGCAGTCATCAGCAGGCCCGAGCCGATCACGGCGGTGACGGCAAGGGCGGTGCGCAGACGACGGTTCATGACGGATTTCCCTCCAAGGGCGACAACTGCGCGGCACCAACTGATCGGTACCGCACATTTACGATCATGAAGACGATCGGTTCCGGCTTCCGGTTCACGCCGTCTCACGTCCCGGACATCGCCGTCACGCGCCTGTGACACAGCCTCAGATGTGAGATACCGCCATCGCCCGACACTCGTCAGGCGTCCGGGCCGCCGTCGTCCGGGCTGTCGTACCGCCCTCGTCCGCGTGCCGGCTCGCTCAGTTCGGCGGTGAACTGGGCGCCGGCCAGCAGTGCCAGGTTCGACAGCCACAGCCAGACGAGGAAGACCACGACGCCGGCCAGGGAGCCGTAGAGCCTGCTGTAGGTGCTCAGTGCGGAGGCGTAGAGGGCGAAGCCCGCGGAGACCGTGAGCCACAGGGCGGCGGCCAGGGCTCCGCCGGGGAGGCTGTGGCCGCGGGTGCGGGCCGCCCTGGGGCCGGTGTGGAAGACGATGACGACCAGCAGGGCCACCACGCACAGCAGGAGGGGCCAGCGCAGCAGGCTCCAGGTCCATGCGGCCATCGCGCCGAGGCCGAGATAGCGGCCGATGCTCTCGGCGGCGGGGCCGGTCAGCAACAGGACGAGGGAACCGACGACGAGCAGACCGAGCAGGGCCAGCGCCGTGAGCAGGATGCGGGGGGCCTTGCGCCAGGGCGAGCGGCGGTCGGCCTCCCGGTGCATACGGTGCAGGGCCCGGCGGAAGACGGCGAGGTAGCTGGAGGCGGACCACACCGCGCTCACGATGCCGCCGCACAGCAGGGTCCAGACGGCCGAACCGTCCCGCAGGGTCCGGGACAGCACGTCGTGCAGGGGGGCACCCGACTGGCCGGGCGCGTAGGCGGTGACGTGCGCGATGAAGGCCTCGGCCGTACCCGGGCTGAACAGGCCGAACGCGATGGCCGTGACGAGCAGGGCGGGCAGTACGGCCAGGATGGCGTAGTAGGTGAGGGCGGCGGCGAAGTCCGACACGT
This sequence comes from Streptomyces purpurascens, assembly GCF_045040895.1. Classification (NCBI taxonomy): domain Bacteria; kingdom Bacillati; phylum Actinomycetota; class Actinomycetes; order Kitasatosporales; family Streptomycetaceae; genus Streptomyces; species Streptomyces purpurascens. The sequence continues at coordinate 4,924,109 of NZ_CP108341.1, read as the reverse complement.
CGTCGCGCCACATCGACACCGGGGTGCGGCGCAGGGCGGCCGCCCAGGGCCTTGCGAGCCGGACGCCCGGCCGTGGGGCGGTGCCGGCGGGCGGGCGGTGGGCTGCCGGGGAGTGTGGTTCAGCTGACATGGCGCCTGCGGTGCGAGAACGTGCTGGGACGGACGTGGGTACGGACACTGTAGGGGGGCAGGGCCGTCTCCATGGGGGTGGCGCGTGCGGTGAGGGTGGGCAGGACGTCGGTGGGGGCGGCGTCCGGCTGGACCCCTACCCCCGGACGCATGTGCGGAAGCGTCCGTCGTGCCGACGACCTGCCCTGGTACCCGCGGAACGGTCGGCTGCCCGGCATCAGCACGGTGACGGTGACGGCTCACGCGGGCGGGGCGCGATGACGGCGAGCGCGGTTTCCCCTTCCTGACCCGTCCGATCCCGACCCACCCGCCGGATTCGCTACGGATTCCACGGCCGCCCCGGCATCCGGACGGCGTCCGCGCCCGGAAGTACCTGGTAGTGGTCCGGTCTCATCCGCTCGCGCGGCGGCTCCGGATTACGCGCGAGACCCAGGTCCGTGTCCAGGTCCAGGTCCGACCAGGAGGAGAGGCGATGTCACAGGTGCCGGGAAACGCCGTACCGGAGCGGCCGCGCACGGCCGTGATCGGCAGCGGGGTGGCGGGCCTGACCGCCGCGTACGTGCTCGCCCGCGCGCATCACGTCACGCTGTTCGAGGCCGACGACCGGCTCGGCGGGCACGCCCACACCCACGAGCTGACCTCGCCCGGCGGCGCGACGCACCACGTGGACTCCGGCTTCATCGTGCACAACCGCCGCACCTACCCGAACCTCCTGCGCCTCTTCGGCGAACTCGGCGTCGCCACGCAGGAGTCGGAGATGAGCATGTCGGTGCGGTGCGAGGGCTGCGGCCTGGAGTACGCCGGTGCCCGTGGCCCCGCCGGACTGTTCGCCCGGCCCCGCAACGCCCTGCGCGGGGCCTATCTGCGGATGCTGCGGGAGATACCGGCCTTCCACCGCTCCGCACGGCGATACCTCGAGCGGGGGACCGAACAAGACCTCACCCTCGGGGAGTTTCTCGACGACGAGGGCTTCTCGTCCTACTTCCGCACGCACTTCATGACCCCGGTCGTGTCGGCGGTGTGGTCCTGCGACGCCGCGACGGCGCAGCGCTGTCCGGCCGCCTACCTGTTCCGTTTCCTGGAGCACCACGGCCTGCTCTCGGTGAGCGGATCGCCGACGTGGCGCACGGTCACCGGCGGCTCCCGCGCGTATGTGGAGCGGGTGGCGGCCCGGCTGGACGAGGTGTGTCTCGCGGCTCCGGTCCGGGCCCTGCGGCGGCATCCCGACGGCGTCGGCCTCACCACGGCCGACGGCACCACACGGTCGTACGACTCGGTGGTCCTCGCCACGCACCCCGACCAGGCCCTGCGACTGCTCGCCGATGCCACGCCGGAGGAGAAGGAGGTGCTCGGGGCCTTCCGGTACTCCCGCAACACCACGCTCCTGCACACCGACACCCGGCTGCTGCCGCGGGCGCGCGGGGCGCGGGCGTCGTGGAACTACCTGATGCCGTCGTGCGGGGCGGGCGCCGACCGGGTGCGGGTCAGCTACGACATGAACCGGCTCCAACGGCTCGACGCCGCCGAGACGTTCGTGGTCACCCTCGGCGGCGAGGACCGTGTCGACCCGGCCCGGATCCGCGCCCGCATGGTCTACGAACACCCGGTCTGCACCCCGGAGTCGGTGGCCGCCCAACGGCGGCTGCCCGAACTGGGCGGCCCCGTGACGGCGTTCGCGGGCGCCTACCACGGCTGGGGTTTCCACGAGGACGGCTGCCGGTCCGGGGTGGCGGCCGCCGCGGCGCTGGGGGTGCGGTGGTGACGCCCGCACGCACCCCCTCACCGGCGTACGCACCCGCGCCCGTACCAGCGGCCGCGCCCCTGTCCGCGCCCGTGCCCGCCCTGTACCGCTGCGCTATCGCCCATGTGCGCACCGCGCCCCTGCGGTACGCGCTGCGCCACCGTACGTACATGTGGCTCATCGACGCCGACCGGCCTCCCCAACTCCCCCGCGCACTGCGCCCGTTGGCGCGTTTCGAGGCGCGCGACCACTTCTCCGGCGAGCACCCCTCCATCCGCGCGGGACTGGACGCCTTCCTGGCCGGCCACGGGGTGCGGCCGGACGGCGGCGAGGTCGTGATGCTCACGCACGCGCGGGTGTTCGGACACGTCTTCAACCCGCTCACCGTCTACTGGTGCCACGGCCCCGACGGCGCCGTGCGCTGTGTGGTCGCCGAGGTCCACAACACCTACGGCGAACGCCACTGCTATCTGCTGCGCCCGGACGCCTCGGGGACGGCGGTGGCCGGCAAGGAGTTCTACGTCTCGCCGTTCTTCCCCGTCGACGGCCGCTACCGCATGCGCCTGCCCGCTCCCGGGGACCGGCTCGACCTCACCGTGCACCTGGAACGGGAGGGCGGCAGGCCGTTCACCGCGACCGTGCGCGGGGCGCGTCACGAAGTCCGTACGGGAACGCTGCTGCGGCTGGCCCTGCGGCATCCCTGGTCCACGCTCGCCGTGTCCGCGGCCATCCGCCTGCACGGCATCCGTCTGTATCTGCGCGGGCTGCCCGTTCAGCCCCGACCCGACCACCAGCACAGGGAGAACTCCGCATGACGACAGCCGAGCTCCGCCCCGGCGGCACGGGGCGGGCCGTGACCCTGCCGGCCGTGGACGCGGCCCGCTGGCCCGACGTGGCCCGGCCGCCGAAGGCCTCCCGGGCACGGACCGCGATCACGGCAGCCGTCGTACGACATGCCCTGCGGGACCTGCCGCTGCGCGTCCGGTTCCCCGACGGCACCTCGCTCGGGAAGGGCGGCCCCGCCCTGGACCTCCACGACCCGCGGGCGTTCCACGCCCGGGTGGGCAGCCAGGGCCTGGTCGGCTTCGGCGAGTCGTACATGGCCGGGGAGTGGGACGCGCCCGACCTGGTCGCCGCCCTCACCGTGCTCGCGGCGGACCTGGCCGAGCTGGTTCCCGCACCGCTGCAGCGGCTGCGCGGACTGTGGGCGCCGCGCCGGCCGGACGCCCAGCGCAACACCCCCGGCGGCTCGCACACCAACATCAGCCACCACTACGACCTGTCCAACGACCTGTTCGCCCTGTTCCTCGACGACACCCTCAGCTACTCCTCGGCCCTCTTCCGCGGCTTCCCCGCCCGCTGGGACCTGCTCGCCGCCGCCCAGCACCGCAAGATCGACCGACTGCTGGATCTCGCCGGCGTGCGGGAGGGCACCCGGGTGCTGGAGATCGGCACCGGGTGGGGCGAACTCGCCCTGCGCGCCGCCGCGCGCGGCGCGCACGTCACCTCGCTGACCCTCTCCCGGGAACAGGCAGCCCTGGCCCGCGAGCGCGTCGCGGCGGCCGGTCTCGCCGACCGGGTCTCGGTGGAGCTGTGCGACTACCGCGCGGCACGCGGCACCTACGACGCCGTCCTGAGCGTAGAGATGGTCGAGGCGGTGGGCGCGGAGTTCTGGCCCGTCTACTTCCGCGTCCTCGACGAGCGGCTGGCCCCGGGCGGACGCGCCGCCCTCCAGGCCATCACCATGCCCCACGAGCGGATGCTGGCCGGCCGGGACACCTTCACCTGGATCTCCAAGTACGTCTTCCCCGGCGGCCTGGTCCCCTCCGTCGAGGCCGTCGCCGCGACCGTCCGCGAGCACACCCGGCTGAGCGTCACCCGCCGGGACGCCTACGGCGCCCACTACGCCGAGACCCTGCGCCTGTGGCGCGAACGCTTCGCCGGGCACGCGGACGAGGTCTCCGCGCTCGGCTTCGACGAGACGTTCCGCCGCCTGTGGACGTTCTACCTCGCCTACTCCGAGGCCGGATTCCGCTCCGGCTACCTGGACGTGCAGCACTACCTGCTCACCAAGGAGGCCACGCCCCGATGACTACCGCAGATGAGCTGGACCGGCCGTGAACGGCTTCGCCTGGGCCGCCTTCGCGGTCGGCCTCGCCTGGTCGGCGGGGGCCGCTCTCGCCGTGATGCTGGTGACCTTCGCCGTCGCCGTGCGCAAGGGCCTGCACCGGATCGTCGACGTGGCCTGGGGGCTCGGTTTCACCGCCGTCGCCGCCGTGACCTTCGCGGCGTCGGCGGGCACCGGTGACCCGGGGCGGCGGATCCTGGTCACCGTGCTGACGGCGGTGTGGGGGCTGCGCCTGGCCCGGCACATCGCCCGGCGCGGGCGCGGACACGGCGAGGACCCGCGCTACGAGGAGATGCTGGCCAAGGCGCCCGGCAGCCGGAACCTGTACGCCCTGCGGATCGTGTATCTGCTCCAGGGCGCGCTGGTGTGGCTGGTGTCGCTGCCGGTCCAGGCCGCGCAGTACATCACCGGGCCCATGACGGCGTGGGCCGCTGCGGGCGCCTGTCTGTGGGCGGCCGGCCTGTTCTTCGAGGCGGTCGGGGACGCCCAGCTCGCCCGGTTCAAGGCGGATCCGGAGAACAAGGGCCGCATCATGGACCGGGGGCTGTGGCGCTACACCCGCCATCCCAACTACTTCGGGGACTTCTGCGTGTGGTGGGGCCTGTTCCTGATCGCCTGCGACGCGCCCGCCGCGGCGGCGGCCGTTCTGGTGTCGCCGGTGGTGATGAGCCTGCTGCTGACCAAGGGCAGCGGGAAGCGGCTGCTGGAGCGGCACATGGCCGAGCGGCCGGGGTATGCCGCGTACGCGGCCCGGACCAGCGGCTTCTTCCCGCTGCCACCCAGGTGAGCGTCGGGCGGGGAAGGCCATGGCGGCCACCGGCGCCGAGGTGGGCCGGCCGGACCCGACCGTCGGCCGGCTACGGATGACCCTTGAAGGGAACTCCCCCGAAGGAGACATGTGAGGAGCGCGGATGACGGTTCACGAGCAGGAGGGCACCCCCGGGGCGCCCGGCGCCACGGCCGCGCTGGTGCCGCGCCGCACCCCTGTTACGACGCGGGCGGCCGTGCTGTTCCTGCACGGCGGCAGGTCCGAGGGCCGGGCCCCGTCGCGGCCCTGGCATCTGGCGGCTCTGCGGATGAGGCCCTTCGTGCGGGCCGTCGCCGCGGCGCTGCCGGACGACGGGATCTTCCTGGGGGAGGTGCGCTACCGCGTGCGCGGCTGGAACGGCGGTGCCGGCGACGAGGGCGACGCCTTGCGGGACGTCCGGCGGGCGCTCGACGAGCTCGCCCGTCGCGCCGGTGACGTCCCGGTGGTTCTCGTGGGTCACTCGATGGGGGGCCGGGCGGCCCTGCGCGCCGCGGGCGCGCCGCAGGTCCGGGCGGTGCTGGCGCTGGCCCCCTGGTGCCCGGACGGCGAGCCGGTGGCCCAGCTGCGGGACAAGGACGTCGTCGTGATCCACGGGGACCGGGACCGCGTCACCGACCCGAGCGCGTCGGTGTCGTTCGTGCGGCGGGCCCGCGCGGCCGGGGCCCGGGCGGACGTCCGCCTCGTACGGGGTGGTGACCACGCGATGCTCCGGGGCGACGCCGACTGGCACCGCCTCGCGGCCTCGACCGCCGTGGGCATGCTCCCGCCCTGACAGATCGCCTCCCCGAAGGGTGAACGGCCCTGGGCCCCCTCAGGGCCGTCGCCCGGCCTCGCCCCGCTGCTCGTGCCGTCCGAAGCCGTGGATCAGGGCCACCGCCAGCGCGCTGATCAGCAGCAGCACGCTCATGTACAGGACCACCGGCCAGGGTTCTCCCCCGGCCGCCTCCAGCAGTGCGGCCGCGATGAGGGGTGCGGTGCCGCCCGCCAGCGCCGCCGCGACCTCGCGGCTGAGGGCGACCCCGCTGAACCGGGTCCTGGTCGTGAACAGGTCCGCCAGGAAGCCGGCCTGGGCGCCGAGCTGGGCCCCCAGCAGCAGCCCGCTCAGGCCGAACGCGCACCACACGTACCCCGTCTCCGCGGTGTCCAGCAGCCAGAAGAAGGGGAACGCGAACGCCGCGGCACCGACCATGGCCCAGCCGAGCACCATCCGGCGGCCGACCGCGTCGCCCAGCGCCCCGGCCACCGGCGTCACCGCCGCGCTGCACGCGAAGTAGATCAGCGCGCCGACGAGGGTGACCGTACGGGAGACCCCGAGCTGCTCGGTGAGGTAGGCGAGCGCGAACACCACCGGGATGTACGCGGCGACGTTCGGCCCGATACTGCTGACCACCCCGAGGGCGAGGGTCCGCGGAGCCCCGCGGGCCAGCTCCACGGCGGGTGCCCGTGCGACTCCCCGCTCCCGCTTGGCCTGCTCGAACATCGGGCTCTCGGCCACGCCGACGCGGATGTAGAAGCCGGTCGCCGTGACGAGGAGGGTGACCAGGAAGGGGATGCGCCATCCCCAGTCGAGGAAGTCGTCCGGGGGCAGGGCCGCCACGGCGGCGACGGCCCCGGCCGAGAGCAGCGCGCCGACCGCCGCACCCGCCGGGGGGATGGCGGCGTACCGCCCGCGACGCTCCGGCGTGGCGAACTCGGCCAGGGTGAGGGAGGCGCCCGCGTACTCGGCGCCCGCGCCGAACCCCTGGATCACCCGCAGCACGACCAGCAGCGCGGGAGCCCACGCCCCGGCGGTCTCGTACGTCGGCAGCGCGCCCATCAGCGCGCTGGCCAGGCCGACGGTGACCAACGTGATCACCAGCATGCGCCGGCGGCCCAGCCGGTCCCCGTAGTGCCCGATGACCAGGGCGCCGAGCGGCCGGACGGCGAACCCGACCGCGAACGTGGCGAAGGACGCCAGGGTCGCCGCGACCGGGTCGCCGGGCGGGAAGAACAGCCGGTTCAGGACGAGCGCGCTCATGGTGCTGAACAGGATGAAGCCGTACCACTCCAGCGCGGTGCCGATGGTCGTCGCCAGCACCACGCGCGTCAGCATGGACGGTCCTCCACCGGCCATACGCCGCATATACCGCATCCGGCCACTCTGGTCGAGGGTCTCCGCCCGCCCGCCGAACCTCGCCGGTACCGGCGACGCACAACCGTCGGACGGACGCAGCGCCCGCTCCGGCCGTCAGGACGCCGTCCGCCGCGGGAGCGGGTCGAGGGTGATGTGCGGGGACAGGGCCCGGAGGAAGTCGGGGGCGTCGAAGATCCGGCCGGCGGAGGCGACGCCGAGCGTGCGGGTCCGGCCGGTGAGGATGCGGTGCACCGCCTCCACAGCGAGCGGTGCGGTGACGGCGTAGATGTCCCGGCCGCGTGCCACGGCACGCCGTTCGGTGTCGCCGCGCCGTACGACCACGTCGACCAGGAAGGTCTGGCCGGAACGCCCGTTCTCGTCGGCCGCGGTGGGCGCCGGGGTGTCCGGGGCCGAGAGGTCGCCCGCCGCCTCGGTCGTCATATGGGTGCGCACCTCGGGGACGGAGAGGTGGCTGGGGACGGTCACCACGTCGGCCATCGTGAACTCCCCGACGACCTCCCGGGGGCCCATCGGGTCGGGGAAGGGCCAGGTGAGGAGGGTCGTCTCGTCGTCGTGGTACTCCAGCCGCCCGTCCGTGTAGCGGACCCGCCGGCCGGCCCGGCGCTCCCGGGAGACCGTGCCCGCGACGCGCGTCCCGGGGGTGGGGTGCCAACCGCTCAGTCCGTAGGCGATGTTCGCCTCGTCGGCGGTCGTCCAGTCCCCCATCGCGGCGGTGGCCAGCAGGTCGCCGAGGCCGCCGTAGAACGCCATCGCGGGGACGATCACGGCTCCCGCCGCGCGGGCGCGGTCCGCGAAGTGCGTGAAGGTGTCGAGGTTGGCCTCGATCTCGGCCGCCACGTCGACGTACGGGATCCCGGCGCGCAGTGCCGCCTCGATCACGGGAGCGGCGGTCACGGCGAAGGGCCCGGCGCAGTTGATCACGGCGTCCGCGCCGTCCAGGGCGCGGTCGAGCGAGGCGGGGTCGTCGACCGAGGCCGGCCGGACCTCGGGGGCGCCGGGGACGGCCGCCGCCAGCGCCCGCAGCTTGCCGGCGTCACGGCCGGAGAGGACCGGGACGAACCCGCGCTCCCGCAGCTCGGCCACCACGAAACGCCCGGTGTGCCCGTACGCGCCGAACACCGTCACCGTCTGCCCCGGTCGCATTGCCGACCCCATGACTTCTCCCCCTGCTCGAACGATCCGCCGGATCCGCTTGACCCGTCGCGACCATCCTGGCGAGGGCGGGCGCACCGCCGTGAGTGTCCGGAACGACGTGGCCCGTACAGTTTCGGACATGACCACTGTCGCACTCGCCGTCACCGAGGGCATGCTGCACTTCGAACTGTCCCTGGCGTACGAGGTGTTCGGCTCGGTCCCGGCGGGCGTGACCGTCCCCTGGTACGACGTCGAGGTCTGCGGGTCGGCAGCCGTGCGCGTCGGCCGGTTCCGGCTGGAGCCCGACCAGGGGCTCGACCGGCTCCGGCACGCCGGCACCGTGATCGTCCCCGGCTGGGCGGACGTCGACGTGGACCCGCCCGCCGAGCTCGTCGACGCGGTACGCGCGGCCCACGAGGCGGGTGCGCGCGTGGCCTCCCTGTGCACGGGCGCGTTCGTACTGGCGGCGGCCGGGCTGCTGGACGGCAGGCGCGCGACGACGCACTGGGCCCACACCGAGGCCCTGGCCGGCCTCCACCCGCGCGTGGAGGTCGATCCGGACGTGCTCTACGTGGACAACGGCAGCGTGCTCACCTCAGCCGGCAAGGCCGCCGCGATGGATCTGTGCCTGCACCTCGTCCGGCTCGACCACGGCTCGTCCGTCGCCAACGCGGTGGCCCGCCGTCTGGTCGTGCCGCCGCACCGAGCCGGCGGCCAGGCCCAGTTCGTCGCCGCGCCGGTTCCCACGCGGGACGACCACCCGCTCGCCGCGCTGCTCCCCTGGGCGATCGAGCGCCTCGACCAGCCGCTCACGGTGGAGGACCTGGCACGCCGGGCGGGCATGAGCTCGCGCAACCTGGGCCGCCACTTCAAGGCGGTGACCGGCACAACGCCCCTGCGATGGCTGCTGACGCAACGGATCCGCCGCGCCCAGGAGTTGCTGGAGAGCACCGACGACATGGTCGACGTCATCGCGACGGCCACCGGCATGGGCACCGCCACGACGCTGCGCCGGCACTTCAACCGGACGGTCGGCGTGCCGCCGGACTCCTACCGCCGGACGTTCCGCTCACGGCACGGCGAGACCCCCGCCCTGCCACGGTGACGTCACGAACGGCCGGCGGAAAGCCCTGGGCTCCCGCGGCCGCGGGTAACGCGCCCCAGCCGCCCCAGCCGGTCGACCACGGGCCGTGGTCGATGCCGGGTTCACTGTTCACCTGCGCTCCGCCCCACCGGGGGAGTACGTCGGTGGAGTGCGGCCCGCCGCACACGCCGCTCCAACTGCGGCGAAGTCACTGACGGAGTTCCTGGCGCCCGAGCGATAAGCGCCCTTTCAAAAGCAACGCACAGGCCCCGTTCCGCCTCTTGCACAACGTCACCGTTCCTGAGGACTGAGCGGGAGTGAGTCCTGTTGCCGGTACTCGTGCTCAGCCGAACGCCCCGAACGGTGTTGGGCGTTCTGGTGGGCGCGCCGTCCGATCGCCACGGCGGCAGCCGCCCCACTTCGAGGTGCAGGCCGGGTCCACGGCGATGACCGCGCTCAGCGCCACCGTCGTCGCCACGGCCGACGAACTCGCCGCCGCATGGTCAGTCAAGCCCCAGCAGTTCCCAACCCCTCAATCGAGAGGACCGCACTGTGCGTTCACGTAGTTCCATACGTCCACGTCTGAACCCGGCCGGGTCGATGGTCCTGGCTCTCGCCGCGGCCGGATCGGTGCTGGCCGGGCCGGCCGGCTCCGCCTCCGCCGTCGAGACGGCCGGCCGTGCCGATCTGCGCGTGGACGTGAACCGCGACGGGCGGGTCGATGTCACCGGTGGCAGCGACAAGAACGGCGAGGACGGCTGGTCGGTCGGGCGGGGGGCCGTCTATCTGCCCAACATCGACGACGACACCAAGCGGTGTCCCGTCACCGGACCGGGCGGCAGACCCCTGTCCGACGCCAAGCTGGCCGCGTGCAACGACGGCACCGACACCAAGGTGAACGGCACCGCGGACGCCGCCGACCTCGCCCGGGTCCGTTCGGTGCCCCTGCCCGGCCTCCCCGCGGACGCCAAGGGCAGCCTGAAGCTCACCACGGGCGGCAAGCACGCGCACCTCTTCCTCAAGCGGGACGGCAAGTGGGTCCTGGTGACGTCCGCGACCCGGCTGACCGCCGCCGAGCTGCGTTCCGGCGTGGAGTTCGGGGTCGAGGCCACCGACATCGTCCGGGACACGGCGAAGTGGGACGGCCGCGCGGTGATCCGGCTGACGGTGACGTCCGGGCAGACGTCGACCTCCGACGCCGTGACCCTGCGGGTCGCGCCGCTGCTGACCCAGCATCACCTGCAGGACACCCAGCAGGTGATGGTGACCGAGGTCCAGGGTGAGGGCGAGTACAGCCGCCTCCAGCAGAAGTTCGTCACCGAGCTCGGGAAGGAGGTCAAGAAGGCCGGGGTCACCACGCCGCTGGTCAAGTTCACGAAGTACGCCGACCCCTGGGCCCAGGACTTCGTCGAACCGGCCTACGTCAACATGACCGGGCCGGGCGGTCAGCGGCAGGTGATGCGGGTGATGCTGCGCTCCGCCCAGCCGGACCGGGACGCGGGCCGCGAGCTGTTCGAGAAGATCCGCGGCCGGGACATGGGGGTCGTGCAGGTGACCGACCCGGCGGAGCCCGACGACTGGTCGCTCAACTCCTTCGGGAACCTGGAGACCATCCCGCCCTACGCGCACAACGGGCGCTCGTTCCCGGCCGGGCGCATCATCATGGGCGAGCGCAAGGACAGCGGGGCACGCCCGTCGAAGGTGATGCGGACGATGCTGAAGTCGCAGGGCATGCAGGACCCGCTGCTGCTGGACACCTCCTGGCTGGGTGTCGGGCACGTCGACGAGTTCGTGCAGTTCCTGCCTGCCGACACCCCGCGCGGCTGGCGCATCGGCGTCGCCGACCCGGAGGCGGGGCTGCGGCTGCTGCGCGACGCCAAGCGCGACGGACACGGCACGACGAAGATGTTCTCCGTCCCGGGCCGCAGCGACAGCCCCGCGCCCAAGGAGACCATCGACCAGGCGCTCGCCTCCCGGCACCTGGTGTCCGACAACGAGATGGCGGCCCGGCGCATCGCGGCCAACCTGGAGATCCTCAAGCGCGAGACGGGTGTCACCGACGAGGAGATCGTGCGGGTGCCCGCGCTGTACACCCGTGAGTCGGAGGCCTTCACCGCCGAGGGCCAGGACGTTCCCGTGCCGCGTCTGACGCGCATGGGCGCCGGGTCCGACCTCGTGGACAGCCTCCGGGACCGCGGCCAGCAGAAGTGGCTCGCCGAGAACCCGGCGGCCCCGCGTGCGGCGGCTCCGGCAACGGTGGAGACCAGCGCGTACGTGCCCGGCGCGGTCAACGGCGTGCTCCTGGGCCGCGACCGCTACCTCGCCCCGCGCCAGTGGGGGCCGGTCATCGGCGGCAAGGACATCTTCACGGAGGCCGTCAACGCCGTCTACACGCGGGTCGGCATGAAGGTGTCGTACATCGACGACTGGTACACGTACCACCTCGGCATGGGCGAGGTGCACTGCGGCACCAACACCCTGCGCGACGCCTCGGCCGCGTGGTGGCAGCTGCCGGCCCGGTAGCGGGTCAGTCCTCGACGCGGACCCGTCCGAGCCTGCTGACCATGGCGGGGTCGCGGTGGTCGAAGAACAGGGACGTGCCCGCGTCGAGGGCGGCGATGACGGCCATCTCCTCCTCGGTGAGGGTGAAGTCGAAGACGTCGAGGTTCTCCGCCATGCGGTCCGGGCGGACGGACTTGGGGATGACGACGACCTCGCGCTGGATGAGCCAGCGCAGCACGACCTGGGCGACGGACCTGCCGTGGGCCTCGGCGACAGCGGTCAGGGCGGGGTGCGTGAAGAGGTTGTTCCTGCCCTCGGCGAAGGGGCCCCAGGACTCGATCTGGACGCCGTGCTCGCGCATGAACCGCTGGTCGGCGACGCGCTGGTGGAAGGGGTGGGTCTCGACCTGGTTGACGGCGGGGGCGATGTCGTTGTTGTCGATCAGGTCGATGAGCCGGTCCGGGAAGAAGTTGGAGACCCCGATGGCACGGACGCGGCCCTCGCGGTGGAGGTCCTGCAGGGCGCGCCATTCGCTGTAGACGTCGCCGTAGGGCTGGTGGATCAGGTAGAGGTCGAGGTGGTCCAGGCCGAGCCTGCGCAGTGAGGCGTCGAACGCGCGCTTGGTGTTGTCCTCGCCCGGGTCCTGGACCCACAGCTTGGTGGTGACGAACAGGTCCTCGCGCGGGATGCCGCTGGCCTTGACGGCCCGGCCGACGGCCTCCTCGTTGCGGTAGGCGGCGGCGGTGTCGAGGGAGCGGTAGCCGGCGGCCAGGGCGTCGGCGACGGCCTGCTCGGTCTGCTCCGGCGGGATCTGGTAGACGCCGAAGCCGAGGATCGGCATCTCGACGCCGTTGTTGAGGGTGACGTGCCGCATGGGGTTTCCTTTCGTGCCTCTGTGCGGGTCGGCCCGTGCGCGGGGACATCGAGATCTCCTGCACCGGGTGGGCGGGGTGCGTGCCTCCGGCCTCTGCGCCGAGGGCCAGGTCATGCCCGCACCCGCACCGGACGGGCCGCCGGGTACACGCCGGGCGCTGCCGGACGGGCCAGGGCACACCCGTACCCGCACCGGACGGGCCAGGGCACACCCGTACCCGCGCCGGCTGCCGGGTACGCCGGACGCCGCCGGTCGCTTACGGAGATCGAGCCTCGCGTGTTGGTGGCCGAGGTGGCAGGGCGGGCTGTTCGGGGGGAGTGACAGGGCCCCCCACATCTCCGCCGGGCAGGTCAGGGCGGTGTGACACTGGCCGTATGGCATCCGAGCAGAGCAGCGGGGAGCTGGGGCAGTTCCTGCGCGCCCGTCGCACCCAGACCCTCCCCGAGCAGGTCGGCCTCACGGTCGGTCCCGGTCTGCGTCGCACCCCCGGCCTGCGCCGTGAGGAGCTGGCGACGCTCGCCGGGATGAGCATCGACTACTACGTCCGTCTGGAACGCGGCAAGGAGACCCGCCCCAGCCCCGCCGTGCTCGACGCCCTCGCCCGCGCCCTGCGACTCGACGACGCCGAGCACCAGCACCTGCGCGAGCTCGCCGCCCGGGCCGCCCGATACGCCCCCGAGCCCCCGCCGCCGCCCAGCCGGACCGTGCGCCCGCACCTGAAGCTGATCCTGGAGACGCTCCGCCCGAGCCCCGCGTACGTCATCAGCCGGAGCATGGACCTGCTCGCCTGGAACCCCGGCGGACTCGCCCTGTACGCGGGGATCGCCGACTGGCCCGCGGGGCAGCGCAACCTCGCCCGCTATCTGTTCCTGCACCCCACCGCACGCGGCCTCTTCCCCGACTGGGACGAACAGGTCCGCGGCTGTGTGGCCCGGCTCCGCAGCCTGGCCGGCACCGCCCCGGACGCGCCCGACCTCACCCAGCTGGTGGGCGAACTCGTCGTCAAGAGCCCGGACTTCGCCAAGCTGTGGGAGCGCTACGACGTCATCGGGCGCAAGAAGCTCCAGAAGACCTTCCACCACCCGGAGGTCGGCGTCCTCACCCTCACCGGCCAGAGCATGCAACTCGAAGGCACCCCCGGCCAGCGCCTCGGCGTCTACACCGCCGACCCCGGCACCCCCGACCACGACGCCATGCTCCTCCTCGACCTGACCGCCCCCGAACCGGCCAGGGCCGCGGAGACGAAGGCCGGGCGGCAAGGGCGCACGCGGTCCTGACCGTCAGCCGTACCGTGCTTGCTTACGGGCGCGGCGCCTGAGGCGGAGTCGCCCGCGTGCCTTGCGCCGGGCCGACGGAGCCGGTCCCTCGACGGGCATCCCGGTATGGCCGTAGTGGATGGCGGCCATGCGGTCGCCGTGCTGTGAGTTCAGCAGGCGGATGAGGAGGACCCCGACCACGATCATGGCGAGGATCACGGCCACGGTCACGAACGTCGTCACCACTGTCCTCACCTTCCCATCGGGATGCGTCGACGTGCGGCCGGGTCGCCGGCCTCATGCCCTCCTTCGGAGTCCCAGACCGCTTCCACGGCCCGGTCGGCGTCGCGCAGTGTCCGCAGACGCGCCGCCTCCTCCAGCAACCGGCTCGCGGTCAGCATGCCGCGTGGGTCACTCGCGGCGGCCATCAGCCAGGCGGCCGAGTCGGGAGTGGTACGCGGTGGGACGACCAGGAGGTTCCAGCGGCCCACGTGGTAGGAGAGCAACAGCAGTTCGTGCGGGTCCTGCTCGGCCAGGAACCAGCCCACGTTCACCACATGCCCGGCGACGGGCACCTTGCGTGGGATGACCGGCCACTGGGTGGGGTTCACCGTGACACGGGTGATCCGCCCCCACAGCGGATCGAGTACGGCGGTCAGGGCCGGGAGTTCCGCCGCGAGATCGCGGGAGCGGGGCCACCAGGCGCCGTCCAGCAGAGCCGGCGCGGAACCGGCGGGAGCCAGTGACAGACGCGGGGAGGACGAGGAGAACCGGTCATCGGCTTCGGTCGTCGGCGGACGGGAGATGGTCGCAGTCATGACGCGAACCCTGCCCCGGGCCGGTCACGACCGGCCCGGAATATTCAATCGCCGAAAACGACACGAGCCTGAAAGCCGGTGTTCGAAATATCCTCGGTAATTCCAGCGTACTCCTCGAACAGGCCCGACGGACCGTTCGGAGGGCCCGGCCTATGCGCTGCCGGTGTCCAGGAGGATCCGTTCGGCCCGCGTCCCGCTGCCGGCGCGGACGGCTTCGGCCATGGCCGCGCGCGCGGCGTCGGGCGTCGCGTGCGACGGGACCACGAGCAGCGAGAAGAGATCCTGCTCGCCCCGGGTGATGAGGACGGTGTTGTCGCCTGCCGCGAAGGAGTCGATGTGGACGACACGGTCGTCGATGGTCATCCGCGTCGGCAGCCCTTCCCAGGCGCCGGCGTCCAGGCCGACACGTGTGATGGGCCCGAGGTACTCGGTCAGTGCGGAGACCAGGTTGGGCAGTTCGGCGGCGATGTCGCGGGAGCGCGGCCACCACGCCCCGTCGAGCACGCCCTGCCGCTCATGAGTCGTCTCCAGCCGTACGACAGCCGTCCCCGGCCGCACGGCCTGGTGGACGGCGTCCGGCAGGAGCCTGGTCACCCGCGGGGCGGAGGAGTCGGTCATCGCACTCACCTGCTTACCTGTCGTCACTCCTGATCGCTCGCGGCGGCCGCCATCAGCGGTTCCGCCGCCGCCTCGGCCGTATCCGGAGGCACCACCAGCAGGTCCCAGCGTCCCCGGCCGGGGGCGAGCAGGACGGCGGTGTGCGGGGCGGACGCGGCGAGTGCCCTGTGCAGTCGTACGACCTGGTTGAAGACGAGCGTGCGGCCGGGCACCGCGGACCACACCGCCCCGTTGACGGTGACGCTGGTGATCTGGCCCCACGCGCGCGGCAACCCCGCGAGCAGCGAAGGGAGTTCCGCGAGCAGGTCGTACGAACGGGGCCACCATGCTCCGTCGATGGGCCGGGGCATGCCGCTGCGGGGTGCGAGACGCAGCCGGAGGACGGGGTGGGAGGGAATCTCGGGCTGCAGTGCGGTGGTCATGATGAGCTCCTGCCAACTGCCGTAAGAAGTCGAGTGGTTGAGGTCAGGCGCGCCGGGCCGCGACCCGCTCGGCGGTCGGCCAGCGCACGTCGTGCACCCAGCCGAGACGTTCGAGGAGGCGGATGAAGGCGGCGGAGGGGTCGATCTGGCCGCGGTCGACGCCGTGCCGGGCGCTGGTGGGGTCGGCGTGGTGGAGGTTGTGCCAGCTCTCCCCGAACGAGAGCAGGGCGAGGGGCCACAGGTTGGTGGCACGGTCGTGGCGCCGGGTGCGGAACGGGCGCTCACCGATCAGGTGGCAGAGGGAGTTCACGCTCCAGGTGACGTGGTGGAGCAACGCGATGCGCACCAGTCCCGCCCACAGCAGGGCGGTCATGCCGTAGACCCAGGTACCGCCGATGGCCCAGCCCAGCGCGAACGGCAGGGCGAGCGTGAGGAGGCACAGCACCGGGAAGGCGCGGGCGACGGCGCGGAGGTCGCGGTCGGCGAGGAGGTCGGGGGCGTAACGCTCCGGCGGCGTCCGGTCGTTGCGGAACAGCCAGCCGACGTGTGCGTGCAGCAGTCCGCGCAACTGGCCGCGCAGATGCGTGCCGTAGCGGTACGGGGAGTGCGGGTCGCCCGGCCGGTCGGTGAAGGCGTGGTGGCGGCGGTGGGTGGCGACCCAGCCGATGACGTCGCCCTGGAAACTCATCGAGCCGGCGACCGCGAGCGCGATCCGCACGGGGCGGGTGGCCCGGTAGCCGCCGTGGGTGAGGCCGCGGTGGAAGCCGACGGTGACGCCGAGACCCGTGACCGTGTAGAGGACGAGGGCGAGCACGATGTCGGCGGGGTGGATGAGACTCCCCCACAGCAGCCAGCCCGCGAGACCGATCGCCACGAACGGCAGGACGACGATCACCCCCGTCACCGCGACGTACAGCCGCTCACCGCCGTCGCGTGCGGGCGCCGGGGCGTCCGCCGGGAAGGGGGACGTCCCGTCGTAGGCCTGGGGCGGCGGTGCCGGATCCGACGGTGTGACCGTCGTGGGCGTGGCCGGAATGGACGGCATGCGTGGCTCCTCGGCCTGGATGCGGATGGCGCGGCCGGGGTCACGGGCTGCCCCAGTGAGAACGGGTGTCCTGCTCTGGAGGAAAGGTGCTCGAATGGACTCGCCGGAGACGAGGCGACGGTCCGGGGCCGGTCGATTCCGGCATACGGAAGTGCTCGTGCTCTCCACCGTACTCCCGCCTGTGTAACAACCGGGACTGTCCGGAATCGGCATCGCGTTCACACAGGCGGGCACCGCGGCGTTTCTGATGCGCCCGGCGGTCTTCGGTGAGAGGCTGCCATGACTGAGGGGCGGCGTGGTGGAGGGTGCGGTGCCCGGTGTGGGCGATCAGGGACTGTCGGGGCCGGCGGCCGAGCCGGGCCTCTGGCCGCGGGTCGTCGAGCAGCTGGGCACAGCCCTGATGGTGGTCGACCCGGCCGGACGGATCCGCGCCGTCAACCCGGCCGCCGAGCGGCTGCTGGGCCGTGCCGCCACCGCGATGCGCGGACAGGACGCGCACGAACTGCTGCACCGGGACGCGTCCGGCGGCACGCTCCGCCGGGAACGGTGCCCCCTGCTCCAGGCGCTGGCCGAGGGGGCCTTCGCGCGCGGGGAGGGCGACCGCTATCTGCACGGTGACGGCCACCTGGTCACGATCTCCTGGTCCGCCTCCCCCCTGACGGACGACAGCTCCGTCGAGGGCATGGCCGTGCTGTTCACCGACGCCACCGGCGACCAGGGTGTGCGTCGGGAACGTGCGGCCTACACCAGGGCCTTGGAGGACCGCACCGCGCGGCTGACGCTGGTCGCGGAGATCACCGACGTCCTGGGGCAGACCCTGGAGACCGACGAGGCCCTCGCCCGGCTGGGCCGCCTGCTGGTGCCCCGCCTCGCCGACTGGGCGGCGGTGGACCTCCTGGCCGCTTCCGGGCAGGTCCACCGGGTCGCGGTGACCGGTCCCGCGGGCCGGGAGGCCGGTCTGGAGGGCAGGCGTGAGCACCTGCCCGAGGCCGGCGAGGCGGACGGTTCACCCCTGGTCCAGGTGCTGAGCGGCGGTGATCCCGTACTGCGGAACGAGGCGGAGAGTGCCACACCGCCCGGCTCTCCCCTGGCCACCGTCCACAGCGACTTCCTGCGGGCGGCGGGCGCGACCTCCGCCCTCACGGTGCCGCTGGGTTCCGGACAGCGGATCACCGGCGCCCTGACGGTGGTGCGCACCGACCCGGCGCACCCCTTCGACGCCGAGGACGTGGCGGTGGTGAGCGACATCGGCCGGCGGGTCGGCCTGGTCATCGACAACGCACGGCGGTTCGGCCGCCAGCGGGCCGTCGCCGAGGCCATGCAGCGCAACCTGCTCGCCCCGCTGCCCCAGCCCGGCCGGCTGCTGCTGGCCGCCCGCTACCAGCCCGCACCGGCGGGCTCCCAGGTCGGCGGCGACTGGTACGACGCGTTCGAGCTGAAGGACGGCACGCTCGCGCTGGTCATCGGCGACGTCGTGGGCCACGACCTGACCGCGGCCGCCGGGATGGCCCAACTGCACGGTGTCCTGCGCTCACTGGCCTGGGACCACATCGGACCGCCCGGCGCCGTCATCGACCGGCTCGACGACGCCATGCCCGCGATCACCACCGTCCCCCTGGCCACGCTCGTCCTCGCCCGGGTCGAAGGCGATCCCCACACCGGCCCGTGGACGCTGCGGTGGACCAGCGCCGGCCATCCGCCGCCGCTCCTCCTCACCCCCGGCGGAGACGCCCGGTACCTCGAAGCGGGACAGGGACTCCTGCTCGGCGCCCACCTGGGCACCGGCGCGGACCGGCCGAATGCCACGCAGGAGCTGCCGCCGGGCTCCACCCTGCTGCTCTACACCGACGGCCTGGTCGAGATCCCCGGCAGCGACCTCGACACCGGCCTGCGCCGGCTGCGCCGCCATGCCCTCGCGCTCGCCGACGCACCGCTGGACATGCTGTGCGACCAGTTGCTCGCCCGTATGCCGCCCGGCAGCACCGACGACGTGGCCCTCCTGGCCCTGCGGCTGCCGATGCCGTGACTGCGGTGACGGGGGGCGTGGTGCTCAGGTCCCGAGGACCAGGACGCGGAACGGACCCGGGGGCAGGGTGGTCGGGGTGTCGCCGTCGAGGCACCGCCACCCCCAGGACCGCAGCGCCTCGACGGTCCTGGTGTCGGAGCGGTTCACCAGCGTGACACCGGCGGTGGCGCCGTGGTCGGTGAGCAGCCGCCTCTGGAGGCGCCGGGCGAGGTTCCAGGCACGGTCCTGGTTCTGTCTGCGCACCCAGGGCTGGACGAGGATCACGCAGACCACGAAGAGCCGCCCGGAGCCCGCGAGACGGAGCAGGCTCCCCGGGAGGTATCCGTCGAAGCCCTCCCACCAGGGCCCGTCGCCGCGTACGGGGAAGCCGTAGGCGCACCCGGTCAGGGCGGTGGTCTCGGCGATCAGCAGCGAGAACCCCGGTCGCCTCGCGTCGGCCGCCAGCCGTCGCAGGAAGGCGCCGCGGGCCTCGTTCCACGCCCACGGGCCGCCGCCGGAGGTGTCCGCGTACAGATCGCCCAGCTCCCCCAGCCGGTCCTCGACCTGACACCGGGTCAGCTCGCGGACACGGGCGCCTTCACGGGGCGAGGAGCCCCGCTCCGGCCTCGGCGGACGCGGCCTCAGCCGGTCTCGCCGGTCGGGGACGGCCTGCCGCCCGGGAAGCTCTGTGGTCGTCGGCGCGACCGGAACGTGCACCGTCATGAGGCAAACCCTGCTCCGGGCACGGGGGACCCGACCCGGGGTCGTCGGTCGCCGAGGGCGGCACCGGTGTCGGGGCCGGTGCGCGAAGGGCTCTCGGTACCTCCACGGTACTCCCGGTCGCACACCCGTCCGCCGGGACCACGGCCGGGAACCCCGGGGTGTGCGGCTCCTTGGAGGCGGCGGTGACGAGGCCGTCCAGCCAGGCCTGGTGCCCGTCGAGCATCGGGTTCGGGGGCTCGGCCGCCAGGGCCGCGGCGGGCCGGCCGATCCGCGTCTCCTGGGTCAGGATCCGCACCCGGCCGCCGGGCAGGTCCTCGGCCGGGGACGCCCTCGGCCGGGGACCGTCGCCGTTCGGGGGTGCCCTCTCTCGTCAGTGCGGTGTCAGGGGAGCTTCTTGAGCAGTTCGGCGGCGAGCGGAGCGGAGGAGGCCGGGTTCTGGCCGGTGACGACGTTGCGGTCGACCCGGACGTGCGGTGCCCACGGCTCCCCGGTCTCGACCGTCAGGCCGGCCTCGGTCAGCCGGTCCTCGAGCAGCCACTTCGCCTTGTCGGCGCTGCCGGCGAGCTGCTCCTCGGTGTTGGTGAAGGCGGTGATCCGGTAGCCGGCGTAGGCGTTGGTGCCGTCCTCCTTCACGGCGGCCAGCAGCGCGGCCGGTCCGTGGCAGACCACGCCCACCGGCAGCCCGGACTCCACGGCCCGGGCGAGAAGACGGCCGGAGTCGGTGTCGACGGCCAGGTCCTCCATCGGACCGTGGCCGCCGGGGACGTACACCGCGTCGAAGTCGTC
This sequence comes from Streptomyces purpurascens, assembly GCF_045040895.1. Taxonomy (NCBI): domain Bacteria; kingdom Bacillati; phylum Actinomycetota; class Actinomycetes; order Kitasatosporales; family Streptomycetaceae; genus Streptomyces; species Streptomyces purpurascens. Next base: position 4,903,902 of record NZ_CP108341.1, on the reverse strand, counting down.
GAGGCGTACGTCGGCCAGGGTCAGCGGGGTGCGGAACTCCGCGGCGCCCTCCACCACGGCCTTGATCTTCGCGGCGTTCTCCGCGCCGCCTGCGGCCTCCGGGGCCAGGCTGCCCGCGTCGACCGGCGGGACGACGCCGCCCGGGGTGGCCACGGTGATCTCGTGACCCGCGGCCTTGAACGCCTCATAGGGGGCGACCGCCTCTTCGGCCCAGAAGCCGGTGGGGTGCTTGCTGCCGTCGGCCAGCGTCCAGTGGTCGGCGCCGGTCATCAGGAAAAGGATCTTCGCCATGGGGTGCTCCTACGCGTTCGAGGGTGGTGGGTCCGCATGGTCCGGCCGCGTCGTCGCCACGACGCCAGAGCCGGTTCCCATCGGAGTACCCGTAGGAGAGTCGATATCGGCCATCGACACTCCGGTGTGTCTCGGCGGCTCCGCTGACGTCATGGCGAACCGGACGACCGAGGCCGCCGGTACCGGCAGGCGGCTACCCGCCCACGCCGACCTGAACCTGCTGCGCACCTTCCTGGCCGTCTGCCGCGCCGGAGCGGGACTCGGCGGCGGCGCGGGACTCGGCGGCGGCCTTCAGATCGCGCAGCCACGCGTCGAGACCGTCGCCGAGGGCCTTCGTCGCGGTGGGGACGTCCGCTTCGACCTGGGCGCCCGTCCAGGTCTCCTCGGTGTGGACGCGCACGCCGCCCTTCACCTTCCGATACGTCCACAGATGGACGCCCTCGTCGATGCGCAGCCCCTCGCCGATCGCGGGTCCGCTCCACAGGAGGCAGTCACGGTCGCGGAGTTCCCGGACGGTGGAGGTGATCTCCAGTGTGGTGGCGGGGGTTGTGGGGGTGGCGGGCGCCGGGGTCGTCCACCGGAACTGCGAACCCTTCCGCAGACGGCCGGAGTCGAGACGCTCCATGGTCGTGACCGGGGGCTGCCAGGAGGGCCAGCTCTCGACGTCGGTCTGCAGCTTCCAGATGGTGCTGAGCGGGGCCTTGATCACGGTGTCGGCCTCGTAGCGGATGAGGGCGCCGCTGTCGACGCCGCGCCCGCGGCACTGGGACGTACCGCCGTGCGGGGCGGCCTGGGCGGCGGGGACGGTGCTCGCGAGAACGCCGGCGACGGCGAGCGCGACCAGGCCCGTGACGGCGCCGCCTCGAACGTTGCTGTTGCTGACCATGACTGTCCCTCTCGATGTTCGGTTATCCGTCTTCTCGTTCGTTAGAAGTTGTAACTCACCAGTCGAGAGAGTGTCAATAACTTTGGTGATAGCCTCTAACAGTGACTGAAGCAGGAGCGAAGACCCCGCGCGAGCGCTACCGCGCCCAGGTGCGTACGGAGGTCAAGGAACACGCGTGGGAGCAGATCGCCACGGCAGGGGCGTCCGCGCTGTCCCTCAACGCGATCGCCAAGCGGATGGGGATGAGCGGGCCCGCGCTGTACCGGTACTTCGCCGGCCGCGACGAGCTGATCACCGAGCTCGTCACCGACGCCTACCGAAGCCTCGCCGACACCTTCCGCACGGCCTCCGGAACCGGCGCCGACGTCGCCGCGCTGGGGCACGCCCTGCGCGGCTGGGCCCTGGAGGATCCCCAGCGGTACCTCCTCATCTACGGCACGCCCGTCCCCGGCTACCACGCCCCCGACGACGTCACCGCGATCTCGTCCGAGATCCTGGCGACCCTGCTCGACGCCTGCGCCGCGCTGTCGCCGGACAGCCCGGCGACGCCGCTCGACGCGCACCTCGAAGACCACCGGGACTGGGCGGACGGCCATCCCGCCCAGCCCGCGGCCCTCCGCCGGGCCCTGGCCTTCTGGACCCGGCTGCACGGCGTCCTGTCCCTGGAACTCGCGGGCCACTTCAGGGGGATGGGAATCGACCCCGCACAGCTCTTCGCCGCCGAACTGGACGAACTCTCCCGCCCGGACTAGGAGTCGTACGGCCCGTCGCCGTGCCCGCCGTCGTAGCGGGCGCTCCTGGGGGTGAGGCGGCGGTAGGCGGCGCGGGCGTGGGCCAGGCGGGCCAGGGCCGTGCCCAGGAGGGCGGCGGCGAACAGGCAGGCCAGCCACGTGGTGTCGCGGTGTCCGGCCCAGGTGAGGGTGCCGGCGGGCGGGATGACGAAGCCGTTGAGGAACAGCCAGCAGAGCAGGGCCGTTCCGGGGGCGGCCGTGAAGCGGGCACCCAGGCCGAGCACGGCGGCCAGCACGGACAGCGCGGGCAGGGCCAGTTCCGGACGGTCCGGCCCCACCACGGTGTTGAGGCACGCCACCAGCGCCGGCGCGCCCGCGAAGGCCCCCGCCCAGACCAGCGGGGTCGCCACCGGCTGGGGGACGGGCCTGGCTCCGGTGCCCAGGGGCATCCACTTGATCATGCTGCCGCTTCCGCTCTGCCGGCCGGTTCCGAAGTGCTCGCCAGGGTGCCATCAACGCCGCTCCGGAGAAACACCGAATCCGGACAGTCGGCCAGGGGGAGCCGAGGGTGGGAGGACCGTGGCCAGGAGAAGTCACGTGGCCAGGGGTGTGCCCGGGGGCTATCGCATCTGGGACAACCGGGGACAGCGCTGGTGGGGCGACCTCTACGAGTTGTGCCCCGACGATCTTCTCACCGAGCTCAACGGGCGGGCGGACCGGGCCCGGATCCTCACGCTGATGAAGCGCTACAGAGCGCAGAAGCGCTAGGCGCGCCGCCTGAGGGTCGGTACGGACGGCGCAGTCCCGCAGGGCACGCCGCGTATGAGTTCTCCGCCTGGTCCACCCCGCGCACACCACGATGGACTGCGCCAACTGCGATGCGAGAGCCAAGCACGCACTGCCGCTGGGTGAGCGCACCTACACCTGCACCACCTGCGGAACCGCATCCTCACGGGACAAGAACTCCGCACGCGTGATGCTCGTCCGGGCTGGTCTCAACCCGGCTGGTGCCGATGGCGCAAGACCTCCTGGAGCGCTGCTCCAGGAGGCAGCCTGAGCCAGAAATCCCCTCCCCTCAGGGAGGGGAGGATTCGACCGGCCGGGGACGCGTCAGGCGTCCTCGATGGTGATGAAGGGGTCCCACTGGAAGTACCCCTTCAACTGGCGGTGGCGGTCCAGGATCTGGAAGTAGAAGTGGTAGGTGACCTTGCCGGACCTCTTGACGGTCGTCCGCCAGTAGTGGTCCTGGTACCGCTGGGTGTCGAACTCCGGCCGGCCCTCGCTGCCCTCCTTCGGCAGGGGGTATATACCGTCGATCACCTCGATCTCCGGTGTGCGGATGAGCTGGTGCTGGCTGTCGCTGCTGACGTAGCGGTAGAGCAGGGCCTTGTAGTCGCTGCCCAGGGAGACGGTCGTCTCGCGCCACTTGACGGTGTCGCCGGGTTCGGCGCGGAGGTTCAGCTCGGCGCCCGACGTGCCGACGATGTGGTCGTGGCGGGTCGTCATGTAGATCAGGCTCTGGTCGACCTGGGTCGGCGCGTCGGGGTTGCGGGACGCGTTGGGGTTCCGTTCGACGATCGTGGCCGCGTCGAACGCGATCAGGACGTTGAGATCTGCCATTCTCTTCTCTCCCTCTATGAGTGCGGAACCTTGTAGGCCATCGCCCGCGGGTAGTCGTGCCGGTGCAGCCGGACGCGCACCAGGAGCGGTCCGGCGTTGAGCGGGTCGGCCGGGTCGGTGAGGCGGGCCAGGAGGTCGTCCAACTCGGCGGGGTGCGTGACGCTGACGCCGTTGGCCGGGGTCTTCCCGCCGGCGAAGACGGCCGCGAGGCGGTCGTAGTGCCAGGGGTGCAGGACGTTGTAGAAGTCGGCGTCCGCGGCGTCCCGGTCCGCGTAGAACTCCGGGTGCACCAGCATCTGTTCGATGCCGTAGAAGTGGCCGTTGTCCATGACGAACACCACCGAGCGGAGTCCGAGCCTGGTGTGGGTGGAGAGCTCCTGGCAGGTCTCCTGGAAGGCGCCGTCGCCGACGAACACCATCGGGCGGGCGTCCGCCCGCTCGGGGGCGAGCGCGGCGCCGGTGGCCGCGCCGACCGACCAGCCGATGGACAGCCAGCTGACCTGGGAGAGGAACCCGCCCGCCGGCAGGGACAGGTTCATCGAGCCGATGAGGGAGAACGCGGCGTCCGAGACGACCGTCCAGTCCTCCCCGGTGTCGTGGTTCAGGAAGTGGTTGAGCCGGTCGAAGACACCGTCGTAGGTGAGGCGTTGCCCGTCCGGGTGGCGGGATCGCGCGGCGCCGGCGCGGAGGGAGGCGCGGTGCTGTTCGAGGGCCGCGGGGCGGTCGCCCGGCGAGCCGTGGTGGTCGTAGGACTCGGCGTAGTAGTCGGCGGTCAGGCCCCCGGAGCCGTAGGCCTTCACCAGCGCGTCCTGGAGGGCGGGCAGCAGGTGGCGGAGCTGGACGTCGGGGAAGTAGGAGGTGCCGACGCTGACGCCGCCGAGCGCGGCCATCACCCAGTCGCCGCCGACGGACTGCTCGCCGCCGAGGTTCTTCGACGTGGACCAGGCGCCGAGCCCGATGCGGCAGGTGGCCCAGTCCTTGAAGACGGCGTGCACGTCGGGGTGGCTGGCCGGGCCGTTGTAGACGCCGTGGAACTGCGGCAGGTCCTCGTCGACGACGGCCTTGGCGCCGACGGTGGTGCAGAACGGCACGCCGGTGGCCTCCACCAGGCCGGTGAGCTGCTCGCCGAGGCGGAACCGGTCGATCTCCTCGCCGGCCCACACGATCGGGCGGGGCCTGCCGTCCGGGCCGGGGTGCTCCTCGACCAGGGTCAGGATCGCCTGCACGGCGTGGTCCAGCATGGTCTGGTTGCGTGCGCTGAACGGCCGCTCGCGGGGCACGAGCGGCACCTCGGGTTCGGGGCAGGGCTCGTCCCAGAGGTCCTCCATGATCTCCAGGTAGACCGGGCGGCGCTCGGAGAGGCAGGCGGTGAGCGCGGCGTCGATCTGGCCGGGGGCGAGGCCCGGGTGGGAGACGACCTGCGCGTCCACGGTGACCTGCCGGTAGACGTCCAGGTTGCTCTCGGCGCGGGGGCTCATGTGCGAGGTGAGCAGGCCGACGGCACGGTAGTTCTGCCACTGCTCGTAGGGCGGGGAGGCGTTGACCGCGACCAGCGGGACCTGTTCGACGTAGGCGCCGCCGCAGGCGTTGAGCAGGTTGAACGCGCCCACGCTGTAGGTGACGGCGACCGCTCCCACACCGTGGATGCGGGCGTAGGCGTCGGCGGCCTGGCCCGCGCCGCCCTCGGTGGGGGTGCCGACCCACTCGATCTCGTCCTCGGCCCGCAGGGTGGTCAGGAACGGGCCGAGGTGGTTGCCGGGGACGCCGAACAGGTGGGTGATGCCCAACTCGGCCAGCCGCAGGGCGAGATAGCGGGCGACCGTGCACCCGCGGTCGATCGCGGTCACGAGCTCTCCCCCTGCCGGTCCGGGCCCGGGACGGTGACCGGCGGGGCCTGGTGGACGGCGAGCGCGGCCCGCACGGCGCTCTCCAGGGCGCCCTCGATCCAGGCGTGCTTGAGGGAGGTGTGCTCTCCGGCGAAGTGCACCGGTCCCTCGGGCCGGGAGACGTCCAGGTGGAAGCTGGTCATCTGGTGCGCGGTGTAGATGGCGGCCTCGCCGAAGGCGTACGGGTCACGGGCCCAGCTCTTCGTGGCGCCCCGCCCGGTGAAGAACACCTCGATACGGCGGCCGTGCAGGGCCTGGAGGTTGCGCAGGGCGTAGACGTAGCGCTCGGCGCTCCGCATGGAGTCCCAGCGCGCGGCGTCGTCGGACCAGCAGTACGAGGCGAGGACGACGCCGCCGGTGCTGCCCTCGACCCGGTGCGAGGGGTAGTACATGAACCGGTTGGGGTTGTCGGCGGCGGAGCCCCCGCCGAAGCAGTGGGTGGCGGGTCGGACGGCGGGGCCGCGCAGCGGCAGGGCGCTGTCGAGCTGCCGCATCTCCTCCGTGACGGCGCTGTCCTTGACGGCGGCCCCGAGCAGCCCGGCGAAGGTGAGGCTGGGTCCGTTGTCCGTGGAGACGACCGTGAGACCGGTGTCCGCGTCCGCGCCCTGCCGGTAGTGCTCGTACAGCCCGGGCGAGATGCGGTCCAGCTCCTCGCGCCAGTCGTCCTCGGTGAACTCCCACCACCGGTGGCTGAACTCCAGCAGCACCTTGGTGGCCTGGTCGTAGTGGGTCTCGATGACGGCGCGGCGCTTCTTGTACGACATCGAGGGGACGATCTCCACGAAGCGCAGGGCGGAGAACGGGACGGTGACGATCGCCAGGTCCGCCGTCCACAGACGGGGCGGGGCCTGTGGATCGTTCTCGGCGACGGTCTGCACGGCCACGCCCCAGCCGTCGGATCCGACGGCGCCGGTGCCCTCGGGGTCGGTGTCGCGGCTGGGGTCGTGGTACTCGAGGCGGATCATGCGGTGGCCGAGCCGCACCTCGTCGCGCAGGCCCTGGTGGAGGGCGTGCGGCAGGCGCCAGCTGCCGCCGGGTATCTCCCAGTAGCGGACGCCGGGGTTGATGTCGCTGCGGCTCAGGAAGCTGTGGAAGAAGGAGAGATGCAGCCGCGAGGACATGTTCTCCAGGGTTCCGACGGCCTCGATCGCCTCGTCGCTGAGCCCGGCGTGATCGCGCAGGAACCCGCCCATCGAGTAGCCGTCGAAGTCGCGGATCACCCGCGCCCAGCCCTCGACCCACTCCTCGAACGGCTTGTTGACGCGCCGGCCGTCGACGAGGTCGGAGTAGTAGTCGCGCACGGCCTCCAGCGCGTCGTCGACCATCTTCACGACGGGGGCGCGTACTTCGTCGCCGGTGAGGTGGAAGCCCTCGTTGACGCGTTCCGGCCCGGCGGCGTAGTCGGAGCGCCGCACCTGGACGCGGTTGACGCGGATCCAGGAGTTGCCGCGCTTGTCGGGCTCGCGGAAGTCGGGGCTGTCGTCGCCGTAGGTCCAGGTCCGGCCGGTGAAGGAGGAGTACGTCACCGGGGGCACGGGGACGTCGGGGCCGCTGCCCGTGCCGGGGTCCACGTCCACGTTGTAGAACTGGCGGCGGCCGAGCCCGAGTTTGTCGACCAGGGCGAGGACGAGCGGATGGAAGTCGGGCAGCCGCATGGCACCGGCCTCGGCGTACTGGGCCGGGTCGTCGAAGGGCTGGTGGTGCTTGGTGGCCCGGAACGTCTTGACGCGCCCGCCGACCCGGCTGGCGTTGGCCTCCAGAATGGTGACGTCGTGGCCGGCGTCCTTGAGTAATCGCCCGGCGACGAGGCCCGTGATTCCGGCGCCGATGACGAGGATCTTCTTGCGCGGGTGATGGGTGGGGCCGAGGCGGCCCGTGTCTATCAGGGTGTGCAGATAGTCGAGTTTGAGGTCCTTGCCGTCCGGCCCGACGAGCAGCAGTTCGCGGGCGAGCCGGAGACAGGTCTGCCAGCGCGCACGGGTGGCGGAGCTGTCCCGAGAAGTGTCGGTCATAGCCAGCGATCGTAGATATGGCGAAACGATTTCGTGGTTTCACCGGCGAATAAAGTCCGGAAAGCATTGGTTGCCCTTATTGACGGAATCCCACCTTGCTCGAATTCTTTTTCGACGGACGGGAGATTCGCCAGAGACGGAAGGGAATTGGGCTTGAAATCCCATGAATAATTCACTTGCGGAATACGTACCACCACCAACGGCCGCCCACCGCGTTGTTCAGGGGAGACGGGTCGTGACAGGGAGAGGGGTCGTCGGATGGGCAACAAAGGGAGCGTCGCGGTCGTGGTCGCCGGGCTGGTGCTGGCCGTCGGGGGGTGTGGGGGCGGTGGGGCCGGTGACGCAGACGGCTCGGCCGGAAGGAAATCGGCCTCGTCCACGCAGGTTCGGCCGCCGTCCGGGGAATTGGTGACGTGGGCGGGCGGTGTCTGCGAGTCGACGATCGCCCTCGATGATCTGCGGGCGGAGAGCGCCGCGGATCTGAAGGAGATCCGGGGCGCGGGCGAGGGGGATCTCGTCGCCGGGGCCACCGCCCTCGGCTATCTCTCCAGCACACCGTCGGCGGTGGACAGGGTGCAGAGCAGTCTGGAGGACCTCGGCCCGTCGGGCGTTCCCGCGGCCGACCGGATGCTCGATGCCTTGCGGAAAAAGGTGAGCGGTGTCGCGGCGAAACTCGAAGGGGTGTCACCGGCGGTGGGCCTCGAGGACGCCGGGGACAGTGCCGCGGACGTCGACAAGCAGGTGCAGACCCTCACCCCGCCGAAGCCGGACCTGCCCGCGCTGGCCATGAAGGATCCGCGACTCGCGGCCGCGTATCGGAAGGCCGAGCAGTGCGCCCCGGGCTGGAAGCCCGGCGAGGGGTCCGGCGATGCGGACACGCCCGCGCCCGACCCTTCCGGCCCGTTGCCCGAGGCGGCGGACGGCAAGAACTACGCGGCCTGCTCGGACGGCGGGTGCGAGGTCCTGGTGACCTCCACGGCGGACATCACGGCGAACGGGAGGAAGGTGCGTGTCTCCGTCGCGGACGACCACGTCACCTTCCGGACGGACGGCGCGGTGATGCAACTCGGTGGCACCGGCGGCGAGGCGGGGTTCGGCGACTCGCTGAAGGCGACCATCGTCGCGCACAACGAGGACGGTGCCGTGCTGAGGTTCAGCACCTCCTGAGCCGCACCCCGTCGGCCCGGGCGAGGGCGTCGCCGCGGGGCTGGGCGCGACGGTGGTGGCGGTGTCGAGATGACCGGTGAGTTCCTGGCCGACGGGCTCGGCACGGGCCGGGTCGGCCACGTCCCACAGCCGGACCGAATGGTCGCCGCCGGTCGGGCGCACGCAACGCCTTCCGCCCGGCCATCGGCCGCTGCCCTCACGGCCGGGGCTCCTCCCGGGCCGTCACGCCCGCCGCATCCGCCGCAGGGCGGCCCGGGCCGGGAGGACGGTGGCCGCCGTGGCGACCAGCAGGCATCCGGTGATCACGCCCGCGACCCAGGGCCAGGCCACCGCCAACTCGACCGGCAGGCCCAGTTCCTCGCGCAGGCCGTGGGCGGTGCCGAACAGGGCGGGGGCGGCCACCACCAGTCCCAGGGCGGCGCCCAGGGTGACGACGCAGCACGTCTCGGCCGCGAGCGTCAGCAGCACCTGGCGCGGTGTCGCACCGGACAGGCGCAGGACGCGGAAGTCCCGTGTCCGGCCGGCGGTGGCCGCCAGCAGGGTGGAGGCCACGGAGATCATGGTGTAGCCCGCCGTGATGGTGACGAGGATCAGGGTGAAGCGCCACACCAGCCGCTCCTCCTCCGCGTCGTCCGAGGCCGCGTACACCGCCACCGGCACCTGCTCGGCGCCGAGTCCGGCGGGGAGCGGGGCGGGGGTGGGGCTCGTGCGGTAGGCGACGTCCGCCAGTGCCGACGGGTCGTGGGCGCGTACCAGTTCGCGCGGCAGGAACACCTGGTACGGCATCGAGTCGTCCACCACGCCGGTCACACGCAGGCGCCCGGCACGGCCGTCCTCGAAGGTGAGTACGGCGGTACGGCCCTCCCGCCAGCCGTGCGCGGCGGCCACCGCTGCGGTGACGACGACCGTGTTCGCGCGAGGTGCCGGTGCCGTGTACGCCTGCTCGAAGCCGGGCGACACCCCGGCCGCCGACAGGGCGGCCCTGCCCTCTCCGCCGTAGACGGTCGTCGACAGCAGCGCCGTGCCCCCGGCCCGGGCGACCGCGGCGTCCGACAAACCCGGTGTCCCCCGAGGCACGACCGCCGCCCCGGCCCGTACGGCCGCGGCCTGCCGGGTGGTGTCGGCGCTCTGGGTGGTCTGCACGGCGCTGGTGATCAGAACGGCGAAGGCGACGGTCGCCAGCACCGGGGCGATCGCCGTCGCGAAGCACATCGCGAGCATCCTCCAGAAGCTCGACCTCCCCCCGTCGGCCCCCGACGACCACCGCCGTGTGCTGGCGGTACTGGCCTATCTCCGCGCCTGACCCGGAACCGGGCTGCCGGCGACGGCCCTTGGCTCTCCCCGCCGCTCCCTCACCGCCCGTACCCCCAGAAAGCCCAGAAACCCGAACGGCGACAGCAGCACCGTGAGGACCAGCAACGGCCCCATCAGCAGGGCGGAGATCTCCAGCCGCCTGCCCTCCCGGTACATCCACTGCCCGATCAGCAGATCCCAGCCGATGACCTGCGCCCAGACGGCCCCCGCCCCGTCCGGGAGAGCCGTCAGCTCGCGGAAGGTGCCGAGGTCCGGGCTGCTGACCGCGCTCCACAGCTCGGGGAACACCGGGACCGCGAGCGCGAGATAGACGAGCAGGACCGGCACCACCGTCAAGGGGGACCCGGCGATGCGGGCGGTCGGCCCCCACGCCGGCGCGAAGATCATGAGCAGCCAGACGGGTGCGGCCAGCAGGAAGGACAGCTCGAAGAGGAATCCGGTCATGGCACGAGGCCCTTCGGGTCGGGAGCGGCTTCGGCGTCGGTGGCCCTGGGCGCAAGGGGCGTCCGCAGGGATGCGTACGTCCCGAGCGCGACGGCCAGCAGGATCAGGCCGGCCGCCCCGAGCGTCGCTCCGTCCGGGCCGGTCAGCGGCTGGCCGCGCAGCGCCTGCCACAGGAGCAGGGCGAAAAGGGCGGCGTACGCCCCCGAGGCGAGAAGCACGAGGCGCAGTCGCACCCGGTCGTCGGCCAGCCGGGCGAACCGCGGGGCCAGGAGGCTCAGCACCATGACCAGCAGCGGCAGGAGTTGGAGCGCGTGCATGCCGAAGAAGTGCGGGATCCGCAGATCGCCGCCGGTGGTGGACCAGCCGGTCAGCGGCATCGAGGGACCCCCGTCCGGCACGCCCACGCTGTGCGCGCCGACCACCTTGGAGACGCCGCGCCGCTGCCCGGGCGCCGGCTGGGTCATCAGGAAGCCGACGGCGGCCCCGGCCAGCGCCAGGAGGATTCCGCAGCGCACGGCCCAGGCGGATGCCCGGTCGGCGATGCGGGCCCGGAGCAGCAGCACGGCCACGACGAGCGTGCCGGCCCAGAGGATGACGACCGTGACGGCCATCGCGTTGAACAGCGCCTCGTCGAACGGAGTCGCGTAGTTGAAGTGGCTGCGCTTCCCGCGGACGACCTGCCCGGTGATGATCACCATCTCGACGAGGCTGGCCAGCGCGACGACGGTCCCCGCCCACCAGCCCGCGCGCCGGTTGCCGGGGAGGAGCGACAGCATCCAGGCGAGGGAGAGGCAGTACGCCACGAACGAGACCGCGAACTTGAACGGCTTGGCCCAGATCGGCGCCCCCACGAGGACGCGGTCGTCGACCAGGAGCCCCACCGCGGACACGACCGCCATCACCGCCATCGCGGCCGAGAACAGCACCAGCGGTCGATGCCAGGACGACGTACGTAAGGACACCACCATGCCCACCCCTCCCCGTGAATGGATAGCAGCACTATCCGCTATCCGATAGCTGAACTATCTATCATGGGAGCCGGGTCGGCAAGGGCCGGCGCGGCGGGCAGGCAGAAAACCGAGGAGTGAACCGGCATTGCGTATCGGTGAGTTGAGCCGGAAGACCGGGGTGCCGGTGCCGACGATCAAGTACTACGTCCGCGAAGGCCTGCTGCCCGGGGGCGAGCTGACCAGCCGGAACCAGGCCAGCTACGGCGAACCGCACGAGCGCCGGCTCCAGCTGATCCGCGCCCTGGCCGATGTGGGCGGCATGAAGGTGGCCGAGATCGCGGAGGTCCTGGCGGCCGTCGACGACCCGGAGCGCCCGCTGCACAAGGTGCTCGGCTCCGCCGCGCGCCCCATGAGCGGGCCGGACGGCGAGAACGACGACGCCGAGTCGGCGGCGGCCCGTGCCGCTGTCACCGACCTCATCTCCCGACGAGGCTGGCGCACCCACCCGTCGAACCCCGCGGCCGCCGATCTGTCCGAGGCCCTCGCCGCCATGGCCCGGCTGGGTCATGGCGCCTTCGCCGATCTGCTCGACACCTACGCCGACGCCGCCGAACAAGTCGCCCGCGCCGATCTCGCGTACGTGGACCGGCACCTGGCGATCGAGGAGAAGGTGGAGGGCGTGGTGATCGGCACGGTCCTCGGCGAGGCGGTCCTCAGCTCGCTCCGCCGTCTGGCCCATGTCGACGCGTCGGCCAGGCTGTATGACGCGGGCGAGTGAATGCGGCGGCCGCGCCGGTAGCGGCCGAGGGGCCCCCGGGAAGGCATGCCCCATGCCGAAATTCCTGATCCAGGCCACGTACACGCCCGAAGGCACCAAGGGGCTGCTCAAGGAAGGTGCCAGTGGGCGGCGGGCTGTCGTCGATCAGGTGGTCTCCGGTCTCGGTGGGGAGGTCGAGGCCATGTACTTCGCCTTCGGGGCCGACGACCTCGTGATGATCGTGGACTTTCCCGACACCGTCTCCATGGCCGCCGTCAGCCTCACCGTCAAGGCCAGCGGTGCCGTGCGGTCCCGGGCGACCCCGCTCCTCACCCTCGACGAGATCGACGAGGCCACCCGCCGGCAGGTCGCCTTTCGCGCGCCTGGAGCGTAAGCACCCGTCAGGGCGCATTACCTTGGGGAGGCATGGGGGGCTTACGCGGAGATCCGCGAGGGTGGTGGGAGCGGGGACGGGCGCTGTCGGCGGCCAATCCGCTCGTCGTCGACATCGGCATCGCGCTGCTCGTGCAAGGCGCGATGACCATGCCGTTCGTCGTGCCGCGAGCGGCCGGGCTGCCGCCCGCGACCTGGGGCGCGTACGGGCTGAGCACACTCACCGTGCTGCCCCTGGTCTGGCGGCGGCGCGCTCCCCTCGCCGTGCTGTTCGCGGTGCTGACCGCGAACGCGCTGTACGGGCTGGCGGCGGACGGGCCCGGGCAGCCGCTGCCGTACACCGGACTCGTGGTCGTCTACACGATTGCCGCCCTGTCGCCCGCGCGGAAGCGGCTCGTCACCGGGGCTGTGCTCCTGGTCGCCGTGCCGGTGGGGGTGTGGCTCAACACGCGGTCCGCGCGTGAACTGACCTTCTCCCTCATCGTGTTCACGGCCGCCTATGTCTTCGGGCGGCTCACCGACGCCCGTCAGCGGGCGAACCGCGTCGAGGCCGAGCAGGCCGCCGCCCGCGAACGGGCCCGGATCGCACGGGAGATGCACGACATCCTCTCCCACGCGGTGAGCCTGATGATCGTGCAGGCGGAGGCCGGGCCGGTGGCGGTGCGTGCCGCGCCCGAGCGGGCGGAGGCCGCCTTCGACGCGATCTCCTCGACCGGGCGGGACGCCATGACGCAGCTGCGCCGGATGCTGGGCGTGCTGCGGGAGGGTGACGACGACAGCGCCGCCCCTCGCGAGCCGCAGCCGGGGCTCGCGGAGCTGCCCGCACTCCTCGACCGGGTGCGGGCCGGGGGCCTCGACGTCACGTACGGGACGTCGGGCGACGTCCGGCCCGTGCCGGAGGCGGTCGCCGCCACCGTCTTCCGGATCGTCCAGGAGTCCCTGACCAATACCGTCCGGCACGCCGGAGCACGTACCGTCGCGGTACAACTCACCTACGGAAGCAGTGACTTGGATGTCAGGGTGACCGATGACGGGCACGGGCCGCGACCCGGCCGCGGCGGGCGCGGGCACGGGCTCGCCGGGATACGGGAGCGGGCCGCCGCACACGGAGGGAGCGCGGTGACCGGGCGGGGAGCGGACGGGCGGGGGTTCGAGGTGCGCGTGACGATCCCCGTACCGGCCGCCGCGGAGGTGGCGCGGTGACGATCCGTGTCGTGGTGGCCGATGACCAGGAGCTGGTGCGCAGCGGCTTCGCGATGATCCTGGACGTGCAGCCGGACATCGAGGTCGTCGCCGAGGCGGGCGACGGGGCCGAGGCGGTCGAGGCGGTGCGGCGGCACGCGCCCGATGTGGTGCTGCTCGACATCAGGATGCCGCGCATGGACGGGATCGAGGCCTGCCGCGCGATCAGCGCCCTGGGCGACTGCCGGACCGTGATGCTCACGACCTTCGACTCCGACGAGTACGTCTACGAGGCGCTGCACGCGGGCGCGAGCGGCTTCCTGCTCAAGGACGTACGCCGGGACGATCTCGTGCAAGCCGTACGGGTCGTCGCCCGGGGCGACTCGCTGCTCGCGCCGTCCGTGGCCCGGCGTCTGGTCGAGCAGTACACACGGCCCGCCGCCGCCCGGCCCCGTCGCCCCGATCCCCGTCTGGACGTGCTGACCGGGCGGGAGCGGGAGACGCTGCTGCTGCTCGCGCGGGGCCTGTCGAACGCCGAGATCGCCGCCGAGCTGGTGGTCAGCGACCACACGGTGAAGACGCATGTCGGCAACGTGCTGGCGAAGCTGGGGTTGCGGGACCGGATCCAGGCCGTGATCTGCGCGTACGAGTCGGGGCTGATCGCGGCCGGTGATCCCCCGCCCGGGGGACCCGGCCCGGCCGGTTCCTCCCCCGCGTCGGCGAGGAACTGACGCCCCGGAACCGCCCGCGGGGGCGATCCGCCGGGCGCCTCGGGTCCGGAGGATGGAACCGTCCAGAACACCGGTTCCGATCAACGGAGTTGACCATGACCCGTACCCGTTTACTGGCCGCCGTGCTCGTCGCGGGGGTGGTCGTGGCGGGGCCGTCGGTCGTCCCGGCCGCCGCGTCCGGCCCGGCCGCCCCGACCGCCGTGGTGTCCGCGCAGTCCCCCGACACCGCCCTGGAGACCGCCATCGCCGGCCTGCCCACGGCCGACGCGACCGCCGCGCTCGTGCGGGTCGGCGGCAAGGAGGGCACCTGGCAGGGCAGTTCGGGCGTGCACGACCTGCGGACCAACCGGCCCGCCGACCCCGCCGCCCGCTTCCGCGCCGGTTCCGTGACCAAGGTCTTCACCGCGGCGGTCGCCCTGCAACTGGCCTCCGAGGGCCGGCTGGACCTGGACCGCAGTGCCCGCTCGTATCTGCCGGAGCTGATCCCGGCGTCGTACGCGGGCGTCACCGTCCGGCAGCTCCTGAACCACACGCACGGCATCCCGGCCCCCGACTTCCCCGGCACCACGGTCGAGGAGGCGTACGCGAACCGCTTCCAGATCCACGACCCCCGGGACATGGTCCGCTCGGCGACGTCGAAGGCACCGGAGTTCGCGCCGGGCGAGCGGCAGCACTACCTCAACATCGGCTACACGATCGCCGGTCTGATCATCGAGCGGGTCACCGATGACTCCTACGAGCGTCAGGTCGCCCGGCGGGTGCTCAAGCCGCTGGGGCTGTGTGACACCTACTTCCCGGGGGCGAACCCGCGGATCGTCGGGCCGCACAACCACGGCTACCAGAGGATGCGGCTGGACGACGGCACGGTCGGGCTCCGCGACGTGTCCGTGTGGGGCTCGACGGACGGGTGGGCGGCCGGGGACATCGTGTCGACCACGGCGGACCTGGAGCGGTTCACCCAGGCCCTGTTCCAGGGCCGGGTCGTGCGCGGGCCGCTGCTGGACGAGATGTTCACCCTGCCGAAGGTGACCGACTCCAAGACCGGGAAGCCGGCCGCGTACTCCGTCGGCCTCTCGATGAAGGTGCTGGGCGGCCGCGAGGTGTGGGGCAAGACGGGCGGGCGCTGGGGGTACAACGCGGCCATCGCCGGCACCCGCGGTGGCTCCCGCACCCTCGTCTACAGCGTCAACTCCACCGACGCCAAGGGCCAGGACATGAACAAGGTGGCCGAGACCATCATGGTGGCGACGTACGGCAGGCCCTAGCCGCCCGCCCCCCTCACCCCGCGGGCGGCGTCGCCCGTACCAGGCCCGTCTGGTAGGCGATGACGACCAGTTGCGCGCGGTCGCGGGCACCCAGTTTGGTCATGGCCCGGTGGATGTGGGTGCGCACGGTCAGCGGGCTGACCGTGAGGTCCTCGGCGATCTCGCTGTTGGACCGGCCGTCCGCGGCCAGGGCCATCACCTCGCGCTCGCGGACCGTGAGGTCGGCGAGGCGTTCCGGCGGTGCCAGATGGGTGCCGGGGGCGGGGGCCAGCAGGAAGCGGGTGATGAGGGAGCGGGTGGCGGCCGGTGAGAGGAGGGACTCGCCGGAGGCCACCGTGCGCAGGCCGGTCAGCAGGGTGTCGGCGGTGACGTCCTTGCCGAGGAAGCCGCTGGCACCGGCGCGCAGGGCCTCGGCGACGTAGTCCTCGGTCTCGAAGGTGGTCAGGATGAGGACCCGGGTGGCGGACAGCTCCGGGTCGGCGCAGAGGGCCGCGGTGGCGGCGAGGCCGTCGGTGCCGGGCATGCGGATGTCCATCAGGACGATGTCGGGGCGGTGGGCGCGGGTCAGCTCCACCGCCTCCGCGCCGTCGGAGGCCTCGGCGACCACCTCCATGTCCGCGCAGGAGTCGATGAGGATCCGGAACGTGGCCCGCAGCAGGGCCTGGTCGTCGGCGAGCAGCACCCTGATGGTCATGGCGTGGTTCCTTCCGCGAGGTCGGGGGAGGGTTGCAGCGGCAGGGCGGTGGTGACCTCGAAACCGCCCTGCGGGCGGGGGCCGGCGCACAGCTCGCCGCCGATGGAGTGGGCGCGTTCGCGCATGCCCACCACGCCGAAGCCGCGGCCCTGGGCGGCCTCCGGCTTGCTGGGGCCGTCGTTGACGACCGCGATCAGCAGGCGGGAGCCGGTATAGACGAGGCGGACGTGGGCGGCCTCGGCGGCGGCGTGCTTGGCGACGTTGGTGAGGGCCTCCTGCACGATCCGGTAGGCCGTCAGATCCACCCCCGGTGAGAGCTGCTCCGGCTCCCCCTCCGTCGTGACGGTGACCTGAAGGCCCGCCGACTCGCACGCCGCGACCAGCTCGGGCAGCCGGGCCAGGCCCGGGGACGGTTCCAGCCCCGGGGAGCCGGGGTCGTCGTCGTTGTCACGCAGCAGGCCGAGCGTGGCCTTCAGCTCCCGCAGCGCGGAGGACGTGGTGCCGGTCAGGTCGGTGAGGATCCTCTTGGTCTGCTCGGGGCTGGTGAGGGCGAGGTGTGCCGCAGTGCCGGCCTGGGCGTTGGCCAGGGCCATGTGATGCGCGACCACGTCATGGAGCTCCCGGGCGATGCGCATCCGCTCCTCGGTGACGCGCAGGCGGGCCTCCTCCTCCCGGGTGCGCTCGGCGTGTTCGGCGCGGGCCTGCACCGACTGGAGGTAGGCGCGCCGCAGCTGGGTCGTCTTGCCCGCGGCGAGCGGCAGCATCAGCCAGAAGACCGGGCCGATCGTCCTGAGCACCAGCGAGACATGGTTCATGGAGTCGGAGAACACGGCCGCGAGCGTCAACGCCACCAGGGTGGTGAGGCCGTAGACGCGGATGGACCTGCGGTCGGTGAGCGCGGCCAGCCAGTAGAGCGCCGCCATGACCGGGGCCAGCAGCAGGGGCGTGACCAGGTAGCCCAGCGCGACCGCGGCCACCGTGGAGACCCCGGCCACGACGACGGCGGTGCGCGGGTGCGTGCGGTGCTTGAGCAGGACGAGGCAGGCCACTCCCATGAGGACGGTCGCGGTCTTGTCCTGGTCCGGCGGGGCGGCGCCGGGCATGGTGAGCGAACCGCCGAGGGCCGCGCAGCCCATCAGCGCCAGGCCCATCACCAGATCGACGAGGAACGTGTGGCGTGCCGAGAACTCCTCGAGGCGATCGGCGTAGCGCCGCTCCAGGCTGATACTCATCGGGCTCTCCGGTCGGTGGGGCTGGGGACCATCGTGGTCGACTCCGGGCGGGAAAGCCCGAGGGGCCGCCCGTGTCCTTCGCCACGGGCGGCCCTGGTGAGGGGTGGGGTCAGGTGCGCGCCGGTTCCAGATCGGGGGCGGTGTCCGCGGCCGGATCCGTCCCGGGCCGGCGGCTCAGCGCCTCGCCCTCCACGTCCACGCGGGGCAGCGCCCGGTCCAGCCACTTCGGCAGCCACCACGCCTTGTCGCCGAGCAGGGCCAGCACGGCCGGCACGATCGCCATCCGTACGACGAAGGCGTCGAAGAGGACGGCGGAGGCGAGCCCGAACCCGATCATCTTGATCATGGAGTCGCTCTCGCCGATGAAACCGGCGAAGACCGCGATCATGATCAGGGCCGCCGCCACGACCACGCGGGCGCTGTGCCGGAAGCCGGACGTGACCGCCTGCGCGGACGACTCGCCGTGGACGTACGCCTCCCGCATCCGTGAGACGAGGAACACCTCGTAGTCCATCGCCAGGCCGAAGACGATGCCCACCAGGAAGATCGGCATCAGGCTCATGATCGGGCCGGTCTGCTCCACACCGAGGAGCTCCGCGCCGTGGCCCTGCTGGAAGACCACGACGACCGCGCCGAGCGAGGCCAGCACCGACAGCAGGAAGCCGAGGGCCGCCTTGAGCGGGACGAGCAGCGACCGGAAGACCACCAGCAGCAGGACGATCGCCAGACCGACCACGACGATCAGATACGGGACCAGCGCGGCCTGCACCTTCTCGGCGATGTCGATGTTCATCGCGGTGCTGCCGGTCACCTCGTAGCTCGCGCCGGTGCCGGACTCGATGCCGGGCCGCTCGTCCCGGATGGTCGTGACCAGGGTCTTGGTCTTCTCGTCGGTCGGCGCGGTGGACGGCACGACGGAGAAGACGGCGGTGTCGCCGGCGGTGTTGAAGCGCGCCGGGGAGACGGACACGACGCCCTTGGTGGCGCCGATCTCCTGGGCGATCGAGTCCGCGGCCCCCTTGGGGTCGGCGGCGCCCTTGCCGTCCACGACGATGGTCAGCGGCCCGTTGAAGCCCGGCCCGAAGCCCTCGGCGAGCGCGTCGTAGGCCCGGCGCTCGGTGGTGGAGGTGGGCTTGGCCTCGTCCCCGGGCATGCCCAGCTGGAGGTCGGCCGCGGGCAGCGCGAGGGCGCCGAGGCCGACGACGCCGAGGAGCAGGACGGGTATCGGGCGCCGCAGGACGAACCGGGCCCAGCGGGCGCCGCCGTTGGTCCCGGTGCTCTCCTCGATCCGGCCGCTCTTGCGGGACCGGCGCGGCAGCACCGCGTTCGGCCAGAAGCCGAGGAACGCCGGGACGAGGGTCAGCGCGATCAGCACGGCGACGACGACCGCGCCCGCCGCGGCCAGGCCCATCTTGGTGAGCATCGGGATACCGACCACGGCGAGCCCGGCCAGCGCGATGACGACGGTGAGCCCGGCGAAGACCACCGCGGACCCGGCCGTGCCGACGGCCATGCCGACAGCCTCCTGCGGCGTACTGCCCTTGGCGCGCTCCTCCCGGTAGCGGGACACCACGAACAGGGCGTAGTCGATGCCGACGGCGAGGCCCAGCATCATCGCCAGGGTGCCGGTGGTGGTGGACAGGCCGAGGGCGCTCGCCAGGGCGAGGATCGTGGCCATGCTGACGCCGACGCCGATGACGGCGGTCAGCAGGGGCAGCCCGGCGGCGGCCAGCGAGCCGAAGGTGACGAGGAGCACGACGGCGGCGATCGCGACGCCGATCACCTCGGCCATGCCGCCCGGCCCGCCCTCGGCGGCCAGCGCGGTGCCGCCCGCCTCGACGGTCAGCCCGGCGTCCCGGGCTCCCTCGATGGTGTGCTCCAGCTGGGTCCGGCTGGCGTCGGTGAGGTCGGTGGACTTGACCTTGTAGGTGACGGTCGCGAAGGCGGTCGAGCCGTCCTTGCTGATCGTCCTCGCCTGGAACGGGTCGACGGCGCTCGCGACCTGCGTGCCGTCGCCCAGGCCGGTCACGGCCTTCTCGATGGCCTCCTTGTTCTCGGCGGCGGTCACCTTCCCGCCGCCCGGCGCGATGAAGACGACCCGGGCGGTCGCCCCGTCGGCCGTGGCGCCGGGGAAGCGCTGTTCCATGAGGTCGAACGCCTTCTGGGACTCGATGCCGGGCATCGAGAACTCCTCGTCGACGGCCCCCGGCGCCTTGAGGGCGCCGAGCCCCACGGCGGCCAGCACGGCCGCCCAGACCAGGGCGACGTACCAGCGTCGCCGGAAGGCCAGACGGCCCACTCGATACAGGAAAGTTGCCACGGCAGCAGGTCTCCACATCCGGTGTCGATCGTCCGCCCAGCGTGTCCGTGACAAGGCCCCCGCGTCGTCGTGCGGCTGCCGACAATCCGGGGTACTGAGAACGCAGTACGACGGCCCCCTGTGTCCGCCTCGGGTACGACATTCCCCGGCCCTCCCCGACGACCTGTGCTACCTTGGCTGGTGTTGCAGTTTTGGTTCCCAGAGACTTCGAGTGCTCTATCGACCTTCGTCGACGAGCACTCTTTTTAGTTTCCGAGGATTTTCGGATCTCTCCGAGGGTGATCATTGCGGCGACTCCGAGTCCGTAAAGTGCGGATCTCGGGTATTTGCCCCTCAAGGGAGATTCACTATGGCAACTGGCACCGTGAAGTGGTTCAACGCGGAAAAGGGCTTCGGCTTCATCGAGCAGGAGGGTGGCGGCCCGGACGTCTTCGCCCACTACTCGAACATCGCCACCTCCGGCTTCCGCGAGCTTCAGGAAGGCCAGAAGGTCACCTTCGACGTCACGCAGGGCCAGAAGGGCCCGCAGGCCGAGAACATCGTTCCCGCCTGACGCTGACGCGTTCGACGTGATCGGGGCCCGCACCCATGTGGTGCGGGCCTCCGCACGTTTCATTCCCTACCCGGCTCATTCTTGCGAATCCTGGTGCGGCCCCCCAGAGGCCGTCTGACCTCCGGGAATTCCCCGATACGTGCCGCATCGAGGAAGGATCCCCTTGGATCGCACCGCTCGCAAGAACAACGGCTCGCCCCACTCCCGCAGGACGGGGGGCCGGAACAACTCCTCCCGTGCGGCCGGCGCGGGACGCGGCGGCCCCCGGCGCCGTACCGCGCCCGGCGGCGAGTTCGCGCCGCCCGCCACCCTCACTCCGGCCCTGCCCGCCGTCGAGGCGTTCGCCGACCTCGACCTGCCCGAGCGGCTGCTGACCGCGCTGCAGGGCGAGGGCGTGGTGGAGCCCTTCCCGATCCAGGCGGCGACGCTGCCGAACTCGCTGGCCGGGCGGGACGTCCTGGGCCGCGGACGCACGGGGTCGGGCAAGACCCTCGCCTTCGGCCTGGCCGTGCTGGCCCGTATCGACGGGCAGCGGGCCGAGCCCAAGCAGCCGGTGGCCCTCGTCCTCGTGCCCACCAGGGAACTGGCCCAGCAGGTCACCGACGCGCTCACCCCCTACGCCCGCGCGCTGCGCCTGCGGCTCGCCACGGTGGTCGGCGGGATGTCGATCGGCCGTCAGGCGAGCGCGCTGCGCGCCGGAGCCGAGGTCGTCGTCGCAACGCCCGGCCGGCTCAAGGACCTCATAGACCGTGGCGACTGCCGGCTGGACCGGGTCTCGGTCACCGTCCTGGACGAGGCCGACCAGATGACCGACATGGGCTTCATGCCGCAGGTGACGGCCCTGCTCGACCAGGTGCGCCCCGATGGCCAGCGGCTGCTGTTCTCGGCCACGCTGGACCGCAACGTCGACCGTCTGGTCCGCGGCTACCTCCACGATCCCGTGGTCCACTCGGTCGATCCGTCGGCGAACACGGTCACCACGATGGAGCATCACCTGCTGCACGTGGAGGACGACGACAAGCACGCCACCACGACGGAGATCGCCGCCCGCGACGGACGCGTGATCATGTTCCTGGACACCAAGCACGCCGCCGACCGGCTGGCCAAGAAGCTGCTGGCCGTCGGGGTGCGCGCCTCGGCCCTGCACGGCGGGAAGTCCCAGTCCCAGCGCACCCGGACGCTGGCCCGGTTCAAGGACGGCGAGGTCACGGTCCTGGTGGCCACCAACGTCGCCGCCCGCGGCATCCACGTCGACAACCTCGACCTCGTCGTCAACGTGGACCCGCCCGGCGACCACAAGGACTATCTGCACCGGGGCGGCCGTACCGCCCGGGCCGGCGAGTCGGGCACCGTCGTCACGCTGGTCCTGCCGCACCAGCGGCGCGAGACGGCCCGTCTGATGGCGGACGCCGGCATCACGCCGCGGATCACCCGGGTCCGCTCGGGCGAGGCCGAACTGAACCGCATCACCGGCGCCCAGGCGCCCTCGGGCGTGCCCGTCGTCCTCACCCCGCCGCCCGCCGAGAACCGCCCCGCCCGCACGGGTACCGCCCCGCGCGCCCGGCGCGGCAGGCCCTCCCGGGGCCGCCGCCGCTGAACCGCCGCACGGAGCGCGATCCGCGCTCCGTGCCGCCCTGTTCATTTCGCCACGTGTCGCTACGGGTCGCTCCGCGCCGGAGTCAGCCGCACCACCGTTCCCTCCCCGTTCGCGGACAGCAGCAGGGAGCCGTCCGGGGCCGCGGTGAGGCCCGCGAACCGGTGGGCCAGGCCGGGGACCTGGTGGGTGAACAGGGCAGGGGCAGGGCGGGGGTCGGTGCCCGGTGGGATGCCGACCGCCAGCGATTCGGCCTCGACACGGGCGGCACCTGTCGTCAGGGAGACCGACCACAGCCGGCGGTGCTCGGTGTCCACGGTGAAGAGTTCGTCGCCGTGGACGGCGAGGCCCTGTGGGGCGCCGAGGCCCTCGGCGACCGGTACCGCCTCGCCGTCGTCGATGCGCAGGATCGCTCCGCGCCGGTCGTCGCTGACGTAACAGCGCTGCCCGGCGTCGAGGGCCACGTCCACGGGGTGGTCGAGGCCCTCGGCGAGGACGGTCACCGTGTCGGTCCCGTCGATGGCGACCACGCGGCCCGCGCCCGTCTCGGCGACGACCAGGGCGCCGTCGGCCCGGGTCGCGATGCCCAGGGGCTGGTTCAGGCCGTTCGCCCGGAGCCGGGTCGTCCCGGCCGCGGGGTCGTAGGTCTGGACGGTGCCGAACTGCGAGGTGGTGTGCAGGAGATCGCCGTCGGCCGTGATGCCGTGGAAGAAGGGCTGGAGGATCTCCGTGGTCACGTCGCCCGAGCCGCCCTCGTCGGGTTGTTCCGGCCGGGCCACCCGGTAGTGGTCGGCCGCGTACACCGTGCCGCCGAGGTCGATCGTCACGCCGTAGGGGCCGTCCAGGCCGCGGGGCACCACGGGGCGGGTGCGGCCGTCGGGACGCAGTTCCGTGATGCCGCCGCTGGCGAAGCTGGAGACGAACATGCGGTTCTCCGCGTCGAACGCGGCGTTGTCCAGGCCCGTGACCCCGCTGGTGACCAGTGAGCGCGAGCCCGAGCCGTGCAGGTCGACGCGGGTGACGATGCCCTCGGGGCCGCGCGACAGGACGTGGAGGACACCGCCCAGGTCGAAGCGGACCGCGACCGGGTCGTGGACGTCCTCGGCGACCACCTCGGGCACCCCGCCGTCCGGGGGGATGCGCCAGACCTGCCTGCTGATCATGTGCGGGTAGTAGAGGCAGCCGTCCGGGCCCAGTTGCATCGCGTTGCCGAAGGCCAGTCCGTCGGTGAGGACGACCGGGTCGCCGCCCTCGGGGAAGAGCTCCAGCAGCCGGCCGTTCATCTTCATCTCGTTGACGAAGAGCCGGTCGCCGACGCAGGTGATGCCGTTGGGCACCCGCACCTCGGCGGAGACCAGGGTGTACTCGCCCTCGGGGCTGCGGCGCCACACCCGGCCGGGGACCAGGTCGGCGATGTACATCGAGCCGTCCGCCCCGAAGGCCAGGTCGTCGGGCGACTCGACGGGGCCGTCCATCGGGACGACGACCTCGACGTCCCCGGTGGCCGGGTCCACGGCGCTGATCTTCCCGGCGAGGAACTGGGCGACGTACAGCCGCCCGTCCGGGCCGAACGCCACGCCGTTGGAACCCCACAGCGGATTGGGCGGGTTGAGGCGTTCGGCCTGCCGGTGGGAGCCGCGCACCTCACCCGCGTCGTACCGGCTCGAACCGCCCGTCACGATCCCAGCACCTCGGACATGCCGCCCTCCGCGCGCCAGCGTCTGATCAGCTCGTAGAACGCGACCGGGCCGTCGCCGTAGGACTCGCTGCGGGGCCTGGGCATGCCCTCGCCGTTGTAGTAGCCGGGGGTGCACTCGGACTGGAACGTGTACAGGTCCGCCGACTTCTGACGGATCGTGTCTCGCCAGGCGGCCTCGGCCTCGGCCGTCGGCTCCACGCACGGGGCCTGGCGCCTGACCGCTTCGGCGATCACCTCGGCGACATGGGTGGCCTGTTCGTCCAGGACGTGCACGTAGTTCACGGAGCTGGCGCTCTGTACGGAGCCGAGCATGAACAGGTTGGGGAAACCCCGGCTGTAGAAGCCGTGCAGGGTCCTCGGGCCGGTCTTGCGCCAGGACTCCAGCAGGGCGGTGCCGTCCCGGCCGTACGCGGGGAGCTGCCCGGACAGCAGCCCGGAGACGCCGACCTCGAAGCCGGTGCCGAAGACGACGCAGTCGACCTCGTACTCCACCCCGCCCACCACGACGGCGTGCTCGGTGACGCGCTCGACGCCCCCGTGGTCGGCCGTGTCCACGAGGGTGACGTTCGGCCGGTTGAAGGTCTCCAGGTACAGGTCGCTGAAGGTGGGCCGTTTGCACATGTAGCGGTACCAGGGCTTGAGCTTCTCGGCCGTCGCCGGGTCCTCGACGATTCTCTCCACCCGGGCCCGCAGCTCGTTCATCTTCTGGAAGTCGGCGATCTCCTCCAGGCGTTCGCGCTCCTCGGGCGTGAGGGCGTCGTAGCTGTTGGTCGGGATGAGCTTCTGCTGGAGGCGGGCGCTGCTGGTCCAGCCGTCGGCGACCAGGTCCTCCTCGGTGCGGCCGCCCGTGACGACCGCGAGGAAGTTGTCCCTGCGCTCCCGGGCCCAGCCGGGCTTCAGCGAGCCGGCCCACTCGGGGTCCGTGGGGCGCTGTCCGCGCACGTCCACGGAGGACGGGGTGCGCTGGAACACGTACAGGTGCCGGGCGTCCCGGCCCAGATGCGGGACGACCTGGATGGCCGTGGCGCCCGTGCCGATGAGGGCCACGCGCTTGTCGGCGAGCCCCGTCAGTCCGCCGTTCGCGTCGCCGCCGGTGTAGTCGTAGTCCCAGCGGCTGGTGTGGAACATGTGCCCCTTGAAGGTCTCGATGCCTTCGATCCCGGGCAGCTTGGGCTGGCTGAGCAGGCCCGTCGCCACGACGATGTGCCGGGCGGTCATCCGGTCGCCGCGGTCGGTGCCGATGACCCACACGGACTCGGCCTCGTCCCAGCGCAGTTCGCTCACCTGCGTCCGGAGGCAGGCGTCGCGGTAGAGGTCGAAGTGCCGTGCGATCGCCTCGGCGTGCTCCCTGATCTCCTCGCCCGGCGCGTACTTCCACTTCGGGACGTAGCCGAGCTCCTCCAGCAGGGGCAGGTAGACGTACGACTCGATGTCGCAGTGGATCCCCGGGTACCGGTTCCAGTACCAGGTGCCGCCGAAGTCGGCGCCCTTCTCGATGATCCGGATGTCCCGCAGGCCCGCCTGGCGCAGCCGGGCGGCGGCGAGCAGGCCGCCGAACCCGCCGCCGACGACCGCCACCTCGACGTGGTCGTGCAGGGGCTCCCGGGTGAAGCCGGGCTCGGCGTGCGGGTCCTCGTCGAAGTGGCCGAACTCGCCCGCGGTACGGCGGTACTGGCGGTTGCCGTCCGGACGGATCCGCCGGTCGCGCTCGGCCCGGTACCGCTCGCGCAGGGCGTCCGGGTCGAATCCCAGGGCTGACACGGGGGTGTGGGGGGTGGACATGCGTGTCCTCTTCCTCTCGCGGTGTGCCGTAGGTGAGGGGTCGGGTGGGGTCAGACGGCGGCCCAGGCGTTGTCCACCGGCAGGATGACGCCGTTGACGCCGCTCGCCGCGTCGGAGGCGAGATAGACGATGGCGGCGGCCTGCTCCTCCGGTGCGCAGATGCGGCCCATGTTGACGAAGTGCCTGCCGATGACGGACGGTCCGTGGGCCTCCCGGTCGATGTGGACATCGGCCGTGATGTCGGTGGCCGTGCCGCCCGGGGCTATGGCGTTGGTGCGGATGCCCTGGTCCCGGTACATCACCGCGAGGGACCGGGTGAGGCCGAGGACCCCGTGCTTGGAGACGGTGTACGCCGTGCCCGCCGCGCTGCCGCACAGCGACGCCTCGGACGCGGTGTTGACGATGGCGCCGCCGCCCGCGGCGATCATGTGCGGCAGGGCGGCCCGGCTCAGCAGGAACGGCGCGGTGAGATTGATCCGCAGCATCCGCTCCCACTCGGCGTCGGTGACGTCCGCCGTGGCGGACATGCTGTCCATGACGCCCGCGTTGTTGACCAGGACGTCGATGCCGCCGAAGGTGCCGACCGCGGCGGCCACGACCGCGTCGGCCACCGCGCCGTCGCTCAGGTCGCCCGTAACGGCGACGGCCGTCCCGCCCGCGGACTCGATGGCTTCGACGACGCCCTTGGCGCCCTCCTCGTTCAGGTCGGCGACCACGACCTTCGCTCCCTCCTCGGCGAACCGCAGGGCGGTGGCGCGGCCGATGCCGGAGGCGGCTCCGGTGACGATGACGCTCTTGCCCGACAGACCCGTGGCTCCCATGGCGCTCCTCTGCTCGTCGCGTCGCGCGGCGCGATGTGGTGTGGCGTCAGGCACGGTACTGGTTTTTGTCTCAGTGCGACATAAAGACGCGAAGTGCCAACAGGTCGTTTCACGCCAGTCAGACGTGAAGCGACGTAAAATAGAGTGAGCACGGCAAGTCGAGGAGGGCGCATGGCCGGACGAGCAGGTGGGGCCACGGGGCGGCCACCGCTGACGGAGCGGCGGCGCGCCGAGACGCGTATGGAGATCGCCGAGGAAGCGGTCCGGCTCTTCGCCGCCAAGGGCGTGGCGGCGGTGACCGCGGAGGACATCGCCTCCGCGTCGGGGGTGTCGACGCGCACGCTGTGGCGGTACTTCCGCTCCAAGGAGGAGTGCGTACGCCCCCTGCTCACCACGGGTCTCGAGCTGCTGACGGAGCATCTGCGGGAAGACCGGGGCGAGCACGGCTCACTCGCCGAGGCGATCCTGAGCGTCCGGTACGACGACGACGCCACACCCCGTCTGCGGACCCTGGGCGACCTGCTGCTGCTGTGCCGTGACGATCCGGGGCTGCGGGCGGTGTGGCTGGAGGCGCACTACGACGCGGAGGCGACGTTCGCCGCGATGATCGCCGAGCGCACGGGCCGGCCCGTCGGCGATCTGGCGGTCCGGGTGGAGGCGGGCGTGCTGAACACCGCGATGCGCATCGCGGTGGAGGACTGGGCGCTGCGGTCCGACCCGGCGGCCGGGCCGTCCCTGGCGGAGACCGTCAGGCGCGCGTTGCGGATGGTCGACGCCGTCGAGCAGCGATGACATCGCGCGTCAGGCCGCTCAGGCGTCGGCCCGCGGCTCCCCGAACCAGCGGTGGAGCGCGCTGACGAGGGTGGTCTCCGGAGCTGCCTCGGGGGTCCAGGCGACATAGCCGTCGGGGCGTACGAGCAGCGGAGTGGGCACGTCCGGTGAGACCCGCTCGGCGGTCAGCACGGCGACGCGGTCGCGCCATGCCCCGGCCTGTGACGCGAGTTCGGTCTGGCCGGCGGTGTGGACCAGGACCGCCCGGCCCTCCTGCTGGAGCGTGGCCAGGCGGACCGTGCCGCCGCCGTCCCGCCGCGGGCGTTCCAGGAGGAGATCGGGACAGGCGCGGCCGAGGAGGCCGGCCGGCTCGGATGCCCCGGCGCCCATTTGATGGACCACGTCCTTCATGGCGTAGACGTCGTGCAGGCGCTGCTTGACCGCGGGGTCGGTCATCAGCTCCTTGAAGAACAGCTCGTAGGGGGCCGTGTTGTCCGGGCCCGGATGCAGCAGCCTGGTGGCCGCCTCCGAGTTGCGCAGCACCCGGGCGGCGACCGGCCTGCGCTCGCTCTCGTAGCTGTCGAGCAGACCCTCGGGGGCGTCGCCGCGTACGGTGGCGGCGAGTTTCCAGCCGAGGTTGACGGCGTCCTGGAGGCCGAGGTTGAGGCCCTGCCCGCCGAACGGCGGATGGACGTGGGCGGCATCGCCGGCGAGCAGGACCCGGCCCCGGCGGTAGCGGTCGGCCAGCCGGCAGGTGCCGGTGAACCGGGCGAGGGAGACCGGGTCGCGCAGGGTGACCTGGACGCCGCTGGTGCGGCGCAGACTGGCCTCTACGTCGTCCAGGGTGACCTCGCTGTGGCGGTCGACCGGCGGGGTGTCGAACTCGACGCTGACGATCCGGCTGGGGCCGTGCGCGTAGGCGGCGATGCCCCGGGGAGTGCGGCGCCAGGTCCGCTCCAGGGCGCCCTCGGGCTCGACGGTCACCACGGCCTGATAGCCCGTCACACTCGGGCCGCCCCCGGGGAATCCGATGCCGAGGGCCTTGCGGACGGCGCTGCGCCCGCCGTCGCAGCCGACGAGGTGGGCGGCACGGAAGGTGTGCTCGGTGCCCTGGCCGTCGGTGGCGGTGACGGTGACGAGGCCGGTCGACGCATCGCTCAGGCCGGTCACGGCCAGACCTCGCCGCACCCTGCCGCCGAGCCCCGCCAAGTGGTCGTACAGCACCTCTTCGAGGATCCCGGCGCGGACCGGGAGCATCTCGGGCGCCCGGCCGTCCTCGTCACGTTCGGTGCGGTAGGCCGGTTCGGCCTCCGCCGTCGCCTTCATCAACTGGTCCAGGACACCGCGCCGGTCCAGGGCCTGGATGCTGCGCGCGGTGATGCCCGGGGCGCGCAGCCGCCGGTCGAAGTCCGCGGCCCGCTCCAGGACGAGCACGCCGACCCCCGCGACGGCCAGCTCACAGGCCAGCATCAGGCCCACCGGACCGGCTCCTACGACGATGACGTCCGCGTCAGGGGCGGTCGTTGCCGGGACGGAGGCTGCTGGGAGGGAGGCTTCGGGCATGGTGAGGGGTCTCCTTGCGTCTCTGGCCTCTCTGGCGGCCGTGTCGTCTCTGTCACCTCTGTCGTCCCTGTCGGCTCTCGTGTTCCCGGCACCGACAGGGACTGGAGCAGCAGATCGGCCAGGGTCGCGTGATAGCAGGACCGGAAGAGCGCGGGATCGTCCGGCGCGGGCCGGTCCCGGGCCAGCCGGCGCGCGGCGGCCTCGTCCAGCGGTGTGCCGCCGTGGCAGTGGACGGCCAGCGTCTCGCGCCGGGCCGCCCACTCCTCCTCGGCCGCCGGGGACCCGGCGCCGACACCGCGCAGCGCGATGTGCGTCTCGATCAGCAGGTCCCAGCGGCCGGCCCGCTCGGCGAGGCCGCGCAGCCGGTGCAGCAGCGCGGCGATCCGGTCCCGTTCGGCGGCGGACAGGGCGGGTGCCGTGCCGCCCATGTCGGTGGCGTAGAACACCGCGTGGGTGACGCGGTAGGCGTCCCGGGTGAGGTCCTTCTCCGTCCGGGCCCGGCCCAGGACCGCCGTACGGCACAGCCCGGCCCAGTCCTGGCCCGAGCGCAGCAGGCCGGCCGCCTCCAGGGCGTGCAGGACGCCCGGTGAGCCGGGACGCACCCCGGCGCGGGCCCGCTCGCGCAGGACGTGCTCGCACTCCTCCACGACGTGGCCGGCGGCCCGGAGCCAGAGATACGGCTGCATGAGGTAGAGCGCGTCGGCCGGTTCGGCGGTCGCCGCCCGGGCCGCGAGTCCGCCGGCGCAGGCCTCGACGAGGAAGGCTCGCCAGCCGTCCAGCTCACGGACGTCCGGGCCGAGCCGTCCTGCCAGCCAGTGGTGGGCGAGGGCGAGTTCGCTCAGCGGCTTGAGGCGGTCGCGCGGCGCGGCCGGGTCCGACGGCGGCAGGAACGCGGGCAGCCGGTCGCCGACCCAGGCCAGGGCGCGGGTCAGCGGCTCGGGAAGCGTCCCCGGGCGGGTCGCCGGACCGGAGGTCACGCGCGCTCCCCCGCGGCTTTCCCGGCAGCCACCCGGTGCACCATGCCGCTCGACTCCAGCCGGTCGAGCAGCTGCCGGCGGAGCCGCTCCGCCGTCTCCTCGTCACCGTCGGGCAGCAGCGGGGCGTACGGGTTGGGGGTCCCGGGGTCGAGCGCGGTCCGCAGGACGTGACTGGCGCGGCGGGACAGCCGGTGCACGGTGAACCGTCTGGTGTCCAGCAGCACTCCGCAGAAGGGGAGTTCCCGGAACACGATGTGCTCTGCGAGCCTGACGGTGGCGCCCGCCGCGGTTTCCGGTTCACGCATCGTCCAGTCCTTCCAGCCAGCGCTCGATGACGCAGAGTCGGGCGATCTCCTCCCCGTTGCGGTGCACCCGGGCGGGCGTCAGACCGTCGACGAAGGTCCGGCTCAGCACGCCCGTGCGGCACAGCAGCGAGTCGGGGGTGAGCAGCGCACGGCACGCCTCGACGTTCTGGTTGACGAACATCGCGGAGATCGAGTCGATCCGGGCCTGCTGCATGCGGTGGCCGATCCCGGCGGGCACCGCACGGTCGGCGTAGGCGAGCCGCAGCGCGAACTTGTCGACGGTGAGGCCGTGTCCGAAGCCGATGCGGTGCCGGGCGGGCAGGGCGAGGGCGTACTCCACGACGTCCCGGTCCGCGAAGGGCGTGCTGATCAGCCGGTGTTTGGGCAGGGCGTAGTTGATCCAGGCCGCCTGGAGGTTGGCGGTGCTCAGGGACTGGCCGAGCATGAACAGCGAGGTGATGCCCTGCGGCAGCCGGCGGCGGGACCAGCCGCCGCGCTCCATCGTGGAGTGGAGGCTGTCGCGGGCCCGGTCGGCGGCCTCGCGCAGGGCGAGGGTGACGCGGGCGCCGGCGTCCTCCGTGAAGCCGACGGGGTGCACGATGGCATCGCGGTCCGGCAGCGCGGTGGTGGGGTCGCCGCTGAGCAGGCGGTAGAGGTACCGGGCCGTGGCCAGTGCCTTGCCACCCGGCCGTCCGGTGCCCTGCCCGGCTGTCGCCGGGGCGCCGCCCGCGAACGACGTCTTCGCCGCCGCCGCGAGCGTCTGCCAGACCGGTTCGCCCGCCACCCGGGGGTCGAGGATCGCCGGGCCGGCCACGGAGAACAGGCCGCGTTGCAGGTCGTGGGCGAGGATCTGGTCCGCGAGCAGCCCGGACAGCACGAACCGGGCGCCGGCCGCCTCGGCGAGGTCCACGGCGGCCGCGATGCCCCGCAGCGGCACATGGGTCTGCGGCAGCGCGCCGGTGGCCGGGATGTCGATGTAGTCGCCGCCGGCCCGGGTGTGCTTGGACATGTCGTACGGCATCCAGGACAGCCCGCAGGCGCGGGCCACCGACTCCGCCGCCTCCCGGTCGGAGTCGAACCCCGGGAAGCCCTCCAGGGTGAAGTGCAGTCCCATGGCCCGGCCCGGTCCGGAGCCGATCTCGTGGGCGACGGCGGCCGAGTCGATGCCGCCGCTGAGCATCAGGACCGCGTCCGGCTCGTGCGCGAGCATCCGGCCGCAGGCCCGGGCCAGGCGCTCGCGCAGCCCGTCGGCGGCCTCGTCGATGGTGCGGGGCGGGTTCTCGTGCGGGCGGAACTCGTCGAAGGTCTCGACCCGGGGCCGCCGGCCGGACTCCAGCACCAGCGCGCTGCCGGGCGGCAGTCTGCGGACGCCGGTGAACCAGGAGCGGTCGTCGGGCATGCCGCGCTCGGCGATGAGCATGGGCAGGACGTCGGTGTCGACGTCGGACAGCCGGGGCGGTCGGTCGCCCAGCAGCCGTGCCGGGTCGGCGGCCCACAGCAGGCTCTCGCCGTCCTGGGTCCAGAACAGCGGGGTGAGGGCGTTCACCGCCCGGTACAGCGTCAGCCGCCCTCCGTCGGGGGCCACATGGGCGAGCACGAAGTCGCCGCGCAGCCGGCGAACCGCCTCGGCGCCGCGCAGATCGAGCAGGCGCTGCAGCCCGGTGAGGGCGGCCCCTGGCTCACGGCCGCTGTCGAGGAGCAGGAACTCGGGCAGAGCGGACAGGTCGAGCCACCCGGTGAACTGAATCCGCCCGGCCCGCTCCACCCGGGCACCGTCCAGCGCGGCACCGTTCTCGTAGACCGGGCCTTGAGACAGCGAAGGGCCTGCTCCGGCGGCCCGAGGGGAAGCCGTGCCCGTGGCGTCGTAGGCCGTGGGCGTGTCCAGGAGCGCGCCGCCCGGGGTATGGGCCCGGCCCGCCATGCCGAAAGCGGTGAGCTGCATGTCAGGCCTCCTTCCGGGGGTGGACCGGGCCCCGTGACAGCCAGGAACCGGCTCCCGCGGCCCGAGGGGAAGCCGTGCCCGTGGCGTCGTAGGCCGTGGGCGTGTCCAGGAGCGCGCCGCCCGGGGTGTGGGCCCGGCCCGCCATGCCGAAAGCGGTGAGCTGCATGTCAGGCCTCCTGTGGGTAGCGGAGCAACTCGACGTAGCCGAGGGGGCGTTCCCCGCCGCGGCCGACCAGGGGGAGGTCGCCGAGGGCGGGCCAGGCGTGCAGTTCCTCGCTGCCGTCCGAGTGCTCGATGACGGGGTAGCCGATGACGACCTCGGCGTCGAAGCCCAGTCCGCGCAGGGCCGCGCAGACGCCGAGCGACTCGTGCAGACACAGATGGGCGCCCGCGACCGTGCGGGCGAGGCCCTGGATCTGCCAGGCGGCCGCGCGGGCGCAGAAGGCGGTCGCCTCGTCCCGCAGGGCGCGCCGCGGCCGGCGCGGATCGACCGGGGGCAGCAGCGGAAGGGCGGCGGCCAGCCCGCCGGTGCGGAAGGCGCGGCCGACGCGCAGGTAGTCCGCGACCGCCCGGGGCAGCTCACGGCCGCGCACCGGGACCTCCGCGGGCACCCGTACGTCGGCGAGGGCGGAACGGACCAGGCGGCGCCGCAGCTCGCGCGGGGTCTCGCGGGGAGATCCGGCGGCCGGCCGGAGAGCTGATGGGGCGGGAGACACGTTCTCCTCTTTCCTGCTCGAAGAACTGCTTTTCCTGCACGGGGCGAAATGCCGGGCAAGGCGCCGGGCGTGGCCCTCCCGAAGGAAAGCCACGCCCGGGTGTGTCACCGGGAGGGAATCAATTCCGCTCCCCGGAGGACAAGGACACTCACGGAGTCCAGTCGCCGTCGAACGTGTCGTCGGTCGGGCCGCTCCAGCCCATGGTGACCTCGTCCAGCTCGCCGACGAACTCGAAGTCGTCGACCGCGATCTCGATCTTCTCCATCTGGCACCTCCTAGATATGTGGGTGAACCCATCCGGTCCGAACCCCTGGGGGCTCGTCCCATGGCCATAACTCTGGCCCACGGCGAACGGCGGCACCATTCCGACGAATCACCGAGTTGTTTTCCCCTGCTGCATTTCCCGCAGGGGAAATCACCTACAGCTGAATACACGTCACCGCGGTTACGGTGAGCCATATAGAGCGGCCAGGAGGCGGATATGCGTATCACGGACGAGTACCTGGAAAAATTCCAGCGCGACGGCTATGTCCTGGTGGACGGATTCCTCGACGGCGAGGACCTCGAAAAGGCGCGTGCGGCGACCCTGCGCTATTTCCCGGAGAGTTCCGAGCGGCTGCGCGCACCGGAGCGGTACGCCTCCCTGAGGAGGTCGGCGGGATTCCCGTACGAGCCGGTCGAGCTCAGCCATCTGTCGCTGCACCCGGAGCTGATCGCGTTCGCGGAGCGGGTCACCGGCACCCGGGACGTCCGGCTGGGCGACTCGATCCTGCAGGCCAAGTACGGCAGCCGGATCGCGCCGGCCAACGACCAGCGGCTGCACAACGAGGCCTGGGGGCGCAACACCCTCGTACCGCCCCGCGGGGACGGCGTGTTCCAGCGCGTCGTCGCGCTCGTCTACCTCTCGGACGTCACCGAGGACCTCGGGCCCACCTGTGTGGTGCCCAGGAAGCACACGGCCGGCGTGCCCCTGCTGTCCTCGGGATACTCCGCCTACAGCCGGGACGAGTACCCGTGGCTGTACGAGCTCGAGGAGCCGGTGCCCGCGCGGGCCGGCTCGGTGCTGCTGCTGGCGGGGACGACCGTGCACCGCTGCTCCGCGCTGCGGGACGCGACCGGTCACCGCTTCGCCCTCCATCTCACCTTCCACGCCGCCGACTCGGTCTGGCTGGACAAGCAGACCTGGGTGGGCTCCCCCGCCTCGGCGAACGGCCCGGCCGCGACCCGGTTCGTCGTCGAGGCCTCCCCGCGCCAGCGGGAACTGCTGGGCTTCCCGCCGGCCGGCTCGCCCTACTGGAACCGGGAGACCGTGGCCGGACTGGCGGAGCTGTACCCGGGCATGGACGTCACGCCGTACTCCGCCGCATGACGGCGCCCATGATCGAGGCCCGCCGGGTCGGGCGGACGTTCGGCCGGGTACGGGCCCTGGACGACGTCAGCCTCACGGTCGGCGCCGGCTCCGTACTGGGGCTGCTGGGCCACAACGGGGCGGGCAAGACGACCCTGGTCGACATCCTCACCACCGTGCTGCCGCCCACCTCGGGCTCCGCCACGGTGGCCGGGCACGACGTGGTCGGGCAGGGGCATCAGGTGCGCCGCCGGATCGGGCTGACCGGGCAGTTCGCCGCCGTCGACGACCGGCTGACCGGGTACGCGAACCTGCTGCTGGTGGCCCGGCTGCTGGGGGCGAGCCCACGGCAGGCGGCGCGGCGCAGCGAGGAACTCCTCGCCCTGTTCGGTCTGGAGCACGCGGCCCGGCGTCCGGCCCGGACGTACTCGGGCGGTATGCGGCGCCGCCTGGACCTGGCGATCGGCCTGGTCGGGCGGCCCGATGTGCTGTTCCTTGACGAGCCGACCACCGGACTCGACCCGGAGAGCCGCATGCGGCTGTGGGAGATCGTCGAGCGACTGGCGGCGGACGGGGTGGCCGTGCTGCTGACGACGCAGTACCTGGAGGAGGCCGACCGGCTCGCCGACACCATCGTGCTGCTCGACTCCGGCACGGTCGCCGCGACGGGCACGGCCCGTGAACTCAAGGCCCGGGTGGGCACGCTCACCGTGCAGCTGTCCTTCGCCGGGCCCGGGGAGCGGGCCGCCGCGACGGACGCGCTGCGCCGCTCGGGCCTGCGGCCGGGCCCGGGCACGGACGACACGGGCGTCGGCGTGCCCGTGGAGTCGTCCGCCGAGGTCCCGGCGGTGGTCCGGGCCCTGGACCGGGCCGGTGTCGTGGTGACCGGTCTCGACTTGAGCTCGCCGACCCTCGACGACGTGTATCTCGCCCTCACCCGGAGCGGGCAGCGCGCCCCGGCCGCGGCGGGGAAGGAGCAGCGATGACGGCTCCGGCAGACGGCAGGGCCACGCCGGTCACCGTCCCGGACGGCCCGGCGGTCCGGGGCGGCACCCGGGAGAGCTGGCAGGGCAGCGGCCGGGTCACCCAGGTTCTCGTCCTGACCCGGCGCGCCCTGTGGTCCCAGTTCGCGGACCGCCGGGTGCTGGTGATCAAACTCGTCCAGCCGCTGCTCCTGCTGGTGGTGCTCGGTCAGCTCTTCGGCAGCATGGTCGATCCCGGGCTGCTGCCGAGCGGAGTGCCGTACATGGAGTTCCTGCTGCCGGCGCTGCTGGTGACGAGCGGCATCGGCTCGGCCGCGGCATCGGGCGCGATCCTCAGCCGGGACATGGAGAACGGCATGACGGCCCGGCTGCGTTCGCTGCCCATCGCCCTGTCCTCGGTGCTCTTCGCCCGCTGCTGCGCCGATGTGGCGCGCTGCTGCGTCCAGATGGTCATCATGGTGGTCTGCGCCTGGGCGCTGTTCGGCTACAGCCCGCCCGGGGGCGTCCCGGGCACGGCCGCCGCCCTGGCGCTGGCGGCGTTCGTGATCTGGGCACTGACGTGGGTCTTCCTCGCGCTGAGCTGCTGGCTGCGCAGCCTGGACGCCATGCAGAGCATCGCCGGTGTGGCCACCTTTCCCCTGATGTTCGGTTCAAGCGCATTCGCCCCGGTGGACGGCATGCCCTTCTGGCTCCAGCTGATCGCCCGTGCCAACCCGCTCAGTTACGCCGTCGACGCCGCGCGCGGTCTGTGCCTGGGGACGCCGGACGCGGCCGGGCTGCTGGGCGCGCTGGCGGCGAGCACCGGCGTCGCGGCGGTCGGGATCCTGCTGGCCGTGCGCGGTTTCCGCCGTCCGCTGGTGGGCTGACGCACCGTCGGGCCGCCCCGCCGAGCGGGCCAGGGCCGGGGCCAGTTCACGGCGGGAGCGGACCCCGAGCTTGCGGTACACATGGCTCAGGTGCCACTCGACGGTCTTGACGGAGACGTACAGGCCCCGCGCGATCTCCCGGTTGGACAGCCCGGTGCTCGCCAGCTCCGCCACCCGCCGCTCGCTGGGGGTCAGCCGGTCGTTCCCGCCGCGCTCGCCCCGCGAGCCGAGGACCCGCAGCTCCGTGTCGGCCAGGTCCGCCAGGACGGCCGCGCCGCGCTCCCGGGCGATCTCCCGCCCCCGGCACAGGGACCGCCGGGCCGCGGCGCGCTGTCCCGACCGGCGCTCGGCCGAGCCCAACTGCACGAGCGCCGCCGCCAGTTCCAGCGGCTGCTCCGCAGACTGCAGCAGCGTCACGGCCCGCTGGAGTTCCTCCACGCCCCGGCTGCCGCCGCGCAGGGCCCCGTTCACCCGGTGGGCCAGCGCCAGCGGCACCGCCGCGCCGAACTCCTGGGCCGTCTCCGTCTCCAGCCGCAGCACGGGTGCCGCCTCGTCCTCGCGGCCCGCCACGATCAGCGCCAGGGCGACGTGGTGCCACCCGCCGGTCACCCGCAGGCCCAGCCGCCCGTCCGAGGTCAGCCGGCGGGCGTGCCGCCACACCTCCAGCGCCTCGTCGAGACGCCCCGATTCGGCGCAGAGCCGGGCCCGGGCCTCCAGGGTCGGGCTGAAGAGCAGATGGCCGGGCAGCTTCCCCGGCGGCACACCGTCGCGCAGGACCCGCTCCGCTGCCTCCGTCTCGCCCCGGTCCAGCAGGACATGGCCCAGCACGGACGACGCCACCGCCACGCCCATGCCGGGCGGCCAGCCCCGGGCCCGTAACGCCAGCACCGCGCGGGCCTGGCGCTCCGCCTCGTCCAGCCGCCCCAGGCCGTACGACAGCATGGCGTGCAGCGCCACGGAGTCCGGCTGGTGTTCGGCGGCGCGGAGGTCGGTGCTGTGGGGCAGGGTGTCCAGGAGCAGCCCGCGCGCCTCGGAGAGCCGGCCGGTGGCGGCCAGGACACAGACGACGAGGTGGACGGAGGGCAGCCCGGTCAGCCCGTCGACGGGGAACTGGGTGATCCGCAGCATGCTGCCGACCTGCCGCACGAGAGTGCTCGCGGTGGCCCCGTTGTCCCGGTCGACGACCAGGCGCAGCGCCCGCAGCAGGGTGGCGTCCGGCCCGGCCGCGCTGCGCGCGGGGTAGCGCGAGTGGACGAGGGCACGGGCACCGGCCCGGGTCTCCACCTGCCCCAGGGACAGCAGCGCGGTGACGGCGTCGAGCCGGGTGCGCAGCCGCTCGTCCCCGCCGGGCAGCGCGGCCGCCAGCTCGCCGAGCAGGGACAGCGCGGCCGGATGCCGGTGCTCCCTGGCCAGGGCGTGCGCGTAGTGCAGGCCGGTGGCCACCCGGGTCGCGGGGGAGGGCGCCTTCTCCAGGGCCTGGCGCAGATACGCGAGCGCCTCGGGGCTGCCGGCGGCCAGCGCCGCGGCCCCGAGTTCGGCGAGCAGGTCGTACTCCCGGGTGGCGGGGGCCTGTTCGCGCAGGGCGCGCCGCAGCAGCAGGACCGACCGGTCCGCACGGCCCTCCGTCACGGCCTGCCGTGCGGCGCCGCGCAGGACGGACTCGGCCCACGGGTCGCCCGCGGGCGGGGTGTGCAGCAGATGCTCACCGACCGCGGGCAGGGGGGCGTTGCGGGCCGCGAGGGCCCGGGCGGCGGCGCCGTGGGCGCGCTCCCGCACCGCCTGTGGGGTCAGGGCCAGCACGGCGGTCCGCAGCAGGGGCTGGGCGAGCCTGAGGTGCTCCTCGTCCCGCAGCAGCCCGGCGGCGACGGCTTCCGCGGCGGCTGTGTGGGCCGCGTCCGGCGGCAGGTCGGCGGCCCGGGCCGCCTCGTCGACGGTGGCTCCGCTGTCGCCGAACACCGCCAGGGCCTCGGCCAGTCGCGCCGCCTCCCGGCTCAGGCCCGCCAGCCGCAGCCGGGTCCGCCGTACGACCCCGCGCGGCAGCGTCGTACGGAGCCGGCCGAGGTGGGCCGGGTCCGGTTCGATGCCGTCGCCGGCGGCCTCGGCGCACAGCTCGCGCAGCAACAGCGGGTTGCCGCCCGTCAGTTCGTGGCACACCGTGGCGAACCGCTCGCGCGGCGGCTCCGGCCAGTGCCCGCGCACCACGGTCTCGGTCCCCGCCGGGGTCAGCGGCGCCAGCCACAGCGAGGCGGTGGGCGCCAGCCGGGCGAGCAGGTCCGCCGCCCGTGCGGCCGGGCCGTCGGTGTGCGGTGCGGTCATGGCGACGGCCAGCAGCACGGGCCGGTCGTCCAGACGGTTGGCCAGGTGGGTCAGGAACCGCAGGGACGGCTCGTCGGCCCACTGCAGGTCGTCGACCACCAGGGCGAGCGGTGACCGGGCGGCGAGCCGCAGCGTGAGCCGGTGGAGCTCCCGGACCAGGGCGTCCACCTCGGCCTCCGTCGGTCTCCCGGCCGGTTCGAGCAGGGCCCGTACCCGCTCGGCCGTTCTGCCCCCGGGCGGCTCCTCCTCCAGCAGCGCCTCGAAGAGCTGGAGGCAGACCCCGTAGGGCACTTGGCGTTCCTCGGTGCTGCCGCGCGCGGTGAGGACGAGCAGCCCGGCGCCGCGCGCGCTCTCCCGTACGACGCCGAGGACGGCGGACCGGCCGGAGCCCGGGTCGCCTTCGACGAGCAGTGCCCGTCCGCGCCCCGCCGACACGTCCGCGAGGGCGTCCTCGATCCGTTCCGCTTCTCGTTCTCTCTCCACAAGGACGGTCCCACCACTTTGCACACGCTCCCCCGTTCCGAACAGAACAATTCTTGATCATTTCGTGTACGCGCGCCGACGAAAAGACCCTGGGATCGCCACAAAACGGTCCCCCGCTGCCCGGGTCCCCCGGGGATGCCTCCGGCGCGCAACGGCCGAACACACGTCAGGATCTTGTGCGGCCGCAAGTTCGCATCGCCTGTCACCCCCACGACATCGGAGAGGCAGAACACGTTGAGCACGCCAGCTACGCAGCACGGTGGAGCCGTTGGGCACAAAGACGCCATGCGGCTCAGCAGACGTCAGGCCGAGATCGTCGCCCTCATAGCCGAGGGCTACTCCGGAAAGGAGATCGCCCGCATCCTCCGGATGTCGCCCAAGACCGTGGAATCCCACATGCAACGTCTCTTCGACCGCTACGGCGTCCGCTCCCGCGCGGCCATCGTCGCCAAGTGGCTGACGAACTGCGCGTAAGGACGACCGGCTTCGGCGGGGCGGGCCCTGTGCCCGGCCCGTCGGCCACGTCCCGGCCTCAGGCCACCCCCAGCAGGGACGTCAGGTGCTCGTGGGCGCCGTCCCACCCCCATTGCTCCCGCACCCATTCCCGGCCCTTGCGGCCCATGTCCCGGGCCAGTTCCGGATCGCCCAGCAGCAGCGTGAGCCGGTCGGCGAGTGCCCGCACGTCGCGGCCGTCGGCCAGGAAGCCGGTCTCCCCGTCCCGGACCGTGTCCGGCGCCCCGCCCGAGTCGCCGACGACGACCGGCAGTCCGGCCGCCGCCGCCTCCAGGAACACGATCCCGAGACCCTCCACCTCCATGCCCGCCCGGCGGGTCCGGCACGGCATGGCGAACACCTGCGCGGCGGCGTAGAACCCGGGCATGTCCTCGTGCGGGTGGCCCCCCGCGAAGACCACCGCCCCGGCCAGTCCCTCCTCGGCGGCCAGCCGGTGCAGGGCGCGTGCGTGCGGGCCGTCCCCGACCAGCAGCAGCATCGCGTCGGGCACGCTGCGGCGCACCAGGCGTAGCGCCCGTATGAGCGTGTCCTGCCCCTTGCGCGGGACGAGCCGCGCCGCGCACAGCACGACCGGCCGGTCGCCCAGTCCGTACCGTTCCCGCACCCGGGCCGCCGCGGCCCCGGAGCCCTGGAAGACCTCGGCGTCGACGCCCGGCGCCAGCCGCCGCATGCGCGCCGCGGCCTCCGGCCCGACGGCGGCGGCGATCCGGGCCCGGGTGTAGGAACCGAGGTACGTGACGCTGTCCACCCCGGCGCCGACGCGGCGCAGCAGCGCGCGGGCGCCGGGCGTGCGCGCCCACCACACCTCGTGCCCGTGCGTGGTGGCGACCAGCCGCTCGACGTCCGTACGGCGGCGCAGTTCGCCGGCCATCAGCCCGAGCGGGGCGGCGGCCCCGAACCAGACGCTGTCGCAGTCGAACCGGCGGGCCAGCTCCGCCGCCCTGGCGGTCACCCGCCGGGTCGGCAGCAGCATGTGGGTGGGGTCGCGCACCACGGGGAACGGCAGCCGGGCGTCGTAGGCCCGGTCCCCCGGCGTGCTGGAGGCGTAGACGGCGACCCGGTCGGGCGGGAAGCGGACCGTCATGGCGTGGACGAAGGTCTCTATGCCGCCCTGGCGGGGCGGGAAGTCGTTGGTGACGACGAGCGTGCGCGGCATGATCGGTCAGTCCTCCAGCGGCTTCACGGTGAACAGGTAGTTGCGGTGCGCCCCGGTGACCCGGTCCACGGGACGCCACCGGCCGTCCCGCCACAGGAACATCGAGTAGCCCGCGTCCCGCAGCTCCCCGACGAGCCGCCCGGCCCGCGCCCCGTACTTGGCCAGGTGCCGTTCCTCGATCTCCAGCAGCAGTGTGGGCCGGTCCCGCAGCAGCGTCCCGGCCGCCCCGGCCAGCACCAGCGGCTCCGCGCCCTCGACGTCCGCCTTGACGAAGTCGACGCGCG
This sequence comes from Streptomyces purpurascens, assembly GCF_045040895.1. Classification (NCBI taxonomy): domain Bacteria; kingdom Bacillati; phylum Actinomycetota; class Actinomycetes; order Kitasatosporales; family Streptomycetaceae; genus Streptomyces; species Streptomyces purpurascens. The sequence continues at coordinate 4,863,355 of NZ_CP108341.1, read as the reverse complement.
GCAGCCCGGCCGCCGCGACGACCTCGTCCACGGTGCCGACCCGCACGACGGGCCGGCGTTCGCCCGCGAACTCCGCGTTGGGCCCGAGCCCTTGAGCTCCGTCGGTGAGGAACGCCCGCCCGTGGACGGGCAGTCCGCGGCGGTACGGCAGGCTCATCACCGCCGCGTCCCGGGGCCGGTCGCCGAGGGCCATCCGGTGCGCGTGGGCCCGCCCGCTGCACAGCAGCCGCACCCCCGCGCCGAGCACGCGGTACGGCCCGGGCAGCGGCTCGAAGCCGTGCACGCATCCCTTGGGCCCGGCCACATACGACAGCGCGTACGTGTACACCCCGTACTCGGCCCCGATGTCGAGGCAGACGTCCCCGTCCTCCACCACCTGCCGCAGCCCGTCGACCTCGTCCTCCACGAAGGAGAAGCGGCGGCTGAGCGCGCACAGCGCGGAGTACGTCCAGCGCAGGGGACGCCCGGTCTCCCGGGACGGGGCGAGTCGCGTGGGCATGGCAGCTCCTGGCCGGGCCGGACTGCGGCCGGCCGGCACGAGCCGGAACCAGCCGAGCAGCACCAGCGGGTAGACGACGTATCCGAAGCGGGTGGCGGGGATCAGGCACATGGCGATCCCGAGGCCCAGCGCGAGCCGGTCGGCGGCGGCGACGGTGCTGCGCGGCGGGCGCGTCACGAGGGACACCGCCAGGGCGAGCGCGCTCAGCGCCAGCGCCGCCACCGCGAGGGCGAAGCCCCCCGGCACGTACGTCGCCAGAAGGTAGCCCGGCAACGGGCTGGTCGCCGGGGACCCGGTGGCCCCCTCGCCGAGCGGGAAGAGCAGCACGTGCTCGGCGAACGCCCCCGGGTCGGCGAGCGCGACCGGCAGCACGGCCAGTACGGCGAGTCCGACGGCCGTGGCACCGGCCCGTACGGCGGCCCGGCGGCCGGCGGTCACGGCGAGCAGCGCGAGCCCGACGGGCAGCAGCGGCCAGGCGGTCCACTTCAGCGCTGCGGCGGCGCCCAGCGCGAGCCCGGCGGCGACGGGCCCGCCCCGGCCCGCCAGGGCGAGCGCGAGACACATCAGGGCGATGACCGGGAGATCGACCCCGCCGACGGCGAGGGGGAGGGCGACGGCGGGGGTCGCGGCGAGCCAGAGGAGAGACCGCAAGGGGCCACGCCGAGCCGACCGGTCGCCCGCGGACGGCTCGGCCGCGGACAGTTCGCCCGCGGACAGCGGGACGGTGCCGCGCCGAGTCGGTCGGTCGCCCGCGGACAGCTCACCTGCGGACAGCGGGACAGTGCCGCGCCGGGTCGATCGGTCGCCCGCGGACAGCAAGGCGGAGACCCGCCGGGACGGCTGGTCGCCCGAGGACAGCAAGGCGGAAACCCGCCGGGACGGCTGGTCGCCCGACGACAGCAGGGCGGTGCCGCGCCGGAACGTCCGGGCGCCCGCCCACCACGGGAGGGAGCCGGACCGGGTCGATCGGTCGCCCGCGGACAGCAAGGCGGAGACCCGCCGGGACGGCTGGTCGCCCGAGGACAGCAGGGCGATGCCGCGCCGGAACGACCGGGAGCCCGCCCACCATGGGAGGGAGCCGGGCCGGGACGGCCGGGACCCCCCGCACAACAGCGCCGCGAGTCCCATCGCCCCGAGCGACACCAGCGCGAACCAGAGCCTGGCGTCCGCGAGCGGGACGTCACCGAGGACGGCACGGGGCAGCCCGAAGAGGGCCATGCCGGGCAAGTACGGGTTGTAGTCGGGCAGTTCGGCCGGGTCGGATACGTACGGGGTGCCGGAGTCCAGCAGCAGCGCGCCGGACCGCTCGACGACCGTGACCTCCATCTGCCGGGCCCCGTCGGCGACCAGGAACACCAGCGGCACCAGCACCGACCCGACGGCGGCCACCGCCGCGCTCGCCCGGCCCCAGGGCCGGGCGGAGAAGTGGGCGACGAGCGCGGCGAGTCCGTATCCGGCGGCGGCGCAGGCGCCCCACACCTGGTGCGGGGTGAGGGTCGTACGCAGACAGAGCAGCAGCGCGAACACCGCGCAGCCGGTCCAGCAGAGCGTCTCCCAGGGGCGGCGGGCCGTACGGCGCCGGGGCCGCGGGAGGGAGACGGGGAGGGCGGCCGCCGGACGCACCGGCGGGGCGGTCCCCACGGCTACCGCCGAGGGCGCCAGCGACTCGAACAGCCCTCTCGAAGCGCCCCGCATCCCGCTCCCCCTGTCCCCTGCCTGCCGGTGTCGGTCCACTGCCGGCAAGTCTTCGCAAGAGGGGGTCGAGAAGCGTCACACCGGATTCCGATCCTGGGCGTCAACCCGTGGTACTCGTCCGGCGCCCGGGTCAACCCGTACGGTGACGCGAGCCGGAGGGCCCTGGCCGACAATGTGGGGATGCGTCAGAAGCCGTCCCTGCGCCCCACCGCCTGGCCGCGCTCCCCCCGCTACCCGTACGTCACCGGCGTCCTGCTGATCCTCCTGGCCGCGGCCGAGGTCCTGCACGCGCGCATCACCTCGACGACGGTGCTGGCGACCCTGCCCTTCGTGGTGCTCCCGCTGCTGTGGCGGCAGCGCGAACCCCGGCTCGGACTCCTGGTGGTACCGGCGGCGCTGCTGAACTTCCTCTTCCGGCCCGAGCTGCTGATGGCGGTGGCGGTGGCCGGGGTCATGGGCCTCTACACCCTCGCGCGCCATCGCGTCCTGCATCCGGCGCTGCTCAGCGCCGCCGCGATCACGGGCTCGCTCCTCGTCAACGCGGGCCATGTGGCGACGGGCGTGTACGACCTCGGCGGCCGGTCGCCCGCCCTGGGCGCCGACGGCTCGCTGTCGTACTTCACGGAGTCGTTCGTCCTGGCCGTGGGCGTGGTGGCGACGGTCGGCATCGCGGACGCCTTCCGCAGCCGGGAGGAGTCCCGGCAGGCGCGGGAGACGGCCCAGCGGGAGCTGATCGCCATGGAGCGCAGGCATGCCGCCGCCCAGGAACGAGCTGCCATAGCACGGGAGTTGCACGACATCGTGGCGCACTCGGTGTCGGTGATCGCGGTCCAGGCGGAGAGCGCCACGTACACCACGCCCGGCCTGTCGCCGCCCGCGCGCGACGGCTTCCAGCAGATCGCCTCGTCCGCCCGCTCGGCCCTGACCGAACTGCGCCAGCTCCTCAGCGTGCTGCACGCGGACGCCGGGGCCGAGGACCCGGCACCGGTGCTGCCGCAGCCCACGCTCGACTCCCTGGAGGACCTGCTGGAGGCCCACCGGTCGGGCGGCGGCCAGGTCACCCTGCGCACCGAGGGCACCCGGCCCCCGGTGCTCCCGCCCTCCCTCGAACTCACGGCCTACCGCATCGTCCAGGAGGCCCTGACCAACGCCCGCCGCCACGCGAGGGGCGCCGCGGTCGACATACTCCTCACCTATGAGGAGGACGAGCTGCGGGTCCGTATCGCCGACGAAGGCCCGGGCCCTCTGAAGGGCCAACTCGACTCGGGCGGGCATGGGTTGAGCGGTATGCGGGAGCGTGCGACGCTACTCGGCGGACGTCTGACCTGCGGGCCGGCCGGCCCCGGGGGCGGCTTCCTCGTCGAGGCCGGACTCCCGGTGCGGGCGGGCGCGAAGAGCTTCGCGGAGGGTGTGTACGAGTGACGGCGGGGGAACCGATCCGCGCGATCGTGGCCGACGACCAGGCAGTCGTGAGAACCGGCTTCGTGAACCTGCTGTCCACCCAGGACGACATCGACGTCGTCGGCGAGGCGGAGGACGGCGAACAGGCCGTCGCCCTCGCGCTGGCCCACCGGCCCGACGTGGCACTGCTGGACATCAGGATGCCCAGGCTGGACGGCATCCAGGCCGCGCGCACGATCCTCCAGGAGACCGAGGGCGCCACGAAGGCGCTGATGCTCACCACCTTCGACCTCGACCAGTACGTCTTCGACGCGCTCGCGGCCGGCGCCAGCGGCTTCCTCCTCAAGGACGCCACCTTCCCCGAACTCCTGCACGCCGTCCGGGTGGTGGCCGCGGGGGACGCCATGCTGGCCCCCGGCATCACCCGCCGCCTCATCGCCGAGTTCGCCCCCCGCCGCCCGGTCACCGCCCCCAAGCCCCTCCTGGACCGCCTCACCGCCCGCGAGGTCGAGGTCCTCCTCCTGATCGCCCAGGGCCACTCCAACGCGGACATCGCCGACCGCCTCACCATCACCGACCACACGGTCAAGACCCACATCAACCGCCTCTTCACCAAGCTGGAGGTCCGCGACCGGGCGCAGGCGGTGATCGTGGCGTACGAGGCGGGACTGGTGACGCCGGGGGAGGCCGGGTGAGGGCCTGACCCGAGCGGGACAACGCCAGGTGACTACAGGACCGGCGGGCCCTGCTCGACGCGGCGCAGCACCGGTGCGAGTCGGTCGATGGCCTCGCTGGTCTGGAGCTGCCGCTCGTCCCACCAGGTGGCTCCCGCGTCGGCGAGCGGGCCGATGAGATCACGTGCCCGGGCCGGGTCGCCGCCCGGCGTGGCACCGCCGAGGACGATCTCGAAGGGAGTGCCGGACCGGTCGGCGCGCTGTTCGCGGAGGTAGGCGACCAGGTCGCGGACCTGGTCGACAGCCGGCACATGGCCGTGCCGGGCGTCGTGGAACAGGGGGACCGCTCCGTCCCAGCGGGCGGCCCGGCGCATGGGCGGACGGTTCGGCCAGAAGCCGGCGACCCACACCGGCGGCCGAGGCCGCTGCACCGTGCCGGGCAGCAACGTCACGTCCCGTACCCGGTAGTGCCGCCCGTCGTGGTTCACCGGCTCGCCCGACCAGTAACGCCGCAGCAGGTTCAGGCCCTCGTCCAGCCGCTCGGCCAGCACCTTCGGGTCCGTGGTGTCACCAAAGCTCGCGTACTCGTCCTCGATGGGCCCGCCCAGCCCCGCGGCGAAGGTGACCCGGCCCCCGCTCACGGCGTCCAGCGTCGCCACCTGCCGGGCAAGCTGCTGCGGGCGCCGCCGGGCGACCGGGGTGACCAGCGTGCCCAGCCTGATCCGGGAAGTCGCCAGCGCGGCGGCAGTCAGGAGCATCCAGGGGTCCCCGAAGGGCCTGCCCTCGTGCCGGCGATGCAGCACGTGGTCCCAGACGAACAGCCCGTCCCACCCCGCCTGTTCCGCGGCCACGGCGACCTTCGCCACGGTCCGGGGGTCGGCGAAGTCACCGAAGTTCGGAAGGTTGACCGAGAAACGCATCCCCGCATCCTGCTGCACGGCACGGGAGCGGGCAATGGATCAACCGGCCATGTCGAGCGGGCCCCGGGCCGGGTCAGTAGCCGATGGCCTCCCGGAGGAGCAGGACGGTGCCGCGCCCCGGGTGGGGCTCCGCGTTGAGGATGAGGAGGCGGTTGACGGCGCTGGGCCTGCCGTACACCTGCTGGGCGCGGGTGTTCTCCAGGGGGAGGGCGTGCTCCTCGACGCGGCGCAGGGCTGTGCTCAGGTCGGGCACCACCTTCTGGGCGCCGACGATCCAGACCGCGTGGGCGGCGCCGCCGGCGTTGGCGGGGAGCTGGCTGCCGCTGCCCGAGGCGAGAACGAGCGAGCCGGTCTCGGTGACCGCGGCGACGCTGTTGACGACGAATTCGGGCCCGGCGACCAGCTTTCGGATCTCGTCGGCGCCGGTGGCACGGTCGATGGCCCGGACGCGCGGCCTGATGGCGTCGTAGCGGCCGCCGGTGTTGATGTCGTCGTCGATGCCGGACAGCCGGAGGGTCTCGCTGGCTCCGGTGAGCACACTGGCGCCCTCGGGGACCAGGTCCTTGACGCGGGCGCGGGCGGCCGCGGCGTCGTCGAGGATCTCGGCGGCGAAGCCGCCCGCCCGCAGCGCGGCGGCTGCCCGCTCCAGTCGTTCGGCCGACGCCGGGTCGGCGAAGGACGGGGCCGGAGCCGGGGTGGCCGTGGCCTCTGCCGGGCCGGTCCCCGCCCGGGGCGCCGTGCCCGCCAGCGGGGAGGTGTCGAGGTATCTGACCTCGTACACCCGCTCGGCGAACCTCCAGCCCTCCACGGTGCGCTGGTAGCGGTCGTGGTAGACGGCGTAGTTCAGACCCTGGCGTTCGTCGAGGGTGCGCGCGAGTTCCTGGATGTAAGCGCGGCCGGTCGCGGTGTCGCCGTCGAGCACGATCGTGCCGGGGTGTGTGGTCTGTACGAAGAAGTCCCACTGGCTCTGCAGCCGCTCGCCCCCGGCACGGATCTCCTCGCGGCCGACCAGCTCGACGGGGATGTTGGGCATGCGCAGGGCACCGTCCGGTGTGAACAGCGCCGCCATGCGGGGCCGGTCGCGCATCATCGCCGCGTCGGTGAACTCGCCGCGCAGTGCCTCGATCTCGACGCGGTCCGCGATGGCCTGGAAGTCGTTCATGGAAGTCGCCTCTCGGTCCTGTTGTCGTCCTCACCGTTACGACAGGACAGCCCCCCGGAATGTGAGGCGGCGCGTCGGCCTCACATTTCGCGGGGCTGTCTTGTCGTAACGGGTAAGCGCGGAAAACGAGTGAGGGAGACGGCCGGACCATGACCACCAGAGCCGAGCCCGGCGACATTCAGAGCGATCAGGGCGATCCCGGCCTCAGCGCGATCATGAGCGAGCGGCGCCGGCTGATCAACCTCGGCTATCGGCTCCTCGGGTCCCTCGCCGACGCCGAGGACGTCGTGCAGGAGACCTACGCCCGCTGGTACGCCCTGTCCGCACGGGAGCAGCAGGCCATCGAGTCGCCCGGCGCCTGGCTGACGACGGTCGCCGGCCGCATCTGCCTGAACCTGCTCGGCTCGGCACGGGCCAGGCGGGAGACGTACGTGGGCGACTGGATCCCGGAACCGCTGCCCGAGCCCACGGAGTGGATCACCGGGCGCTCCGGCCCCGGCGGGACCGACCCGGCCGACCGGATCACCCTCGACGAGTCGGTGACGATGGCCTTCCTGGTCGTCCTCGACGCGATGACCCCGGCCGAGCGCGTCGCGTTCGTCCTGCACGACGTCTTCCGCTACCCCTTCGGCGAGGTCGCCGGGATCGTCGGCCGCACTCCGGCGGCGTGCCGCCAACTCGCCTCGTCCGCCCGCCGTCGCATCCGCACCGCGCGGTCCCCGGCGGGCCCGAGTGCCGGGCAGGCAGGCATCGTCCGGCAGTTCAGAACGGCGTGGGAGGCCAAGGACATCGACGCCCTGATCGGCCTGCTCGACCCCGACGCCACCGCGACCGCCGACGGCGGCGGGCTGGCCGTCACCCACCTGCACCCGCTCGTGGGCAGTGAGCGGATCGCCCGTGCCTACGCCGAGATCGCCCGGCTGTCGGGCGACCGCACCACGTTCCGGGAATGCACGGTCAACGGTCTGCCCGGCTTGGTGGCGTGGCAGGACGGCACCGTCGCGACCGTGTTCGCGTTCGAGATCGCGGGTGACCGGATCAGGCGTATCTGGGCCGTACGAAACCCCGAGAAGCTCCGCCCCTGGCGGCACAACGCCCCCGACCCGGCCGTCACCATGCGGCAACGGCGGGCGGGGGCGTCGCGGGAAGGCGTACGACGGACGAAGAGCTAGTGGCCCGTCACATCCGTCAGCTTCCACCGCTGGTTGGCCCCGGAGTTCGGCTGCCACACGCCGACGGACGCGCCGTCGCTGGTGGACTGGCCGGAGACGTCCGGGAGTTGACCCGTGGCGGCGTTGACGAGGGTCCACGTGCCGTCGCCGGTCGACGACATGATCCACTCGGTGGCCTTGTCGCGGCGGCCCTCGTCCGGCTCGGCGACCAGCTTGCCGTCGCGGATGGCCAGACGCTTGTCAGCGGACGTCTCGGTGAAGACGTACCGCTTGCGGTTGTCGCTCCCGCGGATCTGCTCCAGCTTCCACTCCTGACCGCTCGGGTCGGACGCGTTCGCGCTCCGGATGACCAGGCCCGTGCCGTTGTCGGCGATCGTGAGGTCCTTGCCGCTCTGGGCGCCGGTCAGACGGTAGGTGTGGCCCTTCCGAAGCTCCGCCGCGTCCTTGGCGGTACCGGAGACACCCTTGACGAGGAAGGACGTCACGGACTGGGCGGGCACGGTGAGCGTGGCCTGCTTGCCGTTGACGCGGACGGCCTTCTGCTTGTCGAGCTTGCCGTCGGCGCTGGTCACCACGGGTGTGACGGTGGCGCGGGAGGAGACCCGGCCGAACTTGGAGAGGTCGAGGGTGACCTCACGGGCCTCGGTCGTGCTGTTGACGTGGACGACCGTCGCCGCGTCGCCCTTGCGGGAGACCGCCGCCGTGCTGGACGTGTCGTTCGTCTTGATCAGCCGGTCGCCGGGCTTGATGTAGTGCGTGAAGTTGCGGGCCGTGTCGAACTTGGTGTTCGTGTAGACCGGGCAGGACTCCAGCGTGTCCTTCGAGGTGCAGCTGAACGGGAGCTGGATCTCTCCCCAGTTGCCGCCCTTCGCGGACTCGCCGCCCGGCTTCATGTTGTCGTAGTCCTCGACGGGCTGCCAGAACACCCAGGCCTTGGGCTCCAGTTCACGCAGATCGTCGACCATGCGCTGGGCGAGGCCCAGCCCGGGCCGCATGTCCGTGAAGCTCTGGCCGTCGCCCCAGTCGCCCTCGACCTCGCTCATCCACAACGGCTTGTCGGCGGCCTTGGCCAGGTCGCGGACGGTGGTGCGCTGCCCGGTGCCGTAGGTGTGGACGTTCATCTGGTCGACGAGGTCACGCACCTCCTGGGGGTACGAGTTCCAGTTGGTGGCGAAGGTGCCCGGGTTGGTCTCGTCCATCGCCGAGATCTTCGCGTCCGACTTGGACTTCTGCAGCACCGGACCCAGCGCCCGCAGCACCTTCTGCTGCATCTCGGGGCCGATGTGGGCGCCCTCCTGACGGCCGCCGGTCGGCTCCCCGTCCGGGCCCAGCTTGGTGCCCCAGTAGTCGGTGTTCGGCTCGTTGAAGGCGTCGAGCGTGTCGACCTTGATGCCGTGCGCCTTCTCCAGCCGCTCGGTCGCGCCCACCAGGTACTTGGCGAAGTCCTCCACGGACTCCGGCTTGAGCTGGTCCTTGCCCGCGTCGAAGTTGCCGGAGACGTAGCCGCTCTCGGTCATGAACCACGGCGGGGAGTTGCTGAAGGTCTCCCAGTGGGTGATGTCCTTCTTGATGCGGTCGACCCACCAGCGCTGCGTCTTGTCGGCGTTCTTGTTCCAGTCGCCGGAGTCCTCGGCGTCCCACCAGTCGACGTCCTCGCGGGTCGTGCCCGCCGGCGCCTTCCACCAGCCCTCGACGGCCCCGCCGGCCCGCAGGTAGTCCTTGACGTCCGGGGCGTTGCCGCCGCCGATGTTGTAGCGGGCGATGTTCAGCGCGAGTCCGTCGTCGCCGAAGAGGAGCTTGTAGAGCTTCTCGCGTATCGCGGGCGGGTAGTCGCCGGTGGCGTTGGCGAACCAGACGAGGCTGGTGCCCCAGCCCTCGAACTTCTCCCCCGAGTAGGAGGGGTCGGGCCGGACGGTGACCCCGGCCGCCTGGACGGTGGTCTCGGCGTGCGCGGCGGGCAGGGTGGTCGTGGCCAGGACGGTTCCGGTCGCCAGGGCGGTGACGCCGATGGCGCCGAGGAGCCTTCTCTTACGGGTGCGGTGTGCCATCTCGAGTACTCCAGGGCTCTGGTGCGGTGTGGCGCCTTCTCGTACGTTTTCCGCTGATTTCTGCTTGGCAATGTTTACGTAAACATCCACTGGCGGGATGTCTACACTGTCCGAATCTCAGGGGTCAAGGAGTCGTTCCGGACCTAATTTTTCGCGCCGGTCGCGCGGCGAGGGGAGCGAGGGGCAGGTGGGCACAGTGAACGGCGAGAGCGAACCCGGGAGCACCGGCGGCACGAGCCGTACGAGAAGGCGTACGGCCCGCCCCCGCCAGGGCGCGTCCATGGCCGACGTCGCCCAGCTCGCCGGCGTCTCCTCCCAGACGGTCTCCCGCGTCTCCAACGGCTTCCCCGGCGTCACCGAGGACACCCGCCGGCAGGTCCTGGCCGCGATGCGGGAGCTGGGCTACCGCCCCAACAGCGCGGCCCGGGCGCTGCGCCGGGGCGAGTTCCGCACCCTCGGCGTGATCACCTTCTCCCTCTCCACCATGGGCAACATCCGCACGTTGGAGGCCATCGCCACCTCAGCGGCCCAGCACGGTTACGCCGTCACGCTGCTGCCCGTCGCCGTCCCCACCCAGGACGAGGTGAACGGCGCCTTCTCCCGCCTGGGCGAACTCGCCGTGGACGCCGTCATCGTCATCATGGAGATCCACCTCCTGGACGCGGCGACGGTCTCGCTCCCGCCCGGCGTGCAGGTCGTGGTGGCCGACTCGGACGCCGGCGACCGCTACACCGTCGTCGACACCGACCAGGCGGGCGGAGCGCGGGACGCCGTACGGCATCTCCTGGACCTCGGCCACGACACGGTGTGGCACCTGGCAGGACCCGAGGGCTCCTTCGCCGCCCAGCGCCGCGCCAACGCCTGGCGCGACACGCTGAGGGCCGCGGGCCGGGTCACGCCGCCCCTGGTCCGCGGCGACTGGTCGGCCGAGTCCGGCTACCGGGCCGGTCTGCGGCTGGCCGACGAGCCGGACTGCACGGCGGTGTTCACGGCCAACGACCAGATGGCCCTGGGCCTGCTGCGCGCCCTGCACGAACGCGGCCGCCGGGTCCCCGACGACATCAGCGTCATCGGCTTCGACGACATCCCCGAGTCCGCGTCCTTCCTCCCGCCCCTCACCACCATCCACCAGGACTTCGCCCAGGTGGGACGGCTGTGTGTGGAGGGGGTGCTGGACAAGATGCGGCGGGACGGGGCGGAGCACGGCACGACGTTGGTGCCTACGCGGTTGGTGCGGAGGGAGAGTACGGGGGTCCGGCGGCGGTAGGGCCGACGGCTGTAGGGCCGACAGCACTGGCCCGGGATCAGCCGGTGGGCGAGGTGAACTCGGGCTGGTCGAGGACGCGCAGCCAGCTGCCGTCGGGCTGGCGCCGCACCACCTGCGCGCGGGCGCCGGCCCCGTCCCTCGGCGGGGTCGACGTCAGGGCGATGTCCCCGCTGACCAGCGTCGGCAGGGGCGCTTCCGGTTCGAAGCGGGGACGGCCGGCGAGCACCTTCTCCCACAACGCGCGGATCGCGTCCCGCCCCACCGTCCGCTGACCGGGCGGATAGGCCAGCACCGCGTCCTCCTCGTAGAGCGCGGCGACCCCGGCCGCGTCACCGGCGTTGGACCGCTCGACGAACAAGCGGGTGAGGTCCTCGGGGCGCAGGGCCTTCTCGTACTCCGGCATGGCGGGTCTCCTGAACGTCGTCGAAGGTCGATGCCTGCTTCCAGCGTGCTCACCCCGGAATCAGAAGTCCAACAGATGGATCTACTGCACACTAGAATTCCCAGTCATGGAACTGAGGCAGCTCGCATACTTCGTCGCGGTCGCCGAGGAGCGGAACTTCACGCGGGCGGCCGAGCGGGTGCACATCAGCCAGTCCGGTGTCAGCGCTCAGATCCGCCAGTTGGAACGTGAACTCGGTGCCGAGCTGTTCGACCGCTCGGCGCGCACCGCCACCCTCACCGCGGCGGGCAGGGCAGCGCTCGACCACGCCCGCGCGACACTCGCGGCGGCCGGGGCGGTGGGCCAGGCGGTCGACGAGGTGACGGGCCTGATCCGCGGTCGGCTCGTGGTCGGGATGGTCATCGGCTGCACCCTCACGCCCCTGTTCGACGCGCTCTCCGCGTTCCACCGCGCGCATCCGGGGGTCGAGATCTCCCTGCTGGAGGACAACTCCGACCGGCTCGTCGAGACGGTGCGCACCGGCACCGTCGACCTGGCCCTCGTCGGAACCGCGACGGCCGCCCCCGAGGGGCTCGAGGCGCTGACGCTCATCAGCGAGCGACTCGTCGTAGCGGTGGCGCCCGAGCACCCCTTGGCGGAGCAACGGCGGGTCGTTCTGCGCGACCTGGCAGCCCAGCCGATCATCTGCATGCCCCCGGGCACCGGCCTGCGCACGCTCTTCGACCGCGCCTGCGCCGCACAGGACCTCCACCCCACGATCGCCCTGCAGGCCAGCGCCGCGGACGCCATCGTGGACCTCGCGGCCCGCGGCCTCGGCGTCGCCGTCCTCAGCGAGTCGATGGCCGCGAGCCATGGCGACCGGATCGTCGCCCGCACCATCGACGACGTGACAGCACCGGCTCTGCTGGCCCTGATCTGGAAGGGGACGCACGGCCCTGCGGTGCGTGAGCTGCTCGGGCAGTGCCGGCGAGCGTTCGCGTAAGCACCTCCGGATTGGTGGAGGCGTCGGCGCTCGCAGATGGATCCTCCTGGGCATGAGGATGCGGTGGAGACTCCTGCCCCCTTCTCGGGGATACCGACCGCATGGACAGGGCCGGTGGACCCGCTGTCCGCCGATCACCCTGCGGCTCACGAAGGACCCCCACTCCCCGGGCCCCGATACACCGCCCCCACCCGCTCCCGGAACGGCCGCCGCCCCACCGCCTCCGCCACCTCCCTCAGCAGCTCCGCGAGCGGCATCGACAGTTCCGTGTCCAGCTCCGCCATCGCCGCCGCCGTGGCCTCCCACTCCGCCTCGATCCGGGGCAGCAGGGCGCGGGCCTTCGGTGTCAGGTCGATGAGGCGGCGGCGGGCGTCCAGGGGGTCGGGGGTGTGGGTGACCAGGTCCGCGCGGGCCATCTGGGCCGCCGTCTGGCTCGCGGCCGAGTGCGTGACGCCGACCGCCGTCGCCAAGTCGCTTACGGACAGCGGGCCTTCGGCCAGGAGGGCCCGTACGGCCGGGGAGAAGCGGGGCCGGTACTCGGGGAGGCCCTGTTCCTCGTAGATCCTGGACAGGTCACCGTCGAGCAGTTCCAGGACGTGGCGGAGCAGCGTTCCCACCGCGGCCGGATCAGGGATGTCTCTCACCTTGTTAATCTAACAGCGCTGTTACATCTCAGCGGCGTCGAGGAGGGCACGTCCCACATGACCGAGCGCCATCCACCCATCGAGCCGTACGCACACGGCATGCTCGACGTCGGCGACGGCGACCGCGTCTACTGGGAGACCTGCGGGAATCCCACGGGCAAGCCCGCTCTCGTCCTGCACGGCGGTCCGGGGTCCGGAGCGGGGCCGTTCTGGCGCCGGCTCTTCGACCCGGCGGCGTACCGCATCGTGCTCCTCGACCAGCGCGGGTGCGGGCGGAGCACGCCCGACGCCGCCGATCCGGGGACCTCGCTCGCCGCCAACACCACCCGGAATCTGATCGCCGACATCGAGCGGTTGAGGCGGCACCTCGGCATCGAGGAATGGCTGGTCCTCGGCGGCTCCTGGGGCGTGACCCTCGCGCTGGCCTACGCCGAGCGGCACCCGGGATCCGTGTCGGAGCTGGTCCTGTTCAGCGTCACCAACACCACGCGCCGCGAGGTGGAGTGGGTCACCCGGGACATGGGGCGGGTCTTCCCCGAGGAGTGGGCCCGGTTCCGGGACGCCGTACCGGAGGGGGAGCGTGACGGCAGCCTGGTGGAGGCGTACGCCCGGATGCTCGCCGACCCCGATCCGGCCGTGCGGGAGCGGGCCGCGCGGGAGTGGTGCCGTTGGGAGGACGTGCATGTGTCCACCCACCCCGGGCACAAGCCCGATCCCCGTTACGAGGACCCGCGCTTCCGGCTGCGCTTCGCCCGCCTCGTCACGCACTACTGGCGGCACGCGGGCTTCCTGGAGGACGGGGCCCTGCTGCGCGGCGCCGGGAAGCTGGCCGGCATCCCGGGGGTGATGGTCCACGGGCGGCTGGACATCAGCGGGCCCGCGGACATCGCGTGGCAGCTGGCCCAGGTGTGGCCGGACGCGGAGCTCGTGCTGATCGGCGGGGAGGGGCACGGGCTGTCCGGGGACGCCACGACGGATGCCGTGCTGGCGGCCACGGACCGGTTCCGGCCGGCCGGTAACACGCGCGCCCGCTGACGCCGGCCTCAACGGTGCGAGTCGGTCCGCTGGGCACCGCACGTCGCCAGACTGCACCACCTCCGCCGCCCGCTCTCGTCGAGGAACAGCCAGCCGCAGTCCGGGCTCGCGCAGGCGCGGATGCTGAAGCGGCGGGCGTCGGCGAGCAGTTCGGCCGCGCTGCGGGCCACCGCGCACAGCGGCAGGCGCAGGCCGGCGGAGGGGGACGGCCGCCAGCGTCCCAACCCGTCCTCGCCCCGGGTGAAGACCGAGAGCCGCGCGGCGTCCTCCACCACCCCGGCCACCGCCTTGAAGGCCCGGCCGTCCTGCGGATCGGTCAGGCAGGCGTACAGGTCCGTACGGAACCGCCGGGCCTCGTCGAGCGCGGCGTCGGCCTCGGCGGGCTCCCGTACGGCCTGTTCCCGCAGCCGCGTGACCGCCCACTCCTCGATCAGGTCCAGATGCCCGGCCCATACGGCGAGCGCGGCATAGCCCCGCAGCCAGTCCGACCCGGGCAGCGGGTCCCCGCCCCACCCGGCGTAGGTGTTGCAGAACTCCAGCGCGGGGTGTCCGCTCGTACTCCACGGCAGCCACTGGTCGCCGACCCGTACCGCGTAGACGGGCCCGGGTGGCCGGTCCAGCCGGGGGTCGCCGCGCAGCATGCGTTCGTGCAGGGTGCGCAGTTCACGGTTCGGCTCGATGCCGAGTTCCGACGCCAGCAGGATGCGGGTGCCGTCGTACAGCCGGAGTGCGTCGGCCTGGCGGCCGGTCCGGTACAGGGCGGTCATCCGGGCGGCGACCAGCCGTTCACGCGTCGGGTGCTCGTCGAGCAGCGGTGCCAGGTCCGCCGCGACCCGATCGTGCAGCCCCATGGCGAGCTGCGCCTCCGCCCGTTGCTCCACGGCGGACAGCCGCAGTTCGGCGAGCCTGCCGCCCAGCCGCGTCCGCAGCCGCTCGTCGGCCACGTCCGCGAGCAGCTCGCCCCGCCACAGCCCCAGGGCATCGTCGTACAGGCGGATCCGCTCGGCCGGGTCGCCGGAAGCCGCCGCCCGTCCGGCGAGGGCCGTGAACTCCTGTGCGTCGAGCCGGTGTTGGCCTAGCTCTACGACGTAACCCTCGTACCGGGTCTCGACGGGCACCCCGTACGGTCTGAGCGCGGCACGCAGCCGGCCGACGTAGGTGTGGACGGTGGCGCGGGCGGAGGCGGGCGGGTCGCCGTCCCACAGCAGGTCGATGAGGCGTTCGGTGGTGACGGCACGGCCCGCGTGCAGCAGCAGGACCGCCAGCAGGCACCGCTCCTGGCGGCGGCTGCCCACCAGGACCTGCCGCCCCTCGTGGCGGGCGGCGAACGGACCGAGCAGCTGGAACTCCATGGCTACCGGGCAGCCTAGCCCGCAGGGCCGGCAGTTGTGACCCGCCCGTGAATAAAGAGCAATTCACTCAGCGGGCACGATAATGGAATTCGCCTGGGGTCGCCGTGGAGCCGGCCAGACCCCTTTTGAGAGGGTGAGGGAGCACATCACTTCTACGCACGGGGGAAAAGTGAAGACGCTCGATCGATGCAAGGCAGCAGTTGTCGCGGTGGCGGCGGCCGCACTCTCCATGTGCTTCACGCAGTCCGCCCTGGCCGCCCCGGCCGGCGGGGGCAGCTGGGACGACCTGGGTACGAAGAACGTCTATTACTTCAGCGAGTACAGGACGAAGACCGTGCAGTCCAGCGGTGGTGACTTCAAGGCCTGCATCACCAGCTCCACCAGCTCCGACGCGACCTACGGCCTGTACGAAGAGGACGCGGAGTCCTTGAACTCGAAGCTGGTGACGACCGTCGACAAGGCCAGCTGCTGGGTATTCCGCGACATCGGAGCATATGTCGACGGCGCCAACGATCGCGCGGAATTCTACATCGGCACGGGAGAAGATTCCGAAATGGTCCGCGTCCACTATTACGACTGACGACAGTTATTACGACTGACGACAGTCGAGGGAGACGCCGCCTACGATTCGACGATGTGCCGCAGATAGGCGTGCGGGTCGGCGAGATACCGGCGCCAGTGGTCCACGACGCCGAGTTCCTGCCAGGCGACTCTCCGGAGGCCGTGCTCGCCGACCTCGACGATGTCCGCGCCCGGCAGGGCGGTGAGGAGCGGGGAGTGCGTGGCACAGATGACCTGGCCGCCCTCCTTGGCCAACCGGTCGATGTGCCCGATGAGTTCCAGGCAGGAGGAGAAGGAGAGCGCCGCCTCCGGCTCGTCGAGAACGTAGAGGCCTGCGTGCAGGAACTTCCCGCGGAACGCCGCGAGGAAGCCCTCTCCGTGACTGACCGAGTCCGGCGAGAACCCCTCCCTGCCGAGCGCGTCCAGCGCGGTCTCGGCCCGCAGGAAGAAGCCCTTGCGGGCCGACCAGTTGGTGACCATGCGGCGCCCGCGTGAGGCCGCGTCGAATTTGATCCGCTCGCCGAGCGCCGACTTGCCGCGCGGGGAGGCGTAGCGCCAGTCGTGGGAGCCGCCGTAGGAGTCCAGGCCGAAACCCTCCGCCAGCGCCTCGACCAGCGTCGACTTCCCCGAGCCGTTCTCACCGACCAGGAAGGTCACCGGTGCGGTGAAGCGCAGCCCCTCGTCGAGCAGCTGCCGTACACAGGGCACCGACCAGGGCCAGGTGTCCTCGTCGTACGAGGAGAGGTGGGCGTACGCACGTTCGACAATCACGCGACCAGTGTCGCCCAGGACGCGGACGGCGTCCCCGTGTCCACGCCGAGGATGGTGAGGCTTTGGTCAGAGGCCGGGGACAGACTGGCGCACG
This sequence comes from Streptomyces purpurascens, assembly GCF_045040895.1. Lineage (NCBI taxonomy): Bacteria > Bacillati > Actinomycetota > Actinomycetes > Kitasatosporales > Streptomycetaceae > Streptomyces > Streptomyces purpurascens. The sequence goes on along the minus strand of NZ_CP108341.1, from coordinate 4,846,675 downwards.
CCCTTGCGGCGAGCCCTCCTGCCACCCCTCCGACCAGGGAGAACCATGCGACGAACCGCCCTCGCGACGCTCACACTTGCCGCCGCGCTCCTCGGGACGCAGCCCGCGACGGCCGACACGGAGAGCGGCTGGGAACCGGCACCTTCCTCACCGTGGGACGTCGCCGCCGGCGTGCGCTGCGACTTCCCCGTGCACGGCGAGCCCGTCGTCGACGAGGTGGTGCGGCGCGTCCTGAGCACCCACCCCGACGGTTCCGAGCGCCGGGTCGCCTACAAGGGCGACCTGGTCATCCGCGTCACGAACACCGAGACCGGCGTCGCCCACGACGCCGACGCGAGCGGCTCGGCCGTCGTCGAGTACCGGCCCGACGGCTCACAACTCTGGGCGGTGCGCGGCCCGGTGCTCGTCGGCGTAGGGGAGGGCCAGGGCACCCTGCCGCGCGGCCTGTACATCGTCGACGGCGTCTACACGATGGACATCAGCGCCACCGGATACAAGGCCGTACACCTTGTCCGGGGGACTACGGACGACCTGTGCGCCCGCATCGACTGAGACGGAAGACCGAGGACCAGGGCCTGTACGGCGGATCGTGCCGGACAGGCCCCTGGTCCCGGGGAGGCTCAGCGCTTGAGCGTGAAGGTGAAGTCGCCGGAGAGCCTGCCGCTCAGCCGGACTGCCGAAACGAGCTTCCCCTCCCTGATCAGTCTCTCGACCTCGGCCCGGGAAAGACCGCAGCCCTCAGCGATCAGTCGCACCGGCCGGAGGGGGATCCGCGCCGCGAAGCGGACCGATACGTCGATCACCTCGCGGTCCAGGTGTTCCGATCCGCCGGTGTCGAGGCGCCAGGCGCCGTCCCAGTCGAGGGCGATGCGATTGCGGCGCAGCACGACCGGATCCTGAAGCAACTCAGCGGCCAGATCGGGGTCGTTGCCGTGCAGCCGGTCCAGCAGCTCAGGCCGTACGGAGCGCACATTCGTCCGCTCCAGGACCGTGAGCTTCGCCGTCTCCCCGCAAGCGGTGCAGAGCACGAGGAGCCAGGCGTCGAGCAGCTTGTGGTGGGCGTTGACGCGGAACTTGCCGTCTGCCCGGAAGCGTTCGGACGCGCACGTGTGGCAACGGCGGAGGACGAGCGGCAGGCAGGTGGGCATGACCACCCAGTTCTCGAGCACAGAAGTACACCGGTTTCAGTGAGAAGTCCGCAGCAAAAGCAGCGCGGCGCACATGCGCGACGCGCGACAGATCAGCGCTCGGGAGGTCTCACACGGTGTACAACGGCACGTCCTCGCTCAGACGACTTGGGTCGGCAGCACGGTAGTGGCGCACAGCGGCGGTGCTCCACTGGATTTCGAGCATCGTCGGGGGAGGCCGAGATCCAAGAAAATCAGGCTTGACCCTCACGTTGCGTGAGGCCGGAGGGTGGGGTGCATGAGCGACTACTACGACGCGTTCGAGATGAGTCCCGTGCCCGCTCCCGGCCCGGATGCGGTTCCGCCGGAGCCGTTCCGTGGCATCTACGGGATGCCCGCGTTCGTGACGATCCCCACGAGCGATCTGGCGGCGTCGGTGGACTTCTGGACTCGTGGGCTCGGGTTCTTCGAGCTGTTCGGCATCCCCGGCAGAGTGGTGCATCTGCGCCGGTGGGCGTTCCAGGACGTACTCCTCGTCCCGGCGGAGAACGTTCCGGAGCAGGCACCGGCGATGAGCGTCAGTTTCGCGTGCGTGCTCAGCGAGGTCGATTCCCTCGTCGAGGCCTGTCGTGCGGTGCGCCCGGACTCGGTCGACGGTCCACGGGACACTCCCTGGACCACCCGCGATATCGCGGTGATCACCCCCGAGAACGCACGGATCGTCTTCACCGCGGCGAAGCCCTACGATCCGGCCAGCCAGGAGGCAAGGAACCTTGAAGCCGTCGGGATCACCCCACCGGGCGTCGGTCATGGCGACAATGAGGAGCATGCCTGATGCCACTGACGCCGCTGGCCTGACCGTCGGTCAGGTCTCGGCGCGGCTGGGCGTGACAGTCCGCGCGCTGCACCACTGGGACGAGATCGGCCTGGCGCGGCCGTCGCTGCGCACGGCTGCCGGATACCGGCTCTACACCGCTGGTGACCTGGAACGCCTGCACCGCATCGTCGTCTACCGCGAGGTCGGTCTCGGCCTGGACAGGATCCGGGCCGTCCTGGACGACTCGACCGCGGACGTGCCCGGTGCGCTGCGCGCGCAGCGCACCCAGGTCGGTGAACGGATCGACCGTCTCCAGCAGCTCAGCACCGGACTGGACCGGATGATCGACGCCCACGAGCGCGGCCTGCTGCTGACCACCGAGCAGCAGGCCTCGATCTTCGGCCCCCAGTGGGACCCGGACTCGCCCGCCCAGGCCCGTCAGCGCTACGGAGACACGACGCAATGGCGGCAGTACGCCGAACGCTCGGCCTCTCGCGGTCCCGAGGAATGGCAGGAGATCGCCGACGCCGTCGCCGGCTTCGAGCGCGCCCTCGGGGATGCGATGGACGCCGGCGTCACCCCTGGCGGCCCGGAAGCGAATCAACTCGTCGAGCGGCACCGTGAGGTGTTCGCTTCGTACTTTCCCCTCAGCAGGCAGATGCAGGTCTGTCTCGGCCGCAGGTACGAGTCCGATCCGGGATTCGCCGCCCACTACGACGGCATCCGCGCCGGCCTTGCCACGTGGTTCCGCCGCATCGTCGACGCCAGCGCGCACGCCCACGGCATCGACCCCGACACCGCGACCTGGCAGTAGAGCGGGGGTGATGGATCCCTCAGGGCCCCTTCGCGCAAGCCACTGGCCCCACCACCCCACCCGCCCCGATCGTGGGCACCATGAACGATCACGGTGACGAGCCCGACGAGATCCGCCGTTTCTGGAGCCGCCTCGGACTCCCCGGCCTCGTCGACGTGCACACGCACTTCATGCCCGAGCGGGTCCTGCGCAAGGTCTGGGAGTACTTCGACGGGCTCGGGCCGCTCACCGGCGGGCTGGAGTGGCCCATCACCTACCGCAAGGAGGAGGCGGAACGAGCCGAGCTACTGCGGGAGTTCGGCGTACGGGCCTTCACGTCGATGCTCTACCCGCACAAGCCCGGCATGGCCCCCTGGCTGAACGGCTGGGCGGTGGACTTCGCGCGTCGTACGCCCGACTGCCTGCACACCGCGACCCTCTTCCCCGAGCCGGGGGTCGAGGCGTACGTCCGGGAGGCCGTGGAGGCGGGGGCGCGGGTGTTCAAGGCGCATGTGCAGGTGGGGGCGTACGACCCGGCCGACGAACTGCTGCGGCCCGCTTGGGGAGTGCTGGCCGAGGCCGGGATCCCCGTGGTGATCCACTGCGGCTCCGGGCCCGCGCCCGGCAAGCACACCGGGCCCGAGCCGATCGCGCGCGTGCTGGCACAGCACCCCCGGCTGCGGCTGATCGTCGCGCACATGGGGATGCCCGAGTACGAGGAGTTCCTCGACCTCGCCGAGCGGTACGAGGAGGTGCGGCTGGACACGACGATGGCGTTCACCGACTTCACCGAGGCGTTCATGCCGCTCCCCCGCCGCGCCCTGCCCCGGCTGGCCGGGCTCGGCGACCGCATTCTGCTCGGCTCCGACTTCCCCAACATTCCCTATCCGTACCTGCACCAGCTCCACGCGCTGGAGCGGCTGGGACTCGGGGAGCAGTGGCTGCGGGCCGTGTGCCACGACAACGGGGCGAGGCTCTTCGGCCTATGAACCCAGATCTTGGGTGAACAACGCCGCAACTACCGCCGGGTACTGGAGAGATCACGTAACAAGACACCCACAAGCGGGCCCGCGATGCCACTCCCGCTCCCCTTCCCCTCCCGAGTGAGCTAGAAACTTCAACGAACCGGGCCGCACCACACCAAGGGGTGCGCCACGGCACTCGCGCCCGAGGGGAACACACAGTGACCACACCAGCTCACGGATCCGGCCGGTCCGGCTCCGGCACCCGCGCGCGCAGACGCCTCCCGCGTCTGAGGATCGCCATCGCCGCCGCCGTCTCCTTCGCCGTCGCCGGAACCGCCGCCCAGGTGATGGCTGCCCAGCCGGACGAGACCGGCAAGCAGCCGGCCGTGCCGTCCCTCGCCTGGTCCGACTGCCAGGACGGCTTCGAGTGCGCGAACGCCGACGTGCCGCTGGACTACCGCGATCCGCAGGGCAGGACCATCACCCTGGCGGTCATCCGCAAGAAGGCCACCGACCAGGCCAAGAAGAAGGGCACCCTCTTCCTCCAGCCCGGCGGGCCCGGCAACTCCGGCGTCGACTTCGTGCGCGGGAACTACGCCGAACTGCCGGCCTCCCTGCGCGACTCCTTCGACGTCTTCGGCTACGACGTACGCGGCGTCGGGCGCAGTTCACAGGTCCAGTGCTGGGACGACCCGACGTACACCCGGGCCATCACCGCGGCCAAGGGCGTCCCCGGCCCGGACGCCTACGAACCCGCCGTACGCCAGGCCGCCGAGTTCGACCAGGCCTGCCAGGACAACGCCGGCGACCTGCTGCCGTACGTCGGCACCGAGTACGTCGCCCGGGACATCGACCTGCTGCGCCAGGCCCTCGGCGAGAACCAACTGACCTACTACGGAAGGTCGTTCGGCTCCTACATAGGCACCGTCTACGCCGCCCTGTTCCCCGACCGGGTGCGTGCCCTCGCGCTCGACGGCGCCTACGACCCCGAGCACTACGCGAACCAGCCGTACGCCTACGACCGGCCCCAGTACCTGGCCCTGGACGGCGCGATGAGCCGCTTCCTCGACTGGTGCAAGGCGGACCAGGCCACGTGCGGGTTCGGCGACGGCGACCCCCGGGCCGCGTTCGAGAAGCTCAAGGCCGACCTCGACGCCGACCCCGTACCGACCGCGAACGGCGGGCAGGCGAACGGCTACACCCTCGTCTACCGCATCCTGTTCAACATCAACGAGGGCAAGGTCATCTGGCCCTCGCTCGGCGAGGCCCTGCGCAAGGCCCAGCAGCGCGACACCACCTCGTTCCTGCTCCGGCCGCCGTCCGCGGCCAGCTACGACTTCCTCAACCCGAACGTCGTCGTCGAGTGCACCGACAAGGCCTACCCGCGTGACGCGGCCCTGCTGAAGCGGCAGGTCACGGCCAACGCCAAGCTGGCGCCGCTGCTCGGCCCGGCCCTGGCGTACGGCCCGCCGCTCTACGACCACCAGCACGCCACCGCCTGCGCCCAGTGGAAGGGCGAACAGGTCAGCCGCTACGACGGTTCCTTCCGCGCGAAGGGCTCCGCGCCGATTCTGGTCGTCGGCAACACCGGCGACCCGGACACCCCGTACCAGGACGCGGTGGCCCTGTCCCGGGAGCTGGACAACGGCCGGCTGCTCACCTTCAAGGCGGAGGGGCACACGGCCTTCGGGCGCAGCGCCTGCGCGACGGACGCCGTCACGAGCTACCTGGTGGACCTGAAGGTCCCGGCGCGCGGCACGACCTGCGCGGACGAGACCCAGCCGCCCTCCTCCACGCCGAAGGTGGCCCCGCCCGGCACGACCCTCGGTGAACTCCGCAACGGCGTCAACGAGCGGCTCGACCGCCTCGGCGTCCTGCGCTGACCGACCCCGCACGACGGCACCCCGGGTGCCGGGCCGCACCAGGCCCGGCACCCGGGGTGTTCGCGCATCCCGGTGGCTCCGGCCTCTTGACCCGCCTTCGCGGCGGCGCGTACAACTGCACTCGCCACCGGAAGAAAACGGTTACTACCACTTACTGCCGCGCATCATTTACCGCAAGGGAAAGGTCCCTCACGATGAGAGCTTCGGGAGAACGGGCCCGCCGGGAGGTGCTCAAGGGCGCGGCCGCCGGCGCCGGGCTGGCCGCGGCGGGCATCGTCACCGCGCGCCCCGCGTACGCCGCCGACAGCCGACCGGACCGACCGGACCACCTGGACCGACCGGAGAGCGTGACCGCCCGCAGGGGAGGCACCTCCATCACGCTGTCCGTCACCCACGGGACACTCCGCTGGTCCGCCCGGCGCGACGGCCGGACGGTGATCGGCGCCTCCGCCCTCGGCATCAGGCTCGCCGACGGCACCGTCCTCGGCAGTGACGTCCGGGTGACCGGAAAGCGGCACCGCGCCCGCCGCTCCACCTGGACGCCGGTGTACGGGCGCAACGCGACCGTCACCGACCACTACCAGGAGCAGCGCTGGGACCTGAAGGACAAGGGCACGGGCATCCGCTTCGCCGTCGAGGTCCGTGCCTACCGGACCGGCGTCGCCCTGCGCTACCTCCTCCTCGACCACGGCACCGCCACCATCGCCGACGAGCTGACGACCTTCGTCTTCCCGGACGGCACCACCGTCTACAGCGCCCGTGACGAGAACGCCTACGAGCCGGTGGCCCCGGGCTCCATACCCGTCACCGGCACCGCCACCACGGACAACGGCCCGCTCACCGATCTCCCCCTGGCCGCCACGCTCCCCGGTGGCTTCATCGCCTGCGTCTGCGAGTCCGCGCGCGTCGACTTCCCCCGGCTGATGCTCGGTTCGGTCGCCGGTGAGCCGAACACCCTCTCCGCCTTCCTCATGGAGCACACCGCCCGGGGCACCGGCCCCGTCGAGACGACCTCCACCGTCGCCACGCCCTTCGCCACACCCTGGCGGGCCGTCGTCATCGGCGCCACCCACGCCGAACTCGTCGACAACGCCGAGCTGGTGCTGAACCTGGCCCCGCCGAACGCCCTCCCCGACCCCTCCTGGATCAAGCCGGGCAAGGTCTTCCGCTGCGAGCTCACCACCGCGGCCGGACTGGCGGGCGTCGACTTCGCCGTGGCCCGCGGGCTGGAGTACATCGAGTACGACGCCGGCTGGTACGGCCCGGAGTTCACGACGCCCGACGCGACCGCGCCGATCGCCGCGATCGACCTGCCGTCGGTCATCTCGTACGCCACGAGCAAGGGCATCGGCGTCTTCCTCTACGTCAACCGCCTGGCCCTGACCGACGCGGACTCGCTCTTCGGCCTCTACAAGAGCTGGGGCGTGCGGGGCATCAAGCTCGGGTTCATCAACGACGGCACCCAGGCGATGACCGGCCAGATCATCGACTGGGCGAAGACGGCCGCGAAGTACGAGCTGCTGATCGACATGCACGACGACGTCCGGCCGTTCGGCTACGAGCGGACCTTCCCGAACTGGATCAGCCTGGAGGGCGTGCGCGGCAACGAGCAGTTCCCGACCGCCACGCACAACGTGACGCTGCCGTTCGCCCGCAACATCGGCGGCCCGATGGACTACACGATCTGCTACGGCCAATCCCGCGACAGGACGACCAACGCCCACCAGATGGCCATGGCCGCCGTCTACTACCAGCCTCTCAACTTCCTCTTCTGGTACGACAAGCCGTCCAAGTACGGCAACCCCGCGAACTGGCCCGGGCTGCCCTGGTTCAACGCCGTCCCGACCACCTGGGACGAGAGCCGCACCCTGGCCGGCTCGATCGGCGAGTACGTCGCGGTCGCCCGGCGCGACGCCGGCACCTGGTACCTGGGCGCGATGACGAACGAGTCGTCCAGGACGCTGTCCCTGCCGCTGTCCTTCCTCGGGCGCGGTACGTACACGGCGACGGTCTACGCCGACGGCACCCCGGGCGCGAGCCCGTACCAGACCCCGGTGGTGGTCAGCACCCGGACCGTGACCCGGGCCGACACCCTCGACGTGGCGATGGCACCGGCGGGCGGACAGGCGGTCGTGCTGAGGCCGAGCTGAGACTGAGGGACGTGGGGTTTTCCCCAGGGACCGGGTCCACCGACCGGTGGACGGCAGGTTCAACCGAGTACCTCTGTCCGTCAACTGCCCTGCCCGGCAACCCTTTTGGGCATGAACTCATTCTCTGTGCGCGTGGCGCGCTGGAGCGCGCGGCACCCCTGGCGGGCGATCGTCGGCTGGCTGGTGTTCGTGGCGCTGTGTCTGGGGGCCGGCAGTGCCGTCGGCACCAACAGTGCGAAGACGGCGGACTACCGGGTCGGTGAGGCCGGGCGGGCCGAGGCCCTCGCCGCCGAGGCCCATCTGGAGCGCAGGGCCGCCGAGCAGGTGCTGATCTCCTCCCGTTCGGGCGGTGCTCTCGACCAGGGCGCCGCCCGGGCCGCCGCGAAGGATCTCACCGAGCGGATGCGAAGACTGCCGGACGTGGCAGGAGTGGCGGAGCCGTTGCTGTCCGAGGACCGCCGGACTCTGATGGTCGAGGTGGCGCTGAAGGGCGAGGAGCGGGACGCCAAGGACAAGGTCGACGCGCTCGTGGCGCAGACCTCGGCGGTGCAGAAGGGCCACCCCGGGCTGCTGCTGGAGGAGACCGGAAGCCCCTCCGTCAGCAAGGGGGTCGACCAGCAGCGCAGTGACGATCTGGCGCTGTCCGAGGCGATCACCCTGCCCGTCACCCTGCTCACGCTGCTGGTCGTGTTCGGGTCCGTGACCATGGCCGGGGTGCCGCTGCTGCTGGCGCTGTCGTCGATCGCGGCGGCGGTCGGCCTCTCGATGGTCGTCTCGCATGTGTCGCCCGACGCCGGGATCGGCACGAACGTCATCCTGATGATCGGCCTCGCGGTCGGCGTCGACTACACGCTCTTCTATCTCAAGCGCGAGCGGGAGGAACGGTCCCGCTCCGGCGGACGGCTGTCCTCGGAGGCGCTGGTGGAACTGGCCGCCGCGACCTCGGGCCGGGCGGTCGTGGTCTCCGGGATGGCGGTGGTCGCCTCCACGGCGACGCTGTATCTCGCCTCCGACGTGATCTTCTCGTCCCTCGCGACCGGCACGATCGTGGTCGTCCTGGTGGCGGTGGCGAGTTCGCTGACGGCCCTGCCCGCGCTGCTCGTCAAGCTCGGGCAGCGGGCGGAACGCCGGGCGCGGCGGCGGGCCGAGCGCGGGAAGCCCGTACGCCGGGTGCGGGGTGAGCGTGGCGGCGGCCGGGTGTGGAGTGCCCTGCTGCGGCCCGCCGCCCGGCACCCCCTGGCCACCCTGTGCGTCTCGGTCGTGGCCCTGCTCGCCCTCGTCGTCCCGCTGGCCGGGCTGAAGATCACCGAGATGAGCCGGGACACCCACTCCCGCGACATCCCGGCGATGCGGGTGTACGACCGGCTCAACGAGGCGTTCCCGGAGCAGCGGGTGACCCACCAGGTCGTCGTGCGGGCGGATGCCGCGCGGTCGGCGGAGGTCGTCGCCGCCCTGCGGGAGGTGGCCGGGCGAGCGGAGGACGACCGGCTGTTCACCGGGGCGTCGCGGATCCGGACCTCGGCCGACGACCGCACCAGCACCCTCGAACTGAAGGTGCCGTACCTCGGCAACTCCGAAGAGGCCTACGACTCCCTCGACCGGCTCCGGGACGACTTCCTGCCCGCGACCGTGGGCCGGATCAGCGGCGCCGAGTACGGCGTGAGCGGGGACGTCGCCCGCTACGCCGACTATCCCGCCCACCAGAACGGCAAACTGCCCCTGGTGCTGGGCGCGTTGCTGCTGGTGACGTTCGCGATGACCGTGTACGCGTTCCGCTCGGTCGTGCTCGGACTGCTCGGCGTCGTCCTGAACCTGCTGTCCGCGGCGGCGGCGCTCGGGCTGCTGGTGCTGGTCTTCCAGGGGACGTGGGCCGAGGGCCTGCTGGACTTCGACTCCACCGGGTCGATCGGGTCGCGGGTGCCGCTGTTCCTCTTCGTGATCCTCTTCGGACTGTCGATGGACTACCAGGTGTTCGTGGTCAGCCGGATCAGGGAGGCCGCGCTCGCCGGCGTGCCGACGCGGCAGGCGGTGCTGGACGGGATCCGTTCCTCGGCGAGCGTGGTGACCAGCGCCGCGGTCGTGATGACGACGGTGTTCGCCAGTTTCGTCTTCCTGCACATCATCGAGATGAAGCAGATCGGCTTCGTCCTGGCGGCGGCCGTGCTGATCGACGCGGTCGTGGTCCGGGCCCTGGTCCTGCCGGCGGCGATGCTGCTGCTGGGCGAGTCGAGCTGGTGGCCCTCGCGGGCGGTGCGGCGGGCGCTCGCCGTCCCGGAGAAAAGGTCCTCCTCCCGTCCGGCGGTCGACGTACGTTGATCGGCATGACCGCATCCGCCGGCTCCACCGCCGACGCCTTCTGGACCACGTCGCTGCGCCGCTGGAACGCGGTGTGCTGGCTGCTCTTCGCTGTGATGGCCGTCGGTCTGGTCGCCATCGACCGGCCCGGCGGGAGCAAGTACTTGGCGCTGGTCCTGCTGGGCGGGGTGATGGTGTCCTACGCGGTCCTGTACCGCTTCCCGACCAACCCCGTCGTACGGCCGCACGTGTACTTGTCGGTGCTGGTGGTCGCGCTGGGCGGGCTGGCGTATCTGCGGAGCAACTACGCGGCGCTGTTCATGGTGACGCTGCCGCACTACTGGCTGTTCGGGCGGACGCCGCGGGCGTCGGTGGTGTTCCTGGGGCTCGCCACGGCCGCGACCCTGACCGCGAGCGTGCTGCGGCAGGACGGCTGGACGGTGGAGTTCTTCACCGAGACGCTCGTCTCCACGGTGCTCGTCGTCGGTGTGGGGGTGCTGATCGGGCTGTGGGCGCACTCGGTGGTCGGGCAGAGCGCCGAGCGGGCCCGGCTCATCACCGAACTGGAGGAGACCCAGGCCCGGTTGTCCGAGGCGCATCAGCGGCAGGGCGCGGCCGACGAGCGGGAGCGGCTGGCGCGGGAGATCCACGACACCCTCGCCCAGGGCTTCGCCTCGATCATCGTGCTCGCCGAGGCGGCCCGGGCCGGGCTCGACTCCGAACCTGCCCGCAGCGCCCAGCAGTTGCGGTCGATCGAGTCCACCGCCCGGGAGAACCTCGCCGAGGCGCGGGAACTGGTCGGCTCGCCCCAGCGCCCCGGCCAGGCGGCAGCGGGTTCGGTGGCCCAGACCCTGCGCCGCACCCTGGACCGTTTCGCCGAGGACACCGGCCTCACCGTCGACGCCGAGCTGGCGGACCTGGAGTGCGACCAGCAGACCCGGATCGCGCTGCTGCGCTGCACCCAGGAGTCGTTGGCCAACGTACGCAAGCACGCCCGCGCCTCCACGGTCGGCGTGGTCCTCGCCCGGCAGCCGGACGGCGTGGAGCTCGAGATCACCGATGACGGGACCGGGTTCGTGGTGGCGGAGTCGTCGGGCTTCGGCCTGGACGGCATGCGCAAGCGGCTGGCGGAACTGGGCGGGAGGCTGACGGTGACGAGTTCGGTGGGCGACGGGACGCGGGTGCTGGCGCTGATACCCCTGACGGCCGAAGCGAGAGAGGCCTCCGCATGACCGACGGACCGCTGCGCATCATCGTGGTCGACGACCACACCGTCATGCGGGCCGGAGTGGTGGCCCTGCTCGCCTCCGAGTCCGGCATCGAGATCGTCGGCGAGGCGGGCGACGGCCGCGCGGCCCTCGGCCTCGTCGAGCGCCACGAGCCCGATGTCGCCCTGGTCGACCTGCGGATGCCCGTCCTGGACGGCGTGGCGACCACGACCGAGATCGTGACGCGCTTCCCCCGCACCCGGGTGCTGATCCTGACGACGTACGACACGGACGCGGAGATCGAGCGCGCGGTGGAGGCCGGGGCGATCGGCTATCTCCTCAAGGACACCACCCGTGAACAGCTGGCCGACGCCATCCACGCGGCGGCGCGCGGCGAGACGGTACTCGCGCCCAGGGTCGCCGAACGCCTCGTCGCCCGTATGCGCCAGCCCGCCCAGATCCCGCTCACGGCCCGCGAGGCGGACGTCCTGAACGCGGTCGCGGACGGGCTGACCAACGCCGAGATCGGCCGCCGCCTCGTCATCGCCGAGGCCACGGTGAAGACCCATCTGCTGCGGCTGTTCGCCAAGCTCGACGTCAACGACCGCACACGGGCGGTGGTGGTGGCGATGGAACGGGGGCTGCTGGACAGGCCCTGAGGAGACCCGGACACCCTCCGCGGCTCAGACGACGTGCGACTCGGGCCGGATCGCCGCCCCCGCCCGGAAGCGGTCGGCGCTGAGCGGGCCGACGTCGACGCAGGGGGCCCGGTCCAGGTACAGGTCGCGGACGATCTCCCCGACCGCCGGGGCCTGGAGGAAGCCATGGCCCGAGAACCCGGTGGCGTAGAGGAAGTTGACGACCTCGGCCGAGCGGCCGATGAGCGCGTTGTGGTCGGGCGTGACCTCGTAGAGCCCGGCCCAGCCGCCCGCCGTCTCCATGTCGGCGAGGCCGGGGGCGCGGTGGCTTACGACGTCGCGGAAGAGCTCCAGCCACTCGGGGGTCCAGGTGGTGTCGAAGCCGTCCGGCTCGGCGGGGTCGGCCAGGCCGAACAGGAGCCCGTCGTCGCTGTTGTGGAAGTACGCCGAGGACGAGAAGTCGATGGTGAAGGGGATCCGCGGGGCGGGGGGTACGAGCGGGACGGTGAAGGCCAGTTGGCGGCGGACCGGCCGCACCGGGAGGGGGACGCCGGCCAGGTCGCCGATCCGTGCCGACCAGGCGCCGGCGGCGCAGACGACCGTGGCGCAGTCGATCCGCCCGCGGTCGGTGTGGACGGCGGTGACCCGGTCGCCGGCGGTGTCGAGGCCGGTGACGGCGGTGTGGGTCGCCAGGACGACCCCCGCCCGGGCGGCCGCACGCGCATAGCCCTGGACGACCAGTGCGGGCCGGGCGTGGCCGTCGGCGGGCGAGTGGGCGGCGGCCACCAGGCCGTCGGTGCTGACGTAGGGGCACAGGCGGCGGGCCTCTTCGGGGCCGGTCATGCGGCTGGGGACGCCGAGGGAGTTCTGCAGGCGGACGGCGGCCTCGAAGTCGGCGGCCTGCCGCTCGGTGGTGAGCAGGAAGAGGTAGCCGACGGTGTCGAGGCGGATGTCGGCGCCGGGGCGGTCCGGGAAGTCCCGGAAGGCGCGCAGACTGCGGTCGCCCAGTTCGATGTTGAGCGGGTCCGAGAAGTGCGCCCGTACGCCGCCGATCGGCTTGCCCGAGCTGCCGCGGCCCAGCTCGCCGCGTTCCACGACGACGATGTTCCGGACCCCGGCCTCGGCCAGGTGGAAGGCGATGCTCGTGCCCATCACACCGCCGCCGATGATCACGACGTCGGCGGTGCGGGGCACGGTGGGGAAGACGGGTGAGGAGGTCAACGGGCCATCCCTTCCGGGGTCCTGCGCGGTTCCGCGCGGGCGAACCTGTCGTCACGCCATCGTGCGCCGGACCGGCCCTCGGCGTCGACGGACGGGTCAGCACCCATCCGCCTTCCGAGGACTTTGCCATCTCTTTACAACCTGCCCCGCGGCCGCCTCGTCTCTCCGCACGACCCGTCACCCACCCCGCCGAACCATCGGGCGGGACCGACGAAGGAGAGCGATTCCATGCGCCGAACCGTCCTGAGCGCCCTGGCCCTCGCGGGCACCGCCGTACTGCTGGGCACCGGGCCCGCGTTCGCCGACGGGGGCAAGACCCCGAGCCCGGTCCCGTCGGCCACCCCGGCGAGCACCCCCCAGCCGGAGGCCAGTGCCGAACCGACCCGCGCGCCGGACGCCACCCCTCCGGCCCCGAAGCCCGAACCGACCCGGGCACCGGCCGAGGACCAGGTCTCCGTCCGGCCGAGCGGCGCGCCCGACACCGGTGTGACGCCGGCGTCGTCGTCCTCCGGGAGCGACGGCACGGCGATCGGCGCGGGCGCCGCCGCGGCGTTCGCGCTGGGCGGCGGGGCGGTCTTCGTCGTACGCCGCCGCCGGGCGACCGGGGCATGACCGCGTTCTCCAGGCGCGCGTTCACGACCGCGGCACTGGCGTCCCTGCTGACGGCGTGCGGGAGCCACGAGACCACCGAAAGGCCGCCGAAGCCTCGGTCGGTTCCGGCCAAGGGGGCGCGTCCCCTGGCCCGTTCCGCTCCGGTCCGGCTGCTCGTCCCGGCCATCGGCGTCGACACGCCGGTCATCCGGCTGGGCCTGGCACCGGACGGCACGGTGGAGGTGCCGCCGGTCACGGCGGACGACCGGGCGGGCTGGTACCGGCACTCGCCGACCCCCGGCCGGACCGGGCCGTCGGTGATCCTCGGTCATGTCACGGTCGGGACGTACGGCGACGGCGTCTTCCGTCATCTCGACCGGCTGCGCCGGGGCGACCGGATCGTGGCGCGCCTGGAGAACGGCACGGCGGCGGAGTTCGCCGTCACGGCCGTACGGACCACCCCGAAAACCGACTTCCCGGCGGACGACGTCTACGGGGACGTGGACCGCCCGGAGCTGCGGCTGATCACGTGCGGCGGAGCGCGTACCGGCGACGGATACGCGGACAACGTGATCGTCTTCGCGGCGCTGAGCGGCGCCGAGTCCCCGACCCCTGGAGAGCGTTGAAACGGTCCCGCGAGAAGGCCGCGTCCGAACTGTTCGCCGCCCTCTACCCGCGCCTCGCCGGCTGGTGCCGCCGGCTCGTCGACGACGACGGGACGGCCCACGAGATCGCCTCGGAGGCGTTCACCCGGCTCTGGGCCCGCTGGACGTCCGTGGAGGAGCCCCGCGGCTTCCTCTACGTCACCGCGGCCAACCTCGTCCGGGACCACTGGCGCAAACTGGAGCGCGAGCGCCGGGCCATGCACCGCGTCACCTCGGAAGCCGCCGTACGGCCCCACCCCGAGCAGGCCGACCCCTCGGTGCGCCTGCTCGTCCAGTCGCTCCCGGAGCGACTGCGCGTGCCGATCCTCCTCCACTACTACGCTGACATGCCGATCCGGGAGGTGTCCGTACTGACCGGGCGCAAGGAAGGAACCGTCAAGGCCGATCTGCACGCGGCCCGGGAACTGCTCCGCGTCCACCTGAGGAGAAGCCTTGACCACACGCCTTGACGACGTCCCGGGCGACCCGGAGTCCGGCCCCGACGACCCCCTCGCCGTGATCCTGCGTCCCTCCTCCCCCGACTACCTGGGCGCACCGCCCGGCCAGTACGAGGCGATCCGCCGCAGGGCGACCCGCCGGCGCCTCCTGCGCACCGCGGCCGGAGCCGGCGTGTGCTGTGCCGTGGCGGCCCTCATCGCACTCCCCCTGCGCCTCACGGCCCCGGACCGCCCTGCCACTCCGACGATCCCGATGGCCCCGCCCCCCGCGACCACGCCCCTTCCCACCCCGCCCACTTCCCCCTCTCCTTCCCCTTCCCACCCCGCCTCGTCCTCCGCGCCGTCCTCCGCGCCGTCCTCCGCGACCGAAGCCCCGGCCCCCGACACGACCGGCCCGCGCACGGACATCCCCCGCGCCACCCCACGCCCGACGGCCGTGCCCCGCACCCCGTCGGCCCGGCCCAGCACGGTCCAGAGGTAGCCGTCGACAGCCGGTGACCCACGTCAGCCGCCCCGCCCCTGCCGCCGTACCCGCGCCGCCACCTCGCTCTCCTCGGTCTCCCACCAGGGCCGGACCAGCCCGGAAGACGCCCCCGGAACGGATGGTTCGCCGGCGAGACGGCGGTCCAGTACGACCGTCCGGACGCGCTCCGCGCGGACCCACTGGGCGAGGATCGCCAGCAGGAAGGGGACGGCGACCAGTTCGGCGACGGCCAGCATGGCGCCGCCGCCGATCTGCTGGTCGTGGTGGACGTCGGGGGACCAGGGCGGCGCGTGGTGCAGGTACCACGCGCCCGCGATCAGGGTGCCGTGCGTCATGACCACCAGCCCCGGGAGCGCGTCGACGACACCGTCGAGGAAGACCAGGGCCGCCCGGACGGGGTGGGTGCACCAGGCGGGCAGGGCCTGTTCGCGGGTGAGCACCGGAAGGACGAACAGACAGCCGGCCGCCAGCAGATGCAGATACATCAGCTCGTGCAGCCAGCCCACGCGCAGCGCGGTGGCGAAGTACGGCGTGAAGTAGACGGTCAGTTCCGTGGCCGGCACCAGGACCGTGCTGACGAGGGGGAACGTCAGCGTCCGCACCAGCCGTCCGGTCAGGACCCGCCGCACCCGGCCCGCACCGCCCTCCGGCAGCGCCTCGACCGCCAGCCGCAGCGGGTCGCCGAGGGCGAGACCCAGCGGCGCGAGCAGATCGAGCCCGGCGTTCTGTACGGCGGCCGGCCAGAACAGTTCGTGGTCGTAGACGGCCAGCCCCGACATCGTGGACACGACGATCGCACCCAGCCCGAGGACCACGAAGGCGAGCAGCCGCGGGAGCGACCAGGACCCGCCGCGCCTTCGCACCCGCACGACACCCCAGCCGTACAGCCCGCCCAGGACCCCGACCAGCAGCAGCGCGGGAACGTCCGGCTGCCATGACTCCAGCAGCCGCCCGAGGGTCGGCTCCGGCGGATATCCGGCCGACAGTTCACGCATCGCGTCACCCACCGTGCAGTCCCCTTTCCACGCAGACCAGACAGACCAGGCAGCGGACGGTAGCGGTCGAAGTTAAGGAAGAGGCCGCGGCCGGTAACCTCGCGGTATGGCATTGGCATGCACCGGCCTTCCGCACTGCTTCCTCTGACGCCGCGGTGAGGACCGCGACGTGGGTCCCTCACGTCGCCGTCCTCGGCGCGCCCGCCACCGACCACCGGTCCGCGGGCGCCGACGACTCACCGCCCACCGCCCGCACGCGGCCCGGCCCGCGCTTCGCCGCGTCGTGCCGCGCCGCGCTCCGAGGAGCTCCTCCATGCCTCCCACGCATCCGGGTACCGGCCGACGCCGCCCGTCCGACCGCCTCCTGACCGTCCTGACCTGCCCGTTGTGCCCGGCAGACCTCGCGCACGCCGACTGCGCCCTGCGCTGCGCCGACCGGCACACCTTCGACATCGCCCGCCACGGATACGTCAGTCTGCTGACCGGACACCGGCGTGCCGCGAGCGCCGACTCCGCCGACATGGTCCGCAGCCGCGCCTCGTTCCTGCGCGCCGGGCACTACGACCCGCTCGCCCGCACCCTCGCGGAACTCGCCACGGAACTGGCCCCGCCCGACGCCACTGTCCTGGACGCCGGGGCAGGCACCGGTCACTACCTGGCGGCGGTCCTGGACGCCCTTCCCGATGCCCTGGGGCTCGGGCTGGACAGTTCCGCCGCCGCCCTGCGCGCCGCGGCCCGCGCCCACGCCCGTGGGGAGGCCGCCGGCTGGGACGTCTGGCAGCCGTGGCCCGTCCGCACCGGCTGCGCCCACCTCGTGCTCAACGTCTTCGCGCCCCGCAACGGTCCGGAGTTCCACCGCGTCCTCCGGCCGGACGGCGCCCTGCTCGTCGTCACGCCCACCGACCGGCACCTGCGCGAACTGCGCGACACCGTAGGGCTGTTGGCGATCGACCCCCGGAAGGAGGAACGCCTGCGCCGGACTCTGGAGGCCCACTTCGCACACGAACGCACCGAACCGCTGGAGTACGCCATGCGCCTCACCGCCGAGGACATCGCCGCTCTGGTGGCCATGAGCCCCACCGCGCACCACGTGGGCGCCGCGGAACTGGGCCGCCGTGTCGCGGAGCTGGAGACGGACGCGCCGATGCGGGTGACCGCCTCGTTCGTCGCGTCGGTGTACAGGCCGGCAGCTCCCTAGGGGCCAACCCCCAGGCCCTGTGCGTGCGTTCCCCGGTCCGCCCCTGATTCGGGCCGGGGAGCGTTGTGGCGGCGGCGGGCCGGCTGCCACGCTCCTCGGGTGGGGGTGGCCACTCCTGTTTCCGTGCTCGCATGGCCGACAGGAGGAACTCTGTGCGTTCGTTGTTCAAGGGGTTGGCCGGAGCGCTCGCCGCCGGGGCACTGGTGCTGGGGGGAGGTGTGGCGGGGGCCGATACTCCCAGGACGCCGGAGCCGGCGATCGACTGGAAGCCGTGCCCCGATCACGCGACGGCCGAGTGCGGGACGCTGCGGCTGCCCGTGGACCGGGCCCGGCCGGGGGGCGAGACGTTCGACCTGGCCGTGGCCCGCCGTAAGGCGACCGACCCGGATCGCAGGGTCGGCGTCCTCCTGGTCAACCCGGGAGGGCCGGGCGACTCCGGCGTGAACTACACCCTGACGCGGGCCGAGGCCCAGCTCAGTGCCGAACTGCGGTCCAGATTCGACATCGTCGGCTTCGATCCGCGGGGCGTGGGCGGCAGCCGGCCGGTGATGTGCTCGAAGAAGCTGCTGGACGCACAGCCGTCGGTGTATCCGCGCGACCAGGAGGAGTTCGAACGGCTGGCGGCCTACAACCGCGAGCTGCGCGAGGACTGCCGCCGCCACACCGGCCCGGTCTTCGACCACGCCGACACGCTGTCCGTCGTCCACGACATGGAGGCCCTGCGCAAGGCGCTCGGCGAGCGGAGAATCAACTTCTTCGGCCACTCCTACGGCACGCTGATCGGCGAGCAGTACGCGGAGCTGTACGGCGACCGGATCCGTACCATGTCCCTCACCGCGAACGTCGACCACAGCATCACCGGCACGCGGGAGTTCCTCGTCTCCTCGGCGACGTCCGCCGAGGACTCATGGCACCAGTTCGTGAAGTGGTGCGACCGCGCGCGCTCGTGTGCCCTGCACGGGCGCGACGTACCCGCCGTCTGGGACGAACTGCTGAAGCGGGCCGACCGGGGAGAGATACGGGATCCGGAGCAACCGGGCCGGACCCTCGGCGCGAACGAGATCACACAGCGCGCCTTCAGGATGTTCTACGGACCGGACTGGGCCGAGGCGGCGACGTACGTGGCCCGACTCGACGCGCAGCGGCCGGAGCTACGGCCCGCGGCGGCCGGCCCGGAGACCGGCCAGCCGCTGGAGGCGGCGCCGTTCCCCGCGGTGTTCTGCCAGGACTGGCGGTTCCGGCCGCGCGACCACCGGGAGTTCGCGCGTCTGGCCGCGGCCGAGCGGCAGGCGGCACCGCACATGCGCGGCTCGCCCCGCGTGCACGCCGGGCTGGCCGGGTGCGTCGGCTGGCCGGAGCGGGTGAACAACCCGCAGCACCGGCTGCGCATCACCGAGGCCCCGAAGCTGCTGATGATGCACTCCCGGCACGACCCGGCCAACCCCCTCTCCTGGGCGGCCGAGGTGCGCCGGCAGACCCGCGGTACGGCCGTCCTGCTGACGTACGAGGGCGCGGGACACCGCGTCTACGACCGGAGCGACTGCACCCGTGACGCGATGGACGGCTACCTCCTGGCCCTGAAGGTCCCGCGCGACGGCGGCACCTGCGCCGCGGCCGACCCGGCCACCGGGGACTAGGAGTTGGCCGGCGCGACCTCGTCGATGCGCTCCTGCTGCGCCGCGGTGAGGGTGCGGACCATGAGGGCGGCGGTCCCGGCCGCGGCCACGATCACCAGGTCGGCGGCGAGCAGGGGCCAGACGCCGGTGTAGGCGCGGGCGATGACCTCGTCGGTGGAGTCGGCGTAGATCAGGCCGACTCCACCGGCCAGGCCGGCCAGCCACAGGCCCCACCACCAGTTCACGACGGCGGGCAGCCGCCGGTCGGGGAAGACCGACCGGTGGACGTCCGCGACCATGCCCCGGGGTATCCACAGGTTCACGACGGGCACGATCCAGCCCAGGAAGAGCCAGAGGTGGTGGTAGCGCGGCTCCGCGCCCGAGAGGGCCCGGGCGTTGTCCCGTACGCGGTCCAGCCAGAGCAGGAACACGATGGCGCAGACCGCCGTGACGGCGCCGCCCGCGGAGTCGACCAGATGGTAGGAGTTCTCCAGGGCGTTCAGGGGACGGTGTACGCCGTCGCCCTGGTCGGGCGGGCCGGACGCCGGCTGGCCGGCCATGGCGAGCCGGATGTGCCAGACCGCCCGGGCCGCCCAGGCGACTCCGGCGAGGGCGAGAGCGACGACGGCGAGGCGGGCCGCGCCCCGGACCGGGCGCGGGGCGGGGGCCTGAGGGGCGACGGGGGGTTCCTTTTCGTTCACCCGGTCATCCTGTCGTACTCGTTCACCCGGCCATCCGGTCGCCCTCAGTCCCGCCGGCTCAGTCCCGCCGCCCGGCCCTCCTCGTCCCACCGCACCTCGAGGACGTGGTCCACGGCGTCCCGGTCGAGCGGGCCGAACACGTGCGGGAACAGGACGTCCCCGGCCACCCCGGGCGGCGGGGCGGGGGCCGCCGCCTCGAACGCCACCCGCGCGGTGAGGCGCGCCTCGTCGAGGGCGAGCACCAGCAGGGGCCTGGGCGCGTCCCGGTAGAAGGCGTTGACGACGGCCAGCGTGGCCGGCTCGTCCGGGGAGCAGTGCACGAAGCCCTCCTCGGCGAGGGAGTCGGGCGCGTACGTCCGGCCGGGGGCGGTGTTCCAGACGGTGAGCGGTACGACGTGATAGATCATGGCCCCGTTATAGCCCCCGGCCGGAGAGCGTCCGCTGGGACCCCAGGGCGGTGATGGTCCGTGCGGTGGCTGCGGCGATCAAGGCGTCCGAGGGCTCGGCCTCGTAGCCGGGCCGGTCGGTCATGACGGCCAGGACGAGCGGTTCGGCGCGGGGCGGGCGGACGACGGCGATGTCGTTGGCCCTGCCGTAGTTGCCCGTACCGGTCTTGTCGGCCACCTCCCAGCCCTTGGGGAGTCCGGCCCGGATGCGCCGGGCGCCGACGGCGGTGGCGTTGCGCGAGAGCCAGTCCGTGAGCAGGGCGCGTTCGCCGGCGGGCAGGGCGGTGCCCAGGAGCAGCTCGCGGAAGTCGGTGGCGATCGCCCGGGGGGTGGTGGTGTCGCTGGGGTCGTCGGGTCGTACGTCGTGCAGTTCGGGCTCGTAGTGGTCCATGCGGCTGGCCTTGTCGCCGAGTTCGCGCAGATAGGCGGTGAGCTTCGCCGGGCCGCCGAGGTCGCGCATCAGCAGGTTCCCGGCCGTGCCGTCGCTGTACCGGACTGCGGCGTCGCAGAGTTGGCGGAGGGTCATGCCGGTCGCGACGTGCTTCCCGGTGATCGGCGCCGTGGACTTGAGGTCGGCACGGGTGTAGGTGACGCGCCGGTCCAGGCCACGGAGGGAGCTGTGGTGCAGGACCGCCGCCGCGGCCAGTGCCTTGAAGGTCGAGCAGAACGCGAAGCGCTCGTCGGCGCGGTGGAGCACGGTGGCGCCCGTGCCGGTGGCGAGGGCGTAGACGCCGACGCGGGCGCCGTACTCGCGTTCCAGATCCGCCAGCCGGGCGCGACGGACGGGAGGCGCGGGGGAGGGCGGGCCGGTCGTGGCGGTGCTGCCTGCCCGGCCACTGTCCCGGTCGTTGCCCGTGCCGCAGCCGGCGAGGGGAAGGAGGGCCGCGGCGGCCAGGAAGGCGCGGCGGGACGACGAAGCGGGTCCGTCGACGGACATGCGGGGTGCTCCTGTCACTCGGGGTCGCCGGACGCGGCGGCCAGCAGGCTGTGGACGATCGGCCCGGCGGAGCCGCCGCCGGTGACACCCTCCTCGACGACGCAGGCCACGGCGACGTTGCCGCGGTGGGCGACGAGCCAGCCGTTGTTGTCCTGCGCGTCGGAGACCTCGGCGGTGCCGGTCTTGGCGCCGATCTCGCCGGGCAGATCGGAGAGGACGTCCGCGGTGCCGTCGGTGACGGTGGCCCGCAGCATCGCGCGCAGTTGCGTGACGACGCCCCGCGGGAGCGGGGTCGTGGTGGTCCTGTCCTCGTTGCCGTCGGTGAGCGAGGGCTGGTGGAAGGTGCCGGACACGGCCGTCGCGGTCACGGACGCCATGAGCAGCGGGTTGGCCTGCACCCGGCCCTGCCCGATCATCGAGGCGGCCTTCTCCGTCTCGTCCTTCGGCGCCGGCACCGAGCCGTCGTACGTGGGAGCCCCGACGTGCCATTCCTGGCCCACGCCGAAGTACTTACGGGCCACATCCCCGAGTTCCCCGTCGTAGAGCCGGTCGCGCAGGCTGATGAACGCGGTGTTGCACGACTCGGTGAAGTCCTTGCGGAAGGTGGCGCCCGGGTGTTCGGAGAGCTCCACGTTCTGGAACCGCTTCCCCACCGTGAGGTACTTGGGGCAGTCGACGACGTCGTCCGGCTTGACGGCGTCCTTGAGCAGCAGGGCGCTGCTGGTGACGATCTTCCAGGTGGAGCCGGGCGCGTAGGTGCCGGAGAGGGCGCGGTTGAAGCCGGAGGACGGGGAGTTCGCCACGGCCAGGATCTCGCCGTCGTCGATGCGCAGGGCGACGAGCGCGGCGTTCTTGCCCTCGGCGTGGGTGGCGAGGGCCTGCTCGGCGGCGGACTGCCAGCCGGCGTGCAGGGTCGTGCGGACGGGGCCCTTGGCCCGGACCGTCCGCGTGCCGAACCTGGCCTCCGTGCGCTCGACGTCCCCGGTGGCCCGGTCGACCAGGTGGATCGCGCCGCGCGCGCCGGAGTCCGTGCCGTTGCCGCCGAGCCGGGCCATCAGGGGCGCGAGGGAGGGGAGTTCGTCGCCGGACAGGGCCGTCCCCTGCCGGTCGATGACCTCGGGGGGCTTCGTCTCCTCCCGTTCGAGGCGGAACTTCTCGGTGCCGCTCAGGCGCGGGTGGACGACGGACAGTTTCCAGGCCACCTTCCAGGTGCCGTCGCCCTGCTGACGCAGCGGCAGCTTCGACGCGTAGGTCCAGGTGCCCAGGCCGGTGACGGGCATCCGGGCGGTGAAGGGGACGGTGACCGTGCCGTCCTCCGCCTCGGTCGCGGCCTCGGCCTTGAGCGCGGGCTTCGTGATCTCGAGTCCGGCGGTGAAGCTGTCCAGCACGCGCCCGGCCGCACCGGGGCTGGTCGTCCGGGCGGCCGCGCTCGGCAGCCGGCCGGCGGCCCAGTCGGCGAGGAACGCGCGGGCTTGTTTCCCGGCGGCGGGGTCGGGTCCGGTGTCCCGTGCGAAGGGACCGAGACCGGCCGCGTACGCCCCGCCCGCGGCGACGGCCAGCACCACCGCTCCCGCGGTGACGGCCCGCACGGCGTTCCGGCGAGGTCTGCGGTTCCGGGGGCCTGCGCTGGTGTATTCGGCAAGGGAGTCCATGCGCCGAGAAGAGCAGCGGCGTGGGCAACCTGTCCAAGACCTTTATCGATCTCGCATCGATCAATACCGGATATGGTTACTGTTCGTGGACCTGGTGCGGCACCTGGAGTGCTTCGTGGCTGTTGCCGAAGAGTCACACTTCGGCCGTGCCGCGGCCCGCCTGGGCATGGCCCAGCCGCCGCTCTCGCAGCGCGTCCAGCGGCTGGAGAGGCATCTGGGCGTCCGGCTCTTCGACCGCACGAGCCGGCAGGTGACCATCACCGAGGCCGGGGCGCTGCTGCTGCCCGAGGCACGGGAGGTGCTCGCCCGCTCCGAGGCGCTCATGGCCACCGCACGCCGTATCCGCGACGGCGAGACCGGTCTGCTGCGGGCCGCGCTGCCACCCGACATATCCGGCGACACGGTCGCCGCGCTGCTCGCGGGCTTCGCCGGCGCCGGTCGCGCCGGCGTGGAACTCGAACTGCACGAGCTGCCCACCGCACAGCAACTGGAGCGGTTCGCCGCGCACGAGCTGGACGTCGGGCTCATCCACCACCCCTGTGACGTCTCCGGTCTGGAGCTGGGCCCGGTGCTGCGCCGCGAACTGGGCGTACTGCTGCCGCGCGGCGCGGCGGCCGCCGGGCTCGACGAGGTCCCCCTCGCCTCCCTCACCGGCTACGACCTGATCCTCTTCCCCCGCACGGGCGCTCCCGCGGTCTACGACGACCTGCTGACCACCTGCGCCCGCAACGGCTACACCCCACCCGCCGTACGGCACGCCCAGGGCGCCAGCTTCGTACGCGGACTGGTCCTGTCGGCGGAGGCCGTGTCCTTCAGCCCACGGGACGCGCACAGCCCCGGGGAGAGCGGCGCGGACCCTGACGAGGGTCTTCGCCGAGGCCCGGCCGCAGGTGTCGTCTGGCGTCCGCTCACCGGGGCGCCGCTGGCCCTGCGGCACTCCGTCGCCTGGCCCGGGGGACGCGGTGACGCCGCCGTGGCCGCCTTCGCCGAGGCCGCCACGCGCGCGCTGCGCACCACCGCCGGCGCGACCCCCGACCTGCCCTCCCGCCCGCTCCATCTGCGCCCGGCCTCGGAGTACTGGCTGTGACCGACCCCCTCGCCCGCATCCACGCGGCCTTCGCCGACGCCGGGGTCACCGGCCGGCTGCACGCCGTCGACATCGACTCCGGTACCCAGCTCGACGCCGGTGCGGACCAGCCGGTCTGCACCGCCAGCGTCCACAAGCTGTGTCTGCTCGTCGCGCTCCACGAGCAGGCCGCGGCGGGGATCCTGGACCTCACCGAGCAGGTCGAGTGCCCGCCGGAGGGCCGCACCACCGGGCCGACGGGGCTCGCCGCGATGCTCGACGGTGCCCGGCTGTCCCTGCGGGACCTCGCGTATCTGATGATGTCCGTCAGCGACAACGCCGCCGCCGACCTGCTGCTGGAGCGCGTCGGCCTCGACGCCGTCAACCGCACCACGGCCCGCCTGGGCCTCACCCGCACCTACGCCGTCCACACCTTCGGCGAGCTCCTGGCCACCATCAAGGAGGACGCCGGCCCCGGTGGCGCACGGGCGCTGGCCGACCCGCTCGTCGTCACCCGGCTGCGCGCGCTCGACCCGGCCCGCACCAACCGCAGCACCCCGCGCGACATGACGCGCCTGCTCGGCGCCGTCTGGCGGGACGAGGCGTGCACGCCGGAGCACGGCGCGGCCGTCCGCCGCGTCCTCGCGCTCCAGGTGTGGCCGCACCGGATGGCCTCCGGCTTCCCCTTCGACGATGTCCATGTGGCGGGCAAGACGGGGAGCCTGCCGACCGTGCGCAACGAGGTGGGCGTCGTGGAGTACCCCGACGGGGGGCGCTACGCCGTCGCCGTCTTCACGCGCACGGCCCGCACCTCAGCGCTGCTGCCCGCCGCCGACGCCGTCATCGGCACGGCGGCCCGCCTGGCCGTGGACGCGCTGCGCGCTCCCCAGTAGGCCCGCGCAGCCGCCGCGCCGGTCCGCGGGTCAGAGCTGGAACTCGGCGGGAGACACCCCCAGCGCGGCGCAGGCCTCGCGCAGGACCGTCGCCTCGGCCTGGGAGAAGTGGCCGTCGGCCCCGGCGATGACCATGCCGGTCTGGATCACGGCCCTGGCCTCGGTGGGCTTCTTGGCGGCCTTGGCGATCTCCTGCATCGCCTCGGTCTTGCCGTGCTGGAAGTTCATCGTCAGCTGGTCCACATGCTTGTTGAAGCGCTGGCGCAGCTGCTCCGGCGGGAAGTTCTGCAGCACGTCGTTGCTCAGGATCATCGACTCGACCTGCTGCCGCTCGGACGGATCCACCTGCCCGTCGGCCGCCGCGACCAGGGCACACATCGCCATGCTCGCGTCCCGGTAGGCACCGCTCTTCAGCTCGTTCTTCAGCGACCCGAGCTGCGTCTTGAACAGGCCGACCAGCTGCGCCTTGCTGCCACCGCCGGACCGCGAACCCGAGCTGTGCCCACCGCTCGCGCCGTGCCCGCCCGTCGCGCCGTGCCCGCCCTGGTTCTGCTGGAAGGCCTTGGCCTGGTCCTTGAGCTTGTCCCACACTGCCATTGAGTCACCTCGGTGTTAGTCGGAGTCATCTCACGAACCCGCTCCCGCGCGCTCAACGGATCAACGCCCGACCCGCAGGCAAAGGTTCCGCAAAACGCGCCCCTCTCTCATCTGCCACTTCTCTCACGGCCGAAACGGCGACTGCCCGCACCCGTGATCGGGTGCGGGCAGTCGTGACGGCCCGGTGTCGGGCTCAGTCGCGCGAGCGGAGCTTCAGGCGCGGGGCGAAGCGGAACGCCGCGAAGCCCACCGTGGCCAGGGCCGCGGCCGCCGCGAGCAGGAGGCCGATGCCGCCCGCGCCGGTCGAGGCGAGGCTGCCGCCGTCGAGGTTCGTCGACGTGCCGCCGCCCGTGCTCGTACCGCTGCCGCCGGTCGTCCCGGACTCACTCGCGCTGGGCGAGGGGCTCGGGTCGGCCGAGGGGCTCGGGTCGGCCGAGGGGCTCGGGTCGGCCGAGGGGCTCGGGGAGGGCGAGCCGGACTCGTCGTCACCGGCGACGACCTCGACCGCGAACTGGGTCATGGCGTCACCGACGGATGCGGCCACGGTGTACGTGCCGATGCCCTCACCGGCGGTCAGGGGCGGGGCCGTCGCCTTGCCCGCCGCGTCGGTCTTGACGCGGACGACCTGCTCGCCGTCCTCGAAGCGGGGCGCGTCGTCGCTGTCGTCCTCGACCCGGAACTCCACCTCCGTACCGGCCGGTGCCGAGGCACCCGACCTGACCACGCGGGCCTGGAGGGCGTCCGCGAAGGCCTTGCCCTGTTCGGCCCGCTGGTCGTCGCCGCCCGCGACGGACACGACGTAGGCGGACTTCTTCACCTTCACCGTGAAGACCGTCGACACACCGTCGGCCGCGGCGCGGACCGTGAACTCGCCTTCCTTGCCGCCCACCTCGAGCGGTGCGGTCTCGGCGCGTCCTCGTGCGTCGGTCGGCACGGCCAGCTTCGTGGTGTCGGGGCCGTTCTTGATGAAGAAGAAGGCTCCCAGCTTGTCCGGGTCCTCGATCGTGAAGGTCACGGAGGCGTTCTCGACCGGCTTGCCGGCCTTGTCCCGGGCCACCACGGCCATCGGGTCGGCGCCGGCGCCCGGCTGGGTGGTCTGGTCGGAGCCGGAGACCTGGGTCAGTTCCGCGATCGCGGAGGTCCTCCACTGGAACACGATCCGCCCGTCGCCGGAGCGGTCTTTGTTGACGCCGCCCTCGGCGATGCCGCCGCGCACCGGCTCGCCGGAGGCCTGCCAGAAGGGGTCGCTCTTCGCGGGGGCCACCGTGCGGGTGCCGCTGAGCAGACGGGCGTCGCTCACGCGGGCCGCGTCGACGTAGCTGCTGCCGCCCGCGCCACTGCCGACCCCGCCCGGGGCCTCGTCCGTACCGCCGCCACCGCCGCCGCCCGCGTAACCCGCGCCGCCGCCACCGCCTTCGCCGCCCGAACCGGAGCCGCCCGCACCGCCCTTGCCGCCCCCGGAGGCGTCGGCGCCCGCGGAACCGTTGCCGCCGCCCGCGCCGCCGGTGGCACCGACCGCGCCCTTGCCGCCGCGCTCCGACTCGGTGTCGTCCTGGCCGCGCTCACCGCCGCCGGGGCCACCCTGGCCGGCGTCCATGGTGCCGTACCCACCGCCGCCGCCACCGGCCGCGATGAGCAGCGGCTTCCCGTCGGCGGTGCGGACGCCGCTGCTGTTGCCGCCGACCGCGGAGTACTTGCCGCCCGCGCCGCCGAGCGCGTCACCGAAGCGCTGGACGCCGACGGCGAGCGACAGCCGCTCCCCGGACGTGACGCGGAGCGTG
Organism: Streptomyces purpurascens; assembly: GCF_045040895.1. Lineage (NCBI taxonomy): Bacteria > Bacillati > Actinomycetota > Actinomycetes > Kitasatosporales > Streptomycetaceae > Streptomyces > Streptomyces purpurascens. The sequence continues at coordinate 4,819,519 of NZ_CP108341.1, read as the reverse complement.
CCCGCGGTGTAGCCGCCCGCGCCGCCATTGGCGTGGGGGGTGCCCTCGCCGCCCTGGCCCCATGCCCGCACGTCCAGCGCCGTGACACCGGCCGGGACCTGGAACTCCTCGCGAACGCCGGTCGGATCGAACAGACGGCACCCGGAGAACCCCTCCGTCGGCGTGCACGCCTTCCCGGCGGGCACGGCGGCACCGGCGGCCGAACCCCCCGCCAAAGCCGTCCCCCCGGTCACCGCCAGCAGCGTCAACGCGGCCGCGCCGCGCCGGAATCTGGTCCGGCGCGGCACAGCGGAATCGTGATGCATCAAGAAAACTCCCCAACTTGTCACAAGCTCCCCCCCAGGGAGCCATGAAACGCTCGATCAGAATCGAACAAGACCAGTGAGACAGCTGATCAAACCTGGGGCTGCCGGTCAACCGAGAATGGTTGATTCCGGACGGCCGGCGGGGGCCGCGATGCGCAGGGCCTCCACCAGCTCCCGATACAGCGTGTCCGTGGCGAGCAGTTCCCCGTGGCTGCCCCGGGCCCGGACCCGGCCCGCCTCCATCACGACGATGGTGTCCGCGTCGATCACGGTCGACAGCCGGTGGGCGATCGTGACCACGGCACCGGTGGCCGCGCGGGCGCGGACGCAACTCTGCACGGCGGCCTCGGTGAGCCCGTCGAGCTGGGCCGTCGCCTCGTCCAGCAGCAGCACGTCCGGCGTGCGCAACAGGGCCCGGGCCAGGGCGATGCGCTGCCGCTCGCCGCCCGACACGGCCGCGCCGGACAGGGGCGTGTCGAGCCCGTCGCCCAGGGCGTCGACCTTCTCGGCCAGCCGTACCTCGTCCAGGACCCGGCGCAGTTCCGCGTCCGTCGCGTCGGGGCGGGACAGCAGCAGGTTGTCGCGGATCGTCCCGGGCACGACCGGGGTGTCCTGCTCGACGTACGCCAGGCGCGACCGGATCTCGTCGTGGCTGTGGCCGCGGTAGGGGCGGCCGTCCAGGAGCAGTTCGCCGCCGGTCGGCTCCAGGAAGCGCAGCACCAGGGAGAACAGGGTCGTCTTGCCCGCACCCGAAGGTCCGACGATCGCGGTGTGCCCGTGCCGCGGGATGACCAGGTCGACCCCGCGCACCGCCGGTTTCGCGTCGGGGCCGTAGGCCGCGGTGACGGCCCTCAGTTCCAGTACGGGGGTGTCCTGTACGGACGTCTTCTCCACGACGACGACGGCCTCCTGGACCGGACCCTCGCGCACCGCCCCCTCCTCCGAGTCCAGCTCATCCGTCTCCCGGATCCGCTCCGCCGCCGCGATCCCGGACTGGAGCGTGGTGATGTTCTGGCTGAGTTCGCTGATCGGGTCCATCAGCCCGAACGCGTAGAGCAGGAACGCGATGAGGCTGGAGACCTCGAGGTCCCCCTCGGCGACCCGCCAGGCACCCACGCCCAGGACCAGGATGATCGCCAGCTGGATGCCGGCCAGCGCGATCGTCCAGGCCAGGGCCTCGCGGCGATTCGCGCGGACGCCGTGCTCGGCGGAGACGCGCGCGTCGGCCACGATGCGCTCGGCCGTGCGGTCCTCGGCCCGGCCGGCCTTCACCGTGCGGATCGCGCGCAGCGCGCCCTCCAGATTGCCGCCGAGCCGTCCGAGGTGGTCCTGGGCGCGCTGCTGCGCGGTCGCGATCCCGGGCATGAGGACGGCGAACAGGACGCCGACCACCGCCACCGCCGCCGCGACCGTGCCCAGCAGCACCAGGTCGAGGACGCCCATGAGGACCAGGGTCCCGAGGAGCATGACCACCGCGTTGATCAGGCCGACCGGGGCGCCGGTGGCGGCCTGGTGCAGCAGGACCGTGTCGGAGGTGACGCGGGTGACGAGTTCGCCGGGCGGGCGCCGGGTGACGGCGGGGACGGTGGCCCGCAGGAAACGCCGCACCATCGACTCACGGGCCCGGAGCACCACACGCTCGCCCAGCGCGCCGAGCAGCGTCCACTGCCAGTACATGACGGCACTGCCGACCACCAGCAGAAGCAGCAGCGCCAGCAGCGGCCCCCGCAGCGAGTCCGAGCCGCCGAGCGCGTCGAGCACGCCCTTCGTGACCATCGGGGTGGCCAGCCCCATCCCCGACCCCACCAGGGCGAGGACGAGGGCCAGGGCCAGGGAGCGCTGGTGCGGCCGGGCGAACGACCAGAGGATCCGCAGCCGCGGAACGGACACTTTGGGAGACGCACCATCCGGAACAGTCATGCTGCTGAATGGAACACTGATGTTCCATAACGGTCAAGAGATTTTCATCATGGAAGACGCGCTACCGTATGCGCATGGTTGAGGAGCGGAGCGGGGCGGCCGGAAGCGGGACACGGGCACGCACGCGGCGCGCCATCATCGACGCCGCCATCGGCCTGCTGGCCGGTGACCCGACCGCGTCGCTCGGCGATGTCGCCGCGGCGGCGGGTGTGGGGCGTACGACGGTCCACCGCTACTTCCCCGAGCGCTCCGACCTCCTCACGGCCATCGGCACGGACATCCTGGAGAAGGTCGCGGCGGCGACCGAGCGCGCCCGGCTCGACGACGGCCCGGCCGCCAAGGCCCTGGAGCGGCTCTGCCAGGAGTACTTCGAGCTCGGCGACGGCCTCACGCTGATGTTCGAGACGCCGCAACTGGCGACCTGGTCCGGCTGGGACGAGGAGACCGCCGCCGACCAGCACTTCCTGCACACGGTCCGGCGCGGGCACACGGACGGCAGCATCGACCCCGAGCTGGACGACGAGTGGGTCCGCAACCTGGTCTGGTCCCTGCTGTACTCGGCCTGGGCACACACCCGCACCGCCGGCGCCTCGAAGCACTCCGCCATGACGCTGTGCCTGCACACCCTGCGGAAGGCCATCGCCCCGTAGATCCCGCCGCGTCGGGGATTTCCTCGTCGCGTCCGACTCATTGACGGCACACGACTCCCGGCCCTACCGTCTGGCCGAATTGCCGAACCTCGTTCGCAATCTCGAACGCGAACATGCTGCACTCCGTACCCCCCGACGGAAGGCCGAGCCGCCATGACCTCCCCCCGCAGACCCTCCCGCCGCCATGTCCTCGGCATGGCCGCGACCCTGCCGCTCGCTCTGACCACCGACCTGGCCCTGGGCGCCGGCGGGGCAGGCGCGGCGACGGGCCCGGCGTATGTGATGGCCTCCTTCACCGAGTCCCCGAACGGACTCGGCACCGACTACGGCCTGCATCTCGCCGTCAGCCTCGACGGCCTGGAGTGGACGCCGCTGAACCAGAACAGGCCGGTGGTCACGCCCACCCAGGGCGCCGGCGGCCTGCGCGACCCGTTCGTCCTGCGCAAGCAGGACGGCACGTTCGTCGTGCTGGCCACCGACCTGAAGGGCACCGACTGGAGCCGCAACAGCCAGTACATCCACGTCTGGGACTCCGCCGACCTGCGCTCCCTCACTGGCTACCGCCTGCTGAAGCTGCACGACATGACCACCCACAGCTGGGCCCCGGAGGCCTTCTGGGACGCCTCGCGCGGGCAGTACGGGGTCGTCTACTCGTCGGTCAACGCGAGCGGCCACAACGTGCTGATGGTCAACTACACGACCGACTTCCGTACGGCCTCCGCGCCCCAGGTCTTCTTCGACCCGGGCTACGACGTGATCGACGGCAGCCTCGCCCTCGGTGTCGGCGGCACGAACTACATGTACTTCAAGGACAGTTCGAAGCAGACTCTGGTCGGCGCCCGGTCCGCGACCCTCGCCCCGGGCAGCTGGCAGGTCTTCAGCACGCCGGTGGCCCACGGCGGCACCGAGGCGCCGATCCTGGTGCGGTCGCAGTCGACCGGCACCTGGTACCTCTGGGGCGACACCTACACGCCCAACGGCGTCTTCTACGCCTGGCAGACCACCGACCTGGCCTCCGGCACCTGGACGCCGGTCGACCAGCGCCGCTACACCCAGCCGGTGAACTCCAAGCACGGCAGCATCGCGCCGCTCACGGGCACGCAGTACGACAACCTCCTCGCGCACTGGGGAGCCCCGGCCTGGAACCGGCTCAAGTCGTACAACCACCCGGACCGCTACGTCCGTCACTCCGGTTTCGCGGGCCGGATCGACCCCTACCCCTTCGACCCGTACACCGACGCCCAGTGGAAGCTCGTCCCCGGCCTCGCCGACGCGTCGGGGGTGTCCTTCCAGTCGGTCAACTACCCGGAGCGGTACCTGCGGCACTACGGCTACGCGCTGCGGCTCGACGTCAATGACGGCACCTCGGCGTTCGCCGGAGACGCCACGTTCCACAAGGTCGCCGGGCTCGCGGACGCCTCCTGGACGTCGTTCCGCTCGTACAACAACCCGACGCGCTACATCCGCCACGCCGACTACGCCCTGCGCATCGACCCCGTCTCCACCGCCACGGACCGGGCGGACGCGACGTTCCGTATCGGCTACTGACCCGCGGTCGAGCAGGGAAGGCGGGAAGGCCGGGCCGGGCTCCCGAGCGGCACACGCGGGGACGCGTCGGCCCGGACCGGCCTTCCACTGCCCGCAATCTGCCACCCGGCACCGCCCGCCGCCTCCCGGGGAGGCCCGAACGAGGACGGCGGAGCGAGGACGGCGGGGTGAGGACGGCGGGGTGAGGACGGCGGAGTGAGGTTCGGCGGGGTGAGGACGGCGGGGTGAGGCTGGTCGGGCGAGGACGGCGGAGCGCGCCTGGGATGATGCGTGCATGTCGACCCTCGCCACCCTCGCGGTGCTGGCTCTCGCCGCCCTCCACGCCTACATCCTGGTGCTGGAGATGTTCCTGTGGACCACTCCGCGCGCCCGCGCCGCCTTCGGCACCACCGCCGAGTTCGCGGCGGAGACGAAGGCCCTGGCCGCCAACCAGGGCCTCTACAACGGCTTCCTCGCGGCCGGCCTGCTGTGGGGCGCGGTGGCGTCCGACCCGGTGGGCTTCCAGGTCTCGGTGTTCTTCCTGGTGTGCGTGGCGGTCGCGGGGGTCTACGGCGCGGCCACCGCCAGCCGGAAGATCCTCTTCGTGCAGACCGTCCCGGCGCTGGTCGCCCTGGCCCTGGTGCTGATCGCGCACTGAGCGGGCAGGGGCCGGGCGTCACGCGCCCTGTGTGACGGCCCGCTCCATCAGCAGGTCCGCCTCCGCCTGAGCCGTCGCGGGCGGCACCACCAGCAGGTCGTAGCGGCCCCGGCCGGGTGCGAGCAGGCAGACGGTGTGGGGGGCGGTGGGCGAGTCGGTGTGACCGACGTGCACCGTCTGCCCGGCGACGACCATCTGCTCCGGGCAGTCCGGCCAGGTGTCGCCGTGGACCAGGACGCTGCTGATGCGCCCCCACGCGCGCGGCAGCACGCCCAGCAACCCGGCCAGCTCCTCCGCCAGGTCGTCCGAGCGGGGCCACCACGCCCCGTCGATCCGGCGTGCCGTACGGCCGAAGCGCGTGGGCTCGGCGAGCCGCAGCCGGACGTCCCGCGGTGCGGGGAGCGGCGGCGGGGACGAGGAGGCGGACGTCATCGGGGCTCCTGCTGTGAACGGGGGGACGTGGCCAGGAGACCGTTCAGCCACCGGTGGTTGCGACATACCCCCGGTCTCTCCACCGTACGCCGCAGGGCGGTGCGGGAGCAGGGCCGCCCGCACCGCCCGCCGCCGGTCAGAGGCCGTAGCGGTTCTTCAGATGGCGCCAGAAGTCACGCGCCATCCACTTGTCGAACTCGGTGATCTGCGTGGCGCTGCCCGCCTTCATCAGGAAGCAGCACTGGCCGGTCGGCGACCAGTCGTAGAAGTCGTCGAGGCCGAAGGTGTGGCCGACCTCGTGCAGGTAGATGTGGATGTTCTCCTGGTTGAGGGCGCCGGTGAAGTACTCCTGGCCCATGCGCTGGCCCCAGTCGCCGCCCGCGCCGCCGCCGAAGCCCTTGGTCAGCCACAGTGACTGGTCGTAGTGGCGGGCGGCGCCGCCCGGACACTTCGAGTAGTTGCCGTCCTGGTGGAAGAAGCGGCCGCAGTCCGGGGCGCACTGCGGGGCGCCGCCGCCGTCGAGATTGCCGGTGTAGATGTCGACGGAGTTGTCGGTCCACTGGAGGGTGGAGCGGTTCTTGACGGCCCAGCCGACGATGTTGACCGGGACGTTGGTGTACGGCCAGGCGTTGTGCCCCTTGCCGTTCTCGGTCATGCCCGTCATCCACTTGCCGAACTGCTTCTTCAGCGCCGCGTGGATCCGGTCGCGCAGGGCGGCGCTGACCGGGGCGTCGGACTCCCAGCGGACGCAGTAGTTGACGCTGCCCCGGTTGGCCATGACCTGGTCCCAGCCGTAGTTCCGGAAGCCGTACAGGTTCGGGTAGGTCGTCTCGACGTGCCGCCAGACCTCGTTCAGGGGCTGGACGAGGTTCGCGGGCGGGTTCCACTCGTCGGCGGCCTGCGCCTTGCCGTTGGCCAGGCCGGGCGTCGCGAAGACCGCGGCCAGGACGGCGAGCACGGTGATCAGTCGCGCGAGATGTCTGCGCATGGTGATCTCCCTCGTGTGGGGGACGGGGTATCACCGTGAGGTCGTCACCGGCGCGGCAGAGGTTGCTGCCCTGCACTTGCCGTCGGACATTCCGGGCGCTTTATGGCATTCCGTCGGCGATAATCGGAGTATGAAAACGGCCACGTATGAACTGCTGGCGGCGTCGTCGGATCACGCGATCGCCGTGACCATCGCCTTCGTCTGCGGGCTGATCGTGGCCTGCGCCCTGATCTGGGCCGTACGGGTCGGGATGCGGGTCATGGACAAGGACACCCACCACCCCGGCCTGGAGGAACAGCCACACGTCCCGGACGGCGGGCCGGTCCACGAGATGCGTGAGAGGCGCGAGCCCGACGAGATGCCGATCACGACGAAGGACGGCGACCGGATCCTGCCTCACGACCTCCACCACGCGAGCACCAGGACGGGCAAGGACCAGAATCCGCGCCGTTGGTCGCCCGGATCCAGCGGATCCTTCGGCGGCGGCGGCCTCGGACGCACGTGACGCCGTAGGCCGGGCCCTGCGGGCCGACGGCCAACCGGGAGGCTTTATGGCTGCCCGCCACCGGACGCGCTGGGCGACGGGCGGGGCGGCGCTGGCGCTCGCCCTGGCCGCCGCGCTCACCGGCTGCAGCGGCTACGACAGCCCCTCCGACACCGCCAGCAAGGCGGAGTCGGCGGTCGGGTCGATCGCCTCGGGCGCCTCCGAGGCGGTCGAGTCGGCCACGGCGGAGGCCCAGCGCCGGCTCGACGACATCCAGGACGGCATCGACGTCAAGGGCGACGTGAAGGCCGCCCCGCCCACCGTCGGCTCCGACGGCCGGGCCCGGTCCGAGGTCACCGTCGACAACACCGACGACGCGGCCCGGTCCTTCGCCGTCCAGGTCAACTTCACCGACGCCGGGAACCAGCTGATCGACACGGTCATCGTCACGGTGAGCAACGTGCAGGCGGGCCACTCCGCCACGGCCACCGCCCGCGGTACGCACGACGTGTCCGGCGAGGTCGGGGCAGAGGTGGCCCGGGCCGTGCGCTACTGAACGACGCCGGACCGCGTCACCGCGACATCGGCACGGTCATCACCAACGCCCGACACACACAGCCAGGCCACCCCACCACCGCCACTGCCCCCAACACACACCCTGCCCGGCGAGACCCGGACGAAGGACCGCGACATCGGCACGGTTTACCCGGGCCGTGCGCTACCGACCGACGCCGGACTCCCTCACCGCGATGTCGATCTGCTCGCTCATGGCGCTCACCCCGTTCAGGGTGGCGACCGCCTGGAGGCGGTTGGCGCCCGCCGGAAGGGCCGGGGCCGGGGTGCACGCCCAGGTGCCGTCGCGGGCGGCCGTCGTCGCGCAGGCCTCGCGGTCGTCCTTGTCACGGACGGTGACCTGGGCGCCCGGGTGCGCCTTGCCTGCGATCTCCGGCCGGGCGTGCAGCGGCACGCCGGACAGCGGACGGGTCAGCGTCGGCCCGGCCAGGCCCACGGTGACGGCACACCGGCCGGCGGCCCGCCGCACGCCGCGCGCGTCGGTGATCCGCAGGGCGCAGTCCCGCAGCCGTGTGCCGGGCACGGCGCCCGCGGGCACCGCCAGCACGAACGGGAACGTACGGCCCCGCCAGGACGGTCCGGTCGCGTCGCCGGTGACGGTGTACGTCCCGCTGCGGCCGTCGGCGGCGACCGAACCGCGGTAGCCGGACGCGCCGAGCGGCGTGTCCGTCACCCGGGTCCCGCGGGGCGCGGTCAGCGTCAGCGTGGCTCCCGCGCCCGGCGCCGACCCCAGGTAGCCGGCGACCTCGACGATGCCCTCCCGCCCGGGCGCGATGACCGCCGCACCCCACAGCCCGCCACCCTCGGCGGCCGCGGGCGCCCCCGGAACCGCGAGCACCCCGACGACCACTACCCCCGCCACGGCTGCTGTCCTGCTGTACCTGTTCATCGCGGACGTGACTCCCTGTACGGACGTCGACGGCACTCCGCCACCCATCCTCCCGGCCACCCCCGCAGCCAACCCGCGCTGATCCGCCGCCCGGGTGGCCCACGCCCCCAAAGGGGCGCGGGGAACTGCGCGACCAGCCACGACGCCGCCGCACACAAAAGACGACCCACCCGCGGAGCGCTCAGCGTCCGAGCCACACCGTGGTGTCCGGCCCAAGCCGACCGTCCTCCAGCGGCGCGCTGCTCAGCAGCACCTCACCCGCGGGCAGCGGGACCGCCGCACCGGACAGGTTCGTCACGCACCGCCAGCCCTCACCGCGGTCGAACCGGAGCACCCCGTCCGGGGCGTCCGCGGCCCAGGTCAGCTCCTCTCCGGCAAGGAGCTTGCGGCGCAGTCTGAGGGCCGTGCGGTACAGCTCCAGGGTGGAACCCTCCACCCCGTCCTGGGCCGAGACGGCGTACGCGGCGAAGCCGGACGGCTGCGGCAGCCAGGCGCCGCCCGGCCCGAAGCCGTACGACGGTCCGGCCGTCGTCCACGGCAGCGGCACCCGGCAGCCGTCGCGGCCCTTGCGGACATGGCCCGTCTGCTCCCAGATCGGGTCCTGGAGCACCGCGGTGGGCAGGTCGGCGACCTCGGGCAGGCCGAGTTCCTCGCCCTGGTAGACGTACGCCGAGCCGGGCAGCGCCAGCATCAGCAGGGTGGCCGCCCGGGCCCGGCGCAGACCGGCCGCCTCGTCGACGGCCGGGGCGCGACCGTCGGCGAGGAGCCAGGCGTTGAGGTCGGTGCCGGGCGGCAGCATCAGCCGGGAGGCGTGGCGTACGACGTCGTGGTTGGAGAGCACCCAGGTGGCCGAGGCGCCTGCGGCCCGGGCGGTGGCGAGCGAGTCGGTGATGACCTGCCTCAGCTCGCCGGCGTCCCAGCCGGCCTCCAGATACTCGAAGTTGAAGGCCTGCCCCAGCTCGTCCGGACGGGCGTACAGCGCACGCCGGGCGCCCGGCACCCAGGCCTCGGCGACGGCCATGCGCGGCGGACGGTAGGCGTCGAGGATCTTGCGCCAGTCGCGGTAGATCTCGTGCACGTCGTCCCGGTCGTAGAGGGGGTGCGTGCCCGGCGGCAGGCCGGCGAGCGCCTCCTCGCCGCCCGACGCGTGCGTGCCGAGGTCGCGCAGCGGCTCGCTCAGGTCCTTGACCAGGGCATGGGCGACGTCGATGCGGAAGCCGTCGACCCCGCGGTCGGACCAGAAGCGCAGGGTGGTGCGGTAGTCGGCGCGGACCTCCTGGTTCTCCCAGTTGAGGTCGGGCTGCTCGGGGGCGAACAGGTGCAGGTACCACTGCCCGTCGGGGACGCGCTTCCAGGCGCTGCCGCCGAAGACGGACTGCCAGTCGCTGGGCGGGAGTTCGCCGTGCTCGCCGCGGCCGTCGCGGAAGACGTAGCGGTCGCGGGCCGCCGAGCCGGGGCCGGCGTGCAGGGCCTCCTGGAACCAGACGTGCTGGTGCGAGGAGTGGTTGGGCACGATGTCGACGATGACCTTCAGACCGAGGCGGTGGGCCTCGGCGACCAGGGCGTCGAAGTCGTCGAGGGTGCCCAGGCGCGGGTCGACGTCTCTGGGGTCGGCGACGTCGTAGCCGCCGTCGGCGAGCTCGGACGGGTAGAAGGGGCTGAGCCACAGGGCGTCCACGCCCAGGGCGGCGAGGTGGGTGAGGCGGCGGGTGATGCCGCGCAGATCACCGAGTCCGTCGCCGTCGGCGTCGGCGAAGCTGCGGGGATAGACCTGGTAGACGACGGCCTGCCGCCACCAGTCGGGATCCCGGGACGACAGGTCGAGAGTGGAGCGATCGGTCACGCGGTCTCCTTCGCGGGGCATACGGGCGACAGCATTGAATCTGTCCAGAATGCCGGAAAAAGGAAACATCAGGGAGGTCGGAGTGATCCATTCCCGCTGTGATGAAAGTGTGATGGAGGAGTAACTTCCTTTGCATACCCGCAGGTTGACAGCGTGCTGCGGCGCCGCCACGATGAGGTCGCACTGTGGCGCATGTGACCAATGAGCCCAGTGTTTCTCAGACCACTCACCCCGGTACGGCCGGCCGCCGCGTGCTGCCCTGCTGCCGTCACCCGGGTTCCGGCACACGCCAAGAAATGGGATCGCATGTCCATAGCGAGACGTGTCACCGCGCGACGCCTGCTGGGGACGGGCGCCGCGGCCCTCGCCCTCTGCGCCGCCTCCGCCACCACCGCCTTCGCGCACGGTACGCCCGGCGGCGACGGCTGGTCGTCCGGCGGCAGCTACAAGCCCGGGACGGGCGCGGGGACGGAGACCGGCACCGACCGCTGCCAGTTCTCGCTCGACGGCACGAACTTCTACGACTCGGTGAAGGTCGACGACCAGAACCTGAAGCCCACCGAGGACGGCAAGGTCCACATCAAGGTCCGCACCGCCGGTGACGCGGCCACCTGTACGGCCTCCCTCGCCTCCTACCTCGCCCACGGCGCGACCTTCGGGACCTCGGGCGAGCAGGTGTTCGTCGACTTCGACACGGTGACGGTCAAGCCGGGCGGCACCGACTCGCTCGACATCGCCATCCCGGACAAGGGCTGCTTCGGGCAGATCGACCTCTACCGGGGCGCGGTGAAGTTCGACGGCGAGCTGGGCGCGAAGGACGGCTTCGAGCACGGCGAGCTGCCCAAGGGCCCGGACCGCCCGGTCATCAAGGACAAGCTGATCGCGGCCTGGAACGGCGGCACGAAGGACTGCACGCAGACGCCTCCGCCCGCGGAGACGCCGCCTCCGTCCAGCCCGCCCGCCGGCCCCTCGGAGCCGCCGACCGAGCAGACGACGCCGCCGGCCCCGTCGGAGCCGTCCGAGCCCTCGTCCCCGCCGGCGACGGACACGGACACGCCCACCCCGTCCGAGTCCGAGTCCTCGACGCCCCCGGCCCCCAAGCCGAACGGCGGTGGCGGCGACCTCGCCGAGACCGGCGCCAACAGCAGCACCGGCCCGATCGCCTTCGGCGCGGCGGCCCTGCTGGCGGGCGGCGCGGCCATGATGATCGTCACCCGCCGCCGCACGGCGAAGCGAAACGCCTCCGGCGTCTGAGCCAGGCCCCGCCGGTGAAGCCCTGCCCTGCCACCACGGCAGGCCAGGGCCACCGACCCTGAGCCAGGCCCCCCTACCCCCCGCCCTGCCGACACCCCTCCATGCCTGCGGCAGGGCGGGGTTCGGCGTCAGACGACCTCGGCCATCTCGGCCTGCAGGCTGGTCGCCTTGCGCAGCAGACTCCGCATGACGACCATCAGCATCGCGAAGGCCGCCCCGACGGCGACTCCCGCCGTCGCGGCGACCAGGGCGCTCTCGACGTCCATGCCGTCGCCGGGAGAGGGGATCTCCGCGACGGTCAGATGCCCGGCGACCCCGAGCGCCAGGACGGTCGCCACGACCGAGGCGCCGATGATGACGTCGACCCACCGGAAGGCCCGCGGCGTGAAGATCGCGTCCCGCTGCACCATCGTGAGCAGCATCCACACGGCGACGAGCGCGACCTGCACGCAGACGACCCCCACGATCGCCACGGCCGAATAGGGCGTGGCGAACGGAGCGTAGGGCGGGAAACGGTCGACCTCGTCGGCCGCCGTCGTCGGTATGACCACGAACTGCCCGAAGAGCCCGACCAGGACCGCGAAGCCGATACCGGCTCGGAGCGCGGCGATGAGGAAGCCATTCATATATCGATTCTCGATCGGTATCGATCGAAAGTCAATCGATCCCCGCGCCGCTTCCCGCCCTACAGCGTCTTCAGGTACAGGTTGACGTACCGCTCCACGTCCACGTCCAACGCCACGTCCACCAGGGGCTGTTCGCGCGTCCCCTCGTGGATCTCGGACTCCCCGGGGCGCGGGCGGCGGTCGACGATCGTCTGGCCGCGGGCGGGCCCGGGGGCCAGGACGACCTCGACCGGCAGGGCCTCGGTGGTGATGCCCTTCGGGTCGACGACCGCGCAGATCGCGCCCGCGTCGCCGAGACCACCCATCGGCGTGGGGTCGCCCGAGGTCGCCGGATCGCGGTGGGCGAGCAGCTCACCGGCCAGCCGCAGACTCGGTTCCGCGCTGGTCCGCAGCCGCTGCACCTCCCCGGCGGGCACCAGGACCCTCTTGAAGACGTCCAGGCCGTACATCGTGATCGGCACCCCCGCGGTGAGCAGGACCGCGGCGGCCTCCGGGTCGTGCCACACGTTGAACTCCGCGACCGGCGTGGCGTTCCCGGTCGCCACCGCGCCGCCCATGAACACGATCCGCTCGATGTTGCGGGTCACCTCGGGGTGCGTCCGCAGCAGCAGCGCGATGTTCGTCAGGGGCGCGGTGGGGATGAGCGTGACCGGCCGCGGCGAGGCAAGGATCTCGCGGCGCAGCAGCGTCACCGCGTCCACGTCGACCGGCACACGGGTCGGCGCGGGCAGCCCCAGATCCCCCATGCCGTCCTCCCCGTGCACATGCCGCGCCGTCCGCACGGGTTCGATCAGCGGCCGCTCGGCGCCTCGGGCCACGGGGATGTCACCGGCACCGGCCACCTCCAGCACGGTCAGCGTGTTGCGGACGACCCCGTCCACGTCGGTGTTCCCGGCCACGCAGGTGATCGCGCGCACGTCGAGCGCCGGATGCCGTACGGCGAACAGCAGGGCGAGGGCGTCGTCGACGCCGGTGTCACAGTCGATGATCACCGGGATGGGCTGACCGTCCGTCACGGCGAGGGCTCCTTCCACTGGTCCCGGGCTGGGCTCCTACGAGCGACCTTACGCGCCCCTCGAACGGGCGAACCGACGCCGGGGCGCACACGGGAAGGACGTAGGGAGACCGCTGGGAGTACGACAGCAGCGACAGCAGAGGACGACAGGAGAGACGCCATGCCGGCACCAGGTCCCGCGCAGCAGCCCACCACCGAACTCGACCCCCGCTACAGCTCCGCGCTCAACCCCCGCCCGGGCGCCTCGGGCGTCACCGCCACCCAGTGGGACGAGGCGCAGCGGCGGCTGGGGGCCGCCGAGATCTTCTGGGTGTCCACGGTCCGGCCCGACGGCAGGCTGCACGTCACGCCCGTCATCGCCGCCTGGCACGACGGGGTGCTGTACTTCTCCACCGGCCGGCAGGAGCAGAAGGCGAAGAACCTCGCGCGGGACGCGCACTGCGCGCTGACCACCGGGGCGAACTCCCTCACCGAGGGCTTCGACCTCGTGGTGGAGGGCAGAGCACGCCCCGTCGCCGACCCGGCGCTGCTGGAGGAGGTCATCGCGGCGTACGAGGAGCAGTACGGGGCGCACATCACCTCCCCCGAGGGCACCTTCCACGGCATCGGCGACGCCTTCCGCAGGGGCGATGACGTCGTGTACGCGGTGGCCCCGGACACGGCATACGGCTTTGGGCGGGACAACGGGATCTACTCCCATACGCGTTGGTCGTTCTGAGCCCGTCCCCTGAGCCCGTCCTACGACCGGTCCCACAGGCCGGTGCCGCGGGACGCCACCCGGTCGGCGATCCGCCGCAGCAGTTCGGCGGTGGGGAGGGCGGGGGGCTGGTGGCCGTCGCGCAGGCGCGGGGACACGAGGTCCGCCGCGGCCTCCCGCTGTCCGATCACCGCCTGGTACGGGACCAGCCGGGCGGCCCGGATACGGGCGCCGAGGGTGCCCTGCTCGGGGCCCGCCACCTCGGCGCGCAGGCCGAGTTCGCGGGCCCGTCGGGCGAGGGCGTGGGCGTGGTCCGCCTGGTCCTCCGCGACCGGCAGGACGACCAGCTGCACCGGCGCCAGCCACGCCGGGAACGCGCCGCCGTGGGTCTCCAGAAGATGCGCCACCGCGCGTTCCACGCTGCCGATGACGCTGCGGTGCACCATGACCGGGCGGTGCTTCGCCCCGTCCGCGCCGATGTAGTGCAGGTCGAAGCGTTCGGGCTGGTGGAAGTCGATCTGGACGGTGGACAGGGTGGTCTCGCGGCCGGCCGGATCGGTGATCTGGACGTCGATCTTGGGGCCGTAGAACGCCGCCTCGCCCTCGGCGGCCTCGTAGGGGACGCCGGAGCCGTCCAGGACCTCCCGCAGCAGGGCGGTGGCCCGCCGCCACAGGTCCGGGTCGGCCACGTACTTGCCGCCCTCGCCGGGCAGCGAGAGACGGTGGCGGGACGCGCGGATGCCCAGGTCCGCGTAGGCGCGGCCGATCAGCTCCAGCGCGGCTCGCGCCTCCTCGACGGCCTGTTCCAGGGTGCAGAAGATGTGCGCGTCGTTGAGGGTGATGGCCCGCACTCGGGTCAGCCCGCCGAGGACCCCGGACAGCTCCGAGCGGTACATACCGCCCAACTCGGCCATGCGTAGGGGGAGTTCACGGTAGCTGTGGGAGCGGGAGCGGTAGATGAGGGCGTGGTGGGGGCAGAGGCTGGGGCGCAGCAGGACCTGTTCCGCGCCCAGGTCCATCGGCGGGAACATGTCGTCGCCGTAGTGGTCCCAGTGGCCGGAGATCTCGTACAGCTCGCGTTTGCCGAGGGCGGGTGAGTACACGTGCCGGTAGCCGGCCCGCCGTTCCGCCTCGCGGATGTACTCCTCCAGGGTGTGCCGCACGACCGCTCCGTCGGGCAGCCAGTACGGCAGCCCGGCGCCCATCAGCGGGTCGGTGTCGAAGAGGTTCAGTTCGCGGCCGAGCCTGCGGTGGTCGTGCATGGTGGTCTCCCTCGGATCTGAGGCGAGCACCGCGCGACGAAGCCCCGGGGCACTCGCCCCGGGGCTTCGGACATCTGGGTCAGCTGTCAGCGCGCCGGGACACTCTCCGGCGTCGTCGTGAGAGACGGGAACGGCTGGGCGCGCTGCATGGGCGTGACCGTAACAGGGCGTCGGCGCCCGGGCGACGGATTTTCCGTCCTCACCCGAACAGCCCGTCGCACTGGTGTGCCGCCCGTCGCGGTGGTGCCGTATGAGCACAGACGCGATCACAGATGCGATCTCAGACCCGATCTCGGAGAGCCCGCCCGCCAGAAGGCGCCTCCTTGATGAGCCCCGTGCAGGAGGCACCCCCGATGACCCACCCTCCGGCCACCGCCCGTGTCCTCCTCGCCTCCGCGCTGTCCGTGACCGGACTGCTGACCACGGCCGCCTGTTCCGTCGAGGAGCCGCGGCCCCGGTGGTTCTCCGCCTCCGCCCCCGCCTCGGCCGCCTCGCCCGCCGTCGAGCAGCCCGCGGGCTCCGGGGCCGCGCTCACCGAGGCCCAGGCCCAGGCCGCGCTGATCACCGAGGCCGATCTGGGCGAGCCGTGGGGGCCGACGCGAGGGGCCAGGACCTGGCGGGACGGGCTGCTCAAGGCGACCACGGAGAAACGGGACTGCCAACGGCTGCTCGACGCCCTCTACGCCGAGGACCTCTTCGGCCCCCCGAAGGGCCCGCACGCGGTGTCCGCGCTCGACGACGCCGACACCGACGCCCAGTTGCGCTACCAGGTCGCCGCCCACCCCCCGGCGGACGTCGACCGTGCCCTCGACTGGCTGAAGTCGCTGCCGGGCAAATGCGGGCAGTTCATGGCCGCGACCACGCGCGGCGGCATCCAGACCGTCGAGGTCAGCAGGATGCCGCTGCCTCCGGTGGGCAACGCCCGCCAGGCCCTGCGGGTGACGCTGGCCGGCGAGACGGAGGAGGGGGAGCTGACGTACCTCACCATGGACCTCGCCGCCGCGCGCGTCGGCGAGGAGGCCATCACCGTCACCAACGCCGGCCTCGACGAGGTGCACGCGAAGGTCACGCAGCAGACCGTGCAGCTCGGGGTACAGCGGCTGACCGATCTAAGAAAGCAGGGCCGGGCGCAGATCTGACCGGCTCACCGGCCGGCCGGTCCACCGGTCCCCGAGGGGTCAGTCCCGTTCGAGGCGCGTGCGGTGGGCCAGCACGTCGCGTGCCACGTCGAGGGCCGTGCACCCGTGCGCGAAGGCGTCCGCCCGCAGCCGCGCGAGCGCGTCGTCCGCGCCGACGCCGAGCTGCGCCATGATCATGCCGACGGCCTGGCAGACCTCGTCGTGGTCCGCGGCCAGCCCGCTCAGCCAGGCCTCCCCGTCCCGCGCCTCGGGCTCGTCCCCGCGCGCCAGTGCCATCAGGGCCACCGTCATGACACCGGCCACGAGCCGGGCCACGTGCAGCTGGCGGGCGGTGAGCCCGCCCGGGCTGTCGCGGTACAGGTCGAGCGTGCCCACGTACACGGCATCGCTGCCCAGCGGCACCGCGTACACCGCGCGCACCCCGGCCGCCGTCGCCTCCTGGGCGAAGACCGGCCAGCGTCCGGCGTCGCGGCCCGTCGCCAGGTCGCAGGCGAGCACGGGCGCGCCGTCCTCCACAGCGCTCTGGCAGGGGCCGTCGCCCAGCGTCGCCTGGATCTGCGCCAGGTGCGCGGCGCGCGCGTTGCTGGCGCTGAGCTGCACGGGCATGCCGTCGCCGCGCAGCGACACGCTCGCGCCGACCACCGGCAGCAGCTCGACCGCGACCTCGCACAGCCGCCCCGGAACCTCACCGGGCTCGGCACCCCGCACGCCCTCGGCGATCACATCGGCGGCCCGGATCCCGTCCAGGTCCAGGTCACCACCGGGGTCACCGCCGGGGTCACCGCCGGGGTCACCGCCGGGGTCGTCCCTGGGCCGCACGACAACCGCCTCCTTCGATCACCCCGGCGGGCCGGTCAGCACCACACGCCCGGCGGCGACACCCGCGCGCTCCGAAGACCTCCTGGAATCGAGCCCCGACTACCCGTCACAGATGGGGCGAAACCCCCGCTCAGCGCTTCTCGTACGGGTTGTCCGGCTGCGGCACCCGCCGTACGGAGGTGACGTCGAGGACCGGGGGCCAGGCGGCGGCCGAGCCCGGCTCACCCTTGGGATGCCAGGTGCCGGTGACCGTGACCCAGGTGTCGACGGGCGGGGCGTCGGCGCCGCGCACCTCGGCCTTGCCGGTCGTGGCGTCGGCGGCGCAGCAGGAGACGAGGAGGCGGGTGACGTACCAGGTGCCGTCGTCGCCGCGGGTGACGAAGCCGGTGAGCCGGACCGTACGTCCCTTCAGCGAGCGGCTGCTGTCGTAGACCGCGCGGGAGCCGAACTCTCCGAGGGTGAGGTCGAGGGGGTTCCCGGACGGCAGCGCGGGGAAGCCGCCGACGCCCTGGGCCGCCCGCTGGGCCGCCTCGCGCTCCGCGCTGTAGGAGCCGAGGGCGGGCGGCGGGAACAGCAGCAGGGCCAGTGCGGGGAGAGCGAGGAGCCAGGCGACGCGGGGGCCGGCGGGGCCGTGGGTGTGCCCGTCGTGCTGCTCCTCCTCGTGCCCGCCGCGTTCCTCGGGCCCGCCGCGCTCCTCGGGCCCGTCATGCTCCCCCGCGGTCCGCACCACCACCCCCACGACCACACCCAGCAGCACCAGCCCCACCCCCGACACCACCAGATACGGCCGCAACCCCGCCTGGACGTACCGCAGGTACAGCTCGCTGAAGAGCGACACCCGCAGGATCGCCGCGCCGACGAGGGCGAGCAGGACGGCCGGTCCGTAGCGCCTCACAGCAGCCACCACCCCACCAGCACGCTGCTCGCCACGGCCACCAGCCAGGTCGCGGACGAGAACCGCAGTGCGAAGGCCCTGCCGAAGGTGCCCGTCTGGAGGGCGATCAGCTTCAGGTCCACCATCGGCCCGACCACCATGAACGCCAGCCGCGCGGTGGGCGGGAAGCCGCTCAGCGACGCCGCCACGAACGCGTCGGCCTCACTGCACACGCACAGCACCACCGCGAGGACGGCGAGCAGCAGCACCGACAGCCAGGCCGACCCCGTGAACGCCTCCAGCAGCGACCTCGGCACGACGATGTCGAAGGTCGCCGCGGCCGCCGCCCCGAGCACCAGGAAACCGCCCGCGTGCAGGAAGTCGTGCTGGAGCCCGGAGACGAAGGCGCGCGGTCCGCCACCCGGCGTGTGACCGGTGCTCCGCTTCGGCGGCCGCAGCCACTCCTCCCGTCCGAACCGCGCCCACAGCCAGCCCATCACCACGGCCGTGGCGAGCGAGGCGGCCAGCCGGCCGAGGACCATCTCCGGCTGCCCGGGGAAGGCGATCGAGGTCGCCACGAGCACGACGGGGTTGATCGCGGGCGCCGACAGCAGGAAGGCGAGCGCGGCGGCCGGGGCGACACCCCGCCGCATCAGACTGCTCGCCACCGGCACGGACGCACACTCGCAGCCGGGCAGGACGACCCCCGCCGCGCCCGCGACCGGCACGGCCAGCGCCGTGCGGCGGGGCAGGAGACGGGTGAAGACCCGCTCGGGCACGAACGCGCCGATCGCCGCCGACACGACCGTGCCGAGCAGCAGGAAGGGCACGCCCTGGACGGCGATCGCGGTGAAGACCGTCCACCAGGCCGCGACCGGCGGGGTGTAGAGATCGAGCGCGAGCAGGGGGCCGAGCACCGACCCCACCGTCACGATGGCGATCAGCGCGGCACCGCCGAGGACGGTGTACACGAGGGTGCGCAGGGCCGTCCGCAGCCCATCGGCCACCGCCGCCGTCCGTTCGTTCTCCACGTGCCCCGCCCCGGTCGTTCACATCCCGGGAGGAGGCTAACCCGCACGACTGTGCGAAGCCCCTGCTTCCTCACAGAGGAGGCTGTGCGGGCGCGGGCCCGAGCGTGGTCGTACCGGGGGCCGTACGGTGTCCGAGCCCCGTCCGGTAGGCGTCCAGGGCCGCCTCCACCCGCCCGGTCCGCCGCAGCAGATCGCCCAGCAGCCGGCACAGGTCGGCCAGGTCACCGGCCGCGCCCGCCCGCTCCAGCAGGCTCAGGGCACGGACGTAGTGCTCCTCGGCGTCCTCGGTGCGGCGGGCGTCCTCGGCGATGATGCCGAGCAGCCGGTGCGCGGCGGCGGAGTGGACGGCGCCGCGCTCGGAGGAGAGGTCGTCGAGCACCCCGTGCAGCAGGGCGGCGGCCTCGTCGGACTTGCCACGCCGATGGAGCACATCGGCCAGCTCGACGGCGACCTGGCTGCTGTAGAGGGCGGCGCGCTTGGCCGACAGCATGCCGAGGGCCTCCCGCAACTCGTCCTCCGCGCCCTCGAGTTGC